>NZ_JADMLH010000009.1:200774-359502 GCF_016464385.1 Nucisporomicrobium flavum | reverse complement strand
CCAGGCCATCGGCAACGGCAGGGCGGCCACTCCTCGGAAACCACCCAACGACAAGAAACCATCAGCCACACCCCACCGTCCCCGGGCATCCAGGGCATCACCCCAGACGATCAACAACCTTATGGAGATCCCATGAGAACAAAGCTCAGGCGGCTGCTCGCCCCGCTCGGCGCGACCGTAGTGGCGGGCTCCCTGCTCGCGGTCGGCGTCCAGCAGGCGCACGCGGCCGACACCCTGCTCTCGCAGGGCCGCCCCGCGCTCGCCTCATCGCTGGAGAACGGCGAGTCCCCGGCCGCCGCCGCGGTCGACGGGCGCGCCGAGACGCGCTGGGGCAGCCAGTGGGCCGACCCGCAGTGGCTGCGCGTCGACCTCGGCGGCACGGCCACCGTCTCGCGTGTCGTCCTGCAGTGGGAGGCCGCGTACGCCAAGGCCTTCCAGATCCAGACCAGCCCGGACGGCACCACCTGGACGAGCATCTACAGCACGACGAACGGTACGGGCGGCACGCAGTCGCTGACGGTCAACGGCAGCGGCCGGTACGTGCGCATGTACGGCACCCAGCGCGGCACCGGCTACGGCTACTCGCTGTACGAGTTCCAGGTCTACGGCACGGCGTCGACGACCACACCCCCGAACGGCGGCGGCTACGTGTACGCGAACCCGCCCGTCACCGGGGTGGTCCCGTCCACCGCCGTCCCGCCCGCGACGAACCCGCCGACCACGCACCACGAGTTCCAGGCGAACTGCTCGGTGAGCCGGTCGAACCTGCCCGACGACCCGATCGTGTTCCCGAACATGCCGGGCGCCTCGCACTCGCACACGTTCATGGGCAACAGCACCACGAACGCGGCCACCACGCTCGCCGGCCTGCAGGCCGGTCAGACGTCGTGCATCACGCCGGGCGACAAGACCGGTTACTGGATGCCGACGCTGCTCAACGGTGACACCGCCGTGCAGCCGGTCGGCCGGCAGGTCATCTACTACAAGAGCGGCGTCATCGACTACCGCAGCGTGCGCCCGTCCCCGCCGGGGCTGCGGTACGTCGTCGGCAGCCCGTCCGCCTCGCTCGACGAGTTCAAGAACGCGCCGGGCGCCGTCGAGGGCTGGGAGTGCGGCGACAGCGTACGGAACTGGGACTTCCCGGCGAACTGTGTGGCGGGCAGCCAGCTCAACATCCGCTACCAGGCGCCGAGCTGCTGGGACGGCATCCACCTCGACACGCCCGACCACAAGAGTCACATGGCGTACCCGGTGGTCGGGGTCTGCCCGGCGAGCCACCCGGTGGCCGTACCGATGATCGAGTTCAAGATGGCGTTCCCGGTCAGCGGGAACATGGCCAACGTGCGGCTGGCGAGCGGGCGCGGCTACTCGTTCCACTACGACTTCTACAACGCGTGGGACGCCCCGACGCTCAACGCGCTCGTCACCCACTGCATCAACGGCGGGCTGCAGTGCGACCCGCGCGGCTTCGACCAGTACAAGCCGGACCGCGGTGCGGCCCTGAACGAGAACTACGAACTTCCCTGATCCCGTACGGGGAAATCGTCCGGGTCGTGGGCCCCGGACGATTTCCCCGTACCGCGATAACCGAAATTCACGAGCCTTTTCCGAGCCGGGTCAGATATGTCCGCCGGGTGCGCAGCACCTCGGCGGCGAGGGCGCGGGTCTGCGGTTCGACGCCGGACTTCCGTTCGCTCTCGGCGAGCTTGAGCCCCTGCCGCAGATGCGCCTCGAGGTGGTCGCGGACGAGGTCGTCGAACGCCTTCCCGCGGGCGGCGGCCGCCGCCGTGACCTGCTCGGGGGTCACCATGCCGGGCATCGGCATGCCCTTGTGCGGGTTCTCGGCGGGCAGCTTCGCCTGGTCGTGCAGCCCGCGCAGCGCCGTCAGCTCACGCTCGTGCACGCCCGTGACCTCGGTGGACAGCGCCTTGAGGGCCGGGTCGGAGCCGTTGGCCGGCACCAGCGCGAGCAGGGGCAGCAGCTCCTCGTCCATCGCGATGGTGATCTCGACCCAGGCGAGGTCGGTGCCGCCGAAGAAGCCCGCGCCGCCGGCCGTGGGCGAGGGCGACGGGCCGGCGACCGGGTCCTCGGCGGCGGCGCAAGCGGCCGGTCCGAGCACGGTGATGAGAATGCACACCGCCGTGAGGGAGCGACGGGGATATCGATTCACGAATGGGAGTCTTGACGCCGCCCGCCCCGGTGTCAATTCACGAATCGGATTCGGTGAGGTCCACCGCGGGCGCCCAATGGTCGGAGGCGTACAGCCCTTCGTCCGGCCGGTCGCCGATGAGAAATGCCCGGGTGGGCCGCAGCGGACGCGCCGGATCGCCGGGCCGGGCGAGGATGTGGTCGATCCGGCGGCCGATCAGGTGGGTCGCCTCGACCGGCGCCTGCGGGTGCGCCGGGTCCAGCGTCACCGCGTCCGGCGATCCGCCGGCCGCCGCCCAGAGGTCGACGAGCGTCTCGCTCAGCGGCGCGATCTCCGGTTGCCCGGGGTACGCGTTGAGGTCGCCCATCACGAGCACCGGCAGCGGGCCGTCGAGCCGGGGGTCGGCGGCCAGCCGGGCCAGCACCCGCGCCTGCGCCAGCTGGTCCGGCGCGTACTGGGGCTGCCATTCGAGGCAGGTGACGAACGTGTGCAGCGGCCCGGCGGGGTGGTCCACTGTGGCCAGCACCGCGGTCGGCGCCGGGCCGGTGCGCAGGTCGTGCGGCAGGTCGTACACCTCCACCGACCGCAGCGGCCACCGGCTCATCAGCCCGATCCCCATCGTGACGCCCGCCTGGTCGGGCGTCTCCGGTTCCGGGGGTACGGGCGGCAGCGACGTCGGCACGAACACGGACCCGCGCAGGCCCAGCCGGTCGGCCAGCGCCCGGGGCTGGGAGCCGCCGGCGGTGCCCCACGTCTCCTGCAGGGCGACGAGGTCGGGCGAATGCCGGGCCAGCGCGGCGGCGATCCGCGGCTCCCGCTCGGGCCAGCGTCCGCCGAAGCGCCACCAGACGTTCCACGTCACGACTCGCATGCGTGGTCAGTCCCCGCCCCGGACCATCCTCATGCACACCCCGGCCTGGAAAGCGCTCTCCGAGACCTCGGCAGCTGTGTCTGATTGGCCCCACTTCGTCCGCGCTGGTCGACCCCTTCTATTGACATGAAGGAAAAGCGAGCGTAACACTGCGGCCACGTGGAGAGCGCTCTCCACCGATCCCCCGGAGTTCCCCGACTCCGCACCCTGAAGTCCCCGAGCGTCAGGAGTTCCCCGTGCACCCGGCTTCTCCTCCGGCCCCGCCGTCCGCCGGCGGCCCGCCACCCCGTCGCCGCCGCCTGCGCCGGCTGGCACCCCTCGCGGCGCTGGCCGTGGTGGCCGCGTACGTCGGCACCGTGCAGCTCACCGCGCACGCCGCGGACACCCTGCTCTCCCAGGGCAAGCCCGTCACCGCGTCCTCGCAGGAGGGCAACGACGTCACCCCCGGCAACGCCGTCGACGGCAACGCCGGGACGCGCTGGTCCAGCCAGTTCGCCGACCCGCAGTGGATCAGCGTCGACCTCGGCGCCACCGCGACGGTCACCCAGGTCGTGCTGCAGTGGGAGACCGCGTACGGCAAGGCGTACAAGATCCAGACCTCGCCGGACGGCACCGCCTGGACCGACATCTACAGCACCGCCACCGGTGCCGGCGGCACCGAGACGCTCACCGTGAACGGCAGCGGCCGCTACGTGCGGATGTACGGCACCGGCCGCGGCACGGGCTACGGCTACTCGCTGTGGGAGTTCAAGGTCTACGGCAGCAGCGGTACGACCACACCGCCCACCACGCCGCCGACAACGATCCCCGGCGACTGGAACACCGTCTGGACCGACGACTTCACCGGTCCGGCCAACACCTCGCCCAGCGGGGCCAACTGGCTGCTGCGCACCGGCACCCAGTACCCGGGCGGCGCGGCCAACTGGGGAACCGGTGAGGTCGAGACGGCGAGCAGCTCCACCGCCAACGTCTCCCTCGACGGCAACGGCCGGCTCGCCATCAAGGCGATCCGCGACGGCTCCGGTACCTGGACCTCCGGGCGCATCGAGACGCAGCGCACCGACTTCGAGCCGCGCGCCGGCGAGCAGCTCAAGTTCACCGCCGTCCTCAAGCAGCCCGACGTCGCCAACGGACTCGGCTACTGGCCCGGCTTCCGTGCGACCGGAGCCGCGTACCGCGGGAACTACACCAACTGGCCCGGTGTCGGCGAGACCGACATCATGACCGACGTCAACGGCCGCAACCAGCTGTCACAGACCCTGCACTGCGGCACCGCGCCCGGCGGCCCGTGCAACGAGTACGACGGACGCGCCGGCGGCTTCGCCTCGTGCACCGGCTGCCAGACCGGCTACCACGAGTACACGCAGATCATCGACCGGACGAAGACCGACGAGGAGATCCGCTTCTACCTCGACGGCCGGCAGACCTGGGTGGTCCGCGAGTCCCAGGTCGGCGTGACCGCGTGGGCCGCGGCAGTGCACCACGGCTTCTTCCTGCGCTTCGACCTCGCCATCGGCGGCAGCCTGCCGAACGCGATCGCCGGCTTCACCACGCCCACCCCGGAGACCACCTCGGGCGGCGTGCTCTCCGTCGACTCGGTCACGGTCGCCCGCGCCACCGGCAGCACGCCGGCCGCGATGACCGACCCGGCCACCCCCGCGGGGCCGTCGACCGTCCGGGTCACGGGTACGCAGGGGAACTGGCAGCTGAGCGTCAACGGCTCGCCGTACGAGATCAAGGGGTTGACCTACGGTCCGCCGCAGGCGGCCGCGGACGGCTACATGCGCGACCTGAAGTCCATGGGCGTCAACACGATCCGCATCTGGGGCGTGGACGACGCGAACACGCCGGCGCTGCTCGACCGGGCGGCGCAGCAGGGCATCAAGGTGATCGTCGGGCACTGGCTCAACCAGGGCGCCGACTACGTCAACGACACGGCGTACAAGAACTCCGTGAAGGCCGAGATCGTCGCCCGCGTCAACGCGCTCAAGAACCGGCAGGGCGTGCTGATGTGGGACGTCGGCAACGAGGTCATCCTCACCATGCAGGACCACGGGCTGTCCGCCGCCGAGGTCGAGGCGCGGCGCGTCGGGTACGCGAAATTCGTCAACGAGGTCGCGCAGGCCATCCACGCTGCCGACCCCAACCACCCGGTCACCTCGACGGACGCGTACACGGGCGCCTGGCCGTACTACAAGCAGTACGCGCCCGACCTCGACCTGCTGGCCGTCAACTCGTACGGCGCCATCGGCAACGTCAAGCAGGACTGGATCAACGGCGGCTACACGAAGCCGTACATCGTCACCGAGGGCGGACCGGCCGGCGAGTGGGAGGTGCCCGCCGACGTCAACGGCGTACCCACCGAACCGACCGACCTGCAGAAGCGCGCCGGGTACACGGCCAGCTGGAACGCCATCAAGTCGCATCCCGGCGTGGCGCTGGGGGCGACGGAGTTCCACTACGGACTCGAGAACGACTTCGGCGGCGTCTGGCTCAACACCTTCACCGGCGGCTGGCGGCGGCTCGGCTATCACGCGCTGAAGCAGGCGTACACCGGCCAGGCCTCGGCGAACACGCCGCCGGAGATCACGGCGATGTCGGTGAGCAACCAGACGTCCGTCCCCGCGGGTGGCACGTTCACCGTCAGCGCATCGGCCACCGACCGCAACGGCGACCTGATCCGCTACAACCTCATGTACTCGGACAAGCACATCACCGGCAACACCGGCCTGCGGCACGTCACCTTCACCGACAACGGCAACGGCACGTTCACCGCCCGCGCCCCGGAGAAGCTCGGCGTCTGGAAGGTCTACGTGTACGCGTACGACGGCCAGGGCAACGTGGGCATCGACCAGCGCTCGTTCCGCGTGGTGCCGCCGACGGTCCCCGGCACCAACCTGTCGAAGGGCAAGCCGGCCACCGCGTCGACGTACCAGCCGACCGGCACGAACGGGCCGCAGCTGCCGGCGTACGCGGTGGACGGCGACTACGGCACCCGCTGGGCCAGCGAATGGGTCGACACGGCGTGGCTGCAGGTCGACCTCGGTTCGGTGCAGTCGTTCAACCGCGTGCTGCTCGCCTGGGAGGACGCGTACGCGAAGGCGTACACGGTCCAGGTCTCCAACGACGGCAGCACGTGGAGCACGGTCTACTCGACCGGCTCGGGCAACGGCGGCTTCGACGACCTCACCGTGAACGGCTCCGGCCGCTACGTCCGCGTCAACGGCACCAGCCGAGCCACCACGTACGGATATTCGCTGTGGGAGCTGGGCGTGTACCGCAGCTGAGACCATCGTTTTTGCCGGCCCCCAGGTCTAGCGTCAGAGGTGAGGATCCCGGCAACGAGGGGGAAACGATGGACAGCGTGGTCCACTTCGAGGTTCCGTTCGACGACGCCGAGCGGGCGCACGGCTTCTACCGTGAGGCCTTCGGCTGGGGGATGCAGTCCATGCCGGGCATGGGTTACACCCTCGTCACCACGACGCAGACCGACGAGTCCGGGCGGCCGGGCGAGGCGGGCGGCATCAACGGCGGCATGCTCGCCCGCCAGGGCCCGATCACCGCGCCGGTCATCACGATCGGGGTCGACGACCTGGACGAGTCGCTCGCCCGCGTCGAGAAGCTGGGCGGCAAGGTGGAGATCGGGCGGCAGGCGGTGGGTGAGATGGGGTTCTCGGCGTACGTCCGCGACACCGAGGGCAACCTGATCGGCCTCTGGCAGAACGCCTGAGTCCCCGTGGCGGGGGGGGGGGGGGCGGGGGGGGGGCCCCCCCCCCCCCCCCCCCCGCCGGCCCCCGGGGGGGGGGCGGGGGGGGGGGCCCCCCCCCCCCCCCCCCCCCCCGCCCGCGGCGTCGCTACGGGCCGGCCGGGCTCGTGGTCATCCCGACCGGCAACGAGGCCGGGAACGGTCTACAGCTCGCGGGCCCAGGCGAGGACCCGGTCGACGTCGTCGCGGGTCCAGCCGATCGCCGAGTCGATGCTGACCAGCAGCGTCGGCGCGGCGCGCCCGGCGGCCCAGCGGCGGCCGGCGTCGGTGTGGTTGTCGTCGATCCAGGCGGCCGGCCGGTCCCCGGCCGCGGCGGCGATCGCCGGGACCTTGTCCTCGGGCTTGAACGGCAGCGGCGGGAATCGCACCACCGGCAGCGGGTCGATGCCCAGCATCGGCACCAGCAGCGAGTTGGCGTCCTCGCCCCACGCGCTGGCCCAGTGCACGTCGCCGGCCCCGGCCAGCTCGGCGATCCAGGCGCCGTGGCCGGGACAGTAGCGCTCCGGGCCCTCGCCCGGGTAGAACTCGTGCTCCAGGTAGCCGTCGGGGCAGGTGGAGGCGCCGAAGGGGTTGAGCACCCCGTCGACGTCCAGCAGCAGTACGGGTCGGGTCACGCCCCTATCCAACACCCGCCCGCGGGCACGGCGCGATCACCCCGGCCGGGTGCGGCCCGGCCCGGTGCGGCCGCGGCGGCCCTGGCGGATCCGTACCTGATCCGAACATCCGGGGCACCCGGGCCCGGGCAGAATGGGCGGGTGAGCGACGCACCCGCCAAGGGCCTGATCCTGGTCGTGGAGGACGAGCGGCCCATCGCCGACCTCGTCCGGCTGTACCTGGCCCGGGACGGGTTCGGCGTCCACGTCGAGCATGACGGCGCCGCGGGCCTGGCGGCCGTACGGCGGATGCGGCCGGTCGCCTGCGTGCTGGACATCGCGCTGCCGGGCATGGAGGGCACCGAGATCTGCCGGCGGATGCGCGAGGACGGCGACTGGACCCCGGTGGTGTTCCTGACCGCGCGCGACGACGAGGTGGACCGGATTCTCGGCCTGGAGCTGGGTGGCGACGATTACCTCACCAAGCCGTTCAGCCCACGGGAGCTCGTCGCCCGGGTGCGGGCCCTGCTGCGCCGCGCCGCCGGTCCGCCGGACGGGGGCCGGGTGCGCTCGGTGGGGCCGGTGACCCTCGACCCGGCGCGGCGGCTCGTCACCGTGGAGGGCTCGCCGCTGGCGTTGACCCCCACCGAGTTCGACCTGCTCGGGCACCTGCTCGGCCGGCCCGGGCGCGTGTTCACCCGCGAGGAGCTGCTGGCGAGCGTGTGGGGGTACGCGTCGCACGCGGGCACGCGTACGGTCGATGTCCATGTCGCCCAGGTCCGCGCCAAGCTGGGCGCCGCCGCCGGGGTGATCCGCACCGTGCGCGGCGTCGGCTACACCGCCGATGCGTAGGTTCTTCGCGACGCTGGCCGGCCGGACGGTCCTGGTCACCGCCGCCACCGCGGTCGTCTCCGTCATCATCACCGCGATGGTCGCGTTGCCGATCGCGGTGCGGTCGGCCAACAGCGCGGCCCGCGCCGACCTGGCCGAGAAGGCCGCCGTGGCGGTCGAGCTGCTGACCAGCGAGCGCGCCGTCGTCCGGGAGCGGATCGTGCAGCGGCTGCGGGACGACGGCATCGACCTCTACCTCGTCCGGCGGGGCGTCGTCGACCGGCCCGGGCTGCCGGAGCGGGTGGTCACGCAGGTGGCGTCCGGCACGGTCGTCGACACCCGGGGGATCGTCGACGGGGAGGCCGTGCTCATCGCCGGGCGGCCGCTGCGCGGTGTCGACAGCGGTGTGGTGCTGACCCGGGGCGTGGTGTCCGGCACCGCTGCCCGCGTGCTCGGCGGTGTCTGGGTGGCGCTGCTGGCCGGGCTGCTCGGTGGCGTCGGCGCGGGCGCGCTGCTCGCGCACTTCATCGCGCGGCCCCTGCGGCAGGCTGCGGTGGCGGCGGGGCGGCTGTCGGCGGGGGACCGGTCGGTGCGGCTCGCCGTACGCCCGCCCGCGGAGGCCGCCGAGCTGGCCGTGGCCCTCAACCGGCTCGGCGCGGCCCTGCAGATCAGCGAGGGCCGGGAGCGGGAGTTCCTGCTGTCGGTCTCCCACGAGCTGCGGACGCCGCTCGCCACGATCCGCGGCTACGCCGAGGCGCTGGCGGACGGCGTCGTGACCGATGACGGCGCGGTCAAGGCGGGCGCCACGATGGTCGCCGAGGCGGACCGGCTGGACCGGCTCATCTCGGACCTGCTGGTGCTGTCCCGGCTGGAGGCGGCGGACCTGCCGGTCGACGTCGTCGCGGTGGACCTGGCCGAGCTGGTGCGCTCGGCGGGTGAGGCGTGGGTCTCACGGTGCACACCGGACGGTCCGCGGTTCTCGGTGGAGGTGCCGGACCGGCCGATCGTGGTCGACACCGACCCGGGGCGGATCCGGCAGGTGCTCGACGGGTTGTGCGAGAACGCGTTGCGGGTGGTGCCGGCGGGGGCGCCGCTGGTGCTGGCCGTACGGGCGGGCGAGCGCGGCGGCGTGGTGGAGGTCCGCGACGGCGGTCCCGGGCTCACCGACGAGGACCTGGCGGTGGCGTTCCAGCGGGGTGCGCTGCAGCAGCGGTACCGGCACGTGCGCAAGACCGGCAGCGGTCTCGGGCTGGCCCTGGCCGCCCGGCTCGTGGCCCGGCTGGGCGGCACGATCGAGGCCGGTCACGCCCCGGAGGGCGGCGCGCAGTTCGTCGTGACGCTGCCTTACACAACCCGAACCTGACGCTGACGCATCCCGCGCATCGCGGGGGCAGGGTGATCACCATGATTCGACACCGCATCGCGTTGACCCTCACCACGGCGGGCCTCGCCGGCCTGCTGACCCTCACCGGCTGCGGCACCCCCGGTGCGGCCCCCGGCGCCGACGTGGCCGACGAGACCGCCGCCCTGCGGACCGTCGCGCTGCAGGGCGAGCCCAGCGCCGCACCGGGCAAGCCGGGCGAGCACCGGCCCGGCGCGCGGCGGCTGCTGCGCAAGAACACCCTGCACGGCGAGGTGGCGGTGCAGGGCAAGGACGGCGTACGGACGATCGTCGTGCAGCGCGGCACCGTCACGGCCGCCGACGGCAAGACCGTCAGCGTCAAGTCCTCGGACGGCTTCGCGCAGACCTGGACGCTCGGCGACAAGCTGCGGGTCGTGCAGGACAAGAAGCAGGACAAGAAGAAGGTCGCGGTGGACGCCGTGAGGACCGGCGCGACGATCGGGGTGGCCGGCCGCAAGGACGGCGACGCGGCCGTCGCGCGCCTGATCGTCATCGGGTAGCGGTCGATGGGATAGGGCCCGCGCTCGTTGCCGTCCGAGCGCGGGCCCTGCCCCGCCCCCTCATCAAAGAATCACTGCAGGATGGCGCCCATCGGCGACAGCAGCAGCTTGCCGACGGCCTCCGCGGTGTGGTCCAGCCGGCCGCGTTCGCGGCCAAGGGCCTGCAGGTCGTGGCGTACGGTCCACAGCCGCTGCGCGTTGCGCCAAGCGACGTTGCGGGTGTACTCCACGACGCCGCCCTGCCACCAGTCGTCGAGGTCGCCGTTCATCATGTCGACGAGCAGCTGCCACCGTTCGAGGTAGCCGCGGCGCAGGCCCGGGATCTGGGCGGCGAAGATGTCGTTGAGGTGCAGGTAGTCATGGTGCTGGTCGCTGTCGTCCACCGGGTCGCAGCCCTGGTGGTCGAACGTGGTGACCAGCGCGAACGGCAGGTCGTAGCTGATGTGCGCGTTGAGGCCGGCGGCCGCCGAGGGCAGCGGCCGCGCGTCCGGGCAGGGGATCCGGTGGAACAGTACGGTCCACGCCTTCGGACAGCCGGAGCTCATGTCGGACCACTGGCGCAGCGCGTCGAAGTACCGGGCGGCGAACTCGACGTCGAGCCGGGCGAGGAAAGCCGGGTCGGCGAAGCTGCCCGCGTACAGCCGTTCCAGGACGCACGTCGTGATCGTCAGGTACTGCTTGTTGAAGTCGGCGACCGGGTTGCTGCCCAGCAGCGGCGGCACCCGGTCGAGGACGTCCTGCAGCTTGGTCAGCTGATCGACCACGGCGGGCACGTCATCGGGGTACGTGGCCAGCACGTCGGCCATCTCCCGCTGCACTGGTCCCCAGACCGACTCGGTGATCATGGATCCTCCACTGACGTCCTCCGCGGAGGCCCTCCAGCACCGCCCGGCGACCGGGCCGCCGGGCGGTGCTCCCCCGAACGAGACCCAGCCTGGCACCGGCGGCCTACGCGGGGATCGGTAGAACGACGTATCTCCCGTACGTAGATAACGAAACGGTCACGCCGCGCGGAGGTAGACCCGGCTCGCCTGGACCCGCGTACGGACCTGGAGCTTGTCGAAGATGTGGCCGATGTGCACGCCCACGGTCCGCTCGCTGATGAACAGCTTCTGGCCGATCTCGCGGTTCGTCAGCCCTTCGGCGACCGCGGCCAGCACCTCGCGTTCCCGATCGGTCAGCATGCTGAGCTCGTCGCCCGGCCGCGCCGGCACCGCCGTCACGATCTCCTCGTCGCCGGTCAGCGCGACCCGGGCCCGGCCCGCGACCTGGGTGATCTCCGCGGCGAACGGTTTGGCGCCCATGGCCTGCGCGGTCGCGTACGCCTCCCGGATCGCGGTGGTCGCCGCGGCCCGGCGGGTGCGGCGCGCGAACGACGCCTCGGCCTGCCGCAGCCGGGAGTACGCCGCCGGGTACGGCTGGTGCCGCCGGTCCCAGGCGGCGGCCGCCTTGGCCCACAGCTCGGGATCGTTGCGCTCCTCGATCCGGCTCAGCTCGGCGGCGCACAGGTCCAGATAACCGTCGACGACCGCGCGTACGGGCGCCGGCGCGCTCCCGGCGTTGCGGGCGACCCGGTCCACCACCACCTGCAGGCGGCGTACCGCACCGGCGTCCACCGGGACCGTGCCGCCGACCTGCGCCTCCGCCTCGGCGCGCAGCCCGTGCCACGCCAGCACGCCCAGCAGCACGAGGTCGTCGGAGCGGGTCTCGGTGAGCCCGCGCTGCACCGCCGACCGGGCCTCGGCGTGCCGGCCCTGCCACATCGCCAGGCCCGCGCGCAGCGTGAGCATCGGCATGACGTGGCGCGCCCCGCCGCCGGCGAGGATCGTGGCGACCGCGTCCAGGTCCCGGTCGGCCGCCGCGATGTCGCCGAAACCCACCCACAACCGGCACCGCGCCAGCAGGATCTCGACCGCGTCGGCCCCCGACGGGCGGTGCCGCATGGCGGCGGCCAGCACCTGCTCGGCCTCCGCCCACTGACCCACCCGGAACAACCCGTTCGCCGCGATCGCCAGCAACCGCGTCTGATATGTGCGCCCCTGCCCGATCGCCGCGAGCTTCTCCGCGCCGCGGCGGGCGACGAGCACGCCCTCCTCGATGTTGTTGAGCGGGTTGGTCAGCAGCTCGGCGAGGTGCAGGTACGCACACCCGATGTCGTCCGGGTGCCCGGAGCGCTCGGCGATCTCCACGGCCTGCCGGATGACGGCGAGCCCGGCGTCCGGATCCTCCCGGAAGGCGAGGCTGAACCCGAGCGCCGCGCTGGCCCGTACGAGGTCCGCGGTCGAGCCGTCGGCGCGGTCGGCCAGGTCGAGGGCGTCGCGGGCGCGCACCCCGGCGTCGGCGTACCGGCCGAGGTGCACGAGCAGCTCGGCGAGGTGGGCGGCGGCGCTGGCCTTCTCCGAGGGAGTGCACGCCGAGGCCGCGAGGGCGCGCTCGTACTCGATCTCGGCAGTCGCGGCGCGGCCAGCGGCGGCCAGGTAGCGGGCCCGGCGCAGGTGCAACGCGCACACCCCGGGGGCGTCGTCGCGCCGGGCGAGCTCTTCGAGGGTGGACAGGGCACGCTGGTGCTCGCCGCAGCGGTGCGCGGACTCGGCGGCGTGCGCGAGCAGGTCCGTGCGCCCCGGATCGGCGTCCGGGGTGAGCTCCAGCGCGAGCGCCCAGTGCCGGTACGCCTCCGCGAAGCCGTACAGCCGCTCGGCCGCGCGGGCTGCGGCGACCACCGACGGCAGCGCGCGTGCGGGCTCCCCGGCCTGCTGCCAGTGGTGTGCGAGCCGGGCGTGGTCGGGCTCGCCGGCGAAGGCCTCGAGGGCCTCGGCGTAGCGGCGGTGCCGGGCGGTGTGCTCGGCCGGCAGCACCTCGTGCGCCAGGACCTCGGCCACGACCTGGTGGCGCAGCCGGTAGCCGTCCGCCGCGCTGGTCACGAACCGGTGCGCGACGGCGTCGCGGACGGCCTCGATGAGCTCGTTCTCGGGCAGCGGCAGCACCCGCGCGAGCAGCTCGTGCTCGACCGGTTCCACCCCGGCGGCGACGGCGTGCACCACGTCGTGGGCGTGCGGGGGCAGCTCGTCGACGCGGGACAGGAAGATCTCGCGCAGCGTGTCGGACAGCTCCACCCGGCCGTCGCGCAGGTCGCGCGCCAGCTCCTCGGCGACGAAGGGGTTGCCCCCGCTGCGCTTGTAGACCCGGTCGGCGTCCTCCGGCGCGACGTCCTTCCCGGCGATCGCGGTGACCAGCTCCGCGGTGGCGTCCTGGTCGAGCGGGGCCAGGTCGAGCACGTGTACGGACCGCAGCCGGCGCAGCTCCGCCAGGACCCGTCGCAGCGGATGGGAGCCGTGCAGCGACTCCGAGCGCACCGCCGCCAGCACCGACAGGTTGAGCTCGCCGAGGCCGGCCAGCAGGTAGAGCAGCAGCTGGCGGGTGCTGCGGTCGGCCCACTGCAGGTCGTCGAGGACCAGCAGCAGCCGGCGTCCGCGGGCGAGGGTGCGCAGCTCCTGCGAGACGCGTTCGAGCAGGGCGCCGGCACCGTCCGGGGCCTCGCCGGCCGCGGCGTGCGCGCCGGCCTGCCGCAGCGCCTGCAGGACCGGGTGCAGGGGGGAGGCGTCGCCGATGTCGAGGCAGGCCCCGAAGAGTACGGCGGCCCCGGCCGCCCGCATGGCCTCCGCGGTCTCCCGCAGCAGCCGGCTCTTGCCGACGCCGCTCTCGCCGGTGACGAACACGGCGGAGGTGCCACCGGGGCCGGCGGCGAACAGATCGGCCTGGATCGACGGCAAGATGTCGGAACGTCCGACAAGTGGCGCGTCGTCCCCCTGGCTGGCCATGCGTGGCAGCCTAATGGGAATCGAGGTGAGCCGTTCTCGTCGGTTCGGACTGTTCTGCGTCACAGAACAACCGACGCGGCGGCCGTTGTCACAGATACGTCATTCTGCGGATCCGCTGTCTTGTGCCGGGCTGGCACCGTTTCCTTCGCCAACGCGAACGAAGGGAGCGGGGGACGTGAACAGAACCACCGCCGGCCTGCGGTGCCGGCGACAGACCGTGACAGTGTTGTTCGTCGACATCGTCGGCTTCACCAGCCTGATCGACGATCTTGACTGCATCGATGTGCGTGACCTGCAGGTCGACTACTTCGACGCCGTGTCCTCGGTCGTCCGGGCGGCCGGTGGGGTCGTGGAGAAGTTCATCGGCGACGCCGTCATGGCGGTCTTCGGCGCGAGCGGCCCGCGGGCCGGCCAGCCGGACGAGACGTGCCGGGCGGCCGCGGCCGCGGTCCGGGCGGGGCTGCTGATCCAGGAGGCGCTGCGGGGGCGTCTTCTGGCCGGCCGCTTCCCGGTACGCACCCGGGTGGGACTCGCCACAGGCGACGCGATCGTCGACCTCGACGCGGCCCGCGACGGCGGGTACGGCATGGTCAGCGGCAGCGTCGTCGCCACGGCGGCACGGCTGCAGGCGTACGCGCCGCACGACACGGTGGTGGTGTGCGCCGCCACGCAGAGCGCCTCGGACGCGGCCATCGCGTACCAGGAGATGCCCCCGGTGTCCGTTGCCGGCAAGGCGGCACCGGTCGAGCTGTGGCGGGCGCTGCAGCCGCAGGCCGTCCCCGCGCAGCGCGCCCTCCAGACCTGCGCCTGACGAGCGGACGGCCGGGACAATCCTTCAGCGGGGCGGTGGTGCGCCGATAGAGGCTGCGTGGGTGCCTCGCCTTCCGTACCGGCAGAGCCGGCAGCGGTGCAATCCGAGCTCGGCGTCGCCGCCGGGCTCGAAGTGCTGGGCGAGCTCGGCCGCGGCGCGCAGGCTGTCGTCTACCGGGTCCGGCGCGACGGGCGCGACTACGCGCTGAAGATGCTGCTCGAGGAGACCTCCGCGAGCTCGGGCCGGGACCGCGACTTCCACCGGCAGGCGGCGCTGCTGGCCGCCGTCGACAACCCGAACCTGCCGCGGGTGCACAAGTCCGGTGACGCCGGCGGGCGCCCGTACCTGATCATGGATTTGATCGAGGGCGAGCCGCTGGCCCGGCGGCTGCTGCGCGGACCGGTACCGGAACGGCACGCGATCTCGATCGGCGCCGACGCCGCAGGCGCGCTGCGCGCGGTCCACGAGCACGACCTCGTGCACCGCGACATCAAGCCCGAGAACGTCATGATCACCGCCGAGGGCGCGGCCCGGCTCGTGGACTTCGGGCTCGCCGCCCCCGCGTCCCCCGAGGGACTGGGCCCGGACGACGCCGTGGCCGGCACGCTGACCTACTGCGCGCCGGAGCAGACCGGCATGCTCAACCGGCCCGTCGACAACCGGTCCGACCTGTACGCCCTCGGTGCCGTGCTCTTCGAGTGCGTCACCGGTGCCCCGCCCTTCGCCGCGGACGACGTCGCCGAGCTGCTGCACCTGCACGCGACCGCGCCCGTACCCGATCCGCGGGCCCTGGCGCCCGGGCTCGGGGCGACCCTCGCCGCCATCATCGTGCGGCTGCTGGCCAAGGACCCCGACGACCGCTACCAGAGCGCCGCGGGGCTGCTGGCGGACCTGCGCCGGCTCGCCACCGACCCGGCCGCGGTGTTCCCGCTCGGCGACGAGGACGGGCCGGTCGCGCCGCTGGAGCCGCGGCTGACCGGGCGCGACGCCGAGCTCGGCCTCCTCCGCGAGCGCTGGACCGACGCGGCGAGCGGCCGTGGCGGCGTGGTGCTGCTGCACGGGCCGTCCGGGGCCGGGAAGACCCGGCTCGCGGTGGAGCTCGGTGCGCTGGTCGCCGCGCAGGGCGCCGTGGTGCTGCGCGGCGGTGCGTCGTCCAGCGACCGGCGTCCGATGGCGCCGCTGCGCGCTGCCGTCGACGCGTACGTGAAGGACCTGCTCGGCCGCCCCGGTGGCCGCGCCGCCGCCGCGAACGTCCTCCGTGCCGCCGCGGGCCAGAGCGCCGGCCTGGTGACCAGCCTGTCGCCGGCGCTGGCCGAGGTCCTGGGCGTGCCCGAGGTGCCGGGCGAGATCGGCCTCGGCCGGCACGCCGCCGCGGTCGCCGACCTGCTCACCGGCCTGGCCCGCACGGCCGGCCCGGTGCTGGTGCACCTCGACGACGCGCAGTGGTTCGACGAGGGCACCGTCCGGGTGCTGCAGCAGCTCGCCGCCGGCGTGTCCGGCGTACGGATGCTCGTCGTGGCGACGACCCGGCCCGCCGACGGCGATGCGCAGGAGCATCCACCACGCCTCGGCTCCGGCCAGGTGCTCGACATCAGCCTCGCGCCGCTCAGCCAGGACCAGGTCGGGCTGCTCATCGAGTCGATCTCCGGTGGCCTGCGGCTGCCGGAGCGCTCCGCGGCGCACATCACGATGCTGACCGGCGGCAACCCCTTCGTGACCCTCGCCTACGCGCGGATGGTCCTGGAGGCCGGCCTGCTGCGGCCCGACTGGGGTACCTGGGAGGTCGACGGCGACGGGGTCCGTGACCTGGCGCTGCCCGCCGACTCCGCCCAGCTCGTCCTGCGCCGGATGAGCGCCCTCGACGCCGGCAGCCGGCACCTGCTGAGCATCGCCGCCGTGGTCGGCACCGCGTTCAGCCCCGGGATCGTCGCCGAGGCCGCGGGCGTCGACCGCCGCCGCGTGCACGATGTGCTCTCCGACGCGAACCGGCAGGGTCTGCTCGCCCAGCGTGACGGCGTCCACCGCTTCCTGCACGACAGCATCCGCGTCGCGCTCCTGGCCGACCTCGGCGAGGACGAGGTGCGCGAGCTGCACAACCGCATCGCCGACGCCCTGGACCGCCGCCCCGACCCGGACGTGTACGCCCTCGCCCGGCACTGCGCGCTGGGCGACCCCGGCCACGACCCGGCCCGGATGCTGCGCGCCTGTACCGCGGCCGGCGCCCGGGCACTCGCCGAGCACGCGCCGGACACCGCCCTGACCTACCTCGAGTACGCCCGAGACGCCGCGCACACCGGCGGACTGGCCGTGGGCAGCGCCCTCAAGGAGCTGCTCGGCACCGCGTACCACCAGAACGGCCGGTTCGACGAGGCGATGGCGATGGTCACCGAGGCGCTGGCGGAAGCGGTGGACCGCACCGAACGCGCGCGTCTGCACCTCCTGCTCGCCCGGGTGCACGAGAGCAACTGGGGTGGGGCCGCTCAGCTGGAGGCGGTCGACCGTGGGCTGGCCGAGCTCGGCCGCAGCCTGCCGGTCAACCCCGTCCTGCGGGTGCTCACCTCCGTGTGGCTGTTCCTCGTCGGATGTCTCACGCGCGTCACGCGGCTGGGCTACGGCACCGCGAAGGGTGAGCACCGCGATCTGCTGCGGCTGGAGACCACGCTTCTTCACTACGGCGCTTCCGGAGCCATCCGTACGCTGCGCCCGACGTACTCCCTGCCGTACGCGTTGCGCATGGTGTACCCGATCAACCGGCTCGGCCGGTCCCCGGAGCGCGCCCGTGACTTCGTGGCGCTCACGATGGCCCTGCGCATGGTGGGACTGCATCGCCTCTCCGACCGGATCACCACGTCCTCCCTGCGGACCGCCGCCGAGCTGGGCGACCCGACGCTGATCGCCCGCATCGACTGGATGACCGCCATCGCCGTGCACGGCAGCGGCGCGGACTCCGGCGAGCGGGTCCGGCGGGTGCTGATGGAACGCGACCGCTTCCTGGACGCCGGGCTGATCCTCGACTGCTACGCCGTCCTCGGCTGGGACTGGCTGCTGCGCGGCGAGATCGCCGAGGCCGAGGCGGCCTGCGCCGGGCGGCAGCGCTGGCTCGACGCCGGCGGGCACGCCGACCGCAGCGCCGTCGTGGCGATCGACGCCGGCCTGCTCGCGATGCGCGGCCGGGCCGGGGAGGCCCTCGCGGCGCTCGGCCGGGCCGGTGACACCCGGGAGATCCACGAGATCGTCGACATGATCGGTGCCCGGATGCTCGCCGCGATCGAGCGCGACGACCTGGGCGCGGCCTTCGACGACGCCGTCGCGGAGTTCGAAGGGCTGGGCCTGCGCCCGTCCGACGTCCTCCCGGCCCAGCACGCGTACTTCGTCCACCACGCGTACGGCCGCCTCGAACAGGCCCGTCGCGCCGCGCCGGCCGACCAGGAGCGGGCGCTGGCCGCCGCCGAGGCGGCCGTCGCGACCCTCGGCCGGGTCACCAAGCGCCCGGTCGTCGCGGCGCACCACCGCATCGCCAAGGCCGCCCTGGCGGTGCTCAAGCCCGGGCACGCCGGCGTCGCGCTCGACATCCTCACCCGGGCCGAGAAGCTGCTGCGCGCGGTCGACGCGCCGCTGACCTCCTTCGAGGCCGCCCTGATCCGCGCCCGCGCGCTGGCCCTGCTCGGCGTGACCGGCGAGGCCGACCGCCAGGCGCGGATGGCCGCGACCATCGCCGAGGAGCGGGGCTGGCCGCACCGCGCCCGCCGGGTCGCCGCCGAGTTCCGGCTCGACGCCGGACGGCGCAACCGGGTGCCGGTCGTCGCCGCCCGGGGCCGGGCCGGCCAGCGCTGGGCCGCGCTCGAGCAGCTCAGCAACGCCGCGTCGCGGGTCATCGACCCCGACCGGCTCACCCGGGTCGCGCTGGACGAGACCGTACGCCTGCTCGGCGCCGAACGCGCCCTGCTGTTCCTCGTGGACGCCGACAGCGGGGTGCTCGCCCCGCAGGTCGGGCGCGACGCCACCGGCCACGACCTCGCCGAGCTCACCGGCTACAGCACCACGGTGGTGGACCGGGTCCGGCACAGCCGCGAGCCGCTCGTCGTCACCGGCACCGAGGAGGGCGCGGCCCTGGGTGCCGACAGCGTCGTCCAGTACGGCCTGCGCAGCATCCTCGTCGCCCCGCTCGAACTGGACGACCGCCTGCTCGGCGTGGTGTACCTGGACAGCCGCGTCGCCAAGGGCGTGTTCACGGTCGACGACGCCGACGTGCTGACCGCCATCACCCACCACATCGCCGTCGGTCTGGAGACCGCCCGCGCCGCGCAGCTCGAGGTCGCGGTCGCCGCCGCCAACCGGCAGCGCGACCTCGCCGAGACGCTGCGCCGCGCGATGGCCCGGCTCAGCGGCACCCTCGACCCGGAGCTCGTGCTGCGCCGGCTGCTGCTCACCGCCCGGCAGACGCCCGGCGGCGAGCGCGGTTGGCTGCTGCTCGGCACGTCGTCGTCGGCCGAGGTCACCGTGCTCGACGGCACCGGCGGCACGGCCACCCTGACCCTGGCGGACCACCCCGAGCTGCGCGCGCTGCTCGACAACCGGCAGGCCGACCTCACGCCGGGTACGCCGGCCTGGGCGTCCTCGCTGGGCTCGCACACCGGCGGCAGCTGGCTGACCGTCACGCTGGACGACCGGGACGGGCCGGTGGGCGTGCTCGTGCTCGCGTCCGAGCGGGCCAACGCGTACGCCGCCGCGGACCTCGGCGTAGCGGCCGCGCTGGTCGGGCAGGGGATGGTCGCGTACGACAACGCCCGGCTGTTCAGCCGCATCAACGAGCTGGCCACCACCGACAGCCTGACCGGGGTGGCGAACCGGCGGCGGTTCTTCGAGCTCGCCGAGCGCTCCCTCGGCGCGGCGCGGCGGTCGGGGGACCCGGTCACCGCGCTGATGATCGACATCGACCACTTCAAGCGCATCAACGACACGTACGGCCACCAGATCGGCGACGACGTGATCCGTGGCGTGGTCGACCGGCTGCTGGCCGGCCTGCCCCCCGAGGGTCTCGTCGCCCGGTACGGCGGTGAGGAGTTCGCCGTCCTGCTGCCGGGCGTGTGCGAGGACGGGCCGGCGCTCGCCGAGAAGCTGCGCGCCGCCGTCGACGGGAGCCCGGTGGAGACGCGTACGGGCCCGATCCCCGTCACGATCAGTGTCGGGCTGGCCCGGCTCCGTCCCTCGGACGCGACCGCGGACACCCTGCTCGGCCGGGCAGACGCGGGCCTGTACGCCGCCAAGCAGGGCGGCCGGAACCGTGTCGTGGCTCACGAAGAGTGATGTTCGTCCGGTTCCTCCCGGTCTTTGCCGGGGCGTACCGGGTCGGCCTCACGAAACTCGTCGTACCTGCCCGGTAGGCTCGCCGCGTCGTTGACGGCCGCCACTGCCCGGGAGTAATACCTCGTGACTGCGCAACAGGAGATCCTCTACGGGGCCGACGATCTCACGCACCTCGAGGGCCTCGACGCGGTGCGCAAGCGCCCCGGCATGTACATCGGCTCGACCGACAGCCGCGGCGTCAACCACCTCGCCAACGAGATCATCGACAACTCCACCGACGAGGGCGTCGCCGGCCACGCCGACACCGTCACGGTGTTCCTGCACGCCGACGGCTCGGTGCAGGTCGACGACGACGGCCGCGGCATCCCCACCGACATCAACGCCAAGTCCGGCCTCTCCGGCGTCGAGCTCGTCCTCACCCGGCTGCACGCGGGCGGCAAGTTCGGCGGCTCGGGCTACAAGACCTCCGGCGGCCTGCACGGCGTCGGTGCCTCCGCGGTCAACGCGCTGTCGCTGCGCTTCGACGTCACGGTCAAGCGCGACGGCAAAGTCCACGAGATGTCGTTCCAGCGCGGCGTCCCGGGCATCTTCTCCGGCGACGGGCCGGCGGCGACGTTCCAGGCCGAGCCCGGCCTGCGCGTCGTGCGCAAGATGAAGCGCGGCGAGCGGTCCGGCACGTCCATCCGCTACTGGTACGACGCCCGCTACTTCGAGACCGGCGCCCGGCTCGACGCCGACACGGTCCGCGCCAAGCTGCGCAACACGGCCTTCCTCGTGCCCGGCGTCGCGTTCGTGCTGCACGACCGCACGGGCGAGGAGCCGCTCGAGGAGAGCTTCCACTACCCGCACGGGCTCACCGACATGGTGGAGTTCCTCACCCCGTCCGGCGACAAGCCGGTCTCCGGCATCCTGATGGTCACCGGCGAGGGCACCTACAAGGAGAACGCCGCCGACGCCAACGGCGTCATGCAGTCCAACGTCGAGCGCCGCGCCGAGATCGAGGTCGCGTTCCGCTGGGGCACCGGCTACGAGCGCACCGTCGAGTGCTTCACCAACACGATCCGCAACATGCACGGCGGCACCCACCGTAAGGGCTTCGAGCGGGCCCTGACCCGCGCTCTCGGCGAGGCCGTCCGCAACGCCCGGGGCCTGCTCAAGCCCAAGGAGGACGTGCCCGTCCTCGACGACTACCTCGAGGGCCTCACCGCGGTCATCCACGTGCGCGTGCCCGAGCCCCAGTTCACCTCGCAGACCAAGGACGAGCTCTCCACCGCCGGCATCACCCGGGTGCTGCAGGGCCTGGTCGAGCAGCACCTCAAGCAGTGGATCGACGACCGGCGGACCAAGAGCGAGGCCCGCACGGTGCTGCAGAAGGTGGTCGACGCCGCGCGCGTGCGCCTCACCCAGAAGCAGCAGAAGGACGCCGCCCGGCGCAAGACCGCCCTCGAAGGCGCGTCGATGCCGCCCAAGCTCGTCGACTGCCGCTCGACCGGCATCAGCCGCAGCGAGCTCTACATCGTGGAGGGTGACAGCGCGCTGGGCACCGCCCGGATGGCCCGCAGCTCCGAGTACCAGGCGCTGCTGCCGATCCGCGGCAAGATCCTCAACGTGCAGAAGGCCAGCCTGCAGCAGGTGCTGGACAACGCCGAGTGCTCGGCCATCGTGCAGGTGCTGGGCGCCGGCTCGGGGCGCACGTTCGACCTGAGCACCATGCGCTACGGCCGGGTCATGATCATGGCGGACGCGGACGTCGACGGCTCGCACATCCGCACGCTGCTGATCACCCTGTTCGCCAAGTACATGCGGCCGGTGATCGAGAACGGCCGGCTCTTCGCCGCCATGCCGCCGTTGCACAAGGTCAGCACCAAGGGCCGCAACGCCGAGACGGTGTACACGTACACCCAGCAGGAGATGGAGACCACGGTGACCCGGCTCGAGAAGGCCGGCAAGACCGTCAACCGGCCGGTGCCCCGGTTCAAGGGCCTCGGCGAGATGGACGCCGACGAGCTGTGGGACACCACGATGAACCCGGCCACCCGCGCTGTCCGGCGCATCACCCTGAACGACGCCGAGCGGGCCGAGGCCACGCTCGAGCTGCTCATGGGTGAGCGGGTCGAGCCGCGCAAGAACTGGCTCATCGAGGCCGCCGGCCGCATCGACCAGGAAACGATCGACGCCTGAGGAACGGGTCACAAGACATGGCACGCCGCAAGAACGAGCAGCCCCGGGTGGACCTGTCGGCCTTCGACCAGGCCGGGGCCCGCGTCATCGACAACCCCATCACCACCGAGGTCGAGGACTCCTACCTGGAGTACGCGTACTCGGTCATTCACTCCCGCGCCCTCCCCGACGCCCGCGACGGCCTCAAACCCGTCCACCGCCGCATCCTGTGGTCGATGCAGGAGCAGGGTCACCGGCCGGACCGTCCGTACGTGAAGTCCGCCCGCGTCGTCGGCGACTGTTTCGTCCGGGGCACGCTGGTCTCCACGCCGGAGGGCCTGCGCCCGATCGAGTCGTTCGAGGTCGGCGACCTCGTGCTCGATCCGGGTGGTGCCGCCGTGCCGGTGACCGCCGTGTACGAGAACCCCGGCTCGGAGCTCGTGAAGGTCACCTGGTCCAACGGGTCGTCCATGGTCGTCACGCCCGGGCAGCGGTTCCGCGTGGTGTCGGACGACTACCGCACGGAATGGGTGCCCGCCCGCGAGCTGGAAGGTCGCCTGACCGTCGGCTTCGGCGACCGGCGCGCCGCGGAGACGACCGGTGTTCTGGACCTCTACGCCTATGTCCGCGGCCTCGTCATCGCCGAGGGGTTCTCGGTCGACCGCCATCGGCCCGCCGACGGCCGGGTCCGGCTCCACATGTGCGACGTCGAGCCTCTCGACACGGCGCACGCGTGGGCGATCGAGGCCGGCGTGAACGTGTCCCGAGGCAAGCGCCGAGCCGCCCAGCCGACCTATCGCGACCAGCACATCCTCACGTTCGGTCGGCACGCCGGTCTGCTCGAGGTGGGCGGCGCTCTCAGCGACGCCAAGCAGGTGCCCGCGGACGTGCTCCGTGACCGCAAGTCGTGGGTCTCCTTCCTCGCCGGCTACTTCGACGGCGACGGTTACGTGCGCAAGCGCAACCGGGAAGTCGTCTTCGTCAGCACGAGCATCATCCTGCTGCGCCAGATCAGTGCGATGCTTGCCGACCTCGGCATCGTGAGTCACCGCTGGGCACGCGAGAGCGGTGACGGCCACAAGACGCTTCACGGACTGTCGGTCTCGGGCCGTGACGCCCAAGCCCTCGCCGCGCTGCTCCTCCCCGCCGTCCGCATCGGCTACAAGCAGGACGGGCTGCGGAACCTCCTCGAGCTGACCTACCGGTACGGCGGCAAGCAGGGCAGCGACCGCCTTCCGGCCCAGCGTCTCTTCCAGGAGTTGTCGGCGGCCCATCAGGGCGGCGGATGGTTCCGTGATTCCGACGGCCGGGCCTTCCGCGCCGGGCTGGCGGCCGGCGGCGCGGCGGTGCGCTACGGGCGTGATCGCCACGGGAAGCCGCTCGCCGAGCGGACATTCCCGTTGTGGCGTGCTCAGCGCGACGGGTGGATCGAGAAGCTGCAGCGCATCGGCTCGCCGCTCGGTGCTCGCCTGGAGGCGCTGTGCGGGTCGTCCTTCGTCGAGGTCGTCTCGGTCGAGCCGGTGGAGCCGGACACGACCTACGACATCCAGGTCGGCTCCGAGGAGCACGCCTTCGTCGCCGAGGGCCGCGTGGTCCACAACTGCATGGGTAAGTACCACCCGCACGGCAACCTGGCGATCTACGACGCGATGGTGCGTCTGGCGCAGGACTTCTCGCTGAACGTCCCGCTGATCGACGGCCACGGCAACTTCGGTTCCCCCGACGACGGGCCCGCCGCTGAGCGGTACACCGAGGCCCGGATGTCGCGTGAGGCGATGCTGCTCGTCGGCGAGCTCGGCGAGGGCACCGTCGACTTCAAGCCCAACTACGACGGCTCCGAGCGCGAGCCGAAGGTGCTGCCCGCAGCCTTCCCCAACCTGCTGGTCAACGGCACGTCGGGCATCGCGGTCGGCATGGCCACCAACATGATCCCGCACAACCTCGGCGAGGTCGTGGCGGCCGCCCGGCACCTGATCACCACCCCCGAGGCCGACCTGGACGAGCTCATGCGCTTCGTGCCGGGCCCGGACCTGCCCACCGGCGGGCAGCTGCTCGGGCTCGACGAGGTGCGCCGGGCGTACGAGACGGGCCGCGGCGTGGTCCGCATGCGGGCCCGCGCCCAGACGGGGCCGCTGGAGGGCGGCCGTGGCCGGCAGGCCATCACCGTGGTCGAGCTGCCGTACGGCGTCGGCACCGAGAAGATCATCGAGGCGATCACCGACGAGGTGAAGGGCAAGCTCATCGTCTCCGGCCCGAGGAAGGGCCAGCGCCAGGCCGCCCGGCTGCAGGGCATCGCGGACGTCAAGGACCTCACCGACCGCGAGCACGGCACCCGGCTCGTCATCGAGTGCAAGGTCGGCGTCAACCCGCAGGCGCTGCTCGCCGACCTGTACAGGCTGACCCCGCTGGAGTCCTCCTTCGGCATCAACAACCTCGTGCTGGTCGACGGCCAGCCGCGCACCCTCGGGCTCAAGGAACTGCTCGAGGTGTTCCTGGCGCACCGCTACGAGGTGGTCACCCGGCGCACCACGCACCGGCGGACGAAGCGGCAGGACCGGCTGCACCTCGTCGACGGCCTGCTCATCGCGCTCATCGACATCGACCGGGTGGTCGCGATCATCCGCGGCAGCGACGACGCCGCGGCTGCGAAGGCCGGCCTGATGAGCGAGTTCGGCCTGTCCGACATCCAGGCGACGTACATTCTGGACACCCCGCTGCGGCGGCTGACCCGCTTCGACCGGATCGAGCTGGAGACCGAGCAGCAGCGGCTCAACGAGGAGATCGCCGAACTGTCCCGCATCCTCGACGACGAGAACGTGCTCAAGCAGGTCGTCTCGGATGAGTTGGCCGAGGTCGCGGCGGAGTTCGCCACGCCCCGGCGCACCACGCTCATCGACGGCGACCTCAAGGAGGTGCTGGCCGCCTCCGCGCCGGCCGGGCCGCTGGAGGTCGCGGACGACCCTTGCCAGGTGATCCTCTCGGCCACCGGGCTGATCGCCCGTACGGCGGCCGAGAGCGAGGAGGCGACGGAGGTTCGCCGCCGCAGCGGCCGGGTCAAGCACGACGCCGTCCGCGCGGTCGTGCACTCCACCGCCCGCGGGCGGGTTCTGCTGATCACCAGCCAGGGCCGGGCGTTCAAGACGGACGTGTTGCCGCTGCCGGTGCTCCCCGAGCAGTCCGGCACGGTGTCGCTGCGCGGCGGCATGTCCGCCTCCGAGCTGATCCCCCTCGAGAAGGGCGAACGCGTCGTCGGCCTGGCCCCGCTCACCGCCGGCGACTCCCCGGGCCTGGCCCTGGGCACCCGCCGCGGCGTGGTCAAGGTCTGCGCGCCGGAATGGCCGGTCCGCTCCGACGAGTTCGAGGTCATCACGCTCAAGGACGGCGACGAGGTGCTCCAGGCCGGCTGGCTCACCGACGGCTCCGAAGCCCTCGTCTTCGTCACCTCGGACGCGTCCCTCCTGCGCTTCCCGGCGAAACTCGTCCGCCCGCAGGGCCTCAAGGGCGGCGGCATGGCGGGCATCAACCTGACCGCGGGCTCCGAGGCCCTCTCGTTCAACGCGGTCAGCACCCAGGACCCCCAGCACGGCGAACCCATGGTCGTCACCTCCACGGGCACGCAGGTGAAGGTCACCCCGTTCGCGGCGTACCCGGCCAAGGGCCGAGCCACGGGCGGCGTCCGCGTCCAGCGCTTCCTCAAGGGCGAATCCCGCCTCGCGGTCGCCTGGGTGGGCCCCCGCCCGGTCGGCGCCAGCACCACGGGCGACCCGGTCGACCTCCCGGACCCGGACACCCGCCGCGACGGCTCGGGCGAGGCGGTCCTGATGGGCCCGCAGATCGTCGGCCACCTGATCGAACGCGGCTGACCGACGCCGGCGGCCGGCCCCCGGCCCGCCGCCGGCATCCCCGGCCCGTCGGCATCCCCGGCCCGTCGGCATCCCCGGCCCGTCGGCATCCCCGGCCCGTCGGCATCCCCGGCCCGTCGGCATCCCCGGCCCGTCGGCATCCCCGGCCCGTCGGCATCCCCGGCCCGTCGGCATCGTTCGCTTGCAGTAGTGCTGCGCGGGAGAGGGGTTGGCCTGCGGTCTTCGTGGGCGAGCAGCACGATCGAGCGCGGGCCTGGCCGTTCCGGCTCGCGGCCGAGCCGTCTGTCGCGAGCCCGGCTCCCGGCTGAGCTGTATGTCGCGGGGCCGTCGCTCATCGGTGCGCGTTGTGACCGGCTGCGCCGCGGTGGCGGCTACCAGGCGGGCCGGAGGCGGCCCGGCCTGCTCAGCTTCGCGAGGTCCGTTCGCAACGCCGCCAGCCGCTCCGGTCCGATGTCGTCCGCCCACGGCCGCAGCACCTCGTCCGCCGCGTCGTTCGCGGCTCGTGTGCAGGCCCAGCCCTTCTCGGTGAGCACGATCAGCCGGGCTCGGGCGTCGTCCGGGTGGGGGTGGCGTTCGACGTAGCCCTTGGTGACGAGCTCCTCGACCATCTGGCTGGCCGCCTGCTTCGTGACGTCGAGGTGTTCGGCGAGCTGCGCCACCGTCGCGCCGCCGAAGGAGATGCGGGAGAACGCGAAGCCGTGTGCCGGTCGCACGTCCGTGAAGCCGCGGGCGCGTACGCCGTCGTCGATGCCGTCCACCAGGGAACGGGCCACGCCGAGCAGCAGGACCGGGAGATCGAGGAGTTCCACGGGAAGCAGTTTGACATAGAAGTCAATTTGCTTGACTATATGGTCAAGTAGCTTGACCAAGGGAGGCGTCATGGCAGTTGTCAGGGAAGCGGTCGCTCACGAGTTGCACGGGGCGACGTTCCATTCCTTCGTCGCGCCGTCGTCGGGCAGCCGGGAGCTGTGCGCGTGGCGGTTGGAGGTCGCCGGCGGTACGGCGGGAGTCGAGCACCGGGTCAGCCGGGAGGAGGTGGTGTTGCTGATCTCCGGAGAGCTGGAGGTGGCGGTCGACGGCGTACCGGGCACGCTGCGGCCGGGCGAAGTCGCATTCGTGCCGGCAGGGGCGACGTTCCGGGTCGACAACACGTCGGGCGACGCGGCGACGGCGTGGGTGACCACGAGCGTCGGCCTGCAGGCCACCATGCCGGACGGCTCATCGATCAGCCCACCGTGGACCCGCTGACAGCGAGATTCCAGGTGGCACGGCGAGGCCTCGGCGCCCGCGGCGAAAAGCCGGCGCCCGTAGCAAGAGTCCGGCGCTCGCAGCGAAAAGCCGGCGCCCGCGGCAAAAGGCCGGCGCCCGCAGCGAAAGGCCGCAACGCACGCCCGTAGCCAAGCTCGCAGCGAAAGATCGACGCCCGCGACGAACCCCGCAGGCCGAGCGGCAGCGTTCAGCCACCGCCACGTCCACAGCGCGCCCGTCCGGTCCCATGGCCCGGCGGGCGCGCGGCGCGGCGGCTGTTTACTTCGACGGCTCCGGGATGTCGCACTTGATCTTCGGGTTGACGCCCAGCCAGTTGAGCGGTCCGGCGACGACGGTCACCACGACCGTGCCGGCTTTCGCGCAGCTGGCGTCGCCGGTGTCCTTGAAGTAGCCACGTTCGAACGCGGCGACGGCGCCGAGCACGAGCCAAAGGATGACGATGAATGCGCCGATCGATCCTGCGCGCATCGGGGGCCTCCTGCTTGAGGTGGGGGAGTGGCCCGCGACATACCCAGGACGCGTCGATCTCTAAACTGCGGCGCGCACGGCCTGCAGCGTGTACGTGTGCGGCAGCCGCCGGGGCCGGTCGGTGACCTGCCATTCGCCGCCGGGGAGCAGCGTCATCGTGCCGGGCAGCGCCTCCCACGGCACGCTGTCGTGCTCGACCAGCCCGGTGATCGTCATGCCCGCCTCGAGCAGCGCCGTCACGATCTCGCCGAGGCCGTGGTTCCACTCGTGGGTGACGGTGTGCACGAACTCGTGGTCGGTGTCGACGTACGTGCCGGGCTCGTCCCAGACCATCGGCTCGGCGTGCTCGAAGTACGGGTACTCGATCACGAGGCGGCCGTCGGCGCCGACGTCCTGCAGGGACCACAGGACCGGGTGTCCCTCGCGGATGAACAACCGGCCGCCCGGGCGCAGCAGCGCAGCCACGACCCGCGCCCACCGCCGGATGTCGGGCAGCCAGCCGAGCGCGCCGATGCCGGTGTAGACGAGGTCGAACCCGCCGGTGCCGAGGACGTCCGGGGCGCCGTACACGTCCGACTCGACGAAGTCGATCTCGGTGCCGGTACGGTCCGCCAGCTTGCGGGCCTCGGCGAGCGCGGCCGGCGAGAAGTCGAGGCCGGTCATGGTCGCGCCCAGCCGGGCCAGCGACACGGTGTCGCTGCCGATGTGACATTGCAGGTGTACGCCGCGCAGCCCGGCGATGTCGCCCAGCAGCGGCCGGTCGAAGCGTACGACGTCGCTGAGGTGCCCCGGGTCGGCGGCGAACGCGGCGAGGTTGTAGCCCGTCGAGGCGGCGTGGGCCGGGGCGCGTTCGTCCCAGTTGGCGCGGTTGACGTCCAGGTAATCGGTCACGGGGGCCGACCGTACCCCAGCTCGGGCGCGGGTTCGCCCGGTTTTCGCGCCGGGCCGGCGGCAGGCCATCATGGGGGGTGTCAGATGCGGGTCGACAAAAGGCGGGTGCGGGCTTGGAGACCAGGCGTACGACGGTGCGGGACGTCCGACGCGCGAACCGGGCCAGCCTGCTCACGGACCTGTTCCACGGCGGCCGGCAGAGCCGGCAGCAGCTGGGCGACACCACGGCGCTCAGCCAGGCCAGCGTGAGCAACCTGATCGGCGAGATGATCGACGAGGGCCTGGTCGAGGAGGCCGGCCTGGTCGGTTCGGACGGCGGTCGGCCGCGCGCGCTGCTGCGGGTCGCCCCCGGATTCGGGTACGTCGCCGGCGCCGACGTGGGCGAGTCCCGCGTCCTGGTCGAGCTGTACGACCTGGCGATGTCCCGCCTCGGCGTGGTGGAGTACGCGCTCGGCGCCGACGGCCCGGTTCCCGAGGTGGCCGCCGCGAAGCTGCTCGAAGGGCTGGACGCGGTGGTCGCCGAGGCGGGCATCGAGAAGTCGGCAGTGCTCGGCTTCGGGGTGGGCGTGGCCGGGGTGGTGGACCAGGCCGGGGACGGCCCGGTGGTCCACTCGCAGACCACCGGCTGGGACGGCGTGCCGCTGGGACGCATGCTGCGCGAGGGCGCCGAGGTGCCGATCTTCGTGGAGAACGGCGCGAAGACGGTCGGCCAGGCCGAGATGTGGTTCGGCGCGGGCCGGGGCGCCCGGCACGCGGTCATCGTCATGGTCGGCACGGGCGTCGGCGCGGCGGTCGTGATGGACGGGCGCAGCTACCGCGGCGCCAACAGCAGCGCGGGGGAGTGGGGACACACCACCCTCGTGTACGACGGTGACGTGTGCCGGTGCGGGGCGCGGGGGTGCCTGGAGGCGTACATCAACTCGGAGAGGGTGATCGCCCGGCTGGCGGAGGCGACCGGCCGGCAGCCCGAACCGAAGCTGCTGACCCGGATGCTGGCGGCGGACGGCCCGCTCGACGAGGCGGCCGCGCAGGTCATCCGCGAGACGGTCGGTTACCTCGGCGCCGGGATCGCAGGCCTGGTCAACCTGTTCTCGCCGGAGCGCATCGTGCTGGGCGGCCCGGCGGGCCTGGCTCTGGGAGAGCGTTTTCTTCCGGACATCCGGGACGCGGCCGCCCGGAACGCCCTGCGGCAGCCGTATTCGCGTACCCGGATCGAGCTCTGTCAGCTCGGACCCGACGCCGTCGCGATGGGCGCGGCCACCCTGCCGATCGCCCGCCTCCTCGCCGACGGCGGCCTGCCGGCGAGCGCCGGCCCGGCACCGATGTCCCGGGCGGCCCACCGCCGGTCCCTGAGCCGCGGCCGCTGATCACAAAACGCAAGCCCGCGGAAGCGTCCCGCAAAGCCGGGATCGCCCCGGCAAAGGCCGCGGGAACGCACAAAGCCGACGCAAAGAGGGCGCGACCGAAGCCGCGCCCCCCAGCGAGATGACCGTCAGACCCCGCGCATCCGGGCGATCGTGTCGCGGTACCACAGCGCGGACTGCTTGGGCGTCCGCGTCTGCGTCTCGTAGTCGACGTGCACGATGCCGAACCGCTTGGCGTACCCCTCGGCCCACTCGAAGTTGTCCATCAGCGACCACGCGAAGTAGCCCCGGATGTCCGCCCCCTGTTCCCGGGCCGCCGCCACCGCCGCGATGTGCTCCGCCAGGTACGACGTGCGGTCGTCGTCGGCCACGTACCCGGTCTCGTCGGCCCGGTCGTCGAAGGCCGCGCCGTTCTCGGTGACCACGATCGGCAGGCCGGGGTAGTCCTGGTGCAGGCGGACGAGCAGCTGGGTGAAGCGTTCCGGGGTGATCGGCCAGTCCATCGCCGTGCGGGGACGGTCGGGCAGGATGGCGCGGACGACGGGCAGGCCGTCGGCGTCGACCGTGTTGCCGTTCTCGTCGGTGCCGCTGAAGTCCTGGCCGAAGTAGAAGTTCACGCCGAGCACGTCGAACGGCGTCGAGATGATCTCCAGGTCGCCGTCCTGCACGGGGAACGCCGAGCCTCGCGCGGCCAGGTCGTCCACCATGTCCTGCGGGTACGCGCCCTTGCGCAGCGGGTCCAGGTACACGCGCAGGCCCATGCCGTCGGCGCGGCGGGCGGCGTCACGGTCGAGCTGGCTGTCGGTGGCCGGGTCCGCCGTACCCATGTTGAGCGTGATGCCGTACGTGTGCTCGCGTGTCGCCGCGGCCCGCATCCGCTGGGTCGCGAGGCCGTGGCCGAGCAGCAGGTGGTGCACGGCGGCCAGGCCGGCGTCGAAGTCCTTGCGGCCCGGTGCGTGCACGCCGGTGACGTAGCCCAGCCACGCCGAGCACCACGGCTCGTTCATCGTGGTCCACGTGCCGACCCGGTCGCTGAGCTTGTCGAAGACCATCATCGCGTAGTCGGCGAAGCGGTACGCGGTGTCGCGGTTCGGCCAGCCGCCCGCGTCCTCCAGCTCCTGCGGCAGGTCCCAGTGGTAGAGCGTGACCCACGGGTCGAGGCCCGCGGCCAGCAGCTCGTCGGTCAGCCGGTCGTAGAAGCCGAGTCCGGCCGCATTGACCGGGCCGCGGCCGTGCGGCTGCACCCGCGGCCAGGCCACCGAGAAACGGTACGTGTCCACGCCGAGGCTCTTGATCAGGGCCACGTCCTGCGGCATCCGGTGGTAGTGGTCGCAGGCCACGTCGCCGTGGTCCCCGTCGACCACGGCGCCGGGCACCCGGCAGAACGTGTCCCAGATGGACGGCGTGCGCCCGTCCTCGGCGACGGCGCCCTCGATCTGGTACGAGGAGGTGGCGACGCCCCACTTGAACGACGGGGGGAAGTCGGCTGCGGGCAGGAGCAGCCCGGGGGCGGAGCTGACGGTGGGGTTCATGGTTCTCCTGGTGGGGATGGATAGAGAACGGCCCCGGCGCGCAGGCCGGGGCCGTCGGTGGCCGGTGGTCAGCCGACCGGCTGCTGGGCGGGGTGCAGCCAGCAGGCCACGGTCCGGGCCGGGCCGTCGGGTGTGTCGGGGTGGCCCAGCACCGGGATGTTGTCCGCGCACGGGTCGAACGCCTTGGGGCAGCGCGGGTGGAACGAGCAGCCCGTGGGCATGCCCTTGAGGTCCGGCGGGGAGCCGGGGATGCCGGCGAGCTCGCGGCGCGGCCCGCGCAGCGCCGGGAACGACCCCAGCAGCCCCGCGCTGTACGGGTGCAGCGAGTCCTTGTACAGCGCGGACGCCTGTGCCTCCTCCACGATGCGGCCGCCGTACATGATCGCGATGCGGTTGGAGAACTCCACCAGCAGCGACAGGTCGTGCGTGATGAAGATGACCGAGAAGCCCAGCCGCTCGCGCAGCTCGATGAGCTGGCCGAGGATCTGCCGCTGCATCACCACGTCCAGCGCGGTGGTCGGCTCGTCCATGATGACCACCTGCGGCTGCAGGATCAGCGCCATGCCGATCATCACGCGCTGGCGCATGCCGCCGGAGAGCTGGTGCGGGTAGGCGTCCATCCGGTCCGGCGAGATGCCGACGAGCTTGAGCATCTCGCGGGCCCGGGCGTTGCGGCTGTGCGCCGACATCTTCGGGTCGTGCGCGGCCAGGACATCGGTCAACTGCGTGGAGATCTTGTGTACGGGGTTGAGCGAGTTCATCGCCCCCTGGAACACGATCGCCGTCTCGGCCCACCGGAACTTGCGGAGGCCCTCGTCGTCCAGGCTCAGGACGTCGTACGGGTCGCGGCCGTCGGGGTGGTAGATGACCTCGCCGCCGCTGATGACCCCCGGCGGGGCGAGCAGCCGGGTGAGGCCGTACGCGAGGGTCGACTTGCCGGAGCCGGACTCGCCGGCCAGGCCGAGGACCTCGCCGCGGTGCAGCGTGAGGTTCACGTCGCGGACCGCGTGCACCGCCTGGTCGCCCAGGCCGTAGTCGACGTTCAGGTTCTTGATCTCGAGGACGGGCGCGCCGCTCACTGCGTGGCCTCCTTGCCGCGGTTCACCGGCGTCGCCGCCGCGGAGTTGATCGTGGGGATCGGCCGCGCGTGGGTGTGCGGCGCCGACGAGTTGCTCAGCACCGGCGTGAAGCCGACGCGCATCCGTACGGTGTGGCCGGAGGCGGTCTTGACCTTGGTCTTGCCGGCGCTGCGCAGGCGCGGGCTGACGAACTCGTCGATGCCGAAGTTGATCAGCGAGAGCGCCGTGCCGAGGAACGCGATCGCGAGACCGGCGGGGACGAACCACCACCACGCGCCCTGGGCGAGGGCCTGCTGGCTCTGCGCCCAGAACAGGATCGTGCCCCAGTTCCAGCTCGTGACCGACCCGATGCCGATGAAGGCCAGGGTGATCTCGGAGGTGACCGCGAAGATCACCGTGCCGACGAAGCCGGAGGCGATGATGGCGGTCAGGTTGGGCAGGATCTCGAAGAGGATGATCCGCCAGGTCGACTCGCCGTTGGCCCGGGCCGCCTCGACGTATTCTCGCCGCCGCAGCGAGAGCGTCTGCGCTCGTAGCACCCGGGCGCCCCAGGCCCACGACGTGAAGCCGATGATCAGCGCGACGAGGGTGTCGCCGCCGCCGGGGGCCGCCGCGGTCACGATGATGATCAGCGGTAGCGCCGGGATCACCAGGAACACGTTGGACAGCGCGGAGAGGCTGTCGTCCCAGCCGCCGCCGAGGTAGCCGGCGGTGACGCCGATCAGCACCGACAGGATCGTGGCGAGCGCGCCGGCCGCGAGGCCGACGAGCATGACGCCGCGGGTGCCGACCAGCACCTGGCTGAAGACGTCCTGGCCGAGGTGGGTGGTGCCGAACCAGTGGTCGGCCGAGGGCGGGGCGGTGAGCGCCGGGCCCCGGGCGTCCGGGTCGTACGGCGCGATCCACGGCCCGATGATCGCGAACAGCAGGTACAGGCCGAGCACGACCAGGCCGGTGGTGGCCTTGGCGTTGGCGACGAAGCGGAACCGCTTGCGCTTGGCCTTCGCGGGCGTCGGCTCGGGCTGGGCCATCGCGCCCTGCCCGGGGATGACCTGCTCGACGCTGGAGGTGGGGATGCTCACCGGTCAGCCCTCCTTGCGGGTACGGGGATCGAGCAGCAGGTACACGACGTCGGCGATGAGGTTCGCGACCAGCACGGAGATCGTGATGACCAGGAAGATGCCCTGCATCAGCGGGTAGTCCTTGGCGCCGACCGCCCGGAACAGCAGGAAGCCGAGGCCCGGGTACGAGAACACGATCTCCACCAGCAGCGTGCCGCCGACGATCATGCCGAGCGCCAGCGCGAAGCCGGAGACGTTGGGCAGCAGCGCGTTGCGGGCCGCGTAGCTCAGCGACACCCGGCGGTCGGACAGGCCCTTGGCGTGCGCGACGGTGATGTAGTCCTCCGACGCGACGGTGACCATCATGTTGCGCATGCTGAGGATCCAGCCGCTGACCGACGAGATGAGGATCGTCAGCGCGGGCAGCAGGCTGTGCCGGATCGCGCTCGGGATGAAGTACTGGTCCCAGGCCGGCACGAGGCCCGGCTCGTAGCCGCCGGACGACGGGAAGAAGCTGTCCGGGCCGGCGAGCAGGTAGATCGCCAGGAGGCCGAGCCAGAAGTACGGCACCGACGAGAGGAACGTCGTGGTCGGCAGCAGCCCGTCGATCCAGGAGCCGCGCCGCCACCCGGCGAGCACGCCGAGGCCGGTGCCGATGAGGAAGCTGATGATCGTCGTGATGCCGACCAGCGCGAGGGTCCACGGCAGCGCGTCGCTGATGACCTCGGACACCGGCGACGGGAACGCCGTGAAGGACAGCCCCAGGTCGCCGTGGAACAGCTGCTGCCAGTAGTCGATGTACTGACTCCAGATGCTGGCGTCCTTGTCGAGGCCGAACAGCACGTAGAGCGAGTTGATCGCCTCGGTGCTCATCTGGCCCTGGAAGCGGGCGAGCAGCGACTTGACCGGGTCGCCGGGGATCATCCGGGGGATGAAGAAGTTGATGGTGATCGCGGCCCACGCCGTGAAGACGTAGAACAGGATCCGCTGGACCAGGTACCTCATCGGGCGCCCTCCACGTTCACGATGCCCGCGGCGGCTGCCGATCCCGGCGGCTGCTCGGCGACCGTGGCCGGGTCGTACAGCCAGCAGGCGGCCCAGTGGCCGGGGGCGTCGCCGATCTCCAGGCGGACCGGCAGGTCGGTGGTGCAGCGCGGCATCGCCATCGGGCAGCGCGGGTGGAACCGGCAGCCGGCGGGCGGGCGGATCAGGCTCGGCGGCTCGCCGTTGCCCCGGTCCCCGGCGTCGCCGAGCATGTTCTCGATCCGGTCCGGGTCGGGCGCCGATTCGATCAGCAGCCGGGTGTACGGGTGCGCCGGCGACTGCGTGACGCTCTCGCTGTCGCCGCCCTCGACCATGCGGCCGGCGTACATCACGAGGGTCTCGTCGGCGAAGTAGCGCGCCGACGCGATGTCGTGGGTGATGTAGAGGATGGCCAGGTTCAGCCGTTCCTTCAGGTCCCGCAGCAGGTTGAGCACGCCGAGGCGGATCGACACGTCCAGCATGGACACCGGCTCGTCGGCGAGCAGCGCCTCGGGGTCCGCGCCGAGGGCCCGGGCGATCGCGACGCGCTGCCGCTGGCCGCCGGAGAGCTCGTGGGGGAACTTGTCCAGGTAGCGCTCGGGCGGCGTCAGGCTGACCCGGTTGAGCAGGTCGGTGAGCGCGCTCTCGAGGTCCGCCGCGGAGCTGCCGGCGTTGCCGTGGATCTTCAGCGACCGGGTGAGGTGGTACCGGATCGTGTGCACCGGGTTCAGCGACGCGAACGGGTCCTGGAAGATCATCTGGACGCGGCGGGCGTACGCCCGGAAGGGCCTGCCGCTCTTGACCCGGGTGGACTCGCCGTGCAGCTGGATGTCCCCCGCGGTACGCGGGTACAGCTGCGCGAGCAGCCGCGCGACCGTGGACTTGCCGGAGCCGGACTCGCCGACCAGCGCGACCACCCGACCACGCCGCAGGGTGAGGTTCACGTCGTCGACCGCGTGCACGGCGTCGTGCTCGCGCTTGAACAGGTCGCGCAGCTTCCGGCGGACGGGGAAGTGCTTGGTCAGGCCGATCGCCTCAAGCACCACCTCGCTGGCCGGCGCTTTCGCGTCGGGGCTCAACGTCATGTCGAGTTCCTTTGAGGAAAGGGGTCGGAACCGCCGCGGTGCCGCCCCCGGGACGCGGGTCCCGGGGGCGGCGGTGCGGATCAGGAGTTGGCGGGCTTGAGGTGCAGGACGACGTCCAGGGCGTTGGCCTGCGTGGGCTGGCCGGCGCTGTACGGGTTGGTGTCGTCGGGCCAGCCGACCCAGTTCTTCGTGCTGTACGCCATGCCGATGTTGTCGGCGCCGACCGGGATCATCGGGGCCTGCTCGACGAACACCTTCTGGATGGTGGCGAGCGCCTTGGTCCGCGCGGCGTCGTCCGTGGCGTTGGCGTAGTCGGCGAGCGCCTTGGTGGCGTCGTCGCTCTTGAAGCGGCCGAAGTTGCCACCCGGGGAGGCGGTGCCGACCGGCTTGAGCAGCTTGCCGTCCATGACCGTCTGGTAGAGGTTCCACGGCGTGGCGCCACCGTTGGTCCAGCGGAAGGTGGCGTCGAAGTTGCCCTCCTCGACGTTGCGGAACCAGGCGTCCTGGTTCGCCTTGTCGACGGTGGCCTGGATGCCGATCTCGGCGAGGTTGCTCTTCACGATCTCGAGCGAGGTCTGGTAGTCGGACCAGCCGCTCGGGTCGGTCAGGGTGATCTTGACCGGCTTGCCGCTCGGGTCGCTCAGCGTGGTGCCGTTGAGCTTGTAGCCGGCCTCCTGCAGGAGGGCCTTGGCGCCCGCGACGTCGACGGTCGCGTTCTTGCCCTTGTACTCCTCCGCGATGTACGCGTCACCGGCCGGCGAGGGCAGACCCGTCACGCTGGTGACCTGCGGGTGGAAGTACCCGGCCTCGGCCTGGTTGAAGATGTCCTCGCGGTTGATGACCATGCCCATCGCGCGGCGCAGCTTCGGGTCGTCGAACGGCTTCTTGGTGGTGTTGATGTAGAGGCCGTGGATGCCGAGGACCGGCGGCGCCCAGACCTTGTAGTGGGCCGGGTCCTTGTCGATGAAGACCGTCTTGTAGTTCGGGATGAAGACGAAGCTCCACTCGTTGGAGCCGTCCGACAGCGCCGTGGTCTGCGCGTTGTTGTCGGTGTACGAGGTGTAGCGCAGCTCCTTGACCTGGGGCAGGTCCTGCCAGTAGCCCTCGGTGCGCACCGACAGCGTGGTGGTCTGCGGGGTGAAGGACTTCAGCGTGTACGGGCCGGAGCCGACCGGGTTCTTGTTCGGGTCCTTGCTCGGGTCGCTGATCTTCTCCCAGACGTGCTTGGGCACCATCGGGGTCTGGCCGAGCCAGGTGTCCTTGTAGACGAACATCGAGCTGGTGAACGTCACGGTGACCGTGTTGCCGCTGTTGCTGACCTCGCCGTACGGGATGGCGGCGGTGTTCAGGGCTTCGTTCTTCTTGATCAGGTTGAAGGTGAAGGCGACGTCGTCGCCGGTGACCTTCTGCCCGTCCGACCAGGTCGCGTTGTCGCGGACGGTGATCGTGACCTTCTTGAAGTCCGGGGACCAGTCGGCCTTGGTGGCCAGCCACGGCTTCGACGGGTCCGCCGGCTTGACCGGGTTCCACATCATCAGCGGCTCGTAGATCATCCAGCGGTAGCCGAGCGAGGCGCCGGCCGACGTGGTGAGGAACGGGTTGTGGTTCTCCGTCTGCGGACCGTTCGGCATGCCGACGGTCAGGAAGGTGTTGCCGCCGGACCCGTTCTTGTTGCCCGCGTTCGGCGAGTCGCTGCAGGCGGCGAGCCCGCCCGAGGCGAGCACACCCGCCAGGGCGACCGCGAACAGTTTCCTTCTCTGCATCTCTAAATCTCCTCAGGTAATGCGATATCGGGTGAGAGGGGGTGCCCGAGGAAGGGCGGGTACGGCCGGCCGCTGGAGGCGGTCGGCGTGCGAGGTCCGGTGCGGCTCTTCTCAGGTGGGCGTCGCTGCCGCTGGGTCGGCGTGGAGGGGAACCCCGGGTTCAGGTGGTGGCGGCCGGTCCGGCTCCGGTCGAGCCGCGGGCCATGAAGGTGGCGGGGATGACGGTCGGTCGGTTGGGCAGGGGTGAGCCCTCGAAGTGGGCGAGCAGCGTGCGTGCCGCGGCCTCGCCCATCTCGCGCAACGGTTGGTGCACGGTGGTCAGCGGCGGCTGGGTGTGCGCCGCCAGCGGGATGTCGTCGAAGCCCACCACCGCGACGTCCTGGGGGATGCGCCGTCCACTGTCGAGGATCGCCTGCATGGCGCCGGTGGCGGAGAGGTCGTTGTGGGCGAAGACGGCGTCGAAGTCGAGCCCCGCCTCGATCGCGGCGTTCACGCCCTCGAAGCCGCAGGCGATGGTGAAGTCGCCGGGCAGGATGTGGCCGGCCGGGATCGGGTGGCCCGCCTCGGCGTACTCGGTCGCGAAGCCCTCGAGGCGCTGCACGGTGCAGCCGAAGCGCTCGGGGCCGGCGATGACCAGCGGCTTGTAGCGGCCGATCTCCAGCAGGTGTCGCGCCGCCGCGCCGGCGCCGGTGAAGTGGGTGGTGCCGACGCTCGGGATCTGCATCGGCTGGACGTCCCGGTCGTCGATCAGCACGACCGGCAGCCCGCGGGCGTGCAGCGTGGCGATGTAGTCGAGGGTGCCCTCGGGCTCGATGACCAGCAGGCCGTCGAAGCTCTTGGCCGAGACCTGGACGCCGAACTGGCGCATGGACTCCTCACCCCGGTTGCAGGTGAACAGCAGCAGCCCGTAGCGCTCGGTCTCCAGCACGTCGACCGCGCCCTGCAGGACCTCGCCGATCCACGGCCAGGTCAGGGAGGGGACCAGCATGCCGACGACCCGGGTACGCCCGCGGGCCAGCCCGACGGCCCGGGAGCTCGGCACGTATCCGAGTTCCTCGATGACCTTGCGGACCCGGGCGGCGGTGGACTCGTCCAGTTCACCCTTGCCGTTGAGGACCCGGGACACCGTGGTCTTGCTGACCTTGGCCCGGGCCGCCACATCGGCGATGGTGATTGGCACTGGTCCTCCGACTTGTGTCCGTGGGGTAAACCGCAGGTTCGGAACCGGTTTCGGGAGCGGTTCCGGCAGTAAACTCCGGTGAGCCGCGTCACGTCAACGCGTCGGCGTCTTTATTTAGGTTTCGAGACGATAACCAAGGGGAGACTCAGGCGTTTACCGGCTTCACACGCCACCACGAACCGGGCGAATCACCCGCCGGCCGCAGGCCCTCCCGTGACCGATCCGTGATCAGTGGGCCGCGGGGACTCCTTCGACGCGCCGGACCACCTCGGGCAGCACCCGGCCCAGCGGCGCGTCGACGATCAGCTGCGCGTACGGCGTTCCCCGCGTCTCGCCCTGGTTGACGATCGCCACCCGGATCCCGTCCTTCGCCGCCCGCAGCACGAACCGGCGGCCCGACATGACGGTGAGCGACGAACCGAGGACCAGCAGGGTCCGCGCCCCGGCGACGAGCTCGAAGCTGCGGCTCACCCGGGCCGGCGGCACGGTCTCGCCGAAGTACACGACATCGGGCTTGAGCATGCCGCCGCAGGCCGTGCAGTCCACCACCGTGAAGCCGTCCAGCTCGGCATCGTCGATCTCCACGTCGCCGTCCGGGTTCACGGCCGAGACCGCCGCGGCGAAGCCCGGGTTCGCGGCGTCGAGCCGCTCGCCGAGCTCGGCCCGGCCGGTCCGCCGGCCGCAGTCCAGGCAGACGATCCAGGCCAGGTTGCCGTGCAGCTCGACCACCCCGTGCGCGCCGCCGGACTGGTGCAGCCCGTCGACGTTCTGCGTGATGATCCCGTCGACGCGGCCCAGCTCCTGCAGGCGCGCGACCGCCCGGTGCCCGTCGTTCGGACGGGCGTCGCCGATGGTGCGCCACCCGAGGTGGCTGCGCGCCCAGTAGCGCCGGCGCGCGATCGGATCCCGGGTGAACGCCTGGTAGGTCATCGGGGTGCCGGGCCGGGCGGCGCCCGACGGGCCGCGGTAGTCCGGGATGCCGGACTCGGTGGACAGGCCCGCGCCGCTCAGCACCACGACACCGCCGTCGGCGCACCACCGCGCCAGCTCCTCGACTCGCTCCACCCCACCATGGTCCCTCACGACCGGCCGCACGCCGCGAGACGCCGGTCACGGCGGCCGGGGCCCGTCCGGTGGCGTTCACCCGGGGGAGTGGGACGAAGTACTCAGTCGATGCGATCTGTGCACGGACCTGCGGATCACGGTAGGTTGATGCCGTGGCCGACGTCGTGCGCCTGCTTCCCCGTCACTGGGACGGGCGCCGCCTGCTGCAATTTCTCGCCGGGCTGGCGCTGATCGCGCTCGCGTTCGCCACGCCGGCACTGTCCGCGACGCCCGACGCCGGCACCTCCGGGACCGTGGTCACCACGGTCGATGCGCCGCTGGACGCGAGCCTCGGCGACCGCGTGCTGGTGCCGGAGGGTGACTCCCGGCCCGGTTCCGCGCCGTCGGGCGAGGAGGCCCGCGCCGCCGCCGTCGCCGGCCTGGAGGCCCGCGCGGCCACCTCCGGCGAGACCGCGACCGCCTCCGGCGGCTCGGACGGCACCGTGAACCCCGACGCCTCCCGCGCCGGGACGGCCGACGCGCCCGCCTTCTCCTCCGACGCGGCCGGTCCGGCCAAGCTCTGCGACCGGGACGTGCCCGGCCTCGACGGTGCCGCCCAGCGCCCCTACGCCGGGCGTGCCCCGCCGCGGGCGTAGCGGCCACCGGCGAAGAAACCCTCCCGTGACGCCCACGGGCCGGCGTGCGCGCCTGCCCCGCCCGTGTGAGCGTCGCCCCGGTGGTCCGCGGCGAGGTGCTGTGCCCGTACCCGCCGCGGCCGCCCGCCCGTCATCAGCGAAGCCCGACGCACGAGGAAACCGGTGTTGACCGTGGAGACCGCTGCCGTCATCTGGATGATCATGCTGCTCGCCGTCGCCGCCGCGACGGCCGCTGTCGCCGTGCCGCGCCGGGAGGCGCGCGCCGGCCGTCACCCCGCCCCGCCGTCCGCCGCCGAACGGTACGCCGATGAGGTGGCCGCGGCCGCCGATCACGCCGCCGGGGTCGCCCGGCGCAGCCGCGTCGCGTGGGAGATCGCGCAGGAGGAGGTCGACGCCGCCTGGGCCGCGTACGACGCCGCCGACCGCGAGGCCCGTCGCTGCCGGGCGGCGGCCGTGTTCCCGGTGCTCCGGCAGCGCCGCACCCGGGCCGAGATCGCCGACCGCACGCGTTGCCTGCACCGCTCGGCGCTCGCTGCGTGCCGCCGCAAGGAGCTGTCGATCGCCCAGCTCAACGAGGTGCTCGCGCACCGCGGCCCGTGGAATCCGCGCAAGCATCCGGTCGCTCAGGAGACCGCCTTGCGGGCCGCCGTCGCCGAGCATCGCTTGGCCGCGTACCGGGCCGCCGTCGAGCGGGAGCGGTCGGCGTGGGCGGAGGCCGAGAAGGCCGCCGTGGCCCTGCGCAGCCTGCGCGCGGAGGCGCTGGCCGCGACGATGAGCGCCGGGCGCGACCCGCGGCCCGAGGACGCCCGGCGGGCGGAGCAGTGGAGCCCGGCCGAGCCGGTCGCCCGCCCGGCGAACGCGCGCCTGGCGGTGCACTGACCCTCCGGAGTGGACCCCGGCCCGCGCCTTCGCCGGTTGCGGCGCGGGACCCAGGCGGGCCGGGTACCGTCACAGGGGCCCTCGACGACGAATGGCAGGAGGCCGAAGTGTCAGTGACCCCGGCGGGCCGTCCGCCGGCCGTGCGGCTGCACCGCGCGGCCCGCATCGAGGACGCCGTCCACGAGGTCGTCGAGCGGCGGCTCCGGCAGCGCGGCTGGCGGCCCGTGATCACCGCCTACACCGGGTACGGTGCCCCCGGCTGGGCCCGCGTCATGGCCCGCGTCGTGCTCACCCGTCACTCGCAGGTCCCCAAGCGGCTGGAGAAGGTCCGCGGCTGGCGCAGCTTCACCACGTCACCGGTCAACAACGCGCTGGTGGAGATCCAGATCGGCGACCAGGTGCACCAGACCCGCACCGACCGCAGCGGGTACGTGGACACCAGGGTCAAGGGCGAGCTGGAGCCGGGCTGGGCGTGCGTACGCCTGTCCACCGAGGGCGCGGAGCCGGTCGAGGCGCCGATCCGCGTGGTGGACCCGGCCATGAAGTTCGGGGTCATCAGCGACATCGACGACACCGTCATGGTGACCGCGCTGCCCCGGCCCCTGCTGGCCGCCTGGAACACATTCGTGCTGGACGAGCACGCCCGCATGGCGGTCCCGGGCATGGCGGTGCTCTACGAGCGGCTGGTCAACGCCCACCCCGGCGCCCCGGTCTTCTACCTGTCGACCGGCGCGTGGAACGTGGGCCCGACGCTGACCCGGTTCCTCTCCCGGCACCTCTACCCGGCCGGGCCGTTGCTGCTCACCGACTGGGGACCGACGCCGGACCGGTGGTTCCGCAGCGGGAGTGAGCACAAGCGCAACACGCTGGCCCGGCTCGCCGGGGAGTTCCCTGACATCCGGTGGCTGCTCGTCGGCGACGACGGCCAGCACGACCAGGAGATCTACTCCGAGTTCGCGCACGCGCACCCGGACAACGTGGCCGCGGTCGCGATCCGTCGCCTGTCGCCGACCCAGGCCGTGCTGGCCGGCGCGATCCCGGGGCCCACGGGCAACGCGGAGGCCGTCGGCTCCGGGGGCAAGACGTGGTTCTCCGCCCCGGACGGCGCCGGCCTCTGGTCGCTGCTGCGGGACTCCGACGTTGTCTAGGCGTCAGCCCCCGGCGCCGGCCCCGGCCTCCGGGTCCGGGGAGGTCCCGGACGTCTCCGCCACCCGGGCGTGCAGCCGCTCCCGGATCTCGTCCGGCGTGTACGCCCGCCGCCGCCGCTCCTGCCGTGCCAGCACCACACCCGTGGCGGCGACGCCCGCCAGCCCGGCCAGTCCCGCTACTTTCCACCAACGCATCTGCCGAGGATAGACACGTGGTTGCCGGGATCAGCCTCGACGAGGCCATCGACCTGACGCGTACGGGTGACATCTGGATCTTCCGGGGCCGCTCGGGCCCGGACCGTGCCATCCAGGCGATGACCAACAGTCCGGTCAACCATGTGGGCATGTCCGTCGTGATCGACGACATGCCGCCGCTGATGTGGCACGCGGAGCTGGGCAAGTCCCTGCCGGACCTGTGGTCGGGCACGTTCCAGCGCGGCGTGCAGCTGCACGACCTGCGCGACGCGGTCACCGTGTGGGCCAAGCGGTACGGCCAGCGCGGCTGGCTGCGTCAGCTCGAGCCGCCGGTGGGCAAGGACATGGAGGACAAGGCGCTCAAGACGGTGGCCCGCCTGGACGGCACGCCGTTCCCGTCGAGCGCGCAGCTCGCCTGGCGCTGGGCGCGGGGCCGGGTGCCGCTGATCCGCCTGCCCTGGCAGCAGGACAAGCCGGAGCCGGACGACCTCGAGACGGCGTACTGCGCCGAGGTGGTCGCGGTGACGTACGAGGACATGGGGCTGCTGCCGCGCGGCAAGCAGCCGAACTGGTACGACCCGGGCCGCTTCTGGAGCGGCGACGACCTCGAGCTGTGCGACGGTTACCGGCTGGGCGAGGAGATCTCGGTCAGCATCCCCTGACGGTGCTCCGTCCTCAGAGGACCGCCGAGCTGACCGTTCGGGCAAGTCCCTGGGAACGGCGAGCGGCCGCCCGCAGAAGCGAGCGGCCGCGCGACAGTGGCGGTCGGTGGTGAGAGGTCAGCGGCCGCCGCGGCGACCGAGGCGGCTGCCCGACGAGAACGCGGCGGCGCCACCGGACTGGCTGGTGTGCACCGGCGTCGAACCGGCGCCGCCGCTGCGACGAGCCCGCGGCTGCCCGGCGGAGGCGGCCGATCGCGGCTGCCCGCCCGACGCGCCGGTCCGGGACTGCTGCGCGCTCCGGCCCTTCGGCGGACGGCCACCGGACTTGTCACCCGCGGCCGGCGCCTGCTCGCGGGCGCCGGCGGGGCGTCCCCGCCCGTGGCCGCGCCGCGAACCGCCCGATGGCCGGCCCGCCTCGTCCGAGACGGGAGCCGGAGCCGAGGGCGCGGTGAACGTCCGCTCACCCGGCGCCAGCTGCGCGAGCAGGGCGTCGCCCGGCCGCGCCTTCGACGTGGTCGGCTTGATGCCGGCCTTGCGGGTGAGGTCCCGCACGTCGCCCTGCTGGTCGTCGGTCATCAGCGTGATCACGGTGCCCTGCGCTCCGGCCCGGGCCGTACGCCCCGAGCGGTGCAGGTACGCCTTGTGCTCGACCGGCGGGTCGGCGTGGATCACCAGCGCCACGTCGTCGACGTGGATGCCGCGCGCGGCGATGTCCGTGGCCACGAGGGTCTCGGCGCTGCCGTCGGAGAACGCGGACAGGTTGCGGTTGCGCGCGTTCTGAGCGAGGTTGCCGTGCAGCTCCACCGCCGGTACGCCGGCCGCGATGAGCTGGCGGGTCAGCGTCTTGGCGCGGCGCTTCGTCCGGGTGAAGACCACCGTGCGGCCGGGCGCCGCCACCAGGTCCACCAGGACCGGGAACCGGTCGTCGTGGCGCACGTGCAGCACGTGGTGGGACATCTCGACGGGCGCTTCGTCGGCGGCGTCGACGTGGTGCGTGACCGGGCGGTTCATGAAGCGCTTGACCAGCACGTCCACGCCGCCGTCGAGGGTGGCGGAGAAGAGCATCCGCTGGCCGTCGCGGGGGGTGGCGTCCATGAGCCGCCGGACCACCGGCAGGAAGCCGAGGTCGGCCATGTGGTCGGCCTCGTCGAGCACGGTGATCTCGACGGCGTCGAGGCTGGCGTGCCCGCTGCGCAGGTGGTCCTCGAGCCGGCCGGGGCAGGCCACGACGATGTCGACGCCGGCCTTGAGCCCGCGGATCTGCGGGTTGGGGCCGACACCGCCGAAGATCGTGAGGGTGCGCAGGCCGAGCTTGGCGGCCAGCGGCGCGAGGGTCGCGTCGATCTGGGTCGCGAGCTCGCGGGTCGGGGCGAGGATCAGCGCGCGCGGCCGGCCCGGGCGCCGCGGGGTGCGGGAGCCGGCGAGCCGGGCGACGACCGGCAGGACGAACGCGTACGTCTTGCCGGAGCCGGTGCGCCCGCGGCCGAGCACGTCACGGCCGGCCAGGGAGTCGGGCAGCGTCGCGGCCTGGATGGGAAAGGGGCTGGTGACGCCGAGACCGGCGAGCACCTCGGCGAGCTCGGTAGGTACGCCGAGATCGGTGAACGAGGACATGTAGGTGTGAACTCCGAACGTCTGAAGGGGTCGTCCTGCCCGGCGCAGACCTCACGGGTCGCGGCGCGTGGTGGTCGATCCGTACGCGGCCCGAGGCAGAACAGGTCGAAGCCGCGAGATCAAGTGTACGCCCCGTTCCACCGCAACCCTGCTGCACCCGAGTGTGACCCGTCCTGCACCTCCCGGATCAGACCGTTCTCCTCAGCGCCGGACTTCCCCCCACCGTCCGGCCGGTACCTTCCGAGGAGACCCCCTATGAGCGGTGCTGTTGAGGTCGACCGCCGTCGTGAGGACACCGTACGGGCGCACATGCCGCTCGTCGGCCACCTGGTCCGCGAGATGCTCGCCCGGGTGCCCGCCCACGTGAACCGCGACGATCTGCTCTCGGCCGGGTACGCGGCGCTGGTCGCGGCCGCCCGTGGTTTCGACGAGTCCCGGGGTGTGCCGTTCGCCCGGTTCGCGGCGGCGCGGGTCCGGGGTGCCCTGCTGGACGAGCTGCGCGGCCTGGACTGGGCGAGCCGCTCGGTGCGGCAGCGGGCCCGGCGTACCGACTCGGCGCGCCAGGAGCTGACCGCCGAGCTGGGCCGTACGCCCACCCTGGCCGAGGTCGCCGAGCGGCTGGGCTGTTCGGTCGAGGACATCGAGTCGGCCGACGACGACGTGCAGCGCGCCGTGGTGTTCAGCCTTCAGGGCTTCGCCACCGCCGGCGCGGACGACATGGTGACCGAGCCGAGCGCGGGCCCGGAGGAGATGCTGATCCGCCGCGAGCGCCTGGGCTATCTGCGGCACGCGATCGAGGTCCTGCCCGAGCGGCTGCGCGTGGTCATCACCGGGTATTTCTTCGACGAGCGTCCGATGGCGCAGATCGCCGCCGACCTGGGGGTGACCGAGTCCCGCGTCTCGCAGCTGCGCGCCGAGGCGTTGTCGCTGCTCAAGGACGGCTTGAACACGCACCTCAACCCGGGCGTGGCCACCTCCGTCAAGGACGGCTGCGTGGCCCGGCGCCGGGCGGCGTACTACGACCAGATCGAGACCCGGGGCACCCTACGGGACCGGCTCGCGCTCACCGGCCCGGACGGCCTGCCCGTCGCCGCCTGAGCCCGTACGGGAGGACAACGAGGCCCGGTCCCACGTCGCTGGGGGATCGGGCCTCGCCGCGTACGGGGGTCAGGCGTTGGCGCAGGTGCCGGCCTTCTTCTGCAGGGCGATGGCCCGGTCGGCGCCCTTGGCGTAGAGGGCCAGGCCCTCCTTCGCGGGCTCGAGCTTCCAGGCGTCCTGCTCGTACACCATCGTGTACGACTGCGCGGCGACTAGCTGCTTGGCGATGACGACGGCCTTGTCGGCGCCCTCCATCCGCGCGCTGGTCAGCTGGATGGACAGGCCCTTGCGGGAGCAGGTCTCGTTGAGCTTGACGTAGTCCGCCTTGCTGATCGCGGCCTTGCCGGCGGCGGTGTACATGTCCCAGGCGCCGCCGAAGTCGCCGCCGCTGAAGCGGTCGAACACGGTCTGCGCGGCGGCCTTGGCGCCCTCGAGGGTCTTGGGCTCCGGTCCACCGGCGGCGGCCGCGGCGGCGTTGCCGGCCGGGGCGTCGCCCGAGTCGTCGGAGCAGGCGGAGGAGAAGGCGAGCGCGGCGATCGCGACGAGGGCGACGGCGCCGAGACGACGGAACGGGTGGCTGTGGTTCATGACCCGCTTAAAGGTGGAGCCCCCATCGGCGTAACGGCCATGAGCGCGCGGTGACGGATTCCTGACACTGTCCGCCGCGTGGCGTAACCTCCGCCACGGTGTCGTCAGAGGTAACGCCGACCGGCTATTCTGAGCGTTTCCAAGCAACAAAAAAGACGACCCTCTGATGAAGAAAATCAGAATGGTCGTCGACGGCCGAATGCTACCACAACAGGGAGTGGTTTTGTCAAGCTCCGCCGACGGTACGGACACCATGCGGAACGATGACATCGAGTCCGAACAGGCCTATCTGACCACGTTGTACGACCGCCTCGACGTGCTGCGCGAGCAGGCCGCCGACCGGTTGCGCGCGATCCTGCTCGAGGCCGGCGGCACCCCGCAGGGCCGTTCCCAGCGGGAGGCCACCCGCAGCCACTGGGCCGAGCAGGTCGCCCAGATGAATGCCGTCGAGAACGGGCTGTGTTTCGGCCGGCTCGATTTCGCCGCCGATTCCCCGCGGTACATCGGGCGGCTGGGCCTGTTCGCCGAGGACCGCGACCGCGACCCGCTGCTCGTCGACTGGCGGGCGCCGGCGGCCCGGGCGTTCTACCTGGCGACCGCCGTGTCGCCCGCGGGGGTGACCCGCCGCCGGCACCTGCGCACCAAGGGGCGGCAGCTGACCGGCATCGACGACGAGGTGCTCGACCTCACCGCGGGGGCGGGCGGCCGGGAGGACGTGACCGGCGAGGCGGCGCTGCTGTCCGCGCTGGGGGCGAACCGTACGGGCCGGATGCGCGACATCGTCGAGACGATCCAGGCCGAGCAGGACGAGGTGATCCGCGCCGGGCTGCCGGGCGTGATGGTGGTGCAGGGCGGCCCGGGCACCGGCAAGACCGCCGTCGCGCTGCACCGCGCGGCATACCTGCTCTACACCCACCGCGCGCAGCTGACCAAGCAGGGCGTGCTGATCCTCGGTCCGAACGCGACGTTCCTGCGGTACATCTCGCAGGTGCTGCCGTCGCTGGCCGAGACCGGCGTGCTGCTCGCCACTCTCGGCGACATGTTCCCCGGGGTGACCGCCCGCGCGTCCGAGGCGCCCGGGACGGCGGCGCTCAAGGGCCGCCTCGAGATGCTCGACGTGCTGGCCCGCGCGGTCGCCGACCGGCAGACCGTGCCGGACGACCACATCGAGGTCGACCACGACGGCTACCCGCTGCGCATCGAACGGGCCGTGTGCGAGGACGCCCGGGCCGCCGCGCGCCGCTCCGGCCGCCCGCACAACGTGGCCCGGCAGATGTTCGTCACCGAGGCGATCCACGCGCTGAGCCTGCAGATCGCCGAGCGCATCGGCGCCGACCCGCTCGGCGGCGACAACCTGCTGGAGGAGGCCGACCTCGCCGAGACCCGGCGCGAGCTGCGCGAGGACGAGGACGTCCAGCGGGCGCTGTTCGAGCTGTGGCCGGTGCTCACCCCGCGGCAGGTGCTGCGCGACCTGCTCAGCGACGCGGACCGGCTCGAGTCCGCGGCGTACGACCTCAGCGCCGAGGAGCGCGCGCTGCTGCTGCGGGACCGGCGGGCCCGCTGGACCCCGGCTGACGTGCCGCTGCTCGACGAGCTCGCCGAGCTGCTCGGCGTGGACGACACGCTGCGCGCCCGCGCCGTCGCCCGCGAGCGGCGCGAGGCGATCGAGTACGCCGAGGGCGTGCTGGAGATCGTCGAGGGCTCCCGGTCGCTCGACTTCGAGGACGAGGAGGAGGAGATCCTGTCCGCGGTCGACGTCGTGGACGCGAGCTCCTTCGTCGAGCGGCACGAGGTGATCGACACGCGTACCGCCGCGGAACGGGCCGCCGCGGACCGGACCTGGGTGTTCGGGCACGTCATCGTCGACGAGGCGCAGGAGCTCTCGCCGATGGCGTGGCGGCTGCTGATGCGGCGCTGCCCCAGCCGGTCGATGACCGTGGTCGGTGACGTGGCGCAGACCGGCGACCTGTCCGGCACGACGACCTGGGACCGGGTGTTCGAGCCGTACGTGGCCCAGCGGTGGCGGCTGGTCGAGCTGACCGTCAACTACCGCACGCCCGCCGAGGTCATGACGGTCGCCGCGGACGTGTTGGCCGCCGTCGACCCGTCGCTGCAGCCGCCGCGCTCGGTGCGGGAGGCCGGCGTCGCGCCGTGGGCGAGCCGGGTGCGGCCGGAAGCGCTCGCCGGCGAGCTGACAGCGGCCGTACGCCGGGAAGCGGCCGAGGCGAAGGAGGGCAGGGTGGGTGTCCTGGTGCCCGCCGCCCTCGAGGAGTCGCTCGGCGACGCGCTGGTGGCGGCGATCCCGGAGGCCGCCGTGGGGGAGCAGCCGGACCTGCGCAACCACATCGTGCTCATGACGGTCCGGCAGGCGAAGGGCCTGGAGTTCGACAGCGTGCTCGTGGTCCAGCCCGACCAGATCATCGCCGAGAGCCCGCGCGGTCTCAGCGATCTCTACGTGGCGGTGACCCGGGCGACGCGGCGGCTGGGCGTGCTGCACACCGCCGACCTGCCGAAGGTGCTCAACGCCCTGGCATGAGACGCGCGAGGGGGCCGGCGCTGTGCGCGCCGGCCCCCTCGTCACCGCTGAAGCGTCACGCGGCACCCTTGGCGTACGGGCTGAGCCCGTGCGCGTTGGTCAGGGCCAGCCGCGAGTGCATGTTCGTGTTGCCGGCGATCGACGCGTAGTAGCTCGCCCGGCGGCGCGCCGTGATGCTCTCCGGGTTCTCCGGCACCGGCGCCAGGTGCGGGTCGAGGTGCGTGTTGATGCCGTCCTTGAGCAGCGACAGCGCCTCGGCGCGCAGCTGCGAGATGCGGCTCTCGGTGACGCCCAGCTCGGCGGCGATGTCCGCCATCGGGCGCTCCTTGAGGAAGTACTCGGTGATGACGAGCTGCAGCCGCTCCGGCAGCGAGCCGATCGCGTGGTGCAGGTAGCCGATCTGCTCGCGGCGGATCAGCATCTCCTCCGGCCCCGGCGTGCGCTCGGTGACCAGGTCGTCGGCGCTGCTGGTGGTGAAGCCCTGCAGCGACAGGACGGTGGCGCGCTGCACGTCGTTGTCGGTCTGGTGCAGGTCCGTGGTGGTGGTGCCCAGCGCCTGCGCCAGCTCTTCGGTCGTCGGCGTACGCCCGAGCGTGGTGGTGAGGTTCTGCCGGGTGGTGTCGGTGGCGCGGGCCTTGCTGCGCACCGAGCGGGTGGCCCAGTCCAGCGAACGCAGCTCGTCGAGGATCGCGCCGCGGATGCGCGTCGTCGCGAAGCGGTGGAAGGGGATGCCGCGCTCGGGGTCCCAGCCACGGGCCGCGGTGACGAGCGCGTGCAGTCCGGCGCTGGTCAGGTCGTCGCGGTGGATGTGGTTCGGGATGCGGGTGAGCATGTCACGCACGAGGTGGCCGACCAGCGGCATGTGCGTACGGATCAGCTCCTCCTGCTCGGCGGCGGACAGGGCCGGCACGGCGGTCGTGTCGGCGGCGTCGCAGTCGGCAGCGGTCGTCATGGTGCTGGTCATGTCGTTTCCCCCGGTTGTTGTCGGTGGCCCGTGGCTGGTGGGCGGCACCGGCTGACAAGGGGAAACTCTGGGTGACTGCGGGTACAGGTTCCGGTTGCGGAACGTTGCTGCGCGGTTGCTTCGTCAGCGGGCGCCGGCGACGTCCCAGACGAAGCGCTCGGGGACGAACGCCTCGGCGTAGCGGACCCGGGCCCGGGCACCCAGGTGCCGGGCCGTCGCGGTGGCCAGCTCCGGGTCGGTGACCACGGCGAGCTTGCGGTCCAGGTACGCGGTGATGTCGACGAACACCGTCGGGTCGAAGCGGGCGGCGGACTCGCCGGCGTAGTGCAATATCCGGGCGCTGTGCCGCGCCGCGGAGAGCGTGGCGACGGCCGCGGCCCGGCGCTCGGCGTCCGGGTCGCCGGGGGCGGGCACATAGATCACGTCGGCGTCCACCCCGGTGAGCACGTTCTCGATCGCGGCGATCGCGGCACCGTCCCAGCCCTCTCCGGGCGGGGTTCGGCGCAGCCGGCGGTCGCCGGTGCCCCGGACCTGACCCCGGCGCTCCGGGCCCCGGCGGCGCTCGGCCGCCTCCGGGCCCCACACGAGCAGGCAGTCCAGCGTGCGGGCGGCGGCTTCCGTGTGCCGCGTACCCGGATCGTCGGCACCGTCGCAGGACAGCACCAGCATGGTCACCGAATCGCCGGCCGCTCGGTGCGCGGCGAGGGTGCCGGCGCAACCGGACTCCAGATCCCCGGGGCGGGCACCGACGGCCAGGACACTGCGCGCCATACCCACCTCCTCGGTTCACCTCGTCGCCGCGGTCGGCGACGCTGAGTGTCCATCGGCCGGACGGCGCTGCGGTTGAGGGTTGTGGCCCGGCTGCGGCAGGGTGGTCACATGGATCTCTCCGACACCGGTACGACCGTCACCCTCATCGCGGGGATCGCGATGACGGTCGGCGTCCTCGGCGTGCTGATCCCGGTCCTGCCGGGGCTGCTGCTGTGCTGGGCGGCGGTGCTGCTGTGGGCGCTGCTGGGCGACGCGGGCGGGGCGCGGTGGGTGGTTCTGGCCCTCGCGACGCTCGTGGCCGTCGGCGGCACGGTCGTCAAGTACCTGTGGCCCGGCCGCCGCCTCAAGAGCACCGGCGTGCCCACCTCCTCGCTGATCGCCGGTGGGCTGCTGGGCGTGGTGGGCTTCTTCGTGGTGCCGGTGGTGGGCCTGGTGCTGGGCTTCGTGCTCGGCCTGTTCCTCGCCGAACGGGCCCGCCTCGGCCCGGGCGCGGCGTGGCCGTCGACCCGTCAGGCGCTCACCGCGGTGGGGCTGTCGATGCTGGTCGAGCTCGCCGCGGCGCTCGGCATCGCGGTGATCTGGGTCGTCGGCCTGCTCGTGGCGTAGCCCCCGCGTCAGGAGGCCTGCGGGCGGTTCCGCGGCCGGCGGCGGACGCGGTGCCGGCGCCGCTGGGTGAGGAGCAGCAGCAGCGGGGTGCCGGCCAGGATCACCGCGATGGCGGCGGCCGCACCCAGGGAGAGGCCGGGCGTGGAGGCGGTCCGGGCGGCGGCCGGTGCCGCGCGGTGGGTGCCGCCCGGGGCGGGGCCCGCGGGGGCGGCTTCCGTGTCTGCGGCCGTACCCTTCGCGTCCTTGCCGTCCGGTTCGACCAGCTTGCCGACCGACGCGTCCTTGGGCAGCGAGAAACCCCAGTCCAGCAGGGCCGCGCCCTGCTGCCACCCGCGCAGCGGGCTGGCCTCCGCGCCGAGCAGCGTCGCCACCAGCCGCCGTCCGCCGCGCTGCGCCGCGCCGACGTAGCTGTGCCGGGCGAGCTTGGTGAAGCCGGTCTTGCCGCCGAGCGCACCCGGGTAGTTGAAGATCAGCTTGTTCTCGTTCTGGATCTGGAACCCGCCCTTCTTCAGGTGCTTCTGGGCGGGGATCTGGGTGTTGCGGGTCAGCGCGTACCGGCGGAAGTCGGCGTTGGCGAAGCACTTGCGGGCGATGAGCGCGAGGTCGTACGCGCTGGTGAACTGCCCGGGCCCGTCCAGGCCGGAGGGGGTAACCGCGTGCGTCTGGTACGCGCCCAGCCGCTTCGCCTCGGCGTTCATGGCCGCCACCGTGGCCGGGACGCCGCCTTTGCCGCCGCCGAGCCGGGCGAGCGCGTTGGCGGCCTCGTTGCCGGAGTTCAGCAGCAGCCCGAGCCACAGCGTCGCGATCGTGTACTTGCCGCCCTTGAGCAGGCCGACCGCCGAGCTGCCCGGTTCGATCGCCAGGTCGCCGTCGGTGACCGTGATCGTCTTCTTCGGGTCGAGCTTGTCCATGACCGTGGCGGCGAGCAGCATCTTCTGCACGCTGGCCGGGGTGCCGTACACGTGCGGCCCGCACCCGCCGAGCACCTCGCCGGTGTCGAGGTCGGCGACCAGCCAGCTGGTGGCTGTCAGCGCCGGTGGCCGCCGCGCGCCCTGCGGGACGACGAGCCCGTCGGTGGCCAGCGCGTCGCCGCCGACGGCCCGCAGCACCGGGTCGTCCTTGGGCGGGGTCGGCCGCGGCGGCCGGCCGGGCGGCGGCTTCACGTCCGGCTTCGGGCAGGCAACGGTCGCGGCCCGGGCCGCCTGGGCCGACGTCACGGCCGCCTGCTTCTCGGCCGCGCGCGTCCCGGCCGTGCGCGGAGCGGCCGCGGCGGGTGCGGAGGCGACGGGCCCGGTGAGGGCCGTGGCGCCCATCGCGACGGCGGCGGTGAGGCTCGCCAGGACGCGGCGCCGGGTCGTGGAACGGAGGCTCACGGCCAGACGACTCCTGCGGTCAGCCGGCGGTCCAGCAGGTCCGCCAGGGGGATGGTCTCGCCGTCGCCGCCACCCGCGCCGACCACCAGCCGGGGGGTGCTGGGCTGCACGTCGGCGCCCGAGAACCGGGCCCGTAGCGACGAGGGCACGTTCAGGACGTAGTACTGGCCGTCCTCGCCCACGGCCACGGACCGGTTGGCCTTCAGATACCAGCCGCGCAGCGAGGTGCGGTACGTGGACCGGCCGTCGAACGACACCGCCCGCAGCGGGCCCGGGGGGAGTCCCGCCTCGGCGGCGCGCCGGACAAAACCCGCCAGCAGTTCCGCGGCCCGGCCCGCCTCGGCAGCCCGGGCGGCGTCGAGCGCGGCGGCGTGGCCGGCGACGGCCTGCCGGCGCTGTTCGTGCCAGCCGGCGTCCGGCCCACCGGTGCGCCGGTCGCTCGCGTGCGGGGCGGCACGGTCGTCGTCGGCGTCCATGGCGACGACCCTAACGGCCCGGGAGGCCCTCCGCCCACCGGGGTTTTGCACCTCGCCGCGGGGCGCCATTCACCGGCGGCACCCGGGCCGGACCGGCGCGCGGGCCGCCCGCGGGGCCTCGACCGTCGTGAATAGGTACAGCCGCGTGGAATAGCGTGGTTGCATTTAGTGAGGCCCACGCCCCGATTATTGCCCGGCGTGCGCGATATGCTGTGAAATCCGGGAGAACTGTTGCGCGCACCGCGCCGGACACGCCAGACTGACCCCGGTTCTTCGGATTTCCCCTCAGGAGTCGTTATGGCGCGGCAGGTAATCACCACCCTCATCGACGACCTCGACGGAAAGCCGGCCGATCGTACGGTCGAGTTCAGTCTCGACGGCACGGCGTACACCATCGATCTGTCCGAGGCCAATGCCGGCAAGCTGCGCAAGGCCCTGGATCCGTTCATCAATGCGGGTACGCGAATCGGCCGTTCCGGATCGGGGCGTGGCACTGCCCGTCCGGCGCCTGCGCGCACGGCGGGAAGCCGCGATGAGAACAGGCTCATCCGGGAGTGGGCGGCCCGCAACGGCCACCAGATCTCCGAACGGGGCCGCATCCCGGCGAGCGTCAGCAGCGCGTACCGGGCGGCACACGGGCGTTGAGCGAGTGATTCCCCATCGGCCGGCCGCGAGGCCGACCGGTGGGGAATCGTCTGTCCGCCCGCCCCGCGGTGCGTTATCGGCGGCGCTCACCGGAAGGGCTATTGCCGGTGTGCTGCGGATCCGGCGCAAAGCCCTCGCCCGCCGGGCACGAAACCGCCGGCCCGGGTCCTACGCAGAAAGTCCTGTACTCGTAAGATTTCCGGCCCTTTCGGCCCCGCGCTTCACGATGCCCGCAGCCGCTGCAGCATCGGCGCCACACTTTCCAGCACCTTCTCGTCGCCGGCGTACCAGCTCGAGGCCCGTGGCCAATGCGACAGCACGTCGGTGAATCCGAGCTCCCGCGCACGGCCCACCGCGTCCTCGAACGCATCCGGACTGCTCAGTGAGTACACCGGCGAGGAGTCCAGGTTCAGAATGCGCCGCGGAACCGTACGGCCGCCCTTCTCCACTGCCGCGTCGAAGCGGGCGCTCACCTCGCGGACGGAATGCCACCAGGCGTCCGCGTCGTCCAGGCCCTGCCCGCCCGTGGTGACCCAGCCGTCGCCGTACCGGGCGGCCAGCGCGAGCGCGCGGGGCCCGTTCGCCGCGACGAGCAGCGGGGGCCGGGGCTGCTGAATCGGACCCGGCAGCGTCCGCGCGTCCACCGCCCGGTAATGGTCGCCCTCGTACGAGACGTGGTCCTCCCGCAACAGCCGGGCGAGCAGCTCGAGGAACTCCGCGAAACGGTCGACGCGCTGCCGGGGCGTCAACGCCGGGCCGCCGAGCACGTCCGCGTCGAAGCCCGTACCGCCGGCACCCACCCCCAGCAGCAGACGGCCGTCGGAGATGTCGTCCACGGCGGTCAGCTCGCGGGCGAAGTGCACGGGATGGCGGAAGTTCGGCGACGCCACGAACGTACCGAGGCCGATGCGGCTGGTCACCGTCGCCGCGGCGGTCAGGGTCGGCACGGCGTCGAACCACGGCCCGTCGACGAGGTCGCGCCAGCCGAGGTGGTCGTACGTCCAGGCGTGGTCGAAGCCGTACTCCTCCGCGCGGCGCCACCGGTGCCGGGCCACGGACCAGCGGTCGTCCGGAAGGATCACGATGCCGATGCGCATCGGGGGACCGTACCGCAGCGCGCGCGGGCAGCCGTCAGGCCGTACGCAGCCCGTCGCTGTCCCCGGCGGCGAGGGCGACCGCCGCGGAGTCGAACGCCGTGAGGGCCCGGACGAGCTCGGTCCGCCGGGCCGGGTTCATCCGCTCGAGCACCTCGGCCAGAGCGGCCTGCCGGCGCTCCCGCAGCTCCTGCAGCAGGCGGTCGGCGGCCGGGGTGGGCAGCAGCCGCACCTCGCGCCGGTCCCGCGGGTCGGGCACGCGGCGGAGCAGGCCGGTCGCCTCCAGCCGGTCGCACAGGCGGCTCGCCGACGACGGCACCACCTGCAGCGCCTCCGCGAGGCGGCTCATGTTCGTGTGCTCGTTGCGGCTGATGATCGTCAGCACGCGCAGCTGGGCCGGCGGCACGGCCGGCGACTGGGCCAGCCGGGCGCTCTCGAAGATGCCCAGCAACGACTCCACCGTCGACTCCACCGCAGCCGCGACGTCCATGACGCGCTCCATGCCGGTCCTCTGTACGCAGAAAGGTTCAGTGCGTTGCGAGCCGTACCCATTCGGCGGTGTTGCCAAGCCTCATCGTCGCCAGTCGAGGCAGACGGTGACGGCGTCGTCGGCCGGGTCCGTTCCCGCGTGGTAGTCGCGCAGGCCGCGCATCACCGTGCCCACTGCCTCGGTCGCGGGCTGCAGCCGCGTCCGGCGCAAGGCGGCCAGCATAGCCGACTCCCCGTACGGGGCCCGGCCGCCCGGTGTGGCGGCGTGCACGCCGTCGCTGACCACGAGCAGCCGGTCGCCGGGCTCGAGCAGGAAGCGCTGGGTCTCGTAGCGGCTGTCGCCGAACATGCCCAGCGGCAGCTGCTGCTCGAGGGTGACGGGGTGGAAGTCGCGTTCCCGGGCGATGACGGCGCGGGGCGATCCGGCGTCGACGGCCTCGACGCGGCCGCCGACGAGGTCGATCTCCAGCAGCAGGGTGGCGGCGTGCGCGGCGCCGCCGTAGCGGGCGTACAGCGCGTCGGAGGCCAGCTCGGCCTGCTCGACGATGTTGGCGCCGGCCCGGCGGGCGTTGCGCATGGCGTTGACCGCGACCGTGGTGAGCACCGCGGCATCGAGGCCGTCGCCGTACCCGTTGAGCACCGTGACGGTGAGCCGGTCGCCGTCGAGCACCCAGTCGAAGTGGTCGCCGAAGACCGCGTACGCCGGTTCGAGCTGACCCGCCACGAGGAACCGCTCGTCACCGAGGGAGCGGCCGGGCAGCAGCTCCCACTGCAGCTCGGCGGCCATGGTGAGGCGCTGCAGCCGGGTGGCCCGCCGGTACCGGTCGGTGACCGCGCCGGCGGCCCGCAACGCCACCGCGAGCTCGTCGGCGACGGTGCTGAGCTGATCGGTGAGCGCCGCGCCCGCGGGGAGCGACGTGTGCACGGACAGCACGCCGAGCCGCTCGCCCCAGACGCTCAACGGCAGGTACGCGTACCGGCTGCCGGACGTGTCACCGACGACGGGGCGCTGGCTGCCGAAGCACCGGGCGGCGAGCGCGTCGCCGGCCGGGCCGGCCGGCTCCAGCAGCGGGCGCAGGCCGGTGAGGGTGAGATCGCCGAGCAGCACCTCGACCCGGCCGGCGCCGTGGTGGCGGCGCAGGTGTTCGGCTGCCACCTCGGGCAGCCGGTCGGGCGGCGCCGCACGCAGCAGCGCTCCCACAGGTGTCGGACGGTCGGACACGACGCCCCTCCGGGGAAACGGCGATATTTGCTGTAGAGCAAGAATGATAGGAAACGGGCACGACGGCCCCACACCGGGCCGAACGGCCACGGCGTCGCGGGAGCGGGAGCGGGCTACGGGGCCGCGGCGAAGGACTTCTCGAAGTGGATCAGGCTGCCCCGGCGCGGGGTGGACTGCATCCGGACGTTGTCGCTCAGCGCCTTGATCAGAAACAGGCCGCGACCCCGGTCGCTGACCGTGTCCGGCTCGGCCACCGCGTCGGCGTCGAAGCCGTCGCCGTTGTCGGCCACGTCGATCGCGCAGCGGTCCTCGGCCACGTCGAGGCGTACCTCGATGGTGTCCGCGCCGGCGGCGTGCTTGACGACGTTGGCGCACGCCTCGCTCAGGGCGATCTCCAGATCCTCGCCCGACTGCCGGTCGACGTGCAGCACCGCGAGCGCGCACCGCAGCAGTCGCCGTACCGCGGGCACACTGTCCGCCTCGCGGGGCAGGTTCAGGTGGAGCGAGATACGCATGGGGCTCGGACCTCCTCCGCCGCTCGCCCGTCGTCCGGTGCCGTGACCCGAATGTTCCCCGGCAAGGGGCCCGGCTAACCGTGAGTGTGAAAGGCGTCGCCCGGAGGAGGTCCGGGACCGGCCGTCCGAACTTCCTGTTATCGCAGGCCGTTCGGGCGGTCTCCCTTCCCGTGGTCGGCAAAATCGCTGCCGCGCGCGATGATCGACGTTCCACGGAGAGGTCTGCGAAACAGTGATGGCTCAACCGGACACCGCGACGGTGGTGGCGGCCCGCGCCGGTGACCCGGCCGCGGTCGACCGCCTCGTCGCCGGGTACCTGCCGCTCGTCTACACGATCGTGGGCCGGGCCCTGGACGGGCACGCCGACGTCGACGACGTCGTGCAGGACACGATGCTGCGGGTGCTGCGCAACCTGGGCGACCTGCGCGACCCGGAGGCGTTCCGGTCCTGGCTCGTGGCGATCACCGTGCGTCAGGTCCGCGAGCGCTACCGGGTGCGCCGCGCCGCGCCGGACGCGCTGCTGCCCGATGATGTCCGGGACCCGGGCGCCGATTTCACCGATCTGGCGATCACCCGGCTGGAGCTCGCCGGCCAGCGGCGCGAGACCGCCGAGGCGACCCGGTGGCTGGACGAGGACAACCGCGAACTGCTGTCGCTGTGGTGGCTGGAGGCCTCGGGGGAGCTGACCCGCGACGAGATCGTCGACGCGATCGAGGTCACCCGTCAGCACGCGGCCGTCCGCATCCAGCGGATGAAGGGCCAGCTGGAGACCGCCCGCGTGGTGGTCCGGGCCCTGGCCGCGACCCCGCCGTGCCCGGAGCTCGCGGTGGTCACCGCCGGCTGGGACGGGCGCCCGGGCGCGCTGTGGCGCAAGCGCATCGCCCGGCACACCCGTGACTGCCGGCAGTGCTCGCCGGCCTGGTCGGGGCTGGTGGCGGCGGAGAAGCTCCTGGTCGGCATGGCGCTGGTCCCGCTGCCGCACACGCTCGGCGGCGGCCTGGCCGGGCTGGGCGGCGCGGCCGGCGGGGCGCACACCGTGGCCGGCGCGCACGTGGCGGCCGGCTCCGGCAAGGCGCTGGCGACGAAGATCGCGGTCAAGGGCACGGTCGGCATCGGGCGCCGGGTGCTCACCGCGGTGCTGGCGACCGGGACGGTGGCCGGTGGGGGCGCGGCCGTGGCGGTCTACGCCACCGACGACAAGCCCGTCGCGAGCGCGGCGATCGTCACCACGACCGCACCGGCGCCGCGGCTGACCCTGCCCGCCTCCGCGAAGCCGACACCCAGTGCCACGTCGGCGTCGGCCAAGCCGTCGCCGACGAAGAAGAAGACCAAGGCGCCGGTTCCCGTACCGCCGACCGGGACCAGCGCGAAGAAGGGCGTCGGCACGTGGCAGTTCGCCGGCATCAAGGGCGCGCTGACCGACGTCGGCGCGGGCTGGTACTACAACTGGTCGGCTGACAACGACAGCATGCCGGGGCCCGCGGACGTCGAGTTCGTCCCGATGGTGTGGGGCAAGGCCAACGTCACCGACGCCACGCTCGCCAAGGTCAAGCGCGAGGGCGACGTGCTGCTCGGCTTCAACGAGCCGGACATGGCCGGGCAGGCGAACATGAGCGTCGAGGACGCCCTCGCCGCGTGGCCCCGGCTCCAGGCGACCGGGATGCGGCTGGGCAGCCCGGCGGTCGCGTACGGCGCCGACACCTCGGGCGGCTGGCTGGACCGGTTCATGAAGGGCGCGAAGGCCAAGGGCCTGCGGGTCGACTTCATCACGCTGCACTGGTACGGCTCCGACTTCAGCTCGGCAGCGTCCGGGCAGTTCCTCGGCTACGTCGACGCCGTGCACAGGAAGTACGGCCTGCCGATCTGGATCACCGAGTACGGCCTGATCAACTTCTCCGGGAGCCCGAAGTACCCGAGCGCGGCGCAGGAGGTCGCGTTCATCAAGGGCAGCACCAAGGGCATGGAGTCCCGGTCGTACGTCGAGCGCTACGCCTGGTTCGGCCTGCCCGCCGTCGGCGACAGCGTGGATTTCGGCCTCTACAGGGACGCGAGCACCCCGACCGAGGCGGGTAAGGCGTACCGGGCCGCGGGATAGGGTCGGACCATGATTCGGTTCGGGTACAAGGCATCGGCGGAGCAGTTCGCGCCGCGCGAGCTGCTCCGCTACGGCATCGAGGCCGAGCGGAACGGTTTCGACTCCGTGTTCGTCAGCGACCACCTGCAGCCGTGGCGGCACGACGGCGGGCACGCCCCCGCCGCGCTGCCGTGGCTCGGCGCCCTGGCCACCAGCACGGAGCGCGTGCTGATCGGCACCAGCGTGCTGACCCCGACGTTCCGCTACCACCCCGCCGTGATCGCGCAGGCGTTCGCCACGCTCGGCTGCCTGGCGCCGGGCCGGGTGATCCTCGGCGTCGGGTCGGGGGAGTCGCTCAACGAGGTGCCGCTGGGCCTGACCTGGCCCGAGGGCAAGGAGCGGTTCGCCCGGCTCAAGGAGGCCGTGGCGCTGATCCGGCAGCTCTGGACCGAGGACCGGGTGACGTACGAGGGCACGTACTACCGCACCGAGGTCGCGACGATCTACGACAAGCCCGAGCAGCCGGTGCCCATCTACATCGGCGCCTCCGGCCCGGCCGCCACCCGGCTCGCGGGGCGGGTCGCGGACGGCTTCATCACCACCAGCGGCAAGGGCCACGAGCTGTACACCGACACGCTGCTGCCGGCGGTGCGCGAGGGCGCGGGCAAGGCGGGCCGCTCGCTCGACGACCTGGACCTGATGATCGAGGTCAAGGTGTCGTTCGACCCGGACCTCGAGAAGGCGCGCAACGACACCCACTACTGGGGTGCGCTGGCGCTCTCACCGGAGGAGAAGACCGGCGTCGAGGACCCGATTGAGATGCAGCGCCGGGCCGACGCGCTGTCGGTCGACCGGACGGTGACCCGCTGGATCGTCTCGGCGGACCCCGAGGAGCACGCCGCCAAGGTCGCCGAGTACCTCGACATGGGCTTCAAGCACCTGGTGTTCCACGCGCCGGGCCCGGACCAGGACAGGTTCCTGCGCGTGTACGGCGAGGAGATCCTGCCCCGGCTGCGCGAGCGCGCTCAGCGGTAGTTCTCGCCCGGGACCGCCCCGTAGCGCGGTGGCTCGTCGCGGCCCTCGCCGCGGATGACGCGCAGGTTGGAACGGCGACGGACCCGAGGGGGCGGCGGCACCGCGTGGCGGCTGGAGTGCCGTCCGGTCACCGCCGCCTCGGGTGCGGGCGACCGGCGTGCCGGCAGAACGGGGGCACGACGCCAGCGCCGGGAGTATTCGGTGACGATGGTCCGCAGGATCCGCCACGCGGCGGGCCACGGCCGGCGCGGCCGGTCGCCGTGGATGCGGGGGTAACCCACCGTCGCGACCTCGACGACGCGCAGACCGCGGGTGGCCATCCGGACCGTGATCAGCGTCTCGATCTCCGGCCCGTCGCCCCACGCCCGGCGTCCGCGCTTGAGCCCGGGCACGTCCGGGCCGGGGAGGTCCAGCACCGGCAACAATTCTCGCCAGTACGCGTTGTAGCCGCAGCTGAGATCCGTGAACCGGGTGCGGAACAGCAGGTTGACGACGCGGCTCAGCACGGTGTGCCCGAGCCGCTCGCCGGGCAGCGCGTCCCGGTGGTCGCCGCCGTACCGGAAGCGCGACCCGTGGGCCGCCTCGGCGCCGGACAGCAGCGCGTCGACGAAGCGCGGGATCTCCCCGGGGTCCGCGGAGCCGTCGGCGTTGACGGTCACCACGATGTCGCCGGACGCGGCCGCGAAACCGCAGGCGAGCGCGTTGCCCTTGCCCGAGCGGGTCTGCCGGACGACGACCGCGTCGGGGCGTACCTCGCGGGCGACCGCCACGGTGTCGTCGTCGGAGCGGCCGTCCACGACGACCACCTCGTCGACCAGCGCGGGCAGGTTCTCGAGCACGAGCGGGAGGTTGTCCTCCTCGTTCAGGGCGGGAATGACGACGGTCACGGTTGGTGACAACGCGGCGTGGGACGGCGTCACGCGTCGCGGCGAGGGAGGCATGGCGGTGGCTCCTCGGCGGCGGCCTTGCGGGGGCGGGATGGTCGGGACCGCCAACAACTTACCGAGGAACTACGGTGCGTCAACTCCGCAGGTGCGAACCATTCGGACGGTGAACCGGTTCAGCCGGTTGCGCCCTCCACTACGGACCGTCACTTGTCCGGCGGCGGGCCGGGGTGCCGCAGTAGGGTTCTGGTGGGATTCGCCCGTGGAGAGGAACCCTCGTGAAACTGGGTCTGCACATCGCCGACTTCACCTGGTCCGGGGGTGCGCCGCGGCTGGGGCCGCAGCTCGCCGAGGTCGCCGCCGCGGCCGACGAGGCCGGCTTCGACCGGATCAGCGTCATGGACCACCTGTGGCAGATCGGCGTCCTGGGCCCGCCGGAGCACGAGATGCTCGAGGCGTACACGGTGCTCGGTTTCCTGGCCGCGCACACCCGGCGGGCCAAGCTGCACACGCTGGTCACCGGCGTGACGTACCGCGATCCCGGGCTGCTGGCCAAGGCCGTGACCACGCTCGACGTGCTCTCCGGAGGGCGGGCGATGCTCGGGATCGGCGCGGCGTGGAACGCCGAGGAGTCGGCGGGTCTCGGCCTGTTCTTCCCGCCGACCGCCGAGCGGTTCGAGCGGCTGGAGGAGACGCTGCAGATCTGCCTGCGGATGTTCCACGGCGAGGAGGAGGCGTACGAGGGCGGGCACTACCGCCTGGGCCGCCTGCTCAACTCCCCGCAGCCGCTGTCCCGGCCGCATCCGCCGATCCTCATCGGCGGCGGGGGTGAGAAGAAGACCCTGCGCCTGGTCGCGAAATATGCCGACGCGTGCAACCTCTTCGCCGGTCCGGAGATCGAGCGGAAGCTCGAGGTGCTGCGGCAGCACTGCGAGACGGAGGGGCGCGACTACGACGACATCGAGAAGACCGCGCTGGTGCAGCTGGACCCGGGGGAGAAGGGCGAGAAGGTGGACGAGATCGTCGCCACGCTGACCCACCTCGCCGCCCTCGGCGTCACCGTGGGCCACGGCATGGTCGCCGGTGTGACCGACCTCGGCAAGATCGAGATCCTGCGTACCCAGGTCATGCCGGCGGTCGAGGCGCTGTGACGATCGAGGCGGTCGTCTTCGACCTGGACGGGGTCATCATCGACACCGAGGAGGTCTGGGAGGAGGTCCGGCGCGGCTACGTCGCCGAGCACGGCCGGGAGTTCCTGCCCGACACCCAGACCCGGATGATGGGGATGAGCACCGGCGAGTGGTCCCGGCACCTGAGCGAGGACGTCGGCGTGCCGCGCGCCCCGGAGCAGGTGGCGTCCGATGTGCTCGGCCGGATGGCACAGCGTTACCGGGAGGCGCTTCCGCTGATCCCGGGCTCGGTGGCGGCCGTGCGCCGGCTGGCGGACCGGTTCCCGCTGGCCCTGGCGAGCTCGTCGGCCCGGCTGCTGATCGACCAGGTGCTGGAGACGGCCGGGCTCATGGACGCGTTCCGGGTCACGCTGTCCACCGAGGAGGTTCCACGCGGCAAGCCGGCGCCGGACGTCTACCTGGCAGCGGCCGAGCGCCTGGGCGTCGCGCCCGAGGCGTGCGCCGCGGTCGAGGACTCCAGCAACGGCCTTCGCTCGGCGGGCGCCGCGGGGCTCGCGGTCATCGCGGTTCCCCACGGCGTCTACCCGCCCGCCGAGGACGCGCTGGCGCTCGCGAGCCTCGTCGTCCACGACCTGGGCGAGCTCACCCCCGAAGCGGTGGAGAAGCTGCGCTGACCCCGGTGGGGCCGGCGTAGGAGGGCAGGACGATCCCGGCGCTGCGCTCGCCCGCGATCCGCATGGTGAGGCGCATGAACCACGCCCGGTTCTGCAGCCAGTTGCGCATGCGGATGCCGCGGGCGGTGCGCGGCGCCAGGAACCGCCCGGTGGAGTCGCCGCCCTTCTGCGCCCGCCGGGCGAAGTCGCCGATCAGGGCCTCGTAGCGGCTGAACGCCACGGTGTGGTCGCCGCCGGCCGCGGCGAGCTCGCCCGCCAGGACGTACGCGGCCACGAGCGCGGTGCCGTTGCCCATCCCGCCGATCGTGGCGCCGCACGCCGCGTCCCCCACCAGCGCGATCCTCCCGCGCGACCACGGGCGTACGTCCACCCGGCAGATCGCGTCGAAGTAGAGGTCGTCCGCGGCGTCGAGGGCGTCGAGCATGCGCGGGACCTCCCAGCCCAGCCCGGCGAAGCGCTCGCGCACGATCCGCTTCTGCGCGGCGAGGTCGTGCCGGTCGTACGCGATCTCGGCCGGCGACGAGAAGGCGACGAACGCCCCGGCCCGGGCGGGATCCCGGTGGTCGCCGCCGATGGCCGCCAGGCGCCCCGGCACGTTGTAGTTGAGCGTGTCGCGGCCCAGGTCCAGATGGTTGGGCATGTCCCAGCCGGCCACGTAGTAGCCGAGGTGGCGCACGTGGTCGCGTTCCGGCCCGAAGGCCAGCCGCCGCACCGTGGAGTGCACGCCGTCGGCGCCGATGACCAGGTCGAACGTGCGGCGCGTGCCGCTGCGAAACGTCACGTCGACGCCGGTGCCGGTCTCTGCGAGCGCGGTGACCGTGTCTCCGAAGATCCACTCGGTGTGGTCGCCGCTCGCCTCGCACAGGATGCGGGACAGGTCGCCGCGCAGCACCTCCAGCTCGCCGCCCGCGAAGTCGGCCGGCATCTCCATCAGGCACCGGCCGTCCGCGTCCACGAAGCGCATCGCGGTTCCGCCGGTCTGCACCTCCCGCAGCCGGTCGAGGACGCCCATCCGCTCGAGCAGCCCGAGGTGCACGGGCCCGCGGTAGTCGACGGCGTTGCCGCCCGTACGCAACGCGGGGGCGATCTCGACGACGGTCGGCCGGAAGCCGTGATGCGCGAGCCAGTAGGCGAGCGCGGGCCCGGCGATGCTCGCGCCGGAGATCAGAACGGTCGTGGCCATGACGGCCCCCAAACTGTGTCCGTAGGAATCAGTTATTTCTGTGTACGGTAGAGACAGTTCCAGGGCGGGCGCAAGAGGAGGTCGGATGTCGGTCGAATTCCTGTGGGGTGGCCGGGCGCGGCCGACCCGCGGGCCGAAGCCGGCCCTGACGCTGGAGGGCATCGCCGACGCCGGCATCGCGGTGGCCGACGCCGAGGGGCTCGCCGCCGTGTCCATGCAGCGGGTGGCCGCCGACCGCGGCTACACGAAGATGTCGCTGTACCGGTACGTGCCCGGCAAGGCGGAGCTGATCGCAGTCATGGTGGAACGGGCCATCGGCGAGCCGCCCGCGCTCTCGGCGTCCGGCTGGCGCGCCGCCCTGGAGGAATGGTCGCGGCTGCTGCTCGGCCGCTACCTCGCGCACCCGTGGACGATCGAGGCCACGGTGGGGCGGCGGCCGCTGGGACCGTACGAGATGGGCTGGATGGAGGTCGCGCTGGCCGCCGTCGCGGAGCTCCCGCTCAGCGGCGCCGAACGGCTGGACACCATCGCGGTGCTCGCCGGGCACGCCCGGATGCTCGCGCAGCAGGCCGCCGCCCGGCTCGGCGAGGCGGAGATGAGCACGGCCATCGCCGCGGTGCTGCGGGAGCACGGTGAGCGCTTCCCGCAGCTGACCGCGGCGCTGGCCGGTGCCGCCACCGAGGGCGGGGACCAGGCCTTCGAGTACGGCCTGGCCCGCCTCCTGGACGGCGTCGAGGCGCTGGTCAGGAACCGCAGCTGAGAGCGGCGTCCGCCCAGTCGGCGTGGTCGAAGTTCTTGCCGTCCCCGCCGTCGGTGGCGCGCAGGGTCAGGACCCGGACGCCGGTGAGGTCCGCGGTGAGCGGCAGGGCCGGGTCGGCGCTGCGCCGCACCCCGCTCGCGGCCAGCAGGCGCCCGTCGTCGCCGAACACCTGGAAGTCGACCGAGCCCGACTGCGTCACCTCGTCGTCGATGCCGACGACCGCCGAGAAACGGGTGCAGGCGCCGCCGGTCCAGATCGTCACCTCGCCCGGCGCGTGCATCCCCAGTCCCTTCGGGTGAACGGTGCCCCGGATGGTGAGCGGCTTGCCGTCGCCGGCCCCGTCCTCGCCGTTGGACCGGTCACGCTCGACCGGGCCGTACCCGTTGCTCTCGGACAGGAACGGGAGGTCGCTGACCGCGGGGTTGCCGCTCGGGTTCTGCGGCGGCACCAGCGCGCGGACCGCTTCCTCGACGTGGACCGGGCGCTTGCCCGGCGCGTCGGGTGAGCCCGGGTCGCCGGTGAAGGTGAACTCCGCGGCGACCGGCAGGTCCGCCCGGCCGTCCGGCACGTCCGCGCCGGCGTGGAACGTCCAGGTGCCGCTCAGTGAGTCGCCGCCACGCATCCGCTCGTCCGTCACCACCGGGCCGCTGACCGTCCAGCCCTCCGGTGCGCGGGGCGCCAGCCGTACGCCGGTGATCGGACCGCCGGCCGGCAGCGTGAAGACGGCCTTGACCGTCACCGACTCTCCCGGGTGGACGTCCGCCGTGGACGGATCGAGGGTCAGGGTGGTGGCCGGCACGTGCCGGATCGGCTCGTCGCAGGTCGCCGAGCCGGTGTACGCGCACAGCACCGTCACGAACCCGCCGTTCGCCGGCTCCGGGACCGCCAGGGTGTCCCCGCGCCGGACGATCCGGCTCTCCCGGACCAGCCCGTGGTCGCCGTCGCGCAGCGTCTCGGCGAGATAGCGGCCGCTGCCCAGGAAGTCGAGCTGCGCCGAGACGGTGTGGGCGGGGACCGCCGAGATGCCGCCGACGAACCAGCGGTCGCCGTGGCGCCGGGCGACGACGGTCTCGCGGCCCGGTGCGCCGGCGAGCAGCCGCGTCTCGTCCCAGGTGGTCGGCAGCTGGCTCAGCGTCCGCAGTGCCTCGGGGTGTGCCTCGTACGTCTCGGGCTTGTCGGCGAGGTGGTTCCAGCCGGACTCGTACACCAGCGCCAGCGCGACCTCATGCGCGTCGGTGGTGTCCCGGTCGGTCACCGCCCAGGTCACCGGCGTGTAGTCCATCCCGCCGACGACGTTCCGGGTGTACGGGAACATGGTGTTCGTGGCCGCCCGGGTCCGGAACTGCTCCGCGCCGCGGATCGCCTCGAGCGTCATCACGTGCGGCCACGTGCGCTGGATCCCGCGCGGGATCGTCGCGCCGTGGAAGTTGACCATCAGGTGCTGGGCCGCCGTGGCCGCGAGGATGTCGTCGTACCAGCGGAAGCGGGCCTGACTGTCCGAGTCCATGAAGTCGACCTTGATGCCGGCGACGCCCCACGCGCGGAACTGTGGCAGCTTGGCGTCGCGTTCCTGCTCGGTGTCGAGGCTCGTCCAATGCAGCCAGAGGAGCACGTCGACGCCACGGGCGCGGGCGTAACGGGTCACCTCGGGCACCCAGTCGGCGCTCCAGCCTTCGTCGATGAGCACGTACGGCCATCCGTTGCGCGCCGCGAAATCGATGTACTGCTTCTGGCGTACGGGATCGGACGGGCTGCTGTGCTCCGACAGCCAGGACCAGGCGACCGTGCCGGGGCGCACCCAGGACGTGTCGGTGAGCTTCGAGGGCGGGGCCAGGTCGTCGGCGAGCATCGAGCCGGTGACCGTGGCGAGGTCGCCGACGACCGCGACCCGCCAGGGCGTCGCCAGCCGGTCGGCCGCGGCGATGCGCGGGTCGGCCAGCTTGATCCGGTACGCCCCCGAGCCGGCGTCATGGGTGAGCCGGGCGCCGTCGTACCGCCCGTCCACGTCGGACTCGGTGAGCAGCGCGTACGTGCCGGTGCCCACCTGGAACAGCGACGGGAAGCCGTAGTCGCCGGCGGCGGCCGACCCCGCGGTGGTTTCTGTGCGAATTCCCTCGTAGTTCGGCGAGTACGGCAGCAGCCACGCGGGCGCGTCGGCCGGCAGCGTCCACGACGACGCCTCTCCGGTGACCTCGCCGCCGGACGGCAGCACGTACCGGTACGCGGCTCCCTCGGCGGACACCCGGACGGCCACGTCGAGCCGCGCCCCGCCCGTGCCGGTGAACGAGAACGTCGACTCGGTGAGCGTCACGTCCCGTTTCAGCTGCTTGCCGGTGGTGCGGGTGTAGCGCTCGTGCACCGTACGGCTGCTCTGTGAGGTGAAGGCCAGCCCGCCGCTGAGGTCGGCGGCGGTGGTGGTGATGCCGATCGGGGCCGGGGCGAGCACCGCGGCGCCGCCACGGTCGACCCCGAAGCTCAGCCGGCCGGCGTCGTCGAGGCCGAGCCGGGCGGCGACGGTGCCACCCGGCCCGGTCACGGTCCAGTTCGTCGCGGCCTGTGCCGGTGAGGGCACGGCCAGAGGAGAGGCGGTTAGCACAAGACCGAACACAAAGGACAACGTCCGCATAGGTTCGGACTATAGATGAACACCTATCGGTTGGGCAGCTGACGCCGCGTCCGGGATTCCGCGGTCAGGCCGTTTCTCGTGGACGGCGCGGCGGAGGACGGCTTCAGCGCGGCACGTCCGGTGACCGGCAGGGTGAGCGAGCTCCGCGCGAGATCCACCTCGACGGTGGCACCGGTGTTCGGCGCCTCGGTGAACTCCGGATCGCTCTGGGTCAGGATCAGGCCCAGCGTGTGCCCGGCCGGCACGGTCAGGTCGTACGCGTTGAGCGGCACGGTGATCGAGTACCACCGGTCCGGCCGCAGCGGCGTGGTGAACCGCAGCGACACATGGTGGGCGGCGTCCTGCCAGCCGCGGGTCAGCACCGAGTGGTCCGTTGTCGCCACCCGCTCGGCGACGTCGAAGTAGCAGGCGTCGTCCGCGGCCGTCGACTCGCCCCAGCACGACTCGGTCTCCAGCGTCCGTACGCCCTCACCCCGGTCGTACTGCACACGCGTGGCCGTGCCGTAGTCCACGAGGCGGGCCGTGAGCTGGGTCGTCGGCCGGTCCACGCGGACGCGCAGCCGCACCGAGGGTGAGCCCGAGATGCGCAGCGGCGCGGTCAGTGGCCCGTACCGCAGCGCCAGTCGTCCCGGCACGTCGGCGGCCGGATCGGCGACCGCCTCGTCCTCGGTGAGCGAGACGTCGGTGTACGAGGCCGTCCCGGAGCCGAGCCGTACCGTCACCGGGCGGGTGCCGGGCAGCGGCCAGTCGCGGGCGTCGGTGAAGGTCCCCGGCGCCGTCTCGACCGTCGCGCGCGGCTCCCGGTCGATGCCGTTGCGCAGGCCCTGCAGCCAGCGGTCGAACCAGCGGTGCAGGGTGTCGACCCACGCGCCGCGCCGCACGTCGAACGGGTCGACGTGCCCGGTCTGGTGCAGCCAGATCTTGCGCGGCACGCCCGCGTCCGCGAGCTCGTCCCACCAGCGCGCGAATTGGGTGGTCGTGACGTTCAGGTCGTTGACGCCGTGCACCACGAACACGCTCGCGCGCACCTTCGACGCCGAGGGGCGGTAGTCGCGGGCTCGCCAGAACGCGTTGTAGTCACCGGTCTCGTCCGCGCTGTCCCGGGCCAGGGACTCGGTCACCGCGGCGCACTGTGCGATCCGGTCGCTCACCACGGACTGCAGGTAGTTCGGGTAGCCGGAGGCGCGCAGGGAGCCGTTGTAGCGCATGTAGTCGTACCAGCTGGAGATCGCGGAGATGGGCACGATCGTCTCCAGCCCCCGGACGCCCGTCGCGGCCACGCCGTTGGCGATCGACCCGTCCCAGGACTTGCCGATCATGCCGACCTTCCCGGTGGTCCACGCCGCCGCCGACACCGGTGAGCCGTCCGCGCCGAAGGCGGGAGCCCGGCCGTTCAGCCAGTCGACGACCGCCTTCGCGCCGGCCACCTCGTGCGGGCCGCCGACGTCCTCGCAGCCGGTGGAGCGGTTCGTGCCGGTGAGGTCGACCGCGGCGAAGGCGTACCCGCGGGGGACGAAGTAGTTGTCGTAGAACAGCGGCGCCTTGGTGATGACGCCGTTCTCGTCGTACTCCTTGAGCTCGCCCTCGTTGCCCCGGCCGCAGCACGAGTAGTAGGGCGAGGCATCCATGATCACCGGCACCTTGACGCCCGGTCCGGTGTGCGGCCGCACGAGGTCGACGGCCACGCGGTCGGGCACGCCGTCCTCGTCGGCGTCGTCCGGCGTCTGCACCCAGACGCTCTCGCGGACCGCGTCGGCGTAGTCGTAGACGGGCACGGTCTCGGAGCCGCGGACGTACGGCCGTCCGCCCGGCGAGGCCTGAGCCGGCGAGGGAGCCGCGACTATCGCGACAAGACAGGCAAGGAGAACGCGCGGTAAGGCAAAGGGCATGGAGGGACCTCATTCCGGTCAGGGGTGGCGGGCGGGGCGGTTGGACGGCCTTTCGCAGGCGAGCTAGACATCCATGCCATTCGATCGTGGGCGACGGCCGGGCGGAAGGCGTGCGTCCCATTTACCTGCCGGAAACAGAGAGGTGTGAAGGATCTTCAGCTCGGGTAAGCGCCGACCGACTGCACAGGAGGTGCCATGGGCGTGTTCGCGGCTGCCGGGCCCGGAGTCAGGCTCGACCTTGACGTATTCGACTACCTCATCCTCGTCATCTACTTCGCGACGGTCCTGGGCATCGGCTTCGCCGCCCGCAGAGCCATCAGCACCAGCGCCGACTTCTTCCTCTCCGGCCGGTCGATGCCCGCCTGGGTGACCGGGCTCGCGTTCGTCTCCGCCAACCTGGGGGCGCTGGAGATCATCGGCATGGCCGCGAACGGCGCCCAGTACGGCCTGATGACCCTGCACTACTACTGGATCGGCGCCGTACCGGCGATGGTCTTCCTCGGCATCGTGATGATGCCCTTCTACTACGGCTCCAAGGTGCGCAGCGTCCCGGAGTTCCTGCGGCTGCGCTTCAACCGCCCCACCCACCTGCTCAACGCGTCGATCTTCGCCATCGCCCAGGTGCTGATCGCCGGCGTCAACCTGTACGCGCTGGCCCTCATCCTCGACGCGCTGCTCGGCTGGCCGCTGTGGGCCTCCATCGTCGTCGGCGCCGCGATCGTGCTCACGTACATCACGATCGGCGGGCTCTCCTCGGCCATCTACAACGAGGTGCTGCAGTTCTTCGTGATCATCGCGGGTCTGCTGCCGATCACCATCGTCGGCCTCGTCAAGGTCGGCGGCATCAACGGCCTGTTCGACGCCGTCCGCGACAGCAAGCTCGGCGACGCGGCGCTGCACACCTGGCAGGGCACGGCCGGCTCGGACAACCCGCTGGGCGCCAACTGGATCGGCATCGTCTTCGGCCTCGGCTTCGTGCTCTCGTTCGGCTACTGGACCACGAACTTCGCCGAGGTGCAGCGGGCGCTGTCGGCCAAGGACATGAGCGCGGCCCGGCGTACGCCCATCATCGGCGCCTTCCCCAAGCTCATCATCCCGATCATCACGGTGATCCCCGGCCTGATCGCCATCGTCACCGTCAAGGGGCTCGGCGCGAAGACCGGCGACCTCACGTACAACAACTCGATCCCGCTGCTGATGCGCGACCTGCTGCCCAACGGCGTCCTCGGCGTCGCGGTGACCGGCCTGGTCGCCTCGTTCATGGCCGGCATGGCGGCGAACGTCAGCGGCTTCAACACCGTGTTCACCTACGACCTGTGGCAGTCGTACGTGCGCAAGGGCCGCTCCGACGACTACTACCTGCGGGTCGGCCGGATCGCGACCGTCGCCGGCATCATCATCAGCATCGGCACCGCGTTCATCGCGGCCGGCTACGACAACATCATGAACTACATCCAGGCGCTGTTCTCCCTGATCAACGCCCCGTTGTTCGCGACGTTCATCGTCGGCATGTTCTGGAAGCGGATGTCGGCCTGGGCCGGCTTCTGGTCGCTGCTGCTCGGCACGCTGTCGTCGCTCACCCTCTACCTGCTCTACCTGGCCGACGTCGTGAAGTTCAACTCCGACCTCGAGGAGAGCTTCTGGGGCGCGGGCCTCGCGTTCGGCACCGCCGTCGTGGTCGCGGTGATCGTCACGCTGGTCACCCGCCCCAAGCCGGAGGACGACCTGCGCGGCCTCGTCTACGGCCTCGCCGGCACCTCGACCTCGGGCGACGCGGTGCTGGCCGCCGACAAGGTCTGGTGGCGCAACCCGGTGCTGCTCGGCGGCATCGCCGTCGTGCTGGCCTTCTTGCTGTACATCCCGGTCTGGTGACCGGCGGACGGGAGGACTTGTCATGGCTGAGGAACTGAACCGTCCGCAGGACGAACTGCTCAGTGAGACCGAGGAGCTGGAGAAGCGGTCCGCGGCCGCCCGCCTCTTCGACGTGCGCCGGGTCATCGGCGGCCTGTTCGTCGTGTACGGCGTGATCGTCACCCTGCTGGGGCTGTTCAACTCGAGCAAGGACATGGAGAAGGCCCAGGGCGTCCGGATCAACCTCTGGATGGGCCTGTCGATGCTGGTCCTGGGTCTGCTCTTCCTGGCCTGGATGTGGTGGCGCCCGACCGTGGTGCCCTCGACCGAGGAGCTGCGCGAGGAGCTGCGCGAGGAACGCGACAACAACCGGGAGGGCTGACCGGCCGGGCGCCGGCGCTCAGGCGGCGGGCTGGACCTGGAACGAGCTGTCCGCCGTGAACGTCGCCGAGCCGTCGGGTTCGTCGATGTAGAGGTCGGTGCCGCGCCGGTGCACCACGTGGTCCGGGTAGTTCTTCGAGCTCAGCCGTACGGTCCCGGCCGGCAGCCCCGGCTGCGGGCAGAACGTGGCGTCGTTGCGGAAGAGGTCCGAGTCGTCCGTGGCGTCGAAGCGCAGCCGGTAGTCGAAGTGGCGCAGGTACCTGCCGTCCCCGGCCCGGAACGAGAAGCAGGCCGGGTCCGCCAGGCCGGGGCCGGCGATCAGGACCATCCGCTCGTCCGGCGCCAGCGCGGCGAAGCCGTTCGCCGAGGTCAGGTGCGTGTCCGGGTCGTCGAGCGGGGCCAGCAGCCAGGAGCCGGCGGCGAGGCGGGGCCGCGACGGGCCCGACGGCGCCGCGGACGAGGGTGCCGGCGCCGAGGGCCGGGTGAGCGGTTCCGGCTCGTCCCCGGTCGCGCGCCAGATGGTGTAGCCGAGGGCCAGGACGCCGACGATGCCCGCGCACACGAGGGCGGTGACCGCGGGATGCGTACGGGTGAGCAGGCCCGGCCGCGGCTCCCGCACGTCGACGCCGCCACGCCCGTAGACGGTGCCGGCGGGGCGCGGGGGTTCGGGTGCCTGGCCGGTCATCGGTGTCCTCTCTGCGCTGCGTTGCCGGGGCCGGTGGGAGAGTACCGGGCGGCGGCAGCCACTGAACGGCAACCCGGGCGGGCCGTTTGATGGAGAAAACGGTGCGGCTCGGGTGCGGCTCGGTTGCACCGCCACCCCGGACCTTTCAGTGGGTACACCCAGCTCCCGATACTCAGGGGCATGGAACCCGTCGCCTCAGTGAGCCTCGCCGGCGGAGCGGCACCACGCCCCGCCGGCTGGCAGATGCAGCTTCGCGTTGACTATGTGGTCAACAAGGTCATGCAGACGCATCGCGGCCAGTCCGAGGATGCGGTTGCGCAGGCCATCAACGATCAGCTCCGCAGCGTCGGCGTCGTGCCGAACGGCCGGCTGATCGCCCAGTACGCGGCGGCGATCAGCCAGTTGCCGCTGCTTCCCCCCAACAACCGGACCGCCTGATCCCCGCGGTTCCCCGCCGGCCCGCCGTCAGCGGGCGGGGAACCGCAGGATCCGGTCGTCGCCGTCGCGGGCATCACCGCGGCCGTCCGTGTTCGACGTCGTGAGCCACAGCGCGCCGTCCGGCGCCACGGCCACCGTCCGCAGCCGGCCGTAGCGCCCGGAGAACTCGGCCCGCGGCTCGCCCCCGCCCAGCGGTACGGTCCACAGCCGCTCCCCGCGCAGCGCCGCGACGTACATCGTGTCCCCGGCGATCGCCGCGCCCGAGGGGGACGCCTCGTCGGTGCTCCAGGTGACGAGCGGGTTCACGTACCGGTCGTCGTCGCTCGTACCCTCGACCTCCGGCCAGCCGTAGTTCTTCCCCGGCTCGATGCGGTTGATCTCGTCGAAGCGGTTCTGGCCGAACTCGGCGGCGTACATCGTCTTGTCGGCCGCCCAGGCCAGCCCCTGCACGTTGCGGTGTCCCAGGCTCCAGACCGGCGAGCCCGCGCGCGGGTTGCCGGGCGCCGGTTCACCCTCGGGCGTCAGCCGCAGGATCTTGCCGTTGCTGTCCTCCGGGTTCTGCGACGCGGAACGGTCCCCCGCGTCGCCCGTCCCCGCGTAGAGCATGCCGTCCGGGCCGAACGCGATCCGGCCGCCGTTGTGGATGCCCGCCTTGTCGATGCCGTCGAAGATCACTTCCGGCGTGGCGTCGCTGCCGAGCTTGAAGCGCACGATGCGGTTGTCGTCCGCCGCGGTGTGGTACGCGTACACCCAGCGGGTCCGGGCGTAGTCCTTCGCGACCGCCAGGCCCAGCAGGCCACCCTCGCCCTCCGCGGCGACGCCGGGCACCCTGTACACCTCGCGGGGCTCGCTGCCACCGGTGGAGACCTGCAGCACGCGCGCGCTGTCGCGCTCGGCCACCAGCGCGGTGCCGTCGGGGAGGAAGGCGAGGCCCCACGGCGCCGTCAGGCCGGTGGCGACGGTCTGCGGCGAGCGCAGGTCCGGGGCGCCGCCGGTGCCCGACGGGGCAGCCGGGACGGACGCGGGGGACGACGCCGGGGCCGGCCCGGCGGTGGCGGCCGGTGCGCCCCCGTCGTCGCCGGAACAGGCGGTGAGCAGGGCGGCGCTCGCCGTGGCGACGGCCATTGCCCAGCGCGAGGCGGAATTCATCCGTTCAGCCTGCCTGCACCGCCTGTGAGAAAACTGAACATTCGCCCGGGCGGGTCCTTGACACGGTAAGCGGGGCTCGGGAGGGTCCACACACGACCTTCCCACCCATGGAGGCCTCCACCATGACACCAGCCCGCTGGGCGACCGCCTGCGCGCTCTCCCTCGTGACCGCGGCCGCCGCGGTCCTTCCCGGGGTCGCGCCCGCCGCCGCGGCCCCCGCCGAGGACACCCTCGGCGTGTACGTCGGCACCCTCGACGCCCGGCAGCTCGAACGGCTGCGCGGCGCCGGCATCGACCACGATGAGAGCGCGGTGCGAGCAGCCGCGAACGGAAAGATAGCTGTCGAGACGATCCTCGGGCGGCAGCAGGCCGACCGGCTCGTCGCCGCCGGCGTGCCCCTGACCCTCAAGCGCAGCACCGCCCGGATGCGCGCCGAGGCCGCCGCCGCGCCCACGGTCTTCCGGCCGTACGAGGGCAAGGGCGGCCTGCGCGAGGAGCTGGCCGCCACGGCCGCCCGGAACCCGCGCCTGGCCAAGCTCGTGACCATCGGCCGCACGCTCAAGGGCGTACCCATCCAGGCCGTGAAGGTGACCCGCGACGCGCGGGTCGTCCCCGACGGCCGGCGCCCGGCGGTCCTCTACGCCGGTGCCCAGCACGCCCGGGAGTGGATCACGCCCGAGATGAACCGGCGGCTGCTGCACCACATGATCGACGGGTACGGCACGGACGCCACCATCACGCGGATCCTCAACACGACCGAGCTGTGGTTCGTGCCGGTCGCCAACCCGGACGGGTACGACTTCACGTTCACCGAGGGCCACCGCCTGTGGCGTAAGAACCTGCGCGACAACAACGGCGACGGGCAGATCACCGCGGGCGACGGCGTCGACATCAACCGCAACTTCGCCGAGAAGTGGGGTTACGACAACGAGGGATCGTCGCCCGACCCGGCCAGCGAGACCTTCCGTGGCTCCGGGCCGAACTCCGAGCCGGAGACGCAGGCCCTCGACGCGCTGTTCAAGCGGATCGGCTTCGAGTTCCTCGTCAACTACCACTCGGCCGCGGAGCTGCTGCTCTACGGCATCGGATGGCAGGTGAACACGCCCAGCCCGGACGACCAGATCGCCGTCGCCCTGGTCGGCGACGACGCCCACCCGGCCGTGCCCGGCTACGACCCGGACCTGTCCGCGGAGCTGTACACCACCAACGGGGACACCGACTTCCACGCCCAGGTGCGCACCGGGGCGATCGGTTTCACGCCGGAGATGAGCACCTGTGAGACGGTCTCCGCGCTGGACCCGGACGACCAGTGGGACCCGGCGGACTGCGAGAGCGGCTTCAACTTCCCGGACGACGAGAAGCTGATCCAGGACGAGTTCGTCAAGAACCTGCCGTTCGCGCTCTCCGTCGCGCAGTCCGCCAAGGACCCGGCCAACCCCGTGTCGTCGGTCGGCCGCAGCACGCCCGACCTGGCGGTGGACGCCTTCGGCACCTCGTACGGCCGGCGCCAGCAGGTCGCCGTGACCGCCAAGCGCAGCCTCGGCGCCGTCACCCTGCACTACTCGGTCAACGGTGGCCGTGCTCGCCTCGCCCGCACCTCGGAGTGGCGGGGCGGCGAACGCTACGGCGACGGCCTCGACAGGTACTTCGCCGAACGGCGTGGCGTGGTCGTGGCGCGCCCCGGCGACAAGGTCAAGGTGTGGTTCACCGCCCGCAAGGGCCGCGCCACGGTCACCTCGGCGAACTTCACCTACACGGTGGCGAAGAAGATCGGCGGTGACGTGCTGGTGATCGCCGCCGAGGACGTCACGGGCGTCTCGCCGGCGACCACCGACGGCGCGACCAGCGCCCGCTACGCCGACGAGCACGTGGCGTCGCTGCGCAAGGCCGGCTACTCGGCGGACGTCTACGACCTCGACACCAACGGCCGGCAGGCACCGCACCCGCTCGGCGTGCTGTCGCACTACAAGGCCGTGGTCTGGGAGACCGGCGACGACATCATCCCGCGCGCCTCCGGCCAGCCGGCCGGCACGGTGGCCCGCTCGGCGCTCGAGACCGAGCTCGCCGTGCGCGACTACCTCAACGAGGGCGGCAAGCTGCTGCTCGGCGGCAAGTACGCCGGCTTCGCCCAGGGCGCGAACGGCGCGTACCGCTACCTGCCCGACGGCCCGGGGGAATGCACCGACCCGCAGAACCCCGCCTGCCTGCAGTTGTTCAACGACTTCGAGCAGTACTGGCTGGGCGCGTACTCGTACGTGGACGAGGGCGGCACCGGCGCGGACGGCAAGCCGTACCCGCTGGTCGGGACGGCCGGGAAGTTCGAGGGCTACACCGGCACGGTCGCCGAGAGCCACACCGCGGCGTTCCTGGCCACCTCGAGCTTCCTTCCGCCGAAGCAGTTCCCGCAGTTCGCGGACGCGGTGGCCCCGCTCGACTGGAAGCTGCCCGGCGCGGCGCCGTACGACCCGTACGACGGTGCCTGGTACCTGTGGAGCGGTCAGGCCGACAGCGCGTACAAGCGGCTCACCAAGACGATCGACCTGTCCGCTGCGCAGACCGCCCGGCTGAAGTTCCACACCTCGTTCGACATCGAGCCGAACTGGGACTTCATGTTCGTCGAGGCGCACCCGGTCGGCACGGACGAGTGGACGACGCTCCCCGACGCCAACGGGCTGACCACCACGAACACCGGCGACAGCTGCCAGTCGGAGATCGCCGGCCTGCACCCGTTCCTGGCGCACTACCAGAGCCCGGACTGCACGCCGACCGGCACCACGGGCACCTGGAACGCGGCGACCGGCGCCAGCGGCGGCTGGAAGGAGTTCGACGCCGACCTGTCCGCGTACGCGGGCAAGCAGGTCGAGGTCTCGATCACGTACATGTCGGACTGGAGCACCCAGGGCCTGGGTGTCTTCCTCGACGACGTCCGCGTGGAGACCGGCGGCACCGTCGCCCAGTCGACCTCGTTCGAGAGCGATCTCGGCGGCTGGACGGTCGCCGGCCCGCCGCCCGGCTCCGGGACCAACAGCAACACCTGGACCCGCAGCCAGCTGGCGTTCGACTCCGGCGCGGCGACCACCACCAAGGACAGCGTCTACCTGGGCTTCGGCCTGGAGGCGCTGCCGCAAGCCGACCGGGACGCGCTGGTCAAGCGCGCCATGAAGCACCTCTTTGGGAGGTAATCCGCCGTAATCACCCACCGCGCCGCGCGCCCCGTCCCAGGATGAGGCGCGCGGCGCGCTGCCGTGCAGGGCGGAGAGACGACGCAGTGCGAGCAGCATCCCGGCCGGTCCTGGCCGCGTTCCTGGCCGTCGCGACGGCCGTGACCTCGGCGGCGGCCCCCGCACACGCCGCCCGGGACCCCTTCTCGGCGTGGAAACCGTGCCCCGAGGACCGCACCGCGCAGTGCGCGACCATGACAGCGCCGGCCGACTGGACCGACCCGTACGGCCCGACGGTGCGCATCGCGCTGGCCCGCCGCCTCGCCACCGACCCGGCGCACCGCCTCGGCACGCTGGTGGTCAACCCCGGCGGCCCGGGCGGCTCGGGCGTCGACTTCGCCCTGGACAGCCCGTGGTTCTTCAGCCCGCAGCTGCGCCGCCGCTTCGACATCGTCGGCTTCGACCCCCGCGGGGTCGCCCGCAGCAGCCCGGTGCGGTGCTCGGCGTCGCTGCTCGCTGCCGGGCCGTCCGTCCCCATCTCCACACCCCGGGGGTACGGCGCAACCGTCGCCTACAACCGCAAGCTCGCGGCTGACTGTGCACGGCGCAGCGGCCCCGTCTTTGGCCACGCCGACACGCTGAGCGTGGCCCGGGACATGGACGCGATCCGCGCCGCGCTGGGCGAGCGGACGATCAGCTTCTACGGCGTCTCGTACGGCACCCTGCTGGGCACCCAGTACGCGGAGCTCTACCCGGACCGCGTCCGAGCCCTGGCGCTGGACAGCGTGATGGACCACAGCGGCGACACGGGCGCCTTCCTGACCGCGGAGACGGCCGCCGCCCAGGATGCCTTCGACCAGTTCGCTGCCTGGTGCGCCCGCAGCACCGAGTGCGCGTTGCACGGCCGTGACGTCCGTACGCTCTGGGCCCGCCTGCTGGACCGGGCCCGCCGCGGCCTGCTGCCCGACCCGTTCGACCCGTCCCGCCGGCTCACCGAGTACGACCTGCTCGGCGTGGCCTTCGGCTCCTTCTACGACCCGCAGTGGCACTCGCTCGCGATCTACCTGCTGGAGGCGTCGTCGGGCGCCCGCTCGCGCCGCGGGCCCACCGAGGTCGAGCACAGCTTCCCGGCGGTCTTCTGCGACGACTGGACGCTGCCGCTCGGCGGCTGGCCGGACCTGCGCGACCGCCTCGCCGCCCTGGCCGCCCGCAACCCGCAGATGCCGGTGTCACCGCTCGCGCTGGCGTCGGTCACGGGCTGCCTCGGCTGGCCGCTGAGGACCGACAACCCGCAGCGGGTACCGGCACCGCTGCGCACCGGCCCGGTCCTGCTGATCAACTCCCGTCACGACCCGGCCACCCCGTACGCCTGGGCCCGCACGGTCGCCGCCCAGCTCGGCCCGCGGGCGTCGCTGGTCACGTACGAGGGCTGGGGCCACACAGTGTACGGCCGCAGCGACTGCGTGACCGCGGCGGTCGACCGGTACCTGCTGACCGTCCGGCCGCCGGCGGCGGGGCTGACCTGCCCGGGCGTGGAACCGGAGGAGGGCGGGGTGGGCAAGCGCCCGCGCGTTTCCGTGCGCGGCCCCGCGCTGGCATGGTCCATCCCGCTTCCGTGACCCGCGTCCCATCCGTGGAGCGGGCGGCGCCGGTGGGTGCGGGGTATCGTTAGCCAGGCTAACTACCCGGTCATCCCGATCCCGGCAGCGAGGAGGGCGCCTCTTGAGCCGCCGCGCGCCCAAGGCGTCCATCGACCCCGACACCCGCAAGACCTGGCTCCGGCGGGCCCTGCCGCTCGTCAAGGCCCACCGCGCCCTGCTGATCACCTCGCTCGTGCTCTCCTTCGCCGGCCTCGTCGTCCAGGTGCAGATCCCCAACCTGGTCCGTATCGGCATCGACCGGGCCGTCGTCGAGCGCACCGCCCAGCTGTCCACGTACGTGTGGTGGATCGTCGCCTTCGCCCTCCTCCAAGGCGTCATCAACTATCTGGCCCGGCTCTACCTGCTGCGCACCGCCTACGAGCTCGAGTACGACCTGCGCAACATCGTGTACGCCCACCTCGCCCGGATGCCCTTCGGCTTCTTCGACCGGGTGCAGTCCGGCGAGCTGATGTCCCGCTCCGGCTCCGACATCCGGGCCGTGCAGATGTACCTGTCGTTCGGCCCGTCGATCCTCGTGCAGTGCCTGATCGCGGTCGTCGCGTTCGGGCTGATGCTCTCCATCAACGTGCCGCTGGCGATCGTGGCGATGGCCACCATGCCGGTCATCGGCTTCCTCGGCGTCGGCATGCGCAAGGCGATCTTCCCGGTGTCGTGGCTGATCCAGGCCCGGCTGGCCCGGCTCGCCACGGTGGTCGACGAGAACATCCAGGGCGTCCGCATCGTGAAGGCGTTCGCGGCGGAGGGGCGTCAGCTGCGCACCCTCGCCGAGTCCGCCGACGAGGTGCGCTGGGCGTACCTGCAGGACGCCCGCATCCGCAGCCGCTGGAACCCGGTCCTCGACAACCTGCCCCGCCTCGGGCTGGCGCTCGTCCTGCTGGTCGGCGGCCTCATGGTGATCCGCGGCGAGACGACGGTCGGCACGATCGTGGCGTTCAACTCGTACGTGCTCATGCTCCAGCCACCGTTCCGCATGCTCGGCATGATGATCATGCTGGGCCAGCGCGCGTCGGCGTCGGCCCGGCGCATCTACGAGATCCTCGACACCCCCAGCGAGATCGTCGAAGCCACCGACCCGGTCGACGTGCGGCTGCGGGGAGACGTGCGCTTCCGGGACGTACGGTTCGCGTACCCGAACGGCACGCTCGCCCTCGACGGCCTGAACCTGCACGTGACCCCGGGCGAAACGGTCGCGGTCGTGGGCGCCACGGGCAGCGGCAAGTCCACCCTGGGCCGTCTCCTCGCCCGCTTCTACGACGTGACCTCGGGCCAGGTCACGATCGACGGCCACGACGTCCGTACGCTGCGCCTCGCCGGCCTGCGCGACCAGGTCGGCATCGTGCCGGACGAGCCGTTCCTGTTCTCACTGTCCCTGCACGACAACATCGCCTACGGCCGCCCCGAAGCCACCCGCGCCGAGGTGGAGGACGTGGCCCGCGCGGCCGGCGCCGACGACTTCATCCGCCGCCTCCCGGACGGCTACGACACCGTCGTCGGCGAACGCGGCTACACCCTCTCGGGCGGCCAGCGCCAACGCGTCGCCATCGCCCGTGCCCTGCTGGTCAACCCCCCGATCCTGGTCCTCGACGACGCAACGAGCGCCATCGACGTCACGGTCGAACAACGCATCCACGGCTCCCTCCGAGACCGCATGAAGGGCCGCACCACGCTGATCGTCGCCCACCGCCTGTCCACGATCGGCCTCGCCGACCGGGTGATCCTCATGGAGGCGGGCCGCGTGACAGCGGACGGCACCCACGAGTCGCTGCTGGCCACGGAACCCCGCTACAGCCGGGTCCTCGCCACCCTCACCCCCGACGCGCCGGGCGAGACCGACGCGCCGGGCGACACCGACGCGCCGGGCGACAGCGACGCGCCGGGCGACAGCGACGCGCCGGGCGACACCGAGGCGCCGGGCGACGCCGACGCCGCCGTGGTCGGTCCGGCCGGTGCTGGCGGTCCGACGACCCGGGGCGTTGCCGGCGGTGCGGCGGCCGCCAAGGGCCGGGCGGCCGCGGGCGGCCCGGGGGCTGCCCACGGCCCGGCCACGCGGGCGGCCTCAGCGGACCAGGCGGCCCCGGATGGCCCGGGGACTGCCCACGGCGCGGCCACCCCGGCGGCCCTGGGCGGCCGGGCGGTTGCCAACGGCCTCGCGGCCCCGGCGGACCAGGTGGACCAGGTGGACCAGGCGGCCCCGGATGGTCCGGCGGTTGCCAACGGCCCGGCGGCCCCGGCGGCCTCAGCGGATCAGGCGGCCGCGGTCGGCCCGGGGGCTGCCCACGGCCTGGCGACCCCGGCGGCCCCGGCGACCCCGGCGGCCCCGGCGGCCGCGGCGGCTCCGGACGGTCCGGCGGTTGCCAACGGCCCGGCCACCCCGGCGGCCCCAGCGGACCAGGCGGCCGCGGTCGGCCCGGGGGCTGCCAACGGCCTCGCGGCCCCCGCGGCCCCGACGGCCCCGTCGGCCCCGTCGGCCCCGTCGGCCCCGACGGCCCAGGCAGCCCTCGAGGGCCCGGCGACTGGCAACGGGCCAGCCACCCCGGCTGCCCCGGCCACCAAGGAGGCCCAGGCGGATCCTGGCGGTCTGGCGGACGCGGACGATGCGGAGGTTGCGGCGTGAGTCTGTTCGGGGGTGGCTTCGGGGGGCTGAATGCCGGCGGGCGGCCCTCGGTCGGTGCGGCCGGGCGTAAGGGCAACGGCCTGCCGTTCGCCGGCATCCCGGCCGACCTGGCCGAGGGCGTTGCGAAGCTCGAGGCGCGGGAGCCCGACCACGGCGACCCTCGCGTGTCCTTCGATCCCGTGGCCGACGACGGCGGGCGGGTCACGCTCGGGCGGCTGGTGGCCGGGCGGACCGGGCTGCTGGTCGCCGCCGTGCTGGCCGTGCTCGTGGAGACGCTGCTGCTGCAGGCCGGCCCGTACCTCGTGCAGGTGGGCATCGACCAGGGGATGGTCGGCCGGGACGTGCGGGTGCTGGTCGGGGCCACGGTCGCCTTCGTGGCTGCCGTGCTGCTCACCGGGGTGGCCACCGCCGTACGCATGCGCCAGAGCGGCCTGCTCGCCGCCTCCGCCACCCGCGACCTGCGGATCCGGATCTTCGCCCACCTCCAGCGGATGTCGCTGGACTACTACACCAGGGAGAAGGCCGGGGTCACCATGACCCGGATGACCTCCGACGTGGAGGCGCTGCAGAGCCTGCTGGCGGACGGCTTCGCCCAGTTCGGCATCCAGGCGCTGACGATGGTGCTGGTCACCGGCGTGCTCTTCCACTACAACGTGGAGCTGGCGCTCATCACGCTGCTGCTCATCGTGCCGCCGCTGACCGTGGCGTCGCTGTGGTTCCGCCGGGCGGCCGACCGGGGCTACAACCGGCAGCGGGACACGATCGCCGCCATGTTCGCCGACCTGTCGGAGAGCCTCAACGGCGCGCGGGTGATCACCGCCCACAACCGGCAGGACCGCAACATCGTCGCGCACCGGGACGTCGTGGGGGCCTATCGCGACGCCAACGATTTCACCGGGCGGATCAACGCCGTCTACGGCCCCGGGACGTCCGCGATCGGCCTGCTCGGCATGGCGGCGCTGCTGCTCATCGGCGGTCGCATGGTGCTGCGCGGTTCGTTGAGCATCGGCGAGCTCACCGCTTTCGTGCTCTATCTCAACTCGTTCTTCCAGCCCGTGCAGCAGCTGGTCCAGCTCTACACGCAGTACCAGCAGGGCCGGGCCGCGGTAGGGAAGATCAACGGGCTGCTCGGCACGGCGCCGTCCGTACGCCCGAAGCCCGGCGCGGTCGAGCTCCCGCCGGTCCGCGGCGAGATCGTCCTCGACGACGTGACCTTCGGCTACCTGCCCGACCGGCCCGTGCTCGAGCACGTGCGCCTCACGGTCCGGCCCGGGGAGACCATCGCCTGTGTCGGGCCGACCGGCGCCGGCAAGTCGACGCTGGCCAAGCTGGTCACGCGGCTCTACGACCCGACCGGCGGCCGGATCCTCATCGACGGGCACGACCTGCGCGACGTGACGCTCGCATCGCTGCGCCGGCAGATCGGCGTGGTGCCGCAGGAACCCTTCCTCTTCGCCGGGACGCTGCGCGACAACATCGCCTTCGCCCGACCGGACGCCTCCGACGCCGACGTGTGGGCGGCCGTGGACGAGGTGGGCCTGCGCGACCTGGTGGAGCGCTCGCCGGAGGGCCTGCAGACCCCGCTGCACGAGCGCGGTCAGTCGGTGTCGTCGGGGGAGCGGCAGCTGCTCGCGCTGGCCCGCGCCTTCCTGGCCGAGCCGCGCGTGGTGGTGCTGGACGAGGCGACCTCCAGCCTCGACCTGCGCAGCGAGCTGCGGGTGGAGGCGGCACTGGACCGGCTGCTGCAGGGGCGCACGGCGATCCTCGTCGCGCACCGGCTCTCCACCGCGATGCGCGCCGACCGGATCATCGTGGTCGACGACCACGGCATCGTGGAGTCGGGAAGCCACGACGAGCTGGTCGCCGCCGGCGGCCGCTACGCACGGATGTACGCGACCTGGGCGGCGCACGGCGCAACCGACCACGCAGCGTGAGGACCGTGTCCCGGGTTGTGCCGGGCGGCCGCTGCCGGTAGGCAAAGAGGGTCTGTCCACACTCTCTCTATCGCGCCGGAGGCACGATGCGGTTCTCTCTCGCGCTCGCCACCACGGTCACCCTCGCTATGACAGCCGTCACCCTGGCCCCGGCCAGCGCGAACGCTCACGCGACACCCAACGGTCCCACCGCGGTGGGCTTCGGCGGCGCCGTCTCGACCGTCGATGCCACCGCCACCGCCGTCGGCCTGGACGTGCTCCGCCGCGGGGGCAACGCCGTCGACGCCGCGGTCGCCGCGGCCGCCACCCTCGGCGTCACCGAGCCCTTCTCCGCGGGCATCGGCGGCGGCGGCTTCTTCGTCTACTACGACGCCAAGCGGCACACGGTCAGCACGATCGACGGGCGGGAGTCCGGACCGGCCACGATGACCGAGACGACGTTCATCGACCCCGCCGACGGCCTGCCGTACGACTTCCAGGAGGCCCGCGTCAGCGGCCTCTCGGCCGGCACGCCCGGCACCCTGGCGACCTGGGAGGCGGCGTCCCGCAAGTGGGGCACCCGGCCGCTCGGCGCCCTGCTGCTGCCGGCCGCGAAGGTGGCGGACCGCGGCTTCCCCGTGGACGCCACGTTCCGTCAGCAGGTCGCGGACAACGCCGCGCAGTTCGCTCAGTTCGGATCCACATCGGAGATCTATCTGCCCGGTGGCGCCCCGCCGGCGGTCGGCTCGACCCTGCGCAACCCCGACCTCGCGGACACCTACCGGCTGATCGCCCGCCGCGGCACCGGCGTGTTCTACCGCGGACCCATCGGCGCCGACATCGTCCGTACAGTGCAGCACCCGCCCGTCGACCCGACGCCCAGCGTGCCGTGGGCGTACCCGATCCGTCCCGGTGATCTGCGCATGTCGGACCTGGCGCACTACCAGGTCCGCTACCCCGCGCCGACCAGATCCGGCTACCGAGGGCTGACCGTGTACGGCATGTCCACGCCGTCCAGCGGTGGCACGGCGGTGAGCGAGGCGCTGAACATCCTCGAGAAGACCGACCTGTCCAAGGTCACGATGACCCAGGCGCTGCACCGGTACCTGGAGTCGAGCGCGCTGTCCTTCGCCGACCGCAACCGTTATGTCGGCGCGTACACGCCGCAGCCCGTGCTCGACAAGCTGATCAGCGACGGCTGGGCGAGCCAGCGCGCCTGCCAGATCAACCCGGACCGCGCGCTCACGAAGCCGGTCCCGCCGGGCGACATCAACGCCACCGGCTGCACGCCCGCGCCGGTCGGCGGCCCGGTGGAGCAGGGTCAGAGCACGACCAACCTGACCGTGGCCGACCGGTGGGGCAACGTCGTCGAGTACACGCTGACGATCGAGCAGACCGGCGGCAACGCCATGGTCGTTCCCGGCCGCGGCTTCCTGCTCAACAACGAACTGACGGACTTCAACTTCACGGGTACGCAGGGAAGCGCGCCGGACCCCAACCTTCCCGGCCCCAACAAGCGCCCCCGCAGCTCCATGTCGCCGACCATCGTCCTCAAGGACGGCAAGCCGTTCCTGGCCGCCGGTTCACCCGGCGGCGCGACCATCATCACGACGGTGCTGCAGATCCTGGTGAACCGCATCGACCTCGGCATGACTCTGCCGGAAGCGATGGCGGCACCCCGGGCCTCGCAGCGCAACAGCCCCGGCATCCAGGCCGAACCGGCATTCCACCAGCAGTACGGCCCTGGCCTGGAAGCGCTGGGCCACACCTTCGGCCCGGACGTGGCGGAGCTGGGCGCGGCCACCGCGATCGAATTCACCCGCCACGGCGGCCTGATCGCCACCGCAGAGCCGGTCCGCCGCGGCGGCGGCTCAGCCGGCGTCCTCTGGCCGCGCCGGTAAGAATGTGAGTGGAGCCGGGCGGCCGCGCCGCCCGGCTCTCATCGGCGTGGACCCGCCTGCGTCAGACGATGCGCAGAGCGTGCCGAGTCATCCGTCACACCGACAACGACTTCCGTGCCCACACCCACTGCTGGCCGTTGCACGTCGAGCAGAAGGTCGCGCCGTGCTGAGCACGGACGCTCACGGCGAGGGCCGTCGCCGCCGCAGACGGCTTGATGTGCTCAGTGGAGCAGGCTGGGCACTCGACCGCGTTGTAACCCTGCGGCGGGGTCTGCGGGTCGTCGCCCGGACCAGGGGTCAACACGTCATCCATGGCGTCATCCTCTCACTTGCGCCCTGATCCGCCGCATGACCTGCACGGCGTCTGCACATGCTGAGTGCGGGTGACGCCGCCCCTGCCGCCGCAAGTCCCACAGTTCACGACTGTCTTGCCCATGCGCCGCTGTCCGCTGCCACCGCATCGTGAGCAGCCGTCGACACGCTGGACCTGCTCCATCTTGCTGCCTCTGCCACCGCATGCCCGGCAGATGTTTCCTCCGGAGGCACCGCAAGCTGGAACGACAATTCGTGCACCGCCCGCGGTGGGGCGATCAGGCAGAACACGTGGGCCGGCGGCAAGCGACCAGCTTTGTTGAAGCCGCATGTGACCTCCAATGGGAGCGCTCTGGCTGAGGTTGTCAGCCGCGAATAGGGATGCACCCCCTTGCCGCCCCCGTGCTCATCGAAGCGAATGGGGAGGTGCAGTGGCCTGGAGTACCGAGGGATGGAGCATCGTGACCCGTATTCGTCGATGCGAAGCAATGAGTAGATGCATAGACAGACGATGCCGCCCTCCTGACGCCCGCCGCGACGACGGAGCATGCGGCTGAGCCAGGACGACTTCGCCCGCGAGCTGCGGGCCGCCGGCGCCCGCATCGGCAAGCCCAACTCGGCTTCCAAGCGTTACGTGCAACGCCTCGAGGCGGGGGAGATCACCACCCCGCGACCCGGATACGCCCGCGCTTTGGAGATGGTCACCGGGGTGCCGATCGAATCCCTCGGGTTCCCCGCTGGAACGGACTCTTTCGTTGTCGACGACGGCCGTGGCGGCCACGACCTCGAGGTCCGCACACCGCCGCCCAGTGCGGGAGCCATCCGGTCACCACAGAGCAACTACAGCGGAGTGTGGTTGAGCAGGTACGAGTTCTTCTCCAGTGGACGCGAGCAGATGTTCGTCAGTCAGCACTACGTCGTCCTGCTGCAGCACAACGACCGCCTGACCGTGCGTAGCCTGGCGGGGTCCGCCGACTCGTCCATGGGTATGGACCTCACCGTCGACGGATCAATCATCACCGGCACGTGGGTCGAGGACACCGCGCGTACTGGCTACTACAAGGGCGCCCGCTACCACGGGGCGATCCAGCTGCTTGCTGAGCCGAGTGGGCGGCGGCTCGTCGGGAAGTGGGTCGGCTTCGGTTCCGACTCCGATGTCAACACGGGCCCTTGGGCACTGACGTTCCAAGACGGCAGCACCAGCAAGGCGACGCTGGCGGCATATGACCGGCGGCCCAACGACTGACCGCGGATACGAAGCGGCCCCGCGGCCTATGCCTTCAGCCGCCACGCCGGGTCACAGGTGGTCGCAGGTTGAGGTCGGTGCGGGGAGTCCATCGACCCGAACGGGCGGGCCGTGAGCGGCCCGCCCGTCTTCATGCCGTCAGCGCGATCGTCAGCGCACCCGCCGCCACCAGCACTCCGGCCCACAACTTGTCCACGTTGAACCATGCCCGGCGCAACACTTTCAGCCCCACGAACTCGTACACCAGCACCGCGCAGCCGCCCATCACCGCGAACATCGCCACCGTGTGCACGCCCGCGGCCAGCAGGCCCTGCAGCGCACCGCCCGGCGCCGCCGCCACTGTGTGTGCCGTGTGCGGGCCGGTGGGCATGGGGGTCGTCGCCAGGACCGGGAGGAGCATCAGACCGGCGCCGTGTGCGGAGGACATGAGGAAGGACCAGCCGGCGAGCTGGGCTTGGGACAGGCGCATGCCCGCCCACCGGAAGTGGCGTTCGGACAGCAGCCGCCACAGGCCGAAGCCGACCAGGAGCACCCCGCCCGTGATGGACACGACGTTGCCGACCACCGCCGACTGCGTCGCCGAGACCACCGCCGCCACGATCGCCACCGAGGCGAGGTGACCGGCGGCGATGGGGGGCAGGGAGCGTAGGAGGACCGTACGGCTGCCTTCCTGCATGCCGCGGGCCACCGCGAAGAGCCAGCCCATCGCGGGGTTGAGGCCGTGGAACGCGCCGAGGGCGGCGAGGGCGGCGAGCTGACCAGCCGTCACGGGAAGCAGTACGAGTCGGACGAGGCGTCGCCGCCCTGCAGCCGGGTCTGGTGCACCCGCAGCCCGCGGAAGTCGTCGCCGTGCGGGAAGAAGCGCTCGTCCAGCGTCATGCCACCGTTCTCGGTGTCCACGTCGATCTTCGCCATCCAGGCGCCGACGCCGTGCGGGTAGAACTGGTCGTCCCAGGAGCCGTACAGCGAGTTGGTGACGTAGACGCGCTTGCCGTCGCGGCTGATTTCCACCATCTGCGGGCCGCCGGCGAGGCGCTCGTCCGGGGCGGACGGGTGCGGCACGCGACCGGTCACGCCGCCGAGCCGGATCGAGCCGGTCTCCCGCGGGTGGAACGGGTCGGCGACGTCGAACTGCTTGAGCTCACCTGTGCCCCAGCACGAGACGTAGAGGAAACGGTCGTCGACGGAGAGGTCGATGTCGGTGACCAGCGGCGGCACGGCCCCGAACGGCTGCAGCGCCGGCGGCAGGTCGGCGGCCTCCGCGGGCTCGGCGGGGATGTCGATGACCTTCGTGACCGTGAACTCCCCGTTGTCGCGATGCCACACCCACACGGACGCGGACAGGTCCTCGACGCTGGTCACAACGCCGACGAAGCCGTACTCCTTGCGCGGGTCGTGGGCCGGGCGCAGTTCGAGGGGCATCTGGTACTGGTCGCCGAGGTCGACGGTCTGCACGAGGGTGCGCTTGGCGAGGTCCCAGAAGTGGATGCTGTGACCGTACTTGCGGCCGACCAGCAGTTCCGGGTTGATGCCGTCCTCGATCATCGACGGCGTGCCCCACTCCGACGACACCAGCACGTCGCGGGTCAGGTGCCACCAGAAGTCGTACGCGAAGTACTGGTCGCCGCGGTCGTTCTCCCAGGCGCCGCGTACCTCGAACGTGGTGTGGTCGAGAACCGCGATGCCGCCCGGGCCCTCGGTGGAGCCGCCGCCCAGCGCGGACACGTAGATGCCGTCCGGTCCGCAGTGGATCGTGTGCGGCCGCGAGTAGCCCGCCTTCGTGGCCAGGTCCTCCGCCGGGATCTCCTTGACCAGCCTCGGGTTGCGCGGATCGTCCTTGGTGTCGAGCACGTAGATCCGCGAGGACCGCAGGCCAGGCACGATCAGGTAGCGGCGTTCCACGTGCGGGTGCGGCGCGGACGGGCACAGCGCGCTCGAGCACGCGTTCCAGCCGAAGTGGTGCAGCTCGTCGCCGGTGTGCGGGAGGTCGGTCCAGCCCACGACCGTCCCGTACGCGCCGGAAGCGGGATCGGTGTCCACGACGGCGATGGCGTCGGGCTTCTCGGCGGCGCGGTCGAAGGCCGCGACGTAGGCGAGCTGCTCGGCGGGAGCCTGCACGGCGTCACGCGGCGAGGCGTAGAACGTGGGGTCTGGGGTCCACCGGGTCATGGAGGTCATCCTCGTCCCGCGAACCACCCCTGACCAGGGGGAAAATTGTCAACAGGTTGTCAACGGGTCTCGAGCGGGAGCCGCACCAGCACCGTCGTGCCCGGACCGTCGTGCTCGGTCAGCGCGATGCTGCCGTGGTGGCGGTGCACCACGGCCCGGCTCAGCGTGAGGCCCAGCCCCGTACCCGGAATGGCCCGGTCGCGGGCCCGGCTCGTCCGGTAGAGCCCGGTGAACATCTTCTCCCGCTCGTCGGCGGACACGCCGATGCCGGTGTCCGAGACGGCCAGCTCGGCGGCGCCGCCGGCGGCCCGCAGCCGTACGGTGATCCGGCCGCCGTCCGGGCTGTACTTGATCGCGTTGCCGACCAGGTTGTCCACGACCTGCCGCAGCCGGCGCCGGTCGCCCGGCACGACGAGCCGGTCGGGAAGCTCCTCCGCGATCTGCAGCGGCTCGCCCTCGACCGCCTTGCGTGCGCTCGCCAGCGCCTCGCGGACGACCTCTGCCAGGTCGAGCGGCGTCAGCTGGACGGCCGCGTGCCCGGTGTCCAGTGCGGAGAGTTCCAGCAGCTCGTTGATGATGTGCCGCAGCGCCGTGGTGTTGCGGTCGATCACCTCCAGCATCGCCGGACCGTCCCGGGTCAGCGTCTCGGAGTCCGCCTCGCGCAGCAGCTCGGTGTACGCGCCGATCGACGTCAGCGGCGTCCGCAGTTCGTGCCCGATGAGCGCCAGATAGTCGTTCTTGCTGCGGGTGAGCTGGCGCTGCAGGTCCTCGACCACCCGGCTCTCCACGAACTGGCCGATGTGCGCCGCGATGCCGGACATGAGCGTGACCAGCTCGTCGTCCGGGTTCTCCACGGTGTCGGCGAAGACCGTGAGCACGCCGAGCGGTTCCAGCCCGTGCCGCACGGGGAGCGCCAGGGCCGCGTGCAGCCGCGAACCCTCGGCGGTCGCGGCGGAGATCAGGCTCTGCGGCAGGCCGACGTCCCGGATCCACAGCGGCTTGCCGGCCTGCCAGACCCGTCCGGCCAGGCCCGTCCCGTACGGCAGCTCCGCCGGCACCTCGATGCGCCCGTCCCACCCGGGCGCGTTCCAGTGCGCGACCGACCGGACGACCTGGGCCGCCTCGTCGACCAGCCACAGCTCGGCGTGCGTCCAGCCCAGCGTCCTGACCACGGCTTCGAGCACGCGCGGGCCGGCGGCCGCCATGTCGGCCGCCCCGGACAGCGCCGTGATCACGCTGAGCTCGCAGGTGCGGAACCGCTCGGCCCGCTTGCGCCGGGTGACGTCCTGGACGGCCTGGACCGCGCCGAGCGTACGCCCGTCCGGCCCGGTGATCGGTGTCGCGTCGACCATGTAGTACCGGGTCCGCCGGCCGTGCCCCGACAGCACCAGCTCGTGGTCGCGCAGACGCTCGCCCCGCAGCGCGCGCAACAGCGAGATGCTTTCCGGCGTGATCGGCTTGCCGTCCGCGTCGCTGAGCCCGGCGATGGTGCCGTCCGGGCCGGGCTCGGCGGAGATCCCGGCGCCGTCCCACAGCTGCTGCATCCGGGCGTTGACCAGCACGACCCGCCCGTCGGCATCGCAGGCCGTGACCCCGTCGTGCAGGTTGTCCAGGACGGCGTCGAGGAACCGGCGCTGCTTGTCCACCTCGTGCCGGGCGAGCTGCTCGGTGATCAGCAGCGTGCCGACCTGCGCGGCCTCGGCGACGGCGGCGTCCTCGTCGGCGGTCCACTCCCGCGGCTGCACGTCGAACGCGCAGCACACCCCGAGCACGGTGCCGTGCTCGTCGCGGATCGGATGGCCCAGGTAGCCCCCGATGAGCCGGTTGGCCCGGACCGGGGAGGCGGCGGGCACCCGTTCGTCGGTGGCGACGTCGCTGATGACCAGCGGCTTTCCGGTCGTCACGACGATGCCGCCCAGCGTGTCGGCGATCGGGATGTCGCGGAAGTCCTCCCGTTGCAGCTCCAGCCGGAAGCCGCCGTACAGCCGGAGCCGGTCGCCGTCGACGAAGTGCACCAGGCCGCTGTGCGCGCGGACCGACCGGGCGAGCAGGGCGGCGAGGTGGTCGGCGGCGCCCAGGGCCAGGACGCCGTGGCCCGGACCGGGGATCGTTGCCGACGCGGTGGCCGGGGTCGGCGTACCACCGGGGGCGGACGTGCGGCTCGCCTCGTCCCGGCCGGCGTTCGGCTCGGACGGCGGGTCGTGTTCCGTGCCGCCCGGATCCCCGACGCGGTCCGGCCCATCCTGGCGCTCGAGGCCAAGATCACTTCGTGGCATGCGCGGACCTCCGCCTCCAGCGTACGGGGGCGAAAGCGATAAAACCGGCGAACTCGCTCAGCGCCGCCGGTACACGAGATCGAAGATCTCCCGCCCGGCCCGTACGCCCCGATCCTCGAACTTCGTCCGCGGCCGGTGCCCGGGCCGGGGCGCGTACCCGCCGTACGCGTTGACCAGGCCGGTATCCCCGTCGAGCGTCTCCCGCATCGCCTCGGCGTAATGGGCCCAGTCGGTCGCGCAGTGCAGCGTGCCGCCGGGCCGGAGCCGCTCACGCAGCAGCGCGACGTTCCCCGGCGAGATCAGCCGGCGCTTGTGATGCCGGGCCTTCGGCCACGGATCGGGAAAGAAGCTGTGCACGGCGTCGAGGCTGCCCGCCGGCAGCCGCCGGACCAGCTCCATCGCGTCGCCGTGCGCGACCCGGACGTTGGTCAGCCCCCGCTCGGCGACCAGCGCCAGCAGGTTCCCGATGCCCGGCGTGTGCACCTCGACCCCGAGATGATCCCGTCCGGGGTCCGCGGCGGCCATCTCGGCGGTCGACTCACCCATCCCGAAACCGATTTCGAGTACGCGCGGAGCGTCGCGGCCGAAGAGCTCCGTGAGGTCGAGGGGAGTGCGGTCCCCATCGATGACGGTCAGGCCCAGCCGGGGCCACTGCTCCGCGAAGGCGTCCGCGTGCCGGTTGCTCATCCGGCCCCGGCGCGGGTGGAACGTCCGGATCGGCCGCCCGGCCGGGTCGCTGGTCATCTGGCTCATCACGGCCCAGAATAGGCGGCCGGCCCGGGATCCCCGGACCGGCCGCCTGCCATCTGGTCGTTACCGCTTCGGCTGGACGCTGGGCTGCGAGCCCTGGTGGAACGGCGTACGCGCGCCGGTGGACAGGTTGACCACCATCACCCACGAGCCGCTCTTGTACGTTCCGGTCACCACGGCGCGGGTGCTGTCCACGTACGCAAGCTCCCGGTCCTGGCTCGCGCCGACCGTACGCTTCGCGCCCGTCGCGGTGTCGTACTCCTCGACGTGCACGGGCTGGTCGTCCGCCGCGGTCTCGCCCTTCTGGTACGCCGTCCACGCCAGCTTCGCCCCGTCGGCGCGCCAGCAGGGGACGACCGCGAAACCGGAGTTCTGCCGGCTGCCGCCCCCGTACGCCGCGACGGTCTTCTCGCCGCCGGTGGCCACCGTGCCGACGCTCAGGCAGGCGTCGTAGATCGACTCGCAGTCCCCGCCCCGGAACGCGATCCTGCTGCCGTCGGGCGACCAGGCCACGGCGTCGTCGTACCGGAGCCGCTCGCTCAGCGACCCCGTCGCGGCGGCCGTCGCGGCCGGCTCGGCGGGCAGCTCCTCATCGCGGCAGTAGCTCGGGAACAGCACCTGCGGCTGCGCGCCGGCAACCGTCGCCGAGATCCGGTACACCCCCGGCCCGCCGGAGCAGGACAGCGAGGCGAACGCGATCCACGAGCCGTCCGCCGACCACGACGGCCCGGCCGCGGCCCGCGTGGTGAGCCGCCGCTTCCCGCTGCCGTCGGCCTTCATGGTCCACAACTGACCGTTCCGCAGCAGCGCGATCGACCGGCCGTCCGCCGACCACCGCGGCCGCGCCCATCCACCCCCGGTGGTCACCCGCGTCTCCGCGGTGCCCTTGCTGACGTACACATCCCCGCTGCGCACGTACGCGACCAGGCTCGGCATGCTCGGCACGGCAGCGGCGGCGGGCGCGGGCGCCACAACCGAGACCCCGGCGATCCCCGCCGCCGCCACCATCAGATTTCCGGTTACCCGCCCGATCACCGACATGCCCAACGCCCCCCGACGCCTTGCTTCCTGCTGACACCGGAGACATCGTCGCAACCGCGCTGCACCTAAGAAGTTCCCACTCCGAAACCCAAACAATTCCGGACCGTTCGGACGATCCACCATCCGCCGGCGAGCGAACCGGGTACGCGCAACCCACTCGCAACCACTCCGCAATCAGGAGACACCCACGCCGCCCGATGGTGGCGGGTCCGCGGCATGCGGCATCGACAGGTCCGCGCCGCCTGATGCCGGCGGGTCTGCGGCGTACGGCGTCGCGGGTTCGCGGCGTGCGGCACGGCCGGGTCCGTGTCGCCCGATGTCGACGTGCGTGCGGGGTCGGCGGGTCGGTGGCGATCCTTGGCGGTGGCGATGCTGAGCAGGACGGAGGAGCACGGCGAGGACGAACCGCGCGGCCTGTCGTCGCCCGGCCCGCCGTCCGCGACCCGGCCCGCGACCGGTCCGCGCCCGCGACCGGCCCGCTGTCCGCGACCCCGGCCCGCTGTCCGCGACCCCGGCCCGCTGTCCGCGACCCGGCCCGCGACCGGTCCGCGCCCGCGACCGGTCCGCGCCCGCGACCGGCCCGCGCCCGCGACCGGCCCGCTGTCCGCGACCCGGTCCGCAGGCCGCCACCCGGCCCGCGATCCGATTCGGGGCCGCGACCCGATGCACGGCGCGCGATCCGGGATCTGCGCACAAAAAGCAGCAGCCCGGCCCCCAAAGTCCACCCCGGCCCGCCGGGAGGAGGCGGGCCGGGAGGAGGCGGGCCGGGGTGCGACGCTCAGGCCGCCGTGGCTGCCCACATCGCGGTGAAGGCCGCTGCCTCCCCGGCCAGCCAGCGCTCCACGTCTCCGGTCTTGGCCGCCGGGTCCAGGCGGTGGGTTGTGCCGCGCCGGAGGTCGACGAGGACCGGGTCGGCGTTGGGGAGGATCTGGTCCATGTGGCGGGCCATCAGGTGGAGGGTCGCGGTGATCGCTTCGGGGGTCGGCGGTTCCTCGTCGAAGTGGAGGCGGACCGCTTCGCGGCGGCCGTCCTCGTACCGGAGGCCGAAGTGGGGGTTGATCTTCACGGCGAGGGGGCCGACGGAGGCGAGGGCCTCGCGGGTCTGGGCGAGGCTGACGTTCTCGGGGTCGCCCAGTGAGTGGAGGTAGGTCAGGGCGCCGGCGCTGACCGCCTCGTAGAGCGGCTTCCAGCGCGGCTTGACCAGCTCGGTGACGCCCGTCAGGTAGGTGCCGCCGGTGCGGAACGCGACGTCCGCCTTGAGCGCCTTGACGAGCTGGCCGTGCGGGTTGAAGCCGGTGCGGCGCTCGCGCTGGCGGCGCAGGCCGCCGACGAACGTGGCCTTCGCCGGGCCGGTGCGGGCCACGTAGCGGGTGAAGCCGAGCATCGTCGCGTACGGCGGAATCGCAGGGGTCGAAGAGGGCAGAACGGGCACGGTCACGGTGATCTCCCCGCAGCTCAGAGGCTGTTTTCGTACATACATTCTAATCGACGGGTACGACATTCCCAACCGTGCCGTGAGCGGCCGGGGGAGCCGTCCGGCGATACGTACGATGGCCCGATGAACCCGCCTGCCGATCTCGTGGGCCGGCAGTGGGAGTCCGAGCTGCTGGCCCACAACCCGCTCAACGGGGCGACCGGCGGTGTCTGGCGGGTGAACGGCGACGGCCGCACTGTGATCTTGAAGATCGTGACTCCGCCCGGCCGGGACGGGGTGCCCGCACACTGGGCGACGAGCGCCGATCCGGGGCACTGGAACTACTGGCGGCGGGAAGCCCTGGCCTACCGCGACGGACTGGCCTCGACGGCCTTCGCGGCGGCGGGCATCCGCGCTCCGGCCCTGGCGGAGTGGACGGAACGGCCCGACGGCTCGATCGCTCTGTGGCTGGAGCATGTCTCCGGCATCCCCGGCACTGCAGCCACGCCCACGATGCTGGGTGACTTCGCCGAGCGGCTCGGCGCCGGGCATGCGGCGTGGCTGGGCCGGCGCCACCGCGCCTCCTGGTTGTCACGCGACTGGCTGCGCGACTACACCACGACCCGCCCCGTCACCGCACCGGTTGCCTGGGAGCACCCCACAGCGGCGGCTGCCTGGCCGGCCGGGCTGCGGGCCGGGCTGCGGGATCTCTGGGTACGGCGGCACGACCTGTTGCGTGCCACGGACGAGCTGCCCCGCACCCTCTGCCACCACGACGTGTGGCCGACCAACGTGATCATCGACGGCTCGGGACCGGTGCTGCTGGACTGGAGCTTCGTCGGCCCCGGACCGCTCGGCGAGGACGCGGCCAACCTCATCCTCGACACGTTCTTCGACGGGCTGGTCGATCTGGCGCTGCTCGACGAGGTCGTCGAACGGGTCACCACCGGGTATCTCCGCGGCCTCGCCGGCGTGGTGGACGCCGCCACCGTTCGGCGCGCGATCCGTCTCACCGGCGCCGCGAAGTACTTCTGGCTGGCACCCTTCATGATCAACCGACTCACGGCTCCGCCCGCCGATGCCCGCCGGACCTACGACGTCCGTGACCCGATCGCGGTGTTCACCGGTCGCCGTCGCCCGTTGGAGCTTGTCGAGGCCTGGTACCGGGAAACCCGGTGACCTATGACGGGCGGTGCTCGATCGTGGACAGTGCGGTCCAGGTCCGTTCGAGCAGGAGCGGGACGACGATCCCCTCGATGTTGTCGCGGAAGTGCGGGGTGGCCCGGTGGGCGGTGAAGGCTGCCTCGTCGGCGTAGACCTCGTAGAGCACGAAGCGGGTCGGGTCGTCCGCGTGCTGGTGCGCGGTGAACGTCACGCACCCCGGCTCGGCCGCGCTCGCCGCGGCGTGCCGGCTCAGGACCTCGCGAACCGTAGGGGCGTCGGCTTCGGTCGTGCGGTAGTGGGCGATCACGGTGTACGACGGCATGCGGGCACGGTAGCAACGCCGGGTGATCATCGATGGCTGATACTCGGGGCATGGCCCTGATCCGCTGTGACTTCTCGTCCGAGGTGCTGGCGCTCGGCACCTCGATGACAGTGCTGCTGCCGCAGACCGCGAGCACCCAGATCGGTCTCGCCGGTCGCGCGTCCGACGCCGCGCCGCCCGTGCTCTATCTGCTGCACGGCCTCACCGACGACGACACCGCCTGGACGCGGTACACGTCGATCGAGCGGTACGCCGCCGCGAAGGGCCTGGCCGTCGTCATGCCGCAGGTGCACCGCAGCTTCTACGCCGACGAGCGGTACGGCCTCAAGTTCTGGACGTTCCTCTCCGAGGAGCTGCCGTCCGTGGTGTCGTCGTTCTTCCGGGTCTCCACCCGGCGCGAGGACACCTTCGTCGCCGGCCTCTCGATGGGCGGGTACGGCGCCTTCAAATGGGCGCTCCGGCAGCCCGAGCGCTTCGCCGCCGCCGCGAGCCTCTCGGGCGTGCTGGACCTGGCGTACATGGCGGAGTGGGACAAGCGCCCGCACATCAGCGAGCTGATGGCCCGGGTGTTCGGCGGCCGTCCGGTCGCCGGCACGGACGACGACCTGCTGCACCTGCTGCAGCAGCGGCGGGCCGGCGGTGATCTGCCCGAGCTCATGCTGCGCTGCGGCACGGAGGACTACCTGGTCGCGCAGAACGAGCGCTTCCTCGCCGCCTGCCGCCGCCACGGGGTCGCCGTCGACGCGGCCTTCGGACCGGGCGATCACGAGTGGGGCTACTGGGACGCCCAGATCCGGACCGTCCTCGACTGGCTCCCGCTGACGACCTAGCCTAGGTCTGCAGCGTCGACGCCATCCGGGCCTGCTCCTCGAGCACCTCGTTCATCCGCTCCTGGACCGCGCTGATCTGCCCGATGGTGTCGCTGGTGGTCAGGATGCCGGCGGAGACCGTACGCGTGCTGTTCTGGATGCCGTTGATCTGTTCCGACACCCGCTGGGTGGCCTCGGCGGTCTCCCGGGCAAGGTCCTTGACCTCCCCGGCGACGACGGCGAAGCCGCGGCCGACCTCGCCGGCGCGGGCGGCCTCGATCGTCGCGTTGAGCGCGAGCAGGTTGGTCTGGTCGGCGATCGACGAGATGATCTTGATAACGTCGCCGATCGCGGCCGACGCCTGGCCCAGCGCCTCGACCTCCTGGGTCATCTCGGAGGCGCGGGCGACCGCGTCCTGGGCGACCCGGGTCGCGTCGTCGCTGGCCGCGCGCAGGCGGGAGACGGTGTCGAGCAGGGACCGCGAGTTTGCCGCCGCGTACTCGTTGCCGCGGACGATGTCGAGCCGCTGGGACACCAGCTGGGTCACGTTGCGCAGCGCCGACGCGCGGGACTCCGACAGCTCGATGAACTCGGTGGTGAAGAAGTCCATCGTGCCGATGATCCGGCCGTGGCTCGAGATCGGCATGCACACGCCGGAGCGGACGCCGGCGCGCTGCGCGGCGGGGGCGCGCACGCAGTCGGTGAGCTCGCCGATGTCGCGGACGAACACCAGGTCGCGGGCTCGCCACGCGCGTCCGGAGAGGCCGACGCCCTCGGCGAAGGTGGCCGCCAGGGTGACCTTGCGGAACTCGTCGCCGGCCGAGCCCGACTCGACCTTGAATCTCAGCAGGTTGTCGCCCTCGTCGATCTCCCAGTAGGAGCCGTACGCCCAGCCGAACGCCCTGCGGACCGACTCGAGCGCGATCCGCAGGGTGGAGGGGACGTCGCGGGCCTCGCCGAGCGCGGTGACGACCTCGGTGACGGCGAGCCGGTCGTCGGCGACCTGGCGCAGCTCGGCGGCAGCCAGCGCGGAGAACCGGGCCCGTTCGGCGATGCGGGCGATGGTGGCCCACTTCTCGCTGCGCGGACCCTCCAGGTACAGCGGTTCGGGGGAGTAGTACTCGAGGACGGCGATGACCCGGCCGTCCTGCAGCACCGGCGTGACCACGGCGGCTTCCATCCCGGCGTGGGCCGCGGCCTGGCACCGCTGGCAGTCCAGGCACTGGTCCATCGCGTCGACGTACACCGGCAGCTTGGTGCGTACGGCACGGCCGACCAGCCCCGTGTCCATGGGCACGGGCCTGCCGGCGATCACCGCCCGCAGCTCGTCCACCAGCGACCCGGTCTCGTAGCCGACCTCGACCTGGCCTTCCCCGGCGGGCAGCCACACCGCGCCGTAGCTGAGGTTGTGCGAGGCCACCGTGCTGTCGACGGTGACCCGCCAGGCGGTCTGCTCGTCCGTCACGCCGTCGAGATCCATGATCAGCTTCTCGAGGCTCTCGACGTCACGCGGCACGGCCTGCAGCGCCGGGACTCCGGCCGCGCGCGAACGAAATGAGACCACCGTGGCACTCCCGTCCCTCGTTATGCCCTGGGTTCACCCATCATCGGACAGCCACCACCGGCGAGGCGGCGATTTGGGCGAAACGGGCGGCGGGGAAGCAGCCACGGCGCGGCCCGGCGGGGGAGCGGCGCGGCGCGGCCAGGCGCCGGCCCGGTGGCGAGGGAGCTGCTGCGGCCCGGGCGCGGGGCCGCAGCAGCGGCGTCTCAGTCCGAGTCCCGGCTCTGCTCGGCGAGGAACCGTTCGAGCTCGGCGCCGAGCTCGTCCGCGCTCGGCAGGGCGCTGTCCGGCTCGGCGAGCAGGTTGCTCGCGCGGCCGCGGACGAACGCGTCGTACTGCGCCTCCAGGGACGCGACGAGGCGTACGGCCTGCTCGTCGTCGGCGACCTGCTTGTCGATCTCCTCGCGCACCTCGGTGGCGGCCTCGTGCAGCGCGGCCGTCGGCAGGACCAGCCCGGTGGTGTTGGCGACCGACTCGACGAGCAGCTCCGCGGCGGGCGGGTAGGTCGTCTGAGCGAGGTAGTGGGGGACGTGCGCGGCGTACCCCATCGCGTCGTGGCCGGCCTCGCCGAGGCGGAACTCGAGCAGGTTGCCGACGCTGGCCGGTACCTGCACCCGCTGCAGCCAGGACTCGTGCTCGCCGAGCAGGCGCCGGTCGGTGGCGTGCGCGGTGACGCTCAGCGGGCGGGTGTGCGGCACGGCCATCGGGATCGCGTTGAGGCCGACGGTCACCGACACGCCGAAACGGTCGATGAGCCCGCGTATGGCCGCGATGAAGCGTTCCCACTGCAGGTCCGGCTCGGGGCCGGCGAGCAGCAGGAACGGCGTGCCGGTCAGGTCCTTCAGCAGGTGCAGCGCGAGGGCCGGGGTCTCATAGCTCTCCCAGTGGTCCTCGACGAAAATCATGGGGGGCCGGCGGGACCGGTAGTCCAGGAGCTGGTCGAGGTCGAAGGTCGCCAGCACCCGCCCCTCGAAGTTCTCCAGCAGGTGGTCGCGGGACAGCTGCACGGCGCTGCCCGCGTCGACGAACCCCGTGAGCGCCTGGACGAGTACCACGCCGTCCAGCTCGGGCAGGTCGTCGGCCAACTCGTAGAGCCCGTGTGGGTCGAGCACGCTCTTCAGACCTCCTCGTGTCCACGCCCGCGCAACCGGCGGGCGATGAGGAGAGAACAAACGCCCGGCACGGTTCATTCCCGCTCACGGCGAACGCCGCGGCCCGGTGCGGGCCGCGGCGTTCCTCAGGCGTACGCGGGGATCAGACGCGGAACTGCGACACCAGCGACTGCAGCTCCTCGGCCAGGCGGGACAGCTCCTGGGCGGTACGGCGGGACTCGGCGACGCCCTCGTTGGTGCTCTGCGCCGCCTCGGCCACGCCGCCGATGGTGCGGGCGATGTCGGTCGAGCCGCCGGCTGCCTCGGAGACGCTGCGGCCGATCTCGCTCGTGGTCGCGGTCTGCTCCTCGACCGCCGAGGCGATCGTGTCCGAGTACGCGTTGATCCGCTCGATGACCGCGGCGATCTCCCCGATGGCGTCGACGGCGGCGGACGTGTCGTTCTGGATGGCCTGGATCCGGCTCGAGATCTCCTCTGTGGCCTTCGCGGTCTCCTGGGCCAGGTCCTTGACCTCGGACGCGACGACGGCAAAGCCCTTGCCCGCCTCGCCGGCCCGGGCCGCCTCGATCGTCGCGTTCAGCGCGAGCAGGTTGGTCTGCTCGGCGATCGAGGTGATCACCTTGACGATGTTGCCCACCTCGGCGGAGGAGACGCCCAGCTTGGCGACCGTGGTGTTCGCGGACTGGGCCACGTCGACCGCGCCGCGGGCCACCCCGGCCGCGTCGGCCGCGCTCGTGGCGATCTCGCGGATGGACGCCGTCATCTGCTCGCTGGCGGCGGCGACGGTGTCCACGTTGCTGCTGACCGTGCCGGCGGCGGCGGACACCTGCTCGGCGCGGGAGCTGGTCTGCTCGGCGTTGACGGCGATGCGGCCGCTGACGTCGGTCATCTCCTGGGCGGAGCCCGCGAGGGTGCGGCTGCTGCCGGTGATCTGCGAGATCGTGCTGCGCAGCGTCGCCGTGGCCCGGTCGAGCTGGGCGCCCATCCGCCCGACCTCGTCCTTGCTCGTCATGCCGGCCGTACGGGTCAGGTCGCCGGCGGCGATGCTGTCGATGATCCCCGACAGCGCCTTGACCCGGCTCACGATGCTCCGCGCGATCGCCAGGCCGAGCAGCGTGGCGAGGATCAGGCCGACCACGAGCACGACGATGACGAACGTCCGCGCCGACTTGTACGCGTCCTGGGCCTCGGCGATGCGCGCCTTCGCGGCCGCCTGTTCCTCCTCCGCGAGCTTGTCCAAGTTGTACTTGGCGCGGATGATCGCCGGCGTCAGCTGGGTGTCGCGCGCGGCCAGTGTCGCTGCCGGGTTGCCCCCGTCCGCTGCCGTCAGGTACACGTCACGGGCCGTCTTGTACTTGTCCCAGAGAAAGATCGTCTGGTCCATCAGCCGCGGGTCCACGGTCTTCGCCCGGTACGCCGTGTAGTCGGCGGCGATCAGGGCGTCCAGCGCCTTGGCCTGGGCCCGGATGTCGGGCGACGGCGACTGGCCGTACGTGAGGGTCTGCGCGTGCATGGTCCCGACGTCCGAGATGATCTTGTTCAGATCCTGGGAGGCGCCGAAGTTCTGCTCGCCGATCTGCCGGCTCAGGTTGTTGACCTCGGCGAGCCGGGCGAGGGCGACGATGCCCACCAGGGCCGCGACGAGCGTCATCGCACCCACGATGATCATGATCTTCGTGTTCAGCGAGCGGTCGGCGATCCAGTCGCCCAGCGGGTTCTTGAACTGGGGCTTGCGCGCGGACTTCGATGCTGCCCTCGTGGGGCGGGCGACGGAAGGCATGTGGTCGAACCTCGCGATGGTGGCTGCGGGGGACGCGAGTCGTCCCCTTTTTCACTATCGGTTGTGGTTCGTGGTCGCTGAGGTGGTTTCCGGGAGTTCGGCCTCACACCACGAGCGCGCTGTGCGCGGCGAGCTGGGCGTCGACCTGATCCGGGGACAGGGGCCGCGAGAAGTGGTAGCCCTGCGCGAAGCGGTACCCGAGCCGGTAGAGGGTCTCGGCCTGCTCGGCGGTCTCCACGCCCTCCGCGATCGCCTGCAGGTGCAGGCCGTTCGTGATCTGGATCATCGCGGTGGCGATGACCGCCTCCTCGGAGCGGCCGCCGATCCCGTCGACGAACGATTTGTCGACCTTGAGGGTGTCCGCCGGGCAGGTCCGCAGCAGGCCGAGCGACGAGTGCCCGGTACCGAAGTCGTCGAGCGCCACCTTCACGCCGAGCGTCACCAGGTTCTGCAGGGTGTCCAGCGCGATGCCGCCGTCGAACACGGCCGTCTCGGTCACCTCGACCACCAGCTTCTCCGGGTCGAAGCCGGTGTCGGCCAGCGCCGCCCGGACGTCCGCGGCGAAGCCCGGCTCGCGCAGCTGGCGGGCGGAGACGTTGACGCCGATCTCGCCCGGGGCGGCCGTGCCGTAGCGGTCCTGCCACTCGGCGGCCTGGCGCAGCGCGGTCCGCAGGATCCAGTCGCCCAGCGGCACGATCAGCCCGGTGCGCTCGGCGATCGGGATGAACACGTCGGGGCCGATGAAGCCGCGCTCGGGGTGCTTCCAGCGGATCAGCGTCTCCAGCGAGGTCCACCGGCCGTCCGGCAGCGCCACGATCGGCTGGTAGACCAGCGTGAAGTCGCCGTTGTCCAGGGCCCGGCGCAGCTCCGCGCCCAGCTGGGCGTCGGCCGCCTGGTCCTGCTCGAGGCGGGCGTCGTAGACGGCGTGCCGGCCCTTGCCCCGCTCCTTGGCGGCGTACATGGCCAGGTCGGCGCGGCGCAGCAGCTCCTGGGGGCTCGCGCCGGGCCACACCTCTGCCAGGCCGATGCTGGCCTTGACCAGCAGGTCGTAGCCGAGCGCGTGCACCGGCCGGGTCAGCGACTCGGCGATGCGGTCCAGCACCTCGGTCGCCTCGTCGCTGCGCAGCCCGCGCAGGAGCAGGCCGAACTCGTCGCCGCCGAGGCGGGCCACGACGTCATCGGTGCGGACCGCCTCGCGCAGCCGGTCGGCGACCACGACCAGCAGCGCGTCGCCCACGGCGTGGCCGAGCCGGTCGTTGATCGCCTTGAAGTCGTCCAGGTCGATCAGCGCCAGGCTGAGCGTCCCGGCCCCGGCGCCGGTCTCCGCCTCGGCGAGCGCCTCCTGGGTCCGCTGCTCGAACAGGGCGCGGTTCGCCAGGTCGGTCAGGTCGTCGTGGTTGGCCCGGTGGCTGAGCTGGGTCTGGTAGCGGTTGAGCTCGAGCAGGTTCGCGTCGACGCGGCGCAGCAGCCGGCCGTTCTCCGCCAGCGCGTTGACCTGACGCGCCACCACGAGCGCGGTGAGCAGCACGGCGGCCAGCGCGACGGTCAGCACCACGTGCCCGGCCGTGCCGCCCACCATGAGCAGCAGGCCGTCGGTCGCGGCCACCGCCAGGTAGGGCACGACGCTGAACGAGCGGCGCCGCCGTACCGGCACGTCCGTACCGGCGGCGCGGCGCTGGCGGTCCGCGGCGAGCGCGACGAACAGCAGGGTCGCGGGGATGAACATCATCGAGCCGCTCAGACCCGGGTGCATCTCGAGGAACAGCGGTAGCAGGCCGCCGCCGATCGCGCCGACGGCCGCCGCGGCGGCGAGCAGGCGCAGCGCGACCCGGTCCAGGCCGCCGAAGCCGCTGACCGCGACCTTGACGAAGGCCAGCGCGCCGACCAGGCCCAGGGCGGTGAGCATGAGCAGGGGTACGGCCGCCGAGCTGTCGGCCGCCCAGGCGTCGAGCACCCGGGTGATCAGGTACCAGGAGAAGATGCCCAGCGTGATGGAGACCGTGGCGGCGTCCAGCACGAACCGGAGCATGACCCGTTCGCGTTCCCGCCCGCGGGCCATCGGCAGCCGGAGCAGGGTCCACAGCAGCAGGAGCATCGCCAGCGCGTACGCCGCGGAGGTGGGCGCGTCGTGGTCCTGGTCGCCGGCGGCGGGATTGACCACGTAGAGGCGGGCGTCGCCGGTGACGCCGAGCACGATGAGCACGCAGACGACCGCCAGGGACCGCCAGATGCGCGCGGTGACCGGGTCCAGGCCGGGCGCGAACGCCGTACGCCAGCACGACCAGCCCGCGACCGCCGTGCCGAGCATCGCCGGCATCCAGCCCCAGACGACCTGGGTGCGCTGCTCGGTGTAGTTGACCGCGAACAGCACGATCGAGATCACGAGGACCGCGGCCGCCGTCAGCAGCATGGGAGTGGGCCGGAGCCGCTCCACCTGCCGTTCGTCGACCGTCATGCCGTGTCGTCCCCTCGATGGTCTGCCTGGCTTCCGGGTTGGCTAATCGGTTCCCCGGGGTACGGCCTGAGCAGAACCGGCACGGCTGTCGCGTCACTGTACGACCGCGGAGCGTGGGATCTCGCCGATCCATGGGATGCACGTGCATCTGCAAGGCACAATGGCGTCAGCCGTCCATCCGCCCCTTCCTTCGGAGCGTTCCGGTGACCGAGCCCGCCGTACCCCCCGCCCCCGCCACCCCCGACGACGAGGACCTCCCCGGGACCCTCTGGGCCCGCATGAAGGCCGACCCGCAGTACGCCCCCGAGCACCTCGCGCTGGAAGCGGTCCGCCGCCTCGGCCCGCAGGCCCAGCGCTGGGCCCAGCGGGCGCGGGAGGAGGACCCCGGCATCTCCGCCGACGACCTCGCGCAGCAGGCCGCCCGGCGGTTCCTCAACCACGCCCGCCTCTCCGGTGCCGTCTCCGGCGCCACCGGCCTGCCCGGCGCGGTCGTGGACGTCGGCGTCCTGGCCTGGACCCAGGCGCGGATGGTGCTGCACATCGCCGCCGCGTACGGCGCCGACCCGACCGGCCCCGACCGCGCCACCGACCTGCTGGTCCTGCAGCGGGTGCACAAGGCCGCCGAGGCCGCCCGCGTCGCACTGGGCGTGGCCGCCGGCCGGGAACGCGCCAGTCGGCTCTTCGCCGGCTCCGCCGACCGTCCGCTCACCGGCGTCATGCTCAAGCTCGGCGTGAAGCTGGCCCAGATGGCCGGCGTCCGCGCCGCGAAGCGGATGGTCGCCAAGGTGGTGCCGGGCGCCGGGATGGTGCTGGGCACGTGGGCGAACTCGGCGGCGACCAAGGACCTGGCCCGCCGCGCCCGCGAGCTGTACGGCGGCGCGGCCGGCGCATCCTAAAGTCGCTCCCCGCCCTGACGATGCTTTCCGGGTAAGGCCCATGCCCGGCGACGTCAGGAAGGAGGGACGCATGAGCCAGCGCAACCGGTGGCTGCTGCTCTTCGCGCCCCTCGTGCTGACCGGGTGCGGCGTGCTCGGCGGCGATTCCTCCGGGTCCGGCGTGGCGGGAGCGGCTACGGACACCAACGTGGGTACGCCGTGGACCGTCGTCACCCGCGGCAGCGCCACCCCGTCGCCCACGCCCAGCAGCGGCGTGCCGCCGTACCCGCTGCCGACCGCCACCGGCTTCCTGCCGCTGAAGACCACGCCGCGGCCGGCGCCCAGCCGGACGTGCGCGCCGGACACCGTGCACTTCTCGCGGATCCAGGCGCTCGACGTCGTCGCGGGCACCACCAGCGCGACCGCGTCCTGGTACAACGTCGGCGGCTACAACCTCGTCGAGTACCGGCTCACCGCGATCAGCCAGGACCTGCGGCCGGGCAAGCAGCGAGACGTCGGCTGGGTGCCGGTCAGGCCGCAGCGGGCCTGCGGCCCGATGACGGCCACGATCAAGAACCTCGATCCGAAGACCGGCTACGTCTTCTCGCTGGACGCCGTGGTCACCCGGCGCAGCGGCGACGGTACACACGCCGGCACGCTGTACCGTTCGCCCGTCGTCTACACGAGGTAGTCCGCCACGCTGTGCTGCGGCGCGTACCCCTGGTCCCGGGCCCGCGTGAGATCGAGGACCATGCCGTCGGTGAGCTGGTCGACGGCATAGCGGGTCAGCGCCGGCGAGACCACCGCGAGCCCGCGCGCCAGGCCGGCGGGCAGGTGCCGGACGGGTACGCCGAGCACCCGGGACAGCACCTCGTCGCGGCCGTACGGCTCCGCGTCGGCGATGTTGTACGCGCCACCCGGCCAGTCCAGCGCCGCCAGGCACGCCGCCGCCAGGTTCTCCACGGCGGTCAGGCTCATCCGCACGTCGGGTCCGGGCAGCCAGGCGTATCCGCCCCGGACCACGCGGCGCAGGCGGGGCAGCAGGTGCCGGTCGCCGTCGCCGTACACGGCCCGGGGGCGCAACGCCACCGCGCCCGCCGCCAGGGCGAGCCGCTCACCCTCCGCCTTCGTCCGCCCGTACGCGCCGCGCTGCCCGTCGGCCGGATGATCCTCGCGCACCGGGGCGGCGTACGGGCCGGGCCGGTACACGCTGGCGCTGCTCACCCACACGACGGGCCGGCCGCGGGCGGCGTCGAGCAGCCGCGCCGTCCCGCCGGCGTTCACCGCCCGGTACGCCTCCTCGGCCGCCCGCCCGGGCCGTGGATCGCCCACCGCGGCGGCCAGGTGCACCACGGCGTCGACGCCGGCCAGGTCGGGAGGGGCCGCGGTGGCGTCCCAGAACACGTGCTCGCCCACCGGGCCGGGATGCCTGCCCACGCAGACCACCTCGTGCCCGGCGGACGCCGCGAGCCGGGCGACTGCCGTACCGCAGAAACCGGACGCGCCCGTGACAGCGAGCCTCACGACGCCCGCACCACCAGGGACCGCCAGGACGGCAGCGCTGAGCGCCGGTCCACCCGCGCCCGCACGACCACCGGCCGGTACGGCGCCAGCGCCCGCAGCATGTCAGCCACCTGCACCCGGGCGAGGCGGGCTCCGGGGCAGGCGTGCGGTCCCGCCCCGAAGACCAGCTGGGCCGTACGGGCCGGCGCGGGCCGCTCGGGGTCGGGTTCGCCGCGGTGCGCGTCCACGGCGTGGCGGGCGACGAGCAGCATCCGGTCACCGGCGCGGACCGGGCAGCCGCCGGGCAGCTCGCCCGCCTCCGCCGCCACCCGGGGCAGCAGGGGCGTGGGGGCGGTGACCCGCAGCAGCTCGTCGGCGAGGGCGGGGCTGTCCGCGTACGCCCAGAGGTCGGCGTCGCAGGCCCAGGCCGCGGCCCGCGGCAGCGCGGCGACCGTCGTGGTGATCGCGGCGACCGCCAGCATGGTCGCCAGGCCCGCCTCCGAGCCGCCGTCCGGCGCGACCAGCGCGGTCAGGCGTTCCGTGGCGGCCCGGGCCACGTCGGCGGTGCCGCGGCGGCGCAACCCCGGCAGGTGGTCCCTGGCCGCCGCCGCTGCCGCCGCCCGGGCCGCGTCCGCGAGCTCCGGACCGTCGACGGCGGCGCCGACGAGCGCGGCGGCGGTCGTCCCGGCGATCTCCGCCGCGACCGGGACCAGGTCGACCCGGCCGCCGTCGGCGAGCGGCTCGAGCCGCCGGTCGAGCAGCCCGGTCCACAGCGGACGCAGCCGCTGCACGCCCGTGGCGCCCAGCGCGTCGGAGGTCGCCCGGCGGGTCTGCCGATGGTCGTCGCCCTGCTGGTCGAACAGCAGGTCACCGCCGGTCAGCCGGCCGGCCGCGCCGCCGGTGGTGCCGGGCGCGGTCCGGTCCAGCGGGATCCGCGTCAGCCCCGCGACGAACGCCTCCCGGTCGTGGATGAGCAGCGTCCGGCCCAGCCGCGTCACGGGCCGTCGCCGCGTCGCCGCGAGCAGCGCGAACAGCACCGGATGGCTGCCCAGGTAGACCCGGCGGTCCCGGCTGCGGGCGCTCATCGGACATGCACCTCCTCCGGCGCGGGCCGGTAGCGGCGGTCCCAGTGCCACAGCAGCGTCCGCAGGCCACCCCAGGCGCGAAGCCGTCGCAGGCTCGTCTCGACCACCAGATGCTCGGCCCGGACGATCCGGGCGCTGTGCCGGCGGGCGCGGTTGAGCAGCGTGACGTCCTCGGCGCCGTCACCCAGCGCCTCCCTCGGCGTGCCGCCGCAGCGCTCGTACAGGGCCGCCGTGATGGCCAGGTTGTGACCGTGGACCAGCACGAACGGCGCCAGCGCCGACGGCGAGCGGTGCAGCCACCGGCCGGCCCGGGCGGCCAGCCGGACCACCAGCGGGTAGAGCACACGGTGCGCCCAGCCGGGCTGCTCGTCGGCGCGCGGCACGCTGCGGCCGCAGACCAGGTCGTGCGCGTCCAGGAGGGACCGGGCCGCGGCGACCCAGTCCGGCGCCGGCAGGCAGTCCGCGTCGGTGCGCAGCAGCTTCGTCGCGCCGTGGCTGATCGCGTACCGGAATCCGGTGTCGGCGGCCGTGCCCGCGCCCGGCTCGGGCTCGCCGACCACCTCGACCTCGCCGGGAAAACCGGCCGCGATCTCGGCGGTCGGGTCGGTGGAGGCGTTGTCCACGACCACGAGCGTGAAGTCCCGGTCCGTCTGGGCGGCGAGGGCGGCCAGCGTGCCGGGCAGCAGCCGCGCCTCGTTGTAGGCGGGCACGACGACGGCGAGCTCCCTCACGACGCCGCCGCCAGCCGCGCCGCCGCGGCCCGGTCCGGCTTGCGCGACCGGCCCGCCAGCGGGACCTGCGCAACGACGACCGCGTCGGGCCGTGCGGACCCCATCCGATCCAGAGGTACGCGCAGAGCGGCCCGCACCGCCTCCGCCGGCACCCCGGCGGCCGGCTGCACCACGGCGACCACCCGCTCGTCGCCGTCGCCGGCCGGTACCCCCACGATCACGGCAAGGTCGACGCCCGGTACGTGCAGCGCCGGCTCGTACAGGCCGGGATAGATGTTCTCGGCCCCGCGCAGGATCATGTCCTTGCGGCGGCCGCCCAGCACCACCCGCGTGCCCTCGACCCGGCCGACGTCCCCGGTCTCGACCCACTCCGTACGGTCGGCGCCGAGGTAGCGGTCGGCCGCGTTCGGCCCCGCGAGCAGCAGCTGCCCGTCCGCCGCGGTCCGCGCCCGTACGCCCGGCAGCAGCTCGCCGACCAGGTCACCCGTGCCGGTGAAGGCGCTCTTGGCGGTCGATTCGACCGCGGCGGCGGGGAAGACCTCGGTGAGCGCGTACACGCCCCAGGCCTCGTCGGCGCCGGCGCGGTGGACCCGGGCGAGCAGCTCCGCGCTGACCGGCGCCGAGCCGCTGTAGACGCGGCCGGTGAACCGCATGCCCGCTGCCAGGGCGGCCCGCACCTGCGGCGGCGTCAGATAGGTCGCCTGCGGAGCGAGCCGGGCCGCCTGCCGTACCAGCCGTCGCGGCGTCCGGGCCGGCAGCGCCACCGCCGCGCCCGCGGCGAGGGACGGGACCAGCACGAAGAACGTCCCGCCCAGCACGGCCCGCTCCGGCACCGGGCGGACCAGGTCGTGCACCGCGCGCATGCCGGCCGTCAGGCTCGCCCGGGTGTGCACCACCGCGCGCGGCCGGCTCGTCGTTCCCGAGGTGAAGACGATCACCGCGTCGCCGTCGCCGTCGTACCCGCGCGGCCGCGGACCGGGGGCGAGCGGCAACGCGGGCGCGGTGCCGGGCAGGCGCCGGCCGACGGTCACCGTGGGCGCGAGGGCGGCCAGCTCCGGCAACGCCAGGTGGGCGCGGCGGGCCAGGGGCGCCGCCCACCCCGCGACCGCCTGCGCCGCGGCGTCGGCAACCACGAGCCGCGGCTGGGCCGCCCCGAGCCGGGCCAGCAGCACGTCCGGGCCGGCGGTCGGGTCCAGCACCGCGACGCGCAGACCCAGGTGGTACGCCGCCAGCAGCACGGCCAGCGAGCGCGGGCCGGGGCGTACGGCCACCCCGAGCGTGTCACCGGGAACGAGGCCGCGGGCGTGCAGAGCCGCGGCGTAACCGGTGGTGAGGCGGGACAGGTCGGCCCGGGTGGCGCGCACGACCGGCCTTCCGGTGCGCCCGCAGCCCAGGACCGCCGGGCGTGGATCGTCGTCGCGCAGGCTCGCCAGCAGATCACCCAGCATCAGCGCGGATCCGCCGTCAGCGGGCCGCTGCCGCGGCCGAGATACCACTTCGCCGTGCCGGTTATCCCGTACGCGGCCAGCCGCCGGGTCGAGTTCTCCACGACCATCGTGCGGCTGTGCCGGATGGCCGAGGTGGTCCGGCGTACGCGGTTGAGGAAGGTGCGATCGGTCGGCGACGGCCGCCGGGGCATCCCGCCGCACGCCTCGTACAGCTCCGCGGTGATGGCCATGTTGTTGCCCGCGTGCATCCGGTACGGCGCCTTGTAGCCGCTCCCGCGGTGCGCCGGGCGCAGCCTGCCGAACGCGGCGGCGACGGCCACGAGGCCCGAGAAGAACGCCCGCCCCAGGAGCCCGTGCTCGTCGCGGCGCGCCGTGATCCGCCCGCACACCAGCCCGGCGCCGCCGGTGAGCCCGGCCCGCGCCGCCGCCACCCAGCCCGGGCGGGGCAGGCAGTCGGCGTCCGTACGCGCCAGCAGCCGCGCGCCGTGCGCGATCGCGTACCGGAAACCGGTGTCGACGGCGCAGCCGACGCCCTTCTCGGTCTCCACCAGGACGTGGACCGGGAACGGCGCCCGGAACGCCCGCGCGATGTCCGCGGTGCCGTCGGTCGAACCGTTGTCCACGACCAGCAGCTCGAAGCCGGTGTCGGTCTGCGCGGCGAGCGCGTCGAGCGTCTGCTGGATCCGCGCCGCCTCGTCGTACGCCGGCACGATCACCCACAGCTGCGTCACGAGACCTCCCAGACCATGGTCATGAGGCTGACCCCGCCGCCGAGCCCCACGAACAGCACCCGGTCGCCGGGGGCGAGGCCCGGCCGGACCCGGTCGAGCTGGACGCCGAGCGTGGCGCTGGCAACGTTGCCGAGCTCGGGCAGGGTGGGCTCGAGCTTGCCGGCCGGCACCCCGGCCACCTCCACGAAACGCTGCAGGTACGGCACGGTCACCTGGTGCACCAGCACCTTCGCGTAGTCGTCCCAGCCGAACCCCGTGCGGTACGCGACCCGCTCCAGCAGCCCCAGCCCGATCTTCTCGAAGACGCCGCGCAGCTTGTGCCCGTTGCCGGTGAAGTACGTGTGCTCGTCGCCGCGCGGGTGCCGCGAGCCGCCACCGAAGATGCCGCCGACCGCCCAGTGCTCCGAATACGTCTCGCTGTCGACGTCCACGATCCCGCCGGCCTCCACCGGCTCCACCAGCACCGCGGCCCCCGCATCGCCGAACGTGAACCCGGCGAACGCCGTACGGGCCTGAGCCATGCCGTCCAGCCGCGGCCGCATCGACCGGGTGGGCGTCTCGCCGGTGACCACCAGCGCCCGCCTGGCCCGGCCCGCCAGGATCATCGAGCGGGCGAGGTCGATGCCGTTGAGGAAGCTGTTGCAGGCGTTCGTCACGTCGAGGGCGTGCGCCCGGCTGCCCAGGGCCGCCTGGACGACGTGCGCCGTGGCCGGTTCCACCATGTCGCGGGTGGCCGAGGCGTACAGCAGCAGGTCGATGTCGAGGGCGTCCAGGTCCGCGTCGGCGAGGACCCGCCGCGCGGCGGTGATGGCCAGGTCGGAGGCGTACTCGTCGTCGGCGGCGACCCGGCGCCGATCGATGCCGGTCGTCTGCGCGAAGGTCCCCGCGGGCAGCGGGAGGCCGCTCGCGGCGGCGACGCGTGCCTGCAGGTCGGCGGTGGTCACCTCCCGCTCGGGCAGGGAACTCGCCACCGCGGTGATGCCCACGCGGGCAACGGTCAAGGTCATGGGCGCCAGCCTGCATCATGGCCGGCGTCCCCGGCGTGAGTAGAACGGCTCATTCTGACCCGGCCCCGCGGACTCATGACGGCCGGCGGCCGCGACCGTGGGTCGCGCCACAGGCGGGACCGGCCCCGAGGTCTCTAAGCTCTCCTCCCATGGAGAGCATCGTCGACACGGTCGTCATCGTGGCCATCTCGGTGCTCGGTGCCGCCCTCGCGCGGCGGCTGGGCTTCATCGCGCCGCTGGTCCTGCTCGTCGCCGGGCTGGGACTGTCGTACGTGCCGGGCGTCCCCGAGGTGCACATCGAGCCCGAGCTGGTGCTCATCGGCATCCTGCCGCCCCTGCTGTACGTGGCGGCGCTGCAGACCAACCTCGTCGCGTTCCGCCGCGCCCTGCGGCCCATCCTGCTGCTGGCGGTCGTCCTCGTGGTGCTCACCGCGTTCGCGGTCGGCTTCGTGCTGCACGCGCTGCTGCCCGACGTGCCGCTGGCGGCCTGCGTGGCGCTGGGCGCGGTGGTGGCGCCGCCCGACGCCGTGTCCGCGACGGCCATCGCCCGGCGCATCGGGCTGCCCCGGCGGGTGGTCACCATCCTCGAGGGCGAGAGCCTGCTCAACGACGCGACCGCGCTGGTGCTGGTGCGGGTCGCGGTCGGCACGCTGCTCGGCTCCGCCGTCGGGTTCTGGGAGATCGCCGGCGAGGTCGCGCTCAAGGCCGGCGGCGGGGTCCTGTTCGGCCTGGCCTTCGCGTTCGGCGCCGCCTGGCTGCACAAACGCATCACCGACCCGCTGCTCGACGACGCCGTGTCGGTGCTGACACCGTTCGTCGTGGTCATCGTCGCCGAGGAAGCGAAGACGTCGAGCATCGTCGCGGTCGTGGTGACGGGCCTCTACCTGGGGCACCGCATCCCGTACCTGCTGTCGGCGACCTCGCGGCTGCAGATGGACGCGGTGTGGCGGCTGATCACGTTCCTGCTCGAGGGCGTGGTATTCCTCCTCGTCGGCCTGCAGCTGCGCGAGCTGATCGGCAACATCGAGACCAGCATGGCCACCACCGTGCGGGTCACCCTGGCGGTCTTCCTCACCCTGGTCGTCGTCCGCTTCGTGTGGATGTACCCGGCGACGTACCTGGCCCGGCTCATCCCGCGGGTCCGTGCCCGCGAGGAACGCCCGCCCCCCACCGTGCCCACGGTGATCGCCTGGGCCGGCATGCGCGGCGTGGTGACGCTCGCCGCGGCGCTCACCCTGCCCCCGAACGAGGACGTGGCCAGCGCCGACTACCCCCGCGAGCTGTTCGTGTTCGTCGCCTTCGCGATCATCGTGCTGACCCTGCTGGTGCAGGGGACCACGCTGCCGGTGCTGGCCCGCCGGCTCGGGGTCAGCGAGGACACCAGCGCCGAGGACGCGCTCGCGGAGGCCAGCGTCCAGCACGCCGCCAGCCGTGCGGCGCGTGAACGGCTCGAGGCCACCGCGGACGGGGCGCCCGCCTCGGTGGTCGAACGGCTGCGCGCGCTCACCGACAGCCGCTCCAACGGCGCGTGGGAACGGCTGGGCAACCAGGAGCAGGAAACCCCCTCCGCCGCGTACGGCCGGCTGCGCCGGGAGATGATTACCGCCGAGCGGCACGTCTTCAAGATCGCCCGTAACGAGGGGCGGATCCCCGAGGAGGTGCTCAACCGCGCCCAGCGCGAGCTCGACCTGGAAGAGTCCCAACTGCACCGGAGTGACGATTGACCTGCCAGCACCTGAAGGAAGCGACCGAGCCGACGCCGCGGGCGCCGTACGACGGCGGCTGCCCCGAATGCGTGGCGGGCGGCTTCGAGGACTGGGTGCACCTGCGCCTGTGCCTGGACTGCGGCTACGTGGCCTGCTGCGATTCCTCGCCGCGGCGGCACATGTCGCGCCACCACGAGGAGACCGGGCATCCGGTGATGCGCTCGTACGAGCCGGGTGAGAACTGGCGCTGGTGCTTCGTCGACGAGCTGCTGGGCGCCTAGATGCGCACCCTGGTCGTGGGAGCGGGCGCCACCGGCGGATACTTCGGCGGCCGCCTGGCTGAGGCCGGCCGTGACATCACGTTCCTGGTCCGCGCCCGCCGGGCCGCCGAACTCGCCGAACGCGGCCTGCGGATCCACGCGCCCGCCGGGGAGAGCGTGGTCCCGGCCCGCACGGTCACCGCCGACAAGCTCGACAGGCCGTACGACGTGATCGTCCTCGCGGTGAAGAGCTACCACCTGCAGCAGGCCCTCGCCGACATCAGCCCGGCGATCGGCACCGGGACGGTGATCGTGCCTCTGCTCAACGGCATGCGCCACATCGACACCCTGGTCGGCCACTTCGGCGCCGACCACGTGTACGGCGGCGTCTGCATGATCGCCGGCACCCTCACCGACGAGGGCGACGTGGTGCAGCTGACCGGCCTGCACCGCCTCCTGTACGGCCCCCTCGACGGCACCCGCGACGACCGGCTGGCAGCGGTCGCCGAGGCGTTGTCGGGCGCGGAGTTCGAGTCGCAGCCGTCCACGGAGATCGTCCAGGAGATGTGGGAGAAATGGGTCTTCCTGGCCGGCCTGGGCGTGGTGACGACCCTGATGCGAGCGACGGTCGGCGACATCACGGCGGCGCCGGGCGGCATCGCATTCGCGTCGGCGGTCGCCGACGAGGCCATCGCGATCGCATCGGCGGCGGGCCACCCACCCCGCGAGGCGGCGATCGGCTTCCTGCGAGCCTCCCTGACGGCCCGCGACGTGCCGACGACATCCTCGATGTACCGCGACATGGCGGCGGGCGGCCCGGTGGAAGCCGAAGCGATCGTGGGCGACCTGGTCACCCACGCCGAGCGGCACAAGGTCCCGGCGCCGTTGATCTCAGCAGCCTGGACCAACCTCTCGATCTACTCCGCCCACCGATAGACCCGGCACGCGCGCTGTGATTGTCCCCCGTTCTTTGGTGTGATCATTTAGTTCTGTTGTGCGCCCCGGTCCCTTATTGGCCCGCGATATGGGACGGAAGCGCATGGCTATTCCGCATCGCGGGAGCGCTTTCGTCAGGAGCGTGTAAGGACTAGCCCAGGGCGGGTTCAGCACTCTCCACCTGGTCGGCGTCACGTGGTCACGGTCGCGTCGAGATGCGACCCGCGCGTCTTCGCCGACGGTTGATAAATGTGCTGTGGCGGTTGTCGCTTTTTTGGGGTGATCGTTTATTTCCGCGGTACGGGTGGGATGCGGAACAATTAATCCATGCGGCAGCTGCAATTGTTCTCGACGGCGGAATTGGCCGCGATGCGTGACCCGACCGCGTCGCGTCGCTATTCCGCGGAGCGGGAACGCTTTCGCCGGGAGCACGCACGGCACCGGGTATGGGGGCTGGCGCAGCGGCACGCCAGGAAGCTGCGCCGCTTGCACGCCGACTGCGGCCCGCCCGAGCCGGCGGCGGTCCCGGGCGTTTCGGTGGCGGAGCTGGCGGGCGTTGCCGTGGTCGGGCCGGCGGGCGTTGCGGTGGTCGGGCCGGCGGGCGTTGCCGTGGTCGGGCCGGCGGGCGAGCTGGCGGGCGTCGTGGTGGGGGAGCCGGCGGTGGTTGCGGGCGTTGCGAGGGCGAAACCGGCGGTCATTGCGAGCGTTGCCGCGGCCGAGCCGGCGGCGGGCGTTGTCTCGGAGGAGCCGGCGACATCGTCGATGACGGTGAGGCCGAACGGCGCCGCCTGGCATTCCACGAAGACCCGCCGAGGGCCAAAGCCAACGCAAAAGCCAGAGCGGTCGCGATCTTGCCGCGGCCTCCACGCCGATGTCGGTTGGCGTGCGCGTCAGTCCCAGACGTCGGCGACTGCTGCAGCCACCTTCTCCGCCTGGGCCGCACCCGCTGCCAGCGCTGGGCCTCGGCGGCGCGGGTCCAGGATGTTGCCGCCTATCGCCGCCCGCGTGGCGTCGTCCGGGGCGATGAGCAGGCTGCGGTCGATTCTGAGCTCGGCCACCTCCGAGGCCGGCGATGCGCGGAACATGCCGCCGCTCGGTGCCAGGACCACCACCGCGTCTGCGCCGGCGGCGAGGTTGGCGTTGGTCACCGAGTTGACGCCGCCGTCCATGTACCAGCCTTCTTCCAGGCGTACCGGGGGGAAGACGCCGGGGAGGGCGCAGCTGGCCGCGACCGCTGCCGGGAGGGGGACGGCCGAGGATGCGTCCCAGGCTGTCGGGTCCCCGGTGGTGGTGTCGACGGCCGTGATGATCAGGCGGGGGGTGGTCGGCCAGGTGTGGGTGGGGAGTTGCTCGGCGAAGCGGGCCACGTGCGGGGTGTCGTCGCCGACCGGGGCCTGGCGGGCCAGGGTGCCCAGGCGGGCTCGGATGTCTCGGGGGCTCAGGGAGGTGTCGTTGAGGAGCATGAAGCCCTGGGCCAGCAGCATCGGGTCGAGGCGGGCGGTGAATTCGATCTCGATGCGGGCGGCCGAGGCGACCGCTTCGTCGAGGTCCACGCCCGTGGCGAGGAGGGCTCCGACGTAGGCGCCTGCCGACGTGCCGACGATGAGGTCCGCCTTGGCGAGATCGGTGCCGTGGCGGCGGAGGCCCGCGAGGAGGCCGAGTTCCCAGGCGATGCCCGTGATGCCGCCGCCGCCCAGGACGAGGGCCCTCATGCGCGCTGCAGGCGGTCGCCGGCGAGCACGTTCTCGGCCTCGCGGGTGACGCCGCCGGGGGAGTGTGCCGCGGCGTACACGGCGAGGGTGCGGGCTGCGATCTCCGGCCAGGCGAAGTCCTCACGGACGCGGCGGCGGCCTCGGCGGGCCAGCGTACGGGCGTACTCGCGGTCGGTGAGCACCGTGGCGACCGAGGCCGCCAGCGAATCCGGGTCCTGCGGGGTGAAGGTCACGCCGGTGACACCGTCGTCGATGATCTCCGCCAGGCCGCCCGTGGCCGACACCGCGACCGGGGTGCCCGCCGCGGCCGCCTCCAGCGCGACCATGCCGAACGGCTCGTAGATGCTCGGCACGACGTAGCAGTCCGACGCGCCCATCAGCGCGGTCAGGTGGTGGCCGCCCAGGAACCCCGCGAACGTCACGCCGGGCGGGGCCATGGCCTCCAGGTCCGCACGGTACGGGCCGTCGCCGGCGATCACCACGCGCAGCCCGGAGCTGACCGCCTGCAGCGCGGGCACGGCGGCCAGGAGGTGCTGGACGCCCTTCTCGTACACGAGCCGGCCGGCGAACGACACCAGCGGCGCGTTCCCGGCGAAACGGCGGCGGGCCGCGGCGATCGCGCGGGGGCGGGCGTACCAGCGCAGCACGTCGACGCCGTTGTGCACGACGTCGGTCCGGCCGGCCGGCACCCCGAACTGGCGGATCACCTCGGCGCGCATGTACTCGGAGCAGACGATGACCCGGGCGGCCTCGGCGGCCAGCCAGCGCTCGACGTCGTCGATGGTGCGGTTGTGCGGGTGCGGCAGCCAGCCCTGGTGCCGCCCGGCCTCCGTCGCGTGGATCGTGGCGACCAGCGGCACGTCGAGGTGCTCGCGCAGGGTCACCGCGGCGTGCGCGACCAGCCAGTCGTGGGCGTGGACGACGTCGTAGCGGGCGGTGCGGGCGGCGCGCAGGGCGGCCCGGGTGAGGGTGTGGTTGAACGCGGTCGTCCAGCCGACGAGGTTGCCGTCCTCCACCGGGTACGCGGGCGGGTCGTCGGGGGCGCGGACGATGTGCACGCCCTCGGCGTACTCCTCGCGCAGGGCGCCGGGGGAGTGCCGGGTGACCACCGTGACCTCGTGCCCGGCCGCCACCAGCGAGGTGGCCAGCGCGTGCACGTGCCGCCCGAGCCCGCCCACCAGCAGCGGCGGGTATTCCCAGCTCAGCATCAGGATGCGGCTCATGACGCGTACCCCCGTACCCGCAGGACCTCGGCGACCGAGCGGGCGCAGAACGGGCTGCCCGTGGCCCGGTGCGGCGGATCGCCGTCGGCCGTCTCGCTCAACGATCCCACTCCCCATTCGCGCACGTGCGCCTCCAGGCCGGTCAGCAGTCCCTCGGTGGGCAGGCCCATGGCGGCGCAGGCGTCCGCGTACGGGCCGATCAGCCAGGGCCAGACCGTGCCCTGGTGGTACGCGATGTCCCGCTCGTCCCGGCCGCCGCGGTGCACGCCCTGATAGCCGTACTCGCTGGGGGCGAGCGTGCGCAGCCCGAGCGGGGTGAGCAGGGCGCTGCCGGCGGCGCGGACGGCGGCGCGGTCGCGGTCGGCGTCGTCGGGCCCGGCGAGCGGCGCGTACGGCAGCGACCAGGCGAAGAGCTGGTTGGGCCGCAGCGAGGGGTCGTCGTTGAAGGCGCCGGCGCCCAGCGGGTACGTCGTCGCCGGCCCGTCGACCACGTCGTAGAGCCAGCCGTCCGGCGCCCGGAACCGCGCGGCGAACGACGCCCGCGCCCTGGCGTGCCGGGCGCGCAGGTCGGCGCCGTCCCGCCCGGCCTCCTCGAGCAGGCCGGCGAGCGCGGCCAGGGCGTTCACCCAGAGCGCGTTGATCTCCACGGGCTTGCCCACCCTCGGGGTGACCGGCCCGTCCTCGGTGTACGCGTTCATCCAGCTGCCCGCGTGCGCGTCGAGCCGGACCAGCTCGTCGGCGGGGTCGACGGAGAGCGCGCCCTTGCCGTCGAGGTGGCCGCGCAGCAGCCGGCTGAGCGGGCTGACGAGCGAGGCGGCCAGGTCGCTGTCGCCGGTACGCCGTACGTGCCGGTCGACCGCGTGCACCAGCCACAGCGGCGCGTCCAGGGAGCCGTGCGGTCCCCACGCCCCGCCCGCCTCCCGGGCCGCCCGGGTCGCCGACCTGGTACGGGCCAGCAGCAGCTCCCGGCCCTCCTCGGCCCGCCCGGTCTCGAGGAAAAGCCCCTCGTACGCCGTCATCGTGTCGCCGAGGTAGCTGCCGAACCACGGGTAGCCGGCGACCACGTCGGGCCCGTCGGTGTCGTGGACGACGAACCGGTCGGCGGCCAGCACCAGCGTGCCCGTCTGATCGTCGGCCTTCGCGGCGGTGATCAGCGCGTGCGCACGCTCACGGGCGGCAGCGATCACGACGGGGGCGGCGGGCGGCCGGTCGTCGAGCACGCCGGCCCACGCGCTGATCTCCATGGCGTCGCCGGGCCCGAGCCGGTCGACGAACGTGCCGGCCAGCCACAGGTCCTCGGTGGCGGGCAGCCCGCGTGCGGCCTCCTCGCGCTGGTACGCCCCCAGGTGCCATCCGCCGCCGGGCTGCCACCCCGGCCCGCTGAGCCGGTACGCGTCCTCCACCACCGCCCCGTCGGCGACGTGGTGGACGTGCGGCTCGCCGTCGGTCGCGTACCGTTCGGCGTGCGCGTCGCGCCAGGTGCACATGGCTGCCACGGCGAGCCCGACCGGCCCGGGCGCGGACAGCACTCGGTGCACCACGGCGAGCGCGGGTCGCCCGTACGCCAGAGCCAGCTCGCGCTCCACGACGATGTCACCGACCCGCCAGCGCCACCGCGGCAGGCCGTCGACCAGGGCGAACGTCTCCAGGTGCCGGTGGCCTTCCGGCGCGACCGCACCGGACTGCCACTCGTGGGTGTAGAGCGGTACGTGGGCGCCGGAGGGCAGCGTGAGGGTCAGGTCCAGCGCGGCCAGCGCCACGCGGCGTACGGCCGTGGCGGGGTCGGCGACCGCGAGCAACGCGTGGTAGCGCCGCGTCCGCAGGCCGGCCACCGTGCCCGTCGCGTATCCGCCGAGCCCGTCGGTGACGAGCCATTCGTGCTGGGCGCCGCCGTCGGGCGACAGGGAACCGCAGGTCTGCGGGCCGAGGACGATCGGCAGCGTCATGTCCGGGCGTCCCGGGGCCGCGCGGCGCGCTGAGGGTCCGCAGGGAGGGACGGGAACGGCTCTGTCAGCGGCACGGTGCCCTCTATGCTCGAACAGGAATGCGTCAAACCACCCGGACCGGTGATCGTTCGCACAGGCTCGACGAGAAGTATCTGCGGGTAACCGGACAGTCGCGCAGACGTTATCAGCGGGATCGGTGAGAATTGCCGCTGACGCGGCGATGAGGATTGAACCTTCCGGGGGATGGGCACACGTGCCCCGCCCGCGGCGAGGACCCTCGCGGCCGCGGGCACCGACGGTCGAGGGTGGGAGCAACAGATGCAGGTGTGGCCGGGTCACCGGTATCCACTGGGCGCGACGTACGACGGCACGGGCACCAACTTCGCGATCTTCTCGGAGGTTGCCGAGGCGGTCGAGCTGTGCCTGTTCGACGCGTCCGGCAACGAGCGCAAGGTCCAGTTGCACGAGCAGGACGCCTTCGTGTGGCACGCCTACCTGCCGGGTGTCGAGCCGGGGCAGCGGTACGGCTACCGCGTGTACGGCCCGTACGACCCGGCGCGGGGCCTGCGCTGCAACCCGCACAAGCTGCTGCTGGACCCGTACGCCCGCGCGGTGGACTCGGACATCGACTGGCACCCCAGCCTGTACGCGTACGACTTCGACAACCCCGACCGGATGTCCGATCTCGACTCGGCCCCGCACATGGCGAAGGGCGTGGTCGTCAACCCGTACTTCGACTGGGGCAACGACCGGCGGCCGGACATCCCGTACCACCACTCGGTCATCTACGAGACGCACGTCAAGGGGCTCACCGAGCGCCACCCCGAGGTGCCCAAGGACATGCGCGGCACGTACGCGGCGATCGGTCACCCGGCCGTGATCGAGCACCTGGCGAAGCTGGGCGTCACCGCGGTCGAGCTGATGCCGGTGCACCAGTTCGTGCACGACAACCGCCTGTCCGACCTGGGGCTGCGCAACTACTGGGGCTACAACACGCTCGGGTTCTTCGCGCCGTACCACGGCTACTCGGCGATGGGCTCGCTCGGCCAGCAGACCCAGGAATTCCGGGGCATGGTCAAGGCGCTGCACGCCGCCGGCATGGAGGTCATCCTCGACGTCGTCTACAACCACACGGCGGAGGGCAACCACCTCGGGCCCACGATGAGCCTCAAGGGCATCGACAACCGGACGTACTACCGGCTCGTCGACGACCAGCCCAACTTCTACATGGACTACACGGGCACCGGTAACAGCCTCAACGTCCGCAGCCCGCAGAGCCTCCAGCTGATCATGGACTCCCTGCGGTACTGGGTGACCGAGATGCACGTGGACGGCTTCCGCTTCGACCTCGCGTCCACGCTGGCCCGCGAGTTCTACGACGTCGACCGCCTCTCCACCTTCTTCGAGGTGGTCCAGCAGGACCCGGTGGTCGGCCAGGTCAAGCTCATCGCCGAGCCGTGGGACGTCGGCCCCGGCGGGTACCAGGTCGGCAACTTCCCGCCGAACTGGACCGAGTGGAACGGCAAGTACCGCGACACCGTGCGCGACTTCTGGCGCGGCGAGCCGGCGACGCTTGCCGAGTTCGCCAGCCGCATCACCGGGTCGGCCGACCTCTACCAGGACGACGGCCGCAAGCCCTTCCACTCCATCAACTTCGTGACCGCGCACGACGGGTTCACGCTCAACGACCTGGTCTCGTACAACGACAAGCACAACGAGGCCAACGGCGAGGAGAACCGCGACGGCGAGGGCCACAACCGGTCCTGGAACTGCGGTGTGGAGGGCCCGAGCGACGACAAGGCGGTGCTCGCGCTCCGGGCCAAGCAGCGGCGCAACTTCCTGGCCACGCTGATGCTCAGCCAGGGCGTGCCGATGATCTCGCACGGCGACGAGCTGGGCCGCACCCAGCAGGGCAACAACAACGCGTACTGCCAGGACAACGAGCTCAGCTGGATCGACTGGGACAACGCCGACGAGACGCTGCTGGAGTTCACCCGCAAGCTGGTCGCCTTCCGGCACCGGCACCAGGTGTTCCAGCGCCGGCGGTTCTTCACCGGCCTGCCGGTGACCGCCCGCGGCGGCGGCGACCCGCTGCCCGACCTGGAGTGGTTCACCCCGGACGGGCGGCAGATGGCCGGCGACGACTGGGGCAACGACTTCGGCCGCGCGGTCGCGCTGTTCGTCAACGGCGAGGGCATCCGCGAGCGCGGCCAGTACGGCCAGCGCCACGTCGACAGCTCGTTCCTGTTGTTCTTCAACGCCCACGATGCGCCCATCGAATTCGCCACGCCACCGACTGAATACGGTGAGAAGTGGGAAGTGGTCATCGAGACGGCCGAACCGTCGCCCGACCGCAGCCCCGTGGTGGAGGCCGGCAACACGATCCTCGTGCCGGACCGCTCGCTCATCGTGTTGGACAGGAAGGTTTGATGACCCCTTCTGGTACCTACAGAGTCCAGATTCGTCCCGATTTCGGCTTCAAGGACACCGCCGATCTCGCCGACTACCTGGCCGACCTGGGGGTCAGCCATCTCTACGTCGCGCCGATCCTCGCCGCCGCGCCCGGCTCGGAGCACGGCTACGACGTGGTCGACCACACCCGGGTGAGTCCCGCGCTGGGCGGCGAGGAGGGCCGGCAGGCGCTCAAGGCCGCGCTTGACGCGGCGGGCCTGGGACTGGTGGTCGACATCGTGCCCAACCACGCGGGCGTGGCCGTGCCGGCCGCCAACCCGACGTGGTGGGACGTGCTGAAGAACGGCCAGGACTCCGCGTACGCCACCTTCTACGACATCGACTGGTCGCGCGGCCGGCTGCTGATCCCGGTGCTGGCCGACGAGCCGGACGCGCTGGACCAGCTGCGGGTCGAGGACGGCGAGCTGCACTACTTCGACAAGCGGTACCCGATCGCGGACGGCACCGGCGAGGGCACGCCGCGGGAGGTGCACGACCGGCAGCACTACGAGCTGGTCAACTGGACCCGCGGCGACGCCGAGCTGACCTATCGGCGCTTCTTCGCGATCGTGGACCTCGCCGGGCTGCGCGTCGAGGACCCGGAGGTCTTCGAGGCCACCCACCGCGAGATCCTGCGCTGGTACGCCGAGGGCGCCGTCCAGGGTCTTCGCGTCGACCACCCGGACGGCCTGCGAGACCCGGGCGAGTACCTGCAGCGGCTGCACGAGGCCGCCCCGGACGCCTGGCTGGTGGTCGAGAAGATCGTCGAGCCGGGGGAGGAGATGCCCGACTGGCCGGTCGCCGGCACCACCGGCTACGACGCGATGGCCGATGTGTGCGGCGTCTTCGTCGACCCCACCACCGAGGCGTTCTTCGACACCCTGGACCACCACCTGACCGGCGGCGAGACGAGCTGGCAGGACCTCGTCCACCGGACCAAGCACCACCTGGCCACCACGCAGCTCGCCGCCGAGAACGCGCGCATGTGCCGCCTGATCCCGGAGGTCGAGGGGGCCGGTGAGGCGCTCGCGGAGCTGGCGGCCTGCTTCCCGGTCTACCGCTCGTACCTGCCGTTCGGCGCCCGGCACCTGGCCAAGGCCCGCTCCGAGGCGGGCCGCCGGCGGCCGGGGCTGATCCCGGCGCTGGACCGGGTCACCGCCCGGCTGCGCAACCCCGCCGACGAGCTGGCCCTGCGCTTCCAGCAGTACACCGGCGCGGTGATGGCGAAGGGCGTCGAGGACACCGCGTTCTACCGCTACACGCGCTTCACGGCGCGCAACGAGGTGGGCAACGACCCGTCGAAGTTCGGCGTGAACCTCGACGAGTTCCACGACACCACGCAGGAGCGCCAGCGGCGGTGGCCGGCGGGCATGACCTCGCTGTCCACCCACGACACCAAGCGCAGCGAGGACGTGCGGGCGCGGCTCGCCGTGCTCTCCGAGCTGCCCGGCGACTGGACCGAGGTGGTCCGCCGCTGGGTGCGCGTCGCGCCGCTGCCCGACCCGGCCATGGCCCACCTGATCTGGCAGGCCGCCGTCGGTGCCTGGCCGCTCGACCGCGAGCGGCTGCACGCGTACGCGCTGAAGTCGGCCCGGGAGAGCGGCGTAGGCACCTCCTGGACCCGCCCGGACGAGAAGTTCGAGGCGGCGCTGCGGCAGATGGTCGACCGGATCTACGACGACCCGGCGCTGCACGGGGAGGTCGCCGCCTTCGCCGAGTCCATCACCGCGCCCGGCTGGTCCAACTCGCTCGGGCAGAAGCTGGTGCAGCTGACCATGCCCGGCGTGCCCGATGTCTACCAGGGCACCGAGCTGTGGGACTACTCGCTGGTCGACCCGGACAACCGGCGGCCGGTCGATTTCGCCGCCCGCCGCGAGCTGCTGGCCCGCCTCGATGACGGCTGGCAGCCGCCCGTCGACGCGAGCGGCGCCGCCAAGCTGCTCGTGACCAGCCGGACGCTGCGCCTGCGCCGGCAACGCCCGGAGCTGTTCACCGGCTACCGTCCGCTGTTCGCGGAGGGCCGCGTCGGCGAGCACGTGCTCGCCTTCGACCGCGGCGGCGTGGTGGCGGTCGCCACCCGGCTCCCGGTCGGATTGTCACGCCACGGCGGCTGGCACGACACCACACTGACACTCGACGGCCACACGTGGACGGAAGTCTTCACGAACACCAGCTACGGCGGGAACCGCCTGTCCGTGGCGGAGCTGCTTCGCACGTACCCCGTCGCCCTGCTGGTGAAAGAGTGAGCATGAGTCTCTTCGAGGTGTGGGTCCCCGAGAAGACGGTCAAACTGCGCATCGGCGGGACTGATCGCGACATGGAACGCGGCGACGACGGGTGGTGGCGGCTCGACGTGCCCGACGCCGGGCACGGGACCGACTACGCGTACGTGCTCGCGGACCACGACACCCCGTTGCCCGACCCGCGGTCGCGGTGGCAGCCGGAGGGCGTGCACGGCCCCAGCCGGGTCTACGACCACTCGGCCTTCGGGTGGTCGGACGGCGCCTGGACCGGCCGTCAGCTGCCCGGCTCGGTCCTGTACGAGCTGCACGTCGGCACGTTCACGCCGGAGGGCACGTTCGACGCCGCCATCGAGCGGCTGGACCATCTCGTCGAGCTCGGCGTCGACCTGGTCGAGCTGCTGCCGGTGAACTCCTTCAACGGCGAGTACAACTGGGGCTACGACGGCGTCTGCTGGTACGCGCCGCACGAGGCGTACGGCGGCCCGGACGGGCTGAAGCGCTTCGTCGACGCGGCCCACGCCAAGGGGCTCGGCGTCGTGCTGGACGTCGTCTACAACCACTTCGGACCGAGCGGGGCGTACGCGCCGATGTTCGCGCCGTACCTGAGCACGGCCGGCGCGAACCCGTGGGGCGCCTCGGTCAACCTGGACGGCCCGCTGTCCGACGAGGTACGCCGCTACATCATCGACAGCGTGCTCTCCTGGCTGCGCGACTACCACATCGACGGCCTGCGCCTGGACGCTGTGCACGCCCTGGTCGACCACAACGCGGTGCACCTGCTCGAGCAGCTGGCCGCCGAGGTGGAGAGCCTGTCGACGCACCTCGGCCGGCCGCTGTCGCTGATCGCCGAGTCCGACCTCAACGACCCCACGCTGATCACCCCGCGGGAGGCCGGCGGGTACGGCCTGCAGGCGCAGTGGGACGACGACGTGCACCACGCCCTGCACACGCTGCTGACCGGCGAGCGGCAGGGCTACTACGGTGACTTCGGCTCGCTCGAGTGCCTGGAGACGGTGCTGACCGGCGCGTTCTTCCACGCGAACACGTGGTCGAGCTTCCGCCGGCGCCACCACGGCCGGCCGGTGGACCGCGCCCGGGTCCCGGGGCACCGCTTCGTCGCGTACCTGCAGAACCATGACCAGATCGGCAACCGCGCGGTCGGCGACCGGCTCTCGGCGACGCTGTCGCCGGGCCTGCTCCGGGTCGGGGCGACGCTGCTGCTGACCTCGCCGTTCACGCCCATGCTGTTCATGGGCGAGGAATGGGCGGCGAGCAACCCGTGGCAGTTCTTCACCAGCCACCCGGAGCCCGAGCTGGCCCAGGCGGTGCAGACCGGGCGCCGGCGGGAGTTCGCCGAGCACGGCTGGGCCGAGGCGGAGGTGCCGGACCCGCAGGACCCGGCGACCTTCGAGCGCTCCAAGCTGGACTGGGCGGAACGGGACAAGCCGGGCCACGCGGAGATCCTCGACCTGCACAAGCGGCTGATCGCGCTGCGCCGCGAGCACGCCGACCTGTCCGACCCGCGCCTGGACCGGGTCGAGGTCTGGCACGGCGACCAGTACGTGGTCATGCGCCGCGGCCGCTGCATCGTGGCGGCGAACCTGGCCGGCGTGCCGCAGACGGTCAGCCTGCGGTCGGTGCCGAGCCGGGTGCTGCTGGCCACCGAGCAGGGCGTGGTGCTGCAGCGCGACCGCATCGAGCTCCCGGCCGAGACCGCCGCGGTGGTCTACGCGAGGTAATTACCTGTGCGCGCTGGTGCGCGCCACCGCGGCCGGGTTCGAGTCCGCGGGGCGCGCACCGCGCCATTTCTGCCCGAGCCGGTAGGCCACCGCCCGGGAGGCGTGGATGAAGCCGGTGGGGTGCAGGTCGCGCGGTGCGTTGCGGACCGGGTCGAACGCCAGCTCGGCGTCCGCGCGGGCGGCGAGCTCCTGCCCGAACCGGACGCGGCCGAAGAGCCGGACCGCCGCGTCGCCGTCGGCCGCGCCGAGCAGCAGCTGCGCGCCGTCTCCGTCCGCCGCGGCGACGACCGATTCGAGCGTACGGCCCAGAGCCGCGCCGTCGAGGTCCGGCTGGACGCTCAGGTACAGCTTGCGTCCGGTGGCCGTACGGTACGCGACGATCGTGCCGTACACGGTGTCGAAGCTGCGCCGCAGCGTCGGCACGTGCCGCAGCCACCGTCCCCGCCCGGCCGTCGAGAACAGCAGGTCGCAGCGGTGACCGGCGACCGGCCCGTGCACCCGCACGGCGACGCCCAGCACGTCCGGGTAGCCCGGTGGCGTGCCGGCGCCCTTCGAGATCCGCAGCGTCACGGGGTGCCGGCCCGGACGGTCGAGCAGCGCGGCACCGGCCGGCGCCCCCAGGCCCCACACCTCGAGCTCGCCGGTGAACGACCGGCCGTCCGGATGCAGGAAACGGCGGGTCCGCGAGTGCGCGATCCGGACCCCGACGGCGACCGCGCCTGCCGCCGCCACTGCACGCCCGATCCTCATGCGGGCGGGGGTACCCGAACTTGTCGCAGCCATGCGCCACCATGGTCATCATGTGGGGGCGGAAAAAGCGCAACAAGCGCAACAAGTGGTACGACGGCTGCGATTGCGCCATCTGCGATGTCTGTGATCTCCCGTTCTGCGACTTCGGTCTGATCAGTTCGATGCTGCTGCTCGTCGCCCGTTTCGGGCGGCCGGAGGAGGCGCCCGGCTCGGCGTCCGCGCGGGCCGTGAGCGCCGCGATCCGCGGGTACCGCCGGGTGTCCCCGCGGCTGCCCACCCGCTGCCGCTACACGCCGACCTGCAGCGCGTACGGTCTGGAGGCGGTCCGGCGGTACGGCACGCGCCGGGGGCTGCGGCTGACCGCCGGGCGGCTGAGCCGGTGCCGGCCCGGTGTCGCGTACGGGACCGCCGACCCCGTTCCGTGACCTTCCTCCGGCACGATGGTCGCTCCGGAATGGGGACGGGAGTTCTGTGTCGACGATGGACGACGCGCACGCGGGTGACGGCCGCGGTGAAGCGCTGGGCGGGGGCCCGGCGGGGGAGCAGGCGGCGGGGGTCCGCAAGGTGGTCGTACGCCGCCCGCCGCGGCAGCGGAGCACACCGAGGCGCTCGCTGGGTGCCCGGGAGCGGCGCGGCGAACGGGCCCTGACCCGCCTGCGGCGCACCTTCGCGCGCCCTGACGAGGTGCTCCGGACGTGGGGCGCCTCGCTCGCGCCATGGCGGCTGGGGGCGGTCGGCGTCGTGATCGCCCTGGTGCTCGCGTTCTCGTGGGTGGGGCTGTTCCACGTGGGGTCGTCGTCGGTCGAGGACCTGCGCCGGGCGTCCGGCGTCGACGAATGGCGGACGCTGCCGATCGGCGTCAAGGACGACCAGCCCGGGATCGCGTACCGCAAGCCGGACGGCAGCTGGAGCGGGTTCGACATCGACATCGCGTACATGATCGCCGAGGATCTCGGGTTCCGCCGCGAGGAGGTGCAGTTCTACGGCATCGAGAGCGAGGACCGCGCCCGGATGGAGGCCGCGGACCTCAAGGGCGAGCCGGTGCCGGTGAAGATGGTGATCGCCAGCTACAGCATCACCAAGGAACGCGAGGACGAGCCCAACGTCACGTTCTCGCAGTCGTATCTGCACACCGAGCAGTCGGTGATCACTCTCAAAGGTCACGCCAAGGTGGCAAGCCTCGAGGAGTTCCGTGACAAGACGGTCTGCACGCTGTCGGCCTCGACCAGCGCGAAGACCGCTGCGGCGTCCGGCGCGAAGCTGATGGGGCGCAACCGGGTGTCGCAATGCTTCGCCGAGCTGGACAAGGGAACGGCCGACGCGGTGAGCACCGACGCCGCGATCCTCGGCGGGTACAAGGCGAAGGACCCGGGCAAGTACGACCACTGGGATCTCGGCTACGACAAGACCGAGGCCTGGGGTGTCAACGTCGGTGACAACGTGGCGTTGAAGAAGTTGGTCGACCTCACGCTCTACCGGTCCTACGCCGACCCGAAGGACTCCCGCTGGGAGCTGGCCTACGAGAACAACATCCGGCCCGAGCTCGCCGCGAACGTGGATCCGGAGAACAAGCGGGTCCCGCTCGCACGCCCGCAGCAGCCGTTCACGTCGCGGCCCGACGTGCGTGAACTGCCCTGGGAGAACCTCACCCCATGACCGCCGTGCAGATTGTCAACCGCCGGCCGCGGCTGCGGCGGACGCAGTTGAACTGGCTGTTCACCGCGCTGCCGGCCTTTCCGCTGGTGCTGCTCGTGCTCCGGCTCTGGTACCTGAGCCGCCAGGACCTGCCCACGATGCTGCTGCTGGTGCAGTACATCAGCCCGCTCGGCATGATCAGCGCGCTGGTCATCACGCTGATCTGGACCGTGCCGGCGGTGGTCCTGGTGCTGCGTACGCTCGGTGGCATCCTGCTCGTCAGCTCCGCCGACCCGGACGAGGCCGCGCGGCGCTCCCTGCTCGCGCTGACCGCGTTGCGGATGCCCGACTGGGTGGTGCTGCTGGCCATCGGCCTGGCGGGCTTCACGTGGCAGATGCGGATGCTGCCCGCCCTGCTGATGCTGGTCGTGGCGATCCTCGGGCTGACCGCCGTGCAGCGGTACCCGGGCGAGCGCCGGATGCTCACCTTCACGACACTCGTGGTGCCCGCCGCGATCGGCCTGCTCGTGCTGCTGTGGGTCTGGCCCGGCATCCGCGCGGCGCTGTCGGTGGGGGAGACGGGCACGGCGGTGCTGCTGGGCGTGCCCCCGCTGCTCGGCTGGCTGCTCACCGGGCCGGTGCCGCCGCGCGCCGCCCGCCTCGCGACGCACTGGCCGGCCGTCGGCGCGGCGCTGGTCGCCCCGTTCGTCATCGGCGTGGTGTTCCTCCGGGCGCCGGTGCTGCCGAACAGCGCCGTCGAGATCCGGGACGGCACCGCGGCGGTCCAGGTGGTCCGCGGGCAGCTGATCACCGTCGACGACACCGCCACCACGATGCTGCAGCGCGGCGGCGAGGTGGTGTTCATCCCCAACGCGCAGGTGCTCTCCAAGACGCTGTGCCCCGAGCCGGTACGCCCCCAGCAGAGCCGGATCACCGTACGAGGATGGCCCGTCGACCAGTCGGCGCTGGGGTGGGCCGCGCCGACCCGGCCGGTGACCGGCGTCGACCCGCGCTGCCTCGGCCGGCCGCTGAACCCCCGTTGACGGTGGCGTTTTCGCAGTTGGTGAGCACTTGTGGCGGCGCGCCGCCGACCACGTGCAGACAGGCTGGACCCGACCTGGCAGGCTGCACGCCATGACCTTGCACCTGCGGTGGGCGGCCGTCACCGATAGAGGCCACGTGCGAAGCAGCAATCAGGACTGCTACTACGCCGGTGACCGGTTGCTGGTCGTGGCCGACGGCATGGGCGGAATGGCCGCCGGTGACGTGGCGAGCCGCATCGCCGTCGAGGCCATGGCGTCGCTCGACGTGCCGATCGACAACGACCACCAGATGGACGCCCTGCACAAGGCGCTCGAGGTCGCCAACGGGCGGATCGCCGAGACCGTCGCCGGCGACGCGGCCCTGCAGGGCATGGGCACCACGCTCACCGCCGTGATCTTCTCCGGCGACCGGGCCGCCCTCGCCCACGTCGGCGACAGCCGGGCGTACCTGCTGCGCGACGGCCGGCTCAACCAGCTGACCAAGGACGACACGTACGTCCAGATGCTTGTCGACCAGGGGCTGATCCGGCCCGAGGAGGCGGGCAGCCACCCGCGGCGCGCGGTGGTGACCCAGGCGCTGCAGGGCGAGCCGGTCAGCCCGTCGTACGTGATCGTGGAGCCCGAGCCCGGCGACCGCTGGCTGCTGTGCAGCGACGGCCTGACCACGGTCGTGCCGGCCGAGGGCATAGAGGCCGAGCTGCTCGCCTGCGACGGCCCGCAAAGCTGCGCCGAGCGCCTCGTCGACCTCGCGCTGCAGGGCGGCGGCCCGGACAACGTCACGGTGATCGTCGCCGATCTCGCGCTCGGGGACTGACCCGGACGCGAGCCGCGCGGCTCATCCTTCTTGCAGGTGGCCGGGGCTGCGGTACCTTACTGCGATCGTGCGTCGGCGGGCCGGCCGCGATCGGCTCGAACAACGGTGCGCAGCAGGTGGTGATGACGACGGGACGGCTGTCCGTGCGGTTGGCCGTGGCGCTGGCGCTCGTCGCCGCCGTCACGGCCGTCGGCGCGTACGCCGTACCGCCCGGCTCCGCACAGCGGTTGTACGGCGACGCCGCCCAGTTCGCGGCCGGGGCGCTGGCCGCGTACGCCTGCCTCACCGCCGCCCGGGACCGGGCCGGGCCGCGGGCGCGCTGGCGGCTGCTGCTCGGCGTGGGCCTGGCGACGTGGGCGCTCGCCCGGCTGTGGTGGACGATCCGCGACGTGTTCCGGCCGGAGTGGGGCGCGACCGCCACGATCGCCGACATCGGCCTGCTGACGCTGCCGCTGTTCACGCTCGCCGCGCTGCTGGCCGGATCGATGGCGCTGCCCCGGCCGGCCCAGTCCTCGCTGCGCCGCGACCGCGTCGTGCTGCTCATCGACAGCGTGCTCATCGGCGGCTCGCTGCTCGCGCTCGTCTGGTCGGCGGTGCCCGGGCGGCTCTTCGACGAGGCCGGGCAGAACCCGTGGGTCGTGGGCGTGGCCGCGGCGTACCCGGTCGTGGACCTGGTGATCATCGTTGCCGGGCTGCTGCTGCTCACCACCCGGCCGTCGTCGCGCGCCGGGCGGGTGCCGCTGCGCCTCATGGTGCTCGCCATGGCCGCGCTGGGCTGGTCGGACACGCTGCGGCTGCTGCACCTCAGCGCCGGCGGGCCGGACCCGATCGAGTCCGCCGGCTACCTGGCCGGACCCGCGCTGCTGGCGCTGGCCGCGTGGAGCAACACCGGGCTGGGCGAGACGGCGGCCCCGGACCGGTCCGACGCGGAGTGGCTGCACCTGCTGCTGCCGTACGTGCCCGTGGTCGCCACCGGCATCGTGATCGCCGTCCGCACCGGCACCGGCGGGCAGCTCACCTCGTACGAGGCGTACCTGGGCTGGCTGGGCCTCGGGCTGGTCGTGGCCCGGCAGATGTTCACCATCGTGGACAACACCGTGCTGCTCGCGCGGGTGTCCGAGGGGCGCCAGCGGCTGCACCACCAGGCGTACCACGACCCGCTGACCGGCCTGGCCAACCGGGCGCTGTTCCGCGAGCGGCTGGTGCTGGCGCTGGACGCGTACCGGTTCAAGGGCGTGCCGGTGGCGCTGCTCTTCGCCGACCTCGACGACTTCAAGCTCATCAACGACGGCTTCGGCCATGCCGTGGGCGACCGGCTGCTGCGCGGGGTCGCGGAACGCCTGCTCGCCTGCGTCGGGCCCGAGGACGTGGTGGCGCGGCTGGGCGGCGACGAGTTCGCGGTGCTGCTCCAGCGGCGCGGGCCGGAGGCGGAGGAGGCCGGGCGGCGGATCCTGGCGGCGCTGCGGGAGCCGTACGAGCTCGACGGCCACACGGTCGGTGCGAGCGCCAGCCTCGGCCTGGTGCTGCCCGAGCCGGGCGACGAGGAGCTGTCGGCGGACGTCCTGCTGCGCCGGGCGGACGCCGCGATGTACGTGAGCAAGCGCCGGGGCAAGAACGACCTCGCCCGCTACTCCGGGGCGGCGGACGGCGGCCCCAACGCCGACCTGCCGCACCTGCTGACCCGCGCGCTGTCCGGCGATCCCGCCGAGCACGGCTTCGAGGTGCACTACCAGCCCATCGTGCGGCTCACCGACGGCGCGGTGGTGGCCGTGGAGGCGCTCGCCCGGTGGACCGACCCGGTGGCGGGGCCGGTCGACCCCGACGTGTTCGTGACCGTCGCCGAACGCACCGGACTGGTCGCGGGCATCGACGACTTCGTGCTGGAGCGGGCGTGCGCGGATGCGGCGGCGCTGGCCAACGCGTACGGGCGCCCGATCGACGTGCACGTCAACGTCTCCGCCGCCCGGCTCGGCCGGCACGGGCTGCAGGAGTCGGTGCTGCAGGCGCTGGAGCGGCACGCCGTACGCCCGTCCCGCCTCGTCGTGGAGATCACCGAGACGTTGCGCATCCCGGACCTCCCGCGCGCCGTGGAGGTGCTGGAGCACCTGCGCCGCCGGGGCGTACGCGTGGCCCTGGACGACTTCGGCAGCGGCTGGAACGCGCTGGCCCAGCTGCACTCGCTGCCGGTGGACATCGTCAAGCTCGACTCCTCGCTGACCGATGTGGACGTGGCGGAGCGTGCCGGCGACCTGTGCCGCTCGGTGCTGCGGATCTGCGCCGACCTCGGGATCGCGGTGATCGCCGAGGGGATCGAGACGCCGGCGCGGTCCGCCGCCCTGGCCGGGCTCGGATGCCGGTTCGGGCAGGGGTATCTGTTCGGGCAGCCGGGGCCGGCGCGGGGACTCGGCATCCCGGCCCAGCCGGGCCCGGCGACGACCGCACACCTAGCCTCCTAGGACGCTGGAGGGGCCGTGCCGCCGGGCTCACCGGGCGCGGCGGTTCGTCCGCTTCGTCGGCTCGGCGATCAGCGGGTCCTCAGGCCACGGATGGCGCGGGTAGCGGCCCCGCATCTCGGCGCGTACCTGCGGGTAGACGTTGGTCCAGAAGGACGCCAGGTCGCCCGTCACGGCCAGTGGCCGCCCGGCCGGCGACAGCAGGTGCAGCACCACCGGCACCCGCCCGTCCGCCAGCTTCGGCGTGTCCTGCCAGCCGAACGTCTCCTGCAGTTTCACCGCGAGGACCGGCGCGGCCGGGTCGGTGTAGTCGACGCGGATCCGGGAGCCGGTCGGCACCGGCAGCCGCTCGGGCGCCACCTCGTCGAGCCGGCCCGCGACCTGCCACGGCAGCAGCTCGCGCAGGGCGGCGGCCACGTCGATGCGGGCGAGGTCGGCGCGGCGGCGGGCGCTGCCCAGGTGCGGCCAGTCCGCCGCGGCCAGCGCGTCGTCCGACACGTCCGGCCACGGGTCGCCCAGCGCCGCGTGCGCGAACGCCATCCGGTGCCGTACCTCCGTCGCGGTCCGCGTCCAGGTGAGCAGGCCGAGGCCCTCCCGGCGCAGGCCCTCGCGCAGCGCCGCCCGGACCAGGGCCGGGTCGGGGTCGTCGAGGCGCCGCTCGGCCAGCGGAAGCGCGCCGAGCCGCTCCACCCGGCGGGCCACCACGTCGCCGTCGATCCAGCCGATCTCCGTCGCGGTGGCGGCCAGCGTCGCCGCCGCCTCGCGGGCGGTCGCCTCGTCCAGCGGGGCGGCGCTGCGGATACGCGCGGACCGTGCGCCCGGTGCCCGGTCGGCGTCCGCGACGGCCAGCCAGGTCGTCCCCGCCAGCCCGCTGCCGCCGGCCAGCTCAGCCTCGGTCCCGCCCGTCATCAGGTACGCCGGGGAGCCGGGCCGCCGTGCCCGCGCGACCCTTTCCGGGTACGCGAGGCCCACGACGAGCCCGGCCGCCAGGTCGTCGGTGATCGGCCGGCCGGACGGCTCCGGCCGCGCCCGGTCCAGCACGGCCGACAGCCGGCGTACCTCGGTCCGCCAGGCGCTGTCGCCCGAGCGGGCCCGGCGCCACGCCGCGATCAGGTCGTCGGCGAGCCGGTCGGAGTCCAGCAGGGCGACGATCTCCGCCGCGCGGCGGCCGCCGACGAGCGGGGCGCCGTCGAGCAGCGCGCGGGCCAGCCGCGGGTGCAGCCCGGCGTCGGCGAGCAGGCGTCCCCGGGGCGTGACCCGGCCGTCGGCGCCGATCGCGCCGAGGGCCCGCAGCGTGCCCGTGGCCGCCTGGAGCGCGCCCGCGGGAGGTGCGTCGGGCAGGGCCAGGCCGCTGCCGTCGGGATGCCCCCACAACGCGAGGTCCAGGGCGAACGAGGTCAGGTCGGCGGCGGCCACCTCCGGCTCCGGCTGGGCCGGGAGGCGGTCGTGCTGCGCCTGTGACCAGCAGCGGTACACGCGCCCGGGCGCCTCCCGCCCGGCCCGGCCGGCGCGCTGCACGGCGGCCGCCCGGGAGACCGGCACGGTCACCAGCGCGCCCAGGCCGCGGTTGTGGTCCATGCGCGGGACCCGGCTGAGCCCCGCGTCGACGACCGCGCGGACGCCGGGGACGGTGAGGCTGCTCTCGGCCACCGCGGTGGCGAGCACGATCCGGCGCGCGGAGCCCGGGCGCAGCGCGGCGTCCTGCTCGGATCCGGACAGGCGACCGTGCAGCGTGACGACGTCCACCCCCGCCCCGCCCAGGCGCCCGGCGACCGTCGCGATCTCGCGGGCGCCCGGCAGGAACACCAGGACGTCGCCGTCGCCGTCGGTCAGGGCCCGCCGGGTCGTGGCGGCGACGTGGTCGAGCAGCCGCGGGTCGACCCGCAACCCGTGCGGTGGAGCGACCGGTTGCGTCGGCGGGCACCAGTGCACCTCGACCGGGTGCAGGGCGGCGGATGCCACGACCACGGGCGCGTCGCCGAGCACCTCGGACAGGCGCTGCGCCTCGGCCGTCGCGGAGGTCGCGAGCACGTGCAAATCGGGGCGCAGGGCGGCGCGTACCTCGACGAGGAAGGCGAGGGCGAGGTCGGAGTCGAGGTGCCGCTCGTGGCACTCGTCGAGGATCACGGTGGCCGTGCCGGCGAGCTCCGGGTCGCGTTGCAGGCGGCGGACGAGGACGCCGGTGGTGACCACCTCGACGCGGGTGTCGCGGGAGACCTTCCGGTCACCCCGCACGGTGTAGCCGACCCGGGCGCCGACCTGCTCCCCGAGCAGCGCGGCCATGCGGCGGGCGGCGGCCCGGGCGGCGACCCGGCGGGGCTCGGCCACGATCACGCGGCCGCCGCCCGGCTCGGCCAGCGTCAGCGGAACCACGGTGGTCTTGCCGGTGCCCGGCGGCGCCACGAGCACCGCCGCGCCGCGGTCGGCGAGCGCGGCGGTCACGTCGGGGACGGCCGTACGGACGGGGAGGTCCGGCAGGGCGTCTGCGGGGATCAGCACCGGACAAGTCTGGCGTACGGGCCGCGGCGGCTGTGATTGACTGTCGGCGGAGATCCAGGGGGTGATCGGTGGGCGGCGTCGAGGCGTTCAACTCCCTGCCCGCGGGTGAGCTGTCCGCCGTGTGCGCGGCTCCGGGCTGGGTCGCCGCGATGATCGCGGGGCGCCCGTACCCGTCCCGGCAGGCGATCGTGGCGGCGGCGGACGCCGCGCTGCGCGACCTGGGCCGGCCCGACGTGCTGGCGGCGCTGTCCGCGCACCCGCGCATCGGGGAGCGCGCCGCGGGCGACTCGAAGGAGGCAGCCTGGTCGCGCCGGGAGCAGTCCGCGGCGGCCGACGCGGACGAGGCCACGGCGGAGGCGCTGATCGCGGCCAACCGGGCGTACGAGGAGAAGTTCGGGCACGTGTTTTTGATCTTCGCGAGCGGCCGGAGCCGGGCGGAGATCCTCGCGGCCGCCCGGGAGCGGCTCGGCAACGACGAGGCGGCCGAGCGGCCCATCGTCGCCGACCAGCTGCGCCGGATCGCGCTGCTGCGGCTGGAGAGGCTGCTCGATGAGCTCGGGTGAGCGGTTCGCGGCGGAGACCCGGGCACGCATCTCCACGCACATCCTGGACACGGTGTCGGGCGAGCCCGCCCGCGACGTGTACGTGCGCCTCGAGCGCCGCGACTCGGACGGGTGGCGGCTGCTCGCTGAGGGGCGTACGGATGACGACGGCCGGCTGAAGCACCGCCTGCCGGTGCACGACTGGCAGGCCGGCGGCTACCGGCTGGTGTTCTATGTGGAGCCGTACCTGGGCGGCGAGGTGTTCTTCCCGGAGATCACCGTGGCGTTCCAGGTGCACGACCCGGACCGGAACTACCACGTGCCGCTGCTGCTGAGCCGGTACGGCTACACCACCTACCGAGGGAGCTGACGCGTGGCGATCGTGCTGGGACCCAACCGTTACGGCAAGGCGGAGACCCGGCTCGTGCAGGTCACCCGGGACGGCGACACGCACGGGCTGACCGAGTTCACGGTGGGCACCGCGCTGTCCGGTGACCTGACGGCGACCCACCTGACCGGCGACAACGCGGGCGTCCTGCCGACCGACACGATGAAGAACACGGTGTACGCGTTCGCGAAGCAGCACGGCGCCGGGCAGCCCGAGGCGTTCGCGCTGCTGCTGGCCCGGCACTTCGTCGGCACCCAGCCGCAGGTGGTCCGCGCCCGGGTGACGATCGAGGCAACCGGCTGGGAGCGGCTGGGCCCGCACTCGTTCCGCCGCAAGGGCGACTTCACGCGCCTGTGCGTCGTCACCGTGGAGGAGAGCTTCACGCAGGTCGTGTCCGGCCTGAAGGATCTCGTGGTGCTGAACTCGACGGCGTCGGAGTTCCACGGGTTCCGCCGCGACCGCTACACGACGCTGGCCGAGACCACCGACCGCATCCTCGCCACCGAGGTCGACGCGCGCTGGCGGCACCTGTCCGACACCACGGACTGGGCGGAGTCGTTCGAGAAGGCCAAGGACGCGATGGTGAACGCGTTCGTCAACACGTACAGCCTTTCGCTGCAGCAGACGCTGTTCTCGATGGGCAGCCGGGTGCTGGAGAGCCGCCCCGAGATCGCGGAGATCCGGCTGGCGCTGCCGAACAGGCACCACTACCTCGCCGACCTGTCGCCGTTCGACCTGGCGAACCCGGGGGAGGTGTTCATCGCCGGGGACCGGCCGTACGGCCTGATCGAGGGCACGGTGACCCGCGACGACGCGCCGCCGGCCCGCGCGGAGTGGTACCTGTGATCCTCATCGAGAACGCGGCGGTGGCCACGGTCGACGCGGCCGGCACCGAGTACGCCGACGGGCACGTGGTGGTCGGCGACGACGGCCGGATCGTGACGGTCGGGTCCGGCCACGCGGGCCGGTTCCACGGCTCGGTACGCCGCGTCGACGGCACCGGCTGCCTGGTGACGCCGGGCCTGATCAACACGCACCACCACCTGTACCAGTGGGCGACGCGGGGCCTGGCGCAGGACGAGACGCTGTTCGGCTGGCTCACCATGCTGTACCCGATCTGGGGCCGCATCGACGCCGAGACGGTCGGCGCGGCGGCGGGCGCGGGACTGGGCTGGCTGGCGTTGTCGGGCTGTACGACCAGCCTGGACCACCACTACGTGTTCCCGCGCGACGGCGGTGACGTGCTCGCCGCGGAGATCGAGGCGGCCCAGCGGATCGGCCTGCGGTTCCATCCGACGCGCGGTTCCATGGACCTGGGGGAGTCGCAGGGCGGGCTGCCGCCGGACCACGTGGTCGAGGAGACCGACGCCGCGCTGGCCGCCACCGAGGCCGCCATCGACCGCTGGCACGACCCGTCGCCGGAGTCGCTGCTACGGGTCGGCGTCGCGCCGTGCTCGCCGTTCTCCGTGACGTCGCGGCTGATGCGCGAGGCCGCCGACCTGGCCCGTCGCAGGGGCGTACGCCTGCACACCCACCTCGCCGAGACCGCCGACGAGGAGGACTTCTGCCGGGAGAAGTTCGGCTGCACCCCGGTGGAGTACGCGGAGAGCCTCGGCTGGCTCGGTGACGACGTGTGGCTGGCTCACGGCGTACACCTGGACGACGCGGCCGTGGCACGGCTCGGCGCGACCGGCACCGGGGTGGCGCACTGTCCCAGCTCGAACGCCCGCCTGGGCGCCGGCCTGGCCCGCGTGCGGGACCTGCTGGACGCCGGCGTGCCGGTGGGGCTGGGCGTGGACGGCTCGGCGTCGCAGGAGGCCGCGCACCTCGGCGAGGAGCTGCGCCAGGCGCTGTACGTGGCCCGGCTGCGCGGCGGCCCGGCGGCGCTGACGGCGCGGGAGTCGTTGCGGATGGGCACAATCGGCGGGGCGCGCTGCCTGGGCCGGCAGGACGACCTCGGCTCGCTGGAGGCCGGTAAGCTCGCGGACCTCGTGCTGTGGCGCCTCGACGGGCTCGGCCACGAGGGCATCGCCGACAAGGTGGCGGCGCTGGTGTTCGGCCCGGCGGCGCCGGTGGAGCTGGCGCTGGTCGGCGGCCGCCCGGTGGTGGAGCGCGGCGAGCTGGTCCACGCGGACGCCGAGGCGCTGGCGCGGGGGGCCCGCCGGGCGGCTTCCCGGTTAAGGAAGAATTAAGGTTCAGGCCCGGGAAAAATGTTATCGGGAAACGGTACGGCGGCGACCAGCGACGCTTCTCCGGCCCATTCTGAAATCTTCTTTCGCGCCTTGATGCAAGCCATGTGAGCTGCGCATACTCCTTCGCGGAAACGCTCTGCCGAAGCGAAGGAATTGTGATGAAGCGTCGACGCCTCACCCATATCGTGCTGGCCGGCGCGGTGACCGCCGCCCTCGGCGCCAGCGGTGTCTACATCGCGGGCGCCAGCGCCGACGAGACCACCGTCGCGGGCCGCCTGCAGGCCGAGTCGTACGCCGCGCAGTCGGGCGCGCAGACCGAGGGCACCGGCGACGCCGACGGCGGCAAGAACGTGGGCTGGCTCGCGGACGGCGACTGGCTGCGCTTCGACGGCGTGGCGGTCACGGGTACGGCGCTGTCCGCCCGGATCGCCTCCGACAACAGCGCCGGCGGGTCGGTGGAGCTGCACCTCGGCTCGCAGACCGGCACGCTGCTCGCGACGTTCCCGGTGGCGCGTACGGGCGGCTGGCAGAAGTGGACCACGGTCACCGCGACGGCGAAGTCCGTGCCTGCGGGCGCGCAGACCGTGTTCGCCGTCATGAAGAGCGCGCAGAAGAGCGACTTCGTGAACCTCAACTGGTTCACCCTCGGCGGTGCTGCGGCGCCGGCTCCAGCTCCCTCGGTACCCACGGGGGACGGCTGGGTGCCTGTTGACAAGGCGAAGTGGGACAAGCAGCTCGCCGAGTACAACGCGACCGTGGCGAAGCCCGTGCCGGCCGGCAATGTGCGGGTGCCCGAGTTCAACGCCAGCTGCAAGGTGAGCCACCGCCTGTCCGACGACCCCATCGTCTTCCCCGGCATGGCCGGCGCCTCGCACCTGCACACCTTCATGGGCAACAAGAGCACCAGCGCCGCCTCGACCAACGCGTCGTTGTTCGCCGGCCTGGAGACCAGCTGCGAGCCGAAGGAGGACCGGTCGGCGTACTGGATCCCCACGCTGCTGGAGAACGGCAAGCCGGTCGACCCGCACGGCGTCACCGTCTACTACGGCTCCCGGCTGAAGGACCCGACGAAGACCGTGCCGTTCCCGGAGGGCTTCCGGATGATCACCGGCGACGCCAAGAAGCAGGTCGCCACCGGCAAGGGCGCCCCCGCACAGTTCTGGTGCGCCGGTGCGGGCGGCGAGACGGGCCGCAGCGCCGACGGCAACTGGCCGGTGTGCGCGAAGACCGCGGAGCTGACGTACCAGCTGACGTTCCCGGACTGCTGGGACGGCGTGCACCTGGACAGCCCCGACCACAAGTCGCACGTCGGCCCGACCGGCCCGGACGGCACCTGCGCCAGCGGCAGGTTCCCGGTCGCGATCCCGTCGATCTCGTTCGTGATCGGCTACCCGACCAGCGGCAGCAGCGCCGGCTTCCAGCTCTCCAGCGGCATGGCGTCGTCGATGCACGGCGACTTCATGAACGCCTGGGAGACCAAGCCGCTGGCCCAGCGGGTACGCAACTGCATCACCCAGAAGGCCAAGTGCGACTCGTTCGGCAACTTCTGACCTCTTCCGGTCATCCCCAGCCGGAGGGGTGATAAAGGCAGCGGCCCTCGGTTCCCCGCGGGGGCCGCTGCGCCCGTCCCGGCGAGACGTTGTCCACAGCCCGGGAGCGGGTGGGTCCGCGGACCGATACGGTACGGGAAAGCCTTCGCCGTTGAAGGGAGTCGCCGCCCGTGACCGAGATCCTGTCCGACGAGGCCCTGGCGTTCGTCGCCGAGCTGAACCGCCGCTTCCGTCCTCGCCGCAACGAGCTGCTGGCCCGCCGTGCCGAGCGCCGCGCCGAGATCGCCGCCGGCGGCACGCTGGGCTTCCTGCCCGAGACCGCCGAGATCCGCGCCGGGGACTGGACCGTGCCGCCCGCGCCCGCCGACCTCACCGACCGGCGGGTCGAGATCACCGGCCCGACCGAGCGCAAGATGACCATCAACGCGCTCAACTCCGGCGCGAAGGTATGGCTGGCCGACATGGAGGACGCGAACACCCCGCACTGGGCCAACGTGGTCGACGGTCAGCAGAACCTGTTCGACGCCATCCGGCGCACCATCACGCTCAAGACCGACGCCAAGACCTACGAGCTCGGCCCGGGGCCGTACCCGACGATCGTCATGCGCCCGCGCGGCTGGCACCTCGACGAGCGGCACCTGCCCGTCGACGGCGAGCCGGCCGTCGGCGCCCTCGTCGACTTCGGCCTCTACTTCTTCCACAACGCCGCCGAGCTGCTCTCCCGTGGCAGCGGGCCCTACCTCTACCTGCCCAAGATGGAGTCGCACCACGAGGCCGCCCTGTGGAACGACGTCTTCACCTACGCGCAGGAGGCGCTCGGCATCCCGGTGGGCACGATCCGGGCGACCGTGCTCATCGAGACGATCCCCGCCGCGTTCGAGATGGACGAGATCCTGTGGGCGCTGCGCCCACACATCTCCGGGCTCAACGCCGGCCGCTGGGACTACCTGTTCAGCATCATCAAGTATTTCCGCGACAACCCCTCGATGGTGCTGCCGGACCGGGCGGCGGTCACGATGACGGCGCCGTTCATGCGGGCGTACACGGAACTTCTGGTGGCCACCTGCCACCGGCGCGGCGCCTTCGCGATGGGCGGCATGGCGGCGTTCATCCCCAGCCGGCGCGACCCGGCCGTCAACGAGGTCGCGCTCGCCAAGGTCCGCGAGGACAAGGAGCGCGAGGCCGGGGACGGCTTCGACGGCTCCTGGGTGGCGCACCCCGACCTCGTGCCGGTCTGCCGGGAGATCTTCGACCGGGTGCTCGGCGACCGGCCCAACCAGCTCGGCAAGCAGCGCCCCGACGTCGACGTGGCGGCCGAGGACCTGCTCAACGTGGCGGCCACCGGGAGTGCGGTGACCGAGACGGGCCTGCGCAACAACGTCTCCGTCGCCCTGCAGTACCTGGAGGCCTGGCTGCGCGGCAACGGTGCGGTCGCGATCTTCAACCTCATGGAGGACGCCGCCACCGCCGAGATCTCCCGGTCGCAGGTCTGGCAGTGGATCCACAACGACGTACGCCTCGAGGACGGCACGCCGATCACCGCCGACCTCGTCGGGCGCATCGAGGACGAGGAGCTGGCGAAGATCCGCGAGGCGGTGGGCGACGAGGTGTGGGCCGCCGGCCGCTTCGACGACGCCCGCAAGCTGTTCGAACGCGTCGCGCTCGCCGACGACTTCGCCGACTTCCTCACCACCGCCGCCTACGACTCCATCGACTGACCGTGCGGCTCAGCGACGACGACTACGCCGCGCTCGAGCACCGGCTCGCCGCCCACGACGCGTTCCTCAAGGCCCGCTACCCGGGCGAACGCGCCGGGCGGCAGCCGGTGCACACCGTCTACGTCCCCGCCGACCGGGTGGCGGGGTTCCGCGACTGGGGGCGGCAGGCGCTCACCGCGCTCGACGAGCACCCACCCCTGCCGTTCCCCGCCGCGCTGGAGGAGCGGGTCCGCGCCAAGCTCGGCACCGAGCCGATCGAGGACCTGCGCGTCGACTTCGAGGACGGCTACGGCGTCCGCGGCGACGACCAGGAGGACGCAGCCGTCCGGGACGCCGCGGCGGTGCTGCTGGACGGTCCCCGCCCGCCGTTCGTGGGCGTACGGATCAAGTCGCTGGAGGAGCCCACCCGGCGGCGGGCGCTGCGCACGCTCGACCTGTGGCTGGCGCACTACCAGCACCCGTTCGTCGTCACGCTGCCCAAGGTGAGCGGGCCCGACCAGGTCACGGCGATGGCCGAGCTGTGCCGGCGGCTCGAGTGCGCGTACGCGCTGCCGGAGGGCACGCTGCGCTTCGAGATCCAGATCGAGCTGCCGGCCGCCGTGCTCGGTGCCGACGGCACGGCCACGGTCGCCCGGCTCATCACCGCCGCCGAGGGGCGCTGCGCGGGACTGCACTACGGCACGTACGACTACAGCGCGGCGGCCGGAGTGGCGGCGGCGTACCAGGCCATGGACCACCCGGCGGCCGACTACGCGAAGGCGGTCATGCAGGCGGCCGCGGCCGGCACGGGCGTACGCCTGTCCGACGGCTCCACCAACATCCTCCCGGTCGGCTCCGGCGTCGCGGTGCACGAGGCGTGGGCGCTGCACCACCGGCTCGTCCGGCGCTCCCTCGAACGCGGCTACTACCAGGGCTGGGACCTGCACCCCGCCCAGCTGCCCACCCGCTTCGCGGCGACGTACGCGTTCTTCGCCGACGGTGTCGACGCGGCGGTGCTGCGGCTACGGCGCTACCTCGAACGGCAGGCCGGCGGCATCCTCGACGAGCCGGCCACCGCGCGTGCCCTCGCCGGTTACCTGCTGCGCGGGCTGGACTGCGGCGCGCTGGAACCCGCCGCCGTCGGGTTCCCCCGTGAGCGGCTGCACGAGCTGGCCTGAGCACCCTCGCATCTTCGGACGGCTTTGCGCGGCGTAACCGTCCGATCACGCCGGGCGGTTAGGCTCGGGCCATGGTGGATCTCGTGGTGCGGTCCCGCCGTACCGTCACCGCCGGCGGCGAGCGGCCCGCCGCCGTGTCGGTCGCGGGCGGGCGCATCGTCGCCGTCGACGGGTACGACGCCGACGTGCCGGCCGCCGAGGACACCGACCTGGGCGACCTCGCGCTGCTGCCCGGGCTGGTCGACACCCACGTGCACGTCAACGAGCCCGGCCGTACGGAATGGGAGGGCTTCGCCACCGCCACCCGGGCGGCCGCCGCCGGCGGGGTGACCGCCATCGTGGACATGCCGCTGAACAGCCTCCCGCCGACCGTCTCCGCGGACGCCCTGGCGGTCAAGCAGCGCGCGGCCGCCGGGCAGCTCCACATCGACGTCGGCTTCTGGGGTGGCGCGGTCCCCGGCAACGCCGCCGACCTGCCCGCCCTGGACGCCGCCGGCGTGTTCGGCTTCAAGGCCTTCCTCGCCGACTCCGGCGTGCCCGAGTTCCCGCCGCTGGACCCGGGGCAACTCGCCGAGGCGCTCGCCGCCGTCGACGCGCTGTTCGTCATCCACGCCGAGGACCCCGCCCACCTGCACGCGGCCGCCTCCTCCCCGGCGTACGCGGACTTCCTGGCCTCCCGGCCGCCCGAGGCCGAGCACGCCGCCGTGGCCACCGCGATCGAGGCCGCCCGGGCCGCCGGTGCCCGCGTCCACATCCTGCACCTGTCCGCGGCGGGCGCCCTGCCGCTGATCGCCGCCGCCCGCGCCGACGGCGTCCGGGTCACCGCCGAGACGTGCCCGCACTACCTGACCCTCGACGCCGGTGAGATCCCCGCGGGCGCCACCGAGTTCAAGTGCTGCCCGCCGATCCGCGACGCGGCCAACCGCGACCGGCTCTGGTCGGCGCTCGCCGACGGCCTCATCACCTGCATCGTCAGCGACCACTCGCCGTGCACCCCCGACCTCAAGCGCCGCGACACCGGCGACTTCGCCGCGGCGTGGGGCGGCATCGCGTCCGTCCAGCTCGGCCTCCCGGTGATCTGGACGGCCGCCCGCGAGCGCGGGCACACCCTCGCCGACGTGGCCGACTGGATGGCCCGGCGCCCCGCCGACCTCGTCGGGCTCACCGGCAAGGGCCGCATCGCCGTGGGCGCCGACGCCGACCTGGTCGCCCTCGACCCGGACGCCACGTTCGTCGTCGACCCGGGGCGGCTGCACCACCGCAACCCCGTCACGCCGTACGCCGGAAAGACCCTGACCGGAGTGGTCCGCACGACCTGGCTGCGCGGGCGCACGGTGACCGGTGAGGCCCGGCAGGGCCGTTTCCTGACCCGTTCGTGACACCGGAGGTCCGCTGATGGAAGATTTCACGCTCCTGCCCGACCTGGCGTCGCGCACGTTCGGCGGCGGGGTGATGGCCGCCAACGACGAGTTCTTCGCCGCGGCCGACCACCTGGTCGAGCCGGCGGCGCCGGTCTTCGCGCCCCGGACCTTCGGGCAGAAGGGCCAGGTGTACGACGGCTGGGAGACCCGGCGGCGGCGCGAACCCGGCCACGACACGGCGATCGTGCGGCTCGGCGCCCCCGGCGTCGTCCACGGCATCGACATCGACACGGCGTTCTTCACCGGCAACTACCCGCCGTACGCCTCCGTCGAGGGCTGCGCCGTCCAGGGCTACCCGGACCCGATCCAGCTCGCCGAGGCGCCCTGGGTGCCGCTGGTGCCGCGTTCGCCGCTCGCCGGGGACAGCCAGAATCTGTTCACAGTGGACTCACGGCAGCGCTTCACCCACGTACGCCTGACGATCTACCCCGACGGTGGCGTCGCCCGGCTGCGCGTCCACGGCGAGATCGTGCCCGACCCGAGGCTGCTGCCGAGCGTCTTCGACGTGGCGGCCGCCGAGCACGGTGCCCGCATCGCCGGCTGCAGCAACATGTTCTACGGCCACCCGCAGAACCTGATCCACCCGGGCCTGGCCCGCTCGATGGGCGACGGCTGGGAGACGGCCCGCCGCCGCGACGACGGCAACGACTGGGTTCTGCTGCAGCTCGCCGCGCCGGCGGTCGTCGAACTGGCCGAACTGGACACCAGCCACTTCAAGGGCAACGCGCCCGGCAGCGCCACCCTGCGCGGCATCGACACCCGCACCGGCCTGCTCGACGACCCCGCCGACTGGTTCGAGCTGCTGCCCCAGATCCGGCTGAGCCCGGACACCCGGCACCGCTTCCCGGTCCCGGTCGTCCCGGTCGCGACGCACGTGCGGCTCGACATCTTCCCGGACGGCGGCATGGCCCGGCTGCGCCTGCACGGCCGCCCGGACATGGCGGCCCTGCGCGCCCGCTACGAGGCGACGACGTGACAGCGGCGGTCCAGATCGGCTGCCTCCCCTGGCAGCGGGTCGCGGTCGGCTTGTAGCAAGTTGTCCACAGCCTTCCGCGGCGGCTGGGCCGATCGGGCTACGGTTCCTCGCGTGGGCAGAACTGTGACTCTCGTGCTCGTGGACGGGCGGGGCGGCGTGCTCGGCGCGCTGCCGCCGTTCGATGTGGAAGTGCCGTGGTGGCCGGAGGTCAGCGACATCGTCGCGGCCGTCCGCGACCGGCACGGGATCGACGTGACGGTGTTGCGCCTCATGCACACCGAGAAACCCGCCCAACCCGGCGGCCACGTCACGTACGCCGCCGAGGTCCTCGGGCCCGTCGCAGCGCCGCTCGCGCTCGACCCGGCCCCACCGTTCGGCCCCGCGGCGTCGTTCTCCGGTCTCGATGGGGAATCGGCGCCGGAGCCGCGGCGGGCGCCGTGGGCGGTGCCGGGCGGCCCGGCCGCGTCCGTCGCCTGGGCCCTCAAGGAGCTCGGCCGCGACGGCGCCGTGGCGGTGCAGCAGCGCACCTGGAACCTGTCGGCCATCTGGCGCCTCGACGCGGGCGGCGAACCGGTGGCCTGGCTCAAACAGGTCCCCGTCTTCTTCGCCCACGAGGCGCCGCTGCTCCGGCTGCTGCCCACCGCCGCGCCCGGGCTCACCCCCACCGTGCTGGCCGCGGGGGACGCCGGGCGCATGCTGCTCGCCCACGTGCCGGGGGAGGACCGCTACGGCGCCGACGCCGGTTTCTGCGCCGATGTCGCCCGTGACATCCACCAGATCCAGGAGCACTACGTCACCCGGACGGGCGATCTGCTCGCCGCGGGCGTGCCCGACCGGCGCTTCGAACTCGACCGCATCGCCCGTGTGGCCGCACCCTGGCTGGACACGATCGACGGCCTCGCCGAGCTGATGGACGAACTCCCCGCCCGGCTGACGGCGATCGACGCGTGCGGCCTCCCCGACACCCTCGCGCACGGCGACCTGCACCCCGGCAACGTGCGGGAATCCGCGGCGGGACGGGTCATCGTCGACTGGGGGGACGCGAGCGTGGCGCACCCGGCGTACGACATCCTCCGCCTGACCGGCCACCTCCCGGAGACGGAGGCAGCCGCGCTGATCGAGCAGTGGGCGGGCCGCTGGCGGCGCAGCGTGCCGGGCTGCGACCCGCAGACCGCGGTGGCGCTGATCCGGCCGATCGCGGCGCTGCGGGCGGCGGCGGTCTACCAGAACTTCCTCGACCACATCGAGGACTCCGAACGGCCGTACCACGAGGCGGACGTCCCGGAGCAGCTGACCGCGGCGGTCGCGGCCGCGCGGGTCGGGTGAGGGCCGTGGTCGGAGCTGATGGCGGTCCGCGGGCGGTGGTCGGCGGGACCGTGCGCGGGCGGCCGGCGCGGGAAGGACCTACGGTGAGAGCGTGACTGACCTGCGCCGCCGCTTCGTCGAGCAGCTCCGCCACGACGGCGCGCCGCTGACCCCGGAGCTGGCGGCGGCGTTCGGGACGGTGCCGCGGGAGGCGTTCGTGGCGGACGGCTTCCAGCGGCGGGACGGCACGTGGGCCACCCCGGGCGCGGCCGACTTCCTCGAGGTCGTCTACCGCGACGACGTGCTGGTCACCAAGGTCGACGGCGGAACGCCGGTCAGCTCCTCCAGCCAGCCGTCCCTCATGGCGATCATGCTGGCGGCGCTGGACGTACGGCCGGGACACCGCGTCCTCGAGATCGGCGCCGGCACCGGCTACAACGCCGCACTGCTCAGCGCGCTCGGCGCGGACGTCACCAGCATCGACGTCCAGCCCGACGTGGCGGAGCGAGCCCGTGCGGCGCTCGCCCGGGCGGGCGTCCATGCCGTACGCGTCCACGCCGGCGACGGCTACGCGGGAGCCCCGGGCGAACACTTCGACCGGGTCATCGTCACGGTCGGCGTGGCCGGCGTGTCCCCGCACTGGCTCCGCCAAGTTCAGCCACCCGCGCCGGCGGCCCCGGGCACCCCCGGCGAAACGTCTCAGGACGCCGCGCCGGCGGGCCCGGGCAGCGCCAGGGAGACGTCTCAGGAGGCCGCGCCGGGGCGGCCCGGGTCCGAGGCCGGAGGGCTGATCGTCGTACCGGTGGAGCATGCCGGGACCCACCCGGTGCTGGCCGTGCGGGGTCACCCGGACGGCCCGGTCACCGCGTCCGTGGTGTGCCCCTCGGGTTTCATGAGCGCCGCCGGTCCGCTCGCCGCCGGCCATCCGCGCACCCACCCGGCCTCGCCGCCGGGCGCACTCGCCGACTTCGCGCTGGTAGCTCCCGCGCGCTGGGCGCGGCCGCTGGGCTCGCTGGGTTACCGGGACCTCTGGTACGCGGCCGGGGTCTGGAGCACCCGAGCCACCCACGCCCCGGTGATCGGCCACAACGGCAGCACGCTCGTCCTGCTCGACGAGACCGGCACGGGCGGCGCGGCGATCCTGCCCGACGGCGCGGTCGCCGCCGGCGGTTCGCAGGCGGGCCGGTACGCCGCGGAGGCCGCCGGGATCGCCGACCGCTGGGAGGCGGCGGGCCGCCCGCCGATGCAGGCGTGGCGCATCACCCTCGCCCTCGCCGGCGACCCGGGCGCGCCGATCTGGTGCCCGGCCGGCTGGACCCTCGACGTACCCCGAGCCGGCCCGGACACCGGTCCGCCGTAGCCCGCGGTGGCCGGGCACCGGTCCGCCATGGGCCGCGGTGGGCGGGCACCGGTCCGCCTTGGCCGGGGTGGGCGGGCGCCGGTCCGCCTTGGCCGGGGTGGGCGGGCGCCGGTTCGCCTTGGCCGGGGTGGGCGGGCGCCGGTTCGCCTTGGCCGGGGTGGGCGGGCACCGGTCCGCCTTTGGCCGGGCTGGGCGGGCACCGGTCCGCCGTGGCCTGCGGTGGCCGGGCACCGGTCCGCCGGGGGACGCGTCGTTTCAGGCCCGCAGGTAGGCGAGCACCGCCAGCACCCGCCGGTTCGTGTCCTCGGCCGGTGGCAGGTTTAGCTTCGCCAGGATGCTGCCCACATGCTTGCCCACCGCCGCCTCCGTCACGTACAGGCGGGCCGCGATCGCCGAGTTGGAGTGGCCCTCGGCGACCAGGGACAGCACCTCGCGTTCCCGCCCCGACAGGGCCGCGAGGGGATCCTTGGGGCGCTGCAGGAGGCGGCGGATCACGTCCGGGTCGACGACTGTGCCGCCCTCGGCCACCGTACGCAGCGCCGCGACGAAGTCCCGTACGTCGGCGACCCGGTCCTTGAGCAGGTAGCCGACCGCCCGCCCGTCGCCGCTGTCCAGCAGCGCCGCCGCGTACTCGTCCTGCACGTACTGGCTGAGCACGACGACCGGGAGGTCCGGGCGCACCCGGCGCATCGCGACCGCCGCGCGCAGGCCCTCATCCTGGAAGCCCGGCGGCATGCGGATGTCCGTGATCACGAGGTCGGGTGCGTGCTCGGCGACCACCGCGACCAGTTCCTCGGCGTCCCCGACGGCGGCGACGACCTCGAAGCCGAACCGCGACAGCACCCCGAGCAGACCCTCCCGCAGCAGGATCCCGTCCTCCGCCAGCACGACCCGGATCCCACCTGCGGCCGCGCCGCCGGTCCCGCCCGCGGCCGCGCCGCCGGTCCCGCCCGCGGCCGCGCCGCTGGTCATGCCTGTCCCGGGGTGGTTGCGGCAGGCAGCACCAGCCCGGGCGAACGCCACGGCAACTCCACGCGCAGCAGCGTCGGGCCGCCCGCGGGGCTGGACACCAGCAGCCGGCCGCCCACAGCCGCGACCCGGTCGGCCAGCCCGGTCAATCCCGTACCGCGTGCCGGGTCCGCGCCGCCCTGGCCGTCGTCGCGGATCTCCACGACGAGGACGTCGCCGGCCCGGGCCAGGAGGATGTCCGCCCTGGTCGCGCCACTGTGCTTGACCACGTTCGCGAGCGCCTCGGACGCGGCGAAGTACGCCGTGCCCTCGATCTGCTCGGCGGGGCGGGGAACGCCGTCGGCGACCGTGACGGCGACCGGCAGGGGTGACCGGCCCGCGAGTTCGCGCAGGGCGGCCGGGAGTCCGAGGTCGGTCAGTTCCTGCGGGCGGATGCCGTAGATCAGGTCACGCAGCACGACCATCAGGTCCTTGGCCTGGTCGTGGGCCTGGCCGAGCGGCCCGGCGGCGGGTGAGTCCTCGGGTACGTCCAGCCGCGCCATGCCGAGCTGCAGGGTGAGGCTGGTCAGCCGGTGCTGCGCCCCGTCGTGCAGGTCGCGTTCGATGCGCCGCCGTTCCAGGTCGAACGCGTCCACCAGGCGGGCGCGGGACTGGGCCACCTCGCGCAGGGCGATGCCGGTACGGTCGCCCAGCAGCGCGCGGGCGGTCGCAGCCTGACCGGCTCCGATCAGTCCGAACAGGTACGCGAGGACCGGCGCGAACAGCACGCCGAGGATCGCGAACGGCGTCGCCTCGGCGGCGGAGTGCACGGTGAACGCGCCGAACGTCCAGGTGGCCGTGCCGGTGCTCGCGAAGAACGGGCTCAGCACGAACGCCACGTCGAACAGGACGAGCAGCGCGTACGTGCCGTACACCGCGGGGACGATCAGGCCGAGGAAGGCGGCGTACAGGAGCTCACGCCACGTGGCCGTCTCGGCGTAGCGCGTCCGTACCCATCGGAAGGGGTCCTGCGGCGCCGGCGCGTGCGCCGATGGCAGCGGCCGGGGGTCGATGAGGGCGAGGCGGGCCCGCTCGATCATGGCCAGCGGGACGGCGGCCAGCGGGCCGAGCCCGGTGAAGAGCAGCAGCGAAACGGTCATGAGGATGAAGACGGTGCGGGTCGGGAGGTTGCCGTCGATGAGCCGGGAGAGCGCGGCCAGCCACGGCAGGACCAGTACCGCCATGGCCGCGCTCACCGGCGCGGCGATCGGCAGCGTGGTCAGGACGTAGACGAGGGCCCGCCAGGGACCTGCCGAGGCGAGGTAGCGGCGGTTCAGGACGGCTCGGAGCGGAGCTTCTGGCGTGGTCACCCGGTCACCGTAGGCAGCCGGGGGTGGATGACCCCAGCCCACCAGGCATAGCTTCCGGGGTATACCCAGCTCTACCAGGTGCCGGCGCGACGGGCCCGCCAGGGACGCCCGTCCGGGTCGTACATCAACCGGTACGCCGGGATCGCCCACAGCCGTTGGTACCACGGGAGCCGCTCGGTCTCGTGGGGCACCAGGCGCCCCGGCGGGCGGGGACCCTTCTCGCCGTCACGGTGCCAGTCACGCAGCGCATCGGCGGACGCGTTCACCGCCCGTACGACGGAATCGGGGTCGAGAAGGTCCTGGTCGTCGGACCGGTCCAGGTGCTCGCGCAGCAGCGCGAGCCGCAGATCGCGCGCGTAGACGCGCGCACCGTCGCCGAGACCGGCGGGATCGGTGGGGGAGCGCTCGTCACGCGTACGGTCGAGCACCGCGCACGAGAGCTCACTGTCGTGTGTCCACGAACGACGGTTGAAGTTGTCACTGCCCACGCTGGCCCACACGTCGTCCACGACGCAGACCTTCGCGTGCACGTACACCGGCGTGCCCTCGTGGTTCTCCACGTCGAAGACGTGCACCCGGTCCGGAGCGGCCCGGCGGCACAGCGAGATCGCCTCCTCCCGACCGACCATGTTGGGCGGCAGCGCGAAGCGCCCGTCCACGTCCGGATGCCGCGGCACCACCGCGATCAGGTGCAGCCCGGGGTTGTCGTTGAGCGCGTCGGCGAACAGCTGCGCGACCTCCCTGGACCACAGGTACTGGTCCTCGAGGTAGATCAACCGCCGCGCCCGCTTGATCGCCTTGGTGTAGCCGCGCGCGATGCTCTGCTCGCCCAGCTTCGCGAACTGGTACGGCGGGCGCATCGCCGGATAGGTCCGCAGCACCTGGATGTCGTGCGGCCCGCACTCCGGCGGGTCCGGCGGCTGCGGCGGCAACCGGTCGGCGCGCAGGTCGGCATGCTTGAGCTTGTCGGTCAGCGTCGAGATCGGGCCGTGCTGGTCGAGCGGCGTGGGATCGTTCCAGCGTTCACGGAACGCCAGATCCAGCGCGCCGACCACCGGGCCGCGCAACGCCAGCTGCACGTCGTGCCAGGGCGGATTTTTGCCGTACGCGGACGACATGCTCACCGCCTGCGGGTCACCACGGTGGTCGGCGTCGTCCCGCCGGCTGTGACACAGGTCGATGCCGCCGGCGAACGCGATATCACGCTCCGGTGCGTTCGGGTGACGCAGAATCACCACCTTCTGGTGGTGCGAGCCGCCCCGTCGTACCCGTTGATCGAGCAGCACCTCGCCACCCGCGGCCTCGACCTCCTCGCCGAGGTTGCGGTTCTCCTCCTCGCTGTACTGCATCTTGTCGAGATGCGAGCGCCACAGCAGGCCCTTGACGACGACGCCGCGCTTGGCGGCGGCCGAGAACAGCTCGGCGATGGTGGGTCCCTCGTCGCGCAGCCGCTCGTCCGGGTCGCCACGCCAGTCGGTGAAGAACAGATGGTCGCCGTCACCCAGCGTTTCCACCTCGGTCGCCAGACGGTCGAAATACGTTGCGCCGTGAAACAGCGGTTCGGCGGTGTTTCCCCGGCACCAGGTGGGTATCTGTGAGTCCGGGTTGCCGCGCTCGTCCGCAGTCAGAAGCCAGTCCTCCAGTGACACGGGGCAGCCCTTCCGAGGTCGACGACGCCCTCACGGTAGGCCCCTTGACGGCCGCCCGCACCCTGAGCCGCAGGTAATCCCCTTGTTAAGGACCCCTCATGAGCAGCGAACCCCTCGCCACCACCGCCACCCCGACCGACGCCGCCGCCGCTTCCGAGCGCGGCCTGCTGATCGCGATGCTGCTCCTGGTCGTCCTGGGCGTCGGAGCCATGTTCCTGATGTCCTGACGCTGTGCTCTTGATCACCCAGGAGGGTTTTCCGGGAGCCGGGTGATCCGAAGCGCCCGGCTTGTCCCGCGGCGCGACCCGGCTGACGGGAACCGGGCAGCATTCTGTCGTACGGGTCATCCATACTCGTCGTCATGACGGGGGAGCCGGCTTTCAGCAGCGCAATGATCGAAGTCCCGCCCGCGGAGGCGGCGACGGGCACGACCAGGGCGCTCTGGTCGCCCACCCACGGCTCGCTCACCGTGACGGTGCCGCCGGGCACGGTCGACGGCGCGGTGGTGTGGGTCGACTCGCCGGCCGGCCGGGTGGCGGTGACCATCCGGGTGTCGTCGCCGTTCACGCCGCCACCTCCGTTCCCGGCTTCCGGGCCGCCTGCGTCCGGGCCTCCGGCGCCTTCCAGCGGCTTTCCCGTTCCGGGCGGGTTCCCTCCGCCCGGGAGTTCTCCGCAGGGTGCCTATCCTCCCGGGGCGTACCCTCCCGGGCCCGGCGGCGCTTTCCCTGCGGGGGCGCCCGGTGGCTACCCGCCCGGGCAGCCCGGTGCTTACCCGCCTGGCGCTTACCCGCCCGGTGCCTATCCGCCTGGCGCGTATCCGCCCGGTGCCTATCCGCCCGGCTATGGTCCCGGTCCCGCCTTCGCCGGGCCGCCCCAGGCCACCCCGCGCACGGGCCGGCGCAACCAGATCATCGGCATCGCGCTCGCGGCGGTCCTGATCGTCGGTTGCTGCGGCGCGATCCGTCTCGTCACCAGCGGCGACGACGACACCCCGCAGGCCGACCCCCGGCGGATCACCGTCACGACCGGGGCCACCACCTCCGGCCCGGTGACCAAGGAGCAGTACGCGCAACTCCTGGCCGGCTCGGACAACGCGATCAAGGCCACGTTCGTCAAGCTCAACACCTCGGACGACGCCGCGTTCGCCAGGGCGGCCCCGGCGGCGGCCGGCACGATCCGCGCCGAGGCGCAGAAGCTGCGCGCCACCACACCTCCGCCGGGCGCCGAGGCCGCGCACGCCCAGCTGGCCCTCGAGCTGCAGAGCCTCGGTGACATGGTGGAGGAGACCGCGAGCGCCAAGCAGGACTGTCCCGCGGCGTCGCCGTACACGTCGGTGCTCCAGTCCGGCTGGGCGGACAACCTGCGCGCCGACGCACGCAAGCTCGCGTCCGCCGACCCTGCGTACAAGTTCGGCACGTTCCTGCCGGCCGCCCCCAAGGAACAGAACCGCCGCCTCAAGACGGGGACGTTCATCAAGCGGACCAGCACGGGCGGCCTCGGCCACCTGAAGATCAAGAACGGCGCGGACGACACGACGATCTCGCTGGTCCCCGCCAAGGGCAAGAAGCCCAAGCCGATCTTCACCGTCTACGTCCGCGGCGGCGGCTCGTTCACGGCCAAGGGCATCCGCGACGGCACGTACCGCATCTACTCGGCGTCGGGCGAGGACTGGGACAAGGCCGGCAAGGGCTTCACCCGGGACTGCGCGTTCAGCAAGTTCGACGACACGTTCAAGTTCACGACCACGTCGTACTCGTCGTCGATCTGGACCATCACGCTCACCCCGATCATCGGCGGCAACGCCTCAACAAGCGACGTCGACCCGAACAACTTCCCGAACTGACCCCTCCCGCTCCGACGCCCGGCGCCCGGCGTCGGGGTGGGCGGGCGCGGCGCCGGCACCGGCGTCGGGGTGGGCGGCTCGGTTCGACGGTGGCGCTTGTCCGAGCTCCGGCGTCTGGGGTGCGGGGTTCCGCCCCCGGGCTCGTGGGGTCGGGGTTCTCGCTTCCGGGGTGCGGGTTTCCGCCCTCGGGCTGCGGCTTGCGGGGCTTCTGCTCCCGGGTTTCCGCCTCCGGGCTCGTGGGGTGCGGGTTTCAGCCCTCGGGCTGCGGCGTGCGGGGCTTCTGCTCCCGGCCGGCTTGCGGAGGTCTGGCGCCTGTTCCGCGCTCCCCTTCTGTGCGGTTGCCCGACCGTGGCGTGGCTCGGGGCGGCTGGCCTGCGTCCGTGGCGGTTCTCCGACCGGCGGGGCGTCAGCGCGGCCGACCGCCTCGTCCCGTCGGTTGGTCGGCATACGGCACGGCGGCCCGAGCTGGGCCGGATGGGCCGCGGCCGCTCCGGGAGCTGTCAGAGCACGCGGAAGTCGGTGACGAAGGCGGCCACCTCTCCGGTCGCCGTACGCCCGACAAAGCTCGCATACGCCCCGTCGCCGCTCCCCGGCTCGACCGCCAGCACGGTGGCGCCGGTCGCGGGATCGGTCACCGTGCCCACCAATCCGGGGGTGTCGGGCGGGACGGACGGCACGAAGACCTTCTCGACATCCGCATAGTCCCATGTGGACAGCGCCTCCAGCGCGCGCTCGTCGGCGAGCGTGGCGAGGCCCGTGTCGACCGGGTGCACGACGAAGCCGTCCTCGTCCAGCTCGGCCGGACCCGTGACGAGCGCCGGCTCCCAGGATGTGATCGGCTCGTCGCGGATGACGAGGTGGAGAGCCGCCGTGCGCCGGTCCGCCTCCACCCGGTTGAGCCACAGTGGCCCGGGGGCGGCCGGGACGGTCGCGAGGCTGCGACAAGGCATGAGCCCGCTCACGGCCAGGTACGCGACGGCGACCCACGCGCGAAGCGGGTAGCGCCCCGGGGGCACGCTGACGGTGAAGGGCAGCGCCTCGCCGGTGCGGGCAAGGGGGTCGCACGCGACGACGCGGCCCGTCGGGAGGGTCACGTCGCCGAGCGGGACCATGGTCAGCTCGTAGTCGTGGGCGTCGTCGGAGTGTCGCGCGCCCTCGGTCAGGAGCCGATCCAGCATTTCGCCGATGTCCACAGCCATGCCCCGCAGGCTATCGGCGACCACCGACAAAACCGCGGGCCTCACGAACGCGCCGGAACGCGACGCGGCTCGCCTCCCGCGCAAGGTAGGCGAGCCGGTTCCGCGCAACGCGACCCGCCCGGCCCACCCCCGTGCGACGGCGCGGCGAGCCGGCGCCGAGTACCGCGAGGTGGCCCGGCGCCGCACACCACGTCAGGACCGGCCCCGCTCAGCTCGTGTGCGGGAGCCGTTCCGCCGGGATGACCCCCAGCCGCCCCTTCTGGTAGTCCTCGAACGCCTGCATCAGCTCTTCCCGCGTGTTCATCACGAACGGCCCGTAGTGCGCCACCGGTTCGCGGATCGGGCGTCCACCCAGGATGAACAGCTCCATCGCCGGGGTGTTGCTGTCCTGGTCCGCGTCCGCCGTCACCCGGATCGCGTCGCCGGCGGAGAGGGCGGCGAGCTGGCCGGATTGCAGGGGGCGGCGGTCCGTGCCGATCGTGCCGCGGCCGGCGAGGACGTACACGAGGGCGTTGTAGTCCGGTTGCCAGGGCAGGTCGAGTTGCGCGCCGGGCTGGAGGGTCACGTGGGCGAGGTTGATCGGGGTGTGGGTGGAGCCGGGGCCGTCGTGGCCCGCGACCGTGCCGGCGATGACTCGGATGAGGCTGCCGCCGTCCGGGGTGGTCAGGAGCGCCGCCTCGCGGCCGCGGATGTCCTGGTATTTCGGGGCGATCATCTTGGCCGTGCGGGGGAGGTTCACCCACAGCTGCAGGCCGTGGAAGAGGCCGCCGCTCATGACGAGGCGTTCCGGCGGGGCCTCGATGTGCAGGATGCCCGCGCCCGCTGTCATCCACTGGGTGTCGCCGTTGGTGATGGTGCCGCCGCCCCCGTTGGAGTCCTGGTGGTCCATCGTGCCGTCGATCATGTACGTGACGGTCTCGAAGCCGCGGTGCGGGTGCCACGGGGTGCCCTTCGGCTCGCCCGGCGCGTAGTCGACCTCGCCCATCTGGTCGAGGTGGATGAACGGGTCCAGCTCGCTCAGCGGTACGCCGGCGAACGCGCGACGGACCGGGAAGCCCTCGCCTTCGTAGCCGGTGGGCGCGGTGGTGAGGCGGCGGAGCGGGCGGTAGCGGGTGGTGGCCTCGTCGAGCCGCGGCAGGCGGGGGAGGACGAGGACGTCGTCGACGGTGATCGCGGGCATGACAGCCCCCTTCAGGCGGTGGTTGACGACCGCGAGATGCGGCCGGAAGAAGAAGCAGCGGATGAGGTGCGGCCGGAAGAAGAAGCAGGCGAGGCGCGGCCGGAGGAAGGAGCCGCCGGGGGAGTGCGGCCGGAGGAAGGCGAAGCCGCAGCGGAGGTCGAGGCGGCCGTGCCGGGCCGGAGCCGCGCGCCGAGCCGGGAGAACACCTCCGCGAGGACGGCGATCTCCGTGTCGTCGAGGTCGTCGATGAAGCTGTCCCGCACGGTGGCCAGGTGCAGCGGCGCCGCGGCGACGAGCGCCGCCATGCCGGCGTCGGTCAGCACGGCCTCCTGGCCGCGGCCGTCGGCCGGGCAGCTCTGTTTGCGGACCAGGCCGCGTTTGATCATGGAGGTGATCTGGTACGTGACACGGCTGGGCGAGAAGACCATCCGGCTGGCGAGCTCGCCCATGCGGAGCCGGCGTCCCGATGCCTCGGAGAGCACCACGAGAACGTGGTAGTCGGCCATGCTGAGGCCGGTGGCGGCGCGCAGGTCGTCCTCGAGTCGGGTCTGCAGCGCCCAGCTGCTCTCGATGTAGGCGCGCCAGCAAGCCTGCTGTGCGGCGTCGAGCGGTTCGGCCATGCCCCGACGCTAACTCTTTAAAATCTGAAATACCAGGGGTACGGGACCCCGGTCACACGCCGAGCAGCCGGGCCAGCTCGTGCAGGTCCCGGATCGCGAGGTCCCCGTCCACTCCCTTGAGCGCCGCCACGGTCGCCCCCGCGGCCCGGCCGGCCGTCACGCCCACCTCGGCGTCCTCGACCACCAGGCACCGCGACGGTGCCACGCCCAGCAGCTCGGCGCCGCGTACGTATCCCTCGGGGTCGGGTTTTCCGGCGGTGATGTCCTCGACGGTGACCAGCACCGGTGCCGCGATCCCCGCCGCGCCGAGCCGGGCCTTCGCGAGGCGTACGTCGGCGCTGGTCACGACCGCCCATGGCAGCGTCAGAGCGGCCAGCAGCTCATGAGCCCCGGGCGTGGCCACGACGTCGGACAGGTCGTCGTACTGCAGCTCCAGCTGGCGGGCCGCGGCGGCGGTCACCCCGGCCTCGTCCAGGTCGGGGCGGATGAGGCGGACCGTACGCTCGGCCGGCGCGCCATGGGCGATCTCCAGCACCGCCGCCGGGTCTGCTCCGTGCTCGCGCGCCCACACCCGCCAGGCCCGTTCCACGGCGGCGTCGGAGTCGACGAGGGTGCCGTCCATGTCGAACAGCACGGCCTCGATGGTGGTCGGATCCACGCGTCCCCCAGTTTTCCTCTTCAGGGGAGTATAAGCGTGAGGTCGTCTCCCCATCCGTCGAGGACGTCGCCGTGGCCGCGATCCCGCGCGAGCCGCGCCACGTCGGGGAACAGCGAAGCGGGATCCGCGGCCACCCGCTCAGGCAGCGTCGCATCCCACGGCGGTGCCAGCGGGTACGTCTCCAGCTCCCACCGCAGGTACTTGTTGTACGGCCGCAGCCGCCCGTGCAGCGCGAACACCGTGGTCAGCAGCCACGACACGCTCTCCGCCTCGTCCAGGCGCGCGGCCACCGGGTCTCCGTCGCGGCGGCTCTTCGCGGCCCGGTAGAGGAAGTTGACGTACCCGTCGAGGCCCTCGCGAGCCCACTGTGCCGCCTCGTCGGGCGTGGGCGTCGCCTGCCGGGACACCAGCTCCGCTATCCGGCCGTCGAGCCGGTCCAGCAGCACCTTCGCGCCGCGGAAGCCGTACCGGGGCCACAGGACCGAGGTGTCGGCGAGAGCCTCGACCGTGCAGACCGCGACGTCGAGCGTGGCCGTACGCCGAGGTTCGTGGCCGTCCGCCGCGACGAGCACGACGTCGTGGTCGGAATGGACGGTCGCCGTGCCCCGGGCGTGCGAGCCGGTGAGGATCATGCCGAGCACGCCGGGGTCGGCGGAGGCGGCGGCGACGAAGCGGGCGTAATCCGTCACATGGGCAGGGTAGTCAGATCCGGTAGTAGACGCGTACCTCATATCCGGTGCGCGTGGGATGCCAGCCCACGTCGTCGACGTCGACCACCTCGGGGCGGCCGGCGAGCCAGCCCGCGGCCATCTCCAGGGCCTCCGCCGGCGTCTTGCCGGTGAACGTCATGCGCCGGGCCGAATCCTCGGCCGCCGCGGGGGCGTGTCGCGGGAACGTCTGCGCCGCCATGGTCGGCTCCGGCCCGGTGACCACCGCGGTCGGCCCGACGGCCCGGCCGTCGCGGACGCCCTGGACGAACCAGTCGTTGATCGTCTCGTCGTGCTCGACGGCCCAGCCGCTGACCGGGCCCACGTCGTCGGCGATCGCGTGCTTGGCGTTGTCCAGGGCGGCGTCCAGGGTGGCGAGCTCGATGTCGTCGCCGTTGTACTCGACCCGGTACGTCATGGGCGTGCCTGTACCCCGCGGCGACTCAAAGTAGACCTGGTCAGGCGGCCTGCGACTTCAGCGAGCGCGCCATCTCGGCACCCAGTTCCGTCAGGTCGACCCCGCGCTCGGCGAGGATCTGCATCGCCAGTCCACCGTCGTCGCGGATCATCCCCAGCATGAGGTGCTCCGGCGCGATGAAGCGGTGCTTGAGCCGGATCGCCTCGCGCAGCGCCAGCTCGAGGACCTTCTTGGCCCGCGGGGAGAAGGGGATGTGCCCGCTGCCGTAGAAGCGGCCGAACAGGCCTTTGCGGCGGGGCGTCTCGCGGGGCAGGTGCAGCGATCCCGGCCCGAAGGTGTCCTCGATCGCGCGCCGGACGGCGTCGAGGTCGATCCCGATGGACTTGAGCGCCGCCTTGTCCTCGGCGTCGGCGTCCGGCAGCGGGTCCGCCGGGGCGGTCCCGGGCCCGACCCGGCGCAGGATCTCCGCGCGGAAGGAGCGGGCATCCACCTCCTTCTCGCGCAGGGCGGCGGCGGTGGCGATCGGGCCGTCCGTGGCGGAGAGCATCGCGAGCAGGACATGTTCCGTCCCGATCGGGGACTGTCGCAGGTCGCGCGCCGCTTCCTGGGCGCCGATGACCGCGTCGCGCGCGGCCTGGGTGAATCGCTCCAGCATCTCAGTCCTCCCGTGGGTCGTGCATCGGCATCCGGTTCGCGTGCTTCTTGTGCACGCCCTGGCGGGTCACCTCGAGGGCGTCGGCGATCTCCTGCCAGGACCAGCCCTTCCGGCGGGCGTTTGCCACCTGGAGGTGCTCGAGGCCCTCCAGGAGGCGGCGCAGCGCCACGACCGCGCGCAGCCCGACCCTCGGGTCGGCGCTGCCCGCCGCGGCGGCCAGATCGGTTGCTTCGGTCATGGTGTCAACTTACGTTGACAGGTCGGCGCTGTCAACCTTGGGGGGGAGCCCCCCCGCCCAAAC
>NZ_JADMLH010000009.1:3266-200764 GCF_016464385.1 Nucisporomicrobium flavum | reverse complement strand
GGGTTTGTTTGGGTCTGGTGTGCAAGTACGGTGGACTGGTGGGCGCTTTCAACCTTGGTTGACAGCGCCGGCGCAAAAAGAGGGCCGACCCGCGTGGGCCGGCCCTCTTTCAGGCGATGCTCACCGGCCGCGGCCGGTCTTCTCCTGCAGGTCGTCGATGCGCTCGGACGCCTCGGCCTTGGTCAGCTCCTCCGGCACGCCCTCGTGAGCCTCCGAGGCCAGCGTGTTCAGGTACGACTTCTGCGCCCCGGTGGCCGGCTCGTCGCCGGTGGTCCAGTCGGCCGGGTCCTTGATCGTGTTCGACCCGGTGTTGTCGCTCGCCGCCATGGCGCGCCTCCTCGATGACGATCATTCGAACAGACGTACCACTACCCGCCGAAGGTCAGCTCCATGCCTGAATTCGGGGTGTAAGACATGGTGAGCTCGATCGGGATCGCCGCCGGCGCGGCGATCGAGAAGGGCACACCCCAGGGATCGAGGAGCTCCGCGTACGTGCCGAAGCCCATGTCCTGCGCTCCGGAGACCACCGTGCCGCCGTACGCCCGGCAGTCCTCGAGCGTCTCCACGCAGTCGGCGACCTGGAACGCCGCCCGCCACCAGCTGCCGCCGCGGCTGGGCGCGAGCCCCGCCATCGCGTCGTGTGCCGTGGTGATCCACTCGCCGCGGGTGCCGTCGCTGCCGTACTCGTCGCGCAGCAGCCAGCCGAACGCCTGGCCGTAGAAGTTGGCCGCCGCCACCGAGTCGTCGGTGAGCAGCTCGGGAAAGGTCATCGTGCCGGGCTCGCCGCCGACCTGGGCGCCGGTGAAGCCGCGCGGCTCCCAGATGCCCAGCACGGCGCCGGCCGGGTCGGCGATGACGGCGGAGCGGCCGCCGTGGCCCTCGGCGGGCTCGGCGACGACCCGGCCGCCGGCCTCCCGCACCCGCATGATGGACGACTCGAGGTTGTGCTCGGTCAGGTACGTCAGCCAGCCGGCGGGACGGTCGGGACGGGCCCGGGTCAGCCCTGCGACGGCGCGCCCGCCCAGCTTGAACCGGTCACCGGCGGGTTCCCAGCCGAACAGGCGGGCGTAGAACTCCGCCGCCCGTGCGGGATCGGCACTGGCCAGCTCGACCCAGCAGGGTGTGCCCGGCGCAAAGCCCCGTATACGCATGGCGGCACCTTTCGTCGTTCCAAGTGGGAGTACCGGCCCAACAGAGATGCCGATCACCTTACAGCCATGAATACGCTCTGCCACTACGCCCGGGTTCAATGTCCTAAATAAACTACGGTTTCGCGGAGGCTAGATTACTCACAGCAATGCCAATTACTGAGAGTATTTCTCTTCCGGGGTACGGGACCGTTCGTTGTATCGGTCCAGAAGCCGCATCACGGGCGTCGCCGCAACACCGTGCAACCCCACGCTCACCAAGACGACAAAGGCCGCTGTCGCCCATACGACATCCGCCTGCGGAAACTGTGCGTGGCTCGTGGCGTACGCCAGGTAATAGAACGTTCCGATGCCACGAATTCCGAACGACGCGATCACCCAGTGTTCCGCGCGATGACCCGGTGCGCCGCGCAGCGACAGGAATCCTGACACGGGACGCACCACGAACACGAGCGCCAGACCGACGAGCGCGGCCGGCCAGGTGAGCGGTGCCAGCAGCCCGCTGACCACCGCGCCGCCGAGCAACAGCAGCAACAGGACGGTCAGCAGCCGTTCGATCTGCTCCGCGAAGTCGTGCAGCACCTGGTGGTACTCGTGCGAACGCTGCGCCGCCCGGATACCGCGGGCCGCGACGAACACCGCGAGGAAGCCGTAACCGCCGGCCACCTCGACCAGCCCGTACGCCAGGAACGTGGCAGCGACGGCGAGGAAGCCCTCGGAATGGTGGGCGAGGCGCAGCGTCTTGTTGCGGGCGCGGAAGAACAGCCGGCCCAGCGACTTGCCGACGAGCAGGCCGCCGGCGACCCCGACGCCGATCTTGTAGAGCACGTCGCTCAGCACCCAGTCGCCGAGCCAGCTCTCGTGGGTCACGGCCGCGGTGGCCATGGCGATCGCCGCGTACACGAAGGGAAAGGCCAGCCCGTCGTTGAGGCCCGCTTCCGACGTGAGCGCGAACCGCACCTCGTCCTCGGAATCCTCCTCGTCGGTCGGCTCGCCGACCTGGACGTCGGCGGCCAGCACCGGATCGGTCGGCGCGAGGGCCGCGCCCAGCAGCAGAGCCGCGGCCGGCACCAGGCCCGCCCACCACCAGCCGAGCAGCGCGACGGCGGCGATCGTGACCGGCATGGCGATCAGCAGCAGGCGCCAGGTCGAGGCCCATCGCCGCCGGCCCAGCGGCCGGTCGATCTTCAGGCCCGCGCCCATCAGGGCGACGATCACGCAGACCTCGGTGAGGTGCTCGGTCAGCTTCGGGTGGGCGATCGGATCGGCGTCCGGCAACCCCAGGGGTACGGCGAAGAGCACCATGCCCAGCGCCAGGAACACGATCGGCATGGACAACGGACGGCGCTCGAGAACCCGCGGCAGGATGCCCGCCAGCAGGGCCCCGACGCCGAGCAGGGCGAAGAGGAGGTCGGACAGCTGCACCGGCTCACACTGCCCGCGTACGGGCGGAAACATGCGTGGTTGCCTGCGGGGCAGCCGGGTAACCGGCAGCCATGAGTTCCCGAGGCACCAACCACCCACGGGTCGCCGTCGTCACCGGCTCCGAGTCGGGAATCGGGCGGGCGATCGCGGTCGCGCTCGCCGAGGACGGGTACGACGTCGGCATCACCCGGCACCGCGACACCGAACACGCGCAGCGCACCGCCGACGAGGTCCGCAAGGCCGGCCGCCGTGCCGAGATCCGCTCCCTGGACCTGACCCGGCTGCCGGGCGCGGCCGACGTGGTCGACGACCTGGCCGAGGCGCTCGGCGGGATCGGGGTGCTGGTCAACTGCGCCGGTACGGGCACCGCCACGCCCGTCGTCGACACGGGCTGGGAGCAGTGGCGCCAGGTGTTGTCGGTCGACCTCGACGGGCCGTTCCTGTGCGCCCAGCGCGCCGCCCGTCGCATGATCGCGGCGGGACGCGGCGGCCGGATCATCAACATCACCAGCGTGCACGAGACCGCGCCCCGGGTCGGCGCCGGCGCGTACTGCGCCGCGAAGGGCGGCCTCGGCTGCTGACCAAGGTCATGGCGCAGGAGCTGGGGGAGCACGGCATCACCGTGAACGCCGTCGCGCCCGGCGAGATCGCCACGGCCATGACCGGTCAGGAGGACGTCGACCCGCACACGCAGCGGCGGCCCGGCGTACCGCTCGGACGACCGGGCGACGCCCGCGAGATCGCGGCGGTCGTGGCGTTCCTCGCGAGCCCGCAGGCGTCCTATGTGACCGGTGCGTCCTGGCCCGTCGACGGCGGCATGCTCACCATGGGACCGCAGGCCGGCAGCCACCTCACCACCGATGACTGGCGCCGGCCCTGATCAGTCCAACAGCTTCTTGATCGCGGAGCTGTCCAGCGCCGCCAGCAGGGCCGCCGGGTTCTCGTACGTCTCGACCGCGCCGGCGTCGAGCAGCTCGGCGGCGCTGGTGCCGCCGCAGGTCAGCCCGATGCACGGGATGCCGAGCTTGCCGGCGGCCTTGACGTCCCACACCGCGTCGCCCACGAACACCGCGTGCTCCGGGTCGACGCCCGACTGCTCCAGCGCGGCCTCCAGGATGTCCGGCGCCGGCTTGCTCTCCTCCGCGTCCGCGGACGAGGTGGCGGCGGTGATCACGTCGTCGGCGCCGACCACCCGGCGCAGCTGCTTCAGCTCGGGCGCCTTCGCCGAGGACGCCAGCACCACGGCCAGCCCCCGGTCCGCGCACTCGCGCAGCAGGTCGGCGGCGCCCGGCAGCGGGCGCAGCCGCTCCCACCAGGCTCCGTACAGCACGTCGTGCGCGGACGACATCGTCTCGTCGTCGCTCTTGTCCCGGTCCTCGCCGAGCAGATGGTCGAGGAGGCGGTCCGAGCCCATGCCGATGCCGCGGTGGATCTCCGCCATCGGGACGTCCCGGTCGTGCTGGCGCAGCACCTCCCACCAGGCGACCGCGTGCAGGTAGGTGGTGTCGACCAGGGTCCCGTCGACGTCGAAGAGCACTCCGCGCTTGGCTGTCATGCCAGGGCGATTACCCCGTTTCGGCGGCCGGTATCAACATCTCGAACCAGACCGTGGAGCCGCGTACCGCCGGGTCGGTGCCCCAGGTGTCGCTGAGCTCCTCGATCAGGCCCAGGCCGCGGCCCCTGCTGCTGAGCGTGTCCGTGCGGGCCCGGGTGACGCTGCCCCGGGTGCCCTCGTCGGCCACCGACACGAGCAGCCGCTCCGCGCTCAGGTCGATGTGCACCTGAGCCGGCGTGCCGGCGTGCAGCAGGGCGTTGGTGGTCAGCTCGCTGGTGCACAGGATCGCCGCGCCGATCACCGGCTCGGGGACCGCCCAGTCGCGCAGGCGGTTGGTCATCCACTGCCGGACCCGGCTCGGGCCGGTCGGCTCCGCGGGCACGAGCATCGTCGCGGACCGGCTCAGCGCGACGGCCCGCTCCACTGCCAGGACGGCCACGTCGTCATCCGTACGCCCGGAGACGGCGGCCGTCGCCAGCGAGCACAGGTTGCGCGGGTCGCCGCTGGCCGCCTCCGCGGTGGCCGCCACCAGGGCTTCCAGGCCGGCGCTGAGCGTACGGTCGCGGCGCTCCACCACGCCGTCGCTGAACATCAGGATGGTGTCGCCCGGGTCCAGGCGCACCGTGGTGGTCCGCCACGAACCGCCCAGACCAAGCGGCGCTCCGGGCGGCAACGACACCAGCTCGGCGGTGGCCCGGTCGCGGCCGCCGCGGCGTAGCACCGGAGGCGGGTGGCCCGCGCTGGCCAGCGTGATCGTGCCGTCCGCCTGGTCCAGGACGCCGTACACGACGGTCACGAAGATCTCCTCGTTGCGCGACTCCGCGCCGAGCGAGCCGACCAGCCGGTCCAGCCCGGCCAGGACGGTTCCCGGCGCGGGGTCGGTGAGGGCCAGCGCGCGCAGGGCGGCCCGCACCTGCCCCATCACCGCGGCCGCGCGGACGTCGTGACCGGCCACGTCGCCGAGCACCATGGCGAGGCGCCCGTCGCCCAGCTCGAACGCGTCGTAGAAGTCGCCGCCCGCCGCGTTGCCGTCCACGCCCACGTCGTAGCGCGCGGCGATGCGGAACCGGTCGAGCTCGGGCAGATGCTCCGGCAGCATGCTGCGCTGCAGCAACTGCGCGGTGCCGTGCTGCGCCTCGAACCGCCGGGCCCGCTCCGCCGCCTGCGCCACCAGCTCGGCGGCCGCGTACAACAGGGCGCGCTCGGCGGGCAGCCAGGTGTGCGGCGTGCGGTATCCCATCGTCAGCGCGCCGTGCAGCGACGGCGTCCGCAGCGGCATCGCGGCCAGTGCGCGGATCCGGCGTTCGTGGCGGTCGGTCGCGACCTTGCCCAGCGGCGCGCCGTCCGGCTGGAACGAGGGGCGGCCGCTGAGCGCCGCCACCACCAGCGGGAACCCGGGGTCGTCGCCGATCCGCTTCCACAGCGGCGGCAGGCGCTCGTCGGCCTCGTCCATCATCTCGCCGCGGATGCGCCGCACGTACCGGAAGCCGGCGCCGTCGTCGACCGCGAACACGCAGTGGTCCACGTCGAAGGACGACATCGCGTACGACAGCACGACCCGGGCCACGTCGTCGATGGTGAGCGCCGAGGCCAGCCGGGCGGTCAGCTCGCCGAGGCTCTGCAAACGCCGGGTCACCTGCGTCGTCTCGGCCGCGACCGTGAGGACGCCGACCACGGAACCGTGCTGGTCGCGTACGACGGAATGGCCCCTGGTGAACGACGCCTGCTCGACCTGACCGCCGCGCGGGACCGCCACCTGGGTCTCCGCCTCGAGGAAGGACTGACCGCTGCGGTAGACGTCGTCGATGACCCCGCCGACCCCGGGCGTCTGCCACAGGTCGCCGAACACCTCGGCCGCCGGCCGGCCCAGCGCCGCGGGATGCTTCGCGCCGATGACCTCGGCATACGCGTCGTTGTAGATGAGCACGTGGTCGTCGCCGTAGGCCAGCGCCATCGGCACGGGCGAGGCGAGCACCACCTCGACCGTCGCGTTCACCATCGGGTCCCAGCTCGCCATCGGACCCAGCGACGTGGCCTCCCACGCGTGCGCGGCAACCAGCTCAGCGCAGCCGGGGGGACGGCGCGTCACCACGCCGGGCGGATCGGGCAGCGCCGTCATCGCCGTCGTCCTCGCTGTCGTCACCGCCGTCACCGTTGTCGTCATCGCGGAGGGTATCCCCATGCCGACCATGGACTGAGCGTAGCCCGCCTCCGCCGTTCGGACGATCCGGGCACCATCCGGACGTCCGATTCTGCCAGGTACGTGCGGGTGGTGCGGCTTCGTCGCCCCGCGTGGCCTCACCGTCCGCGACGAGGCGGCGACGAAACAGGGCTCGGCCGTTCGATCTTGGCTGCCCTATAGTCCGCGCGTGAGTGAAACGTGGCGGCCCCGGCCCAGCCGCGGCGTCATGGGATACGTCGCTGAGCTGCAACAACTCGATCCCGGCGCGGCGCCGGCGCCGGCTGCTCCCTGGGCGCCCGCCGAGTCCGTGCGGCCCGTACCGGCCGCCTCGCCATGGCCCGAATCCGATCCGTTCGCTCAGACCTCACTGTTCTCGGACGATCCGACCCCGATCGTCTCCCACGTCCGGCCGGGCGTACCCGGGCGGCGGATGCGGATGGCGGTGATCTCCGGAGGGGTGCTGGCGATCCTGGCCGGGCTGGGTGTCGGATATGCGGCACTCGGCGGCTCCGGCCCGGACGCTGTCGCGGCCCCTGGTGTCACGGCGACAACCGTCCCCGCCGACGGCGTGCTCAACCTCGAACCCGCCCTGCCCGGCGTGGACCCGGTCACCGGCGCCACGCTCAGCCCGGCGCCGACAGCCACTCCGGCGACCGCTCGCACCACGACCCCGGCGGCGCGGGTTCCCCGCCGCACGACCCGGCCGGCGGCCCCGGGCGTACCCGATCTGCCATCCGGCACGGTGACACCCTCGCCTCCGGCGGATCCGGCACCCACCCTGCCCGCCGCGCCGCCCCTTCCTCAGCGTCCCGTCCCGGCGGTGGCCACCTTCACGTACACGGCCGAGGAAGGCGAGTCGGGCTGGACCGGATACAGCGGACAGATTCGCGTACAGAATCCCGGCAGCTCGGTGAACACCGGCTGGAGGGTCACGCTGACCGTGCCGGGCGGCAACCGGGTCGATGCCTCGGGAGCGTCGGCCGGCCAGGAGGGGGAGACCGTGACGTTCACGGGCGACCCCATCGCGGCGGGCGACTCGCTCAGCTTCGCCTTCACGGTGGACGGGACGCTGACCGAGCTGCCGGGCGGATGCCGCATCGACGGCACCGCCTGCTCCTGACCGCTTCGGTCCTTTTGTCCGGGACATTCTTGCGGTTCCCTGACGGTACGCCCACGTCCGGTGCGAGCCGACGCCCGTCGATCTAACCTCGTCTCAGACCGGCCCCCCGCCGGCCACCACGGGACGTCTCGCGTGCAGCGTGGGTGAAGCTCGCGCCCAGCGCGGGTGAGGTTCGCGTCCAGCGTGGGTGAAGCTCGCGCGTAACGCGGGTGAGGTTCGCGCGCAGCGCGAGTGAGGTTCGCGCGCAGCGCGAGTGAGGAGAAGCGATGACCGGCTCCGGCCTGGACGACGCCCTGAGCGACATGTGGCGGTCGGTGCTGCTGTTCGTGCCGGCGGCCCTGGCCTTCGTGGCCGTCCTCGTCATCGGCTACGTGCTGGCCCGCCTCGTGCGGACGGTCGTCGCCAAGACCCTGCACCGGGTCGGCTTCGACCGCGCCGTCGAGCGTGGTGCCATCGGCCGGGCCCTGGACGGCCGGGTCGAGCCCAGCGACCTGTGCGCCAAGATCGCCTTCTACGCGGTGCTGCTGTTCGCGCTCCAGCTCGCGTTCGGCATCTGGGGGCCCAACCCGGTCAGCGACCTCCTCACGGCCCTGGTGGCCTGGCTGCCCCGGGCGTTCGTCGCGGTCGTCATCATCGTGGTCGCCGCCGCCATCGGCAGCGCGGTCCGCGAGCTCATCGACAGTGCGCTGGGCGGGCTCGCGTACGGGCGGCTGCTGGCCCGGGTGGCGTACTGGCTGATCGTCGGCCTGGGCGTCATCGCGGCCCTCGAACAGGTGCAGATCGCCACGGCCGTCACCCAGCCCATCCTCATCGCCGTCCTCGCCACGGTCGCGGGCGTCGTGATCGTCGGCGTGGGCGGCGGCCTGATCCGGCCGATGCAGCGCCGCTGGGAGGTCTGGCTGGAACGGGCGAGCGCGGAGTCCGCGGTCATCCGCGAGCACGCCCGCTCGTACGCCGACGAAAAGGCCAGGATCGCCGCCGAGAAGCGTGCCGAGGAAGAGCGTCTGGCTGAGGAGGCTCGGAAGGCTGAGGAGGCCCGGAAGGCTGAGGAGGCTCGCAAGGCTGAGGAGGCTCGCAAGGCTGAGGAGGCTCGCAAGGCTGAGGAGGCTCGCAAGGCTGAGGAGGCTCGCAAGGCTGAGGAGGCTCGCAAGGCTGAGGAGGCTCGCAAGGCTGAGGAGGCCCGCAAGGCTGAGGAGGCCCGCAAGGCTGAGGAGGCTCGCAAGGCTGAGGAAGCGCGGCGGACCAAGGAGGCTGACGACGCTGCGGAGGCTCGTCGGGCCGGGGCGGTCGCGTCCGGTGCTGACGGGCACGGGGCCGTGGCCGCTGGGGGCTCGGGGGCGACCGACGACGTGCCGCGGGGACAGGACAGCCCGACCGAGGGCGAACCGCCGGCGTTGAGCGAGCAGGAGCAGCGTGCCGAGGCGGCCCGGCAACGCCTGCTCGAGGCCGCTGCCGGTGAGCAGACCCAGGTCATCCCGGTTCAGCGCCGGTCCAGGGAGTACTCCAACCCGGTGCCCGGCTTCGACGACGAGGACGATGACGACACCGAGACGACGGGCGACGTGCCCGGCCCGGCCCCGTCGCCCACCGGCGCGCACGGGGGCGGCGAGGATCCGGAGGAACGGACTCAGGTGCTGCCGCGTCAGGTGCCGCACCCGGCGGACGACGAGGAGAAGACGCAGGTCATCAAGCCCGTCAAGCCGCCGACGGACGGCCCGGCCAAGTAGCCCCGTTCGGGGGCGCCTCCGCGGCCCCGGCTGTTCTGTTCCGCGCCGCGTCTCGCGCCTGGGGATGGCCGGGCGCGGCCGGGGCCGGGGGTCGTCTGGGGCCGGGTGCGCTGGAGATGCCAGAGGGCCGGCGCCTCCGGGGAGGTGCCGGCCCTGAACGGTCGGTGTGGCCTGTCGGGTGGGGTCAGACGGACGGGGGCAGCGTGCGGGAGAGGGAGCAGACCGCCAGGAGGCGGTTCAGGACCCAGTCGTTGGCCGACCAGTCGATGGGGCCCTCCGGCGCGCGCCAGCCGTGCTTGAATGCGGCGTCGCGGACGCCCTCGGCGTAGGCCGCGAGGACCACCGGCGTGAGCGGGCGCTCGTCGGTGGAGAGGCTGTCGCGGATGCCCGCCACGTGCTGGTCGACCGCGGCCAGCAGGCCGGGGGTGTCGGCCGCGGCCGCGAGGCCGGTGACTCCGACGCAGGTCATCAGCTCGCTGAGGCAGGCGTGGGCGGAACGCAGGGCAGCACGGGCGGCAGCGCCGCTGAACAGGCCATTCATGAGAAGAAACGTTAGGGAGCCGCGGGTAGCCAACGGTTCGCCTCTACGGTGCAGCTCGGTTGAAGTCCGCGCCGCTGGGAACCATGTCCGCATGACAGACGGTCCCGACGCCGCGCACCAGCGGCCCGAAGGTCTCAGCGACATCACCGTGGAGGCGCTCGGCAAGCTGAGCGAGGCCCTCGAGGTCGTGGAGCGCATCCGCGGCCACCTGTACAGCCTGCACCAGCTCACCGGCGAGGCCGACTTCAAGCTCGACGAGGCCGTGTCGCTGTTCATGCAGGCCGGCGAGACCAAGGTCGCCGAGCGGATCGAGCAGGAGCTCATCGGCCGCAACGTGCTCGCGGGGCGGTGGACCTTCCAGGTGGTCGAGGAATACGACGACGGCTACTACGCCGAGTTCAAGACCATCGAGAAGGATGCCCGCGACGAGCTGGCCCAAGGCAAACGGCACCTGTACGAGGCCGAGCTGAAGGAACGCCGCCGCACCCGGGGCCGCCCCGGACACGAGGCGCGGCCCTGATGAGGCCCCCCGGGCTGAGTGCGCGAGCCCGGCCCACCCTCCGGTGAGCCGCCGAACCCCGTGGTGATGCGCCGGCGCGCCGGTTACTCGGCTTCTGCCGTGGCTGTGCCGCGGCGGCGCTGGGTGTCGTCGGCGAGGATCACGGTGGCGACCACGAGGGCCACGACGACCGCGAAGAGCCAGGAGGCGTCGGCGATGAGCGAAGCGGCGAGCGGGGCCTGGACGGCGGCGAGCAGAAAACCCACCCAGGCGAGGCGGCGCTGACGCTCGGAGAGGAAACCGGCGGATCGCATCCGGCTAGTGTGGCCCGATTCGTGGCCTTCGCCGTCACCCTTTCGGCCGATCTCGGGTTGTCCGATAGTGCCCACTGCGCAGCGTTGCCACTGCTCCACCACCGGTGAAAATGTCCTGTTTTCCCTGGTGGGGGCGCTGAAAAATGTCCTGGAAGCGCTACCAATCCCTAGGCTCGCGACTAGTGCGCGGCTCCGGCGGAGGTTTAGAACGCTGACGGCCGGTTTGGCGATCACCGCGGTGAGCGCCTGCTCCCCGGCGACCAGTCTGGGTGCGCGGCAGATGCCGCCCGACGATGCCCCGCAGCCGCACGTGCAGGCCGGGCCGCTGGACGGGCGTACGGTCGGATTTCTCATCGTCCGGGACGCCGCGTCCCGGGTCGAGGTTCGCCTCGCCGACCTGCCGGGGTTGCTCTACCGGGTCACCACCCCGGCGGACTCCGGGCTGAAGCCGCAGGTCAGCGGCGCGTCGGGGCGGGTACGGCTGGCGCTGCGGCCGACCGGGGGCGACGGGCCGGACACCGTCGAGATCCTGCTGAACCGACGGGTCCGCTGGGACATCCGGCTGCCCGCCGGCGCGGGGGAGCAGCATCTCGACCTGGCCGCCGGGCGGGTGCGGCGGCTGGCGGTGGATTCGGGTGCCGGGCTGGTCAGCGTACGGTTGCCGGCGCCGTCGGGGTCGGTGCCGATCACCGTGGCGGGCGCCGTGGGTGATCTGGCTGTGGCCGTGCCGGCCGGGACCGCGCTGCGGATGCGGTTGCGGGCGGGCGCCGGGATGGTCGCGGTGCCGTGGGCGGGCCGGGCCCGTGCCGCGCCGGGCACGGTGGTCGCGTCACCGGGATGGGGTACGGCGGTCAGCCGGTACGCGCTCGACGTGGAATCCGACGCCGGCTCGGTGACGGTCTGGGGCTGAAGCGGGAGACGGCAGGACCGCGGCTGCCGGGGTCGGCGGCCGCGGTCCTCGCGGATCGGGCAGTGGCGTCCGTCAGTGGGGACCGGTACGGCCCGTCGTGCTCGGGCGGTACTCCCGGTCCGGGTCCGTCTGGTCGGCGCCCGGCTCGTCGGCGACCCGGGAGCCGTGCCCGAAGGCCTGCTCCTCGCCCGCGTCGTTGCCGGTCGGGTCGCCCTGCCCGTCGGTGTCCCAGGTGGCCATGGCGTCGCTGAGGTCGGCCACGGAGAGTTTGTCCTCGTCGCGCCACACGCCGTCGTCTTCGCGATCAGTCATGTCAGTGGCGTACCCACGAAAAGGCCGCCGGAATCCCGGCGGCCTTCTCCGATCGTGGTGGACTTACGGCTGCGGCCGGTCCACCTCGCCGCGCCATTCGCCGGTCTCGACGCCGCCGCGGCTCTCGATGAACTCCTTGAAGCGCTTCATGTCGCCCTTGACCTGGCGGTCGAGGAAGCCGAGCTTGTCGCCGGCCTGTTCGACGATGCCCTCCGGCTCGAAGTCCATCTGGCAGGTGACCCGGGTGTGGGTCTCGTCGAGGCGGTGGAAGGTCACGACGCCGGCCTGCTTGCTGCCTCCGACGCTGGTCCAGGCCACGCGCTCGTCCGGCAGCTGCTCGGTGATCTTGGCATCGAACTCGCGCTTGACGCCGTCGATGTCGGTCTTCCAGTGGGTCATGGTGTCGTCCAGCTGACGGATCTCCGTCACGCCACTCATGAATCGGGGGAACTCCTCGAACTGGGTCCACTGGTTGTACGCGGTGCGTACCGGCACGCTGACGTCAACGGACTCGGTCACGGTACTCACGGTGTTGCCCTCCTTGTGTGTTTCCCCGCCGTACAGGGTTGCCCCCACGCCAGGCGCGGGGAGACCGCGCTGGGCGTGGGTAGGCCGGTTACGCGTTGATCGCGTCCCAGGCCTCGCTCACGGTGCGGTAGGTGGGCTGTGCTTGTCGCTACCGCGTTCCATGACCAAGTGGTGCCCGGGCGGTGGTGGCCTAAACCGCTCGATCCTCGTCGTCGGCCGGTTCGCGGGGCGGCAGCGGCGGGTCCGGGTCTCCGGTGCCGGCCTGGAGGTGGCGGCCACGCTGCACCTCGGCGTTGATCTCCACGCCCAGCATGAGGGCGGAATTGGCCAGGTACAGCCAGACCAGGAACGCGATGATCGCGCCGAGGCTGCCGTACGTCTTGTCGTACGAGCCGAAGTTGGCGACGTAGATGCCGAAGCCGAACGAGGCGAGCACCCACACCAGCAGCGCCACCGCGCCGCCCAGGGTGAGCCACCGGAAGCGGGGCTGCTTGACGTTCGGTGCGATCCAGAACAGCAGGGAGAGCAGCAGCATCAGGATGAGGACGAGCACCGGCCAGCGTCCGATCGACCAGGCGGTGCGCGCCGTGTCGCCGGCGTGCAGGAGGTCGCCGACCGCGTCCACGAGCGGGCCGCTGATGACCAGGCCGGTGGCGACCAGCGCCATCAGCACCAGCGCGACCGCGCTCAGCCCGATCTGCAGCGGCCGCAGCTTCCAGAACGGCCGGCCTTCCTTGACGCCGTAGATGCGGTTGGAGGCGCGGGTGAAGACGCCGACGAAGTTGGAGGCCGACCAGAGCGCGCCGAGCAGACCGAAGCTGAGCAGCGCCTTGGCCGAGCTCTGCTGCACGATGATCGCGTCGAGGGCGGCCCGGAACGACTTCTCGCCGACGACCGAGCCCGCGCCCAGGTCGCTGAAGACCCCCAGGATCGTGTCGACCGCCGTACGGCCGTCGGTCACGAGGTTCACCAGCGCCACCACCACGATCGCGCTGGGGAAGATCGCCAGCACGGCGTTGTACGTGAGCGCCGCGGCGAGGTCGGAGCACTCGTCGTCGACGAACCCCTTGGCGCTGCGCCAGAGCACCCCGCGCCAGGTGGACCAGTGCAGCTGCCGCATCTTGCTGGGCAGAGGCGACGTGACCTGCGATCGGGTCGTGGCGGCTGTCATGTGTCGCGCTCCCATCCGTCACCCCTTGCGCACAAGGCACTACCCGCAGGGGGTTTGTGGCAAACGGCGAGGGGTACGGTCGCCGGAGTGGAACGAGCGGACGCCATCGTCATCGGCGCCGGGCACAACGGCCTGGTAGCCGCCAACCTGCTCGCCGACGCGGGCTGGACCGTCCTGGTCCTCGAGGCGACACCCCACCCCGGCGGCGCGGTGCGCTCGGGGTACGTGACCGCCCCCGGCTATCTCAGCGACCTGTTCAGCTCCTTCTATCCCCTGGGCTACGCGTCCCCGGTGATGCAGGGCCTCGATCTGGACGAGCACGGTCTCGAGTGGACGCACGCCCCGGACGTCCTCACCCACCTGCTGCCGGACGGCCGCGCCGCGACGGTGAACCGCGACCTGGAGACCACGATGGCCTCCATGGACGCCTTCGCCCCCGGTGACGGCGACCGGTGGCGGCAGGCGTTCGAGGACTGGTGCCAGGTCTCGGACGACATGCTGAAGGTGCTGTTCACACCCTTCCCACCCGTACGGTCCGGCCTGCAACTGGCACGGCGCCTGCGCGTCGGTGGCTCGCTGCGCCTGGCCCGGCGCCTGCTGCTGTCCGTACGCGAGCTCGGCGCCGAGCTCTTCCAGGGCGAGGGCGCGCAACTGGCCCTCGCCGGCTGCGCGCTGCACACCGACCTGTCCCCGGAGGAGGCGGGCGGCGGCGTGTACGGCTGGCTCCTGGCGATGCTCGGCCAGCAGTTCGGCTGGCCCGTACCGGTCGGCGGCGCGCAGCGCATCACGTCCGCGCTGGTGGACCGGCTGCACGACCGCGGCGGCCGGATCGAATACGACACCCCCGTGTCGCGGATCCTGGTGGCCCGGGGCAAGGCGATGGGCGTACGCAGCGCCGACGGCCGTAACTGGCGGGCGAAGCGAGCGGTGATCGCCGACGTGCCGGCGCCCACGCTGTTCCTGGATCTGGTCGGCACCCGCTGGCTGCCCCCGCGCTTCGCCGAGGACCTCGAGTTCTTCCGCTGGGACGGCGCCACGGTGAAGGTCGACTGGGCGGTCAACGGCAAGATGCCGTGGAAGAACCCGGCCGCCGCGGGCTCCGGCACTGTCCACCTGGGCGCCGACCTCAACGGCCTGACCCGCTACTCGGCGCATCTGGCCACGGACACCGTGCCGCCGAACCCGTTCCTGCTGCTGGGGCAGATGACCACGGCGGACCCGTCGCACTCGCCGGAGGGAACCGAGTCGGTGTGGGCGTACACGCACCTGCCGCACCGGGACCACTGGGACGCCGAGGAGATCGACGCGCACGTCGCCCGGATGGAGGCCGTCCTGGAGGACCATGCCCCGGGCTTCTCGCGCATGGTCGAGGGGCGCAACGTGTTCTCCCCGGCGGACATGCAGCGGGAGAACCCGTCGCTGGTGGGCGGCGCGCTCGGTGGCGGCACCGCGGCGGCGTACCAGCAGCTCTTCCTGCGCCCGGTGCCGGGCCTGGGCCGGCCGGACACCCCGGTCGACCGGCTCTACATGGCGAGTTCCTCGGCGCACCCGGGAGGCGGCGTGCACGGGGCGCCGGGCTCGAACGCGGCCCGAGCGGCGCTGGCCCGCGACCGGTTCCTGACCGGCGCGGCGTACCAGGCGGTCATCGACGCGGCGCACCGCACGATCTATCGCTGAACGCAGAAACCGCCGGGCCCCGCGAGGGGCCCGGCGGCACGGAGCAGGTCAGCGGCGGCGCAGGAAGCCGGCGGCGGCCATCCCGAGGCCCGCGGAGAGCACCCCGGTGACCAGCGGCTTGTGCATGGTCAGCCAGAGCGCGAACGAGCTGGTCCGGCTCTGGTCGTCGAAGACGCCGTGGGCGCCGAAGTCGCGGTCCTCGTCGAGCGGCTTGTCGACGTTGTCCTGCCAGGTCGACAGGTCGATCTTCTCGCCGGTCTGCTGGCCCTGGTAGCCGCGCTTGTCGTTGGACAGGTACCGGTCCAGGAAGCCGGGCGCGACGATGTTGCCGAGGCGGGTCTTGAGGGTGGGACCACCCACGTTGACCTCGCGCTTGCCCTTGTCCGCGGCCCAGAGCACGGCCGTGGCGACCACCTCGGGCTGGTAGATGGGCGGCACCGGCTGAGGGTGGTTGGGCAGGCGGGTGCGTACCCAGGAGAACTGGGGGGTGTTGATGGCCGGCATCTGGACCATCGACAGCTGGACCTTGTTGCCGTCGTGCAGCAGCTCCGCGCGGACCGAGTCGTTGAAGCCCTGGATGGCGTGTTTCGACGCGCAGTACGGCGCCTGCAGCGGGATGCCCCGGTACGCCAGCGCCGACCCGATCTGCACGATCCGGCCGTGCCCGGCGGGGCGCATGTGGCGCAGGGCGGCCAGCGTGCCGTGCACCGTACCGAGGTAGTTGACCTCGGTGACGCGGCGGAACTCGGCCGGGCTGATCTCCCAGACCGGCGCGAACACCGAGGTCATCGCGTCGTTGATCCAGACGTCGATGCCGCCCCAGGCCGCGGCGACGTCGTCGGCGGCCTCCTGCACGGCGTCGGCATCGGACACGTCGACCTGGTACGTGCGCACGTCCGCGGCCCCGGCGGCACGCGCCTCCAGCGAGGCGCCCTCCAGTCCGGCGCGGCCCCGGGCGAGCAGGGCCACCCGGTCGCCGCGGCGGGCGTACGCGATGGCGACGGCGCGGCCGACCCCCGCGCTGGCTCCGGTGATGACGATGTTCTGAGTCACGGACGGCTCTTTTCCCGCGTGGCGATGTCGGACAAACGTCGCAGCGACTCGATGTTGCGCCGGTGCAGGACGAGGTCGTTGAGCTTGGTGTGGATCCACTGCAGCGGGCCGGCCCGGAACGTCTCGAACATCGTCACCCGGGTACGGCCGCCGTCCACCGGCTCCAGTTCGATCTTGACCGTCGCCTCGCCCAGCGGCCACAGCCCCGCGATGATGGTCAGCTCGCGGTCGGGGACGCAGGACACGACCTGCGAGCTCTCCTTGAGCGACAACGGCCACGGGCCCGCCTTGTGGTGCAGCTTCGCGCCGGGCTGCGGCCACTCGGGGTCGACGTCGCGGATGTGCACGGTGCCCACGACCCAGTCGCTGTAGGTCCAGCCGTCCGCGAGAACCGCGAACACGCGATCGGGCGGGGCGGGAACGATACGCTTCACGATAGCCACGAGCGGCACATACCCGCCCACGTCATGTTTACGCTTTCGGCCCGTGGGCAAGACGCTCGGCGTATCGCCAGCCTCAACTCCGGTCTTCTCCCGGAACCCAGCTGTCGGAGGAGGACCACGTGCGCATCGCCATGATCTCCGAGCATGCGAGCCCGTTGCCCACGGGCGACGCCGCCGCCGGCGCCCAGCAGAGACACGTCGCCGAGCTGTCCGCCGCGCTCGCCTCGCTCGGGCATGACGTCCGTGTCTACACCCGCCGCGACAACCCGGACCTGCCCGCCATCGTGGCGCTCAGTGACGGCGTCCGCGTCGTGCACGTGCCGGCCGGCCCGGCCAGGTCGCTGCCCATCGAGACGCTGCTGCCGCACATGGGCGACTTCGCCCAGTGGCTGCGTACCGAGTGGCGCGACGCCGACTGGCTGCCCGACGTCGCGCACGCCCACTTCTGGACCAGCGGTCTCGCGGCCGTGACCGCCGCGCGGCAGGTCGGCATCCCGGTCGTGCAGTCGTTCCACGAGCTCGGCCAGGGTGAGGCGGCCGGCGGCGCCTCGCGGACCGGCTACGAGCGTGCCCTCGGCCGCGCGGTCGACAAGGTCGTGGCGCAGACCCAGGACGAGGCGCTCGGGCTTGTCCGCCTCGGCGTGCCGCGGGCCCTGCTGACCGTGGTCCCGGCCGGCGTCGACAGCGACCGGTTCACCCCGGACGGCCCGGTCGCCGAGCGTGATCCCGAGCGGCCGCGGATCCTGTCGGTGGGGCGCCTCGTCGAGCACAAGGGCTTCGGCGACGTCATCCAGGCCATGCGGTACGTGCCCGGCGCCGAGTGTGTCGTCGTGGGTGGCCCGACGGCCCAGCAGCTGGCCTCCGACCCGCACGCCAAGAAGCTGCGGGCGATGGCCGAGCAGTTCAAGGTCGCCGACCGGGTGAAGCTCGTCGGGGCCGTGCCGGCCGAGGACATGCCGCGCTGGTACCGCTCGGCCGACCTGCTCGTGGCGGCGCCCTGGCGGGAGCAGTTCGAGCTCGCGCCGCTGGAGGCGATGGCCTGCGGCGTGCCGGTCGTGGGCACGGCCATCGGCGGCCTCAACGAGACGGTCGTCGACGGCCTGACCGGCGACCTGGTGCCGGCCCGCGACCCGCGCGCGCTCGGCGGCGCGCTGCGCCGCCTGGTCAACGACAAGGTCCGGCGATTCGCGTACGCGACGGCGGCACTGGACCGTGCCCGCCAGGCGTATTCGTGGAAGCGCGTCGCCTCGCAGCTCGGCTCGGTCTACTCGGCCGTCTCCGGGCGCCGCAGCAGCGAGGCGGAGGCGGAGGCAGTGGCGTAAGCCGCATCCACCAACTGGTGGATCGCAGCAGTCGCCCGCCGGTCGATCCGGTGACCGGGGGGCGGCTGTGACGCTCGATGCATGCCAGTCATCGACGTCAAGCACCTCAGCAAACGGTACGGCGGCACGGTCGCGGTCGCGGACGTCTCGTTCACCGTCGAGGCCGGGGAGATCTTCGGCATCCTCGGCCCGAACGGCGCCGGCAAGACCACCACGGTCGAGTGCCTCGCGGGCCTGCGTACGCCCGACGGCGGCACGGTCAGCGTGCTCGGTTGCGAGCCCCGCGACCCGCAGCTGCGTCAGTCGGTCGGGGTGCAACTGCAGGAGAGCTCGCTACCCGACAAGCTGACCGTACGGGAGGCCCTCGAGCTCTGGTCCGCGTTCTACCCGCAGCCTGCCGACTGGCGGCAACTCGCCGCCGACCTCGGGCTTTCCGGCAAGCTGGGGGAGCGGTACGCCAAGCTGTCCGGCGGCCAGAAGCAGCGGCTGTCCATCGCGCTGGCGCTCGTCGGCAATCCGCGGATCGCGATCCTCGACGAGCTCACCACCGGGCTCGACCCGCAGGCGCGCCGCGACACCTGGGAGCTCATCGCCGGGGTCCGGGACCGCGGCGTCACCATCGTGCTGGTCACGCACTTCATGGAGGAGGCGGAGCGGCTCTGCGACCGGCTCGCCGTGATCGACTCCGGCGCGGTCGTCGCGCTGGACACCCCGGCCGGGCTCGTCGCGCGGGTGTCGGCCGAGCAGCGCATCCGCTTCCGGCCGTCCGTACCCGTCGCCGACGAGCTGCTGACCGGGCTGGACGGGGTCCGGGAGGTCGTGCGGCACGGCCCGCAGGTCGAGGTGGTGGGCCACGGCAATGTCCTGCAGGTGGTCACCGCCGCCCTCGCCGCGCACGAGATCATCGCCAACGACCTGCGCGTCGAGCAGGCCAGCCTGGACGACGCGTTCGTCCGGCTGACCGGCCGCGCCGCCGAGGAGGCCTGAGCCATGACCGTCTTCGCCAAGCTGACCCGCTCCGAGCTGCGGCTCTACCTGCGCGAGCCGATGCTGGTGTTCTGGGGCCTGATCTTCCCGTCGGTGCTGGTGGTGATCCTCGGCTGCGTGCCGGCGTTCCGTGAGTCCAACCCGGACATCGGCGGCCGGCGCGTCATCGACCTGTACGTGGGCATCGCCGTCATCCTCACCGTCGCGATGCTGGCGCTGCAGGTCGCGCCGGCGGTGCTCGCCACGTACCGGGAACGGGGGATTCTGCGGCGGCTGGCCACGACACCCGCGCCGCCGGTCGCCCTGCTCGGGGCGCAGCTGGTGGTGAGCATGCTGACGGCCGTCGTGTCGATCGGGCTGGTCCTGCTCGTCGGGCGGCTGGGCTTCGACGTGCCGTTGCCTCGCAGACCGGCGGGCTTCCTGCTGGCCTTCCTGCTCACGGCCGGGGCCGCGCTGGCCATCGGGCTGCTCGTCGCGGCGGTGGCGCCGTCGGGCAAGGCCGCCAACGCGATCGGCTCGGTGCTGTTCTTCCCGACGATGTTCTTCGCCGGCCTCTGGACGCCGCGCGAGGCGTTTCCCGAGGTGCTGCGGCGGATCAGCGATCTCACCCCGCTGGGTGCGGGGGAGAAGGCGGTGGCCGCGGCGATGAGCGGGTCGTGGCCGTCGTGGGGATCGCTTACCGTACTGGTGGCGTACATGGTGGTGTTCGGCTTCGCCGCCGCCAGGCTCTTCCGCTGGGAGTAGGACGACGATGCTGGTGGACCGGAACGTCCTGAGGCGGGTCTCGCGGGGCTGGCGTACGCGCCTCGACCAGCGGCTGCGGCTGCTGCCGTACGTGGCCCTCGCGACCTCGACGCTGCTCGTGGTGCTCGGGCGCAACGAGCCCGACCTGACGCGGCAGCCGCTCGCGGTGTCGTTCGCGGCCGCCGTGGTGACCGCCGCGTGGCTGCTCTGGTTCACCACGCTGCATCCACAGTGGGAGAACCGCCGGCGCACGATGGCGGGGTACTTCATCGGCTTCATCGTGCTGACCGCCGCGCTCGTCTGGACCAACCCGCTGTACGGCTTCTTCGCCTGGACGGGCTACCTGAACGTCCTCTACCTGCACGGCCGGTGGCGGCTGGCCGGCGCGGCGTCCGTCGGCATCTGGACGGCGGTCTCCCAGGTGGGCGGCTTCACCGCGTTCACCGATCCGGATCAGTGGGCGACGCTCGCGGTCTTCATCGCCATCAACATCACGATCGGCACCGCGATGACCTATCTGTCCATCGTGACCAACGACCACCACGCCCGCCGCGCCGAGGTCGTCGCGCAGCTCGAGGAGGCGAACGACAAGCTCGCCACCGCGCTCGCCGAGAACGCCGGCCTGCACGCCCAACTGCTCGTCCAGGCCCGCGAGGCCGGCGTCCTCGACGAACGCCAGCGCCTCGCCGGGGAGATCCACGACGTGCTGGCCCAGGGGCTGACCGGCATCGTCACCCAGCTCGAGGCCGCCGGCCAGGCCGAACAGCGCCCGGTCGACCGGCGGCGGCACCTGGACACGGCGAAGCAGCTCGCCCGGGACAGCCTCGCCGAGGCGCGCCGGTCGGTGCAGGCGCTGCGGCCCCGGCCGCTGGACGCGGCCACGCTGCCGGACGCGCTCGCCGAGGTGGTGGACGGCTGGTCGGCGCGGCACGGCGTCCCGGCCCAGATCATCACCACCGGTACGGCCCACCCGCTGCTCCCGGAGATCGAGGCGACGCTGCTGCGGACCGCGCAGGAGGCGCTCGCCAACGTGGCCCGGCACGCCGAGGCCGGCCGGGTGGCGCTCACCCTGTCCTACATGGAGGATCTCGTGACGCTCGACGTGCGCGACGACGGCACCGGCTTCGACCCGCAGGTGCCGCGCGAGGTGGCGTACGAGGGCGGCTACGGCCTGCGGGCCATGCGGGAACGCGTCCACCGCATCGCCGGCACCCTGGAGATCGAGTCGGAGCCCGGCGCGGGCACGGCGATCTCGGCCTGCGTCCCGGCGATCCACCTGGGCGCCGCCGCGTGATCCGGCTGCTGGTCGTCGACGACCACCCGGTGGTCCGCGACGGCCTGCGCGGCATGTTCGCCGGCGACGACCGCTTCGAGGTGTGCGGCGAGGCGGCCGACGGCACCGAGGCGCTGGCCGTGGCCCGCGCGATCGAGCCGGACGTGGTGCTCATGGACCTGCGGATGCCCGGCATGGACGGCGTCACCACGATCCGGGCGCTGCGGGAGCAGGGCTTCGCCGCGCGGGTGCTGGTGCTGACGACGTACGACACGGACAGCGACGTGCTGCCGGCGATCAAGGCGGGGGCGACCGGCTACCTGCTGAAGGACACACCGCGCGAGGAGCTGTTCCGGGCGGTCGCGGCGGCGCACCGGGGCGAGTCGGTGCTCTCCCCGGCGGTGGCCGGCCGGCTCATGGGCGAGCTGCGCTCACCCGCCCGCGAGCCGCTCAGCCAGCGCGAGCTGGAGGTGCTGGGGCTCATCGCGCAGGGGTGCTCCAACAAGGAGGCCGCGTCGCGGCTGTTCATCAGCGAGGCCACGGTGAAGACGCACCTGCTGCACGCGTACGCGAAGCTCGGGGTCCGCGACCGCGCGGCGGCAGTGGCCGCCGCCTTCGAACTGGGCCTGCTGGGAAACGGTCAGGTCTTCCGCGGCTCACCGCGGTAGGTGCCGAACTGCCAGAGGTTGCCCTCGGGATCGCGGGCGGCGAAGTCGTGCGACCCGTAATCGGTGTCGTACGGCTCCCGCAGGATCTCCGCGCCCGCCTTGACCGCGCGCTCGTGCACGGCGTCGACGTGGTCGCTGACGACATAGCAGCCGAAGGTGCCCGGTCGCAGCGGCCACTTGTCGCCGGCCTCGTCGCGCTGCGAGCCGAGCATGATGCCGCCGCCCTCGGGCCAGCTCAGCTGGGCGTGCTCGACCCGGCCGCCGTCGCCGTGCACGACGGTCTCCTCGAACCCGAACGCGTCGACGAGGAAGCGGATGAGGGCGCGGGCGTCGCGCGCCCGCAGCGTGGGCCACACCTGCGGGGGTGGCGTCGTCGGATCAGTCATGGGTGCCATGGTGGTCGCCGGCCGGCTCCGCGGCTTGGACGAAACCGATCTCCTCGGCCATCCACTGCGACGGCGGGCAGCCGGCGAAGGCGTGGAACTCCCGCGCGAGGTGCGCCTGGTCGTAGTAGCCGGCCTCGGCGGCCACGCTCGCCAGCCGCACACCGGGACGCAGCCGGCGCCGTGCCCGGTCGAAGCGCACCACCCGGGCGGCCGCCTTGAGGCCGAGCCCGGTCTCCGCCCGGAACAGGTGGGTGAGATGGCGCGCGCCCCACCCGGTCTCCGCGGCCAGGGTGGCGACGCTCACCCGGCCGCCGGTGTCCAGCAGGCGGTCGAAGGCGTACGCGACATCCGGGTGCGCGGTTCCGCGCCGGAGCCGGCGCCGCAGCTCGGCGTCGACCACGGCGAACCGCTGCGCCCAGCCGCGCGCCGCCCGCAACCCTTCCCGGACCCGGTCCACCGTCTCGTCGCCGAGCACGGCAGCCGCGTCGACGTCGACGCCGGCCAGTTCGCCGGCCGGCATGCCGAGCAGGTCGCGGCAGGCCAGCGGATGCAGCGCCACCTGTACGCCCGACTGGAAGCCGTCGTGGGTGATCGTCGCGGGCGTCACGTGCAGCCCGCCGACCAGCGCGTCGTAGCGGCCGGGTGGCTGGCGCGGGTCGGGATGGCCGGCGACCACCAGCGGGTCGTCGATCGTGAAGATCAGCGTCAGGTACGGCGAGGGCAGGCCGCGATGCGTGCCCGCGGCGACGCCGGCCTGCCGATAGCCGGAATACCGGCCCACGTGGGGGCGCAGCGGCGCCGACGGCCGGGCGTGGACGTACTCGTCGACCATGCCCCAGCTTGGCACCGGCACGCCCCGCCGCGCGAGGTCAGCTCGCGAGAGCCTTCGCGAGGTCGTCGCGGAAGGCGCGCTCGCTCTCGGTCACCTGGTCGCCGCCGATGCCCAGCACGCCGCCGGTGGAGGCGGCGCCGACCACGCTCTCGGCGATTTCCACGAGCCAGTGCTTGTACGTCTCGGCGTCGGACGGCTGAGCCTTGGCGGCCAGCAGCGCCGACGCCTCTGCCGCCCGGGCGATGACGTCGCGCACGTAGCCGGCCGGGTCGGCGGGCTCGATCGCCGGCATCTCCTCGCCGAGGTCCGGGTCGCCGGTGGCGTCCAGCACCGCGCCGGCGACCGCGGTCACCAGCGGGCTCGCCGAGCCCCGGGCGTCGGAGATCTGGTCGAGCCCGGCCGCGGTCTCCTGCCGCGTCTTCCGGGCGCTGTCGGGGGTGGCCGCGCTCGCGGCGGTCAGCACCGACTGGGGCAGGCCGACGAGCAGGCCCCACTCGGCGTCGGTGAAGCCGAACTGGGCGTACAACGGTTCGTCCGTCACGGAATTCCTCACTTCACTTCGGGTTCTCGGGGACCAGCAGAGCATTCTCCTCGACGACGGGTACGGAGAGGGTCTTGTAACCCACCTCCTCGAACAGAACCGTCACCCGGTCCTCCTCGTAGCCCATCACCATGCCGGGACCCCACTCGGCGTGCCGTACGGTGCTGTGCACGGCGAACGGCACATCGCCCGTCGCCTCCTCGACCTCCTCGGCCACGCCGTCGACGCAGTTGTCGCAGTGGCCGCAGGGCTTCTTCGTCTCCTCGCCGAAGTACGCCAGCAGCGTCATCGTGCGGCAGGCGCGGGCCTGGGCGAAGGCGCGCATCATGTCGGTGCGCGAGCGCTGCACGGTCTGCTGGCGCTCGTACTCGGCGAGCGCCCGTTCGGCCGCCTTCGCGGGCAGCGGGGCGTAACGCGGCACGGTCCAGTTGTTGCCGTCACCGGCCTTCGCGGCGCCGACCTGTTCGAGCAAGCCCAGGAACTGGCCGAGTTTGCGCGGGCCGAGGCCGGTCTTGTCCTTGAGGGCGGTCTTGGTGGCCGGGCCGGCGCGCAGGGCGGCGGCGAGCTCGCGCAGCTCGGTGACGTCCGGGCTGCCACCGGAGAAGAACCGCTGGATGCCCTCGTCCTCGGCGCGCCACAGCAGCAGCGCGCGGGCCGGTTCGCCGTCGCGGCCCATCCGGCCGATCTCCTGGAAGTAGCTGTCCGGGGAGTCGGGCAGCGCGACGTGGGCGACCCAGCGGATGTTGGCCTTGTCGATGCCCATGCCGAACGCGGAGGTCGCCACCATGATGTCGACCTTGTCGGCGGTGAAGTCCTCGTGCCGCTGCTCGCGCGCGCCGGCCGCCATGCCGCCGTGGTAGAAGTCCGCGGAATACCCGGCCTGGTTCAGCCGCTCGGCCAGCTCCTCGGCGGCCCGGCGGGTCGCCACGTAGATGATGCCGGGCCGCGGCGCCTCGTCGAGCAGCGCGGTCAGCCGCCGCCAGCGGTAGTCCTCGTCCGGGCAGTACGCCACCTCGAGGAACAGGTTCCTGCGGTCCAGCCCGGAGACGTGGATCTCGGGCTTGTGCAGGTTGAGCCGCTCGATGATGTCGTCGCGGACCGGGGGAGACGCCGTCGCGGTCAGCGCCAGCACCGGCGGCCGGCCGATGCCCTTGATCAGATGGCCGATCTGCAGGTAGTCCGGGCGGAAGTCGTGGCCCCACGCCGAGATGCAGTGCGCCTCGTCGATGGCGACCAGCCCGGGCCGCAGCGCGCGCACCTCGGCCAGCCGCTCCGGGTCGCTGAGCTGCTCGGGCGTGATGAACAGGAACTCCGCCCGGCCCTCCTCGATCTCGCGGATGGCCTCGCGCTGCTGCGCCGGGGTCTCGGCGGAGCTGACCCGCACGGCCCGCGTCTTCGGGTCGCCGGACGCGTTGAGCGCGGCGATCTGGTCCTGCTGCAGGGCCAGCAGCGGTGAGATCACCACTGTCGGCCCGGGCAGCAGGACCGCCGGGATCTGGTAGATCGCCGACTTGCCGGCGCCGGTGGGCAGCACGACCAGGGCGTCCTTGCGCCGGAGCACGGCGCGCATCGGTTTGAACTGGCCGGGGCGCAGGGACGGCCATCCGAAGTGCTTGCGGGCGACCCTGCGCAGCCGTGGCCCGTAGACGGGGATCTTCATCGAGCGGCCATTGTGCCCCGCGGCCGCCCGGGTGAAACGCTAAGCATGCTTGGGCAGGATGTGCTCGGCGTAGAGGTCGAACAGGCCCTGGTAGTGGGGGCCGGTGTTGGCCACGTAGACCTCGTCGAAGCCGGCCTTCGCGTACTGGTCGATCATGTCGAGGTGCGCCTGCGGGTCGTTGCCGCAGACGAACGACTCCTTGATCATGTCCTGGGTGACGAGCTGGGACGCCTGCTCGAAGTGCTTCGGCGAAGGCAGCACCTGGGACAGCTCCCCGGGCACGCCGGCGTTGGGCCACTTCTCGTACGCGATCCGCGCGCCCTCCTCCTCGCTGGCCGCGTACGCCGCCTTGAAGCCGGCCTGGCAGACCCGGTCGCCGCCGCCGGCGGAGCGGAACTGCTTCACCGCGTCGCCGTCGGGGCTGACGTGGATGTACCCCTCGCCGATGCGCGCGGCGACCTCGATGGCCTTGGGGCCGAAGCCGGACACCAGGATCTCGACGGGCTTCTCGGGCAGCGTGTAGATCCGCGCGTTCTCGACCGTGTAGTGCTTGCCGCGGTAGGAGACATTGCCGCCCTTCCACAGCTCCCGCATGATCTCGACGGCCTCCTCGAGCATCTCCAGGCGGACGTCGGCCTCGGGCCACGCGTCGCCGAAGATGTGCTCGTTGAGGGCCTCGCCGGTGCCGACCCCGAGCCGGAACTTCCCGCCGGTGAACACCGCGCTGGTGGCGGCGGCCTGGGCGATGACGGCCGGGTGGATGCGGACGGTCGGGCAGGTGACCGCCGTGGTGATGGGCAGGCTGCAGGCCTGGCTGAGGGCGCCGATGGACGACCAGACGAACGCGCTCTGGCCCTGCGCGTCGACCCACGGGTGGTAGTGGTCGGAGATCCACAGGGCCGAGAAACCGGCCCGTTCCGCGCCCTTCGCCTGCTCGATCAGCTCGGCGGGGCTGTACTCCTCGCTGGACAGGAAATATCCGATTCGCATGGCGGTCGGATACCCCCGCTACTTGCCGCCGAACATCCTCTTGATGGCCCAGAAGAGGATCAGCGCGCCGAGCGCGACGCCCAGGAGCCGGACGGCGTGGACCTCGGACCAGTCGACGCCGGAGGCGCCCAGGGGCTGCAGCACGCCCCGGAGCCTACCGGCACGGGCGCGCTCCCATGACTTTAAGTACACTTAATAGAAAGGTTTGTTGACTGAAACCGGGATGTGGGTGACCATAGGTCGTCGCCGCACCCACGACGGTTGTCGGTTGATCGCTGAACTTTTTTCAACGTGGCGGGGCCGGCCTGGCCGCCGCTGGGCAACGGCCCGGCGCTGTCGGGCTCGATGTCAGGTTGAAAAAGGTTCACCAGGGGGACGCGCTCGCGGAGCGCGTATTGATCGTCACCGGAGGTACGCGGACTCATGCCGAATTCTGGCGAACTGCCCGAACTCGCCGCGACGGTACTGCAGCCCGGATTCGTCGGCACCACCGTGCCCGACTGGGTGCGGCGCAGCCTGGCGGAAGGGCTCGGAGGCGTGGCGCTGTTCGCGCGCAACGTCGAATCCCCGGCGCAGGTCGCGGCCCTGACCGCCCAGCTGCGCGCCGAGCGGCCCGACGTCATCGTGGCCATCGACGAGGAAGCCGGCGACGTCACCCGCTTCGAGTCGCGGCACGGCAGTTCCCGCCCCGGCAACCTGGCGCTCGGTGCCATCGACGACCCTGAGGTGACCGGCGCCGTCGCCCGCGACCTGGGCCTGGACCTCGCCCGGGCCGGCATCACCCTCGACTACGCCCCGGACACCGACGTCAACTGCAACCCCGACAACCCGATCATCGGGGTACGGGCGTTCGGCGCCGAGGCCGATCTCGTGGCCCGCCATGGCGCGGCCTGGATCCGCGGGCTGCAGGAGGCCGGCGTGGCCGCCTGCGCCAAGCACTTCCCGGGGCACGGTGACACCGCCGTCGACTCCCACCACGACGTGCCGGTCATCGACCACGACCTCACCCGCCTCGCGGAGTGCGAGCTCGTGCCGTTCCGAGCCGCCATCGCGGCCGGTGTCCAGTCGATCATGACCGGGCACCTGCTCGTGCCGGCGTACGACCCGGAGCTGCCGGCCACCCTGAGCCGCCGCATCCTCACCGGGCTGCTCCGCGAGGAACTCGGCTTCGACGGGCTCATCGTGACCGACGGCATCGAGATGCAGGGCGTCCGGCGCAAGTACGGGCTCGAGGGCGCCACCGTCCGGGCCCTCGCCGCCGGCGCCGACGCGATCTGCGTGGGCGGCGACCACGCCGACGAGCGCACCGCGCTGCGGCTCCGCGCCGCCATCGTGGCCGCCGTCCGCAACGGCGAGCTGTCCGAGGAGCGGCTGCGCGACGCCGCGGCCCGGGTACGCCGCCTCGCCACCTGGACGCTCGAGACGCAGACCACGGTCGGCGCCCGTGCCATCGCCGACGCGGCCGGGGCGGCGGCTGTCACCGCCGGGGGTGCGATCGTCGTCGCGGGCTCGGTCGTGGGCCAGGCCGCCGCCCGCCGCGCCGTCAAGGTAACCACCACGGCCGAGGCCCCCGACCTGCCGCTGACGCACGCCCCGCACGTCGTCGAGTTCGCGCCGCCCCGCAACATCGCCATCGGCGCCGAGACCCCGTGGGGCGTGGCCGCGCCGCTGACCGAGCTGCTGCCCGGGACCACGTCCGTACGGCTCTCCGCCGACGACCTCGCCGGCGCGACCGACCCGGCGGCGCCGGTGCTCACCGGGGCCGGCGCCCGGCCGCTCGTGCTGGTGGTCCGCGACGCGCACCGGCACCCGTGGGTCGCCGAGGCGCTGGCCCGCACCCTCGCCGTACGCCCCGACACGATCGTGGTCGAGATGGGCGTACCGATCTCCGTGGCCGGCGGGCTGCACCTGGCGACGCACGGCGCCACCCGCGCCTGCGGCCGGGCCGCGGCCGAGATCATCGCCGGGGCGGCCGTGCCGGACCGGGTCGAGCAGGCGCTCGCCGCCTGAGGCGCCGCTCAGCCGGCGACGATGTCGCCGTACTCCGGGTGGTCCGCGACGTACCGGGCGAAGAAGGCGCAGGCCGGCACCACCTTCTCGCCGCGCTCGCGGAACGCGTCCAGCGTTCCGCGAGCGAGCTCGCCGCCGAGGCCCTTGCCCCGATGCGCGGGGTCCACCTCGCTGTGCACGACCACCACGGCCCCGTCGCGGCGCCGGTAGTCGGCGAACCCGCCGACCTCCCCGTCCAGCAGGAGCTCGAAGCGGTTGCGGCCGGGGTTGTCCTGCACGGTGACGTCCATGAGCGCAAGCCTAGGCTCGCGCGGTCCCCGTATCCTTGAGCAGGTGATGAACACCGCAACCCGCCGTATCGCCGCCCTGTTCACCGCTGCCGCGCTCGGCCTCGGCCTGCTCGCCGGCTGCAGCAACGACGACGTCTCCTGCGGACTGGACCAGTGCACGGTCACGATCGACCGCAGCGTCAACGCCAGCGCGAGCGTGCTCGGCGTCGAGGCGAAGTTCATCAGCGCCGACCAGAACACGGTGACCCTCGAGGTAGCCGGGGAGCAGGTGCAGCTCACGAAGGGGCAGCAGGCGGTGGACGTCGGCGGCCTGCAGGTCAGCCTCGACAGCATCACGTCCGACACCGTCGGGATCCAGGTCTCGCGTTAGCACGGCGCGGCGGCACGTGGCGAAGGTTTGGGAAAACTTTCCATCGGTCACTTAGCAGCCATGACAGCCTCCTCACACGTTCGGAGCACGGCGTCGCGCGCCGCCGACAGCAAACCCCTGGAATACCTCGCCCGCGGTGGGTTCATCGCGTACGGCGTCATCCACCTCCTCCTCGCGTGGATCGCCCTGCAGGTCGCCTTCGGCAGCTCGTCGGGCGAGAGCGACCAGACCGGGGCGTTCCAGAACCTCGCCAGCCAGCCGATGGGCAAGACGCTGGTGATCATCACGGTCATCGGCATGATCGGCCTCGCCCTGTGGCAGGCGTTCGAGGCCGCCATCGGCGAGAGCGGCGAGCAGGGCCGGGAGGCCGTCGCCAACCGCGTGATCTCCGGCATCCGGGCGGTCATCTACCTCTCCTTCGCCTGGACCGGCATCAAGGTGCTGCAGGGCGGCTCCTCCACCGGCGACAGCCAGGAGAAGGGCGCCTCGTCCCTGATGGACAACGGTGGCGGCCGCTTCCTGGTCGGTTTCATCGGCCTGGTGGTGATCGGCGTCGGCATCGGGCTGATCGTGTACGGCCTGAAGAAGAAGTTCGAGAAGCGCCTCAACACCCAGCAGATGAGCGCGACCGTGCACACGACGACCCGCCGGCTCGGCATGGCCGGGTACACCGCCAAGGGCGTCGCGTTCGGCATCGCCGGCGGCCTGATCGTCGCCGCCGCGGTCACGTACGACCCGGAGAAGGCGCGCGGGCTCGACGCCGCCCTGAAGACCCTGGCCGGTCAGTCGTACGGGCCCTGGCTGCTCGGACTCATCGCTCTGGGCATCGCGGCGTTCGGCGTCTACTGCTTCTTCCAGGCCCGCTACCGCAAGGTGTGACCGGGCCGGGCATGCTGGCGACGTACCCCTGGTGAGGAGAGGGAACCGTGACCAGCCTGCTGACCGCCCTGCTCGCGATAGTCATCGCCGCGGCCGCCGCGATCGTGCTGGTCGAGGTGGTGCACCGGATCGTGCAACGCCTCGGCCGCCGGTCGGAGCTGCTGCGCGATCTCGGCGCCACCGCCCACCGGCCGTTCCTGGCGGCCGCGACGGTCTTCGCCGTCCAGGTCGCCGTCCGCGGCTTCGCCGGACCCTTCCCGGGCCGCGCCTGGGTGCTGCACCTGCTGGTGATCCTCGTGATCGCCTCGGTGGCCTGGCTGGTCGGGGCGCTGCTGCTGGTGCTCGAGGACGTCGCCCTGTCGAAGTGGCGGGTCGACGTCCCGGACAACCTCAAGGCGCGCCGGCTCAAGACCCAGGTGCAGATGCTGCGCCGGGTCACGGTCGCCGCGATCGTGGTGCTCACCATCGGCGTCATGCTGATGACGTTCCCCGCCGTACGCGCCCTCGGCGCCAGCGTCCTCGCCTCCGCCGGCGTCATCTCCGTGATCGCCGCGCTCGCCGCGCAGAGCACGCTCGGCAACGTCTTCGCCGGTCTGCAGCTCGCGTTCAGCGACGCCGTCCGGATCGACGACGTGGTGGTGGTCGAGGGGGAGTGGGGACGCATCGAGGACCTCACCCTCACGTACGCCGCCGTGCAGATCTGGGACGACCGGCGGCTGATCCTGCCGACCTCGTACTTCACCACCAAGCCGTTCCAGAACTGGACGCGTACGGGCTCCGCCGTGCTGGGCACCGCGGAGATCGACGTGGACTGGTCGGCGCCCGTCGAGGACCTGCGGACCGAGTTGCGCGCGGTGTGCGAGGGCACCGAGCTGTGGGACGGGCGGGTGTGCGTGCTGCAGGTCACCGAGGCGACCGGCGGTATGATCCGGCTCCGCGCCCTGGTCAGCGCCCACGACGCCGGCGCCCTCTGGGACCTGCGGTGCCTCGTCCGCGAGCGCCTGGTGACCTGGGTCTTCGAACACCGCCGCGACGCCCTGCCGCGGGTGCGCGCCGATCTCGCGGGTGCCGACGGTGCTCCTGGCGTACGCGACACCCGTTCTTCCCCGGAAGCCGAGGCGTCCGAGGGCGCGCGGGTCTTCAGCGGCGCCGGTGACGGCGACGAGCGGGCCGCGGCCTTCGCGGGACCGGACGGCGCCACGCCACCCGATCCAGTGGCGATGCCCGGGAAAAGGCCGTGAAGCAGGCCACCGTAACCGAGGATTGACAGGCCCGCCATCAGGGCATAGAGCGGACAGGGAAAGGAGGACACCATGGCCGATGTCCTGAACGGTAGCCCGGCCCGTCCGGCGACCGACCAGTCCACCTCGGAGTTGGTTCAGAAGGCGAGCGAGCAGCTCACCCGCCTCGTCCGGGACGAGATCGCGCTCGCGAAGGCGGAGCTCACGGAAAAGGGGAAGCACGCCGGCATCGGTGTGGGCCTGTTCGGCGGGGGCGGCGTGCTCGCCCTGTACGGCGTCGGCGCGCTCATCGCGACGCTCATCATCGTGCTGAACATCTTCCTGCCGTTGTGGCTCGCCGCGCTGATCGTGACCGTGGTGCTCTTCGCCGCGGCCGGTATTCTCGCGCTGCTCGGCAAGAAGCAGGTCACCCAGGCTGTCCCGCCGGAACCGAGTTCCGCCATCGAGAGCGCGAAGGCGGATGTCGACGAGGTCAAGCACGCGATCAGGAGCGGTAGGAGCCGGGCATGAGTGACAAGAACGGATCCGGGAAGAACGGGTCCGCGGGCGGCAAGCCCGACGTGGAGGCACTGCGCGAGGAGATCAAGCAGACCCGCGCCGAGCTGGGTGAGACCGTCCAGGCCCTCGCGGCCAAGGCGGACGTCAAGGCCCGGGCGAAGGAGCAGGTCGAGCTGACCAAGGCCAAGGCCAAGGCGCAGGTGCACGAGGCGACCGAGCGGGTGCGCGGGGTGGCGGCGAACGCCGCGGCCGTCGCGTCCGACAAGGTCCGTGCGGCGACGTCGCAGGCCGGGGACAAGGTTTCCCTGGCGACGGACAAGGTGCGGGAGACCGGTGCCCTCGACAAGGCGCAGGACGCCCGCGAGCAGGTACGCCGGAACCCGGTGCCGGTGGCGGTCGTGCTGGCGGCCGGCGTGGCGCTGGTCGGCATCATCCTGATCGTCCGGGGGAGGCGCCGGTGAGCGGCAAGCTCCAGAAGGTCGCCTACCGACCTGTCGGCCTGGTCCTCGGCCTCGGCGCCGGCGCGATCGCCGGGTTCGTCTTCAAGGAGATCTGGAAGCTGGCCGCCGGCGACGACGACGCTCCGACCCCGACGGACGAGGACCGCGGCTGGGGCGAGATCCTCGCGGCGGCGGCCCTGCAGGGCGCCATCTTCGCGACGGTGCGGGCCCTCGTCGACCGCGGCGGCGCGGTCGGTGTCCGCAAGATGACCGGCAAGTGGCCGGACTGATTCGTCAGATAGCTGTATAGACCACCGTCAAGGCCCTCGGCGCTGCCGAGGGCCTTTTCGCGCCGACTCGATTCGTCCGAGGGGAAGCTTTTCGGGTGCTTCTTCGGGTACAGTGTGGCCAGTTTTTGTGTAAGTGGTTCAGGTAGGTGGGGTTCACCTTCTGGCGAATCTCAGGCCTTCTGCAGGAGGCCGCTCCTCTCTGAAATGCCGCACGTCGGCGCCGCTGCTCGAAAACGACCATCGGCCCCGCATCACCGGGCCGGCATTTTCAGAAGGAGAGTTCAGCATGGCGCAAGGAACCGTGAAGTGGTTCAACGCAGACAAGGGCTTCGGCTTCATCACCGTCGACGGCGGGGGTGCTGACGTGTTCGTCCACTTCTCGGCCATCCAGACGAGCGGCTACCGCACTCTGGAAGAGAACCAGCGGGTCGAGTTCGAGATCGCCCAGGGCCAGAAGGGCCCGCAGGCGGAGCAGGTTCGCCCCCTCTGAGACCAACCGGCCGGCGGTGACGTCGGCTGCCGATTTTCTGGCGGAGATCGGCGCGAATGTCGGCCTCGCATCCCTGATGGGGTGCGGGGCCGTTCACGTTCCGGCACCGGACGACAGCAGCACCGGAAGAAGGCAGCACCGGACGGCAGCGGCCGGACGACAGCGGCCGCGGGTGGCCCTCGTGGGCCGGCCCGCGGCCGCAGCCGGTCAGATCTGAGGCGCTGCGCTGCCGTCCTGTGCGGCGGCCTGCTCCTTGCTGCGTGCGCGGATTCGCACGCCCATGACGATGAGGGCCAGACCCGCGACCGCCAGCACCGGCCCCGCGACCGCGAACGCCGTCACGTCGCTCATGATGCTGTCGTGCACCAGGTCGAGCCCCTGCGCGGTCCACAGCACGCCCAGCACCAGGCCGAGCATGCCCGCCGTCATCCAGAGCCAGCCCGGCAGCGGCCTGCCCGCACCGGGGCCGTCCGCATGACCCGGACCGTCCGCATCCCCGGCCGGCATCGCTCCGGACACCTCCGCACCCCCGGCCGGACCGGGACCCGGGCCCCACGGCGGGGCGGCGCCGTCACCAGCGGTCATGGACCTGGGGGCGGATGAGCTCGTCGTACACGGCCTGGACCGCCTCGTGCGCCTCGGCGGGCAGGGCGGGGAGGCCGGCGGCCGCCGCGTTGCCGCGGGCCTGGTCGCTGTTGCGGGCGCCCGGGATCACCACGGTCACCGCGGGCTGGTCGAGGATCCAGCGCAGCGCGAACTGGGCCATCGTGGCGCCCTGCGGCACGTACGGGCGGAGCCGGCGTACCGCCTCGAGGCCGGTGGCGTAGTCGACGCCCGAGAACGTCTCGCCGACGTCGAACGCCTCGCCGTGGCGGTTGTAGTTACGGTGGTCGTCCGCGCTGAACGTGGTGTTCTCGTCGTAGCGTCCGGACAGCAGGCCCGAGGCGAGGGGCACGCGGGCGATGATGCCCACGCCCGCCTCCGCCGCCGCGGGCAGGACGCGCTCGAGCGGCTTGAGGCGCAGGGCGTTGAAGATGATCTGGACGCTGGCGGTGCCGGGGCGGGCGATGGCCGCGAGGGCCTCATCGACCTTCTCGACGCTGACGCCGTACGCCGCGATGCGCTTCTCCTGCACGAGGGTGTCGAGCGCGTCGTACACCTCGCCGGTGGAGAAGACCGGGGTGGGCGGGCAGTGCAGCTGGACCAGGTCGAGGGTGTCCACGCCGAGGTTGGCGCGGGAGCGGTCGGTCCAGGCGCGGAAGTTGTCGAGCGTGTAGTTGCCCGGCTCCTGCGCGACGCGGCGGCCCATCTTGGTCGCGATGGTGAGGCCGGGGTGGTCCTTGCGGAAGCTGCCGATGACCTGTTCGCTGCGGCCGTCGCCGTACACGTCGGCGGTGTCGATGAAGGTCACGCCCGAGTCGACGGCCGCCGCGAGCGTCGCGTGGGCGTCCTCCTCGGTGACCTCTCCCCAGTCGGCGCCGAGCTGCCACGCACCGAGACCGATCACTCCGACTTCCCGCCCGAGGCGGCCGAACCTGCGCTTTTCCACGAGGCCGAGCCTACCGCCCGATGGTACGCTGCCAAAAAAGACGTACGTACGGTTTGGAGGAGCGGTCATGTGGGACCCCGCCGTCTACCACCGCTACGGCACCGAGCGTTCGCGCCCCTTCTTCGACCTCGTCGCCCGCATCGGCGCCGACGCCCCGCGCGAGGTCACCGACCTGGGCTGCGGCTCCGGCGAGCTGACCGCGACGCTGGCGCAGCGCTGGCCGGGAGCGCGGATCGCCGGGGTCGACTCGTCGCCCGAGATGATCGCGAAGGCCACGGCACTGGGCGCGCCGGCCGAGTTCCGGGTCGCCGACCTCGCCGGATGGCACCCGGGACCGGAGACCGGCGTCGTGGTCACCAACGCGGCCCTGCAATGGGTTCCGGGACACCAGGAGCTGATCAGTACGTGGGTCCGCGAGCTGCCCGCCGGCGCGTGGTTCGCGATGCAGGTGCCGGGCAACTTCGACGCGCCGTCCCACCGGTTGCTGCGGAAGGTGGCGCGCAGCGAGCCGTACGCGGCCGCCGTCGGCGACGTGGTGCGGGAGGCGCCCGTGGACGACGCCGTGGGCTACTCGGCCCGGCTGCTGGCGGCCGGTGCCCGGGTGGACGCCTGGGAGACGACGTACGTGCACCTGCTGCCCGCCACCGGCGACGAGCACCCGGTGCTGCGCTGGATGGAGGGCACCGCCCTGCGCCCGGTCAAGGCGGCCCTCGACGACACGGCCTGGGGGACCTTCCGGGTCACGCTGAACGCGGAGCTCGCCGCGGTCTACCCTGCCCGGAGCGGACACGTGGCGTTCCCGTTCCGCCGGATCTTCGTGGTGGCGCAACTCTAGGGGGAGCAAGTGACCGAGCTGGCCTCGTTCATCGCCGGACTGCCGAAGGCGGAGCTGCACGTGCACCACGTCGGCTCCGCGTCGCCGCGCATCGTCGCGGAGCTGGCCGCCCGGCACGAGGGGCAGTCGCCGGTGCCGACCGACCCCGCGGCGCTCGCCGACTACTTCGCGTTCAGCGACTTCGCGCACTTCATCGAGGTGTACCTCACCGTCGTGGACCTCATCCGCGACGACGAGGACGTGCGCATGCTGACCTACGAGATCGCCCGGGAGCTGGCCCGGCAGCAGGTGCGCTACGCCGAGCTCACCATCACGCCGTACTCGCACGTGCGGCGGGGCATCCCGGCGCCGGCGTTCTGCGCGGCCATCGAGGACGCCCGGGCGGGCGCGGCCCGCGACTTCGGCATCGAGCTGAACTGGTGCTTCGACATCCCGGGCGAGGCGGGGCTGCCCGCCGCCGAGGAGACCCTCCGGATCGCGCTGGAGGAACGGCCGGACGGGCTGGTCAGCTTCGGTCTCGGCGGACCCGAGGTGGGCGTGCCGCGGCCGCAGTTCAAGCCGTACTTCGACAAGGCCCGGGCGGCCGGGCTGCACAGCGTCCCGCACGCCGGCGAGACCACCGGGCCGCAGACGATCTGGGACGCGCTGCGCGACCTCGGCGCCGAGCGCATCGGGCACGGCATCGCCGCCGCGCAGGACCCGCAGCTCATGGCGTACCTGGCCGAGAACAGGATCCCCTTGGAGGTGTGCCCGACCTCGAACGTGCGCACCCGGGCGGTGCCCGTGATCGACGAGCACCCGCTGCCGGCGCTGGTGGCCGCGGGTGTACCCGTCACGATCAACTCCGACGACCCGCCGATGTTCGGCACCACGCTCGAGGAGGAGTACGCCGTGGCGGCGCACCTGCTCGGCCTGGACGCCGCCGGGGTCGCCGGGCTGGCCCGCGCGGCCGTGGACGCGTCCTTCCTGCCGGTCGCCGGCAAGGACCGGCTCATCGCCGAGATCGACGACTACGCCGCCGCGGCGGGCAGACCCTAGAAGCGGTCCGCGTACAGCGGGTCCTGCCAGATCGCGAGCACGGCGAGGATGCCGATCGTCAGGATCGCCACCACGCGCACGACGCGGCGGCGGTTGAAGAAGCGGCCGCGACGATCGTCCTCGTCGACCTGCGGTTCGGTGCGTACGTCCGTGTCCAGCATCGTCTCTCTCCCTCGCCCGGACCTAGCCGGGCACCGCCGTCCAACTCTGGTGCCTGGCCCCGACCGGCTGCTGCAGCACGAGCATCCGGGCCGCGCCGAAACGCTGGGCGCCCACGCCGGCGGCCAGGCCACCGACGTCGGTCCGCAGGCTGAAGCCGTGGTCGGTGGCGAACAACTGCCACCGGCCACTGTCGTTCGTCGTGCAGTCGCCCTGGACCAGCGGCGCGCCGGCCACCGGGTTGCCGTCCAGCGGGACCACACACTTGCCGGTCGCCCGGGACTGCAGCGAGAAGGTGTCGCCCCCGGCGGGCACGAGCTTCCACTGCTGCTGGGCGCCGCCGTCCGCGCCGCCCAGGGTGAGCGGCGTGCCGTTGGCCGTGCGCGCCGCGTACAGGTCGGCAGCGCCGCCGGTCAGCGAGTTCGTGAGCACGAACCAGGAGTTCGCGGCGGGCCGGGCCGCGGGCGCCGACTGGGCGGTGCCCTTCGCGGTGTAGCGGTGCTTGGCGCTGCGGATGGTCACCCGGTACTTGGTGTCCGGGCGCAGCCCGATCAGCCGTGCGCGGGTCGCCACGGTGGTCGCCACGGTGACGCCGTCGACGTCCACCTCGTACGTGGCGTCGTCGGCCGCGGCGCTCCAGCTGAGGCGTACCGACGTGCTGGTCGGCTCCCGGATCTCCAGGACCGCCTGCGGGGCGGGGGCCGTGGTGGCCACCGGCGCGACCGCTACGCCCGTGGCGGCCGGCGTCTCCGGGGCGGGGGCGCCGGTCGTCGCCGCGACCGGCGGCGTCGCGGTGGGCTCGGCGGGACCGGCCGGGGCGTCGCCGCCGCCGTCGGAGGCGTCACCCCCGCTGGTCGCGGCTGTCGTGGCGGTCGCGCTCGGTGCCGGCGCCTGCGTGGGCGCGCTCGTCGCGGAGGCGCGCGGCGCGGTCGACGGCTCGGCGGGAAGGTCCTCCGGAGCGTCCGGTACGTCGTCCCCGCCGTCGCTGTGCAGCAGGAAGTCGCTGCGGGCCACGTTCCAGTTCTCGGCGAGGTAGCTGCCCGGCTTCGGATTGGTGTTGAAGTAGTCGTCGTGCCCGCAGTCGAGGCGGTTCTCGTGCTGCTTGGGGCACACCGTACGGATGGCGATGCCGGAGCGGTCCGGGCGGCACAGCAGGTCGTGGTCGTCGGTGCAGCTGCCGCCGCCGGTGGCGTTGGGGGAGTCCTGGAGCAGGGCGCCGAGCATGTGCGTGGTCTCCTGCGCGGCCACCACCGAGCCCCAGCAGCCCGCGTCGACCCGCCCGTACGACGGCCCGCCGTTGTTGCGGTTGCCCTGCCCCGGCCGGTCGTCGGCGATGTACGTGCCGATCCCGCAGTACACGTTGGCGTCGGAGAAGATCAGGTACTTGCGGTCGGCACGGTTGTAGCCCAGCGTCTGCAACGCCCCGATGGTCTGCCGGAAGGAGGCGAGGGCGCCCTCCGGCATCTGCACCTCGGCGACGTCCACCCGGCACTCCGGGGTCGTCACGTACCGGACGTGCCGGGAGCCGCCGGTCTCGGCCGCGCTCTCGTCGAAGATCCGGTCGACCCCGGCGGCCCACGTACGGATCGAACCGACGTAGTCGGTGTAGCGGCTCGGCGTGCCGAACTCGTGCAGGTAGAGCACCTGGATGCGGTTGCCCGTACGCCCGTCGCCCTCGCAGGCCACGTCGTGCGCGCCCAGCACGAAGTCGGCGTCGCCCGGCGCCGCGTCCGGGATCAGCGCCGGGGCGCCGGGGGAGAGCGAGCTGCCGCCCTGGTCGCGAACGATCTCGGCGTCCGGCGGCACGGTGCCCGCCTCGTGCCGCGGCTCGCGTGGTTCGGGCACCTTCGCGGTGACCGGGGAGACGTCGCGGCTCACCCTGAGGCCGGCGGGGGCCGGGTCGGGCCCGTGCGTGCAGGTCTCGTCGTCCAGCTCGTACGAGCCCGTGCACAGCGACTTCTCGCCGGCCGCGGCCAGCCCGTCGTAGACCAGCCCCTGCCCGGGGTCGTCGGCGGGCAGGCCGGCGTACGTGATCCGCTCACGGTCCTGGCCGCCGCAGTCCTGCCCGGAGCCGCCGCAGACGAGGCTGGGTCCCACCAGCCCGCCGATGCCGAGCACGCCGATGCCCAGCAGCACGGGCAGCAGCCGGTACGGGCGCACGCCCGGGTGGCGCCGGCCGCGGTCGGGCGCCGGGCGCCGCCGCTGCGGCGCCTCCCCACGAAGCGCAGGCCGTCGGTGCGCGGACAAATGATCTCCTTGTGCTGCGGGGACGCGGTGGGAGGGGGTTATGGGGTGACCACCTCCCACCGCGCGGGGGCTTCGCCGGCCCGGGGTGTGGGGACGTGCTGCGGGCTTCGGGCCGGGAAGCCGGATGGGATCGGGGTAGAGCGTGCCAGCCCGGGTTCGCCAGGGGAACGCCCTTAATGCAGATCTAAGCAATCGTTGTACCGTCCGGCGTAATTCCGGCTCAGGGCGGGATTTTCACTCCTCGTCCGTGCGTTGGTGCGGCCACTTGCGTTTGGCCGGGTCGCGTTCGCGGGCCATCCGGCCGACCAACCCGAAGCGGCTCGCCTGCTTGGGTGGCGCCTCGGCGTCGGCGAGCAGCATGACGACGCTCGCGCCGCCCATCGCGGCTCGGGCCAGGCTCACCGAGCCGCCGGCCGCCTGTGCCGCGCGGCGGGCGATGTCCAGCCCGAGGCCGGTGGAGCCCTGCTCGCTCTGCCCGCGCTGCAGTGCCTTCTCCGGGTCGTCGATGCCCGGACCCGCGTCGTCGACCCGCAGCGCGACCCAGCCGTCGCGCCGCGAGATGCCGACCTCGAAGGCGGTGCCCTGCGGGGTGTAGCGGAAGACGTTGCCGAGGATGGCGTCGAGCGCGGCGGCCAGCTCCGTACGGGCCACCGGCACGGGGATGCGCAGCTGCGCGCCGACGACGCGGTACTGCCTGTTCTGGTCGCCGGCCAGCGCGGACCAGAAGACCATGCGGTCGCGGACCACCTCGGCGGCGTCGCACAGGCCCTCCTCGGGGGCCTCCGCGACCTGCGCCGCGACCGCCGCCCGGGTGGTGTTGATGAGCTGGTCGACCTCGCCCTCGAGCGTGACGATGGCCTGCCGGATCCGCCGGATGCCGCGCCGGCGGTCGACCTCCTGGGCGGTCAGGTCGATGATCTGCGTGTCGTCGGGGTCCAGCGCCTCGGCGTCCAGGCGCAGCACGGTCAGCGGCGTCCGCAGGCGGTGCGACAGGTCGGCGACCAGCTCGCGTTCGCTCGTCCGGGACGTGACGAGGCGGTCGGCCATGCGGTTGAACGCGTAGCCGGCCTCGGCGAGCTCGCGCGGGCCGGAGGGCTGGATGCGGACGCCGAGGTCGCCGCCGCCCACGGCCATCGCGGCGTGCACGAGGTTGCGCACCGAGTCCACGGCGCCGCGCGCGAGCCGGTCGACGACGATCACCGAGCCGATGACCAGGCCCAGCATGATGCCGAACAGGATCCACCAGTCGCGGGCCGTGCCCTCGCCCAGCTCGGAGTCGGGCACGAAGACCTCGACCACCGATGTCTTCTGGCCCACCGTCACGGGCTGCAACCGGACGATGCCACCGGCGACGTCCACCTCGACCGGTTGGGTGGCGCGGGCCACCGACACCAGCTTCTCGACCGGCACCCGGCTGTCCTGGGTGGTGCCGGGGGCGTGCACGACCGGGTCGCCGCCGGCCGCCTTGAGCGCGGCCTCCAGCCCCTTCTTGCCCGCGCCGGCCTCGAGCGCGCCGGCGACGATCGCGCTGCGCTGCCCGGCCGCGGCCATGGCGGTGTCACGGTGGTCCGCCCGCAGCTCCCATCCGAGCGGGATGAGGAACGCGAGGGCGGCGATGGCGGTGGTGGCTGCGCTGACATACGCCAGCCGCGCCCTCAGTCCGGGGCCACCAACCGGAATCCGACTCCCCGCACGGTGCGCAGGTAGCGAGGCTTCGCCGCGGATTCGCCCAGTTTCCGACGGAGCCAGTACAGATGCACGTCGATCGTCTGGTCCTCGCCGACTGACGGCTGTCGCCATACCTCCTCCAACAGCTCACGACGGGACACCACCCGGCCCGGGCGTGCGGCCAGGTAGGCGAGCAGATCGAATTCCTTGCGGGTCAGGGCCAGCGGCTGGTCCCCGAGGCTGGCGCTGCGCTCGCCGATGTCGACGCGCAGCTCGCCCACCTCGTGCACGGCGGGCTGAGCCGTGCGGCTCGCCCGCCCGACGCGGCGCAGCACCGTGGTGATCCGCGCGTCGAGGTGGGCGCCGGTGAACGGCTTCACCATGTAGTCGTCGGCGCCGGCCCGCAGCAGCCGCACGACGGTCTGCTCGTCGTCGCGCGCCGTCGCGATGATGATCGGCACGTCGGTGATGCCGCGCAGCATCCGCAGCGCGTCGGAGCCGTCCAGATCGGGCAGCCCCAGGTCGAGCACCACCAGGTCGGGGGTTTCCGCGGCGACCCGGCGGAGAGCGTCGAGAGCCGTTCCGACGGCGTGCACGGCGTGCCCGCGGTCGGCCAGCGACCGCAGCATCGCACCGCGCACGACGTGGTCGTCCTCGACGAGCAACACCGTGGCCATGCGAAGAAGGTACTGCCCTTGGCAAGATAGACCGAATCCGTCATTCAACGGCGTCTCTCGGTCACGGAGTGTCACGACCGGTGCGTTAGGATTCCGGTACCGATGTCATTCACTCTCTTTCCCGACACCCGGGCGGCGCTCGCCGCCGACAGCCTCACCGGACTCTCCGTGGGCGACGCTTTCGGCGCCCAGTACTTCGTTCCCGGCGTACGGCCGGGAACCGTCCCGCCGCCACCGTGGCCGTGGACCGACGACACCGAGGAAGCCTGCTGCCTGCTCGCGGCGCTGACCGGCGGTGACGACGCCGACCTCGACCGGGACCGGTTCGCCGCGCTGCTCGGGCGGCACTTCGACCCCTACCGCGGTTACGGCCCGGGCGCCGTCGTCATGCTCCGCCAGATCCGGGAGGGCACGCCGTGGCCGATCGCCGCGGCGGCCGCCTTCGACGGGCAGGGCTCGGCCGGCAACGGCGCGGCGATGCGGGCCGCCCCGCTGGGCGCCTGGCACGCCGACTCGCCTGCCCGGGCCGCCGCGCAGGGCGCACTGGCCGCCGAGGTGACGCACGCGCACCCGGAAGGGATCGCCGGTGGGGTCGCGGTCACCGTCGCCGCGTCGGTGGCGGCCGCGGCGCGGCTGGAGGGCGGCCCGGTGGACCTGCTCGGCGCGGTGCTCGCGCACACCCCGCACAGCCGGGTACGCGACGGCCTGGTCGCCGCCACCCGGATCCGGTCGGCGCAGGAGGCGGCGTACGAGCTGGGCACCGGCACCCGTGCCATGGCGCAGGACACGGTGCCGTTCGCCCTGTGGGTGGCGGCGCACCACCTCGAAGACTTCCGCGGCGCCGTCGAGGCGTGCGTGGCCGCGGGTGGCGACATGGACACCACTGCCGCGATGGCCGGCGGTGTGGTCGCCGCCCGCACCGGGGCCGGGGGCGTACCGGCCGAGTGGATCGCCGCGCGGGAACCGCTGCCCGAGTGGGTGACCGCGTCGCGCGAAGCCTGACCGCGGCGACCTACTAGCATCGCCTGAGGAATCCGCTCGTCGACTGAAGGAGAACCACCGTGTCCGCAGCTCTGGTCGTGCCGGCGGGGACGACGGCGGCCGACGCGGTGGCCGCCGCAGGCCTGCCGCAGTCCGGCCCCAAGGCGATCGTCGTGGTCCGCGACGCCGACGGGCGCCTGCGCGACCTCGACTGGGCGCCCGGGCAGGACGCCGACGTCGAGGCGGTCGCGATGGACTCGCCCGACGGGCTCGACGTGCTGCGCCACTCGGCCGCGCACGTGCTCGCCCAGGCCGTGCAGGACGTCTTCCCGGAGGCGAAGCTCGGCATCGGGCCGCCGATCGAGAACGGGTTCTACTACGACTTCGACGTCGAGAAGCCGTTCCAGCCCGAGGACCTCGGCAAGCTCGAGAAGCGGATGCAGGAGATCGTCAAGGCGGGCCAGACCTTCCGCCGCCGCGAGTACGCGTCGCTCGACGAGGCCAAGGCCGAGCTGAAGAACGAGCCGTACAAGCTCGAGCTGGTCGACATCAAGGGCGACGTCGACGAGGAGGCCAAGGCGGTCGGTGCCGGCGAGCTGACCCACTACGACAACCTCGACCGGGACGGCAACCGGGTCTGGGGCGACCTGTGCCGCGGCCCGCACCTGCCCAGCACCCGGCTCATCCCGGCGGTCAAGCTGATGCGCTCGGCCGCCGCGTACTGGCGGGGCAGCGAGAAGAACCCGCAGCTGCAGCGCATCTACGGCACCGCGTGGCCGAGCCGCGACGAGCTGAAGGCGTACCTGAACCGGCTCGCCGAGGCCGAGCGCCGCGACCACCGCAAGCTCGGCACCGAGCTGGACCTGTTCTCGTTCCCCGACGAGATCGGCAGCGGCCTGGTGGTCTTCCACCCCAAGGGCGGTGTGATCAAGCGGGAGATGGAGGACTACGTCCGGGCCCGCCACATCGAGGAGGGCTTCCAGTACGTCGGCACGCCGCACATCACCAAGGAGGGCCTGTTCCACACCTCGGGCCACCTGCCGTACTACGCGGACACGATGTTCCCTCCGATGCACATGGAGGGCGCCGACTACTACCTCAAGGCGATGAACTGCCCGATGCACAACCTGATCTTCAGGTCGCGCGGGCGGTCGTACCGTGAGCTGCCGATGCGGCTGTTCGAGTTCGGCTCGGTGTACCGCTACGAGAAGTCCGGTGTGGTGCACGGCCTGACCCGGGTGCGCGGCCTGACCCAGGACGACTCGCACTCGTACGTCGCCGCCGAGGACGCCCCGGCCGAGATCAAGCACCTGCTGAACTTCGTGCTCTCGCTGCTGCGCGACTTCGGCCTGGACGACTTCTACCTGGAGCTGTCCACCCGCGACCCCAAGAGCGACAAGTTCATCGGTACGGACGAGCAGTGGCAGACCGCCACCGCGGTGCTCGAACGGGTGGCCACCGAGACCGGTCTGGAGCTGGTGGCCGACCCGGGTGGCGCCGCCTTCTACGGCCCGAAGATCAGTGTGCAGGCGCGCGACGCCATCGGCCGAACCTGGCAGATGTCGACGATCCAGTACGACTTCAACATGCCGGCCCGCTTCGGGCTGGAGTACCAGGCCGCCGACGGCTCGCGGCAGGAGCCGGTGATGATCCACTCGGCGAAGTTCGGCTCGATCGAGCGGTTCTTCGGCGTGCTGGTCGAGCACTACGCCGGTGCGTTCCCGGCCTGGCTGGCGCCGGTGCAGGTGGTGGGCATCCCGATCCGCGACGACCACGCGGACTACCTGGAGGAGTTCGCCGCGCGGCTGCGCAAGGAGGGCATCCGGGCGGAGGTCGACCACTCCACCGACCGCATGCAGAAGAAGATCCGCACCGCCCAGCAGCAGAAGATCCCGTTCATGGCGATCGCCGGCGACGACGACGTCAACGGCGGCACGGTGTCGTTCCGCTACCGCGACGGCTCGCAGCGCAACGGCGTGGCGCTGGACGAGGCGGTGGCGCACGTGGTCGAGGTCGTGCGCTCGCGGGTGAACACCGGGCCGTCCGCGGCCTGACGACCAGCCCTGCCCGCCTTAGGGTGGACGGGTGAGCGACGTGGGGGAACCGGACGGCTTCGATCGGCTCTGGACGCCGCACCGGCTGGCGTACGTGTCGGCCGGCGGCGAGAGACCAGAGGGCTGCCCGTTCTGCGTCGCCCCGGGCCTGGACGAGGCGGACAGCCTGGTCGTGGCCCGGGGCGAGCTGGTGTACGCGGTGCTCAACCTGTACCCGTACAACCCCGGCCACCTGCTGGTGTGCCCGTACCGGCACGTCGCCGACTACACCGATCTCAGCGCCGCGGAGACGGTGGAGGTCGCCGAGTTCACCCAGCGGGCGATGCGCGCGGTGCGCCGGGCGAGCAGTCCGCACGGCTTCAACCTGGGGATGAACCAGGGCGCGGTGGCCGGCGCCGGCATCGCCGCCCACCTGCACCAGCACGTGGTGCCGCGGTGGGGCGGCGACGGCAACTTCATGCCGGTGATCGGGCGGACGAAGGTGCTGCCCCAGCTGCTGGGCGACACCCGCGAGCTGCTGGCGAAGGCGTGGGCGGCGGCGGGCTGATCAGCGCACCTGCCGCGCCTCCGTGACGGCTTCCTGCCACGCCTGTTCGGGGACCAGCTTGCCGATCTCGACCTCGCTGAGCTTGCGCTCGATGATCCCGCGGACCGCGGCGTTGTGCCGGCCGAGGTACTGCACGGGCTTGCTGGCCACCGCGCTGGTGAAGATCCGGCCCACCGGGGCGTCGGAGAAGAACGGGTTGCGGAACGACGTGACGGCCGGGTCGGCGTAGAGCTTCGGCACGGACGGCAGGTTCCCCGTCTCGATGAAGACCCGGCGCTGCTGCTCGGGTGCGGTCAGCCAGGCGGCCAGCTCGTACGCCTCCCGCGGATGCGCGCTCTGCTTCGGCACGGCCAGCCAGGAGCCGCCCCAGTTGCCGGCGCCGCCGGGCACGGCCGTGACGTCCCACAGCCCGCGGCTGGCGGGTGCGTTCTGCTTGATCCAGCCCAGCACCCAGGCCGGGCAGGTCAGCGTGGCGAAGCGGCCGCTCTGCAGCGCGGCGAGCCACTGCGGGTTGAACGGCACGTACTTGGCGGACTCGCCCGCCTTGATCATGTCGACCGTCTGGTCCCAGGCCGTCCGGACGCCCGGCTCGGTGGTGATGGTCAGGTTGTCGTCGCGGTCGAAGTAGCCGGTCGTCTGCTGCGCGAGGATCTGGTTGTAGACGTTGATTGCCGAGTCGGTCCACTGCGCGGGCAGGTCGGCCTTCTGGAACCGCCGCCCCGCCGCGATGTACGCCGGCCAGTCCGGCCACAGCTTCGCCACGGATCCGCGGTCGGCGGGCAGCCCGGCCGCCTTGAACAGGTCCGGGCGGTAGCACATGGCCAGGCCGCCGACATCGGTGCCGAGCCCGATCTGGGTACGGCCCCCGTCGGTCAGCATGGTCTCCCACTTCCACGCCAGCCACGCGTCCTTGCGCTGCCCGGCGCCCAGGTCCAGCAGGTTCACGAAGTCGGCGGAGCGGTTGCGGAACTGGACGACGTACCCCTCCTCGACGGCCACGACGTCACCCGCGCCCGTGCCCGCGTCCAGGCGCTGCGCCAGCTGCTCGTGGTGCGCGACGAAGTCGCTGACCCGCTCGACCACGCGGATGCCGGGATGGGCGGCCTCGTACTCGCGCAGCAGCGTCTTGTAGCCGAAGTTGCCGAAGTCGTCGACGGTCAGCGTGATGCGGCCGTCGCCGGAGGCGCCCGCGGAACCGCACGCGGCGGCCCCGGCCAGCAGTGCTGCGCCGGTGAGCGCTGCCACGAACCTGCGTACTCGGTTCATTGCGGAACCACCTCGCCCTTCTTCGCGCGGTACATGGCGGCGTCGGCGTGCTGGAGCAGCGTGCTGAGGTCCCTGCCGTGGGCGGGTGCGACCGCCACGCCGATGCTGGTGCCGACCACGATCGGCCGGTCGTCGATGAGCACGGGCCGGCGGACCGCCTCGTGCAGGGTGGCCGCGACGGCCGCGGCCTGCTCGGCACCGGCCCGCGGCAGCAGGACGGCGAACTCGTCGCCGCCCAGCCGGATCGCGGTGCCGCAGCCGTGGCAGGCCTGTTCGATCTCCTGGGCCACGGCGGCGAGGAGGACGTCGCCGGTGTGGTGGCCGTACGTGTCGTTGACGCCCTTGAAGCCGTCGAGGTCGAGGACCAGCAGGGCGGCGGGGCGCTGGGCGGACGCGGCGGGCAGCGCGTGGTGCGCGAGCCGGCGCAGCTTCTCCCGGTTGCCGAGCCCGGTGAGCGGGTCGTGCACCGCGGCGTGTTCCTGGGCCTTCTGCCGGCGACGTACCTGCAGCACCCCGCCGAGCGCCACGAGCAGCACGATCAGGCCGCCGCCGTAGAGCAGCCGGGTGGACCGGGCGATCGACGAGTCGATGTCGCGGCGGGGCAGCAGCACGACGGCGAGCCCGTCGACGACGCCGTCACCGTTGGCGTCGTACGGGTAGTTGACCTCGAGCAGGTGTTCCCCGGTGTGGTGGTCCTCGGCGTAGCCGACGCTCGGCTCGTCGAGGCGTACGGCGGCGCGTTTCGCCTCGCCCAGCCGCCCGGCGAACTGGTGGTCGGGGTCGGCGTAGACCAGCCGGCCGTCGCCGAGCGACCAGATCATCAGCCCGCGCAGCTGCCCCTTCTGCTGCAGCAGCACGACGTCGGTGTCCAGCTGCGCGCGGTTCGCCGGGTGCAGCTCGTCGGTGAGGTCCTGCAACGTGAGGCTGCGGTCGATGACCAGCGAGCTGATCACCACGACGCCCTGCAGCGCGCTGTCCAGCGTGCGGGTGCGTACCTGCTGCTGCAGCGCGTAGACGCCGCCCGCGACCGTGGCGATCACCGCGGCGACGACGGCGAGCAGCACCCACCACGACGTCAGGGCGCGCGGTTCGGTGGGGCGTCGGCGGGACACGCTTCTGTGATCGTCACCTCGGCGTGGGAGCTGAGGAATGGCAGCCGCGCGAAGCGTTCGCCGATGCGGCGGTGGGTGGCCGCGTCGGGGTGCAGCCGGTCCGGCAGCGGCAGCTCCTCGGCGTCGGCCTCGCCGTACAGCTCCCGGCCGTCGAGGTGGTGCAGGTGGGGGTCCCCGGCGGCCCGCTGCGCCACGATGCGGGCCAGCTCGTCGCGGATGACGCGCAGGGTGAGCTTGCCGGCCGTACGCTCCGCCGGGTCGCCCGTGGCCCGGAAGCGGATCTCCCCGGCCCGCAGCGCGTCGAGGTCGAAGGCGCCGGGCCCGGGGGTGTCCTCGTGGATGGGGCACAGCAGCGGCGAGATCACCAGCAGCGGCGTGGCCGGGTGCCCGTCGCGGATCGTGTCGAGGAACCCGTGGACCGCGGGGACGAACGCGCGCAGCCGCATGAGGTCGGCGTTGACCAGGTTGATGCCGATCTTGACGCTGATCAGGTCGGCCGGGGTGTCGCGCATCGCCCGGGCGGTGAAGGGGTCGAGCAGGGCGCTGCCGCCGAAGCCGAGGTTGATCAGCTCCACGCCGGCCCGGGCGGCGGCGATCGCCGGCCAGGTCGTGCTCGGGGTCGCCGCGTTGGAGCCCTGGCTGATCGAGCTGCCGTGGTGCAGCCACACCGGGCGGCCCGTGCCGGGTGCCGGCTCGACCGGTGCGTCGGTGCGCAGGGCCACGAGCTCGGTGGTCTCGTTGTGCGGCAGCCAGATCTCCACGGTCTTGTCGTGGTCCCCCAGCCCTGTGAAGCGCAGCGTGCCGGCCGGTCCGGGCCGCGTCTCGGCCGTGCCGGCGGCCATGTCGACGGTCACGGTGACGCCGCCCGGCACGCTGCCGCTGCCGGCGAGCCGGCCGTCGACCATGAGGTCGTAGACGCCCTCCGGGCGGGCCGGCATGCCCGCGTACACCCGCTTGGTCGGCACGGTGTCCAGCTCGACGACGGTCGCCCTGCTGCGGAAGACCACGCGTACGCCGGAAGGCTGGGACTCCGCCATCAGGAGCTGACCGTCGGCGCCTCGCGCCCGGGCCTGAGCGGGAAGCCGGTGCGGCAGGAGCCCGCGCTCCGTGGTCTCGGCCTCCAGCGCGCCGCGCAGCAGGTCCGGGGTGACCGGGGTGGTGATCACGGCATCATCCTCATCCGCAGGAGCCCGTCGAGGGCGTCGAGAATCCGCTCCCAGCTCGTCTGGCTGTCCGGGGCGCTGTGGTCGAAACCGCCGGCCGCCTCCAGGTCGGCGTACCCGTGGAAGACGCTGCCCAGCAGGCGTACGGCGTGGGTCTGGTCGGGTCCGGTGAGCTCGTAGCCGCGCAGGATCGCCCGCATCATCTGCGCGTGCCGGACGCCGGCGCTGCCCGCGGCGGTCTCGGCGTCGAGCCGGAGCCGGGTGGCGGCGTACCGGCCGGGATGCGCGCGGGCGTAGTCGCGGTACACGTTGGCGAAGGCGATCAGCGCGTCGCGGCCGGCCCGCCCGGCGAGCGCCTCCGCGGCCCGGCCGGCCAGCTCCTCGAGGGCGAGCAGCGCGATGCCCGTCCGCAGGTCGTCGGCGTTGCGGACGTGCGAGTAGAGGCTGGCGACCTTCACGTCGAACCGGCGCGCCAGCTCCGAGGGGGTGACCCGGTCGAAGCCGATCTCGTCGGCGAGGTCGGCGCCCGCCCGGATCAGCCGGTCCCGGGACAGCCCTGCGCGTGTCATGCCCAGAGCCTAACACCTTTAGGAAATTACCTACACCCTTACGGCTCCGAGGGCGCGTACGCCGGCCGCGATCTGTTCCGCCGACGGCGCCCGGCCGGGATCGGCCAGCCACTGGGTCATCACGCCGGACATCAGCGCCATCGCCACCGAGCCGAGCGTGCGGACGGTCTCGGCGTCGAGGTCGTCCTCGGGGCGGCCGGTGATGAGCGCGGCCAGGCCCCGGCGCCCCTGCTCCATGCCGTCGGCGATCTGCTCGAGCAGGTCGGGGGAGTGCTGGCTCACGAGCATCGCCTCGACGCTGGCGAGCCACAGCGCCCGGTGGGTGCCGAGGGTGCCGATCACCCGCCGCCAGTAGCGGGTCAGCTGGTCGCCGGTCTCGCCCGGCTGCTCGGTGGCCAGCGCGGCGCCGATCGTCTCGCCCCACTCCTCGATGGCGCTCAGCATGGCGGCGTTCATCAGCGCCTGCGTGGAGCCGTAGTGGTAGCCGATCGAGCCGAGGTTGGTGCCCGAGGCGGCCACGATGTCGCGGGCGGTCGTGCGCGCGTAGCCCTTCTCGTAGAGGCAGCGCTTCGCGCCTTCGAGCAGGTCCTCGCGATGTCCCATGCCCGCCATCCTAAGCCCGGTCCAACCACCCCGCCGCCACCCACAAGCGGACTGAAGGCTCGCTCTATACAAACGTATAATACGTTTGTATAGTTGCCGCATGAGCGAGCGTGAGGTTCTGATCTCGGGTGCCGGCGTGGCCGGTCCCGCCCTGGCCATGGCCCTGCACCGGCACGGATTCCGGGTCACGGTCGTCGAGCGGGCCCCGGCCCTGCGCGACGGCGGCTACAAGGTCGACATCCGCGGCGCGGCCGTCGAGGTGCTCAAGCGCCTCGGCGTGTTCGAGGCCGCGCGGGCCGCCGACACCGCGATGCGTACCGTCACCTACGTCCGCGGCGACAGCCGGCCCGTCGCCACCCTCGACGCGAACCTGCTGATGGGCCGCCGCGGCGACGACCTCGAGGTCATGCGGACGGACCTCACCCGGATCCTGTACGCGGCCACCGCCGGCACCGTGGAGTACGTCTTCGGCGACTCGATCGCGTCCCTCGACGAGCGGCCCGACGGCGTGGCGGTGACCTTCGCCGGCGGCGCCACCCGGCGCTTCGACCTGGTCGTGGCGGCGGACGGGCTGCACTCGGCGACCCGGCGCAAGGCGATGGGGGAGGTGCCGCTGCGGCACCTGGGCGCGTACATCTCGATCTTCGACCTCGACGGCGACCTCGGCCTGGACCACGAGGAGGTCTTCCACGTCGAGCCGGGACGGATGGTCTTCGCCTACAGCACCGGCGCCGGGGAGCCGGCCAAGGCCGGGCTGGTGTTCGCGTCGCCGGTGCTGCCGAGGGACGTGGACGGCCGGCGGGTGCTGCGGGAGCGTTTCGCCGGTGCGGGCTGGCGGGTGCCGTCGTTCCTGGAGACCCTCGACACGGTCGACGACCTCTACTTCGACTCGCTGAGCCAGGTCGAGCTGCCGCGCTGGTCGGCCGGGCGGGTCGTGCTGCTCGGCGACGCCGCGCACTGCCCGGCGCCGTCGTCGGGGCAGGGCACGAGCCTCGCGCTGGTGGGGGCGTACGTGCTGGCCGGCGAGCTGGCGAAGGGGGACGGGCACGCGGCGGCGTTCGACCGCTACGAGGCGGTCATGCGCCCGTACGTGGCCCGCAACCAGGAGCTGGGCCGCAAGATGGCCGGCGACATGGTGCCCGGCGGGCGGGTCAAGGTCGCGCTGCTGCACCACGCGATGCGCACCCTGCGGTTCAACCCGTGGAAGCGGCAGATCATCGAGCAGGTCACCCGCCCGCTGCACCTGGCGGCCAACGCCATCGAGCTGCCTTCGTACCCGATGGCGGCGGCCGTCTGAGAGGTCACTTCGCTGCGGCGTGCTCCTTGCGGATCGCCTCGGCCAGGTGGACCGGCATCGGTTCGTGCCGGGCGTACGTGCGGGTGAACGTGCCCGCGCCCGAGGTGAGCGCGCGCAGCTCCACGGCGTAGCGGACCAGCTCGGTCGCGGGCACCTCGGCGCGGACGAAACTGTGCCCGCCGTCGCCCTCGGTGCCCATCGGGCGGCCGCGGCGGCCGGACAGGTCGCTCATCACCGCGCCGACGTACGCCTCCGGCACCCGGACGACGACCTCGTCGACCGGCTCCAGCAGCGTGATCTGGCCCTGCTCGGCCGCCTCGCGCAGGGCCAGCGCCCCGGCGGTCTGGAACGCGGCGTCGGAGGAGTCGACGCTGTGCGCCTTGCCGTCCACCAGCGTCACCCGCAGGTCCACGACCGGGTAGCCGGCGACGATGCCGCGTTCGAGCTGGGCCCGTACGCCCTTCTCCACCGACGGGATGTAGTTGTGCGGCACCGCGCCACCGACCACCTTGTCGACGAACTCGAAGCCGGCGCCGCGCGGCAGCGGTTCCACCTCGATGTCGCAGACGGCGTACTGGCCGTGCCCGCCGGACTGCTTGACGTGCCGGCCGTGGCCCTTGGCCGCGGTGCCGAACGTCTCGCGCAGCGACACCTTCACCGGCTCGGTGTCCAGGTCGACGCCGCCGGAGCGGAGCCGGTCCAGCACGACGTCGGCGTGCGACTCGCCCATGCACCACAGCACCAGCTGGTGGGTCTCGGGGTTGCGCTCCAGCCGCATCGTCGGGTCGCCGGCCACGAGCCGGGCCAGGTTCTTGGCGAGCGCGTCCTCGTCGGAGCGGGACTTGGCGACCACCGCGATCGGCAGCAGCGGCTCGGGCATCGACCACGGCTCCATCAGCAGCGGCTGGTCCTTGCCGGAGATCGTGTCGCCGGTCTCCGCGCTGCCCGACTTGGTGATCGCGCAGACGTCGCCGGCGATGCAGGCGGAGACCTCGCGCAGCTGCACGCCGAGCGGCGAGTAGATGTGCGCGATGCGCTCGTCGGCGTCGTGGTCGGGATGGCCGCGCTCGGTCAGGCCGTGGCCGGAGACGTGCACGGCGGTCTCCGGGCGCAGCGTGCCGGAGAAGACCCGGACCAGGGAGACCCGGCCGACGTGCCGGTCGATCGTCGTCTTGACCACCTCGGCGACCAGCGGGCCCTGCGGGTCGCAGGTCAGCGGCGGGCGCGGGCTGCCGTCCACGCCGGTGACCACGGGCAGGTCGTGCTCCAGCGGCGAGGGCGCGCCGTTGACCAGGCCGTCGAGCAGGGCGTCGAGCCCGACGCCGGTGCCGGCGCAGACCGGGAGGACGGGGTAGAAGTTGCCGCGGGCGACCGCCTTCTCCAGGTCGGGCACGAGCGTGTCGGTGCTGATCAGCTCGCCGCCGAGGTAGCGGTCCATGAGGGTCTCGTCCTCGCTCTCGGCGATGATGCCCTCGATGAGCTGGTTGCGGTCCTCCTGGATGGGGTTCAGGTGCTCGGGCTCGGCCTCGGTGCTGCGCGGCGGGTAGCCCTCGGAGTAGTCCAGCACCCGGAGGGTGACCAGGCCGATGAGCCCGGCGACCGAGGTGCCGTCGTCGCCCAGCATCGGCTGGTAGATCGGCATGACGTTCTCGCCGAACGCGTCCTGGCAGTCCTGCAGCGTCTGCTCGTAGTCGGCCCGGGGGTGGTCGAGCCGGGTGATCGCGACCGCGCGGGGCATGCCGACGGCGGCGCACTCCTCCCAGAGCGCGGTGGTGGCCTCGTCGACACCGTCCACCGCGGAGACCACGAACAGCGCGAAGTCGGCGGCGCGCAGCCCGGCGCGCAGCTCACCGACGAAGTCGGCGTACCCGGGGGTGTCCAGCAGGTTGATCTTCACGCCCTGGTGCGTGACGGGCGCGCACGCCAGGGCCACGGACCGCTGCTGGCGTACGGCGGCCGGATCGTGATCGCAGACCGTGGTGCCCTCGGCCACCGTGCCCGTCCGGGGGATCGTGCCGGTCGCGGCGAGCAGCGCCTCGACGAGCGTCGTCTTCCCCGACCCGGAGTGGCCCACCAGCACCACGTTGCGTACTCTGCCGGGCTCGGTCACCACCGGGCCTGCCGCGTTGTCCTGCGTCTTCTGCGCCATTGCGGGACGCACCTCCCTTTCAGCCCGGTAGGCGGCCATTCTCCGCCGACCCGTCAGGTGCGGCGATGGCGGCCTGCTGTCACACGGGTGTTTCCGCGCTGTCATTGGATCTGACACCCGCCGCAGCAGGGGACGCAACCCCCAGTAGTCATGCCGTCGCGGGACCGAAGTCCCGGGTGACGATTCGGCGACGCGTGACCGGGGCCGTACCCAGGCGTCGCGGTCGCCGATAGGGTGGGACCCCCATGGCAAAGATCGTCAACGTGACCGCCCGTGCTGTCTTCTCGTACGGGATCAACCCCGTCGCCCGCTTCCTGCTGCGCATCGGTGTCACGCCGAACGCCGTCACCGTCGCGGGCACTGTCGGCGTGCTCTTCGGCGCCTCGTTCGGCGCGCGCGGCGAACTGTTCTGGGGCACCGTCGTGGTGACCGCCTTCGCGCTCACCGACGCCCTCGACGGCACGATGGCCCGCATGCGCGGCGGCACCGGGCACTTCGGGGCCCTGCTCGACTCGTCGATGGACCGCATCGCCGACGGCGCCGTGTTCGGTGCGGTCGTCTACTACCTCGCCACCGAGCACAACCCGTACAACGGGGTGTGGGCGGCGCTCATCTGCCTGGTCGGCGGGCAGGTCGTCTCGTACGTGAAGGCCCGCGCGCAGAGCCTCGGCCTCAACGCCGACGTGGGCCTCGCCGAGCGCCTGGAACGCCTGTTGATCGTGGGCGTCGGCGGCCTGCTCGGCGCCGCGGGGCTGGACTGGGGCCTGCCCGCGGCGCTCTGGGTGCTCGCCGTGCTCTCCGTCGTCACGGTCCTCCAGCGGCTGATCCACGCGTCGCGCTCCGACCGGCCCGACGCCGCGCCGCCCGCGCCCGTGCGGCCCGCGGGTGATCTGCCGTGAAGGACCGGCTCACCGAGCTGGGCTACGCCGCGGGGTGGCGGCTCGCCCGCACGCTCCCGCTGCCGGCGGCGCGCGCGCTCTTCAACGCCGGCGCCGACCGGGCCGCCCGCGGCAACGGTCCCGGCACCCAGCGGCTGCGCCGTAACCTGCGCCAGGTGGTCGGCCCGGAGCTGCCCGAGGCCGAGCTGGACGAGCTGGTCCGGGCCGGGCTGCGCTCGTACGCGCGCTACTGGATGGAGGCCTTCCGGCTTCCGTCGCAGTCGAAGAAGGACTTCCTGCGCGACTTCGACCTGCTCGACGAGGCCGAGATCGACGAGGTTCTGGCCCAGGGCAACGGCGCGGTCCTGGCCCTGCCGCACACCGGCAACTGGGACGCGGCCGCCGCCTGGCTCGTCTCGAAGGGGCACCGGCTGATCACCGTCGCCGAGCGGCTCAGGCCCGAGGGGCTGTTCGAGCGCTTCGTGGCGTACCGGGAGAAGCTCGGCATGGAGGTCGTACCGCTGACCGGGGGCCAGCGCGCGCCGCTCGACGTGCTCGCGGAGCGGCTGGCCGAGGGCTGGGCGGTGGCGCTGCTGGCCGACCGTGACCTGTCCGCCCGCGGCGTCGAGGTCGAGTTCTTCGGCGGCCGCACCCGGATGCCGCCCGGGCCGGCCCTGCTCGCGCTGCGCACCGGCGCCCCGCTCTACGCCGTCGACCTGTGGTTCACCGAGAAGCAGACGGTGGGCAGCATCCGCCGCATCGAGCCGGCCACCGAGGGCGCGCTCGACGTACGGGTCAAGGTGACCACCCAGCGGCTCGCGGACGCCTTCGCGGAGGGCATCGCCCGGCACCCGCAGGACTGGCACATGCTGCAGAAGATGTGGCTCACCTCGGCCGCCCGGGTCTGAGGGGGCGGTCCAGCGTGCGGATCGGGATCGTCTCGCCGTACTCCTTCGACGTGCCCGGCGGCGTGCAGAACCACATCGTCGACCTCGCCGAGGCGCTGATCGGGCTCGGCCACGAGGTGAGCGTGCTGGCCCCGGCCGACGAGGACGCCGCGCTGCCGCCGTACGTGGTGCCCGCGGGGCGCGCGCTGCCGCTGCCGTACAACGGCTCGGTGGCCCGCATCGCGTTCGGCCCGGTCTCCACCGCGCGGGTCCGGCGCTGGCTGGCCCGGGGCCGCTTCGACGTGCTGCACGTGCACGAGCCGATGACGTTGAGCCTGTCCATGCTGGCCGTGCTGTCGGCGCGCGGGCCGGTGGTGGCCACGTTCCACACCGCGATGATCCGGTCCCGGGCGCTCTCCGCCGCGCAGGGGCTGCTGCAGCTGGTCGTGGAGAAGATCACCGCCCGGATCGCGGTCAGCGAGCTGGCCCGCAAGGTGCAGGTCGAGCACCTGGGCGGCGGCGCCGTGGAGATCCCGAACGGGGTGGCGGTGGCGAAGTTCGCCACGGCGGAGCCGTTGCCGGGCTGGCCGGGCGAGGGCGGCGCGCTGGGTTTCCTCGGCCGCTTCACCGAGCCGCGCAAGGGCTTCGAGCTGCTGCGTACGGCCTTCGTCACGCTGGCCCGCGAGCGTCCCGGCCTGCGCCTGCTGGTGGCCGGCCCGGGCGACCGCGACGAGCTGTACGACGGCATCCCCGCCGACCTGCGGCCCCGGGTGGAGTTCCTGGGCCTGGTCAGCGAGGCCGACAAGGCCCGGATGCTGCGCAGCGTCGACGTGTACGTGGCCCCGAACACCGGCGGCGAGTCGTTCGGCATGATCCTGACCGAGGCGATGGCGGCCGGCGCGGCGATCGCGGCCAGCGACCTCGACGCCTTCCGCCGCGTGCTCGACGGCGGCCGGGCCGGTGCGCTGTTCCCGACCGGTGACGCCGCCGCGCTGACCACCCTGCTCGCAGAGCTCCTCGACGATCCGGACCGTCGCTCCGAGCTGGCGCAATGCTCACGCACCGTAGTCACGGCGTTCGACTGGCCCGTGGTGGCGAAACGGGTTCTCGAGGTGTACACGACCGCGATCGAGGCCACCGACGGGCGGGTCTTCGACGACGAGTGGGCCGAACCACGTCCCGGGACGTGACTCTCCGACACGATCAGGCACTACGATGCCCGGCATGTGGTGGCTTGTGGCGACGCTCGCGGTGGTCTCTGTGCTCGCGGCGTACCTGGCCTGGACCGCGCACCGCGTCGAACGGGTCCACGTGCGCGCCCAGTCGGCGGCCCGGGCCCTCGACGCGCACCTGCTGCGGCGCGCCGCCGCGGCTGCCGTGGTCGCCGAACGCACCGACTTCGTCGAGCTGTACGCGGCCGCCCGCCTCGCCCTGGACGCCCTGCCCGACGAGCGCGAGGCGGCGGAGAACGACCTGACCCGCCAGCTGCAGGACGCCTCGCTCACCGCGTCCGACCCGGCCGCGACCGCCCTGGTGGGCACCAGCCGCCGGGTGGCGCTGGCCCGCCAGGTGCACACCGACCACGTCCGCGACGCCCTCACCGCCCGCGGCCGCCCGGTCGTACGCCTGCTGGGCCTCGCCCGGCAGTACGAACGCCCCCGCTACTTCGACATCGTCGACCCGACCCTGCCCGACCCGGTGCCCGTGGCGCCGCGCCCGGCCGACCCGGTGGAGACCGCGCCCGCCCGCATCCCAGCAGTCTGAGTGCTCTTGGGAACACTCTGGAGAAGGCCACTTGGGGGTCGATTGGCCATCGGAGTGGCCTGCCCCGGCGCATAAAATTCCTCGCGAACCCGATCTCTGTGAGGAGCCGACCCATCGTGTCCGAGAGCGCGACCGACAGCCAGCCCACCACCGGTACGGCCCGCGTGAAGCGCGGCATGGCCGAGATGCTCAAGGGCGGTGTGATCATGGACGTGGTCACCCCGGAGCAGGCCAAGATCGCCGAGGACGCCGGCGCCGTCGCCGTCATGGCCCTCGAGCGGGTGCCCGCCGACATCCGCGCCCAGGGCGGCGTCTCCCGCATGAGCGACCCCGACATGATCGACGGCATCATCGCCGCCGTCTCGATCCCGGTGATGGCCAAGGCCCGCATCGGCCACTTCGTCGAGGCGCAGGTGCTGCAGGCCCTCGGCGTGGACTACATCGACGAGTCCGAGGTGCTCACCCCGGCCGACTACGCCAACCACATCGACAAGTGGGCCTTCACCGCCCCCTTCGTCTGTGGCGCCACCAACCTCGGGGAGGCGCTGCGCCGCATCACCGAGGGCGCGGCGATGATCCGCTCCAAGGGCGAGGCCGGCACCGGCGACGTCTCCAACGCCACCACCCACATGCGCACGATCCGCGCCGAGATCCGCCGGCTCACGTCGTTGCCCGAGGACGAGCTGTTCGTCGCCGCCAAGGAGCTGCAGGCGCCGTACGACCTCGTCAAGGAGGTCGCCGCGCTCGGCAAGCTGCCGGTCGTCATGTTCACCGCCGGCGGCATCGCCACCCCCGCCGACGCGGCCATGATGATGCAGCTCGGCGCCGAGGGCGTCTTCGTGGGCTCCGGCATCTTCAAGTCCGGCAACCCGGCCCAGCGCGCCGCCGCCATCGTCAAGGCCACCACCTTCCACGACGACCCCGACGTGATCGCCAAGGTCTCCCGCGGCCTCGGCGAGGCCATGGTCGGCATCAACGTCGAGGACGTCCCGCAGCCGCACCGCCTCGCCGAGCGCGGCTGGTAGAGCAGATCCGAGTAGCCGCGCCGGGCCCGGGGGGCGGGGCGGCGGCCGGGCCGGGGGGACCCGGACCCGCGGGGGGGGTGCCCCGTCCCGCGCGGGGGCGCCGCGGCGCCCGGGGCCCCGGGCGCGGCGCCATGTCCGGAGGAACGATGAACATCGGTGTGCTCGCCCTGCAGGGCGACGTCCGCGAGCACCTGGGCGCGCTCGCCGAGAGCGACGCCCTCGCCCGCCCGGTACGCCGCCCCGAGGAACTCGACGACGTCGACGCGCTGGTGATCCCCGGCGGCGAATCCACCACCATGAGCAAGCTCGCCGTCACGTTCGGCCTGCTCGACCCGATCCGCAAGCGCATCGCCGACGGCATGCCCGTCTACGGCTCCTGCGCCGGCATGATCATGCTGGCCACGACCGTCCTCGACGGCCGCCCCGACCAGGAGACCTTCGCCGGCATCGAGATGACCGTCCGGCGCAACGCGTTCGGCCGGCAGGTCGACTCGTTCGAGGCCGGCGTGCACATCGACGACGTGCCCGGCGGCGATTTCCACGCCGTCTTCATCCGGGCGCCCTGGGTCGAACAGGTCGGCGCCGACGTGCGGGTGCTGGGCCGCGTCAGCGACGGACCCGCCGCCGGTAGGATTGTCGCCGTCCGGCAGGGGAACCTGCTCGCCACGGCTTTCCACCCGGAGCTGACCGGGGACCTCCGCGTTCACCGGTACTTCGTCGAGATGGTCCGCCAGGCCGCAGACGCACGGTAGGCACACACGGAGGTTACGTATGTCCGGCCACTCAAAGTGGGCGACCACCAAGCACAAAAAGGCCGTCATCGACGCCAAGCGCGGCAAGATGTTCGCCAAGCTGATCAAGAACGTCGAGGTGGCGGCCCGCGTCGGCGGTGGCGACCCGGCCGGTAACCCCACGCTCTACGACGCCATCCAGAAGGCCAAGAAGAGCTCGGTGCCCAACGACAACATCGACCGCGCGGTCAAGCGCGGCTCCGGCCTGGAGGCCGGCGGCGCCGACTGGCAGACCATCATGTACGAGGGGTACGGCCCCAGCGGCGTCGCCATGCTCATCGAGTGCCTCACCGACAACCGCAACCGCGCGGCGACCGAGGTGCGCACCGCGCTGACCCGCAACGGCGGCACGTTCGCCGACGCCGGCTCGGTGTCGTACCTTTTCAACCGCAAGGGCGTCATCATCGTCCCCAAGGGCGGGCTGTCCGAGGACGACCTCATGCTCGCGGTCCTCGACGCCGGCGCCGAGGAGATCAACGACCTCGGCGACTCGTTCGAGGTCGTCAGCGAGCCCGGCGACCTGGTGGCCGTCCGCAAGTCGCTGCAGGACGCCGGCATCGAGTACGACTCGGCCGAGTCCTCCCTGGTCCCCACGATGACCGTCCCGGTCGACGAGGAGGCCGCGCGCAAGGTCTTCAAGCTGATCGACGTGCTCGAGGACTGCGACGACGTGCAGAACATCTACGCCAACTTCGACGTCAGCGACGAGATCATGGCGGCGCTCGACGCCTGAACGAAGCTTGTCGCGGCCGCCCGGGTCCTGATCCGGGCGGCCTTCGTCGTTCACGCCACGTTCGAGGCCGCCGACATGAAATGGATCAAATAGCCGAAGAGCAGCACGACCCCGATGCCCACCCGGGTGTAGCGCCACCACACGTACCGCCGGTACGCGTGCACCCACGCGATCTCCGCCTCGGCCACCACGCCGGCTTCGTCGCGTACGGTCGTCGGCAGCAGATCCGCCAGACGCTGCGCGACCGTCACCGCCACCGCGCGCGACGGGGCCTCCTCCGCCTCGGCGGCAGCCGCGGCCGGCGGCCGGTACCAGTCCAGAGCCTCCGCGGACGGGCCGACCGTCACCTCGACCGGATAGATCTGCTCCTCGCGCCACTGCTTCGTCCGCACCTCCAGCCGGTGCGCCAGATACGGGCCCGTCACATCCTGCCCACGCAGCCAGCCCTCCCAGCGCAACCGGCGCCAATGCACCGCCAGGTCCGTGAGCACATCGATCGCCAGCGCGTCCGACTGCCGGTCACCGCCGGACAGGCGCGCCGCCTCCGCGCGCAGACCGGCGAGACGATCCGCCACGAACGCGATGAACTCCGGTGGCGGCTCGTCGTCCATCGGCGGGACCAGATGAGCCACAGCGATCCTCCCACCCCATAGTCGAGTGGCGGCGGTCACAACACAACCGGTCGATCCGGGTACCCCACGTGTGTCGCTCGAAGCGGGCAGGTCGCGGCGTACTAGGGTGTCGAACACACGTACGTGAGACAGGGGAGGTCCGTGGTGCGCGTGCTCGGCATCGACCCGGGACTCACCCGCTGCGGAGTCGGCGTCGTCGAGGGCGTACCCGGCCGGCCCTGCAAGCTCATCGGCTACTACGTCGTCTACACCGAACCCGACGACGAGCTGCCCATGCGGCTGCTGCACCTCGACAGATCCCTCACCGACCTCGTCGCCGAGCACCGGCCCGACAGCGTCGCCGTCGAACGCGTCTTCAGCCAGCACAACACCCAGACGATCACGGGCACCGCCCAGGCCAGCGGCATCGGCATCCTCGCCGGCGCCCGCGCCGGACTGCCCGTCGAGACCTACACGCCCAGCGAGGTCAAAGCCGCCGTCACCGGCTCCGGCACCGCCGGCAAGGCCCAGGTCACCAGCATGGTCACCCGCCTGCTCAACCTCGACGGGCCACCCCGCCCCGCCGACGCCGCCGACGCCCTCGCCATCGCGATCTGCCACATCTGGCGCGGCGGCACCCGCGCACGCCTGCAGGCCGCCGCCGTCCGGGCCGCCACCGCCGGCCGCCGCGTGGCGCCGCGCCCCGCTCCCCGCCGTACCCCAGGAGGTCCTCGATGATCGCCAGCGTGCGCGGCACCGTCGCCGCCATCGCCGCCGACAGCGCCGTCATCGAGGTCGGCGGCGTCGGCCTCGCCGTGCAATGCGCCCCCGGCACCCTTGCCGGCCTGCGCACCGGCGCCGAGGCGCGGCTCGCCACCAGCCTCGTCGTCCGCGAGGACTCGCTCACCCTGTACGGCTTCGCCGACGACGACGAGAAGCACCTGTTCGAACTCCTCCAGACGGCCAGCGGCGTCGGCCCCCGCCTCGCGCAGGCGGTGCTCGCCGTCCACCAGCCCGAAGCCGTCCGCCGCGCCATCTCCGCCGGCGACATCGCCGCGCTGACCCGCGTGCCCGGCATCGGCAAGAAAGGCGCCGAACGCCTCGTCCTCGAACTCCGCGACCGCATCGGCGCCGTCTCCACCGGCGCCGACGGTGTGGCCGGTGCGCTCACCGGCGGCTGGCAGGACCAGGTCCGCCAGGGCATCCTCGCGCTCGGCTGGTCGGCGCAGCAGGCCGACCAGGCGGTCGCGGCGGTCGCCGAGTCCGTCGACGGCGAGACACCCCCGGTCCCCGTCCTGCTCCGCCAGGCCATCCGCCTGCTGGGCCGCACCCGATGACCGACGACCTGGTGTCGCCGTACGCCGAGGACGAGGACCTGGACGCGGAAGCCAGCGTCCGGCCCCGCCGCCTCGCCGACTTCATCGCCCAGCACCGCGTCCGCGACCAGCTCGAGTTGCTCCTCAAAGGAGCGATGGGCCGCGGGACACCCCCGGACCACATTCTTCTCTCAGGGCCGCCTGGCCTGGGGAAGACGACGCTGGCGAACATCGTGTCGGCGGAGCTGGGGACGGGGATCCGGACCACCAGCGGGCCGGTGATCGAGCGGTCCGGTGACCTCGCCGCGATCCTCACCAGCCTGGGCCCCGGCGACGTGCTGTTCATCGACGAGATCCACCGGATCGCGAAGCCCGCCGAGGAGCTGCTCTACAGCGCCATGGAGGACTTCCGGGTGGACGTGATCGTCGGCAAGGGGCCGGGCGCCACCGCGATCCCGCTCGACGTCGAACCGTTCACGCTGGTCGGAGCCACCACGCGGGCCGGGCTGCTGTCCGGGCCGATGCGCGACCGGTTCGGGTTCGTCGCCCATCTGGACTTCTACTCGCCGGCCGACCTGGACGCTCTGCTGCACCGGTCGGCGCGCATCCTCGGGGTGCCGATCACGCCCGAGGGGGCCGCGGAGATCGCCGGGCGGTCGCGGGGGACGCCGCGGATCGCCAACCGGCTGCTGCGGCGCGTACGGGACTACGCCGAGGTCCGGGGCAACGGCATCGTGGACGAGGAGACGGCGAAGGCGGCCCTGGCCGTGTACGACGTCGATCAGCTGGGCCTCGACCGGTTGGACCGGGCGGTGCTGCGGGCGCTGATCGAGTCGTTCCGGGGCGGACCGGTCGGCCTGTCCACGCTGGCCGTGGCGGTGGGGGAGCAGTCCGACACCGTCGAGGAGATGTGCGAGCCGTTCCTCGTGCGCGCCGGGCTGCTGGCCCGCACGCCGCGGGGGCGGGTGGCGACCGACGCCGGGTGGCGGCACCTGGGCAGGACGCCGCCGGAGGGCCGGGCGGGGATGCCGCACCAGCCGGACCTGTTCGCCCGGGATGCGGATTCCTCTCCGTAATGTGAACGTGACGTGTGCCGCGCGGTGACTTCCCAGGTACAGGGATTAGACTCGCCGCCGTCCACCGGGATGTATATGTCGCCACACCGCGTGCCCTGGGTCGCGATGGTGGCCCCACGGAAGGTTTCCTCGTGTTCTCAGCAGCTCAAGCGCAGGGCGGGAGCAGCTTCATGCCGCTCCTCCTGATCGTCCTGCTCTTCGGCGTCATGTACGTCATGATGATCCGCCCGCAGCAGAAGCGGCGCCGCGAGGCGCAGGCGATGCAGTCGGCGCTCGGTCCCGGCGACGAGATCGTGACCATCGGCGGCCTGCACGCCACGGTGGTCGCCATCGACGACGACGTCGTCACGGTGGAGCTCTCCCCGGGTGTCACCGCCCGGTACGCCCGTCCGGCGATCGCCCGCGTGCTCAAGCAGGAGCCGATCGCGGAGGAGCCCGTCGAGGCCCCGATCGCCGAGGAGCCGATCCAAAGCCCCATCGTCGAGACGCGCAAGAACAACGACTGATTCCGCGTCCTGTGGCCGCCGGCCGGGCGGCCACACCGGCGCGGATCGCGCACGGGCCACGGGTCGGGGCACCCGAGCGGCCCGTTTGTTGTGAATAATCGTCGCCGGGCGGTTCGACCGTTTCTCGCGTCCGACGCCCGGCGCCGCATGCTCCACCCAATCCCCACCCGCGGCCGTGCGCTCCCGCGGCGGCTCTCAGCACGAGGAGATCGACAGTCGTGGCACGACCACCACAGGGACAACCGCATCCCGGGCGGCAACTCGCCGTGCTCGGTTTCCTCTTCGTGATCCTGTACGTGCTGGTGTTCTGGGGTCCGGGCACCAAGGGCCTGGGCTATCAGGAGCGGCTGCACCCGAAGCTCGGCCTCGACCTGGTCGGCGGCACGCAGGCGACGTACGTCGCCTCGCTGGCGGGCGGCAAGGCGCCGAGCCCGGAGAGCATGGAGGAATCCCGCAAGATCATCGATCAGCGGGTAAACGCCCTGGGCGTCGCCGAGGCCGAGGTCGTCGTCGAGGGCAACCGCAACATCGTGGTCTCCGTCGCCGGTGAGGCGAACGACCAGCTGAAGAACGTCGGCCAGGCCGCGCAGATGCGGTTCCGCAAGGTGCTCAAGGCGACCGGCGACAACGCCGCGGTGGCCCTGAACCCGCCGTCGGCCGCGCCGAGCGCCAGCGCCGCGCCCAAGCCGAGCGCCTCCGCCGGCGCCAAGGCTCCGGCCGTGACCGGCAGCCCCGCGCCGTCCGCCTCCGCCGGCGGCCAGGGCGGCTGGGAGCGGGCGCCGTCGCCGAGCGCCACCCCGTCGGCGCCCGCGGCCACCCCGTCGGCCGCCCCGGTCTCGCCTCCTCCGGTCAGCGCCGGCGTCCAGGAGCAGCGGGCCGCGATCCAGAAGAAGGTCGGCGCGGAGGCCTGGGCCGCCGCGGAGAAGCTGACCGACCCGGTCGACCTCTCGTCGGACCCGGCCGCGGGCCAGAAGTTCAAGGCGTTCAGCACGCTGAGCGGCGACGAGGTCAACGCGCTGACGCCGGAGATGCAGTTCAACGTCCCGACGATCAGCTGCGACCAGCTCAACAAGCGTCCCGCCGGCGCCATCGACGAGGTCAAGTCGAAGGTGGTGGCCTGCCAGAGCGGCGCGAAGATGCTGCTGGACGTCGCCAAGGTCGTCGGTACGGACATCGACACCGCGTCGCCGCAGCTCGACCAGCAGAGCGGCCAGTGGGTCGTCTCGCTGGACTTCACCGGCCCCGGCCAGTCCAAGTGGACGGCGCTGACCCGCGAGGCCTTCCAGCCGGGCGCGAACGACACCTGCCTCACCGCCGCGCAGGCGCTGTCCACGGGTGCCACGCACTGCCTGGTCGCCGTCGTGCTCGACAAGGAAGTCATCTCGGCGCCGGAGATCCAGGGCGTGCTCAGCGGCCAGTCCCAGATCACCGGGCAGTTCAGCTCGTCCTCGGCCAAGCAGCTCGCCGACCAGATCAAGTACGGCGCGCTGCCGGTGACCTTCGAGGCCGGCACCACCCAGACGGTCACCGCGACGCTGGGCCTCGCGCAGCTGAAGGCGGGCCTGATCGCCGCCGCGATCGGCATGGGCCTGGTCGCGATCTACGCCTTCTTCTACTACCGGCTGCTCGGCTCGGTCATCTTCCTGAGCCTGGTGCTGTCGGGTCTGCTGACCTTCGGCGCGCTGGTGGTGCTCGGCCGGACGACCGGGTTCACGCTGACGCTCGCCGGCATCGCCGGTTTCATCGTCTCGCTCGGTGTCGCGGCGGACTCGTTCGTCATCTACTTCGAGCGCCTCAAGGACGAGATCCACGAGGGCCGCAGCGCGCGTAGCGCCGTACCACGGGCGTGGGCGCGGGCGCGGCGTACCATCATCTCCGCCAACACCATCACCATCATGGCGGCCGTGGTGCTCTACATCGTGTCGATCGGCGCGGTGCGGGGCTTCGCGTTCGCGCTGGGCCTCTCCACGGTCCTGGACCTCGTCGTGGTGTTCCTGTTCCGTCACCCGATCATGACGTTGTTCGCGAGCACGAAGGCGTTCCTGTCGCCGCGCGTCAGCGGTCTCGGCCGCGTCCTGCAGCGCACCCCGACCGAGAAGGAGGCCTGACATGGCCATGGGCCTGGGCGAACGCCTCTACCGGGGCGAGGCCAACCTCAACATCGTCGGCCGCCGCAAGACGTGGTTCGCGGTCGCTGCGGCGCTGGTCCTGCTCGCGCTCGGCAGCTTCCTCGTCCGCGGCTTCCACCTCGGCATCGAGTTCTCCGGCGGCACCCAGTTCGAGATGCCGGCGCAGGTCGGCAGCACCACCGCGGCGCGCAACGCCGTCGTCAAGGCCGTGAACAGCGCCGGCGTCGGCGAGGAAGCCAACGTCACCGCGGCCCAGCAGGTCGGCAGCGGGGACAGCCGGACATATTCGGTACGCACCGCGGCGCTGTCGCAGCAGGAGGCCACCGCGGTCAAGGAGGCCATCGCCAAGGACCTCGGCGTGCCGTCCGAGAAGATCAACGACAACCGGGTCTCGGCGGCGTGGGGTGGCCAGGTCACCCAGCAGGCGCTGCTCGGCCTCGGCATCTTCCTGGTGCTGGTGCTCGGCTACCTGGTCGTCCGCTTCGAATGGCGGATGGCGGTCGCGGCGGTCACGTCGCTGCTGCTCGACCTCGTCCTCACGGCGGGCGTGTACTCGCTGGTCGGCTTCGAGGTCACCCCGTCGACGGTGATCGGCTTCCTGACGATCCTCGGCTTCTCCCTGTACGACGTCGTCGTCGTGTTCGACAAGGTGCAGGAGAACACCCGGGGCATCACCGCGGGCAGCTCGCAGACGTACAGCGAGGCCACCAACCTGGCGGTCAACCAGACCCTGATGCGCTCGATCAACACGGGCCTGGTGGCGCTGCTGCCGGTCGGCGGCCTGCTCTTCATCGGCGCCGGCCTGCTCGGCGCGGGCACCCTGAAGGACCTCGGCCTCGTGCTCTTCGTCGGCATGGGCCTCGGCGTGCTCTCCTCGATCATGTTGGCGGCGCCGATGCTGTCGGCGCTCAAGGACCAGGAACCGCGGATCAAGTCCCACAACGCCCGCGTCCTGGCCCGCCGCTCATCGGCTCGCTCCGGCGACGTGGCCCGCGGCGACCGGGCCCGCGCGGGTGCTGGTACGGGTGCGGGTGCGTCCAAGACCGGCACGGACGAGGTCCCGGCGCTGGCCGGCTCCACCCCGTCGGCGACGCCGCGTCCGGGCGCCCGGCCCGCGGGCAAGCGGAACCGCGGGGGCGGCGCCGGCAACCGGCCGAGCGGCGGCCAGAAGCGCCGCTGATCCCTGTCGTTCGAACGGCGGCCCGTCACCCTCGCGGTGGCGGGCCGCCGCGGCGTTTGCGGGCAAGTTCGTGACGCGGCCGGCTTTGTGCGGCCCGGCCCGGCTTGGCCCGGCTTGGCTTGGCCCGGCTTGGCTTGGCCCGGCCCGGCCCGGCTCGGCTTGGCCCGGCTCGGCTCGGCTCGGCTTGGCCCGGCCCGGCCCGGCTTGGGCCGGTTTGGTGCGCCCGGCTTGGTCGTGGCGGCGTGGCGGGGTGGGTCGGCGGGCGGGGCCGCGCGCCGTGGGGGGACGCCCTAGGCTGTGCCGCGTGACGGAAACTACTGCAGAGGTACGGGGGGACAGCGGCCCCGAGGTTGCCGCGCTGGTCGCGAGCCGGGTCGTCGATGTTCCCGACTTCCCGAAGCCGGGGATCCTCTTCAAGGACCTGATGCCGCTGTTCGCCGACGGCGAGGTGTTCCACGCGGTGATCGACCGGATCATCGCGCACCACGGTGCCGATTCGTTCGATGTAGTGGCCGGGGTCGAGGCGCGCGGGTTCGTGCTGGCGGCGGCTGTCGCGTACGCGACCGGTAAGGGTGTCGTGCCGATCCGTAAGGCCGGGAAGCTGCCGCGGGACGTGTTCGCCGCCTCGTACGCCCTCGAGTACGGCGAGGCGACCCTCGAGGTGCACCAGGACGCCTTCATCGCCGGTCATCGGGTGCTCGTGCTGGACGACGTGCTCGCTACCGGGGGTACGGCCGGGGCGGCGGTGGAGCTGGTCGAGCAGGCCGGTGGGACGGTCGCCGGCCTGACCGTGCTCATGGAGCTGGGCTTCCTGGGCGGGCGGGAACGGCTGGCTCCCCGTACGGTGCATGCGCTCTTGACCGTTTGATCCTGTTGTGGCCGGATGGTGGCACTGTTTCCGGCCGCCAGGCCGGGCCGCCGGGGAAGTCCGGGCGGGTAGGATGGCGTTTCCAACCAGGTGAGCAGTAGCGACGTGAGGAGGCCGGTGTCCAGCGACGTCGCCCCTCCGACGGAGGGCACGGTGCAGCCGACCGACGCGACCAAGGCTTCCACGCCGCCGAACGACTCGGCGACGCCGGCGAAGCCTGACGGAGCTACCCCGACCAAGCCGACGACTTCCACCCCACCGGCTAGCCCTGCGACGCCGGAGGTGACGTCCGCCGGCGGTTCGGCGAACGCCCCGGTCCCGGCCGCCACTCCGACGCGCCCCCCGGCCAGCGAAACCACGGCCCCGCGCGCAACCGTCACCGAAGCCGCAGCCACGCGCCCCGCGGCCCCCGAAGCCGCAGCCCCGCGCCCCGCGGCCACCGAAGCTGCGGCCCCGCGCCCCGCGGCCACCGAAGCTGCGGCCCCGCGCAACCCGGCCGCCGGACCTGCGGCCGCGCGCGGAACGGGCGCCGAAGCAGCGACTGCCGGATCCGGAACGGCCGGTCCCGCGCCGGCCCGCACCCCGGATGCCGGCGCCGCCGCACCCGTCCGCCCCAATGCACCCGCGCGCCCCGCCGCACCCGGGCGCCCCGCCGCACCCGCGCGCCCCGCCACAGCCGCGCGCCCCGCGGCCACCGGTGCCGCGGCCACCGGTGCCGTGGCCGCCGGAGCCGCGGCCGCGGCCGCGGGAGTCCGCGCCGCGGGTGCTCCGCTCGCCGATCCGGAGGCGACCCAGCCGCTGGCGCCCGGCGAGGAGCCGCCCAGTACCTTCGGTGGGCTCGCCAGCGCGCCCACCGGCCGCCGGGTGCGGGCCCGGCTGGCGCGGTTCAATGCTCCCTGGCAGAGCACGCAGGTGAGCGAGGTGCTCGAGCCGCTGATCGCCACGCACCGGGCCAGCCATCCGAAGGCCGACGGGCGGGCGCTGCAGCGTGCCTTCGACGTCGCCGCGCGCTGGCATTCCGGGCAGTATCGCAAGTCCGGCGACCCGTACATCACACATCCGCTGGCCGTGGCGACGATCCTGGCGAACCTGGGCATGGACACCACGACGCTGGTGGCCGCGCTGCTGCACGACACGATCGAGGACACCGACTACAGCCTCGAGCAGATGCGGGCCGACTTCGGTGGCGAGGTCGCGCTGCTGGTCGACGGCGTCACGAAGCTGGACCGGGTCAAGCTGGGGGATGCGGCCAAGGCCGAGACGATCCGCAAGATGGTCGTCGCCATGGCCAAGGACCCGCGCGTGCTGGTCATCAAGCTGGCCGACCGACTGCACAACATGCGGACGCTGACCTTCCTGCCCCGCCCGAAGCAGGAGCAGAAGGCCAAGGAGACGCTGGAGATCCTGGCTCCGCTGGCGCACCGCCTCGGTATGAACACGATCAAGTGGGAGCTCGAGGACCTCGCGTTCGGCACGCTGTTCCCGAAGCGGTTCGAGGAGATCAACCGGCTGATCGGCGAGCACCAGCCGCAGCGCGAGGCGTTGTTGCGGCAGGTCACCAACCGGGTGAGCCTCGACCTCAAGTCGGCCAAGATCAAGGCGGAGACCACCGGCCGGCCGAAGCACCTGTACTCGATCTACCAGAAGATGATCGTGCGGGGCCGCGACTTCAACGACATCTACGACCTGGTCGGGGTGCGCATCCTGGTCGACACGGTCCGGGACTGCTATGCCGCGCTGGGCGTCATCCACGCGAACTGGCAGCCGGTGCCGGGCCGGTTCAAGGACTACATCGCGATGCCCAAGTTCAACATGTACCAGTCGTTGCACACGACGGTCATCGGGCCGACCGGCAAGCCGGTCGAGATGCAGATCCGGACCTTCGCGATGCACCGTACGGCGGAGTTCGGCATCGCCGCGCACTGGAAGTACAAGGAGCAGAAGGGCGCCACGATCGTCGGGCCGCCGGCGCACATCGACGAGATGACGTGGCTGCGGCAGCTGCTGGACTGGCAGCGGGAGGCGAGCGACCCCAGCGAGTTCCTGGACGCGTTGCGCTTCGACCTGTCCAGCCAGGAGGTGTACGTCTTCACGCCGAAGGGCGACGTCATCCCGCTGCCGACGGGTTCCACGCCGGTGGACTTCGCGTACGCGGTGCACACCGAGGTCGGCCACAAGACGATCGGCGCGCGGGTCAACGGCAAGCTGGTGCCGCTGGAGTCGACGCTGTCCAACGGCGACGTCATCGAGATCTTCACCTCGAAGTCGGCGACGGCCGGTCCGACGCAGGACTGGCTGGGCTTCGTCAAGAGCCCGCGGGCGCGCACGAAGATCCGGCAGTACTTCAACAAGGAGCGCCGCGAGGAAGCGATCGAGATCGGCAAGGAGGCGATCGTCAAGGCGATGCGCAAGCAGGGCCTGCCCCTGCAGCGCATGCTGACCAGCGAGAACCTCACCACGATCGCTCGCGACCTGCACCTGGCCGACGTGTCGTCGCTGTACGCCGCGGTCGGCGAGAGCACTGTCTCCGCCCAGTCGGTGGTCGGCAAGCTCGTCGCCGGCTTCGGCGGCGAGGAGGGCGCGGTCGAGGACATCGCCGAGACCGCCGTCGCGACCCGCCCGCCGCGCAACCGCAGCACCGCCAACGACCCGGGCGTGGTCGTCAAGGACGTCAGCGACGTGTGGGTGAAGCTGGCCCGCTGCTGCACCCCGGTGCCCGGCGACGCCGTGTTCGGCTTCGTGACCCGCTCCGGCGGCGTCAGCGTGCACCGCGAGGACTGCGCCAACGCCGAGGACCTGCGTGCGCAGCAGGAGCGGGTGGTGGAGGTCAGCTGGAAGCCGACGTCCGCGTCGACGTTCCTGGTCGCCATCCAGGTGGAGGCGCTGGACCGGCACAAGCTGCTCGCCGACGTGACGCGGGTGCTGTCGGAGGAGCGGGTCAACATCCTGTCCGCGACGGTCACCACGACCCGCGACCGGGTGGCGGTCAGCCGCTTCACGTTCGAGATGGCCGACCCGAAGCACCTGGGTCACCTGGTCGCCGCCGTCCGCAAGGTGGACGGTGTCTTCGATGCCTACCGGGTGACGTCCGGCGCATAGCGCGGCACGGAAAAGAGAGCGGCACGGGAAAGGGCGGACCCCCGAGGGGGCCCGCCCTTTCCGCTGTCCGGCTGTCAGGCCGCGGTCATCGTGAGCGTCTTGATGTCCACTTCCTGCTTGGGGTGGCCGTCGCCCTTGGCGTTGGCGTCGTCGCTGCCCTTCTTCCCCACGTTCTCCACGATGTCCAGGCCCTTGGTGATGGTGCCGAGGACGGTGTAGTCGGCGGGCAGGTCGGTGTCGGCGTACACGATGAAGAACTGGCTGCCCGTCGTGCTGGGGGCCTGCGTCTTGGCCATGGCGATCGTGCCCTTGGGGTACGTCGGCTTGGCGTTGGTCGGCAGGTTCTCCTCGGGGTACTTGAAGTTGGGGCCGCCTTGGCCGTCGGTCTGGCGGTAGCCCTTGCCCTTGGCGTTGGGGTCGCCGCACTGCAGGACCTTGATGCCGGCGGTGGTGAGCCGGTGGCACTTGGTGCCGTCCCAGAACTTCTTGCTCGCCAGGTACGTGAACGCCGCGCCGGTGCAGGGGGCCTTGGACAGGTCGACCGTGGCCGTGATCGGGCCGAGGTTGGTGTCCATGGTGAGCGTGCTCTTGCCGGTGTTGGGCGCGTTGGCCGGGGGCGTGCCGCCGGTGTCCTTGATCTGGCCGCCGCTGCTGCCGTCCTCCGGGATCCACTGGCAGGCCACGGTGCCGGGCGGCGGCGCGGACGCGCTGGGGGCCTTGTCGTCGTCGTTGCCGAGCGCGCTGACGATCCAGACCGCAGCGCCGGCGATCACGATGACCGCGATGGCCGAGCCGATGATGGCCTGCCGCTGGCGCCGCTTCTTCGCGGCCGCGGCCCGCTCGGCCATCTCCTTCTCGAGGCGGGCCCGCGCCGCCGCGCGCTGCCTGTCCTTGATCGACGACACGGTGTTCCTCCTGTATGCCTGCGTGCGTTGGCTGCGGTCGGTGGGGAGTGTGCTCGAAGAAAACTCAGGACTGGCTGGACGCGGACGGAGCGGGCGCCGACGGGGTGGCCTCCGCGCCGGTGGCGCTGGGTTCGCCGACGGTCACGCTCTGGACCGTGATCTTGTCCTTCGGCTTGACCTTGTCGCCGGCGGCGTTGGCCACGGTCGGGATCTTGGCGATCGCGGCCACCGTGTCCATGCCGCCGGTGACCCGGCCGACGATCGGGTACTGCGGCTCGCCCTTGGGGGTGAAGTCCTTGGAGAAGATCAGGAACTGGCTGCCGTTGCTGCCCGGCGGGTCGCCGATCAGCGCGACCGTGCCCTTCGGGTACAGCGGGGCGGCCGGCGTCTTCGAGGGCGCCGCCGAGGCGCTGGGCTCCGGGGTCGGGGCCAGCGGCACGTTCTCGTTGTAGACGCTGTACGTGGGCCCGCCCTGCCCGGTGCCGCTCGGGTCACCGCAGCGGATCGCGCCCTCGGTGGTGAGCTCGTGGCAGGTGGTGTTGTCGTAGAACTGCTTGCCCGCCAGGTACGCGAGGTCGGCGGCGCTGCACGGGGCGTTCTCCAGGTCCAGGCTCACGACGATCGGCGCGCCCTTGTCCGTGGTGATCGTCATCGGCCGGCTGCCCGCCGTCGGGATTCCCTTGGTGGGCGGCTCACCGACGTCCTTGAGGTTCTTGTTGGTCTCGGCGTTCTGCGGCGTCCACGCGCAGACGTCGGAGTCCGCCGCGTCCGTCGTAGTGTCGTCGCTGTCGAACGCGCCGCCGAGCCAGGCGATGCCGGCCACGATGAGGATGAGGGCGGCCGCGGCGCCGAGCCCGGCCTGGATCTGCCGCCGCCGGCGCTGCCTGGCGGCCCGGCGTGCCAGCTGGCGATCGAGCTTCTCCCGAGCCAGTTTCCGCTGCCGGTCCTTGCTGGAGACCACCTGGGAATTCCCTTCTCACGCTCGGCGCCCGTGCGCCACGCCACACGCCCGCAAGAGTGTACGGGTAACGCCTGGGAATGTGGTGTGCGAGGTTCCGTGCCGGTGTGTACGGTGCGTCCCGCTAGGCTCTGACGGGGAACGTGACAGCTCGAGAGGGGTGCGGAGTGCTCGTCACCGGCTTTCCGGCCGAGGCCTTCGGCACCAACTGCTACGTGGTGGCCGCGGGGCCCGGTGAGCAGTGCCTGGTGGTGGATCCGGGCATCGGCGTGCTCGACCGCCTCGACGAGGTGCTCGCCCAGCACCGGCTGCACCCGGCCGCGGTCCTGCTGACCCACGGGCACCTGGACCACACGTTCTCCGTCACGCCCGTCTGCGGCGCGAAGGGCATCACCGCGTACGTGCACCCGGCGGACCGGGAGATGCTCGCCGATCCGGCCAAGGGCCTGAGCATGGACCTCACCGAGCTGTTCGGCGGCCGGTTCTCGTACGCCGAGCCCGAGGACGTCGCGGAGCTGACCGACGGCGCCACCCTGAGCCTCGCCGGTCTCGAGATCACCGTCGACCACGCGCCCGGCCATACCGGCGGGTCGGTGCTGTTCCGGCTGCCGGCTGCCGGCACGCCGTGGGAGGCCGAGCAGCTCTGCCTCTCCGGTGACGTGCTGTTCGCCGGCTCCATCGGGCGCACCGACCTGCCGGGCGGCAACACCGACGTGATGATGGCCAGCCTGCGGGACAAGGTCCTGCCGCTGGCCGACGACACGGTCGTGCTGCCCGGCCACGGGCCCGAGACGACGATCGGCCGTGAGCGCGCGACGAACCCGTACCTGCGGGGGCTGACCGCCGCGCCCGGCCGCGGACTGTAGGAAGAGACGAGAGACAGTGCCCATTTCCGGCTTCCCCGAGTGGCTGCCGCGGCAGCGCATGATCGAGCAGTACGTCCTGGACAAGATCCGGTCCACCTTCGAGCTGTACGGCTTCGCCCCGCTCGAGACCCGGGCCGTCGAGCCGCTGGAGACCCTGCTCAGCAAGGGCGAGACGTCCAAGGAGGTCTACCTGCTGCGCCGCCTGCAGGAGGACCCGGCCGCCGGCGGCGGTGACGACCAGCTCGGCCTGCACTTCGACCTGACCGTGCCGTTCGCGCGGTTCGTGCTGGAGAATTCCGGCAAGCTGCAGTTCCCGTTCCGGCGCTACCAGATCCAGAAGGTGTGGCGCGGCGAACGCCCGCAGGAGGGCCGCTACCGCGAGTTCCTGCAGGCCGACATCGACGTGGTGGACCGCGACTCGCTGCCGTTCCACTACGACACCGAGATGCCCCTGGTCATCGGTGACGCCTTCCGCTCGCTGCCGATCCCGCGGGCCACGATCCTGGTCAACAACCGCAAGGTGTGCGAAGGCTTCTACCGCGGCCTCGGCCTCGAGGACCCCGAGCAGGTCCTGCGGATGGTCGACAAGCTCGACAAGATCGGCCCGGAGAAGGTCGCCGCGCTGCTGGTGGAGACCGCCGGCGCGACCGACGCTCAGGCCGCGGCCTGCCTGCGGCTGGCGGAGATCTCCGCGACCGACGGGTCCTTCGTGGACGCGGTCCGCGCGCTCGGCGTGGACAACCCGCTGCTCGACGAGGGCCTGGAGGAGCTGCTGCGGGTGGTGGAGGCCGCCGCGGAGCACGCGCCCGGCCTGATCCGCGCCGAGCTGAAGATCGCCCGTGGCCTGGACTACTACACCGGCACCGTCTACGAGACCCAGCTCGAGGGGTACGAGCGCTTCGGCTCCATCTGCTCCGGCGGCCGGTACGAGAACCTGGCGTCGTCCGGCAACGAGCGTTTCCCCGGCGTGGGCATCTCGATCGGGGTGTCGCGCATGCTCGGCCTGCTCTTCGGCCACGACGCGCTGACGATCTCGCGCAGCGTGCCGACCTGCGTCGTCGTGGCACTGCCCAATGAGGACTTGCGCGGGCGTTGCGACCGGATCGCCCAGTCCCTGCGCTCGCGCGGGATCAGCACCGAGGTGGCGCCGACGGCGGCGAAGTTCGGCAAGCAGATCCGGTTCGCCGAGCGGCGCGGCGTGCCGTTCGTGTGGTTCCCCGGCGCCGACGGCGAGCCGGACACGATCAAGGACATCCGCTCCGGCGAGCAGGTCGAGGCCGACGCCGCGAGCTGGGCCCCGCCGGACGCCGACCGGAACCCGCTGATCAGCGCCGGGTAGGCGGTTCGAGGATCATGCACGTGGAGGTGGCGTGCGCGACGAGGCGCCCCTGCGCGTCGGTCATCCGCGCCTCGGCGAGGGCGGTGCGCCGCCCTCGCTGCAGGACGGTGCCGGTGGTGCTCAGCCGTCCGGAGGCGAGGGTGGCCGGGCGCAGGAACTTCACGGTGAGGTCGAGGCTGGTGTAGCCGACGCCGGCCGGCAGCGTCGAGTGCACCGAGCAGGCGGCCGCGGTGTCGAGCATCGTGGAGAGCACGCCGCCGTGGACCGTGCCCAGCGGGTTGTAGTGGAACTCCTGCGGGTCGAGGTGCACGGTGACGCTGCCTTCGCTCACCTCCATGCCGCCCATGTCGAGCAGGCGCATGACCGGGGGAGCGGGCAGCTCGCCGCGGGACATGGCCTGCAGCAGTTCCAGCCCGGAGCGACCGCCGGCCAGGTCCGTGTGCACGGCGGGATCGGTCCACTCGAACGTCCGGCTGCGCGCGCCGCTCTGAGTCTGCGTCATGGACGCAGGCTGCCACGGGCTTGCTGTGTCTGTCAACGAGACCTAGCCTTCCTGCTATGACCCAGACCACGGCCCGTCCCGAGGCGCTCGGCTGGTCCATGGAGACCTGCACGATCGGCCGCGCCATCGGCGTGCTCGGCGAGAAGGGGACGATCGTCGTGCTCCGGGAGGTCTTCAACGGCGTACGGCGCTTCGCGGACATGCGCGAGCACACCAAGATGCCACGGCAGGTGCTCGCCGACCGGCTCGCCTCCCTCGTCGAGCACGGGGTGCTGCGCCGGGTGCCGTACCGGGAGCCGGGCTCGCGGATCCGCCACGAGTACCGCCTCACCGACAAGGGGTTCGACCTCTACCCCGTCCTGCTCGCCGTGAAGGAGTGGGGCGACCGCTACCTGGCCGACCCGGGCGGGCCGCCGCTGACCCTGGCCCACCGCGACTGCGGGGCGGAGGTGCACACCGAGCTGCACTGCGCCGAGGGGCACGCGGTGGGCGCGTACCGGGACGTGGTGCCCCGGCCGGGCCCGGGAGCGCAGCGCCGGCTATAAGCTGGCACGCCGTGGAGACCAGCGCCTGGGCCCCGTTGCAGGACAAGGTCTTCCGCGGCCTCTGGATCGGGGTGCTCGCCAGCAACGCCGGCACCTGGATGCAGACCGTCGGCGCGTCGTGGCGGCTGGTGCACGAGCCGGACGCGGCGACGTACGTCAGCCTCGTGCAGACCGCCACCATGCTGCCCGTGCTGCTGCTGGCGCTGCCGTCCGGCACGCTCGCCGACACGTTCGACCGGCGACGGCTGCTGCTGGGCGTACAGCTGGGATTGTTCGCCGTGGCCGCGGCCCTGACCGCGCTGACGGCGGCCGACCGGATGCCGCCCGCGCTGCTCCTGGTCTTCACCTTCCTGCTCGGCGTCGGCCAGGCGCTGACGCTGCCGACCTGGCAGGCGGTCATCCCGGAGGTCGTGCCGCGCGACGAGCTGGCCGCCGCGTCGGCGCTCGGCGCGGTCAACACCAACCTCGCCCGCTCGGCCGGCCCCGCGGTCGCCGGGCTGATCGTCGCGCACGCCGGCGTCCCGGTCGTCTTCGGCCTCAACGCCGTGTCGTTCGCGGTGTTCGCGGCGGCGCTGATCCGCTGGCGCCGGCCGCCGCAGGGCGGCACGACCCACGCCGAGCGGTTCGGGCCGGCGCTGCGGGCGGGCGGCCGGTACGTGCGCTACTCGCCGGTCGTCCGCCGGACCCTGCTGCGAGTGCTGCTGTTCGTGCTGCCCGGCAGCGTCGTGTGGGGGCTGTTGCCGCTGGTCGCCGACCGGGAGCTCGGCATGGGCCCCAGCGGGTACGGCGTCCTGCTGGCGGCCCTCGGCGTCGGAGCGATCCTCGGCGCCCTGCTCATGCCCCGCATCCGCGAGCGCGTACCGCCCAACCGGCTCCTGATCCTCTCCGGCACGGTGTACGCCGCCGCGCTGCTGATCGTGGCGCTGGTGCCGTACGCGATGGCCGTGGTCCCGGCCCTGGTCGTGGCGGGGCTGGCGTGGATGGCGCAGGTGTCCCGGATGAACGCGAGCATGCAGCTCTTCCTGCCCAACTGGGTACGCGCCCGCGGCTTCGCCGTCTACCAGGTCGTCTTCGCCGGTGGGCAGGCCTTCGGGGCGTTCGCCTGGGGCCAGGTGACGCAGGCGTGGGGGCTGCGGGCGGCGTACCTGGCCGCGGCGGCCTTCATGGTGCTGGGCACGGCCACGGTCCGGTGGCTGCCGCTGCGCGAGCAGACGGGTGACCGCAGCCCGGCCGCGTACTGGCCCGAGCCGCACCTGATGCTCGAACCGCACCTGGACGAGGGCCCGGTGCTGGTGACCGCCACGTGGCGGGTGAAGCCGGAGAACCGGGCCGCGTTCGTCGCCGCCATGCAGGCCGTACGCCGCTCCCGCCAGCGCACCGGCGCGACCCGCTGGGGCCTGTTCCGCAACGGCGAGCACGCCGGCGACTTCGTCGAGGTCTACCTCGTACCGACGTGGGAGGAGCACCTGCGTCAGCACGAGGGCCGGCTGACCACCAGCGATGAGCGCGAGGAGGAGCACGCCGTGGCGCTCGCCGAGGGGCCCGCGACGGTCACGCATCTGCTGCCCGCTCACTCCCCCGTCCCACCACCCCACCGCCACCCACGAACGGACTGAAGGCTGATTAGGCCGATGTTTCGGTTATGTTCCGTTTAACCTCATAACCACGTGCTCGCAGCAGCGGCGCGGGGAGGAGGTGCGGTGTGGCGGCCCGGCTACTGATCATCGGCGGCGCGGAGCGGCACGGCGCCTGCGGCCTCGAGATCCTGCGGCGCTTCGTCGAGCTGGCCGGCGGACCGTCCGCCGAGATCATCGTCATCGCCACCGCCAGCGGCGAGCCCGCCGTCCTGGAGGCCGAGTACGCCGCCCTGTTCACCCGGCTCGGCGCCCGCCAGGTCCGGGGGCTGCGCATCACCACGCGTGCCCAGGCCAACGAGCCCACCGTGATCCACGCCCTCGCCGCGGCCACCGGCGTGTTCTTCACCGGCGGCGACCAGCTGCGCATCACCACGGTCCTCGGCGGCACCCTCGCCGACTCCGCTCTGCAGACGCTCGTGCAGGCCGGCACCATCGTGCTCGGCGGCACCAGCGCGGGCGCGGCGATGATGTCCGGCACGATGATCCTCGGCGGCGCGGCCCCCGGCGTCACCCGGACCAGCGTGCGGACCGGGCCGGGCCTGGAATTCCTGCCGGGCGTGGTCATCGACATGCACTTCGCCGAGCGCGGGCGGCTCAACCGGCTGCTCAGCGCCGTCGCGATGTACCCGCACGAGCTCGGCCTCGGCATCGACGAGGACACCGCGATCCTCGCCGAGGGCGACCGCTTCGAGGTGCTGGGCTCCGGGACGGTCACCGTCGTCGACGCCGGCTGCGCCACCGACATCCGGGTACCGGCCGACGGGCCCATCGCGCTCAGCGGGGCGCGCCTGCACGTGCTGCCTGCCGGGAGCAGGTTCGAACTGTCCGGACGCCGCCCGGTCGAGGCGGGCGCCGGGGAACGGGGACACGTCCGATGAAGATCCTCAGCCTGCGCCACCTGCGCGGACCCAACGTCCACCTGTCCCGGCCCGCCGTCGTGGCCCGGCTCCGCCTGGACGAGCTGGCGGGGCGCGAGACGAGCGACGTCGCGGGGTTCACCGAGCGGCTCCTGCGGGCGCTGCCGGGGCTCGCCGAGCACCACTGCGCCGCCGGGTCGCGGGGCGGCTTCGTCAGCCGCATGCGCGGGGGTACGTACTTCGGCCACGTCACCGAACACGTGATGCTGGAGCTGTCGCAGTGCATCGGGCGGGACGTCAGCTTCGGGCGTACGGTCTCCACCGCCGAGCCCGGGGTCTACGACCTGATCGTGGAGTGCCCGGTCGACGAGTCTCCCGGCTCGCGGCTGCCCGGCCGGCTCTTCGACGCCGCCGTGGATCTGGTCAACTCCGTCGCGGCCGGCGCCCGGGTGTCCGCGGGGGACCTGCGCGCGCGCCTCACCGAGCTCGGCGACCTCGCGGAGCGGGAGGCCACCGGCCCCAGCACCCGGTCGATCATCGCCGCGGCCCGCCGGCGCGGCATCCCGGTCGAACGGTACGGCGACCTCAGCCTGCTCCGGCTCGGCTGGGGCACCCGGCGCCGGCTCGCCTGGGCCGCCATGACCGACCGGACCAGCGGCGTGGGCATCGACATCGCCGGCGACAAGCAGGTCACCCGGCGGTTGCTCGCCGACGCCGGCGTACCGGTGGCGCCCGGCGGCGCGGCCCGCGGCGCGGAGGAGGCCGTCCGGCTGTTCGACGAGCTCGGCGGCCCGGTCGTGGTCAAGCCCCGCCACGGCCGGCAGGGCGAGCACGTGGCGCTGAACCTGCGGACCGCCGAAGAGGTGGAGGCCGCCTGCGTGGCAGCGGGCGAGGACGTGGTCGTGGAGCGGTACCTGCCCGGGCGCGACTACCGGGTGCTCATCGTCGCCGGCGAGGTCGTCGCGGCGGCCGAGCGGATCGCCGCCCACGTCGTCGGGGACGGCGAGAGCACGGTCGCCCAGCTCGTCGAGCGCACCAACGCCGACCCGCGCCGCGGCACGGGCCACTCGCGGGTCCTGACCCGCATCGCCCTGGACGACAACGCCGCCACGGTGCTGGAGCGGCAGCGCTGCACCGCGGACAGCGTCCCGGAGGCGGGCCGGCAGGTGTGGCTGCGCGACAACGCCAACCTCTCCACGGGGGGCACGGGCCATGACGTCACCGACCGCATCCACCCGGACGTCGCCCGGATGTGCCTGCGCGTCGCCGCGGTCGTCGGGCTGGACATCGCCGGCATCGACCTGCGCCTGAGCGATATCGCGGCGCCCGTACCGCCGGTCGGCGACCCCGACGAGGTCACCGGCGGCGTGATCGAGGTGAACGCCGTACCGGGCCTGCGCATGCACCTCTCGCCGGTGCACGGGCGCTCCCGCGACGTGGGCGACGCGATCGTCCGTGCGATGTTCCCCGGCGGCTCCGACGGGCGCATCCCGACCGTCGCGGTGACCGGGACGAACGGCAAGACGTCGGTGGCGCGGATGGCCGCGCACATCCTGGCGGGCAAGGGGCTGCGGGTCGGGCTCACCACGACCGACGGCGTCAGCATCGACGGCCGTACGGTGCACCGCGGCGACGCGACCGGCCCCCGCTCGGCGCAGATGGTGCTCGGCGACCCCGGCGTGCAGGCCGCCGTGCTGGAGACCGCGCGCGGGGGCATCCTGCGCCGCGGCCTCGGCTACGACTGGACCGACGTCGGCGTGGTCACCAACATCACCGCCGACCACCTCGGCCAGGACGGCCTCGGCTCGATCGAGGACATCGCGCACGTCAAGGCCCTCATCGCCGAACGCGTCAAGGACGGCGGCACGCTGGTGCTCAACGCCGACGACCCGTGGGTGCGCAGCCTGCCCGACCGTCCCCGGGTACGCGCGGACCGCAAGCGGATCGTGTGGTTCGGCACGGACGCGCGGCAACCGGTGGTCGCCACCCACCTCGGTCAGGGGGGTACGGCCTACCTGCTGCAGGACAGCTGGCTGGTGCAGGCCACGGGGGCGCGGCGGACGCCGTTGCTGCGGGCGTCCGAGGTGCCCGGGACGTTCGGGGGCGCGGCGCCGTACGCGGCCGTCAACGCCCTCGCCGCGATCGCCGCCGCCCGTGCCCTCGGCGCCTCGACGGACACCGTCACCGAACGGCTCGCCGACTTCGAGCCGCGCGTGCACAACCCCGGCCGCGGCACGGCCCTGCGCCTGGGTGAGGTGACGCTGTTCGTCGACTACGCCCACAACCCGGCGGCTCTCGCCGAGGTGCTGCGTACGCTCGAGCGCCTGTACGGCCGCGACCGCTGCGTCGCCGCGGTGACCCTGCCCGGCGACCGCCGCGACGACCTGCTGGCCGCCTGCGCCCAGGTGATCGCCGACGGCGTCACGCGCGCCGTCCTCTACGACGACGAGGACCCGCGGGGCCGCGAGCCGGGCGAGGTGTCCGCCCTCGTGGAACGGGAGATGAGGGGACGGCGCCCGAACCTGCGCGCGGTGCGGGCGGACGGTTACCGCGCCGCGGTGGGGGAGGCGCTGCGGCTGGCCACACCGGGCGACGTCGTCCTCGTCATGTACGAGAGCCTCGCCCCGATGCTGGCCCACCTGGAGGAACTCGGGGCGGTGCCGGCGGGGCCCGCGCCGGCCCCGGCGCTTCTCCCCGCGTGGCAGAACAAGGCCGTTTTGTCCCACGTTCCGGTGAGTGCGACCAACAAAGCATGATCGTCGTCGAACTTTCATCCGATCGGGCGGGGTGACGCAGGTCATTGCCTTGCGACAAGGAGTTCACGCTGCGTACGTGAGTCGATCTCGCAATGCTGTCCGATGTGATCGCAGCGTGATCGCCGAGCGACCCGCCGTACAGAATCCCTTGTAGATGCGCTGTATCCGGGGAGATACCCGCAAGTTTCGACGAATGGGGCAATAGCCGCGAGCCATGCCTCGCAGGCCCTGCCGTGCGCCCGTGACCAGGCTTTTCATCGAAACAAGCCACCGCGCACGGCTGGCGCACGGTACGAAACGGACGGTGACGAGCCGCAGGTCATCCCGGCCGTCGAACAGTCGAGACTGAGGCCGCTCGTGGGCTAACATCCTCGCCGTCGATGGGGGATGCTCGGTCCGACGGCGGGCCGATGCCGCCCCCGGCACCAGGACACATGGCGGTGTGCTCCGGTGTTTCATCCGATCGCGCATGTGGGGGCACATGAGCACGACGGACCTGCCCGGTTCGAGTTTGCTCGCCAACCGATACCGGTTGGTGGAGCGGCTCGGTGCCGGCGGGATGTCAGTGGTGTGGCGAGGCTTCGACGAGGTCCTCGGACGGCAGGTGGCGGTCAAGGTGCTGCCCCCGTCGACGAGCGCGGACCCGTCGTTCCGGCGCCGGCTGCGGGCCGAGGCCCAGGCCGCGGCGCGGCTCAGCCACCCGCACATCACCAACGTGTACGACTACGGCGAGGCGACCACCGTCGACGGTGAGCCCGTGCCGTACGTCGTGATGGAACTGGTCGACGGCGAGTCGCTCGCCGCCGTGCTGGCCCGCGTGCACCGGCTGCCCTGGCCGGCGGCCGTACGCATCTGCTCGGAGGTCTCCGCGGCGCTCGCCGCCGCACACGCCCGCGGCATCGTGCACCGCGACGTGACCCCGGCCAACGTCATGCTCACGCCCTCCGGCGCCAAGGTCGTGGACTTCGGCATCTCGGCGCTCATCGGCGAGAACGACATCGACCCGGACGGCAGCCTGCTCGGCACCCCGGCCTACCTCGCGCCCGAGCGGCTCGAGGGCGGCCAGGTCAGCCCGGCCACCGACGTGTACGCGGTCGGCCTGCTGATCTACCGCACGCTCATCGGGCAGCTGCCCTGGGACGTCGGCACCACGACCGCCCTGCTGCGCGCCCACCAGTACACCGAGCCCGAGCCGATGCCGCCGGTCGAGGGCATGCCCGGCGCGGTGTCCGCTCTGATCGCCCGATGCCTGGAGAAGCGGCCGTCCGACCGGCCGTCCAGCGCCGAGCTCGCGCACGTCCTCGGCACCGTGTCCGCCGGCGTGCCCGCCGCGCGCGCCTTCGTGCCGGACTGGGCCGACAACGGCGAGGACACCACGATCCTGCCGTCCGCCCGGGACACCGACGGCCTCGGCCGGATCCGGCCCGGCCACGCCCGGATCGCCGCCGCCGCGCCGGCCCGGGGGGGCCGGGGTGCGGCGGCCGTCCCGCCGCCCGCCGCGGCGGCGGCCGGCGCGGCCGCCGACACCGACCTCGCCGGCGACGCGCCGGTCTCGCCCGCGCCCGGCGCGCCGGCGCAGCCCGTCTCCGTCGCCGAGGTCGAGGCCGCCGTGGGCACCCCCGGTCAGCCGGCGGCCAACAGCGCTCCCGCCGCACCGATGGCCCCACCGCAGCGCGGTGGCCGCAACAGCCGCTTCGGCCCGGTCCCGCCCGCGCCCGCCGGTCCGGCCGCGTTCTCGCCGTCCGGTCCCGCCGCCGACGACTCGTTCGAACCTCCGCCGGCGTCGAGCGGCCCGGCGCTGCGCCCGGCCTTCGGCGCGCCGCCCTCCCTGCGGCCCCCGTCGCGCACGGATCCGTCCGCGCCGGCGCGGGCCGGCGGCGGCACCCCGCCGCCCCAGCGCCCCGGAGCGGCCCCGGCCGGGGGAGCACCCGGTCCCGGCCGCGGCGGCACCACCCGCCGCCGGCGCATCGTGCTCATGGCCGGCGCGGGCGCGCTCATGGTGGGCGTCGGCGCGTGGGCGCTGAGCCTCGCCGCCGGCGACGCGCCCGACGACGTCGTGGTCAGCGGGGTCGGCCCGCAGCCCACCCAGCTGGTCGGCGCCAACAAGTGCGTAGTCAGCTACGCCGTCTGGTCGGACGACGGCAGCCGGTTCAAGGCCGCCGTCACCATCGCCAACCGCGACGTCAAGGCGATCAAGAACTGGAAGCTCTGGTTCCTGATGCCGGGTGACCAGGTCGTCTCCGGCAACGGCAAGCTCGCCCTCGACCAGCAGAACCGCGCGGTGACCGTCCAGGCGAAGACAGCCCTCGACCCGCAGGCCACCCAGACGATGCAGTTCACCGGCCGCTACGAGGCCAGCAACTCCGCGCCGATGGTGTTCCAGCTCGACGGCCAGACCTGCGAGACGTTCGTGTCACCCAAGCCGGGCGCGCCCTCGCAGCCGGTCGAGCACCTCACCAACGGCCAGGTCCGCCTCGGCCCGGTCCCGAACCGGCAGAACCCGCTGCCCGGCACCTCCGTCGACCCGAGCGGCGTCATCGTGCCGGTGCCGATCGACAGCGACGCCCCGGACGACCGGCCGCCCGGCACGGTCGGCGGCCAGACCACCCCGGCGACGTCAACCACACCGACCCCGGCCGAGACCTCCACCGTTCCCGGCGGAAACGAGGTCCCGCCCGGCCCGCCGGAAACGTCGTCCGCGTCGCCGAGCAGCCCGGAGACGACGGCTACGGAGACCAGGACCCCGTCCCCGCCGCCGTCGTTCGACAACGGCGGCGACACCGAGCCCGAGTCGCCGGGTGAGTTCGGGTAACAGACGCACAACGCTGGGGCGGTGGACCGGAAAAATGCCGGTACGCCGCCCCAGCTGCGCGTTAGAGTCGCAATTGATCCCGGCAGGCACATCCGTTCCTCCGACGAACGCCCGCCCCGTGGGGTAGGGGCCGGCGGGACCGGGCCACGGAAGCCGAAAACGGTACGAAGCCCTCGGCGTGCCTGCGGGCCGGCGGGACGCCCGCGAGGAAGATGGTTGATACCGGTTCGCAACCTGAGCGGATCCGGTCAGCACCGTCGCGAGCGTTAGCTGGAGCTCGAGCAAGTCGTCGCACATCGGGGAGTCCGACATGATGAGCACCGTGGGGGACCTGGCGGCTGAGGCGCTGTTCGTCTCACATCTCCAGCCGTCCGAGCAGCCGAGCCGCGAAACGGTCGCCCAGGCCGTCACAGCCATGATCCTGCGGCACGGCAGCGACGGATGCGCGGCCGTGGTGGCCGAGGAATTCGGCGACCACCCGGAAGCGGCGGTCCGCCGGATGAGCTGGGTCCGCCGCGAACTGGGCGCGGCCATGGCCGCCCAGCGCAGCCCGCACTTCGCCAGCTGAACCGTCCTACAGGCTGATCCCGGGCTTGGCTCCCGGGCTTGGCTCCCGGGCCGGGGGAGCCGGCCGGCGGGTGAGCCGCCTGCCTTTGCCGCGGTCTGCGCTTGTGCGCGCTTCCCCGCTTTGCGCGCCTCCCTTTCTTCGTGTGCCGACCGGCTGCGTGCCGTAGCCGCTTTGCCGGCGCGCCGGCCTTCGCCCGCCCGCTGCTCCAGCCAATCGCCCACGGCGTTGCGTGTCGCCGCTCTACGCTGTGGTGCCGGGCTCTCGTCCGCCCTCGCGCCGTGCCCTCCGCGGGCGGCCCGCGCCGGACCTGAGCCTTTTTCCGAAAAAACTCCATAAAAGCAACCAAGTTCGGCCGCCCCTGCACCCGTCGGCGACCAACGTTCTCCTCATCGGGCCGGTTCACGCACCGGCCCCGTACGAGCGAGGAGGACTACGTGACCGACACGACCGAACTCCCCGCCACCATCGGCACGACCCACGACGCGCCCTCCGCGCGGGACATCGAGGACCTGGTCCGCGAGCACATGCCGATGGTGGGCCATCTGGTCCGGGAGCTGCTGAACCGTGTGCCCGGCCATGTCCACGCCGACGACCTGTCGTCCGCCGGGTTCGCCGCGCTCCTCGGTGCCGCCCGCGCGTTCGACGTGACCCGGGGCATCCCGTTCCATCGGTTCGCCGCCGTGCGGATCCGCGGCGCGCTCCTCGACGAGCTGCGCGGGCAGGACTGGGCGAGCCGCTCCGTACGGGCCCGGGCGCGCCGCACTGCGCAGGCGCGCCAGGAGCTGACGGCCGCGCTGGGGCGTACGCCCTCCGAGGCCGAGGTCGCCGAGATGCTGGGCATCGGGGTGGCGGAGCTGGCAGCCGTCGAGGACGACGTGCAGAAGGCGGCCCTGCTCAGCCTCCAGGGGTTCCCGACCGGCGCGGCCGAGGAGATGGTGCCGGAGCTGTCCGAGGGGCCCGAGGATTTGCTGCTGAAGCGGGAGCGGCTGGGTTACCTGCACCAGGCGATCCAGGCGCTGCCGGAGCGGCTGCGGATGGTGGTCACCCAGTCGTTCCTGCAGGAGCAGCCGCTCAGCGAGGTCGCCGCCGAGCTGGGCGTCACCGAGTCGCGGATCTCGCAGCTGCGCACGGAGGCCTTGCGCCTGCTGCGCGAGGGGCTGAACAGCTCGCTCGCCCCGGAGCTGCTGACCGTGGCGGCGGGAGGACCGCGGACGCGCAAGGGTTGCCTGCAGCGCCGGCGCAGCGAGTACTTCGCGCGGGTCGCCGAGCAGGGGAACCTGCACACCCGGCTGGCGCTGACCGACAGTCACGGCGTACCCATCGCCTTCGCGGCCTGACGGGGCCGCCGGACCGCTGGCCGGCGACGGTCGCGGCACCCGGTCGTCCCGGGCCGGGCCTCACTGGTCGAAGGTCGCGCGCAGGTCCGCGTTGACGAGGTGATTGAGCCGCTTCCGGAGATGCCCCAGCAGGGACGGATCCGGGAGCGGCTCCTCCACGTGCAGGGTCCAGCGCAGGTCCGTGCCGCCCGCGCCGTCGGAGGCCAGGTCGAACCGGATCCGGGCGTCGGGCCGCTTCGGCCACAGCGACGACCACACCACGACGTCCGGCGCCGCGTGGAGGATCTGCGGCGGGTGTTCGTCGTCGAGCAGGTGCAGCCACGGCCGGACCGGGTCCGCGGCCGGGTCGGTCAGGGCCGCGAACACCACCGCGGGGGGCGGTGGCTGCTTGCGCCTGCGCGTACCGGCTTCGAGCATGCCCGCAGCTTAAGGCGCACCCGGCGTGGCCACCGGCCCCTCGGCCTGACATCCCTCGACAATGGGTAACACGCCCGCAATGTGGAGCTGCGAGCATCGCTTCGCGAAGTCAGGGAGGTCCGGGTGTTTCTCAGCCAGCACGAGCAGGAACGGCTGCTCATCCACGTCGCGGCGGACGTCGCCCGGCGCCGGCGGGAGCGCGGGCTGCGCCTGAACCACCCCGAGGCGACGGCGATCATCACCGCGTTCCTGCTGGAGGGTGCGCGGGACGGGCGTACGGTCGCCGAGCTCATGGACGCCGGGCGGCGGGTGCTGACCCGCGACGACGTCATGGAGGGCGTACCTGAGATGATCCCCGAAGTGCAGGTCGAAGCCACCTTTCCCGACGGTACGAAGCTTGTCACCGTCCACGGGCCGATCTCGTGAGTGGCCTGATCCCGGGTGAGATCCTCCCGGGCGACGGTGACATCGAGATCAACCCGGGCCGGCCGGTGGTGACGCTGACCGTCCGCAACACCGGCGACCGGCCCGTGCAGGTCGGCTCGCACTACCACTTCGCCGAGTCCAACGCGGCGCTCGACTTCGACCGGGACGCGGCGTGGGGGCACCGGCTGGCCGTGCCGGCCGGGACGTCGGTGCGCTTCGAGCCCGGCATGCCGCGCGACGTCGAGCTCGTCCGGCTGAGTGGCGCCCGGGTCGTGCCGGGCCTGCGCGGGCTCGCCGGCGGGCCGCTCGACCCGTCGCCCCGCGAGGACATCGAGCCCGCGGGCGCCCTCGACGAGGACCTGCCCGAGAACGGGAGCGCCCGGCCGGAGAGCAACGGCAGGAGCGCCCTCGACGAGGACGTGCCCGAGAACGGGAGCGGCCGGTGACCGCGCTGGACCGCGGCCGGTACGCCGCCCTCTACGGCCCCACCGCCGGCGACCGGATCCGGCTGGCCGACACGAACCTGCTCATCGAGGTCGAGGAGGACCGCAGTGCCGGGCCGGTCCCCGGCGACGAGGTGGTCTTCGGCGGCGGCAAGGTGATCCGCGAGTCGATGGGACAGTCCCGGGCCACCCGCGCCGAGGGCACGCCCGACACCGTCATCACCGGCGCGGTCGTGCTCGACCACTGGGGGATCGTCAAGGCCGACGTCGGCATCCGGGACGGCCGCATCGTCGCGCTCGGCAAGGCCGGCAACCCGGACACGATGGACGGCGTCCACCCCGAGCTGGTGATCGGGCCCGGCACCGAGGTGATCGCGGGCAACGGCAAGATCCTCACCGCCGGCGCGATCGACAGCCACGTCCACCTGATCAGCCCGACCATCCTGGACACCGCGCTCGCGAGCGGCATCACCACGATCATCGGCGGCGGCACCGGGCCGGCCGAGGGCACCAAGGCGACCACCGTCACGCCGAACTCCTGGCATCTCGCGCGGATGCTGGAGGCGCTGGACCGGTGGCCGATCAACGTGCTGCTGCTCGGCAAGGGCAACACGATGTCCGAGGAGTCGCTCTGGGAGCAGCTGCGCGGCGGCGCGGGCGGCTTCAAGCTGCACGAGGACTGGGGCACCACGCCGGCCGTCATCGACGCGGCGCTCAAGGTCGCCGACGCGTCCGGCGTGCAGGTGGCCATCCACACCGACACGCTGAACGAGGCGGGGTTCGTCGAGGAGACCGTACGGGCCATCGCGGGCCGGTCGATCCACGCGTACCACACCGAGGGCGCCGGGGGCGGGCACGCGCCGGACATCATCACGGTCGCCTCGCACCCGAACGTGCTGCCGTCGTCCACGAACCCGACCCGGCCGTACACCCGCAACACCCTCAGCGAGCACCTGGACATGCTGATGGTCTGCCACCACCTGAACTCGGCGGTGCCGGAGGATCTCGCGTTCGCCGAGAGCCGCATCCGGCCGTCCACGATGGCCGCCGAGGACCTGCTGCACGACCTCGGCGCGATCTCGATGATCGGGTCGGACTCGCAGGCCATGGGACGCGTCGGCGAGGTCGTCATGCGTACCTGGCAGACCGCTCACGTGATGAAGGCCCGCCGGGGTGCGCTGCCCGGCGACGGCGCCGCCGACAACCTGCGGGCCCGGCGGTACGTCGCCAAGTACACGATCAACCCGGCGGTCGCGCACGGCATGGCTGAGCAGGTCGGCTCGGTGGAACCCGGCAAGCTCGCCGACCTCGTGCTCTGGGACCCCGCCTTCTTCGGCGTACGGCCGGCGCTGGTGCTCAAGGGCGGCATGATCGCGTCGGCGCAGATGGGCGACGCCAACGCCTCGATCCCGACCCCGCAGCCGGTGCTGCCCCGCCCGATGTTCGGCGCGTACGGCGTGGTCCCCGCGGTCACGTCGCTGGCCTTCGTGGCCCCGGCGGCGATCGACGCGCTGCTGGGCGACCGGATCGGCGTCAAGCGGGCGCTGGTGCCGGTGGCGGACACCCGCTCGGTGGGCAAGGCGGACCTGCCGCTCAACGACGCCCTGCCGCGCATCGAGGTCGAGCCGGACACGTTCACCGTGCGCATCGACGGCGAGGTCGTCGAGCCCGAACCGGTGTCCGAGCTGCCCATGGCCCAGCGCTACCACCTGTTCTGATGAGCCTCGCGACGCTGCTCGTGCTCGCCGACGGGCGGCTGCCCGCGGGCGGCCACGCCCACTCGGGCGGCCTGGAGACGGCCGTCTCGTCCGGCCGGGTACGCACCGTGGCGGACGTCGGCCGGTTCCTGTGCGGGCGGCTGTTCACCGCCGGTCTCGTCGCCGCCGCCTTCGCCGCGGCGGCGTGCGCGCGGCCCGACCGGTGGGCCGAGCTCGACGACGGCCTGGACGCCCGGACGCCCTCACCCGCGCTGCGCAAGGCATCCCGCGCGCAGGGCCGCGCGCTGCTGAGAGCGGCCCGCGCGATGTGGCCGCTGCCGGCGGCGGGCCGCGAGCCGCACCACCCGGTCGCGCTCGGCGTCGTGGCCGCGGCCGCCCGGCTCGACCCCGCCGCCGCCGCGGTGGCCGCAGCGCACGGCAGCGTGACCGGCCCGGCGAGCGCTGCCGTGCGGTTGCTGGGGCTGGATCCGTACGCGGTGCATGCCCTGCTCGCCGGTCTCGCGCCCGACTGCGACCGGATCGCGGCCGATGCGGCGGCTCGGATCGACGACCCGGTCGACGCCCTGCCGGCCGCGGGGGCCCCGCTGCTCGACATCGGCGCCGAACTGCACGCCACCTGGGAGGTGCGTCTCTTTGCATCCTGACGACAAGCGTTCTGACGACAAGCATCCTGACGACAGGCATCCTGACGACAGGCATCCTGACGACAGGCATCCTGACGATCACACACATGGTCCCGACGAGGTCCCGCACACCCACCCGGAGCCCGGGATCGACCCGCACCCGCCGCTGGCGGAGGTGCCGAGGGCGCTGCGCATCGGCATCGGAGGCCCGGTCGGCTCGGGCAAGACGGCGCTGGTCGCGGCGTTGTGCCGGGCGCTCGGCGGGCAGCTGCGGCTGGCCGTGGTGACCAACGACATCTACACCACCGAGGACGCCGACTTCCTGCTGCGCAACGGGGTCCTGCCGGCCGAGCGGATCCGGGCCGTCGAGACGGGTTGCTGCCCGCACACCGCGATCCGCGACGACATCTCCGCCAACCTCGACGCGGTCGAGGACCTGGAGGTGGCGCTCGGCCCGCTCGACCTCGTCCTGGTGGAGAGCGGCGGCGACAACCTCACCGCGACGTTCAGCAAGGGCCTCATCGACCGGCAGATCTTCGTGGTCGACGTGGCCGGCGGCGACAAGGTGCCCCGCAAGGGCGGCCCGGGCGTCACCGCGGCGGACCTGCTGGTCATCAACAAGACCGACCTGGCACCGCTGGTCGGCGCGGACCTGTCGGTGATGGACCGGGACGCCCGGGCCCGCCGCGGCGACCTGCCCACGGTCTTCCTGTCGCTGACCGAGGACCGAGCGGCGACGCCCGTCGCGGACTGGATCCGGGGGCTCGTCGCGGCCCGGATCCCGGCGTGACGCGGGTGTGCTGATGCGCGCCGCGGCGGCGATCGTCGCCGAGGCGGACGGTCGGGGCGGCACCCGGCTGGCGGTGCTGCGCGGGGAGTCGCCGCTGCTGGTTCGGCGTACCGGCCCGCACGCCGTGCACCTCGTCGGCGGTGCGGCCGGACCGCTGCGCGGCGACGACCTGCGGCTGTCGGTCGAGGTCGGCCCGGGCGCGCGCCTGTCGGTGCACAGCGTCGCCGCCCAGCTCGCCCTGCCCGGCCGGCCCGGGTCGCCGGCGTCCCGGCTCGTGGTCACGGCCTCGGTGGCGGCCGGGGGAGCGCTTCGGTGGTCGCCCGAGCCGCTCATCGCCGCCGCGGGCTGCCACCATCTCGCGGTCACGGACGTGACGGTCGAGGAGGGCGGCAGCCTGCTGTGGCGCGACGACCTGGTCTGCGGCCGGCACGCCGAGGAGCCCGGCGACGTGCGCGCGGACGTGACCATCCGCTACGCCGGGAGCACCCTCCACCGCCACGAGCTGGCGGTGGGCCCCGGCGCGCCCGCCTGGTCGGGTGCGGCGGTGCTGGGCGGCGGCGGCGCGGTCGGCACGCTCGTGCTGGCGGGGCCGTCGCTGCCGTCGCCCGCCACGCTCGGCGGCGACGCGGTGCTGATGCCGCTGGCCGGTCCGGGGATGCTGGCCACCGCGGTGGGCCGGGACATCCGCGCCGTCCGGGCCGCCCTGGACCCGGTCGGTGCCTACGCGCCGGTGTAGAGGATGGCGTCGAGCTCGATGTCGAAGCCGACGAGCGGCACCGGGAGCGTCGTGCGTACCGGCAGGGTGGCGCCCTTGACGTACTGGGCGTAGATCTCGTTGAGCTCGTCGAAGTCGTCGAAGTCGCGCAGGTAGACGCCGATGCGTACGGCCTGGTCGAGGCTCGCGCCGGCCGCCTCCGCCACCGCCGCGAGGTTGCGGAACGCGGCGTGGGCCTGCTCGGCGAAGCTGCCGGTCACCCACGTGCCGTCGGGCAGCGCGGGGACCGCGCCGGCCAGGTAGACGGTGTCCCCGGCGACGACCGCCTGGGAATACGGGCCACCGGCCGGGGCCGCCTTGTCGGTCGTGATCGCGCGCTTGGGCATGGCCAACTCCTACCGTCGTGGTCTCGGGAACTGCTCGGCCAAGCCTTCCGCGCCCACCAGCGGCACCGCCAGCAGGTTCCGGAGATCCTCGTCACGGCGCGCGAGGGCCGCCCGCTGCGCATCGGTGAGCGGCACCCACGGCGCCGGTGCGGCCGGGAAGCGGGGTGGCAGCAGCCGGCCGCCGACGTACGTGGCCCGGTTCGTCAGCCGTAGCGGTGAGCGGCGTACCTGCCGGTGGGCGTCGACCACCTCGAAGCTGCCCTCGTCGACCTTCCACACCGCGATGTCCGCCGGTGCGCCCACGTCGAGGGTGCCGCCGGTCAGGCCGAGGGCGCGCGCCGGGTGCACGGTCGTCGCCGCGATCACCTCGTCGAGGGTCAGCCCGGCGGCGACGAGCTTCGCCATCGTCGTGGGCAGATCGAAGACCGGGCCGTGCACCGAGCGGGCGTGCAGATCCGTGGAGATCGTGTACGGCCGCAGCCCCGCACCGATCTGCGCCTCGGCCACGTCGAACGCGAACCCGCCCGAGCCGTGCCCGACGTCGAACAGCACGCCCCGGTCGTACGCCCGCCGCGCCGCCGCCCCGAGCGGCTCGGCGAAGCCGCTGGCACAGTGCGTCACGATGTCGCCCTGACGCATGATGGCGAGGATCTCCTCGAGGACGGGTGGCGCCGTACCTATGTGGACCATGACCGGCACGCCGCAGGCTTCCGCGGCAGCCAGGCCGCGCCGCAGGGGTTCCACGCCGTTGGCGCCGACCGTCTCGTGGTCGACACGGACCTTCACGCCCCGGATGAGGTCGCGGTGTGTCCGGATCGTCTCGACGGCCAGCTCCCCGTCGCAGTTCGCCAGATCCCGGCTCTCGCCGGTGCGCCCGGTGAGCCCCACGGCCGAGATGTTGAGCAGAGCGGGCACGCGGACGTCCACATCGGACACCACGCGGCGCAGCCCGGCGAGCGTGTACGCGCCGGCCGACCCGGCGTCGACCCAGGTGGTGACGCCGGTGCGCCACGCCACCGGATCCGGCTCGATGCCCCAGTAACCGGGCCCGACATGGGTGTGCAGGTCGATCAGGCCGGGGGTGACCAGGCAACCGGACACGTCGTGCACCACGGCCCCGGTGAGCCCGGGCCCGACGGCCGCGATCCGGCCCTGGTGCACTGCGACGTCAGCGCGGCCCCTCCCGTGCACCTCGCCGCCGCTGAGGACCAGGTCATTGATCATGCGCGGCCGCCCATCCGTAGTAGCTTCCACACCATGCGTGACCGCGTTCCCGAGGTCAAGGGAGGACCCCCGGTGACCCTCGACATCCCCGACGAGCTGCTGGACTGGCGGGCCAAGGGCTTCTGGCTGCCCGAGGGCTCGGTGCCGGCCCGCGCCTTCGCCGCCGCCCGGCACTCGCTCTTCGACGGATCCTTCACCTGGCCGCTGCTGGTGGTCCGGGAATCGGCGGTACGCGCGAACATCGCGACGATGGCCGCGTACGCGCTGCGGCACGGCTTCTCGTTCGCCCCGCACGCCAAGACGTCCATGGCGCCCACGCTGCTCCAGGCGCAGCTCGCGGCCGGCGCATGGGCGATGACCGTGGCGACCGCCGACCAGGCGCTCGTGCTGCGGCGGCTGGGCGTGCCGCGGGTGCTGATCGCCAACGAGGTGCTCGACCCGACGGCGCTGGGCTGGCTCGCCGCCCAGGCCGCGCAGGGCTGGCAGGTGTACGCGCAGACCGACTCGGTCGCCGGCGTCGAGGCCGCGGCGGCCGCCGGAGGGCTGCCCCTGCTTGTCGAGCTCGGTCACGCGGGCGGGCGCACGGGCTGCCGTACCGTCGACGAGGTCGTGGCCGTGGCCCGGGCCGCCGCCGACGCGCCCGGGGTGACGCTCGCCGGGCTCACCGCGTACGAGGGCGGCCTGACCACGGCCGACGACGTCGACGCGTTCCTCGCGGCGCAGGTCGAGGCGGTCCACGCGATCGCGGACCTGCTGCCCGCCGAGGTGATCGTCTCGGCCGGCGGCAGCGCGTGGTTCGACCGGGTCGTCAAAGCGCTCGAGGGTCAATGGCTCGACGGCCACACCGTGCACGCGGTCCTGCGCAGCGGCGCCTCCGTCACCCACGACGACGGCTTCTACCGCGAGCGCACGCCGTTCAACCGCGAGCCGGGCGAGGGGTCGCTGGCGGCGGCGCTGGAGATGTACGCCCAGGTGCTGTCCGTGCCGGAGCCGGGCCTCGCGATCGTCGGCATGGGCAAGCGCGACGCCCCGTTCGACGAGGGCCTGCCGATCACCGACGTCGGCGAGGTGGTGAAGATGAACGACCACCACACGTACGTGCACGGCAGCGGGCTCGCGGTCGGCGACCTCGTACGGTTCGGCCTGTCCCACCCGTGCACGGCGTTCGACAAGTGGCGCTTCATCCCCGTCGCCGACGACAACGACGTGGTGGTGGACGTGCTCCACACGTACTTCTGAGGCGGTAAGGTCGTCGGCAGCGTCGCAGTGCACCCGGCCCGGAGGCCGCCGAGGGCATGGAGGCGCCGGACCCCGGGATTCCTGTGGCTCACCCTTCCGACGAGTACGCGCGCTTCACCGCGTACGGTCATCAGCTCATCGCCGTGCACCACCGCCTGCTCGACCACCTCGACGACCTGCGCGACGGGTCCGTCCCGGACCGGGAGCTGGCGGTCCACTGCCGGACCCTGTGCTCCGCCGTGACCCGGCACCACACCGGCGAGGACGAGACCGTCTTCCCCGTGCTGGCCGCGCGACACCCGGAGCTGCGCTCCTTCCTGGCAGAGCTGGACCGCGACCACCAGATCATCGCCGGCCTGCTGACCCGGCTCACCGCCCTGTCCGGCCGGCTCGGCGCGGCGCCGACGGAGGCCGACCGCGCCGAGCTGCGGATCGAGCTCGACGGGCTCGCCGCGGTGCTCGAGACCCACTTCATCGGCGAGGAGAAGCGGCTGGCCGGGCTGCTCGACGCCCTGGACCCTTCCGTGGGATTGACCGGCCTGGACGAGCCCGAGCGCTGACGCTAGCGGCTGCGGCGGGACTTCCCGTTGTCGCGGTGACGAGCCCAGAATGCGGCTGCGTCGGCGACGAGAGGGGCCAGGTGATCAGCGGACGGTCGCTGCTGCTGCCTCCTGAGGCTCAGCGCGGCAACGCCCCCGGCGAACAGATCGATCGCCGCGGGTTCGGCGGACGACCACACCGGGATCTGATCGGCCCACGCCTGCGCCTCTCCGGGGGTATGCCCGGCGCGGATCAACCGGACAACCATGAGAGCGGTGTCGATCCAAGCCGCTCCCCGGCACGGCATCGACCAGTCGACAACCGTCACGCCGCGACCGTGGGCCAGGAAGTTGCGCGGCGTGACATCGGTGTGTACGAGCGTTTGTCCGTCGACGACATCGGGCGCGACCCAGCCTGCCCATCGCGCGACGGCGGCCTGCACAAAGGGCACCGGGCAGGGAGTCAACGCCGCGGCCATCGCGCTCAGAGTGGCAGCCACCGCAGGGAGATCGGGTGAGCCCGGGCTCACATCGGGATACCTGCCCTCGACGCACTCGAACCCCACCACCGTCCATCCGTCGGCTTCGATATGCCAGCGCAGTCGCGGCACCTGGACCGGCAGGTACGGATTGACGCGCGCCTCGTTCCGATGCATCCACCCCAAGGGGTTGCGGGCGACCGCTCCCTTGCAGAACAGCCGGCCCCTCCGAGCTTCCAGCACCGCCGCGAAGTCGGAGACCGACCCGTCCACCACCGATGTAGCGCGCAGGATGGGGCCGGTGTGGGCCTCCACCGCAGCTCGGACGGCGAACGGCAACTCATCCCATCCGCAGCGTGGCAAAGGTGCGCCTCCTGACGGTTGCGGCTGGGTGCAGTCAGCCGTGCCGGTCACGGACCAGAGGGGAAGATCGACGCGATGACCCGCCCGACGCATCGCGGCGACCGTGGTCGCCACCATCGCCGGCTCGGCCTTCGGTACGGTCGGCCACTCCTCGCCGGTCGGGCCGTCATCAGGGACATGGTGGATGAACCGCCCAGCGATCCGGTCGCAGAAGTCGGCGTACTCGCGGGTGTGGCGGATGAAAGTGTGCCAGCCGATGTCGACCAGTTCGCCCGGTCCGATGGACTGAGGTGCCGTCGCGCACGTTTCCAGGAACGCCAAGGTCTCATCCAGGATGCGCGCAGGCATGTCGGCGGGCAGCTCGGGATGCTCCGTGGGTCTGACCCGGGCGCAGAAGAGTCAATTCGTGGCGTCCGGCTGGACCGCTCAGATCTTGTTGCGTATTCAGGATCCCAAGCCGTCCTACGTAGCGCCGTGGGAGGCGCTGCCGACCTGGCAGCGCCGACGTTGATGCAGACATCTTCGAGGCCATCGAGGCGGTCGAATCGTAGGCCCGCTGATGCCTCCTGCGTGGGATTGACCCGTCGCCCCCAGCCCGTACGCTGACCCGTGGTGGGGTTTCCACCGCTCTGCGGGGCTTTGGGGAGTTCGCGTGGGTGCTGCTGACCGTCGTCATGTGCTTGTCGTCCGACAGCGGGAGCTGGTGTCCCGGCACGAGATTCTCGAGCGGGAGGACCCCGGTTCCGAGCGGTACGAGGATCTGGAGTTGCGGGTCTTCGACGCCGCCGACGATCTGATGCGGGAGCTCGACCGGGCCCGCGCCCGGGCGGCTTCGCGGCGGCGGGTCGTCGCGTACGTGCTGGCCGTCGCCGCGGTCGTCCCGGTGTTGCTGGTCGCCGCGGAGGTCGTGCCGAGCCTGTGGCTGGTCGCCGCGGCCGTGACCGGGGCCGTCGCCGGCGTGCTGTGGCTGACCGCCCGGCGCGCGCCCACCCCGCCTGCCCCGGCCGTGGCGCGGGCGCGGGCGTTCGAGGGCGCGGCGCTCGCGTGAGTGGCGGCGTGGGGGTGCAGACCGATCTGACCCGGGTCGCCGAGGCGCTGCGGGCCGACTTCGTGCGCAAACTGGCGATGCTGCGGTCCCAGCTGGCCGACGACGTCGAGCGGGTGGCCCGAGCCGCGGAGGAGCGCGCCGAGGAGCTGCGGGTGCGCCTCGACGAAACCGACGCGCGGCTGAGCCGGGCCGGGGAGGCCCACGACGACCTGCGGCGGGAGACCGACGGCGGGTTGCGGTCGGCGCGGCAGGCCATCGCCCGGCTCACCGGGGAGGTGCAGCTCATCGAGGGCCGGCTGCGGATGGAGCACGGGGTGCGGCCGGTGGACCTCGACACCCTTCCCTCCGATCTGGAGGGTCTCGTCGCCGAGGTGCGGGAGGCGGAGGAGATCCGGGCGGGCATGCTCGACGAGGACGCCCGGGCGGCTCATCGCGCGGCGCTGGACGCGTACACGGAGCTGGAACGTCTCATCGCGGAGAGCCGCGGCCGCGCCCTCGGTGCCAGCCGTGCCCTGGCTCGCGCGCGGGTGGGCCGGCGGTCCTTCCGGCGGGCGGCCGCCGCGTACCGGATCCATCGTGGACGGTGGCGGGCGCGCGACGCCGAGCTGACCGCCCGTGGAGCCGAGGCGGCTGCGGCCTGGACGGCGCTCGACCTGGACGCGCGGCTTCAGGAGCAGTACAGCGCCCATCGTGGGGCCAGCGCGCTGCTGGAGCTGGCCGCGCACCTGCGGGGCCGGGTCGACGCCGCGGTCGAGACGCACGCGCTGTTCCCGGCCTGGTTCACGATCACCGAGCTGGGGCACCGGCCGAGCGCGGCCCGCGGCGGGCAGTGGCGGGATGTGGCGACGCAGGTGCTGCTGTACCGGCTCACGTACGGCATCACCCACGGCGTGCTGGCGCTGGGCGATCCGCCGGAGGGCGGCCGGCAGGCGGAGCGGTACCACGCGGTGCGGGCCGCACTGGAACAGTTGGCGGAATGAGAGTTCTGTTCGAGTGGGGGCCTGAGGGCGCGGATGCGGTCGGTGCCGGCGCGTCGGTGGTCGCCGTCGTCGACGTGCTGTCGTTCACCACGACGCTGAGCGTGGCCGCGGACCGGGGGATCGCCGTGCGGCCGTACCCGTGGCGTGACGAGACCGCGGAACCCTTCGCCCGCCGGCACGACGCGGTCCTCGCGGTGGGCCGCCGCGCCGCCGGCCCGGGCCAGATCAGCCTGTCGCCGGCGACGGTCGCGCGGAGCTCCGGGGTGCGGCGGCTCGTGCTGCCGTCGCCGAACGGTGCGACCATCTCCGCGCGGCTGGCGGCCGGCGGCGCGACCGTCGTGGGGGTGTCGCTGCGCAACGCGCCGGCGGTCGCGTCGTGGGTGCGGGACCGGCTCGGCGACGGCGGGACCGTCGCTGTGGTGGCGGCGGGGGAGCGCTGGCCGGACGGGTCGTTGCGCCCCGCGGTCGAGGATCTGTGGGGCGCGGGGTCGTTCCTCCACCATCTCGTACGCGGTACAGCCGCCGATCCGACCCCGGAGGCGGGGGCGGCGCTGGCGGCGTACCGGATGGTGGCCGACAGCCTGAGCGCCGCCCTGCACGACTGTGTCAGCGGCCGGGAGCTGCACGAGAACGGGTTTCCGGAGGACGTGGCCACGGCGGCGGAGTTCGGTGCGAGCGTGGCGGTTCCGGTCCTCCGGGACGGCTGGTACGTGGCGGATTAACTCCTCTTCATGTCGAAGCTAGCAAGATTCCTACGTCAAGCCGCTGATGGCTGGCGGATGCCGCAGGTGGTGCCGGACCTTGAGAGGCATGGAACAGAAGAACTCGTGGTGGCCGCTGGTCACCATCTGCCTCGGCACCTTCATGCTGCTCGTGGACGTCACCATCGTGAACGTCGCCCTGCCGCAGATGGCAGCCGACCTGCACACGTCCTTCACCGGCCTGCAGTGGGTCGTGGACGGGTACGCCCTCTCGCTGGGCGTACTGCTGCTCGGCGCGGGCGCGCTCGGCGACCGGCACGGCCACCGCCGCCTCTACGCCGCCGGGCTGGCCCTGTTCGCCCTCGCCTCGCTGGCGTGCGGCGTCGCATCCGGCACCGGGGTGCTGATCGCCGCGCGGGTCGTGCAGGGCGTCGGCGCGGCCGCCATGTTCACCACGACGTTCGCACTGATCAACGCCGCGTACCAGGGGCGGGCGCGGGGGGTCGCGTACGGCGTCTGGGGTGGTGTCTCCGGCGCCGCCGCCGCGGTCGGCCCGATCCTCGGCGGCCTGCTCACCGAGGCGCTGAGCTGGCGCTGGATCTTCCTCGTCAACCTGCCGGTCAGCATCGCCGCCCTGGTGCTGTGCGGGACCGTCCTCCGGCCCGGCGAGACGGTCCGCCGGGGCCGCTTCGACGTCGCGGGGACACTCACCTTCACGGTCGCCGCCGGGGCGCTCACGCTCGCGGTCATCCGCGCCACCACCGAGGGCTGGTCGTCGGCGCAGACATGGGGTCTGCTGGTGCTCAGCGGGGCCGGGTTCGCCGCGTTCAGCCTCGTGGAGCGCCGCAGCCCCGACCCGATGCTCGACCTGTCGTTGCTGCGTAACCGGTCCTTCGCCGGGGTCATCGTGGCGGCGCTGCTGGTGAACTTCGCGGCGTTCGCGGCCTTCACGTACACGTCGATCTGGCTGCAGTCGCTGATCGGTCTGTCGCCGCTGCGGGCCGGGCTGACCGGCCTGCCGATGTCGATCCTGTCCGTGGTGGTCTCCGGCATCGTGGGCGCGAAGCTGCACGGCCGGTCGCCCCGGCTCGTCATCGGCGTCGGCATGCTGCTGATCGGCGCCGGCGCGGCCCTGTGCGCGCTCATGGTCGACGCGGACGCGAGCTGGCCGGCGCTGATCGCCGGGTACGCGGTGACCGGCGCCGGCGTGGGCCTGGTCATGCCGGCCCTGGCGCAGTCGGCGACCGCCGCGGTGTCCCGGGAGCGGGCCGGCATGGCCGCGGGTGCGGTCACCACGGCCCGCCAGCTCGGCTTCGCGATCGGCATCGCCGTGCTGGGTACGGTCTTCGCCGCCCGCGCCGAGAGCCACCTGAGCGGCCATGGGGTGCCCGACCCGGCCGCCGCCGCGCACGGGCTCGCCGCGGGCCAGGCCGGGCGGATCCTGGCCGGCGTGCCCGCGGCCGTACGGTCCACGGTGGACGGCGTGCTGCACGGCGCCGCCGCGGCCGGGCTCGACGCGGCCTTCCTCGTCGCGGCGGCGGCCGGGCTCGCCGGGGGCGTCGCGGTGCTCGCGCTCGTACGGGCCACGCCCGCGCCGGTCGCCTCAGACGACCGGCCCGCGGAGCACGCCGCCGTCCACCAGTGACACGGCCTGCTTGACGCGGTCGTGGATCGGTACGGTCTCGCACGAGCGCACCTGCGGGATCGCCGCCACCTCGGTCGTCAGGTAGCGGTACAGCTCGGCGGCGTCGCGGCACAGCGCGTTCGCCACGATCGCCGCCGGGCCGGTGACCGCCGCGGCCCACGCCAGCCGGCGGTGGTCGGCCAGTTGCGCGCCGACCGCCGCCAGGTCCGACGGGGCGACCGTGAACCACAGGTGGGCCATCGTGCGGAAGCCGAGCAGCGTCACGGCGGCGTCCAGGTCGAAGTAGAGCGCGCCGGAAGCGGTCAGGGCGGCCAGGCGCAGCGCCACCTTGCGCTGGGTCCAGCCGGTGGCGTCGGCCAGAGCCGCGTAGCTGGCCCGGCCGTCGTGCGCGAGCGCGACCAGCAACTGCCGGTCGGCCGCCTCGATCCGGGCGTCGCCGTGGTCCGCGTCGTCGTCCTGGCGGGACAGCAGGTCCCGGCGCTGGTCCAGGTCGAGCTGATCGTCCGCCGCCACCCAGTCGGCCTCGCCGCGCCCGACGAACCGGTGCAGCACCTGGTGCGCGCTCACCGACAGCACGTTGGCCGCGCGCGGCAGGTGGTGCAGGAGGTCCTCGCGTACGCCGCGCCGGTCGTCGGAGGTGCGCACCGAGCAGGTCAGCTGGGCGCCACCCGCGTCGATCGTGACCCAGCCGGCGTCCGTACGCCGGGCCAGCGCGTCCGCCAGCCCCGCCGCCGTGCCGGGCCGGCAGCCGATGCGGACCAGCCACGTCGTGACCCCCGGCGCCCGGGACGGGTCCGCCGTGCCGAAGACCCGGACCACCCCCTGGGTCCGCATCCGCTGGTATCGCCGGGCCACGGTCTGCTCCGAGACGCCCAGCACCGCGGCCAGCCGGGCGAACGGCACCCGCGGCGACAATTGCAGCCCGTGGAGGATCTGACGGTCCAGCTTGTCAATAGCGACGGTTTCCGACCCGGTACGGGGGCTCATCCGCAGGATTCTAGACGCCTTGTCCACCGTGGGAGGCCATGTCCCTTTCGGGGGATGGGCGGCGCCGGGCCGGGCCCCTAGGGTCGATGCAGGCCCGCGTTCGCCGGGCGTGCGGCCCGGCCGCCCGCGTTCGCCGGGGTGCGACCCGACCCGTCGAGCGGAGTCGTCCATGCCCGTTTTCCGCGCACCCACCTCGCCCGACGCCGGGCCGCAGGATCCGGACGGCTACCCGGACGGGCCCACCGAGCGGCTCGGCCCACCCGCGCCGCAGGCCGAACCGCCCGCACCGCACCGCCGGCTCGCCGTGACCGCGGTCGTGCTGGCCGGACTCGCGCTCACCGTCGCCGGTGCGGCCACGGTCCTGGCGTGGCGGGCGTGGGACCGGGCTCCCGCGGCGATCCCCGCGCCGGACGCGTCGTCGCCGGCCGGCGTGGCCTCGTACGCCGAGGAGCGGCTCAGGATCCGGGCGGGCTGCACCGGCATCACGTTCCTCGACCTCGACGAGCCGCGGGTCAACGCGCCCGGCCCGGTCAGCGACCTGCGCTACGACAGCAGCTGCGGCGGGGAGCGGCCCCGGCTGGCGCTGGCACCCGGCGCGGTCGCGGCCGGCGACGGGGTCGATCCCCGTACGGACGCCGCGGGCTGCGCGAAGACGATCCGGACCAGCCCGCTCGGCGCCGGGCAGCTCGTCTCCGTGGCGAAGGGCGTGGTCCTGTGCGTGCTGACCAGCGGCAGCCTGGTCCGCGTCGAGGTCGCGGAGGTGACCGGCGACGGCACGGCGACGCTGCGCGCCACCTCATGGCCCGCGAGCTGAGCCGCCGGGCGACCGGCCGCGATCGCCGCCACCGGGGGCGGCCGGCTCCACCGGGCCCTGATCCGGGCCGGTGGCGATGGCGCCCGGCCGCTCCTGACACAATGACGGGTGCGCCCTGTGAACCTGTGTGAGGAGACGTTTCCGTGATCCGTACCCATGACGCCGGCAGCCTGCGGGCCGACCACGCCGGCCAGACGGTGACGCTCGCCGGGTGGGTGGCCCGCCGGCGCGACCACGGCGGCGTGATCTTCGTCGACCTCCGGGACGCGTCCGGCGTCGTGCAGGTCGTCTTCCGCGAGGAGGACGCGCACGCGCTGCGCAACGAGTTCTGCGTCAAGGTCACCGGCGAGGTGACCGCCCGGCCCGCCGGCAACGAGAACCCCGAGCTGGCCACCGGCGCGATCGAGGTCGTCGCCAGCGAGCTGGTCGTGCTCTCCGAGGCCGCGCCGCTGCCGCTGCCCGTCGACGACAACATCGAGGCCGGCGACGACCTGCGCCTCAAGTACCGCTACCTCGACCTGCGGCGCTCCGGCCCGGCGAAGGCGCTCAAGCTGCGCAGCCGCGCCAACCAGATCGCCCGCGAGGTGCTGCACGCCCGCGACTTCAACGAGATCGAGACGCCGACGCTGACGCGGTCGACGCCGGAGGGCGCCCGCGACTTCCTGGTTCCCGTACGCCTGCAGCCCGGCACCTGGTACGCGCTCCCGCAGTCCCCGCAGCTGTTCAAGCAGCTCCTGATGGTCGCGGGCATGGAGCGGTACTACCAGATCGCCCGCTGCTACCGCGACGAGGACTTCCGCGCGGACCGGCAGCCCGAGTTCACCCAGCTCGACATCGAGATGTCGTTCGTCACCCAGGACGACATCATCGAGCTCGGCGAGGAGCTCGTGAGCAAGCTGTGGGGCGAGCTCGCCGGCTACACCGTGCCCACCCCGATCCCGCGGATCACCTGGCACGACGCGATGAACCGGTACGGCTCCGACAAGCCCGACCTGCGCTACGGCGTCGAGCTGACCGAGCTCACCGACTACCTGCGCGGCACCGAGTTCCGCGTGTTCGCCGGCGCGATCGACGCGGGCGGCTACGTCGGCGCGGTCGTCATGCCGGGCGGCGCCTCGCAGACCCGCAAGGAGCTCGACGGCTGGCAGGACTGGGCCAAGGCCCGCGGCGCCCGCGGCCTGGCGTACGTGGTCCTCGACTCCGAGACGGGGGAGCCTCGCGGCCCGGTCGCGAAGAACCTGTCGGCTTCGCACCTCGGCGGCCTCGCCGACGCGGTCGGGGCCAAGCCGGGTGACGCCGTCTTCTTCGCGGCTGCGACCGAGCGCCGCGAGGCCCAGGAGCTGCTCGGCGCGGCCCGCATCGAGATCGCCAAGCGCGCGGGCCTGATCGACGAGTCCGCGTGGGCGTTCTGCTGGGTCGTCGACGCGCCGATGTTCGAGAAGACCGACGAGGGCGGCTGGACGGCCGTGCACCACCCGTTCACCTCGCCCAACGCGGAATGGATGGACAATTTCGAGTCCGTGCCGGACGAGGCCCTCGCGTACGCGTACGACATCGTCTGCAACGGCAACGAGATCGGCGGCGGCAGCGTCCGTATCCACCGCGGCGACGTGCAGAGCCGGGTCTTCGACCTGCTCGGCATCTCCCCGGAGGAGGCCCAGGACAAGTTCGGCTTCCTCCTCGAGGCGTTCAAGTACGGCCCGCCCCCGCACGCCGGCATCGCGATCGGCTGGGACCGCACCTGCATGCTGCTGTCGGGCAACGAGTCCATCCGCGAGGTCATCGCCTTCCCGAAGACCCGCGGCGGCTTCGACCCGCTGACCGGCGCGCCCACCCCGATCACGGCCGACCAGCGCAAGGAGGCCGGCATCGACGCGAAGGCGAAGGCGGGCGCCGGCACGCCGGGCACGGACGGCCAGGCCGTACCGGTCGAACGCTCCAACTGATGCGCGCGCTGGTCGTCGGCGCGGGCGGCCACCTCGGCGGAGAGGTGGCGCGGCTCGCGTCGGCGGCCGGCCACGAGGTGGTGGGCACGGCCACGACCACGGTGACCGGCTGGACGGCCGTGGACGTCACCGGCCGCGCCGCGTTCCTCGCGCTGGTCGCGGCGGTCCGCCCGCACCTGATCGTGAACACCGCCTACCGCGCGGACAGCTGGACGATCTGCGCGGACGGCGCCGCGAACGTGGCACTCGGTGCGTCCACAGTGGGCGCCCGCCTCGTCCACGTGTCGTCGGACGCCGTGCACGCGGGGCGGCCCCTCCCTTACGCCGACGACGAGCCGCCGACCCCGATCTTCCCGTACGGCGCGGCCAAGGCGGCGGGGGAGACCGCGGTCGCGGCGATCGACCCGGCGGCCGTCATCGTCCGCACGTCCCTGATCGTGGGCGACGACCGCAGCAAACAGGTCCGCCTGGCGCTGGACCTGGCCACCGGCCGCCGCTCCGGCGCGCTGTTCACCGACGAGATCCGCTGCCCGGTCGACGCCACGGACCTGGCCGCGGCGATCCTGGAACTGGCGGCCTCGGACCACGCGGGAACGATCAACGTGGCCGGCCCCGAGGCGCTGACCCGCGCCGACCTCGGCCGCCTCGTGGCGCGCTCGCACGGCCTCGACCCCGCCTCGGTTCCGGTGTGCACGACCGCCGAGGGCGGGCTGGGCAACCGGCCGGGCTGCATCCGTCTCGACTCCACCCGGGCCGCGGGCCTGCTGAAGACGCCGCTGCGCACGGTGACGGAGGCGCTCGGGCCGCCGAGCCGTCATGATGAGGGTCATGCTGGCTGAACCCACCATCGTGGAGCGCTCCGAGCAGGTGTACGTCGGTCGGCGCGAGTCGATCACCATGACCGAGTTCGCCCGGGTCGCCGATCATCTGCCCGGGATGTTCGGGTGGCTGGGGGAGCGGGGCGTGGCGCCGGCCGGGGCGCCGTTCTTCCGGTACCGGGTGATCGACATGTCGGCGGAACTGGTGGTCGAGGCGGGCATCCCGGTGAGCGCGCCGATCGAGGTCGACGAGCCGGTCTTCGTCGACGTGCTGCCCGCCGGGCGGTACGCGACCGTGACGCACGTCGGGCACCCGGACGAGCTGATGGGGGTCACCGCGAGCCTGCTGGACTGGGCTCAGCGGCGGGGGCTGGAGTGGGACCGTACGCCGACGCCCGAGGGTGAGGTGTGGGGTGCCCGGCTGGAGGTGCTGCGGACCGATCCGGCCGTGGAGCCCGACATGCACAAGTGGGAGACCACGCTGCTGTTCAAGCTGGCCGGTTGACGATCAGCCGCATGGCCGGGTCGGGCGTACGCCGGAACCCCAGCGACGCGTAGAGCGGCTCGGCGTCCGGCGAGGCACGCAGGTCGACGGCGCGGATGCCGCGGCGGGCGTACCAGTCGATGAGTGCGGTCATGCAGGCGCGTGAGTAGCCGCGGCGGCGGTACGCCGGGTCCGTTGCGACGCTGTAGACGTACCCCCGGAGTCCGGTCGGGTCGGACGGGTTCGGGAGGCGCTGATCCACCGCGCCCACGACGCAGGCCGCGAGCCCGGGTGCGCCGGGGCGGTCGACGACGAACGCGGCGACCATCCCGTCCGGGTCGGCGAGCTGCCGTTGCAGGAGCGCGCGGCCGGCGTCCTGCCACTCGCCGCCGGGGCTGGGAGTGTCGCGCATCGAGTCGAGCATGACCTTGCGCAGCCGCATCAGTTCGGTGGCGTCCGCCGGTCCCGCCTGCCTCACCCCGATCATGACCACATCCTTGCATAGAAGTCTTGCACAATTTCTGTGCACAACTATTGTGCTAGATATGGAACAGCGTGAGGTCCACCTCGATGCCCAGCAGATCCGCGTGCTCGCCCACCCGCTGCGGTTCCGGCTGCTGGGCCGGCTGCGGCTGGACGGGCCGGCCACGGCTACCCGGCTGGCGCAGGCGCTGGACACCAACACCGGGGCGACCAGCTATCACCTGCGGCAGCTGGCCGACGCGGGTCTCGTCGTCGAGGAGGAGCGGCCCGGCGGCGGCCGGGAACGCTGGTGGCGCTCCGCGCACGAGGTGTCGAGCTGGCAGCGCGACAACTACACCGGCGACCCCGACGCGACCGCCGCCTCCGACTGGCTCGAGGGTCGTGCCCTGGAGTTGATGGTCGAGAACGCCGAGGCGTGGCAGCGTGCCCGCGACGACGAGTCCCCCGAGTGGCGCCAGGCCGCCAACTTCTCCGACTACGGGCTCAACCTCTCGCCGGAGCAGCTGAACGACCTGCAGGCCGAGCTCGCCGCGGTCGTCGAGCGCTATCGCGAGGCCGGCCCGGCGGCGGGCGCCAGGCAGGTCTTCTTCTACATGTACGCGCTGCCGAGGGTCGACAAGTGACCGCCGCCCAGGCGCGCCGCCGCTTCCTCGTGCTGATCGCCCTGCGCTGGCTGCCGGTGGGCCTGATGATCCCGGTGATCGTCCTGCTCCCGCTGGAACGCGGGCTGACCCTCGCCCAGTACGGCTCGGCCGCCGCCCTGCAGGGCATCACCGTGCTGCTGCTCGAGCTGCCGACCGGTGGCCTGTCCGACGCGCTCGGCCGCCGGCCCGTGCTGCTGCTGGCCGGCGCCGTCGACATCGCCGCGCTGACGCTGCTCACGGTCGCCGACTCGGTGGCGCTCTTCGTCGTCTTCTACGTGCTGCAGGGCGTCTACCGCGCGCTCGACAGCGGACCCCTCGAAGCCTGGTACGTCGACCACGCGCTGGCCGCGGACGACCAGGCGGACATCGAGACCGGGCTGAGCCGCAGCGGCGCGGTGCTCGGCATCGCCATCGCGGCCGGCGCGCTCCTCACCGGCGGGCTGGTCGCCCTCGGCCCGATCGGCCCGGTCACCGCGCTCAGCCTGCCCGTGTACGTCGCCCTCACGCTGCAGATCGTCTCCATGGTCGCCGTGGCGACGCTGATGACCGAGGAGCGCCGGGGCCGGGGTCTCGCCGCGCTGGCCGCCTCCGTCCGCGGGGTCCCGGCGGCCGTCGGGGGAGCGCTCCGGCTGCTGCGCCGCTCCCGCGTCATCGTGGCGCTGGTCGCGGTGGAGGTCTTCTGGGGCTTCGGCATGATCACCTTCGAGAGCCTGACCCCCGTACGCCTGGCCGACGTGCTCGGCGATCCCACCGAGGCATCGGCGCTGATGGGCCCTGTCGGGTCGGCGGCCTGGCTCGCGTCCGCCGCCGGGGCCGCGCTGGTCCCGTTGCTCGCCCGCCGGATCGGGGCGCCCTGGACCGGCTTCACCCTGCGGATCCTGCAGGGGCTGACCGTCGTCGGCATGGCCGTGTTCGCCGGACCGGTGGGCGTCGTCGCGGCGTTCCTGATCTGCTACACCGTCCACGGCGCCGCGTCGCCGGTCCACAACGGACTGCTGCACCGGCAGGTCGACGGCCCGTACCGGGCGAGCCTGCTCTCGCTGAACTCGATGATCAGTCAGCCCGCCGGCGCGCTCGGCCTGGTCGTGCTGACGGCGGTCGCCGCGCACGTGAGCCTCGTGGCGGCGCTGCTGCTGGGCGCCGCGGTGCTGGCGGCCGCCGCTCCGCTCTACCTGGTGGGCCGGCGCGCCACGCCGGAAACCGTGGCGGCGGGACCGCAGGAGGTCGTACCCGCGCCGTGATGGGGTTTGCGTGCGACCAGCGCCCGGGTATGAGCAGGCCAAGTGCTCTCACCCCCCACATGGAGGACCCCATGCTCGCGATCGCCGCGGCCGTCGTCTTCGGTATCTACCTGCTTCTCGACCTGTTCGACGTGAAGACGACCGACCTGTTCAACTTCCCCACCTTCGCCTCGCTGGGCCTGCTGCTGCTCTCCCTCTACCTCGCCGGTGTCGGCAGCGGCCCGCGCTCCGGCTCGGGCAGCGGCCGCCGCTTCTACGGCCGGCGCCCCGGCCGCGGCTGACGAACCGCGTACGGTATCCGGCCCGTCCTCAAAAGGTGCATTTCCGGCACCGGAGGGCGGGCCGGTACTGTCGGTGCCGATGGATTTCGACGGACTGTTCCCCCTGGACCGGCCGGGCGGCGTCCGCACCGCGTCGCCGGGCGGTGCGGAGTCCGGCCTCACCCGCCCGACGGCCGACTCGCCGCTGCCGGTGCGCATGCGCCCGGCCGGGATCGACGAGCTCGTCGGCCAGCGCCACGTGCTCGCCCCAGGCGCCCCGCTGCGCCAGCTCGTCACCGGCACCACCCCGATGTCGGTCATCCTGTGGGGCCCGCCCGGCACCGGCAAGACCACGATCGCGCACCTCGTCGCCGCGGCCACCGACCGCAAGTTCGTGGCCATGTCCGCGCTGACCGCCGGGGTCAAGGACGTCCGCGCCGTCATCGACACCGCCCGCCGCGAACGCCGCGCGGGCGGCCCGCCCACGGTGCTGTTCATTGACGAGGTGCACCGCTTCAGCAAGACGCAGCAGGACTCGCTGCTGGCCGCCGTCGAGGACCGTACGGTCACGCTGCTCGCGGCCACCACGGAGAACCCGTACTTCTCGGTCATCTCGCCGCTGCTCTCCCGCTGCGTGCTGCTCACGCTGCAGGCGCTCAACGAGGACGACGTACGCCACCTCATCCGCCGCGCGGTCACCGACGAACGCGGCCTGGGCGGCACGGTCACGCTCGCCCCGGAAGCCGAAGATCATCTCGTACGCCTGGCAGGCGGCGACGTCCGCAAGGCGCTGACGGCGCTCGAGGCGGCGGCCGCGTCCGCGACGGCCCAGGGCGCCGCCGAGATCGACCTCGCCACGGCGGAGAAGGCGGTCGACGTCGCGGCCGTGCGCTACGACCGCGACGGCGACGCCCACTACGACGTGACCAGCGCGTTCATCAAGAGCATGCGCGGCTCCGACCCGGACGCGGCCCTGCACTGGCTGGCCCGCATGCTCGTGGCCGGCGAGGACCCCCGCTTCATCGCCCGCCGCATCGTCATCTTCGCCAGCGAGGACGTCGGCATGGCGGACCCGCAGGCGCTGCTCGTGGCGACCGCCGCGGCCCAGGCCGTGCAGTCGATCGGCCTGCCGGAGGCCCAGCTCAACCTGGCACAGGCGGTCGTGCACCTGGCCACGGCCCCCAAATCCAACACCGTCACGACCGCCATCTCCGCCGCGATCGCCGACGTCCGCGCAGGCCGCGGCGGTCCGGTCCCGCCCCACCTGCGCGACGCCCACTACCCGGGCTCCCGCGGCCTCGGCCACGGCAAGGGCTACCGCTATCCACACGACGACCCCAGGGGAGTTGTGAGGCAGCAGTACGTGCCGGATGATCTGATCGGCGCGGACTACTACACCCCGACCGACCACGGCGCCGAACGCGCGGTGGCGGAGCGCTTGCCCCGGCTCCGCAAGATTGTCCGGGGCGCCGCGGCCGCTTCCGGCGGCCCGGGTCTTTCCGGGGCCTCGGGCGCTGGGGCTTCGGGCGCTTCTGGGGCCTCGGGCGCTGGGGCTTCGGGCGGCTCGGGTGCTTCCGGGGCTTCGGGCGCTGCGGCGTCGCCTGGCGCCGGGCCGGCCGGGCCGTCGGGTGATTCCCGCGCTGCCGCGGGGGCGGCGGGTTCGGCCGGGACTTCCTCCGAAGTCCCGGAGGGTGACGACAGCGGCACAGCCGCCGGAGAGGACCAGCCGTGAGCAGGCGCGGTGCCGAGCCTGACGACTACGACGACCAGCGGGCCGAACAGACCGGCCGCGGTCGCCGCCTGTTCGGCCGCGGTCGCCCCGAGCCGGTCGAGCCCCAGGAGGTCTCCGGCGAGGAGACCGGCTGGCTCGACGACCTGCGCACGGCCAAGGAGCGGGGCGGCGCCATCGGCCCCGGCACGGCACCCGGCGAGGGCCGCACCAGCAAGAGCGGCCGTACCGCCCCCGGCCCGGACGACCCGGCCGCCAACGACCCGTTCCCGCCCCTGCCGACCTCGGCACCACCCGCCTCCCGGCCGTCCTCCGGCGCGCCGACGCCGGCACCCCGCTCACCCGCCGCGCCCCCACCGCCGCGAGGCACCCGCGCTGCAGCCGCACCCGGTTCGCCGGCCGCTCCGCGCGGCGCTGCCATGCCTCCTTCCCCTGCCGGCCCCCGCGGTGCTGCCGCGCCGGGTTCGCCCACCGGTTCCCGTGGCGCTGCCGCGCCGGGTTCGCCCACGGGTCCCCGCGGTGCTGCCGCGCCGGGTTCGCCCACCGGCCCGCGGGGTGCTGCCGTGCCGGGGTCGCCCGGCCGGTCGGGCATGCCTCCGGCGCAGGGCCCTCGCGGTGCTGCCCCGCCCCCCGCGCAAGGCGGCCCCCGAGGCGCTGCCACGCCACCCGGTCCCGATCCCCGCGGCGCCGCACCACGCCCCGGCCGCCGTGCCGCGCCCGACGCCGATGCCCCGGCACCCGGCCATGGCCGCCGGCAGATCGACCCGCAGCGGGCCGGCGGCATGCCGCCCGGTTCCTTCCCGCCGCCGGGCTCCCCGGCAGCCGCCGGCTACTCCACCGGCGGGTTCCCGGCTGCCCGGCCGGCCTCCGGCGTACCCGCCTCGGGCAACGCCCCGGAGGTCCCGGCCGCCCGGCCGACCTCACCGGCACCGCCCGCCGGCCGCCACGAGACGCCGCCCGCAGGCCGTCGTGGCGCGCCGCCGCAGGCCCCGCTGCCGGGCCGCCCGGTCTCACCCACGGGCCGCGGCTCCCGCCACCTCGACGACGGCCCCCGCCAGCCCGGCCACGCCGCCCCGCCACCCACCGGCACCGGCCCGATCCCGTCCGGTCGTGCGGGTCAGGTGCCGCCCGGTGGCACCGGCCCGATCCCGTCGGGTCGTGCGGGTCAGGTGCCGCCCGGTGGCACCGGCCCGATCCCGTCGGGTCGTGCGGGTCAGGTGCCGCCCGGTGGCACCGGCCCGATCCCGTCCGGTCGTGCCGGTCGATCCGGTCCGGTCCCGCGCGGTGGCCATTCCGCGCCGGACCAGGTGGGCGGCCATGCTGCCCCCGATCAGGTCGGCGGCTTCACCACCGGCGGGCGCCGCGGCCCCGGCCCGGCGCCGTCCGGTCCGGCCGGCCGGCACGAGAGCCCGGCCGCTCCCGCGGGCCGGCACGAGATCCCCGGCGCCCCCACGGGCCGCCACGACGGTCCCGTGGGTCGGCACGACGGCCCGGGCGGACCCGCAGGTCGTCACGAGGGTCCCGGTGCCCCCGCAGGCCGGCGCGAAGCACCCGGCGGCCCCGCACCGGCGGGCCGGCATGAGACCAGTGGCGGTGCCGCGCGCCCGGTGAGCAGCGCCAGCCGTCCCGTCTCCGCCATCCCCGGTGCCGACGGGCCGTCGTTCGGTTCCCGCAACACCGGCGCCGCCGGCCGGGCCCGTCCCGACGGTCACCCGGGCGATCAGAGCGGCCGGCACGGACGCCCCGACGCCCAGGAGGAGCCGGGTACGGGCTTCGGCCGCCACACCGGCCCGCTCCCGTCCGGCCGCACCGGCCCCACCCCGGGCCGCCGTGGGCAGGGACCCGGCGGTGACGGCGGCACCGGCCCGATCACGCCACCGGCGCGCGCGTCGGCGGCGGTCGTCCCGCCCGTCGTTCCCGGTCGTGAGGGCGTACGCAGCCCCGCGGTCCCCGGCCGCGCAGGCGCCATGGCAGGCAGCACGTCCGGGGTGATCGGCACGACCGGCCAGATCGCGCAGGCCGGCGCCCGTACGCCCGGAGCGCCCCCGCGAGGCACGGGACGCGTCGCCCGCCCCGGCCAGCCGCCCCAGAACCAGCCCGGCGCCCGCCCCACCCCCGACCAGCCCGGCCGCCCGGGACCCGACCAAGCAGGCCGCCCGGGTGCCGAGCAGCCCGGCCGCCCCGGCCCGCTGCAGCCCGGCCGCCCCGGGGTCGACCAGCCCGGCCGTCCCGGCGTCGACCAGCCCGGCCGTCCCGGTGCGCCGCAGCCCGGCCGCCCCGGGTCTGAGCAGCCCGGTCGTGCCGGTGGTGGGCAGCCCGGCCGTGCCGTTCCCGGCCAGCCGCCCCAGAACCAGCCGGGTGGCCGCCCCGCCCCGGGCCGCGCCACCCCCGGCGGTCCCGTGCCGGGCCACCAGACAGGCCAGCAGACTGGCCCGCAGACCGGCCAGCGGACCGGCCCGCAGACCGGTCGAGCGGCCGCGGGCCGAGCCGTCCCCGGACAACCCGCCGGAGCCCCAGGCCCCGGGATGCCCGGCAGCGTGACCGGCCCCGGCATGCCCGGCGGCGGAGCAGGCCCCGGCATGCCCGGCGGCGTCGCGGGCCCTGGCATGCCCGCCGGACTCGCTGGTCCCGGCAGGCCCACGGACTTGGCGGGACCGGGTGCGCCCGGCCGCGCCCCGGTGACGCCCACCGGCCCGGACGGCACCGGCCCGTTGCCGGGCACCCCCGCCCGGCGTGGCGGTGCGGGCAGTGCCGGCCCGGTTTCCGGCGTTCCCGGCCGCCGTGGCGGTGCGGGCAGTGCCGGCCCGGTCTCGGGCGTCCCCGGCCGGCGCGGCGGGGCAGGCAGTGCCGGCCCGGTTTCCGGCGTTCCCGCCCGGCAAGGCGGTCCCGGTGCCCCCGGCCCGGTTCCCGGTGTCCCCGGCCCGGCCTCCGGTGCTCCCGGCCCGGTCTCCGGTGCGCCGGGTCCGGTCTCCGGTGCCCCGGGCCGCCGCGGAATGGCAGGCAGCGCGGGCCCCGTGTCCGGCGTACCCGTCGACGTCCCACCCGGCCGCCCAGCCGCCGAACCCATCGCCCGCCGCGGAACAGCCGAAGTGTCAGGTGGCCGCGGAACCGCCGAGGTGCCCGGCCGCGGCACGGCCGACATCCCAGGTCGCGGCACGGCCGACATCCCAGGCCGCGGCACGGCCGACGTACCAGGCCGCGGCACAGCCGACGTACCAGGCCGCGGCACAGCTGACGTGCCGGGTCGCCGTGGAACCGCTGAGGTCCCCGGCCGCGGACCCGGCGAGGTCTCCGGCAGCCGGGCCGCCGCGAAGGTCCCCGGTGGCAGAGCCGTCGCCAAGGCCGTACCCGTCGGGCCGCCGGCCGCCCCCCACGCGCCCGGCACTGACGTTCCCTCAGGCAGGGCCGTCGCGGCGGTCAGCGCCGGGCGGGTGACTGACGATGCTCCCGCCGTACGGTCGGCCACGGCCGGCGATGAGCAGGAAAGCGGCGGGCCGCTCGGTGGTCTGCGCGGGGCGCGGACGGAGCTGCGCCGGCAGATGCGGGCCAAGCGCCGCCTGCGGGTGCTCACCCTGGTTTCGCTGAGCGTGCTGGTCCTGGGCCTGCTGCCGGTGTTCTTCGGGGTCTGGTCGGCGACCCGCGACCCGGTGTTCACCTCGCTGGATGCCCTGAACGTGCCGGCGTGGGCCGACAAGCAGGCCGAGGACCGCAGCAGCGGCAGCCGGTGGTGCTTCCTGGACTGCAGGTTCCGGGAGCGGATCGCCCAGTCGGAGCGGCCGTTCGAGGAGACCAACCAGGCGTACGCGGCCGCGTTGACGTCCGCCGGCTGGAAGGTCCGCGGCGGGGAGTGCACCGATCAGCCCACCACCGAGGGCAAGTACAGCTGCTGGACGCGCGACGAGTTCACTCTGGACCTGTGGGTACGCCTGCCCGAGTGCGCGGTGGACGCCGTCGCGGCGCAGGATCCGGACACCGTGCCGTCCGTCGGGCCCGATGGGGTGGTGGAGACGCCCGACCCGAAGAAGTGCACCGGGTCGACCGTCAGCATCAAGGTGCAGAACGCGGTGACGGACGAGCGCGGCAAGCCTCAGCCCGCCGTGGATCCCTCGCTGATCGGCGTGACGCCCGACCCCGTGCTGACGAACGATCCCCTGCTGGAGCCGAGCCCGTCCGCGAGCTGAGAGCGGGCCGCGGGCCGACACCCAGAGCGGGCCGCGGGCCGACACCCACGGCGTCGTGACGCGGTCCGCGGTGACGGACGGTAGGGTCTGCACGTTGTCACGCAAAGCGGCCGTCGGTAGAGGAGACGCGTGTAATGAACGCCGGAGAAATCGCAGGCCTGATCGCGGCGGGCGCGTTCCTGATGCTCGTGCTGGTGCTCGCCGTGCCGATCCTGAAGATGCGGCACACCGTGGACGCCGCGACCCGGGCGATCAACGACCTGACCGACCGCACCGGCCCGCTGCTGGGCAACGTCACCGAGACGGTGGACAGCGTGAACACCGCGCTGGGCCAGGTGCAGGTCTCTTTGGACGGTGTGAACGTCCAGCTCGCGAAGATCGACACGATGACCGAGCACGCCCAGAACGTCACCGCCAACGTGGCGAACCTCGTCACCGTGGTGTCGGCCGCCGCCGCCAACCCGCTGGTCAAGGTCGCGTCCTTCGGGTACGGCGTGCGCAAGGCCGCCGCCGCCCGCCGGCACGCCGAGGAGGAGCGTGACGTCCGCGCCTCCCTGAAGCAGCGCCGCCGGGCCGCGCGCGCGTCCCGTTGACGTCCGGCCCGCCACAGAAACCGGAGAGAAGACCATGAAGCGGTTGCTCTGGCTGGGCGTGGGCCTGGCCGTCGGTGCCATCGTCGTCCGCAAGGTCACGAAGAAGGCGAACGAGTTCACCCCCTCGGGCATCGCCACGTCGCTGTCGGAATCGGCTGGCGGCCTGGTGGAGTCCCTGCGTAGCTTCGTGGAGGACGTGCGCGAAGGCATGGCCGAGCGCGAGCAGGAGATCCACGCGGCGTTCGCCGCGGGTGAGCTGTACGAGGACAGGTTCGCCGACCTCCGTGACGACGAGGACGGCACACACGGGCGCCACGCCCAGGAGGGTCAGCGATGAAGACGGCGGAGATCAAGCGGCGCTATCTGGCGCATTTCGAGGCCAACGGGCACACGGTCGTGCCGAGTGCCCCGCTGCCCGCCATCGACGACCCGAACCTGCTGTTCATCAACGCCGGCATGGTCCAGTTCGTGCCGTTCTTCCTGGGCCAGCGGGCGGCGCCGTACCAGCGCGCGGTCAGCGTGCAGAAGTGCATCCGCACGCCGGACATCGACGAGGTCGGCAAGACCTCCCGGCACGGCACGTTCTTCCAGATGAACGGCAACTTCTCGTTCGGCGACTACTTCAAGGCGGGCGCGATCCCGCTGGCGTGGGAGCTGTCCACGAAGCCGGTGGAGGAGGGTGGCTTCGGCCTCGACCCGGAGAAGATCTGGGCGACCGTCTACCTGGACGACGACGAGGCCATCGACATCTGGCGGCAGACCGGCATGCCCGCCGAGCGGATCGTGCGCCGCGGCAAGAAGGACAACTTCTGGTCGATGGGCATCCCCGGCCCCGCGGGCCCGTGCTCGGAGCTCTACTACGACCGCGGACCGGCGTACGGGCAGGAGGGCGGTCCGGAGGTCGACGAGGACCGCTACCTCGAGTTCTGGAACCTCGTCTTCATGCAGTACGAGATCGCCGACGTGAAGAGCAAGGAGGAGTTCCGGATCGTCGGTGACCTGCCGAAGCAGAACATCGACACCGGCATGGGCCTGGAGCGCATCGCGTCGATCCTGCAGGGCGTCGACAACCTGTACGAGATCGACGAGGTCCGGCCGATCCTCGCGCGCGCGGCGGAGCTGACCGGCAAGACGTACGGCGCGCACTCCGGCCACGCGGCCAACCAGTCGCACCCGGACGACGTGCGGCTGCGCGTGATCGCCGACCACGTCCGCACCGCGCTGATGCTCATCGGCGACGGCGTGACCCCGAGCAACGAGGGCCGCGGCTACGTGCTGCGCCGCATCATGCGCCGCGCGATCCGGTCGATGCGGCTGCTGGGCTGGCAGGCGCCCGCGCTGCCCGAGCTGCTGCCGGTGGCGCGCGACTGCATGGCGCCGTCGTACCCGGAGCTCGAGAAGGAGTTCGAGCGGATCTCCACGTACGCGTACGCGGAGGAGGACGCGTTCCTGTCCACGCTGCGCGCGGGCACGACGATCCTCGACACCGCGATCACGGACACCAAGTCGAAGGGCGGCAAGGCGCTCTCCGGCGACCAGGCGTTCCAGCTGCACGACACGTACGGCTTCCCGATCGACCTGACCCTGGAGATCGCGCAGGAGCAGGGGCTCAGCGTCGACCAGGAGGGCTTCCGCCGGCTCATGGCGGACCAGCGGGCCCGCGCGAAGGCGGACGCCGCGGCGCGCAAGACGGGGCACGCGGACCTGTCGGCGTACCGTTCGGTGCTCGACGCGGGCGGCCCGGTCGAGTTCACCGGTTACGCCGAGGTCTCCAGGGAGTCGCGGGTCCGGGCGCTGCTCGGCAGCGGCGGCTCGAGCCTCGCGGCGGCCGGCGAGGGCGACTACGTCGAGCTGGTGCTCGACAGCACCCCGTTCTACGCCGAGGGCGGCGGCCAGCAGGCCGACACCGGCCTGATCAACGTGGGCGGCGGCCAGGTCGAGGTCGTCGACGTGCAGCAGCCGCTCCCGGGCCTGATCGTGCACAAGGCGCGGGTGGTCCGCGGTGAGGTGCGCGCGGGTGAGGCGGGCTTCGCCGAGATCGACGTGACCCGGCGCAAGGCGATCTCCCGGTCGCACACCGCGACCCACCTGATCCACCAGACGATGCGCTCGTTCCTGGGGGAGTCGGCGACGCAGGCGGGATCGCTCAACGCGCCCGGCCGGCTGCGCTTCGACTTCAACACCCCGGGCGCCGTGCCGCACAGCGTGTTGCACGACGTCGAGCAGCAGGTCAACGAGGTGCTGCTGCGGGACCTCGAAGTGCACGCGTTCATCACCTCGCAGGAGGAGGCGCGCCGGCTCGGCGCGATGGCCCTGTTCGGGGAGAAGTACGGCGACGAGGTCCGAGTGGTTGAAGTCGGCGACTACGCGCGTGAACTCTGCGGCGGCACGCACGTCGCCCGGTCGGGCCAGCTGGGGCTCGTGAAGATCCTCAACGAGTCGTCGATCGGCTCCGGCGTACGCCGGGTCGAGGCGCTCGTGGGCATCGACGCGTTCGGCTTCCTGGCCAAGGAGCACCTGCTGGTCAGCCGGCTCGCGGAGATGTTCCGGGTGCCGGCCGACCAGGTGGGCGACCGGGTCGAGCAGACCGTCACGGCGCTGCGCGACGCGGAGAAGGAGCTCGAGAAGATGCGCGCGCAGATGGTGCTCGGCGGTGCCGGTGCGCTCGCCGCGCAGGCCCGGGACCTGAGGGGCGTGGCGTACGTCGGCACCGAGGCACCGGAGGGCGCGGCGACCAACGATGTGCGTACCCTTGCCCAGGAGATCCGCGGCAAGATCGACTCCGGGCGTCCGGCGGTCGTGGCGGTCGCGGCCCGCGCGAACGGCAAGGCGTCACTGATCGTAGCGGTGAACGCGACGGCGAAGAGTCGTGGCCTGTCCGCGGCGGACCTCGTCAAGGGCGCGCTGTCCGGGCGGGGCGGCGGCAACGCCGACCTCGCGCAGGGCGGCGGAGTCCCCGCCGACCAGGTCCCCGCGCTGCTGGCCGCGGTGGAGAAGGCGGTCGGCGACGCCGCCTGAGAGGGAGGGTGGGCCGATGAGCGCACTGCCGCGGGGTAGGCGGCTGGGCGTGGATGTCGGTAAGGTGCGCGTCGGGGTCGCACTCAGTGACCCCGACGGGATCCTGGCCACCCCCCTGGTCACGGTGCCCCGTGACATGGCGGCGGCGCCCGACGCCGTCCCCGGCGACATTGCCGAGCTCGTCCGTCTCGTGGGGGAGCACGAGGCGGTGCAGATCGTGGTGGGCCTCCCGGTGCGTCTCAACGGCGCCGAGGGACCTGCCGCCATAGACATCCGTGGGTACGCTGAGCGGCTGGAGCGGGCGGTCGGGCCGGTTCCCGTCGTTCTGACGGACGAGAGGATGTCGACCGTTGTCGCGACCCGTAGGCTCGCCGAGCGAGGAGTCCGGGGCAAGCGGCAACGGGCGGTCGTCGACCAGGCGGCCGCGGTGGAGATCCTGCAGAGCTGGCTGGACGCACAGCGGAGGCAGACGAGATGATCGACGAGCTGGACCTGGCGTTCGACGAGCAGGCGGAGAAGGGTAAACCCCGGCACCGCCGGGGCCGAGGCGGCGGCAAGGGCGGCAAGGGCAAGTCCGCCGTCGCGTTCCTCATGGTCTTCATCCTGCTCGGCGTTCTCGGCGTCGGTGGTTACCTCGGCTACGAGAAGATCAAGGGCTTCTTCACCGCCGCGGACTACGACGGCTCCGGCACCGACCCGGTGCAGGTGTCGCTCGGCAAGGGCTCGCTGACCGAGATCGGCAACACGCTGGTGGACGCCGACGTGGTCAAGAGCACCGCCGCGTTCACCCAGGCGGCCGAGGACAACCCGCGCGGCAAGAACATCCAGCCGGGCACGTACAACCTGCGCAAGCAGATGTCGGCCAAGGACGCCGTGACGCTGCTGCTCGACCCGAAGGCGCGGGTCAGCAAGGGCGTGACGATCAAGGAGGGCCTGACCGCCCAGGAGATCTACGCGACGCTCTCCAAGGCGACCAAGGTGCCGGTGAAGGACTTCGAGACCGCCGCGAAGGACCCGCAGGCGCTCGGCGTACCCGACTTCTGGTTCAACCGCCGCGACGACAAGAAGGCGTCGGGCACCATCGAGGGCTTCCTGTTCCCGGACACGTACGAGTTCGACCCGAAGGCCACGGCCGCGGACATGCTGCGCGTGATGGTCGGCAAGTTCATCGACACCACCACCGACATCAACTTCGTGAAGACCGCCGAGGGCAAGCTGTCGGTGTCGCCGTACGAGGCACTGATCGTCGCGTCGCTGTCCCAGGCCGAGTCCGGCACCGCCGAGGACCTGCCCAAGGTGGCCCGGGTCGCCTACAACCGGGCGTACAAGAAGAACATGCCGTTGCAGTTCGACGTGACGACCAACTACTGGCTGCAGCTGCAGGACAAGGGCCGCAAGCACTCGGGCAAGATGTCGGACGCCGAGCTGAAGGACCCGAAGAACCCGTACACCACGGAGCTCAAGGTGGGGCTGCCGCTCGGCCCGATCAACAACCCGGGCAAGGCCGCGCTGGAGGCCGCCGTGAAGCCGGCGGTCGGGGAGTGGCTGTTCTTCGTCGCGATCGACCCGAAGACGAAGAAGTCGGCGTTCGCGGTCACCAACGCCGAGCACGACGCGAACATCCAGCGGGCGTGCCGGAACGGGGTCCCGCTCTGCTGACGCACGGTTCGGGCCCCCGGCGGGCCGCGGTGTGCGGCAAGCCCATCGGTCATTCGCTCTCGCCGGTCATCCACGCCGCGGGTTTCGCCGCGGCGGGGCTGTTCGACTGGTCCTACACGGCCATCGAGTGCGCCGAGGCCGAGCTTCCCCAGCTCGTGGCCGGTCTCGGCGCCGACTGGGCGGGCCTGTCGCTGACCATGCCGCTCAAGGAAACCGCCCTGACGCTGGCCGCGGAGGCGTCGCCGGTCGCGCTCGCGACGGGCGCGGCCAACACTTTGGTACGGCGTTCCGACGGCACCTGGTACGCGGACAACACAGACGTACCGGGCATGCTCCGGGTCCTGAACGACGCGGGGCTGCCCACCGGCTCGGGTCCCGCCGTCGCGGTGCTGGGCGGTGGTGGCACGGCCCGCGCCGCCCTGGCAGCCGCCGCTCACCTGGGCACGACCGAGGTGTCCGTGGTGACCCGCCGCCCGGAGGCCCGGGCGGAGCTCGCCCCGGCGGCCGAGGCGCTCGGCGTGACGATCCGCGGGGTGGACTGGGCCGAGGCGGCCACGGTTTTCGACGCCGACGCGGTCATCTCGACGGTCCCGAAGGGCGCCGCGGACGCCCTCGCCACCCAGGTCACCTGGCGCCCCGGCGCGGTCCTCTTCGACGCCATCTACGACCCCTGGCCGACCCCGCTCGCCGAGGCGGCGCTGGCGCACGCCGTCCGGGTGGTGTCCGGCCTCGACCTGCTGCTGGCCCAGGCGCTCGGCCAGTTCGAGCAGTTCACCGGCGTCCGGCCGGCACCGGAGGCGGCGATGCGCGAGGCCCTCGCGGCCGCCGCCGGCGTCCGCTGAGCGGCGCACCCCGCGTCCGCTGAGCGGCGCACCCGCGTCCGCTGAGCGGCCCGAGGTCCGCGGAGCGTCCGGCTGGCGGGACGGTGGTGGCCTGGCGGCGGAGCGGGACGCTGACGTGCCAGACTGTGACCCGTGTTGCGTTGGCTGACCGCAGGTGAATCGCACGGCCCGGCGCTCGTCGCCATGATCGAGGGCGTGCCCGCCGGGGTGCGGGTGACGACCGGGGACATCGGCCGTGACCTGGCGCGCCGCCGGCTCGGCTACGGTCGCGGCGCCCGGATGAAGTTCGAGCAGGACGTCGTCGAGGTGATCGGCGGGATCCGGCACGGGCTCACGATCGGCAGCCCGGTGGCGATCCGCGTCGGCAACTCGGAGTGGCCGAAGTGGGAGACCGTGATGGCCGCCGACCCGGTCGATCCGGAGGAGCTGGCCGCGCAGGCGCGCAACGCCCCGCTGACCCGTCCGCGGCCCGGCCACGCCGACCTGGCCGGCATGCAGAAGTACGGGCACACCGACGCCCGGCCGATCCTCGAGCGCGCCAGCGCCCGGGAGACCGCCGCGCGCGTGGCCGTCGGCGTGGTGGCGAAGGCCCTGGTCGAGCAGGCGCTCGGCATCCAGATCGTCTCGCACGTCATCGAGCTGGGCTCGGTGGCCGCGAAGGCGGGGCTCGTGCCGACGCCGGACGACGCCGAGCGGATCGACGCCGACCCGCTGCGCTGCCTGGACCCGGAGGCGAGCGCGCGGATGGTGGCCGAGGTCGACGCGGCGAAGAAGGACGCGGACACCCTCGGTGGCATCGTGGAGGTGCTGGCCTACGGCGTACCCCCGGGTCTGGGGTCGCATGTGCAGTGGGACCGCAAGCTCGACGCCCGGCTGGCCACCGCCCTGATGTCGATCCAGTCGGTGAAGGGCGTGGAGATCGGCGACGGCTTCACGCAGGCCCGCTCGCGCGGCTCGGTCGCGCACGACGAGATCATCCCGACGCCCGAGGGGGTGCGGCGGGTCACCGACCGGGCCGGCGGCCTGGAGGGTGGCATCACCAACGGCGAACCGCTGCGGGTACGCGCCGCGCTGAAGCCGATCTCCTCGCTGAACCGGGCCCTGCAGACGGTCGACGTCGTCACCGGTGAGCCCGCGACCGCCATCAACCAGCGTTCCGACGTGTGCGCGGTGCCGGCCGGCGCGGTGGTCGCCGAGGCGATGGTGGCGCTGGTGCTGGCCGAGGCCGCCACGGAGAAGTTCGGCGGCGACTCGGTGGCGGAGATCCGCCGCAACCTCGCCGGGTACTTCGACTCCCTGCTGATCCGCTGATGGCGCCCGCCGCGGTGTTCGTCGGCCCGCCCGGTGCCGGCAAGACGACGGTCGGGCAGGCCGTGGCCGCGCTGCTCGGCGTCGAGTTCGCCGACACCGACCACCTGGTGGAGGAGAAGGCGGGCAAGCCCATCCCGGAGATCTTCATCGACGACGGCGAGCCGGAGTTCCGCCGCCTCGAGCGGGAGGCGATCGCCGGGTCGCTGGCCTCGTTCGGCGGGGTGCTGGCGCTCGGCGGCGGGGCGATCCTGGACGAGGGCACCCGCGACGCGCTGCGCGGGCACACGGTCGTGTACCTGTCGGTCGAGCTGTCCGACGCGGTGAAGCGGGTGGGCCTGGGCGCGGGCCGGCCGCTGCTGAGCGTGAACCCGCGGGCGACGCTGAAGTACCTGATGGATCAGCGCCGCCCGCTGTACGCGGCCGTGGCCACGCACACCGTGCCGACCGACGGCCGCACGCCGGAGGCGATCGCCGCGGAGCTAGCCGACCTGCTCAAGGTGGCCGGCTAGCGCCTCCGGCTCGCTGAGCATCGGCCAGTGCCCGGTCGGCAGCCCGACCACGTCCGCCTCGGTCAGCTCGGCGAAGAACGGGTGCCCGGCCGCTGCCATCTCGCGTACCTGCTCGAGCGGGAACGTGCAGGCGATCAGCGTGGTCGGCAGGTCTTTCGAGGTGGCGTGTGCGCCGAGCGGCTGGCGTACGGACGCAGCCGGGTGCGGGGTGCTCAGCCGCCGGAGCCGGTCGAGCGCGATGTCGTCGAGGCCCGCGAGCAGCACGGGGTCCGCGCCGGCGTCCCAGTCGCGCGGTGGGACGGTGTCACCCTCGGCGGTGCCCCCGGAGACGGCCAGCTGGGAGGTGCCCTCGGGGAGCGGGCCGCTGTCCACGTACACGATGTGCCTGATCCGGTCGCGGACCCGCAGCGCGGCCGCGCTGACCGGCATGCCGCCGTAGCTGTGCCCGACGAGCACGACGTCGCGCAGGTTCTCCGCCTCGATCAGCCGGACCACGTCCTCGGTGTGCAGGTCCAGATCCGTGCCGGGCCCCAGCAGGTGGGCGCGGTCGGCCACCCCGGTCAGGGTGATCGGGTACACCTCGTGACCCCTGGCGCGCAGCGCTGCCGTCACGTCGCGCCAGGCCCAGGCGCCGATCCACATCCCCGGAACCAGTACGTATGTCGTCATGCGGCCGACGCTACGACCAATACCGGACCGTTCCCGCCCGCATTGGGCGGAGAATGCTCGGCATGCCGCATCCCGCCTCCCGAGTGCTGGCCATGCTGGAGCTGCTCCAGGCCCACCGCAGGATGACCGGCCGGGATCTGGCCGCCCGGCTGGGCGTCGACGAACGCACCGTCCGCAGGTACGCGGCCACGCTCGACGACCTGGGCATCCCGGTGACCGCGGACCGTGGCCGGTACGGCGGCTACCGCCTGTTGCCGGGGTTCAAGCTGCCGCCGCTGATGCTGACCGACGAAGAGGCGGTCGCGGTGGTGCTCGGCCTCGTCGCCGCCGGCCGGCTCGGGCTGACGACCGGGAGCCCCGCCGCGGCCGCCGCGGAAGCGAAGATCACCCGGGTGCTGCCCGCGGCGCTGGCCGGACGCCTCGCCGCCCTGCGCGCCAGCCTGGGCCTCACGCTCCGGGCGCCTCGCGACCCCGCCGCGGACCCGGGGACCGACCTGCTCCTGGCCCTCGGCGCCGCGACCCGCGCCCGGCAGGTGATCGCCCTGACGTACCGGTCCGGCCCTCGCCGCGTGGACCCGTACGGGCTGGTCTTCCACTCCGGACGGTGGTACCTCGTCGCGCACGACCACCGGCACGGGGACGTCCGCTCGTTCCGTCTCGACCGGATCGCCGCCGCGGAGCCGACCGGCGAGTCGTTCGAGCCGCCGCCGGGCTTCGACGCCGTGGCGCACGTGACCCGCCAGTGGGCCGGCCTGCCGTGGCGGTGGGAGGTCGAGGTGCTGCTCGAGGCGGACATCACCGAGGTGCGGCGGCGCGTGCCGGCGGCCGTCGCCGAGGTCGCCGAGGACCCGCGCGGCGTGCTGCTGAGCTGCCGTGCGGAGAGCCCTGCCCGGCATGGCCCACCTGCTCGCGGGGCTGGGGTGGCCGTTCACCGTGCTGCGCCCCGCCGAGCTGAGGACGGCCGTCGCCGAGCACGCCGCCCGGCTCGCCGATTTCGCTAGGCGAGGCGATTTTCCAGGGCCTCGATCCGGCGTACGAGCGGAGCCAGTTCCGCCCGCACGGCCGTGAGCAGGCCTTCCGCGGGCGGTTGGGCGGCCGTGGTGGCGCGCAGGTGGGCGAAGCCGATGAGCGCCGCGGTGACCGCACGCCGGGTGGAGCGGGGGTCCGCGCCGACGTCCCGCAGCGTGCGCCCGGCGAGGCCGTCGGGCTCGCCGGCGAGGCCGATCAGCAGATGCTCGCAGCCCACGTAGTTGTGCCCCATCCCCACCGCCTCGCTGACGGTGAGTTCCACGGCGTTCGCCGCGGCCGTGCTGAACCGCAGCCCGTCCCCGCCGCCCGGCTCGGCGCCGTCGGGAACGGCGATGGCGGCCGGGTCGATCTCCATCGCGGAGAGCACCTGCAGGCCGAGGTTGGCGCCTTCGGCGATCATGCCGTGCAGCAGGTGCCCGGTGGTCACGGTCGCCGACCCGGTGGCGCGGGCGCGATCGATCGCCAGGGACACGACCGTGACCGCCCGGGCGGTGAACTGCGGCAACCGCGCGGCCAGCCCGTCCGCGTCGAGTTCGCCCAGCACGGTCTGCCGGGCCGCGGTGACCCGGCGTACGGCCTGGTCCAGCGCCCGCTGGCAGATGGCGGAGACGGGCAGGCCCGCCTCCCGGACCGCGTCGGCGAGGTCGTCGGGGAGGTACACGTTGATTTTCGGCATGAGCCATGTGTAACCCGCATGGGGTTATCTGTCTATAACCCCATATCCGCGCGACTAGCATCCCCTGCGATGGACGACGTGACCCGAATCCCCGTGGCCGGCGACCGGCCGTACGACGTGCTCGTCGGTCGTGGCCTGCTCGCCGCCCTGCCGGCGCTGACCGACGGCGCCGTGCGCGCCGCGATCCTGCACGCCCCGCCGCTCAAGCACCGCGCGGAGGCCGTGGCCGAGGCGCTGCAGGAGGCCGGCCTGCGCCCGCTGCCGATCGAGGTGCCCGACGCCGAGGCCGGCAAGACCGTCGAGGTCGCCGCGCGCTGCTGGGACGAGCTGGGCGCCGCCGGCTTCACCCGGACGGACGTCGTGGTCGGCGTCGGCGGGGGAGCGGTCACCGACCTGGCCGGCTTCGTCGCCGCAGGCTGGCTCCGGGGGGTGCGCTGGGTGCCCGTCTCGTCGTCGCTGCTCGGCATGGTCGACGCCGCGGTGGGCGGCAAGACCGGCGTCAACACCGCCGCCGGCAAGAACCTCGTCGGCGCGTTCCACCCGCCTGCCGGGGTGCTCTGCGACCTCGACCTGCTCGCCTCGCTGCCCGCGGACGACCTGGTGGCCGGGCTCGCCGAGGTGGTCAAGTGCGGCTTCATCGCCGACCCGGCCATCCTCGACCTGGTGGAGGGCGACCCCGCCGCGGCCGCCGACCCGGCGAGCCCGGTGCTGCGCGAGCTGGTGGAGCGGGCGATCCGGGTCAAGGCCGAGGTGGTCGGGGCCGACCTGCGCGAGTCCGGCCTGCGGGAGATCCTCAACTACGGCCACACCCTCGCCCACGCGATCGAGAAGCACGAGCGGTACGCCTGGCGGCACGGCCACGCGGTCGCGGTCGGCCTGGTGTACGCGGCCGAGCTCGCCCGGCTGACCGGCGCGCTGGACGACGCCACAGCCGCCCGGCACCGGGCCGTGACGTCGCTGCTCGGCCTGCCGGCGTCGTACCGGACGGACGCCTGGCCCGAGCTCCTCGCGGCCATGCGCGTCGACAAGAAGGCCCGCGCGGACACCCTGCGCTTCGTCCTGCTCGACGGCCTCGCGAAGCCCCGCACTGTGGCGATCTCCGACGAGTCCGTGCTCGAGCGCGCGTACGCGGCGGTGTCGGCATGACCGACCGCACCGAACCGCGCTTGCCGGCGCCGGCTGACGGCCGTGAGGGTGAGGGCCAGGAGGGCATGCCCATGGAGTACAGCATGAGCCGGGTGTACGTGCTGAACGGGCCGAACCTCGGCCGGCTCGGCACCCGTCAGATCGACATCTACGGCATGATCGCGTACGCCGACCTCGTGACCCTGTGCGAGGAGACCGGCAAGGAGCTGGGGCTCGACGTGGTGGTCCGGCAGACCGACGCGGAGCACGAGATGCTCGGCTGGCTGCACGCCGCCGCCGACGAGGAGGCGCCCGTGGTGCTCAACCCGGGCGCGTGGTCGCACTACTCGTACGCGGTCCGCGACGCCTGCGCGATGCTGCGCGCGCCGCTGGTCGAGGTGCACATCTCCAACATCCACGCCCGCGAGCAGTTCCGGCACCACTCGGTCGTCTCCGCGGTGGCCACCGGAGTCATCGCCGGGCTCGGCGTGGACGGCTACCGGCTCGCCCTGCGGCACGTCGCGGGACGTCGCTGACCCGATTCGCCGGGGCGCGTGTCACGCCGGTAAACTCCACCGGTCACCTCCACGCGTCACACCGCATCGAACAACAAGGCAGGACATGGCTTCCACCAACGACCTGAAGAACGGCCTGGTGCTCAACCTCGACGGCGAGCTGTGGGCCGTGGTCGAGTTCCAGCACGTCAAGCCGGGCAAGGGTGGGGCGTTCGTGCGCACCACGCTCAAGAACGTGCTCTCCGGCAAGGTCGTGGACAAGACCTTCAACGCCGGCACCAAGGTCGAGACGGCGACGGTCGACAAGCGCACGATGCAGTACCTGTACCAGGACGGCGAGGACTTCGTCTTCATGGACCTGGACACCTTCGACCAGATCACCGTGCCCGGCGGCACGGTCGGCGAGGCGGCCAACTACCTGCTGCCCGAGGCCGAGGCCACGGTCGCGACGCACGAGGGCGTGCCGCTCTACATCGAGCTGCCCACCAGCGTCTTCCTCGAGGTGACGTACACCGAGCCGGGCCTGCAGGGCGACCGCTCGACCGGCGGCACCAAGCCGGCCACCGTCGAGACCGGCGCGACCGTGCAGGTGCCGCTGTTCATCACCACCGGCGAGAAGATCAAGGTCGACACCCGCGACGGCCGTTACCTCGGCCGCAGCTGATGGCGGAAGGCCCCAAGACGCAGATGCCTGCGCGCCGCAAGGCGCGCAAGCGTGCGCTCGACGTCCTCTACGAGGCCGACCTGCGCGACCTGCCGCCGACCCAGGTGATGGCCACCTACCTGGAGCGGATCGCCAAGCCCCACCCCGAGCACCTGGACTACACGACCGGCCTGGTGGAGGGCGTCGCCCGGCACCTCGACCGGATCGACGAGCTGATCGCCAGCTACGCCGAGGGCTGGACCATCGACCGCATGCCGGTGGTGGACCGCAACCTCGCCCGCATCGCGGTGTACGAGCTGCTCTACGAGCCGGACATCGACGACCCGGTGGCGATCACCGAGGCGGTCGAGCTGGCGAAGCAGATGTCCACGGACGACAGTCCGCGCTTCCTGAACGGCATCCTCGGCCGCATCGCCGAGTTCGCGACCCGTTGAGCCGGGCGCGGGGCGACGTTCGTCACGCTTGTACGCGCGGCGATGTCCTGCGGTTGGCGGTCGGTTCCCGGTTACGCGGTCACTGACCGCTAGGTCGGCCGTCGTGACCGGCCGCGGGCACCGGCATCCGCTGCGCAGTGTCCGCAGGGACTCATCGACCAGCGCATATGTCACCGCAATGCGGTGACGAACCGCCACGGCCGTGCCCGCAACGCTGCGGCGTGTGACCGTCGTCCACACCCGGAAAAGACAAAGAGGGACCCGCTGAGCGGGTCCCTCTCGCGTGTGCGGTGCGGGTCAGCTGGCGAAGAAGGCGCGCGGGTCGGCGACGAGCACGCCGGCCTCCGTCAGACGCTCGATCAGGCCCGACGGCGAGATGTCGTACACGATGGCGAGCGCGCGCAGGTCGTCCGCGCGGATCGACAGCACGCGACCGTTGTAGTCACCGCGCTGCTGCTGGATGGCCCGGGCGTAGCGCGCGACGTAGGCCAGGTCCTCGCCGGCCGCGTCGTACAGCTTCTCCAGGTCCAGCACGATCTTGTTGGTGGCCTCGAGCCGGACGCCGCTGCCGTCGGGCAGCAGCTCCGAGACGGGAACCCGGTAGAAGTCGGCCAGTTCGGCGAGGCGCGAGACGGTGACTGCTCGGTCGCCACGCTCGTACGAGCCCACCACGACGGCCTTCCAGCGGCCGTTCGACTTCTCTTCCACGCCCTGCAGGGACAGGCCCTGCTGCTGGCGGATGGAACGCAGGCGGGCGCCCAGCGACTTGGCGTACTCAGACGGCATTCGGACACTCCAGTACTGTGCTGGCCCGGAGGGTTCTTCCTCCGGATCGCTACGCTGCGTGACGGTACGGAGTTTGCCAGCCCTGGTCAAGTGTCGGTTACCGATGAGTCGCCGAGCCGGGGACTGAGTTGCCCGCATTCGTCCGTCTGGTCCGTGGGTAGGCCACGTCACCATGGTCATCGCCTCGCTCACTGGTAACGTAGCGTCAGCCATCGGGCCGCCCCTGGCCGGGGTGCCCGCTGAGCACCGAAAAGACGTCCTTTAACGACCCGTCCCGTGAGGCGGGGAAGGAGGTCCGCCGTGGCATATCCACGCGCCGACACAGGTTCTCCGACCGGCTCCCGCGCCACCGGCGCCGCGACCGGCACGAAGATCATTCTTTCCGGGTCCGACCTGCAGCGGGTCGTCGACCGGATAGCGCACCAGATCCTCGAGAAGACGTCCGGCGCCACCGGCACCGTCCTGCTCGGCATCCCGACCCGCGGCGTCCCGCTGGCGCGCCGCCTCGCTTCCCGGATCCACGCCTTCGAGGGCATCGACATCCCGGTGGGCGCGCTGGACATCACCCTCTACCGCGACGACCTGCGGCTGCATGCGACGCGTGCGCTGGGCAAGACCGACATCCCCGGCGACGGGCTCGACGGGCGCCGCGTCATCCTCGTCGACGACGTGCTCTTCTCCGGGCGTACGGTCCGGGCCGCGCTCGACGCGCTCAGCGACGTCGGCCGGCCCAGTTCCGTGCAGCTCGCCGTGCTGGTCGACCGCGGCCACCGCGAGCTGCCCATCCGCGCCGACTACGTGGGCAAGAACATCCCGACCGCGCTCGCCGAGAAGGTGAAGGTGTCGCTGGCCGAGACCGACGACGGCGTGGACGAGGTCAAGCTGTACGGAGGAGCCGCATGATCAAGCACCTGAGGTCCGCCGCGGACCTGGACGCGGACACCGCCACGCTGATCCTCGACACCGCCGCGGAGATGGCCGCCCTGGCCGGGCGCGAGGTCAAGAAGCTGCCCACCCTGCGCGGGCGTACGGTCGTCAACCTCTTCTACGAGGACTCGACGCGTACCCGGATCTCGTTCGAGGCCGCGGCCAAGCGGCTCTCCGCCGACGTCATCAACTTCTCGGCGAAGGGCTCCAGCGTCTCGAAGGGCGAGAGCCTCAAGGACACGGCGCTGACCCTGCAGGCGATGGGCGCCGACGCTGTCGTGATCAGGCACCCGGCCTCCGGCGCGCCGCACCGGCTCGCGTCCTGGGTGGACGGTTCGGTGATCAACGCCGGCGACGGCACCCACGAGCACCCCACGCAGGCGCTGCTGGACGCGTACACGATGCGGTCGCGGCTCGGACGGATCGACGGCCTGAAGGTCGCGATCGTGGGTGACGTCCTTCACAGCCGGGTCGCCCGGTCGAACGTCCTGCTGCTCACGACGCTGGGCGCCCAGGTCACGCTGGTGGGCCCGCCGACGCTGATCCCGATCGACGTCGCGGCCGCCCTCTCGCCCGGCACGAAAGTGTCGTACGACCTCGATAGCGTCCTGCCCGCAACGGACGTCGTGATGATGCTGCGGGTGCAGACCGAGCGGATGCAGGACTCGTATTTCCCCTCCGCCCGCGAGTACAGCCGCCGCTACGGGCTCGACGCCCCGCGCATGAGGAAGCTGCCGGAGCACGCGATCGTCATGCACCCCGGTCCGATGAACCGGGGCATGGAGATCGCGCCCGAGGTGGCCGACTCGTCCCGCTCCACGATCGTCGAACAGGTCGCCAACGGCGTCAGCGCCCGGATGGCCGTTCTCTACCTGCTCCTCGGAGGCAAGGCATGAAGTCGTACCTCATCAAAGGTGTCTCCGTGGTCGGCGGGAAGCCGGCCGACCTGCTGATCCGGGACGGGGTCGTCGCCGGCGGCGGCGGCAAGGCGGACGAGACGATCGACGCCGCGGGCCTGGTCGCCCTGCCGGGCCTCGTCGACCTGCACACGCACCTGCGCGAGCCGGGCCGCGAGGACGCCGAGACGGTCGAGACCGGCTCGCGCGCGGCGGCCCTGGGCGGCTACACCGCGGTCTTCGCGATGGCCAACACCTCGCCGGTGGCCGACACCGCCGGCGTGGTCGAGCAGGTGTGGCGGCTCGGCCGCGAGGCCGGGCTGGTCGACGTGCAGCCGATCGGCGCGGTCACCGTGGGGCTGGCCGGCAAGCAGCTCGCCGAGCTGGGCGCGATGGCCACCTCCGCCGCCGGCGTCCGGATCTTCTCCGACGACGGCCACTGCGTCGCCGACCCGCGGCTGATGCGCCGGGCGCTGGAGTACGTGAAGGCGTTCGACGGGATCATCGCCCAGCACGCCGAGGAGCCGCGGCTCACCGAGGGCGCGCAGATGCACGAGGGCGAGGTCTCCACCCGGCTGGGCCTGACCGGCTGGCCGGCGGTCGCCGAGGAGGCGATCATCGCCCGCGACGTGCTGCTCGCCGAGCACGTCGGCAGCCGCCTGCACGTCTGCCACGTCTCGACGGCCGGGTCCGTCGAGGTGCTGCGCCAGGCCAAGGCCCGGGGGGTACGGGTGACCGCCGAGGTGACGCCGCACCACCTGCTGCTCACCGACGAGCTCGCCGCCAGCTACGACCCCGTCTACAAGGTGAACCCGCCGCTGCGCACCGCCGCCGACGTGCAGGCCCTGCGGCAGGCGCTGGTCGACGGGGTCATCGACATCGTCGCCACCGACCACGCCCCGCACGCCGTCGAGGACAAGGAATGCGAATGGGCGTACGCCCGGCCGGGCATGGTGGGTCTGGAGACCGCGCTGCCCGTGGTCCTCAGCGTCCTCGGTGAGAAGTGGGAGCTGATCGCCGAGCGCATGTCCCGCACCCCCGCCCGCATCGCGGGCCTGACCGGGCACGGCACCGACCTGGCGGTCGGCTCGCCGGCCAACCTCACGCTGGTGGACCCGTCCGCCCGCCGGGTCGTCGACCCGGCCGAGCTGGCGAGCCGCAGCCGCAACACACCGTACGCGGGCACCACCCTGCCGGGTCGCATCGTCGCGACCTTCCTCCGGGGAGAGCCGACAGTCCTGGACGGGAAGGCCGTCAAGTAATGAAACCAGCGATTCTTGTGCTCGAAGACGGGCGCACTTTCAAGGGAACGTCCTACGGCGCCGAGGGTGAGACCTTCGGCGAGGCCGTGTTCACCACCGGCATGACCGGCTATCAGGAGACGCTGACCGACCCGTCGTACCACCGGCAGGTCGTGATCCAGACGGCTCCGCAGATCGGCAACACCGGCGTCAACGACGAGGACGACGAGTCCAGCCGCATCTGGGTCGCCGGCTACGTCGTGCGTGACCCGGCCCGCCGCCCGTCCAACTGGCGCGCCACCGGTGACCTGGGCGAGCGCCTCGCCGCGGAGGGCGTGGTCGGGATCAGCGGCGTCGACACCCGCGCGCTGACCCGCCACCTGCGCTCGCGCGGCGCGATGCGGGTCGGCATCTCCACGGTCGACCTCGACCCCGCCTCGCTGCTGCAACGGGTCAAGGCGGCGCCGCAGATGGTCGGCGCCGACCTGTCCGCCGAGGTCACCACGCCGGAGCGGTACACGGTCGAGGCCGTCGGCGAGCACCGCTACACCGTCGCGGCGCTCGACCTCGGCATCAAGCGCAACGTGTCGCGCCGGCTGGCCGCGCGCGGCGTCACCACGCACGTCTTCCCGGCCACCTCGTCCATCGAGGACCTGCTCGCGGTCGGGCCGGACGCGGTGTTCCTGTCGCCCGGTCCGGGCGACCCCGCCACCGCCGACGGGCCGGTCTCGCTCGCCCGCGCGGCGCTGAGCCGCCGCGTGCCGCTGTTCGGCATCTGCTTCGGCAGCCAGATCCTCGGCCGCGCGCTCGGCTTCGGCACCTACAAGCTCGGGTACGGCCACCGCGGCATCAACCAGCCGGTGTTCGACAAGACCACCGGCAAGGTCGAGGTGACCAGCCACAACCACGGGTTCGCGGTCGACGCGCCGCTGAACACCGTGATCGACACCGACTTCGGCGGGGTCGAGGTCTCACACGTCTGCCTCAACGACAACGTGGTCGAGGGCTTGCGGGCGCTCGAGGTGCCCGCCTTCACCGTCCAGTACCACCCCGAGGCGGCGGCGGGCCCGCACGACGCGGATTACCTGTTCGACCGGTTCGTCGAGCTCGTCGAGAAGGTTGATGCCTGATGCCCAAGCGTTCTGATCTGCGGCACGTGATGGTGATCGGCTCCGGGCCGATCGTGATCGGCCAGGCCTGCGAATTCGACTACTCGGGCACCCAGGCCTGCCGGGTGCTGCGCGCCGAGGGGCTGCGCGTCTCCCTGGTCAACTCCAACCCCGCGACGATCATGACGGACCCGGAGTTCGCCGACGCCACGTACGTCGAGCCGATCACGCCCGAGTTCGTCGAGATGGTCATCGCCCGGGAACGCCCCGACGCGCTGCTGCCCACGCTCGGCGGCCAGACCGCGCTGAACACCGCGGTCGCGCTGCACGAGAACGGCGTGCTCGACAAGTACGGCGTCGAGCTGATCGGCGCGAACATCGACGCGATCCGCCGCGGCGAGGACCGGCAGCTGTTCAAGGACATCGTCGCCAAGGCCGGCGGCGAGACCCCGCGCAGCCGGGTCTGCCACTCGATGGACGAGGTCCGCGCCACCGTCGCCGAGCTCGGCCTGCCCGTGGTCATCCGGCCGTCGTTCACGATGGGCGGCCTCGGCTCCGGCATGGCGCACAGCGACGAGGACCTCGAGCGCATCGCCGGCGCCGGCCTGGCCGCCTCCCCGGTGCACGAGGTGCTGATCGAGGAGAGCGTGCTCGGCTGGAAGGAGTACGAGCTCGAGCTGATGCGCGACCGCAACGACAACGTCGTGGTCGTCTGCTCGATCGAGAACCTGGACCCGATGGGCGTGCACACCGGCGACAGCGTCACCGTCGCACCGGCGATGACCCTGACCGACCGGGAATACCAGAGCCTGCGCGACCTCGGCATCGCCGTGCTGCGCGAGGTCGGCGTCGACACCGGCGGCTGCAACATCCAGTTCGCGATCAACCCGGCCGACGGGCGCCTGGTCGTCATCGAGATGAACCCGCGGGTGTCGCGCTCCTCCGCGCTGGCGTCGAAGGCCACCGGCTTCCCGATCGCGAAGATCGCCGCGAAGCTAGCCATCGGCTACACCCTCGACGAGATCCCGAACGACATCACGCTCAAGACCCCGGCGGCCTTCGAGCCGGCGCTGGACTACGTGGTCGTCAAGATCCCGCGGTTCGCGTTCGAGAAGTTCCCCGGGGCCGACGGCGAGCTGACCACGACGATGAAGTCTGTCGGCGAGGCGATGAGCCTCGGCCGCAACTTCAGCGAGGCGCTCAACAAGGCGATGCGCTCGATGGAGACCAAGGCGGCCGGCTTCTGGACCGCGCCGACCTTCGAGGACGTCGACGCCGCGCTCGACGCGCTGCGCACCCCGCACGACGGCCGGCTCTACACGGTGGAGGCCGCGCTGCGGCTGGGCGCGAGCGTCGAGCAGGTGCACGAGGCCAGCGGCGGCATCGACCCCTGGTTCCTCGACGAGATCCAGGCCCTGGTCGATCTGCGCGCCGAGATCCTCGCCGCGCCGGTGCTCGACGAGGTGCTGCTGCGCCGCGCCAAGCGTGCCGGGCTGTCGGACCGCCAGCTCGCCGCGCTGCGCCCCGAGCTCGCGGGTGAGGACGGCGTCCGCACGCTGCGGCACCGCCTCGGCATCCGGCCGGTCTACAAGACGGTCGACACGTGTGCCGCCGAGTTCGAGGCGAACACGCCGTACCACTACTCGTCGTACGACGAGGAGACCGAGGTGGCGCCGTCGGACCGGCCCAAGGTGCTGATCCTGGGCTCGGGGCCGAACCGCATCGGGCAGGGCATCGAGTTCGACTACTCGTGCGTGCACGCGGTCATGGCGCTCAAGGGCGAGTACGAGACCGTCATGGTCAACTGCAACCCGGAGACCGTCTCCACCGACTACGACACCGCGGACCGGCTGTACTTCGAGCCGCTCACGTTCGAGGACGTGCTCGAGGTCTTCCACTCCGAGGACTCCTCCGGCAGGGCGGCCGGCGGCCCCGGCGTCGTCGGCGTGATCGTCCAGCTGGGCGGGCAGACCCCGCTCGGCCTGGCCCAGCGCCTCAAGGACGCGGGCGTGCCGATCGTGGGCACCTCGCCGGAGTCCATCGACCTGGCCGAGGACCGCGGCGCGTTCGGCTCGGTGCTGGCCAGGGCCGGGCTGCGCTCGCCCGAGCACGGCACCGCCACCTCCTTCGAGGAGGCCAAGGCGATCGCCGACGAGATCGGCTACCCGGTGCTGGTGCGGCCCTCGTACGTGCTCGGCGGCCGCGGCATGGAGATCGTCTACGACGAGCCGACGCTCGCCGACTACATCGCCCGGGCCACGGAGATCTCGCCGGACCACCCGGTGCTGGTCGACCGGTTCCTGGACGACGCGATCGAGATCGACGTGGACGCGCTCTGCGACGCCACCGGGGAGGTCTACCTCGGTGGCGTGATGGAGCACATCGAGGAGGCCGGCATCCACTCCGGTGACTCCTCCTGCTCGCTGCCGCCGGTGACGCTGGCCGGTTCGCATCTGGCGGAGGTACGCCGCTACACCGAGGCGATCGCTCGCGGCGTGGGGGTGCGCGGCCTGCTCAACGTCCAGTACGCACTCAAGGACGACGCCCTGTACGTCCTCGAGGCCAACCCGCGCGCCTCCCGGACCGTCCCGTTCGTCTCCAAGGCGACGGCGGTGCCGCTGGCGAAGGCGGCCGCCCGGATCATGCTCGGTGCCACCGTCCAGGAGCTGCGCGACGAGGGCATGCTGCTGCGCAGCCGCGACGGCGGGGAGACCCCGGAGCACGCGCCGATCGCGATCAAGGAGGCGGTGCTGCCGTTCAAGCGGTTCCGCACGCCGGCCGGCAAGGGCGTGGACAGCCTGCTCGGCCCCGAGATGAAGTCCACCGGCGAGGTCATGGGCATCGACCCCGGCTTCGGCCCGGCGTTCGCCAAGTCGCAGGCCGCCGCGTACGGTTCGCTGCCGACCAGCGGCAAGGTCTTCGTCTCGGTCGCCAACCGGGACAAGCGCTCGATGATCTTCCCGATCAAGCGCCTCGCCGACCTGGGCTTCACGATCGTCACCACCGCCGGCACCGGCGAGGTGCTGCGCCGGCACGGCATCGAGTGCGAGATCGTCCCGAAGCACTTCGAGAGCCCGGGCCGCAACGCGGTGGCGCTGATCGGCGCGGGGGAGATCGCGCTGATCATCAACACGCCGCAGGGCTCCGGGGCGAGCGCCCGCTCGGACGGCTACGAGATCCGCAGCGCGGCGGTCACCCACGACATCCCGAGCATCACGACGGTGCCGGGCGCGGCTGCCGCGGTGATGGGCATCGAGGCGCTCATGCGCGGCGAGATGTCCGTACGCCCGCTTCAGGAGCTGCACGCCGCCCTGCGGGAGAGCGAGTGACGATCTTCGAGACCGCCGTCCGCCCGGTGCTGTTCCGGGTGGGCGGCGGCGACGCCGAGAGGGCGCACGAGTTCACGCTCGGGCGCCTGGCCGGGCTCGGCTCCGGCGCCCGCGCGCTGCTGCGCCGCCGGTACGCGGTGAGCGACCCGGTCGAGGTCTTCGGCGTCCGGTTCCCCAACCGGGTGGGCCTGGCGGCCGGCATGGACAAGAACGGCGTGGCGCTGCCGGCCTGGCCCGCCCTCGGCTTCGGTTTCGTCGAGGTCGGCACGGTCACCGCGAAGGCGCAGCCCGGCAACGACAAGCCCCGGCTGTTCCGGCTGCGCGAGAGCGAGGCCGTGATCAACCGGATGGGCTTCAACAACGCCGGCGCCGCGGCCCTCGCCGAGCGGCTGCGGGCGCTGGGGCCGATCGGTGTCCCGCTCGGGATCTCCCTCGGCAAGTCCAAGGTCACGCCGCTGGAGGAGGCGGTCCAGGACTACCTGACCTCCTACGAGCTGCTCCACCCGTACGCGGACTACATCGCGGTCAACGTCTCCTCGCCGAACACGCCCGGCCTGCGCACGCTGCAGGACAAGAGTGCCCTGGCGGCGCTCCTGGCCGCCCTCGTGGGCAAGGTCCCGGTGCTCGTCAAGATCGCCCCGGACCTCACCGAGCCGGCGATCGCCGAGCTGCTCGAGGTCTGCCTCTCGTCCGGTGCCGCCGGCGTCATCGCGACGAACACCACGCTCAGCCGGGACGGTCTCGCCGGGCCGGACCAGGCGCGCGCCGCGGAGGCGGGCGGCCTGTCCGGGCGGCCGCTGACCGAGCGGGCCCGCAAGATCGTCCACTTCGTCCACGAGGAGACCGGCGGCCGGCTGCCGATCATCGGCGTGGGCGGGATCGTCGAGGCCGACGACGCGGCCCGGATGTTCGACGCCGGCGCCGCGCTGATCCAGCTCTACACCGGCTTCATCTACCGGGGCCCGGCGCTGGTGAGAGCGGCGGCCAGGGCGCGCCCATGAACCTGCTCGCCCTCGACCGGGCGCACGTCTGGCATCCGTACGGGCCCATGCCCGGCCGCGCGGAGCCCTACCTGGTCGAGAGCGCGCAGGGCGTACGCCTGCGGCTGGCCGACGGCCGCGAGCTGGTCGACGGCATGTCGTCGTGGTGGGCGGCGATCCACGGCTACCGCCATCCGGTCCTCGACGCGGCGCTCGCCGAGCAGGCGGGCCGGATGAGCCACGTCATGTTCGGCGGGCTCACCCACGCCCCCGCCGTCGAGCTGTGCCGGACCCTCGTCGAGCTGACCCCGGCCGGGCTGGAGCACGTGTTCCTCGCCGACTCCGGGTCGGTCGGCGTCGAGGTCGCGATCAAGATGGCGCTGCAGGCCCAGCTCGCCGGCGGCCACCCCGGCCGGCGCCGCCTCGCCACCTGGCGGGGCGGCTACCACGGCGACACGTTCCATCCCATGAGCGTCTGCGACCCGGTCGGCGGCATGCATTCGCTCTGGACGGGCGTGCTGCCGGCCCAGGTCTTCGCCGGGCCACCCCCGGCGGACTACGACGAGGCGTACGCGGCGGAGCTCGCCGAGCTGATCGAGCGGCACGCGCACGAGCTGGCCGCGGTCATCGTCGAGCCCGTCGTGCAGGGCGCGGGCGGGATGCGGTTCCACGACCCGCGCTACCTGCGGGTGCTGCGCGAGGCCACCGCGGCGCACGGGGTCCTGCTGATCTTCGACGAGATCGCGACCGGCTTCGGGCGTACGGGCGAGCTCTTCGCCGCGGGCCACGCCGGGGTGACGCCCGACATCATGTGCGTCGGCAAGGCGCTGACCGGGGGATACCTGACGCTCGCCGCGACGCTGTGCACGCCGCGGGTCGCGCACGCGGTGAGCGCCGGCAGCGTGGGCGGTCTCGCGCACGGTCCGACGTTCATGGGCAACCCGCTCGCCTGTGCCGTCGCAAACGCCTCCATCGGGCTTCTGACGGGCGGGGACTGGCGGGCGCGGGTCACAAGGCTGGAGCGGGGTCTGCGCGCCGGTCTGGAGCCGCTGAGGAGCGCGCCCGGGGTCGTCGACGTCCGGGTCCTGGGCGCCATCGGCGTGGTCCAGCTGGACCGGCCCGTCGACATGGCGAGGGCGACCGCGGCCGCCGTGGACGCGGGGGTGTGGCTGCGCCCGTTCCGCGACCTGATCTACACGATGCCGCCGTACGTCACCGGCGACGCCGACGTCGCCCTCATCACCCGCGGGATCGCCGCGGCCGTGTCGGCCGCCTGAGCGGCTCCGCGACCCACTACCCGGGCCATCGTGGCGGCGCTGTCCGCCAGCTGACAGGAGAGGAAATCAGCCCCATGGAGACCTTCGGAAACCGGCTGCGCGCCGCCATGGACAAGCGAGGGCCGCTGTGTGTCGGCATCGATCCGCACGCCGCTCTGCTGGCGCGCTGGGGGCTCTCGGACGACGTCGCCGGCCTGGAACGCTTCAGCTTTACGGTTGTCGAAGCACTGGCCGATCGGGTCGCCGTGCTGAAGCCGCAGTCGGCGTTCTTCGAGAGATTTGGGTCACGTGGCATCGCCGTTCTTGAGTCAACTATCCGACAGTCACGCGAGGCCGGTGCGCTCGTGCTTCTCGACGTGAAACGGGGCGACATCGGCTCGACGATGGCGGCGTACGCGGCCGCCTACCTGGATCCGGACAGTCCTCTGCGTGCCGACGCGATTACTGTCAGTCCCTATCTCGGGGTGGGCTCGCTGCGGCCGGCATTCGACCTGGCGACCACTCACGGCGCCGGCGTCTTCGTGCTCGCGTTGACGTCCAATCCGGAAGGACCGGAGGTTCAGCACGCGCGAGCGGCCGGCGGGCGGACCGTCGCGCAGACCGTCATCGACGAGATTTCCCAGCTCAACAGGGGTGCGACGGGTCTCGGAAGTTTCGGACTTGTGGTCGGGGCGACCATTGGGGACACCGGCCACGACCTCTCCGGGGTCAACGGGCCGCTGCTCGCTCCGGGCCTCGGCGCGCAGGGCGGGGACCCCGAGGGGCTCTCATCGATCTTCGGCGAGAGCCTGCGGAACGTGCTGCCGTCGTACTCACGCGAGGTTCTCTCCGCGGGTCCGGAAACGGTCGCGTTGCAGGCCGCGGCGGACCGTGCGGTGACCGCCTGCCGGGCCGTGATCGGGTGAAACGGCCTGCTTACCAGGCTCGGCCGCAGCCGGGTGGGGGGTACCCCCACGTTGCCGAAACGGCCATTGACCGCTAGTTTTCCCGGCGCCGGGAACCACATGCCCCTTTGGTTCCCTGGCACACCACGTTTCACAGATGCGCCGGTATTGGACTACAGGCGCGATAGGGACCTGAGGAGAACTGGTGCCGCTCCCGTCACTGAGCCCCGAGCAGCGTGCAGCCGCGCTGGAGAAGGCTGCGGAGATTCGCAAGGCCCGGGCCGAGCTGAAGGATCAGCTCAAGTCCGGCAAGACCACCCTCGCCGCCGTGCTCGACCGGGCCGAGGGCGACGACGTCGTCGGCAAGCTGAAGGTCTCGGCCGTGCTCCAGGCGCTGCCGGGCATCGGCAAGATCCGGGCCACCCAGATCATGGAGAAGCTCAAGATCGCCGACAGCCGTCGCCTTCGTGGCCTCGGCGAGCAGCAGCGTAAGGCCCTCCTGGGGGAGTTCGCTGCGAACTGACTCACGGGCTCGTGTAGGAATGAGCCGTGAGCATGGATGACGACGCGCGCCCGGCGGCCCGACTCACCGTCCTCTCCGGCCCCTCGGGGGTGGGCAAGGACAGCGTGATCGAGCTGATCCGGGCGCGCTCGCCATGGATCAAGCTGTCGGTGTCGGTGACCACCCGCAAGAAGCGCGACTACGAGACGGACGGCGAGCACTACCACTTCGTCACCCGTTCGGAGTTCCAGCGCCTCGTCGACGGCGACCAGCTGCTCGAATGGGCGGAGTTCGCGGGCAACCTCTACGGCACGCCCCGCGCCCAGGTCGAGGGCTGGCTGTCGCAGGGCCGGCCGGTGCTGCTGAAGATCGACCTGCAGGGCGCGCGCCAGGTGCGCGCCACGATGCCGGACGCCCAGCTGGTGTTCCTCGCCCCGCCGAGCGTCGAGGAGCTGCGCCGCCGCCTGATCGGCCGCGGCACCGACGACGAGGAGACCATCCGCCGCCGCCTCGCCCACGCCGACGAGGAGCTCGCCGCGGAGAAGGAATTCGACCGTACGGTGGTCAACGACTTCGTCGAGCGCGCCGCGGACGAGCTGGTAGGATTGCTCGGTTCGTCATTTCTGACCCCCGCGCAGGTGCCGGAGTCCTAGAACGCTCCCGCACTTCTGGACATCGCACCGGGTCGCCCGGGTCGCCAGTCGTCGTCGTTAGGACATGAATTCCGTGGGAACCATCGCCAACCCCGAGGGCATCACCAACCCGCCGATCGACGAGCTGCTCGACAAGACCTCGTCGAAGTACTCGCTGGTGATCTTCGCGGCCAAGCGCGCCCGCCAGGTCAACGCCTACTACAGCCAGCTCGGTGAGGGCCTCCTGGAGTACGTCGGCCCCCTGGTGGAGACCACCCCGCAGGAGAAGCCGCTCTCGATCGCGATGCGTGAGATCAACGCGGGGCTGCTGACCGCCGAGGCCACCGACAACCCCTGACGTACCGACGCGCCGCACCCCGGGATCACCGGAGTGCGGCGCCGGCCGGCCTCGTCGCAGCGTTTCGCCGCCGAGCCCCATCGGTGCTCCGTCCGCGGTCCGCGCCGGGCGTCACGGTCCCGGCTTTGCGGTCTGGCTCTGCTGCTGCCCGGCTTGCTGCTGTCCCGCAGGGTCGTGCCAGCTCGCTGCTTCGCGCCCGCGTCCGCTTCCTGCGGGCGCGGGTTTTCCGTTTCCTGCCCTGGTCCGCAGCGCCCGGTGGTCCGCCCTGGGGGGGGCCTCCCCGGCGGCTCGCCAGACGTGCGTCGCCGGGTCGCTGCCCAGGGATGCGTCGTCGGGTCGCTGGGCGGGGGCGCGTCGCTGGGCGGGGGTGCGTCGCTGGGCGGGGGTGCGTCGCTGGGCGGGGGTGCGTCGCTGGGCGGGGGTGCGTCGCTGGGCGGGGGTGCGTCGCTGGGCCGGGGGCGCGTCGCTGGGCGGGGGCGCGTCGCTGGGCCGGGGGCGCGTCGCTGGGCCGGGGCGCGTCGCTGGCCCCGGGCGCGTCGGCCGGTCGTGGCTCGGCGGTGTGTTGCTCTGGGGAATCGACATGGGCCGGCGATCGATGCCGCGTGATTCGGCGCACGGCGGGGTTCTTGTCGGCCGGCCGTTCGTCGATCGTCGGGCAGAATTGTCATCCGGCAGAGGAGGGTGGTCATGACCGAGGTCGTGCTCGGCGTCTGTGGCGGGATCGCCGCCTACAAGGCTTGTGAGCTCCTCCGGCTGTTCACCGAGTCCGGGCATGCTGTCCGGGTGGTGCCCACCGCCTCGGCCCTGCAGTTCGTCGGCGCCCCCACCTGGGCGGCGCTGTCCGGACGGCCCGTCGCCACCGAGGTGTGGGACGACGCGCACGAGGTGCCGCACGTGCGGATCGGCCGGCACGCCGACCTTGTCGTGGTCGCGCCCGCCACCGCGGACATGCTGGCCAAGGCCGCTCACGGTATCGCCGACGACCTGCTGACCAACACGCTGCTCACGGCGACCTGCCCGGTGGTGTTCGCGCCGGCGATGCACACCGAGATGTGGGAGAACGCCGCCACCCAGGCCAACGTCGCGACGCTGCGCGGCCGCGGGATCGTCGTCATCGAGCCCGCCGTCGGCCGGCTCACCGGCGCCGACACCGGCAAGGGCCGGCTGCCGGAGCCCGAGGCGATCTTCGCGACCGCGCTGCGGGTGCTGCGCCGGGGCGCCGCCGAGAGTAGCGACCTGGCGGGGCGGCGGGTCGTGGTGACCGCGGGAGGCACGAGGGAGCCGCTGGACCCCGTACGGTTCCTCGGCAACCGGTCGTCCGGCAAGCAGGGCTTCGCGCTCGCCCGCTCGGCTGTCGCCCGTGGGGCGCAGGTCACGCTCATTGCGGCGAACGTCACTCTGCCCGTACCCGCAGGGGTGGATCTTGTCCGGGCCGGCACGACCGAGGAGTTGCGCAAGGCGGCCGTCGAGGCCGCGGCGGCGGCCGACGTCGTGGTCATGGCGGCTGCGCCCGCCGACTTCCGGCCCGCCGCCGTGGCCGGACGGAAGATCAAGAAATCGGACGACGGTACGGCGCCCACGATCGAGCTGGTCACCAACCCGGACATCGCCGCCGAGCTGGGCGCGGCCAAGCGCCCTGGTCAGGTGCTCGTCGCGTTCGCCGCGGAGACGCACGACGCGCTCGAGAACGCCCGCGGCAAACTCGCCCGGAAACGCGCCGACCTCATCGTCGTTAACGAGGTGGGTACCGACCTGGTCTTCGGCGCCGACCACAACACGGTGACCATCCTCGGCGCCGACGGAACCACCGTGCAGCTCGGGGAACTCCCCAAAGACGATGTGGCGGATGCGATATGGGACCAGGTCGCCTCGCGTCTTGATCCGCAGGCCAGCGAGGATGGGACGGCGTGAGACCGGGCCTGCGCCCCCCGCGCGGCGGTGACTACACTGCCGCGGAACGAACCTTCGACGAAATCTGAGGAGCACCGTGGCACGCCGCCTGTTCACTTCCGAGTCGGTCACGGAAGGCCACCCGGACAAGATCGCTGACCAGATCAGCGACGGTATTCTCGATGCCCTGCTGACGCAGGACCCGCGCAGCCGCGTCGCGGTGGAGACGCTGATCACGACCGGTCAGGTGCACGTGGCCGGTGAGGTCACGACGCAGGCGTACGCGGACATTCCGAGCATCGTGCGCGAGACCATCCTGGGGATCGGCTACGACTCGTCGAAGAAGGGTTTCGACGGCGCGTCGTGCGGCGTGAGCGTGTCGATCGGCTCGCAGTCGCCGGACATCGCCCAGGGTGTGGACAGCGCGATCGAGCTGCGCGAAGGCGACTCGGAGCACGTGCTCGACTCGCAGGGCGCCGGCGACCAGGGCATGATGTTCGGGTTCGCGTGCTCGGAGACGCCGGAGCTGATGCCGCTGCCGATCGCGCTGGCGCACCGCCTCGCCCGCCGGCTGTCCGCGGCCCGCAAGGACGGCACGATTCCGTACCTGCGCCCGGACGGCAAGACGCAGGTCACGATCGAGTACGACGGTCTGCGCCCGGTCCGCCTCGACACGGTCGTCGTGTCGTCGCAGCACGCCGCCGACATCTCTCTGGAGTCGCTGCTGACGCCGGATGTGCGTGAGCACGTCATCGCCCCGGAGCTGGAGGGGCTGGGTCTGGACACCGAGGGCTACCGGCTGCTGGTGAACCCGACCGGCCGGTTCGAGATCGGCGGCCCGATGGGTGACGCCGGCCTGACCGGCCGCAAGATCATTGTGGACACGTACGGCGGCTACGCCCGTCACGGCGGTGGCGCGTTCTCCGGCAAGGACCCGTCGAAGGTGGACCGGTCCGCGGCGTACGCGATGCGCTGGGTGGCCAAGAACGTCGTCGCCGCCGGGCTGGCGGAGCGGTGTGAGACGCAGGTCGCGTACGCGATCGGTAAGGCGCACCCGGTCTCGCTGTTCGTGGAGACCTTCGGCACGGAGAACGTGCCGGTGGAGCGCATCGAGAAGGCCATCCACGAGGTGTTCGACCTGCGCCCGGCCGCGATCATCCGCGACCTCGACCTGCTGCGCCCGATCTACCAGCAGACCGCCGCGTACGGCCACTTCGGCCGCGAGCTGCCCGAGCTGCTGTGGGAGAACACGGACCGCGCCCAGGACCTGAAGAACGCGGCAGCCTGACGGCTGCCGTACGGCCGGGCGATCCTTCGCCGCGGGCCTCAGCACATTGAGGACGAAACCAGATGCCCCGGCGCTTGCCGGGGCATCTGCTCTTTGCCGGTCGCAGGCTGCTGTTCCGGTGACCGGCATTGCGGTTCCGTCCGTGGTGCCGTCCTCGCCTGTGCTGCCATCCTCGCCTGTGGTGCCGTCCTCGCCTGTGGTGCCGTCCTCGCCTGTGGTGCCGTCCTCGCCTGTGGTGCCGTCCTCGCCTGTGGTGCCGTCCTCGCCTGTGCTGCCGTTCTCGGCCATTGGCCCGTCTGCGTCCTCGTCCGGCGGCTTGTCGTCGGGCTTGTCATCGTCCCTGCCCGGCTCGTCGCCGGGCTTGTCGGGGGCGGGTGGGGCTGCTGCGTTGTTCGGCGAAAACGTCGTACCCCGGCGCGAGAATGTCCGGGTGACGGCGAAGAGCAAGGAACGCGAACCGGCGGCGACGCTGCCGGTCGCCCGCGTCTGCGTGGACGTGCCGTTGCCGCACCTGGACCGCCCGTTCGACTACCTGATCGCCGCCGCCGACGATGCGGCCGCGCAGCCGGGGGTGCGGGTCAAGGTCCGGTTCGCGGGCCAGATGGTCAACGGCTTCCTGCTCGAGAGGGTGGAGTCGAGCACCCACGCCAAGCTGGCCTTCCTCGACAAGGTCGTGTCGCCCGAGCGGGTTCTCGACCCGGAGATCGCCCGGCTCGCGCGGGCCGTGGCGGATCGCTATGCGGGAAACCTTTCCGACGTCCTGCGCCTGGCGGTGCCGCCCCGGCACGCCCGCGTCGAAGCGCAAGCCACGACCGCCGCGGCTGAGGAAGGAGAGCCGGTCGAGGTCGAGCCGGCCCGCGCAGACGAGAGAAGCGCTGAGCAGGGGAGCGTCAAGCCAGGGAACGCTGAGCGGGCCGGCGATGCCCAGGTCGGAGGTGAGCCGGCCGGTTCCGCCGCCGCTTCGGCGATCTCGTCCCCGGTTGTCGGTGAGGCGGTGGCGTCGGCCGGTCCTGGTGGCGGGGTTGCGGTGGGCGATTCGGGCGAGGCGGTGGCGTCGGCCGATCCTGGTGGCGGGTCGACGCCCGGCGAATCCGGTGAGGTGGTTGCGTCCACCGATCCCCATAGCGGGGTTGCGCACGGCGATCCCGGCGGGGCGGTTGCGTCGTTCGAGGCCGGTGCCATGGCTTCGGCCGGTGATGGGCGCGGGGGTGAGGTTGTCTCGGGGTGGGCGGACTACCCGGCCGGGCCCGCCTTCCTGCACGCGCTTTCCGAGGGGCGGCCCGCGCGCGCCGTGTGGTCGGCGTTGCCGGGGGAGGACTGGCCTGCTCGGATCGCCGAGGCTGCCGCTGCCACCGTACGGGCCGGGAAGGGCGTTGTTGTCGTCGTTGCCGATGCGCGGGATCTGGAGCGGCTCGACCGGGCTCTGAGCAAGGCGCTCGGGGACGGGCGGCACGTCGCGTTGAATGCCGCTGCCGGGCCGTCCGAGCGGTACCGGCGATTTCTCGCCGCGAGCCGGCATCGGGTTCCGGTGGTTGTCGGGACTCGGGCGGCCATGTTCGCGCCCGTTGCCGATGTGGGGCTCGTTGCGATCTGGGACGACGGCGACGATCTGCACGCCGAGCCGCGAGCGCCGTATCCGCACGCGCGGGATGTGCTGCTCACCCGGGCTCAGCTTGCCGGGTGTGCTGCTCTTGTCGGGGGCTTCGCTCGTACGGGTGAAGGGCAGTTGCTCCTGGAGACCGGCTGGGCGAAGGAGATCGTGGCGACCCGCGGCACGTTGCGGGCGCGCAGCCCCGCGATAGCGCCGACCGGGGACGATCCGCAGCTCGCACGGGACCCCGGGGCGGTGACCGCTCGGTTGCCCAGCCTGGCCTGGCAGGCTGCGCGACAAGCGCTGCAGGGCGGGGCGCCCGTCCTCGTTCAGGTGCCGCGCCGCGGTTACCTTCCATCTGTCGCCTGTGCCGAATGCCGCACGCCCGCGCGTTGCCCGCACTGTGCCGGGCCGCTCGGGCTGGCCGGGGCACGTTCCGTACCGACGTGCCATTGGTGTGGGCGCGCCGCCGCGGCTTATGCGTGTCCCGCCTGCGGTGGCCGTCGCCTGCGTGCCTCGGTCACCGGGGCGCGGCGTACGGCGGAGGAGCTGGGGCGGGCTTTCCCCGGCGTGCCGGTACGCACGTCCGGCCGCGACGAGATCCTCGACACCGTTCCGGGCGACGCGGCGGTGGTCGTGGCCACGCCCGGCGCCGAGCCGGTCGCCGAGGGCGGGTACGGCGCCGTCCTGCTGCTGGACACGTGGGCCCTTTTGACCCGCGCCGACCTGCGCGCCGCGGAGGAGACGATGCGCCGCTGGCTGTCCGCGGCGGCGCTGGCCCGGCCGGCGCCCGCGGGCGGCCGGGTCGTCGTCGTGGCCGACGGTTCGCTCGCGCCGGTGCAGGCCCTGCTGCGCTGGGATCCCGGCTGGTTCGCCGCCCGCGAGCTCGCCGAGCGGCGCGAACTGGGCTTCCCGCCGGCCGCCCGGATGGCGAGCCTCACCGGAAAGGCGGAGGCCGTCGCCGAACTGCTCGACGCCACCCGCCTGCCACCGGGCGCCGAGGTGCTGGGACCGGTGCCGGCCTCGGACGACCAGGAACGGATGCTCGTACGGGTGTCGCGGGGCAAGGCGGCGGAGCTGGCGCGGGCGCTGCACGAGGCGGCGTCGGTGCGGAGCGCGAAGAAGGCGGCCCTGCCGGTTCGTATCCAGGTGGACCCGGCCGAGCTGCTGTGAACATGCTGCCCCTCCAGCGGGCGCCGGAAGCTGACAGGGATGGTGATCGACATGGGGGTGGACGGGTCAGCACAATGGAGCGATGGATGCCGCCGCCGCCATCTCGACCCTTCTCTCCGCCCGTGCCGGACGGGACCCGTACCCGGCGTACGCGGCGCTGCGGTCGTACGGGCCCGTTGTCGGGCACGGCGGGGCGTTCTTCGTCTGCGGGTACGCCGCCGCCGATGCGATCCTGCGGGACCCGGCGATGGTCGCGTACGACTCGACGCTGCTGGATGCGCAGTGGTCGGACTGGCGGGCGAACCGGGGTGTCGCGCTCTTCGCCGATTCGATGCTGCGGCAGAACCCGCCGAACCACACGCGGATGCGGCGGCTCGCTTCCGGGGTGTTCACCGCCCGCCGGGTCGCGCGGCTGCGGGACGTGATCGTCGCCCAGGTCGACGAGGCGCTCGACGAGCTGGCCGGGTGGGCCGACGGCGGGGTCGTGGACTACATGACGCATCTGGCGTACCCGTTGCCCATCGGGGTGATCTGCGCCCTGCTGGGCGTGCCGGCGAGCGATCGTGGGCAGTTCCGGCGCCTCGCCGAGGCGCTGACCGCCGTCCTCGAGGTGCGGTTCACCGAGGAGCAGGCGGTCGCGGCGCACAGCGCGGCCAAGGAGCTGGAGGACTACTTCACCTCGCTGATCGAGCTGCGCCGGCGGGAGCCCCGGGACGACCTGGTGACCGCTCTGGCGGCCGCGCACGACGCCGGCGGTGACAAGCTGACCGCCGACGAGCTCATGGGCAACCTGGCGTTGCTGCTGGTCGCGGGCTTCGAGACCACCACCAACCTGCTCGGCAACGGGCTGCATCTGCTCCTGCAGCGGCCGCAGCACGCCGCGCGGCTGCGCGACGATCCGGAACTGGCGCCGGCCTTCGTGGAGGAGATCCTGCGGTACGACTCGCCCGTGCAGCTCACCGAGCGGTTCGCGGGGGTCGACGCCGAGGTCGGCGGGGTGCCGGTGCCCGCGGGCAGCGAGCTGATCCTGTTCCTCGGTGCGGCGAACCGGGATCCGCAGCGCTTCGCCGACCCGGACCGGTTCGACCCGGACCGTCCCGACAACGCTGTGCTGTCGTTCGGCGCGGGCGCGCACTACTGTCTCGGCGCGCCGCTGGCCCGGCTCGAGGCGCGGGTGGCGCTGCCCGCGCTGCTGCGCCGCTTCCCGCGGATCGCGCCGGCGGACGAGCCGACCCGCCGGGACCGGCTCACCCTGCGAGGATGGGCGACGCTCCCGGTCGCGCTCGGCTGAACCCGCCGGGCACGGTCCGCCACGGCCCGGCCGGGGTGCCGGTGAGGCTCGGTGCAGCCGGTCCTGCCAGCTCCGTAGACTGCAGGGTGTCCCACCGTACGGCGATCAGGAGTGGCATCGCGTGACCGTCCAGCCCATCCGTCTGTTCGGCGACCCGGTGCTGCGTACGCAGGCCGACCCGGTCACCGACTTCGACAAGGAACTGCGCGCCCTCGTGCGGGACCTCACCGACACCATGCTCGACGAGTCAGGGGCCGGGCTGGCCGCCCCGCAGCTGGGTGTGGGCCTGCGGGTGTTCACGTTCAACGTCGACGACGTGGTGGGGCACATCGTCAACCCGGTGCTGAGCTTCCCCGACGCCGAGGAGCAGGACGGGCCGGAGGGCTGCCTGTCGATCCCCGGCGTCTACGTGGACACGAAGCGACGGCAGAACGTCGTCGCGGAAGGCCTCAACGAGTACGGGGACCCGATCAAGCTGGTGGGCACCGGCCTGATGGCTCGGTGTGTGCAGCACGAGACCGACCACCTGGACGGGGTGCTGTTCCTGGACCGGCTCGACGCCGCCGCCCGCAAGGACGCGATGAAGCAGATCCGGGCCGCCGAGTGGTACGACGCCGGGAAGCCGCCGGTGGTCAAGACCAGCCCGCACGGCAGCGGCCTTTTCGGCCTGGGGCGGTGACCGGGTGCGCCTGATCTTCGCCGGTACGCCGGAAGTCACCCTCCCGTCCCTCGACGCGATCGCGGCGTCCTCCCACGAGCTCGTGGCCGTGGTGACCCGCCCGGACGCCCCGGCGGGACGGGGCCGCCGGCTGGTCCGGTCGCCCGCCGGCGCCTGGGCCGACGAGCGTGGCATCGAGGTGCTCACGCCGCAGCGCCCGCGGGAGCCGGAGTTCCAGGAGCGGCTGCGTCAGCTCGCGCCGGACTGTGTGCCCGTGGTGGCGTACGGCGCGCTCGTGCCGCCGTCGGCGCTGGAGATCCCCGAGCACGGCTGGGTGAACCTGCACTTCTCCCTGCTGCCGGCGTGGCGGGGCGCGGCGCCCGTGCAGCACGCCGTCCTGCACGGTGACGAGGTGACCGGCGCGAGCGTGTTCGAGCTGGAGGCCGGCATGGACACCGGCCCGGTGTACGGCACGCTCACCGAGCGCATCCGCCCCGACGACACGGCGGGTGACCTGCTGGGCCGGCTCGCCACCGAGGGTGCCGGGCTGCTGGTGGCGGTTCTCGACGCGATCGAGGCGGGCACCGCGCGGGCCCACCCCCAGCCGGCCGACGGCGTCTCGATGGCGCCCAAGATCACGGTGGAGGACGCCCGGATCCGCTGGTCCGACCCGGCGTTCGCGGTGGACCGGCGCATCCGCGCCTGCACGCCCGCGCCCGGCGCCTGGACCACCCTGCGCGACGAGCGGGTCAAGCTGGGTCCGGTCCGGCCGGTGGCCAACGCCGAGCCGCTCAAGCCCGGCGAGCTGCTGGTCGAACGCACCCGCGTGCTGGCCGGCACCGCGACGACCCCGGTGATCCTCGGCGAGGTCCGGGCCGCCGGCAAGAAGCCCATGTCCGCGAGCGACTGGGCCCGTGGCCTGCGCATCAACCCGGGAGAGCAACTCCAGTGACTGCCGAGGACCGTCCGGACAACAACGAGCGGCGCCCGGCGGACAGCGAGCCCCGCGCCGACCGCGCGGACAACGAGCGGCGCCCGGCAATCGGCGACCCGCGCGCGGAGAACGGTGAGCCGCGCGGGGAGAACGGCGAGAGGCGAGCGGCGGACGGCGAGCACCGCACGGACCGGCCGGGTGACGACAGGGGGCCGGACAGCAGGGCGCACCGCGCGGACCGTCCGCACAATTCCGGTCGGCCGCGGCGTCCCGGCGGCCCCGGCTATGACCGGGCGCAGAGCCGCGACGCCCGCTCCGGTCGCGCGCCGCGGGGTGGCCGGCCGCCGTCCGACCCGGCGCGGCAGGCGGCGTACGAGGCGATCGCGGCGGTGCATCGCGATGACGCGTACGCGAATCTTGTGCTGCCCGACATCCTGCGCGGCATGGGGTTGCACGGGCGGGACGCGGCGTTCTCCACCGAGCTCACGTACGGCACGCTGCGCGCGGTCGGCACCCTGGACCGGATCATCGCCGAGGCGGCCGGCCGTGAGGTGTCGCGCATCGACCCGCCCGCCCGGGACGCGCTGCGGCTGGGGGCGTACCAGCTGCTCTTCACGAGGGTGCCCGCCCACGCCGCGGTGAACCAGACCGTCGACCTGGTCCGGTCGGTCGCGCCCGGCGCGGCCGGGTTCGCGAACGCGGTCATGCGCGGCATCTCCGAGACCAGCCTCGACGACTGGCTGGCGCGGGTGGCGCCGGACTACGAGCAGGACCCGATCGGCAACCTCGCCGTCGTGCACAACCACCCCGAGTGGATCATCCGGTCGTTCGCGGAGTCGCTCGGCGGGGACCTCGAGGACACCGCGCGCCTGCTCATCGAGGACAACCAGCCGCCGGTCGTGCATCTGTGCGCCCGACCCGGCCGCGCCGACGCCGTGGACCTTGCGGACGAGGTGGGCGGGGTTCCGGGCGCGTTCTCGCCGTACGCGGTCTATCTCAACGGCGGCGCTCCCGGCGACCTCGCGGCCATCCGCGACGGCCGCGCCCACGTGCAGGACGAGGGTTCGCAGCTGGTGGCGGCGGCCCTGGTGGCGGCGCCGCTCGAGGGCCGCGACACCCGCTGGCTGGACCTGTGCGCGGGTCCGGGCGGCAAGACCGGCCTGCTGGGTTCGATCGCCGCGCAGCGCGGCGCCGACGTCACCGCGGTCGAGGTCGCCGACCACCGGGCCCGGCTGGTCGAGCAGGCCACGGTCGGGCTGCCGGTCACCGTCCTGCCGACGGACGGGCGTACGGTGGGCCGCGACCCGGACCTGCCCGAGGAGTCGTTCGACCGCGTTCTGGTCGACGCGCCGTGCACGGGTCTCGGTGCGCTGCGCCGGCGCCCGGAGGCCCGCTGGCGCCGCCAGCCGGGTGACCTGCCGCCGCTGACCCGCCTGCAGCGCGAGCTGCTCGTCGCGGCCCTGCGCGCGGTACGCCCCGGTGGCGTGGTCGCGTACGTGACGTGCTCCCCGCACATGGTGGAGACGCAGGTGACGGTCTCCGAAGGGTCGCGCCGCAGCGGGGTCGAGGTGGACTTCGTGGACGCGCGGCCGCTGTTGCCGCCCGGCATGCCGAAGATCGGACCGGGGCCGACGGTGCAGCTGTGGCCGCACCGGCACGGCACCGACGCGATGTTCCTGGCGGTCCTGCGCCGCACCAGCTGAGCGGTTCCCGGCGACCCGGGCGGATGACGTCCCGCCACATTGTTCACGTCTTTGGTCGGCAAACCCTGGTATTGATGACGGATGGATGTCATCGGAGCAGGATTCGGGCGTACCGGCACCCTCAGCCTCAAGCTGGCCCTGGAGCGTCTCGGTCTCGGGCCGTGCATGCACATGACGTCGCTGCTCGAGCTCCCGGAGCGCGCCGAGTTGTTCCGGCGCGCCGCCGAGGGCGACACCGGCTGTCTCCGGGAGGCGCTGGCCGGGCACCGGTCCACGGTGGACTGGCCGGGGACGTACTTCTGGCGGGAGCTGACGGCCGCGCACCCGCGGGCCAGAGTGATCCTCACCGTGCGCGACCCCGCCGCCTGGTACGAGAGCGCCGAGCGCACGATCTTCCAAGCGGCGGACCAGGCCCGTCAGGGCGCGGCGGTGCAGGCCCGCCCGGTGGTCGACATGATCGACGCGGTGGTCTGGCAGGGCACCTTCGGGGGGCGTTTCGCCGACCGCGAGGACGCGATCCAGGTCTTCGAGGAGCACAACGCAGCCGTACGCCGGGAGGTGCCCGCCCCGCGACTGCTCGAGTTCCAGGTGAAGCAGGGCTGGGAGCCGCTCTGCGCCTTCCTCGGCGTGCCGGTGCCGGACGAGCCGTTCCCGCGCACCAACGACAGCACGGAGTTCCGGAACCGGGTCGCCGACTACCGCGCCCGGAGCACGTCCGCCACCTGACGCCGCCGGCCGGTCGTCAGTCGACGGGCAGGACGTCTGGGCCCGCGCTCTTCAGTGACCGCGTCAGCGTGCGCTCGGCGAAGTAGATGAAGCAGCGCACCCGCCGCTCGCCCGCCAGCCATTCCGTGCGGGTCGGGTTGTAGGAGATCCAGCCGCTGCGGTACTGCATGTCCGAGTCGTCCGGGAGGCCGGCGAAGCGGGCGATCACGCTGCGGCAGCCCGCCGCGCTGCGAGCCGTGCCGGCTTCGAGGTCCGCGTACGACGTGTCGGGCGCCTGCCACAGGCCGGCGAACTCGGCGCGGTGCTCGCTGGTGCACCGTACGGGCTTCATCTCGGTGACAGTCTCGCCCTTGACCGACGGCGCGAAGCAGCCCAGCCGCAGCGGGGACGGGCCGGTGAGTTCGCCCTCGAGCGTCTCGGCGCGTCCGCTCTGGCCGTACCCGTCGAGGTCGGACTGGGTGACGTCGCAGCGGAACCAGCGCGCGCCGCCGGACCAGGCGTGGCGGGTCGGCCACACCACGTGGACCGCGAGGCGGGCGGCTCGCCACTGGCCGCCTAGGAAGGTCACCGCCTTGTCGGCGCATTCGCGGTAGGCCGCCCGCGCCCCGGCCGTGCCCGCGGCGGGTGGCACGTCGGCGTCGGCGGCGGTGCCGACCGCGTACGTCTCACTGACGTGCACCTGGTCGCAGGAGAGCGGGCGATAGTCGGCGGCCGCCTCGGTCTGGGTGAGGCTCGCGTGGCAGAAGCCCGGCTGCGGGAGGAACGGCGCGGGCGCCGGCGGCAGCGCCCAGCCGCCGGTCAGGTCGCCGTCGGTGCCGTCCGGGGGCGCGGTCGTGCAGCCGGCGGCGAGAAACACCACCAGCAGGTACGCGAACCGCCGCATGCCAGCCTCCCCGGGAGAACCCCATGAGTATCCCGGGCCCCGCACGTGAGGCCATACACTTCACCGGTGGAGTCATCGCCGATCACCGCCCCTAGCACGACCGTCCCTGGTACGACAGCCCCCAGCATCATCGCGCCCAGCATCCTCGCCGCGGACTTCGCGCACCTCGCCGACGCGGTGCGCGACATCGAGGGGGCGGCCGACTGGGTGCACGTGGACGTCATGGACAACCATTTCGTGCCGAATCTGACCATCGGCCTGCCCGTGGTGCAGAGCCTGCGCAAGGCGACGACCATCCCGTTCGACGTGCACCTGATGATCACCGACCCGGAGCGCTGGGCGCCCGGGTACGCGGAGGCCGGCGCGTACAACGTGACGTTCCACGCCGAGGCCTGTGAGAACCCGGTGGCGCTGGCGAAGACGCTGCGGGCGGCCGGGGCGAAGGCGGGGCTGGCGATCGACCGGGACACGCCGGTGGAGCCGTACCTGGAGCTCCTGCCCTACCTGGACACCCTGCTGATCATGACGATCAAGGCCGGTTTCGGCGGCCAGAAGTTCCTGCCGGAGATGCTGGACAAGGTCCGCGACGTGCGGCGCCGGATCACCGCCAAGGACCTGCAGGTGCGCCTGGAGGTGGACGGTGGCATCGCGGCCGACACGATCGAGCAGGCCGCGGCGGCGGGCGCCGACGCGTTCGTGGCCGGCACCGCGGTGTACGGCGCCGACGACCCCGCCGAGGCGGTCCGCAAGCTGCGGGCCCTCGCCGAGCGATCCCTGGCGCACTCATGAGCACCGGCGTCGTCCGCCGCGCCGGCGAGGGGCCGGGCAGCGAGCCCGAGGAGAAACGCGACCTGATCATGGTCGTGGACGACGACGCCGACATCGCCGGGTTCGTCGCCTTCAACCTCGAGGTGCACGGCTTCGACGTGGTCCGCGCCCGTAACGGCCAGGAGGCGCTGGAGCTGATGGAGACCCGCCGCCCCGACCTGGCGGTGGTGGACTGGATGATGCCGCAGATGGACGGCGTCGAGCTGACCCGCCGGCTGCGCGCCGAGCCGCTCACCTCCGCGCTCCCGGTGATCATGCTGACCGCCAAGGGCATGACCGTCGACAAGGTCGTCGGCCTCACCGCGGGCGTCGACGACTACCTGGTCAAGCCGTTCGACACCGCCGAGCTCATCGCCCGGGTCTCCTCGACGCTGCGGCGTAACAAGGAGTTCCGCGAGGTGTCGCCGCTGACCGGCCTGCCCGGCAACGCGCGCGTCACCCGCGAGATCGTGGACCGGATGAAGGCGAGCGGCGACTTCTCCGTCGGCTACGTCGACATCGACCGGTTCAAGCCGGTCAACGACGTGTACGGCTTCGACCGCGGCGACGAGTTCATCACCGTGCTGGCGCGCAGCCTGCACCGGGCCGCGGCCGCCGCCGGGCGCCCGCCGGTGTTCCTGGGCCACATCGGCGGCGACGACTTCGTGTTCATCTGCCACCCCGACCAGGTGCTGCCGCTGACCAAGCACATGGTCACCGATTTCGAGGCCTCCGCCGACCAGTTGTACGACCCCGAGGACGCCCAGCGCGGCTACATCGAGGTGCCGGACCGGCGCGGTGGCAAGCAGCGGGCCGCGCTGGTCACGCTCTCGATCGGTGTCGCGCAGTCCATCGCGGGCGGCCGGCTGTACGACGACCACCGCGCCGTCGTGGCGGTCGCGTCGGAGATGAAGAAGGTGGCCAAGAGCCAGCCCGGCTCGTACGTGGCCATCGACCGCCGGCGCAGCGACTCGGACCTGGACGACGAACCGACCCTGTGACGTGGGTCGCCCGGCAGGTGGCAGATCGCGGAAGTCGTGGAAGACTGGCCGGTGACCCACCACGCGCTGGCGGGACTCGGTGAAATTCCGAACCGGCGGTGATCCTTCCCTGACGGGAGGGTAAGCCCGCGACCCGGACGTCGACCTCGGCGGCCGGTGGACCTGGTGAGACTCCGGGGCCGACGGTTGATCGACCGGCACACGCCGATCGGTCAGACAGTCCGGATGGGAGACAGCGCGCGGGAACAGGACCGAGGTGTCCAACGGGTCGGCCCGCCCGGGCGCAGTGCCGTGGGCGTGTCGACGCCGTACCCTCGCCCGGGGCGCGCGAAGCGTACCCTGATGTCCGGTTTCCGGCTTTGTTTCCCTCACCTTCCCGGCGCGTGACCGTACCGCGTCAGGGAAGGGCAGAGAGATGGTCACCGAGGACGAGGCGATGCGCCGCGCGATCGCGCTTGCCGCCCGGGGCCTCGGCACCACCAGCCCCAACCCGGTCGTCGGCTGCCTGCTGCTCAGCGCCGACGGTGAGGTGGTCGGCGAGGGCTTCCACGCGTACGCGGGCGGCCCGCACGCCGAGATCGTGGCGCTGGCGCAGGCCGGGAAGCGCGCCCGCGGCGGGACGGCGGTGGTCACGCTCGAGCCCTGCAATCACACCGGCCGCACCGGGCCGTGCGCCCAGGCCCTGATCGCCGCCGGCATCACCCGGGTGGTCATCGCCGTCGACGACCCGACGCCCGTCGCGGCCGGGGGCGCGGCGACGCTGCGGGCCGCCGGGGTGGAGATCGAGACGGGGGTACGCCGGCAGGAGGCCGAGGCGGGCAACGTGGCCTGGCTGACCGCCGTACGCCGCAGCCGCCCGTACGTGACGTGGAAGTACGCGGCCACCCTCGACGGGCGCTCGGCGGCGGCCGACGGCACCAGCATGTGGATCACCTCGGAGCCGGCCCGCCGCGATGTGCACCGGCTGCGCAGCACCGTCGACGCCATCGTCGCGGGGGTCGGCACGGTGCTCGCCGACGACCCTCAGCTCACCGTGCGGGACCTGCGCGACGGCAGCCTCGCGATCAAGCAGCCGCTGCGGGTGGTGGTTGACTCCTCCGGGCGTACCCCCGAAAAGGCGCGCGTGCGGGACGCCGCCGCCGAGACCTGGATCGCGACGGCGGCCGCGGTCGGCGCCGGACCCGGCGGCCACGTCGACCTGTCCGCCCTGCTGCGCGAGCTGTACGCCCGCGGCGTGCGCGCGGCCCTCCTGGAGGGCGGCCCGACGCTGGCGGGCGCGTTCCTCGCGGCCGGCCTGGTCGACCGGGTGATCGGCTACGTGGCGCCCAAGCTGCTCGGCGCGGGGCGCGCGGCCCTGGTCGGCGCGGGCGTCACCACGATCGCCGAGGCGATCGACCTGGACCTCATCGAAGTCACGCAGATCGGCCCCGACCTGCGTTTTGTTGCATCGCTGCGGCCCAAGGAGGCCTGATGTTCACGGGGATCGTCGAAGAACTGGGTGAGGTCGTCCGGCTCACCGACGCGGGAGGCGACTCGGCGCTCATCGCCGTACGCGGACCGCTTGTCACATCCGACGCGCGGCATGGCGACTCCATCGCCGTCAACGGGGTCTGTCTCACCGTTCTCGAGGCCACCGACGGCGTCTTCACCGCCGACGTCATGGGGGAGACCCTCAAGCGGTCCTCGCTCGGCGCGCTGCGCGAGGGCAGCCCGGTCAACCTCGAGCGGGCCGCGACGGTCGGCTCGCGCCTCGGCGGGCATCTCGTGCAGGGCCACGTCGACGGGGTCGCCACGATCCTGTCCCGCGAGCCCGCCGAGCAGTGGGAGGTGCTGCGCTTCTCGCTGCCGGCCGAGCTGTCGCGCTACGTCGTGGAGAAGGGCTCGATCACCGTGGACGGCGTCTCGCTGACCGTCATGGAGGTCACCGCCGACTCGTTCGCGGTCGGGCTGATCCCCACCACGCTCAAGCTCACCGTGCTCGGCGCCAAGGGCCCCGGCGACCCGGTGAACCTCGAGGTCGACGTCATCGCCAAGTACGTCGAGAAGATGCTGGGAGACCGCAATGCTCGCTGATGTGTCCCGGGCCGTGGCCGACATCGCCGCCGGCCGTCCCGTGATCGTGGTCGACGACGAGGACCGCGAGAACGAGGGCGATCTGATCTTCGCCGCCGAGCACGCCACGCCGGAACTGGTCGCGTTCATGGTGCGGTACACCTCCGGCTACATCTGCGTGCCGCTGACCGAGGACGAGGCGGACCGGCTGGACCTGCCGCCGATGTTCCACACCAACCAGGACCGGCGCGGGACGGCGTACGCGGTCACCGTGGACGCCGCCGCGGGCATCGCCACCGGCATCTCGGCCGCCGACCGGGCGCACACGATCCGGCTGCTGGCCGGCGCGGACACCAAGCCGACCGACCTGTCCCGGCCGGGGCACGTGGTGCCGCTGCGTGCCAAGCCGGGTGGCGTGCTGCGCCGGCCCGGGCACACCGAGGCCGCGATCGACCTGGCCGTGCTGGCGGGGCTGCGGCCGGCCGGGGTGATCTGCGAGATGGTCAACGACGACGGCACGATGATGCGCCTGCCCGACCTGGAGAAGTTCGGCGCCGAGCACGACCTGGCGGTGATCAGCATCGAGCAGCTGATCGCGTACCGGCGGCGGCACGAGCAGCAGGTGGAGCGGGTCGTCGAGACCCGGCTGCCCACCGAGCACGGTGACTTCACGGCGGTCGGCTACCGCGCGGCCGTCGACGGCGCCGAGCACGTGGCCCTGGTGTACGGCGACCTCGGCGACGGCGAGGACGTGCTGGTCCGGGTCCACTCGGAGTGCCTCACCGGCGACGTCTTCGCGTCCGTACGCTGCGACTGCGGCCCTCAGCTCGACGCCGCCCTGGAACGGGTGGCGCTGGCCGGGCGGGGAGTGGTGCTGTACATGCGCGGGCACGAGGGGCGCGGGATCGGGCTGCTGCACAAGCTGCAGGCGTACCAGTTGCAGGACCGCGGCCTGGACACCGTCGACGCCAACCTGGAGCTGGGCCTGCCCGCCGACGCCCGCGACTACGGCACCGGCGCGCAGATCCTGTACGACCTCGGCGTGCGCTCGATGCGGCTGCTCACCAACAACCCGGCCAAGCGGGCGGGCCTGGAGGGGTACGGGCTGACGATCACCGGGCGGGAGGCGCTGCCCGTGCGGCTGCACCCGGAGAACGTGCGCTACCTGCGGACCAAGCGCGACCGCATGGGTCATCTGTTCGAGGCGTTGGGCTGATCCGGCCTCGCCCGGCATGGGAACATACGTCAAAAAGGGGGCAACATGGCCGGTTTCGGGGACCCGCACCTGAACACCGTCGACGCGGCCGGGCTCAAGCTCGGCATCGTCGGCTCGCGCTGGCACGCCGACCTGGTCGACCACATGGTCGACCGGGCGCAGGCGGCGGCGAAGGCGTGCGGCGTGGACGAGGTCATCGTGACCCGGGTCGCGGGCTCGGTCGAGCTGCCGATCGTGGCGCAGGCGCTGGCGAAGAAGTGCGACGCCGTGGTGGCGCTGGGTGTGGTCATCCGCGGCGAGACCGCGCACTTCGACTACGTCTGCGACTCGGTCACCGCGGGCCTGACCCGGGTGGCGCTGGACGCCGGGACGCCGGTCGCGCACGGCGTGCTGACCGTGGAGAGCCTGGGCCAGGCCAAGGACCGCGCCGGTCTGGAGGACTCGATCGAGGACAAGGGCTGGCAGAGCACGGTCGCCGTGCTGGACGCCGTGCTCGCCATCCGCCACGTGGAGAAAAGCTAGAGCCTTCCCGCCTCGATGATCCGGGCCAGGAACTGGCGGGTCCGGGGCTCCACCGGGTCGCCCAGCACCTGCGCGGGCGGCCCGGACTCGAGCACCCGGCCGCCGTCGAGGAAGACGACCCGGTCCGCCACCTGACGGGCGAAGCCCATCTCGTGGGTGGCCAGGACCATCGTCATGCCCTCCTCCTTGAGGCCGCGGATCATCGTCAGCACCTCGCCGACCAGTTCCGGGTCGAGCGCCGACGTGACCTCGTCGAGCAGCAGGAGCCGCGGGCTGTTCACCAGCGCCCGGACGATCGCGACGCGCTGCTGCTGGCCGCCGGAGAGCCGGTCGGGGTAGCTGTCCGCCTTGTCGGCGAGGCCGAGCCGCTTCAGCCATTCCATCGCCTGGTCACGGACGTCAGCCGCCGCGCGCTTGTGCACCTTGGCCGGCGCCAGCGTGATGTTGCGCAGCACGGTCATGTGCGGGAACAGGTTGTACGCCTGGAACACCATGCCGATGCGGCGGCGGACCAGGTCGGGGTTCACCCGCGGGTCGGTGATGTCCTCGCCGTCCAGCCGGATGGTGCCGTCGTCCACGCCGGTGAGCAGGCTGACGCAGCGCAGCAGCGTGGACTTGCCCGAGCCGGACGCGCCGATCAGCGCCACCACCTCGTGCTCGCCCACGTCGAGCGACAGGTCGTCCAGGACGACCTGGGACCCGAAGACCTTGCGCACGTTCTCGCACGACAGCAGCATCATGACCCCGCGGACTGGCGGCGGGCCGCGCGCAGCGTCACCCAGTCGGTGACGCCGATGAGCGGCAGGGCGAGCAGGACGAACAGCACCCCGGCCACGATGTACGGCGTGAAGTTGGCGTCCTGGGCGGTGGCGATCTGAGCCGCGCGCACGGCGTCGATCGGGCCCGCGAGGGACACCAGCCCCACGTCCTTCTGCAGCGCCACGGTGTCGTTGAGCAGGGGCGGGGCGACCCGGCGTACGGCCTGCGGCAGGACCACGTGCCGCATCGTCTGCCGGTACGTGAGCCCGAGCGAGCGCGCGGCGGCCAGCTGGCTGGGGTGCACCGACTCGATGCCGGCCCGGAACACCTCGGCGAGGTACGCCCCGTACGTGATCACCAGCGCCGCCCCGCCGAGCACCAGCACCGACGGCATCCCCTGCAGCCGCAGCCCGGGCACGCCGAGGGTGCACACGTACAGCACGATGATCAGCGGGAGGCCGCGGAACGCGTACGTGTATCCGGTCGCGAGCGCGCGTACCGGGAAGAAGACCGGTCCGCGCAGCGTGCGCAGCACCGCGACCAGCAGGCCGAGCGCCAGCGCGGCCGCGGCGCAGACGACCAGCAGCCGGATGTTCAGCCAGAGGCCTTCGAGGACGTCGGGCAGGTACTTGCGCGCGACCTCCGGGTCGAAGAACGACGACTTGACCCGGTCCCAGCCGGGTGCGCCGGTGACCGCGAAGGCGAGGGCGCCGCCGACGACCGCGGTGGACAGGGCGGCGAGCAGCACCGAGCGGATCGTCTGCCGTCGCCGGTAGGCGATCCGCCCGAGCTGGATCTCGCTGGGACGGTGGAGCTCGGTGGTCACGAAAGCTCGGGAGCCCCGCCGCTGCCGGCGAGCCAGGTCTTCTCCAGCACCGCGAGCGTGCCGTCCTGGCGCAGCTGGTCGACGGCCGCGCTCACGCACGGGGTCAGCTTGGAGCCGAGGTCGAGCACCAGACCGAACTGCTCCGGCACGCCGACCTGCGGCAGCTGACCGACGATGACGCCGTCGTCGAGCTCCGCCGCGGTCATGTAGAACGCGGTCGGCAGGTCCACCACGATGCCGTCGACCTGCTTGTTCTCCAGCGCTTTCTTGGCGTCGTCGTTGTTGTTGAACACCTGCGGCTTGGCGTCCGGCTTGATCAGGTCGGTGATCGCCTGGTAGCTGGTCGTGCCGACCTGGGCGCCGAGCTTCGCGCCCTTGAGCTCGGCCAGCGTCTTGGCGCCGGCGATCTTGGAGCCCTTGGTCGTGATCACCGTCTGGCGCACCAGGTAGTACGGCGACGAGAAGTCGACCGCCTTGCGCCGCTCCGGCGTGACCGAGAACTGGTTGATGTCGAAGTCGAACGTCTTCGGGCCCGGGGCGATCGCGTTGTTGAACGTCACCTGGGTCCAGACCACGTTCGGCGCGGGGTAGCCGAGGCGCTCGGCCACCTGGTATGCCACCGCGGACTCGAAGCCCTTGCCGTTGGCGGGCTTGTTGTCGCTGAACCACGGCTCGTACGCCGGGTTGTCGGTGCCGATCGTGAGCTTGCCCGGCGTCATCGTGTCGAGGGCGCCCGGGGCGCAGGCCGCGCTGGAGGCGGAGGCGGATCCGCTCGCGGCGGGGGTGCCCTCCTCGTCCGCGGGCGCGCAGGCGGTGAGCGTGACGGCGAGCACAGCGGCGCCGCCGAGCGCGGCGAAGGTGTTTCTGCTGACCATGACGCGCAGGCTAACCCACGTCCCAAGAGATGGGGCCGTCCGTCGCCATCGGTTAATGAGCTGCAACAATTCCCTCCCGTGAAGACGTTCGAAGAGTTGTTCGCCGAGCTTCAGGCGAAGGCGGTGCAGCGGCCCGAGGGTTCGGGCACCGTCGCGGCGCTGGACAAGGGCGTGCACTTCATCGGGAAGAAGGTCGTCGAGGAAGCAGCCGAGTCGTGGATGGCGGCCGAGCACGAGGGCCCCGACCGCGCCGCCGAGGAGATCTCGCAGCTGCTCTACCAGGCGCAAGTCCTGATGATCGCCACCGGTCTCGAGCTGAAGGACGTCTACCGACATCTCTGACGTGCCCTGTCGCCCCCATCGAGACTCGTCGAAGGAGCACGTCCATGCTGCGCATCGCCGTACCCAACAAGGGAACCCTGTCCGCACCGTCCGCCCAGATGCTGCGCGACGCCGGTTACCGCCAGCGCACCGACCCGAAGGACCTCGTCTGCCGTGACGAGGACAACAATGTCGAGTTCTTCTACCTGCGCCCCCGGGACATCGCCACGTACGTCGCCTCGGGTGATCTGGATCTCGGTATCACCGGGCGGGACCTGCTGGTGGACTCGGCCGTACCGGCCCAGGAGCTGCTGGACCTCGGTTTCGGCGGGGCCACGTTCCGCTGGGCCGCTCCGGCCGGGACGCTGGAGTCCGCGGCCGAGATCGGTGGCCGCCGCATCGCCACCGCGTACCCGGGAGTGGTGGAGCGGTATCTCGCCGAGCACGACCTGAAGGCCGACGTGGTGCGGCTCGACGGGGCGGTGGAGAACGCCGTACGCCTCGGGGTCGCGGACCTGATCGCCGACGTCGTCGAGACCGGCACCACGCTGCGCCAGGCGGGGCTGGTCACGATCGGGGACCCGCTGCTGCGCTCGTCGGCCATCCTGATCGGCCGGCACAACGACACCACCGAGGCGAAGACGTCACAGCTCATCCGGCGGCTGCAGGGCGTGCTGGTGGCCCGCAGCTACGTGATGCTGGCGTACGACGTCCGCGCCGACCTGCTGGAGAACGCGACCGCGCTGACCCCGGGCATCGAGTCGCCGACCGTCTCCCCGCTGCACCGCGAGGGCTGGGTGGCGGTGCAGGCGATGGTCCGGCGCGCGGAGGTGCACCGGATCATGGACGAGCTGTACGAGCTCGGCGCCCGCGCCATCCTCGTCACCGACATCTCCAACTGCCGGCTGTAGTGGCAGAGTGATGACTGTGACTACTCCGACTCGCGAGGCCGTCGAGTTCCGCCCGCGCCGCATCCGGTGGGTGGCCGGCATCTCGGCTGCCGCGGTGGTGATCCTCTTCACCGTGCTCAGCTTCGGCCTGCACGGCTCGACGGGCGACAACATGGGCCAGTTCGAGCGGGGCGACCAGACCGCGATGATCGGCCTGGGCGTGCTCGCCGCGGCCGGCATCCTGGCCTTCACCCGCCCCCGGGTCCGCGCGGACGCCGAGCACGTACGGATCCGCAACGTCGTCGGGAATTTCGATCTGCCCTGGTCGGCGGTGCGGGCCGTACGCTTCGACCGCAACGCCGCCTGGGCGATGCTGGAGCTGCACGACGACGAGACCGTGCCGGTCCACGCGCTGCAGGCGGCCGACAAGGAGTACGCCGTCGAGGGCGTCCGCGCACTACGGGCCCTTCATTCGGCAGCGTCCTCCTGAACTGGTAGACTTCGCCGCAGTCGACCACGCCTGCGCTCCTCACCCTCGGGTTAGCAGCGGCGGGCGCGAAAGAGGAGCCCGCTGGTTCCCACCCGAGTCGCCTCCCGCGTTCACGCGGGACGGTGGCCGGGTCCGGTCAACCGGCCCGGGAATGTTCCCGTGCCGGTGTGCGTCCTCATGGACGCCGATGACCGGTCGAGCGGGCCCTGGCATGTGCCGGGGCCTTCTGCTTTCCCGTCGCCCGTTCCACGAGGGCGGCGCGAGGCCGACCGACATTGGCAGACTGCGTACCCGGTTTCCGCCGGGACGCGAGCAGATCGTTCTGAGGAGGCCCCATCAGCGTCGAACCACGCGTGAACGAGCAGATCCGGGCAAGGGAAGTCCGGCTGGTCGGCCCCGAGGGTGAGCAGGTGGGCATCGTCCCGCTCGAGCGCGCCCTGCAGCTGGCCGCGGACGTCGACCTGGATCTGGTTGAGGTGGCGCCGATGGCGCGCCCGCCGGTGTGCAAGCTCATGGACTTCGGCAAGTTCAAGTACGAGAGTGCACTCAAGGCGCGCGAAGCCCGGCGCAACCAGCAACAGACCGTCATCAAGGAAATGAAGCTGCGCCCGAAGATCGACCCGCACGACTACGAGACCAAGAAGGGTCACGTGGTGCGGTTCCTCAAGGCCGGCGACAAGGTCAAGGTGACGATCATGTTCCGCGGTCGCGAGCAGAGCCGCCCGGAGCTGGGCTTCCGGCTCCTGCGCCGGCTCAGCGAGGAGATCTCGGAGCTCGGCTTCGTCGAGGCCAGTCCCAAGCAGGACGGCCGCAACATGATCATGGTGCTGGCGCCCCACCGGGCGACCAAGGCGGCCGCCGCGGCCACCATCGCGGCCAACGCCCGGCCGCCGCGGGAACCGCGTGAGGGCGACGGTGCCGAGGCACCGCCGGTCGAAGCGCCCGCCGACACCACCGCAGAGTGATGGAATCCCCGAGGTCCTCCGGCCTCGGGGAGCAGAGAGAGTAGGCGTTCAAGTGCCGAAGATGAAGAGCCACACCGGCATGGGTAAGCGGGTGAAGCTCACCGGCAAGGGCAAGATCGTCCGCGAGCAGGCCGGCAAGCGCCACCTGCTGGAGGGCAAGTCCTCCCACGTCACGCGCCGGATGACCGGCACCGTCGTGGTCGCCAAGGCCGACGTGAAGCGCGTGAAGAAGTTGCTCGGCCGCTGACGCGAGCCACACCCGTTCCCCTGTTAGGAGTACCGAAATGGCACGCGTCAAGCGGGCAGTGAACGCCCAGAAGAAGCGTCGCACGTTGCTGGAGACTGCCAGCGGCTACCGCGGACAGCGCTCGCGCCTGTACCGCAAGGCCAAGGAGCAGGTGCTGCACTCGATGCAGTACGCGTACCGCGACCGCCGTGACCGCAAGGGCGACTTCCGCCAGCTGTGGATCACGCGCATCAACGCGGGCGCCCGGGCCAACGGCCTGACCTACAACCGCCTCATCCAGGGCCTCAAGCTGGCCGGCGTCGAGGTGGACCGCAAGATCCTGGCCGACATGGCCGTCAACGACGCCGCCTCGTTCGCGGCGATCGTCGAGATCGCCCGCGCCGCCGTGGCGGCCGAGGGCACGGGCGGCGCCGCCGCCCAGGCTGCCTGAGCAAGTCCTTTCGGGGCGCCTGCCGGTTCGTCCGGAGGCGCCCCGATGCATGTCCTGCGGAGGAGACGTGACGTTCACCCCCCGAACCCCGAGGGTGGTCGCTGCCCGGCGGCTGCAGCGCCGCCGCGACCGCGACCAGACCGGCCGCTTCCTCGCCGAGGGACCCCAGGCGGTGCGCTCGGCCCTGGCCGCGGGGGTCGTCCTGGAGCTTTTCGGTACGGACACAGCACTCACCCGCCACGGCGACCTGGCCATGCAGGCGCCCGTGGTGTCCCCGGTGACCGACGAGGGGCTGGCGGCACTCGCCGAAACCGTCCAGCCGCAGGGGCTCGTCGCGGTGTGCGAGCAGATCGACGTGCCGCTCGCTGATGCCCTCGCCAAGAAACCCCGGCTGGTGGCGGTCGCCGCGGAGATCCGCGACCCGGGCAACGCGGGTACGGTCCTGCGCACCGCCGACGCCGCCGGGGCCGGGGCGGTGGTGTTCGCCGGCGACGCGGTGGACCCGTACAACGGCAAGTGCGTGCGCTCTTCCGCGGGCAGCCTGTTCAACGTGGACATCGTCCGGGCGCCGCTGACCGTCGTCGACGAGCTGCGCGCCGCCGGGCTGCAGGTGCTGGCCACGACCGGGTACGGCGACGCCGATCTCGACGAGCTGCTCGACGACGGCTCGCTGAGCCGGCCCACCGCGTGGCTGTTCGGGTCGGAGGCGCACGGGCTCCCCGACGACCTGCTGAAGAGCGCCGACCGGCGGGTGCGCGTACCCATCTACGGTGGCGCGGAGAGCCTTAACCTGGCTGCCGCCGCGGCCGTCTGCTTGTATGCTTCGGCCAGAGCGCAGCGCTCCCCGAGGAGACCGTCATGAGTCGGATGTTTACCCAGCCCGCTGGTCGCGGGCGCGTGGGCTGACTCTTCTTCTGCGCGAACTTCCCTGACCGGCGGGCTGCGGCGAAGCCGTGCCTCCGTACACTGATCCACCCGAGTCGGACCACTCGCGGCCCTCGCTGCGCTCGGTGCACTCGGTCCCGACGAGCCGATGGCTCATCCGGTGTGAGGGAGTTCGCCCACCATGTCCTACCGCAACGATCCGTACGATCCGAAGCAGGCCGCCCTGCTCGCCCCCGAGGTCCTCGAGGCCGCGGTCGCCGAGGCCGAGAAGGCGTTCGCCGCGGCGGCCGACCTCGACGCGCTCGGCGTGCTCAAGCCCGCCCACCTGGGCGACCGCTCGCCGGTGTCGCTGGCCCGCCGCGAGATCGGCTCGCTGCCGCCCGCCGCGAAGTCCGACGCCGGCAAGCGCGTCAACGTGGCCCGGCAGTCCATCCAGGGCGCGTACGACGCCCGCCTCGCCGAGCTGGAGCTCGAGCGGGCCGCCCGGGTGCTGGTCGAGGAGCGCGTCGACGTCACCCTGCCGTGGGACCGCCGCCCGCGCGGCGCCCGGCACCCGCTGACCACGCTCATGGAGCACATGGCCGACCTGTTCATCGGCATGGGCTACGACGTCGTCGAGGGGCCCGAGCTCGAGCTCGAATGGGCGAACTTCGACGCGCTCAACATCGGCCCGGACCACCCCGCGCGCGGGCTCATGGACACGTTCTACGTGGACCTGCCCGGCCTGGTGATGCGGACGCACACGTCGCCCGGCCAGGTGCGTACCATGCTGACCCGGCAGCCGCCGATCTACGTGGTCAGCCCGGGGCGGGCGTACCGCACGGACGACCTGGACGCCACGCACAGCCCGGTGTTCCACCAGATCGAGGGTCTCGTCGTCGACGAGGGCATCACCATGGCGCACCTCAAGGGCACGCTCGACCACTTCGCCCGGGCGATGTTCGGGCCGGACGCGCGCACCCGCTGGCGCCCGCACTACTTCCCGTTCACCGAGCCGTCCGCGGAGTTCGACGTCTGGTTCGCCCAGCACCGCGACGGCCCGCGCTGGGTCGAGTGGGGCGGCTGCGGCATGGTCAACCCGCGGGTGCTCACCGCCTGCGGCATCGACCCCGAGCGCTACTCCGGCTTCGCGTTCGGCATGGGCGTCGAGCGCACGCTGATGTTCCGCAACGGCGTGAGCGACATGCACGACATGGTGGAGGGTGACGTCCGGTTCACCCGCAACTTCGGTATGGCGGTCTGATCATGAAGCTGTCCCTGTCCTGGCTGCGCGAGTACGTCGAGCTGCCGGCGCCCGTCGACGCCGCCGAGCTCGAGCGCAAGCTGGTCGACCTCGGCATCGAGGTCGAGTCCGTCGTCGACCAGGCCGCCACGATCAAGGGCGACCTGGTCGTCGGCCGGGTGCTCGAGATCGAGGAGCTGACCGGCTTCAAGAAGCCCATCCGGTTCTGCCGCGTGGACGTCGGCAACCCGGCGGCGCAGGAGATCGTCTGCGGCGCCCGCAACTTCGCGGTGGGCGACCTCGTGGTCGTGATCCTGCCCGGCGGCGAGCTGCCCGGCGGCTTCACGATCGGTGCTCGCAAGACGTACGGGCGCAACTCCAACGGCATGATCTGCTCCGCCGCCGAGCTGGGCCTCAGCGGCGACCACTCGGGCATCATCGTGCTCCCGCCGGAGTCCGCGACGCCCGGCACCGACGCGCGTCCCGTGGTCGGGCTCGACGACGTCATCGTCGACGTGGAGATCACCCCGGACCGCGGCTACCAGATGAGCGTGCGGGGCATCGCCCGCGAGCTGTCGTACGCGTACGCCGCCGCGTACACCGACCCGGGTTCCGCCCCGGCGCCGGCGGGCACCGACCAGGTGCCGTACGAGATCCGCATCGAGGACACGGTCGGCTGCGACCGCTTCGCGGCGCGGGTGGTCCGCGGCATCGACCCGTCGGCGCCGTCGCCGGAGTGGATGCAGCGCCGCCTCATCGCGGCGGGCATCCGGTCGATCTCGCTCGCCGTCGACATCACCAACTACCTGATGCTCGAGCTCGGGCAGCCCATGCACGTGTTCGACCTCAACCTGCTGCGCGGCGGGCTGGTCGTGCGCCGGGCCCGGCCGGGGGAGAAGCTGACCACCCTGGACGGTGTCGCGCGGGTGCTCGACGCCGAGGACATGGTGATCTGCGACGACTCCGGCCCGATCTCGCTCGCCGCGGTCATGGGCGGCGAGACCAGCGAGGTCCAGCCGGACACCGTGGACGTGCTGCTCGAGGCCGCGCACTGGGACCCGGTGATGGTCGGGCGTACGGCCCGGCGGCACAAGCTGTTCAGCGAGGCCGCCAAGCGGTGGGAGCGCGGCGTCGACCCGCGGCTGCCGCTGGTCGCGCTGCAGCGGGCCGTCGAGCTGCTCACCACGCACGCCGGTGGCACGGTCGACGAGCGGATCCTCGACCTCGACCACGTCGTGCCGCCCGCGCCCGTGCTGCTGCCCGGCGACCTCGCGAGCCGGCGGATCGGTGTGGCGTACCCGGTGGAGCAGGTGACCGAGCTGCTCGGCCAGGTCGGCTGCACGGTCAGGGGCGTCGAGCCGCTCGAGGTGACCCCGCCGTCGTGGCGGCCCGACCTGCTCGCCCCGATCGACCTGGTCGAGGAGGTGGCGCGGCTCGGCGGCTACGACGCGATCCCCAGCGTGCTGCCCCCGGCCCGCGGCGGGCGGGGCCTGACGCCGGAACAGGTCCGGCGCCGCGCGATCGGGGTCGCCCTGGCGGAGAACGGGTACGTCGAGGTGCTCTCGTACCCGTTCATGACCCCGGCCGCGGCCGACACGCTCGGCCTGCCCGCCGACGACCCGCGGCGCAGCGCGGTCCGGCTGGCCAACCCGCTGTCCGAACAGGAGCCGTTGCTGCGCACCACGCTGCTGCCGCCGCTGCTCGCGACGCTCAAGCGCAACCTCGGCCGCGGCGAGCGGGACCTGGCGATCTACGAGACGGGTACGGTGTTCCAGCCGCACCTGGCAGCCACGGCCCCGCCGGCGCTCGGCGTCGACCACGGCCCGTCCGACGAGGACTGGACGGCGGCCAACGCGATCGTGCCGGAGCAGCCGTGGCACCTCGCGGCGGCGCTGACCGGCGACGTGACCCCGGCCGGCTGGTGGGGCGAGGGACGGCCGGCCACCTGGGCGGACGCCATCGAGGCGGCCCGCGTCGCGCTCGCGGCGGCGGGCATGACCCCCGACCGCGTCACCGTCCGGGCGGCGGATCACGCCCCCTGGCACCCGGGCCGCTGCGCGGCGATCTCGGTCGACGGCACCCTCGTCGGCCACGCGGGCGAACTCCACCCGTCGGTGCTCTCGGCGCTCGACCTGCCGAAGCGCACCTGCGCGATGGAGCTCGACCTCGACGCGATCCCCGCCCGTCCGGTCACCATGGCCGCGGCCATCTCCACGTTCCCGCCGGCCCTGATCGACGTCGCCCTCGTGGTCGACGCGGCGGTCCCGGCGGCGGACGTCGAGACGGCGCTGGTCGCGGGCGCGGGAGACCTGCTCGAGTCGGTGCGGCTCTTCGACGTGTACGCGTCGTCGCAGCTGGGCGAGGGGCTGAAGAGCCTCGCGTACAAGCTGACCTTCCGCGCGCCGGACCGCACGCTGACCGTCGAGGAGGCGGTGGCCGCCCGGGACGCGGCGGTCGCCTCGGCAGCGGCGCGTACGGGAGCAGTGCTGCGCGGCGCCTGAGGGTGACGCCTGCCGGAGGCCGGGTCTCGTCATGAGGCCCGGCCTCTGCATCTGACGGTGTAGTGACGCGTCGGCCCAGGGTTGACGCGAGGATCAATTCGCTGCCGGATTCGCCCTTCCCGGCCCGTCCCTAGCGTGGGAAAGGCCAGCTCAATCCACGGAAGGGAACAACGATGAAGGTACGACTGCTCCGCCTGCTGACCGTGCCCCTGGTGCTGCTCGGGTCCCTGGTCGCGGTGACCGCCCCGGCCTCGGCGACCCCGGCGCGACCGTGCTGGACGACCGGCGACTTCAAGCCCGGCACCACCGTCAGGAAGGTCGACTGGGACGGCAACGGCACCATCGACGAGTGCTTCGGCATCGCCCCGGACCGGACCATCTGGCACGAGTGGGCCACGTCCCGCGGCTGGGTTCAGATGCCGGGCGGCGGCCGGGCCGACGACACCCTGCCGTCGCAGTGGCCGGCCCCGGGTTACCGGCGGGTGGTGGTGTACGTGGCCAACCCGAAGTCGCACTGGTACCAGGACTTCGTGCCGGGCAGCGGCTGGACCGGGCACTGGTACAGGTGCGTCTCCGGCGTCTGCTGAGCCGGTTCGTCAGTCGGGCGGTCGTGGTCCGTCGAGCCGGCGCGGTATCACCAGACCGGTCTCGTACGCCACCACGACCGCCTGCGCCCGGCTCGACAGGCCGAGCTTGGTCATCACCCGGTGCAGGTGCGTCTTCACGGTCGCCTCGCTCACCACCAGCTCCCCGGCGATCCCGGCGTTGTCCCGGCCGCGCCCGACGAGCCGCAGGACCTGGGTCTCCCGTGCGGTCAGCAGCGTCAACTCCTTGGCCTCGCACGCCGCCCCCGCGCGGGTGTACGTCTCGACGAGCCGGCGGACGACCGTCGGGCCGTACAGGACCTCGCCGCCGGCGACCACCCGGACCGCGGCGAGCAGCTGGTCGGCCGGTGTCTCCTTGAGCAGGAAGCCGCTGGCCCCGGCGCGCAGGGCGGCGTACACGTATTCGTCCAGGTCGAACGTGGTGAGCGCGAGCACCCGCGCCTCCGGCCGCTCGGCCAGGATGCGCTCGGTGGCGGTGACGCCGCTGACCTCCGGCAGCCGCAGATCCATCAGGACCACGTCGGGGCGCAGCTCCCTGGCCCGATCCACGGCCTCCTGACCGTCGGCGGCCTCGCCCGCCACGTCGAACCCGGGCGCGGCCCGCAGGAGCGCGGTCAGCCCGGCCCGGATGAGCATCTGGTCGTCGACCACCAGCACGGACGTCATGACACCCGCTCCCGGCGTACGGTCGGCAGCGTCAGCCGGACCTCGAACCCGCGGGGCCGCCGCGCCGCCGCCTCGAGCGTGCCCCCGTAGATCGACGCGCGTTCCCGCATGCCGGTCACGCCCTGACCGGCGCCGGACGGTGGGCGTGTCCCGGCGTCGGGGCGGGCAGGCCCCTCGTCGCTCACGCGGGCGGTGAAGGTCGTGGGACCGTACCCGAGGACGATCCGGGCCCGGGTCGGCGCGGCGTGCTTGATGACGTTGGTCAGGCTCTCCTGCACCACGCGGTACACGCACAGCTCGAGGCCGGACGGGAGCTCCCGCGGCGTGCCCGTCACGGACACCGTCAGCTCGACGCCGGCCGCGCGTACCCGCTCGAACAGCAGCGGCAGATCCGCCAGGCCCGGGGCGGGGTGGAACGGCTCCTGCCCCGCGACGGGGATGCCGGCCTCGGTGGCACCGACGCGCAACAGCACCAGGATCCGCCGCATCTCGTGCAGCGTCTCGACGGTCAGCGACTCGATCGTCTCCAGCGCCGTGCCGGCCGTCTCGGCGTCGGAGCGCAGCACGTACTTGGCCAGCCCGGTCTGGATCGAGATCACCGACAGGTGGTGCCCGACCACGTCGTGCAGCTCCCGGGCGATGCGCATCCGCTCGTGGGTGGCGGCCCGCAGCGCCCGCTCCCGCTGCGTCCGGGTCAGCTCGGCGGTCGCGTCGGCGAGCCGGCGGTTGCGGTCCGCCAGCTGCGCCGCCTCGAAGCCGGCCCAGCAGACCGTCACCGGTACGAGCGCGCTCAGCACGGACACACCCAGCGGGTACTGGGCGCCGGTCAGCGCCCCGCCCGCGAGCCACAGCCCGATGCCGAGGGCCACCCCGCCGACCGCGTACCGGGGCGGGCGGGTCGCGGCCACGGTGAACAGGATCAACAGGTACACGTAGACGTTCGCGACGGGCCAGTACCCGGCGATCACGTACGCCATCCAGCACGCCCCGGACGCCGCCAGCGACCACGCCGGGGCGTACCGCCGGGTCAGCACGGGCAGCGCCGCGGCCAGCAACAGCAGGTGCGCCTCGGCGTCGAACGGCCGCCAGCCGGGTGGCGCGTGGTGGCCCTCGTACAGCGTCACCGCGAGCAGCGCGACCGTCAGCGCGATGTCGGCCTCGAGCGGGCGGGCCGGCCGCCGTCGCAACCACGTCGTGATGGACATCGATCGGACGGTACCGGCATCCACCGGCCCGCTTCAGGCGCGAAGCCGACAGAGCCGGGCATCCGCCTTCCCGGGCTCAGGCGATGACCTCGATCGGCGTGCCGGAGTCCGGGAAGCCGAAGAGCTCGGCCGCGTTGCCGCCCCGGGCGAACAGCTCGTAGCAGGCGCGTCCGCCCCAGCCCGAGCTGCCCGGCGCGAAGGACACCGTGCCGGCCGGGACCGTGAAGACGCCGTCGCTGACCATCGCCTCCACCTCGGCGCCGCCGATGCGTACCCGGACCGTCGTGCCGGTCTCCGCGGGGGCGTCGTACCAGCTGGTCTTCAGGTTGCCGTACCCGTCGGTGTAGACCACCGCGCGCTCCGGGACGGGCGCCACGGTGACCGGGTCGCCGAGCAGCCCGTCGTCACCCTTGACCAGGCCGGCCACCGCGCCGGGGAACACGTCCCTGGACCGGAACTGCGACCCGGCGTCCGCCACGTTCACCGCGTGCAGCGGCACACCCTCGGCGGCCAGGAACGACAGGCTCGCACCGGCGGCCACCCCCACCACGAGCACACCGGACTCCAGCCGGGCGGCCACGAGCCGCTCGCCGGCGTTGTCCTCACGGGGCTCGTCCTCGTCCTGCCGGGGCGCCACGTTCGCGTAGATCACCCGGTCCGCCGGCCCGTCGCCGAACGCCAGCTGAGCCACGCAGAACCCGGCGCTGACCGTGTCGAAGGGCGGCACGGGAATGGCGGCGACGTCCGCCTCGGGCAGAAGCTTGGCGAAACGCTGCCGCACCTCGGCGAACGCGAGATCCCCGATGCCGTAGTCGGCCACGACGGTCAGAAGCATGCCTCCAACGTACGGAATCAGGCGGCACCCCGCTCGCGGAAGCTGGTCTTGGCGCAGGGCTGGCGCGCCGTTCAACCCGGCACACACAATTGCGTCATGGCCGACGAAGACCCCTTCGCTCAGGTACGCCACGAGCACAAGCGGCTGCGCGCGTACGACGAGGCCTTGCAGTACACCGTTGACTCGGAGCATCGCGAACAGTTGCTCAGGATGCGTGGGCTGGCTGCGGTCAGCGTGCTGCGTGCTGCCGCTCAAGCAGCGGGCGTCGAATCCTCCGACGTCGACCAGGAGTTGGATCATCTCGAGACTGACTACCGCCAGGAGCCGGTCGCCGCATGGGCCGATCCCGGAACAGTGTTCGGGCTTGCCGTCACAGTGGGGGCGCTCGTCCTCGCGGCGACCGGTGCCGCCCCGATCGCGGCGGCAGTGGTCGGCGACTCGCTGGTCAAGGAGACGGTGAAGGCCTTCGTGGGCACGATGATCGCGTCGGTCTTGACGGAAACGTTCGGTCGATTCCGTGAGCGTCGGCTCTCGCAGTCCCGGCGGAAGCTGCATCTACGTCGGCGGACCTCGCTGCCGAGACCACAGCAGGAACCTCCAGATGCCGAGTTGCCGCCGCTGACCAAACGCACAGATGAGGTGACGAGGGGTACCGCGGCGGTCGAAAGCTTCACGCCGGAGGACTACACCAGGCGAGACGCGACGCCGCGACGTCCGGGGTCACCCGACCTGTCTCGCCCGCCGGAGGATCCTGATGAGCTGGATCCGCCGGGACCGGCCATCGGAACCCCGTAGAGCTAGTCGATCGTGTGGCCGCCGTTCACGGTGATGCGCTCGCCGGTGATGAAGCGGGCGGCGTCGCTCGCCACGAACGCGACCACGTCGGCGATCTCCTGCGGCGTGCCCATCCGGCCCAGTGGCACGTCGCGGAGGTAGCCCGCGCTGTCCTCGGCCGTCACGTCCCCGTGGCGCTCGACCGGGATCCAGCCCGGCGCCACCACGTTGACCGTGATGCCGTGCCGGCCGAGTTCCCGCGCCCACGTACGGGCCAGGCCGATCTGGGCGCCCTTCGCCGCGTTGTACGCCGACGCGCCCGGCAGCGCCCGCTCGAACGAGTCGGAGCCGATGTGCACGATGCGGCCGGTGCCGAGGCGGCGCATGCCCGGCAGTGCCGCCTGCATGAGCAGCGTCGGGCTCTTGACGAAGAAGAGCAGCTGGTCGAGGTGGTGCTGCCACGTCACCTCCTCGGCGGCGACCAGCGGCTGCGGTCCGGTCGCGTTGGCCACGAGCGCCTGGACCGGCCCGAGTTCCGCCTCGACCCGCGCCACCATGGCCGGAACCGCGTCCTCGTCGGTCACGTCGGCGCGGAAGGCCACAGCCCGGCCGCCGGCCGCCTCGATGTCGGCGACCACGCGGGCCGCGCCGGCCTCGTCGGACCGGTAGTTCACCGCGACCGGCCAGCCGTCGGCGGCCAGGCGGCGGGAGATGTGCGCGCCCAGGCCCCGCGACGCCCCGGTGACCAGGGCGCTCCCGGTGATCGTCATGTCATTCTCCCGTCGTACCGTCGAGCAGCTCGCGGACCGCGCCGGCGTGGCCGGCGTGCCGGGCCGTCTCGTTGATCAAGTGCAGGAGCACGAAGCGTAGATCGGTGCGGTCATGCCACGCCGAGCCCGCCCACCACGGTCACCTCGCGGCCGGTGAACTCGCCGGTGAGCAGGGGCATCGCCTTGGTGATCGCCGCCTTGGTCTCCGGCAGGCGCAGCGAGTCGTCGTGGTGCTGCTTGCTCTGCCACGCCTCGGTGACGTGGATCAGGTCGGCGTCGGTGTCGTCGACGCTCACCACGTACAGCAGGCAGCCCGCGTCGCGGAGGCCGTCGGCCCCGCCGAGCAGGATGTGCACGACCTCGTCGCGGTTGCCGGGGGTGGCGCGCATCGTCGCCAGATAGCCGTATGCCACCAGAGCCTCCTGTGCATCGTCCGGGCAGTGGACATTACCGGCTCCCAGGGAGCGTTCAGGTGGGTCACATAGGGTGCGTGGCGAGGGGAGTACCTCGACAGATCGTCCCGGTCAGTACGGGTCCTGCAGGCCAGGAGCCCCGGGCGGTCGCCCGGCCACCGCGGCCGGGTGAGGGAGACCTCAGACGATGACACGTGTCTGAGGAGACTTCCATGCTCGATTCGATCGGCTCGCCCCTGCTCTGGACCGTCACGGTGGCGATCCTGGTGGTGCTGCTGGCGGTCGACTTCGCGGTGACCCGCCGGCCGCACGACGTGCCGATGCGCGAGGCGGTCGGCTGGACGGTCTTCTACCTGGCGCTGCCCGTCGTGTTCGGGCTGGTGATGTGGCCGCTGTACGGCGGCGACGTGTCGGTCGAGTTCTTCACCGGCTGGGTGGTGGAGAAATCCCTGTCCGTGGACAACCTGTTCGTGTTCATGCTTCTGCTCACCGCGTTCGCCGTACCGTCGGCTCTCGCCCAGCGGGTGTTGCTCTACGGCATCGTCGGCGCGCTGGTCCTGCGGGCCGTGTTCATCGCGCTGGGCGCCGCGGTGATCAGCGCGGGCACCTGGGCGTTCCTGCTGTTCGGCGCCATCCTGCTGGTGACCGCCGCCAAGGTGATGCGGGACGCGGTGTCCGGGCACGCGCAGCAGGTCGACATCGGCAGCATGCGCAGCGTCAAGCTGCTGAGCCGGCTGATGCCGGTGACCCGCGAGTACCACGGCGCCAAGCTGACCGTGCGCTCGGCGGGCCGGCGGGCGCTCACCCCGATGGCGCTGGTCGTGGTCGCCGTGTTCATGACCGACATCGTGTTCGCGGTGGACTCCGTACCGGCCGTGTACGGCGTGACCGACGACCCGTACATCGTGTTCGCCACCAACGCGTTCGCCCTCCTCGGCCTGCGCGCGCTGTACTTCGTGCTGCGCAACGCGCTGAGCAAGCTGCGCCACCTCAACCACGGGCTCGCCGTGATCCTCGGCTTCATCGGCGTGAAGCTGGTGCTGCACTGGGCGCACACGGTCTGGTCGTGGGCGCCCGAGGTCCCGACGCCGCTGTCGCTCGTGGTCATCCTGGGCGTGCTGCTCACCGTCACCGCCACGAGCGTGGCGGCGAACCGGCGCGAGGCGGCCGCGACGGCGACACCGGAGCAGCCGCAGAAGATCGGCGCCGGGAACTAGGGTGACGATGCCGGTGGCGCGGCGATTCGCAGGGGCAGGCGGGTGAATCCGCGGATCATCCCGGAAGAGCGGCGAGCGGTCCGTCCGTCGATCCGGAGCCGTGGAAGCCTTTCGGCGAGCGTGCGGACGGCGATGGTGGCCTCCAGCCGGGCCAGCGGATGGCCGATGCAGTAGTGGATACCGCCGCCGAAGGCCAGGTGCGCGGTCGCGGGGCTGCGGAACAGATCGAAACGGTCCGGATCCGGGAAGGCGGCCGGGTCCCGGTTCGCGCCACCGATCAGGGCGACGACGAACTCGCCGGCCCGGATCGGCCGGCCCGCGATCTCGATGTCCTGCCGGGCCTCCCGTCCGGCCCGCTGGACGGGAGGGTCGTACCGCAGGGTCTCCTCGACGGCGGCGGCCGCCCGGTCGCCCGGGGCCGCGACGACGGCCGCCCACTGTTCCGGGTGCCGCAGCAGGGCGTGCACCGTGTTGCCGATCAGGTTCGTCGTGGTCTCGAATCCGGCGACCAGCAGCAGTGTGCACAACGGCAGCAGTTCGTCGGCGCCGACCTCACCGGCGGCGTCGGTGACCAGCCGGCTGAGCAGGTCGTCGCCGGGATCCCGCCGCCGACGGGCGATCAGATCGTCGAAGAGCCGGTCCAGGGTCAGTGTGGCGGTGCGCAGGCGGGCGGCCTGGGTCATCGTCCGGACGCCGTCGATCGCGCCGCCCAGCACCGCCGCGCTGCGGTGGAAGCCGGCCCGTTGGTCGTCGGGGATGCCGAAGACGGCGGACATCACGGCCAGCGGCAGCGGCCGGGCCAGGCCGGCCATCAGGTCGAAGCGCCGGTTGCGCTCGGCGGGGCGGAGAAGCTCATCGACCGTACGTTCGACAAGGTCGCGGTACCGGCCCACCGCCCGGGGGTCGAAGTCGGAGCGGATCGCCCCGCGCAGCCGGGTGTGGTCCGGCGGCTCCATGCCGAGGAACGAGGTCTCGAAGTCGTCGCTCAGGGACTCGTCCACGGTGAGGCGGTCGGGCCGGGCGCCGAAACGCCGGTCGCGCAGCACCTCCCGGCAGATCTCGTGGTCGACGGTCACCCACGCGCCGGACCGGCTGCGGGACAGTCGTCCCCGGTGCCGTAGCTGGTCGTAGAGGGCGTACGGATCCTCTCGCCAAGCGGGAAGGTGCAGCCGGGCGTCGGGATCGGCGTGCAGATAGCCGTTCGCGGCCAGGCTGAGCCGGCGGCGGTACACGCCACGGGTCAGCCGCAGGAACGTATCGAAGGTACTCATCTTCGTCACCCGTCGTCGGTGCTGTGGGGATCAGTGCCGAACCGGGCGAGGAGGCCCCGCAGGCGCGCGACGACCGTGGCCCGCTCGTCGGCGCCGAGTCGCACGGCGGCGCGCTCCAGCGAGTCGATCATCACGAGCACCCTGTCCAGCGCCTCGCCGAACAGCTCGCCGTAGATCAGTGCGGCCACCGCGTCCGGGCTGGGATGGTCCCCGACGAGATCGGTCGGTAGCTCGGTCCCGCAGACAGCGGCCAGCCGGTCCCGCAGCTCGATCGCCTCGGCACGGGTCAGGCCCAGGTCGTCGAAGGTCACACCGGCCGGAACGGCCTCCGGTTCGGTACGTCCGATGAGAGTCGCGGTCTCCGCGCGGACCAGGCCCACCAGGTACGCGCGCTGATCCTCCGGTGCGAGGGACCGCAGGATCGGGTCCGGGCCCCGGGGCGGGTCCCAGGGATGCGAGGCGTTCACGGCATCGCCTGCCATTCGTCGGACCGTATCCAGCTGCTGTGCGCGCCCACCGGCACGCGGACCGGGAGCCGGACGACGGCGCACGGAGCCTCGGTCAGGCCGTCGGCAGCGCGGACGACCAACGCGGACGTGCCCGTCGTCAGGTCGGTCTGGAAGTGCATCAGCCACCCGTCGGTCTCGGCCCCGTCGGCGATACGCGGCACGAAGACCACCTCGCCGGAGACGACGCCGGCCGGGAGTTCGAGCGTCTCGGCCGCTCCCCGGTGCAAATCGAAGCGCAGCAGGCCGGACCGGTCGGGTTCGGCGACGTCCTGGGTGACCGCGTAGTAGTAGCGGTGCGGCCGGCCCGTCCTCCGCGGATCGGACCGTGGCAGTTCGTGCGGCCGATCGTGCAGCTGACGCGCGGTGGCGTGGTCGGCGGATCCCGGCGCACGCCACTCCCACAGCATCGCGGGCCGGGCGAAGGGATCGGCGGCGCGATCGTCGAAGAGCCGGTCGTACCGCAGCGCGCGGACGGTCAGCCCGCCGTCGGCGTCCTCCTCCGCCCCGACCAGGTGGTAGGCGAAGCACGGCTCGATGGCGATCCAGCGGACCGGCCCGCCGGCGCGGGGCAGCACGCCGATCCGGGACTGGTGCCGATCGCGCCACCGGTAAGGGAACGCGCCGGTTGCGCCGCGCAGCGGGGCGAAGCGGACCGGCAGGTCGAGAAAGATCACGTAGTTCGGCGTGAGCGCGATGTCGTGCAGCAGCGGCCGGCCGCCCAGGTCGATCCGATCGCTCCGGGTCACCCGGCCCTCCGCGGACAGCACCAGGTATTCGGCCCACGAGCGCAGCGGCGAGTAGGCGAGCGCGTGCAACTCGCCGCTCACCGGGTCGACCTTGGGGTGGGCGGCGAACCCACGCGGCAGCTGGCCGCCGAGATCGGTGTAGCCGAGGGTGTCCAATGTCTCCGAGAGCTGCACGGGAAGGCAGCCCGACTCGATGAGCGCCAGCATCACCCCGTGATGGGCGACGACGTTGGTGTTCACCGTGTCGACCGGAAAGTGGCGTGGTCCCGGGGCGGGCCGCTCGCCCAGCGTCCGGGCCGCGCGACGCGAGCGTACCCATCGGTTGCGGAACCAGAGCGCACGTCCGTGCCGCAGCCGGATCCCGCAGACCAGGCCGTCCTGCATGAACCAGGGGTAGGTCCCGTCGAGGGCGCGGCGTGGCCGACCGGCCGGCGCCGGGCCGATCTGCGTGAACAGGCCGTCCAGATCGGATGGTAGGTGTCCGTCGACCGGCAGCGCGTGCTCGGTCTGCTCCCCGGACACCGGTGCGAAGGCGCCGGTCAGGTACCGGCTCACCGGCCGGCCAGGTGCAGGGGCACCGGGCCGGCCGGGCGCAGCGTGATGGACGGGACCGGAGCCACCCCGCCGTCCGGCGCCGGTGTGCTCCGCACGCGACGAGCCAGAGTCGCCACGGTCAGACAGGCCTGGGTCAGCGCGAGGTTCGAGCCTGGACAGGCGCGTGGGCCGAGGCCGAAGGGAACGACGGAATGCCGGTGATACGCGGCGCCGCGACCGTCCTCGTCGGCGAAGCGTTCCGGCCAGAACGCCTCCGGTCGCTGCCAGACGTCCGGATGGCGATTGCCCGCGTAGGGACTCCAGGCGATCAACGACCCGCCGTCGATCCGATGGCCACCGATCGTGTCCGCCTGTACGGCCCGCCGCATCATTATCCAGACCACTGGGTAGAGCCGCATGGCCTCGTTGACGACCTGCTGGGTGTAGACGAGCCGGGGCAGATCCGCCAGCACCGCCGGCCGTCCGCCGAGGATGGTGTCCAGTTCCTCGCGCAGCCGGTCTGTGGCCTCGGGATGGCCCGCCAGGAGGTGCCAGCACCACGCCAGCGTGTGGCCGAGCGTCTCGTGGCCGGCGAAGAACAACCCGAGCACCTCGTCGGCCACCTGCTCGGGGGAGGACCCCGCATCGGCGGCCAGTCGTGCTGTCAGCTCGGTCCGCGGATCGGCGACCAGTTCGGCAACCGTGGCACGAACCCGGCGCATCGCGGCGCGGAACCGGAGGTTGGCCCGCGTCGGCACGGCCAGGGGTGGGAACGGCCGGGCCAGGAACGCGGCCACATGGTCGCAGATCAGCCGCAGGTCGGCGGCGAGGGTAGCGGCCTCGCCGGTCAGTTCCGTTCCGAACAGGATGCGGCAGGCGAACCGCATCGACAGCTCCGACATCTCCGCGGACGCGTCGACGGTGTCCCGCCCGGCCCAGCGGACGGCGACGTCGGCGAGGCACTCCTCGGTGATCCGGGCGGCGTTCTCGACGGTCGTCCGCCCGAAAGCGGGCTGCACCAGACGCCGCCGCCGCAGCCATTCCTCCCCACCCGGCGACACGGTCAGACCCGATCCGAGGAACGGGCGGGCGACCCGGTACACCGGCGCGTCCTTGGTGTAGTTGCGGTGGTTGTCGCGCAGCACGTGCACGACATGGTCCGGATGAGTGATGAACACGACACGGCGTCCGAACGCACTGGTTTCCGCCATGCCGCCCGGCTCTCGCGCGACGTCCGCGAACAGTGCCAGCGGGTCACGCCGGAACGCGCCGAGCACCGTCATCGGCGCCAGCCTCCGCACGAGGTCGGGACCGTCCATCGTGTACCTCCGATCGAGGTCGTCCCCGCCTCGGGCAAGGCGGCGACACCGCCGGGCGAGGATGCGGCGACCGTCCCAGGGCCGGTCGCCTCAAATCAGCGGGGAATGTAGCGAGGGCGCGCAAATGCCCCGCCGGGCGCGGCGGGGTCAGCCGGTGCCGGACATCGCGTATCTGCTCAGGGCGTGCGAGGACTACGCCGGTGACCTGAACGCCGTCGCCGGACCAGGAAACGGCCTAGCCCGGGATGGGGGCGGCCACGGGGCTGCGGTGGCCGGCGCGGTCCACGGCGCGGACGCCGAAGAACACGTTGTCCTTCGACAGGTCGATCGTCACCGTGGTCACGTTGCCCACCGGGAGCACGTGCTGCCAGTCCGGGGCCGTCGTCTCGCGCCACACCACTTCGTACTCCGCGAGGTCCGCGGCCGTCGACGGCTGCCAGCGCAGCGTCGTGTCGTTGGCCAGGCGGGTGGTGTCGATGACCACGCCCTTCGGGGTGCCCGGGGCCTGGGCCAGCGACCACAGCGCCGCCGCGTTGACGCGGGCCACGCGGGCGATGTACCAGAAGTCGCAGAACCTGACGAGGTCGCCGTACTGGACGCCGTTCTCGACCCGGACGTCCTGGTGCTCGTGGGCGAAGTTCTCCCGAGGCTCGGTGAAGCGCGCCGCCGGGTAGCCGCGCAGGAGGAACGAGATGTGGTCGCTGCCGCGCAGGTAGCGGTCCCGGCGCCAGACGACGCGGACCTTCATGCCGGTCTGCGGGTTCTCCGCGACGTCGCGGACGAAGCGGCCCAGCTGCCGCGACGGGCCGTCGTTCTCGCCCCCGACCGACTGCCGGGTCGTGGCCTGCGCGGGGGTCTCGGAGGTGGGCACGCCCTCGACGAAGAGCCGGACCGTACGCGGGTCCGCGGCCGTCCCGTCGTGCGCGTCGCCGGTGCCGACGATGTCGTTGCTGAACATGGCCTGGACGTCGGTGCCCGCGTCCTTGAACTGCCTCGCGAGGTAGTCGGAGCCGTACAGGCCCTGCTCCTCGCCGGCGACCGCGGCGAACACGATCGTGGCCTCGGTGCGGCGGGTGGCCATGACCCGCGCGACCTCCATGATCGCGGCGACCCCGGACGCGTCGTCGTCGGCGCCGGGCGCGTCGCTGGTGGCGTCCATGACGTCGGACGCTCGCGAGTCGTAGTGGCCGGTGACCACGTACACCCGGCCGGGGTCGCCCTCCCCGTGCAGGGTGGCGACGACGTTGGTGATCCGGGTCGGCTCCGGGATCCGCGACGCCGGGGGCTGGATGTACGACTGCAGCTCGACGGTCATCCGCCCGCCGGACTCGGCCGCGTACCGGCGGAACTGCTCGTGGATCCAGTCCCGGGCCGCGCCGATCCCGCGCTCGGGGTCGTCCTGGCTGGAGAGCGTGTGCCGGGTGCCGAACGCGGCCAGGCGCGCCACGGTGGCGCCGATGCGGTGCGGATCGATCTCGCGCAGCAGCGACCTGAGCTCGTGGTCGGGGTGCTGTCCGCGCAGCCCGGCGGCGTGCGCGGCGCGCCCCAGCACCGGGGTGGCGGCGACGGCGGCGGAGGCCGACAGGAACGCACGCCGCGAGGACCGAGACTGCGAGGACTCAGGCAGCGATCGTTCGCGCTGATCCGTCATATCTGTGCATGGTTGTCCACCAAAGACCCGATGTCCATGCTCATCGATGTCAGATGTTTCGCCGTCGCCCGTTGGGGTTCAGGAGCGCAGATAGCGCAGCACGGCGAGCACGCGCCGGTGGTCCGTACGGGCCTGGGGCAGGTCCAGCTTGGTGAAGATCGCGGTGACGTGTTTCTCCACGCTGCGCTCGGCGAGGTGCAGCGTCTCCGCGATGGCCACGTTGGACCGGCCCTCGGCGAGCAGGCCCAGGATCTCGCGTTCGCGCGCCGACAGCCGGGACAGGCCCGGATCGACGGCGGGCGCGGCCAGCAGCTGCCGGACCACCTCGGGGTCGAGGGCCGTACCGCCGTCGGCGACGCGCTGCAGGGCGCCCACGAACTCGTCCGTGCTGACGATCCGGTCCTTGAGGAGGTAGCCGACCCGTCCGGTGTTCTCCGACAGCAGCCTCCGCGCGTAGCTGGTCTCGACCCACTGGGAGAAGACGAGGACCGCGATCTCCGGGTACGCCGACCGGATCGTGAGCGCGGCCCGCAGGCCCTCGTCGGTGTGCGTGGGCGGCATGCGTACGTCCACCACGACCGCGTCGGGCCGCTCGGCGGCCACCGCCCGCAGCAGCTCGTCGGCGTCGGCCACGGCAGCGACCACCTCGATGCCGTGCTCGCCGAGCAGCAGCGCGACGCCGCGGCGCAGCAGCGCGTTGTCCTCGGCGATGACGACCCGCAGCGCGCTCATCCGGCCTCCCCGGGCAGCTTCATCGTGATGGTGGTGGGGCCGCCTGCCGGTGACTCGACGTGCAGGCTGCCGTCGAGCGCGGCGGCCCGGCGCGCGAGGCCGCTCAGGCCGGTGCCCGAGGCCTGCCCGCGCCCGGCGCCGCCGCGCCCGTCGTCGGTGACCGTGAGCGTGAGCCACGGCCCCTCCTCGCGGACGGTGATCGACGCCCGCGTCGCCGAGGCGTGCCGCGCGATGTTGGTGAGCAGCTCGGCGACCGCGAAGTACAGCGCCGACGCCGTGGCGTCCGGCGGCCGGTGGGGGAGGTCGACGGCGAGCGTCGCCGGGACGGCGCTGCGCGCGGCGAGGGTCGACAGCGCCACCTCGAGGCCGTCGTCCAGGGCGGGCGGGTGCAGGCCCCGGACGATGTCGCGCAGTTCGGTGAGCGCCTCGGTCACCGTGCCGCGGGCGTCGCCGGCGAGCGCGCGGACCTGCTCATCCGTGCTGCGGCGCTCGATGCGGGCCAGCGCCACCCCGAGCGAGACCAGGCGGGCCTGGGTGCCGTCGTGCAGGTCGCGTTCGACCCGCCGGAGCAGCGCCGCCGCGTCCTCCTGCAGGGCCGCGCGGCCGGCCTCGAGCTGGGCGATGCGCCGGGCCGCGGGCGTCGGCCGCAGCAGCGCGCGGACCAGGACGCCGTCGAGCAGCACGACGAGACGCAGCACCCACGGCAGCACGAGCAGGACGGCAGCGCCCTGGAGCGCTCGCCACCAGGTGCCCGGCCAGGTGGCGGCCCCGTACCAGAACTCGTCGGGCACGACGAACCACCAGACCGGGTACGTGACCGCGACCAGGCCGGTGAACAGCCCGGCGACCGCGCCGTACGCCCCCGTGTAGATCAGCGGGAACCGCAGGAAGCAGTACGCCAGCGCCCGCCAGGCCGTCGAGTCGCCGAGCAGCCCCACGACCCGCCGCATCCGGGTCGTGCCCGTGGGCGGGGCCGGCGACGGCCAGTCCCAGCCGAGCAGGCGCCGCGCCGGCGCCCGGAAATAGCGCGGGGTGAGCCGGGCCAGGGCCAGCACGCCGATCAGCAGGGCCAGGCCGAAGATGACGACCGACAGCGCCGAAGCGACCAGCCCGAGCACGGCGAGCGCGAACGTGGGCAGGCTGAGGACGGCCCCGGTGAGCACGAAGGCCAGCTCCCGCCAGGTGCGGGAGCTGAGCCAGGCGCGCAGCACGATCACCCGGCCACCTCGATGGGCGGGCGGCGCAGGGTGATGGCCGCCGGCAGCACGGTGCCCGCGAAGACCAGGACGGCCGTGCCGGCGAGGCCCGCCGCGAGCCAGCTCCCGGGCATCCACGGCCGCCACGTGCCCAGCGCCGTGTGCAGCAGCGGCAACAGGGTCACCGCCGCCACCACCGTGGCGACCACGAGCGCTGTGCCGGTCACCAGGAGAGCCTCGCAGACGACGACGGCGAGCGTACGCCCGCGGGTCCCGCCGGCGAGCCGGGTGACGGCCAGGTCCCGCCGCCGCGCCAGGATCGTGGTGATCAGCGTGTTGAGCGCGGCGATGGCGGCGAAGGCGGTGTACGCGCCGGTGCCGGAGAACTCCAGCCAGCGGTCGGCGGCGGGCGCGGCGACCCCGGTGACGTGCGTGGTCGTCGCTGTACGGGTGAGGTTGACCGCGGCGAACGCGATGGCGAGGGTCAGCGGCACGAGCGCGCCCGACAGCCCCCGGGCGTGCACAGCGAGCGTGTCCGCCGCGAGCCGTCCGGTGTTGCCGAGGAGCCGGGCGGCGGGCGCGGCGACCCGCAGCAGCGCCGGGCCGAGCAGGCCGGCGCCCGTGCACATCGCGAGCATGACGAACAGCCCGGCCTGGTCCGCGGTCCCCGCGTCGAGGTCCGCGATCAGCACGGACAGCACGGTGCCGCCGGTGACGAGGACGAGGCCGGCCGTGGTGCGGGCCACGCCGATGCGCAGCCGGGGGGCCGCGCTGTCGGCGAGCGCGACGGCGGGCCGTACCCGGGACGGGCGGATCGCGGCGATCATCGCGCCGAGCAGGGACGTCCCCATGGTGACCGCCAGCGCGATGGGCAGGGCCCCGCCGTGCACCCGGAAGCTCACCTCGGCGGGCACGAGGCCGTGGCTGACGAAGCCGCTCACCCAGGCCCGGCCGCAGAGCATGCCCAGGGGTACGCCCACGATCGTGGCCGGTACGGCGACCAGCGCGGCCTGCGCGGCCACGGCCCGGCGGACCCGCCCGGGGGTGGCGCCGACCGCGCGGACCAGCGCGATGTCGCGGGCCTGGTGCCGGATCGCCGAGCTCATGGTGACGCCGACGATCAGCATCGACAGGTAGATCGAGCTCATCAGGAACAGCAGCCCGAGGTCCGCGATGCCGCTGTCGGTCAGGGCCTGCCGCTGCTCGCGCCCCAGCGGGGCCCCGTCCAGCGAGGCCATCAGGCAGAGCCCGGCGGTGACCAGGGCGGCCGCGAGGCACTGGGTGGCCGCGGGGCCGAGGAACGACCAGGGGTTGCGCCGCAGCGCCTGCCGGATCACGCGGGCACCCGGGAGACGCCGCGCAGGCGCTCGGCGATGGCCTCGGCCTGCGGCGTGGGCCCGTCGGCCACGACCGCGCCGTCGCGCAGCAGCACCAGCCGGTCGCTCCAGGCCGCGGCGACCGGATCGTGCGTGACCATGAGCACGCTCACCCGGTCCAGGTCCGCGGCCGTCCGCAGCAGCCCGAGGATCTGGGCGCCGGTGGTCGGGTCGAGCGCCCCCGTGGGCTCGTCCGCGAAGATCACCGCCGGGCCGGTGACGAGCGCGCGGGCCACCGCGACGCGCTGCCGCTGCCCGCCGGAGAGCTCACCCACCGGCCGGCGCCCCAGCCCGCCCAGCCCGACCGACTCGAGCACCTCGTCGACCGGACGCGCCCGTGGGCCGCCGAGGCGGGCGGGCAGCGCGACGTTCTGGCGTACGGTCAGCTCGGAGAGCAGGTTGTACGACTGGAACACGAAGCCGACCCGGTCCCGCCGCAACCGGGTGAGCGCCGCCTCGCGCAGCCGGGTGACATCGCGGCCGGCCAGGCGTACCCGGCCGGAGGTGGGGCGGTCGAGGCCGGCGGCGCAGTGCAGCAGCGTGCTCTTGCCGGAGCCGGTCGCGCCCATCACGGCGACGAACTGGCCGGCCGGCACATCGAGGGACACGTCGCGCAGGGCGAGCACGCCGCGCGGATAACGCCGGGACACGGCGGTCAGGGACACCACGGATTCCATGCGTCGACCCTCGCGTCCGCGGCGCGTGCGCACAGCCGGGCCAGCCCGCCGGCGAAGGTGCGGCTAACCGCACCAGGGCTCAGGAGCTGACCGCGACCTCGACGCCGGCCTCGTGCGGGCCGAGGAACACCGGGTCGCGCCCCGACACCACGTCGAGCAGCGCCTTGACCACCGCGCCGCGCTCGCGGACCACGCTGTTGCGCCACGGCTCCTCGTACACGCGGACGCTGTCGTCGGCCACGCCGGAGGCCGCCACGCCGAGCCTGCGGCACAGGGCCACCGCGCGGTCGATGTGGTACGTCTGCGTCACCACGATCGCCTTGTCCACGCCGAAGACCCGCTTGGCCCGGGCACACGAGTCGTACGTGTCGAAGCCGGCGTGGTCCAGCACGACGCGGGCGCTGGGCACACCGTGGTCGACGAGCCACTCGAACATCGCGCCGGGCTCGTTGTAGCCCCACTCCCGGTGGTCGCCGGACACGAGGATCGCCTTCACCTTGCCCGCGGCGAGCAGTTCACGGGCGAGCTCTAGGCGGGCGGCGAGGAACGGCGAGGGGCTGCCGTCGGCGTACACCTCCGCGCCGAGGACGAGGGCCACGGGCGCGGCCGGCGCGTCGTCCACCGAGGTGACGTGGCCGTGGGCGGCCGCGCGTACCCACAGGTCACCGGCGGCCATGGCCAGCACCGCCGCCGCCACGCCCAGCGCTCCGGCAACGACGATCTTCCTCAGGTAGGCGCGCACGGGGCGAGAATGCCAGGCCCGCGCAACCGGGGCATCATGGGGGTGATGATCTCCCTGGACCGCATCTCCCTGGACCGCATCGCCGCCGGTGACGACCCGCTGCTGCTGTGGGCCTCGCAGGACATGCGGCCCGCCGTACGCGCCTGGGCGCTGGGCGACGCGGCGGCGGTGGCCTGCCCGGACGTGTCCCGCCGCGACCGCCTGGCGCTGCGCGGCAGCCCGGCCGACGTCGCCGCGCTCGTGGACCGCATCCGCCCCGAGGTCGCCGGCTACCACGCGGTCGGCGACGAGGGCCTCATCGAGGCGATCCCGGGCCTGGTCGTGGAGGGCCGGTTCGGCTGGATGGACACCACCGCGCCGACGGGCCTGCCACCACGTTCCGAGCCGCGCTGGCTGGACGACGACGCCGAGGTCGCGGCGTTCCTCGACGAGCATCATCCGGGCTCGTGGGCGTACCCCGGCGGCAGCGGCGTGACGAGGTGGGCCGGCATCCGCGCGGGGACCGGGGAGCTGCTGGCCGTGGGCGCCGACGCGTGGTCCGTGACGGAGATCGGGTTCATCGCCGGGGTGGCCACCCGTACGGACGCGCGGGGGAGGGGGCTCGGGCGTGACCTGTGCGCGTTCCTGACCGACGAGCTGCTCGCCGGGCGGGACCGGGTGGCGCTGTTCGTGGACCACTGGAACGCCGCGGCGGTCCGTACCTACGAGAAGCTGGGCTTCACGATGCGCCGGATCGCCGCGGCGACGTTTCAGTACCGCCAGGAGTGCTCCGGCTCGTAGCCCAGCACGCGGCGCGCCTTGTCGATCGAGAGCAGCGTCTCGTGCTCGCCGAGCTCCTTGGTCACCGGTACGCCCGGGAACACCTCGGCGGCCAGCGACGCGCTGGTGCGGCTCATCACCGTGTCGGCGTTGGCGATGATGAACACCTCTGTGCCCGTACCCTCGAATTCCAGGGCCTTGCGGACCGCCTGCGCGCCGTCGCGGGCGTCGATGTAGCCCCACAGGTTCCAGCTGCGGCTGCGCGGGTCGGCGTCGAACGACGGGAACTCCGCGTAGTCCTCCGGGTCCATGACGTTGGAGAACCGCAGCCCGATCATCTTCAGCTCGGGGTTCCACCGGCAGAACTGCGCGGCCATCTGCTCCTCGAGGTGCTTGACCAGCGAGTACGTCGACTCGGGCCGCGCCGGATACTCCTCGTCCACCGGGATGTACGGCGGCGGCGTGGTGAACGGCAGCCCCAGCACCGTCTCGCTGGAGGCCCACACGACGTTCGTGATGCCCGCGAGCTTCGCCGCCTGGAACACGTTGAAGGTGGCGAGCATGTTGTTGTGGAACGTCGCGGCGTTCGGGAGCAGGCCGGGCGCCGGGATCGCCGCGAGGTGCACGACCGCGTCGACGGAGCCGTACCGGTCGTCGATGCCGGTCAGCGCCTCCGCCGTCTGGCCGTAATCGGTCAGGTCGATGCGGGTCTGCGGCGGCCGCCCGGTGCGGTCCAGGTTCACCACCTCGTAGCCGTGCTCGCCCAGGTGGGCGACCACCGCCCGGCCCAGCTTGCCGTTACCCCCGGTGACCACGACCCGCGTCATCTCAGCCCTCTCTCCACGTTCGCCCGCAACAGCTGCCAGCTTTCCTCGTCCTCCGGGTTCCCGCTGTGCGGGCGACGGAACCGGCGCAGGTCGACACAGAGGTCGTTGATCAGCCAGCGGCGCCGGTACAGCTCGAGCATCGCCGGCTCGACGCGGGTTCCGGTGGCGGCGGTGTACCCGGTGAGGTCGCCGCCGAGCAGCCACAGGTCGCGCTCGGGCGGGGCGAGCAGTGCGGTCTCCCAGTCGATCAGCTTCCAGCCGTCGGCCGCACGCATCGTGTTGCCCGGGTGCGGCTCGCCGTGGGTCAGCACCGACCGTGACCGGTCGGCCGACGCCACGAGCTCGTCGTACCGGTCCAGCTCCGCCCGGATCGGCGCCGCGTGGGTCGCGATCAGCCGGGCGGCGGGCGCCGCGTACGGGCCGGTGTCCGCGACGTCCCCACCGGTCAGGGCCGCTTCCAGCCCGTCACGGTAGGGGATCACGAAGTCGTCGGTCGCCGCCCTGCGGCACACCGCCGGCGGCGCGGCGTGCACCGCGACCAGCATGTCGAGGACGGCGGCCCGGTGACTCGCCGCCGGCCAGTTGCCCCAGGAAAAGCTTTCACCCCATATGTACGGGTACAGCGTCCCCGCATATTTCTCGCCAAGACGCTGCACGGGCCGCACCGGGGCCACCACGAACGGCAGACGCAAAGCCGCCGCGGCGTCCAACGCCCGCCGCAGCCGATGGAACGAGGCATCGGGCTGTTCGGCGTCGAGCTCGTCCACGGTGAGGAACCAGCGCGCCCCCTCGGCGTCCGTGGCCGTCCAGTGGTGGCTGCCCCACCCGACCGGCGCGTACTCCAGCCCGGTCAGCGCGAACGCCCCCCGTAGCACGCCCTCGGGCAGGTCGGCGGGAGGCGTCAGCACGGGACGAGCCTCAGGAGATCCGGAACCGGGCGCGCAGCAGGTTCTTCGGGCGCGAGTTCGGGCCCACGAGCAGGTCGAAGTCGCCGGGCTCGACGACCCGCCGGCCATCCGCGGTCACCAGCGTGCAGTCGGCGGCGGCGACAGCGATGTCAACGGTGACGCTCTCGCCGGGCGCCACGGACACCTGCCGGTACGCCTTCAACTCCCTCGCCGCCCACGTGACGCTGGTGACGAGGTCGCTGATGTACGCCTGCACGGTCTCCAGCGCCGGGCGGCCGCCGGTGTTCGTGAGCTTCACGGTCGCCCGTACCGTGCCGCCGGCGGCCACGTCCGGCTCGGCGATCTCGAGGTCGCTGTACTCGACCGTGGTGTAGCTCAGGCCCTCGCCGAACGCGAACAGCGGGTCCTGGGTGAGGTCGGCGTACCGGTTGCCGTGCTGCCCGCGGATCTGGTTGTAGTAGATCGGCTGCTGGCCGACGTGTCGCGCGGCGGACAGCGGCATCCGCCCGGTCGGCTCGATGTGCCCGAGCACGAGCTCCGCCACCGCCCGGCCGCCTCGCATGCCCGGGTTGAACGCCTGCACGATGGCGGATGCGCGCAGGGCCGACGGCGGCAGCGCGGCAGGCTTCGAGTTCATGAGCACGACGACGGTGGGCGTACCCGTCTCGGCGAGCGCGTCGAGCAGCGCGACCTGACCGCCCTGCAGCTCGAGCGTCGCGGTGGACTTGCTCTCGCCGGTGAGCGCGACCGTGTCGCCGACCACGACGACCGCGTAGTCGGCGGCCCGCGCCACCGCGACCGCCTCGGCGATCATCGCCGGGTCGGCCTCCGCCGGGCGCGAGATCGGCGGCCGGGGCTGCCCGTCGCGGTAGAACTCGCCCTGCGGGTCGGGGACCAGCTTCTCGATGTCCGCGCCGCGGGCGGTGGTGACCGTCCAGTCCGCGGGGGCGACGGCCCGGAAGCCGTCGAGCACGGTCTCGATCAGCTCGCGCGGCTGGCCGTCGGGCATCCAGTCGACCTGGCCGGAGGCGCCGGCCCAGTCGCCGAGCTGGGACTGCGGGGCGTCGGCGTTGGGCCCGATGACCGCGACCGTGCGCGGCTCGCCGGCGGGCAGCGGCAGGGTGCCGTCGTTGGCGAGCAGCACCAGCGAGCGGCGGGCCACCTCGAGGTTGAGCGCGGCGTGGTCCGGGTGCCCGATGACCGCCGCCTGCCGCTGCGCGTCGGGGGCCCGCGGGTTCTCGAACAGGCCGAGCCGGAACTTCAGCCGCAGGATCCGGCGTACGGCGGCATCGATCTCTTCCTCGGCAAGCAGGCCGCGCTCCACCGCGGTCTGCGCACCCTCGAAGAACGCGGGGGTCGTCATGACCAGGTCGTTGCCGGCGCGGACGGCGACGGCCGCGGCCTCCACCGCGTCCGCGCACACCTTCTGCTCCCACACCATGCGCCCGACGTTGTCCCAGTCGGTGACGAGCGTGCCGGTGAAGCCCCACTCGTCCTTGAGCACGTCGTTGAGCAGCCACTTGTTCGCGGTGATCGGCACGCCGTCGATGGACTGGTAGCCCAGCATGAAGATGCTGCAGCCCTCCTTCGCCACCCGCTCGAACGGCGGCAGGAACCAGGCGCGCAGCTTGCGCGGGCTCAGGTCGGCCTCGCTGGCGTCCCGCCCGCCCTGGGTCTCGGAGTAGCCGGCGAAGTGCTTGGCCGTCGCGAGCACGGCGGTCGGGTCGCCGAGGCCGTTGCCCTGGTAGCCGCGGACCATCGCGGAGCCCAGCTCGCCGATGAGGTACGGGTCCTCGCCGAACGTCTCGTCGACGCGGCCCCAGCGCAGGTCCCGGGTGATGCACAGCACGGGGGAGAAGGTCCAGTGGATGCCGGTCGCGGAGACCTCGACCGCGGTGACCCGGGCGACCCGCTCGACCAGCTCGGCGTCCCAGGTGGCGGCCATGGCGAGCTGGGTCGGGAAGACGGTCGCGCCGGGCCAGAAGCCGTGCCCGTGGATGCAGTCCTCGGCGGTGATCAGCGGGATGCCGAGCCGGGTGTTCGCCGCCAGGTCGATCGCCTCGAGCATGCGCTGCGGCGAGGCGTGCAGGATCGACCCGGCGAGGCGCGTGCTGACGGCATCCTTGAGGTCCCGCCGCGCGTCGAGCTGGAGCATCTGCCCGACTTTCTCGGCCAGCGTCATCCGGCCCAGCAGGTCCTCGACCCGCTGGTCGACACTGAGCGAGGGATCACGGTACGGGTCGTCAGGGGCCACGACACTCCTCCGGTCCGACCGCGACACACGGTCTCCGAGCTGCACCACATCGGTGAGCGTCGGAAGTGTCGCACAGCCCGGAACCGGTACCGGCGTCCGCGGGGGTCGGATCTTTGGTCAATGAGTACCGGAACCGTCGGGAACCGGAGTTTTCGGGACGCCTCAGACGCCCGCGTCTCTCCCGGCTCAGGTGCCGGCGTCGCTGTCGTCGATGCTCGGCACCTCGATGCCCACCGTGGTCAGCGCATCGAGGCGGTCCCCGGCGGCCCGCTTCTCGGCCTCGGCAAGCGTCGCGTACTCGGCCTGCACGGAGGGATCCTCAAGGTCCCCGACGCGGTCGAAGAAGCGCTGGGTCGCCCGGACGGCCTCGGCGTACGCGGCGGCGGTCTCCCGGATGCGCAGCAGATCCTGATCAGCCATGCCGACAGTTCTACCCCCGATCGGCCCGCTGAGTCCGCATCGGCTCGGGGAGATCGAGCTCGGCGAAGAACGCCGGCCAGTCCGCGCGGGTGTACCCGGCACCGAGGTCGACGTGGTGCAGCTCGAGCTCGACCAGGCGGCGCAGCAGGACCTGGCGCTTCGGGAACGGAGCGAAGCCCAGGATCGACACCATGTCCTCCCACCGCTCCTCCGGCACGGTCGCGACGGTGTCCCGGAACGACTGCGCCGTCGCCTCCACGTCCGCGACCAGCTCCGCCGCCGTCCGGCCCGAACCGGCCTCGATGTCGGCGTTGCGCGCCTCCTGGCTCGCGTACGGCGCCTCGTCGACGAGGATGTTCCGCAACGCGGTCCCGCCGCGGGCGACATGGGCGAGCACGTGCGCGCGGGTCCAACCGGGGAGCAGGGAAGGCTGCCGTACGTCCGCGTCGGTGAGGCGCCCGGCCGTCTCCAGCAGGCGCGCGGTGGCCTGCTCGATCTCGTTCAGCATGGCGTCGACCCTAAGGGGGGCGCGTCAACAGGCGGACCTGATTCCCGATCGCGCATGGTTGTCGAGCACGGCGGGCCGGCCGGTACGCCGCCACTAGCATGGCCGCGTGTCACTGTACTTTCTGGACCTTATCGGCACTTTCGCGTTCGCCGCATACGGCGCCCACCAGGCACACCGCAGAGGTCTCGACGCGCTCGGAGTGTTCGTCTGTGCCGGGCTCACGGCGGTCGGCGGGGGCACGGTCCGGGAGGTCATCCTGCACGGCCGGCCGGCGTTCCTCCACGATGTCGCGTACGTCCTCTGCATAGCCGCCGGCGCCGTGCTGAGCATCGGGCTGGACCGCAACTTCGAGCAGTTCCAGCGCTACCTGCTAGTGCTGGACGGCATCGGCCTGGCGACGTTCGCGTATCTCGGCGCGGCCCGGGCCGGGCAGGAGGGGCTGGGCCTGACCGGGATGGTGCTGTGCGCGGCCCTGACCGGCGGCGGCGGGGGCGTGATCTGCGACCTGGTGACCCGCCGGGCGCCGACCGTCTTCCACGGTGACTTCTATCTCGTGCCCGCGTGCGTCATGGGCTTGCTGGCGTACGTGATGCGGGACTCGATCCACCGCCCGCTCGTCGTCGCCGGGCTGCTCGTCGGAGTGTTCGCGCTGCACATGTGTGCGGTCGCGCTGCGGTGGCGGATCTGGCGCCCCAGCAGGCCGGTCACGGTGGCCCGGCAGGCTCAGACCGTACGGCTGTCCCGGTCGGCGTTGCTGGCACCGTCCTGGAACGCGCCCACCCGGCGCATGCTGCCCGTCCCTCCCGCGGAGGATTCGGTCCCGTCCCGCTGAGCGGGAGGCGGGTGATACGAGCTTGCTCCCGCATGCCCGCCGTTATACGGTTCTCTGCATAGTCATGCGGAGGTGGGTATGGGAATCCGGGTCGCTGTGGCCGGGGCCAGTGGGTATGCCGGCGGTGAGCTGTTGCGCCTGATCGCCGGGCACCCCGAGCTCGACCTCGTCGCCGCCACGGCGCACACGCAGGCGGGTACGCCCGTCGCGGCCGTGCACCCGCAGCTCGCGGGGTTGGAGCTGACGCTCGGGGTGACCGACGCCGGCACCTTGAGCGACGCGGACCTCGTGTTCCTCGCGCTCCCGCACGGGCAGTCGGCGGCCCTGGCCGCGCAGCTGCCCGGCGGGGTGAAGATCGTCGACCTGGGCGCGGACTTCCGGTTGCGTGACGCCGTGGCCTGGGAGCGTCACTACGGTGGCGCGCACGCCGGCACGTGGACGTACGGCCTTCCCGAGCTGCCCGGGCAGCGCGAAGCGATCGCCGCGAGCGACCGGGTCGCCAACACCGGCTGCTATGCGGCCACCATCACGCTCGCGCTCGCCCCGCTGATCGCCGCCGGGGTCGCCGATCCCGCCGACGTCGTGGTGGTCGCCGCCTCCGGCACGTCCGGGGCCGGCCGGGCGGCGAAGGTGAACCTGCTCGGCAGCGAGGTGATGGGGGACCTGTCGCCGTACAAGGTGGGTGCGCACCAGCACGTGCCGGAGATCAAGCAGGCCACCGGCGCCGACTCGCTGTCGATGACGCCGGTGCTCGCCCCGATGCCGCGCGGGATCCTCGCGACCGTCACGGCGAGGCCGATCGGGCGTACGCACCCGCGTGACGTGCTGGCCGCCGCGTACGCGGACGAGCCGTTCGTGCACCTGCTGCCCGAGGGCGCCTGGCCGCACACGGCCGCGACGCTCGGGTCGAACTCGTGCCATCTGCAGTCGACGCTGGACGTCGACTCCGGGCGCATCGTCGTGGTCAGCGCGCTGGACAACCTCGGCAAGGGTGCGGCCGCGCAGGCCGTACAGTGCGCCAATCTGATGCTCGGCCTGCCCGAGACGGCCGGCCTGTCGGTGTTCGGGGTGGCGCCGTGACCGTCACCTCCCCGAAGGGTTTCCGGGCCTCCGGCGTCGCCGCCGGACTCAAGGCCAGCGGCGGAGCGGACGTCGCGCTCGTGGTCAACGACGGTCCCGACGCGACCGTGGCCGGCGTCTTCACCGGCAATCGGGTCAAGGCCGCGCCCGTGCTGTGGAGCCAGCAGGTGCTCAAGGGCGGCGTCATCCGCGCCGTCGTGCTGAACTCCGGCGGCGCCAACGCGTGCACCGGCACGCAGGGCTTCCGCGACACCCACGCCACCGCCGAGCACGTCGCCTCGGTGCTGCGCGGCGGGCCGAAGCCGCTGCTGATCGGCGCCGGTGACGTCGCGGTCTGCTCGACGGGACTGATCGGTGAGCTGCTTCCCATGGACAAGCTGCTGCCCGGCGTGACCGCGGCGGTGAAGCAGCTCGGCACCGACGGCGGTGGGCGGGCCGCCGAGGCCATCATGACGACCGACACGGTCGCGAAGAACGTGCACGTCGTGCGGGAGGGCTGGTCGGTCGGCGGGATCGCCAAGGGCGCCGGAATGCTCGCCCCCGCCCTGGCCACCATGCTCGTCGTGCTGACCACGGACGCGGTCGCCGGCTCGGAGGCGCTGGACACCGCGCTGCGCGAGGCCACCCGGGTGACCTTCGACCGCATCGACGCCGACGGGTGCATGTCCACCAACGACACCGTGCTGCTGCTGGCCAGCGGCGCCTCGGATGTGCAGCCCAGCCAGGAGGAGCTGACCGCCGCGGTCACCGCCGCCTGCCACGACCTCGCGCAGCAGCTCATCGCCGACGCCGAGGGCGCGACCAAGCACGTGGCGATCCAGGTGATGGGCGCCGCCAGCGAGGCCGACGCGGTCGAGGTCGGCCGGTCGGTGGCCGGGAACAACCTGGTCAAGACCGCGCTGTTCGGCAACGACCCCAACTGGGGCCGCATCCTCGCCGCGGTGGGTACGACCGGCGCGGCGTTCACCCCGGACCGGGTCGACGTGGGCGTGAACGGCGTGTGGGTGTGCAGGGGCGGCGCCGCCGCGGAGGACCGGTCCAAGGTCGACCTGCGCGGCCGGGACGTCACGATCCAGGTGCACCTGCACGAGGGGGAGATGGACGCGACGATCTGGACCACGGACCTGAGCCACGCGTACGTGCACGAGAACTCGGCGTACAGCACATGACCCCGCAGGAGAAGGCGGCCGTCCTCATCGAGTCGCTGCCGTGGCTGGAACGCTTCCACGGCTCGACCGTCGTCATCAAGTACGGCGGCAACGCGATGATCAAGCCGGAGCTGCAGCGCGCGTTCGCCGCCGACATGGTCTTCCTGCGGTACGCCGGCATCAAACCCGTCGTGGTGCACGGCGGCGGCCCGCAGATCTCGGCCATGCTCGGCAAGCTCGGCATCGAGAGCGAGTTCCGCGGCGGCCTGCGCGTCACCACGCCGGAGGCGATGGACGTCGTGCGCATGGTGCTCGTCGGCCAGGTCGGGCGCGAGCTCGTCGGGCTGATCAACGAGCACGGCCCGTTCGCCGTGGGCCTCTCCGGCGAGGACGCCCGGCTGTTCACCGCCGTACGCCGGCACGCCGTGGTCGAGGGCGAGCTGGTCGACATCGGGCAGGTCGGCGACGTGGCGCAGGTGGACACCTCGGCCGTCGACGACCTCATCGCCGCCGGTCGCATCCCCGTCGTCGCCACCGTCGCGCCCGACGCCGACGGAGTGGTGCACAACGTCAACGCCGACACCGCCGCGGCCGCGCTGGCCGTCGCGCTCGGCGCCCGCAAGCTCGTCGTGCTCACCGACGTGCCCGGCCTCTACACGAACTGGCCGGACACGTCGTCGCTCACCTCGCAGATCGACGCGGACGCGCTGGCGAAGCTGCTGCCTGGCCTCGAGTCGGGAATGGCGCCCAAGATGGAGGCATGCCTGCGCGCCGTGCAGGGCGGGGTGCCCGCCGCGCACGTGGTCGACGGCCGGGTCCCGCACTCGACGCTGCTCGAAGTCTTCACCTCGGAAGGATTCGGAACGATGGTGGTCCCCTCATGAGCGCTCTCGTCGAACGCTGGCAGCAGAGCCTGATGAACAACTACGGCACCCCGTCGCTGGCCCTGGTCAGCGGCTCGGGAGCGGTGCTGACGGCCGAGGACGGCAGCGAGTACGTCGACATGCTCGGCGGCATCGCGGTCAACGCGCTCGGGCACGCCCACCCGGCCGTGGTGCAGGCCGTCACCCAGCAGATCTCGACGCTCGGGCACGTCTCCAACTTCTACGTCGCCGAGCCACCGGTCGCCCTCGCCGAGCTGCTGCTGGCGCTCGCGGGCCGGCCCGGCCGGGTCGTGTTCGGCAACTCCGGCGCGGAGGCCAACGAGGCCGCGTTCAAGCTGTCCCGGCTCACCGGGCGCACCCACGTCGTCTCGACCCACGGCGGCTTCCACGGCCGCACGATGGGTGCGCTCGCGCTGACCGGCCAGCCCGCGAAGGCGGACCCGTTCCGGCCGCTGCCGGGAGACGTCACCCATGTCCCGTACGGCGACAGCGAGGCGCTGCGGTCCGCGGTGACCGACGCGACCGCCATGGTGATCCTCGAGCCGATCCAGGGCGAGATGGGTGTCGTCGTCCCGCCGCCCGGCTACCTCGCCGCCGCCCGGGAGATCTGTACGCGTACCGGCGCGCTGCTGGTCCTCGACGAGGTGCAGACGGGCATCGGGCGCACCGGGCACTGGTTCCACCACCAGAGCGAGGGCGTCGAGCCGGACGTCGTGACGCTCGCCAAGGGCCTCGGCGGCGGGCTGCCGATCGGCGCCTGCATGGCCTTCGGCGCGGCGGCCGACCTGTTCGGCCCCGGCTCGCACGGCACCACGTTCGGCGGCAACCCGATCAGCTGCGCGGCGGGCCTCGCGGTGATCCGGACGATCGCGGGCGAGGGACTGCTCGACCACGTCAAGCGGGTCGGCGAGCTGATCCGACGCGGCATCGAGGGGCTGCACCACCCGCTGGTCTCCGGCGTCCGCGGCGCAGGGCTGCTGCTGGGCATCGTGCTGACCGAGAACGCGTCCGCGGAGCTCGCGGGCAAGCTGCGCGACAAGGGCTTCCTCGTCAACGCCGTCCAGCCGGACGCGATCCGGCTCGCGCCACCCCTCATCCTCACCAGCGAGCAGGCGGAGTCCTTCGTCGCCGCCTTCCGGGAGGTCCTCCCATGATCCGCCATTTCCTGCGTGACGACGACCTGAGCCCCGCCGAGCAGGCGGAGGTGCTGGAGCTGGCGGCCGCGATGAAGGCCGACCGCTTCGGCCACCGGCCGCTGGACGGGCCGAAGACGGTCGCGGTCTTCTTCGACAAGGTGAGCCTGCGGACCCGGCTGTCGTTCGAGGCCGGCATCTGCGAGCTGGGCGGCAACGCGATCATCGTGGACACCCAGGCGACGCACTTCGGCCGGGGCGAGTCGCTCGCGGACGCCGGGCGGGTCGTGTCCCGGTACGCCGCGGCCATGGTGTTCCGCACCTCCGGCGACGAGCGCCTCGCGGAACTGGCCTCCGACGTGCACGTACCCGTGGTCAACGCGCTCACCGACGGCTTCCACCCCTGCCAGCTCCTCGCGGACCTGCAGACGGTCCGGGAACGGCTGGGCGGCACGGCCGGGCGCACCCTTACGTACGTCGGGGACGCGGCGAACAACATGGCGCACTCGTATCTGCTGGCCGGGGCGACCGCGGGCATGCACGTGCGGGTCGCCGGGCCGGCCGGGTTCGACCCCGATCCCGCGGTGGTGGCCCGGGCCCAGGAGATCGCCGCCGGCACCGGGGGCTCGGTGAGCGTGCTGCGGGACCCGTACGAGGCCGCGAAGGGCGCCGACGTGCTGGCCACCGACGCGTGGACGTCCATGGGTCAGGAGGACGACGGGATCGACCGGCGGACGCCGTTCTGGCCGTACCAGATCAACCAGGACCTGCTGGCCGCGGCCGCACCCGGCGCGATCGTGCTGCACTGCCTGCCCGCCCACCGCGGTGAGGAGATCACCGACGAGGTGATGGACGGCCCGCAGAGCGCGGTCTTCGACCAGGCCGAGAACCGCCTGCACGCGCAGAAGGCGCTGCTGGCCTGGCTCCTGGAGGCCTCCTCCTCATGACCGGTCCCGGCACGCGTGCAGCGCGGCACGCGCGCATCGTCGACCTCGTCCGGGACAAGGCCGTGCGGTCCCAGACCGAGCTGGCCGAGCTCCTGGCGCTCGACGGCGTGCAGGTCACCCAGGCCACGCTGTCGCGCGACCTCGAGGAGCTCCGCGCCGTTAAAGCCGGTGGCGTGTACGTCATCCCCGAGGACGGCCTGCCCCCGCTGCGCCAGGTGGAGCAGGCACCGGCCCGCCTGGTCCGGCTGCTGCGTGAGCTGCTGAACTCGGTGGACGTCAGCGGCAACCTCGTGGTGCTGCGGGTGCCGCCGGGCGCGGCGCAGTTCCTGGCCAGCGCGCTGGACCGTTCCGGGCTGCCCGACGTCGTGGGCACCATCGCCGGCGACGACACGATCCTGGTGGTGGCCCGCGAGCCCGCCACCGACACCGGGTCGGGGGCCCGGCTCGCCGAGAAGCTGACGGCCTGGAGCCGTACGGACAACGAAGGGACCCTGCCGTGATCGCGCAGCAGCCCGCCGTCGAGGCCTTCTTCCCGGGCTTCGCCGACAACATGCAGAAGCTCCAGGCCCGCGGGCTCGAGTTCTACCTGGCCTCCAACGACACGCTGCGCCCGTTCCTCAACGAGGCGCCGTACGGGCACAAGCTCACCTGGCTTGACTTCACCGAGACCACCGGCGACAAGGGCTGGGACACCGGCGAGTTCCTCAACCTGTTCAACGTCATCAACGGCATCGCGTTCGGCGACCGCGGCATCCCGATGCCGCAGTGGGTGATGGTCGACCTCATCCTCATGCCGTCCGCCGCGGTGATCGCCGCGCTGCCGCAGGCGCAGTTCACCGAGACGCTGGAGACCAGCGCGTTCGACGAGGACGCCAAGCGGCACCTGCGCGCGGTCTTCGAGAAGGTCAAGCAGAGCGACTACAACGGCCCGATCCCGATCGGCGGCTACTGCGCGGCGCCCAGCGCGGCCCCCGGCACCTGGGTCGGCTGGTCCCTGTGGTCGGTGATGACCAACGTGGGGCTGGGCCGCGCGCTCAAGGCGCTGGCGCTCTCCGTCTACCAGGCCCGCAAGCTCGACGGCGTCACCCAGTACGACAACACCGCGCTGCGCGTGCACACCCGCTTCGGCCGGCTGCACATCCTGGTCGCGACCGTGCCGTTCCACACCTCGCCGGGCTCGTTCGTCTACGAGAACGACTTCACGGTGCCCGTGACCGAGCGCGAGCCCGAGCCCACGTTCCTGCTGGACCCGTTCGACTACGAGCGCCAGCGCGCCATGCAGAAGGCCATCGAGGCCCGGCAGTCCACGTACTACGTGCTCGCCCCCGGCCACCTCACGAAGGACGGGACGTCGTACGTGCCGATCCTCGAACTCCCGTACTCGCCCGAAGGAAACTGATGTCCAAGCGCAAGATCGTCCTCGCGTTCTCCGGCGGCCTCGACACCTCGTACGCCCTGGTGTCCCTGCGTGAGCAGGGCTGGGAGGTGCTGACCGCCAACATCGACACCGGCGGCCTGCACAGCGGCGAGGCCGACGTGGTCCGCAAGCGCGCCGAGGAGCTGGGCGCGGCGCAGCACTTCGTGATCGACGCCCGCGAGGAGCTGTACGCCCGCGTCATCACGTACGCGATCAAGGCCAACTACCTGCGCAACGGCGGCTACCCGTCGTGCGTGGGCGCCGAGCGGCTGGTGCAGGCCGAGAAGGTCGTGCAGGCGGCGATCGACAACGGCGCGGACGCGGTGGCCCACGGCTCGACCGGCGCCGGCGCCGACCACGTGCGCTACGACTCGGTGATCCGCGCGCTCGCCCCGCAGATGGAGATCATCGCGCCGATCCGCGACGAGCGGCTGACCCGCGAGTACGAGCGCGACTACCTGCGCGAGCGGGGCTTCGAGACGCCCGAGAAGGTCACCACCTACTCGATCAACGAGGGCCTCATCGGCACGTCCATCGGCGGCAAGGAGACGTACGGCTCCTGGGACTACCTGCCCGAGGACGCGTGGACGTACACGAAGTCGATCGCCGACGCTCCCGCCGACGGTGTCGAGCTTGTCCTGGCCTTCGAGAAGGGCGAAGTCGTCTCGGCGACCACTGTGGACGGCACGCCGATCGAGGGGACCGGCAAGGACGCCCCCAACTACGCGATCCTGCGCGCGCTCAACGTGCTAGCGGCCGAGCACGGCGTGGGCCGCGGCATCCACATGGGCTCGACGATGGTCGGCAACCTGGCCCGCGTCGGCTTCGAGGCCCCCGGCATGCTCACGCTGATCGCCGCGCACCGCGAGCTCGAGCGCCTCGTGCTCAGCAACCGGCAGCAGGCCACCAAGGCCCAGCTCGGCAACACGTACGGCGACCTGCTGCACGAGGCCGTCTACTACGACCCGATCCTCGACGACTTCCGCGCGTTCCTGGACAGCAGCCAGCAGCGCGTCACCGGCGAGGTCCGGATCAAGCTGATCAAGGGCAACGTGATCCCGCTGGGCAGCCGCAGCCCGCACAGCCTGCTCGACGCGGCCACCCGCCAGGGCGTCGTCTACGGCTACGGCTCCTCGCTGTGGACCGGCGAGCAGGCCCGCGCCTTCGCCCACATGTACGCCATCCCCGGCGCCATCCAAAAGAACGCGGGATGAAATCCCGCCCTACTCGATGCGTAACCAGAGTCGCACTGCGCCCGTCGTTGTCGGGGGCGCCGTTTTCCGGACGGGGGGGCTTTTCCGGCCCGGGAAAGGGGGACCCCACCACGACCCAAC
>NZ_JADMLH010000009.1:0-3256 GCF_016464385.1 Nucisporomicrobium flavum | reverse complement strand
GCCTGGCGCCCGGGTTGGTGGGGGGGGCTTTTTTCGGGACGGGCGCTTTTTCCCGGCCGGAAAACGGTGACCCCGACAACGACCTTCCCGGGGCGCAGTGCCCGCCGAGCGAAGCGAGGCCATGTAACAGTCTCAGCTCAACCAGGTGGCGAGCACGCGTTCGCACTCGCGGATCTCCGCGACCGGGACGTGCTCGTCGTCGGTGTGGGCGAGCAGCGGGTCGCCCGGCGCGTAGTTGACCGCCGGGATGCCCAGCTCGGCGAAGCGGGACACGTCGGTCCAGCCGAACTTCGCCGCGGGTTCCTTGCCCACCACGGCCAGGAATTCCGCGGCGGCCGGCTGGTTCAGGCCGGGCCGCGCGCCCGGCGCCTTGTCCCGGATCTCCAGGTCGTAGCCGGCGAAGACCTCCTGGAGGTACGCGTACGCCTCGTCGATCGTGCGGTCGGGCGCGAACCGGTGGTTGATGTCGATGACGCACTCGTCGGGGACCACGTTGCCGGCGAGCCCGCCCTGGATGTTCACGGCGTTGAGGCCTTCGTGGTACTGCAGACCGTCGACGACCGGCCGGCGCGGCTCGTACGCGGTGAGGATCGCGAGGATCGGCGCCGCGGCGTGGATCGCGTTGACGCCGCGCCACGAGCGGGCGGTGTGCGCGGCCCTGCCCTTCAGGGTGATCCGGACGCGCATCGTGCCCTGGCAGCCGCCCTCGACCGCGGCGTTCGAGGGCTCGCCGAGGATGGCGAAGTCGCCGGCCAGCCACTCGGGGTGGTTGCGCACGAGGCGGCCGAGCCCGTTCTTCACCGAGGCGACCTCCTCGTTGTCGTAGCAGACGAACGTGAGGTCGTGCCGCGGCTCGGTGACGGTCGCGGCGATGCGAAGCTGGGTGGCCAGGCCGGCCTTCATGTCGCAGGTGCCGCGGCCGTACAGCAGCTCGGCGTCGCCCTCCCCGGTGGTCCAGGTGGGCAGGTTGTCCTTGATCGGCACGGTGTCGAGGTGCCCGGCGAGCACGATGCGGCGGTCCCGTCCGAGGTTCGTCCGCGCCACCACGGCGTCGCCGTCGCGCAGCACCTCGAGGTGGCCCAGCTTGCGCAGCGCGGCCTCGACCGCGTCGGCGATCGCGGCCTCCGCGCCGGAGACCGAGGGGATGTCGCAGAGCGCGCGGGTCAATGAGACAACATCATCGTGCAGGTCGAGCGTCATGGGGACGACCCTATCGTTGGGGTCCCCGCTGAATGTGAGGAGTGAGGCAGTGCCGGAGACCGAAGGTCCGACCAGGCTGTGGGGTGGCCGGTTCGCCGGTGGACCGGCCGACGCGCTCGCGCGGCTGAGCGTCAGCGTGCACTTCGACTGGCGGCTGGCGCCGTACGACATCGCCGCGTCGCGGGCGCACGCGCGGGTGCTGGCCGGCGCGGGGCTGCTGGACGCCGACGAGCTCGGGCAGATGCTGGCGGCCCTCGACGACCTCGAGTCGGCGTGCGCGGCGGGGGAGTTCCGCCCCACGATCGAGGACGAAGACGTGCACACCGCCCTGGAGCGCGGGCTGCTGGAACGCCTCGGCGCGCTCGGCGGCAAGCTGCGCGCGGGCCGGTCCCGCAACGACCAGGTCGCCACGGACCTGCGGCTCTACCTGCGGGATCACGCCCGCGGGGTGGCCGCGGCGGTGGTCGAGCTGGCCGACGCGCTGATGGAGCAGGCCGGCCGGCACGTGGACACGCCGGCGCCGGGCCTGACCCACGTGCAGCACGCGCAGCCGGTCAGCTTCGGCCACTGGTTGCTGGCCCACGTCCAGCCGCTGCTGCGTGACCTCGAGCGGATGCGCGACTGGGACGAGCGTACGGCGATCTCCCCGCTCGGCTCCGGCGCGCTGGCCGGCTCGTCGCTGCCGCTGGACCCGGCCGCCGTCGCCAAGGAGCTCGGCTTCAAGGCGCCGGTGCAGAATTCCATGGACGGCGTCGCGGACCGTGACTTCGTCGCCGAGTTCCTCTTCATCACCAGCCTGATCGGCGTGCACCTGTCCCGGCTCGGCGAGGAGGTCGTGCTCTGGACCTCCACCGAGTTCGGCTGGGTGATCCTCGACGACGCGTTCGCCACCGGGTCGTCGATCATGCCGCAGAAGAAGAACGCCGACATCGCGGAGCTCGCCCGGGGCAAGGCCGGCCGGCTGATCGGTGGCCTGGTCGCGGTGCTGACCATGCTCAAGGGGCTGCCGCTGACGTACGACCGCGACATGCAGGAGGACAAGGAGCCGGTCTTCGACGCGGTGGACACGCTGCAGCTGCTGCTGCCCGCGCTGGCCGGGATGATCTCCACGATGACCGTACGGGTGGACCGGCTCGCGGCGGCGGCGCCGGTCGGCTTCTCGCTGGCCACCGAGGTCGCCGACTGGCTGGTCCGCAAGGGGGTGCCGTTCCGTGACGCCCACGAGATCACCGGCCGGCTCGTCGCCCTGTGCGCGGCCCGCGAGTGCGAGCTCGAGGACGTCAGCGACGACGACCTGAAGACGGTCAGCGAGCACCTCGACCCGTCCGTACGCCAGGTCCTGTCGGTCCGCAGCGCCCTCGCCGGCCGCACGACGCCGGGCTCGACCGGCCCGGGCCCGGTCGCCGACCAGCTCCAGACGGCGTCGGACAAGCTCGACGGCTGGCGCGAGTGGGCGATCGAACGGGTCGTCCCGCGCTGAGGTCCAGCCGCGGCCGGGGGTGCGCGCGCATTCGCCCCCCGGCCGCGACGCTCATTCAGCGCTGCAGGGTGAGCACGCCGGGCCGGTAGGGCAGCTTGCCGTAGTCGCCGCCGGAGCTGGGCGAGCGGCCCTGGTAGAGCAGTTGCAGGTTGCACGGGTCGATGGTCATGGTCTGGTCAGCGGTGGCGCGGACGAGATCGCCGTGGCTGATGTCGTTGGTCCAGGTGGCGCCGCTGTTGGCCTTGCCCGCGAACGGGTTGCTCTCGGTCGCGGCCTGCGGGGTCCACGTACCGCCCAGGCTGGTGGCGGTGAACGACCGGAAGTAACGGCCTTGGCTGCCGATGGCCTCGACGATCATCAGGTACTGGTTCTGACCCGCAACCTTGTACACCTGCGGCGCCTCGAACAGGTTGTTCGTGCTGTCACTCATGATCGTGGTGTACGACGAACCGAAGCTGCCCGGGAAGTTCCCGATCGGCATGCTGGCCCGGTAGATCTTGCCGTTGTCCCCGGCGAAGAACAGATACATGTTCTGTCCGTCGCCGATCAGCGTCTGGTCGATCGGGCCGGTCCCCG
>NZ_JADMLH010000008.1:129687-377299 GCF_016464385.1 Nucisporomicrobium flavum | reverse complement strand
GTGTTACTCACCCGTTCGCCGCTCGAGTACCCCCGAAAGGGCCTTTCCGCTCGACTTGCATGTGTTAAGCACGCCGCCAGCGTTCGTCCTGAGCCAGGATCAAACTCTCCAACAAAAACTTGAAAAGTATCCCGGCAACATGTAATGCTGCCAAAGGAATCCAACCAAACCAAAAGGCCTGGCCGGGGTAAATCATCAATTGGCACTGGCTTATCAAGCACCCTGTTGAGTTCTCAAAGAACAACCACACACCGGCAAACTTGCCGCCTTACTCGGCGGCCCGCCCCCGGGGCACTCGTTCAACTTTACTAGGTCTTCCTGGCCCTGTCAACCGGTATCTCCCGGTTCGTGCCGATCTGTCCTAGCGCACCCTTCGTTCCGGGCCCGGGGCGGCGCTGCACAAGGCAGCATCGCTACGATCCCGAAGTTCGAAGGATTTGGCAGGACGGCCGGTGTAGCTGACCTCCCTGGTCTACCAAGTCTCCTTGGCTTCCCAGGTCGTTCCGCTTGCCTCGCCCGTTTCCCTGCCGGCTCGCAGAACATTACCCCCTCGTTTCCGCCCGGCCAAATCGACCCCCCGTGTCCCGGGCCACATCGTCCTGACCTGGGGAAACCACGATCAGGGCGCGGCTACCGACAGAACGCCGTCCTGGATGCGGGTACGGAGGGTGGGCTGGTCCGTGGAGGCAGGGCCGTGCACAGCGACGCCGTCGATGAGCCGGAAGGTGCTGCCATGCCAGGGGCACACCACGCAGGCGGCGGCGCCGGAGCCCTCGACCTCTCCCTCGCCCAGCGGCCCGCCCTGGTGCCCGCACTGCTCGAGCATCGCGGTCACTTCCTCCCCGTGGCGGTAGAGGAGGACGCGTACGCCTTCGATGGTGCGTACGGTCGGACGGCCCTCGGGCAGCGAGGCGACCTCCCCGACCTCGGCCCAGTCGTCCGGCAGCTCGAGGAGCTGCGGCACGGCCACGTTCACCCCGGCGCCCTGCTGGTACGACAGGTGCCCGCCCAGGTACGCGCCGGCGCCGGCGACCGACAGGCCGGCGTACGCGAGAAGGCGTCCCATGCCCCACCGCCCGCTGTTACGGGCCGAGAGTGACCACACATAGAGGCCGAGGGCGACGGTGTTGGCTGTCGCGTGGACCAGGCCGACCCGGCGCTGGTCCTTGGACAGCGACGACCAGTCGACGAGGCCGGCGGCGATGGCGGGCACCGACGAGGCCGTGCCGACGCTGATCAGGGTGGTGGCCGCCTTGCGCTGGCCGGGCAGCGCGTCCAGGACCGCGGCGCTCATGAACGAGCCGACCGGAACCTGGACCAGGACGGGATGCAGGGGGTGACCGACCCACGTCCCGTGGAGGAGGTCACGGAGGGCGCGGGGCTGCGCCACCTTCTGGACGGTGCTCTGAAGGCGGTTGCTGATGCCGTCCAGAGCCGTGGTCTTCTCGAGCCGGGAGATCATCTGCCGCAACATAGGGTGCTGTTACCCCGTTGAGGCTCGCCCATTCGCGGCGCATGAGGTCCGGTACGCACGGGTATGCAGCAGCTCCGCGATTTGGGAGGACAGATGGCCGCCTCGACGCCGGTGGATCGGCTCGCACCGGGAGACCATGCGTGCCTGACCTTCTCCGACCCGGAGGAGCGGCTGGACATCCTGGCCGCGTTCGTGGCGGCGGGCCGGAGCCGGGACGAGGAGATCATCTGCTTCACGGACGCCGTTGGAGTGGACGAGCTCCGCACCGAGCTGACGGAGCGCGGGATCAGGGACGGTACGCATCTGCGCGTCGTTCCCGCTGATCGGCTCTGGGGCGGCGGGGCGGCGCCCGAGGCGGCCACCATGGTCGAGCTCCTCGCCGGTGAGCTGCGGCGGACGCTCGAACGCGGGCGCAGCGGTCTGCGGATCACCGCGGACATGTGCTGGGCGGCCCGGCCGCAGGCGAACGCCGAGCAGCTGCTGGTGTTCGAGTCGGAGGTGGCCCGGCTGTTCGTGGACGGCCGGTTGACGGCTGTCTGCGAGTACGACCGCGAGAGCTTCGACCCGGTGACGCTGGGCTATGCGTCCCGGGTCCATGCGCGGACGGTAGCGGCGCGGGTTTACCACGAGGACGCCGTACTGCGCATCTGCCGGCAGCATGTGCCTCCGGGCGTACGCGTGGCCGGTGACCTTGATCGGACCCGGGCCGACGCCCTGCGTGACGCGTTGGCTGAGGCCGTACGCCTGGATCCGGACATCCATCTCAACCTGAACCAGCTGCACTTCCTCGACCCGAGCGCGGCCGAGGTGATCCTGCGGACGGCGACCAATCTGCCGGACCGCCGCCGGATGGTGGTGGTCTGTTCCGAGCCGGTCGAGCGGACGTTGATCGAGGCCGGCGCCACCCGGGTACCGGCCCTGCGGATGCTGGTGCGCCATGGTGAACGCTGAACGGACCGGATTTGCGCCCCGGCGAGGGACGCAGAACCGGCCTCCCCGGCCCGCCAGCCCTCGCGTCCTGCTCGATCAGGAGTTCCACGGCGGCAACCTGGCGGCTCTGCGGACCGCCGTCGCGTCCCTGGCCAGGGACGTTGCGGACGCGGGTACGGCCGAATCGGTCATCCTCGTCGCGCACGAGCTCTCCAGCAATTCGGTACGGCACGGTGGCGGCAGCGGCCGGTTACGGATGTGGGTGGCGGGGCGCGCGGTGCACTGCGAGATAAGCGATCACGGCGCGGGCCTGGCTGATCCCGACGGCGCCGGGCGGGAATTGCCGTCACACGCGGCGCCTGGTGGGCGGGGACTGTGGCTGGCACGCCGGATGTCGGACCTGCACATCTCGACCGGCGACCGCGGCACGACGGTCACGGCGGTTGTCGCGCTGTGACCGGGTACGTCGCTCCCGGCTACGAAGCGGTCGGGGAAGCCTTCGCCGAGCAGGCGTGCGGCGGGTCGGCACTGTGCGTGTTCCGGGACGGCGTGGTCGTCGTGGATCTGCGGGAGGGCTGGCGGGACAGCGCGCGTACCCGGGATTGGGATGAGCGGACGCTCGTCGACGTCTATTCGGTGGGCAAACCTGTGATTGCGCTGGCCGTGTTGCTGCTGGTGGAGCTAGGGATGGTCGGCCTGGACGATCCGGTCGCGCGGCATTGGCCGGAGTTCCAGACCCCTGCTTCCGTACGGCAGGTGCTGACGCATACAGCGGGACTGCCGACGTTTCCGGTGCCGAGGGACGCCTCCGCGTGGAGCGACTGGGAGCTGCTCTGTGGTGACCTGGCCGCCGCCCGCCCGGAATGGCCGCCGGGGACCGTCGCGGCCGAGCATGCGCTCACGTACGGTCACCTGCTCGGCGAGCTGGTACGCCGGGTGACCGGACGCGATCCCGCGCTGTTCGTGGCCGAGGAGATCGCCGGCCCGTGGCGGCTCGACTTCGGCTTCGGCCTGGACGCCGACGCCCAGGAACGCTGTGCCGAGCTGGAGTTCCACGGGGCGGACTGGCCGGACCGGACGAGCGAACGCGGCTCGGTGCACGAGCGGGCGGTCGCCAACCCGGCGGGCGCGCGGGACCTGGCCGTGGTCAACAGCGCGGCGTGGCGTACGGCGGTTGTGCCGGCCGTCAACCTGCACACGACTGCCGAGGCGGTGGCGCGCTTCTATGCGGGCCTGCTGGCCGGCGGCGAGCTCGACGGGCACCGGCTGCTCAGCCCGGCTCTCGTGGAGGAGATGACCGCGGCGCACTTCACGGGACTCGACCGCTTCATCGGGCACGAGACGACGTGGGGGCTGGGCGTACAGCTGGAGAGCGACGGCACCTGGGGAATGGGCGGGCTCGGCGGGAACGCGGGATGGGCCGATCCCGCGCGCGGCCACGCCATCGGCTACGTGACCCGGCGGCTCGGTGACTTCGAACGGGTGGACGCGCTCGACACCGCAATCTCCTCGGTGCGACTTCTCAGCTGACCGGAGGCACCGCCGATTCTGAACCCCCGCGGAAGAGGAACACCGAAAGGGGGCGGTCATGAGAGCTCGATGGCAGGCAGGGCTGGTGTCTGCGATTCTCATGGCCGCCTTCGCACTGCCCGGGGCGTCGTCCGCGGGCAGTGCGGGCCTCACCGCCGCGCCGGCCGGCACCCGGGCCATGTGGCTCTGGGGTGCCGACCCGGCCATCGACGTCGTCGACTGGGCGGTGGCCAAGGGCGTCTCCGAGATCTTCGTGTACGTGGCTCCGGCCGTGCTCACCAACGGTGACCTGGCCCGGCTGCAGGACCTGAAGGAACGCGTCACACCGCTGGGCATCAAGCTGCGCGCGCTGGGCGGCGACCCGGACTGGGTCACCGATCAGGCCGCCGCGCTGGCATGGCAGCGGGCCGTGGTGTCGACCGGGCTGTTCTCCGGCATCCACGTCGACGTCGAGCCGTACGCCACCGACGGTTGGACCACGGACCAGCGCGGCACGCAGACCGCTTTCCTCGCGCTGCTCGACAAGATGCGTACGGCCAGCAGCCTGCCGCTCGAAGCCGACGTGCCGTTCTGGTACGGCCAGTACAAGCTGGGCCGCAAGAACTTCGCGGACGAGGTGCTCCGCCGCGTCAACGCCGTGACCGTGATGAGCTACCGCGACACCGGCACGGGGACGAACTCGATGCTCGACATCAGCCAGGACTGGTTGGCGCGGGGCAGGGCCCTGGGTAAGCGCGTGCGCCTCGGCGCGGAGACCGGTCCGCTGACGGACTGCACGTACTGCACGTTCGCCGAGGAGGGCGCGACGCGTCTCGACGAGGAACTGTCGAAGGTGGACGCCGCGACGCGCAGCACCGCGGCATTCGGCGGGATCGCGGTGCACCACTACGCCGCGTGGCGGACGTTGCCCAGCTGAGGTTTCCGGCGTTCGCGCGGTGGGCAGGATGACGCCCGTCCCTGCCGGGTTCAGCGGGCAGGCGGCGCGGGTCCCGCCGGCCTACAACGGACGAACGCAACGGGCCGGCAGGACCCGCCCTCCGCCCGGCGAACCGGACGGAAGCTTCACGGCCTCAGCCACACCGCCTCGTCGCGATGCGACTCCAGCGGTGCGGGGTAGTCCAGGCCTGATCGAACCGTATCGGGCAGGCGCCACGGTTGGTGCACGGCCTTCCCCGCGATCGATGTCAACTCCGGTACGTAGCGACGAACGTACACGCCGTCGGGGTCGAAGCGCTCGGCCTGCCGGATCGGATTGAACCGGCGGTAGGGTCTGGTGTCGTTCCCGGTGCCCGCCACCCACTGCCAATTGCCCGAATTGTTCGCCACGTCGCCGTCGTTCAGCCAGCGGAAGAACCACTTCACGCCGTCGCGCCAGTCCAGGCCGAGATGCTTGGTCAGGAACGCCGCGGTGATGAGCCGGGCGCGGTTGTGCATCCACCCCTCCGCCTGCATCTGCCGCATGCCCGCGTCGACGATCGGCACACCGGTCAGCCCGTCCTTCCAGTGCTGCAGCGCATCCTGGTCGTTCCGCCAGCCGGTGTCACCGCTCGCGCGATACGCCTCCGTCGAGATCTTCGGGAAGGCGTGCGTGACCTGGTAGTAGAAGTCGCGCCAGCCGAGCTGGCGCAGGAACGCCGCCGGTCCGGCGCCGTCGAGCTCGCGCGTCCGGTTCGCCACGGTCAGCGGAGAGAGACAACCGAAGCGGAGGTACGCGCTCAGCCGCGACGTCGCATCGGCGGCCATGTCGTCGTGCAGGTCGTCGTACGAGCCGACGTGCCGCGGCCAGGCCTTGAGCCGCCGCAGTCCCTCGGTCTCACCACCCTCGAGAGCCGCCGGCGACTCACCTTCAGGCGGGGGCGGCAACGGGGCACCGGCCAGGTCGGCGGGGAGCGCGATCCGCGCGGGGGTCGCCACCTCGTCACGCCACTTGGCCGACTCCCACGCCCGGTAGTACGGCGAGAAGACCTTGTAGTGCCCGTCCCCGCCGCCGGGCCGCACCCCTCCCGGGGGCACCACGGTGGTGCCGGGGAACAGCCGCAACGAGATTCGGTGCCGTTCACACTCGTCCTGCAGGCGGGCTTCGCGGCGCCGGGCGTACGTGCTCACGTCCTGGGCGAGGGCGATCCCCTCCGCTTGCACCTCCCGTGCCAGCCGCATCGTCTCGGCCACCGGCTCGCCCTCCCGGACGATCAGGTCGCCACCGCGGGAACGCAGGCTCTCACGCAGATCCGCGAGGCTCTGGTGCAGGAAGCGCGCCCGGTTGGGCGAGAGCTTCTGCAGGTGAGGATCGAGGACGAAGAGCGGCACGACGGTCTCCGCGGTGGCGCAGGCCGCGGCCAGGGCGGGGTTGTCGTGCACCCGCAGGTCGCGGGTGAAGAGCACGATCGCTGTGCGCATGTCAGGCACGCACCAGCTCTTGCACGGGGGTGCCGGGACGGGTGAACAGCGACCGGACGGCAACGCGCGCACGCCTCCGGTTGGGGACGGTCGCCCGGCGGACGAAGACGTCGTAGTCGGCGGCGATCACCTCGTCGAGGATGCCCGCATACAGCTCGAAAGCCGTGCGCATGCACGCCTGCGAGCCGGGCTGCAGCAGCGGGATGCCGGGCGCCGCGGCCGCATAGTGCTCGTCGGCGCGGGCGACCTCGGCCCGGATCAGGGCCTTGACGGCCGGGGTCGACCGTCCGGCGGCCCGGGCCGCGACCAGGTCGTCGCGGGTCAGCCCGAACTCGGCGAGGTGCGCGTCGGGGAGATAGGTGCGGCCCCGGTCGAGGTCCTCGGCCACGTCCCGGATGAAGTTGGTGAGCTGGAAGGCCAGGCCCAGCTGGCGGGCGGGCTCACGAGCGGCGGCCGGGTCGGTGGAGCCGAGGATGGGCAGCATCATCGTGCCGATGACCGCCGCGGAACCCTCCATGTAGTCGAGCAGGTCGTCATATGTCGCATACGACGTGACGGTCAGGTCCATCGCCATGCTGCGCAGGAACGCGTCGAAGTCGTCGACGCTCAGGTCGAACACCGCGATCGTGTGCAGCACCGCCGGCAGCAGCGGATCGTCGACCGGCTCGCCGCGCAGCCCGGCGAGGAAGCGCCCGGACCACTCGTTCAGCCGCTCGGCCCGCTCGGCCGGTGGCAGATCCTCGGTGCGGTCCACGATCTCGTCCGCAAAACGGGTGAAGCCGTAGAGCGCGTGGACATGACGACGCTTCCAGGCGGGTAGCAACCGGGTCGCGAGGTAATAGGTGCGGCCATGGCTGCGATGCAGCCGGCGGCAGCGTTCATAGGCGGCTGCCAGATCCGTCTCCACGGCTGTCCCCACCAGTGCCCCCACGGCTGCCTCCATCGCATCCTTGAAAAACAAATCGACTCACGAATCGACGCAACACGCAGCCTACGGTACTGTCGTCCTCGTGGCCAACGACATCCTCGAGGGCAACCCGCGCTGCGGGACCTCACATCAGCCGATACCCATGAACGGCCTGGTGAATGCTGTCGAGGGGACGCTGGCCGACTTCCTCGCCAGCCAGATCGCCGCCCTCGACACCGTCGACCCGGCGCTCGGTTCCTTCGCCAGAACGACGCGCGACCTCGTGCTCGCGGGCGGAAAACGACTCAGGCCGACGTTCGCCCACTGGGGCTGGCGCGGCGTGGTCGGTTTCCGCGAGCCGGTCGACCCGGTGCTCCCCGCCCTCGCGGCGCTCGAGCTCATGCACACCTTCGCCCTGGTGCACGACGACGTGATGGACGGCTCGGACACCCGCCGGGGGCGGCCCACCGCGCATCGGCTCTTCGCCGCGCAGCACGGCAGCGCTGGCCGGCTCGGCGATCCGGACCACTTCGGCGAGACCTCGGCGATCCTCGTCGGCGACCTCTGCCTGATCTGGGCGGACCAGTTGCTCGCGCAGACCGCGCTGACCACCTCGACCCTCTTCGCCGTGCGGGCCCGCTACGACCGGATGCGCGTCGAAGCCGTCGCGGGCCAGTATCTCGACGTGCTGGGCGAGGCCCAGCCGCATGACTGGACGGTCGACCGCGCCCTGCTCGTGGCCCGCCACAAGACGGCGAGCTACACGGTGCAGCGGCCGCTGCAGTTCGGGCTGGCCCTGGCCGGTCCGGCCCGGGAGGACGCTGCCGCCGTCGACGACGCCTACAACAGCTACGGCATAGCGGTCGGCGAGGCGTTCCAGCTCCGCGACGACATCCTCGGTGTGTACGGCGACCCCGCCGTGACAGGGAAACCGGCCGGGGACGACCTGCGCACGGGTAAGCCGACCGCCCTCCTGATGCTCGCCCGCCAGCTCGCGACGCCCGCTCAGCGCGCCGAGCTCACCAAAGACCCCGCCGGAGCCGTCATCCCCGCCGACGGCTCCGGCGGCCCCCTCTCACCGTGGAGTCCGCCCGGGAACGACTCGTCGCGCCCGCTCGGATTCCCGTCGCCCGACCACACGGACGAGACGGTCGCGCGGCAGGCGGAGATCATCGTCGAGACCGGGGCCGTGGCCCGCGTGGAGGCGATGATCCGGCAACGGGTCGAGGAGGCGGTCGCAGCCCTGCTCGACGCGCCCATCGAGCACGAGGCCCGCGCCGCACTGACCGACCTTGCCGTGACCGCGACCCACCGCCCAGCATGATGGGCATGGCCGAGCTCCGACACCCTCCTGCCGGACCACGCGAGCCGTGCCCGCAGAGCCGTCCCGCCCCGGGACCGCCGACGATCGACTTCTCCCCGCGAGCCTCCCACCGGCGGCTCGCCCACCCCCTCTGGAGCTGGTGACGTGCGAAGAGTGACCGGACCGACCGACCACGTCGTCGTCGTCGGAGCTGGACTCGGCGGCCTGGCCTGCGCTCTGCACCTGGCCGCCGCCGGGCGGCAGGTGACCGTCGTCGAGCGTGAAGCCGTGCCCGGTGGCCGGGCCGGCCGGCTGTCGGTCGATGGGTACGAGTTCGACACGGGCCCGACCGTGCTGACCATGCCCGAGCTGATCGAGGAGCCGCTCGCCGCCGTCGGGGAGAAGCTGTCCGACTGGCTGGAGCTGACGCCGCTCGACCCTGCTTATCGGGCGTACTACCCGGACGGGTCGACGCTGGACGTGAAGACGGACACCGTACGGATGGCCGCCGAGATCTCGCGCGTCTGCGGGCCCCGGGAGGCCGACGGCTACCTGCGGTTCGTGGACTTCGCCCGCGACCTGTGGCGCCTCGAGCGGGACAACTTCATCGACCGCAATCTCGACACCCCGCTCGACCTGATCAACCTCAACCTCGTCAAGCTCCTCGGCATGGGCGGCTTCCGCCGGCTGCAGCCGAAGATCAACGAGTACTTCAGGGATCCGCGTACTCAACGGATCTTCTCCTTCCAGGCCATGTACGCCGGCCTGGCGCCGCACGACGCCCTCGCGATCTACGCGGTGATCGCGTATCTCGACTCCGTCGCCGGGGTGTTCTTCCCGCGCGGCGGCATGCACGCCGTGCCCAGGGCGCTGGCCGGCGCCGCGGAGAAGCACGGCGTGCAGTTCCGGTACGAGACGACGGTGACCGCCGTGGAGACCGCCAACGGGCGCGCCACCGCCGTGCGCACCGACACGGGCGAGCGCATCCCCGCGGACGTGGTCGTGCTCAACCCGGACCTGCCGGTGGCGTACCGCGACCTGCTGCCCGCGAGCCGGCGCCCGCGCAAGCTCACCTATTCGCCGTCGTGCGTGGTGCTCCACATCGGATCGGACCGCACGTATTCGAAGATCGCGCACCACAACATCCACTTCGGCGCCGCGTGGCGCGGCACGTTCGACGAGGTCATCCGGCAAGGGCTGCTGATGAGCGACCCGTCGCTGCTGGTCACCAACCCCAGCCGCAGCGATCCCGGCGTCGCGCCGGCCGGCCGCCAGACGTACTACGTGCTGGCGCCGACGCCCAACCTCGACGCCGCGCCCTTCGACTGGAACGGTGGCCTCGGCCGTCGCTACGCCGACGAGCTGATGCAGGTGCTGGAACAGCGCGGCTACGTGGGCTTCCGGGACGGCGTCGAGGTGGAGCGGATCATCACGCCGGCGGACTGGGCGGCGCAGGGCATGGCGGCCGGTACGCCGTTCGCCTCGTCCCACACGTTCACGCAGACCGGCCCGTTCCGCCCCGGAAACCTCCACCCGACGCTGCCCAATGTGGTGTTCACCGGCTCGGGAACGCAGCCGGGCGTGGGCGTACCGATGGTGTTGATCTCCGGAAAGCTGGCGGCCACCCGGGTCGCCGGGCCGGCCGGGCAGCGGGGCGAGATCGTGGGGAGAACGATGTGAGCGAGACGCGCGGCAGCGAGAACGGCATCGGATCCCGCGAGAGCCACCTGGTCGAACTCGTCGACCCGGACGGTCAGGCCGTCGGGGAGGTGACGGTCGACGAGGCGCACACCGCCCCCGGCATGCTGCACCGGGCGTTCTCGGTGTTCCTGCGCGACCCCGCGGGCCGCGTGCTGCTGCAGCAGCGGTCGGAGGTCAAGACTCGGTTCCCGCTGCGCTGGGCCAACACGTGTTGCGGGCACCCGCTTCCGGAGGAGTCCCTGCAGATCGCGGCCGGCCGGCGGCTCGTCGAGGAGGTCGGGGTGGCCGAGGTGCCGCTGACCGAGGTGGGCGTGTATTCGTACTACGCGGAGGACCCCTCCACGGGACGGGTCGAATACGAGTACGACCACGTGCTGCTCGGCGAGGTGAGCGCGGACCTGCCCGTGCTGGCCGACCCCGACGAGGTGGCCGACGTGCGCTGGGTGCCGCTCGACGAGTTGACGCAGGCGATCGCACGGGAGCCGCGCGCGTACGCACCCTGGCTGTCGGGCGTCACCGAACGGCTGCAGCAGTTCCTCGACCGTACGGACACGGCGGAGTCGTCAGGTGGCCGATGAGGCCCTGACCGCGGGAGCCGTGGCGCGCCGGCTCGGCGTCGCCGTCACCACCCTGCGCACCTGGCACCAGCGGTACGGGCTGGGCCCGAGCCGGCACGTGCCCGGCCACCACCGCCGGTACACCCCGGAGGACATGGACCGCCTCCAGGTGATGCGCCGCCTCACCGCGCAGGGCGTGCCGCCGGCGGAGGCCGCCGCGTGGGCGCGCCGGGTCCCCGTTCCGATCGACATGCCCGAGACCGGGATCGCCGCCCCGCCGGACACCCGATCCGAGAGCCCGCCGGGCGAATCGCCACCGCAACGGACCCGGATCGACGCGGTCTGGCCGGAGCTTACCGGGCGCCTCACCATCACGAGCCGTGACGGTGGCGGGCATGCCATCCGCACCGGCCGGGCCGGCCCCGCCGCCCGTGGCCTGGCCCGCGCCGCCATGCGCCTGGACGCGCCCGCGCTCCGCGACATCCTCGAGATGTCCATGGTCAGTCGCGGTGTGGTGGCCACCTGGGAAGAGATCATCATGCCGGTGCTGATCGGCATCGGCGACCGCTACGAGGCCACGAAACGGTTCGTTGAGGTCGAGCACCTGATGTCACGCGGGGTGACCGAGGTGCTGAGCGCCGTACCGCGTCCCCCGAGCGGGCGGGACCCCCGCGTTCTGCTCGCGGCGGCGGACGAGGAGCAGCACACGTTGCCGCTGGAGGCGCTCGCGGCGGCCCTGGCCGAGCACGGCGTCCCGACCCGGATGCTCGGGGCCCGGGTGCCACCCCAGGCGCTGGCGGACGCGGTGGCGCGTACGGGGCCGATCGCGGTGGTGCTGTGGTCCCAGCTGCCCGACACCGGCGATCCCTCGCAATGGGAACGCCTGCTGTCGTCCGGTCACGTCCCCCTGCTGGCGGCGGCCGCCGGTCCGGGATGGCCGGCCGAGGGCCTCCCGGAGGGCGTCGTACGGCTCCGCAGCCTCGGCGAGGGCGTCCAGCTGATCTCGGCCGCCGTGGCACCGGAGGCGGTGTGAAGGACCGGCGCACGACCCCCGGACCGGTGCACCACCCTCGGACTGGCGCAGCCCGAGGGGACCGGCTCATGACGTCCGCGCCGGCTCAGTGGCGCTCGGCACACCCTTGGCGCGCCCGTTTCCGCCGGGCCGATGTTTTCCCTGGTCAACGGCTTGCCGCGGCAAGGGGGATACCGGTTTGGAGGACGGCACCGGCATCACGTATGCTTTCCAAGCCTCAAGCGGGGCCGGTTGGGGCCCACACCGCAGGAGTTGCCGATGTGCAATGATGGCGGAGTTGCCCTCATCGTCTAGTGGCCTAGGACGCCGCCCTTTCAAGGCGGTAGCACGGGTTCGAATCCCGTTGGGGGTACGGACCACCTGGGTCAGTGCAGGTGGTAGAAAAGAGCAACATCAGCAAGGTCCTGTGGAGCAGTTGGAGTGCTCGCCGCCCTGTCAAGGCGGAGGTCGCGGGTTCAAGTCCCGTCAGGACCGCCACAAGCCCAGCCGCAAGCACCATCCGCGGCATCGGCCAGGTAGCTCAGTTGGTACGAGCGTCCGACTGAAAATCGGAAGGTCGGCGGTTCGACCCCGCCCCTGGCCACCAAGTCCTTCGCCGGGCTTTGAGCACCGCCCACCTGCGGAAACGCACGGTGGGCGTTTTGCTGTCCGGGCTCGCGCCGGTCTGCCAGCGTCGGTAGCGCCCTACAGGAACCTGGTGTTGGACCACTTCCATGCCTTGACCGCTTTTACAGCCTCACGCCAGCGTTGACGGACCTCTGGCGAGTCCTTCCACTCTCGTCCTTCAAACCGGGACGGCAGGCGGGTGTCTGCACCCACGACCAGAACCGTCAGGTCTGGTTCCTTGTTCTCCGTGCAGTCGTCGTAGATCGTCTGGAGGAAACGTCCCTGATTCTGATAGCCGCCCCCGAACCTCTGGTGCAGGTCGCCATACGTGGGAAGGTTCGCATCCGGCCGCCCAATCACCCCGATCAGATAGCTCCGAATCATAAGATTCCGCAGGTCTAGAGCCATGATCCAAAGGTCGCATATTGGGGCGGCATCGTCTCCCTTATCGCTGACTTGTGAACCCTCAGCCATCCCCGAAGCCTGAACGCTCCCGCCGGAGGCATCGCCTCGATCTGGGCACCGTCGCAGAGATCTGCCGGCACGCCGGCCGATGCCGGCCGGAGGCCGCCAGCAGGCCGTGCTCGGCCGGCCGCGCGCGCTTGCGCGGCGCCTTCATCCAGGAAAGATAATTTGACAGTGTGGTCGCAGCGCAGCCTGTCCTCCGTCGACTGGTGCGACACGCGTTCGCCAGGTGATCTGCGACAGCGGTCTGTTTCGGCACCCTGAGCCCGAGGTCTCCGCGGGGCGTCTGTGGTTCGGGAAGGCCGGGATTGGCGCTGGTTGTCTTGTCGGTTGTCGAGCAACGTCTGGACGCGGTTCGTGCGGTGCCGGCGGGTGCGGATGTCACGGAGGTGGCTGCCGGCGTCGGGGTGCACCGGTCGACGGTGCATCGCTGGGGGGCCGGTATGTGAGTGGGCAGCTGGTCGGTCTGGTGGATCGGTCGCATCGGCCGCATTCCTCGCCTACTCAGGTCAAGGAGGCGGTGGCGCAGACGCGCCGGACAGATCCACGGTGGGGAGCGCCGACGGATCCGCCTGGACATGCTGCGTCACCCGCAGGGACCTGATGGTGCCTTCGGAACGCACCATCGACCGGATCCTGCAACGCCAAGGTCGAATCGCCCGAGAGGGACCGGAGCTGCGCCGAACGGGCGGGAAGTGGGCGCGGGATACATGATCCGCGGGCCTGTAGGGCAACACAGAGTCATGCCTTCACTCAGCGCACAGCTACCGCCGCCGATGACCGAGCTCCGCCGGTGGGTCCTGGACAGCCCCGCCCAGCTGAAGCTCCTGCGGGCGTCCCTGCACGAGGCCGTCACCGGGGAGGCGCTGGCCGAGGGGGCTGCCCTCGACGAAATTCCGGAGAAGGTCTGTCTCGTTGCGACGGAGCTGGCCACCAACGCTCTGCGGCACGCGCTGCCGCCGACTACCGTACGGCTCGGCCGGTCCGGTTCCCGGTACGTGCTCGACGTCGACGACAAGGCACCCGACGTGGTGCCGCAGTACAGCGAGGGCCGGCCGCTCGGGCAGGGTGGGCTGGGGCTGCAGCTGGCGAGCAAGTTCGCGTTGGAGATCGGGTGGTATGTCGAGGGTGACAGCAAGCACGTCTGGGCCGAGTTCCCGATGCCCGGCTGACCTATGATCGCAGGACGATTGATCAAGTCAGAGGGTTGTCCGTGATCGAGCCGAGCTACCAGATCACCCGGGAGGCGGGTGCTGTCAGGCTGTCCGGCGATCTGGACATCAACGCTCGCGAGGAGCTGCGCGATGTCCTCGTGGCCGCCGCGCAGGAGGACGGGGCGGGGGCCCTCGTCGTGGACTTCGACGATACGGCCTTCCTCGACAGCGAGGCGATGGGCGCGCTGATCGAGGGTTTCCTCGCCGCCAGGGCGGCCGGAGTGAAGATGTCGATCGTCAACGCGCACGGGCTCGTGCACCGGGTGCTCGACGTCTCCGGCGTTCTGGAGATGTTCGAGACCGGCCAGACCTGACGCGACCCGGCGACGGGCACGCGGCCCCGAAGCGGTCAGAGGTTGAGGAGATTGCCGGGGCCGGTCCAGCGCCGGACGACCCGCGTCCGCGTCTGCAGCTCGCCGTTCACCCGTACGCGATAGCTCTGCTTGGTCTCCCGAAGCGTCATCCAGGCGCGTACCTGTCGCTTCACGCCGTCGGTCGTGACCGTGGTGGTCCGCAACGTCCAGAGGCGGCATTCGGTGCGGTGGCGCTCCTCGCCGTCGACCGTGGTCTTCGTGGCGAGGCAGCGGACCGCCCGGCTCATCCGGTACGGGTCGGGGCCGGTGTCGCCGGAGGTGCCGAATACGCGGGACATGCCGCGGTACCAGTTCCACGCCATCTTGGAGTAGCCGAAGTCGTTGGGGTGGTGGAGGTCGTGCAGGTCGATGCCGGCCACCGACGACTGGTCCACGACCGTGATGCGGTCGTCCTGCTTGGCCGCGACCAGCTGCGGGATCAGCCGGTTGTACGCGCGGTCGACGGCCGCCTCCCGGGGCACCCGGCTGGTGATGATCTGCGCGACGAAGATGTACGCGTCGGGCCGGGCCGTGCGGATCTGGTCGATCATCGCGGAGAGCTTGCGGGCCGTGGTCGAGGCCGAGTCACCCTGGGTGATGTTGTTGGTGCCGGCGTGCAGCAGGACGACGTCCGGGCGGTACGCGTCGAGCCAGCCGTCGAGCTGGCCGGAGAGTTCGTCGATGGTCCAGCCGCCGTGGCCCTCGTGGTTGATGTCGCTGCCCGTGCCGTCCCGCTGCGACCCCACGTAGTTGATCTCCATGCCGCCCTTGAGCAGGCGCCCGGCGAGGTCCATCCGGTAGGAGGCGCGCGTCGGTGAGCCGGTGCCGCGGGTGATCGAGTCGCCGAGCGGCATGACCCGGGTGGCTTCGAAGGCGTCGGTCCGCGCGCTGGAGGAGGGCGCCGGCGTAACCCGGGCCGGCGTAACCCGGGCCGGCGTGGGCTCGGCCTGTCGCGCGGCGGGCCCGGGCGTGTCCGCGGCGGCCATGTGCGTGCCGCCGATGCCCGCGACGAGGCCCACGGCGAGCAGCCCGGTCATCGCCTTGACACCGAGCCGGCCCGCGCCGGACCAACCCTGCTCGCGTACGCCCACGACGTGCTCCTCCCGATCACCGGCGGCTCAGACACCCGAACCATCGGCGCCGTGGCGCACGACACGATTTCCTCCCGGTAGCGGTGGGTTGTGATCACGGTGCACGAAGGCGGGCGGCCCGGGCGGCCAGGTAGCGCTGCTCCGGAACGCTGAGCGTCCGCCGGGCCGCGTCGAGGTAGACGGACCGGGCGGCGGCGAGGTCGCCGGTTCGCTCCAACAGGTGAGCCCGGACCGCGGCCACCCGGTGATGCCCGCCCAGCGCCGCCGCGTCCAGCTGCCGCAGCGCCTCGGCGGGTCCGCGTACCTCGGCGAGCGCGACGATGCGGTTCAGCGTGACCATCGGGCCGGGCGCGAGCGCTTCGAGGATCGCGTACAGCCGGAGGATCTGCGGCCAGTCGGTGTCCTCGGCGCGGGCCGCCTCGGCGTGGACCGCCGCGATCGCGGCCTGGAGCTGGTACGGCCCGATCGGCGCCCGGGCCAGCGTCGCGGTGATCAGCGCGATCCCCTCGGCGATCGCCGCGCGGTCCCACAGCGACCTGTCCTGGTCGGCGAGGGGCACCAGGGCACCGTCGGGTCGCGTCCGCGCCGGCCGCCGCGCGTCGGTGAGCAGCATCAACGCGAGCAGGCCGGCCACCTCACCGTCGCCGGGCAGGCGGTCCCGGAGCTGCCGGGTCAGCCGTACGGCCTCCGCGCTCAGCTCGACACGGTGCAGCCGTGCGCCCGAGCTGGCGGTGTACCCCTCATTGAAGATCAGATACAGGACCTGGCGTACGGCGACCAGCCGCGTCTCGAGCTCCTCCGGCGGCGGCAGCGCGAACCTGGCCCCCGCCTCCCGGATCCGCTGCTTGGCCCGGCTGATCCGCTGCCCGACCGTGGACTCCGGCACGAGCAGGGCCCGGGCTATCTCGGCCGTCGTGAGGCCGCCGACCGCGCGCAGCGTCAGCGCCACCTGGGAGGCGGTGGTCAGCGCAGGGTGGCAGCACAGCAGCAGAAGCGTGAGCGAGTCGTCGACGGACGGGACCGCCGCGGTGGCCGGCTCGTGGCTGACCGCGTCCTCCCGGCGGCGCCGGGCGGTCTCGCTGCGCAGCGACTCGATGCGGCGCCGGGACGCGACGGTGATCAGCCAGTTGCGGGGCTGCGCCGGGATGCCCTCGATCGGCCACTGCTGGGCGGCGGCGAGCAGGGCCTCCTGGACCGCGTCCTCGCACGTGTCGAAGTCGCCGTACCGGCGCACGACCGCGCCCAGGACCTGCGGCGCGTACTCGCGCAGCAGATCCTCCAGCGCCACGGCCACGCTCAGAAGTCCCAGCCGCTCATGTCGAGCACGGGCCGGACCTCCACCTGCGTGTACGCGGCGTCCGGCACCTTGGCGGCCCAGGCGACGGCCTCGTCGGCGTCCGCGCAGTCGATCAGGTAGAACCCGGCGAGGTGCTCCTTGACCTCGGCGTACGGGCCGTCGGAGGCGATCGTCCGGCCGTCGCGGACCGACACCCAGGTGGCGAGCGACGGGTCGGCGAGCCCTTCCGAGGCGACGAGCACGCCCGCCTCGGCCATCTCCTGGCTGAGCTTGAGGTGCCCGACCCCGAAGTCGGTGCGCTGCTGGTCGGTGAGCGTCTCCCAGACCGCGAGGGACCGCTCGTTCGACTGGATCAGGATCAGGTACTTCATCTTTTCCTCCTCAGGAATGGATCCTCCACCCGGTGACGTCGAAACCGCGTCCACCGCTTCGACATCACCGGTGACAGACCCGTACGCGAGGAGGAAATCGTGGAAGAGATCCGTACCGTCGTCCTGGAGCGAGCGGCCGCAGTGGCGGCGAAGGACCCGCGGGCGATGCTGGCCCACAACGCGCCCGGCATCGTCGAGTTCACGCTCGCGCCGCCGCTTCGCCAGCCGGAGAGCACCGTCGAATCGGTGTCGGCGTGGCTGGCGACGTTCGAGGAGTCGATGAGCCTGGAGGTGACCGATCTGGAGGTGACCGCCGGCGACGACGTGGCGTTCTGCACGAGCCTGAACTGCCTGACGGCGACGCCGAAGGGGATGCCGGAGAGTTTCACCCTGTGGTTCCGCTCGACGCTGGGCCTGCGCAAGGTCGCCGGCCGGTGGGTGGTGACCCACGAGCACGAATCGGTGCCGTTCGACATGGACGGCTCCTTCAAGGCCTCCATCGATCTGAAGCCGTGAAGCCGGCAGTTTGACCTTTCTTGCACGCACCTAGCGGAATCGGCACCTGATACGTACTGCTATCCGTGAACCAAGTTCACGGGAGGAACGACGTGCCGACATTCACCACCACCGAGGAGCAGGGCGCCTTCAATCTGGCCGAGGCGCTGAGCGAGAAGGGAATGGCGTGCATGCGCGAGGCCGAGCAGGCCGCGGAGAACTTCCGGCTCGGCAAGATGCAGATGCGGCGGAACTTCAAGGCGCGCGGGCTGTCCGAGGTCGATGCGGACATCCGGTGGTCGGGGATGACGCAGGCGAAGAAGGCGCTCGCGGACAACCAGTGGTACATGGCGCAGGCCTCGATGTACAACGAGGCCGCCGCCGCGCAGTACGCAAAGGCCCTATATCTCCGGAGCGCGGAAAAAATCTAGCGGCCGGCTGCCGCCCAGGTCGGCGGTGCGGCCGGCCGCATACCCCTGGCCGCGGCCGCTGCCGGCCAGCCGGCGAGGTCCCAGCCGGGCCAGCTTCGGGTACGTCTCGTCGCGCCGGCGCTCCACCGCAACGGTCCGGTCGACGAGCACCAGCTCCGCGCCCGGTGCCGAGGCGGCCGCCGCCTGCTCTGTTGCGGTGAGCCGGGCCCGGATCGCCTCGGTGAAGCCGACCAGCCACGAGCGCCGGAACGCCGCCGGGTGGTCGTAGGTCGGTACCGCGGCCGCGGCGAGGCCGTGCGCGGCCTGCACGAGCAGGGAGGTGAACAGCAGCTCGACGCGCTCGAGGTCGGCGCGGTGCCCGAAGAGGTGGATCCGCGCGGTGCCGCGCCGCTCCAGGTGCACGACCTTGCAGCGCAGAGCGATGGCGACGGCTCCGAGCAGGCCGGCCTTGTCCCTCGAGTACGGCGGTTCCACCGTCACGATGCGATCACCGACCGGGTCGGCGGCGGGATCGGCGCCGGCCAGCAACGCCTGGTCGACGCCGTACTTGGCGATGAGCTCGGCGGCCTTGGCGGTGAACGCCTCGGCCTCGGCGGGGGTGCACGCGGGGCTCTCCGCCTTCGCCAGCAGCTTCCTGACCCGCTCCAGGAGCCGATCGGTCATGCGGTCATGCCGCGCGGTGACGCAGCGTCGCCACCGTGGATCCCGCCAGTGCGAGCAGGCAGTCCGGGAGCTGACCGTCGGCGATGGCGGCCCCGAACAGAGCCTCACCGGTGGGGATGTCGCCGTTCACGTACGCGCTGACGAACCTGGCCACCCAGCGCTTGTCGTACCGGGCGTCGTCGATGCCGGGGAAGTCGAGGGTCCACGCGCCGCCCGTGGGCACGTTCTGTCCCACCATCGTTGCGGCGAGGCACCAGGCCACGTCGTACGCGCCCACCACGCCCGAACGGTCCACGACCGCGTCGAAGGTGCAGACCACAGCGTCGGAGTCGCCGCTGAGCGCGCAGTGCAGCACCTGCGCCGCGTCGTCCAATGCGTGCTGTGGTACGTCGGTCACGTCAAGAAAGGTACGCGGATTCGTCAAGAAACGCGGCTCAGGCCCCTCGAAGCAGGCAAGTCAGGCGGGCGGTGCACACCCGGTCGCCGTCCTCGTCCGAGATGACGATCTCGTACGTGACCGCCGTACGCCCGCGGTGCACCGGGGTCGCGACGCCCGTGACCTCGCCGGACCGTACGCCCTTGTGGTGCGTGGCGTTGATGTCCACGCCCACGGCGAACGGCCGGTCGACCGTGGCACCGTGCAGCGCCGCCCCCACGGAACCGATCGTCTCGGCGAGCACGCACGACGCGCCGCCGTGCAGCAGCCCGTACGGCTGGGTGTTGCCCTCGACCGGCATCGTGGCGACCACCCGCTCGGGGGTGGCCTCGGTGATCCGGATTCCCATCCGCTCGCCCAGGGATCCGCCCCCGCTGGCGAGGAGGGCCTGCATGGCATCTGCCGCTGTACTCACGAGGGGCAACGTTACCGGCGGGTTCCGCTCGATCCAGCGACTTCCGTCACAGCTCCGGCGACCGCCCGGGTCGCGGGGGTACCCCCTGGGCCCTACGTTGGTACCCACCTATTCGCATTGCCGGAGCGAGGAGACAGTTCATGAGCGAGCCGCAGGAGATCGTCGAGACTCGCGGGGACGACCGGGTCGACCTGCTCGCCACCGACACCAACGGCGACGGCAAGCCGGACGTGTGGGTGTCGGACACCGACGGTGACGGCAAGGCGGACCTGTTCCAGTTCGACACGGACGGCGACGGCAAGGTCGACATCACGATGGTGGACCTCGACGAGGACGGCACCCCCGACATGGTGGTCGACGGCGACGGTGGCATCCCGCCGGTCGTCTGAGCCGCGCCGGTCAGCCGCCGCCGAGCGTGCTGACGGCCGCCCACAGCACCGCGACGGCCAGGGCCGTGGAGAAGACCGCCGAGGCGGTACGCCGCCACGGACCCTTGCCCTCGGGCACGACCGCCTCCGGATGTCCCAGCCGGTTGAGGATGCGGCGCTGCCGGCGTACCTCCCGGCACCAGCGGCCGAGGTCCTCGGTGCCGCGGCTCAGCTCGACCGCCAGCCGGGCCTGGGCGCGCTGCAGCCGCCGTACGGCCGCCCGCGCGCGGAACCCGGCCTGGACCCGGGCGTGCCACCGCGCGCTGGCCCGCCGCGACCCTGACTTGAGGGCCTCGACCTCCGCCGGCGTGATGAGCTCCGGATCGTCCAGGGCCGCGAGCTGCTCGGCGTAGTAGTCGGCCTCCCGGTCATGCGCCGAGCGGACGAGCAGCCAGATCAGCAGCAGCGGCGGCAGCCCCTTGAGGACGAGCACGACGAGCAGGGCGATCGCGCCGTTGCCGAGCCCGTCGCGCAACAGCGGCGAGTTCCACAGCACGTGCGACGCCCACGCCCCGAGCACGCCCAGCATCGCCACGCCGATCCGCGTGCGCAGCGTCCGTTCGCAGCGCACGACGAGATACCCGATGCCCGCGCCCGCCAGCGCGCCGAACAGGGTGTGGCTCCAGACGCCGGAGAGGAAGCCCCGCAGCAGGAACGTGGTGATGACCGGTTCGACGTGGTCACCCCGGCCGGCCAGGGCGACCGCGCCCATCGCGTACACGATGTCCTCGACGATCTGGAATCCCAGGCCGACCAGCGCGCCGTACACGACCCCGTCCAGCACGCTGTTCACCTGTGCCCGGGCGACGAGCACGATGGCGACCACGCCGAGCGTCTTGGCGATCTCCTCGACGGTCGGCCCGGCCAACGCGGCGCCCCAGTCGGCCGCGAGGTGCGGCGAGCCCAGCTTGGCGATCACGTCGTCGAGGGCGGCGCTGGCCGGGATGGAGACCGCGGTGGCGACCAGCCCGCCCCAGCAGAACGCCAGCACGCGCAGCCCGAGCGGCTCCCGCTCGAGGAAGTCGAGCTCCGAGACGACGAACCAGAACGGGACGGCCAGCAGCGCGAACAGAGCGGCCGCGGTGAGCAGCGCGATCGGGTACGCGGCCGCGAACTGCCCCGCGATCATCGACATCCGTACGGCGCCCACGGCCAGCACCGCCACCACGATCCAGAACCCCGGCAGCCGCAGCACCCCGAGATCCGGCGGCGATCCCGGCTGTACGGGCGCGGACCGCGCGCTGCGCAACCGAGGCTCCGCGGTCACCGGGCCGGCTCCGGCGCCGACCGCAGCGTCCGGGTGCTGGCGTCGATCGCCGGCAACGTACGGCCGAGATCCAGGTCGGCGCCGCTCACGGTGACCTCGATGGTGTGACCGTCGGCGACGAAGACCGCGTACCGGCCGCCGCGACCCGGACCGCTGTAGCCGCCTTGCAGCCCCGCGAGGCCGCCGGCGGTCGCGACGGTCAGCTCGGTGCCGGTCACCTGGTAGCCCGACGTGCCGGTGATGCGCTGCCGCAGCCGTTCGACCGCGGCCCGCAGGTCCCCGTCGAACGGCTGGACGCTGATGAAATAGCGGACCGGCCCGAGCCGGAACAGCACGGTCCCGGACGTCTCGGTCGGACGGGTCTCGGTCACGTCGACGCGAGCTCCGGGCGGGGGCATGACGGTCACTCCACCCCCGATGTCGTACGGGCGATCCACCGGCACCGAACGCTCGGCCGGCAGCGCGTGGTCGAGCGCCGGCAGGCCGAAGGCGAGACCGCCCAGCGCGGCTACCAGGCTGAGCGCGCCGAGGAGGTTCGTCAGCTGACGCCGAGTAACACTCCCCATACCTTTACGCTATCGGGCCGGGGGCACGGGCTCGCGGTGGAGAACGTTTTGTCCGTTTACTCGGAACGTTCGCGCAGCTGAGCGGAGGGAATGGCGGCGGTCAGCCACACGCCGTTGGCGCTGCGATGAAAGACGTGTCCCGCCCGCGCCATGGCGGCCGCGTCTACCTCGAGGACCGCCACGTCGGGCGAGCGACGGCGGCCGACGACCAGCGCGGTCGCCAGGTCGGGAGACAGATGGACGTGGTGGCGGCTCCGCGGGCGCAGCCCCTCGCGCAGGATCGAGGGGAGGTTGGCCCGCGGCGTGCCGTGGTACAGAACAGCGGGTGGCGTGGCGGGCGGCAGTCCGAGGTCGACGTCGACCCGGCGGGAATGCCCCTGGCTCGCGCGGATCCGCTCGACGCCGTCCGCGCCGGTGGCGATCGCGAAACGCGACTTGTCGTTACCGGCGACGACCGCGTCCAGGGCGGCGCGGGCGAGGCCGAGCCCCGCCAGCAGGTCGGCGACCGGCACCCAGCCGTTCGCGTCCAGGATCAGCCCGGCGACCTCGGGACGGTGCCGCAGCACCAGGGAGATGCGCCGGCTGATGCGTACCTGATCCTTCGTCAGGCTCGTCATGGTTGAAGCTCCATGACCGCAAGGTAGTAAGGACGGTCCTCGTCGTCGATCGATGTGAGGCGCCACCGGGTGCCCTCGAGCAGCCCTTCGAGTTCCGCCACGGAGCAGACCAGGTAGTCGAACCACTCGGTCGTGAGGCGCCGATACCGCAGCCTCAGCCGGAGCTGACCGCCCAGCCGGCCACGCTCGCGGTTCCTCCGGTGATAGGCCGTATGGACAGGATCTTTCGTCCCGTACGGATCCGTGCCGTGCGCGATGATCCGGGCGCCGGGCCGGGCCAGCTCCGCCAGCGCGGCGAGGAAGGCCGGGGCGCGTCCGGGCCCTTCGAGCAGGCCGAGGTTGTTGCCCAGCATGAGGAACGTGTCGTAGCGGGAGGCCGCGCGGGCGGCGTACGTGTCGACGTCGGTGATCACGGTGTCCCGCAATCCCCGGGCCCGCGCCACTTCGACGGCACCGGGCGAGGTGTCCAGCCCGGTCACCGCCATGCCGCGCCGCTGCAGCTCGATCGCCGTACGCCCGGCACCGCAACCGATGTCGAGCACAGCGCCCCGGCACAGCCGCAGCGCGCGATGGTCGTGGTGCTGCCACTGCTCGGGCTCGTCCAGGTAATGGTCGGCGGGCGCGCCGTTGATCAGACCGTCGTCCCGCTCGATGATCTCGATGACCGGCCGGGGCAGCCGCCCGCCGGCCAGGGGCCGTGGGCCGATCCCGGTACGCACCGCGTACGCGTCCCGGATCATCTCCCCGAACACGTCTCCGACGACCGGCTCTTCCACCGCTACTACTCTTGGTCCATGACGGCGCTACGGCAACTCGGTTCGGAGAAGTACGTCCTGCTGACGACCTTCCGCAAGACCGGCAAGGCCGTGCCGACCCCGGTGTGGGCCGTGCCGGACGGGGACGGCCTGGCGGTCTGGACCACCAACGACGCGGGCAAGCTCAAGCGGATCCGCAACAGTCCGCGGGTGACCGTGGCGCCCTGCGACGTCCGGGGCAATCCGAAGGGCGACGAGGTCGAAGCGGCGGCGCGCATCGGCGACGCGGCCGATCTTGCCCGCGTGCGCGAGGCCCTCAAGCGCAAGTACGGCCTGCCCGGACGCCTTGTCCTGCTGGGGAGCCGGCTGCGCCGGGGTCCGCTCGGTACGACGGCGATCCTGATTGTATAGACGAAGAAGGGGCGATCGCCTTCCCCGGCGTTCGCCCCTCTATCGATCTCTCGGTCGACTGCGGTCCGTTCAGTCGCCCTGACGCTGCGTGGGAATCTGTCCCTGCAGCAGGGCGCGAACCTCCGACTCCCGGTAGCGACGGTGCCCACCCAGCGTGCGAATTGCGCTGAGCTTGCCCGCCTTGGCCCACCGGGTGACGGTTTTCGGGTCGACACGGAACATCGACGCCACCTCGGCCGGCGTTAGTAGCGGCTCAGGATCGTGCGTACGCGATGCCATCGGTCACTCCTCCACAGGTACCTAAAGACATCGGCCGGGGTCCCGCCGGCCGGTGCGTCTCTCATGGTCCGGCTAGTCCCCGATGTCCGACATGGGCCGAACGGCCGAACGTCCCTAGATAGACGGTTGAAGCATGCCCGATTTATACGAGTTTTCTACGCCAGAAAGTGTCTTGTTTGGACCGAAAATCACGCTTCGCGGACCCCTCGTTACGAAGAGTATTCACCTCGGAAGGGCCCTCCGGGGCACCGTTCCATGCCCCTTCGTCCTGTTTCCGCAGCTCAACAGCATGATAATCGTCGATCAGTTGCAGCGCTCCAGCAACTGCACCGCGCGCCACCGCGCGACGAGCTTCTCGTACGCCTCCGTGGCGGCGTCGGCGTCCCCTCGCGACAGCGCGGACAGGCCGGCGGCCACCAGCCCCGGGGAGTCGTCCTCCTGTAGATCGTCGTCCTTGAGGATGCCGGTGAGCCCGCCGTAGTCCAGCTCGACGATCGACCGCGGGTGGAACTCCTCCAGCCACCGCGTGCCCTCCTCCACCGCCTCGGTGATCGGGGCGTCGCCGAGCGACTTGCGCAGCACCGAGACGCCGCGGTGCGCCCGCCGGCGGGCCTTGGAGATCTCCGTGCGGTAGCGCAGCACCTTGCGGTCGCCGGACAGGCTGATCTCCCGCTCGTCCAGATCGACGAAGACGAACCAGCGCAGCGGCACACCCCAGGTGGCGATCTGCTCGTGCACCCGCGGCACGCCGCGCTCGAGCACCTTGGCCCCGCTGCGCCAGTCGTCGACCACGGCCTTCGCCTGGCCGGCCAGCACCGGCGGCACGAACGCGTCGGCCAGCACGCTGGGCACGCCGTCGCGGGCGTTCAGCGCGGCCTCGGCGACGCGCAGCCGAAGGTTCCACGGGCAGACCAGCAGCGTGTCGCCCCACTCCATGACGTACGCCTCGTCGGGCAGGTCGGGCAGGCGGGTCCACCCCGCGCCGAGCGCCTCCAGGACCGCGGTGCGCTGCCGGACCGGACCCTCGACCGGTCCGAGCGCCCGGCCCTCCCGGGCATAGCGGCGCCAGAAAATCTGGCGGTCGCGGTCGAAGGCGGTCAGCGGTTCGTAAACCCGCAGGTACGACGCGAACAGTGACGGCACGGCGCGATCCTTTCACGAAATGGCCGCCGGTTGACTTCCCGGTCGCCTGCCATTCCGGCGGCATGGATCACGACTAGGCTCGCTGATGTCCGGCACAACCCCGCCGGGACACCTCGGGCGCCCCACGAGGGCGTACCCACACACACTCGGGAGAGAGCAGCCATGGGCGTGTTCGTCAGCAGCGACGGCATCGACGCCGCCGGGCACGAGCAGGTCGTCTTCTGCCAGGACCGGCACACCGGCCTGAAGGCGATCATCAGTATCTACTCGACGGCTCTCGGGCCGGCGCTGGGCGGGACCCGGTTCTATCCGTACGAGAGCGAGGAGGCGGCGCTCACCGACGTGCTGAACCTCTCGCGTGGCATGGCGTACAAGAACGCCCTGGCGGGGCTGGACCTCGGCGGGGGCAAGGCGGTGATCTGGGGCGACCCGGCCACCGGCAAGTCCGAGGCGTTGCTGCGGGCGTACGGCCGCTTCGTCGAGTCGCTGCACGGCCGCTACTACACCGCCTGCGACGTCGGCACGTACGTCCCCGACATGGACGTCATCTCCCGGGAGACCCGCTACGTGACCGGGCGCAGCCTCGAGCACGGCGGCGCCGGGGATTCCTCCGTGCTGACCGCCTGGGGCGTCTTCCAGGGCATGCGCGCCGCGGCCGAGCACACCTGGGGCAGCCCGGCGCTGGCCGGTCGCCGGGTGGGCGTCGCCGGCCTCGGCAAGGTCGGCAAGTACCTGGTGGGTCACCTGATCGAGGACGGTGCCTCGGTCGTCGCCACGGACGTCAGCCCGGCGGCGCTCGAGTGGGCGCGCACGACGTACCCCCAGGTCGATCTTGTGTCCGACACCCCGGCGCTGATCACCAGCGACATCGACGTGTACGCACCCTGCGCGCTGGGCGGGGCGCTCGACGACGACACTGTGCCGGTGCTGCGCGCCAAGATCGTGACCGGTGCCGCCAACAACCAGCTGGCCCACCCCGGGATCGAGAAGCTGCTCGAGGAGCGGGGCATCCTCTACACGCCGGACTACGTGGTCAACGCGGGCGGCGTGATCCAGGTGGCCGACGAGATCGAGGGCTTCAACTTCGAGCGCGCCAAGCTCCGCGCCACGAAGATCTACGACACCACGGGCCAGATCCTGCGCCTCGCCGACGACGAGGGCGTACCGCCGGCGGTGGCCGCGGACCGCCTCGCCGAGCGGCGCATGGCCGAAGTCGGACGGCTCCGCAGCATCTACCTGGGTTGAGGCTTTTGTACGCCGTCGCGCGTCGAGTCCACGACAAGCCACGACGCGCGACGGTGGTACACGTAACCCGAGGTGCCGAAGGCGGCATCGTCCATGTACCGTAAGACCCACGAGAGATGCCTGACGTCATCGGGGCCCGCCTTCGGGCTGCCCCGAATTCTGTGCGAGGGGGTCGAGCCATGGGGCGCGGCCGTGCTAAGGCCAAGCAGACAAAGGTGGCCCGGGAGTTGAAGTACCACTCCCCGAACACCGACCTCACCGCCTTGCAGCGCGAACTGGCGGGTGCTGGTAAGTCCGACCGTCACTTCGACGCCGACGACAACGAGTTCGTCGACGACGAAGACGACGATGATCTGGACGACGAGCACGACGCCTGGTCGCCTTCAAGGCGCTGACCCGTATTGCACAGAGCACGCGGCTTCCCGCGTGCTTCCGTGTGTCGCGGTCGTTCCGGCAGTTCATGATGCCCTCGCGGGATGACCGCGCGGGCGTCGTGTCCTGTTCGTAGTCCCGCTCCCTCCATCGCCGTCGAAGCGAGGGTGACAGCCCCGGCGTCGTCATGACGTCCGGGCGGTTCGGTGTGCGGTTCTCCGGGGGGTGCGGTGCGTGCGTGTCGCGCGCTGATCATCTTCGGACACGGGCTAGCTACGCCGTGGCTTCGTCGTGCTCGGAACCGGGCGTTCGGCCCGGCGATCGATGCCGCGCGGGATCGCCATTCGGCTCGCTCCGCGGTGTCAGTGGTTCGTGCTCACGAGGCCGTGCTGGTCCGGCACGGCCTGACCCCGGGGCGCCGGCCAGACCGAGCGACGCCCGGGCGTCGCTCGTGCGCAGACGCCGGCGAAGCAACGCAACCGCCCGGCCTCATCCCCCGCAACCGGCGGTCAGGCGTATGACTGGCATGGCCCCATCCCGCTCCCACCAGCTGCCAGGCACGACCCGGCCTGCGGTGGGGCTCTGTCTCGGTTTGATCCGGGGGTCAGCGGGGCCGGTTGTTCCAGTTGTAGAAGGTCGGGATGTTCTCGAAGTGGTTCCAGGCGCACACCGCGGACCCGTCCCCGGCCGCCTCCGCACGCCGCTCCCGCGCCTCTTCCGCCTCCTCGATCAGGGCGGCCAGGCCCGTACGGGTGTCGCGCACCCGCGCGGTCACGGGATCGGTCTCCACGCGGTCAGACGGCCGTGGGCTCGTGATCTCGGGCATGGTCCAGCACTCCGTCCAGTAGGCGAATCTTGCTGTTGCGGCAGTGGTCCGTCGTCGTCACATCGAACCGGCCGTGCTCGAAGTAGCGATTGGCCGCGTGCGCCCCGCCGCAGAAGCCGAAATACGGGCACTGCGCGCGACACGCTTCGACACCGGTCAGGAACTCGCCGATCCAGGGGGTGCCGGCGGCGCCCGCGAGGATCTCCGCCAGCGGGGTGGTGAGCACGTTGCCGCTGCTGAAGTCGCCGTACCGGGGGTCGGAGAAGCCGGCGAGCTCGGGCGACAGCAGAACCACGCTGCCGTCGTACGCCACCGTGGGGATGGGGTCGAGGCGCCGGGGCAGGACGTCGTCCGCCGTACCCTCGAGCACCGCCGCCGCATAGCGCAGCGACCATTCGATCTCGCGCAGGTGGATGCGGGGGTCCCGGCGCCACGCGCTGACCAGTTCGGCCCAGAACGCGGTCACGTCACGCTCCGGATGCCGGTTGGCCCGGGTGTTCACGCCTTCCATCTCCTCGACGTTGATGCCGAGGACGTCGCAGCCCAGCTCGAGGAAGTAGCCGTACAGCTCGGTGGCCAGCCCCGGCTCGGGCCGCGCCACCACGCACAGCGCGGAGAACGGGATGTCGTGCCGCTTGAGCGCTTCGACGCCGCGCATGATCCGGTCGTACGCCGGCTTGCTTCCCCTGGTCACCCGCTCGCCGTTGCGGGGCTCGGGGCCGTCGACACTCACGCTGACCCGGATCCGGTGCTCGGCGAAGAACTCGCACCACGCGTCGTCGATCAGCGTCGCGTTGGTCTGCACGTGGTGCTCGACGCCTTCGGCGAAGGGCGCGATCAGGTCCGCGAAGTGGTCCCGTCCGGCGGCGAGCGGCTCGCCGCCGTGCCAGACCACCGAGAATCTTCCGGTACGGGCCCAGGGGCCGACAGACGCAGCAACGGCGCGGGCCACGTCGACGGACATCTTCCGGTCCACCCGCCGCAACGGAAGGTAGCAGTAGGAACAGTCGAGGTTGCAGAGAGTGGTGGGCTGCATGACGACGTACGTGGGAACCGTGGCGATGCCGCGCATACCGCTCCAGCCGAGCCCCACAGTCACCTCCCCGTCCACGCCGTCGCCGGCTCAGGCCAGGCTATGTGCCCGCGTCCACCCGAGTCTGCCCCGCAGCCGCCTTCATGACGAAAAGATCCGCGCGTGCCGATCCATCGACACACGCGGATCATTTCACACGAAGCACGAGAAATCCTCGGAAGCGGACCCCGCAACCGTCAGCGGGCGAAACGCCCGGCCGCGAGCCGGCCGCGCCCACGAAGGCCGACCGTCGCCGCCGTGGTCCCCCGCCCACCCGTGCCGGCGCGGGCGGGCCGCCGGGGTCAGCCGCGGGTGTACTGGCCGACCATCTGCACCTGGCCGGTGCCCTCGATGACCTCGCCCACCTGCCACGCCTCGACGCCGCGGCCGGTCAGGTACGCCATCGCGCGGTCCGCGTCGTCCGAGGAGACGATCGTGAACATGCCGACGCCCATGTTGAACGTGGCCTCCATCTCGGTGTCCTCGATGCGGCCCTTCGCCTGGATCAGGTCGAAGATCGGCTGCGGACGCCAGGACGAGCGGTCGACCACCGCGTCGACGTGCTCGGGGAGGATGCGGACCAGGTTGCCGGGGATGCCACCGCCCGTGACGTGCGAGAACGCGCGTACGTCGGTCTCCTCGATGAGGCCCAGGCAGTCCTTGGCGTAGATCTTGGTGGGGGTGAGCAGCTCCTCGCCCAGGGTGCGCTGCTTGCCGAAGTCGTCCACGACCGTGTCGAGGCGCATCCGGCCCGCGCCCAGCAGCACGTGGCGCACCAGCGAGTAGCCGTTGGAGTGCAGGCCCGAGGAGCGCATCGCGATGACCGCGTCGCCGATCTCGACCTTGTGGGCGCCGAGGATCTCACTCTCCTCGACCACGCCGACGCCGGTCGCGGAGACGTCGTACTCGTCGGGGCGCAGCACGCCCGGGTGCTCGGCCGTCTCGCCGCCCAGCAGCGCGCAGCCGGCGTACCGGCAGCCGTCCGCGATGCCGGCGCCGATCTCGGCGACCTTGTCCGGCACGACCTCGCCGCAGGCGATGTAGTCGAGCAGGAACAGCGGCTCGGCGCCGCAGGCGACCAGGTCGTCGACGACCATCGCGACCAGGTCGATGCCGATCGTGTCGTGGATGTCGAGCTGCTGCGCGATGACGAGCTTGGTGCCCACGCCGTCGGTCGACGAGGCGAGGATCGGGCTCTTGTACTTCTGCGTGTTCAGCTTGAACAGGCCCGCGAAGCCGCCCAGGTCGCCCATGACCTCCGGCCGCGTGGTCTTCTTGACCTTGGACTTGAGCAGCTCGACCGCGCGCTCGCCGGCGTGGATCGAGACGCCGGCGTCCGCGTACGTCACCGTGCGCTTACGGCCGCTGCGGCCGGCCCCGGCCGACCACGGCTGGCGGTCGGCACCCTCGGCGCCGTTCGATCCGGCACTGCTGCGCTCGGACACGTGGGTCACGGTTCTCCCCTTTGATGGTGGTGCTGCTCGGCTGGGCCGCTGTTACGACGTCTGGCGTGGTGCGGTGGTTCCGGTGCGACCCTAAGGGCGGTGCAGGGCGTCGACCCCACCCGGGCTGCCGACCAGCGGTTGCGACCGTTCGCGCTCGCCCTCGGCGTACTGCTCATCCTCGTACTCGTGCTCGAGCCCCGCCACCGCGGCGGTCGCGGCCTCCGCCGAGGCGTCCGGCATCGCAGCGCGCTTGCCGACGCTCTCGAGGAGGTGCTTGCCGATCAGGTGACCGGCCGGGAGCTCGATCGGATACTGCCCATCGAAGCAGGCCATGCAGAGTCGTGTCTTCGGCTGCTCGGTCGCCTGGACCAGGCCGTCCAGCGAAACGTAGCCGAGGCTGTCGGCGCCGATCGAGCGCCGGATGCCGTCGATCTCCAGGCCGTTGGCGATCAACTCGGCGCGGGTCGCGAAGTCGATGCCGTAGAAGCAGGGCCACTTCACCGGGGGCGACGAGATGCGTACGTGCACCTCGAGCGCGCCCGCCTCGCGGAGCATGCGGATCTGGGCGCGCTGGGTGTTGCCGCGCACGATCGAGTCGTCGATCACCACGATCCGCTTGCCCCGGACGACCTCGCGCAACGGGTTGAGCTTCAGCCGGATGCCGAGCTGACGGATCGTCTGCGAGGGCTGGATGAAGGTGCGGCCCACGTACGCGTTCTTCATGAAGCCCGCGCTGTACGGGATGCCGGACTCCTCCGCGTACCCGATCGCAGCCGGAATGCCCGACTCCGGGACGCCGATGACTAGATCCGCCTCGACGGGGTGCTCCTTGGCCAGCTTGCGGCCGACCTCGACGCGGGCGGAGTAGATGTTGCGGCCGGCGATCGTGGTGTCCGGGCGGGCAAGGTACACGTACTCGAAGAGGCAGCCCTTGGGCTCGGGGTTGGCGAACCGGCTCGAGCGCAGGCCGTGCTCGTCGATCGCGAGGATCTCGCCGGGCTCCACCTCCCGGACGAAGCTGGCGCCGACGATGTCGAGGGCCGCTGTCTCGCTCGCCACGGCCCAGCCGCGCTCCATCCGGCCGAGCACCAGCGGGCGTACCCCCTGGGCGTCGCGGGCGGCGTACAGCGTGCTCTCGTCCATGAAGACGAAGCTGAACGCGCCCCGCAGGCGCGGAAGCACCTCCATGGCCGCGGCCTCGACCGACAGGTCCGGGCGGCCGGCGAGCAGCGTCGTCACCAGCGAGGTGTCGTTGGTGGCGGAGTCCGCCTCGAGGCCGCGGTCGGCGATCTCCTTGGCCAGCTCGGCCGTGTTGACCAGGTTGCCGTTGTGCGCCAGCGCGATCGTCGTGCCGGCCGTGGTGGCCCGGATCGTCGGCTGGGCGTTCTCCCAGTTGGAACCGCCGGTGGTGGAGTAACGCGTGTGACCGATGGCGAGGTGACCCCGCAGGCTGGCCAGCGTCGGCTCGTCGAAGACCTGGGACACCAGGCCGAGATCCTTGTAGACCACCACACCCGAGCCGTCACTGACAGCGATGCCGGCGGCTTCCTGCCCGCGGTGCTGCAGTGCGTAGAGGCCGAAGTAGGTGAGTTTCGCAACCTCTTCCTCCGGAGCCCAGACGCCGAAGACGCCGCAGGCATCCTGGGGTCCGCGGTCCTGGGGGTCGAGATCGTCGGTCAACCGGCCGTCGCCTCGGGGCACGCGCTTGCTCCCTCATGCTGGTCTGCTCGGAGTAGGTGGGCTGTTCCGACGGCCCAGTGTACGCGAGATAACGGGCGTTCAGCTCGGGTGCACAGGGAGGTACGGAGTGAGATCAGTGCGTATTCCACTGGCCCGTACGCGTCCCGATTCCACCGCTTCCGCCCAGCTCAGGCGGCCCGTGGCGACGAGCAGCCAGGTCATCGGATCGGTCTCGACCACATTGGGCGGTGTGCCGCGGGTGTGCCGCGGACCGGCGACACACTGAATCGCACCGAAAGGTGGAATACGGACCTCCACCGATCGGCCGGGCGCGGTCCGCGCGAGCTCGGCCAGCAGTGCTCGCACAGCGTCACGGAGCACGGAACGCTCCGGTTCGGCACCGCCGTCCAGCGCGTCCAGCGCGTCCCTCACCGACTCGGATTTATTGTGCGCAGGAGACACGTCGGGACAATACGACCCGGCGAAAGAGCACAAGGCGGCGGCCCTGGGTCGCGCGGACGTCGTCCGACAGGGCATAGTGGCCGACGGTGTGTACTCGTCGCGGGATTCAGGGGGCCGACTCGAAGGCAACTTGGGACCGTGCGACCGGAAGGCGGTGGACGTGACAACGCACCTACGAGGCCGGATGGTTCAGGCCGGTGCGTTCCTGGCGCTGGTCTGCGGCATCATCGCCGCGGCGCCCACGGTTGCATCCGCGGCACCCCCGACGGTCACCATCAACAGTCTGTCGTCGGGCGACATCCCGTCCGGTGGCAAGACCACCTTGTCGTACACCATCACCAACCGGGTCCCGCCGACGCCGGAGGCGGCGGAGACGGTCACCGTCGTGATCAACGCACCGGGCATGAGCTGCGACCGGTGCAACTTCGACGACACGATCCCGCCCGGCCAGAGCAAGAAGTACACCGCCACGCTGACCGCGGGCAATGTCGAAGCTGGACAGACGCGCACCGTCAACGTCCAGATCAGCGCGACGATCGGTGAGGCCCCCGGCGGAGGCACCGGCAGCGCCGGCCGGGCCATCACGGTTCGCGGCGCCGACAAGCCCAAGACCGTGCGCGAGGTCAGCGGCCGGGTCCGCGACCAGGACGGCAACCCGGTCGCCGGCGCGGCGGTCGGCCTGCAGGACAGCGCCGGCCGGGCACACAACACCACCTCGGGCAACGACGGCCGCTACTCGATCTCCGGCTCGGAGAGCGACCCCATCGCGGTGGGCCGCATCGTCGTCGGCGCCACCAAGCAGGGTTACAACACCACCACGGCCACCGTTCAGGGCAGCGCGGACAAGTCGATCAACGTCCCGCTGACCATCAAGCTGCTGGCCGCACCGACCTCGGCGACCCCGTCGGTCTCCGCCACACCCAGCGCGACCCCGACCGAGGACGTCACCGACGAGGCGACGGAAGCCGCCACGGAGGAGGACACCGCGGCCGCGGCCCTCGACCAGAAGAAGACCTCCGGCGAGGACGACGGCAACGGCTCCCTGCTGTTCATCATCCTCGGCGGCCTGCTGGTCGCCGCGGGCATCGGCGCGATCGTGCTGGTCCTCATGCGCCGCAAGAACGGCGACCCGGACGACCCGGACGGCGTCGGCCCGGGTGGCGTCGTGCCGCCCAGCAGGGGCTTCGGCGCGGCGGACGAGACCCGCGTGGGCGCACCCATGGGCGGCCGGGCGAGCGACGCGACGATGATCGCGCCCCGCTCCGGCGCACCGTCCATCGCGGACGCCCCGACGATGATCCACCACGTGCCGGCGGCCGACCCGGTCGACGAGTTCCCGGACCCGTACGGAGCGCCACTGCCTCAGAACGGTGCGTACAACGCGCCGGGCGGCTACGGCGCCACGGCCGCGGCGGGAGCGGCCGGCGCGGCCGGCACCTACGGAGCGGCGACGCAGTACGGCGGCGCGCCGGTGCCGGCCCAGAGCGGCGGCTACGGCGACGACGACGGCTACGGCGGCGGATACGACGACCCGAACGGGTACGGCGGCCAGGGCGGCTACACCCCGAACGGCGGCCCGCAGCGCTACGACGAGCCCACCGGCATGTACCGCCCCGACCCCAACGGCTTCGAGGAGCCGGCCGGCTACGGCGAGCCCGGATACGACAACGGCTACGGCCAGGGCGGCGGCGACTACGCGGGCGGCGGCCGGCCCGGTCCCGACGACTACGCCGGCCCCGGCCGGGGTGGCGCGTACCAGGCGGGCGGCTACCAGGGCGGCGGCTACGGGCAGGGCGGCGACGACCAGGGCGGCTACGGCTCCTGGGACGACGCCGGCGGCATGGACAGCGGCAACGCGTACGGCCCCCCGGCCGGCGGCGGTGCGTACGGCGCCGGCACCGGCACCTACGGGGCCGGCGGCGCTGCGGGCGGTGGCGCGTACGGCGGCGGTGCCCCCGGCGGCGCGTACGGCGGTGGCGCGTACGGGAACGACCAGGATGCCGGCTACGACGAGGACTACGACCAGCGTGGCGGCGGCACGTACGGCGGCGGCGGTGCGGCGTACGGCGGCGGCGGGGCTCAGCCCGGCGGCGGGACGTACGGCGGCACCTACGGCGGCGGGGCTGCCGGTGGCGCGGCTGGCGCGGGCGGCACGTACGGGGGCGAGCAGGGGCGTCGTGGGGCGCCTCGGCAGCAGCCGGACGGTCCGCAGCAGCCCGGCCCGCGGCGGCCCATCGACTGGATGGACGACTGACAGCCGGGTCGTCCGGTAGATCTGCACCGGCCCTCGCCGATCATGGCGAGGGCCGGTTTTTTCGTGGCTGCCTCGGGCCGGATGCGGGGCTGCTGCGCCTTATCGGTCACTGCCGCCGGGCCGGATTCCGGGCCCCGCGGAATGCAACGCGCGGGCGGACACGGAATGCCCCACGGACGGCCCGGCGCGCAACACCTAGCCCGCGAGCCGACACGGTCTGCGCAACGCGCTAGCTGACGGGGGAATCTGCAAACGCGCGGGCAGACGCGGGGAATGCGCAAACGCGCGGGCAGACGCGGGGAATGCGCAAACGCGCGGGCAGACGCGGGGAATGCGCAAACGCGCGGGCTGGCGCGGAACCTGCAGACACGCGGGCCGGCGCAGTCCCCGGGCGCCGCACTCCGCGGGAAACGGGCCGGGGTCCGAATGCAGAACGCCGCGGCGAGCTGTTGCTCACCGCGGCGTTCACCGCTTGCTGCGTGGATCGGGTCAGGCCTTGGGCTCCGGCTTGTCGGCGCTGCCGTTCCCGGTCAGCTCGGTGTCGGAGGAGGCCGGCGCCGCGTCGGTTTCCTTCGTCGTGGGGGACGGGGCTTCCGCCGGCTTGGCGTCGACGGGGCCGCCCGGCAGCGACGCCGCCGGCTCGTCCTTTGTCGCAGCCTCGGGCTCGCCTGCCGAAGCGTCCTGCGCCGTGGCACCGGCTTCCGACGGCTCCGCCGGCAGCTCGGCAACCTCAGCCGCCGGCCCTTCGGCCGCCGGCCCTTCAACCGCGTCGGAAGCGGAGGCCGCATCGTCCCGCGACGAAGCCGGGTCGCTGATCTCCAGCGTGACCGACCGCCCCGTACCCTCAGCACCGTCGTCACCCGAAGCCGACGACGAAGCCGGGCCGGCGGCCGAAGCCGGGCCGGCGGCCGAAGCCGAAGAAGGAGCAGCGGCCGAAGCCGAAGAAGCAGCTGAGGCCGAAGAAGGAGCCGAACCCGGAGAGGTCGCAACCTCAGGAGCCCGCGAAGCCTCAACCGACGTCGACACCGCCGGCTCCGCGACCGGCGACACCGCGGCCGGGCGGGGGCCGATCTCCGCCGAGCCGCCGAAGAGGTTGCGCATCGTCGAGGTGAAAGCCTCGCGCAGCTCGTCGAGCGGGATGGCGAACTGGCCCTGGATGTCGAGGATCGGGTCCTGCGAGGTCACGCCGATCTGAGTGCAGGACACGCCGTGCTCCGCGGCCAGGGCGGCGAAGGCCTTGTCGTGGCCTCGGGGCACCGCGACCAGGACGCGGCCCGCCGATTCGCTGAAGAGCCAGACGAACGGGGTGGTCGCCTCGTCCTGCTCGGGGAGCGTGACGCGGGCGCCCACGTTGCGGCGGAGGCAGGACTCGACCAGGACCTGGGAGAGACCGCCGTCCGACAGGTCGTGGGCGGCCACGACGTGCTCGCGCTCCGACGCCTGGGCGATGAGCCGGCCGAGCCGCTGCTCGTGGGCCAGGTCCACGGCCGGCGGGCGGCCGCCGAGGTGGCCGTGGGTGACCCACGCCCATTCGGAGCCGGAGAGCTCGCAGCGGGTGTCGCCCAGCAGGAACAGCAGGTCGCCGTCCGAGCTCGGGGGCGGCGGGAAGCCCATCGGTACGCGGCGGGCGACATCCTGCAGCACGCCGAGCACGCCGATCACCGGGGTGGGGTGGATCGCCGCGGCACCCGTCTGGTTGTAGAAGCTCACGTTGCCGCCGGTGACCGGGATGCCGAGCTGCTGGCAGCCGTCGGCGAGACCGCGTACGGCCTCGGCGAACTGCCACATCACGGACGGGTCCTCGGGCGAACCGAAGTTGAGGCAGTCGGTGACGGCCACCGGTTCGGCGCCGGTCACCGCGACGTTGCGGTACGCCTCCGCGAGGCCGAGCTTGGCGCCCTCGTACGGGTCGAGCCGCGCGTACCGGCCGTTGCCGTCGACGGACAGCGCGACCCCGAGGCCGGTCCGCTCGTCGATGCGCAGCACGCCGGCGTCCTCCGGCTGGGCCAGGACGGTGTTGCCGAGCACGTACCGGTCGTACTGCTCGGTGACCCACGTCTTGTCGCAGAGGTTCGGCGAGGCGATCATCCGCAGCACGGTCTCGCGGAGTTCGTCCGCGGTGACCGGGCGCGGCAGCGTCTCGGCGCGGTCGGCCTGCAGCAGGATCAGGTCGCCGGGTTCGCGGATCGGCCGGGCGTAGACCGGGCCGTCGTCGGCGAGCGAGCCGGGCGGCACGTCGACGACCACGTGGTCGTTCCAGGTGATGATCAGGCGGCCGGGCACGCCCGGGTTCTCGCTGGGGGTGACCTCGCCGATGGCGGTGGCCCACACGCCCCACTTCTCGGCGACCGCGAGCACCTGGTCGAGCTTCTCCGGCGCCACGATCAGCAGCATGCGCTCCTGCGACTCGCTGGCCAGGATCTCGGTCGGCGACATCGAGGCCTCGCGCAGCGGCACCCGCTCCAGCCAGACCCGCATGCCGGTGCCGGCCGCGGCGGCGGTCTCGGTGAGTGCGCAGGTCAGGCCCGCGCCGCCGAGGTCCTGGATGCCGACGACCAGGCCGGCGTCGTACAGCTCGAGGCAGCTCTCGATGAGCAGCTTCTCCATGAACGGGTCGCCGACCTGCACCGACGGGCGGCGCTGCTCGGCGCCCTCGTCGAAGGTGGCGGAGGCGAGCACGGAGACGCCGCCGATGCCGTCGCGGCCCGTACGCGCGCCGAGCAGCACGACGACGTTGCCGACGCCGGCCGCCTTGGCGGTCTGCAGCCGCTCGACCGGCAGCACGCCGATGGAGAGCGCGTTGACCAGCGGGTTGCCCTGGTAGCACGGGTCGAAGACGATCTCGCCGCCGATGTTGGGCAGGCCGAGGCAGTTGCCGTACCCGCCGATGCCGGCGACGACGCCGGGCAGCACGCGGGCGGTGTCGGGGTGGTCCGCGGCGCCGAAGCGCAGCGGGTCCATGACCGCGACCGGCCGGGCGCCCATGGCGAGGATGTCGCGCACGATGCCGCCGACGCCGGTCGCCGCGCCCTGGTACGGCTCGACGTAGCTGGGGTGGTTGTGCGACTCGACCTTGAAGGTGACCGCGAGCTCGTCCGAGATCTGCACCACGCCGGCGTTCTCACCGATGCCGGCGAGCATGCGGGTGTTCTTCGGGGCCTTCTCGCCGAACTGGCGCAGGTGCACCTTGCTCGACTTGTACGAGCAGTGCTCGCTCCACATGATCGAATACATCGCGAGCTCGGAGGCGGTGGGGCGGCGTCCGAGGATCTGGCGGATCCGCTCGTACTCGTCGTCCTTGAGCCCGAGCTCGGTGTGCGGCTGCAGCTCGTCCGGCGTGTCGAACGCCTGCTGGACGGTGTCGACCCCACCGAACTCGTTGACCAGCACGTCGGTCGCGGCGAATCCGCTGCGCGTGGCCTGCTGGTTCGGCACCCCGCTCGGCGCCGGCGCGCCGCTGGTCGCGGTGTCGGGCTGGGTGGTCATCGGTGGGCTCCCCCTGTGAGCTGCCCGCCCGCGGCCGTCCCGGCCAGATGCCGCAGGGCGGAGGTGAAGAAGCCGAGGCCGTCGAGCGACGGGCCGGTCAGCGCCTCCACCGCGTGTTCCGGATGCGGCATGATGCCGACCACATTGCCGGCCGCGTTGGTGATCGCGGCGATGTCGCGCTGGGAGCCGTTGGGGTTGCCGCGGGTGTAGCGGGCGACGACCCGGCCCTCGCCCTCCAGCTCGTCGAGCGTCTTCTCGTCGGCGACGAAGCAGCCCTCGCCGTTCTTCACCGGGATCAGGATCTCCTGACCCTCGCTGAAGGCGTTGGTCCAGGCCGTGGCCGTGGCGCCGACGCGCAGGTACTGGTCGCGGTTACGGAAGTGCAGATGCTGGTTGCGGGTCAGCGCCCCGGGCAGCAGGTGCGCCTCGCAGAGGATCTGGAAGCCGTTGCAGATGCCGAGGACCGGCATACCACCCCGGGCGGCGTCGGCGACGGTCTCCATGACCGGCGCGAACCGGGCGATGGCGCCGCACCGAAGCGCGTCGCCGTACGAGAAACCGCCCGGGAGGACGACGGCGTCGACGCCGTGGATGTCCTCGTCGCCATGCCAGAGGCGGACGGCCTCGCCGCCGGCGATGCGGACAGCACGGGCCGCGTCGCCGTCGTCCAGGGATCCGGGGAAGGTGACGATTCCGATCCGCATGGTCACGCGCTCGTCTGCGCGGCGGCGGGCTCGTCGACCCGGAGCGTGAAGTCCTCGATCACGGGGTTGGCGAGCAGCTTGTCAGCGATCTCGCGGGCGGTTTCGAGGTCGGCTTCACCGGCGAACTCGATCTCGATGCGGCGTCCGATGCGAACGGAGGAGACCTCGCTCACGCCGAGCCGCGGCAGTGCGTTCGCGACTGCCTGGCCCTGCGGATCGAGGATCTCCGGCTTGAGCATGACGTCGACGACGACGCGAGCCACGGGCACTCCTGACTGTAGGCGCGCAGTTGGGTGGCCCTCTAAGGGGCGAGCACGCGAAGCCTACCTTGTACGGCCGCCGATCGACCCATCGGCCGGTGTCGGCAGGCCGACGGCCAGCGCGCTGAGCAGGGCATCTCGACGGTGATCTCGAACACGCGCCCCGGACGGTACGCGACCGGGTGATCACGGGAGGCGACGACGCCCCATCTCACGGTGATAGGTGCCAATTGAAGTCTTGTCCCGCGGCAGCGAGAACTTTAACGTTCGGTCACCACTTCGATGTATTCCCCCGCATCGATGACATCGGAAGGAGCCCGGCGTGCGCATCCGCATCGCTGTCGCCTCTCTGGCCACCGCCCTGACCGGCGTGCTGGCCGTACCCGCCGCCGCCCAAGCCGCCGACGACGGACCCCAGCAGATCATCGGCGGCAGCACCGTCTCCTCGGCCCCCTGGGTCGCGGCCGTCTTCAGCAACGGCAGCTTCACCTGCTCCGGCACGATCATCTCGGCCAACTACGTGCTCACCGCACGGCACTGCATCAGCGGCACGATGTCGGTGCGCGTGGGCAGCGTGAGCCGCTCGTCCGGTGGCGTGACGCGGACCGTCTCGTCCACGACGACCCGCAACGACCTCGCGCTGATGCGCCTCAGCAGCTCGGTCTCCACGTCCTACATGCCGCTGGCGAGCTCGAACCCGCCGGTCGGCTCGACGAACTCGATCTACGGCTGGGGCCAGACCTGCTACAGCGGCTGCGGCGCCTCCGCGACTCTCAAGACCGCCACCGTCCGCGTGTCCAGCACCAACGTCACCGACGCCTACGGCGGTCAGGCCATCCGCAGCACGGCGATCAGCGGGGCGGCCTGGCGCGGCGACTCCGGCGGCCCCGAGGTCTACAACGGCGCGCAGGTCGGCGTCGCCTCGACCGCCGACGGCCAGAGCATCCAGAACTACGGCAGCGTCGCGTACAACCGCAGCTGGATCTCCCAGGTGGCGGGCGTCTAGAAGATCAAGAGCTTGATGTCGTAGCCCGGTGGGTGGTGCTGACCGCAACTCCCGTCGAGGCCGGGGCCGGGGCCCAGCATTCGCTGGCCCTGGCCCCTTCATTCTGCGTGCGTGGCGAAGATCAACTACAGGATCGGCGCGGGCGCGTAACCCGCCGCCTCCGGGTGCGCGGCGACGATCTCCGCCACCCGCGCGGCCACGGCCTCGACCTGCGCGGGAGCAGCCCCGACGAACGCCGCCCGATCGGCGACCAGCGCGTCGATCTCGGCGCGGGACAGCTGCAGCCGCCCGTCCGCGGCGAGCCGGTCGAACAGATCGTTCTCGGCGATGCCCTTCTCACGCATGGCGAGCGCCACCCCGACCGCGTGCTCCTTGATGACCTCGTGCGCCACCTCGCGCCCCACGCCCTTGCGCACGGCCGCGACGAGGATCTTCGTGGTGGCGAGGAACGGCAGGAACCGGTCCAGCTCCCGCGCGATGACAGCCGGGTATGCCCCGAACTCGTCGAGCACGGTCAGGAACGTCTGGAACAGCCCGTCGGCGGCGAAGAACGCGTCCGGCAGGGCCACCCGGCGGACGACCGAGCAGGAGACGTCGCCCTCGTTCCACTGGTCGCCGGCCAGCTCACCGACCATCGACAGGTAGCCGCGGACGATCACCGCGAGCCCGTTGACCCGTTCCGACGAGCGGGTGTTCATCTTGTGCGGCATCGCCGACGAGCCCACCTGGCCCGGCTTGAAGCCCTCGGTCACCAGCTCCTGGCCGACCATCAGCCGGATCGTGGTGGCCAGCGACGACGGGCCCGCGACGACCTGCGCCAGCGCCGACACCACGTCGAAGTCCAGCGAGCGCGGGTACACCTGACCCACGCTGGTGAGCACGCGCTCGAAGCCGAGGTGCTGGGCGACCTTGCGCTCCAGCTCGGCGAGCTTGCCGGCGTCACCGTCGAGCAGGTCCAGCTGGTCGGCGGCCGTACCGACCGGACCCTTCACGCCCCGCAACGGATAACGGGCGATCAGGTCGTCGAGGCGCTCGTACGCGATCAGCAGCTCCTCGGCGGCGCTCGCGAACCGCTTGCCGAGCGTGGTGGCCTGCGCGGCGACGTTGTGCGACCGGCCGGTCATGACGAGATCGCTGTGCTCGACCGCCCGCTCGGTCAGCCGCGCGAGCGTGGCGACGACCCGGCCGCGGATCAGCTCGAGCGACGCGCGGATCTGCAACTGCTCGACGTTCTCGGTGAGGTCCCGCGAGGTCATGCCCTTGTGGATGTGCTCGTGCCCGGCGAGCGCGCTGAACTCCTCGATCCGCGCCTTCACGTCGTGCCGGGTGACCCGCTCGCGCTCGGCGATGCTCGCCAGATCGACGTCGTCGACGACCCGCTCGTACGCCTCCACGACCCCGTCCGGAACCGCGATCCCCAGATCCCGCTGGGCACGCAGCACGGCGAGCCACAGCCGCCGCTCCATCCGGATCTTCTCCTCCGGCGACCACAGGGCGACAAGGTCGGCGGAGGCATAGCGGCTGGCGAGGACGTTCGGGATGCTCACGAGGCCGATTCTTCCATGGACGTCGCTGCGGGCTCCGAGGCGCTCGCCCGGGTGAAAGCCGCCACCGATCAGCGATCGCTGCAGGCTCCGGGACGCTCGATCGGGGCTCCACGGCCATCCGGCCATCGCTGCGGGGTTCTCAAGCGCCCAGCCGGGCACCGCCGTCACCATCAGGGCATCGCTGCCCTCCCCGGGGCACCGCCGTGGTCATCCGGGGTGAGACGGGGCTCACTTCGAAGCCCTCCCTCGGAGGTTGAGAGACTGCACGGCGACGCGGTAATCGCTAGGGTTACTCGTGAGTAGGTCTGGCGCTCATCCCGAAAGGTCCACGATGACTGAATTCAGCCCCGAGTCGCTCGCCTCGATCGGTCCGAAGGAGTTCGCCCAGCTGGTGAAGTCCACCCCGGACTCGAAGATCACCGAGGCCATGGGCTCCGACAGCCGCAGCAAGATCCTGGACGAGGTCTTCGGCCGGATGCCCACGCTCTTCCGCGCGGACCGGGCCGGCGCCACCCAGGCGGTCATCCACTGGAACATCACGGGCGGCCCGGGCGGCACCACGGACACGTACGAGACGGTGATCGAGAACGGTGCCTGCACCGTGACCAACCAGCCGGTCCGCGAGCCCAAGCTCGCCATGACGATGGACCCGCTCACCTTCCTCAAGGTGGTCTCCGGCGACGGCAACCCGATGATGATGTTCATGACCGGCAAGATCAAGGCGAAGGGCGACCTCGGCCTGGCGGCCCAGGTGGCCAAGCTCTTCGACATCCCGAAGAGCTGACCCACCGCAAGGCCCTCCGGCACGAGTAACCCCCGGACGCCGGCCCGGTCGCTCCGCGCAGAAGCGCGAGGCCATCCGAGCCGGCGTTCGGCGTGCCGGGAGTGGAGCCCGCTTCCGCGGCGGGCCCGGGCAATCGAGCCCGCGCTCGGCGCGCCAGAGCAATCGAGGCCGCGCTCGGCGCGCCAGAGCAATCGAGGCCGCGCTCGGCGCGCCAGAGCAATCGAGGCCGCGCTCGGCGCGCCAGAGCGTGCGCTCGGCGCGCTCAGAGCTTGATGCGGCCCTCGACGGCGGCGAGCGCGATGTCCGTGCGGTGGTGCGAGCCTTCCAGCTTCACGCCCGCCACCAGGTCGTACGCCGCCGCGCGGGCAGCCGCCAGGTCGGAGCCCGTCGCGGTCACGCTCAGCACCCGGCCGCCCGAGGACACCAGGGCGCCGTCCGCGCGCCGGGCCGTGCCCGCGTGGATGACGCCGGGGCGCTCGCCGCCCTCGATGACGTCGCCGGTCCGGGGCGTACCCGGGTAGTTGTGGCCGGCCACGACGACCGTGACCGCCGCGCCCTCGTGCCAGCGCAGGGGTGGGAAGTCGGCCAGCGTGCCGGTGGCTGCGGCGTTGAGCAGTTCGCCCAGCGGCGAGGCCAGCAGCGCCAGCACGACCTGGGTCTCCGGGTCGCCGAAGCGGGCGTTGAACTCGATGACCTTCGGGCCGCCACTGGTGAGCGCGAGCCCCACGTACAGCAGGCCGGCGAACGGGGTGCCGCGCTTGCGCATCTCCGCCAGCGTCGGCCCGACCGTCTCGGTCATCACCCGCTCGACCAGGTCGGCGGGCGCCCAGGGCAGCGGCGCATACGCCCCCATGCCGCCCGTGTTCGGCCCCTCGTCCCCGTCGGCGACACGCTTGAAGTCCTGCGCCGGCATCAGCGGAACCGCGGCCGTGCCGTCGGTGACCACGAAGAGCGACACTTCGGGTCCGTCGAGGAACTCCTCGATCACCACGCGGCCGCATTCCCCGGCGTGCTGCGTCGCGACCGGGAGCGAGTCGGTCACCACGACGCCCTTGCCCGCTGCGAGGCCGTCGTTCTTCACCACATACGGCGGGCCGAACTCCTTGAGCGCGGCGCCCACCTCGTCGGGGGTCGTGCAGGTGTAGGCGCGGCCGGTCGGCACGCCCGCCGCCGCCATCACGTCCTTGGCGAACGCCTTCGAGCCCTCCAGCTGCGCGGCGGCGGCGCTGGGGCCGAAGCAGGCGATGCCCTTGGCGCGCACGGCATCGGCGACGCCCGCGACCAGCGGCGCCTCCGGGCCGACCACGACCAGGTCGGCGCCGACCTCGACGGCCAACGCGGCGACCGCCTCGGGGTCCGTGGCCTTCACATCACGCAGCGTCGCCACCGAGGCGATGCCGGGGTTGCCGGGAGCCGCGATGAGCTCCTCCACCGCGGGGTCGGCGGCCAGGCCGACAGCGAGGGCGTGCTCACGCCCACCGGATCCGATCAGAAGTACGCGCACGCCGCAGATCCTACGGGCCGCCGTGGATCGAGCTGACGGTCGTCCACAGGTCCACTTTGCACGCGGTGCGACCCCCGGATGACGCCCTGTGGATAACCTCCCTAGCCTGTGGATAACCGGTCCGACCTGTGGACAACCCGGCCGCGGCCTGGGACGGCGTCGCGTAAACTTCGGCAGTACCCGGGCCTCTCCGCGTACGACGTGTTTCAACGGAAGGCGTCATCAAGTGCCGGTGATCGTGTTGGTCGGCGCCCAGTGGGGCGACGAGGGCAAGGGCAAGGCGACGGACCTGCTGGGCGACCGGCTGGACTACGTGGTCAAGTTCAACGGCGGCAACAACGCCGGCCACACCGTGGTGATCGAGGGCGAGAAGTACGCCCTGCACCTGCTCCCCAGCGGCATCCTCACCCCCGGCGTGACCCCGGTGATCGGCAACGGCGTGGTGGTCGACCTGGCCGTGCTGTTCGAAGAACTCGACGCCCTCCAGGCGCGCGGCCTCGACACCTCCCGCCTGCGGATCAGCGCCAACGCGCACGTCATCGCCTCGTACAACCGGTCGCTGGACAAGGTGAGCGAGCGGTTCCTCGGTGCGCGGCGCATCGGCACGACCGGCCGCGGCATCGGCCCGACGTATGCGGACAAGATGAACCGCCTCGGCGTGCGCATCCAGGACCTGTTCGACGAGTCGATCCTCCGGCAGAAGGTCGAAGCGGCGCTGTCCTTCAAGAACCAGGTGCTGTCGAAGATCTACAACCGCAGTGCGATCAAACCCGACGAGGTGATCGCTGAGCTGCTGTCGTACACGGAACGGCTCCGGCCGATGGTGGGCGACACCGCCCTGGAGCTGTCGCAGGCGATCGACGAAGGCAAGGTCGTGCTCTGCGAGGCCGGCCAGGCGACGCTGCTCGACGTCGACCACGGCACGTACCCGTTCGTGACCAGCTCCAACGCCACGGCCGGCGGGGCCTGCACCGGCTCGGGCATCCCGCCCACCCGCGTCGACCGGGTGGTCGCGGTGCTCAAGGCGTTCACCAGCCGCGTCGGCGAGGGCCCGTTCCCCACCGAGCTGCACGACAAGACCGGCGACTACCTGCGCGAGGTCGGCCACGAGTACGGCACCACCACGGGCCGCCCGCGCCGCATCGGCTGGCTCGACCTGGTGATGGGCCGGTACGCGCAGCGCATCAACGGGGTCACCGACTTCGTGCTGACCAAGTTGGACAATTACGACGGACTGGACGAGATCGAGGTCTGCGTCGCGTACGAGGTGAACGGCGTACGGCACGACGAGATGCCGGTCAGCCAGTCGGACTTCCACCACGCCGTACCGATCTACGAGACGCTCCCCGGCTGGAAGAAGGACATCAGCGGCGCGCGCCACTTCGACGAGCTGCCGGAGAACGCGCAGCGCTTCGTCGAGTTCGTGGAGAGCCGCATCGGGGCCCGCATCTCGGTCGTCGGCGTCGGCCCGGGCCGCGAAGAGGTCATCGAGCGCCACCCCATCCTCAGCGAGACCCGGCGATGACGGGCGAGGGCTGAATCGTGTACGACGTGATTCTGCTCAGCCTCGCGGAGAGCTCCGGCGCGGCCGGCGGCGCCTGCGGTTCGGCGTGCGGCGGGTGCGATTCCGCCGAGAAGGAGACCTGCGAGACGCCGCGCGTGCCGGTGCTGAAGTGCGCCGACGCGCTCACCGAGGCGGGCGCCCGGGTCGAGACCGTGGTGGCCTCGTCCGACGCCGAGATCGATGCCGTCATCGCACGGTTCGACGCTGAGGCCCGTACCGATGGATTGGCCTGGCCCGACGCGGACAGCAAGCTGCGCCTGATCGTCGCGACCGCGACCGACGGGCAGTTGCGGGCCGTCATGCGACGGCTGGTCCGGCGGTACGCGCCGCCGCCGAGCAAGCGGCCGGCCGACCTGGCGGACAACCGTACGGTTCCGGATCTGCCGCCCGTGGCGATCCTGCCGCTGGACCCCGGCAACAACGCGGACCTGGCCGCCCAGCTCGGGCTGCCCCGGGATCCGGCGGAGGTGGCCGCGGCGGTCCTGGCCGGCAAGGTGCGCCGCCTCGACCTGCTGCGCAACGACGGCGGATCGGTCACTGTGGACGGTGCGCTGGTCGGCGGGGTGGACGAGTCCGGCCGGGCCGTGCCGTGGCGCGGACGGGTCGAGGTCGACGACGCGGTGCTGTCCGACGGCTCCGAGGGGATCATCGCCTGCGCGATCGGCAACGCGGGCGCCTACGCGGAGTTCGACGGGCTGCGACTGCTCGCCGACGGCGATCCGACCGACGGCCGGGTCGAAGTCGCGGTGGCGGTTCCGGTCGTGGTCAAACAGCGTTTCAAGAAGCCCCGCGTACGCGTGGAAGTGCGCCGAGCCCGCGGCCGAGCGGTGTCGGTGCTGCCGCGCGACGGTGAACTGCAGTTCCTCGACGACGGCGTCGGCGGATCGATGAACCGCAAACGTTCATGGTGGACCGAGCCCGGCGCCTGGGCGGTGTACGCAGCATGAGCGTCTGTGCGAGGCTGAAGTAGCACGCAGGTACGAAACCGTTTTACGGGGAGGTCGCATCCGTGGAGGACGAGAACGCCGACCGCGTCTACGTCCCGGGCACGAACGGCTCACCACCCGACCGGGACGTCGAACCGTTCTGGCCGCCGGAGGAGTTGAGCGCTCCGGTGCACGGTGGCAGGCCGGTGCCGCACGAGGCTTCGCCGGCATTCCCGCTCCCGTCACCCCCGGCGCCGCCGCACCAGGGCGAGGCCGCGGTCTACCGGCCGGTGGACCGCCCCGCGCCCACCCCGCCGGGCTACCAGGCACCGGTGCCCCCGGGCCCGGCACCCGCCCCGGCGCCGCGCCTTCCGGTGCAACCACCCGGCCCCGACGCCACCGGGCGGCCATGGTCGCAGCCCACGCCGGCACCCGAGTCCGGCCACTTCTCCGCGTCGGCGTCCGTTTCATCCGGCGCTGCCGCACCCGGTCCACCGCCGGCCGCTGCCGATTCCCCGTCGAGCGCTGGCCAGTCTTCCGGCCCGGCAACCACCGGTCCGGATCCAAGCTTGTTCCGGGGCGCGGTGGCGCAGCCGGGGCCGAACCTCTCCGCCTGGTCGGCGGGAGCCCGATCCGCGGAGGCCGCAGCCCGGTCCGGTGACGCGACCGGTCAGAACGCCGTCCGGAACGGGCAGAACCCCGAGCCGAACAAGCAGGCCACGGCAGGCGGCGCGCCGGCCGGGACACCCGCAGCTCAGACCGGCCCGCACGCCTCTCAGACGGGCACGCCTGCAGCTCAGACGGGCACACCCGCCTCTCAGAGCGGCACGCCCGCCTCTCAGACCGGCACGCCCGCTGGGACCCACGCCGCTCAGGTGGGGACGCCCCCAGCTCAGCCGGGGATGTCGGCCGCGCCGGCCGGGACCTCGGCCGCATCGGCCGCGCCGGCCGGGACCTCGGCCGCATCGGCTGGGGCGTCGGCACCGCAGGCCGGGACGCCGGCAGCATCGGCCGCGCCGGCCGGGACGTCAGCACCGCGGGGCGGGACGGCTGGGGATGCCGCTCAGCAGCCGCCGTCGGCGGATTCGCCGTGGGCACAGCCGCCGGCCCGGCCTATCCCGCCCATTGCAGACAAAGCAGAAAAAGCGGATCAGCAACCCGGTTCGCCCGGACAACTGCCCCAGCGCACCCGCTCGAGTGGCAGCGCGAGCGTGCCGGCCAGGCAGAGCGCTGACGAGCCCGAGCCGGACACGTCCGGGGCCGTGTACCGGCCGGGGCCGGTCACCGCGGGCACCCCCCGCGCGCAGGTGCCGAACCAGCCGATCCCGCCGCAGCCCGGCCCGGCCGTGCCGCCCCAATCCGGACCGGTCATGCCGCCCCAATCCGGACCGGTCATGCCGCCCCAGTCCGGCCCGGCCCCGCACGTGGCGCCGCCAACGCAGCCGGGCCCGGGACCGCACGGCGCCCCGACGCCGCAGCAGCCTGGCCCGGGTCCCCAGGTCGTGCCGCCCCAGTCCGGCCCCGGTCCGCAGGCCGCGCCGACGCAGCCCGGCCCAGGACCGCGCGCCATGTCACCGCAGCCGGGACCCGGTCCGCACCTCACACCACCCCAGCCGGGACCTCAGCACGGCGGTCAGCCCGGCCCCCAGCACGGCGGTCAGCCCGGCCCCTACCCCGGCCCGGTGCCCCCGCAACCGATCCCTCCGGCCCAAGGCCAGGCCCCACAGCACCCAGGCCCGCAGCAACCCGGACCGCACCAGCCCGGCCCTCAGCACCCCGGCCCTCAGCACCCCGGCCCCCAGCACCCCGGACCGCAGCAGCCGAACCCGTACCAGCCCGGGCCCCCAGCACCCTGGACGGGCAACGGCCAGCCCCCGCGGCCCGTTGCGGGGCCGTACCCGCCGGCCGTCGTGCCGCCGCACGGCACTGAGCAGGCGCCCGGGCCGAATCCTCCGCCGGTCGATCCGTACCAGCAATTGCCGTGGGTTTCCGACGGGACGCCGACCGCCGAGGAGTTCGCGCGGCGGCGGCTGGCCAAGCCGGCCGAGCCGGTGGCGACCATGGGTGCCCGGGCGATTCTGCAGAAGGGCACGATGGGCCTGGTCCGGCTGGCGCCGGGCAAGCGCGAGCAGGAGTACAAGCAGGACGTCGAGATGGTCCGGCGCAACTTCGGCGGGCTGCGGCAGGTGACCGTGGTCAACCCGAAGGGCGGCGCCGGCAAGACCGTGGCCGTGCTGCTGCTGGCCATGACGTTCGGGCAGAAGCGCGGCGGGTACGTGCTGGCCTGGGACAACAACGAGACCCAGGGCACGCTCGGCATGCGGGCGCAGCAGGACTTCCATGCGCGTACGGTCCGCGACATGATGCGGGACCTGCACCTGTTCCGTGGGTCGCACGGACGGGTGGGCGATCTGTCCCAGTATGTGCGCGCGCAGGGCGAGGGCATGTTCGACGTGCTCGCATCCGACGAGTCCGCGACCGCCGGTGAGATGCTCACGGCCAGTGCGTTCGCCGAGATCCGGGAGATCGTCAGCCGGTTCTACAAGCTGATCTTCGTGGACACCGGGAACAACGTACGGGCGCAGAACTGGCAGGCGGCCATGGACGCCACCGACCAGCTGGTGATCACCATGTCGGCCCGTAACGACTCGGCGGAGACCGCGGCGCGCATGCTCGACCACCTGGAGCAGAGCGGCCGGCAGCGGCTCGTGCGGCAGGCGGTGAGCGTCGTGACGATGCCGCCGACCCGCAAAGACATCGACCTGCCGGCGATCCAACGGCACTTCGCGGCGCGGACCCGCGCGGTGCTGCTGGCGCCGTACGAGAAGCTCATCGACTCGGGTGAACCGCTGCGCTACGGGCAGCTCTCCAGCGGCACGCGCGACTCCTGGCTGAAGATCGCGGCCGCGGTCGCGGAAGGTCTGTAGAACGGGCCAGGCCGCGCTGCGGCCTGGCCCGAACGTGTCAGGAGAGGGCGTCGGCCGCGGCCGGGTCGCTGTCGCGCAGGAACTGGGCGCAGCGGGCCGCCTCGTCGGCCTCGCCGATCTCCGCGGCGGCCAGCGACAGGCTGTGCAGGCAGCGCAGGAAGCCCTGGTTGGGTTCGTGCGACCAGGGCACCGGGCCGTGCCCCTTCCAGCCGTTGCGGCGCAGCGCGTCGAGGCCGCGGTGGTAGCCGGTGCGGGCGTACGCGTACGCGGTGACGGCCTGCTTCTCGGCGAGCGCGAGCTCGGCGAGGGCCGCCCAGCCGCCGCTGTACGCCGGGAACCGCGCGGCCACCTCCTTGTACGCGTCGGCGGTGCCGGTGGTCGCCGCTTCGGCGAGCGCTCGGTCGGCTGGCTCGTCGGCGGGCAGGCGCGTCGCCGGAGGCTCGGGGAGGAGATTCTGCATGACCACATTCAACCCGGAGCCGCCGAGATCATTCCTGGCGGATCCCGATCAGTCCCACCCGCGACCCGGAAACCCGCAGCGGCCGACCGATCAGCCCACGCGTCACTCAGAGGCGCCGCCGGTCAGTCCCAAGCGTCACCCAGGGCACGCAGCCGGTCGGCGTACTCGATGCGCCCGCTCCACGCTTCGGGCCAGGCCGCCATGCCCAGCGCCGCGCCCGCGAATGCGCCGGCCAGGCAGGCGATCGAGTCGGAGTCGCCGGACGAGGCCGCCCCGCGCCCGAGTACCGCCACCGGGTCGTGCGGCGAGATCAGGTAGCAGTACAGGGCTGTGGCCAGCGCTTCTTCGGCGATCCAGCCTTCGCCCGTGGCCAGGCACGGGTCCCCGCCGACGTCGCCGCGGCGCAGGGCCGTCTCGACCCGGGCCAGCGCGGCGTCCGTTTCTGCCCAGCCGACCGCGATGAACGCCTGAGGGTCCGAAGCGCCCGAGCGTCGCCAGAGGTCACCGAGCCAGTCCTCGCGGTAGTGCTGCCCGACGCAGCGTGCCCGGAGGGCCGGGAGAAGATCATGAGGATCAAGACCGTCGGCGAGCCACCGTACGGTCAGAGCGGTCAGTTCGCTGGCAGCCAGCCCGGTCGGGTGACCGTGGGTGAGCCCGGCCTGCAGCTGGGCCGCACCGGCGCGCTGGTCCTCGGTCAGCCCCGGCGCCAGGCCCAGCGGGGTGACCCGCATGTTCGCCCCGCACCCCTTCGAGTGGATCTGCGACGCGTCCTGCCACCGCTTGCCGTCGGCCAGCTCGGCGCACGCGCGCAGGCACGTCATGCCGGGCGCACGGTTGTTGTCCGGGCTGGCGGCCCAGTCGAGGAAGGCCTTCCGCAGCACCGGCTCGTAGCCTTCCGGGGTGAGCTGCGGCGCCGCGCCCAGGGCTTCGCCGACCGCCAGCATCATCTGCGTGTCGTCGGTCACCAGCGCCGGTTCGCCGGTCAGCTCCTGCGGCCCCTGCGCGCCGTAGCGCGCGACGATCGTCGCGTAGTCCTGGAACTCAGTGGGCTTGCCGAGCGAGTCCCCGTACGCGAGTCCGAACAACGATCCCGACGCGTTTCGCACGGTGGCTACCCTACGGTGATGTTCGGAGACCGTGCACACCCGTTCGACGCCACCGAGTTCGAGGTCGAGTCGCGCGCCGAGTTCGACGTCCACCTCGCCAAGCGGTCGCTCGCCGGCCTGATCGTGCTGGGGCTGCGGCTCGACTCCGATCCGCCGGACTTCACGGGCATCGACGTCTCCGGGACGTTCTTCGTCGGGTGCGAGTTCGCCGGCGCCGAGGTCGAGGTGGACCTGATCCGCCGCGGGGCGCACCTGATCCCGCCGTTCGACGCCCGGCCGTACCCGACGCATCCGGCACTGCTCTACACCCCGGAGGATCTGGCGTACGGGTTCGCCGAGGGCGGCTTCGCCGGCATGTTCGACACCCGCATCTACCAGCACTTCCTCGACCATGGCGGGGCGACGCCGGACCTGCGGGAGGCGATCGCGCAGCGGCTGCACGACGCGGGTATCGACAACGCGCTGGGCAAGGCGCTGACGGCGTGGCTGGCGGCGAACGGCAGCCACGGCGCGGTGGGGATCATGGGCGGGCACGCCGAGCCGCGGGGCTCGGAGGCGTACCGGATGGCCGCGACGCTGGCGCACCGCCTGGCCGCAGGCGGGCGGCTGATCGTGACCGGCGGCGGTCCGGGCGTGATGGAGGCGGCGAACCTCGGCGCGTACTTCGCGACCCGTCCCGAGGCGGAGCTCGCCGAGGCGATCGACATGCTCGCGCCGGCGCCGGTGTTCCACGACCACGACCCGTACACGGCCGCGGCGCTGGCCGTGCGGGAGCGGTTCCCGGCGCCGGTCGCCGGGGCGAACGACGTGGTGGGCCGGCTCACGCATGGCGGCCTGGCCCTGCCGACCTGGCTGTACGGGCACGAGCCGGCGAACCTCTTCGCGGGCCAGATCGGCAAGTACTTCTCCAACGCGGTACGCGAGGACTCGATCCTGCGGCTGTCCCGCGGCGGCATCGTGTTCGCGCCGGGCTGGGCGGGCACGGTGCAGGAGGTGTTCCAGGCGGCGACGAAGACCTTCTACCGTACGGACGGCCCGTCGGGCGCCTTCGTGTTCCTCGGGGTGGCGCACTGGGCGGAATTGCCGGTGGAGGCGCTGCTGCGGCCGCTGCTGGCGAAGTCCCCGCACGGCGACCAGTCCGATCTGCTGGTGGTCACCGACTCGCTGGACGAGGCGATGGCCGCGCTGAGCGAGCCGGCTGGGTGACGCAGTGGCGGGCGTCGCTCACACTGCGGTCATGGCGATGATCCTGTTCCTGGTGTTCCTGCTGGTGGTGGTCGCGGTGGCCGCGGCGAGTGCGCGCCGGAGCGGTGACCGGTCCCGGCGGCTGCGGGGCGGCGGCTGGACCGGCGGAACCGTGGGCGACGCGGCCTACGACGCGGGTCCGACCGACTACGGGCACCACGGCCACCACCACGGCCACGACGGCGGATGGGGCGGCGACGGCGGTTCGTGGGGTGGCGACAGCGGCGGGGGTGGCGGCGGCGACTGAGCCGCTCAGGCCACGTGGACGCGGCGCCAGCTGGTGACCGGCAGCTCCATCTCCGGCACGTCGGTCAGGCCGTTCTCGTCCATCGCGTTGAAGATCGCCAGGCGGGCGCCGTCGAAGAGGAACTCGACCGCGTGCAGGAAGCCCGAGTGCCACTTCGCGGGCGTCGTCCGCTCGATGATGTTGACCTCGCGCAGGATCCGGCCGCGGGCGTTGCGCAGCGCCGCGTGCGGATCGGCGCGCCAGTCCAGCTGGATGCCGGTCGCGTACCAGTCGATCGGTGCGGTCATGTCCACCTGGTCCCAGGTGATGGCGCACTCGTCGAACTTGCGGTGGGTGACCTCGACGTTCGTGCCGCCGAAGCCCAGGATCACCGGTCCGTCGGCGAACCAGCCGCGCTCGGACATGTCCCACATGAGCCAGCCGTGCAGCAGCTTGCGGCCGATGAGCCGGGAGAACCGTGCTCTGTGGACGGCGGCGAGCGCGACGGCATCGTGGTGCCATTCCGGGTCGTAACCCTCGATGCCGAGCAAGGTCACCGCCTCCCTGAGCAGCAGACGACGATGGTACCCACGGCCGAGCGGCACCTCGCAACACGAGAGCGGCCGGCCCCCACAACGGGGGACCGGCCGTCGGCGGTGCTTACTTCGAGAGCGTGGTGCCCGTCGAGCGCAGGTGCTCGCACGCCTCGACGACGCGCTGCGCCAGGCCGTTCTCGGCCAGCTTGCCCCAGGCGCGCGGGTCGTACGCCTTCTTGTTGCCGACCTCGCCGTCGATCTTCAGCACGCCGTCGTAGTTCTTCAGCATGTGATCGACGACCGGGCGGGTGAACGCGTACTGGGTGTCGGTGTCGATGTTCATCTTCACCACGCCGTAGTCCAGGGCGCCGTGGATCTCCGAGAGCAGCGAGCCGGAGCCGCCGTGGAAGACCAGGTCGAACGGCTTCTCCTTGCCGTACTTGGCGCCGACCGCCTCCTGGATCTCCTTGAGGATCTCCGGGCGCAGCTTGACGTTGCCCGGCTTGTAGACGCCGTGCACGTTGCCGAAGGTCAGGGCCGTCATGTAGCGGCCCTTCTCGCCCAGGCCCAGCGCGGCGGCGGTGGCCAGGCCGTCCTCGACGGTCGAGTACAGCTTGTCGTCGATCGCGGCGGAGACGCCGTCCTCCTCGCCACCGACCACGCCGACCTCGATCTCGAGGATGATGTGCGCGGCCGCGGCCTGGGCCAGCAGCTCCTCGGCGATCTGCAGGTTCTCCTCGACCGGCACGGCGGAGCCGTCCCACATGTGCGACTGGAACAGCGGGGCCTTGCCGTTGGCGACGCGCTCCTTGCTGATGGCCAGCAGCGGGCGGACGTACCCGTCGAGCTTGTTCTTCGGGCAGTGGTCGGTGTGCAGCGCGATGTTGATCGGGTAGTGCTTGGCCACCTCGGTCGCGAACTCGGCGAGCGCCACCGCACCGGTGACCATGTTCTTCACGGTCGGGCCGGACACGTACTCGGCGCCGCCGGTGGAGATCTGGATGATGCCGTCGCTACCCGCCTCCGCGAAGCCCTGCAGGGCCGCGTTCAGGGTCTGCGAGGACGTGACGTTGATCGCGGGGTACGCGAACGCGCCGGCCTTGGCGCGGTCGAGCATCTCGGCGTAGACCTCTGGGGAAGCGATGGGCATCGGTGCGCTCCTTGATTCTCTGGCGTGAAGAGGGCAGGACCGCGCTGTCCTCCAGCAGGCAGTATTCCGCAGTCGAGGGCGCCGGTGGTAATCACCCCGGTTTACGTACCGTCACGGCGGGGGACCGGGCACCATTGATGCTGCCCCTGACGGTGGAAGGGAGTCCGTTATGACGTACCCCGAGAACGAGCTCGACCTGGAGACCCCCGAGGTGGACGCGGCGGAGCAGGCCAAGGAGGCCGCGCCGGGCTGGCTGGAGGAGGACGCCGAGGAAGCGGAGGCGCCGGAGGCGATCGAGGTCTCCGAGTGGGACCGGCAGGAACAGAGCCGCGTCGTCGAGATGGACGACGACTACCGGTGATTTGCGTCTCGCCGGGCGCAAGCTCGACGTCTTCGCGGCTGAATCGGAACCGGTCGATCCGCGCCGGTAATACACAGCATTCGTACAGGCACCCCCCGAGCGTGGGCCGGTACCCTTCCATGTCGTGACCTACCGTGCGCTGACCGAGCAGCTCGCTCTGAACCCGATGGACCCGAAGGATCTGCTGCACACCTTCGGGCTCATCGGCGTCTGGGTGATCCTCTTCGCGGAGACCGGCCTGCTGGTCGGCTTCTTCTTCCCCGGAGACTCCCTGCTGTTCCTGGCCGGCGTCGCCGCGTCCCCGGTCGCCGACTCGATCTTCGGCGACGGCACCCGCATCTCGATCGCGGGCCTGCTGATCGGGGCGCCGCTCTGCGCGATCATCGGCGCTCAGCTGGGTCACCTCCTCGGCGCCAAGTACGGCCGGCGCATGTTCGACCGCCCGGACAGCAAGCTGTTCAAGCGCGAGTACGTCGAGAAGGCCGAGTACTACTTCGAGAAGTTCGGCCCGGCGAAAGCGGTGGTCCTGGCCCGGTTCATCCCGATCGTCCGGACCTTCCTGAACCCGGTGGCGGGCACCCTCGGCATGTCCGCCCGCAAGTTCCTGCTCTGGAACGTCGTCGGCGCGATCCTGTGGTGCGACGGCGTGATCCTGCTCGGCTACCTGCTGGCGCAGAAGATCTACGACACCATCGGCGACAAGATCGACCGCTACATCCTGCCGGTGGTCGCCCTCATCGTGCTGATCTCGGTGCTGCCGATCCTCATCGAGGTGCTCCGCGAGCGGCGCGCCAAGAAGCGCGGCATCACGCTCGGCAAGGGCCCCGGCGCGCCGATGGACGACCCGGGCCCGGCCACCGCGATCGGCGTGGTCGCGGCGGCGACCGTGGCGGGCATCGCCGAGGAGTTCGCCGACCGCGACGACGAGGACGACCACCGCCACCACCGCCCGCGCCACTCGGCCTGACGGCCCGGCCCGCCCGGGGGCCTCACGAGCCCCACCCGGCACGCCCGGCATGACGACCCGGCCCGGCTCGCCCGGGTCTCACGAGCCCCACCCGGCACGCCCGGCCTCACGACCCGGCCCTGCCTCACGGGGGCCGGCCGTCGGCGCTGCGTTCGTTACACGGAGACCGGTTCGGGGCCTGCCAGGCGGTCCAGGAATTGCTCCGGCACCTCGCGCAGATTGTCGAGGCGGCCCAGCGTGAGCGCCCGATAGGTCAGTTGCGCGGCCTCCTCGAGGTTCCGCGCGCGTTTGTGAGCCAGCTCCACGCTGTCGGCGAGCACCACGCACCCGTGCTGGCTGAGCACGAGGCAGTTCGTACCGTCCGCCGCCATGGCCGCGGTCAGCGCCGCGACCTCCGTGCCGCCGGGCATCCGGAACGGCACGGTCGAGACCCGGCGCAGGTAGTACGCGTGATCCGTGGTGACGATGCGGATGTGCTCGCCCAGGGCGTCGAGCAGCAGCGCAGTCTGCGGGTGCAGGTGGACGATCGCCTTCACGTCCGGCCTGGTCCGGTAGATCGCCAGGTGCAGCGCGATCTCACTGGTCGGCTCGACCCGCGGCTCGGGCAACCCACCGCCGCCCAGCGACGCCGGCGCACCGTCGAAGATCCGGATCGCGGCGAAGGAGTTGCGGCTCAGCCGCTCCAGCCAGGCTCCGCTCGCGGTGACCCAGCACGCGTCCTCGTCCGGGATACGGGCGGAGAGGTTCCCGCCCGAGCCGCAGACCAGGCCGGCCTGGACCACGTCGTAGCCCACGTGCGCGAGCTGGTCGCGCAGATCACCGGAAACGTAGTTCAAGAGTCGCTCCTCGGGTCCCGGGGGTGGATCCTGATGGAGGTGTCCCGCCTGGCGTCACGTCAGCTTCGGTGACGCCAGGCACCTTCCCGCCGAAGCGGGCGTCCCGTCACCCGCGCTCGTCCGCGCGGGCCCTGCCTTTCACCGCGCCTGTCGCGCGGGCCCTGCTTCGCCGACCGGTTGGGGCGGGCCTGCCCGTGGCCCGCCCGGTCTCCAGCGGGCTTCTTGTGCACCCGGCCCGAGGACCGAAACGGTGCTGCGGCTCCCGGCCGGGCCGGGTGCCGTTCCTCCTAGACGTACGCCTGTCTCAGCGCGCCTTCTTGGTCGCGCGCTTGCGCGGCGGGGTGAGCAGGTCCGCGATCGTCGCGATCGCCGTCGGGACCAGGCGGTAGTACGCCCACACGCCCCGCTTCTCCCGCTCCAGCAGCCCAGCCTCCGTGAGGATCCGCAGGTGGTGGCTCACCGTCGGTTGCGACAGCCCGAGCGGTGCGGTGAGGTCGCAGACACACGCCTCGCCGTCCGTCGCGGACTGGATCAGGCTGAGCAGCCGGAGCCGGGCCGGGTCCGCGAGTGCCTTCAGCACCCCGGCCAGCCGCTCGGCGTCGGCACGTTCAATAGGCTCGCCGGCCAGCGGCGAGATCTGAGGCATTGTCATTTCCGCCAACGCAGTTCCCACGATCTCCATCCTTCCACCAACTGCATCGATTCTCCTGCATGTGCGCAGGAACGAACCGGCTGACTTTCAGGCCGTAAGGCCGAAGTCGATCGAACGGTAGGCCGATCGGTACGTCTGTCCGGCACCCCGCACGGCAGCGTCCGCACCCCGATCGACCATTCCCACCACACCGACTTCGGTCTCTGCCTCCTGCAACGCCTCAGCCGCCGTCTGGTCGCTGTCCAACGCGGTCGAGCTCTTCGATCCCCGCCCCCGGAGTGAGCCGTCCCACATTTCCATGTCGCGATCAGTACGACGACTGCCCGGCACCCGCCCGGTCGCCGGAACCGCCGTGTCCTGCACCGTCACACGGCGTAGGGCCTCGTCACAGTCAGCTTCACGACCCGATGAAAGCACGGCACAACGCTGCGCGACGGGCAATTCAGTGATGAATTTACGCAGGTCGTCGTGGGCTTCCATGACATCGAGAGTACTGGCTGGACGAAAACCGGAACCTTCTGCCCTGGCAGGGCGGAAAGGAACTATTGACCCTCGCCTAAACATGAGCGCAACAGGAAATATTGTTAACTGAAGCACACCCGGCAGCCCCTTTCGGGGACACATAGACGCAGCTCAAAGCACTTCTCCCGTGCGCGGGCGCCGGGCTACGACTCATGGACGGTCATCAAACGCGTACGCACTGACACCGATGTCATCGCGACACGTCTGGCCGTCTTCCGGAAAAGCCGATCCGGAAAGCGAAGGCGGGCAGACCCTCGGCCACCAACGCTACCCGTTCGGGTGACGTACGACCATCGATGTCCTGTCCCCCGTCAGCTGGACGGACGGGCAGAAGAACCCTCTTCCGTGTCACCCGCCGCAGACCCTTCCGGGTGACGGTCCGCGGGTGTCCGGTCGGTGTCGGACCCGGCTGGGCCGGCCTGGTCGGCGAGCGAGGCACTGACGGCTCCACCGTGCGTGACGGCCGGCGGCCCGGCTTCTGGGGCCGGGGCAGGCTCCAGCGCTGCCGGCGGGGTCGGCGCGGGCTCCACCGCTGCCGGCGGGGTCGGCGCGGGCTCCACCGCTGTCGGCGGGATCGGCGCGGGCTCCACCGCTGCCGGCGGCGGGGTCGGCGCGGGCTCTGTGTCCTGCCCCACGATTGGCATGTTCTGCCCGACCGTCGGGGCGGAGGCCGACGAAGGAGCGGCCGGCGACGGTGTGGACGGCGACGGCGCGGTCGGGGCGACAGGCCGGGGCGGCGCCCACGGGCTCGGTTCGTCCGGATGCGCCGAGGCCGGCGCAGGGTAGGCCGGCGCGGGCGCCATCGGTGCCGACGGCGGCGCGGACGGGTAGGGCGCGCCGTACACGGGCTGGGGCGGGCCGTAGTAGCCCGGCTGGGCGTACCCGGCGGGCGGGAGCTGGGAGTTCACGGCGAAGGGGTCCGGCGGCGCGGGCTTCGACGGGCGGCCGAAGAACTCTCGCGGCGCCGCGAGCAGCAGCGCCCCGACCAGCACGTACCCGGCGATCTGGGCGATGGCGAGGCTGAGGTTGAGCGGGATCCACGACCCCGGGTACGCGTCGGTCAGCGCCGCGCCCAGCGAGCCCGGCGCGGAGTCCCCGCTGCGCTGCACGCCGACTGTCGTGGCCGAGGCGCAGCCGGCCAGCAGGCCCAGCGCGCACACCACCAGCGTGGCGACGCGGAAGCCGTTGCTGCCGCGGCGCAGCCCCAGGGCGAGGACCACGTACAGGGCGAAGAGGAGCACGGCCAGCACGGCGGCCACGGCGGCGCCCATCCAGACGACGGTCACGTAGCCGTCGACGTCGTCACCGGCGCCCGCCGCGGTCCGGAAGCGGTCCACCGTGCCGGGGGCGGTCGCCAGCGTGGCCACCGCGTACGCGAGACCGGCCAGCGCCATCATGATCAGCAGCACCGACGCGAGCGCCACCGAGGCGGGACGGCGCGGCGCGGCGACCGGTGGGGGCGCGGCGGCGAGCGGCGGCTGAACTGCGTACGACATGACCGTCTCCCGGGTGATCCGTTGCGGACGACCCTCCCGGGCCGCGTCACGCGCCGCCGGGCTTCCCCGGCGGCGCGTGCCGGGACCGATGTCAGGCGGGGTCGGTCGGCGGCCGGCCCGGCTCCTCCGGCGACGACGACGAAGGAGGAGGCGAAGTCGGCGACGGCGGCGGCGTCTCCGAGGAGGGAGGCGACGACGGCTGGGCCGGCGCGCTCCACGGATCGGTCGCCGGAACGCTGCCGGTATGCGGGTCACCACCGGGAGCCGTCGCACCCGGAGGCGTCGCGCCCGCAGGCGTAGCACCCGCAGGCGTAGCACCCGCAGGCGTCGCGCCGGGAGAGCCCGGTCCTGCGGGAGCGGTCCCTGGATAGGCCGGGAAGGACCCCGGCGCCGGGTACTGCGGATACCCGGCCTGACCCGGGTAGCCGGGCTGAGCGGGGTAGCCGGGCTGAGCCGGATATCCCGGCTGAGCGGGATAGCCGGGCTGGCCCGGGTACGCCGGGTACGGCATCGACGGGTCCCAGGTCTGCTGCGGCTTGCGGAAGTACGCGTTCGCGGCCGGCAGCATCAGCAGGATGATCGCGGCGAGGACGGCGAGGACCAGCAGGATGCTCAGCGTCGTCGTCACCGGCTTGTACCAGGACGGCAGCGCGTCGTTGAGCCGCTGCTCGACCTCCCGCGCGCTGGGCCCGGTGGTGCTGCCCGTGTCGAAGTTCATGCCGCTGGTCGCCGCGTTGCCGATCAGGCCGAAGCCGAAGCAGCAGAGCGAGATGCCGCCGATCACCCAGGTGGTGATCCGGGAGCCCTGCCGGCCCCGGTTGTTGAAGATCGCGAGGACCGCGAAGCCGGCCGCCAGCAGGAAGTCGATGCCGATGCCGACGGCGCTGGCCCCGACGATGACGCTCTCCATGCCGCTGTTGGAGGTGCCGGCGTACAGGTCGGTGTAGACGTCGGAGATCGCCGAGATCGTCGTCAGCGCCATCACCGCGTTGAGCACGATGAGCGCGGCGCTGAGATAGAGCAGGTACGACGAGACGGTGACGACCGTGGGGCGTGAACGCGGTGCCGGTGCTCCGGGGTACATCGGCGCTCCCTCCTAGATCCACTCACGGTATCGGGTGGCTGCCAGATGCGCGGACCGGCGGACACCGGCCCGGCACTGTGGCAGCATCGCCCGACGTAGGACGAAATCGGATGAAATTGGTCGCTCGTTCAGGGGGCGACAGACGGTGAGCCCGGCCCATACACTTCCATCTCGTGGCGCGCCGCAGGCATCGGAGTCTGACAGCGCCGCCCTGTGCCCATCCGAGTCGCCGCCCCCGCGTACCCATCGCCGGGGCCGAGGCAGACCGGATCCGGGCGCCCACCCGATTGCGCAGGCCGCGTGACCACGCCGCGGCTGCCCCAGACCAGTTAAGGACCGGTGAGTCCCATGCCGCACGCAGACACCCTGACCGTCGTTCACCATGACGACTCGAGAACCAGTTACGAGGACGTCCGGTATCAGCTCCACCGCGACGGGATCAGGATCTGGTCCGAGGAGGGCGAGCACGCCTTCACGGACATCCTCATGACCCACGCCTACCGGCAGCGGGAGGCGAAGGCGAGCTGAGCACGAGAAGGGCCCCGAGGCGCGACCTCGGGGCCCTTCTTCATGCGTACGGTCAGGCGCGGGCGACGCGAAGGCCGTCCTTGTGGTCGTTCAGGTCGACCACCACCGTGTCGCCGTCGACGATCTCGCCGGCGAGCAACGCCTTGGCGAGCGAGTCGCCGATCGCCGACTGCACCAGCCGCCTCAGCGGCCGAGCGCCGTAAATCGGGTCGTACCCGTGCTCGCCGAGCCACAGCACCGCCGCCTCGGTGACGTCGAGGCTGAGCCGGCGGTCCGCCAGGCGGGTCCGCAGCCGGCCGAGCTGGATGTCGACGATCGCCGCGAGGTCCTGGGCGGTGAGCGCGTGGAACACCACGATGTCGTCGAGCCGGTTGAGGAACTCCGGCTTGAAGTGCGACCGGACGACCGCCATGACCTCCTCGCGCCGCTCCTCCTCGCCGAGGGTGAAGTCGGAGATGACCGACGAGCCCAGGTTGGAGGTCAGCACCAGGATCGCGTTGCGGAAGTCGACCGTACGGCCCTGACCGTCGGTGAGCCGCCCGTCGTCGAGCACCTGCAGCAGCACGTCGAACACGTCCGGGTGGGCCTTCTCGACCTCGTCCAGCAGCACCACGCTGTACGGGCGCCGGCGTACGGCCTCGGTCAGCTGACCGCCCTCCTCGTAGCCCACGTACCCGGGCGGGGCGCCGACGAGACGGGCGACGGAGTGCTTCTCGCCGTACTCGCTCATGTCGATGCGGACCATGGCGCGCTCGTCGTCGAAGAGGAACCCGGCGAGCGCCTTGGCCAGCTCGGTCTTGCCGACGCCGGTGGGGCCGAGGAACAGGAAGCTGCCGGTGGGGCGGTCCGGGTCGGCGACGCCCGCGCGGGCCCGGCGTACGGCTCCGGAGACGGCCGCCACCGCCTCGGCCTGGCCGACCACCTTGGCCTGCAGCGACTCCTCCATGCGCAGCAGCTTGGCGGTCTCCCCCTCGAGCATCCGGCCGGCCGGGATGCCGGTCCACGACGCGATGACCTCGGCGATGTCGTCCGCGCCGACCTCCTCCTTGACCATCGGCGGCTCGGTCTTCTCGTCCTCCGCCTCGGCCGCGCTCTCGATCTCGCGCTCGAGCGCGGGGATCTCCTGGTACTGCAGGCGGGAGGCCTTCTCCCACTCGGCGTCGCGCTGGGCGCGCTCGAGCTCGGCGCGGGTCTCGTCGAGCTTCTTCTTCAGCTCACCGACGCGGTTCAGGCCGCCGCGCTCGCGCTCCCACCGGGCGTTGAGGGCGGTCAGCTCCTCCTCGCGGTCGGCGAGGTCGCGCTCGAGCCGCTCGAGCCGGGCGATCGACGCGGGGTCGGTCTCCTTCTCCAGCGCCAGCTTCTCCACGCGCATCCGGTCGACCTGCCGCTGCAGCTGGTCCAGCTCCACCGGCCGGGAGTCGATCTCCATGCGCAGCCGGGAGGCGGCCTCGTCGATGAGGTCGATGGCCTTGTCCGGCAGGAACCGGTCGCTGATGTAGCGGTCCGACAGCGCCGCGGCGGCGACCAGGGCGGCGTCGGTGATCTGGACCCGGTGGTGGGCCTCGTACCGGCCCTTGAGGCCGCGCAGGATGCCGATCGTGTCCTCGACCGTGGGCTCGCCGACGACGACGGGCTGGAACCGCCGCTCCAGCGCCGGGTCCTTCTCGATGTGCTCGCGGTACTCGTCGAGGGTGGTGGCGCCGACCATGCGCAGCTCGCCGCGGGCCAGCATCGGCTTGAGCATGTTGCCGGCGTCCATCGAGCCCTCGCCCTTGCCGGCGCCGACGACCGTGTGCAGCTCGTCGAGGAACGTGACGACCTGGCCGTTGGAGTTGCGGATCTCCTCGAGGACGCTCTTGAGGCGCTCCTCGAACTGGCCTCGGTACTGCGCGCCGGCGACCATCGCGCCGAGGTCGAGGGAGACCAGCTTCTTGTCGCGCAGGGTCTCCGGGACGTCGCCGGCCACGATGCGCTGGGCGAGGCCCTCGACGATCGCGGTCTTGCCGACGCCGGGCTCACCGATCAGCACCGGGTTGTTCTTCGTACGCCGCGAGAGCACCTGCACCACGCGGCGGATCTCGGCGTCCCGCCCGATCACCGGGTCGATCTTGCCCTCGCGCGCCTGGGCGGTGAGGTCGACGCTGTACTTCTCCAGCGCCTTGTACGTCTGCTCCGGGTCCTGGTTGGTGACCCGGCGCTCGCCGCCGCGCACCGACGGGAACGCCGCGACCAGCGCCTCCTCGGTGGCGCCGACGTCGTGCAGGACCTTGCCGACCGCACCGCCGACGCGGGCCAGGCCGGCGAGGAGGTGCTCGGTGGAGACGTACTCGTCGCCGAGCGGCTTGGCGATCAGTTCGGCCTCGCCGATGGCGTTGACGAACTCACGGGACAGGCTGGGCTCCGCGGTGCTGGAACCCCGCGCCGAGGGCTGCTGCTCGACGGCGCGGACGGCGGCGCGGCGGACGTCGGCAGGGTTGGCGCCGACCCCCCGCAGCAGCGCCGGGGCCGTGGAGCCACCGGTGTCGAGCAGCGACAGGAGCAGGTGCCACGGCTCGACGGTGGCGTGCCCGCGCTGGCTGGCGTTGGCGACCGCGCCGGTGATGACCTCGCGGCTCTTGGTGGTCAGGCGTTCGGCGTTCATGAGCTCCCCTGGTCGGATCTTCTGCCACAGCATCCGAGTGGTTCAGCACTCTCAGACTTGAGCGTATTCCACTCAACTCTAGGTCGGCGAGTCCACCGGCCGGAAAGAGACCTTCGTGACCGGTATCTCCGTGGGCAAGGGCCCCGGACGACCCGTAGCGTCGCGGCCATGGCCCTGGACACCTCGCGGCGTACGCCGCAGCTCGCTCGTGCGCTCCTCCCCCTGGGCCTCGTCTTCCTCGCCGTCGGCATCTCCACCGCCCTGGTCGGCCCGTTCCTGTCGCTCTTCCTCAGCACGGACGTTGACGCCGGCCCGCTGCAGGTGACGGTCTTCCTCGTGGTCGCGCCGCTGTCCGGCGTCCTCGGCTCCACGCTGATCGGGCGGCTGTCGGACCGGCGGCCGATCCGGCGGGTGCTGCTCGTCGGCGGCGCGCTGGCCGGCATGGTGGGCTGCGCGTTCACCGCCGTCGTGCGGGACTACTGGGTGCTGCTCGGGCTCACCGTCACGGCCATCGCCGTCGCCAACTCACTCTTCCCGCAATCCTTCGCGTACGCCCGTCAGGTGCTCGAACGTGACGCGCCGGAGCGGTCGGCGATGGGCATCAGCGCGCTGCGTACCGTCTTCTCCCTGGCCTGGGTGGCCGGCCCGCCGCTGGCCGCCTTTCTGCTCGACGCCGGAGGCTTCACCTGGGTGTACGGCGGCGCCGCCGTCATGTACGCCCTCGCCGCCGCGGTGGGCCTCCTCTGGCTCCGCGAGGTGCGAGTGCCCGCCGCCCCGGCCACCGAGCACTCCGGCGACGGCACCGACCTGGAGCCGCTGGAGACGCCCAGGTGGACGCTGCTGCTCACGGCCACCGCGTTCACGCTGATGCAGACGCCGCTGACCCTGGCCGTCCAGGCGCTTCCGCTGTTCATCAGCACCGACCTGGGCGGGGACGTCTCGGACGCCGGCCTGGTCCTGGGCCTCTGCGCCGCGCTGGAGATCCCGTTGATGCTCGGGGTCGGTGCCCTGTCGACCCGGCTGCCGCTGCGGCTGATGGTCTTCGCCGGTGCCGCGTTCGGGGTCGTGTACTACGCGACGGTGGCGGTGAGCACCAGCGTGTGGGTGCTCGTCGGGGCGCAGCTGTTCAACGCGCTGTTCATCGCGGCGGTGGGGGCGCTCGGGATCACGTACATGCAGGACATGCTGCCTCGGCACCCCGGGCGGGCGACGACGCTGTTCACGAACTCGTTCCCGCTGGGCGCCATGCTCGCCGGGCCGCTGTTCGGCCTCGCCCAGCACTTCGGCTACCGGCTCGCGTACTGGATGTGCACCGGGCTGTGCGCGGCCGGGCTGCTCCTGCTCGCCCTGGTCCGGCAGCGGCGGGTCACGGGTGCGGCCGGGTAGATCCGTTACCGTGGAACGGTGCGCGTACGGGTAGAGCAGACCCCACTTCCAGGCATCGGTGTCCGTCACGACCTGGTGACCTCCTCGGGCCGTACGGTCGGCGTCGTGTCGCACCGCAACGGCCGCCGCGACCTGGTGCTGTACGACGTCGACGACCCCGACGCGTGCCTCGCCTCGATACCGCTCACCGACGACGAGGCGGAGGCGCTGGCCGACGTCCTCGGCGCCTCGCTGATGCTCAGCCAGCTCTCCGGCCTGCGCCAGCAGGCCGCCGGCCTGCTCACCGAGCAGATCGCGCTGCCCGCCGGCTCGCCGTTCGTCGGCCGCCGCCTCGGTGACACCAAGGCGCGAACCCGGACGAGCGCGTCGATCGTCGCGGTCCTGCGTGACCGCGAGGTGATCGCGTCGCCGGGCCCGTCGTTCGTCTTCGAGGCGAACGACGTGGTGGTCGCTGTCGGCACCCGCCCGGGCCTGGACGGCGTCACCGCCATCCTCGCCGGCGACCACGGCGACTGAGCCGCGGTGCACAGCACGACGATCCTGCTCATCGAGGTCGGCGCGCTCCTCTTCGCGCTCGGCATGCTCGGCCGCCTGGGCCGGCGCATCGGGCTCTCCCCGATCCCGCTCTACCTGCTCGCCGGGCTCGCCTTCGGGCACGGCGGCCTGATCCCGCTCTCGGCGAGCGAGGAGTTCATCGAGATCGGCGCCGAGATCGGCGTGATCCTGCTGCTGGTGATGCTGGGGCTGGAGTACTCGGCGAGCGAGCTCGTCGGCAACCTGCGCTCGGCCGCACCCGCCGGCCTCATCGACGCGCTGCTCAACGCGTTGCCGGGCGCCGGATTCGCGCTGCTGCTCGGCTGGGGCTGGCAGGCGGCGCTGGTGCTGGCCGGCATCACCTGGGTCTCGTCGTCCGGCGTGATCGCCAAGGTCCTCGCCGACCTGGGCCGGCTGGGTAACCGCGAGACGCCTGTCATCCTCTCCGTGCTGGTCATCGAGGACCTGGCGATGGCGTTCTACCTGCCGCTGGTCACCGCCGTCCTGGCCGGCGCGGGCCTGCTCGGCGGGGTCAAGGCGCTGGCGGTCGCGGTGCTCACCGTGATTGCCGTCCTGGTCGCGGCGATCCGGTACGGCCACGCCATCTCCAGCTTCATGTCGGTCAAAGACGCCGAGGCGCTGCTGCTCAGCGTCCTGGGGCTCACCCTGTTCGTCGCCGGGGTCGCCGCCGAGCTGCAGGTTTCCGCCGCGGTGGGCGCGTTCCTGGTGGGCATCGCGTTGTCGGGCGAGCTGGCGCACAGCGCCGTACAGATGCTCTCGCCGCTGCGTGACCTGTTCGCCGCGGTGTTCTTCGTCTTCTTCGGGCTCTCCACCGATCCCGCCGCGATGCCGCCCGTGCTGCTGCCCGCCCTCGGGCTCGCACTGCTCACGATGCTCACCAAGGTGGGCACCGGCATCCTCGCCGCGCGCCGGGCCGGCATCGCTCTGCCCGGTCAGGTCCGCGCCGGCGTGGCCCTGATGCCCCGCGGCGAGTTCTCGATCGTCATCGCGGGGCTGGCCGTGGCGAGCGGCGTCGAGCCCGGGCTGGCCCCGCTGGCGACCGCGTACGTGCTGATCACGGTGGTCAGCGGGCCGCTGCTCGCCCGGGTGCCCGACTACACCTGGTTCAAGAAGTTCGTCCGGCGGCGGATGGCGGTCGGCCGTACGCCCGGGCCGCTGCCCGCAACGGACTGACCAGGCAACTTCCAGACTCCTCAAGGTTACTGACCAGTATCTGAAAGTGATACACCATCACTTCCGCCGGCTCGTGGATCGCGCTAACGTGTCGCCGCGACAACATCGTGTTATCGGGGCGACCAGCGACGCGGCGGAACGAGGGGGCTCTCCACCGCAGGCGCGGGCCCACTGCCGGAGGAGGACGGCGGATGAATCAGCGTGACGAGGCGGCATCGTGACCGTGCGCGAGTCGACGTTCTTCGGGTTCACCAACCCGGTCGACCCGAGGCCGGAGGAGCTGCAGGCCTGGGCGTACCACCCGGAGGCCGTGCCGCTGGACAGCATGCCGTCCGACTGGGACCTGCTCATCTCGGGCGACGTCCTGGCGCCGACCCTGTTCGAGCTGGCCATGGACCGGCAGTGCCCGGCCCGCCGGTTCGCCCAGCACTGCATGTACATCTACGCGGCGGACGGCGTGCGCCCGAACGCGTCCTCGCAGCGCAAGCGCCGCCTGAAGAAGTACGTGGAGCGCGCCGAGGAGGTCGGCGACGAGCCGATGTCGATCTGGGCGCACAACTGCCGGGTGCTGATGACCCGGCCGGAGCTGTTCGACTACGAGGACTGGATCGAGGGCGGCCTCGTCCGGCACCCGCGCCGCCTGGCGCTCTTCGGCCGCCGCTGAACCGCTGAACGGGAAAGCCGCCGGTGCTCTGCGCACCGGCGGCTTCTACTTGTCGCCCGAGCGGCGGGGCCGCCACACCACGAGGGCGGTCGACGGACGCTCCTGGCGGACCAGGTCGCGGCGCGGATACGACCCCATCGCCTCGAGCTGGGCGATCCGCCGGTACGCGTCGTCGAGCTGGGCCTCCAGCTGGGACACCCGCTCCTGCAGCTCACCCACGAGCTGTTCGAGGCCGATGATCCGCTTGATCCCGGCGAGGTTGACGCCCTCCTCCTGGCTCAGCTTCTGCACCTCGCGCAGCAGGGCGACGTCGCGTTCGCTGTACCGCCGGCCCCCGCCACCGGCCCGCCCGGCCTGCACCAGGCCGAGCCGGTCGTACTGGCGCAGGGTCTGCGGGTGCATCCCGGCCAGCTTCGCCGCGACGGAGATGATCAGGACCTTCGCGTCGGAGGCCCGCTCCACCGAGATGTTGATCTCCTCGTACATGCCACCTCCCGAAGGTGTCCCGGCACAGGCGATTATCCCCGGCGCAGCCGCGCCTCGATACGCCCTCGCTCCGCCTGCGGCGTCAACTTCGCCAACTGTTCGAGCGCGTCCCGCGCCTCGCCGGAGACGCCGGCCGGGACCTGCACCTCGACGGTGACCAGCAGATCGCCGGCCTGGCCGTCGCGGCGCTGCACACCCTTGCCCCGGGCCCGCAACTTGCGACCGCTGGGCGTGCCCGGCGGCACCCGCAGGGTCACCGGCGCGTCCAGCGTCGGCACCCGCAGGTCGGTGCCGAGCACCGCCTCCGCGAACGTGATAGGCACCGTCAACGTGATGTCGTCGCCGACGCGGCCGAACAGGTCGTCGGGGCGTACGCGGACCTGCACGTACAGGTCGCCCGCCGGGCCACCGCGCTCGCCCGGCTCACCCCGGCCGCTGAGCCGGATCCGCTGCCCGTCGGCGACACCGGCCGGGAAGCGGACGTTGATCGTGCGGTTCTTGGTGACCCCGCCCGTGCCGCGGCACTCCGGGCACTTCTCGTCGACGATCGTGCCCGCGCCCTGACACTCCCGGCAGGGCTCCGAGAAGCTGAACGAGCCCTGGTTGCGGGAGAGCAGGCCCGAGCCGTGGCACTGCGGGCAGGTGCGCGGCTGGGTGCCGGGCTTCGCCCCGTTGCCGTGGCAGGTGTCGCAGACGCCCGGCGAGCGCAGCGTCAGCGGCAGGGTCGTACCCCTGACGGCGTGCGCGAAGTCGAGCGTCACCTCGGCCTCGACGTCACGGCCCCGCTGCGGTCCCCGGCGCCCCGCCCCGCCGGCGTTACCGCCGGAGAAGATCGAGCTGAAGATGTCGGAGAAGCCGGCGCCACCGAACCGGCGGTCGCCGGCACCCGAGCCCGCTCCGGCGCCGGTGAACCCGCCGAACAGGTCCGACGGGTCGAACTGCGCCCCACCCGGGCGCGCGCCCCGGCGGAACGCGCCCGAGCCGAAGAGCGAGCGCATCTCGTCGTACTCTTTGCGCTTCTTGTCGTCGGAGAGCACGTCGTACGCCTCGGACGCGGCCTTGAACCGCTCCTCGGCCTCGTTGTTGCCCGGGTTGCGGTCCGGATGGTTCTCCCGGGCCAGCTTCCGGTACGCCTTCTTGATCTCATCGGCGGAGGCGGACTTGCCCACCCCGAGAACGGCGTAGAAGTCCTTCTCCAGCCAGTCCTTCGAACTCATCCGCCCCACCTCCTCCTGCAGAGCATCTTCAGTCCTGTTTTGGGCGGCGGGTGGGGCGGTCGGACGGTTGTCCCGCCCACCTGCATGTGGTGGGCGGGACGGGACATCGTCACGCGGGGTCGGCGACCGCGACCAGCGCGGGCCGCAACAGCCGCTCGCCGAGCGTGTAACCGCGGCGCATGACCTCGACGCAGGTCGGCTCGGTGACGTCGGCCGACGTCAGGTGCGCGACCGCCTCGTGGCGGGTGGGGTCGAACGCGTCGCCCTTCTCACCGAAGGCCGCCAGCCCGAGCTTGCCGACCACGGCGCCCAGCGACTCCGCGACCGAGGCGAACGGCCCGACCAGGTCGCCGTGCTCGCGCGCCCGGTCGATGTCGTCCAGCACCGGCAGCAGCGCGGTGAGCACCGCGCCCGTCGTCTGCTCGGCCGCCGCGCTGCGGTCACGGTCGACCCGCTTGCGGTAGTTGGCGTACTCGGCTGTCACCCGCTGGAGGTCGCGGGTGCGTTCCTCCAGCTCGGTGCGCAGCGCCTCGAGCTCCGCGCCGAGACCCGGCGTGGTGTGCCCCTCGTCCTCCGGCTCCTCGGCGGCGCGGTGCGCGCCGCCCTTGGACTCCGTCGGATCCCGGGGCTGCTCGTCGGCCTGCTCCTCGGGCTCCTTGGTCACCGTGGTGTCCTCACCGTTCAGGTTGATCTTGCGGCGATTCCGGATGACGACGCGTTCGGTCGCCTGAGCGTCCCCGTCGTCCGTCCGGCTCACTTCTTGTCGTCCTCGACGATCTCGGCGTCCACGACGTCGTCAGCGCCACCCTGCTGCGGACCGGCGCTCGCGCCCGCCGCGCCGGCCGGACCACCGGTCGCACCCTCGGTGCCGTCCGGCCCCGGGGCACCCTGGGTGCCGTCCTGCTGCTGCTGGGCGTAGAGCAGGGAACCGGCCTGCTGGGAGACCTGGGCGAGCTTCTCGTGCGCCGTCTTGATCTTCTCGATGTCGCTGCCGCCCAGCGCGCCGCGCAGGTCGCCCAGCGCCTCGCTGATCTGGTTGCGGGCGTCCTCGGGAAGCTTGTCGCCGCTCTCGGCCAGGAACTTCTCGGTCTGCCACTGAAGCTGCTCGGCGAGGTTGCGCGTCTCCGCGTCCTCCTTGCGCTTCTTGTCCTCGTCGGCGTGGTCCTGGGCGTCGCGCATCATGCGCTCGATGTCGTCCTTCGGCAGCGCGGAGCCGCCGGTGATCGTCATCTTCTGCTCCTTGCCGGTGCCCAGGTCCTTCGCGTGGACGTTCACGATGCCGTTCGCGTCGATGTCGAAGGTGACCTCGATCTGCGGCACGTTGCGCGGCGCCGGCGGCAGGCCGGTCAGCTCGAAGGTGCCGAGCTTCTTGTTGTACGCCGCGATCTCGCGCTCGCCCTGGAAGACCTGGATCAGCACGGACGGCTGGTTGTCGTCGGCCGTGGTGAAGACCTCGGAGCGCTTCGTCGGGATCGTGGTGTTGCGCTCGATGAGCTTGGTGAAGATGCCGCCCTTGGTCTCGATGCCCAGCGACAGCGGGGTCACGTCGAGCAGCAGGACGTCCTTGACCTCGCCCTTGAGCACGCCGGCCTGCAGGGCGGCGCCGACGGCGACGACCTCGTCCGGGTTCACGCCCTTGTTGGCCTCGCGGCCGGTCAGCGACTTGACCAGGTCGGAGACGGCGGGCATACGGGTCGAGCCGCCGACCAGGATCACGTGGTCGACGTCGGCGACCTTGACGCCGGCGTCCTTGATGGCCTGCTCGAACGGGCCCTTGCAGCGGTCCAGCAGGTCCTGCGTCATGCGCTGGAACTCGGCCCGGCTCAGGGTCATGTCCAGGTGCAGCGGGCCCGACGGGCCGGCCGTGATGTACGGCAGGTTGATGCTGGTCGTGGTCGCCGCGGACAGCTCGATCTTGGCCTTCTCGGCGGCCTCCCGCAGGCGCTGCAGGGCCATCTTGTCCTGCGACAGGTCGACGCCGTGCTCGCCACGGAACGTCTTGACCAGGTGGTCGATGATCCGCTGGTCCCAGTCGTCGCCGCCGAGGTGGTTGTCACCGGAGGTCGACTTGACCTCGATGACGCCCTCGCCGAGCTCGAGCAGGGAGACGTCGAAGGTGCCGCCGCCGAGGTCGAAGACCAGGACGGTCTGCTCCTTGGAGCCCTTGTCCAGGCCGTACGCCAGCGCGGCGGCGGTGGGCTCGTTGACGATGCGCAGGACGTTGAAGCCCGCGATCTCGCCGGCCTCCTTGGTGGCCTGGCGCTGCGCGTCGTTGAAGTACGCGGGAACGGTGATCACCGCGTCGGTGACGGTCTCGCCGAGGTAGGCCTCGGAGTCGCGCTTCAGCTTCATGAGCACCCGCGCGGAGATCTCCTGCGGGGTGTACTTCTTGTCGTCGATGTCGATGGACCAGCTGGTGCCGACCTCACGCTTGACCGAACGGATCGTCCGGTCGGGGTTCGTCACCGCCTGACGCTTGGCGACCTCGCCGACGAGGACCTCGCCGTTGCGCGCGAAGGCGACGATGGACGGAGTCGTCCGGGAGCCCTCCGCGTTGGCGATGACGGTGGGCTCGCCGCCCTCCAGAACGCTGACGCAGGAGTTCGTGGTGCCGAGGTCGATGCCGACCGCTCGTGCCATGTTCGCTTCCTCGCTTCTAACCGGGTTCTTGCTGGGGTGATGCAAGCTTCGGGTCTCAAGTTGAGTGGACCGGACTCAATGATGCCACGGGATCACCAGTCCGCAAGTCGGACTTGAGTCGACCCGGCGCAACTTCTGCGCCGAAGGTCCCTGTCCGGTCACGACGGGTGGGGTACCTGTTGTCTGCGATGCATAGATCGGGCACGCTTTACCCGTGACGACGCACGGTGACGCGGTCGGTCCGTCGGCCACGCCCGCCGTAGCCGACACCCCGCTGACAAAAACGCAGACCAACGCCGGTCCGGCCGCTGCCGGGACGAGCAGATCCACGGGTACGCCCCCAGCGTCCCCGACCGCACCACCACCCGGGCCGGATTCCATGGCAGAGACAGGCGAACCCGAGGAACGGGGCACTACCGCGCCCTCCGAGCCCCCGGAGGCGAAACCGGCGCCCGACCCGGCTCCGGCCGCTCCCGCCGCCCGGAAGAAGCGCCCCGCGAAAGCGCCCGCCAAGAAGCCGGCGGAGGCCGAGCCCACCGCCGAGGCCAAGCCCGACGCGAAGCCCGACGCCGCGGAGGCCGAGCCCGCCGAGGCCAAGCCCGACGCCGCAGAGCCTGAGCCCGACGCCGAGGTCAAGCCCGACGCGGAGGCCGAGCCCACCGCCGAAGTCAAGCCCGACGCGGAGGATGACCCGGGGCCGACCGCCGAGGCGAAGCCGGAACCGGCCGCGGACACCGACCCGGCCGCCGAGGTCAAGGCCGAGGACGACGGCGGGCACGGGACGCCCGAGTGGCCGCCGCCATCCGCGTCCACCAGCGGGAACACCGTCACCACGCAGGCCCGGCCGCAGACCCTGGACGATCTCGCCCCGCTGCCCACCAGCCCGGCCCCCACCTCCGCGGGTGCTGCCGCGCTGGAGGCCGTACCGCCGGTGGAGGCGCCGGCCGAGGTGGGGCGGCTCGCCACTGCTCTGTCCCGGCTGCGGGCGACGATCGGCGGGACCTCGTACCCGTTGGTGATGCCCTCGGCCGACGAGGCCAAGCGCGTCGGCGACGCGCTCGTCTCCCAGCTCGACGACTACCTTCTGCCGCGCCTGGCCCGGCTCGACGCGCCGCTGCTCGTGGTGGTCGGCGGTTCGACCGGCGCCGGCAAGTCCACGCTGGTCAACAGCCTGGTCCGCGCGCCCGTGAGCGCCGCCGGGGTGCTGCGCCCGACCACCCGGTCGCCGGTGCTGGTCAGCCACCCGTCGGACTCGTCGTGGTTCCGCAAGGGCGAGCTGCTGCCGGGGCTGACGCGGACGGCGGAGTCCAGCACCGACCCGCGGACCCTGCAGCTCGTCGCGGCGCCCGCGCTCGGGCCCGGCCTCGCGTTCCTCGACGCACCGGACATCGACTCGGTGGTCGACCGCAACCGGCAACTGGCGGCGCAACTGCTGGCCGCGGCGGATCTGTGGCTGTTCGTCACGACCGCGGCGCGCTATGCGGACGCCGTACCGTGGGAGCTTCTGAAGACGGCCCGGCTGCGCGGCACCGTGATCGCGCTGGTCCTGGACCGCGTGCCCGCGGACGCCGCCGGTGAGATCTCCGCGCACCTGGCCGAGATGCTCACCGCGAACGACATGGGCGCCGCGCCGCTGTTCGTGCTGCCGGAGACCACGCTGGACGGCCAGGGGCTGCTGCCCGAGGACGTGACACGGCAGCTGCACGACTGGTTCGCGCAGCTCGCCGCCGACGCGAGTGCGCGCGCCACCGTGGTGCGCCAGACGCTCGACGGCGCCCTGTCCGCGCTCGGGCCGGCCGTCGAAGGGCTGGCCGCGGCTGCGGACGAGCAGGCGGTCGCCGCGAAGGCGCTGGACGAGCGGGTGACGGCGGCGTACCGGACGGCCCGCCGCACCATGGAGAACGGGCTCCAGGACGGCCGGCTGCTGCGCGGCGAGGTGCTGGCCCGGTGGCAGGAGTTCGTCGGGACCGGCGAGTTCCTGCGCACCCTCGAGTCCCGGGTCGGGCACCTGCGGGACAAGGTCGTCGCGGCCATCACCGGACGGCCCGCGCCCGGCCGCAACCTGCAGGTGGCCCTGGAGTCGCAGCTCGTCACGTTGCTGCGGGGCGTCGCCGCCGACGCGGCCGAGCAGGCGTACGCGGCGTGGCAGGCGCATCCGGCCGGGGCCGGGCTGCTGGAGCCGTCCCTGCAGAAGCCCTCCCCCGACCTGCCCGACCGGGCCGAACGGCTGGTCCGCGACTGGCAGCAGTGGGTGCTGGACCTGGTCCGCCAGGAGGCCGGCGACAAGCGGATCGTGGCGCGCGGTGCCGCGTACGCGGTGAACGGCGTCGGCCTGGCCGTGATGATCGCGGTGTTCACGTCGACGGCGTTCATCCCGACCGGTGCCGAGGTGGCGGTCGGTGCGGGCACCACCGTGGCCGCCCAGAAGGTGCTCGAGGCGGTCTTCGGCGACCAGGCCATCCGTACGCTCGCCGCCCGCTCGCGCGAGGAGCTGCTGGCCCGGGTCAACGTGCTGCTCGACGAGGAAGCGGCCCGGTACACGGACCGTACCGCCGCGGTGGGCCTCGAACTGGAACCGGGCGCTACGCTGCGGCAGGCCGCCGCCGACGTGGAGCGCGCCAGGGAGGAACTCGCCTTGACCGGGACGCCGTCATGAGCCTCGTCGAGAAGGTGAAGCGTGCCCTGACCGGCGACGACCGGGTGGACGCCCAGCAGCTCGTCGAGCGGCTCGAGGCGCTGAAGCGCTTCCTGCGGGTCACCGACCCGTACCTGCCGGACAACGACCTGGTGGCCGCGCACACGCTGGTCGAGCGCGCGGGCAGCCGGCTCGCGCTCTCCCAGGACCACACGGTCGTCGCGCTCGCCGGCAGCACCGGCAGCGGCAAGTCCAGCCTGTTCAACGCCCTGGCCCGGCTCAAGCTCTCCCCCGTCGGCGTCCGCCGCCCCACCACTGGGGTCGCGCACGCCTGCGTGTGGGGACCGCTGGAGACGGCCAACCCACTGCTCGACTGGGTCGGCGTCCTGCCCCGGCAGCGGTTCGTCCGCGAGAGCGCCCTCGACGGCGACGACGAGGCGGCCCTGCGCGGGCTCGTCCTGCTCGACCTGCCCGACTTCGACTCCGTCGAGCGCGGGCACCGGCTCGAGGTGGACCGCCTGCTCGGCCTCGTCGACCAGGTCGTCTGGGTGGTCGACCCGCAGAAGTACGGCGACCGCATCCTGCACAACGCGTACCTGCGGCAGTTCCGCTCGCACACCGACGTGACGATCGTCGTGCTCAACCAGGCGGACCGGCTCTCGCCCACCGACACCGAGATCGTGCTGACCGACCTCAAGCGACTCCTCGACGAGGACGGGCTGAGCGGCGTGCCCGCCATGGCCACCTCGGCGAAGCAGCCGGGCATGCTCAACGAGCTGCGCGCGGCCCTGGAGAAGACGGTCGCCGAACGGCAGGCCTCGCTGCGCCGGCTCGCCGGGGACGTCGACGCGGTCGCCGAGCAGCTCGCCACGGCGATCGGGCCGCCGGCCGCCGAGGACGAGATCGACCGCGCGACCGTACGCCAGCTCAGCGAGGCCCTCGCCGCCTCCGCCGGGGTTCCCGCCGTGGCCGCCGCGACCGAGGGCGCGTACCGGCACCGGGCGATCGCGAGCACCGGCTGGCCGCTGATCCGCGGCGTCCGCAAGCTGCGCGCCGACCCGTTGAAGCGGCTCCACCTGAGCACGGACAAGAAAGAGAAGGAGACCGCCGAGCCGTCGAAGGAGCTCGTGCCGGTCTCGCGTACCTCCCTGCCGGAGGCCGACGCCGCGCAGAAGTCGGCGGTCGGCCTCTCCGTGCGGGCGGTGGCCGCCCGGGCCGCCGCGCCGATCCCCGACGTCTGGGCGCCGGCGCTCAACACGGCCGCCCGGTCCAAGCTCGGCGACCTGCCCGACGCGCTCGACCGGGCGGTGGCCAAGACCGATCTCGGGATGAGCCGCAAACCGTTCTGGTGGACCGCCGTCGGGCTGCTGCAGTGGCTGCTCACCATCGCCGCGGTCGTCGGCCTCGGCTGGCTCCTCGCCGGGTACGCGGTCCGGGCCCTCGGCCTGCCGGCGTTCGACAACCCGAAGGTCGGCGAGGTGCCGCTGCCCACGTTGCTGCTGCTCGGCGGCCTGATACTGGGCCTGCTGCTGGCCGTGGTGCTGCGCCCGATCGTCAACGCGGGGGCCCGCCGCGCGAAGCGCCGCGCCGAGCAACGGCTGCGGACGGCGGTCACCGAGGTCGGCCGCGAGTACGTCGTGGCGCCGGTGCGCGAGGTGCTCAACGGGTACGCCCAGGCTCGCGAAGCGCTGACAGTCGTCCGTTCGGAATAGGGTCTGCCCCCTGCCGTGCCGGTAGGCTCGGCGACATGGCCGCACCTCAGACTCCGTACGACGCGGTCCTGCACGCGGCGCGTGACGTCGCGAAGCTCGACTGTGCCCTCGACGCCGAGATGCTGGGCACCGCGCTGCTGGGCAGCGTCTACTCGGTCGCCACGGCCGATCGCGCGGCGGCGGTCCGCGAGTTCGTGGGCCAGTTCCTCAGCGCCACCGCACGCCGGCGCACGGCGTCCGCCACAACGATCCGCGAGGTGTTCGCGGCGCTCGTACCGGACGCCGAGGGCGCCGGGGAGGTCCGGGCCGGCGCCCAGGCCCCCGCCTGGACGGCGCAGCTGGGCCGGGTCCGCCCGACCGGCTGCTACGCGTACGGCGACGTGTACGGCGACCAGACGTCCTACGTGGTCACCTTCGCCTACGACGACACCGAGGAAGGCGGCCCGGAACACGCGGTCGTCGCCCTCGTCGACCACAACATCGGCATCACCAAGGACGTGTACGTCGGCGGCCCGGCGGACCGCATCCTCAGCCAGGTCCGCGAGATGTGTGCCGGCGACGAGCTGACGTGGTTCCGCGAGGAGGACCCGGCCCGGCTGCGCACCGAGGTGGACCGCCACCTCGAGATCACCGACGACCTCGGCGAGCTGCCCCAGGACGGCAACTTCGCCACCGACCGCGCCCTCGCCGTCGCCCGCCTCTCCCTGCTGCCCCGCTCGAGGGTCCCGGCACCGGCCGAGCCGCCGGAACTCACCGGGCCGGACCGCGAACAGCACGTCCGCGACTTCCTGTCGTCACCCGAGGCGGCCCGCTTCGGCCTCGACACCGTGTCGGCCGACGACGAGCTGGCGTCCCTGCACTTCTGCCTCAGCCTGCTGCTCGACCACGCGGCGAGCCTGCCGGACACCGACCCGCTGCGCTGGAGCCCGGCCGTCGCCGGCCTCTTCCTGCTCGACTGGGTGCACCGCCGCGCGGTCCTCGACATGGACGACGCGGCGATGCTCCCGCGCGTCACCCGGGCCTGGTCGGCGTACGCGATGCGCAAGAAGGGCCTGCCACCGGCCGCGGCCGAGCAGACCGACGAGATCGTCGAGGAGATGATCCCGGAGTTCGCCCGCCTGTACGCCACCGGCGAGAAGCGCAGCCCGGCGACGGCGGCGGTGGCGCAGCTGATCTCCGAGGGCGTGGACCCCAACGACCCGGACGCCATCGACGCCTGGATCGAGACCAACCGGCACCGCCTCTCCGACGACTCCTGAGCCCGCTACCGGCGCCTGTGGTGGTGGCCGCCGGTGCGGGAACTGCGGTCGGCGGCGGGCGTACGGTCGTCCGCCCGGTGACTGCCCCGGTACGGGCGGGTCGCGGCGTGGTCGGCGTCCGGCGCCCAGCGGTAGCGGTGGCTGTTGTGCGTACGGGCCGCCGTGGACGGGGAGCCGAGGTTGTGCGGGCGGTCGGTCACTGCTGATCTCCGGCTGGTGTGGGGACGGGCCGTCCGGTGAACGGCGATCTTCTTGAAGCGGGCCGGGAGGTGGTGGGCGGCCGGGGCGCGCCTGCGGTCGGCGCACCACGGCGGGCGGGCGGGCTCGTCGCCGTCATCGTCCTGACCGCCACCGTCGTGATCGCCACCGTCGTGATCGCCACCGTCGTGATCGCCGCCGTCGTGATCGCCCCCGTCGTGATCGCCACCGCCGTCATGGCCGCTGCTGTCGTCGCCGTCATGGCCGGGGTCCGGGGAGTCACCCGGATCCGGAGAACCGCCCGAATCGCCGTCGTCGCCCGGATCACCGTTATTCCCGGGGTCACCGTTGTCCCCGGGGTCACCGTTATCACCCGGGTCCGCCGAGTCGCCAGGGTCAACCGAGTCGCCCGGGTCGGAGTCGCCCGGGTCGGGGTCGCCCGGGTCCGGGCCGGGGTCGGCCGGTTGCCGGTCCGGCAGGGTCGGGCCGTGCGGTTTCAGCACGCCGGTCCAGCCGCCGCCCGCGGGGGCCGGGCGTACCGGGCCGGGCGGATTCGATCTCTCGGCTCGGCCGGGGGCCGGGGTGCTGCCCCTGGGGGCGGGACTTGTTGTCGCGGCGGTGCGCCGGGGACGCCGTGAATTGTCCGATGCGCTGTCCCCGTACTTTCGGACTTTGCGTTTCTGGGCCTGGCCCTGCACGGGCCCGGCGCCGGGCATCGGTGTCGTGCCGCTCGGCGGGGTCGGCACGCGGACCGGGCCCGACGAGGCCGGCGGGATGAACGGCACGTCGGTGACCTTGGTGTCGCCGCCGGCGAGCTCGTCGGAGCCGGCGGTGATCGCCGCGAGCGTCGGCAGCGACGCCAGGCCCACGAGCATCACGACGAGCAGGACGTAGCGGCGGGTCGGTCCGGTGAAGCCCTCCGCGCTGTAGACGCCGTTGAGGCGCTTGCGCAACACCTTGATCGGTGGCACGAGCCCGTCGTCGTTCGGCTGCTCCGGCACGGCCGGCACCCTCCCCAGAGTCAAAGATCCAGATGGATCCGTCGGCTGCTGGGGTGAACGACGGACGCGGCGTTCGGGAGCGGCGCGGATCGTCCGTTCAGACGGAAGTGACGGTACGAAAACCGCTTATTCGGACAAACACCTCTACCAATGGCTCGGCAAGATTTCGGATCTGTGATCGACCTGACCTGTGGCGACCCTCACGTTCTCTGCGAGGATGGGGCGGACGGCACCGCCGCCGTCGCCTCCGCCCACCAGCGGGGCGCGGTGGGGGTCGTCACTCCCCGGCGGGGTCTGCGACCTCGCCGACCAACCGCGCGGCAACCTCACCCGGGCCAGGCGCGGCGCACCAGCGGTCCGCCGCGCGGACGGGCAACACCCGCCGTGGGCGCAGAGATGAACAGGGAGACACGGATGGCGAACGACGAAAGCGAAGCCGGGGCGGACGCTCCGGCCGGCGGTTTCGTTCAACTGCTGACCCCGGACGGTGAGCGCGTCGACAGCGTCACCACGGCGGAGGGCGTCACGTACTCGGTCGACTTCACCGACGACGAGTACCGCGAGCTGTACAAGGACCTCGTCACGGTCCGCCGCCTCGATGCCGAGGCGACCGCCCTGCAGCGGCAGGGTGAGCTGGGCATCTGGGCCAGCCTGCTGGGTCAGGAGGCCGCGCAGGTCGGCTCCGGCCGCGCGCTGCGCCCGCAGGACATGGCGTTCCCCACCTACCGCGAGCACGGCGTGCTCTACACCCGGGGCATCGACCCGATCATGCCGTTCGGCCTGTTCCGCGGCGTCGACCAGGGCGGGTGGGACCCGAACGAGTTCAAGTTCAACACGTACACGATCGTCATCGGGTCGCAGACGCTGCACGCCACCGGCTACGCCATGGGCATCACCATGGACGGCAAGACCGGCAGCCCCGACGGCGAGGCCGTGATCGCGTACTTCGGCGACGGCGCGACCAGCCAGGGCGAGGTCAACGAGTCGTTCGTCTGGTCCGGCGTGTTCAACGCCCCGATCGTCTTCTTCTGCCAGAACAACCAGTACGCGATCTCCGAGCCGCTCGAGCGGCAGACGCGCATCCCGCTGTACCGCCGCGCCGCCGGCTACGGCTTCCCGGGCGTACGGATCGACGGCAACGACGTGCTCGCCACGTTCGCGGTGACCCGGGCGGCGCTGGACAACGCACGCAACGGCCAGGGCCCCACGCTCATCGAGGCGTACACGTACCGCATGGGCGCGCACACCAGCTCCGACGACCCGACCCGCTACCGGATCGCCAGCGAGGTCGAGTCCTGGAAGGCCAAGGACCCGATCAGCCGGCTCAAGGCCTTCCTGACCAAGCAGCAGGTGGCCGACGACACGTTCTTCGGCGAGGTCGACGAGAGCGCCCGCAAGCTGGCCCTCGACCTGCGCGAACGGGTGCTGGCCATGCCGGACCCGCAACCGGTCACGATGTTCGACAACGTCTACCCCCACGGCTCGCCCGAGGTCGACGCCCAGCGTCAGCAGTTCGCCGATTACCAGGCGTCGTTCGAGGGGAGCGGGCACTGATGGCCGAGAAGATCACCCTGGGCAAGGCGCTCAACCACGGCCTGCGCCGGTCCCTCGAGAGCGACTCCAAGGTCGTCATCATGGGCGAGGACGTCGGCAAGCTCGGCGGCGTCTTCCGGATCACCGACGGCCTGCAGAAGGACTTCGGCGAGGACCGGGTCATCGACACCCCGCTCGCCGAGGCCGGCATCGTCGGCACCGCGGTCGGCCTTGCCATCCGCGGCTACCGGCCGGTGTGCGAGATCCAGTTCGACGGGTTCGTGTTCCCGGCGTACAACCAGATCGTCGCCCAGGTCGCGAAGATGTACTTCCGCTCGCTGGGCAACGTACGGCTGCCGATCGTCATCCGGATCCCGTACGGCGGCGGCATCGGCGCGGTCGAGCACCACTCCGAGTCGCCCGAGGCGTACTTCGCGCACACCCCCGGCCTCAAGGTCGTGACGTGCTCGAACCCCGCGGACGCGTACGTGATGATCCAGCAGGCCATCGCCTCCGACGACCCGATCGTGTTCTTCGAGCCGAAGCGCCGCTACTGGGAGAAGGGCGACGTCGATCTCGACGTGGACCTGGCGGGCGCTTACCCGCTGCACGCCTCTCGCGTGGCGCGCGAGGGCAGCGACGCGACGGTGATCGCGTACGGCCCGATGGTCCGGGTCGCGCTCGACGCCGCCGCGGCCGCCGAGGAGGACGGCCGCAGCCTCGAGGTCATCGACCTGCGCACGCTGTCGCCGCTCGACCTCGGGCCGGTGTACGACTCGGTGCGCCGTACGGGCCGCGCCGTCGTCGTCCACGAGGCGCCGGGCAACCTCGGCATGGGCTCGGAGATCGCCGCGCGGATCACCGAGGAGTGCTTCTACTCGCTCGAGGCGCCGGTGCTGCGGGTGACGGGGTACGACACCCCGTACCCGGCGGCCCGCGTCGAGGAGGAGTACCTGCCGGACCTGGACCGGGTCCTGGACGCCGTCGACCGCTCGTTCGGCTGGTGACGCCGATGTCGCGGATCAAGGAGTTCACCCTGCCCGACCTCGGCGAGGGCCTCACCGAGGGCGAGATCCTCGCGTGGCTCGTCGAGGTGGGCGACACCATCGAGCTGAACCAGCCGATCGTCGAGGTGGAGACCGCGAAGGCCGCGGTCGAGATCCCGGCGAAGTGGGCCGGCGTCGTGACCCGCATCTTCCACGAGGCGGGCAGCACGGTGGAGGTCGGCGCACCGATCGTCGCGATCGACACCGACCCTTCGGCGGGCCCACTGCCGTCCTCTCCGCCGTCTTCCTCCCCGGAAGCTCCGCCCGGGTTCTCCGGTCCGGTGCCGTCGGCGGAATCGCTGGCCGCGGTCGAGGTCGCGCCGGCCGAGGGGGCGATCGAGCCCGGCCTGATCGGTGGTCCGGCCCCGGGCGGCCGCACGGCCGTGCTGGTCGGTTACGGCCCGCGGACCGTCACCGCCAAACGCCGACCCCGCATCGGTACGCCCACAGCGTCACCAACCGCAACACCGGCCACCCCGCCTGCGGCGGCTACCGCACCGGTTCCGGCGCCGGCCGCCGCTCCTCCGGTTGCTTCTCACCCGGCTGCTCCGGTTGTCGCCGCTCCTCCGGTTGCTTCGGTCCGGAGTGGCGTGGTCGTTCTCGCCAAGCCGCCGGTTCGCAAGCTGGCCAAGGATCTCGGGATCGACCTGTCCTCGCTGGCCGGGAGCGGCCCGCTGGGATCGGTGACGCGCGACGACGTGCAGCGTGCCGCCGCCGGCCTTGCTTCCGCTGCCACAGCCGCTCCGGCTGCTGCTCCGGCCACGTCGGTCAACGGCACTTCCGCGACGGCCGCTGCGGCGGCTCCCGCTCCCGCACCGGCGGTGTTCGACGCCTCACGCGAGCAGCGGATCCCGATCAAGGGCGTCCGGAAGCTGACCGCCGAGAACATGGTGGCCTCGGCATTCACCGCCCCGCACGTCACGGAGTTCCTGACCGTCGACGCGACGCGGGCGATGAAGACGCTGGAGCGGCTCAAGGCGCGCCCGGAGTTCCGGGACGTCCGCATCTCCCCGCTGCTGCTCGTCGCCAAGGCGGTCCTGCTCGGCATCAAGCGGCACCCGCTGATCAACTCCACCTGGTCCGGCGCGACGAACGAGATCGTCGTCAAGGAGTACGTGAACCTCGGCATCGCGGCGGCCACCGAGCGCGGCCTCATCGTGCCGAACGTCAAGGACGCCGGCCGGCTGTCGCTCCGGGACCTGGCCCAGGCGCTCAACAAGCTGGTGCAGGTGGCCAAGTCAGGCAAGACACCCCCGTCGGACATGTCGGGCGGGACGTTCTCCATCACGAACGTCGGGGTTTTCGGCGTCGACACCGGCACCCCGATCCTGCCCCCGGGCGAGTCGGCGATCCTGGCATTCGGGGCCATCCGCCCCACGCCCTGGGTCCACAAGGGAAAGATCAAGATTCGCCAGGTCACGACCCTCGGCCTCTCGTTCGACCACCGCATCGTGGACGGCGAACTAGGGTCGAAGTTCCTGCGCGACGTCGGGACCTTCCTCGAGGACCCGGAGGGCACTCTCCTCTCCTGGACGTGACTTTCGTCGGCCAGGGCTAAGGATTACCTACGATTCTTAGGCGGGTAAGCGAGATCACCCCCTGAAACGTTGGCTGCCTGTGTTTCGGTGCGGTTTAATGAATACAGCGCCGAAACACAGGCACGACGCCAAGAAGGCCCACAAGGCCGACAGGGGAGTGAGCACCACCATGAGCACCATCGAGCGCATCCGCCACCGCCGCCAGGTCAAGCGCGAGGCCCGCGCCATCGAGCGCGCCTGGAAGGCCGCGCCGACCCAGGCCATGCGCGACGAAATCGCCATCTTCGCCCAGCACCGAGTCCTCTGACCGGTCCGCTGCCGATCCGCGAGTGACCGGCCCGCCGGCGACCGCCCCGTCAGGCAGCCGCCGCTGACCGGTTCCGCCGGCGGCGGCACCGTCGCCGCGATCTCCGCGGCCAGCTGAGCAGATCGTTCCACCACCGCGTCTTCCGATCGCCTCCCGATCGACGCGGCAGACGAAGTCCAGGCCACCGCACCGGCCTGGACTTCGTCATATCTCCGGGATGCCGGCTCGCCACCCTCCGCGGCCCTCCGCGCTTCTGCCGCCGGCGGCTCCGCCTCCCGCCGGCCTGCTTCTGCCGCGGCCGGCCGCCTCTGCCGCCGGATGGCCTCCCGCCGCCAGCTGGCCTCCCGCCGCTGGCCGGCCTCCCGCCGCTGGCCCCTTGCTTCATCGGCCGGCCATTTTGTTGCGGCCCTTCTTCCATCAGCCGGTATCGGGTCTGGTTTGGTCTGCCGTATCGGATCGTGCGAGTCGGCTCCGCACCGAAACCCGCCGATCACAGCGTGCGATTTTGAATCCGGGCTTGGAGTGATTTGTCCGGCGTAACCATGATCACGTCAGGTGGTTTCTGCGCCGTTCCCGCGCTCAGCGGGGCGTACACCGGGATTCCGAGTGTCGTCGGCGACCGGTACGGTTGGGCACGGTCACCCGCCCCGGCTCGGCCGGTCGGGGAAGTGATCAGGGTCATGCCCAGCTCTGCTACGTCGGCCGCATCCGTGCATAAGCTGGCACGGCCGACAGTCATGGAGGAGGCGGATATGACGTCCGAGGGCCAGCAATCCGGCCGGCAGCCGGGGGCCACGTCGGGCGGCGGAGCCGAGCCGTTCGGCACCGACGGTTTTCCGCCGGACGCTTTCCCGCCGGACACGCACGGTTCCGCGCCGTCCGACCGCGCCCCGTCGTACCCGCACGCGCAGGACTCGTTCCCGAGCGCGTACGCCCCGCCGCCCCACTCGACCCCGAACGGCGGCTCGCCCTTCGTGGTCCCCGCCGTGCCGCCCACCGGACAGGTGTCCGCGCAACAGGGCCCCACCTTCGGCCCGGGCGCCGCGAAGTTCACCTCCACGGGTTCCGCCCGCGTGCCGGCCCCGGCCGCTCCCGAGGCTGAGGGCTCAGCCCGCCCGGCGGCCTTCCCGCAGGGCCCGACCGGCACCCCGGAGCCCGTACGCGCCTCCGCCACGCCCCCGGAGCCCCCCGCCTTCGCGCCTCCGGCCGCAGGCCAGGCACCGGCCTTCTCGCCGCCCGCGGGTCAGGCGTCCGCTGTGCCGCCGGCCGCAGCGCAGCCGCCCGCTTTCCCGCCGCCCAGCGGCGCAGCGCAGCCGCCCGCTTTCCCGCCGCCCAGCGGCGCAGCGCAGCCGCCCGCTTTCCCGCCGCCCAGCGGCGCAGCGCAGCCGCCCGCTTTCCAGCCCAGCGGAGCAGCGCAACCTCCTGCCTTCCCGCCGCCCAACGGTGCAGGCCAGGCTCCCGCGTTTCCGCCCGCCGCTTCGGGGTCCGCATTCCCGCCGCCGCAGGGCGCCGCAGGTCAAGCGCGCGCCGCGGTGCCGCCGCCCCGGGATGCCGGTCAGCAGGACGACGGCTTCCGCGGATCCGACGACAACGAGCAGCAGCCGGCCCGTCGGCAGGCCACCCTGGAGCCGGCCGCCCAGTCGTCGAACGCCACCCACCAGGACGAGTCGGCGCACTCCCTGTGGGCCCCGCCGGTGGCGGCCCGGTCCGCCGCCGACGAACGGAACCCCTTCGAGCCGCGGCAGGCGCCGGGCGCCGGTCAGCTCCCGCAGCGCTCCCCGGGCATCGCGGGCGGCCCGCTGTCCGGTCCGGTCGGCGAGTTCAACGGCTTCACCCCCGCCCGGTCCGCTCCCTCGCAGCCGGAAGGCCCGCGTCGCATCGGCGGCCCGTTCGACCGCGAGAGCGACCCATTCCAGCGCGACAGCGGCGCGGCCGACCGCGCAGGCGACCCGTTCCAGCGCGAGAACGGCTCGGCCGACCGCGCGAACGATCCGTTCCCACGCGAGAGCAGGCAGTTCGACCGCGAGAGCGAACCCGCTGACGCCCAGAGCTCGCCTGTCGGCCGCGGGCCCTTCGAACGGGACGGCGCCTCCTTCGATCAGGGCGGCCCCGGCCACAACGGTGGCGACCAAGCGTCCACCGGCCGCCCGCCGGGTGTCTCTGCCTTCGGTGACCAGCGCGTTCGCGTGCCCGGTGCCACGTTGACCGGCCTGCCGGACGGCCCGGCGTCCCCCGAGGACGGCGGCGCCCTTCCGGCGCGCGGCGGGTCGTCCGAGAGCGGCGGTTTTCCCGTACGCGGCAGAGCGCCCGAAGGAGCCAGCTTCCCGCTGCGTGGCGGTTCGCAGGCTGACGGTTCGCCGTTCGGCACCGATCGCCAGTTCGCGGGTGACGAGCGCTCGGAGGACCCGTTCGCCCGGCAGACCGACGACGCGTTCGCCCAGCAGCCGGGCGACCCGTTCGCTCGGCAGAGCGATGATCCGTTCGCCCGCCCCGCCGACGGTCCCTTCAGCCGTCCCGGAGCCGATGCGCCCCGCGACGCGGCGGAGCCGGCTTTCGGGCGTACGGAAGGATCCCGGGACGAGGGTGACCGGCCCGCCGGCTATCCGCAGCGCGTGCCTGGCGCGTCTTTCAACGCGCCTGACGCGGGTCGGCCTCCCGCACCCGACTCCGCGCCGCCCGGCCCGGCCGACGACCGGCCCAACCTGGCCGGCGGGTACCCACAGCGCATGCCAGGCGCTTCGTTCGGTGCCGCTGGTGCTCCCGTCGTCGCCGATCCGGTGATCGCCGAGCCCCGCAGCGCCGCATCGGTTCCGCAGCCCCGCGACCCGGCCGACGTCGCCGACCAGTCCGAGCCGTCCGGTCCCGCCAAGGGCTCGGCGCGCCCGGTCTCGGCCAGCGCCTCGGTGCCGGTGGCCAGCCGCGCCCCGGTCGAGGCGGACGAGATCCCGCCGCCGGCGCCGGCGCCGCAGTCCCGGGTGTACGGCCGCGCCGCCCCGGCGTCCGAGCCGGCTCAGGACGAGGACGGCTCGGAGCGCGCCTTCGGCACCCGGCCCGGCGAGAACCCCTCAGACGACGACAGCATGTTCGGACCACGCCCGACGTCGGGATCGGCCGGAACGTACGGCGCGGCACCCGCTGGGACCTACGGTGCGGCATCCGCCGGGACGTACGGTGCGGCATCCGCCGACGGGCCGTTCGGGGCCCGGCCGGCATCCGGATCGCCCGCTGACGGCTCCGCTCACCCGCCGTTCGAGGGTGGCCGGCCCGGCGGCTTCGAACCGGCTCCCCGCCCGACCAGCGGCGGTTTCGGTGGCCACGAGGGCGAGTCCGGCTCCGACGAGCAGTCCGGACCGGACCGGTTCGGCCCGCCGCCGAGCCGACCCGGCACCTACGGCACCCCGTCCTCCGGCGCGGCCTCCGTCAGCGGCGGCCCAGCCCCCATGAGCGACAGCCCGGCCTCCGTCGGCCGCGGCCCGGCACCCATGGGCGGCGGCCCGGCCTCCGTGAGCGGCGGCCCGGCACCCATGGGCGGTGGCCTGGCGGCCGGCGGTGGGCCGGCGCCCACGTCCGGTGGTCCCAAGGCTGCGGGACGGGCGACCGCGAGTGCCCGGGTCAGCCCGCCCGGCCAGCCCTTCACGCCCCCGGCACCCGGCTCGCCGGCGCCCGGGGCGTCGCAGGACGGACCGGACCCGGCGGCGTTCAGCGAGTTCACATCCGACCTCGCCGGGCGGGGACGGCCGGGCCAGCCCGGGCACCCCGGTCCGGTTCCCGGCAACCCGGCGAGCCGCACCACGCCGCCGGACTACAGCGAACACACCACGGACGTGTCCGGCCGCGGCCATGACCAGCCGGAACAGCCGTACGTGCCGGCGCCCGCCCTGCCGACCATGCACGCCCGGCCGCCGCTGGAGAACGGCTTCCCGCCGCCCTCGGCGCCACCGTTCGGCGAGCGGCCGCCCGCCGCCCCAGCGTTCGGCGAGCGTGAGCCCTTCGGCGACCGACCCGCCGGTGGGCAGCCGTTCGGCGAGCGGCCGCCATCGGCACCACCGTTCGGCGAGCGTGAGCCTTTCGGCGACCGACCGGCCGGCGGCCAGCCCTTCGGTGACCGGCCAGGCGGCCAGCTGTTCGGCGAGCGAGGCGAACGAGACCAGCGAGGCGAGCTGGGCCAGCGGCCGCCTGCCGACGCGACCGCGCAGTTCGGGGAGCTGCTGCCCGACGACCCCAACCAGCCGTTCGGGGCCCGGCCGCGGGACGGTGTCGTCAGCCGCGCCACGGTCACGCCGCCGCCCGATCCGGACCGGACCGCGAGCTGGCCCGGCACCGGCGGACACGACGATCAGGACCGGTTCAACTCGTTCCAGCCGGAGATCCAGCCGGCCTCGGACGCGGCCAAGCCCGAGACCCCGCACGTACGGATGCTGCCCGTGCTGCTCGGCGTCATCCTCGGTGCCGGCCTGCTGGTGGGGCTGACGTTCGGGATCACCTGGCTGATCGCCCGTGGTTCAGATTCCGGCGGCTTCGCGGTGAGCACCGGCGACTGCGTGAAGCGTGAGGGCACCGAGGCGGTGACCGCGAAGTGCGGTGATCCGGGAACGTTCGAGGTCACCTCCATCGTGGACACGAAGGAGCAGTGCTCGGACCCGGGGCAGCCGTACGTGCTGAACCCGACCGCGGACAACAAGACCAAGGTGCTGTGCCTGAAGCCGCGAGGCTGAACGCCGGCGAAGCGGAACGACCGCAAGCCGGACGGCCGCGAGGCTGAACAGCCGCGAAGCGGACGCCGGCGAGCCGGACGGGAGGTGTGCCGAGTCGCACACCTCCCCGCCCCTGATCCGCGCTGCTGATCGGGCACGATGGGCGGCATGAGCGCGCGCGTACGGGCCCCCGAGTTCCGGGGCCGTGGCTGGCTGAACACCGGCGGGAAGGACCTCCGGCTCGCCGACGTCCGAGGCCGGATCGTCCTGCTCGACTTCTGGACGTTCTGCTGCATCAACTGCCTGCACGTCCTGGACGAGCTGCGCCCCCTCGAGGAGAAGTACGGCGACGCGCTCGTCGTCATCGGCGTGCACTCCCCCAAGTTCGAGCACGAGCGTGACCCCGAGGCGCTGGCCGCCGCCGTCGAGCGGTACGGCGTGCACCACCCCGTCCTCGACGACGCCGACATGGTCATGTGGCAGCAGTACGCCGCCAAGGCCTGGCCGACCCTGAGCGTGATCGACCCCGAGGGGTACGTCGTCGCGTCGATGGCCGGAGAGGGTCACGCCGAGGGCCTGTCCCGCCTTCTCGACGAGCTCATCGCCACCCACGGGGCGAAGGGCACTCTCCAGCGCGGCGACGGGCCGTATGTGGCGCCCGCCCCGGAGCGGACGCTGCTGCGGTTCCCCGGCAAGGCGATCGAGCTGCCGGACGGCAACCTGCTGGTGTCCGACTCGGCACGGCATTCGCTGGCCGAGTTGTCCCCGGACGGCGAGCGGCTGGTCCGGCGGATCGGCACCGGTGAGCGGGGGCGCGCGGACGGTCCCGCCGACCGGGCGAGCTTCTCCGAGCCGCAGGGCCTCTGCCTGCTGCCGGACGGGCGGACCGTGGTGGTCGCCGACACCGTGAACCACCTGCTGCGCGGCCTGGACCTGGAGACCGGCGAGGTGTCCACGCTCGCGGGCACCGGGCGGCCGTGGCGTTCGGCCGAGGACGACGGCGTCTCGCTGTCCTCGCCGTGGGACGTGGCCTGGTACGACGGCCGCGTCATCATCGCGATGGCCGGCATCCACCAGCTGTGGTGGTTCGACCCCGAGCACGGCACCACGGGCGTGTACGCGGGCACGACCGTGGAGTCGCTGCGGGACGGCCCGATCCCGGATGTGTGGATGGCCCAGCCGTCGGGCCTGTCCGCGTACGGGACGAAGCTGTGGATTGCCGACAGCGAGACGTCCGCCCTGCGCTGGATCGAGGACGGCGAGTTGCACACCGCCGTCGGTCAGGGCCTCTTCGACTTCGGCCACGTCGACGGCGCCGCGAAGGAGGCGCTGTTGCAGCATCCGCTCGGCGTCGGTGCGCTCGCGGACGGTTCGGTGCTGGTCGCGGACACGTACAACGGCGCGGTCCGGCGCTTCGACCCGGCGACCGATGAGGTGTCCACGGTCGACTCCGGGCTGGCCGAGCCGAGTGACATCCTCGTCACCCGCGCCGGGGACGTGTTCGTGGTGGAGTCGGGCGCGCATCGCCTGGTGCGGCTCGCGCCCGGCGCGGTGAAGACGGTCGAGGGCGAGCGGCATCGCACCGAGCGGCCCCCGTCGCGGCTCGCGCCCGGCGAGGTCACGCTGGACGTGGTGTTCACCCCGGCGCCGGGTCAGAAGCTCGACACCACGTACGGTCCGTCGACCCGCCTGGTGGTCTCCGCCGCTCCCCCGGAGCTGTTGCTGGAGGGCGAGGGCACCGGCACCGACCTGTCCCGGCGGCTGGTGCTGAACCCGGCCGTACCGAAGGGAATCCTGCAGGTCGTGGCGCAGGCCGCGACGTGTGACGCCGACGTCGAGCACGCCGCCTGCCATCTCACCCGCCAGGATTGGGGCGTGCCGATCGTGATCGACGAGGGCGGCCCGAGCCGGCTGCCGCTGATTCTTCGGGGATTGGACATCTGAGGGACCAGGATCACTACTCAGGAGTAACCTACGGTGTCGTAACCTGAGAGGCGTGACGACCTCGACCCCGTTCCGGATGAAGCCTGCCGATGTCGGCAAGCCGCGGTTCCGCGGCCGGTTGCACCAGTACGCGTTCTTTGTCGCCCTCGCTTGCGGCATCGTGCTGTGCTCGATCGCCGCGACGCGTCCGGGCTGGGCCCCCTTCGTCAGTTGCCTGGTGTACAGCTTCACCGTCTGCGGCCTCTTCGGCATCAGCGCGCTGTACCACCGGCGGGTCTGGAGCGAACGCGGCTACCAGATCATGCGCCGGATGGACCACTCGATGATCTTCATCTTCATCGCGGGGACGTACACGCCGTTCTGTGTGCTGCTGCTCGACGGCCGCAAGAGCACCGTGATGCTGAGCCTGATCTGGGTGGGTGCGCTGGGCGGCGTCGCCCTCAAGAGCATCTGGCCGCACCTGCCCCGCTGGGTGGGTGCGCCGCTGTATCTGGCGCTGGGCTGGGGCGCCGTCGCGATCCTCCCGGATGTGCTGCACAGCGGCGGGGTCGCCACCCTGGTGCTACTCGCGGCGGGTGGGGTCATCTACAGCGTGGGCGCGGTCTTCTACGCGCTGCGCCGGCCGAACCCGTGGCCGGAGGTCTTCGGCCACCACGAGTTCTTCCACGCCTGCACGCTGGTCGCGGCTCTCTGTCACCACATCGCGATCTACTTCGCGCTCTATGCGTGAGCTGCAGGTCGGGTCGCTGCACGCGTACGACACCGGGGGCGACGGGCTGCCGGTGCTCTGGCACCACGGCACCCCGAACATCGGGACCCCGCCCGGGCCGCTGCGCCGGTCCGGCATCCGGTGGATCTCGTACGACCGTCCCGGGTACGGCGGATCAGCGCCGCAACCGGGTCGCGGCGTGGGGGACGCGGCCGGCTGGGCGACCCGGGTGGCCGACGCCCTGGGCATCGACCGGTTCGCCGTGGCAGGTCACTCCGGCGGTGGCTCACACGCTCTGGCCTGCGCTGCCCGGCTCACCGACCGCGTGCTTGCCGTCCTGAGCATCTCAGCGCCGGCGCCCTTCGACGCCGAGGGGCTCGACTGGTTCGCCGGCATGGGCCCGACCGGCGAGGCGACGCTCCGCGCGGCCGCAGCGGGGCGGACGTACACCGGCGAGGGTGTGGACTTCATCGCGGCCGACTGGGCGATGTTCGACGGTCCGTGGTCGTGGTTCTCGGAGGTCGTCGAGCCGGCCGTCGCGGGTGGCCGGGAGGGGCAGGACACCGACGACCGGGCGTACGTGTCTTCCTGGGGTGGTGACCCGGCGGCAATCGCCGCACCGACGCTGATCCTGCACGGCGGCCGGGATCTCGTCGTGCCGAGCTCGCATGGCGAGTGGCTCGCCGCGCGCATCCAGGGCGCGGAGCTACGCCTGAGCCCGGAGGACGGGCACATCTCGATCCTGAATCACGCCGACGCGGCGATGGACTGGCTGGTCGCGCGGGCGTCGTAGGCCTCGCGGGCGTCGATGACGTCGCCGATGTGCGTCTCCGCCCACTCCTTGAGGGCGTTGACCAGCCCCAGCAGGCTCTGCCCGAGTGTCGTGAGCGTGTAGTCCACCCGCGGCGGGACGACCGGGTGGACCGTACGCGTGACCAGCCCGTCGCGCTCGAGCCCGCGCAGGGTCTGGGTCAGCATCTTCGGGCTGACGCCGGGTATGCGCTTGGCGAGTTCGGTGTAGCGCAGCGAGCCGTCCTTGAGCGCGCCGACGATCAGCACGCTCCAGGCGTCGCCGATCCGGTCGAGCACCTGCCGGCTCGCGCAGTCCCTGGCGTAGACATCGGGGGCGTAGGCATCGGGTTCCACCTGCACACTATCCCTGAGGTGAGTACTGCACTTCAAGGTGCTCACTCTCCGTCGGGAAGTGCCGGTCCACCTGCGTCGTTGTGCCGTTGGGGCGGTCGACCGGCCGCCGTAGGACCACTCAGGGAGTTGTCATGACCATCGTCGTCACCGGGGCCACCGGACACCTCGGCCGGCTCGCCGTCGAGTCGCTGCTCAGCCGGGGCGTACCCGCCGACCAGATCGTGGCGATCGGCCGCAGCGTCGAGAAGATCCAGGACCTCGCGGACCGCGGTGTGGTCGTGAAGCGCGCCTCGTACGACGAGCCAGAGACGCTGCGCGCGGCCTTCGCGGGCGCCGACAAGCTGCTGTTCGTCTCCGCCAGCGAGCCCGGCAAGCGCATCCCGCAGCACCAGAACGTGATCGCCGCGGCCAAGGACGCCGGAATCGGCAAGATCGCGTACACGAGCATCGCGCACGCCGACACCTCGGACCTGATGCTGGCGTCCGAGCACATCGCCACCGAGCGCGCGCTGACCGAGTCCGGCATCCCCACGGTCTTCCTGCGCAACAGCTGGTACCTCGAGAACTACGACCTCAAGGGCGCCCTCGAACACGGCCTCTACGGCGCAGCCGGCGAGGGGAAGCTCAGCATCGCGACCCGGGCGGACTACGCGGAGGCTGCCGCGGCCGCCATCGCCGCGGACGGCATCGACCAGCAGGTGTACGAGCTGGGCGGCGAAGGCGTGACGCTGAGCGAGCTCGCCGCCGAGGTGGCCCGCCAGTCCGGCCGCGACGTCACGTACACGAACCTGACCCCGGAGAAGTACACGGAGTTCCTGGTCGGGCTGGGCGTACCCGAGGGGTTCGCCGCCGTCCTGGCCGACTCGGACCGGGGAGCCGCGGAGGGCGCCCTCCACACCGGCACCGAGGACATCGAGAAGCTCCTCGGCCGCCCGGTCACCCCGCTGGCCGACTCGGTCCGCGACGCGCTGGCCTGAGAAATGACGACGGCGCCGCCCCCTTCACCGGGAGCGGCGCCGTCGGTCTGCTTACGCGCCGTACCCGGGCGGCGGGGGCGGCGGGGCCTGGCGCCGGGTCGTCTCGCGGTACTCCTGGACCACCTGGCCGTCATCGCGGACCACCGGGCGCTGGTCGACCACCGTGGTACGGCGACGGCTGTTCCAGAACCAGAGCGTGATGATCAGACCGACCAGGCCGGCCAGCATCAGCACGTAGCCCACCACGTTGATGTCGAGACCGCTGATGTCGGCGTTGACGGCGAACGCGAGGATCGCCCCCAACGCGAGAAGGAAGATGCTTCCGCCGATGCCCATCGAGGACCTCCCTGGCTCGTGGCTGCCGCACCGAGCCGCGGCAATACGTCGATGAGGGTGTCTACCCAGCCGCGGGAGAACTCAATCAGGCATGCTCATCGGTATGACCGCGCGAAAGCTCGTCCTGCTCCGCCACGCCAAAGCCGAGACCCCCGGTGAGCTTCCCGACTTCGAGCGTCAGCTGACCGACCGCGGACGCGCCGACGCGGGGGCCGCCGGCGCCTGGCTGGCCGCCCAGAACCTGAGCCCCGACCTGGTGCTCTGCTCGTCGGCCACGCGTACCAGGCAGACCTGGCACGGCGTGGCGGTGGCGCTGTCCCAGGCCGCCCCGGAGGCGCCCGCGCCCGAGGTGCGCTACGAGGACTCCCTCTACCACGGTGGCCGTACGGAGGCCGTCGACCTGCTGCGGGCCGTACCCGAATCCGTCGCGACCGTGCTGGTGATCGGGCACAACCCGACCATCTCCGACGTCTCGCTGCTGCTGCGCCCGGACGGGGGCGCCCCGGCGACCGAGGGTCTCAAGACGGCGGGCATCGCCGTCCACGAGGTCGACGACTGGTCGTCGGCGGAGCCGGGCTCGATGCCGCTGATCGCGGAGCACACCGCTCGCGGCTAGCGAGAAAGAACCGGCGGACGCCCTTGTCCGCCGGTTCTTGGTCTTCTCACCAGAGGTCAGAAAGCCTCTTCGGGCAGGTCCATCAGGTCGAGCGTGGTGTTCTCGATGATCCGCCGGTCGGCGCCGATGCGGGGCAGCACCTCGCGGGCGAAGAACCGGGCCGCGGCGATCTTGCCCTCGTAGAACGCCTTGTCGGCGGCGCTCAGCTCGGTGCCCAGCTGCTTGAGCGCGACCTCGGCGCCGCGCAGCAGCAGCCACGAGACGACGACGTCGCCGAGCGCCAGCAGCACCCGCCGCGAGGTCAGGCCGACCTTGTACAGCTCCCGGGTGTCGCCGCCCTGGACCGCCTGCAGCCAGCCCATCTGCACGCCGAGGATGGCCTGCAGCTCGGTCAGCGCCTTGCCCAGCGCCAGCCGCTCCTCCTTGAGCCGGCCGTTGCCCGCCTCGGTCTCGACGAAGGCCTGCATCTCCGAGGCCACGGTCGCCAGCCCGACGCCCTGGTCCTTCACGATCTTCCGGAAGATCAGGTCGAGGCTCTGGATCGCGGTGGTGCCCTCGTACAGGGTGTCGATCTTGGCGTCCCGGACGTACTGCTCGAGCGGGTAGTCCTGCAGGAAGCCGGAGCCGCCGAAGGTCTGCAGCGACTCGTGGCCGAGCAGCTCGTACGCCCGCTCCGAGCCGACGCCCTTGACCAGCGGGAGCAGCAGGTCGTTGACCCGCGCCGCCGTCTTCGCGCCCTCGGTGTCACCTGCCGCCTCCGCGATGGCGACCTTGTCCTGCCAGGTGCCGGTGTAGATCACCAGGGACCGCAGACCCTCCGCGTACGCCTTCTGCAGCATCAGCGAGCGGCGTACGTCCGGGTGGTGGGTGATGGTGACGCGCGGGGCCGCCTTGTTCGTGTTCTGCACCAGGTCGGCGCCCTGGACGCGGTTCTTGGCGTACTCCAGCGCGTTGAGGTAGCCCGTCGACAGGGTGGCGATCGCCTTCGTGCCGACCATCATGCGGGCGTACTCGATGATCATGAACATCTGGCGGATGCCCTGGTGGACCTCGCCGAGCAGCCAGCCCTTGGCCGGGGTGCCGTGCTCACCGAAGGTCAGCTCGCAGGTGTTGGAGACCTTCAGGCCCATCTTGTGCTCGACGTTCGTGGCGTAGACGCCGTTGCGCTCGCCCAGCTCGCCGCTCTCCGGGTCGAAGTGGTACTTCGGCACGATGAACAGCGACAGGCCCTTGGTGCCCGGGCCGCCGACGCCCTCGACGCCCACGGGGCGAGCGAGCACGTAGTGGATGATGTTGTCGCTGAGGTCGTGCTCACCCGAGGTGATGAAGCGCTTGACGCCCTCGATGTGCCAGGAGCCGTCCTCCTGCGCGATGGCCCGGGTGCGGCCGGCGCCGACGTCGGAGCCCGCGTCGGGCTCGGTGAGCACCATCGTCGAGCCCCACTGCTTGTCGACGAAGAGCCGGGCCCACTTCTTCTGCTCCGGCGTGCCCTCGACCTGCACGACGTGTGCGAAGGAGGGGCCGGACGAATACATCCACACCGGGGCGTTCGCGCCCAGGATCTGCTCCGCGATGGCCCACCAGAGCGCCCGCGGGGCGAGCGTGCCGCCGAGAGCCTCGGGCAGGTCGAGGCGCCAGAACTCGGAGGCCATGAAGGCCGCGTACGACTTCTTGAAGGACTCGGGCAGCGGCGCGGTGTGCGTCGCCGGGTCGAACCGTGGCGGGTTACGGTCCGAGTCGGTGTAGCTGGCCGCGAGGTCCTCCCGGGCGAGCCGGTTCACCTCGGCGAGCACGTCGCGCGCCGTGTCGGCGTCGATGCCGTCGAACGGCGCCTGGCCGAAGGCGCGATCCGCCCCGAAGACCTCGAAGAGGTTGAACTCGAGGTCGCGCAGGTTGCTCTTGTAGTGAGTCATGTGGTCTGGCCCCGATCTCCGGACGCGAGTTACCCGTCAGTAACCAACACTGTATTACCCATCGGTAGCGACCGACAAGTCACCTGCGATCAACGGTTGCGCGCCCCCTGGGGGGCTAAACCCCTCCGATCGGGTGGGAAAAGAGACAGCCGTTCGGACATTTGCAAGCCGCCGCGCCGCGGGCACGTATCGACGTGTGCGCCGCCTCGTTGCTTCGGGTGTACGCGCAGGACGTACGCAGACCCGGGGAGGTCTTTCATGTTCGCGACGATCAAGAGTCTGATTCCTGAGCCTCGCCAGGCGGACCAGCCGCGCCACTACGTGGGGCGGCACCGGCAGCCGGAGACCGTCGCCGCCCGTGCCGCCGTACCGATGATCCCGGCACCCGCATCGGCCCCTGAGGCCGGCACAGCCGAGCCATCAGCGGTTCCGGACGCACCGGCGGCGACCGGGCCGGAGCCGGCCGGGCCGGGCTCGAAGGCCTAGCTGCCGGCGGCGCCGACCTCCCAGCTCGGCATGGGTACGACCGGCCCGCCGTCGGATCCGGCGTACTCCAGCAGCACCAGGGCGATGTCGTCCTCGAGCCGGCCGTGCACCCAGTCGACCAGGGCCGTCTCCAGCGAGGCCAGGCCGTCGCCGACCGTGCCGTGCCCGAGCAGCCGCCACGCGCGGTCGGTGGTCGGGAAGAACTCGCCGTCGCGGCGGGCCTCGCCCAGCCCGTCGGTGAAGAGCAGCAGCCGGTCACCCGGCTCGAGCCGCTCCACGCGGGGCCGGGCGACCGGCATGAAGCCCAGCGGGGGCGCCGGCGCCGGCGGGTCCAGGGCGATCACCTGACCGCGGCGCAGCAGCAGCGGCGCCGGGTGTCCACAGTTGACGATCGTCAGCGTGCCGCCGCGCTCCTCCACGAGGGCGGCGGTCACGAAGTCCTCGTCACCTACGCTGCGGGCCACCGCCCGGTCCAGGTCGGCGACGATCGCGCGCAGGTCGGAACGCTCGTACGCGACGTGCCGGTACGAGCCGAGGACGATGCTGGCCAGGCGTACGGCGTCGAGGCCCTTGCCGCGCACGTCGCCGATGATGATGCGGACCCCGTACGGTGTGTCCAGGGCCTCGTAGAGGTCTCCACCGATGTCCGCGGCGGCCGACGCGGAGATGTAGCGGCCGGCGACCGCGAGCGAACCGACCTGCGGGCCCAGCGGGCGCAGCACCGCCTGCTGAGCCACCGCGGCGAGCCGCAGCAGCTCGGCGATCCGGTGCGCCTGGCGCTGGCGGATCGTGGCCACGGCGGCGGCGATGCCGGTGGCGAGCACGATGCCCAGGACGTTGATCATGTCGACCGGGCCGAACGTGCCGTCCGCGGTCGCGAAGGCGGTGCCGGCCGCGGCTGCGAGGGCACCGACGGCGAGCACGGTCGGCCAGTAGGCGAAGACCGCGGCGAGGAACGGCACGGCCGCGAAGAGCCCCACGTAGTTCGCCTCGGTGCCGTCGGAGAGCTCCAGACCGGCGACGGCCGCGAGCAGCACAAGGGCCGCGCCGAGACCGGCGCGGGAACCAGGACTGAGCGGGCCGCGGCCCGACGGCGACTTAGGCATGAGTACGCCGAACAGCATGCCTGATGGAGGCCTGTGGCTGCATCAACTTGGCCCCTAATCCGATCGCGTTCTGCCCACTCGGTGGCGGAGGGCCGGAACGCCGGTGACACGATGTCGACGTGCCGTCAGATCTGCGTGACCTGCTGCGGAGCGAGTTCCGCTGGACCGAGCCGGAGCCGGGCAGCGGGCTGCTCGTCAGCGACCGCTCGGGATGGTGGCGCGACTCACGGATTCTCGACGGCCTCGGGCCCTCCCTGGCGGCGCTCTTCCCGGACGCCGCCCCCACGGTCGTCGTCTCGCCGGAGGTCACCGGGTTCCTCGTCGGGCCGCTGGTGGCCAGGGCCTCGGGGGCGGGGTTCGTGGAGGCGTACCGGATGGGCGCCCGCCGTCCGATCGCCGAGCCGATGACCTGGGCCGACGTCCCGGCCGACCACCGCGGTGACGCGCAGCGCCTGGGCGTACGCACCCGCTTGATCGGTGCGGCCGACCGGGTCCTCGTGGTGGACGACTGGGCGGTGACCGGCGCCCAGGCCCGCGGCCTGTACGCCCTCATCGCTTCACTCGGCGCGACCGTGATCGGCACGGCGGTGATCGTGAACGAGTGCGCACCCGCGGTCGCGGCCGAACTCGACATCAGGGGCCTGCTCACCGGGACGGATCTGAGCTGAGTACCCGGGCCCACCTAGGTAGCGCTACTCAGGAGGTCGCCGCGGAGCCTCACAAGGATGGTCCGCATGACCAGATTCCTCTTCGGCAACTGGGCGACGCGGATCTATCTGTTCGCCGTCGCGACCAGCGCGGTGATCCTGCTCGGCGGCAACCTCGCCACCGGCGACCACGAGCCGTCCGCCGCGGCCGCCTACCTGATCGGGCTCACCGCGCCGGTCTCGGTGATCTTCGCCCCGGTCTTCCTCCTGGGCGACGGCTGGCTCGCGATCGCCATGCTGTGGCTGAGCGTCGCGGCCGGCGTCCTGCTGAACACCCTGCTCATCAACATGATCGTCGGACAGGCGGGACGGCTGCGCCCGCACCGCATCCGATGAGGACAGACAGCGTCACACCCCTGCCCTAGAGTCTGTGCCACCAGATCGGCACTCTTGGATACGGGGACAAGCATGACCAAGCATGTACGCCGCTCAGCCCTGCTCGCGTTCGCGTCGGTCGCGGCCGTCGCGGGCACCCTCCTGGCCCCCGGCGCCGCCCAGGCCCAGCCCGTGAGCTCCGGCTCCTTCACCCTCTCCGGCGACCCCGGGGACTACATCTCCCAGGGCCGCGACTGGAGCTACAGCACCGAGGCCGGCGACCGGCTCTCGGTCAACGGCTCCGACGACGGCCGCGTCGTCAGCATCAGCATCGACGGCGCCAACGGCGACTGGTGGTACGCCGACTTCTCGGCGCCCGCCGGCGAGAAGCTCGAGCCGGGCACCTACACCGGCGCCACCCGCTACCCGTTCAACGACGAGGGACCCGGCCTCGACATCTCGGGCGAGGGCCGCGGCTGCAACCAGCTGACCGGCACCTTCACCGTCACGGAGGCCGCGTTCGGCCCGGAGGGCTACGTCGAGGACTTCGACGCGACGTACGAGCAGCACTGCGAGGGCGGCACACCGGCGGCCCGCGGCCGCGTGCAGGTGCACAACCAGGCCGCCCCGGAACAGCTCGCCGTCTCGCTGAACACTTCCACCGAGGGCACGTTCGACCGGCTGAACGGCAACGCCACCCTGCACGGCACGGTGACCTGCACGGCCGACGTCCCCGTCCACGTCAACGGCGACATCACGCAGGTCAAGCGCAAGACCATCATCCGGGGTACGTTCGCCGCCACGGTCGACTGCGTCGCGGGCGCGGAGGTGCCCTGGTCCGCCACGGCCGAGCCGAGCGGCACCACCCCGTTCCAGCTGGGCCGCGCCGAGGTGAACAGCACGGCGAGCGCCACCGACCCGGTGTACGGCAACTCCGTCACCGACAAGGAGACCGTGACGGTCGTCCTGACACGCGCCTGAGCGATGCCGGCGGCCCCGGCGGGCACTCCGCCGCCGGGGCCGTCAGGCCTTGCTCATCGCTGCCGGGCCGTCAAGCCTTGCCTTTCCAGGTGGACAGCACGCCGCGGGTGGGCTTCCATCCGGTGGCCTTGTACTCGGCGAGGCCACGCTGCACATACGGGTCCTGCGCGATCAGCTCCTGCGCCTCCTGCTCGGAGTCCACATCGAACAGGATCACGCCGCCCACCGGGGGCTCCTGCCGCCCGGCGGAGACCACCAGCCCCCGCTCCTCCAGGCCGGCGATGAACGCCAGGTGATCCTCACGGGCCTTGTCCACCTCGTCGAGCGGCGCGAGGTAGGTCGAGATCATCAGGTACACGTGGTGTTCCTCTCAGGCGGGAAACTCGCGGCAATCGTACGATCCGAGGAATGAATGAGATCGGACGCTTCGGACTGTGGATCAGCGGACGCCACTGGCCGGCCGACCCGGCGGCCATCGCGGAGGCGGCGGCGGAGATCGAAGCCCTCGGGTACGGCTCCGTCTGGATCGGCGGCAGCCCGGCGGATGACCTGGCGCTCCCCGAAGCTGTCCTGGCAGCGACCACCCGGCTCGTCGTCGGCACCAGCATCGTCGACATCTGGCGCAGCGACCCGAAGACCCTGTCGGCCGCCACCGCCCGCCTGCGCTCGGCCTTCCCGGGCCGCTTCTACCTCGGCCTCGGCATGGGTCACGCGCCGGCGGTGGAGGCAACCGGCCGGCAATACGTACGCCCGCTGAGCAAGCTCCGCGCGTTCCTCGCCGACCTGGTCGACGTGCCGGCCGAGGAGCGCCTCCTGGCGGCGCTGGGCCCGAAGGCGCTGGAACTGGCGTCGACATCCGCTGCCGGCGCCCTGCCGTACCTCGTGCCGGCGGCCCACACCGCCGACGCCCGCCGCATCCTCGGCCCGGACAAGCTCCTCATCCCGGAGCAGAAGATCTTCCTCGGCAGCGACCCGGCCACCGCCCGCACGGTCGGCCGCCGCGGCACCGCCATCTACCTCAACCTGCCGAACTACACCAACAATCTGCGCCGCTACGGCCTCACCGACGACGACTTCGCCGGCGAGGGCAGCGACCGCTGGGTGAACACGCTGGTCGCCTGGGGCGACGACGAGATGGTGCGGGCGCGTGTGGAGGAGCACTTCACGGCCGGAGCCGACCACGTGGCGTTGCAGGTGCTGTCGGCCAACCCGGCGCCTCAGCTGCCGATGCCGGAAATCCGTGCTGCCGCTCGAATCTTCCTCTCCTGAGCCGGAACCTCGTCAGCTCGGCTTACGCCAGCCGCCGCTCGTTGGCCGGCGGGCCTTCGTCGACCGGCCTTGATCAACCGCCTTAGCCTGGCCTGCCTTCGTCAGCTGCCTTGGCCCCGCCTGCCCTCGTCGGCCGCCTGGTCCGGGCCGCCTTCGTCGGCCGGCGTTGGTCAGCTGGTGGGCCAGGTGCGGAAGTTGTGCGAGCTGCGGCTGGGCGTCGGGCCGCGCTGACCCTGGTAGCGCGAGCCGTAGACCGCCGAACCGTACGGGTGCTCAGCCGGGCTGGACAGCCGGAAGATGCACAGCTGGCCGATTTTCATGCCGGGCCACAGCTTGATCGGCAGGTTGGCCACGTTGGACAGCTCCAACGTCACGTGCCCCGAGAACCCGGGGTCGATGAAGCCTGCGGTCGAGTGGGTCAGCAGGCCCAGCCGGCCCAGGCTGCTCTTGCCCTCCAGGCGACCGGCCAACTGGTCGCCCAGCGTGATCACCTCGAGCGTCGAGGCCAGCACGAACTCGCCCGGGTGCAGCACGAACGCCTCGCCGTCGGTCACCTCGACCTGGGCGGTGAGATCGTCCTGCTGCTCGGCCGGGTCGATGTGGGTGTACAGGTGGTTGTTGAACACCCGGAAGAACCGGTCCAGCCGCACGTCGATGCTGGACGGCTGCATCAGCTCCGGCTCGAACGGCTCGAGCGCGAGGTTGGCCGACTTGATCTCGGAGACCAGGTCACGGTCGGAGAGCAGCATCGGGACACCATACCGATCAGGACATCCCAGCTCACCACCTGGCCTCCCTACCCCTCGGCCGCGCTGCGTGGTTGCCGCGGAACCCACCGTGACCAGGCGTTCCACCCGTCACCCGATCCGTGCTTTCTGGCGCGTCGAGTGGCCCTCTCGTACATATGTTCGATATGATGTTGCCATGGCTTCCTGGTCCGAATTCACCGCCGCCGAGCCCGACCTGGCCGCGGCCGTCCGCGCACTGCTCCAGCAGTACGGCCCTGGCATGGGCTACCTCGCCACCGTGCGCGCCGACGGCGGCCCGCGCGTGCATCCGGTCTCGCCGGTGATCACCGACAAGGGCCTCTACTGCTTCGTGGTCGACTCGGCCAAGCGCCGCGACCTCGAACGCGACGGGCGCTACGCCCTCCACTCCTACCCACCCGAGGAAAGCGACGACGAGGCGTACGTGACAGGCCGCGCCCACCTTGTCACCGATCAGGCGGTCGTCGCCGAGCTCGCGGACGCCCTGCGCGCCTCCCCCCGAGTCGACTGGCGCCTCTTCGAGTTCAGCATCGAAACCGCCATGCTCCGCCGCCACGGCCCCGCGGGCGCCCTGCCGCTGGCCATGAGCCTCCGCTACCCACCTATCACCCTCACGTGGCGCGACCCGGCACTTGGCTTATCCACCGCCAGCTCCGCAGCGCCCCTCCGCGAGTCGACAGCCACGGTCACCCTCACCACCCCGACCCGCGACCGCCCCACACCCCACCCGCCCCTGCCGCCGGTTGCCGACCTCAACCCCCGCAGCGCCCCCCTCGGCATCCGCCTCCAAGACCTAGCCACGGCCACCACCAGTTCGTAGGCGCCGGCCGGACACCGCCACCTGCGTACGCGGGGCGCTGCCAGGCCTGGAGGGAGCTGGGCCGCGCCACGTCCGCCGGCGCCTACTTCACAGAAACACCCCGCCGCCCCGCACACGAGCGACCCACCCCGGCCGCCCGAAGTGCGGGGCGGCCCCGCCACAACGCCCGTCGATCGGGTACAGTGGTGCCGCTCGCGGGTGTAGTTCAATGGCAGAACATCAGCTTCCCAAGCTGACAGTGCGGGTTCGATTCCCGTCACCCGCTCCAACGCAAAGGCCCAGGCCAGGGACATGATCCCCGGTCCTGGGCCTTCGTCGTTCTGGGCCACGGACGGCGCTCGGGCCATCCACGGGCCATTAGCTCATTCGCCGTCCGGCCCGGCCTTGCCCTTCTTGCGCTTGCCGCCGGCCTTCTTCTTGGCCTTGCCGCTGCCCTTCTTGTCCTTCTTCCGCTCGGCCGTCATCACCTCGTCGACGGCCGCTGCGATGGCGCGGTCAGCCTCGGCCGTCGCGTGCTGGTAGATCAGCGCCGCCTGCGACGAGTCGTGTCCCATCCGAGCCATCAGCTCCCGCGTACTGGCCCCCGTCCGCGCGGCCACCGTGTTGCCGGTGTGCCGGAGGTCGTGGAAGTGCAGACCCTTGACGCCGATCTTCTCGACGGCAGCCGACCACCGCACCAGCGGGTTGAAGTTGCCCCGCCGGATCGGGGCGCCCAACGGCCCAGTGAAGATCAGCGCGTCCGGGTCGTCGTCCACGAACGCGGCCAGGTGCTCACGCAGCACGGGCAGGACACTCGCCGGCAGCGTGACCGTCCGCAGCCCCGCCCGGGACTTCGGCGGCCCGGCGACGAGGCCAACGCCGCGGATCTCGGTGAACGCCTGCCGCACCCGCACCGCCCCGGTCTTGAGGTCCACGTCCCTGCGCCGCAACGCCGATACCTCGCCCCAGCGCAGGCAGGCGAACGTGGCGACCAAGATCAGGGCGCGGTACCGCTCGTCCATCGCCTCTGCGAGCCGGAACACCTGGGCCACGGTAAGTACCGGCCGCTCGGCTGGGCGCTCCTGATCGGCACCAGGAATCCGGCAGGGATTGCGCCGCAGCAGCTCGTCCTGGTCGACCGCTGTCATGACCACCGCCCGCAACAGCCGGTACGCCTTGGCGGCCATGGTTGCCGAGACACCGTCGCGCAGCAGGTCCGAGCGCCACTGCCGGACCATCGGCGGATCGAGGCGGCCAAGCTCGACCTCACCGAGGTACGGCGTGATGTGCTTGCCGAGAGTCCATCGGTAGAGGGCGACTGTGCGGGGACGAAGTGCCGGCCGTTCGGTGATCCACCGGTCTGCGTAGTCACCGACCCTCACCTTGGCCCGCTCCGGGTCGGTCCACTCGCCGCGCGCCATTTGCGTCTCGATCATGGCGAGGTATCGGTCCGCGTCCGTCTTGCGCACGAACGTATTCGGCGCGGTCCGTTCCCGGCCATCGGGCCCGAAGTAGCGCACTTGGTACCGGCCCGACGCCCGCTTACGCACACTGCCGAAGCGCCGCCGGCCCGCCATCAGGCTGCCCTCCCGAGGTCACGCCACACCTCGGACGCGGAGAGAGTGTCCACGCGGCCAGCCTCGACGTGGGCGGCCAGGTCGCTCGCCTTGATTCGTACGCAGCGGCCCAGCTTGTGGAAAGGGATGCGCCGCTCGGCCACCAGGCGGCGGACGTACCGCTCGCTCATCTGGATACGCGTCGCCGCTTGCTCGATCGTCAGAACCTCATCCACTGTGTCGCGCTCCCCCGTTCGTGGTGGTCTGGGTGCCGATTGCCGAAAGGTTGGGTGAGTCGCCGGCCGCCGCCCGGTCCTTGGCTGCCAGCAGTTGAGAGCGCCACCGGGCGCGCTCGGATATGGAGCGCAGGAGCCGATGCGCCAGCGGCGGCACATCCCGGTCCGTCGGGTGGGCCATCTCCCAGGCATGCCGCAGCGGTGCCGGGCCAGCAGCGTCCGGGTCAGCATCGGTCCCAGCGAGATCGGTCGTGACGCCGAGCAGCGCCCGCACCCACTCTCGGGCGTCCGCCTTGTGGTCCGAGAGTGTCTTTCCGGACCAGTCGCGGGAGATGAGGATGCGCCGGCCGCCGATGCCGAGGGTTGACCGCTGGTGCACCTTGCCCTTGCACCGGCCGGGCCGCAGCTTGCCGGTGGCCTGCTTCGGCTGCACGCCGTAGAGCAGCCAGTTGGCGCACCGGTCGGTGCAGGGCGTGATCTGCAGTTGCTGCCACAGCCGTTCGAGGTGCGCCCGCTGCCGCCCCGTCCCGCTCGGGTGGCAGTCCGCCGCGTGCTTGGTGATGTACTTCGTGATGTAGCGCAGCGTGCGCTCGGCATCCTCAGTGCCCGGCATGACACCGCGCGCATCGACCTGGTTGCCGAAGCGGACTACGTGTACCGGTTCGGTGTCCGGTTCCTCGTCGATCGCGTCGAGCGCTTCATCCCAGGTCGCCAGCGGTACGCGGGTGTCAGGGTCGACCCAAGACTTGGCCTGCTCGTTCCAGACCGGCGGCCGGTCGACGCTGTACCGCTGCACGTCGACGGACGGCCACCACACCTGGTGATAGGTCGCTGCCGCCACCGTGCGCAGCACGTCACGCGAGATCGTGCCGCGAATGGCGAAGTGCGCGTGCGGAGCCAGCCGTCGTTGCGGCTCGACACAGCCGGCGTACTGGACGTTCCACCCCTCGCAACGGCGCAGGTTTTGCCAGAACCGGTCCAGCAGCCGGGGGAAGTGCACGGCGTCCCAGGCAGCGCGCCGGTAGTCGTACCGGCCCGGGTTGAGCGGCGTGCCGTCCTCACGGACCGGGCCGTACGAGCCGAGGGTGAGGGTCAACCACATCGACGGTTGGTAGGTGCTGCCGTCGGGAGCGGTGTAGACCTTGCCGACCGTGCGCGGCTCGACCTTTCTCCGGGGCAGTTCGACAGCGTCCTGCCGTCGGCGGGTAGAGCGCTTGCGGCGCGGCCCGGTCTCCGGTTCCTCATCGTCCGGCCCGTGGTGCGGCGGTGCGACTCGGCCGCGCAGGCCCTCGGTGGTGATCGCTTCTTCCAGCTCGCGGATGGCCTCGTCCAGGTCCGCGACCTCGCCCCAGCTCGCATCGCGGGCCGCCTTGTCCCGTTCGAATTCCAGGTGAGCCCGCATGACGATCATCGACCGCTGATCGTCAGCGGCCGGTTCCGGGCCGGGCAGCGGTTCGTCGGCCCGGTGCCAGCCTTCGCGGATCTGCGCCTGCCGCAGCCGGCGGTTACGCCGTGCGCAGGGCAGGCACTTGTCTTCACGGGTCGCCCCGCACGGCAGGTCGATGACCTCGGTCTGCCCGGTGTCCAGGTCGGTACGGCGCATGGAGATCGGCCGGAGGCACACGCCGTAGTCGGTGGCGAGGTCCTTCAGCACGTCGGCTGATCGAGGCAGCATCATGCGAGCCGCCCGCGACCCGGGCCGCGGTGGCTTGGTGGGCTTTGTGTCGTGTGCCGCCGGTTCGGCCGGCGCGAGTCCAGGCAGAGTCGGGGCGTTCACAGGCGGTCTCCGGTGTCGATCCGGGCGAGCTGGAGGGTGCGCAGCGGCGGCCGTTCCGGCACGGCCGGCCGTTCGGCAGGAGCCGGGTCGAACACGACCGGTTCTCGTTCCGGCTCTTCGACGGATACGGCTAGGTCCTCCTCCGCTGCGGTCGGTTCGGGACTGGCGGAGGCGCTGGAGAGCACCACCTTGACCAGGGCGAGGAAGGCCAGCGACGGTACGGCCGCAACGATCCAGCCCCACGCCGAAGCCTCGGCCTCAGCGACCTGTGCGGCCAGCGACAACAGTGCGAACGCGACGAGCAACGCCGCCATGAACCCGACGGGTCGCCCCGCTCGCCGTCGGGCGCGAATCTCCAGGCCCAGGTAGATCGTCATCAGCTCCACCGCGACGGCGTTCGCCCAGCCGATCCAGTGCGGCTGGCCGTGCGCCACGGTCAGGTCGTGCACGTGGGTGAACGCGGCGGCACCGGCCATGCCGCCGATAGCGAGGAGGATCAGCAGTCGGGCGGCCGACTCCAGCCGGAGCCGGGGCGCTTGCGTCTGTTCGGGCATCGTGGTCACCTCCCGCTCGGGCGAAGGTTGGTGCGGATGTAGTCGGGCGGATCTCCGAGTGAGGCGACCGCCTCGGAGAGGCAGCGCCAGAGGGTCCACGCCTCGGCGTCAGTGAGGTGCATGCGCCGACGGCCGGCGCCCACCGCGAGGTAGACCGGGAACGGGTCATCTCGTTCGGTGTCCACCCGGACGGACACGGCGGTTTGTTCTCCGCCCGTGCCGGGCGCGCGGAGTCGGTAGAAGCGGCGTGCAGGCTGTTCGGTGGTCACACGTCCTCCTCGGCGTCCGGCCGGGCCTTCAGGGCGTCGAGCAGCGACTTGGGCAGCAGCGGCCGGGCCGCAGCGGGGCGCGGCGACGGTCGGCGGGCCGGCTCCGGGGCGGTTTCACGGCCGACCTGGGCGAGGATGTCGGCCGCGTCCGCAGGTGCCGGGTGCTCGGCCGCCATCGCTCGGACCTGGTTGTCGTTCAGGTAGGAGAAGCGGACCCTCAACGGGTCCGGGGTGCCGTCGAGGAGCACGTAGCCAACACCCCTCGCCCATCGGGGCATCTGATCGGCCAGCGCGCCGCGGTCCCGCGCGCCGTCACCAAGCACCAGGTCCACCTCGGACTCTTCGGTGAGCCCGAGGGCGATCCGGGTCGGGAACAGGTTGCGGAAAGGCAGCACCTCCTTGCGCGGATCCTGGAGTGCGGCGACGACCAGGACGCCGACGCCCGCGCCTTGTGACAGCAGCAGACCCAGCGAGTTGGCGATCCGCTTCTTCAGGTCGCTGTCCTGGAGGTACGCGGTCAGCGCCGCCAACTCGTCGATCATGATCACCACGAGCGGGTCATCGGTGGTGGGAACGTGCACCCTGACCACGCCCGCCAGGCGGGCTTGCCGTTCTTGAAGCACGGTGACCGCTTCGTCCAGCAGGTCCGCCATAGCCTCGAACGACTTGCTCGCGAACCTGGCGAACATCGGCCGGCCTATCGCGAACTCCATACCGCCCTTTGGGTCGAGCACCCAGAGCCGCACCAGCCCGGACGAGATGCCGCCGGCCAGCGAGCGAACCAGAGACCACTGCACCGAGCCCTTGCCGCGCCGAGTTGCTCCGCCGATCAAGACGTGCGTCGCGAGTAGGTGTAGCGACCAGGTGCGCAGATCCTCCCGGCGGGCGAGCGGTAGAGCGGTGAAGTCCGGAACCGCCGGTACGGGGAACGGGTCGACGACCTTCCGCAGCGCGTCCGTCCGTACGAGGACCAGATAGACCACCGTTGGCCGGTCCCGGTATCGCACTCGGTCGAGCGCGCGCAGGAACCAAGCCGCCCGACCGGTCCGTGCCGGTGGGTCGTCTGGGTGCTCGGCGTAGACCCGCGCATGCCGCCGGCCGAAGGCGTACGCCAGGTTTTCTGTTGCCTTCTGAAAGTCCGTCGGCCTTTGCCCACGCACCATGCGGATGGTCAGTACGTCCAGTGCCTCGTCGCAGCGCACCCGCAGCAGCTTGGGCAGCACAGGCTTGTGGTCGTAGGTCTTCGCCAGGCCGCACAGCGTCATCGCCTCACGCCACGCCCAGCGGTAGATCGTCAGGCGCCGCACTCGGCCTAGCAGCGGCCCGCCGAACCAACCCCACCAAGAGCGCGGGTGACGCCACCACCAGAGCGCCGCACCGCCTGCCACGACGACGCCTGACATGACCAGGCCCACCCAGCCGTAGCGGTCGAGCAGTACGGCCACCGTGAGGACAACGCCGCAGGTACCGGGGTTGCGAAGGCACCACCAGCCGGCCCGGGCCAGCCAGCGGATCAGCATGCCGATTGCGACCACCCACAGGGGCAGCTCGAACCGCTTCGGCCGAACCATGACGAGGTCACCGGCCGTGGTCGTCACGACCTCGCCACGAGGCCGCCTCATCGGGCACCGCCGGTGTACCGCGGGGTGTTCGGAGAGTCGTGGTATCGGAGGGTGATCGCGGCTCTGGGCCGCCTACCCTGGGCCATGTCGAACCTTCCTCCTGGTGAGTGAGGGAAGACGGAGGGCGGGGCTGCGATCCGCCAAGATGTGTCAGCCCCGCCCGCTCCACGTCCGGTCACGCGGCCACCGAAGCGGTCGCGTCGGAGTCGTCCACTGCATCCGGTGCGACCAAGGCACCGGCCCGGATCGACCAGGCCAAGCGAGCCCGGCACTTGTGCGGGCGCCGCTCCCCCTTGCAGCCCATGCCATCCGTGTACGGCGTGACCGTGACGTCGGTGAACGCCACCGGAGTGACCGTGATGCCGCCCGGCAGCTTCACGCCCGCTGGCGGAACCGGCTGCTGGGGCGCCGCGATCTTGACTTTGACCTCGGTGGTGCGGCCGAACTTGCCCGCCTCCGGGTCCTGGTCCATGACCTTGACCACCCAGATCCGGACGCCGTTCTCGTCCCGCGCCTGGTTGTCGTCCTCACGGATGCGGTCGAAGTCGACCAGCTTGTCGACGCTGAGGAACAGCGCCCCGCTGGGGAAGACGTACGAGAACGGAACGGGGATCTTGATCGAGTTGGGAACCACTGCGCCTCCATCAGACATCAAGTCGACAACTTGACTTGTTATGTGGTTGCCCAGTTTAACTCGCGAAGATCGATCGTCAAGGAATTTGATGAGCAACTTTCAGCCGAGCGGGAACGTCGCCTCGATCTCCTGGCGGTTCGCCGGGATCACCGCGTCGACCGCAAGCTGCGGCCGACCGTCCCGGTCGTACACCGTGACCAGCATCGTCAGAACCGAGTCGCGCTCATCGATCTTGAGAAGCTCGGTCTCCTCGGCACTCGGCAGCCGGGCCGAGATCCGCTCTGTGACGTGGTCGAAGGTCACGCCCTTGCGGTCGGCCAGGTGCTTGAGCACGCCGTCCGGAAGCAGCTCGGACTTGCCGATGGCCGTTCCAGCCGACAGCTCCACCGGCACGTAGAGAGAGCTCAACTCGACCGGCCCGATCTCAGCCTCCACAAGGCGACGACGGGCGATCACAGGGGTGTCAGCGTCCAACTCCAGAGCTGATGCGGCCCGGTTGGTCGCCATGATCGCGCCGACGCGGAGCAGTGTCACGTTGGCGGTTTCGCCCTGACCGAGAAGCTGCGCCGACCGGTCCGCCGGCCGATGGGCGGCCGCAGTTGGCCTGCCTTTGACGAAGCGGCCCTTGCCCTGCTGTGACTCGATCCAGCCGTCCTGTTGGAGGATGCCCAGTGCCCGCACGATCGTCGGGCGGGAGGCGTTGAACTCGGCCATGAGCTGGGTTTCGCTCGGAATGGCCTCGCCCGGTCGATAGGTGCCGTCCTCGATGCGCTGCTGGACAGCGTTGACCAGGACTGCGTACTTCGGCGGTGGGACGTTGATAGCCACCTGGGACCCTCCGCGTACGCTCGACAGGACGTCAACTTGACTTGTTGACACCATAGAGCACTAGTCGCGCGTAAGGGAACCTGAGCGACTGACGCCCTTCCGACGAAGGCCGGTCAGCGAAGTCGGCTGGGCAGCCAGTGGGCAGACTCCACCTGCTCTGCTTGCCAGGCGTGCAGTGCGGCCTTGATCCGGTGATTCTCCGCGTACACCTCAGCGAGTTCTTCATACAGCGATGCCATGTCGTCGGCGACCTGGTCGACGAAGCGCTGCGCCTCCTCCGGCTTCACCCCACGCCCCAGCCGGAATACCGACCGCAACCGGGTCGCACGCACGGCGTCAGGAGTCAGGCGCCCGCGGCTGCGCGCCGGGTAAGTCGCGCCCGCAGCATGCCGGCCGGTCACAGTCGCTCACTCGCGGGCAGGAGATCAGGCAGGTTGCGGGAGGTCAGAAAGCCACGCACAGCCAGGTAGCGGCCGATACACGGGCTGAACTGCCCCGGCACGCACGTGACGCAGAACCCGTCGGCGGACGAACGATGATCTCGGTGCAGGCGATAGGCCATGGACCACATCAGGTAGTCCGCGCAGGCCGACGGCGGGCGGGCCGGCGGGTCGTTGGGATCGAAGGGCAGCGGGGCCAAGGTAATCGCTCCTCCACAACCGGCGTGGTCAAGACGAAGCGATGTCATCGAGGAGGCCGGCGCGGCACCCGGTGAACGGGACCTCGCCCGTCAGTCCGACTGCCGCGCTCGCGGGAGCGGTGGTGAGCAATCAGGGCATGCACGGCGTACCAGCTCGACCGCCTGTTCGCCGATGCGGACCCTGCGCCGCGAGGACGCCAACCGCCACCCGCGCCCTTCGCACGACCGGCACACCCCCGATGACATCGCCATACTCCGATCCTCGCGACCACAGCGCGGTCAACCCATCACACGGCGTGGTCCATTGGGGAATGACTTGTATCCGGGGGCCGGATAGCATCCACAGACGCCGCTATCTGCCACCTGGATAGGTCACCGCCGTACCGGCCGGAGGAGCCACACGTGAGCCCCCGCACCGCGACCGCCTCGTTCACGGTCCCCGAGCAGCTTTGGGAGGCCGAGCCGATGCTTGACGCTCTGGCAGCCCGCGATATCGCTCAGGTCTTCCGCCTAATCCAACGCGAGACCAAGGTCAGTCAGACCCACCTCGGCGTCGCTACCGGCCTCAGCCAGGCCCAGGTCAGCGAGATCATCGGCGGCACCCGTCGGGTCAGCAGCATCGACGTACTGACCCGGATTTGCGTCGGCTTGTGCATGCCGACCGATGCCCGCACCACCCTTCTTCTAGGCGAGGGCGGGCACGCCATCGGTGCCGCGGCTCCCACGGCGCCGTCACGAACGCGCGAAGAGATCGACCAAGCTCTGACCGAGCAGTTCGCTGACGTCGAGGCGGTCTACCCGAGCCGGTCGGAGTTCACCTCGAAGATGCCGCCGCACGCTCTCTTCGACTGCGCCACCGACATCCGAGCCGCCGGCCTTTCCCTCAACCTCATCTGTCAGCAGTACGCCGACACCGAGCTTGCCCAGCTGGTCCAGAACGGCGCTCGACTGCGACTGCTCTTTCTGGACCCGGCAGGCAACGCGATCCGGCAGCGGGAAGATGAAGAGGGCCACACGGCCGGCCACCTCGGCGCGCTCACGACTCTCAACCTGCAAGGCGTTCTCCGTGTCCGCGATCGGCTGCCGGCAGCGATCCGCGACCGGATCGAGGTTGCGACCTACGACCAGACCATCCGGGTCAACATCACGCTCATCAATGACGCGCTGTGCATCGCCCAGCCGTACCTACCCCACGCGCGAGGGGTCGAGTCCCCCACAATGGTGATCAAGAAGCGGTGGGCCGACAGGGGCCTCTACTCCGTCTTCGAGCGCACCTTCGACGAACTCTGGGACGGTGGACAGCCCCGATGACCGACTACGCCGATCTGCTACCCATCGCCCACCAGGCCGTCGACCTGTCTCGCGACATGATGCGAACCATGCAGCCGGGCACGCTCACCGCCAAGGGCGACCGGGACATGGCCTCCGAGGTTGACTACGCCATCGAAGAGCGAGTACGCGCCTTCCTCGCCGAGAAGACGCCTGACATCGGGTTCCTGGGCGAGGAGAATGGCACCAGCGGTGGCACCGACAAACTGATGTGGGCGCTCGACCCCGTGGACGGGACGGTCAACTTCGTCCACGGCTCCCCGCTCTGTGCGATCTCGCTGGGTGTCATCACCGAGAACCGGTCCGTCCTCGGCGTCATCGACCTGCCCTTCTTAGGCGGCCGGTACTCAGCAGTCGAAGGCCGCGGAGCGGAACTTGACGGCCAGCGCATCCACGTCAGCAGCGTGACTGACATATCTGAAGCCGTCGTAGCGATTGGCGACTACGCCGTTGGTGAGCGAGCTGAGGAGAAGAACAGGCAACGGTTTGCCATGACTGAGCGGCTCGCCGCGAAGGTACAGCGAATCCGCATGCACGGCTCGGCAGCCATCGACCTTGCTTGGCTTGCGGCAGGAAAGGTTGATGTCATTGCCATGCTCGCCAACAAGCCGTGGGACACGGCAGCCGGCGTCGTCATCGCTCGGGAGGCTGGCGCCGAGGTGGTCGACAGCTATGGACGTCCGCATAGCTTGACCGCACGGTCATCGATCGCGGCGAATTCTCAGCTCATACCGCATATCCTCGGACTAGTGACGGAGAACCGCCTCGACGGCCAGTCAGGCGATGGTTAAGGCGCGATACGCGTCATGCTCGTCCTACCCGGTTCAAACCTCTGTCGTTCTTCAAGGCGGCCCAAATGGACCACTCGCGCCGTCGACCGGGGCGTCGCATCTTTCACCCGTCGGCTGACATGAACTACGGACAGCGACGGCACGCGGCGATGAGCAGCGAAACCGTCGGAGTGCTAGCGGCAGCCCACCATCCCGGTCGGGACGATGCGGACGAGCCGTCCTCGTCCGACCGTAGCGCTCGCCGGGCTGGGTGTGGTGGGGCTAGTGCGCCTTCGGCGGGGGCGCCGGGATGGCCGCGCACCGGTCGCACCTGCCTCGGGCAAGCCGAACCAACACTCACCGGTCTCTACCGGCCCGACTGCCCACCGTCTAGGCAGTATCGACGCGGCGGGCGCCAATAAAAGACGCTCCTTATCGCATGCTCCCGGCAGAGCGAGCAAGGTCAGCTGCAAGCCTGCTGGTCGCGGCGTCCCCCTGGGCTGGATCTCGTCCTTGCAGCGCCGACAGACTCGCTGGCTCCAGTAATCGGGTCAGCGCCTGGCTCAACTGCCATCGGCGCCCGACAAGTGGGGCAGCAACTAGCCTACGTAAGCTGGAACTGCAAAGCAGGCGTCGCCTCGTCATGGGGCTCGGCAGAGACATGGGGGCTCAGTGACGAGGCATTCCGGACGGCTTGAACTGACGTGGACCGATAAAGACAAGGCGCTCCTGTCCGCTAGCGACGGTACGTACGATTACACCTTTGCCGATCGGCACGACCCTCGCGTTCAAGAAGTGCGCCTGCTCCATGAGGTCGACAAGGTCATGGTGCCGGCCCCGGCCGACCGGCCCGCTGATCTTCCCCCGCCCACTGACGACAACCTGTTGATTACGGGTGACGCAATGCATGTCCTCGATGCACTGCGGAAAACACCGGAGTGGGCTGCCAAATACGTTGGAAAAATAAAGCTCGTTTACATCGACCCCCCGTTCAACACCGGCCAAACGTTCAACGACTACGAAGATGGAATTGAGCATTCCATCTGGCTAACGATGCTACGGGATCGGCTAAGGCAAATAAAACAGTTGCTTGCCGACGACGGCTCCGTGTGGGTGCACCTTGACGATGTGGAGGTGCACCGGTGCCGTGCCGTGCTCGATGAGGAGTTCGGGTCCGACAATTTCGTGGCGGAAGTGGTTTGGCAGAAGGCGGACTCACCACGCTCCGACGCGAAAGGACTTTCCGTTTCACACGACACGATTTTAGTCTACAGGCGAACATCTAAGTGGATGCCTAACCGCGTTGCCCGGCTCGCTTCGACGGATGCAACCTTTGGCAGCCAGGATGGCGACCCTGTGCTGTGGAGGAAGAAGGACTCAACCGCACCGGGTGGTGCCACACACCAAGGAATGGTATACGCCATCCAGAATCCGGTCTCCGGGATCCTTATGTACCCTGGAGTGGGCCGCCACTGGGCAATGGACCAACAATGGATGCTCGAACAAATGTCGGAGTATGCCTCATACGAGCTGCGTGATATTGCAGACAATGAAAAGCGCGCTCATCTTTGTGGAATCGAGACAGCCGAGGTTCGGCCCGGAGTCAAGGCCCTAATGTTGGCCGAGCCTCTACACGTTGCCTCGGCGCGTGCGACGGCGCGCTATGAGGCCGGCAATTGGCCCACCGTCTACTTAACTGGACCGCGCGGGTCACGCGGTATACAACGGAAGCAGCACATCTCAGATATAGGACGCGTGCCTGAAACCTGGTGGCCGCACAGCGAGGTCGGACACAACCGATCAGCGAAAAATGAAATCAAGGCGCTATTCCCGCAGATTCATCCGTTCTCCACTCCCAAGCCCGAGCGGCTTCTTGAACGGATCATCCGGATTGCTAGCGCCCCAGGCGACATTGTTCTTGACTGTTTTGCAGGCTCAGGGACGACGGCAGCGGTCGCACACAAGATGGGTCGACGTTGGGTAACGAGCGAGCTACTTCCCGAGACGGCCAACACCTATACGAAGCCTCGACTTTTGAAAGTAGTCCATGGTGCGGACGCTGGCGGTGTCACCAGCGCGACACAGCGGGTCCCCCTAGACGATCTACCAGAAGGCATCACCGTTGAGGAGGCGCAGCAATTCAACCGCCTGCTCAATAAAGTCTCAAAGGTGGTCTCGGGCCTCGATCCGGGCACCATAAGGTCATTGAAGGACGCAACCAAAACCAAGGATGAGACGACCACCTTGTGGCACGGCGGTGGCGGATTTACTCATCTGCAGGTAGGTCCGTCAATGTACGAGGTTGACGACGACGAAGGCGACGTCTACCTATCTGAGGCGGCGGTGAACGGCGCTTGGTCCAAGAGCGTTGCAGCTCAGCTGCGGTTCACATTGACTCCCGAGCACCCCCTCTTCTGCGGTGTGCGTGGACGGCAGCGGTTGGCTGTCGTTGATGGCGTGGCCGACGAAATTGTTGTCCGTGTAGTGGTTGAGAATCTTCGCGACAAAGAGAGCGCGATTATCGTAGCGAAGATTGTATTGCCTGAAGCCGAAAACCTCCTGCAAGATCTTTCACCAGGAAGCCGCTTGAAGAAGGCGCCTCGCGACCTGTTCCCGAAAAGGACCATCCGATGACCGTAGATCTATCGTATGACCAGCCTCTGATTCGGGAGATTGCAGCCAGGTTCGACCTGCGGAGCCCGAACAGGGAAGCGCTGGAAGCGGTCATCCGAGCAATCGTCGGCAGCTCCACAGAAAACTACCCTGAAGTTGTCGCAGACCTTGCGACCGGGGTGGGAAAAACCTATCTTATGTCTTCTCTAGTTGACTACGTTGCTACGCAAGGCGTCCGGCACGTGCTCGTTGTAACGCCTGGCAACGTCATTCAAGATAAGACCGTCGCCAACTTCGACGAAGCCTCGTCAAAGTACGTGCCCGGGGCGGACGTGGTCCCGTTCATTATCACCCCCAACAATTTTCGCACCGCGGCGGTCGGTGCGGCGCTCCGCGACACGGATGTGCTCAAGGTATTTGTCTTCAATGTCCAACAACTGATTTCGCCCGCTTCTAAAGCGAGCCGGAAAACCCGGACACCCGACGAGAACCTCGGTGACGCACTTTACGACTATTTGCTTGCAGCGGACGACCTCCTCGTCATAGCCGACGAGCATCACTTGTACCACGAAAAAGCACTGTCATTCTCCGCTGCAATCCGTGACCTAAACCCGTTCGCATTGGTAGGACTGACGGCGACGCCAGCGGCATCGGACGAATCTAAAGTCGTATTCCGGTACACTCTTGGCCGAGCCATCGCCGAGAAACATGTCAAGGTTCCCGTCATCGTGTACCGGCGCGACGGAACCCGCGATGAAAAGACCCAATTGAAAGACGCATGCACCCTACTGCGGCAGAAAGAGGAGGCGTACGAGAAGTATCGGTCTGTGACGCCGGGTGCGGCGAGCGTAAAGCCAGTTCTGTTCGTAGTCGCCTCGAACATCGGTCACTGCACTGAGGTTGGCCAGGTTCTAGCCGGGCAGGACTTCATCGGTGACCCGCGTGCCGTCCTCGAAATCACCTCGGAGTCCTCGGAAGAGGCACTCGCCGCCCTTTCGGCGGTCGAAGAAGCCGATTCGCCGGTTCGTGCCATTGTTTCAGTCAACAAACTGCGTGAAGGCTGGGACGTCAAGAATATCGCAGTCATCGTAGCGCTCCGCCGGCTAGCGTCCCAAGCCTTGACAGAGCAGATTCTGGGTCGCGGACTTCGGCTCCCATTTGGAAAGCGGACGGACGTGCCGATGGTCGATCAGGTCGACCTCGTGGCTCACGATTCATACCGACAATTGCTGGCCCAAAAAGATATTCTCTTGCAGCGCATTCAGGCCACCCCGAGCGCCGCAGACGTTGATGATCAAGGGGCTGCGGTGGACGCGGGCGCCGTCGCCGACCTCGGTCCAAACGAATCAACCGGTCAGCAGCCGGACCCCGCCTCGACATCTACAAACGTGGGCGGCGGAAATGATACGGTCGCCAACCTTGAACCCGTAACCTTCAAAATTCCCAATGCCGAGGATGAAGGCGGCGGGGCCCTATTCTTCATTGAAACAGCCGACCGGAAGAACGAAACGACCCCAAAGCCGCAATTTCGGGTCGATGGCGCTCCACAGATCATCTTTCCTCGTCGACAGGCGAACTTGACTTACGCGACCTTCACTCTGTCAGATATCGCAGACGGCGATGCCGAAGCGGCTGGCGCCAGATTCATTGCTGAGGTGCCGACCTTTCTGGCCCGTGACGCACTTGAGTTGAAAGAAACGGACGGAAAACTGCGGGTCGCAGTCACGCCGCAAGCGAATGTGGAGGTTCAGCAGGCCCTTACAGGCATCGACACCATTCGCGAGGACCTGGCGAGCGCCATCCTTCGGCAAGTCGAAGAAACCCGAAGTGAGCGTGGAGCAGCACGCCGTCTAGTCCGGGCGTTCCTCAAAGGCGCGGGGGTAACCGCGGCAACGACGACGGCTTCGTGGGGGGAGCTGCGCCGCCATCACGCTATTCAAGGCATCAGCGACCTTATTCGAACCGCTCATGGCCAACGAAAGCGTGAGATAACTTACTCCCTCGTGCCGATCACACTACCTATCGAGCCGGTATTGGTTAGCGATCCGAGAGACGCCAATAACGCCAAGTTTGAGAAAAATGCGCAGTTTTTGGGATGGGCGAGGAATATTATGCCAGTAGCATCGTTCGACGCTGGCACTACGGAATGGTCATTGTCCCAGCTGCTGGACCGCGACCCCGACGTGGCATGGTGGCTGCGACTCTACACGAATGGCCCGGCATACATTCCGACGGTTGAGGGCAACTACTTTCCGGACTTCATCGTCCTTGACAAGGAGGACGAGTTCTGGGTCGTCGAAGGGAAAAGCGACAAGAACGCCAACGACGCCGACGTCCTTCGTAAGCGCGACGCGGCCGAGAAGTGGGCTAGGTCCGTCCGCGACAGCGGCGACTTTGGCGAGTGGCACTATTTGTTCGCCACCGAGTCTCACATTGCTAAGGCAGGGTCTTGGGCCGGTCTTAAGGTGCTCACGGCGCCCGAGTGACTCGATAGCGAGCGCGGCACTCCGACCTTCAGCGTGTGCCGCAGCAGTTGACCGCCGAAACCAAAGGGTGTCTCTTCAAACACGGTGGCACACCCGACGGACCATAACGCCGGATCCGGCGTTGAAGCCGGTACGTGCAGTTCGGGCCCCAATGCAGGGACCTTCCGACTGCGCGCGCGTGGGCGCATTGGTGGTGCTGCCGAATACGGCTCTTGGGGATCAAGGCACCGCGCTGCGCGCGGTGCGGGCGCGGCGAGACCGGCCGGCGGCAAGCCGCCCCGGTCAGCCTTCGGCACCGGGGCGGGAAGCCGCCGACACCCGCCGGAAGGCCGCGCCCAAGACCCAGACGCCGTGACGATCGCTTCAGGGGTCGCCCAGGACACGGCTCCGGGCGATCGGCTGCCGCACCGGCTCCGCCGGCTTGCCACCGAGTCAGCGGGTCACTCCAGGTGGAGTCCGACCGGGCCGTCCACGGGCCATAAGTCGGTGTCAGGTGAGGCCACTCCAGGCCACTCGGACCGCCTCTGAGCTGGACTGCAGCGCTTCTACCTCGGCCTCATCGCCTTTTCCCAAGCTGACAGTGCGGGTTCGATTCCCGTCACCCGCTCCAACGACTGAGGCCCAGGCCAGCGGCATGATCCGCGACCTGGGCCTTCGTCTTATCTGATCTCTATTCGGCGGCCGTGCCCCCTGCGTGCCCCTCCGGACTCGCGTGCCCTTCCGTGCCCTCCGCCTGCGTGCCCCGCGCGTCCTTCACCAGCTTGCCGAGCGCGTCGGCGATCTTCCTGTCCCGGCCAGCCTTCTTGTGCAGGTAAATCAGCGCGGCCCGCGTGGTCGAGTGACCCATCCGGTCCATCAGGTCTCGCAGCGTTGCCCCGGTCTCAGCCGCCCAGGTGTTCCCCGTGTGCCGGAGGTCGTGGAAGTGCAGACCGGGCACGCCGGCTTTCTCGATGGCCGCGCGCCAGTGCTCCTGGAAGTTCGATCGGCGCAGCGGCCCTTTCTTCGGTCCGACGAACAGCAGCGAGTCCGGGCGACCGCCGGTGAACTCGGCGAGGTGCCGTACCGCGTCCGGGATGAACACCAGCCGGGTCACCGTAGTCTGCTGGGCAGGCCGTGGGCAGACTCGCCCTGCTCTGTTTGCCAAGCGTGCAGCGCGGCCTTGATCTGGTGATTCTCCACGTACCCCCCAGCGAGTTCGTCGTACAGCGAGGCCCGTCGTCTTCTCAGCGGCGCCCTCCCAACGGCGTAGTCATCAACCGCCACTACCGCCTCGGAAATGTCGGTCATCAGCGCGAGTTAGCGATCAGTGCCACCGAGCCGCGGCAAGATCCTCGATGCCGACGCGCAGCAGAGCGACTACCGCTGGGCCGCCGGCCCCGGCACGACACAGTCGAACCACCAGCATGGCGCGATCGCAAGGGGCTCGAAACAAGCTGATCCTGACCGCATAGGCTTATCCCCCCACATCGCACCAGGATGCGGGCAGGAGACCGGAACGTATGCTGGGTAGGCTGCCCGAACTCGTCCGCCCCAGAGCATCGACCTCATCCGATGTGCCGAACTCGGGGATGCAACGGTGCCACTCTTCGCGGTCAGGGTCGCCGGGGCCGAAGATGGCGCATGTCCCACCTTCACCGTGGGCGGTTTCCCTTGCGATAGTCAGGCTATTGGCGACGACGACCCACGCGCCCAGATCAGTGACCAGCTGCACGGCGGACTGCTGCTCCCAGTGAAACTCGATGATGGGCTTCGAGAAGATCGGCACGAGAATGTGGGAGACGCCGAACGCCGCCGCTTCCCGGCTCCATGACATTCGCTGGGCGAGGTCCTCACAGATCGCGATGATCAGTCTCCCGACTATCGAGTCCCTCATCTCGAGAACGGAGCCGACCCGGATGCCTTCCACCACCCGGCCGATGGCCGGATCCCAGGGCACCTCCCACTCGCGTGCTTGACTACGAGTGATGGTGAACCGGGCCATCTTGTCCTGGGTCATCACGACTTCGCCGCTGATCCGGTCGATCAGGACGGCGCGATTCGGCGGCGGATACGACGGGTGGCAAGGGCCGCTGCCGACGAGGATCCAGCGCAGCGATGAGGAGGGCGTCGCCGTATCCTTCGCGACCTTTCGCCATGCCTCGAGAATTTCGCGGGACAGCGAGCCTTCCGGAATCATTCCGATGTGTGCGCCGGCATCGTCCATCTTTCGGACCACGGTGCGGATTCTCTCGACGAGCGCGTCGCTGTATCGTGGCGCGAAGCCGTAGGACGCGGGTCCATGTTCGAGATCCACCGACAGCCCCATCTCCTCAAAGCTGTCCATGAAAGGGGCGCACGCCACCAGGAGTTCCGCCCCTGGGCTGAACGGCTCGTGGGACGCGGGGAGTCGAGAATGGCATACATGGCGCGCCACCTCGGCTGACACTCGGTGAACCGAGAAGAAGTCCTCTTTCCGCCCCGAACCAAGCGGACGTCCTGGCATGGCGCAGCGCGGCAGGAGCAGGCCGTCAACGCATTGCGGATCATTGAAGGCGCCCGTGCGGGCATAGCGAATGGCGATTTCGGTCAGCCGGCCCGACTCGTAGGCGTTGGCGAACGGATTAGCATGCCATAGCGCGCCGTCAATCCCACGGACCGTCGCTAGGAGCAGGTACTGGTCCACTGTGTTGACCGTGGCCCCAGGAGACACTTGCGCCACATACCCATAGTGAAGAAGGTGCTCCTCGACCTCGGCGACAGTGTTTCTGAACTCCGGCTCGGCGCTCCACCGAGAGGCTCTTCCATCGTGAAAGATCTCTTCGTCGAGCATGTCGTACAGCTGCATGAAGAGATGCGCGGCGTCCTGCCAATGCAACAACTCGCCGGGTACCTGTGTCAGCTCCGTATCGAGCATACCCGCCCCCCGCTTCCGCTTAGATCGCGAAGCCGACACAACCCTACGGGGTAAGCGTGGATCCGATGGAGTGAACCGATGAAACTCACCGAGCGGCTGACTGAGGCCATCACTTGGCGTTCACTTGGCTAAGGCGGCGCACTGCCGCCGGGGAAGAGGTGAGCGGCCGTGCCCAACGATGAAATCACAGGCCGTGTCCTGCGGGATGCTGAAAATGCAGCGAGGCGGCGAGAACCGGACAGAGGCACTCGACTGGCTACGATAGCTGCGTTACGGGACGAACTCGATGCGCAGAGCGAGTTGACCGAGGGGGATTTCAGCGCCTGGGGGATGCTCGTCACCGACGCCTCATTGTCAGCCGACAAAGAAGCTCTTGAGGCGGCCCGCGACGGATTGCACTGGTTGCTGCGTCGCTACGAGTCCGCGGAGACCGGACCTGCCGCTCAGCACCGGGGCAGGATCCTCGGGCTCGTGGACGCGGCGTACTGGGCGATCCGTCGGCTGCCGTCCGTCCACCAACTGGGTCCCGCATCGGGCCATTCATACCGTTTCCTGGAGACCGTAGGCGAGTTCCCAGGGATGTCGAACAAAGAACTAGCGGCGGAATTGAGAATCAACGAGACGGAAGTCAGTCGCGTGGGTCGGCGACTCCGAGCAGCCGGCCTCGTGTGGGCGCGCCGGGACTGGCGGCGCAATGCTTGGGACATTACGCCGCGCGGCTACGGCTGCCTGACGGAGTCGGGATGGATTCCCTCCAGCGCGCGGGACACAGTGGAGCCCGTCGTGAATCCGCCGTCAGCAGATACGACCGCGTACGGCGTGCGGGCGCGTTCCCATCGCATCGTTGGTGTACGCACGGACGGCCGGTGCACGGTTCAACAGGAAGCTACCCAGAATCTGACGAATCCGAGCGACCCTGCCTGCCTCAGCTCCGCCATTGTCGACGTCATTCGTCGCCTCCAGCGCGGTACGCCGGGAACGGAGAACGACCTCGTCGCCGGGGTGGAGATCGACGGTCCGGTCGACGTACGCGCAGGCACCGTGGCCTGGTCCCCGCAGGGCTCGAGGGGACCCAGGGTGTCGCTGGCACTAGCCGCCAATCTTGAGGAGCGCACGGGCCTGCGGGTCGTCGTGGAGAACGACGCCAACGCGTTGGCCATCTACGAACACAAGTTCGGGTCAAATCGGGGCATGAGGTGTGCGGCGACGGTCGTCCTGGATGATGGCGTCGGTTGCGGGATCGTCGTGGGTAAACAGCTGATCCGAGGCTGGCACGGCGCAGCCGGCGAGATCGGACACATGATCGTCCAGCCCGAGGGCATCCCCTGTCGCTGTGGCAGGAAGGGGTGTCTGGAAAGCCTGGCCGCTCCGCAGTCCATCCTGGAGCTGATGCGGGAATTCGACCAGGGCACGTCGATATCGAGCCTGGCGGAACTGGCTGAGCACGCCGAAAAACGGGACAAGGCGGCGCTCCGGGCACTCGAGCGGGCTGGAACGGCGCTAGGACAGGGCCTGTGCACGTTGTCCATCACCGTGGACCCAGAGCAAGTCGTCGTCTACGGACCGAGCGAGTTGATGCACGAGAACGGATGCATGTCGGCCGCCATCTTCATGTCCGCGGTCCGCGCCGCGCGCGACGCGAACCTGCCACCCGCCGACCGGTTCGCCATCGTCCCGAAGATTTACGACGCACTTGACGGTGCACGCGCCGCGGCCGCTGTAGCACTTCGGGTGTGACGTGGAACGTTCCCTGCTCGCCGCCCGGGAGGCGGAGGACGGCGAAGGCGAGGTAGGCCCGGTGACCCCCTGGCTGGCCGGGGATGTACGCGACGAGTGATCGGACCGGGACGTTTAGAGTCATCTGGAGCTGGTCGCGGTGATGACGAGGTCACGTTGTACGGCTACAACTTGTCGGGGAGACGTACCTGGAGACCATCGTCACCGGCGCGGGCTGGGTTGGGCCTTCGATGCCTGGCGTTCGGTGGCTAGACCGGCCGTGACAGCGTGGAGGGTCGGCGGCGGGATGCCCGTGCCGTTGTCGGTTATACGGCATAGAGTGCCTCACGACTTGGCCGGTGGGCGCAAGCTCGCATGCCGGCACGGTCGCGCTTGCGCCGCCCATGCCGGTGGTCCGGCGATCAGCCCAGCACGAATGGACGAGAGGCAAGACCATGACAGCGGTACCGGACCAGCGGCCGACTGGCGTGGGCTCGGCCGCAGTCGGGCAGGCGGCGGAGGCTGATCTGCGGGCGTTGTTCGGGCAGTCCACCGCCGTTTTCGCCTCGCTCGCGGGGCCGGCGCATGTGCTGGAGGCGGCGAACCCCGCGTTCTTCGCCACCATCGGCGAGGATCGGGCCCGCACCGGGGTTCCGGTCGCCGAGCTGGTGCCCGAGCTGGCCAGTCAAGGGTTCACCGAGCTGCTGGACCAGGTCTACCGCACGGGTGAGGCGTACACCGGCCGCGATGCCCGGGCCGTGCTGGGGGCGGGAGCGCACGCCCGGGAGGTGTACTTCGACTTCACCTACGAACCGCGCCGGGATGCCGACGGGGCCGTGGTGGGGATTCGGATGCTGGGCGTCGAGACCACGCAGGTCAAGCAGGCTCAGCGGCTGATGGCGGGGCAGCGGGCCGTGCTGGAGCAGATCGCGCGTCAGGCGCCCCTGGGCGAGGTGCTCGACGGGATGGCGCGCTGCATCGAGGAGCTGGCGCCCGAGGAGATCCTGGTTTCCGTGCTGCTCGCCGACCCCGACGGCCGGCACCTGCGCCACGGTGCCGCTCCGAGCCTTCCCGGCTTCTACAACGAGGCCATCGACGGGATCGCGACCGGCGAGGGCGTCGGCTCCTGCGGCACCGCCGCCCACCGGCGGGAGCCCGTCATCGTCACCGACATCGCCACGGATCCCTTCTGGGCCGACTTCCGGGAGCTGGCCGGCCGGGCCGGGCTCGCCGCCTGCTGGTCCGTGCCGATCCTGGCCCGCGACGGCGAGCTGCTCGGCACCTTCGCCATGTACCACCGCACCCCGCGTGTCCCGCAGGACACCGACCTCGCCCTGATCCGGGTGTTCGCCGGCACCGCGGCGCTGGCCATCGAACGCCACCACATCGACCAGGCGAGGGCCGCCGCCGAGGCCCGCGCCAAGCAGGCCCACGAGGAGCTGGCCAAGGCCGTACGCGCGGAGCAGCACCTGCGGGCCCAGGCCGAGGAGCGGGCGGCCGCGGCCGCGGAGATCGCTGCCCAGATGCGCACCGCCGCGGCCGCGCAGGCCGCCATGCCGCATCCCGAGCACTGCCAGCTCGGCGGCGCGCCGGGGTGCACCGCGCCGGCCGAGATCAAGATCGCGGACTCGTGGGGCGATTCGGCGTGGGGCTGCCCCGCGCACGTCGAGGAGGCCATCATCAACGTCCGCTCGGTGTTCATCGCCAGCGAGGAGCTCGGCGGCCTGGCCGCGTACCGCAACCGGGCCTGAGGTCAGGGGACGAGGGCTACGAAGCTGAGGCCCGTCGTACGCTCCGCCAGGTCGAGGGCCGCCGCCGGGTCGTCCAGACCTACCGTCAGCAGCTCCACGGCGGACAGGTCCAGCAGCCCCGAGCGGACCAGGTTCCACACCGTGGCCACGGTCTCGTTGTCGCTCATCCAGGAGCCGCGAACGGTGAGCCTGCGATGCATGAGGTCGCCGTACGGGATGGTGAGGTTCTGGCGTACGCCGCCGATCAGCGTGAGTGAGCCGCCGCGGCGGAGGCTGTCGTAGGCGGCCATGGTGGCGTCCGCCGTCGGGGTGGCGCCGAGAGCGTCCAGCGCCACGTCGACCGGGCCGATTCCCGCCGCGTCCGTCGCGCGGTCGCCGGTCAGCTGATGGGTGCGTACGCGGGGGCCCAGCTCGGCCAGCCGGTCGAGCGCCGCCTTGTTGCGGCCCACCGCGGTCACCGTCGCCGCTCCCTCGGCGAGCGCCACCAGCACCGCCGCGCCGCCCAGCTGGCCGGTTGCGCCGATCACCGCGACGTCGCGGCCGGCCAGGGGACCTGCCGTGTGCAGGCCGGACGCGGCGATGCACAGCCACGGGAGGAACGCCAGGTGTGCCGGCTCCGGGTGGTGTTCGGCGCCGGGCAGCTTGACCATCGTCTCCTTGGCGCACAGGGCCTGCTCCGCGAAGACGCCGTCGTGCCACACCGTACGCATGTGATCCGTACGGTCGCTTCCGCCGCCCGGACCGCCCAGGCCGACCCAGCCGACCAGGATCTGGTCGTCGCCGCCGGCGTCGAGCAGCGCGGTGTCCAGAACGATGTCGCCCGGGGCGACATGGAAGACGTCGGGCGCGACGTCGGTGACGCGCCCGACGCACGAGGGGCCCAGGATCAGGGGGACCGGCAGGGCGCCGCGGTTGCCCTTGACCACCATTTTCGTGTACGCCGGCAGGTGCGCGGCGAGCACCTCCACGACCACACCGCCACCTCGCAGCGTGGGCGTCGGCACCTCGGAGAGGCGTACGTCGTCGTCGTGTTCAGCCACAGTCCAAGCTCGCATGGGACAAGCCTCGCGCCGTCTTAGACTGGTATCCAGAATCGCTTTATTCTGGTACTGGAGGTTCTAGGGTGAGCGCCGAACTCGGGACGTTCCTGCGCAGCCGCCGGGAACGGATGACGCCGGTCGACGCCGGGCTCCCCGCCACCGGGCGCCGCCGCACGCCCGGGCTGCGCCGGGAGGAGCTGGCGCTGCTGGCCGGCATCAGCGCCACCTGGCTCACCTACCTCGAGCAGGGCCGCGACGTACGCCCTTCCGGCCAGGTGCTGGACGCGTTGGCCCGGGCGCTGCGGCTGACGAGCGCCGAGCGGGAGCACCTGCGCCGTCTCGCCGGTGGAGGGGCGGTGCCCGCGGAGGACGTCCCCGAGGAGGTGGCGCCCGAGGTCGCCGGCGTCCCCGCGTTGCTGGGCGACAATCCCGCGTACGTCACGGGCATCTGTTACGACGTCCTCGCGCACAACGCCGCCGCCGCGGAACTGTTCCAAGCCATGGAACCGGGCGGCAACGTCGTGCGCTGGATGTTCACCGAGCCCGCTGCCCGGCACGTGCTGGTCGACTGGGAGGCCGAGGCCCGGAACCTCCTGGCTCGGTTGCGCGCCATCGCGGGGCGGCACCCCGGCCACCCTCGCGTGACCCGGCTCGTGAACGAGCTGACCGCGGCCAGCCCCGAGGTACGCGAGTGGTGGCCGCGGTACGACATCCAGTTCAGCCACGCGGGCCACAAGCGCTTCCGGCACCCGCGGCTGGGCGTCATCACCGTGTCGCACGCTGCGTTCCACGTCGCCGAGCGGCCCGAGCAGACGCTGGTCGTCTACCACCTCCCAGGCCGGCCCGGCGAAGCCGCAAGCTAGCCGCCGGCTGAAACGACGCGCCGAGCGGCCGCCTCCGGCACCTATGCTGGTCGGGTGAAGCCCGAGGAGCTCAAGCACCTGCGGCGGGCGCGGGACCTGATCGACCGGGAGTACGCGCGGCCGCTGGACGTTCCCGCGCTGGCCCGGGCCGCGTACATGTCTCCGGCGCACTTCTCCCGACAGTTCCGCGCCGCGTACGGGGAGTCGCCGTACAGCTATCTGATGACCCGGCGGATCGAGCGCGCCAAGACGCTGCTGCGGCGGGGCGACATGAGCGTCACCGACGTGTGCATGGCCGTCGGCTGTACGTCGCTCGGATCGTTCAGCACCCGGTTCACCGAGCTCGTCGGGGAGAGCCCGAGCGCGTACCGGGCGCGGGACCACGACGAGCTCGCGCCCATCCCCGGCTGCTGGGCGAAACTCGTCACGAGGCCGAGCAGATTTCGAGAAGCGCAGGTCAGCCCCGCCTCGTAGCGTTCCGGGCATGGATCTTTCGCTGAAGTACACGTTCCTGGAAGTCGACGACCACGAGGCCGCGCTGGCCTTCTACCGCGACGCCCTGGGCTTCGAGGTACGCCAGGACGTCTCCATGGAGGGCGCGCGCTGGCTGACCGTCGGGCCGCCGTCGCAACCCGCGCTCGGCATCGTGTTGCAGACCGCGGGGGTGGCCCGGCCCGCCGATGACGCGCAGGCGCTGCGGGAGCTGCTGGCCAAGGGGTCGCTGTCCGGGCTGGTCCTCGAGACCGACAGCGTCGACGACACGTTCGAGTCGGTACGCGCGACCGGCGCCGAGGTGCTGCAGGAGCCGATGGACCAGCCGTACGGGACCCGCGACTGCGCCTTCCGCGACCCGGCCGGCAATCAGGTGCGCATCAACCAGCGCGCGAAGGGCTAGGAGGCCCGCCGGGGCGAGGCACCACGCAGGTGACTCGCCCCGTGAACCGACGAACGGGCGTGCCGGCGGCCGCTCAGTCCTCGGTGATCGTCAGAACCAGCGGGCCACCGGGCAGCGCGCGGCTGTCGGACCGGTCCGGCATGTCCCAGTAGCTGCTCAGGCCCGCAGCGTCGTCCAGGCCGAAGCCCACGGTGTAGCGCCCCGGCTTGATGTCCCAGGGCAGGTACACCCAGTTCGTCACTGTGCCGTCCTCGGCCTGGCTGGTGCCACCGAACGACTGGGATGCCACCTCGCCGTCGGCGTCGTACAGGTAGACGCTGATGCCGTCGACCGGTGCCGTCTGCACCGCGGCCCGGATCGTCAGGGTCGGCGACCGGTAACTCGCCTCGCTCTGCGTCAGCGTCACCGGATCGAGGCTCGCGCCGAGGACGACCGGGGCGGTGGTGCTCGGCAGGCGGTTCACGGTCAGGCCCGGGTCGGGCGCCGCGTACGCCGGGCCGTACAGCGCGACGGCGCCGCTGCCGTCGACGACCGCGATGCCCTCGACCCTGCACCGCTCGGTCTGGCGGTACATCGTGACCGCGACCGCGATACGGCCGTCCTTGACGATCGGGTCGTCGGAGGCGTAGCACCCGCCGTACTCGAAGTCGACGCGGACGGCCGAGACGCCCTTGCGCGCTCCAGTCACCGACATGGACAGGTCCGTCTTCGCGGAGTCGCGCCAGTTGTCCACCGGGTTGGGGCTGATCGTGAAGTCGTCGGCCCGCACGGCCGCGTTCGACGTCACCGTGATCGACGGCGCGGTCGGGTTCTTCGACGTCGTCTGCCCGCCGGCGTTGTTCTGCAGCACGAGCGATGCCACGCGCCAGCTACCGGCGGCCGCACCCGCGGGGAGGGTCACGCCGATCGAGCAGGGCATGTACGTACCGTCGCGGTCGCCGCCGCTGACGGAGCCGCAGCGGAATCCGGTGCTGTAGTCCTCACGCTCCCAGGTGAACGAGGTCGTGATGCTCTGGCCGCCGGGACCGGCCAGCTTGATCTTGCCCTTCCAGAACCCCGACTGTCCGTCCTGGACGGTGAAGTCGAAGGAGGCGGTGGCCGAGCGGTCACCCACGTAGAGGTACGGCTTCCGCGAACCGCCGAGGCTGATGGAGTCCACCGTCGGGCCGGAGGAGTCGATCAGCGTACGGGCGCTGAACGCGTACCCGAAGGACTGCAGCCGGGCACCGGAGACGGCAGTCGAGGCGTCGTCGGACTCCATCGTGACCTTGGTGACCTCCCAGGTCGTCGTGGCGGCGTCGGAATACCGCCGGACCGGGAGGTAGAACTGGTACGTGGACTCCTGCGGCGTACCCGAGACGTATTCGGCGTCGCTGCAGCAGGTCTGGCCGTATTCGTAGCGTGCCACCCAGTCGTGCCCGACGAGCGCGCCGGTCACGGAGCTGCGCATGCGCATCGTCACGGTGCCGTGCACGGAGTCGGCGGCGGGGTCCGAGTTCGTGACCGTCCAGGTCAGCTTGTTGGCGGCGTAGTCCGTGGTGACGTCCACAGAGGACTGTTCCCACGTCAGGGCGGACAGGGCGAGCTGGGGAGCCGCCGCCTGGGCGACCGCGGATCCGGCAACCGTGGCGGCCGCCGCCAGGGCGAGCGTCAGTGCCCCGCGGAGCAGTGCGCGGGGAGCGCGAAGAAACATGAACGCTTTTTACCATCGCGCCGCATTTCCGGCTGCCCCGTTCCGGTCACCTCAGCCGATGGTCAGGAAGACGTTGTCGATCTGGCCCGCGTACTGGTCGTTGCCGTGGTTGGGGCCCTTGCCGCCGACCCGCAACGGCTCGGCGTTGGCGATCGACAGCGTCGCCGGCACCGGTACGGACGCCCGCTCGACGCCGTCGATGCTGATGGCCAGGCGATTGCCCGTACGGCTGCAGAGCACGTCATGCCAGTTGCCGTCGGCCACGTCGACCGGCGGCTCGGCCCGGTAGATGCGCGTACGGCCGGCGATGACGCAGCTGGGGTGCCCCTCGCGGTGATCGACCTGCAGCTTGAACTGGCTGACGCCGCCGACCGAGTAGCCCTTCTGCACCACGTTCGCGCCATCCGCCAGGTCACGGTGGGTCATGAGGATCGAGGCGCCGTACTGCATGGGCCGGGTGCCCGGGTTGAGGCTGTCGTCGCGCGTGCCCTCGAGGATCGCGCGGGGGCAGTCGCGCTCGCGGGGCAGCGTGCACCGGGCTGGGTACCGGACCGCGAGACCCGCGCCCTGGGGTACGAGCTCCAGCGAGCCGCCGTTCTGACCGAGGGCGCGCAGTTCGAAGCCGCCGTGGACATCCGTGATCGGCTCGGTCACGCCACCGTCGAACGTGTAGCGGACGGTCACGGGCGCCGCCGCGACGCCGATTCGACCCGGGTCGGGTGGCGTCTCGAGGCCGGAGCCGGCCACGGGCAGCGCGCCGGCCGACGCTCGCGGCAGCACGAGCGGGGTGAGCCGGGGGGCGGCGTCGCTGCGCTGGGCGAAGTGAGCGGCGGCCAGGAGGCCGGCACCGAGGACAGCGGTGGCCGCCAGCGCGCCGACGGGGGTGAACCAGGACCGGCGGGTGTCGAACATGCGGCTATTGTCCAAAACCGGGCGTTGACTTGTTAACTACAAACTCCGAGACGGCGCAAAAATGGGCTAAAGCACCCGAATGAGGTCGGCCAAACGGCCACGCGCGCCTCGGCGACGCGGCGCAGGCACGGGCGGGGCGCAGACGCGGGGGCGCGGCGGGGTCGCGGCGGAGGCCGGAGGGCCGCCGCGCTAGCTCGCCGGCCGGCCGGCCGGCTCGCCCACGACCGCGTGCAGCACGTCGTCCAGCGCGATCACCCCCAGCGGCCGCCTGCCCTCGCTCACCAGCACGATGTGCCGCCGGTCGCGGCGCATGGTCAGGAGGAGGTCGGCGAGGTTGCGGTCCGGCGGGACCACCGCGAGCGGGCGGATGATCTCCGCCGGGATCGGGAGGCGGCGCTGCGGGCCTTCGTAACCCAGGACGTCCTTGACGTGTACGAAGCCCAGCACGCGCCGGGATTCACGCTGCACGACCGGGAACCGGGAGCGTCCGCTGCGCGTGGACAGCGCCTCGATGGTGGCCGGGGACGCGTCGTCCGCCACCGTCGTCACGCCCGACCAGGGGCGCAGGGTGTCCGCCGCGGTCCGCTCGTTGAGGCCCAGCGCGGCGTGGATGCGTTCGTACTGTTCCGTGCCGAGCAGGCCTTCCGAGCGGGCCTGGGTGACCATCCCGGCGAGTTCCTCGGCCGTGAACACGGTCTTCACCGCGTCCGTCGCCTCGACCTTCCACAGGCTGAGGACCGTACGCGCCGCCCAGCGCATCGCCGTCAGGATCGGGCGGGTCGCCGTGCAGAAGGCCAGCATGAACGGGCCGAGGATGAGCGCGGACCGCTCGGGGCCGGCCAGCGTGATGTTCTTCGGCACCATCTCGCCGACCACCGTGTGCAGGAAGACCACAATGCCCAGCGCGACCACCAGGGCGACCGGGTGGACCGCGCCCTCGGGCAGGTGGGCCGCCGCGAACGGGCCCTCGAGCAGGTGGGCCACCGCGGGTTCGGCGATCGCGCCGAGGCCGAGCGAGCAGATCGTGATGCCCAGCTGGGCCCCGGCGATCATGAGCGGGATCTGGTTCATTGCGGACAGCGCCCAGCGGGCCGGGCGGGAGGTCGCGGCGAGCGGTTCGAGGGCCGTACGCCGCGACGCGATCAGCGCGAACTCGCCGCCGACGAACAGCGCATTGCCCAGCAGCAGTGCCACTGTCACGAAGAGCTCAGTCATCGGCCGGCTCCGGGGCCACGACGCGTACCTGTTCGACGCGGTGCCGGTCGACCTCCATGACGGTGAACTCCCAGCCGTCCTCCTCGAGCGACTCGCCCGGCACCGGGATGTGGCCAAGGCGGGCGAGCAGGAAGCCGGCGAGCGTCTCGTACGGGCCCTCGGGCAGCCGGAAGCCGGTCTGTTCCACCACCTCGTCCTCGCGCAGCAGCCCGTCGACCAGGAACGTCCGGCCGCCGTCCGGCGCGGTCAGCTCCTCGCTGGCGGCCTCGGTGACGTCCAGGTCGTACTCGTCGGCGATCTCACCGACCAGCTCCTCGATGAGGTCCTCGACGGTGACGACGCCGTCCGTGCCGCCGTACTCGTCGACCACGATGGCCAGGTCGGCGTCCGCCTCGCGCAGGGCGGCGAGGACCTTGTCGAGGCCCAGGCTCTCCGGGACGTAGATCGGTTCACGGGCCACGGCCGACACCGGCGTGGAGGCTCGGCGGTCCGGTGGCACGCCGAGCGCATCCGGCACCCCGACCACCCCCATCACGAGGTCGAGCGTCGACTCGTACACGGGGAAGCGGGTGTGTCCGGTCTCCCGCGCGACCTTGATCAGGTCCGCGACGCTCGCGGTGGTCTTCAGGCCGACCACGTCGACGCGCGGGGTCATCGCCTTGGCCGCGCGTTTCTCGCCGAAGCGGATCGTGCGGCGCAGCAGCGTCGCCGTCTCGGCCGGCAGCGCTCCCGCCCGGGCGCTGATCGCGGCGAGCAGGCCCAGCTCCTCAGGGGAGCGGGCGCTGGCGAGCTCCTCCTGCGGTTCGATCCCGAGGCGGCGGACCAGCCAGTTGGCGGAGCCGTTCAGCGCGCCGATGAGCCAGCCGAACAGCTTCGAGAAGGTCCGCAGCGGGGCCGCGGTCGCGAGGGCGACCCGCATCGGGCGGGCCAGGGCCGCGTTCTTGGGTACGAGCTCACCGAAGAGCATCGACAGGACGGTGGCGAGCACGAGCGCGAGCAGATGCGTGATCGTGTCGGTGCTCCCGCCGGCGACGTGCTCGATCATCGGCGTGAACAGCCGGGACAGCGCGGGCTCGGCCAGGTAGCCGGTCAGCAGCGTGGTCAGCGTGATGCCGAGCTGCGTACCCGAGAGCTGGAAGGACAGCTCGTGCAGCGCGTGCCGCACCGTCCGGGCCCGGCGGTCGCCGCCGTCGGCCCGCTTGTCGATCTCGACCCGGTCGACGGTGACCAGCCCGAACTCGGCCGCCACGAAGAAGGCGTTGCCCGCCGTCAGCAGCGCGAAAGCCACCAGCGGGAGCACCGCGGTCAGGAGCAGGCCGGCCATGATCGGTTCACCTCGGCCCTCATTGTGCCGGAACCGGGCATCGGGCACATGCACGCGGTGGCTCGTGCGCGCACCGTTTACCTTCGTGGCATGAACCTGGCCGAGGAGTTCGCATTGCTGGCGTACCGCGACGACGGGTCGAAGGACACCGACGGTACGAGCCTCGACAACGGCCTCGGCGGGGCGCTGCTGCTGGAGCTGGCCCTCGCCGAGCGCGTCGACGTGGTGGACAAGAAGGTCGTCGTCATCGACCCGAGCCCCACCGGCGATGCCCAGGTCGACGAGGCGCTGGCCCGGATCGCCGCCGACGAGCAGGGCCGCAAGCCCGGCTACTGGGTGGCGAAGCTCGCCAAGGACGCCCGCGGCCGGACGTTGGACCGGCTCGTCGAGGCGGAGGTGCTCACCCGCGAGGAGAGCAAGGTGCTGCGGTTCTTCCCGCGTACCCGCTATCCCGCCCGGGACGGCGTGGAGCCGGCGGAGGAGTCGGAGGCCCGGCAGCGGCTGCTCGCGGCCGTGTCGGGTCAGGGGCCGGTGGAGCCGCGTACGGCGGCCCTGTGCGCCCTGGTGACAGCGACCAGCCTGGACCGCAAGGTCTTCGCCGGCCTGGACCGCAAGCAGGTCAAGGCCCGGCTGAAGGAGATCTCCGCGGGCGCCTGGGCCGCGGCGGCCGTCAAGAAGACGATCGACGAGATCCAGTCCGCGGTGGTGGTGGTCGCGGTCGCCGCGGCGGCCGCGTCCTAGGCGGGCGCCTTGTCGCCCTTGATGCTGCGCAGCAGGACGCTGGCCACGTCGATGACCTCGACGTTCTCCTGCTCGCCCTTGCCGGTGACGCCGTCGCCGATCATCGTGTAGCAGAACGGGCAGCCGACCGCGATGGTCTTCGCGCCGGTCGCGAGGGCCTCCTCGGTGCGCTCCACGTTGATCCGCTTGCCGATCTTCTCCTCCATCCACATGCGGGCGCCGCCGGCGCCGCAGCAGAAGGAACGTTCGGAGTTGCGGGGCATCTCGATGAGGTTGGCCGCCTCGCCGAGGACCTCGCGGGGCGCCTCGAAGACGCGGTTGTGCCGGCCCAGGTAGCAGGGGTCGTGGTAGGTGACGTCACCCTCGATCGGCTGGACCGGGGTGAGCTTGCCCTGCTTCACCAGGTGGGCGAGCAGCTGGGTGTGGTGCACGACCTCGACCTTGAGGCCCAGCTGCTCGTACTCGTTGCCGAGCGTGTTGAAGCAGTGCGGGCAGGTGGCGACGATCTTCTTGACGTTCGCCTCGGTCAGCGTCTCGACGTTCTGCTGCGCGAGCATCTGGAAGACGAACTCGTTGCCGATGCGCCGGGCCGGGTCGCCGGTGCAGGTCTCACCCTCGCCGAGGATCGCGAAGTCGACGCCGGCCTCGTGCAGCAGCGTGGCGACCGCGCGGGTGGTCTTCTTCGCCCGGTCCTCGAACGCGCCGGCGCAGCCGACCCAGAACAGGTACTCGAAGTCGTCCTCGCCGACCCGCTTGATCTCGAAGTCGAGGCCCTTGGTCCAGTCCTCGCGGGTGTTCTGCGGCGCGCCCCAGGGGTTGCCCTTGTTCTCGAGGTTGCGCAGCATCACGCCCGCCTCGGCGGGGAAGCTCGACTCGATGAGCACCTGGTAGCGGCGCATGTCGACGATGTGGTCGACGTGCTCGATGTCGACCGGGCACTGCTCGACGCAGGCGCCGCAGGTGGTGCAGCTCCACAGCACGTCCGGGTCGATGACGCCGTTCTCCGCCTCGGTGCCGATCAGCGGCCGGTCGGCCTCCGCGAGCGCCAGCACGTCGACGCCCTTCAGCTGCTCCTCGGTCGCCTTCTCCTCGCCGGTCAGGTCCTTGCCACCGCCGGCCAGCAGGTACGGCGCCTTCGCGTACGCGTGGTCACGCAGCGACAGCACGAGCAGCTTGGGCGACAGCGGCTTCGCCGTGTTCCAGGCCGGGCACTGCGACTGGCAGCGGCCGCACTCCGTACAGGTGGAGAAGTCCAGCAGGCCCTTCCAGGTGAACTGCTCGACCTGGGCGACGCCGAACTGGTCCTTCTCCGGATCGGCCTCCTCGAAGTCCAGCGGCTTGCCGTCGCTCATCATCGGCCGCAGCGGGCCCAGGCCGGAGCCGGCCGGCTTCTCCGGGTTGCGCTTGAAGAAGATGTTGAAGAAGGCCAGGAAGCGGTGCCAGGCCACGCCCATCGTCACGTTCAGCGCGATGGTGATCAGCCACGCCATCGAGATGAGCAGCTTGACCAGCGCGACCCAGGTCGGGCCGTCCTCGGCCGCCGGCAGCAGCGCGCCGACGCCGTGGCTGACCGGGGTGGCCCAGGCCGGGAACTCGAAGGTGTCGTTGGCGACCTTGAACCCGCGGATCAGGAAACCGCAGACCAGCACGCCGAGGATGACGGCCTCGACGAAGTAGCCCTGCCACATCGTCGAGCCCAGGAACCGGCTGCGCTTGGCCCGCCGGTCGCGCTGCCGCCGGTAGATCAGGTACAGGATGCCGAGCAGGCCGAGCACGGCGACCCACTCGGTGACCAGGCCGTACACGGTCCAGTGGCCGACGATCGGCAGGCCGCCGGTGGGGTCGACGACCTCGAAGTACGCCTCCACCACCAGCAGGAACAGGATCATGAAGGAGACCATCACGAACCAGTGGGCGGCGCCGACGGTGCTCCACTTCAGCATGCGGGTGTGCCCGAGCGTCTCGACCAGCATGGTCCGGGTCCGGGGGCCCTTGTCCGTGAAGCGCTCCGGCGCCGGCTGGCCCTGCCGGATCACCGCGGTCATCGTCATGACGGCACGCACCGCGAGGACGACCGCTACGAGCGTGACGGCGCCCGCCAGGACGGTGGCGACGATCTGCGCGATGCCCATCTGCGTTGTGCCTCCTCGGTCGGGTGGCGACCATGTTACCCACGAGTAATCAGTGTGCGCGCCGCAGATCGCGGTTGGGTTCGTCTCAGCGACGACCGGGCCCGATCAGCCGAAAGCGCACCCCGCGGCCGGGAGGCCGGCAGGGTGCGCGGTCGCGGATCAGACTTTACGGCCGGTTGCGCCCACGGGCATCGGTTACGGCCGCGAGCAGCGCAGAAGGGTACGGCGACGCACCGCCACCGCCTCGAGGGCGACGACGGCCGACGGGCGTGCGGTCGTCAGCGCCAGCGCGACAGGATCGCCAGCGAGGCGACCATGCAGCCGAAGCCGACGAGCAGGTTCCAGTAGTGCCACGCCTCGACCGGGTACTGCTGCTCGGAGAGGTAGTACACGACCAGCCAGGCGATGCCGAAGACGATCAAGAAGACCGCCGTGGCGGGCAGCCACACCGGACTCGGCTTCTTGGACGCGGCCGTCGCTGCCGGACGGATGTCCGTCGGCGGCGTGTAGACCTTCTTCTTGCGAACCTGTGACTTCGGCACGGCGCTCTCCTGAGGGCAACAAGTGGTGAACAACCCACCCCTGAGCGGCTCCGGGGACACCGAAAGCTGCCCGTGGCGAATACTGTTCGATAGCTAGCGTAGTCAAGGCGGCGCGCGCACAGGCACCCGCCGGTGGGTTTTTCGGACATCCCGGGGAGGAAGACCGACGTGGAGTACACCACGGGGACGCCCTCGTGGCGACTTGTCATGCGCCGGGCCCTCGGCGGACTCCGCCCCCGGCGCCGCGGACAACGGCAACGGGGCTGGTCGGTGGGCGTACCGCTGATCGCACTGGCCGCCGGACTCCTCTTCACCACCTCGGCCACCACGGCCGACGGCACGGCGCTGCGCGACGACCGGCGCCCGCAGCTGGCCCAGCTGATTGCCGACAAGCGCACGCGCCTCGAGCAGCGGGAGAAGCAGGCCGCGGGACTGCGTACGACCGTCGACCAGGACGCCGCGCGCCTCGCCGACGTGGACACTCCGGTCAAAGAGGCCCGGCAACGGGCGGATGCGATGCGCGAGCCGGCCGGCTTCACCGCGCTGCACGGGCCGGGCCTCACCGTCACCCTCAACGACTCGTCGCGGCGGCCCACCGACACCGGCGGCGACGTCCCCCAGAACGATGATCTCGTCGTCCACCAGGGTGACGTCCAGGCGGTCGTGAACGCCCTCTGGGCTGGTGGGGCCGAGGCAATGTCGATCATGGATGTCCGCGTCATTTCGACCAGCGCGGTACGCTGTGTCGGCAATACGCTGCTGTTGCACGGCCAGGTCTTCTCGCCGCCATTCAAGATCACGGCGATTGGCGAACCCACAGGGATGCACCGAGCGTTGGAGTCCGCAGAGGGAGTCCAGCAATTCCGGGCAGCGGTCGCCGACTTCGGCCTCGGCTACACGGAAACCGTCGAGAGGAACGTGACTGTGCGGGCGTACGACGGGTCGAGTGACCTCCGATCCGCCGAGGTCACGAAGTAATGGCAGCCCCGGAGACGCCCAACTCGGGCCGGCACCGCGCACCCGACACCGACGCGCAGACCGCTTTCATCCCGCGCGTCACGGACGCCACGCCGGGCGGGGTGCCGGGCGGGCCGCTCGAGCCCCCGGTCGGGCTGGGGAACCCGGCCTGGCCGTCGGCCACCGGCGCCGCGGTCCCCGCCCCGCCCTCGGCGAGGCCCGTGACGCCTCCCGTCCCGGCTCAGCCTCCTGTCGCGTCCCCGCCATCTGCTGCTGCGGCGGTTCCACTTCAGCCCTCGCCGCCGGCCGGCCCTCTTCAGCCCACCCCGCCGGTCGGCGGGGCGCAGCCGGTGCGAGGGCCGGTGCCTGCGGGCCCGGCAGTGCCACCGCAGCCAACGGTGCCCTCCGTCGGCGCGTCGGTGCCGACCGGTGAGGCCGCGGGGGTCGACCCGCTCGTGGCCCGCGCCGCCGCTGCTGCCCGGGCGCGCTCGGATGCCGCCCCGGCAGGCCCCGGTGTGACGCCCGGCAGGCCCGGGACCTTCGACTTCTTCGCGCCGGCCGGCGGGAGCTCCGCCGCACCGGGGAGCACCGGGACCGACAGCCCTGCCATCCCGCAGAGTCCGGCCACGCCGCAGACCCCGGGCAGCATCCCGGCCGACGGACCGGCCGTCCCGCGAAGCCCGGTCATCCCGCGAAGCCCGGTCATCCCGCGAAGCGCGGCCACTCCGCAAGATCCGGCAATTCCGCGAAGCGCGGCCACCCCGGCCACCCCGGTCACTCCGCCGAATCCGGTGGTCCCGCAGAGCGCGGGCAGCGTTCCGGGGCCGACCGCCGGCAGTCCAGCCGGCCGGCAGCAGGGCACCGGCGGCTACGACACCCTGAACGAGGACGACCGGTGGCGCGGTGAGCGTCGCCGGGCGGCCGAGGGCGGCACCGGGTGGCAGAGCGGCACGGGTTCGACCAGTACCGGGTGGGATCACTCCGAGACCGGCGCCTGGATGAACAGCGCGGCCGGGAGCGCCTGGGAGGAGCTGGTCGAGCCGCAGACCGCCGAGGAGCCGTCGCGGGGCCGGTGGGGACGCCGGGACGAGCGGCAGGCCGCGGAGGCATCGCCACGGGGCAGGTGGGCACGCCGGGACGAGCCGGTGGCCGCCGAGCCGGTGGCTGCGGACATCGCGCGCCGGCCGGGCCCGGAGGCGGGCGGGAACGATCCTTCCGCCACGGCTGTCATCCGTACCGCCGATGCGCCGACCGGTTTGCTGCCCGCCGTACGGAAGAAGACCCCGCCGCAGGCGCCGGCCAAGCCGGCGCGGCCCCGCGGCAAGGAGGACGGCGTGGTCGGTGCGGCCTCGGTGGCCGCTGCCGCGGCGGCGGCCGAGCGGGAGCCGGATGTCGAGCCGGCCGAGGAGCCGAAGCCGAAGCGCGGCGAGAAGGTCGTCAAGCTGCGGCCCGAGCAGACCGGCGAGGGCTACAAGAGCGTGTATTCCGAGTTGACCCGCCCGACGCTGGGCTCGCGGATCCGCACGGGCGTCCGGGTGTCCGGCGAACTGATGATCACGTTCGGGCTGATCATCCTGCTGTTCGCCGGGTACGAGGTGTTCGGCAACTCCGCGAAGGTGCAGGACGAGCAGGACACCCTGGCCGACCAGCTCGACCAGGAGTGGAACGACCCGACCGTCGCGCCCAGCGCCGGGCCGACGAAGGCCGCTCCCGCCGCGCCCGGCAAGAACCTCGTCGGGCGGCTGTACATCCCGAAGCTCGGCATGGAATGGGTCGTGGTCAACGGCGTACGGCCGCAGGACATCCGGTACGCGCCGGGGCACTACCCGGACACCGCCCAGCCCGGCAAGGTCGGCAACTTCTCGGTCGCCGGCCACCGCATCCGCAAGATCTTCTGGCGGCTGGACGAGCTGAAGCCCGGTGACGTGATCGGCGTGGAGACGCGCTCGAGCTGGTACGTCTACAAGGTCAGCTCGAGCGAGGTGGTACGGCCGTCGCAGGTCGAGGTCGTCGCGCCCGTACCCGGCCAGCCCGGCAAGAAGCCCACGAAGGCGATGCTGACGCTGACCACCTGCAACCCGAAGTTCAACAACTACCAGCGGCTCATCGTGCACGCCGAGCTGGTGGACACGCTCAAGCGGGACCCGAAGCTGCCCGACGCGGGCCGGCCCGCAGAGATCCAGAAGGCGTAGGGAGGGCCCGTGTACGCGTGGATCTGGCGCAAACTGCCCTTCGGCCTGTGGGGCAAGCTGACGGGCTCGCTGGTGCTGGCCGTGACGGTCGGCGCGCTGCTCTGGTACGTGGTGTTCCCGTGGGCGACGCCCCTGCTGCCCTTCGACGACGTGCAGGTCGGCACCGGCACCGAGCAGAGCGGCCCGGCGCAGCAGAACCCGGACGCCGTGGTGCCCGGCGGCGACGACGCGCAGCTGGGACCGGACGAGATCCCGTACAACGAACACACGAACGAACCCGAACCCTCCACGAGCACCAGGTGATCCCCGTGCGCATCCTCGTGATCGACAACTACGACTCGTTCGTCTTCAACCTCGTGCAGTACCTGGGCCAGCTCGGCGCCGAATGCGAGGTGCGGCGCAACGACGAGATCTCGGTCGCCGAGGTCGGCGGCTTCGGCGCCGCGGGGGTCCTGCTCTCCCCCGGACCGGGTACGCCCGAACGCGCCGGCATCACGATGGACGTCATCTCCGCGTACGCCGGAAAGCTTCCGATGTTCGGGGTCTGCCTCGGCCATCAGGCGATCGGGGCGGCGTTCGGCGCGACGGTCACCCGGGCCCCCGAGCTGCTGCACGGCAAGACCTCGTCGGTGCAGCACAAGGGCGCGGGCGTGCTGGCCGGCCTGCCCGACCCGTTCACCGCCACCCGCTACCACTCGCTGGCGGTCGTCCCGGAGACGCTGCCGGACGAGATCGAGGTGACCGGCTGGACGGAGTCCGGCGTGGTGATGGCGATGCGGCACCGCACGCTGCCGATCGAGGGCGTGCAGTTCCACCCGGAGTCGGTGCTGACCGAGGGCGGCCACACCATGCTGGCGAACTGGCTGGCGTCGTGCGGGCTGCCGTCGGCGCTGGAGCGGGCCCCCGAGCTCGCCGCCGAGGTGGAGTCCCGCCGCCGGTCGGCGTTCGCCACCGCCTGACGGCCCCACGACCAAAGCCCGGGCTCCCGATGGGGAGGCCCGGGCTTTTCGCTGCCGTGGGTGCTAGTTGCCGAAGATGCCGCCGACGCCCGTGCCGGTACCGGTGCCGTCGTTCTCGCCGCCACCGGTGCCGTCGGGCGGGGTGGAGCCGTCCGGGTCCGGGGTGCTCGGGTCGGGCGTCGGCTGGGCGATCACCGTCAGCGTGATCCGGGTCGACACGCTCCGCTTCTGCTTCCCGCCCGGGGTCTGCTCGATCACCGTGCCGGGCGTTCCCTCCTGCGGGGACTCCTGCACCTGGATGTTGGTGAAGCCGCGGTCCTCGAGCCGGGCCTTGGCGACCTCGAGGCTCTGCCCGGTGACGTCCGGAATCTCCTTCAGGTTGCCCCGCGAGACCTTCACCGTGATCTTGCTGCCGGGCGCGACCTGCTCACCCTCGCTCTCGACGTCGAGCACCTCGCCCTCGCGCGCCTCGTTGTCGACGCGGTCGATGACCGGGACCAGGCCGCGGGCCTGGAGCGCCTGCCGGGCCGCCTCCTCCGTGCCGCCCCTGAGGCCGGTCGGTACGGGCACCTTCGACGGGCTCTTGCACATGGTGATCGTGATCGTCGTGCTCACCGGCTGCGTGGAGTTGGCCGCGGGGGACTGACTCTCCACCTTGTTCTCGCAGTCGGACGTCTCCTTCGGTGTGCCCGAAGCGATGTTGGTGAAGCCGGCCTGCTGCAGCCGGGTCCGGGCGTCGTCCTCCGAATACCCGGTGACCTTCGGGACCGTGGCCTGGGCCGGCGGCTCGTCCTTCTCGCCGTCCTTGTTGGCCAGCACCAGGCCGATGCCGAGCGCCACCACGGCCAGCACGCCGAGAGCGGCCAGGACCGCCATCACCCACGACGACGTCTTGCGCTCCGGCGGCTGCGGACCGCGCGGGCCGGCGGCCGCCGCCGGGATCGCGCGGGTCGTCGCGGTGGGCGCCTGGCGCATCGGGCCGGTCATCGCCATCGTCTCGGCCTCGGTCATCACCGGGGTCGCCATGACGGGACGGCCCGCTACCGCGCGCAGGGCGTCGGCGCGCATCTCCTGCGCGCTCTGGTAGCGGTTGAGCGGGTTCTTCGCCAGCGCCTTGAGGACGATCGCGTCGACGTCCGGCGGCACGTCCCGGTTGATGTCGCTCGGTGCCTTGGGGTCCTCGCGGACGTGCTGGTACGCCACGCTGACCGGGCTGTCGCCGACGAAGGGCGGGTGGCCGACGAGGAGTTCGAAGAGGACACAGCCAGCCGCGTACACGTCGGAGCGGGCGTCGACCGACTCGCCGCGGGCCTGCTCCGGGGAGAGGTACTGGGCCGTACCGATGACCGCGCTGGTCTGCGTCATCGTGGTGGCACCGCTGGCCAGGGCCCGGGCGATGCCGAAGTCCATGACCTTGACCTGCCCGTTCTGCGTGATCATCACGTTGCCGGGCTTGATGTCGCGGTGGATGATGCCGTGCCGGTGGCTGAACTCGAGCGCGGCGCAGATGTCGGCGATGATCTCGAGGGCGCGGCGCGGCTGCAGGCGCTGCTCGGCCGCGAGCACCTCCTTCAGGGTGCGCCCGTTGACGAACTCCATGACGATGAAGGGCTGCTTCTCACCGGCGGACGACGTCTCCTCGCCGGTGTCGTAGACGGCCACGATCGCCGGGTGGTTGAGGGCCGCGGAGTTCTGCGCCTCGCGGCGGAACCGCTCCTGGAAGGTCGCGTCGCGGGCGAGGTCGGACCGGAGCATCTTGATGGCCACGTCCCGGCCGAGCCGGAGGTCGCGCCCCCGGTGCACCTCGGCCATGCCGCCGTAACCGAGCAGCTCGCCGACCTGATACCTGCCACCCAGCAGGCGGGCCTGCGCCGTCATAACGTCTGTCGTCCTTCGGTCGCGGGGATGAGGCTGTGCGGTGCACCAGCCTGCTTCGTAAGACGGTACGACGCCGCCGCCGCGCCGTGATCGGCCGCGCCCAGCGCTGTCGTGTTCCCCTCCTTGAGCAGGAACGAGATCACGCCCGCGCAGAGCAGGACGAGCAGCGCGAGCACCACGGCCAGGACGATGAGGACCTGCCGGCCACCCGAATCCGCCGGCTTGCCGGGCGCGATCACCGGGTGCTGCATCGGCGGGGCCGACGGATGCCGGTACGGCTGCTGCAGCGGCGGCACCGAGGCGGCACCCCGCGCGCCCTGTCCACCCGACACCGGACGGGGCACGGGCGGATACGGCGGACGGGCCTGCCCACCGTTCGGGTGCCCGGGCGGGCCGGACGTCGGCGCGCCGGAGTGCGGCCGGTTGGCGACCGCGGGGCCACCGGAGTGCGGCCTGTTCGGCGCCGCGCTGCCCACCGGGCGTCCCGCGTTGCCGGCGCCGTTCACGGCCGGCTGATGCACCTGCGTGGTCAGCGACGACGCGGCCTGGCGGGCCACCGACGCCATCGCGGAGGCGGTGGGCCACCGGGCGTTCGGGTCCTTGGCCATGGCCCGCTCGACGATCGCACGCACCGAGGGCGGGATGTCGGCCGGCAGCGGGCGCGGGTTGTCGCGGACGTGCTTCATCGCGATCTCGATCGGCGTGGCGCCGTCGAACGGGCGGTGCCCGGACAGGCACTGGTACGCGACCACGCCCAGCGCGTACACATCGGAGGCAGCCGTGGCCACCGCGCCGGACGCCTGCTCGGGCGAGATGTAGGAGGCCGTACCGAGCACCGAGCCGGCCACCGTCAACTGGCCCACCAGGGCGGACCGGGCGATGCCGAAGTCGGTGAGGACCAGCGTGCCGTTCGGGCGTACCAGCAGGTTGCCGGGCTTGACGTCGCGGTGCACGATCCCGTTCGCGTGCGCGGCCTGCAGCGCGTCCGCGGCCTGCGCGACCAGCGCCATCGTGCGCGCCGGGGTGAGCCGGCCGACGCGGCTGAGGGTGCGCGAGAGCGCGTCGCCCTCCACGTACTCCATCACGAGGAACGCGAGCTGCTGGTCGCTGCCGTAGTCGTAGACGTCGACGACCCCGGGGTGGTTGATGGTGGCCATGGTCCGCGCCTCGCCACGGAACCGTTCGGCGAAGCCGGGCTCGTCCAGCAGGGCCGGGAGCAGGATCTTCACGGCGACCGTACGGCCGAGCACCTCGTCGGTGCCCCGCCACACGTCACCCATGCCGCCGCCGGCGATCCGCTCGTCCAGGCGGTACCGGCCACCGAGGGTCACCCCAGGGCTGATCATCTCAGTCCCCTCCCCCGCCGGCCGCGGCCTTCATGATGAGCCCGGAGATGCGGGCAGCCTCGGCGCTCGCGTGGCCGCCGGACACGTTCTCCAGCATGACGCACACCGCCGAGACCGGTTCACCCTTGTCGTTGAAGGCGAACCCGACGAACCACCCGTGCGGGTCGGCGCCCTCGGCGTTCTGCGCCGTACCCGTCTTGCCGCCGACCTGGAAGCCGTTGATCTGCGCGCGCCGGCCGGTGCCGTTCTCGACGACGCTGACCATCATCTCCCGCAGGTCGCCGGCCACCTGGCTGTTGATCGGGGTCCGCAGCACCTCGGGGTTGGCGTTGTAGATCGCCCGGCGGTCCGGGCTCAGCTCCTGCTTCACCAGGTACGGCCGCATCTGCCGCCCGCCGTTCGCGACGGTGGCGGCCATCAGCGCGCCCTGGACGGTGGTCATCCGGACGTCCTTCTGCCCGATCGACGACTGCGCCAGACCGGCCTGGTCGGTGCTGCCGTCCGGGTTCTGGATGTCGCCGGTGTGGCTGGGCGTGATCGGCAGGCCGCCGTCCTTCAGGTTGCCGATCGTGAGGTCTTCCTGCTCGAAGCCCCACGCCTGGGCTTCCTTCTTGACCTTGTCGCCGCCGAGCTGGACACCGAGCCGGGCGAAGCCGGTGTTGCAGCTGTCGGTCAGCGCCTCCTTCAGCGTGACGCGGGCGCCCGGGCAGGTCTCGGCCTCGGCGTTGTGGATCGGCGCGCCGGAGCCGGGCGCGACGTACTCCGAGCCGGCCTGGATCTCGGTGCTCTGGGTGAAGCCGTTCTTCAGCGCCGCCGCCGAGATGATGACCTTCATCGTGGAGCCGGGCGGGTACGTCTCCTGCGTCGCCCGGTTGAGCAGCGGCTTGTCCTTGTCGGCGTTGAGCTCCTTGTACGCCGCCGCCGCGACCTTGGGATCGTGGCTGACCAGCGGGTTCGGGTCGTAGCTCGGCATGGACACCATCGCCTGGATCGCGCCGGTGCGCGGGTCGATGGCGACCGCGGACCCCTTCTTGGCGCCGCGCTCGTTGTTCGTGAGCTGCTTCCAGGCGGTCTCCTGCGCCTTCGGGATGATCGAGAGGACGACGTTGCCGCCGCCCGGCTCGTCGCCGGTGAACATGGCGCTGATCCGGTCGGCGAACAGCTTGTCGCTGGCACCGGAGAGGAACTCGTTCTCGCTGCGCTCGATGCCCACCTCGGCGCCGCTCACCGGCTTGTAGCCGATGACGGGCGCGTACAGCTGCTTGTCCGGGTAGACCCGCAGGTATTTGAGCGTGCCGTCGGTGGCCTTGCTCTCGGCCAGCGGCTGGCCGCCCGCCTCGATGACGCCGCGGGGGATCTCGTACTCGGCGACCTGCACCCGGCCGTTGTAGTCGCTGGTGCGGTAGTCGTCGGCCTTGTACGCCTGCACCCAGTTCAGGTTGGCGAAGAGCAGCGCGAACAGCACGAGGATGACCACGCCGGCCCGGCGGAGAGGGGCGTTCACGGCTTGATCACCTCCGTCATGGCGCCGTGCAGCTGGGCGGGTGGTTGTTTCGGTCCGGCCTGGGCGGCCGGCCCGCCCGTCACCGGCCCGCGCGCCGCGTCGGAGATGCGCAACAGCATCGCGATGAGCAGCCAGTTGGCCATCAACGACGAACCACCGGCGGACAGGAACGGCGTGGTCTGACCGGTAAGCGGGATCAGGCCGGTGATGCCACCGAGGATGACGAACACCTGCAAGCCGAGCGTGAACGCCAGGCCGCCGGCGACCAGCTTGCCGAAGGAGTCGCGTACGCCCAGCGCCGCGCGCAGGCCGCGCTCCACGATGAGCAGGTAGCAGACCAGCAGGGCGGACAGGCCGAACAGGCCGATCTCCTCGCCCAGCCCGGCGAAGATGAAGTCGGTACGCACCTCGGGCACCAGCCACGGCGAGCCCGCGCCGGCACCGGACCCGAACAGCCCGCCCGTGCCGAGGCCCAGCAGCCCCTGCACGAGCTGGTAGCTGCCGCCGAACTCGCGGTTGTAGAACTTCGGCGCGAACGGGTCGAGCCACACCGAGGCGCGGTCGTAGAAGTTGGCGAACGGGCCGCCGACGGACGCGCCCAGCAGGTACGCCACGTAGACGCCGCCGAAGAACATCAGCAGACCGATGATCAGCCAGCTCGCCCGCTCGGTGGCCACGTACAGCGTCACGACGAACAGGCCGAAGTACAGCAGCGCCGTACCGAGGTCCTTCTCGAAGACGAGGACGAGCAGCGAGAGCAGCCACACCGTGACGACCGGGCCGAGGTCGCGGCCGCGCGGGAAGTCGATGCCGAGGAACCGGCGGCTCGCCAGCGACAGCACCTCCCGCTTGCGCACGAGGTAGTAGGCGAAGAAGGACACCAGCGCCAGCTTCGCGAACTCACCCGGCTGGATCGAGAAGGCGCCCAGCTTGATCCACAGGCGCGCGCCGTTGACCTCGGAGATCGAGGGCGGCAGCACCGCCGGGATCATCACCAGGACGATACCGACCAGGCCCAGCGTGTACGCGTACCGCGAGACGACCTTGTGGTCCCGGATGACCAGCAGCAGCACCGCCGCCAGGATCAGCGCGAACAGTGTCCACATCAGCTGGCGGCCGCCCGTGCCGGCGAACATGCCAGGGATCGGCTCCTTGCGGGCGATCGCCCGTTCGATGTCCATGCGCCGCAGGAAGCCCACGCCCAGGCCGTTGATCAGCGCGACAGTGGGGATCAGCACCGGGTCCGCATACGGCGCGGTGAAGCGCACGACCACGTGCAGCGCCAGGAACAGGACGCCGAGCAGGGCCGCCTGCACCCAGAAGGTCGACGTGATCTTGTCGAGCTGATTGGCCTCGGCCGTGGCGCCGAAGATCGCCACGATCGCCATCGCCAGCAGCAGGAGGACGAGCTCCGAGTTGCGTCTCGTCTTCGTGCCCGGGACACGCGGCATCTCACCCGTGGACGCGGGTGTGGGAGCCGGGAGGGCGGGCGCGGTCAAGAGGAGATCCCCAGACGTCGGTCGGGCGGCGCTCAGTCGACGGGCCGGCACCCGACCGGGTCGCTGTTGACCGGCGGGGTCGGTTCCGAGGGCAGAGCGTCCGGCGTGGTGGCGGGCGCGAGATCGGGCACCGAGGAGGTGGTGCTTCGAGTGGGAGCCGTGGTCTTCCCGGCGGCCGTCGAGCCCGAGGGCCTCGGCGGCGGCGTGGTGGACGGAGGCGCGCTGCTCGGCGTGCACACCGGCTTCAGGTTGGGGTTCGAGGCGTCCTCGCTGGTCAGCTCCGAGAGCCGGCGCTGGGCGTCGGGCCTGCTGTCGGCGTGGATGCCCTGCTTCACCCGGTCCTGCGCGACCGTGGTGAGGTCGTCGAGCCGGGCCGGGCTGGTCTCGGCGACGCTGGACAGGTCGAGGCCGGCGATCTGCCCGGGCACGCCCTGGAAGATCGCAAGCTGGCCCTCGTCGGTCGCGCCGACGTAGTACTGGTCCTGGGTGTACCGCCAGCCCATCCACAGGCCGCCGCCGAGCACGGCCAGGAGCAGCAGCACCAGCAGGCTCGTCCGCACGGGGTGCCGCTTCGGCTGCTCGGGCTCGTCCCGCTCGTACGCCGCGCCCTCCGGCTGGGCCGGCCGCGGCGGTGCCTGCAGCGCGGCCGCTCGGGCCGCGGCGGTGGAGCTGTCCGCCACTGTCGAGTTGCCGCGGTCGCGGGCCGCGGCGCCACCCACTATCGGCGACTGCTCCATGATGTCCGCGTCGGTCGCGTCGGCGATGACCACGGTGATGTTGTCGGGGCCGCCGCCACGCAGCGCCAGCTGCACGAGGCGCTCCACGCAGGCCTGCGGATCCGGGATGTCCCGCATGGCGTCGCCGATGGTCTCCGCGCTCACCACACCCGAGAGCCCGTCGCTGCAGATCAGGTAGCGGTCGCCCTTCAGCACCTGGCGGACCGAATACTCCGGGTCGATGTCGCGGCCGTCGAGCGCCCGCGTCAGCAGCGAGCGCTGCGGATGGCTGCTCGCCTCCTCCGGGCTGATCCGGCCCTCGTCGACCAGCATCTGGACGTACGTGTCGTCCTTGGTGATCTGCGAGAACTCGCCCTGGCGCAGCATGTAGGCGCGCGAGTCGCCGATGTGCACCATGCCGATCTTCGTGCCGGAGAAGAGCACCGCGGTCAGCGTCGTGCCCATGCCCTCGAGCTGCGGGTTGGCGTCGACGGTGTCGCGTAGCTGCTGGTTGGCAGTGCCGACCGCGTGCCGCAGGGCGTCGACGAGCGCGTCACCGGGCACGTCCTCGTCGAGCGGCGCCATGGCGGCGATGACGATGTTGCTGGCGACGTCACCGGCGGCCATGCCGCCCATGCCGTCGGCGACGGCAAGCAGCCGCGGTCCGGCGTAGACGGAATCCTGGTTTCCGTCACGGATCAGACCGCGGTCGCTCTGGGCGGCATAGCGCAGGGTGAGAGTCATGGCCGTAACTCGAGAGAAGTGCGGCCGATCCGGATCGGCACGCCAAGCGGGACGGGAGTAGGTCCGGAGACCTTACCGCGATCGAGATAGGTGCCGTTCGTCGAGCCGAGATCCTCGACGAACCACTGGCCATCGCGCGGAACGAGCCGGGCGTGCCGGGCCGACGCGAAGTCATCGGTGATGACCAGCGTGGAATCCTCGGCGCGCCCTATCGTGATTTGTGCCTCACCGAGCGTGATCCGGGTGCCGGCGAGCTGACCGGCGGTCACGACGAGTTGTCGCGCCGTCTTGCCACGCTTCGCCTTCGCCGGCCGGCCAGGAGCCATCACCCCACCCACCCCGCGAGGTGTGGCGACGATGCTCTTGGACCGGACGCCGGCGAAGAGATCCTTCCGGATCACCCCCACCACCGTGAACACGAAGATCCACAGCAGGATGAGGAAGCCGAAGCGGGCGACGGTGAGGACGAATTCGGGCAAGGTCGCTAGCCGTCCACTCGGAACGTCAACGTGGTGGTGCCCAACTGGATCATGTCGCCCGGGTTGAGGGCCACGGCCGACACGCGCTGACCGTTGACCATCGTGCCGTTCGTCGAACCCAGATCGGTCAGCACCACCTGGCTGCCGTCGTAGTCCAGCCGGGCGTGCCGGCGCGAGATGCCGACATCCGGCAGGCGCAGATTGGCCTGGTCACCCCGGCCGATCACCGTGGAACCCATCTGCAGCGGGTACGTCCGGCCGTCACCGGACACGAGGCCCACGTTCCGGCCGTTGTGCCCGTGCTGCTGGTAGCCGCCCGGCTGCTGGTCGTACGGCGAATACGCGGGCTGCGCGTCATAGGCAGGCTGCTGCACCGGGGCGACCTCGCCGCCGGTGTACACCTCCGCCGTGACCCGGAACATGCCCGTGTCCAGCCCGTCGCCCCGCTCGATCTCGACGATCACGTCGCCGTACACCGTCCAGGCCTGCTCACCGATGAACTCCGCCTGCGACTGGGCCAGCTCCTGGGCCAGTGCAGCGGCGTACGGCGCCAGCCGGCTGTGGTCGTACGGCGAGAGATCGATCACGTAGCGGTTCGGCACGAGAGTCCGGCCACCAGCGAGGATAGCCTTGTGCGCCTCGGCCTCCCGCTGCATGGCATTCAGAATCTCCACCGGGTGCACGACACCCTTGAACACCTTCGCGAAGGCCCCCTCGACCAGGCCTTCCAACCGCTTCTCAAAGCGCTGCAGCACGCTCACCGGCTCCTCCTCGGGTTCCGAGGACATGATGGTATCCGGCCGCCGCTTCCGCATCACTGCGGCGAGCGGCCGGTCGCTCCTGACCCTCGTATAACGGCCCTCGGCGCCGTGCTAATCTTCCCTGGCGTCGAGGGCAGTACCTGCTCGCGATGTAACGAGGGACAGCGTAGTCTGTTCCGGCTAACGCAGTGCCACGGGGATGTGGCGGAATGGCAGACGCGCACGGTTCAGGTCCGTGTGTCCGAAAGGACGTGGGGGTTCAACTCCCCCCATCCCCACGAGCGACCGGGTGGCCCCTGTCCGCGGAAAGCGCGGAGCGGGGGTCGCTCTTTTTTGTCTGCTCCGGGGGCCGAGCCCCCGGAAACCCCACGGTGCGGTGGTCACCCTGAGGGGCGTCCGTCACCCTCAACCCACGGTGCGGTGGTCACCCCGAGGACGTCCGTCACCCTCAACCCACCGTGCGGTGGTCACCCCGGGGGGCGTCCGTCACCCTCAACCCACCGTGCGGTGGTCACCCCGGGGGGCGTCCGTCACCCTCAACCCACCGTGCGGTGGTCACCCCGAGGGCGTCCGTCACCCTCAACCCACCGTGCGGTGGTCGCCCGTGGGCGGGGGTGGGGCTCGGCCCTCTTTGGGTACGGGTTGTGGTTCGTGACCGACATCGCTTCGCTCGTCTCGCTTGTTCGCCTCGTTCGGGTGAATCGGATGGGTGGGCGTGGGGGCGTTATGCTCTCGTCTTGTTTTTTGGTGCCTAGGCGTCTGGAGATTCGCTCGTGGCCGTTGCTCTGGTAACCGGATCAGGTGGTCTCATCGGGTCGGAGGCGGTTCGGCACTTCGCCGGGCTCGGACTTGACGTGGTCGGGATCGACAACGATATGCGGCAGGAGTTCTTCGGGGCCGAGGCGTCGACCGCGTGGAACGTGCAGCGGCTGAGCACCGAGCTGGGGTCCTCGTACGAGCACCACGGGGTGGACATCCGGGACCGGGACGCGGTCGCACGGATCTTCAAGAAGTACGGCAAGGACATCGCGGTGGTGATCCACACCGCCGCGCAGCCGTCGCACGACTGGGCCGTGCGGGACCCGTACACGGACTTCGATGTGAATGCCGGCGGCACGCTGACGATGCTGCAGAACACGCGCGACCACTGCATCGAGGCGCCGTTCATCCACTGCTCCACCAACAAGGTGTACGGCGACACCCCCAACCGGCTGCCGCTGATCGAGCAGGAGACGCGCTGGGAGCTCGACCCGGCGCACCCGTACTACAACGGCATCACCGAAGACATGTCGATCGACAACTGCCTGCACTCCATCTTCGGTGCGTCGAAGGTGGCGGCCGACGTGATGGCGCAGGAGTACGGCCGCTACTTCGGCATGAAGACCGCGATCTTCCGCGGGGGCACGCTCACCGGGCCCGCGCACTCCGCCACGGAGCTGCACGGCTTCCTCGGGTACGTGATGCGCGCCAACATGGAGCGGCGCACGTACCGGATCTTCGGCTACAAGGGCAAGCAGGTCCGCGACGCGATCCACAGCCACGACGTGCTGAGCGCGTTCGAGGCGTTCTTCCGCAACCCCGGCTCGGCGAAGGTCTACAACCTCGGCGGCGGCCGCCACTCCAACTGCTCCAACCTCGAGGCGTTCGCGATCGCGGCGAAGATCAGCGGCACCGAGATGATCACCGAGTACGTGGACGACAACCGCATCGGCGACCACCAGTGGTGGATCGGCTCGATGGCCGCCTTCCAGGCCGACTACCCGGAGTGGAAGCAGGTCTACGACGTGCCGATGATCCTCCAGGAGATCTACGAGGCCAACGTCGACAAGTGGGTCCCCGCGTCATGATCGACCAGGGCAAGCGCAACGTGCTCGGCGTCCTCGTCGACGCCGTGGATTACGACGCCGCCACGGCGAAGATCATCGAGGCCGCCCGGGAGCGCCGGCACTACGCGGTGACCGCGCTGGCCGTGCACGGCGTCATGACCGGCGTGCAGGACAAGGCGCACAACGCCCGGCTGAACTCCTTCGACCTGGTGACCCCCGACGGCCAGCCCGTACGCGGCGCGCTCAACCTGGTGCACCACGCCGGCCTGACGGACCGCGTCTACGGCCCCGAACTCACGCTGCGCGTCCTGCGCCAGGCCGCGGCTGAGGGCCTGCCCGTCTACCTGTACGGGTCCACCGAGCCGACCCTCGAGAAGCTGGTACCGGCGCTGGAGCGGATGTTCCCGGCGCTCAAGCTCGCCGGCGTCGAGGCCTCCAAGTTCCGCAGCAACCGCCCCGGCGAGGAGGCGGAGATCGCCGACCGGATCAAGGCGTCGGGCGCGCGGATCGTCCTGGTCGGCCTGGGTTGCCCCCGGCAGGAGATCTGGGCGTACGCGATGCGCCCGCTGCTGGACATGCCGTTGCTGGCGGTCGGGGCGGCGTTCGACTACCACGCCGGGCTGCTGAAGAACCCGCCGGCGTGGATGCAGAAGTACGCGCTGGAATGGCTGTGGCGGCTCGGCCTCGAGCCCAAGCGGCTGTGGAAGCGTTACGTGCTGCTGAACCCGGCGTACGTGTCGCGGCTGGCGATGCAGAAGGCCGGCTTGTGGAAGGCGAAGCCGCCGGCGCCGACCAGCGAGCCGGTCACGTCGTTCGCGGTCTGAGCCCCCGGCTCCCCGCCGGGCGGCGCCGGGACCCCGCGCCGCACACGCGAGGGATCCCGGCCGACCTCCCCAGGTCGAGCCCGTCGCCCGCACATCCGGGATCGCCCTCTCCGGACAAATCGCCGATGCATCGCGGGACGTCTGGCACTCGACACTAGGACAAGGGTCACGGTCGCAACAGGGGCCAATGTCCACTTCGCCCGTTGGAATGAGAGCGCACAGTAATACGGCGCTCACAGGCCGTTTCGCGATCACCCCTAGGGGACCCGGGTCCGGTGATATCCCGGTTTTGCGGGTTGCGCCGCAGGTGAAGTCTGTCGATGTGAACACCACGACGGACCTCATCCTCGTCGGCACCCTGGCCGCGGTCTGGCTGACCGCCGGGCTGCTCGCCGACACCCTGCCGGCCGCCCGTACGGCCCGGGAGCTCCGGCGGCGCGCCGGGGCGCTGTCCACGATGGTCGGTGCCGGCGTCGCGGTGTTCCTCGCCGTTCCCGTGATCACCGGCCTGCTGCCCGGCGAGTCGGCAGCGCCGTCCGCGGCTCTCCTCCCGGCCGTGCCGGCGCTGGTCGTCGTGACCGTGACCGCTCGCCGCCTGACGCAGCTCCGGCGCGGCGCGGCCACGTTCGCCACCGCCCCGCTCACGCCCGTTCCGCCGGCCCTGCGCGCCGCGGCGGCGCACCCGCTGGTCGCGACGCCCCTGCAGGTGACCGGCCTGGCCACGCTGATCGGCATCCCGATCGCGGCGGGCATCGTGGAGGTACCCGGCGCGGACATCGCCGGCATCGTCCTCACCGTGACCGGCCTCGCCGTGCTGGCCCTGGCCATCCGCCACGCGGTCCGGCACAGCCGCCTCAACCTCGCGGTGCTGGCACCCATCGGACGGCGGCGGCTCCGCCCGCTGCCGGTCACCCAGCAGCGCGCCGAGGCGTACGCGGCCCTCCCCGACGAGCCGCGCCCGGTCGCAGCCCCGGCGGCACCTGCGGCACACGAGGTCGACCTCGCCGCCTGATCACGTCCCGGCCCTCGCCCTACCCGCCGGCTGCGCGATCGGCCCGCCTCCCCCGCCGGCTGCGCGATCCGGCTGCGTCGCCCGCCGGCTGCGGTCCGGGACGGCTACTGCCCGCGCTTGGCTTCCTGCACGTAGAGCAGTTCGAGGATCGAGCGCGCCGCCTCGAACCAGCGGTCGAGCCAGTCCGACGCGGGCATCGTGCCGCGCGCCGGGAGCTCGAGCAGCAGGCCGCGGAGCAGCGGGTGATCGGCCATGGACTGCGAGGGGCCGGCGTCCACCCAGCCGCCCGACGGGAACACCGGCTCGGTGAGGCCCTGCAGGTCCAGCGACGGCAGCTTGGCCGCGCGGTCCAGGGCGCTGGTCGGCTCGATGGGCGTACGGGTCGGCAGGCCCGACGAGGACAGGCTCGGCCCGCCGCCGCGGGGAACCAGCTCGCCGTCACCGTTGTCGGCCAGCGCCGCTTCACGCCGGTTCTGCCGGTACGCGCTCACGCCGCCGCTGAACCGGTCCTGCGCGCTCGAAGATCCGTTGCTCAGGTTGTCGGAACCAATCGTCATGTTCTCGCCTTGCCTCGCTCGTTGAGTCAGCCCTGCCCGCACCGTCACGAGGGGGACGGTCAGCCGTACGGGCGACGGCAGTTCGCCGGCGCGGTCCGGTCCGCGCTTAAGGCGTTCAACGATGCGGGTCGCGGCGGGCGACGGTACAAATCCGGCGAAAATGGGGCGGGCGCTGTTCGTCATCGATGACGGGGCTTTTCCGGCCCGGACGCGGATCGACCCGCTCACCGGCGCCATGTCCGGCCCGGTGGGCGGGTCGGTCGGGGGCACGCGGGGAGCGGGTCGCCGTTTCGTTCTCGCCCGGCCCGTTCGTCAGGCTCCGGGAATCCGTTCCTACAGGTCGAACTCGCCGTCCTTGGCGCCACCCACGAACGCGTCCCATTCGTCGGCGGTGAAGATCAGCGCAGGTCCGGTGGGGTTCTTCGAGTCGCGCACCGCGATGGCCTCGTCGACGAACGCCACCTCGACGCAGTTGTCGCAGTTCGGGCCGCTACGGGTGCTCTTGAACCACTGCGCACGGCTCAAATCGATCCGGAAACCCTTGGTCTCGACTTCCACAATGGCTCCTCTGCCAGCATTGCGATCATGTTCCTGGACTCCTCCGGTGAGAGGGCCGTCGCCCGGATGGTCTCGAAGATGGAGTTGTACTTGCGGAGTTCGTCGGTCTTCTCCAGAAAGAGCCCGCCGGTCGCGTTCTCCGCGAACACCACGTCCGGGTCCTCGACATCGGGAAAGTCGAGGATCGCGAACGTGCCGTCCATCCCGGCGTGCGCTCCCACCGCGAACGGCAGGATCTGAAGGGTCACGTTCGGCAGCTCGCTCATCCGGGCCAGGTGAACCAATTGGTCCCGCATGACCTCGTCGCCGCCGACCGGCCGGCTCACCACCGCCTCATCGAGCACCACCCAAAGATCGATCGGATCGTCCTGAATCAATAACGCTTGGCGAGCCATCCGGACTCGTACCCGTTGCTCTATTTCTTGGTCGGTGTCACCCGGTCGGGCGGCCCGAATCATCGCAATTGCATACCTGTCGGTCTGCAGAAGTCCGGGCACCACCTGCTGCTCGTACGCCCGGATCGACTTCGCCGCGGCCTCCAGCCCCACATAGGCGCCGGTGAGCACCGTGCTGAACGGGTGCCACCACCCTTTTTGCCGCGCTTCCTTGGCAATCTGAACCAATTCTTCGGCTTCTGTGCCATGCACGCCGTAAATGTCCAACATGTCCTGAACATCGCGGGGCGTCGCGCTGGTGTGGCCGGTCTCGATCCGGGACACCTTGGACGGTGAACACCCGAGCCGATCGGCGACGACCTCGATCGTCACGCCGGCGCCGTCGCGATGTCTGCGCAGTTCAGCACCGAGGCGACGACGGCGGATGGTGGGGCTGCGGCGGGGATTCACGCTCACCTCCGGTACGACGGTGGAAACGGCGAGATGCTCCGCCGTACGGCGTTTGTCGGTTCCAGTCTCTCTGGTGATCTCTTGATCCTTCAAGCGTCGACAGTGATCACTTGGTCACGTTCGGCTGACGTGCAACTTGCATCGATCCTCGGGGTGGTGCAATCTTTGCGTATGGCAGGCATCACTGAGTGTTCTCGGTGAAGCGGCCCAGCCCGACCCATCGCACAAAAAAGCGACGCCGATGCGGGGGTCGGCTCCAACCAAATGTCCTTCGTGGACTGATCAAGTCACGGGGTCCTGGCGGGGGCCGACGGCGACGTTATGGCACCGTTGTGATGATTGGCATCTTCGCAACCTTGCCAACGCGTTTAAGCCGGGCACACTGGAGCATCTGTGTTCACTGTGCGGCAAATCGGTGTTTGCCCCGAGACTGGGTTCAGGACAGGAGTTGACGTGCTTCCTCGATCCGGCGATGTCATCCACGTGACGAAGGCGGCGAGCGTCCAATTCGCATCGCCGATGCTTTTCCGGGTCATCCGCGTCCACGACTGGCCGACGTACGAGGGCTGGATCTGGCTGGACGGCTACGAGCTCAACACCTCCGGCGACGCCGTGGAACGCCGATCAATCTTCGTGCAGGTCAGCGGCCTGCGCCAGGTCGGCAAGGCGCCCGACCCGCGCACCCGCAACGCCCGCCAGCCCGGCCTGACGTCGGGGGCGATCCCCGCCCGCGCGCTGCGCACCAACCGCTGACGGTCCCGGCAGCGGACCGGGACCCCGGCCCGCGGCCGGACGGCCGGAAGCACGTCCCGGCCGTCCGTCACCGAGCCGCGAGCCGCACCACCGCCCAACCGGCACCGCCCAACGGCACCGCGCGACCGACACCGGCGGCGACGCCCGCGGTCACCACCGCGTGTATCGGCCGCCGGCTGCGACACCGCCCGCCGGCGGCCGCAGGCACTGCCCGGCGGCCGCAGCGCAGCCTGGCGTCCCTGCCCCTGCCCAATCTCACCGTGGGGTCGTGAAACCCCCTGGTCAGTCCTCGTCCGGGACGTCGGCCGGTTCGGTCGCCGGGGTCGTCGGCGTTGTCGTCGGCGCCGTACGTTCGGAGGCGATGATGAGGTTGACGACCGTGTCGTCGGGAACCTGCTGGCCCTCCGGCGGATCGCTGTCGATCACCGTCCCCGGCGGCGCCTCCGTGCTCTGCACGTACCGCAGGCGATAGTTCAGGCCGCTGCGGTTCAACGCGGCCCGCGCCTCCTCCAGCGACAGCCCACGCAGCGCGGGGATCGTGATGTCGCTCGGCGACGTGGGTGGCGTCGTCGTCGGCTGGGTGGTCGTCGGCGCGGTGGACGTCCGGGTCTTCGTCGGCTCGGTGGTCGGCGGTGCGGCCGGGGAGATGGTCGCCGTCGGGGCGGGGGTCTGCGTACCGCCGTCGTCGTCGGTGGACTGCAGGATCAGGTAGATGCCCCAGGCCAGCAGGCCGAGCAGGATCAGCCCGACGATGCCCACCACGATCGGCGTCCACCAGCGGCCGCGCGGTTCGTCGGCCGGCACCGCCGCCCAGTCCGTGACCTCCTCGGCCGGGCGCGGCGCGCGGACACCGGCGCGACCGGCCCAGACGCCGTCGTCGTCGGCCCAGTTCGCGCCGGCCGGCGTGGGCGGGTAGACCGAGGTCGCCTCGACGCCGCGAGCCGGCGGAAGGACAGCGGTCGGATCGCCCGGCGCCGGCTCGTCGACCGGCGGCATCATCTGCGTACGGTCGCCCGGCTGCATCCGGGTGGAGTCGTCGGCCGCGGGCAGGAGCGCCGTACCGTCCGGATCGGCCTCCTGGCGCGGCATCTGCTGGGTGCGATCGGGTTCGGTGTCACCCGGACGCGTACCCCCATTCGGCTGATTTCCTCCCTCGACGGGGGGTTCGTCGCCGGAAGGGAAGGACTCGCGGGTGTCGCCGGGCATCGCCGTATCGTCTCCCTCGCCTGGGGCCTCGACCGTCAACCTAACCAATCTTGAGGCATCCGCTCATCGATTCGCAGCCATAGCCGGGTCCGGCTACAGTGCCCCGCATGGCCGCGAAGGGCTGGACAGGGCAGGTGGCAGCCGCGGCCGGAGCAGCCGCGGGAACGGGCGCTGCGCAGCTCGGCCTGGGGTACGGGCTGGGCGTGGTGGTCTGGCCCGCCGCGGGTACGGCCGACGACAGCGTCTGGCTCGGCAGCCTCGGCTGGGCGACCTGGATCGCGGCGAGTGCGACGGTGTTCGGCGCGGTTATCGGCGCACGGATCGGCCGCGCTCCGGGTGGACCCTGGCGCTTCGCGCTGGCCGCCTCCGCCGCGGTCGGGGCCCTGCTCACGGTGCTGCTCGTCGCCCTGCCGGCGCGGGCGGCCGTACGCACGGACACCTTCTCACCGCAGACGATCGCCGCCGGGTATGCCGCCATCGGTGTCGTGCTGGGCCTGCTCATCGCGTACTGGGCGGTGGTCTCCCGGCCCGTCGCGACGAACCTGCTCGTGACCGCGGGCTGGCTGTGGGCGCTGGCCGTGGCGGCGGTCGCCTCGGACATCTTCTGGAACCGGCCCTCGGCGGCGTACCCGTCCAGCTGGCAGTTCGCCGCCGGCGACGGTGGCACGTACGGGACGATCTATTGGCCCAGCGCGCTCCTCACCCTGCTGGCGGCCTTCATCATCGGCGTGCTCGGCGCCTGGCCGTCGGCTCGCCGCGGCAACCTCGGCGTGGGTACGGCCAGCTCCGGCGCGGTGGGTCCGCTGCTGGTAGCGGCCGCGTTCCTGGTGCTCGCCCCGCAGCTGACCCGGTCGCTCGGACCGCTCGAGTCGGCCTACCTGATCGCGCCGTACGCGGTCCTGGCCGGTCTCGCCGGGTCCGCGGCGACCGTGGCGCTCGCCCAGCGGACGGCGGCACGCGGCGCCACCCGAGCGACCGACCCGGTCGAGGCCGCGGAGGCGACAGGGGTGATAGCGGTTCCGGCGCAGCGTCCGTCTTCCTCGGAGGCTCCGCAGAGGGCGGCTTTCTCGGAGGCTCCGCAGCGGCCGGCTTCCTCGGAGGCGGCGAAGCAGCACGTGGAGCCGGCGAAGGAACCGGCGCGGGGGCGGGCCAAACCGGAAAGGGCAGAGCCGACCGACGCGCGAAGCACAGCGACGGCAGAGCCGCGAAGCGCAGCCGTCGCCGCGGCCGACCCCGCAGCGGCTGCCGGTGCCCCGCCCTCATTCGCGACCGGCCGCGCAAAGGCACGCCCACCGGCTGCAAAGCCCGCGCCGGTCGAAGCCCATCCGGCCCAGGCCAAGCCGGCCGAGACCAAACCGGCCGAGACCAAACCGGCCGAGACCAAACCGGCTGAAGCTCGGTCCACGGTCGCCCGGCCACCGGCAGCCCCGACCGTCGCGCAGATCAATCCCGGTCGGGCCGGGAGTGTCGCCGCGAAGAAGGCGGCCCCGGCGAAGAATGCGACTCCTGCCAGGAAAACCGGTGCACCGAAGGCTGCTCCACGCCAGGACGGGCCGGACGGTTAGTCGATCGGCCAGGTGTGGACCGGCTCGTTGGTCTGCTGGTGGACGCTGTACCGGAGCAGCATGTCGTGCAGGGCGGCGGAGCGGCTGAGGTTGCGGTGGTGCTCGGCCGACCACACCGCTTCCGCCTGCCAGGTCGCGCCGTTGCGGCCGGTCCGGCAGCGGCCGTCGATGATGCCGAGGAGCCGGTCGCGGTGGCGGCGGTCGACGCCGAACATCGCCAGGCCCTCGTCGGCCTTGGGGAGGAGGGTGTCGCGGACGAGGTCGGTGACGGCGCTTTCTCCCGTACCCGGCCAGAGGATTGTGGCTTCTATGCCTCGACGGGCCGCGACGTGGAAGTTGTCCTCGGCCACCGGGAACGCCAGGCGGCTCCAGACGGGGCGCTCCTCGGACGCGAGGCGGTGGGTGAGTCCGAAGTAGAAGGCCGCGTTGGCCAGCATGTCGACGACGGTGGGGCCGGCCGGCAGAACCCTGTTCTCGACCCGCAGGTGCGGGCGGCCGTCCATGACGTCGTAGACCGGGCGGTTCCAGCGGTAGACCGTGCCGTTGTGCAGGCGCAACTCGCCGAGGTGCGGTACGCCGCCCCGCTCCAGCACCGCGACCGGGTCCTCGTCGTCGATGATCGGCAGCAGCGGCGGAAAATACCGGACGTTCTCCTCGAAGAGGTCGAAGACCGAGGTGATCCAGCGTTCGCCGAACCACACCCGGGGCCGTACGCCCTGCGCCTTGAGCTCGTCCGGCCGGGTGTCCGTGGCCTGCTCGAACAGCGCGATCCGGGTCTCCGCCCACAGCTGCCGCCCGTGCAGGTACGGCGAGTTCGCCCCGATCGCCACCTGGATCGCCGCGACGGCCTGGGCGGCGTTCCACTGGGCGGCGAAGCGTTCCGGCGGGACCTGCAGGTGGAACTGGACGCTGGTGCACGCGGCCTCGGGGGCGATGGAGTCGTTCGCGGTCTGCAGGCGTTCGACGCCGCGGATGTCCACACTGAACTGTTCGCCGCGGGCGCCGGCGATCTGGTCGTTGAGCGCGCGGTAGCGATCGTTCGCGGACAGGTTGGCGAGCACCAGGTGATCCGGGGTCAGCGTGGGCAGGCTGCCGATGAGCACGATGGTCGCGTCGGACTTGGCCGCCCGGTCCGCGGCCCGGCCGAGGCTCTCGAGCAGGTCGTCCTCGTAGTCGGCGAAGCCGTCGCCGCTGATCAGCCTCGGACGGGCGTTGAGCTCGAGGTTGAAGCGGCCGAGCTCGGTCTGGAACGCGGGGTCGGCGAGGTCCGCGAGCACCTCGGCGTTGCGCATGGCCGGTTCGCCGTCGGCGTCCATGAGGTTGAGCTCGATCTCGAGGCCGGTCCGGCGGCTGTCGCTGTCGAACGCGGGGCCGCACCGCCCGCGCCGGTCGAGCATCAGCGCCAGGACGTCCAGGCAGCGCCGGACCTTCTGCCGATAGTGGACCCGGTCCTCGGTCGAGAACGTCGTACCGGACAGGTCCTTACCCATCGATCCTCCTGGCACGTTCGCATGACGCTCTCACGGTATGTGGACCCGCTAACGGAGGCCAGGGACGAAACGGACGTACATCAGCTCTTAGTAAGCACGCGGAAGCGCAGGGTCCACCTTCGCAGACAGTGGCGGGCTTCGCCAGCGGACCGGGAACGCGAAAGCGCCGCCCCTGCGGGGGCGGCGCTTTTCGGTATCGACGTGCGGCGGAGCGGCGCTGTTCGGTATCGACCTGCGCCCGAGCGGCGCTGTTCGGTATCGACCCGCGGCGGAGGGGCGCTTTCGGCGTCGGCACGAAGCGGGCGGCGGGATGGGCCGCGGTGGCGGTCAGGCCTGGCGGATGGCTTCGCCCTCGATCTCGATCTTGACCTTCTTGCCGATCATGACGCCGCCGGACTCGAGGGCCATGTTGTAGGTCAGGCCCCAGTCCTCGCGGTCGATCTCGGTGGTCGCGCTGAAACCGAAGAGCTGCTGACCGTACGGGCTGACGGTCGCGCCCTCGAACTCGACGAGCAGCTCGACCGGCCGGGTCACGTCCTTGATCGTGAGCTCACCGGTGAGCACGAACTCGTTGCCGTCGAACGACTTCACGCCGGTGCTGCGGAAGTCCATGGTCGGGTACTTCTCGGCCTCGAAGAAGTCGCCGGTGCGCAGGTGGTTGTCGCGGTCGGCCTGGCCGGTGCTGACGCTGGCGGTCTTGATGGAGGCGACGACCGAGGACTCGAGCGGGTTCTCGGCGACGGTGACGGTCGCGGTGGCCTCGGCGAAGTCGCCGCGGACCTTGCTGACCATGAGGTGGCGCACCACGAAGCCGACCCGCTTGTGCGCGGCGTCGAGCTCGTAGGTGCCGGCGGCCGGAATCTGGAGGCCCTGGAACTCGCGGGTACCAGTGGCGGCGGTGTCGGTCATGACGGGTCCTCTCGGTAGTGAGCCTGTATTTGTCTGACGTAGCAACTATACACTGAGCAATATTCCCCGTGTCAATAGGGTGCTGTTAGCATGGATGGCGTGGGAACCAACTTCGATGACCCCCGGTTCACCGCCTACGGCCTGTTCGCCGAGGCGTTCACGGGCCTGACCAACCGCTTCGCCGCCCAGTTCGAGCAGCACCGGCTCTCCAGCGTCGAGTTCGAGGTGCTGCTCCGCCTCGCGCGCTCGCCGCAGCACCGGCTGCGGATGACCGACCTCGCCGGCCAGACCTCGCTGTCCACCAGCGGAGTCACCCGCGTCGTCGACCGCATGGATCGTGAGGGCCTGATCCGGCGCGAGGCCTGCCCCAGCGACCGCCGCAGCTCGTACGCGGTGATCACCCCGGCCGGGGTGCAGCGGCTGGAAGAGGTGATACCGGGCCACCTCGAGCTCATGCAGCAGTGGTTCATCGGCCAGCTCAGCCCGGAACAGCTGGACCAGCTCCTGGACGCGCTCCGGACGATCCGTGACGCGGTGAACCCGTGCGCGACGGCCGGGAGCGCGGAGCTCAGCCAGGAATCGGCCGCGCCAAGCCGATCCTGACCCTGCCGCGCCCCGGGCCGGCGTCCTGCCGCGCCGCCGGGCCGGCGTCCTGCCGCGCCCCCGGGCCGGCACCCCGCTGCGCCGCTGCGCCGCCGGGCCGGCACCCCGCTGCGCTGCCGGGCCGGCGGTCGGGCGACTGGGCTTCTGCCGCGGGTCCGGGGCGTGTCGGCGGATGGTTCCGCAACCGCTGAGTGAGCGCCCGCGGGCCTGGAGTAAGCGCTTCCCCGGCGCCGCCGCCACGGCCGGGTGAGGAACCGGCAGAACTACCGGCAGAACCGCCCGGGACCGGGGTTCAAACGCACCGATCTACGCAAATCCGCCTATCGCCCCCGCTAAGGTGATCACGGCAGGGGGACGCGGCGCGGCCGAGGCCGAGGCGGGGGCCGAACGGGGGAGCCATCGTTCTCGCCGCGTACCGGGGCGTTGCGACGGCCGGCGTTGTGGGGGGCACGGAAACGCCGGTCGTCCACGCCCCGCGCTAGGCGATGTGCTTCTGCTCCCGGGGCAGCAGCGTGATCCCGGCCGTACGGCACAGCTCCGTCAGCCGGTGCACCGCCTTCGCCCGGCGGTCGAGGTCCCGGGTGCTGCGGATCAGCCCGATCAGCGCCTCCACGGCGTCGCGGGGGTCGTGGCCGCCGTCGTACGCCTCGATCGCCGCGGTGAATGCCTCCGCCGCGCGATCCGCGTCGCCGCGCTGCAGGGCCACCGCCCCGGTCACGACGGCGGCCGGGCCGTCCAGCGGAGCCGTCGAGCCGGGGGGCCGAAGCTCCTCGAGCACCGCCTCCGCCTCCTCCATGAGCCCGGCCTCCGCGACCGCCAGCCCCACCGTGGCCAGGACGCGGCGTCGATGGCCCGGATCGCCGACGTCCTCGAGCTCGGCGATCGCGTCGCGGCCGAGGCGGGCCGCCTCCTCGACGTGGCCGTCCAGCCGTTCGATCTCCGCGAGGTTGGCGACCGCCACCGCGCGCAGCCGGTGTTCGCCGCAACGGCTCGCCAGCCGGTCGACCTCGGCCAGGCGGGCGCGGGCCGCGTCGAGGTTGCCGGCCCGGACCTCGTGCCAGGTGAGGTTGTTCTCGGCCACGGCCATGTCGCGGATGCGGCCGCTGTCGCGGGCGAGTTCGCACGCCGCCTCGGCGTGGTGGCGGGCACGGTCGTAGTCGCGGGTCGTCATCCGCAGCGCGGCGAGCTGGGTGTGGGCGATGAGCTGCCCGGACACGTCGCCGAGCCGGATGAACCCGGCGAGCGCGGACTCGGCGGAGCTGATCTCCTCGGCGCCGGCACCGTGCTCGAGCGCCAGCTGCGCGAGGCCCACCTCTGCCCAGGCGCGCGTCGCGGGGGCCGCGTCGGCCGTACGGGGGTCCGCCAGCAACCGCCGCAGCCACTGCCGGCCCGTCACGTCGCGCCCCCGGAACCGCCACCAGCGAGGAAGGCAGGCGGCCAGGCGCAGCGCGGTGTGCGGTTGCTCGCGGGCGGCGTACGTGAGCGCGGCGCCGAGGTCCCCGGCCACGTCGTCGAGGCGGGCGGCCGCGTCGGCCAGGCGGGCTCCCTTGAGTTCGGCCGCGATGCTCATGGCCAGGTCGGCCATCACCTCGGCGTGCCGTCGCCGGGCTGCCGGGAGGTCACCCTGGACCGCGGCCTGCTCGAGGGCGTAGTCGCCGACCACGTCGAGCAGGCGGAAGCGGAACGCCCGGGCGCCCCGGGCGCTCAGCAGGCCGAGCTCGAGGAATCGGTCGAGCAGGTGCACCACGTCGAGGTCGGGACTGCGGTCGACGATCCGCTCGGCGAGGTCCAGGGACCAGCGGTTGCGGAAGGTCGCCAGGCGGTGCAGGGCCATCTGCTCGTCGGTGGAGAGCAGGCGATAGCTGGCCGCGACGGCTTCGCGTACCGAGACGACGCCGGTGTCCGCGGGCCGGCCGGACAGGTCGCGCACCGGCAGGACGCCTCCGTCGGCCGGGCGGCCGGACAGGTCGAGCACGCGGTCGCCGTACCGGTCGAGGATCTCGGGGATGGTGAGCACCCGGCCGCGGGCCGCCGCGAGCTCGATGGCGATCGGCAGGCCGCCGAGCCGGCGGACCAGGGCGGCGAGCGCGGTCACCTCGGCCGGTTCGACGGGCTCCTCGCGTACGCGGCCGAGCCGGTCCATGAACAGGGCGGCCGCCGGATAGCGGGCGACGTCCGCGGGTGCCGCGTCGGCGGGCGGCGCGTCCAGCGGCGCGACCGGGCGGACCCGCTCGGTGGGCAGGCCGACCGGGTGGCGGCCGGTGGCGAGGAACCGCAGCGTCGGATGCTGGGCGAGCAGCCGGCCGAGCGCCTCGGCGACCGCCTCCGGTGCGCGCTCCACCGCGTCGATCAGCAGCAGCGCGGACCGCCCGGAGAAGCGCGGCGCCAGGTCGTCGGGGCGGCCGACGCCGAAGACGGCCGCGACCCCGCCGAGCACCTCGCCCGTGGTGGAGCCGTCGGTGATGACGATGCCCGCGACCCCGCCCGGGTACGCCTCGGTGACCCGGTGGGCCACCGAGAGCGCGAGGCTGGTCTTGCCGACGCCGGCCAGGCCGACCAGCGTGATGCCCCGGCTGCCCTCGGCGGCGCGGTCGCGCAGGCGGTCGGCGAGCTCGGCGACGTCTCCGTCACGGCCGATCAGGTCGCCCGGCGGGGGCAGGCGTACGTAGCGTGGCGGCGGCGCGGTCTGCGAGGCCTGACCGCGGGCCGCGGCGAGGAAGGCGAGCCGGTCCGCGCCCGCCAGCCCCAGCGCGGCGGCGAGCAGCTCCACCGTGGTGCGTTGCGGGCGGGACGCGCGGCCGCGTTCCAGGTCCCGTACGGTGCGGACGCCGACTGCCGCCCGGGCCGCGAGCTCGTCCTGGGTCAGCTTCGCGCGCAGCCGGTAGCTGCGCAACACGGCGTCGAATCCCGGACCCCCCTGGTCCGCCCCGTGATCGGCCGTCATGGCAATGAACCTAGGCAGACATGATGATGAATGCCGAGTTCAGACGGCGGATTGTCGACTAACCGACGCAACCGCCGTCGGATTTATCGCGGATCCTGCCCGGGAGTCCAAGATCTACAGCGCGGCCCGCGGAGCCCCGCAGGCCGAGCCGCGGAGCCCCGCAGGCCGAGCCGCGAAGCTCTACAGCCCGAGCCGGCGAGCGATGATCATGCGCTGCACCTCGGACGTGCCCTCGCCGATCTCGAGGATCTTGGCGTCGCGGTAGAACCGGCCCACCGCCGACTCGTTCATGAAGCCGTAGCCGCCGTGCACCTGGGTGGCGTACCGGGCGTTGTCCATCGCTGCCTCGCTCGCGTACAGCTTGGCGAGGGCGGCGTGGTGCTTGAAGTCCTCGCCGGTGACCAGGCGCGACGCCGCGTCGTAGTACGCGAGCCGCGCGGTGTGCGCCCGCATCTCCATGTCCGCGATCATGAACTGGACGGCCTGGTTGGCGCCGATCGGCTTGCCGAACGCCTGACGCTCCTTGGCGTACGCCACCGACTCGTCGACACATCCCTGGGCGAGACCCGTGGACAGGGCGGCGATCGCGATCCGCCCCTCGTCGAGGATGCGCAGGAACTGGGCGAAGCCGCGGCCGCGCTCGCCGAGCAGGTTCTCGGCGGGTACGCGGACGTCGTCGAAGGCCAGCTCGTGCGTGTCCGAGGCGCACCAGCCCACTTTGGAGTAGCCGGGCGCGACGGTGAAGCCGGGGGTCCCGGACGGCACGATGATCGCCGACAACTCCTTGGAGCCGTCCGGGTTCGTGCCGGTCACCGCCATCACGGTCACCAGGCAGGTGATATCCGTGCCCGAGTTGGTGATGAACGCCTTGGAGCCGTTGATCACCCACTCCCCCGTGGCCTCGTCGAGCACCGCGCGGGTCGTGGTCGCAGCGGCGTCGGATCCGGTGCCCGGCTCGGTGAGACCGAAGGCCGCCAGGGCTTCCCCGCTGGTCAGCTGAGGGAGCCAGCGGCTCTTCTGTTCCGGCGTACCGAACAAATGGATCGGCATGGCACCCAGCGAGACGGCCGCCTCCAGGGTGATCGCGACGCTGCTGTCGACCCGCGCCAGCTCCTCGAGGGCCAGGCAGAGGGCGAAGTAGTCGCCGCCCATCCCGCCGTGTTCCTCGGGGAAGGGCAGCCCGAACAGCCCCATCTTCCCCATCTGGCGGATCAGGTCGTACGGGAAGGTCTTGTGCTCGTAGTGCTCGGCGATGACCGGGGCGACCTGCTCGCGGGCGAAGTCCCGGACGGTGTCCCGCAGCGCCTCCTGCTCCTCGCTGAGCCGGAAGTCGACCATGGCGTGTCCCTTTCGGAGGGTTGATCAGACGGGCGTGACGCCGTGGCGGCGACGGGAGAACGAGCGGTCCTTGCCGCGGGCGGCGGCGAACCGGCGGACGAGCTCGCCGCGCAGGTCACCGGGCTCGACGACGGCGTCGATCACGAGTTCGCTGGCGAGGCGGAGGATGTCGATGTCGCGTTCGTACTCGGCGCGGCGTTCGGCGATGAAGGCGGCGCGGTCCTCCTCGGGCAGCGCCGCGATCTTGTTGGCGTAGACGGCGTTCACGGCCGCCTCCGCGCCCATCACCGCGATCTTGGCGGTGGGCAGGGCGATCGTCGCGTCCGGGTCGAAGCCGGGGCCGGCCATCGCGTAGAGGCCGGCGCCGTACGCCTTGCGGACCACGACACAGATCTTCGGTACGGTCGCCTCGGAGATCGCGGTGATCATCTTGGCGCCGTGCCGGATGATGCCCTGCTTCTCCACCGCCGAGCCGACCATGAACCCCGGCACGTCGGAGAGGAAGAGCAGCGGCACGTTGAAGGCGTCGCACAGCTGCACGAAGCGGCTGGCCTTGTCGGCGGAGTCGACGAACAGCACCCCGCCCTTGAACATCGAGTTGTTGCCGACCACGCCGATGACCTGGCCGTCGAGCCGGGCGAAACCGATCGTCAGCTCCTTGGCCCACAGCGCCTGGATCTCGAAGAACGACCCGGTGTCGACGATGCCCTTGATGTAGCGGCGCATGTCGAACGCCTGCCGCTCGCTCTGCGGCACCAGCGCGCCAAGATCCACATTGGCCGGTTCCCCGGCCTCCGCGACCGGCGGCTGCTGCGTGTAGTTCGCCGGCAGGTAGGACAGGTACGAGCGGACGACGTCCAGGGCCTCCTGCTCGCTCTTGCACAGGAAGTGCCCGACGCCGGACTCCGCGCAGTGCACGCGCGCGCCGCCCATCGCCTCGAGCGTGGTCTTCTCCCCCGTGACCATCTCGACCATGCGGTCGGAGCCGAGGTACATGCTGGCGTTGCCCTCGACCATCGCGACCACGTCGCAGAAGGCGGGGATGTAGGCCCCGCCGGCGGCGGACGGCCCGAACAGCGCGCACACCTGCGGGACCGACCCTGAGGCGCGCACCTGGGTGTGGAAAATCTTGCCGGCTCCGCGCCGGCCAGGGAACAGGTCGACCTGGTCGGTGATGCGCGCGCCCGCGGAATCGACCAGATAGACCATGGGTACGCCGGTCGCGTACGCCCGCTCGATGATCCGGATGATCTTTTCCACGGTACGGGCGCCCCACGACCCCGCCTTCACGGTGGAGTCGTTGGCCATGACGCACACCTCGCGCCCGTCGATGCGGGCCGAGCCGGTGATCACGCCGTCCGCGGGAAGCCCGTCCGCGAGGCTGTTGGCGTAGAGCCCGTCCTCCACGAACGAACCGTCGTCGACGAGCAGGGCTATCCGCTCGCGCGCGAACAGCTTGCCCTTCGCGGCGTTCGCGGCGTGGTACTTCTCCGCGCCGCCGGCGACCGCACGCTTGCGTGCCTGTGCCAGCGCTTCCTCGTCGATTGCCACGTGCCCCCCTCGGCCACTGCCTGAACGATCGTTAGGTTAGCGCATCTTGCATCTGGGGGCCATACGCGAACGGGAGCCCTCGCAGGCTGCGAGGACTCCCGTCCGATGGGTGCCGGCGCTGTGGAGGAGCACCGGTTTCTTTTTCACTGCCCGGCGCCTCGCGGCGCCGTACGGGTCAGACCCGGGACCGGCCCGACCCGCGTCTCCCTGTGCGGGACCCGTTGCCTACTTGAGCAGGCCCGTGACGTCCAGGCCGCCCACGTTCAGGCCACCCGCGTTGCTCAGGTTCTGCGTGAGGCCGTCGACCGGGGTCGCCTCGGTCTTGGCGGCGGCGTGCTTGCGCGGGTGCTCGCCGTACGTGTCGTCGCCGCCCTGCGAGCCACCGTCGCCGCCGACGTCGTCACCGTCGTCGTAGCCGCCGTTGTCCCCGCCGTTGTCACCGCCGTTGTCCCCGCCGTTGTCGCCACCGTTGCCGGTGCCGTTGGCGCACGCCGCCGACGCGTTGGCCTCGCCCAGGATCGCGAGCGCGTTGCCGCAGACGTTCACCGGAACCGTGATCGGCGCAGCCACCTGCGTACCGTTCAGCACGCCGGTGTTGTCGCTGCTGTCCTGCTTGATGCCGCCGCCCTGGTGGCCGGACTCGTTCGCTGAGGCACCGGCCGCGTTGGCCTCGCCCAGCACCGCCGCCGAGTTGCCGGTGATGTTCAGCGGGACGTAGATCGGCGCGGCGATCTGCGTACCGTTGCCGATCCCGGTGTTGTCCGAGCTGTCCTGCTTGATGCTCTCGGTCTTGTGCCCGCCGCCGTTGACGCACACCGCCTGCGAGTTCGCCAGGCCCAGGATCGCCAGCGAGTTGCCGCAGACGTTGACCGGCACGTTGATCGGCGCGGCCACCTGCGTGCCGTTCAGCACACCGGTGTTGCCGGACGAGTCCTGGTCGACCTTGGCACCCTCGGTACGGGCGCTCTCGGTCTTGTTGACGCCGGAGCCGGCCGCGTTGGCCACACCCAGCACGGACGCCGCGTTGCCGACGACGTTCACCGGCACGGTGACCGGCAGCAGCACCTGGGTGCCGTTGAGGACACCGGTGTTGTTCGAGCTGTGCTGCTTGTACTTGCCACCCTTGCCGTGCTTGCCGCTCTCGACCCAGTTGATGCCCTGGCCGGCGGCGTTGGACTCGCCCGCGACGCCGATCGAGTTGCCGACGACGTTCAGCGGCACGGCGACCGTGGTGAACACCTGCGTGCCGTTGGCGATGCCGACGTTGTCGGACGTCGTCTGGGTGACGTCGGCGTGCGCCGCACCCGGGGCGAGCAGGAGGGCGCCCGCGGCCAGAACGCCGGCGCTCAGAGTCTTACGAACCCAAGTCTTCATGAGAAGAAACGTGCCTTTCACAATTGTCGAATGGTGAGTCGCATATTCAATTGAATGGTGCTCACGGGCGCAGCGGTGCCCTGGCGCAATTTCGGATGCCCTGACCCCGCTCGTCGACGTGCGCCCTCGTGGTGGCGCCTGCGCATGCGGTGATGTGATGACCCGCGGCCACGGAATTGATTCGCCGCTTGTTCGCAAACGGTTTCAGGAATCGGGCCGGGTCGTCACTGAACCCTCTTCGACCGGGCACCGGGCCCGACGGCGGTGGCCCAGCGGCCCCGCCACGTCGAAGAGACGTCCCCTAGTCAGGTGAGGCGGTCGGAGCCTCGGCGTCGTGGCGCCGGACCTCGACCTCGGTGGCGATCGGCAGCCGATGGCAGGCCATCGTGCTGTCGGCGATCGCCGACGGAAGGACGGCCGCGGAAGGACCGCCGTCCGTCGCTGTCCCCGACCCGGAGGCCGGGGCACCGTTCGCTGCCCCGAGGCGGACCTGTGCGGGTCCCTCACCATCGGGTGTCTCGCTGACCGTGTCGCGCACTCCGGCGGACCTGGTCGGCGCGAGCTTCTTCCTGCCCAGCGGCACGTCGGCCCCGGGCTTGCCGGCCCCGGGCTTGCCGGCCTTCTCGCCCGGCAGCGCGTGCGTGCCGTCGGTTGCGGCCGCGGCCGGTTCGATGACCTGGGGCGATGCCCCGGTTCCCGGCTGTGGCCGGTTCTGCTGTGGCTGGTCCTGCTGTGGCTGGTCCTGCTGCGGCTCGTCTTGCTGCGGCTGGTTCAGCTTCGGCTCGTCTTGCTGCGGCCGGTCCTGCGGTGCCTGGACCGCTGGAACGATGTGTCCGATGCCGACCGTCTCGCCGGTGAGGCGAACAGGGGCGGTCAGCTGACGGACGGCCCCGCCCAGGGCGGAGCCCCCGGCGCCGCCGGTGACCTCGCCCACGAGCCGCTTCGGGATCTTGGTCACCGCGCCGAGGTCGTGCCGGTCACCGGAATCCAACGGCTGGACGGCCGTCGTGAGGATCCGGTCGATCAGATGTTTTCCCTGCTCATCGGCACCGCTCCTGGTACCGGCGCCGGGCTTGCCGGCGTCTTGCCTGCCGGTTCGGGTGCCGTGCTCGCCGGTACCGTGCTCGCCGGCGCTGTGCTCGCCGGTACCGATGCCGATGACGGGCTTGCCGGTGCCGGCGCTGTGCGGCGCCGCCGTGATGTCGTGCACCACGGCGCCGAGCAGGCCGGTCGGCGGGTCACGGTCGTCGGCCTGGGCGGCGGCCCCGGAGAGCAGCCACGCCGCGCCGGCGATGCCGCCGACGACCAGGACGCGCAGACCCCAGGGGGATCCGGGACGCCCGGACCGGCGCCGCTGCCGCTCCGCCCCCTGGCTGGGAGGCGGCATGGGCGCGGAACCACCGGCGGGCGAAACGACCGACGGACGGCACGCCGGGCGCCGCTCGCGCTCGACCCCCCACCCCGTCATCGGATCCGCCCCTCATGTCGTCGGCTCGTGACCGGCGGCCGAAACATCGGCCGCTCGGTATTGGTAACGAAGCGACACAGTCAGGGTCACGCAGACGAATGGAGAAAAGTGATCGGCCGCTTTCCGTACCGACCAAAGAATGAGTCAGGAGGAGGCGACCAATCTGGTACGCGGCCCGGCCCGAAGAACACCCGACGGGAGGGTGCGCCCGAGCAGACCCTCGGCGAGTTCCGCCACCCGGATCAGCTCGTCGAGATCAATTCCCGTGTCGATACCCATGTCCTCGAGCATGTGCACCAGTTCCTCGGTCGCGATGTTGCCGGAGGCGCCCGGCGCGTACGGGCACCCGCCGATCCCGCCCACGCTCGCGTCGAACTCCGTCACCCCCAGCTCCAGGGCGGTCAGGACGTTCGCCAGCCCCGTACCCCTCGTGTTGTGGAAGTGCAGCAGCTCGGGGCGTACGGCCGACAGCAGGTCGCGGACCCGGCGCGGGGTCGCCATGCCGGTGGTGTCGCCGAAGGCCACCCGGTCCGCGCCGTCGGCGCGGACCCGCTCCACGATGGACGCCACCCGGTCCGGGGCGATGTCACCCTCGAAGGGGCACCCGAAGCTGGTCGCGACGATGACCTCGAGCGTCGCCCCGGCGTCGTGCACCAGCGGGATCAGGCCGGCGATGTCGTCCAGCGAATCCTCGGTCGACCGGTTCAGGTTCCGGCGGTTGTGGGTGTCGCTGGCGGAGACCACGACCTCGATCTCCCGGAAGCCGGCCTTGATCGCCCGCTCGGCGCCGCGCGTGTTCGGGATCAGCGCCGAATACCGCACATCCGGGTTGTGCCACGCCCGCGCCCACACCTCGTCGGCGTCCGCCATCTGCGGGATCGCCTTCGGGTGGACGAAGGAGACAGCCTCGATCCGCCGTACCCCGGTCCGGGACAGCGCGTCGATGAGCCGGACCTTGTTGTCGGCCGGGATGGGTTCCTCGTTCTGCAGCCCGTCGCGCGGAGCGACCTCGCGGACCGAGACAGCCGTCGTCGTCATGCCCCTCACCTCATCCGCGCAACGATGCCGGTGTCATAGTCGCCGCTGAGGAACTCCTCGTTCTCCAGCAGCTCGGCGAAGAACGGCAGGTTGTTCTTCGGCCCGGCGATCTCGAACCCGGCCACGGCGGCCCGCGCCCGCGCGATCGCCTCCGGGCGGTCCGCGCCGACGACGATCAGCTTCGCCATCAGCGAGTCGTAGAACGGCGTGACCGTGGTGTCGGGCCCGTACCCGGAATCCACCCGGATCCCCTCGCCGGACGGCTCCACCCAGGTGGCCACCTTGCCCGGCCCGGGCAGGAACCGCTTCGGATCCTCGGCGTTGACCCGCAACTCGATCGCGTGCCCACGGGTGGTGAGCTCGTCCACGTCGAAGGTCGGAGCCTCACCTGAAGCGATCCGCAGCTGCTGCTCGACCAGGTCGATGCCGTGGATCAGCTCGGTGATCGGGTGCTCGACCTGCAGCCGCGTGTTCATCTCCAGGAAGAAGAACTCGCCGCTCGCCGGGTCCAGCAGGCACTCCACGGTGCCGGCATTGCGATACTTCACGGCCTCACCGGCCTGCACGGCGGCGGCGAGGAACCGCTGCCGCAGCTCCGGGCCCACGGCCGGGCTCGGCGCCTCCTCCAGCAGCTTCTGGTTACGCCGCTGCACCGAACACTCCCGCTCGCTGAGAGCGATCACCCGGCCGTCGGCCAACCCGAGGATCTGCACCTCCACGTGCCGTACCCGGGGAAAGAACCGCTCGATCAGCACCGAACCGTCACCGAACATCCGCTCGGCGAACGCGCGCACCTTGTCGAACTCCGTCCGCAGCCCGGCCTCGTCGTTCGCCACGGCCATGCCCATGCCGCCACCACCGGCGGCGGCCTTGACCATCACCGGATACCCGATCGCGGCGGCGGCCCCGATCGCTTCCTCCACCGAGGCGGCGGGATCCTGCGAGCCCGGCGCCACGGGCACGCCGGCGGCAGCCATCAGATTCCGAGCATTGATCTTGTCGCCCATCGCGCTGATCGCATCGGCGGACGGCCCGACCCACACCAGGCCGTTCGCCTCCACCGTACGGGCGAAGTCGGCGTTCTCACTCAGGAAGCCATAGCCGGGGTGGATCGCCTGAGCCCCGGTCTGCTTGGCCGCGGCGAGAATGGCGTCAGTGTTGCGGTAGCTCTGAGCAGGGTTCGCGGGTCCGACACACACCGCCTCATCGGCCTCGAGCACAAACGGCATCGCGGCATCCGCCTCGGAGTGGACCGCGATCGCCCGGACACCGAGCCGCCGGGCCGTACGGATGATCCGGCGGGCGATCTCGCCCCGGTTGGCGATGAGCAGCGATTCGATCATGTCGCTCCTTGTGTGGAGGGCGGGTGCGGGGTGGCCGTGGGTGGGCCGTTAAGGGGTGGCTTTTGGCCGGTGGGTAGAAGGCCGGCGGGTTGCCGGCCGGAGGTTGCCGGCCGGAGGTTGCCGGCCGGGGGTTGGTTGCACGCGGGCCGAGGGTGGGTGGTCCGGGGCCAATTCGTCGCGGGCCGGCGTCCGCTGGCTTGAGGCCGGTTGGTCGCGGGCCGAGCGCGGCTGGCCTGAGACCGGCCACGGGCCGAACGGGGCTGGCCTGAGACCGGCCACGGGCCGAACGGGGCTGGCCCGAGGTTGGTCGCGGGCCAAGCGCGGCCCGAGGTTGGTCGCGGGCCAGGCGCGGCCCGAGGTTGGTGGCCGGCCGAGCGGGGCTGGCCTCGAAGCCGGTCGCCGGCCGAGCGGGGTTGCCCCGGGGCCGGTCGGCCGTCGATAGGCCGGCAGCAGCCGGTGGGCCGCCGCCAGGCATCCAGCCCGGGGGCGTCGGGCTTGATGATGAGTTCGGCTTCGACCATGTGCTCGATCTGCCGGTCGGTCAGCGGCCGATCAGTGCGTGCATGGTCGCCTCGCGCAGGAGGGCGGCCCGGCGTTGGCGGTCGACCTCGCCGCCCAGGAACGGCGTCGAGTTCATCAAGCCGAACGCCGAGTGCGCCAGTACCCGCGCCTCGCCGGCGTCCAGTTCGGGACGCAGCGTGGACAGCACTCCGACCCACTCCTCAACGTACAGGCGCTGCAGTCGCCGGATCTGTCGCTTCGGCTCCTCGGGCAACCTGTCCAGTTCGTGCAGGTGCAGCGCGATCACCGCGGGATTGGCCAGCGCGAACTCGACGTGGAACTCGATCAGGTCGGACAGCGTGGCCTGCGCGTCGCCGGAGTGACGCCCGACCCGCTCGCGGCCGCCGTGCAGGAGGCTCTCGCTGACCGGGATGAGCGCGGCGACCAGCATGGCCTCCTTCCCGGCGAAGTGGTGGTACAGCGCCGGACCGGTCACCCCGGCGGCCGAACCGATGTCGTCCATCGATACGCCGTGATATCCGCGGGCGGCGAAGAGGCCGACCGCGATCTCGAGGATCTCGTCCCGGCGCGACCGGCGGCGAGGGGCCGGCGGTCCAGGACGCTGGTGCTGATCTACCGTCACCTGGCCACTCTAACCCGCTGTCAAGCCGAGTACTTAACGGTCGTTCAGGCAGCGTGGTCCGGCACCTCGGCCGTACCCGGCGGGACACTTTGTCGGCTATGCGGCGGCGGAATCTCCCCGGCCGGCACGGGACACGCCCACCATCGCCGCGAGGCCGCAGCAGCCACCACGGCCCCGACGGTATTGATGAGCACGTCATCGGCGCTCGACACCCGGCCGATGGCCAGCACCCACTGGAGGGCCTCGACCACACCTGAGGCGACGGCAGCCACCACCGCCACCCGCCAGAGGGAAGCGAAAGAGTCGAACCGCAGCGGCAGAAAGAAGCCCAGGGCGGCAAGGACGAGCAGATTCCCGACAATCTGAGCCGCCGCGGTGCCCGGGCCGCCCGACACCCATGACGGCAGATCGTGCAGCGGTACGAGGTCGACCGAGCGCGGAGCGGCCTGCGGCGTGAAGAGCATGACGGCCCAGGGCAACGAGCCGGCCACCATCCCGACCTCGGCGATCGCATACCGGCGACCCGATCTGCGCCGACGCCACCGGTACGCCAAGAAGCTCGCCGCCGGAAGGAGGACGAGCGCGACGACGATGGTGACGCCGTGATCCCGCCAAGCCGCACCCATCGCCGCACCGTATGCCGCCCGGCCAAATCGACGCCGTGTCCGATGGATCGTGCGGCGAGCGGCTCATGGCTCAGGATCGGGCTCGGGAGAAAGCCGACAGCTGTGCCCGCAGCCATCTCAGCCGTCTCAGTGCGTTTCAGCCGCTTCAGCGGTCTCAGCCGTCTCCGCGGTCTCAGCCGTCTCCGCGGTCTCAGCGCGGCGGGCGAAGCACGAACGCTTGCGTCGGACGGGGGCGCGGCGGATATCCCTCGTCCTTGGTCCAGCGAAGCCGACGAGGCCGGCGACGTGCGCGGCGCCCACTCGCTCACGACTCACCCACTAGGTCGGGCGTCCCGACACCGGCGCGTTTCCGCGGGCGCCACGGCCAGACCTCCCGGTTCGCGAGCACCAACGCGGCGGCGAGGACGGGCAGCATGGGTAGCCACCAGTCGTGGGCCACATCCCACTGCGGGGAATCCGGAAGAGGCCATGCCGAGTACTTGGCCGGCAGGAAGAGCGTGGCGACCATCAGACCGCCCTGCGTCGCCGGGCCGGCCACGGCAGTGGTGAGGGAGTGCGCCCGTCGGGCGGCCACGGCGGCACCCACCAGCCCGGCCAGCCCACACACGGCCGCCTCCACTGCGAGATCCGGGGACGGGAGCCGACCAGGAGCCACGCTGGCGACGGCGGCCCGATGCAGACCTGCCCATATCGCCGCGGCCGGGATGAGGACGACGACGACGCGTAGCCATTGCCGCAGCCAGCGCGGGGTCGGCGTCACCGACAGCGGAGCCATCGGGTCGACCATGGCGAAGCTCGCACCCGCGCCGAGGACGACAGCGGCGATCCGTACGCCCCAGATCTGGCTCGCCGGAGCGGGTGCGCCGGCAAGCGCGGGAAGCAGGGCGAGCGCAGACACCGCGGTCGCGGCGGCGAGAGGGAGCCACGGCACGAGGCGCACGACCGGCGTCGCGAGGAGAAGCAACTGACGAACCCTCACGGACATGCCGCCTCCTGGTCGGCGGCCGGCAGGTTGGTCACCCCGAACGGCGCGAGCAGGTCACCGACCGGGGCTGCCGACCGCACCGCGCCCCAGTTGTCGGCCACCAAGGCGGTCACCCTGTCGCGGGGTACGTCGAGCAGGCGCTTCGCGGCCTCGATCTCGGCCTCGCCGACGTCGACCCGGCCGAAGTGCAGGTTCTTCGGATCGTTGAGCAGCGCACGGCCGTCTTCGCCGGACTGGCCGAGCAGCCACAGAGCGATGACGGTGCGCAGCTGACCTGCGCCCGAACATCTCGGTCCGGTGCTCAGCTCCAGCGAGCCGCCCGGAAGCACCGCCCTGTTGCGCTCGGGCAGGCTGCCAGGCCCGGGCCGGCCCGCGAGCTGATCCGGCATCCCGAGGAGCACGCGCACGTACTGCGTGGTGAGGTCGGTGCGGCTGGTGCGTGCCCACGAGCCGTGGCGGCCCCAGTGTTGGTCGACGACCACGCTGGTGGCGGGCCCGGCACCCTGCCGCACAATCGGCACATCGGTGACGCCGACGGGCAGCGCCGAAACCACCGGATCAACCGCTTTTTCCCACAGCGGGACCCAGCGCCCGTACCCGTGCAGCGCGCAGTACGTCACCCTGTTCCGTTGCTCGCAGTGCTGCACCGACTCGTCGAGATAGGGCTGCGCCGCCTCGGGGCCGGCCGGGAGCCGCTCGTCCTGTTGCCGCTCCACGGCGACAACGGCGACCACGAGCGCGACCGCCAGGACGGCCGAGGCCAGGATCCGCCAATGCCGGAGAAGCGCACCCGCGATCACGACCAGGAGAAGGGCAACCAGGTAGACCAGGTGGGCGCCGGTCGGCCGGGGCATCGTCGGCGCCACGTTCTCGTCGACCACGACCGGGAACAGCAGCCAGGCCAGGGCGTCCGCGCTGGATCCCAGCACCGGCAGGATGGCCAGCACCGCCGCGAGGCCGAAGAGGGTCAGCGGACCGGCTGCAGTCGACGGCAGCCACCGACCCACCGCGACGCCCACCGCCGCACCGATCATCGGGCTCACGACGGCTACCGCCATGAGCCACGGGTCGAAAGCACCCGCCGGCCACGACGGGAGCAGCAGAACCAACTCGACGCCCACGACCAGCACAGCCACGAGTCCTGCCGTCGGCACGAGCGCCAGCAGCCCCACCGTCCTGCGGCGCGCCGGGCTGGGCAGCGTACGGGCTGATTCCGTCGCGCCGTGCCGGTGGTCCCGCGACGCCGCCAGGTGCCCGATCAGCACGAGGAAGCCGGCGAGCACCAGGGACGCCATGCCGGAGTTCGCCGTGAACACGTCCCAGCGCGGCTCGGTCGTCCAGCCCCACGCCGTACACAGGGCCACGGCCAGGACCGCCCCGATCCACAGGGTCGACATGCCCAGCAGCAGGCGTGCTTCCTTGAACGCCAGCGATCTCGTTGCCACACGCGTCGCAGCTCCACCGGGCCTGACGAGCGTCGCGGTCATCGGACCGCCACCTCCGGGCCCAGCAGCATCAGGTAGCCGTCCTCGATCGAGGGCTTGACCGGCGTGCCGTTCGCCGGCTGCGGCCCGAGTGTGCGGAACTCGCCGTCGGAGTTACGCCAGTACAGCGGGTTGGTCTCCGGTGGCTCGGCGGACAACCACACCTGGCCTTCAGCCTGCTGCGCGAGGCCTCGGGGGGTGCCGTCGTACACCGCTCGCCCCTGCTTCATCACCACCACACGTCCGCAGAGCGCGCCGACGTCTTCCGTCTGGTGGGTGGAGAGCAGCACCGTACGCGTCTCCCCGAGCCGGGAGATCAGGGCGCGGAAGAGCATGCGCTGCTCGGGGTCCAGTCCCACCGTCGGCTCGTCGAGGATCAGCAGATCGGGCTCGCCGAGGAGCGCCTGGGCGAGCCCGAGGCGCTGGCGCATCCCGCCGGACAGCTTCCGCACCTTCACGGTGGCTCGGTCGGTCAGCCCGACCTCCTCCAGCACCCGGCGCACCTCGGCACGGCGGCGACGCCCGTCTGTCATCTCCTTCAGCACGGCGACATAGTCGAGCAGCGCGGCGGCGGAGAAGTTGGGATAGAGGCCCGGGTCCTGCGGCAGGTAGCCGAGGCGACGGCGCAACGCGGTCCGTTGGGCGCCGACGGCCGGATCCAGCCCGTACGCCTCCACCCTCCCCCGATCCGGTGCGAGCGCCGTCGCCAGGCAGCGCAGCAGGGTGGTCTTCCCGGCGCCGTTGGGACCGAGCAGGCCGGTCACGCCGATGCCGATGTCCAGGTCGAGATCGTCCACCGCGGTCGTGGATCCGTAGCGCTTGCTGAGCCCTTGAATGCGGACGGTGGTCATCTCGTCTCCCCCGGGTCGAGGCGGCGTCGGCGCACGGTCAGGACAGCGGTCGCCACGGCAGCCGCGGCGAGGTAGCCGGCCTGAGTGACCGGGCCGAAGAACAGCGTCTGAACAGGTGAACCGGCGATCGCCACCCCGCCGACGACGATCAGCCACAGTCCGCCGAAGACTCCGGCGGCGGTGGCGAGGGGCAGGGCTGTGGCCAGCGCAAGGGTGCTGACGCACAGCAGGAAGGCGGGCAACAGCCATGCGGCGGCCAACCATCCCGGCCCGGGAAGCAGGAGCGCCGCGACGGCGCCCATGGCCATGGAGACCCCGACGACAGCCGTCGCCCGCCACAGCACCAGCGACGGTCCGGCCACGGGGGTCGCCGAGGTGATCTCATGCATCGGGTCGGCGGGTGGGCCGTACGCGGTGGCGACCGCCAGCACAGGAAGCACAGGGGCAAACACCAGGAACAACACCAGCGTCGTACGGGCGCCCTCCTGACCGGTATAGGCAGCGGCGACGCCGAACGCGAGCACCGCGGCTGTGGCCAGAAGCCACGACCAGCGCAGGGCGGGAGTGGCAGCCAGCAGCCGCACGCGATGCTCGGGGAGCCCGACTCCTCCCAGCGCTCGCTCTGCCCGGCTCTGTCGAGGGACTTGGAGGGCCTCCGTCACCACGCTCCAGCTGCGCTCGAGCCAGGCGATGTCGGTCGGCACAGCCGCGCGGCAGAGTGCGCACGCTCGCAGGTGCGCGTCGACCGCCATCACGCGACTGGAGGTGAGCCGACCACCCGCGTACGCATCGAGAAGCTCCGCGTCGGCGTGCCAGGTGGCGGCGGTTTCCTTCGAGGTCATGCCAGCAACTCCCGTAGCCGTGCCCGGGCCCGCATCAGCCGGGTCTTCGCCGTGCCTTCCGCGACGCCGAGGTAACGCGCCGCTTCCTTGACCGTGAGGCCGTCGATCGCCGTGGCCTGGATGACCGCGCGCAGTTCCGGCGAGAGCCGGTCGAGGGCCTTGCCGAGGTCGCCGTGCTCGACCCGGAGAAGCACCAGGTCCTCGGCTGACGGCACGGTCTCGACGTCCTGCTCAGGAATGCCGCCCACCCACCGATGACCCGGCCCGCGGAGGTTGCCGATCAGCCGCCGGATCGCGATGGTCCAGATCCAGCCGGCGGGATCGGCGCGGGTCTCGCGATAATTCCGGGCATCCCGCCAGATGGCGACGAACGTGTCCTGGATCGCGGCGTCGACGACGTCAGGGTCCGCACAGCGGCGCGTGAGCCGGAACCTCAGCCAGGGTGCGTGGCGGCCGTGCAGCAGGTGCAGGGCCTCCATGTCCTCCGCGGCGATGGCGCGCAACAGCTCGGCGTCGCTGCTGTCCTGGGTCACCGGCCGGACCGGTGTCTGCCTTCTGCGCCTCACACAAGGACTATCGCGAAGCGAGCCGAATTTGGTTCACGCGGCGAAGCCTGCCTGTGGAAAACCTCGACGGCGCCCGGCCCGCAAAAGAAGACGCCGTCCGGATACCCGGACGGCGTCAGCGAGAAACAGCAGGTCAGGAGAGCCCGCCGGGCTCCGCACCCTTGGCGATGGGCGCCCGGACCAGGTTTCCCCACTCCGTCCAGGAACCGTCGTAGTTCCGCACCTGCGGGTAGCCGAGCAGGTGGTGCAGCACGAACCAGGTGTGACTCGACCGCTCGCCGATCCGGCAGTACGCGATGATGTCGTCGCCCGATTCGAGGCCGAGCTCGTCCTGATAGATCTTGGTCAGCTCATCGGCCGGCTTGAACGTGCCGTCCTCGTTGGCGGCGGACTTCCACGGCTTGCTGACCGCGCCGGGAATGTGCCCGCCGCGCAGCGCGCCCTCCTGCGGGTACGCCTCCATGTGGGTCAGCTCACCCGTGTATTCCTGCGGGGACCGCACGTCGACGAGGGGACGGCCGCTCGAGAGGTGCGCCATCACCTGGTCACGGAAGGCGCGGAGCTGGCTGTCGTCGCGCGTGGGGATCGGGTACGTCGCGGGCGGGCGTACCGTCTTCTCCCGGGTCGTCTTCCGTCCCTCAGCCACCCACTTCTGCCGGCCGCCGTCCAGAAGCCGCACGTCGCGGTGCCCGAACAGGCTGAAGACCCAGAGCGCGTACGCGGCCCACCAGTTGAAGTTGTCGCCGTAGAAGACGATCGTGTCGTCCCGGCCGATGCCCTTGGCCTCGCACAGCGCTGCGAACTGGGCCGGGTCCAGGTAGTCGCGGGTGAGCTGGTCGTTCAGCTCGAGGTGCCAGTCGACCTTCACGGCGCCGGGGATGTGGCCGGTGTCGTAGAGCAGGACATCCTCATCCGACTCGACAACCACCAGGCCGGGGGTGTCGAGGTTGGCGGCGAGCCAGTCGGTGGTGACCAGCTTCTCGGGGTGGGCGTACGCCTGCAGAGACGGCGCCGGGTCGTTCGCAACGGACATGTCACTCACGCTATCGCGTCGATGGGAGCCAGCCGGGGTCGCTTCGCCGTGACCTCGTCACCGGATGAGTCGCCGACGAGCCGCCGCTTCAGCCAGGGGGCGAAATGCTGCCCGGCCCAGCGCAGGTCGGCGCCGCGGGCCAGGAGCCAGGGCGTCGGCGCGGGCATCGGCGGGACCAGCATCCACTCCTCGTCGACGCCCACGCCGAGCGTGGTCAGAACGTGGGCGGCGACACGTCGATGTCCGGCGGCCGACAGATGCAAGCGGTCCGCACTCCACATCAGCGGGTTCCGGAAGGCGTCGTCGGCGAAAAGATCTATGAGGTACGCGCCGTGCCGCTGAGCCAGCTCACGCACGCCGTCGTTGAGCGCCGCAGCACGAGGGCCGACGATGCGCTGGCCCGGCAGGTGGCCGGTAACGTCCGCGAACCGGAAGAGGATGACGTCGGTGCCGGCTGCGCGTAGCCGCCCGATGACCGGATCGAGCCGGTGTACGAGGCCCCACGGGTCCACCTTGCGGCGCAGCACGTCGTTGCCGCCCGCGGCGAAGCTGACCAGGTCAGGCCGCATCGCCAGGGTCGGCTGCACCTGTTCGGCGACAACCTGGTCGAGCAGTTTGCCGCGGACGGCCAGGTTGGCGTACCCGAAATCGGGGCCGGTCTCGACGGCCAGCCGGGCCGCCACCAGGTCTGCCCACCCGCGGTAGGTCCCGTCGGGATAGTCGTCATCCATGCCTTCGGTGAAGCTGTCACCCATCGCCACGAAGCTCTTCCAGGTCATGCCCCCGCCCCCCTGAACGTCTCCTCAGTCGCAGATCCAAGGCGAGTTTTCCACCGGTCGGCGACGAACGGCAGAGTGACGCTGGCGACACTGGGCAGGGGCGCGATAACGGGATGTTTCTGTCGGTGGGCCTCCCTAGGCTCTCGGGCATGCTCACGCGAATGTCCACGATGCTGCTCAAGACCCTGCGCGAGGAGCCGGCGGAAGCGGAGGTGCCGAGCCATCGGCTGCTCCTGCGGGCCGGTTACATCCGCCGCGCGGCGCCGGGCGGATACACGTGGCTGCCGCTCGGCAAACTCGTCCTCGACCGCGTCACGGCGATCGTCCGGGAGGAGATGGCCGGCATCGGCGGCCAGGAGGTCGCCTTCCCGGCCCTCCTGCCGCGAGAGCCCTATGACGTCACCGCACGCTGGACGGAGTACGGCGACGACATCTTCCGGCTGAAGGACCGGCGCGGGGGCGACTACCTGCTCGCCCCGACCCACGAGGAGATGTTCGCGCTGCTCGTGCAGGACATGACGAGCTCCTACCGCGATTTCCCGCTGATCCTCTTCCAGGTGCAGACCAAGTTCCGCGACGAGGCGCGTCCCCGCGCGGGGCTGCTGCGCGGCCGGGAGTTCCTGATGAAGGACTCCTACTCGTTCGACCTGTCGGAAGAAGGACTGCGCGAGGCGTACGCGAAGCACCGGGCGGCCTATCAGCGCATCTTCGAACGGCTCGGACTCGACCACACCATCGTGTCGGCGGTGTCCGGGGCGATGGGTGGCTCCGCGTCCGAAGAGTTCCTCGCCGTGTCGGAGGTCGGAGAGGACACCTTCGTCGGCTGCACCCGGTGCGACTACGCGGCTAACACCGAGGCCGTGGTGACGCCCGCGCCGCCTCCGGACAGCCGCGAGCACGGTGCGCTCACCGTCCACGACACTCCCGCGACGCCGACGATCGCATCCCTCGTCGACCTGGCCAACGCCCGCGCGCTCGACGGCCGCACCGACTGGACGGCGGCGGACACCCTCAAGAACGTGGTCGTCTCCGTTCACCACCCCGGCAAGAAGGACGAGCTGCTGGTCATCGGCGTTCCCGGTGACCGCGAGGTCGACATGAAGCGCCTGGAGGCGGCCATCGCCCCCGCCACCGCGACGATGTTCGACGACTTCGCCTCCCGGCCCGACCTCGTCCGCGGCTACCTCGGTCCGCAAGGTCTCAAGGTGCGATACCTCGCCGATCCACGCGTCGTCACCGGGAGCGCATGGTTGACCGGCGCCAACCAGCCCGGGAAGCACGCGACCTGCGTCGTAGCGGGACGCGACTTCACACCGGACGGCACGATCGAGGCGGCGGAGGTCCGCGCCGGCGACCCCTGCCCCCGGTGCGGCGAGGGTGCGCTGACCATCCGCCGCGGCATCGAGATCGGGCACATCTTCCAGCTCGGCCGCCGCTACACCGATGTGTTCAAGGTCGACGTGCTCGGCGCCGTCGGGCGACCCGTACGCCCGACCATGGGGTCCTACGGCATCGGCATCTCCCGCGCGGTGGCCTCGATCGCCGAGCAGCACCACGACGACCGCGGCATCATCTGGCCCGACGAGGTCGCTCCGGCCGACGTGCACGTCATCGGCGCCGGCAAGGAGGGGCAGATACCGGCGGCGCTCGAGCTCGCGTCGCACCTGTCGGCCGCGGGGCTGCGCGTGCTGGTCGACGACCGGCCGCAACTGTCGGCCGGGGTCAAGTTCACCGATGCGGAGCTGATCGGCATCCGACGCTGCGTCGTGGTCGGCCGCCGTCTGTCCGAGGGGTACGCGGAACTACGCGATCGCCGTACGGGTGAACGCCGCGACGTCGCCCTGCCGGAGGTCGTCGATGCCGTCGCAGGCTGATCGGCGGCCGGCCGCGGCGATCCCTCGCCCGAGGGGCACGGGGTGTAATCGATGAGACGGTCGGGTACCCGCTCGCGTAACGGGCGGGTACGAGCGCGGGGAGGTACAGCCATGGCTCGGACGGCAGTGGCGGACGTGATGACCCGGAAGGTCGTCTACCTGCCGGGCGACACGATGCTCGACGAGGCGGCCCAGGTCATGCGCGACCAGGGCATCGGCGACGTCATCGTGACCAACGGCCCCACCATGTCCGGCATGGTCACCGACCGCGACATCGTGGTCCGGGCGATCGCCGAAGGTCTGCCGCCGCACTCGACGACCCTGGCATCGATCGCCACGGTGGAGCTCATCATGGTGGAGCAGGCCGCGACGGTGGAGGAGGCGGTGCAGGCGATGCGCGAGCGCGGCGTACGCCGGTTGCTGGTGTGCGACGCCGACCGCAAGGTGGTCGGGATTCTGAGCCTGAGCGACGTCGCCCTGGTTCCGACCTCAGCGCCGGCCTGACCCATTCGGCCCGGGCCGCCGATCTGTACGCGCGCGGCACGAGGCGCTGGCGCGACCCGTCCGGCAGGGCTTGCCTGCCGACTCGCTCACCGGCGCCGGGACCGCCGGTTGCGGGACGCGTTGATGCTCCAGCTGATCGTCAACGACTTGGTCGTCGGGCGGCGGCCAGACGGTGCAAGGCTCGTTGGCGCGCACCGGCTGATCGTCGACAGCTGGCCGGGACGGACGTGGCCATCGACACCCGGTTGGCCGGCCGGCGGGACCGGCGATGGGTGCTTGGGCGACGTAGGGTCACATCCGTGAGCGACATGCCGCCGAAGCTGGCCGAGATCGTCGACGAGTTCTCCTCCGCGCCTCGGGAGGTCGTGCTCGAGATGCTCCTGGAGTTCGCCGACTCGGTGCCTCCCCTGCCCGCCGAGCTCAAGGATCACGAGGGCATGGAACAGGTGCCGGAGTGCCAGACGCAGTTCTTCCTCCGCGCCGAGGTGCAGCCGGACGAGACGGTCAAGACGTGGTTCGACTGCCCGCCCGAGGCGCCGACCACGCGGGCCTTCGCGGGCATCCTGTCGGAAGGGCTCGAGGGCGCCTCGGCGGGCGAGATCCTCACCGTGCCCGACGACCTGTACAGCAGGATGGGCCTGGCCACGGCGATCAGTCCGCTGCGCATCCGTGGCGGGACGGCGATCCTGGCTCGGCTCAAGCGTCAGATCCGCGAGCAGGAAGAGGCCCGAGCGTGAACATCGAGGTGTGGTCGGACGTCGTCTGCCCGTGGTGCTACATCGGCAAGCGTCGGCTGGAGGAGGCGCTCGACGGGTTCACCGGGGACGTGACTGTCACGTTTCGGGCGTACCAATTGGATCCGAGTCCCGTGCCGCAGCCGGTGCCGACGAAGCAGGCCCTCGCGCAGAAGTTCGGCGGCGCGCAGCGTGCGGAGCAGATGTTCGCGCACGTCACCGCCATCGGTGCGGCCGGCGGGCTCGCGCTCGATTTCGACCGGGCGATCAACGCGAACACGTTCGACGCGCACCGGCTCATCGCGTGGGCAGCCGGGCAGGACCTCCAGCTGATGATGATCGAGACGCTGCAGCGCGCGCATTTCGAGCAGGGCGTCGACATCGGGAACCACGCCGCCCTGGCGCGGCTCGCAGGTTCCATCGGCCTCGACGAGGAGGCTGCACTGGCCTACCTCGCGTCGCCCGCTGGGACGGACGCGGTGAACGCTGACCTGCTGGAGGCGCGCGAGCTGGGCATCACCAGCGTTCCGACGTTCGTGATCGACCGGAAGTACGCGGTGCAGGGCGCTCAGGAGGTAGCGGTGCTCCGGCAGGCCCTCGACGAGATCGCCCGCCGTGAGGCCGTCGACGCGGCTCGATGATGTTCCACGTGAAACCAAGCTAGACCGGCCGGCCGCTACGCCTCACGGGCCAGTCCCTCGATCACCTCGGCCCCGGGCAGCGCCCCCAACGCCGGCCCCGCAATGGCGATCTTGCTGTGCCGTACGCCCGATCCGATGATCACGTGCGGCATCGCGACCACCCGAGAGTCGACCAGCACCGGCCACGACTTCGGCAGCCCGATCGGGGTGATGCCCCCGTACTCCATGCCGGTCAGCCGCACCGCGTCGTCCATCGGCGCGAAGCTGGCCTTGCGCACGTCGAGGTGCCGCCGCACCACACCGTTGACGTCCGCGCGCGTGGTGGACAGGACGACGCAGGCCGCATGCCGGGTCACTTCGCCGCGGCGGCCGGCCGCGATCACGCAGTTCGCGGACTGCTCGAGCCCCACCCCGTACGCCTCGCAGAAGGCCGCGGTGTCGGCCAGCTCGCCGTCGATCGGCGCCACCAGCACGTGGTCACCGTCGATCGGCGCATCCGCCGGCCACACCTCGAGCGCGGCAGCGACCGGCCGGGCGAGCAGGTCCAGGCGAGCGATCGCAGGCTCGAGCTTCAGAGATCCCATCACGCCCGTCATCCTGCCCGCATTCCGACCGGCCAACCACTCAGCCCGCCGTCGGCATCCGGCAGTGTCCCGGCCACCACAAAACCTGCCCAACCCACCCCGTCGCGGCCCCTCGATAAGACCGTCGACACCCGGCAACGTCCTGGCCGCGTGCCGGCCCGGGACGCACGCCTCAGCGGCAGCCCGGTGGCCCGCCTCAACCGGGCGCCGGGTGTCCCGGCCGCCCGAAGGCCTGCCCGCCTCACCGCGTCGCGGCCAATCGAGAAGACCGCCGGCCCCCACTGAACCAAGCCGCCCACATCGAGAAGACCGCCAACCCCACCGAGCCAAGCTGCCCACGCGGCCAATCACATCGAGCTCGCGCACCAGCCGTACCCATAATCAGACCGACCCCCCGCTCAGTCCGACCCCGATCCTGCCGACTGTCATGTGATGTGGAGGAAAGACGCAGCGCACGGGTCGGCACGGTCAGCGGCCTCGCCCTGCTCACCGGCGGTATGGCCGTCGCGGCCGTCGCCGGCGGTGCCCAGTCGATCTTCGCCACCGTGCTGCTCGGTCTGCTCGCGCTCGGCATGGGTCACGCGCTGCTGACCGAAATTCATCGCCAGGCGCGCCGCCGGACCGCGCGCTGGGCCGCGCATGACACCGCCAACGCGACCCTGCTCGCGATCTGGTCGGCGGCCGCTCTGGCCGTCGCGCTCCCGGCCGTCGTCCCGCTGAGGGTCCGGGCCGTCGGGCTCCTTCTGACTTTCGCGTACGCCCTCAGCAGCGCCTACTTCGTCACGGAACGTCGCCGCAGCATCAGCCGCGCCCCGGCCTCCCCGCGGGAACCGGCTCCGACGAGCGGGACGCCTACCCCGGGCGCAGCCCACCCCGACTCCACGAAGCCGATCCCCCGACACCGGGATTGACCGAGGCCAGGCAGCTCCTCGACGCCTCGACGCCCCGCTGGGTCGATGGCTCGCTGGCTCGCTGCCTCAACGGCTCCTTGGGTGCGACGTGCTGGCCGGGCTCATCAGCGACCGGTTCGGTCCCGCCAACTTCACCGCGCTATGGCCAGCCTGCCGACGCTGAGGAGCAGGTCGAAGCCGTTCAGGGCACAGGTGCGGCAAGGCCACCCCGGCTCGGCCGCCTACTCCAGCCGCATCGCAATGATCATGGGCGGGATCGGCACCAGCCCTCCAGCCCCCGGCTCCACGTCCGGCAGCGGCACCCAGGCCAGCCCGATCGGCTCCGGCCCGCCGAGGTGCGGCCCGAGCTCCGGCTCGCCGTCGCCCACCGTGCACGCGAACACCGAGGTCATGCCCGACGGGTACGGCACATCCTGCAGGTACCGCGCCTCCTTGACGACGAGCCCCACCTCTTCCAGGACCTCACGCCGTACGGCGTCCTCCGGGGTCTCGCCCGGGTCGATCCCGCCACCCGGCAGCGTCCACCATTCGCGGCCGCCGTCGCGCCGGCTCCGCTCGTGCACCATCAGCACTCGCCCGTCCCGCACGATGATCGCCGCGGCTCGTTTCCGTCCACTCACGAGTGAAGGCTACTCACGATGAGGCGAAGCCCGCGCGAACGAAGAGGCACGCACACGCGAACGAAAGCCCGTACCCGTGGCTCGGAAAGGGGTCGCGCAGCGTGACGGGGTGACCTAGCTTGGGCGGAATGCGCTACCGCTCCCCCGACGAGGACAGCGCCCGCTGGGACGGCTTCCCGTTCCGCCAGGGCGACATCGTGATCAGTACCCGATCGAAAAGCGGCACGACGTGGGCGCAGATGATCTGTGCGCTGCTCGTCTTCCAGGACCCCGAGCTGCCGGCACCGCTCCCGGAGCTGTCGCCGTGGCTGGACTGGCTGATCGTGCCCCGCGACGAGGTCTATGCCCGCCTGGAGAAGCAGCAGCACCGCCGCTTCATCAAGACCCACACGCCGCTGGACGGAATCCCCCTCGACCCGAGAGCAACGTACGTCGTGGTCGCCCGGCACCCGCTCGACATGGCGGTCTCCCTCTTCCACCAGGGCGACAACCTCAACCGCGCGCGCATCGCCGAACTCCTCAACCCGGGCCAGGACCCGCCCGCGGCCGACGAGCCGGCTCCGGAGGCCCGCCCCCTCCACGACTCCCTCGTTGACTGGATCAACAACGAGGTCGAGCCGGCGGAGTCGCTCGATTCGCTACCGGGAGTCATGTGGCACCTGTCAGACGCCTGGCGTCGCCGCGACGACCCGAACGTCGTCCTGCTGCACTACACCGACCTGGCGAACAACCTCGAAGGCGAGATGCGACGCCTCGCCGCCCGGCTGGCCATCGACGTACCGGAGGAGCGCTGGCCGACGCTCGTCGAAGCCGCAACGTTCGCGCAGATGAGAGCGCGCGCCGACCGTCTCGCCCCGGACCCGGCCGGCATCATGAAGGACCGCAACGCCTTCTTCCGCCGCGGGACGTCCGGCGCCGGCCGCGAGCTCCTCACCTCCGAAGAGCTTCTCCGGTACGAGCACAGAACAGCCGAACTGGCACCGGCAGATCTGCTGGCGTGGCTGCACCGCTGACGGCTTGAGTGCGCGGCCCGTCCTGCGGCCCACCGCTGCCGGACGGGCCGGATGAACGCGCATCGACGAGCCGCGCGACGGCGAGACCTCGGGTTCAGACGCTGCGGAGAACGCGCTCGAACTTCTCGGGTCGCATCGGGCGCGCATGGTCGGCCCGGCTGGCGGCGAAGGCGGCCAGCACCCGGCGACGCTCCGCCTCGGTGAGGATGCCGACGAAGGGCGACGCGGCCCGCAGCTCGACGGCGTACTCGGCGGAGGAGGTCAGCGCGTCGAGAACCGCCTCGACGCCCTGGTCGAGGACGGCGTCCCACCGGTCGAGCCACTCCCAGCCCCGGCCTTCGGGGTGCAGACGGCGGAGACGGCGCAGGTTGATGGCGGCCGCTGCCATGATCGCTCCGGGGTCCTGCACGAGCCGGCCGGCGACCGCCCGGTGCAACCACAACCCCTGCAGCTGCTCCCGGCTCATCCCCGGTTGGATGAGCGCCTCGACATCGGACCGCCGGATCCGCCGCTGCCCCTCAATCGTCACGTACGGCAACAGCCCGCGCAGGCACAGATCGACGACATGAGCCCGCGACGACCGCAGCAGTACCGCTGCCTCGCCCGTGGTCATCCAGCTCCGTGTGCGCATCGTCACACGTGGATATTGGCGCGATGGTTGACCTAATGCAACAACCGAACGGCCGATGGCTCTTTCACGCTCGGCGAGAAAGCCTATCGATGCGCGCCGCGGCCCGGAAGCAGACCGCCGCGGTCCTCGACTACGCCCCACCCAGGGGCAGGGGCGCCCACGAGGCACCGACTGGCGGTGAGGTCGGGGTGGCCGCTGCGGGGGTTGAGGGTGGCCGCTGCGGGGGTTGCCGCTGCGGGGTTGAGCCACCACACCGCCCGGCAACAGATGCGACGCAGAGACTGACGCGGCCCTTCGAGGGAAGCGAGCAGCGAGGTCGCCGGGGCAGGGCGCGCGAGAAAGCCGAGGGCCGTACGAGCGTGAAAAAGCCCCGAGGCCATAACAGCCCGGGGCCGAAGTCGATGCGGATAAGTGGAGCCCAGGGGACTTGAACCCCTAACCCCCGCCTTGCAAAGGCGGTGCTCTGCCAGTTGAGCTAGGGCCCCCAGACCGGGAAACCTATCGCAGGTCGGGTGCCGTCGTGGCCTCGTGCCACAGGGCGCGCTCGTCGCTGGAGGCCTTGACCTTCTTGACCACCAGGGCGGCCGCGCCGACGATGCCGGCGACGAGGAGGAGCTTCTTCAGCATGGGCCTGGTCCCCTTTAGGTCTTCGGCGGAGGACGTGCGTGGTGGGGCTAGCTGGAATCGAACCAGCGACCTCAGAGTTATCAGCTCTGCGCTCTAACCGACTGAGCTATAGCCCCGTGACAGCGACACGAAGGTTACCGTACCCGGTTCCGGTCGCCCAAATCGGGGGCCGCCGGGCCGTCACCGGTCCCACCACGAAATCAGCCCCGGCCCGGCGACGCCAGCGGATTAAGGCGGCGGCCGGTCAAGTCGCCCGCTTCCGACGACGGCCGGGACGTTGGTGCCGGCGGTCCGGAGCCACCCCCGCCCGTGGCGCTCAGCGAGCATCGGGACCGGCGGCGAGGCGGCCAAGCGGCCCCGCGGCCAAGCGGCCCGGCAGCCAAGCGGCCCCGCGGCCAAACGACCCGGCAGCCAAGCGGCCCCGCGGCCAAGCAGCCAAGCGGCCCGGCAGCCAGCAAGCGTCGAAGGGCCTGCGCGACGGGAATCGAGGCATCCGGCGCGCCCCGCTTCCCGGGAGAAACGAAATCGGCCGCCACGCGAACGTGACGGCCGATACCTACGCTCTCAGCGGCGCCGAGTGCCCGGGGCGGGACTCGACGCCGGGCCGGTCAGTCCCGCTCGGCGAGCGTCAGCTCGACGCCTCCGACCAGGTCGGCGCAGACGTTGTAGATGAAGGCGCCGAGGGTGGCCAGCGCCGTGAACAGGACCACGTTCACCGCGCCGATCAGCATGGAGGTGCCGATGACGCCCCAGGCCGTGATGCGGAAGCCGCCGCCCGAGGAGCCGTCGGTGCCGCCCGCGGAGTTGACGAGGCTTTCGAGGCTCTTGTTGACCTCGCCCCACACGCCCATGGCGTCGAGGGCGAGGTAGAGCACCGACGTGGCGACGACCACGACGATGAACAGGACGATGGAGACGGCGAACGCGAACTTCATCACGGACCAGGGGTCGATCCGCTTGAGGTTCAGCCGGGCGCGCCGGGGACCGCGGGCGGCGGCCGACGACACGGTGTTGCGGGCCGAGCGGACGGTCTCCGACACCCGGGCGGCGCCCACGGCGGCCGAGCCGGCGGCGGTGCCACCGGACGGGCGCTTGGGGGCCTCACCGGGCCGCTGCGGGGCCGTGGCGGGGTTCGCCGGTGGTGGCGCGACCCCCGCACGCGCGGCCGGCGCCGCAGGTGCGGCGCCGCCGCTCTTGCCCTTGGTGACGATCGGCACAGTGGCCGAGCCCTTCACCGCGCCCTTCGCCCCCGCGCCGGCCGGGCGCTTGCCGTCGGCCTGGCCGTCGCTGTCGGCGGGCGGTTCGCCCGGCGGCGGGGCCATGCCCGGCGCGCGGGTGAACTTCGGCGGGGACGGGGCTTCGGCGGGGACCGCCGCGCGGCCTGCGGCCTCACGCCCGGCCGGTGCGGCGCCGTCCTTCTTGGGCTCCGCACCGACGGGAGTCGCCGAGGCCCCCGGACCTCCCGACTTCGCCTGTGTCTCCGGCATCAACTAGTCCTGTTCGTCAGGCTCGTCGGCATTACGAGCAAGCGCCACGATGGTTACACCCTCTGGGAGGTCCATCAGCTTGACCCCCATTGTGTTCCGATCCCGCGTGCGCCGTACAGGCTTCACGGGAGTCCGGATGACACCACCATTGCTGGTGATGGCAAACAGTTCATCCTCCGGGTCGATCACGAGCGCTCCGACGAGGCCACCACGACGCTCCGTGATTTTCGCGGTCAGTACGCCCTTGCCACCCCGCCCCTGCACGGGATACTCCTCGATCGGCGTCCGCTTCGCATACCCGCCGTTGGTGGCGACCAAAACGTCGAGGCCCTCACGCACGACCTCCATCGCGAGCAACTCGTCGCTGTCGCCGAAGCGCATGCCGATCACGCCGGAGGTGGCCCGCCCCATCGGCCGCAGCGCCTCGTCGGTCGCGTTGAACCGGATGGCCTGGGCGTTCTTCGACACCAGGAGCAGGTCGTTCTCCGGAGCGGCCAGCGCGGCGCCCACCAACTCGTCATCCTCCCGCAGGTTGATGGCGATGATGCCACCGCTGCGGTTGGAGTCAAATTCGGTGAGGCGGGTCTTCTTCACGAGGCCATTCTTGGTGGCGAGCACAAGGTACGGCGCGACCTCGTAGTTCGGGATCTGGATGACCTGCGCGATGTGCTCGTCCGGCTGGAAGGCGAGCAGGTTGGCGACGTGCTGGCCCTTCGCGACGCGGTTGGCCTCCGGCAGCTCGTACGCCTTCGCGCGGTAGACCCGGCCCTTGTTCGTGAAGAACAGGATCCAGGAGTGCGTCGAGATGACGAAGAAGTGGCTGACGATGTCGTCCTGACGCAGAGATGCGCCGCTCACGCCCTTGCCGCCGCGCTTCTGCGAGCGGTACAGGTCGACCTTCGTGCGCTTCGCGTAACCAGTTCGTGTGATGGTCACCACAACGTCCTCGCGCGCGATGAGGTCCTCCATCGAGACCTCGCCGTCGAACGGGATGATCTGGGTCTTCCGGTCGTCGCCGAAACGACTCACGATCTCGGCGAGCTCCTCCGAGACGATCGCCCGCTGCCGCTCCGGCTTGGCGAGGATGTCCTTGAGGTCGGCGATCTCGACCTCGATGCTGGCGAGCTCGTCGATGATCTTCTGCCGCTCGAGGGCCGCGAGGCGCCGCAGCTGCATGTCCAGGATCGCCTGGGACTGCACCTGGTCGATGTCGAGCAGCTGGATGAGGCCCTGGCGGGCGTCCTCGACCGTGGGCGAGCGCCGGATCAGGGCGATGACCTCGTCGAGCGCGTCGAGGGCCTTCACCAGACCGCGCAGGATGTGCGCGCGTTCCTCGGCCTTGCGCAGACGGAAGGCCGTCCGCCGGCGGATGACCTCGATCTGGTGGTCGACGTAGTAGCGGATGAACTGCGCCAGGTTCAGCGTGCGGGGCACACCGTCGACCAGCGCGAGCATGTTCGCGCCGAAGGTCTCCTGCAGCTGGGTGTGCTTGTAGAGGTTGTTCAGAACCACCTTCGCGACTGCGTCGCGCTTCAGGACCAGGATCAGGCGCATACCCGTACGCCCGGAGCTCTCGTCCCTGATGTCGGCGATGCCGGTGAGCTTGCCCTCCTTGACCAGCTCAGCCACCCGCTCGGCCAGGTTGTCGGGGTTGACCTGGTACGGCAGCTCGGTGACCACGAGGCAGGGCCGGCCGCGCTGGTCCTCCTCGACCTCCACGACGGCGCGCATCCGGATCGAGCCACGGCCGGTGCGGTAGGCGTCCTGGATCGCCTGCTGGCCGACGATCAGCCCCCGGGTGGGGAAGTCGGGTCCCTTGACGATCTCCAGGACCGCCTCGAGGGTGGTGGCCTCGTCGGCGTCGGGGTTGTCGAGGTACCACTGCACGGCCCCGGCGATCTCACGCAGGTTGTGCGGCGGGATCTTGGTGGCCATGCCGACCGCGATGCCCTCGGAGCCGTTGACGAGCAGGTTGGGGAACCGCGCCGGCAGGATCGTGGGTTCCTTGGTCCGGCCGTCGTAGTTGTCCTGCATGTCGACGGTGTCCTCGTCGATGTCCCGCAGCATCTCCATGGCGAGCGGCGAGAGCTTCGACTCGGTGTAGCGCATGGCGGCCGGCGGGTCGTTGCCCGGCGAGCCGAAGTTGCCGTTGCCGTCGATCAGCGGGTACCGCAGCGACCACGGCTGGCCCATGCGGACCAGCGCGTCGTAGATCGACGAGTCGCCGTGCGGGTGGTAGTTACCCATCACGTCGCCGACGACGCGGGCGCACTTGACGTACCCGCGGTCCGGGCGGAAGCCCGAGTCGTACATCGCGTACAGGATCTTGCGGTGCACCGGCTTGAGCCCGTCGCGGACGTCCGGCAGCGCGCGCCCGACGATGACGCTCATGGCGTAGTCGAGGTACGACCGCTGCATCTCGACCTCGAGGCCGACCGGCTCGACGCGCTGGCCCACGCCGCCGCCGGTGGCGTCCTGCGGCTCCTCGGCGGGGATCTCGGGAGTATCCGTCACAGTTAACCCTTACTTACGGTCAAACCCGACAAACGGGTATGAGCTGCGCAACTAGCTGTGGATAACGCTGTGGAAAGCAGTGGAACGCTGTGCATAACCCGAGGTGAGCGGCGTCGCGTGACGCCGCTCACGACGGATCAGATGTCCAGGAAGCGCACGTCCTTGGCATTGCGCTGGATGAACGAACGGCGCGCCTCGACGTCCTCGCCCATGAGGACGCTGAAGAGCTCGTCCGCCACGGCGGCGTCGTCGAGGGTGACCTGACGCAGCGTCCGGGTGGCCGGGTCCATCGTCGTGTCCCACAGCTCGCGGAAGTTCATCTCGCCGAGACCCTTGAACCGCTGGATGTCGTCCGGCTTGGCGTTGGGCTTCTTCTGCTGCCGCAGGGCGATCAGACCGTCACGCTCCCGGTCCGAGTACGCGTACTGCGCGTCGTCACCGCGCTTGTTCCACTTGATCTTGTACAGCGGCGGGGCGGCCAGATAGACGTGGCCCACCTCGACCAGCGGCCGCATGAAGCGGAACAGCAGGGTCAGCAGCAGCGTCTGAATGTGCTGGCCGTCGACGTCGGCGTCCGCCATCAGCACGATCTTGTGGTAGCGCAGCTTGGCGATGTCGAAGTCGTCGTGGATGCCGGTGCCGAGCGCCGTGATCAGCGACTGGACCTCGTTGTTCTTCAGCACCCGGTCGATCCGGGCCTTCTCCACGTTCAGGATCTTGCCTCGGATCGGCAGGATCGCCTGGATCTGGCTGTCGCGGCCCTGCTTGGCCGAGCCCCCTGCCGAGTCGCCCTCGACGATGAACAGCTCGGAGACCCGCGGGTCGGTCGACTGGCAGTCGGCGAGCTTGCCCGGCATCGAGCCGGACTCCAGCAGCGACTTGCGGCGGGCCAGCTTGCGGGCCTGCTGCGCGGCGATGCGGGCGCGGGCGGCCTGGTCGGCCTTGGTGATGATCGCCTTCGCCTCGGCCGGGTTGCGGTCGAACCAGTCGGCCAGCTGATCGTTGGCGACCTTCTGGACGAAGCTCTTCATGTCGGTGTTGCCGAGTTTGGTCTTCGTCTGACCCTCGAACTGCGGGTTGGCCAGCGTCACCGAGATGATCGCCGCGAGACCCTCACGGATGTCCTCGCCGGAGAGCTTCTGGTCGGCCTTGAGCAGCTTCTTCTCGATGCCGTACCGGTTGACGATGCCGGTCAGCGCGGCGCGGAAGCCCTCCTCGTGGGTGCCGCCCTCGTGCGTGTTGATGCGGTTGGCGAACGTGTAGACCGACTCGCCGTACGACTCGTTCCACTGCATCGCGATCTCGACGGCCATCCGCGCCTCGTTGTCCTCGGCGCTGAACTCGACCACCGTCTTGTGGATCGGGCTCTTCGTGGCATTGAGGTGGCGCACGAAGTCGGCGATGCCGTTCTCGTACATGAAGGTGACCTGGCGGGCCTTGCCCTCCTCGTCGACATGGTCCGGCCGCTCGTCGAGCAGGTTGATGGTCAGCCTCTTGTTCAGGAACGCCATCTCCTGCAGCCGGCGGTAGATCGTCTGGAAGTCGAACTCGACCGTCTCGAAGATCGTCGGGTCCGGCCAGAACTGCACCGTCGAGCCGGTGCTGTCGGTCGGCTCGCCCTTCTCCAACGGCCCGGGCTTGCTGGCGTTGTACTTCTGCCGGTACACGTTCCCCGACTTGTGGATCTCCAGGGCCATCCGGGTCGACAGCGCGTTCACGACCGAGACGCCGACGCCGTGCAGACCGCCGGAGACCGCATACGCCTTGCCGTCGAACTTGCCGCCCGCGTGCAGCACCGTCAGCGCGACCTCGACACCCGGCTTCTTCAGCTTGGGGTGCAGGTCGACCGGGAAGCCACGGCCGTTGTCGGTGACCGAGACGCCGCCGTCGGCCAGCAGGACCACGTCGATGGTGTCGCAATACCCGGCGAGCGCCTCGTCGACGGCGTTGTCCACGACCTCCCAGACCAGGTGGTGCAGACCGCGCTCACCGGTGGAACCGATGTACATACCGGGACGCTTGCGGACCGCCTCGAGGCCTTCGAGCACGGTGATGGACTCGGCACCGTATTCCTGCTTCTTCTCTGCCACCCTCGGCCACTTTCTCGCGCCCGGTCCCCCACGCGGAGGCCCGGCCACGGGGTTGGCGGGCGACCGGCGGGCAGCCGGCGGGCACGGCGAACCACAGGCGAGCGAGCCGCGAGGAGGAGGCGGACCACCGGTGGAGCCGAGCGCGCCGGTCGCCGCGGGCGTCCCGCGGATCGTGATCGGCTGGAAAAATCGCGTAGCGTGACGGATGGCCCCTTGCGGGGTGAACAGCTCTGCAAGGGTTGAACAGCCCTGCAAGGTTGAACAGCCCGTGACGGTTCGCGACTTCCCGGTCTCCGTCGATTCTACTCCGTCCGGGCGAGTTATCGGAGGTCCGGCACCCTCGTACGGGCACCTCAGATTGCCGTAGCGCCCCGGAGGGCCGTTCCCACGGGTCCCCCTACACGGAAGAAGCTCCGCCCGCAACGGTGAACGCGTCCGGTGGTGGACGACGGGGCGCGCCTGCGCCGGGTCGGCGACACGCGCTGCGACACTGCCTCACAACGCCGGGCGGAGGTGTCGTAACCTCGCCCGCGCGGACCCGTGCGCGGCCGGGCGGTCCGCACGCCGCGGGCACGGTTCCCGCCGGACGGTCCGCAGCCGGCAGGTCGAGGAGAGGTGGTCCGCCATGGCGCACGACAAGGGGCTGGACAACGTCGCCGTGCACTGGCCCCGGACGAACCGGTTCTACGACCCGGTCGCCCCGGCCGAGTTCGTCGACTTCGGCGCCGTCGCGGACGCTCCGGACATCGCCGCGCCCACCGGCGCGCTCGCGCTGCACATCGCCAAGACGGGTACGGTGCGCGCCACCGCGTACACGGAACTGGTGGACCTGCTGCTGGGGCTGGAGGGCGTCCTCTACGCGACGGACGCGGCGGCCGAGGACGAGGATCCGGTCATCGACCCGGACGGCTGCGCGTGGATCGCCGGCGGGCTGGAGCGCTTCGTCGAGGGCCACCAGCCGTACGGGGACCTCGTCACGTTCGACAGCGTGGCGAAGGTGATGCGCGAGGCGGTCGCGGCGGGGCGCCTCGCCGAGCAGCAGCTGCGCTGGCTGGACCAGCGGCTGGCGGCGCTCCGCGACGACGCCGGCAACGCCCCGCACTGGAGCTTCGCGCGTACCGAACTGGCGATCCTGGCCGGCTTCTACCGCCGCTGCGCCGACCGCGGGTACGCCGTATTTGCGGACTACTGAGAAGCGGCTGTCAGCCGTACGTGTCTCGAGGGCCGCGGCCCTGCACCCGGCGCGGCCCTTTGTTCCAGGACGGTGCTGCCGGGCCGTGGATGTTGAGCCGTTTCACGACGTTGTGGCCGACCTCGGCGGCGATGCTGCGCAGCAGGGTGGCAGCCAGCAGACGCAGCTGGGTCGCCCACGCCGTCGACTCCGCCTCCACTGTCAGCACGCCGTCGTCGAGCTTCATCGGCCGGCTGTGCTTGGCGATGTCCGGGCCGACGACCTTCTCCCAGGCGCCGAAGACGGTCGCCTCGGCGGCCGGCTTCTGCCAGCCGCGCTGCTTCAGGATCCGTTCGAGGACCGCGCCGAACAGCTGCGGATCCCGGGGATCGGGGCCCGGGCCGGAATAGCCGCGCAGCCGTCGCCCGTCACCCTCGCCTGCCTGGGTGCGCCGGCGCGGCGCCTGCTGGGCGGCCCGGCGCTTGGCGAGCGCGGCGTCGAGGACGGCCCGGGCGAGCTGAGGCCCAGCCATGCCCTCGCTCGCGGCGCCTTCGGCGGACCCGGGCGTCGTCGAGGGACCTGAGGCGGCCGCTGAGCTCTTCTCGGGGCGATCCTCAGACACGGGTCACCGTTCCTGGTCCGACGTCGTAGCGGGCACCCTGGAGGGCCGCCGGCACATCCTCCGGCACGGCGCAGGTGACCAGCAGCTGGGCGGCGTCGGCGACCAGCATCGCGAGCCGTTGCCGCCGGCCCGCGTCGAGCTCGGCGAACACGTCGTCGAGGATCAGCACCGGCTCGATGCCGTCGGTGCGGAGCAGGTCGTACGCCGCCAGCCTCAGCGCCAGCGCGAACGACCAGGACTCGCCGTGGCTCGCGTACCCCTTGGCGGGAAGGTCCCCCAGCGACAGCGTGAGGTCGTCGCGGTGCGGTCCGACCAGCGTGACGCCGCGCTCGATCTCCGCCTGACGGCGTTCGGCGAGCGACGCGAGCAGGGCTTCCTCCAGCGCCGGGCGGTCCGGCGTGAGGCCGTCGCCGAGACGAGATGCGTACGCGATGGACGCGGCCGTCCGCCCGGCAGCCACTGCGTCGTACGCCTTCGTCAGGTGCGGCCCGAGCGCGCCCACCAGCTCGATCCGTCCGGCGAGCAGTTCGGCGCCGTGGTGCGCCAGGTGCTGATCCCACACCGCGAGAGTCGACAGATCCTGCCCTCGCGTACCGCCGACTTTGCGCGTCAGGTACGCCGTGCGCAGTAGTGCGTTGCGCTGCTTCACCACGCGGTCGTAGTCGGAACGCACACCGGCGTACCGCGGCTGCCGCGCCACGAGCAGGTCGTCCAGATAGCGGCGGCGCTCGGACGGATCACCACGGACCAGCTCCAGGTCCTCCGGCGCGAAGAGCACCATGCGCAGAGCGCCCAGAACCTCACGGGACCGGCGTACGGGTGAACGGTTGAGCCGTGCCCGGTTCGCCTTGCCCGGGACGATCTCCAGCTCGACCAGCAGCTCACGTCCATCGTGGACGATTGCGCACCTGATCACCGCCGAGGTCGCGCCCGCACGGACCAGCGGGGCGTCCGTGGCGACCCGGTGACTGTCCAGCGTGGCCACATAGCCCAGCGCCTCGATGAGGTTGGTCTTGCCCATGCCGTTCTGGCCGACCAGGACGCTGACGCCCGGGTCGAGGTCGACCGCCACCCGCTCGTACGAACGGAAATCGGTCAGCTCGACCCGGCGCACGTACATGGATCAGCGCTTGACGGCGTGGCCGCCGAACTGGTTGCGCAGCGCGGCGACGGCCTTCATCGCCGGCGAGTCCTCCTGGCGGGAGGCGAACCGGGCGAACAGCGACGCGGCGATCACATTGGCGGGCACGGCGAGGCGTACGGCCTCGTCGACGGTCCAGCGGCCCTCGCCGGTGTCCTCGGCGTACCCCTTGAGGTTGGCGAGCTCGGGGTCCTCGTCCAGGGCGAGGTCGAGGAGGTCGAGCAGCCACGACTTCACGACGGAGCCCTCGCGCCAGCTCTTGATGACCTCGGGGACGTTCTCGACGAGCTCCGAGGCCTTCAGGATCTCGTAGCCCTCGGCGTACGCGTGCATGAGGCCGTACTCGATGCCGTTGTGGACCATCTTGGCGTAGTGGCCGGCGCCGTGCGGGCCGGCGTGCGCGAAACCGTACGGGCCGGCCGGCTTGAGCGCGTCGAAGATCGGCTGGCAGTGCGCCACGATCTCGGCGTCGCCACCCACCATCAGCGCGTACCCGTTGGTGTTGCCCCAGATGCCGCCCGAGACGCCGCAGTCCAGGTAGTGGATGCCCTTGGCCTTGAGCCGCTCGGCGCGCGGGCCGTCGTCGGTGAACTTCGAGTTGCCGCCGTCGATGATGATGTCGCCCTCGGAGAGCAGCTCGGCGAGCTCGTCGATCGTCTTCTCGGTGATCTGGCCGGCGGGAACCATCGTCCAGACCACCCGCGGCGCGGCCAGCTTCTCGACCAGCTCGGCGAGGCTCGCGACGTCGGTGGTCTCCTTGTGGTGGTCGTAACCCACCACCTCCTGGCCGGCGGCGCGCAGGCGGTCCCGCATGTTGCCGCCCATCCGGCCCAGTCCGATGAGGCCGAGCTGCATGATGTTCCCCCTAGGTTTGTGACTCTTCCAGCCCAGTATCAGCGGGTTACCCGGATAGGCATGATCAGATAGCGGTATCCGGGCACGATTTCGCCGTCTTCGGCTGCGGGGGAGATCACAGCGGGCTTGAAGGCGTCGACGAACGACAGCACGGCCGTCGGGGCGCCCAGGTTCTGCAGACCGTCGATCAGATACTGCGGGTTGAAGCCGATCGTGAGCGGCTCACCGGTGAAGGTCGCCTCCATGGCCTCGCTGGCCCGCGCCTCCTCGGTGCCGCCCGCCTCGACCACGAGACCGTCCTCGCTGAAGCTCAGCAGGACCGGGGTGGTGCGCTCGGCGACCAGGGCGACGCGGCGGACCACCTCGACCAGGGCGGAGACGGTCACCCGGGCCTCGGCGTTGTGGCTCGCCGGGAACAGCGACCGCACCGGCGGGTAGTTGGCGCCGTCCAGCAGCCGGCTCGTGGTGCGCCGGGTGCCACCCGCGAAACCGATCATGCCCTCGCCGGCGTTGCCCTGCGCGAGGGCGAGCGTGACGGCGCCACCGATCGGGCCCAGCGCCTTCGCCGTGTCGTTCAGCGTCTTCGCCGGCACCAGGGCGTTCAGGCTGATGTCGGGGTCGTCCGGGTTCCACTCCAGCTCACGCATCGCCAGGCGGTACCGGTCCGTGGCCAGCATCGCCATCGTCGAGCCGTTCAGCTCGATCCGTACGCCGGTCATCATCGGCAGCGTCTCGTCCCGCCCGGCCGCGACCGCCACCTGCGCGACGGCGACGGCGAACGCCTGGGCGTCGACCGTGCCGGCGCTGGACGGCATGTCGGGAAGAGTCGGGTAGTCCTCCACCGGCATCACCGGCAGGGTGAAGCGGGCACTGCCGCAGACCAGCTCCAGGTGCGACCCCACCGCGGCGATGTCGACCGGCTTGGCCGGGAGCGCCTTGGTGATCTCGGCGAGCAGCCGGCCGGAGACGAGGGCGGCGCCGTCGGCGTCAGCCTGCACCTCCACGCTCACCTGGCTGGAGACCTCGTAGTCGAAGCCGGAGACGTGCAGCCTGCCGTCTGTCACCCGCAGCATGACCCCGGCCAGGACCGGCACCGAAGGACGGCTGGGGAGGCTCTTGGCCGTCCACGCCACCGCGTCGGCGAGTGCGTCTCGCTCCACCCGGAACTTCATGCCATGCCCTCCGCGTCACTTTCCTCGACGAACCAGCTTGAGATCGGAACCAGCTTCGGAGCTGGACCGGCTTGTGCACCAGAGCAGCTTGTACGCCGGACCGGTTGTGCACCAGACCGGGTCATGTATCGGACCAGCTTGCGCACCGGACCAGTTTGTCTGCTGGGCCGGCTTGTGCACCGGACCGGGTCGTGTGCCGGACCGGGTTGTCGCCGGCCCGGGTGGTGTGCCCGATCGGGTTGTGTGCCCGACCAGCTCACCTGCCCGGCCCGCTCGTGCACCGGTCGTCGCCGATGACCTGGACCGGCCACTGACCTGGACCAGCCTTTCACCTGCGCCGGCCACTCACCTGGACCGGCTCGAGACGGACCACCTCAAGAGGGTTCAGCTCGAGACTGACCTACTCGGGCGGACCAGCTTTCGAGACGGACCAGCTTTCGAGACGGACCAGCTTTCGAGACGGACCAGCTTTGGATGTGCTGATGGAGCCCACTGAACTCTATGGCGCGGGTGGGCGTGACGTCCGCCCGGCCCCCGATGCTGGTTGGACCTGCCCGGGGTGGATCGGGCCGCGAGCGGCTCGTCCACACCTTCCCCAACGCTGATGATTGGGTTTTGGATTTTCAGCAGAGAGATATCAGTCGTAATCATCGGGCCTGTGCACACTGTGGAGAACTCACGTTGTCGCAGGTCAGCGGGTTATCCACCGGTGATTCACATGTGGGCAACCGGGGTATAAACCGGGGTCTGCGTCCACAGCCGCGGACGAGACGGCGGTTGTCCACCGTTGTCCACCGGCTGTCCACCGCTTATCCACCGGGTTTGTCCCCGGGTCTGGGGATAACGCTGGGACGCTACCGGCTCGTCGTCCCCAGAACCTTCAACAGGAAATCCACACCCGTCCACAGGGTGTGGGCAACGTTGTGACGCTCAGTGTCTGTCCACATCGATTTCCCCAGGAGTTCTCCACATCTGTGCGGAACGGGGCGCGAAGTTGTCCACCGTTGGGGACAAGTCCTGTGAAGAGCTGTGGATTAGTGTGGAAAACGTTGGCACGAAACGGTTCCGTCGCGACGTTGACATTTCGCCGCGGAGGTGGGTGTGGATCTACGGCCTCGGCGGGCGGTTGTCGGAGAGGTTGGGGCGGGGCCTGTGGGTAGACCGGTGCAGAAGCTGTGGACAACTCGGTGAAAGTGCTGGTCACAGCCTCGTGGCCGCCTGAGGTTTAGTGTCGGCACTGCCAAGGGCCCGGGCGGGGGCGGCGGCACGCCGGCTGGGCGGTGGGGACGGCGGCTGGCCGGCTGGGCGGTGGGGGCGGCGGCTGGCCGGCTGGCCGGTGGGGGGCTGCGGCTGAGCAGCGTTGCCTGCTGTGGACGGAGCTTCGCCTGTTGCCCGTCGGGATGGGGAACGAGTCGACGGGCTCCGTGCGAGGGGTCGAAGTGGCCGGGACCCGGAGGGCTGACCGGCTGGCCACGCATGGGGCCAGCCATGACGGGCCGGCCGTGCGAGTCAGAGCGGCGGGTCAGTCGGGCGGGTCAGCGCGGCGCAGTCAGGCAGGCGGGTCGTGCCCGTGAGCGAGTCCGGCCCGTGAGTCCGGCCCCTGAGTCCAGCGGGTCGAGCCAGCAGGGTGAGCCCGGCGGGCGGGCCGACAGCGTGAGCTCGGCGGGTGGGCCGACACGGTGAACTGGTGGGTCTGCCGGCACGGTGACCGCGCTCCGCGCGAGACAGCCCAGCGGGTCGGGCCGGCAGGGTGAGCCCAGCGGGGCGGGCCGATACGGGGGCCCGGCGGGGTGGGCCGACACGGGAGCCCGGCGGGTCTGGCCAGCAGAAAAAGTCCGGCGGGTCAGGGCGGCGGGGTGAGCCCGGCGGCGGGCGACGGCCTGGGGTGGTTACGGCCTGGTCCGCGTGGGGGCTCCGGCCACGGTGGTGCGGTTGTGGGCGGGTGCGGCCGTACCTTCGAGACGGTTTTGATCTAGGTGTTCTGCTTGATGCGGTTCGTCAGCTCGGCGATCTGGTTGTAGAGGCTGCGGCGCTCGGCCATGTGCTGGCGGATTTTGCGGTCCGCGTGCATGACTGTGGTGTGGTCGCGGCCGCCGAAGGCCTGGCCGATGCGGGGCAGGGAGAGGTCTGTGAGCTCTCGGCAGAGGTACATGGCGACCTGGCGGGCGTTCACGAGGACGCGGGAGCGGGAGTGGCCGCGGAGGTCCTCGAGGCTCACGCCGAAGTAGTCCGCGGTCGAGACCATGATCTGGTCGGCGGTGATCTCCGGGCCGGCGCCGTCGGGCATGAAGTCGCGGAGGACTTCCTCGGCGAGGGAGAGTTGGACCGCGCTGCGGGTGAGGCTGGCGAAAGCGGTCACCCGGATGAGGGCGCCCTCGAGTTCGCGGATCGAGTTGGAGACGCGGGAGGCGATGAACTCGAGGACGTCGTCGGGGGCGTACATGCGCTCCTGCGCGGCCTTCTTCTGCAGGATCGCGATGCGGGTCTCGAGGTCCGGCGGCTGGATGTCCGCGAGCAGGCCCCATTCGAAACGGGTACGCATGCGGTCCTCGAGCGTCGCCAGCTGCCTCGGTGACCGGTCCGAGCTGATGACGATCTGCTTGTTGGCGTTGTGCAGGGTATTGAACGTGTGGAAAAACTCCTCCTGCGTACGCTCGCGGTTCTCCAGGAACTGGATGTCGTCGATCAGCAGGATGTCGACGTCGCGGTAGCGGCGCTGGAAAGCCTGGGTCTTGTCGTCGCGCAGGCTGTTGATGAAGTCGTTGGTGAATTCCTCGGTCGACACGTAGCGGACGCTGCGGGCGTGGCCGAGCGTGGTGGCGTAGTGGCCGATCGCGTGCAGCAGGTGCGTTTTGCCGAGCCCGGAGCTGCCGTAGATGAACAGCGGGTTGTAGGCCTTCGCCGGGGACTCCGCCACCGCCACCGACGCGGCGTGCGCGAAGCGGTTGGACGAGCCGATGACGAAGGTCTCGAACATGTACTTCGGGTTCAGCCGGTTGCCGTCGTTGCCGCCCGGGCGCCCGGCGGCCGGGCCGCGCAGGTCGATCGGGGCGCGGCCGGGACCGTTGTCGCCGCCGTGCCGCATCTGCATCGTGTCGTCGCGGCGGTCCTGCTGCGCGCGCTCGTCGTGATGGCGCTGGTTGTCCCGGAGCTGCGCCGGCTCGGTCGCCATCCGGTGCCCGGTGGAGTCGTTCGGCGTCTCCGTGTAGTGCGGCAGCTGCCGGGGCGGCTCGGGCGCCGGCTTCTTTTCCTCCGCGATGGTGGATTTCGCGGGCTCCGGCTGGCCCATCGGCAGCGGCGCGGCGAACAGCGCGTCCTGGCCGTCGCGCGCCGCCGGCACGCCGCGCGTGAAGGGCGCCTGCGCCGACCCGGTCGGCGCGTCACCCTGGTCGTAGCTCTCGCCGTAACTCTCGCTGTAGGCGGGAGGCTGTGGATAACGATCCGGGTACGGCGGGGGCTGCGGATCCGAATAGTGGGCGGGAGGCTGCGTCGCCGGCTCGGGCGGCGGGGTGCCGTACACGGTGCCCGGGCGGCCGGTGCCGTCCTCGGGCGGGCGGACCGTCACGGCGACCTGGATAGGGCGGCCGAGCCGGCGCGACAGGGCCTCGGTGATCGCCAGACGCAACCGCGACTCGATCACGTCCCGGGTGTACGTGTCCGGGACGGAGAGCAGCGCGGTGTCCTCCACGATGGCGCGCAGGCGGGTCAGCCGCAGGTACGCACGCTGCTGGGCGGACGCGATCTCGTCCGCCAGCTCGTCCGTCGCCGCAGCCCAGACCCCGCCAAGGTCGACCGTATCGGCCACCGCCGCGCCACCCCCATCGCCACCGGACCCCCGGTGGCCTTGTTCGGCTTCCGCCTTGCCTGCCGTCACCCGTACGGGCGACGGACCGGCTCCCCCCAACCCAGCACATCCAACGTGCTGAACATGCACGGCGCCACCGGCTGTCCACAGGTTATCCACAACCTGTGCACGCGTCGGCGGTCGCACCCCGGCCGGACGGTCGGCAGACTTCCCGGAGCCTGTGCTGGCGCGGGAAAACAGGCTCACCGTGCCGAACGATTCACCGCTCCGTCGGTTCCTCTGCGGTTCCCTCCCCAGCGGTTCCGTTCCCGGGGGAGTCCGTTCCCCGGCGGTTCTCCCAGGGGGCAGGCTCCGTGAGGCGGTGCCGTGAGGTGGATCCGTGAGGTGGTCCCGGCGAGGGCGGTTTGCGAACAGCGCTGAAGACCAGCAAACGGGCACGCTAACAGCGCAGGCGCGTCCGCATCAACCGGCGGTACCCGACCCGGGGCACACGTGGCACGAAAAGATTCACTCCGTACGCGTATAGACCGGCCTGGGTGACGGACGGTGCGGAGATCGGGGCTTGCCGGGGTTGTCCAGGTCCGTTCGTCCGGGGCGTGCTCGGTGGTCGGGAGCGTTGTCGACGGTCGGCGGCGTTGTCGGTCGGCCGCGTTGTCCCGGGCGTGTCTCGGGGCTCCGCTCCGGTGCAGGTTCCGCGCTGCCGGACCGGCTGGGGCGCGGCTCGACAGGGGTCTGGCCTGGGCCGGAATGCTCGGCGTGCCGGGCACCCGGTGGTTGACCACCGATGGAGCCTTGCGTAGGGTCGAGCGGTTGCTCCGCCGCGCTCTGCTAAAGTGGCGTCTTGCAGCCTGATGCCCCCTGGACGTAGTACGAAGACGGAGTTCTGACGTGAGCAAGCGCACCTACCAGCCGAACAACCGCCGGCGCGCCAAGACCCACGGTTTCCGGCTGCGCATGCGCACCCGGGCCGGCCGCGCCATCCTGGCCTCCCGCCGTGGCAAGGGCCGCAAAGAGCTGTCGGCCTGAGCCGACCGCTGGTCGGGCCGGATGCCGGGTAGTCGTGCTGGCCGCGGAGCAACGACTGCGGCGTAGCACCGACTTCGCCGCAGCGGTTCGTGGCGGCCGCAGGGCGGGCCGCGGCACCGTGGTCGTCCACCTTGTTGTCGATGAGCCGGCGCAAGCCTCCGAGGCGCGCGCCGGCTTTGTCGTGTCCAAGGCGGTCGGCAACGCGGTGGTCCGCAACAAGGTGCGCCGTCGCCTGCGCCATCTGGTGCGTCCACGGCTGAGTGAGCTCCCCGCGGGGACGTCGCTCGTCGTGCGCGCCCTGCCCGCCTCGGCGTCGGCTTCGTTCGAGCGGCTCGGCGCCGACCTGGACGCGGCTCTGGCTGCGGCGCAGTCACCCCGGCGGCGCCGATGACACCGCTTGCCCGGCTGCTGAGCGCGGCGATCGTCGCGTACCGTCGTTACGTGAGCCCGGCTCTGCCGGCTCGCTGCCGGTTCTACCCTTCGTGCAGCGCGTACGCCCTCGAGGCAGTCGCGAAACATGGAGCGCTCCGCGGGACCGGACTGGCGATCTGGCGGCTGCTGCGCTGCCACCCCTTCCACCCTGGCGGGTTCGATCCGGTTCCCGACCCGATCCGTCACCGTCCTGCCGATGTGACTGGAGCATGAATTGAGTCTCGACTGGATCTACTACGGCATTTCGTGGATCCTCCTGCGCTGGCATGCCCTGTGGGACACCATCGGCATCCCTGACGGACCGGTGCTCGGCACCAACTGGTCCTGGATCCTCTCGATCGTCTTCCTGGTGGTGACGCTCCGCGTCATCCTCTTCCCGGTCTTCGTCAAGCAGATCAAGTCCCAGCGGGCGATGCAGGCGCTGCAGCCCAAGGTCAAGGAGCTGCAGGAGAAGCACAAGGGTGACCGGGAGACGCTCCAGAAGGAAATGATGGAGCTGTACCGCGTCGAGAAGGCGAACCCGCTCATGGGCTGCCTCCCGATGTTCCTGCAGATCCCCGTCTTCCTGGGCCTGTTCCACGTGCTGCGCCGGCTGAGCCCGGACAACCCCCGGCCCACGCTGTACGGCTGGACCGCCGAGCAGTTCCACTCGGCGACCCACTCCGCGCTGTTCACGGCTCCCCTGCCGGCCAAGTTCGGCTCCACCCCCGCCGAGCTCGCCGCCCTGGACGCCGGCAGCGGCACCACGGTGAAGATCATCGCGGCTGTGCTGGTCCTCATCATGATGGCGACCACGTACCTCACCAGCCGGCAGATGATCCTCAAGACCGGCTGGGCCGAGGACCCGCAGCAGAAGATGATCCAGCGCCTGATGCTGTACGGCATCCCGCTGTCGCTGCTCGTCTCCGGCTCGCTGTTCCCCATCGGTGTGGTCATCTACTGGGTCACGAACAACCTCTTCAGCCTCGCGCAGCAGCAGTGGGTGCTCCGCAAGTTCCCGCCGCCGCAGATGGCCGGCAAGTCGGGCTCCACCTCGGCCCGCCCCGCGAGCGGCGCGACCGCCGGCAAGGGCTCCGCGAAGAACCCGGTGCAGCCAGCCACCCGTGGCCTCTTCGGCCGCAAGCAGGCCGAGCCGGAGCCGACCACCCCGGTCGTGGACACCAAGGCGCTCGCCCCGAAGCCCGGCGCGAAGCCGGTCAACCCGAAGAAGGGCGCCCGGCCCGCGAACAAGCCCAAGGGATGACGCAGCAGCGGCCCGGGCCATGCCCGGGCCGCGCGCGGCCCCGGCGAGGGCGGCGACACAGACCTCCCCGCGCACCGGCGACGGACCCGGCCGGCGCGGGAAACAGCGGACCGAGCAGGTCCGGCCCGAGAGTACGGAGATGAGACCGTGACCGACACCAGCACTCCCAGCGCCGAGGAGACCACCGCCACCGCCGCGGAGTCCGCCGGTACGGAGGAGACCAAGAAGTCGGAGAGCGTGGCCTCCGACTCCGACCTGTTCCGGCAGAGCGAGATCGCCGCCGACTACGTGGAGGGGCTGCTCGACATCCTCGACTACGACGGCGACATCGACGAGCTCGTGTCCGGGGGACGGCCGATGGTCGAGGTCGTCGGCGGCCGGCTGCAGCCGCTCGTCGGCCAGCGCGGCGCGACGCTGGAGGCGCTGCAGGAGCTGACCCGGCTGGCGATCTTCCGCGCCACCGGCTCCCCCAGCCGCCTCCTGCTCGACATCGGCGGCTACCGCGCCACCCGCCGCAAGGAACTCACCGCGGTCGCCCGCAACGCGGTCGAGAAGGTCAAGGAGCACGGGGACGCCGTACGCCTCGAGCCGATGTCGGCCTTCGAGCGCAAGTGCGTCCACGACGTGGTCAACGCGATCTCCGGCGTGGAGAGCGAATCCGAGGGCGTCGAGCCGAACCGCCGCATCATCGTCCGGCCGGCCGACTGATCGCGCGACATGACTGATCCCCGCTTCGGCGCGGGAGATGGTGGCCCGGGTGATGTGATGCCCGGGCCGTCGTCGTCTTCCGCTCCTTTCTCGCCTTCGTCGTCCGGCTCGGTCTCTTCCTCCGCGGCGTCTCCGTCTTCCGGCTCGGTTTCTTCGTCGGCGTCTCCGTTGTCCAGCTCTTCTTCCGCGGCGTCTTCGTCGTGCGGCTCGGTCTCTTCCTCCGCGGCGTCTCCGTCCTCCGGTGGTGCTGTCGTCGGCTCTCTCTTCGAGCCGCCGGCCGAGCACCGGGACGCTGCCAAGCGGGTGTTCGGCGAGCGTCTTGAGCTGGCCGGCCGATATGCCGAGCTCCTCGGCACTGACGGCGTCATCCGCGGTCTGATCGGCCCCCGGGAGGCGCCCCGCATCTGGGAACGCCACCTGATCAACTGCGCCGTTATGGCCGAGATGATCCCTATCGGCGCTTCGGTGACCGACGTGGGGTCTGGTGCCGGTTTGCCCGGTATCGTGCTGGCAGTGGCCCGGCCCGATCTCACGATCACCCTGGTCGAGCCGCTGGCACGACGTACCGCTTTCCTGACCGAAACGGTGACAACGCTCGGACTCGACACGGCCATCACGGTCGTCCGAGGACGCGCGGAAGACCTCGCCGGTGGACCCCCCGCCCCCGCCGATGTCGTCACCGCCCGCGCGGTGGCCCCGCTCGACCGGCTCGCCGGATGGTGCCTCCCGCTCGCCGCCGTCGGCGGCCGGCTGCTGGCACTCAAAGGTGCCTCGGCCGAGGAAGAAGTCGCGGAACACCGTCAGGCGGTCGCCCGCCTCGGCGGCGGCGAACCGGTCGTCCGGCTCTGCGGAGCCGGCCTGATCGACCCGCCGACCACGGTCGTCGAGATCGTGCGGGAGCGCGACGTCGTGGCACCACGGCCGAGGCCGTCCAAGCGGGCGGCCACCCCGGGCCGCTCCGCCGACGCCGGCGGGCGTGGCGCCGGGAAGAGGAGATCGCGGAGGGGATAGATGGGCAGGCGGGGCGCTCGGAAGCGTACGGGGAAGGTTCCACCCTCGCCCAGGCCGGCGGTTTCCGCGCCGCCGCCCTCTTTGGAAGGACCGGTGCCTTCTGCGGGTACGGCCCGGTCTTCGTTTGGATCGGCGCGGCCGGAGTCCCGTGATCGCGCCGGTTCGCCTTACTACAGCGCTCATGCCTCGGGCAGTTCTCGAGCTGGTGTCGATGGGTCGGCTGAACCGGAGCTGGTCGCGAGCGGACTTTCGCGCGGACTTCCGAACGGACTTCCGAGCGGACTTCCGCGCGGTGAGAGCGCAGCGGCTCGGATGGCGCCCGTGGCCGTGTCGATCGACATGGGGGCTGTATCCGTCCCCGGCTGCAACGCGATGGAGTCCCACTCCACGGGAGGGCTTCCCGATTCCGATTCCACGTCGCGCCCGGCTCCGGTCTGGCCGGTCGTCTCTGCTGCGGCTTCGGCTTTCTCCGGGGGCTCTGCTCGTTCTTCCGTTGCCTGGTCCGGGTCCGGTGGGAAGTCGGCTGCCGCCAGTGCTGCAGCGGGTGCGGCTGCTGGCGTGGGTGCGTCCGCTGACACTGTCGGCACCCCCACCTCCGCCGTAACTCCGTCTGCTGTCGTTGCCTCTACCGCCTCTACCGCCTCTACCGCCTCTACTGCTGCCGCCGCGACGGCAGCGACCGGCACGGCAGCCGCAACGGCAGCGAACGGCGCGGCGGCCGCGAACGGCGCGGCGGCCTCAACCGGCACTGCGGCCGCGACCGCAACCGGCGCGGTGGCCTCAACTGGCACTGCGGCCGCGGCCGCGACCGCAACCGGCACCGCAACCGTGGTCGCAACCGGCACCGCAGCCGCGGCTGCCGCTAGCCTCGATGTCGACGCTGCGGTCGACTCTCCGACCGCTTTTCAGGACGGTCCTTCTGCCCTCCCCGATCCAGTAAGTCCACTCCTCAGCGACGAATCGCTTGGCCCGAATCCGCCGGCCCCGGCCGTCTTCAAGCAAGACGCCGCCGGCCCGGCGCGCGGAAGAAGGTGCGTCTCCGGGGTGGGCTGGCCTGACCAGACTCGGACGTACGGCGCGACGCTGCGGCTCGTGCCCGGATTCATGACGTTCGAGGCGGCGCCGATTCATACGGTCTGGACTCAACAGGCGGACAACCGTGGCATGGCCCGCCCGACGGCCGTAGGCTGGCCGCGCGTCGATAGTGTGGACCGGACGGCGGGCGCGCCGGATGCGCCGCCGTTTCCTGCCGGACCGCACGCTCGCGGTGCCGACCCAATCCAACCAGGCAGGGATAAAACGGTGCATGAGTATGGCAGGGGCCCCGATGGTGACCCCGGCTGGGACGGTGTTTCACGTGAAACCGATCCGTACGCCGGTCCCGATCGGAGTGTGAGCTTGAGCGTCACCTTCAACAGTGGGGAGCAGGGCGTGCCACAGCCGCGTACGGGGAACGGCGGTCAGGTGTACGGCACCCCGGTCAGCCCCGACGTCTCCCCTCCGGATCCCCGTCGCCCCGCTCCCTCGCCGCGATCCGGCCCACCCGCCGCTTCGGTTTCGGGCTCTGCGGCCGTACCGTCGTCTGGTGCGCCGACCATGCAGCAGCATGAGATGGAGTACGCAGCTCAGCCGACGTCGGCGCCCCCGGTTGCGGCTCCTCCGGAGTCGTTGCCGCGTTCGGCGACGACGGCTGGTGGGGCCGCGGCGGACGGCCGGTCGGCGACTGATGGTGAGGTCTCGGTAGACGGCCGGTCGACGACTGACGGTGGGCATGCCGGGGGTGGGTTTGCCGCCGGCGATGGCCTGGCTGCGGTGAACGCGTCGACCGAGGCGCCTGCCGATGAGGCCTCCCCCGAGGATGTTTCACGTGAAACGCCGGGCCGGGATGACGACGATCCACCGCTGGCCATGGAAGCGTTGCGAGCTGTGCAGATTCTCAACCCGAGTGGCGAGATCACCATGCCGCGCCCGGATCACCCGAGGGTGCTCTGCGTCGCCAACCAGAAGGGTGGCGTGGGCAAAACCACGACGACGGTCAACTTGGCGGTGGCCCTCGCGCTGCACGGCAACCGCGTTCTCGTCGTCGACCTGGACCCGCAGGGCAACGCGTCCACGGGCCTCAACGTGCCGCACCACGCCGGCGTCCCGGACGTGTACGACTGCCTCATCGACAACGTCCCGCTCGCCGAGGTCGCACAGCCGGTCGAGGGCATCCCCAACCTCTTCTGCGTGCCGGCGACCATCGACCTGGCGGGCGCTGAGATCGAGCTCGTCTCCGTCGTCGCACGGGAGTCCCGCCTGGCGCGGGCGATCGCGGCGCACCCGGAGAAGTTCGACTACGTCTTCATCGACTGCCCGCCGTCGCTCGGGCTGCTCACGGTCAACGCGCTGTGCGCGGCGCAAGAGGTGCTCATCCCGATCCAGTGCGAGTACTACGCGCTCGAGGGCCTCAACCAGCTGATCAACAACATCAACCTGGTACGGCAGCACCTGAACCCCACGCTCGACGTGAGCACGATCCTGCTGACCATGTACGACCGTCGCACCCGTCTGGCCGATGCCGTCGAGCAGGACGTACGCAATCACTTCGGCTCCAAGGTGCTCGAGGCGGTGATTCCCCGCAACGTACGGGTGTCGGAGGCACCGAGTTATGGCCAATCCGTGATGACCTACGATCCGGGATCGCGGGGCGCCACGAGCTACTTCGAGGCTGCTCTGGAACTCGCTATGCGCGGAGTCAACACGGGAGGCGCGGCATGAAGAACCGTCCACGGGGTGGCCTCGGCCGCGGCCTGGGGGCATTGATCCCCACGGCGCCGCCGGCTGCCGCGACGGTAGCCGCAGAGGCACCGCCTGCCGCTCCCCCGGCCCCGGCCCAGTTCTCCGGTACGACCACGGAGCAGCAGCCGGCCGACACCGCAGCGTTCGCGCCGGAACCGACCGACGTCGCGGTGCCGGAGTCGTCGCCTGCGCCGACCGTGCCGCCCGCGGAGGATGATGGAGGGCTCGCGCCCGTACCCGGCGCAAGCTTCGCGGAACTTCCCGTCACGGCGATCGTGCCGAACCCCAAGCAGCCCCGTCACGTCTTCGACGAGGAGGCCCTGGAAGAGCTCAAGACCTCCATCCAGGAGGTCGGCTTCCTCCAGCCGATCGTCGTCCGCAACATCGGCGACGGCAAATACGAGCTGGTCATGGGCGAGCGCCGCTGGCGGGCAGCCCAAGCGGTCGGCAAGGAGACCATCCCCGCGATCGTCCGCGAGACCCGCGACGACGCGATGCTGCGGGACGCCCTCCTCGAGAACATCCACCGCGCCAACCTCAACCCGCTGGAAGAGGCGGCCGCGTACCAGCAGCTCCTCGACGAATTCGGCGCCACACACGAGGAACTCGCCCGGCGCATCGGCCGCAGCCGCCCGCAGATCTCCAACACGATCAGGCTGCTCAACCTGCCGGCCCCTGTACAGCGACGCGTCGCTGCGGGCGTCCTGTCGGCGGGTCACGCTCGGGCGCTGCTCAGCCTGGAAGACAACGACCAGCAGGAACAACTCGCGCTGCGCATCGTCGCCGAGGGTCTTTCCGTACGCGCAACCGAGGAGCTCGTCTCCCTCGCCATCGCGGACGGCCCGGCGAAGAAGTCAACGCCCACGCGCCGAGCGAAGGTACACGCCCCGGCGCTGAACGACCTGGCGGAGCGGCTCTCGGACCGGTTCGACACGCGGGTGAAGGTCGACATCGGCCGGAACAAAGGCAAGATCACGATCGAGTTCGCGACCGTGGACGATCTCGAACGGATAGTGGGCATGATCGGCGTCGAGGACGAAGGTACGAGCTCAGGAGACTGAGCGAGGACGCCGTCGGGCCGGCGGCGAAGGACGAACACCTGCGGGCACGTGATTCTGGCGGATCACGTGCCTTCTTCATCGGTACGGTCTCCTGAGTGCCGCCTCCGCGGTCAACGGATTTCATCAGGCGGCTACTTCCACTCCCTTGCTAGTGGGAGTGGCCGGACGATCGCCTGGACGAATTCGGTTCGCTTCATGGATCGCCATTTCGCGGGCCCTGATAGTTGCCTTGTGGCGAAGGATCCGCGTCCTTCATGTGGCGAAGGCGCCGGCGTCGCGATTCGTGAGGGCTTGCACCTCCGTTTTGGGCCTCGGGCGGTTCTGTCAGAACGATTCTCCTGGGATTTCGGTCTCCCCGGATTTCGACCAAGACCCGAATTCTGACGGCCCTCAAGGCGAAGTTGCGGGTGCTCTGCCGCATGGTGGGTTGCTTGACGATCGGACCGCTGCTAAACGTGATTCTGATTCATGTTCTATGCGACTGTCGTCTGGTGGGGTCCCGCGGCTCGTGGCCCCCTGAGTGACCAAGTGCAGTCGGCGTTGCTGACTCGGCAGCCGCGATCTCCGGCAGAGCCGGCTTAGGAAGCGCCCGCGGTAGGGGCAGTAACGGCAGCCGGTCGGTACCAGGGCCCGGTAGTTTTCCGTCACGGTGCCCGGTGAGCGACGGTGTCCGACGGACTCTACGACTCGTAAAGGGTCGGGCCTCGAGTCTCATCCCGCCCATCGTCCTCAGCAAGCCCTTCCGGTTGTCGTGACGTCTCGCAACGAGGCTGAGTACCTAACACAGTGGGGAGGTGTGATTGGCGCGGCGGTGAGACGCCGTGACCGTTCTCGGCTTGCCTGCCGTTGCCCGGCTCGTCGTTGACTTATGCGGAGTTCGAGTCGGAGTCGGCACGCCCGACCGGAGTCGGAGTCGGCACGCCCGACCGGAGTCTTATCCCCCTTCGCTGGGGTGAGTTGCCGGGCGCTGGGCCCTGCGTTGCGAGGCTGCGGGCGCCAGGCCGCGTGGTCCGGCTCCAGGGTTTGAAGCTGCACGCCCCCGGCTGCAGGCCTCTCTGGGTTCGGAACCCGGGCTGCACGTCCACGGGCTTTCCGCCTTTCCCGCTCCGGAATCCCTGCGCTTGCCCTGGCTAGGGTCCGGGCTCACGTATCAGAGGTGGGTGGCAGCATTGCCTTGGCGGAGCGGCGACACTCGGGCGGTTGCGTGGCAGGGGTTCTTCCTCCTCTTCAGAGCGCGGTGTGGGCAGCGGATTCACAACACCGCATTTGCTTCCTTTGCAGGGAGACTCACGGGGCGGTTCCCCATGCTCGTGTCGCTAGTCGACCCCCAAGTTTCACGTGAAACCTGCAGCTGCCAAACGATAGAGCAACGCCGGGCGACCACCTCGGCATCGGTATCGCCGCCCCCATGCCTAGGAACCGGAGGAGCCTCGGCGGTACCAGGCTGCGCGCTGCCCTCCTCTTTCTGTCGTCGCCCCTTAGTAGCTGGGTGGCCTCACACCTAAGGTCGGGAGGGAACGCGGTGAGAGGGGAACGCGGCATGAGAGAGCCTGGGCCGGCCTCCGATAATGGCGGTGAATTAGCGAGCGCATGGTCCATGGGGCGATGGGGATGTGGGCTGGTGCGGCAGAAGGTGTCCGATAGACGTGCTCGGTGTGAAACGGATGGAGATAGCGCCTGGGAGGTCTGAGTTCAGAGTCTCGGGAGGTTATGCCGGCGTTACCCAGTTGCAGTGGGCGAGAGGCACAACCTCAGCCAGTCCTCGAATGGTCTAGCTCACCGCGCTCTGACGCTTGCCCCCTCGTTTCACGTGAAACGGCGCGTTAGGCAGCGGAACTCAAGGCCCATCCGATGCTCACCCTTGTCGCCGGATGGGGGTGGTTCGCGGGACCGCCGCCTCCTCGTCGACCCGGAACCGGACCGACCCGCGCTGGACCGGACTGCCGTGGCCGGGCCTTGACCGCGTGGGCCGCGGGCATCTACTTCCTTCTCCGGTCTACTCCGAGTTGGCATAACATCCGGGGCGGCGGCCCAGCTGCGAGCTGGGTCGTGCCTGCCGACTGGCCAACTTGACCGCACGTATCCCCGGACGGGGTCCCGCGCTGGAGGCACGCCCCCGGACGGGGTCCCGCGCTGGAAGCACGCGTGGCCCATGACCGGCGCTCAAGACCGAGCAGGTATCTCTTGGATCGGTGTGCGTCGGACCTAGCCACGTCTCGGCGGTCATGGGGATCTGGCCCGCCGTCGGAGCGCGTGGCGGTGGCCACGCCACGAATGTGGCTTCGAATCGGCGGGGTCCGCCTCGTTTCACGTGGAACGTAAGCGGCTGGAACACGTGGAACGTAGCGGCTGGATGAGTGTCTTGACGCGGCCGCCCCGCGCGATGAGTTTCACGTGAAACGGTCGAGTGGCGCCGTCAGCCAGCACGCGGCTCCCGGTGCGAGATTTGGATGATCAGCGACCGGCCCTGCCGCCGCTCTGAGATCGAACTACGAGGGGCCCCGATCCCCTACCTCGGCAGTCTGCCGCTCCGTCGGCACGCATCCTGTCTCCCGAGGATCTCGAACCATGCCGCAAGCATTCTCGAATAGCTGCTGACTGAGCGACCCGGAACGGCAGCTACGGAAGCGCCGAGTGTTCTGACGTGCGGCGCTCAGCCGACTCCTAGCGATGGCGCCTTGCTCGCGAGAATCGCTGACCTCTGCGTACCCTCGGGACGGGGCCCAGCGCGTCGGCGACCGCTTGGCGATGCATGTAGGCGCCGGCCTGGCTGTGGGCGCAGGGCTGTCACAAGACCGGGAACGGTCACGTCCCGCCGCGGCCAAACCCCAGGACGATCTCCCAGCGCAACGAGGTCCTCCCGGTCGACGTGGTGCCAGACCGACAACGTTCGACTGAGGGGCGTAACGCGACGTGGGTGTCGCAACGTTCATTGCCCTCACGAGCGAGGAAGGTCGCCCACCGGGCTAGGGGAGGCCCATGAGGGCTTTGGTGGCGAGGCGGACTAGCACCCTAATGGCCGTCCGGAGACGCGCAGGTTGGTCGTCAGGCGCTGTGCCGAGTACCGCCGATACGGACCGCTGCCCATGCGCAGTCGCTCGGAGGCGACCGGATATTCGGCGAGTGCGGGGAGCCGCCGAGGGCTGCTGCTGCTGGCTCGGCTGCTGCTGGCTCGGGTGGTGCTGGCTCGGGTGCTGCCGGCTTGGTGCTGCTGGCTCGGGTGCTGCTGGCGTGGGCGCTGCCGGCTTGGTGCTGTCGGCGCCTCGGTCGGCCTGCCTGGGCGCTGCTGCACTGGGTGCCTGCTGTACTGGCGGATGTCGCTCTCCTGCCAGCCCGCATCATGTACCGGCAGGGAACGCTACATCGGTCGGCGACAGTATCCACAAGCTGTGTGTGACCTTGTTGACAACGATCGCGTCTGCCGTTTCACGTGAAACGGCGCCTATGGGTGGGAGGTCGTACACCGCGGTATCCACAGGGTGCACAGGCCTGCGACATGGCGTTTCACGTGAAACCGGCGGGCCTGTGGATAACTTCTGTGGATAACTTTGGGGGTGTCTCGGCGTAGGGCGACGGTGACGTTCGTCGACGGATGGCGGGTGGCTGAACGGACGAGGTCGCGGTGGCGGGTTCGGTGGGAAATTGACCCGGGACAGTGCCGTGTCGCCTGCATTAGGGTCAGCGGCGTGCCTGAGTACAGCCCCTCGCTTCCCGAGTTCACGCGGTGGCCCTCGTTCCCTTTCGAGGGCGACATGCGGGTCAAGCGCCTGGCCGACCCCGTCGACGTCGAGCCTCCGCGCAGCGGCGAGGATGCTGGGGACTGCGTCGCCTGCAACACTCCCGATGACTCGTACATCTGGGTCAGTGAGCGGTGGCGTGTCCGGGCGATGGACCGGCCGACCGGGCTTCCGATGGTCCTGATCCTGGAGTGCCGATCGCACCTCGACCTCGGCGACCTGCCGAACCTGTTGGCCGCCGAGCTCGGAGTCATGACCGTACGCCTCGAGCGGGCGATCCGCTCACTCGACGGGGTCGCGCGAGTCCACGTGAACCGGTGGGGTGACGGCTCCGCGCACCTGCACATGTGGTTCTTGGCGCGGCCCTACGGACGACTCCAGCTCCGCGGCACGTTCCTGTCGCTGTGGGACGACATTCTCCCCGTCATCCCCGAGGAGCAGTGGCGCGGGAACCTGGCCCTCGTCGCGGCGTGGCTCGCGGAGTTCGGTGGTCGTGCCATTGCCGAGCCACCTCACATCCACTGGGAATCTCCGTCCACGTTCAGCAACGACGCCACCGTCTCCGGGGCTACGCGGAATCACGATGCGATGGATCCGGCGGAGGTTGGCGGCCAGGGCGACGCAGATGGCACTACCGAGATCAGGCTCCCGACAGCTGCGGTCGAGATGTCGGAGCGGGCGCCGGGGCCGGAAGATGTCGCGGCGGCCACCAATGAGCAAGCCGCGGAGGACGTAGACGCCGTGGATCGGCGGAAGGCGGTCGAAGGCGGGAAGGCCGCCGGGGACAGCCGGATCGATATCGGTGACGACTCGGAGCTCGAGGCCGCGCGGAATTCCGAGACCGCGCAGGAAGGCACGGGCGCGCCGGATGGCGAACGCGGGAGCGCGCCGGGCGACGAGAGCCCGCCGGAAGGTGGTAGCGCGGCCGGACGCGGGAGCGCGCTGGAAGGTGAGGGTCCGCCGGAAAGTGGTAGCGCGGCCGGACCCGGAAGCACGCCGGGAAGCGGAAGCGCGCCGGCGGCCGGGCGTCTGGTGGAAGGCGGGAGCGCGCCGGAAGGCGGGCGCCTGGCGGAAGGCGGGAGCGCGCAGGAACGCGAGAGCGAGCAGGAAGGTGGGAGCGCGCAGGAACGCGAGAGCGAGCAGGAAGGCGGGAGCGCGCAGGAACGCGGGAGCCGGCTCGGACAAGGGAGCGCGCTGCGAGGTGGGAGCGCCGGGGAAGACGGCAGCGTCGGCGGGACCGGGACTGACGCCCGAAGCGACGAACCTGGAGAGAGCACGACCGACGGAAAGACGGGGAACGCTGGAGCGGAGAGAGCCGCGGGACGGGACCGCCCTCACGAGTCACTTAACCCGAGCACCCCGCCCGCTCAAGCAGCGAAAGACCGAGACACGGCCGATCTCACCGACTCCGCTCGTCGCACCTTCGATGAGGGTCAGACCCAGAACTTGACGGCTTACGCGAGGACCCTGGACCAACCGGCGGCGCCGATTGAGTCGGCCGCCCATCCGGCTGAGCGATCTGCCCTCCACACTTCTTCGCTGGCCAACCCGGCTGAGCAATCCGCTCCGCCCACTGCTTCGCCCGCCCAGCCGACCGAACCCTCCGCCGAGGAGAGCAGCGCTCAGATCCGAGACGCCTAATCGCAGACGCCGACGTTCGTGGCGCTTGGGCCCAGCATTACGCCGGTCGGCGTCGCGAAGGGCGGCCGCGCAGGAGGCTGCTCACGTAGGAGAAGCGCAGGTGGGGCAGCGCAGTCGAGAGCCGAAGCTCAAGCCAGCCCTACCCCACCCCTCATCATGACCATCCGCGTCGGCGAAGACTCACCACACCTCCGTGCCCGAGAAGACTCGCGCCACGTACCGGCAAGGCTCACCCATGCCCACGCCCACGCCCGCGCCGGGAAGGGTTCGCCCGCGGATCGGGAAGGCTCACCCATGCCCACGCCGGGAAGGTTCGCCCGCGGATCGGGAAGGCTCACCCACGCCCACGCCGGGAAGGTTCGCCCACGCGCCGGGAAGGCTCAGCCACGCCCGCGAGCGATAGCCGACCCCACAACCTGAGCCAGAACCTTCCCCAGGTCCAACCCCCCAGCCTGCACCGCCAACGGAAGCAGCGAAGTCTCCGTCATCCCAGGCGACACGTTCACCTCAAGCACGTGGGCCACCCCCTCCGCGTCGACGATCAGGTCGACCCGCGAAAGGTCCCGCAACCCCAACGCCTCGTGCGCCGCCAAGGCCGTACTGGCTACGGATGATGCAACCGATGGGGACAACCGAGCAGGGGTGTGCCACGTAGTCAGCCCAGCCGTGTACCGGGCTGCGTAGTCGTACACGCCGTTCCTCGGCACGATCTCCACCGGTGGGAGGGCGATCGGGCCCTCGCCCAGGTCGACGATCGAGACCGCCACGTCCATGCCGGCCACGTACTTCTCCACGAGCGCCGTCGAGTGGTACGCGAAGCAGCCCACCATCGCCGCCGGGAGGGCCGTCGCCTCGCGGACGACGGATGCTCCGAGGCCGGAGCCGCCCTGGGCCGGCTTGACCATCAGCGGCAGGCCGAGGCGGTCGGCGATGCGATCCAGGACGGCCACCGCGCCCAGTTCCGAGAAGCGGTCGTGGGGCAGGGCCACCCAGTCCGGCGTACGGATGCCTTTTTCGCGCAGCATCGATTTGGCCGAGGGTTTGTCCCAGGCGAGGCGGGATGCCGACGCCGAGCAGCCGACGTACGGCACCCCGCACAGATCCAGTACGCCGCGCAGAGAACCGTCCTCGCCGGTCGCGCCGTGGAGTGCGATCACCACCGCGTCCGGGGGGTCCTCGTGGAGCGTCGGCAGCAGGGACACGTCCGCGTCGCGCATCTCCGCCGAGACGCCCACCGCGCGCAGGGCGTCGAGGACGCGGCGGCCCGAACGAAGGGAGACGTCACGCTCGTACGAGAGGCCGCCGGCGAGGACGAGGACATGCGGTTCTGTGGACGTACCCATGGATGTGATCATGCCAAGTCGGGACCGGGAGCGTCCGCGCCGGCCGGGCCACGACGGCGGTGCGGAGTGGTGGGGCCGAAGACCGCGCGCATCGCAAGCTCCTGCTCCATCACCCCGGCCAGCCGGCGCACGCCCTCGCGGATGCGCTCGGGTGCCGGGAACGAGAAGTTGAGCCGCAGGCTGTCGGTGCCGGTGCCGTCGGCGTAGAAGCCGGTGCCCGGCACATAGGCGACCCGCGCGGCGATGGCGCGCGGCATCATTGCCTTCGAGTCGAGGCCCTCGGGCAGCGTCGCCCACACGAACAGGCCGCCGTCCGGACGCGTCCAGGTGGTGCCCGCCGGCATCAGATCCTCGAGCGCGTCGAGCAGGGCGTCCCGGCGCTCGCGGTAGATCTCGCGGTACGTCTTGATCTGTTCGCGCCACGGCATGGTGGACAGGTACTGCGTCACGGCGCCCTGGGCGAACGCGCTCGGGCACAGGATGTTCGCCTCGGACGCCATGACCAGCTTTTCGCGTACGGCATGGGGAGCCAGGATCCACCCGACCCGCAGCCCCGGCGCGAAGGTCTTGGAGAACGTGCTCAGGTAGAACACGCCCTCGCGGCGGCGGGCGCGCAGCGGCCGCGGCGCCTCACCCTCGAAGCTGAGCATTCCGTACGGGTCGTCCTCGACCACCAGCAGCCCGTGGCGCTCGCAGATGTCGAGGATCTCCTCCCGGCGCTCCTCGGTCAGCGTGACGCCGGCCGGGTTCTGGTACGTCGGGATGGTGTAGAGGAACTTGGCCCTCCCACCTGCCTCTGCTATCGCTGCCTCGAGGGCCGCCGGGACGAGACCGTCGGCGTCCATGGCGATGTGCCGCACCTGTGCCTGGGCGGCCTGGAACACGCCGAGTGCGCCGACGTACGTCGGCCCCTCGGCGAGCACCACGTCGCCCGGGTCCAGGAACAGCCGTGCCACCAGGTCGAGCGCCTGCTGACCGCCGACGGTCACCACCACATCGTCCGGGGACGCGCCGTTCGAGGCGTCGATGCCGGAGAGCGTCATGACCTCGCAGATGCGTTCGCGGAGTTCGACCGTGCCCTGCCCGATGCCGTACTGGAGGCTGGTCGTACCCATGTCGGTGGCAAGCTTGCTCATCATCTCGCCGACGGCGTCCAACGGCAGCGCCGCGATGTACGGCGACCCGCCGGCCAGCGACACCACCTCGGGACGGCTGGCGACGGCGAAGAGGGCGCGGATCTCGGAGGTCGTCATCCCGCGGACCCGTCGCGCATAGCGATCGGTGTAATCATCTTGGGTCGTGCCGGTCATGGAGCTTCACCTCGTCCGGTAGCTGGGCACATCGGCGTCCATGCTAGACGCGGGGCGCAGGAGGTAGCTGTTTCTCTTCACAGCGCGGGACGGCTGCGCCTCGTTCACTCACTTCAGCCACCCACCCGATGGAGTCCGATCCGCTCCCGTTCAAGCCGATTGCGGCGTAGGATCCGTCCGGGGGCGCGGACGAGCACGTGAGCAGGACCGTGCCGCGGAGTCCGGAAACGCTCATCGACACCATCAAGGGGTCCCGCCAATGTCGCGACGCCTGGTCAACTTGACCCTCGACACGCTCGAGGATCTGCCCCGTCCGTGCCGGGCCTGCGTCTACTGGGAACTGGACCCGGTTTCCGCCGAGCGCGCGTGCGCCTCCGGTGATCCGGCGCTCGAGAAGGAAGCATGGGTGTCGCAGACCCTCCTGGAGTGGGGGTCCTGCGGCAAGCTCGCGTACGTCGACGGCATGCCGGCCGGCTTCGTCATGTTCGCGCCGCCCGCGTACGTCCCGCGGTCGATGGCGTTCCCCACCTCCCCGGTCAGCGCCGACGCCGCCCTGCTGATGACCGCGCACGTCGTCCCCGCTTTCGCGGGCGGCGGGCTGGGCCGGATGCTCGTGCAGGGCGTCGCGCGTGACCTCACGAAGCGGGGCGTGAAGGCGATCGAGGCCTTCGGCGACGCGAAGTTCGGGGAGGCCGGCGAGGGCGAGGAAGGCTGCGTCGCCCCGGTCGATTTCTTCCTGTCGGTGGGCTTCAAGACGGTACGCCCGCACCCCCGGTATCCGCGGTTGCGGCTGGAGCTGCGTACCGCGCTGTCGTGGAAGTCGGACGTCGAGTACGCGCTGGAGAAGCTGCTCGGGTCGATGAGCCCGGACGCTCTCCTCCGCCCGGTCCGCCCGGCCACCGCAACCAGCTCCACCCCGAGCTGACCGCCAGGGCTGGCCGCCCCAAGCGGGCAACGACACGAAAACGGCGGCCCCATGTCGGGGCCGCCGTTTCACATGAAACCAAACGCGGTCAGGAGTTCCGCGACGCCAACGCCAGCCGCAACTGCCGCACATCGATCGACCCGGTCGGGACGTCCGCCTCCACCGGGTAGTACATCCGCTGCACCGCCGCGAGCACCGCCTCGACGATCTGCTCCCGGAACATCGGGTCGATCAGCCGCTCCCGGTCCACCGGCGACGTCAGATAACCCAGCTCCACCCGTACGGCCGGCATCCGCGTGAACCGCAGCAGCTCCCACGTCTTGGCGTGGATGCGGCAGTCGCGCATGCCCGTACGGACGACGACCTCGCGCTGCACCAGGTTGGCGAGCCGCTCCCCCACTGTCGACGTGACGCCGTTGCCGGTGCCGTAGTGGTACGTCGCGACGCCGTCCGCGGCCGGGTTGTCGTGCCCGTCGAGGTGCAGCGAGATGAGCAGGTCCGCGCCGAGGCTGTTGGCGAGGGCCGCGCGCTCCTGGCCGGTCATCGACTGGGCCGGGGACGGGCCGCGGGTCAGGTGCACCCGCATGCCGGCCGCCGCGAGCCGGCCCTCGAGCCGGGTGGCGATGTCGAAGGCCAGGTCGGCCTCGGTCCAGCGGAGCTGCCCGTCGGGGACGACCACGCCGAGGTCTTCGGGGCCGCCGTGGCCGGGGTCGATGACGATCGTCTTGCCGACGAGGCTGGACCCGGACTGCCGGAACGCTTCGGCCTCGCGCAGCCAGTTGGGGCGCCCGCCGACGACCTTGCGGCCGAGCCGGCGTAGCGCCTTCATCGTCTGCGGGCCGCAGGAGCCGTCCGGGGTCAGGCCGACCTCGCGCTGGAACTGGGCGACCGCCCGGGCCGTCCGCGGACCGTAGATCCCATCGGCGCGGCCGGTGTCGAAGCCCATCTCGAGCAGCCGCTCCTGCAGCGTCCGGACGTCCTCGCCGACCAGCGACGTCGGTACGGAGTGGAAGAGGGTTCGCGCCCCGAGCTTCCACCGCGCCCCGTCCAGCGCCGACCAGGTCTCGGGGCCGACGAGGCCGTCGACGCCCAGCCCGCGGCTCTGCTGGAAGGCCCGTACGGCGGTCTCGGTCGCCGAATCGAACTCGGTACCGCCGGTGTCCAGCAGGTCGAGCCCGACCAGGATCGAACGGATCTCCTCGACGGCCGGTCCGGTGTCTCCACGTCGGATCGAACGCACGCGCGGCTCCCTAACAACTGAGGGGGGTAGTGCTGAGGGCAACTCCCGGAGCGTACTCCCCGGGGTCTGACTTGGCCCGGCGGCGACGGGCGCTCCGTGCGGGGAATCACGCGGGGGTGACCTCGCGCAGAGCGACGCCCCGCATTCATCGGAATGCGGGGCGTCATAGTGCCTGGGTCAGAGCGCGGACTCGATGAAGTTGACCAGCGCGCCCTTGGGCTTCGCGCCGGCGACCGAGTTCACCGGCTCGCCGCCCTTGAACAGGGTGAGGGTCGGCACCGACATGACCCGGTAGGCGCGGGCCGTCTCCGGGTTCTCGTCGATGTTGACCTTCACGATCTCGACCTTGTCACCCATCTCGGTGGCGATCTCCGCCAGCAGCGGGTCGACCTTCTTGCACGGTGCGCACCACTCGGCCCAGAAGTCGACAAGGACGACCTTGTCGGACTGCAGCACGTCACTGGCGAAGGTGGCGTCGGTGACGGCCTTGGTTGCTCCCACTAGGACCTCCTGGTTTACAGCTCGACGAAAGATGCGATGAAGCGCTCGGCGTCCAGCGCGGCCGCGCAGCCGGTGCCGGCGGCGGTGATGGCCTGACGGTAGGTGTGGTCGACGAGGTCACCCGCGGCGAACACGCCGGGGACGTTGGTGCGGGTGCTCGGGTGGTCGACCTTCACGTAGCCTTCGTCGTCCAGCTCGACCTGGCCCTTGAACAGCTCGCTGCGGGGGTCGTGGCCGATCGCGACGAACACGCCGGTGACGTCGAGGACCTTGGTCTCGCCGGTCTGCACGTTGCGCAGCCGGGCGCCGGAGACCTTGCCGTCGGCGCCGAGGACCTCCTCGACCACGGAGTTCCACTCGACCTTGATCTTCTCGTTGTTCATCGCGCGCAGCTGCATCACCTTGCTAGCGCGGAACGAGTCGCGCCGGTGCACGATCGTCACGGTCTCGGCGAACCGGGTCAGGAAGGTGGCCTCCTCCATCGCGGAGTCGCCACCGCCGACCACGATGATGTGCTGGCCGCGGAAGAAGAAGCCGTCACAGGTGGCACAGGACGAGACACCGTGGCCGAGCAGCTCCTGCTCGCCGGGGACGCCCAGCGGCCGCCACGCGGAACCGGTGGAGAGGACGACCGCGCGGGCGAAGTACTGCTTGTCACCGACCCAGACGGTCTTGAGCCCCTCGGTGCCTGCCTCGGTGGGCTTGTCGGTCAGCTCGACCCGGGTGACGTCGTCGGTGATGAACTCCGCGCCGAACCGCTCGGCCTGCTTGCGCATGTTGTCCATGAGCTCGGGGCCCATGATGCCCTCGGGGTGCCCCGGGAAGTTCTCCACCTCGGTGGTGGTCATGAGCGCGCCGCCGGACTGAACGCCCTCGATGACGAGCGGCTTGAGGTTGGCCCGGGCCGCGTAGAGCGCCGCGGTATATCCGGACGGTCCCGAGCCGATGATGATCAGGTTTCGGACCTCGTCCACTGCCGACTCCTCAGTCTGGGTTCGCCGACTCATCGGCGACATCGCACGCTAGAACGTCATGGTAGGAGAGCAACATTCCCCGGCGTCACAGCCTTGTGGGCCGCGGCATAGTAAGGGTGCTCACGCTCCCTGGGTGTGCGCTCAGCCTACCTTCACAGCGGCGAGCCGGTCAGCGCCGGAGCCGCCCCGTCCGCAGTCCGCGCCGGTCGCCCAGACCCACGTCCCGTTGTCCGCGGCGAACTGCACGACGAGCGCCGGAGCACCCTCGAACCGGGCGTAGTCGACGGCCTGCGCGGTGACCGGACCGGCACCGTTCTGCCGCGAGATCGCATCGAGGCAGGCGAGCAGCGACTCCTGCGCGCGCAGCCGGACGAGCGGGTCGGCCCGGTCCGCCATCACGCCGGCGCCCGGAGCGCTCCCCTTACCCTGCGCCTCACCCGCATCGGCGGTCTGCGGCACGCGCTTCCCGGCATCCGAGGCTGCCGCGGCCCGCGTAGCCACCTGCGTCAGCGTCCGTTCCGTGTAGTCGACGCCACTCGACACCGCCTCCGCGGGACCGGCCGGCAACGCGAGCGTCCGCCCGGGAGCGTCCTGCTCGGCGGCCGAGCCGGCCGCCGACGTGGCGTCGGAGGAGTCGGCGGCGTCCCACTGCTGGATCCCGAAGCCGAGGAACGCGAGCACACCGGCGGCGATCCCGATCGGCGCGGCCCACTTCAACCGCCGGGTCCGCTTCCGGGCCGTCGCGGGTCGCTCCCCATCATCGGGTACGGCGACCAGATGCCGAACAGGAGCAGCACCATCGCTACCCGGCTCCATGCGCCCGCGGCGCCCCGTGACACCGCCCACGCCGGCGCCCGACGTGGCGAGCCCGGCATCCACCCCGCCGGCACCGTCGTCATCGGCGAACCCGTCCGCCGACGAAGAACCGGAGTCCGAGGCGGACGACGAAGAAGCGGAGGTCGGAGCGGAGGGAGAACCGAAGGCGGATTCCAGCCGCGACAACACGTCGGCCGGCATCGGCTCGGGCTCGGTCCCCCAGGTCCGCAGCACCGCCGTCACCGCCGCGGTCCCGTCGGCAAGCTGGTCGTACGCAGAACGCCAGGCCGGATCGTCGGCGACCAGCGCGGCCACCACGGCTTCGTCGGGGGTGCCGTCCAGCGCGCCGCCGACATAGTCGGCCAGCAGGTCGAGATCGACCCCGCTGAACTCTGCCCCGGTCACGCCTGGTCCCCTCTGTCGCCGGACGCCCCGATCGGGCCCGCGGCCGGGAGCGGCACGGAATCTCCCGACCCCGATGGGACGTGCCCCGAACCGCCGCGGTTCCCGCCGTGACCGCCGTCTCCCCCACTACCCCCGCCGGCCCGCTCCCCGCCGGCCCGCTCCCCGCCGGCGCGCTCCCCGCCGGCCCGCTCGCCGCTGGGTCGGTCTCCGCTGGGTCGGCCAGCGCCGGGTCGACCGCCGGCCTGCCGCTCCCCGACAGCCGGGGTGGCCGCCGGAGCGTCGTCACCGGTGCGGAGGTGGCCGAGTGCCAGCGCCATCCGGGCCCGTCCGCGGGCGCACCGGCTCTTGATGGTGCCCTCCGCGACGCCGAGGATCTCCGCCGCCTCCGCCACCGGGTAGCCCTGCACGTCGACGAGCACCAGCGCGGCCCGCTGCTCCGGTGGCAGGGCGGCGAGGGCTGCCCGTACGACCAGGGCGGTGTCGTGGTCCTGAACCGGCGCGGTGGGCTCGGCGCGGTTGCCGGCGCCGCCGTCGTCGGTGTGGGTGCCGTCCGGCAGGGGCACGGTGGGGTGTGCCTGGCGGCGGCGGATCCGGTCGAGGCAGGCGTTCACGACGATGCGGTGCAGCCAGGTGGTGACGGCCGAGTCGCCCCGGAAGCGGGCAGCGGCCCGGTGCGCGGACAGCAGCGCGTCCTGTACGGCGTCCGCCGCCTCCTCGCGGTCCCCGATCGTGCGGAGCGCGACGGCCCAGAGGCGGTCGCGGTGGCGGCGTACCAGCTCGTTGAAGGCGTGCGGGTCGCCCTCCACGTGGGCGCGCAGCAGGTCGGCGTCGGCCCGTCCGGGACCGTCCGCGTCACCGAGAGCGCCGCTGGAAGTCACGCCAGCAATCTAGCGGAGCGATACGACAGGACCCCACCCGGCGACGTACCCGGCGCGCCACCAGCAAACCTGATCACCCACCGCGCAGGTCGCCCCCGGCGCCGGCCGGCCGGGGAACCCGGGGGTCAGTTGCCCCAGACCTCGACCTTGGAGATCTCGACCCGGTACTTGCCGTCGTTGTCGCGCGGGAGCTCGGTGATGAAGACCATGAGGTACTGGTACTTCTGGCTCTCGCCGACCGGGATGACGGTGTTGGTACCCGTGGTCTTCTTGACCTCGCCCTTGCCGCACTGCTGCGGGGTGGCCACGGCGTCGTCGGAGTCGTCCGCGTCGCCCGTGCTGAGCTGCTTGTACGTCTTGACGATCTGGTCGTCGCCCTGGCTGCTGTTGCCCGGGTCGGCGGTGCCGGTGCACAGCGTCATCGCCACGCCCGGCGAGGAGGCCTCGACGCGGACGTCGCTGATCGAGTGCGGCGAGCCCAGGTTGATCAGCAGGCCCATGCCGGGCTTGTTGTAGAACTTGGCCTCGTTGAAGCCGGAGGTCCGCCACGCGGTGTCGTTGTCGTCGTCGACCGTGAACTTGGCCTCGCCCTCGTCGGTGCGGCCGCCGTCGGGCGGGTCGACGATGCGGACCATGTCGGCGGTCAGCGCGAGCTTCTTCGGGGCCTCGTTGGGCGTACCCGAGCCGGGGTTGGCGGGGTCGCCCGTGCCGTTCTGGCCGGTCTGCTGGTTGGTGCCGGCCTGGGTGGTGCCGGTCGGCTTGTCGGCGCCGGAGTCGCTGATCGCGCGGATGCCGAAGATGAGGCCGAGCACCGCGATGACGGCGAGCGCACCGATGCCGATGACGATCTTGCGGGTGCTGCGGACCGGTTCGGCGGACGTGCCCTGGGTGAAGCGCAGCGGGCCGACGTCCTCGTACTCCTCCTCGGCGGAGTCGAGGCGGGCCAGCTCGGCGGCGAGCGCGTCGGCCTCGGGGGCCGCGACGCGCTTGTCCAGCAGGTCCATCGTCAGGTCGTCGAGGTACGCCGGGACGCCCGCGCGGATCTGGCGCGGGTTGGCGATCGTGCCGTTGCCGTCGCGCATGGCGTCGGGCAGGGACGAGGTGCGGCCGATCTCGGCCTGCGGCCAGTGACCGGTCAGCGCGTAGTAGAGGATGCCGCCCACGGAACGCACGTCCGACTCGGTGCTGTCGGAGTTGTCGGCGCGTGCGTCGGCCAGGACCACCCGGCCGTCGTCGCCGATCAGCGTGGTGCCGGGGTGCACATTGCCGTGGACCATGCCCGTGGCGTGCACGGCGGCCAGCGCGTCGGCGATCGAGTGGGCGATCGCGGTGGCCCGGGCCGGGTCGAGCGGACCCTCCTGGGTCACGAGCTCGCGCAGCGCCTCGCCGTCGACCCATTCGCGGACCACGTAAGCCCGCTGGGCCTCGTCGATCGCGTCGTAGACGCCGACCAGGTTGGGGTGGATGACGCGGCTGGCGTCGACCGCCGCCTGCAGCATCTCCGTGGCGGACTCGCCGCCGGGGTGGCGCAGCACGACCGCGACGGGCCGCCGGAGGATGACGTCAATACCCCGCCAGACCTGCCGGCCGGCGCTGTCGTTGTTGACGTGCTCCTCGAGCTGATACCGCTCGGCCAGGATCTCACCGACGGTGGGGACACCGAAGGTCATGACCGGTCCGGCCTCGTCGGCCGCGGTGCCGTGGCCTTCGCCGACCTGGGTCACCCGTCCTCCCTCGGTGGGTCCGCACGTGTCGCCCCCGACCTTACCCGCCCGGGGCCAGAGTCTTACAGGTCAGCCCTGGGCGCGGCACCCGTCAGGGGCCGCTCGTCGGGCCTGTCCGGGCCGGTCGGTACGGGGGAAATAGCTGTTCAGGGGGTTATCCACAGGCGTTGTCCACAGGAATCAGCGCCCGAGTTTGCGGCGCACCATCCCGACGACTTGACTCACCTCGTGGACCTTCAGCAGCGTAGCCGTCACCAGGTAGGTCAGCATGATCACCCCACCACCTGCGATGACCTGCACCGCGGCGGCGACGCGCCCGGGCGTGTCACCGCCGGGCAGCACCTGCCGGATCAGCAGGCCCGCCACGGCCGCGACCGCGGCGGCGACCACCACTTTCACCAGCGCGGCGGCCACCGAGCCGAGGTTGAGCCGGCCGATCCGGCGGCGCAGGACGGCGAGGGAGACCACGGCGGACAGCAGGTAGGACACCGCGTTCGCCGCGGTCATGCCGGCCGCGGCCAGCGACTCCGACAGCACGGCGGCCAGCAGGAAGTAGCCCGCGATGCGTACGGCGACGACGGGCAGGTTGATCAGCGCGACCGTCTTGTTGCCCTGCAGCGAGTAGAAGGCATAGGTGCACAGGTAGCTGATCGACAGCGGGATAACGGCGAACGCGGCGACGACGAGCACCCGGCCGGTGGCGAACGCCTGGTCGTAGGAGAGCGCGCCGCCCTGGAAGAGCGTCACCGCGATCGGCACGCCGAGCACGCCGTAGGTGACCGCGATCGGCGCGAGGGCCGTGGTCGTGAGGCGGATGCCGCGGCTGAGGTTCTCGCTGACCTCCTGGAACCGGCCGTCGGCGGCGGCTGCGCTCATCCTGGGCAGCAGCGCGGTCATGACGGAGACGCCGATGATGCCGTGCGCCATCATCGTCAGCAGGAAGACGTTGTTGAAGGCCAGCGTGCTGGCGTTGCGGTCGTCGCCGGAGACCCCGCTGAGCACCCGGACCACCAGGAAGACGGCGGCCTGGTTGGCGGCGACGTAGCAGAGCATCCAGCCGGCGAGCCGGCCGATCTCGCCCAGCCCCAGCTCCCGGGGCGCCCAGCGCCACTTCCAGGCGAAGCCCACCTTGCGCAGCGCCGGGAGCAGGCCGAGCGCCTGCACGACGATGCCGAGCAGGGTGCCGCCGCCGATGACCGCGATCTCGCCGGTGCTCATGTCGCCGGGCGTCGCGCCGGCCTTGCCGAAGAAGAGAAGGAAGACGCCGCAGGTAGCGATGACGACGAGGTTGTTGAGGATCGGCGCCCACATCGGCGCGGCGAAGTGGCCGCGCACGTTGAGCACCGCACCGATCAGCGCGGACAGGCCGGTGAAGAAGATGATCGGCAGGATCAGGTACGCCAGCGACGTGACCAGGTGCCGGTAGTCCGAGGTGGTGTCGCTGCTGGACTGGATGGCCGTGATCACCGGTGCGGCGACCGTGACGAGCACCGTGGCGATGCCCAGCGACACGACGGCGAAGGTCAGCAGCCGCTGGGTGAACAGCTGGCCGCCGTCCGGGTCGGCCTTGCGACGGCGCACCAGCAGCGGGATGAGCACGCTGGAGAGGATGCCGCCGAGCAGCAGCTCGTAGATCTGGCTGGGCAGGAACTGCGCGCTCGTGTAGGCGTCGCCGACACCGGCGCCCAGCGTCATGCCGATCAGCATGTTCCGGACGAAGCCGATGACCCGGCTGACCAGGCTGCCGGCCGCCATGATCGCGCTGTTGCCGGTGGTGCTGCGTTCCTGGGTGTCACCAGCCGGCTCGGTGCGGGTGGGCTCGTCGGCTGCGGCGGCGGACGCGCTGCCATAGACGGTGCCGCTTCCGGACGACTCGAGAACCGTGGGCGGGATCACCTCGGGCGGCAGCGCCTGGTCGGCCGCGGCGGTGGGGATGGTGCCGGTGTTGTCGACGGAGATGAGCGTCACGCCCTCGGGCGCTTCGGGCTCATCGCCGGGCGCGGCGTGCGCGCTGCGGTACAGGCCGCCGCTCACCAGAACCTCCCCAGGGGTACGAGTACAGACGACACCCTAGCCAGTGGGGCCAGGGCGCGTCCTAGACGTGACGGCGTACGAGGGTGCCCGGGATCGCGCCGGCCAGCGTCTCCACCATCCAGCACGCCTCGAGGGGCACGAGCGGCTCGCTCAGCGCGTCGAGGACCGTCGGGTGGTCACAGCCGGCCTCCGTGAGCACGCCGAGCAGAGCGTTGACCGGACCCAGATCGCCCGTGTCCGCCATCTGCCGCGCTAGGGGGCGGACCTGGGCGTACCACTGTTCGTCCGGGAGCTGGGACAGTCGCTGTGCTGCGTGCCGTACCAATTCATTGAGGCCCTCGTGCGGGAAGCGTGAGCCGCCGCGGACCTGGAGGTGGGCCGGCGCGGGGGCGGTGTAGGCCGCGATCGCGGCCTCGTCGAGAACCTGGGGCGACAGTTGCTCGGGCTGGGGCCACCAGTCGGCGCCGGCGAACAGCGGCAGCGGCGTCTGCTCGGGGCCGGCGGGCTCGACGGCCGGGACATCGCGGCGCAGCGACCGGTACGCGGCCTCGCGCACCGCCGCGATCGTGGTCTCGTCGTCCTCCGCGGTGGCCGGCGCGAACGGCCCGAGCAGCGCCACCACCAGGCCGGGATGCGGCAGTGTCGGGTCCTCCAGAGCGATCACCCGGGCGCACAGCTCGAGCTCGTGCCAGCGCAGCGCGGCGGGGTACGGCCGGCCGGGAGCCACCCAGCCCAGCTGCACCGGTTCGCTGGTGGCCGGTTCGCGCAGGCCCAGCGTCTGATCGCCGGTGACCAGGTCGAGGTCGAGCACGAGACCGTACCCGCCGGTGACGGGCAGGCTGATCCGCAGCGCGGCGGGCTCGGGGTCGGCGGTCGCGCTCTCGTCCGCCCGCAGGAAGGACCAGAACCGGGGATCCTCGCTGAGGCGACGCAGCGCCTCGGGTACGGGCACGCTCCCATCCTGCCACCCGCGGCCGGACCGAAGGCCCGTCCGCCTGCCGCCCCCGGCCGGACCGAAGGCCGGCCGCCCTGTCTCGCGCGCAGCGCGGGCCGTCCCGGGCCGGACTGAAGTCCGCCCGCCTGCGGCCCTCGGCGGACTGACGGCCGTCCGCCCGCCGCCCGTGACCCGGGTGAGGGCCGCCACCCACAGCCGGGGCCGGGGCCTCCGATACCCTGGTCGTCCCATGTCTGTGTTGAATTCGGCCCAGCGCAACGCCGTCCAGGAGCTGCTGCGGGTCTCCCCTGTCGCCGACGAGCTGGGGCGCCGCTTCGGTGCCGCCGGCCATGAGCTGCACCTGGTGGGCGGCTCGGTGCGCGACGCGCTGCTCGGCCGCCTCGGTGACGACCTCGACTTCTGCACCGACGCGCGGCCCGAGCAGACCCTCGCCGTGGTCAAGGGCTGGGCGGACGCGATCTGGGAGACGGGCCGCGAGTTCGGCACGATCGGGGTCCAGAAGGACGGCCTGCGCCTGGAGATCACCACGTTCCGTGCGGAGGCGTACGACGGGGTGACCCGTAACCCGGTCGTGGAGTACGGCGACAACCTCCTCGACGACCTGCGCCGGCGCGACTTCACGATCAACGCGATGGCCGTCAGCCTGCCGGGGCACGTCTTCACCGACCCGTACGGCGGGCTCGAGGACCTGGCCGCGGGCCTGATCAGGACGCCGGCGCGGCCGGAGGAGTCGTTCGGCGACGATCCACTTCGGATGCTGCGCGCCGCCCGATTCGCGGCGAAGCTGCGGTTCACTGTGGACCCCGGCGTGCTGACGGCCATGCGGGAGATGGCGGCCGATCTCGACCGGATCACCGCCGAGCGCGTCCGCGACGAGTTCACCAAGCTGCTCTCCGGCCTCGACCCGGTCGGTGGCCTGCGACTGCTCGTCGACACCGGGCTCGCCGACCGTTTCCTCCCGGAGCTGTCCGGCCTCAAGCTGGAGATCGACGAGCACGCCCAGCACAAGGACGTGTACGAGCACACGCTCATCGTGGTCGCCAACGCGGTCCGCCTGGAGGGTGACGCCGGGCCGGACTTCATCCTGCGGATGGCCGCGCTGATGCACGACGTCGGCAAGCCCGCGACCAAGGCCGTGGGCCGCGACGGACGGGTCAGCTTCCACCACCACGAGGTGGTCGGCGCGCGGCTGACGAAGCAGCGCATGAAGGCGATGAAGTACCCCAAGGACGTCATCTCGGACGTGGTCGGGCTGGTCGCGCTCCACCTGCGCTTCTACGGGTACGGCCGGGGTGAGTGGACCGATTCGGCCGTACGCCGTTACGTGACCGACGCCGGCCCGTTGCTGCCCCGCCTCCACAAGCTCACCCGCTCGGACTGCACGACGCGGAACAGGCGGAAGGCGGCGGCGCTGGCTGCCGACTACGACGCGCTGGAGGAGCGGATCTCCCGGATTCAGGAGGAGGAGGACCTCGCGCGGGTCCGCCCCGACCTGGACGGCAACGCGATCATGGAGCTGCTCGGTGTGCCGCCGGGGCCGATCGTCGGGCAGGCGTGGCGGCATCTGAAGGAGCTGCGGCTCGACCGGGGACCGCTCTCCCGCGACGACGCCGAGACCGAGCTGCTGCGCTGGGCCCGCGAGCACGGCCACATCTCCTGATTGTCGTACCCCGGGCGCACAATCGAGGCGTGCGGATGCTTCTGGAGACACCCATCGGCCCGCTCGGCGTCGACCTCGACGGTGAGACGGTGATCGGCGTCCGGTTCGGCGCGTCGCCGGCATGGGCGCCCGAGCCCGGTGGTCCGGCGTGGGCGTCCGGGTCCGGCGATCCGGCGGCGGAGCGGGTGCTGGCCGAGCTCGGCGGCTACTTCTCCGGCACGGTCACGGAGTTCTCGGTGCCGGTCGAGATGCGCGGCGGGTCGGATTTCGAGCGCGCGGTATGGGCCCAGATCGCTTCGATTCCGTACGGCGAGATGCGCACGTACGGGGCGATCGCCACGGCACTGGGTGATCCCGGAGCGGCCCGCGCTGTGGGGACGGCGTGCAACCGGAATCCGGTGCCCGTCATCGTCCCGTGTCACCGGGTGGTGGGTGCCGGCGGCAAACTCGTCGGGTTCGGCGGCGGGCTTCCCCGGAAACGGCAGCTGCTCGAGCTGGAGGCGCGGGTGGCGCTGGAACGGGCGTGGGGCTGAGTTGCTCCATTCGCCGGAACGCGCCCGGATGCCATTCTCGGCAACAAGAAACTCCGGGGCACGGCGGGCCGCTGAACCAGTCGGACCGCCGTACCCCGGAATGGATCAGATAGGCCGGATGTTGCTGGCCTGCGGGCCCTTCTGCCCGGGCGTGACGTCGAATTCCACCCGCTGGTTCTCCTCGAGGCTGCGGTAACCGTCCGCCGCGATGGCCGAGAAGTGGGCGAACACGTCGGCGCCGCCCCCGTCCTGGGTGATGAAGCCGAAGCCCTTGTCGGCGTTGAACCATTTAACGGTGCCAGAAGCCATGTCGTCTCCTTCGAAGGCGATGGGGAGCCCGCACCGTGCGGGATCCCGTGTCGTCGAATTGATCAACCGCGTCCGGAGAGACGGGAACGCAAAAAAGCGCCCCACGGGTTCGGATACCCATCAGGCGCCGGCAACGTCTACGGAAATCAAAACTGCAACGAGGCCACCGTAGCACCGTTTTCCACCGGCGGCTGAACGGAGTGTTATTTGTCGCCGGCGTCACCGGAAATGATGGACAGGCGAATTCCGCTCACGGTCTCCTCGACGAGGAACCGTTCGCTGAGCCCGTGACCGGGCAGCATGGCGTCGTAGAGCTCGGTGTTGGCCACCTCGATCGTGCCGCCGGCGCGTTCTACCAGGACGGCGAGGACAGCCCGGAGATTGACGTCGCTCAGGTATGGCATGGTGACCTCTTTGTCCTATTCGGTGCCCTGCCGTCAGAGTCGGTTGGGCCGGCCGAGCGGCCGCCTGAGCCGTCTGAGCCGTCTGAGCCCGTCCGGCGCGGCGACCTGGACTCTTTCCACCCTACGGGCGCTTTTCGCGTCCGGTAGGTGTGGAGCGGGACTTTTGTTCCACGGGTACAAGAGTGGGAGCCAGATTTACTTCGGCGGGTCAGGCGATTGTCCGCCCGGTGCAGGAACGCTTGTTACGTGGCTGTTATCAAAGCGCTCCGGGCCGGCGCGCAGCGTGCCGTGGAACTGATCACGGCGCCGCTGGTACCCGACGACTACCTCGACGCCGTGGCTCCGCTGCGCAACCCGCGGGTGCTGCGTGCCCGCGTCGAGGCGGTACGCCCGGAGACGCCGGACAGCGCCAGCCTCCTGCTCAAGCCCGGCGTCGGCTGGGCCGGGCACGTACCCGGCCAGTACGTGCGGCTCGGCGTGGACGTCGACGGCGTACGGCTGTGGCGCTCGTACTCGGTGACCAGCCGGGCCGGCCGCCGCGACGGGCGCATCTGCATCACCGTGAACGCGATACCCGGCGGCGCGGTGAGCACCCACCTCGTACGCCGGGCCCGGCGCGGCATGCTCCTGCACCTGGACCAGCCCATGGGCGAGTTCGTACTCCCGGCTCCCCTGCCGGCCAAATCATTGTTCGTGACCGCGGGCAGTGGCATCACACCCGTCATGGGCATGCTGCGCAGTCACCTGGCCGAGCTGGCCGACGTGGTTGTCGTGCACTCCGCCCGTACCCGGGAAGCGGCCGTCTTCGGCGCCGAGCTGCGCGCCCTGGCCGGCCATGGCCGCATCCGGCTCGTCGAGCGCCACACCGCCGCCGACGGGCGGATCAAGCCGGCCGACCTCGACGAGCTGGTGCCGGACCTGTTCGCCCGGCAGACCTGGGCCTGCGGGCCCAACGAGCTCCTCGACGACCTGGCCACGCACTGGGCCGACGCGGACGCGGCGCATCTGCTGCACGTCGAGCGCTTCCGCCCCACCGTGACCACCACGGGCGAGGGCGGCACCGTCACATTCACGCGTTCCGGCACCGTCGTGGAGACCGACGGAACCGTGCCCCTCCTGGACGCCGGGGAGGCCGCCGGGGTGCTCATGCCCTCCGGATGCCGCATGGGCATCTGCTTCAGCTGCGTGCTGCCGCTGCGTGAGGGCGCCGTGCGCGACCTGCGCGACGGTCAGCTCACCGTCGCCGAGCCTGGCGACAGCATTCCCGTACAGACCTGCGTATCGGCCGCCGCCGGTCCTTGCCAGATCGACCTGTAGGAGAAGAGGACCGCCCGTGACCACGATCCAGCACAAGAAGACCAATCCGATCGCTCACCTCACGCCTGAGGACATCGAGCAGATCGGGATCGAGCTCGACGCGATCCGCGACGAGGTCATGGGCAGCCGCGGCGAACGCGACGCCGCGTACATCCGGCGCATGATCAAAATCCAGCGCAGCCTGGACGTGGGCAGCCGGGCCGTCCTTCTCTTCTCGCTGTTCCCGCCGGCGTGGCTGGTCGGCACGGCCGGGCTGTCGATCGCCAAGATCCTGGACAACATGGAGATCGGCCACAACGTCCTGCACGGCCAGTGGGACTGGATGCGGGACCCGAAGATCCACTCGACCACGTGGAAGTGGGACTTCGCGTCCCCGGCGGAGCAGTGGCAGCACTCGCACAACGAGCTGCACCACACGTACACCAACGTGGTCGGGCGCGACAACGACCTCGGGTACGGCATCATGCGCGTCGACGAGGACCAGCCGTGGACGCCGGCGTACCTCGGCCAGCCGTTCTACAACTTCCTCAACGCCTGCCTCTTCGAGTACGGCATCGCCGCGTACGACCTGGAGCTCGGGTACAACCTGAAGACCAAGGAGCGCCGCCGGGACCCGAAGTTCCGGGCCGCGCTGAAGAAGGTCCGGCGCAGCATCGGCAAGAAGGCGCTCAAGGAGTACGTGATCCACCCCGCCCTGTCGGGGCCCTCGTTCCTGCACACGATCGCGGCCAACGCCACCGCCAACCTGATCCGCAACCTGTGGAGTCACTCGGTGATCATGTGCGGCCACTTCCCCCACGGGGTGGAGACCTTCGAGAAGACGTCCATCGAGGGCGAGACGCGCGGCGAGTGGTACCTGCGTCAGATGCTCGGCTCGGCCAACGTCAGCGGCAGCAAGCTGCTGCACGTCATGACCGGCAACCTGTCGCACCAGATCGAGCACCACCTCTTCCCGGACATGCCCAGCAACAGGTACGGCGAGATCGCGCCGAAGGTGCGGGCGCTGTTCGAGAAGTACGACCTGCAGTACGTCACAGGTCCGCTGCCGAAGCAGGTCGCCTCGGCGTGGGCGAAGGTCATCCGGCTGTCCCTGCCGAACCGGCGCAAGGACGAGGCGGCCCGGACCGGTGCCCCGTCCCCGGCGAAGGTGCGCGCTGCGGCCGAGCGCTGGCGGCGTACCCCGGTTGCGGCGGCCGCGCCCGTCACCACCGCGAGCTGATCCACCGACGCGAAAGGCCGGACCGTATGCCGGTCCGGCCTTTCGTGCGTTCGAGCGTCAGCGCTCGATGTCGCCCTTGATGAAGGCCTCCACGGCCTCCTTCGCGTCGTGGTCGTTGTACTGCACCGGCGGGCTCTTCATGAAGTACGAGCTGGCCGAGAGGATCGGGCCACCGATGCCGCGGTCCTTGGCGATCTTCGCGGCGCGAACCGCGTCGATGATCACGCCGGCCGAGTTCGGCGAGTCCCACACCTCGAGCTTGAGCTCGGCGGTCAGCGGGGTGTCGCCGAAGCTGCGGCCCTCGAGCCGGATGTAGGCCCACTTGCGGTCGTCGAGCCACGGCACGTGGTCCGACGGGCCGATGTGCACGTCGCTCTTGACCATCTCGTGCGGGATCTGCGAGGTCACCGACTGGGTCTTCGAGATCTTCTTCGAGACCAGGCGGGTGCGCTCGAGCATGTTCATGAAGTCCATGTTGCCGCCGAAGTTGAGCTGGTACGTGCGCAGCAGCTCGACACCGCGGTCCTCGAACAGCTTGGCGAGCGCGCGGTGCACGATCGTCGCGCCGACCTGGCTCTTGATGTCGTCGCCGACGATCGGCAGACCCGCGTCCTCGAACTTCTTCGCCCAGACCGGGTCCGAGGCGATGAAGACGGGCAGCGCGTTGACGAACGCGCAGCCGGCGTCGATCGCGGCCTGCGCGTAGAACTTGTCGGCCTCCTCGGAACCCACCGGCAGGTACGAGACGACGACGTCGACCTCGGCGTCCTTGAGGGCCTTGACGACGTCGACAGGCTCGGCCGACGACTCCTCGATGATCTCGCGGTAGTACGTGCCCAGACCGTCGAAGGTCGGTCCACGCTGGACGGTCACCCCGGTGGGCGGCACGTCGGTGAGCTTGATCGTGTTGTTCTCGCTGGCGACGATCGCCTCGGCGAGGTCCATGCCGACCTTCTTGGCGTCCACATCGAACGCCGCGACGAACTTCACGTCATTGACGTGGTAGTCGCCGAAGGTGACGTGCATGAGACCCGGAACGCGGTCGTTCGGGTCGGCGTCGCGGTAGTACTCCACGCCCTGTACGAGGGACGAGGCGCAGTTACCCACACCGACGATGGCGACGCGGACGGAGCCCATCGCGTTTGCCTCCTTGTTCATCACGGCCGGTCCTGATGCGGAGCCGGTTCTTCGGGGGGTGCTTCCACGACCGGTTCGGCCGCGGAATCGGGTGTGCCGCCAGTCGCGACGGACGGGGCACGGCCGGAGCGCTCGTTCGTGATGAGCTCCTCCAGCCAGCGGACCTCGCGCTCACACGCGTCGAGCCCGTGGCGCTGCAGTTCGAGGGTGTACGCGTCGAGCCGGTCCCCGGCGCGCGCCAATACGTCCCGCAGCCCTTCCCGGCGTTCCTCGATGCGACGACGGCGACCCTCGAGGATGCGCAGCCGGGTCGCCCGGTCGGTCCGGGAGAAGAAGGTGAAGTGCACGCCGAAGCCCGCGTCGTCGTACGTCTCCGGGCCCGCCTGGGCCAGCAGGTCGGCGAACCGCTCTTTCCCCTCGGCAGTGATCTTGTAGACAATCCGGCCCCGTTTGCTCGTCATCGGCGGGACGATGTCGGTCTCGGGGGCCTGTTCACTGATCCAGCCGGCGCTGTGCAGCCGTTTGAGGGTGGGGTAGAGGGTGCCGTAGCTGATCGCGGCACGGATCGTGCCCAGCTTGGTGGCGAGCTCTTTGCGCAGCTCGTACCCGTGCATCGGGGCCTCCTGGAGGAGGCCGAGGATCGCTAGTTCCAGCATCGGGCCACCTCCTTGAGTGCGATGTATCGGGCCGATACATCGCAACCGTAGGTCGGTGCGAGGCGTATCGCAAGACGGTGTCGGTATCGCAGTCGCCGCGCCACGCTGTGTGATGGCTGTCGCCGTTCCGGACCGGACCGCGTACTCTCTTCGCCATGCGCACGCAGCGGCAGGTCGTCGACTACTCGCTACAGAAGCGAGCGCTGCTGCGTGACGTGCACAACGGCAAGGTCGGAACCCTCGAGGTCTGCGATGCCTCGCCGTACCTCAGAAACGCAGCTCGGTTCCACGGCGAGCCGACCGACGAGCGTTGCCCGGTCTGCCGCCGCGACAACCTCACCTTGGTGCACTACATCTACGGCGACGAGCTGAAGCAGTCCGCCGGCCAGGCCCGGAAGCTCGCCGAGCTGCCGGTCCTCGCGATGACGCTGCGTGAGTTCCAAGTCTTCGTGGTCGAGGTGTGCCAGTCCTGCGCGTGGAACCATCTGATCGAGCAGTACCTGCTCGGCAGGGACGCGCTGAAATCCGACGAACTGGACAACGGCGCGGCGGCAGCCGCCGCGTCCGCCTCGGGCCGCCACCGCGAGACAGGGTCGTCGTCACATCGCCGGGAGGGCAGACAGTGATCGCCCTCAACGTCGCTAACGTTGACACGACCCCGACCGACACGGGCATCCAGCGCCGCAATCGGTCATTCTTGACATCCGACAGGGCGGCTGCGGCGATGCAGCCCAGAATGTCCGCTCGTGGCCCAGCCGGCGGGAGCCCCTCCAGGGCTCCCCGGGCGCGCCACCGCGACCGGTAGGTGTAACCGAATGAACTCGTACGGCGATCCGCAGTCTGCACGCGCCCGGGCCCGAGTGCCCGGGCCGTCCGCTGCTTCCACGCCTGACGACGACCCGTCCGGCTACGACGAGCGCCCCGCGCCCGACGCCTATCGGCGCCCGGCCGGCGGTCGTGCCTCCGTCAGCGGCTCCGCGCCCCGCGGTGCGGCCTCCGTCGGATCCGCCTCGGTCGCCGGGCGTGCCCCGGCGGGCGCCGGCCGTGCCTCCGTCGGCGCCGGCACCGGCGCCGTGGGCGCGCGCGCCTCGGTCGGCGGCCGTGCCTCCGCGGGTGCGCCGAACGCCGCGGGCGCCGGCGGACGGGCCTCTGTCGCCCGCGCCGCCGTCCGGCCCGTCTCCCCCGCGGTCGGTGGGGGCGGCAACATCGACCTCGGCGACCCCTCCGGCAACGGCAAGCGGGGCAGCGCGCAGAAGATCCTCACCAAGGCGGCCAAGAAGCGCCGGCGCACGAACATCCTGACCGCCGCGGCCGCCGTCCTGGTGATCATGCTCGGCGCCGGCGTCGTGGGTGGCACGTACCTCTGGGACGACGTCGACCTGCCGCCGCAGAAGACCGAGGCGCAGACGAACGTCATCCTCGACGAGTCGGGCAACGTGCTCGCGCGCCTCGGCGACCAGAACCGCACGATCGTGCCGCAGCCGAAGATCAACATGGTCGTGCAGCACGCCGTCGCCGCGGCCGAGGACAAGAACTTCTACCACCACAACGGCATCGACATGAAGGGCATCGTCCGGGCCGCGTGGAACAACTTCACCGGTGGCAGCACGCAGGGCGCCTCGACGATCACCCAGCAGTACGCCCGGCACGCCGCGGACCTCAAGGCGATCAGCTACAACCGCAAGCTCCGGGAGGCCGTGCTCGCCCGCAAGCTCGAGGGCAAGTACGACAAGAACCAGATCATGGGCCTCTACCTGAACTACATCTACCTCGGTGAGGGCCGGTACGGCATCGAGGCCGCGGCGCAGGGCTACTTCGGCAAGTCGGTGATGACGCCCGAGGGTGACAAGAACGCGATCACGCCGTACGAGGCGGCGGTGCTCGCCTCGATCATCAAGCAGCCCGAGCCGGACCCGTCGGGCGGGCACAAGGGCTTCGACCCCAACTACAACCTCCAGGCGGCCAAAGACCGCTGGGAGTACACGATGAAGAACATGCTCGAGGAGAAGTGGATCTCTCCCGAGGTGTACGCCGCCCGCAAGTACCCGAAGGTGAAGCCGCCGTCGAAGGGCGGCTGCAAGACGTGCGCCGCGGACAAGCCGGTCGGCATGATCATGCGCCACGTCAACGCCGAGCTGCGCGAGATGGGCATCAGCGAGACCGAGTTCCAGCGGGGCGGCTACACGGTCACCACGACCATCAACCCCGAGGTGCAGAAGGCCGCCGAGGAGGCCGGCTCGCGCAAGAGCGACGAGTCGCCGATGCACGGCAAGCCGAAGTCGTACCAGGCCGCGGTCATCGGCATCGACCCGACCACCGGCCGGGTGCTCGGCTACTACGCGGGCGACGACCCCAACGGCACCGACTACGGCAGCTACATGAACGGCGACGGCACCGGCTTCAGCGGCCGCGGCCAGTCCCCCGGCTCGACGTTCAAGATCTACACGCTGGCCGCGGGTCTGCGGGAGAACATCTCGTTCGACACGATCTGGGACAGCACCAAGAAGCGCGAGGGCGGCCGGGAGATCAACAACGCCGGTGCGGACAAGGGCACGCTCTGCGGCGGCAAGATCAGAAACTGTGACCTCGAGACGGCGACGATCAAGTCGTACAACTTCCCGTTCTACTGGATCGCCGACGGCATCGGCCGCGACAAGGTCATCGCCGCCGCGCGCGACGCCGGCATCCAGCACATGTGGCCGGACAACGGTCCCATGGTCGACCTGGACAACACCCAGGCCACCACGTGGAAGAAGAACTTCGACAACGAGGTCGCCTTCGGCCAGTACCACGTCGTGCCGCTCGAGCACGCCGAGGGCGTCGCGACCATCGTCAACCAGGGCATCCGCAACAAGGTGCACTTCGTCAAGTCGGTGAAGGCGGTCGACCCGGACACCGGCAAGAAGAAGGTCGTCAAGTCCGAGAAGCTCGCCCCGAAGCGGGTCTTCGACAAGGACCAGATGTCCAACCTCTCCGGCGTCATGTCGAAGATCCCGGCGCACGCCGAGAACACCCTGCGCAACGGCCGCTCGGCAATCGCCAAGTCCGGCACCTGGGAGTTCGACGACGGCAAGGACAACCACACCGGTAGCGGTGACACCTGGTTCGTCGGCGGCATCCCGCAGCTCGCGGCCACGGTGTGGGTCGGTGGCGCCAAGAACAAGGTCGAGCTGAAGGACAACGGCGGCGACATGTTCGGCTCCGGTACGCCGGCGGCCATCTGGGAGAAGTTCATCAACACCGTCACCAGGGCGCTGGACATGAAGCAGGAGAGCTTCCCGGAGCGCGTCCGCACCGGTGATCCGAACAGCCAGTACGCCAACGGTGTGGCCCCGCCGCCTCCGCCGCCGACCCAGGAGCAGACGCCGCCGGACCAGAGCTTCATCTGCCGGATCGCGCCGCAGCAGTGCCAGGACGGCAACGGCAATGGGAACGGCAACGGCGACAACGGCGGCAACAACGACGGCAACAACGACAACGGCGGTACGAACGACGGCGGTCAGAACACGCTGCCCGGCGTGCCCGGCGGTGGTGGTACCGGGCCCGGGGTGGGCGGTGGCCAGACCGACGGCAACCAGAACGACGGCGGCTGACCGTACGCGGATCCGAACGACACCGGCGCTCACCCCCAGGGTGGGCGCCGGTCGGTTTTCCGGGGTGTCCGCGAGCCGGCACCGATCCGGCCTTCCCGCCCGCTTCTCGCCCGGACGGGACCGTCACTTCCGAACCGGAATGCGGCATGATGCGGAGTCATGAGCGCGACTTCGCCGTCGGACACCGACCGGACCGACCTGCCCGCCGAGTCCGACGGCTTCGTCCGCGGGCTCTCGCAGGCCATCGGCGGGCCCGTCGGGTCACACGCCGTCCGGCCCGGGGCCCGCAGCGGCGGCTTCTGGACCGCGCAGCGGATCATCCTGGCGCTGGTCTGCCTGACGCTCGCGTTCAGCTGGGTGCAGAAGTCACCCTGCCAGGACGGTGACTGGCAGAAGAACGTCCAGTACACGCGTTTCTGCTACACCGACGTGCTGGCGTTGTACTACGCGGAGGGCCTCAACGAGGGCAAGGTGCCGTACCGGGACCACCCCGTCGAGTACCCGGTCGTCACCGGCTACTTCATGGGCGCGCTCGGCCTGCCCGTGCACGCGCTCGGCCAGAAGTACCCCGAGATCAACCAGGGCAAGTGGTTCTACAACGCCAACGCGCTCGTGCTCTCGATCCTGGCGGTCGCGTCCGCGGCGGTCATCCTCGCCCTGCGCCGCCGCCGCCCGTGGGACGCCGCGATCTTCGCCCTCTCCCCGATCCTGCTGGTCACCGCGACGGTCAACTGGGACTTCCTGGCGATCGGCCTGGCGATGTTCGGGCTCCTCGCCTGGGCGCGGCGCCGACCCTGGCTCGCCGGGGTCCTCCTCGGCCTCGGCGGCGCGGCCAAACTGTGGCCGCTGTTCATCCTCGGGCCCATCTTCGTGCTCGCCCTGCGCTCCCGCCGGCTCCAGGCCTTCTGGGCGGCCGTCGCCACGGCGGTCGGTGCCTGGCTGGTCGCCAACGTCCCGATCGCGGTCCTGTACCCCGACAGCTTCTCCCGCTTCTTCGACCTCAACCGCACCCGGCCCATCGACTGGGGCACGCTCTGGTACGTCGGCCGCTACCTCGACACCAAGTGGAACACCGGTGGAGCCGGGGACCAGGGCCCGTTCCAATGGCTCAGCGACCACGTGCCGGCCCTGAACACCCTGACGTACGCGCTGACGATCCTCGCCTGCATCGCCATCGGGGTGCTCTGCCTGCTGGCACCCCGGCGGCCCCGCCTCGCCCAGGTGGCGTTTCTCGTCGTGGCGGTCTTCCTGATCTTCAGCAAGGTGTGGTCCCAGCAGTACGTCCTCTGGCTCCTCCCGCTGATCGTCCTCGCCCGCCCCCGCTGGGGCGCGATCATCGCCTGGTCGGTCGCGGAGATCGGCTACTTCACCGCCTTCTACGCCGAGCTCCTGGGCGCGGGCGGCAAGCCGGTGATCCCGGAGGGGACGTTCGTGTTGGCCTCCAGCCTGCGGCTCATCACGGTGGCTGTCCTGTGCGGCCTGGTGATCCGCGAGATCTGGCACCCGGAACTCGACCCGGTCCGCCGCACCTACGAGGACGACCCGGACGGGGGCGTGCTCGACGGAGCCGAGGACGCGGGATGGGTGGCGTCGCTGCGGCGCGTGTTCCACGTGGAACAGCGGCCGGCGGCGGCGGCGGTCGAGGCGGGGGACGCGTCGCCTACGCCCGTGGGGTGAGCGGCGGCCCTGCCTGCGCCTAGCAGTGCCAGCACGGCCTGGCGCGCTCGTGCGCCGGCGGGGCCCACGCCGGCCGGGGCTCGCCGGATCACCTCGGGCGGTGGCTCGGCGGCCCAGCGTTGGCCGGCGCCGGCCTGATCGCTTTGGTCGGCGAGCGGTTCCAGGTGCGAATGGTGCGGCTGTCAGCCGAGGCGGAACAGGACCGAATTCTCGTCAACGTCCTCGCGGGTGATGCCCAGGCTGTCGACCGGCAGATCCCCCGCGCGCTCCCACGACGTACCCGCGGCCTGCGAGCGGAGCAGCAGAACCGTGCCGATGCCCTGCGTGCGCAGGTACTGGACGCTCGTCGCGTCGGGGAACGTCGCCACCGAGCGGCGCAGCTCGGCCTGCCGGCTGGGGGCGAAGCCGCCGCCGCCGTTCGCCAGCTGCTGGAAGCGGGTCGTGGACCACAGCATCACGGTCTGATCGGTCAGCGCCGTCGTGGGCAGGACCAGCATCGGGCCGGTCACCGTACGCATCGCCGCCGGCTGTTCCGGCACCACGGGGTGCGCGGTCGCGTTCCAGGACTCGCCGACGACGAGCAGCAGCGGTACGAACGTCGCCAGCCGCAGCCACGGCCCGGGCCACGGCGGGATCCGGGACGCCGCCAGGTGCTCGGCGCGACGCACGAACTCGGCGACCGCGCCGGCCGCCAGGATCACCAGGAACAGGGTCACCCACAGCATCAACCGGCCGGGAATGCGTACGCCGAAAGAACCCGGCAGGTGTCCGAAGAGCGGCAGGTAGGTCCAGCGGCCCTCGAAGAAGGTCGTGCCCAGCGTGAACACGGCGCTGACCAGGATGGCGGCCAGCAGGATCAGTCGTTGCCACATGCGCCAGACCGAGAAGACCAGCCCGACGAGGGCGAGGGCGTACAGCACGAATCCGGGCAGCAGGCTCATCTCGGCCGGCCACGCCAGCGACTGCCGGGCCACGGCGTGCGGCGCGCCCCAGATGCGCGACTCCGCGGGGCCGATCAGGAGGCTGCGTACGGGTGGCGAGAAGAACCCGATTTCCGTGCCGGCCGGCCCGGTGTCCGGCACGCGCAGGTACGGGACGGCGATGAGCGCACCGACCCCGGCGACGATCAACGCGCCCAGCAGGTCGGTGATGAGCAGGCGCCACCCCAGCACCGGTACGGGCGACCGCCGCCGAAGCCGACGCACCAGCACGGCGCACCCGACGACCAGAATCAGGCCGGCCAGCACGTACGCGAACGGCAGCCCGAGCGGGAACCCCAGGCTGAGCTGCCACGTGGCCACGACCCACCCGGCCGCCGCCCACCCCGCGTGCCGCCGGCCGGGGCGGAACCCGTACCGCAGCGACCAGCCGTGCCCGCGCGCCAGCATCGCCAACGCCAACGGGATCGCGCCCGCGGAGACGATGTCGAGGTGCCCCTCCTGCGCCAGCCGCCACGGGGCGTACGCGAACGCGACCGCCCCGACGACCGCCCCGGTCCGCCCGGCGCCGAGCTGCCGCACGAGCGCGTACCCACCGATCGCCAGCAACGCGTGCGCGAGTACGAACAGGAGGTTGTACCGCAGCGTGGCCGCCAGCGGGCCCTCGCCGAGCATCCCGGCCGGGGCGTACCCGAGCAGGTTGCTCCCGAACGCGAAGCTGTACCGCTCGGGGAAGAACGCGTTCGACTGCCACAGCCGCGCAGGCTCGGTGAGCAGGACATGCCCAGCCCACGACACCTGCCACGCCTGCCGGGACGGATCCCAGACGTCCTGCGGAACGGTGTGCAGCGGATAGCGCAGCGTCGGCCACGTGAGGAGTACGGCCAGCAGCAGCGAACCGTAGACGACCAGGGCGTACTCGTGAATGAACGCCCGGCCGACCACCCGCAGCGCGCGACGGACGCGGCCGGGCTGGCGCTCCGTGGTCTCCGCGAAGACGGTCCAGGGGTCCGGCGGGGCGCCGGGTGGCCGGGTTGTGGGAAGTGCGGGCTTGCGACGGCGGAAGCGGCCGGTGGAGGGTTCGTCCTGCTTGGCGGTGGGCTCGCCGGGCTGCTTCTGCGGCTCGGCGGTGGGGTGGGTCAGGTCGCTGGGCTCATCCGTGGGTTTTCCCGGTTCGGCAGTCGACTTCTCCGAGGTCGCTGGGGATGAGCCCGGGGTGCCCGGTGCGTTCGCCGTCTCCGGCGCGTTCGCCGGGTCCGGCGCGTTCGCCGGGTCCGGTGGGTCCGGTGGGTCCGCCGTCTCCGGTGGGTCCGCCGGGACGGATTGCGGCGGCACGGCGGGCCGGAGTCCGCGATTGGCGTCGGTCCGCTCCCCTGCCTCAGCGGCACGGCCGCGTCGCAGTCCCGCCCAACGGCGGATCCTCGGCTGCTTCGTTTCGCCAGAATTCGGCGCACCGACGGCGGTCGACTGCACGACGGCGGCCTGCGCCGCGGTGGGGCCTGGCTGCCCGGCGGCGGTGCTCGGCTGACTGGCGGCGATGCTCGGCTGACCGGCGGCCGTCTGCGCCACGGCTGGACTCGGCTGCGCCACAGCTGGACTCGGCTGTGCGGCGGCGGTCGGGGTTTCCGCGGCGCCCGGCTGACCAACGGCATCGGCGGATCCCGTCGCGGCTGCGGATCCGGGCATGCCCGGCTCTCCGGCCGTGCCCGCTTCGCCCGCTCCGGATCCATCCCGGGCGCCGACCTGCGGCTGCTCGGTCGTCATTCCGCTCCCTCGTGCCGCCGGTTCAGCTGCCCGTTCGCTCGCGCATCAGAGCTTCGCGCGCAACAACGCGATGTCGGCGGACTGGCCCTCGGCGCCGCCGGGGGTTTCGACGATCGCCGGGGCGCCCGCCGCACGGATGGCCGCCACCACCAACTCAGGGTCGATCTTGCCATTGCCGAGGTTGTCGTGCCGGTCTCGGCCCGAATCGAAGGCGTCCTTGGAGTCGTTGGCGTGGATCAGGTCGATGCGGCCGGTGATGGCCTTGACCCGGTCGACGATGTCGAGGAGCTCCTCGCCGCCGGCGTGGGCGTGGCAGGTGTCGAGGCAGAAGCCCGCGCCGAACTCGCCGACCGCATCCCAGAGGCGGGCGAGGTTGTCGAAGCGGCGGGCCATGGCGTTGTCGCCGCCGGCCGTGTTCTCGATGAGGATGGGGAGTGGGAGGCCGCCCTCCTTCTCCGCGTACGCGAAGGTTTTGCGCCAATTGTCGAATCCGACCGCGACGTCGTCGCCCGCATTGACGTGTCCACCATGGACGATCAGTCCGCGGGCGCCGATGGCGGCGGCCGCGCGGGCGTGGGTCAGCAGCAGTTTCCGGCTCGGGATGCGGATGCGGTTGTTCAGCGTCGCCACGTTGATCACATAGGGCGCGTGGACGTAGACGTCCACGTCGGACGCCTGCAACGCCTCGGTGTCGGGCCGGGCCGCCGGTGCCTTCCAGCCCTGCGGATCGGCCAGGAAGAACTGGACGGCGTCGGCGCCGCGGGCGGCGGCTGCGTCGAGGGGATCGGCGGGGTCGACATGGGCTCCGATGCGCATGGACCGAGCCTACGACGCGGGTACGACGCTCACCTTCCGTCGCCCACCCACCACCGAGCGCGTCACCGGCCTGGACAAGACGTCGTTAATCGAAGGATTGCACGACGAATTGGGAGATGGTGGCATGTCGCGGCAAGTCCGACACCGGGTGACGGCGATCGTGGTAGGCGGGTTTCTGCTGGGCGCGGCGGTCGTCTCCACGGGTACGGCGAACGCCGAGCAGGTCGAGCAGGTCGAGGGAGGTGGCCGCCAGGTCGTGTTCGCGGGCGGCGGGATGCTCGGCCTGTCGTGTGAGTCCACTCCCTCGGTGGGGTCGATGACCGTTCCGGCGGAGAGCACCGTACGGGTGGTCAACCGCACCGGCCGGCACGCGAACCTGATGCTGAACGGCGACTCGAAGGGGTCCATCCCGGACGACGGGTCCACCGAGGTCGTGTTCCGCCGGGGTACCACCGCTGTCACGCTCAACCCGAACTGTGCCGTCGCCGATCGTGCGACGCCCGTGCTCGTCACTGCCACGCCGTCCCCGTCCGCGACGCCGGATCCGACTCCCGTACCTCCGGCCGGCGGTACCGACGGGGCGACCTCCGCGCCGACGGGACCGACGTCGCCCGCGAGCTCGAGCGGCGGTGCCTCCGCGCCGGGCTCCGGGCCTGCGACGACTCCGCCGCAGCGTCCGTCGAGGCCGGGGCCGGCCACCGCGCCGGCGGGCAAGTCGCGCGACACGGTGATCGTGACTCGCGGGCGAGGGAACCAGTCCATGCCGCAGGGCGGCGCGGCGTCGCGTTCCAAGAACCGGACCGCCACGGGTACGACGGGAGCGAACGTTCCCGCGTTCTCGGGGATGCCGCCGGGTGAGGACAAGAAGGTGCTCGGGGGCGTACCCACGGTGGATCTGTCGTCGACTGCCACGCAGGCGACGCCCGCCCAACCGGCCGGACCGGCGACCCAGATGGCCGCGGCGGAGCCGGTCGCGGCGATGGAGCCGATGGCCGACTCCAAGCCGCTCGGTCTGCTCGCAGTGATCGCGTGTATCTGCGTGGTCGGCGTCGCTACCGGAGCAATTCGGGCAATCGTGTCGCAACGTGCATCCCGGACAAACATGGCGTAGGCTGTCGCCCAGAAGCTCCGCGGGGCGGCCGTTCCAACCTCATCGGTGTGGTCGTTCCTCCCCAGGTCCCACCCAACGAATGCGGACCGGACGCCCCGCGGCTCCACGAGGAGAGCCCCGTCGCCCAGACGGGGCTCTCTTTTTGGTTGCCCAGCTCGGCGCGGGTATGCTGGCTCGGTTCGCAGTGACTCGCCGTGGGAGACAGTGCCCGCGGTTTCTTTCTGCGATCGACACAAGACCTCCTGCCACGGAGAGACCGTGGCCGTTCAGCCCACAGGAGGTGAGAACGTCTTGCGTCATTACGAACTCATGGTGATCCTCGACCCCTCGCTCGAGGAGCGCACCGTCGCCCCGTCGCTCGACCAGTACCTGAACGTGATCAGGACCGCGGGCGGCTCGGTCGAGAAGCTCGATGTCTGGGGCCGTCGCCGGCTCTCGTTCGAGATCAACAAGAAGTCCGAGGGCATCTACGCCGTCGTGGACCTGCAGGCGACGCCCGAGGCCGTGGCGGAGCTGGACCGTCAGCTGCGGCTCAACGAGTCCATCCTGCGTACCAAGGTCATCCGGCCGGAGACCCGCTGACCCTCGTTTTTGTCGTAGGGCTCTGAGAGCCTGTGCGCGAACGAGAGAAGCGGCGAGGAGAAGATCATGGCAGGAGAAACCACCATCACGGTCGTCGGCAACTTGACCGACGACCCTGAGCTGCGCTTCACCCCTTCGGGTGCGGCGGTCGCCAAGTTCCGCATCGCCTCGACGCCGCGGACCTTGGATCGGCAATCGGGCGAGTGGAAAGACGGCGAGCCACTCTTCCTCGCATGCAACATCTGGCGTGACGCCGCCGAGCACGTCGCCGAGTCGCTGCAGCGTGGCGCTCGGGTGATCGTGCAGGGCCGGCTGCGCCAGCGGTCTTACGAGACCCGCGAGGGCGAGAAGCGCACCGTCTACGAGCTCGAGGTCGACGAGATCGGCCCGTCCCTGCGCTACGCCACGGCGAAGGTGCAGAAGATGAACCGTTCCGGTGGCGGCGGAGGCGGCTTCGGCGGCGGCGGTGGTGGCAGCCGGCAGCCCAGCGGCGGTGGCGGCGGCGGAGGCGGCAACTCCTCCTCCTTCGACGACCCGTGGGCGACGGCGGCCCCGGCTTCTGGCGGCAACCGCTCCGGCGGCGGCAGCAGCTCCTCTTTCGACGACGAGCCTCCCTTCTAAGCCCCGCAACGGGCTTTCTTGAGTTCAGGAGTAAGAGCAATGGCCAAGGCTGCGGCACTGCGCAAGCCGAAGAAGAAGGTGAACCCGCTCGACAAGGACGGGATCACCTACATCGACTACAAGGACACCGCGCTCCTGCGGAAGTTCATCTCGGACCGCGGCAAGATCCGCGCTCGGCGGGTCACCGGCGTGACCTCCCAGCAGCAGCGGCAGATCGCCCGCGCGGTCAAGAACGCCCGTGAGATGGCGCTCCTGCCGTACACCGCGACGGCTCGCTGAGGGGAGGCACGACAATGAAGATCATCCTCACCCAGGAGGTGTCGGGCCTCGGCACCCCCGGCGACATCGTCGAGGTCAAGAACGGCTACGGCCGTAACTACCTGCTGCCGCAGGGCTTCGCGATCCCGTGGAGCAAGGGCGCCGAGAAGCAGGTCACGGTCATCAAGCGGGCCCGCGACGCCCGCGAGATCCGCGACCTGGGCCAGGCCAACGAGGTCAAGGGCCAGCTCGAGGGCCTCAAGGTCACGCTGTCGGCCCGCTCCGGCACCGGCGGCCGCCTCTTCGGCTCCATCACCCCGGCAGAGATCGTCGACGCGGTCAAGGCCGCCGGCGGCCCGTCCCTCGACCGGCGCCGCCTCGAGCTGCCCGGCCACATCAAGACCACGGGCTCGTACAAGGTCCAGGTCAAGCTCCACCCCGAGGTGACCGCGGCGTTCCCCGTGAACGTCGTCGCCGCCAAGTAACACCCGCGCCACGAAAGCGGGCCCCCCCCCGGGGGGGGGGGCGGTGCCCAAGAAAGAAGGGGTGGACGCACGGCCGGCGGGGATCCC
>NZ_JADMLH010000008.1:70620-129677 GCF_016464385.1 Nucisporomicrobium flavum | reverse complement strand
CCGTTACCGGCGTCGCCCCCAATCACCCCCCGCGCCCCGAACGCGCGCCACCCGGGGGGGGGGCCCGCTTTCCGCATTACAGAGGGCTTCTCCGCAGGCCGAGCGTGGATCCAGCTTCCGCGTGGGTCGGTCCCCTGGGCTGGGTCTCGCTTCCGCGCGGGCCGGTCTGCTGGGGCGGGTCTCGCTTCCGCATGGGTCGGTCTGCTGGGGCGGGTCTCGCTTCCGCATGGGTCGGTCTGCTGGGGCGGGTTTCGCTCTCGCGCGGGTCCGTCTTTCATATAGGTACGGCGCCAGAGGCGAAGCCTCCCGAAGCGGGGCCGGATGCGTGCACGGAGAGGGACACGCTCGGGTGGCACACCCAGCCTGTCCCCGCCACCCCACTCCGCGCGTGGCGGCGCCGTAGGTACGCCGAATATGACCCACGAACCACCCGCACGTGGCCCACGCTGTCGGGCACTACTGCTGCTCCCGCGCCCGCGCCCCGACTGTGCACGCGCGCCGCAGCGCTGAGCTGCACGCCGACGTCACGACCTGGTTCAGCGCCCAACGCCACCACCGGGCTGCGCATGTCCGCGCTGCGCATGCCCGCCCTGCGCATGTCCGCGCTGCGCATGTCCGCGCTGCGCATGTCCGCGCTGCGCATGTCCGCGCTGCGCATGTCCGCGCTGCGCATGCCCGCCCTGCGCCCTGCGCGCTGCGCGCCGAACTCGCGGCGTGCGGAGTTCCCGCGGCCCTGCCGTGCTGTCATGCCCCGCGGTGCACGGCGCTCTTTGCGCACCGTGCTCTCTGCGCCCCGTGCTCTCCGCTCTCCGCGCCCCCGCGCTCTCCGCGCCCCCGCGGCCCGCGGCCCGCGGGTTTTGCTCGTCAGCTGAGTGATTGGCCGGTGATTGCCGACGTCAGCACCGTGGCCAGCCCGCCGCCCATCACCGCCGCTGCCAACCCCACGCTGGCCGCCTTCCAGGACCCGCTCGCCCAGCGCAACCCCACCGCCACCAGCATGCTCAGCACCAGCGAGAGCCCGAACTGCGGCGCCGCATCGGCCAGCGTGCTGAGGGCGTGGGCCTGCTGGGCGCCGTTGAGGACCAGCATGTACAGGACGAACAGCACGACCGGTACGCCGTACCAGACGACGGTGTAGCCGACCGCCGCGAGCGGCCCGCCCGTGTCCTCCTCGAGCTCCTCCTCCGGTTCGAGGAGGTCGTTCTGGCGCGTCGCCGCGGACGAGAGGGTGCTCACCGGGCGGCGTTCGTACGTGCCCGCCGGGGAGGTCATGACGGCGCCGCGGGGAGGCCATTCCGTGTCCGGGGGGTCCTGCCAGCTGGCGCCCGTACGGATGATCTCGGTGGCGCTCGCGGAGGCCGAGTTGGCGGCCGGGACCTTGACCGACGCGGAGGCGCCGTTCTTCGACGGGGGCCGGAACGGGACGAAGTCGCTGGTGCCGAAGCGCCGGGATTCGCCGTCCGCGAGGTCGCTGGACTCCTTGAGTTCGCGCCGCCAGTCCGCCGGGGCCGCCTCGCGGTTGGGGGCCGCGCGGCGGGCCGTCTGCTCGCGCTCGCGCTGCTGCCAGGGTGCCGGTTCGGCGGCCGGGCGGATCTCGGTGGCCGCCTCGCCGAGCGCGGGACCTGCGGTGATGCCGTCCTCGGCGCGCATCTGGCTGCGCCACGCGTCGGTCCGTGCGGTCGCCTCGCCGAGGGCCGGGTCTGCCGCGTGGCCGCTCTCCGCGCGCATCTGGCTGCGCCAGTCATCGGTCCGGGCGGCCGGTTCAGTGGGAGCTGGGCCCGCGGCGATGCCGTCCTCGGCGCGCATCTGGCTGCGCCAGGAGTCCGTGCGGGCTGCCGCCTGCGCCTCGGGCCGCCATGCGCCGGGCTGGGACGACACCGGGCGGGTGGGCGTGCCGGACACCGGGCGGGCCGGTGTCTGGCCGGGACCGGGCTGCGACGAGACCGGGCGTACGGCGGCCTGGCCGTACCCGGTCGGCGAGGCGGGGCCGGCGGGCGGGGACGAGACGGGTGGTGGCTCTCGACGGTCCTGCTGCCAGGCCGTGGGTGCCGCGGGTCCGGGACGGTCATCGGGTACGGCGGAGACCGGACGATTCGCCGCCACGTCCCAGCCGCCCGGCGCCGCCGAGACGGGACGCTCGGTGGGGGCGGGGTTCGGGCGGCCGTCCGGGCCGGCGTCGCGTTGCCAGGCGGCCGGTCCGGGTTCGAGCTCGCGGCGGCCGCCCAGGATCGGCCGGGTGGGTGCCTCGCCGTCGCGGCGGTAGATCTCCGGGTCGAGCGGTGCCTCGGGGGCGGCGCCCAGTTGCAGGGGGCCGTCCGGCGCTCGGCGGCGGCCCACGCCCTGGCGGCCACCACCCTGCGGACCTGCGCCGGGACGGTCGTCGTCGTCCTCCGCGCGACGGCGGCGCCGGGGTTCGCCGCTCTCCAGTGCGAGCGGCCCGCCCGGGACGTCGTCGCGCGTACGGGACCGGGAGGGGCCGCGGCGGGGTCGTCCGTCGGCGTCCCGGTCGTCCTCGTCGTCTTCGTCGTCCTCGACCTCGGCGCGGTGCCACTGGCCGGTGTCGCTGTCGCGCAGCCAGACGTCCGACTCCGGGTCGCGGTGCCAGGCGCCGGACTCGAGCTCGCGGGTCCAGCTGGTGTCGGGTTCGCGCCTGCGGGCGTACGCCGCAGGTCCCTCGCGTCGCGGCATGCCGGCGCCGCGCTGGGCGTCCAGGCCACGACGGGGCTCGCGTTGCGTCTCCGGGCCGCGGGGGCGGGCGGCGCGGCGGGCGCGGGTGCCTTCCGCGTCGCGCTGCCAGGAACCGGTGTCGGTGCGGCCACGCGGTTCGTCGTGACGCCGCCACGAGCCGGTGTCGGAACGGCCGTCCGGGCGCGCCTCGTCGTCGGGCTGCCACGAGCTGCGGCGGCCGCCGCGCTGCCGCGTACCCGTGTCCGGGTCGTCGTCGTCCCGCTGCCAGGGGCCGGATCCCGACCGCGCGCCGGACTCGATCTCCCGCTGCCAGGAGCCGGTGTCCGTCCGGTCGGCCCGGCTGCGCCGGCCGCCCTCGCCCTGCCGGCCGCCTTCGCCCTGGCGGGTGCCGGTGTCGCGCTGCCAGGTGCCGGTGTCCGAGCGGCTCTGCCAGCCGCCGCCGTCACGCTCCCGGGGCTGCAGAGGCAGCGGGATGACGCCGGTCTCCGACGCGCTCTGCGCCCACGGGTCCGCCGCCGGGCCCGGCTCGGGGTCGCGCCGCCACGAGCCGGTGTCAGGCCGCCCGTCACGCGTCTGATCGCCGCTGCGCCAGCTTTCGGCCGGCGGCTCGGCGGAGCGCCATCCGTCGCGGTCGGGATCCGGGGACCGCCAGCCGGTGCCTGTCTCGTCCGCGCCGCGGCGGCTGCCGGTCGTCGGGGCGCTGCTCTGCCAGCTGTTCGTGGTCGAGCTGGTCCGCCAGCTGTCCGGCGGGTCGCCGGCGTCGCGGCGCCAGCTGGGACTGTCGGCGACCGGGTCCTGGAACGCCGGGATGCTGCCGGTGTCGGTGTGCCCGGCCCAGTTGTCGGCGTCCGAGCGGACCGTCCAGCCGGTGCCTCCGCTCGTACGCGAACCCGGCTCGGCGGCCCGGCGGCGACCCACCTGGCGTGACCCGTCGTCGAAGCCGGTCTCGCGACGCCACTGCGCGCGGTCGTCCTCACGGACGAGGTGGCGGCCGTCGTCGAAGGTGCCGGGCGCGGACCGGCTTCCCGTGTACGCGGTGGGCGGCTGCGGATTTTGCCAGCTCGACGAGCTTTCTCCCGGCAGGTCCGCGGGCGTCTCCCGGCTCGCACCGTTCTCCCGCCGCGACGAGCGGCCGGTGTCGGTGAACTGCTGCCAGCTCGGCCGGCTGTCCCACGACGGGCGCGGCGCGTCGGCCGGTTGTTGCCAGGACGGCGTGGGAGTGGGCGGGACCGGCGGTGTCGCCGACGGCGCGGCGAACTGCTGCCACGACGGGCGATCCTCCGCGGCCTGCCAGCTCGGCGCCGCGTCGGCGGGGCGCTGCTGCCAGCTCGGCGTGGCGTCGGCGGGCCGCTGCTGCCAGGTCGGCGTCGGGTCCGCCGGCCGTTGCTGCCAGCTCGGTGCGGCGTCGGCGGGCCGTTGCTGCCAGGTGGACGGGGGGTCCTCGGCACGCTGCCACGACGGCGTGGGATCGGCCGGACGCTCCCACGGCGGCGCCGCGTCGGCCGGCCGTTGCTGCCAGCTCGGCGTGGGGTCCGCGGGCTGCTGCCAGCTCGGCGCGGCGTCGGCCGGCCGCTGCTGCCAGGACGGTGTGGCCCCCGGGACGGACCGGTCGCGTTGCCAGCCGGGAGTGTCGTCGGGGGTGGAGGGCTGCTGCCAGCTCGGCGCGGGCGGCTCGCCCGACTCGGGGGTGGGCCAGGCGGTGCCGGAGATCGCCGGGAGCCGGGTGGGCGGCTCGACCGGCGGCACGAAGCCGTTGGCGTCGCCCGACTGCCACGCCTCGGTCGTCGTCCGCCATCCGTGCGTGCCGGACGCGGAGCGCCACTCCGTCGTCTGACGCCAGCGGGCGCTGTCGGTGGAGCGCCACTCCGCTGTCGACGTACGCCATCCGACGCCGTCGGCGGGAATCGGCGGCCGACCGGTCGCGGCGACGTCGGACCAGCGGCTGACCGTGCCGGATCCGGACCGCTCGACGGCCTGATCCTCGTTCTGCGCCCAGGCCTCGGCACGCAACGACCAGGCGACGGCCTCGGGGATGGGCTGCATGCTGCCGGTGTCGGTGACCGATCCGGTCCCCCACACGGGCGCGCCGGGCTCCACAACCTGGGAGGAATCGGGACTTTCCGGGCTCTCACGGGTGGACCAGGGCTCCGCGGCGCTCCTCTCCCGCGGCAGGCGGGCGCCGTAGTCCCACTCCCGTTGGTCCACCTGAAAAGCGTGACGTGCGTTCCCCGGATCTGCAACGCCCAGGGGCGATGGCTTCGTCACGGGCCGCACCTTTTTATTCCCTCCACACGCTGGGGACACCAAAAACCCAGGTCATCGGGGTACGCCGGGCAGCATCCCCCAGCGTTGTACACAGGCTGTGCACAGGGCTGCACACAGGTTCGGAGGCATTGTCCACAACTTGTCCCGAGGCTTGTCCACCGGCCCGCTTGGGCCGATGACGTGCAGCTTCGTATGGTTACCCGCGCCGGATCACGCCCCAGGGCCGACCCGGTCCGCGCGAACCGACGATTCGGGCGGTTCGGTGGGATGGGTCACCCGGCGGTGGGCGTGCTCACCCGAAAGTGTCGTACCGGGGTTGTTTGATCGACTCGGGAGGCGCAGCGTTGGTCGGTTTGCGCGGCGCGGGCCGGGTGAGCCGGGCGGGGCAAGCGCGTGACGTGCAAGCCGGGTTGGGCGCGGGGCGCGCGTGTCGCCGAGCCCGGCGTTGCACCACGACGGGACGGGCCCGGCGTTGCACCATGGCGGCGAGCTCGGCGCTGCGCCGGGCGGCTGCACGTAGGGCGCTCGGCGTGGCATTACGGCGCCGAGCTTGGCGTTGCTGGACGGCGCTGAGCTGGGCGTTACTCAGACGGCGCTGCGCTAGGGCGGCTGCACGTGGGGCCGCGCTCGGCGCGTGGCATCGCGGCGCCGAGCTGGACGCGGCACACGAGGAGAGGGAGGTCGGAGTGTCGATCACCGATGACGCACGGCCGGAGTCCCGGCAGCAGTCGCCCGGCGGGCGACCGGCCGGCGGCGGACGCCCTCCCGGCGGCGGACCCCCGTCCGACGGCGGCTTCGACAAGACGCCGCCGCAGGACATCGCCGCCGAGCAGAGCGTGCTCGGCGGCATGCTGCTGTCCAAGGACGCCATCGCCGACGTCGTGGAGATCCTGAAGACCCACGACTTCTACCGCCCGGTGCACGCGACGATCTTCGACATCATTCTCGACCTGTACGGGCGCGGCGAACCGGCCGACGGTGTCACGGTCGCGGCGGCGCTGGCCGACTCCGGCGACCTGCAGCGCATCGGCGGGGTGCCGTACCTGCACACCCTCATCGAGAGCGTGCCCACCGCCGCCAACGCCGCGTACTACGCGCGGATCGTCTCCGAGCGGGCGGTGCTGCGCCGGCTGGTCGAGGCCGGTACGAAGATCGTGCAGCTCGGGTACGGCGCCAACGGGCACGGCGGCCGGGACGTGGACGACATCGTCGACCTGGCCCAGCAGGCGATCTACGACGTCACCGAGAACCGGGTCAGCGAGGACTTCGCCACGCTCGGCGACATGCTGCAGCCGACCCTCGACGAGATCGAGGCCGTCGGCGCGTCGGGCGGCATGATGACCGGCGTACCCACCGGCTTCGCCGACCTGGACCGGCTCCTCAACGGCCTGCACCCCGGCCAGCTGATCATCGTGGCCGGGCGTCCCGGTCTGGGCAAGGCGCTGGCCCTGGGCACCGAGCTGGTTACCCCGGACGGCTGGACGACCATGGGCGAGATCGCGGTGGGCGACCGACTGATCGGTGCTGACGGAAAGCCCACCACCGTGATCGCCACCAGCGAGATCATGCTCGGGCGTTCGTGCTACGAGGTCGAGTTCTCCGACGGCACGGTGATCGTGGCGGATGGCTCCCACCAATGGAGCACCCATGATCGCCGGGCCCGCCGGTATGGGCGGCCGGCGGAGGTACGCACCACTCGGCAGATCGCGGAGACCTTGCGTACCCCGACCGCAGACCGTCGGCTCAACCACTCGGTGATGAACCCCGCGCCACTCGATCTGCCCGAGCGCGACCTCCCCATCGCGCCCTACACCTTCGGTGCCTGGCTGGGAGACGGGCACAGCGCGGCCGCGCGGATCACGTCAGCCGATCCAGAAGTGACCATGCTCATCGAAGCTGATGGATACATTGCCGAGCCCAGCGGGCCCATGCTCTACTCGGTCCGCCTTCCCGCCGCTGCGCCGCTGCGCCGCCGCGCATGCGTGGTGTGCGGTGTGAGCTTCCAGCCGCGTCACGCCGGTGCCAGGGCCTGCGGCAGAGAATGTGGCGGCAAGGCGCGCTTCTTCTCGTCACCGGGGGAGCAGCCGGTCTGCGTCGATTGCGGCTGCGCCTCCCCGGCAATGGTGAAGGGCAACGGCGGCCAGCGGTGCAACGACTGCAGAAGGCGTTCCGGATCGGTCACCGCGCTGCTCCGAACGCTCGGAGTTCTGGGTAACAAGCACGTACCGACGACATACCTCAGAGCGTCCGAGGATCAGCGCCGTGCCCTGCTGGCGGGTTTGCTCGACACCGACGGGACGGTGACCACGACCGGCAATTGCCAGTACACGTCGACGTCGCGCCGCCTTGCCGAGGATGTCCGCGAGCTGGTCGCTTCGCTGGGATACCGATGCTCGATGACGTCGAAGACAGTCGCGGGCCGGTCCCCGGAGTCCTCCATCGCCTACACGCTCACCTTCACCACGACCGACGACGTGTTCCGTCTGCACCGGAAGATGCTGTCGCACAAGCAGCGCCGTCGCGCCACCGGATCGACGCGATCCGACCGCCGCTTCATCGTCGACGTCCGAGTTGTGCCGAGCGTGCCGGTGAAGTGCGTGTCCGTCGACAACAGCGACAAGCTTTACCTCGCCGGGCGAACCATGGTTCCGACTCACAACTCCACGGTGTCGATGGACTTCGCCCGCAACGCGGCCATCCGGTCCAACTGCGCCAGCGCCATCTTCTCCCTCGAAATGAGCAAGATCGAGATGGTGATGCGTCTGCTCTCCGCGGAGGCGCGCGTACCGCTGCACTCGCTGCGTTCCGGCCAGCTCTCCGACGACGACTGGACCAAACTCGCCCGCCGGATGGGCGAGATCAGCGAGGCGCCGATCTTCGTCGACGACACCCCGAGCATGAACCTCATGGAGATCCGCGCGAAGGCCCGGCGCCTCAAGCAGCGCCACAACCTCAAACTCCTGGTGATCGACTACCTCCAGCTCATGACGTCGCCGAAGAAGACGGAGAGCCGCCAGCAGGAGGTCTCCGAGCTGTCCCGAGGCCTGAAGCTGCTGGCCAAGGAGATCGAGTGCCCGGTGATCGCGGTGAGTCAGCTGAACCGAGGCCCGGAGCAGCGTACGGACAAGCGCCCGCAGCTGTCCGACCTGCGTGAGTCCGGCTCGATCGAGCAGGACGCGGACGTGGTGCTGCTGCTGCACCGCGACGACTACTACGACAAGGAGTCGCCGCGGGCGGGCGAGGCGGACTTCATCGTGGCGAAGCACCGTAACGGCCCGACCGACACGGTGACAGTGGCGGCGCAGCTGCACCTGTCGCGCTTCGTCGACATGGCGATCGTCTAGCGACCGACCGCACCCGGCCCCGCGCCGGCCGGCCCGGCCGAAAGCGCGGTGCGACCAAGAGGGGTCGCCGGCCGAAAGCGCCGAGCGCCGAGCGCCGAGCGCCCGAGACGGCCTCGGAACTCCGAGACGCCCGCGGTGCGCGCACGGCCAATATCTCCGGCGCGCACCCGCGGACGGGGACCTCAGTCGAACAGCTCGCCCAGGAAGCTCTTCCGGCGCCGGTAGTGCCCGTGGTGGCCGCCGTGCCCGTGCCGGTAGTGGCCGTGGTAGCCGCCGGCGTGGCCGTACTGCGGGGTTCCGTACGCGGGCGCGGCCGGCGGGTAGGCGGGCTGGCCGTATCCCGGCTGCGGCGGGGGCGGCGCGGCGTAGCCACCACCCGGGGGCGGCGGGGGCGGCGGGGCGTACCCACCCGGTGCCTGGGCCGGGCGCGGGGGCGGCGAGGCCTGGGTCTGGGTCTGGCGGCTGTTCCAGTTTGCCTCGGCCTCGAACAGTTTCTCCAGCTCGCCGCGGTCGAGGAAGATGCCGCGGCACTCGGTGCACTGGTCGACCGTGACGCCGCTGCGCTCGTACACCCGCATCTCGCCGTGGCACTTGGGACAGGTCATCTGCATGTCACAAACGGTACAAGCCCGGGTCACGGCGTGGTGCCCTCGGAGCTGTGGGTCTGCTGAAGACCGGCTGGCAGAGCGGACAAAGCCAGAGAGCGGACGAAGCCGGAAGACCTCAGGTCAACCGAGGACCCGAGGCGTCGTCGAGCGTGGAAGCCGGCGGGGATGGACGTCGCAGCGCCGGGGACCACGCCAGCAACGCCAGCGGGTACAGCAGGTAGCCGAACCGGGTGGTCGGCATGAGCAGGATCGCGGCGAGGAGGCCGTACCCGCAGAAGAGCGCGGCGGTCGCGGCCGTGCGCGGCGGACGGCGGACGAGCAGCACCGCGATCGCCAGACCGGCCGCGACCAGCAGCCCCGCCGCGACGTAGCGGCCGCCCGGCACCGCCTGGGTGATCAGATAGCCGGGGAACGGCGACTGGGCCGGGCTGGTGACGAGGCCGTGCCCGAGCGGGAAGCGGATCACGTTCTCGGCGAACGCGTCGCTGTCGACGGCGGCGGGGAGCAGCGCGATCAGGGGTACGCCGAGAGCGAGAGGCGCGAAGCGGCGCAGGTTGCCCGAGGTGTACGCCAGCACCAGCAGCACCGCCAGCACCGGCAGGGCGAAGAGCTTGAGCGCGGCGGCGGCACCGATGGCCAGGCCCGCGGCGGTGAAGCGGCCGGACGCGCAGCACGCCAGCGCCAGCAGCGACAGGGCGAGCACGGGCAGGTCGTCTCCGCCCGTGGCCAGCGTCAGGGCGCAGATGGGGAACACGGTGGCGAACTGGACCGCCCGTACCGGATGGGGGCGCAGCAGGCGGACGGCCGCGACCAGCGCACCCGCCGTGACCAGCGCAAACCAGATCCGCGCGTCCGTCCACCAGGCGTCACCGAAGGCGGCGCGGGGCAGGCCGAAAACGGCCATTCCCGGCTGGTACGGCGCATAGCCCAGCAACTGCTCCCCCGGCGGCAGCGCGCTGATCGCCTCCGGCCCGAGGTAGGGCGTGCCCGTGTCGGCGAGCCGCCCGCCCATGTGCTCGACGACGAGCACTTCCTCCTGGGCCCGGTCGGCGCGCCCGCCCGCACGCTGCACCGCCTGCACGACCAGCGGGAGCAGCGCGACACCGGCCCAGGCCACCCACGTCAAGGCTGTCCGGAGGGCCGGCCGGCGCAGGAGGAACTGGGTGCCGACCACGACGAACATGGCGAGGTACGTCCACGCCGCGATCGCGCCCCAGGCGCGGTGCGGCAGCAGGGTCGAGGTCAGCGCGGTGATCAGGGCGAACGCGGCCGAGAGCCCGTAGAGCGCGGCGTCCGCGGCCAGGCCGCCGGCCGCTCGGTCGAGCCGCGCCACCGGGCCCGTACGCGAAGGGCCGCTGCCGGCCCGGGCGGTCTGCGCCGGCAACCTCACGCGGGCAAGTGTGGCAGAGACCTTCTCGGTGGCCGGCGACGTGGCATGCGGACGACGGATCCGGTGGTGTGCAGCGGCTCGGCGAGCGCACCGGGCCGGCCGCCCGAGCCGCGCTGCAGGGCGGCCAGGAAGCGTGCCGCCGCCATCGGGCGGGCGAAGAGGTGGCCCTGGCCGGCGACGCAGCCGATCTCCCAGAGGGCGTGCCGCTGGGGCTCGCTCTCGACACCTTCCGCGATGACGCTGAGGTGCAGGCTGCGGGCGAGGTCGACCGTCGAGCGGATGACCGCGGCGGCCTCCGCGGAGGTCTCCACCGCCACCACCAGGTCGCGATCGATCTTGAGCTGGTGCACCGGGATGCGGGACAGCACGGGCAGCGACGACACGCCCGTGCCGAAGTCGTCGAGGACCAGCTTGACGCCGGCGTCGCGCAGCTCGCGCAGCGCGCGGTCGACGACCTCGAGCTGGCTCAGCGTCAGCGACTCGGCCAGTTCGAGCACGAGCCGGTCGGGCGGTACGCCGAGGGCCGCGAGCCGGTCGAGGACGCCGGCCGGGAACGTGGGGTCGAGCAGGCTGCGCGGCGAGACGTTGACGGCGACGGAGAGGTCGAAGCCGGCCTCACGCCACGTACCGACCGCGGTCAGCGATTTCTCCAGGACGGCGTCGGCGAAGGCGGGCAGGTGGCCGGAGCGCTCGACGCTCTCGAGGAACTGCAGCGGGGTGAGGTCGGTGTGCTGCGGGTGGTGCCAGCGGGCGATGGCCTCGGCGGAGACCACCTCGCCGCTGCTGAGATCGGCGATCGGCTGGAAGTCGACGACGAACTCGCGCCGGGTGACCGCCCGGGTCAGCTCGCCGCCGAGCACGAGCCGGCCGATGTCCGCGGTGTCGCGGGCGTGCGCGTACGTCGCCGTGCGGCGGCCACCGCGTTTCGCCTCGTACATGGCCACGTCGGCGCGGCGCATCAGCTCCTGGACGCCGCCGCTGCCGGGCGCCAGCGCGATGCCGCCGGCGGCCTCCACGGTGAGCTGCATGCCGTCCACCTCGATGGGCTGTTCGAGGGTCGCCAGCAGGTCCGTGGCCCGGTGGGTGGCGACGGCGGGGGTCGGCAGCCCGGTCAGCAGCACCGCGAACTCGTCGCCGCCGAGCCGCGCCACCAGGTCGCCGGGGTGCGCCGCGGTCTCGATCCGGTGGGCGACCTCGCGGAGAACCTCGTCACCCGCGGTATGGCCGAGCGTGTCGTTGACCTCCTTGAAGTGGTTGAGGTCGATCAGCAGCATCGCGACCATGCCGTCGGTGGCGCGCCGGCCGAAGGTGCGGTTGGCCTGGTCGAGCAGCTCGCGGCGGTTGGCCAGCCCGGTCAGCGGATCGTGGGAGGCCGCGTACGCATTCTCCGCGTTGATCCGCTTGAGCTCCGCGTACGCCCGCGCGTTACCGATCGCGGTGCTCAGCGAGGAGGCGAAGGTCTGCAGTTTGTACTGCTCGGACTCGTTGAGCTTCACGGGCTTGCGGAACCGCAACCGCAGCACGCCCATCCGGCCGTCGGGGCTGTCGAGCCACGCCTCGATGGTCGACCCGTCCCGTTCGGGCGCGTCGGCCACCGCTCCCTCGTAGCGCAGGCTCCCGGCCGATCCCCGGATGAGACTGGGGGTGTCGAGGTCACGCAGCTCGATCTCGGCTTCGTCGGCGGAGAAGAGGTCCGGCGCCAGCGTCACCGCGGCGTGCAGGACGGACGTGAGCTCGGTGACGTTCAGCCGGTCGGTCGTGCTCGCCAGGCGGTGCCAGGCCTCCTGGTCCTCCCGTTGACGGGTCTTGTTCTTCGCGACCAGCTGGAACGCCGCGACGGTCGGGACCATGGTGAGGATGAGCAGCTGTTGCTGCTGAACCACCAGCACGGTGAGCAGCGCCAGGACGAGGTTGACGGCGCGGCTGCGCAGCATCACGTCACGGTTCTGGCGGGCGACCTGGCGCCATGGGGTGTTCGTCGCCAGCGTCACCACCGTGTTGCCCAGGAGGTCGTCCACGATGGCGTAGACGACCGCGGCTGCCGCCAGACCGAGAACCAGTACCGGCAGGCGGGGCAGATCGATCTGAGGGTAGACGGTGGGGCGGACGCCGACGAAGGAAGCGATCGAGGCGGCCGCCGTGGCGGCGATGATGTCCTTCGCCACGTTGAAGGCGATCTTGATCGGCTGCCGAATGAAGATCTTGGAGGCGAGCACGCCCAGCGCGGTGCAGATGACCACCCAGGGAGCCGGCACGGTGGCGACGGCCAGGAGGATCGAGGCCGAGGTGGCCGCGAACACCCGGGTGTCGGACCGGACCCGCAGCTTGATGATCGGACCGCTGGCGAAGGCGATGATGATCGTCGTCGCGGCGAGGAAGAGGAGCTTGCCGGGGTGGACGGTGGTCGCTGTCGCCACGGAAGCGACCAGGCAGCCGACCCCCAGAAACGCGACTAGACCGACATACAGCTCAAGCTGCTTGTCGGTCCTCGCGTCGTTCACTGCGGACGCCCCATGCCTCCATGGTCCCTCGTCGCCCGCACTGTCTGTCAATGCCTGGTTGCCGATAGGTAGCGAACCGTGGCCGGTGGAGTCAGTGCCAGTCGTTGTCACGCATCTCGCGCCTCGCCTTTCGTGAATAGCTGGATTCATTACTTCCCGCCGGCGCCGAAATCAGCTCGCCGGCCGTCCGTTCGGTGTCTCTCTGGCAAGAGATTAGGAAAGGAACCGTCTGGATGGAAGAATGATTTGTCGCTCGTTTCACGAAATGCGAGCATTGCTCCCTTTGTGCCGAATCCGTAACCGGGCAATGACGCTGTGCATTGGCGATATGCCCTGATCTAGTCGTTGTAAACGACCGAATCCCCTGCTCGTGCCTGCCGGGAGCGGGTTGAATGTACGACGACTGCGGCCGTTCGGACTAATCCGGTAGGCGTCGCGCGGATCAATTTGTCGCGTAGAACGGATTGCGTCGTGAAATGGCTACGGAAAGTGGAGGCGTGCTGACTATCCGCCATTGCCGGGCGCGGCGAATTTCAAGACCATCGGGCCCGGCGATACCCTGGCCGATGTGACGAACGCAGCGAAAATGACTCATGTCGACGCCGACGGTGCCGCCCGCATGGTGGACGTGTCCGCCAAGGACGTCTCCGCCCGGCGCGCCGTCGCCGCCGGCCGGCTGGTGACCACCGGCGAGGTCGTGGCGCTCCTGCGCGCCGACGGCCTGCCCAAGGGCGACGCCCTGGCGGTTGCGCGGCTCGCCGGCATCATGGGTGCCAAGAAGACGCCCGACCTGGTCCCGCTGTGCCATCCCATCGCGCTGCACGGCGTCACCGTCGACCTCACCGTCACGGACACCGGCGTGGACATCGTCGCGACCACGAAGACCGCCGACCGCACCGGCGTGGAGATGGAGGCGCTCACCGCTGTCGCGACCGCCGGGCTCGCCCTGATCGACATGGTCAAGGCCGTCGACCCCGCGGCGAGCGTCGAGGCCGTCCGCGTCCTGCGCAAAGAGGGTGGCAAGACCGGGGATTGGGTACGCCCGGAGAACCGTCCGTGATCCGCGCGCGGGTGATCGTCGCCTCCAACCGTGCGGCCGCCGGGGTGTACGAGGACACCAGCGGCCCCCTGCTCGTCGCCGGCCTGCGCGAGCTCGGCTGCGAGGTGGATGCCGCGCCGGTCGTGGTTCCCGACGGCGAGCCGGTCGCGGAGGCGCTGCGTACGGCCGTGGCTGAGGGCGTACAGGTCGTGCTGACCAGTGGCGGCACCGGGGTCACGCCCACCGACCGCACGCCCGAGGCGACCCGGCCACTGCTCGACTTCGAAGTGCCCGGCATCGCCGAGGCGGTCCGCGCGTACAGCCGGGACAAGGTGCCCGCCGCCGCGCTCTCCCGGGGCCTGGCCGGGGTGGCCGGCCGCACGCTGATCGTCAACCTGCCCGGCTCCAGCGGCGGCGCCCGTGACGGCCTCGCGGTCCTGGGCCCGATCCTTGTCCACACGGTGGAGCAGATCGGCGGCGGCGACCATAGGCTGCACGGGTGAGCGCTGACAGCATGCCCGTCGACTGGGACAAGGCCCGGAGCCTGGCGTACGAGGCCGGCAGGGCGGCCGCGGGACCGGTCGAGCAGATGCCGCTGGCCGGGGCGGACGGCCGGACGCTCGCCGAGCCCCTCGTCGCCGTCACCGACCTGCCCGCCTTCCCCACCTCGAGCATCGACGGCTGGGCCGTGCGCGGCCCGGGTCCGTGGCGTCCGGTGGGCCGGGTGCTGGCCGGCAACACCGCGGAGCCGCTCATCGAGGACGGCACGTGCGTCGAGATCGCCACCGGCGCGATGGTTCCGGCCGGCGCCGCGGCGGTGATCCGGGTCGAGGAGTCGACGCGGGACGCGCAGGGGCTGGTCAGCGGCGCGCCGCGGCCCCAGCCGGAGTGGCGCCTGCCCGGCGACGAGGCGCGGCGTGGCGAGGAGCTGCTGCCGGCCGGGACGCCGGTCGACCCCGCTGTGCTCGGCATGGCCGCCACCTGCGGCTACGACACCATTCCCGTACGGCCCCGGCCGCGCGCGGCGCTGCTCGTCTTCGGCGACGAGCTGCTGACCAGCGGGCCGCCGGGCGACGGGCGGGTCCGTGACTCGCTGAGCCCGCTCGTGCCGGCCTGGCTGCGCCGGTACGGGGCCACCGTCGACCCCGCCGCCGTCCAGGGCCCGGTGCAGGACACCCTCGAGGCCCACGTCGAGGCGATCGAGCGGGGCCTGGCCATGGCGGACGTGGTCTGCACGACCGGCGGCACGATGCACGGGCCGGTCGACCACCTGCACCCCGCCCTGTCCCGCCTCAACGCCGAGTACGTGGTGAACACCGTCGCCGTCCGGCCGGGCTTCCCGATGCTGCTCGCGCGCGTACCGGGACCCGGCGGCCCCAAGTTCCTCGCCGGGCTGCCGGGCAACCCGCAGTCCGCGGTGATCGCCCTGGTCTCGCTGGTGGCGCCGCTGCTGGCCGGCCTGCACGGGCGCGACCTGCCGGCCCTGCCCCGGGTCGAGCTCACCGCACCCGTGCCGGGCCGGGGCGGCTTCACGCATCTCGCCCTGGCGGCCCTGGACGCCGATGGGCGCCGCGCGACGCCGGCCGGCCACGTCGGCTCGTCGATGCTGCGCGGGCTCGCCCGGTCGCACGGCTTCGTCGTCGTACGCCCCGCCGGCCATGCCGAAGCCGGAGGAGCCGCGGCCGGCGACCTCGTACCCTTCCTGCCCCTTCCGTTGTTCTCCGGGGAGCGCTCATGACCGACAGCGTCCGCATCGCCGAGGTGGGCGACGTCGCCCTGGACCTCGCCGCGCACGAGAAGGCGGTCGCCGACCCCCGCGCCGGGGCGGTCGTGTCGTTCCAGGGCGTCGTCCGCGACCACGATCACGGGCGGGGCGTCACGCTGCTGGAGTACGAGGGTCACCCGACCGCGGCCGCCGTGATCCGCGAGGTGGCCGAGGAGATCGCCACCGACCCGGACGTGTACGCGGTGGCCGTCTCGCACCGCGTCGGCACCCTGCAGATCGGCGACGTGGCCCTGGTCGCCGCGGTCAGCACCGCGCACCGGGCGGCGGCGTTCGCGGCCTGCGCGCGGTTGGTCGACGAGGCCAAGGCCCGGCTACCGATCTGGAAGCGTCAGGTCTTCACCGACGGCGCGGAGGAATGGGTCAACTGCCCCTGACCAGCGGTTCCCGCGGTGGCGGGATCGTGGCCGTGGCCGGGCGCCGGTGCAGCCACCGGTTCACCGGGAAGGCCGGCGCCGCGGCCGGGCGCCATGGCAGCGCGTTCACCAGCACGATCATGGCGAGCGCGTAGGAGTTGCGCGAGAACGCGTCGGACAGGCTCCACATCGGAGCGAGCACGAGCAGCAGGTACGTGAGCCCGGCAGCCGTCGCCAGCCCCGCCCCGGGGAACCGGGGGCGCCCGGGCACCCCACCGCGTGCCTCCGCTCGCCGCCGCGCCGCGGTGTCGACGAGCACGAGCATCGCGGGCAGCATCCACAGCACCTCGTGCGTGCCGGTCACCGGGCCCGTCCCGGCGGCGGTCAGCCCGACCAGTGTGAACGCCGTGACCTCATCGCCGTCCGCGTGCGCCGACCGGGCCCGGATCAGGCCGACCGCGACGAGCAGCATGGCGAACGAGAGCCAGACCAGCAGCGGTGTGCTCGCCGAGTCGTACAGCCGCGCGAACACGCCGCCGAGCGACTGGTTACCCGGCGCGTCGACGGGACCGGTGCGGTCGAGGCGCCACAGCACCTCGCCCAGCCAGGCGGCGCTCTCGTGCGGGGTGACCAGCACCGCGGCCGTCGCGGCTGTCGCGGTCGTCGCCAGCGCGGTCAGCGCCGGTCGCCACTGCCGGGTCAGCATCAGGTACGCGATGAAGAACGCCGGGCCGACCGTCAGCGCGGTCGCCAGCCCCACCCCCACCCCGGCCCAGCCGCCGGTGGCGCGCAGGCGGTGCAGCGGGGACCCGGCGAAGGGCCGGTGCCCGGGCCACCACAGCTCGCGGCTGCGCGCCCACGCCCCGCGGCGCAGGGCCACGATGTCGGCGGTGACCAGCCCGAACGCCACCAGGTCCAGGGTGCCCAGGCCGAGGGAGGCCCGTACCGGCTCGATCGTCAGGGCCAGGGCGCCCACGGCGAGCACCACCGGCCAGCGCCGGCGGCCGTAGCGGCGGGCGACCGGACCGGCGAGCGCCACGAGGGCCAGCCCGAGCGCGGCCAGCCCGGCCAGCGCGAGCGCCCAGCCGGCGACCGCCAGCGGCAGGAAGGCGGCGGGGGCGGTCAGCACGGCCGCGGGCGGGGGCAGGGCGGTGCCCAGATGGCTCACCGGCGACCGGTACGCGTACAGCCCGTCGCCGCCCAGCCAGCTGCCCGCCGCCGCGCGGTCCAGGTCCAGCGTGCTGAACCCGTACCGTCGGGCGATCGTGGTCATCGCGGCCAGGACGCCGACGCACACCAGGGTGACCACCACGGACCGTGCCGTTCCCGGGCGTGCCGGTGTCCGCATCGCGGGCATGCCCGACCTCCCGTGGCTCGTCCAAGGCGCTCCGATGCGCTTAACGGCGGGACGGCCGGTTTGGTGATTGCGCCGGGAGGGTGGACGCGCCGCAGGTCAAAGGCCTGCGTGCCGCCGCCGCGAGCCTCAGCCCGGCAGCCTGCGGGCCACCGCGGCGGAGGCGGCGGCGATCTTCGCCTCCCGCTTGGCGGTGCGCACCGCGCGGCGCGCCGACCGGGTGGACCGGTCGACCGCGCGGCTGACCGAGCGCTGCGAGCGGTCCAGCGCGTGGCTGGTCCGGTACTTCAGGCCCGGCTTGCCCTGCGTGTCGGCCGCGGCGAGGAGCAGCCCGCCCAGCAAACCGAGGTTCTTGAGGAAGTGCGTCTCGTGCTGCGCGCGCTCCTCCTTCGGGTACGCCCAGAACGGATGCCCGGCGAGGGTCGTCGGCACCAGCCCGGCAGCGAGCACCGCGGCGGCCGGACGGGTGAAGCGTCCGGTCGCCAGCAGCAGCCCCGCGGCCACGTCGGCGCCCGCCTTGAGCTGGACGAGGGCCCGGGCGTCGCTGGGCAGCCGCGGGTCCATCCTCTCGATCATCGGTGCGACCTTGTCGGTCACCCGCTTCGCGGCGGGGACCTTCGAGTCGGGGTTGAGCACGATGCGAGCTCCGCTGACGACGAAGATGGCACCGAGCATGGCGCGGGCGGCGGCACGTACGGGCTTCATAGCCTCGTTATACCCGCGTCGGCCGATGTCCACCGGGGAACTATGGCTGGGTACGCAGGTAGCGCCCGAAATGCGGCACGGTGAACGCCACCGTGCCGCGCTCCCCCGAGTAGATCAGCCCCTTCTTGATCAGGGCGTCCCGGGCCGGGGACAGGCTGGCGGGCCGGCGGGACAGCGCCGCGGCGATCTCCGAGGTGGGCACGGCGGCGTCCATGTCGTTCCCGGACTCGCCGGAGAGCGCGGCCATCGCCCGCATGTACTCGCGCTCCGCCGGGGTGGCCCGCTCGAAGCGCGAGCCGAAGAAGCCCACCGCCAGCTCGGCCTCCGCCTCCGGGGACGCCACCCGGACGTCCTCCGCGGTGATCGGTGAGGCCGGCGCGTGGTCCCAGGTGGCCTTCCCGTACGCCTGCACGAAGTACGGGTAGCCGCCGGACTTCTCGTAGAGCAGGTCCAGCGCCTTGGACTCGTACTCGACGTCCTCGCGGGCTGCCGGCGCGCCCAGCGCCAGGTCCGCCGCGATCCGGTCGAGCCGGTCGATGCGCTGGTACCGGAAGAGCCGCTCGGAGTACGACTTCGCCGCCGACAGCACCGCGGGCAGGTGCGGCAGGCCGGCGCCGACCACGATCAGCGGGGCGCCCAGCTGCGACAACTCGTGGCAGGCGGCGCACAGCGCGGACACGTCGGCCGGCCCGAGGTCCTGCATCTCGTCGATGAACAGGGCGATGCCGGTGCCCACGTCGGTGGCCAGCGACGCCACGTCGGTGAAGAGCTCGACGAGGTCGATCTCGATGTCGCCGGAGTCGGCCCGGCCGCGGGCCGGCGGCACGTCGATCCCGGGTGTCCAGCGGTCCCGGAGCTTCGCGTTCGCGTCGTTGGCCCGCAGCGCGAAGGCCTTGAGCACGCCGAGCACCTCGTCGACCCGCTCGGGGTTGCGGTGGTGCGGGGTCAGCTCGCGGACGGCCATGTGCAGCGCGGCCGACACCGGGCGCCGCAGCGACTGGTCGGGCCGGGCCTCGATCTTGCCGGTGCCCCACAGCCGGCCGATGGCGGCCGACCGCAGCGTGTTGAGCAGGACCGTCTTCCCCACCCCGCGCAGCCCGGTGAGGACGAGGCTGCGCTCGGGCCGGCCCCGGGCCACCCGCTCGAGGACGACGTCGAACGCGTCCAGCTCGCGGCCGCGCCCGGCCAGCTCGGGTGGGCGCTGGCCGGCGCCGGGAGCGTACGGGTTCCGCACCGGATCCACGGATAGCACCGTATCGGGCTGTCTAGCCTGAAAGCTAGAGTTGGCTATTCGAGGTGCCTATAGCGCTCTCTAGGGATATTCCTAGACGGCGCTAGTTGGCTCCATACTCGCGGAGGCAGAGCACGAAGTCGAGGCTGTCGAGCTCGCTGTCGTAGAAGTACCACTTGGTGTACTTGGCCACCTTGCCGCACTTGCTCTCCGCGTCCGCCTCGCCGGTCGTCCGGCCGTCGACCCGCTTGAGCACCTCGTACGTCCCGCTGGCGCACGACACGATCTTCAGGTCGGGGCTGTCGTCGGCGTTGCCCTCGTTGCGTACGCACTGGCCCTGCTTCACGAACCGGGCGCCCTCGCTCGTCTGCGGCTCCGGGACGGCCACGTCGTTGGTGACCCGCGTCGTCGGGGTCACCGGGCCACGCGTCCCGTTCGCGTCGGGCGTGCCGGACCGCGACAGCAGCACCGCGGTCGTGCCCAACCCGCCGCAGACCAGCAGCCCGAGCACGACCAGCAGCGCGACGATCGGCCCGTTGCGGCGTTTCGGCGGCAGCGGCACCGGCGGCTGGTGCCACGCGGGCGGCGGTGTGTTCAGCGGCGCGGACTGATACGGCGGCGGGGTGTACCCCTGCTCCTGCGGCGGCACCGACATCGGCTGGCCACCCCACGCGGACTCCGGCGCCGGATGCGTCGCGGACTCGCCCCACGGGTCGGCCGGCTCCGTATACGGCTCCTCGGAGCCCTGCGAACCCCCGGCCGACCAGCCCTGGCCGGGGTACGGGCCATTCTGCGACATCGGATTTCCTCCCGGCGGGATTCGCTGAGGCAACCGTAGCGTGGACCTCCGGCGCGATCCCTCCCGGAATCGCGCCGACCATGGTCTCAACGCGGCGACAGCCGGGGACACCGCCGCGTCTGTCGGCAACAAGACGCGCCGGGCCAGTATCCGCCGGATACCGTTCCTGCCCATGTCCCCTTGGCTCGTCCTGTGCTCGGCCGTCTTCGGCGCGGCCGCGGCGGCCTTCGTGCCGCGCGTCGCACACCGCCTGGCCGTGCCGCGAGGAACGCCGGCCCGCGCGGCCTGCGCTCGCTGCGACACACCCTTCACCGATTGGGTACGGGCGGGAGCGGCATGCTCCTGTGCCGGGGCGCCGGTGTGGACAGTCGTCGCCGGGGCGCTCGCCGCCGGCCTGCTCGGCGCCGCGATCGGGCCGGCACCGCTGCTGCTCGTCGTGCTTCCGGCGACGGTCCTCGGGGTGCTGCTCGCGGTGATCGACATCTGGTGCCTGCGCCTGCCCGACCGGGTGGTGGCCGCGCTGGCGGGTGTCACGGTGCCGCCCCTGGCCGTGGCGGCGTTGCTGGCCGGGGAGCCGGGCCGGCTCGGGCGGGCGGCCGTGGCGGCGGGGCTCAGCGCCGCGGCGTACGGGATCATCGCTCTGCTGCCGGGCCACGGCCTGGGCCTGGGCGACGTGAAGCTGGCGACGGTCCTGGGTTTCGTCCTCGGCTTCGCCGGCTGGCCGGCGACGGCCGCCGGGCTGCTCGCGCCGCACCTGATCAACGGACCGGTCGCGCTGGCGCTGCTGGCGTCCCGGCGGGCTGGCCGGCGCACCGCCCTGCCGTTCGGACCCGCACTGCTCGCCGGCGCGCTCCTCGGGCTTTCGATCTAGAGAAGCCGCAGCTGGCGGTCCTTGGGGCGGGCCGGCACGGCGTCCCCCATGCGCTCGAACAGGCCGGCGTCGATCGCGTCCAGGAACGGCGTCGGCGACTGCTCCCGCTCGGTGCCGTGCCGGAAGCGCCGCGCGGCATGGCTCACGTAGAGGCGGTCCTGCGCGCGGGTCAGGCCCACGAAGAACAGCCGGCGCTCCTCCGCGGTCTCCTCGTCGGTCGGCGTGCCGCCCGGCCAGCGCAGCGGCAGCAGCCCGTCCTCGCAGCCCACCAGGAACACGACCGGGAACTCGAGGCCCTTCGCCGCGTGCAGCGTGAGCAGGTTGACCGCCTCCGCGCGGGGATCGAGCGCGTCGACCTCGGCGCCCGTCGCGATCTCCTGGAGGAAGCGCGGCAGGTCGTCGCCGATCCGCTGGGCCAGCGGCATGAGCAGGTCCGCCGCCGTCCAGATGTCCTCCGGGGCCAGCTGCTCGGCGTCCAGCGTCGGGGCCGCGTACCGCTGGGCCAGGATCTGCGCGCTCACCTTGACCCGGGCCGGCAGCGACCCGCCGGGCGCGTCCGCGTGCCGCAGCTCGCGCGCGATGACCTGCACCCCGGGCCGGTCCCGCAGGCGGTTGTGCGACCGCTTCTGCACCGGTACGCCCGCCCGCGACAGCGCGTCCACCACGGCCTGGGCCTGTGAGTCCGTCCGGTACAGCACCGCGATGTCCGAGAAGGACAGCGTGCCCGGCGCGACCGCCCGCGAGTCGATGCGCCCGGAGTCGAGCGACCGGTGCGACAGCCCGCCGACCAGCTCGTCGACCGTACGCACGACGAAGTCGGCCTCGTCCGCCACGCTCGCCGCGAAGTACCGGCCGATCAGCGGCGACTCGGGGTTCACCCGCGCCGGATCCAGGCGCCGCCCGCTCACCAGCGAACTCGGCGCGATGGCCTGCACGGCGGCCGCGAGGATCGGCGCGGACGACCGGTAGTTGCGGGTCAGCCGGACCAGCCGCGCGTCGGTGAAGTCCTCAGCGAACCGCAGGAAGTACCCCACGTCGGCGCCGCGGAACGAGTAGATCGCCTGGTCCGGGTCCCCGATCGCGCACAGGTTGCCGTCCGCGGGGCTGAGCAGGCGCAGCAGCTCGTACTGGGTGTCGTCGACGTCCTGGTACTCGTCCACGAAGATCCACTGCCACTGCCGGCGGTACCGGTCCACCATCGCCGGGTCGTCGCGCAGCAGCGCGACCGGAAGCGTCAGCAGATCGTCCAGGTCGACCAGGTCCTGCTGGCGCAGCAGCTTCGTGTACGAGGCGTCGTCGTCGCCGGCCTGCTCCCGGGCGGCGGCCCGCTCGGCGTCGTCCGCGATCCGCCACCCCGCGCCCAGCCCGGCGGCCTTCGCGTTCTCCTTCAGGATCGTCAGGCCGACGGCGTGGAACGTACCGACCGTGATGTCCTCGGCGGCGTCACCCATCAGCGCATCCAGCCGCGCGCGCATCTCCTCGGCCGCCCGCCGGGTGAAGGTGATCGCCAGGCAGCGGTGCGGAAACACGTTCATCTCCGCACACAGGTACGCGATCCGATGCGTCAACGTCCGCGTCTTGCCGGTGCCGGGACCGGCCACGATCAGCAGCGGCCCGCCCGGCGCGGACGCGGCCACCCGCTGCATGGCGTCGAGCCGGTCGAGCAGCCCGGTGCCGACCTCCTCCATGCCGGCCAGCATCGGCTCGAACGGCTCGTGCGGCGACGGCGGCGGCGGGATGGGCGGCACGGACCTGCGGACCGGCTCCTTCGCCTTGGGCACGGTGGCGCGCCCGACCGCCGGCTCACTGCGCCGCTGCTGCGGCACCGGCACCGGCGCGATGTCGAACAGCGTCTCGGCCTGTGGGGCGCTCTGCTTCGTCCGGAGCTCGCCGGGCTCGAACAGCGTGATGACGCCGTACTCACCGTCGTACCCGGCAACCCGCCGCACCGCACCGCGCCGCAGCCGGGTGATCGCCTCCCGCAGATTCTCCCCGCCGTGCCGCCCGATCTCGTCGACCGGCACGGTACGCAGAATGTCCAGCTCGGAGCCGAGATTCGCGACGAGATGGTGGAGCTGGCCGTCCACGGTCTTCGACTTCGGACCCACCCCGTTGATCTCCCCGACGATCTCGGCGAGCTGGATCAGATGCTCCACGGTCTGCTCGCGCGGCGCACCCACCTCGCGGTCGGCCAGGTCCTCGACCCGGCTCAGCACCCCGACGGTCAACGGCTTACCGCACTCCGGGCAGCGCCCACCGGCCTCCCGCGTACGGGCAGGCTCCCAGTTCACCCCGCACGCCCGATGCCCGTCGGCGTGATACTTGCCCTCCTCCGGGAAGAACTCGATCGTCCCGGCGAGGGTCCGCCCGTCCTTCACCGCGAAGTAGTCGGGCGTACCGGAGAAAAGCGTCGCCTCCCGCCCGAGCGCCCCCGGCGAATGCGCGTCGGAATTCGAGACCAGCCGGTACCGATCCAGGCTCGACACCCGCCAGTTCATCTCCGGATCGGACGACAACCCGGTCTCGACGGCGGTGATGTGCCCGGCCAGGTCGGCGTAGCAGTCGGCGATCGCGTCGAACCCGGACTTCGAGCCGAGAACGGAGAACCACGGCGTCCAGATGTGCGCCGGGACCAGATAGCCGTCGGGGCTGGCCTCCAGCACGATCTCCAGCAGATCCCGCGAATCCAGCCCGAGAATCGGCCGCCCGTCGGCGGTGAGGTTCCCGATCCGGCCCAGCGCGGCATTGAACCGCCCGGCAGCCTCCAGATCGGGCATGTAGATCAGGTGATGCACCTTGCGCGTACGGTCGTCCCGCTTGTAGATCGTCGAAATCTCGACGCTGAGCATGAAACGCGCCGGAGCGCCGGCCTGCAGTGAGCCGGGGAGGCGGCGGGTGACGTCCTTCTCGGCCTCGGGGGTGAGGCGGAAGAGCCCGGGTTCGGGGGCGGGACGAAGGGCCTCGCGGAGATGATCGAACCAAGCGGGGTGGGTGAAGTCGCCGGTGCCGAGGACGGCGATGCCCTTGCGGCGGGCCCACCAGGCGAGGTTCGGCAGGGTGAGGTCCCGGCTGCAGGCACGGGAGTAGCGGGAATGGATGTGCAGGTCCGCGACGTAGGTGCTGGGGTGGGAGGGGGCGGGGACGGGTTCGGTCACGACGTCACCGTTCCGGTCCCGGTCGCCTTTCCGGGCGCCGTCGTGTTGCGGTCGCCGGTGTTGGCGCTATCGCCGCTGATCTTGCTGCTGATCGCGCCGCTGGTCGGAGTCCCGCTGCTGGTCGCGGCCCCGCCGCTGATGGCAGTCCTGTCGCTGGTCGCGGTCTCGCCGTTGGTCGCGGCCCCGTCGTTGGTCGGGGTCTCGCCGTTGGTCGCGGCCCCGTCGTTGATCGGGGTCTCGCCGTGGGTGGTCACCGTGTCACCGCCGTCGCCGGCAAACCGCAACGGCGCGACGTCCGTGTCCGCGGCAACCGAGGACCCTGCGCTGTCCGAGGGCACGCTGCATCCTGTCACGACGCCGCGGCGAGCATGAAGCCGCCACGCGCGAAGTGACATAACCGATCCACGATTGATTCATGCGGAGGTGAAGATCGTGGCTGGGTGGAACGGCGCAAGATTCACTTCCAAGGGGTACGCGGAACGGCCGGGCCTCCGCCTCGCCGGCTGTCTTCGGGTATCCCCCGGTGACCTCGGCCTGACGTGCGGCGCTTGCCTTCCGTGACCTCGGCCTGATGTGCGGCGCCTGCCTGCCGTGACCTGGGCCTGACGTGCGGTGCCTGCCATGACCTCGCCTGACGTGCGGCGCTTGCCGGGCGTCGCCTGTGGCCGTGGCCTGCGGCGCTTGCCTCCTGTGGCCTGGCGTGTGGCTCCGGCTGGCGGGTGGCCTTTGGCCTGGTGGGTGGCCTTTGGCCTGGCGGGTGGCCTTTGGCCTGGTGGGTGGCGTCCTGGCCGGGGCTTACGGCGTTGCCGCGAAGGAGGTGACCGCGTAGCCCTGCGGCGTGGCGGTCAAACCCAGTCCCGGTCCGGCCTGGGGAAAGACCACGCCCTTAGGTGGCGCGCGCTGATCCCCTCAACCTCGCGGCCACCGCGCCGGCGCGGCGATGTCATGGCGTGCGGAGTTCGATGAGGGTGACCTGCGGGGGCGCGCCGACCCGGACCGGCGGTCCCCAGAATCCGGCGCCGTTCGTCACGTACACGGGCACCCCGTCGACCTTGCCGTAGCCGCTCACGACCGGCTGCTCCAGCTTGACAAGAAGGTTGAAAGGCATCATCTGCCCGCCGTGGGTGTGCCCCGAGACCTGCAGGTCGACCCCGTACTCGGAGACGTCGCGCGCGACGACGGGCTGGTGGGCCATCAGCACGACCGGCCGGGCGGTGTCGCGGTTGCCGAGCGCCCGCTCGTAGTCGGGCCCGTCGCCGAACTCCGTCCCGCCCAGGTCGTTCACGCCGGCCAGGTCCAGCCCGTCGAGCTCCAGCCGCTCGTTACGCAACGGCCGCATCCCCAGCCGGGCGACCTCGTCCACCCACTGCTTGTACCCCGAGTAGTACTCGTGGTTCCCGGTGACGAAGTACGCCCCCCGCCGTGACCGGATCCCGGCGAGAGGAGCGGCGGCCCGCCCCAGCTCGGCGACGCTCCCGTCCACGAGGTCGCCGACCACGCACACGACGTCGGCGTCGACGGAGTTGATGAGGTCGACGATCCGCTCGGTGTGCCGTACGCCGGTCAGCGGCCCGAGATGGATGTCGGACACCACGGCCAGCCGCGTGCCGTCCATCCCCCGTGGCAGCTTCGCGATCGGGATCTGGACGCGGTCCAGGCGAGGCCCACCGGTCGCCGTCTTGACGCCGTACCCGGTGATGCCGGCGGCGGTGAGCCCGGCGAAGATCGCGGCACCGCGGGCGAGCACGAGCCGCCGATCGACGCCAGGCTGTCGCTCCGGTCCCGCGGCCGAGGCTTCGGACCCGGCGGGAACGCCCGCAGCTCCGGCTGCCGCAGGCACGGCCTCCGCCGCCGCAGTTGCTGGCCCCGCTGCCGAAGGCACGGCCTCCGCAGTTGCTGGCCCCGCTGCCGCAGGCACCGCCTCCACCGTCGCGGTCGATGGCGAGTCGCCGAGGCGCCCCACTCCGTCGCCGGCGGTCTGACGATCCGGCGCGTCAGCAGCGCCAGCAGCCGGCACGGTCCGCCTCGCCCGTGCCCGGAGCCACAGGTTCGCGATCAGGCGCGGAACCTCCAGCACAGCGAGCACGACGAGCAGGTAGAACATCAGCGCCAGCCACAGGTAGCCGGGCCAGGCGAGCCACTTCGCGAAGCCGGCGCGCGTACCGATCAGGGTGGCGGGGATCAGCAGCGCGAGCACGACCGCCGCGATGGCGCCGAGGCGGGAGGCGCGGCCCTTGCCGAAGGGGTCCCGGACGAGGCGTTTCCACAGGTAGAGGTGGATCAGCCCGATGACGACGAAGACCAGTCCGACCAGCCCGAACAAGCTCAGCCTCCGGCGAAGGGGGGCAGGACGTCGACGGTCGCCCCGGCGGGCAGCGCCGCTTGCCGATCATGGCAGGCGAGGCCGTCGACGAGGAAACTCGCGGCCTTGAGGACGACGGCGAGTCGTTCCCCGTGCCGGGCGGTCAACTCGTTCACCAGCTCGTCCACCGACGTGGCGTCGGCGGCTTCCTCGCGTACACCGCCGGCCGCGGCGCGCGCTCCTGCGAAGTATCGGACCTGAGGCATGCCGCTCAACCCCCGATCGCCGACATCGGGCGGACAGGCTGGAGGAACGACGGGTCATCGATCCCGTGGCCGGCCTTCTTGCCCCACATCGCCGCCCGCCAGGCGTCGGCGACCCTCTCGTCGGAGGTGTCGCCGCGTACGAGCCCGCGCAGGTCCGACTCTCCGGTGGCGAACAGGCAGTTGCGCACCTGACCGTCGGCCGTCAGACGCGTACGGTCGCAGTCACCGCAGAACGGCCTGGTCACACTGCCGATGACGCCGACCCGTGCGGGGTTCCCAGCGGCGTCCACGTACCCCGGCACCAGCCACGTCTCGGCCGGCGCTGTTCCACGTGAAACCGGGTCGGGCAGCAACCCGTACGGCTCCAGCGACTGCAGGATCGCCGCTGCGGTGACCATCTCGTGCCGGTCCCACTTGTGCTGGGCATCCAACGGCATCTGCTCGATGAACCTCAGCTCGTACCCGTGGTCCAGCGCGAACTGCAGCAGAGCCGGCGCCTCGTCGTCGTTGATGCCCCGCATCAGCACAGTGTTGATCTTCACCGGCGTGAGCCCGGCCTCCGCGGCGCCGGCGAGGCCCTTCAGCACATCGGCGTGGCGATCGCGGTGCGTGAGCTGCTGGAAGCGGGCGGGCGACAACGTGTCCAGCGAAACGTTGACCCGATCGAGCCCCGCGTCTCGGAGCGGGCGCGCCAGCCGCTCCAGGCCGATGCCGTTGGTCGTGATCGACAGCCTCGGACGGGGCCGCAGCTCGGCCGCCGCGGCGACGATGCCCAGCAGGCCGCGCCGGATCAGCGGCTCGCCGCCGGTGAACCGGACCTCGGTGACGCCCAGTTGCTCCACGGCGATCCGCAGGAGCCGCCCGACCTCGCCGTCGGTCAGCTGCTGCTCCTGCGGCATCCACGCGAGCCCTTCCTCGGGCATGCAGTAGGTGCACCGCAGGTTGCAGCGGTCGGTCAGCGAGACGCGGAGGTCGGTCGCCACCCGCCCGAAGCGGTCGGTGAGCATCCCACCGCGCCCCGGACGCTCCGGAACGGACGGCGAGAGCTCAGGCATGCCTCCGTGCTCGGACGCCCGCTGCGGAACGGCAGGTACGGCAAGCTCGGTCACTGCTCGAACCTAGCGCCTGGATACGACAATTGCCGCTGCCCGATCCGTACTGCGGTGCATGTCATGCGCCCTCGCTGGAGACCTATCTCCCGAGCAGGGAGTCCACCGCCGAGCGCACCGCCCCGCCGTACGCCGCCCCGAACGCGGCCGTGTGCACAAGCAACAGGTGCAGCTGATGCAAGGCGACACGGTCCCGCCACCCCTCGCTCAACGGCCACACCTCCTCGTACGCCGACAGGATGCTCTGCAGGTGCGGTGCCCCGCCGAACAGCGCCAACTGCGCCAGGTCGGTCTCCCGGTGCCCACCGTGCGCGGCCGGGTCGACGAGCCAGGCGCGGCCGTCCGCCCCCCACAACACGTTCCCCGGCCACAGGTCGCCGTGCACCCGCGCCGGCCGCTCGTCCCCGCCGTACGAGTCGATGCGCTCGATGATGCGGTCGACGGCCGCGACATCGTCCGGTGACAGCGCCCCCCGATCCGCCGACGTCCTCAGGTGCGGCCGCAGCCGACGCTCGCCGAACCACGCGCCCCACGGTCCCTCCGACGGGGTGTTGTCCTGCTGCAACGGGCCGATGAATCCAGGCCATGAGGCACCGAAGCCGTCGGCCCCGGCGCGATGCATGCCGGCGAGGTCCCGCCCGAAGCGTTCCGCCGCGGCCGCAGTGGCCGAGCCCGGTTCCACCCATTCGAGGGCGAGCATCTCGTCCAGCGCCACGAACACTTCCGGAATCGGCACCGTGCCCGCTTCGCGAAGCCAGGACAATCCGGCTGCCTCGGTGGCGAAGAAGTGCTCCGGCGGCTTGCCGGACGGCCAGGTCTTGGCGAACAGCGAGAAGCCATCGTCCAAGGTCAGGCGCGATGCGGTGCATACGTGACCCCCTCCGACAGGCGTCTCACGGATTCGCTGGTGCGTGAGAAATGTCGGGAGGTGCTGCGGGTGCGCGCGTAGGTACGGCAGATCCACCGCCTTATCTTCCACTTCGGGTTACGGCGCCTCCCAATCGGAGTCAAAATGTCGGCATGACACCTGTCGCTGTGCGTTCGTACCGGCCGAGCGATCACAGTTCCGGCCGCCGCCTGTGGGCGGAACTGTCGGCTCAGCACAACCGGATGTACGGCGACGCCTCGGACGACGGCGGCGCGGGCTTCGAGGAATACCTCACCCGGCTGGACCTGGGCGGGCTCTGGGTCGCCGACCATGCGGACGACGGCGTGATCGGGCTCGTCGGGCTGATCATGCGGGGGCGTGCCGGCGAGGTGGAGCCGGTGGTCGTGACGGCTTCGCACCGCCACAAAGGCGTAGGCCGCAAGCTGCTGCGCCACGTCGCGCAGGAAGCGAAGAAGCGCAACATGCTGTCGCTCACGATCTCGCCCGCGTCCAGAAACGTGGACGCGATCCGCAGCTTGCACGCTGCGGGCTACGACGTGGTGTCGTCGATCGAACTGACGATGGACCTGGACCGCCACACGCACGAGTGGCAGCAGGACGGCCTTGAGCTGCACGAACTTCAATTCCGCTCCTGACTCTCGTGGGACCCGGGACAAGGCCTGCGTAGGCGGGGTCCGGCGGGCCGCCTCCTCTGCCCGGGCAGCCTGCCAGGCTTGGCGGACCCGCTCGCCGGTTATCCACATCAGGGCTTTCCGCCTGTCATGATCTTGGGGTTATCCACAGGCCGGCCGATTCGGCACGCGGCGTCCGGGCGCTCTGGGCCACGCTGCCGGGCATGACGAAGCTGAAAGTCCGCACGCCGGCCGAGTTGATCACCGCGGTTCCGTACCTGATCGGTTTCCATCCGTCGGACAGCCTGGTCGTCGCCGCGGTCAAGGAGAGCCGCCTGGCTTTCGCGGCCCGCATCGACCTGCCGGAAGCCGGCGTCGCCGACACCGAGGCACGCGCCCCCGTGCTGCACCTCGCCACGGTCGTCGCCGAGCAGGAGCCCGAAGGCGTCACGATCATCGGGTACGGGGACGGCGAGCGGGTGACACCGTCCGTCCAGCACCTCGCCCGCGCGCTGACCGGGGCGGGTGTGAGGATCCTCGACGAGTTCCGGGTCGCCGACGGGCGCTTCTGGTCCTACCTGTGCACCAAGCCGGCCTGCTGCCCGGCGGAAGGCAAGCCGTGCGACCCACCGGACAGCGTGCTGGCGACGGAGGCGACCTTCGCGGGGGCGGTCGCTCTGGCAAACCGGGGGGTGCTCGAGGAGCGACTGGCCGCGGCCACGGGCGACGAGCGGCAAGCGATGGACGCGGCTGATGGACGAGCGCTGTCCCACTTCCGCGAGCTGAGAGGCCGTGGACCAGCGAAGCATGACGTCGAGCTGGTACGCGCCGGCCGGGCAGCGATCCGGCACGCCGAGCGCACCGCCCGCGCCGGGGAACGCCTCACCGACGACGAGGTCGCCTGGCTTGGCTACCTCATGACGTCCGTGCGCGTCCGGGACTACGCGTGGATCCGCAGCGGTACGGCGGACTGGGAAATTTCGCTCTGGTCGGACGTGGTTCGGCGCGTCAACCCGCTGCGGGTACCGGCCCCCGCCTCCCTTCTCTCCTTCGTCGCGTGGCGAGCGGGCATGGGCGCCCTCGCGACCATCGCCGTCGAGCGCGCCCTGGACGCCGACGACACCTACTCGATGGCCCTGACGATGATCAGCACCCTGCACGCCGCTGTCCCGCCGTCGGCGCTGGCCGGCTGGCCCAAGCGCCTGCGCAGGCTGGAAGGCGGCAACCACAGCGGCGGGAAGACGGGCCGTCGCGAAACACGCGTCAAGCACCGACCCGACGACGGGTCGGCAGCCCGCAAGGCTCGCTACCGTTCCCGCCGCCGGGTCTGATGCCATGACAGCGCTGTGGTTGTCAGGGGCGCTCCGTCTCCTGCCGTACGGTCGCCGCGCCCAGGTCACCCGTACGCAGGGCCGAGGCCGTGCCGCCGGGCGTCGGGTCGTCGGCGATCTGGTGCAGCCCGGGCACCCGGTCCTCGATGACGAACGAGGCCCGCGTGTGAGCCGGTGCGTCGGGACGGCTCACGTACGGCACGACCCGGAAGTCGGCCGTCAACGAGTCGGGCGTGATCGTCGTGCGGACGTAGCCGCGCTGGTTGTTGTAGAAGCGAAGGTGTGGGTTCCAGGCCGCCCAGGGGTGGGTTCCGGGCACCACGTCCGCGCCGTCGCCCGTGGAGGTGATCGAGGAACACACCAGCTCGGTGCCGACCGTGCGCGACGTCGGGTCGGCCCAGTCCAGCTTCAGCTCGTCGGCCCAGTGCGCGTGGACGTCGCCGGTCAGCACGACGGGGTTCCGTACGCCCGCGTTCACCCAGCCTCGCGTGATGCGATCGCGCGAGGCGGCGTACCCGTCCCAGCTGTCCATGCTCACGACCTTGGCCGGTCCGGAGCTGTTGTCGCGCTGGCCGAAGAAGACCTGCTGGCCGAGCACGTCCCAGCGGGCCGACGAGCGGTGGAACCCGTCGATCAGCCACGCCTCCTGCTGCGCACCGGTGATCGAGCGGGCCGGGTCGGCGGCCGCGGGGCAGTCCTTGTAGCCGTCGTCGCACCCCTGATCGTCGCGGAACTGCCGGGTGTCGAGCATGTGGAAGGTGGCGAGGCGTCCCCAGTGCAGGCGGCGGTAGAGCTGCATGTCGATGCCGCGGGGCACCGAGGTACGGCGCAGCGGCATGTTCTCGTAGTACGCCTGGAAGGCGGCGGCGCGACGGGCGAGGAAGTGAGGATCGGGCTGCTCCGGCACCTCGTCGGCCCAGTTGTTCTCGACCTCGTGGTCGTCGAAGACCACCGCCCATGGCGCGACGGCGTGCGCGGCCTGCAGGTCCGGATCGGACTTGTACTGCGCGTGACGCTGGCGGTAGTTGGCGAGGGTCACGGTCTCCGGGCCGGCGTGATCACGCGGGTTGCCGGTCGGCGCGTTGTAGGTGTGCGGCGCGTATTCGTACTGGTAGTCGCCCAGGTGCAGCACCAGGTCCGGCTGGTCTTCCGCCAGCCGCCGGTACGCGGTGAAGTATCCGTGCTCGTACTGCGAGCACGAGACGAACGACATGGCGAGCGCCTTCGGGAAGGCCCAGCGGGACGGGGCCGTACGCGTCCGGCCGACCGGCGACACGTACTTCTCGGCTTTGAAACGGTAGAAGTACTCCCGTGCCGGCAGGAGACCGTTCAGCTCCACGTGAACGGTGTGGGCAGCCGACACACGCGCCGCGGCGACGCCCCGACGCACGATCTTGCGGAAGCGCGCGTCTGCGGCGACTTCCCAGTGCACGGGCACGTCCCGCGACGGCATTCCGCCGAGCCCGTCCTCTGCCAGCGGTACGGGGGCCAGGCGGGTCCAGAGCACGAAGCCGTCGGCGTCCGGGTCGCCGGACGCGACGCCGAGGGTGAACGGATCACTGCGCAGGGGGCCGCGGTACGGGGCCGCGGAGGCGGCCAGCGGCCAGGTCGTGGCGGCGGTGGCCGCGCCGACCGCCGCGCCGCTGAGCAGGAGGGTACGTCGCGACAGTGCCATGTCAGGCTCCCAGCGATTCCGAGGGTACGGACGCTGGACAGCCTCATGACCGTGAATGTCCGGGCCGGGTGGCGCGGATTAATGCCCGCCGAAGACGGAACGAACTCAGACGGTGACCCGCTGCGTTCCGGTGTAGACGTTCATCGAGGATCCGCGCAGGAAGCCGACCAGGGTCATCCCCGCCTCGTCGGCCAGCTCCGCGGCGAGCGTGCTCGGGGCGGACACCGCCGCCAGCAGCGGAATGCCCGCCATCCACGCCTTCTGGGTGAGCTCGAAACTGGCCCGGCCGGAGACCATCAGGATGTGCCCGGCGAGCGGCAGCCGGCCGTCCCGCAGGGCCCACCCGATGACCTTGTCGACCGCGTTGTGCCGCCCGACGTCCTCCCGGAGAACCACGAGGTCGCCGCCGGCGGTGAACAGCCCGGCCGCGTGCAGTCCGCCCGTACGGTCGAACGTCCGTTGCGCGGCCCGCAGTTTGTCCGGCAGCTCGGCCAGCGTCGTGGCGGCGACCGTCACTTCGTCGGCGGTCACGTCGAACCGCGACCGGGTACGCACGGCGTCGATGCTCGCCTTCCCGCAGACGCCGCACGAGCTCGTCGTGTAGAAGTTCCGGCTCGGATCGGTGTCCGGCGGCGGCACGTGGGCGCCCAGCACGACATCCACCACGTTGTACGTGTTCGGCGCGTCAGTCCCGGCGCACAGCTGTACGGTGACGACGTCGTCCGCGGCACGGATGATGCCCTCAGTCAGCAGGAAGCCCATTGCCAGGTCGATGTCCTGACCAGGCGTACGCATCGTGACGGCGAGCGGCTCCCTGCGCAGCCGGATCTCGAGCGGCTCCTCGGCCGCGAGGTCATCGGACCGCCGCCGAGGCACACCCGACCCGTCCAGGTCGATCTTCATGACCGGTCGCCGGTTCATCGTGCGCGCCATCCGTCGAGCGTAGGCCGGTGCGCCCGATTGCACCGGGTGCCGCAAACGGCCGCGCACCCGGTCGCATTCGCGGCGAGCCCGCACGGTGGCGCCGTACGCCCGCGACCAGCACGAAAGCCCGGTGAAGTTCCAGGCCCACGCGGTGTCGGGCTCCGCACAGTCACGCTCGACGGCTCGGCGGGATACGGTACGTACGTGGGGGGATTCGCGGCGGTGGTGCTGGCCGGCGGTGCAGCGCGTCGGATGGGTGGGGCTGACAAGGCTGCCATCCCGGTCGCGGGGCAGTCGATGCTGACCCGGGTGCTCGCCGCGGTGCACGACGCCGACCCTCAGGTGGTCGTCGGCCGCGTACCCCCGGACCTGCCCGTCGAGGTGGCTTCGACCAGCGAGGATCCACCCGGCGGTGGGCCGGTCGCGGCCACCGCGGCGGGGCTCGCGCTGGTTCCCGAGGGCGTCAGCTTCACCGCGCTGCTCGCCGCCGACCTGCCCCTCCTCACCGGTGAGGCGATCGACGTGCTGCGGCTCACGGTGGAATCCGCTCCCCTGCAGGGCGCGGTCTACCGGGACGCCGAGGGCCGGCGGCAGACGCTCTGCGGGGTGTGGCGTACGACCGCCCTGCGCGAAGCTGTCGCCAAGCTGGCCGAGGAGCGCGGCAGCCTGCACGGCGCCTCGATGCACGCCCTGCTGGACCACCTGCGCTTCATCGAGGTGTCGTGGCGCAGGCCCGGGCCGCCGCCCTGGTTCGACTGCGACACGGACGACGACCTGCGAACCGCGGAGGAATGGGCCCGATGAACGTCCTCGAAGAGTGGATCAAGCTCGCGTCCGCGGAGCTGGGCCTCTCCCCCGCCGACCTGGACCAGCAGGCGGTGCTCGACGTCGCCCGGGATGTCGCGCACAACGTCGTGCGCCCCGGTGCGCCGGTGACGGCCTACCTGATGGGCATCGCGGTCGGTCGCGGCGCGGACCCGGCGGCGGCCGCCGCCCGCATCAGCGAACTCGCCCTCAAATGGCCGAGCAACAACACGGACTGACCACCGCCCACCGCCACCCGCGATAAAGCAAGCGGCGGCCCGCGACAAGGCGCGCGTCCGCCCGCGATGAAGCGCGCAGCGGCCCGCGATGAAGCGCGCAGCGGCCCGCGACGAAGCGCGCAGCGGCCCGCGACGAAGCGGACTGCGGCCCGCTACAAAGCCCGCGGCAAAACCCCCGCGGCGGGCCGCGACAAACCCCCGCGGCAGCCCGCGACAAAGCCCGCGTCCGCCCGCAAAGGTCGAGCGTCAGCCCCTGAAGACCGCACCCCCGAAGCCCTCACACCCGGCGGGAATGAGACGCGGCCGGTGGGCGTACGGTTCGCTCGATAGGGTGGCGGGCGGAGGTGACGATCATGACGGCGGAGAACATGGCCGAGCAGCCGGAGGGTGTGCTGCTCGATGAGCCGACCACGGCCGACCTGCGGGCCAAGGTGACCGAGGCGTGGCGGGAGTTCGCTGCGGCGCTGGCCGGGCTGCTGCCCACGCTCGAGCCCGGCGCGCACGTCGATCTCACCCTTGATCCGACCGCTTCCGGGACCGGCACCGCCGTGTACTCGGTGAGTATTCGGGTGCTGCCCGACGGCGTCATCGAGGCGCTGGCGGTCGGCAATGCGGGCCTGCCCGAGGGGTACAGGATGGACCGCTCGTCCGTGGCCGGCCTGGTGGCCCTGGGCTGGTCGCCTCCGGGGGTGCTTCCCGGCTCGGGTGACTCGTTCGGCCTGCGGACGACGGTCGACGCGGCGAAGCAGCTCGCGACAGTGGTCTCTCGCACGCTGCGTGACGTGTACGGCGCCCCGCACCCCGCCTTCCTCGTGTACCTGGTGCACGATGAGGAGGACGAGCCGATCGAGACCGCTCCCCTGGCCACGGCCCGGCACGAGCCCTCGATCGACGAGGAGCTCAGCCTCGACGACCTCGACGAGGACGGCGTGCTGTCCGAGGCCCTCGCCAACGCCGCCGACGAGGTGGTGCCGTTGGAGGAGCGCGTACGCACGGTCGTCGCGACCATGTCCAAGACGACCGTCGACCAGCTTCAGGTCGACACCGACGGTGACATCGGCATCCGGGCCGGTTCGGCGATGGTCTTCGTCCGGGTTCGTGACAACCCGCCGCTGGTGGACGTCTTCTCGCCGATCCTCACCGAGGTCGAGCCCACCGAGCAGCTGTACGTGAAGCTGTCGGAGCTCACCAACCGCATGCCGATCGGCCGCCTGTACTGCGCCCAGGACACGGTGTGGGCGTCGATTCCGGTGTTCGGCCGCAACTTCCAGGCGACCCACCTGATGCTGGCCGTGCAGGTGATGACCGGGCTCGCGGACGAGCTGGACGACCGCCTGCACGGCGAGTTCGGCGGCAAGCGGTTCTTCGGCGAGGGCGACAAGCCCGCCCCGGCCAAGGCGGCCCCGGAACCCGGCGACCACCGCCCCGGCATGTACCTGTAGCCCGCGAACCACCCGAACCCGCCGAACGGACCCGCGAACCGGCCCCGGCCCGGGGAAGGCGGCCGGCCCGGAAAGGGCCGGCCCAGGCACCCCAGGACCTAAGCGTTAGGCAGCCAGGCCACCCGCTCCATCGTGGACAACCGAGACCCCCGCAGCCCGTCATCCGACAACGTCCACAACACCTCCCCCACCACCAGCGACCGCCGTACCGTCGCCTGGTCGACCATCCCGATCTGCTCCAGCCCACTCCCGGTGACCCGCAACGCCACCGCGCCGCCCGTCGGCATCGCCCGGTCGGTGGTTGGCCAGGCCGTCAGCGGTACGACCAGCAGATTCGTCGCCGGCCACCACAGCAGCGCGTGCGGGTCGTACTCGGCCTCGGACTGGCCGGCCGGGATCTTGTGCTGCGCCAGCCGGGCCGGCTTGGCTGGGTCGGACACGTCGAACAGCGAAATCTGGGTGCCCTGGATGCGGCCGTTGCCGTCGGCTTCCTGTCCGACGCCGATCAGCCTGTTCTCCCCGACCGGCTGCAGGTGCGCCGAGTAGCCGGTGATCTTCAGTTCGCCGGTGGCGCGGGGGTGGGCCGGGTCGCTCAGGTCGAGGCTGTAGAGCGGGTCGGTCTGGCGGAAGGTCACCACGTAGCCGCGGGGGCCGATGAAGCGTACGGAGTAGATGCGCTCGCCCTTGCCGAGGCCGTCGACCTCCCCGGTCTGCACGAGCTTCTCGCCGTCCTGGCGGAGCACGCGTACGGCGGACTGGCCCTTGGCTTCGTCGGTCGTGGCGACGCGCAGGTGGCCGTTCCATTCGCTGAGGGCGTACTGATTGATCAGGAAGCCGGGGACGTGACCGGCCGCCGCGTAGACCGGGGGCTGGTTGCCGGTCGTGGTGAAGCGGTAGAGGTCGGTCTCCTGCCGGACCGGCGCGGCGGCGCGGCCCTTGAACCAGTCGAGCCGCCAGCGTTGGTCGCCGGCCAGGTAGAGGCTGTCGCCGGTCGCGTAGACGGTGTCGCCGTCCGCGACGACCGTGACCGGGTCGCCGGTGCCGAGCGCGGGCCGGGTCAGGTCGAACGTCAGGATGCTGACCATCGAGGCGGCGGAGTAGTCGGTGGGCCGGCTGACGCGGCCGCAGTCGACGGTGCCCTTGCTGGTGGTGCCGTCCGTGGTGATCTCCCAGGCGGGCAGCCAGGCGTCGGCGGGGGCGGCGTCGATGGCGGCGCGGTTGGCGCTGATGCGGTCGGCGTCGTCGTCGTCCGGCCGGTTCATCGGGAAGGTGATGCGCGGTGAGGTCTTCAGGACGACGCGGGCCGTGGAGCCCGTGAGCCGGGCGTCGACCAGCGTGCCTTCGCCCTTGTAGCGGCTGATGACGCGCGGCGGTCCGCTGATGTCCACCGACAGCACCTGCGGCCCGACGGGTGCCGGCGTTCCGTCGTCGGCGCGGTACCGGCCCGTCCCGCCGGATGCGAGCACCAGGACCACGTTGCCGGAGAGCAGCAGGTCCAGCTGGTCGCCGGCGAGCGGGAGGCCGAGGTCGAGCTTGCCGATGAGCCGCTGGGTCGCCGCGTCGATCAGCCGGAGCGTGCCGTTCTGGACAGTGACGATGCGCCGGCCGTCGGTCTTCACAATGTCGGGCTCGTCGGCGTCCTGCTCGTGGTTGTTCGTACCCGAGAAAGCAGGAGCCGCCGCACCCGCGCTGTCGGCCATCGTCCGCGCCCCGCCGGCGGCCATCGCCTCGGGCATGGGGGCACTGCCGGGGAACCCGTACGGTCCGACGCTGGCCTTGGCCGCCCGCTTGAGGTCGGCGGAGAGGCGTTCGCAGGAGTCGAAGGCGACGAGTCGCATCGCCCCGGACGAGACGGGGGCGGGCGGCGGCTGCGGCTCCGGCCCCGGGTCGGAGGTGCAGCCGGCGAGCGGGAGCGCGACGGCGAGGGCGGCGCAGAGCAAGGAACGGCGCGACATGGGGGTGGGACGCCCGGTGACGCCGCCGGGTTCCCGCGAAATCCAGCCGCCAGGTTCCCGCGAAATCCAGCCGCCGGGTTCCCGCGAAATCCGACGGTCAGCTCGGCGCGGGCACCGGGGTGGGCGTCTCGACCAGCCGGGACAGCACCACCATGCTGCGCGTCGACGTCACGAACGGCTCCGCGCGCAGGCGTTCGAGGGCCTGCTCGAGGTGCCCGATGTCCGCCGCCCGCAGGTGCACGAGCGCGTCCGCCTCACCCGAGACCGTGTACGCCCCCACCACCTCGGGATGCCGGCGCGTCGCGACGGTGATCTGCGCCGGGGTCGTGCGTCCCGTGCAGAACAGCTCGACGAACGCCTCGGTCGTCCACCCCACGGCCGCCGGTTCGATGACGGTCGTGAATCCCTTGATGACCCCTTCGGCGCGGAGCCGGTCGACCCGTCGCTTCACCGCCGGCGCGGACAGGGAGACCTTCGCGCCGATCTCCGCGTACGAGGAGCGCGCGTCGGCCACCAGTAACGCAATGATTCGCTGATCTACCGCGTCCATGCGCAACGATTAGCCTCTCGCGGACAAGGGATCGAGCTGTTTCCTGCGTGCCACCCTACCTACGCTTTACCTCTATGAGCCACACGGAGCGCTTGCCGCGAACCAGGACATATCTCATGTGTCCGCCCGAGCACTTCACGGTCGAGTACGCCATCAACCCGTGGATGGACACCACCGTCCCGGTCGACCCGGCGCTCGCGCTCAAACAGTGGCAACTGCTCCGGGAGACCCTGACGGACCTCGGCCACACCGTCCACGTCCTCCAGCCGCGTCCCGAGCTCCCCGACATGGTGTACGCCGCGAACGGCGCGTTCTCCGTCGACGGCAAGGTGTACGGCGCGCGCTTCGCGTACCCCCAGCGTGCCGCCGAGGCCGCTGCGCACCGCCACTTCTACGTCTCCGGCTCGTGGGAATTCACCGACCCCGAGCACGTCAACGAGGGCGAGGGCGACTTCGCGTACCTGCCCGACGCGTACGGCGGCCTGATCCTCGCCGGGTACGGCTTCCGCACCGAGCCGGTCGCGCACACCGAGGCTCAGGAGGTGCTGGGCCGGCCGGTGATCTCCCTGCAGCTCGTGGACCCGGCGTACTACCACCTCGACACGGCGCTCGCGGCGCTCGACGACCGCAACGTCACCTACTTCCCGGAGGCCTTCTCCCCCGCGTCGCAGCGAGTGCTGGCCCAGCTCTTCCCGGAGGCGGTCATCGCCGACCGCGCCGACGCCGAGGCCTTCGGCTTGAACCTGGTCAGCGACGGCCGCCATGTGGTGCTCAACACGGAGGCCACCGCGATGGGCGAGAAGGTACGCGCGGCCGGCTACACCCCGGTGCACGTCGAGCTGGGCGAACTCAAGCGCGGCGGCGGCAGCGTGAAGTGCGCGGTGGCCGAACTCCGTCCCTGACGAAGGGGGCCCTCGGCGGGCGCCATGGACCATGCGAGGGAAGATGGTTCGCATGACCGACGAGACCCGTACCGCAGACAAGCAGGACGACGGCTCCGTCATCGTCGTGGGCCCGGACGGCCGCCCCATGGGCACGGTGGAGGCCGACGGCACGATGAAGGCCGAGGAGCCCGGCAATCTCATCGAACAGCCCGCGAAGGTCATGCGGATCGGCAGCATGATCAAGCAGCTGCTCGAGGAGGTTCGCGCGGCGCCGCTGGACGAGGCGAGCCGGGGCCGGCTGCGGGAGATCCACCAGCGTTCGATCAAGGAGCTGGAGGACGGCCTGGCGCCGGAGCTGCAGGAGGAGCTGGAGCGGCTGTCGCTGCCGTTCGAGTCCGAGACGCCGCCGAGCGAGGCGGAGCTGCGCATCGCCCAGGCCCAGCTGGTCGGCTGGCTGGAGGGGCTGTTCCACGGCATCCAGGCGGCGCTGGTCGCGCAGCAGATGGCGGCGCGCCTGCAGCTGGAGCAGATGCGCGGCGGCCAGGGACGCCCGGCGCTGCCGATGGGCCCGAACGGGATCATCCCGGGGATGCCGGGCCAGGGCGGCGGCGACGGCACCGGCCGCACGGGCCAGTACCTGTGAGGCGCTACAGCTGGAAAAGCTTCTCCAGGTAGACGGCCACCCCGTCCTCGTCGTTGGTGAGACCGACCTCGTCGGCGACCTCCTTGACGGCGGGGTGGGCGTTGCCCATCGCCACGGAACGGCCTGCCCACGCCAGCAGGGGCAGGTCGTTCGGCATGTCCCCGAACGCCACGACCTCGCCGGCCTCGATGCCCTCGCGCTCGCAGAGCCAGGCGAGCCCGGCCGCCTTGGTCACCCCGGCCGCCGAGATCTCCACCAGCGCCGACGAGGAGGAGTGGGTCGCGGTCGCCAATTCGCCGAGCGTACGGCTGACCAGCTCCGCGAACTCGTCCGGCTCGTGCCGTGCCGACCGGGCCAGCAGCTTCACCGCCGGTACGCTTGTCAGCTCCTCCGGCGCGGAGAGCACCCGTACGGTGTGGTGCTCCCCGTCCCAGTGCAGCGGCCACTTCTCCTCGTACCAGAAGCTTCTGCCGTCATCGACCTCCACGGCGAGGGTGACGTCGGGCACGGCCTCGCGCAGCCGCTCGGTGACGTCGAGCAGCAGCTCGGTGGTCAGCGGGGCGGCCCGCAGGATCTCGTCGGTGTCGGGGTCGTAGACCACGGCGCCGTTGGCGCAGACGGCGGGCAGCGGCTCGGCCATCTGGTCGTAGAGCTGGCGCAGCCAGCGCACCGGCCGGCCGGTGACCAGCACGGTGGGAATGCCGCGCTGCTGGAGCCGGTCGAGGGTTTCGGTGGTACGGGGGCTGAGCGAACCGTCGCCGCGGATCAGGGTGCCGTCGATGTCGGAGGCGACGAGGCGGAATGGCGCATGCATCACCTCGACAGTAGCCGGTCGAGGAACACAGCCACGCCGTCCTCGTCATTGGTCAGCGTGACGTCGTCGGCGACCGCGAGCAGCTCCGGGTGTGCGTTGCCCACGGCCACCCGTCCCCAGCCGGCCCAGGCGAACATCGGCAGGTCGTTGGGCATGTCGCCGAAGACCAGCACGTCCGCGGGGTCGACGCCGACGGCCTGCGCGACCACGGCCAGGCCGGTGCCCTTGTCGACGTCCGGCGGGCAGATCTCGACGTAGTTCAGGCCGGCCTGGGTGACCGATGCCACGTGCGCGGGCACGACCCGGCGGGCGGCCGCGAGCAGGTCGTCGACGTCGCGGCCGAAGCACCTGGCGAAAGCCTTGATCACGTCTCCGGTCAGGCACTCCGCCCGCTCGCGTCGCTCCAGGGTCACCGGGTAGCGCCAGGTCGGGTCGTAGTCGCCCCAGAGCGGGGAGTCCTCGTGCTCGAGCGCCTCGACCATGACGGAGAGGGGGCCGACCTCGGCCTCGAGGTTCTCCAGCGCGATGCCCAGGTCCCGGCCCGGCAGCCGGGCGCTGCGCAGCACCTGCGACTCGTTCTGGTCGATCACCCAGCCGCCCTGGGCGAGCACGAGGAAGTCGGCGGCCCGGATGTCGTTGCGGGTGAGCTCGGTCAGCCGCGGCCCCCGGCCGGTAGCGCCGACGATGCGGATGCCCGCGGCCCGGACCCGGTCCAGCACGTCATGGGTGTAGTCGGACACCGTGTCGTCGCTGCGCACCAGCGTGCCGTCGAGGTCGGTCGCGATGAGCTTCGGCAGCCCGGGCTTCGCCATGGGAACCTCCGTGGGTCACGAGACCCCCGCGGAGGGCGGAAGGAAAACGTTACACCGGCCCGGCTACCAGCGGCTATGACTTCTGGTAGCGGGCCGGTGTATTCCGCGTCAGCGGTCAGCCTTCAGTCGTTCTTATGGGTGGCGGGCGGGGCGGTTGGATAGGGGTTCCAACACGTCGCGGCCGCCGAGGTACGGCTGGAGCGCCTTGGGTACGCGCACCGAGCCGTCCGGCTGCTGGTGGTTCTCCAGGATCGGGATCAGCCAGCGGGTCGTCGCGAGCGTGCCGTTGAGCGTCGCCGCGGTCTGGGCCTTGCCGTCGGAGTCCCGGTAGCGGATGTTGAGCCGCCGCGCCTGGAACGTGGTGCAGTTCGACGTCGAGGTCACCTCGCGGTAGCGGCCCTGCGACGGCACCCACGCCTCGCAGTCGTACTTGCGGACCGCGCTCGAGCCCAGGTCGCCGGCTGCCACGTCGATCACCCGGTACGGCACCTCGACCTTGGCGAGCATCTCCTCCTCCATGGCGAGCAGCCGCTGGTGCTCGGCCTGCGCCTCCTCGGGCTTGCAGAACGAGAACATCTCGACCTTGTCGAACTGGTGCACGCGCAGGATGCCGCGGACGTCCTTGCCGTGCGAGCCGGCCTCGCGGCGGTAGCACGACGACCAGCCGGCGAACCGTTCCGCGCCGCCCTCCAGATCCAGGATCTCGTTCGAGTGGTACGCCGCGAGCGGCACCTCCGACGTGCCCACGAGGAACAGGTCGTCGGCCTCGAGCCGGTACACCTCGCTCGCGTGCGAGCCGAGGAACCCGGTGCCCTCCATCGCCTCCGGCCGGACCAGCGACGGCGTGATCGACGGCGTGAAGCCGCGCTCCACCGCCTGGGCGATGGCCATCTGCAGCATGCCCAGCTGCAGCAGCGCACCCACGCCGGTCAAGAAGTAGAACCGCGAGCCCGAGACCTTGGCGCCGCGCTCGGTGTCGATCGCGCCGAGCGCCTCGCCGATCTCGAGGTGGTCGCGGGGCTTGTCGATGGCGGGCCGCTCGCCGACCTCGCGGAGCACGACGAAATCGTCCTCGCCGCCGGGCGGCACGCCGTCCTCCACCAGGTTGGGCACGGCCAGGTGGGCCCGGCGCAGCGCCTCGTCGGCCGCGCTCGCCGCGGCCTCGGCCGTCTTGACCTCCGAGGCGAGCTCCTTGGTGCGGGCGAGCAGCGCCGAACGTTCGTCGCCGGAGGCCTTCGCGACCTGCTTGCCGAGGGACTTCTGCTCCGCCCGTACGGCCTCGAAGCGCTGGGTGGCCGATCGGCGCTCCTCGTCGGCGCGCAGCAGCTCGTCCACCTTGTCGGCGGACTCGCCGCGCAGCCGCTGGCTGGCACGGAACAGCTCGGGGTCCTCGCGGAGCAGACGCAGGTCAATCACGATTGATGAGCCTACCGGCGGCGCTGTCCGATCTTCACCCGGATATGCCGGGGTCCGCCTTGTCGCGGCTGTCGTCCGAGGCGGTCCACGGCTTGACCGGCGCGACGGTCAGGTCGAACGGCGCCTCCGGGGTCTCCTCCTCGGCGGGCGGCCGCCGCCACGCCCACACCGGCTCCACGGGCTCCTCGCCCGCACCGGCTCCCGGAGCCTCCCCCGGGGCCGCGGTGGGCGCCGGGAGGCCGCGCCCGGCGAGCCATGCGGCGAGCGTGACCAACGCGACACCGACCCCCGCGCACCACAGGCCGCGGCCCACCGACACCTGCATCTGGTCGTCGTCGAGGGTCATCGCGTCGATCTGCCCGACGATCCGGCTGGTCTCCCCCAGGTACGACCACAGCGTCACCACCACGGCCAGCAGCAACCCACCGGCGCTCAACGCGGTGAGGCGCGCGTACGCCCGCCCCGCGACGGGGCCGAAGAGCGTGAGCACGGTCGCGGTCACCAGCAGGAACAGCCCGGCCAGATAGCCGCCGCCCCAGCCGCCGAGATCGGCGATCGTGGTCGTGAACGGCCGCTGGCCGGTGTCGGCCCCGCGCAGGACCGTCTCGTCGATCGCGGTGATCTGCCACTCCGAGATCAGCGAGCCGAACAGCGCGAGCGCACCGAGCGCCGCGGCGACCGGCACGAGCCGGCGGTCCCGCAGGGTCCCGGCGAGGAAACCGCCGATCCCGGTGCGGCGGCGCGGCGGTCCGTCGTCGCCGGCGGGGCCGAACTCGACCACGGCTTCCTGGCTCTGCGACATGACACCCATCATGTCCCGCGGGCCGTCCGCCGACCAGCGACGCGGGACATGGACTAGCGTCGTCGGTATGCCTATTCGCACTGCTTCCGCCCGCTGGTCGGGCAACCTCACCGAGGGCTCCGGAACCGTCAAGACCGGAAAGGGCGGGTACGAGGGGAACTACTCCTTCAAGTCCCGCTTCGAGGAGGGCGAGGGGACCAACCCCGAGGAGCTGATCGCCGCCGCGCACGCCGGCTGCTTCTCGATGGCGTTCTCGAAGGCTCTTGCGGACGCCGGTTTCACCCCCACCTCCGTCGACACCACCGCCAAGGTGCACCTCGACAAGACCGACGCCGGCTTCGGCGTCACCCGCATCGACCTGGAGACCGTCGGCGACGTCCCGAATGTCGACGCCGACACGTTCCAGAAGCTCGCCGAGGGTGCCAAGGAGAACTGCCCGATCTCGCGGCTGCTCTCCCCCGGCGCCCAGATCACCCTCAGCGCCACCCTGGCCTGATCCGGCCCGCGCGCACTCCGCCCGCTCCCGGGTGGGCGGAGCGCCGCGGCACGGCCACCGGAAAACGCCGCCGGTGGAGCACAATGGTCGGCGTGCCGGTCGAGATGAGCCGTGAACGCTTCGAGGAACTGGTCGGCGAGGCCCTCGACGAGGTGCCGGCCGAGCTGCTCAGGACGATGAGCAACGTGGTGATCCTGGTCGAGGACCTGCCACCCGACGGCAGCATGGACCTGCTCGGGCTCTACCAGGGCATCGACCTCACCCGGCGGGGCTGGGACTACGCCGGCGTGCTGCCCGACACCATCACGATCTACCGGCTGCCCACGTTGAACGTCTGCGAGACCGAGACGGACGTCATCGACGAGGTGGCCATCACGGTGGTGCACGAGATCGCCCACCATTTCGGCATCGACGATCACCGGCTGCACGAGCTGGGTTGGGGCTGAACGTCCGAGCCCTCACCGTTGCCGTCCGGTCCTACCCTGATACTCCACGCTTACAGGAGGACCTTCATGCGCAGCGATCTGTTCTCGGCGGACAACCTCGAGAAGGAGTCGGCCCAGCCCGGTCTCCGGCTGCAGAATTCGAAACTGCTCAAGGCGGAGCTGAACGGCGACTTCATGGCCCGGGTCGGCTCGATGGTCGCGTACCAGGGGCAGGTGCAGTTCGAGGCGCTGGGCTCGGGCGGCATCGGCAAGTTCCTGAAGCAGAAGCTCACCGGCGAGGGCGTACCGCTGATGCGGGTGTCCGGCCGCGGTGACGTCTTCCTCGCCGAGCGCGCCGCCGACATCCACCTGATCGACCTCGAGCCCGGCGACGCCCTGTCCATCAACGGCGCGAACGTGCTGGCCTTCGACTCGTCGCTCACCTACGACATCAAGATGGTGCAGGGCGCCGGCATGATGTCCAACGCGGGCCTGTTCAACTGCGTCTTCACCGGCCACGGCCGGATCGCGGTGACGACGAAGGGCACGCCGGTCGTGCTCACGGTCGACCAGCCCACCTATGTGGACCCGCAGGCGGCTATCTGCTGGTCGGCCAACCTGCAGACCGGCTACCACCGCGCCGAGCAGCTCGGCCTCGGCACGCTGCTGGGCCGCACCACCGGCGAGCGCTTCACGATGAGCTTCGCCGGCCAGGGCTTCGTGGTCGTGCAGCCGTCGGAGGAGCCGCCGGGCGGCCTCGCCGGCGCCGCGCAGGGCCAGCAGCAGCAGGGCGGCATCCTCGGCAACCTGCTGGGCGGCTAGCCCAAGAGCAAGATCAAGAACTTCATGTCGTAGCTCGGTGGGTGGTGCGGACCGCAACTCCCGTCGAGGCCGGGCCGGGGCCCAGCATTCGCTGGCCCTGGCCCTTCATTCTGCGTGCGTGGATCAGGACGGCTCGCCGGACCGCAGCCGGGCCAGCCACGCCGCGCTGTCCGCGAAGTCCTCGTTGGTCAGTCCCGGCTGCGTCGGCAGCGGCTCTTCCTGCGCCTGCCTCGACCAGCGGTGGCGCGGGTACGACCCCAGGAAGCGCACCTCCGCGCAGATCCGGCGCAGGCCCTGCAGCGCCTCGCCCAGCCGCGGCTCCGCGACGTGGCCGGTGCAGTCGAGGAAGAAGACGTACACGCCGAGCTGCTCGCCGGTCGGCCGGGACTCGATGCGGGACAGGTTGATGCCCCGGACCGCCAGCTCGGTGAGCACCGACAGCAGCGCCCCGACCCGGTCGTGCGCGATCATCACGGCCAGCGACGTCACGTCGTCCCCGGTCGGCGGGGCGGGCGCGGCCGGGCGGGACAGCAGCGCGAAGCGGGTCACCGCGTCGGCGTGGTCGGCGATCTTCTCGGCCAGCACGGTGAGGTTGTTGCGCGGGATCCCGATCGGGGCGCAGATCGCCGCGTCGTACTCACCGGCCGCTGCGGCCGCGGCGGAGGCGGCGTTGGACAGCATGTCGACAACCACCGCGTCGGGCAGGTTGGCGCGCAGCCAGTTGCGGCACTGCGCGGAGGCCTGCGGGTGCGCGGCGACCGTACGGATGGCCGCGAGCGGCGTCAGCGAGGCCGATCCGAGCACGAACTCGACCGGCAGCACCACCTCGCGGGTGATGACCAGTGGGCTGCCCGTACCGAGCTCGTCCAGCGTGACCGGCACGGCCCCGCCGACGGAATTCTCGAGCGGCACCAGGGCGGCGTCGGCCTCACCGGCCCGCACCGCCTCGAGTGCTTCGGGCACGCTCCGCGCCGGGGTGCGGATCCCCCGCTCGGCGGCGGGGATGGTCCGCAGGGCCTGCTCGGTGAAGGTCCCCTCGGGGCCGAGATACACGAATCGGGTCGGTGGCGTGCCGGGCATGCCACCACCCTATGGCGAACCGCACCTCACGCGCCGCACGCGCGCACTCGGATGCCCGCCGGGGCGTCGTTCTGCACCTGCTGGCTGCACACGTCGGTGCCGGCCTCGACGAGCCGGAGCGTCGACGGCTTGCCCGTGGTCACCACGAACAGCGGCTCGTACTTCTGCTCGGCGTCCCGGGCCACGATCTCGACGGTCGCGATCTGCCACGTACCCGAGCAGAACGGCCCGTCGATGACCTTCAGCTCGCGGTCCGGGATGCCGGGCGTGCCCTTCACGACGGCGATCACCTGCGCGGCGCTCGGCCCGGCGGTGCATTTCGGCGCTCCCGGCGGCCCCGGCGTCCGTGGGGTCGTGGTCGCCGGCGTGGCCCCCGTGGTCGCCGGCGGGGTGAAAGGCGTGTACGGCGTGTACGCCGGCGGCACCCCACCGGTGGGCAGCCCTGCCGTGGGGAGCCCGGCCGGGGGAAGCGTCGTCGGCACAGTGGGCACGACACCCGGCGCGTACGCCGAAGCCGACGCCCCGGCGCTGGAGCTCCCGGCCGGCTCGGGCGGGGAACTGGCCGGCGGCGCGGGCGGCTCACCGCACGCGGCGAGCGCCGTCAGCGCGGCCACGAACGGCAGCAGCCGCCGGGCGGCCCGGCGTCGAACATCCCGCAGCACGCGCTCATGGTAGGTCGTCCGGGGCCCGGACAAAGGTCTCGATCCGGTCGCGGTGCACGGACCGTCAGACCGCGATGCGGTGGCCGACGGCCGAGAGCGTGTCCATCGCCTCGGTCAGGCGCACCCGCGGCACCAGCAGATAGTCCGTGTCGTACGTCGAGAAGGCGATGATGTTGACCCGGGCGTCGGCCAGCGGGGTCACCAGCGAGGCGAGAACCCCGGTCAGCGCCAGGTCGAGCGGTCCCACCACGCGCAGGCAGCGCCAGGCCGCCTCCACCGTGGCGCCGTCGGGCACCCGGTCGCTCGGACAGATGATCGACATCTCGTCCGGCGTCCAGGTCACCGAGATGACGCTCTTGTCGTCCGGACCGTTGCTCAGGGAGGCGGGCAGGGGGGAACCGGCGGGCAGCCGGCACACCGCGTACTCCTCCGGGAGCAGGTCGAGATCGAGCATGAGGGAAGACTACGGTCCGAACCCCCGTCACCCCAATGGGTGATGGGTGCGGTGATCACCACATGGGTGACCGCGGGTCAGTAGCGGATCGCGGAGAAGAACGTCAGCGAGGCGACGACCCGGCCGGTCTCGGAGATCGGCGTGGCGATCGCGTCCACGGTGACGTGCCGCTTTCCCTTGGGCGGCTGGATGCGCATCAGGCCCCGGGCGAGCCGCTCCGAGGTCAGCGCCAGCAGCGGTGGGATCTTCTCGATCTCCTGCTCGCTGAGGTCGCCTCCGCCGGCCGTGAAGTCGATGAGGCGCAGCGCCCCGTCGCCGCCGAGCAGGGGCCGGCCGACGACCTCGGCGCCCTTGGCCAGGCCGAGCAGGTCGCTGGCGGACGGCGACACGGCGACGATGGTGGAACTCACGTCGAGCACCAGGCACGGCTCGACGGCCTGCCAGACCGTCGCGGCCCACCGGTCGATGTTCGAGACGAACTCGGATTCGACCGGCGTCCGCGCCTGTGGCACGAACGCTCCCGAGAGTGAGAGCTCGACGTGCGCCACCCGCACCTCCCTGATCTGCGTGCCGTCCGGCGGACCCGACTCCGGCCGGACCGCGAGGTCCCGAGACTCCAACGGTCTCACACCTCGAGTGTCCGGCCGGCGTCGCTCGCGTCAAGCCTCGACGGCGAGCGGTGCACTGCAGGGAACGTTACCGGCGGGTTGCCCGCTTGTCAGCGGCCGTTTGGCCGCCCGCGTACCAGCGATAGTCGCCGGCCGGCCGGTATGGCGCGTTGGCCCAGGTGGCGGGGTGTTGTGCCACGGCCGACAGTTTGCTGGCGGTGGCCGGCGAGATGCGGGCGCCGCCGGCGATGAGCAGCCGGTCGAGTTCCTTGTGGGTGGCCACCAGGCAGTCCTTCGGCAGGCCGTGCACGCTGATCACGCCGGAGCCCACGAAGGCCAGCACGGGCGTGACCGGCACGGTGATGCCCACGGCGGAGCTCATCGCCCGGCCGGCGCGCTTGGCGTCACGGCGGGCCTCGGACACGTACGCCGGGCGCTTGCCGTTGATCTGCACCACGTCACCGGCGATCAGCACGCGGGCGCGGCCGTGGTCGGCGACGGTGACGGCGTACACGCCGCCGGGTCCGATCGCCAGGAAGCCGGCGCGGTTGTCGCTGGGGTCGTACTCGTACGCCTGCGAGTCGGTACGCGGCCAGTCGACGATGTGCCACGCGGGGCCCAGGCGGTCGAGGCGGGTCAGCGCACGGGCACCGGCGGCCTCGAGACGGCGGGCGTCACGTTCGGCGCGGCGGCGGCGGGCCCACTCGACGGGGCTGGGGCGTACCGGCTCCAACGCCGCGGGTGGTGCGTCGCGACGGGGTTCCAGAGCTGGCGGGTAGCTGCGGTGCGGAGCGGGAAGGGCGGGTGGGCGGGCGGGGAAGACAGTCACTGCGACCTCCGGCAAAAGGTCCATCGGGCTCTCTTTCCACTACGGTAAGTGTTTGACCCGGTACTCAAGCAACCCGTGGGACAGGAGAGAAAGCGGAATGAGTGGGGATGAATGCCGCATTCACGCACAAGCTCTTTTTCCGTATGGTGCATCACGCGACCTAGGGCTCCCCTGGGATCCGAAACGTCCTCCGTCAAGTTAGCCGACCCTTAGCAGGTCTGCATCCGTCTCCCGGATCTTGGCGCTAGGTCACAGGACGGATGCGGACAGTGGAGACAAAATCGGCTCACCGCGCTGGATCCGGCCGCAGGATCTAGGCTCGACGGCGTGGCCCCATACGTCGACAGCGAGGTCGGCCGCCTCGCCACCGTGATCCTGCACCGGCCCGGCGCCGAGCTTGCCCGGCTCACCCCGCGCAACAACGACTCCCTCCTCTTCGACGGCATCCCCTGGGTCGGCCGGGCGCAGGAGGAGCACGACCGGTTCGCCCAGGCCCTGCGCGACCGCGGCGTGGAGGTGCTCTACCTCGGCGGTCTGCTGGAGGAGACGCTCGCGGTGGCCGAGGCCCGGGCCGAACTCACGCGCAGCGTCCTGGAGTCGACCCGGCTGGGCGACACCCTCCGCGAGCGCGTCGCCGCCCACCTGGCCGACCTCGCCCCGCCCGAGCTGGCCCACGTGCTCATGGCCGGCCTGGCGCACGAGGAGGTCAAGCCGGGACCCGGCCGGACCGGCGGCCTGGTGTACGAGCTGATGGACCGGCACGACTTCGTCATCGATCCGCTGCCGAACCTGCTGTTCACCCGCGACTCGTCGGTATGGGTACGCGACAAGGTGGCGGTCACGAGCCTCGCGATGCCCGCCCGCAACCGCGAGACCACGCTGACCCGGGCCATCTACACGCACCACCCCCGGTTCGCCGGCACGGAGCTGCTGTACACCCCCGGCCTCGAGCACGTGGAGGGCGGCGACGTGCTGCTGCTCGCCCCGGACGTGCTCGCGATCGGCGTGGGGGAGCGCACCACGCCCGCCGGCGCCGAGCGGCTGGCCCGCCGGGTCTTCGCGGCCGGCCTGGCGGAGACAATCCTCGTGGTGCCGATCGCGCAGGAGCGCGCCACGATGCACCTCGACACCGTCTGCACGATGGTCGACGTCGACGCCGTGGTGATGTATCCGAACGTCGCCGACGCGCTGCGGGCGTACCCGGTGACCAAGGGTTTCGATGGTGAACCGGTGGTGGGCGAGGGCCGGCCGTTCCTGGTCGCCGCGGCCGAGGCGATGGGCATCGACCGGCTGCGCATCATCGACACCGGCCTGGACCCGGTGACCGCCGAGCGGGAGCAGTGGGACGACGGCAACAACACGCTCGCGCTGGCCCCACGGCTGTGCGTGGCGTACGAGCGCAACGTCGAGACCAACGCGCAGCTGGAACGCGCCGGCATCGAGGTCATCGCGATCAGCGGCTCCGAGCTCGGCTCCGGCCGCGGCGGCCCGCGCTGCATGTCGTGCCCGGTCGAGCGGGCGCCGCTCAGTCCCCCCGCACGTGCGACACGATGAGCTCGGGAACGGCCGCCGGACCGCCCTTCGCGGGAAAGTCGAAGACGGCGAGCATCAGCTGCATCGGGTAGTTCGGTGACTGGCCGACGCGCTTGACGACCTCGCCGTCGACCGTGAAGGAGAGCGAGCCGGGCGCCCAGTCGACGCCGTACGTGTGGAACTCCGCGACGTCGATGTCGAGGCGCGGCGCCGCCCAGTCCTCGGTGAGGCCGGGGTCGCGGAACCTGTGCAGCCCCATGCCGACCTCGCACGAGCCGTCCCGTACGGAGGAACCGAAGATCTCCATCACGCAGATCTCGCCGGAATGATGGGGTTTGTCCTCGATCCCGGACATCCAGAACGCGACCATGGACCGCGGCGTCACGATGCCCCGGGCCCGCACCTCGACGTGCCCGTAGAGCGGCGTGTACCCGAAGAAGCCGGGCTCCTCCGTGGCGACCAGCAGCCCCTCGCGGAACGGCTGGCCGCCGACGGGACTGCCCACCGGCCCGGAGAAGCTCGCACTCTGCACCGCCGAGACCCGCAGCGGTTCGGCGTGCGTACCCTCGCACCACAGGCCCTGCTCCGGCGGGATGCTCAACGTCAACTCGCCGCCGCGCACCCGGTAGGTGGCTGCCGACGCCTCCCGCGAACTCCAATGCGGCAGGTAGTACGGCAGCCACACGTCCCGGTCGAGCTCCCGCCCGCCGAACAGGTCCTCCATCCCGCCGAATGTAGCGGCATCGTCCGGCGATGTCGTGAGCGGTCGACGGACCGGCGCGGTGAGGCGCCGGCCCGTCATGTCATTTGTTCAACAGCTGGAGGAGGGTGGTGACAGCGGCCGTCAGCGCGGCGGCGGCGAGAAGGACCCCTCTGGCCGCATTCATTAATCGCACCGCCGTCATCGCGGCGGTCCGGGGCTGCGGGGACTCTCCGTTGTCCGGTCTTCGTGCCCTTGTTACGGTCAAGCGGAACCTCCGGTGTGGGCTTTGACGGGCTTCCCCGCGAGGATCACTGGGGCGGCATCCGCGGGCTGTGCGGGTGTCGCTCCTTGCGCGTCGGCGCGAGGTCAACCGCGCCTTCGGCAAGGGTTCCGCGGGGCTTCTAGAGGAAGACCGTAGGTGATTGACCCGGTAGTCCAGCAAGCCGAAGACCCGGATAGAAATCGGAATGAGTGGGGATGAATGCCATCTTCACGGTTACCCTGTTCCGCCGGATGGCGTCTAGAAGGCCAAAGTGGGCAGAGCCCCCGCACGGCAATCGCCCGCCGCGACCCGGAGGTCGCGACGGGCGATCGGATGTTCCGGCTGGTCAGCGCAGCGTGAGCTGGCGGCCGACCAGGCCCTGCTTGGCGCGGCGCGCGGCGGCGTCGAGCGGGGCGGTTTCGGCGAGGGTGTCGGCGTACCGCTTGGCGAAGTCGGCGAGCGGCGCCTCCCAGTCGCCGGCCTCCGGCTCGCCCGGGACGTCCCACACCGGCACGAGCAGCCCGTGCGCGCGGAACATGCCGGCGAACTTCGTGTCCTCGCCGAGCAGCAGGTCACCCGCGGCCGACAGGCGGGCCAGCGCGTCCAGCGCCGCGTCCTCCGGGTCGGCCAGGACCCAGCGCACGTGCGCCTTGTCCGGCACCCGGCACCAGTACGCCGCGTGCGCCGCGGACATCCGTACGGTCGGGTAGATCGACGCGTTCGCCCGCTCGAGGGACGCCTTCACGTTGGCGTCCTCGGCCTGCTCGGCGTCGAGCCAGTACTCGAAGCCCTCGTGCATGCTGATGTCGAGCGGGCCGTCCTCGAGGATGTCCTGCAGGCGGGGACCCTCGCCGGGCAGCGCGGGAACCGCGACGGTGTCACCGGGCTGGGTACGCAGCGCGCACAGGATGGCCTCCGCGACGTCCCGGGACACGTCACCGGACTGCAGGTGGCGCTGGAGGCCGACGAAGACGCGGCCGTCCTGGCGGGTCATGGCCGGCCACGCCATCGGCAGCACCGTGGAGAGCGTGACCGGGCGGTCGCCGTACTCCTCGATGATCTCCGGCTTGAGGGTCAGCGGCGCGGAGGCGGCCGGGACGAGTTCCCGCAGCGCGATCCACTCGGTCTCGTCGGCCAGGCCCTCGAACGGCCGGGCGACGAAGACGTCACGCACCTTCTGGCGCTTGGGCGCCGCGTCGGCGGCGCCCCGGGGGTTCTTTCGACGCTTGCTCACGACGAACCACCCTAGGCGGTATCGGGCCGCCGCGGGTGACGCGGGCCACCCGTGTCCACATCGATCTTCACGCCCGCGGCAGGCTGACCTCGGCGACCGTGCCCCCGCCGTCGCGCGGGCGCAGCGACACCCAGCCGCGCTGGCGTTCCACGATGCGGCGGACGAGGTACAGCCCGAGGCCGGCGCCCGGGTTGCGCCCGTCGGCGTCCGGGTCGCCCTGCCAGTAGCGCTCGAACGCCCGCTCGACGTCCTCCGGACCGACGCCGATGCCGCGGTCGGCGACCCGGAACGTGACCGTCGAGTCGTCGGCGGCCGCGGTCACGGTCACCTCGGTGTCGGCCGGCGAGTACTTGTCCGCGTTGGTGGCCAGCTCGGTGAGGATCGTGGCGAGCGACTCCCGGTCGCCGAAGGCCTTGGGCAGCTCGCCGGGGAGCTCCGCGACGAGCCGGCGGCGCAGGTCCTCGGGGAGCTCCGCCACCGCCGCCCGCAGCGCGTCCACGAGGTCGAACGGGCCGGGCGGGGAGCCGCCGGTCCCCCCGTCGTCGCTGGTGGCCGAGAGCAGCCGGTCGACCAGGCGGGCGAGCTCACCGGCGCGGGCGCCGACGACGCGTACGGCCTCCCGGCGCCCAGCCTCGCCGAGCGACTCCCAGTGGTTGGTCAGCGTGTCCGCGTACCCCTTGATGACCGTGACCGGCGTCCGCAGCTCGTGGCTGGTCACCGCCACGAACAGGTCGCGGTCCTCGTGCGTGCGTTTCGCGGCGGCCGGGGACTGCGGACCGCCAGCCGGGGTGAGCCAGGCGCCGGTCGTCTCCGGGCTGTCGCCGTGGACTGGCAGGCCGGCGCGGTCGCCGTAGAGGTGGGAGGCGTGCGCGGCGAGCAGGTCGAGGACCGTGTGGTGCTCGGGGCCGGGCGCGGCGCCGGGCTCGGTGTAGGCGACGTACAGGAAGCCGATGAGCACATCGCCGACCGTGCAGCGCGTGATGAGCAGGTGGGCCGTGCCGGTGCCGTCCCCGGCCGGCTCGACCGGCAGGTAGGCGGCGCCGTCGCCGGTCAGCCGGTCGTGGTCGACCCGGCGGCCCAGGGCGTGCTCGCAGTCGCCCGCGCCCGCGATGATGCGGCCGTGACCGGCACCGCACTCGGCGAAACCGGCGCCGCTGCCGCCGAGCACGTCCAGCGCGAGCCGGACGACGTGCTGCAGGGCGGCGAGGCCGGTCTCGCCCGTGTCGATCCGTCTCAGGAGCGCGAGCTGCCCCCGCGCCAGCGCGATGTAGTCGGGTCCATCCGGCATGTCTGCGAGTGTGCCTCGCTTCCGGGGGTTTGGGCAGAGCGGAGAGTGTGGATCTTGTCGCTGATCGGGCTCGGAGTGTCCCGTGTCACACCGGCCGTGCGCTTTCCAGGCGTTCGATCACGAACCCGGGGCGGTCGGTGATGATGCCGTCCGCCCCGGCCGCGAGCACCATGTCGAGATCGCGCTCCTCGTTCACGGTCCACACGTACGTCTGCAGTCCCGCGGCGCGCAGCGTCGGGATGAGGTTGCGGCGGGACCGGACCAGTCCGACGCCCGGCCCGGCGATGCGGGCGCCGAACGGCAGCCGCCCCCGGCTGACCCCCGGAGGCAGGATCTCCAGGAGGTAGACGGTGGGGATGGTGGGGGCGAGCGCGCGGATCCGGCGCAGGGCGAGCGCGGCGAAGGACATGACTGTCACCCGTACGGGCACAGCCGGCGACGGTTCCAGCAGCCCGTACCGGCGCAGCGTCTCCACCAGCTTGCGTTCCACCTCGGCGCCGTACCGCGACGGGTGTTTCGTCTCGATGAGCAGCCGGACCGGCCGGTTGCGCTCGCACAACGCCTGGAGCAGCCGGTCCAGGGTCAACAGCCGGGTGTGCTCGGCCAGCTCCTCCTCGGCCACGTCCGCCGCGGCGGCGTGCCAGGAGCCGAAGTCGAGCTCGTCCAGCTCGGCGAGGGTCTTCCTGCTCACCCGTCCGGTGCCGTTGCTCGTCCGGTTCAGCCGCCGGTCGTGGACGCAGACCAGATGACCGTCACGGGTCAGCCGGACGTCGCATTCCACGCCGTCGGCGCCGTCGGCAAGTGCCCGAAGGTACGCGGCCAGCGTGTGCTCGGGCAGCGCGTCCGCGCCGCCGCGGTGTGCGAAGACCAGGGGACGCGCGGGTCTCACAGGACGTGGGCCGGCTGACCGTTCTCACTGACGACCTCGCGGCCCGCGGCGGCCCAGGCGTGCATGCCGCCGTCGAGGTTGCGCACGTTGTCCCAGCCGTTGCCCATGAGGTAGGAGACGACCTGGCCGGAGCGGCCGCCGGAGCGGCACACCACGACGACCTCGGTGTCGGTGGGGATCTCCGCGATCCGCGCCGGCACCTCCATCATCGGGAGGTGGTGGGCGTGCGGGGCATGGCCCGCCTGCCACTCGTCGGGCTCGCGCACGTCGAGCAGATAGGCCGACGGCTCGACCTGCGCCGGGGTCACGCTGGGTACCTGGGGTCCGAACACAACACCAGCGTAGAACTACTTCTCGTTGGCGACGACGTCCGGGTTGGCCAGGATGAACTGCGAGAGCTTGTCCTGCCGGACCGCCTTGTACATCTCCATGCTCTTCGGCGTGATCGTCTCCCGGCCGTTGCCGTTGCCGGCGAACGTGCCGTTGTTGGTCCGCAGCAGCACCATGTCGTTGGCCGCGACGCCCTTGAGCGCGAAGATGAAGTCGATGACCGGAACGTTGCCGGTGTCCAGCACGAACGCCTTGCCCGCCGCCTTGATGAGGCTGTTCACCTTGAGCGGGTTGGTCAGCACGCCGCTGCTCGCCGCCTTCTTGGCGATCGCCTTGATCAGCTGCTGCTGGTGGCGCTGGCGGTCGTAGTCGCCGTTCTTGAGGCCGTACCGCTGGCGGGCGTAGTCGAGGGCCTCCCAGCCCTCCATGTCCCGGCAGCCCTTCTTGTGCACGACCGGCTCGTGGGTGCCGGCGGTCTTGCGGGCCTCGGCCAGGTACATCGGCTTGCCGTTGACGATCTGCATGTGGTGCGACTTGACCTCCTGGTCGACGCACATGTGTACGCCCTTGAGCGCGTCGATCACGCTCTTGAAGCCGTTGAAGTCGATGATCGCCGCGCCGTCGAAGGTCATCCCGGTGTTGGCCTTGATGGTCTGCGCCATGAGCTGCGCGCCGCCCGCCCAGCCGCCGCCGTTCTGCGCGCCGTGGAAGAACACCTCGGTGGCCTTGGCGGTGCCGCCCGCGTACTTCGCCTTGGGGAACGCCGGGACCTGCATCTCCGTGTCCCGCGGGATCGACACCAGGTACGCCTGGTCGTGGCTGGCCGGGATGTGCAGCGCGATGATCGTGTCGGAGCGCAGGTCGTCGACCGCCCAGCGCTTCCGCGCGTCGACACCCATCAGCAGGATGTCGATCGGGCCCTTGATGTCGCCGCCGCCCTCGGCCGTGCCCTTCTGGTTGCCGCCGAGCAGGTTCTCCTGGGTGACCGCGTCGGTGGCGTTGCTGACCAGCCACTTGGTGCCCGCGATGCCCGCACCGCTGCCCATCATCAGCACCGCGCCGAAGACGACGGTGAGCTTCGCCCACATCGGGTCCTTGCGCTTCTTGGGTTTGGGCGGCGCCACGGACGGCCGGGTGCTGCGTGGGGGAGTACGACTGCCGTCCCGCTCCGGCGACGACGGACGCCGGGTGGTTTGGACGGTCATCTGCTCTCCCAAGCGCGCTAGGGGCCAACGGCGGATGTCACTGTACGTTCAACTTCGATCTCGTGCGAGGCCTTGAGAGTTTCAGGTCCGTGACACCCTGCGTTCATGCAAACGGCGCGGGTGGCCATTGATACCGACCCGCGCCGTTTGACCGATTTTTGGGAGATCAGCCGCCGGACTGCGCCGATTTCGGGTTGTTCGCCGCCATCCACTCGCCCATCTTGTCGGCAGCGATCGCCTTGTACATAGCCAAAGCCTTCTCCCGGTCGGAGACGACGACGCTCTGTCCCGCGATGGTCTCGCTGCCCTTGTTGGGGCTGGTGATGAAGGTGAGGTTCTCGCCGCGCAGGCTGCGGAACTGCAGAGCCATGTCGGTGAGCGAGAAGTCCTGGTCGGCGGTGATGGCGTTGGTGACCGCCTTGAGGAAGCTGTTCAGCTTCGCCGGGTTGGTCAGCGTGCCGGTGCCGGCCGCCTTGTCCATCAGCGCCTTGAGGAACTCCTGCTGGTGCCGCATCCGGGCGAAGTCACCCTGCGGGAACTGCTTGCGCTGCCGGATCCAGTCGAGCGCCTCGGTGCCGTTCATGTGCATGGTGCCCTTGGTGAACTTGCGGTGCGGCTTGTGGATCGAGGTGATGGACTGCTCCACCTTCAGGTCCACGCCGCCGAGCGCGTCGGTGACCTCCTTGAAGCCGCCGAAGTCGATCGCGAGCACGTGGTCCAGGTGCACGTCGGTCATGCACTCGACCGTACGGACGGCGCGGGGCAGGCCGCCGAAGGCGAACGCCGCGTTGATCTTGGCTCGGCTGCCGCTGCTGCAGTCGGCGTCGTTCGCGGACGGGATCTGCACCCACAGGTCACGGGGGATCGACACCAGCTGGGCGGATTTGTGGTCCGCCGGGATGTGCATGACGATCAGCGTGTCCGCGCGCCAGGCGTTCGTCGTGTCCTTGGAGGCGTCCGGGTCCCGCGAGTCGCTGCCGACCAGCAGGATGTTCAGCGCCCCGTCGACGGTCTTGACCGGCCGGCCTTTCGTCAGGTCGGAGAACGCGTCGGTGCGCTTCAGGTCGCCGTTCAGCCCGTTGGCGTAGCCGTACAGCGAGATGCCGGCGACGAGGCCCAGCACCAGCACGGCGGCGCCGGCGACCAGGGCGATGCGGCCCCATCGCGGCTTGCGCCGGCCCTTGTACGGGCGCCCGCCGGGCCGTCCGCCACCCGGTCCCCGCGGCGGTCCCGAGGGGCCACCCGGTCCGCCGCCGGCGCCGCGCGGCGGCCAGTCGTCCCCGCCGTCGCTGTACGAGCGTCCGGCGGGGCGGTCGCTGCCCCCGTACGCGCGGCCCGTGCCGGCAGCGGGGCGGTCGCCGTACGCGCGGCCGGAGCCGGGACGGCTGGTGCCCACTCGACCGGAGGAGCCGGGTATCGAGGCGCGGTTCATGACGCCAGGCATACCCATCGATCCCGGCACCGAAGCCCGGCCGGCGGGGCTACCCCAAGGGGACGAGATCGCAGACATGAGTTCAGGTTACGAGCCGGGATCGACGCAAACCGTGCATCCACACCGGCTCGGCACGAACGTGGGAGACAATTACCGTTCGTGAAACGTTCACTACTGCGGCGGATTGCTCACTTCGCGAAGAACTCGATCGTCCGGCGCAGCCCCTCTTCGGGGCTGACCTGCGGCTCGTAGCCCAGCAGCGTACGAGCCAGGGTGAGGTCGGGGCGGCGCCGCTCCGGGTCGTCGGCCGTACGCTCGAGGAGCTCGATGCGCGAGTCGCTGCCGGCCAGCTTCACGATCAGCTCGGCGAGCTCCAGCATCGTCAGCTCGTGCTCGGTGCCGCAGTTGATCGGCCCGGTCTCCGTCGAGTCCAGCAGCAGCAGGATGCCGCGGACCAGGTCGTCGACGTACGTGATCGAGCGGGTCTGCGTCCCGGTGCCGTGCACGGTGATCGGGGCGTTGCGCAGCGCCTGGCTGATGAACGTGGGGATCGCCCGGCCGTCGTCCGGCCGCATGCGGGGGCCGTACGTGTTGAAGATGCGCACGATGGCCGTGTCGAGCCCGTGGAAGCGGTGGTACGCCATGGTGGCCGCCTCGGCGAAGCGCTTGGACTCGTCGTAGACGGCGCGGACGCCGATCGGGTTGACGTTGCCCCAGTAGCTCTCCGGCTGCGGGTGCACGGCCGGGTCGCCGTACGCCTCGGAGGTCGAGGCCATCAGGAAGCGCGCGTGGTCGGCGACGGCGCGGTCGAGCAGCGTCAGCGTGCCCGCCGAGCCGACCTTGAGGATCTCCACCGGCAGCTTCGCGAAGTCGGTCGGGCTGGCCGGGGACGCCATGTGCAGGATCGCGTCGAACCGCTCGGTCATCGCGGGGTGGGCCGGCAGGCCGTCGGTGACGTCGGCCTCGATGAGCGTGAACCGCGGCTCGGAGGCCAGGTGCGCGACGTTCTCGGCCGAGCCGGTGACGAAGTTGTCGATGGCGACGACGGTGCAGCCCCGCGCGAGGAGGGCGTCGACGAGATGCGACGGCACGAAACCGGCCCCGCCGCTGACCAGAATCCGATGTCCCTCGCCGAACCGCTGCTGCACTGACATGCAGGCCACTTTAGGCGAGGGGGGGGGGGGGGGGGGGGGGGGGCGGGCGCCCCCCCCCCCCCCCCACCCCCCCGGGGGGGGGGGCGGCCCCGGC
>NZ_JADMLH010000008.1:0-70610 GCF_016464385.1 Nucisporomicrobium flavum | reverse complement strand
TCTTGACTTCATCCCCGGCCCTTTTTGGGGGGGGGGGGCCGCCCCGCATTGCGCGCGGGGCCCCCCCAGCGTTCACATTCGCCCGTTAGTGGGCGCCGTGCCCGGTCAGCGACCGGACCTCGAGCTCGGCGTACTTGTCGGCGTCCGACTCCTTCGAGATCACGGTGCCGATCCAGCCGCACAGGAAGCCGATCGGGATCGAGATGATGCCCGGGTTGGAGAGCGGGAACCAGTGCCAGTCGCTGTCCGGGAACATCGCCGTGGGCGAGCCCGACACGACGGGCGAGAAGAACACCAGGAACACCGCGCTGATCAGGCCGCCGTAGATCGACCAGAGCGCCCCCGAGGTGTTGAACCGCTTCCAGAACAGGCTGTAGAGGATCGCCGGCAGGTTGGCGGAGGCCGCCACCGCGAACGCGAGCGCCACGAGGAACGCCACGTTCAGGCTCTGCGCGAAGATCGACAGCACGATCGCGATCGCGCCGATGACGAAGGCGGAGATGCGGGCGACCCGTACCTCGTCGCGCTCGCCGGCCTGGCCGCGCTTGATGACGCTGGCGTAGAAGTCGTGCGCGACGCTCGACGACGACGCGAGGGTCAGGCCGGCCACCACGGCGAGGATCGTGGCGAACGCGACCGCCGCGATGATCGCCAGCAGCACCGCGCCGCCGGTGTCGCCACCGAAGTAGTCGATGCCGAGCTTCTGGGCGAGCTGCGGGGCGGCCGTGTTGCCCGCCTTGTCCTGCGCGGTGATCGCCTTGCCGCCCACCAGGGCCGCCGCGCCGAAGCCCAGGGCCAGGGTGAACAGGTAGAAGGTGCCGATGATGCCGATGGCCCAGAGCACGCTCTTGCGGGCGATCCGGCTGGTCGGAACCGTGTAGAAGCGGGTCAGGATGTGCGGCAGGCCGGCCGTGCCCAGCACCAGCGCGATGCCCAGCGAGAGCAGGTCCATCTTGCTGTAGAACGTCTTGGCCGCGTCGCCTGCCGTCTCGACGCCGTACCGCAGGCCGGGTTCGAGGAATGCCGTGCCCTTGCCGGACTGCTGCGCGGCGTCGCCCAGCAGGCTGGACAGGTTGAACTTGTAGTGCGCGAGCACCAGCAGGGTCATCACCAGGGCGCCGCTCATGAGCAGGAACGCCTTGACGATCTGCACGTACGTGGTGCCCTTCATGCCGCCGACCACGACGTACACGATCATCAGCGCGCCGACAAGGATGATCGTCGCGATCTTGGCGGTGTCGGCGTCCATGCCCAGGAAGGTCTGGCCGGGCTTGATGCCGAGCAGCAGGGACACGAGCGCGCCGGCGCCGACCATCTGGGCGATCAGGTAGAAGATCGACACGACGATGGTGGAGACGGACGCGGCCGTGCGTACCGGGCGCTGCCGCATGCGGAACGCGAGCACGTCGGCCATCGTGTAGCGGCCCGAGTTGCGCAGGAACTCCGCGACCAGCAGCAGCGCGACGAGCCACGCGACCAGGAAGCCGATCGAGTAGAGGAAGCCGTCGTAGCCGTACAGGGCGATGAGGCCGGCGATGCCCAGGAAGGACGCCGCCGACATGTAGTCGCCGCCGATCGCCATGCCGTTCTGGAAGCCCGAGAACTGCCGGCCGCCGGCGTAGAAGTCGGTGGCCGTCTTGGTCTGGCGGCTCGCCCAGATCGTGATCGCGAGGGTGATCGCGACGAAGACCAGGAAGAGGGTGATGGTCAGCGTACGGCTGGTCGAGGTGGTGCCCTCGGCGGCCAGCAGGAAGTGACTCTCCATTACTTGGCCGCCTCCGGGTCCGTGGTGGTCGACTCCGTGGTCGTAGCGGTGGTGGCGGTCGCCTCCCGGTCTGCGCCGGCGGCGGCCTCCCGGTCACGGATGCGTCCCGCGAGGGCGTCGTCCAGCTCGCCGCCGATCTTGTCGGCGGTCGGGTCCAGCTCCCGCGCCGCGTAGCGCGAGTAGTACCAGGCGATCAGGAACGTCGTGACGAACTGCAGCAGCCCGAACAGCAGCGCGACGTTGATGTTGCCCACCAGCTTCACGGACATGAAGCCACGGGCGTACGCGGACAGCAGGACGTACAGGGCGTACCAGACGAAGAAAGCGATCGTCATGGGAAAGACGAAGTTGCGCAGCTTGCGGCGCAACCCCGCGAACTCTTCGGAACGCTGGACCTCGAGATACCTGTCGGTCGAAGTCGTTTCGGTTGTCAACGTGGCTCACCACCTTCGTAGGGGCGGGTCTTTCCGGCACCGTACGAAGCAGTGGCGTCGATCACTGGCCGCCGGTCGGGAGGTGCGCCGAGCGGCAGTCAGGGTGCGCTTACCGGTCGAGTGACCGGTAACGGCCCCGGAAATGCATCAGGGGTCCGGCGTCCGCCTCGCCGAAGCTCACCGTCTCGATGGTGGCTTCCACGAGCAGCGCCCACCCGTACGGCCGCTCGCCGTCGAGCCGGCAGCCCGCCCACGTCCCGGCACCGGCCGGTACGGGCCCGTAGTCGGTCTCCACCCAGTCCCCGCCGGCGAACAGGCCCCCCGGGGCGGGCATCAACCCGGCGAACTTGTCCGCCAGTTGCTGGTCGCCGGGGTGCAGCGGCGTGACCGTGAAGCGCTTGGCGGTGGCGACGGCGTCCCAGAAGTCGCTCTCCTCGTCGACGAGGCCCAGGACACGGCCCGGATCCCCGTCCGCCACGAGCATCGAGGAGACGGTGAGGCCCGCGGGTCCCGGGGCCGTCCACAGCGTGACCGGCGCGGCGAGGCGCCCGCGGAGCCGGCGTACCGGGGACTTGTCCCGGTCGGGCGTGGCGAACGGGTCGCTGGAGTGGATGTGCGCGCCGGGCTCAGGATTCACGTGAAACATTCTGCCGCTGGACGGTACGGCGCCGAAGCACCACGTACCCGATGGCAAGCGCGATCCAGACCGGGGACGCGGCCGCCGCCCACGGGTCGTGAGCGTGCAGGAGGCCGCGCAGGAGGAGAGTGACGGCGCCGACCGACACCGCCAGGACGGCGTACGTGTCCCGGCGCGTCCACGCGGGGTCGTCGCGGCGGGAATCGGTCCGGAGCATCGTGGCGGCCACGGCGACCAGGACCAGCGCCACCGCGACGAACGCCAGACCCATCAGCTGTCCCCGGCTCAGCTTCTCGAGGGCGGACGCCGCCGCCCACGCGCCGAACCACGACGTGAGGAAGAGCCGCCCGGACCGCTCCGTCGGCGAATCCGGGTCGATCACCGACATGCCCACACGGTAACCAGGGGCGTCGACCGGCGACCGGACGATATGCTGTGCCCATGAATTCCGCGCGCGTGCAGGGCTGGTGGCCGTCCTAGAGGACGGCTGACCCCACGCGTACGGGCCGTCCGATCGGACGGCCCGTTTCCGTATCTCCCTCAGGGCCGTCCGCGACTCTCGAGGAGAAAAGGTCATGACCATAACCACGAGCCCGCTCGAGGATCGGATCGACGCGGCACCGCACGACTTTCGCGTGCTCACCGGCGACCGGCCCACCGGCCCGCTGCATCTCGGCCACTACTTCGGGACGCTGCGCAACCGCGTACGCCTGCAGCAGCGCGGGGTCGACATGTTCGTCATCGTGGCCGACTACCAGGTGCTGACCGACCGCGACGTGGCCGAACGCCTCCGCGAGACGGTGGACGGGCTGCTGCTCGACTACCTGGCGGCCGGGCTCGACCCCGACCACGCCACGATCTTCACGCACAGCTCCGTGCCGGCGCTCAACCAGCTGCTCCTGCCGTTCCTGAGCCTGGTCAGCGTGCCGGAACTGCAACGCAACCCGACGGTCAAGGACGAGATCGCGCACTCGCGGCAGAGAACGGTGAGCGGGCTGATGTTCACGTACCCGGTGCACCAGGCCGCCGACATCCTGTTCTGCAAGGGCAACCTCGTGCCCGTGGGACAGGACCAGATGCCGCACATCGAGGTGACCCGTACGGTCGCGCGGCGCTTCAACGAACGGTACGGCCCGGTCTTCCCCGTACCCGAAGGGCTGTTGAGCGTCGCCCCCGTCCTGCCCGGCACCGACGGCCGGAAGATGAGCAAGAGCCGCGGCAACGCGATCGCGCTCTCCGCCACCCCCGACGAGACGGCCCGGCTCATCAAGGGCGCGACCACCGACGCCGACCGGACCATCACCTACGACCCGGACCGCCGCCCCGGCGTCTCCGGCCTCGTCCAGCTCGCGGCGCTCTGCCTGGACCGCGACCCGCACGAGGTGGCGGCCTCCATCGGCGACGCGGGCGCCGCGACGCTGAAACGGACCGTCACCGAGGCGGTCAACGAGTTCCTCGCGCCGATGCGGCAGCGCCGGGCCGAGTACGCGAACGATGTGGGCTCCGTACGCGAGGTGCTGCGCAGCGGCAACGCCCGGGCCAACGCGATCGCGGACCAGACCCTCCAGGAGGTGCGCGCCGCCATGGGCACGACCTACTGAGCGGCGCTCACGGTGGCGAGCAGCTCGGGCATGCGGCGGTCGAGGCTGCGGCCGGCCAGTCGCAGTCCGAGCAGGAAGCCGGCCGACCCGTACGCGATCCCGACCGGCAGCCCGAGCCAGAGCCAGACGTCGTCGAAGAAGTGGGCGCCCAGCTGCAGCGGCAGGGTGGCGAGCGCGGCCGCGATGAGTGCGGCGAAGCTGAGCAGGCCCTTCGCCGTGCCGCCGCCCGAGGACATCGCGAACGGGTTGGCCGTCTCCGGCAGGGCGTACGCCGCCCGGACCGACATCGGGAGCACGACCGCCAGGGCCATCCCGTAGCCGGCGACCAGCGCGCCGAACGCCGCCGGGATGGCCGCGGGCCGGTTCGTCACGATGCCGGCGACCACGGCGATGGTGACGAACGCCGGGCCGGCGTACGCGGAGAAGCCGGCGATCCGGGATGCCAGCTCGACGCGCCCCGGGACGCCGGCCACGACGTTGGCCGCGTAGGCGCTGCCCTCGAAGCCGAACTGGTTGGCGAGGCTGACCGCCGCCAGCGCGCCCACGAACACGAGCATGCCGGTGGGCAAGCCGCCCGAGCCCGAGCTCACCGTCAGCATGACCGGGAGGAAGACGCCGATCACGCTGAACGTGATCAGGCTGGCGCGCCGCCGGGACTCCCGCCACCAGTAGCGCAGCTCGCGGGCCGTGAGCGCGCCGAAGCGGGTGGCCGGCAACCAGCGCGGGACCAGCTGCTCGACCGGCGGCCGGTCCGCCGCCGATCGCTGCCGCGCCCGGCCCTTCCCCGCGGTGCCCAGCATCGCCCGCTCGAGCGTGGCCGCCCACCAGCGGAGCAGCAGACCGATCGAGATCAGGACGATCGCGAGCTTGACCGGCACGGCCCACCACCGGCCCGCCACCACGTCCGGACCCATGCTGTACGGCGCGCCGAGCGGCGTCCACGCGACCACGTCGGCCACCCGGGCGACGCCTCCCCAGTCAGCGCGCTCGGCGCCGGCGAGGGCGGCGAGCTGGAGCGGGCCGAGCAGGGCTGCGGTGACGGCGAGCAGCACGGTCGCCAGGTCACGCGCCCGGCGGCTGCGCAGCGCGGTGGCGAAGGCGCTGGTCACGGACCGGCTCAGCGCCGCGCACAACAGCAGGCCGGTCAGCACACCGACGAGCTGGACGAGGGCTGCCGCCGGGCCGCCCAGCCGGGCCGCCGAGTGGACCATGCCGAGCGTGCCCGCGAACGTGGCCACGGCCGGCACGCCGACCAGCGACGCGGCGAACAGCCCGCCGATGAGCGTGCGGCGGGGCAGGGGCAGCAGGGCGAACCGCGCCGGGTCCAGCGACTCGTCCACGCCGAAGAACACCAGCGGCAGGAACAGCCAGCCCAGGACGACGACGGCGCCACCGAGCGGCAGGACCACCTCGGCAGCGCGTTCCTCGCCGAGGAGGCCGGCGACGCTGAAGGCCGCGTACCCGCCGACGGCCGCGATCGCCGCGAGGACCGCGCCGAGCACGAACAGCGCCACCCGCCAGGACTGCCCGCGCAGGCCGTTGGCGGTCAGGCGGAGCTTCAGCCGTACGAAGTGCCGCACGCTCACAGCCACGCGAGCTCCGAGCCGGTCGCCGTCCGCCCGCCGACCACCTCGACGAAGACGTCCTCGAGCGACCGGTCGCCGCGAACCTCGGCCAGCGTGCCGCGGACCCGGATCGTGCCGTCCGCCATGATCGCCACGTGGCTGCAGAGCCGCTCGACCACGGCCATCACGTGGCTGGAGAACACCACGGTGCCGCCGCCGGACACGTACCGGTGCAGGATGTCGCGGATCAACGCCGCCGAGACCGGGTCGACGGCCTCGAACGGCTCGTCCAGCACGAGGAGCCGGGGCGCGTGCAGCATCGCGCAGGCGAGACCGATCTTCTTCTTCATGCCCGCGGAATAGTCGACGACGAGCGTACGGTTGCCCGCGCCCAGCTCCAGCACGTCCATGAGCTCGGCGCTGCGCTGGTTCACCACGTCGGCGTCCATGCCCCGCAACAACCCGTGGTACGCCAGCAGCTCGCCGCCGGTGAGCCGGTCGAACAGCCGGGCCCCGTCGGGCAGCACGCCGATCCTCGCCTTGGCCGCGGCGGGGTCCGTCCACACGTCGTACCCGAGGATCCGGGCCGTGCCCGCGTCGGGCCGCAGCAGGCCGACGGCCATCGAGAGGGTCGTGGTCTTGCCGGCGCCATTGGGGCCGAGCAGGCCGAAGAAGGAACCGGCCGGGACATCAAGGTCGATCCCGGCAACCGCGACCTTTGTGTCGAATCGCTTGACCAGACCGTGCAGCGCGAGCGCCGGATCGGGGCTTACGCGCTGGTGGGGGACGGTCATGCCCCCGAACCTAGTGGGTGGCGAGCGGCCCGGGCCACCCCGTGTGGGGCCCGGGCCGCTCCGCTTGCGAAAGCGCGCCGCTTTCCTGTGCCCGCGCGGCTTTCTCCGCTTGCGCGGCGCTATCGGCCTGTGTGGCTTCTCAGCCGACGCGTTCGATGACCGCGCGCCGGATGAGGAACTTGCCCGATTCGCGTACCTGCTCGAAGGCCGCGTTGTTGAGCAGCACGCAGCTGCCCGACGGGGTGGCCACCTTCACCGTGATGCTCTTGTTGTTGTCCAGGTTGGTCACCTTGAGGGTGGTTCCGATGGGGAACGTGCCGCTGGACGCGGCCGGGGCGCCGCCCTCGCCGGAGAGCGTCACGGTGCTGCCCTTGCAGACGACGTCGCCGCTTTGCTGGCCGCCACCCTGCTGCCCACCTGCCTGCTGGCCGCCCTGCTGCCCACCTTGCTGCCCGCCTTGCTGGGCGCCGCCGCCCTGCTGGCCGCCCTGCTGGGCGCCGCCGCCCTGCTGGGCCGGGGGCTGGGCCTGAACGTTGCCGGTGCAGCCGGCGGCGGCGCGGCGCTGGTTGATCAGGTCGACGACGGCCTGGCGGTTCGCGATCCGCGCGTCGGAGAGGGCATCCGGATTGGCCTTCTGGCCGGCGATGAAGGTCAGGTTGTTCTGCAGGGCGGTGTCCAGCCCGGCGCAGCTCTCGCCCGCGCTGCTCATCCCGGTACTGACGGCGAAGGCGCCGCCCGCGAGGGCCGCCGCCGCGACGCCGATGATCACCTTGCGCGTCCGGCCGGTCAGTCTGCTTCTCCGGTACATGCACCGCTCCTTCGGGTATCGACGAGCTGCGACGTTGCAGCATCGTTATCTACGGAGCGTCCACACCGAAGGGTTCAGGTAACTTTGCTAAAAATTTAGAGCCGGAGCTCCTCGGGCGCGTGCAGGCGCAGCATCGTGGCGCCGATATCGGAGGGTATCCGCCGTTTCGTCAGCAGTGAACCGGCGACCATCACGACGAACGCGAGCGGTACGGTCCACGCGGCGGGCTGGGCGATGAGCTGCGCGTACCGGCCGTCCAACGGCGGTCCCATCACGGTGAGTAGAACCGCGGTCATGGCCGCGCCGCCCCCGGCGAGGATCCCGGCAGCCGCGCCCACGTCCGTCAGCCCGCGCCACCAGATTCCCAGCACGAGCAGCGGGCAGAAGCTCGAGGCGGCCACCGCGAACGCCAGGCCGACCACCCGGGAGACGTCCATGTTGGACACGTACAGGGACAGGCCCAGCGGAAGGACCGCCGCGAGGACGGTGGCCAGCCGGAAGTCGCGCACCGACCCGCCGCGCTCGGCATGCAGGATGTCGGTGAACACCACCCCGGCGACGCTGGTCAGCAGGCCGGACGAGGTCGACAGGAACGCGGCCAGCGCGCCGGCGGTGACCAGCGCGCCGAGGAACTGCCCCAGATGGCCGCCGCCGAGCGCCGCCTCCGGCAGCAACAGCACCACCGCGTCGGTCTGCCCGGTCATCAGCAGTTGCGGGGTGTACACCCGGCCGAGGACGCCGTACAGGGTGGGCAGAAGGTAGAAGAGGCCGACCAAGCCCAGCACGACCAGGGTGGTCCGGCGGGCCGAGGCGCCGTCCGGATTCGTGTAGAAACGCACCAGCACGTGCGGCAGGCCCATGGTGCCCAGAAACGTGGCCAGGATCAGCGAATACGTGGCGAACAGGCTGGCGTCGCCGCCGGGCAGCAGCCACGCGGCGCCCCGGTTGTCGTCGACGGAGCTGACCTCGGGCACCCGATCGCCGGCCGCGAAGCTCAGCTCCTGCCCGGCGTGCACCTCGGTGATGCCGTCCAGCACGGCGTCCTGCTGCACCACGACGGTGGTCGAGGTGGCGAACACCGAGCCGGTCGGCGGCGTGACGGCGGGCCGGCCGTCGGACTGCCACTGCAACACCAGGAAGATGACGGGTACGGCCAGAGCGGTCAGCTTGAGCCAGTACTGAAACGCCTGCACGAAGGTGATCGCCCGCATCCCGCCCAGCGCCACGTTCGCGGTGACCACCACGCCGACCAGCAGGGCGCCCCACTCGTACGGGGCCCCGGTGACCGTGGTGAACGTCAGGCCCGCGCCCTGCAACTGAGGCACGAGGTAGAGGCAACCGATGAAGACCACGAACACCGTGGCGAGGCGGCGCAACAGCGGCGACCGCAGCCGTACCTGACAGAAGTCGGGCAGCGTGAACGCCCCGGACCGGCGCAACGGCGCTGCCACGAACAGCAGGAGCGCCAGATAGCCGGCGGCGAACCCGACCGGGTACCAGAGCACGTCGACGCCGTACCGCAGGACGAGCCCGGCGACACCGAGGAACGACGCGGCGGACAGGTACTCGCCGCTGATCGCCGCCGCGTTCCAGGAGGGGCTGACGGAGCGGGAGGCGACGAGGAAGTCCGAGGTGGTCCGGGCGAAGCGCAGGCCGTACGCCCCGATGCCGATCGTGACCAGCACGACCACGACCAGCCCGGGAACGACGTACGGGTTCACGCTTCCGGCCTGCGGATCACGGCGGTGAAATCCTGCTCGTTGCGTTCGGCCCAGCGCACGTACGCCCACCCGACGCCCAGCAGGAACGGGAAGGAGAACAGCCCGAGCAGCAGCCACGGCAGGTTGACGCCGAGCACCTTCACCCGCCCGACCGCGGGCGCGACCGCGAACAGCAGCGGCAGGGCGCCCAGGCCGGCCGCCACGACCAGGCTGAGCCGGATCGCGAGCGCGAGCTGGGCCCGGACCAGGCCCTTGACCAGCGCCTCGCCGACCGGGGTCTGCTCGGCCAGGTCGGCGCGCACGGGATCGGGCGAGGCCCGCCGGGCCGCGGCTGCCTCCCCCAGCACGACCCGCGTCCGCAGCGGCGGCCGCCCGCCCGCCTCGCCCGGGTCACCGTTCATGACCGGCAGTCTTGCCGCTCGGCCACCAAAGTCAAGGCATCACCACCTGCAAGGGCGCGCCGGACCCCATCCCCGGGAGCGTTCGGGTCATCACTCGGTGGCGTAGGGGCGCGGGCACGTGAGCGAGAAGGCCGGCGGGTTCTTCGCGAGCACGTCGCGGGCCTCCTCCCGGCCGAGGCTCCAGCCGCGCCAGTCGTCGGGGTGCTGGTCGAGGCGCCGGTTGATCGGGTCGAGGGCGCAGTCGCGGTGCGGGCCGTCGAGGCGGTTCAGGGCCGGGACCGCGTCCGCCGACAGGTTCGACAGGTACGCGGTGTCGATGCGGTGCGTCTGCTCGTACCGGGTCACGTTGCGGTCGGCGATGAGGCGGTCCGGGTTGACGGCGGCGAGCCCGAGCAGCGCGAGCACCCCGGCCGCGACGACCGCCTGGGGCAGCCAGGGGGCGCGCAGCCGTACGCCCGCGGCCAGCACCAGCAGGAACACCACGCCCAGCCACACCTCGCAGAGCGCCACCAGCACGCGCAGGCGGGTGAGGCCGTACGTGCCGGAGTAGACGTTCATGCGGTGCAGCGCCGACGCGACGACGACCAGGGTCAGCACGGCCAGCGCCCCCAGCACCGAGCGGATCAGCAGCCGATCCGTACGCGTCTCCCGCGGCGCCCACCGGGCCGCCCCGGCGAGGACGAGCAGCGTCAGGCCGGTGACGACGAGGAGCTGCCAGAAGCCGCTGCGGGCGTACTGGGCGTAGGTGAGGCCGTCGGTGTCCAGCACGTGCCGTGACCCTCCGAAGAGGACGGTCAGCTGGACGGCGACGAACAGGCCGAAGAGCAGCACCAGCAGGGACAGCGGGATGGCCCATTCGAGCCGGGCGACCCGTCGCTTCCCGGGACCGTCCAATCCCGACAGCTCGGGCGGCGCGGCCCGCAGGAACGCCGCCCCGCCGAGCACGCAGGCCGCCACGCAGAAGACGAAGACCCAGCGGGCGAGCGTCGCGACGTCGATGTCGGGGACGACCGAGGCGACCAGGCCGGCGAAGGCGGCGTCGGCCGAGGCGAACAGCGACCCGAACACCACCAGCAGCGCCACCGACACCCCGACCGTCGCCGTGACCCGCAGGCCGCCCCCGGCCCGGCGGAGCACGGAGGCACCGCGGGCCAGCCACGGCAGCGAGCGCATCCCGGCGAACGGTGTCATCAGGGCGGCCAGCACCACGCCCCGCGCCGAACGCCCACCGGCCACCGCGAGAGCCCCGGTGAGCAGGGCGGTCAGCACGCAGAGCACGAACAGCCAGCCGGCTGCCCGTACGGTGCCGACGCTCAGCAGCGCCACGGTCGCCGCCGACCAGCCGAACCGTTCCGGCCCCAGCGCCCGGGGCTGCCACGGCACCAGCGACGCCGGCCCCGCGTGCCGGCTCGGAACGGCGCGGGCGGCGATCAGGGCCGCGACCCCGGCGACCGCGGTGGCCGCCCAGCCGGCACCGCCGCGGTCGAGCGGGACGCTGAGCGCGGCGACCACCCCGGCAGCGCCGACGGCGGCCACGGTGGCCGGCGAGGCGGGCCGGCCGGGACCGGGCCAGCGGCGCCCGAAGAGCGAGACGTCCGCCCACGGGCCGTGCAGCGGCGTTGTTTGCCAGGCGCCCACCGGGGCGGGCGTTCCCACCCTTTTCGGCGCGGCATCGTTCGTCGAGACCATGTCGTCCCCCGTACAGATCAGGCCGGTTGCAGCGGCAGGGTCACGTGGATGTGGCAGCCGGCGCCGTCGTCGAGGGGCGGCGGGTCGACGACGGCGATCGTGCCGCGGTGCAGCTGGACGACCCAGTGGGCGATCGCCAGGCCGAGGCCGGTGCCGCCGCCGCGGGCACGGTCGCCGCGGGTGAAGCGTTCGAAGACCCGTTCCCGGTCGGCGGGCGGGATGCCGTCGCCCTCGTCCGTGACGACGATCCGGACGTGCTCGTCGTGGCGTTCCGCGCGGAGCGTGACGGTGCCGCCGGGCGGGCTGTGCCGGGCCGCGTTGTCCAGCAGGTTGGCGAAGACCTGGTGGAGGCGCTCGCGGTCGCCGGTGAGCCGGATCCTCGGGGAGGTGACCTCGAAGCGGACGTCGTGCCCGGTGCCGTCCGCGTTGACCCGAGCCTCGCGGACCACGTCGGTGAGGAAGTCGTGCAGGTCGATGAGGTCGTGCGCGAGCGGGACCACGCCCGCGTCCAGCCGGGACAGGTCCAGCAGCTCGGTGACCAGCCGGCCCAGGCGTTCGGTCTGGGCGAGGGCGGTGCGCATGGTGTCCGGCTCGGCGCTGGAGACGCCGTCGACGATGTTCTCCAGGAGACCGCGGAGGGCCGTGATCGGCGTCCGCAACTCGTGCGAGACGTTGGCGATCAGCTCGCGCCGCTGGCGGTCCGCGGCGGCGAGGTCGGCGGCCATCTGGTTGAACGCGGTGGCCAGCTCACCCACCTCGTCGCGGGAGGTCGCGCGCACCCGGCGCGTGTAGTCGCCGCGCGCCATGGCCTTGGCCGCCACCGTCATCTCGCGCAGCGGCACGGTCGCGCCGTGCGCCGCCACCTGCAGCGTCACCAGGCCGAGCGCCACCGCGATCGCGAACCAGGACAGCTCGACGCGCATCCAGTCGAGACTCCACCAGAAGATCAGCAACCCGACGCCGCCGGCCAGGCCGAGCGCGACGGAGAGCTTCGCCTTGATGGACCGTACGGGGTCGAGCGGCCGCGGCAGCCAGCCGAGCATCCGGGTCAGCAGCGTCACCGCGTCACCTCCAGCGCATACCCGACGCCGTGCACCGTGCGGATCAGGTCGGCGCCGAGCTTGCGCCGCAGGCCCTTGATGTGGCTGTCCACCGTGCGCGTGCCGGAGGCGTCGGCCCAGCCCCACACGTCGGCGAGGAGCCGCTCCCGGGGCAGGACCGTGCGGGGGCGCCCGGCGAGGTGGACGAGCAGGTCGAACTCGGTCGGGGTCAGGTGCGCCTCGCGGCCGGCGCGGTGCACCCGGCGCTCGGCGAGGTTGATCTCGAGGTCGCCGAGCCGCAGCGTCTCCGGTGCCGCGGGGGCCGTCGTCTTGGCGACCCGGCGCAGCAGGGCGTGCACCCGCGCGGTGAGCTCGCGCATCGAGAAGGGCTTGGTCAGGTAGTCGTCCGCGCCGACCGCGAGGCCGACCAGCAGATCGGTCTCGTCGTCGCGGGCGGTGAGCATGAGCACCGGCACCGGTCGCTCGGCCTGGATGCGCCGGCAGACCTCCAGCCCGTCGAAGCCGGGGAGCATCACGTCCAGCACGATCGCGTCGGGGCGCTCCCGCCGGGCCGCCTCGACCGCCGCGGGACCGTCGTACGCGAGGAGGACCTCGAAACCCTCGGCCCGCAGCCGGGCCGCCACCGCGTCCGCGATGGTCCGCTCGTCCTCGACCAGGAGGATCCTGCGCGCCGCCGTGCCGTTCATCCGTGCCTCCCGCTGCCGCCGAACCCGCATCGTGCTGGTCAGCCGCAAGGCAGCCTATTGATCGGGCGTGCAGGCGCGGGGGTGGAGTTGTGGACAACTCGTGAAGATCGACGGCCTGTGGATAACTCTGGGGACAACCCGGTGGACCTGTGGACAACGCTGTGGATTCAGCGGGTCCAGTCGTTCTTCGCGGCCCGGATCAGCTTGTCCTTGAGCTCGCGCGTGTGCCGTCGGCTGACCGGCAGCTCCGCGCCGTCGATCGTCACCACGTACCCCGACTGGGTGAGCCGCAGCTCCGCGACCAGCCGCAACTGCACCAGGTACGACCGGTGGATCCGCACGAACCCGGCGTCCGCCCAGCGCTCGGCCAGCGTCGCCAGCGACACCCGGACCAGGTGTGAGGCGTCGGCCGTGTGCAGCCGGGCGTAGTCGCCCTGGGCCTCCACCCAGCGCACCGACGAGCGCGGCAGCATCTTCGTCGTGCCCGCCAGCTCGACCGGGATCGTCGGCTCGTCCTCGCGCTTCGCGGGCGCGGGCGGCTGGACGGCGCGCAGGCCGGCGACCCGGCGCAACGACTCCCCCAGGCGCTCCGCCCGGACCGGCTTGCGGACGTAGTCGGTCACCCCGAGGTCGAAGGCGTCCACCGCGCCGTCGTCGTACGCGGTCACGAACACGATCGACGGCGGCCGGGCGAACCGGCGCAGGATGCGGGCCAGCTCCATCCCGTCCAGCCCGGGCATGCGGATGTCCAGGAACACCGCGTCGACCTCGGTGTCGCGCAGCACGCGCAGGGCCTCGGTGGCGTCGCCCGCGCGGTGCACGTACGCCACCCGGGAATCGGCGTTCAACAGGTACGCGAGCTCGTCGAGCGCCGGCGGCTCGTCGTCCACAGCGAGAACAACCAAGCTCACGCTCGTACCCCTGGGTGGAATTTCGGCACCCGCATGCTCACTTTCGTCCCCGCTCCCGGCGCGGTCTCCACCACCAGGCCGAAATGGTCGCCGAACACCGAGCGCAGCCGCTCGTCGACGTTGGAGAGGCCGACGTGCCGGCCCGCGTCGTCGCCCTTGCCGTTCGCCGCCTCCGCCACCCCCTCCGCCAGGGCCGCGGGGTCCATGCCGACCCCGTCGTCCTCGACCGTGATGTGGCATTCGGCGCCGGCGTCGCGCGCCTCGATGCTCACCATACCGACGCCCGGCTTACGGGACAGGCCGTGCCGGACCGCGTTCTCCACGAGCGGCTGCAGGCACAGGAACGGCAGGCCGACCGGCAGCACCTCGGGCGCGATCTGCAGGCGGACCTGCAGGCGGTCGCCGAAGCGGGCCCGCTCGATGGTCAGATAACGGTCGATCGAGCGCAGCTCCTCGGCGAGCGTCGTGAACTCGCCGTGCGCCCGGAACGAGTAGCGCGTGAACTCGGCGAACTCCAGGATCAGCTCGCGGGCCCGCTCGGGGTCCGTACGCACGAACGACGCGATCGCTGTCAGCGCGTTGTAGATGAAGTGCGGGCTGATCTGGGCGCGCAGGGCGCGTACCTCGGCGCGGGCGAGCCGTTCCCGGGACGAGTCGAGCTCCGCGAGGGCGAGCTGCGACCCGGCCCACCGGGCGGTCTCCATCGTCGCCTGCACGAGCCCCGGCGCGGGCTGATCCTCGGCGACCGCCACCAGCGCCCCGAGCGCCTGCCCGTCCGGGCCGGTCAACGGCGTGATGACGGCTCCCCGCACCACGCAGTCCATCCGGTCGCAGGGAAGCTCCGCCATGCCCAGCACGATCGAGCGGTTGTTCGCCGTCGCCCGCCGGGCCGCCGCGACGAACTGGTCCCCGTGGTGGCCGCCGCGGCCGTCGAAGGCGAGGCAGCGTTCCCCGTCGGAGACGGCCAGGCCCACGGCGCCGACGAGCCGGCGCAGGTGGCGGGCCGATTTCGCCGCCGTCGCCGCGGTCAGGCCGGTGCGCAGCGGCTCGGCGGCCAGGGAGGCCGAGTGCAGCACCTCGTACGTGGCGCGCTGGCCCGCGGTCGCGATGCCTCGGCGGGCGCGCAGGCGCAGCACGGCCGCGACGGCGCCCGCCAGCGCGGCGAGCACCGCGACGACGGCGAGGATGCTTCCGGCCTGACCGCTCACGCACGCATCCTGACCGCAAGCGCCCCGGAACGCCAGGCGCGCACGAGGGTCAGTAGGCACCCTTGCGCTTGAGGACCACCCCGACGGTGCGCCACAGGATGCTGAGGTCGTACGTGAGGGACCAGTTGTCGACGTAGTAGAGGTCGAGCCGCACGGCCTCGTCCCAGGACAGGTCGGAGCGGCCCGAGACCTGCCACAGGCCGGTGATGCCGGGCCGGACCAGCAGCCGGCGCCGGACGTCGCCCAGGTAGTCGCCGTCGTCGGCGGGCAGCGGGCGCGGGCCGACCAGCGACATCTCGCCGAAGAGCACGTTGATCAGCTGCGGCAGCTCGTCCAGCGAGGTGGCCCGCAGCTTCTGCCCGAAGGAGAAGATCCGCGGGTCGTTCTTCATCTTGAACAGCATGCCGTCGGAGTCGTTGAGCTCCTCCAGGCTGGCCTTGCGCTCCTCGGCGTCCACGTACATGGTCCGGAACTTCCAGACCCGGAACGTGCGGCCCTCGTGACCCACGCGCGGCTGGCGGAAGAACACCGGCCCGGGGTCGGACAGCCGGATGCCGAGCGCGATCACCCCGAGCACGGGCGCGAGGAAGAGCAGGCCGAAGAAGGCGACGACCCGGTCGAGCAGGTTCTTCGCGAGCCAGCCCGGCCCGGAGAGGGTCGGCTCCTCCACGTGCAGCAGCGGCAGGCCTTCGATGGGCCGGATGTGCACGCGCGGGCCGGCGATGTCGGTGAGCTGCGGCGCGACCACGAGGTCGACGCCGGTGCCTTCGAGCTGCCAGGCGAGGCGGCGCAGCTCACCGGGCTCCGCGCTGGCCGAGCCGCACACCGCGATGGTGTCGGCGCCGACCTCCCGGACGAGGGTCAGCACGTCGCGGGCCGCGTACACGGGAACCGGGGTCTCGATGCCCCGGGAGGCCGCGTAGCCGTCGGTGATGTGGATGGCCACCGGGATGAGGCCGGCGGCGGGGCTGCGGGTGACCGCGGTGTAGACCTCGAGGGCCTCCGGCAGCGTGCCCATCAGGATCATCCGGTGCGCGCCGTAGCCGGTCTTCTTGCGGGCCACGTGCAGGATCTGCCGGGCCGAGTAGCGACAGAACAGGATGAAGATCAGCGACGCGGTCGTGACGTACGCGATCGTGACACGCGACAGCTGCGTCTTCGTGGCGAACGACAGCAGAGACACGCAGGCCACGACGGTGACGAAGCCGCGGACGACCCGCTTGAACTCCTCGCTGCCCAGGCCGAGGTAGCGGCGGTCGTAGCTGCCGTTGCCCCAGAGGATGATCACCCAGCCGAGCGGCAGGCCGACGAACGCGACCAGGTAGAAGATCGTCCGCTGGCCCTGGAAACCGGAGATCGCCTTCTCGATGAAGGTGACGGCCAGCCAGCTGGCGACGACGGCGGAGAGCAGGTCCAGCAGGACCAGGATCGCCGTGTACGGCCGGTGCCAGGTCGACAGGCGGCGGTGCGAACGGGTCCACGCGGACCGGGGCACGCCGTTACTCGGCGGTGGTGGCTCCTGCTGCCACTCGAAGCTGTCGTACGGCATGCCGCTCCGGCTCCTGCTGGTGCTGGACGCCGGGCGATGGAGGCTCGTGGTCACCTCGCCTATGTCCTCCCGCATCACGTACCGCCCACACCGAGAACATTACGCACCGCCACGACCCCCGGGCATCTTGGCGGGTCGACGATCCCCTGCGCGCCGAGGACGAAGCACGGGACCGAGCCACTATACCGATGGAACGACGGAGTAGAAGGTGACGTTGTGGCCGCTTTCCCCCGGGAGACGACCCACCTACGCTGCGTGACTATCGGATCAGCTTGGACAGGCGTCGATCCGCGAGTGGCTTCCCGCCGGTCTGACACGTGGCGCAGTACTGGAGGCTCTTGTCGGCGAACGAGACCTCGCGCACCGTGTCGCCGCAGACCGGGCAGGGCAGCCCGGTGCGGGCGTGCACCCGCATGCCGGCCCGCTTCTCGCCCTTCAGCTCGGCCGCCTTCTGACCCACCGACCGCGCCACCGCGTCGGTCTCCACCTGCCGGGTCGCCTCGTACAGGGTGGTGAGCTGCTCGTCGGTCAGCTTGCTGGTCAGCGCGAACGGCGACATCTTCGCGACGTGCAGGATCTCGTCCGAGTAGGCGTTGCCGATGCCGGCGAGCACCTCCTGGTCGGTCAGCACGCCCTTGATCTGCCCGTTGCGGCTGCGGAGGCGCTCGGCGAACCGGTCGCGGTCCACCTCCAGCGCGTCGGGGCCGAGCCGGGCCACGCCGGGAACCTCCGCCGGGTCGCGCACCAGGTACGCCGCCAGCGACTTCTGCGTGCCGGCCTCGGTCAGGTCGAAGCCGGAGCCGTCGTCGAGGCGTACCCGCAGCGCGATCGGCCCGCTCCCCGGCTTGAGCGGCGCGGGCGACTTGAACGCGTCGCGGTAGTGCAGCCAGCCGGCCCGGGCGAGGTGCACGACGAGGTGCAGGTCGTCGCCCAGGGACACGTCGAGGAACTTGCCGTGCCGGCCGGCGTTCGTGATGGTGAGACCCGCGACCGCACTCGGCGGCGGGTCGTACGTCTTCAGCGCGCTGAACGAGGACACCTCGAAGCGCTCAACGGTATGGCCGACCGCACGCTCCCGCAGGTACGCGGCGAGCGCCTCGACCTCGGGCAACTCGGGCACGACCTCAATGTAGCGTTTGTCGCCGTGAAGGTCGTCGTTGCGCACAACCGGTACCGCGAGGCGATCCCCTCGGGGGAGAACGTCATCGTCGACACCGAGATAGCCCAGCTCACCGCGGCGGGCATCGACGTGCTGCCGTTCCAGCGGTCCTCCGACTCGATCGGCGACCTGCCGCTCGCCCAGAAGGCGCTGCTGCCGGTGTCGCCGATCTGGGGGCGGGCGGCGCAACGGGACCTGGCCGAGCTGCTGTCCCGGGAGCGCCCGGACCTGCTGCACCTGCACAACCCGTACCCGCTGCTCTCGCCGGCGGTGATCCGTACGGCGCACGCCCACGGGGTTCCGGTCGTGCAGACCGTGCACAACTACCGGCAGGTGTGCTCGTCCGGGCTCTACTTCCGTGACGGCCACAATTGCCACGACTGCCGAGGAAAAGCCTTCGGCTGGCCCGCCGTGCAGCACAAGTGCTACCGCGGCTCGGCGGCGCAGAGCGCGCTGATGGCCACGACGCTCGCCGTGCACCGGCCGACGTGGAAATCCGTGGACCGCTACATCGCGCTCACCGGGCGGATCGCCGCGCACCTGCGCGACTACGGCATTCCGGACGACCGCATCGTCGTCAAGCCGAACGGCCTGCCGGACCCGGGCGAGCCGGCCCCGCTGGGCGACGGTTTCCTGTACGGCGCCCGCCTGTCCCCCGAGAAGGGTCTGGCGCTGCTGCTGGACGCCTGGCGGCGGCACCCCGTCGGCGCGCTGGGACAGCTGCGGATCGCCGGCGACGGGGAGCTGCGGCCCCTGGCCGAGCAGGCCGACCGCGAGCGCGCCGACGTGACCTACCTCGGCCCCCTGGACCGGGCCGGCATGGAGGCCGCCCGGCGCGACGCCTCGGTGGTCCTGGCCGTGCCGACCTGGAACGACGTGCTGCCCACGGTGATCCTCGAGGCCATGTCGGCCGGGCGGCCCGTGCTCGGCACCGACGTCGGCGGGATCCCGTACCTGCTGGGCCTCGACGAGCCGGTGGCACCGGCCGGGTGGGCCGTGCCGCCCGAGGCCGGCGCGCTCGCCGCGGCGCTGCCCGTCGCCCGGGCGGAGGCCGCGCGCTTCGCCGGGGCGGCCCGCGACCGGTATCTGCGGGCGTTCCACCCCGACGTGGTGACCCGGCAGCTCATCGACATCTATAAGGATCTCTCAGCGAATTCCCACACCGCACCTAGGTAGACGCACGTCGAAGTGGGGAATGCTCCCCGTCATGACCTCACGTCGTACCGTGCTGCTCGGAATCGGAGGCGCCGCCGTGCTCACCGCGGCGGGCGGAGGCGTCGGCTACGCGATCGGGCACGCCGACGACCCCGAGCCGGCGACGGCGCCCGCGGCCCAGGCCGCGCCGCCCAAGTACCGCTCCCGGCCGGACCTGCGCACCCTGCCGGACGTGACGATCACGACCCCGGCGAACGGTACGGCGCCGGGCTACGTGTACCTGACCCCCGCCTCCGGGACCGGGCTGTGGGGGCCGCTCATGGTCGACGACAAGGGCTCGCCGGTCTGGTTCCGCAAGGTGCCCGACCCGGCGACCGTCGCGATCGACTTCAAGGCGCAGCAGTACCGCGACAAGCCCGTGCTGACCTGGTGGGAGGGGACCATCGGGGGCACCGGCGGGCAGGGCGTCGGGCAGGGCGAGTTCGTCATCGTGGACACCGCGTACCGGGAGATCACCCGGGTGCGGGCGTTCGGCACCGAGCAGGCCGACCAGCACGACTTCGTGATCACGCCGAACGACACCGCGATCTTCTGGGTGTACGACCCGGTCCCGTACGACCTCTCGGCGGTCGGCGGCCCCAAGGACGGCGTCCTGCACGACTGCGTGATCCAGGAAATCGACATCAGGACGGGCAAGCGCCTCTTCGAGTGGCGGGCCCGGGACCACGTGGGCGTGGACGAGTCGTACGCGCCGCTGCCGGTCGGCGAGTCGGCGCACCTTCCGTACGACTACTTCCACGCCAACTCGATCGGGCTGGACGCGGACGGGAACCTGCTGGCCTCGGCGCGGCACACCTGGACCACGTACAAGATCAACCGAAGGACCGGCGAGCTCATCTGGCGCATCGGCGGCAAGAAGTCCGGCTTCGCCGTCGAGGACCGGGCCAAGTTCAGCTGGCAGCACGACTTCCGGCGCCGCCGCGACGGCTCGTACAGCGTCTTCGACAACGCCGCGGGCATCACCAAGGACCGCGAGCAGTCCCGCGGGCTCATCTTCAAGGTGGACGAACAGGCTCGCCGGGTCACGTTCGTGCAGGAGTTCCTGCACCCCGGCAAGCTGTCCGCGCCGACGCAGGGCAGCTTCCGGGAGCTCGCCGACGGCGGCTCGTTCATCGGCTGGGGGCAGATGCCCTACTTCACCGAGTACGCACCGGACGGCACCGTACGCCTCGACGGGCACCTGCCGCTCGACAACCAGTCGTACCGGGCGTACAAGGCGGAATGGGCCGGGGCGCCGCTCGACCAGCCGGCGATCGGCCTGCACGTCGACGGTGGCACCGTGATCGTCAGCGCCAGCTGGAACGGCGCGACCGGGGTGGCCAAGTGGCGGGCCCGCGCGGGTGGGCAGCCCGGCGCGCTGACCCAGACGGTGGAGGCGCCGCGGACCGGCTTCGAGACCACGCTGACTCTTCCGGGCACGCCCGAGTACGTGGTCGCCGAGGCCCTCGACGCCGCCGGCAAGGTGCTGGGAACGTCCTCGGCCGTGCCGGTCCGCGTGTGAGGGCTCTCAGCCGCGCAGGGCTTCCCGGCCGGCGAACGCGATGCTGGCCGCCAGGAACGCGCCGTTGATCAGCGTGAACGCGCCCACCACCCAGATCGTCCACTGCGGCGCGACGGTCAGGACCACCCCGGCCAGGGCGATCACCGCGCCGTAGTCGCGGACCAGCTTGACCACGCGTACGGGCAGCGAGCGGCTCGTGACCATGCTGGCGGCCTGCGAGCCGGTCTGCATCACCGACGTCACCAGGTTGACCATCCAGGTGCCCGCGAACGCCGCCAGCAGCCACGCCGGGGTGGCCGGTACCTGCGCCTCGGCCATCGCGGACAGGGCCGCCACCAGCGCGATCTGCGCCGCCACGTCGCAGAGCACATCCACCCGGCCGCCTGCTGGGCCGGCCTGGCCGGTGACCCGGGCCAGCTGGCCGTCCGAGCAGTCCAGGGCGTACGCGAACTGCCAGCCGAGCAGCGCGAGCAGCCCGACCGGCCACGCCCACACCCGGCCGTCGGCGATCGGCTGGGCCGCCGCCACGACGACGAACGACACCAGGCAGCTCAGGCCGAGGTTGGCGACGGTGAGCACGGTCGGCGCGAGCCGGCGCTTGTGCGCGAAGACCGCGATGCGGGCACCGATGCGCTGGCTGACGGCCTCGCTGAAGAGTCCGCCGCCACGATTCACCGCGTAGAAGTCGGCCGCCGTGGGCCCCGCCGCCCCGGCCACTGTGGTGGCGTTCGGACCGGGCCTGTCCGAGGGGCCGGAACCCGCGGGCCCGGGCCGCCCCGGGCCGGGCGCGGAGCCGCGTGGGTCAGCGGCCGGCGACGGCATCGACATACTCGGCCAGCTTCCTGCGGATCTCGTCCGGCGACATGGTGAGGTGCTCGAGGATCGTGTACCGGTCCGGCCGGGTCCTCGGGGCGAACTCGACGATCTCCACGAACTGCTCCGCGTCGAGGCCGACGTCCGCCGGCGTACGCGGCAGCTGGTGCCGGGCGAGGCAGTCCGACATCTGCTTGAAGCGCCGCTCGTCGCCGCGCAGGAAGGTGCAGAACAGCGCACCCATGCCGGCGAGCTCGCCGTGCGACGCGGTGCCCGGGAACAGCGAGTCGGTCGCGTGCATGATCTCGTGGCAGCCGCCGCTGGACGGCCGGCTGCTGCCGCACACCGCCATGGCGAGCCCGCTCGAGATCAGTGCCTCGGCCAGCACCGTGACGAAGGCGTCGTCGGTCATGTCGCCCGGCATGTTGAGCACGGCCTCCGCGCCCATGCGGGCGAGCGAGGCGGCGAGCCCGTCGACCGGTTCGCCGCGCACCTCGCGGGCCAGCTCCCAGTCGGCGAGCGCGCTGATGTTGCTGATCACGTCGCCGATGCCCGAGCGGTTGACGCGCTCCGGGCCGTTCTCGACGAAGTCCAGGTCCACGATGACGGCGATCGGGATGTGCACGCCGTACGAGCCCTTGATGCCGTCGTGGATGAGGCTGGCCACCGGGGAGGCGACGCCGTCGTTGGCCAGGCTCGTGGCGACCGAGACCATCGGCAGCGCGTACCGGGTGGCGGCGTACTTGGCCGTGTCGACCGTCTTGCCGCCGCCGATGGCCACGACCGCGTCGTACGCCCGCGACCGCAGCTTGTCCCCCAGCTCGATGGCCGCGTCGAGGGTGCCGCCCGTGGTCATGTAGACGTCCGCCGAGTGCAGCGACGGCCGGATCAGCTCGGCGATCTTCTCGCCCTGACCGGGGCCGACGACCACCGCGACGTCGCCGCCGGAGGAGATGCGCCCGTCGGCCAGGATGCTCCCGAGATCCGCGACCGCGCCCCGCCGCACGTCGATGTGCAGCGGCGTCTGGACGCTGCGGGCTAGTAACGGCATGCGATGTCCCGCGCCTTGGCCAGGTCCTCGTGGTTGTCGACCTCGACCCACGGGATGTCACCAATGGTGGCCGCGCGGATCTCGCCGCCGCGGTTCGCGTACTCCTGGTAGCCGTCCTCGTAGTAGAGGTTGGGGTCGCGCTCCCAGGTGGCCTTCAGCGAGTCGGCCAGCTCGGCGGCGGCGGACGCCTCGATCACGGTGGCGCCGATGTACTCGCCGAACGCGTCGGCCGGGTCCATCAGCTTCGTGATCTTCGTCAGCCGGCCATCCGCCGAGAAGATGGTCTTCATCTCCTCGTCAGCCAGCTTCTTCACATTGTCAACGGCGAGAAGGATGCCCGGTCCACGGTTCTCCAGAAGGGTCTGCTCGACGCTCACGGGGTGCACGGTGTCGCCGTTGACGAGCAGCGCGCCCTCGGCGAAGCGGTCACGCGCGAGCCACAGCGAGTACGCGTTGTTCCACTCCTCGGCCTTGTCGTTGTGCACGAGGGTGATTTTCACGCCGTACTTGTCCTCGAACGCGTCCTTGCGTTCCTCGACCGCGTTGGCGCAGTAGCCGACGACGATCGTCACGTCGGTGAGCCCGGCGGCCGCGAGGTTGCGCAGGGAGATGTCCATGATCGTGGTCTCCCCGTCCACGGGGACGAGCGCCTTCGGCAGCGTGTCCGTGTACGGACGCAGCCTGCGTCCGGCGCCGGCGGCGAGTACCAGACCGATCATGGGGTGGTTCCTTCCGAATCGAGGGGGGTGCCAGCCGAGGATAGCGGTGCGTTCACATACCGGGAGCGCTGCCGGACCGGCCGGCACCCGCCGGTGCTCGGATGTCCGGAAAGTCCGGTCAGCAGGCCACCCGGAAAAGCTTGCGCCCGGCCGCGCCGCGACGGGGAGAAAATGCGGCCGTCGCCGTGCGGGACAGGAGCACCGGCGAGCCGCAAGGGCCCTTGGGTGCACGGAAAAATGATATAGAGCCTGCTCGTAAGCTTGTGGGCATGACCGCTGAGCAGCTGATCTCATTCGCAAGAGGCGCCCCGTCCCTGGACATCGTCGACGTGGAGGGCCTGAAGGCCGCCGCCGCCCGGGCGTTCGACGCCGATCCGGCCGGTGTGACCGCGTACGGCACGTCGGTCGGTTACATCCCGCTGCGCAAGTGGATCGCCGAGAAGCACGGGGTCTCCCCGGAGCAGGTCATCGTGACCAACGGTTCGCTGCAGGCGGACGCGTTCCTCTTCAATCACCTGGTCCAGGCCGGCGACGACGTGGTCGTGGAGAAGCCCACGTACGACCGCACCCTGCTGAGCCTGCAGAACCTCGGCGGCAAGGTGCACCAGGTCACGATCCAGCCGGACGGCATCGACGTCGAGGAGCTGCGCGGGCTGCTGGAGTCGGGGCTGCGTCCCAAGCTCGCCCACATCATCCCGAACTACCAGAACCCGGCCGGTGTGACGCTCTCGCTGGAGAAGCGCCGGGTGCTGCTCGACCTGGCCGCCCAGTACGGCTTCACCATCTTCGAGGACGACCCGTACGCCGACATCCGCTTCCGCGGCGAGGCGCTGCCGTCGATGCTGTCGATGGACGAGAACAACTCGGTCGTTCACGCGTCCAGCTTCACCAAGACGGTGTGCCCCGGTGTCCGCGTCGGCTACCTGGTCGGCCCGGCGGCGCTCATCGACGCGATCGCGAAGAAGGCCACCAACCTCTACATCTCGCCCGGCATGGTGTCCGAGGCGATCGTGCACCAGTTCTGCGTCTCCGGTGACATCGACCGCTCCATCCAGACGGTCAGCGCGGCCCTCTCCGAGCGCGCCCGGGTCCTCGGGGAGTCCATCCGTCAGCACATCCCCGGCGCCACCTTCACCGAGCCGGACGGCGGCTACTTCCTCTGGGTGGACCTGCCCGAGGACGTCGACGTCGACCAGCTGTTCCCGGTCGCCATGAAGAAGGGCGTCGCCATCGTCAAGGGCAGCGACTTCCTGCTCGACGGCGGCAAGCACTCGGTGCGGCTGGCGTACTCGGCGGTGACCGTGGACCAGATCGACGAGGGTGTCCGGCGGCTGGCCGAGGCGATCGCCGAGACCCGCGCCTGATACCTGCCCGACTGTCGGATTCCCGACAGTTACGGCCCCGTGCCGGTTCTGGGTTTCCCCCGGAACCGGCCCACGGCCCACAATGCTTGCTGCGTCAAACTGCATGACCATGCGGTGTGACGCGTCGACACCCACCCCCGCCCCCCCCGGCGCCGGGCGGGCCGCTCGCACCCTTCACCCCCCCGAAATGCGGCCGGTCCGTCCGGCGCCACCTTGCCGGAGGCGCCGCGTCGCGCACCGCCCCACCGCGCTGCCGTGCCCTCGGCGGCCGGCCTGAACAGCATGCTCATGCGCCGCGAGGCATGTGGCGCGTAAGGACTGGGCAACCTCCCAGGCGTAACCTCGTGCGGGCCCGCCACCGCAGTCCGGGCCGCGATCACCCCTGGGGGAGGCAGTCATGAGCGACAGCAGCGTGCGCCGCAGCAGGTCCACCGGGGTGAACAGGTCCTTGTCGCGCGCCTGGACGGCCCCCGTCCGGGCGATGAACCGCTTCCTCGGCACCGCCGACGGCCAGCAGCCCGGCACCGGCAAGGAGTTTCACGGCAGCGCCGTCGTCGACTGCGGCGTGTACGTGGACGGCAAGCGCGAGCCCGGCGACTTCACCCCCGACGAGGCGCTGCGCGAGGCGTGCAGCCGCGAGAACGCGTTCGTCTGGCTGGGCCTGCACGAGCCCACCCAGGCCGAGATGGCCGCCGTCGCGCAGACGTACGGGCTGCACGAGCTGGCGGTCGAGGACGCCGTCAAGGCCGAGCAGCGCCCCAAGCTGGAGCAGTTCGGCGCCGTGCAGTTCCTGGTGCTGCGTACCGCCCGCTACGTGCCGCACGGAGAGCTCACCGAGAACTCGCAGATCGTCGAGACGGGGCAGATGATGCTGTTCGTCGGCGAGCGCTTCGTGATCACCGTCCGGCACGGCGACGCCACCAAGCTCGCCCCGGTGCGGGCCGACATGGAGGGGCGCGGCGACCTGCTCGCCCAGGGGCCGTGGGCGGTGGCGTACGCGGTGACCGACCGGGTGGTGGACGCGTACATCGAGGTGGCCGACCAGGTGGAGGCGGACCTCGACATCATCGAGGAGGGCGCCTTCTCCCGGGACCGGGGCGCCCCGGTGCAGGCGATCTACCAGATGAAGCGGGAGATCGTGGAGTTCCGCCGGGCCGTCGTGCCGCTGCAGCGCCCGCTCGCCACGATCACCGCCTCGCAGAGCCGGCTCGTCCCCAAGGAGATCCGCCGCTACTTCCGCGACGTGCAGGACCACCTGACGCGGACCGTCGAGCAGGTGTCCTCGTACGACGACCTGCTGAACTCGATCCTGCAGGCGCGCCTGGCACAGGTCACGGTCGACCAGAACAACGACATGCGCAAGATCGCCGCCTGGGCCGGCATGTCCGCGGTCTGGACCGCGATCGCCGGCGTGTACGGGATGAACTTCGAGTTCATGCCCGAGACGAAGTGGCAGTACGGCTACCCCGCCGTCCTCACGATCATGGTCGTCATCTCGGTGCTGCTCTACCGGGCCTTCCGGCGCAACGGCTGGCTCTGACCGGCCCCCCATCGCCCGGCGTCGACCTCTACAGTGAGGCGGACACACCGGGGAGGGAAGTCGCGTGCCGTCTCGGCAGGATCAGCTGCACTCGTACCAGTACTCGCAGCAGCGGGTGGTGGCCGCGCTGGTCACGCACGACCCCGACCCGCACCGCTCGCCGCTGCGGCGCGCCGGGACGACCGTACTGATCAGCATCGTGGTGGCCGCGCTCGCGGTCGGTGGCGCCGCCGTCTACGGCCTGATCAAGGGCCGCAGCAGCGTGGAACCGCGCAACGAGTCCGTGGTGTTCCTGGAGAAGGGCACCGGCGCGCGCTACGTCTACCTCAAGTCCGACGACAAGATGCACCCGGTGCTGAACTACACCTCGGGCCTGCTCGCCGCCAACGCCCCGGCGCCGGAGATCAGGAACGCCTCCCGGGAGAGCCTGGCCAAGGTTCCGCTGGGCGACCCGCTGGGCATCCCGGGCGCGCCCGACTCGCTGCCGCCGGCAAAAGGTGGCCTGGTCAAGAGCCTGTGGACGGTCTGCTCGCAGGTGGCCGACAGCGAGGCCCCGCAGAGCGTGCTGGCCGTCGGCACGCCGGCCTCCGGTGGCACGCCGCTGCCCGTGCCCCGGGCCGACACCCCCGCGAGCGAGCTGCGCGGCCTGCTGGTCAGCGACACCGCCGACCGTACGTTCCTGGTCTACAACAACCGGCGCTTCCTGATCCCCGCTGCCCGGCTGCAGCAGACCCGGGTGTGGTTCCGGTGGACCCAGGCGCCGCTCTCGGTGTCGCCCGCGTGGGTGAACGCGGTGCCGATCGGCCCGGACCTCAAGCCGCCGTCGATCCCGGACTTCGGTGACCCGTCGGCGGAGATCAACGAGTTCGAGGTCGGGCAGGTGCTGCGCATCCACAGCGACGGCAACACCGCCGACCAGTGGGGCGTCGTGCTCAGCGACGGCGTGGCCGACCTGACCGACGTACAGGCCGCGCTCATGCAGGCCGACCCGGAGGCGTACAGCGTCCGGGAGATGGACCTCACCCTGTACGGCAACCTGCCCCGCTCGAAGACCCAGCTGGTCAGCGCGGCCAACGCCGCGGGCCTGCCGCCCGCCGTACCGGTGCTGCTCAACGGCCCGGAGAGCGTCTGCCTCAGCTATGACGGCTCCGGCCCGGACGGGGGCGTCAGCATCACCATCGGCCCCTCCGTCCCCGCGGGCACGGCGGTGGTGGGCGAGGCGGCGGCCGCAGGCGACGACCAGGCCGACCGCGTGTACGTGCCCCGCGGCAAGGGAGCCCTCGTGGTGTCGATGGCCTCACCGACCGCGCCCGCCGGCACCGGGACGGTCAGCATCGTCACCGACACCGGCCGCAGCTATCCGCTGGCCGACCGGGACGTGATGGCGAAGCTGGGCTACGGCGGCGTGCAGCCGCAGCAGATCCCCGGCCAGCTGGTCGACCTGCTGCCGGTCGGACCGGCGCTGGACCCCGCGCGGGCCCGGCTGTCCGAGCCCGGGGTCGAGCAGAACCCGTAACCCGCGCAGCGCAGAGCGGCGGACGGACGCCCGATGCCGGATCGTCCGCCCGCCGTGTGCTGCAACCGGGGGTCAGCTCTTGTTCTTGCCGTTCGCCATCCGGGCCACCTCGGGGCTGTGCAGCGCCGAGTCGGTCTGGTCGCCGGTCGGCACGAGCTCCGGGTCGGCGTCGGCGGCCAGCAGCGGGTCACCCGCGACCGTGCCGACGGCCGGGCTCTTCGCACCGGCCGGCGTCACGAAACCCGACGGGCCGGAGAGGTCCGCCGGTTCGAACGCGGCATCCCCGGCCGGCACGGTGGTGCTCACCGGGCCGCTGGGGTCGTACTCGTCCCACTGGTCACTGCGACGCTTGCGCAGCGCGTACGCGCCCGCCGCACCGACGACGGCGCCGGCCAGCGCGAGCTTCGCGAGCTTGCCGCCCGTGCTGCCCTGCTTGCGGCCGATCGCCTTGTTCGCCCGCTTCTCGAGCTTCTTGGCGTTCTTCTTGTTGGCCTTGGCGGCTTCCTTGTTGGCCTGAACAGCCCTCTTGTTCGCCTTCTCGGCCTTCTTGCCCGTCTTCTTCACGTTCTCGCTCGCGGCCGCGACCAGCGGGCCGAGCGTCGCGACGGCCGAGCCCCAGCCGCCGGCCGCTGCACCCTTGGCCTTGGCAGCCGCCGGCTGCACCCGGTCGCGAGCTGCGGAGAACTTGGGCCCCACGGTTGCGCTGGTCTCCTGAGCGGCGAGTGATGCCGCGCGCTTGAAGTGATCAACGCTCTGGCTGAGCTCGTTCTTCATCTTCGCGTTGCGGTTCTTCCGTCGCATGGTTGCGAACACCAGTGCCCACCTCCTGTGGATCAGTCCCGAGTTCAATGCTGCCTCCTTGGGGTACCCCAGCGGAGGCGGTTCAGACACATGGGGGAGGATCCGAACCGTAAAGAACTGTCCAGCGCCGATGCGCGACCCGCGGATCGGCGACCGCGACACCCGTTAGGAGTACCCGTGGCTGAGACGCTCTACGCCACCCTGCACACCAACCACGGTCCGATCCGGCTCCAGCTCTTCCCGGACCACGCGCCGGCCACCGTGCGCAACTTCGTGGAGCTCGCGGAGGGGACGAAGGACTACGTCGACCCGCGGACCGGCCAGAAGGGCAGCGGCCCGTACTACGACGGGACCATCTCCCACCGGGTCATCGCCAACTTCATGGTCCAGATGGGCGACCCGACCGGCACCGGCCGCGGCGGGCCCGGCTTCCAGTTCGCCGACGAGTTCCACCCGGAGCTGCAGTTCGACCGCCCGTACCTGCTCGCGATGGCGAACGCCGGCCCGGGCACGAACGGTTCGCAGTTCTTCATCACGGTCAGCCCGACCCCGCACCTCAACCGGCGGCACACGATCTTCGGCCAGGTCGCCGACGAGCAGTCGGCCAAGGTCGTGGACTCCATCGCCACCACGCCGACCGGCCCCGGCGACCGTCCGCGCGAGGACGTCGTCATCGAGCGCGTGGAGATCGAGCGGGTCGGCGGGTAGTCACCCCTCCCGGGTACCTTTGAACCATGAGTGAGTCTCCGGTGACGGCGCCCGTCTGCTATCGGCACCCGTCCAAGGAGACCTATATCCGGTGCACCCGCTGCGAGCGGCCCATCTGCCCGGATTGCATGAACGAGGCCTCGGTCGGGCACCAGTGCCCGGAGTGCGTCGCCCAGGGGCGGCGCACGCAGCGGCCGGCTCGCACCGCTTTCGGCGGTAGCGCGGCCGGCCGCGCCGGGACGGCCACGAAGAGCCTCATCGGCATCAACGTCGTGGTCATGCTGATCTCGATCATGTCCGGCGGCTCGAACGCGGTGGCCGGCGGCGGCTGGGGCGGCCTGCTCGGCAGCGACACCCCGCTCACCCAGTGGGGCGCGGTGCTCGGCCGCGCGGTGTACGGCCCGCTCGGCGAGCCGGCGATGCACGGCATCGCCGGCAACGGCGAGTGGTATCGCCTGGTCACGGCGATGTTCCTGCACTACGGCATCCTGCACCTGCTGATGAACATGTACGCGCTGTGGATCCTCGGCCGCGAGCTCGAGCGCGTCCTCGGCCCGGTGCGCTACGTGGCCCTCTACGTGCTCGCGGGCCTCGGCGGCAACGTCGCGGCGTACGTCTTCTCGGCGCCCAACCAGATGACGGCCGGCGCCTCCACCGCGGTGTTCGGCCTGATGGCGGCGATGTTCGTGCTGCTGCGCCGGCTCAAGCTCAGCGTCGCGCCGATCCTTCCGGTGATCGTCATCAACGTGGTCTTCACGTTCGCCGTGACCGGCATCTCCGTCGCGGGCCACCTGGGCGGGCTGGTCACGGGCTTCATCGCGGCGGTGATCCTCGCGTACGCGCCGGCGCGCATCCGCAACGTCGTGCAGGGCGTGGGACTGGCCGCGGTGTTCGTCGTGCTGCTCGTGCTCGCGGTCCTACGAACGCTCTCGCTGAGCTAGCTCGGTCAGGGCCGCCGCGACGTTTTGCGGGTCCGTTCCCAGCTCATGCGCGCTGAACAGGTGCAGGCTCTCCCCGGCGTCGATCTCCAGCAGCTCGTTGCGCAGGCCGCGGCGGGTACGGCTGTCGACGCGTACCCGCTCGATCCGGGCCCAGGGCAGGTGCCGGCGGGCCGCGAAGCCGCTGACCACCGTGACCCCGGCGGCGTCCGCGGTGAGGCGTACCGGGCGGATCAGGTCGCGGACGGCCCAGAGGGTCAGGCCTGCCGCCGCGGCGAGGGCCAGCGCCCAGCGCACCGGGTCGCCGTCGCCGAACGCCACCACGAGCACGACCAGGGCGGCCGCACCCAGCAGTTTGGTCACCGGCAGCACGGGTCGCACCCGCCACTCGAGATACGGCATGGGCACCACTATGGCAGTCCGGCGTACCGTCGGCAGTATGCGAGATGCGGTGATCGTGGGGGCGGTGCGGACCCCCGTGGGGCGGCGCAACGGCGGGCTGTCCGGCGTACACCCGGTTGATCTGGCGGCCGGGGTGCTCCGGACCCTGAGCGAACGGTCGAAGCTCGACCCGGCCGACGTCGAGGACGTCTTCTGGGGTTGTGTCTCCCAGGTGGGCGAGCAGTCGTGGAACATCGGGCGCAACGCGGTGCTCGCCGCCGGCTGGCCCGAGTCGGTGCCCGCCACCACGATGGACCGGCAGTGCGGCTCCAGCCAGCAGGCTCTGCACTTCGCCGCGGCCACCGTGCTCTCCGGCCAGGCCGATCTGGTGGTCGCCGGCGGGGTCGAGTCGATGAGCCGGGTGCCGATGGGATCCAGCGCCGCGGGGCAGGATCCGTACGGCGAGTCGATCCGGGAGCGTTACGGCACGACCACGTTCAACCAGGGCGTCGGCGCCGAGATGATGGCCGCGCGCTGGGGCTTCTCCCGGGCACAGCTCGACGAGTACGCCCTGGCCAGCCACGCCGCCGCGGCGAAGGCGCAGGACGCCGGCGAGTTCGACGCGGAGATCGCGCCGGTCGGGGCGGCGGACCGTGACGAGGGCATCCGGCGGGACACCACGCTCGAGAAGCTCGGCGGGCTCAAGACGCCGTTCAAGGAGGACGGGGTCGTCACGGCCGGTACGGCGTCTCAGATCTCCGACGGCGCGGCCGCGCTCGCGGTCACGACCTCACGCTGGGCGGCCGCGCACGGCCTGACGCCGCTCGCGCGGATCCACACCGCGGTCGTCGCGGCCGACGACCCGGTGATCATGCTGACCGCGCCGATCCCGGCCACCGCGAAGGCGCTGGCCAGGTCGGGGCTCACCCTGGACGACATCGGGGTGTACGAGGTGAACGAGGCGTTCGCACCCGTACCGCTGGCGTGGCTCGCGGAGACCGGCGCGGACCCGTCCCGCCTCAACCCGCGCGGCGGTGCGATCGCCCTCGGCCACCCGCTCGGCGCGTCCGGTGCCCGGATCATGACGACGATGCTGCACCACATGCGACAGACCGGCGTGCGGTACGGCCTGCAGACCATGTGCGAGGGCGGCGGAATGGCCAACGCCACGATCGTCGAGATCCTGTAATTCGATATTCATCGTGACATGGCCGCGCCTTCCCCTGGGCATCGCCGTTAAACGCCACATGGACGTGTTCTCCCGTACGTTCCTTCCCGCCGCCGCCGAAGCCGGCGTGGCCATCGCGACCGTCAGCCGGCACATGCCCATCTTCCGGCGCTGCGTGGAGCCCGACGACTCCACCGTCCTGGTGACCCGGTGCGTCAACCCGGACCGCCCGCTGGCCGGCGAATACCTGATGCTGCTGACGTACCGGCGGCTGGTCATCACGCAGGAGACGCGGCTGCTGCACCGGCTGCGCCTGCACCTGAACGCCAACCTGCGCCACCTGAGCGAGGTCACCTGGAACACGGACCTCCGGCTCGCCGCCGTGGACGTCGCAGCGACCGCGGTGGACGGCGTCCGCGAGCGCTTCCGGGTCCGCGTCGGCGAACCGGACCGTGTCTGGCACTTCGACGCGCGGTTCAAGCAGGTCTTCCGCGAGCGCCGGTCGAGCCTGCAGATCGCCGCCTAACCGAGGAATCCGGCGATCGACCGGCGCAGGCCCGCCGCGTCGAGGCCGTGCCAGCGGGCGTGGTCCGCGGGCGAGCCGTACCGCCGCTCCTCGGTCCGGCTCACGCCGAGATGCAGGGAACGATGGGGTACGTCGGCCAGCGCCGCGGCGATGATCCGGCTGGACGTCCCCTCGAGGTACGGCTCCACCATCACCACCTCGGCCGGTCGCAGGGCACGCAGCCCGTCCGTGTCGAAGGGCCGCGGCGTGTGCGTGTAGGCCACCGTGACGTCCAGGTCGCGGGTGGCCTCCAGCGCCGCGTCGAGCAGCGGCCCGACGACGACCACCACCGCACCGGTACGGCCGCGCCGGATCACCTTCAGCTCGGTGCCGGGGTGGGCACGGCTGTTCTGCTGTGACGAGAGGCGGACGTACACCCGGTCGTCGTGGTGCGCCGCCGCCCGCAGCAGTCCCGGCACCTCGTCCGGGTGCCCGGGTACGTGCACGGTCCACCCGTCGAGCGTGTCGAGCAGCGCCACGTCTCCGGGTGACTGGTGGGTGTAGCCCTCGGCCGACGCGTCGTACGAGGCGCCGATGCTCACCAGCACCGCCCCGGCGTCCTGGTGGCCGAGGTCCAGCTTGATCTGCTCGTACGCCCGGTCGACGGCGAAGGGCGCGTACGAGTGCACGTACGGCCGCATCCCGGTGAGCGCGAGCCCACCCGCGACGCCGGTCATCAGCTGTTCACGGATGCCTACGTTGATCACCCGGTCCGGGTGCCGGCGCATCGCCGGCGCGAAGGCGTCGGCGGAGATGTCGGCGAGGACGACGGCGGTCCGCGGGTCCTCCTCCAGCAGCGCCGTGGTGGTGGCGACGAAGGTCTCTCGCATGGTCAGCTCCCCTTGGGCTCGACGACGGCGATGACGACGTGCGGGCGGTCGCGGCGCGGCATCAGGGCCGCCTCCAGCGCGGTGTGGTCGCGACCGTCCACGACGGACACGCCCCAGCCGACGAAACGGCTCGCGATCCCGCCCGGCCAGCCGTGCGTGGCGGACTGGTTGTCGACGACGATCGCGGTCAGGGGCAGCCCGGTGGCTGCCGCGTACGCGATCGCCTCGTGGTTCGATCCCTCGTCCAGCTCGGCGTCGCCGAGCAGCACGAAGGTGCGCGTCTCGTCGTACCCCTGGGCGCGCAGGCCGAGGGCGGTCCCGACCGCGAGGCCGAGTCCGTGCCCGAGCGACCCGGTCCCGATCTCGACCCCGGGGATCAGCACCCGGTCGGGGTGGTGCCCGAGCCGGCTCTCCGGCCCGGCGAGGTCGTCGAGCCAGGCGACGGGGAAGAAGCCTTTCGCGGCGAGGACCGCGTAGTACGCGGCGGGTCCGTGCCCCTTGGAGAGCAGGAACCGGTCCCGGTCGGGCTCGTCGGCGGTCTCCGGCGACACCCGCAGCACCCGGTCGTAGAGCACCCACAGGATGTCGAGCGTCGAGTGCGCGCTCGGCGAATGCTTCTCGTCCCCGGTGATGCGGGTCAACAACTCTGGTTCCACGGCGGTGACGGTCATAGGCTCAGCGTGCAACCTAAAGTTCACTTCAACTCAAGAGGTACGGGTGTGGAGCTCCTCACGATCGGCGACCTGGCCGCGCGCAGCGGCGTCGCCCCCTCCGCCCTGCGTTTCTACGAGCGCGAGGGCCTGATCCACGCCACCCGCACGGGGGGCAACCAGCGCCGCTACGAACGGCACGAGCTGCGCCGGGTGGCGTTCATCCGGATCGCGCAGCAGGTCGGGGTGTCGCTCGAGGAGGTCCGCGAGGCGCTGGCGGCGTTGCCGGAGAGCAGGACGCCGACCAAGGCCGACTGGGCGCGGCTGTCCGCCCGGTGGCGGCGCAAGCTCGAGGACCGGATCGCGATGATGGAACGGCTGCGCGATCAGCTGACGGGCTGCATCGGCTGCGGGTGCCTGTCGCTGCAGCGGTGCAACCTGATCAACCCGAAGGACCGCCTGGCCGAGCGCGGGCAGGGCGCCCAGATGGTCGTGAACCCGCCCGCCTGACCGGTCCTCCCTGCTTCCTGGCCTGCGGTATCGTGTCGCCTTGCGACGGGCGTCGATGCTTGGTGACGGGGGAGGTCACGATGCCGCACAGCGGTGATGAGCTCGGTGCTGACCTGGTGGATCTGTGGGAGGCCGGGCAGTACGAGCTGAAGCCGGTGGCAGGGCAGATCCGTGAGGCCGCGGGCGCGCTGCTGCTGGCCGACAACAGCGGCTACAACTGGTATCGCGACGGCAAGCTCGGCGGCCCGTACGGTCCGGCGAAGCCCGCCTGGGAGAGCCTGCGCGACGACTTCTTCGAGATCCTGCGGACCACGGCGGAGAACCTCGACCTGACCGGCGACGCGATGGTCCTCGCCGCCGACGAGTACGCGAGCACCGACTCCGTCGCGGGCAAGAAGTTCGAGGAGCTGAAACCCGCGGTGGAGGCGGCGCACGCGCAGGACGGTGTTCCGCAGTGAGCTACGAGCAGCTCGCGGACCACGCCGCGAAGTTGGAGACCTCCGCCATCGAGATGGATCTCAAGCAGCGGGGCTTCACCAAGAGCCACGGCAAGTGGTACGGCGGTTCCGGCATCGACGACAAGACGATGCAGGACGTGGTGGACATCACCGCCGGGCGCTTCTCCGGAGTGGCCGAGATGTTCGCGCCGTTCCTCGGCATGCCGGACCCGGCCGGGTTCGAGCCCGCGATCGCCGCGGTGACCAGGGCGGCGTCCAAGCTCAACAACGGCACGGCCCCCGACGTCGTCAACAACGTCGGCGTGACCGTCAACGAGGCGCTCGGCGGCATGGACCGGGTCGGCACGCTGGTCGCCGACTGGCGCGGGCCGGCGGCGACGGCGTTCCGCAACAACTACCTCGACCGCTTCAAGGGCGTCACCGCCAACCAGTACGCGATGGCACTGACCCTCAAGGGCGGCCTGGAGGCGGAGCGGGGCCTGTGGAAGGCGGCCCGCCAGAGCGTCGACGAGCTCGCCCACGCCGCGCAGCAGTCGCTCGACGCCATGCTCGACTGCAACCCGAAGGAGACGGCCTGCCTGCTCACCGTCGTCGGGTCGATCTTCGCGGTGGCCGCGGCCGTACCCAGCTTCGGCGCGTCCCTGGCGATCACCCTGACCGTGGTCGGCGAGGTCGCCTCGTCGGCGGCGTCGATCCCGATGGAGGATCCGAAGCCCGTCAAGTTCAACGGCAAGAACGCCATGGCGATCGTCGAGCAGATCCGCAAGGGCCTCGAGGAGCTCGCGAAGGACATCACCGAGAAGGAGCGCGTCATCGCCGACGCGATGGCCTCCTCGCACTCCGTGCTGACCGGCAGCCGCGAGAAGTTCCTGTCGAACCGGCCCGCGCTGGCCGACGCCACCGCCGCGACCGTCACCGGCAACGGCCCCAACGGCCTCGGCACGGCGGAGTGAGGATCTGATGGGCGAGCTCGCCGACCGGGTCGACAGCATGCGCGTCCGCGTCTCCACGCCGGACGGAGCGATCACCGCGGAACTGTACGACCGCAGCAAGCTGACGCTGACGTTCCTGCAGGGCTGGTACGACCTCTGCGACGACAGCGACCTCGAACGGCGGCTGGCCACGCTGGCACAGCTGCTCTGGGTCGCCCGCACCCGCGAGTACTGGCGCACCTTCAGCGACGTGGCAGGCGAGACCGTCACAGGTGAGGACACCCCGGTCAGCGCCCGCGACCTCGACTGGCGCGCGGAACGCGACGAACTGGTCGCCCGGGGCTACTCACCCGACGGCCGGATCGCCGTCAAAGCGGTCGGCATGCGGCAGTGGGAAGTGCACATCAGCCCCGGTACGGTACGGGCGCTGTCGGAGCACGAGTTCGCCGAGGCGGCGGCGCAGGCGGCCGGGGAGCTGATCAACGACCAGTTCGCGAAGATCGCCGAGCTGTCCAACAAGTACTACGGCTACGACCGGTAACGAGCGAGGGAGATCCGACCAGTGCGAGGCAAAGTATGGCTGGCCGCCGCTGCCGCGGTCGTGGTCGTGCTGGCGGTCGTCGTCGTGGTCCTGCTGACCCGCGGTGACAGCGACTCGCCGCAGGGGCAATGCCGCCTGGTCACCCCGCCGTCGGCCGCGCCCGTCGACGACACTTCGACCGTCCGCGTCGCCGAACAGGGCTACACCCGGGTCGGCTCGCCGGCGTTGTCCACGGTGACCATCGGCGCGGTCTTGGAGAACCCGAGCGACCGGGTCGCCTACCGCACCCGGGTCACCTTCGACGTGCTGGGCCCCGACGGCCGCAGCGTCGTCACCGACTCGTTCCGCCGCTTCCAGGTCCTCGAGGTGCCGATCATCCTGCCCGGCGCGAAGATCCCGGTCGGCGACTCCCTCGCCGCCACCCGCCTCGCCGAGGTCGGCTCGGTCACGATCAAACCGGTGGTGAGCCAGTGGCTGCCGGCCGGCGGCGGCAACGACGGCCTCGCCCCCGTCACCGCCACCCTCGTGCCGGACAAGACCACCCGCGACGCCGAGGGCAGCGGCGTCATCACGTACGACGCCCGCTCGGCCAACTGCACCGACCTGGTCTCCCGCGGCTCGTCGTACGTCCTGCGCGACGCCGGCGGAAAGCTCATCGGCGGCGGGCTGTCCGACGAGCCCGAGCCCTCGGGCTGCGACATCTCCGAGAACCGCTACCCCAACAGTTTCAACACGGCCCTGCGGAGCATCCCGGAGGGCGCCGACCTGGCCAAGACCCAGGTGGCGTCGCTCTGCGACCTCGGTCCCCGCCCCGCAGCGACCGGTTCCGGAGCCCCCGTCAACTGACCGTCCCGGCACCGTACGGTCAGAGCCCGTGGACCAGCCAGCTAGGTTAAGCCCGACGGCTCACGGGCGCTCGTCGGCCTCTTCCATCCGCTGACCGTGCAGCGCGCGAAGCGCGTCCAGGGCGACCGCGGTGAGAACGGCGCGGCCGACACCGGCGCGGCCGAGCAGCTCCATCCCCCGGGTGACGGCGACGAAGTACATCGCGAGCGATTGCACGTTCGCGTCCTCCGGGATCTCGCCGCTGTCCCGCGCATGTTCCAGGCATTGCGCATAGACCCCGGCGAGCTGCTCGATGCCGTCCTTCGTGGCCGTCGACAGTGGATCCGCCTCGCCGGTGGATTCGACCAGCGCGCGGGTGGTCAGCGAGACGCGCCGGTCACTGCTGCTGAACTCGATCGCCATCGTGAGCAGGTGACCCCGGATGCGGTCCAGCGGCGAGGCGTCGTCGTGCCCGAGCGCTTCCGAGACGGCCCGGGTCGCCTCCTCCCGGTCCTCGGAGAGCGCCCGGAAGAACAATTCCCGCTTCCCGCCGAACGCGTTGTACAAGCTCTGCTTCCCCAGCCCGGTCGCCCGGACGAGGTCGTCGAGCGTCGCAGCGGCAAGCCCGTGCACGGCGAACACCTCACTGGCGCTGCTGACGACATCACTCTCGACGAACTTGCGGGGCCGGGCCATGTGAGCAAGCCTACGTTATGGACCGTACGGTCAAAAACCTGCTAGCGTGGCCCCATGAGAAGCAACGAAAAGGTTGTTCGCGAGGCCTATCGGCTGGCAGAAGGAAACGTTCTCGACGCGGACGGTTTCCGCGCCCTGTTCGCCGAGGACGGCACGTTCAACGACATGCCGAATGCGTTGACCTTCCGCGGGGACGAGATTCCTCACGCTGTGAAGGGCTTCGCCGGCGTCTTCCCGGACGTCCACCGTGAGCTGCTCGAAGTGCACGCGCTCGGTGATGTCGTCGCCGTGGAACTCCGCATCCAGGGAACGCATCTCGGCGCATTCCCGACCCCGGCCGGCGAAATCCCGCCCACCGGTAACCGGATCGACGTACCGACGGCGGATCTCTGGTTTCTCCGGGACGGAAAAATCGAAAGGTTCGACTGTTACAACGCAGCGAATGTGTTGCTCGCTCAAATCGGCGTCCCGCCCGACTTCAAGGCGGCGACCGGGGCCGCCGGGACGGCCTGAGCGGACTCCCACATGTATCAGCTCAGGATCTACACCCTGCGTACGGCAGAAACCCTCCAGCGATACGCCACCGTGCACTGGCCGCGGCATCTCACCAGCATGCCCTCGTTCGGCGTGACCGTGCACGGCTTCTGGACCGATCACCAGGCCGGAGCGCACCGCTTGCTCGCCCTGCTCTCGTTCCGGGAGGGCACCACCCCGGCCGACTTCATAACCGCCTACCTGGCGAGCCCCGAACTGGCGGCAGACATGCGGGGCTTCGACGTCGGCGACATCGTGGCCGTCGAGGAAGTGCTGCTCGATCCGGTCGCCGGGTCGCCGCTGGCCTGAGCGGCATGGGCGGAGCTCAGAATGGGCCTGCCCTGGTGGTTCGGCGGAGGGCGTGGGATTCGAACCCACGGAGACGCGGAACGCCTCACCGGTTTCCAAGACCGGGCCGCATACGCCTTTGGCCAGGCACAACGTCTGAGCCTCTGCCTTCTTTGCCGCACACTTGCCGGAGCCGAGCGCCCTGACGCTGTGAGTCGATCTAGGCCCGGCCTTACCGACCGTGAACCTATGGATTAGTGCCGATTTCGGCGATCGAACCTTCGAGGGCAACCCAGCGCATCGACGCGGCGGGATGGTGGGCCCTGCGGTGGGATGCGTTGTTGTACTCCGCTGGTGGCGGATGATGCCCGTGCTCCAACGCGATCACCATCTCTCGGTCACCTAGCCGGCACTTCACGACGCAACAGCATGCGAGCCCGGGTGCCCAAGCCCACCGGCGGTCAGAGACTGGGACGACCAGACGAGTGGTGCAAGCCTGCAGCTTCCCCCACCGCAACGCTACTGGACGGAAGGCGCCGGGCCAGCCTGGGTGATTCGATCGACTTTTTAGTCCACTCCAGCGTAGGATCTTTACGTGGTAGCGGCTAACGAAAACCCGGTGTTGGACAACGTTGTGGATGTTGGTCCCGATCTAGTCCAGCTAGCTCGACTTGCCCTTGCTGGACGCGAGCAGGACATGCAGCAGTACATCCATCGGCTTGCCCGGCGATACACGTCTCGACGTCCCCCCCTTGCAGCAGAGCTGCTGAGCTTGCTTCGGGCGAACCCAAGTCGGTCGGCGCCTCTGCGGGGCACGACGGCTGCTCCGGCCCCTGTTGATTTGGACAGCAGGCTGCCCCTGTTGCGGCACGACATGGCAGGGCCTGAAGTACGACCAGTCCTTAGCGAAACGGTTGGTACGCAGCTCCGTGACCTTCGTGATGAGCGCTTACATAGAGATCGGCTCCTAGCGGCTGGTCTTAAGCCGAGCCGAACAGCCTTGTTCGTAGGACCGCCCGGAGTGGGAAAAACTCTGGCAAGCAAGTGGCTCGCTGACGAGCTATCACTACCGCTGCTGGTTTTGGACCTTTCCGCGGTCATGAGCAGCTTCCTTGGTCGCACGGGCGTGAACGTTCGAAGGGTTCTTGACTATGCGAAGTCTGGACCCTGCGTCCTTCTACTGGACGAGCTTGATGCAGTAGCCAAGAGGCGTGACGATGCAACCGAGATTGGAGAGCTCAAACGCCTCGTAACGGTGCTGTTGCAGGAGATTGACGACTGGCCGGATAGCTCGCTTTTGTTGGCGGCAACTAATCATCCGGACCTGTTGGATCCAGCTGTATGGAGAAGGTTTGAGCACATCGTCGAATTTCCCCTCCCTGACTTCGATGGCATTATGGCATCCCTGCAGCAGCTAATTGGCGACGAAGCGCAAGACGCTAGCTTGCTTACCGCCTTAGCGATTTGCCTCGCTGGTAGCTCTTATAGCGACGTAGAGCGCCTTGTGATGACGGCGAAGCGCAAAGCGGCGGTCGCCGACATCGATCTGGTGAAGACCCTAGAGGTCATTGTTGAAGATAGAGTCAAAAGTCTCAGAAAAACTGACCAAATAGACATAGCCATTGCACTTAGCAAGACCGGCACGGTGTCACAGAGGCAGACACAGAGGCTCACAGGTGTTAGTCGTGACACCATTCGGAAGCGGCTCAACAGCGATAGAGCGGAGGCGTAGCGATGCCGGAAAGACCGCGGTTTCTTCTCGGTTACGGGGAACGGTTGATGGAACCGGTCGTACTGTCAGGAGGAGCACCGAATAAGCGCTCGTCTTACAGCCCGGAAGAGGCTCGCACACGGCTCTCCTCACAACTTGACACCCTCACGCAGGCCATGGCTGATCTGCCCGATGAGGCATGTCCGAACGGGGAATCCGTTGGGCTTTTGACTCTCCACCCCGAATGGATCGCGAAGTCGTACTTCCCTGATCGGTTGCTAGAAGAGTTCCATCTGAGAGCTGTTGGTAGTCGGCCGGTAACAATAACTCCTGAGAAGTGGACCAAGGCTGGTGAACCGGGACCTTCACCATCGAACGAAATCTTCATCGCAGGACAAAGAGAGGATTTCGAAGAGTGGGCCGAGCTCCTACACGCCGGAGCCCCGCCGGGACCCAGCGGTGATCAGCTAACGCGTGTTGAGTCTCTGCGCTTTCCCGATGTCACCGAACGCCTCCGTCTTCCGCCAGCAGGCTCAAACGAAGACCCGGACGCTGACAGCGAATTCTTCGAGGTCGTGTTGCACGCTACCGACCTGCCTTCGTCTCGTCACATTGTGCGGGGCTTCGTGCGATATGCAGCTCAACTTGGAGTGGAGGCTGACACTCAACGTGCGCTCTTCGCCGGCGGATTATGCTTCATGCCGGTACACGCCCAACGGGAAGACTTGGAGCAACTGGCTCTCTTTTCATTCCTACGCGTCGCTCGCCCGATCCCACGTCTACGGATAATTCAGCCCATCGAACGCTCCTTCGGTCCACCCTCCAAGGACGAATGCCCCCTTCCCGACGAGGACCCGGTAGATCCCGATCTTCGAATCGCCGTCTTCGACGGTGGAAGCTCCGACAAGGCCTCCGTTTCGCGATGGACCAATCGTCATGAGACCCCAGGCCTCGGCAAGGCAGAGAGTGACTATGTTGAGCACGGCAATGGTGTAACGTCCGCGGTGCTTTTCGGCCCTCTAGAGCCAGGAACACCAGCACCCCGCCCCTTCGGGATTGTCGACCATTACCGGGTGCTCGACGGCGACGTGAACCAGAATCCACTGGAGCTCTACGATGTCCTACATCGAATTGAAAGCGTTCTGGCCCAGCGTAGACACCAGTTCGTAAATTTTAGCTTGGGCCCCGCATGCCCCATTGAAGACGACGAGGTCCATCCGTGGACGGCGGTACTGGACCAGTTCCTGTCCGACGGAAATACTGTGGCGACCTTTGCTGTCGGCAATACCGGAGAACTTGATATAGCCTCGGGCAACGCGCGCGTGCAGGTACCGAGCGACACCGTGAACGGCCTAGCCGTTGGTGCAGCAGACAGCTCTCGACCGGGTTGGCAGCGTGCGTCCTACAGTTCGATTGGTCCGGGGCGGCGACCTGGGATCGTTAAGCCAGATCTCCTAGCGTTCGGGGGATGCCCTAGAGAGCCATTCTATGTACTGTCGTCTCAAGGGAGTCGACCTACGCCCACGGGCGGAACTAGCTTCGCGGCACCTGCTGCACTTCGGCTTGCCGCTGGCGTACGTGCGCACTTCGGCGACAGATTGTCTCCCTTGGCTCTTAAGGCGTTGCTTGTTCATACCACCGAACAACATACGGCAGGCCCTGCTCACGTAGGTTGGGGCCGTGTGGCGCCCAGCGTTCGACAGATAGTCGAGTGCGACGATGGCGTCTTGCGGGTTGTATATCAAGGCGAACTCTCGCCGGCGCAAGTCCTCCGGGCTCCAATACCCCTTCCCGACGAAGAGCTTAAGGGTCGTACGACTATTACGGCAACAATTTGCTACGCAACCGGCGTCGACCCACAAGATCCAGGAAATTACACTAGAGCTGGTCTGGAGGTCTTCTTCCGACCGAACGCCGACAACTTCGAAGACGGGGCAGCTCATCCAAAGACGGCCGCCTTCTTTCGGAGCAAGGATTACGAGACGGAGCAGGACCAAAGAAGGACCGCTTACAAGTGGGAGACAGTGTTACATCGAACGCAACGCCATAACGGAAGTTCCCTAGTTCGGCCAGTATTCGATATCCACTATGTCGCTCGGGAAGGTGGCACTGGATATAGGATCAGTGCCGACCGCGTACGCTACGCCTTGGTGATAACAGTTCAGAATCGCAACGAGACTGACATTTACGACCGGGTGCTCCAGGCCTACGCGACTTACCTTGAGGCCATTGAGCCAATCGTTGAGGTTCCGATCCGCATCAGATAGTTCCCAGTTGTTTACGTTCACCGCTGGAGGCCACCACACGGTCATAGCCAGATAAGTCATCCCGGTCGCCTGGGCCTCGCCGTTGCGGTGGGCTGGTATCCCTTCAGGCAGGCAACCGGGATGACTTAGGCACCTATCACACCACCAAAGGGAACTACCCTCGCAAGCCATCCTGGGAGCCGCCCGCCCGGCGAGGACTATATGTTGCAACTTGTTGCTCCGGCTCTTCACGCCGAAGGGAGCCGGAGCTTTCGTATGTTGCTCGCGCGTGCCGCAGGCTGAACCCGCCCGCCAGAGGCGGAGCCGTCGGCGGGTGGCGCGGATCGGGCCGGCCCTGCCGGGCGGCGCGAGCGGCCTGCTAAGCGGGTCATTTTGGCCCTTAAGGCGGCGTGCCGGGCAAGAACCACCTTCCGGGCTCAAGTTGGAGAGCCATGGTCTCCCGCGCCGTGAGCAGCTCCGCCATTATCGAACGCCGTGCGGATGGGCTCACGGTGCTGGCCGCGACGATGATCCGTTCTCGCTGATGCGCTGGCATCTTCCACTCCCGATGGACCTGCAGCAGGTCGGCTGCATGGCATTGAACGTCTACGAAACCTTCATCACCCCACGGCACGAGCCGGGTGGCGTCGACGTGTTGGTCGCCGAGCTGCACGCCGATGAGCGTGTCCTCTGGCAGTACGGCAAGCTGCCTCATTAGCTCGTTCCGCATCATCGAAGTCGACCCCTACTCCACTCATATCCGTTGCTCATCGGCCCGACAATGGTCTCCTCTCGGAAGCGCGATCAGGCGTCCCAGGATGTCAGCTGGATGGGGGCAGACGGCTGATTAGTCGTCCACAGTCAACTCGTAATCGAGGACAGTGAGGTCGGCTCGGATCGTGAAGCGGGTGACCTCGAACGGCCGGCCGAGGTCGTCATAGCTGGTGTGCAGGATCTCCAGGACTGGTACACCCGGCGGGATCTTCAAGCTTGCTGACTCGTCCGGCGTTGGTAGACGGGTCGAGACTTGCTCCCGAACACGAGCAACGTCGTATCCCAGTTCTTCGAATCGGGAGTAGAGAGACGCACGGCCAAGCGCCTTCGTCGTGACGTGCGAGTCGGTGCCGGCGACGCCGATCGGGATGTAGGTGGTGCCGTTCTGTACCGGTTCGCCGTCGGCGTAGTAGCGGTTTTCGCGGCAGACGACCACGGTGAGAGGTTCGATCATCAGCCGGCGGGCGATGTCTGGTGGCGCCGGCTGCTGGCTGACAGAGCGACATTCCGCATGTGGCGTGCGGCCCTGCTGACTGACTTCCATCCGAAAGGGCGACGCCCCTGTCTCCTCCCGCATACGGCGGGAGTAGCGCTGTGCCCCGAGCCGTCTCAAGGCTGGCCGGTTGCGGACGAACGTGTCGTAGAGCCAACTGGCGAACCGTGCCCATTGGGCCGCCTCGGCGCGGGCCTGGTGGTCGCCGGGCGCCGACCAGCTCAGTCGGGCAATCTCGGCGACCTGCGGCCGGTTGGTGTCGAGTACCTGCATCGCCGCGGTAAGCGGACTGTGGTCGACGGGATGAACGTCAGCCTCTTCGGTCACCAGCTCCGTGAGCATGCCACGTGCCGATAGCGCTGTGTCGAGCGATCGGGCAAACTCCGGGCTGGGCAACTTGTGGCCGGACTCGATATCCTAAAGGTACGTGTGGGAGTAGTGCACCAGATGCGCGAGTTCTCGCAGCGACAGGCCCCGATCATGGCGTAGATCCTTCAAGAGGTGGGGGAACCGGGGATCTACCGTGACCATCAATCACTTCCCCGCGCGATATCGATCTCGCGGACGCCGGATTCCGTCGCTGGGGTTTGGTTGCTGCGCCGCTGGACCAGAGCTACGCCAGCCAGGACCACCACCATGCCCGCAACCATCGGCAGGGTCACCTTCTCGTGCACCACCAGAGCTCCGAGGGCAACGGCGACGAGCGGCAGCAGGTACGTCGTCGTGGATGCAACGGTCGGCCCCTCATCGGCGATGAGGCGATAGTTGAGCACGTACGCCAGGCCGGTCCCGAAGACGCCGAGGATCACCAAGCTCCCGATCGCGTCGAGCCGCCAGTGCGGTGCGACCAAGCCGCCGAACGGCAGGGCAAGCAGCATCAGGATGGCGCCGGCCGCGAGTTGTGATGCGGACAACATGATCGGCGGAACTCCCCTGTTGGTAAGGAATTTGCCCATGTAGACGTAGGAGATTCCGTAGCTGGCCGATGCTGCCAGGATGGCCACGCCACCCCAGCTGGCGATCTCGTTGGCGGACTCCCACGGAGTGAAGATCAGGACCGTGCCGGCGAAGCCCAGTGCGAGGCCGGCGCCGCGTCGCCAGTTCACCGTGCGGTCCGTGCCGGCGAGGAACGAGACGAGCACGGTCCAAAGCGGGGTGGTGGCGTTGATGACACCCGCGACGTTCGACCCCACCGTGCGTTCGCCGACCCCGAAAAGCGTGTACGGGATGGCGTTAGCGACCAGCGCCGCGACGAAGAGGTGCATCCACGTCATGCGGCCGGCAGGAATTCGCATGCCGCGAGCGAGGGCGATCGGGGCGAGGACCAGCGTGTCGAGAGTGAGCCGGACGAGCACGATCTGGGTCGGAGTGAAGCCGCGTAGGGCGAGCTTGATCCAGAGGAACCCGGATCCCCAGAGCAGAGCGAGTAGGGCGAGCCTTGCCAGGCTGCTGCGGCTCATCTCGTGCCTTCTCCTCAGTCTTCAACGGGCATGTCGTAGTCCAGGCCGTTGAGGTCGCCGCGCATGACGAACCGCGTGACCTCGAAAGGCCGGCGCTGCTCATCGAAGCCGGTGTGCAGAACCTCGATCACAGGAACACCGGGCGGCATGCCAAGAGCTGCCATCTCCTCCGGGTTGGGCATGCGTGCGGAGATCTCTTCCCGAATGCGGGCGATGGGGTAGCCGAGTTCTTCGAACCGGGCGTAGATGCTGCCCTTGCCGAGCGTCTTCGCGGACGCAAGCGGTGAGTCGCCGGCTACGGCAACGGGGATGTACGTGACGCCGACCTGGACGGGCTCATCGTCGGCGAAGTACCAGTTCTCGCGGCGCACGACCGTGGCGTTATCGGAGTCGAGGCGTAGGCGGTCGGCGACATCATCCGGCGCCTGCTCCGTGGTCACGGAGCGGCATTCGGTCTTCGGCGTGCGGCCCTGCTTGGTGACCTCGATCCGGAACGGGGACAGGCCGGTCTCGCCTCGTAGACGCCGGGAGTACCGGCGATCCGGCAGGCCCTCTATAACTGGTCCTTCAACCGCACCCGCCGCGAGGACGGGCCGCCGCCGGACAACATGGCTAACACGGTGAAATGGCTCTCGGCTCACACCGTGAAGCTGACGGACCTCACCGACGCCGCTCTGATCCGGAAAGCCCTCGACATGCTGGCCCTCCGCATTGATGGCAAGGCCGCAGCAGCGAACACGGTCGCCCGCAAACGTGCCGTCTTCTACGGCGCGCTCCGATACGCCGTGGAGCTGCGGCTCATCGACGCTCATCCGATGGACTTCGTTCAATGGTCCGCCCCCAAGTCGACCGAAGAGGTTGATCGGAGATCTGTCATCAGCCCACCTCAAGCGCTGACCCTGCTCACCGCGGTCAGCTCGAAGTCGCCTCGATTGGTGGCGTTCTTCGCGTGCCTGTACTACTCGGCGCTTCGGCCGGCTGAGGCGCTGCACCTGCGGGAGGAGGAGGGCGAGCTACCGGAAGACGGGTGGGGCGTTCTGCGGCTAACCGGATCAACCCAGCACGTAGGTGAGAACTGGGGTGACGACAGCACGGACATGCGGGAGGACCGGGAACTCAAGCACCGGGCGAAGACGGCCACGCGTATCGTCCCCGCCCCGCCGATCCTCGTACGAGCGCTTCGGTGGCACCTCGCAGAATTCGGCGCGGGATCGGACGGCCGGCTGTTCGTCAGGCAGGGATACGGGGGCGGTCCCCTCTCGAAGGAGACGTACTCGCGAGTCTGGCGGCAAGCCCGCAAGGACGCCCTCACCCCCACGCAACAGCGGTCGCCGCTGGGCAAGGTGCCCTATCAACTGCGGCACGCCGCCGTGTCGCTCTGGCTCAACGCCGGGGTACCCGCTACTCAGGTGGCGGAGTGGGCGGGTCACAGCGTGCACGTGCTCCTCAAGGTCTACGCCAAGTGCATCGATGGCCAGGACGAGGCTGCGCGCCGCCGGATCGCGGAGGCGTTGGAGGCGCTGTAGGAACAGCCGCAGCCCTTATGGCAAGTCGCCTACATCCTCACATCGCTTGATTGGTATCAGCGGAGCAGCGGCCCGGATTGTGAGATCCGGGCCAACCAAAGCGCCCTTAGCGGCGGATCACATAGACGGCCGAGCCAATCTGCGCAATGACCGCAATCACACCAATCACCGTGATGGCGTAACGGAGGGTGCCGCCATCAACGTTCCACTGGCCGCCAACCACCAAAATTGTGGCGATAGCGGTCGCTAGACCGCTGACGGCAAGGAGCGCAGCCTTCGCTACAGCCGATCGTGGATCTTGATTGTCTTGGCTCTCGCCAGCATTCCTGGTTACGGTGGCCAACGTCGTTCTCCTTCGCTGTGGGTCTCTGAGCTGGGAACCATGAGGGGTGCGGCACGACGGCCCGCCTCGCACGCGGGCCGTCGGTGTCTCCGGGCGATCACACGTCCGGCAAGAAGTAAGTACCTGAAAATCCCCCGCCCCGTCGGACGTGAGCCAGTCACGGTGCGTAATTGGCACGTTGGGCCGCGTCCCTTTTGTGCGTTGTATAGGCCGAATGCCGCATCTCTGCGTATGCGGAATGCCACTTAGGGTAGAAGGTTACGGGTGATTCGAATCACGTATATTCCCTCCATGTGTCGACGGTGAGAAGGCGTGGGGCATCTACCGTTTGGCCAGCTAGCACATGCTTTTCCGGGCCTAGACCCAGCGCGCGGCATGAGGGCAGTTGGCCTGCTTGCGCATGAGGTTGGTCTTGCCGTCGAGTCACGAGGACGCTGAGCGACGGTGTGAGGTGCTGATCAAGCCGCGCCGAGGACCCAACAGTGTGGCGACGGCACCCTATGGCGTGTGTGGAGATCGGGAGCGCGAATAGCGTCGCCAGGTTTCGGTGGGCGTTGGCCCGGCGCAGACCAGACCTCGCGACCTCTCCGCGTCCGTCACGCCCCAGGGACGGGTGGCCAGGCGGGTCCTGAGGAGTTGCGGGCCCGCTGCTTCACCTCTCTGCGAGGCTAGTCGTAGGCAGCCGCAATGCCGAGAGCAAGAGCCGTGATGATGCCGATCGCCTGGTTAGGGCGCCGCACAGTTTCGTCCGGCCTCTCGACTCGCCTACTACTTGAAGCAGCGTTCCAGCCGCAGTGGCCAAGCTAGCTGCCGCGAGGGGCGAGCTTTATAACGTCGAGACGGTGATCGAGTTCCGCTTGTTCGGGAGCATGCTTCAGCGCTACGGTGGTCATGTCGTTCTCCTTCTGAGCCATGCATACGTAAGGACAGGGGTCGACATGACGGCCCGGTTGCCCCCGGGCCGTCCCCCTTTGTGGTTCCTCCGGGACATTACCCGACGCCCTCTGGCAATTCTTTGCCCGCCAGGCGAGATAATAGATACGCAACGATGTGATTGCGTCAGAGGAAATGCCTAGTGCTGAGGTCCTGGCCTGCGCATCACGGATTCTCGCACCCGCCTTCACCTGCTTATTGTGAAGTGAGTCACATTCCCGCGTGTCACCCGGAAGAGCTTTCGGTGGCCCCTGTGCGGTTGCCACTAGTTGCCTCTAGTCGCTAATCGATCCCGCATGAAGCCGCCTCGGCGAAATCTCGCGCGAAGCGGATGTAATACGTGCCGCCTTAGAATAAATCGCACTCTCGTAGCGCTATTTTAAGGCGGTCGAAGATCCATGCGAACTTGCTGGACTTGTCGGGATCGCCGACGATCGGAAGGTGCCGGCATGTCACCCAAAGGACTCCAATCGGGTTGCGGCCCCTCCACGGATGGGTGGCCTGGTCTTCGCCGTACAGCTGGCCGGCCAGGCCAGGCAGGGAGTCGCCGCATGCATGGGTGCTTGCAGGCCACAGCGCGGGACCTCCTGATTGGAGGGGGATGAGTGGCTCGCCGGCCACGACCAGGCCCGGTGCATCCGAATCATTACGGCCCGCCTCGTCCCTTCGGCGCCGCGTCGGAGCTCCCGGGCTGTGCCCAGGCGGCGGAGCGAACGGCCCGCACCGTGCTACTTAAGGTCAACACCATGTGCATCGATGGCTAGGCGAGGCGGCGCCGCCGGATTGCACAGGCTCTCAGGGTGGAGGACGGTGAGACGTAGGCCGCCGCCGTAGTTTGCCGCGTATTTGCCGTGAAGGGTGAGCTGTAACTAGATCACTTGAGACCGAGTTGGACTCGCTCATCCATCATCGAGGTCCCGCATCCCGCGTTACCACAGGTCAGCAGCGTCTTTCGCGTGGTTAGAGCGGAGGGCGTGGGATTCGAACCCACGGAGACGCGGAACGCCTCACCGGTTTTCAAGACCGGGCGCCGCAAAAGCCCGACCTGCGTGAATATCGAGTCCGGTGGACCCGTTGTCGCACTATGGTCGCGGACGTACAGGACGAGGGTTGTCCAACCTTCATTGGGCCCTGTTTGCCCTTCGGTCGGGCACGGCACAGGTACGCGAGAACTTCCACACTGCAAGGGGCGTCGCCGGCGGCAACTATCCCGGCACGGTCGCGTGAGGCAGCCGCTCGCCGAGATCGGCAACATCGACGGTTCCAGTCCAGCGGCAGGAGCAGAGCAAGCGCACCGAAGCCTCGACCTGCATGGAGCAGTGGGCCGAAGGCTCGATCCGTGGATCGGGTAGCGTCCCTGTCTCGTGAAGAAGGTGCTGCTCCTGTGCGGAGCTGGTTTCGCGGCTATGGCTGCAGCGGTCGCGGCGATGATCGTCACCTCCTCCCGGTATACGCCACCGCCTAGCCAGGAGCCACCGAAGGTCACTGACTGGATGCAAGGATGGGGAAACATCGTCGGTGTCGCGGCCGGCATCCTTGCCGCGTTGTTCACCGGCTTGCTGCTCCTCCATGAACGGCGTCAGGCCAAGGTCGCACAAGTAGATGCCGCTGAGGCGCGTCGAGACGCGAAACGGGAACGGGCGGAGGCTGCGGCGGATCGCGCGCGCGTCGAGGCGGACCGAGTAGAGGCATTGAAGCTCCCTGCACGGGCGGTTGTTCACGGCAGCAAGGTCAGCATCAGCGGCCAGCCGTCCCTCGGCCTGATCGCACAAATCAATGTCAGCGTATTCAACTTCGGATCGGGCCCCGTCCGGCGGCTTGAAGTCTCAATCACCTCTCGTGAAGGGGATGAGACGATCGACCTCGACCCCATTGATGTGTTTGGCCCAGGCCATGAAGTTGCACGTCGCTCCTTCTCGCCGCACCAGCGAGAATCGCCGTTTATCGTCAAGGCTCACGACATTCGCTTGCGATTCATTGACGTGAATGGCCGGTCGTGGGTCAGGGTGAACAACGGCGAACCTGAGCTCGGCTAAGTCTCCGGCAAGCGCCGCAGTCGGGCAGCAGGGAGAAATTCCTCGTCGCCGTATCCTTTGCGGTGTCCTATTCCATCGAGGGGCGCGTCGAGTCTCTATAGTGGGTAACTACGGCAGGCTTCTGCCGCCCAGGCGACCTACTACATCGGCGCACCGGTCAGTTGCGAATTGGACATCGGGTTTCATGATGAGCCTTTGAAGCGTGCTCAATGGAACTCCCAAACGCAAAAGAAGACTGGCGCGCGTGAAGTTGAAGACACTCTCCGCCAGCCACAGCAGGTCGCCAGGACTACCCCCAAAGCTCGTCTCGCTCAAGTGCGTACCGAGATTGCGGGCCTTCTTGACGAGCCGCACCCAAGGCTCATAGTCGCCAACCAGGAGTGGGACTAACGCAGGCATCTCTGACGCTAACTCGTTGAGCCTTTCACCAAGTGTCGGGTCGTTGGCATGTGACATCAGCTCGTTGAACCAATCGTGCTGTGAGCGTGGTACCGCAGTTTTGCGGATGTGTCGCTTGAGCGCCCGAAAAACATTGGGCGACATGCGACTACCGCCGATCGCAATCCGATGCAGCCCTTCCGCGGCTGAGACCTGATTCAGAAACTTGTTTTCAGTATAAGTCTGGCTCCTCATCGTAAGTAGTGAACCGACGACCGTTCCCAGGCTGTCCGCTAACTGCAGCCAGCTCAGCAAAGTTTCGATCCCGCCTACATCACCAAAGGACGCGAACACACCGTCGGGAGTCAGGCGCCGGCCGCGATTCTCCGAAAATCGATCGAATCGAGCTTTCAGTTCGACGCGCCTCTTAGTGCCAGGAAAGGGTGTTCCCTCCAGACTCAACTCCGGTCTGTCTCGCCTGTAGAGATGGATTGACTGGAAGCGAGGCGCACGATCGACACACAGAGCTACGAAGTTGTAAATCGAAGAGATGTCTTTACTCAGTTTGTCAAGCCCGGCATATTGTCCGTACTGAATCTCGATCTGCGGCCATTGTTGAAGTTCGAGCTTTTCGAGTCTCTGCTCGACTCGGCCCCAACGAAAGTCTAGCGCAACGGATCGCCCCTCCTGATCTTTCGCTTCCGACCGAGGTGGGCGCGTGAGCGACAGTTCGAACTCCTTCCTGTCAATTCCATCAAGTGGGCCGACCATGTCCGATTCTATCGAATCTTGGTTGACCCAAGCTGGTAGACAATCCAAACGGAGGATAAGTTCATCGAAGCAAGTTTCACTATCGCTGTCGAAGTGGTCACCGATGAGTAGAGCATTGACATACCATCGACTAGCCGTACCTGATCCGCAGTCGATCAGGGTAACCTTCTTGCGGCCCTCTGGCGTGTCTACTGTGCCCAGTATTCGCCGCTTCGAGTGGCCCCATGCTACGTGGAGTTCACCGTTTGGAAGGAACTCACCAAGATCATCATTAAGATCGAGAGACCCGCCTTTTACGACGTCGAAGGTAAGGCGGCCGTATTGGCCGCCCTTCGGCTGACCCGGAAACCAAAAGTGCCCGAGAAGGTCAAGCGGTTCCATTGGCGAATCCCCCCGTATCTACGACCGTTCCGAGTATCGTAGGAAGCGATAGACCTAGAGGCGCCGCATTTTACCCTAGCGGACGACACCAGCGCGCTGCCCTTCCGCCGTGGTGGACGCCGACCCACACGAGTTTGCTGCAGCCTGCGGTCGCCAGGTCGATGACGGCACCTGAGCGAAGAGTCACGCGCGACTTGGCGGGTCAGCGGCGAACTGCATGGGTGCGAAGTCTAGTCGGGAAACCCGTGATCGATCGAGTCATGGCGACTCGTTTGGATCAAGTTGGATACGGTCAAGTGGATCTACGGCGGCTCGACTCAAGCCGGTGTGGCCGGTCGGTTGCTGTAGTTTGCTGCTGTACAGCAGCTGCGACCCTCGCCGGAATCTCCACTGCCTTAACCGCGATCGACCCTCAGAGGTGGACTGGAACTTGGTTGTGGCTCTCCTGGCTGACGACTACGGTGTGGTGTCAGCCTTTTGGCCTACACGGACAACCGGCAGCTACCCTCGATTATTCGCGACTAGACGACGCAGGAAACGAGATGCCTAAAGGCTTTAGCGAGGACTTCGCTCACCTCATTATTCCCTCGGAATCGTCAACTGCTGAAGCGGTTACTTCATCGCTTGTCGTTGTCGACACCAACGTCTTGCTGGATCTGTACAGGTTCGCATCGAACACTCGGGAAGAGCTACTTCAGGCGCTCCGCAAGCTGGGCAATCGCCTCTGGATACCCCACCAAGTCGCCCTTGAATTTCATTTGAACCGAATTGGGGTCATCTCCGGCCACGATAGCGCATATGTAGATGCGGTGAAGTCTCTGGAGGATGCCAAAAAGCGTCTACTCGATGTGCTGTCCCAAGCCAGCTCTCGTGTGGCACTTCCTCAGGATGAGGTCAAGAGGCTAACGGATTTCGTCGAGGATGGGCTGAACGGCGCAGCCGACCGACTCCAAAAGCTGCGACAGTTGCATGGGATTCCCGCCGACTCAATCAAGAATGACCCGATCCTGAAGCAGCTCCAAACTTTGTTTGACGGAAGGGTGGGGGATGCGTTACCGGAATCCGAGCTTGAAGATGCGCAGAAGGAAGCACAACGGAGGATCGACGAAGGGGTTCCCCCCGGATTTAAGGATAAAGGGAAGGCGGAACCGTACGGGGACTACCTACTCTGGCATCAGACCCTTAAGGAGGTTGACTCCAGAAGGCTGCCTCTGTTAATCGTCACCCGGGACACGAAAGAGGACTGGTTCTGGCGGCACGATAATCAAACCGTGGGTGCGCGGACCGAACTGGTACGCGAGTGCCTCGACATCACCGGAATGACTCTGACAATGATGAGTACCAAGACTTTCCTCTTTCATGCAAGAAGTCAACTTCGCGCGGACGTTAGTGACTCAACTCTACGGCAAGTGGAGATTCTGCCGGGTGTGGAGGAGCCTGTCAGTGGCGAAAGGGGGAGTAATCGTCGTGAGCTCCAACTCACGCCAAGCTTAATGGCCGAGCTATCAGTTCTCGCACGTTCCTTTGCGGAGGAATTAAATAGAACGGGGGATCGCCTGGCTCGGCAAAGGGAGCAGATCGCCTCGCGTGCAGCAATGTCCGAAGGTGCTACCCCCGAGGAACGCGACGAGCTAGAAGCCCTGGACGCAGATATCGAGCAAGTTTCGCAACGGATCTCCGACCTTCGAGTGGCATCGTTTCTGATGGAAGAAGAATCGCACAAACGCGGCGGCGACAGAATCTTCTGGAAGCCGGTTATGAGTCGAGCTATGGACATCCTTGACTCAAGCAGAATGCTGGGCAGGATATCCGCCTTATTGTAGAAGTGACTGTTTTTCGCCCGGGCCGTTGTCGATACTGTTTGCGGCAAATATTCGCTGATGCACTGGCAGCTGGTTGGCAATGCGTCAAGCCGACTTTGAAAGCTTAGTCGATTATCGATGCGGGCGGCGTGCACCAGGCTGCGGGCAGGCCACCGGCCTGCCGCTTGGCGCCTGACCGCTCAGGGTCGCAAAGGCTCGCTGTCCAGGGCAGCCGGTTTTAGCCGTTGCTTGCGGTGCAAAGCGCCCTTAACAGCGGATGGGCAGCATGGACACCATGCGCGCCTCAGCACCTGTAGCTCGAAGGCCGCGACTCGCCATGCGGGCCAGCGCGGGCAATTGGTCTGCATTACTCATGGCGCGCCGGTCGGCAGCCGGCCATTTCCTCCCCGCTTCGAGGCCCGGGCCAGAGCGCCAGCGGCGGCATTAGTGGCGCGCTCAGGTGGCGGGATGAGCGGCTCGTTTCGGGCCGCTTTGAAGAGGTACGTGAAGTTCGTACGTGAATCGCTGGTCACATCGCTGCGGACGACCGATACAAGAACGTTGCTCGAGTGGTGACCCCGAAACTAATTCATTACCTATCGGGCCAGCCAGCATCCAGCGCGATGCGGCGTACGGCCTCGTCTCTGGTGAACCGGCCGATGTGCCGGCCCGGGTCGTCGGCTCGCGGACCGCAGACGTAGGCGTTCCATTTGTCGCCGATGCTGGCGTGTAGCCAGCCAATGAGGTTGTCGTTCCAGAGAACTGCCACTCCGCCCATGGCGGTGCGGGTCAGCCTGACCTTGTCAGGGTTAGATCTGCGTCCGGACTCCACAGGCGATCACCGGATCCAGCCGAAGAAGCGCTCGTGCAAATCGACAGGTACCGGCCCGGATGCAGCGTGGTCGTTGAACGCTTTCCAGTGCTGTATGCCGAGATACAGCAGAAGAGCCGATCGAAGGCCGAGGTATTCGATGGAGAGGTTAACCTTTGCGATGGCGCAGGGCCATGCCTCGCCGCACTTGGTGCAGTCCCAGGAAGGACGCTCGGGAAGGTGCTCTTCCATGATGTGCCTCTCATGCTTGTACAAGCTTGTTCTTGGACGTACAAGAATGTGGTTGGGGGTATTCAGTCGATGACGGTCGTTTAGCTTGATGAGATGATCGAACCGGACGGGCCCGTACCGCCCTATCTGCAGCTCGCTGAGATTCTGGCCGGGCGGATCGAGCGCGGGGACTGGCAGCCGAACCGACCGATCCCGTCGGAACTTCAGTTAGTGCAGGAGTTCGGTATCGCGCGGGGAACGGTCCGCCGTGCCGTCGCTGTTCTCCGCGAGCGCGGCCTGGTCTTCACCGTCCCGCAGCGCGGCACCTACGTTTCCCCGCCGGCTGATGCCGCCGCCGAGTGATTCGGGCTCCTCGCCCTCGCATCGTGCGACGAGCGCTTCGGCGATGGGTCCCATGCTGGTGATCACGAGATCCGCCTCGGTCGTGCGGAAGGTGTCGAGCTTGGCTGCACGGTTGGCGTAGGCGATCACGCGGACGCCGGCCCTCTTGGCGCCCTCGATGTCCGACAACGAGTCGCCGATGAGGACGCTTCGAGTCGGCGGCACGTCGAGCATCCGCACGGCGCGGGATATTGGCTCAGGGTTGGGCTTCATGCGTTCCGGTTCCGCGTACGCACGGCCGATTACCGGCGAGACGTGCCCGGTCAAGCGGTGTGCGGCGAGGTAGGCGCCCACAGCGCCGGCGGAGTTGTTGCTTACGACGGCGACGGGCAGTCCCGCTTGTCGTGCCGCGACGATCACCTCCCGCCCGTACGGCGTGGGTGCGGCCGTCTCGACGGCGCGTCGCTCTGCCTCGCACAAGGCGTCCTCGACCAAGCGCGTGATGCGCTGGTCCGTGGCGGTTCCTGTCCAGCGCAGAACTTCGAGCGGGTCTCGCTTGCCGGCAAGGTGAGACGGCACGTCGACCCCGTGGCGGTGCAGCAGCTCCACTAGCTCCGCCGCGATGTCGCGGGCGGGGTAGCCGGCGAAGATGCTGCATACCGGACCGTCGAAGTCGAGTAGGACAGCGTCGACGCTGTCGAGCAGGCCGGCTACGTCGGCGTTCATGCGTCGTACCGGTAGGCGATCGTCGACCACACTGAGTCGAACCACTGGCGTGACGCTTCCACGAACTGGGTGCCGTGAGAGCTTTCGTCGTCTGTGACGGCGTAGTGGAACAGCGGGACGTCCTTGCCCATCAGGTCGTAGATCGCCATGGGCTCACCCTTGACCGAAACCGTGCGTTCGACGACGGGGTAGAAGCCGTAGAAGACCTCTTCGCCGTTGAGGATGTAGAGCTTGAACAGCGGCGAGGCCCGGTGCATGCGGACTTCGACAGTGGTGGAGCGGATGAGTCCGAGGTCGCCCAGCTCGGCGACCTGGTCGATGATGCCGTCAGCCGCGCGGCGGGTGATTCGTTCGGCGCGTTCCCGGACGGCCGGATCGTCGGACTGGGTCTCCGCGCGTGCCGGTAGGGCCATGGGCGCGGTCATGTCCGAGAGCAGAACCCGTACGGCGATTGTCTCGGGGGCGAGCCGACCCACCCGGACCTTGTCCAGTGCCTCGGCGAGTGCGTCTCGCAGTGTCTCGCCGGAGAAGCCGGCGAAGTCGATGGTGACGTGGGGGCGCTCGAACGATGCTTCGATGTGCGGGCGCAGCTCGACCGCGCGCTGTGTCTGGGCGCGGACGAACGCGCCGCTTCCCTGACGGGTAACGATCAACCGCTCGGCCCGCAGGCTCTCCAGCGCGCGCTTCACCGTCTCCCGCGCGACTCCGTACCGGCTCGCGAGCTCTGGTTGGGATGGCAGCTTGTCGCCTGGCTGGAGGCGTCGGGTGAGGATCGCTGCTCGCAGCTTGTTGGCGATCTGCTGCGACGCCTGTTTTGGATCGTCGGGATCAAGCTTGCCCAGGAAGTCAAGGTCTTCGGCCACCTGCACAGCTTAGCTCTGACTAGCCAAGTTGGGGAAGTTTCAGTTTCAGGGTTGACCTGACTAGCCATGCGAGCCTAGGTTGATCTCAAGCGACCTGGCTAGCCAGGTAAGCCAAGAGGTCGGTAGGACTGGTACGGCGGCACGGGTTGCCGCACGCCATGACACCGCCGAGCCGCACGTTCTCTGTCAACTGAATACGTGATCTTCCGAGGTTGCCTTGGGTGTTCGGCCGTTGACCTGTCCGGCCGACCAGACCTGTCCGCTCGATGGCTCAACGTGACGTGCTGGGCAAGCGCGTCTCGCCGCACCTCGGACTATCACGGGACCGCGTGACGGCGCGGTCTGCCCTGCCCTCCGCACACATCCCTTCCCGCTGGTCGGCGCGGCTTCGGTCGCGCCGACCACTGTCCTCGGAGGACACCCCGTGAGCAAGGTTCACCGCATTGACGAGCCGTCGCCGGCTGAGCTGGACGCGATCGAGGCGGAATGGCCGCTGATCGCCGCCGAGCTGGACGTGTTGGACGCCGAGATCGCCATCATCAACGCCGCTGACCGCGGCGGCCCGGCGCCACTGGACTGGCGCCGTCTCCGCCGGGCCGAGGCCCGCGTGACACGGGTCGCCGCCGATCTGGCCGGGCGTCCGGCCGTCCGGAAGGCGGTCGCCTGATGACCACCGACCTTCACCGTCTTAAGCGGCTTGGATGGGCTGTCCGGGCCGTGTTCACCCTCGGCATCGCGGCGTCGCTGGCCGGGAACGTGCTGCACGCCGAGAACAACGCGATCAGTCAGGCGATCTCCGCATGGTCGCCGTTGGCGCTGCTGCTCGCCGTGGAGTTGATCAGCCGCGTTCCGCTGCGCCGAGGTGCCCAGGCGGTCGCCCGGCTCGCCGCGACAGCGGTCATCGCCGGCATCGCCGCGTGGGTGTCGTACTGGCACATGGTCGGCGTGGCGGTGCGCTACGGCGAGTCGGGCGCGTCGCCGTACCTGATCCCGTTCAGCGTGGACGGCCTGATCGTGATCGCCTCGGTGTCCCTGGTCGAGATCGGCGGCCGGATTCGCCGGCTTCAGACCGGCCCGGCTCCGGCAGCCGCGCCCGTCCAGCCGGTCACGGTCTCGGAAGCAACCACCACGGCGGCGCTGACTCCGCCGGCCGCCGAGTCGGCCGCCGGCGTCGAGCCGGTTCCGGTTGCCGAGGTTCGACCGAAGCGGCTCACGCCGCGTCCTCCATCGGCGGACAAGGTCGCCAAGGTCGCGGCGAAGATGCCCGGCGCCTCGGCCGCTGCGATCGCCGCCAAGGCGGGTGTCTCCCCGTCGACCGCCCGGCGCCATCTCGCCGCGCTGCGCGTCACCGACGCGTCACCATCCGCACCTGTTCCTGCGGAAACATCCGCACTCGCCGCCGCCTGACCAACACCCGAGGAGAGAGCCGTGACTGACCAGGCCAGAAGGGGCGCCGCCTTGGCTGCCCTACAGAACAACTTGCGCTCGTTGAGCGACTGGGCTGATGACCGCCTCAACGAGGACTTCGACCGGCAATACATCGCCGAGCACATGACCGAGGTCATCGACGCGCTGCTCAGCGGCGAGCCGATGCCGCCGCGCCCGTTCTGAGTTCGCCCGGCGGCACAGCCCCAAGCCTGCCAGCCATCGTGCTGTGCCGCCGGTTCCTCACCCCGATCAACCGCACCGCGATCCCACGGGAGAGAACCTGATGGTCCCCCACAATCCAACCCCTGACGAGAACCACTTCGACTGGCGCGCGGCGGAAGCCGATGTCGCCGACGTTGTCGACCTGGACACGGCCCGCACCCGCCGGACCGCCGAGGCCGTAGGAGATACCCACTTCGAGGTAGCCCTTGACGAGGCACCGACGCGGGGCGGGATGCCCGTCGATCCGCCCTCACCGTCTGGGCCGTCCGGGCGGGTGCCGATTGTTCCGGTCGGCTGGTCGACGTGGCCGAACATCAAACACAGAATCCGCCAGACCCTCGCGGTCATCGGCTACCGGTGCGGATTTCATGCGCTCCGCTCGCCGAAGTACGCGATCCTCGCCGTGTTCTGGGCGGCCGTCGGCATGTTCCGGCTGACCGGTCGGCAGATCAAGTGGTGGTGGGTCACCGAACAGTACGGGCTCCGGCAGGCCGCTGCCGATGCCAACGACCCGGCGATGTGGCTCAAGCTGCACCGCGAAGTGAAGGCCACACGTACGTGGCGGTTCGTCGTCCTGTGCGCCGAACTGCTCACCGTCGCGATTGGTGGGCCGGTCATATGGGCCACCGCCCCGTGGTGGGCACTCGCCTTGATCATCGCGGGTGGGACGGCATTTCTGGCGCACCTCGGCCGTCCCGATGACCGGCCGATCATTACCCCTGCCACCGTGGCCGGTCGGTTCCGGCGGGTCAACCCGGACATCATCCTGCGCGCGTACTACGCCGCTGGTCTCGGCCACCCTGACAAGGCACACCAGCAAATCTCATTCGGCTCGACCATGGCGCGTGACCCGTCCGGCACGGGCTCGCAGGTGTCCATCGACCTGCCGTACGGCAAGACGTTCGACGAGGCCGTCAAGGCGCGCGGCGCCATCGCGTCCGGCCTAGATGTCGCGATCTCTCAGGTGTTCATCACCCGCGACCCCAGCTCGCACCGCCGGCACACGCTCTGGGTGGCTGACCGTGACCCGCTGTCGGTCGGCGCCGGCCGAACGCCGCTGCTGCGGTGCAAGCCCACCGATGTGTGGCAGCCTGCCCCGTTCGGCCTCGACGAACGCGGCAACAAAGTCAGCGTCGACCTGCTGTGGAACTCGATTCTCATCGGTGCCCAGCCTCGGCAAGGCAAGACGTTCGCCGCCCGGCTCCTTGCGCTGTACGCGGCGCTGGACCCGTACGTGAAAATCACCGTGCTCGACGGGGGCGGTAAGCCGGACTGGCGCAAGTTCTCCCTCGTCGCTGACCGGTGCGCCTTCGGCCTGGCGATGACGCGCGACGGCGACCCGGCGGAGATCGTCTTGGAAGCGTTGCGCGAGATCAAAGCCGATGTGCAGGACCGGTACGAGCGGCTGTCCAAGCTGCCCGTCGACGTCTGCCCTGAAGGCAAGCTGACCCGGGAGATCGCCCGCGATCCGAAGTACAAGATGCCGGTACGGCTGGTTGTCCTCGACGAGTTCCAGGAGTACTTCGATCTCGGCGACATCAGCAAGGAGATCGCCTCCCTGCTGGTCTACCTGGTCAAGGTCGCCCCGGCAGCCGGTGTTGGGTTCGTCGACGCCACGCAGCGGCCGTCCGGCATCGGAGGCGGGCAGGTCGCGCAGCAGTTCATCAGCTTCCGCGACAACCACCAGGTCCGGTTCTCCCTGCGTACCGGGTCGTGGCAGGTGTCCGATCTGGTCCTTGGGTCCGGTGCCTACTCGGAGGGGTACGACTCGTCGACGCTGCTCCCGTCGTACAAGGGGGTCGGCATCCTGCGGGGAGCCTCCGACAACACCCCGACCGTCCGCACTTACCTCGCCGACGGCGACGACGCGGAGAAGATCCTCGTCGCTGCGCGGAAGCTGCGTGAGCAGGCCGGGACGCTGTCGGGCATGGCGGCCGGCGAGGACATCGCTCGTGAGGTGCGCGACGTGCTGGCCGACGTGCGTGGCGTGATCGAGCGCGGCGAGACCGGCGCCCAGTGGGAAGAGATCGCCTCGCGGCTCGCCGGCCGGCTACCCGAGGCGTACGCGGACGTAACCGCCGAGTCGATCTCAGCTCAGGTCCGGGCGTTCGGTGTACGCAGCGTAGATGTCAAGCGGTCCGGCAAGGCACTCAAGGGTGCCAAGGCGGACGACATCGACGCCGCGATTCAGCGTCGCAAGGCGGCCTGACAGGTCGCGGCTCGCCCGCGACCGGTCGCGTTGACGCGACTTTTTCCGCGACCGGCCTGTTCAGCGCATACGCGGGCCGGTCGCGGGTCGCGCCACCACCACTCCCACCCGCGAAACGCCTTCTGGAGGCATCCCATGACCACCCTCGCCGCAACCGCGACCACCTCCGGCACCCTCGCCGGGCTGCTTTGCCCCCTCCTGATGATCACCACACTGTGTTACGGCATCGGCTGCTGGTTCTGGCCGTTCGCCACCTGCCGCAAGTGCTCCGGCAGCGGCAGACGACGCTTCCCGTTCGGCCGCGCGTTCGGGCTCTGCCGCCGCTGCGCCGGCGACGGCCGCCGGCTCCGTATCGGCCGTCGAATCATCAACGGCCTGCGGGAGCTGCACGACAAGGGCGCACGCTGATGGCCCGCACGATGGCCCGGCTCACCCGCCGGCAGACCGACCACACCCCTTGGTACGCCCAGGACCACCGCTGCGGCGTGGCCGAGCACCGGTCGGCGGACATCACCGCCGACGGCATCGGTGGTCGCGCATGGCTCACCCGCGTACGGGCCGGAGACGTCGCGTACATCGGAGGTGCGTGCCCGGATTCCGTTGCACAGCAACGAGAACACGGCCCGCGTCCAGCTTGCGACCGCGTTCAACCTCATGCGTGACCTGCTCGCCGAGGTTGCGCCCCGGCTCGGTCGGGTCACCGGCCGGACGTATCCGGCGATCGGACGCCGCACCACCTGACTCACCCGCCTACCGATGGAAGGGAGCCGCGATCGTGACTTCCGCCGGGTACGACCTGGCCGCCGAGCAAGCCGTTATCGGCGCTGCGTTACTCGCCCCCGCTGGGATGGCCGACCTGGCCGCCGCCCTCGCCCCGGACGACTTCGGCCGGCCGGCACACCGGGTGCTGTGGGAAGCCATGTGCGGCATGCACGCGGCCGGCACCCCGACCGACCCGATCACCGTTACCGCTCATCTTGCCGAGGCCGGCGACCTCGGCAAGGTGGGCGGGGCGCCCTACCTGCACACCTTGACCGCCGACGTGCCGACAGCGGCGAACGCGGCCCACTACGCGGGCATCGTCGCCGACCTGGCGAAGCGGCGGAAGGTTGCCGACCTCGGCGCCCACCTGACCCGCCTCGCCATTTCGGACGCCGACCCAGCCGAGGTAGTGGCCGCTGGCCGCGCGATGCTCGACGGTGCGGCCGTACCGGGTGGTTGGTCGCCGCTGATCCCCCTCGGCCGAGGTCGGCACCTGCCGCTGTTCCCCGCCGAGCTGCTGCCCGGCTGGCTGGCGGACCACGTGGCAGCGGTCGCGGAGTTCACCCAGACCCCGATCGACCTCGCCGGAAGCCTTGCGCTGGCGTGCCTGTCGACGGCGGCCGGCGGCCGGGCCGAGGTCGAGGTACGCGGCTCGTGGCGCGAACCGACGAACCTCTACACGGTCGTCGTCCTACCGCCGGGCTCCCGCAAGAGCGCTGTGTTCGCGGCGATGGTCGCCCCGATCCTCGCCGCAGAGAAAGCCCTCATCGACCGGACCGCACCCGCGATCGTCGAAGCGGAACTCTCGGCCAAGGTCGCTGGGAAAGCGGCGGAGAAGGCCGCTCTCGCCGCAGCGAACGCCGACGCGACCGGACGGGACACCCTGATTGCCGAGGCAACGGCAGCGGCGATGAACGCCGACGCGATCACCGTTCCTGTGAAACCTCAACTGGTCGCCGACGACGTCACAAGCGAAACCGCCGCATCGCTCCTCGCCCAACAGGGCGGCCGGCTCGCCGTCCTCTCTCCCGAAGGCGGCATCTTCGCCACCATCGCCGGCCGCTACTCCGGCACACCGAACCTGGAGGTATTCCTCAAAGGCCACGCCGGGGACATGATGCGCGTCGGCCGGCTGTCCCGCGACGCTGAACACGTCGACAAACCCGCCCTCACCATGGGACTCGCGGTACAACCGGAAATCCTGCGCGACATCGCCGGCATGCCCGGCTTCCGAGGACTCGGCCTGCTCGCCCGCATTCTGTTCGCCGTTCCGGAGAACACCGTCGGATTCCGCAAGGTCGGGGCCGACCCCATCCCCGCCGAGGTCGCGGCGACCTTCCACGCCAACCTTCACGCCCTGGTCCTCACCCTCGCCGAATGGACCGACCCGGCCGTTCTCGTCCTCACTCCCGAAGCGAACGATCTCGTCCTGGACATCGAACGGCAGGTAGAACCCCGGTTGGCGCCAGGTGGGGCATGGGCGCACATCGTGGACTGGGGATCGAAATACACCGGCGCTGTCGTCCGTATCGCTGGCCTGCTCCACCTCGCCGAACGCCTGGACGACGGATGGGGTAGACCCGTCGACGCGGAAACCGTCGACCGGGCCGCGCGGATCGGGGAGTACTACGCGGCTCACGCCCTGGGCGCGTTCGACGACATGGGCGCCGACCAAGCCACCCGCAATGCCCGAACGATCCTCGCCTGGATCGAACGCACTACCACCAGCGCCTTCACCAAACGGGAAGTGTTCCGGGCGCTCAAGTCCTCGCAGATCCCGACGGCGGCCGACTTCGACGCACCGCTATCCGTGCTCGAAGCACACGGCTATCTCCGCCAGCTCGACCCGCCCGCGCCGAAACGGGCAGGCGGCCGGCCGGCGTCGCCGAGCTTCCTGGTCCATCCCGCCGTCCACCAACCGGCCGCGACCGTGCATTCCCTCGTCGCGCGCCGAGCCTCGTAAGCCGTCTGCCAGAACTGCCACAACCGCCACAACCCCTGTGCCGCCGAGGTTCCGGCAGTTGTGGCAGTTCTGGCAGACGCATCCCGACCGCTGCGACCCCGCCAGACCACCACCCTCGCCAGGAGGCGGAATCCGTGCCCAGCGACTTTCTCACCCTCGATGAGTTCCTTGCCCAGATGGCCGTACCCCGCTCGACGTTCTTCCGCTGGAAGGCCATCGGCCTGGCGCCACGCCACTACAAGATGCCCAACCGATCGATCCGCATCCGCCGGGCCGACTTCGAGTCCTGGCTGTCCGCCCGAGAGGAGCCGCAGGCCGCATGAGCACCTACGACGTGAAGGTCTGGGGAATCCAGGAGCACAAAGGCAAGGACCGACGGACCGGCAAGCCGCAGAGCAGCTATCGCGTTCGGTGGGTCGTCGCCGGCAAGGTCTTCGGTGACAGATTCCAGACCAAGGCACTCGCGGAGAGCTTCCGCGCCAAGCTGATGACAGCGCAGCGAGAGGGCATCGCGTTCGACGAGGCGGCCGGCCTCCCCGAGCCGATGGCCCGGCAACGCAACAGCCGATCCTGGTACGACCACGCCGTGGCGTTCGTCGACATGAAGTGGCCGCGAGCCGCAGGCAAGCACCGGAAAGGCATCGCCGAGGCACTGGCTACCGTCACTCCCGCGCTTCTCAAGACCACACGCGGCGCGCCGGCTGACGCGGACATCCGCCGGGCGCTCTACGCCTGGTCGTTCAACAAGGCCCGCCGTGACGCAGGTCCACCGCCTGACGATCTCGCCCCGACGATCCGATGGCTCGCCGCCAATACCGTCAATCTCAACGATCTCGAGGACTCGGCCCTCGTCCGGAAGGCGCTCGACACGCTCTCGCTGCGCATCGATGGAAAGCAGGCCGCGGCAACCACGATTTCCCGCAAGCGGGCCGTGTTCTACGGCGCGCTGCGGTACGCGGTGGAGCTACGACTCCTCCAAGCTCACCCGATGGACCACGTCCAGTGGGTGACGCCGAAGTCGGATGACGAGGTGGACCGCCGTTCCGTCGTCAACCCAAGCCAGGCGCTCGACCTGCTCGGCGCGGTTGCCGACCGGCATCCTCGCCTGGTGGCGTTCTTCGCCTGCCTGTACTACGCCGCGTTGCGTCCGGCCGAGGCGCTTCACCTCCATATCGAGGACTGCGAGCTTCCCGAGGACGGTTGGGGGATGCTCCGTCTCTCTGGCTCAACTCAGCATGTCGGGCAAGGGTGGGGCGACGACAGCCAGGCCGTACGGGAGGATAGGGAGCTCAAGCACCGGGCGAAGACCGCTATTCGTCCGGTGCCGGCTGCCCCGCCGCTTGTGCGGGCCCTGCGCTGGCACATCGCGGAGTTCGGGCACGCACCCGACGGCCGGATCTTCGTGACACAGGGATACGGCAGCGGCCCGGTGTCGAAGGAGACCTACGCGCGGGTGTGGCGAGCTGCTCGTCGAGCGGCCCTGACCCCGACACAGCAGAAGTCGCCGCTCGCCCAGCGTCCGTACGACCTTCGGCACGCGGCCGTGTCCCTATGGCTCAATGAGGGAGTGCCGGCAACACAGGTTGCCGAGTGGGCGGGACACAGCGTGCATGTCCTGCTTAAGGTCTACGCCAAGTGCATCGAGGGGCAAGACGAGGCAGCCCGCCGCCGCATCGACGCGGCGCTGGGCGAGCCGCGCATAACCTAAGCTTCGTGGCTGCGACATTCCGGATAAGCCACGCTGTAGAACTCGGGCAATAATGGCGCTCTGCGAGTCCAGGACTCCCGCCGATGGTTTGGGCTCACGGCCTTGCTGCAAGCCCTTCACACCCGGATCGGCGTCAGCCGTGAACCCCGAACAACTTCGAAGGGCCATCAAACTGAGACCATCACCCGCACAATTGACGCAAACCTCCAAAGCAAGATACTTAGAGTCACACTCAGAATAGCAGAAGCTATGAAAGTTACTGTGGTGGCTCTAATCCCTCGCTGCCTCAGTAAGTAGAACGCTGCCAGAGCTGAGAATACGATTGTCAGGAATCCCGGCTGCACGAATTGAACCCCAAAATTATGCAGATGCTCCCGCAGAGAGGTTCGAAAGATCATGGCATCAAAGCCGTCAGCAGAAAACAGTCCGAAAGACGCAGCGATGAGGATCGAGCTTTGACGTTCGCTGCCAACCTTTATCTTCCAGCCGATCACTCCGAGGACGGGGCCAGCGCACAGTGATGCCATCGTCCAGAGAGCCGCAGCGCGACCAACTGAGAGCAAACCGATGTAATCAGCAGAGCTGCCGTCCTGAAGGCTTCCGCCGCGCCACCGTTGGCTAATCCCGAGGATCATTGCATAGTAAACTACTGTAGCGATGATGAGAGTGGCCGCGCCGGCAAGAGCGGCGGCTCGCCAAGTGTTCTGCCTAAAACCCAGAAGTAAGGCAGCCATTCCCCATGCAAATCCGCTACTCGTCAGTGTCAGCAGGATGGCTCCGAGCGTTCCAGGAACTAAGTCGCTGAGAAATGCGGCTATGCCGAGGGCCACGGAAGAGAGGAGTACCGCACGACCGTTATACCTGACTGCTTCGGCCGTGATTCCTGTATCGACCGATCGTGTAGCAAACATGTCCGCCTCTTATTATTCGATTACGCGCCGCTCTTGATCGTGCAAACTAGCTTTTCGGCGGGCAGTTTGATTCGATAATATCATGAAGTTGTTCTGTGTGTCCTGATTGGGCAAGGGCGATGACTCTATCGCGTGGACCCTTGTCTTCTGGTGCCAACCCGTAGCGATAGAACGCAGAGTCCTTAAGCCGTAGGACCTGCTGAAAGTCCGCATCCCGCTCAGTGGATGACGTGGCGCCAAAATAGTTGCGAGCCCAAGTGCAGTGCCAATACCAGGCGGCATCGACCCTGCCGGTGTTGACGCCGTAAACCATCTCCTTTCCGTCGGGAGCATGGCTTTCATACAGTTTGCCTTGCGGCCATTCCCATTTTGGTGCGAGAGTAAGGTTTCGAGCTTCGTCCTTGTATTCAAGCTCTGCCTGATCCGCCGAAATCCAGTCAGCTCGGTCAGATGAAGGGTCCGCCTGTGTGTGGCTGGCTTGGCAACCTGAGGCCACTAGGGCAGCGAGTAACGTACTTACAACCCTAAGCTGGGCACGTCGTCTATTGATTCCTGTAGAAGACAGAGAAGTCATGCACAGTCGCCAATCCTAAACGCCGAAAGCAGGTCGCTCGTCAAAAGGTGGTGGGGGAGCGAATGCTCCGCCACCACCACCACCTTCTCTTATGCTTCTAGTAGTACTCTGTGCCATCGAACGTATGGCGGCAATTAGTGAAGCAGGCGTGGCCGCGCGCGAAAGCGTTCCGGAACTGCCTGCCATTGGACAGGGAGGCTATCGTTACCGTTTCATTGCGATCGATTCCTGTCGTGTAGCTTCCGCTGATTACGCTGCCGTCTGGGTTCAGGAGTTGCCACTTCATGTCGTCATACGTAGAACATTTGCCATTCCCGTCGAGCCAGCAGGGTGTTGTGGATAGATTGACTTGAACGTTTCCGGTGCCTGACTTCGTGCGAACGTTGGTGGAGTTGTACCACTTATTAGAATCACTCCAAGTCTCCCCAGAAATAGAGTGATTAGAAGCCGCTTGGGCGACTCCAGGGAAGGCTAGCGTTGCGGCGACCGCCGCGAATCCGAGTGCCGCGATCGTACGGCGAATCAGTTTTGTGAATGAGCTTCTTCGCACTTGGTGCACCTTTCTGAGGGGTTGGCGACTGTTGCGCCCTAACTTCGCAGTCATACTTCACCCACTGCGCTTTCGTACGTGTCGTCATATCGCTACATGCGCCATGAAGTACGGAGCAGGTCGCGCATTTTTGCGATCGGCAAGAATGGGAGATTCTGCGAACAGAGGAGGTTGGGCTTTGTTGGCTGTGAGTAACAACGGCCTGCGCATCTCGAACGTTACATAAGCGCTGCTATCTGGTCAAGAACATTTACAGACGTGATTGTGGAAGGAATACTTGCGGCCGCAACCTCTCGCCGAACTTCCCTCACTGCACGTGGCGACGCTGGCCCGCAGCCTGAACAGGCTTCGTGGACTAACGGTGGGGTAGAGATCCTGGTGAAGGGTCTCAGAACTGGACGGAGCAACATTTCGGCCTGCTGGAAGTGCTAGTTCGCATCCACTACAGAATGTGATCGGAAGATGGGGTGAATCACATCTGATTGGATCGTCTAGACGGGAGGAGGCGAGCTTGATCGGCACGCTAGAGCGGGGATTTCTCCAAGGGAGGTGGTATGACCGTTGTGGGCCGTTGGGTGCAGACGCCTGCATTCATGGCGGTCTAGAGGCGAGTGCGGCCTTTCAGCTATCGTCAGGTGTCGGACCCGGAAAGATCGAAGTGACTCTTCGAAGTTGAGCGGGGTTCACGGCCGACGTCGACCCGGGTGCGAAGGGTTCGCAGCTCAATGAGTGCTTGAGAAGGGCTCATGTAGATGGTGTGGAGGCATGACAGCTCTTCTGGGAGTCGGCAGGGCATCGGGTGTCATCGCGCCGCGGCTACCCGTCTGACGTGACCGACGCCCAGTGGGCCTGGTCGAGGAGTTGCTTCCCCGAGCCGAACGGCGGCGGTTGACCTGATAAGCCCTCCTCGGCTCGAGACTGTCAACGCGGTCCTCTGCCTGGTCCGCTCGGGCTGTCCGTGTCGGTACCTACCGACAGATCTGCCCTGGCAGACGGTGTACTGGTACTGCACCCCCGAGGGCCAGGGGGCGCCGACACCGTCGGACGGGACGCGCGGGGCTTCGACGCGGGCAAGAAATCAACGGCCGTAGGCGGTTCATCGTCACCGACACCGCCGGCCTGCTGATCACTGTCGCCGTCCTGACGGCCACATGGCAGAACCGCGACGGCGGCAAGGCTGCCCTGCTCGGCGCGCACCTGACAATGTCCCAGCGCTGTCTATGGACCAAGAGTTCGTCTAGGTCCCTCGGGTGATGCTCGTAGTCGCCCTATGGTCGGGGCGAGTGAGATCGGGTGATTCCCGGTGAGATCAAGTGAGACTGTCGATCAATCGAATGAAACCCCCGTTGGGCTGCGTACGTGCAGCTCAGCGGGGGTTTCTGCTGTTCATCTGGCGGAGGGCGTGGGATTCGAACCCACGGAGACGCGGAACGCCTCACCGGTTTTCAAGACCGGCGCCATCGGCCACTAGGCGAGCCCTCCTGAGCTACAGCGGCCAGTCTGCCAGATCGACTCACGAGCCGCGGAACGGACACCGGTGCCTCGGGGCGCGTGTTTGCGGCCGGACGGGGCTCGGCCGACGCGCCCCCGCGCCGACCGGGCCCCTGTTCCTGGGGGACGGCGACCTGTCCAGCAGTGTGCGCCTGCGCGAAACCGCAGCTCAACGGTGCTAATGAAGGCGTAAGGAAGACGGGCGGGCCGGGTGGAACCGGTGGCCGAACGGGTCGACTGTGCCCGGTTTCCGTTATCGGCTGCCGAACCGATTAAGTGAAACTTATTTTAAGCTTCGTACCATGCCTCTGGGCTGCTGAAACACGGTGATTGACGGCCTCACGGACGGTTGACAGGCCATAGACCGCGCTGGTTATTGTTCGCTTCCTTACCTGTCCCGGTCAGGCCCCCACCTGCCGTCAAGGGAGTCCCCACCATGCCCCATGCCAGAAGGAAAGCCGTCCTCGCGGGCGCGGTGAGCGCCGCGCTGCTCAGCGCCGGCGCCGCCGTGGCCCTCGCCCCCTCGGCGTTCGCCGCGAACGAGCCCGTCCAGATCTACCTCACCACCACCAGCGACAGCGGCGGCCGTACGGTCACCCGCGGCCTCCAGCAGCAGACGCCGGTCTCGTTCGCGTCGAGTACCGGCAGCGCCGACCAGACCATCACGGTCAACGAGAACACGACGTACCAGCAGTTCGAGGGCGGCGGTGCCTCGTTCACGGACACCGCAGCGTGGCTGATGAACGGCAGCGGCGCGCTGTCGGCCGCTACTCGTAACGACGTCATGACCAAGCTGTTCAGCCCCAGCGGCGGCATCGGGGTCAGCGCGGTACGCAACGTCATCGGGTCGTCGGACCTGGCGCGGTCCAGTTACTCGTACGACGAGACGTGCTGCGACGTGAACGATTTCTCGCTCAGCCGCGACACCGACGTGATGGCGCTGACGAAGCAGGCTCGTGGGCTCAATCCCCAGCTCGCGCTCTTCGCCTCGCCGTGGTCCGCGCCGTACTGGATGAAGGACAACAATTCCTACAACCAGGGCTACCTCAAAGCCGAGTACTACAAGGCGTACGCGCAGTACTTCGTGAAATACCTGCAAGGGTACGAGGCTCAGGGCGTACACGTGAATTACGTGACCGAGCAGAACGAGCCCGGCTGCTGCCCCGGGTACCCGTCCATGCAGTGGTCCGTCTCCGGGCTGCAGTCGTTCGCCAAGAACGACCTGCTCCCGGCCCTGCAGGGGGCCGGCCTGAGCACGAAGCTGCTGGTGCACGACTGGAATTACAGCGATTACGACACATGGGCCGCGCCGCTGGTCAACGACGCGACGATCCGGAACCATCCCAATTTCGGCGGCGTCGCCTGGCACGGTTACGGCGGCGATCCGAGCAAGGCTTCATCGGTACGCGCCCAGTACCCGTCCATGAATCAGTATTTCACCGAGCACTCGGGCGGCACCTGGGTCAGCAATCAGCACGCCGAGGACATGAACAACCTCATCGACTACACCCGCAACTGGGCGCGGTCGTGGACGAAATGGAGCCTCGCGGTCGACCAGAACATGGGGCCGCACAACGGCGGCTGTGGCACCTGCACCGGCCTGATCACCGTGCACAACGGGGACGGCCGCAGCGGGCAGGTCGACTACACCGTCGAGTACTACACGATGGGCCACCTCACCAAGTTCGTGAAGCCGGGCGCCGTACGCATCGACTCCACCGCCAACAGCACAGTGAAAAACGTGGCGTGGAAGAACCCGGACGGGTCGAAGGCGCTCATCGCGTACAACACCAGTGGCAGCACGCAGAGCGTCAAGGTGAACTGGGGCAACCAGTCGTTCGTCTACAGCCTGCCGACCCGTACCTCGGCGACGTTCACGTGGACGGGCAGCCAGGGCACCGGCGGCGGTACGCCTTCCGGCCGGACCGGCGCCATCACCGGGCTGGGCGGCAAGTGCCTCGACGTCACCGACGGCTCCACCGCCAACGGCAACCTGCCCCAGCTGTGGTCGTGCGTCGCCGGCTCCACCAACCAGACGTGGACGATCGGCACCGACGGGACCGTACGCGGCCTCGGCAAGTGCCTCGACGTGGCCAACAACGCCACGACCGACGGTGGCACCGTGCACCTCTGGGACTGCATCGGCACGGTCGCGACCCAGAAGTGGCAGATCTCCAACGGCGCGATCGTCAACAGCGCGTCGGGCAAGTGCCTCGACGTCAAGGACAACAACACCGCCGACGGTGCGAAACTTCAGATCTGGTCCTGTACGGGCGCCGCGAACCAGCGGTGGACCGTACCCGCTTAAGGCGTGTTTCAAAAGCCGGTCAGAGCCACTCGCTGATGATGGTGATGGTCAGGACGGCTTGGAAGCGGACGGCTAACTTGTCGTAGCGAGTGGCGACGCCGCGGTGGCGTTTGAGGCGGGCTAT
>NZ_JADMLH010000007.1:304849-407471 GCF_016464385.1 Nucisporomicrobium flavum | reverse complement strand
CTACGGCAACCTGACCCAGTCGCAGATCGCCGAGCAGATCGGCATCTCCCAGATGCACGTCAGCCGCCTGCTCACCAAGGCCCTGACCAAGCTGCGCACCCAGCTCGCCGCCGAGACCCTCTGACCCGTACGACGCCACGAACGCCGGCCCCCTGGGAGCCGGCGTTCGCCGTGTCGGCGACCTCCTGGCTCAGGCGACCACGCTCTTCTCGATCGCGACCAGGGAACCGCTCTCCATCGCGACCCACACCCGGGACTCCTCGACCCACAGTCCGTGCGGCTCCTTGCCGGGCAGGTCGCCGAGGGTGATCTCACCGTCGGCGGAGACCCGGGCCACCTGGCCGGAGCCCCACAGCGTCACCCAGCACGCGCCGTCGGTGTCCACCGCGACGGCGTGCGGCCGGCAGGCGGCGTCGGCGAACTCGATCCGCTCCACCGAGCCGGACGGGTCGACGCGACCGACGCAACCGCCGGCGATGTCCGCGTACCAGACGCCCGCAGCGGAGGCCGCGACGCCGACGGGCGCGGCCGGGGCCCGGCCGGCGGGGAGCTCGACGAGCCGCACCGTGCCGTCGCGCACGCAGGCGAGGGCGCCGGCGGCGTTGAGCGCGGCCCAGGGCCGGCCGTCTGCGTCGACGGTGAGCATCGCCGCCCGGGCGTCCGCGACCGGCAGATCGACCGACGTGACGGTGCCCGCCGCGGTGACCCGGCCGATCCGGTTGCGCCCCGGTGCGGTGAACCAGACGTCACCGCCGGGGGCGGCGGCGATGCCGTAGGGCGCCGATCCGGGCTCCAGGTCGATCACAGTACGGCCGCCCGAGGCGTCCCGCCTGGTCAGCCGATCGTCACTCCTGGTGCACCAGAGCGCGCCGTCGGCTGCGACGGTCAGCAGCATCGGCCGGCCCTCGCCCGGCGGGAGCGCCTCGTGCTCGAACCCGCCGCCCGGCAGCATGCGGGCGAGTCCCGGCGGATCCAGGACCGTCGTCCACAGGGCGCCGGTGGCATCTCGGGCCAGCGCGTACGGTGCCCAGCCCGGCGGCAGGACCACCTCGCGGCACATCTCCGGCCGGAGTGACGACATGGGCCTCCTCCTTCTAACGCTACATCTGTAGCATTAACCACATGTCATCCGACGCGCAAGCCCGTTCCACGCGCCCGGGTGCGGCCCGGCCGGGCGGCCGCACGGCCCGCACGCGGGAGCGCGTGCTCGACGCCGTGACGTCGCTGCTGCTCGAAGAGGGGTACGAGGCCCTGACGGTGGACGCCGTGGCCGCGCGCTCCGGAGTGCACCGCACGACGGTCTACCGCCGCTGGCGGGACACCGGCAGCCTGCTCGCCGACTCCCTCGACGCCGCCCGTGAACAGACGTGGGAGCCACCGGACACCGGCACGCTCCTCGGCGACCTGACCGGCATCAACCGCCAGATCGTCGCCGCCCTGACCGAGGACCCGTCGATCACCCGGGCCCTCATCGCGGCGTCGTTCCGCTCACCGGCGGCGGCCCGGGCGCTCCGGTCGTTCTGGGAGGACCGCTACGCCCGCGCGGCCGTCGCCGTCGAACGCGCCGCGCGCCGGGGCGAAGCCGCCGGGAACGTCGATGCCCGGACCGTCCTCATCGCCTCGTGCGCGCCGATCTTCTACGAACTCGCGGTCATGCGGTCCCCGGCCACGGAGGACATCGCCGAACGGTACGCCCGGGCCGGCGTCGCGGTCGCCGCCCGGCGCTCCTGACCCCGGCCGACGACGGACGCGCCGCCCCTGACGAGCAGGGACGGCGCGCCGATGCGGGAGCCGGTCAGCTGGCGCCGCTGTTCTGCCAGTTCAGCCGGGTGAGCAGCTGCCGTGCCCCGTCCGCGACCTCCGCCTCGACGACCACCGCGTACTGGGCGGCCTGCAGGCTGCTGCGCGACGAGAAGTCGCGGCGGCCGCCGGTCATGGCCTGGGCGATCGCGCCGAAGACGGCACCCCAGATGCCGCCGATGATGAGGCCGAGCAGGATCACGCCGACCCAGTTGGAGTCGCTGAAGATGCCGAAGAACAGGCCGATGAACAGGCCGAACCAGGCGCCGCTGGCCGCGCCCGCGAGCGCGGCGCGGGCGGTGGTCATGCGGCCGAGGACGTTCTCCACGAGGCGCAGGTCGGTGCCGACGATGCTGGTCCGTTCGACGGGGAACTTGTTGTCCGACAGGTAGTCCACCGCCTGCTGGGCCAGCGCGTAGTTCGGGTACGTGGCCATCTGGACGGTGGCGCCGGGCATGGTGCTCCGGGCCGTGGGGTCGGCGGCGGGGGTGGCCGGTACGCCGGCCGGGCCGGGCGGGACGGTGCCGGACGTGCCGGGCATTCCCGGTTCCGGGGTCGGGGTGGTCATGGTGGCTCCTCCAGGGTGTCAGTCGGTGAGGGGTCCGGACTGGGCCGAGGCGGGGACCGGGGCAGCGTCCGGGGTGGAGGGCTGGTCGCCCGCGGCGAGGCGGACCCAGACCGCGAAGGTTCCGGCGACCGCGGCCGTGACCGCCGCGGTGCCGGCCGCGAAGGCGAACCGGCCGGAGACCAGGTCGGGGACGACCCGCTCGGAGAGCGCGACCGCGCCGAGGCCGAGCAGCGCGGCGACCGAGCTGATCGCGCCTGTCACGGTGAACAGCAGCATGGCGAGGCGGTTGGGGCGGGCGGTCACGCCGGTGATGCGGACGCGGCGGGCGCGCACGATCGTCGACGCGAGCGCGCTCCACGCGAGGACGACCAGCAGGGCCGCGACGGTGTCGCTCGGGCGGTGCCACTCGGCCCAGACGGTGGCCACGGCGATGATCGTGACGTACGCCGCCCCGATCAGCGCGACGGTGCCGCGGATGGCGAACGGCAGCACCAGGATCAGCGCGAACGCCACCGAGGCGGCCGCGGTGGTGTGCCCGCTCGGGAACGAGTTCGGCGCGGGGAAGCCGTCCAGGTCGGGCCGGGCCAGGTGGGTCTTGAGCAGCCGGGTGCTGGCGTTGGCGCCGAGCACCAGGACCGCCGCGGCGAAGGCCAGGTCGGCGCGGCGGCGGACCACGCCGATCGCCGCGGCCGCGAGGCAGATGGCCACGAGGCTGACCAGGGTCGTGCCGTTCAGCGCCCGGTCCAGAACCTGCACGACGCGTGGGTGCTGCACGTCGGCGCCGCGCATGACCAGCGTGTCGATCGTCTGGCCGAGCGGCGTCCGCACGCAGGCGTAGTAGACGGCTGCCACGCCCAGGGCCGCCAGCACGCCGACGAGGGCGTGCGCCAGCACGTGGCTGACTCCCCGGCGCGGGCTGGGGGCTTCGGCGGCGGGGGCGGGGCGCGAGGCCAGGGCCGTCATGGGCGGTTTCCTCCTGAACGTCACTGCGGGGCGGTCCCGCAATGCCCATTCGGCGTGAATTTCAAGCGCGGACCGGCGCGGATCCCGGGAGGAAAGGAGCGGCAACTCGACTGCACCCCGGCGGTGCCTGGGCCCGCAACGGCCCGCCGAGACCTTCTAACGGAGCCGAAGCACGGACGCCGACGCCGCTATGGAGGGGACATAGATGACGTACACCGCCGCCCGACGACTGCTCACCGGGCCGCTGCTGGTCGCCGCGCTCGGAGCCGGGCTGGTCGCGGCGCCCGGCGTGGCCAGTGCCGCCGGGGTGACCGCCACGATCAAGGTGGGGAGCTCGCTGAAGGTGCGCTCCGCGCCGTCGCTGGCCGCGAAGGCCGTCGGATCGCTGCGCAACGGGCAGAAGATCACCGTCGTGTGCACCGTGACCGGCCAGAACGTCCGCGGCGCCGTCCGCACCACCACCGCCTGGGACAGGCTCGGCACCGGGCGGTACATCTCGCACGCGTACGTGAAGTCGGCCAAGGCCGCCCCGCGGTGCGCCGCGACCTCGCCCACCGCCGTGCCCGTCAAGGCGAAGCCGTCCACCCCGGCCGGAAAGCGGTACGTGGTCGGCACGGTCAAGAGCTTCGAAGGCAAGGTCAACCTGCGCTCGGCGCCGTCGACCTCGTCCTCGGTGCTCGGTACGGCCGCCAGCGGCGACAAGGTCAACCTGGCGTGCGCGGTCACCGGGCAGAGCGTCTCCGGCACCGTGCGCACCACCTCGCAGTGGGACCGGACGTCGGCGGGCACCTACATCTCGCACGGGTACATGTACTCCGGGCCGCTCCCGGCGTGCACCGGCTCGTCGGCTCCCGCACCCACGGTGTCGCTGACCCCTGACCAGTTCATCCGGGCGTCCGTTTCCGGCGCGCAGCGCGGCTGGCGCGAGTACGGCGTCCCGCCGTCGGTGACGATCGCCCAGGCCATCCTCGAGTCCGGCTGGGGCCGCAGCGGCCTCGCCTCGGTGGACAAGAACTACTTCGGCATCAAGTGCCAGAACGGCTCGTACGGCAAGCTGGCGAACGGCTGCCACGTGTACCGGACGAACGAGTGCACGAAGGCGGGCGACTGCTTCTCGACCTCGGCGGCGTTCCGCACGTACGCCACCCAGGGCCACTCGTTCCGCGACCACGGCAGCTTCCTGCGGGTGAACCCCCGGTACGCGCCGGCGTTCGAGTACACCCGCGACGCCAACAAGTTCATCTGGAAGGTCTGGAAGGCCGGGTACGCCACCGACCCGAACTACTACACGAAGGTCACCGGCATCATGGCGAGCTGGAACCTGTACCAGTACGACACCTGGAAGTAAGTGAGTGATCTTCATCCCCGTCGGCGGAACCTCGCCGACGGGGGTGATTTGCGTTTTATGCTCCGTTCAGTGGGGAGCAGGGGGACCATCGCGCACGGTGAGACGCGGCGAGCGCGCCTCGCCGGTCCGCTGCTCGCCGCTGCCGTACTCGTCATCGGGCTCGCCGTCACGCTGCGTACCGTCGGCGCGCTGCACGACGACCAGCGCGCCGCCGCGGCCCGGGTGATGGACCAGCGGACGGCCGTGGCCCGCGCCGCCGTCACCGCCGAGACCGGCCGGTACCGGGACCTCATGCAGGCCGTGGCTGCCGGGCTGGGCACGAACACGAGGCTCACCGCCGGGGACTTCGCCGCCGCCACCGCGCCCCTCGAGACGGCCGGGCTGGTCGGTGCCACGTCGGTGGCGTTCGTCGTCGCGACGCCCTCCGGCGAGATCGAGGAGACCGAGCGGTTCTGGCGCTCCCGCGGCGCGGACGGGCTCACCCTGCAGCCGCGCGGCGACCCGGACCTGCACCTCTTCTCGATCTTCCAGCGCACCCTCAACAACAGCGCCGCCGTCGCCTCCGGTATCGACGTGGCGTCCGCGCCCGAGGGTGCCGCCGCGCTGCTGGAGGCACGCCGAACCGGCCGGCCCACCGTGTCGGACGCGTACGTGCTGCTGCGCGACCGGAACGTGCCCCTGATCCACCGGCAGCTGTCGTTCATCTTCGTCGCGCCCGTCTTCACCGCGCCCGCCGGCGACGGCGACCTGCCGAGTTTCCAGGGCTGGGTCGCCATGGGGCTGCGCGGGCAGGACTTCCTCGGCGGCGTGCTCGGCACCGCCAGCCAGGGCCTGCTCGACGGCGAGCTGTACGCGACCGACGGCCAGGGCCAGCGCCTCAAGGTGGCCGCGTACGACGCCCCCGGCCGGCGTGATCTCGAACGGCAGGCGACCTTCCCGGTGGCGGACCACCAGTGGACGCTGCTGACCGGCGCGGACTCGCACCGGCTGCCCGGCGCCCGCAACGGCACGCCGACCACCGTGCTGCTCGGCGGCATCCTCCTCACGCTCATGCTGGCCGTGCTCGTGTGGGTACTCGCGACGGGCCGGTCCCGCGCCCGGGAGCAGGTGCTCGTGGCGACGGCGGAGCTCCGGTCGGCCGAGGCGGAGAGCCGCCGGCAGGCGGGCCTGCTCGGTGCGATCATGGCCAGCCTCGGCGACGGCGTCGGGGTGGTGGACGAGAACGGCGCGTTCCTGCTGCACAACCCCGCGGCCAAGGCGCTGCTCGGCGTGGCCGTCGACGCCGACCGGCCGGACGACTGGCAGGCGCACTACGGCATCTTCCGCCCGGACGGCCGTACGCCCTTCCCGCTGGAGGACATGCCGCTGGTGCGCGCCCTGCAGGGGGAGGTGTCGGACGGCGTCGAGATGCTCATCCGCAACGAGCAGCGCCCGGACGGCATCCTGATCAGCGTCGACGGGCGCCCGCTCGACCCCAGCGCGGGGCAGCACGGCGCCGTCGCGGTGTTCCACGACATCACCGAGCTGCGCCGGTACGAGAACGACCTGGCCGTCTTCGCCGGCGTGGTGGCGCACGACCTCAAGGCGCCGCTGGCGGTCATCCGCGGGCACTGCGAGACCGCCGGCGACGAGCTGGCCGACGCGCCGCCGGGCCCGGAGGTCACCGAGGTGCGGGCCGCGCTCGACCGGATCATGAACGCGGTGGACCGGATGGCGGCGCTGATCGACACGCTGCTGGCGTACACGACGTCGCGGGACGCCCCGCTCACCCCGCGGAACGTCCCGCTGGGCCCGCTGGTCGCGGAGGTGGTCGCGCAGCGCACCGAGCACGTGCGGCCGGGCGCCGGCCCGCCGCCCGACGTGTACGTGGGCCCGCTGCCCGAGGTGCGCGCGGACCCCGCGATGCTGCGGCACGTGCTCGACAACCTCGTCGGCAACGCCCTCAAGTACGTGCCGCCCGGGCGCGCCGCCCGCATCGATGTCACCGCCGGGCCGGCCGAACCGGGCTGGGCCCGCATCGAGGTGGCCGACCGCGGCATCGGCATCCCGGCGGACGACAAGCCGGCCATCTTCGAGTCGTTCCACCGGGCCCGGACCGCCGCCGGGTACGCAGGCACCGGCCTCGGCCTGGCGATCTGCCGGCGCATCGTGGAGCGCCACGGCGGCACGATCGGGGTGGCCGACAACCCCGGCGGCGGTACGCGCTTCCACTTCACACTGCCCCTGGCCGCCCCGGAGGCCGGGGATCCCGGCGCGGACCGGGACGATCGGGTGGCGCTGGACCGGGCGCTGTCCGAGCGGGCCGAGGCGGAAGCGGCCGCGCTGCCCGCCGTCGGCGAGGCGTTGAGGCCGCCCGCAATTCGCCCGCCCTGCGTGGCGGAGGCCCCCGCCAGGGCCGCCGCGCCGCCGTCGTCGTCCGGGGCGCCGGTACTCAGGCCTGCCGTGGCGGCAGCAACGCCGCGACGCACGCCAGGAGCTGGGCCGGCAGGAACGGCTTGAGCAGCGTCGCGGTGGCACCCACCTCGGCCGCGCGCTCGTCGCCCGGCAGCAGCGACCCGCTGGCCAGGACCACCGGGATGTGCCGCAGGTGCTCGTCGGCGCGGATGGCCCGGCACAGGTCCAGCCCGGTCATCCGGGGCATGTCCACGTCGGTGACCACGACGTCCGGGCGGTGCCGGCGGACCGCCTCCAGCGCGGCCTCGCCGTCGGTCGTGGCGACCACCTCGTGGCCCGCGCGTTCGAGGGCGCGTTGCAGGACGAACAGGATGTCCTCGTGGTCCTCTGCGACGACGATCATGCTCCGTGCCCTGCTTTCTCCGACGACGTTGTCGGCAGACATAAAGACCGAACCGGGCACGGGAAACGGGCGGGCCGCCATTTTGTAGCAGGATGGGAGCCATGACGATTCCGTCCGCGCCGCTCGGCGGGCCGCTCGCCATGCCGCTGCTGGGCTTCGGCACGTGGCAGATCCGCGGGGACGCCGCCTACGAGGCGGTCCGCGAGGCCCTCGAAGCCGGCTACCGCCACCTCGACACCGCGACCATGTACGGCAACGAGGCCGAGGTCGGCCGGGCCCTCGCCGACAGCGGCGTACCCCGCGACGAGGTCTTCGTGACCACCAAGCTGCCGCCGGAACGGGCCGGGCAGGAGCGCGACACCCTCGACGCCAGCCGCCGCGCGCTCGGCGTGGACGCGGTCGACCTGTGGCTCATCCACTGGCCGCCGCGCCGGGGCCGGTCCGTGGCGGTGTGGCGCGAGTTCGTGGCCGCCCGCGACCGGGGCCACGCCCACGCCATCGGGGTGAGCAACTACGACATCGGCGACCTCGACGAGCTGATCGCCGCCACCGGGGTGACGCCCGCGGTCAACCAGATCCGCTGGGGCCCCAAGCTGTACGACCCCAAGCTCGTCGCCGACCACCGCGAGCGCGGCATCGTCGTGGAGGGGTACTCGCCGTTCAAGACGACGAACCTGCACGACCCCGTGCTCACCGGCATCGCCACCGCCCACGGCGTCGACCCGGCCCGGGTGGTGCTGCGCTGGCACGTGCAGCACGGCGTCGTGGTGATCCCGAAGAGCGGCACGCCGGAGCGGATCGCGAGCAACGCGCGCCTCGACGGCTTCGTGCTCAGCGACGAGGAGATGGCGGCGATCGACGCGCTGTCGCCGCTGTCCTGACAGCGGCGATAATCACCAGGCATTCCGCGCGGGCAGTCTCTATTGTTGAGCGGTTATGTCTGTGACCCCCATCAGCCAGGACCTCGCCGAGCTCCGCCGCAGGATGTCCGACCTGCTTCCCCGCGACGAACGCCGGCTGCAGCGGCGGCTCGAGGGCACCAGAAGGATCCGCGACGAGGCCGCGCGGGCCGCCGTCCTGGCGGAGATCACCGACGAGCTGACCCGGGCGGAGCAGCGCCGCGACGCGCGCCTGGCGTCCGTGCCGGCGGTGTCCTATCCCGAGGACCTGCCGGTCAGCCAGCGCCGGGACGACCTGCTCGCCGCCATCCGCGACCACCAGGTCGTGATCGTGGCGGGCGAGACCGGCTCCGGCAAGACCACCCAGCTGCCGAAGATCTGCCTCGAGCTGGGCCGGGGGCTGCGCGGGCAGATCGGGCACACCCAGCCGCGGCGCATCGCCGCCCGCACGGTCGCCGAACGCATCGCCGAGGAGCTGGACACCCCGCTCGGCGCGACCGTGGGCTACAAGGTGCGCTTCACCGACCAGGTGTCCGACGACACCATGATCAAGGTGATGACCGACGGCATCCTGCTCGCCGAGATCCAGCACGACCGGATGCTGCGCCGCTACGACACGCTCATCATCGACGAGGCGCACGAGCGCAGCCTCAACATCGACTTCATCCTCGGGTACCTGCACCAGCTGCTCCCGCAGCGTCCCGACCTCAAACTCATCATCACTTCCGCGACGATCGAGACGCAGCGCTTCGCCGAGCACTTCGCCGGTCCGAACGGCCCCGCGCCGGTCATCGAGGTCTCCGGGCGTACGTACCCGGTGGAGGTGCGCTACCGCCCTCTGGTGGAGGAGACCGGGGACGAGGGCGAGGAGAGCCGCGAGGAGCCGATCGATCAGGTGGACGGCATCGCCGCCGCGGTCGACGAACTGGGCCGGGAGAGCAGCGGGGACATCCTCGTGTTCCTCAGCGGCGAGCGGGAGATCCGCGACACCGCCGAGGCGCTCACCAGGAAGGATCTGCGCAACACCGAGATCGTCCCGCTGTACGGCCGCCTCTCCGCCGCCGAGCAGCACCGCGTGTTCGAACGCCACACCGGCCGCCGCGTCGTGCTGGCCACCAACGTCGCCGAGACCTCGCTGACCGTGCCCGGCATCAAGTACGTCATCGACCCCGGCACCGCCCGGATCTCGCGGTACAGCAACCGGCTCAAGGTGCAGCGGCTGCCGATCGAGCCCGTGTCGCAGGCCAGCGCCAACCAGCGCAAGGGCCGGTGCGGGCGGACCAGCGAGGGCATCTGCATCCGGCTCTACTCCGAAGAGGACTTCGAGGGCCGCCCCGCCTTCACCGAACCGGAGATCCTGCGGACCAACCTGGCCTCGGTCATCCTGCAGATGACCAACCTGGGTCTCGGCGACCTCGCGGCGTTCCCGTTCATCGACCCGCCGGACCGCCGCAACGTCACCGACGGCGTCAAGCTCCTGGAAGAGCTCGGCGCCCTGGACAAGAGGAAGCTGACCCCGATGGGCCGGCAGCTCGCCCAGCTGCCCGTCGACCCGCGGCTGGCCCGCATGGTGATCGAGGCCGGGAAACAGGACTGCGCCGCCGAGGTGATGGTGGTCGCCGCCGCCCTGTCCATCCAGGATCCGCGGGAGCGGCCGGCGGAGCGGCAGCAGCAGGCCGACGAGAAGCACGGGCGCTTCACCGACAAGGAATCCGACTTCTTCACGTACCTCAACCTGTGGCGCTACCTGCGCGACAAGCAGCGCGAGCTGTCCGGCAACCAGTTCCGCAGGCTGTGCCGCGCCGAGTTCCTCAACTACCTGCGGGTGCGCGAGTGGCAGGACATCTACTCGCAGCTGCGACAGGTCGCCCGCGGGCTGGGGCTGACGATCACCGAGGACGACGAGCGGGTCCCCGACGCCCAGCAGTTCCACACCGCGCTGCTCTCCGGCCTGCTCAGCCACATCGGCCTCAAGGACACCGACAAGCGGGAGTACCTCGGCGCCCGCGGCGCGAAGTTCGCCATCTTCCCGGGCTCGGCGCTGTTCAAGAAGCAGCCCCGCTGGGTGATGGCCGCCGAGCTGGTGGAGACCTCCCGGCTCTGGGGCCGGGTCAACGCCCGCATCGAGCCGGAGTGGGCCGAGAAGCTCGCGCCGCACCTGGTGAAGCGCAGCTACAGCGAGCCGCACTGGGAGAAGAAGCAGGGCGCCGTCATGGCGTACGAGAAGGTCACCCTGTACGGCCTGCCGATCGTGCCCCGCCGCAAGGTCGGCTACGGGCGCATCGACCCGGCGCTGTCGCGCGAGCTGTTCATCCGGCACGCGCTGGTCGAGGGCGACTGGGACACCCACCACGCGTTCCTCGCCGACAACGCCAAGCTGCTGGCCCGCATCGAGGAGATCGAGAACAGGGCCCGCCGGCGCGACATCATGGTCGACGACGAGACCGTGTTCGCGCTTTACGACGCCCGCATCCCCGCTGACGTGGTTTCCGCCCGGCACTTCGACGCCTGGTGGAAGAAGGCGCGGCGCGAGGATCCGCAGCTGCTCACCTTCACCCGCGAGCAGCTCGTCAACTCCGGGCGCGACGCGGTAGACCCGGCCGCGTACCCGGACGCCTGGCTCGCCGGGGGCGTACGGCTGCCGCTGAGCTACCAGTTCGAGCCGGGCAGGGCGGCGGACGGCGTGACCGTGCAGGTGCCGCTCCCGCTGCTCAACAAACTCGACGCCGACGACTTCGGCTGGAACGTGCCGGGCCTGCGCAAGGAGATCATCGTCGCGCTGATCCGGGCACTGCCGAAGCAGCTGCGGACCAGCTTCGTGCCCGTACCGGACTGGGCCGACGCCGTGCTGGCGCGCATCCCGGCCCGCCGCGGCGCGCTCAGCGACGCGGTCGGCGACGAGCTGCGCCGCCTCACCGGTGTGGTCGTGCCGCGCGACGCGTGGCGCCCCGGCCAGGTGCCGGAGCACCTGCGGATGAACTTCCGCGTGGTCGGCGAGGACGGCACGGTGGTGGGCGAGGGCCGCGACCTCGACGTGCTGCGCACCAGCCTCGCGCCCAAGGTCCAGGAGACCATCTCGGCCGCCGCCGGCGACATCGAGCGGCGCGGCATCCGGACCAACGACTTCGGTACGCTGCCCCGCACCGTCAAGCAGATCCGCGGCGGCTACGAGGTCACGGTGTACCCGGCGCTCGCCGACGAGGGCGACAGCGTGGCGGTGCGGGTCTTCGAGACCGAGGCGGAGCAGCGCGAGGCGATGCGCGCCGGCACCCGCCGCCTCCTGCTGCTCACGCTGCCCCCGGCAGCCCGCTACCTGCAGGGGCGGCTGGACAACCGGGCGAAGCTGGAGCTGTCGCGGGGCAACCCGTACCGCTCGATCGCGGAGCTGCTCGACGACTGCGCGGGCGCGGCCGTGGACCGGCTCGTGCAGGACGCCGGCGGCCCGGCCTGGTCGTCGGAGGCCTTCACGGCCCTGCGCGAGGAGGTACGCGCCGAGCTGGTGGACGCCACGGCCACCGTGGTGAAGCAGGTGCAGGCGGTGCTGGCGACCGCGTACGAGATCGGCCAGCGTCTCGGCACCACCCGCGACCCGGCGCTCGTGCCGGCGCTCGCGGACGTCCGGGCGCAGCTCAAGAGCCTCGTCTACCCGGGGTTCGTCACCGACACCGGCTGGAAGCAGCTGCACCACCTGCCGCGCTACCTCAAGGGCATCGTTCACCGCCTCGACCGCCTCGGCGGCACCCTGGCGCGCGACCGTCAGTTGATGGCCCAGCTGCACGAGATCGAGGCGGAGTACCGCGAGCTGCGGGCCGAGCTGCCGAAGGGCGGGCCGGCCGAGGAGGGGCTGAGGGAGATCCGCTGGATGCTCGAGGAGCTGCGGATCAACTTCTTCGCGCAGTCGCTCGGGACGGCGTACCCGGTGTCGGACAAACGCATCTTCAAGGCGATGGACCAGCTGCCCGCCTGACGTTTCCGCGCCCGGGGAGGTGCGCTGCGGGGAGCGGTCGGGTGCCGTTCGGTTACCCGGCTGCCATGGGGCCCCCGGAGGCCCTAGCGTCCTTCCCATGACGAACGAATTCCTCGCCTTCGCCCCGATTTCCGCCGCTCCCGCCGTCGACCCGGCCCGCGCGCTGCTGGACGAGATGATGGCGCGGGTCGGCGTCGACGGCCTCGCCGCGGCGCTGGCGGACGCCGGCCTGCTCGCCCAGGTCGACCAGCACGCCGCCGCCGTCCGCGACGCCTTGCACCAGGCCGGCCGGCAGATCGACGCGGACGGGCTCGCCGCGTACGCCAAGTCGATCGCCGCCGCCGCCGAGCGGATGGGCCGGCCGGTGCCGCAGCCGGGGTTCGCGTACGTGTCGGGTTCCGCCTGGCTCGCCGCCGAGTGGCACCTGATGCGACTTGTGGCCGTCTGCATGATTGCGGAGTCGGCCGGACTGCTCTGATTCCCTGCCCGAAACGCGGAGGCCACGAACTTTCGAGTAGTTAGGCCCCGAAAGTACGTTTTGGGCATGCACCACCACTCGAGAATCACCGCACTGGCCCTGTCCCTGCCCGCCCTGGCCGCCGCGGCGCTCCCCGCGCCCGCGCTCGCGGCCCCCGCAGCACCGGCGGCCCCGGTCTCCTCCGCGCCCGTCACGGTCGCGCGCTACACGTTCGACACGGGCACCGTCGGCGGCGGCAGGATCGCCGACCGCTCGGGCCGTGGCTCCGCCCTCACCGTCCGCCGGGCGGACGGCGGCAGCATCCACTTCAACGGCACCACCTCCGACAAGTACGCCGCGTTCCCCGCGCCGTGCGCCGCCTCGGCCTCCGCCTGCCCCCGCGTCCTGCTGGAGGGCACCGACGACGCGGACCTCGACCCGGGCACCCGCCTCTTCCGCTGGGGCGCGACCGTACGCCTCACCAAGGCGCAGGTCACCGACTCGTCCAACGTCATGCAGAAGGGCGTGGCGGACACCGACAGCCAGTGGAAGATGCAGATCGGCGCCAACCAGGGCAAGGCCCAGTGCGTCGTGGTCGGCACCGGCTCGGAGCGGGCGGAACCGCGGATCGTCCGCTCGACCATCGGCATCGCCGACAACAAGTGGCACACCGTGATGTGCCAGCGGTCGCGCTCGACCCTGACGGTCTACATCGACGGTACGGCCCGCGGCAAGGTCACCATCCCGGCCACCCTGTCGATCTCCAACAACCTGCCGTTGCGCATCGGTGGCCCCAACTTCCACACCCGCAGCGACATGTTCCACGGCCTGCTCGACGACGTCTGGGCCCGGGTGGGCTGACCGGCACCGCCGGCCAAGCCGAGGCTCGCCGGCAGCACCGGCCAGGCTGAGGCGTGCCGGCCCCACCGGCCCGGCCGGGGCGCGCGGGCGTGATCGCGCCGCCGGGCTGACACGCCGGTCCGCCGCACGCGGCCGCACACGATGATGGCCGGGACCCTCAAGAGGGTCCCGGCCATCGGCATGCCGGTCGGACGCCCGATCCGCTCGGTGCGGCGGGCGGGCCCGGTCAGCTGCGGCGGAACGCGTACGAGCGACCCCCGGCCGCACCCGCGGCCCGGCCGGACCGGGCGCGCCCGGAGCGTTCCCGGGCGGCCTGGCGGCTGTCGCGGGCGCCGTGGTGATCGGCGGCGGGCTTGCGGTCGTCGCCGCCGGCGGTCACGGACGGCAGCGGCACGGCGGCCGCCAGGTCGCGGCGGGCGAGGTCGTCGGCGTCGACGTGGACGGAGAAGGGCTGAGCAGGCAAAGGTGCCTCCTGAAAGAGGGAAGGGACGGGCCCGGGTGCCGGTCGCGGCGACCGTCGGCAGGCTGTGCCGCCGGAACTACCCGGTGCCGGAGGATGCGGCAGATGCCTCCACCCGGGCCGGCACGGACGTGGCCGGGAGCCCGGGGAGGCGAACGGGGTAGCGGATCAGGAGATCATGCCGCCACGGTAATCGCCGGCAGCGCGGCCGCGCGAGCGATTTACCGGGCGGTCAGGCGCAGGCCGGCCTCGAGCGTCGCGCAGGCCGTCGGGTAGTCGCGTAGCTGGTCCTTCACCAGCCGCAGGCCGACCTGCAACGCCACCGGCGGCACCCCGCGCGCCCCGAGCACCGCGGCGGTCCACTCCACGAAGCCGGTGAAGATCGTTTCGTCGCCCACGTACAGCGACGCCGCGAGGAAGTCGACGATGTGGCCGAGGTCCTCCACCGTCGCGTCGTGCTGGCGCTGGTCGTACGCGGCCATCGGCGGGTACGTGGCGGCGAGCCTGTCGAGGGCCGTGCGGACAAGGTCGCCGCGGCTGCGCGCCACGTACGTGTATTCGTCGTCGCCCACGAAAGCCGTCTCGTACGGGTCCCCGACGACCGGGGGCCACCGGTGGGCGAGCCGCGCCACCGCCTCCTCCGCCCCGGCGGCCCAGGCGTCGGCGCCGAGCTTCTGCGCCCACCGCCCGTCCGGGCCGAAGCCGCGGCCGCCGGCGATGACCGGCACGCCCACCGAGCGGCACGCGGTGATGGCCATGTGGGCCCGGGGGAGCCGGGTCGCGATCATGCAGCTGAGGGCGACCGCGTCCGGGCCGGTCTGGTGCAGGTGGGTGACCAGGTGCGGGCCCGGCACGTTGGCGCCGAGGAAGTCGACCCGCCAGCCGTCGAGGCGCAGCATCTCGCCGAGGATCCGTACCGGCAGCGCGTGCCATTCCCCGTCGACGCAGGCCACCGTGATGCGCCCGCGGGTGGGCCGGACATTCGTGCGGGCCGACACGGCCGCCAGCACCCGTTCGCTGATCGCCGTCGCGGCGTGCTCGCGGGCGACCGACCACTCGTTGGCCGCCCACAGCTCGCCGACGCGGCTCTGCGTCGGCGCGATGAGGTCCAGCATGATGCGCTGCGCCGGCACCCCGTCGTCGAGCAGCCCGGTGACCAGGCCGACGGCGCCGTACTCGTCGCCGTCGCCGACCAGGCTCAGGAAATGGTCGCCGAGGCCGGGGTCGCCGAACGAACGGGGCGGGTCCGAGGTGAAAACGGTCATCAGCGGGTGCGGGACCTCCTGTCGCCGCGCCGGGCGTCGATGGCGAACGGGGACCCGGCCGGCACGCCGGTGTCCATCAGGCTGAGCTTGGTGCGGGCCGGCGCCCGGACCGCGAGCATGGCGATGTCGTCGCGGACGCCGCCGTGCACCCAGTCGGAGACGAGCTGGCGGATCCGTTCCACGGCCGCGTCGGCGGGCATGCCGTGGCAGCTGGCGAGAGCGTCGTGCAGGCGGGACTCGCCGTACTGCTCGTGGCCGCTGCCGCCGCCGCGCGCCTCGGTGAGCCCGTCGCTGTACAGCAGGCAGATCTCGCCGGGCGCGAGCTCGATCGTGGCGGGTCGTACGGTGATGTCCGGCACCACCCCGACCAGCGTGCCCTTGACCGGCGCCTGCTCCACGGTCCCGTCGGCGCGCAGCACGAGCGGTACGGGATGCCCGCCGGTGGCCAGGTCGATGCGGACCCGGCCGTGCTCGGCGCGGCTGATCGCGCCCAGCACGAGCGTGACGAACCGGTGCTGGCGGCCGGCACCGAGCAGGGCGCGGTTCAGCACCTGCAGCATCACCGCCGGGTCGTCCTCGACCAGGCACAGCGCGCGCAGCGTCTGGCGGATCTTCCCGGTGAGCACCGCGGCCTCGGGACCCTTGCCGCAGACGTCGCCGAGCACGACGACGGTGTGCGGGTTGCGCTCGGTGGGTTCGAAGACGTCGTAGAAGTCGCCGCCGATGCGCAGGGCGTCGCGGGCCGCCTGGTAGGAGCCGACGAGCTCGATGCCGTCGGGGCGCGGCAGGTCCGGGGGGAGCAGGTCGGCCTGCAGGATCGCGGTCGTGTCGACCTGCTCGCGGTAGAGCGCGGCGGCGGAGATCGCGGCACCGGCGCGGGCCGCGAAGATGCGGGCCAGCATCTCGTCCTCGGCGGAGAAGACGGTGCCGTGGCCGCGGCGGGCCAGGATCAGCGCGCCGGCGGGCTCCGCGTTGCCGGGCAACGGGGTGACGAGCAGCGCGCCGACCTCGCCGAAGCCCTCGGGCAGCAGCCACGCGGGCACCTGGTTGGCGTCGAGCCAGCGGCTCGGGATGGGCGGGAACCCGGCGAGCGCCTCCTCCAGCCCCGGGACCTCACCGAGCAGGGTCTCGCGCAGCGTGCCCTCCTCGACCGTGCCGCCGCCGACCAGCCGCATCCACTCGCTCTGCCGGCGGTTCGCCGGCAACACCACGATCGCGGCGTCGGCCAGGTGGGACGCGGCCAGCTCGATGGTCGTCCGCAGGCAGCGCCGCTGATGCAGCGACGCGGAGAGCCGCCGCCCCGCCTCGGCGAGGAACGCCGTACGGGCGCGCTCGGTGTCGAAGGCCCGGGCCCGGCGCTGCTCCTCGGTGGTGTCGCGCAGGTACCACCCGTAGTGGTCGTCGCCGAGCGGCCGGCGCGTCCCCTGCAGCGTGCGGCCCTCGTGCTCCCCGGTGAACGCCGTGGCGTCATCCTCGGTGGCCCGGGCCAGGGCCGCCAGCGAGCTGTCGGCGGCGCGGGCGCCGGGACGCAGCCCGGGAACCAGGTCGGCGGCCGCCGCGTTGACCAGCACGATCGTGTCCGTGCCGGCGGCGCAGACGATGATGGCCTCGCTGGAGGCGTCCAGGGCGGCGCGCAGCAGGCCGGGGGCAGGAGCCGGGATCGTCGTGCCGGCCCGTACGGTCCCATGCCGAATCGGGAGCTGTGCCGTCACCGCGGTCCTCCTCTCCACCTCCGGATGTCACCGCCGGTAGGCGGGTGATCCGACCCAGCCTACGCGCAGGCCGGCCGGGCGGCTCGGCTCAGAAGGTGGACGCCGGATCGGTGTCCACCACGATCGGCGCGTGATCGGAGGGTCCCTTGCCCTTGCGGGCCTCCCGGTCCACGACCGCGTCGCGGACGGCCGCGGCCACGTCGGCGGTCGCGTACACGAGATCGATCCGCATGCCCTTGTTCTGGTGGAACATCCCGGCACGGTAGTCCCAGTAGGTGAACGGGTGGTCGCCCTTGAGCGGACGGGGCACGACATCCGTGAGGCCCAGGTCGCGCAGCGCGGCGAGGGCGTCACGCTCCGGCGGGGTGACGTGGGTCGAGCCGTCGAAGACCCGGCGATCCCAGACGTCGTCGTCGGTGGGCGCGACGTTGAAGTCGCCCGCGAGCACGGCTGGCCCCTTCTGCTCCGCCAGCGCCGAGCGCAGCGCGGCGAGCCAGGACAGCTTGTACACGTAGTGCGGGTCCTCGGGAGTGCGCCCGTTGGGCACGTAGATCGAGGTGAACCGGATGCCGCCGCAGGTGGCGCTGACGGCGCGCGCCTCGGGGTCGGGGTACCCCGGTTCGCCGTCGAAGCCGCGCCGGACGTCGTCGAGGCCGATGCGGGACAGCAGCGCGACGCCATTCCAGCGGCCCTGGCCGTACGCGGCGGTCTCGTAGCCCAGGCCGGCGACCTCGGCGGCCGGGAAGGCGTCGGCGCTGACCTTGGTCTCCTGCAGGCAGAGCACGTCCGGCCGGGTCTGCTCCAGCCATTCGAGGAGGCGGGGCAGGCGGGCCTTGACCGAGTTCACGTTCCAGGTAGCGAAGCGCATCCGCCTAGCCTGCCGCATCCGGCGGCGTGGTGCCGGTCAGCGCTCCGGGGCGAATCGGGCGGGCCGGTCCGGGGAGCGGCGCTGGGCCCGCATCGGGGCGGCGTCCGCGCGGGTGGCGGCGAGCAGGGCGGCGGCGAGGCCGGAGGCCAGGACGAGCAGGACGGCCACGAGCCAGATCACCGAGCCGTTGGAACCGATCAAAGTCGCCATGTGTCGCCTCCCTTGTCCCCATGTGATCGGCAGCACGGGATCCGATGCGAGGACCCCGGCGAGCGAATAATGCCGGAGACCCACCGCGGTACGCCAGGGGGCGACGAGACCTTTGTCACGTCCTGGTAAACCTGAGGCGTGGTCAGGGGTGCCGGACGACCACCGGCGCGGGCCCGGGTACGTGCCGGTCCGCGGCCCAGTGCAGGGCGAAGTCGCCGGCCGCCACCCCGGGTCCCCAGAGCCAGCCCTGCGCCTGCGTGACGCCCACGGCGGCGAGCGCGTCGCGCTGCGTACGGGTCTCCACGCCCTCGGCGACAATGCTCAGGCCCAGCGCCCGCGCCATCGCCACCACCGCCCGGACGATCTCCTCGTCCTCGGAGCTCTCACCCAGCCCGCTGACGAACGACCGGTCGATCTTCACCCCGGTGACCGGGAACTGCCGCAGGTAGCCCAGCGCGGAGAAGCCGGTGCCGAAGTCGTCGACGAGCAGCCGTACGCCAAGCTCGCGCAGCTCGAACAGCACCCGGGCCGCCACGCCGCCACCGTCGGCCATCACCGACTCGGTCATCTCCAGCGCCACCGCGGAGGCCGGTACGCCGTGGTGGACCAGCTCCGCGGCGACGATCTGGGCGAACGCCGCATCCTCGAGCTGCCGGGGCGAGACGTTGATGGACAGGTAGAAGTCGCCGTCGACCGTGCCGTCGGCGCGCCACCGGCCGAGCTGGCGCAGCGCCTGGTTGCGGACGAACGTGCCGAGCACGTCGATCAGCCCGGCGTCCTCGGCGACCGGGATGAACGTCATGGGCGGGATCGGGCCCCGCTCGGGGTGCTGCCAGCGGACAAGGGCCTCGGCGGCGCACGGCCGGCCGGTGTCCAGCCGCACGATCGGCTGGTAGACGACGGTGAGCTGCTCCCCGGCCAGCGCCGTGCGCAGGGCGCCCTCCAGCTCGATCCGCTCGCGGACCCGGTCGTGCATGGAGGCGTCGAAGACCGTCGCGCGGCCCGGCCCCTCGGCCTTGGACCGGTACATGGCCGTGTCGGCGTCGCGCAGCAACGCCTCGGCGGCCTTCGCGGGGTCACCTCCGCCGGGCGCGTGCGCCAGCCCGATCGAGGCGCTGATGACGACCTCGGTGTCGCGTACGGGCACGGCGTTGGCGAAGCAGGCCTGGACGGCGTCGACCAGGCGCAGCGCCGCGGCCTCGTCGCAGGCCGTGGCCGCCACGAACTCGTCACCGCCGACGCGGGCGAGCATGACACCGGGCGGTATCGCGGCGCGCAGCCGGCGGGCCACCCCGATGACGAGCTGGTCGCCGGCGTCGTGCCCCCACGAGTCGTTGACCCACTTGAACCCGTCGAGGTCGAGGAACCCGACCCAGACCCGGTCCGGTCCGTCGGCGGGCGTCTCGGCGGCGAGCCGTTCCACCTCCGCGGTGATCCGGCGCCGGTTCGGCAGGCCGGTCAGCGGATCGTGCATCGCCTGGTACTCCGAGTGCAGCTGGGCCGCCACGTGCGCCTGCACGGCGGAGACCGCGCGCAGGAACAGCAGCGTCACGATCGCCAGGCCGCACGTGCCGATCAGCAGCCGGAACGCCGGTGAGGAGCCGCCGACCGTCACGAGCAGCACGAACGGCGTTGCCACGGCGGGCGCCAGCAGCAGCATGCGGCGCCAGGACCAGGCCTGCACGGGATGCCGGTCCGCGCGCCCGAGCTGCACGACCGACGGGTGCAGGGCGGTCACCCCGAGCATCGTGTACGCCAGCAGGAACGGCACGTCGAGCAGCGGGGACGCGTACGTCTGGCCGGACACGCCGATGATCGCGTACGCCATGTCGCCGATCACGATCATCGCGATGCCGGCGATCAGGAACTTCAGCGACGGCGGCCACACGCGGGCGGTGAAGGTCAGGTTGATGCACGCGGCGAGCAGCACCACGTCGAAGAGCGGGTACAGCGCGGCGAGCACCGACTGGATCGCGGGACGGTCGGCGATCGCGGCCGTGGGTGCGGCGAGCAGCAGGGCGCTGGCCAGCCCGCCGGCGAGGCAGACGATGAGCCCGTCGAGCAGGGCGTGCCGCTCGGTGCTGCCCCGCGAGCGCAGCAGCAGCGCGAAGTACACGGCCAGCAGCGCGTACCCGGGGACCGTCGCGGCGTCGGCGAGCAGCGGCTCACCGGTCACGTACGGCCGCAGCAGCACCCCCACCAGGAAGCACACCGCGGCCGCGCCCATGGCGAGCCAGGCGGCGCGCGGGCCCGCACCGAACCGGCGTGGTGCCGTGAAGACGGCGTACACGGTGGTCAGGGCGATGGCAGCGAAGCCCACGGCGTTGGTGACGGGGGACAGGTCGAACGCGTAGAGCACCGTCGCGGCCACGCCGCCCACAGCGAACATCCGCCACCACGGGTGCGCACGGGACAGCGGAGCAGTGGATCGCACTCCGCATCGCCCCCTGGCTCCGGTCAGCTCGTCAGCGCGTCCGCCTTTGGGCACCGTACCGTTGTCCCGGCCCTGCTCGGCAGGGAATCCGCGGACGAACATCGCCGGGCGCCCGGCATGCCGCGGCCGCGGCCGCGGCAGCCCGCTGCACGATCATCTCGGCGTGATGTCGCGCGCTGCCGTCATCGGGGGGATCATTGTGGGATGGGGCATCGGTTGACCACCTCCGCGCCGACCGACGCCGCTGACCGGTGCCGCTGACCGATGCCGCACCGCGACGACGCGGCCCACAGACCATTATCTATGGTGTTCCCGGGGGCGGCGGTCGGTGATCAATCCCTCAGCGGTCGACCGCCTGATGACCCGTTCAGCTTGAGGGTTTACGGTGAACGGCAGGTTATTGGCGACATCTGCCGGTGAAGTGAGGGAAATACATGACGGATGTCAAGCTCGACCACCCCGGTGGCCAGTTGTCCCTGCCGGTACGGGAGGCCGTCGAGGGCCCGGGCGGTGTCGAGATCAGCGCCCTCCTCAAGGAGACCGGCTACGTCACGCTCGACCAGGGGTTCGTGAACACAGCCTCGTGCGCGTCGGCGATCACCTACATCGACGGTGACGCCGGCATCCTGCGGTATCGGGGCTTCCCGATCGAGCAGCTGGCGGGCAAGGCGTCGTTCCTCGAGGTGTCGTACCTGCTGATCCACGACGCGCTGCCGACCCCGGCGCAGCTGGCCGAGTTCGCGGACAAGATCCGCGTGCACACGCTGCTGCAGGAGGAGATGCGCACGTTCTTCTCCGGCTTCCCGCGCGACGCGCACCCGATGGCCGTGCTGTCGTCGGCCGTCACCGCGCTGTCGACGTTCTACCAGGACGCGCTGGACCCCACCGACCCCGAGCAGGTCGAGATCTCCGGCATCCGGCTGATGGCGAAGCTTCCGACCATCGCCGCGTACGCGTACAAGAAGTCCATCGGCCACCCGCTGCCGTACCCGGACAACTCGCTCGACTACGTCGAGAACTTCCTGCGCATGACGTTCGGGCTGCCCACCGTGAACTACGAGGTGGACCCGAAGGTCGCCAAGATCCTCGACATGCTGTTCGTGCTGCACGCCGACCACGAGCAGAACTGCTCCACCTCGACGGTGCGCCTCGTCGGCTCGGCCCAGGCCAACCTGTTCGCCTCGGTGGCCGCGGGCATCAACGCGCTCTCCGGCCCGCTGCACGGCGGCGCCAACTCGGCGGTGCTCGAGATGCTCGAGGGCATCCGCGCCGACGGTGGCGACGTGCAGTCCTTCGTCCGCCGCGTCAAGGCGAAGGAGAAGGGCGTCAAGCTGATGGGCTTCGGCCACCGGGTCTACAAGAACTACGACCCCCGCGCCGCCATCGTGAAGAAGGCGGCCCAGGAGGTCGTGGCCACGATGGAGCGCCCGGACCCGCTGCTGGAGCTCGCGTTCCAGCTCGAGGAGATCGCGCTCGCGGACGACTACTTCGTCTCCCGCAAGCTCTACCCCAACGTGGACTTCTACACCGGCCTGATCTACAAGGCCATGGGCTTCCCGACGAAGATGTTCACGGTGCTGTTCGCGCTGGGCCGGCTGCCCGGCTGGGTCGCGCAGTGGGGCGAGATGATGGCCGACCCGACCACGAAGATCGGCCGGCCGCGGCAGCTGTACACCGGTCAGGCCGAGCGGCAGTTCGTGCCCATCACCGAGCGCTGAGGTCCCCGCTCTCCCGCACGGCCGTCCCGGTTCTCCGGGGCGGCCGTGCGCGTGTCACAGGCCGTCTCAGAGGCCATCCAGCCAGGCGAGGATCCGCGCGGCACCGTCCTCGGCCGCCAGCCGGGCGGCCATCTCGCCGGCGGGTCCGCGCAGGTCGGGTGCCGCGCGCAGGGCCGCCGCGAGACGCTCCGCCGTCAGCTGTGACAGCGGGATGGGTGCCGTCGCCACCCCGAGCGCGTGCAGGCGGCGCGCCCAGAACGGCTGATCCGCCAGCACCGGCACCGGTACGGCCGGCACACCCGCGCGCAGCGCCGCCGCGGTCGTCCCCGCGCCCGCGTGGTGCACGACGGTCGCCACCCGGGGGAAGAGCCACTCGTGCGGCATCGGGCCGACGTTGAGCACATCCGGGTCGTCCCCGGCGTGCAGACCGGACCAGCCCGCCTGCACGATCACCCGGACCCCGGCCGCGCGGACGGCCGCGAGCACCGGTGCCGCCAGGCGGGCGCCGTGCCCGGGCGCCATGCTGCCGAAGCCGACGAAGACCGGCGGCGGTCCGGCGGCGAGGAACGCGTCCACCTCGGCCGGCGGGCTCCAGCCGGGCGCCGCGGCGGGCCACCAGTAGCCGACCACCTCCTGCGACGGCGGCCAGTCGGACGGCCGGGGCACCACCGACGGGCTGAAGCCGTGGAACGTCGGCCAGCGGTGCTGCTGCTCGCGTTGCAACCGTCCCATTCCCTTGCGGGGCAGGCCGAGCGAGTCGCGCAGGTGCCGCACCGGACGCCGGTAGAGGGGATGCGCGGAGACCTCCGTGACCCGGCCCATCAGCCGGTTGCCCAGGCGTCCCGCCGACCGGCCGCCGACCAGGACCGGGCCGAAGTCGCCGGTCGGGTACACCGGCTGGAGGAACACGCCCGCCCAGGGAATGCCCGCGGCCTCCGCGACCTGGTAGCCCAGCGGGGCCACCACCGTGGACAGCAGCACCACCTCCGCGCGGGTCTGCGCCACCGCGGCGGCGATGCCGTCGCCCATCTCGGCGACCAGGGGCCGGGCGATGCGCATCAGCCGGAGCAGCGCCCGCGGGCCGGTGCCGCGGCCCGTGCCGTCCTGGCCGTGCGCCTGGGGCAGGATCTCGCGCAGGTCACCGGGGATCGGCACGAACGGCAGCGTCACCGAGTCGCGGAACGGCTCGTGGGTGGCCAGGGTGACCTCGTGACCGGCGGCCTGCAGCCGTTGCCCGAGACCCGTGTACGGGGTCACGTCGCCGGTCGAGCCGGAGGTCACGATCAGTACCCGCACCCTGCCATCCTCGCATCCCGTACATGCCTTGACGGTTATATAACTGGAGTGGAATAGTCGGCTCGTGCCCGTGGACGCCATCGCCGTACTGGCCGAGCCGACCCGCCGCCGCATCCTCGACGAGCTGCGGCTCGCCGAACGCAGCGTCGGGGACCTCGTCGCCACCCTGGACCTGAGCCAGCCCGCCGTCTCCAAGCACCTCAAGGTGCTGCGCGAGGCGGGGTTCGTGTCCAGCCGTACGGCGGCACAGCACCGCATCTACCGCCTCGAGCCCGGCCCGTTCCGCGCGCTGGACGCGTGGCTGGCGCCGTACCGGCGGATGTGGAACCGGCACCTCGACGCGCTCGAACGCCACCTGGAGGAGTCATGACCCCGTTCGATCCCGGCCCGGCCGGCGGCGCCACCGTGGTGGCCGCCGGCGACCGCTGGACGCTCGTGTTCATCCGTGAGCTGCCGCATCCCCGCGAGAAGGTCTGGTCGGCGCTGACCGACCCGCACCGCCTCGACCGGTGGGCGCCCTTCGCCGCCGGGCGGGACCTGTCGCAGACTGGCGACGTCACCCTCACCATGGTCGACGGTCCGGATCGGACGGACACCCCGGCGACCGTACGGCGGGCCGAACCGCCGGCCGTGCTGGAATACACCTGGGGCGGCGACCTGCTCCGGTGGGACCTCGAGCAGACGCCGGGCGGCACCCGCCTCACCTTGCGGCACACGATCGCCGACCGGGACGCGGCCCCGATGTACGCGGCCGGCTGGCACCTGTGCGTCGCAGTCCTGGCCCGGCTGCTGGACGGCGATCCGGTCGGCGTCATCCGCGGGCGGGACGCCATGGCGCACGGGTGGGAGGATCTGCGCGTCGCATACGAGAAGAGCGTCTGAAGACCGGCATGAGGCGGCGGCGCATCGGGCATGTTCCGTACGCGTCGCCGGCCGGGACGATCGGGGAGGATGCATGGACGTCGTCATCGGGATCGACACCGGAACCACCGCCACCAAGGGCATCGCGGCCGGGATGGACGGCGAGGTGCGGGCGGTGACCAGCGTGCACTACCCGCTCTCCGTGCCGGGCCCCGGCCGGGCCGAGCTCGACTCCACCCAGCTGCGCGACGCCGCCGTCGAGGCGCTCGTGACCGTGGCCCGGCAGTGCCGCGAACGCGGCGACCGGGTCCTCGCCGTCAGCCTCAGCGCGTTCCTGCACGGGCTGGCGCCGATGAACCCCGACGGCTCCCCGCGGGGCCCGCTGATCACCTGGGCCGACAACCGCTCGTCCGCGCAGAGCGACGCCCTCGCCGAGGCCGGCCGTGCCAAGCCGCTGCAGGCGCGCACCGGCACCCCGGTGCACCCCATGGCGCCGCTGGCCAAGCTCGCCTGGTGGCGCGCCACCGACCCGGACGTCCTGCGCGACACCCCGCGGTGGGGCGGCGTGAAGGAGCTCGTGCTCGGCGGCCTCGCGCGGGAGGGGTTCGTCGTGGACCTCTCGATCGCCTCCGGCACCGGGCTGTACGACATCCACGAGCGCCGCTGGGACCCCGAGGCGCTCGACATCGCCGGGATCACCGCCGACCGGCTGGCCGAGGTCGTGCCGACCACCACCACGCTGAAGCTGCACGCCGACGTCGCCGGCGCCGCCGGGCTGCCGCCGGACACGCCGCTGATCATCGGCGCCGCCGACGGGCCGCTGGCCAACCTCGGCGTCGGCGCCACCCCGGCCGGCGTCGCCGCGGTGTCGCTCGGCACCAGCGGGGCGCTGCGGACCCTCGTCGGCGGGCCCACCGCGGACAAGGCGGGCCGGCTGTTCTGCTACGCGCTCACCGAGGACCGCTGGGTGCTGGGCGGCGCCATCAACAACGCCGGCTCGGTGGTGCGCTGGGCCGGTCAGACGATGGCCGAGGGCTTCGACCGTCCCGCCGCGGAGGGGGAGGACGCCGACGTCCGCGACGCCGCGCTGCTCACCGAGGCGGCGGGCGTACGCGCCGGCAGCGACGGGCTGCTCTGCCTGCCGTACCTGCTGGGGGAGCGGGCGCCCTGGTGGCGTGGCGGCATGCGCGGGGCGTACCTGGGCCTGCGCCGCGAGCACGGGCGTGCCCATCTGGTCCGGGCGGCCGTGGAGGGGGTGTGCCAGCAGCTCGCCCTGGTCCGTGACACCTTCGAGGCCGAGGGCGTGCCGATGACCGAGGTACGCGCCACCGGCGGCGCGGTCGCCTCGGACCTCTGGGTCGGCGTGCTCGCGGCGGCGCTGGACCTGCCCGTCGCGATCGCGGACACGCCCGAGGGCACCGCGCTCGGCGCCTGCCTGCTCGGCCTGCACGCGATCGGCCACCTGCCCGACCTGGACGAGGCCGCCGCGCTGGTCGCCATCACCGCCCACACCCGGCCCGACCCGGAGAGCGCCGCCCTGTACAAGCGGATGCGCCCGCTGGTGGAGAAGTCGGCGCTCGCGGTCACCGACGTGCTCACCGAGCTGGACCGGATCGCCCCGTCGCCGCTGCCCGGCACGGAGAAGGCCGTCGGCGGGAACAAGGCCGCCGGGGTACGAGCCGAGGGCGGGTGAGAACGGCCACGCGGCCCCCGCGTTGACGGCGCGGGAGGCGGTGCGACAGAGTGACCGGCGAGCGGTAGCGGAGGAACCCGGTGCGAATCCGGGACGGTCCCGCCACTGTGACCGGGCGCCGCCGGTGCCCGGGAGCCAGGAGACTCCGGCCGCTCGTTCCTCCCACACGCGGGCGTGGACACCCGCGGAAAGGACCGTGGCCGTGACGCCGTACCCGTTCTCCGCCGTCGTCGGCCTCGACGACCTGCGCCTCGCCCTGCTGCTGACCGCGGTCTCACCCGCCGTCGGCGGCGTGCTCGTCCGCGGCGAGAAGGGCACCGCCAAGAGCACCGTCGTGCGCGCGCTCGCCACCCTGCTGCCCGAGGTCGACGTGGTGCGGGGCTGCCGCTTCGCCTGCGACCCGGCCGCCCCCGACCCGCAGTGCCCCGACGGGCCGCACGAGGCCGGCGCCCCGCACGGGCACCGCCCGGCCACCCTCGTCGAGCTGCCGGTCGGCGCCACCGAGGACCGCGTGGTCGGCACCCTCGACATCCAGCGCGCGCTGAGCGACGGGGTGAAGGCGTACGAGCCCGGCCTGCTCGCCGCCGCGCACCGGGGCGCGCTCTACGTCGACGAGGTCAACCTGCTCCCCGACCACCTCGTCGACCTGCTGCTGGACGCCGCCGCGATGGGCCGCGCGCACGTCGAGCGCGACGGCGTGTCGGTCAAGCACGCCGCCCGGTTCCTGCTGGTCGGCACCATGAACCCGGAGGAGGGGGAGCCGCGCCCGCAGCTCGTCGACCGGTTCGGGCTGGTCGTCACCGTCGCGGCACCCCGCGACGCCGGGCAGCGGGCCGAGGTGGTGCGGCGGCGGCTGGCGTACGAGGCCGGCTCCGAGGCGTTCGCGGCCCGGTTCGCCGCCGAGGAGGATGCGCTCGCCGCCCGCATCCTCACCGCGCGCCGGGCCGTGCCCTCGGTGGTGCTGCCCGACGCCGAACTCGACCGGATCGCCCGGGTCTGCCTCGCGTACGGGGTGGACGGCATGCGCGCCGACATCGTGGTGGCCCGCTGCGCCGTGGCGCTCGCCGCGTGGCACGGCCGCGACCGGGTCACCGCCGACGACGTCCGCGACGCCGCCCGCCTCGCGCTGCCGCACCGCCGCCGCAAGGATCCTCTCGACCCGCCGGGCACCGACGAGCAGCGCCTCGAGGAGGCCCTCGACCAGGCCGCCGCGGAGGATCCCGACGACGACCCGCCTCCGCCACCCCCGCCACCGGGCGGCGGGCCACGCGACGACGGTCCGGGCAACGGCCCGACGGACAGTGGCGGGCCCGGGGGCAGCGGCGACGCCCCCGCGTCCGGCGACACGCCGAGGAACGACGACGCGCCCCAGGCCGCCGACACGCCGGCGACCGACGACGCGCCCCAGGCCGCCGACACGCCGGCGACCGACGACGCGCCCCGGGCCGCCGACACGCCGACGAGCAAAGACGCGCCGGACAAAGGCGCGGCGCCACCCGGCCCGGCCTACCGCCCCCGCGCGCTGCGGATCGCCGCTCGCGGCGAGGGGGGTCACGCCGGCCGGCGCTCACCGGCCTTCGCCCGCCGCGGCCGGGTCGTCGGCTCGCGCGTGCCGCGGGGCAAGCTGCGCGGCGCCCCGCACCTGCCCGCGACGTTGCGCGCCGCGATCCACCGGGGCGCGGACGGGCTCGTGCTGCCCTCGGACCTGCGCGAGGCCGTGCACGTCGGCCGCGAGGCCAACCTGGTGCTGTTCGTCGTGGACGCGTCCGGTTCGATGGCGGCGCGCAAGCGGATGACCGTCGTGAAGACCGCCGTGCTGTCGCTGCTGCGGGACGCGTACCAGCGGCGGGACCGGATCGGCATGATCACGTTCCGGGGCTCGTCGGCCGAGCAGGTGCTGCCGCCGACCTCCAGCCACGAGGTGGGGGTGCTGCGGCTGGCCGCGTTGCGCACCGGCGGGCGTACCCCGCTCGCCGCCGGCCTGCGCACCGCGGCGAGCACCATCGCCACCGAGCGGCGGCGGGACCCGCGCCGGCGTCCGCTGCTGATCGTGGTGACCGACGGGCGTGCCACCAGCGGGCCCGACCCGGTGACGCTCGCGCCCGCCCTGGCCGGTGTGGCCACCGTCGTCGTCGACTGCGAGTCCGGACCGGTCCGGCTGGGCCTGGCGCGCCGGCTCGCCGCCGCGCTGGAGGCGGACGTGCTGCCGCTGGAGGCCCTGTCGGCGACCGGATCGATCGGAAGGGCTGCCTGATGCCCCAGGGACAGGTCACCAGCGTGCCCGACGACGGGCTCACCACCCGGCAGCGCCGCCGCCAGGCGCTGCTCGCCGTCCACACCGGACACGGCAAGGGCAAGTCGACGGCCGCCTTCGGGATGGCGCTGCGCGCCTGGAACGCCGGCTGGTCCATCGGCGTGTTCCAGTTCGTGAAGAGCGAGAAGTGGCGGGTCGGCGAGGAGGCCGCGCTCAAGGCCCTCGGCCAGGTCCCCGGCGGCCCGGCCGTGGCCTGGCACAAGATGGGCGAGGGCTGGTCCTGGATCCAGCGCGCCGGGACCGAGCGGGACCACGCCGCCGAGGCCGCGGAGGGCTGGGCGCAGATCAAACGGGACCTCGCCGCCGAGACGCACACCTTCTACGTGCTGGACGAGTTCACGTACCCGATGAAGTGGGGCTGGGTCGACGTCGCGGACGTGGTGGAGACGCTGCGCGGGCGGCCCGGCACCCAGCACGTGGTCATCACCGGCCGGGACGCGCACCCGGACCTGCTCGCCGCCGCGGACCTGGTCACCGAGATGACGAAGGTGAAGCATCCGATGGACGCCGGCCGCAAGGGCCAGCGGGGCATCGAGTGGTGAGCGTCCCCCGGATCGTCATCGCGGCGCCGGCCTCCGGCCACGGCAAGACCACCGTGGCGACGGGCCTGCTGGCGGCGTACGCGAAACGGGGTCTGCCGGTCGCGCCCTTCAAGGTGGGGCCGGACTACATCGATCCGGGGTACCACGCGCTCGCCGCCGGGCGGCCGGGGCGCAACCTGGACCCGGTGATGGTGGGGGAGGACCGGATCGGGCCGCTGTTCGCGCACGGGTCGGCCGGCACGGACCTCGCGGTGGTCGAGGGCGTCATGGGGCTCTACGACGGCCGGGTCGGAGCGGGCGACACGGGCTCGACCGCGCAGGTGGCCGCCCTGCTGGACGCGCCGGTCGTGCTGGTGGTCAACGCCGCCGCGCAGGGCCGGTCCGTGGCCGCGCTCGTGCACGGCTTCCGCAGCTTCGGCTCGGTGCGCATCGGCGGCGTGATCCTCAACCAGGTCGGCTCCGACCGGCACGAGGCGCTGCTGCGCGAGGCGTGCGAGGAGGTCGGCACCCCGGTGCTGGGGGCGATGCGCCGGGCCGCCGCCGTGGAGGCGCCGTCGCGGCACCTCGGCCTGGTGCCGGTCGCCGAGCGCCGGTCCGAGGCGCTCGCGTCGGTCGCCGCGCTGGCGTCGCTGGTGGAGTCCTCTGTGGACCTGGAGGCGGTGCTCGCGCTGGCCCGTTCGGCGCCTGCGCTGCACGCGGAGCCGTGGTCGCCGGAGGCCGAGGAGCCGGTCGCGGGCCGTCCGGTGGTCGCGCTCGCCGGTGGGCCGGCCTTCACCTTCGCGTACGCCGAGACGGCCGAGCTGCTCGCCGGGGCCGGTGCCGAGGTCGTGGTCGTGGACCCGTTGCGCGACGAGGCCCTGCCGGAGGGCGCCCGCGGGCTCGTGGTCGGCGGCGGCTTCCCCGAGGTGTACGCGGCCGAGCTGTCCGCCAACGAGCAGCTGCGCAAGGCGGTGGCGTCCGCCGCCGCGGCGGGACTGCCCATCGTCGCCGAGTGCGCGGGCCTGCTCTGGCTGTGCCGCACCCTCGACGGCGCCCCGATGTGCGGAGTGCTGGACGCGGACGCCGCCATGACCCCGTCACTCACGCTGGGATACCGCGACGCGGTGGCGCTGTCGGACAGTCCGCTGCTGCCCGCGGGGTCGCGGATCACCGGCCACGAGTTCCATCGCACGAGCGTGCACCCGCGCTCGGGGCTGCTGCTGGAGCCCGCCGGGGGAGCGGCCTGGGCGTGGCGCGGCGCCGATCCCGAGGGTTTCGCGGCTCCCCGCCTGCACGCGTCGTACCTGCACCTGCACTGGGCCGCCGACCCGGCCATCGCCCGCCGCGTCGTGGCGGCCGCCGCCGCGTGACGGTGTTCCTGGGCCTCGGCGCGCACTCCCGGGTGGGCGCCGAGGACCTGGACCGCGCGGTCGCCGCCGCCCTGGAGACGATCCGGCTGACCCCGGCGCACGTCGGTGCCGTCGCGACCCTCGACCGTCGGGCCGCGGTCATCGGGCCCTGGGCCGCAGGGCGCGGCTGGGCGCTGGTGACCTACCCGGCCGGCGAGCTGGCGGGCGTCGGGACGCCGAACCCGTCCGCCGTGGTGGCGGCGCACGCCGGCGTCCCGAGCGTCGCGGAGGCCGCGGCCCTGCTCGCCGCCGGGCCGGGGGCCTTCCTGCTGCTGGAGAAGACGGTGGTCGGTGGCGTGACGGTGGCCGTCAGCTCACGTACGCCGCCAGGTGCTCGCCCGTGAGCGTGGACCGCCCGGCCACCAGGTCGGCCGGGGTGCCCTCGAAGACGACCCGGCCCCCGTCGTGCCCGGCGCCCGGCCCGAGGTCGATGATCCAGTCGGCGTGGGCCATCACCGCCTGGTGATGCTCGATGACGATGACCGACTTGCCCGCGTCGACGAGCCGGTCGAGCAGCGCGAGCAGCTGCTCGACGTCGGCGAGGTGCAGGCCCGTCGTGGGCTCGTCGAGCACGTAGACGCCGCCCTTGTCGCCCATGTGGGTGGCGAGCTTGAGCCGCTGCCGTTCGCCGCCGGAGAGCGTGGTGAGCGGCTGGCCGAGGCTGAGGTAGCCGAGCCCGACGTCGGCGAGCCGCTCGAGGATCGCGTGCGCGGCGGGCGTACGGGCGTCGCCGGCGCCGAAGAACTTCTCGGCGTCGCTGACCGGCATCGCGAGCACCTCGCTGATGTCCCGGCCGCCGAACGTGTACTCGAGCACCGAGGCCTGGAACCGCTTGCCCTCGCACTCCTCGCAGACGGTGGCGACGCCGGCCATCATGGCCAGGTCGGTGTAGATGACCCCGGCGCCGTTGCAGGCCGGGCAGGCGCCCTCGGAGTTGGCGCTGAACAGGGCCGGCTTCACGCCGTTCGCCTTCGCGAAGGCCTTGCGGATCGGCTCGAGCAGACCGGTGTAGGTCGCCGGGTTGCTGCGCCGCGACCCGCGGATCGGGGCCTGGTCGACCGCCACCACGCCCTCGCGGCCCGCCACCGAGCCGTGGATCAGCGAGCTCTTGCCGGAGCCGGCCACGCCGGTGACGACGACGAGCACGCCGAGCGGGATGTCGACGTCGACGTCGCGCAGGTTGTGGGTCGCGGCGCCGCGGATCTCCAGCGCGCCCGACGGTTCGCGGACGGTGTCCTTGAGCGAGGCCCGGTCGTCCAGGTGCCGGCCGGTGAGCGTGCCGCTGCCGCGCAAGCTCTCCACACTGCCCTCGAACACCACCTCGCCGCCGGCGGTGCCCGCGCCGGGACCGAGGTCGACGACGTGGTCGGCGATCGCGATGGCCTCCGGCTTGTGCTCGACGACCAGCACGGTGTTGCCCTTGTCGCGCAGCTGCAGCAGCAGCTCGTTCATCCGCTGGATGTCGTGCGGGTGCAGCCCGATGGTGGGCTCGTCGAAGACGTACGTGACGTCGGTGAGCGAGGAACCGAGGTGGCGGATCATCTTGGTGCGCTGGGCCTCGCCGCCGGACAGCGTCCCGGCGGCCCGGTCCAGGCTGAGGTAGCCGAGCCCGATGCCGACGAACGAGTCGAGCGTGTGCCGCAGCTTGCCCAGCAGCGGGGCGACCGACGGCTCGTCGAGGCCGGCGACCCACTGGGCCAGGTCACTGATCTGCATGGCGCACGCGTCGGCGATGGAGACGCCCTCGATCGTCGAGGAGCGGGCGGCCTCGCTGAGCCGGGTGCCGTCGCACTCGGGGCAGACGGCGAACGTCACCACGCGGTCCACGAAGGCGCGGATGTGCGGCTGCAGGGCGTCGACGTCCTTGGACAGGAAGGACTTCTGGATCGACGGTACGAGGCCGGCGTACGTGAGGTTGATGCCCTCGATCTTGATTTTGGTCGGTTCCTTGTAGAGCAGGTCGTTGAGCTCGCGCTTGGTGAACTTCGCGATCGGCTTGTCCGGGTCGAAGAAGCCGCAGCCGCGGAAGATGCGCCCGTACCAGCCCTCCATGCTGTAGCCGGGGATCGTGACCGCGCCCTCGTTGAGCGACTTGCTGTCGTCGTACAGCTGGGCCAGGTCGATGTCGGAGACCTTGCCCATGCCCTCGCAGCGCGGGCACATGCCGCCGGTGATGCTGAAGGCGCGGCGCTCCTTCACCGTCCGGCCGGCCTTCTCCACGGTGACCGCGCCGGCCCCGCTGATCGACGCGACGTTGAAGGAGAACGCCTGCGGCGAGCCGATGTGCGGCTTGCCGAGCCGGCTGAACAGGATGCGCAGCATGGCGTTGGCGTCGGTGGCCGTGCCGACCGTGGACCGCGGGTTGGCGCCCATCCGCTCCTGGTCGACGATGATCGCGGTGGTCAGCCCCTCGAGCACGTCGACGTCGGGCCGGGCCAGCGTCGGCATGAAGCCCTGCACGAACGCGCTGTACGTCTCGTTGATCATCCGCTGGGACTCGGCGGCGATCGTGCCGAACACCAGCGAGCTCTTGCCCGAGCCGGAGACGCCGGTGAACACGGTGAGCCGGCGCTTCGGGATCTCGACGCTGACGTCCTTGAGGTTGTTCTCCCGCGCGCCGGTCACCCGGATGAGGTCGTGGCTGTCGGCGGTGTGGGCCGTGCTCATAGCGTCTCCGTCTCCTCGGCAGTGCTGTCACGCTAGCCGGGAGCAGGGGCGAAAGCTTCTCCATTCACGATCAGGGCAGCGGCCATTCGTGGACGGGGACGTTCTCGTGCATCGGCGGCAGGTAGCGGCGCAGCATCTCGTGCAGCGCGTCCTGCCGGTCCTTCCCGTCACCCTCGAGCGCGTGCAGCGTCTCCACCTGCCAGGTCGCGCCGTTGCGGCCGGTCAGGCAGCGCTGCTCGATGATGCCGAGCAGCCGGTCGCGTTCCGCCGGGGCGACACCCCATTTGTCGAGCCCCTCGCGGGCCAGGGGCAGCAGCCGGCGCAGCACGAGCTCGGACACGGGCACGTAGCCCAGGCCCGGCCAGAACACCGACGCCGCGATGCCGTGCCGGGCGCAGGAGTGGAAGTTCTCCTCCGCGGCGCTGAACGACATCTGCGTCCAGACCGGACGCTCGGCCTCGGCCAGCATGCGGACCAGGCCGTAGTAGAAGGCGCCGTTGGCGACGGTGTCCACCACGGTCGGGCCGGCCGGCAGCACCCTGTTCTCCACGCGCAGGTGGGGACGGCCCTTGACGACGGCGTAGATGGGCCGGTTCCAGCGGTACACCGTGCCGTTGTGCAGCCGCAGCTCGCTCAGCTGGGGGGTGTCGCCGCTCTCCAGGATCTGCTCCGGGTCGTCCTCGTCGCAGATCGGCAGCAGGGCGGGGAAGTAGCGCACGTTCTCCTCGAACAGGTCGAAGACCGAGGTGATCCAGCGCTCGCCGAACCACACCCGGGGGCGTACGCCCTGCGCCCGGATCTCCTCCGACCGGGTGTCCGTGGCCTGCTCGAACAGCGGGATGCGGGTCTCGCGCCACAGCTCGCGGCCGAACAGCAGCGGCGAGTTGGCACCCAGCGCCACCTGCACCCCCGCGATCACCTGGGCGGCGTTCCAGTACGCGGCGAACTGGTCCGGGCTGACCTGCAGGTGGAACTGGGTGCTCGTGCAGGCCGCCTCGGGCGCGATCGTGTCGGTGGTGACCGCCAGCCGGTCGATGCCGTCGATGCGGATGTCCAGGTCCTCGCCGCGGGCCGCGAAGATCTGCTCGTTGAGCAGCGCGTACCGGGGGTTGGCCGACAGCGCGTCCGCGGTCAGGTGCTCCTTGCGCAGCGTCGGCAGGATGCCGATCATCACCATGTGCGCGCCGGCGCTGCGCGCGTGCTCCTCGGCGTTGTTGAGGCTGGCCCGCAGCTCCCGTTCCAGCTCGGCGCTGCCGTCGCCGGTGAGTCGCCGGGGCGCCACGTTGATCTCGACGTTGAACTGGCCCAGTTCGGTCTGGAAGTCGGGGTCGGCGAGCGAGCCGAGCACCTCGGCGTTGCGCATCGCCGGGTCGGCGTCGCCGTCGACCAGGTTCAGCTCGATCTCCATGCCGGTCAGCGGCCGCTCGAAGTCGAAGCGCGCCTCGCGCAGCATCGACGCGAACACGTCGAGGCTGCGCCGGATCTTCTGCCGGTACCGCGTCCGGTCCTCGCGCGTGAAGTCCTTGCGTTCGACCTCTTCACCCACCGCGCACCGCCCTTCACCGAGCTCGTCCCTAGAATCTGGCAGTTCGCCGCGCCGCGCACCACCGGTGTGTGCCCGCATACCTGCCCGGTTCCGCGGCGGCGCAATCAACGACGTCGAAGCAGGCTCCGCAGCGCGGCCGTCAGCGCGGCCGGGTTCTCCTCGGCCATGTGGTGCCCGCTGTCGATCGGCACGCCCTCGACGTCGCCGGCCCACTGCTTCCAGATGGCCAGCGGGTCGCCGTAGAGCAGCTCCAGGTCGTCGCGGGTCGACCAGGCGAACAGCACCGGGCACGCGATCCGGCGCCCGGCGGCCTTGTCCGCATCGTCCGCGGCGCGGTCCGCGCGCAGCCCCGCGCGGTAGTCGCAGCACATCGCATGCACCGTCGCGGGGTCGAGGATCGCGTCGCGCTCCTCCGGCGGCACGTGGTCGGGCAGCCGGTACCACGCCGCCGGGTCGGCGCCGATGACACGTTCCGCCGGCTTCGCCGTCTGGCCGAGGAAGAACCAGTGCCACCACAGCTGAGCGAAACGGGCGTCGGCCCGGGAGAGGGCTTCGCCTATGGGTACGCCGTCCAGCACGGCGAGATGCGTCACGGCGGCCGGGAAGTCCAGTGCCACCCGCATCGCCACGTAGCAGCCGCGGTCGTGCCCGGCGACCGCGAACCGCTCATGGCCGAGGTGCCGCATCAGCGCGACCACGTCACCCGCCATGGCCCGTTTGGAGTATCCGGAAAAGTCGTCGCCGGCCGGGGGTTTGGACGAACGGCCGTACCCACGCAGGTCCGGGCAGACCACCGTGTACCTGTCCGCCAGCGCCGGCGCGACATGCTGCCAGGTGACGTGCGTGCGCGGGTGCCCGTGCAGCAGGACGAGCGGCGGGCCGCTGCCACCGTGGCGCACCCGCAGCGTCACCCCGCCGACGTCCACGTACTCCAGCGTGAACCCCTCGAACATGCCCGTTGCCGTACCCGGCCCTTCACAGCCCCATGCCATCCATCGATACTGATCGTTGTCCGACATCGACCGGGAGGGCACGCATGCGCAGATTCCTCAGGCTCGTCGCCGCGTCCGCGCTGGTCCTGGGTGCCGTCGCCGCGCCCGCGGACGCCGACCGGCGCGGTACCGGCTGGGCCACCGCCTGGGCCACCGCGCCCGCCGCCGCCGTGTCCGGCGTCGAGCAGGGGTACGCCGGCTACACGATCCGCAACGTCGTGCACACCACCACCGGCGGGGCGAGCGTACGGATCCACCTGTCCAACCGCTTCGGCACCCAGCCGGTGCTGATGGGGCACGTGACCGTGGCGATCTCCGCCCACGCCGGCGGCCGCCGCGACGGCGCGGTCGACCGCAGTGACGGCTCGGCCCGGCCCGGCACCGTCCGCGAGGTGCTGTTCAACGGGCGCGCGCAGGTCACGATCCCCGCGCGGGCCGAGGTGCTGAGCGACCCCGTGCGGCTGCGCGTACCGGCCGACCAGGATCTGCTCGTCAGCACGTGGACGCCGCAGCCGTCCGGCACGGTGACCTACCACCCGGCCGCGATGCAGGACTCGTTCTTCAGCCGCGGCCCGGCCGACCACGCGGGCGACGAGGCGGCCACGGCGTACGGCGAGACCACCCGCGTCTGGCACTACGTCACCGGCGTCGACGTCTCCGGCGGGCCCGGCACGGTCGTGGCGCTCGGCGACTCCATCACCGACGGCGTCACCTCGACGTGGGGCGCCAACCGGCGCTGGACCGACTACCTGGCCGCTCGCCTCGCCGCCGACCCGGCGCCCGACTACGGCGTCGCCAACTCCGGCATCAGCGGCAACCGGGTGCTGCTCGACAGCAACGCGCCCGACTACACGATCTACGACACGTTCGGGCCCAGCGCGCTCGCCCGGCTCGACCGGGACGTGCTCGAGCGGGCCGGCGCCCGGACGGTCATCGTGTTCGAGGGCATCAACGACATCCAGCAGACCCCGCACCAGACCGACCCGCAGCAGATCATCGTCGGGCTCGCGCAGATCTCCGCCCAGGCGCGGGCGCGCGGGCTGCGGGTCGTCGGCGCCACCATCATGGCCTGGAAGGGCTGGAACTCGTGGACGCTCGAGCTCGAGCAGGTCCGGGTGGCGGTCAACGCGTGGCTCCGCGCGGGCGGCGACGGGGCGCTGGACGCGGTCGCCGACTTCGACGCCGCGACCCGGGACCCGGCGGACCCGCAGCGGCTGCTGCCCGCGTACGACAGCGGTGACCACCTGCACCCCAACGACGCCGGTGACGCGGCGATGGCCGCGGTGGTCCCGCTGTCGGAGCTGTAGCCGCGTCAGGCGATCCAGGCCGCTGCCACGGCTGTCGCCACCGACAGGCCGAGCACGGCCTGGATCAGCAGCCCCGGCCCGAGGTGGGACCACATCGTCGGGATCCTCGGCGTGTAGGGCTGCAGCGTCTCGAGGTTCAGGACCTGCTGCAGCTTCGCCGGCAGGTCCGGGTCCTTCTGCAGGACCGTACGCACCTGCACCAGGTCGCCGCGGTGCAGCGCCGACTGGGGGAGCTGGCCGTGCATCTCGACCTCGTACGTCTGCCCGAGGTCGTCGCGCAGCCGGACCGGCGTGACGAGGTACTCCGGCCCTTTCTTGAGCTCCTTGAACTTGCGCCGCGCGCCGCCGGTGCCGCCGGTGCGCAGCAGGGCCACCAGCAGCGTGCCGAGCAGCTGGGCGATGGTGGCGGTCACGAACACCGCGATGAGCAGCGGCTGCCCGACCTTGACCTCGCGGGTGTACGAGGCGCGATAGCCGAGGAACCGCCCGGTGACGACCGGACCGGCATGCCGGAGGATCTGCTCGCGGTACAGCTCGGTGTCATCCATGGGAATCACCTCCAGGGGTGATCTCATGGTACGGAGAGCGACGTTTCCGACACAGTGAGTGAATTTGCGATTCATGTACCCACCGCGACCGGAAGCGTGATCGTTTGGGAGGGGTCGGGCCGGGCATTCATCCGGTCCGTCCTTCTCTCTGGAGGAAGTGCTGCATGAAGCTGCCTTCACCCCGTGGACCCGTCTCCGACGCGGTCATCGACGCCCTCGTCCAGGCGCCGCACGACTTCACCGCCGGAGAGCCCGGCTCCGACGACGACCTGCACCTCACCCTGTTCCTCCTGTACGAGCTGCACTACCGCGGCTGGGACGGCGTCGACGACACGTGGGAATGGCACCCGGCGCTGCTCGGCCTCCGGGCCCGGCTCGAGGCGCGCTTCGAGGCCACGCTGCGCGAGCTGCCCGTACCCGACGCCACGGACGACGTGCCGCACGCGCTCATCGAGATGACCCGGGAGACCGGCGGGCCGTCGCTGTCCGGGTACATCCGCGGGCGTGCCACCCGGGAACAGTTCCGGGAGTTCGCCACCCACCGCTCGGTCTACCACCTGCGCGAGGCGGACCCGCACACCTTCGCGATCCCGCGGCTCGCCGGCGCGGCCAAGGCCGCCCTCATCGAGGTCCAGATCGACGAGTACGGCGGAGGCGTGACCCACCGCATGCACCAGGAGATGTTCAAGGACACGATGACGGCGCTCGGCCTCGACACCACGTACGGGGCGTACGTCGACGTAGTGCCCTGGCAGACCCTCGCCAACAACAACGTCATGTCGCTGTTCGGGCTGCACCGGCGCCTGCGCGGGGCGCTGCTCGGGCACCTGGCCGCGTACGAGATGACCTCGACCGGGCCGAACCGCGCGTACGGCAACGGGCTGCGCCGCCTCGGCGGGGACGCGTCCGCCACCCGCTTCTACGACGAGCACGTCGAGGCGGACGCGGTCCACGAGCAGATCGCGGCCTTCGACATGTGCGGCTCGTTCTGCGCGGCCGAACCGGAGCTCGCCGCGGACGTGCTGTTCGGCGCCCGCTGCGTGCTGACGATGGAGGACCGCTGGGCGGCGTACGTCCTGTCGCGCTGGGAGGCGGGCGAGTCGTCGCTGCGCTCGTGATCAGGCGTCGCGGGGTGCGGGGGAGTCCCGGCGGGTTCCGGCGCGGAAGCCGATGGCCTTGTGCGTACCGTCGCAGAAAGGCTTGATCGCGGACTTGCCGCAGCGGCACAGCGCGACCGTGCCCCGCCCCGGCTCGATGACCTCCCCGTCCGGGGTGCGCAACGTGAAGTTCCCGCGCAGCAGGTACGGACCATCCTCGTACGGGATGATCGTCGCCCCGTGGTCATCAGCCGCAACACTCATGCCGCAGCGGTTGCCCGGCGGACCCCACCCGGAAACCCGCACCGACCCGTACGTCTACCGATTGCGCGAAAGCGGCGCGGAGCTGCCCGGTTCACGGTGAACTGGACCGGTGACGCCTGTCGCAGGCGAGCTACGGGGGTGCGAACGGCATGGCCACGATCGGTACGCAGTACATCAATCCGCAGAGCGTGCTCGCGCGGACGGCCTGGGAGATGGTCCAGGCGCACGCCGGCGGACGCGGACCGCACGACGGCATCACGATCTGCCCGGTCTGCGGCGAACCCCTGCCCTGCGCGGCCGGCCGGGCCGCGGCCGAGGTCGTGGAGGCGGCCGGCCTGGCCGAGTCGTCCGGCCTGATCGAGGCGGCCCGCGGCGGCCTCGGGCCCTCCCCGCTCGGCCTCCCGGCCTCCGGCGCGCAGCAGGCCACCGTCCGGCTCGACTCCGGGCCGGTACCGACGCCCTCGACCCCGCCGGTGGCGTCCGCATTCGCCCCGGCCGCCTCGGCACCGGCCTTCCCGCCGGCGAACCCGCCCCGCGGCGACGTACCGTCGTTCACCCCGCCCGCCGAGGAGCTCCCGGCACCCGCCTGGCTGACCGCACCGGACCCTGCCGACCCGGCCCGGGGCACCGAGCCGCCCGCCCGGGCCCCGGAGGGCTTCATCCCGTTCGCCGCCCGGGCCGGTCTGATCCCGGAGTCCTCGTCCCCGGAACCCGCCGCCGGTCCGGACCAGCCGGCCTCGCCGCAGCCTGCGGACGCCGGTGCCAGGCCCGAGCCGGCTTCTCCCGGCCGGTTGTTCCCGCCGTCCGGCCCGCCGGGGGAGCGGGCGTCCGGGCCGGGTGCAGCCGGTGGCCAGCCGTCCGGCCCTGACCTGCCCGGGAAGTGGGCGTCCGCCCCGGAGCCGCCCGGGGACCGGCAGCCCGGGTCGGAGCCGGCCCGGGACTGGATGTCCGCGCCGGAGTCGTTCGGCGGCCAGTCGCCGCCGCCGGCCGCCCCCGGCGCCTGGCCGCCCGCGCCGGCCGGTCCTGGCGCCTCGCCGTCCGCGCCGGGTGGTTCGGGTGCCTGGCCGCCTGCGCCGGGCGGTCCTGGTGGCTCGCCGTCCGCGCCGGGTGGTTCGGGTGCCTGGCCGCCTGCGCCGGCCGGTCCTGGCGCCTCGCCGTCCGCGCCGGCCACCCCGGCTTCCCGGCCGCCGGGGCCGGAGGCCACCGGATCGCGCATGCCCGCGCCCGGGGGGCCCGGACCGCAGCAGCCGGCCCGGCAGCCCGGGCCGGCGCAGTCGTCCGCCCAACCGGCCCCGGGCGCTCCCACGGCCCGTGACATCGCGGACATGGACCCGCTGCTGCTCGGCCCGCCCCTGTTCGTCCAGCAGAACCGTCCCCTGGACGCGCCCCGCTTCACCCCCTCGGCGCGTCCCCCGGAGCCGGCTCCGGGCGCGGCGCCCGGTGCGGGTTCCGCTGCGCCTGCAGCCGGCCGGCCCGCCTCTGCTCCCGGGGCCCCTGCGCCGGGAGCCTCCGCCCCAGCCTCGGGTCCGTCCACCCCTGCCCCGGGCCTGACCGCGCCAGGTTCAACCCCGCATGCCCCGGGCCCGACCCCGCCCGGGTCGGGTTCAACCGCGCCGGGTCCCGGTACCGTGCCCGCGCCGGGTCCCATCGCGCCTGCTTCCGGCTGGGATTCGCCGCACGCGGGCGCCCAGGCACACGCCCCGGCCGCGCCCGGCAACGCCGCACCGCCCGCGCCCGGGTCAGGCCTGCCCGGCCCGGCGGCGCCGATGTCCGGTCCGGCCGCGTCGATGTCCGGTCCGGCGGCGCCGATGTCCGGTCCGGCGGCGCCGGCGCCCGCCGTGCCCGAGTCGGCGTCCGGGGGCCGGCCGGTCCCGGAGCCGGGCCGCCCCGATCTTTCGTCCGCGTTCCTGCGCCCGCCCGGCGCCCCCACGCCGCCCGCCGCCGGCTCACCGACGGCTCCCGGTCAGGCGGCACCGTCCGGCCTCGGCCGCCCACCGGTGGCCTCCGGCGCGCCGACGGCTCCGGGTCACCCGTCCGCCCCGGCGACGGCCATGCCCTCCGGCCTCGGCCGTCCCGCACAGGACGCCCAGTCGCCGTCGGGCCTGGGACGTCCCGCGCAGGATGCCCAGTCGCCGGCGGGTCTGGGCCGTCCCGCGCAGGACGCCCAGTCACCCTCCGGCCTGCGCCGTCCCGCCCCGGAGGCCCAGTCACCGTCGGGGCTGGGCCGTCCTGGCCAGGAGGCCGAGTCACCCTCGGGCCTCGGCCGTGCCGTACCGCAGTCCGGTCCCGGTCGTCCCGCCCCGGCCGCGCCGCAGTCCGCCTTCGGCCGTCCCGCCCCGGACGCTGAAGCCCCGTCGGGTCTGGGCCGTCCCGCCCCGGACGCCGAGCCGCCGTCGGGCCTGGGCCGCCCCGCTCAGGGCGCGCCGTCCGGCCCGGGCCGTCCCGGTCAGGGCGCCCCCTCCGGCCTGGGCCATCCCGTCCAGGGCGTGGACAGCCCGGGTCCGAACACCCCGTCGGGCCTCGGACGGACGCCGTTCGGATCCGGCGCGGCCGCCGGACCCGGGCAGCAGCCACCTTCGCGGCCGAACCGTCCGCCGCTGGAGCCGCCGCAGATGGGCCAGCTCAACCGGCCCCTGCAGCCGGAGTCCGCGGGTCAGGCACCCGCCGCGCCGCCTCGGGACGCTGAGCCGGGTGCGCCGGAGGCCGACGGGGACGGCGCGCCGAGCGGTCTCCCGCAGCGCCCGCAGCAGTGACGGACGGGTGACATCCCGGCCACGTCCACGGGTACGGCCGTGTTCGGGCGTACACTGAGCGTCACCGATCCGGAGGGTGTGTTTAGCCCGGCGCGCCGGGGGCAGTAGCGTCCGCGAACTGGGTCGCCGACGGGCACGTGATCGCCGCCGGTTCGTGTCATATCGCGATATCGCTGGAGCAGTGGCCGCGCATCACGGTCATGATCTGTCGCACCGGCTGGGAGAGAGCAGCATGCCTGCACAGGAGGACTCATCGACGCGCGTCCTCGAAGACCTCGACGCCGCCGCCGTGGACTACGCCACGCGGATCGCCGGCGCCTCGGGTCCCGCGCGGGCGGCGTTGCGTGACGAGCTGACGCGGATCTGCCTGCCGTTCGCCGGTCGCATGGCGCGCCGGTACCGCGGGCGGGGCGAGAATCTCGAGGACCTCGAGCAGGTCGCCCGGCTCGGCCTGGTGAAGGCGATCGACCGGTACGACCCCGAGCGCGGCTCCTTCACGGCGTACGCGGTCATCACGATCTCCGGTGAGATCAAGCGGCACTTCCGTGACCGGACGTGGGGGGTGCACGTGCCGCGGCGGGTGCAGGACCTGAGCCTGGAGGTCGGGCACGCCTCGATGGTGCTGACCACGGAGCTGTCCCGCACGCCTACGCCGGCCGAGATCGCCGCGCGGCTCAACGTGTCGCTGCCGGCCGTGCTGGAGGCCCTGGAGTCCGCTGCCGGGTATTCGCCGTCGTCGCTCAACGCCCCCGCGGGCGGTGACGGGGCCGCCGAGTTCGGTGACCTGCTGGGCGGCACGGACAGTGACCTCGAGATGGTCGACGACAAGCTGACCGTCGCCGGTCTGTTGCTGCGCCTGCCGGCCCGGGAGCGGCGGATGCTCGCGATGCGCTTCTACGGCAACCGGACGCAGGCGGAGATCGCCGTTGAGCTCGGCATCTCGCAGATGCACGTGTCCCGGCTGCTCAGCCGGTCGCTGGCATGGCTGCGCGAGGCGATGCTCAACGACACCCTGCCGCGCTGGGAGGGCGCGAACGGCCCGACCGACCCGCACGGCATGCAGATCGCGGTGCAGTCCGGCGGCGGTGTGGTGACCGTCCAGGTCCGGGGCGAGGTCGACCGGGACACCGCCGAGCGGCTGCGGACGGTGGTGCGGCACGCCGTCTCGTCGCTGGCGGGCCGAGGGCTGGTCATCGACCTGGCGGCGGTGCCGCTCGTGGACGCGGCCGGGGTGGCGGTCCTGCTCGATGCCGCTTCCGCGGCGGCCGTGGCAGAGGCTGAGCTGACCCTGACCGGCGCGCAGCCCTACGTGGCCCGCATCCTCGGTGTGTCGGGTCTGCAGAGCTTGATGCGCTGACGCCGGCGCTGACCGGCGGCACCGCAGGCCCGGATCAGGGGGTGCGCAGGGAGGCCCAGACCACCTTGCCGCCGTTGCAGGGCAGCCACCCCCAGGCATGGGCGGTCGCGTCCACGAGCATCAGCCCGCGCCCGCTGGAGACTTGCGCCGGCGCGACGATCTGCAGCGCCGGCACCGCGGTCGAGCCGTCGGTGACCGCGATCTGCAGGTAGCGGCTGCGCAGAGTGAGCCGCAGCGTCATCATCGTGCCGGCATGGTCGATGACGTTGCTGACCAGTTCGCTGGCGATCAGGCTGGCCGGCGCCACCAGCTCGGGCAGGTCCCAGAGCACGCAGGCCTCGGTCGCCCGGTTGCGGGCCTGGCGCGCGGCTCCGGCGATCGGCAGGAGTTCGTCGCTGAGCGCGCGCAGCGCCGCCCGGTGGTCGGGGAGGCCGTCCTTGGCCGCCTGCACGGAGGCGTACACCGGCACGCGCTGGTACGCCGCGAGGCTCAGGGACCGGCGTACGTGCGGCTCCGGCGCGCAGAGCGCCACCGGGATGGCGGGCCAGCGGGCCGCCTGGCGTGCGACCGCCGAGAAGACCGCGAGGGCCAGCGGCTCCCGCACGGTCAGCCGGGCCAGGTTGACGAGCAACGCCTCGGGCTGGTCCGCCAGGCACTTCAGGAGCCGGTTGCGCAACGGCGCCGTGTCGGTCAGGTCGAGGCGTCCGGAGACGTGGACGATCGCCCGTCCTTCGTCCGCGTGCACCTGCGTTTCGACGCCCACTGCCGTGTCCTCCTGCCCGCCGACGCCGCGGAGTACCCAGCGCCTCACAGGCGAAACGTCAGACGTCGTTCGCCTCCATGACCATGATGGCACCTTCGGGTCCCCCGGCCGCGTCCTGGCCGCGCAGCGGGGCGCAGGCCACCCGGACCACGACGGCCCGCCCGCGGCGGTTGATCGCGTCGAGGGAGATCTCACCGGCCGCGCCGCCGTCGCTGAGCGCGCCGCGTAGCAGCGGTCCGAACTGCTCGAACGGCAGCCCGACGTCCACGTTGAGGACGTCACGGTGCTCGCTCGTCACGCCGCTCACGCCGTCAGTCTGGTCCAGACCACCTTACCGTCGGGCACCGGCAGCACGCCCCAGGCGTCGGTGAGCTCGCGGACGAGTTGCAGACCCCGGCCGCCGGCCTCGGAGACGCCGGGCTCCTTGGGCCGGGGCAGGAGCCGGCTGCCGTCGCGTACGGCCAGCCAGACGCGTCCGTCGCGCAGCCCCAGGGTGAGTTCCATCGTGGTGTGCGCGTGCCGGACCACGTTGGCCACCAGTTCGGTGGCGATCAGCCCGACCGTGGCGGCTAGTTCCTTGTGGTGCCAGGCGGCGCAGGTCTGGGCGACGAGCTGGCGCACCTGGCGGCAGGCGTCGGGTACGGGCCGCAGCCGGACCCGGATCCGTTGCGTCTCCTGCGCCCCGTGCAGCCCGGCGAGGGCCTTGCCGCAGTCGTCGGCGACCTCGATGGTGTCGCAGCCGGGCCACTGGGCGATGGCGCGCGCGGTGCCCGGTCCCGCCCCGCACAGGATCACCGGGGCCGCGGGCCACTCGGCCGTACGGCAGACCACCGAGCTCAGCACGTCGAGCGCGACCGGGTCGGCGACGTCCAGGCCGGCGACGTCCACCAGGAGAGCCTCGGGCTGCGCGGACAGGCAGCGGGCGACCGCCTGCTCGAGGGCGTCACCCGTGACGGTGTCGAGCACCCCGCTGACCCGCAGGATCGCGACCGGCAGTTCCTGCTCGGGCCGGCAGACCAGTTGGCTCGACATCCGCCTCCCTCCGCCTCGCCGCGTCGCGTCGTGGCCGTCACGTCGTCCGCACCCTGTGCCCGCCCGCGCGCCCGGTCAAACCCGGACGCCACGTCTGCGGTGCAACGACGGAAACGGCGGCGGGTGCGTGATGGATACGCTTCCCTCATGGTCGCCGGGAAGGTGGGTCCCGCCGCGCTGCTGCCGTACCTGCGCCGGCACCGCGGGACGCTCGCGGTCGTCGCCGGGTTGTCCCTGCTGGCGGCGGGTGCCTCGCTCGCACAGCCGGTGCTGGTCCGCGATCTTCTCGACGCCGTCGCGGCGGGCCGCCCGACCGGCGGGACGGTGGCCCTGCTGGTCTCCCTGCTGCTCACCGGCGCCGCGCTCGGCGGGATCCGGGACTATCTGCTGCAGCGCACGGCCGAGGGGGTCGTGCTGACCACGCGGCGCCGGCTCGCCCGGCACCTGCTGCGGCTGCCGATCGCCGAGTACGACCGTCGCCGCACCGGTGACCTGCTGTCCCGGGTGGGCGCCGACACGACGCTGCTGCGGGCCGTGGTCACCTCCGGCCTGTTGGAGCTGGTCACGGGCGTCGTCATGGTCGCCGGCGCGACGATCGCCATGGCGCTGCTCGACCCGGTGCTGCTGGTGGTGGCCGCCGGCGGCCTCGCCGTGGGAATGACGGTGGCGCTCGTCGTCTCCCGGCGGGTCCGTGGCCTGTCCGAGCAGGCGCAGGCCCGGCTCGGCGAGATGACCTCCGCGGTGGAGCGGGCGATCTCGGCCGTCCGGACGATCCGGGCCGGCGGCGCGGAGGAGCGGGAGGCGCGCGCCGTCACCCGCAGCGCCGAGCAGGCGTACGCGGCCGGCATGCGGGTGGCCCGCCTGGAAACCGTGATCGGCCCGGTCGCGGCGGCGGCGACCCAGGGCGCGTTCCTGCTGGTCCTGGCCGTCGGCGGGGCCCGGGTCGCGGCGGGCGCCATCTCGGTCGGCGACCTGGTGGCGTTCATCCTCTTCCTGTTCTTCCTGGTGCTGCCGCTGGGTCAGGCGCTGCACGCGTACACCCGGCTGCAGACCGGCCTGGGCGCCCTGCAGCGCATCGAGGAGGTGCTGAACCTGCCGTCGGAGACCGCGGCGGACGTGCCGGCCGGCACCGGATCGACCCGCGCGGACGCCGACGCGGTGACCTTCGAGGACGTCACGTTCGCGTACCCCGGAGGCAGCCCGGTCCTGCGAGGGGTGAGCTTCTCCGTCCCTCGCGGCTCCCGGGTCGCGCTCGTCGGCCCGTCGGGCGCGGGCAAGTCGACGCTGCTGGCCCTGATCGAGCGGTTCTACGAGGTGACCGGCGGGGCTGTCCGCGTCGACGGCGCCGACGTCCGGCAGCTGCCCCGCGACGCGCTGCGCCGCCGGCTCGGGTACGTCGAGCAGGAGGCGCCGGTGCTGGCCGGGACGCTGCGCGACAACCTGCTGCTGACCGCCCCGGACGCCGACGAGGCCCGGCTGCGGCGGGCGCTCGCGGAGGTCAACCTGGAGGCGCTCGCCACCCGTACGCCCGACGGGCTCGACGTGCAGGTGGGCGAGGGCGGCGTGATGCTCTCCGGCGGCGAACGGCAGCGCCTCGCGATCGCGCGCAGCCTGCTCGCGGAGTCGCCGATCCTGCTGCTCGACGAGCCCACCAGCAACCTCGACGCGCGTAACGAGGCGGCGTTGCGCGAGGCCATCGCGGCCGCCGCGACCCGGCGGACGCTGATCGTGGTGGCGCACCGGCTCTCCACGGTCGTCGACAGCGACCTGATCGTCGTCCTCGAGGCGGGCCGGGTCGTCGCCGCCGGTACGCACGACAAGCTCCTCGCCGGCAGCCCGCTCTACCGCGAGCTGGCCACGCACCAATTGCTCGTGCCGGATCCGTGAACGGGTGGGAGTCGGCATCCCGCTCGCAGGAAAGTGAAGTACCGTAACCCGCCATGGGTGTGTCTCAGCGGCTGAAGAGCCGGTTCCGCAAGTTCCTGCAGCGTCCGGGCACCACGGTCGACCTCGCGCCGTTGCGGAAGAGGTTGCCGGACATCGAAGCCCGTGAGGACGCGCTCCAAGAGCTCGACGACGAGGCGCTGACCGCCGCGGCCCAGGAAGCCGACACCTACGAGGAGATCTGCGCCATCGGCCGCGAGGCCGCGCGGCGGGCGATCGAGCAGCGGCCGTACGACGTGCAGCTGCTCGGCGCCATGGCGTTGCTGTCCGGCAAGGTCGCCGAGATGGCCACCGGTGAGGGCAAGACCCTGACCGCGACGGTCGCCGCGTACGGCCACGTCCGCCTCGGCAACGGCCCGGTGCACATCCTCACGGTCAACGACTACCTGGCCCGACGCGACGCCACGTGGATGGAGCCGATCTACAAGCTCCTCGGCCTGCGCGTCGGCTGGGTCACCGAGGCGTCCACGCCGGAGGAGCGCCGCGAGGCGTACGCCGCCGACGTCACGTACGTCTCGGTCAGCGAGGCCGGCTTCGACTACCTGCGCGACCAGCTGGTGACCGACGTCGAGGACCGGGTGCAGCGCGAGCTGGCCACCGCGATCGTCGACGAGGCCGACTCGATCCTCATCGACGAGGCCCGCGTGCCGATGGTCCTCGCCGGCAGCACGTCGAGCGAGAGCGACCCGGTGCACGAGGCCGCCGAGCTGGTCCGCGACCTGCGCGCGGGCAAGCACTACGAGGTCGCCGACGACGGCCGCAGCGTCGCCTTCACCGACGCGGGCCTCAAGGCCCTCGAGGAGAAGATGGGCATCGACCTGTACGCCGACGAGCACGTCGCCCAGCTCTCGGCGGTGAACGTCGCGCTGCACGCCCGCGCCTTGCTGCGCCGCGACGTCGACTACATCGTGCGCGACGGCACGGTCGAGCTGATCGACGAGATGCGCGGCCGGGTCGCCCAGCGCCGCCGCTGGCCCGACGGCCTCCAGGCGGCGGTCGAGGCCAAGGAGGGCTTGCACGCCACCGCCGAGGGCGAGGTGCTCGACACGATCACCGTGCAGGCGTACATCGCTCTCTACAAGACGGTGTGCGGCATGACGGCGACCGCCGTGCACGTCGGCGAGCAGCTGCGCGAGTACTTCAAGCTCGAGGTCGCGGTCATCCCGTCGAACACGCCCAACATCCGCGACGACGAGCCGGACCGCATCTACTCGGCGCACGACATGCGCGACGAGGCGCTGGTCGAGGAGATCAAGATCGCCCACGAGAAGGGGCGGCCGGTGCTGATCGGCACCCTCGACGTGAAGGCGTCCGAGCTGCTGGCCCAGCAGCTGGCCGCGGCCGGCGTGCCGTCGGTGGTGCTCAACGCCAAGAACGACGACGAGGAGGCCGCGATCATCGCGGAGGCGGGCGCGCTCGGCGCGGTCACCGTCTCCACCCAGATGGCCGGCCGCGGCGTCGACATCCGCCTCGGCGGCAGCGACGAGAAGGACCGCGACCGCGTCGTCGAGCTGGGCGGCCTGTACGTCATCGGCAGCGGCCGGCACGACAGCCGCCGCGTCGACGACCAGCTGCGCGGCCGCGCCGGCCGGCAGGGCGACCCCGGCGGCTCGGTGTTCTTCGTCAGCCTCGAGGACGACCTGGTCACCCGGCACGCCGGCGACATCCTGCCGTCGTCGCCGCGGATGGACATGGACGGCGTCGTGCACGACGACCAGGTGGAGTACGCGGTCGAGCACGCCCAGCGCGTCGCCGAGGGCGTCAACCACGAGATCCACCGCAACACGTGGCGTTACAGCGTGGTCATCGAGGAGCAGCGCCTCGCCCTCGCCGAGCGGCGCGAGCGGCTGCTCACCAGCGAGGTCGCCGCGATCATGCTGCTGGAGAAGTCGCCGGAGAAGGCCAAGGAGACCGACGAGGACGTGCTCTCCGACGCGGCCCGCTCGATCGCGCTCTACCACCTCGACCGGCTCTGGGCCGAGCACCTGGCGGAGCTCTCCGAGGTCCGCGAGGGTGTGCACCTGCGGGCGCTGGGCAAGCTGGACCCGCTCGACGAGTTCCACCGCTTCGCGGTGCCGGCCTTCCAGAAGGTGTTCACCGAGATCGAGCGCCGCACCATCGAGACGTTCGAGGAGGTCGACCTCTCCGACGGCTGGCGCCCGGACCGCGCGGAGATGGTCCGCCCGAGCGCCACGTGGACGTACCTGGTGCACGACAACCCGTTCGGCTCCGAACTGGACCGGCTCATCGCGGCCGTCGGCCGCCGGCTCACCTCCGGCAGCTGAGTCGTCCGCGGCTGGGCGGCCCGGTGCCGCTCAGCCGCGGTGTGACGGCGCTGATTCCACCCGCGGCGGAAAACCTAATGAAGACCCGTCGAAAGGTGCTCAGCGAGGATGTCCCCGCCGAACTCGCCGAGCGGCCGCCGCAGCACCGTGTGCGCGTGGTTGCCGTCCTCGGTCGTGTTGTCGAACTCGATGATCAGGTCGTCGGCCTGGACGCGGTAGTAGTGCCGCGTGCCGGGCTGCGCCGCTCCCTCCCACGCGAAGTGCACCGCCCCGCCCGCCGGGTCCAGCGCCGCCGCCAGCTCGTCGGGCAGCCTGCCCAGGTAGAGCGCCACGAGCTGGTCGAGCAGCGCGCGCTCGCCGGGCCGCAGGTCCGCGCGGGCGATGCCCGCGGGTGCGATGGGCGCGCTGCGGGGGTGGGTCGCCGTGCGGATGTCGTACGGCGCCACGTCCCCGACAACCGCAACACGGCGTGCCTGCGGCGACAGCGAGAGCAGCAGCTCGCGCCCGAGGTCCTCCTCGACGCCCAGCGGCCGCAGCACGGGCCGGCCCAGCGCGTCGACGCGGGCGGGGTTGGCACCGAGGAACACCGGGGCGGGGGAGACCCGCCCGTCCGCGACGGTCATGCTCACCGACAGGTGGTGACCCTCGAAGCGCCACGCCCACCGGTCGTCGCCGGGCACCCCGAAGACGATCACCCGGTAGTCCTCGCTGTGCCGGCCGCGCCGCCCGTCCTCGCGGCGGTCCAGCACCTCCTCCAACGCGATCACGGCCATGGCCTGCGCGAACGCCACGGGGCTCAGCCCGGTGGCGAGCAGGCGGTGCACGGCCTTGCGCGGGGCGGGTGCCAGCTCGGCGAGCGACACGCCCGGGCGCGGCTCGGGCCGGTACTCGATCCAGCGGCGGTGCCGGTCGTCGAACCCGACGCCGGCCTGCGGGTGGGCGGCCAGCAGGTCGCGGGCGGCGCCGGCCATGTCGGCTGCGAGGCTCACGTCACTCGCCGTTCAGCAGGGCGGTCATCTCCGGAAGGTCGAAGAACTCGGCGGTCTCCCGTGCGCTGGGCTTGCCGCCGTCGGGGTCCGCGCCCGCACCGAGCAGCATCCGTACGGTCTCGGCGTTGCGGCGGAACACGGCGGCGGCCAGCGCGGTCTGTCCGCGGTCGTTCACGCGGGCCGGGTCGGCGCCGTGCTGCAGCAGCGTCGCGACGGTCTCCGGATGGTTGTGGTACGACGCCAGGATCAGCAGCGTGTCGCCCTTGTCGTTGGTGAGGTCGGCGGGCAGCCCGTGGCTCAGCTGGCCGGCGAGCTGCTCGGCCTCGCCGGAGCGCGCCAGGTCGAACATCCGGTGCGCGAACGCGATCGTTTCGGCATCCAATTCCTCCGCCATACCGCCAGCGTACGGGTGCTAATGTCGCCCGCATTTGCGAGGGGGTGAGCGGGTGACCGACGGCGTCTACGTCGGCCGCGCCGGCGAGGACGGCGCACGGAACCAGGGCTGGCTGCTCGGCCATTTCATGCCGAAGGGCGAGCTGCTGCACAGCGATGCGGTGGAGGTGAAGTGGGGGGTGCACGCGCCGGGCGAGCGCCGGGCGGCGTGGGCGACCCACGAGATCCGTACGGCCTTGCTCGTGTTGATCCGTGGCGCCTTCCACATCGAGTTGCGGGACCGGACCGTGGTGTTGAGCGAGCCGGGCGACTACGTGGTCTGGGGACCCGGCGAAGACCATTCCTGGCAGGCCGGGGACGAGGAGACGGTGGTGCTGACCGTCCGCTGGCCCTCGGTGCCCGGCTGGCGGCTGCCCCCGCCGTAACCCCGGCGATCCATCGTTTATTCACATCTGCAAGAAACGGACGCCTGCCGTTAACCGCCGGGCGCGGTAATCGCATTCCCTGTGCGTAAAAACACGATGCATCCAGCGGTTATGGAACAAGTATCCCACAGTGTGGTTGCCGCCTTGACCCATCGGCCGCCATCCCGGAAATATCGACCGCGGTTTAAGCATGCATTAATTCGATCGCCGTTGTACTGTGCGGTGTTTCCATTCTTTGACGCGGGAGGCTTCATGCCGGTCACCGCCCTGCCGGGGCGTACGGGACGACATGCGACGGGGTCGGGCCGGGTGGCCGCCATCCGGCGTCCGGCGCCGGCGGCCGCGCCGCCGGCGGCCCTCACCGTGACCCTGAACATCCCCCTCACCGGCGACACGCTGCCGCCGCAGGCGCACCGCCTGATCGAGGCGGTCCGGGAGCTCGTCGAGGCCGGTCAGGGCTCGGTCGCCGTGGAGCAGCCGGAGGCCGGCCCGGCCCCGATGCCCGCCGCCGAGCTCGCCGATCTCGCCGAGGGTGGCGTCGAGGTGCGCCTGCTGACGGCCTCGCGGCAGGTGATGCTGGACGGCAAGCTGCTCCCGCTGACCCGGCTCGAGTTCGATCTCCTGCTGTTCCTCGCGGACCACCCGCGCCGGGTGTTCAGCCGCACCCAGCTGCTCAACGCGGTCTGGGGCTACGAGCACACCGGCGAGCGCACGGTCGACGTCCACGTCCGCCGGCTGCGGGTCAAGATGGGCTCGCACCTGCCGCTGATCACGACCGTGTACGGCGTCGGTTACCGCCTCTCCGACGAGGCGCGCATCATCGTCCTCCCGCACGAATAGCCCGCCAGGCCCCGGTGAAGCGGCCGGCGGCGACCGGTCCGGCGCCGGCCGGTGCCGCCGGGGCCGCCGCGGCGGGAACTAGACTCGCCGGATGCGCGTGCGTCCCGTCTCGACCGAGGTCCTGGTCGAGGAGCTGGCCGACCGGCTCGCCGCCGAGGCGCCGGAGCGGCGGCTGCGGGTGGCGATCGACGGCCCGGGCGCCGCCGCTCCCGGGACCCTGGCGGACGCGCTCGTCGACCCGCTGCGGGTGCGCGGCCGCCCGGCGGTCCGCATCGACGCCGCCGACTTCCTGCGCCCGGCCTCCGTACGCCTGGAGTTCGGCCGCACCAACCCGGAATCGTTCTACACCGGCTGGCTGGACGAGCCCGGGTTGCGCCGCGAGGTGCTCGACCCGGCCGGCCCGGGCGGCACCGGGCGGATCGTCACCCGCCTCTGGGACGCGCGCATCGACCGGGCCGCCCGAGAGCCGTACACGGAGCTGCCCCCGGCCGCCGTGGTGATCGTCAGCGGGCCGCTGCTGCTCGGCGCCGGGCTGCCCTTCGACCTCACCGTCCATCTGGAACTGTCGGCCGGTGCGCTGCGGCGCCGGACGGAGCCCGCCGAGCTGTGGACGCTGCCCGCGTACGCCCGCTACGGCGACGAGGTGGACCCGCCGGCATTCGCCGATGTCGTGGTCCGCCTGGACGACCCTAGGCGGCCCGCGCTGGTGCTCAACCGTGAGTGAATCCACCTCATCCCGCCTGTGAGCTGCGACGCGTCAGCATATTGGCGCAGTCCGTAGCGGAGTAGACCACTGACAGTTATGCTGCGGTTACTTTTTTGGCGGGGATCCCGTTTCGGATCTTCGGCGGTGGGTATCAGCCGACCCCGACGGTGGTGACACCAGGGGCCGGCGCGGGGGATCCACCGGCAGGGGCAGAGGGAAGGGCAGGGGGAGCACATGCTCGTCAACAGCGCGGTCATCACGGGTAAAGGTGCCGACACCGCCAAGGGGCGCTCGCCGCAGGAGGTCTCGCAGATCCGGGAGCTGCTGAAGGCCCGGTACGACGATCTCAACGCCGAGTACGAGGAAGCCGTCGCCGAGAACCAGCGGCTGCGGCTCGTCGAGATCGGCGACGCGGCCGGCGACGACCAGGCCGACAGCGGATCCAAGACCGCCGAGCGCGACGCGGCGACGTCGCTGCTGCGGACCCTGCTCGACCGGCGCACGCAGGCGGAGATCGCCATGCAGCGCCTCGACGAGGGCACGTACGGCAACTGCGAGAGCTGCCACAACCCGATCCCGGTCGAGCGGCTCGAGGTGTTCCCGTCGGCCACGACGTGCGTGCACTGCAAGGCCAACCGCGAGCGTCGCGCGGGCTGACCACGACGCCGATCCGGTCCGCCGCCCTCGTCGAAGGCGGCGGACCGCTCGTATCGGCGCTAGCTTGAGCTCATGGGTGAGATCCAGGTCGGCACGGCCTCGTGGACCGACAAGACGCTGCTCGAGTCGGGGTGGTACCCGGCGTCCGCCGACACCGCGGAGAAGCGCCTCGCCTACTACGCGAAGCAGTTCCCGGTGGTCGAGGTCGACTCGACGTACTACGGGCCGCCCGCCGAGCAGACCACGAAGCTGTGGGCGCAGCGCACGCCGGACGGCTTCACGTTCAACATCAAGGCCTTCAGCATGCTGACCGGCCACCCCACCAAGGTCTCGGCGATCTACAAGGACCTGCGGCCCGAGACCGACAAGAAGAACGTCTACCCGCAGGACCTGCCGCCGCAGACGTACGAGGAGATCTGGACCCGTTTCCTGACGGCGCTGGACCCGCTCGTCGAGGCCGGCAAGCTCGGGGCGTTGCTGTTCCAGTTCCCGCCGTGGTGGGGCATCCGCCGGTCGAACAAGGACTACCTGCGCGAGGTCGTGGCCCGCTGCAAGCCGCTGCGCCCGGTCTTCGAATTCCGCAACGCGTCCTGGTTCGACGGCGACAACGCCGAGGAGACGCTCGAGTTCCTGCGCAGGCACGAGCTCCCGCTGGTCTGCGTGGACATGCCGCAGGGCCACAAATCCTCGGTGCCGCCGATCGTGGCCGCCACCGCCGACCTGGCCGTCGTCCGCTTCCACGGCCACAGCGACAAGTGGACCAGCAAGGACATCCACGAGAAGTTCGGCTACGACTACTCCGCCAAAGAGCTGCGGGAGTGGGCGCCGAAGCTGCGGGCGCTCGCCGGGGAGACCGAGCGGACCCAGGTGTTCATGAACAATTGCTACTCCGATTACGCCCAGCGCAACGCCACGACGTTGATCGGCCTGCTCGACGAGGACGACTAGCGGGTCCTCCGGCGGCCGGCGACCACGGTGACGGCGGTGCACCCGGCGAGGGCCAGCGCCGCGAAGGCCGCGGTCTCGTCCTCCGTCTGCGTGCCGAGCATCGCGGACAGCCCGTCGGACCACGACGTCAGCAGGTAGGCCAGCATCCCCAGCACCAGGCCACCGACCTGCGCGACGACGATCGCCGCGGGCCAGGCCACGACGCACACCGCCAGGGTGGGCAGGCTCCGGCACCCCGCCCGGCGCAGGACGTGGGCCAGCGCGATGACGAAGACCGTCTGCATCACCATGAACGCGACGCTGTTCTTGTGCAGCTCGCGGAGCAGCCCGAGGCCGGGACCGTCGACGACCAGCGCGTACCGGGCCGCCACCAGCCGGAACGCGACGGCCACGACCGCCGTGCAGCCGACGCCGACGGCCAGCGCTGGGGCGACGGGGGCGGACCGGGCCGTCAGCGGGACGCCGAGGACCAGCCCGACCAGCACCGGGACGAAGGCGGCGACGAGCACCAGGCCCTGCGCCACGGTCGTCGCGGTGCCGGCGGGCAGGCAGCTGACGTGGGGCTCGCAGAGGCCGGTGCGGTCCGGGGCGTAGCCGGCGACCACGATGCCGTGGGCGTCGGCCTGCCGCTGGACGACCCGGGCGCCGACGAAGAGGAACGCTGTCGCGGCCGCGCTCAGGGCCGCCGCGCCGACGACGGGGCGTACGGCTACAGCTCGTCCCACGGCACCTCCGCCCACGTCTCGGCGAGCACTTTGGTCAGCGGCGCATCTGCCAGCGGCAGCTCGTCGATGCTGCCGATCGCCCGGATCCCGGCCGAGCTCAGCGCGGCCGCACCCGCGAACGACGCCAGGTCCGCGCCGTCGACCGGGCGCAGCGTCCACGGCGTGCCGTTCATCGTCATGGCGATCTGCAGCAGCACCATCGTGATGCCCCGCATGACCGGCGCGACCGGCCAGACGACCTGCTCGCCGTCCCACAGCGCGAGGTTCCACGAGGTGCCCTCGCGGACCCCGCCGTCACGGCCGATGAAGAGGCGGTCGTCGAAGCCCGCCAGGCGCGCCTCCCGGACGTGGTAGTCGAGCATGAACGTGCCACGGTGCTTGTGCTCGGGCAGGTCCCGCTCGTACGTCACCGTCTGCACCCGCAGCGGCGGTCCGGCCGGCTCGGGCGCGGGATCGGAAACGGTCACGAGCACGTCCGGCGGGCCCTCGTCACCGCCCGGGCCGGGGACCAGGGTCACCCGTACGGACGCGTTCCGGGTGCGGCCCAGCGCGTGCCGGATCAGCCCGAGCAGGCGGTGCTCCTCCTCGACGCCGACCCGGTGCCCGAACAGCTCCTCGGCCCCGTCGGCGAGCCGGGCCAGGTGCAGCGCGAGGCCGCGGACCCGCCCGTCGCGCACCTGCAGGGAGGTGTAGTGCCCGTAGTTGCTCGCGATCAGCCGGTGCAGCTCGGCGACGCCGGGCGCCCGCCCATTCAGCTCCACGTCCATCAGTGCCAGCCTACGGGGTCCGGGTCACCTCGAGACCACGGCGGCGGGCCTGCGCGGCCATCGCGACGGCGTCGGTGATGGCCGCGCCACCGGGGTCGTTGTTGAAATACACGTACGTGGGCAGGTCCGGCAGCCGGTCCAGCCACGTGGCCAGAGCCGAACGCCCGTAGTGCGGCCAGGGGTTCGCCCGTCCCTCGTGCATCCGCAGGTAGCCGAAGTCGGCGGTGAGCCACAGCGGGGTCACCGGCCGCCCCTTGCGGTCCGCCCAGGACAGCGCCGCGTTGTGCCGTTCGAGCACGTCGCGGATCTCATCGGTCCACCAGCTGTCATGCCGCGGCTCGACCGCCACCTTGACCGTACGCGGGAACAGCGACAGCGTCCGGTCGAGCGCCGCGGCGTCGGCCTGCAGCGTCGGCGGCAGCTGGATCAGCACCGGGCCCAGCTTGTCGCCCAGGGCCTCGGCGCGGCCCAGGAAACGGGCCACCGGCTCCTCGGGCTCCTTCAGCCGCTTGATGTGGGTCAGGTAGCGGCTCATCTTCACCGCGAAGCAGAAGTCGTCCGGGGTGCGGGCGCGCCACTGGGCGAACGTGTCGCGTTCCGGCAGCCGGTAGAAGGCGTTGTTGATCTCCACGGTGGCGAACGCCCCGGCGAAATGCTCCAGCCAGAGCCGCTGCGGCAACCCCTCCGGATACAGGTACGGCCGGGAGCTGTCGCCACCCTTCGGCGGTCGCCAGTCCTTGTACTGCCACCCTGAGGTGCCCATCACCAGCACACCGCCAGGGTTGCCAGATTAGGGGTGATCGAAACCGGGTACCGGGGGAACCTTCCACCGACGAAGGGGAACCAGCATGCGACTCAGCGACGACGACATCACCGGCGGCAGCGGCGTTACCGGCGAGGGCGTGGCCGACGGCGGCGCCAACCCGGGCGGCCACGACGGTGGCGCGGACGGCGGTGCCGGCGGGGAGGGTCCCGCGGACGGCGGCGCGAACCCGGGCGGCCACGACGGCGGTGCCGACGGCAGCGCCTCGGGCGAGGGCCTGGCCGACGGCGGCGCGGACCCGAACGGCCACGACGGTGGTGCCGACGGCGGCGCCTCGGGTGAGGGCCCCGCGGACGGCGGCGCGAACCCGGGTGGCCACGACGGTGGTGCCGACGGCAGCGCCTCCTGAGGCTCGCTGCGATGACGCGCCCCACGCCGGGCGGCGGCGACCGCCGCCCGGCTCTGTCCCGGGCCATCGCCGTCGACCCGGCGAAGTTCGCCGAGGCGTACTGGGGACGGCAGCCGCTGCTCACCCGGGCCGACGAACTCGCCGGCCCGGACGGCTTCCTGGACCTGCTCTCACCGGACGCGGTCGACGAGCTGCTCAGCGAGCGCGGCCTGCGCACGCCGTTCCTGCGCGTCGCCAACCAGGGCACCGTGCTGCCCGCCTCGGCCTTCACCGGCTCCGGCGGCGCCGGCGCGGAGATCGGCGACCAGGTCGTCGACGACAAGGTCATGCGCCTGTACGCCGACGGCGCCACGCTCGTGCTCCAGGGCCTGCACCGCATCTGGCCGCCGCTGATCGAGTACGCCCGCCGCCTCGGCGCGGAGCTGCGCCAGCCGCTGCAGGTCAACGCATATCTGACCCCGGCGGGCAACAAGGGCTTCGCGACCCACTACGACACCCATGACGTGTTCGTGCTGCAGGTCGACGGCACCAAGCGCTGGCGGGTGCACGAGCCGGTGCTGCCCGAGCCGCTCGAGCGCCAGACCTGGGGCGGCCGGGCCGACGAGGTGGGCGCCGTCGCCGACGGGCCGGCCACGCTGGACGTGGTCCTCAGCCCGGGCGACGCCCTCTACCTGCCGCGCGGCTGGCTGCACTCGGCCGAGGCGCAAGGGGAGCGGTCGCTGCACCTGACCTTCGGCGTACGGGCGCTGACCCGGTACGCCCTCGTCGAGGAGCTGCTCCACCTCGCCGCCCAGGACCAGCGTCTGCGCGCGACCCTGCCGTACGGCATGGACGTGGCGGACCCGGACCAGGTGGCCGACGAACTGACCCGGACGGTTTCCGCGCTGCGCGACTGGCTGCTCACCGCCGACCCGGCCGAGGTGGCCGAGCGGCTGCGGGCCCGGGCCTGGCCGGCGCAGCGCCCCGAGCCGGTACGCCCGCTGGCCCAGCTCACCTTCGCCGAGCGGCTGACCGCCGACGACCGGGTGACCGTACGCCACGAGCTGCGCTGGACCCTGCGCGCGGACGGCCCCGAGCACGTGGTGCTGCAGCTCCTGGGGCGCACGCTGCGGTTCCCCGCGTACTGTGAGCAGGCCGTGCGCACCGCCCTCGACGGCGGCGGGCACCGGGTCGGCGACCTGCCCGGCCTCGACGACGACGCCGACCGCCTGGTGCTGGCCCGCCGCCTGCTGCGCGAGGCGGTGCTGGTCCCCGCCTGAGCCGCCCGGCTCAGCCGCCGGGCGTGTCGCCGCGGACGGCGGCCGCGGACGGCCCAGCGGTGCTGGTCCCGGCTCGGCCGCCGGGGGAGTTGCCGCGGACGGCGGCCAGGATCAGGCCGGCCGTGATCAGCGCGGCGATGAGCACGGTGGCGACCGCGGAGGCGTCGAGGGGGTTGCCGCTGCGGTCCGCCACCCGCTTGGCCGTGATCACCGCGAGGATGGGGCCGAGCAGGGCGACGACCAGCGCCACCACAGGCAGCCCCACCGCCAGGTCACCGCCGCCCTCCCGGCCCGCCCAGCGCAGCAGCGACCACGCGGCGAGGCCCAGCGCCCCGCCGAGCGCGCCGAGGCCCGCGTACAGCAGGGTGGCGCCCTTCAGCGGCTTGGTCGGCGGCGTCCATGCGGCGGTCGTCGCCGCCTCCTGCAGATAGTCGTCCGCGTCCCGGTCCCGCTGGCGGGGAACCGTCGGCTGGGGTGCCTGGCCGAACCGGTCGGCGATCCGGCCCACCTTGTGCGCGAACTCCGCCCACAGCCCGGCGACCTGCGCGTCGACCTCGTCGCGGTGCCGTTGCGCGGCGCGGACCGCCGCCTGCGCCTCGCGGATGCGCTGGTCGGCCGCGTGGACCGCCTCGTCGGCCTCACGGGCGCGGGTGTCGTGCCAGGTGTGCGCCTCGGCGCGGTGTGCGGCCGCCTCGTCGTCCAGGTTGGTCAGCTTACGCAGCACGCTGCGGTAGTCGGGGGTACGGCGTTCCAGCGTGCCGTCGGCGTCGGAGATCGTCATGAGGGTCCATAGGGGATGATGACCTCGGCGCCGCGGTGCACCGAGCGGTCGAAGTGCAGGGCCCGCCACGGCCTCGGATACCAGACCGGCGATCCGTGGCCCGGGTAGTACGGCGACAGCTCGCTGCCGTGCACGTCCAGGGCGACCCAAGCGCCGATCACGTCCGTGCGCGAGCTGGGGCCGCCGAGCGTGTCGCGCAACAGCGCCGCGCCGCGCCACCAGCCGATGACGTGCACCCGCCGCTCGGGACCCTGCCGCAGGATCCGGCGCAGGAGCTCGGGGTTGCGCCCGGGCGCGGCGTCGACCGCGTACAGCAGGAGGAAGAGCGGGCGGTCCGCCGCGGTGCCCTCGGTCGCGCGGATGGCGGCGTCCTCGAACAGGAACTCCACCGTGTCGGCGTCGTAGTAACCGGTCTCGGGGGGCAGCACGCCCTTGAGCGCCTCGACCGCGGTGCTCGCGTCGGTGTCGAGGCAGGCCACGGCGAACTGGGCCGCGCCCGGCTCGAACTGCGCGGCCAGCGAGCGGGCCACCGTGTGCAGCACCGCGCACGCCTCGTCCACGCGCGTACCCATGATCGCGAGGTTGCGGCCCGGCGCCCGGCGCAGCACCGTGCGCGCCGACCGGGCCGCCACGTCGATCGTCTCGCCGAGCAGCACCACCGGCGCGGACACCGGGCCGGCGGCGCCGATGTCACGGAAGTCCGGGCTGTCGTCGAGGCGCGGGATCGCGTCACCGTCGAAGAGCCGCGGCGGCGGGAGCTCCGGCGGGCGGCGCCGCCACAGCCGGTGCTGCAGGGCGCTCCACCGCTCCCGGTTGCCGGCGTCGGGCACGCGCACGACCCGGTTGGCCTCGAGCGCGCCGGAGTCGGCGTTGACCACGGCGTGGTAACGGGGCAGCACGTCGGCGGCCGTGTTCGTCTCGGCCAGCACCCGGCGCGCCCGGGGCAGGGCGATGCGCAGCGAGAACTGGGCCACCAGCGCCGGGCGTCCCCACAGCGCCTCGATGCCGGACACGTCCTGGCTGGCCAGCACCAGGTGGATGCCCTGCGAGCGGCCCCGGCGGGCCAGGTCCTCCAGCAGGTCGACGGCCTCCGCGGCGACCGCGTCGCGCCCGGCGAGCAGCACCTGGAACTCGTCGACCACCGCCACGATCCGGGGCCAGCTGCCCTCCGGGTCCTCGGCGCGCAGCTCGGCCAGATTCGTCACCTCGTGCCGCTTCGCCGCGTCGGCCCGGCTGCGCAGCTCGGCGCCGAGGAAGCGCAGCAGCGCCAGGCCGAACTCCCGGTCGGTGTTGACGTTCAGGCCGACCAGGCGCACGTGCGGCAGCCAGCTGGGGTCGCGGCGGCCCGGCGCGAACCGGGCGAACGACACGCCCTCCTTGAAGTCGAGCAGGTAGAACGCCAGCTCGGCGGGGGAGTAGCGGGCGGCGAGCGCGCCCATCCAGGCGTAGATCAGGTTCGTCTTGCCGGTGCCGGAGGGGCCGGCGATCAGCGCGTGCGGGGGATAGTCGGACAGCGTCACGTGCACCGGGGCGCCCTGCGGGCTGTCGCCGAGCGGGGCGGTCAGCGCACGGGCGGAGCTCTGCTGCCACTCGTGCTCGGGCAGCAGGCTGTCGAGCGCCACGGGGGCCGGGCCCGCGGCCACGGCGTCGGCGATCTGCCGGCACGTGCGCGTCACGACCGCGGGCGGCGGACCCGGATCCAGGCGTACGGGCAGGGCACCGCACCCGCTCAATCGGGCGTCGTCACCCGGAACCGCTTCGACGACCTCCACGCCCGTGGCGCCGTTCACCGGCAGGTCCCGCACGATCAGGTGCACCCCGCACGCGGCGCCGGTGCGCAGCAACCGGTCGAGCTGGCTGCGCTCGTGCCGCGACAGCTCGTCCGGGCGCCCGGCGCCGAGCAGGATCGCCACCCGCCACGGCTCCGGCCGGCGCCCGGTGGCGGCGGCCAGCTCCCGCAGCGAGGAGTGCTCGCCGGCCAGCACGGTCTCGTTGATCCGCCGGACGTGGTCCACGAGCTCGTCGAGCAGCGCGCCGAGGCCGCCGGGCCCGACGAACTGCAGCACCCCGGCGGGCGCGAGCGGGGCGAAACCGGCCAGCCCGCCGCCCAGCTGCTCGGGGTCGTACCCGGTCAGCGTGATCCGGCCCGGCTCGACGCTGCCGATGGCGCGCAGCAGCAGCCCGGCCACCACGTCGTCGCCGGTCGCGTCGTCGCCGCGGACCACCACGTGTCCCCGGTCGAGCAGCGGCACCAGCGCGGGCACCTCACCGTCGTACGGCAGCAGCAGCTCGCCGACGCGCAGGTCGGGCGCGGGCGCGGAGGAGTCCGCCGGGGTGGCCCGCCATCGCGACCACGGGGCTCCGGCGGCGCCCGGAGCGGCGAGGCGGGCGGTCTCGGCGGCCGCCCCGGCCAGCTCCGCCAGGTCGCGTTCGTGCTGCTCGTCGATCTGCCGCAGGCGCTTGTCACGTTCGTGGGCGAGCCGGCGGCGCCGTTCCCGGGCGGCCGCGACGATCCGGGCCCGCCGGGTCAGGGCCGCCTCGTGCTCGGCCTGCGCGGCCTCGAGCGCGTCGGTGGCGGCGCCCAGCGCGTGCGACAGCGCGGCGCGGACCTCGACGACCTGCTGGGCGGTCGACTCAGGCATCGGCGCCACTCGGCCGTACGGGTTCCGGCGCCGACGGGTCCAGCGTGGCCGGGTCGCGGCCGAGCCGGGCGAGCAGCACACCGGTCAGGACGCCCGCGGTGACCGCCGAGTCGGCGGGGTGCGCGGGCTGCTCCTCCTTGGCCGGCGCGCGGCAGATGCGGGCCAGCATCGTGTCCAGCAGGGCCGGTGGGGTGCCGGGCAGCAGCGAGCGCACCCGGCCGCCTGCCGCGTTCTGCAGCCGGGGGAGGTCCTCGGGGCGCGGTTCGTGCCCGAGCAGGTCGCCCGCGAGCTTGCGCAGCACCGGCGAGCTGGCCGCGGACAGGCCGAGGCCGGTGGCGGCGTTGACCCCGTGCAGGTCGCGCCCGAGCCGGGCACGGTCGCCGGAGCGGACCCCGGCGGCGACCCGGCGCAGCAGCTCGGCGGTGTCGGTGGGCCCTGAGGGAGCGGCGCCCTCCTTGGGCGGGGGCGGCGCTTCGCCGGTGAGCTCGGCGACCCGCTCCTGCCACCACGGGCCGAGCTTCTCCGGTGCGGGCGGCCGCTGGTCGTCGCGCCCGGCCTGCTGCTCCTTGGGCTGCAGCCCGGCCTTGTAGTCGGTGTCCGGGGGAGCGCCGGTCTGCCCGGCCAGCCCCAGCGCCGCGAGGTACGCCTCGATCGCGTCCTGGGCCAGGCGCAGGGCGGCCGCGGCGTGCTCGGCGTGCTCGGTCGCGTTGCCGAGCTGCGGTACGCCCATCGGGTCGACCGAGGTCTGCCGCACCCAGTTGAGCAGCTCGGTGGCGCTGCGCAGCCGTTCCATCGCCACCGTCACGAGGCCGGTGGGCAGCTCCTCGGAGGTGGCGCGGAGCTGGGCGCCGAGTTCCTGCAGCAGCGACATCGCGTCAGAGCGTCGCGGTGTAGGTCTGTGCCTGCTCGACCGCCAGCAGGGTCGCGCCGAGGCACTCCTCGAGCTGCTGGTCGGCCTGCGACAGCGACGCGTGCGCGGCGCCCACCGCCTCGTTGGCCGAGCCGTCCAGCGCGGCGGCCAGGCTCTGCTGCGCCTCGCCGAGCTTCTCGCGGGCCGCCTGGATGGCCGCCTGGCCCTCGGTGACCTGTTGGAGCGCGGCGTCCACGGCCGCTCTGACCTCGGCGACGCTGGCCACTCGTGCAGCCTCCCGGCTCATCGGCACCCTGTACGCCGCCCAGGATAGTCGTCCCCGATGAGACGGTCGTGCCCGAGTGCCCGATTCAGCGCGGGACGCTGGAGGGGCCGCGTACCTCCGCGCCCAGCGCCGTCACCCGCGCGCGCAACCCGCGGTCGGCGGTCACCACGACGACCCGCCGCCCGGCGCCCTCGCGGGTCACCACCGCCACGATCTCGTCGTCGCCGGAGCCGGGCGCGGGCTCGACGCGTACGCCCGGGACCGGGCCGGTGTGACGAGCGCGACCCTCCACGACCAGCACGACCTCGACCGGGCCGGGAAGGTCCGGCAGGCCATCGGCGTTGATCGGTACGAGCGCATCACGCAGGCGGGCCGCAGCGCCCGCGCGGTCACGCCACCACCCGTCCGGCTTGGAGCCGACGACGTTGGCGGCGTCCACGACCAGCAGCGGTACGGCCATACCGGCAGCGTCTCACACCCGATGAACCCGCAACGAAAGAAGATCAATGAGTATCGGACCCCTGGGGCCGACCGGCCCCGGTGACTGGGACGACCTGATCGCCCGTTTCTTCGGCGCGGCAGGTCCCCGGCGGGCCGCGCAGCGGATCGACATCACGAAGTACATGAGCGCGGACGCGCGCGAGGTCCTCTCGGACGCGGCGCGCCGGGCCGCCGAGGTGGCCCCCGCCGGGGTGGGCCCCGCCGACCTCGACACCGACCACCTGCTCTGGGGCGCCCTGCAGCAGGAACCGCAGAAGTCGCTGGTCCGCCGCGCCGGCGCGGACCCCGACGCGCTGCTCGCCGAGCTGGGCGCAGCCACCCGCACGCCCGGCGCCGAGCTGCCCGAGCACATCGCCCTGACCCCGGCGGCCAAGCGCGCGCTGCTGGACAGCCTGCAGCTCTCCCGCGCGGTCGGCGCGTCGTACGTGGGCCCGGAGCACATCCTCATGGCGCTGGGCCTCAACCCCGACACCACCGCGGGGCGCCTGCTCGCCGGCCGGGTCGACCCCGGCACCCTGCAGCAGCCCGAGCCCTCGGCTGCCGGGGGCGGCGGTGGCGCCACGAACACCCCGACCCTCGAGCAGTACGGTGTGGACCTCACCGACCTGGCCCGGCGTGGCGAGATCGACCCGGTGATCGGGCGCGCCACCGAGATCGAGCAGGCCGTCGAGGTGCTGTCGCGGCGTACCAAGAACAACCCGGTGCTGATCGGCGAGGCCGGCGTCGGCAAGACCGCCGTCGTCGAGGGCCTGGCCCAGCGCATCGTGGACGGTGACGTCCCGCAGACCCTCGCCGGCAAGCGCGTGATCCAGCTCGACCTGGCCGGCCTGGTTGCGGGCACCCGCTACCGCGGCGACTTCGAGGAGCGGCTGCGCAAGGTCATCGACGAGATCCAGCAGAGCGGCGACGGCCTGATCGTGTTCCTCGACGAGATCCACACGCTGGTCGGTGCCGGCGGGGGCGGCGACGGCGGCGGCATGGACGCGAGCAACATGCTCAAGCCCGCGCTCGCCCGCGGCCGGCTGCGCGTGATCGGCGCGACCACGCTGGACGAGTACCGTCGCCACATCGAGAAGGACGCGGCGCTGGCCCGCCGCTTCCAGCCGGTGCTGGTGGGCGAGCCCAGCGTCGAGGACACCGTCGCCATCCTGCGCGGGCTGCGCGACAACTACGAGGCGCACCACCAGGTGCGCATCACCGACGAGGCGCTCGACGCCGCGGTGGAGCTGTCCGGCCGCTACATCACCGACCGGTTCCTGCCGGACAAGGCGATCGACCTGATCGACCAGGCCGGTGCCCGGGTACGGCTGCGCGTCAAGACCCCCGCCGCGGACGTCCGCGAGCAGGAGCGCCGCCTCGAGCAGCTCACCCGCGACCGCGACCAGGCGGTGGCGGCGGAGAACTACGAGAAGGCCTCCCAGCTGCGCGACGAGATCAACGCGATCCGGCAGCGGATGGACTCGGCGGGCGCCGGGGGAGACGCGGTGCCGCGGGTGACCCCCGAGGACATCGCCGAGGTCGTCTCGCGGGCGACAGGCATCCCGGTCGCGCAGCTCACCGAGGAGGAACGCGATCGGCTGCTGCGGCTCGAGGCGCACCTGCACGACCGCGTGGTCGGCCAGGAGGAGGCCGTCGCGGCGGTTGCCGAGGCCGTACGGCGCTCCCGTGCGGGGCTCGGCGACCCGGACCGGCCGGTGGGCAGCTTCCTGTTCCTCGGCCCGACCGGCGTCGGCAAGACCGAGCTGGCGCGCTCCCTCGCGGAGGCGTTGTTCGGCGAGACCGACCGGATGATCCGCCTCGACATGAGCGAGTTCCAGGAGCGGCACACCGTGTCCCGGCTCGTCGGCGCCCCTCCCGGCTACGTCGGCTACGACGAGGCCGGCCAGCTGACTGAGGCGGTACGGCGGCGGCCGTACTCCGTCGTGCTGCTGGACGAGATCGAGAAGGCGCACCCGGACGTCTTCAACATCCTGCTGCAGGTGCTCGACGACGGGCGGCTGACCGACAGCCAGGGCCGGACGGTGAGCTTCCGGAACACCGTCCTGATCATGACCAGCAACATCGGGTCCGAGATCATCGACGGCACCAGGCGCACGCTGGGCTTCGGCGCTGCCGACGCCGGCGTGAGCGAGGACCGCGACCTGCGCGAGCGGCTGGACCGCAGGCTGCGCGAGCAGTTCCGCCCCGAGTTCATCAACCGGATCGACGAGATCATCATCTTCCGGCAGCTCGAGACGGAGCAGCTGCGGCAGATCACCGGGATGCTGCTGGAGGAGACCCGGCGGCGCCTGCACGCGCAGGACGTCGGCCTGGAGCTCACCCCCGCGGCCATCGACTGGCTGGCCGCCCGCGGCTTCCAGCCCGAGTACGGCGCCCGGCCGCTGCGCCGCACGATCCAGCGTGAGCTCGACAACCGGCTCTCGCGGATGCTGCTCGCCGCGGACCTGGCACCCGGCCGGACGGTCCACGTCGACGTCGCGGACGACCGGCTGACCTTCGAGGTCCGCTCGCCGTCACCGGCCGCCGCCTGACGCCCGTACAGAACAGCCCCGGCGCTCCCACGAGTGCCGGGGCTTTCTCATGCCGCCGCGAGTTGCTGGGCGCCGAGCTGCGGATAGCCCTCCAGCCACTCCACGTAGAGCGGGTTGCGGGCCGCGGCCTCCTGGTACGCCTCGCTCGCCATGCTGATCAGCCGGGGCGCCACCCGGGCGGCGGGGCTGTCCGGGTGCCATCCCAGGACCTGCCGCCAGCGCAGCGGCGCGCCCTGGATCGGTACGTGGGTCAGCCCGCCGGGCGGCCGGAACGTCGGCTGGCAGAGCGCGAGGGCAAGCCCCGACTCCACCATGTCCACACAGCCGCGGATGTCGGTCTCCAGCATCCGCCTCGGCGTGAACCCGGCCCGGGCGCAGGCCGCGGCGAAGCAGTCGCCGAAGCAGCCGTCGCCGGTGCCGGCCACCCACTGCTCCTCGGCCAGGTCCGCCAGGTCCACGTCGACGCCCTTGGCCGCCGGGTGCTTCTCGGGCATGAGCACGCACACGCCGTCGATGGCGATGGTCTGCCAGACGAGGCCGTACTCCGCCGAGGGGAGCGCGTCGCCGCAGACCCCGACCTGGGCGTAGTCCAGCTTGCCCGCGAGGACCATCGTGGCCAGTTCCTCCACGTAGTACGACGCGTGGGTGCTGATCTGCGCGTCCGGCTGGGCCTCGGACAGCCGGTGCACCATGCCGCCGATGATCGGCCCGCCGATGGAGCCGATCCGGTAGCGGCTCATGGTGTTGTCGGAGCCCGCGCCGGCGAGCCGGGCGGCCTCGTCCTGCAGCCCCTTCATCGCCGGCAGCAGGACCCGGGCGCGGGAGAGCACGAGCTCACCCAGGGCGGTCGGCCGGGCGCCCCGCCGGTCGCGTTCGAAGAGCGGCCCGCCCAGCGTCCGCTCGATGCGCTGCAGCTGCGCCGTGAGGGCCGGCTGGGCGAGCCCCAGCAGCGACGCCGCCTTCGTCACGCTGCCCGTCTCCGCGATGGCACAGACCACCTTGAGATGCCGCAGCTCCAGGTTCATAGCGTGACGGTAGGACGTTCGCGCGATATCGGCTAGACCTTCGGCCAGCCAAAGATCCTCCAGATGTGACAAACGGGTTAAACAAACGGACCAAAGCAGCTAACCCGTACGCCCATACTGGAACGTTCAGTGTGGGATCTATCACTATCAGTAAGGTCAGAGGTCCTTCGGGTACGTCGTCCGCCGCCCCACGACATCACGCACCTTGTCCACGATGGCCACCGCGGGGTCCACGACCTTGTTCCACGGCGGGGTCGCCGGGGTCCCCGGATGCGGCCGGGTCGGCGCGGCCTCCTTCGCCGTCTCCACCCGGTTGCCCAGCCGGATCAGATCCTCCACCGACGCCATGCGCACCAGCAACGGCATCAGTTCCCCGGCGGCCGCGTCCGCGTGCCGGCGCAACCGGCGCAGCACGTCCGCGGCCCGCTCGGCGCGCTCGTCCTCCGGCGCGGCCTCGAGCAGGCGCAACGCCTCCAGCATGGCCCGGTCCTCGGTGATCTCCCGGTCCACCAGGCCCTCGCCGTCGAAGACCACGGCCCGCACGGCGGGATAGACGTACTGCTCCTCGGCGGACAGATGCCGGGACACGGCGGCCACGAGGACCTGGGTGAGCGTACGGCCGCGGGCGGCGTCGGCCCCGCCTGCGGCCAGCTCCTCGGCCAGCGCCAGCAGCTCGCGGTGCTCACGGGAGATCACATCGGCGACGTTCGGGCCGGTCGTCTCGCCACCGACCGGCGGCAGGGGAGGCAGATGTACGGACACGGCCGGGTCTTACCCGTACCTGATCACCCGCCAAACGCCGCCCCGCCCCACCTGGTAAGAAGGGCGGATGGAACCCGTCACCGCCGCCGACGAGGTCGTGGGAATCTGCCGCGACCTGCTCCGGATCGACACCAGCAACACCGGCGATCCCCGGACCACCGTGGGTGAGCGTGCCGCCGCCGAGTACGTGGCGCAGCAGCTCACCGAGGCCGGCATCGACGTCGAGCTGCACGAGTCCGCGCCGAAGCGGGCCAACCTGATCGCCCGTATCCCCGGCAGCGATCCGTCGCGCGGCGCGCTGCTCGTGCACGGCCACCTCGACGTGGTCCCCGCCGACGCGAGCGAGTGGTCCGTCCCGCCGTTCTCCGGCGAGGAGAAGGACGGCTACCTGTGGGGGCGCGGCGCGATCGACATGAAGGACTTCGACGCGATGATGCTCGCCGTCGTCCGCGACTGGAAACGTACCGGCGTCGTCCCGCCCCGCGACATCGTGCTCGCCTTCACCGCCGACGAGGAAGCCGGCATGGAGTACGGCTCGCAGTACCTCGTCCGCGAGCACGCCGGCCTGTTCGAGGGCTGCACCGAGGCGATCGGGGAGGTGGGCGGCTTCTCGTACACGATCAACGACGACCTGCGGCTCTACCTCGTGGAGACCGCGGAGAAGGGAATCGACTGGCTGCGTTTGCACGCCCGCGGCCGCCCGGGTCACGGCTCGTTCGTCCACGACGACAACGCCGTCACCGCCCTCGCCGAGGCCGTCGCAGCGGTCGGCCGGCACAAGTTCCCGATGGTCGTCACGCCGACCGTGCAGGCGTTCCTCGAGCAGGTCTCCGAGGCGCTCGGCATCGAGATCGACCCCGCCGAGCCCGAGCTGGCCATCGCCAAGCTCGGTCCCATCGCCAACCTCATCGGCGCGACCGTGCGCAACACCGCCAACCCGACCCGCCTCGAGGCCGGGTACAAGGACAACGTCATCCCGGGCAAGGCGTCCGCGACCATCGACTGCCGTACGCTGCCCGGCCAGGCCGAGCTCTTCCTCGAGCAGCTGCGCGCCGTGATCGGCCCGGACATCGAGATCGAGCACCTGCAGCAGCAGGCCGCCCTGGAGACCAGTTTCGACGGTGCCCTCGTCGACGCGATGTCCTCCGCGCTGCGCGCCGAGGACCCGGGCGCCCGTGCGGTGCCGTACATGCTCTCCGGCGGCACCGACGCCAAGGCCTTCAGCACGCTCGGCATCCGCTGCTTCGGCTTCGCGCCGCTCAAACTGCCCGCCGACCTCAACTTCTCGGCTTTGTTCCACGGCGTCGACGAGCGCGTTCCGGTCGAAGGACTACAGTTCGGCGTGCGTGTGCTCGACCGGCTGCTCAGGGCGAGCTGACGTCCCGACAACGACGCCGTTGATGAGAGGACTTTTCACACCATGACCGACCAGTACGCGGAGCTGGACGCCGCCCTCGACCGGGTCGTGGCGGCCGCCAAGGCCCACCTGGCGGCGGTCAAGGCCGCCCAGGGCCGGGTCGACGACGACGACGTGTGGCAGGCCTACGTCGACCTCAACAACGCCTCGTTCGCCTACGACGAGCAGCTGCTCGACCTGTTCGGCGAGGTCACGCCCTGGGACGTCGAATCGATCGACCCGGACGAGGCGGCCGCCCGCTTCAACGCCGCCGCCGGCGGCCTCGACGGCGCCGGGAGCGACCCGCACCCCCAGGTCATCTCCGTGCGCCAGCGCCGCGACTACCGGGTGCCCAGCGTCGCCGCGCTGCTCCGGGTCGCCGACAACGCCCGCCGCGGCCTCGTCCCCGAGGACGAGGAGGCCGAGCCGATCGAATCCGTCGGCGAGGCGGTCCTGGAGCTGCTCCAGGCCGGGGACGGCTCGCTGTCGTCGCTCGACGTGCCGGAGCTCGAACCGCTCGACGGCCTGCTGACGGTCTCCGAGGTGAGTGAGCCGCTCGACCTCGAGGCGTACGCGGACGAGGACGGCGCCGGCCCGTTCACCCCCGGACCGGACGACATTCTGGTCGGCCGCCTCGACGAGCACCCCTTCCTGCCTGACGAGGAAGACGACCACGCCGGCCACAACCACTGAGGTGACGGCCTGAGCCGTTCGCAGCCGGCCGGGTGCGCCCGGCTCTGCCCCAGCGCGGGCGGAGCCGTGGTGCGCCCGGCCGTTGTCCGCCCGGGGCGGTGCGCACCCCCGGCAGTCGTCTGCCCGGGCGTGGCCAGGACGTAATGATCGCCCGTCGGTGGCGGGCGATGGTGGTCTTCCTCTTCGGTTATATCGAGATGCCGGGCTGCCCCGTGGTGCCCACCTTGCGGCGGAGCATCACCTGGCGGGTCCCGTCCCGGAAGAGCTGCACGCGGGCCAGCTCCCATCCGGAGAACTCTGCCTGGATCGCCAGCTGCGCCGCGGCGGTCAGGCGATCGACATTCGACGGCAACCGCAGCGGCGCGTACTCGTAGTCCATGGGTCCTAATATGCGCCCGGTTCGGGCGTGCCACCAGTCCCCGGGCCGGTCAGACCCTCCCTTTCCGGATAGCCCAGCGGGACCGCCGACACGTCGTCGAGGGCCTGGGCTATCTCGTGCGGCAGGGTGAGCTCGTCGCTGAGCAGCGCACCCTGCAGCTGGCCCGCCGTACGCGCACCCAGGATCGGCGCGGACACGCCCGGGCGGTCGCGGATCCAGGCCAGCGCCACCTCCAGCGGCTCGACGCCGAGGCCGGCCGCCGCCGTGACGACCGCCTCGACGATGCTCGAGCTGCGCGGCTCCAGGTACGTCCGCACGAACGGCGCCAGGTGGTCGGTGGCCGCGCGCGAGTCCAGCGGGCGGCCGTTGCGGTACTTGCCCGTCAGCACGCCACGGCCCAGCGGCGACCACGGCAGCACGCCGATGCCCAGGGCCGCCGCCGCGGGCATCACCTCGCGTTCGATGCCGCGTTCCAGCAGCGAATACTCCATCTGGGTGGCCACGATCGGCGCGCGCGCCGGGTACGCCCGCTGCCACATGGCCACCTGCGCGGTCTGCCAACCGGCGAAGTTGGACACCCCGACGTAGCGCACCCGGCCGCTGTTGACCGCGTGGTCCAGCGCCGACAGCGTCTCCTCCAGCGGCGTCTGCGGGTCGTAGCCGTGCAGCTGCCACAGGTCGACGTAGTCGGTGCCGAGCCGGCGCAGCGAGGCGTCGAGGGTGCGCAGAAGGTGACCGCGGGAGCTGTCGCGACGGCGGTGCGGCGAATGCCCCAGCCCCGCTTTTGTGGCGATCAGCACCTCGTCGCGGGGCACCATGTGATCCAGCAGCGACCCGATGACCGCCTCGGCGTCGCCGTCGCCGTACACGTCGGCGGTGTCGATCAGCGTGCCGCCCGCGTCGAGGAAGAGTTTCAGCTGCGCGGCCGCGTCGTCAGGATCGGTGTCCCGTCCCCAGGTCATGGTGCCGAGCGCGAGCCGCGAGACCGCCAGCCCGCTTCGGCCGAGCGGTCGCTGTTGCATGGGTGAACCTTATTCAGAGGGGACCACCGGCGGAACGCTGTTGAGAGCTCAACAGTGCCGCACAACCGTCGGGTACGCGACCCGAGGGCCCGAAGATCACTCAGCGTGGTCGCCTAGGCTTCGTAACGCGGGGCATCGCGGCCCTGCCAGCAGGAACGGGAGGACCCGTGCGGCTCGGACTCAGCCTCGGATACCAGACCTCGTGGAGCACCCCCGCCGATCACCTGGCGATGGCCCAGGAGGCCGACCGGCTCGGCTACTCGGTGGTGTGGGCGGCGGAGGCGTACGGCTCCGACTCGCCCAGCATGCTCGCGTGGATCGCCGGCCAGACGCAGCGCATCGACGTGGGCGCGGCGGTCATGCAGATCCCCGCCCGCAGCCCCGCGATGACCGCGATGACGGCCGCCACCATCGACACGCTCTCCGGCGGGCGGTTCCGCCTCGGGCTGGGCGTCTCCGGCCCGCAGGTCTCCGAGGGGTGGCACGGCGTGCGGTTCGCCAAGCCGCTCGGCCGCACCCGCGAGTACGTCGACATCGTCAAGCTCGCGATCGCGCGCAAGCCCGTGGCCTACGAGGGCGAGCACTACCGGCTGCCGCTCCCGGGCGGAGCCGGGAAGGCGCTGCGACTGGGCTTCCATCCGCCCCGGGATTCCGTACCCATCTATCTCGCGGCCGTGGGACCGAAGAACCTGGAGCTGGCCGGTGAGATCGCCGACGGCTGGCTGGCGATCTTCTACGCGCCGGACGCGGCGGGGGAGCAGCTGCAGCACATCGAGCGGGGCCGCGCGAAGTCGGGAGCCGGCCTGGCCGGCTTCGACGTGTGCACGGCCGTGCCCGTCGCCATCGGCGACGACGTGGCCGCGTGCGCGGACCTGATCCGGCCGTACGCGGCGCTCTATGTCGGCGGCATGGGCAGCCGCGAGCAGAACTTCTACAACCAGCTGGCCGTCCGGATGGGTTACGCGGACGAGGCCAAGCAGGTCCAGGACCTCTACCTGGACCGCAAGGTCCGGGACGCGGCCGCGGCGGTGCCGCAGGACTTCATCGACCGTACGTCGATGGTCGGGCCCAAGGCGCGCATCGTGGAGCGCATCCGCGAGTACGCGGCAGCCGGCGTCGGCACGCTGTCGGTGAGCCCGTACGTGGGTGACCTGGAGAGCGGCATCGCCACGCTGCGCGCGGTCGCGGAGGCCTACGAAGCGTCCGGCGTGGCCGAGTAGCCGTGGCGACCGTCCTGCTGCTCCGCCACGGGCGGACCACCTCCAACGCGACCGGCGAGCTCGCCGGCCGCCGCCCCGTCGAGCTCGACGACACCGGCCGTGACCAGGCCCGGCGTGCCGGGGAACGGCTGCGCGCGCTGCCGCTGGCGACGGTCGTCTGCAGTCCGCTGGTCCGCTGCCGGCAGACCGTCGAGCTCGCCCTGCCGGACGTCGTCCCGGCCGTCGACGACGGCCTCACCGAGTGCGGGTACGGCGACTGGGAGGGCCGGCCGCTCAAGGAGCTGGCCACGGACCCGCTGTGGCCCGTCGTGCAGCAGCACCCGAGCGCCGTGGTGTTCCCCAACGGCGAGGCGATGGCGGCCATGTCGGCGCGGGCGGTCGCCACGATCCGGCGCTGGGACGCCAAGGTGACCGCCGAGCACGGCGCCGACGCGCTGTGGGTGGCGTGCAGCCACGGCGACATCATCAAGGCCATCGTCGCGGACGCCATGGGTCTGCACCTGGACGAGTTCCAGCGCATCGTCGCCGATCCCGCCTCGATCAGTGTGATCCGTTACACGCCGACCCGCCCGTTCCTCGTCCGCCTCAACGACACCGCCGACCTCGCCGGTCTCATCCCGGTGAAGAAGGAGGACGGGCAGGCGGCGGACCCGGCGGCGCAGTCCGACGCCGCGGTGGGCGGTGGCGCCGGCGCCGGCGTGTGAACCCGTGTTGACGGCGCGTGACCAGCGTGTGACGGCGATGGGGGCTCGCGTTGCGCCCTCGGCGAACCGGGCCGGTGCGCCGCGCGATCGTGCGCGCGGGCGGATAGGGTCGTTGCCATGACCCACCAGGTGCATGCCTTCGAGCCGCCGGAGCGGTTCGTCGCCGGGACGGTGGGCGAGCCGGGCGACCGGACATTCTTCCTCCAGGCCCGCGGTGGCGGGCGGGTGGTCAGCGTGGCGCTGGAGAAGGTCCAGGTGTCGCTGCTCGCCGAGAAGCTCGAGGAGCTGCTCACCGAGGCCGGCCGGCGGTTCGGCGTCGAGCTGCCCGAGTCGTCCCCGCTCGCCGTCAACGACAACGAGCCCCTCGACACCCCCGTCGACGAGGAGTTCCGGGTCGGCACGCTCGGCCTCGCCTTCGACGTCGACACCACCACGGTCGTCATCGAGGCGATCGAGGCGGGCGAGGCCGACGCCGAGGTCGAGCTGGGCGCCGAGGAGGACGACGACGCCGCGGACGACGAGGACGAGGACGACGAGCCCGACGACGACCTCGACCGGCTCCGCGTCCGGCTCACCCCCGAGGCGACCCGCGCGTTCATCGACCGCGCCCGCCGCGTGGTCGCCGCCGGCCGCCCGCCCTGCCCGCTCTGCGGCCAGCCGCTGGACCCGGCCGGCCACCTCTGCCCCCGGCACAACGGCTACCACCGGTGACGACGGAGCCGGCGCAGGCGCTCGCCGAGGGTGACGCCCTCGAGCTGCTCCACCACGGCACGATGGAGCTCGAGGGCCGGCTCGTCGACGCCTCCAACACCACGCTGCGCGCGGAGATCACCCTCGACGGGGTGACCCGCCGCTGCGTGTACAAGCCGGTGCGCGGTGAACGCCCGCTGTGGGACTTCCCCGACGGCACCCTCGCCGGCCGGGAGGTGTCCGCTTTCCTCGTGTCGCAGGCCAGCGGCTGGGGGCTCGTACCGCCCACGATCCTGCGGGACGGTCCGCTCGGCCCCGGCGCCTGCCAGCTGTGGATCGACGAACCGGCGGACGCCGAGGCGCTGATCGGGTTCGTCCCGGCGTACGACGTGCCCGAGGGCTGGTTCCCGGTCGCGTCGGCGCGTGACGAGGACGGCGACGCGTACGCGCTGGCCCACGCCGACGACCCCCGCCTGGCCCGCCTCGCCGTGCTCGACGCGGTCATCAACAACGCCGACCGCAAGGGCGGCCACGTCCTGTACGCCCCCGACGGCCGCATCCACGGCGTCGACCACGGCGTCAGCTTCCACGTCGAGAACAAGCTGCGCACGGTGCTGTGGGGCTGGACGGGCCGGCAGTTGCCCGCCGAGTGCGTGGAGGTGCTGACCCGGCTCGGCGCGGAGCTCGACGGCGACCTGGGGGAGAAGCTCGAGGAGCACCTGACGCTCTCCGAGGTGCAGCACGCGCGGCTGCGGGTGCGGCGGCTGCTGCGCGCCGGACGGTTCCCGAAGCCGCCGCAGGACTGGCCGGCGGTGCCCTGGCCGCCGGTCTGATCCGGCCGCCGCGTCTTCCTGAGTCTTTACTCACGCCCCGGGCGAAACTGCCGCCGGGTCTGGATAGGCTCGGTGACCATGGACGCATGGACCGGGCACGACGTGCCGACCCTGCCGGGAAGGGCCGCCTTGCCGGCCCTGTACGACACCGCCCGCCGCCGGGTCGCACCGACCAGGCCCGGAACCACCGCGACCATGTACGTCTGCGGCATCACGCCGTACGACGCCACCCACCTCGGGCACGCCGCCACGATGATCACGTTCGACCTGGTGCAGCGCGCCTGGCGTGACGCCGGCCTCGACGTGCGCTACGTGCAGAACGTCACCGACATCGACGACCCTCTGCTGGAGCGGGCCAACCGTGACGGCGAGGACTGGGTCGTGCTGGCGATGCGCGAGACCGCCCTGTTCCGTGAGGACATGGAGGCGCTGCGGATGATCCCGCCCGTGCACTACGTGGGCGCGGTGGAGTCGATCCCCGCGATCGCCGGGCACGTGCGGGAGCTGCTCGCGGACGGGTCGGCGTACACCCTCGAAGACGGCACCGGCGACGTCTACTTCTCGATCGCCGCGGCGCCCTCGTTCGGCTACGAGTCCGGGCTGACCCGCGACGAGATGCTGGTCCTGTCCGCCGAGCGCGGCGGCGACCCCGGCCGCGAGGGCAAACGCGACCCGCTCGACCCGCTGCTGTGGCGCGGCGCCCGCGACGGCGAGCCGGCCTGGGAGGGCGGCGACCTCGGCCCCGGCCGCCCCGGCTGGCACATCGAGTGCGCGACGATCGCCACCGGCCTGCTCGGCGACACCATCGACGTCCAGGGCGGCGGCAACGACCTGCTCTACCCGCACCACGAGTGCTCCGCCGCCCACGCCGAGCGCCTCACCGGCCGCGCCCCGTTCGCCGCCCACTACGTGCACGCCGGCATGATCGGCCTCGACGGCGAGAAGATGTCCAAGTCCAAGGGCAACCTCGTCTTCGTCTCCCGCCTGCGCGGCGACGGCGTCGACCCGATGGCGGTCCGCCTCGGCCTGATCGCCGAGCACTACCGCACCGACCGCCAGTGGACCGACGACGTCCTCAAGACCGGCCAGCAGCGCCTGGCCCGCTGGCGCTCCGCGGCGGCCGCCCCGGCCGGCCCGTCGGGCGAGGGCCTGCTCGCCGCGGTCCGCGAGGCCCTGCACAACGACCTCGACACCCCGGCGGCGCTCGCCCTGATCGACGCCTGGACGGAGGCGGCCCTGTCGGGCACCGGCGACGACACCGCGGCCCCGGAGCTGATGTCCCGCACGGTGGACGCCCTCCTCGGCATCCGCCTGTAGAGACCGCCGCGCCCGGCCGCCGGGCCGAGGTCAGCGGCCGGCTCTGACCAGGCCGGACTCATAGGCGTACACGACCGCCTGCACCCGGTCCCGCAGCCCCAGCTTCATCAGCACGCGCGCCACGTGCGTCTTCACCGTCGCCTCGCCCACGGCCAGGTCCGCGGCGATCTCCGCGTTGGACCTGCCGCGGGCCAGCAGGCGCAGCACGTCGGTCTCGCGGGGCGTCAGCGTGTCCAGCTCCGGTGGTGCCGCGGGACCGGGCCGGCCCGCGAACGCCGAGATGACCCGGGTCGTCACCGCCGGATCGAGCAGCGCCTCGCCGGCCGCCACGACCCGGACCGCCGTGATCAGATGCTCGGGCGACGACACCTTCAGCAGGAAGCCGCTCGCTCCCGCCTGCAGCGCCCGGTACAGGTTCTCGTCCGTGTCGAACGTCGTCAGCACGATGATCCGCGGCGGGTTCGGGGCGGACAGCAGGGCCCGGGTCGCCGCGAGGCCGTCCTGGCGGGGCATCGCGATGTCCATCAGCACCACGTCGGGCCGTAGCCGCCGGGTGAGGGTGACCGCCTCCACGCCGTCGCCGGCCTCGCCGACGACGCGCAGGTCCGGCTCGGTCTCGATGACCATCCGCAGGCCGGCGCGGACCATCTTCTGGTCGTCCGCGATGACGACCGAGATCCCCCCGCTCACGACCCCGCCTGAACAGCTGCCGAGGTCGGTGAGCCCGTCGCCGGCAACGCCGGCAGCCATGCTTCCACCGCGAACCCACCCCCGTCCCGAGGCCCGGCGGTGAACGTACCCCCGAACAACGCCACCCGCTCCCGCATCCCGATCAGACCCTGCCCGTTCCCGGCCGCCGGCGGCGGCACGACCGGGCCGTCGTTGGCGACGGTGAGCCGTACGCCCCCGGCCTCGGCGGCGACAGTCACCGTCGCGGCCGCCGCGCCGCCGTGTTTCAGGACGTTGGTGAGGGCCTCCTGGATGATCCGGTACGCCGACAGGTCCGCGGCCGGCGGCAACGTCGCCGGGCTGCCCGTACGGTCGAGAATGACCTTGAGGCCCGCCTCCCGGACCTGGCCGGCCAGGTCGTCGAGCCGGTCGAGGCCGGCGGGCGGTGCCGTCTGGCCGGCGTCCCCGCGCAGCAGGCCGAGAGTGCGGCGCAGCTCGCCCACCGCCTCGCGGCCGGCCTCCTCGATGCCCTGCAGGAGCTCCGGGTCGACGGTGAGCCCCGCGTCGAGCCGCCGCCGGACCGCGCCCGCCTGGATGACCATCACCGTCACGCTGTGCGCGACCATGTCGTGCAGTTCCCGGGCGATGCGGACGCGTTCCTCCATCACCGCCTCCCGGGCCTGCTGCTCGCGGATCGACGCGCGGACCGCTGCGGTGTCGGCGAGCCGGCGGGCCTGCGCGGCGACCACGGCGCCCAGGGCGTACGGGGCGGTCGTGAAGAAGAAGGCGGCCATCGGGTCGGTGCGGTCGTTCTCCCAGTACAGCAGGGCGGTGAGCAGGACCAGCCCGGCTCCGGCGGCGGCGCGCAGCCGGTCGCGGCGGCCGGCCTGCGGGCCCGGGACGAGCTGACCCACCGTGTACGCCGAGATCATCATCGCGACAAGCTGCCACAGCCGGTAGCTGACGGGCGTGTCGGCGTAGAAGAACGAGCACGCGGCCACGCTGTTCACCGCCATCGCGAGCAGCGGCACCGCGCGACGGGCGACGACCAACGCCGTGCACACCGCCAGCGCGTACGGCCACCAGCTCCCCGGCATCCGGACGACGTACTCCTCGATCAGGGCGAACGCGGCGAACCCGGCGCCGAGCGCGAGGTCGAGCGGGCGTGGCTTGCGGATCACTGTTCGACCGTACGGGCCCGGCCCGTCCCGCGAGACCGTCGCGCGGGGGACGGCCCGTCCTCCCCGAGGCGGACCCCGGCTCCCTCCCGGTACGGGTTACCGCAGGCCACGCCGTTCGTAGCGTCGGCGGCCGACATCCACGCAACACGCAAGGAGGCCACGATGTGGCGTAAGGCGGCCGCCGTCGCTCTGGTGACGGCTCCGATCGCTCTGGCCGTGGCGACCGGGGTGGACCCGGCGCTCGGCACCGGCGAGGTGCACGGCATCTACCGCGCCCATCCGGACGCGACGCAGTGGCATTCGCTGCTGCTGCACTGGGCCTGGGTCCTGTTCGTGCCCGGGATGCTGGGGCTGCTGGCCCCGATCCGTACGCGCGGCGCCGCGCTCGCCCGGGTCGCCTGGGTCGCGGTGCTGCTGGGGCTCGCGACGTTCTCGGCGCTGATGGTGATCGACTTCTTCGTGCTGGCGCTGGAGCAGAACCTGCCGGACGCTCAGGCCGCGGCGGTCACCACCCGGTTCGAGGAGCAGACGCCGACCATGGCGGGCTGGCAGTGGCCGGGCCTCGCGGGCTGGGCGTTGTCGCTGGTGCTCGTGCCGGTGGCCGCGGCCCGGGGCCGGGTGATCTCGTGGTGGACGGCCGGGGCGGCGCTGCTCGGCACGGTGCTGTACTTCCTGTTCGCGATCTCGCCCGTACCGGTGAACCTGCTCGGCCCGGTGGTCCTGGCCGGCGCTTACGGCGCGGCCGGATGGCAGCTGGTCACCCGCCGGCCTGAGGCCGGCGAGCCGGACGTCTTCGGCGCGTTCCGCCGCCGGGTCTCCAGGATCTGCCTGTACGCGGCCCCCGCGGCGTTCGCGCTCGGCATGCTGACCGCGCCGGCCGCCACCAGCGACCATCCCGTGGTGCTGCAGCTCAGCGCGCTGCTGCTGCACCTCGGCTGGCTGCTGTTCGTCCCGGCGGTCCTCGGCATCGCCGCGCGCGGGCGCCGGTTCACCAGGGTGGCGGCCGGGGTGACCGTCGTGGCATTGCTGCACTTCAGCGCGCTGATGGTCGGCGACACGGCGGATCTCGCGGCCCGGCAGGTGCTCGGCGACGCCGCGGCGGGCCGGGTGGGGGAGACGATGGGTGGCTTCCCGCTGCTGGCCTTCGGCTGGGCGCTGCCGGGGATGGCGCTGAGCCTGCTGGGGCTGATCGCGGTGACCGTGGGCGCGGCCACCGACGGGCTGGCCGGCCGGTGGGTGCCCGTGCTGACCGTCGCCGGGGTGGCCGCGTTCCTCGTGCTGGCCGCGGGACCGGCCGGGGTGGCCGGCCCGCTGCTCATCGGCGTGGCGTTCGCGCTGCTCGACCGTGGCCTGCGCGCCCCGGCGGCCCATCAGGACCGCCGGGAGCCGGTGGATCAGACCGCCGCGGTCAGCGCCGGGTAATCGGTGTAGCCGGTGTGGTCGCCGCCGTACGCCTTGTCGTAGTCGGGGGTGTTGAACGGCCCGCCCGCGGCGAGGCGTTCCGGCAGGTCCGGGTTGGCGAGGAAGAGGGCGCCGTACGAGACCAGGTCCGCCTCGCCGTTCTCGACCAGCTTCAGCGCCTCGGGCCCGGTCCACCCGCCCGGCGTGTACGGGTTGAGGATCAGCGGCCCGTTCCACCGCTCCCGCAGCTGCGGCGTGAACTCGGTGTCCGGTCCCTCGCCGACGTGCAGGTACGCCAGCCCCAGCGGGTTGAGCGCGTCGACCAGGGCCAGGTACGTCTCGCGGTGGCCGTCCTCGACGATGTCGTTGAACGGGTTCGACGGCGAGATCCGCAGTCCGACGCGGTCCGCACCGATCGCGCCGGCGACGGCCCGGGCCACCTCGACGACCAGCCGGATGCGGCCCTCGACCGTGCCACCCCACCCGTCGGTCCGCACGTTGGCGTTCGTGGAGAGGAACTGGTGCAGCAGGTACCCGTTGGCGCCGTGCAGCTCGACGCCGTCGAAGCCGGCCTCGATCGCGTTGCGTGCCGCGTCGGCGAAGTCGGTGATAGTGGCCTGGATCCCGGCCTCGTCCAGCGGCTCCGGGGTCACGAGGTCCTGCGGGCCCTCGGCGGTGAAGACCTGCCCGGCGGCGGCGACCGGGGAGGCGCTCACCGGGGTGGCGCCGTGCAGGCTCGGGTGCCCGATCCGGCCGGAGTGCATGAGCTGGGCGAAGATCAGGCCGCCGCGCGCGTGCACCGCGGCGGTGACCGGCTTCCACGCCTCGACCTGGGTGGCGGTGTGCAGGCCGGGGGTGTTCAGGTAGCCCTGTCCCACGGCGGAGGGCTGCGTACCCTCGGTGATGATCAGTCCGGCGCCGGCGCGCTGGCCGTAGTACTCGGCCATGAGCTGTGTGGGGCTGGCGCCCTCGCCGTACGCCCGGCTTCTCGTCATGGGGGCCATGACCACGCGGTTGCGGGTGGTGTAGCGGCCGAGCCGGCCCCCGTCGAATGCGGTCGTCATCACAAACTCCTGTCCTGGACAGCTTTTTTGCTGTCCAGGACAGGTAAGTTCCGGCCGGCCCGGATTGTTTCCCGGCGCGGCCGTGACGAGCGCCACTGTTGAGCGGAGCTACGCTCAGCTGCATGAACCCCACTGCCGAGGCGCTGCCCGGCGGACCGATCAGCCACGCCATCGCGCGGCTCGCCCGGATCCACCAGCTCCTCGCCGGGCGGCTGCTGCGTGACCTGGGCCTGCACCCCAGTCAGGAACTGCTGCTCATGCGGCTGTGGGAGTCCGGCCCGCAGCGCCAGGCCGACCTCGCCGCCGAGCTCGGCACCGACTCGGCGGGCACGACCCGCATCGTGCAGCGGCTCGAGGCGGCGGGCTATGTGCGCCGCAAGCCGGACCCGAAGGACCGGCGGGCGTCGCTGGTGGTGTCCACCCCGGCGGGCGACGCGCTGCGCGAGAGCGTGGAGTGCATCTGGGCGCAGCTGGAGGAGCTGACGGTCGGCGACATGAGCCCATCCGAGCAGGAGGTCGCCCTGGCCAGCCTGCTGCGGCTGGAGGAGAACGTGCTGGCCACCGAGGAGGGGTCGCGGTGCGGACTGCCGGCGGCCCGGCGCGGTGGGCCCACCGTCTCTAAGCGAGCGTGAGGCCCGGGTCCGGGTCGGGGTCCGGCGTGGGGGCGGGGATGCGGTACTCCTCGGTCAGCGTCGTCATCGGCCCCGGCCACGTGGCCTGCGCGACCTCGATCGGCTTGCGGTTCTCGTCGAACGCCACGTGCAGCAGGTGCAGCACCGGCGTGTCCGGCCGGATCTGCAGGATCTCCGCCTCCTCGCGGCTCGGCTGCCGGGCGCTGATCGTGTCCGTCGCCGAGGTGTAGCGCCTCCCGATCGCCTCCTCGGCTTCCTGGTAGAGCGGACGCCCGAAGGCCTCGGCGCGCTCCAGGGACGTGCCGGTCGCGTCGGTCACCCGGAACCACGACGCGCCCACCTCGACGGTCGCGTCGTCTGCGCGGACCACGTGCCGGCGGACCAGCATCTCCGTGCCGTCGCGGACCCCGAACGCGTCCGCCACCTCGGGCGGCGCGGCGTCGCGGCCCACGGCGGTCAACTGCTGGCGGTAGCGGGCGGCCAGGTCGGCGTGGTAGCCGCGATGCACGCCGTACCGGCCGCGGGAGAGGCGGTTGAGCCGGCGGCGGGTGCCGCGCACGTACGTGCCGGAGCCGGGCTTGGTGATCAGGATGCCCTCGACGCGCAGCTGGTCGACCGTACGCTGCACGGTCTGCTTGGCGACGCCGAACATCTCGGCCATCGCGGGGATGGACGGCAGTCGCTCGCCGGGCTGCCAGTCGCCGCGCCGGATGCGTTCCTTGAGCTGCGCGGCGATCTGCCGGTGCGGGAACTCGGCGGCGCCGGGGTTGATCGTCATGCTGCGACCTCCAGACCCTAGGTTCCTAGGATGCCCTACGGGCTGTGCGGGGCGCCGCAGCGACACGCCGTGGCACCTGCGGACATCAGCGGGGAAGCGGACCTCTAGGCTGTGCGGCCATGGAGGCTCTGCGGTTGATCCTGCGCTACGCGCACCTCGTCGGGTTCGCGCTGCTGCTCGGCGGTGCGATCGTCCAGTACATCTCCGGCAAGCTGCGGATCAACCCGGCCATGCTGTGGGGCTCGGTGATCCAGGTCGTGACCGGCCTGGCGCTCGCGGCGCCGCTGCGCGGGGGCGGCGACGCCGAGCCCGAGCCGGCCAAGCTCGCCGTGAAGCTGCTGATCGCCGTCGCGATCTTCATCATGGTGTTCATCCCGTGGCGCAAGCGGCGCGAGGCCGTGGCCCGCGGCCACTTCATCGGGATCATCGCGCTGACGCTGGTCAACGCGGCGGTCGCGACCTTCTGGCGGTGAGGTGACGGCCGGCTCCGCGCCGGCCGCCACCCCTGTTCACCAGGACCCGGCGGTGGGGCCGCTCGTCACCAGGACCCGGCGGTGGGGCCCGCGGAGCCGCCCCGGCGGCGCAGGTACTTCTCGAACTCGCTGGCGATCTCGTCGCCGGTCAGCGGCTTGATGCCCTCGTCGCCGACCCGCTCCTCGAGCTCGCGCACGTACTCGCCGAGTTCCGCGTCCTGCTCGGCCGCCGAGCGGACCCGCTTCTCCCACTCGTCGGCCTCCTGCGCGAGGTCCGCCAGGGGCACCGGCAGGTCCAGCACGTCCTCCAGGCGGCTCAGCAGCGAGAGCGTCGCCTTCGGGCAGGGCGGGTTGTTCGCATAGTGCGGCACGTGCACCCAGAACGACAGCGCCTCCACGTCGGCGCGGCCGGCCGCCTCCTGCAGGACGCCCACGATGCCGGTGGGTCCCTCGTACCGGGTGGGGGCGACCTTGTACTTCTCCGCCACCGACTCGTCGGAGGCGGTGCCGCTGATCGGCAGCGGCCGCGTGTACGGCACGTCGGCGAGCAGCGCGCCGAGCAGCAGGATGCGGTCGACCTCGAGGCTGTGGCACACCTCGAGGATCTGCTCGCAGAACGTGCGCCATTTCATGCTGGGCTCGATGCCGCGGATCAGCACGACGTCGCGCTCGGTGCCGGGCGGGCTCGCCACGCTGAACCGGGTGGTCGGCCATTCGATGCGCCGCGTCTCGCCGTCGCCCATCGTGGTGGTCGGACGGCTGACCTGGAAGTCGTAGAACTCCTCCGGGTCGATGGTGGTGATCTCGCGGGCCTGCCACACCTGCTCCAGGTGCTCCACCGCGGCCGTCGACGCGTCGGCGGCGTCGTTCCACCCTTCGAAGGCGGCGATCGCCACGGGGGAGCGCAGCAGGGGGAGGCCGTCGAACTCTGTCACGGTGCCAACCTTTCGTACCTGAGTACTGTCGAGCGTACGTGGCCGCACCGGATAGCACCCGGCGGCCGCGCCGGGCCCGCCGCCCGAGGGGAGTCGCGCGGGCTAGCGTTTCCAGAACTGGCGGGGCGCGTACCCGTCCCGGCGCAGCCAATGCTCGGTGTAGACGATGCGCTCGGCCGGCACCACCACGAGCGGTCCGTGCGGCGGATCGTCCAGGTCACGGGAGCGTTCAACGTGGTCGGACTGCCAGCGTACGGCCGGCCAGTGCTCGGCGTAATCCGCGTCGCCGGGCGTCAGCACGCGGGCCGTGCCGAAGATCTGCGCGCCGCGGCTGCTGGCCTGACCGACCAGGGGCGCGAAGATCCCCAGGGACACGCGCGGGTCGGCGGCGATGTTGCGCAGCTTCGGCGTACCGGCGGCGGCGGTGAACATCACGGTGAAGCCGAGATGGAAGTAGCGCACCGGGGTGGCGAGGGCACCGCCCGGCCCGGTGGTCGCGAGCACGCACATGTTGTGGGTGGACAGCAGGTTGAGGATGCGTTCCTCGAGGCGATCGCGCGGCAGGCGCTCGGTGGGGGAGGGTCCGGCCAGCCAGGGGTTCGTCACGGGCATCGGGTGGTTCTACCGCACGGCGTGCGGCGCGAGCACGGCGGCACAGCGCAGATTGCGGTAGCGGCCGCGGAAGTCCAGGCCGTAGCCCACGATCAGCCCCGGCTCCACGTCGAAGCCGACGTACGTGGGCACGTCGAACGCGGGGCTGTCCGGCTTGCGCAGCAGCGCGCACACGGCGACGGAGGCGGGCCGGCGCTGCTGCAGACTGGAGATCAGCCACGACATGGTCAGCCCGGTGTCGATCACGGCCTCGACGATCAGCACGTCGCGGCCCTCGATGTCCAGATCAAGATCCTTGAGCAGGCGTACGGACCCCGAGCTGCGCTTGCCCGTCGTGTACGACCGCATCGCCATCCAGCCGATCTCGACCGAGCTGTCCATGGCGCGGGCGAGATCCACGGTGAACGTGGCGGCGCCGCCCAGCACGCCGACGAGCACCAGGTCCCGGCCGGCGTAGTCCGTACCGATCTCCCGCGCGAGGCCGGCGACGCGGGAAAGGATCTGGTCCTCGCGCAGCAGCACCGTCTCGAGATCGCCCGCCACGTGCTCGGCGTCCACCCGTACCCCCGGTCTGTCGGACTGCAGGCATCCTGACACGCCGGCCGCCGGCGGCCAACACGGCTGTCGCCCGCACGGGTGGCTCTCCTGTCCCGCGCTCCTTGCCGCCCGCTTCCTGCCGCCCGCGCTCCTTGCGGCCCGCGCTCCCTGCCGCCCGCGCTCCTTGCGGACCGCGCCTTCGCGCGCTCCCTTGCCGCTCGCCTTTGCCGCTCGCCTTTGCCGCGTGGGCGCTTGCCGCGCGGGCGCTTGTCGGGCTTCCTTCGCGCTGCGTGCCGCTGGTTCGTCGCCGGCCGCTCGTCGGGCTCTCGCGCCGTGTGGCGCCGCTCCGGTCGCCGGCCGCTCGGCGGGCTCTCGCCGTGTGGCGGCGCTCCGGTCGCCGGCCGCTCGGCGGGCCGGGGTCGGCTGTTGACCCGATTACCTACAGTTCATGATCCGCGGGCCGTACGGGCAAACATTTCACTCTTTGTCCAGATTCTTGGCCTGGCTTCTATGCTGCCAATCGATCTCCTGTAAGGTCCGCGCGTCTCACTATTCACGTATTCATCACCTCGGTGGAGTTGTGGCATGGCACAGCGCTTCTCGCTCGACGAGATCCGCACCCGCACCTACAAGGATCGCGACGCCTGGTGGACCGTCTGGCTGGTCGACCCGCTCGCGTCGCGGCTGGTGTGGCTCGTCGCCCCGGTCCGGTGGATCACGCCGAACCTGCTGACCATGGGCGCTTTCGTGCTCGGCCTGATCGCCGCCGCCTGCTTCGCCCAGGCCGACTACCCGTGGCTGGTGGCCGGCGCGGTCGTCTTCCACCTCAGCTTCGTGCTCGACTGCATGGACGGCAAGATCGCCCGGCTCAAGGGCACCGGCTCGGTCTTCGGCTCCTGGCTCGACTACGTCTTCGACCGCCTGCGCGTCCTCGTCTGCGCGATCGCCCTGATGGGCGGCCTGTACGCGAAGACCGACAACATCCACTACCTGTGGCTGGCCGGCGCGATCATCTTCCTCGACATGTTCCGGTACCTGAACGCCCTGCAGATGGGCAAGGTCAAGAACGACATGCGCCGCCACCTCGAGGCGGCCCAGGGCGAGGGCGCCCCGCCGATGTTCGTCGAGGAGACCGACGCGGAGCACCCGATCGGCGCGGCCACCGCGACGGCGACGGCGGTCGACGGCAAGGGCGCCGAACGCCCGGTGGTCGACGTGTACGGCGACTTCCGCAGCAAGTTCAGCGCCTTCGTCCGCGTCCGCAACATGCTGGTCCGCCAGCGGATCCGCGCGCACGTGTTCAGCGGCATCGAGTTCCAGATGTTCGTCTTCATCGTCGGCCCGCTGACCAACCAGATCATCCCGGTGACGGTCCTGTCCGGGGTCCTGCTGGCCGCCTTCGAACTCCTCCTGATCTACAAGCTCTGGACGGCGACGAAGAGCTACACCCGCCAGCTCGCCAAGGTCGGCGTCACGTCGGAGGCCCAGGCGGAAGCGGTGGCGGCAGCGGCCGGCATGCAGCCGGTCGAGCAGGTCGTCGACACGGAGCCGCTCGGCACGCACCGGGACCCGCTGCCCCCGGTCACCGCCGGCCACTTACCCACCCCCGCCCGCCGGCCGCCCGCCCGGGGGCGCCCGTCGCCGTATGCGCTGCTGCCCTCCCGCCTCGCGCCCCGCCCTCCCCGCTTGCAGGCCGCCCTCCCCGCTTGCAGGCCGCCCTCCCCGCTTGCCGTCCGCCTCGCGCCCTCTCACCTCGCGCCTTGCCGCTTCGCGCCCGGACCTCGCGTGCTCCCCGCCGCGCGCTCCCATCGCGGGGCCCTGCCGCTTGCGCCCGCCCTGCGTCGGCCCGGCCCGGCGCGGCCCTGCCTTGCCTGTCTCCGCTCGCCTTGCGCGCCCCGGCCGGGGCGCGATCTCGACGCTTCCGCGCGGCGGGGATGCCCGGGATGGCGGGAGCGTGGCATCCTGTGCGGCCATGGACGCAGTCGTGATCCTCGGCGGGTCTCTGACCTGCATGGCGGCAGTCGTCGCCCTCGTGGTGGTCTCCGTCGTCGCGGGCCGCCGCCGCGAGCGTGAGCGCCGCGAGGCCCTGCACCGATGGGTCGCGGCCCACGGCTGGACCATCGTCCCGAACCCCGCCGTCGACTGGAGCGAACGCCTGCCCGGCCGCAACCGCCGCGGCGTGACCCTCGCCCTGACCGGGGCGCTGTGGGGCCGCCGCGCCAGCGTCGCCGACTACTCGCACACGGTGACCACCTCGACCACCACGTCGGACGGCCAGGGCGGCACCACGCACGGCACCCAGTCCACGACCCACCACTACACGGTCCTCGTCGTCCACCTGGACCGGCCGTCCCCGTACCTCGGCATCCAACCCCGAGGCACCCTCTCCAAGTGGGGCCGCGCGCTGTTCGGCACGGGTACGGCGCTGGGCCACGAGCAGTTCGACAAACACTTCCAGGTGGTCGGCGAGCCGGGCGCCTCCCCGTACCCGCTGAGCGCGGCCCTCCTGGCAGCCCACGTGGCGGGGGCCGTACCGGTATGGACGCTGCAGGGCACCGACCTCCTGGCCATGACGACCGGCCGGCTGCGCGACCCGGAGACAATCCCGCAGCTGCTCGGGCCGCTGTACCGGGTGGCGGACCTGCTGGCCGGCCGCGTCGCGGCCGCGGGCCCGACCGGTCTGCCGGGCAACCCACCCGCCGCCGATCCGCTGTGGTCGCCGGGCACCCCGCCGGCTGCTGGCACGACGTGGCCGCCGGGCAATCCGCCTGCCGCCGGCACGATGTGGCATCCGGGCAATCCGCCCGGATCCGGTCCGGCGGGTCTGCCGGGCAACCCACCCGCCGCCGATCCGCTGTAGCCGCCGCCCTCGAGCCATGCCGGCCGTAGTCGCCGTCCTCGACCCGGCTGTCCGCGGTGCGTGCGGCTTGTCCGCGGTGCGTGCCGCTCGTTCGCGGTTCGTGCCGGTTGTCGGCGGTGCGTGACGGTCTTGCGCGGTGCGGGCCGGTAGTGCGCGGTGTGTGCCGGCTGCTGCTTCCGCGGGCGAACGGCGGAAGCGGCATCGCAATCCGGGCATAATGGGCGTCGTGCAGGATCATCCGCTGGAGATCGGTGAGGACGCCACCACGTTCTTCCAGCCCCGCGGCATGGTCTTCGTGACCATGCTGTGGGTGATCGCCCTGGCATTCCTCGTGGTGCGCGCCCTGTGGCTGCTGATCTCGATCGCCCTGGGCATGCCGCCGACCGCCGCCGACCTCGTCACGATCGCGGAGAGCCTGCTGATCGTCCCCGTCGTCGCGGCGGGCGTGGTCGTGCTGGTGGCCTGGCGCCGGTTCGGGTGGCTGAAGAGTTCGGTGCGGGGCCTCGAGTTCGCCGCGACCGGCCGCCGGGGGGTGCACCTGCCCTGGTCGGCGGTCGCCTCGCTCGCGCTTCGCCGGTGGGGACCCTTCACGGAGCTGGTCGTCACGCCGACCTCCACGGCCGAGGTCACCGAACTGCCGGGCCCAGGCCGGCGACCCCGCACGGTACGCCGCGACGCGCGGACGGCGTACGTGATCGACGTGGGGCTCATGTCCCCGGGCCCGGACGTCCTCCTGGCCGAACTGCACCGCCGCATCCCGTCGCGCGTCTGACCCGAGGCCGGTTCGCCCCGCGACGCCGCCCTCGTGCCGTCACCGGAGCCCGGTGGGCCTGTGACGGTGGTCGGTCCGGCGGCCGGCCCCGGACCGGCATGGCGGGCGCGACATGAGGCGTCGTGGTGGCGGCCCGGAGTCGATCGGGCCGTGGTCCGGCCGGCGTGGTGTGCTGCGGGGCGTGCGGTCAGTTCGCCCTGGTGATGGCCCGCGTCGATGGATGGTTGGGCCGTTGCGCGGCCGGCGTGGTGTCCTGCGGGACGTGCGGTCAGGGCATCCCAGTGATGGCCGGTGTGGGCGCGTTGCGGCGGCCGTCGTCCGAGGCGTCCTGGCGGCCGTATCGGCGGGGTGCGGTGGCCGTCGTGCGGGGTGCTGCGGCCGTGTTCATGTGGCGGCGACGCTGGGGCCGCCGAAGGTGACCGGGAGGCCGGGGGAGTACAGGACGCTGGCCGGCGGGCCCGACACCGGTACGCCCGCGGCCGGGAGCAGGTCGTCGTCGAGGTCGAGCAGGTCCGCCCGGAACAGCGGCCAGCGGGGGTGCTCGTTCGGCAGGTGGACCGTACGGCCCCAGGCCCGGGTGTGCAGCCCCCACCGGGCGGTCAGGAAGTGTTCCGTCGGCGTGGGGTCCGGGACGGGTGCTCCCACCCGTACGGAAATAGCGGTCTTGGATCCGCGCGGCCCGGGCCATCGGCGTGTGCTGGAGTAGCTGAGCACGCCGTCGTTCTTGTGCAACGACATCCGTGACCACTTGTACGGCAGGCGGAGCAGCGCGTGCGCCGTCAGCACGGGCAGCAACCGTTCCGCGTCCAGCGACAGGAACACCACCGCCCGCCGCCCCTGCGAGTCGACGCTGTACAGGCGCACGTTCGTCTCGCAGAACGTGCCCAGGTACGGGATCCCCGGCCCGCGGCCCGGGCCCAGCTTCACCATCCGGAACCCGATCAGCCCGACGTACGTGACCCCGTCGAGCGTGTCGGGAACCGTGCCCCGCGGCAGGAACGGCGCCACCGTGGCGGGCGGTACGGGCCAGTGCAAGAAGGTCAGGTCGTGCCAGCTCTGCACCAGCCACGAGCGCCGCACGGGCCGCATGGTTTCCGGGGTGACGTCCTCGATCCGCACGCGCCCATCATCTCCCTATCCCGCCACAACGCCCCGCCGGTCCCGCCGAACGCCGCGCGGGCCGACGCCGCGCGGGCCAGAGCCGCGCCGGCCAGCGCCGCGCCGACCCGATCAACCCGGTTGAGGCGGACCGCCCAGCCGTCAGCGCCCCACCTCGCTCATGTTCGCGTACCGGTCACCCACAGCCGGCCGGATGGCGTTCAGCCGGGCGAGCTGTTCCGCGCTCAGCCGCACCCCGTCCGCGGCGGCGTTCTCCTCCAGGCGGGTGACGCGCTTGGTGCCCGGGATCGGTGCCAGGTCGTCGCCCTGTGCGAGCACCCAGGCCAGCGCGACCTGGGCCGGCGTGGCGCCGGCCTCCGCGGCCACCGCCTGCACCTCGTCGACGATGCGCAGGTTCTGCTGGAAGTTGTCGCCCTGGAAGCGGGGGTTGTTGCGGCGGAAGTCGTCGGCGTCGAAGTCCTCGGGGGAGCGGATGGCGCCGGTGAGGAAGCCGCGGCCGAGGGGCGAATACGGCACGAAGCCGATGCCCAGGGTGCGCAGCGTCGGCAGCACCTCCGTCTCGGGGTCGCGGGTCCACAGTGAGTACTCGGACTGGACCGCCGTGATCGGATGCACGGCGTGGGCGCGGCGGATCGTCTCCGGGGCCGCCTCGGACAGGCCGATGTGGCGTATTTTCCCTGCCTGCACCAGGTCGGCCAGCGCGCCGACGGTGTCCTCGACCGGCACCTTTGGGTCCATGCGGTGCTGGTAGTACAGGTCGATGTGGTCGGTGCCGAGCCGCTTGAGCGAGCCCTCGACGGCCGCGCGCGCGTTGTCGGGGTGCCCGTCGATGGTGCGGCCGCCGTCGCCACCGCGGTGCGAGAGCAGGCCGAACTTGGAGGCGATGACGACCTGGTGGCGGCGGCCGGCCAGGGCGCGGCCGACGAGCTCCTCATTCGTGTACGGGCCGTACATCTCGGCCGTGTCGAAGAACGTGACGCCCAGCTCGATCGCCCGGTGGATGGTGCGGATGGACTCGGCGTCGTCGCTGCCTCGGCCGGTGTAGTACGCCGACATGCCCATGCAGCCCAGGCCGATGCGGGACACGTCGAGGCCGGCCAGTGATACCTGCTTCATGCGGATTTCCCTTCGTGCCGCCGGGACCCGTCGGTCACCCCGGGGCGGCCGGCGGCTCGTCCTGGGGTCCCTTCGCAAGTTACGCCCCGGCGCAGGGGCGTACCGGGTTGTCCACAGGTGTCCAGCGCCACACCGCTTGATCCGGTGACTGGCTTGCGTCCGTATCGTGGAGGTAATCGACTGCTGCCCTCGGAGGACCCCGCATGCCGGTGCCGCGCCGCAACCGTCTCGTGATGCCGGCGCTCGCCGTGGCGGCTGCGATCGCCCTCGGCTGCGTGGCCGCGCCGCAGGCCCCCGCCGGCCAGGGCGAGCCCGCTGGCCGGCGGAAGCCGGCCGCGACGAGGACGGCGGACACGGCGGACGACCCGGACATCGACGGTACGGACACCGTCGAGGAGTTCCAGGGCGACGTGGGCGACGCGCGCGAGATCGCCGAGGAGTACTGGCAGAAGCAGTTCAAGCGCTCCGGCTTGGACTTCCAGCCGATCGCCGAGCTGATCCCGTACGGGGCGAAGAAGCAGGTCGGGTGCGGCGGGCAGGCGCTCGGGCTCAACAACGCGGCGTACTGCTCGGCGGGGGACTTCATCGCGTACGACGCCAACTGGGCGTTCGCCGCGTTCCGTCAGATCGGCGACGCGTTCATCTTCTACCTGCTCGGCCACGAGTATGCCCACGCGATCCAGCGCCGCCTCGGCATCCAGAAGCAGTTCACGATCCAGCAGGAGCTGCAGGCCGACTGCATGGCCGGGGCGTACATCGGTGACATGCAGAAGGCGGGCCGCCTGCGCCTGGCGGACGGCGACCTGGACGAGCTGGCGGCGGGGCTGGAGGCGGTGGGCGACGACCCGGGGCAGCCGTGGTTCGCCGAGGGCGCGCACGGGACCGCCCGGCAGCGCACCGCGGCGTTCAGCAACGGGTACCGGCGGTCGCTCAGCCCCTGCAAGCTCTCGTAGCGGACGTCACACCGGGCCGCGTCCGGGCCGGTCCCGGGGAAGAATGGGCGGGACGGTTCGGTTCAGCGGCGTGGGAGGCCTGTTCTGACATCACGACATCCGGCTGCGGTGCTCTTCGACATGGACGGCACGCTGGTCGACAGCGAGAAGGTCTGGGACGTCGCGCTGCACGAGCTCGCGGCGCGCGCCGGCGGGAAGCTCTCCGAGCCCGCCCGGCTGGCGATGATCGGCAGCAGCATGGCCACGTCGATGCGGATCCTGCGCGAGGACCTGGGCCAGCCCGACCGGGATGAGGCCGCGGACGTCGCCTGGCTGGAGCACCGCGTCGAGGAGCTGTTCGCCGAGGGGCTGGTGTGGCGTCCCGGTGCGATGGAGCTGCTGCGCGCGGTCCGCGCCGCCGGGCTACCGACCGCGCTGGTGACCTCGACCGCGCGCCGGCTCGTCGAGGTGGCGCTGGACACGCTGGGCCGGGAGAACTTCGACGTGGTGGTCTGCGGGGACGAGGTGCCGGCCCCGAAGCCCGACCCGGCGCCGTACCGGACGGCCGCCGAGCTGCTCGGGGTGCCGATCACCGACTGCGTGGCGATCGAGGACTCGCCGACGGGGTCGGCCAGCGCGCTCGCCTCGGGTGCCGCGGTGCTCGCCGTGCCGGCCGAGCTGGAGCTGCCCCCGGTCGACGGGGTCCATCTGCGCGAGACGCTGGTCGGCGTCGACCCGGCCTACCTGGGGGCGCTCCTGGCCCGCGTCAACGCCTGACCCCGGTCACCTCCGGCAGACCGACGGAAAAGCCCGGCTCAGCGCCGGGGACTCGGACGAGAGCCCGGGTCAGCGCGGGCACGCCGACGTATGCCCCGCGCCGGTCGGTGGGACCGGCGCGGGGCGTCCCCCGTCAGTCGTGCGCGATCGCGCCGAGCACGTTCAGCCGGGCCGCGCGGATCGCCGGCAGCACCGCCGCGATCACTCCCACCAGCGCCGCCAGCAGCAGGTACGTGCCCATCCGTGACCACGGCAGGACCAGTTCCGTGATCCCGTCGCTCTCCAGCGCGCGGGTCACCGCGGTCCCCATGCCCGCGCCCACGGTCACCCCGAGCAGTGCGCCGAAGACCGAGATCACCACGGCCTCGACCGTCACCATGCGCATGGTCTGCGCCCGGCTCAGGCCCACCGCGCGCAGCAGGCCGAGTTCGCGGGTGCGTTCCAGCACCGACAGGGCGAGCGTGTTGACCACGCCCAGGACCGCGATGAGGATGGCCAGCGCCAGCAGGATCTGGATCATGGTGATGACCGTGTCCAGGGAGGCCGCCTGCTGGTCCACGAACGCGCCGGCGTCGGTCGCCGACACCTCCGGGCTGTCCGCCAGCAGGGCTTTGACCTGGGGCAGCACCGCCGAGACGGGTACGCCGTCGGCGAGGCGCACGAAGCCCAGCATCGGCTGCGGGACGCTGAAGTCCTTCGTCGCCGCCGCCGGCAGCAGGACGCTGCCCGGCAGGGAGTCCTCCGCGTACGTGGCCACGATCGTGTAGTCGCGGGCTTCGCCGCGCGACGGCTGCACGGTGACCCGCGTGCCGACCTGCCAGCCCTGCTCGGCGGCTTCCGGCGCGCTGACCACCATCTGGTCGTCTCGCAGGGCCGGCAGGTCGGCGACGCCCCCGTACGTCTGGGAAAGCTCGGTGAGGTCGTCCGTGGCGTTGACCCACTGCCGGCGGCCGTCGATGAGCACCTGGTCGTTCCACAGGGCGGCTGCCGCGCGTACCCCGGGAATCGCCGCGGCCTTGCCCACGACGGCCGGGTCGTACGTCGGTGGCCGGGGGCCGTTCTGATCCCCGCTGATCATGATCTGGGCCTTGAGGACCCGGGTGGCCTCCGCCCGCAGGCTGCTCTTGGCCGAATCCATCACCACGGTGACGCCGGTGACCAGCGCGATCCCCACCATCAGGGCGGCCGCGGTGATCGCCGTGCGGCGCGGGTTGCGGCCCGAGTTGAGCCGGCCCAGCCGGCCGGGCAGCGACCAGGAGAACAGCCGGCCCAGCAGCGACACCACCGGCCGGCTGATCAGCGGCGTCAGCAGCGCGACCCCGATGAACGACACGAGGACGCCGCCCAGGATCAGCCACAGCACGGCGTCGCCGGCGTCGGCGAACAACCCGACGCCCAGCGCGGCGGCGCCGGCGGCCGTCACCGCGCCGCCCGCCACGCTGATCCGGGTCAGCGGCCGGTCGGGCGTGGCGACCTCCTGCATGGCGGCGACCGGGGCGATCCTGGCCGCCCGCAGCGCGGGCAGCACCGCGGCCACCACGGTGACCAGCAGGCCCACCACGAACGAGCTGATCACGGCCGTGAGGGGCACGCCGACCGGCGCGAGGTCCATGCCGCCGCCGGCGAACGAGCCGAACAGGTACGCCAGCCCCGCGCCGACCCCGACCCCGGCGGCCAGCCCGAGCACCGCCGCGACCAGGCCGATCGCGATCGCCTCGACCAGGACGGAGGTGATCACCTGGCGGCGGCTCGCGCCCATCGCCCGCAGCAGGGCGAGTTCGCGGGTGCGCTGCGCCACGATGATCGAGAAGGTGTTGAGGATCAGGAAGATGCCGACGAACAGCGCCACGCCGGCGAAGCCGAGCAGGATCCGGTTGAAGAAGCTCAGCCCTTCCTGCAGGTCGGCGGCGGTGTCCTGGGCGAGCTGGTCGCCGGTCTTGACGACGTACGCGGACCCGAGCGCGGCGGCGATGCGGTCCCGCAGCACCTCCGGAGTCACGTCGGCGGCGGCCCGTACGCGCACGGAGCTGTAAACGCCGGTCTTGCCGAGCATCAGCTTCTGGGCGACCGGCTCGGTGAACGCGACCACCTGCGAGCCGCCGAGGCTGTCCCGGTCGCCGCTGTAGCCGTACACGCCGACGAGGGTGAACTGCTTCTTCGGCTGCAGGGTCAGCACGCCGACCTTGTCGCCGACCTTCAGGCCGCCGGCCTTCGCGACGGCGGCGTTCACCGCGATCTCGTCGGGGGCGGACGGTCCACGGCCCTCGCGGAGCCGTACGAGCTCGTCCTCGCCGGTCCATGACATGCCCAGCCGCGGCGGCCCCATGGACGTCAGGACCTTGCCGTCGCTGCCGATCACGCGGGCGCCGTCGGCATCGACCAGCCCGGCTGCCTTCCGTACCCCCGGAACTTTTTTGATCGTGTCCACCGTGCCGGCGGGCACCGGGGGGTCGACCTGTTCACCGTCCATCTCCGACATCGCGATCTTGGGCTGGGCCTGCACCGAGACGTCGGTGGTGGAGTAGGCGCTGGCGAACACCGCGTCGAACGAGCGGCTCAGCGTGTCGGTGACCACGAACGCGCCCGCCACGAACATGACGCCGAGCACGACGGCGAGCCCGGAAAGGATCAGCCGCAGCTTGCGCGCCAGCAGGCTCTTCAGGGTGGCGCGCAGCATCAGAGCATCACCGGCTCGGCGTGCGTGTCCAGCCGCTTCATCGTGTCGAGCACGGTCTCGGCGGTCGGCGCGGCCAGCTCGTGGACGATCTGCCCGTCGGCGAGGAAGATGACCCGGTCGGCGTAGCTCGCGGCCACCGGGTCGTGCGTGACCATGATGATCGTCTGGTGGTGCTCGCGCACGCTGGCCCGCAGGAACGACAGCACCTCGGCGCCGGAGCGCGAGTCCAGGTTGCCGGTGGGCTCGTCGGCGAAGATCACGTCAGGCCGGCCGACCAGCGCCCGCGCGCAGGCCACCCGCTGCTGCTGGCCGCCGGACAGCTGGCTGGGCCGGTGGCTCAGCCGGTCCCGCAGCCCGACGGTGTCGATCACGATGTCCCACCACTGCGGGTCCGGTTTGCGCCCGGCGATGTCCAGCGGCAGCCGGATGTTCTCCTGCGCGCTCAGCGTCGGCAGCAGGTTGAACTGCTGGAAGATGAACCCGACCCGGTTGCGGCGCAGCCGGGTCAGCGCCTTGTCGCCGAGCTTGCTCAGCTCGGTGTCGCCCACGTGCACGGTGCCGCGGTCCACGGTGTCCAGGCCGGCCAGGCAGTGCATGAGCGTCGACTTGCCGCTGCCCGACGGGCCCATGATGGCGGTGAACCGGCCCCGCCGGAACTCGGCGCTCACGCCACGCAGAGCGACGACGCGCGCCTCGCCCGAGCCGTAGACCTTCCAGACCTCGTCGGCCCGTGCGGCCACCGGTTCACCGGCATTCGTCGCAGTCACTGTCGCCCCCTGAGTCTCGTACGCGATGCGGGACGCGCCGGATGGCTGAGATGGCGCTGCGCCCGCTGGGTCTGCCCCGGCAGGCGGGGAAGCCGCCTGCCCGGAATGGTCCGGCCGGGCAGCACGCCCGGCCGGCCCGCTCAGTCTTCCGGCGCGCGGCGGGCCCGGCGTCCGCCTGACGGCGGAGCGTGACGCGGAGATCCGGCCCGGGGACGTCACCTACGTGACCTCAGGGTTGACCCCGACCCGTTCCCGGCTCCGGGTCAGCTGCCGGGGCGGACCAGACCCGTTTCGTACGCGAGAACGACCGCCTGCACCCGGTCGCGCAGCCGCAGCTTCGTGAGCACATGCCCGACGTGGGTCTTCACGGTGGTCTCGCTGACCGTCAACGCCCGGGCGATCTCGGCATTGGAGTGTCCCCGGGCGACGTGCACGAGCACTTCCCGCTCCCGCTCGGTGAGGGCGTCCAGCGCCGGCGCCGCGGCGGTTGCCTCCGCGGCGGGCAGCAGCTCGGCCAGCCGCACCAGCAACCGGTCGAGGATCTTCGGCGCGACGACCGCACCCCCGGCGGCCACCGTACGGATGGCCGCGACGAGCTCCTCGGCCCCGGCGTCCTTGCACAGATATCCGGAAGCCCCGGCCGCCACGGCGCTCAGCACCTGCTCGTCGGCGTCGTACGCGGTCAGCACCAGCACCCGGACGGGCAGCCCCGACCCGGTGATCCGCCGGGCGGCGGCCAGCCCGTCGAGGCGCGGCAGCCGAAGGTCCATGACCACGACATCGGGCAGCAGCCGGCGCGCGAGGTCGACAGCCTCGGCGCCGTCCCCGGCCTCCCCGACCACGGCGAACCCGTCGGCCCCGGCCAGCGCCATCCGCAGCCCGGCCCGCAACATCGGCTGCTCATCGGCGAGCAGGACCCGCACGGTACGCGCGCCACCCGCCCGGCCGGCGTTATCGGGGACGTTGCCGACGCGACCGCCGCTCGCCGGGCGGGTGCTCGCCGTTTGACTGGGGGCGGCGTGGCCGGGATCGGCCTGGCGCGGACCGGCGTAGCGGGCGTCCGGGTGGCGGGCGTCCGGGTGGCGGGCGTCGGCCGGGTGGCGGGAGTCGGCCGGGTGGTCCGCGTGCCGGGGGTCGGCCGGATGGTCCGGGTCGGCCGGGTGGTCCGCGTGGCGAGGGTCGGCCGGGTGGTCCGCGTGGCGAGGGTCGGCGTGGAGGGGGTCGGTGCGGCGGGCGTCGGATGCCGGGGCGGAACCGACGTCAGATCCGTTGCCGTGCGGCACCGCTCGCCTCCCCACCCCGTGTCCGGCCTCGGCGCTCACCCTAAGCGATCGGCACGCCGGGCCGCCGTGCCCGTCTCACGGGAGGAGGTGCCGAGGCGACGTCAGGACGGCCGTTGCAGCACGACCCCGTTGTCGGAGGGAAACGTGCCGCCGGCGGTGGATTGGGATGCCGGTGGGCCGGCGATCGGCGCCGGCTGTTCCGCCGGGGGCGCCGGCTCCGGGTAAGGCGGCGGGGTGCCGCCGAACTCGGGGCAGAACTGTTGGTGGCTGCACCAGCCGCACAGGCGGCTCGGTTTGGGGCGGAAGTCGCGGTCCTGCTTGGCGCGCTCGATCGCCTGGGACAGGGCGACCAGGGTGCGTTCGAAGCGTTCCAGCTCCTCGGCGTCCGGGCTGTAGTCGCAGATCTCGGCGTCCTTGAGATACAGCAGGCGGAGCACGCGGGGCACGACACCGCGGGTGCGCCAGAGCACCAGCGCGTAGAACTTCAGCTGGAACAGCGCCCGGCCCTCGAAGGCCTCGCGGGGCGCCCCGCCGGTCTTGTAGTCGACCACGCGCAGGTCGCCGGCCGGGGAGACGTCGAGGCGGTCGATGTAGCCGCGGATCAGCAGGTCGTCGTCGACGAGCGTGGAGACCAGCGCCTCGCGCTCGGCGGGCTGCAGGCGGCGTGGGTCCTCGACGGCGAAGTAGCCGTCGAGCAGCTCGCCCGCGCTCGCCAGGAACGCCTCGAGCCGGGCCAGCTCGTCGGCCGGCCGCCCCTCCGGCATCCCGGGCAGAGCCTCCACCCCCGGCGCAGCCGCCCCCGGCGCAGCCGCCCCCGGCAGAGCCGCGCCGGGCAGTGCCGCGCCCGGCAGTGCCGCGCCGGGCAGCGCGGTCGCGGGAGCAGCGGGGGAGGGCGGTGCCGCGATCGGGTGATCCTCGACCGCGACCGGTGCCGCGACGTCCACCGGCGCCTCGAACAGCCGGGCCACCTCCGGCTCCTGCTCCACCAGCCGCTCCCACTGCGGAGCCACCAGCCCCGCCGCCGCCTCCGGCGTGCGCTCCTCGGCCGGCAGGTCGAACAGGCGCTCGAGGACCGCGTGCACGAGCGTGCCGCGCAGCTGGTCGCGGGTGGGTTGCTCGGGCAGGCGGTCGATCGTGCGGAAGCGGAACAGCAAAGGGCACGTCTTGAAGTCGGCCGCCCGCGACGGCGACAGCGACGGGCCGGGGTGGCGCTCCCGGTCGGCGCCTGTGGTTGTGGCGCCGGTGGGGGCAAGGACCGTTTCTGCCGTCATGCGGGTAAGGCTAGGGGAGGGGTACGACGAAAACCGGCGCGGCAGGGGGCTCTCAGGCTCGGTCCGTAGCATCGGTGCCGTGGAGGAGAGCACGCGGCAGACCCGTCCGGCCCGGCGCGGTGGGCGGGTGGTGGGGCGTGTCCTCGGCGTGCCGATCTACGTCAACGCGTCGATGCTCCTGCTCGCCGTGCTGGTCACGGTCGTCTACGGCGGGTACGCGGAGAACGAGCTCGGCCTGGCCGCCCCGTTCGCGTACGTGGTGGGCCTGGGTTTCGTGGTGTGCCTGATGGGTTCGGTGCTGCTGCACGAGCTGGGCCACGCCGTCACCGCCCGCCGGTACGGGATCGGTGTGCGCGGTATCACCCTGGAGCTGCTCGGCGGCTGGACGGAGATGGACCGGGACGCCCCGAGCCCGCGTGTCGACGCGCTGGTCTCGCTGGCCGGCCCGGCCGTGTCCCTCGTCCTGGGCGGGGTCGCCACCGCCGCCGCGTTCGCCCTGCCCGACCGTACGGTTGCCGGCCAGATCGCCTTCCAGCTGGCCGCGAGCAACGTCATCGTGGCCGTTTTCAACGTGCTGCCCGGCCTGCCGCTCGACGGCGGGCGGGCGTTGCGCGCGGGCGTGTGGGCGCTGCTGAAGGACCGAAACCGGGCCACCGTGGTCGCGGGGTGGGCCGGCCGCGGCATCGCGCTGGTGACCGGATGCGTGGCCTTCACCCTGTACCGGCTGAACCTGCTGACGCTGTTCGGCCTGATGTTCATCCTGTTGGTGGTCTTCACGCTGTGGCAGGGCGCCGGGCAGTCGATCCGGCTCGCGCGGATGACGCGGCGGTTCCCCCTGGTCGACCTGGCGACGCTCGCGCGGCCGCTGTTCGCCGTACCGTCGGGAACGTCGATCGCGGAGGCACAGCGCCGCGCCGATGCGTCGGAGCTGGAGCGTAAGGGCCTGGCCGTGGCCGACTCCAGTGGCCGCGTGGTCGCGCTGGTGGATGCCGCCGCGGCGGCGGCAGTGCCGGCCGGGCGGCGGCCGTGGGTCTCCGTCGACTCCGTGTCGCGCGACCTGGCGCGGCTGCCGGCGATGCGCGTCGGTCTCACCGGCGAGCAGGTGGTCCGAGCCGTGCAGGCCCACCCGGGTGCGCAGTACGTGGTGACCGCAGGCGAGGATGTCGTCGGCGTGCTGCACGTCGCGGATCTGGCCGAGCTGCTGGAGCCGCGTCGCGTGGCCCGCCGCGCCGCGGCGAAGTGAGAGCGTCGCACCGCAGACGAGAGAGGGATCCGTGACCGTTCAAGAGACCACCGTGGCCGCCGACCCCGTGCCCGCGCACCGGGGACCGTTCCGTGCGGGCGACCGGGTGCAGCTCACCGATCCCAAGAACCGCATGCACACGATCGTGCTGGAGCCCGGGAAGGCGTTCCACACCCACCGCGGCGCGCTGGAGCACGACGCGCTGATCGGGCTGCCCGACGGCAGCGTCGTCACGTCCAGCGGCGGCACGGCGTACCTCGCGCTGCGCCCGCTGCTGTCGGACTACGTGCTGTCGATGCCGCGCGGCGCGCAGGTCATCTACCCGAAGGACGCGGCGCAGATCGTCGCCATGGGCGACATCTTCCCCGGTGCGAAGGTCCTGGAGGCCGGTGTCGGCTCCGGTGCGCTCACCTGTTCGCTGCTGCGGGCCGTCGGTGGCAGCGGTGAGTTGCATTCGTACGAGCTGCGCGAGGACTTCGCCGCGATCGCCCGCAAGAACGTCGAGTCGTTCTTCGGCGGCCCGCACCCGGCCTGGCACCTGCACCACGGTGACGTGGCCGACGCCACCGGGACCGGCTTCGACCGCATCATCCTCGACATGCTGACCCCCTGGGAGGCCCTCGGCATGGTCGAGAAGGCGCTCGTGCCCGGCGGCGTCTTCATCGGGTACGTGGCCACGACGCCCCAGCTGTCCGAGCTGGTGGAGGCGTTGCGCGAGCGCGGCGGGTGGACCGAGCCGCGGGCGTGGGAGTCGCTGGTCCGCGACTGGCACGCCGAGGGGCTCGCGGTGCGCCCGGACCACCGGATGATCGCGCACACCGCGTTCCTGGTGTCGGCCCGTAAGCTCGCACCCGGCGTCACCGCGCCGCCGCGCCGGCGCAAACCCAGCAAGGGCGCTGAGGCGTACGCGCTGCGCAGGGCCGCCCAGGCTGCTCTCGCCGCTGAACGGGCGGAGACGACCGACGATCCCGGGGTGTGACGGCCCGTCGCGGATCCGGTAGTTTCCGTCGCGGATTTATGGGGCTTGGGAGGGAACGGGTGGGCGCGATGAGTTCTCCGCCGTTCGGGGGCAGCAATGAGATGCCGGCGGTCTTCCCGGACTGGTCGCCGTACGAGGACCTCGACTCGGCCGCCCGGGCCTACCTGCGCGACCCGGAGGTGGCGCTGGACGCCCTCTTCGGCGTGCTGCGGGGCGCGTCGGTGCTGTGTTTCACGCTGGAGCGCTTCGTCAACGAGGTCAACGGCGTGTGGCAGGAGGTCGTCATCTGTGACGGCAGCCGGCTGGTGCTGTGGCACGGCGAGGACGTGGCTCCCGGCGACGGCCCGGTCGGGTCGATGACCTCGTCGTTGCGGGTGGTGCCGCTGTCCACGGTCACCGAGGTCGGGTGCCGGCGCCGGCTGACGCGTACCTCCAACGGCCAGGCCAGGGTCGACAGCATCGACGTCTACCTGCTGCTGAGCTCGGTCGACGACGCGGTGCCGCCGCCCGGCATGGCCGAGGAGGAGGGCCGGGCCGCGCTGCGCCACGACGCGCTGCGCTTCGGCAAGACGCTGGACGACGGCGGGCCGGGGCAAATCGCCCGGTTGGAAGAATTTTCCCGAATAGTCGCATCTTTGGTCGGCCGTCCGACACTGTGACATTCCCGCTGTCACAGCGGGCGGGCCGGGAGGGCCCCAGGGGCCCCTACCGAAACCGATCAGTCGGCATCCGGGCCGGCGACTTCGACGTCGTCGGAACGGCGCACCACGTGGATGCAGTCGCCCGGGCACTCCTTCGCCGCGTCGATCACTTCCAGCCGCAGCCGCTCCGGCACCCCGGTGCGCACTCCGGGGCTCTGCAGCAGCTCACCGGTGCTGTCCTTGACGTACGCCAGCCCGTCGATGTCGAACTCGAAGACCTCCGGCGCGTACTGCACACAGAGCCCGTCACCGGTGCACAGATCCTGATCCACCCAGACCTGAAGTTCGTCAGTCCCGGTCTCCACGGACACCGTCCACCTCCTGAGAAATAACCCAGTCCGACGGTACCCGAACCCCCTGACCACCCGGCGCGCCCACCTGACCCAATCGATCAAGGTTCAGTGACGAGGGTGTTGCATGGGTCGAAATCCGGTCCGCAGCGGTTAGTGTTGTCTCAGAACGTTCGAGCCCCCGGGGAGGTGGGACGTGGCACGCAGCGACGAGGCGGATCACCGCGCCGCACGTTGGGAGAAAGAGGCCAACGATCTCTCCAGCCAGGTTGCGTTCCTGCAGGAGGAACTCGCTCTGGTTCGGCGCAAGTTGACCGAAAGCCCCCGACACGTCCGGCAGCTCGAGGAGCGGCTCGCGGCAACGCAGGCGCAGCTCGCCCGGCTGACCGAGAACAACGACCGGCTCGTGGCGACCCTCAAGGAAGCCCGGGCTCAGATCGTCACTCTCAAGGAAGAGATTGACCGCCTCGCCCAGCCGCCCAGCGGCTACGGCGTATTCCTGGCCGCCCATGAGGACGGCACCGTCGATGTCTTCACCGGTGGCCGCAAGCTCCGTGTCGCCGTGTCCCCGAGCCTCGAGGTCGAGGAGCTCAAGCGGGGACAGGAGGTCCTGCTCAACGACGCGCTCAACGTGGTCGACGCGTTCGGCTACGAGCGGGTCGGTGAGGTCGTCCTGCTCAAGGAGGTCCTCGCCGGTCCCGGCGGCGCCCCGGGCGACCGTGCCCTGGTCGTCTCGCACGCCGACGAGGAACGCATCGTCCACCTCGCCGAGTCGCTGCAGGTGTCCGCGCTGCGGGCCGGCGACTCGCTGATGATCGAGCCGCGCTCGGCGTACGCGTACGAGCGCATCCCGAAGAGCGAGGTCGAGGAGCTCGTTCTGGAGGAAGTGCCCGACGTCGACTACTCCGACATCGGCGGTCTGCACTCGCAGATCGAGCAGATCCGCGACGCGGTGGAACTGCCGTTCCTGCACGCCGACCTGTTCCGGGAGCACCAGCTGCGCCCGCCGAAGGGCATCCTGCTCTACGGCCCGCCCGGCTGCGGCAAGACCCTGATCGCCAAGGCGGTCGCCAACTCGCTGGCGAAGAAGATCGCCGAGCGTCGCGGCGAGGAGAAGCACACCAGCTACTTCCTCAACATCAAGGGTCCCGAGCTGCTCAACAAGTACGTGGGTGAGACCGAGCGGCACATCCGCCTGGTCTTCCAGCGGGCGCGGGAGAAGGCCGGCGAAGGCACGCCGGTCATCGTGTTCTTCGACGAGATGGACTCGATCTTCCGTACCCGTGGCTCCGGCGTCTCCTCCGACGTCGAGAACACCATCGTCCCGCAGCTGCTCAGCGAGATCGACGGCGTCGAGGGCCTGGAGAACGTCATCGTTATCGGCGCCTCCAACCGGGAAGACATGATCGACCCGGCCATCCTGCGGCCCGGACGCCTCGACGTGAAGATCAAGATCGAGCGCCCGGACGCGGAGGCGGCGAAGGACATCTTCGCCAAGTACATCCTCCCCGGCCTGCCGCTCAGCGCGGACGACCTGGCCGAGCACGGCGGCGACGCCGACGTGACGGTGGCCGCCATGATCGAGGCGGTCGTGCTCCGGATGTACACGGAGACCGAGGAGAACCGCTTCCTCGAGGTCACCTACGCCAACGGCGACAAGGAAGTCCTGTACTTCAAGGACTTCAACTCGGGCGCGATGATCCAGAACATCGTCGACCGGGGCAAGAAGATGGCCATCAAGGAGTTCCTCACCTCCGGCAAGAAGGGGCTGCGCCTGCAGCACCTGCTCGACAGCTGTGTCGACGAGTTCCGCGAGAACGAGGACCTGCCCAACACCACCAACCCCGACGACTGGGCCCGCATCTCCGGCAAGAAGGGCGAGCGGATCGTCTACATCCGTACGCTCGTCTCCGGTGGCAAGGGCGCCGAGGCCGGCCGCTCCATCGAGACGGCCAGCAACACCGGTCAATACCTGTAGCAGGCTCCTGCGGCGGGGGGGGGGGGGGGGCCCCCCCCCCCCCCGCCGCGGAAGCGAGTGGGGGTTCCCCGGGCCGGGCCGCGGCG
>NZ_JADMLH010000007.1:0-304839 GCF_016464385.1 Nucisporomicrobium flavum | reverse complement strand
GCCAGCAACCCCGGTCAATACCTGTAGCCGGCTCCGGGGGCGCGGGCGGAGGGCTCCCCCCCCCGCCCGCGCTGTCTCTACTCAGAGTGCTTCCCCGGGTACGGCCCGGGGCGATAACCGACACCGGAGCGTCTAGGCTCGATACATGGGCAACGGCAGCACAGCGGGCGGAGTGGTCGCATGAGCGTTCGGCGGATTATGGGCACCGAGGTCGAGTACGGCATTTCCGTGCCCGGGCAGCCCGGCGCCAACCCGATGGTCACGTCCTCCCAGGTCGTCAACGCCTACGGCGCCCGGCCCGAGCTCAACCGGGGTGGCCGCGCCCGCTGGGACTACGAGGAGGAGTCGCCGCTGCGCGACGCCCGCGGCTTCACGTACTCCGGGGCCGCGTACGACCCGGCGGACGCGCTCGCCGACGAGGACCTCGGCCTCGCCAACGTGATACTGACCAACGGCGCGCGGCTCTACGTCGACCACGCCCACCCCGAGTACAGCACCCCCGAATGCACCAACCCGCTCGACATCGTCCGCTGGGACAAGGCCGGCGAGCGTGTCATGGCGGAGGCGTCCCGGCGTGCCGCGACCATCCCCGGCACCCACCGCATCCAGCTCTACAAGAACAACACCGACAACAAGGGCGCCTCGTACGGCTCGCACGAGAACTACCTCATGCGCCGGCAGACCCCGTTCGCGGACATCGTGGCCCACCTGACGCCGTTCTTCGTGACCCGGCAGATCGTCGTCGGCGCCGGCCGCGTCGGCATCGGCCAGGACGGCTCCGGCTCCGGCTTCCAGATCTCGTCGCGCGCCGACTTCTTCGAGGTGGAGGTCGGCCTCGAGACCACCCTCAAGCGGCCCATCATCAACACCCGCGACGAGCCGCACTCCGACGCCGACAAGTACCGCCGCCTGCACGTCATCATCGGCGACGCGAACCTCTCCGAGATCTCGACGTACCTGAAGATGGGTACCACCGCCCTGATCCTCAACATGATCGAGGAGAAGGTCTTCAGCGGCGATCTCGGCGTGGCCGACCCCGTCTCCGAACTGAAGGCGGTCAGCCACGACCCCTCGCTCAAGCACCTCATGCGCCTGCGCGACGGCCGCCGGCTCACCGCGCTCGACCTGCAGTGGGCGTACTACGAGCGCGCCAAGGCCTTCGTCGACGAGCGCTACGGCGACGACGCCGACGAGCAGACCGTCGACGTCCTGCGCCGCTGGGAGGACATCCTCACCAGGCTCGGCGACGACCCAATGTCCTGCTCCGACCAGCTCGACTGGGTCGCCAAGCTGCGCCTGCTCGAGGGCTACCGGGACCGCGAGAACCTCGCCTGGTCCTCACCGAAGCTCCAGCTGGTCGACCTCCAGTACTCCGACGTCCGTCCGGAGAAGGGTCTCTACCACCGCCTGGTGGCCCGGGGCTCGATGAAGACCCTCCTCGACCCCGAGGAGACCCGTCGCGCGATGGTGGAGCCGCCCGAGGACACCCGGGCGTACTTCCGCGGCCAGTGCCTCGCCCGGTACGCGTCCGAAGTGGTCGCGGCCAGCTGGGACTCGGTCATCTTCGACGTCGGCCGCGAGTCCCTCGTCCGGGTACCGATGATGGAACCCGAGCGGGGCACCAGGAAGCACGTCGGCGCCCTGTTCGACAAGTGCGACACGGCCAAGGACCTGCTCGAGGTGATCACGAGCCGCTGAGCGGTTCGTGCGGCCTCGCCGGCAGGGCCTGTGGGGGCCCGCGGGCGTTGCGGCCGTGGGCCTCGCAGGCAGGGCTGAGCGAGGCGCGCGGGCGTTGCGGCCGTGGGCTCTCAGGCAGGGCTGAGCGGGCCATGCGGGCGTTGCGGCCGTGCGGCTTCGCCGGCAGAGAAACACGGGGCCGCGCGGGCGTTTTCGTCGTACCCGCGAGGTAGGTTTTTCCCAACCCGAACCAGTTGGGTCTTGAAGGGGGACAGGGATGGCAACGCGAGACACCGGCGGTCAGTCGCAGTCCGGCAAGGGCAAGCGCGACGAGGAGATCGAGGACGTCACCACCGAGGCCAACCCGGAGGTAGCCGAGCGGCACGCCGAGATCACCGAGGACGTCGACGACCTGCTCGACGAGATCGACTCCGTCCTGGAGGAGAACGCCGAGGAGTTCGTGCGCGGGTATGTACAAAAAGGCGGAGAATAGGGCCTAAGGGTCAAATCGGACTTTAGCGACGCCGGACCGACACCTCGATCACGATCATCGCGTCGGTCCGGCGCGCGAGATATTGTGCTTCAACTGCGACGGCGGCACGGGGTGGCCGCGGGACGGTCCGCCAATCCCTGCCATCGTCTTCATGCTTGCGAAAGGAACCACGTGGCAGCGGGTTTTGATCCATCCGGGCGTCTTCCAGATGTGTTCACCAACGCGGGGACGTCATCCTTCACGCAGTTCCTGACCCAGGCCGCCCCCGAGCTCCTGCCGGGACGCCGGCCGTTGCCGCCGGGGCTGTCGGCCGACATCGCGCCGCACGCCACCACGATCGTCGCCATCGCCACCGCCGAGGGTGTCGTGATGGCCGGTGACCGGCGCGCCACCATGGGAAACCTCATCGCCAGCCGGGACATCGAGAAGGTGCACCCGGCCGACCCGTACTCGCTGATCGGCATTGCCGGCACCGCCGGCATCGGCATCGAGCTGATGCGGCTGTTCCAGGTGGAGCTCGAGCATTACGAGAAGATCGAGGGGACGATGCTCTCCCTCGACGGTAAGGCCAACCGGCTGGCGTCGATGGTGCGCGGCAACCTCGGCGCGGCCATGCAGGGCCTGGCCGTGGTTCCGCTCTTCGCCGGGTACGACCTGGCGCCGGCCGATCCGGGCCGGGCGGGGCGCATCTTCAGCTTCGACGTCGCGGGCGGGCTCTACGAGGAGACCGGCTACGACGCGATCGGCTCCGGCTCACTGTTCGCCAAGTCCGCGCTGAAGAAGAAGTACCGGGCGGGCGTCGGCACGCAGGACGCCATCCGGCTCGCGGTCGAGGCGCTCTACGACGCCGCGGACGACGACACGGCGACCGGCGGTCCCGACGTGACGCGCAAGATCTACCCGGTCGTGATGACCGCGACGGCGGACGGCACGCACCGGCTCACCGAGGCCGAGATCACCACGGTGGCCGAGGCAGTGGTCGCCGGACGGATGGAGAACCCGGGCGGCTGACCCGCGCGGTTCCGCCGCACCCCCTGGCCGTCGGCGCGCCCGCCGGGGCCGCCGACCCCTGGTCCACGACATCCGGTCATCGAAGGAGTAGCCACCCGTGGCCATGCAGTTCTACGCCTCACCCGAGCAGGTCCAGCGGGACCGCTCGGAGTACGCCCGCAAGGGCATCGCCCGCGGCCGCTCCGCCGTCGTGCTCACGTACGAGGGCGGCATCCTGCTGGTCGCCGAGAACCTCACCTCGCTGCGCAAGATCAGCGAGCTGTACGACAGGATCGGGTTCGCGGCCGTCGGCCGGTACAACGAGTTCGAGAGCCTGCGCCGCGCCGGCGTGCGCATGGCCGACATCAACGGCCTGCAGTTCGACCGTCGCGACGTGACGGGCCGTGCGCTGGCCAACGCCTACACGCAGACGCTCGGCGCGATCTTCTCGGAGACGCAGAAGCCGTACGAGGTGGAGATCTGCGTGGCGCAGGTCGGCTCCTCGCCGGAGACGGACGAGCTGTACCGGATCACGTACGACGGCTCGGTCATGGACGAGCCCGGCTTCATGGCGATGGGCGGCTCGGCCGAGGCCATCTCCACCGTCCTCAAGGAACGCCACGACGTGACCGCGGACCTGGCCTCGGCGCTGGCGCTGGCGGTCAAGGGCCTCGGCACGGTCGGCGGCGAGAACGGCGCCGAGCGCGAGCTGGACGCGTCCCGCCTCGAGGTCGCGGTCCTGGACCGCCGCCGCAAGGGCCGCACGTTCCGCCGCATCAGCGGCGCCGCGCTGGAGTCCCTGCTGGCCGGCGGCAAGGACCAGCCGGCGGACGACTCGGCGCCGGCCCAGGGCGACTCCGCGCCGCCCGCACCGGGCGAGGAGAAGCCGACCGTGTCGGCCGCGTCGGTGGACACGGAGGGCGCGCCCGAGGACGGCGCCGACGACAAGTCCTGACGAACCGATCGGCGCGGACCCCGGCCCGGAGCCGGGGCCGCGCCGGGTCGGTGCGGCCAGGGAGCGCTCCGGGCGCGGGGCGCCTTCGCCCGCGCTGTGCGAGGTTGCTTACGGCTGTGCCGTTCGGGGCCGCTTCGGTCCGCGTCGGACGGGCCGCTTCCGTCCGCGCGTTGGGCGGACTGCTTCGGCCTGCGTCGGGCGAGCCGCCTCCGCCCGCGCGTTGGGCGGACTGCGACGGCCCTCGTCGGACGGGCTGCCTCGGCCCGCGTCGGGCGGCCGCTTCGGGCCGCGTTGTATGGGCCGCTTCGGGCGGCGTTGGGCGGGCCGCGTTGTATGGGCCGCTTCGGGCGTGCCCGGGGTTCGGGTCAGATGGTGAAGCCGCCGTCCACGTTGATCGTGGCTCCTGTGATGTAGCGGCCGTCCGGGCCCGCCAGGAAGGCCACGGCAGCGGCTATGTCGGCCGGTGCGGCGTAATGCCCGAGGGCCGTCAAGCCGCTGATCGTGTCGGCGTTCGGGCCGTCGGCCGGGTTCAGCTCGGTGTCGGTGGGGCCCGGGTTGACCAGGTTGACCGTGATGCCGCGGCCGCCGAGTTCGCGTCCGAGTCCCTTGGTCAGGCCGGTCAGCGCCGTCTTGCTCATCGCGTACAGGGAGAAGCCGGGGAAGACCGCCCGCTCGGCCATGTTGCTGCCGATGTTGATGATCCGGCCGCCGGCCGGCATGCGGGGCACGGCGGCCTGGGAGGCGACGAAGGGTGCGCGGATGTTGACGGCGATGGTCTGTTCCAGGTCCTCGCGGGTCAGCTGCTCGACCGGTCCCAGGAGGAACGCGCCGGCGTTGTTGACCAGGATGTCGAGCCGGCCCAGTTCACCCGCGGCCCGGTCGACGGCGGCGACCACCGCGGCCGGGTCGGCGCTGTCCGCCCGGATGGCGATCGCGCGGGTTCCCGTGGCCTTGATCCGGTCCACGAGGTCGTCGGCGCTCTGCTGATCGTGCTGGAAGGTGAGTGCCACGTCGGCGCCGTCCTCGGCCAGGCGGAGCGCCACCGCGGCGCCGATGCCGCGGCCTCCGCCGGTGACCAGGGCTACCTTGCCGTCAAGTTCGTTGTTCATGACTCTGAGCCTGGCCGCTGCCGGGTCGATGTGCTGGCGGTGATCGGACGCAGCGTTGTCGGTCGCTGTGGGGCGACCGGAGCGCGGCGCGCCGAGCTTGCGCCGGACCGACCTGAGCGCGCCGAGCTTGCGCCGGACCGACCTGAGCGCGCCGAGCTTGCGCCGGACCGACCTGAGCGCGCCGAGCTTGCGCCGGACCGACCTGAGCGCGCCGAGCTTGCGCCGGACCGACCTGAGCGCGCCGAGCTTGCGCCGGACCGACCTGAGCGCGCCGAGCTTGCGCCGGACCGACCTGAGCGCGCCGAGCTTGCGCCGGACCGACCTGAGCGCGCCGAGCCGGCACCCCACCGGCCGGAGCGCGCCGAGCCGGCCAAGTGCGCCGAGCCGGCGCCGGACCGGCCGGTTGCGTCAGAGACGCGGGCCTGGGGCTGCCGGCACCTCGCGCTGCACGGTCAGTCGATGACCAGGGGGCGCCACCAGTCCGCGTTGTCGCGGTACCACTGGATCGTCTCCGCCAGCCCCGCCCGGAAGTCCACCTGCGGCCGGTAGCCGAGTTCGTCGCGGATCTTCGTGTCGTCGAGGGCGTACCGGCGGTCGTGGCCCTTGCGGTCCTCGACGTGCTGGACCCGGTCCCAGCCGGTGTCGCAGGCCTCCAGCAGCAGGCCTGTCAGGTCGCGGTTGGTCAGTTCCTCGTTGCCGCCGATGTGGTAGATCTCGCCGGGCCGGCCCGCCTGCAGGACGAGCGCCGTGCCGCGGCAGTGGTCGGTGACGTGGATCCAGTCCCGGGCCTGGTTGCCGTCGCCGTAGAGGGGGACCGGGCGGCCCTCCAGCAGGTTGGTGACGAAGCGGGGGATGAGCTTCTCCGGGTGCTGGTACGGGCCGTAATTGTTCGCACAGCGGGTAACCGTCACGGGCAGCCCGTGCGTACGGTGATATGCCAGCGCGAGCAGATCCGCGCCCGCCTTGGTCGCCGCGTACGGAGAGTTGGGGGCGAGCGGGGCCGTCTCCGTCCAGGAACCCGACTCGATGGAGCCGTAGACCTCGTCCGTCGACACGTGCACGAACCTCTCCACGCCGTGCCGGCGGGCCGCGTCGAGCAGGACCTGGGTGCCCACCACGTTGGTCGTGGCGAACTCGGACGCCTCCTGGATCGAGCGGTCGACGTGGGATTCCGCCGCGAAGTGGACGACGTGGTCGTGCTTCCTGAGCACCGAGTCGACGAGAGCCGCGTCGCAGATGTCACCGGGGACGAAGTCGAGGCGCTTGCTCTCCGCCACGGGACCGAGGTTGGCGAAGTTCCCGGCGTACGTGAGCTTGTCGAGGACCGTGACCCGCGCGCCCTCCAGGCCCGGCAGTTCGTCGCGGAGGACGCCGCGGGCGAAGCTGGACCCGATGAAGCCGGCACCGCCGGTGATCAGAAGATTCATCAAGTCGGCAGTGTATCCGCAGGTGGCGGGCCTGTGGCCAGGGAATACCACGCAGTGCTGCGGTGAAAGGGCGCGTTGTCACTGCCGTTCCATGCCGTTCTGCGGCTAGTGTTTCGACATGGAACGGCGAATTTTCGGCCTCGAAACCGAGTACGGAGTCACGTGCACCTACCGGGGGCAGCGGCGGCTGTCTCCGGACGAGGTGGCCCGCTACCTGTTCCGCCGAGTGGTGTCCTGGGGACGCAGCAGCAACGTCTTCCTCCGCAACGGTGCCCGCCTCTACCTCGACGTCGGTTCCCACCCTGAGTACGCGACCCCCGAGTGCGACAGCGTCACCGATCTCGTCGCCCACGACCGTGCCGGTGAGCGCATCCTGGAAGGCCTGCTCGTCGACGCCGAGAAGCGGCTGCACGACGAGGGGATCGCCGGGGAGATCTACCTGTTCAAGAACAACACCGACTCGGCCGGCAACTCGTACGGGTGCCACGAGAACTACCTCGTGTCGCGCCACGGAGAGTTCGGCCGGCTCGCCGACGTCCTCATCCCGTTCCTGGTGACCCGGCAGCTGATCTGCGGCGCCGGCAAGGTCCTGCAGACGCCGCGGGGTGCGGTGTTCTGCCTCTCGCAGCGTGCCGAGCACATCTGGGAGGGCGTCTCCAGCGCCACCACCCGCAGCCGGCCGATCATCAACACCCGCGACGAGCCGCACGCCGACGCCGAGCGCTACCGGCGCCTGCACGTCATCGTCGGCGACTCCAACATGAACGAGGTCACCACGCTGCTCAAGGTCGGCAGCGCCGACATCGTGCTGCGGATGATCGAGGCCGGCGTGGTCATGCGCGACCTGTCGCTGGAGAACCCGATCCGGGCGATCCGGGAGGTCAGCCACGACGTCACCGGCCGCCGCAAGATCCGGCTGGCGAACAACAAGGAGGTCAGCGCCCTCGAGATCCAGCAGGAGTACCTGGCGAAGGCGACCGAGTTCGTCGAGCGCCGCGGCGGCGACCAGACCGCGAAGCGGGTCGTCGAGCTGTGGGGCCGGGTGCTGTCGGCGATCGAGAGCGGCGACCTCGACCCGGTCTCCCGCGAGATCGACTGGGTGTCGAAGTACAAGCTGATCGAGCGCTACCAGGCCAAGCACGAGATCCCGATGTCGCACCCGAGGATCGCCCAGCTGGACCTGGCCTACCACGACGTGCGCCGCGGCCGCGGCCTGTACGCGCTGATGGAGAAGCGCAAGCAGGTCGACCGCATCTCCAACGATCTCGAAATCTTCGAGGCCAAGGAGACGCCGCCGCAGACCACGCGCGCGCGGCTGCGTGGCGAGTTCATCCGGCACGCCCAGGAGAAGCGCCGCGACTTCACCGTCGACTGGGTGCACCTCAAGCTGAACGACCAGGCGCAGCGCACGGTGCTGTGCAAGGACCCGTTCCGGGCGTACGACGAACGGGTCGAGCGCCTCATCGCCAGCATGTGACAGGGGCTAGGCTGGTCGGGCCATGACGACGCACGAGCCCGGCCAGCCGCCGTCCCCGGACAAGTCGCGGCGCAGCCTCGACGACATCCTGCGGGCGCGCGCCGGACGCCGCCGCGAGCGGATCCGCAGCGAGATCGCCCGCAACCGCAAGGGCGACCACCTCGTCCCCACGTGGGTGATGGCGGTGGCCGTCGCCGCGATGTTGCTCGCCTGGGCCTGGCTGATCTTCTCGTCCTGACCGCGGCCGGCGGACCGCCGCGCCGGCGGGCCCAGCGAGCCGGTGGGCCGGTGAGCGAGAGAGCCGGCGCGGGGTCAGACGGCGAGCAGTGACGCCGCGTGCCGGCCCGCCACCGCGGCGGACACGAAGTAGGCGTGATCCTCCGCCAGGCCGCGGCCCATGGTCGACAGCTTCACCGGGCTTTCCAGCAGCGCCGCGTCGAGGCCGTGCGTGGCGACCTCCACGATGCGGTGCAGCGTCGCCAGCGGCGCGAGCGCGTCGGTGACCTCCTTCGCCAGGTCCGCCGCCAGGTCGTCGGGGACCGGCAGGTCGGCGGGGACGAGCGCGACCTTCCCGTACGCGGTGAGGCTGTGGTGGGACAGGCCGCGGTGGCGGGGACGGGCGTCGGCGTCGGAGATGCGCAGGGAGCCCACCGGGCGGCCGCCGAGCGCGACGACCGCGTTGACCGCCTCGCCGAGGGCCACGCCGGAGAAGCCCCAGGTGGTGCCCGTGCCGAGGTTGCCGGGGCCTTGGGCGACGATCGCCACGTCGGCGTGCAGGACGTGCCGGGCCGCGAGCAGCCCGGTGTGGACCGTGCTCGCCTCCAGGTCGCCGCCGAACGCCTGGCCGGTGGTGACCGTGCCGGCGAGGTGGTCGCGCAGGCCGTCCAAGGTGCGGGAGAACCAGGCCGGCAGTGCGCCGCCGTCGGTCATCACGTACGCGACCTTCGCGTCGGGGCGGTCGGCGTGGATGCCGGCCAGGACGGCCGGCAGCGCGGAATGCAGGTCCGCCGTGACCACAGGCATGTCCTCGAGGGTCTCGGCGGCGGCCATCACCTCGCGGTGCGGGGAGGCTTCCTCGTCGACGCCCAGCCGGATGGCCTGCAGCGGCGTGTAGCGGGCCTTGACGAGGTGGCCGGCGTCGCGGGAGGTGGCGTCGCCGGCCGGGTCCGGGGGCAGGCGGTCAGGCAGGGCCACCACCAGCGCGTACCCGCCGGTGCCGAGGCCCATGACGAGCGCGCCCACGTTGAGCAGGACCCGGTCGCCGGGCTCCGGTGCCCCGGTCAGTTCGGGGTACGCGAGCGCCTTCAGCGGGCCGTCGTCGGTGGCGACCTCCAGCTCGACGGCTCCGCGCCACTGTCGTCGTACCGAAGAGACAATTCCCGACCGCCAGCGCACCATGGCGGCGACCCTATATGTCCACCCCGCCGTCGCGGTGGTTGAGGCCCGCCCGTCCGCGCGTCGGGTCGAGGAAGACGTAGCGGATGCCCGGGTAGCGGGCCCGCAGCCGCCGTTCGGCCTCGTCGGAGGCCTCCTCGATCTGGCCGCCGGTGATGTGGTCCTCGAAGTCGACCTTCGCCGCGACGAGGATCTCGCCGGGGCCCAGCTGCATGGTCAGCAGCGTCGGCACGGCCGTGACCACGTCGAGCGAGGCGAGGTCGTCGGCGATCTGGTTGTGCATGCGGCGCGGCACCGCGCGGCCGACCAGCAGCGACACGTTGGCCCGGGCCAGCACCGTGGCGACCACGAGCAGCAGCAGGCCGATGAGGATGGAGGCGATGCCGTCCCAGGTCTCGGAGCCGGTCAGCTGCGCCAGCCCGATGCCGCCGGCGGCGAGCAGCAGGCCGATCAGCGCCGCGGAGTCCTCGAAGTAGACGGCCTTGACGGTGGTGTCGGAGGTGAGCCGCAGGAAGCGGCGCTTGCTGATGCCCCAGCGCTCCGATTCCCCCTTCACCTGCCGCTGCGCCTTCAGCCAGGAGGTGCCCTCGGCGACGAACGAGACCGCCAGCACGATGTACGAGATCAGGTAGTGGCCGCTGTGCTCGCCGCTGAGGATCGTCGTCACGCCGTGGTAGATCGAGAACCCGGCGCCGCCGATGAACGTGAACAGCGCGGCGATGAACGCCCAGACGAAGCTTTCCTTGCCGTACCCGAAGGGGTGTTCCTCGTCGGCGGGCTTGCCGCCGCGGCGCAGGGCGACGAACAGGAACACCTCGGTGACCGTGTCGGCCAGCGAGTGCGCGGCCTCCGAGAGCATCGCGGCGGAGCCGGAGATCAGACCGGCGACGAACTTGGCGGCGGCGATCACCAGGTTGGCCAGCCCGGCCACGATGACGGTGCCGACGCTCTCGTTCTCCGGGCCGCCCCCGTCACCCGGTTCGGCGGGTGCCGGCAGCGCGGCCGCGGCGGCCAGGCCCACGGGTGCGGCGTCGGGGTCGTCCCGGGAGACGTCGGTGCGGGGGGTTTCGGTCACGCGAGCAGACTTCCCCTTGTCGGATACAGATAACCGCCCGCGGCCCGCGGATGCCGCCACATCCGCGCTGGGCTGCTAGCGTTTCGGTCGTGTCGCGGACCCGTACCGAGCGCCTGGTGAACCTGGTGATCTGTCTGCTGTCCACGCGACGGTTCCTGACCGCCGCGCAGATCGCCGCGACCGTGCCCGGGTACGAGCACGACCCGGAGGATCCGCGCGACCACGAGGCGTTCCAGCGCAAGTTCGAACGCGACAAGGCGGAGCTGCGCGAGCTGGGTGTGCCGCTGGAGACCGGGCTGGCGAGCGCCTTCGACACCGAGCATGGCTACCGGATCGCCCACCGCGAGTACGCGCTGCCCGACATCCCGCTCGAGCCCGACGAGGCCGCCGCGGTGGGCATCGCCGCGCGGCTGTGGCAGCACGCCGGTCTCGCGGCCGCCGCGTCGTCCGGGCTGGCGAAGCTGCGCGCCGCCGGGGTCGAGGTGGATCCGCAGGCCACGCTCGGGGTCGAGCCGGTGGTGACCGTCGACCCGGCGTTCGGGCCGCTGACCGCCGCGGCGCGGGCCCGGCGCGCGGTGACGTTCTCCTATCGCGTACCGGAGGTGGACGAGCCGTCCACCCGCCGCCTGCAGCCGTGGGGCGTGGTGTGCTGGCAGGGCCGCTGGTACGTCGTCGGGCACGACCGCGACCGGGACGCCACCCGCTGCTTCCGCCTGTCCCGCATCGTCGGCTCGGTGCGCGCCGTGGGTCCGGAGGGCGCGTACACGCCGCCCGCGGACGTCGACCTGATCAGCCACGTCGCCCGCTGGTCGGGCCCGACGGAACGCACCGGCCGCGCCACCGTGCGGGTGCGTCCCGGGCGGGCCGCGGGGCTGCGGCGGCTGGCCGTCGAGACCGTGCCCGGGCCCGACGGCGACCGGCTGACGATCCCGTATTCCGACGTCGAGTGGCTGGCCTCGCGGCTGGTCGGGTACGGCGCCGACGTGCGCGCCGACGCCCCGCCGGAGCTGCGCGAGGCCGTCATCCAGCAGCTCAAGGAGGTCGTCGCCCGGCACGAGCCGGCCGCCGCGGGAGCGGTGTCGTGATGCCGCAGCAGCGCACCCCCGCGGGCCGCGCCTCCGCCGACCGGCTGGGACGGCTGCTCAACCTCGTGCCGTACCTGCTGGCCCGCCCCGGCATCGCGGTGGCCGAGGCCGCCGCCGACTTCCGGATCAGCGAGCGCCAGCTGCGTGAGGACCTGGAGCTGCTGTGGGTCTGCGGGCTGCCCGGGTACGGGCCCGGCGACCTGATCGACATGGCGCTCGACGGGGACCGGGTGACGATCACCTACGACGCGGGCATCGACCGGCCGCTGCGGCTCAACCCGGACGAGGCGCTCGCGCTGGTGGTGGCGCTGCGGATGCTGGCGGAGACCCCCGGCATCGGGTCCCGCGACGCGATCGAGCGGGCCCTCGCGAAGATCGAGAACGCCGCCGGGGACCTCGCCGACGCGCCGGTGGCCGTCCGCCTGCCAGCGAACACGCAGCGCGTGGACGCCATCCGCGGGATCGTCGAGCGCCGCCACGCCATGCGCATCACCTATTACACGCCCGCGCGGGACGAGACCACCGAGCGCATCGTCGACCCGATGCGCGTGCTGATGGTCGGCAACCGCGCGTACCTGGAGGCCTGGTGCCGGCGCGCCGAGGGCACCCGGCTGTTCCGCCTCGACCGCATCGACGCGTTCACCGAGCTGGACGAGCCGGCCGCCCCGCCGGCCCGCGCGGTGCCGCACGACGTGACCGACGGCGTGTTCCACCCGAGCCAGGACCTGCCGCTGGTGACCGTCCGCGTCGGTCGCGGCAGCCGCTGGATCACCGAGTACTACCCGTGCGAGGAGGTCCGCCGCGACGGCGACGAGTGGGTCGTGACGATGCGCGTGACCGACCTCGGCTGGGCGCAGCGCCTGCTGCTCGGCCTCGGGTCCGACGTGACGGTCGTCGGCCCGGCGGCGCTGGTCGAGCGCATCCGCGAACAGGCCGCGCTGGCCCTGGACCAGTACGCGGCCCCCGCGACCGGTAACGCCTAGTGCCTGCCCTGCGGTCCAGGGCGACGCCGAGCCGAGGTCGAGGTTTCGCGTCGCAAGCGTGGCGGACGGTCGGATACCGGGGTTGTATCCGGCCGTCCGGCACGTGCCGCGAGGCGGAAGCTGGGCCCGGCGCAGGCCGTCCTGGCCCGCAGGGCAGGCACTAAAGTGTCCGCCATGGTGTTGTGGATCGTCATCGGCGTCGTGGTGCTCGGGCTCGTCATTCTCGGCGCGGCGGTGATGGCCGTGATGGGCCGGCTGTCGGCGCTGGACCGGGCGATGCGGCGGCTGCTGCTGCGCCGCGAGCAGGCCGAGAAGCTGCAGGCCGGCGCCGCCGCGCTGGAGCGGTCGGTGGCCGAGCTGCAGGAGCGGGCCACCATCGCCGAGGAGCAGGTCGCCATCATCAAGGCGGGACGCGGCGCCTCCCACGGTAAACACTCCTCACAGAGTGCCGCGCTGCCGTGGTAGCGTGCGGCGTTCCCGGCGCGTTGTCCGAAAATTCCTCGGACCGGCGGCCAAACAAACAGGTCCGGCAGGGGTCACTCGCAACAACCACACGTACGATGGACCCCGCACCGTCCTGACGCACCCTGATCCAACCGACTGGAGTTCCCCATGGGCGCCCTCAAGCCATGGCACATCGCCGTCTTCGTTGTCGTGCTCGTGCTGCTGTTCGGCGCGAAGCGCCTGCCGGACGCCGCCCGGTCCCTGGGCCGGTCGCTGCGGATCATCAAGGCGGAGACGAAGGGCCTCGTGGACGACGACACCAACGTCGCCGAGAAGGCCGAGCCGCAGTTCTCGCACCAGCCGCTGCCGCCGAACGCCGCCCCTCAGGGCTACGGGCAGCAGGGCTACCAGCAGCAGCCGGGTCAGCCGTACCACCAGCCGGGTCAGCCGTACCAGCAGCCGGGTCAGCCGTACCAGCAGCAGCCGCCGGCCCAGCCGTACGTCGACCCCGTGCAGCGCACCAACGACCGCTGACGCACCGTGGCCATCTCCCTGCGCCGTCAGGGGCCGAGCAAGTTCCAGCAGGCCGCCGACGGCTCGATGACGCTGATCGACCATGTCCGGGAGCTGCGTAACCGGCTCTTCTGGGCGGCGCTCGGCATCGTCGCCGGCCTCATCGTCGGCTTCATCATCTCCGGCTGGGTCTTCGACATCCTGCGGGAGCCGTACTGCTCGCTGGACAGCTCCTGGATCGTCAACTCCAAGGGTGAGCGGGTCTGCAACTTCGTCGTGCTCGGCGTCGTCGACCCGCTCATCGTCAAGCTGAAGATCGCCCTGTGGGTCGGCCTGATCGTCGGCTCACCCGTCTGGATGTTCCAGCTGTGGGCGTTCATCGCCCCGGGCCTGCACCGGCACGAACGCAAGTGGGCGTACGTCTTCGTCAGCATCGCGGCCCCGCTGTTCGTCGGCGGCGTCACGCTGGCCTACTTCGTCGTCAAGCACAGCCTGGCGTTCATCCAGGAAGCCGGCATCCTGGGCGTGACGACGCAGCTGGAGGTCGGCGCGTACGTCGGTTTCGTGACGAACATGCTGCTGATCTTCGGCGCGGCGTTCGAGTTCCCGCTCGTCCTGCTCATGCTGAACTTCACCGGCGTGGTCACGGCGCGGCGCCTGATGAGCTGGTGGCGGATCGTGGTGTTCCTGTCGTTCGCGTTCGCCGCGATCGCCACGCCGGACCCCGGCCCGTTCGGCATGACGCTGCTCGCGGCGTGCATGGTCGTGCTCTATCTGTTCGCGGTCGGCGTGGCGGCGATCAACGACAAGCGCAAGGGCCGCGGTAAGGAGATTTACGGCGACCTCGACGACGACCAGATCTCGCCGCTGGAGGAGGAGCGCGTCCCGGTGGGCGTGTCCGACCGCGTCGACGCTCCGTCGCCGGTGGAGGCGCCCGAGCCCGTGGCGCGGCCGCTGCCGCTGGAGAGCCGCTTCGACGACATGACGTAGCCGATGCCGGCCGGGGGACCGGCCGGCATCGCTCGGCACCTTCCGTATGTCGCGCCCCCAATCCTGTTGGGGGCGCTCTGCTGTCCAGGGAAGAGTGCATTTCCTATGTCAAGTGCATTTCCCGCACCGGCCCGTTCCCGACCCCGGCTCAATTGTTCCTGCATGGGTTGAGGCGCCCCGCTGATCCATGCTAGGTTCCTCCCGTCAGGGCATTCACCTTCACCTATGCGAGTCGAGGTGGTCTGCGGGGGTGTGAGACACGGGGAGTCAGGTCGGACGGAAATGTGATAATCTCACTGCATAGAGCCAATCGACGTGTGCAAATATGTTTGTAAGACTTGAAAAGGTCACTTCTGCACCCATGTCGACTTGGGTGACTTGAATTGCGTTGTTATTCTCTGGTCGCTCACGATCACACCATCATGGAGGTAGGTTCCTTGAAGACGGGACGCACTAAGAGACTGGTTGGCGCAGGACTCAGCCTCGGCTTGCTCGGATCAATCTTGGTAGCTACGCCGGCCTTCGCTGCCAGCAGTAGCTGCGAAACGTGGTTGGCGGACTGCAGTACGGGTATTGTCGCCGCAAACGCGAATCACGACCTCCGGGTAATCTCCTCAGGGCCCTGCGGTGGGAACCATTGGGGTGTCGTCGACGTCGACACTAAAGTCACGGTAGCCCACGGCACGGGCGGGGCGAATAGAGTTATTCACGGTTTGTACGGTCGATACGCCGGATATACTGATGCTTCCACATGTGGCAAGGGAAAGATTGTAATTCAGGACTACTAATACGCTGGTCGGGTTATTAACGGTGGTCATCAACTGGTGCGCTCGACCGGCGTGCAGATAAACGGAAGCGCATCTCTGGCAGCGGAGAATTGTGACTGCGACATCTGCAAGGATCTCTACTAAGGAGGCACTGCCGGCGTGCATTCTATGGCGTGGTCGAGGGATCTGCGGATCACCGCGGACGGAACACAGGTGGTATCGCACGTCGGCACGGCGTTGCTACGGATGCTTGCAGATCGGGCCGGGCTGCCCGGTGGCTCAATGTCGTTCTCTTCGCCGGTTGTAGACCTCTGTCCACGGTCGGCGGGAAGTCGTTGCCACCGGAGCGCGGTTTCGGCGGCATGACGCGGTGCTCCGGCCGGTACATTCGGCGGCTGTGAGCGGCAGAGACGACATCGCGGTGCTGGCCAACCCCCAGGCGGGGCGCGGCCGGCACCGCGGTCTGCTGTCCGGGGTCGTCGACCGGCTCGGCGCCGGCGGGCGGCCGGTGCGGGTACTGGACGCCCGGACCGGCGAGGAGGCCGAGAAGGTCTGCCGCCGGGCGGTCGCGGAGGGCGTCACGGCGCTGGTCGCGGTGGGTGGGGACGGGACCCTGCACCGGGCGCTGCAGGCCGTGGCGGGTACGCCGGCCGGGTTCGGGGTGGTCGCCGCCGGCACCGGCAACGACTTCGCGGCCGCAGTGGGCGTACCGTCGGATCCTCTGCAGGCCGCGGAGGCGATCGCCGCGGCGTTGCGTGCCGGGCGGCACCGTGCGGTGGACCTTGCCAGGGTGACCACCGCGGCGGGTGACGTGCGCTGGTTCGCCGCGGTCCTGGCCGCCGGCTTCGACGCGGTCGTCAACGAGCGCGCCAACCGGATGCGGTGGCCGCGCGGCCCCCGCCGCTACGACCTGGCGATCATGCTGGAGATGGCGCGGCTGCGGGCGCGGCCCTACTCGCTGGAGATCGACGGCGCCGACCACAGCTTCACCGGGGTGCTCGTCGCGGTCGGCAACTGCCCCAGCTACGGCGGCGGGATGCGGATCTGCCCGGACGCCGACCCCGGCGACGGCCTGCTCGACGTCGTGATCGCCGGGAACCTCGGGCGCGGCGCCCTCGTGCGGCTCAAGCCCCGCCTGCGGCGCGGCACCCACGTGACCGACCCGCGGGTGCACAGCTTCCGGGCCCGGCGCGTGCGCATCGACGCGCCCGGGATCGTCGGGTACGCCGACGGCGAGCGGATCGCCGCGCTGCCGCTCGACATCGGCTGCGAGCCGGGAGCCGTACGGTTGCTGCTCTGATCGCGGTGTCAGCGACCGTGCCCGCGCGCCGAACGGGAAGGGGTAAGCGGCGTCATCCTGGAGGAGGCAGCATGTCGGTCGGGTCGCTCAGTTCCAGCGTGCTCTCGCAGGCGTACCTCGGCTCCGCCGACGCGGCCGCCACGAAGAAGGCGCCGGAGGCCGGTGGCCAGGCGACCATCGCCGACCACGTTGCCGCGGTGGACGAGCAGCAGCCCATCCGCAGCGTCTCCGCCACGCAGGGGACGCTGGTGGACACGTACCTCTGAGGTCTGGTCGTCAGGCCGCGCAGCCGGCCAGCGCGAGGGTCGCGCTCAGGCCGTTGGAACGGCCCGGCTCCGCCGCCGGGAGGACCAGCGCCGCGCAGCCCGCCTGGACCGCTCCCGCGTCGGCCGGGGTGTCGCCGACCATCAGCGTGCGTTCCGGGTCCGCGCCGAGCATGCCGCAGGCCCGCAGGAAGATCGCCGGGTCCGGCTTGGTGCGGCCGATCTCGTACGAGAGCGCGTACGCGTCCACGAGCCCGGCCAGCCCCCACGCGGCGAAGTGCGGGCGGATGTCGAAGCCGATGTTGCTCACCACAGCCACCTTGATGCCCGCGTCGTGCAGGGTGCGCAGGGTGGGCTCGGTGTCCGCGTACGGCAGCCAGCCCGCGGGGTCGAGGCCGCGGTCGTACAGGGCGTCGGCCAGGCCCTCCACGTCCGGGACGACGGTGGCCGCGAGGCCCGTGTAGGCGGCGCGGTGGCTGTGTTCGTACAGGTCACGGTCCGCCCAGTGCTCCGCGAGGTGGATCGGCACCCGGCGCGGCACCGGCCCGCCGGCGCGCCCGGCCGTGACCAGCCGGTCGGCGAGGATCGTCGCCCTGCCCCGGTCCAGGCCGGCGCCGCAGGCCGCGGCGGCGGCCGTCACCCAGGACACCGGGTCCTCGACCTGGGCCAGCGTGCCGTGGAAGTCGAAGAGCACGGCGTCGACCTGACGGCGCGACGGGAAAGCGGTCGATTCGGCGGCATCCGGCACGCCGTGCACCATACCCAGCCGTCGCGACGGTCCCGTCGGCAACCGCCCGGCGAGCCATGACCGCCGTTGTGTCAGACCCACGCATTAGCCTTGTGGTCATGACGAGCCCCGCCGAACGTTATGCGGAGTCGAAGAGGCGGGCGGCCCGCGTGGCTGAGTTCCCGGCCCTCGACGACTTCATGCTGGACGTCGGCTTCGACCTGGACGATTTCCAACGACAGGCCTGCGAGGCCCTGGAGCGCGGCAGCGGCGTGCTGGTGTGCGCGCCCACCGGCGCCGGCAAGACGGTGGTCGGGGAGTTCGCGGTGCACCTCGCGCTGCGCGCCGACGGGTCCGGCACCCGGCGCAAGTGCTTCTACACCACCCCGATCAAGGCGCTCTCCAACCAGAAGTACCACGACCTCGTCGAGCGGTACGGCGCCGAGCACGTCGGCCTGCTCACCGGCGACAACGCGATCAACGGCGACGCTCCCGTGGTGGTGATGACCACCGAGGTGCTGCGCAACATGCTCTATTCGGGCTCGGCGACCCTGCAGGGCCTGGCGTACGTGGTGATGGACGAGGTGCACTACCTCGCCGACCGGTTCCGCGGCGCCGTCTGGGAAGAGGTGATCATCCACCTTCCCGCCTCGGTGACGCTGGTCTCCCTGTCCGCCACGGTCAGCAACTACGAGGAGTTCGCCGACTGGCTGGTGACCGTGCGCGGCGAGACCGAGGTGGTGGTCAGCGAGCACCGGCCCGTGCCGTTGTGGCAGCACATGCTCGTCGGCCGGCGCATGTTCGACCTGTTCCACGACGCCGACGCGGCCCGCAAGCACGACGTGCACCCGGAGCTGCTGCGCTACACCCGCGAGATGCTGCGCCGGCTGGAGCTCACCGACCGTACGGCCGGCCCGGGGTGGCAGGGCCGCGGTGGCCGGCCCCGGCGCTGGCAGGGACCGCCGCGGGCCGAGGTGGTCGACCGGCTCGACCGCGCCGGGCTGCTGCCCGCGATCCTGTTCATCTTCAGCCGCGCCGGCTGCGACGCCGCCGTGCAGCAGTGCCTCGCCGGCGGTCTGCGGCTGACCGGCCCCGAGGAACGCGCGGAGATCCGCGAGATCGCCCAGGCGAAGGTGGCGAGCATCCCGGCCGAGGACCTGTCGGTGCTCGGCTACTGGGAGTGGCTCGACGGCCTCGAGCGCGGCGTCGCGGCCCACCACGCGGGCATGCTCCCCGCGTTCAAGGAGGCCGTGGAGGAGTGCTTCGTGCGGGGCCTGGTCAAGGCCGTTTTCGCCACGGAGACCCTCGCGCTGGGCATCAACATGCCGGCCCGCTGCGTGGTGCTGGAACGCCTGGTCAAGTTCAACGGCGAGGCCCATGTGGACCTGACGCCGGGGGAGTACACGCAGCTCACCGGCCGGGCCGGGCGGCGCGGCATCGACGTCGAGGGCCACGCCGTGGTGCTGTGGAGCCCCGAGGTCGACCCGCGGCACGTCGCCGGGCTCGCGTCCACGAGGACGTACCCGTTGCGGTCCAGCTTCCGGCCCTCGTACAACATGGCCGTCAACCTGGTCGGCTCGGTGGGCGCGGACAAGTCCCGTGACCTGCTCGAGTCGTCGTTCGCGCAGTTCCAGGCGGACCGGTCGGTGGTGGGTCTGGCCCGGCAGGTGCAGCGCAACGTCGACACCATGCAGACGTACGGGCAGGACGCCGCCTGCCACCACGGCGACTTCGACGAGTACTTCGGCATCCGCGTCGCGATCGCCGACCGGGAGAAGGCACTGGCCCGCCAAGGCCAGTCGCAGCGCCGGGCGGCGGCGGTGTCGTCGCTGGAGAAGCTTCGCGTGGGCGACGTCATCCGGGTGCCGCAGGGGCGTCGGGCCGGCCTCGCCGTGGTGCTGGAGCCGCCCACCGGCGGGTTCGGCGAGCCGCGCCCGCTGGTACTGACGCAGGACCGCTGGGCCGGCCGGGTCAGCCCCGCCGACTTCCCGGGCGCGGTCGACGTCCTGGACCGCATCCGGGTGCCCAAGCACTTCAACCCGCGCTCGCCCGCCGCCCGCCGCGACCTCGCCGCCTCGGTCAGCGCCACCGGGCTCGACCGGCACGACCGGGCCGGCGGCCGGCGCGGACGCAGCCGTGGCGCCCCGGGCGAGGACGCGGAGATCGCGCTGCTCAAGGTGCAGCTGCGCCAGCATCCCTGCCACGCCTGCCCGGACCGCGAGGAGCACGCCCGCTGGGCCGAGCGCCGGCACCGGCTGCAGCGCGACACCGAGGCGCTGCGCGACAAGGTCGCCGGGCGCACGGGTTCGCTGGCCAAGACGTTCGACCAGGTCTGCGCGGTGCTCACCGAACGTGGCTACCTGTCCGAGGACGGCGAGGTCACCGAACCGGGACGGATGCTGGGCCGCATCTGGACGGAGGCGGACCTGCTCGTCGCGGAATGCCTGCGCCGGGGCGTCTGGGAGGGCCTCGAGCCGGAGGAGCTGGCGGCGGCCGTGTCCATGGTGCTGTACGAGTCCCGCCGCGAGGGCGACGAACGGGCCTCGGTGCCCAAGGGCGCCACCACGGCGGCGGTCGACGCCTGCCAGAAGCTGTGGGCGGAGATCGAGTCGCAGGAGGCGGCGCACGGGCTGTCGCTGACCCGCGAACCCGACCCGGGCTTCGTCTGGCCGATCTACCGCTGGGCCCGCGGTGAGCCGTTGGCCCGGGTGCTGGCGAGCGGCCACAACTACGAGTCGGACATGCCGGCGGGCGACTTCGTGCGCTGGGCCCGGCAGGTGCTGGACCTGCTCGCGCAGCTCAAGGACGCGTCGTCGGCGTCGCCGGGGGTGCGGGAGACGGCCCGGAAGGCGATGACGGCGATCAACCGGGGGGTGCTGGCCTACCAGACCGCCCTGTGACCCCGGGCCGCGCCGCGCCGGGCCGGGTTGGGTCGGGCCGCGCCGGGCCGGGTTGGGTCAGGCGCTGTCGCGGACGACGAGCCGGTGGGGGATGACGATCCTGCGGGCCGGTGCGGCCGGGTCGCCGCCGAGCCGGTCCGCCAGGCAGCCGAGCGCCTCGCGGGCGATCGCCGCCTTGTCCGGCGCGATCGTGGTGAGCGCCGGGGTCGCGTACCGGCCGTCCTCGATGTCGTCGAAGCCGGCCACCGCGAGGTCGGCCGGGATGGTGCGGCCGTGCCGCAGGGCGGTCTGCATCGCGCCGAGGGCGAGCTGGTCGCTGAAGCAGAAAAGCGCGTCGACCTCGAGGCCGTCGGCGATCAGGCGGCGCATCGCGTCGGCACCGTCCGCGCGGTGCAGGCGGTCCACCGGGATCTCGAGGCGCGGGTCGGCGGGCAGGCCCGCCTCGGCAAGGGCCTTGCGGTAGCCCTCGACACGGCGGGCCGCCGTACCGTTCTCCAGGTGGGGTTGCGGGCCGATCGCGGCGATGCGGGTGCGGCCCTGGGCGAGCAGGTGCGCGGTGGCGTCGCGGGCCGCGGCCACGCTGTCGACGGCGACGTGGTCGAGGAGGCCGTCGGCGTCCTGCTCGCCGAGCAGCACCAGCGGGACGGCGTCCGGCCGGCGGCGCAGGTCGCGCGGTGCCAGTGCCCACGGGCTGAGCACGAGGCCGTCGACGACCTGGCCGCGTACGCCGTCGAGCAGGCTCCGCTCGTGGCCGGCGTCCCCGCCCGTCTGCTGGACGAGCAGCATCCACGATCGCTTCTGTGCCTCGTCGACGAGCAGGCCCGCGAGCTCCCCGAAGTACGGTGAGGCGATCTCCGGGATGGCCAGCGCCACCAGCCCGGAGCGGCCGCCGCGCAGGTGCCGGGCCGCCGCGTTGGGACGGTACTGCAGCTCGTCGATCGCGGCCTGCACGCGGGCCCGGGTCTCGGGGGCGACCAGCGCGAAGCCGCTGACCACGTTGGACACCGTACGGATGGACACGCCGGCTCGTTCGGCCACCTGCCGCAGGCTCGCGCTCATGGTGAAAACCTTACCGGCTCTCCTTGCAACGTGGCATGCAACGTTGCAATAGTGGTCCGCATGAGCGATGCAGGAGCAGCGGCCCGGGCCGCGATCTACGAGGACGGCATCACCGCGTGCAAGGGCGCGTTCAGCGCCGAGTGGGCCGACACCATGCGCGAGGACATCGAGAAGGCCTTCGCCGAGGCGATCGAGCGGCCGGGCGGCGCCGTCGGCCGCGGCCCCAAGCGCTACTACGTCGAGATCCACCCCGAGCAGCTGCGCGGCTTCGTCGACCTCGTCACGCACCCGTGGGTCACCGCGGTGTGCGAGGCGGTGCTCGGCCCGCGGTACGAGATCGTCGAGCTCGGCTTCGACATCCCGTTCGCCGGCGCGGTCAACCAGCCGTGGCACCGGGACTTCCCGATGCCGGACATCACCCGTACGCAGCGCACGCTGGACTCGCTGGCGTTCAACCTCACCGCGGTCGACACCGAGGAGGACATGGGGCCGTTCGAGATCGCGCCGGGCACCCAGTTCGACGACTCGCCCGAGTTCGGCCACGGCATGTTCCCGCCGAAGTCGCACTACCCCCGCTACGAGGAGCGCGCCGTCCGCAAGTACCCGAAGCGGGGCGACATCTCCGCCCGCTCGGCGCTGACCATCCACCGCGGCACCCGCAACGAGTCGCAGAAGTCCCGGCCGGTGCTGGTGCTCGGCGTGGACGCGCCAGGCGGGATCAACGGCGAGAAGCACGACACGGCGGTGACCCGGGCGTACTGGGAGACGCTGCCGCAGCAGGTCAAGGACCACCTGCACTGCCCGGTCGTGGACGTGCTGACGCCGATCACCCAGAAGCACACCATCGAGGGCCTGGTGATGGGCGAGGCGTGAGCCCCGCCCCGATCACCCGGCGGCCGCGAGCCCGAAGTGGGCGACGGCCCGATCCGCGGCCTCGTCCTCCGGGAGGTCGAACGCCCAGACGTACGTGAAGACCAGGCCCGGCAGGTCGCTCGCCGCCACCTCCTCGACGAGCGCGGTGCGGAAGCCGTCGACCAGGCGGCCGAAGGGCGGCGTGCCGGGCTCGAAGAAACGCAGCACCGGCTCGATCGCCATGTGATTGTGGAACAGCCGCAGGCCCGTACTGACGGCGATCTCGTGCCCGACGGCCATCTTGCCGACCGCCGGCGGCCCGACGACGAACAGCAAGGTGGACGTCGCGCTCACGGCCACGTGCGGGCCTCGGCGTCGAACAGCTCCGGCATGCTGTGCACGGGGATCACGCACAGCAGGTGACCGCCGGGCGCCCGCAGGATGCGGCAGCCGAGCCAGCGGTTCACCTCCACGGCCCCCAGGGCGAGCAGCCGGGCGGTTTCCGCGTCCACGTCGTCGGTCTCGATGTCGACGTGATAGCGCGGCGCGTCGTCCACCCGCTGCACGCCCACCTCGAGGGCCGGGAAAGCGCCCCGGAGCATGAGGAACTGTTCCTCTCCCGGGTCCGTACGGGCCGGTACGCCCAGCGCCGCCGACCAGAAGTCCGCGGCCGGCTCGGCGTCCGGCGTGTCGATGAACAGGCCGTAGAGGCGGCTTCGATGCATCCGGCGACTGTAGTCTCGGCCGCGTGCAGGCGGAGATCTTCCGGGTCGAGCTCACCGGGTACGCGTACCGGATGCTGGGGTGTCCCGGCGAGGCGGAGGACGCCGTGCAGGAGACGCTGCTGCGGGCCTGGCGCCACGCCGACCGGTTCGACGCCGGCCGGGGCTCGCTGCGCACCTGGCTGTACCGGATCGCCACGAACGTCTGCCTGGACATGCTGCGCAGCGCCGGGCGCCGGGCTCACGCGGTCGACCTCGGACCCGCCGCGGAGGCGGGCGCCCCGCTCGGCGACGCGCTGCCGCGGTCCGCTTTCGTCCGGCCGGTCGCCGACGCGCGGGTGCTGTCACCCGGCGCCGACCCGGCCGAGCAGATCGTCCGCCGCGAGTCGGTGCGGCTCGCCTTCGTCGCGGCGTTGCAGCGGCTGTCGCCCCGGCAGCGGGCCGTGCTGATCCTGCGGGACGTGCTGGGGTGGCACGCCGACGAGGTCGCCGGGCTGCTGGACACGAGCGTCCCGTCGGTGACCAGCGCGCTGCAGCGGGCCCGCGCCACGATCCGCCGGGAGGACACCGGCACGCCCCTCGACGACGCCGGGCGGGAGCTGCTGGAGCGCTACTGCTGGGCCTTCGAACGGTACGACGTGGCCGCGATGGTGGCCCTGCTGCACGAGGACGCGACGATGTCCATGCCGCCCTTCGCCTGGTGGCTGCGGGGACGCGAGCAGATCCGGCTCGTTCTGGAGGTCGGAGGCGGGCCGTGCCGGGGTGCCCGCCTGGTCCCGGTCGCCGCGAACGGCACCACGGCGTTCTGGCAGGAGCGGCCGGCCGGGCCGGATGGTGCGTACGCGCCGTTCGCCCTGCAGCATTTCGAGGTGGCGGGCGGGCGGGTCACCGGCATCTCGACGTATCTCGACGAGGACCCGGCCGCGTGGGGCTATCCCGGCTGACATCTGTCACGGGACGTCGATGACGGACGGTTCAGGGTCGGGCGTACGAACCGCTCCACGATGGATTCCATGAGAGCTCCCGCCGTCGCGTTGTTCTTCCTGTCGCCGCTGGTCGCCGAGTTCCTCCTCGGCGACTTCACCGTCACGATGCTGCCGTTCCTGCTGCTGCTGGCCCCGATGTACGGCGGCGCCGCCCTGGTCATCCGCGAGGTCGCCCGCCGCACCGGGCGCGGCTGGCCCACGATCGTCCTGCTGGCACTCGCGTACGGGCTGTTCGAGGAGGGCATCACCACCCAGTCGCTGTTCAACCCGGACTACGCCGGCGCGCACCTGCTCGACCAGGGGTTCGTTCCGGCGCTGGGGATCGCCGTCCCGTGGACGCTGTACGTGCTCGCCCTGCACACCGTCTGGAGCATCACGGTGCCCATCGCGCTGGTCGAGGAGGTCAGCGGCCGCCGTACGACGCCGTGGCTGCGGACGCCCGGCCTGGTCACCGGGTGCGCGCTGTTCGCCCTCGGGGCGTTCGGCACGACGATGGCCTCGTACGGGATGGACCAGTACCTCGCGCCGTGGCCGAAGCTGGCCACCGTCCTCGTGATCGTGGCCCTCCTGGTCGTCGCGGCGTTCCGGGTGCCCGCGCCGATCCGCCGGCCGGGCGCCGCGCCGAGTCCGCTGGTCGTGCTCGCGGTGACGCTGGGTGGCGGCGCGCTGTTCATGAGCACCAAGTGGCTGCCCGACGCGGCCGGCGTACCGGCGATGCTGCCGGCGTTCGTCGTGGTGATCGCGACGATCCTGGGCTGGTCGCGGCGGGACGGCTGGGACGGCCGGCACCGGCTCGCGGCGGCGGCGGGCGGACTGCTCACGTACGCGTGGCACAGCTTCACCACGCAGCCGCTCGCCGGCGGCGGCGCGGTCGTCACGCCCGTCAGCCACGTGTTCTTCGCCCTGTGCGCGGTCGCGCTGCTCGCCTGGGAGGCGCGCCGCGTCGCCCGTGGGGCCGGGGCGCGGCAGGATGAGGTCCGTGCAGAGCGATCTTGATCTGGCCCGGACGGCCGCCCTCGCGGGGGCGGCCGTCGCGTTGCGGCACTTCGCGGCCCTCGCCGGCCTGCGGCGGGAGGTGAAGCCCGACGGCAGCGTGGTCACCGTCGCGGACCGGGAGACGGAGGCGGCGATCCGCGCGGTGCTGGCCGCGGAACGGCCCGGCGACGCGATCCTCGGTGAGGAGGGCGGCGCGGCCGGCGCGGGCGCGCGCCGGTGGATCGTCGACCCGATCGACGGTACCGCCCAGTTCGTCGCCGGGGACGACCGGTGGCTCGTGCTGGTCGCCCTCGAGGAGGACGGCGTCGTCGTCGCCGCGGTCGCCGCGGTCCCGGCGCAGGGCACGCTGTGGTGGGCGCGTCGCGGCGGCGGCGCCTACCGCTCCCGGCTCGACGGTACGGCGGAACAGCGCATCGCCGTCGCCACGGGCCGCCCGGACGTCCTCGACGGCAGCCGGCTGGGCGTGGTCCCGGCGCCGCCCAACTACCTCGACACCGACCGCCGCATCGCCGCGCCGCTGGCCGCCCGGGCCGCCGTGGCCGACTGGGACGTCCACGCCCCGCTGCTCGTCGCCAGCGGCGGCCTCGACCTGGCGGTGCAGACCCGCGGGCAGATCTGGGACTTCGCCGCCACCTCGCTGATCGTCACCGAGGCGGGCGGCGCGTACGGCGGCGTGGACGGCATCCGTGGCCCCCGGGCGGGCACGTCGCTCTTCGCCCGCAGCGCGGACCTGTGGCACCAGGCCCACGCTGCCCTCTGGCCCGAACATGGATGAACATTTCCGTACGCGGGACCTTCCTGTTCGGACACACCTGCACTAGATTCACGGTGTTGAATGACTCGGCGGGGAGGTCCGGACATGGCATCTCGAAGGCGTCTGCTCCAGCTCGGCGGCACGGCAGGGGCGGGACTCGCGCTGGGCCCGGTCCTGTCGAGCGCCACCCCGGCCGCGGCCGCGAGCCCCGTCGCCGCCGGTGCGTCGGGCGCGGCGGGTGCCGGGCGCCGGGCCGCGGCGATCCGCCCGCCCGCCGTGCCGCTCGCCGTGCGGTCGCCGTACCTGAGCACCTGGCTCGCCGCGGACAACCTGCCCGGCAGCTGGCCTGCGTTCTGGACCGGCCGGGTGACGGCCATGACCGGACTGGCCACAGTGGACGGCACGCCGTACCTGTTCCTGGGATCGCCGTCCGCGCCTGGCGACTATCCGTTCGCGACGATGCGGCAGACCTCGCTGACCGTCACCGCGACGAAGTCCGAGTTCGTGCTCGAGCAGGCCGGCGTCGAGCTGACCGTGACGTTCCTGTCCCCGGTGACCCCCGGCGACCTGCGCCGGCAGTCGCAGCCACTGAGTTACCTCGCGGTCAGCGCGCGCAGCCTCGACGGCAAGCCGCACGACGTGTCGGTGTACGTCGACATCTCCGGCGAGTGGGCCTCGGGCGACGCCGGCCGCTCGATCACCTGGGACCAGCAGACCGCCGCGGACGTGGTCACGCTGTCGTACCAGCAGTCCACACCGGACGTTCTGCGCGAGCGGGGCGACACCGCCGAGTGGGGCACGATCGTGCTTTCCAGCCCGGCCCGCTCCGGCCTCACCTGGCAGATCGGCGCGGACGGCGACGTGCGCCGCCAGATCGCCACCCAGCACACCCTCGCCAACACCGTCGACCAGGACAAGCCGCGGCGGATCAACGACCGCTACCCGGTCTTCGCGTTCAACCAGTCGCTGGGTACGGTCACCCGCCGCGCCTCCGAGCCGTTCGTGGTGAGCATCGGGCACCTGCGCGAGCCCACCGTCAGCTACCTCGGCGAGCAGCTGCCGCCGCTGTGGAAGACGTACTGGCCGAAGTGGACGGACATGGTGGCCGAGTTCCACCGCGACCACGCGGCCGCCGTCACCCGCTGCGCCCGCCTCGACGAGAAGGTGGAACGCGACGCCGTCCGGGCCGGCGGTCCCGAGTACGCCGCCCTGTGCGCGCTCGCCTTCCGGCAGGCGTACGCGGCCACGGATCTGGTCAGCCGCAACGGCGAGCCGTGGGCGTTCCTCAAGGAAATTTCCAGCAACGGCAACATGCAGACCGTCGACGTCACGTACCCGTCGATGCCGGTGTGGCTGTACGCCGACCCGCAGTACCTGCGCCTGATCCTCGCGCCGGTCCTCGACTACGTGGAGAAGCGCGGCTTCCCGAAGGTCTTCGCCCCGCACGACCTCGGCGCCCACTACCCGAACGCGGACGGGCACCTCTCCGGCGAGGGCGAGGAGGACATGCCGGTCGAGGAGTCGGCCAACATGCTCATCATGGTGGCGGGATACCTCGCCCGGGTCCCGAAGGCCGAGCGCGAGGCGTACGCGACCGCGCACTACCCGATCCTGAAGCAGTGGGCCGACTACCTGGTCGGCAACGCGCTCGACCCGGACCTGCAGAACCAGACCGACGACTTCACGGGCTTCATCGCGCACAGCGTCAACCTCGCGCTCAAAGGCATCGTCGGGATCGGCGCCATGAGCACCATCGCAACGGCGGCCGGCAGGACCTCGGACGCGATGCGCTACCTGTCCACCGCCCGCGGCTACATCACCGAATGGGAACGGATGGCGCTCGACCCCTCGGGCAAGCACCTCAAGCTCGCGTACGACCGGGACGGCACGTGGAGCCTGAAGTACAACGGGTACGCCGACTCGCTGCTGAAGCTCGGGCTCGTGCCGGCGTCGGTGCAGCAGCTCGAGGCGGAGTGGTACCTGCAGCGGGTGGCCACGGACGGGATCCCGCTCGACATCCGGCACACGTACACGAAGGCGGACTGGGAGATGTGGACCGCGGCGTGGCTCAAGGACCACGCGGAGGTGCGGGACGCGCTCATCGCGGGGCTGTACAAGTTCGCGAACACCACGGGGCAGCGGGTGCCGTTGACCGACTGGTACGACGTGGTGGCGAACCGGCAGCAGGGCTTCCAGGCGCGTCCGGTGGTGGGCGGCTTCTTCGCCCTGCTCACGCTCTGAGCTGCTCGCCGCTGCGCGAGGCGCCGCCCGCGCGGCTGAGCCGGGCGCCTCGCCCTGGCGGGCCGGTCACGAGCGGGCGGCCACGACCAGGGCGGCCACCGCGCCGATGGTGAGGACCACGCTGACGATGCCCAGCACCCGGCCGATCAGCGCCGGCCCGACCCCGTGCGCCCCGCGGCCGCGCGTGCTCAGCACGATCGCCGCAACGCCGAGGAGGCCGCCGATCAGGCAGAACGACAGCGGCACCGCCAGCAGGCCGAGGATCAGCGCGCCCCGCCCGGCGTTGCGGTCCGGCGGTGTGGGGGGCGCCGCGGCGCGCGGGTCCCACTGCAGGCGCGGCGGCAGGTCCTGGACCTGGGCGAGCAGGTCGGAGGCGTACGTCGCCGAGCCCACCGCGACGATCCGGGCGTCGTAGTCGGGCTCGGGCAGGCTGCCCTCGGTGAGCGCCTGGTTCAGCAGGTCGATCACCTGGGTGCGGTGCACCGTACCGATGCGCTCGTCCCTCATCGCGGGCTGACCGTATCGCGGCCCGGCCGGGCGGCGAGGATAAATCGATCAGCGTCCCCGGCGCAGAAACGTGCGGACCGACAGCGGGACGAACACCGCCAGCAGCGCCGCCGACCAGAGCAGGACGGCGGTCACCGGATGCTCCAGCGGCCAGGGCCCGTTCCCGGCCGGCCCGCCCGGGTTTCCGAACAGCTGACGGCACGCCGCGGTCAGAGCGCTGACCGGGTTCCAGTCGGCGACGAACCGGAGCCACGCCGGCATGCCGTCGGTCGGGACGAACGCGTTGGAGATCATGGTGACGGGCAGCATCAGCGGCGCCAGGTTGTCGACGGCGCGCTCGTCGCCGACCGCCAGGCCGACGTGGACGCCGGCCCAGCTCAGGGCGTACCTCAGCAGCATGATCAGGGCGAACGCCCCGAGCGTGGGCAGCAGCCCGCGGTGCGGCCGCCAGCCCACGGCCAGGCCGGCCGCCGCCATGACGGCGACGAAGATCAGGCCGCCCAGCGCGTCGGCGCCGGTCTGCCCGAACGGCACCGCGAGCCGGGCCGTGGGCATGGAGCGGAACCGGTCCATCACCCCGCGCGAGGCGTCGCCGGCCATCCGCACCATGACGCCGTGGACGGCCGTGAACGTCACCATCGCGAACAGGCCCGGCATGAGGTACTCGCGGTAGTCGCCGCCGCCCGGCACCCGGATCGCGCTGCCGAAGACGTACCCGAACAGCAGGACCATGACCGCCGGGAAGAGCAGCAGGGTGACGATCTGCCCGGGCGCCCCGCGCAGCCGCGCGAGCTCGCGGCCGACCAGGGTCAGCCCGTCGCTCACGGTCCAGCGCAGTGCTGTCATCGGACTGCCTCCTTCCGGTCGGTGAGGCGCAGGAACACCTCGTCGAGGGTGGGCCGGCGCAGCCGTACGTCGGCCGCGGCAACCCCGGCGTGGTCGAGCGCGCGGACGACGTCGGCGAGCCGCAGGCCGCCTCCGGGTACGGGCACGCTGAGCCGCTCGTCGCCCGGGGCGGGTTCGGCGCCGGTCAGGGCCTCCAGCACGGTGACCGCCCGGTCCAGCGCGGCGGGATCCGCCACCGTGACGTCCAGGCGGTCCCCGATGGTGGCCTTCAGCTCGTCCGGCGTGCCCGTGGCGATGGCCCGCCCGTGGTCGATGACGGTGACGGTGTCGGCCAGCTGATCGGCCTCGTCGAGGTGCTGCGTGGTCAGCAGCACCGTGGTGCCGTCGGCCACCAGCTCGCGGACGTGGTCCCAGATCTGGCCGCGGCTGCGGGGGTCCAGGCCGGTTGTGGGCTCGTCCAGGAACAGCACGTCGGGGCGCACCAGGAGACAGCTGATCAGGTCGAGGCGGCGCCGCATGCCGCCGGACCAGCCGCCGACCGGGCGGTCGGCGGCCTCGGCCAGGCCGAAACGGTCGAGCAGCTCGTCAGCCCGCCGGTGGGCCACGCGCCGGGTCAGGTGCGAGAGCCGCCCGAACATGCGCAGATTGGCCCGGCCGGTCAGCATGTCGTCCACGGCGGCGTACTGGCCCGCGAGCCCGATCCTCGGACGCACCTTGTCCGCCTCGCGGACGACGTCGTGCCCGGCGACCCGGGCGTGACCGGCGTCGGGGCGGCACAGGGTCGCCAGGATGCGCACGGCGGTCGTCTTCCCGGCGCCGTTGGGTCCCAGAACGCCGCAGACCGTGCCGGCCGGGACGCTCAGGTCGAGGCCGCGCAGCGCATGGGTGGCGCCGAAGTGCCTGTGCAGCCCCTCGGCGACCACCATCGGATCCGCCATGATCCCTCCACTGGGTACGTCGTACGCAGTAACGGCACGGACGCTACGCCACTGGGTACGATGTACGCAACCAGGAGGTGCGAGGGTGAACATCTGGATGCGTCCCGAGCGCCCGGCCCGGGGGCCCAGGCCCGCCTACAGCCGCGCGCAGATCACCGAGGCGGCCATCCGGATCGCCGACGCCGAAGGGCTGGAGGCCGCCACCATGCGGCGCATCGCCACGGAGATCGGCGCCGGCGCGATGTCGCTCTACCGGTACGTGCCCAGCCGCGACGACCTCATCGAGCTCATGGCCGACCGGCTGATGGGCGAGATCGACGTCGACGGCCTGCCCTCCGGCGACTGGCGCGCGGACCTGACGCGGTACGCCGACGGCATGCGGGCCATGTGGCTGCGACATCCCTGGATCGCCACCGTGCACCGGTCGCTGCCCAGCTTCGGCCCGCACCAGCTGCGCGTGATCGAGGGGACGATGGGTGCGCTCGACGCGTACGTGTCCATCGACGAGAACCTCAGCCTCATGGCGATCCTCAACGGCTACGTCGAGGGCGCCGTGCGCGAGGAGATCACGCGGGCCGAGGAGGCACGCCGCAGCGGTGTCAGCGAGGCGGAATGGATGGCGCGCAGCGGCCCTCGCATCCAGCAGATCCTGGACAGCGGGCAGTACCCGATGTTCGCCAGGATCGTGGGGGAGGCCCGCCAGCTGCACCTGGACCGCGACGAGCAGTTCCGGTACGGGCTGGACCGCGTCCTCGACTGCATCGGCGCCGCGCTGACCGCCCGCAGTGGCTGACCGGCGCGCGGGTCAGGCCGGGGCGTGCAGGGTGATCGTCGTCCAGGCGCCCACGTGCACCCGGTCGCCGTCGGCCAGCCCGCGGCTGTGCCCCGCCGCGAGGGGCTTCTGCTCGTCGTTGACGTACGTGCCGTTGGTCGAGCCGAGGTCGGTCAGCAGCCACACCCCGTCGACGCTCAGCGTCAGCAGCGCGTGGGCGTGCGAGACGCCCGGGTCGTCGTCGGCGAGGTCGATCTCCGGGCTGGTCCCCTTGGAGGTGCTGTGCCGGCCGATGCGGGCCTGCGGGGACGGCAGGGTGATCGTGCGGGTCCGGGTCTCGGCCGGGAAGTCGACCCCCTCGATCGCGTTGGCCTCGAAGTACTCGCGGTCCGCGGTGATCGTCGCCGTCCAGGCCGGTGCGGGCTCGCCGGACCCGCCCAGCGCCGGGATCTTGCCCGTGTGGTGGTCGAAGCCGCAGTCCTCGCAGAAGCGCCCGCTGCCGGCCCGGGGCGCTCCGCAATGCGGGCACGCCGGCCCCGCGGGCGCGCCGGCCGTCGCGGGCGCGGCCGGGGCGGCGCCGGACATGCGGGCGCCGCACGTGTCGCAGAAGTCGTCGGTGGCCGAGACGTGACCCTTGGGGCAGGCGTACGTGGTCACTGGCCGCGCCCCACCCGTACGGTCTTCGTCGAGCGGGTGTCGAGGGCCATCTCGTCGGCCGCCTCGATCCTGCGCCGCAGCCGGACCGTACCCGTCTCGGCGTCCTCGATCTCCACCACCGTGGACAGCAGCTCCTCGGTAGCCTTGTTGCCGCTCTGGTGCGCCAGCTGCGCCGCCCGGCCGAACTTGAGGGTCGCCGTACGGTCGTCCCCGGCCTTGCGGGCCTCGATGCCGGCCTGGATGACCTCCGCGAGCTCGGCCTGGCCGGTGTAGTGGGCGACCTGGCGGTTGATCCGCGCCGACAGGGCGCTGTCGTCCGTCCACACCGCGCGGACCAGGCTCTGGGCGTGCACGACGTCACCCTCCACGACGGACACCCGCGCGGCGAGCATCTCGTCGCCGGCCGCACCCGCGGTCACGTCCACGCAGACGTGGTAGTCGCGGCTCTCCGAGCCCCACGAACCGAGCGGGTAGCGGCCGGCCCGCGGCCCGTCCTCGATGCGCTTGCCGGTCAGATCCACCATCTGCGGCTCGACCTGCTTGACGAAGCGGATCGTGGAGTTCACCGGCGTCCAGACCTTGAGCTGCACGTCGGCGCTGGTCTTGCCCATCGCGGCCGTCATCATCTGCTCGAAGGCCGCGGCCAGGTCCTGCGGGCGGGCCACGATGTCGACCGTACCGAGCATGGCGGTGGCGATCTTGCGCAGCTCGGAGACCGTCCAGTTGGTGCCCACGCCACGGCAGTCGCAGGTGAACGAGCCGCCGATCTCCTGCAGCACGCTCTCCAGGTAGCCCTTGTACTCGCCGTTCTCGCCGTCGGTCAGCAGGATCGCGTGCTGGATGTCACCGGGGCGCTGCGCGAACAGCTGGTGGGCCAGCTTCAGCCAGGCGCCCATCGCGGTGCCGCCGTTGGCCTGCAGCCGGTCGATCGCGTGCACCGCCTGGGCGCGGGTCTCCGGCGTCGCCACGGCCAGCTGCCCGGGCGCCGGGAAGAGCTGCTGCGCGGTGCTGACGCCCGCGACGATGGCGAAGCGTACGCCGTCGTCGATGCAGTTCACGGCGGCCTTGGCGGCCTGCCGGGCGGCGATCATGCGGCCCTCGGCCTGCATCGAGCCGGAGCAGTCCACGATGATGATCTCGGTCGCGCCGGCCGTGCGCCGTCCGCCCTCCGCGCCGGACGACGTGACGGTGACGATCGCGTTGACCTCGGTCGCGCCCAGGGCGAGGAACTCGTTCTGGAACGCCTCGGCGGTGTATGCCACGGGCTCTCCCTACGTGTGGATCGGTACCAGGACCACGGTGATGTTGTCGGCCCCGCCGGCGTCGTTCGCGAAGGTGACCAGGGACCGGGCCGCAGATATCAGATCAGGTGCCTCGCGTACGGCGGCACGCACGGTCGACGCGAGCTCGGCGGGCTCGGTGAGGTAGTTCCACAGCCCGTCGCTGCAGAGCACCAGAATGCCCGCCTCGCCGGGGCGCAGGGTGTCGGTGCGCGGCCGTACGGGCCCGGCATCCGCGCCGAGCCAGGCGGTGATGGCGTGCGCCTTCGGGTCGTTCCACGCCGACTGCGGGTCCACGCCGAGTGCGATCGCGTGCGTGGCCCACGAGTCGTCCTCGGTCAGCTGCCGGGCCTCGCCCTGTTCCGGCACCCAGTACGCGCGGCTGTCGCCGACCCAGCCGTACCCGACCTCCGTGCCGCGCACGCACGCCGCCACGATCGTGCAGGCCGGGTTGGACGCGGCACGGCGGGGGTCGGTGCGGGCCAGCTCCGCCACCGCGGCGCCGGCGGCGGTGATCGCCTCGGCGATCCGGCCGGCGAGGTCGTCGCCACCCGCGGCGAGCACCTTGCCGGCCGCCTCCGCCGCGACCGCGGAGGCCACGTCGGGGTCGTACGACGCGGACACCCCGTCGCAGACCACGGCGTCTGCGTCGGCGCCCCGAACGGCCAGCCACATCGCGTCCTCGTTGCGGTGGTGGCGCAGCCCGCGGTCGGTGACGGCGGCCGCCACCGGCGAGCTGTCGGCCTCGGCGTGGTCGCGGGGACGCGCGGCGAGCATCCCGCAGGTGCCGCAGTACCCGTCGGCGTCGACCGCCCCGGCCGGCCCGCAGGCCTGGCACTGCGGACCCGCGCCGGCCGGGGAGCCGGTGGCCAGCGTGCGGCCGCAGCTCTCACAGAAGGCGGCGCCGGCGGCCCGCTCGTCGGCGCACGCGGCGCACTCCAGGGAAACGGTCATGTGCGGGTCCTCGGTCGGGAGGCGTTGGCGAGATCGACGAGGCGGATCCGCTCCGGGCCGTGCGCGGCCCGGGCCATCTCCCGGTACGCGGCCTCGAGCGCGAACCGGACGTCACGTTCCCCGGCGGTGCCGTCGCCGGGCGTACCCAGCACCGCGGCCGGCACCGGGACGCCCGTGGCCAGCGCCCGCAGCGCCTGCTCCAGCAGCTCGGCGCGCAGGGCGGCCAGCTGGGCGGCCTCCATCTCCAGGCGCTCGATCAGCGCGGCGGCGGCGGTCAGCGCGGCCACATCGGCCCGCGCGGAGGGGTGGGCGCGGACGAGGGCGCGCACCGCACCGACCTGGGAGCTGCGGTGGGCCGCCGACGTGCCCGGAACCCGGTTGTACGCCTCGACCGCCCCGTCGCGGTCACCGAGCGCGAGCCGGCACCGGGCCAGCCCGGTCGCGGCGGTGGTGTACGCCGGGTCGGTCCGGCTGACGACGTCGTAGTGCCGCGCCGCGTCCGCGTGCCGCCCGGCCAGCTCCAGGCTCAGCGCCAGGGCCAGCTTCGGCGCGAGCTCGCCGGGCAGCGCCGAGTAGACGGCGTCGAAGCGTTCCGCGGCGCGCCCGAAGTCCCCGGCGGCGAGCGCGAGCACGCCGTCGTACCAGGCGATGCGCCAGTCCGACCCGAACGTCGCGGCGATGGCGTCGCGCAGCTTCGCGGCCTGGCCGAACGCGTCGGGCCCGATGTCGATGTACGCCCGCAGTGCCCGCAACTGCACCTCGACGGTGTGCTCGGGTGCCTTGCCGAGCAGCGCGAGCACCTCGCGGGGGTCGGTGAGGGTGACCGACGCGAGGAAACCGGCGGCCGGGTCGGCGAGGTCGATCATCGGCGCGGGCAGGTGCCGCCACTGCGGCTCGTCGCCGCGCGGGTCGGTCCGCAGCTCGCCGGTGAACAGCCGGGACGTCGCCGGCCGCGGTTCGCCGTCGCCGGCGGCGAGCACCTCGCGCAGCACGCCCAGCATCTGCTCGGCCATCTCGGCGGCATCCTCGAACCGCTCGGCCGGGTCGGGGCGGGTGGCGCGGACGAGCAGCCGGTGGAACGAGTCGTGCCGCCGGTACACCTCGACCTCGCCGGGGTCCGGCAGGCTCTCCTTGTACGTGCTCTGGTAGCCGCGGAAGTCCGTTGTGAGCACGGCCAGGGTGCGGCCGATCGTGTAGAGGTCGCTCTGCACCGACGGGCCGGTCCGGGCCATCTCCGGCGCCTGGTAGCCGACCGTGCCGTACAGGGCGGCGTCCAGGTCGTCGACGTGCACCACGCCGCCCAGGTCGATGAGCCGGACCTGGTCGCCGCTCTGGATGACGTTGTCCGGCTTGAAGTCGCAGAAGATCAGGCCCCGGTCGTGCAGGTAGCCGAACGCCGGCATGATCTCCAGCGCGTACGCGAGCGCCTGCTCCACCGGCAGCGGATCCGGGCCGCCGGCGCGTTCCCGGCGCTGCTTGAGGATGTCCTTGAGGGACTCGCCGCCGACGTACTCCATGACGATGTAGCCGGCGCCGTCGTGCTCGACGAAGTTGTAGATCCGCACGATGCCGGGGTGCTCGACCTCGGCCAGGAAGCGCCGCTCGGCCACCGCCGCGGCGAGCGCGTCCTCGTCGCCGGAGTTGAGCAGGCCCTTGAGCACCACCCAGCGGTCCGAGACGTTCTTGTCGACCGCCAGGTAGATCCAGCCGAGGCCGCCGTGCGCCAGCGGGCCGACCACCTCGTACTGGCCGGCGACCAGGTCGCCCTTGCCGAGCTTGGGGGTGAAGTTGAACGGCTCGCCGCACGAGGGGCAGAACCCGGACGTGCGCCCCGGACGGTCACCGCGGGTACGGCCGACAGGGTTGCCGCACTTGCCGCAGTAGCGCTTGTCCTCCGGGACCTCTGCCAGGGTCATCACGGCGGTCGCCGGGTCGCGGGGCTCCAGCGGGGCGACGTCGACCAGGCCACCGCCGAAGCGACGCCTGCGGGTTCCCGTCCGTGCGCTGCCGGTGCGCGCCGAACTGCCGGTCCGCGTGGACACGGCGGCCGTGCGGACCGAAGGGGCGGTGGACACGGCGGCCGTGCGGACCGAAGGGGCGGTGGCCGCCCGCTGCTGCGGCGCAGGAACGGGCGTTTTCACGGGGGCCATGCCGCAGGTGTCGCAGTAACCGTCCTGAATGGTCCCGGGGCAGTTGCGCTGGCACGTCATCGGCGGCCCTCCCTCGCGGTCGTCAGCGCGGACACCGCGTCCTGGTACGCGGCCACGGCACCGCGCGCGGCCTCGAGATCGCACGGCGCGGTGTAGAGCAGCCCGCGGGCGCGCTCGGCGAGCGGCGCGAGCACGGGATCCTCGGCGACCCCGCGGCTGCCCGCCTTGGCCTCGTACGCCCCCAGCCGCCCCCGTAGCTCGTCCCGCGCGGCCAGCAGCCGGGCGTTGCGCGCGGCGGCCGCTTCCAGCCCGGCGAGGCGTTCGCGCGCCCGCCTGGTCCACGCGGCCAGGCGCGGGCTGATCAGCGCCCAGTGCCCGGCGGCGGCGAGCGCGTCGATCGCGGCGAGGTCGGGTCCCAGGTCCGGCCCGGCCACCGTGGCCAGGGCGGTGTCCGGGAACCGGCCCGCCGCCCGCTCCTCGGCGGCGGCGGCGGTGTGCGCGGCCGCCGCCAGCCGGGTCGCCAGGTCGTGCGCGTCGGCGAGGCGCTGGGCCAGGGCCTCGCGCAGCTCGTCGGCGGAGGTGCGTTCCGCGTCGGCGCGGTCGATCAGCGTACGGATCTCGGCAAGCGCTCTCTCGTCGCAGCCGAGCGGGTCGCCGGCCAGCCGTGCGGTGAGCTCCCCGAGGCGCCGGTCCGCCTCGTCGAGCAGCGCCGAGCGGGTGAGCGTCCGCAGCGTGGCGATGCGGGCGGCGGCGTCCGCGGCCGCGGGCAGCAGCCGGTGCCACACCTCGCCGGCCCGGGTCGCCACGCCCACCGCGACCTGGAACGCGGCCTCCATCGCGGACAGCAGCTCGGCGGGGGAGCAGGACGTGGTGACCTTGCCGGCGCCCAGCAGCCCGCGAGCGGCCAGCGGCACGGTCGTCGTGGACAGCGTGATCGAGCGGCCGAGCACCTGATCGATGTACGCCGACCGCTCCCGGTCGCCGAAGCGCCGCTGCTGCCGCGCCGAGCGGGCCGCGGTGATCAGTGCGGTGAGCTGGCCGTAGCCGTCCCACAGCTGGGTCAGCGCGGCGGTGGCGTCCGCCCACGCGGCGGCCGTCTCCCCGGTCAGCGCGGTGCGGTCCAGGTCCTTGCGGGCGCCGGAGTCGTCGAGGTCGACCAGGTTCGTGGCGATCGCCGCGGCGGCGGCCTCGAGCCGGGCCAGTTCGGCGTCGGCGCGGGCGAGCAGGTCGGTGAAGGGTGCGCTCATCGCCGGCGTCAGTCCCGGTACTGCGCGGCGGGCGGGCGCGGGGCGGGTCCGAGGTCGCCGAGCCAGCGCTCGTACGTCTTCTTCCAGGTGCCGTTCGCCCGGTTGCGTTCCAGCACCGCGTTGACGAAGCGGGTGAACTCGTGGTGCTTCTGCGAGATCGCCATGCCGTACGGCTCCTGCGACATGCGCGGCCCGACGACCTTCGCGTACGGGTCCTGCGCGGCCAGCCCCACGAGGATGGTGTCGTCGGTGGAGATGGCGTCGACCTCGTTCTGCTGAAACGCGACCAGGCAGTCGGCGAACCCGGCCCGGGCGACCGGGACGGGGCGCGAGGCGGCGGCCGCGATGTTGTCGTAGGAGGTCGAGCCCTGCGCGGCGCACACCTTCCGGCCGCCGAGGTCGCCGATGCCGCGGGCGTCCGAGGTGGACGACACCAGCACCTTCTGCCCGGCGTCGTAGTAGATGGTGGAGAAGTCGACGTCGCCCCACCGGTCGCAGTTGGCCGTCATCGTGTCGGCGACCAGGTCCACCGGCTCCGCGGCGTCCACGGCCTCGACGCGGTCGTCGTACCCGATGACCCTGATCTGGATCTTGTCGGGGTCGCCGAAGATGGCGGCGGCGATCTGCCGGCCCATGTCCACGTCGAAGCCCTCGATCGCGCCGGTGAACGGGTTGCGCGAGCTGAACAGCAGCGTGTCCTGGCTGGTGCCGAGGATGAGCCGGCCCCGGTCCTGGATCGTGCGCATGTACGTGCCCGCGGGCATCGCGCCGGGCTTCGGCAGCGGCCCGGCCGGGCGCAGGCTGGCCCGCGGCTTGCAGGACGTGTCGGCCGGCGCGCCGGGCCCCGACGTGGCGGGCGGCGCCGACGGCGCGGCGGAGGCCCCGGCCCGTGGCCGCGAGGAGTCCCCGGAGCAGCCGCCGGCGAGGCTCACCAGCAGGACGGCCACGGCGGTGGCGGCACGGGCACGCATCAGCGGTACTCCTCGAGGCGGGCCCGCAGGCCGGTGGCGGCGAGGGCGCAGACCGCCAGCGCGAGCAGCGGCCCGAGGACGGTGAGCAGGCCCAGCCCGCGCCCGGCGGCGTCGATCTCGCGGGTGAAGGCGGCCTTGCGGTCCTCCAGCGCGCGACCCAGGTCGCCGGTGAGCGCGGTGAAGGTGCGCGTCGTCGGTTCGCCGACCGCAAGCTTCACCGCTTCGTCGTAGCGGCCGCTCTCGTCGAGCGCGCGGATCCGCTTGTGGGCGTTCTCCCAGTCCCGGCGGTTGCGGGCGGCGGACTCCACGGCCGTGCGGGCCGGGCCGGCGGCGCCGCGTCCGGCCTGGTCGAGGCGGCGGGTCAGCTCCCGGCTGTTCACCTCGTACGGGTCCTTGCCCGGCTCCGGCGGGCCCTGCCGGGCGACGAGGGTGAGCGCGTCGTCGCCCCGCTCGCGCAGGGCGTAGATGCGGGCCTCGGCCAGCAGCGCCACGGGCGCCGAGCCGTCGCGGGCGGCGTCGGTCAGGTGCGAGCGCTGCCCGGCGAGGACGACCGCGGTGGTCAGGGTCAGCGCGAGCGTCACGGCGGTGGCCACGAGCAGCGGAACGTTGAACGTACGGCGGGTCGAGCGGCTCAGGTGGACCTGGGTGACGAGCAGCGTGCCGAGCAGCGCCACGAGCAGGATCACCAGCAGCGCGGACCACCACGAGCTGCGCGCGCCGCCGTAGCCCTCGTCCACCTCGTCGCGGGCACTGCGGAACAGCACCTGGGCCTGTGGCTGCAGCGAGTCGCGGCTGAGCTGCGAGGCGGTCGACAGGTACGACGCACCGACCGGCAGCCCCTGGCGGTTGTTGGCCCGCGCGCTGGCCACGAGGGCCGCGTACCGGGGGATGCCGGACGACAGCGCACGGATCGCCTCCGCGGCCGGCCCTTCCGGCGGGGTGCGCCGGGCCGCCGACATCAGCGCGGTGGTGGCCCGGTCGAGGTCGCCCTCGTAGCGGCGGGTCAGCTCGGCCGGCTCCAGGCCGCCGGCGAGGAACGCCTGCGCGGCGGTGGTGTCGGCGTCGGCGAGCGCCGAGTAGATCGTCTCCGCCTCGACCAGCAGCGGCTGCGCCCGGTCGCCGAGGTCGTCGGTGCCGGCCCGCGCCGAGGCGGCGGTCAGGCCGGCGACCAGGCCGGTGAGCACCCCGAACACGAGCAGCGCCGTGAGCAGCAGCTGCAGGCGGCCCGGGGAGGTGTGGCGCAGGGCCCGGACGCGCCACAGGAGCCCGCCCGGTGCCGGGTCCGCCACCGGGCCCGGGACGGGCGCCACCCGGTCGAGCTGCGCTGTGCTCAAACTTCCTCCGTGGTGCCGGTCGACACCGCTCACTGTGCCGTACCCACGCAAACGATCATCAGCGGCACCGGACGCGCGGACGGGGTCAGGACAGCTCGCGCTTGAGCAGCTTGCCGGTGGCGGTCATCGGCAGTGCGTCGACGAACGCCACGATGCGCGGGTACTTGTAGCTGGCCATCTGCTCGCGGGACCAGGCGACCAGTTCCTCCTCGGTGACCGTGGCGCCCGCCTTGCGGATCACGTACGCCTTGATCTCCTCGCCGTGGCTGGGGTGCGGTACGCCGATGACCGCGGCGAGCGACACGCCCTCGTGGGTCATCAGCACCTCCTCGATCTCCCGCGGGTACACGTTGAAGCCGCCCCGGATGATCATGTCCTTGGCGCGGTCGACGATGTAGTAGAAGCCGTCCTTGTCGCGCCGGCCGAGGTCGCCGGTACGGAACCAGCCGTTGTTCATCACCTCGGCGGTGGCCTCGGGGCGGTTGTAGTAGCCCCGCATGATGTTGTGGCCGCGGATGGCGATCTCGCCGATCTCGTCCTCGCCCTCGACGGTGTTCCACTCCGGGTCGATCAGCTTCACCTCGACGCCCCAGATCGGGATGCCGATGGAGCCCGGCCGCGGCTCGCTGTCCGGGTCGCTGAACGTGGCCACCGGCGAGGTCTCGCTGAGGCCGTACCCCTCGAGGATCTGGACGCCGAGCCGGGTCCGGACCTCCTTGATGATCTCGACGGGCAGGCTCGAGCCGCCGCTGACCGCGATGCGCATGTTCCGGGCGATCCGCTCCACGTCCACGCCCTCGGAGAGCGCGTTGAGCAGGCCCCAGTACATCGTCGGTACGCCCGCGAAGAACGTCACGTCCTCGCTCTCCAGCAGCTTGACCGCCCCGGCCGCCTCGAACCGCGGCATGAGCACCAGCGTGGCGGCCGAGGAGAATCCGGCGTTCATGTTGACGGTGGAGCCGAACGAGTGGAACAGCGGCAGCACCAGCAGGTGGGTGTCGGTGCCCGGGCGCGACTGGAACAGCCGGTTGCAGGTCAGCGCGTTGAGGACCAGGTTGGAGTGGCTCAGCTCGGCGCCCTTGGCCTGCCCGGTCGTGCCGCTGGTGTAGAGGATGACGGCCGGGTCGGTCTCGGCGGCGAGGACGGTCTCGAAGACCGGCGACTGCCCCGCGAGGGCCTGCCCGAGGGTCTCGGCGCCCTCGATCGGCGACGCGGCGGCCGGGTCGGCGGTGATCAGGAAGAAGTGCTCGCAGCCGTCCGTCCGGCCGAAGCCCGCGTGCCCCTCGGCGCCCATCGGCAGCTCCGCGGTGCCCTGGAAGCAGAAGTACGCCTTCGCCTGCGAGTCGGCCAGGTGGTACGCGATCTCGCGGCCCTTGAGCAGCACGTTCAGCGGCACCACCACCGCGCCCGCCTTGAGGATGCCGTAGTAGACCACCGGGAAGTACGGCACGTTCGGGCAGGACAGGGCCACCTTGTCGCCCGGCCGGATGCCGCGGGACACGAGCAGGTTGGCGATCTGGTTCGCGGCCGCGTCGACCTGTGCGTACGACATCCGCTGGTCGCCCAGCACGACCGCCGCGCGCTCGGGGTAGTGCCGGGCGCTGTCCTCCAGGAACACGGAGAGGTTGAGCATGCGTGGGACTCCTTGCGCAGATCCGCTTCGACGTCGGGCTCCAGCTCAGCATGCCGGGCGCGCGGGAAGAACCCTCCGTTTCGGTCGTGTTTCACCGCGGCCGCGTCCGCAGCACCGGCAGGCTCGCCGCCGCCACCGCGACGGCCGCGCAGACCAGCACGACGAGGCCGCTCTGGCCCCACGGCACGACCAGCCGGACCGCCTGCTGCAGCTCCTCCTCGACCGCGTTGCGCATGCCCAGCAGCGCGGCGGCCGCGACCGCGCCACCCAGGACGCTACCCACCGCCACGCTCAGCAGCGCCTCCCCGGTGGTCAGCCGCAGGACGTGTCCGGTGCCGCCGCCGGCCAGCCGCAGGGCGGTGAACTCGCCGCGCCGCGCCGAGGTGGCCATGAGCAGGGTGTTCGCCACAGCCAGCCCGGTGTAGCCGGCCGACAGGCCGATCAGCACGACGAGGAAGATCCGGATGATCCGGCCCTCGACGTCGATCAGCTCCTGTACGTACGCGCGGACCGGCAGCACCTTCATCCCGGCGACCGGCACGGCCGGACCGTCGAGCAGCACGACGCCGGCCAGCGCCGCCGGATCGTGCTCGCGGACCAGATCGCGAGGCAGGACGACGAGGTCCTCGGGGCCCTCGTGCGTGCCGGTCACCTTCAGCGTCGTGGTGGTCCCGTCGGGGAAACCGACGGCCACCGACTCCGGCCGGTTCCTCAGCTCCGCGGAGAGCCGGATACCGCTGACCCCGGCCTCGCCACTCGCGTCCCGGCCGCCGGTCGTCGCGCCGATGGTGACCAGCACCTCGGTGGTCAGCTTGTAGTCGCCCGGCTGCCTCTCCGCGACGGACGGCGCCAGCCCCGGGGTCCCGTCCGGGGCCGCCACGAGCGTGGCCGGTAGCTCGGCGGCCTCGTCGATGCCGGCCGCCTCCTCGATGGTGGCGACCATGCCGGTCATCAGCGCCGCGAAGCCCACGGTCAGCATCACCGGGGCGGCCGTCGAGGCGAGCCGCCGTACGCCGGTCAGCGTGCTCTCGCGCAGCAGCATCCCGGTCGCGCCGCGCCGGAACGGCCACGTCACCAGGCGCACCAGCGGCACGATGACCACGGGCGCCAGCAGCGCGGCCCCGACGAGCAGCAGCATCGCCGCGCCCAGCGCCGCCGACGTCCGCGTCATCACGGGCAGGGCCGGCAGCGCGGCCATCAGCCCGCCGCCCGCCGCCGCGGTCACCAGGCCGGCGATCCAGCGCGGCGCGGTCATCGCGCGGCGGTCGATCGCGGCGTCGCGCAGGGCGTCGAGGGCGGGGATGCGGCTCGAGCGGCGGGCGGCCACCCACACCCCGGCCAGCGCCACGACGACGCCCAGCAGGAACGATCCCGTCAGCGCGAGCGGCTGCACCGACACGGAGAACCCGGCCGGTTCCAGCCCGGCGGCCACGAGCGGCGGCGCGAGCAGGGGAGCGGTCAGCGCCCCCAGCGGTACGCCCACCGCACCGCCGAGCACCGCGACGACGAGGGTCTCGGCGTACATGAGCCGCACGACCTGTCCCGGTGTCGCGCCGACGGCCCGCAGCAGGCCGATCTCGCGCCGGCGCTGGGCGGCGCTGAGCGCACACGTCGACGCCACCACGAACACCGCCACGAACCCGCCGAGCGTCACCATCGCGATCAGCAACTGCGCGCCCAGCCACCGCGTACGCGTCACCGCCTCGTCCTCGAGCTCGTTCCGCCGCTCCCCGCTGAACACGAGCCCGTCACCGCCCACCGTGGACTCCGCGGCGGCCGCGACCGCCTCCGCGTCGCCGGTCACGGTCAGGCCGATCACCCGTACCCCCGCGGCGAGCGCCCGCGCGGCCTCGTCGGCGACGTAGAAGCCGGGCCCGTCCACGGTCCCGGTGACCGTCCACGTCGCCGGCCCGCGCCCGGTCAGCACGTCGATGCGGGCACCCGGCGCCACCCCGCCGAGCGCCACCTCCCCGGCCCGCCGTGGCGCTTCGCCCGCGGTGAGCCGGTAGCCGCCGAGCACCGCCGACGACCACGCGTGCCCGTCCGAGCGGGCGGTGTCCGGATCACCGGTCGCCCGGCCGCCGACGACCCGCTGCACATAGAAGGCGGGATCGGCCACCGCCGCCGTGACGCCCGGCAGGGCCGCCAGCCGGGCGGCCAGCTCCCGGGCGTGCGCCGCCGTCCACGAGCGGTGATCGGGGTAACCGTCGCGGCCGGTGCCGACGCTGGGGGAGTGCACGAGCACGGGGGACGCGCCGTAGCGGGCCGGTGCCTCGGGACGCGAGGACGCCCACAGGGTCGTGGCCCCCGCGACCACGGCCACGCCCAGGGCGATCGCGACGAACGTGCCGGCGAACGCGGCGAACCGGTGCCGGACCATGGTCCACGCGAGGCTCATCGCTCCTCCAGCCGGGCCATGCGCAGGGCGATCTCGGACGCGCCGGACGGGCGCGGCAGCTCGTCGACGACCCGGCCGTCGGCGAGGAACAGCACCCGATCGGCGAAGGCGGCCGCGTACGGGTCGTGCGTGACCATCACGATCGTCTGCGCGTGCCGGTCCACCGCGGCCCGCAACAGGTGCAGCACCTCCCGGGACGCCTTCGTGTCGAGCGCGCCGGTGGGCTCGTCGGCGAACACCACCGCCGGGCGGGTCACCAGAGCCCGCGCGATCGCCACCCGCTGCTGCTGGCCGCCGGACAGCTCGCTGGGCCGGTGCCCCGCCCGGTCGGCCAGGCCCACCTCGGCGAGCATCGCGCGGACGTCCCCGGGCGCCGGGCGGCGGCCGGCCAGGCGCAGCGGCAGCGACACGTTCTGCTCGGCGCTCAGGGCCGGTATCAGGTTGAAGGACTGGAACACGAAGCCGACCCGCTCCCGGCGCAGCTTCGTGACCGCCCGCTCGGACAGCCCGCCGAGCGGCACGCCGTCGATCATCACCTCGCCGCGGGTCGCCCGGTCGAGGCCGGCGGCGCAGTGCAGCAGGGTGGACTTGCCGGACCCGGACGGGCCCATCACCGCGGTGAAGGTGGCCGGCGGGATCGCCACGTCCACCGCGTCGAGGGCGGTCACGGCGGCTGTGCCCGTACCGTAGATCCTGGTGACGGCCCGCAGCTCGACGGCCGTACCGATGGTCGTGATGGTCATGGTGACGAGCTTTCCGCCCGCCGGGGCCGCGCACAGTCACGCAGCGGAGAGGATCGAAGGTATACCTGGCACTACCGTCCGCGGTGCATCTCGCCGGTAGCGTCACTGACCATGCCGGTCCGCAACGCCCTCGACGCGCTGACGATGCGCCCGACGCGCTTCCTGGCCTCGTCCTGGCCGTGGCGCTCACTGGCATACCTGACCGGCGGCGCGCTGCTCGGCTTCGCCACGATCTTCGTGGTGCTGGGCCTGCTGGGTGCCGGGCTGGTGCTCTCGGTGGTGGTGATCGGCGTGGCCGGCTACCTGGCCACGATCCTGTCCGGGGTGGCGGTCGGCCGGCTCGAGCGGTGGCGGATGCGGCTCATCGACCGCGACGCGCTGCCCGACCCGCACCGGCGGCCGGACCGGCCGGGCCTGCGCGCCTGGCTGATGTGCCGGCTGCGGGAACAGGCCACGTGGCGCGAGCTGGGCTACGCGATGGTCTCCGCGGCGGTGCTGTGCTGGATCGACGCGGCCGTGGTCTTCGCCGCGGCGGTCGTGCCCACGACGTTCCTGTTCGCGCCGGTGTACATGACCGACCGGCCGCTGGCGTACACGCTGCCGCAGACCCTGCTCGCGCCGATCGGGTGGGTCATCGCCGCGTACCCGGTGACGGCCTGGGCCGGCGCGCGGGCGGCCATGGCCCGGGCCATCCTGGCGCCCCGCAGCGACGACACCGACGCGAAGCTGGTCGAGCTCACCCGCTCCCGGGCCCGCCTCGTCGACGCGTTCGAGGTGGAACGCCGGCGCATCGAACGCGACCTGCACGACGGCGCCCAGCAGCGGCTCGTGGCGCTCAGCATGCAGCTCGGGCTGGCCCGCCTGGAAGTCACGTCCGGCTCACCGGCGGAGGCGCCGCTGGTGGCCGCGCAGGACCTCGCCCGGCAGGCCCTCGCCGAGCTGCGCGAGCTGATCCGCGGCGTGCACCCCAAGGTGCTCACCGACCGGGGGCTGGCCGCCGCCGTGGGGGATGCGGCCGGGCACGCGCCCGTACCGGTGGACCTGGACCTGCGCATCGACCGCCGGCTTCCCGAGGCGGTGGAGGTGGCGGCGTACTTCGTCGTGGTCGAGACGCTGGCCAACGTCGCGAAACACAGCCAGGCCACGCGGGCCGCGGTGACCGCGAACGTCCACGGTGGCCGGTTGTACCTCGACGTGCGCGACGACGGACGCGGCGGCGCGGACCCCGGCCGGGGCAGCGGGCTCGTCGGCCTGGCCGACCGGGTGGCGGCGGTCGGCGGGACCGTGGCGCTGTCCAGCCCGCCCGGCGGCCCTACGCTCGTGCACGTGGAGATCCCGTGCGAGTCGTGATCGCCGAGGACGGCCTGATCGTGCGCGAGGGCATCGCCGGCATGCTGCGGCGCTTCGGCCACGAGGTGGTCGCGGCCGTCGCCGACGCGCCCGCGCTGCACGCCGCGGTCGCCGCCGGGAAGCCGGACATCGTGGTGACGGACGTCCGGATGCCGCCCGGGTTCAGCGACGAGGGCCTGCAGGCCGCGATCGCCCTGCGCGCCGCCGACCCCGAGCTGCCGGTGCTGGTGCTCAGCCAGTACGTGGAACAGACGTACGCCGCCGAGCTGCTCGACTCCGGCCGGTCCGCGGGCGTCGGCTACCTGCTCAAGGACCGCATCGGCGAGGTGACGGAGTTCGTCGACGCGCTCGAACAGGTGGCGGCCGGGCGTACGGTCGTCGACCCGGAGGTGGTCCGGCAGCTCCTCGGCCGCCGCCGCGACCCGCTGCTGCGCCTCACCCCGCGCGAACGGGAGGTCCTGGCGCTCATGGCCGAGGGGCGCTCCAACACCGCGATCGCCCGGACGCTCGTGGTCACCGAGGCGGCCGTGGCCAAGCACATCGGCAGCCTGCTGGCCAAGCTGGACCTGCCGCCGGACGCCGACGACCACCGGCGGGTCCGGGCCGTGCTTGCCTACCTGCGCGGCTGACCGGGTTCGGCCTCCGCCTTGGGCGCCGGGCGCGGCGCGGGCCGCTCGACGGCCGCCATCACCGCTGCCAGGCCGAGCACGCCCAGCGACATGTCCCGTGCCTCGCCGGGCGCCTCCGCCTCGGCCACCCGCTCGACCTGCTGCATGCGCTTCCCCGTTCCCCGCCGAACCGGACAAACCGATCTTGTCAGGTACGCGGCCGGCCGGCGGCCGAATTCACGAAGCCGCCCGCAGGTGCGCGAGGACCATCGGGTCGATGTGGCCGGCCACGACGCGTTCCTCGAGGTTCTCGACACCGGCCCAGGACGCGAGCGCCTCGTCCAGGTCCGCCGCGGCCGGCCCTGCCTCGTGGCCCGCGGCGGCAAGGCGGTCGCGTACCTCGGTGGCGAGCGGGCCGGTCAGCTCCAGCAGCGTCGCCGGGTCCGGGCGCTCGAAGTACAGCGTGTGCATCTCCAGCAGCCGGCCCAGCTCGGTCACCGGGTCCGGGTGGTCGTCCACGCGCAGGTCGGCCACCACGTCGCTGGTGCCGCCGTACCCCATGCCCTTCGCGACCACCAGCAGCGCCGCGCTCTGCCGCCCGCGCCGGTCACCGCCCGCCCGATCACCCGCGCGCAGCGCCGCCAGCAGCCGGTACGCCAGCCGCTCCTGCGCGCCGCCCGCCAGCCAGGCCGCCCGCATGTCGTCGACCACGCGCGGGCCGGCCAGCATGTTCCCCTGGATCGCGAAGCCGTCGCCGGCCGTGCCGCCCGCCCACGCGTGGCAGGCCGTACCCGTGAACGTGGCCCCGTCGCCGTCGGCGCCGACCACCCCGACCTGCCGGTGGTCCACCGGTCCGGCGTCGGCGGCGATCAGCGCGGCCACCGTCTGCGTCGCGGCCACGCCCGTGCCCAGCAGCGCCAGCGCCTGCGGCCGGTACGCGAGGTTGGCGTACGACTGGGTGGCCACCGCGCCGACCCCGGCCAGGGCGGCCGGCACCGCCGCGCCGACCCCGAGGAACTTGCTGGCCACGGCCACTCCCAGCGCGCCGCCGTCGGCGGAGCGGGCCACGATCGAGAACGTCATGGCCCGCACGTTATCCGAGTCGTAACACGACGGGTGGAGACTGCGGGGAGCGCGGGGTCGTGGCCAGTTCGTGACCCCCGATCGGCCTGATACCGGCCGTGCCCGCCGCCGCCCCGGCGTGGCCGGCCACTGTGATCGCGGGCGGGCCGGATGGTTGCCGTCAACCGGCCCGCCCGCATCCACCCTCCGGCGTGCTTCAGGACCAGGCGATCTCGCCGTGGCGGTCGACGAAGCGGCCGGAGCCGTGGCCCGGGCCCTCGGTGGCCAGCGCGACCACCGCGTCCGTGCCCTCGGTGACCGTCTGCGGGCCCGAGTGGCCGTTGAAGTCGGTGGCCGTGTAGCCCGGGTCCGCCGCGTTGATGCGGATGCCGGGCAGCGCCTTCGCGTACTGGGTGGTGAGCATCGTGAGCGCCGCCTTCGAGGCCGTGTAGGCGGGGGCGATCGCCCCGGACTCGGGCCGGGACGGGTCGTGGGTGGCCGCGAGCGACCCCATCCCGCTGCTGACGTTGATGACGACCGGGTCGGCCGAGCGCCGCAGCAACGGCAGGAACGCCGTCGTGGTGCGGACGACGCCCGCGACGTTGACGTCGAGAACCGCGAGGACCTCGGCGCCGGTCAGGGAGCTCGGGTCGCCGTGCGGGCCGGCCACCCCGGCGTTGTTGATCAGTACGTCGACCGCACCCTCGTGGCGTTCCACATCGGCGGCTGCGGCGGCGACCGACGCGTCGTCGGTGACGTCGACGGCGACGAAGCGGGCGCCGAGCCGCTCGGCTGCAGCGGCACCGGCCGTGGCGTCGCGGGCGCCGAGCAGCACGGTGTGGCCGCGCTCGACGAGGCGGCGGGCGGTTTCGTAGCCGAGGCCCTTGTTGGCCCCGGTGATGAAGGTGATCGTCATGCACCCACGGTCGGGCGGGCAGGCGCGGTGCGCCAGGGACGCCGGGGCGGTAGGAAAAGCGTTACCAGGCTGGGCGTACGGCCGCGCGGCACAATCGGGGGGTGACGACTTCCGTGGCCGAGCTCGGCGCCACCCTGCGGGCCTGGCGTGACCGCCTCACCCCGGCGGCCGTGGGACTGCCGAGCGGGCGCGCGCGCCGTGCGAAGGGGCTGCGCCGGGAGGAGCTGGCCGAACTCGCCGGCATCTCGGTCGACTACGTCGTCCGCCTCGAGCAGGGCCGGTTCAGCACGCCGTCCGCGCAGGTGATCGCCGCGCTCGCCCGGGCATTGCAGCTGACCGGCGCCGAACGCGACCACCTGTATCGGCTGGCCGGGCTCCTGCCGCCGGGTGACGGTCAGATCTCCGACCACATCCCGCCCGGCGTGCACCGGGTGCTGCACCGGCTGCGGGACACCGCCGTCGCGGTCTTCGCCGCGGACTGGCAGCTGATCTGGTGGAGCCCGTGCTGGGCGGCGCTGCTGGGCGACCCGTCGCCGGTGCCGCCGGCGCTGCGCAACTTCGCCCGCGACACCTTCCCGGTCGGCGGGGCCGGGCCCCGGCTCTCGCACTGGCCGGTGATCTCCGTGGCCGGCGACGCGGTCGAGGCCGCCGTCGTGTCCGACCTGCGCCGGGCCACCGGGCGCTTCCCGGCGGACGAGCGCCTCGCCGCGCTCATCCGGGTCCTGGCCGGCAACGCCCGGTTCGCCGAGCTGTGGGCGGCCGGGGCGGTGGGCGAGCACCGGGAGGACCACAAGGTCGTTCAGCATCCGGCGGTGGGACCGATCGAGGTGGACTGCGACGTGCTCAGCGACGGCGAGCTCAAGATCGTGGTCCTCAGCGCGGCCCCGGGTACGGAGGACGAGACGAAGCTGCGGCTCGCGGGCGTGGCTACCGGGTACGTTCCGCAGCGGTGAGCAGCAGGACGGCGTACTCGTCGCCCGGCCGCTCGGGCTCCCGCCGCAACCCGGCGCGCTCCGCCACCCGGATCGCGGCGACGTTGCCGGGGTCCGTCTCCACCAGCACGGGCCAGTCCGGGTGTACGTCCGCAGCCGCCGCAATCGCCGCCACGGCCATCTCGGTCGCCAGTCCCTGTCCCCAGTGGACGGGATACAGCCGGTAGTACAGGTTCCAGCACCGGACGCCGCGCCACAGTTTGGGCTGGACGCCGCCGAAACCCGCGACCCGCCCCTCGAGCTCGAGCGCCCAGTAGCCCAGCTCACCCTCGTCCCACACCCGGCAGAACGCCGCCAGGTAGCGGGCGGAGGCAGCGGGATCGGGCGCCGGGCGCGGCGGCTGCTCCGTGGCACGCAGGGCGGTCTCCAGCGCGACGAACTCGTCCAGGTCGCTGGGGAGCACCCGGCGCAGGGTGAGGCGTTCGGTGGCTGTGCTGTCCATGCCCCGACCGTAGACCGGCGGTCAGCTCGCGAGCAGGTACTCGCCGCCGCAGGACTCCGCGAGGGACGGGCCGAACAGTGCGGCCGGTGTGTACGCGCCGGGCCGGTCCTCGCCGGCCAGCAGGCGGCGGGCGATCTCGGCCGGCACTGCGCCGGTCCAGGCCTGTGCCTCGCCGAGCCGTAACCAGCCCTCGCGCGTCGTGCCGTCCGCCCACCGCGCGACCGCGTGCCCCCACGAGTGTTCCCGCGGGCGCGGGCGGGCCGCGACCGTGACCCCGGCCAGCCGTCGCCTCGCGAAGGACCGTACGGGTCCGGCGGCGAGCAGCGCGGTCGCCAGCGGCAGGACGGCTCGCACGAGCGGCGACGACGGGGCTTCGCTGGACGCGGCGACGACTTCGGGGGCGCCGCTGGCGCGCTGGGCCGCGATCAGCTCGCCGAGCGGCATGCTCGCCGTGGTGACCGCCGTGCCGTCGGGCAGCGTGAGCCGGGTGGCGTCGCCCCCGAGCCGGGCCGCGACCAGCCGCCCGCCGCGGTAGGCGCGGCCCTGGAAGCGGCGGCCGCCCTCGACGCCGGGCAGCCCTTCGAGCAGGGTGCCGGCCAGCGCCTCGCCCACCGCGCCCGCCTCCATCGCGAGGGACGGGATCATGTCCACGCGGACGCGCTGCGGCGCGGCCTGTCCTGCGCAGAGCTTCACGACGACGCTCTCGGTCGCCGTCACCCCGAAACCCGCACCCGTCACGACCGTACGGCCGGCAGCGTTGCTCCCGCCGAGCGTGGCCGAGACGGCGGCGAGATCGTTCGCCAGGTCGATGTAGTGGCTCGCCGGCAGGCACGCCCGGATGAGCTCCGGCGCCGTCGTGGTGAACGGGCCGATCGTGTTGACGACCACCGCGGGCCGTTGCCGCCGGATCTCGGCCGCCATCTCCGCGACCGACGCGGCCACGACCGTACGGTCACCGCCGGCCGCCGCGATCAGCCGCCTGGCGTCCCGTCCGACCAGCACCGGGGCGATGTCCCGTTCCCGCAGTGCCGTCGCGATCGCCCGCCCGCTGCGGCCGGTGCCGCCCAGGATCCACACGCTCATCGCAGAGCTCCGCCCTCGTCCGGCGCCGCCCGAGTGACGACATGCCGTGTCATCACCGTACGCCCGATGACACGGCATGTCATCACTAGACTGGCTGCCGTGAGCAGATGGGAACCGGGCGCACGGGAGCGCCTCCAGGCGGCGGCCCTCGACCTCTTCGCCGAGCAGGGCTTCGCGGCGACCACGGTGCCCGAGATCGCCGCCCGAGCCGGTCTCACCACCCGGACGTTCTTCCGCCACTTCGCCGACAAGCGCGAGGTGCTCTTCGCCGACGACGCCGAGATGCCGGCGATGGTCGCGAAGCTGATGGCCGAGGCGCCCGACACCGCGGAGCCCATGGAGCTGATCGTGCAGGGGCTGCGCACCATGGCCGAGACCCGCTTCGAGGGGCGCCGGGCCGCACTGTGCCACCGCCGCGACCTGGTCCGCTCCGACGAGGGTCTGCGCGAGCGGGACCTGCGCAAACGGGCGGCCCTGGCCGAGGCCGTCCGGGAAGGCTTCCTGGCCCGCGGCCTCGACGCCACCCGGGCCGCCCTGCTCGCCGAGACCTGCGTGACGCTGGTGAGCGTCTCCATCGCCGAATGGCTCGACCGCGACGACGGCCGCCGGCTGAGCGGCATCGTGGACGAGGTGCTCGACCGGCTGCGCGCCGAGCTCGCGTAACCCGCTCATATGGCACAATTCCGGCCGTGGAGGCCGACGAGTTCTGGGCGCTGATCGGCGTACGACGCACCGACGACGACCTCGCCGCGCTCGCCGACGAGCTTGCCACCCGAGACACCGCGACCATCACCGCGTTCGAGGATCGGCTCGCCGAGCTCCTGTACGCGCTGGACACGCCCGCCCACGCCAAGGCCGCCCGCGCCCGCAACGACTGGTTCCTGTACGTGCGGTGCGCCGCCGTCGCCGCCGGGCGGGAGGAGTACGAGCGGGTGCTCGCCGAGCCCGCCAAGCTGCGCCGCTTCGCCCGCGGGGAGGCCGAGCACCTGCTGACGGTGGCGCAGACCGCGTACGAGCGCAGCACCGGCCGCCTCTGGGAACACGAGACGCCGCTCAGCTACGAGTCGGGCAGCAACACGGCGGCGTGGGGCGACCCGCCGCCCGAGGTTCCCGCGCGAGAGGCCCTCCCGGGTGTCTGGCTGACCGCGAGTGCGGTGGTCCTGACCGACCACGGCTACGGCGAGCACGTCCACCGTCTCGGGCATGCCATCGCCCAGGACCCGGAGTGGGCCGCCTGGTGGGACGCCTCCGGCATCGCGTACTGCGAACTCCAGCTGACGGACCCGGAGGTCGGGGACGAGACGGGGGTGCGGGCCGGTGCCACCCGGGTGGAGGCGCGCGCCGTGGCGTCGCTCGGTGGCCCGCAGGCGGCGGCCGCGGACGTCACCCGGCTCCTCGACGCCGTACGGGTCAAGCTGGACCTAGGTCCTCTGCCGCCCCTGCCCGAGCCGTCGGACGAGCTCCCGCCCGGCTTCGGCAGCGACCTCGACGACCTGCGCCCGATGGGCCTGCTGCGCTCGCTGCTGTTCGTCTGGCGCGCCCGGAAAGCAAGCCGCCGGGGGGTCTGAGGGCACCGGCTGCGTGATGTCGACATTCTTCGATAGGTTGCGGGTGACTCATCCACGCCGGACCGCCGACCCGGTCCGCCGACGGAAGGATGCCCGACCGTGCGACGACTCCTGGTGGCGACCGCCGCCACCGTGTTGACCCTCGCCGGGACCGCCGTCCCCGCCGCCGCCGCGCCCGCACCCGGTGGCGCGGGGCTCGGGGACGAGTACTTCCCCGACTACGGCAACAGCGGCTACGACGTCTCCCACTACGACATCCGGTTGCGCTACTACCCGGATCAGGACCGGCTCACCGGCACCACCACGATCCTGGCCACCGCCGAGCAGGATCTCAGCTCGTTCAACCTGGACTTCATCCTCGACGTCGCCTCGGTCAAGGTGAACAACCGGCCGGCCACGTTCGTCCGGCAGGGCGATCACGAACTGGTCGTCACCCCGGCGCGCACGCTCGCCGACGGGCAGGCGATGACCGTGGTGGTCCAGTACTCGGGCGTGCCGTCGAACAAGGTGGCGGCCGGGTACACCGCCTGGATCCGTACCCCGGACGGCGCGCTCGCGGTCGGGGAGCCGGAGGAGGCCTGGTGGTGGTTCCCGAGCAACGACCACCCCTCCGACAAGGCCACCTTCGACGTGTCCGTGATGGTGCCGGACGGCGTCGAGGTGATCAGCAACGGCGTGCAGCCGCGTAACCCCACGCCGGAGATCCTCGGCTGGACCCGGTGGTACTGGCGCTCCGAGAAGCCGCAGGCCACCTATCTGGCGTCGCTCGCGATCGGACAGTACGACATCGTCCGGGACGTGACGGCGGACGGCCAGCCGGTGATCAACGCGTACTCGAAGCTGCTGCCCGAGGCGTTCGACGCGGCCGCCCGGTCCAGCGTGGAGCGCACCGCGGAGATCACCGACTGGGAGGCCACCGTCTTCGGGCCGTGGCCGTTCGAGGCGCGCGGCGGCGTCGTCGCCCCGCCCGGCACGCTCGGCTTCGCGTTGGAGAACCAGACCCGCCCCAACTACTCGGCCGCGTTCTTCCGGGGTGGCTCCAACACCTCGGTCATCGTCCACGAGAACGCCCACCAGTGGTTCGGCGACTCGGTGTCGGTCGCGCAGTGGAAGGAGATCTGGCTCAACGAGGGCTTCGCCAGCTACGCCGAGTGGCTGTGGTCCGAGGCGCAGGGCGAGGGCACGACCGACGAGATCTTCGATTACCTGTACGCGACGGAGCCGGCCGATTTCTGGACGGTGAAGCCCGGTGACCCCACCGCACCGCTGCTGTTCGACAACGCCGTGTACGACCGGGGCGCGATGACCCTGCACCAGCTGCGCCGCACCGTCGGCGACGACGACTTCTTCGAGATCCTGCGTACCTGGACGGCGGAGCACCGCTACGGCGACGCCACGACCGAGGAGTTCATCGCGCTGTCGGAGAAGATCTCCGGCCTGCAGCTCGACGAGCTGTTCCAGACGTGGCTCTACACCCCGTCGAAGCCCGTCCTGACCGCGAGCCAGGCGCGGGCCCTGGCCGCGAAGAAGGCCGTCAAGGCGCCGAAGTCGTGGGCGCAGATCAAGCGCACCCACGAGCTGCTGCACGGGCGCTGATCCGGGACCCGGGCCCGGGGCGGTCATCTGCCCTGGGGCCCGGGTCGGCTGGTCGGCCAGCGCGCGGGTGCCGGATCAGGCGAGGGTGGCCTCGTCGGCGGCCGTCCGGCCCGACTCCCAGCCCTCCTCGCTGTCCACGCGCAGCCCGCGCCCGCGTACCGTCCGCGGGAACGCCCGCTCCCGGGCCTCGCGGACCTGCACCTCGCGCGATGCCAGCACCGGCAGCAGCGCCGCGGCGTCAGCGGTGCCGGCCAGCGCGGCCCGGTCGGCCTCCGCGAGCCGCTCGCCGATGCGGACCGCGTACCCGACCAGGAAGGACTGCCGGAAGGTCTTGAGCCGCGCCCGGCCCGCCTTGCCGCCGGGCGGCTCGTCGCGCGCCATGGCCCGGTGCGCCTGCACGAGCAGGGAGGTGTGCAGCAGCTCCACCGCGTCCATGTCGGCATCGAACCCGAACAGCGTGGCGAAACCGAACTCCGGCGACCACACCACCTGGCAGCGGTTGGCGCCGGCCACCGAGGCGAGCAGGGCGGCTTTCTCGCTCTCGTAGGGGTGGTCGATGCCGACGCGCCGGGCGTACGGGGTGACCCGTGCGTCCCCGGCCTCGACGAGTGCCTCCTCGAGGCTGTGCCGCGAGATGAGCTCCTGGGCCTTGGCGCTGTACGCCTCAGCCTCGGCGGGGAACGTGGTCGACTCGGCCTTGGCCAGCAGGGCGCGTACGCGATCGAGGAGCGCCGCGTTGGCGTTCCTCGGCGCGGGCCGGGCGACCTGCCCCGGCGGCGGGATGAGCACGTCCAGCGGCGGCAGGGTCGCGAGCACGGTCAGCACGCTGAGGAACGCGTCGATCAGGCTCACCCGGTCGGCCCGGCGCCGCCGAGTGACCTGGCCGACGTACTGCTCGTCGGCGCCCCACCAGGCGCGGGCGTCGAGCCCGTCGGCCTGGGCCCGCCAGCGCGGATCGACGGTGCGAGGCTTGAACCCGCGCAGGTACGCGGCGACCGCGTCGGCGATCAGGTGAGCGTGGGCGGGATCGCCGCGCCGGGCGACGACCCGATGCACCTCCGCCGGTTGCCACCCGGCGCGGAACAGGCGCGCGGTGGCGTCGAACAGCGCCCCCGCGAGCACCGGATCGACCTCGGCGGCGGGCGCGACGGTCAGCAGGTCCAGCCCGTCCTCGTAGCCGAGCCGCCCGCCGACCACGGCCGCGACCGTTTCCCGTACCGATGTCACCGGTCAACCTTAGTTAGGGTGGCCGGCGTGACGACGGCGACTCAGGCACTGGCGTTCACCGGCGTGATCGCGATCGGGGCGATGTCACCCGGCCCGGACTTCGCGGTGGTGGTACGCCGCGCCGCGCTGGACGGGCGGGCCTCCGGCGTGGCCGCGGCGACCGGTGTCGCCTCGGGCGTCTTTCTGTGGTCGGTGGCGGCGGCCGCGGGGGTGGCGGCCCTGGTGGCGACGGCCCCGGCGGTCCTGGCGGCCATCCGCTGGGCGGGCGCGGCGTACCTGGCGTACCTGGGGGCCCGCGCGCTGATCGCCGCCGCCCGGCCGGCGCCGGCCCCGCAGGCGGTGGGGACCGGCTCGGCGGGCGGCGCCTTCCGGGACGGGCTGCTGTGCAACGCCCTGAACCCGAAGGCCGCGGTCTTCTTCCTGGCGTTGCTGCCGCAGTTCCTGCCCGCCCGGCCCGGCGTGTCCGACACGCTGACCCTCTCGCTGCTCGCGGTGGCGATCACGCTGGTGTGGTTCAGCACGGTGGCGGTGCTGGTCGCGGCGCTACGGCGGCTGTTCGCGCGGACGGCCGTGCGGCGCGGGCTGGACGGGCTCAGCGGGCTGGCCCTGCTCGGCCTCGGCGCCCGCCTCGCCCTCACCCGCTGACCCTTCAGGCCGCCGCCGTGGCGCGGCCGCGGGGCTCGTCCGGATAGTGCTTGCGCAGGTCGGCGGTCGTCAGCCGGTCGAGCATCCGGTCGGGGAGGACCCGTGCGGCCCGGGTCAGGAACGAGGCCGTCGCCCCGATCGTGTAGCGGGTCCGTGGCCTGCGGGCCGTCACGGCCCTCGCGATGGTCCGCGCCGCGACCTCGGCCGTCGCGCCGGCCTCGGTGAACGCGGCGACGTGAGCGGGCAGCGCCTGCACCAGCGCGCCGTAGCGGTCGGTCTGCTCCGGGGTCATCCGCGCGCCGAGCTCCCGGAGGGCGGCGGTGCCGTGGCCGGCCATCTCCGTCTTGACGCCGCCGGGTTCGACCACCACGACACGGACGCCGTACGGGCCGACCTCGTTGCGCAGGGCGTCGCTCACGGCCTCCATCGCGAACTTGCTGGCGGCGTACGGTCCGTAGCCGGCCATGGCGATCCGGCCGTTCAGCGAGGTGATGTTGACGATGCGGCCCCCGCCGCGGACCAGCGCGGGCAGCAGGGCCTGGGTGATCGCGACGTGGCCGAAGAGGTTCACCTCGAAGAGGCGCCGCCAGTCGTCGAGCGGGGTGACCTCGACGGGCCCGGCTCCGGGTATCCCGGCGTTGTTGACCAGCGCCCGCAGCGGACGCCGCTGCGGGTCCCGGTCGACGCGGGCCGCCAAAGCCGCGATGTGGCCGGCGTCGGTGATGTCGAGGATCACCGGCTCGATGCCGGCGGCGCGCAGGGCCACGCCGTCGCTGTCGCGGCGTACGCCGGCGAGCACGTGGAACCCGCGGCGGGCCATCTCCCGCGCGGTGGCCGCTCCCATGCCTGTCGAGGCGCCGGTCACGACGAGAAGGCCCTGAATTTCGGATGACGTTGTCATCTCTTCACTGTCCCGGCTCGAGATGACATTGTCAACTGGTTGGGATGACGATGTCACCGCGGCGTCGGTACGATCGCGGGGTGACCACCCGCGCCGAATCCGCCGCCGCCACCCGCCGTGCCCTGCTCACGTCGGCGGCGGAGCTGCTGGACGAGGGTGGCCTCGAGGCGGTGACGCTCCGGGCGGTCGGTGCCCGCGCCGGGGTCACCCGCGGGGCGCCGTACCGGCACTTCCCCGACAAGGAGAGCCTTCTCATCGCGGTCGGCACGCAGGCCTGGGAGCGGCTCGGGGAGCGGACGCGGACCCTGCGCGCGGATCCGGAGCTGTCCGCCGCCGGGAAGCTGCGCGGCGCGCTCACCGCGCTCATCGGCGTCGGGCGTACGCAGCCGCATCTCTACAAGGTGATGTTCAGCAATCCGCCCGGGGATCCGGCGGCGCTGGCCCGGGCCGCGGAACCCACCCAGACCGAGTTCCTGGCGATCGTCGCCGACCTGGTCGGGGAACGGGACGCCCGGCGGTACGCGGCCCTGCTGATCGGCAGCGCGAGCGGGATCGCCGGTATGGAGGTCAGCGGTCAGCTGCCGCACGAGAAGTGGGGCGGCGTCTCCGCGGAGGAGCTCGTCGACATCCTCGTCGGCATGGTCGCCGGCGAGCACCGGCCGGCCTGACGCCGGGCGCGGCCACTCAAGGGCGACCGGGCATGGCACGGCCGGGCCGCCGCTTCATCGCGTGGCCCGGCCGGTCCTCAGCGCCCGGGCGGCGGCCCGGCCGGCGGTCAGCGTCCCGCGCCGACCAGTTCCGGGGCGGGCGGGGCCGGCTCCGGCTCGGCGGGGCGCAGCTTGTCGCCCTCGACGTCCACGTCCGGCAGGATCCGGTCGAGCCAGCGGGGCAGCGCCCAGGCGCGGCGCCCGAGCAGCGTCATCACCGCCGGCACGATCGTCATCCGGACCACGAACGCGTCGAAGAGGATCGCCGCGGCCAGCGCGAAGCCGATCGACTTGATGATCGAGTCGGGGGAGAGGATGAAGCCGGAGAAGACGCTGATCATGATGATCGCGGCCGCGGTGACCACCCGTGCGCCGTGGCTGAAGCCGTCCACGACCGCGTCCTTCGGCGCCGCGCCGTGCACGTGCTCCTCGCGCATCCGGCTGACCAGGAACACCTCGTAGTCCATCGCCAGGCCGAACACGATGCCGATGAGCAGCACCGGCATCAGGCTGACCACCGGGCCGGTCTGCTCGACGCCGAAGACGTCGGCGAGCCAGCCCCACTGGAAGACCGCGACGACCGCGCCGAACGTGGCCACGACGCTGAGCAGGAAGCCGCCGATCGCCTTGAGCGGCACCAGGATCGAGCGGAACAGCACGGTCAGCAGCAGGAACGCCAGCGCCACGATCACCGCGAGGTACGGCACCAGCGCCTCGCCCATCTTCGCGGACATGTCGATGTTGACGGCCGTCGTGCCGGTGACCGCCAGCGCCGCCCCCGTACGCCCGCCCACGCCGTCGTCGAGGTCGCGGATCGCGTGCACCAGATCGGTCGTCTCCTGGCTGTCCGGCGCGCTGGCCGGGATCACCTGGAGGATCGCCGTGTCGCCGGCCGGGTTGAAGGTGGCCGGGCTGACCGTGACCACGTCCGGCAGCTTCTTGATCGCGGCGGCGGCGTCCTCGGCGGCCCGCTGCGGCTCGGCGCTGCCGGCGGCGTCCACGACGACGAGCAGGGGACCGTTGAAGCCCGGACCGAAGCCGTCGGTGAGCAGCTCGTACGCCTTGCGCTGGGTGGTGTCCGGCGCGGCCATGTTGTCGCCGGGCAGGCCGAGCCGCAGGCTGAGCGCGGGGATCGCGATCACCAGCAGGCCCAGCGTCGCAGCGGCGAGCGTCAGCACCGGACGGCGGGACACCAGCTGGGCCCAGCGCCGGCCCGCCGTGGGCCGCCCGGCGTCGCCCTCGGGGTCGCGGGCCCGGCGGCTGCCGCTGATCCGGCCGCCCACGAAGCCGAGCAGCGCGGGGAGCAGCGTCAGCGCGATCAGGACCGCGACCGCGACAGCCCCGGCGGCGGCCAGGCCCATCTGGGTGAGCACCGGCAGGTTCACCACGGCGAGCGCGGACAGCGCGATGACCACGGTCAGGCCGGCGAAGGTGACCGCCGAGCCGGCCGTGCCGACCGCGCGCCCGGCGGCCTCGATGCCCGTACGGCCCAAGGCCACCTCGTGCCGGTAGCGGGAGACGATGAACAGCGCGTAGTCGACCGCCACGGCGATGCCGAGCATGAGCGCCAGGGTCGGCGTGTTGCTGCTGAGGTCGGTGAAGCCCGACACGATCTGGATGCCGGCCATCGCCGCGCCCACCCCGAGGATGGCGGTGAGCAGTGGCAGCCCGGCCGCGACCAGCGAGCCGAAGGTGATCACGAGGACGACGGCGGCGACCAGCAGGCCGATCACCTCGCCCGGTCCCTGCTCGCCCGGCTCCTGCATGGCGTCGCCGCCCGCCTCGACGCTCAGCCCGGCGTCGCGGCCGATCCCGGCGGCGCCGGTCAGCGCGTCGCGGTCCGCGTTCGTCAGCTCGTCCGCCGGCACCTTGAACGTGACCTGCGCGTACGCGACGGTCCCGGCCTGGTTGACGGTGCCCTTGAGCGGGTCGGTGACGTCCGCGACCTGGGCTCCCGTGCGGACCTGGGCGACCGTCCGCTCGATCGCGGCGCGGTTGGCGGCGTCGGTGACCTTCTCGCCCTGCGGCGCGGCGAACACGACGCGGGCCTGGGCCCCGCCGGCGCCGGACTGCGGGAAGCGCTCCTGGAGCAGATCCTGGGCCTGCTGCGCCTCGGTGCCCGGGATGTTGAACGTGTCGGAGGTCGGCCCGGACAGGGTGGCCGCGCCGACCCCGAGTATCGCGAGCACGGCGAGCCACAGGGACAGCACCAGCGTGCGGCGGCGGAAACTGAACCGGCCGAGCCGATAGAGATAGGTAGCCATCGTGTCTCCAGGTGAGCCTTCGTCAGGGACTCACCCACGGTCCCGGGAAACGGCCGCCGCGTCGTCGTCCCGGTGCAGGCAGCTGCCTACCATGATCGTGGTATCCGCGGCGGTGCCCTTTACTACGCCGGGACGACGCCCGGCCGGCCGGTTCCGCGTACGGTGCAGGGTGATGGAGACCAGGCACTTCGCCCGGATGAGGGCGTGGAAGGAAGCAGCGGCGGAGAAGCCGATGCTGCTCGACGTGCTGCTCGCGTTCGTGCTGGCATGGGCCGTCTTCAAGGCGACGGTCGACGACCGGGTGACGCCCAGCGACGTCCTCGTGGCGCTGGTGGCGTTCGTCGCGGTGCTGCTGCGGCGGATGCGGCCATATGCGGCGCTGGGCGTGGCGACCGCCGCCACGGTCGGCGCGGTGCTGCGGGGCGTCAGCAACCCCGGGCTGATCGTCGCGCTGGGCGTAATCACGTACTCCATCGCGGCGCACACCAACCGCCGCCGAGGGTGGATCTGCGCGCTGACCGCGTCCTCGCTGGTCTATGCGACCGGCCTCGTCGTGGCGGTGGGGGACTGGTGGCGCTTCGAGACGCTGGGCGTGTTCGCGTGGATCTTCATGGCGGCGGCCGCCGGGGACGCGGCGCGCATGCACCGGGCGTACATCCGTGAGGTGGAGGAACGCGCCCGCCGCGCCGAGGAGACGCGTGAGGAGGTGGCGCGGCGCCGGGTCATGGACGAGCGCGTCCGCATCGCCCGCGAGCTGCACGACGTCGTCGCCCACCACATCGCCGTGATCAGCGTGCAGGCCGGCGCGGCCGCCCACATCCTGCAGCGCCAGCCGGACCAGGTCGGCCCGGTGCTCGCGCACATCCGCGACGCCTCCGACACCGTGCTCAAGGAGATCCAGTCGGTGGTCGGGGTGCTGCGCAGCGGCGACGAGCCGGACAGCCACGAACCCACGCCGGGCCTCGCTCGCCTGCCGGAGCTGCTGGGCGCCCTGGAGGCGACCGGTTTCCGCGTACGCCATCAGCAGCGTGGTGTGCCGCGGGGCCTGCCGGCCCTGGTGGACCTGGCGGCCTACCGGATCGTGCAGGAGGCGCTGACCAACGCGCACCGCTACGGCACCGGCTCAGCCGCCCTCCTCGTCGAGTACGCCCCCAGCGGCGTGATCATCGAGGTCGCCAACGACGTGCCGCCGGAGCCGTCGATCGCGGGCCCGGGTTCCGGGTACGGGCTGCTCGGCATGCGGGAGCGGGCGGCGTCGGCGGGCGGCGAGGTCACGGCGGGCTACGTCGGGGACGGCCGGTTCCGTGTGCACGCGGTGCTGCCGACCGAGACGTCGGCCCCCGCTCCGGCCTCCGAAGAGGTGACTGCCCCGGCCCGCACGTCGCCTGTGCTCCGCCCGGGCCTGCGCGGCTGCGTCGTCCCCCGCGAGGAGCCGGCGTGACGGACTGCACCGAGCTTCGCTCAGCGTGGGTGGGCGATGGCCGTGGGGGCGAGGGCCGGGAGGGCACGCCGATGGAAGGCACAGCGTGACGGACTGCACCGAGCTTCGCTCAGCGTGGGTGGGCGATGGCCGTGGGGGCGAGGGCCGGGAGGGCACGCCGATGGAAGGCACAGCGTGAGCATTCGGGTGTTGCTGGCGGATGATCAGGCGCTGATCCGGGCCGGCTTCAAGATGATCATTGATTCGGAGCCGGGGTTCCAGGTCGTCGCCGAGGCGGCGGATGGGCGGGAGGCGGTCGATCTGGCGCGGACCGCCCGGGCCGACGTGGTGCTCATGGACATCCGGATGCCGCGGATGGACGGTCTCGAGGCGACCCGCCGGATCGGTGCGGACGACAATCTCGCCGGGGTGCGGGTGCTGGTGCTGACCACGTTCGAGAATGACGACAACGTGGTGCTGGCCCTGCAGGCGGGCGCGAGCGGGTTCCTCGGCAAGAGCGTGGAGCCGGAGGATCTGTTGCACGCGATCCGGGTGGTGGCCGGCGGGGAGGCGCTGCTGTCGCCGAAGGCCACGCGGGGTCTGGTCAGCCGGTTCCTGACCAGCCTGCGGCCGGAGCCGGGCGGCTCGTCGCGGGCGCTGGACCTGCTGACCGAGCGGGAGCGGGAGATCCTGGTGCTGGTCGCCCACGGGTTGTCCAACGACGACATCGCCGAGCGGCTGCACCTGTCGCCGCTGACCGCGAAGACGCATGTGAACCGGGCGATGACCAAGCTCAACGCGCGGGACCGGGCTCAGCTGGTGGTGCTGGCGTACCAGAACGGGCTGGTCCGGCAGGGAGATGCGCTGCCGGAAGGCTGACGCTTGATGTTCCGGGGGTGTTACACCTACGGTGGTCGATATATGGGAGCGCTCCCACGCCCCTACCCCGTCCCCCTGGAGTAGCCCGATGCGTCTTCGCCTGCTCGCGGCCGCCAGCCTGGTCGCCGGTGCCGCTCTCGTGTGGCCCGGCACCGCCTCGGCCGCCGAGTCCCCGTTCTACGTCGATCCGCAGTCCAGCGCCGCTCGCTGGGTCGCGGCCAACCCCAACGATTCCCGGACGGCGGTGATCCGGGACCGGATCGCGAACGTGCCGCAGGGTCGCTGGTTCACCCAGAACAACCCCGGCACGGTGGCCTCGGAGGTCGACGCGTACGTCGGCGCGGCCGCGGCGGCCGGCAAGACGCCGATCATGGTCGTCTACAACATCCCCAACCGCGACTGCAGCGGCGCGAGCTCCGGCGGGCTGGCGAACCACAGCGCGTACCGGCAGTGGATCGACCAGGTGGCCGCCGGGCTCAAGGGCCGGGCCGCCGCGATCATCCTGGAGCCCGACGTGCTCCCGATCATGACGAACTGCCTCAGCAGCTCCCAGCAGGAGGAGGTGTACGCCTCGATGGCGTACGCCGGCAAGAAGCTCAAGGCCGCCTCGTCCGCCGCCAAGGTCTACTTCGACGCGGGCAACTCGGCGTGGCTGGCCCCCGCCGAGATGGCCGCCCGGCTGGTCCGCGCGGACGTTGCCAACAGCGCGGACGGCATCTCGGTCAACGTCTCCAACTACCGGTCGACCGCCGAGTCGACCTCGTACATCAGGAACGTCATCGCGGCCACCGGGGTGAGCCGGCTCAAGGGTGTCATCGACACGAGCCGCAACGGCAACGGCCCGCTGGGCACCGAGTGGTGCGACCCGGCCGGGCGCGCCATCGGCACGCCGAGTACCACCGCGGTCAGCGACTCGATTCTTGACGCGTACCTGTGGATCAAGCTGCCCGGCGAGGCCGACGGCTGCATCGCCGGGGCCGGCCAGTTCGTGCCGCAGCGGGCGTACGACCTGGCGATCGCGGCGGGTGCGACCCAGCCGCCGACGACGCCGCCCACCACGCCTCCGACCACGCCGCCCACCACGCCTCCGACCACCCCGCCCACGACGCCGCCGACCACGCCGCCGGCGGGTGGATGCTCGGTCGCGTACTCGGCGAACGCCTGGTCGACCGGCTTCACCGCGGACGTCCGGATCACCAACAACGGCCCGGCGCTCAGCTCCTGGACGCTGACCTTCACGGTGCCGGCGACGGTGTCGGTGAGCAACGGCTGGAACGGGACCTGGTCGCAGTCCGGGACCACGGTCACCGTGCGCAACGCGTCGTACAACGGCACCCTCGCCACCGGGGCCACCACCAGCACCGGCTTCCAGGCGAGCTTCACCGGGTCGACGCCGGCGAACCCCACCGGCTTCGCCCTGAACGGCACGCCGTGCTGACCCGGCTCGCGGCCGCGGTCGCCCTCGGCGCGGCCGTCCTGGTCGTGCCCACGATGGCCTCCGCGGCGAGCGCCTGCGACGTCACGTACACGGTCAACTCGTGGAGCAACGGGTTCACCGCCGACGTGAAGGTCACCAACCGGTCGGCGGCGGTCAGCCCGTGGACGCTGACCTGGACCTTCCCGGGCGACCAGCGGGTCACCTCGGGCTGGAGCGCCACGGTCACCCAGTCCGGCAGCGCGGTCACCGCCGCGGCGCCGAGCTGGGCACCGTCGCTCGGTACGGGCGCCTCGGCGTCGTTCGGCTTCCAGGGGACGTACTCGGGCGCCAACACCGCGCCCGCGTCGTTCTCGCTGAACGGGGTGCGCTGCGGCGAGGACACCACCACGCCACCCAGCAGCCCGCCGCCGTCGGACCCGCCGCCTAGCAATCCGCCGCCGACCGATCCGCCGACCAGCCCGCCGCCCGGCACACCGTCGGGCACCGAGGGCTTCGAGGGCTCCACGGCGAACTGGACCACGACGTACCCGGACTGCTCCGGCGCCGGCAAGGCCACGTTCGACGGCTCGGTGGCGCACAGCGGCAGCAAGTCGCTGCGCATCGACGGCGCGGCCGGCTACTGCAACCACGTGTTCGTCCGCAATACGTCGCTCCTGCCGGCCGGGAACGTCTGGTTCGTGCGCTACTGGGTCCGGCACACCACGGCGCTGCCGGCCTCGCACATCACCACCGTCGCCCTGCAGGACACCGCCGACGGCAACCGTGACCTGCGCTTCGGCGGCCAGAACGGCGCGCTGCAGTGGAACCGCGCGTCCGACGACGCCACGCTGCCCGAGCAGAGCCCGGCCGGCGTCGCCCAGTCGGCCCCGCTGCCCACGGGAAGCTGGAACTGCGTGGAGTTCAAGGTCAACGGTACGGACGGCACCATGCAGACCTGGCTCAACGGGACCTCCGTGCCCGGGCTGCTGGAGGACGGCGTACCGACCCACGACGTCGACGGGCAGTGGCTCAACAAGACGTACCGGCCCCGCCTGGCCGACCTGAAGCTGGGCTGGGAGAGCTACGGCGAGGGCTCCGACACCCTCTGGTACGACGACGTGGCCGCGTCCACCAGCCGCATCGGCTGCTGACCGTACGGCTCTAGGGGCCCGCTCCCGATCGCGGGAGCGGGCCCCGCTGCGTCCGGCGTGTCACTCTTGGTACCGGAGAGGGGGCCGCCATGACCGAGTCCTTCCAGTACGCCGGAGCCACCGTCGAGATCGTCGACGCCGGCACCATCCTCGCCGCCGCCCGGGTCAACCCCGTCGAGCTGCTGCGCCGAGCCACGTTCCCGTCGCCGGTACGGCGCGCCGAGCTGACCGTCTCCAGCGCCGACACGCCCGAGGGGCCGATGCACGTGTTCGCCGCGGAGATCGGCACCACGGTCAACGACCTGCCGCACAAGGAGCGCATCCGCGCCGTGGTGCTGGGCAACGACCCGGTGGGCATCCTGCTGGCGAAGCGGATCGCGGCCGGCGACCCCATCGCCACGCGCATCGTCGACGGGGTGGGGACCGCGGCCGTCGCGGCGTACCGGAAACTGGGCCTGGACCGGCCCGTCACGTCCGCCGAGCCGGAGACCGGCTACCTCGCCGACGCCGCCGGCGGCCTGCAGGCGACCATGACCCACGACCCGGCCGCCGGCGTGCTGCGCCTGCGCGCCGAGGTCCCGCGCGACGAGGTGCAGCCCGAGCACCTGGCGGCCATGGTGCGGCTGGTGCTGCAGGCGGTCGTCGAGCTGCTGCCGCCGTCGACCGAGCCGCTGACCGGCCGCCGGTACGTGGTCAGCCGCGAGACCATCCCGCGGGTGGCCACCACCACCCAGGAGGTCACGCTCGACCAGGTCGGCGGGCTCGCGCCGGTGGTCGCCGAGCTGCGGCAGATCGCGGTGTCGTTCCGCCACCCCGAGGCGATGGCCCGGTGGGGCGCGCGGCGGCCGCAGGGCATCCTCATGTACGGCCCGCCCGGCACCGGCAAGACCATGCTGTCGCGCGCGCTGGCCAACGAGATCGGTGCCGACTTCCGCGAGATCCGTACCCCCGAGATCCTCGACAAGTGGCTGGGCGGCTCGGAGCGCAACATCAAGCAGGTGTTCCGCGACGCCCGCCGCTACCGGGTGCCGACGCTGATCCTGTTCGACGAGTTCGACTCGATCATCAGCTACGCGGGCTCCGGCGGCGACGCGGCCAGCCAGGCGATCAACGCGGTGGCCGGCATCTTCAAGCAGGAGATGAACGACCTCATCGAGGCCAACCCGAACGTGATCGTGGTGGCCACGACGAACTTCCCGCACCGCGTCGACGACTCGCTGATCCGGTCCGGACGCTTCGACGTGAAGCTGTCCATCCCGAAGCCGGACGAGGCCAGCCGCGCGGAGATCTTCCGCAAGATGATCGCCCAGCTCGCGGCGGCCCACGAGGAGCCCGGCTTCACGATGTTCGCCGACGGGCTGGACATGGCCGAGCTGGGCCGGCTCAGCCACGGTATGACCGGCGCGGACATCAAGGAGGTGCTGCGCCGGGTGCAGCTGACCAAGGCCATGCAGGACGCCCGGACCGGCGGCATGGTCGAGCCGATCAGCCAGCAGGACCTGCGGGAGAGCGTGGCGGAGCTGCTGGGACAGCACTGACCGGGGCCGGCCGCCAGGGCAGCAGCGCGGCGCTGGCGGCCAGGCCCACCGCGATCAGCAGCAGCGCGGCACGCACGCTCGTGGCGGCGGCGAGCAGGCCGCCCGCGGTGACGCACACCGGCTGGGCGACCCGGTTGCTGATCGACCAGGCGGCGAGCACGCGCGACACGTGCCCGTCCGCGACCGCGGTCAGCCGCCACGCCGCGAACGCCGGGTTGAACAGCCCCGCGAAGCCGGTGATGAGCAGCTCCCCGGCCGTGATCAGAACCAGCCCGGCGGTGCCGGCCGGAGCGAGCGGCACCAGCGCCAGCGGCAGCGTCTTCGCCACGCCCGCGACCAGCAGCACCCGCCGGCGGCCCCATCGGAGGATGAGCGGGCGCGCGGCCAGCGAACCGGCCAGCCCGCCGAGGCAGGAGACGCCGAACACCAGGCCGTACGCCCAGGCGGCGAAGCCCAGCTCGCGCAGCATGAACACGGTGATCAGCGGCAGCGTGGCCATCACGCCGCCGTTGAAGATCAGCGAGTTGGCGTACAGGGCGCGCAGCTCCGGGTGGCCCAGGATGTACCGCCAGCCCGCCGTGATCGCGGCCCGGCGGTCCGGCGCCGGCGACCGTGCGGGCGGGGCCGGCTCGGGGGAGCGCAGGCGGCGCACGCCCACCGCCGACAGCAGGAACGACACCGCGTCCGCCGCCATCGTCGTGGTCGGGCCTAGCCACGAGATCAGCCCTCCGCCCAGCGGCGGCCCCACCGTGTTGACCGTCCAGAACGTCGCCTCGAACCGGCCGGTGGCGGTGGTCAGCTCCGCGGCGGGCACCAGCCTCTTGAGGTGCGCGCCGCTCGCGGCCTGGAACGCGATGACCCCCACCGACTGGGCCACGGCGACGAGGCAGAGCTGCGCGTACGTCAGCACGCCGGCGGCCGCCGCGACGGGCACGCTCGCCAGCGCCGCGCCGCGGACCAGGTCGGCGCCGGCCATCACGGGCCGCTTGGGACGGAACTCGATCCACGGGCCGAGCGGGAGGGCCAGCGCCGCCCCGGCCAGCCCGCCCAGCGCCGTGAGCAGCGACACCTGCAGCACGCTCGCGTGCAGGACCAGCGTGGCGACCAGCGGCAGGGCGCCGAGGCTCAGCGCGGTGCCCAGCTCGCTCACCGCGTACGCCGACCAGAGGCGGCGGAAGTCAGGTCCCAGCGTCACGGGGGGGACCCTAGCGGTGGCCTCCGACAAACCCGGGGACCAGGAACTGCGGCTCGGCGGACGGACGGCCGAAGTGGTAGCCCTGCGCGAGGCGGTACCCGAGGCGGTACAGCTCGGCGGCCTGCTCGGCGGTCTCCACGCCCTCGGCCACCGCGGTCAGCCCGAGGCCCGCGCTGACCTGGATGAGCGCGGTGGCGATGACCGCGTGCCGGCCGGCCATGGTGATCCCGTCGACGAACGACTTGTCCACCTTGAGCACGTCCACAGGTACGGTCTGCAGCAGCCCGAGCGACGAGTGCCCGGTGCCGAAGTCGTCCAGGGCGATGCGCACGCCCAGGTCCTTGAGGTCCTGGACGGCCTGGACCGCCTGGCCGCCGCCGAAGACCGCGGTCTCGGTGACCTCGACGGTGAGGCGGGCGGCGCTCAGCCCGGTCTCCTCGAGCACGCCCGCCACCATGCGGGCGAGACCCGGCTCGCCGAGCTGCCGTGCCGACACGTTGACGCTGATCCGCTCGGGAGCCAGGTCGCCGTACTGAGCGCGCCACGCCACCGCCTGCGTGCAGGCGGTCCGCAGGATCCACTCGCCGAGCTCGACGATCAGCCCGTTGCGCTCGGCGGCCGGGATGAACCGCTCGGGCGGCACCAGCCCGCGCTCCGGGTGCTGCCAGCGGACGAGCGCCTCGACGGCGACCGTACGGCCGGTCGGCAGCTCCACGATCGGCTGGTAGACCACCCGGAACTGCCCGGAGTCCAGGGCGTGCCGCAGCTCCGCCCCCAGCATCGCCTGCTCGTCGGAGCGACGGTCCAGCGCCACGGTGTAGCGGCGGTGCCCGTCGCGGGCGGACTTGGCGGCGTACATGGCGACGTCGGCGCGGCGCAGCACCTCGTACGGGTCGGTCGTGCCGGTGCCGTCGGCGACGCCGATGCTGGCGCCGACGAGCAGCTCGTGGTCGCCGGCGGCGATGGGCCGGCGCAGCGTGTCGGCGAGCCGCCCCACGATCGCGTCGGCCTCGGCGTCGCCGGCGTCGGGCATGAGGATCGCGAACTCGTCGCCGCCCATCCTGGCGACCAGGATGTCGCCGCGCATCACGCTGCGCAGCCGGCCGGCGAGCACCTCCAGCAGCCGGTCGCCGACGCCGTGGCCGAGGCGGTCGTTGACGCCCTTGAAGTCGTCGAGGTCGAGCAGCGCGACCTGGGTCGGCCCGGCGGCGAGGGCGGCGCGGACGCCGTTCTCGAAGCGCCGCCGGTTCGCCAGCCCGGTCAGCTCGTCGGCCATCGCGAGGTCCTCGAGCTGGTCGGCCTGGTACTGGACCTGCGCGACGAAACCGGACATGCGCGCGACGACGAGCAGGAACAGCATGGCCGCGCCGGCGGCGATGGTGAGCCGGTCCACGGCGTCGCCGCCGATGCCGGGCAGGAACAGCAGGCCGGGGGCCACCAGTGAGCAGACCGCGAGCAGCACCAGCCGGGCGCGGGTGACCCGGCCGTCGCCGGAGCGCTCGGCGACCGTACCGGCCAGGCGCATCGAGGGGTGCAGGGCGGAGGCGCCCCAGAACACGTACGACAGCAGCCAGCCGGCGTCCAGCACGCCGCCGTCGGAGTCCGAGTAGAGCGACACCAGCGAGTACGCGATGTCGGCGCAGAGCAGCAGCAGCGCGGCCACGCCGAGCAGCCGGATGCTCGCCGAGCGGCGTCCGGTGCCGGTGTAGAACCGCGCCAGCATCGCGATCAGCAGCGCGTCGCCGGCGGGGTACGCCACCCCGATGGACCGTTCCAGCGTCGAGGCGGTGGAGTCGGCGGCCACCGGATGCATGACGAACACCCAGAAGATCAGTCCCACGCCGATGGCGACGATCGCGGCGTCCACCAGCGCCGCGACGTTGCGCCCCGGCAGGCTGCGCCCGCGCATCAGCAGGTACATGCCGACCACGAACATCGGGTACGCGCTGAGGTAGAAGATGTCGGCGGCCGACGGGTACGGCTCCTGGTCCAGCCCGTACTTGTAGTACTCCCAGACGAGGTCGCCGACGACCCAGGTGACCTGACCCGCGGCGAACCAGTACCACATCGCCGGGCGGGCGGGCCGGTGCAGCCGGACGCCGATGACGATCAGCAGGCTGGACCCGAGCCCGACGAGGTTGTACGCGAGGTTGGCGGCCAGCCCGCCGGTGGGCAGCACGTAGTAGCCGGCCGTGGCGAGGATTCCCGCCGCCAGCCACCACCACCAGTAGCGATCGCGCTGCACGTCCTGCCATCGGCCGCCGGGCGGCGCAGTTGAGTCCTCGGCACGCTCGGGAGACCGTGGCCACAGGGGCGGGGCAGGGGCGCGGGCCGGCGACGCGTCCGCGGCCACTGTGCCGGTGCTCACACCCACGGGGTTGATCGTGCCGTAGCGCTCCCGCCGCCTGTCACCCCGGGCGGGTATGGATGCGGCTCACGCGGGCAGGGCGCGCTCGACCAGGGCCGTGGTGTCGGCGGCGGGCGGCAGCGTGCCGAACGTGTGACCCCAGTCGCCGCCGAGCCGGGTCGCGCAGAACGCATCCGCGACCGCTGCCGGGGCGTGCCGGACGAGCAGCGCGCCCTGCAGCACGACGGCCATCCGTTCCACCACCCGCCGGGCCTGCGCCTCCAGGTCGTCGCCGGACAGCAGCGCGACCAGCTCCGCGGCGGCGGTGTCGAGGCGCCGGTCCGCGCCCGCCGCCGTGGCCACCTCCGCCCGGAACGCCGCCAGCGCGGCCGGCTCGCGGCGCAGCGCCCGCAGCACGTCGAGCGCCTGCACGTTGCCCGAGCCCTCCCAGATCGAGTTCAGCGGGGCGTCGCGGTAGAGCCGAGGCAGCCCGGAGTCCTCGACGTAACCGTTGCCGCCCAGGCACTCCAGCGCCTCGCCCACCACCGCGGGTTGGCGTTTGCACACCCAGAACTTGCCCACCGCGATCGCCAGGCGCCCGAACGCGCGCTCGGCCGCGTCACCGCGTACGCCTCGATCGACGGCCCCGGCCAGCCGCAGGGCCAGCGCGGTCGCGGCCTCGGTCTCCACCGCCAGGTCCGCCAGGACGTTGCGCATCAGCGGCTTGGCGATCAGCGGGCCGCCGAAGGCGGAGCGGTGCCGGGCGTGGTGCACGGCCTGCACCAGCGCGGCGCGCATCCCGGACGCCGACCCGGTCACGCAGTCGAGGCGGGTCATCGCGACCATGTCGATGATCGTGCGTACGCCGTGGCCCTCGTCGCCGATCCGCCACGCCACGGTCCCGTCGAACTCCGGCTCGCTGCTCGCGTTGCTGCGGTTGCCGAGCTTGTCCTTGAGCCGCTGGATGCGGAACGTGTTGCGGGTGCCGTCGGGCAGCACGCGCGGCACGAGGAAGCAGGTGAGCCCGCCGGGCGCCTGCGCGAGGACCAGGAACAGGTCGCACATCGGCGCGCTGGTGAACCACTTGTGGCCGCGAAGCCGGTAGGTGCCGTCGGGGTCCGGGGTGGCGGTGGTGGAGTTGGCGCGGACGTCGGAGCCGCCCTGCTTCTCGGTCATGCCCATGCCGGCGAGCAGCCCGCGCTTGGCCTGCGGCGTGCGCAGCCCGGGATCGTAGACCCGGCTGGTCAGCAGCGGCTCGTACGCGGCCGCGAGCCCGCCGTCGTGGCGCAGCGCGGGCACCACGGCGTACGTCATCGACACCGGGCAGATGTGACCGGCCTCGACCTGGCTCCAGGTGTACAGGGCGGCGGCCCTCGCCACGTGCGCGCCCGGCCGCGGATCGGCCCACGCCGCCCCGGCCAGCCCTTCGCTCACCGCCACGTCCATCAGCCGGTGCCACGACGGGTGGAACTCGACCTCGTCGGTGCGGTGGCCGTACCGGTCGTGGGTGAGCAGCCGCGGCTCGTGGCGGTTGGCCTCGTCGGCCCAGCGCTGCGGCTCCGGCTGCCCGCCCAGCTTGCCGAGCCGGTGCAGGTCGTCGGCGGCCCAGCCGGCGCCCTCGCGAGCGACCGCGTCCAGCAGGGCGGCATCGGCGGCGATGTCGTGCCCCACGAGCGGGGGCGGCTGGTTCACGACGTCATGGGTGGAGGCGCTCACGCCACCAACTTAGCCGCGAGGCGGCGGATCGCGGCTGCCACGGCATCGGGGTCCACGACCTGGTGCAGGTGCTCGCCGGGGATGACGTCGACCGGCCACCCGCGCGCGGCGGCGTCCGCGGCGTCCGCGTCGTAGGGCTCGCTGAACTTCAGGTACGCACACGGCCGGGCATCCCAGCTGTCCGGCACCGGCAGACGCTGCTCGTAGTACGACAGTGGGAGCCGCGGCTGCTCGTCCTCGATGACCTTGCGGGTGCCGGCGTCCGGGAACATCGGCGCCACGTCGGCCTCGTCGAACCAGTGCGTCCACGGCGGCAGCCGCCCGTCCGGCCCGACCCGTACGCGCAGGAACGCCAGCCCGTCCGCGTCGGCCACCGGGCTCGGCCCGTCCCGCTCCGGCAGCGACGCGTCCACGAACACCACCGCCGCGACGGGCCGGGGCGCGGCCGCCACGATCGACGGCAGGAACAGCCCGGCGTTGCTGTGCGGCACCAGCACGACGGGAGCGTCCGCCGGAGCCGTCGCGATCGCCAGGCGGACCGGCTCGGCCACCGCCGGCCAGAACGGCGGCCCGGCGTCCGCGACCCGGGTCAGGTCCGGCACGACCGAGCCGGGCAGCCGGTCCGCGACGGCGGTCCAGGTCGACGGGCCGACCGAGGGGCTGTGCACGAGCACGAAGACGGGATCCATGCCCCGACCCTCCCGGACCGGCGGCGGGCCGGCCACCCCGGCGGTCACGCCGTCAGCGAACAGGGTCACGCACGCGGCCTGAGCAGGGTGATGCGGGAGGCGCCGAGCTCGGTCACGTACAGGTTGCCGGTGGCGGTGTCCTCGGTGACGTCGAGCGGCTGGCTGAACCCGGTGAACCCGGTGATGCCGGTGGTCCGGTTGCTCAGCCGGCCGTCGGCCGCCACGTCGAACGTCTCGATGTCCTGGCCCGACGAGTAGCGCACCACCAGGAGCTTGCCGTCGAGCGCGCCGCCGCGGTACTCGATCGCGCCGTTCGCCGAGGCGTGCAGGCCCGCGTCGTACGTGCCCGCGAGGTGGAAGTTGGGGTCCGGGGCGGTGCCGGCCGGGTATGCGGCGACCTCGAACGGGTCGGCGCCGGACGTGGGGTTGCCGCCGGCGAGCACCCACTCGCAGCGCAGCGGGTTGGGGTGGCCGTAGTAGCGCCCCGGCCGCACGTCGAACACGTAGTCGGTCTCGGCCGCCGGCACGCCGGTCAGCCCCGGAACCGCCGGCCCGGTGTAGCCCCGCCGCGCGCACGAGGCCGGCAGCGTGGCCGGGGTGGCGGGGGTGTTCCCGCCCGCCGCCGAGCCGTTCGTGGGGGCGTACAGGTGGCCGTTGCGGTGCCAGACCAGGTCGTAGGCGTTGCGGACCCCGGTGGCGTGGATCGTCAGGGGCGCCCCGGACGCGTACGGGTCGTACGTGCCGCCCCCGTCCGCGGTCCGCACGTCCAGCGGTGCCGAGCCCAGCCGGGTGGTGTCGAGCCGCAGCACCGCCGCGCTCAGCAGCCGTTCCGGCCGGTTGCCCCACGTGGAGTCGGCCGCACCCATCGCGTTGTTGGCGCCCTGGGAGGCGTACAGGGCGCCGTCCGGGCCGAAGGCCAGCGAGTTGGTCTCGTGGTCCTTCACCGACCGCGGCAGCCCGACGACCATCGGCGTGTACGTGCCCAGGTTCGTCCCGCTCAGCCGCCCGATCCGCCCCGACCAGTCCGGCACGTCGAGCGGACCCACGTACTCGTAGTTGTCGGTGACCCACAGCGCGCCCGACGGGTCGAACGCCATGCCGATGACCGTGCGGGCCGGTGCACCGGGCAGGCCGAGCGCGGCGGCGTTGTCGCGGACGGCGGTGATGACGGTGGCCGTGCCCAGCGTGCCGTCGGCGTTGATCGGGAAGCGGAAGATGCGGCCGTCGAGGGTGCCCGCGTACAGCCGCCCGTCGGGGCCCTTGACCACCGTCGTGAAGGACGCGCCGGTCGCGACGCCGGCCACCTTGTCGAAGGCCGCCGGGCCGCCGGTCCCGCCGCCGTCGCCGGTGGTGAAGACGATCGAGTACGGCTGGAACGCGCGCCCGGTCACGTCGCGCACCCCGGACGTCAGGGTGAACCGGTACGCGGTGTTCGCCGCCAGCGGCGAGGTGGGGGACAGGTTCACCACGTCCCCGCCGCCGCTCGTGATCACGTGTGCCGGTACGGCGGCCCCGTCGGAGACCCGCGTGAGCGTCACCGTGGAGCTGGTGAGCGTGGCCTGGTCCACGCCGCCGCCCGGCAGCACCAGGTCCTCCACGACGCTGGTCGTCAGCGGGACACCGGTCGCGCCGTTCGCCGGGGTGCTCGTGCGGACGGCCGGAGCGGCGGCGCCCGCGACGCTCGCGATGTCGGCGTAGTCCAGCTTCGTGTTCGTGCCGCCGGCGGCGCTCAGCGTCAGCCGCCCGTCGGTGACGGTGACCGTACGCGTCACCGTCGCGTGCTTGACCGACGCGGTCGGCGCGAACGCCGCCACCGCGTTCTGGTCCTCGATGCTCAGCCAGTGGCTGCTGTTGACAGCGGTCCCGGCATCACCCACCGCGACCGTGACCGTGTACGCGCCCGGTGGCACAGCGACCTCCCACGAGCCCGGCGTGGTGACCCCCGTCGAGCCGCTGGGCAGTTGCATGTGGACGAACGTCGCCAGCCGTACGTCGGGCTGGGCCGCCGCGGGGTTCCGGTTGCGCCCGTTGCCGGCGAGGCTCAGCGGCGTCGACGTGCCGGGCTGGACCCACCCGTACCCGCGCGTGCCGGCGTACGCCTCACCCGAGTCGCGGACATAACCCGAGGGTGGCGCGGTGGCGGCGTCGGAGAAGTTGACCTTCAGCGCGGCCGGGCTGATCTCGAGGTAGCCGAGCTTGGTGTTGGTGCCGCCGACCGCGTCCACGGTCAGCCGGCCGTCGCTCACCGGCACGGTCACCGTCGCCGTGCGGTACTCCGCGGCCGCCGTCGAGACGAAACCGGCGATCGCGGTGACGCCCTCCACGCGTACGGTGTGTGAGCTGTCGTACGCCGGCTGGTCACCGACCGCGACCGTGACCTGGTACGTGCCGGCCGGCAGCGCGTACTCCCAGGCGCCCGGGGTGGCCACGCCGCTGCTGCCGCCGGTGTCGCCGTACTGCAGGTGGATCAGCGTGTTCAGCCGCGGGTCGATGCCGGCGCGCGCCCGGTCGCGGGTGTTGCGGGTCAGGTCCAGCGGCGTCTGCGTGCCCTGCGCCACCCACCCGGACCCGCGCGCCGGGTCGTACGCCTGCCCGGTGTCGGCGACGTACCCGGCCGGGACCGCGGAGCCGGCCGGCTGGAAGTTCACCCTGGCCACGGGCGGCCCGGCGGCGTGCGCGGGCGCCCCGGCGGCGAACGGTGCGGCGAGGACGGTCACGGCCACGATCCACAGACGACGGTTCCCCATCGGGCCATGCGAGCACGCGGGCGCCGCGGCCCGGCTGTCGGAAAGTGGCGAGGAGCGTCCGTGCAGCTCAGGGCCGTGGTCGTTTCGTCATTTCCGGGGCGATCAGCGGGAACGGGTCAGCCGCCGAAACCGGGTGATCAGCGGTGGCGGCGGGCGATCGCGTACAAATCCCGGGCGGGGCCGGTCAGCTGGGCGCCGGCCGGCCACACCGCGCGCAGCTGCCGCTGCGACGGCATCGACGCCGGCACCGCCACCAGCGTGCCCGCGGCCAGCTCCGCGGTCACGGCCAGCGAGCTGAGCACCGCCACGCCGGAGCCGGCCGCGACCGCATGCTTGATCGCGGTGGTGGAGGACAGCTCCAGCACCGGGGCGGCACCGGCGAGGTCGCCCAGCGCCTCCTCGAAGGCCCGCCGGGTGCCCGACCCCGCCTCCCGGGAGACCAGCGGGGTCGCCGCCAGCTCGGCGGCGGTGACGGCGCGCCGCCGCTTCGCCCACGGATGCCCCGGCGCGACGACCACGGTGAGCCGGTCGGTGGCGACCACCTCCCCGCGCAGCCCGGCCGGGACGCCGGGACCCTCGACGAACCCCAGCTCCACCTCCCCGGCCCGCACCGCGTCGGCCACCTCCGCCGAGTTCGCCGCCCGCAGCGTGACGCTCAGCCCGGGATGCCCGGCCCGCAACGCCACCAGCCACGGCGGCAGCAGGTATTCGGCGACGGTCTGGCTCGCCGCGACGGCCAGCCGGCTCTCCCGGGTCTCCCGCAACGCGGCGGCCCCGGCGGCCAGCGCCTCGGCGGCCTCCACCGCGGCGCGGGCCCAGTCGGCCACGAGAGCGCCGGTCCCGGTCAGCGTCGAGCCGCGCGGGGACCGGCGCAGCAGGGTCAGGCCCAGGCGGCGTTCCAGCTCCCGCAGCCGCGCGCTGGCGGCGGGCTGGGAGATCCGGTGGGCGGCGGCCGCCCGGCCCACACTGCCCAGCCTGGCGACGCTGAGCAGCAGGTCGAAGCCGGTCAGGTCGGCGACGACCGGGGGCAGAGGCATAACCACAGGCTATGACCTCAGAGGCGATCGATCGCTACCGGGCGGTCCCGCCCCGCGGCACAGTCGGATCATGACCGCCCTGCTGGCACCGCGTACCACCGTCCTGTTCGGCCCCAATTGGTTCGCCTCCGTGATGGGTACCGGCATCGTCGCCACGGCGGCCGCGTCCCTGCCGGTGCCTGTGCCGGGCCTGCGCCAGCTCGCCACGGTGGTGTGGGTGCTGGCCGCGCTGCTGCTCGCCGCGGTGATCGTGGCGGCGGCGGTGCACGGCCGCAGCCACGCCGACGACCCGGTGATGATCCACTTCTGGGGTGCGCCGCCGATGGCGCTGATGACGGTGGGCGCGGGAACGCTGCTGCTCGGCCGCGGATGGCTCGGCGACGCCGCGGCGGTCACCGTCGACGCGGTGCTGTGGGGCGCCGGGACGCTGCTCGGGCTGGCGGTCGCCGTCGCGGTCCCGTACCGGATGATGACCGGCCGCGGCGCCGGCCCGGAGGCTGCGTTCGGCGGCTGGCTCATGCCGGTCGTGTCGCCGATGGTGTCCGCGGCGACCGGCGCGCTGCTGGTGCCGCACGTGCCGTTCCGCGAGGACATGCTGCTCGCCTGCTACGCGATGGCGGGGCTCAGCCTCTTCGCGGCGGTCATCGTGATCACCCAGCTCTGGTCGCGGCTGGTGGCCAACCCGCCGGGCGCGGCGCGGACCGTACCCACACTGTGGATCGTGCTCGGCCCGATCGGCCAGTCGGTGACGGCCTTCCACCTCCTCGGCCGGGCCGCGCACGGGGTGCTGCCCGAACCGTACGCGACGGGCGCGCAGATGCTGGCGGTGCTGTACGGCGTACCCGCGCTCGGTTTCGCCCTGTTCTGGGCGGCGCTGGCCGCCGCGATCACCGTGCGCACCGCGCGGGCCGGGCTGCCGTTCTCGCTGACCTGGTGGAGCTTCACGTTCCCGGTCGGGACCGTGGTCACCGGGCTGAGCGGGATGGCGGCCCGGACGGGATCGCACCTGCTGGCCGCCCTGGCGGTGGCGTTCTATGCGGCGCTCGCCGGGGCGTGGATGGTGGTGGCGGCGCGGACGGCACGGGGCGCGCGCCGCGGTGACCTGTGGCGGGTGCCCACGCCGGCGCACCGGTGAGGAATCGCGGTCATGGTCCACGGCACGCGGATGTGGCGCCGGGCTCGGCGGTCTCGGTGTCGGCGGCCGACCTCGGAGATACCCGCTCGCATCGTCGAACGGCTCGATCTGGTGGTGTCCCGGGCGCCACGGTTCGTTTCCTAGGTGTTGACAGTGTGTGACCTGCGCATCAACATGTGTCCATCCGCCTATGGAAGCGCTCCCAAGGAGACTTGTCCGTGATACGTGCTCTAGGCGCCGCCGCGGTTCTCGCGGCGGCCTTCACCGTGGCGCCGTCCGCGCCCGCTCTGGCCGACGAGGTCGAGCAGGTGGTCAACGGGGGGTTCAGCACCGGGACCGACCCGTGGTGGGCCACCCCCAACCCGCTCACCCTGACCGACGGGCAGGCCTGCACCGAGGTCCCCGGCGGCACCCAGAACAAGTGGGACGTCATCGTCGGGCAGAACGACATCGACCTGGTCGAGGGGGAGAACTACCGGTTCTCGTTCCGCGCCTCCGGCAACCCCGAGGGCCGCGTCGCCCGGGCCGTCGTGGGGCTCGCCGTCGATCCGTACACCACGTACTTCGAGTCGTCGCCCGCCCTGACCGCCGCGGGTGACGCGTACTCGTTCACGTTCGCCGCGCCGGCGACCACGAACCAGGCGCAGGTGGCCTTCCAGGTCGGCGGCAGCGCCGACCCGTGGACCTTCTGCGTCGACGACGTCTCGCTGCTCGGCGGCGTCCCGCCCGAGGTGTACGTCCCCGACACCGGCCCGCGGGTGCGTGTGAACCAGGTCGGCTACGTGCCCGCCGGCCCGAAGCGCGCCACGCTCGTCACCGAGGCGACCACCGCGCTGCCGTGGCAGCTGAAGAACGCCGCCGGCGCCGTCGTGGCCCGGGGCACCAGCGCGCCGCGCGGGGTCGACGCGTCCTCCGGGCAGAACGTGCACACCATCGACTTCAGCGGCTACCGCAAGGCCGGCACCGGGTTCACGCTGGTCGCCGACGGCGAGACCAGCCGGCCGTTCGACCTCGGCGGCAAGGCGTACGAGCAGCTGCGCGCCGACGCGCTGAAGTTCTACTACACCCAGCGCAGCGGCATCGAGATCCGCGAGGACCTGCGGCCCGGGTACGCCCGCCCCGCCGGCCACGTCGACGTGTCCCCGAACCAGGGCGACGGCAGCGTGCCCTGCCAGGCCGGCGTCTGCGACTACCGCCTCGACGTCACCGGTGGCTGGTACGACGCCGGCGACCACGGCAAGTACGTCGTCAACGGCGGCATCTCCACGTGGCAGCTGCTCAGCGAGTACGAGCGCAGCCTGCGTACCCGCGGCACCACCCCGCAGCTCGCCATCCCGGAGAGCGGCAACCGTGTCCCGGACATCCTCGACGAGGCCCGCTGGGAGCTGGAGTTCCTGCTGAAGATGCAGGTGCCGGCCGGGCAGCCGTTCGCCGGCATGGCCCACCACAAGATCCACGACCAGAACTGGACCGGCCTGCCGCTGCTGCCGCACCAGGACCCGCAGCCGCGTGAGCTGCACCCGGTCTCCACCGCGGCGACGCTGAACCTGGCCGCCACGGCGGCGCAGGCGGCCCGGCTCTACCACCGCTACGACCCCGCCTTCGCGAGCAAGGCGCTGGCCGCCGCGAAGACCGCGTACGCCGCGGCGGTGGCGAACCCGGCCCGTTACGCCTCCGTGTCGGACGGCACCGGCGGTGGCGCGTACAACGACGACAAGGTCGACGACGACTTCTACTGGGCCGCCGCCGAGCTGTACCTGACCACGGGCGCCAAGCAGTACGCCGATGCGGTGCTCGCCTCGCCGGTGCACACCGCCGACCTCTTCGGCTCCGGCGCGTTCGACTGGGGCAACACCGCGGCCGCCGGCCGCCTCGACCTGGCCCTCGTGCCGAACAAGCTGCCCGGTCTGGCCCAGGTGCGTGCCTCGGTGGTCGCCGGCGCGGACAAGTACCTGGCCATCCAGAAGGCCCACGCGTACGGCGTCCCGTACGCCCCCGCCAACAACATGTGGGACTGGGGCTCCAACAGCGCCATCCTCAACAACATGGTGGTGCTCGCCTCGGCGTACGACCTGACCGGGCGCCCGGCGTACCGCGACGGCGTGCTCGAGGGCATGGACTACGTGCTGGGCCGCAACGCGCTCAACCAGTCGTACGTCACCGGCTACGGCGAGGTCAGCTCGCACAACCAGCACAGCCGCTGGTACGCCCACGAGCTCGACCCGGCCCTGCCCAACCCGCCCAAGGGCTCGCTCGCGGGCGGCGCGAACTCGTCCATCCAGGACCCGTACGCGCAGAGCAAACTGACCGGCTGCGTGGGGCAGTTCTGCTACATCGACGACATCCAGTCCTGGTCGACGAACGAGATCGCCATCAACTGGAACTCGGCGCTGGCGTGGAACGCGGCGTTCGTGGCATCCGTGGCGTCGGCGCCCGGCCGCCACTGAGCAGGATCCGGCGCCGGGGCGAGAGTCCCGGCGCCGGAGCCCTCATCCGAAGGCCCGCGCCGCCCAGGTGCGGAAGTCGGTGGTGGGCAGCCCGAGCTCGCGGTTGTGCTCCGGCCGGGCCGGGTTGCCGACCTCGTTCGACCATTCCATCATCGACACCATCGCCGGGTGCATGCCGCGCTGCACCGCCTCGGCCGCGGTGAGCACGGGCGCCTCGACGCGCCGGCCCAGCACGTCCGAGAGGACCGCGGCGATCTCGGTCATGGTCAGGAGATCGCCGGCGAGCTGGACGTCGCGGCCGTGGAAGCGTTCCCGGTCGGTGAAGGCCGCGGCCGCGGCCGTACCGATGTCGTCGACGGCGATCAGCGCGATCCGGGTGTCCGCCGCCAGGCTGGTCACGATCGTGCCGTCCGACCAGTCGCCGAACATCGGGGACCAGCCGAGCAGGTTGTCCATGAACGTCGCGGGCTTGAGCACGGTCCAGGAGCGGAAGCCGGCGGCGCGCACCCAGTCGTCGATGTCGGCCTTGCTGTCCCAGTACTGCCGGTTCCATCGGCCTTCGGCCCAGCCGGGCATGGTGCGATGGAACTCCCCGGCGCTCGAGACGCTGGTGTGCACGAACTGCTCCACGCCGGCAGCGCGGGCGGCTTCGATCAGGTTGCGGCCGTGGACGCGTTCCGAGTCGCTCTCCGGATCGGCGATGTCCGGCGTCTGCACCGAGAAGACGCCGCGTACCCCGGCCACGGCCGCGGCAAGCGTTTCCGGTACGCCGAGGTCGCCCTTGACCAGTTCGGCCCCGGCCTCGCGCAGGGCGGCCGCTTTGGCGGAGCCGGGGTCGCGCACGAGCGCACGGACGGGCGTCCCGGCGGCGAGCAGGGCGCGGGCGGTGGCTCCGCCCTGCTGGCCGGTGCCTCCGACGACGAGTACGGACATGCTGCCTCCTCCGAAATAAGTGGGGTGGCACCCCACTTCCTCGGCGCTACGATACGGAGGGGCACCCCACTTCAGCAACGACCGGGGAGGAGCGGGCGGTGAGAGCTGACGCACAACGCAACTACGACCGCATCGTGACCGCCGCGGCGGACGCGATCGCCCACGACGGCGCCGACGCCTCCCTGGAGGACATCGCCCGCCGCGCCGGGGTCGGCTCGGCCACGTTGCACCGGCACTTCCCGAACCGTGCGGCCCTGTTGGAGGCCGTCTTCCACGAGCGGATCGAGAACGTCTGCGGCCGTGCCCGTGAGCTGACGGCCGGCGACGACCCGTACGCCGCCCTGCTCGCCTGGCTGCGTGAGCTGGGGGCGTACGTGACGACGACCCGTGGCCTCGCGGCGTCGCTGCTGGACGGACCGCACCACAGCGACGCCTGCACCGTGATGCTCACCTCGGCGGGTGAGGAGCTGCTGCTGCGGGCGGCCGCCGCCGGCAAGGTACGGGCGGACGTCTCCATGACGGACCTGGTGACGCTGGTGAACGCGATCTCGCTGGCCACCGAGCACAGCGGGCCCGGCGAGACGCAGCGGCTGCTCGCCCTCGCCCTGGAGGGCATCACCCCGCCGGGCGCTTGAACTGGCAGACTGCCCCGGTGATCGCCGCCGAACTGCCGCCCCTGCTTCGGCCCCGTGCGCTCGTACCCGGGGATCTTGTCGTCATCGCGTCGCTGTCCGGGCCGCTGCACGCCGAGTACGAACCCGGCCTTGAACGCGCGGTCGCCGTGCTCGAGCGGATGGGCTTCCGCGTGCGGCGCGCACCGCTGCTCGAAGCGGGACGGCGCCGGTGGTGGAGCGCCGCCCCGCCGGCGGAGATCGCCGAGGAGCTCAACGGCCTGCTGCGCGACCCCGAGGTCCGCGCGATCATCGCGCACGACGGCGGCCAGACCGCGCTGGGCTACCTCGACCTCATCGACGTCGGCGCGATCCTCGCCGACCCCAAACCGATCCTCGGCTACAGCGACATCTCGCTGCTGCACCTCGTGCTGCATGCGCGTACGGGCCTGGTGGGATTCCACGCCGATCTGGCGACGCCGGGCCTGGGCGGTGCCTGGCAGCGCGTGCCCGCCGGGCGCAGGGCGGAGCTCGAGCGGCTCTACTCGACGCTGCTGACGGGTACCGAGCCGCTCGGCGTGCTACCCGCGAGCCCGTCGTGGGAGTGCTGGCGTCCCGGCCGGGCGGAAGGCCGGCTCGTCGGCGGGGTCATCAACCGCATCGTGCTCGCGCAGGCCACGCCGTACGCGTTGCCGCTCGAGCGGTTCGACGGGGCGGTGCTGTTCTGGGAGGAGATGGGCGGGCAGGCCTCGTACGTGTGGAGCTACCTGCACGTGCTGCGGCACTGCGGCATCCTCGACCGGATCGCCGGCATGGTGGTGGGGATCCCGCACGCGATCGACGGCCTCGCGGAGCCGGGCGGGTCGCCGACCTTGCGGGAGATCGTCCTCGACGTGCTGGGCGACCGCGACATCCCCGTCCTGGGCAACGTCGAGGTGGGCCACGCCGGCCCGAACCTGCCGATGCCGGTCGGCATCCGCGCCTCCCTCGACGCCGGGCAGCGCACGCTGTCCCTCCTCGAACCGGCGGTCCGCCCGCCATCCGAAATGGTGTAACAGGTTCTTCTCCATTTGGTGTGAGCTTGCTTGCACCCCATTCCGGCGCCGGCTCTTACGGTGATGTCGAGCCGCTGCGGAGATGACCCTCCCGCGGTTGGACATGGTGCTGCGGGAAGAACCCCGCGGCCGTTATCCGGAGGATGCCGAGAAATGCGAAGCACCGTCCTGGCCGCCACCGCGGTCGCCGCCACCCTGCTCGTCCCCGGCGCCGCTCACGCCGCGCCCGCCCCGACCACCGGCCTGCTGGGCACGTACGGCTTCGGCCGGGCGGAGGTCATCGCCGCCGCAGGTCAGGCCGCCGGTCTGTGGACCGGCGCGCGGGTCCGTCACGGGTTCGCCGGCGACGATCTGATCGTCACGTACCGCCCGCGAAGCGCCGCCGCCGAGACCGAGACGCAGGTCTACACGGCGCTCTTCAACGAGGTCGCCGACCCGAGCGGGGAATGCGAGCGCGTGGGCGCCGACGGCGTCGACCGCAAGGTCTGGACGGCATTCCGCTGTCGCACCGGAATCGCGCCGAATTACACGCTTCTCGTGCGCTGACACCTTTTCCGGCGGCGCCGGGCCGGTCCGATCACGACCCGGCGCGTCGCTGGAGGAATTCGTAGACGTCCTGCTGGTCGACGCCCGGGAACGTGCCCGGGGGCAGCGCCGCCAGCAGGTGGGAGTGGACCCGGGCGCTCGGCCACGCGTTGCCCTCCCACTGCCGCACGAGTTCGGCCGGGGGCCGTCGGCAGCAGTCCGGGTCCGGGCAGCGGGAGACCGTACGCCGGGTGGTGTCGCCACCGCGGAACCAGCGGGCGTGCTCGTACGGCGTGCCGACCGTGACCGAGAACAGGCCCGACCCGGTGGCCTCGACGTGGACGGTGCACCAGTACGTGCCGCCGACCGTGTCGGTGAACTGGTAGAACGACGAGTACGGGTCGGGCGCCTGGAAGACCGTGCGTGACGCCCAGTTGCGGCACACCGGCTGGCCCTCGATCGCCCCGGTGACGTCGGCCGGGAAGCGGACGTTGTCGTTCTCGTACGCCTTGTAGACGGTGCCGCTCTCGTGCACCCGGCAGAAGTGCACCGGGATGCCGAAGTGGTGGGTCGCCAGGTTGGTGAAGCGGTGCGCGGCGGTCTCGTACGAGACGCCGAACGCGTCGCGGAAGTCGTCGATGGCCAGGGCCCGGTCGGCCTTGGCGTCGCGCAGGAAGTCGACGGCGAACTTCTCCGGCATGAGCAGCGCCGCCGCGAAGTAGTTGGCCTCGACGCGCTGGCGCAGGAAGTCGCCGTAGTCGGCCGGGTCGTTGTGGCCGAGCACGAAGTGGCCGAGGGTCTGCAGCACCACCGCGCGCGGGTCGTGGCCCTTGTTGCTGGCCACCTGGGGCAGGAAGATGCGGCGGTTGCGGAGGTCGGTGACCGAGCGGGTGGAGCCGGGCAGGTCCGGCACGTAGTGCAGGGTGAAGCCGAGGTGCGCGGCGATGTCGAGGATGCCGCGCTGCGACAGCGGGCCGGTGGCGTGCTTCACCGACTGCAGCACCTTCGCCGCGGCCTGCTCGACGTCGGCGAAGTAGTTGTCGCGCCGGCGCATCCGCTCGCGCAGCTGCTGGTTGGCGCGGCGGGCCACCTCGGGGGTGGCGCTCTGCTCGGTCAGCAGCCGGGTCAGCTCGCGGTGCAGGCCGATGAGCGACTCGAGCGCGTCGGCCGGGAGCCGCCGCCCGCCGCGCACGACCGGCAGCCCGAGCGCCTGGTAGGCGGGTTCCCGCTGGAAATGGGCCAGCTCGATCTCCAGCCCGGCGCGCCGGCTCGGCGCCTCGGGCTTCAACAGATCCTGCATCGGTACGCCGAGAGCCGCCGCGATCGCCTGCAGGACGCTGAGCTTGGGCTCGCGTTTGCCGTTCTCGATCAGCGACAACTGGGAGGGCGCCCGCCCGACCGCCGCACTGAGCTGGTCCAGGGTCATGTTCTTGGCGCGGCGCAGATGGCGCAGCCGCTGCCCGAGCGTCACGAGATCGACTGAGGTGTCCGTGGGGGAAGCCGTCACGGGATTTGACGCTAGCAGAAATTTCTCACTTCTTCTCCTCACATTTGCCTTCAGCAGGGGTTGTGGACTGCGCAACAGTCGAGTTCTTCCACCGGAGAGCAGGCCGGGTAGTAGGAAAGGAATCCTTGAGATGACTGATCAGCTGACCGAAGTCAGGGGCGGTACCGCCGCGGACCTCACTCGGGCGTGGGCCGGCGATCCCCGTTGGCTCGGCGTGAAGCGTGACTACACCGCCCAGGACGTCGTGCGACTGCGCGGGACTTTGCAGGAGCGGCACACCCTCGCCGAGCGCGGGGCCCAGCGGCTGTGGGAGCTGCTGCACGACGAGGAGTACATCAACGCGCTCGGCGCCCTCACCGGCGGCCAGGCGGTGCAGATGGTCCGCGCGGGCCTCAAGGCCATCTACCTCTCCGGCTGGCAGGTGGCGGCGGACGCCAACCTGTCCGGGCACACGTACCCGGACCAGAGCCTGTACCCGGCGAACTCGGTGCCGGCCGTGGTGCGCCGGATCAACAACGCGCTGCTGCGCGCCGACCAGATCGACACCGCCGCGGGCCGGCACGAGCGCGACTGGTTCGCGCCGATCGTGGCCGACGCCGAGGCCGGCTTCGGCGGACCGCTCAACGCGTTCGAGCTGATGAAGGCGATGATCGCCGCCGGTGCCGCGGGCGTGCACTGGGAGGACCAGCTGGCGTCCGAGAAGAAGTGCGGCCACCTCGGCGGGAAGGTGCTCATCCCGACCGGCCAGCACATCCGTACGCTCAACGCCGCGCGGCTGGCCGCGGACGTCGCCGGGGTGCCGAGCGTCGTCATCGCCCGTACCGACGCGCTCGCCGCGGATCTGCTCACCACCGACGTGGACGAGCGGGACAAGCCGTTCCTCACCGGGGAGCGCACCGCCGAGGGCTTCTTCCGGGTGCGCAGCGGACCCGAGGCGGCCATCTCCCGCGGCGTCGCGTACGCCGACTACGCCGACCTGCTGTGGGTGGAGACCGGCAAGCCGGACCTCGAGTTCGCCAAGCAGTTCGCCGAGGCCGTGCACAAGGTGCACCCGGACAAGATGCTCGCGTACAACTGCTCGCCGTCGTTCAACTGGAAGCGCAACCTCGACGACGCCACGATCGCGCGGTTCCAGAAGGAGCTCGGCGCGATGGGCTACAAGTTCCAGTTCGTCACGCTGGCCGGCTTCCACGCCCTCAACCACTCGATGTTCGAGCTGGCCAAGGGCTACTCGACGACCGGCATGAGCGCGTACGTGAAGCTGCAGGAGGCCGAGTTCGCGGCCGAGTCCGAGGGTTACACCGCGACCAAGCACCAGGCCGAGGTCGGCACCGGCTACTTCGACGCCGTCTCGACCGCGCTGAACCCGGAGAGCTCGACCACCGCGCTGTCCGGCTCGACCGAGGAGGAGCAGTTCTGATGGGCGGCGAAGAGGTCACGATCTGCGGCGAGAGCCAGGGCCGGTACGCCGAGATCCTCACCCCCGAGGCGATCGACTTCGTCGTGGCGCTGGACCAGGAGTTCGGCGCCCGCCGGGTGCAGCTGCTGGAGCGGCGCCGCCGCCGGCGGGCCACCCGCACCACGGAGCTCGACTTCCTGCCGTCGACCGAGGCGATCCGCAAGGACGACTCGTGGACGGTCGCGCCCCCGGCCGAGGACCTGATGGACCGCCGGGTGGAGATCACCGGGCCGCCCGAGCGCAAGATGACGATCAACGCGCTGAACTCCGGCGCGAAGGTGTGGATGGCCGACTTCGAGGACGCCACCGCGCCGACCTGGGAGAACGTGATCACCGGGCAGCTGAACCTGCGCGACGCGCTGGACGGCAAGCTCGACTACACCGCCCCGGACGGGCGCGAGTACAAGGTCGGCGACACCGTTCCGACCATCATGGTCCGCCCGCGCGGCTGGCACCTGCCGGAGTGCCACCTGCGGATCGGCGGGCGCGCGGTGTCGGCGTCGCTGTTCGACTTCGGCATGTACCTGTTCCACTGCGGGCGCAAGCAGATCGACCGCGACAGCGGGCCGTACTTCTACCTGCCGAAGCTCGAGAGCCACCTCGAGGCGCGGCTGTGGAACGACGTGTTCGTCTTCGCCCAGCAGGCGCTCGGCATCCCGCGCGGCACGATCCGGGCGACGGTGCTGATCGAGACGATCACCGCGGCCTTCGAGATGGACGAGATCCTGTACGAGCTGCGCGAGCACTCGGCGGGGCTCAACGCGGGCCGGTGGGACTACCTGTTCAGCATGATCAAGAACCGGCCGGACGTGGTGCTGCCCGAGCGCTCGCAGGTCACGATGACCGCGCCGTTCATGCGGGCGTACACGGAACTGCTGGTCAAGACCTGCCACCGGCGCGGGGCCCACGCGATCGGCGGCATGGCCGCCGTCGTGCCCAGCCGCGACCCGGTCGCCGCGAAGCGGGCGCTCAACCAGGTCCGGCAGGACAAGCGGCGCGAGGTCGGCGACGGCTTCGACGGCTCCTGGGTCGCGCACCCGGGCCTGGTGGAGACCTGCAGGGAGGTCTTCGACCAGTGGCTGGGCTTCGAGCCGCACCAGATCGTGCGCCGCCGCGACGACGTGCGCGTCACGGCCAAGGAGCTGCTGGACGTCAAGGAGACGGCGGTCGCCGTCACCGAGGTGGCTCTGCGCACCAACGTCAGCGTGGCGCTGCGGTACGTCGCCGCGTGGCTCGGCGGCCAGGGCGCGGTGGCGCTCGGCGGCCTGATGGAGGACGCGGCGACCGCCGAGATCTGCCGGGCCCAGCTCTGGCAGTGGATCTCGCACGGCACCCCCACCGACTACGGCGTGCCGGTCACGGCGGGCCTGGTCACCCGGATGCTGCGCGAGGAACTCGACGTGCTCGCCGAGACCGGCGCCCTGGACGAGGACGCCGCCCGCTGCTTCGGGCAGGCCCGCACCCTGCTCACGGTCCTGCTGACCGAGCGGACCTGCCCGGAATTTCTCACCCTGCCCGCGTACCTGCGGCACATGACCGGTGACAAGCCGGCGCCGGCGCCGGCCCTGACGGTCTGACCGGCGGCGATACCTGCGGCCCGGCGGCGATGCGCCGCCGGGCCGTGACCGTTGCCGCGGCGCGGATGCCCGGGTTCATCGACGGTGAAAAGATCCTGGTCGCCGGGCCCGCGCGGGGGCCCGCTCCGGGTGCGATGCTGGGGTCGGAAGGCCCGTCGAGCAGCGCTGGGAGGACCCACCGATGTTGCCGCTGACTGCCCAGAACCTGTCGTCCCTGCCGGACGACCTGCCCGTGCCGTCGTACGACCGGGCGGCCCTGCGGACGGGGATCGTGCACTTCGGCGTCGGCGGCTTCCACCGAGCCCACGAGGCCATGTACCTCGACCGCCTGATGACCGGCGGCAAGGCGCTGGACTGGGCGATCTGCGGTGTCGGGGTGATGCCGGCCGACCGGCGGATGCGCGACGCGCTCGTGGCCCAGGACGGCCTCTACACGCTGGTCGTCAAGGCCCCCGACGGCACCCTCGACGCGCGGGTCATCGGCTCCATCAAGGAATACCTGTACGCGCCGGACGACCCGGAGGCGGTCATCGAGAAGATGGCGGCGCCCCAGACCCGGATCGTCTCGCTGACCGTCACCGAGGGCGGCTACAACTTCAACGCGGTCACCGGGGAGTTCGTCGCCGACAACCCCGACGTGCAGCACGACCTGCGCCCGGGTGCCGCGCCGAAGACCACGTTCGGGCTCATCACCGAGGCGCTGGCCCGCCGCCGCGAGCGGGGCGTACCGCCCTTCACGATCATGAGCTGCGACAACATCCAGGGCAACGGGCACGCCGCCCGGCGCAGCTTCGTCGCGTTCGCCACGCTGCGCGACCCCGAGCTCGGCGCGCACGTCGAGCAGCACGTCGCGTTCCCCAACAGCATGGTGGACCGCATCACGCCGGTCACCACCGACGAGGACCGCGAGGAGGTCCGCAAACGGTACGGCGTCGACGACGCCTGGCCGGTGGTGTGCGAGCCGTTCACCCAGTGGACGCTCGAGGACGTCTTCGGTCAGGGCCGGCCCCCGTTCGAGGACGCCGGGGTGCAGGTGGTCGCGGACGTCGAGCCGTACGAGCTGATGAAGCTGCGCCTGCTCAACGCCAGCCACCAGGCGCTCTGCTACTTCGGTTACCTCAGCGGCTACCGGCTCGTCCACGACGTCGCGCAGGACCCGCTGTTCGCCGGCTTCCTGCTGGCGTACATGGACCGCGAGGCCACGCCCACGCTGGAGCCGGTCCCGGGCATCGACCTGGACGAGTACAAGCACCAGCTCATCGACCGCTTCTCCAACGCGCAGGTCCGCGACACGGTCGCCCGGCTGTGCGCCGAGAGCTCCGACCGCATCCCCAAGTGGCTGCTCCCGGTCATCCGCCACAACCTCGACACCGGCGGCGAGATCCTGCGCTCGACCGCGGTCGTGGCCTCCTGGGCCCGCTACGCCGAGGGCGTCGACGAGCACGGGCAGCCGATCGAGGTGGTGGACCGGTTCGCGGACACGCTGGTGCCGCTCGCCCGCCGCCAGCGCGAGGAACCGCTGGCCTTCATCGCCAACCGCGAGCTGTTCGGTGCCCTCGCCGAGAACGAACGGTTCGTGTCGACGTACCGATCGGTGCTGGCGTCGCTGCACAACAAGGGCGCGCGGGCCACCCTCGAGGAGCTGGCTACCGCGTCCTGAGCAGTCCCGGCAGCTCGCCGATCGCGGCGAGCGTCGGCCCGGGCCACAGCGGATCGGTGTCGTTGAGCTCGGTGATGCGCAGCGCGGGCAGCCCGGCCGCGGCCGCCCCGGCCAGCTCGCCGTCGGCGCCGTCGCCGACATAGAGGCAGTCCGCCGGGCCGGCGCCGAGCCGGTCGATGGCGATCCGGTAGATCGCCGGGTCGGGCTTGGCCACCCCGGCCTCGCAGGAGAACACGACGACGTCGAAGCGGCCGGCCAGCGGGCTGCCCGGCCAAGCCTCGGCGGTGTCCGAGGTGGCGTTGCTGACGAGCGCCAACGGATGCCCGCCGGCGCGCAGCGCGTCGAGCACCCGCAGGGTCGAGGAGGGCACCGCATGCAGGACCCGGCGGGCGAGGGCGCGCCGATGCTCTCCGGCGCGCGCCACCTGCTCGTCGGTCGGGTCCACGCCGAGGCGTGCACAGAGGATGCGGATGGTGTCCTCCACGCTCCACCGCACGATCCGCTCGCGCCAACTGCCGTGGTACGCCGAAACCAGCGCGTCGGGGGCAACGTCCACCATGGCCGCCATCTCAGCGACAACCCGGTCCCGTTCCTCGTCGGCGCCGTGCACGAGCGTGTGGTAGAGGTCGAAGATCACCGGGCGTGGCATGGCCGCGATGCTACCGAGACGGTCGCGGGCTACCAGGGCGACCGGGCTGTGCGGGCCCGCGCCACGGGCGCCCGGGGCCTGGTCAGAGACGGGTCGGCGCGTTGGTGCCCCGGTGCGTCGAAGCGATCTTGTAGAGCAGGTCGGCGGCACTGAACGGCTTCTCGATGAAGGCGATGTCCTCGTCGATGACGTGGGTCGTGCCGAGAAGTCCGTTGCTGTAACCGGACATGTAGACGACGGGCAGTCCCGGGTCACGGTGGTGCAGGATCTCGGCCAGGCGCGGCCCCGACATCTCGGGCATGATCACGTCGGTGAGCAGCGCGTCACAGCCGTGCTGGTCGTACAGGTCCAGCGCCTCGCGGCCGTCGGTGGCGGCGACCACGTGGTAACCGCCGTCGGTCAGGATGCGGGCGACGACGCGGGCCAGCGCCGGTTCGTCCTCCACCACCAGCACCGTACGGCCGTCACCCCGCGGCGGCGGTGCCTGCGAGATGGCGTCCGAGCCGGTCTCCGGTACGGCCGCAGACAGGGGCAGATAGACGCGGAAGGTGGTTCCGAGGCCCGGCTCGGAGTAGACGTTGATGCAGCCGCCGGCCTCGGTGACGATGCCGTAGACGGTCGCCAGCCCCAGCCCGGTGCCGCGGCCGGGCTGCTTGGTCGTGTAGAAGGGTTCGAAGACGCGGGCGGCCGTCTCGGGTGACATGCCCTCGCCGGTGTCGCTGACCACGAGCCGGGCATAGGAACCGGCGGGCAACGACGGCTGCATGTTGACCTCGTTGCCGTCGAGGGTGGCGGTGTTCGCCTCCACCACGAGGGTGCCCCCGCCCGGCATGGCGTCGCGGCCGTTGAGGGCGAGGTTGAGCAGCACCTGCTGCAGTTGGCCCGGGTCGGCGTGCACGATCAGCGGCTGCCGCGCCGGTATGGAGATCAGCGTGATGTGCTCGCCGATCGTGCGCTCCAGCATCGCGTGGACCTCGGTTATCGAGGCGTTGACGTCGATGTCCCGCGGCTGGATGGCGTCGCCGCGGGTGAAGGTGAGCAGCTGGCTGGTCAGGTTGCTGGCGCGGTCGACGGCCGTGCGGACCTGGCGCAGGTCGTCCCTGACGTCCGGCCGGTCGGCGACCTGGTCGATGGCGAAGTCGGTGTAGTTGCCGATGATCGCCAGGAGGTTGTTGAAGTCGTGGGCCACCCCGCCGGCCAGCTTGCCGAGGCTCTCCATCCGCTGCGCCCGGTTGGTGCGCTCCTCGATGGCGCGCTGCCGCTCGGCGGCCTCCTTGGCGGCGGTGATGTCGCGGGCGATCGCCGACACCCCGATCACGGTCCCGGTCTGGTCGACGATCGGGGTGACCGTCAGGGCGAGGTCGACCGGAGCCCCGTCCTTGCGCAGCCGGCGGGCCTCGTAGCTCTGACCGCCCTGCCCGTGGCGGATGCGGGAGAGCACCTCGGACTGCTGCTCGGTGCCCGGCTGGTCGGTCAGGATCGTGGCGGGCCGGCCGAGCATCTCCGCCGCGGCGTAGCCGAAGACCTTCTCCGCGCCGTGGTTCCACGCGGTGATGAGGCCCTCCGGGGTCAAACCGACGATCGCGTCATCGCTGTGCTCCACCACGGTCGCCAGGGTGGCGCGCTGGGCCTCCGCCACGTCACGGGCGGCGCGTTCCCGCTCCGCCGCCTGGTCGAGGCGGCTCTGGCCCCACGGGTCGACGTAGATGGCGCCCTTGCCGAGCAGGACGCCGTACCCGCGTCGCAGCGTCCAGTAGTAGACGCCCACGGCGGCGGTCAGCATGTCCCATCCGGCGGACGCCCAGGACCAGCCCGCCGTCGAGCTCGCCGGGTGGCCCATGGCCGCGTTCTCGATGAGCGTCCCGTACGCCATCACCCCGTGCAACGCGTGCCCCACCGCGCAGCTGAAGAAGATCATCGAGGTGGCGACGGCCAGCTTGTTGGTCCGCAGCTGACCGGCGCGCGCGACCGGCACCACGATCGCCGTCGTGATCGCCGCGTACGCGACCGTGATGACCATGTTGGCGAGCAGGAAGACCTGATCCGGCACAGTCTTCTCTTCGGTGCGGTCCGGGACTTTCTGAGGTGCGTCCGCGGTGCGGATCCTGCTACGCCAGAACGAGGCCGAGGGCCGCCGCGCGGACCGGGGTGATCCACTGGAGCAGGGACCGGGCCGCCGCCACCACGAGGTCGCGGTTGTGGGTGACCGCGAACGAGAAGCGGCGTTCCGCTTCCGGGCCGGTGTCGCCCAGGTCGCGCGCCACCAGGGCGACCGAGCGGTGCGGGCCGACGACGATGACGTTCCATTCGCCGCGCAGCGGGTCGTCGCCCTGCAGGCCCGCGCCGCGGACGCCCGGGGCCGGTTCGGCCGCCAGTCCGACGCCGAAGGCGGCGACGAACGGGCTGGCGGTGGCGATGCGGGCGAAGCGGCGGGCGGTCGCCGGGCCGAAGTGGCGGGCGTCCTGGAAGCAGGCGAGCAGCACCTGACCTCCGTCGGCGAGGGCCTCGATGTGGTGGCTGATCGGCATCAGCACCGACTTCGTGGTCTCCACCACCGGGCGGTGCGCGGCGACGATCTCGTACGGCGTCCCGGAAGCGGCCGCGGGCGCGCAGACCGGTGGCAGGGGAGCGGTGCGCGCCGGGGGAGTGGCGGGCAGCGGTGCGGGCCGGCCGTAGTACCAGCCCTGGGCCACGGTGGCGCCCATGGTGCGGGCGGTGAGCTCGTGCTCGACGGTCTCCACGCCCTCGGCGAGGATGGTCGCGCCGCTGGCCTCCGCGTACGCCCCGACGGCCGCGACGACCTCGGCGGTGTGCCGTTCGGTGGGCGCGTGCAGCAGCGACATGTCGAGTTTGACGACGTCGGGGTGGACGAACGGCATCAGGGCCAGCGACATGGGGTCCGCGCCGACGTCGTCGAGGGCCACGCCCCAGCCCGCCGCCCGGCAGCTCGTCGTGGCGGCCAGCAGGCCGGACGGGTCGTCGGCGAGCGCGCGTTCGGTCATCTCGGTGACCACGTGCAGGTGCCGCTGCGCCTCGTCGACCACCCCGGCGAGGTCGGGCGGGCAGGGCGTACGCCAGGACGCCGGCTCCATGTTCACGAACAGCGCCGTCCGCAGGTCCGCCGCGAGCGCCGCGCGGTACGCCGCCGCCCGGCACACCCAGTCGAGCTCGCTGTCGCGGCCGGCCGTACGGGCGGCCGCGAACAGGGCGGCGGGGGATTCCCACGGGGTGCCCACCGGTCCGCGGCTCAGCGCCTCGTAGCCGACGAGGTCGCCGGTGGCGAGCGAGATCAGCGGCTGGAAGACGGGAGTGATGGCCCGGGAGTCGATCACGTCGTGGATGTCCGGCACCTTGTCGATATCGGCAGCGACGGGCGGCACCTTAACGGCGGGCCGGGGCGGCGTCGCACGCATCGAAATTCTTGATTAGATCCCTTTACTGTTAACAAGCTTTAACTTATGTTGAGCAAACAGCCGGGGAGGTCCCCCATGCGTCCCCGGTTCCCCGCGGCGGGTCGGCCGCCCCCACGCCCGGCCTGCCGTCCCCCATGAAGAGGAGACCTTCATGAGACGCAGAATCACCCTCCCCCTCCTGAGCGTCGCGGCCATCGGCGCCTCCCTGTTCGTCGCCGTGGCCCCCGCCTCGGCGCACGGCTACATCTCCTCGCCCCCCAGCCGCCAGGCCAACTGCGCCAGCGGGGCCGTACCCAACTGCGGCGACATCGTCTACGAACCGCAGAGCGTGGAGGCCCCCAAGGGCTCCATGCAGTGCAACGGCGGCGGCAGCCGCTTCGCCGTGCTCAACGACAACAGCAGGAACTGGCCCGCCGCCTCGGTCGGCACGTCGGTGACGTTCAACTGGGTGCTCACCGCCCGGCACGCCACCAGCACGTGGGAGTACTTCATCGGCGGCACGCGGCTCGCCTCCTTCAACGACGGCGGCGCTCAGCCGGGGGCCACCAAGTCGCACACCGTCAGCATGGGCAGCTTCCGCGGCCGGCAGACCGTACTCGCCCGGTGGAACATCGCCGACACGGCCAATGCGTTCTACGCCTGCGTCGACCTGAACATCGGCGGTGGCGGGACCACGCCGCCGCCCACCACGCCGCCTCCGACGAACCCGCCGACCACGCCGCCGACCACGCCGCCCACCCAGCCGCCCGCCGGCGGGACGTGGCAGGCGGGGACGGCGTACGCGGCCGGGAGCGTGGTGACCTACGGCGGTGCGACGTACCGCTGCCGGCAGGCGCACACCGCGCTGGCCGGGTGGGAGCCGCCGAACGTGCCGGCGCTGTGGGAACGGATCTGACGACGTACCCGGGGCGGGTCCGCGGTCGTGGATCCGCCCTGCCCGTCGTGGCCGCGGTCGTGCTGATGCTGCTCGCCGCGTGCGGCGCGGCACCGGCCGCGCCGCCGCCCGCGTACAACGCGACCGACGTGATGTTCCTCCAGATGAGTGTGGAGTACGTCCGGCAGGGCGAGCTTGTCGTGGCGCCGGCCGCTCAGGGCGCCGCCGACACCCGGGTCCGTGCGCTCGCCGCCGAGCTGCGTGACCAGTGGCGCGACGAGGTGCAGACCATGCAGCGCTGGCTGACCGGCTGGCAGCAGCCGCCCTCGGCCGATCCGGACACCGGAGTGCATGCCGGCCACGGCGACCTGCATTCGCTGCGCGACGCCGACATCGGCGAGCTGGCCGCGGCCCACGGTGCGGCTTTCGACCGTACGGCGGTCAGCCTGCTCCTCGGTCATCTGCACAACTGTGTCGAGGTGGCCCGCATGGAGCTCGCGGGCGGGCAGTACCCACCGGCCAGGGCGCTCGCCGAGCGGATGACCGCGGCGCGGCAGGACCAGATCCGCCGCCTGCTCGCGCTCGCCGCCTCCTAGTTGAAGCTTCAAACCGACGTACGATGGGGCGGTGAGCGCCGAACCCACCCGATGGCTGAGCGCCGGCGAGCTCGAGTCCTGGCTGCCGGTCGGCGGCCTGCTCCTGCGCCTCCCGGCGGCCCTCGACGCGCAGATGCAGCGCGACTCCGGCCTGAGCCACTTCGAATACCTCGTGCTGGCCAACCTCTCCGAGGCGCCGCAGCGCACCCGCCGGATGAGCGAGCTGGCGGCGCTGGCCAACGGCTCGCTGTCGCGACTGTCGCACGTGGTCAAGCGTCTCGAGGGCCGCGGCTGGGTCGAGCGGACGACCTGCCCGCGGGACGGCCGCTACACCAACGCCGTGCTGACCGAGGCGGGCTGGGAGAAGGTGCGGCAGAGCGCGCCGGGCCACGTCGCGGCCGTGCGGGAGCTCGTGCTCGACGCGCTCAGCGACGACGACCTGGCCCGGCTCGGCGACATGGCCCGGCGCATCATGTCCCGCATCGCGGCGGACGACGCGGGCCGGGTCGCGGGACCGGACGGTCGCGCCTAACCTGGCCCCGTGCCCGAGTTGATCGCCCCCACCGCCCGCCTGCACGACAGCTGGCTCGCCGCCCGCGACGACTGGGGGCGCGGCGTGCACCAGGACGGCTCCGGCCTGCGCCCCGGCGACGACGTCGACACGCCGGACGGCTTCGCGGCGTTCGTCCGCAAGCTCCTGCGCGAGTCGGATCCGGCCGTCCCGCCGGTGCCGGGCTGGGTGCACTGCACCTACTGGTGGATGGCCGAGGGCGACGAGGTGCTGGGCACGATCGCGCTGCGGCACGAGCTCAACGACTTCCTGCTCGAGGCCGGCGGTCACATCGGGTACGGCGTACGCCCCAGTGCACGCCGGCGTGGCCTGGCGTCGTGGGCGCTCGCGGGCGTGCTGCCGTACGCGAAGAACCTTGGTCTGGATCGGGTGCTGGTGACCTGCAACGAGGCGAACGAGGCCTCCCGCCGCACGATCGAGCGCACCGGCGGCGTGCTGGAGGACGTCCGCGACACGGAGATCGGCCGGGTCCGCCGTTACTGGATCGCGGTCGCGGGGGACCAGCAGCTCAGCTCCATGCCGTCGGCGACGGGGAAGTCCACGCTGACGTAGCCGTTCGCCGGGTCGCGCACGTACGCCAGATAGCCGGCCATGCTCGCGAACGTGGTGTCGTCGGCGACGACGAGGGCGCCCGGGCGCAGCCGGGGTTCCAGCAGGCGCAGGACCGGCAGGCAGAGGTCCTTCCAGCCGTCGAGCAGCACGAGGTCGACGGGCCCGGCGACCTCGGCCAGCGTCCGCAGCGCGTCGCCGGGCAGGATCGTGACGACGCCGGCCAGCCCGGCCTCGGCCAGGTTGGCGCCGGCCGCGGCCACCTTCGCCGCGCTGAGCTCGGTGGTGTAGACGTGCCCGAAGCCGTTGTCGGTGACCGCGGCGGCCAGGTAGAGCGTGGAGATGCCGTACGACGTGCCGAACTCGACGACCGTGCCGGGCCGGCTGGTCCGGACGAGCGAGTAGAGCAGCTCTCCGCCGCGCGGCGAGACCGGCATGTAGACGTCGTGGAGCGCGTCGGCGCGCTCCTGGGCCGTGGCCGTGTCGAAGTCGAGGTCCGGGTGGTCGAGGAGGTCGTCCCGCCAGGCGGCGGTGAAGAGCCGGTCGAGGACGGCCGCGGCGGGTGACTGTGTCAGAGTGGTCGGCATGGCGGCTACGCTAGACGCAACGTTGCGTCTAGGCAAGGGAGGCGAAGTGGAACACCGGGGCAACCGGCACGGGCGCAGCGAACAGGCCCGGCAGAACGTGCTGCTCGCGGCGGACGACCTGCTGGTGGAGAAGGGCTTCGCCGGGCTGACCATCGAGGGCATCGCCGCGCGGGCCGGGGTGGCGAAGCAGACCATCTACCGCTGGTGGCCGTCCAAGACCGACGTGCTGATGGACGCGTTCATCCAGGACTCCGCCGAGGACCTGGAACCGCAGGACACCGGCAGCCTCGCCGGCGACCTGCGCGAGTACCTCACCCGGCTCGCCGCGTACCTGGTGGAGTCGGACGCGGGTGCGGTGTTCCGGGCGCTGACCGGTCAGGCGCAGCACGACCCGGCGCTGGCCGCGCGGCTGCGCGAGGAGCACCTGACCCATCAGCGGGCCCGCGACCGCAGACCGCTCGAGCGCGCGGTGGCGCGCGGCGAACTGCCCGCGGACGCGGACCTCGACGTGCTGGTGGACCGGCTGGTCGGCCCGATCTACTACCGGGTGCTCGTGACCGGCGAGCCGGTCGGCGCGGCGCTGGTGGAGGAGCTCATCACGGCGTGTACGCCCGGACCGTCCGGCCGTTCGTGACGTACAGGCGGCCGCCCGCGACCACGACGTGCCGGGTCGCCGTGCCGAAGGGGCGGATCGTCGTCCCGCTGGTCGGCGCGAGGACCAGCAGCTTGGTGCCGCTGGTGGCGTAGAGGAGACCGCCGGCGCGCACCAGGTTCCCCGGGGTGGCCAGCTTCCGCGTCCACAGCAGCTTGCCGTTCTTCGGGTCGTACGCGTTGATCCGCCCGGCCGAGGCGACGTAGACCCGCCGGCCGTCGGTGGCCAGGTCGCCCGACTCGTGCTTGACCGTCCACAGTGTTTTCCCGCTGCCAGTGGCCAGCGCGCGCAGGCCCGGCGTCCCGGAGACGTAGTACTGGGCGCGAGCCGGATCGGCGGCGCTCGCCGAGTAGCGCAGGCCGGTCATCCACGGCCCCGTGCCCGTGGCGATGGACACCGCCTCGGTGTACGCGGTGCGCGTCCCGGCCAGCAGGATCCGCCCGCCCGACGAGACCGGCCCGGCGAGGACGGCGTTCGGACGGCTCCACAGCGAAGCACCGTCGGACAGGCGGAACGCCTCGACCCCGTGCTCCTCGCCGTCGCAGGTACCGCAGAAGCCGGACACGGCCACCGTGCCGGCGTCGACGACCACGGTGTCGGTCGTCCACCAGGTGAGGCTGCTCCACCGTTCGGCGCCCGTGGCGGCGTCGAGCGCGATGACGTTGCTGTCGTAGTTGCTGTTCGAGAAACAGTTGATGTCCGTGACGACGACCGTGCCGCCGGCCACGGCCAGGCCGGTGGCCTCCAGATACCCGGCGGTGTACGCCCACAGCCGCTTGCCGGTCTTCGTGTCGTACGCGCCGACCCCGTTGCCGTCGGGCTCCAGCACGAACATCCGGCCGCCCACGACGACGGGGGCGACCGGGTCCAGCGGGCAGCTGTCCGGTCCCGCCTTCGGGGTGACGGTCCAGCGGGTCTTGAGCTTGCCCACTGTCGACGAGTTGATGACGGACTCGGCCGGGTTGTACGACGTGTGGCCGGGACCGTAGCCGTCCTGGGCCCAGTTCGCCGTCGGCGCTGCGGCGTTGGAGGGTGACGAAGGCAGGACGAGGCCGGCGAGGACGGTCGCCAGGGCGAGGCCGAAGCGGCCGGTTCGGGTGAGCTGCATGGCCACGATCGTCGGCAAAGATCATCCCGCGCGGGCCGGGTTGCCCGACCCGGTGCGAGATTCGCCCGTTCGGGGTCAGCCTGCCGGTGGACCGGCCGGCCGGCCCGTTCCGCGCTCAGCGCACTCACAGGCACGCCGCGGGATGCTGCGCCGATGGAGCAGATCGCACAGCAACGGCGCGATTCGGTGCGTGGATGGATGTCCCGATGGCCGTCCTGGGTGGGGCGTCTCGCCGCGGCCTCGGCGTTGCTGTACGGCGTGGTGGTGCTGACGACAGCGTTCGCCGGTAGCGAGCATTTCATCGGCTTCCGGTTCGCCGTGTGGCCCGGCGCAGCGGTGCTCCTTGTCGGAGCGGCCGCCGCCACGGCCACCATCGTCGCGGGGGAGCGGGCCGTGTCGGCCCCTACGATCGCGGTCGCACTGTGGACGGTGGCCGCGCTGACGGTGGCCGGCAGCTGCTGGGTCCTGTTGAGCCTCATCGAGCTGACGCTGACCGGCGCGGTGCACGACTGGGCGGCCTTCCTGGAGCGGCTCGCCCTCGCGGGCGTCGGTGCGTTGTTCACCGCCACCGCGCTGTCCTGGCAACGGCGCAGCCGCGGCGTCTGCGTACGGTGTGGCAGGGCGCACGGGCCGGGCTTGTCCGGTCGGCGGTACCCCGAGCCGCACGCTGCCCCGATCGCCGTGCGCCGGATCGCGTACGCCGGTTGTGCGCTCTTCCTGCCGTACCTGTTCCTGCACACCCTCGGTGCGCTCGGGGTGTCGGGGATCGAGCCGGACGGCTTCCGGCCGTCGTGGCCCATGATCGCCGCCGGGGTGGTGGGCGTCGGTCTCGCCGTCTTCCTCCTCCTGGGCCTGGTCCGTCCGTGGGGGATGGTGTTCCCTCGGTGGACGCTCTGGCTGGCCGGTCGCCGCGTACCCCGGTTCCCGCCGCTCGCTCCGGTGTGGCTGATCGCGCCGACACTGGCGCTCTACGGGACCGGGGGCCTGGTGTACGCGTTCTTCACCGAGTACGGCGTCGTCAGTCTGGGCGGCGCGGCGTCGGTCGCGTTCGGTGGCTACGGCTGGGCGCTGGGCGTCGCGGCGGTCTCGTACCAGATCCGTACCCGGCCGCGCTGCGTCTGAGCGGCGCGACGACATGGATGTCTACGAAGCGGTCGCCAGCCGCCGGGCCGTACGGGCGTTCAGCGACGAACCGGTGCCCAGGGCGGTGCTCGACCGGGTGCTGACCGCCGCGGCGCGGGCCCCGTCGAGCGGCAACCTCCAGCCGTGGCATCTTTACGTGGTGACCGGCGAGCCCCTGGCCGGCCTGAAACGGCGGGCCACCGCTCGGGCGCTGGCCGACGATCCCGGCGACGAGCGGGAATTCCCGATGTACCCGGCCGACCTGAGCTCGCCCTATGCCGAGCGGGCCGCCGCGGCCACGGCCCGGCGCCGCGCCTTCCTGGGCATCGAGCCGGACGACCCGGACCGGCGCCGGAAGGTCGCCGCGCTGAACACCGGGGCGTTCGGGGCCCCGGTCGTGCTGTTCTGCTACGTCGACCGGACGATGGGGCCGGGGCAGTGGGCCGACGCGGGGATCCACCTGCAGACCATCATGCTGTTGCTGCGGGCCGAAGGTCTGCACAGCTGCCCGCAGGTGATGTGGACGACGTACCGCCGGACCGTCAGCGACGCGGTCGGTGCCGATGCGCGGCTCGTGCTGCTCTGCGGGGTGGCGGTGGGCTTCGAGAGGGAGGGCGCGCGGCGGTTGCACACCGGGCGCGCGCCCCTTAAGCGAAACGGTCAGCTTCGTCGGCGGATGAGTCAGCTGACCAGGCGGCGTTCCCAGGCCCAGGCGGCGATCTCCACCCGGTTGCGGGCGCCCAGCTTGGTCTGGACGCTGCCCAGGTGCGTCTTGACCGTGCCGACCGAGATGAACAGCTGCGTCGCGATCTCGGCGTTGGTGAGCCCGCGGGCGGCCAGCTTCACCACGTCCAGCTCGCGCGGGGACAGGCCGCCGTCGTCGTCGCTCGGCGCGGGCGGGGAGAGGTGCTCGAGCAGGCGGACGGTGATCGACGGGCTGATCAGCGCGTCGCCGGAGACCGCCGCGCGGACCGCCTCCACCAGCAGCGCCGGGCCGGAGTCCTTGAGCAGGAAGCCGGCCGCGCCGTTGCGCAGCGCCTGGTGCACGTACTCGTCGAGGTCGAAGGTCGTCACCACGACCACCTTCATCGGGTCCGCGACGCCGGGGCCGGCCAGCAGCCGCAACGCCTCGAGGCCGTCCATGCGGGGCATGCGGATGTCGAACAGCGCCACGTCCGGCTTGAGCTTGCGCGCCATCGCGACCGCCTCGACGCCGTCGGCCGCCTCGCCGACCAGCTCCATGTCGGGCTGCGCACCGATGATCATGCCGAAGCCGGTGCGTACCATCGCCTGATCGTCGGCGATCATCACGCGGATCACCGCGTCACCTCCTGGTCGAGCGGCAGGGCCGCGTCGACCACCCAGCCGCCGTCGATGCCCGGCCCGGCGGTGATGCGCCCGCCGACCGCGCGGACCCGCTCCTGCAGGCCCACGAGACCGTACCCCGGCGCCTCCCGCGGCGCCGCGGCCTTGGGCGGCAAACCGTCGTTGGCGACCCGGACGAGCAGCCAGTCGGGCGTACGCCGGATCCAGACGTCCGCGACCCGCACGCCCTGCGCGTGCCGCCGGATGTTCGTCAGCGCCTCCATCACCACCCGGTACGCCGACGTGGACACCTCGACGGGCACCCCCGCGGTGCTGCCGTCCACGTGCAACCGGGCGAGCGGGCCGCCGGAGTTGGTGAACTGCTCCAGCAGCGGCGCGAGCTCGTCCACGCCGGCCAGCGGGGTGAGCGGGGCGTCCGGCGACGCGTTCGGGTCCCGCAGGACACCGACCATGCGCCGCATCGAGGCCATCGTCTCCGCGCCGGCCGCCTCGATCTGCTCCAGCGCGATCAGCGCGCGCTTCGGGTCCTGCTCGGCGATGAACCGGGCGCCCTGGGCCTGCACGACGATGCCGGTCACGTGGTGGGCGATGAAGTCGTGCAGATCGCGGGCGAACTCGGCGCGCTGCTCGGCGCGGACGGCGTCCATCGCCCGGTGCCGGGTCGACTCGATCATCCGCAGGTAGACGCCGGCGCCGATGACCGCCGTGGCGGCCAGGCCCTGCACCAGGCCGGCGATGACCATCCCGTAGTCGGCGCCGCTGCGCAGCGGGAGGAAGCCCAGCGCCATGCCGAGCGCCAGCACGGCGCCGACCGACCACTGCGGGTCGCCCCGCCGGCAGACGACGAACAGCACGCCCATCAGCCCGACCGTTTCGGCGAGGCCCCAGCTGCCGCCGCCGTACCCGGAGGCGGACGCCGCGACCACGACGGTCAGGAACAGGGAGCAGACGGCGAGGATCAGCGCGGTCCGGGGCAGCCGTTTGGAGCCCTGGCGGTGCCGGGGCAGCCACACCGCCGCGGTCGCGATCGCCATGGGTACGCGCAGCAGCACCAGCGCACCGCTGTCCGCCAGGCCGGAGGCGAGGTCGAAGAGGCCGATGCACGCCATGACGAACAGGGCGGCGAACTGGGCGAGGCGGAACAGCAGGTCACGTTGCGTCAACATCGTGTCTCGAGCGTAATGCCTGCTCCCGGGCCTCCCATCGGCCGAAAGGCAGATCCGCGCCGCGCGCCGTCCCCCGCTGCGGGCCGATGTGGGCGTGCCCCGGTCTGCCGCAGGATTCTCAGCGTTCCCACAGATCCACATCCCGGAGGCAATCCGATGTACCCGCAGTCCCCGGCCGTCGCGCCGACGACCCCCGCCGGTGCCGGCCCGGACGAGCGCATGACCGCCGTGGCGGCCGTGGACCTCGTCAAGGTGTACGGCACCGGCGACACCGCCGTCCGCGCCCTCGACGGCGTCACGGTCGGCTTCACCCGCGCCCAGTTCACCGCGATCATGGGCCCGTCCGGCTCCGGCAAGTCGACGCTCATGCACTGCCTCGCCGGCCTCGACAAGGCCACCTCCGGGCACGCCATGCTCGGCGGCACCGACCTGACCGTGCAGCCCGACAAGGTGCTGACCAAGGTGCGCCGGGAGCGGATCGGCTTCGTCTTCCAGTCGTTCAACCTGCTGCCGCAGCTGACCGCCGAGCAGAACATCACGCTGCCGCTGGACCTGGCCGGCCGCACCGCCGAGCGCGGGCTGCTGGCCCACCTGACCGACGTGCTCGGCCTCACCGGGCGGCTCACCCACCGCCCCAGCGAGCTCTCCGGCGGTCAGCAGCAGCGCGTCGCCCTGGCCCGCGCGCTGGTCTCCCGGCCGGAGGTCGTCTTCGCCGACGAGCCGACCGGCAACCTGGACTCGCGCTCCGGCGCCGAGGTGCTGTCGTTCCTGCGCAACTCGGTGCGCGACCTCGGCCAGACGATCGTGATGGTCACCCACGACCCGGGCGCCGCCGCGTACGCCGACCGCGTGGTCCTGCTCGCCGACGGCCGGATCGCCGGCGAGATCGACCGCCCGGACCGCGCCTCCGTGACCGAGGCCCTGCAGCACCTGGGGAGCCACCAGTGAGCGTGCTGCGTACCCAGCTGGCGGGCGCCGCGCGGCGCCCCTCCCGGCTGCTGCTCACCGGCCTGGCGGTGCTCGTCGCGTCCTTCGTCGTCTACGCGACCGTCCTGGCCCGCGACATCACCAAGGCCACCGTGCTGGACGGCCTCAGCGGCACCCCGGCCGCCGTCGACCTGGCCGTGGGCAGCGGTCCGGACGGCCCCTCGGCCCTCATCACCACGGCCGATCTCGCGAAGCTCAAGGCCCTGCCCGGCGTCGCGGAGGCGGTCGGTCGGGTCGAGGCCGGCGGTGACGTCGGCGGGCAGTACCTGAGCGTCATCGCCGACCCCGGCAGCGGCCCGCTGTCGACCGTCCACGTCACCCAGGGCACCTACCCGTCGGCACCCGGCGAGGTCGCCGTCACCCCGCGGACCGCGGACCGGATGGGTCTGCCCGTGGGCTCCACGGTCAGCATGACGACCGAGTGGGACGACAACGGCAAGCCCACCAAGCACCAGAAGGCCAAGGTGGTCGGCATCGTCGAGGCGTCGGCCGACTACGGCTTCCTGGCGTACGCGCCGCAGAGCCTGGTCAGCCCGCTCTCGGGCCAGGACCAGCTGCAGCAGATCGACCTGCGGCTGAACCCCGGCACCGACCTCGACTCGGTGCGTACCGCCGCGGAGAACATCCTCGCCGCCGGGCCGGCGCCCAAGGACGGCATGGAGCGGCCCCAGGTGTTCACCGGCGCCGACGTCCGCCACGACGAGGCGCTGCGCGCCGTTTCCGAGCTCGACGACATCTTCGTCGCGGTCGGGATGTTCGTCGCCATCGCGGTGGTCGCCGCGGCGCTGGTCGCCACGTCCACCTTCCGCATCATCTTCGCCCAGCGGATGCGCCAGCTCGCCCTGCTGCGGGCGGTCGGCGCGGGCCGCGGCGCGCTGTGGCGGGCGCTGGCCGTCGAGGGCGCCGTGATCGGATTCGTGGTCGGCACGGTCGGGGTGCTCGGTGCGCTCGCGGTCGGGCACGCCGTACCGCCGCTGCTGCGGGCGTTCGACATCGACCTCGTTTCCCCGGGTTTCCCTCTGCTGCCGGCACTCGGCGTCGTGCTGCTCTCGACGGTCATCACGGTGCTGGCCGTCATCGCCCCGGCGTTCACGGCCGCCAAGGTGGCGCCCCTGGAGGCGCTGCGCGCGGCGAGCACCACCGCCGGACGCAAGGACATCGGCAAGCTGCGCGCCGCGTTCGGCATCCTGCTCGCCGTCCTCGCCGGCCTGGCCGCGGCGTACGTGGTGACGAACCTGCCGGGACGGGACACGAAGGACTACGACCCCGGTCCGATGCTGCTGACGACCATCGCCTCGGGCGCGCTCGCGTTCTTCGCGCTGATGGCGCTCGGCCCGGTGCTGGTCCGCCCGGTCCTGGCCACGGTGGGCTGGCCGGTGCGCCGGCTCGGGCCGCTCGGGCGCCTCGCCGTCGGCGGGGTCGGCGGGGCTCCCCGGCGGGCGGCCGCGGTGTCGGTCGTCGTGGCTCTCGGCGTCACGCTGATCGCCGGGGTGGTGGTGACCGGCGCGTCCGTGCGGGTGCTGGCCGACCGGGAGATGGCCACCGCGGTGCCGGCGGACTACGAGCTCACCGCCAACGGCGACGAGCAGGTTCCCGCCGCCGTGGTGGAGCAGGCCAAGGCGAGCCCCGACCTCACGCACGTGACGCCGTACCGTCGGCTGGGCACCGTCAAGGCCGGGGGCAACGACACGCCGCTGCAGGCCAGTGACCTCGACATGGACGCGCTGCCCGCCCTCTCCAAGATCGACGTGAACGCCGGATCGCTGGCCGGCATCGGCCCCGGCAAGGTGGCGCTCAGCGGCTTCGCCGCGGACAGCACCGGGCTCGGCGTCGGCGACACCGTCACGCTCACCGCCGGCAAGAAGAAGGTGCAGGTCCAGGTGGTGGCCACGCTGCCCGACTCGGGGCCGCTGCAGTCGGACGTCGTGGCGGACCCGGGCGACCTGACGAAGCTCGGTGCCCCCACCGTCGCGTCCGGGCTGCTCGCCGACGCGGCCAAAGCCGGCGAGGACGGGCGTACGGCCGGTCAGAAGGCGATGCAGCAGCTCACCCAGGGGCGTACGGGCCTGGGCGTGGAGGTCCTCGCCGACCAGCGCGACGAGGCGAACACGGTGCTCAACGGCGTCCTCGCCGTGGTCCTCGGGCTGATCGGCCTGACCGTGCTGATCGCCGTCGTCGGCGTCGGGACCACGACCGCGCTGTCCGTGGTCGAGCGGGCCCGCGAGTCCGGCCTGCTGCGCGCCGTCGGGCTCTCCCGCGGCGGCCTGCGGGCCATGCTCACGGCCGAGTCCAGCCTGTACGGCGTCATCGGCGCGACGATCGGCGTGCTGCTCGGCGTCCCGTACGCCTGGCTGTTCCTCAAGGCGCTCGGGGTGAACGCGCCGCTGGAGCTGCCGGCCGGGCAGCTGATCGCGGTCTTCGCCGCGCTGGTGCTGTTCACGGCCCTGGCCGGGGTGCTGCCGGCCCGGCGTGCCGCCAAGGTCAGCCCGGTCGCGGCGCTCGCCACCGACTGACCGAGCCGTACCCCGCGATCCCGGGCAGTGCATCCGCGCTGCCCGGGATCGTCACCGTAATGCTGTGACCATGCGGAGGATCAGCGTCGCCGCGCGTTCCGGGTCGGTGTCCATCGCGTCGTAGGTGGGGAACGAGGTCACGGCCACCGCGGCGTCGACGTCGTGGTCGAGCAGCGTCGCGAGCTGGTCGCGGCGCCAGCCCTCCCGGCGCGCCAGGTCGGCCGCCACGTCGTCGTCCATCGTGGCCAGTGCGAACAGCTTGCGCAGCACCGGCCGCTCGGCCGCCCAGAACAGGCAGGTCTGCCGTACGACGTACGCCAGCGCGTCGTCGGCGCTCAGCTCGCGGGCGGCGGTGAGCAGCCGGTCCATGCCGGCCCGGCCGGTGACGTCGGTGAGCACCGCGTCGAGCAACCCCGCCTTGTTGCGCACCTGGTTGTAGACGGTGACCCGGGTGACGCCCGCGCGGGTGGCGACGGCGTCGAGGGTGAACTCGCGCCACGGCGCCTCGGCGAGCTGTTCGCGGGCGGCGGCCACGATGGCGCGGTGGGTCGCGGCGGTCGATTCCGCGCGGCGCATGGCACCCCCTTTCACTTGACGGCGCGTATAGCGAGTCACTATACAGCTCGTATGGCGAATGGGATCCTCGTGGAGTTCGGCGGCCTGCCCGCTACCGGCAAGTCGACGCTGGCGGGCCGGCTGGCGGCGCGTACGGGGGCGGTGTGGCTGCGCATCGACGAGATCGAGGCGGCGATGCGGCGCAACGGGCTGACGCCGGAACAGACGGGCGTCACGGCGTACAGCGTCGCCCACGACGTCGCCGCGAGCCACCTGCGGCGCGGGCTCACCGTCATCGCGGACGCGGTCAACCCGGTGGCGGCCGCCCGGCAGGGCTGGCAGGATCTCGCAGCCGGGTCCGGTGCCCGGCACGTCGTCGTGGAGACCACCTGCCCCGACGCCGCCGAGCACGAGCGGCGCGTGACGACACGGCCGGCCGACATCCCGGGATGGCGCTACCCGTCCTGGGCCGAGGTCCGCGCGGCCGCGGCCGGCTACGAGCCCCGCCGCGACCCGCGCCTCACCGTGGACACCACCCGTCCGATAGCCGAATGCGAGCAGCTCGTGGCACGCCACCTGGGCCTCGCTGCCTAGCGGGCCCGCCCCTCCGGCGGGAGGGTGAACCAGAACATCGCGCCCTCGCCCTCGCGGCCCTCGGCGTGGATCTCGCCGCCGTGGCGTTCCACCGCCCGGTGCACGGTGGTCAGGCCGATGCCCGTGCCCGGGAAGTCGGCGGTGCTGTGCAGGCGGGCGAACGGGCGGAACAGCTCGCCCGCCTTGCCCTCGGGGAAGCCGGCCCCGTTGTCGCGGATGTAGTAGCGCACGTCGTCGCCGGTGACCGTCCAGCCCACCTCGACGACCGGATCCTCGACCTTGCTGGTGAACTTGCAGGCGTTGGTGACGAGGTTCTCGAGGATGACGCGGACGAGGCCCTCGTCGGCGTCCGCGGTCATCGCCTCGGCGACCGTGAAGCGGATCTTGCGGCCGGGCTCGCGGGCCTCGACCTCGCGGATCACCTGCCACGCCGTCTCGGTCAGGTCGAGGCGGTTGCGGCGCAGCTCCCCGCGGCTGGACCGGGCCAGGATCAGCAGCGACTCCACCAGGTCCGCCATCCGCCCGGCCGCGGCGTGGATGCGCTCGACCCGGTGCCGGGTCTGCTCGCCCAGCGGCTCGTCCTCGTCCAGGACGGTCTCGGCGTAGCTGCTGATGACTTGCAGCGGCCCGCGCAGGTCGTGCGACACCGAGCCGCTGAACGCCTCCAGCTCGCGGTTGCGCCACTCCAGCTCCTCGACGAGCGCCGCCCGCGTCTCGGCGAGCTGCCGCGCGGCCCGCTCGCCGGCCGCGTCCAGCTCCCGGCGCATGAGCTCCTCGCGGATGCGCCGGCTCTCGTCCAGCGACTGCTTGCGGCGGATCTGGGCGCGTACGTGGGCCCGCAGCGTCTCCGCCCCGTCGGTCTCGCGGACGTAGTCGTCGGCGCCCGCCGCCAGGCACTCCAGCAGCGCGTCGTCCCGGTCCCCGGTCATCACCAGCGGGGTGTCGCGGATCTGCGGCACCTCCTTGATCCGTGCGCAGGTCTCGTGGGCGCCGTCGCCCAGGCCGAGCACGATGCAGTCGACCGGCTGGGCGGCGAGCAGGTCCAGGGCCTCGTCGGGGCCGGTTGCCGCGACGACGTCGTACCCGTCGGTGCGCAGCACGTCGCCCCACTCCTCGAGCCGGGTCCGCTCCGCCGTCACCGCGAGGACCTTGCCCGGCCCGTGCAGGCTGCCGATCCCCTCGATGGGCAGCTGGTCGGCGCTGGTCCGCAGCACCGCGGCCAGCTTGGCCAGCACCACGGCGAGGTCCTGCTGCTTACGGACGAACGCGTCGGCGCCCGCCTCCAGCATCTGCACCTCGGTGGCGTAGTCGTCCGAGGCGGTCATCAGCAGGCACGGGGTGTCGCGCAGCGCCGGGTCCAGCCGCATCCGCCGGATCACCGTCGCGCCGTCGATGCCCGGCATGACCCCGTCCACGATCACCGCCTGCGGGCGCCGGTCCGCCGCCGTACGCAGGCCCTCCTCGCCGGAGGCCGCGGTGAGCACGGCGTACCCCTCGGGCTCCAGCAGCTGCCGCAGCCGCTCCCGGAACGTGATGCTGTCGTCGATGACCAGGATCGTGGTCTGCGGATCCGCGTCCCGGACATCGCCCAGCAGCTGCCGCGAGCGCGCGACGACGTACCCGGAGTCGTACGGCTTGCCCACATACTCGTCGGCGCCGGTGCGCAGGCCGAGGAGCCGGTCGGCGACGTCCGCCTCGCTGGACAGCAGCACCGTGGGGGTGTGCTCGCGCCCCGGCAGCGACCGCAGCTCGCGCAGCAGGTCCACGCCGTCGGCGTCGGGCAGCATCACGTCGAGCACCGCGACGTCGAAGGCGGCCTCGCGGAACGCCCGCCGGGCCTGCTCGCCGGTGGCGCAGAGCACCGTGGTGAACCCGTCGGCCTCGAACGCCTCGTGCAGGTCCATCCGGACGGTGAGGCTGTCGTCCACGATCAGCACGGCGGGGCTCATCGGCGGGTCCCCGTCCGGGCGAGATCGGCCAGCCGCGCGGCGATCCGTGCCGGGGGCAGGACGTACGCGGCGGCGCCGAGCAGGGCGGCCTCGCGCGGCATTCCGTACACGATGCAGCTGGCCTCGTCCTGGGCGAAGGTGACGCCGCCCTGCGTGCGGATCCGCAGCAGCCCGCCGGCGCCGTCGCGGCCCATGCCGGTGAGCAGGCAGCCGGCGGCGGACGAGCCGTACTCGGCGGCGACGGACTCGAACAGCACGTCGACCGAGGGCCGGCAGGAGTGGCGTGGCGGGGCGGTGCTGAGCCGGACCAGGCCGTCGCCCACGTACATGTGGCGGTCGGGCGGGGCGAGCAGGACCCGCCCGGCCAGCCCGCGGACCCGCATGCCGTCCCGGGCGTACGCGACGTCGCGCCCGGTCTGCCCGGCGAGCCAGTCGGAGAAGGCGACGGCGAACGGCTCGCTCGCCGCGATGTGCTGGACGCACAGCACCGGGGCGCCGAAGTCGGCCGGCAGGGCGCGCAGCAGCTCGGTGAGCGCACCGGGTCCGCCGGTGGAGGCGCCGACCGATACGAGCCGCAGCGCGGCATCGTCACCGGACCTGGGCGTCGCGGGCGATGCCGGCGCCGCGGGCCGCGGCCGGTCGGTGCGGTGCCGCCCGTCCAGCCGTGCCCGCGGGTGGGTGATCACCCGGATCCGCGACACCAGGCGTACGGCCGCGCACAGCCGTCGCGCCCACCCGGCGTCGGACGCGTCGCCGCGCGGCTTCTCCAGCACGTCCACCGCCCCGGCGGCCAGCGCGTTGTACGTGCTGAACAGCTCCTGACGGTCGGCCGAGGACACCACGAGGATCGGGGTGGGGAACTCCGCCATGATGTGCTCGGTGGCGACGAGGCCGCTCATCGTGGGCAGCATCATGTCCATCGTGACCACGTCCGGGCGCAGCCGGCCGACCATCTCGACGGCCTGGGCCCCGTCCACGGCCTCGCCCACCACCTGCAGCTCCGGGTCGCTCGCGAGCGACTCGCGCAGGTGGTGCCGCATGGTCGCGGAGTCCTCGACGACCAGGACGCGGATCATGCGTTCACCAGCCGGCGGATGTGCGCGAGCAGCTCCTCCTGGTTGAACTGGCCCTTGACCACGTACGCGCTCGCCCCCGCCGCCGCGCCCCGGGCCCGGTCCTCGGCGCTGGCCCGCGAACTGACCAGGATCGCGGGCACCTCGGCCAGCTCGGCCTCGGCCCGGGTCTGCTCGACGAATGTAAATCCGTCGATTCCGGGCATATCGATGTCGGTCAGGTAAAGGCCGTACCGCCGGGACCGCGCCTTCTCCAGGCCCTCTTCGCCGGAGGCAGCGAGGTCCACCTCGTACCCGGCCGACTCCAGGATGCTGCGCTCCAGCATGCGCGTGGTCAGCGAGTCGTCGATGACCAGGATCGGCAGCCGGCGGGCCGGTTCCGGCGGGGCCGCGCCGCCCCCGCCGAGCACGGCGGCCTCGGCGATCAGGCCCGGCGCGTCCAGGACGAGCTGCGGGTTGCCGTCGAGGTCCATGGACACCCCGCCGATCACCGGCGCGGCCAGGGCCAGCTCCGGCAGGGGACGCACCACGAGCGTGGACGTGCCGGCCAGCCGGTCGACGCCGACCGCCACCGCGCGGTCCCCGTCACGGACGACGACGGCCACGGCGGATCCGCCGCCCTCCGGGACGGTGGTGCCGGCGTACAGGGCCCGGGCCAGGGGGAGGAACGGAAGGGCCTCGCCGTCGTGCGCGAGCCGGCCGGTCAGCGCGGCCGCCGCGGCCTGTTCGGGCGGCAACCGTACGCAGGTCAGCACCGCGTCCAGCGGCACGGTGGCGACGCTGCCGGCCGCCTCGACGACGAGCCCGTGCAGCGACAGCAGCGCCAGCGGCAGCACCAGTTCGATGGTGGTGCCCCGGCCCGGCTCCGTACGCACGGACACCTCGCCCCCGAGCTGGTCGGCGACGTCGCGGGCCACGTTGAGGCCGATGCCGCGCCCGGCGACCTCGGTGACCGTGGGGGAGGTGCTGATGCCCCCGGCGAGCACCAGGTCCAGCAGGCTCTGCGTGTCCGGCTCGGCGTCCCCGGGCCCCAGCAGCCCCTGGTCGCGGGCGGCCCGGCGCACCGCGGCCAGGTCGAACCCCCGGCCGTCGTCGGAGCAGAGGAAGGCGGCGTAGCTGCCCCGGCGCTCGACGGTGACGACGACCGAGCCCTCGGGCGTCTTTCCCGCCGTCGCCCGGTCCGGTTCGGACTCGATGCCGTGCGCGACCGCGTTGCGCACGATGTGCAGCATCGCGTTGGTGGCGGAGGCGAGCACCTGCGGGTCGAGGCGCAGGTCGCCGCCGCGCCCGTCGAAGCGCACCCGTCTGCCCTGGGCGTCGGCGGCGTCCCGTACGGCGCGGTGCAGCACGGTGAAGATGCTCGACGCCGGCACCAGGCGCAGCCGCTCGGCGCGGCCGCGGACCTCGTCGAGCTCGCGTTCGACCTGTTCCACCGTGTCGGTCAGGCGCCGGGCCAGGGTGCTGATGTCGCCGGCGAGGCGTACGGCCGCCGTCCGGGCCGTGTCCGCGCTGCCCGGCCGCCCGGACCGCAGCTGGTCGGCGAGCGACTCCGCGGACCGGCGCAACTGCTCCAGCGACGTACGCCCGGCCCGCAGCGGCGCGAACCGGGCGTGGGTCTCGCCCACCGCGTCGAGCAGGTCGTCCACGTCGGCGGTCGCCGCCCGCGCGGCCGGCAGCTGCTCGGGGTGCGGGACCGTCTCGGGCGGCTGCCGGTCCGCGGGTGCGGCGGCCTGGTCCGGCCGGGGCTCGAGCGCGGCCACGTACCGCTCGATCTCGTCGTTGAGGCGCAGCAGCTCGCGCATCTCGTCGGCGGGCAGCGCCCCCTCGTCGCCGCGGTGCGGGACGAGCACCTCCTCGAAGGCGTGCGCGCGGTCGGCGATCTCCTGCTGGCGGACCACCCGGGCGGCGCCCTTGAGCGTGTGGGCGAAGCGCAGCAGCCGGGCCACCAGGTCGGTGCCGTGCCGCTGCTCCAGGTCGAGCACGCCGGCGCTGATCTGGTCGACCAGCTCGCGGGCCTCGACCCGGAAGTAGCGCAGCGGATCCGAGCTCATCGGCGCCCGGTGCCGACCAGGTCGAGCAGGTCGGCGGAGAGGGTGGACAGGTGGGACGCGGTCTGCCGGGTCTGCACCGCGCTCGACTCGGTCTCCCGGGTGACCCGAGCGGTGTCCGAGGCGGCGACGTTGACCTGTTCCACCGCCGTGGTCTGCTGCTTGGTGGACAGCTCGATCTCCCGCGTGGCGTCGTTCGTCGTGGCCACCAGCTGGGCGATCCGCCGGAACGAACTCGTGGCGTCGTCGAACTTGCGGGCGCCGGCGTCGACGGACTTCGCGCCGATCTCGGTGGCCATGACGGTGGTGTTGACGGCACCCCGGACGTCGTCGATGAGCGCGCGGATCTCCTTCGCCGAGCCGGCGGTCCGGTCGGCCAGCTTGCGGATCTCCTCGGCCACCACGGCGAACCGGCGCCCCCACTCGCCCGCCCCGCTCGCCTCGATGGTCGCGTTGATGGCGAGGATGTTCGTCTGCTCCGCCAGCTCCGAGACCAGATCGACGACGCCGCCGATCTGCTGCGACTTCTCCCCGAGGGTGAGCATGTGCTGCACGATCTGGTCCACCTGGGTGCGGATGGCGGCGATCGACGCGCGGGTCTGGTCGATGGTGGCGTCGCCGCTCTCGGCCGCCTCCGCGGTCTCCTCGGCGATCTTCGACACCCGCTGCGCGCTGTCCGCGATCTGCCGCGAGGTGATCAGCAGCTCGCTGATCGTCGTGGTGATCTCGCTCATCGCGCTGGCCTGGTCCCGGCTGCCCCCGGCCTGCTGCGCGGCGGCCGCCTCGAGCTGCGCCGACGAGCTCTGGATGTGCCCGACCGCCGCGCCGACCTCACGCCGCAGGTCGCGGCTCAGCTTCGCGGCCACCGTCATGCCGAAGACGATCGCCAGCACCGCGAGCCCGATGATCACCGCGATGGCCCGGTTGGCCTTGGCCGAGGCCGCCTGCCGCGCGGTCTCCACATCGGCGCGGACCCGGGTGGTCAGCGCGGCGATCGAGTCCTGCAGCTTCTGCCGGGCCGGCGCCACCTCCGTGGCCTGCAGCTGGCCGATCTCTTGCAGATTGTCGATGGACTTGCGGCGCTCGACCACCGGGTCCAGCACCGCCGCGTGCTTGGCCTCCGCATCGGAGACGGCCTGCAGCAGGGTGAGCGCGGTGGGGTCGGTCAGGGTGCCGCGCAACTGGGTGACGAGGCCGAGGAATTCCGTACGGTCGGCGTTCGTCGCGTCCAGATACTCCTGCTTGCCGTTGAGCAGGTACGCGCGATAGTCGGCGATCCGGCTCTCCGCCTTCGTGCGCAGGTGTTCCGCGGAGACGAGGTCGTCGGCGGCCACCCGGATCGCGGCGTCCTTGGCGTCCACCACGACCGCGAGCGCGGCGACCGAGGAGGCGCCCATGACCAGCGCCAGTGCCAGGATCACACCGAAGCTGAGCGTGAGTTTGTAGCCGAAGGTCCGTCGGGCCATCACTGCTCCTCGTGGGCGTACTGGAGGCGGCCGGTCAGCTGGTGCACCAGCGCCCGGGCCGCGGGCAGGTCGACGATGGGCCGGGTGCCGCCGGGCAGCGGCACCATCCCGCGCAGCACCTTCTCGCCCGGGTTGCCGCCGGGCTCGTCCACGACCGCGTCGGCCGGCACCCGCAGGTGGCCGTCGAGCTCGTGGAAGGCCAGCGCGAGCGGCGGCGCGCCCGCGCACGGCACGAGCCAGCGCGGCCGCTCCGGCACCGGATGCCCCAGCAGGGCGGCGAGGTCGTAGACGGGCACGATCGCGCCGCCGAAACCCGCGATCCCGAGCAGGGCCGGCTGGGGTCCGGGCAGCGGCGTGACGGCCCGGTCCGGGTGCAGACCGGAGGCCTGCGCGAGGCGTAACGCGTACGGGCGCCCGCCCGCGCGGACGGCCAGCAGCTCCACGAAGTCGGCGTTGCGGCGGCGTACGGGCTCGCTGAACGAGCGGTCGAACGCGTCCCGCAGCTCGGGCAGGCGGCCGGGGCTCATCGGGGCGCCCCCTCGGCACGGCACAGCGCGGTCAGCGCGACCCGGCCGAACCCGCCGCCGAACATCGCGATGCGGTCCTCCCGCTCGTACTTGAGCAGCACCTGCGCCCGGCCCAGCTCGTCGGCGGCCCGCTCGCGCTCACCCCGGCGGCGGGCGAGCAGCCCGAGCCGCAGCCGGGGCATCGCGAAGTCGGGGTCCAGGTGGGCGGCGAGCCGGTAGTGGCCGACCGCCACGTCGACCGCGGCGCCGCCTTCCAGGCAGACCGCGAGCTGGTGGTGGGCGTCGGCGTACAGGCCGTCGACGTCGAGCAGCCGCCGGCAGACGATCTCCGCGTCCTCCAGCCGCCCGGACTGCGCGAGCAGCACGCTGTGCAGGAGCAGCTCCCGCGGTACGACCCGGCCGGCCGGTCCCGCCTCCACGACGGTCAGCGCTTCGGCGAACCGCTCCTCGCGCAACAGCCGCATCGCCCGCTCGTACGGGCCGTCCACGTGCCGGCGCGGAGCCGGCTGGGCGGCGGCGGGCGCGGGCCGGGGCGGGGCGATCCGCGGCGGCGTGGCCGGGGCGGGGTGTCCCGACTGGCGCCGGTAGAAGAACGTGTGCCGGCTCTGCTGCGGCTCGAGCCCGTCCGGGTCGCTGCCCAGCGAGTCGGTGTGCCCGAGGAACAGGTAGCCGCCCGGGCTCAGCGCACCGGTCATGCGCCGGATCAGCGTGTCGCGTGCCTCCGGCGTCAGGTACATCAGCAGGTTGCGGCAGAAGACGACGTCGTACTGCCCCGGGCGCCAGAGGTCCTCGTCGTCGCCGGCCACGTTGTGCCGGAGGAACCGTACGGCCGCCCGGATGCGGGCGTCGACCTCGTACTGGCCGTCGTGGGGGTGGAACCACCGTTCGCGTACGGCGTCGGGCGTCTCCCGTAGCGACCACGCCGAGTAGCGGGCCGTCTGCGCCCGCCGCAGGACCGCCAGGCTGGCGTCGACGCCGAGCACCGACACGATCCAGTCCGGATCCGGCTGCACCTGCCGCGCGACGATCGCCAGCGTGTAAGCCTCCTCGCCGGACGAGCACCCGACCGAGAGCAGGCGCAGGACCCGTTGGGCGCTGCGCGCCCGGACCCGTTCCGGCAGCGCCACGTCGGCGAGCACCCGGAACTGCTCGCCGTGCCGGAAGAAGTACGTCTCGTTGATCGTGAGCTCCTCGGCGAGCGTGCCGAGTTCCGGCTCCCAGTCCCCGGCGGCGAGCCGCGCGAGGTACTCGCCGCGCTCGAGGCCCGTCGCGTCGGCGCGCCGCAGCAGCACCTGGGCGAGCTGGCCGGCGTCCTTGTCGTCGAAGGCCCACCCCAGGGTGTCGGCCAGGACCGCGCGGAACCTCGCCACGCCCGCCGTCGTGATCATGACGCCGCCGCGGTCGCCGCCGCGGCCGCCCACGCGTCGTCCGGGACCAGGTGCAGGCTCTGCAGCAGCAGGACCGGCTGGGCGTCGACCGTGCCGACGGCGGCGATGAGGCGGGCGGGTGCCTCGCCGAGCAGCCCCGCGTGCCGGCCTTCGCCGTCGGCGGCCAGCGTGTGGATCCCGAGAACGGCGCCGGTGGCGAGGGCGACGGTTCCGCGCCCGGTCCGTACGGCGACGTAGCGCTCCGCGGCCGTCTCACCGCCGCTGAGCAGGCGGGTGACGTCGACCACGAGCGTCGGCAGGCCCCGCATGACGCAGATGCCGGAGATGAACGGCGGCGTACCGGCCAGATGGTGGACCGGCAGCGGGCGCATCGTCTCGACGACCTCGCTCAGCCGCAGCGCACCGAGCAGCGGGCCGGCCCGGAACACCAGCGACGGCTCCCCGGCGGCCGTGCCCGCCGCCGCCTGCCCGACCTGCCCCATTCGCTCAGGTTAGCGGCGATTTAGGGCCCGTTGGCGAGAACCTTTCACTCCAGTCTCGCCGCGGCCCGGAGAGAAGGTCCCCACCGGGCGCGGCGTGACCCACCGGGCCGCGGCCCGGCGCGGGCCGAGGCCGGGCCGCGGTGGCTCAGCGCGGGTCGGGATCGCCGGCGAACCAGGAGATCGCGGCCGGCTCCTCCTGCGGTGCCGGCGCCCTGCGGGCCGGCGGGACCGGGGGCGGCGGGATGGGCGGCGGCGGTACGGGCGGCGGAAGCGGCCCCATCTCAGCGCGCAACGGCCTCTGCTGCGGCGCGAAGCCCTGCTGTGACGCGAAGCCCTGCTGCGGGCCGGAAGCGTCGGGCAGCGCAGAAGCCTCTGGCGATGCGGAAGCCTCGGGCAATGCGGCACTCGCGGGCATGCCTGGCGAGGCGGTGGCGGGCCAGAGCCGCGGCCGGCGGCGTGCGGCCAGGTCCTCCACCCAGCCGAACGCCAGCACCGCGACCGCGGTCAGCGCGAACGTCGCCCCGAGCGTGACCGGCCCCTCCATCGATCCGAGGTCGTCCAGGGCGAGGAAGGTCAGCACCGGCCAGATCGCCGCGATCGCGATGTTGTGCCACAGGTAGACGGTGACAGCGCGGGAGTTCAGCAGGTTCACCGCCCGGTCGACCGGCCGCAGGTACGCCAGCCAGGTCATGTCCGGCCGCCAATGCAGCGCCACGAGCACGAACGCCAGCGACCACAGTGCCTGCGCCTCCGGGACGTCGTTGAGGTCCCAGCCCTCGTCACCGGCGTGCCCGTGCAGCCAGTACAGGGCCGCGCCGCCGAGCACGACGGCCGCCAGGCCCACCAGGCCCGGGCGCAGACGGTGCAGGCGGCCGTCGTGGTGCGCGAAGCCCGCGATCCAGCAGGCGCCGTACGTGGCGAAGTCCCACATCGCCGAGTCGGCCCGGCCGAAGGGGAGCGAGAAACCGGTCTTGTCGAGCGCCGCCAGCAGGGCCACCGGCGCGATCACGGCGGCCCAGCCCACCTTCTTGTACGCCAGGTACAGCGCCGGTGACAGCAGGACGAACCACAGGTACGCCCGGATGTACCACAGCGGCTCCCACGCGTCGATGCCCGCGTGGCTGCCCGGTGGGTCGCCGACGGGCAGCAGCCACAGTCCCAGCTTCCAGCTCCACGGGTCGTCACCGCCGTCCTGCTGCGCCCACCCGGCGTACAGCATGGCCGGGACGGCGATCGCGCCGAGCAGCCACAGCGGCGGCAGGAGCCGGCGGAGCCGGGAGGTGATGACGCTGCCCGCGGAACGGCGGTCGAGCGACGCCGCGGTCAGCGATCCGGCCAGCGCGAACATGATGCCCATGGCGGGCAGCAGGATCGACAGCCACGGCCAGCCGAAGAGGTGGTAGATGACGACCCGGACGATGGCGGCGGCCCGGAGGAGATCCAGGTAGCGGTTGCGCACCGCGACACGGTAGCCACGGCCGTGGGGCGCGGGGACCGTCCGCGTGGACGGCAAGTACGCCCGCGCGGATTACCCCGGACGAATGAAGTGTCGCATTTGTCCGTGCGATTGTGCGATCGCCCGCGCCGCCTCCGGGGCGGTGAAACCGCAGGTCACCCAGTCCTTTCCGGGAGGATACGCCCGGCCGGTACCGGACCCGCCGCGTGTCACCGCCCGGGCCACGCCGGCGTTGGTACCCCCCGAGGGCGGCGTGCACCGGGCGCGGCGCCGTGGAGCGGGGGACACCCATGCGCAAGCCTGCTGTTGTGGTCGCCGTGGCGGTGTCGGCGGTGCTGGCCGGCGGCATCATGGTCGCCACGAGCGCCGGTGCCGAGACGACTCCGGAGCTGCCCGGGGTGCCGTCGATCGCCGTGCCGGACGGTCCCGCCGTCCCGGACCTGCCCAGCGGTGCTGTGGCCGTACCCGATCCGGCGGAGCCAGATGACCAGGGTGAGCCCGCCACCGGCCCGGCGCCCGCACGGCCCGGGGGTCCGGTGACCGCCGGGCCGGCGGCCGACGACCCGAAGCCGGCGGCCGAGGACCCCAAGCCGGCGGCCGGCGGCCCGACGCCGGCGCGCCCGGCCGCGGACGACCCCGCGCCCGCCGCGTCGCCGACGCGGACCCCGGCCAAGCAGCCCGACTCCGTCTCCGGCGCGCACCGCGACGTCACGGCGAGCCAGGCGATGTCCTCCGACCCGGACGGCGACGTGCAGCGGCAGGCCCGTGACCTGGTCAACCGGGAGCGCCGGCGGGCCGGCTGCGACGACGTCACGGTCGACCGCCGGCTGATCGTCGCCGCCAACCGGCACGCGGCCGACATGGCCCGCCGCGGCTACTTCGCGCACGAGGACCCCAACGGCGACCGGGCCGGCGAGCGGGTGGCCGCCGCGGGCTACGAGTGGTCGCGCTTCGGCGAGAACATCGCGCGCGGTCAGGACAGCGTGTACGAGGTCGTCGACGGCTGGATGAACAGCCCCGAGCACCGCGAGAACATCCTCGACTGCCGGCTGCACCAGGTGGGGGTGGGCCTGGCGTTCTCCGCCGACCGGACGCCGTACTGGGTGCAGGACTTCGCCACCCCGCAGTGACCGCCCGCACGAGCCTCGCACGGCCGGGTCCGACGTACCGGTTCCGTGCCAGGGTCGTGCGGCCGACCCTCCCCGGAGCACCGGTGTGCTTCGATGTGCGTCACACCATCTCCTGGGGAGGACGATTTGGGAGTGCAGCGGGTCTCCGCGCGCCTCGCCGCCGCCGTCGTGGCGACGGCGGTCGGCGGCAGCCTCGGCGCCTTCGCGCTGACCCCGGGTACGGCGGGCGCCGTACCCCGGGCCGTCGGCGCGACGCCGGTCGCAGCCGTCGTCGTCACGAAGGCCGCCGCGGCCTCGTGCTCGACGGGCAGGTATCAGAAGCAGGTCGAGGGCTACCTCAAGAAACTCGGGGGCTTCGGCGCCGTCACGGTCGACGGCAGGCAGTCGGCCGCCGACTGCAAGGCCATCAAGAAGTTCCAGAGCCGGTACGGCATCAAGCCGGCCGCCGGGCTCGCGGGCCCCACGACGTACGGGGTCGCCAAGCGCCTGGCCGCCACGAAGACGTCGGCGTGCCACGCGCGGCGCACCGGCACCACATTCTGCGTGGACCTCACGCACCAGACCACGTGGGTCATGCGCAGCGGCCGGGTGTACCGGAAGCCGACGGTGATCCGCAGCGGCATGAAGGGCTACCGGACGCCGACCGGCAGCTACAAGATCAACAAGCGGACGCGCAAGGAGTGGTCGAACCCGTACGAGGTGTGGATGCCGTACTGGCAGCGCTTCGTCGGCGGGATCGGTTTCCACCAGACCACCACGTACCTGCACGACGCGTGGCGCGGCTCGCACGGCTGCGTGAACCTGCTCGGCTCCGACGCGAAGGCGTACTACGGCATCGGCAAGATCGGCATGCGGGTCAAGGTCATCGGGCGCCGCCCGGGCACCTGACCCACCGGCTCGGACGAACGACGGCCCGCTCCGGCGGGCCGTCGTTGTGTCAGGCGGCCAGGTCGCCGTGGGCGAGGCGGACGTGGGTGGTCAGCACGTCGTGGCCGGGGAAGGCCTTCTCGTCGCCGTCCGCGGTCAGCACCCGCAGGCCCGCGCGGCTCAGCGAGTACGAGACGTCCGTGAAGCGGCTGACTGTGTCGTCGTGGTGCACGACCGTCAGTTCGTCGGCGCGCAGCATGGCGGCCGTGCTGGGCAGAACATGCAGCGACATGGGTCACGTTCCTCGGACGGTGGCGGGCACGGTGCTGGTCACTACGGGCGCGAGGTGCCTCACGGTTCAACACCGACGGCCGATAGTCATCGGCGACGGCCGGAGGGCTCCGGCTCCGTCCAGGCTGGCACGCCAGGGTGGTGCGCGCGGTCGGGCGTCCGCCAGCCCCGGCGCGGATAGCCGACACGAAACGGGTATCAGCTCCGTACGACCGATATCGATCAGGCGGCCGTTCGGGTCGCCCGCACCGGCCGCCCGGCCGGGTCCGCCGGGGCCGTCCGGTGCCGCCGGTCCCGGCCGTCCGGCCCGGCCGTCGCGCGGCCCGCCCGGCATAGAGTGGCGTGCGTGTCCCGATCCCCCCGGCGTGCCACGGTCCTGCTGCTCGCGTGCGTTCTGCTGCCCCCGCTGACCGCGGCGTCCTGCAGCGACGAACCCTCCGGCGTCACCGTCGGCTCCGCCGGTCGCGGCACCGTCGCCGAGATCGTCGAGGCCTCCGGCGCGGTCACCGCCCGCGCGGCCGCCACGGTCGGCTCGCCCGCCGACGGCACCCTCGCCGCGTTGCGCGTGGAGAGCGGCGACCGGGTCCGCAAGGGCCAGGTCGTGGCCGTCGTCGACTCACCGGCGGCCGAGCAGCGGCTCGACGCGGCCACCGAGGCGCTCGACGCCACCTCCGGCGGGAGTGTCCCCACGGGCGGCGGCACGGCCGGGTTCACCGCCGTACGCCACCGCACCGACGCGGACGCCACCGAGGCCTTCACCACCGCGCGGGAGACCGCCGGCAAGATCACCGACGAGACCCTCCGCAAGGCCCTGCTCGCCCAGGTCACCGCGGCCCAGAAGCAGTACGACGCCGTCTCCTCGGCCGCCGCGGCAGCCGTCGACTCGCTGCAGCGCGGCGTCGCCGGGGTGAGCCAGGCGGTCAACGCGCTCACCGCGGCCCAGCGGGTCCAGGCGCAGCAGGCGTACGACCTGGCCGCGGCGGGCGTGGACGCGCTGACTCTACGCGCCCCGGTGTCCGGAGTCGTCCAGCTCGGCGGCACCGCGTCCGCGAGCGCACCCTCGCTCACCGACCTCATCGACAACGCCGACCCGTCCGCGCTCGCCGCCCCCGCCCAGGGACCGCTGCCCGGCGTCGACGCGGCCGTACCCGTGGGCGCAGCGGTCAGCGCCGGCACCCCGATCCTCACGGTGGTCGACACCGGCGCGCTCGGGGTCACGGCCGAGGTCGACGAGACGGACGTGCTGCTGGTCAAGCCCGGCGGCACGGGGACCGTCGAGCTCGACGCCGCCACCGGGGCCACGTACCCGGCGAAGGTGCGCGCCGCCGATCTGCTGCCCACCACCTCGGCGCGCGGCGGCGTCTCGTACCGCGTACGCCTCTCGCTCGGCAAGGGCACGTACGCCGACGGCAGCGCCGCCCCCACGCCGCGGCCCGGCATGAGCGCGATCGTCCGGCTGCGCGTACGCCAGGCCGTCGACGCCGTGACCGTGCCCGCCGGAGCGGTCGTCACCAGTGACGGGCGCGACACCGTGTGGGCGGTCCGGAACGGCAAGGCCCAGCGGGTCGCGGTCACGCTCGGCGTGCAGGGCGAGGACGCCGTCCAGGTGGTCTCCGGCCTGACCGCGGGGGACCGGGTCGTCGTCGCCGGCGCGGACCAGGTCAGCGCCGGGCAAGACCTGCCGTGAGCACGCCCGCGATCGTCGCCACCGACGTGAGCCGCACGTACGACCTCGACGGCGTCTCCGTGCCGGCCCTGCGCGGGGTGTCGCTGACCGTCGATCAGGGCGACTACGTGGCCATCGTCGGCACGTCCGGCTCCGGTAAGTCCACGCTGATGCACCTGCTCGGCGGCCTCGACCGGCCCACCGGCGGCACGCTCGTCATCGGCGGCCGCGACGTGGCCACCCTCTCACCGCCGGAGATGGCGAAGCTCCGCAACGAGGTCATCGGCTTCGTCTTCCAGTCGTTCCACCTGCTGGCCCGCACCACCGCCCGCGACAACGTGGCGCTGCCCCTGGTGTACCGGGGCGTCGGCCGCCGGGAACGCCGGGCCCGCGCCGCCGAGCTGCTCGAACGCGTCGGCCTCGGGCACCGGATCGACCACCGGCCCAACCAGATGTCCGGTGGTGAGCAGCAGCGCGTCGCGATCGCCCGTGCCCTGGTGACCGGCCCGTCCGTGCTGCTGGCCGACGAGCCGACCGGCAACCTCGACTCGGTCACCGGCCAGTCGGTGCTGGACCTGCTGGAGTCGCTCAACGCCGAGGGGGTGGCGGTGGTGCTGGTCACCCACGACGCCGAGGTGGCGGGCCGCGCCCGCCGCCGCATCGTCATGCGCGACGGCCTGATCGTCTCCGCCGACCCGCCCGGCGCGGTCCCGGCCCTGTCCGGCGGTGGCTCGTGAGGCTCGCGGAGGCCTGGCGCGTCGCCCTCGACGCGTTGCGGGCCAACCGGCTGCGCAGCGTGCTCACCATGCTCGGCGTCGTCATCGGCGTCGCCGCCGTCGTCGCGCTCGTCGCCATCGGCACCGGCACCAAGCAGCAGATCGAGCAGCAGGTGGAGGGCCTCGGCTCGAACCTGCTCATCGTCGTGCCGGGCCGCCTCGAGGCGGGTGCCGCCCCCTCGGTGTCGAATCTGTCGCTCGACGACGCCGACGCGGTGGGCCGGATCGTCGGCGACCGCAACCGCGTCGCGGTCACCGTCGCCTCCGGCGAGAACGTGCGCGCCGGCAGCCGGCAGACCTTCACCAGCATGCAGGGCGTCCTCGAGACCACGCCCACGGTGTTCGTCCGCCGCCTCGACCGCGGCGCGTACCTGACCCGCTCCGACGTCAACACCGCCCGGCGCGTCGCCGTGCTCGGGGCCGGGGTCGCCACCTCGCTGTTCGGCGATCGCGACCCGATCGGGCGGCAGCTCACCATCGGCGGCGTCCGGTTCCGGGTCATCGGCACGTTCGAGCCGCTCGGGCAGAGCCTCGGCGTCGACCGCGACAACGAGGTGCACGTACCGGTCACCGCCGCCCAGCGGCTGCTCGGCACCGACCGCATCGACGCCCTCGCGATCCGCGCCCCCGACCGCGACCGCATCGACAAGCTCGGCGCCGACGTCGTGGCCGCGCTCGGTGAACGGCATCCCGACACCGACTTCAGCGCGGTCACCCAGCAGCAGATCCTCGGCGTGCTCGGCGACATCCTCGGCGTGCTCACCGGCGTGCTGGCCGCCATCGCCGGCATCAGCCTGCTCGTCGGCGGCGTCGGCGTCTCCAACATCATGCTGGTGTCCGTACGCGAACGCACCCGGGAGATCGGCCTGCGCAAGGCCGTCGGTGCCCGCCCCCGCGACATCGGCCTGCAGTTCCTGCTCGAGGCCGTTCTGCTCACCACGATCGGCGGGGTGCTCGGCATGGCGCTGGGGATCGGCACCGCGCTGCTCGCGGACCGGCTCACGCCCGTACCCGCGGCCGTGACCTGGTGGTCGCTCACCCTGGCGTTCGGCGTGTCCGCGGCGGTCGGCATCCTCTTCGGCGTCGTGCCCGCCCAGCGCGCCGGACGCCTCGACCCGGTCGTCGCCCTGCGCACCGAGTGATCTTGTCGCCCGGGGTGGCAAATGCTCACGTCCGGAGCCGGGGCGCCGATCTGGGGGTGTGTTGCTCAGGGAGGACCGCCCCGGATACGAGCTGCGCGACCTGCACGGAGCCTCCCGCGCGGTCGCGTACCTCACCCTGGCCGCGGCCCCTTACACGCTGATCACCGGCCTGCTGACGCCGAACCTCACCCGGTTCGTCGCGGCCGCGGTGACCGTGGTCGCCATCGGCATGGCGGTCACCGGGATCACCTGCTGGCGCAGCCCCGAGACCCTGCCCCGCGCGTTCTGGTTCGCCGCGCCTGTGCTCGCCACCGGCCTGATCTCCGCGCTGAACCTCGGCACCGCCGACGCCAGCACCGGCTCCCAGCTGTTCTACCTGTGGCCCGTGCTGTATGCGGTGAACTTCCTCGGCCGCCGCCTCATCCACCTCAACCTCGCCCTCGTGTTCGGCGGCCACGCGGCGGTGGTCTTCACCCTGCTCGGCGTCAGCCGCGGCCTCGCCGACTGGTTCGCGATGCTCCTGGCGATGACCATGACGGCGATCGTCGTGTCGAGCCTCCGCGCCCGCGCCGACCGGCTCCGCGCGGTGTTGCAGGAACAGGCCAACGCCGACGCGCTCACCGGCCTGGCCAACCGGCGCTTCTTCGCCGAGTCCCTCGCCCACGCCGGCACCTGGGCGGCGGACACCGGCGGCAGCCTGGCGCTGGTCACGGTCGACCTGGACCACTTCAAGGCCATCAACGACACGTACGGCCACACCGAGGGTGACCGCGCCCTGCAGACCGTCGCCGCCGCCCTGCGCCACGCCGTGGGGGAGACCGGGGTGGCGGCCCGCCTGGGCGGCGACGAGTTCGTGATGCTGCTGCGTACGGACCGCCCGTCCGCGATCGGCGTGGCGGAGACGGTCCGCGAGATGGTCTCGGCCGCCACGGACCACCCGGGCGGCCCGCCGCGGCTGAGCATCGGCGTGGCCGTCCTGCCCGGCGACGCGGCCACGGTCGACGAGCTGGTCACCGCCTCCGACGCCGCCCTCTACCAGGCCAAGACCTCGGGCCGCGGCCGTACGGCCACCGCACCGGACCGGCACAACGTCGACCGCGTACGCCCCGGTCACCCCGCCGAGCTGACGAGCCCCAGTATCTCGCGGCGCAGCCGGGGATAGGGTCCCCACCCGTCCCGCAGCACGTGGATGTAGACCGCCTCGAGCGCGACGTCGATCCGCTGCACGAGCTCCTGATCGTCGGGCAACCCCAGCCGTACGGCCCGGGCAAAATGATCGAGCGCCTCCATGTGCCGCCCCTGATCGAAAGCGCTCCGCCCGGCATTCTCATGGACGACGCTGCGCAACATGTCGGGCACATCCGCGCTGGCAGCCTGCTCGAACAGCCGGTCCGCCTCCTGATGATCGCCCCGCAACCGCAGCACGTGCGCCAGCTCGGCCTGAGCGATCACGATCGCCTGCACATCCCCGGCGGACTCGGCATGGGCGAGCGCCAACCGGCTCGCAGCGGCCGCCATCCCCAGCTCGTCCAGCAACCGGTACACCTCGGCCCGCAAACTGAGCAGCCCGGCCCGGGCGACGTTGTCCCGCTCCTCGGCCAGCGGCTCGTCCAGCCGCTCACCCAGCTCCCGCAGGGCGTCCCGATCGTCGACGACCTCCTTGAGGGTCGCACCATCCAGGCGCCACCGGATCGCGGCGAGATCCTCCGGTCCGAGCGGCTTGCGCTCCGGTTTCTCCGCTTTCTTCGGTACGCCGGGAGCACGGCTGGAGGCCGGCTTCGGGCGCTGCGGGGTGTCCGCCGGCCGTTTGTCCGTGTCGGCCTCCGGGGCCGGTACGGCCTCGGCAGCCGCGTTCTCGGCGGCCTTGCCCGGTTGCAGCGCGATGGCGGTGGCGGCGCCGATGAGCCCGCTCATCAACCCGGTCAGATCCAGGTCGATGGAGACGCCGTTACCGGCCTCACCCCGGTCCGCTTCCTTCGCCGGCGTGACCTCGCGATGGCGGACGACCGATTCGTCCGTCTCGAGCTCTGCCGCGGGTGCGGCCGGCTTCTCCGCTGCTAGGCCTTCCGGCGCTGCCTGCCCATCCGGTGTTGCCTGCTCTGCCGGGGCTCTCGGTCCTGCCTGCTCTACCGGCGCCGCCTCCGCTGCTGGTCCTGGCGGTGTTGTCGGTCTTTCCGGTGCTTGCGTCCCCGCTGTCGGCTTCTCCGCTGCCGCCGTCTGAGTCAGCGCACCTGCCGCGGTCTCGGCTGCCGCCGTCTGAGTCTGCGCACCTGCCGCGGTCTCCGCTGCCGCCGTCCCAGTCGGCGCACCTGCCGCGGTCGGCGGCGTCCCGGCCGGTCCGCCTGCCGCTGCCGGCGTTGTCGCCGCCGGTCCGGCTTGCGCCCCGGCTGGGGCCGCCGCTCCCGCCGCCTCCTGTTCGCCCGCCGGTACCGGCTGCTCATCGCGAGCCTTGGCCGGGGCCCCGAACCACGTCGGCCCCAGATCGGAGTCGGCATACTTCCGCGGACCGTCCGGCCCGGACGTCGCCAGCCGAGCGATCGGCGCTGCGTTCGCGGCCGGGTTCGGACCTGGCCGGGTAGCGGGCGGAGCAACCGAAACGGGGTGCGCAACCGACGCCGGTCCGCCCCGCTGCAGCGCCCGGGTCGCCTCCACCTGCCGGGCCGCTTCGGCCTGCCGCGCTTCCTCGGCCCTGCGCGCTTCCTCAGTGCGGCGGGCTTCTTCCGCTTGGCGCGCTTCCTGCGCCCGGCGGGCCCCTTCCGCCTGCCGCGCTGCGTCTGCCTGCCGGGCTGCGTCTGCCTGCCGTGCCGCTTCGGTCTGGCGGGCTGCTTCGGCCTGGCGGGCTGCTTCCGCCTGCTGCGCGGCCTGCCGTGCTTCCTCGGCTTCGCGCGTGGCCTGCGCCCGCCTGGCCTCCTCGACGCGGCGCGCTTCCTCGGCTTGGCGTGCCTCCTCTGCGCGACGTGCCTCTTGTGCCTGGCGGGCTTCCGCAGCTCGGCGTGCTTCTTCAGCTCGCCGCGCCTCTTCGGCCTGGCGTGCTTGTTCGGCTCTGCGTGCCTCCTCGGCCTGGCGCGCGGCTTCCGCCTGCCGGGCCGCTTCCGCCTGCCGGGCCTGGCCGGTCGGACGGACGGCCGGCATCTCGTCGGTCGGCGTACCGACGAGGCGCGGGTCGATGGCCGCCCGCCCCATCGCCACCGCGGGCATGCCGGCCTGCGGCGCCGAACCCACGGCCGGTGTCCCGCTGACGGGCCGGTGCTGACCGGGCGCCCGCTCCTGCGCCGGTACGTCGCTGGTCGGCCGCGCCTGCGCCGGCATCCCGCTGACCGGCTGCTCCTGTCCGGGCACGCCGCTGGCCGGGCGCGCGTGGGCGGGCATCCCGCTGACCGGCTGCTGTCCGGGCATCCCGCTGACCGGCTGCTGGTGGCCGGGTGCGCCGCTGGTCGGGCGTGCGTGGGCGGGCATCCCGCTGACCGGGTGCTCGTGCCCGGGAGCACCGCCGACCGGGGCGATGCGCGACGGCGGCCGCGGCGGGGGCGGGACGGGAGTCGGCTCGCCGGTCGACAGGATCATCGCCGTACGCGGACCGCCCACGATCGGTCGCTCCGCCGTCGTGGCGTCCTCGACCGCCGACCGTCCGTGCGCACCGACCGGCGGCCCCGGCTGTGCGCCCGGCCCGGCATATCCGTGCTGCGGTGCTGTCCCGGCCGCGGCGGGCGGTGCGGCATATCCGTGCTGCGAAGGCGTTCCGGCTGCGGCGGGCGGTGCGGCATATCCGTGCTGCGAAGGCGTTCCGGCTGAAGCGGCCGGCGCCTCGTACTCGGGCTGCGGGCCACTCGGCTGCTGGTCGGCCCACGGGCTGAACGCCGGCGACCCCTGCGGCGGCGTGAACGTGGGCCGGTCCGCGACCGGGCTCTGCGGGGGAGCGGCGGCCGCGGGACGGCGGATGGGCGGAGGAGCCGAGGGCATCACCGGCTGCGGCGCGGCAGCAGGCATGACCGGCGGCGCGGAGGCCGGCATGACCGGCGGCGGCCCGGCGACCGGGGAGACCCGCGGAGGCGCGGCGGCCGGAGAGACCGCCGGCGGTCCCGCGGCCGGCGTGACCGGTGCCGACGCGGCGGCGGGCGGAGCTGCGGCGGGCGGTGTGACCGGTCCCTGCCCGGCGGCTGGCGAGACCGGCGGCGCAACGGCCGGCATGACGGGCGGAGCATCAGCGGCCGGCATGGCAGGCTGCGGCACATAGGCGGCGGGGCCGGTAGGACGCCCAGCTCCGGAACGGTCGCCATCCCAAGCCGTACCCGGCTGGCCCGGCACGGTCGGTGGCGCGGCATAGGCGGCAGGCACGGCGGGCCCCGGCTGCCCGACACCCCCGTCGAACCGCGCCGGGCTGACCGGCGCTTCGCCTCCACGATCGAACGCCGCGGGGTTGACGGGCTGGCCCGGGCCTCGGTCGAACGCCGCGGGGTTGACGGGCTGGCCCGGGCCTCGGTCGAACGCCGCGGGGTTGACGGGCTGGTCCGCGCCCCTGGTGAACGCCGCTGGGCTGAGCGGCCAGGTCTCGCCGCCGGCCGGGCCGTGCTCCGGGACGACGGGCTGCACTCCGGCCGTACCCCGGGCTCCGTGAGCCGGCGGGATGATCGGGCCCTCGGACGTGATGTACCCGACGCGGCCGGGGCGGGGCGGCCGGGCCTGGTCGTCGTGCGCCGCAGCCGGCCGGTCGGGCGCCGCAGCCGGGCGGTCGTGTGCCGCGGCCGGCCGGTCGGGCGCCGCGGGCTGGGCCGGGGTGACGACGCGGGGCTGGGCGGTCTGCGGCGGCGCGTTGACCACGCGGGGCTGCGCCGGCGGGTCCGCCTTCTTGATGACCTTGGGAGCCGCGGGCGGGGTCGCCTTGCTGATGATCCGCGGCGCCGCCGGGGGAGTGGCCCGGCTCAGGACGCGCGGTCCGTCGCCCTCGGGCTCCGCGGTGCGGTCGCCCGGCTGCGTCTCAGTGGCCGGACGGTACGGCGCGTGCTCGTCGGGAAGGTCCGACCAGACTTCGGTACGCGGACCAGCAGGGCGCCCACCCGGCTCCTCGAAGTCCCGCCGGAACGCGGCCGGCTGCTCGACCTCACGCGGGAACGCTGGCTGTTCCACCTCGTGCTGAAAAGCTGCGGGTTGCGAAACCTCGTGCTGGAAGGCTGCGGGCTGCGAAACGTCGCGCCCGAACGCGGCCGGCTGCTCCACCTCGCGGCGGAAGGCGGCCGGCTGCGAAACGTCGCGGCGGGGAGGCGCCGGCCTGCCGGTACCACGCCCGGGAGCGGGCGGCGGATCGGCCGGCGGGTGCTCGTCTCGGGAGCCGTCGCGGCGGCGCGGGCGCTTTTCCGCGTACGGGATGTCCTCGGGCCTGCGCGACCGCGGGCGGCGAGCGTCGCGCGGGGGTTCGGTCTGGTCGTCCTCGGCGGGTTCCGGCGGGGTGACGCGGGCGCGGCCGGTGACGGGCGCCTCGGGCTGCGTGGCCTTGCGGCGGCCGCGGCGGGGGCGGGCCGGTTCGTCCTGCTGCTCCTCGTCCCAGAACGACGACGTCTCGATGCGGCGGGCGCGCTGGGCCGAGACGTAGCGGCGCTGTGCCTCCCAGTCGGAGGCGTCGAATTCGCGGTCGTCGTACTCGAGCTCGTCGAAGTCGAGGCTGCGGATCGACCAGCCGTCCATGCCGGGCGAGACGGGGGCGGCGTCGAGGTCCGCCTCCTCGAAGTCCGGGTCGTCCAGCCAGCTCGGGCGTTCGCCGTCGAACGCGGACTTGATCTGCTTGTCGCGGTTGGGCGAACGCTGAATACCGGCCTGCCGTCGCTGCCTGCGTTCCGCCAGCTCGTCGACGGCCGCAGCGGCGGGCGGTTCTGGCGTACGGGAATGGGCCGGCGAATCGTCGAAGTCATCTTCTTCGATGTATTGCGTCCGGGGTGCGGCGCGGCGCGGTTCCGGGGGTTTCCGCGTGTCGGGACCCCAGCGGGAGAGAACGGCGGCATCCGCGTACGGATCACGCGCCGTAGCGGTCGTGTCCGCGTACGGCACGGGGCGCTCGTCGTCGTACTCGGAGTCCCAGTACTCGTCGTCCTCGTAGCTCATCGGCCCGCCCCGGCGCGCCACGGCCCGGGGTACGCCGAGCCGGCCCGTTGCCGCATCCGTCCCCCCGTCCTCGCCGACGCGTCCGCGCGCCGGGCGCCCCCTGGCACCTTCCGCGCGGTCGAGTTGGAAGGTTAACCACGGTTTTGCGTACGGCGCTACCGCCCGCGGAGGCGCTTCACCCGACGGCCGGCGCCCCTCGCGCCCGCCCGCCGGCCCGGCGCCGCGGCCCGCCGGGAGTTCACCGTCGACACACAGTACGGGCGCGGCCGCCGAGCGGTTCATTTCCCGTGCTGTGACGTACGCAAGGTCCACTGCATTTGACGCAGAGTCACCACGGCCGCCGGAGGGCTGGACCATTCCAGGAACGGCCCGGAATGTTTCCGGTGAGTAGCCGACCGCAGAAGTTAAGCCATTCTTAATGACCCACTGAGGAATTCCACGTCCGGTCGCCGGCTACCCGCGGTGACCGTGTCGAGGGACACCCCGGCCGCGTACGGATCATGGCCGCGAAGGTGGCACCGTGGAGGGCGAAGGGCCGGCCCGGCGCTGTGCCGGCCCGGATGCCGGACGCGCGTACCGGCCCTGCGCCGGTCGTCCGTACCGGCCTCCCGGGGACATCGAGCCCCGGAAAGTGACGGATACACGACACGGATCGGAAGGAGCGGATCATGCCGCGCCTCGACCTCGGCGCCGTACGCGCCACCGTCCGCACGGCCCTGCGCCGGCTGGACGCCTGGACCCTGTCCACCCTGAACTCCCCGGCAGGCGCAACCCGCCCCCGTTGACCGCCGCCGGGGCCGGAAACGGCGGCGGGTGCACCCGCCGCCGTTTCACCCCAGCCCTCGCGTGCGTCAGTGGGGGCCGGCGTCGGCCGCGCCCATGTCGGTCTCGTCGATCTCAGTCGCGCCACAACGCGGAACCGCCCCGCTCGGAGGCGGCCGTCCCCAACGGCGGTCGTCCTCAACGGCGGTCGTCCTCAGCGGCGGTTGTCCTCAGCGGCGGTTGTCCTCAGCGGCGGCCCGTCCTCAACGGCGGCCCGTCCTCCGCACTCCGCGCGAGACACAACGGCAGCTGTCCTCAGAGGCGGCCGTCCTTCGTGAAGTGACCGACCGTGGACGGCAACATCAGACCCGCGTCCGCCAGCCCGTGCAACAACGCCGCAAGCTCCGCCCGGGTCAGGTCGCCGGGTTTCTCCGGGTCGCGATGCGGCACGTCGAGGGCCTGCGCGGCCTCGACCGCGCGGACGCCGATCGCCGCCTCGACGGCCCACAGCCGGTGGGCGCGCATCGCGATGTGGGCCGAGTAGGTGAGGGCCTCGTGGAGGCGGAGCAGGCGGCGCAGGTCGGCCGCGAGTTGTTCGATCGGCGGGCCGGCCGGGCGCGGCTCTGACGCTTTGCGGTCGGGCCAGGCGCGGGCGACCGCGGAACACAGTCGCGGCCCGTAGACCACGGCCGCGCCGAGCAGTGTCGGTGTCACGGTGATGAGGGCGAGTTTGCCCACGTCGAGCAGGCTCATCGTCTCCTCCGGCCTGCCGGGGAAAGGTGTCTCCTCCGACCATCCGCCGCGCCGCCACGACCGTCAAGCCATCTTGGTGCGACGACCCGAAGTGGAACTTCCGGCCCACCTCAGGGCGGGACCCGCACCCACCACAAACGGCAAGGACGCGACGCCCCCGGGCAGCAAGCGGGATGACGCGTCGCGGGCGGCAAGCGCCCGGCGGCCGGCTTCAGGAGACCGGCCGGACCCGCCCCCGCGGCACCAGCCGGGTGATCGGCATCGGCGGCGCGGGGATCGGCGGCCCGTCGTACCCGCGGACCGTTCCGAACCGCCCGTCCCCGCCGCTCTCCCAGGCCTCGCGCGCCGCCACGATCTCGTCGTGCTCCCTGCCGACGAAGTTCCACCACATCACGAGCTTCTCCTCGAACGGCTCCCCGCCCAGCAGCAGGACCCGGCTCTCCGGCCCGGCCGACAGCGACAGCGACGACCGTCCCGCTCCGAGATACAGCAACGGGCCGGGCTTCAGCGGCGTGCCCGCGACGGCCGCCTCGCCGTCGAGCGTGAGCAGCGCGTACTCGAAGTCGGGTCGTAGCGGCAGCCGGGTGTCCGCCCCGGCGGCGAGGGTGAGCTCCGCGCCCACCAGCGGGGTGTGGCAGCGGGCCGGCGACGTGGCGCCGGCGAGGTCGCCCATCAGGACCGTCGCGGTCAGGCCCGGGCCGGTCAGGACCGGCAGGTCGTCGTGGTGGTCGAAGGAGGGCGCCACGTCGCGGTCGGCGGCGGGCAGCGCCACCCACAGCTGTACGCCCTGCAGCACCGGCCCATGGGTCCCGGGCGTCTCCTCCGAGTGCGAGATGCCCCGTCCCGCGGTCATGAGGTTGAGGCTGCCGGGCCGGATCTCCTGCCGGTTGCCGAGGCTGTCGCGGTGCAGGATCTCGCCCCGGACCAGCCAGCTCACGGTCTGCAGGCCGATGTGCGGGTGCGGCCCGACGCGCATCCCGGCGGCCGTGGTCAGGTCGTGCGGCCCGTACGCGTCCAGGAAGCACCACGCGCCCACCAGGCGCCGATGCTTGTTCGGCAGGGTGCGCACGACTTCCATGCCGCGGGGGCCGCCGAGCGCGACCGGCGCGCCTTCCAGCACCTCCGTCGTGACATGCACCTCGGTGACCTGGCCGCCGACCTCGGGATCCGCCTGCAGGTTGCTCATGCGTTCGACGCTACCGCCGCCCTCCGACGGTTTTCACGACGCAGCAGAACCGCCCCCAACGCGATCATCGCTAGCGTGATCGGCGCGGTGACCGGTACCACCAGCAACGTCGCGGTCTTGCCGGTCAGCAGGCCGCCGTACCCCACTGCGGACACTCCCAGCACCCCGAGCGTGCACAACGCCGTTCCCAACGCGGCCGTCGTCGCCGGTGCCCCGGGCGAGATCGCCGTCGGTCCGAGCGTGTCGAACCGTCGGAAAGCCGACACCAGGACCGCCGTGACCGCGCCGGCCGCCGCCAGCCACACGGGCCGGGTCAGCCACCAGGACGTCGTGCCGGGCGCGCCGCCGATACCCGACCGGAAGACGGCGAGCAGGAGAAACGCCGCGCTGAGGTGCCACAGGAAGGCGGTCATGGCCAGGCCGTTGGCGGCGACGACCGTACGCCACACGCGGGCGCGCGCCAGCCAGCGCGTCGCCGGGCCGCGCAGCAGCATCGCCAGGCCGGTCAGCCACACCGCGTGGGCGGCCAGGGCCAGCGTGGGAGGGGACATGTTGGACACCGCTTCGCCGGGGACACCCACCATGGACGTCGGGTACGGGCCCGCAGTCGTCAGCACCAGCAGCGCCGCCATGCCGCCCACGGCGAGGGGCAGGCCGTACCGCTGCAGCGTGCCGTCGGCGTACAGGTAGCCCAGCTGGTGCACCGCGGCCCAGACCAGGAGCAGGTTGAGCGTGGCGATTCCGGCGTACCCATCGAATCGCAGCACGTCCACGACGGCGGCCGTGGCGAACAATGCGACCGGCACGCGTACGCCGAAAGCGCGGTGCAGCCGCAGCATGACCGGTGCGAGTGCCACAAGTCCCAGATAGACACCGAGGAACCACAACGGCTGTACGACCGTACGCAGCGCGACCCGCACGATGCCGTGGTCCTGTCCCGCCAGCGCTGCTCCCAGGGCGATGACCAGCCAGACGCCGAGGAACACCGCGGCGGGACGCAGCAGCCGGGCGGTCCGCGACCGGACGAAGTCCGCGTAGCCGCCGCCGCGACGCTGGATGGAGTTCCACGCGGTCGCGTGCGCGAAGCCGCCGACCAGGAAGAACAGGGGCATCACCTGCAGGAGCCAGGTGAGCGGCTGCAGGATCGGGACGACGGCGAGCACGTTGGTGATCCGGTCCCCGTCCGGTACGGCCATGAGCCAGTGACCGGCGATCACGGTGCCCAGCGAGGCGACCCTGAGCAGGTCGACGTAGCGGTCCCGGGTGACCGGCGTCCGGGCGGCCAGGTGCGTGGCGGAGGTCATGGCAGCCACTCTTTCGTGGCGCCGACCTGCGCGGATGAGCCCGAGTACCTACCTTGTCCCGGGTACGCAGGACGGGCTTGCCGGTGCCCCGCAGTAGGGTGGCCCGAGCCCGTGGACAAGGAGGTCGATGTGCTGGTGCGCCGTGCTGTCACCGTTCTGGCCGTGGCGGCCCTCACCGCCTGCGGCACCGACGAGTCACCCACCCCGCAGGCGGCTCCCACCTCGCCGTCCCCCTCGGCGTCCGCTCCCGCGCCGGCCGGTCCCTCGCCTTCGGCGAGCGCCGCTCCGGGATCGACGCCCGAGCTTCCGCTGGGCGGCACCAGGATCTTCCCGACGTATCGCGTGGTCGCGTACTACGGCACGGCCGGCACCGCCACGCTGGGCGTGCTCGGCGAGGGCACCCCGGACAAGATGCTCCCCAAGCTGCGTGCCGCCGCGAAACCGTTCGCCGGCGGCCGCAAGGTGCAGGTGGCGTACGAGCTGATCGCCAGCGTCGCCCAGGCCGGCCCGGGCAGGGACGGCGACTACAGCCAGATGATCCCGATGGCCAGGATCCAGCAGTACGTCGACCAGGCCAGGCGCAACAGGGTCCTGGTGATCCTCGACCTGCAGCCGGGCCGGGGTGACTTCCTGCCCCAGGCGCGACAGCTGGAACGCTTCCTCGTCCAGCCGCACGTCGGGCTGGCCCTGGACCCGGAGTGGCGCATGCCCCAGGGCAAGGTTCCCGGCAGGACCATCGGCAAGGTCGGCTCCGGCGAGGTCAACCGGGTGTCCGACTACGTCGCCGGCCTCGTGAAGCGGCACAACCTGCCCGAGAAGCTGTTCGTCCTGCACCAGTTCCGCTCGTCGATGCTGCCCGACGTCGCCCGCATCAAGAAGCAGCCCGGCCTGGCGATGGTGCAGCACGTCGACGGTTTCGGCACCCGCTCGGAGAAGGACGCGACCTGGAACAGGCTGCGCCGTCCCCAGCAGTTCCACCTCGGCTACAAGCTGTTCTACGACGAGGACATCAAGCGGTACGGCGCCAAGGACCTGCTGAAGTTCAAGAACGTGCCGGAGTTGATCAGCTTCCAGTGAGCGAGATCGAGGCCCGCTGGGTCAGGTTCCGCCCAGCGAGATCGACCCGAGCACCTTGGTGATCGTCACCTCGAGGACCACCCGGGCCGGATTGGGGCGCGGCTGCCGGTAACGCTCGGCGTAGCGGCGCTCGGCCTCGGCGATCGACGCGGGATCGTCGCGGACGACGGCCTCGCCCTCGATCGTGCTCCAGTGCCGGCCGTCGACCTGGCAGATCGCCACGCGCCCGCTGCCGGCGAGAACGTGCCGCACCTTCGCCGAGGTGCGCGACGCCGTCACCCGGACCAGCCCGGCGGGAACGTCGAGCGTCGCGCCGACCGGCACGACGTGCGGCGAGCCGTCCTTGCGCAGCGTGGTCAGCGTGCACAGGTGCCGCGCGGTCCAGAATTCCAGCAGCGCGGGGGAGTGCAGATCCACCGGCCCGCTCATCGAACTCCCTCCGCGCCCGCCCGCGCCGTGCGTCGGTGCCGGATTGCGCTCATCGGACCGTCTCCGCGGGCAGCACGCCGGCGCGGACGGCCGCCACCAGCCGGTGGTGGTCGCTCTCGACCTGGTCGGCGTACGCGCGGGCGAACTTGCACAGCACCTCGTCGAGCTTGTCGCTGCCCCCGATGTACCCGGCGATCATCGACGCGCCGCTGGTCCGGGCGTGGCTCTTCGCCAGCAGATAGCCGCAGATCCCCGCGTAGTCCTCGAGCGCCGAGGCGTTGATGTCCTCGACGAGGATCGCCCCCTTCATGTCGCGGAACTGCCGGACGTAGTACTGCACATCACCCACCGTGGTCCAGCCGAGCAGCGGGTCGCTGACCGTCTGCAGGGCCTGCTGATACTCCACCACCCGCTGCCCCTGGTGCCGGTGCCACGCGGCGGCGCCGTGCTGGTGTTTCGCGACCACCGAGCGGCGGGCCTGCTTGAGCTGCAGGAACACCACGTCGTCGGGGCTGCTGCCCTCGCACAGGGCAACGTACGCGCGCAGCCCCACCGAACCCACACCGACGACCTTGTGCGCGATGTCGACGATCCGGTAACCGGCGAGGATCCGCGCCCAGTGCGGCGGCAGCGTGTTCAGGTACCCGTCCAGCGCCGCGGCCAGGTGTTCCAGGTCGGCGTCGGTCGGGCGCGTGATCAGCGGCGGCTCCTCGACCAGGCGTACGGTCCCGTCCCGCTGCTCGGTGAAGCGCGGCAGCGCCCGGTCGCTGGTCCGGCGGCGTGCCCGCCGCGCGGCGCGTTCGATCTCGTCCTTGAAGTTCGCCTTGCTGGCGGCCTTGCGCAGGTCGTCGACGTCGATCGTCTCGAACGAGCGGGCCAGCAGCGGCATCTCGGCGAGGTGACCGATCTGCTCGCGGTACTCCTGCACGCAGTGCTGCACGGCGTCGGCGCAGTCGTGCTCCCGGAAGCCGTTCTGCCGCCCGGCCACGTACACGCTGGTCACGAGGCGGCGCAGGTCCCACTCCCAGGCGCCCGGGTGCGCCTCGTCGAAGTCGTTCAGGTCGAAGACCAGCTCCCGCTCCGGGGAGGCGTAGAACCCGAAGTTCCCCAGGTGGGCGTCGCCGCAGATGACCGGCGTGATCCCGGTACGCGGCAGGCTCGCGAAGTCGTCCGCCATGATGTTCGCCGACCCGCGCAGGAACGCGTACGGCGAAGCGATCATGCGCCCGACCCGTACGGGAATGAGCCACTCCAGGCGCCCCTCGTGCGCCTCCATGATCTGAGCCACGGGGTCGGCCCGGCCGGCCGCGGGTTTCCAATGCGCGAGATCCGACCGGGGCGAGCGGTCGCGCAGGGACCGGCCCAGCTCGTAGCGCTCGGCGCGCGGCCGCCCGGGCCGCCGCAGCGACGTGAACCCGTCGTCCCGGCCGCCGTCGAGCACGATGTGCCCATCGGGCGGCACTGCCTCCGCCGGACCGAGCCCGTCGGTCGGCGCAGCCTCCGCCGGACCTTGCTCATCGGGCGGCGGGGTGTCCGCCGGACCGGCGGCGGGCGGGGAAACGGGGCGCGCGTCCATCACCGCCGAGCCTACGCACCGCGGGAAGATCAGGAAGGCTGCCCCGTGGCCTTCCTGCGCCGCCCGGCGAGGGCCCTCACCGCAGCCGCCGGTTGACGCCGATCTTGTTATCGCTAACAATGCATCGCGGGTCCGTAGCGGGGGACGCACAGCGGGTGTCCGGCCGTCCGGCCACCGGCGATACGATCCGGCCGAGATCGGTGAAGCCGCGTCCGCGGGTGCGGCGCGGCGCCGGCCTGCCGGCAGTGCCGGCGAGCGGGTGCCGTCAGGCGGGATGGAGTGGGTGATGGACGTCAGGGTGACGCGCAGCCCGGCCATGACCGACGTGGCCCGGCTCGCCGGGGTCTCGCACCAGACCGTCTCGCGGGTCCTCAACGACCATCCGAACGTCCGCGAGCAGACCCGGCTGCGCGTCCGGGCCGCCATCGCCGAGCTGGGGTACCGCCCCAACCGCGCGGCCCGTGCCCTGGTCACCGGAAAATCCCAGCTCATCGGCGTGGTGGCGCAGAACAGCACGCTGTACGGCCCCGCGTCGCTGCTGGCCGCGTTCGAGCAGGCCGCGGCGGAGGCGGGCTTCGCCGTGAGCGTGGGGAGCGTGGGCCGCCTCGACCGGGAGTCGATCGCCGGTGCGGTGGAGCGCCACCTCGACCAGCGCGTGGCGGGGCTCGTGGTCATCGCGCCGGTCGCCTCGGCCGACGACGCTCTCGAGGACATGCCCGCCGGCGTACCGCTGGTCACGATCGACGGCGACCCGCGCCGGGCCCACGCGCTGGTGATCGTCGACCAGGCCGCGGGGGCGCGGCTGGCCACGGAACGGCTGCTCGCCGCGGGGCACCGTACGGTCTGGCACGTCTCGGGACCCGCCGACTGGTACGACGCCGCCGGCCGGATCGAGGGCTGGCGGGCCGCCCTGGAGGACGCGGGCGCCGAGGTGCCGCCGCTGGTACCCGGTGACTGGTCGGCCGCATCGGGCTACGACGCCGGTCAGATGCTGGCGCGGATGCCCGAGGTGACCGCGGTCTTCACGGCGAACGACCACCAGGCGCTGGGCCTGCTGCGCGCCTTCAGCGAGCGCGGGCGCAAGGTGCCGGAGGATGTGAGCGTGGTGGGCTTCGACGACGTCCCGGAGGCGGCGTTCTTCATCCCGCCGCTGACGACCGTACGGCCGGCTTTCGGCGCCGTGGCCCACGCGGGCCTGGACCTGCTGCTCGCGCAGATCACCGCGGAGACCACGACGCCGGAGCGGGTCGTCATCGCGCCCACGCTGGTGGACCGCGCCAGCGTGGCCCCGCCCGCCTGACCTCACGCGCCGGGAGCACCCCCCGGCCGGGTGGTGCCGTGCACGGCAGTGCCGGGCGAGGCGCCGCCCCGGGAAAGCTGCCCGCCCGGCGCGCCGCCCTGCACCGACGGGCAACCACCACGCCATTTCCGCAAGATTGCGACCTTGTTGCCGTGGACCCGTTGACACGCGAATTGTTAGCGTTCACACTCGACGCACGCCGACCGGTATGTGGTCTGTGACACGCCAGTTCCCCCTCCGCGGAGGTAGTTGATCATGTTCGTCCCACCGTCCGGGTCCCTCATGGCCGGCGCCGGTTCCGGCGCCCTGCCGGGGCGGGCCGTCTCCGACCGGAGCCGCGCCCGGGTCCGCCGGCAGGCGGTGACGGCGTGATCGCGAGCGTCCTCAAGGAGATCCGCCAGCAGGTCGCCGACCTGCACGCCGAGCTGCCGCGCAACGAGCTCGTCGTCTGGACCGCCGGGAACGTCTCGGCCCGGGTGCCGGGCGAGGACCTGCTGGTCATCAAGCCCTCCGGGGTCCGCTACGAGGACATCACCGCCGACAACATGGTGGTCTGCGACCTCGACGGCAACCTCGTCGAGGGCGAGCTGAGCCCGTCCAGCGACACCGCCGCCCACGCGTACGTCTACAAGCACATGCCCGAGGTCGGCGGGGTGGTGCACACCCACTCCACGTACGCGACGGCCTGGTCGGCGCGGGGCGAGGCGATCCCGTGCGTGCTGACGATGATCGCCGACGAGTTCGGCGGCGAGATCCCGGTGGGGCCGTTCGCGCTGATCGGCGACGACTCGATCGGCCGGGGGATCGTCGAGACGCTGCGCGGGCACCGCTCGCCGGCGGTGCTCATGCGCAACCACGGCGTGTTCACGATCGGCCGGGACGCGAAGGCCGCGGTCAAGGCGGCCGTCATGTGCGAGGACGTCGCCCGGACCGTGCACATTTCCCGACAGATCGGCGAGCCCCTGCCGATCGACCAGGCGCACATCGACGCGCTGTACGCCCGATACCAGAACGTCTACGGACAGGAGCCCGCCAAGTGAAGCCGCAGATCTGGTTCCTGACCGGCAGCCAGCACCTCTACGGCCCGGAGACCCTCGAGCAGGTCGCCGCCCAGTCGCAGCAGATCCAGCAGCTGCTCGTCGCGGGCGGGCTGAGCGCCGAGATCGTCGGCAAGCCGGTGCTGACCGACAGCGGCGCGATCCGCCAGGTGATGATCGACGCCAACGCCGATCCGGCCTGCCTGGGCGTGATCGCGTGGATGCACACGTTCTCGCCGGCCAAGATGTGGATCACCGGCCTGGACGCGCTGCGCAAGCCGCTGCTGCACCTGCACACCCAGCTGAACCAGGCCCTGCCGTGGGCGTCCATCGACATGGACTTCATGAACCTGAACCAGGCCGCGCACGGCGACCGGGAGTTCGGGTACATCCAGACCCGGATCGGGGTGGCCCGCAAGACGGTCGCCGGGCACGCCGCCGACCCCACGGTCGTCTCCCGGATCGACGGCTGGGCCCGGGCCGCCGCCGGAGCCGCGCACCTGCGCGGCCTGCGGCTCGCCCGCTTCGGCGACAACATGCGCGACGTCGCGGTCACCGAGGGCGACAAGGTCGAGGCAGAGCTGCGGTTCGGCGTCTCGGTCAACACGTACGGCGTGAACGACCTGGTCAAGGTCGTGGACGGGGTGGGCGACACGGCGATCGACGCCCTGGTGGCCGAGTACGCGGACGCGTACGCCCTGGCGCCGGAGCTGGCCCGCGACGGCGATCGGCACGACTCGCTGCGCTACGCCGCCCGGATCGAGGCCGGTCTGCGCGCGTTCCTCACCGACGGCGGCTTCGGCGCGTTCACCACGAACTTCGAGGACCTCGGCGGCCTGCGTCAGCTGCCCGGCCTGGCCGTGCAGCGGCTGATGGCCGACGGCTACGGCTTCGGCGGCGAGGGCGACTGGAAGACCTCCGCGCTGCTCGCGGCCGTGAAGGCGATGGGTACGGCCACCGGACGCGGCACCTCGTTCATGGAGGACTACACGTACCACTTCGGGCCGGGCGAGCAGAAGATCCTCGGCGCGCACATGCTCGAGGTGTGTCCCAGCATCGCCGCCGACCGCCCGTCCTGCGAGATCCACCCGCTGGGCATCGGCGGCCGTGAGGACCCCGTACGCCTGGTCTTCGACGCCGCCGCGGGCCCGGGCGTGGTGATCGGCCTGGCCGACCTGGGGGACCGGTTCCGGTTCGTGGCCAACACCATCGAGGTGACCCCGCCGGACGAACCGCTGCCGAAGCTGCCCGTGGCCAGGGCGGTGTGGAAGCCCGCGCCGTCGCTGTCGACGTCGGCCGAGTCGTGGCTGACCGCGGGCGGCCCGCACCACACCGTGCTGACCCAGGCCGTGGGCGTGGAGACGCTGCGCGACTTCGCCACCATGCTGCACACCGAGTTGCTCGTCATCGACGAGAGCACCACCACGCACGACTTCGCGGACCGGGTCCGGTGGAACCAGGCGTACTACCGGCAGTTCCCTCGATGATCGGAAAGGTAACACCCCGCTAACAACAGTGTCCGTACCTGTTCACTTCTGATCGGACGTGCGGGAAAGTCGTCCCACGCTGTGCGCGTCCATCGCAGCCATATAGAAGGAGCAACTATGAAGTTCACCCGGCTTGCGTCCGTGGCCACGGCCATGACGCTCGCGGCGGCGATGGCCGCCTGTGGTAACGCCGAGAAGACGGTCGACCAGAAGGGCGGCGCCGCCGACAACAAGGGCGCGCTCATCGGCGTGACCATGCCGACCCGGTCCTCCGAGCGGTGGATCAGCGACGGCGACAACGTCAAGAAGGCGCTCGAGGGCCTCGGCTACAAGGTCGACCTGCAGTACGCCGAGGACGACATCCCGACCCAGACGCAGCAGCTCGACAACCAGATCACCAAGGGCGCCAAGCTGCTGATCATCGCGTCGATCGACGGCACCGCGATCACCACGCAGCTCGAGAACGCGAAGGCCGCCAACATCCCGGTCATCGCGTACGACCGCCTGATCCGCAACAGCCCGAACGTCGACTACTACGCCACCTTCGACAACTTCAAGGTGGGCGTGCAGCAGGCGACGTCGCTGCTGACCGGCCTGAAGGTGCTCAACGCCGACGGCTCCAAGGGCAGCGCGAAGGGCCCGCTGAACGTCGAGCTGTTCGCCGGTTCGCCGGACGACAACAACGCCACGTTCTTCTTCAACGGGGCGATGAGCGTGCTGCAGCCGTACATCGACAACAAGACGATCGTGGTCAAGAGCGGCCAGACCGACTTCAAGAAGGTCGCCACGCTGCGCTGGCAGCCGAAGGTCGCCCAGGACCGCATGGAGAACCTGCTGACCTCGACCTACCGCAGCGGCGCCAAGGTCAACGGCGTGCTCTCGCCGTACGACGGCCTGTCCATCGGCATCCTGTCGGCGCTGAAGAGCAACGGCTACGGCACCGCCGGCCAGCCGTACCCGATCGTCACCGGCCAGGACGCCGAGCAGGCGTCGGTCAAGTCGATCATCAAGGGTGAGCAGTACAGCACGATCTACAAGGACACCCGGGCGCTGGCCAAGACCACCGTCGAGATGGCCGACGCGGTGCTGAAGGGCGAGACCCCGAAGACCAACAACACCAAGGACTACAACAACGGTGTCAAGGTCGTCCCGTCGATGCTGCTGGACTCGGTGATCGTCGACAAGACCAACTACAAGAAGGAGCTCGTCGACTCCGGCTACTACACCGAGGCCGACCTGAAGTGACCGGCGCCGACACCATCCTTCACATGCAGGGCATCACCAAGACGTTCCCCGGCGTCAAGGCCCTGCAGGACGTCACGCTGGACGTGCGCCAGGGAGAGATCCACGCGATCTGCGGGGAGAACGGCGCCGGCAAGTCCACGCTGATGAAGGTGCTGTCGGGCGTGTACCCGCACGGCTCGTACGACGGAGAGATCATCTTCGCCGGCGAGCCGTGCCGGTTCTCCGGCATCCGCGACAGTGAGAGCCGCGGCATCGTCATCATCCACCAGGAGCTGGCGCTCGCGTCCAACCTGTCGATCGCCGAGAACATCTTCCTCGGCAACGAGCGGGCCAGCCGGGGTTTCATCGACTGGAACAAGACGAACGCGGCGGCGGCGGACCTGCTGCGCCGCGTCGGGCTGCGGGAGAACCCGACCACCCAGGTGATCGACCTGGGCGTCGGCAAGCAGCAGCTCGTGGAGATCGCCAAGGCGCTCTCCAAGGAGGTGCGGCTGCTCATCCTCGACGAGCCCACCGCGGCGCTCAACGACGAGGACTCCGAGCACCTGCTCGACCTGCTGCGCGGGCTGCGGGACGAGGGCATCACCTGCGTGATCATCTCGCACAAGCTCAACGAGGTGATGGCCATCGCGGACCGGGTCACGATCCTGCGCGACGGCCGCACCATCAAGACGATGAGCATCGTCGACGACGAGGTCACCGAGGACAAGATCATCTCGGGCATGGTGGGCCGCGACCTGGACCACCGGTTCCCGCCGCACGAGTCGCACGTCGGCGAGGAGGTGCTGCGCATCGAGGACTGGACGGTGCACAGCCCCACCCAGCACGGGCGGGTCGTCGTCCGCGAGGCCAACCTCAACGTGCGCCGGGGCGAGATCGTCGGGCTGGCCGGGCTGATGGGCGCCGGCCGTACCGAGCTGGCCATGAGCGTGTTCGGCCGCTCGTACGGCGTGAACATCTCCGGGCGGGTCTTCAAGGACGGCAAGGAGGTCCACCTGCGGTCCGTGCGCGAGGCCATCGACCACGGCATCGCGTACGCGACGGAGGACCGCAAGCGCTACGGCCTGAACCTGATCGAGGACATCAAGCGCAACGTGTCCGCGGCGGGTCTGCGCAAGATCGCGAAGAGCGGCTGGGTCGACGACAACGAGGAGTTCAAGGTCGCCGACGAGTACCGGCAGTCGATGAACATCAAGGCGCCCAGCGTCGCGAGCGTCACCGGCAAGCTCTCCGGCGGCAACCAGCAGAAGGTCGTGCTGTCGAAGTGGATCTTCACCGATCCGGACGTGCTGATCCTCGACGAACCCACCCGCGGCATCGACGTGGGCGCCAAGTACGAGATCTACACGATCATCAACCGCCTCGCCGACGAGGGTAAGGGCGTGCTCGTGATCTCGAGCGAGCTGCCCGAACTGCTCGGTCTCTGCGACCGTATCTACACCCTGTCGGAGGGACGGATCACCGGTGAGGTGTCCCGCGCCGACGCCACCCAGGAGGGCCTCATGACCCTCATGACCATCGGACAGGAGGTCGCGCGGTGACCAGCGTGGCACCCACCAACGCCGACCTCGCGCTCGGTACGCCCTCGGCGTCCGAGCCGGGCGACTCGCCGCGGCGGTTCAACTTCAACCTGCGGCAGAGCGGCATCTACATCGCGTTCGCGCTGATCGTGCTGCTCTTCACGGTGCTGACCGGCGGCGACATGCTCGCGCCGCAGAACATCAGCAACATCGTGGTGCAGAACTCGTACATCCTGATCCTGGCGATCGGCATGATCATGGTGATCATCGCCGGGCACATCGACCTCTCGGTCGGCTCGGTGGTGGCGGCGACCGGCGCGTTCGCCGCGGTCATGATGGTCAACTGGGACGTGCCCTGGCCCATCGCGCTGATCGTCACGCTGATCTTCGGCGGGGTCATCGGCGCCTGGCAGGGTTACTGGATCGCGTACTTCGGCATCCCGGCGTTCATCGTCACGCTGGCCGGCATGCTGCTGTTCCGGGCGGTCACCCTGATGATCCTGGGCAACCGGGGCATCGGCCCGTTCCCGGACGAGGTCCGGACGCTGGCCAACGGCTTCACCGACGGCTACCTCGGCAACATCGGCCTGGGCGCGCTCGGCGGCGCCGACTTCTTCAGCATCCTGGTCGGCCTGCTCGCCGTCGCCGCCATCGTCTACACCCAGTGGCGTACCCGGGCGGCCCGCCAGCACTACCTGCAGGCGGTCGAGCCGCTGCCGCTGTTCATCGCGAAGATCGCGATCGCCGCGGTGATCCTGATGTTCGTGATCATCCAGCTGGCCCGGTTCCGCAACCTGCCGTGGGTGCTGGTGCTGCTGGCGGCACTGGTGATCGGCTACTCGGTGATGACGAACAAGGCGGTCTTCGGCCGCCAGATCTACGCCGTCGGCGGCAACCTGCAGGCCGCCACGCTCTCCGGCGTCAAGGTCAAGAGCGTCGTCTTCTGGCTGTTCGTCAACATGGGCGTCCTGTCCGCGCTCGCCGGCATCATCTTCGCCGGCCGGCTCAACCAGGCCAACCCGACCGCGGGCAACGCGTTCGAGCTCGACGCCATCGCGGCGGCCTTCATCGGCGGCGCGGCGGTGCAGGGCGGCGTCGGCAAGGTCGTCGGCGCGATCACCGGCGGTCTGATCATGGGTGTCATCAACAACGGCATGAGCCTGATCGGCGCCCCCAGCGAGCAGGTCATGCTCGTCAAGGGAGCGGTCCTGCTGGCCGCGGTGGCCTTCGACGTCTGGACCAAGCGCCGCTCCGGCGCCTCCCGCTGAGTGTCCGCGCCGGCACCGCGCAAGCGGCGCCGGCCGGAGGGTGAAAAGGGGATGAGAGGGTGGTGGCCGCCCCGCCGGGCGGCCGCCACCCTCTCGCGTGTCCGTCCACCGGCCGATGCCATCAAGCCCCTTCCGCGGGACTCCACTCGACGTCTGCCGGGCCGATCTGATCGCCGCGGCGCATTCTCTGCGGCGCCCTCAGCCGGCTCTCTCTTCGGCCACCCGCGCAACAGGTGTCGGCGCATTGGTAACGCTCTGCCCGGTCAATGAGGTACTGCAGGTCAGGCCTTCCCTGAAGGATGTAAGGACGGCTGGGGTCCGGCTCCATTCCGAAGCCGTGTTTCAACAGCTGAAGACGCGCGTGCCAGAATCGAAGCACCCATCTGCGGGGCACGATCCCTTGGCGCGACAGCATCCCGAGCTGGTCGAATACCGCCAAGGCTCTGACCATGAGATATTCCTCCTCGGAGTCGCGCGGTGGTGTGTCTCCCGTCGCGAGTGCCCGGTACACCAGCAGCCGGCCGCGCTGCATCTCACTGTGGAGCATCTCCTTCTGGATCGCGATGAAGCTGCTCGTCCGGAGATTCCGCAGATTGATCAAGGCAGTGGAGAGTGACACCAGGATCGCCAGAAGAGCGATCAGGAGACTGAGAATGTCTTTGTTCGTGCTGACCCACGCCATGGCGATGATCCTCCCGTGCACCAGCTCACCCGCGCTCGAGCGTATCGCCGCCCTTCAATGTCCGGGGATCGCGCACGCCGCGCCGGTTCGCCGCTGCGTCGATCATTGAGCGTCGTACTTGGCAGCAAGAATTCGCGAACATTCTTTCCTGGCGTCCGGCGCCGTCAACGCGTGTAGCGGCCATTCACCGGTTGATGGACCCCGTCAGGTCCGGCTGCTTCGCTGCGCAGCGTGCGCGGGGACACTCCTCGGACCCGCTTGAAAGCGGCGCTCAGCGCGAACGGACTCGCGTACCCCACCTCGCGCGCGATGGTCTCCAGGGTCGCGTCGCTGCGCAGGAGCATGTCGGCCGCGCAGGACAGGCCCCATTCGGTCAGGTACGTCATCGGCGGTACGCCAACGAGCTCGGTGAAGCGCCGCGCCAGCAACGCGCGCGAGCAGCGGGCCTCCGCGGCCAGGGAGGCGACCGTCCAGGCGTGGTCCGGCCGGGCGTGGATGCCGCTCAGGGCGACGCCCACGATCGGGTCGTCCTGGGCGGTGTACCAGCGTGGCGGGTGCGCGTCCGGCTTCGCGAGCCACGTCCGGACCGCGGTGATCAGGACCAGGTCGAGCAGCCGGTCCAGGACGACGTCCTGGCCGGGCAGGTCGCGATCCACCTCGTCCATGACATGGTCGAGCAGGCCGGAGTCCCACTCGCCGGGGCGCAGCACGACCAGGCCGGGCAGGGCCGACAGCAGCGACCGGCTGATCTCCGCCGGTGAGTGGTACGTCCCGGTGAGCAGGACCGTGTCGCCGTCCGGATCGTTTCCCCACGACCGCAGCCCGAGCGGCCCCACCGGCCGGGCCCCGGTCACGCCGGGGATCGGCCGGCACACCTGGTCCGGCCCGATCGCCACCTGCGGCGCCGTCGTGGCGGAATCGGCCACCGTGTACGGGGCCGGCCCCCGCACGACCGCGACGTCTCCCGGCACGAGCTCCGTGGTTGCCGAGCCCGCGCCGATGGACGCGGAGCCCCGGACCACAGCCACCAGCGTGAGCGGAGCCCGGTCCTCGATCCGTATCGACCACGGCGCCGACAGCACCGAGCGCAGGATGAAGGCTCCCCGTGCCCGCGGGTCGAGCAGGCCGCTGACGGGGTCCATCGGCGCAGCATAGACGCTCGCGCATGCTCCCGCGGGCCTGCCGCATGGATCATCTCGGCCGGCTGCGATGACATGGGGTCATGAGTCGTTCCTGGGATGTCCTCACCGCAGCCACCACCGTCGGCGCCGGGCTGCTCGCCGGCGTGTTCTTCGCGTTCTCCGCCTTCGTGATGAGCGGCCTGCGCCGGTTGCCGGACGCGGGCGGCGCGGCGGCAATGCGCTCGATCAACGTCACGGCCCAGCGCCCGCCTCTGATGATCGCCCTCTTCGGCGTCTCGGCGCTGTGCGCGGTAGTGATCGTCCGGGCGCTCGTCACGTGGTCCCAGCCCGGCGCCGGGTGGTTGGTGCTGGGGGCGATCTTGACGCTCGTGGGAGCGCTGGGCGTCACGTCAGCGGTCAACGTGCCGCTGAACAACCGCCTGGACGCCGGCACGGTCACCTGGTCGGAGTTCCTGGCGGGCTGGGACCTGGCCAACCACGCCCGGACCATCCTCTGCCTGGCCGGAAGCGCGGCCCTGCTGATCGGCGCCCTCCGCCGCCCTTGACCTGCCCATGGCCGCCATGGCATGCCGCGAGAGCCGATCTGGTGCCGAGCGGAATGTGATCGCCAACCACTACCGACGGCCCTGTGCGTCGACGGGTTCGTGCTCGATGGCGCCCTGTTTGACGACCTGCAGGAGGCTCACGGCGACCCAGGGGCCGCTGTACCAGTACCCGGGCCCGAGCGCGCGCAGCGTGCCCTGCCCCAGGTGCGTGGCATACCTGCGTACGAAAGGTGAGGGGTCGGCGATGAGCAGCCGGCCGCCCGGGCGGAGCACCCGGATCGCCTCGTCCAGCGCGCGGCGCCGCCCCTGCGCCGACGGGATGTTGTGGATGGCCATGGCGCTGGTCACGACGTCGAACGAGTTGTCGGGGAAGGGCAGCGCTGTCATGTCGCCGCTGCGTACTTCGATCCGATCGGCGACCCCCGCGGCCGCCGCGTTGGCGAGGGTGGCTTCGGGGCGGTTGCCGCTCTGGTCCGCCGACCACAGGTCCACACCCACGGCTCGTCCTTGCGGGAGCCGACGCGCCGCCGCGATGAGGACCGCGCCGCGCCCGCAGCCCAGGTCCAGCACCTGCTCGTCGCCGTTGAGGCGGCCCGGTCCAGGATCGCGTCCCAGGCACGGAGCTTGCCGCGCAGCGTGGTGTGGAGATAGATGCCGGTGCCGGCGAGCAGCACCGCGCCGGCGACGGCCAGGGCGGTCCGGCCGGTTCGCCGGCTGGTGGCAGCGACGGCGGAGGCGATCCCCGCCGCGCCGAGCAGCGCCGGGATGGGTGGCGCGTCGATGCCGTAGAACGGGCGGCCGCGTGGGGTCGTGTCGGTCATGCCGGGACTCCTTTTCGTGGCTCAGCTCTTACACGCTGTCAGCATTCGCGAAGTCTTACATCATGTCAAGGATGGTGAAGCGGGTAGCCTGCCCGGTGATGAACGACGCGCCCGAGACCCGTCGCCGCCGGTCCGACGCCCGGCGCAGCATCGACGCCATCCTCACCGCGGCCCGCACGCTGCTCGGCCACCAGCCCGACGCCAGCATGGAGGAGATCGCCCAGGCGGCCGGCGTCACCCGCCAGACCGTTTACGCCCACTTCGCCTCGCGCGACGCGCTGATCACGGCGCTGATCGACGCCGCGGGCGCCGAGACCGTCGAGGCGATCGACGCCGCGCGGCTCGACACCGACCCGCCGGTCACCGCCCTGCGCCGGTATCTCGACATCGGCTGGCAGCTCATCCGCCGCTATCCGTACCTGCTCACGACGGCCCTCGCCCGGACCCCGCCCGGCAGCGAAGCCGCCCACGCGGCCGGCACGGACCACCTCGAGGGCATCATCCGGCGCGGGCAGGACACCGGCGACTTCGCGACCGCCCTGCCGTCCGGGTGGCTGGCTGTCGCCGTCGTCGGGCTGGCCCACACCGCCGCCGACCAGGTCGCCGCCGGACGTCTGGACGCCGATCAGGCGTACGCCGTCTTCTCCGAGAGCGCGCTCCGGCTCTGCGGCGTGCCGGTGCCGGGACCCGTACGCGACGAGTCCCGGCACCGGTCGTCCGCGGTTCAGCAGGGATCGATGGAGTAGACCGGGGACCAGCCCACGCCCGAGGCCTGTTCGGCGTACGCACCGGGCATGTGCCACGGAGCCTGGCCGTCCGCGAAGTAGAGCCACGGCTGTGTCCCGGAGGTCTGGTTGTTCTTCCAGGAGCCGGTGGTGAACCACGGGATCAGGGCGCCGACGTTGCAGTCCTCCAGCAGGAAGGCGTCGCCGGTGAACCACTGGGCGCTGTACGCGCAGAAGTACGTGTACGGGCACGGGATGGCCATCCGCGCGTCGGCCGTGGACGACAGCCCGCGCGGGTGTGCCTCACCCGGTACGGCCAGCAGCAGCACGTTGCCGCCGACCGTGATCTTGTCCGGGCCCACCTGGGTGGCGTCGCTGCCGAGCGCGGCCAGGTACTTGTCGGCCTTGGCCTGCAGGGCATCGGCCTGACCGGCGGTCAGCCCCGACGTCCGTCCCTGGGCCGCGAAGGTCGCACCCGCGGCGGACAGGGCGTGGCTCTTGCTGAGAGCACGGGCGGAGACGTCCACCTTGCCCGCGCGGCCGCTGTCCGGGCTCGCCTGCGCCGCGCTGCTCTGAGGCAGCACCACGAGCGCCGCCACGGCGGTCAGCGTGGCGAGGACCCCGGCGATGCCGCGGCCGTTCCGCCATCGCATCGGCTTTCTTTCCATCGTTCCCCCTCGATGATTTTCGGTGCCACCGGGCACCGGCCTGGATCCACGGTGCGGCGCGCGCCGAAGGCCGCACAAGGCTCCCGCCGGACCACGGGACGCTGGGACGAAAACCCGGTTCTGACCAGCGGGAACGCGACGGTCCGGGACACCGTCCCGGCCCCGTGCGCGCGGCGCAGTCCGCAAGGGGACAGTGGCACCGATGAATGGGTGCGACGCTGGGACGAGACAACCGCGCATCATCGATCGGGGGCGAGCGATGGCGGCGAGTGATCCACGTGCGGAGCTCGGACGGAGGCTGACCCGGCTCAAGGAACACGCCGGCCTCAGCTACCAGGCGCTCGGCAGCCGCACCCACCTGAGCAAGTCGGCGATCCACCGGTACTGCGCGGGCAGCTGCACCCCGGCCGACTTCGGCACCGTCGAACGGATCGGCCGGGCCACCGGTGCGAGCCGACCCGAGCTCGAAGGGCTCTTCGTGCTGTGGTCCCGGGCGGTGGCGTGCACCGAGACGGCGCACGCTCCCGATGCGAAACCCGGAGACACGGGCGTAGGCCAGGCGCGACCCCTGTGGCAGCGGCCGCGACGTGCCTCGGCCGTCGTGGGCCTGACCATGGTGCTCGGCGTCCTCGTCATCCTGAACGGTCTGCGCGGCGGCAACGATCCGGACCAGCCGGCCGGCGCCCCCGCGGCCCAGTGGGTCAGCGGGCCGACCTGGACGCTGCCGGCCGAGCCGGTGCCCGCGACGCTGTTCGGGGTGACGATCAACAGCGCGACCGGACACATGCCCGCGTTCACGGTGGGCGCGGTGCGGCTGTGGGACAGCGGCACGCTGTGGGCCACCCTTCAGCCGGAGCCCGGCCGCTTCGACTGGACCACGCTGGACCGGCAGGTCAAGGGAGCGGAGAGCGCGTCGCTACCCGTGCTGTTCGTGCTCGGCGGCACACCGGGCTGGGCCGCGCCGGCCGGTCCGCGGGCGCCCTACCCCGAGGACGCGCGCGCCGCGCCGCCGGACGACCCGGCCCGCTGGGACGCCTTCGTCTCCGCCCTGGTGCACCGGTACGCCGGCCGGATCGAGGCGTACGAGCTGTGGGTGCTCGCCACCGACCGCCACTTCTACAGCGGCAGCGTGGAGACCCTCGTCGACATGACCCGCCGCGCCGACCGGATCATCGAACGGGCGGACCCGCACGCCACCGTGGTCTGCCCCGGCATGGGCAACCTGTGGACCGACGAGGGCCGGCAGACGCTGCGCCGCTTCGCCGAGCTGGGCGGGTACGACCACTGTGACGTCGCCGGCATCAAGCTGCATCAGCGCAGCGCCGCCGATCCACCCGAGACGATGCTGCAACTCACCGATGCCGTGGACGGGATCCTGCACGCGGCCGGGGTGCACCCGCGGATCTGGAACACCGGGACGACGTACACGATCCCGCTGCAGGGCCGGCTCGACGAGGCCGCGGCCGTCAACCACGCGGTGCGCTTCTACCTGGTCGGTCTGCTGGCGCGGAACATCTTTCTCGAGCGCATGTACCTGTACAACTGGGGCGGCGCGAAGGTCCCGATCGTGCTTCAGGTCGACGGCGGTTCCCCCACGCCGGCGGCAAGGGCCGTCGAGACGCTGCAACGGTGGCTGGCGGGCGCACGGGTCTCCTCCTGCGGCCACGGTCCGGCCATCGACCTGCCGCCGAACGCCTGGCAGTGCCGGTTCACCCTCGCTGCCCGGAAGGACCCGGGCGCCGGAACGCACCGCACCCGCGCCACCATCCTCTGGACGCACGAGGGCACGGCGAGCTTCACCGCTGCGGCCGACATGGTCTCCGTCGAGCGCTTGGACGGCACGTCGGCGCCGGTGGCCGGAGGCTCGCCGCTGTCCATCGGCGAGGAGCCGGTCCTCGTCCGATACAGATCATGACGGTCCCCGGCGGACACGTACGGCCGACACTCACGGCTACCGGTGCAGCGCCCTCAGCCCGAGCACGGCCAGCCATGACCACCCGATCGCGATCGTCAGGCGCTGCCACAACCCGGCTGTCTCGGATACGCCTCCCGCGACGACGAACAGGACCGGTATTGCGCAGCCCGTCAGGATGCAGACCCAACGCCACCTTGATGTCGGCCGCCACCGCGACGCGGTGCAACACGCCAGCGTCAGTGACCCGAAGGCGACGATCGACACCGCGTTGTGGACGGACCCGTGCCACGTTGACTGGTCATGCGGTACGGGATCGGAGACGAAGACGCCGGCGGCGATCAGGCACACGCCGAAGACTCGGATCAGGCGGCCGGTCCACCGGCTGACCGTCCGGGACAGCCCGAATGACGATGCCGTGATCAGAAGTCCGGCCCCCGCGAAGTTGGCAATCTGGACCCAGCCGCCCGGACCGATTGCCGCCTCGCTGACGTAATCCCGAACCGGCTCGTAGCCCGGTTTCAGCGCGTCGTTGATGAGAAATACCAGAACAAACAAGATCGGCGCCAGAACGCCACCCCGAAGCAGGCTCCGCCGTCCGATCATCGGCGCACCATAGGCGCTGGTCGCTGTGAGAGCCCTGAGGGAGAGAAAGCTCGATCCCGGCCCTCAGATCACCAGGCCACGGTGCCCTGCGGGCTCGGCTGAAGGGTGCCGAGCAGCAGCGACTTCATGGTGATGTCGCTGTCGACGGCGGCCGGGAAGTCCTCCAGGGCGGCGACCACCCCGCGGCCCGACGACTCGAGGCTGCCGCGCAGCGTGTTGCCGGCCGGGCAGTCGCTGTCGTTCTTGTCGCAGGCCACCCACTTGATCCCCTGGAAGGCCCCGCCCCCGGGCCGCAGCACCATCGCCACGGCCTCACCGGGCTCGTCCACGCCCCGCGTCGGTACGTCCACCGCCTCATCCGCGGCGTTGTAGAGGCGGATCGTGACGCGGCCGTCGATCCGGCAGGACGTGTCCGACTCGTTGACCAGTGAGACGAGGCCCTTCTGCGTACCCGATGGCCCGAAGTTCTGTGCCGTGACCGTCAGGCTGGTGTCGGAGGTGCGGCAGGCCCGGACCGTCTTGGTCGGGCGCGGCGCCGGGACCACTACGTCCGCGTCGTCCGCCGGTCCGGTCGACGGCGCCGCGCTGGTGCGTGCGGGCCGGGCGGTGCGGCTGGGCGACCTCTGCCCGCTCGGCTTCGCAGCGCTGCTCGAGAGGGAAGCGGGCGGCGTCGATCCGGCGTCCGACGAGCCGAACAGCAGCTCGCGCGTCGGCGTCAGGGTCAGCAGGCCGGCCGCGGTCGCGACGACGGCCGCGGCCGCCAGGGCCGGAGCCGTACGCCCCCAGCGCCGCGACCCCACCCCCGTGGGCCGCGAGCCGGACAGCTGAACGGCTTCGGCGGCGCGCCGCACCTCCGGCCGTCCCGCAAGGCTCGCCGCGGACGGCGCGTCCCGGGTGTCGGCGGCCAGCAGCATGTCGAGCAGCTCCGCCGCGGTGGGCCGGAGCGCGGGATCCTTCGCCAGCGTCATCGCGACCAGGTCGCGCAGCGGCGCGGGCAGGCCGTCCAGCCGCGGCGGCTGGGTGAGGATCGCGCCGGCCGTCGCCGCCGCCGTGTCGCCGCCGAAGGGGGTACGGCCGGTGCCGGCGTACGCCACCACGACACCCCAGGCGAAGACGTCCGCGGCCGGGCCGGTGAGCCGGGCGGAGTCCGCCTCGAAGCGTTCCGGTGCCATGTACGCGACCGTGCCCACCATCTGGTCGGTGCGGGTGTGCCGGCTGGTGGCCTCGAACGCCCGGGCGATGCCGAAGTCGATCACCTTCGGGGCGCCCAGCGCGAACAGGACGTTGCTCGGCTTCAGGTCCCGGTGGATCACCCCGGCGCCGTGGATGGCGGCGAGCGCGGTCGCGACCCCCACCGCCACGCTGTGGAGGTTGCCGCCGGTCAGCGGGCCCTGGTCGGCGACGACCTCGGCCAGGCTGGGGCCGTCGACGTACTCGACCACCAGGTACGGCGTCTCGTGGTCGGGGTCGGCGTCGAGGAGCTCGGCGGTGCAGAACGGCGGGACCTGCCGTGCCCGGTTCACCTCGCTGCGGAACCGGGCCCGGAACTCGTCCTCGCCGGCGTACTCCGGTTTGACGACCTTGATGGCCACCGGCCGGCCGCCCGGGTCGCGCCCCAGGTAGACGGTGCCCATGCCGCCCTGGCCGAGGCGGCCCTCCAGGCGGTACGCCCCCAGCCGGCGCGGGTCGGTGGGTCGTAACGGTGCGTGTGTCGACATCGAAACGGATCTTACCGGGCATGATGGGGTGATGACGGTCGCCGATGTCTACGCCGCCTTCGCCGACCAGGAGGCGCGCGGGACCTCACCCCACTACGAACGTCTCGCCCGCGCGGTCTCGGGGGACGACGAGCTGCTCGGTCTCGTCCGCTCGCTGCCGCCGGACAAGTGGCAGCCCAACCTGCTCTTCGGCGTCGTACGCCTGCACGGCGGCCCGGTGGAGGACCCCGCCGCGTTCCGCGAGTATGTGCTCACCCACTGGCCCGCGATCGCCGCCGAGGTCCGCGTACGGATCACGCAGACGAACGAGGCCGGCCGCTGTGCCGTGCTGCTGCCCGTCCTGGCCACGCTGCCGCCGCCCCTCGCGCTGCTCGAGGTGGGTGCCTCCGCGGGCCTGTGCCTCTATCCCGACCGGTACGCCTACCGCTACGGCGACCACCACGTCGGCGACGGCTCGCCGGTGCTCGACTGCGCGGCCACGGGTACGCCGCTTCCGGACAGTGTCCCCGAGGTCGGGTGGCGCGCCGGACTGGACGTCAACCCGCTCGACGTCACCGACCCCGCGGACGTGGCGTGGCTCGACGCGCTCATCTGGCCGGAGCACGACCATCGCCGGGAGCGCCTGCGCGCCGCTGCTGCGGTCGCCGCGGCCGATCCGCCGGTGCTGGTCCGCGGCGATCTGCTCGACGACCTTCCCGCGCTGGCGGCCCGGGCGCCGGCCGGCGCGACGCTCGTCGTGTTCCACACCTCGGTGCTGTACCACGTGCCCCGGCCGCGCCGGGAAGCGTTCGCCGAGATGGTGCGGGCCCTGCCCGGGCACTGGGTGTCGAACGAGGCGGCGGACGTGATGGGTTACGCCGGCCTGCCGCGGCCGCCGGACGGCGGGTCGCTGCACAACGTGCTGGCCCTCGACGGCACGCCGCTGGCCTGGACCCGTTCGCACGGGCAGGCCATGACGTGGTTCGGGTGAGCCGTCAGCGGGCAGCGTCCTGGCGGAGTGCCGGGGCCGTTCGGCCGTCCGCGACCTGGCAACAGGCCCGCACCGGCCGCAATCGGCCCTGACCGGCCCGCAATCGGCCCGCACCCGTCGCTTCCGGGGCCGCGCGGACGTACGCTCGGCTCGTGGATCACATCGATGCGGTACGGACCCCCGCGTCCTGGGTCGTGGTGGGGCTCGACAACGGCGGCACCTGCAACAACGCGACGGTGCTGGACGCGACGGGCCAGTTCCTCGTCGACCGGCTCGTGGAGAACCCGAGCCGGGTGCAGGACGGGCCGGAGTCGGCGGTCGAGGCCCTCGCCGAGGCCTTCACCGGCATCCTCACGCTCACCAGCACCCCGTCGAGCCTGGTCCGCGCGGTCGGCCTGGACACCCCGGGCCCGGCCAGCGCCGACGGCGTGATCTCGTCCAAGGGCTCGACGAACTTCTCCCAGGTGTCCTGGCACGGCTTCGACATCCGCGGCGCGCTCGAGGCCCGCATCGGCCTGCCGGTGGTCTACAACAACGACGCCAACGCGGCGGCCCTGTACGCCCACCACCGCCACTTCGGCGCGGACGCCGCACACCGCTCCTCGGTCGCCGCGATCGTCGGCACCGGGCTGGGCGGCGGCGTGGTCGAGTGGGGCAAGGTCGTCAGCGGGGCCGCGGGCATGGCCGGCGAGCTCGGGCACGTGCAGATCCCGCTGCAGGACGTGCTCGAGCAGGGCCAGCCGATCCCGGTGTGCAACTGCGGGTTCGAGGGCGACGTCGAGAGCATCGCCTCGCTGACCGGCATCACCAAGAACCTCCTGCCGTACTGGCTGTCGCGCTATCCCGATCACCCGCTCGCCGCCGAGCCGATCGGCAAGGCGGCGAAGATGCTGCGCGGGTACGGCGAGAAGGACGACCCGCTGGCCCTCGCGGTCTTCGGCCAGCAGGCCAAGGCCATCGGCAAGCTGTTCACCATCGCGGCCAACTTCACCGACCCGTCCGCGTACTTCCTCGGCGGGGGCGTGGTGGAGGCGGCGCCGCATTTCCGACAGTGGTTCCTCAACACCGTCCGTGAGCACACCAAACTGCGCCGCGAGCAGCAGGCCGCGGCCACGTTCGCCCTGGTGCCGGACCTGGACATGGCCGGCGCCCGCGGTGCGGCGGTGGCGGCGCTGGAGACCGTGCCGCCGCAGTGATTGCCCGAAGGGGACACACACCTGTTAAGCCTTATCGATCGCCCTAGATATTGATCACCCTCTTCAGTAGCGTCCCCCTTGCCGTCCGTGGCGGGGGCCCCGGACGCGCTGAAGGGGGATACCTGATGCGACGAAGCATCGCGACCGTCGGTGCGGTCGTGCTCGGCCTGGCAACCCTCCTGCCGGGCGTGGCACACGCCGCTCCGAACCCGTCCGAGCCGGGGCTCAGCCCCGCCGACCAGGCCTCACTGACCGCCGGGCTCCCGGTGGCTCCGAAGGCCGCCCCGGGCAAGAAGCCCGCCGGCCCGAACCCGTTCCTCTCGCTGCTGCCCGACGCGAGCAAGGCCGACTACAGCAGCTGGGCGGCGTACCTGAACAAGCAGGCCACCGCGAAGGCCGCGGCCCGGCTGAAGGCGCAGGGGGCGCCCTCGGCCGCGGCGAAGGCCGCCGCCGCCGTGGTGGACGAGGACGAGCCGGACGGCACGCTCGGCTCCAACGAGACCCCCGCGAACGCGCAGCGGATCTCGATCTTCGGCACCGGCTCCGGCCAGAACCCGGCGATCCGCATCCTCGGCTCGCTCGACAACGAGTCGGTCACGCCGGTCACCCGGGCGGCCACGCCCGAGGACGACGGCTCCATCCCGCTCGCCGGCGACACCGGCATCGGCGGGAGCCGCCGGGCGATCGTCACGTCGGCCGAGATCGGTGACGGCCCGCACGGCTCCGCCGGCACGGGCACCAACGACTTCGACTTCTACAAGCTCACCGCGGCCGCCGGCCAGACCGTCACGGTCGCCACCGCCACGCCGACCGGCGACCTCGACACGATCGTCGTGCTCTACACCGCCGACGGCACGCCGGTCGCCTCCGACGACGACTCCGGCCCCGACTTCGACAGCCGCCTGACGTATTCGGTGCCCGCCGCGGGCACGTACTACGCCGTCGTCGCGTCGTACAGCGGGCTGCCGGCCGACCCGTTCGACCCGGCCAGCGGTGACGGCGGGGCGGGCGAGGGCCCGTACACGGTGACGATCTCGGCGGCCGCCGCCGACCGGGACTTCTTCGCCGTCAAGCTCAAGCCCGGTGACGTGCTCGGCGCCTCGGTCAAGGGCTCGCCGTCGTACCTGACGGTGTACGACACCGTGCCGCGTGAGGTGCACGGGTCCAACCAGGACGCCACGTTCATCTACCCGGTGGACTCCAAGCTGCCGGGCGGCGGCAACGCGGCCACCGACTACGTCGCGACCAAGGCGGGCTGGCACTACGTCGGCGTCGCCGAGGGCAGCGGCAGCTACGACATCACGGTGGAGGCGTACCGGCCGCCGCTGCAGGGCACGCGGCCCAACCAGACGCTGTTCCTCGACTTCGACGGGGCCCGGGTCAACACCGGCATCTTCGACGGTACGGGCAACGTCACGCTGAGCCCGTTCTCGGCGTTCCTGGCGCGCTGGGGCCTCACCCGGGCGCAGGAGGACGAGGTGATCGACCGGATCGTCGCGGGCGTCACCGAGAACCTGAAGCAGGACCTCATCGACAGCGGCCTCAACAGCCGGTTCAAGCTGAAGATCCTGAACAGCAAGGACGACGCGGACCCGTGGGGCCAGAAGAACGTCAGCCGCATCGTCATCGGCGGCACGATCGAGGAGTCCGGCGTCAGCACGATCGGCATCGCGCAGAGCATCGACCCGGGCAACTTCGAGACCGAGGAGACCGCCCTGGTGCTGCAGGACGTGCTGAGCGACCCGGCGGGCGGGCCGGCCTCGCTGAACACGTACCTGACCGACGCCAGTGACCGGGTCGCCTTCGTCAGCCAGGCGATCGCGAACGTGACCTCGCACGAGGCGGGCCACTTCTTCGGCGACTGGCACACCGACAACTCCGACGACGTGCCCAACCTGATGGACTCCGGCGGCGCCAACTTCGACGTGCTCTTCGGCGTCGGGCCGGACGGCATCGGCGGCACGGCGGACGACGCGGACGTGGACTTCGGCGACGACCGGTTCAGCCCGGCGGAAGGCTTCATCGGTACGGAGGACACGCTCGGCCGGATCGTCTTCGGCCTCACCAGCTGATCGGTCCGCGCACGCACGGCGCCCCGGGGGTTCCCCGGGGCGCCTTCGCGTTCGGCGAGCTTACGCTTCAACCCGTACGCTGGCGTTTGGTGTCCTTCTTCTGGTGGGCCGGTCGTTGATGGCCTGGCCGGTGACCGGTACGAGTCCTACGTCATAGCGGGTTGCGGTGTGCCGATTGCGAGAGCCGGGCGGCCCGGGACCGGGTTTGCTCGGTTCAGGTGCACGCGCTGGCGAGACGCCGGTCGCGCGCAGGTTCCGAAACCCCCGCCGCACTCGGGCCGGGGCGAGCGGGTACCAGGCGGCCGTCCGCCGTCCTCGGAACGGCAAGCCGGCCAGCTGCCGGCTCGGCGTTCCACGTCGATGCGGCCGTGGTTGAGCGCTTCATACAACGCGCCGTGGCCACGTCGGTGCTCCGGAGCCAGGAACAACCCGACCAGGGTCTTGACCGGACCGTCGGTGCACAGCAGCGCGTCGGTCAGCTCGAACAAGGCGTCCGCCCGCCGGGTCACGCATCGGTAGAGCTCCTCACGGAAATCCGCCAACACACCGATCGCTTCTGCTCGGTCGGCCATGGCCGCCACAACGATTATCGGTAGCTGCGGACAAGGCTGAGCTTGCCGAAGCGTCAATTACGTAGGCACCGCATGATGCTCGAGTCACGGCATCCGGCTGGGAGACAGACTTGACGGGTACACGGATCTGGCACCCCTCTAAGTCAAGTGTTGATCATGAGGGCTGTTTTAGGCTGTGGGTTGGCGGGTCCGGGAGTGACTTCTCCGAAGTGCCGATCATGGGGATTTGATCGGCCGCGCTGGATTGCAGAGTCGCCCCCACGTGTCCTCCCGGGCCCGTCGTAAGCCGCTTGGCGTCGGCGAGCATCTGCCGGTAGACGATGTCGGACAGTCGCCGTTTGAGGCAGCGCATGGCTTCCATCGGGGTCTTGCCGGCGGCGAGTTTGCGCCGGTAGTAGGCGCGGCCTTCGGTGTCACGGCGAAGTTGAACGACGGCCATGATGTGCAAAACGCGGTTGATGCGCCGGTTGCCGGCGCGGGAGAGTCGGTGCCGGTTCTGGTCGCCGGACGATGCGTCCAGCGGAGCGGTGCCGTTCCAGGATGCGACGTGGGCGCGGCTGGTGAACCGGCCGATGTCACCGATGTCGCCGAGCAGGCGGGCGGCGCCGGATGGGCCGATGCCGTTCAGTTCCTGCAGGGTGCTGCCGGTGCTGTGGACCAGATCGGTGAGTTCGGCGTTGGCGATTTCGATCTTCTTGTCGATCACGGTGAGTTCGTGGATCAGTTCAGAGGCCAGCCACCGGCGGGTCTTGCCGACGACGTCACGGGGGCGCACGGTGTTCAGAAGTGCGCGGGCCTGCTGCGCGGACAGGAACTTCTTGGCGCCGCCGGGAACGAGCTCGAGCAGCAGGTGGTGCAGTCGACTGACGGTCTCGGTGCGGGCGCGGCCGAGTTGGTCACGGCGGTCGACCAGCAGCCGCAACGCCACTGTGGTGTCGTCCACGACGACTTGCCGCAGGCCGTCGGTGCGCAGAGCGACCACGGCGACGCTGCGGGCGTCGACCGGGTCGGTCTTGCGGCTCTGGCCGGTGGCGAAGACCCGGGCCCGGGCGGACAGCTTCGCTGGGACGTCCAGTACGGTCTCGCCGTCGGCGACCAGGCGTTGGGCGACGTGCCGGCCGATGCCGTTGCAGCCCTCGACCGCCCACACCCGGTCGTTGTGTTGACGGCCGGCGGCCAGCATGGCTTTGTAGCCGTCACGGTCGGTGCCGAAGCGGCCTTGACCGACGGCTTGCTCACGCTCGTTGATGATCTCGATGGTGGCGGAGCGCTTGTGCGGATCCACACCGATGACGACCCGGGCCATGCCGTTTCCTTCCTCGATCCCGACAGGACTGCCGGCGAGGAGAGCACCGCTACTTTGAGCTGGGCAGACCCCTCTCGAGCCTCTCCGCGCCGCGGTGACCGGCAGGCGCATGCCAAATCTGAGCCACACCAAGACGCGGGTAGGCAGCCGAATTGAGAGCGACTCCGCCGGTCACCTCGACCATGCCTGGCCGGGCGCGGTTGTGCCACCAGTCAACAAGTAGCCGAGATGAGTGCGTGGCGCACCCGGAACTATCGCATAGGAGGTGTGGACGCGCGGCGGCGCCGCTAAGCGCGGATTCTTCTTATCCAACGGCCCCGCAGATCTTGCCTCCGCCAGCCACGGGGCGGCACCCCATCTACCGTTTGTGCAGATTCGGAGCCTCACGTGGCCCGAACAACGTGACGGCAAGGACACCCATCGGCAGCGGCGCGCAGAGAACCCAGAAGCTCGCGTCAGGCCCGAGCCAGCCGGCGACATGGCCGACCCAGACAAAGGGAATGGCCCAGCAAGAGGTGCGCTCATCTGCGGCGGATATCGCGCGGCCTGGGCGGCGTTCGCGGGGCCGTGGATGAGCGCCGGTCACCGCGGCGTTCGGGGTGAACGTGGCTCCCGCCTCGCTACATCGCGGGGAGCCGTGAACAACTCTCGCTTCGAAGTCGCCACCACCGCCCGCCTTCCCCAGCAGTGCTCGGCTCACCGGCAGCATCGTTTCGACGACGCCACGCGCCCTGGCGGCCTGGAGCACGCGGCCTTGACCAAGAGTCCTTGGCCAACATACCTTGGCTAAGTGGCCGCTCAGCATCGGAAGCAGATCACCGACCCTCAGGCCTTGCGCGCGCTGGCCCATCCGATTCGACTCAAGTTGCTCGAACTGCTGACCGTGGATGGTCCAGCGACCGGTAGAAGGCTGGCGGATCTGACCGGCGAGTCGACGGCATCGGTCAGCTATCACGTCGGCCAACTGGCGAAATGGGGCCTTGTCGAGCCGGCCCTCCATCTGGCGCGTGGGCGCGAGCGACCGTGGCAGGCCACCAGCCGCGGGATCACCTGGACCGCGACCGGGGACGGCTCGCCGGAGTTCGCGGCCGCTTCCCGAGCACTGCGCGAGCACTTCATAGCCCACCGACTCGCCGCCCTCGACGAATTCCAGCGTCACGAGGACGAGTTCGATGTGACCTGGCGGGAAGCCGCCTGGCTCGGCGAGGACATGGGCTACCTCGACCCCGACGAACTTACCGAAGCGACCGAGCGGATCAAAGCCGTCATCGCGGAGTACACGGACCCCGCCCGGCCCCGCAAACGGGGCGCCCGCCAGGTCGCCTTCTTCGCCTATGCCGTTCCGACCTACGACGGTCCCAGCTGATGCTGCGCACACCCGGCCTGCTGGCGCTGTTCACCGCGAAGCTGCTGTCCACGTTCGGGTCCTGGTTGACCATTCTGGCGCTCCCGTGGTTCGTGCTGATCACCACCGGATCGCCGGTGAAGATGAGCCTGGTGCTGACCGCCGAGTTCGTGGGCGTGGTGGCCCTCGGACTGCCCAGCGGCAAGCTGATCGCTCGACTGGGCGCGCGGCGAACCATGCTGATCGGCGATGCGGCCCGCGGGCCGTTGATGGCGTCGATACCGCTGCTGCACCTGGCCGGTGGACTGAGCCTGCCGGTCCTGCTCGCGGTGTCGTTCGGGCTCGGCGTGTTCACCACGCCGTATGTGTCGTCGCAACGGCTGATCCTTCCCGAACTGCTGGGGCCGGTGCGGGGCACCGATGAAAGGCTCCTTGGCCGCGCCAACAGCCTCATCGACGGCGCAACCAGGTTCGCCGCGCTTGCCGGCCCCGCGGTCGGAGGCGTGCTGATCGCGCTGCTCGGCCCGTCAGAGGTCCTCTGGATCGACGCCGCGACATATCTGGTGTCCTTCATCATCGTGCTCGTCTTCGTGCGACCCCGCGCCGGGCGGCCCGCCACGAGCGAGCGGACAACCCCTGCGAGCGGCAGCGGCTTTCGCGACGTGCTGGGCGACCCGGCCCTGCGTCTCCTCGGCGCCGCACTGGCCCTTGTGACACTCGCAGTCCCGGCAGTCTTCCTCTGCCTGCCCGTGCTGGTCCTGAACAACCTCGGCGGTGATCCCCGCACGTTAGGGCTGCTCACGGCGACCAACGGTGCCGGCCTTGCGCTCGGCAGCCTGGTCGCGATCACCGCGCTGAGCCGGATGGGCATTGCCGCCCTCACCACGGCTGCGGCGTTGCTCGCCCTGCCGCTGTGGCTGCTCCTCGCCCAACGGCCGGTCATCGTGGCCATCGGATTGTTCCTGACCGGCCTGGCCACGCCAATACTCGCGGCGACGCTGATCACGCGCTTCACGTTGCGTACCGCACCTGACCGCAGACCGCACGTTCTGGCCGCCGTCACGACCACCGAAAACCTGGCCGGCTTCGTCGCTTCCGTATCCGTGGGCCCCGCCCTGCAATTCGCCGGTACACGCCCAGTTTTCGCCACCATCGCGGCCTAGGCGAGCGCGGGCGCGGCGATGTTCATCGCAGGACTGCGAGCAACACCCACCACATCCCTCGCCACCACTGAACGCTGCGCGACCAGCAACGCCCCTAAGAACGCTGTACCTGACGATGACTCCGCCGACGCGCACTCAAGTAGCCGCCGACAGTGAGCGCTTGGACTGCGGGCCAGCCGGGCAGTGGCTGGCTGCCGGGCTCGCTGTTGCGCGATTCAGCCGTACGGTCGGGTGCGCTCACTCACAGGCCTTCAGGCAGTTCTTGATCCGAGTTGCCGCGTCGGCCGGCGAGATATTAGTTACATCAATCTTGATGGCGTCGAGCTCATCATATAGCGGCAGGCGCGCCAGGCTGAGCTCAATAATTTCCGGTCTTCGTTTTCCGGCTGCGATGTCGCGGCTCAATCTTTCCGACAGGGCCTCCTCATTGCTGACGAGCGAAAACTGTGGACCGTGCAGTCTCCATGATTCAGATTCGCTACAAGATCGTCCAGTATCCGCTGCTCATGGAGCACCCAGCAGAAGATGACGTTGTCGAACTCCGAGCAGTCGAGGAACCCGTTGAGCAAGTGAGCAATATTGCTCTCCACCATCCGTATCGTCTCCTCCGTGACGACGAACGGACGCGTGTCCCAACACCAGTCACCGTCGAGAAATACGTTCCGTGGGAGTATCTCCTGCAGTTCGCGACAGGTCGCGGTCTTGCCGACCCCCATCGTGCCGCCGACGATGACCAGGTTCTTCATCAACCCAGTCTTTCATGGACGATCATGCGTCGCTGTCACGTACTCTCCTGCCGCCGATAATGGGCGCTAAGGGCACCGGTCAGCGGCGGTCAGCCGGGCGTAGCAACACCGCGTACAGGTCACGGGAGCCGGGCTCGTGGACGTTGCCATCGCCGTCGCGCCCGAGCGGAGCGGACTCGCCGGCAGTTGGGAAGTACCAGACCTCCTCCACGTCGGCCAGTGGCAGACAGTCGACTCCACCCGCTCCGTCGCTTGCGACGACAACGATGGCCTCGTCTGGCAGATCGGCGAGGATGGACCGCAGGCCGGCGACGGTGATCGTCCCGAGTGTGAGCATCGGGTCTACTCGAGCATTCTGATCCCGCACATAGGTGTTTTCTTCAGGGCCCACTGCGTCTCCGCTCGTCGTGAGGCTGCGGCCGTCGGTTCCCCCAGACACGGGGTGCAGGACTTCGGAACATTGCCGGCTCCTGCCCAGTCTCGGGGCCGCGGCGCGGCCCTTTCCAAGCTTCGCACTGTCATGCCGCAGACAAGGCGCGCTGGGTCCAATCGCTGCCTGTGCCCAGCGCGTGGCCGACGTGCACCGTCGTCACCCTTGACGACGCAGCGAACTCTCCGCAGCGACGCCGGCGGTGGAGCGGGAGGTTAACCGGCAAGCTAAGGTGACCTCCGTGAACACCGGGCCGGCGATACGCCATTCACGGACGGGCTCTCCGGTGGACCGCTGACGGCAGGACGGGCGCGAGGACCTCCGGTGCTTCGAGCACCGAGCGTCCATCGTCGTACCGAGACCATCAGCGAGGTTCATCAGTGACAGTCACGTTCAACCACACCATCATCGCGTCGAAGGACCGGGCCGAGTCGGCCCGCTTCTTCCGGGACCTGCTCGAGGTCCCGGAGGCCCCGTCCTGGGGTGTCTTCACCAACATCCAGCTCAGCGACGGCGTGCTGCTGCAGTTCGCCGAGCCGCCGGTCGAGATCCAGATGCAGCACTACGCGTTCCTGCTGGACGACGACCTGTTCGACCGGGCGCTGCGGCGGCTGCGGGACGGCGGCGTCGTGCACTGGGCCGATCCGCAGATGCGCCGCCCGGGCGAGATCAACCACGAGCACGGCGGCCGGGGCGTCTACTTCAAGGACCCCTCCGGTCACGCCATCGAGCTGATCACCCGGCCGTACCTGTAGGGCAGTCCCGGGTGGGGCCACGGCCGTGGCCCTACCCGGTGGCCGCCAGGAAGTCCGAGTAGAAGAGGCCGAGGCCGGCGGCCACGCAGACGCCGGCCACGGTCCAGAACCGCACCACGATGTTGACCTCGCTCCACCCGGCCAGCTCGAAGTGGTGGTGCAGCGGCACCATCCGGAAGACCCGCCGGCCGGTGGTCCGGTAGGAGACGATCTGGATCACCCAGGTGATCGTGATGATGAAGAAGAGACCGCCGATCAGGATCGAGAGCAGCGTGGTGCGGGTCGCCACCGCGAGCCCGCCGATCAGGGCGCCGAGCCCGAGCGCGCCCACGTCGCCCATGAAGATGCGGGCCGGGGACGTGTTCCACCACAGGAAGCCCACGCAGGCGCCGGCGGCCGCGGCGGCGATCATCGCGATCTCGAGGGGGTCGCGGGTCTGGTAGCAGTACTCGTTCGCGCGGGCGTACATCTCGTCGGCGCACCAGTGCCGGTACTGCCAGTACCCGATCAGCGCGTACGCGCCGAGCACCAGCGTCGACGCGCCGGTCGCCAGCCCGTCGAGGCCGTCGGTGAGGTTGACGCCGTTGGACATCGCCGTGATCACGAAGACGAAGGCGATCACCGCGCCGACCTTGCCGACGTCCAGCCAGCCGATGTCCCGGATGAACGAGACGTTCTCGCTGATGACGGTCTGGCCGCCGGTGCTCGCCACGGAGAGCGCGGCGATGCCGAACCCGATGCCGATGACCGCCTGGCCGAGCAGCTTGCCCCGGGCGGACACGCCGTCGGAGTTGCGCTTGCGGACCTTGAGGAGGTCGTCGACGAAGCCGACCGCCCCGCACGAGACGAACAGTCCGAGCAGGACGAGGGCCGTCATCGTCGGCTTCTCCTGGGCGATCTGCCGCTCCGGCAGCGTGATCAGCGCGACGTGCCCCGCGACGTACGCCACGAGCGTCGCCAGGATGAACACGACGCCCCCCATCGCCGGGGTGCCCTTCTTGCCCTCGTTCGAGGCGAGCCCGAGGGCGCGGATCGGCTGCCCGGCCTTGAGCGCGCTGAAGACCCGGATCGCGACCGGTGTGACGAACAGCGAGACGATGAACGCGACCGCGGCCGCGACGATGACCGCCCTCACGGGCGGGCCTCCACAAGATCCGGATCATTCACGGGGCACGATCCTGCCATCCGGCGGCGGCCGCCGCCGCCCGGACCCCCGGTTCCTCAGTCCTTGAGCGCGGTCTCCACGCAGCCACAGTCCCACGACGACGCGAAGTTCAAGGCGCTCGGCGAGCCGGGCTGGATCGGTCCCGTGCGGTTCTAGCAGCCAGTCACCCGACAGGACTGTGACTCGGGGAACCGCTGAAAAGTGACACCTCCCAACCCTTCTTGTCAGGGTGACAAGAAGCTACCTTACATTTATGAGCGACGATCAATGGCAGGCGCCCCGCGTCCTTCTCGCGGTGGACCTTGTGATCCTGACGCTGCGCCGGTCCGCCCTCCACGTCCTGCTGATCCGCCGCGGAATCGACCCTTTCCGCGGGTCTTGGGCCTTGCCCGGCGGCTTCCTGGCGCACGATCGAGAGGACATCCTCGCCGCGGCTCGTCGGGAGCTCGCCGAGGAGGCGGCCCTCGCAGACGTTCCGCATCTGGAGCTGTTGGGGGTGTACGGCGAACCGGGCCGCGACCCTCGAGGACGTGTGGTGTCGGTCGCTCACCTGGCCATCGCGCCCGAGCTCCCGGACCCCGAGGCCGGCACCGATGCCGTCGGAGCGCAATGGACTCCGGTCGACCTCGTTGTCGCCGGGTCGGTGGCCCTCGCGTTCGATCACCTGAGCATCGTGCGGGACGGCGTCGAGCGGGCGCGGTCGAAGCTGGAGCACTCCTCCCTGGCCACCGCGTTCTGCGCGGAGACATTCACGATCTCTGAACTGCAGCAGGTGTACGAGGCTGTCTGGGGTGTCCGGCTCGACCCTCGCAACTTCTATCGAAAAGTGCAGAACACGCCGGGGTTCATCGTCGAGGCCGGGCCCTTGCGGCGTACCGGCAACGGGCGACCGGCCAAGACGTTCCGGGCCGGCCCCGGGCGGCAGCTGTATCCCCCGATGGCTCGTTCGGCCCAGGCTCTGGTGCGGGAGGGGAGCCCGTCGTGAAACATCGTCCGATCGTCGTGCTGACCGCGCTGAACCTGGAATATCGCGCCGTCCGTGAACACCTCCGGGACGTGACCGAGTACAGGCATCCGATGGGAACGCTGTTCGAAGTGGGCCGGCTCGGCCGGACCGGGTGCACCGTTGCATTGAGCCTGGTCGGGAAAGGAAACCACCATTCTGCGGTCCTCGCCGAGCGCGCGATGGCCGCCTTCGACCCGCCGGCGGTCCTGTTCGTCGGAGTGGCCGGCGCCCTCTGGCCAGACGTGAATCTCGGGGACGTGGTGGTGGCGAGTCACGTCTACGCGTATCACGGCGGCACCAGCCAGGACGACGGCTTCAAAGCAAGACCACGGGTCTGGGAGATCCCTCACGAGTACGACCAGCTGGCGCATCATCTGGACCGTACGTCGGCCTGGTCCCGCCGACTGCCGCCGGGAGAGCCGCAGCCCCGGGTCCGGTTCGGGCCGGTCGCCGCGGGCGAAGTGGTGCAGGACTCCGCCACCTCAGCGCATGCCGCCTGGGTCCGCTCAACGTACAACGACGCAATTGCGATCGAGATGGAGGCAGCGGGCCTGGCGCAGGCAGCCCACCTCAACCGGTCCCTGCCGGCGGTCGTGGTCCGAGGGATCAGCGACCGCGCCGACGGTACAAAGGCGAGCACCGACGGAGCGAACTGGCAACCCCGTGCGGCCGCACACGCCGCGGCGTTCGCGATGGCCCTGGCCGAGGAGATCACTCGTCGGCAGAAACTCCAACCCGGCATTCCCGGACGGAAGGACGACACGACGATGACGCGGACGGTCAGGAACACGGCCAAGGGCAACGCTCAGGTGGGAGTGCAAGCCGGCGTCGTGCACGGTGGCATCTCAATCGTGCAGCCCCGACCGGATGTCCCCTCGGCTCTCCTGGCGCAAGTTGCCCAGCTGCGCGAGGAGCTCGTCGAAATGCGAGCTGCTGGGCAGGTGGACAGCGACACCTTCCAAGCGGCAGAGCGGGAACTGGACACAATTACCGGCGCGCCGTCGCCGTCGGGCGAGCAGTCACGCAATCAGACCTTCATCGCCCTGAAGCGACTGCGCGGGCTTCTCCTGGACTGGACAGAACTGGCTGCCAAGGTCACAGCGATCATTGCGACGCTCAAGGGCATGTCATGACGCACGCCGGCCCGAAAACGGTGAACGAGGCGCACGATTCCGCCGTCGTCGGTGTGCAGGCGGACACTGTCCACGGCGGGGTCACCATCTATCAGGTGTCGGATGCCGATTCGCCGGAGCGCAGATTCACCGTCGGGGTGAGGTATCTGCATGCCGGCGTACCGTCCGAAGCCCGGCGGCTCATCGAGAGCGCGGTCATGGCCGGTCACGCCAGCAGCGAATCTTACTTTTATCTCATGCTCGCCCTGCTGAGCGGGCGAACCCTGCAGCACCTGTCGACGGAGGATCTGTCGATCCTGCGGACGGCCCGGGAGTGGACAGCCGATCAGCCTCGAGACCGGTGGACCGATGCGATCCACGTCATCAACAGGCTTTTGGAGTCGTTGTCCTCGCCGGGTACGGAGGACCTCCAGGCCATCGTCAAGGATTTCGACGGGCTGGGCCGGGAGCAACGAGAGGCGGTCCTGCGCAACCTGGAGGTGTTCCTCGCCGGCCCGCATCAGGACTGGACGTGGCAACGAGCCTTCGATGCGGCTCGTGAGCAACGATGGCAGGACGACCGGCAGAACCGCGTCTGGCGCTTCTTCCAGCCGGAGCCGGCCGGTCCGCGGGTGAGATGGCCGGCGCCCGTCCGTACCCGCCTGGGTGACCGGATTCGTGCGGGCGCAACGGCGGTGGTGTTTCTGTTCTTTGCGGGATTCCTTGTGACTCTGAGCTGGCAGCAGACGTGGTCGTGGACGCTAGGTGGACTACTGATCGCCGTTGGCGCCGGGTATCTCGCCGCCGTGGCGGGGCTGCACCGGAGGCACCTTATGCGCCGACTTCGAACGGAAGAGCGGCGACTCTCGGGAGCAGTCACCGAGGGGGACACGCCGCGCCGGTACAGGTTCGCATCCGACATCGATCGGCAATTCCGCTCCTACTTCGGCAGGTATGTGCCGGACGGCGTTGATCGCAGGGACTGGCTCGAGCTGACGCGAGGTTTCCGCCAGAAGCTGCGCGACGAAATTGTGGAAATCTACCGGGAGTCACGGGTTCCGGCGAAGCGAGTGGCGTGGCTCGTGCGATTCCTCGCTGCCGACGTCAAGAGGCAGTGGCTCGCCGGCGAGCTGTACGGCTACCGGCGGCGGCTGCAAGTTCCCGTAGCGGTCGACGCAGCTCTGGCCACGAGCATTGTCGTGCTCGTGGTGGTCATTCCGGGCCTTCTGTGGAACGCGATGCAGGTGCGACCATTCGCCGCTGCAGGGTCCACCATCATCGCGCTGGCAGGCGGTACGTTCGCCGTGCGTGGTTGGGCCGGCATCCTCCTGGAGAGGCTTCGTTTCGCCGCGGAGCAGGCCGAGGCCGAAGAATCGTACGAAGCTCGTGTCGCGGCATATCGGCGGTGGTCGCGCAAGCTGGAGTCCCGCCCCAGCGACGCCGAAATGGCACAGTGGCTGGACAGCGACCACAAGGCGTTGATCGAGGAGGCGATGCAGCACTATCGGCTCGCTCCGCATGACATCATCGCGCACGCCTTCATCGAGGCGCCTCCGTCAGGCGCGTACGAGCGGGCAAGGGTGCCGAAGGGGCCGATGCGGTACTCGCGGTACCGGCTGTTGATCTTTCTTCTGTCGGCCGACGGCGTTCGGCAGATGAGCGTCACCCTGAACTTCGAGACGGGTCGGTTCCATGACCGTGAGCGGATGAACTACCGCTACGACGCGGTGGCGGCGGTCCACGTCATCGATGCGGACGACGGCCAGAAGACCCTCGAACTCACCCTGCTTGACAACCAGTCCGTCAAGGTAGCCGTGACGGGACCGCCGCCCCAGACGGTGGGGCCCGGCGAGGACAACCGGACGATCTCCCGGGTCACGCTGGACGCTGCCGGGCTCGGCAACACGCTTCATGTTCTTGAGGGCATCGCAGCCGAGGGTAAGCAGTGGATCCGCTACGAGCGTGAACGGGAACGAGAAGGGCTCGCCCACCTTGTCGTGGCGGCCGAGGTCACGCTCGACTGAGCGGCCGGAGCGGTGGCCACGACCCGTCAGTCCTTGAGCGCGGTCTCCACGTCGGCGTGCAGCGACAGGTAGTCGGTGAGGCCCAGGGTGTCGAGCAGCCGGCGCAGGAAGCCCGACGGCGCGGCCAGGCGGACCCAGCCGCCGCGTTCCATCGCCCGGCCGTGGGCCGTGACCAGCACGCCGACGCCCATGGAGTCGCAGAAGTCGAGGCCCGAGAGGTCCACGACGACGCGGGGCGTGGGCCGCTCGACAAGCCGGCCGAGGTTGGCCTTCAGCGAGGGCGCGGTGTCGATGTCGAGGGAGCCGCGCAGGGTCAGGACGGCGGTGTTCGGCGGGTGGTGCGCGACCGAGACCTGCATGGGGGGTGTCGCTTTCGTCGTGGGGCGGGCAGGGGTCAGCCGGGTCGGGTGTCGGGCGGCGGTGGTGTCTCCACCCTAGGCGAGGTCCCCCGCATGGGCGAATTCAGTCGACGGTGCCCGCCACGCGCAGCGGCCGGGCCTCGACTCGCGAGACCCGGCCGGCGTGCGGTTGTACGGCGTCAGAGCTCGTTGCGCCACTTGCGGCCGCTGCGGCCGATGAGCCGGTCGGCGTCCGTGGGGCCCCAGGAGGCCGCCTCGTACGTCGGGATCGGGGACTGGTCGTTGGACCAGTGCTCGATGATCGGGTCGACGATGCGCCAGCACTGCTCGACCTCGTCGCTGCGGATGAACAGCGTGGGGTCGCCGAGCAGGGCGTCGAGCAGCAGCCGCTCGTACGCCTCGGGCGACTCCTCCCGGAACGTCTGCTCGTACGAGAAGTCCATGCTGGCCGTGCGCACCCGGAACGAGTGGCCCGGGACCTTGGCGCCGAAGCGCAGCGAGATGCCCTCGTTGGGCTGGATCCGCAGGATCAGCGCGTCGGCGTCGAGCTCGGTGAGCTGCGCGGTGGGGATCGGCAGGTGCGGCGGCCGCTGGAACTGCAGCGCGACCTCGGTGACCCGGGCGGGCAGCCGCTTGCCGGTGCGCACGTAGAACGGCACCCCCGCCCAGCGCCAGTTGTCGACGTTGAGCCGCATGGCCGCGTACGTCTCCGTGCGCGACAGCGGGTCGACGCCCACCTCCTCGCGGTAGCCGGCCATGAGGTCCTCACGGGTGCCGCCCCGGGTGTACTGCCCGCGCACCGCCAGGTCGGCGATGTCCCGGTCGGTGGGCAGCCGGATGGCCTGCAGCAGCTTCACCTTCTCGTTGCGCAGCCCTTCGGCGTCGAACGAGGCCGGCGGCTCCATCAGCGCGAGCGCGAGGACCTGCAGCACGTGGTTCTGCACGATGTCGCGCATGGCGCCGGCGTGCTCGTAGAAGCCGCCGCGGGTGCCGACGCCCAGCGTCTCGGCGACAGTGATCTGCACGTGGTCGACCCAGGAGCGGTTCCAGATGGGCTGGAAGATCGCGTTGGCGAAGCGCAGCGCCAGCACGTTCTGGACGGTGTCCTTGCCCAGGTAGTGGTCGATGCGGAAGACCTGCGGCTCGTCGAACGCCGCGTGCACGATGCCGTCCAGCTCGCGGGCGGTCTGCAGGCTCTTGCCGTACGGCTTCTCGATGACCAGCCGGGCGAACGCGCCCTCGCGGGCGTGGTTCAGCCCCGCGCCGGCGAGCCCGTTGATGACCGGCTCGAACGCCTCGGCGGGCGTCGAGAGGTAGAAGATCCGGTTGCCGGAGGTGCCACGGGTGGCGTCCAGCTCGTCGAGCACCTCGGCGAGGCGCTTGTACGTCTCCGGGTCGTCGTAGCCGCCCGAGACGTACCTGATTCCGCCCTGGAGCTGCGGTTTGTCCGCCAGGCTGCGGGTGCCGAGCGCGCTGTCGGCGAACTGGTGGTCCTCCATCGGCGTGCGGGCCACGCCCACGAGCGCGAACTCGCCGGGGAGGCGGTTGTGCCGGGCCAGGCTCTCCACGGCCGGCAGCAGCTTGCGGCGGGTCAGGTCGCCGGACGCGCCGAAGATCACCAGGGTGGCGGGCGGGGCGTTGCGGTCCTGTGCGAGCTGGGGAACGGGTTCCATCGTCAGGTCTTCCTCCGACCGCGTACGTGAGCTTGCGTTTGAACTTTACGCAGCGCGAGGGCCGCTCGGATCAAACCGGTACGCCGATGCGACCAGGGCCATAGCCGCAAAAGTGGCAAACTGGGAACTAAGCCGCCGTCCGGCAGAGGGAGATCTCGTGAAGTACCGGCTCGTGACCCGCAGCGACTTCGACGGCCTCGTCTGCGCCGTGCTGCTCAAGTTCATGAACGTGATCGACATCGACGACATCAAGTTCGTCCACCCGAAGGACGTCCAGGACGGCACGGCAGACATCACCGACCGTGACATTTTGACGAATCTGCCGTACTCGCCGAAGGCCCACCTGGTGTTCGACCACCACCACTCGGAAACGCTGCGTAACCAGGGCGAGCGCCCGAATCACATCATCAACGCGGACGCGCCGTCGGCCGCGCGGGTGGTGTTCGAGTACTACGGCGGCGCCGAGCGCTTCCCGGAGGTGCCCGACGACCTCATGCGCGCCGTCGACCAGGCGGACTCGGCTGACTACACCATCGACGACATCCTGCGTCCCACGGGCTGGACGCTGCTCAACTTCATCATGGACAGCCGGACCGGCCTCGGCCGCTTCCGCGAGTTCCGGGTGTCGAACTTCGCGCTCATGCGGCTGCTCATCGACGCCTGCATCCAGATGGGGATCGACGAGATCCTGAGGATGCCCGACGTGGCCGAGCGCGCCGACATGTACCGCGACTCGTCGGCCATGTTCGTCGAGCAGCTCCAGCGGGTCAGCCGGGTGGACGGCGACGTCGTGATCGTGGACCTGCGCGAGGAGGAGACGATCTTCGCCGGCAACCGCTTCATGGTGTACGCGCTCTTCCCCGAGGCGCGGGTGTCCGTGCACGTGATCTGGGGCTTCCAGCGGCAGAACACCGTCTTCGCCTGCGGCAAGTCGATCCTCGACCGCACCTCACCGGTCGACATCGGCGAGGTGATGCTGCGCTACGGCGGCGGCGGCCACCTCGCGGCCGGCACCTGCCAGGTCCCGCACGCCGAGGCCGACCGCGTCCAGGCCGAAATCGTCGCGGCCCTCAAGACCCCCCGCACGGTCTCCGTCTGAAAGATGCTGGCGGGGTGGAGAGCCGAACCTCTCCACCCCGCCCGACGCGAGTCGTGGGTCTTGCCCTGGACCCCACCCGCATGTCGTGGTCCGCGCCCCACGCGCATCGCCACGACAAGCCCGCGCCCACCTGCGCGGGACATCTGTCACTCCTGAGGGTCGTCCCGGTAGCTCCAGGCGGTCACCCGCGGGGCACCCGCCGTGGCCAGTTCCTTCTCGTCGCCCGCGTCCTGCTCGCCGGCCTGCGGCTCGGCGGCGGGGTGGCGGCGGCGCGAGCGCAGCAGGGCCACGGCTCCTCCGGCCAGGGTGAGGCCCGCGACGACCCACCCGGCGATGGTCCAGAAGCCGGGGCCGTCGTCGGCTGCCGCGGCCAGGGCGGCGAAGGTGGCCGCGTCGGCGTCGCTCGTACCGTCGGCGGTGCTCGTGCCGTGGCCGCCGTGCCCGGCGGCCTCCTGGCCCGGCGCGGCCGGGGTCAGCGTCAGCGCGACCGGCGGCATCGGGACGGCTTTCGCCGGATCGGCGTACGTGGGCTGCACCGCGAAGCTCATCCGGCTGCCGGTCGTCGGTATCGGACCCATCGCGACCGTGAGGTCCGTGGACTTGCCCGGCGGCAGCGCCTTGCCCGGCATCGCGATCCAGGTGATGGACGCGGCGGTCTCACTCACCGGGCCGGCGCCGTGGATGGGTGTCAGCGGCGCGTCGAGCTTCCGGTTCTCGATCTGCGGTGCCCAGTTGTCCACCGACAGCGGGTAGACCTCGGCGACCGGCATGTCCGGGGGCAGGACGAGCTTGAGCCGGGTGATCGGGCTGGTGGCCGTGTTCGTCACCGTGAACGCGAGGTTCTGGCCACTGCCCTGCGGCACGCTGGGCGGGCTGACCGTCACGTCGGCGGCGGCGGGGGCCGCGAAGCCGAGCACACCAGCGGCGGCGGTGGCGGCCAGGACGCCCGCCCGGCGGTGCTTCTCGAGTCGACTCACGCCCGGTAGTTCGGGCCGCGCGCCGGAATGGTTCAACACCCGGCGAGATTTCTTCGGCGGGCCGTGCCGCATGATGGTCGCATGCGTGAGGTACCCATCGGCGGCGACATGATCAGACTCGGACAGTTCCTCAAGCTCGCCGACCTCATCGACACCGGGGGAGAGGCCAAGGTGCTGATCGCCGCCGGTGACGTGACGGTCAACGGCGAGGTGGACATCCGGCGCGGGCGGCAACTCCACCCGGGCGACGTGGTCGCCGTACGGGGCCGGGCGGTGCGCGTGATCGCATAGGGCGGGACGGGCGGACTTCGATACTCATTTATGCAGCGCACCGTCACGAGATGTTGACACCGCGTCGATCACAGGCATGTACTGAGTCCGATGTCCCGCCTCGCTGGGGAGGCCCCATGTCACGTGCCCGTCTGCTGCCGGGAACCGTAACCGCCCTGCTGGCCGTGGCTCTCGCCGGATGTGCGGGGTGGGGTGGCGGCGGCGGGGGCTCCGGCGGGGCGAACAGCATCGACGTGCTCATGGTCAACAACCCGCAGATGATCGATCTGCAGCGGCTGACCGCGGACCATTTCACGAAGCAGACCGGCATCACGGTCAACTTCACGGTGCTGCCGGAGAACGACGTCCGGGACAAGATCAGCCAGGAGTTCTCCAGCCAGGCCGGCCAGTACGACATCGCGTCGCTGAGCAACTTCGAGATCCCGATCTACGCCAAGAGCAAGTGGATCGCGCCGCTCGACGGTTACGTGGGCGCCGACACCGCGTTCGACCAGGCGGACATCCTCAAGCCGATGACGCAGTCGCTCACCGCGGACGACGGCAAGCTCTACGGCGAGCCCTTCTACGGCGAGTCGTCGTTCCTGATGTACCGCAAGGACGTGCTCGACGCCCAGGGCATCACGATGCCGGCGAAGCCGACCTGGCAGCAGGTCGCCGACATCGCCGCGCAGGTGGACGGCAAGCAGCCCGGCATGGCCGGCATCTGCCTGCGCGGCCAGCCCGGCTGGGGCCAGATCTTCGCCCCGCTCACCACGGTCGTCAACACCTTCGGGGGTACGTGGTTCGACGCCGGCTGGAACGCCCGGGTGGACGCCCCGGAGTTCCGCCAGGCCACCCAGTTCTACGTGGACCTGGTCCGCGCGCACGGCGAGACGGGCGCCCCGCAGGCCGGCTTCACCGAGTGCCTCAACAACCTCATCCAGGGCAACGTCGCCATGTGGTACGACGCCACCAGCGCCGCCGGCTCGCTCGAGGCCGCCGACTCCCCGGTCAAGGGCAAGATCGGGTACGCGGCCGCCCCGGTGGTCCGTACGCCGGCCTCCGGCTGGCTGTACGCGTGGTCCTGGAGCATCCAGCAGGCCAGCGAGAAGAAGGACAACGCCTGGAAGTTCATCTCCTGGGCATCGTCGAAGCAGTACGAGCAGCTCGTCGGCGAACGGATCGGCTGGTCCAGCGTCCCGGCCGGCAAGCGCTCGTCCACGTACACCAACCAGGAGTACCTCAAGGTGGCCTCGGCGTTCGCCGCGCCCACCCGGGACGCCATCGCGGGCGCCGACCCGCGCAACCCCGGCGTGCAGCCGCGCCCGGCGCTCGGCATCCAGTTCGTCGACATCCCCGAATTCACCGACCTCGGCACCCAGGCGTCCCAGTACGTCAGCTCCGCGATCGCCGGGCAGATGAGCGTCACCGAGGCCCTCGACCGGGGCCAGCGGCTCGCCGAGGACGTCGCCGAACGCTACAAGTCCCGCGCGGAAGGCTGAGGTGCCGTCATGACGTCCGTCGCCGAACAGACCGGCACCCCGGCCGGCACCGTCGAGCCGCCGCGGGGCGGTGCCCGCCGCGCGAGTGCGTGGATCCGGCGCGCGCCGCTGATGCCCGCGCTCATCTTCATGATCGTGGTGACCCAGCTGCCGTTCGTGGCCACCCTGGTCATCTCGTTCATGGACTGGAACGCCTACTACCCCGACGAGGTGGGCTTCGCCGGCGTCGACAACTTCCGGCGCGTGTTCACCGACGTCAACATGCGCGACGCCGTCTGGACCACGATCCTGCTCACCGTCGGCGTGGTGCTGATCAGCCTGCTGCTGGGCCTGGGCATCGCGCTGCTGCTGGACCGCAAGTTCCGGGGCCGGGGAGCGGTCCGCACCATGATGATCGCCCCGTTCCTCGTGGTGCCGGTCGCGGCGGCGCTGCTGTGGAAGCACGCGCTCTACAACCCCGAGTACGGCCTCTTCAACGGCGCGCTCACCCGGATCTGGGGCCTGTTCGGCTCGGACAACCCGCCGCAGCCGGACTGGATCAGCACCATGCCGCTGTGGGCGGTGATCTTCGCTCTGGTCTGGCAGTGGACGCCGTTCATGATGCTGATCCTCCTGGCCGGCCTGCAGGGGCGCCCCCTGGACGTGATCGAGGCGGCCCGCATCGACGGCGCGAACACCTGGCAGATCTTCCGCAGCATGACCCTGCCGCACCTGCGCCAGTACCTGGAGCTGGGTGCGCTGCTCGGCTCGATCTACATCGTGCAGAACTTCGACGCGGTCTTCACGATCACGTCCGGCGGGCTCGGTACGGCCAACCTCCCGTACACGATCTACCAGATCTTCTACCAGGCGCACGACTACGGCCGGGCCTCCGCCGCCGCGGTCGTCGTGGTGGCCGGGACCATCATCATCGCGACGTTCGCGCTGCGTACGGTGTCGTCGCTGTTCCGAGAGGACCCCGGTCGATGAGCATCACGGACACGGCACCTGTCGCAGCGACGCGGGACGAGCGCGGGCGGCCGGTGAAGAAGCGGCGCGAGGGCGCGAACGTCTGGCTCAGCCTGCTGGCCTGGGTGGTCGGCATCCTGTTCGTGCTGCCCGTGGTGTGGATGGTGCTGACCTCGTTCCACTCCGAGGCCAACGCCGCGCAGAACCCCCCGGCCGTGCTCGCCCCGCTCACCCTCGAGGGCTACCGCGAGTTCTTCTCCGGCGGCGCGAGCCCGTGGCCGCCGCTGCTCAACTCGCTGACCGCCAGCATCATCTCGACGCTGTTCGTGCTGCTGCTGAGCTTCCCGGCCGCGTACGCCCTGAGCATCAAGCCGGTGAAGAAGTGGACCGACGTGCTGTTCTTCTTCCTCTCCACCAAGATGCTCCCGGTCGTCGCCGGCCTGCTCCCGCTGTACCTGTTCGCGCAGAACACCGGCCTGCTCGACAACATCTGGCTGCTCATCGTCTTCTACACCGCGATGAACCTGCCGATCGCGGTGTGGATGATGCGCTCGTTCCTGTCCGAGGTGCCGGTGGAGATGCTCGAGGCGGCCGCGATGGACGGCGCCAACCTGACCAAGACGCTGCGCTCGGTGATCGCGCCCGTGGTCATGCCCGGCATCGCCGCGACCGCGCTGATCTGCTTCATCTTCAGCTGGAACGAGCTGCTGTTCGCCCGGGTCCTGACCGCCACCGTCGCCGAGACCGCGCCGGTCTTCCTCACCAGCTTCGTCACCAGCCAGGGGCTGTTCCTCGCCCAGCTGTGCGCGGCCGCGTTCGTGGTGTCGCTGCCGGTGCTGGTGGCCGGCTTCGCCGCGCAGGACAAGCTCGTGCAGGGTCTGTCGCTGGGGTCGGTGAAGTAGGGACACGTTTTTCGCCCGGCGGTGGAACCGGGCGCCGACGGGGGTACGTCTGACGACCATGACGACATTTCGCGGCCTGGGGGCGGTCGCAGCCGCCGCCACGTTGTTCCTGATCAGCGCCTGTGCGCAGGCCGGCACCGCCGGCGGGCCCGGCGCCGCGCCGTCCTCCGTGCCCCCGTCCGGCCCGCCCGCCGGCGGCGCGGACGGCCTGGTGCTGCGGGTGGCGCACACCGGCGGGTTCGTCGGCCCGGACGCGCTCGCCGGCCGCCTGCCCGAGCTCAGCGTGTACGCCGACGGCCGGATGATCTTCGAGGGCCCGGTCACGGCGATCTACCCCGGCGCGGCGCTGCCCAACGTGCAGGTCCGCATGATCTCGCCCGAGCAGGTCCGGGAGCTCGTCGAGCGCGCCGTCGCGGCCGGGGTGCGCTCCGGCACCGACCTGGGGCAGCCGGGCGTGGCCGACGCCACCACCACCGAGGTCACCGTCGTCACGGCGGCCGGTGAGCAGAAGGTGGCCGCGAACGCGCTGCGCGAGGCGAGCGACGACGACCCGCTGCTCACCCCGGCGCAGCGGCAGGCCCGGGCGAAGCTCCAGGACTTCCTCGACCGTGCCGACAAGCTCGCCGCCGGTCCGGGGGCGCAGCCGTACCGGCCGGAGATCCTGGCGGCGATCGTCACGCCGTACGTCGAACCCGGCGACGACCTGCCCGCCCGGCCGGCGGGCAAGGAATGGCCCGGGCCCGCCCTGCCCGGGGAACCGCTGACGCCGGCGCTCAAGCTGAGCTGCGTCACCGCCACGGGTGACCAGCTCGACGCGATCCTGGCCGCGGCGAAGGACGCCAACGCGCAGACCCCGTGGATCTCCGGCGGCAACGGCTGGACCGTCCGCTTCCGGCCGCTGCTGCCCGGGGAGACCGGCTGCGCCGACCTGAAGGCGGCGCGATGACCCCGATCGGCGAGCCGTTCGACCCCGCGCAGCACTCCCGCGGGCCCGCCGGCGACCGGGACGGTGACGGGCCGGGACAGGCGACGCCCGTCCCGGCCCGCGCGGCCTGCCGGCCGTGGCTCAGCGCACGCCGAGCAGATCCACCACAAAGATGAGCGTCTCGTTCGGCTTGATGACGCCGCCGGCGCCGCGGGCGCCGTACCCCAGGTGCGGGGGGATGGTCAGCTTGCGGCGGCCGCCGACGCGCATGCCGGCCACGCCCTGGTCCCAGCCGCTGATGACCTGACCGGCGCCGAGGCCGAACTCGAACGGCTCGCCGCGGTTGTAGGAGGCGTCGAACTCCTTGCCGGAGGAGAACGCGACGCCCACGTAGTGGACGCTGACCTGGTGCCCCGGCTTCGCCTCGTCGCCGTCGCCGACGACCAGGTCCTCCGCGACCAGCTCGGCGGGCGGCTCACCGGTGATGGGGCCGACGTCGGGCTTCTGCATGTGTCCTCCTGTTTCGATTGCGTGCAGGGCCATGCAACCACAGCCGGGTGTGCTTTCGGGCAGCGCCACCCCTCAGGGGGTGAACGATCCGAGGCCGATCTCCGTACTGTCCGCCGTGGGCCCGCTCCGCCCACAGGTGTGCCGCCGAGGAGGTCGCATGAGGTCCGTCCGCCGTACCGCAGCTCTCGCCGTCGCCGGCGGGATCGCTGCGGCCGCGACCGTCCTGCCGGCCGCGCCGGCCCTGGCGCACGGCGCGCCGACGTCACCGATCAGCCGGACGGCCGCCTGCGCGACCGGAGGCGAACGGACCGGTGCGGCCGCGTGCCGGGCGGCCCGCGCCGCGAACGGGCGGCCCTTCGGCTCGTTCGACAACCTGCGGGTGCCCAACGTCGGTGGCAAGGACCGGCAGTACATCCCCGACGGCAACCTCTGCAGCGGTGATCTGCCCGAGTTCCAGGGTCTCGACCTGCCCCGCGCCGACTGGCCGGCCACCAAGGTCACCGCGGGCGCCACGCTGCCGATCCGGTACGCCGGGACGATCCCGCACGAGGGCACCTTCCGGGTGTATCTCACCCGGGCGGGTTACGATCCGGCGCGGCCGCTGGGCTGGGGTGACCTGGGCGACCCGATCCTCACGGTCACCGACCCCCCGCTGCGTGACGGCAGCTACCGGATGACCGCCAAGCTGCCCAAGGACCGTACGGGGCGGCACGTGCTGTACACGGTGTGGCAGACGTCGAGCACGCCGGACACGTACTACTCGTGCTCCGACCTGGTGATCTCCGCGCCGGTGGCGGTAGCTGCCGCCAAGCCGGTGAAGAAGGCCACCCCGAAGGTGTCCCGCTCCGCCGAGCCGGGTGCGGTGGCCGTACCGCTGGACGCGCAGAGCCCGGAGAGTGCGGCGGAGCCCGCGGCCCAGGCCCACGAGTCGTGGCTCAGCCCGGCCGCCGAGGCCACCGACGACCGGGTCGAGCTGGGCCACCAGATCATCGTCGCGGCGCTCATCGTGATCACCGGCGTCTCGGCCGGCGCCGGCTTCATGCGCCTGCGCGCCGCCCGGACGCAGGCCCGGACCAACGAGTTCGCGCCGCCGCACCGGTGAGTCTCAGCCGGCCCGCATGAGCTCCAGGAAGCGGGCGGCCAGCTCGAGCATCTCGTCCTGCCGGGTCACCGTCAGGGTGAGATCGATGAAAACCTCGTCCGCGGCCGCCTCCTTCGCGTAGGCCGCGACCTGCTCGAGCGTGCCGGTCGCGGGGACGCGGGCCGGGTCGGCCGGTGCGGCGGTCAGCCTGGGGTTCAGCCGCTGCACCATGCGCAGGGCGGCCGGGTCCCGCCCGTACGCCTCGGCCTCGGTCCTGATCTTGTCCCACAGCGACCGCAGGTAGGGCAGCGGCAGACCCACCGCCAGCCAGCCGTCGGCGCGGCGGGCGATGCGGGTGGTGGCCTCCGGCCGCAGGCCCGCGAGCAGGAGCGGCGGGCGCGGCCGCTGCGCGGGCTTGGGCTCGATGCGGCTGTCCGGTACGCGGAACCGCGCCCCCTCGTGCCGCACGACCTCGGCGCCCCAGACCGCCTCCAGCACGTCCAGGATCTCGTCGAGGCGGGCGCCCCGGCCCCGCCACGGCACGCCGGTCGCGGTGTACTCGTCGCGCATCCAGCCCAGCCCCAGCCCGACCTCCAGCCGGCCCCGGCTGAGCACGTCGAGCGTGGTGAGCGTGCGGGCCAGCAGCACCGGGTTGTACCAGGGCGCGTTGAGGGTGCTCGTACCCAGGCGAATCCGGGAGGTGCCTGCCGCGGCGAAGGTCAGCGCGGTCAGCGGGTCCAGGTACGTGGCCATCTCGGCCGGCATCGTGCCGTCGCCCCCGGGGTAGGGGTCGCTCGGGACCAGCGGGGACAGGAGGCGGTCGCCGGTCCAGAGGCTGTCGTACCCCAGGGTCTCGGCGGCGCGGCTGACCTCGGTGACGGCCTCGGGGCTGGTGAGGGAGCCGTAATGGGGCAGGTTGAGGCCGATACGCACGGATCGTCCTTCCACGGGGAGCTCCAGCACTGTGGACGGACACCCTACGGGGGGCCCGGCGGCCGGTTGATACACCCCGGCGACCCAGATCCGATCGGATGGCCGACACCCGGGGGACGTACGAACCCCAGGGTGGTGCGCCTCGACGGCTAGGGTGCCGCCCGGATCTCCCGGGGTGCCGGAATCCCTAGCGTCGGACGGGTGCTGACACGGGAGGACGCGAGACCCATGACGACCAACGAATCCGACGGCATCCGTCAGACCATTCTCGACGCCCAGGCGGGGGACACCCGGGCCCGCGAGACGCTCATCCGTACGTTCGAGGCGCTCGTGTGGTGGACCGTCCGCTCGTTCCGGCTCTCCGAGGCCGACGCCGAGGACGCCGTCCAGAACACCTGGCTGCGGATGGTCGAGCGGCTCGGCGACCTGCGCGACCCCGAGCGGGCCGGCGCCTGGCTCGCCACGGTGGCCCGCCGCGAATGCCTGCAGCTGTTGCGCCACGGCCGGCGCGAGATCGTCGGCCTCGACAACCAGGCCGACCGCCCCGACGAGCGCGAGCCGCAACCGGAGCGCGCCGCCGTCGAGCGCAGCATGAACGACCTGCTCTGGCAGCACGTGAACCGGCTCCCGGCGCCCGCGCGGGCCCTGCTGACCACCCTGAGCAGCAGCAACGCCCCCGGGTACGCCGAGTTCGCCCGGATCACCAACATGCCCGTCGGCAGCATCGGCCCCACCCGCATGCGGTCCCTGCGCAAGCTGCGTACCCAGCTCGAGGGCAGCGGCCTGGGGTCGTACGCATGGCACTAATTCCCGGCCGCGATGCCCGCCAGCTCGGACCGGGAGCGGATGTTCGTCTTCCGGTAGATGTTGCTGAGGTGGTACTCGATGGTCTTCTGGCTGAGGAAGAGGGTGGCCGCCGCCTCGTGGTTGGTGGCCCCCCGGCCGACCACCAGCGCCACCTGCAGCTCCTGCGGGGTGAGGCCGGGCAGGCCGGCGTCCGCGCGGGTCACCGACGTGCCGGTGGCGCGCAGCTCGGTGTGCGCCTTGTCCGCCCAGGGCTGGGCGCCGAGCCGCTCGAAGGTCTCCAGCGCCGCCTGCAGGTGCTCCCGGGCCTCCGCGCGCTGCCGCTGCCGGCGCAGCCGCTCGCCGAACACCAGCTGGGTGCGGGCCCGCTCGAACGGCATCACCGCGCACGCCTCGGCGGCCAGCGCGCCGGCGAACGCCTCGCGCATCTCGCCCGGCTCGGCGAGCAGTGCCCGGCACCGCAGCGCCGCCGCCCGCGCCCAGACGCCCTCACCGGCGGCCTCCGGCGCGTCCAGCAGCTGCGTGGCGTCGTCCGGGCGGCCGGCGCGGACGTACGCCTCGACCAGGTCGAACACCCACGGGACCACGGCCGGGTCGTGGATCTGCCGGACCACCGGGAGCTCGCGGACGGCCTCGAGCCGGGTGATCGCCTCCGCGGCGTCGCCCTGGCTGAGCGCGAGCAGGCCCCGCTCGTGCCCGGTGTAGAGGGCCATGCAGTCGATGCCGAGCCGCTGCGCGACCTCCTCCGTCCGGCCCACCCGGCGCTCGCAGTCGTCCACCCGGCCCTGGACCGCGTCGAGGCGGCCGGCGAAGAACAGCCCGTACAGGTTCGCCGAGCGCGTCTCGCTGGCCAGGCGCAGGCTCTCCGCCGCGCTGACCCGGGCGTCGTGCCAGCGGCCGGTGCGGAACTGCAGCTCCGACTGCACGCCCAGGGCCTGGGGCAGCACCCCCAGCGCCCCGGTGGCCCGGGCCGCGTCGACGACCCGGTCCAGCAGCTCGCCGGCCCGGTCGTAGCCGTCCAGCCAGATCCACGTCAGCGCGGCGTGGCACATCTCCTGGGCGCGGACGAGCGGGTCGGCGCGCAGCAGCTCGTCGTGGCAGTCGGTCAGCAGCCGGGCCGCCTCGGCGCGCTCACCCTGCAGGGCCCGGCCGCCGGCGTACGCCACGGCCGCGACCAGGCGCGCCACGCCGCCGACCCGCACGCCCAGGTCGTGCGCGCGCCGGACCGCCTCCTGCAGCTCGTCGATCCGGCCGATCATGAAGTACGGGATGCAGGCGTCGGAATACATCAGCGCGGCGCGGGCCGGGTCCGCCAGCTCCACGGCGTGCGCGCTGGCGGTGAGCCGCTCCAGGGCACCGTCCGGCCGTTCCCGCCACATCCGCACGTACGCGTCCATGTGCTGGATGACCGCGCGCCGGCCCGGGTCGGTGGTCAGCGGCAGCGCCTCGGCGAGCAGCGGCAGCACCTGGTCGTTGCGGCCGGCGAGCTGCCAGCACCGGGCGGCGCGCAGCAGCCTGCGGGGCCGGTCGGGGCCGCGGCTCAGCCGCGCGGCGTGGCCGAAGGCCCGGGCGGCCGCCACGTACCCGGCGCGCCCGACCGCCCGCTGCGCCGCGCTCTCCAGCTCGGCGGCGACGTCGTCGTCGGGCTCCAGGGTCGCCGCGGCCAGGTGCCAGGCGCGGGCGTCGGCGGCGGCGTCACCGGGTTCGCCGGCGAGCGCGGCGGCCAGCGCGGTGTGCGCGGCGCAGCGGTCGTCCATGGAGGCGCCGTAGTACGCCAGCGACCGCAGCATCGGGTGACGGAAGTCGACCCGGCGCTCGTCGATCGTGACGATGTCGGCCTTCTCCGCGGGCGCGAAGTCACGCAGCTGGAGCCCGGTCGCGCGGGCCGCGGCGAGCAGCGTGCCGATGTCGCCGCCGGCCGCCGCCGCGGCCAGCACGAGCGCGCGGCGGGTCGGTTCGGGCAGCTGCGCGAGCCGGGCGCCCAGCGAGCGCTCGAGCCGCGAGCCGGTCGGGATCACGGGTGCCCCGATCGGGTCCTCGGCCGGGTCGGTCCACTCCCGGCACATCTCGATCACGCCGAGCGGGTTCCCGGCGGTCGCGGCGTGCAGGCGGGCCGCCGTCCCGGCCGGGGTGGCCGCCAGGGTGGCCCGGGCGAGGGTGTCGACCTCCTCCAGGCTCAGCCCGCTCAGCGCGATGTGCGGCGCGCGCAGCTCGGCGGTGTCCGAGGCGCTGCGGGTGGCGAGCAGCAGCGCGATGCCGTCGGACTGCAGCCGCCGGCCGGCGAAGAGCACGGCCTCGCGCGACGACGCGTCGAGCCACTGCAGATCGTCCACGACGACCAGCAGCGGGCCGCCCTGCGCCGCCGCCGACAGCAGGCCCACGGTCGCGGCGCAGACCGAGAAGCGGTCGCCGGCCACCGGCGGGCCCAGCGCGAGGGCGCTGCGCAGCGCGGCGGCCTGCGGGGCGGGCAGGCCGTCCAGCTCGGCGAGCACCGGCCGCAAAAGGTCCGACAGACCGGCGAACGGGATCTCGGACTCCGCCTCGTAGCCGCGGGCGCTGAGCACCCGCATACCCTCGGCGTGGTCGAGCGCGTACTTGATCAAGGTGGTCTTGCCGATGCCCGGCTCCCCGGTGAGCACCAGGGCGTCGCTGCGCCCGGCCCGGGCGTCTGTCAGAAGACCGTCGATCAATGCACGTTCGGCGGTCCGTCCGAGCATCATCGGCCGAGTGTATGCCGGTTGGCCGCATACGAGTTGTCCGCATACGAGGATGTCAGTACCGCGTCGGCGCCGGCCGGCCGGGCGAGCGTCCACCGGGGGAGCCAGCCATGAACGGAACAGGGCACTCCGGGCGGAGCACGGCGCTCACCGTGCTCAGCCCGATGCCGAGGCTGTGGGCGGGGCCGCTGCGGGCGATCCTGTACCTGCGCAAGCGCCTCGGGCCCAGCCGGGACCTGCAGGACATGTCGTTCATCCACTTCGCACACTGGAGCGTCATCACCCGGTTCCCGGGCCAGGAGCGCCGCACGCGGTACGCGTACCTGCTGTTCCGCAGCGACTTCAACGGCGACTGGGACGAGTACATCGACGCCTTCTCCATCGTCATCCCGCTGCGGATGGCGCTGATCTGGGGCTGGTCGTACGGCTTCCCGGGCGCGCTGCCCACGGAGCCGTTCCGCCGCTACATCCGGCGCAACGACCTGCCCGTCGACCACTACTGGTCGGCGTACCCGGAGTCCTCGGTGAGCGAGATCGCCGCCGCGCTGCGGGTACGCGACGCCTACAGCGACCATCTCGGCGACACCGATCCCGCCGACGCGCCGGCCCACCCGGCGTGGCCGCGGTTCCTGGCCGCCGTCCAGGGTGACCTGCACGCATGGGAGCGTGACGATGACCTCGCAGCCTGACCGGGGTACCCGGTCCGTGACCGTCCTGGCCCGCATCGCCGACGACCGGGTGGAGGCGCTGCGCAAGACCCTGCGGGAGGCGGGTACGCCGTTCGCCCACGTACCCGGCGTCCACGTGGTACGGCTGGTCGTCGTCGAGGACGTCGTCGCGCAGGTCCGCCCGGCCGTGTGGCGCTGGAAGGCGCGGCTGCTCGACCTCGTGGTGCACGCCGGGCGGGGGCCGCGCCCGGACCGGCTGCCGCACCCGTACCTGCTGCTGACCGCCACGGTGGACGGGCCGCAGGAGCGCTTCTTCGCCGGGATGCGGGCCCTCGGGCCGCAGGCCGACGCGATCTGGGAGCACTGCACCGGATACCCCGGCAGCGAGCGCGCGGCCGGCTTCGTACGGTTCTTCGTGGAGCGCAGCCAGCGCGCGGACTACACCTTCGCCGGCGCGCCGGGCGGCACGGTCGGCGAGCTGCGGGAGGCGGCCGGGATGCGCCGCCGGCTCGCGGCGCTGGCGGCCGAGGGGAACGCCGGCCGGGTCCCCGCGCTGACCACGTCGGGCCCGGCGCCCGTGCCGCAGCGGCCCCGGGCGGTGGTCTCCGAGGCGCTGCGGCTCGGCGACATCCAGGGCATGGTGCTGCGTGGCTTCGGCCACCACCATGCGGCGGCCCACCTCTTCCTGCGCTTCGCCGGACCGGACGCGGCCCGATCCTGGCTGGGCGAGCTGGCGCCGCGCGTGACCTCCGCCGCCGAGGTGCAGGAACGGCCCAACCGGGCGCTGCACCTGGGCCTGAGCCACGCCGGCCTGGCCGCGCTGGGCGTCACCGGTGCCGAGCTGGACGCCTTCCCCGACGAGTTCCGCGCCGGCATGTACGCCCGCGAGGCCGCGCTGTCGCCGGGGCGGGGCACCGGTCCCTGGGCCGCCCCGTTCGATCGCCCGGGCGCGGTGCACGCGGTGCTCATGGTCTCCGCCACCACGCGGGAGATCCTCGACGCGTCGCTGCGCGAGCTGCGCGCCGGGACCGGGCCGGACGCCGGCGTCACCGTCGCAGGGGAGATCCGCGGCGACCGCCTGCTGGCCGACCGGGGCGGCCGGCGCACCTTCGTCGAGCACTTCGGGTTCGCCGACGGCCTGTCCACCCCGAAGATCGACGGGTACGACGAGGGCGCCGGCGACGAGCTGCTGCCGCCCGGCGAGTTCGTCCTCGGCCTGCCCGATGTGGACGGCGACGCGGCCGGCCGGGGCATCCCCGCCGACCTGGCCCGCAACGGCAGCTTCCTGGTCTACCGCAAGCTCGAGCAGGACGTCGCCGCGTTCCGGGAGACCACGGCGGCCGTCGCGGACCGGTTCGAGGGTGGTGCCGGCGACGTGGCCGCCGCGCTGGTGGGGCGGGCGATCGACGGCTCCTCGCTGGAGCGGTGCCCGGTCGCCTCGCACGTACGCCGGGCGAACCCGCTCGGTACCCTGCCCGGGGGCATCCGGCTGTCGCGGCGGCACATGATGCTGCGGCGCGGCATCCCGTACGGGCCGGAGCTGCCCGACGGGGTTCCGGACGACGCGCGGGAGCGAGGGCTGCTCTTCCTCGCCGTGGTCGGCGACATCCACCGGCAGTTCGAGTTCGTGCAGACCCAATGGATGGCCGACGGCAACGTGTTCGGCCGCGGCGGCGAGCAGGACGTCTTCACCACGGCCGGCGGTCCGGGGGCGCGCGTGCTGGTCGAGGGGGAACCGCCGGCGTACGTGCCCATCCCGCGGCCGCTGGTCACCTGCCGCGGCGGCGAATACTTCCTGCTGCCCGGCCTCACCGCGCTCGCGGCCCTCGCCGGGCGGACCGGGCGGTGACCGCGCCGGTCTGACGCTGCGCCGCGATGTCGCGCCGCTGCTGGTGGCGCCGGTCGTCAGGCGGCGGCCGCGCGCTCGAAGCGGCGCAGCTCGCGGGCCTCCTTGGCGTACCGGGTGAGCAGGTGAACCGTGTGCGGCCCGGCGACGCCGTCGGGTTCCAGGCCGACCCGGTCCTGGAAGCGGCGGATGGCCGCGTCGAGGCCGGCCGGGTCCGGGCCCACCGTCAGGCCGAGATCGGCGAAGAGCTCCCGCACCGCCGCCGGGTCCGCGGCCGGTACCGGCTCGCCGTTCCAGCCGATCAGGCCGCCGACGGCGGTCCCGACCACACTCAGCATTCCTCGTGCCGACATCGCTACCTCCGCAGGGCTCTCGTGATCTGCTCCCAGAATCCGCCGGCGAGCTGTGCAGGACATCGGACCGCGGTCCTGACCTGCTGTGGATCCGCTGCGACTTTCGGCCGACCGCCGCCCTCAGAACTCGTCGACGCGGCGGTCCTGGTCCGGGCAGACCGTGTCGATCGCCAGCTTGACCAGCTCCCGGGCGGTGGCCTCGTCGACGGCCTCGGCGTCGACGGTGCCGAGGGTACGGGTCTGCGCCACGATCGCGTCGGCGTCGTCGCCCTTGGCCAGCGCGGCGCAGGCCCGCCGCGCGACGGCGCCGATCTCGTCCTCCCGGCGGTCCGCGGCGACCTCGGGCAGGCTGCGGCGCACCTCCGCCACGAAAGCGTCCGCACCGGCGGCGGTCCGGGTCGTGGCGGTCGTCGAAGGGGCGACGGTGCTGGTCGCGGGCGACGGCGTCCTCGCCGGTGAGGTGCCGGCGTCGTCGCCGCACCCGCTCAGGGCCAGCAGGAGCATCGCCACCGCCGGCAGCCGCTTCGTCATCTCGTCCATCCCCCGCCGATCGTGTCCAGCTGTGCGCAGGTCTAACGGGCGGGAGCGGCAGCGGCGACGGACACCGGGTCAGCCGTGCCCCGCACGGGTGACCCGCGGCACTCAGCGAACCCACAGAGGGCTCACCGCGAGCTGACAAGTCGCCGGGCGACAGTGAAGGCACCCAAGGAGGCTCAGCCATGACCGATCTGTTGACCCGGCCCGCGGACACCGACCACCCCACCTCCGCCGGGCCGCCCGTACCGCCGCTGCCGCCGTACGTCGTCAGCCACCGCGGCCGGGGAGAAAGCCGCTGGCCCCGCCGCGTCGCCGGGGGGTGCGGCCCTGCTCGCGCTGGTCGCCGGCGGGGGTGCGGCCGGGGCCGTCGTCGCCGAGCGCTACGCCAACCCCGGCCCGGCCGCCGCCGCGACTGCCACGGCCACCTCCGCGGTGACCGGGCGCACCGGCCTGGCCGCCGTCGCGGCGAAGGTGTCGCCGACCATCGTCACCGTCCTCGTCGACGGCCGTACGGAGTCGTCGCTGGGCTCCGGGGTCGTGCTGACCGCCGACGGCCTGGTGCTCACCAACAACCACGTCATCGCCTCGGGCGGCACGGTGAGCGTACGGCTGGCGGACGGGCGTACGGTCCCGGCCTCGGTCGTCGCGGCCGACACCACCCACGACCTCGCGCTGGTGCGGGCGAGCGGGCTGTCCGGGCTGACCCCGGCCACCTTCGGCACGGACGACAGCGTGGCGGTCGGCGACACGGTCCTCGCGTTCGGCGCCCCGCTGGGCCTGGAGGGCACGGTGACCTCGGGCATCGTCTCGGCGCTCGACCGGGAGGTCGACACCGGGTCGGAGAAGCTCACCGGCCTGCTGCAGACCGACGCGGCGATCAACGAGGGCAACTCGGGCGGCGCCCTGGTCGACACCTCCGGCAATGTCATCGGCATCAACGTCGCGATCGCCACGGCGAGCGACCAGAGCACCGGCAGCGTCGGGGTGGGCTTCGCGATCCCGGCCGGTACGGTCACCCAGGTCATCGACCGGCTCGAGGCGCAGGCCCGGTCAGCCGGGTGAAGAACGCCGACTTGCGCTGCTCGTAGCCCTCGGGGCCGGCAAGCTTCATCGCGTTGTACTCGGCCAGCAGCCGTCGGTCGGCGGCGATCAGCTGCCAGGCGCGCCGGAACCGGACATCGTGCTCGCTCCCGGCGGGTGTGACCGCCAGCCCGGCCGGCAGCTCCGCCTCGAGCGCGAACGTGGCGAGCGTGTCCTGCCAGATCTCCGGGTGGACCACGGCGTACAGGCCGCGCAGGGTCGCGACGGTCTGCGGGAAGTCGGCGGGCGCGGCCGTCAGGTGCAGGTCCACGTCGCCCTTCGTGAGCGCACCGGGCACCGAGCTACCGCCGGTCAGCGTCAGCTCGTGCGCCGGCAGCAGCGGGGCCAGGCGCTCGCGGACGTCCCGCTCGATGCGCCGGGCCGCGGCGATGACGGTCTCGGCGGGCCGCAACCGCACGGGTCACCTCCTTGTGAAGGGGCTGGCCGGCGCGTCGCCGCGGCTCACCCGGCCAGGTGGCCGTAGCGGTCCTCGAGCTCGCGCCACGTGCCCTGGGCCACCGCGCGGCCGCCGATCAGCACGACCACCCGGTCGGCGCGGGACAGCGCCGCCCGCTTCGACGTCGAGCCGATCACCGTGACGCCGTGCTCGCGCAACGCGCGCCACAGGTCCAGCTCGGTGGTGACGTCCAGCGCCGAGGACACGTCGTCGGCGACGAGCAGCTCGGTACGCGGCGCCAGGGCCCGGGCCAGGGCGAGCCGCTGGAGCTGGCCGCCCGACAGCCGGGTGCCCTTGTGGCCGATGAGCAGCTGCAGACCGCCGCCGGCCGCCGCCAGGTCGTGCTCGAGCTGCGCCGTCGTCACCGCGTCCGCGGCGTCGACCTCGTGCCCGAGCTGGATGTTGTCAGCGACCGTGCCGGACAGCACCCGCGGCAGCTGGGCGACGTAGCCCACCTGGTTCGGCCGCAGGAACGTCTCCGGCTCGCCGACCGGCCGGCCGTTCCACGCCAGCGTGCCGGTGTGGTGCACGATGCCGGCGAGGGCCCGCAGCAGCGACGACTTCCCGGCGCCGACCGGGCCCACGACCAGCACCAGCTCGCCCTTCTCGACGGTCAGGTCGACGTCCTGCGCGCCGACCGTGCCGTTCTCGTGCACCGCGCTGAAGCCGGTGAGCTCCAGGCGCTGCAGCGGCACCCGCGGCGGCGTGGGCGGGGCGTCGGCCGTACCCGCCGCGATGTCCACCCCGGGAACCGCGGACGAGTACGCCGACTCGCCGGCCATCGCCACCGTGCGCCGGGTCCAGACCCGCGCCGACGGGAAGTGCGACACCAGCGAGGCCGTGGTCCACGCGAACCACCGCGCCGAGCCGAGCACCGCCACCGCGATCAGCGTCGCCGCCGCCGACAGCTCCCCGGACAGGTACATCGCCCAGGCGGCGATCGGCAGCAGGCCGCTGAGCACCGACGGCGTGGACCGGGCCCACACCTGGATGGCGATCTCCCGGCGCTGCCGCTCGCTGCGGACCTCGTCGAGCCCGGCCAGGTGCTGGAGCACCGGCACGGTGGCGCCGGCCAGCTTGACCGTGCGCGCCGCCGACAGCGAGGACACCAGCGCCGTCGCGAAGGCCGCGCGGGCCGCCACCGTACGCCGGGCCGCCCGCTCGAGCCGCGGCCCGAACAGCGTCGCCATGAGGCCGGACACGACCATCGTCCCGACGAAGAAGCCGGCGGGGACCAGCGACTGCGACGCCACCGTCATCGTGACGATCACGACCAGGCTGATCGAGGTGTCGATGAGGTTGTCGGCCAGCATCACCACCCGCTCGGTGTCGCCGCCCTGGGCCACCACCTCGGCCGGCGTGTACTTGCTGACCCGGCGCGGCCCGATCTGCCCGTGCACCAGCCGCAGGCTGATCCGCAGCATCTGGCGCACCCACCACTCGGGGAACCAGGCGCCGGTGTAGAACAGCGACGGGATCGCCACGAGCAGCCCCGCCGCGATGCCGAGCGCCGGCCACATCGGGTCGCCGGCGCCGTCGACCACATGTGACCAGAGCAGCGGCAGGATCGCGCCGTCCAGGCCGAGCAGCACGAGGACCAGGAACAGGCCGAGCGCGGCCAGGCCGTACCGGGCGTCGTTGGTGGTGAGCCGGAAGATCTCGCGCATCGTGCGGGCCGGCGGCTCCTCCGGCAGCGGCGGGGGATCGGCCAGCGGCAGGGTGTTGCCCAGCTCGGCGCGGACCGGCTCGACCGCCTCCCGCTCCAGCACGGCGACGCCCCCTCCGCCCGGGTCCGCCTGCGCCGCCGCGCCGCTGCCGGAACGGGCCGGTGCGGCGACGCTGGAGCTGGCCAGCAGCTCGGCGAAGCGGCGTGACCCCGCGAGGGGGCCGGCCTCCAGCACCTGGCCGTCGGCGAGCACCACGACCTCGTCGCAGCGCTGCACCGAGGAGAGCCGGTGCGCCACGATCACGCCGATGCGGCCCTGCAGCAGCCGGTCGGTGGCCCGCTGCACCCAGGTCTCGGTGACCGGGTCCATCCGTGCGGTCGCCTCGTCGAGGATGACCACGCGCGGGTCGCGGACCAGGATCCGGGCGAACGCGACCAGCTGCTCCTGCCCGGCGGACAGCACGTAGCCGCCGTCGCCGAGCTTGGTGTCGATGCCGTCCGGAAGCCCTTCCACCCAGCCGCTCAGCCCCAGCTCGGCCACGGCCGTCGCGGCCCGCGGCAGCAGGTCCTCGTCGAACAGCGCGATGTTCTCGGCGAGCGTGCCGGCCAGGATCTCGGTGCGCTGCGGCACGATCGCGGTCCACCGGCGCAGGCCCTCGATGTCGAGGTCGTTGATGTCCGTACCGGCGAGGAACACCGTGCCGCGCGGCACGTCGACCGCGCGGGTCAGGACCTTGGCGAGCGTCGACTTGCCGGAACCGGTACGGCCGATGAGCGCGTACGACCGCCCACGCCGGAACGTGAGGCTGACCCCACGCAGCGCGGCCGGGCGGGCGCTGTCGGACTCGCCGTACCGGAACGTGAGGTCGCGCACGACCAGGTCGCCGTCGGACGGGGGCTGCCCGCCGGCCGGTTCCTGCTCGACGCCGCGCAGCAGCTGCACGCGGCTCCAGGCGCCGAGCGCGTTCTGCAGCTCGGGGACCATCCGGGTGACGTGCTCCAGCGTGCCGCCGAAGCCGAGCGCCAGCAGCCACACCGCGGTCAGCCGGGCGCCGTCGATGTGGCCGGCCGCCAGCGCCCACGCGCCGCCGACCACGAGCACCGCGATGAGCGTCCGGGTGATCGCGCCCGCGCCCATCGTGATCCGCGACGACATCCGCCACACCAGGCGGCCCCGGCGCAGCACCTCACGGGCGCGCTGGGCGTAGAGGCGGCGCACGTACGGCGCGGCGAGGCTGGTCCGTACGTCGTCCTGCCCGTGGATCGCCTCCTCCATCACCGCGGCCAGGTCGGACCAGGCTTCCTCCTCGCTGATCCGCGCGGGGGAGATGCGCTGGATCGGTTTGTTCATGACGGCCACGAGCAGGACCGACACGAGCACCATGCCGAGCGCGGCGGGCCACCACGCGAAGAACGCGGTGACCACGGACAGCACGGCCACCGCCAGGGACTGGGCCAGCCGTACGCCGCTGCCGCGCAGCTCGGAGCCGACCTGGTAGACGTCGCTGTCGATGCGGTCCAGCAGCTCGCCGACGGGGGTGTTCTCCAGCGTGGGCACGTCCTGGCCGAACGCCACCCGGCAGAGCCCGCGGCGCACGGCGGCGGCCCAGTCGGCGGTCAGCCGGGCGGCGGCGAGCCCGACGAGCACGTCGCTGAGCACGGACACGACGAGGGCGGCGGCGAGCACCCCGAACAGCGGCACGGACCGGTTGACGAGCACGGCGCCGGCGAGCCCGAGGGCACCGGCCTGGCCGGCGGCGCCGAGCACGATGAGGACGGCGATGAAGGCGGTGCGACGGGGCGAAGTACCCCATAAGTCGCGGAGCAGGCGCATCGAACGTCCTCATTCGGCAGGAGGAAGCGGTGCCTCCATCCTGCGGCGGCCGGGGACGGGCCTCAACGCAATTACCGGCCCCGGTGCATCGCCCGGCGCACGACCGCGGACGGCGGGCCCACCTGCGCAGTTCGCGCCCGGGCGGCCGTTCCCGCCGGGGAGTCCGGCTGGGTCGTGCCGTACAGCCAGGCGGCGAAGAGGTCGTCCAGCTGGCGGCCGGAGACGCGCTCGGCGTGCGCGATGAACTCCTCCGTCGTCACGGTGCCCCCGGCGTGGAGCTGCGGCCAGGTCCGCAGGGTGCGGAAGAACGCGGCGTCGCCGACCGTCAGCCGCAGCGCGTGCAGGGTCATGGCGCCGCGCACGTACACCGGCGGGTCGAACAGGTGCTGCGGGCCGGGGTCGCCGATCGGCAGCGACCAGAACTGCGTGTCGCCGCGGAACAGCTCGGAGTACAGGTCGAAGGCCTCCTGGGCGGTGCCCTCGCCCTCGCGCTCGCTCCACAGCCATTCGGCGTAGGACGCGAACCCCTCGTTGAGCCAGATGTCCTGCCAGCGGCGCACCGCGAGGCTGTCGCCGCACCACTGGTGGGCCAGCTCGTGGACGACCACGCCGGCGCCGTCCTCCGCGGAGGTGAAGAAGCCCTGCGCGTAGACAGGCCGGGTCTGGTTCTCCAGGGCGAAGCCGAACGCCGTGGTGCTGTCCACGATCCCGCCGGATGCGGAGAACGGGTACCGGCCGAAGAGCCCCGAGAGGAAGCCGATGATCTCGGGCTCGCGGGCGAAGGCCCGGGCCGCGATCACGCCCGGCGGTTGCGGGGTGTCCTCGACCGTGCCCGAGATCCACGTGGTGGCCGGGTTCGGCGGGCTGCCCTCCGGCGCCGGGCCGGGCGTCCAGCCGCCGAGCCCGTCCTCGAACGAGGTGCTGCCCTCGCCGGTGGAGACCACGACGTCGTCGACGAACACGCCGGGGTTGGTGATGATCTCGTCGTTGACCACGGTGAGCGACACCTCGGCGGTGCGGCCGGCGTACGCCGACAGGTCCACCGACCACTGCTCGTACCCGTCGCTCTTCCCGGTGGCGGCCGCCCACGTGCCGGTCGTGCCGCTCGGCGTGCAGTCCGTGCCGTCCGGCGTGACGTAGTGCAGCAGGAACGGGTGCAGCACCTCGGCGTACCCGCACACGGCGCCGGGGTCGCTGCTGGTGTGCCCGTTGCGGTCGGCGAGCGTGGTCCAGTCGCCGCCGCCGGCCGTACGCGCCTCGACGAGGAAGAAGTCCCAGTCCGGCTCGGTGTCCCGGGTGACCCAGAAGCTCAGGTCCCCACCGGCGGCCGGCACGGCGATCGTCCGCGTGAGCCGCTTGTACGACGGCTCGCCCCGCTGGGACACGGCCATCCGGGTGCCGGTACGCGGCCGCGCGGCCGGCTCGGACAGCTTCGGGTCGATGGCGTCCCAGTAGCGCACGCCGTTCTTCCGGTACGCGGACACCTCGTACTCGCCGACGGTCGCGGTGGCCAGGTACGAGGCCATCGGCTCCTTCGCGTCCCAGGTCCACGTGGTCCAGCCGTGCCGGGTGGTGTGGCCCAGCAGGACGCCGTTGGAGACCGCCTCGAGGCCCCGGGGTGCGGTGATGCGGATCGTGTACGACGCCTTGTCGCGCGGGTGGTCGTTGACCGGGAACCAGGTGGACGCCACCTCGGGCTGCCCGACGATCGTCATGCCGTCGTCCGTGGCGAAGACGCCCGAGGCGCCCAGGTTGGGGTCGTCGATGACCTGCGGTACGCCGTCGTAGCGCGCGACCACCGTGAACCGGTGACCCTTGCGCAGCGGCCGGCGCGGCGTCACGGTCAGCTCGCCGTCGGCCCGTGCGGTGGCGGCCGGGCGCCCGTCGACGGTCAGCGAGCGCAGCGTCAGCCCGTCGAAGTCGAGGTTGAACGACGACAGGTGCTGCGTGGCCGTCGCCGTGATCGTGGCGACGCCCGCGAGCACGTCGGTCTCCGGCGTGTACGTGATGTCGAGCCCGTAGTGCCGCACGTCGTACCCGCCGTTGCCGGCGAGCGGGAAGTACGGGTCCCCGATGCCCGGCGCGCCGGGCGTGGCGGGTGGCCCGGCGGCCCCGGCGGGGGCGGCACCGGCGATGACCAGCGACAGGATGATCGAGCAGGCGAGGACGGCTCTGCGCACCATTTCCGCACGGTAGTCCCGGTCGGTGGCGCGCGCTGCCCCACTGCCCATTTCGGACAGAAGCCGGTTGACAGGATCGCGGAGCACGACAAGTATCAGCGGTTATCGATGTATTTCGCCGATCGCGAGGAGTTTCGCGGATGCGCCGTCCCGCCGTCGTGGCCGCCCTCCTGATAAGCGCATTCCTCGTCGCGACGCCGGCGCACGCGGCGCCGGGGGACGGGCCGCAGACCGTCGAGGACGTGTACCGCTACCTCGAGGATCCGGAGCTGACCGCCGAGGGTCAGGAGGAGCCGCACGCCGATCTGCGGCCGTACGGCTCGGTCGCGCAGGCGGTCGCGGACGTCACCGGCCACGACGGGCCGAGCCCGTACGTGCGGAGCCTCGACGGAAGCTGGCGGCTGAAGCTGTTCGACCGGCCCGACGACGTCCCCGCCTCGTTCCATCAGGCCGGTTTCGACGCGTCCGGCTGGCCGTCCGTACGCGTCCCGCACACCTGGCAGTCGGACTTCATCGACCACCCGATGTTCCGCAACATCCCGAGCGAGATCGTGCCGGACGACCCGCCGCGGGTGCCGCGTGACGTCAACCCGACCGGCGCGTACGTGCGTACCGTCGATCTTCCCGCGTCCTGGCGCGGTGGCCGGGTGTTCCTCCGCTTCGAGGGCGTGACCAGCAACTACCTGGTCTGGGTGAACGGCGCGTACGTCGGCTACGACCAGGGCGGCTACACGCCCGCCGAGTACGACGTCACCGAGCGGCTGCATCCGGGCCGCAACACGATCGCCGTGCAGGTGCACCGCTGGGGCTCCGGCGCGTACCTCGAGGACTACGACCAGTGGCGCTACAGCGGGATCTTCCGCGACGTGTGGCTGTACCGCACCGAGCAGACCCGGCTGCGCGACGCGTACGTGACGACCGACCTGGACGCCTCCTACCGGGACGCGCAGCTCACCGCCCGGGTGGACGTGGCCGGCGCGGCCGGCGCCTTCACCGTGCGCGGCACTCTGCTGGACACCCGCGGCCGGACAGTGACCACCGTCAGCGCCGCGGCGGGCGTGGGACGGGTCACGCTCACCGCGCCGGTCGCCGACCCGGCCAAATGGAGCGCCGAAGACCCCAACCTCTACACGCTCGTACTGCAGCTGCTCGACGCGCGTGGCCGAGCGCTGCACACCACCGCGCAGGCCGTCGGCTTCCGCGAGATCGAGGTGCGCGACAAGCAGATCCTCGTCAACGGCAAGCGCATCCTCGTCAAGGGCACCAACCGGGCCGAGACCGACCCGGACACCGGCCGGCACGTGACCCGGGAGAAGCAGCGCGCCGACGTGTTCCTGATGAAGAGCCTGCACCTCAACGCCGTACGCACCTCGCACTATCCGTCGGATCCGTACCTGTACGACCTTGCCGACCGGCACGGGCTGTGGGTCGACGACGAGGTCGACATCGAGACGCACAACCACGAGAGCTGCCCGTCGGTCTGCCTCGCCGACCGCCCGGAGTGGCAGAAGGCGTTCGCCGACCGGTTCCGCGCCATGGTCGAGCGGGACAAGAACCACCCCAGCGTCATCTTCTGGGACACCGGGAACGAGGCCGGGCTGGGCGCCGCGCACTACGCGATGGCGGCGTGGGCCGACGCCAACGAGCCCACCCGGCTGCTCTACCACCAGTCCAACAGCCCGGACGGCGACGCGCCGTACGCCGACGTCGACGGCCCCCGCTACCCGACGCCGGCGCGGCTCGAGGCCCGCACGCTGAGCAGCGCCAAGCCGATCGTGATGGGGGAGTACGCCCACGCGATGGGTAACGGCCTGGGCAACTTCGACCAGTTCTGGGCCCTGGCCCGCAAGTACCCGTCCATGCAGGGCGGCTTCATCTGGGACTGGGCCGAGCAGAACCTGCGCCAGCCGCTGGTCCTCACGCCGGACTCCTCGCCGGGGCGCCTGCAGACGTTCTTCGTCGGCAAGCCCGCGCTCGTGCCGGGCCACCGCGGCCAGGCCGTCAGCCTGTCCAGCCTGGACGACTTCGTCGACGTCTTCCGCGACCGCAGCCTCGACCTGACCGGGCCGCTCACCCTCGACGCGTGGGTCAGGCCGGGGGAGTGGGCAGGCAGCTTCCCGATCATCACCAAGGGCCGCGGGTACGCCCTGCAGATGCGTGACCGCGACACGCTGGAGTTCGGCGTGGACGCGGGCGGCTGGGCGACCACCGCGGCGGACGTGCCGGCGGACTGGTACGGCGCCTGGCACCGCGTCACCGGCGTGTACGACGGCTCGGCGCTGCGCCTGTTCATCGACGGCGCGCAGGTGGCGGCGGCGGCGCGTACGGGAGCCGTCGACCCCGGCCTGTTCGAGGTCAACATCGGCCACAACGCCGAGACCCAGCGCGACAACGACCTGCGCAACGCGCGGCTGGCCCGCGGCCTCGTCGACGACGTGCGCATCTACCCGGCGGCGGTGACCCCCGACCGGCCGGCGGACCGGGAACCGGTGCTCGCGCTGGACTTCGACACCGCCCAGCGCCGCGGCGACTTCCTCAGCCTGGGCATCAGCCTGTCCGGCACCGACGGGCTGGTCGGCTCCGACCGGTACGTGCAGCCGGAGACCGCCGAGATGGCGTGGGCGCAGGCGCCGATCCGGATCAGCGCGGTCGACGCGGCCGCCGGGAAGGTCCGTGTCCACAACGAGCAGCAGGCGGGCACGCTCGAGTTCCGGCTGCGGTGGGCGCTGACCGAGCAGGAACGCACGCTGCGCTCGGGTACGCGGACGGTCCGCCTCGGCCCGTCGGAGTCGGTGGACCTGGAGCTCGGCGCGGCGCCGGCCAACCCGGAGGACCGCGAACGGTTCCTCACCGTGGCGGCCCTCAGCACGCAGGACCGGGCCTGGGCGCGGCGCGGCTGGGCGCTCGGGCACGACCAGTTCGCCGTCGGCGGCAGCGCGGTGCCCGGCGTCCTGCCGGTTCCCGTGACCGGCGCGCCGACGCTGACGAGCCACGACGGCACGGTCACCGTGTCGGGGCGCGGGTTCGCGTACCGGTTCGAGGGCGGCGAGCTGGCGTCGATGCGGTCCGGCGGGCGCGAGCTGCTGCACGGCGGCCCGCGGCTGGACGTGTACCGGCCGCCGACCAGCAACGAAACGTACGACTGGGGCACCGACGACCGCCGGGTGTGGCACGAGACCGGCCTCGACGCGCTGACCACGAGCGTCACCGGGGTGCGGACGTCCACCGAGGACGACGCGGTGATCGTGGAGGTGCACAGCCGCTCCACCGGCAACGGCATCGTCTTCGACCAGACGCTGCGCTACCGCATCGACCGGCGCGGGACGATCAGCCTGCGCCAGGAGGTCGTGCCGTCCGGCCCGCGCCTCGGCGAGCTGCCGTACCTGCCGCGCGTCGGCCTGTCGATGCAGGTGCCCGACGAGATGCAGCGGTTCGCGTACTACGGGCGGGGGCCGCAGGAGTCGTACAACGACCGTCGCAGCGGCGCGCCGATGGGGGTGTACCGCAGCACCGTCGGCCGCGAGTACGTGCGCTACTCCCGGCCGCAGGCGTACGGCAACCACACCGACGCGCGCTGGGCCTCGCTCACCGACGGGCGCGCCGGGCTCATCGTCGGCGGCATGAAGGACGTCAGCGTCACCGCGTACGACCAGCTCGACCGCGCCGAGTACGACCACCAGCTGCCGCTCGTCCGCAACCCGGACTGGGTGACACTGCACGCTGAGGCGAGCGAGACCGGCATGGGCGAGACGCCGAACTCCGTGCTGGCGCCGTACCGGCTCGCGCCGAACCGGCCGTACGCCCAGGACCTGGTGCTGCGACCGCTGACCCACCCGGAAGCGGCGGCCGGCGGCGTGCCGGACTCGGACGTGCCCGCGCCCTGCCCGCCGTCGCTGACCGTGGCCACCGACGGCGAGGTCGAGCCCAGCGTCGCGGAACCGGTCACCGTGACGGTCACCGCCCGGTGCGCGGCCGGGCTCACCGATGCCACCGTACGGCTGGCAGCGCCGCAGGGCTGGACCGTCGAGCCGCAGACCGCCGAGCTGGGCGACGTCGCGTACGGCACCCCCGCGCGGGCGACGTTCCGTGTCACCGCGCCCGCCGGCACCGACGTCGGCAACTACGACCTGACGGCGACCGCCGTGACGACCACCCCGACGGGCTTCACGTCCACGACGACCGCCACGGCCACCACGACCGCGCCGCTGCCGCCCGGGTGGTCGTGGCTCAGCGACCGGCCGTACACCGCCACGGCCAACGGGTGGGGACCGGTGGAGAAGGACCGCAGCAACGGCGAACAGGCGGCGGGCGACGGCGGACCCCTGACGATCGCGGGTACGGCGTACCCGAAGGGCCTGGGGGTGCACGCCGCCTCGGCCGTGACCGTCCCGCTCGGCGGCGACTGCTCCCGGCTGCGCGCCGACCTCGGCGTCGACGACGAGACCGGCAGCGACGGTTCCGTGGTGTTCTCCGTGTGGCTCGACGGCGAACGCCGCTACGAGTCGGGGGTCCTGACCGGCGCGGCGGGGGCCACGCCGGTCTCGATCGACCTCTCCGGCGCGCAGACCCTCGAGCTGCGGGTCACGGATGCGGGCGACGGCAACGCCCACGACCACGCGGACTGGGCGGCGGCACGGCTAGCCTGCAGTTGATGCATCCCCCGTCGCCCTGGAACCTGCGCGGCCGCCTGTACCTGTCGGTGTTCGCGCTGCCGGCCGCCGCGCTGCCGGCGCTGCCCGGCGGCCTCCGCCCGCTCACCGTCGCGGGCCGGGTGCTGCTCGGCGCGGCATGGGTCCGGTACGAGCCCGGCGGCACCCTGCACTACCGCGAGCTGCTCACGGCGGTGCTGCTGCGCGACCTGCGGGTGTCGATCGTCGACATCTGGGTCGACAGCGAGGCCTCGCGCGACGGCGGCCGCTCCCTGTGGGCCATCCCGAAGGACCTGGCCACGCTGGAGATCGACCCACCGGCGGCGTCCGCGGCCGGTATCGCGACGGCGGTGATCCGCCCGGGCCGGCGCTGGCCGGGACGCTGGCCCGCGCCGATGCGCCTGCGCCAGGCCCGCGGCAGCGCGCTGGTCGAGACGCCGGTGCGGGGGCGTACGGCGCTGCGGAGCGCCCGGGTCGCGTGGGCGCCCGAGCGGAGCGGACGGCTGGCGTACCTGGCGGGCCGCAAGCCGGTGCTGTCGCTGGTGCTCGACGACTTCCGCCTGCGCTTCGGCCGCTGACCGCGATCACCAGCTCACCAGCCGGCGATCGCGGACCGACGGCAGTTTGCCGCGGCTCAGCTGAACGGCGACAGCGCCGAGCGCGACGGCCAGCGCGGCGGCCGCGATGACGTCTCCCCAGCCGGCCGTCTTGAGAACGCCGGCCCACATGGTGGCCGACCACAGCAGGATGACCACGCGGGCCCCGCCGACCACCCCGGATCGGTACAGCGCGGCGACCAGCAGGGGCATGCCGAGATACTGGCCGAACGCCGACGTCACCGCGATCCGCCAAGGGCCGTACGAGACGTCGACGTAGGCGCCGAGGATCGTGGCCGTGGCCGTGTCGACGCCGTCGGTGCAGGCCAGCTGGAACGCCGTCTGCTCCACGCCGGCGAAGTAGACCCGCGCCACGAGGCCGAGGATCACGAGCGCCCCGCCCGCGACGGCGAGCCGTGGCGACCGCCGGGCTGCCAGGCGGGCCAGTGCCCACGTCGCCGGTATCAGCAGGATCGAGCCGATGAGGAAGCTCGCGAAACCGGCGGTCGTGAGCGCGGGATTCGCGGCGTACGCCGCCAGCTGCTCCCGCACGGCGAACGGCTCAGCCGCATGACGTGCGAGCTCATCGGTCGTGAAGCCGGCGGAGGAGAGAGCAAGCGTGCGCAGCAGCAGTCCCACGCACCAGAACAGCGGGCCCAGAACAAGCGCGACGACCGCCAGGAGCCTGGCGGCCGGGACCATCTCGCGGTCGGCGTCCTCCATGACCGCACCGTAGTTTCATGGGCACGGACGGGCGAAGTCGTCCTCAGCCCGATCTCAGGCCGGGTTGCACCGCAACGGCCGACAGGGGTAGAGATGCAGCGGTGAAGACCCTCGCGCGCGGGCTCGTGGCCGGTGGCATGGCGCTGGCCCTGGCGGCCTGCTCGGCGGACGGGGACGCCGCCTCCGGCTCGGCGCCGCGGGCCACCGTGTCCGCCTCCGGCCAGGCCGAGGTGCCCGCGCTGGCCGCCACGACCGTACGCCCGCTCGCCGGCACCGACGCCGCGCCGTTCGACGAGCCGCGCCGGCTGCAGGCCCCGCCCGGCTGGACGGTCGAGGTGTGGGCGCGGGTGCCGGGTGCGCGGCTGCTGGCGTGGACCCCGGACCGGCGGCTGCTCGTGTCGCGGCCGAAGTTCGGTGACGTCGTGTCGCTGGCCCCGGGCGCCGCAGACGCCGCGCCGGCCGCGAGCACCCTGGTCAGCGGCCTCAACCAGCCGCACGGGCTCGCGTTCACCGGCAGCACGCTGTACCTGGCCGAGAGCGACCAGGTGGACGGGTTCGCGTACGCCGCCGGCGCGGTGTCCGGCAAGCGTGTCGTCGTGGGCGGGCTGCCCGACGCCAAGAGCCCCGAGCTGGGAGGCGCGTACGCCCACGCGCTGAAGAGCGTCGCGGTCGGGCGTGACGGCGCGCTCTACGTCTCGATCGGTTCCACCGGCAACATCTCGGCCGAGGACCGCGACGCCAGCCCGGAACGCGCGTCGATCCTGCGGGTGCCGCCGGGCGGCGGGCCGGCCGCGGTGTTCGCGCGGGGCGTCCGCAACGGCACCGGGCTGGCTGTCGACCCCGACGGCGGCGTCTGGACGGCGGTCAACAACCGGGACAACATCGCCTACCCGTACGACGGCGACGACCACGGCAAGGTCCTCACCTGGTACGTCAACGACCATCCGCTCGAGCCGCTGGCCCGGCTCACGCAGGGACGCGACCTCGGGTGGCCGTACTGCAACCCGGATCCCGACCTGCAGCCCGGTGAGAAGGACTCCCCGCTGAGCTACACGCGCCGGCCGTTCGTCCGCGACATCGAGACGAACGCCGACGGTTCGAAGCTGGACTGCGCGGCGCTGCCCCCGGTCGAGCAGGGGATGGGTGCGCACTCCGCGCCGCTGGGTCTCAGCTTCGCGACGGCTCCGGGGCTGCCCGGCGCGTACGGCCCCGGCGCCCTGGCCGGCGTGCACGGCTCGTGGAACCGCAAGCCGCCCCGGGCGCCGGAGGTGTCGTTCTTCGCCTGGCGTGACGGCACGCTCGGCCCGCAGCAGACCCTGCTGACCGGCTTCCAGGCCGAGGACGGCTCGCGCTGGGGCCGGCCCGTCATGGCCGTGCAGGGCCCGGACGGAGCCCTGTACGTCAGCGACGACCTCGCCGGTGCCGTCTACCGCGTGACCGCGCCGTAGCGGCCCTCTGTGAGGTCGGCGAGAAGGCCGGGCCGCACCGGGTCCCAGCCCACGAGTTCGCGGGTGATCGCGGCCGAGACCGGGTTGTCCAGCTGCGCGAACCTCCCGAGGAAGCCGAAGTGGTCGTCCGCCTCGGCGGGGCTGATGCTGCGGACAGGCAGGTCGAAGGCGCGGCCCACGGCGGCGGCGATGTCCCGGAACGGGATCCCCTCCTCGGCGGCACCGTGCAGGCGTGAACCGGCGGGAGCCTTCTCCAGCGCGAGCCGGTAGAGGACGGCCGCGTCGAGGGTGTGCACAGCCGGCCATCGGTTGGCGCCGTCGCCGACGTACGCCGCGTACCCGTTCCTGCGGGCGGCGGCGATGATGATCGGGATGAAGCCCTGGTGGTCGAGCGAGCTGTGCACGGTGGGCGCGAGCCGGACGACCGACGAGCGCACGCCGCGTGCGGCGAGGCCGGCCACGAAGTTCTCCGCGTCGATGCGGTAGCCGCCGTCGGGGAAGACGTCCTCCTCGGTGCCGGACCGGCCGGTGACGCCGCCGGTCACGAGCATGGCCGTGCCGCTCGTACCGATCAGGGGCTTGCCCGAGCCGTCCAGGCCGCCGGCGAGAGCCCGGAGGGCGGCCAGATCCGCCTCGGCGGCGCCGGCCAGGTCGCCGGAGGTCATCAGGTCGTGGCGGAACGCCAGGTGGATCACGCCGTCGGCGGCGGCCGCCTCCCGCCGCAGCAGGTCGAGCTCGGCCAGGTCGCCGCGGCGCACCTCGGCGCCGAGCTTCTCGACGGCGGCGGCGGAGGCGTCGGAGCGGGCCAGGCCGACGACGTGATGGCCGGCGGCGCGGAGCTCCGGCAGGACGGCCGACCCCACGTGGCCGGAGGCGCCGGTGACGAATACGCGCATCGTGGATTCCTTCCCGAGCAGTGATGTCACTATGCGACATGACCGTACGCTGAGATGTCGCAAAGTGACATGCCCGGCGCCGATGTCGCGGTGTGACATCGGATACCCTGGGCGGCATGGCCCGCTGGCAACCCGACGCGCGCGGCCGCCTGGCGGCGGCCGCCCTCGAGCTGTTCGCGGAGCGCGGCTTCGACCAGACCACGGTCACCGACATCGCCGCCCGGGCCGGCCTCGACAAGCGCACGTTCTACCGGCTCTTCGGCGACAAGCGCGAGGCGCTCTTCAGTGGCAGCGAACTCCTCGAGCAGACCCTCGTGGCGGCGGTCGCCGCGAGTGAGGCCGCCCCGTTCGACACGGTCGTCGCCGCCTACCGGCGGGTGGCGGAGGAGATCTTCACCGACCGGCTGGAGACGGTCCGGCTGCGGCAGTCCATCATCGACAGCAGCCCCGAGCTCAAGGAGCGCGAGCTGCGCAAGATGGGCTCGCTGGCGGCGGCGGTCGCCGTCGCCCTGCGCGCCAGGGGCGTCGACGAGGTCACGGCCACCCTGGCCACCGAGTCCGGTGCCACGGTCTTCCGGGTGGCGTTCGCCCGCTGGCTCGGGTCCGGTGGTGGCTCGTCGCTCGCCGAGCTGGTCGCGGAGGTGGCCGCCGAGCTGCGCGCGGTCACGGCCGGGGCCTGACCGGCCGGTCCGGGCTCAGCGGGTCAGCAGGGCGTCCACCAGCAGGTCCAGCATCCGCGTCGCCTGCTCGGTGTCGGCGGCGACCAGCATGGTGCCGGCCATGCCGGCGGAGATGTCGGCCGGTGCCACGTCGTCGCGCAGGCTCCCGTCGGCCCGGCCGGCGTCGAGGATCGCGGCGATGGCGCCCTCGAGGTGGGCGCGGGTCTGGCCGGAGGTGATCGCGCCGGTGGCGATCACCGCGCGCAGCGCCTCGGCCATCCCGTGCTTGGTGGCCACGAAGTCCTGATAGCGGCGCATCCACTCGCGCATCGCGTCGGCCGGCGGGTGCTCGGCGAGCAGGCCGGGGGCCATGGCGCCGAGGCGGTTCAGCTCGCTGCGGTAGACCTCCTCGACCAGGGCCTCGCGGGACGGGAAGTTGCGGTAGAGCGTGCCGACGCCGACCCCCGCCTCCTGCGCGATGGTCTCGATCTTCACCGGTCCCGGCCCGCTGAACGCGCGCGTGGCGGCCTCGATGATCCGCTCCCGGTTGCGCCGGGCGTCCCTGCGCGCGCCGGGCTGCCTCTCCCGCTCGGAAATCGAAGCCTCCTCACAAGCGGAATCGATTCCGCTTCTGCTAGGGTCGGTCCGTTAAGCGGAATCGGTTCCGCTTGCTCTCATCGTATCCGGAGGTCCGCCACCATGGACACCACCCCCGCGTCCGCGTACGGCAAGCTCGGCGGCCACGACGTCCTGCGGGTCGGCTTCGGCGCCATGCAACTCGAGCACGGCGACCCGGCCGACGCCGTCACGGTGCTGCGCCGCGCGGCCGAGCTCGGCGTCGACCACATCGACACGGCCCAGTTCTACGGCGACGGCAAGGTCAACGACCTGATCAGAACCGCCCTGCATCCGTACGCGGAGCAGCTGCGCATCGTCACGAAGGTCGGCGCGGTGACCCACCCGACCCGCCGCCTGACCGCCGCGCAGAAGCCCGCGGAGCTGCGCGCGTCCGTCGAGGACAACCTGCGCGCCCTCGGCGCCGAGCGGCTCGCCGTGGTCAACCTCCGCCGCGCCGACGTGCCACCGGGCATCACCGCCACCGGCGACCAGGCGGTCGACCTCGACAGCCAGCTCGCCGAGCTCACCGCCCTGCGCGACGAAGGCAAGATCGACGGCATCGGCCTCAGCCACGTCAGCCTCGCCCAGCTGCGCCAAGCGCTCCCGGCCGGCATCGTCTGCGTACAGAACCTCTACAACGTCCTCACCCGAGGCCACGAGGACGTGCTCGCCGCCTGCGAGGCACACGGCGTCGCGTGGGTGCCGTACTTCCCGCTCGGGTCGGCCTTCGACGGCTTCCCCAAGGTCACCGACCACCCGGTCGTGGCCGGGCACGCGGCCCGGCTCGGCATCACCCCGGCCGAGGCCGGCCTCGCCTGGCTGCTCGGGCACAGCCCGGCCACGCTGCTGATCCCCGGCACCCGCGACCTCGGCCACCTCGCGGACAACGTCGCGGTCGCCGCCATCCGGCTCGACAACGAGGCGACCGAGGCCTTCGACGCCCTCTCCGGCGCTGCCCGCGCTGAGCCGCGCCCCCTGCGATGATCCACTGAGCGGCATACTGGGCGCTCACGCCGAGAGATGGGGGTGGGGATGCCGGCGACCGTCCTGCTGGACCGGGCGATCCACGTGTCGTACGGGTCCGCCGAGGCCGGCACGGGCGCCGACCCCGGCGTCGACCCGGACACGTTCTGGCACGGGCAGGTCAACGGCCTCTGCGGCGCCGCAGTCCGCGGCTTCCTCGCGCTGATGACCGGCCTGCACACCGGGTACGTGCAATTCCGGGTCGAGCTGCACCCCGGACGGCCGCCGCTCGGCGACGACTGGGAGGAGGCTGTCGAGGTCTCGTTCCGGCACCGAGCCAAGAAACTGTGGGTGCGCGGGCTGCTGAGCGAGGCGTACCCGGCGAAGCTGCCGCCCGGGGACTACCGGGTGCGCTACTGCGCGCGAGGCATGCAGGAAGGACAGCGGCAGGACACCGCGGGCGAGGACGAGATCGTCGACGCGTACCTGTTGCAGTTCTGGCCGGGGGAGGCGGAGCCGGACCGCATCGTGCGGCAGACCTCGGAGGTCGCGGCGTACTGGCACAAAGCCAACCCGAAGCCCGCGGTCGGCGACGCCGAGCGGGCGGAGGCGAAGCGGCGCAAGGCGGAGAAGAGGGCGCGCGCGAAGGAGGAGGCGCAGCGCGCCGAGGACCGGCTGCGGTGGGGTGACCGGGTGCCGGGCAAGCGACTGCGTGACGCCGACCGCCGGGCGAACCCGCTCGACCACGTCGACGCGGACCTCGCCTTCGCGCTCGCCGAGACCGACGACGACACCTGCGCGGCCGTGGCGCGCTGGGCGGCCGGCCGGGCGGTCACCGTCGCCGGACTCGACCGGCTGCCGCAGGTCGCGGCGGCGCTCGCCGCGGCCGACCGCGGAAAGAAGCCTCCGACCGAGGGATTGGGGCTCCTGCTCGAGGACCCCGCGGTTCCCCAGCGGACGGTCCTGCTCCCGGAGGCCATGGCGAACGGCCGCACCCTCGAGGCCGCCCAACGGTACGTCGCCCTGCCGGCGCTGCTGGCCCTCACGGACCGCCCACCCCTGGCCGCCGCACTGAACGCGCTGTGGGCCGCGGCGGGCGCGCACGGCGAGGACGGATACCGCCAGCTCTTCGCCGACCTGCGCACCGCATTCCCCGACCTGGCGCGATGACAGCACCGAGCCCGGCTTGCCGGGTGCGGCGCGTAGCGTTGCCGCATGGAACAGGACCGGCCGCACACCTACGACCTGGCCGTGGAGATCCAGACGCAGCGCGAACGCGCCGCGCCGCGGACGCCGGTGGACGGTGCCGGTCCGGGCGCGTCCCCCGGGCCGGCGAACAGTCCGGCTCGAGATGGCGAGCGGCCCGTCAGTGGGAGTGCAGGGTCAGGAGGGTGATCTCGCTCGGGGCGAACACCCGGAACGGCGGTCCCCAGAAGCCCGTGCCCCGGGACGTGTAGAGCTGCGTACGGTCGCCGTGGTGGCTGAGGCCCTGGAGGACCGGCTGGTCGAGGCGGACCAGGTAGTGGAAGGGCCAGATCTGGCCGCCGTGGGTGTGACCCGAGATCTGCAGGTCGACGCCGTGTGCCACCGCGCCGTCGATCTGGTGCGGCTGGTGGGCGAGGAGCAGGACCGGGAGGTCCGGGTCGGTGCCGCGCAGGGCCGCCTCGTGGTCCATGTGATGTCCCGGTACGCCCGAGCCGGCCGCCGTGCGGTCGTCGACGCCGGCCACGACGAGGCTGCTGCCGTCGCGGGTCACGACGACGTGGCGGTTGTGCAGGGCCTCCCAGCCCAGCGAGGCCATGTGCTCCACCCAGCGTTGCGCGCCGCTGAAGTATTCGTGGTTGCCGGTCACGTAGACGCGGGCGAGGCGGGCGCGGATGTCGCCGAGCGGGGCCGCCTGTTCGCGGCGCTGGGCTACTTCGCCGTCCGCGATGTCGCCGGTGTGCGCGACGATGTCGGGGTTCAGCGAGTTGACGACCTCGGTGACGCGGCGGGACCAGCGGGCGCGGTCGATCGGGCCGTAGTGGGTGTCGGTCAGCAGCACGAGGCGCAGCTCGTCGAGGCCGGCGCCGAGGCGGGGGAGCACCACGTCGATGCGGCGCACGCGCGGGACGCGCATGGCTTCCGCGTACCCCCAGAGGAGCAGGACCAGCGCGATGAGCGCGACCACCGCGGTGACGATGCGGGACCGGCCGGGGTCGGCGACGCCCGCAACGGCCAGCACCGCGCGCAGGACGTTGCCGAGGATCGACCAGACGAAGAGCACCCAGACCACGCCGAGCAGGGTGTCGGCGATCCGGGCCGGGCCGTCGCGGTGGCGGGCGCCGTGGCCGCTGAACATCAGCAGCGGGAAGGCGGCGGCGGCCACCACGAAGACGGCCGTCAGGGCCGCGAAGAGCGCGCCGGGCCAGCGGTTGCCGGCCCAGGCGAGGGTCCACCACGGTACGCCGAAGAGCAGCAGCAGGACGGCGGTGACGATCAGGCCGAAGCGTACGGCCCGGCCGGGCCGCCGCCGCGGCTCGGTCTCGACGGACTCACCGACTGACACGCCGCAAAGTCTGCCACGCCCGCTCAGCCGACCGGTGGTGGCGGCGTCCCGATGGCGTGGATCAGCTCGGCGGGCACGATCAGGTCGGCGCGGTCGCGGGTCGCGGCGATCACCGCGGCGTTGCGTTCGTCCGTGCCGGTGGCCCATTCGACCGCCGCCGTCTCGTCCTTGCCGAAGCGGCGGTGCCGGTCGATCAGCCGGTTGAGGCGGGTCTCGCGGTCGAGGTCGGCGTACCAGACCTCGTCGAGCAGTGGCCGTACCCGTGACCAGCGGTCGTCGTCGACGAGCAGGTAGTTGCCCTCGGAGACGATGAGCCGGGCGGCGCGCGGCACCGGGATGGCGCCGGCGATGGGCTGCTCGATGACGCGTTCGAAGCCGGGCGCGTACACGATCTCGTCGGTGTCCTCGTGCAGGCGGCGCAGCAGGGCCGCGTACCCGAGGGCGTCGAAGGTGTCCGGCGCGCCCTTGCGGTCGCGGTTGCCGAGCCGTTCGAGCTCGGCGTCGGCCAGGTGGAAGCCATCCATCGGCACGTGCACCACCCAGTCCGCCGGTGCGTCCGCGGCGATGGCGGCGACCAGCTCCTCGGCGAGCGTGGTCTTGCCGGCGGCGGGCGCGCCGACGATGCCGAGCACCGCCCGGCGCCCGCCGGTCACGAGCCCCCGGGCCCGCTCGACCAGCGTCTCGAAGGTGAGCGGGGGTCCGGCCGCGGAAAACGATCTGTTCGTCACTGCTCCGGTGTACCCGATCGCGGGGTGGCGGCGAAACGCCTCAGAGGCTCAGCCGGAGGGCGGCGACGCCGGCGGGGGAGAGCGGACGGGACGTCGCGCGGACCAGGTCGGCGTGGATGCCCGCCGGGAGCTGGGTGCCGAGCGCGCACAGCGCCGGGTAGTGGTCGAGCACGTCGCGGTGGCTCAGCGCGCCGACGCCGATCAGCAGCCCGTTGACCGCCCCGGGGTTGCGGGCCAGCTCCGCGCACAGCTCCATGCGCCACACCGGGTCGTCGATGTGCGTGGCGAACTCCCGGGCGATGCGGTTACCGGTCGACAGGCTCGACTCGGGGGCGGCGTGGCGGCCCGAGGGGGCGAGCACCGGCGCGAGCCGTACCGCCACCCCCAGCCGCACCGCGAGCGCCGGCAGGGTCAGCACCTCCAGCCCGAACGAGCAGGTGTCGCAGAGCCGCTGGAACGTCTCGGCGTGCACGACCACGGCCGGCCGCGGGCAGCTGGCCGCCGGCCCGCACACGGTGTCCATGATGATCTCCGCGAGCCGGCCGGACTCGTCGAAGCGGCCGACACCGAAGAACATGGCCGGTGTCTCTCGGTAACGGGCAAGCGCGGCCCGTTCGCTGCCGTAGCCGTCGGGATCCACGCCGATGCGGGGTACGCCGTGCTGCGCTTGGAGCTGGATGAGCCGGAACATCCTGGTCACTCCCGGGGGTCTCGAAGTGCGGTGCATCCCCGGGTACGGGCCGGCGGGCCCGGCGGTTCATTCCTTACGCTGGGTGTAAGAAAAGCTGCCCTTTTGCCGCTGTGCCGTCAGCCGGAAGCAGTCGAATGTCACAGCGTGCAACGCGTAGATCGCTGCGGTGAGGGCGCCGAGCATGACCGCCAGGACCACGATGATGCGCCCGTCGAGGGCGCGCCACGCGGTCGGCAGCGCGGTCAGACCGAGCACGAGCGCGGCCTCACCGGCGGCCTCGGCAACGCGGCGCGCACGGTCTGAATTCATGGTCATCACCTTGCCGTCACGCAGGGTGCCCGCGCTTCCCTCCGCAGCCGGATCGGCGGCTATGACTTTCGGTGGAGGCGGGTGCGGCCACCTCCCGGGTCAAAAACCGGAGAAAACGCCCATCGGGTACGCCCGCCGCCTAGCGTGGACGTGTGCCCCTCTTCCGGTGGCGACGCCCCGCCGACGGCGAAAGGTGACCCCATGACCGTGCAGATCCCCGCAGCCCGGTACGACGATCTCGCCGAGAACCTCGCCGCCCGCATCGAACGGCGGCTGGCGGTGCTGGCCGACGAGCTCGAGCACGCCGACGTCGTCGCGTACGAGGCGGACCGCGGTCTCGCCACCCGCGGCGGAGTGGTGAGAATGACCGTCGCCGATATGTCCGCCATCGTCGCCGCAGTCGTGCTGGACAGTGCGGAAAGCGCGCCGTAACGTGGCCTGAGCGGCGCAGACGTGGCGTCGCGCACCGGCCGGACGAGTTCTGCGAACCACAAAGCTTGCCGGGTCTCTGACCGATAAGGGTCATATCCAGCGGCGAGTGGGAGGATCGGAGTGACCGTCACGGCGCACCCGGCGTGGCAGAGCCTGCCCGCGCTGATGTACCACTCCGTGTCCGCCGTCGCCGGCCCGATGCGCGACCTCGCGGTGCCACCGGAGCGCCTCGCCGAGCAGCTGCACGCGCTGACCGCGGCCGGGTACCGGCTCGTCGGCCTGACCGAGGCGCTCGACCTGCTCGAGCAGGGCTGCACCGATCGGCTGGTTGCGGTCACCTTCGACGACGGCTACCGCGACTTCCTCACCGCGGCGGTCCCGGTGCTCGCGGACGCCGGGGCCGGCGCCACCCTGTACGCCTCCGTCGGCCACCTCGGCCGGCACGCGGACTGGCTGGGTCGCTGGGCGCCCGACTTCGGCCGGCTGCTCACCTGGGACGAGCTGGCCGAGGTGGCGGACGCCGGCATCGAGATCGGCAACCACAGCCTCGTGCACCACCCGCTCGACGTGCTGCCCGCCGCCCAGCTGCGCGAGGAGACCGTCCGCAGCAAGGACGAGCTGGAGCAGCGGCTCGGACGGCGGGTGCGCGGGTTCGCGTACCCGCACGGGTACAACGGGGCCCGGGTGCGGGCGGCCGTGCTCGCCGCCGGGCACGACAACGCGACCGAGGTCGGCCGGCGGCTGCACACGCCCGGTGAGCGGCGCTTCGCCGTACCGCGGCTGCAGCCGACCCCGGACCTGACCGGTGAGCAGCTCGTCGGCCTCGTCGCCGGCGGCGGCTCGTCGCTCGTTCCCCGTCTCAAGCAGATCGCTCAGCCGGGCTGGCGCGTGGTGCGCCGGGTGGCGCGGGCCACCGGACGGAACCTCACATGAGCCGGGCCATCGCCGGACCGGGCTCGGCATGAGCCCGGCCCACCGCGCCCCGCGCCGCAAGATCACCCGTCGGCACGTGCTCGGCCTGGCCGCCGCCGTCGCCGCGGTGCCCGCTGCCACGGTCGCGGTGCAGCAGGTACGCACGCCGGACAGCCCCGCCGAGGCGACGACCTCACCGGGGCACCCGGGCGCCAAACCGTCGGCCGCCGCGCCGCCCGCGGTCGTGACGAGGGGCGGCGGGACGGTGCCGTTCCGCAGCGGCAAGGCGATGCTGGGGGCGTACCTCGATCTGTCCGGCCGCACCGCGGCGCAGGCGCAGGCGCTGCGCCGGCAGCAGGCCGGCCGCGACGAGCGCATCGTGCACGTCTTCTACGACTGGGGCGATCTGCTTCCCCGCACGATCGACGGGCTGCCCGCGCACGCGTTCCCGATGGTTTCCTGGCGCGGCACCCGCTACACCGACATCACCTCCGGCTCCGCCGACGACCTCATCGCGCGGGCGGCCCGGCGGCTCAAGGCGCAGGGCCGGCCGGTGCTGCTGCGCTGGGCCTGGGAGATGAACGGCGACTGGTACGGCTGGGGCGCCGCCCGCAACGGCAAGAACCCGGCCGGGTTCATCGAGTCGTGGAAGCGGCTGCGGCGCATCTTCGCCGACGAGGGCGCGACCAACGTCTCCTGGGTGTGGGGGCCGAACTGGAACTCGTCCCCGGTCGCCGACTGGAACACGTTCGCGGCGCTGTACCCGGGCGACAAGTACGTCGACTGGGTGGGCGTCTCGGGCTACAACCTGCACCACGAGACGCCCGAGACGCTGTTCGGGCCGATCTACCGCTCGTACGCCGCCCGCAAACCCATCCTCATCAGCGAGGTCGGCGCGGTGGACCGCGGCGGCCGGACCAAGGCGGACTGGATCACGCTGTTCGCACAGTGGGTGCAGGCGCACCCGGCGGTGGGCGGCGTCGTGTGGTTCGACACCGACACCCACCCCGGGTTCACCGAGAAGTGGCGCATCGACACGAGCCCCGAGTCGCTCGCGGCGTACGTGGCGATGGCCAGGAACCCCCGCTTCAGCGGCTAGCCTTCTCCGCGGCCTCGACGGCGTTGCGGAACAGCATGGCCACGGTCGTCGGGCCGACCCCGCCCACCCGCGGGGTGAGCGCGCCGGCCACGGTCGCGACCTCCTCGGCCACGTCGGGCAGCAGCCGCCGGCCCTCGTAGCGCACGCCGGCGCCGATCACGGTCGCGCCCGGCTTGACGTGCTCGGGCTGGATGATGCCCGGTACGCCCGCCGCGGCCACGAGGATCTCCGCGCGCCGCGTGTACCGCTGCCAGTCGGGCACGCCGGTGTGCACCACGGTGACGGCCGCGTTGGCGGTCGGGCGCTTCTGCGACAGCATCATGGCCAGCGGCCGGCCGATGGTGGCGCCGCGTCCCAGGATGACGACCTCGCGGCCGGCGACCGGGATCTCGTGATGCGCGAGCAGCGCCTCGATGCCCGCCGGGGTGCACGGGCGCGGGCCGGGCAGCCCGACGGAGAGCCGGCCGAGGTTGAGCGGGTGCATGCCGTCGACGTCCTTGTCCGGGTCGACGGTCATCAGCGCGGCGTCGTAGTCGATGTGCGCGGGCGGCGGGTACTGGATCAGCAGCGCGTGCACGGCCGGGTCGGCGTTCAGCCGGTCGATGACCCGGTGCAGGTCGTCCTGGGTGGCGGTGGCGCTCAGGTGCTCGTGCGGGGAGACGAAGCCCAGCTCGCCGGCCTGGCGCTGCTTGATGCGGATGTAGCCGGCGCTGGCGTCGTCGTCACCGACGAGGATCGTGGCCAGCGACGGCTGGACGCCGGCCTCCTTGAGCTTCGCCACGCGCCGCGCCACGTCGGCGAGGACCGCGTCGGCGACCGGCTTGCCGGGCAGGAGCCGGGCCTCGTGGGCCGGGGTCTGCGGGCTGTCGGACATGCGCGTCTCCCTTGGTGTGGGCACCCAGGCGGACGGCCCCCACGACGTGCTCCCCGATGGTGGTCCCCATCCTCGATGCCGCCAGTCGCGTGTCGCCGACAAGTATGCCGTGCCCCGCGGCGCAGCCGTGACGGTGTCACCCGGCAGCGGCAGAGAGCGCTCTTTGGACTGAATTTTAACCACGTGGTAGAAATTTGGCAGCGCTCCCATCGACTTCTGTCGACGTCAGGAGGACACGATGAGCACCGTCTCCGTCCAGCTCTACTCGGTCCGCGACGCGTTCGCCGCCGACCCCGCGCTCACTCTGCGCCGTCTCGCCGAGATCGGATTCACCCAGGTCGAGCCGTACGGCGTGGTCGAGAACGCCGACGTGCTGCGGGCCGGGCTGCCCGCCAACGGCATGACCGCGCCCACCGCCCACGCCCGGCTGCTCGGCGCCGACCAGCAGGCCGTCTTCACCGCGGCCGCGCGGTGCGGCATCCAGGTCGTCATCGAACCCATGGTCGAGGCGGCCCGCTGGCAGGACCCGGAGGGCATCGCCGCGACCGCCCGGGGCCTCAACGAGGCGGCCACGATCGCCGCCGACCACGGCATCGCCGTCGGCTACCACAACCACTGGTGGGAGCCGGCCGCGCGGGCCGGCGGGCGCAACGCCCTCGAGGTCTTCGCCGAGCAGCTCGACCCGGCGCTGGTGCTGGAGATCGACACCTACTGGGCGACGGCCGCCGGGGAGCACGCGCCCACGCTGCTGCGCCGGCTGGGCGAGCGGGTCCGCGCCATCCACGTCAAGGACGGCGACCTGGCCACCGACGGCAGCGGCCAGGTGCCCGCCGGGCAGGGCCGGGTACCCGTCGCCGAGGTGCTGGCCGCCGCCCCGCACGCGCTGCGCGTCATCGAGTTCGACAGGTACGCGGGCGACATCTTCGCCGGGCTCGCCGCCGGACGGGCGTACGTGCTGGGGGAGGGGCGATGACGGGCGGACCGGTCGGCGTGGGGATCGTGGGCGCGGGCACGATCAGCGGCGCGTACCTGCGCAACCTCACCGCGTTCCCCGACCTGCGGGTGCTGATGGTCGCCGACCTGGACACCGCGCGGGCGGCGGAGCAGGCCGCCCGCTTCGGCGTCGCCCGCTCGGGTACGGCCGGCGAACTGCTCGCCGATCCGGGCGTCGAGATCGTGGTGAACCTGACCGTCCCGGCGGCGCACGTCGAGGTGGGCCTCGCCGCGCTCGACGCCGGCAAGCACGTGTGGACGGAGAAGCCGCTCGCGCTGGACCGCAGCTCCGCCCGTATGCTGCTCGACCGCGCCGCCGAGCAGGGACTGCGCGTCGCGAGCGCGCCCGACACCGTGCTCGGCGCGGGGTTGCAGACCGCACGCCGGGCGCTGGACGCCGGCCGGATCGGACCCGCCCGCACCGCCCTCGCGCTGTTCCAGTCGCCCGGGCCGGAGAGCTGGCATCCGTCGCCGGAGTTCCTGTTCCGCCCCGGCGCGGGCCCGCTGCTCGACATGGGCCCGTACTACCTGACCGCGCTGGTCCACCTGCTCGGGCCGGTCGAGCGGGTCACCGCCACCGGCGGCCGGCTGCGCGGCACGCGGACCATCGGCTCCGGCCCCCGGGCGGGCACCGACTTCGCGGTCGAGGTGGCCACCACGGTCGCCGCCCTCATCGAGTTCGCCGGCGGCGGGTCCGCGCAGCTGCTGACCACGTTCGATTCCGCGCTGGCGCGTACCGGGCTGGAGGTCACCGGTACGCTGGGCACGGCCGTCCTGCCGGACCCCAACAGGTTCGACGGTACGACGACCCTGCACCTGCTCGGTGGTGAGAAAGGTGCGGAGAAACCGGAGGACCTCGACGCCGAGGGCCACCCGGCGACCCGCGGCACCGGCGTGCTGGAGCTGGCCCGGGCGGTCCGGGCGGGCCGGGCCGAGCGGGCGCCGGGCGAGCTGGCGTACCACGTGCTCGACGTCATGCTCGCGATCGAGGAGTCGGTCGCCCGGAGGGAGACGGTGTCCGTGACCAGCACGGTTGAGGTGCCGCCCGCGTTGCCGGCCGGCTGGGACCCGTACGCGCGGACGCTGTGATGCGGCTCCGCTTCTGCCCGGACACCGCCGCTGCGGACTGGCTCGCCGGCTCCGCAACGCCCTTCGGGCAGCTGGTCACCTTCGGCCCGGCCGGCTTCCCGGCGTACGCCCGGCTCCGCTTCATGCCGGACCCGGACCGGCCCGGTCAGGCCGAGACCGACGTCGAGCTGCCCGACGACCACCCGCTGGAGATCGACCAGGCCCGCCGGGCCCTGCACGTGCTCGCGGACTTCACCTCGACGCCCGGGGACTGCCTTTTCTGCGTGTGGGAGGGCTATTCGGACATTCCCCTGCCGCCCGGGCTCGCCCTGGTCACCGTGCCGCATCGGCGCTATGCGCTGCTGCGGGGCGCGGTGGGCGACATCGACGCGTGGGAGGACGACCTCGGTGGCGGGCAGCCCGTCGCGCCGCCCGCGTTCGTGTGGCCGGCCGACCGCAGCTGGGTGTTCGCGAGCGACGTCGACCCGCACTGGGCCGGGATCGGCGCGTCGCAGGCGGCCGTCGACGCGCTGATCGCGGCTCCCGGCCTCGACGTCGTCCCGGCCCGGCCTGCCGAGCCGCAGCCCGCGTACCGCTGACTAGGGCCGGCTCAAAGGGACGGCGATCCGGCCCTGGTGGTGCGGGGTCAGCGCCTCGTCGAGCATCGCCGCGGCCACGGTGGCCCGGCTGACCCCCGCGGGAAAGATGCGCCGCGGCGCCTCGCTGAGCGGGACGGTACGGCGCCCGGAGGCGAGGGGGCCGTCGCTCATCGGTCCGGCGTGCACGACCGTGCCTCCGGCAGTCAGGACCGTTCGGTCGGCGGCCACCTTGTCGGCCAGCTCGTTCCGCATGAGCATCCAGAGCACGGCACGCGTGAGCACGCCGGCGGGCCGGGCCGATTCGCCGGTGCCGTACGCGCCCAGCCACACGACCCGGTCCACACCGGACGCGACGGCGGCCCGCGCGCCGGCGGTCAGCGTGCCGGGTGGTCCACCGCGGACGCCGAGGCCGGACACGAGCGCGTCGGCGTCACCGGCCGCGCGGATGACCGAACCGGCGTCGTGGACATCCGCCGCGACCTTCACGAGCCGCGCCTGATCGGGGACGGGAATGCGCGCCGCATCCCGGGCGATCGCGGTGACCTCGAGTCCCCGGTCGAGCGCCTGCGTCACCAGCAGCCGCCCGACGGCGCCGGACGCGCCCAGCACGGCGATGCGTGGGGCCGCCGTCACCGCAGGTCCCGCAGCACCGTGAGGGCGGCGTCGTGCACGCCCGGCGCGGCTGCCACGTACCCGTCGCTGGTGATGTCCCAGGGCTTGCCCTCGAGGTCGGTGACGAGCCCGCCGGCCTCCCGCACGAGCAGCACGGGTCCGATGTGCGAGCGTACGTTCTCGTCCTGCCAGTGCACGTCCATGCGGCCGGCGGCGACCTGGGCGAGCTGGTGGCCGACCGGCACGGAGACCCGGACGTAGAGGGCCCGCTGCATCATCGTCGTGACGAACGCGCCGACCCGCCGCGCGTGGCCGGCCTCCCGGCCCGGCTGGGCCTGGCCGGTACCGACCAGCGCGGCGTCCAGGCCGGTCTTGGCGGACACCGAGAGGCGTACGCCGTTCAGAAAGGCCCCGCCGCCCGCGATCGCAGTGAACATCTCGCCCTGCAGCGGCGCGTACAACACGGCCAGCACCGGACGGCCGTCGCGGACCAGGCTCACGCCGATGTTCCAGTCGGTCATGCCGTGCACGGCGTTGAGGTTCCCGCCGACCGGGTCGACGACCCACCAGTCGCCGTCCGGCAGCGGCCCGGAGCCGTGCTCGTCGTCGGTCCACCGGGAGCCCGGCAGCGCCTCGGCCAGCGCCGGCCGCAGCACGTCGGCGACGGCGGTGTCGTTGCCGCGCAGGGCCGCGAGCAGGTCGGTCATGCCGCTGGTGCGCGACTCGGTCGAGAAGCGCCGCAGCAGCCGGGCGCCGGCCACGCGTACGGCCGCGGTCGCCGAAGTCAGAACGTCGGTGTCGGTAGGCATGCAGCCACTATCGAGCCGTGGGATGCGTGAGTCCAGTGCACTCTCGTTAGGCTAGGGTTTACCGTCGTGCAACTGGATCTGAACCTGCTCAGCGCGCTCGACGCCCTGCTCGAGGAGGGCAGCGTGACGGGCGCGGCCGAGCGGCTGCGGCTCTCCGCCCCCGCCGTGAGCCGCACGCTGGGCCGCATCCGGCGGCTGACCGGCGACGACATCCTGGTCCGCACCGGCCGCACGATGACGCCCACGCCGTACGCGCTGGCGATCCGGGAGCAGGTCGGCGAGCTGGTCCGGCAGGCCCACGCCGTGCTGACCCCGAGCCGCGCCCTCGACCTCGCCGCCCTCGACCGCACCTTCACGCTGCAGTGCCACGACGCGCTCGCCCTGTCGCTGGGCCCGGAGCTGCTGAACGCGGTCGCGGACCAGGCGCCCGGGGTGCGCCTGCGGCTGCTGGCCGAGCCCGTCGCCGACACCGACGACCTGCGGCACGGCCGGGTGGACCTGCAGCTCGGAGCGGACCCGCCGGAGCTGCCGGAGTTCCGCTCCGAGACCGCCGGTGAGGATCGGCTGGTCGTCATCATGCGGCGCGGCCACCCCGGCGCGGGCCGGCTCGACGCCGCGACGTACGCCGCCCACCCGCACGTGCTCATTTCCCGCCGCGGGCGGCTGACGGACCCGGTCGACGACCTCCTGGCCGCCCGGGGCCTGCACCGGCGAGTGCCGGCCACCGTCGGCACGAGCGCGACCGCCCTGCACATCGTGAGCCGCAGCGACACCCTGCTGACCGCCCCGGGCCGCATGTGCCGCCCGCTGATCGACGCGTTCGGCCTGCACACCGAACCACTCCCGGTCCCGTCGGCGCCGATCCCGATCGTGTGCACGTGGCACCAGCGCTACGACACCGACCCCGCACACGCCTGGCTGCGCGAGCAGGTGCGGGCGGCGCTCGGTCACTCCAGCGGGACCGTGAGCACGCCCTCCAGGTAGAAGCGCATCGCGGCGACGAGGTCGACGCGCTTCGGGCCGGTCAGCCACTGCACCTGCAGGCCGTCCATCAGCGCCACGAAACACAGCCCCGCCTGGGCGGGATCGACCCCCGCGCGCAGCCCGCCTGCCTCGGCCACCGCCCGGAACGACAACTCGGCGTGCTCGCGCGCGACCGCATAGTGCCGGGCGAAGTAGTCGTGGGCCGGGTGGCTCGGCGCGACAGCCTCGGCGGCCAGCCGCGAATACAGGTCGACCATCCCGCGGTGCCGGACGTTGTGCGCGGCCAGCGCCAGCATGTGCCGCAGGAAATCCAGCCCCGGCGGGATCGCCAGCCGCTCCCGCTCCACGTTCTCGGCGTCCCGGCGCTCCAGCACCGCGGCGAGCAGCGCCTCCTTGGTGGGGAAGTAGTACAGCAGCCCGGCATGGGTGATGCCGGCGCGCTTGGCGATCTCCCGCAGCGACGAGCCGTGATAGCCGGCCTCCGCGTACACCGCCACGGCCGCCGCGATGATGTCCTCCCGGCGGATCCGCCCCTTCAGATATCCACCGGTCACGCGCCCATCATGCCGCTACCGGAATGCGGGCCGGTGCTCCGGCCTTCAGGCCGGGGGTGTAGGCCCGCGCTGGGAGGGCCGCCAGGCCCGAGCAGTGTCTTGACCGGGACGGTTCTGCTGCTCGATGTACTGCTTGACGACGCTCAGCGGTGCGCCGCTGACAGACCCGGCGAAGTACGAGCCTGACCAGAGTTTGTTGGCCCGGTAGTAGTGGCGCACCGGGTCGGGTGCCGGTCCGCGAACCCCTTGTGCCGGAACTTCGTCACGATAACCACGTGAACATGCATCGCGGAAACACCGGGCCTACCAGTGCGGATGCCTGCAAGTTCAGCCATGAACCAACATGGCACAGTGTGTCCCGTGCAGCTTCGTTACAACTTCCGCGTCTACCCGACGCCCGGCCAGCAGATCGAGCTGGCGCGGGCGTTCGGGTGTGCGCGGGTGGTGTTCAACGACGGGCTGCGCCTGCGTCAGCAGGCCCGCGAGAACGATGAGAAGTACATCTCCGACGGGGAGTTGTCGCGCCGTCTGATCACCGAGGCGAAGCTGACGCCTGCTCGGGCGTGGCTGGGTGAAGTCTCGGCCGTGGTGTTGCAGCAGGCCCTGGCGGACCTGAACACGGCGTACCGCAACTTCTTCGCTTCGGTCACCGGCAAGCGTGAGGGCCGCAAGGTGGCCCCGCCCCGGTTCCGGTCCCGCAAGGACAACCGGCAGGCCATCCGGTTCACGAAGAACTCCCGGTTCAAGGTGCTGGACAACGGCCGTCTCAGGTTGCCGAAGATCGGCGACCTGCACGTCCGGTGGTCACGGACGCTGCCCTCGGACCCGTCGTCCGTGGCGATCATCCGGGACGCGGCCGGGCGGTACTTCGCCTCGTTCGTCGTGCAGACCGGCGACGAGGCGTTGCCGACGGTCGACTCCGAGGTTGGTATCGACCTGGGCTTGACGCACTTCGCGGTGATGTCCGACGGGACGAAGGTGAGCGCCCCGAAGTTTCTGCGCCGTGCGGCCCGCAAGCTCAAGCGGCTGCAGCAGGCTGTCTCGCGCAGGCAGCGCGGGAGTCAGAACCGCAAGAAGGCCGTCGTGCAGGTTGCCCGCGCTCACGCGCGGGTGGCCGACACCCGGCGGGACTGGCAGCACAAACTCTCGACACGGATCATCCGCGAGAACCAAGCGGTGTACATCGAGGACCTGTGCGTCGTCGGTCTCGGCCGGACCCGGCTCGCCAAGTCGGTGCATGACGCCGGGTGGGCCGGCTTCACCGGCATGCTGGAGTACAAGGCCGCGAGGTACGGGCGCACCTTCGGACGGGTGGACCGGTTCTTCCCGTCCACCCGGATGTGCTCGGCGTGTGGCCGGATCAACGACAAGATGGCGCTCAACGTCCGGGCGTGGGACTGCCCCTGCGGAGCAGCCCACGACCGGGACGTCAACGCTGCGCTGAACGTGTTGGCCGCCGGGCAGGCGGACAACTCAAACGACCGTGGAGCGCAGGTAAGACCGGAACGTGTTCCGGCACCGCGCGGCGAAGCGGTAACCCACCCGGACGCCGCGTGTTCCACGCGCAGCGTGGAGGGAATCTCCGTCCTTCAGGGCGGAGAGGATGTCAATCGACGGCGCTGATGTACAGGGTGCGGTAGGGCGACGTCTCGCCCGCGCGGAACAGGGTCACCGTCAGCCGCTGCGCGCCCGGCAGAGTAAGGCTCTCGGTCCACGTGCCTTCGCCGGTCACCGAGATCAGCCGGCGCGCCACGGAGGCGCCCGTCGGCCCGGTGACGGCCAGCGTGTACGGGCCGTCCGCGCGGACCAGCCCCGACACCGAAACCGGCACCGTACGGTTGCCCGCCGAGTCCACCGGGCCCGAGGGCGCCGCCGACAACGCGGTCACCGTCGTCTCGAAGGTCTCCCGCGACGTACCGAACGACAGCCAGCTCGCCCCGCCGAGCACCGCGAGCACGAGCACCAGCGGCAGGAGCTGGCGTACGAGGCGGCCGCGGCGGGCCTTCTCCTCGGCGGCGACGTGCTCCTCGTCCTCCGGCGGCACCACGGACATGACCACGGTGCGCGCCTCGGCGATGACGGCCACGTCGCGCTGGGCGAGCTGGAGGCGCGGGGGCGGTGCCGCCGCCGGACCGGGTTCGTCCTCCGCGGCCGGCGCCTCGGCGGGCACCCCGCGAGGCAGCAGCGCCGGGACGAGCAGCGCGAGCAGCGTCACCGCGGCCGTGGCGACCGTCCACGACACCCGGTCCAGCCGGAGCCGGCACACGTGGATGACCAGGCCGGAGACCACCAGCACCGCCGCGCTCAGCGCCGGCGCGAGCGTGATGCGTTCGACGGCGGTGAGCTCGCGGCCGCGGAACAGCGCCCCGGTCAGCGCCATGCCGGGCAGCACGAACCCGAGCAGCAGCCCGCCCGCGACGGTCAGCGGCAGCGGCCCCGCCAGCACGGCCGCGCCGGCCGCCACGGTCACCGCCGCGAGGATCCGGGGGAGCAGCGCGGTGCCGGTCACTGGACCCCCATGCGGTAGATGCGGACGGTGCCGTTGTCGTACAGGCGGTCCACCTCGGTCAGCGAGTCGAACTTCGAGATCTGCGTCGCGGTCAGCGGCCGGGTGATCGAGCCGGCGTTCGGGTCGTTCTCGAAGTACGCCTCGCCCTCGGGCAGCTGCTCGGACAGGCGCCGGTCCACCACCAGGTACTCGATCGCGAGGTCGCCGACCAGACGGTCCTGCTCCAGGCCCCACTGGTCGGCGTAGTACAGCGAGCCGACCTCGCGGACCGGGTCCTGGCGGCCGTACGTGGAGGCCAGCGACACCGACGTGACGTCCCCGCCGATCCGGTTCCCCGGGCCCAGCGCGCGGTGCTCCCAGTCGGCCGCGTCCACGCCGTACGCGTCGACCGACCGCTCGAAACCCCCGGCCAGGTACGGTCCCGGCAGGATCGACCCGAGCGGCGGCCACCCGCCGGCCCGGGCGCCGATCATCAGCAGGGTGATCATCGCGGAGCCGGCGGCGACGCGGCTGTAGAGGTTCCAGCCGCCCGGCGCGATCACGTCGATCGCGGGCGGCGCGGCCCGCCAGCGGTGCCCCTCGGCGTCCTTGGCCGGGATGATCTGCACGCCCCGCACCAGCGCGATCGCGGCCAGGATCGAGATCGGCACGTACGTGAACGTGGACAGCCGCCCGGCGATCTCCGGGCCGTTCTGGCCCAGGAAGCGCACCCCGTTGCCGGCGAAGAAGATCGCGCCGCCGGCCACCGCCGCCCAGCGCCAGGTGTCCCGGTCGTGCCGCTGGATCATGTCGCGGACCAGGGCGACGTAGAGCACGAAGAGCCCGAGCAGGCCGGTGCCCTGCACGACCAGCTGACCGACGCTGACCGCCGCGGTCGTCGACGCGGCCTGCTCGCGGCCGTTGACCAGGTCGGAGATCGTGCGCCCGACCTGCTCGACCGGCGCTTCGAGGTAGCCGACGACGTCGCGGGCCACGGTGAGCAGCCACAACGCGACCACGGCGGCGGCGACGGCGGGCATGATCAGCGCGCTCCACCGCCGCGGCTTCTGCACGACCAGCTCGGCGACGGCCAGCAACGTGAGCGTCAGCACCAGCGCGAAGGCCGTGACGTGGTGGCTGACCGTGGTGAGCCCGGCACAGCAGATCGCCAGCGTGAGGAACGGCCATCCGCCCTCGGTCCGCCACCGCCGGGTCGCCCAGATCGCCAGCATGAAGAACGGCAGCGCCGCGGTCTGGTAGAGGAACATCGAGTTGAAGAACAGATAGTGCAGGGCTGTCGCGTACGTCGCACAGCACACGCCCGCCACCGCGGGTGAGTTGCTGGCGCGCAGCACCGCGGAGAACAGCACCGCCACGAACACGAGGTGCGCCACGCCCGCGACGATGACCCCGGCGGCCGTCACGGGCAGCCCGGTCATCGAGGTGACCGCCGCACCCATCTCGGCCAGGCCGGGGAAGTGCACGGCCGGGGGCAGCGCCGGGTTCGGCTGGAACAGCTCCCCCGACTGCACGATGATCGTCGTCGCGAGCCAGTGCTGCAGCTCGTCGGGGAACCGGAACTGGTCCGGGCTGTACATCCACTTCAGCAGGTACTGGTTCAGCGCCAGCCCCATGACCAGCACGAACGACTCCGCCGCACCGGCCATCCGGCGGCTGAGCAGGCGGACGACCACTGGCGTGAAGACGACGACCTGACCGCCCCAGTACGCGAAGGGCGCGTTGCCAGTGTCGACGCGGCCGCCGGCGTACGCGAGCGCCACCATGAGCACGCCCAGCGCCGAGATGGTCAGGACCGCCGGAGCGTGACCCAGGTCGAGGGGTTCCCGGCGCGGCCGGGCCGGCTTCGGCTTGCGGCCCGGGTCGCGTGGGGCGGCGGCCGCGGTGCGCTTGCCGTCCTTGCGGCCGGGCACCACCGGGATGAGCGCGGTGACCACCTCGCTGGGCGGCGCGACGGTGCCGGCGGGCAACGCGACGGTCTCGTCCGCGGGCCGGCTCAGGATCACCACGGTCTCGTCGGCGGGCGAGTCCTGACGGCCGGGCGCCTTGATCACGACGGTCTCGTCGGCGGGCCGGTCGCGGGTCGGCGCCTTGATGACGACGGTCTCGTCGGCGGCTGCCTGGCGGGTGGCCGGTGTGATGACGACCGTTTCGTCGCCCGGGTGGCCCGCGGGGGCCTCGGGCAGCTGGATGACCATCGTCTCCTCGGGGGAGGGGACGCGGATGACGGCCGTCTTCTCGGGATCCCCGCCCTCGACGTCCCCGCCCTCATCGCCGCCGTCGTCGGCTTCGCTGTCGGCAGGGCTGTCCTCGGGCAGGTTGATGACCGCGGTCAGCTCAGGATCGGTGGTCTCACCCTCGACCTCAGGCTGAGACTCGTCGTCCTCACCCTCTACCTGAGGTCGAGACTTCACGTCTTTTTGTTCCTCGGCGTCCGTTTTATCCACGGCCTCGGCCGTCGGCGCGGGGCCGGGGATCGGCTTCGGCGGGACGCCGGACGTCGTCTGGACGTCGGCTGCGGCCTTGGCATCCGCGCCGGCGGGCGTGGCGGGGCGAACCCGCGCGACAGCCCGCGCCGGCCGCGCGTCCGGGCCGGCCGCCGTGCGCTTGTCCGGGCCGGCCGCTGTGCGCGTGTCCGCGCCGGTAGTCGGCCGGCCGTCCGGGCCGGTGGCCGGCTGGGCGGCCGAGCCGCCGGTCGGCCGGGCGTCAGGGCCGGTGGCCGGCCGGGGGTCCGGGCCGGCCGTGGGCCGCGCGCCGGCGTCGTCGGGGGCCTGCGCCGGCTCGGCCGCGCGCTGCTCAGCCATCGGTTCGGCCTCCGCGGCGTCGTCGGGGGCACCGGCGGGCTCGGCGGCCTCGCTCGGGGCCTCGTACTGCTGGATCGAGGTCATGGGTACGGCGGGTCGCCCGGCCGGCTCGTCGGGCCGGGGGTCGGGCACGGTCAGCATCCGGCGGCCGCCCCTGGACGGGCGGCGCGCCGGATGCTCACCTTCAGCCACATATGCACCGAGAATGCCCCGTGCGCGGGCGGCTGTCCGGTGAACGGCGGAGTCAGCACGATCAGCGGCCGCTCCGGACCTTCGCGCGGGCGGCGCGACGGCCTTTCAGGTACGCGCGCGGTCCCGCCAGCATGCCGCGCCGGTTGGCGGTCAGCAGCTCCCGGGGGAAGTCCTCGCGCAGGGTCGACACCCGCAGGCTGTCCTTGCTGGTGAGGTCGCGGAGCGCGCCCGGCGCCAGCCGCAGCAGCGGCCAGAGCAGCCCGGGGCGCTTCATCAGCAGGCTCGTGTACGCGGCGGTCAGCCCGGCGCCGTACCCGACCATCTGCTTGTGCAGGCCCTCGAAGTCGCGCCGGTGGTAGTGGTGCGTCACCGCGGTGGGCTGGTAGACGATCGTGCCGCCGCCGACCAGCACCTGGGTGAACGCGAGGGTGTCCTCGGAGCCCATGGCCGGGGTGCCGGCGCCCAGCGCGGTGTCCCAGCCGCCGATCCGCTCGATGACACCGGGACGGAACGTCATGTTGGCGCCGGTGCCGAACGGTGGCAGCGGGTACAGCGGGCTCTGCCGGTGCGCGGTGGCCGGGCTGAACACGTCCGGCCGGAAGCCGCGGCCCTTGCTGTGCCCGCCGAACTGCTCGAACCACAGCTGCGCCTGCGTCTCCAGCTCGGCCGGGACGATCACGCCGGAGACCACGTCGGCCTCCGGGTGGTCGGCCAGCGCGCGGGCGATCTCGGCGAGCCAGTTCGGGTCGGCGTACTCGTCGTCGTCGATCCAGGCGAGGATCTCGCCGGGCGCGGCGGCGACCGCCGCGTTGCGGGCGAAGGACAGGCCGCCCTTGGGTTCCATCAGGTAGGTGACCGGGCCGCGGCGGCCCGCCGAGCGAACCACCTCGGCGGTCGCGTCGGTCGCGGGGGCGTTGTCCACCACGAGCACGCGGAAGTCCGGGTAGTCCTGCGCGAGCAGGCTGTCGAGGCAGCGGGCCAGCGCGCCGGGCCGCTCCCGGGTGCAGATCACCACGGTGATCGGCGGGGCGTCGGCGAGCACCTCGCGGCGGCGGGCCAGGAACGCCGGCTCGGCCGCGGGCGTGATCCCGTCGATCGGCAGTCCGGCCAGCCCCAGGTCGATCAGGCGCGGCGCCAGCGCGTCGCCCAGCTCGGCCTCGATGGCCGCCGCCAGGTCCGCGGGGCGCAGACCCTGCTCCGGTACGCCGGTCAGCACGGTGCCCAGCGGCTCGGTGAACAGGCGGACGAGCACCCAGGCCTGCTGCACGCGCCGGCCGTCCGGGGCGACGGCGGCCACCGCCGGCAGCGGGTCGCCGAGGTCGACGTCGAGCACGGTGGCGGGCAGCACGTCACCGCTGGGCTCGAAGGCCGGGGCGGTGATCAGCTCGTCGGCCCGTGCGGCCGGTTCCCACACCTTGCCGTTCACGTGCACTCCGTTCGTCATCGGGTCGCTCCCGCCGTCTCGAGGCGGCGCTCCGAGCGCCGGGCCGCCAGGGTCTCCACGACGCCGCCCCATCCGGCGGCGGCGACGCCGGCGAGCACCCCGCCGGCCTTGAGGGCGTGCTGCAGGCCCCGGCCACGGCCGGCGGCGGCGAGGTTGCGGACCACCGCCCGCGGCAGCGAGCGCAGGTAGTCGCGCTCGGAGCCCAGGCTCTCGGAGCCGTCGAGCAGGCCGGCCATCGCGACCTTGCCGCGGCCCTCGGCGTAGCAGCGCCGCAGGAACCAGCCGAAGGTGGAGCGGATCCGGGGCACCTCGTGGCGGATGACGGCCTCGGGGACGTACATCCAGTGGCCGCCGCCCAGGGCGCTCATCCGCAGGCACAGCTCGGTGTCCTCGGGGCGGTTCTGGCTGCCGAGCTTGCCGAAGCCGGTGCGGAACCCGCCGACCGCGAGGAACGTGTCGCGACGCACGACCATCCCGGCCGACCACACGTTGCGGACCCGGCTGGTGGTGGTGGGCAGGCCGGCGTACGAACCGCCGACGGCCCACAGGAACTCCTCGGGCATCCACCGCGGCTCGGGGCCCTCCCACGCCGGCGCGATGCCGCCGCCGGCGCCGACCACGCGCGGGTCGGCGAACGGTGCGACCACGCTGCCCAGCCAGTCCGGTCCCATCACCACGTCGTCGTCGAGGAACGCGATCAATGACGTGGAGGTGTGGAAGGCGCCGGTGTTGCGGTTGCCGGAGACGCCCTGGTCGTACAGGTTCTCCAGGACGGTCACGCCGCCGAGGTCACGGCGGGCCCGCCGGTACAGCGCGGGGTTGTGGTCGACCACGACGACGATCTCGGCCGGCGTGTAGGCCTGCGACCGGGCCGCGGCGACGGTCCGCACGAGCGACGCCCAGCGCTGCTCGGTGTGGGTCGGGATGACGATGCTGACGGCGGGACGGGGGGTGGGTTCCACGGGGGTGCTCCTGGGGCGGGGGTGGACGGCGAGGGGGGCCGTACGGGCGGGGCCGGCACTCGGGAGGGGCCGGCCGGGCGGTGTCAGTCCTCGCCGACGGTGCGGGCCCGCAGCGCCTTGATGTCGTCGGTGCGCCGGGCGCCGGGCTCCTCGCGGCGCAGGCCGCGGTTGAGGTGGGCGACGTGCTGGCGGGGGTCCGTGCCGGGGGCCACGGCGGCGGCCGGCGCGCGGTTCACGATCTTGTTCAGCGCGTGCACCGGCGCGGCGCCGGCGGCCGGGTGCTGGTGGACGATCACGCCGGCCGGCCCGGCGGGGTTGCGGCGCCGGCGGCGCATCCGGCCGTACTCGCTGAAGATGGTGCGCAGTACGCGGAACCCGTCGCGGAACGTGTTGAGGTTGCTCTGCCCGTGGATGCGGGCGTGCTCGATGCTGCCGACCTCGCCGACGCGCATGCCGTCCGCGGCGGCCCGGATGTTGATCATCGTCTCGATCTCGAACCCGTCGCCCCACAGCTTGGAGCCGTCGGTCGGGCGCGGCAGCGTGGTGTCCGGCAGGTCGAGGACCGGCACGACCCGGCGCCAGAAGGCGTTGTAGCCGTAGCAGAGGTCGGTGAACTGCGTGCCGAACAGCACGTTGACCACCAGGTTGAGCCCGTCGTTGCCGAGCTTGCGCAGCTTGGTGATGTCGTGGCTGTGGCCGCCGTGGGAGAACCGCGAGCCCTTGACGAAGTCGGCGCCGCCCGCGAGCTGGGAGACGAAGAGCGGGATCTCGGCCGGGTCGGTCGAGCCGTCGGCGTCGATCATCACGATGATGTCGCCCGTGCAGGCCGCGAAGCCGCAGGCCAGCGCGTTGCCCTTGCCCGTACGCGTCTGCTGCACGATCACCACGTCCGGGCGCAGCGACCGGGCCACCTCGACGGTGCGGTCCACCGAGCCGCCGTCCACCACGATCACCTCGTCGATCCCGTCCGGGAGCTTGGCGAACACGTGCGGCAGGTTCCGCTCCTCGTTGAGGGTCGGGATCACGACGCTTACTTTCGGTGACGAACCGCCGTTACGCGGCGTGTGGCCGGGGGTCGCGGAATGCTGCATGTCGGTCCCTTCAGGGTGGCGGAGGCGACTGGCATCGTCGATTTCCGGGGGCAGAAACGCGGGTCGCTCGCTACTGCCGACAAATCTAGCAACACGCTACGTAGCGTCAACTAACCGAAGGGCCAGGGTGCCGATATCCGTGCGGTGAACCACGGCCAGACGTATGAACAGGGACTATGCACTCGGGCAACAAGATCGACCATCCGCCCCACCCGTCACAGCTAGTAACGGACAGTAAGGCATGCGCGGGTGGAGAATGGTCGAGGAGACGCATTGCGGCGGTTCGGAATGGTCGGCGACACGAATTCGGTGAAATTCGAGATGTCCGACTTATCGCAGTGATCCAGCTCACTCAGCGTAGTTTTACGCAGCGTGATGGACGGGTTGCAGGATGGTTGTTTCGGCGTGGCGGCGGCGTGCCGGCGGGTCGATGCCTACGCTGAGCGGCATGACGAACCGCCGGCCTTCCCGCCGCCCCGCAGGTCACCGGCACGGTGGGTGATCCGGTGGCGACGGGGGAAGCGGTGTGTGTCTGCGGCCATGACCGCCAGGCTCATGAGCACTACCGCGGCGGCACGGAGTGCGCGCTGTGCGGCCCGGAGGTCTGCGCACGCTTCCGGCGGCGTGCCTGGTGGCGCCGCCGGCGCTGAGCAGGCGTTTTCCTCGGGCCGGTCGCGGTGTGCAGGCGCCCGCCGACGGGTACAGGGGTGTCCGCAGGGTGGACCACGGGTCGCGAAGACCTACTAAATCTGTAGGCTAAGTTCCACTTCGCGAGGCGCCGCGCCGGTGCGCGGGCGTCCCGGCACCGCACGAGGAGGACCCCATGCCGCTCCCCGACTTCCTGATCGCCGGCGTGCCCAAGGCCGGGACCACCGCGCTGCACGCCGCGCTGGTCCGGCATCCCGGGCTGTTCCTGCCCACGGTCAAGGAGCCCAAGTTCTTCCTCACCGACGGCCGCCCGCCCGCCACGGGCGGGCCGGGCGACGTCCAGACCTACCAGGAACACGTGTGGCGCCGCGCCGACTACGAGGCGCTCTTCGATCCCGCGCCGCCGGGCACGCTGCGGGGCGAGGCCACCCCGTTCTACCTGTACGACCCCGGCACCCACGAGCGCATCCACGAGCTCGTCCCGGACGTCCGCATCATCCTGCTGTTGCGCGACCCCGTGGACCGGGCCCACTCCAACTGGACGCACCTGTGGAACGCGGGGCTCGAGCCGGAGGGCGACTTCCTCACCGCCTGCCGCGCCGAGGAGCAGCGCAAGGCGGCCGGCTGGGCCGACTTCTGGCACTACACGAGCCTCGGCCTGTACGGGCGCCAGGTGCAGCACCTCTACAAGGTGTTCCCCCGCGAGCAGGTGCTGCTGCTGCGCTACCGGGAGCTGAAGGACGCGCCCGCGGCCACCCTCGACCGGGTCTGCGACTTCCTCGGGGTCCGGACCGGCGTGGTCGGCAGCATCCCCCGGGAGAACGTGAACCGCCACGTCGTGGAGGACACCCCGGTCAACGCGGTGCTCCGCGGGCTGCTGCGTACGGGTGGCACGTTCGGGCACCGGTTCCCCGTACCGTTGCGCCTCGCCGCTCGGGGCCCGCTGCTGACCCTGCTGCACCGCAAGCGGGGCGCCCGGCCGGTCACGACCCCCGCCGAGCGGGCCGAGCTGCTGCCGCTCTTCGCCGACGACATCGCCCTGCTGCAGGACGTGACAGGGGAGCGCTACGACGACTGGCTGTCGGTCGACCGACACGCCAAGGCGTCCTAATCCCTATCCCACCCATAGATGTAGCAAACTTAGGCGGATACTCTTCGCTGTGCCGCCGTCGCCACGAAACGGAGCCGCCTTGTCCATCGGAACTCAGACGCTGCCGCTGCCACGCTGGGAGGAATCGGCGGTGGTGGTCGAGCCGCCCGGTGACGAACCGGGAGCATGGGCCGGCGCGCCCTCCTCAATCGTCGCCGACGGTGACATCTACCTCGCCTACCGCCTGCGGCTCCCGATCGGTGAGGGCCGCGGCATCTCCAACGTCGTGGCCCGCTCGCAGGACGGCGTCACCTTCACCGTCGTGGCCACCGTGGACAAGGACCGGTTCGGCGCCGAGTCGCTGGAGCGGCCCGCGCTGGTCCGCACGCCCGAGGGCCGCTGGCGCCTCTACGTCAGCGCGGCCACCCCCGGCACCAAGCACTGGCGCGTCGACCTGCTCGAGGCCGACACCCCCGAAGGGCTCGCCACCGCGCCTGCCCGTACGGTGCTCGCCGGCGACGAGACCGCCGGCGTGAAGGACCCGGTCCTGCACCACGACGAGTACGGCTGGCACCTGTGGGCCTCGGTGCACCCGCTGGAGTCCTGGGACGACGCCGACCGGATGACGACCGAGTACGCGACCAGTCCCGACGGCGTCCACTGGACCTGGCGCGGCACCGCGCTCGCCGGCCGCCCCGGTTCCTGGGACGCCCGGGGCGTGCGCGTCTCCTCGGTCTCCGTCGAGGGCGACACCATCCTGGCGGCGTACGACGGGCGTGCCACCGCGGGGGAGAACTGGGAAGAGCGCACCGGCGTGGCCCGGGGCGTGCGCCTGCCGGACGGCAGCTTCGGTGAGCTCATCGCGGAGGAGGGTGAGCCGCTGGGCAGCCCGCACGCGCCGTACGGCCTGCGCTACCTGAGCCTTGTCGACCTGCCGGACGGCCGGCGCCGGCTCTACTACGAGGCCACCCGGGAGGACGGCGCCCATAACCTGCGTACGGAGCTCGCGTATTGACCCTGGCGCGTGGCGGCCGGCGGGTGAGAACGGTCACCTGACCGGCCCCCGGCCACCGTACGGTGATCGACTTCCCCTAGCGTCGACCGCAGAACGCCCGGTCCTCCGTGCCGCCCGCACAATCGGCGATGCAGAGCGAGTGACCGCCCATGGCGGGGCCCGTCCCACAAGGACGAGCTCCGCCATGTTTGTTCTCCGGAGCCGCTTCCTGACTCTCTGTGATGAATCAGATCAGCACGCTCCGTAGGGTGACTCAGGCCACACGCAGTGATTTCAGCACCCTTTCAGGCCTCTCATCCGAACTCCTGCGTCCAGTGCGGTGATTGGGGCGCCGGCAGGGATACTCGCGAAACGGTCGCCTTGACGCTCAGTTAGCAATAGCTACATTTGGGGCAGACCGCTACTGACTCACCGTGTCGAAAGGCTCCCGATGCTGGACTTCAAGGACCTGGCCCCGGCCATCACCCGCCAGCGCATGGTCGTCGAGGGGTACCCGACGTTCGTCATCACCGACGAGCACATCAAGGACTACCTGAGCCGGCTCTCCGTCGTGACGGACATGATCACGCTCATCGAGCCGGTCACGCACGTGAGCGAGCTGTACGGCTGGGCCGGCTGGATCCACTGGGAGACCTCGGGCGCCCACTTCTACTCGTGGGAGCGCCCGCTGTCCTTCTTCAGCGTGGACATCTACACCTGCAAGCCGTTCGACCCGCAGGCCGTCCTCGATTTCACCCGCGAGTACTTCCGTACCACCGAGCTCGTGGCCAAGGAGTTCTGAGCGTGGCCCGCTACGACCTCGCCCCCGACGCCGCCGCCCGGGCCGTCGCCGGTTTCCTCGGCGACCTCCCCGCGGACCGGCTGCCCCGGGAGGGCCGCTTCCTCGCCGTGTTCGTCGCGGACGGTGACCCGCTCGCCGACGTCGCCCGGCACGTCGAACGGACCGTGTTCGAGGCGGCGTTCGGCAACGACGAGGCCGTGATGACCGCCGAGTACGGCCCGTACGAGCGCGACAGCCTCTTCGTCCTCGTGATCGACCGGGAACGGGCGGTCCCGGCCGGCGCCGCCCGGATCATCGACGGCCGCAGCAAGACGGTCGACGACGCGCCCCGCCACATCGGCGTCGACACGGCCGGCATCGTCGCGGCGCACGGGCTCGGCTCCGGCCGCATCTGGGACTGTGCGGTCGCCGCCGTGCTGCCCGAGTACCGCGGGCGTGGATCGGCGCTCGAGGTGAGCAGCCTGCTCTACCGCACGTACCTGCTCGGCGGGGCGCAGGCGGGCGTCGAACACTCGACGTCCATGCTGGACCGCTCGGCGTACCGCAATTTCCAGCTGCTCGGCGTGCCGATGCGGGCGCTGGCCGGCTCGGGCCCATTCCCGTACTTGGGGTCACCGGAGAACTACGCGGTGTACATGCACTTCCCCGGCATCGTCGCGTCCGTGGCCGCGCAGGCCACCGCGCTGGGCGGTGTCGACACCCCGCAGGCCCGCGCCGGCGCGCTGGCCTCGCACATGGTCGCCACGGGCGAGGGGATCGACGACCGCATCCTGCTGACCGTACGGCGCTGAGCCGCCGCGTTACCCGATCGACGCGTTTTGGCTGCCGGAGGCCGGGGTACCGACCGTGGAACCGGGAGCGGGCGGGCGATCGGCGAGCAACGACTGGGGGATGGACCGATGCGGACACTGGGCGGGCGGTACCAGCTCGTGCAGCGCATCGGGATCGGCGGCATGTCGGAGGTGTGGCGCGGCCACGACCGTGTGCTGGACCGCCCGGTCGCTGTGAAGATCATGGCTCCCGCGCTCGAGGGGACGCTCGGTGACAGCAGCGTCGAGCTCGTGCGCACCGAGGCCCGGTCCGCGGCACGGCTCGCGCACCCCAACGTCGCCGGCGTGCACGACTTCGGCACCTCACCCTCGCCTGGGCGCGAGGTCCCCTACATCGTCATGGAGCTGGTGAACGGGCAGACGCTCAGCGAGCACCTCACCGCCGGCCGGCTCGACTGGCGCATCGCCGTACGCGTCTGCGCCGAGGTCGCGGCCGCCCTGGCCGCCGCGCACGCCGAGCAGGTCGTGCACCGCGACATCAAGCCGGCCAACATCATGCTGACGCCCTCCGGGGCGAAGGTGCTGGACTTCGGCATCGCGGCCGCCGCCGGCAGCCACGACCCCGACCCCGACGGGCCGGTCATGGGTACGCCCGCCTACGTCGCACCGGAACGGTTCGAAGGGCTCCCCGCGACCCCGGCGTCCGACATGTACTCGCTCGGCGTGCTGCTTTACCACTGCCTGTCCGGACGCCTGCCCTGGCGCGCCGAGTCGGGTACGGCCCTCGTGCACGCCCAGCGCTACGACCACCCCGACCCGCTGCCCGAGATCCCCGGCCTCGCCCCGGAGGTCCTCGACCTTTGCTCCCGCTGCCTCGACCGCGACCCCGCCGAACGCCCGACGGCGCTGGTCGCGGCGCTGCTGCTGGCCGAGGCCGTGGACGCCCGCGTCTACGTCCCGCTGATGGACCTCGGCCCCCGCACCCCACGGCCGAACGCGGTGTCACCGTGGGACGAGCGCGCCGCCGAGGCCCCGACCGACGTGGCGATGATGCCGTTCGAGGACGAGACGTACCACGACCTGCCCGGCGGCCGGCACCGCGCCTGACCGCCGGCCGGCACTACCGGGCCGTCCCCGGGTGCAGCAGCTCCCGGGCCTGATCGGCGGCGCGCGTGATGCTCTCGCTCATGAAGTCCAGGAAGCGGGCGATGTTCTCCATACGGGTGGCGGCGGGCGTGTTCGGGCCGAGGACCGTCACGCCCCGGCGGGCGATCGCCGCGAGCTGGTCGTTGGACCGGGCGCTGGCGATCGTCGCCTGGTAGAACAGCTCGTTGTCGACGACGTACCGGTCCCGGCGGCGCTCGTCGCGTTCGCGGCGGACGAGGCTCTGGCTCTCCAGGAACGCGATCGCCTTGGAGATGGACGCCGGGCTGACCTGAAGTCGCCGAGCCAGCTGTGCGGCGGTGAGGCTGCCGGCGTCGGTGAGGAACAGGCTGGTGAGCACGCGGGCCGGCATCCGCGCCAGGCCCGAGGCGACGAGCGCGGTGGTGAACACCTCCTCGTAGCCGGTCACGGCGGCGGCGTCGCGTCCGTGCGGCTCGGGGCCCGGGCGCGTGCCGCCGGACGCCGCGGGCCCACGCCGGTGGGCACGCCGCTCGGTCGCCCGGTGCGCCAGGTCGGCCCGGTAGGTCAGGGGGCCGCCGTTGCGCATCACCTCCCGGGTGACCGTCGAGGTCGGACGGTGCAGGCGCCGGGCGATCTCGGCGTACGGCAGGTCGTCAGCCAGGCCGAGCGCGATCTGGTGGCGTTCCTGCTGGGTGAGTCTGCCTCCCGGCACGGCGGTCCCCCTCGGTGGAGCCGGCTGATGGCCCACCATAGCGTTCAGCCCCATACCATTGCAACGCAGTCCACCACGGTCGTTGCATTAGGCCGCAGGGCGGTGCAACAAAATAGACCATGCTAGCTGCTGAAATGCGGGACAAGAGCATTCTCGTTGTTGTCCGGTCATCGAACGCAACGTAGCGTTTCCCATATCGGAAACGTACCGGGAAGAGGCGGGCAGATGAGCGAGAACAGCGGAACACCGTGGCGGGGCATGCTGCCGGTCGAGGACACGGCACTGGCCGTCACCGACACCGGCGGTCCGGGCGTCCCGGTCGTCTACCTCAACGGACAGTTCGCCACCCAGGGCTACTGGCGGCGGGTCATCGCCGACCTCGGGCCGGGGTGGCGGCACCTCACGTACGACGAGCGGGCCCGCGGCCGGTCGCAGCGCTCGGCCGACTACTCCTTCGCGGCGGCCGTCCGGGACGTCGACGCCGTCCTCACCGCCCGGCACGTGGAGCGGGCGGTGCTGGTCGGCTGGTCGTACGGGGCCGTCGTCGCGGCGCACTGGGCGAGCCGGAACCCGGAGCGGACGCTGGGCGCGGTGCTGGTCGACGGCGCGTACCCGTCCGACTGGCTCGACGAGGCCATGGAGCAGCGGATCCGCAAGCTGTTCCGGCGGATGCGCTGGTTCCTGCCGCTGCTGCGCCCCACCGGCCTGGCGCCCAGGATGAGCGCCGAGCAGCAGGCGGACAGCAACATCGAACTCGGCCGGCTCTCCCGCGAACGGGAACTCGGCCCGGTGCTGGAGGGCCTCACCGTCCCGACGCGGTACGTCGTCGCGTCCGGGACGTCGTTCGGCAGCCGCGGCGACGAGCAGGAACGGATCCGGGCCGGCCTCGACGTGGTGACCGCCCGGAATCCCCGCGTGCAGGTCGCGGCGAAGGTCCCCAGCAACCACGGCGCGATCCTCAAGAAGGACTTCCGGGCCGTCGCGGAGGCGGTCCGCGAGGTGGGAGCGCTCAGTCGCGAACCGAGCTGATCACGGCCGGGAGCTCAGCCGCTGCGGGGCACCACGATCACCGGGCGGCGGGCCCGGCGCACCAGCCGGGCCGAGACGCCGCCCAGCAGCACCCGGCGCGCCGGGCCGTAGCCGCGGGAGCCGCAGAACAGCACGTCCACGTCGGTCAGCTCGCTCAGCTGGTCGACGACGTCGCCGGTGAGGATCTCCCAGTCCGCGTCGGCGTCCTTGACCGCGCCGGCCGCCCGCGACAGCGCCTGCTCGTACGTCTCCCGCGCGGTGTCGAGGAAGGCGTGCTCGGCGTCCTGGCCGACGAGGAACGGCAGCGTCGCGTCGGCGTCCGCCACCACCGTGTACAGCCGCAGCGCGGTGCCCGTCCGGGCGGCGAGCCGGGCCGCCGTCTCCAGCGCCGCCCGGCCGTCCGGGGTGTCGACGTACGCGACGCCGATGCGGCCCAGGGTGCCCGGCGCGACGTCCATGCCCGACGGGGCCACCGCGACCGGGCACATGCTGCCCGCCAGCAGCCGGTCGGCGGTGCTGCCCGCGAACAGCCGGTGCCGTGGCCCGGAGCGGCCGGAACCGACCACGATGGTCTCCGCGCCCAGCTCCTCGGCGAGGTCGTGCAGGCCGTGCGCCGCCGACGTGGACGCCACCAGGCGGTACTCCACCTCGCCGTCCCCGGTCAGCACCGACCGGGCGTCGTCGAGCACCGCCTCGGCAGCCCGGTGCCGGTCGGCCACCCATTCCGCGTCCACCCGCCCCGAACCCAGCGCGGAGGGCGCGGGGTGCACCACCGCGACGACCAGCGGCGCGCCGAGCACCGACGCCGCCCATTGGCCCAGCACCAGGGCGTCGTGACCCGACTCGCTGCCGTCCACGCCCACGACCACCGGCGGCGTCACGGCTGCTCACCGTCCTCGCGCGCCCAGCTCGGCGTCCCGGTCGCGTTCTCCCGCCGCACGCGGGAGTTGCGGTAGCCGTACAGGAAGTAGATGGCCATGCCGACGGCCAGCCAGACCACGAACCGGATCCACGTCGCCAGCGGCAGGTCCGCCATCAGGTAGATCGCGAAGGCCACGCCGAGGATCGGCAGCACCGGCGACCACGGCACCCGGTACGGCCGCGGCATCTCCGGCCGGGTCCGGCGCAGGATGATCACACCGATGTTCACCAGCACGAACGCGAACAGGGTGCCGATGTTGACCAGCTTGACGATCTCGGAGAGCGGCACGAGCGCCGCCAGGATCGCGATGAGCACGCCCAGGATGATGGTGAGCCGGGCCGGGGTGCCGTACCGCTGGTTGACCGCGGCGAGGCGCTGGGGGAGCAGGCCGTCGCGGCACATGGCGAAGAAGATGCGCGTCTGGCCGTACATGATGACCAGGACGACGCTGGTGATGGCGACGACCGCCCCCAGCGCGAGAATCGCCGCGGCCCAGCCGATGCCGGCGCCCTGGTCCAGGGCGGCGGCGAGCGGGGCGTCGCTGCTCTCCAGCTGCTGCGGGCTGGCGACGCCGATCGCGCCGACCGCCGTGAGCACGTAGAAGAGCGTGCAGATCAGCAGCGACCCGATGATGGCCTTCGGCAGGTCCTTCGCCGGGTTCCGCGCCTCCTCGCTGCCGGTGGAGACCGCGTCGAACCCGATGTACGCGAAGAAGATGATCGCCGCCGCGGCGGTCACCCCGTCAATGCCGTCCGGGGCGAACGGCTGGAAGTTGCCGGTGCCGAAGTTGATGAACGCCACCACGATGAAGAACAGCAGGACGGTGAGCTTCACGGCCACCATGACGAGGTTGACCCGGGCGCTTTCGGTGACGCCGCGGCACAGCAGCAGCGTGATCGCCAGGACGATGAAGACCGCGGGCAGGTTGAAGACCCCGCCGTCCTCGGGCGACTTCGCGATCGCGTCCGGCAGCGTGTAGCCGAACGCCGCGTCGAGGAACGCGTTGAGGTTGCCGCCCCAGCCGACCGCGATCGCGGCCACCGAGACGCCGTACTCGAGGATCAGGTCCCACCCGATGATCCACGCGACGATCTCGCCGAGGGTGGCGTACGTGTAGGTGTAGGCGCTGCCCGAGACCGGGATCGACGACGCCAGTTCGGCGTAGGACAGCGCGGAGAACGCGCACGCCACGGCGGCCAGCACGAACGACAGGATCACCGCCGGGCCGGCCACCCCGGCGCCCTCGCCGATGACGACGAAGATACCGGTGCCGATGATCGCGCCGACGCCCATGGCGGTCAGTTGCAGCGGGCCGACCGCCTTCTTCAGGCCGTGGCCCTCCTCGGCGGTCTCGGTGATGAGCGACCGCACGTCCCTGATGGCGAAGACCCCCGGTCTCCGGCTGGAACTGGTTGCCATGACCCGCCCCCCTCATGTCGACCACCGTCACAGTCGCTTTCACCCGCGCCGGCCCGCAAGATGATCTGCGTTATCTGGCGAACTTGGTCGCTGCGGTTGCCGAACCGGCGTCGCGATGGGTGATCGCCGGCGTACCGCCTGTCCGCCCCGGGCCGGCTTTGGTGCACCAGCCTGCGAGGTGGGCCCGCGGCGTTGTACCGTGAGGCCGACGGGCAGCGATCTTCTACAGGCGGTAGGCATGGGCGAGGCCGTGATGACCACCCGGCGCCAGGCGGACGGCGCCATCGTGGTCGACGTGCGCGGCACGCTCGACGCGGCCACCGTCGACGCGCTGCGCCAGGCGCTGGTCAGCACGCTGCACAGCGACCGGCCCCTGACGATGATCGTCGACCTCACCTTCGTCACGTTCATGGACTCCATGGGCGTCGGCGCGCTGGTCGCCGGCTACAACGCGGCCCGCGAGACCGGCACCCGCTTCGTGCTGCGCAACCCCAGCGAGTTCGTGCACCGCCAGTTGCGCGTCACCGGCCTCGCCGACATGTTCGGCCTCCCGGCCGCCTCCCCGGGCCCGCAGACGTACACCCCCTGAGCGGTTAGGGTTCCGTCATGGAACCGTCGGCCGGGTCGTGGTGCGGGGCCACCGAGGTCTGCTTCCGGCTGCGCGATCCCGACCACCGGCTGACCTCCGTACGGCTGGAGTCCGGCGTCGTCCACGGTGACCTGAGCTACCGCGAGGACACCCGCAGCTGGGAGCTGCTCCTGCCCCGGCCGCCCGCGCACCGCATCGAATACCGGCTCGCCCTGGGGCACCCCGACGGCAGCAGCGAGACCGGCGACCACTCGGTGCTGTGCTGCCCCGGCTACGCCGAGCCGGAATGGGTGCACCTGCCCGCCGCCGGCGGCCAGTGGCGCGACCTCTACCTGCCGCTGCCCGCCGTGCACGGCGAGCTGGCCGCCCGGATCTGGTCGCCGGCCACGCCCACCGACCGGGTCCTGGTCGCGCACGACGGGCCCGACTTCCATCGGTACGGCGAACTCGGCCACTACACCGCCGCGATGATCGAGGCGGGGCGCGTGCCGCCGTACCACCTGGTGCTGCTGCCCGCCGGGGACCGACTCGAGTGGTATTCGGCCAATCCCGCGTACGCCCGGGCGCTCGCCCACGACGTGCTCCCGGCGCTCGCCGCGGAGCTGGGCACCGACCGGCCGGTCGTCGGCGCCGGCGCCAGCCTCGGCGCGCTGGCGATGCTGCACGCCCAGCGGCGCCACCCGGAGGCCTTCGCCGGGCTGCTCCTGCACTCCGGCAGCTTCTTCCGGCCCCGGCACGACCGCCAGGAATCCGGATTCCGCCGCTACCTGCGCATCGTCCGCTTCACCGGCCGCGTCGTCCGCGACCGCGAAGGCCCCGCCGTGCCGATCGCCATGACATGCGGCACCGTGGAGGAGAACCTCGCCAACAACCGGGAGATGGCGCGTGCACTGACGGATCAGGGGTATGCGGTCGACTTCGCCGAGGTGCCCGACGCCCACAACTGGACCGCCTGGCGGGACGCGCTCGACCCGCATCTGACCGCGCTGCTGCAGAAGGTGTTCAACTAAGAGGAGGCGCCCATGGCCGACGTCGAGCACACCATCGGACTTCTGCTCGGAACCGAGGACGACTGGCCGCGGGCGTACGAGGCCCTGCTGCGCCGCGTCGGCGTGATCACCGACGACGCCGGCCGCAGCCACCGCACCCGCAGCGTCCGGGTCACCATCGAACCCTTCAACCTGCGCGCCAGGCCCCAGCACGACCTGGTCATCGACCGGCTCGCGTACTGGTACTACCACCCGCGCGAATGGCTGAAGAAGGCCGCGCTGATGGACGACGTGTACCTGCTGAACAGCCCGTTCACGTTCCAGTCGATGGAGAAGCACGCCGCGTACTGCGCGATGATCCGGCTCGGCCTCAAGGTGCCCGAGACGGTGCTGGTGCCGTTCAAGAACCCCCTGGACAACTCGCGGTACGCGTACACCTCCGCGCGCTACAACCAGCCGTTCGACCTGGAGGCACTGGCCGAGAGCGTCGGGTACCCGATGTTCATGAAGCCGTACGACGGCGGGGCCTGGGTCGGCGTCTCCAAGATCCGCAACCCGGCGGAGCTGCACGCGGCGTACGACGCCTCCGGCGAGCGGCTCATGCACCTGCAGGCGTCGGTCGAGGACTACGACGTCTTCGCCCGCTCGCTGACCATCGGCCCGGAGACGATGGTCATGAAGTTCCGCCCCGACCTGCCCATGCACGAGCGCTACGCCGTCGACCACGACTTCCTCGGCGAACGCGTCGGCGACGAGGTGGTCACCATCTCCCGCCTGGTCAACGCGTTCTTCCGCTGGGAGTTCAACTCCTGCGAGTCGCTGGTCAAGGGCGACGACGTGTACCCCATCGACTACGCCAACGCCTGCCCGGACGTGGCGGTGACCTCCCTGCACTACTACTTCCCCTGGGCGATGGCGGCGCTGCTGCGCTGGACGGTCTTCTGCGTGGTGACGGACCGCAAACCCCGCCTCGACATGGACACGGCCGCGTACTTCGCCATCGGCGACGACGCGTCCCTGCCGTACGAGGAGAAGCTGCGGCTCTACCGTGCGCTCGCCGACGACTACTTCGAGACGGAGAAGTACGACGAGTTCTGCGAGAAGCACATGTCCCACATCGACGAGATGGTCCACGGGTGGATCGGGTCGCCGGAGTTCCGGTCGCTGCTCACCGAGACGGTCCGGGCGATGTACCCGCCGCACGAGCACGAGCGGTTCCTGGGGCATTTCGGCGGGCTCATCGACGCGTGGCTGCGCGACAACGCCTGAACCGCCCGGCCGCGGTCCGGTTCCCGTCGCGCCCGGGCGGTGTTTCCGTCTTGTCCCCGGGGCCGGCCGGTTCGGGTGGCGGGCCTCGGGGAGCGGCGGAATTGTCGGGGGGGTCGGCCTAGAGTTCAGGCGTGCACATCCGGATCGAGGGCAGCGACCTGCCCGGGCGGCGGGGCGGGGCCGAGGCCGACGACCTGCGGCGCGGCAACGTGCACGTCGGCGTCCAGCGCCGGGCCGAGGTCGTCGACCGCCATCCCGCCGACGCGCCCCACGCGACGTGGGAGTTCGAGGTGGCCGCCCGCGAGGTCGACGGCCTGCTCGACGTCGGCGGCCCGTACGTGCACGGCCGCCCCGGAGCCCGCTTCCTCTACCTGAGCTGGGGGGCCGTCGACGGCGACACGTTCGCCATGTTCCGGCGCGCCAAGCTGCTCTTCGGTGACGTCCCGACGGAGCTGCTCCGCTCCGCGTACGAGGGCGCCGGCCCGCTCGTCGCACGCCTCGGCCTGACCGGCGCCGACGGCGGCCCGCGGTGCGCCCGGGTCCGGCCGCCCGACATCACCTGGCAGCTCGGATGACGGTCCTGCACGGCTTCATCGCCCGCGATGGAGGGCTCGCGTTGTGGGGCGAGACGGACCAGCCTTCCCCGGCCGGTCGGGGGGCGCATCCGTTCGCCTTCGCGCCGGGTGGGGAGCCGCGGCCCTCCACGCTGCTGCTGCCCTCGACCTCGGCCGGACCGCTCCCGTCGCCGGCCCTGGGACTGCCGCCGCGCCGGGGCACTCCCAAGCTCCGGCCGTGGGTGGTTCCGGCCGTCGTGGTGCCGTGGGTGACCGCCGACCTCGCCGACGAATGGGGGGCCCGCGCGGCGCCCTCACTGCTCTACCTGGCCGAGCTCTGCGCGTTCGCGGCCGACCTGGTCGCGCGGGGGCGGGTGCTGCCCGCGGTCCTCACCGACGGGCGGCGCCCGCGTGCCGTCTGGCGGCCGGTCCTCAGCGGTCCTGACGGCACCCGGCACGCGGATCTGCTGGCCCGGATGCCCCCGGCCTGCCGGGCGGAGCGCGCGCGGCCCGGCGAGGTCGACGGCCTGCCGGCCGCGGACACCCTCCACGCGGCGCTGCACCACCTGGTCGACGGCCTGGTCCGCACGCGGCTGGCCGAGTCCGGCGTCGCCCTCGGCGGGGCGCCCTGGCTGACCGCCCTCACCGCCGACGGCCCGGCCCCGGCCCCCGCCCGCGGCGCCGACGTCGACGGTCGGCCGGGGGAGTTCGACGGGCGGCCCGGTGAGCTCGACGTGCTGGCCGAGGCCCTCGACGCCTGGCATGCCGACGCCACGAGCGGCACCGCCGTGCGGGTCGTGTTCCGGCTCAGCCACCTGCACGAGCTCGAGCCCGACGAGCCCGACGCCACCACCGCGCCGGGGCCGGCCGGCGGCTCCGCCCTCGACACCGCCGGCGAGCCGCAGGATGCCTGGTTGCTCGAGTTCTTCCTGCAGCCCTTGGACGAGCCCAGCCTGCTCGTCTCCGCCGCCGACGTCTGGCGGGACGCGGCCGCTCCGCTGCGGCGGTGGACGCATCGGCCGCAGGAGCGGCTCATTGCCGGGCTGGGGCGGGCCGCCCGGTTGTTCGGGGAGCTCGAGGCCGCGCTCCGGGTGGCCCGGCCCGCCGAGATCGTGCTGGACACCGAGGGGGCGCACCGGTTCCTCAGCCACGCCGCGCTGCTGGAGCAGGCCGGGTACGGCGTCCTGCTGCCCGCCTGGTGGCGCGAGCCGCAGCGGCTCGGGCTCGCCCTCGAGGTGCGCAGTGCCGAGGCTGCCGCGCCGGTGCTGCGGGACGAGGCCGCCGATCTGAACACCATCGTGGCGTACAACTGGGGGTTGTCGCTGGGTGGGCGGGTGCTCACCGAGGACGAGCTGGCCGTGCTGGCGCGGGTGAAGGTGCCGCTGGTACGGATGCGGGGGCGCTGGGTGCATCTCGACCCCGAGCGGCTGCGGGCGGGTCTGGAGTTTCTCCGGCGGGGCGGCGGCACGATGACCGCGGGGGACGCGTTGCGGCTGGTACGGCTGCTTCCGCCCGAGGAGATGCCCCTGCCGATCGCCGAGGTCCGGGGCCGTGGGTGGGTCGCCGACCTGCTGTCCGGGCGGCTGGGGGAGCGGCTGGAACTGCGGGAGCCACCCGTGGACCTGCTCGGCGTGCTGCGGCCGTACCAGAAAAGGGGTTTCTCCTGGCTGGCCTTCCTCGACGGCCTGGGCCTGGGCGCCTGCCTGGCCGACGACATGGGTCTGGGCAAGACCGTGCAGCTGCTCGCGTTGCTGCTGCACCGGCGGGCCGGTCCGACGCTGCTGGTCTGCCCGCTGTCGGTGCTGGGGAACTGGCAGCGGGAGGCCGCCCGGTTCGCGCCGGCGCTGCGGGTGCGGGTGCTGCACGGCGCCGACCGGCCCGACCCGGCCGGGCTCGCCGACGGCGCGGATGTCGTGCTGACCACGTATGCGACGGCGACGCGGGATGCCGACGCGCTCGCCGCCGTGCAGTGGGACCGGGTGGTGCTGGACGAGGCGCAGCACATCAAGAACAGCGCTAGCGGGGCGGCGCGGGCGGTGCGGCGGTTCCCCGCGCGGAACCGGTTCGCGCTCACCGGCACACCGGTGGAGAACCGGCTGGCCGAGCTGTGGTCCATCCTGGACTTCCTCAACCCGGGGCTGCTGGGCAGCGCCCACACCTTCCGCAACCGGTACGCGGTGCCGATCGAGCGGTACGCCGACGAGGACGCCGCCGCCCGGCTGCGCCACGCCACCCGGCCGTTCCTGCTGCGACGGGTGAAGGCCGACCCGGCCGTGATCAGCGACCTGCCCGACAAGCGTCACGTGCGGCACCTGTGCGGGCTCACCGCCGAGCAGGCCACGCTGTACCGGGCCGTGCTCGACGACATGATGGACCGGCTGAAGGAGACCACCGAGACCCGCCGCAAGGGCATCGTGCTGGCCGGCATGACCAAGCTCAAACAGGTCTGCAACCATCCCGCCCAGCTGCTCGGCGACGGGTCACCGCTGCCCGGGCGCTCCGGGAAGCTGGAACGGCTGGAGGAGATCCTCGACGCCGCGCTGGCCGGCGGGGAGAGCGCGTTGTGCTTCACCCAGTTCACGCGGTTCGGGTCGGTGCTGGTGCCGCACCTGGCCGCGCGGTTCGGCGTACCGGTGCGGTATCTGCACGGCGGCACGCCGCGCGGCGCCCGCGACGAGATGGTGGCCGCGTTCCAGGGCGACAAGCGGCCCGGCATCTTCGTCCTGTCGCTCAAGGCCGGGGGCACCGGGCTCAACCTCACCGCCGCCAGTCACGTCGTGCACGTCGACCGGTGGTGGAACCCGGCGACCGAGGCGCAGGCCACCGACCGGGCGTTCCGCATCGGCCAGCACCGCGACGTCAGCGTGCACACGCTGGTCTGCCTTGGCACCCTCGAGGAACGCATCGACCGGCTCATCGCGGACAAGGGCGTGCTCGCCGAACGGGTCGTCGGCAACGGCGAGGGCTGGCTCACCACGCTGAGCACCGACGAGCTGCGCGACCTGACCCGGCTGGACCCGGAGGCCGTCGGTGACTGACCGGTTCTCCACCCCGTTCGTGGCGATGTTCGAGGCGCTGCGCATGGCACCCACCTTCGCCCGGGGCCGCCGCGACGCCCGGGCCGGGCACGTCCGCAGCCTGTCGATCTCCAGCAGCCTGGTCACCGCGCACGTCCGCGGCCCCGACGACACCCACGCGTTCCGGTCCCGCATCGCGGTCCGGGCGTTCGGCGCGGCCGAATGGTCCCGGGTCGAGGACGACCTCGCCGCCCAGGCCCGCTACGTCGCGGACCTGCTCGCCGGCCGCATGCCCGGCGACATCGAGGAGGTCTTCCGCCGCGCCGGCCTCACGCTGCTGCCGCTCGGCCTCGACGAGGTCGCGATGGACTGCACCTGCGAACGCTGGCCGATGCCCTGCGCCCACCTCGCGGCGACCTGCTACGCGCTCGCCGACTCGTTCGAGACGGACCCGTTCGGCGTGTTCGCCTGGCGCGGCCGCGGCCGGGACGAGCTGCTCACCCGCCTCAGCCAGCTCCGCGGGGCCGCGGCGCACGAACCCCCCGCGGCCGAGGTGCCGCCCGAGCACCGTTCGGCGGCCCTCGGCGACATCGACGACTTCTGGGGCACGGGTACGCCCGCAGCACCGCCGCCGCCCCCACCGGTGGCCCGGCCCGACCTGCTGCTCGACCAGCTCGACACGCCGCCGCTGCGGTACGGCGGGGTGTCGCTCACCGAGCTCCTGCGGCCGGCGTATCTGGCGTTGCCGCCGGACGACCCGGAAGCAGCCCGGTCGCAGTCCCACCCTTCGAGGCACGCGCCCGACCCGCCGCGGTAGATCAACCGAGTGGTCCGGGACGCTGCGACCGCGCTCCGCGGCCATGCCCTGTCCGGGACCGCTCGCGGGCGGTCAGGGGAGACGCCAGCGCTGACCGGTCGCGCCCGTACAGCCGGTGACCCGGGACCAGGCGCCCGGGCGGGAGCCGTCCGCGGGGTCGGTGAGGCAGCCGCCGGTCGCCAGGTTGACCAGGGACTGGTTCGGTCCGGCCCGCCACTGCGCCGCCCGGCGGCCGTCGCACCCGGTGATGTGCACGCCGGCATCCGGTACGACCTGCGCGCACATGCCCATGACACGCAGCGTGCCGTCGGCGGCGAGGGTCCACAGCTGGGCGGCCGTACGGTTGCACTCGTACACCTGGATGTGGTTGTCGTCGACCGGGATGGCGCCGTTGAGGTCGAGGCAGAGCCCGCCGGCGCCGGTGACCGTGCCGGTGCGGGCGCTGGCGGGCGCGGGGGAGAGGGTCGCCGCCGGGCTCGACGCGCGCGGGGCCGGCGCGAAACCGGCCGGCGCGGAGGTCGCCGACCGCGATGACGGGGTGGTCGCGGCGCTGCTGGGAGGCGGCGCCGCGCTGCTGCTGGTGGTGGGGGCCGACGTACGCAGGGCCGGCGGAGCGGGCGCCTCCCCACGGGCCGGCGGGCTGCTCGCCGCGGGCGCAGTGGCAGCCGACGTCCCGTACGGCGGCAGGCTCACGTCGACGATCGCCTGCGGGGTGGCGCCGGAGCCCGGCCGCAGCGCCGAGTACACGCCGAACGCCGCCACGGCGACCAGCAGCAGAGCGACAGCCGCCACGACCATCGCGAGTCGGCGGCGCCTCGGGGGAACGGCGGGCTCGGCCGGCGCGGGTGAACCGGGGTCGGCGGGCAGATCCGTGGACGGGGGTGGCTCGGCGGCCGTCTCCGGCCAGGTCTCCGCCGAAGTGCGCGGGGCCGGCGCCGCGGTCCCGCCGAGGATGTACGGACGGACCAGCAGCGGCTCGCCCTCCCCGGGAGCCTGCCGCGCGCTGTCGTCCGTGTCCGCCATTCCCGCCCAACTGCCCCGTGCCCGACGATGATCCCCCGGCACGGTACCCCGCCGTCGGCCTCCGCATTCAACGCCCGAACGGTCAAGATCGAGTTCCGTCCCGGCGCCGCTCCCGCTCGGCCGGTCGGGCGGCGCGGTCTCGCGCGGCGGGTTGGCGGCGCGGTCCCGCTCGGCCGGTCGCGCGGCGGGTCCCGCTCGGCCGGTCGCGCGGCGGGTCCCGCTCGGCCGGTCGCGCGGCGTGGCGGCGTGCGGCGCGGTCCCCGCGGGCCGGGCCGGCGGCGTCGTGATCAGGGGTAGCAAACGGGGAGCGGTGGCGGGCGGTCCTTGGGCGGGCGTCCGAATTGCCGACTTGTGGGGCACCTGCCCTCGGAAGGCTCTCTCATGCCGCTTCCCCTGCGTCTGCTCGCTGCCGGCATCACCGGCCTGGTGCTCGCCGCAACCGCCGCGATCCCCGCCTCGGCCGGCACCGCAACCGCCGCGATCCCCGCGTCGACCGACACCGCGACCGGCGGCGGGGCCGCGACCGGCGGCGGGGCCGCGACCGGCGGCGGGGCCGCGACCGGCGGCGGGGCCGCGACCGGCGGCGGGGCCGCGACCGGCAGTGGGACCGCGACCGGCACCGGGACCGCGACCGGCAGGGCGACGGCGACCGCTGCCGCGCGCCGGTCCGCCACGACCAGCGCCGTCGAGGCCCGCCGGGTCGGTCGCGTGGCGACGCCGAAGCTCCGCTGGTACGCCTGCTACGGCTGGGCCCAGTGCGCCACGGCCCGCCTCCCGCTCGACTACGACGACCCGTACGGCGCCCAGACCACCGTCGCCCTGCTGCGGGTGCGGGCCACGGACCGGCAGAACCGGATCGGCAGCCTGTTCGTGAACCCGGGCGGGCCCGGCGCGTCCGCCACCTCGTTCGCGCTCATGTCGCCGATGGTGCTCAGCGACGAGCTGCTGCGCCGCTTCGACATCGTCGGCATGGACCCGCGGGGGATCGGCGCCAGCGACGCGGTCGCCTGCTTCGCCGACCCGGGCCGGCAGGCCGCCGCGCTGAGGGGCATGAACGTCGCGTTCCCGGTCGGTGCCCGGGAGACCGCCGCGTACCTGCGGAGCGCGCGGAAGCTGGCGGCCGGGTGCTCGACCACCGGACGTTCCCTGGCCGGGGCGATGTCGACGGCCGAGGTCGCTCGTGACATGGATGTGATGCGCCGGGCCGTGGGGGACCGGAGGCTCAGCTACCTCGGGTTCAGCTACGGCACCGCGCTGGGGCAGTACTACGCGGCCATGTTCCCGGACCGGTTCCGGGTCGTCGCGGTCGACGGCGTGATCAACCCGCGGTCGTGGGCCGGTTCGGCGCGGACCCGGCACGTCATCCAGGACGAGCGGCTGCACTCGGCCGAGGGCGCGGAGCGGGCCCTGCAGCGGATCCTCACCCTGTGCGATCGGGCCGGCGAGACCCGGTGCGCGTTCGCCGCGGGCGATCCGGTGCAGCGTTTCGGGATTCTGGTACGCCGCCTGAAGGCGAAGCCGGTCACCGTCGAGGGCACGCGGATCACGTACGCGACCTTCATCGGCGAGGTGCTCGGCGCCCTGTACGGCGACGACGCCGCGGAACGGGTGACCGCCATGGCGAGCGAACTGTGGACCCTGACGTCGACACCGTCGTCGCTTCTCGGGCGGGCCGGGCGGGGATTCCCGTACGACAACTCGATCGACGCGTACGCCTCGGTCATGTGCACCGACGGCCGGCACCCCGCGCACACGGCGTCCTGGCCGGCGAAGGTCGCGAAGGCGGACAGGCGCGCGCCGTACTTCGGCCGCGCGTGGGCCTGGGCGAGCGCGCCCTGCGCCGGGGACATCTGGACGGTACGCGACGAGGACGCCTGGTCCGGCCCGTTCAACCGGCCGACGCGCAACACCGTCCTGGTGGTCGGCAGCTACTGGGACCCGGCCACGAACTACTCGCAGGCGGTGAGCTCGTCCCGGCTGCTCGCCGACGCCCGCCTGCTCAGCAGCGACAACTTCGGGCACACCGCGTACGGGACCTCGCCGTGCGTGACCGCGGCGATGGACCGCTATCTGCTGGCGAAGACCCTGCCCGCCGCCGGTACGGTGTGCCGCGCCGAGCAGCCGTTCACCGCGCCGCTCGACGACGTCACGGACGCGGCGGCCGGGCTCGACCTGGCCACCGCCACGAAGGCGGAGATCGTCGCGCACGGCCTGCCCGCTGAGGGCGCCCCGAAGCAGCGGCCGCCCGTGGGCCACGGGCCCTTCTGAACCCGCGGCCCACGAAAGGATCAGCACTTCCGGAAAGGGTCAGCGCTTCCAGAAGGGCTTGCGTTCCGGAGCCGCCGGACCGAACGCCTCGAGGACCTGCCGGGCGTCCGACCACTGCGCCGCGAGGTCGCCGGGCTCGCGCAGCCGCGCCACGAGCTCGAGCAGCGGCTTCACCTCCTGTGCCGGCAGGCCCTCCAGCACGGCGGCGAGCCGGGTGGCCAGGTCGGCGAGCAGGTCGCGGCGCTCGGCGGCCGGCCGGCCCTCGGCGTCGCGCAGCCGGCGCGCCTCGACCGCCACCAGCGCGGCCAGGTCCTTCATGGTCAGTCCGGAGCTGGTCGGCGCGGCCATCTTGCGGTTGCTGCCGCGCGGCATCATCCCGGACGGTACGGCCGCGAACGGCTGCGGACCGGTACGCGCCTGGGCCCGTGCCGGGGCGAAGGACGGCGCGAACGACGGGGCACCAGCGGCCGGCGGTGCCATCGGGGCAGCCCCGGCGGCGAGGAACTGCGGAGGCTGGGCCGAACCGAACATGTCCCACCCGGACGGCGACTCGACGGGCTGGGTCACGCGCCGGCGCTGCCCGCCCTCGTTGACCACGCGGCTGTCCACCGCCACGAACGCGGTGAACCGGCACAGCACCCCGTACTTGAGGGACGTGGCGACGATCTCCTGTTCGAGAGTGTGGTCGCCGGCCGCGTACCGGTCCTCGAGCTCGCGCAGCCGGGCCCGCGCCCACTGCGCGGTGACCGCCGGCTCGTCCTGCCGCTCGACCGGCACGTCGAGGGTGAACTCGGCGTCGTCGCGGGTACGCCCCCGCACGGTGAGCGAGGCAGGCGCCGTGCCGGTCCAGCGGCCGAACACCACGAGCGGCACGCCGGGGAAGATCGACTGTGGCCGGCCGGGCTCGACGCCGCCCACGGTCACGTCGGTGACCAGCGGCGCGCCGATGCGGCGGTGGATCTGCTCCATCGCCTCGTCCAGGCGGTCCTCGCTCTCCACCAGCTCGCACCGCCCGGCGCCGAGCGCGGCCAGCCGGCCCAGGAAGCCGGCGTTGACCGCCCGGTCGATGCCGACCGTGTGCAGGCGGGTGGGACCGATCAGCGAGGTGACCTCGGCGAGGATCTGGTCCTCGTTGCCCACCTGGCCGTCGGTGACGAGCACGAGCACCCGGTCGCGGTCGTCGTCGCCGCCCGCGGAGGAGCCGGCGAGCAGTGACAGCCCCTGCCGCAGCGGCGCGAGCAGCTCGGTGCCGCCGCGGGCGTCGGCGCGGGCCAGGTGCTCGACCGCACGGAAGCGGTGCCGGTCCGTCGCCTCGGACAGCCCCTCGCCCAGCTCGGCCGGGTGGTCGATCTGGTGGTCGAAGGTCAGCACGGCGAACCGGTCGGCCGTGGTGAGCGTGTCCACGACCCGGGCGGCCGCGCGCCGGGCGGCGACCATCTTCCAGCCGCCCATGCTGCCCGAGCGGTCCAGCAGCAGCACGACGTCCTTGGGGCGGGCCGGGCCCTCACGCGGTTCCGGCGGCACCACGACCAGCTGGTACGTCCCCTCGGCGCCGTCGGTGCCCGGGTCCGGCACGACCACCGCGCCCGAGCCGTCGCCCGCGTACGGCAGGCGCAGCACGAAGTCACGGTCGGCCCGCTCGCCCGGGGCGATCTCCACGTGCCCCTCACGGCTGGTGACCGTGTGCAGGCTGGAGCGGACGCCGTCCAGGGGGAGCCCGGCGGGGTCGATGTCGACGCCGATGGACAGCCGCAGCGGGTTCGGGAACCCGGGCAGCAGCACCGGGGGAGTGATCCGGGAGGCGTCGGGTACGGCGTCGGTGTCGCGGGCCTGCCCGTCGCCGGCGGGCGCGTCGGGCAGCGGCGTACCCGGGATGTAGCGGGGCGCGACCACCAGCGGGAACCGGAACGTCGCCGCGCCGTCCTCCCACGGCAGCGGCCCCGCGAGGGTGAGCTCGACGACCACGCGCTCACCGGGCGGGATGTTGCCCACCCGCATGGTGAAGACGTCGGGACGTTCCTCCTCGGCGATGGACGCCCGCTGACCGGCCTCGATCGCGCGGTCGTACGCCTCCCGGGCCGCCGCGCGTTCCTGCAGCTCGGCCTCGACCGTACGCCCGGCCGCGGTCATGGTCATCGCGGTGACGGCGGCCCGGTCGGGCAGCGGGAAGACGTACGTGGCCTCCAGCGCCGTGTCGTGCGCGTTGACGAACTCGGTCGTCACGGTGGTCCGGGCGACGAGCCCGCTGATCCGGGTACGGACGTCGAGCCGGTCCAGGGGCAGGTTGCCGCGGTCGGTGTGCAGGGCGCCCATGCCGGCGTCGGGCAGGATCCGGATGCGGCCGAGCTCCGCCGGCTCCATCGGGGTGACGGACAGGGTCATGAGGGGCTCCCATCATCGGTGTGCGGTCCGGGGCCGGCGTCCAGCAGACCCCGGGCGGCGAGCAGGCTCAGCAGCGGTTGTGCCGCGGCGGCGACGGCGGCGCGGTCGTCGGCTGACGGGCGTACGGGAAGGATCAGGATCGCCCCGCCGCCCAGCGCGACCGCCCCGACCTCCGGGGCCGGCGAGGCGGTGGGCCGATCGCCGGGCGGGGCAGCCGCCGGTGCGGGCGCGGTGGTCCAGAACCGGGGCCGTGCGGGCGGCTGTGGCCCGGGCGGCTCGGTGGCCAGCAGCTCCTGCGGGACCCGCGCGACCGTGGCCAACTCCTCGTCGGGGGCGCCGGCGAGCTCGGCCTGGATGGCGGCCAGCGAATGGCCCTGGGCCTGCCGGCGCTTGAGCGCGACGAGCTGCAGGAGATGCCGCCTGCCGTAGAGCGCGGTGCGCCCGCGCATCGCCGCCGGCCGGTCGACCAGTCCGGTGGTCGTGTACCACCGCACGGCCCGGCGGTCGGGAACGTCGCGGACCCGGCCGTTGGGCGCGCCGGGGTATTCGGCGGCCAGCGCGCCGCGTACCCGCTCGAGAAGCTCGTCCATCGTCCACACGCCGCAATACTGACACTGTCACAATGACAGTGTCAACTACGGAACTTTTCTTCACTTCGCGAGCCGGTGGCCGATCGGGTCGACATGACGGACGCGAAGATCGACGAGGCGGAGCGCGACGCGGCGTTCGCGGCCACGGTGGCGCGCCACCCCGACGCCTTCGTCCTGGCGGTGAGCCCGGCCGGTCTCTTCGCGGACCTGCCCGCCTCCTTCGACCCCGGACGCCTGCGCCCGGTCACCGGCCCGCGCTCCGCGCTCGACCTGGTCGTCCCCGACGACCACCCCGTGGTCATCGACGCCTGGCACACCTTCCTCGGCCGTGGCCTCGCGCAGTGCCGGGTGCACGCGCTCTCCGCCCCGGATCAGCTGGTGGAGCTGCAGATGATCGACCTGAGCCACCGGTACGGCGTACCGATGGTGCTGCTCACCGGCCTGGACGGGCACCCCGCGCACCTGCCGCTGGAACACCAGGCGATCAAGCCGCGGCTGGTCACCGTACGGAAGAACTCGAACGCCGTGATCCTCGGCGCCGACCCGGAGATCGTCCGCGTGCTCGGCTGGAGCGCCGACGAGCTGATCGGCACGCGCGCGGTCGACCTCGTGCACCCCGACGATCGGGTACGCGCCATCGCCAGCTGGATGGACATGCTCGCCTCCCCGAGCGGCGAGGCCCGCCGGGTGCGCCTGCGCCACCTGCACCGCGACGGGTCCGTGGTCTGGTTCGAGGTCACCAACCACAACCAGTTCACCGCCCCCGGCGTCGGCGAGGTGATGGCCGAGATGCTCGACATCTCCGACGAGATGGCCGCCCAGGAGGCCCTGCGCGCGGGCGAGCAGCTGATGCGGCGGCTCACCGAGACCATCCCGATGGGCATCGTGCAGATCGGCACCGACCGGCGGATCGCGTACCAGAACGAGCGGGCCGCCCGGGCCATCGGCGCGGGCGCCGGCGAGCTGCTCGACGGCCCGCTGCTGGACCGCATCCTGCCCGGCGACCGGCCGGCCATCGACGCCGCGATCGACGCCGTGCTGCGCGAGGGCCGCGACGTCGACGCCGAGTACGGCTACCGCAGCGAGCAGCGGGGCCTGCGCCGGGTCCGCGCCGGCCTGCGCGCCCTGAACGGCCCGGACGGCGAGGTCACCGGCGCGATCATCTGCATCACCGACGTCACGGACGACGTCCGGCTGCGCGACGAGCTCAAGCAGCGTGCCACGTACGACGCGCTCACAAGCTGCCGCAACCGCGCCTCCACCCTCACCGCGCTGCAGGAGGCGCTCGACGACCCCGGCCGTACCCGTGGCACCGCCGTGATCTTCATCGACCTCAACAAGTTCAAGCAGGTCAACGACGCGTACGGGCACGCGACCGGGGACCGCCTCCTCACCCACGTGGCGTCCCGGCTGCGCGGCGCGGTCCGCGACGGCGACGTGGTGGGGCGCTTCGGCGGCGACGAGTTCGTGGTGATCTGCCCGGACGTGCCGGGCGCGGCCGAGGCCCGGCACATCGGCCAGGGCCTGGTCGCGGCGCTGGTCACCGGCGGCCTGGAGGTCGCCGGGGAGCGGCTCCTGCCGCAGGCCAGCATCGGTGTCGCCTGGGCGGGCGGCGAGACCTGCGCGGACACGCTGATCGCCCGGGCCGACGCGGCGATGTACGAGGCGAAGAAGTCCCGTACCGGGCGGCTGGCCCTCGCGCTGGCCGACTGAGCCGCGGACCCGGTCAGGTGCGGCGCAGCACCGACACGACGCGGCCAAGGATCGTGGCCCGGTCACCGTCGATCGGTTCGTACGCCGGGTTGCGCGGCTCGAGCAGCACGTGCCCGCCGCGGCGCCGGAACACCTTGACCGTCGCCTCGTCGTCGATCATCGCCGCCACGATGTCACCGTTGTACGCCTCCGGCTGCTGCCGGACGACGACGATGTCCCCGTCGCAGATCGCCGCGTCGATCATGGAATCGCCCTGCACCCGGAGGCAGAACAGGGTTCCCCGCCCGACCAGGTCGCGCGGCAGCGTCAGCGTCTCCTCGGCCGTCTCCTCCGCCAGGATGGGGCTGCCCGCGGCGATGGCGCCCAGCAGCGGCACGCCCACGGTCGCCGGGTCCCGCACCTCGCGGGCCTCGGTCTCGAGGAACATGCGCACGTCGACCGGCCTGGTCACGCTGCGCCCGCGGCGCAGGAAGCCGTACTCCTCCAGGGCGCGCAGGTGCCGGCTCACCGACGAGGTGGAGGCCAGGCCGATCGCGTCGGCGATGTCGCGGGTGGACGGTGAGTAGCCGTACCGCACCGCCCAGTCCCGGATGACCCCGAGGATCTCTCGCTGCCGGTCGGTCAGCACGGACGTGTCGAAATCCTCGCTCAGAAGCATCCCATGATCTTCGCCGACGGGTACGGCGTGCCGCGATCAGGCTCGCCGTCACGGCCGGGGACGCCGGTTCACCTCATCGTGTGGAACCGGTGCCGATCCGGGATATCCGTGATCACCGGCGGGCACTGAACGCGACAAGACGGTCCGGCCGGCCGAACTGGGACGACAGCCAAGGAGATCATCATGACCGCCACGCACTCGACCTCCGCCTCCGCGTACGACACCGGGTTCCGTGACACCGCACGCGACCACCGCGACCTGCACCACCACGGGGACGAGACCAAGCCGTCCTGGAAAACCACCGAGCTGTTCGTCTACCTCGCCGCGGTGGCCGGTGTGCTGATCGCCTCGCAGACGGTCGGCGACGGCGCGGCGAACAACGGCGCCGACTACTTCGCCGCGGACAAGGCGTGGTGGTACATCACCCTGCTCACGATCGGCTACCTGCTCAGCCGTGGCCTCGCGAAGGCGGGCAGCCGTACCCGATAAGGGACCCCCAGCATTGCAGGGCGTGCCGGCTTCCCCCGCCGGCACGCCCGCCCTGGGACCGGAGATCGGCGTGGGCATCGCCGTACGTTCGCCTCCCGTTCGCCCGCGCGCGGCATCGTCGGGCCACGCCTTCGATGACACGGCCTGCCGCGGCCGTCCTCGGTCAGGCCACCGGATCAGCGCCGGCGGCCGCTTCGTCTCCTTCGCCTCCGTCGCCCCGAATACGGCCGGGAACTGACCGCAACGGCTGCCACGCTCGGGGGCATGACCCTGCTTCCAGAGCAGTCCGTGCCCGGTGGCGGTGCGGCGCTGAACCCGTTCGTCATCGTGGACGACGCCGCCGGCTTCGTGACCTTCGTCAGTGACGTCTTCGGCGTACCCGAAACGGCCGAGGCCCGTACCCCCATGCCGGACGGCAAGCTCATCCATGCCCAGCTACGGCTCGGCTCGGTGGACCTGATGGTCGCCGACCGCCTCGACGGCTGGCCGGCCCGCCCGGCCCTGCTCCAGGTCTGGGTCCGCGACGTCGCCGAGGTCCTGCACCGCGCGGCCGGCAGCGGCGCCACGACGATCACCGAACCGACCCCGTTCTACGGCGAGTGCACGCTCGGCAGAATGCTCGACCCCTGGCAGACCATCTGGTGGCTGTGGTCCCCGGCGCCCGGCCAGCCCGACCCGGTGCCCCAGTGGAAGGGCGGCTCGGACGTGGTCTTCGCCACGCTCGACGCCTCCCTGCGTTCCCTGGCCGGCCGCTGAACCGTGGCATGCTGGATCCCGAGTCCGTGCTCACGGGCTCCCGGACGAGGGGTGCCGTACCCGGCGAGCGACAAGACGGCCCGCGGAGGTCGTCATGTCCTGGCTCGTCCTGGTCCTCTCCGGCATGCTCGAGGCGGTCTGGGCGGCCGCGCTCGACCGGTCCCAGGGATTCAGCCGGCTCGTCCCGTCCGTCGTGTTCGCCGTCGCGCTGGTCGCGAGCATGGCCGGCCTGGCGTACGCGATGCGCGACCTGCCGGTCGGCACGGCCTACGCGGTCTGGGTGGGCATCGGCGCGGTCCTGACCATCGGGTACGCGATGAGCACCGGGCAGGAGCCGGTCTCGGCCCTGAAACTGCTGTTCCTGGCCATGATCGTGGGCGGGGTCGTGGGGCTGAAGCTGGTGCACTGACCGGGCTCCCGGAAAGTGTCGTACCCCGGGGGCATCATGACGGCATGGCTGAGCCCGCTGCCCCGATTCCCCGGCCGCGACTGGAGTTGTCGCTGCTGGAGGCCCGCACGCGGTTCGTACAGCTGGCGCGGCTGGCGAACCTGACCCGGCAGAGCACGATCGTGACCGAGGGCGGGCGGCCGGTGGCGGCCATCGTGCCGGTCGACGCCGCGCTGGGTGCTACCGCCTCATCCGGCTCGGCCGGAGGCGCTTCCGCTTCGCCGGCCGCGCCCGCTCCTTCCTTGCCTGCCGCATCCCCTTCTTCTTCCTCATCTGCCGCGCCCGCTTCGGATGGGCCGGCCGCGTCCGCCTCTCCTCTCCTGAGTGGCCCGGTTTCTGCTTTGCCGGCAGGCTCCGCTTCTTCTTCGCCGGGTGGGTCCGGTGGGCCGAGCGGTTCCGGTTCGGCGGCCGGCGGGTCCGCGGCCGGGTGGTTGCGGCGGATCGAGACGCTCCGGGCGGACCTGCAGCGCCAGCACCGGGCGCTGGAGACCGCCCTCGAGGAGGCGTGGCGCGAGCTCGACCGGGTCCGGCCGCCCGGCTCCGACCCCGGCGTCGACGCACTGCGTCTCGCCCATTCCGATGTCCGCCGACGTCCGTGAGGTGATCCCTTGGTGAAGACGATCGACGCCGGAGTGCTCACCGTCGGCTACCTGGACGACGGTCCGGGCGACGGCTGGCCCGTGCTGCTCTCCCACGGCTTCCCGTATGACGTGCACGCCTACGACGAGGTGGTGCCACGGCTGACGGCGCGCGGGGCCCGGGTCGTCCGGCCGTACCTGCGCGGGTTCGGCCCGACGCGCTTCCGGTCCGCCGGCACCGCGCGCAGCGGTCAGCAGGCCGCGCTCGGCTCCGACCTCGTGGCGCTGCTCGACGCCCTGCGGTGGGAGACCGCGATCGTCGCCGGCTACGACTGGGGCGGGCTCGCCTCGTGCGTCGCGACGGCGCTGTGGCCCGAACGCATCGCCGGCCTGGTCTCGATGGCGAGCTACGACATCCTCGACATCGACCGCCTCCGGCACGCCCACGATCCGGCGCTCGAACACGTCATCTGGTACCAGCACCTCTTCCAAACCGAACGCGGCCGTGAATGCCTCGCCGCGAGCCGTCGCGACCTGTGCCGCATGCTCTGGCGGCAATGGTCCCCGAGCTGGCGCCCGGACGAGGCGACGTTCGCGCGCTCGGCTGCGTCGTTCGACAATCCTGACTTCGTGGACGTGGTCGTGCATGCGTACCGGCATTCCTTCGGGCTGGCGTCCGGCGACCCGGCCTACGAGGACTTGGAGAAACGACTGGCGGGCCGGCCACCCATCACGGTCCCGGCGGTGACGCTGGACGGCACCCAAGACCCGCTGAAGCCGGGCGGCACAGCCGACCACGCGGAGATGTTCACGGCCCGCCACGAGCACCGGGCGGTCGAGGTGGGCCACAACCTGCCGCAGGAGGCCCCCGCCGCCTTCGCCGACGCGATCCTCACCGTCCGCGAATGGCTCCACGCCGCCGACCGAACGTGACCGACAGCCGCGGCGGTCGCGGGGCGTGGCCGGTGCACTGGGCACGGCGTTTCCGGCCGTGGCCGGTCGGGTGCTCGGACGCGGCGTTGCCTTGCGTGGCCGGTCGGCGCGGGCCTGCGTGTGGTTTGCCTCGTTTCGCCGCGTGCGTGAGGTCGGCGTCATCGCGAGCTCGGCGGCCGCGGGGATGAGGCCGGTTCCGGAACCGTCGCAGGTCATGGCCTCGGGTTCCGGGCCGCGATACGGTGCCGTGGTCGATCGTGGAACGGGGGCGCCATGAATGACCGGATCCGTCGCGGCCGGGTCGCCACGTCGGTGACGTTCCTGCTGTTCGGTACGGCGCTCGGCGTGTGGACGGCGCGTATCCCGGCCGTGAAGCACAACCTCGGGCTCAGCGACGGCCGGCTCAGCTACGCGTTGCTGTCGTTCGCGGCCGGGTGCATCCTCGGGATGGCGGTGCTCGGGCGGCTCACCGACCGGTTCGGCAGTTCGCGGGTCATGGTTCCGGCGGCGGTGCTCGAAGGGCTGCTGCTGGTGCCGCCCGGGTTCAGCGGCGGGCTGGGAACGCTCTGCGCAGCGTTGTTCCTGTTCGGTGCGGCGCACGGGACGCTCAACATCGCGATGAACGCCAACGCCATCGAGGTGCAGCGGGCGTGGGGACGGCCGATCATGTCGTCGTTCCATGCCATCTACAGCGTCGGCGGGTTCCTGGGGGCCGTTGCCGGGAGCCTGTTCGCACACGGCGGGGCCGGAGTCGGCGTCACGTTCCTCACTGTCGGGGCCGGAGTACTGGCACTGGCGGTGTGGGCCTCGCTGTGGGTGCTCTCCAGCGAGTACGGCCCGGAGGCGGCCGACGCGACGCCGGGTGGGGACGAGCCGGCGCGCCGGTCGGGGCTGCTGATCTTCCTGGGCGTTCTCGTGCTGTGCGCCCTGGTGGGGGAGGGGGCCGCGGCCGACTGGAGCGCCGTGTACCTGCGGGACGACCTGGGGGCGAGCGCCGGCTCCGCCGCGTACGGGTTCGCCGCTTTCTCGATCATGATGACGGTGGGCCGGGTCTTCGGCGACCGGCTGGTGCTCGCTTTCGGCCCCGTCACGCTGGTACGGCTCAGCGGCGGCCTGGCGGCCGCCGGGCTCGGCGTGGCCCTGCTGATCCACCACCCGGTCGCCGGGATGGCCGGGTTCGGGCTGCTCGGCGCGGGCCTGTCCGGCATCGCCCCGCAGGTCTACTCGGCTGCGGGCAACCTGGACCCCAGGCGCGCCGGCCGGGCGCTGTCCACGGTGGTCAGCATCGGGTACGTCGGCTTCCTGCTCGGACCGATTCTGATCGGTGCGGCGGCGACCGTGGCCGGGCTGCCGTCGGCGCTGTGGATCCCGGTCGTCCTGGCCGTGTTCGTGGCAGCCAGCGCCCGAGCGATGGCACCCCCGAGAAGCCCCGCCGAAACCGCCACGATCAGCTGAGCGCTCGGCATGGCGGTGAGGGTCCGGGCGTCGGCGCTGAGCGCGGCGCCGCGGTCAGTCAAGCGCGTGCCGCAAGGCGGTGAGGGTCGGGCGGCGATACGCGCGGCCCGCGGTCAGCCGAGCGCGCGCCGCAGTGCGGCGACATCGAAGCCGGCGGCGGTGAGCAGCTGGGCAGCCCGCGACGGCGGCGGGACGGCCAGGAGATCGTGGACCAGGGCGAGCGTGTCCGGATACCGCACCGCGAGCATCCGGCGCGACAGCCGTTCCCCGACGGGGTCTCCGCGATCATCCGGCCCGGCGGCGTTCCCGCGATCATCCGGCCGGGCGGCGTCTCCGCGATCATCCGGCCGGGCGGCCCGGAGCCGTTCGTAGGTCACCCCGGCGGCCTGGAGCGACGCCGCGCCCCGCAAGCGGGGGTCGTCGGGGTCGACGAGGTAAGGCAGCCGCTGCGCGACCTCGTACGTGGCGGCCACGGCGAGCAGGAGGTCCGCGCTGTCCGGCCCGCCCGGTCCCGACGGCGTGCTGTGGGCCTGTTCCGCCGCCTCCAGCCTGATCCATTGCAGGGGGTGGCGACCGTAATTGATCCGTACGGCGATCGCGAATGCCGTCATCGGCCGCCGCCAGCCCGGTGAGCGGAAGGCGGACCGGCCGATCAGCCTGTCCCGGACCTGGCGCAGCGCCGGGTCCACGTCGTCGCGCACGGCCGGGGTCCGGCCCGCGGCGAGGTCCGCGTACAGGTCCGCGGCCGGGATGCCGCAGGTCGCCAGCAGTTCCGTCGCGCGGTTGCCCGGGTCCTCGAGGAGGGCGAGCAGGACGTCGGCGGGGGTGCAGACCGTCCGCACGGTGGCCGCACGGTGCAGGGCTTCCGCCGCTGCCGGGGTGAAGCGTACGGGGGTGCCACCGTCCGCGATCACAATGTCGTGCGGGCCGGTCGGGCCCGCGCCGGTCGGGCCCGCGCCGGTCGGGCCCGCGCCGGTCGGGCCCACGCCGGCCGGGCCCACGCCGGCCGGGCCCACGCCGGTCAGGTCCGCGGAGGTCCAGCGGCCGAGCAGCCTGTCGTTGACGGTGAGCGCGACCGTGCGGGTGAGGCCGGCCGCCGCGAGCGGGCCGCGGGTGGCGTCGAGGTTGGTCAGGGCGATCAGCAGGTGGTTCGTGCCGAGCGCCTCGTCGTCGTCGGCGCGCAGGAACGCGGCGGCGACCATCAGGCGGATGCCGGGGTCGCCGGGGAACACGTCGGTGCGGGAGGTGGACACCCGCTCATTCTGCGAACGGCGCGGCCTGCGGCACATCCGGCCGCGGACGGGGTTTGCGGGGCGCTGGGTTCAATCTTCGGTATACCGCCGCCCGGAGGACCGGCGGGCGGACCAGGGGGCAGGGCGCCCAGATGATCGTCGACCCGCCGGCCTGGTCCCGACCCGCACGGCCCGCCGCGTTCTTGACCGCGACGGCGCCGGCCTCCGGACCAGCCTGATCCTGCACCTCAACGGGCACGCGGGATGAAACGGATCATGCTAGGTTCGCGGCGCCCGTCCCGACCACATAGGAGACTGCTATGCAGCATGCCCGGTTCCTCCGGCGTACGGCCATCGGCGCCGCACTTGCCACCCTCGCAACGGTGCTGCCCCCGGTTGCCGCCCAAGCCGCCGCTGTCACATCGTTCAGTGCCTATGGCTGGAGCGGTGCCATGGATGGATTCTCCGAGGGCAGCTTCACCTGGTACAACCGCACGACCTATGTCAGCGGCGACGTGTACGAGGGAGATTTTGACGGCCACGTCACGGTCTACTTCGAGGCATTCGCCAACGACACGAAGGTCGGCCCCACGGAGCACCGCACGGCCACAACGTATGCCGGCCTCCACTTCGGATTCACCATCGGCGATACCGACAGGCCGGGTGGAATCAACAACATCAGGGTCACCGTTTGCAACGAGCCCGAACACATCTGCGGAAACCGGCGCAGGTTCAACAGGCCGTAGCAGTCCAGCCCGCACTCTGCGGGCTTCGGAACCAGGGCAGGCAACGGGCAAGACCCCGCGGGGGCGGGGAGGTGCTTAGTGCAGATTCCCCGCCGCCAGGCCGCTCTGCACCTGCCGGTGGAACGCCACGTACCCGAGCAGCACCGGCAGCATCGCGATCGTCATGCCGGCGAACAGGCCGCTGTAGTCCCCGCGGTAGCCCTCATTGACGGCGAGCGCGGTGAGCCCCTGGGCCAGTACCCAGCGCCGTTCCGCGCCCTCGCCCTGCATGAGCACGATCGGCAGGACGTACTGGTTCCATTGGAACAGGAACGTGAAGATGGCGACGCTGACCAGCCCGGGCCGGGCCATCGGCAGCATCACGCGGAAGAACAGGCGGTAGTCGCCGCAGCCGTCCACCATCGCGGCTTCGGCGACCGTGGCGGGCAGCGTACGGAAGAAGGCCGTCAGGAAGAAGACCGTGAAGGGCAGCGAGTACGCGGCGTACACGAGGATCAGCCCCGGGAGCGTGCCCAGCAGGCCCAGGTCGCGTACGACGAAGAACAGCGGCACGAGCGCGAGGAAGACGGGGAACATCATGCCGCCGGTGAACGCGAGGTGGACGATGCGGCGGCCCGGGAACCGGTAGCGGGCCAGGACGTACGCGGCCATCGCGCCGAGGATCATCGTCAGGGTCAGGGCTCCCGTCACGACGATCGCGCTGTTGAGGAAGTAGCGGCCGATGTGGGCGTCGTCCCAGGCCCGGGCCCAGTTCTCGGGGCGGGGGCGGGACGGCAGGCCCCACGGGTCGGTGAGGATCTCGTTGTCGGTCTTGAACGAGCTCAGCACCGCCCACAGCAGCGGCAGCGTGGTGAGCAGCGCCCATCCGGCCAGGAAGCCGTGGGACAGCACGGGGATCACGCGCCCGGGGCGGGGCGGGACGGTCATCTACGTCTCCGGCCGGTCGCGGCGGGTGACGCGCAGGAACAGCGCCGCGACCGACAGCGTCAGGAAGAACATCGCGACGCCCATCGTGGACGCGTACCCGAATTGGGCGTCGGCGAAGGCGGTCTTGTAGAGCCGCAGCCCCGCGACGTCGGAGGAGAAGCCGGGGCCGCCGTCGGTGATGATCTGCACGACGGCGAAGGCGTCGATCGCCACGATCGCGAGGTAGACCCACGCGACCTGGACGGTGTCCCACAGCAGCGGGACGGTGACCCGGAACAGCGTGGTGGCGCGGGTGGCGCCGTCCAGCAGTGCCGCCTCGTAGATGTCGCGGGGGATGGCTTGCATCGCCGCGCCGAACAGCACGACGTAGAAGCCGGCGTTGCTCCACAGCAGCACGAGCGCGACGCACCAGAACGAGAACCGCGGGTCGCCGAGCCACGGCCGGGCCAGCGCATCCAGTCCCACGGCGCGCAGCACACCGTTGAGCAGACCGCTGGTCGGCGCGTAGATCTGCTTCCACAGCACGCCGATGACGGCCACGGACAGCACCTGCGGGAAGAAGTAGACGATCCGGTAGAGGGCGGCGCCGCGGACGCCGTGCACGCCGGCGCGGTCCCGGCGGCCGCCGACGCTGAGCATGGAGGCCAGGAACAGGCCGAGCAGGATCGTCGCCGGCGGCAGCAGCAGGAGCAGCAGTGCGTTGTGCCCCAGCGCGTTCCAGAACAGGCCGTCGCCGGCCAGCCGGCGGACGTTGGCCAGGCCCACGAAGTCGTACTGCGGGGTGAGGCCGCGCCAGTCGGTGGCCGCGATGGGAAAGGCCTGCGCGTACGGCGACAGCACGAAGACGCCGTACAGCAGCAGCGGCGGTCCGAGGAACGTGGCGACGAACAGCCGCTTGCCACGCACCGTCAGGCCCGCTTGTACTTCTTGATCGACGGGTCCTTCGCGATGTCGTCGGCCGCCTTCTGGCACCGGTCCACCCACCCGGCCGCGTCGATGCGCCGGGCGAACAGGTCGGCCGTGGCGGCGTTGACGAAGGTGCGTTCGAGCTTGCGGTAGTACGACGGGTACAGCCAGGTGAAGGTCTGCGCCCCGGGGGCGGTCATCATCCGGGTGACCGAGGTGAGGCCGGGCGCCAGGTCGAGGCCGGCGCTCGCCCCGGCGACGCAGCTGAGGCTGCCGGCCGTACGGGTGAAGCCGGCGGCGCCCTCGCGGGACAGCATGACGCGCAGGTACTCGAGGCCGCCGCGGAGGTTCTTCGCCTTGGCGGGCACCACGAACGACTCGCTGCCGGCGCCCCGGAACGCCGCGTACGGCAGCTTGTCGCCGGTGGTGAGGCTGGGCGTGGGCGCGACGGTCATCCGGAAGTCCGGCGGGGTGACGGCCTTCTGCTCGTTCTCCAGCCACGAGCCGCAGAAGATGAGGGCGGCGTGGCCACGGCACCACTCCGTCTGGGCCTGGATGTGGTCCATGCCCTCGGCGCCGGCCTGCACGTACCCGTCGACCGCCAGCTGCCGGTAGGCGTCCACGGCCGTGCGGACCGCGTCGTGACGCCACGCGCCCGGTTCCAGGTTGTCGATCGCCTTGAGCACCTCCACGCCGCCGAGCTTCGCCGCGGACGCCAGGATCGGCCAGCTCATGTAGCGGGCGTGCACGCCGGGGTAGGTCCAGGGCGCGATGCCGGCCGCCTTGATCTGCCGGCACAGCGCGATCATGCCGTCCCAGGTGGTCGGGTACTGCCAGCCGCGGTCGGCGAAGAGCTTCTCCGAATACCACGTCCCGAACGCCGAGTACGCGTAGTTCAGCGCGAGGAACCTGCCGTCGTACGATCCGGCGTCGACGATGCCCGGCAGCAGCGTGTCCCGGACGGCCACCTTCGGGTCGTCGAGGCTCGGCGCCGCGAGCAGCTCGCCGAGGTCGGCCAGCGCCCCCTGGGAGACCAGCGCGTTGAAGTCGATCTGGTTGCCGCCGGAGTTGTCCAGCACGTCCGGCGGGGTGCCGGCCACGAACCGCGGCTGCAGCGTCTCGGCGATCTGCTGGGTGGCCGAGTGCTTGATCTGCGCCCCCGGGTGCCGTTCCCGGTACAGCGCCTCGTGGGCCTTGGCGTACTCCTCACCGAAGCCGCCGTTGAAGATGACGACCTCCAGCGGGGCGTCCGCCGCGCCCCTGTTCCCGCCGTCGTCGTCGTCGCTGTCGCCGCCCAGCGCGCAGCCGGTGAGGGCGCCCGTGCCGGCGAGGGCACCGAGGGCGGCCGCGCCGTGCAGCAGACGGCGCCGGCTGATCGTCTGTGCCATGGCGTACCCCTGCCTCGAGGAATATCAACTTATGTCCATGGGTCGCCCCGTAGGATGAAGGTTTCCTTCGGCACATTCAAGTGTCGTGAAACTAATTGCCAACGCCGGAGCACGCGAGTACGTTCGGTCGTCATGCGGATGCGTCCGATCGCCTCGTTCGTCGCGTTGGTCCTGACCGCGTCCGGGACGGCGATCCCGGACGGTCCGGCCGCCGCGGGCCCCGCGTCGTCCGAGGTGGATCGCCTGCTGGCCGGCATGACGCTGCCGGAGAAGGTCGGGCAGCTGTTCACCGCGTACGCGTACGGCTCGGACGCCACCGCGCCGTCCACCACGGACGCAGCCGCCAACCGCTCCCTCTACGGAGTGGACACCCCGGCCGAGGTCGTCGCCAAATACCACCTCGGCGGCGTCATCTACTTCACCTGGACGAACAGCCTGCAGTCGCCGCGCCAGCTCGTCACGCTCGCCAACGGGCTGCAGGCGGCGGCGACCGGCAGCGGCGCCCGCATCCCGGTGATGATCTCCACCGACCAGGAACACGGCGTCGTGTCCCGGATGCCGGCGCCCGCCACGCAGTTCCCCGGCGGCATGGCGCTGGGCGCCGGGCGCTCGGCGCGCGACGCGTACCGCGCCGGCCGGGTCACCGGCGCCGAACTGGGCGCGGTCGGCATCGGCCAGGCCTGGGCCCCGGTCGCCGACGTCAACGTCAACCCCGCCAACCCCGTCATCGGCGTACGGTCCTTCGGCAGCGACCCCGCGCTGGCCGCCGCCCTCACCACCGCCCAGATCGAGGGGTTCCAGCGCGGCTCGAACACGTCCGCGGCCGCCAAGCACTTCCCCGGCCACGGCGACACGAGCACCGACAGCCACACCGGGCTGCCCGTCATCACGCACACCCGCGAGCAGTGGTCGCGCATCGACGCCCCGCCGTTCCGGGCCGCCGTCGCCGCGGGCGTCGACGCCGTGATGACCGCGCACATCGTGGTCCCCGCGCTCGACCCGTCCGGCGACCCCGCCACGCTGTCCGCGCCCATCATCACCGGCCTGCTGCGCGGCGAGCTCGGCTACCGCGGCGTGGTCGTGACCGACTCCCTCGAGATGGCCGGCGTCCGCGAGAAGTACGGCGACGACCGCGTGCCCGTGCTCGCCCTCAAAGCCGGCGCCGACATGCTGCTGATGCCGCCCAACCTGGACGTGGCGGTGAACGCGGTGCTCGGCGCCGTCGCCTCCGGGGAGCTCACCGAGGAGCGCATCGACCAGTCCGTACGCCGCATCCTGACCCTCAAGCACAAGCGTGGCCTGCTGTCGTGGACGCCCCTCGACCCGGCCGCCGCCGAGCGCGCCGTCGGCAGTCCCGCGCACCTGCGGGTGGCCGGCGACGTCACCGACCGTACGGTCACGGCGATCCGCAACGACGCGGGTCTGCTGCCCCTGCGAGGCGTCAAGTCCGTCCTGGTCACCGGCTGGAGCTCGAGCACCCAGCGCACCGTGCCGGTCCTCGCCGACTCGCTGGCCGCTCGGGGGGTCAGCGCGTCGGCGCTCGTCACCGGCCTGCCCACCGACGCCCAGATCGCCGAGGCGGTCGCCGCGGCGGGCCGGCACGAGGTGACCGTGGTGCTCACGTCGCGGGCGTGGGAGACCGCGACCGTCGATCCGGGCGCCCGCCAGCAGGCGCTCGTGCGGGCCCTGATCGCCACCGGCCGCCCCGTCGTGGTGGTCGCCGTGCGGGACCCGTACGACATCGCGTACCTGCCGGGGGTCAGCACGTACCTGGCCACGTACAGCTTCACGGGCGTGGCCATGCAGTCGCTGGCCCGGGTGCTGCTCGGTGAGCTCCCGCCGCGGGGCCGGCTGCCGGTCGCGATCCCGGTGGCCGGTGACCCGTCGCGGGAGCTGTACCCGTTCGGCCACGGGCTGACGTGGCGGACGCGGTGAGCCGGACCCGCCGGAGCGGACTGCCGACGGCGACGGGGGAGCGTCGTCAGCCGCTCCGGCGCCGGCGCCGATCGTGACCGGTCAGCCGGGCGTGCACGGCGGCCGGCACCCGGTCCCCGGTGAGCCGGGCCAGGGCGAGCACCGCCGCGCCGCCCGCGCCGTCGAGCGCCTCGCGGGGTGGCGTACCGGTCCGCTCCCCGACGCCGGCCCGCACGAGCCGGGCGACCGGGCCGGGGGAGAGCAGCACCGAGCCGGCCAGCACCACGTCCCCGGCGTACGGCCCGACGGTGTCGAAGGTGTGCAGCAGCTTCGCGGCCGCGGCGGCGCAGATCCGCTGCGCCACGGCGTCGCCGGCGTCCGCGGCGGCGCTCACCGCCGGTGCCAGGCCGCCCAGCGCCGCCGGTGGCCGGGCGAAACCCGCTGCGACCAGGTGCTGCGCGAGGTCGTCCCCGGCGGGCCGGTCCACGTCCGCCCACCGGCAGGCCGCCGCCAGCAGCGCGGTCGGTTCGCCGCGCCCGTCCACAGCCGCCACGGCCGCCCGCATCGCCCGCAGCCCGATCCAGACCGCCGAGCCCTCGTCGCCGAGCAGCCACCCGTAGCCGTCGCAGCGGCGGCTCAGCGTGCCACCGGAGAAGGCGGCCGCGAGCGCCCCGGTGCCGGAGAGCAGCAGTACACCGCCGGGTTCGGGGGTGCCCGCCACGAAAGCGACCTCCAGGTCGGTCACCGTCACGACCTCGCCGCCCGCACCCACCGCCGCCCAGGCCCGCGCCGCCGCCGTGCGGAACGCCTCGCGTCCCGCGCCGGCCGCGCCCGCGCCGCCGAACACCCCGGTCCGGATCTCCGCCGGATCCACGGTGGACAGCGCCGTTCGCAGCGCCGCTGCGAGCGCCCCGGCCGCGTCGCCGCCGCTGCTGTTGACGTTGGCGCCGCCGGCCGCACCCCGGCCGACCACCACGCCGTCCGGCGTCGCGACCACACATCGGGTCGACGTGGCCCCCGCGTCCACCCCCACCACCAGACCCCGGCCCATAGTCCGGTGACCGTACCCCCATCCCCCGAAGGACACCCCGCTCCATGACAGGCACCAGGCGCACGCCGGCGCCGACCGCGCAGCGGGCGGCCGGCGGCTCACCCACGACCGTGCGGGCCCGCGGCCTGCTCCCCTCGCTGTCCCCGGCCGAGCAGCGGGTCGCCCGCGTGATCATCGACGAGGCAGCGACCGCCGCCGGGCTCACCATCACCGACCTCGCCCGGCGCGCCCACGCCTCGGAGACCACGGTGATCCGGTTCTGCCGCGCGATGGGTTTCGCCGGCTACTCCGAGCTGCGGCTCACCCTCGCCGCCGAGGCGGGCCGGGCGGCCGGCGCGGCGACCACCGGCCGCGAGCTGATCGACAGCGACATCAGCGAGACGGACGAGCTGGCCCAGGTGGTCAAGAAGATCGCCTTCGCGGACGCCCGGGCCGTCGAGGACACCGCGCTGCAGATCGACATCGCCGTCCTCGAGCAGGTCGTGGACCTCGTCGCGCACGCCCGGCGGGTGGACATCTACGGCGTCGGCGCCAGCGCCTTCGTCGCCGCGGACTTCCAGCACAAACTGCACCGGATCGGCCGGATCTCGTACGCGTGGAGCGACCTGCACGTGGCGCTCACCAGCGCGGCGCTGCTCGACGAGCGGGACGTGGCGTTCGGGATCTCGCACACCGGCGCGACCGCCGACACCGTGGAGGCGTTCGCCGAGGCGGGCCGGCACGGTGCCCGGCTGGTCGCGCTGACCAACTTCCCCAAGTCACCGATCACCCGGATCGCCCACCACGTGCTCACCACGGCGGCGCGGGAGACGACGTTCCGCTCCGGCGCGATGGCCAGCCGGCTCGCCCAGCTGACGGTCATCGACTGCGTGTTCGTCGGCGTGGCCCAGCGGACGTACCCGCAGACGCGGCGCGCGCTCGAGGTGACGTACGAGGCCGTCCGGTGCCGGCGGGTGGACTCCGCCCGGGGGCGCGCGTGAGGACGGGCGGGGAGGCGCCGCTGAGCCGGACCGAGCAGCGCAATCCGCGGACCGCGGCGATCGACCGGATGTCCAGCCTGAAACTGCTGCGCGTGATCAACGACGAGGACCGTACGGTGCCCGGCGCGGTGACCGGCGTCCTGCCCGTGCTCGCCGCCGCCGTGGACCTCGCCGTCGAGGCGCTGGCGGGCGGCTGCCGGGTCCACTATGTCGGCGCGGGCACGTCGGGGCGCCTGGCCGTGCTCGATGCGGCGGAGCTCGGGCCCACGTTCGGGCTCGAGCCGGGACGGCTGGTCGCGCACCTCGCCGGGGGAGCGGCCGCGCTCACCGATGCCTCCGAGGGCGCCGAGGACGACGAGCAGGCGGGTGCGGCGGCGATGGCCGGGGTCACCGCGGGAGACGTGGTGGTCGGGGTGACGGCGAGCGGGCGGACGCCGTACGTCCGTGGCGCCCTGGCCTCGGCGCGGTCCCGGGGCGCGCACACCGTGCTGGTGTCGGCCAACCCCGCGGCGCCGCTCGCCCGGTACGCGGACCTGCACGTCGCCCCCGACACCGGCCCGGAGGTGGTGACCGGCTCGACCCGGATGAAGGCGGGCACGGCCCAGAAGCTCGTGCTCAACGCGTTCTCCACCGCCACGATGGTGCGGCTCGGGCGCACGTACTCGAACCTGATGACGGACATGCTGCCCAGCAACGACAAGCTCCGCGACCGGCAGCTGCGGATCCTGGCCGACGCGACGGGCGCCGACCCGGCCCGGTGCCGCGGCGCGCTGCGAGACGCGCAGGGCGACGCGCGGGTGGCCGTGGTGATGCTGCTCGGGCAGGCCGGGGCGGAACGGGCCCGGTGCGCCCTCGAGGAGGCCCGCGGGCACGTCCACGCCGCCCTGACCGCGCTGACCGGCGGCCCCGCCCCGGGCCTCAGCTGAAGGCGGCGGCCACCTCGTCGCCGGTGAGCCCTCGCTCCCGGAACGTGGTGGTGCCCGCGGTCAGCAGCTCCCGGGCGGCGTCGCGCAGCGCGCCGTACGCCGCCCACGCCAGCGCCCCGCCCGTCGACACCCGCCGCACGCCCAGCTCCGCCAGCTCGGGGACGCTCGGCGCACCGGCCACGGCGAGCACGTTGACCGGGGCGGCCACCGACCGGACGAGGCGCCCGATGGCGTCCGGCGAGCGCAGCCCCGGCGCATAGACGACGTCCGCCCCCGCCTCCCGGTACGCGACCAGCCGCCGGATCGTGTCGTCGAGGTCGTCGTGCCCGTACAGGTGGTTCTCGGCCCGGGCGGTGAGCACGATGCCGTGCCGCCGGCAGGCCCGCGCCGCCGCGGCGACCCGTTCGGCACCGAGCTCGCCGGGCACCACCCGGGCGGCGGCCGGGTCGTAGTCCTCGATGGAGATGCCCGCCGCGCCGGCCACGGCCAGCAGGTCCACGGTCTCCGCGATGCCCTCCGGGGTGCCGGCGAAGCACCATTCCGCGTCGACGCTCACCGGCACGGCCACCGCCGAGGTGAGCGCGGCGACGTGCGCGACGAGCTCCTCCCGGGTGGCCTGCTGGTCGAGCCGGCCCAGGCTCGCCGCCAGGCCCGACGAGGTGGTGGCGAGCGCGGGGAAGCCGAGGTGCTCGAGCAGCCGCGCCGAGCCGGCGTCCCACGGGTTCGGCATGACGAACGTGCCGGAGTCGTGCAGCGCGCGGAACCGGTCCTGGACGGAAGTCATGCGGCCATCCTGCCAAAGCCGCCGCTCGCCCTTGACTGTGACGTTACGTCACAGCCGAGACTGGACCCGTGCGCATCAAGGAGCTGGCGGAGCTGACCGGCTGCACCGTACGGACCATCCGCTTCTACCACCAGATCGGGCTGCTGAACGTGCCCGAGCGGCGGGACGGCGCGCGCGACTACGACCTGACGCATCTGGCCCGGCTCGCGCGGGTGCGCTGGCTGGCCGAGGCCGGCATCCCGCTCGCCACGGTCGCCACGATGATCGGGGGGCGGGCCGGGCCCGGCCGCCGTGCGGAGGCCGCGGACGCGGACGAGGTGCTCACCGACCTGCGGGCGGGCATCGCGGCGCTCGACGAGAAGCTCGAGGAGCTGCGCGAGCAGCGGGACCGGATGGCCCGGCTGGCGGCAGTGGTCGAGCACGACGGCCGGCTCTCCCTGGTGCCGCCGGCCGTCGCGCGCTTCTACGAGGACATGGAGGCGCGCGCCGGCGACGAGAAGGCGCGGCGCGTGATCCGCCGCGAACGCGACTTCATGGAGCTCGCGTACTACCGCGGCGACATCCCGGCCGAGTCCACCGTGCTCTACGAGGGCCTCACCGAGGCCGGGCTGGCCCGGAGCCTGGAGTCGTTCCGCACGATCGCCCACCGGTACGAGGGCGACGAACCCCTCGGCGACCGGGAGATCGAGCGGGCCGCCGCGGAGGTCGTCGAGCGCGTCACCCGCCAGCTCGGGGCGGACTTCCCCCGGGTGGCCAGAACCCTGGACCTCGACGTCGCCCGCCGCGCCGCCGACCTCTACCTGCGGCTGTCCGCCCCGCGGCACCGCCGGCTCGACCGGGCCATCGCGGACGCGTTGCTGACCGCCTTCGAGAAGGGCAGGACGGAATGACCACGGACGCCATCGAGGTCGGCGGGCTGGTGAAGCGGTACGGCACGTTCGTGGCCGTGGACGGCCTCGACCTGCACGTCGCGCCCGGCACCGTGCACGGCTTCCTCGGCCCGAACGGCGCCGGCAAGTCGACCACGATCCGGGTGCTGCTCGGGCTGGGCCGGGCCGGCGGCGGGCGGGTCCGCGTGCTCGGCCTCGACCCGGCCACGCACGCCGCCGAGATCACGAGGCGCACCTCGTACGTGCCCGGGGAGGTGGCGCTCTGGCCCGACCTGACCGGCCAGGAGATGCTCGACGCGCTCGCCGGGCTCCGGGGCGCCCGGGACACCGCGGCCGAGCGGCGCCTCACCGCCGAGTTCGCCCTCGACACCCGCCGGCGGGTGCGGACGTACTCGAAGGGCAACCGGCAGAAGGTCGCCCTGATCGCCGCCTTCGCCGCCCCGACCGACCTGCTCGTCCTCGACGAGCCGACATCCGGGCTGGACCCGCTGATGGAGGAGATGTTCCAGCGCTGCGTCCGCGAGGCCACCGCGGACGGGCGTACGGTCCTGCTGTCCAGCCACATCCTGGCCGAGGTCGAGAAGGTGTGCGACGAGGTCACCATCATCAAGGACGGCCGGCTGGTCGAGGCGGGACGCCTGGCCGACCTGCGCCACCTCGCCGCGTCGACCGTCACCGCGCGGCCCGCCGCCGACCGGGCCGTCCTCGTCGCCGAGCGCCTGCGCGACCTGGGACTCGACGTGCGCGCGGACGACGGCACGCTCAGCGTCAGCACGCCCCGCGCCCTCGTACCCGCCGCGCTGGGCGTGCTGGCCGCCGCCGAGGCCGACGACATCACCTGCGCCCCGGCCAACCTGGAGGACCTGTTCCTGCGGCACTACGCGGTGGTGCCCCGATGAGCCTCACCCGTCTGATGCTGCGCCGGCTCCGGTGGACGCTCGGCGCGTGGCTGCTGCTGCTCGTGGGGATCTGCTTCGCGACGGTGTCGGCCTACCAGAACACGTACGCCACCGACCAGCAGCGCCGCGCCGCCGCGGAGCTCGCCCGCGCCGACCGCGCCACCACCGTCCTGTACGGACAGCTCCCCGACCCGGGTACGCCCGCGCAGATGTACGCCTGGGAGGCCGGGGCGATCGTGACCATCCTCGTCGCCGTCATGGCGGTGCTGGTGACCGTCTCGCTGACCCGCGCACCCGAGGACGACGGGACGCTCGAGCTGCTCCGCGGTTCCGGTTTACCGCAGCGGCGGCCGCTGCACAGCGCGATGACCGTGCTGGCCGGCGCCGCCGTCCTGCTCGGGCTCGGCTGCGGCGCGGCGGCCGGTCTGCACACCGGGGGAGTCGACGGCGTCACCTGGTCCGGCGCGGCCGCGTTCGGGACGACGATCGCCCTCACGTTCCTCGTGCTCAGCGCCGGCACCGCCGTGCTGGCCCAGATCGCGGCGACGGCCGGGCACGCGCGGATGCTCGGGCTGGCGGTGGTCGGCGCGGCGTTCGCCGTACGGGCCGCCGCCGACGTCTCCGGAACCGGGGCGCTGAACCGGCTCACCCCGCTGGGCCTGCGCGCGACGATCGAACCCTTCTCGGGCGACCACTGGGCCGCCGCCGTGCCGCCCGCGCTGGCGGTGATCCTGCTGGGCGCCCTGGCCGAGGTGCTGGGCCGCCGGCGCGAGTACGGCGCCGGGTTCCTCCGCCGGCGCGACACCGCGGACAGCCGGCTGCACACGCGTACGCCGCTGGGCCTGTCGGCGCGTCTCGGCCGGTCGTCGCTGCTCGCCTGGACCGTGGCGGTCGCGGCCGTCGGGACCCTGTTCGCCTCGATGGGCTCGGGGACCGTGGAGCAGAGCCGCGGCGGGGACCTGGGCGGGTTCCTCGGCTCCCAGCTCGGCACGGGCGACCCGGTGGCCGCGTACCTGGCGTACAGCGACACCGTCGTCGGCATCGTGGTGTGCGCGTACGCGGTGCTGTCGGTGCTGGCGAGCCGCCGGTGGGAGGGGGCCGGGCTGACCGACCTGGTGCTCACCACGGGCGTACGCCGCTGGGCGCCGCTGGCCGCGCAGACCGCCGTCACGGCCGCCGGGTGCGCCGTGATCCTGGTCGCGACCGGGGCCCTCGGCGCCCTCGTCACCCCGGCGGTCATCGACGGGGAGGATGTCGGGACGCGGGCCTTCGCGTACGCGATCGGGCAGTGGCCGGCGGCCGTCGCGACGGCGGGCTGCGTCGCGCTGCTGATCGGCCTCAGCCCGCGCCTGTCCGCGCTGGCCTGGTTGCCGCTGGCCGCCAGCGCCCTGCTCGCGCTGTTCGGACCCCTGCTGGAGATCCCGCAGCGGATCCAGGACCTGGGCTTCTTCCGCCACGTGCCGGACGTCGCCGGCCCCGACCCGGCCGCCGGCGCCCTGGCCGCCCTCGTGGGGCTCGGCGTCCTGCTCTCGCTGCTGGGCGCGGCGGCCACCACCCGCCGCGACGTCCGGCTCTCCTGACCGGCTAACCGGCCTGGGTCAGGACGTCGTTGAAGATCTTGTGGATGTCCGCCTTCTTCTCCGGCGGTGTGAACGCGCCGATGCCGACCTGCCACGTCTGCGTGCCGCTCGGGCCGCCCGGGAAGAAGTGGCTCATGTCGAGCGTGTACCGGCCGTTCGCGTTGAGGGCCGTCTCGACGTAGGAGGTGCGCTCGTCGTACGGGCGGGCCTTGGCTCCCGGGTCGAACCACTCGGTGCTCAGCCGGCTGCGCTCGACCGTGCCGCACGGGTCCGGGCACGGCCGCAGCATGATCTGCACCTTCTGCCCGTTGCCCGGGTTGCCCTCGTCGATGCAGACCCACGCCTTCGCCTGCGGCAGGTCGACCCGGCCGGCGAGGCAACCCCAGGTCTTCGGCGTACGGAACGCGAACGGCCACCCGGTGAAGGCCATCGTGTACGTGGCGTCCGAGGCGGTGAAGCTCGGCCCGATCAGGGTCTTCGCCGGCATCGAGCGCAGCACCGGCTTCCCCGCACCGGGCGTCGGGACGGTGGGATCCGGATCGAAGGTGCGCGGCAGCGTCGGCACCGGCCGTACGGCGGTGGGCCGCGCGATCGGCCGGTCGGGGCCGTCGCTGCCACCGACCACCGCGGCGATGCCGAACCCGCCGCACACGCAGAGCAGCAGCACCAGCGGCACCACCATCAGCGCGATGGCGGCGGGCATGGCCCGGTGCTTCTGCGGGGCCGGCCCGATCGCCCCGTCGACGAACCCGATCGCTGGCGCCCGGTACTCCAGCTCGACCACCTGGCCGGGGTGCACGGCGACGACCGTCTCGGCGGTGCCGACCCGCGGGGGAATCAGGTACGGCACGTGCACGTGGACCTGGTACTGCCCGGGCGGCACCGGCACGACGGTCCGTCCCCAGCCGGCCGGGACCGGGCGCCCGTTGATCGCCAGGTACGGCTTGAAGAGGGCGAACATGAACGTCGCCCACCAGTACTTGGCGGTGACCGCGATGGCCGTCGTCCCCGGCTGCTGGTACGGCGTCTGCTGCTGGTCGTACACGGTGGTCCTTTCCCCGAACGAACCCGCGGAGCATAAACCGCCAGGTGGGCGGCGCTCAGAGCGGGTCGATCGAGGCCCCGCCGTCGTGCTGCGCCGCCCAGGCGCAGATGGCGGCCAGCGGCTCCTGCAGGGTCCTGCCGAGCGCGGTGAGCGCGTACTCGACGTGCTGCGGCGGCGTCTCCTTGAGCACCCGCCGCTGCACCAGCCCGTCGCGTTCCATGTCCCGCAGCGTCTCGGTCAGCACCTTCTGGCTGATCCCCGCGACCCGGCGGCGCAGCTCGGCGTGCCGTTGCGGCCCGGCGAGCAGCGCATAGATCAGCAGGACGCGCCACTTCGAGGCGAGCCGTTCCAGCGCCTGCCGCGTCGCGCAGCTCGCCTCGAGCACGTCGGGAATCACCAGCGACACGAACACCCCCACCTCAGCGGCGCCGCCTGCCGGGTACGGCACCTGCAAGTGCCTTCTGTCACCGGGCCGCCACGCGACCTACCGTCGGGCCCACGATAGTCACCGAACGAACGGGGCCGGCATGTCCACCGAACACGTCACCTTCACCGCCGACGGCATCCCGCTGGCCGGCGACCTGGCGGTAGCCGCGGACGGGGCCCCGGCGGTCGTCCTCACCGGGCCGTTCACCGGCGTCAAGGAGCAGGTCGCCGGGGTGTACGCCGCCCGCCTGCGGGACCGGGGCATCACCACGCTCGCGTTCGACCACCGCGGTTTCGGCGAGAGCGGCGGGCGCCGGGCGCACGAGGACAGCCAGGGCAAGCTCGCCGACCTCCGGGCGGCGGTGAGCCTGCTCGCCGCCCATCCGGCCGTGGACCCCGCGCGGGTCGGGATCGTGGGCATCTGCCTCGGCGGCGGTTACGCGGTCCGGGCGGCAGCGGCCGATCCCCGGCTCGGCGCGGTCGTCGGGATCGCGGGCGCGTACAACAGCCCGGCACGGTTCAGCGCGGCCGACCCCGGCGGCTACCGCGCGGCCCTGGCGTCGTTCCTCGAGCGCTACGACGAGGAGCTTCCGGCGGTCGCCCCGGGTGGCGCGCCCGCGGCGATGGGCGGCGACGAACCGTACGCCTACTACGGCACCGAGCGCTCGGCGGCGGAGCACTGGGAGAACCGGGTCACGTACGGCTCGCTGCACGCCCTCATGACCTTCGACGCCCTGAGCGCGGCGCCGCTGCTCACCGCCACGCCGCTGCTGGTCGTCCACGGCCGGACGGACGCCTACTGCGCGCCCGAGCTCGCGGCCGCGGTGCACGCCGGCGCGACCGGTCCGAAGGAGATCCGGTGGCTCGACGCGAAGCAGCACATCGACCTCTACGACCGGGAGCCGTACGTCAGCCAGGCCGCGGACGCCGCCGCCGGCTTCCTGCACCGGGACCTCGGCGTGAGCCCGGGAACCTAGCGGCGGTCACTGTTCCCGCTCGCGCCGTTCGAGATCGGCCTCGCGGGTGTCCGCCAGGTCCTCGCGGATGTCCTCCCACCGCTGGTGCTCGCGCACGCATCGCTGACGCTCGTCGGCGAGCCGGTCCCGTTCGTCGGCGAGCCGGTCCCGATCGGCGGCCCGGTCGTCCCGTTCGTCGGCTCGGCGGTCCCGCTCGTCGCGTGGATCCGGCGCCGCCTTCTCCGCCGGGCCGGCCAGGGCGGGCGGCGGGTCCCAGGGCCGGGTCACCGCCGCCGGGGCGGGGGCGGGGGTGCTGTCGCCCAGCAGCGGGCCGGCCCCGCCCATGGTGTCGATCAGCCACCGCACGTGCGGCTGCGGGTCGTGGAGGGTCAGCTTCACACCCCGGTCCTCGGCGACCATGCGAACCTGAAGAAGGATCCGCACCCCGCCGATGTCGATGAAGCCGAGCTGCGCCAGCCGCAGGTCCAGGTGGCCGGAGCTGCCGTCCAGGGCGAGGTCGAGCAACCGCACGAGGGGCGGCCCGCTGACCCGGTCGAGTTCACCGGTGAGGGTGACCACCGTGTGGTCACCGTCGCAGTGCACCGCGGCGTGCAGCCGGCTCCCGTCGTCGGTGAACGACGTCATGACGCCACCGCCGCCGCGGTGCCCAGGGTCGCCCACACCACTTTGCCGTCCAGGCACGGCACAGCACCCCACGCGGCGGCCGTGGCGGCCACCATCCTGAGCCCCCACCCCTGCGCCTGCAGCGGTTCGCGGTCGCGGGGATCGATGTCGAGCATCTGCGGGAGGTGGCGGCTGCGGTCCTGGACGGCCAGGTGCAGCAGCGCGCCGCGCAACGAGACCCGTACGTCCATGTCCGTGCCGGTGTGTTGCACCGCGTTGGCGACCAGCTCGGACACGATCAGGCGGGCCGGGTGCACCAGATGCGCCACCCGGAAGGCCTGGCAGGCGTCAGTGACCATCGTGCGTGCCAGCGCGCTCGCGCCGGGATGCGCCGGCAGACCCATGTGCTGGGGGTGCACCCCGCCGTCCAGAGCCGGCCGGGCGGCCAGCGCCGCGTCGACGGTGTCGGCCAGCTCCACCGCGTGCTCTCCGCTCAGGCCGGACATCCGCTGCCGCACCGCCGGGCCCGCCGCACAGACCACCACGCTAATCGGCGGACCGGCCTCCGCGGCGTACTGTGCCACCGTCCGCCACGTGGACGCCGAATCCCCGGCCGGGTCCGTCAGGCCCACCAGATCGATCAGCAGCAGCGCTGGGGCTTCCGCCACGCAGGCCCGCATCACCCGCGCCGTCTCCTGGCGGAGCCGGTCGTCCCAGCGCCCGCGCACCACCACCTGCGTCACCACCTGGGCCGGCTCGGTGACGCAGCTGATCCGGGGACTGTCCACCACGAGGTACGGGCCGTTCATGCCGACCGTGACCTTTCGTCTACGACGGGGAAGGCGCTGCAATCCGGCCGAGTCTGCTCGGCCCGGGACCTCCCCGTTCGCACACCACGTGCGACGGTGCGCGCGAGGCGCCGCTCAGGTGACCCGGCCACCGAGGTGGCGCAGGACCGCGAGGACGCGGCGGTTGTCGCCCTCGTCCGGGGGCAGCCCCAACTTGTCGAAGATGCTCGCCACGTGCTTCTCCACCGTGCCGCCGGTCACCACGAGCGCGTCGGCGATGCCGGCGTTCGACCGGCCCTCCGCCATCAGCGTGAGCACCTCGCGTTCGCGTGCGGTGAGCGCCGCCAGGCTGTCGGCGCGGCGCCCGGCGCGCAGGAGGTGGCCGACGACCTCGGGGTCGAGTGCCGTGCCACCCGCGGCGACCCGCTGCAGCGCGCCGAGAAACTCGGCCACGTCGGCGACCCGTTCCTTCAGCAGGTATCCGGCGCCCGCCGCGTTGCCCTCCAGCAGCCGGACCGTGTACCTGGTCTCGATGTACTGCGACAGCATCAGCACGCCGGTGCCCGGGCAGCGGCGGCGGATCTCCAGCGCCGCGCGCAGCCCCTCGTCGGTGTGCGTCGGCGGCATCCGGATGTCGGCCACCACGACGTCGGGCCGGTGCTCGGCGACCGCGGCCAGCAGGGCGTCTCCGTCGCCGACCGCGGCACACACCCGGTGGCCGTGGTCCTCGATCAGCCGGGTGAGCCCCGCGCGGAACAGTGCCGCGTCCTCGGCGATCACCACCCGTAGCGTCATGCGCGCAGCGGCAGCTCGACCGCGATCCTCGTCGGGCCGCCGGGCGGGCTGTCGATCGTGAGCCGGCCGTCCACCACGGCCACCCGCTGCGCGAGCCCGGACAGGCCGGTGCCGCGGGCCGGGTCGGCGCCGCCCGTACCGTCGTCGGCGACGCTGAGCAGCAGCACGTCCCGCCGCCCCGCGGCCCGTACGGCCAGCCTGCCGGCGGAGCTGTGCTTGGCCGCGTTGGCCATCAGCTCGGCGGCGCAGAAGTACGCGATGCTCTCGATCGCGGGGGTGGGCCGGACCGGGATGCTGACGTCCAGCTCGACCGGGATCGCGCGGTCGGCGGCCAGCGAGGCGAGCGCGTCAGCCAGCCCGTTGTCGAGCACCGGCGGGTGGATGCCGCGGGCCAGGTTGCGCAACTCCGCCAGCGCGTCCTTGGCGCCCCGCAATGCGGCATCGACCAGCTCGCGGGCGGCCGCGGCGTCCGGCACCTCGCCGCGGTCGCCGAGCTTCTCCCGGGCCATGCCGAGGTGCAGGGCGAGGGTGGCCAGGTGGATCTGGGCGCCGTCGTGCAGGTCGCGTTCGAGCCGCCGCAGCCGCGCGGCGGAGTCGTCCACCGCCAGCGCCCGGCTCAGCTCCAGGTCGTGCACCCGCTGGGCCAGCCGGCCGGGGCCGAGCAGCCCCCGGATCAGCCGGACGTCGGCCGCCGTGACCGCCCGGGTGACCCACGGGGCCGCCAGCAGCATCGCCGCGCCCGCCGCGGCCGCCGCGAAGGTGCCGGGCAGGGTCGCGACGCGGAACGTGCCCTCGCCGAACAACCCGAACGGCGTGTACACCGGCAGCGGGCTCAGCTCGGCACCCGGCGGATGGTTGCGGAACCCGCCCCACACCAGCGGGTAGCTGAGGTTGACCAGCCCGCCGACCCAGAAGAACACGGCGTACGCCTCGAGCAGCCCGATCGGCAGCTTGACCAGTTGGTACGCCATCACGCGCCACCCGCCACCGTCGCGCGGGCCCGGGATCCGTACGCCGAGCAGCCGGGTGGCGATCCCGCGCTGCAGCGACCCCAGCCGCCGCGCAGCCCCGGTGGACACCAGGAGCACGGCGAGCAGTCCCACGCCGGCCACGGCGACCGCCACGTCGGCGGGGGAGACGCTGCCGCGCCCGCCACGGGTCGCGTACCAGCTCAGGTCCACGGCACCGACCACGAGCACCACCGGGCTGAGCACGGCGAAGGGCAGCCCGGCCAGGCAGAACAGCAGCTCGCGTCCCTGCCGGCGGGTGAACGGCGCCGAGATCGCCACCGCCGGCGTGATCACCGCAATGCTCATCCGGCCATCCTCCTCCCTCCGCTGTGCTCCTCACGCGTCCCGCCGGGCCAGCAACCATCCGCCGGCCACCAGGGCGAGCGCGGCGTACAGGGCGAGGACGCCGAGGCCGGCCCCAGCGGACAGGAAGTCCGGACAGGACGCCGCACCGGTGCCACAGGTCACCGGCCGGGTCGTGCTCAGCGAGTTCTCCACGATCAGGATCGGCATGTACGCCGCCACGCCGTGCGCGAGGATGCCGAAGGCCTGCGCGCCCACGTACACCCCGGCGACCAGCACGCCGACGGCGGCGGCACTGTGCCGGACGATGGCGCCCAGGCCCAGACCGAGCAGCCCGATCAGGCAGAAGCCCGCTCCCGTCACCGCGACCGCCCGGAGCACCCCGGGATCACCCAGTGCGGGCGCCGCGACGCCGTGGCGCAGCGTGGCCCGTACGGCGAGGAACGCGGTGAACGACGCGGCCTCCCCGACGAGCAGCGTCACGAAACCGAACACCACGGCCTTCGCGAGGAGGACCAGCGGACGGCGCGGGATGGCGGCCAGCGTGGCCCGGATCGTCCCCGAGCTGTACTCGCCGGTCATGCTCAGCACGCCGAGCACCCCCGTCAGCAGCAGGCCGGGTACGACCCCGGCGAGCGCGTTGTTGGTCACGTCCCCGGACGCGTCGCGCGTGTTCAGGCCCACGGCGACGCCGATGCCGACGGTCCCGGCGGCCGTGACGAGCAGCGTCCACCAGGTCGAGCGCAGACTCCGCAGCTTGATCCACTCCATCCGGACCGCCTGGGCGAGGCCGTACCGGCCGCTCGGCGCGGTCATGACGCCGCCTCCGCCGCCGGGTTCGCCCGGTAGTCGGCCGTCGCGCCGGTGAGCCGGAAGAACGCGTCCTCCAGCGACCCCGACCCGGCCGACAGCTCGGCGACCGTCGTGTCCGCGAGCAGCCGCCCCCGGCCGATCACCACCAGCCGCTCGGCGGTCAGTGCCATCTCGGCGATCAGGTGGCTGGACACGAACACCGTACGGCCCTGCGCGGCGAGGGACCGCAGCAGCTCGCGGATCCAGCGGACCCCTTCGGGATCCAGCCCGTTGACCGGCTCGTCGAGCAGCAGCACGGCCGGGTCGCCGAGCAGCGCGGCGGCGACGCCGAGGCGCTGCCCCATGCCGAGGGAGAACGTGCCGGCCCGGCGCCCCGCCGCGCCGGCCAGGCCGACCTGCTCGAGCACCTCGTCGACCCGGGCCCGCGGGATCGCGTTGGCGGTGGCCAGCGCGGCCAGGTGACTGCGGGCGCTGCGGCCCGGGTGGAACGCTTTAGCCTCGAGCAGCGCGCCGACCTCGCGCAACGGCCAGCGCAGCTCCCGGTAGCGGCGGCCGCCGATCCGCGCCTCGCCGGCGTGGGGCCGGTCCAGCCCGAGGATCAGCCGCATCGTGGTGGACTTGCCCGACCCGTTGGGGCCGAGGAAGCCGGTGACGCTGCCGGGCCGAACCTCGAAGCTGAGCGCGTCGACCGCGACCGTGCGTCCGTACCGTCTCGTGAGATTCCGGGCCTCGATCACCCGTACTCCTTCCGTCGTTGTGCTGACGGAAGATGACGCTATGCACGCGGCGGGGCGGCGGGGATCCGGCTGACGGCAGTCTTCGCCTGGGGGTTTTCCCCCAGGGAGGTCCGGTCAGTGCTGGGCGAGGACCGCCGGGCGGCGCGGCGCGTGCACCCGGGGAACAGTGACCGGCCGGCGGCCCGTGAACGCGCGCCGCGCCAGCTTGGCGGCGAAGGGGACCGCGCCCAGGCAGGTCGCCCCGACCGCGGTCAGCAGCAGCGCGACCCCGCCGGAGGAGCCCGCGCCCGCGGTGGCCGCGCCGACGCCGGCGAACGCGCCGACCCACACCGTCGTGCCCAGGGCCGACCAGCCCAGGAACCGGCGGAACGGCATCCGTACCGTGCCGGCGACGATCGGCACCACGGCGTGGATCACGGCGACGAACCGTACGGCGGCCAGCGCCGGACCGCCGTGGGTGCTCAGGTACGTCTCCGCCCGGTCGAACCGCTCGGCGCCGATGCGGCGGCCCAGCCGGGTTCCCCGCAGCCGCGGGCCGAACGCGCGGCCCACCGCGTACCCGAGGATCTGACCGCTCAGGGCGCCCGCCGTGCCGACCGTGACCACCAGGGCGAAGCCGGCCGGGCCGCCGGGCAGCGCGCCGGCCAGCATGACCACCGACTCGCCGGGGATGAGCAGACCCAGCAGGAACGTCATCTCGACGGCGCTGGACAGGAACGTGAACAGCAGAACGGCGGTCTCGTTCAGGGTGGTCAGCCAGTGGACGAAGGCGTTCGCGGCGTTCAGCATGTGCTCAGCTTTGTCGCCGGGCCACCACTGCGGCTATCGGGTTTTCCCATGGCATCCTCCTGAGGCGTCCCCTACGGGTAGCTAGACGCATCCCAGGCGGATCCGGTTTTCCGCCGGCGGCACACCGGCGACCTCGGCGGAAGCTTGGTACAAACGCGCGACGACGTATGTTGCCGTGGCTTTCCTCACCGCGGCCGGGACCGGGCTGTGGACCGTGGTCTCGGACCGCGCCACTGACGCGCTCACCGTCACCACGGTGTCGGTGCCTCGGCCGGAACCGTCTCCCGCGTTCACCCGTCACCGGTCGCCTTCGCCGTCCGCGCGGGTGTCGGCGTCCCCATCGGCCGACGTGCTCCCGACCCGGGCGCCACGGTCGGCCGCCGGCGCGGCGCAGGTCTCGTTCCCGCCCGGTGACCAGTGGGTCTTCGATCATGCCCTGCCCGCCGGCGCCGCGGCGTCGCTGTACCACGCGTACGGGTCGCCGGAGCAGGCGCGGAGCACGAACAGTGTGGACACCGAGCGCCTGGACGCCTGGGCGACCCGGGAGGGCGGCTACAACGTGGCGGCGACCGAGGTCCGCGTGGTGCTGGCGGCCCACAACCGCCCGGTGGAGGTGGTCGCGTTGCGGGCCCACGTCATCGAGCGCCGGTCGATACCGGCGACGACGGTGGTGTACGTCCCCCCGCAGGGCGCGGACGACACCGTGCGGGTCGACCTCCGGCTCGATCAGGCGCAACCCGCCGCCGGTTATTTCGCCGATCATCACCTCAATCTCGGCCCGAACGAGTCGGAGACTCTGGACGTACGGGCCGAGGCGCTGGAGAGCGCCGTGGTGTGGGACCTCGTCCTCGACGTCGTGGCCGACGGCGAGCTCACCAGGACGGTGGTCACCCGTGCCGACGGGCGGCACTTCCGTACCTCCGGCTGGGCCGATGGGCGGCACCACCGGACCGGGCCGGCCGGCGTCGACGACAGTCCCGCACCGTGGCAGCGGTACCGGCAGGCATTCGTCTTCGACCTCACGGCCCAGACTTACGATCAACAAGGAGGACTCCTGCGCCAGGACCCGGCGAAGGTCTGGCGGCGCTGCACGGGACCCGGCCTGCTCGACGGGGCCGTGCGGCCGTGCCTGGCTGGACCCTAGAGCTCGCGGCCGGTCGCGGCGATGAGGGCCTCGTCGTCGGCCAGGTCCGGGGCGAGCAGCGCGACCACGTCGCGCACCGACCCGGCGCGTTCGGTGTACGGTCCCGCGCCCGCGTCCTTGACCGGGGCGCCGGCGCCGCGCAGGTGGGCGATCCATGCGGCCAGGATGCGGACGGCCCCTGCGGGCATGCGCCCGGCGGCCCGTTCCGCGCGCAGCACCGGGAGCACCCGGATCGGCAGCTTCTGCGAGCCGTCCGCCGCGATCTGCGCGAGGGTGTGCCGGATCCGCGGGTTGGCGAACCGGTCCAGAAGGGCCTCCCGGTACGCGTCCACCTCGGCGGCCGGCAGCGGCACCTGGTGCGACGCCTCGTCCCACCACTGCTCCAGCCAGCCGCGGCAGACCGGGTCCGCGACCGCCTCGGCGATGGTCTCGTGGCCGCGGGCGCTCCCCGCGTACGCCAGCAGGCTGTGCCCGCCGTTGAGCAGCAGCAGCTTGCGCGTCTCGTGCGGGTGGACGTCGTCGACGAAGCGCGCGCCGGCGCCGTCCCAAGCGGGCCGGCCGGCCGGGAACTCGCCGCTGAGCACCCATTCGGTGAACGGCTCGGTGACGACCGGGGCGGCGTCCGCCCAGCCGGTCCGTTCGGCGACGGCCCGGACGTCGTCGGCGGTGGTGCGCGGGGTGATCCGGTCCACCATGGTGGTCACGAACGACACGTGGTCGGCGATCCAACCGGCCAGCTCCGGGTCCGCCTCCGCGGCCAGGCCGGCGACGACCCGCCGGGTGACCTCGCCGTTGCCGGGCAGGTTGTCGCACGAGACCACGGCGAGCGGTCCGGCGCCGGCGGCCCGCCGGGTGGCGAGGCCGGCGACCAGGCGGCCGGGGACCGTGCGCAGGCCGCCGCCCTCCCGGAGAGCCGCCAGGTCGGCGCGGACGTCCGGGTGGTCCAGGTCGATCCCGCCGTCGGGGTTGCGCCGGTACGCCGCCTCCGTGACGGTCAGCGTGACGACGGCGACCTGCGGACGGGCCAGGTAGTCGAGCCAGGCGGTGAGGTCGGTGCCGGGGTGGGCCGCGACGACGGCCCGCTGCACCGCCATCTCGTCGTGCTCCGGGCCCCGCACGATGAGCGTGTACCGCCCGTCCTGCGTGTTGAGCTGGTCGGCGAGTTCGCGGGAGCGGCCGGTGAAGGCGGCGATGCCCCACTCCTCGGCGTCCGGCGCGGCGCCGGTGTACCAGGCCTGGTGGGCGCGGAAGAAGCCGCCGAGTCCGAGGTGGACGATCCGTACGGGCCTCACAGCTTGAACACCGCCCGCGGCTGGTCGACGACCAGGGTGGTGATCGTGTCCAGGGCCTCGTCCTCGTCGAGGCGGTGCGCGGCCACGAGGTCGGCGAGGAAGCCGGCGTCGAGGCGGCGGGACATGTCGTGGCGCGCCGGGATCGAGCAGAAGGCGCGGGTGTCGTCGATGAACCCGGACAGGCGGCTGAACCCTGCGGTCTCGGTGACGCCCTGCTGGAAGCGGCGGATCTCCGAGGGGTTGTCGAGGAACCACCAGGGCGCGCCGGCGTACACGGCGGGGTAGAAGCCGGCCAGCGGCGCGATCTCCCGGCTGAGCACGTCCGGGTCGACGGTGAACAGCACGAGGTGGAAGCCGGGGTGGGTGCCGAAGCGCTCCAGCAGCGGCTGCAGGGCCCGGGTGTACTCGACCGCCACCGGGATGTCGTGGCCGGTGTCCGGGCCGTACCGGTGCCCGGTGGGCGGGTGGTGGTTGCGGTGCACGCCCGGGTGCAGGGTCATCACGAGCCCGTCGTCGCATGCCATCCGGGCCATCTCGAAGATCATGTGCCGCCGGAACGCGGTCGCCTCCGCGGCGGTGGCCTGCCCGGCCAGCGCGGCCCGGTAGATGCGCTCGGCGTCGTGGCGTTCGAGGGGTTCGGTGCCCGCGTCGAGGTGGCCGTGGTCGGTGGAGACCGCGCCGTGGGCGATGAAGTACCGCCGGCGCTCCTCCAGCGCGGCGATATAGCCCTCGTAGTCGCCGGTGTCGCCGCCGAGGCCCTTGACGAGCCCGGGCCAGTCCGGCCGGCCGGGCTCGAGGTAGCGGTCGGGCCGGAACGTCGGCGCCACGGTCGTTCCCACGTCCGGGTCCGCGCGCAGCGCCTCGTGGGCGGACAGGTCGTCGGCCGGGTCGTCGGTGGTGGCCATGAACTCGATCCCGAAGCGGCGCAGCAGGGCGCGCGGCCGGTGGCTCGGCTGCTGCAGCTGCTCGGCGATCCGGTCGTACAGCCGGTCGGCGTTGTCGGCGTCCGGCCGCTCGGTGACGCCGAAGATGTCGGCGAGCTCGCTGTCGAACCAGTACCGCACCGGGGTGCCGCGCAGCAGGTGCCAGTGGGCGCACAGGGCCCGCCAGGCCGCCCGGGACCGGTCCTCGCTCAGCGGCCCCTCGCCCACGCCGAGCACGTCCAGGCCGACGCCGCCGGCGTGCAGCAGGCGGGTCACGTAGTGGTCGGGCTGGATCAGCAGGGAGGCGGGGTCGGCGAACGGGCGGTCGTCCAGCAGCAGGCGGGGATCGACGTGCCCGTGCGGCGAGATGATCGGCAGGTCCCGCACCGCGCCGTACAGCCGGCGGGCGATGTCGCGCACGCCGGGTTCGGCGGGCAGCAACCGGTCGGGGTGCACCGTCAGGGAGGCCATGAGCTCCAGCGTCCGGTACGGGCCGGTGCCCGGCAAGCGGTTGCCACTTGTTGCCCCGCACGGAAGGCAACAAGTGGCAACTCGTTGATTTGGCCGGCGGCGGAGGCGAAGCCTGCTCGTAACGCCGGGCACTGCGGGGCCACACCGAGGGAGAAGACGATGAGTCGGAGAAGGATGCGCGCGGTCGTGGCGCTCGCCGGAGCTTTGACGCTGACCGCCGGGCTCGCCGCCTGCGGTGACGGCGACGAGGGCGGCGGTGGCGGCGGCAAGACCCTCAACGTGCTGATCGGCGCCAACACGCAGTACCCGCAGGAGTTCCGGGCCTGGCAGGCGTCGATCAGCGACAAGTTCAAGGCCCAGACCGGGGCGAGCGTCAAGTTCGAGGAGTTCGCCACCGCGAACGACGAGCTCACGAAGATCCAGACCTCGGTCGTCTCCGGCACCGGTCCCGACGTGTACGCGGTCGGCACCACCCTCACCCCGACGGCGTACTCCACCGGCGCGTTCGTGAAGCTCGACGACGAGCGGTGGCAGAAGGCCGGCGGCAGGGACCGGTTCGTACCGGCGACACTGGGCATCTCCGGGCCCGACGAGCAGAACCAGGTCGGCATCCCGTTCGTGAGCCGCCCGTTCGTCATGGTGTACAACACCGAGCTGCTCAAGGCGGCCGGCATCAGCAAGCCCGCGACCACCTGGGACGAGTTGCGCCAGCACGCCAAGCAGCTGACCAAGGGCGACCAGCACGGCCTCGCGGTCGCGTACAAGGACAACTTCGACCCGTGGAAATTCGTCTGGGGCATGTCGGTGCAGGCGGGCAACCCGCTCGTGGACGGCAGGACGGCCCGGATTCAGGACCCGGTCGTCAAGCAGGCGTACCAGACGTACTTCGGGTGGCTGACCACCGACAAGGTGGTGGACCCCGCGGCGATCGGCTGGACCAACGCGCAGGCCATCGCGGCCTTCGCCGAGGGCAAGACGGGCTACATGGCGCTGACCTCCACGACGGCCGCCAAGGCGCTCGACGGCGGGAAGGTCAAGGGCAAGTGGTCGTTCGCGCTGCTGCCCACCGTGCCGCCCGGCGCCACCGCCCGGCCGGCGAACGGCGTGGAGGCCGCGAGCATCCTCTCCGGCGACAACCTGCTGGTCGCCGACTACTCCAAGAACCAGGACCTGGCATTCCAGTTCGTCAAGCTGATCACCGAGCAGGACGCCCAGCTCGACTACTACAAGGCGGTCGGCAGCCTGCCCGCCAACGCCGCGGCGCTGACGAGCCTGCAGTCCGATCAGAAGCTCGTACCGGTGGCCCAGGCCGCGCAGAAGTCGGTGGCGACCCCGTTCACCGGCGCGTGGGCGGACATCCAGCTCGCCATGACCAACGTGGTGGTGCAGTCGATCCCCGACCTGGCGAAGGGCTCGGTCGGCGACGCGCAGCTGGACGGCCGGCTCGCGGACGCGCAGAAGGCCGCGCAGTCGGCGCTGGACCGGGCGAAGTAGGAAGCCGGGACATGACCGACGACAGCACGGCAACCGGGCGGCGCCGCCGCGGCGTGAGCGCACGCCAGCGCCCGCTGTGGCTGCTGGCTCCCGGCGGGGTGCTGATGACGCTGATCATCGTGATCCCGCTGCTGCTCGCCCTCTACATCTCGCTCATCGACCTCGACCAGTACACGCTGCGGCGGTGGCTGGACGCGCCGTTCATCGGGCTGAGCAACTTCACCGAGGCGTTCGGCTCCGGGCTGCCGCACTCGATCTGGATCAGCGTCTCGTTCGCGGTGATCGCCACCGCCGCCACCGTGCCGTTCGGCATCGCCGCTGCCGTCGCCACCCAGAACGCCTACCGGGGCCGTGCGCTGGTCCGCGCGGTGTTCCTGATCCCGTACGTGCTGCCGTCGTTCGTCGTGGCCACAGTGTGGCGCACCATGCTGCAGCCCGACGGCATCGTCAACACCGTGCTGGCGAAGGCGGGCGTGGCCGGCGGGCTGTGGCTGAGCGGGCCGAAGTCGTACTGGACGCTGGTGCTGGTGGAGATCTGGGCGGCCTGGCCGTTCATCTACCTGATGGCGCTGGCCGGGCTGCAGAGCGTCGACCACGAGGTGTACGAGGCCTCCGCGATCGACGGCGCCGACTGGTGGCCCAAGCTGACCCGGGTGGTGCTGCCGTACCTGCGCGGGCCGGTACTGCTGGCGTGCCTGCTCGCCACGCTCAACCACATCAACAACTTCACCCTGCCGTACGTGCTGTTCGGGGCGCCCGCCCCGGACGACGTCAACGTGATGCCGATGATCGTTTACGTGACCAGCTTCCAGGGCCTGCGCTTCGGGCTCAGCGCGGCGATGGCGATCGTGTCGCTGCTGCTCGTCGCCATCCCCCTGTTCGCCTATCTGCGTGCGCTCCGGCTGGACGTGCACGAGGACGGAGACCGGACATGACCGCGTCCGGCGAAGCCCACCGGCTGCTGCCCCGCCCGCTGCTGGCCGGCGTCACCGTGAGCCTCTGCGCGATGGTGCTGGTGCCGACCCTCTACATCGTGCTGGCCTCGCTGAACACCGACCTCGGCGTGGCCTCCGGCGAGTTCTGGCCCGGCGCGTTCTCGCTCGACAGCTACAGCCGCATCTGGACCACCGCCGACCTGGCGACCGGCCTGCTCAACAGCATCGTGGTGTGTGCGCTCGTGGCGGTCGCCTCGGCGCTGCTCGGGACGATGACCGCGTACGTGCTGGTCCGCTACACGTTCCTCGGGCGGCTCACGATCCTGCGCGGGCTGGTCGGGCTGCAGAGCGTCCCCGGCACGCTGATGCTGCTGCCGGTGTTCGTGCTGTTCTCCTCGGCCGGGAACTACCTCGGTGTCACGGTGGTCGGCACGCGGTGGGGGCTGTTCCTCGCGTACCTGACCTTCGCGTTGCCGTTCTCCACCTGGGTGATGGTCACCTACCTGCGCGGCCTGCCGCGCGAGCTGGAGGAGGCCGGCCGGATGGACGGCGCCTCCACGCTGCGCATCCTGTTCCGCATCATCGTCCCGCTGAGCCTTCCGGCGATCGTCGTCTCCGGCATCTTCGCGTTCCTGCTGGGCTGGAACGACGTGTTGTTCGCCTCGGTGCTGACCCGGCCCGAGACGCACACGGCGGCGGTGGCACTGTCCGCGTTCGGTGCCACCCAGGAGGGCGGGGCGCTGCCGGTGTACTCGCAGGTGATGGCCGCCGCACTGATCTCCGCGGCCCCGGTGGTGCTGCTCTACCTGGTGTTCCAGCGCTACCTGGTCGGCGGCCTCACCGCGGGCGGCGTCAAGTGACCCGGGCCGCGGTCGTCGGGTGCGGCGACGTGTCCGTCGTGCACCTGCAGGCCGTCGCCAAGCTCGACGGCGCCGAGCTCGTCGGCGTCTGCGACACCGATCCGGGCCGGGCCGCCGAGGCCGCCGAGCGGTACGGCGTCCCGGCGTTCCACGACCACCGGGAGCTGCTGGCGGCCGTACGCCCGGACGTCGTGCACGTGTGCACCCCGCACGACCGGCACACGCCGGTGGCGATCGACTGCCTCGACGCGGGCGTCGCCGTGCTGGTGGAGAAGCCGGTCGCGCACACGGTCGCCGAGGCAGACCGGCTCATCGCCGCGGCCCACCGGAACCCGGGCGTCAAGGCCGGCATCTGCCTGCAGAACCGCTACAACGCCACCAGCCGGGCGGTCCGCGAGCTGCTGGCCTCCGGCGAGCTCGGCGCGGTCCGGGGTGGCTCGGCGACCGTGCTGTGGCACCGCGACCCGGCGTACTACCGGGCCCGGCCGTGGCGCGGCATCCGGGCCCGCAGCGGCGGGGGAGTTCTCATCAACCAGGCGATCCACACGCTGGACCTGATGCAGTGGCTGCTCGGCGACGTCGTCCGGGTCCGCGGCCACACCGGCCGGTACGCCCACGACGACATCGACGTGGAGGACACCGCGAGCATGATCCTGGACCATGCCGGCGGCGCGCGCAGCGTGGTGCTCGCGACCGTGGCCAACGCCGCCGACTCACCGGTCACCATCGAGATCGTGACCGCCCGGGCGGTGCTGCTCATCCGCGGCGACCTGACCGTCCACCATGCGGACGGCCGCGTCGAGACGGTCGCCGAACCGGCGGCCGGGCCCGGGGGACGCGGTTACTGGGGTGCCTCGCACGAGCTGCTCATCGCCGATTTCTACCGGGCGCTGCCCGGCCCCGACCCGTTCTGGATCTCACCGCACGAGGGCGCCCGGTCCCTGCGGCTGATCCAGCAGGTGTACGACCTGGCGGAAGGACGCTGACATGTGGACTCTCTCCGGCTTCGTGGACGAGATCTCGCCCGACTTCACCGAGCAGTGCCGGGTGGCCGCCGGTCTCGGCCTGCGCTACGTAGAGCTGCGCAGCGCGTGGGACGTCAACATCCTCGACCTGGACAGCGAGCGGCTCGACACGATGAAGGCCACGCTGGCCGGGCACGACCTCGAGGTGTCCAGCATCGGCTCACCGATCGGGAAGATCTTCATCGACGACGACTTCGGGCCGCACCTGGCGCGGATGCGGCACGCCGCCGAGGTCGCGCACTTCTTCGACGCCCCGTACGTGCGGATCTTCTCGTTCTTCCTGCGGCCCGGCACCGACCCGGCCGCGCACCGCGACGAGGTGATCGACCGGATGCGGGAGCTGGCCCGGGTCGCCGAGGAGGCCGATCTGGTCCTGCTGCACGAGAACGAGAAGGAGATCTACGGCGACGTGCCGGCCCGCTGCCTCGACATCGTGCGATCGGTGGGCTCGCCGCACCTGCGGCTGGCGTGGGACGCGGCGAACTTCGTCCAGGTCGGCGTCCGGCCGTACGCCGAGGGCTACGAGATCCTGCGGCCGCACCTCGCATACGTGCAGATCAAGGACGCGCGGGCCGCGGACGGCACGGTCGTGCCCGCCGGCGAGGGCGACGGCGAGCTCGCCGAGACGATGCGCGCGCTGCACCACGACGGGTTCGACGGGTTCTTCTCCCTCGAACCGCACCTGGCCGCCGGGCACGCCACCGGCGGTTTCTCGGGGCCGGAGCAGTTCCGGCGGGCCTGGCGGGCCTTCACCGACCTTCTGCGCACCGAGGGGATCGAGTACGCGTGAGCACACCGACATTCGCCCTGGTGGGAGCCGGAGTGATCGGCCGACACCACGGGCTGGTGATGAGCCAGCTCGCCGACCGGCTGGAGCTGGTCGCCGTCGCCGATGTGGAGAAGGACCGGGCCGAGCAGCTCGCCGCCGAGCGGGGCGGGCGCCCGTACGGGTCGCTGACCGAGGCCCTGGCCGCCGAGGACGTCGACGTGGTGGTGGTCTGCACGCCGACCGGCCGGCACGGTGAGGTGGCGATCGAGGCCCTCGACGCCGGCAAGCACGTCATCGTGGAGAAGCCCGCCGAGATCACGGTCGCGCGCACCGACGAGATCATCGCGGCGCGACAGCGGGCGGGCACGCTCGTCACGGTGGTCTCGCAGCACCGGTTCGACCCGTCCACGGAGGCCACGCTGACCGCCATCGCCCGTGGCGAGCTGGGCCGGGTCACCTCCGGCATCGCGTCCATCGACTGGTGGCGTACGCAGGACTACTACGACTCCGGCGACTGGCGCGGCACCTGGGAGCTGGACGGAGGCGGCGCGCTCATGAACCAGGGCGTGCACACGGTGGACCTGTTGATCGCCGCGCTGGGCCGGCCCGTCGAGGTGTTCGCGTACACGGGAACGCTGGCGCACGAGCGGATCGAGGTGGAGGACGTCGCGGCCGGCGTGGTGCGCTTCGAGAGCGGGGCGCTGGGCGTGCTGCACGCGACCACGTCGGCGTACCCGGGGCTCAGCGCCCGCCTACAGGTGCACGGCGACCGCGGCTCGGCGGTCATCGACGACGACCAGCTGGTGTTCCTCGGCGACAGCCGGGAGGCCGCCGGCGCGGTACCCACCGCGGGCGCCAATCCCGGCACGCTGTCGGACGCGCACCGGCTGCAGTACCTCAACTTCCTGGCGGCCCTGGACGGCACCGAGGAGATCCGGGTGGACCTGGAGACGAATCGCCGGTCCATCGCGGTGATCACCGGCGCGTACGAGTCCGCGCGTACCGGCCGTCCGGTGCGGCTCTCATGAACCGCATAGCGGCCAATCCGATCCCGTACTGGAGCACCGCCGGCAAGACGAAGGAGGTGTTCGAGGAGGCGTTCCGCGACTTCCAGGAGATCGGCTTCACCGCGGTCAAGGCCGACGTGCCCGAGGGCATGACCGCCGCGGAGTACGCCGCCTGGATCGCCGGGTACGGCCTCGCACCCGCGCTGAGCCTGTTCAGCTCGCCGTTCGACGAGACCGTCGACCTGGGACAGGAGGTGGAGCGGGCGAAGCGGTTCGCCGGGGAGCAGACCGCGCTCGGGCTCGACCGTACGATGATCTCCTCGATGTCCCTGCCCGCCCGGATGGCGCAACCGGCCGTCGGAGCCGGCTACGACGAAGGCCGGTTGACCCGCGCGATCGATGCCTGCGGCACGGTGTGCCGGGTGCTGGCCGCCGAGGGCCTGCGGCCGCTGCACCACTCGCACGTCGGCGGGGTGTTCGAGACCGAGGCGGAGATCGTCCGGCTCCTCGACGACCTCGGCCCGGACGTCATCGGGTTCGGCCCGGACACCGGGCACCTGCGCTGGGCCGGGATCGAGCCGGCCGGGTTCATCCGGCGCTACGCCGGCCGCCTGGGGGGCATCCACCTCAAGGACTGCTACGCCGACTACCTGGCGCCGGAGAGCCGCGCGGGCCTGAGCTACCACGAGGTGCAGCGCACCAAGCGGCTGTGGGCCGAGCCCGGCCGGGGCGTCATCGACTTCGGCGCGGTGCTCGCGGCGATCCCGGCCGGCTACGACGGCGATTTCATGATCGAGGTGGACGAGCCCAGCGTGGCGACCAAGCGGGAGTCGCACCGGCTCTCGTACGAGTGGGCCCGGGCGACGCTGTGACCGGTGCGTCAGGCCGCCGCCCGGCACCGGGCGGTGGACCTGCGGACGACGAGCCGGACCGGCAGCACCAGCGGCGTACTGGTCATCGGTGCGCCCTGGGCCAGGGCGATGCAGGTGTGCACCCCGGTCAGCCCCATCCGGTACAGCGGCGCCGCGACCGTGGTCAGCGCGGGCTCGACCAGCTCGTCCAGCAGGATGTTGTCGAAGCCCACCACGCTGAACTCCTCCGGCACGGCCACGCCCAGCTTGCGCAGCCCCTTCATCACGCCGATGGCCAGCGCATCGTTGTACGCCAGTACCGCCGTGGCGTCGGCGCGCGCGACCCGGCGGGCGGCGCCCAGCCCGGCCAGCACGGTGGGCTCGTACGGGCCGATGCGGCGTACGTCCAGGTCGAGCTCCGCCGCGGCCTCGCGCAGCGCCCGCCAGCGCGTACCGTCGGACCAGCTGTTCTCGGGGCCCGCCACGTAGAGGATCCGCACGTGGCCGAGGGCGCCGAGGTGCTCGGTGGCCCGCCGGATCCCGCGCGCGTTGTCGTTGACCAGGCAGCTGGCCTCCGGCAGGATCCGGTTGAGCAGCACGACCGGCCGCTGCTTGGCCATCGTCCGCAGCGCCGAGTCGCTCATCCGGGAGCTCGCGATCACCACCCCGTCCACGTGGGCCAGCTCGCGCTCGATCGTGCGGCGCTCCTCCTCCGGCGACTCGTTGGTGTGCGAGAGGACGAGCTGGTAGCCGGCCCGGCGGGCGGCCTCGTACGCGCCCTTGATGATCTCGCCGTAGAACGGGTTGGTGACGTCCGCGATGACCAGCGCGATCGCCTGGCTCGGGGAGCGGCCGCCGGGGTGCCGGCCGTCGAGGCGGTCGGAGCGGTAGCCGAGCCGTTCGGCCGCGTCGAAGATCCGGCGGGCCGTGCCGGTGTTGACCCGGCCGGGGCGGGCATAGGCCCGGGACACGGTGGACGCCGCCACGCCGGCCTCGCGCGCGACGTCGTAGATGGTGGGACGCCGTCCCATGAGGTCATGCTAGTGCCAGCACACCCTCGGGAGACATCCATGACCGACGCCCATCCGACCACCCCGCCGCCACCCACGACCGGACTGAAGGCTGACGAATACGCGGATCGGGTCGCGACAGTGGTGGGGGAGATGCTCGCCGGCGTGGGCCGCCTCGGCGTGGCGTTCTCCGGCGGGGTCGACTCCTCGGTCCTGCTCGCGCTGGCGGCCCGGGCGCTCGGCCGGGACCGGGTGGTCGCGATCCTCGGGGTCTCGGCGAGCCTCGCGGCCGACGAGCGCACCGCCGCGCACGACGTGGCCCGGCACATCGGCGTCCCGGTGGTCGAGGTGGCCACCCGCGAGGACGAGCGCGACGGCTACCGGGCGAACGGGCCGGACCGGTGCTTCCACTGCCGCGACGAGCTGTTCACGCGCATCGACGCGGAGGTCGTCGCCGCGCACGGGCTGGACGCGGTCGCGTACGGGGAGAACGCCGACGACGCCGTACGCCCCGACCGGCCGGGTGCGCGCGCCGCGGCCGAGCACCGGGTGCTGCGTCCCCTCGCCGAGGCGGGGCTCGACAAGGCGGCCGTCCGGCGCATCGCCCGCGCCTTCGCCCTGCCGTGCGCCGACAAACCGGCCGCACCCTGCCTGGCGTCGCGGATCCCGCACTTCTCCGCCGTCACCCCGGAGAAGATGGCGCAGATCGAACAGGCCGAGGCGTCGCTGCGCCGGCTGGGCTTCACCGACCTGCGGGTACGCCACCACGGCGACGTCGCCCGCATCGAGCTGCCCGCCGCCGACCTGGTCCGCGCGGTGACCGACCCGCTGCGCGAGGCGGTGCACGACGCGGTGACCGCGGCCGGGTTCCGCTTCGCCGCCGTGGACCTCGCCGGGATCCAGTCCGGCGCTTTCACGTTGCCGCTGGTCACCGGCCGGCATGGCTGACCCGGATCTGTCGGCGTTCGCGACGCCGGACCACGAGCGCGCGAAGCGGCGCGGCTATCCGGAAGCCGTCTACTGCGAGGGCAAGACGCCGGAGCAGGTGGCCGCCATCGCCGCCGACGCCGGCCGGCGCCCCGGGGTGGTCACCCTCTTCACCCGGGCGGCGCCCGCGCACGCCGGGGCGGTGCTGCGGGAGCTGCCGGACGCGTACCACGACGAGGCCGCCCGGATGCTGGCCTGGCCGCCCGGCCCGCCCGCGCCGAGCGGCGGGCTCGTCGTCGTGGTCGCCGCCGGCACCTCCGACCTGCCGGTCGCCCGGGAGGCCCTGCTGACCGCCCGCTACCTGGGCCGGGCCACCGACCTCGTGGTGGACGTGGGGATCGCGGGCCTGCACCGCATCCTCGCCCGGCTGGAGCTGCTGCGCCGCGCCCGCGTCGTCGTGGTGGCGGCCGGGATGGACGGCGCGCTGCCCGGCGTCGTGGCCGGGCTCATTCCCGCGCCGGTCGTCGCGCTGCCCACCTCCGTCGGCTACGGCACCGGGCTGAACGGCATCGCGGCCCTGCTGACGATGCTCAACGCGTGCGCGCCCGGCATCGGGGTGGTCAACATCGACAACGGGTACGGCGCCGGGCATCTCGCTGCCCAGATCGCCGCACCCGTGGCCGGGGAGGCCCCGGACTGACGTCACACGGTCGCCGGCACCGGGATCCGTGCCGCCACCGGCGCCTCCAGCAGGGACTTCTTGCGGGCGTCGGTCTCGGCCACCATGGCGCTGTAGCGCTTCTCGGTCAGCGGGTAGCGGACGAACACCAGCATCGCCAGGACCGCCGCGGCGGCCGGGACGAGGCCCAGCGAGGCCTTGATGGCGATGATCGCGCTGTCCGGCTGCACGGCGCCCGGCCCCAGGGTGCTGACGTACCCGCCGAGCGCCAGCGCGAAGGCTCCCAGCGCGCCGCCGATCGACTGGGTGATCTTGCGGGTGAAGGAGAAGATGGCGTACGTGGCGCCCTCGGTACGCCGGCCGGTCTGCCACTCGCCGTACTCGACGGTGTCGGCCTCGAGCGCGAACATCAGCGTGTTGATCAGCTGGACGCCGAACCCCTTCACCGCGACGAACGCCAGGGCCAGCAGGGGCATGCTGCCCGGCGTGAGGAACAGCGCCACCCCGCCGGCCACGGTGAACAGCCCGCAGTACTGGTACAGGTTCTTCTTGCCGAAGCGGGCGACCAGCCGGGGGATGAACGGCGCGGTGGCGAACTGCACCACGACCGTCACCAGCGTCATCCAGATGATGTAGCGGGCGTCGCCCAGCACGTAGATCGCGTAGTACGCGGTGGCGCCGCCGACGGCGAACAGCCCGATCAGGTAGAAGAAGCTGGAGCCGCAGAGGATGCCGAGCGGCTTGTTGGTGCGCAGGGTCCGGAAGGTCTCCCGTACGGTCACCCGCGGCTGGACCCGGACGACGGTCTCCCGGCACCACAGGTAGGTCAGGAGGTACAGGGCGGCCCCGACGGCGACGAAGAGGACGGTCGTCGTGAGGAACACCGACTGCAGCTGGTCCGCACGGCCGGCGGGCGGCAGCGCCTTGTCGCGGGTGATGGCCTGGATCTGCGGCGCGATGATGAAGGTCAGCAGCAGGCCGGCGGAGGCGGCGCCCAGGCCGCGGGCGGTCGCCAGCTTCGCCCTTTCCCGCGAGAGCTGCGTCATCGCGCTCGCCAGCGAGCCGTAGGGCACGTTCACCAGCGAGTAGACGAGCCCCAGAACCGCATACGTCAGGTACGCGTAGAGCAGCTGCGCGCCGCCGGACCAGCCGCGCGGCACGGCGAACGTCAGCACGCTCATGACCAGCAGCGGCACCGCGCCGAAGAGGATGAACGGGCGGAACTTGCCCCGCCGGGTCATGGTGCGGTCGACGACGCGCCCGGCGAACAGGTCGGCGACGGCGTCCCACAGCCGGACGACGAGGAACATGGTGCCGACGGCCGCGGCGGGCAGGCCGGCCACGTCGGTGTAGTAGAGCAGCAGGAACGTGGTGCCGAGGGTGAAGGCGAGGTTGTTCGCGGCGTCGCCGGCGCCGTAGCCGATGATGGATCGCACGGAGAGCTTCATGACGTCGAGCGTCGGGGTGGGCATCGAAGCGCGGCAATCGCTTGCCATGACTTGCCGTCGGTCACGCGGGCCGGGCGTCTCCCGGTAGCACGGCGCCGGTGACGAGGCCCGCCGCCGTGGCCGCCGCCACCGCTGCCGTGAGCACCTCCCGCTCGGCCCGGCCCAGCCGGCGGGCGAGCGCCGCGACATCGTCGAACTCGGGCATCACCTGGGTGATGACGCCGCGGTCGTGGCCCAGCTTCACGGCGACCGTGCCACCGTCCACGGCGACGTCCACGAAGGCGCGGGGCAGCGCGTGCTTGCGCAGGACGCCTTCGCGGACGCCCAGCGTGCTGGTGTCGCGGAAGATCCGGTCGCGCAGCGCCCCGGCCCGATCTGGGTGGCACAGCACGCTGAGGGTGTGCGCCGGGCGGCCCTTCTTCATGACGATCGGCACCAGCCACGCGTCGGCCGCGCCGCACTCGAGGAGCCCGGCGAGGACGCCCGGCCACAGACGGGGATCGAGGTCGTCGATGTTGGCCTCGAGCAGCACGGCCGGCTCGCCGGTCCCGTGGCCGGTGGCGCCGCCCAGGACGACGCGGACAACGTTGGCCCGGCCCGGCGTGTCCCGGCTCCCCGCACCCGCGCCGACCGCCTCCACCCGCAAGGACGGCAGCTCCTCGCACGTGTCGGCGAGCGCGCGGATCACCGCCATCCCCGTCGGCGTGGCGAGCTCGCCGGAACCGCCGGAGCGTACGCGCCAGCCGACGGCGAGCCGGACCACCGCGGGCACCGGTACGGGCAGCTCGCCGTGCGCGGTCCGGACCCGCCCGGAGCCGACGGCGACCTCACCCGCGCTGAGGGTGCCGACGCCGAGGTCCTCCAGGGCGGCGCACACCCCGACCACGTCCGCGATCGAGTCCAGGGCGCCCACCTCGTGGAAGTGCACGTCCTCCACCGCGATGCCATGCACGGACGCCTCGGCGCCGGCGAGCCGCGCGAAGACCGCGGTGGCCCGCTCGCGGACCCGCTCCGGCAGCCCCGCACCGGCGAGCAGGCCCCGGATGTCCGCCCACGTACGCCGCGGCACGTCGTCGATCAGCGGCTCCACCCGGACGTGGAGGGCGCGCAACCCGGCCCGGGTGACGGGCGCCGCGTCGAGCCGGACGGCGCCCGGCACCACGAGCTCCACGGCGCGCCGGACCACGCCGAGGTCCGCGCCGGCGTCGAGGAGCGCGCCGAGCAGCATGTCGCCGGCGACCCCGGCGGACGCGTCGATCCAGGCGTGCCGGTCCGCGCTCACTCTCCCTCCGCCACCATCCGGTTGCCCGGCGTGGTGTCACTCATTAGCGTCAGGGCTGGACCGCCTCGGCGATGGAGGTGCGGCGTGGACCGGCCACCCACGATCGACGACGTCGCCCGGGCGGCGGGGGTCGCGCCGTCGACCGTGTCCCGTGCCTTCTCCCGGCCCGGGCGGGTCAGCTTCGAGACCGGCGAGCGCATCCGCCGGGTCGCCGCCGAGCTGGGATACCGCACGACCTCGCTGGCCCGGGCGCTGCCGGCCGGGCCCACCTCGATGATCGCGCTGGCGATCTCGGACATCACCAACCCGTTCTACAACGAAATCATCCGCGGCGCCCAGGTCGCCGCGTCCGAGGCGGGCTACACCATCCTGCTCGCCGACACCACGGAGTCCGGCTCGCACGAGCGACGAGCCCTCGACCGGGCCGCGGCGACGGTCGAGGGCATCGTGCTGGCGAGCACCCGCATGTCCGACTCGGCGATCCGGATGACCGCGAAGCAGCGCCCGCTGATCGTGCTCAACCGGGCGGTCGCCGACGTGCCGTGCGTGATCACCGACAACCCTCGCGGGGTGCGCCGGGCGGTGGAGCACCTGGCCGAGCTGGGTCACCGGCGCATCACGTACCTGGCGGGCCCGGAGGCGTCCTGGGCCGACGGCATGCGCTGGCGGTCGCTGCGCGAGTCGGCGATGGAGCTCGAGCTGCAGGTACGCCGGATCGGGCCGTTCCCGCCGACGGTCGCGGGTGGTGCCCGGGCCGCCGCGCGGTTCGCGGCGCAACGTACCTCGGCGGTGCTCGCCTACAACGATCTCGTGGCCATCGGCGCGATCCGGGCCCTGACGGCGATGGGGGCACGGATCCCGCGCGACGTCAGCGTCATCGGCTTCGACAACATCTTCGCCGCGGAACTGGTGACGCCGCCGCTGACCACGGTCGCCGCGCCGCTGGGCGCGATGGGCCGTACGGCGGTCGGCAACCTGCTCGCGATCGTGCGGGGCGCCCGGCCGCGTTCGCAAGCGCCGGTCAGCCTGCCGTGCCGGCTCGTCGTGCGCGAGTCCACCGCGCAGCACCGGCGTACCCGGACCGCGGCCTGGACCATGCAGCCCGGGACCGCTTCCGGGTAACCAATCGAGCAGTGACTATGTCCCGATGGCAGGGGGAAGGTCTGGAAAACATTCTGGACTCGATCGGGTTCACCGGCGCGGCACCGTCCTTTGTTGTGCTTGCATGAGACGAGCGCGCGCATTCTGGAGGTGTCGTGACCGCTGTCCGTGAAAGGCCCGGGGGTACGGGTCGTCGTCCTTTGCTGGTGAGCAAGGCCTGGATTCAGGCCGTCGCCCTGGTGATGCTCTTCGGATTCGCGGTGATGGGCCTGCTGGCCTATCGCACCTACACCGCGGAGCCGCCGATCCCGGACCGGGTCGTGAGCGCCGACGGCCGGGTGCTGTACACCGGGGCAGAGGTCAGCCGCGGCCAGCAGGTCTTCCTGCACAACGGCCTGATGGAGTACGGCTCCATCTTCGGCCACGGCGCGTACCTGGGCCCCGACTTCACCGACGACTACCTGCACCGGGCGGCCGAATCCGTGACCCGCCAGCTCGGCGGCGGCGGGTCGGACACCGTCGCGCAGCGGGTGATCCAGGACTTCCGCGAGAACCGGTACGACGAGGCGACGCGGACATTGACGGTCACCCCGGAACAGGCCGTCGCATTCGACGAGAACGTCGCCTACTACGGGCAGTTCTTCGGCGCCGACGACACCAGCAAGGGCCTGCGGCCGAAGGCGATCACCGATCCGGCCGAGATCCGGCAATTGACGGCGTTCTTCTCGTGGTCCGCGTGGGCGGCGTCGACGGAACGGCCGGGCAAGGACTACTCGTACACCAACAACTGGCCGCCGGAGCCGTTGGTCGGCAACAAGCCCACGGCGAACGTGGTGGTGTGGAGCGTCCTGTCGCTGATCGCGTTGCTGGCCGGGATCGGGGCCCTGTTCGCGGTGTTCGGCCGCTGGGGCGACCGGCTGGGCTGGCGCGGCCGCCAGGCGGACACCCTGTCGTTCCGCAGCCCCGACGCGGTCACGCTGACCCCGGCGCAGCGGGCCACCGCCTGGTTCTTCCTCGTCGTCGGCCTGCTCTTCCTGGTGCAGACGCTGCTCGGGGCGGCGAGCGAGCACTACCGCGCCGACGTGACCAGCTTCTTCGGCATCGACCTGGCCCGGCTGCTGCCGTACAACCTGGTGCGGACGTGGCACCTGCAGCTCGCGCTGTTCTGGGTGTCGGCGGCGTTCCTGGCCGCGGGCATCTTCCTGGCTCCGATCATCGCGGGCCGCGAGCCCAAGCGGCAGAACGTGCTGGCCTACGTGCTGCTGGGCGCGGTGGCACTGGTGGTGTTCGGCAGCCTGATCGGTGAGGGGCTGAGCATCCACGGGGTGTTCTCCTCGCCCGGCTCGTTCTTCCAGAGCCAGGGCTTCGAGTACCTCGACCTGGCCCGGGCGTGGCAGGTGCTGCTCACGCTCGGCCTCTTCATCTGGGCGGCGATCCTGTTCCGGGGTCTGCGGGTCCGGCTGGCCCGCGACCACATGGGCAACATGCCGTGGCTGTTCTTCCTCGCGGCCCTGGCGATCCCGGCCTTCTACGCGGTCGGCCTGCTCGTCGACAGCGGTGACAACTTCACCCACGCGGACTTCTGGCGCTTCTGGGTGGTCCACCTGTGGGTCGAGGACTTCCTGGAGCTGTTCACCACCGTCATGGTGGCGTACATCTTCGTGATGCTCGGCGTCATCCGCGAGCGCGTCGCGCTGACCGTCATCTACCTCGACGTGCTGCTGTACTCCGCGGGTGGCGTCATCGGCACCATGCACCACCTGTACTTCTCGGGCGAGCCGGCGGAGCACATGGCCCTGGGCGCGTTCTTCTCCGCCGCCGAGGTCATCCCGCTCACCTTCCTGACCGTGGAGGCGTGGAGCTTCCTGCAGCTCGGCTCGCGCCAGGAGGGCAAGTCGGCCACGCCGTTCCCGCACCGGTGGGCGGTGATGTTCCTCGTCGCCGTCGGCTTCTGGAACTTCGTCGGCGCCGGGATCTTCGGCTTCCTCATCAACCTGCCGGTGGTGTCGTACTACGAGATCGGTACGGCGCTGACCGCCAACCACGGACACGCGGCGATGATGGGCGTGTACGGCATGCTCGCCATGGGCCTGGCCCTGTTCTGCCTGCGCTACCTCATCCCGGAGCAGCACTGGCCGGAGCGGCTGGCGAAGATCTCGTTCTGGTCGGCCAACCTCGGTCTGCTGTGGATGTGCTTCGCCACGCTGCTGCCGGTGGGCATCCTGCAGCTGTACAAGTCGGTCGACTCCGGCTACCACGCGGCCCGCACGCTGGAGTACGTCACCAACCCCACCAACAGCGTCTTCGAGTGGCTGCGGCTGCCGGGCGACGTGGTGTTCATCGTGGGCGGAGCGCTGCCGTTCCTGTGGATCTGCTACCTCGGGGTACGGCACAGCCTGCGCCGCCGGACCACGCTGGACGAGCCGGAGGACATGCTGTTCACCGACATCACCGTGCCGAGCGAGGACGGCCGCCAGCGGGAGGCCTCCGGCGCGTCGTCCACCACCAGCGCGGGGGACTGACGGCCGTGGACCCGATGGTCCTGCTCGTCGCCGGGTACGCCGGGCTGATGGTCGCGGTCGCCGCCGGGCTGGAATGGCTGGCCCGGCACGCCGCGGTCCGCTCCGACCGGTACCGCACGGCCGGGTTCACCTACCAGCCGGACCACGACCTGTGGGTGTGCCCGCGGGACGAGACGCTGTGGCCGCACGAGGTGGACCGGGAGCGCCGGGTGGTGCGCTACCGGGCCCGGCCCACGGTGTGCAACGCCTGCCCGGCGAAGCCGGACTGCACCAGCTCGCACACCGGCCGCGAGATCGTCCGGCCGATCGACCGCTGGCCGCACTCCGAGGCGGGCCGGTTCCACCGCGGGGTGTCCGTCACCCTGGCGGCGGTCGCGGCGGCGTTCGTCGGGGCCGCCCTGGCGGCGTTCCACCGGCCGGTGGAGCTGGCCGTGCTCGTCCCGGCCGGCGCGCTGACCGGCTGGCTGCTGTGGCGCTGGGCGCGCGACTTCTGGCGTACGCCGTCAGGCTTCCCGGACGTGTCCACCGTGCGCCACCGCGGCACCGAGGACCCGGCGGCGGAGAACCCGGGCCGGAGCGCTGGACCGGTCCTCGTGGACCTGGTGCCGCCGTCGCGGCGGCGTACGGGCACGGCGTGGGGCTTCGACCGGCAACCGACGGCACGGGGCTACCGTTCCACCCGCGAGGCGGGGACGGACGACGGCGAGGAGGATCCGACATGACCGGCTACTGGATCGGCGCGGCCGTGCTGGCGGTGGCGGTGGTGCTGCTGTGCGGTCTCCGGGTGCTGCGCGAGTACGAGCGCGCGGTCGTCTTCCGGCTGGGCCGCCTGCGCGGCGCCCACGGTCCCGGGCCGCTGCTCCTGCTGCCGCTGATCGACCGGATGGAACGGGTGCCGCTGCGCACGATCACGCTGACCATCCCGCCGCAGGAGGTGATCACCCGCGACAACGTGCCCGCCCGGGTCAACGCGGTCGCCTACTTCCGGGTCACCGATCCGGTCAAGGCGATCGTCGAGGTCGAGTCCTACCCGGTCGCCACCTCGCAGATCGCGCAGACCACCCTGCGCAGCGTCCTGGGGCACGCCGACCTCGACACGCTGCTCGCCGAGCGCGAGGAGCTCAACGAGAGCATCCGCAAGATCGTCGACGAGCAGACCGAGCCGTGGGGCATCAAGGTCACCACGGTGGAGATCAAGGACGTCGAGATCCCCGAGGCGATGCAGCGCGCCATGGCCCGCCAGGCCGAGGCCGAACGCGAGCGGCGGGCCAAGGTCATCAACGCCACCGGCGAGCACGAGGCCGCGCAGGCGCTGCACGACGCCTCCCACATCCTGTCCGCCAGCCCGTCGGCGCTGCAGCTGCGCTACCTGCAGACGCTGCTCGAGATCGGCGGCGACCAGCGGACCACCGTCGTCTTCCCGCTGCCCATGGACCTGATCGCGCCGTTCCTGCAGCAGCCTCCGGACAAGGCGTGACCCGCGGTCAGGGCGCCGGGCGGGCCGCGGCGGCCAGGCGGCGGGCCTGCGTCTCGGCCACCATCGCGGCGAACGTCCGCTCGGTCAGCGGGTACCGGAAGAAGATCAGCATCCCGATCACGATGAACACGACCGGGATGAACCCGGACGCGTACCGGATGGCGTCCAGCGCGCCCTGGCTCTGGGTCGCGGAGCCGCCGACATAGCCGCCGAGGGCGATCGCGAAGGCGGCCACCGCCCCGCCGACGGCCTGGCCGAGTTTGCGGGTGAAGGAGAACAGGGCGTACGTGATGCCCTCGGTACGCACGCCGGTGCGCCACTCTCCGTACTCGACGGTGTCGGCCTCCAGCGCCCACATGAGCGTGTTGATGCCGGCCGTGGAGACGCCCATGATGCCGAAGAACGTCATCGACACCCAGGGCGTGCCCGGCGGTGACACCGAGATGCCCACGCCGGCCAGCAGCCCGACGGCGCCGAAGGACAGGAACGCCCGCTTCTTGCCGATCGCGCGGACGATCCGGGGCGTCAGCGGCGCCACGATGAAGATGGCTCCCACGCTGAGCACGGTCAGTGCCGTGAGCAGCTCGGCGTTTCCCAGCACGTCGCGGGCGTAGTACACCTGCACGGTCTGCAGCGAGAACAGCGCGGTCAGGAACGCCAGCGATGACAGGCAGAGCATGATCAGCGGCTTGTTGCCGCGCAGCGTGCCGAAGCTCTGCCGGGCGCTGACCTGCGCGACGTCGCGCTGCACCGACTCGCGGGCGGTGCTGAACAGGAACAGGTACAGCGCGAAGCCGATGACCGTGAAGACGGCCGTGGTGATCAGCAGCGAGCGTTGGAAGCCGTCCGGGTCACCGCGGTACTGCTGAATCTGCGGCGAGACGACGAAGGCCAGCATGATCGTGGTGACGGCCGTGCCGATCATCCGGAAGCTCGCCAGCTTGGCCCGCTCGTCCGGGCGCTGCGTCATGGCGGCGGCCAGCGAGCCGTACGGGATGTTCACCAGGCTGTACGCCAGCCCCAGCAGCCCGTACGTGACGTACGCCGCGACCAGGGAGGCCCCGTGACTGTCGAACAATCCCGGCACGGTGAACGTGGCGACGCTCAGCAGCAGCACCGGCGGACCGGCGAAGATGAAGAACGGGCGGAACTTGCCCCACCGGGTCATCGTCCGGTCCACGACCCGCCCGGCGAAAACGTCGGCGAAGCCGTCCCAGATCCGGATGACCAGGAAGAGCGTGCCCGCGGCGGCGGCGCTGATCCCCACCACGTCGGTGTAGTAGATCAGCAGGAAGAACGACGTCATCGAGAACGCCAGGTTGTTCGCCGCGTCGCCCGCGGCGTACCCGAGGAACTGCGCGGCACCCAGCTTGCGGGCGGTCGTGGCCGGCGCGGCGATCGTGGCGCTCACCGCGCTCACACGTCCTTGCGCCAGCGGCGTCGCAGGGCGAAGGCCGCGGCCTTGGGTTGCCGGTCCCGGGTGAACACGCCCTTCTTGTTGCCGCCCACCCGCATCACGCCGGAGGTGGTGGCGAAGTCCGCGAAGTTCCAGACGTGCTCGCCCACGACCGCGTCGATCCGGTCGAAGACCCGGTGGTTCATGTCCAGGTACTCGACCTGGTACTCCTCGGTCCACGGCTGGTTGCCGAAGGCGTGCAGGCCGGGGTACGTGTCGGCGCCGTACTCGGTGATGATGATGGGCTTGTTCTCGCTCGCCCAGCCGCGCAGCTCCTCCTCCCAGGCCTGCTCGGCGGCGGGTAGGTCGCCGGTGTTGACGTACCAGCCGTAGTAGCGGTTGAGCATGAGGACGTCGGCGAACTGCGACACCCGGCACTTGCCGTACGGCGCGAGCATCACGTTGACGAAGCCGACCGGCCTGCTGGGGTCCAGCTCCCGGGTCAGGTCGAACAGCGGCCGGAAGTAGTTCTCGGCGCCCTCGGTGTCGCTCTCCGGCTCGTTGGCGATCGACCAGAGCACGACGCTCGGGTGGTTCTTGTCCCGCGCCACCAGCTCGCGGATCGCCTGGGCGTGGACCTCGCGGGACGCGTCGTTGATCGTGTCGGGGCTGAACGTGGTGTAGCCCTGGGAGCCGAAGATCCCGCCGCCGAGGCCCATGTTGAGGCCGACGGCCGCCGTCTCGTCGATGAGCACGATGCCGTGCCGGTCCGCGGCGTCGAGGACCTCCTCCGAGTACGGGTAGTGCGACGTCCGGAACGAGTTCGCGCCGATCCAGCGCAGCAGCTCGAAGTCGTGCACCATGAACGCGTCGTTGTGCCCCTTGCCGATCACCGGCAGGTCCTCGTGCTTGCCGAACCCGGTGAAGTGGAACGGCTCGCCGTTGATCAGGAACCGGTTGCCGCTGACCTTGACCGTACGGATGCCCACGCTCTGGTGGTAACTGTCCACGAGGGACCCGTCCCCGTCGGCGAGCTGCACCTCCAGGTCGTAGAGGTAGCCGTCGCCGGGGGCCCACCGGTGCGCGCCGGGGACGGTCAGCTTCCCGCTCGCCCCGGAGCCCTCGGCCACCGTGCGGCCGGCCGCGTCGCGCAACACCACCCGGGTCGTGGCGGCGGCGCTGGCCTCGGTCGCGTACTCGACGATGCCGTCGGCGCCGTCCAGTCCGGTCACGACGGTGACGTCGGTGAGGTGCAGCGGATGGGTCTGGTAGAGCCAGACGGGCCGGTGAATGCCGGCGTAGTTGAAGAAGTCGTGCCAATAGCGCTGCCGCGGCCCGGCCGGCGTCTGCTCGATGACCCCCGGCGGGATCGACTGGAAGCTCAGCGTGTTGTTGACCAGCACGGTGATCCGGGCGAGTTCTCCGGCGCCGACGTGCTCGGTGACGTCCGCGGCGAACGGCGTGTAGCCGCCCTCGTGCGAGACCACCTCCGCGTCGCCGACCCAGACCGTGGCGCGGTGCGTGGCGGATTCGAAGTGCAGCACGATCCGCCGGCCGTCCCAGCCGCGTGGCACCCGTACCTCGGTCTGGTACCACACGTCACCGAAGTAGTCGCGCACCGCGGGATCGGCGGTGATGTCGTTGAAGCTGGCCGGCACGGCCATCTCGCGGGCATCGGCCAGCGGGCCGGCGAACCATCGCCCGGCGCGCCCCGCACCGGCCGGGTCGAGCGCGAAGCGCCAGAGGCCGTCGAGGCGCTTGCGCTCACGGGTGGCGGTGTCCTGGGGTCGAAGCACGGTGGGCCTCCATGAGTTCGCGGTCGAGTGTCCTCTCCATTGGGCGCGTCACGGTAGATCGCGGTCAACGAATTGCCATCTGTTGCCCGCTGGTATGCGCCGCGCTTGCGGCCGGGGGTCACGCGGCGCACGATGGGGCCGGACTCATGCGTCCCGCGGAGGAGGTGTCATGTCCCCGCCCGTCGTAACGATCTTCGAGTCGTACGGCTCCGGCGCCCAGGACGTCGGCCCACGGGTCGCCGCGGCGCTCGGGGTGACGTTCCACGCCCAGGCCTTCTCCTCCGAGGAGCTGGAGGGCCTCCCGAAACCGGACGACGACGGCCTGCTGTCCCGCGTCTTCTCCGCCATGGGTGGCTCGTACGCCGCCCTCGAGGGGCCGGCCGTGGCGATGGCCCAGCGCGACGACCACGAGCTGGTGCTGAGCAACACCCGCTGGGTCCTGGAGGCGGCCCGCGCCGGCGCGGTGATCGTGGGCCGCAACGGGGCGCTGATCCTCGCCTCGTGGCCGGGGGCGCTGCACGTACGGCTCGACGCGCCGGTGGACGACCGCGTGGCACGGGCCGCCCGTACCGGCGGGATCAGCCCGGAGCGGGCGGCGAAGCGGCAGCGCCGCGAGGACACGGTCCGCGCCGACATGTCGATCCGGCTGTACGGCTGGGATCCGCGCGAACCGACCCGCTACGACCTCGTGCTCAACACCGCGACCCTGGATCCGGACGCCTGCGCCGACATCATCGTGGGCGCCAGCCGCGTGAAGTCGTCCCGGACGGCGCCGGCGACCTGACCCGGTGCCGGTGCTGCTCCTCCTCGATCTCGTGGGGACCTTCGCCTTCGCGCTGAACGGCGCGCTGACCGCCGTGCGGGTGGCCCGGGTCGACCTCGTCGGCGTCGTCACCCTCGGCATGGTCACGGCGGTGGGCGGCGGCATCATGCGCGACGTGCTGCTGGGCGCCGTACCGCCGGCCGCGTTCGCCGATTGGCGCTACCTCACGGTGGCGGCCGCCGGTGGCCTGCTCGCCTTCCTGTTCGGCCGGGGTCTCAACCGGTTCAGCAGGTCGATCGACGTGCTGGACGCCGCCGGGCTGGCCCTGTTCGCGGTCACCGGCGCCGGCAAGGCGCTCGCGTCGGGCATGGGCCCGGTGCAGGCGATCATCCTGGGTGCGGTCACCGGGGTGGGTGGCGGCACCCTGCGCGACGTGCTCGTGCGGCGGCTGCCCAGCGTGCTCAGCAGCGGCCTGTACGCCATCCCCGCGCTGGCCGGGGCGGCCCTGGTCGTCGCGGCCGACGCCGCCGACGTACGCCGCCTGCTGGAGGTGCCGGTGGCGATGTGGGCGGCCGCGGTGTGCTTCACGATCCGGGTGGCCGGCCTGCACTTCGGCCTGGACGCGCCGAAGCCGCCCGGGGTGCCGCGCGACTAAGGCGTGTTTCATAAGCCCCGCCGAGATCTGAAGTTGCGGCGTGGCGGTGGTCGATAACTGAAGAGGTCTCCGGTATCTGGTTCTGCGACCAAGCAAGAACTTCATACCGGAGACCTCGTGGCC
>NZ_JADMLH010000006.1 GCF_016464385.1 Nucisporomicrobium flavum | reverse complement strand
GCCCCGGCCCACGCCCGCTCTCAGCCGGTGGCGACGGTGAACATGCGCAGCGCGCCCAGTGCCCGGCCCTTGCCGTCCCGCTGGACGATGTCGACCGCCTGCAGGGCACCCGGCCGCTCCTCGTCGGTCTGCACCAGGAGCCGGCCACGCTTGGCGTCCTCGAAGGCCGGCATCCGGTGCCGCCGCGGCCGGTGGTGGCGCCGGTGCGGGAAGCGCGGCCAGTGCCCGCCCCGGAAGTCCGGGTGGTCGTCGTCGCGGTCGTCGTACGGCGGCTCACCGATGTCGTCGACCGACAGCTTCGTCGTGAGCGGGCGTTCCGAGACGAAGAGCGGGAACGGCTTGCCCTTGACCAGGACAGCCAACTCGCCGACGTCACCTTCGCCCTTCTCACCCGCGGTGACGAACTCGTGGGACACCAGCAGCGCGCGGTCCCCGGCGCCCAGCCCGGCCCGCAGGTCCACGGGTTCGAAGGCCACGAACGTCTCCTCGATGCCACGCGGGGCGGGCATCACCAGGAACTCCATGATCTGTTCGGCCCGCAGGCTCATCGGCAGTACGGTGATGTTGCGCTGCCCCTGGTGCTGGTCGGTGATCACGGCGAAGTCGTCCGCCTCGAGCAGCTGGCGCCCGTCGTCGGCGTTGTCGGCGTCGGAGTAGACGTTGGCGATCAGGCACATGTGCCCGTCACCGTTGATGGTGGCGTTGAGCTCGGCGTTGGTCGGGATCCACGGGGTCGACCCGTTGACCAGGCAGGTGACCACGTGGGCGTCGCCCGCCCCGGCACTGCCCGAGCCCGGCGCGACCGAGCCGACCGATCCGCGCAGCCGCTGGATGGCCTGGTTGGGGTGGGCGATGCCGATGAACGGATTCATCACGTACGCGTCGACGTGCACATCGGTGACCGGCGCCTGGCCCTTGTTGGACACCCGGACCTTGACCGACGTCTGCGCGCCGACCCGGGTCTGCGTGTCGTTGGGCCCGCCGCTCAGCGCGATGCTGAAGTTGTTCCACTGCGGGTTCGCGCCGGTGTACGGGCGCGTGCCGTCGTCCTTGGTGGGCGACGAACCGAAGTCGACGCTGAGGTAGAGGTCGCCGGGAATCGGTGGCATTGCTGGCCTCCTGTCAGGAAATCCGGCTCAGGCGGTGTAGACGACCTGGAACCCGGAGAGGGTGACGGTGTCGCCGGGTCCGGCGCCGTCGAGGGTGGCTAGGACGAAGTACCGGAACTGGACGGTGTCGACCAGCGCGTTGTTGGGATCCACGGGCGCGTTGAGGTCGAACGGGTTGGTGTCGCCGGTGACCCGCGCGAGCCGCTCGGCCGGGGAGACGGTGGACAGCAGCCGGGACCGCATCAGCGCCACCCGCAACGTCCCGGTGCCGCTGTTCTGGCCCAGGGTGTGGAAGGACGCCATCCGCGCACCGTGCGGCAGCGACACCGACTGCACCCCGGCGAGACTCGTCAGGCCCCCGGAGCGGGACGCGAACCCGGACGTGTCCTGTACCCAGGCACCGGATCCGGCGACCGGCGCCAGGGCCGGGGACAGGGTGAGCGTCTGCTGCACCGGTCCCGGTCCCTGCCCCAGCGCCGCCAGCGCCGTGTTCACGTCGGTGACCACGTCGTGCAGCGCGGTCAGATCCGCGGCCAGCGCACGGAACCGGGCGTTGAACCCGTTCGGGCCGCCGGCCTGGACCCGGTCACGGTTGTCGACGTAGTCGGTGTGCTGGAAGGTCGGGTTGAAGACGACGTCAGCCATGCTCGGCGTCCTTTCGGAGTCGGGAGACGGAACGGTGCAGCCGGAACTTCGGGTACGTGTAGTCCGGATCCACCGACGGGCTGCCGGTCAGCTCGACGACGGCCGGGCGGATGGCCCGGGTCAGCACCTCGACGCCGAGCGGATGCAGGGCGTGCACCACGTTCATGATCAGGTCGTACTGGTCACGGCTGATCGTCGAACCGGCCGGGACGGTGGACCGCAGCCGGATCTGCATCGCGTACGGGCCGTCGGCGCCGGCCTCCCGGAACGCCGCCTGCACCCACACCCGCCCCGCCCGCTGCCCGATCAGCCGTACCTGGGGCAGCGCGGTGGTGGTCACCCCGGCCTCGCCGGGTGTCGGCTCGAGGGAGCCGCTGGACCAGCTCAGCCGCGTCGTCGCCGACACCGCCGACGGGTCGGGAACCACCTCCAGGACGATCGACGCGCCCTCGGCCACGGTGTGCGGGCCGCGGACCTCGATCAGGTCCTCGGCGGTGTGCCGGATCTCGACGGTCGTACCGGACACCGAGACCCACGCGAACCCGGCCGCGTGGGCCCGCGCCGCCAGCGCTCCGACGGCCAGACCCGAATGCCGCAGGGTCAGCGCCCGGCCCTGCGCGGCGAGGGTGAGCGGCGCCCCGGCGGCCACCGGCACCAGCGCGGACACCACGGTGAGCGTCCCGGGCACGCCGGTCAGGGCGTCGAGCAGCGCCACGAGCCGGCGGGACACCCCGCGCTGCATCCGCCGCGCCGAGGCCGAGGCGTACGTGGCACGGGCATCGGTGACCGTGTCGAGCAGTCCCGGGTCGACCGGCTCGCCGGGCGTACCGGCCACCTCCGGCCCCGCGCCCAGCGTGCCGTCGGCGGCGATCGTCGCGCCGGCCGCCAGCGTGGCAGGTCGCACGTGCACCGCGACCGAGGCGGTGCTGGTGAACCCCCGGTGCAGCAGGTCCAGGCTGATCACGGTCAGACCCGGCGCGGCACCCTCGACGGTGGCCGAGGCGCCGCTCGCCGTGAGCCGTACCCGGCCCGGCCCGAGCCCGGTCGCCACCGACCAGCTCAGCTCGGCGTCCGGCGGCGGGACCGGGGACGCGGTCAGGGTCAGCGTCGCGCCCATGTCCACCGCCGGTTCCGCACCCTCCGCGGGCGGCGGCGCTGCGACGAGGGCCACGGCGCTGCCGGGCGGGCAGGAGGCGTACGCCCCGGCACCGCGGGGCAGGGTACGGACCCAGGTGAAGCCGGCCTCGTGCGCGAGCGCGGCCAGTCTGCCCGCCTCCAGACCCGGGTGGGTGACGGTCAGCCCGCGTCCGGCGGCCCGGGCGTCGTCCGCGTCCGGTGTCCAGGCCTGCGTCACCCGCAGCCGCCCGGGCACCGCCGCGACCAGGCCGAGCAGCCGGTCCAGGGCGGCGGCGAGAGGCGGTTGCATCAGATGCGGGTCGCCCGAGGTGACAGGGCCGTAGTCGACGCGGGGATCGTCGTGGCGCAGCAGCAGCGCCGGGTCGATCCGCCGATCGTCGGGATCGCCGTACAGGTCGGCCTCCGTCGTCCCGCGGCGCCCGGTGGCGTCGATGCTCTCGCCCGGCCCGAGCGTCGCCGGCACCACCCGGACCAAGGTGTGCCCGCGCGTCACCGGGGTGTCGGTGTCGTCCACGACGATCGGGTCGGTGACGCCGCCGATCGTGCCGACCGCCTCGTTGAGCACCTCGGCCAGCCCGGCCGGGGTGGGCAGCACCCAGCGCCGGAAGATCCGCAGCCGCCGGCGGTAGTGCCCGTCGCTCTCGCCCAGCGCCGGCGCGAAGTCCGCCCGGGCGACCCGGCTGATGCGGACCTCGTCGAGCACCGCGCGCAGCCCTCCGGTCCCGGGACCGATGACCAGCGGTACGGCGGCGGTGAGCGCACCCAGTGCGGTGCCGTCAGCCAGGTCACGCGGGATGCCGTCGACCCACAGCGCCACCGAGGCCTCGGCCCGGTCCACGACCAGGGCCACATGGGTGAACCGGTCGCTCGCCAGGGTCAGGTCGGCGTGCAGCACCAGCTCCCGGGTGCCGTCCGCGACGGTCGCCCGGACGGCCCGGGCCAGCCCCCGGCCGAAGCTGCCGACCTCGATCGTCCAGCCCGGCCCGGTGGCGCCCCGGCGGGACAGCACGCGTGAGTCCGGAGTGGACACCTCCGGTTTGACGAAGCACTCGGCGGTGAACGACGCCGTGGCGGGCAGGTCGAAGGCGGGATCGGCGGCGACGGTGGCCGCGCCGGCTCCGGTGAAGGCCAGGGCCGGGCCGTAGCGGCCCGGCAGGCCCGGTGCCGCGCTGCCGGACAGCACGCCGGGATGGGCGGCCCGGCCCGGGAACCGCCCGACGGCGTCCTCGGCTCCGACTGCCGCCCCGGGCGCGTCGTCCAGGTGGTAGAGCGCGATGGTGTCGTCGTCGACCGGGTACGGCAGCGGCGGGAACCGCGGTACGGCCAGGTCCGCGCCGATCAGGTCCAGGGTGGGCCCGACCGCGTGGTCGAGCCGGCGCTGAGCCGCGGTCCGGGCGATCTGCCGGCGCAGCGCGTCGCGTTCGGCGCCGAGCACCCACAGCAGCCGGGCCAGGTTGCCGAGCAGCGCGCTGAGCGCCCACTGCTCCGCGGCCGGGCCGGGCGCCGCGACGAACGCGGAGCCGCTGCGGCGGGCCACCGTGATGCGGGTGAGCCGGGCCGCGCCGGTGGCCGCGGCGGGCATCGGCACCGGCACGGACTCGCCGGTCAGCGTCCCGGCCCGCAGCACGACCGGCACGTCGGCGCCGCCGCCCGGCAGCGCGGGGTCGGTGACCCGCACCGTCACCCGGGTCTCCCGGTCCAGGTCGGCGAGGGTACGCAGGAGATACGACGGCATGGGTACGGCACCGAACCGGGCCTGATGGCCGGTGAAGTCGTACGCGGTGACATCGGCGGCGGCGGGCGTACCGGCGACCGGGGCCAGGGGCAGCGCCTGCACGTCGCCACCGGCCGCGAACGGCTGCGTCAGCCGCCTCGACATCCGCCCGGTCGCGCCCCGGGCGACCGATTCCAGGTCGGCGCTCAACGGCAGGGTCACGGCGTCACCAGCTCGAGGTCGTGCAGCTCGGCGTCGGTGCGGAAGACCGGCAGCTCGGTCGGGCCCATGATCAGGTTCTGGCCCACCGCGGCGTCCACCGCGGTGCTGAGGTACGGCACGTCGCCCAGCGTGATCCGCCCGAACGCGGGCGGATGCCGGCGCAGGTGCAGCCGCTGGACGTCGACCACGCCGGCCACCTCGACGATGGTGCGGACCACCCGGCTGTAGAGCACGTCGCCGCCCAGCCGCAGATCGCCGAGCCCGGCGGCCAGCGCCTCCCGGATGGCGGTGGACAGCGCCGCCCGGTCCTGCCCCGGCTCGGTGACGATCCGGGCGCGGACGCCGACGTCGATGTGGTCGGCCTCCACCACGTTGGGGTGCACCCCGGCCGGCCGGACCAGGTCGATCGCGGCCGACACCCGCTCGAACACGCCGGGTACCGCCCCGGTGGTGGTCCACGGCCAGCGGAAGTCGTGCGCCACCACGACGTCGAACCGGTACGGCTCGCCGATCCGCCGCTCCGCGTTGAACAGCCGCTCGGAGAAGAGGAACTCGCCGAAGAAGCTCTGCGACACATCGACGCCGCCGAGCGAGTCGGCCAGCAGCACGTCGATCACGCCGTCGACGTCCAGCGCGGTCTGCCGTACCGCCTCGGCGGTCCACAGCGACCGGGAGATGCCGAGCTGCCGCCCCCGGTAGCTGTCGTCGTCCTCGCGCCCGTCGCCCCCGGTCAGGTCCTGCTGGTTGACGACAGTGAGGTCGGCGGGCCCGAAATCGGCCAGATACACCGCCCGGTACGCCGGGTCGACGGCCGTGATCGCCCCGGCCGGCACGTTGCCCGCGGCGCCGCGGCGGAAGGCCTGCACGGCCACCGTGGCGACCGGCGCGGCCGCGGTCAGGACGACCACGGCCCCGGTGGCGTACGCCTGGCCCTGCCCGGGTGCGAGCAGGATCGTGCCCTCGCCGACGAGGTACGTACGCCCGGGCAGCCCGCCGGTCAGCGTGAGGGTGACGGTGCCGGTGGCGAACGTGTCGCGGCGGCCGAGGCCGACGTCGTCGCCGAGCAGATCGAGGGCGTCGCCGGTCGCGGTGGACACGAAGGCGCTGTAGTAGAAGTCCTCCAGCCGCTTCCACAGCTCGGCGTCCTCGTGCGCGGTGGCCTCGAGCAGTTTCCGCAGCGGGCTGGTCGAGGTTAGGTCCGGGTCCAGCCCGAGGGTGGCCCACATCTGCCGGGCCCGGTCCATCGCATCGCCCAGGACGGCGTCGAACCCCTTGAGGACGAAGCCGTCCCGGGTCACTCCGAAGTCGCTCATCGTCCTCAGCGCTCCAGGTCGGCGAGCACGACGGCCGCGGTGTCGTCGGTGGTCTCCACGGTCACCAGCACCCGCCACAGCCGGGCGTGGTGGTCCGGTGGCGCTGCCCCGGCGGCACCGGCACCGGCGGGGAAGTCGGGATCGTCGTCGAACAGCACGCCGGTCACCTCGCGGACCCGGGGGTCACCGGACAGCGTCCGCAGCACCTCCAGCCGGATCAGCTCCTTGAGCATGGTGCGGTCGTGGTTGCCGCTGAACGCCTCCCGGGCGTCCAGGCCGTAGGTGGCGTTCACCCGGTCGGTGCCGTACGGCGTCAGCAGCCGCAGCGTGAGCGCCTGGGTGAGGGTGGGCAGGCCCTGCACGAGTTCCACGCCGGCGGCGGTGAACACCAGATCGCCGTCGGAGAGCAGGAAGCTGGCCCCGAATCCGGCCTGCGGTACGACGGTCATGAGGCCTCCAGCACGGTCTGGCCCGCGGCGTCGGCCTGCCACAGCACGGGTCGTGGCGGGGTGGCGTTGGTCAGGCCCTTGGCGGTGTCGAGCAGCACCGGCTGATTGCCGACGCTGAGCGTGGTGCTCGTCCCGGCGGTCACCGCGGTGACCTTGAGGCAGGGTGTCTCGCCGGCGTTCGCGTTCGTGTTGGTGCAGCCGGTCACGGTGGCCGCGAGCAGGTCGGCCTGCACCAGCACCGGGCTGCCGGCCGCGGTCAGCGCCGACGTCGAGGCCTGGGCGACCACCGTGCCGCTGTGCGCGCACTTGATCGTCGAGGCGGTGGTCAGCACGGCGGGCATCAGGAGATCGCCACCTTCGCGCCGTCGAGCTTCATCGACACCTGCCCGTTGGTCAGGGTCAGGGACTTCTGGTCGGTCGCGATCGTGACCTCCCCGTCCGCGTTGATCGTGATCCTGGTGCCGGAGTGGTGCTCGATCACCACGGTGTCGTCGGCCGGCGGCGTGGGCCGGGTACCGACGTCGGGCAGGCTCTTCTGACCCACCGTGATGTGCAGCGCGCGAGCCTGGATCGCCCGGTGCCCACCGGCGTCGGTCAGGTCGTTGACGCCCTTGCCGGTGGGCAGCCCGTCGCCGTCCAGCCCGGTCGGCAACGCCAGCCAGTAGTCGCCCGGCTCGTTGGGCGGCGGTTCCAGCCGCGGCTTCTCCGACCAGATCCAGCCGGTGGCGACCGCGTCGTTGACCAGGCCGCGGTTGTGCGCCAGCAGCGCCCGCATCTTCGGGTACACCGGCGTCACCAGTCCGACCTTGTGGAAGGCGAACGGTGAGGCGACCGGCTTGTTGTGCAGCTCGACGTCCGAGGAGACCTCGCTGGTGACGCTCGGCGCCACCTCGCCGGCCGGCGGGTTCTGGCCGTAGTGCAGGTCGGCCAGGTGGCGGCCGTCCTTACCGGGCCGGTACGCGGTCACCACGCCGACGTCCACGGCCGGGTGGTCCTCGCGGTTGCGCGTGATCACGTCCTGCCAGCGGTCCACCACCCCCTGGACCCCGCCCGGCGCCCGCACCCGCACGCCGGCCGCCACCGCGGTCAGGACCAGCGTGCAGGTGTAGCCGTTCGCCGCGCCGTACACGTGCGTCACCCGGCTGATCCGCAGCGGACCCGGCGGCACGTCGTCCAGGCCGGACACCGTGACCGTCTGACCCGGTCGCAGGCCGGGATGCCCGAGAACGGTCACCTCCAGGCCGGTCCGCACCGGCGGCCCGGCGCCGGCGCCGCGCTTGACCCCCGGGGTCACGTCCTCCTTCTGCGCGTCCACCCGGGAGACCAGGTTCAGGTCCGGGTCGACCCGGACCGGCGCCGGGGTGGCGCCCACCGCCGCGCCCAGCCGCACCTCGCCGTCGCCCACCACCAGCGGGACGTCGGCCGCGTCGGCCAGTTCCCGCAGGGCGGTCAGCGTGGTGGCGGTGCAGACGCTGATGTCGCCGACCGATCCGGGGATGGTGGACTGCCGGGCCAGGGTCACCTCGGCCGCCTGGACCAGGTCGCGGACCAGGGTGAGGCGGGGGAGGTTCTTCGGCCGGTCGAGGCGGGCCGCCTTCTTGAGCAGCTTGTAGCCGGCTTCCTCCTGGCCCTCGATCACCGTGCGGGAGACCCCGCCGCCGCCGATCCCGGTGGTCACCGCGATCACCCGGCCGGTCATCACCGGGCCGGCCCCGAAGCGGGTGATCGGTTCGTCGAAGTACCCGAGGCTGATCGTCGCGGTCAGGCCGCCGGACGGGTAACCGGCGCGCAGCTGGGCGATCTGCGACGCCGGCAGGTCGGTGAGCGTGATGGAGAAGGTGTCCGCGGCGGCGCCCTCGCCCATGCTGATCGACACCTCGGCGTCGAGGGCGAGCCCACCGGCGTACACGTCGTTGGTGACGGTCAGCGGCAGGCCGATCCCGGCGAACGAGGCGACCGCGCCGAGCAGGCCGCCGCCGCCCTCGGCCGGGGCGATCCGGATCTTGTGCCAGAGGACGAGACTCATCGCAGCGCCACCCCCGCGACCACCTCGGACCGGTACGCACCGGCACCGTGCAGATTGCCGATCGCGATCCGTGCTCGGCGCACGACCAGCGCCAGCTCCCCGGCGCGGTAGACCAGGCCCGGGATCACCTTGCGGCGCAGCAGCACGGTGCCTCCGGTGACGTCGTCGCGGACCACGGACAGGACCAGGTACGCGCCCGGCGCCGGCAGCGTGACGGCCGCGGCCAGCCCTTCCGGCGAGTTCGCATCGGGCAGGACCTCCTCGGCGATGTGCACGCTGAGACCGAACACGTAGCTGCGGTTGCCGAACACGAGCCGGAACGACTGCGGGAAGCCCTCGTCCGGGTTCACCGGCAGCCGCAGGAAGGTGCTCATCGGACGTGACCTCCTGGTCTAGATCGGCGGGCCGGGCGTACGGGGAACCGGGTTCGGCGGTGGTGCCGAGCCGGCGGTCGCGGTCGCCACCGCCAGCGCGATGTCGGCCGCCTCCCCGATCAGCGCGGACAAGTTCGACCGCGGTACGTGCTGCAGGCTGATCGACACGTCGAGCGCGTCCCGCTTGGCGGTGCTGTGGGTGATCCGCAGGTCGGTGATCTGCATGTCGAGGCTGACGGTCATGCCCGAGACGACCGGGATGCCGGCCACCGCGAGCGCCGGCGCCGCGGCGGCCACCAGCGCCCGGCTGGTCAGCGCCATGGCCTCCAGCGCCTTCTTGATCAGCAACCGCTTCGGCCCGATCAGGACGGCCTCCACGGCGATCGTCTTCACCGTCGGCTGGGTCGCCTGTGACCAGCGGCTGCCCATGATCCGCTCGATCCGGTACCCCTGGCTCATCGTCATGCTCTGCACGTGGACGAGCGGGACCGCACCGATCAGCACCGGGCGCCCGGTCACGGCCGGCTCGACATCTCTCGGTCCAGTTCGGCGAAGACGCGCTCGACCACCCGGTTCACCACCGCGTCGTCCACGTCACCGACGATCTCGACCTCGACCGGGAAGTAGTAGTGGACCACCTGGCCCGGTTCGGCCGCCCCCTGTGGCGGTGGCGGCTGCCCGTCGTCCCCCGCCACGGCTCAGTCCTCCACGGTCACGGTGAGCGCCATGCACGAGAAGTTCGCCTGCGGCACCCCGTCGACGGTGATGTTGCTCGGTGAACCGGAGGTGACCACGCAGCGGGCGAACTTGATGGACTTGAAGGACCAGTCGGTGCCGGTCTTCTCGGCCACGCTCACCGAGAACTCGGTGCCGTTGACGGCCAGCTCGGTCAGGTCGGCCACCGCCTCGGCGACCGCGGGCACGGTCATCGTGAAGGTGAACGTGAACGGTTGCCGGACGTAGCCCGTACCGTCGGCCTCCAGGCTGTGGATGACCGTGTGCGGCACGTTGAACGTGGTCTGCAGGTTGGAGATCGGCGTGATCGTCTTGTCGCCGAGCTTCACTTCGAGGCGGGTGTTCCAGTCAGCCATCGCCGCATGCTCCTTACTCGAACTTCAACGTGATCGCGATGCGGTGCACGGCCCCGGCGTAGTCGACCGCCGCCAGCACCTCGACCACCCGCTGGTTCTGGGCGTCGTTGATCTGTTGCAGCTCCGACGCGGTCAGCGTGGCCGGCGGCTTGTCCAGCAGGGCGAGGATCGGGACGGTGATGTCGTATCCCTCGATGACCTCCTGGCGCACCTGGGGATCCAGGACCGCCTCCATCTGGGCGATCAGCGCCCGCAGCCCGGACCGGCTGATCCGCAGATTGCCGATCGAGCGGATCAGCGTCGCTTTGAGCAGGAAGGACAGGTTGTCGACCGTACGGGTGATGTCGACGTACTTCTTGCCGCCGGGGTTGCCGGTGTAGCCCTCACCCAGATAGATGCCCTGCCCGGGGAAGAGCGGCGGGTCGACGAGCCAGTTCACCCCCGCCCCCGCCGGGCCGCTGCTGAAGGTCTCCGACCCGTTGATGGCCTGGATCTCCGCCGGGGTGAAGGCGGCCGAGCTGACGTTCACCTGCTTCAAAAGCAGCGAGATGTGCGGCTCGTAGCCGGCGATCGTCCCCGCCACCGCGGCGGCGACGTCCTCGGTGGACTTGTGGGCCACATACACCATGCGGTCGCTGGCCAGAGCGCCGGCGACGATGGTCGGATCGGTGGCTCCGGCCGCGAGCATCGCCACGCCGATGCGTTCCGCCCCGTCCGTACCGGTGGTGGAGACGCTGACGACGTGGTCGGCCAGCTTGCGGATGGCGCCGGTCGCGGCGGCCGTGGCCGCGGTGAGAGGCGTGTTGGCCAGGCAGACTATCTGCACGTCGGCCGTCTCGAGCGCGGTGAGCGCCGCATCCCAGTTCGGCGTGGCCGTATCGACCCGGACCCCGGTCACCACGGTGGGTCCGGGGCTCTGCGAGAAGCACAGGGCGATGGCGCGGCCCAGATCACCAGGCGCGCGCCGGCGGGCCTCACTGGGGTCGGTGAACACCACGGGGGTGCCCACCGCCAGCAGGTCGGGCGGCGGGTTGGCGGCCGGCGGGGTGACCGCGCCGACCACGGCGATGTTGCCGAACGCCCGGATGGCGGGCGCGAACAGGTCGGCAACCGGATTGACGCGTATGTACCGGACGGGCATCGGCGCGATCCTCTCCTACTGTCCTCAATGGAACTTGCGATGGAGCTTGTGCCGCAGCCGCTCCAGCTCGGCGCGCCGCTCCCGTTCGGCCACGGCCTCGTCGGCTCCGGTCGCTTCCTCGCCGGCCGCTGCCTCGCCGGCCGCGGTGGGCGCCTCTTCGGCTGCGGTGGTGGTGCCGGCCGGGCGGGACCGGCCCGTGGCGCGCTTGCGTCGCGCCGGTGCGGGCTCGTCGGAATCGGGCATGGGACCTCCAGTGCTCACGGCGGATCGGCGACCAGGCTCAGCACCCGGCCGCGGGCGAACAGACTCCGGACGGCGGCGGCGGTGACCACGCCACCCAGCGCCGAGCCGTCCACGACCACCGCCACGGCCAGCGGCGACACGGCCCGGCCGAGCAGCGGGTCCTTCGGGCCGGTGCGGGTCTGCGCGGCGATCGTCCGTACGCTGACGGCGGCGCGCATGGCCGCGGTCAGCTCGAGGTCCGGGCGGATCAGCAGGGCCAGGTCGGCCTCGATGTCGTGCGCGTTCGCCGGGTCGGCCGGGTCGAACGGGCCGGCCGCGCGGAACCGCACCTCGGTCCTGAGGTACTCGTACGCCTCCCGCAGATCCTCGACCGTGCTGAGCCGGTGCCGGGCGAGGAACGCGTCGAGGTCGATGAAGCGGAACTGCGCCCGGAACTCGTCCAGCGTGGCGAAGTCGTCGAGGCCGCGGCTGACGGCCGACTCGATCCCGCCCGGGTCGACCTCGGTGACGGTGTGCACGACGACCCGGGCCAGCAGGTCGACCCAGACCGGTTCGGCACCGTCGCGCGTGTCCACGGCGAGATCGGTGGTCAGATACTCGGGATGGTTGCGGGTCCACGACCCGCGGTGGCTCCGCACCGGGTACAGCGGAACCTGGGCCTCGAGGCCGCTGACGGTGACCCCGGTGATCCCGTCGACGCGGACGTGGTCCAGGTCGTAGACCGAGCCGAGCAGCATCGTCAGGTCGGCGGCCGGGACCGCGCCGGGCGGGGCGATCAGCGCCTGCAGCCGGGCCGGGTCGGCCAGCTCCAGCAGCGCCCGATCGGCGAAACCCACCATGGCCTGGCCCCTTCCCCTCCCACCGCGGCGCGGCGTCCGGGCTTCAGGATCGGGGCGGGCCGGTGGCGGCCGCATACGTACTACTGCGTATATGACCTGTACCGGACAGTGATCGACACCGGCTGGAACCGCTGTGGAGCCAGAACCGCCGAAGCACCTAGGGCATCGATGGTCATGAGGCTGTCGAACGCGATCCGACGGCAGTGCAAATTCGGTCAGGCGCGGGCACTTGGGCGACTCCCTCGACCTCCACGAGCAGGTCGCGCCGGCACAGGTCGGTGGTGAGGTACGCGGCGTCGCCCGCCAACGTGCCGCCCAGCAGCCTGCGTACCGGCTCGCGGTGGCCGGCGTGGCGGACGTACACCTTGACCGCGCGCAACGTCCGCGGGTCGGTGAGCGCCGCCAGGTTCGCCAGGGTGGTGCGGCACTGCCCGGCGATGTCGCCGCGGTGGACCGTCTCGTGGCCCAGGATGCTGGCCGTGCCGGAGATCAGCAGCGACCCGCCCGGCAGGTGAGTGGCCCGGGCGAACGCCGGCGGCTGGGGACCGTAGCGGGGTGGATAGCGGTAGGCGGGCACCTGACGGCGGTTCTCCACCGCGAGATGTCCCGGCTCGCGGCGGGCCAGGAGGTGGAACGCGACGCCGGGGGAGTGGGCGCCGACGCCGGTGCCGGCCGGGAGCGGGCCCTCGGGCAGCGGTGAGCGGGCGAAGGCCTCGGCCCGCCCGCGGCAGAAGTCCCGGTACGTCTCCAGACCGTCGGCGTTCGGTTCGTTGATCGCGCCGATCACGTTCCACATCCGGACGATGTACGGGTATCCCAGGCCGGCGAGCACCTCGAACGCGCGCAGATAACCGTCGCGTACCCCCGGGGTGCACCGCGCGGCCGGCGGTACCGACACCGCGCAGAACGCGTACCGGCCGTCGTGACCGAAGGCCACATCGTTGCGGATCCCGGCGATGACCGGACGGCCCGTGGTCCATACCTCGGTGACCGCCTCGCCCTCCTCGCCCGCGACGTGCAGGTCGATGGCCGGCGCGCCGTCCCGGACGTGCGGCCCGGCCGCGTCGGTGCCCCAGCGGATCACGCCGAGCGGGTGTGCCACGTCTGCGGGGTCGGCGTACCGGCTGGTCAGAGCGTCCAACCGAGACCGTCCTTGGCGAGCGCGAGACCGTCCGGCACCGGCGGTGCGGTGTCGTCCAGGGGCTCACCGTACAGCGCCTCCTCCTGCAGGTTGCGGCCCTGCCGGAAGGTCTCGCCGACGGTCCGGGAGGCGTAGAGGGGGTTGAGCCGGTCGTCGGCGCCGGCGAGCCGGTCCACCGCGGCGCCGAGGTCGGCCGCCGAACCGGCCAGGCGTACCCCGATGCCGGCCTCGCCGGGCAGCAGCCCGCCGACGAGTTCGGCGAACGCCGCCGTCTCGGTGACGTCCACCGCGGAGACCTTCTTCGCCTGCCAGAAGTACGACTTCTCGTCACGCTGCATGTCGTAGAAGGACACGAGGAACTCGTAGAACGTGCCGTACTCCCGGCGGTAGCGGGCCTCGAACTCGGCGAGGCTGCGCTCCTCGGGCACCGCGCCGTCGAGCACCGCGTTGAGCGAACGGGCGGCGAGCAGGGCGCCGTACGTGGCGAGGTGCACCCCGGAGGAGAGCACCGGGTCGACGAAGCACGCCGCGTCGCCGACCAGCACCATGCCGGGGACGGTGAACGACTGCTTCCAGTAGGAGTAGTCCTTGCGCACCCGCACCTGGTCGTACGGTGGCTCGGTGGCGGACGGCACGCCGGCCAGCTTCGTGCGAACCTCCGGGCAGGCGTCGATCATCGCCCGCCAGGCCGCCCGCGGGTCGCGTTGCACCTCGGCGCGGTGCTCGGGTCCGATGACCGCGCCGACGCTCGTCAGGTCGTCGCGCAGCGGGATGTACCAGATCCAGCCCGCGTCGAAGGCGGCGCAGAAGATGTTGCCCGCGTGCGGCTCGGGCAGCCGGGCCCCGCCCGCGAAGTAGCCGAACACGGCGAGGTTGCGGAAGAAGTCCGAGTAGACGCGCGCGCCGCCGACGCGGCCGTGCAGGCGGCTGGTGTTGCCGGAGGCGTCGACCACGTAGCGGGCGTACGCCGTGCGGCGGGAGCCGTCCGGGCCGTCGTACTCGACGCCGCTGACCCGCCCGTCCGCCTCGATGACGCCGCGCACGGCGCAGCCCTCGCGGACCTCGGCGCCGCGGCGGGCGGCGTTGCGCAGCAGGATCTCGTCGAACCTGGACCGTTCGACCTGGTACGCCGTGGAGGTCGGATCGGGCAGCCGCGGGGACATGGCGAACGAGAACTGCCATGGCTCCGGGTTGCGGCCCCACCGGAACGTGCCGCCGCGTTTGAGCGTGAAGCCGGCCGCCGCGACCTCGTCCGTGACACCGAGGATCCGGCACAGTCCGTGCACAGTGGACGGCAGCAGGGACTCGCCGATCTGATAGCGCGGGAACGTCTGCTTCTCCAGCAGCAGAACCTGATGGCCGCGCATGGCGACCAGGGTGGCCGCGGTCGATCCGGCCGGACCGCCGCCGACCACCACCACGTCGTACGTCTCGCTCATCGCGACTCCTCTCGCCGGGTACGGGCGTCCAGCCAGGACCGCAGGGCTGCCGCCGTGGTGGCGGCGTGGCCGGTCAGCACGGTGTCGTGGTCGCCGGGGATGTCGACCGCCTCGTGCGGCAGCGGCCAGCGGACCAGCCAGTCGCCGTCCGGGTCGGTGGCGAGCATCTCGCGCGTGGGCCCCGCGCGCAGCAGCAGCGTCGGCACGGGTGACGGGTCCGGCTGCCATCCGTCGAGCAGCCGTACGTAGGCCCCGCCGGCAAGCATCACGGCGTCGGAGAGGTGCTTCCCGAACGCGGCCTCGGGCAGGTGCCGGTCGCGCCCGACGAGCGCGAGGCCTCGTGGCTCGGACCGCCCGCCCGTGCCGTGGTGGGTCTCGACGAGGGCCACGCCGGCCGGTGGCACGCCGTCCGCCGCGAGTCGTGCCCCGACCGCGTGCGCCACTGCCCCGCCGGCGCAGTAGCCCACCAGCACCACCAGGCGCGTCCCGGCCACCTGCCGGATCGTGTCGGCGTGCAACCGTACGAGCGTGTCCACGCTGTCCGGGACCTCCCGGCGCGAACCGAAACCCGGATGGGTCAGCACGTGCACGTCGTACGCGCCGCCGAGGGCCCGGGCGACCGCGACCGGCGTCGGGTTGACCAGCCCGATGTAGCCGGGCAAGTAGCACAGCACGGGTGCGCCCGGATCGCCGGCCGCCATCCGGATCGGCGCGACGGCGTGCTCCGCCCGGCGCTCGGCGGGAAACGTCGGCAGCCCGGCGGCGACCAGGTACCGCAGCGTCATCGCGGCTCCCGGGCCCTCGGTACGCAGAACCCGGCCGTACACGGCGGTCAGCCCCTCCGCGGCCGGGGAATCGGGCGTCGCGGGGTCCGGAGGCGCCGGCGGCGGTTCATCGGCACCGGGCAGGTCCATCCGGGCGTACACGTGCGCGGTCAGCGCGGCGAGCGTGGGGTGGTCGGGCACGACGGTGCCCGCCAGGCGGGCGCTGCTGAACGCGCTGAGCCGGTTGCGCAGCTGGACCGCGGCCAGGGAATCGAAGCCGAGGTCGGTGAAGTCGCGGTCGGCGGGGACGGCGGCCGCGTCGGGGAACCCGAGCACCGCGGCGACCTCGGCCCGGATCAGCTCGGCGAGGGCCGGCTCACGCTCCGCCGCGGGCAGCGCGAGCAGGGTGTCGCGCCAGCCGGCGACCTCGCCGTCGGAGCGGTCCGGGCGCGGCGGCCGCGGGGGCGCCAGGCCGGAGAGGATCGGGGGCACCGGTCCGGAACTCGCGAGCCGCTGCCGGTCGATCGCGATGGGCACGAGCACGGGTTCGGCCGTACGCAACGCCCGGTCCAGCAGGGCAGTGCCCTCGGCCGCGGTGAGCGCCCGGACGCCGCCGTCGGTGAGCCGCCGCCGCGCCCCGTCGCCGGCCCGCCCGGCCATGCCGCCGTCCTCCGGGTCCCACAGCCCCCAGGCCAGCGATTGAGCGGGGAGCCCCCGGGCGGTGCGGTGCGCGGCGAGCGCGTCGAGGAACGTGTTGGCGGCGGCGTAGCTGCCCTGCCCGGCGCGGCCGAGGACACCGGCTGCGGAGGAGTACACCACGAACGCGGCCAGCTCCGCGTCCTTCGTGGCCTCGTGCAGATGCCAGGCGGCGTCCGCCTTCGGGGCGAGCACGGCGGCGAGGCGCTCGGGCGTCAGGTCGGTGACGATGCCGTCGTCGAGCGCCCCCGCGAGGTGGAACACGGCGGTGAGGCCGGGCCCGCAGCGGGTGACGAGCGCGTCGACGGCGGCGCGGTCGCGGAGGTCGCAGGCCACGGCGGTGACGTCGGCGGCGAGGTCGCCGGCGCCGGCCGGCACGGTGCCGCCCCGGCTCGCCAGGACGAGGTGCCGCACCCCGTACGCCTGCACGAGATGGCGGGCCAGGACGGCGGCGAGGGCGCCGCTGCCGCCCGTGATCAGCACCGTGCCGTCCGGGTCCAGCGCGGGCGGGTCCCCGTCGGCGGGACCGGAGAGCACCAGCCGCGGGGACAGCACGGTGCCACCACGGATCGCCGTTCGCGGTTCGGTGAGCGTGACGGCGTGGGCCAGAGCAGCCTCGGATTCCGGCGCTCCGCACAGGTCGGTGAGGGCGTACCGGCCGGGGTGCTCGGCCTGTGCGGCGGCGACCAGACCCCAGACCGCCGCCGCGGCCGGGTCGGGGTCGGCGCCGGTGGCACGCCGGGTGACCACCACGAGGCGGCCGGGCCGGTCGGCTTCCGCGTGCTCGACCAGCCGGGCCAAGGTGGCGGCGAGCAGGGTACGAGCCCGGACGGGTGCGTCGCCGTCCGGGGCGGACGGCCGGAACACCTCGACGGGACCGGCGGCGGTGGCCGGGGCGGCCGGCACCCAGTCGAGCCGGTGCAGGTGGCGGCCGGCCGCCCGGCCACCGGCCACCGCACGGGTGATCATCGACTCCACCGTGGCGACGGGCCGGCCCGCCGCGTCGATGACGATGATGCGCGACTCGTCCGCCGCGCGGCGGGTGAGGATCACCCGAGCCGCCGCGGCGCCCGGCGAGTGCAGCGTGACGCCGGACAGCGTGACCGGCACCCGCGGCCGGTCCGGCGGGTCGGCGAGCAGGCCGGCGTGCAGGGCGGCGTCGAGCAGAGCGGGATGCAGGCCGTACCGGCCGGCCGAGACGGCCGTTCCGGCGGGCAGCGCCAGATCGGCGTAGACGGTGTCGCCCTCGCGCCACACCGCGGTCACGGCCCGGAACGCGGGCCCGTACCGGAAGCCGGCGGCGGCGAGGCCGTCGTAGTCGACGTCCACCGGCCGTGCGCCGCGCGGCGGCCACGTGCCGGGGACGGCTGGGGCCGCCTCCGCGGCGGGGGTGGCGACCGCGGTGGCGTGCCGGGTCCATCCGGCCCGGACGCCGGCCGGGCGCGACCAGATCGCCATCGCGCGGTCCCCGGCCGGGTCCGGCGCCTCCACCACCACCTGGACGTCGGCCGCGCCGGAAAGCACCAGCGGGACGTCCACGGTGACCTCGGCGAGACGCTTGCCGGAACCCGCGGCGTGCCACGCCAGCTCGACGAGCACCGCGGCGGGCACCACGACGTCGTCGCCGATCACGTGGTCGGAAAGCCACTGCTGACGGCCGGCGGAGAGCAGGCCGGAATGCCGCACCTGCGGGCCGTCGGCCGCCGGTTGCGGGTCGCCGAGCAGGGGATGGGCGGCCGCCGCGGCGGGGGCGCCGGCGTCCAGCCAGTAGCGGGCGCGCTGGAACGGGTAGGTCGGAAGGTCGCAACGGCGGGCGCCGCTGCCCGCGTACGCGACCGGCCAGTCCACCGCCACGCCGTGCACATGCAGGGTCGCCAGGGCCTCCAGAACCTGCTGCACCTCGGCGCCGCCCCGGACGCCCGGCACCACGCCGGCGCGGGTGTCCGCCTCCTCGGCGAGCACCCCCAGGACGCGGTCCGGACCCACCTCGACGTAGGCGGTGGCGCCGGCCCCCTCCAGCCAGGTGACCGCGTCGGCCCAGCGGACGGTGTCCCGGGCGTGCCGTACCCAGTGCGCGGCGGTGGCGATCGCGTCGGGCTCCGGCCGCCCGGTCAGCGCGGACACCACGGTCACCGCCGGCCGGTGGTAGGTCAGGCTCTCGGCGACCGCGCGGAAGTCGTCCAGCATCGGGTCCAGCAGCGGCGAGTGGAACGCGTGGCTCACCCGCAGCCGTCGCGCCCCGCCGCCCAGGCGTGCGGCCACCTCGGCGACGGCGTCCTCGGCGCCCGAGAGCACCACGGACCGCGGCCCGTTGACGGCGGCGAGCGCCACCGGGCCGCGGGCGTCGGCGATCAGCTTCTCCGCCTCGGCGGCGGTGGCCCGTACCGCGACCATCGCGCCGCCGGCCGGCAGCGCCGCCATCAGCCGTCCCCGCGCCGCGATCAGCCGCGCCGCGTCGGTCAGGTCGAACACCCCGGCGGCGTACGCGGCGGCTATCTCGCCGACGGAGTGCCCGGCGACGTGGCCGGGCTGGACGCCGCAGGCCCGGTACAGCGCGCTCAGCGCCGCCTCGAACGCGAACAGGGCCGGCTGGGCGTAGTCGGTGCGCCGCAGCAGCTCCGGATCCCCGTCGATCACCTCGCGCAGCGGCCGGTCCAGGTGCGGCCTGAACGCGGCGCACACCGCGTCGTACTCGGCGGCGAAGGCGGGGAACGCCGCGGCCAGCTCGTGGCCCATGCCGGACCGCTGCGCACCCTGGCCGGTGAAGAGGAACGCCGGCCGCGGTGCGCGGTGCGCCACCGCCTGGTGCGCGGCCGGATGGGGTACGCCCTCCGCCAGGCTGCGCAGGGCGTCGCGGTCCCCGCCGCGCACCATCGCCCGGCGGCTCAGTGGCGCCCGCCCGGTCGCGAGCGAATACGCGACGTCCTGCGAGCGCACGTCCGGCGGCAGGCCGGCGAGCCGGGCCGCGGACGCCCGCAGCCCCGCGTCGTCCGCGCCGCCGAGCACCCACGGGGCCCTCTCCCAGGCCTCCGGTTCCGGCGAGGCCGGCTGCGGCGACTCCGGCGGCGGGGGCTCCTCGAGGATGACGTGGGCGTTCGTCCCGCCGATGCCGAACGACGACACCGCCGCTCGACGGGGGCGGTCACCGCGAGGCCAGGGTTCGGCGGTGTCCAGCAGCCGGACGGCGCCGGTGGACCAGTCGACGTGCGGAGAAGGCTCGGCGGCGTACAGCGAACGGGGCATCCGCCCGTGCCGCATCGCCTCGATCATCTTGACCACCCCGGCGATGCCCGCCGCGGCCTGGGTGTGGCCCAGGTTCGACTTGACGGAGCCGAGCCGTACGGGTTCCGCACGGTCCTGGCCGTACGTGGCGAGCACCGCGGTCGCCTCGATCGGGTCGCCCAGCCGAGTTCCCGTGCCGTGCCCCTCGACGACGTCCACATCGGACGGCGACAGCCCGGCCTCGGCCAGCGCACGCCGGATCAGGTCCTGCTGCGCCGTGCCGTTCGGGGCGGTCAGCCCGTTCGATGCCCCGTCGGAGTTGACCGCGGAACCGCGCAGGACGGCGAGCACCGGATGTCCGAGGCGGCGGGCGTCGGACAGCCGCTCGAGCAGCACCAAGCCGGTGCCCTCACCCCAGGCGGTGCCGTCCGCGCCGGCCGAGAACGACCGGCAGCGCCCGTCCGGGGAGAGCCCGCGCTGACGGCTGAACGCGAGAAACGGCCGCAGCGTGGACATCAGGGTGACCCCGCCTGCCAGCGCCAGGCTGCACTCCCCGGCCCGCAGCGATTTGGCGGCCAGGTCCATCGCCACCAGCGACGACGAGCACGCGGTGTCCACGGTCAAGGTGGGGCCGCGCAGGCCGAACAGGTACGCGATCCGACCGGACGCCACGCTGCCGGCGGACCCGATCCCCAGGTGGGCCTCGAGGTCGTGGCTGTCCGTGAGGCGGCTGGCGTAGTCGCCGTGCATGACGCCGACGAACACGCCGGTGTCGCTGTCCCGCAGGCTCGGCGCGGGGATGCCGGCCCGCTCGAAGGTCTCCCAGGCGACCTCCAGCAGCAGCCGGTGCTGCGGATCCGTGGCCAGCGCCTCGCGCGGGGACATGCCGAAGAATCCCGGGTCGAAGTCGGCCGCGTCGTAGAGGAACCCGCCGCGTCGCGTGTACGTCGTTCCCGGCCGGTCGGGGTCCGGATCGTAGACGGCGTCGACGTCCCAGCCGCGGTCGGCCGGGAACTCGCCCGTGGCGTCCACGCCGTCGTCGACGAGGCGCCAGAGGTCTTCCGGTGACCGTACGCCGCCGGGGTAGCGGCACCCGGCGGCGACGATCGCGATCGGCTCGGTCCCGGCGCGGGCGGGGGAGGAGGCGGTGACCGCGGCCGGTGCGCGGCCGAGCCGGCTGTCCAGGTGGGCCACCAGCGCGGCCGGGTTGGGGTGGTCCCACAGCAGCGTGGTCGGCAGCCGCAGCCCGGTCCGCACGCTGATCCGGTGCCACACGGTGACCGCGTGCAGGGAGCTGAGCCCGAGGTCGGCGAAGGCGGCGTCCATGTCGGTCACCGGTCCGTGGACGGCCGCCACCTCCGCCCGTACCAGCTCGGCCAGCGTGGCCCGGCGTTCGCCGGGGGCCATCGCGTCCAGGCCGGCCCCTGCCGGGGACGGCGCGGCGGCGAGTCCATCACGCAGCAGCCGGCGCCGGGGCTTGCCCGAACCGGTCCGCGGGATCGCCGGGATGAAGACGATCTCCTCCGGCACCTTGTACGCCGACAGCGCCGCCGCGCACGCCCGCAGCAGCGGCACCGGGTCGGGTTCGGCGCCGGCCGGAACCACGAACGCGACCGGTACGTCGCCCAGAAGCGGATGCGGACGGGCCACCACCGCGGCGTCGCGCACCTCCGGCAGGCTCAGCAGCACCCGTTCCACCTCGGCCGGGTCCACATTGGCGCCGCCGCGCACGATCAGGTCGCCGGCCCGGCCGACCACGGTGAGGTGGCCGTCGGAGTCGATCCGGCCCAGGTCGCCGGTGCGGTACCAGCCGTCCGGCAGCGCCCGCGCGGTCGACGCCGGGTCGTTGTGGTAGCCGAGCACGAGGTTCGGGCCGCGTACCCGGATCTCGCCCTCGCCCTGCGCCGGGGCGCCGGTGACCGGATCCGTCAACCGGACCTGCACTCCCGGCACGGGCGGCCCGCTCGTGCCGGTGGAGCGCGGCCCGGCGACCGGCTCGACGGCGATCATGCCGCAGGTCTCGGTGCTGCCGTAGCAGTCCAGCAGCGGTACGCCCAGCAGCGTCTCCACGCCGGTCCGCAGCGGGGCGTCGCTGACCGCCCCGGCCGTCAGGCAGACCCGCAGGGAACCCGGCGGCCGTGGGCGGCTGTCCAGCAGGTGCCGGTACGTGACGGGCACCCCGGCGAGAACGGTGGGACGTTCCTCGGTGACCAGCCGGGCGACGGTGGCCGGGGTGGGCGCGTCGACGATCCGGGCACTGGCGCCCGCCGCCGTCACCCCGAGCACGCACAGCGAGTGGGCGAAGCTGTGCGCCATGGGCAGCGGCCAGAGCAGGCGGTCGCCGGCGTGCAGGCCCAGCAGCGGCAGGTAACAGGTGAACGCTGACCACAGCGCGGCTCGCTGGGTGGAGACCGCGCCCTTGGGCGCACCGGTGGTCCCGGAGGTGTAGAGGATGAAGGCCGGCTCGTCCAGGCCCAGATCGTCGGGGGGTACGGCAGCCGTGGGCGCGCCGGCGACGTCCGGGGTGAGAAGCCGCACCGGCCGTGCGCAGAGGCGGGCGATCCGGGCGTGGTGCCGTTCGTCGGCCACCACGGCGGCCGGGTCGCAGTCGGCGAGCAGGGCGGCGAGTTCGCCGTCGGTGCCGTTCGGGGTCAGCGGAACGCCGACGGCACCGGCGCGCACCGTGGCCAGCACGGCCTCGGCCAGGTCCACACCGTGGTCGACCACGAAGGCGACGCGCTCGCCGCGCCGCACCCCCAGCGCAACGGCCAGCCGGGCCGAGTCCGCCTCGACCTGTGCCCAGGTGACCGAGCGCCGGTCGTCGGCGAACGCCGGCCGGTCGCCGGGGCCGCGGGCGTTGTCCCGCAGCAGCTCCGGGATCGGGCGCACCTCGGCCTCGGCGGCGATCGTGGCGTAGTCCGTGGGAGGCCGTCGCAGCATGGCGCCGATCGTGGCACCGCGGGTCCGGCGCGGTCTCGTCGCCGTGCTCTTTGTGCCCGAGGGGGCATCCGGGACGGCCCCGCAGGGCCGTGACGACCGGGCCGTGTTCGCCGACAGTGAACGCCGGAAGATCGGGAGCATCGCCGAGGTTGAGCGGCACGTACTCAACTTGGAGGTGTCGGGTGACCAGCAAGCGACTTCCCGTGTTGTTCCTGGATGACATCGTCCTGCTGCCGGGCATGGTCGTACCGGTGGAGCTGGACGAGGCGGCGCAGGCCGCCGTCGACGCGGCCCGGACCTCGGCCGGTTCCGAGCTGCTCATCGCCCCGAGGCTCGAGGACCGGTACGCGTCCCACGGCGTCGTGGCGAGCGTCAAGCAGGTCGGCAAGTCCCGTGGCGGCTCGCCCGCCGCTGTCCTGCGTACCGGGGTGCGGGCCCGGATCGGCGGCGGGGTGACCGGCCCCGGCGCGGCGCTGTGGGTCGAGGCCGAACCCGTCGAGCCGAGCCCGCCGACCGAGCGGGCCCGTGAGCTGGCCGCCGAATACAAGCAGCTGGTCGTCTCGGTGCTGCAGCGGCGCGAAGCCTGGCAGGTCATCGACTCGGTCAGCGCCATCGACGACCCGGGCGACCTGGCGGACACCGCCGGCTGGGCGCCGTACCTGTCCAACGACCGCAAGCGGGAGCTTCTGGAGACGCCCGACGTGGAGGCCCGGCTGCGGCTGCTGGTCTCCTGGACCGGCGACTTCCTGGCCGAGTCCGAGGTCAACGACAAGATCGAGAGTGACGTCCGGGAGTCGGTCGAGAAGCGCAACCGCGAGTACCTGCTGCGCGAGCAGCTCAAGGCCATCCGCAAGGAACTCGGCGAGGGCGAGGCCGACGGCAACGACGACTACCGCACGCGCGTGGAGGCGGCCGATCTGCCCGAGGCGGTGCGCGAGGCGGCGCTGCGGGAGGTCGGTAAGCTCGAGCGGGCCGGCGATCAGAACCCCGAGGCGGGCTGGATCCGTACGTGGCTCGACACGGTCCTCGATCTTCCGTGGAACGTGCGTACCAGCGACAACACCGACCTCGACGCGGCCCGGGCCGTGCTGGACGCGGACCACCACGGGCTGGACGAGGTCAAGGAGCGCATCGTCGAGTACCTCGGCGTGCGTGCCCGCCGGGAGTCGCGGGGCCTGTCGGTCGTCGGCGGGCGCGGCTCCGGCGCCGTGATCCTGCTCGCCGGGCCGCCCGGCGTCGGCAAGACCTCGCTGGGTGAGTCGGTCGCCCGTACGCTCGGCCGGAAGTTCGTCCGGGTCGCCCTCGGCGGCGTCCGCGACGAGGCCGAGATCCGCGGCCACCGCCGCACCTACGTCGGGGCGCTGCCGGGGCGCATCGTGCGGGCCATCCGGGAATCCGGCTCGATGAACCCCGTCGTCCTCCTCGACGAGGTCGACAAGGTCGGCAGCGACTACCGCGGCGACCCCGCGGCGGCGCTGCTCGAGGTGCTGGACCCGGCGCAGAACCACACCTTCCGCGACCACTACCTCGAGCTGGACCTGGACCTGTCCGACGTGCTGTTCATCGCGACGGCCAACGTCCTCGACACCATCCCGCAGGCGCTGTTCGACCGGATGGAGCTCATCTCGATCGACGGCTACACCGAGAGCGACAAGGTGGCCATCGCCCGCGACTTCCTCGTGCCCCGGCAGCTCGAGCGGGCCGCGTTGGCTCCCGGCGAGGTGACGATCGGCGAGGACGCGCTGCGCGAGATCGCCGCGAACTACACCCGGGAGGCCGGCGTACGGTCGTTCGAGCGGTTGCTGGCCAAGGCGTTCCGCAAGGCCGCCCTCAAGGACCTGCCCACCACCGTCGGGGCCGGCGACCTCAAGGACCTGATCGGACGGCCGCGGTTCACCCCGGAGTCGTCCGAGCGTACGGCGGTCCCCGGCGTGGCCACCGGCCTGGCCGTCACGGGGATGGGCGGTGACGTCCTCTACATCGAGGCGTCCCTGCTGCCCGGCGACAAGGGCGGGCTGTCGGTCACCGGCCAGCTCGGCGACGTGATGAAGGAGTCGGCGCAGATCGCGCTGTCGTACGTGCGGGCCCACGCCGAGGAGCTCGGCATCTCGCCGGAGCAGCTCGACCACCCGATCCACCTGCACGTGCCCGCCGGGGCGGTGCCCAAGGACGGGCCGTCGGCCGGCGTCACCATGACGACGGCGCTGGTCTCGCTGCTGCTCGGCCGCAACGTCCGGGCCGAGGTCGGCATGACCGGCGAGGTGTCGCTGACGGGCCGGGTCCTGCCGATCGGTGGCGTGAAGCAGAAGCTGCTCGCCGCCCAGCGCGCCGGCCTCACCGAGGTGTACCTGCCGCAGCGCAACGAGCCCGACCTCGACGACGTCCCCGCCGACGTGCTGGCCGCGCTGACCGTGCACATCGTCTCCGACGTACGCGAGATCCTCGGCTCTGCTCTGGAGCCGGTGTCCACGGGCGCGGTCGCCGCGGCGTAGAGGGGTGCGCTCGGGGTAATGGTCGCCGGAGAGCCGCGCCGCCGACGAAGGACTGCCATGACCCCGAGCGACACCGACGTCACCCTTGATGCCGCGCTGGACCCGCTGGTCGTCGCGCTGGACATCGGATCCACCGCTACGCGCGGCGGCGTGCACGACGCGTCGGGGCGGCGGGTCCACGGCCTGCAGCACAAGGTGGAGCACGCCTTCACGGTCGCGCCCGACGGCACCTCGGTCATCGATCCCGAGCAGGTCACCGCGGAGGTCGGAGAGGTCCTCGACGCGGTGGCCGGTGACCGGCGGCTGGGGACCCGCATCGGCGGGGTCGCGATGGACACCTTCGCGGCCTCGCTGATCGGGGTCGACGCGGCAGGGCGTGCGCTCACGCCGTGCCTGACCTACGCCGACTCCCGCAGCGCCGACGCGGTCGCCGCGTTGCGGGAGAAGCTCGACGAGCACGCGGTGCAGCAGCGTACGGGCACCCGTCTGCACACGAGCTACCACGCCCCGCGCCTGCGCTGGCTGGCCGCCACGCAGCCGCGCGTCGTCGCCGAGGCCGCGGCCTGGTGGTCGCTGGGCGAGTTCATCTGGGCGCGGCTCATCGGGCAACCCCTCGCCGGGACGTCCACGGTGGCGTGGACCGGGTTGCTCGACCGGCGTACCGGCGAGCTCGACGCGGAGCTGCTGGAAGCAGCGGGGGCCGGCCCCGAGCAGTTCTCCGCACCGCGGGACCCTGCGCGGCCGGTGTCGCCGCAGGCCCCGGCGCGGTGGCCCGCCCTCGCCCGGGCCGTGTGGTTCCCCGTCATCACCGACGGCTTCGCCAGCAACATCGGGGCCGGGGCGCTCGACGCGACCGTGCTCACCGCGGCCACGGCCACCAGCGGTGCGCTGCGGGTTCTGCTCGAGGGCGCCGCCGACCCGCTTCCTTCCGGGCTGTGGAACTACCGGGTCAGCAAGGACCGCACGCTGCTCGGCGGGGCGATCAACGACGTCGGCCGCGCCGTCAGCTGGGCGCAGAGCACGTTGCGCCTCAGCCCGTCGCCGGCACCCGTTCTCAGCGCCCCGCCCAGCGGGGCCACTCCGCTCGTGCTGCCGTACCTCACCGGTGAGCGGGCGCCGGGCTGGGTCGGCGGGGCGCGTGCCGTGTTCGGCGGGGTGTCGGCGGCCACGGACGCCGATGCCCTCTTCCGCGGGATCGTCGAGGGCGTGGCGATGACGTACGCGCGCGTCGCCGACGAGCTGCACCCGGCCGCCCCGCAGGTCGTCGAGGTGGCGGCGGCCGGCCGGGTCAGCAACGACCAGCCCGAATGGCTCCAGATCCTCGCCGACGTGCTCGGGCAGCCCGTCACGCACGTGACCCGGCGCCGCGCCACGCAGCGCGGCACGGCCCTGCTCGCCCTCGACGTGCTGGCGCCGGACGTGTCCCGCGCGCCGCGAGCGACCGGGGCCACCTACGAGCCGCGCGCTGAGCACGCCGACTACTACGCGGAACGGCGCAGGCTGTTCGCCGAGGCGTACGAGCGGCTCGTTGCCGGAATGTCGTAGGCCTTGGCGGTGTGGACCAGGGTCAGCCGGCAGATGCGGCGGCGTCGCCGTGCGTGATGCGTACGTAGTAGCCGTCGGGGTCGGCGACGCGGAAGTCGTGCAGACCCCACGGCCGCAGCTGCAGGGCCTCGACCACCACGCCCTGATCGGCGCAGTGCTCGTGCAGCGCCGTCACCTGGTTCAGCTGGTCGACCTCCAGCACGATCTCCACGCCCGCTCCCCGGTCCGCGGCCAGCCGCTCGCGGGTGAAACCGGGGCCGGACCCCCGAGCGGGCAACTTCGCCACCGGCCCGAGACCGAGCACGACCGACCCCCGGCGCAGGCTGACGTAGTCGTCGCCGCGGCGGATGACCTCGAACCCGAGCGTACGGGTGTAGAACGCGATGCTGGCATCGAGGTCGTCGACGAACAGTTCCATCCGCAACCGCATCCGTCGATGATGCATCGCCCGGCGCGCCCGCGTGATCGGCGGATCGCTGGGTAAGGGCAGTGAGGTAGGCGAACAACGATGGATTGCGAGGTCGATCGGCGTGGCTACCAGCAAGAACACCAAGAAGCCGACCAAGGGCAATGACACTCCGAACACTCCGGAGGTGAGCGAGAGTGCGATCGCGCGGATGAAGGTGGGTGAGCTGCGTCGGGAGTTGCAGGGCCGTGGGGTGAAGGGCACTGCGGAGCTGAAGAAGCCTGAGCTGGTGAAGAAGCTGGTCAAGCTGGAGACCGCCGGGGCGAAGAAGTCGGGCAGTCGCAATGACACTCCGAACACTCCGGAGGTGAGTGAGAGTGCGATCGCGCGGATGAAGGTGGGTGAGCTGCGTCGGGAGCTGCGGGCCCGTGGGGTGAAGGGCACTGCGGAGCTGAAGAAGCCTGAGCTGGTGAAGAAGCTGGTCAAGCTGGAGACCGCCGGGGCGAAGAAGTCAGGCCGGTCGAAGAAGGCGGAGTCCGCCGGGAAGACCCGCTCGGCGAAGAAGCCGGCCGCCGTCGCGACGACGAAGAAGCTGGCGGCCGCCGCCATGGGCCGGTCCAAGGCGAAGAAGGTGGCCTCCGCCGCCGGCAAGCTGCCCACCACGAAGAAGCTGCTGTTCGCGCAGACGGATCTGCCCGTCGGCGACGAGCTCCCGGCCACTCTGGACGGTGGCAAGAAGTCGCGAGGCAAGGCCAACAGCCGTACGCGGACGGGCAAGGCGACCGCCGTCATCCGGTGACGCCCGATCAGCCGGCCAACGAGACCGGACCGTCCTCGGCGCGGCCGTACGGTCTCGCCGCGTCAGGCATTCTCTCCGGCCGCGAACAGCCGGTCGAGGTGGGCGTCCAGCACGGCCAGCGCCTGCTCGGCCGAGTACTTGCCGCTGATCAGGTACAAGCCGAGGCCTTCCATCAGCGCGAGCAGGCCGCGTGCCGCCGTCCGGGCGTCCGGGGTGGGCAGCAGGCCGGCGACGAAGGACAGCAGGTCGGTGCTGTCGTCGCGGGCGACGGCGTCCGGGCGTGCCGCGGCGTAGGCGAGGAAGGCCAGTGCCACGCGGGCGTCGCCGCGGCTCTGCTCGTCGAGGGGCAGCAGGGCGGCGATGAGCGTACGCGTCAGCAGCCGCGGCGGCGGGGTGGTGCAGAGCCGGGCGATGGCCTCCGTGACGCGGACCTGGCTGCGGTCGCGGACCACGGCCATGGCGAACGTCATCATCTCGTCCTTGGTGGCGAAGTAGTGCTGCACCATGCCCGCGGAGACGCCCGCCTCGGCCGCGACGTGGCGCAGGCTGACGGCCTCCAGCCCGCGTTCCGCCGCGACCCGCATGAGGGCGTCGGCGATCAGGGTGCGCCGTTCCTGATGGTCAACCTTCTTGGGCATGGCACCCGTGCTTTCGTCAGATGATGGCCGCGTCATGACAGGGTCCGTCGATGCGGACGGTGCCCGCCGCGCCGTCGACGGTGATCACTTGGCCGGCGCGGATCCGCCGGGTGGCGCCGGGCACGCAGATGACGGCCGGGATGCCGTACTCGCGGGCCACGGTGGGGCCGTGCGCCATGATCGCCCCCGTCTCGGTGACCAGGGCGGCGGCGGTCAGGAACAGCGGCGTCCAGCCCGGGTCGGTGGTCGCGGCGACGAGGATCTCGCCCGGTTCGATCCGGGCGGTGGCCGGGTCGTCGACGATCCGGGCGGGCCCGGTCACCCGGCCCGCCGCCGCCCCGACGCCGACGAAGACACCGTCCGCGTCGGTCGCGCCGGGCAGGGCGGCTTCGATGTCCGTACCGTCCGACAGCAACGCCACCGGCACCCTCTTGCGGCGAAGTTCGCGCTCGTGGACGCGGCGGCGGGCCGTGACGACATCGCGGTGGTCCGCGCCCTCGTGCACCGCGGTGTGTACCTCGTCGAGGGTGAGGAACACGATGTCCCCGGGCGCGGCGAGCAGGCAGCCCGCGGCCAGGTCGGCGCCGATGATCAGCAGCTGCTCGCGCATCGCCTGCAGCCGGTACAGGCCGGCGAACTTGCCGCTCTCGCGCAGGCCAGCCAGCGCCCGGGCGCGGCGCAGCAGGAACCCGGCGAGCCGCCCGCGTACTGGTCGCCGGCGCCGGGCACGTGCGATCAGGCCGGGCAGGGCGGCCTCGGCCGCCGCGCCGGCCCGTGCGAACCGCCGGTCGGGTGCCTGCTCCGGGTCGTCGAGGCGCAGGTAGTTGGCGATGGCGGCGAACACCGGGGCGGGGTCCTCGGCCCAACGGGGGACGCCGAGGTCGACCTCGGCCGCGCCGCGATGTCCGTAGGTGGCCAGGAACTCCGCGAGCCCGAACTCCGGCAGGTCGCCGCGCAGGTACCGGGCGGCCAGCTCGTCCGGCGGGGTGTCGAGCAGCAGGTCGCGGTGGGTGGCGGCGCCCCGGGCCAGGTGCCACAGCGCCAGGTCCATCTCTATGGTGACGTTGTGCGGCATCCCGGCGAGCACGGTATGGATCTCGTCGGCGGTGGCTACACCCGCCAGCAGCCGGGCCGGGAGCGCCGCGGCGAGCATGCCGGCCACGATCGGCCAGGTGAGGTCCCCGGCGGCGGTGGCCGGCGCGTCGGCCCGGACGAAGCGGAGCCGGTCGGCGGGGCTGCGCAGATCCGGTGGGGGAGCCGAGGCCTGCTGGAGCCGGTCGACGGCGCGCAGCACCCGCGCCCGGGCCGCCTCGGGGCGGGCGAGTGCACGGCTGATGCCGGCCACCGCCTGGCCCGCCGTGCGCAGCGAGGGCGTGGCCCCGCCGGACCGGCGCTCGGTGGGGCGCCGTGGCGCGAACCGGGGGTCGAGCAGGACCTGCTCCATCGCCGCCTGCGCCCGGGGGCCGAAGTCGACCGCGAGGATCTTCACCAGCCGGCCGCGGGCGGCCGGGTTGCGGGCCAGATCGGTCAGGTCGCCGTAGAGGCGGCCGCCGATGTCGACGATGTCCGCCCGGATGCCGAGCGGCGCGAGCATCCCGGCGATCAACGTACGGAGGGTCGACATGCCGAGCGGGGTGGCCGGCTGCAGCATCCCCTGAACGTGGCCGAACTCCAGGTAGACGCGGGGCTCGCCGGTGTCCGGCGGCGCCGGGAACAGCGTGGTGATCGGGCGCGACTGCAGCAGCCAGGTCGTACCGGCGCGGTCGATCGCCCATTCCACGTCCTGCGGTACGCCGAACTGCGCCTGGACGCGCGCGCCGATCGCCCGCAGCTCGTTCAGGTCTTCCGTCGTCAGGTAACCACGGGCGGCCGGCGGTGACCCGCCGAGGACGTAGTGGTCGGCCGTACCCGCTCCGTTCACCACGGCGGTGCCGGGTCCGAGGGCGGCGTCCACCAGCATCTCGGTCCGGCGCCCGGTCAGCGGGTTGGCGGTGAACAGCACGCCGGCGGCCCGCGCGTCGACCATGCGCTGCACGATGACGGCCATCGCGGGCGCCGGGTCGGCCCGGCCGAGGCCCTTCCGGTACGCGACGGCACGGGCGCTGTGCAGCGACGCCCAGCACGTCTCGATCGCGGTGAGCAGCGCGTCCGGTCCGGTCACGTCCAGTACGGTGTCCTGCTGCCCGGCGAAGCTGGCGTCCGGCAGGTCCTCGGCCGTCGCGCTGGACCGCACCGCCACCGGGCCGCCGCCGAGCCGCTCGTACGCCGCGAGGATCTCGGCCCGGGGCGGCGTGCCGGAGCGGTGCGCCCGAGTGGTGACGCAGAAGCCTTGCGGCACCCGTTCTCCGTGGCGGATCAGCTCGCCGAGGCCCGCCGCCTTCCCGCCCACGAGGCCGGCGTCGGTGGAGACCTCGGACAGCGCGACGATGAGCGACATCGGCTCCTCCAGATGCAATACAACTGCATTGCAAAGAAGCGTACTGTGGTTACGATGCAACTGCAATGTAAACGGGGAGTCATGTGCCCGGGCCGCTGCTCAGCCGGCGGAGCGCATCCGCAGGAAGTTGACGACGACGGCACTCAGGACGACGTCGCCGCCCTGGTTGAACACCTCGACGCGGGTATGCACGAGTCCGCGGCCGGGCTTGGACCGTGACGGCCGGGCCTTCTCGACGGTGGCCCGGACGGTCAGCCGGTCACCCGGGCGTACCGGCGCCGGCCAGCGCAGCTCGTCGACGCCGGGGCCGCCGAGACTCGCCACCCGGGACAGATAGTGGTCGGCGTACATCCGCATCATGAGGGCGCAGGTGTGCCATCCGCTCGCGATGATGCCGCCGAACGGGCCGTCGGCCGCGGCTTCCTTGTCGACGTGGAACGGCTGCGGGTCGAATTCCCGCGCGAAGGAGACGATGCTCTCCTCGGTGACGTCGGCGGCACCACGTCGTTCCTCCGTTTCGTCGGATGTCCTCAGGCCGGGTCAGGTCACGGCGGCGTCCACGGGTCAGCCGTTGCGGGGCCGGCGGGCCACGGCGAGGATGTGGGTGGCGGGCCAGGGGAGCGGCCGGCCCTCGAGGTCGCTGAGCGAGGCGACCGGGGCGATCCGGTTGTCGATGACCCAGTCGTTGCGGATCGGGGCCGACGCCGGGTCGAGGTCGAAGCCGACCTCGGTGAGCAGGTCCGTCCAGTCGGCGAAGCTCAGGCCGCAGAACTGCTCCTGCGTCTCCGAGAGCCAGTTGTCGACGTAGTCCTTGCGGGTCAGGTAGTCCATCGCCGAGGCCTGGTCGACCCGTACGGTGTCGTCGTCGACGGGCTCGTACGCGAACGGGAACGCGAAGTCGACGGCGAACTGGTCGAGGCGGGCGCGGGTCGACAGGCCGGCCACGTACGCGTTGACCTCGGCCGGTGGCAGGCCGGCCAGGTCGGTGCGGGGCTTGTCGGGGTTGGCGCCGTCGTCGCGGGTCAGGCGCAGCAGGACCGGGCGCTGCGGGTCGTCGGGGCCGCAGACGTCGCTGTTGATCCAGACGCCGCCCGGGGCGGTGTGGTCGAAGATGCGGCGGGCGAACTGCAGCACCGAGTCGCGGCGTTCGCCGTACGACCAGATCTCGTGGGTCAGGGCGAACGTGAGCGTGGTGTCGACCGAGCGGTCGTCGAAGATGGCGCCGCCGAGCACGTTGCGCTGGTAGAAGTAGACGTTGGCGTTGCGGAAGATGCCCTGGTCCTTCTTGTGCAGGCATTCCTGGTAGAGGTGCCGGGCGAGCTCGACGCCGATCAGGTCGCTCTCGTGCAGGCCGGGCTCGTGGTCGGCGAGCTCCAGCAGCGAGCCGGCGCCGCAGCCGATGTCGACGATGCGGCCGGGCTGCACGTACTGCCGGACGGCCGCCCACTTGCGCTCGGCGGCGACGGCGAAGGCCTCGACGTACGTACGGTAGTCCCGGGTCGCGGTGAGGCCGCCCTCGTCGCCGATGATCGGGTCGTTGATGACGGTACGGACCGCGTCGACGAGCCGGTACCGCTCGAGGACGTCGATGGTCGCGGGGTGTGCGAGCTCGCGCCACGTCTCGTCGCCCCGGCTCAGCCGCAGCAGTACGTCCCAGGGCCGCTCGGGCGCGGTGGGGAGCGAGGTGTCCGCTTCCACCCAGGCGATGGGGAAGCCGAGGCGCTCGTACAGTTTGGCGACCTGCGGGGTGGAGCACGCCACCACCGTGTCCGCGGGCGTCAGGTCGAGGCCGGTGGCGACCGCGATGGTCTTGAGGGTGACCTCGGCGAAGGCGTCGGTGGGCGCGGTGTCGAAGATCGGGACGACCAGCGAGCGCAGGCCGGTGAGCACGCTGAAGCGCTCGATGGCGGCCTCGCGGCGGTGGTACGGGACCGGGTTGCGTTTCGTGTTGTCGTGGTTGGCCGAGGTGACCGCCCAGACGACCGTCGAGCCGCCCTCGGCGAGCCGGAGCAGGTAGTCCGCCTGGAACCGGGTCAGCAGGTGGTGACGGCCGGGAAAGAGAACGTAGGGAGCCACCGTGGTGATCGTAATTTATCGGTAAACTTCGATTTGTTGGTCCCGGGATCTGGTGTTCCGGCGGAGTGCCGCCTTACCGTCGCTGCATGGTCTCGCGTCGATCCCTCCTTCGGGCTGTGCCGCTCGGCGCGGCCGCCCTCGCCGTTCCCGTCCACGCGCGCCCGGCCGCCGCGTCCGCGGATCCCGTACGCGTGCCGCCGGACCCGGCCTCGGCCGAGGCCACCGTGACAGCCGTCCGCGGCTTCACCGTCGACCTCTACCGCGCACTGGCCGCGGCCTCGGGCGACGGCAACGTGGTGTGCGCGCCGTACTCGGTGGCGCTGGCGCTCGCGATGACCCGGGCCGGCGCCGGATCGGCCACGGCCGACGAGATGGACGCGGTGCTGCACGCGCCGCAGCCCCGCCCGGGCGCGCTGGACAACGGGCTCAACACCGTCGATCAGCTGCTGGCGGGCCGGTATCAGAACGGCGACGGCGTCAAGACCTCCCGGTTGACCATCGCCAACGCGCTGTGGACGCGGCTCGGTCTGGGGCTGCAGCCGTCGTTCGCCGACACCCTGGCCGGCTATTACGGTGCCGCGCCGCATCCGGTCGACTTCCGCGGCGATACGGAGGCCGCCCGTCAGGAGATCAACACCTGGGCGTCGGAACGGACCAACGCGAAGATCCCCGAGCTGCTGCAGCCGGGCTCGGTAGGCGCCGAAACGACCCTGGTCCTGACGAACACCATCTACCTGAAGGCGCCGTGGACGTACCCGTTCAGCGCCACCGGGACCGCGGCGGCGCCGTTCACGCGCGACGACGGCCGGGTCGTCGACGTGCCGTTGATGCGGGGGCCGTTCGACCGGATGGGCTACCTCGAGGGGGACGGCTGGCGAGCGGTCGACGTGCCGTTCGCCGACGGCGCGCTCGCCATGGCCGTGGTGCTGCCGACGGCGCCCGGCCTGGCCGCGGTCGAGGCACGGCTCGACGAGGCGTGGCTGGGCGCCCTGCTGCGCGGCTTCCGGTTCCAGGACGTGCGGCTGCGGCTTCCGAAGTGGACGTTCCGGCTGCCGGCCCAGCTGGGCGGCACGCTGAGCGCGCTCGGCATGCCGACGGCGTTCAGCGACGCCGCCGACTTCACCGGGATGAGCACCGAGCCGGCCCTGAAGATCGACGACGTGGTGCATGAGACGTTCATCGGGGTGGACGAGAAGGGCGCCGAGGCGGCCGCGGCCTCGGCCGTGATCATCCGGCCGCCGTCGGTGCCGAGCGGGCCCGACTTCTTCGTGGACCGGCCGTTCCTCTACGTCATCCACGACCGGTCCAGTGGCGTGCCGCTGTTCATCGGCCGGGTCCAGGACCCCTCGGTCACCGGACCCGCCTGAGCGCTGCTCGCCGGGCGTCGCCCCTGCGACATACTGGTGCGGTGCCCGGCGAAGTCGTGATCGGTGTCCTCGGCGCCCTCCGGGTGCAGGTGGACGAGCGGGTGGTCCGGCTGAACGGGGTCCGGCTGCAGACGCTTGTCGCCGTACTGGCCCTCGACGCCGGTCGGGAGGTGACCCGCGCCGATCTTGCCGACGCGGTCTGGGGCGAGCGGGCACCCGCCGCACCCGGCAACGCCCTGCAGGCGCTGGTGTCCCGGCTGCGGCGGGCGGTGCCGGAGCTGGTCGTGAAGTCCCGGCCCACCGGATACCGGGCCCTCATCCGGCCCGACCAGGTCGACGCCAACCGGTTCGCGGCGCAGGTGGACGCCGCGCGGGCGATCCCCGGCCCGGAGCGCCGCGCCGCCGCGCTGCGGGACGCGCTGGCTCTCTGGCGGGGCGCGGCCCTGCCCGGCCTCGCCGATGCCCCGGTCCTGCGCGCCCACGCCGCCCGGCTCGACGAACTGCGCCGATCGGCCACGGAGGAGCGGATCGCGGCCGACATCGCCGACGGCCGCGGCGCCGAGGTGGTCCCCGAACTGCAGGGACTGATCGCCCAGTACCCGCTGCGTGAGACGCTCCGGATGCATCTCATGCAGGCCCTGCGCGCCGCCGGTCGGCACGCCGACGCCCTCGCCGCCTACGAGGACGCCCGCACCGAGCTCGCCGAGCAGCTCGGCGCGGACCCGTCGCCGGCCCTGCAACGCACACACCTCGCGCTGCTGCGCGACGGCTTCACCGCGCCGGATCCGCCCGCCCCCACGGTCCCGTCGCCGTGCGGCCCGTCGCCGTGCGGCCCGTCGTCGCGCGGGCGGCTGCCGATCCCGCTGACCCCGATGGTGGGGCGGGACGACGACCTGCCCGCGCTGGTGCGGATGGTCACCGGCAACCGGCTCGTCACCGTGGTGGGGGCGGGCGGGGTGGGCAAGACCCGGCTGGCGGTGGAGGCCGGGCGGACCATCGTGGGGGCCGAGGCCGACGGGGGCGTGCTGGTCGACCTGGGCGCGGTGGGCGACGCCGGCGACGTGTCCCGCGCGATCCTGGCCGCGTGCGGCGCCGGCGACGGCGGGCTGCTGTTCGCCCCCGCCGGTCCGGCGGCCCGGCCCAGCATCGCCGACCGGCTGATCAGCGTGGTGTCCCGGCGTCCGCTGCTGCTCATCCTCGACAACTGCGAGCACCTGCTGCCCGCGGTCGCCCGGGAGGCGGAGACCCTGCTGGCGAGCTCTCCGGGCCTGCGCGTGCTGGCCACCAGCCGGCAGCCGCTGGGCGTGCGCGGCGAGGTGCTGTTCCCGCTCGCCGGCCTCGCGACCCCGGCACCCGGTGGACCGGTCACCACGAAGAGCCCGGCGGTGCGGCTGTTCGTCGAGCGCGGCCGCGCGGTGCGGCCGGCGTTCACCGTCGACGAGCGTACGGCCGAACAGGTCGGCGCTGTCTGCCGGGCGCTCGACGGCCTGCCGCTGGCGCTGGAGCTGGCCGCCGTCCGGCTTCGCTCGCTGTCGGTCGCCCAGCTGGAGGCGCGACTGCAGGACAGGTTCGACGCCCTGTTCGCCGGACCGGACACTGTGGCCGAGCGGCAGCGCACCCTGCGTACGGTGGTGGACTGGAGCTGGGATCTCCTGGACCGCCCCGAACGGGTACTGGCCCGCCGGATGTCGGTCTTCGCCGGTCCGGTCGACGGCGACCTCGTCCGCCGTGTCTGCGCGGGCCTCGAGCTGCCGGACGACATCGGGCCGGGCGACGTCGAACGCCTGCTCGCCGGGCTCGTGGACAAGTCGATGGTGCAGGTCGACGCCGAGCGGGAGCCGCCACGGTTCCGGATGTTGAACACGATCCGGCTCTACGGGCTCGAACGGCTGGCCGAGGCGGGGGAGACCGCGAGCCTGCGGTTGCGGCACGCGCAGGTGCTGGCGGCGATCGCGGAGGAGCTCGAGCCGCAGCTGCGCCGGGACGGTCAGCTGCACGCGCTGGCGTACCTGTCGTCCTGTGTGGATGACGTGAACGCAGCCCTGCGATGGTCGATCGACGAGGCGCCGCCCGACGTGCCCGTCCGCCTGGTGGCCATGCTGGAGTGGTACTGGCTGCTCGGCGGCCGTCACGCGGAAGGTCTGGAGTGGACCCGGCGGGCGCTGGCGCTGGACGCGTCGGCGGTCCCGGTGCACCGAGCGTTGCTGTGCGCGGTCGGTGCCCTGATGTACGGCGCGATCCTGGCCGATCCACAGGGCCTCGCCTGCCTTCACGAGGCGCTCGAGCTGGCCGGCCGGATCGGTGACCAGCCCGGTGCCGGGCATCCGCTGCTGGTGCTGCTGGGCTCGATGACCTCCCTGCTGACCGGGGACAGCGGGGTCATGCTGGCGGAGTTGCGGCACCACGCCGGACACGCCGACCCGTGGGTCCGGGCACAGAGCCGGATGCTGGCCGGCCGTACGCTGATGAACCTGGGCCGCCCGGACGAGGCGCGCTCCGAGCTCGTGGCGTCGTTGGCGGAATTCCGCCGGATCGGTGAACGGCTGGGCCGGGCGCAGACCCTGTCCGCGCTGGCCGAGCTGGACGGGGCGAGCGGCGAGCACGCCGGCGCGGTCACCGCCCTGCGCGAGGCGCTGCAGGCCGCCGGTGAGCTGGGCACCGCCGAGGATGTCGCCATGCTGCGGGTGCGGCTCGGCGCGGCGTACGCCCGGTCGGATGACGGCCCGGCGGCGCGCCGGGAGGTCGGCACCGCCCTGGCCGAGGCCCACCGGCTCGGCCTGGGGGAGACCGTCGGCGCGGCCCACCACGTGCTCGGCGACCTTGCCCGCTGGGAGGGGCGGTACGCGGACTCCCGTGACCTGCTCGGCCGCGCCCTCGGTGAACTGCGCGAACACGGGCGCGGCATCGGGCTGATCCCCGCGGTCCTGATCAGCCAGGGGTACCTCGCGGTCGCGGAGGGGCGGCTGGGGGAGGCCACCGACCTCTGCCGGGACGCGTACGACCTGGTCCGGCGGGGACGGGACGCGCATGCCACCTCCCGGGTCGCCGTGCTGGCCGCCGACATCGCCCTGGCCCGCGCCGACGTGGACAGCTCCGCCGCCCTGCTGACCGCCGCGGCGTCGATGCGCGGTCAGCGCATCGCCGGGGATCCGGACGAGACCCGCCTCGACGCCGGGGTCCGGGACCGGCGGGAGGGGCGAGCACCCGACGGTGCCCCGGTGGACGGGGCCGCCATCGAGGCACTGCTGTCGCCGGTGCTGTAGGTGGGCGGGACCGACCCGCTCAGGCCTCGGCCGGGCTCGCCTCCCGCGGGACGGCCTCGAGCCCCGCCGGTTCGTCGTCGGTACGCCCGCCCGGCCGGCTCGGCCACCACAGGTGCCGCCCGACGTCCAGGTTGAGGGCGACGACCAGCACGGACCGGACCACGAGGGTGTCCAGCAGGACGCCGAGGGCGACCGCGAAGCCCATCTGGAAGAAGGTGGTGACCGGCAGCGTGAGCAGGACCGCGAACGTACCGGCCAGCACGAGGCCGGCCGAGGTGATCACGCCGCCCGTGGCGCTGAGCGCGAGCAGCGTGCCGCGCCGGGTGCCGTGGCGTTCCGCCTCCTCCCGCACCCGGGTCATCAGGAAGATGTTGTAGTCGATGCCGAGGGCCACCAGGAACACGAAGACGAACAGCGGGAACGACGTGTCCGCGTGGCTGTGTCCCAGCACCGCCCGGAAGACGACCGTGCTGATGCCGAGCGCGGACGCGAAGGACAGCACCACGGTCGCCATCAGGAGCAGTGGCGCGACGATCGCCCGCAGCAGCAGCATCAGGATGACGAAGACCACCCCCAGCACCAGCGGGATGATCAGCGTGCGGTCGTGCTCGGCGGCCCGCTGGAGGTCGAGGCTCACCGCGGTCGTCCCGCCCACCAGGGCCTGCGCGCCGGGTACGGCGTGCACCGCGTCGCGGACGCGTTCCACGGTCCGGAAAGCGGCCTCGCTGTCGGCCGCGTCGGTCAGGGTCGCCTGGAGGTACGAGTACTCACCCTGAGCCTCGGGCGGGGTGACGCTCTTCGCCTCGATCCCGGGCGTGCCGGCGACCGCGGTGCGCACCTGCTCGGCCTGGCCGGGCCGGGCCGAGACGATCAGCGGCACGCCGGATCCGGCCGGGAAGTGCTTCGCCAGCACCTCCTCGCCGACGATCGAGTCGGGCTCGGTCCGGTACGACTGGGCGTTGGACAGTCCGCCGGCGTCGAGGCCGAGCAGCGGCAGCGCGACGAGGGCCAGCACCAGGGTGGTGAGCAGCGCCGTCACCCGGGGCCGACGGGCGATGGCGGCTCCGATCCGGTCCCAGATCCGGTGCGGGGTGACGCCCGACGAGGGGTCGTAGGTGGGGCGGACCGGCCAGAAGACCCACCGGCCCACGGTGACCAGCAGGGCCGGGAGCAGCGTCACCATGACGAACAGCGCCACGATGACGCCGACCGCGGCGACCGGCCCGAGGCCCTTGGTGGAGTTCGTCTCGGCGAAGAGCATGAACAGCATCCCCGCCGCGACAGTGGCGGCGCTCGCGATGATGGCCGGGCCGGAACGGTGCAGCGCCTCGGTCATGGCCGCGTGCCGGTCCTCGTGCCGGTGCAACTCCTCGCGGTAGCGGGCGACCAGCAGCAGCGCGTAGTCGGTGCCCGCGCCGAAGACGAGCACGGTCAGGATGCCGGAGCTCTGGAAGTTGACCGTCAGGCCGGCGTGCTCGGCGAGCAGATAGATCACCGCTTGGGCGCTGGTCAGCGCCGCCCCGGCGGCGAGAACGGGGAACAGCCACAGCGTGGGGCTGCGGTAGATGAGCAGGAGCAGCACGACGACGATGCCGATGGTGGCGAGCAGCAGCGTGCTGTCGATCCCGGAGAACGCCTCGGTGAGGTCCGCGGCGTTGCCGCCGGGTCCGGTGATGTGCACGGTCATGCCGGCGCTGTCGGCCTCGGCCACGTCTCGCAGCTTGTCGATGACGTCCGCCGCGGTGGAGTCGTTGTCGTCGTCACCGAGGTCGAGGGGGACGATCGTCTGCGCTGCCATCTTGTCGTCGGACGGGAAGGGGCCGGCCACCTCGCCGGGCAGGGTCGTCACCTGACCGAAGCGTCCGGCGTCCGCCCCGATCTTCGCCAGGTCGGCCGGGGTGAGCCCGGAGCTGCGTTCGTACACGATGATGGTGGCCACGGTCCGGTCGTCGACGGACGCGGCGGCCATCCGGTTGAGCAGCTCCGTCGACTCGGCATTGCCCGGCAGCCACGACTCCGTGTCGTTCTGCTGGGCGTCGAACAGCTGGGTCGACAACGGCGCCGCGACGGCGAGGATGCCGATCCAGAGGACGAGAACGACGTACTTCGTATGACGGCCGGCCACGAATGCGGCCAATGACCTCGGCATGACTCTCCTCCGGTTGGTCCATCGCGGCCGTCCGGCGCTCCCGGTGGTGGGCGTGGACCGGCGCGACATGGGGCGTACTGCGCCTCATCCTTCCGGCGGCGTCTGATATGTCCGTGACACCGGCCTGACACCGGCTGGAGGACCTCCGAGCCCGGCGTTGCACGCGCGAAACCGCCGCCGGCCGAGGCCGGCGGCGGGTCGCGTCGGAGGATGGTCAGCCGAGCCGCACCAGCCGCCACACGTTGTCGGCGCTGCCGTTGTCGGAGTCCTGGACGACCTGGGTTCCCCAGGTGCTCGAGCCGTTGAGGATCGCCAGGAGCTTCCCGCTGTTGACGTTGCGGATCTTGTAGGTGTCGTTGCCGAGGTCGACGAGCGTCCACCGGTGGTCGGCGGTGCCGCTGTCCGACCACTGCAGGACGCGGGCGTTGTCGGCGGTCGACATGTTCTCGACGCCCAGAACCTTGCCGCTGTTGACGTTGCGGAACCGGACGGCGCTGCCGTCGGCGACCCTGACCCAGTTGTGGTCGGCCGTTCCGCTGTCGCCCCAGACCACGGCGAGCCCGCCGTCCGCCGTCGACATGTCCTTCACGCCGAGGACCAGGCCGGTGCCGACGTTGACCAGCTTGTACGCGGTCTCCGTGCCGGTGCTGCCGCCGCTGGCGTTCCAGTAGACGGTGTAGTTGTAGCCGTGCGCGTCGTAGAACGGTCCGATGCCGACCGCCGAGCCGTTGGCCGTCGCGGTGAAGGACAGGCTGGAGCTGCTGGTACGGGTGATCGTCGGCACGGACAGCGACGGCAGCGCCGACAGCGCCGTGTTGCCGTAGTTGCCGCAGAGCACCGTCGGCCCGTACGTGATCGCCTGGACGTTCGCGTTGTCGTTGGCGGCCTGCATGATCACGCGCATCGGGAGGGTGACCGTCAGCGTGTCCCCGGCCGCCCAGGCGCGGGTGACCGTCGCGTACGAGCCGGGCGTCGCGGTGACGGCCTGCGCGGTGCCGTTGACGGCGATGACCGGGTTCTGGGTCCAGGAGGGGATCCGGACCCGGATGCTCCAGGTGCCGCTCATCGTGCCGGACAGGGTCAGCGTGGTGGAGTCGCCGACCGGGTACGTCGTGGACTGCGTGACCGTGATGCCGCGATCCGCCCAGGTCAGCGTCGAGGGCACGAACAGGTTCACGGTCAGGGTGGTGCCGGCGTAGAAGTAGATCGAGTCCATCAGCTTCGTGTTGGACTCGATGCCGGTGCCCTGGCAGCACCAGAACGAGCTGTAGTCGGTGGAGTACGTGCCGCCGCCCCACGCCGGGCCGACGCCGCGGCGGCCACCCGGGCGCAACGGCGTGAAGTACGTGACGCCGCCGTGGCTGTCGGCCGGGTTCTGCGCGCCGACCACATGGTTGAGCAGCGCCCGCTCGTAGAAGTCGAAGTAGCCGGCCTGGTTCGGGTCGAGCAGCCACAGCTCGCGGGTGAGCTTGAGCATGTTGTACGAGTTGCAGTGCTCGCAGGTGTCGTTGGTCAGGTACCCGGCGATGGCGTTCGGCGCCCGGAAATGCTCGGCCTGGCTGTTCCCGCCGATGACGTACGTGTGGGCCCGGGTCGTGATGGCCCAGGCGTTGGCGGCGATGTCGCGGTATCGGGTGGTGCCGGAGGCCTTGTACTCGCGGGCGGCGCCGATCCACTTGGGCACCTGCGTGTTGGCGTGCAGCCCGTTGAGCTGGTCGGAGTTCGCGGCCAGCGGGTTGAACACGGCCGCGTGGTCGAAGCGCTGGGCGACGGTCATCCAGCGTGCGTCACCGGTCTGCTGGTAGAGGTCGGCGAGCACCTCGTTCATGCCGCCGAACTCGGTGCCCAGCACCCTCTGCATCTGGCTCTCGCTCAGCCGGGCCGTGCGGGAGTCGACCCAGCCGGCGAGGGCGAGCAGCACGGTACGCGCCTGCGTGTTGCCGGCGTACCGCCACGCGTCGAGCAGGCCGGCGAGCGTCTTGTGGATGACGTAGTACGGCACGTTGCCGTTGGACAGCGTCCCGGCCTCGAGCGCGGCGAAGTCGGACTCCGGGAACCCGGACAGGTACCCCGAGGCGAACCCGGCCGCCCCGTTGTTGGCCTGGCACTTGGCCAGCTCGGCGACCATGTAGTTCAGCTTGTCCCGGCAGGTGGTGTCGCCGAGCGCCGCGTACGCCTGCGCCCAGGCGGTCAGGAAGTGGCCCTGCATGTGCGACCGGAACGGGAAGTTCGGAGCATCCCAGCCGCCGTTGGAGGCGGCGCCGTTGGTCGACAGGCGGTGGTTGGCCCGGAAGACGTACAGCAGCCGGTCCACGTCGACGAACCGCAGGTAGTTCAGGGTCCGGGTCTGGTTCTCCATGAGCCGGCCGGCGGTCAGCCGTACCTGGCCGAAGTCGAACGCGGACGCGGCGGCGCCGATGTCAGGACGGGCGGGTGGCACGACCGCTGCGGCGGCGGGACGCTGGTCGATCAGGCCGGCGCCGGTGGCGGAGGCCACGACAGCGGCCCCGGTGGCCTGCAGCAGACGGCGCCGGCTGAGGGCGGACGAAGACATGACGCGCTCCAGGGGGCAGAAGGCATTGGGTTACGTCGATGTTAACCTTCACAACCATTGCGTCAAGAGCGCGTTTCAGCAGTGAATATTTCAAGTGGTGAACGGTAACAACAGTGGTGCCGCGTCAGGCGGACTCGCGCAGCACCAGCCGGGTCGGCAGGATGATGGACGACCGTTCCTGCCCGGCGATCACCCCGATCAGCAGCCGGGTCATCTCCTTGCCCAGGCCCTGGATCGACTGGTGGACGGTCGTCAGGGGCGGCTCGGTGCGTTCGGCTATGCCCAGGTCGTCGAAGCCCACGACGGCCACGTCACCCGGCACGGAGCGGCCGCTCCCGCCCAGCACGCGCAGGGCGCCGGCCGCCATGTTGTCGTTGGCGGCGAACACGGCGTCGAGATCGGGGTGCTCGTCGAGCAGGGTCTTCATCGCCGCGGCGCCCCCGGCCTCGGTGAAGTCGCCTTCGGCCGTACCGTGCGGGGACAGGCCGGCGATGACCATCGCCTCGCGGTAGCCGCGGTGCCGGGCCGCGCCGGCCTCGGTGCACATCTGGCCCGTGATGGAGACGATCCGGGTACGGCCGAGTCCGATGAGGTGCTCGGTGGCGAGCCGGGCCCCGCCGACGTTGTCGGAGTCGACGTACCACTCCGGTTCGAAGTGCAACGGCCGTCCGCCGTAGACGGCCGGCACGCCCGCGCGCCGCACGATGTCGGTGAGCGGGTCGTCCCCGCGCAGGGCCACCAGCAGGATGCCGTCGACGCCCCTGGTCTGCAGGAGCTTCGTCAGCCGGGCCCGGCCCCGGCCCGAGCTGGCCAGGCACAGCAGCAGGTGCAGGTCGGTGTCCTCGAGCGCCGCGGACACGCCCACGATGACCTGGGCGAAGAACGGGTCGGCGAACAACTGCGGATCATCGTCCGGTACGGCGAGGGCCACGATCCCCGTCTGCCGGGTGGCCAGGGCGCGGGCCGTACGGTTGGGCAGATAACCCAGCTCTTTGACGGCCTTCTCGACGGCATCGCGGGTGGCGCGGCTGACGTGCGGTGCGTTGTTGATGACGCGCGACGCGGCCGAACGGGAGACGCCGGCGCGCTCGGCCACCTCGTCCAGGGTGGGTTGCCGCCGAGGTGCCACTGCTGCCATCGGGATGCCGGATCCTTCCGTGACGTCGGGCTGTCGCCCGTCGGATGGTAGCGACCGGTGATGATGGCCGTCGATGCACTCCGCCCTGTTTCTGGAAGCGGTCCCAGAAACTTGGCAGCCATCGACGCGAACTGGGCAGGCCATCAAGGCCGGAAGTTGCGGGGGTATTGACTTCCGGTCGGTGTCCATGGATGACTGTCGCTGGAAGCGCTCCCAGCCATCGTCGTTCGCCGATGCATCCCCGAGGAGACCCGCCGATGAAACGACCGTCCCGTCCCCGCGTGCTCGCCGCCGCGCTGGCGCTCGTGGTGCCCGCCGTCCTGCTCGCCGCCCCCGCCGCCCACGCCGATCCGGTCAGCCAGACCAGCGGCTTCTACGTGAACCCGAACTCCAGCCCCGCGGCCTGGGTCGCCGCCAACCCCGGCGACGGGAGGGCGGCCGCCATCCGAACCCAGATCGCGCAGAAGCCCATGGCCAGTTGGTTCGGCAACTGGAGCGGCGACATCGGAGGCGCGGTCGGCCGATACGTCGGAGCCGCCGACGCGGTGGACAAGTTGCCGCTCCTCGTCGCGTACAACCTTCCCGGCCGGGATGCCTGCGGCGGCCACTCCGGCGGAGGTGCCGGCAGTGTCGGGGCGTACGACGCGTGGATCGCGTCCTTCGCCGCCGCCATCGGCAACCGGCCCGCCGTGGTGGTCCTCGAACCGGACTCGCTGGGCGACTTCAACTGCATGAGCCAGGCGCAGATCAACGACCGGGTGGGCATGCTCTCCCGTGCGGTCGGCCAGTTCCGGTCCAAGGCGCCCAACGCCTGGGCGTACCTCGACGCCGGCAACTCCGGCTGGGTCGACGCCGCGACGATGGCGCAGCGCCTCAACTCGGCCGGCGCGGCCAACGCGCACGGCTTCGCGCTCAACGTCTCGAACTACTTCACCACCGGCGAGAACGCGAACTACGGCAACCGGGTCGCCTCCGAGCTGCGGCGCTTCGGGTACAGCAAGCCCTTCGTGATCGACACCAGCCGCAACGGCAACGGCTCGAACGGCCAGTGGTGCAACCCGGCCGGCCGCCGGATCGGCACGCCGACCCAGCTGGGCGGCGGCGCGGAGATGCTGCTCTGGCTCAAGACCCCGGGCGAGTCCGACGGCAACTGCGGGGTCGGGTCCGGATCGAGCGCCGGTCAGTTCCTGCCCGAGGTCGCCTACAAGATGATCTACGGGTACTAGCCGGCCCGGGTGCGCCCGCGGCTCCTCGGGGCGGAGTCGCGGGTCACCGGCCGGGCAGTTATTGACTGACATCGATGGATGCCGATAACGTGTGACGTCTCATGACCGGCTGAGCCGAGCGAGCCGGTTCGCCTCCGGACCGTGATCTCCGTCGCCGCCCGCCACGGGCGGCCGCCGCGCATCCGGGCAGCTCGACCGGCTTCCCGCGCGCGACGTGGCTCCCGCCCGCGCCGGCCGCCAGCTTGGAGAAGACACGATGACAGAAGTGACGCGAAGGAAGCTCCTCGCGGCCGGTGCCGCCGGAGCCGGAGCCGCCCTGCTGCCCACGGGGTGGACCGCTGGCGCGCAGGCAGGCCCGGCGGGATCGTCGCCGTCGCGGGCCGTCAACGACCTGATGCTCCGGTACGACGAGCCGGCCGGGTCGGAGTGGCTGCGCGCCCTGCCGGTCGGCAACGGGCGCCTCGGTGCCATGGTCTTCGGCGCGGTGGACACGGAACGGTTCCAGCTCAATGAGGACACCGTCTGGGCGGGTGGGCCGTACGACTCCGCCAACGCCCGTGGCGCGGCGGCCCTGCCGGAGATCCGGCGCCGCGTGTTCGCCGACCAGTGGACCCAGGCGCAGGACCTGATCAACCAGGCGATGCTCGGCAATCCCGCGGGGGAGCTGGCGTACCAGCCCGTCGGGAACCTCCGGCTCGCGTTCGGGAACACCGGTACGGCCGCACAGTACGACCGGACGCTCGATCTCACCACCGCCACCGCCACCACCACGTTCGTGCTGAACGGTGTGCGCTATCAGCGGGAGGTGTTCGCGAGCGCACCCGATCAGGTGATCGTCGCCCGGCTGACGGCCGACCGGGACAACGCGATCAGCTTCAGCGCCACGTTCGACAGCCCGCAACGGACCACCGTGTCCAGCCCGGACTCGGCGACGATCGCCCTCGACGGCGTCTCCGGCAGCATGGAGGGCATCGCCGGCTCCGTACGCTTCCTCGCCCTGGCCGGCGCCGTCGCCACCGGGGGTACGGTCAGCAGCTCCGGCGGCACGCTGCGGGTGACCGGCGCGACAAGCGTCACCGTGCTGGTGTCGATCGGCTCGAGCTACGTCGACTTCCGCACCGTGAACGGCGATTACCAGGGCATCGCGCGACGCCACCTCAACGCCGCCCGGGGCGTCGCGTTCGACCAGCTGCGCGCCCGGCACGTGGCCGACTACCAGGCGCTGTTCAACCGGGTGACGCTCGACCTCGGGCGCACCGCGGCGGCCGACCAGACCACCGACGTGCGGATCGCCCAGCACGCGAGCGCGAACGACCCCCAGTTCTCGGCGCTGCTGTTCCAGTACGGCCGCTACCTGCTGATCTCCTCGTCGCGGCCGGGCACCCAGCCGGCGAACCTGCAGGGCATCTGGAACGAGGAGATGGCGCCCTCGTGGGACTCGAAGTACACGATCAACGCCAACCTGCCGATGAACTACTGGCCGGCCGGCACGACGAACCTCGCCGAGTGCTTCCTGCCGGTCGTCGGCCTGATCAAGGACTTGACCGTGACCGGTGCGCGCACGGCGCAGCTGCAGTACGGCGCCGGCGGCTGGGTCACGCATCACAACACCGACGCGTGGCGGGGCGCGTCCGTCGTCGACGGCGCCCTGTGGGGCATGTGGCAGACCGGCGGGGCCTGGCTCGCCACCCTGATCTGGAACCACTACCAGTTCACCGGCGACGTCGAGTTCCTCCGCGCGAACTTCCCGGCCATGAAGGGTGCCGCGCAGTTCTTCCTCGACACGCTGGTCGCCCACCCGTCGCTCGGGTACCTGGTCACCAACCCGTCCAACTCGCCGGAGCTGCCCCACCACGCGAACGCCTCCGTGTGCGCGGGGCCCACCATGGACAACCAGATCCTGCGCGACCTGTTCAACGGCTGCGCACGGGCGAGCGAGGTCCTCGGCGTGGAGGCCACCTTCCGCAGTCAGGTGCTGGCGGCACGGGACCGGCTGGCGCCGATGCGGGTCGGCTCGCGCGGCAACATCCAGGAGTGGCTGGCGGACTGGGTCGAGACCGAGCCGAACCACCGGCACGTCTCCCACCTGTACGGCCTGCACCCCAGCAACCAGATCACCAGGCGAGGCACGCCACAGCTGTACGACGCGGCACGCCGGACGCTGGAGCTGCGCGGGGACGACGGCACCGGCTGGTCGCTCGCGTGGAAAATCAACTTCTGGGCGCGGCTGGAGGACGGCGCGCGCGCCCACAAGCTGCTCCGCGATCTCGTCCGCACCGACCGCCTCGCGCCCAACATGTTCGACCTGCACCCGCCCTTCCAGATCGACGGCAACTTCGGCGCCACCTCGGGCATCGCGGAGATGCTGCTGCAGAGCCACAACGGCGAACTGCACGTACTGCCCGCCCTGCCGCCGGCCTGGTCCGCCGGTAGCGTCGCCGGTCTGCGCGGCAGGGGCGGATACACCGTCGGCGCGACCTGGAGCAGCACCGGCACGGAATTCGTCATCACGCCCGACCGTGCCGGCACGGTACGGGTCCGCGGCCGGGCCCTCATCGGCGACGTCGAGCTGCGCGACGACACGAGCGGCAGCCCGGTCCAGCCCGTACGGCTCGAGGCCGATCTCGTCGAGTTCGCCGGGCAGGGCGGACACACCTACCGCATCTCCGCCGCGACCTCGGACCCCGGGGAGACCGGCGTGTACCGGCTCGTGGCGCAGCACAGCGGCAAGGCCGCCGACATCAACGGCGCGTCCACCGCCGCCGGTGCCACGCTGATCCAGTGGCCGGTCGGTGGCGGACTCAACCAGCAGTTCGAGCTGTTGCCCTCCGACGGCGGCTATTACCGCATCCGGGCCCGGCACAGTGGACTCGTCCTGCAGGTCGCCGGCACCGGCACCGGCGCGGACATCACCCAGCAACGCGACACCGGCGTCGCCGCCCAGCAGTGGCGGCTGGTCGACCACGGCGGGGAGGTGGTCAGCCTCATCAACCGGCAGAGCGGCCTGGCCATGGACGTGTGGCAGGCCTCCACCGCCGACGGTGCCCGCATCTCCCAGTGGACACCGTCCGACACCGCCGCCAACCAGCGATTCCGCCTGCAACGCGTCTAGGCGTTCATCCGTTGCTGCGTGGTCTAACGCTGGCCGCCGGAAACGAGCACGATGTCGCCGGTTATCCAGCGAGCCGCGTCGGAGGACAGGAAGGTCACCACCGGGCCGTAGTCGTCCGGAGCGCCGAGCCGGCCCAGGGGGATCTCCGCGACCGCCTGCTGCGCCTGGGCCGAGCCGATGAAGCCCATCGCCCGGGTGCCGTCGGTGTCGGACACACCGGCCGCGATGGCGTTCACCCGGATGCCGCGCGCGGCGAGCTCCTTCGCGGCGACCACGGTCAGCGCGTTCACCGCACTCTTCGTCGCGACGTAGAGCCCGGCGTACGGCGGATGGCTCATCGTGCCGGCGGTGGACACGTTGACGATGGAGGCCGGCCCCAGGTCGTCCTGCCCGGCGAACGCCTGCATGGTCAGCAGGGTGCCCAGCACGTTGGTGCCGACCTGCTGCTCGAAGTCGCCCGCGCTGACGGCGGTCAGCGGCGCGAACGAGTAGACCCCGGCGTTGTTGACCAGGATGTCGACCGGACCGAAGGCGTGCCGGGCGGCCCGGAACAGCTCGGCCACGTCGGCGGCCTGCGACACGTCGGCCCGTACGGCGATCGCCTGCCCGCCGAGCGCGGTGATCGACGCGACGACCCGGGCCGCGGCGGCCTCGTCGGATCGGTAGTTGACGACGACATTCGCCCCCGCGGTGGCCAGATGGGCCGCGATGCCGGCGCCGATGCCCTTGGCCGCTCCGGTGACGACGGCGGTGCGGTTCTGCAATGTGTTCATGATCGCGAAGGTAGGCGCACCGCTCACTGCCCGGTAGTACGTACCTTTTCGTAAGCTGCTGCCATGACGGTAGGAGACCAGCTCAATACATCATTGCGGTTGCTGGCCGGTGACACGTTCGACAGCGAGTGCCCGACCCGGCCGATCATGGACAAGGTCACCAGCCGCTGGGGCACGCTGATCGTCGCCGCGCTGGTCACCGGGCCGCACCGGTTCTCCGCCCTGCACCGGAGGATCGGCGGGATCAGCCAGAAGATGCTGTCGCAGCACCTCAAGGCTCTGGTGGGTAGCGGCCTGGTCGTCCGCACCGTCGAGCCGACCGTCCCGCCGCAGGTCACCTACAGCCTGACGGAGCTGGGAATGAGCCTGGCCGGGCCGCTGACCGACCTGCTCGGCTGGTTCGGCCGCAACCGTGCCGAACTGCTCGCCGCTCAGCAGCAGACGGCGGATTGAGAGGCCTCCGCCCTCCGGCGGAGGCCCCACGATGACGCCTTCAGGCTCTGGCCCAGCGTTGGTTGGCGCCGGTGTGGCAGTTCCAGAGGACGACGGCGGTGCCGTTCGCGGTGGCGGCGCCGTTGACGTCCAGGCACAGGCCGTTCTGCGCGTTGCTGATCGTGCCGTTGCTGTTCAGGTTCCAGTGCTGGCCCGAGCTCGCGTTGCAGTCCCAGATCCGTACGCGCGTACCCGCGGTGCCGGCGGGCACGTCCAGGCACTTGCCCAGCACCCGCAGTTCCTGCCCGTTCTGGGTGAACTGCTGGTTGGCGTTGCCATGACAGTCCCAGATGATCATCTCTGAGCCGTTCGCGGAGCTCGCGCCGTTGACGTCGAGGCAGCGGCCCGCGGGCTCGCTGCGCAGCCGGAACGTGGCCGGGGCGGGTGGCGGCGTCTCGCCCGTGAAGAAGTTCCACACCACCGCGCGGGTCCAGGACCGTTCTCCGGGCTCGTAGTCGCCGGAGGACCCGTCCACGGGACCCGGGGTGTGGCCCGCGTCGAATGCGGCCCACGCCACCGGATATCCGGCCCGGCAGCCGGAGTAGGTGGTGACGATGTGCGTGAGGCTGCCCTGCGCGGGCTCGGGCGGGTTCTGCGGCGTGCAACCGTTGTTCCTGACGAACCTGTCGCGGAGAGCCCGGCCCTGCGAGATGTTCAGGACGGGGTCCCGCAGTCCGTGCAACCCGATGTACGCCACCGGCTCGGTGCCGCCGCTGCATCCGCTGAGCTGCCCGCCGGAGTAGACGGCGACCGCGCGGAACACCGTCGGACGGGCACACGCGAGCGCGTAGCTCATGCCGCCGCCGTAGCTGAAACCTCCGGCGAAACGCTGGGTCGTGTCGACGCACAACCCGGCCTCGATCTGCCTGATCATGTCGTCGACGAAGGTCACGTCCTCGCCGCCGGAGTTCGCCCAGCCGTTGTTGAAGCCCTGGGGCGCGACGAAGATCGTGCTGTTGTTCGACAGGGCCCTGAGCCCGTAGTACGACCAGGGGTAGCCGCTGGTGCCGCCCGAGTCGACGTCGTTGGCCGTACCGCCGTTCCAGTGGAAGCCGAAGATCAGGCGGTACTGGTGGTTGCTGTCGTACGTGTCGGGGATCCGCAGGATGTAGTTGCGGGTCTTGCCGCTGGTCTGGATCGTCCGGGGCCCGCTGGTCAGCGTCGGCGGCTTGCCGCATCCGGCGCTCGCCGCGAGGGCCGTGGGGGCCGCGGCGGCCGGCGCGGGCCCGATGCCCGTGAGCCCGGCGGCGGTGAGCACGAGCGTCGCGGTGACCGTGAGCAGCGTTCGCATGGGTTCTCCCTTCCCTGTGGTGGTGCGGCTCAGCGGTAACCGGCGGCGATGACGTTGGCCTGCACCGCGTTCTCGGTCGCGTCGGAGGGGTAGCCGGCGACCATGGCTCCCTCGTAGAAGGTGCCGGCGCTGAGGTTGGCCCCGCCGCCGGGCTTGCAGCAGTCGCCGCCGCTGCCGAGGATGATGGCGCCCTGCTTCTTCATGGGGCTGTAGCCGGGCGGCAGGGCGCCGTCCCAGAGCGTGTAGAGGCCGCCGGACTGGGCGTTGCTGCCCTTGATGGCGAAGCGGGACGTCCCGTTGTTCTTCAGCGTCGCCGTGACGAACTTGCTGGTGAAGGCCCGCTGGTTCGGGTTCCAGGACTGGCTGCCACCCGGGTAGAGGCCCCACTCGAGGTCCGCCTGGACCCAGGGTCCGGTGCCGGAGCAGCCGCCGAACCAGCACTGCGTACCGAAGTTGAGGGCGTCCATGGCGCCGGCGGCATCGGCGGCCCGGGTCGTCTCGCTGTTGCCGTAGTCGAAGCAGCAGCCGTTGTTGACGTGGGTGCCGCTGAAGACCGCGTACATGCCCTCGGGTGCGCTGCCGGTCGGTACGCCGGTCGCGTGGCCGTCGCGCCAATAGCTGTTCCCCGGGTTGATGTAGAGCGAGTAGGCCTTGGCGCCGCCGATGGACAGCGATTCGGACGTCGCGGTCGCCGGGCGGCTCTGCGAGGAGCCGGGGACGACGCTCGATCCCTGGTACCAGAGGTCGTTCCCGCGCCCGGACTGGTCGTAGACGACGGTGATGACGCAGGCGGTCCCGGCGCAGAACGAGTCCTGCGCCGCGGCGTCGGCGGTGCCTCCCGTGGTCAGGACACCGACGTTGCGGGTGGCGTTGTCGGACGAGCGCCGTACCTGGTAGAGGTTGCCGGCGTACGAGCGGTAGAGCGCGCGCACCGTGCTGTGGGCGGCGACGCACGGCGTACCCCCGGACGAGTAGATGTCGCACGGGCCGCCTCCGGTCGGCGGAGGTCCGGCCGGTGAGTTCCACTGCTGGTTGGCCTGTCCGTTGCAGTCCCAGAGGATGATGGCCGTGCCGTTGGCCGTGCCGCGCCCGTTGGCGTCCAGGCACCGTCCGGATTGGACACCGGCGATGGTGCCGCCGGCGTTGACGTTCCACTGCTGGTTTGCCTGCCCGTTGCAGTCCCAGATGATGACCGCGGTGCCGTTGCTCGTGCCCTGCGCCGAGGCGTCGAGGCACTTGTTGCCGTACACCATGAGCTGCTTCGACGACGTGTAGGTCCAGGTCTGACCGGCGGTACCGGCGCAGTCCCACAACTGCACCTGCGTGCCGTTGCTGGTGCTGGAGTTCGGGACGGTCAGGCACCGTCCGGATTCGCTGCCCACGATGGTGGCGCTCTGCCCGGGCTGGATGACCGCCGCTGCCGCCGCGGTGCCCGCGCCGAGGACGACGACGACCGCGGCGGCCACCGCGAGAAGTCGCCGGTAATGGACATGTCGGTTCTTTGATACGAGCATGGTCGGCCCTCCGATTCGCCCGGCCAGCATGCGACTGGGCATCGGCGGCAGTCAATACGACTCTCGCGGAGCCGATTCCATTACGGTTTTCCTGCAGCCAATTTCGGAGACGCCGGAGCATGATTAGCAGATTGATGGTCGTCTCTTGACACCTTCTCCATTCGCCCTTACCGTCCCGGCAGGACGTCATACGTCACATGGATGGTCGCGAGGAGATGCCCATGTTGTCCGCGCTGCGAACGCCGGCCGGAGTCGCCGCGGCGGTGCTGGCCGCCGCGGTGGGACTCACCGCCTGGTCCACCCCTGCCCTGGCGGCGTCCACGACCATCTACGCTTCCCCGTCCGGCACCGGGTCGGTGTGTTCCGCCGCCCAGCCGTGCTCGCTGGCGGGCGCGCAGGCCGCCGTACGGTCGCTGAACGACGCGATGTCCGACGACATCGTGGTCCAGCTGGCCGACGGGACGTACCGCCTGTCGGCGCCGTTCCGGCTGACCGCCGAGGACTCCGGCACCAACGGCCACACCGTGGTGTGGCAGGCGGCCCCGTCGGCGCATCCGGCGATCAGTGGCGCCCGGGCGGTCACAGGGTGGACCCTGGCCGACGCCGGGCGCAACATCTGGCGGGCCGACGTCGGCGCCGGGATCGACACCCGGCAGCTCTACGTCGACGGGGCCATCGCCACCCGGGCGCGTACGCAGGTGAACCGGTCGGACTTCACTGCCACCACCGCCGGCCTCAGGTTCAGCAACGGTGCGTTGACGTACCTCAACAACCTGGCGAATCAGAGCCGGATCCAGATGGAGAGCGTCAACTCGTTCACGGACCGGTACGTGTCGGTGCAGAACATCAGCGGGAACGCCATCACGATGCAGCAGCCCGGCTGGAGCAACAACACGTTCGGGTACGACACCTTCACCAGCCCCCATCGGGCCGGTCCGCTGTACCTCACCAACGCCTACGAGTTCCTGGACTCGCCGGGGGAGTGGTATCTCAACTCCGGGACCGGGGTGCTGTACTACGCCCCGCTGCCCGGACAGAACCTGAGCACCGTCAGCGTGGAGATGCCGACGCTGCAGTCCCTGGTGGATGTCGGTGGCACGTACGACGCACCCGCGCACCACATCTCGTTCAGCGGGATCACGTTCACGGGCACGAGCTGGCTGGGGGCCGGCAGCAACCAGGGCTTCGCGGACCAGCAGACCGGCGCGTACCTCGCCGGGAACTGGGACTGGCCGGCGCTGTCCGCCTGTCAGGAGGGCTGCACCCAGTTCGAGGCCACCCGGCCGCACTGGAGTCAGATGCCCGCCGCGGTCCAGGTCTCCGCCGCCGAGGCCATCACCTTCAGCAACTCCCGGTTCGTCAACCTGGGCCAGACGGCCATCGGCATCGGCAACGACGCGAACGCCCATGCCAGCGGTGTCGGCCTCGGCGCGAGAACCGTCACCGTCACCGGATCGGAGATCGCCCGCAACTCGGCCGGCGGGATCGTGGTGGGCGGCGTGCGCGCCGACGCCCACCATCCCGCCGACTCCCGGATGGTCAACCGGGACATCACGATCAGCAACAACCGCATCCACGACCTGGGCCTGGAATACCGGGGCAGCGTGGCGACCCTGACGACCTATGTCACCACCGCGACCCTGTCGCACAACGAGGTCTACAACCTGCCGTACTCCGGCATGTCCATCGGGTACGGCTGGGGCTCCAACGAGCCCGGCGGCAGCAACCAGTACGCGAACCGTGGCCTGTACAACTATCAGCCCCGGTACACCACGGCTACCACGGCCTCCAACAACCGGCTCGTCGGGAACTCCATCCACGACGTGATGCAACAGATGACCGACGGCGGCTGCATCTACACGCTGTCGTGGAACCCGGGCGCGCGAATCGACGGGAACTACTGCCTGCGTACGAATGGATGGTTCGGGTTGTATTTCGACGAGGGCTCGAAGTACTACGCCGCAACGGGCAATGTCTTCTCAGCCGTCGGCACGTGGGCCACCGCTAACTACTGGGGTGGCGAGAACATGGGCAATTTCACCGTCGCCGGAAACTGGGCGAGCAGCAGCAGCACCAACGTGACCAACGGCGACCGCGGCAACGTCGTGAACAACAACGTCACGGTCACCAACGGGAACTGGCCGGCGGGCGCCCAGGCCGTGATGGCTTCGGCCGGACCGCAGGGCGGCAGCACTCCGCAGGGCACGCGAGTCGTGGGTGCCCAGTCCGGTCGATGCCTGGAGGTGCCGGGCGCGACCACCACCAACGGCACCCAGACCCAGCTGTGGGACTGCACCGGTGCGACGAACCAGACGTGGACCTACACGTCCGGCAGACAGCTGGCCGTGTACGGCGGCACCAAGTGCCTGGACGCCAGCGGGCAGGGCACCGCAAACGGCACCGCCGCCATCGTCTGGGACTGCAACAGCCAGACGAACCAGCAGTGGAACCTCAATGCCGACGGAACGATCACGGGCGTCCAGTCCGGGCTGTGCCTCGACGCCGTCGGAGCGGGTACCGCCAACGGCACGAAGATCAACCTCTGGGCGTGCCACGGCGGCGCCAACCAGCGATGGACCGTCGGGTGAGCGGACGGGTCAGGGGCCGCTCGGCAGGTCGGTGTCGTCGCGCAGGTGGGCGCGTAGCCAGTTCTCGGTGGTGGTGATGTGCATCAACGCGGCGGCCTGCGCCCGGATGGGGTCGCCCGCGGCCAGCGCGTCGTAGATCGCCTCGTGTTCGCGCAACGTCCGGTCGGCCGCGTCGGCGTCGACGAGCCCGCGCCACACCCGCGCACGCAGCGTACGGCTGGAGATGCCGTCGAGAACCGTGGACAGGGTCTCGTTGCCCGTCGCGGCGACCACCGCGCGGTGGAACGCGGCGTCGTGCTGGTTGAGCAGCTCCACGTCGTTGGCGGCCGCGCGCATGGCCTCGAGATGACCCCGGACCTCGGCGAGCTGCCGGGGCGACATGCGGCTGGCGGCCAGGCCGGTGGCCGCGCTCTCGAACAGCCGGCGCACCTCGGTCAGCTCCAGCATGGTCGCGCCGCGCAGCAACTCCACCGCGCTGCTGATGCCCTGCAGCAGGAGGCGTGGCTCGAGGCTGGTGACGAAGGTGCCGTTGCCGCGCCGCACCTCGAGCACGCGGGCGGCCACCAGTGCGCGGACGGCCTCACGCATGATGTTCCGGCCCACGCCGAGCTCCGAGGCGAGCTCCTGCTCGGGCGGCAGCTGGGACCCCGGCGGCAGCTCCCCGGACTGGATCATCTCGCGGAGGCGGGTCAGCGCCTTGTCGGTCTGCGACATGGGCGCCACGGTACCAGCCATCCCATGTCTCGAGATCTTTGTAGGCCCACTGCTCGGAACAACAGGATGTTATCGGCGTATTTCATCGACGTGTCTAGACGTGGCGACGGCCGGCGATTATAAAGACATCCCATGGCTCCCGATGCGAAGGGATGTGGCCATGGCCGAGGTGATCACCGCGGTGGACGCCGTCGACGTCCGGTTCCCGACCTCCCGTGAGCTCGACGGATCCGACGCGATGAATCCGGAGCCGGACTACTCGGCGGCGTACGTGACCATCCGCACCAGCGACGGCGAGCAGGGGTTCGCGCTCGCCTTCACCGTCGGGCGCGGCAACGACGTCCAGGTCGCCGCGATCCGGGCGCTGACGCCGCTGGTGGTGGGACTGCCCGTCGCCGAGGTCTTGGGCGACCTGCGCGCGTTCTCCGAGCGGCTGACCGGCGACAGCCAGTTGCGATGGCTCGGCCCGCACAAGGGCGCGATCCACATGGCCGCCGGTGCCATCGTCAACGCGACATGGGACCTGTACGCCCGCCGCGAGGGAAAACCCCTGTGGCGCCTGCTGGCCGACATGTCCCCGGCGCACCTGGTGGAGCTCGTGGACTTCCGGTACCTGCGCGACGCGCTCACCCCGGAGGAGGCGCTCGACATCCTGCAGAGAGCTCAGCCGGGGCGGAACCAGCGGCAGCAGGACCTGCTCGCCCATGGCTACCCCGCGTACACCACGACTCCCGGCTGGCTCGGCTACAGCGACGAGAAGCTGGTCCGCCTGTCCCGGGAGGCGGTGGCCGACGGATTCCGCCTGATCAAGCTGAAGGTCGGCGCCGACAGCGACGCGGACCTGCGGCGGATGGCCCTGGCCCGGGAGGCGGTGGGCGCCGGCATCCCGATCGCGATCGACGCCAATCAGGCCTGGGGCGTCGAGCAGGCGATCGCCAGCCTGGCGGCGCTGGCACCGTACGACCCGTACTGGATCGAGGAACCGACGTTCCCGGACGACGTGCTCGGCCATGCCGCGATCCGCGCTGCGGTGGCACCGATCAAGGTCGCCACCGGCGAGCACTGTGCCAACCAGGTCATGTTCAAGCAGCTGTTGCAGGCCGGGGCGATCGACGTTCTGCAGCTGGACGCCGCCCGGGTGGCCGGCGTGAACGAGAACCTCGCGATCCTGCTCCTGGCCGCGAAGTTCGGAGTGCCGGTCTGCCCGCACGCCGGCGGCGTCGGCCTGTGCGAGATGGTCCAGCACCTCGCGATGTTCGACTACGTGGCGGTCAGCGGCAGCACAGCCGGCCGGGTCATCGAGTACGTCGACCACCTGCACCAGCACTTCGTGGATCCGGTGGTCATCCGGAACGGACGCTACGTCGCGCCGGAGGCCCCCGGCATCGGGGCGCGGATGCACCCGGCGTCCGTGGCGGCACACACCTTCCCCACGGGACCTCAGTGGAACGCGCAAGCGACGAGGGACCGGCCGGTTCGGAACAGGGAGTCGTGATGAACCTGAGAAGCATCGCCGCTACAGCGGCAGTCCTGCTGTCCGCCGCCTCGCTGTCGACCGCCTGCGGCGGCGACGATGCGACGACCGGGGACGGCGCCGCCGCCGTCGTCGGCGTCGACTATCCCCGGTCGGACACCGACTTCTGGAACTCCTACATCAAGTACACGCCCCAGTTCGCGACCGAGCTCGGGTTGAACCTGAAGACCACGAACTCGCAGAACGACGTCGCAAAGCTGACCTCCAACGTGCAGTCGTTCATCAGCCAGGGGGTCAAGGGCATCGCCATGGCACCGCAGGACACCGCCGCCATCGCGCCGGCGCTGCAGTCGTTGGAGGCCAAGAAGATCCCGGTGGTCAGCATCGACACCCGCCCGGATCAGGGCAAGGTCTTCATGGTCGTGCGCGCCGACAACCGCGCGTACGGCGAGAAGGCCTGTCAGTTCCTGGGCAGCAGCCTCAAGGGCGCCGGCAAGGTCGTCATGCTGGAGGGGGACCTGGCGTCCATCAACGGCCGGGACCGTACCGAGGCGTTCAACGACTGCATGAAGAAGAACTATCCGGGAATCACGGTCTTCGGTGAGGCCACGAACTGGGACGGTGCCACCGCATCGCAGAAGCTGCAGATCCGGCTGACCGAGCACCCGGACATCAGGGGTGTCTACATGCAGTCCAGCTTCGCCCTGGCCGGCACCCTCCAGCTGCTGAAGCAGCGCGGCCTGCTCGTGCCGCCGAGCGACCCGAAGCACGTCTTCGTCGTCTCCAACGACGGCATCCCCCAGGAGCTGAAGGAGATCGCCGCCGGGAACATCGACGCCACCGTCTCCCAGCCGGCCGACCTCTACGCCAAGTACGCGCTCTTCTACCTCAAGGCCGCCATCGACGGCAAGACGTTCCAGCCGGGTCCGACGGACCACGACAGCACCATCCTCCAGGTACGCGACGGGGTGCTCGAGGACCAGCTCTCCGCGCCGCTGGTCACCGCGAGCGGCGAGAAGCACGGGGGCGTACCGAGCGTCAAGCCGGACGACAAGTCCCTGTGGGGCAACAACATCGGCTGACCGGCCGCAGGGAGGACGCAGGCGCATGAGCGGTAACGAGAAGCAGCCCGTCACGGAGGCGACGAACATCTCCAAGCGGTACGGCTCCACGACGGCGCTCGACGGGGCCCACCTCCGGGTGCTGCCGGGGGAGACCCACGCGCTCGTCGGGCGCAACGGCGCCGGCAAATCCACTCTCGTGTCGATCCTGACGGGACTGCAGGCCGCCGACGCGGGAGAGGTCCGGTTCGGCGGCGCGCCGGCACCGCGGCTGTCCGACCGGGACGCCTGGCGGCGCCACGTGGCGTGCGTCTATCAGCGGTCCACGATCATCCCGCAGCTCACCGTGGCCGAGAACCTGCTGCTCAACCGGTACGACCGGGGCCGCAGCGGACTGATCAGCTGGCGTTCGCTGCACCGGCGCGCCCGGGAGCTGCTGGCCGCCTGGTCCGTCGAGGTGGACGTCGGCGCCACGGCGAAGGACCTGAGCGTCGAGGAGCGCCAATTCGTGGAGATCGCCCGGGCGCTGTCGTTCGGGGCCCGGTTCATCATCCTCGACGAACCGACCGCCCAGCTGGACGCCGCCGCGATCGCGAGGCTGTTCGCCCGCATCCGCGACCTGCAGGCCCAGGGCGTCACGTTCCTGTTCATCAGCCACCACCTGCAGGAGATCTACGAGATCTGCGACATGGTGACCGTCTTCCGCGATGCCCGGCACATCGTCACCGCGCCGGTCGCCGACCTGCCGCACGCCGACCTCGTCGCCGCCATGACCGGCGAGGCCACGGCGCTCGACCTTCCGCGGACGAGGAGGGCGCCGGCCGGGGACCGGGACGTCGTCCTCGACGTGGCGGGTCTGAGCCTGAGCGGCCGGTACGACGACATCTCGTTCCAGGTGGCCGCCGGCGAGATCGTCGGACTGGCGGGCGCCGGCGGCAGCGGCAAGACCGAGCTGGCCGAGACCATCGTCGGGCTCCGCGCCCCCGACGCCGGCACGGTCACGGTCGCCGGCCGCGTCCCGCGCCCCGGTGACGTCGGTGACGCCCTGGCCGGCGGGGTCGGGTTCGTGCCGCAGGACCGCCACCGGCAGGGCCTGGTCGCCGGTATGTCGATCGCCGACAACACCACCCTGACCATCCCGGAACGGCTCGGAGCCGCGGGCTTTCTCAGCACCCGCCGCCGGGATGCGATCGCCGGCACCCTGATCGACGCCCTGGCCATCAAGACCCCCGGCCCGGAGCTGCCCGTCTCCGGCCTCTCCGGCGGCAACCAGCAGAAGGTCGTCATGGCCCGTGCCCTCGCCAACGATCCCACGGTGCTCGTGCTCATCACGCCCACGGCGGGCGTGGACGTACGGTCGAAGCAGTTCCTTCTCGACAAGGTCGACCAGGTCGCCGCGGCCGGCACCGGCGCGGTCGTGGCCTCCGACGAGCTCGACGACCTGCGTCTGTGCGACCGAGTCCTGGTGATGTTCCAGGGCCGGATCGTCGCCGGGATGCCCGGCGGCTGGCGTGACCGGGACCTGGTGGCCGCGATGGAAGGACTGACCGCCGATGTCTGAGACCGTGACCGCCACCGCCGACGGCGCCACTCCGGCGGCCGGACGAGCACCGCGCCGTACGGGGGGACGGCTGACCGTCGCCCGGCTGCGGGACCTGGCCCTGGTGCCGGCGATCGTGCTGATCGCCATCGTCGGCCAGATCGTCAACCCGGTCTTCCTGCAGCCCGATAATCTGATCAACATCGGGCAGACCATGTCCGAGATCGCGCTGCTCGTGCTGGCACAGACGATGGTCCTGGTCGCCGGCAAGATGGACCTGTCACTCGAGTCCACCTTCGGCCTCGCGCCGGGCGTCGCGGCCTGGCTGACCGTCGCGCCGGGCGCCGGCCACGGCACCGGGCTGCTCCCCGGCGCGTGGGCGATCCCGGTCACGCTGCTGGCCGGCACGCTCATCGGCGTCGCGAACGCGGCGCTGATCGTCCGGTTCGGGCTGCACGGGTTCATCGTGACGCTGGGCATGCTGATCGTCCTGCGGGGCCTGCTCACCGGGATCTCCGGCGGCCAGACGTTCTTCAACCTGCCGGAGTCGATGATGTACCCGGGTACCGCGGTCTGGTTCGGCGTCCCGGCATCGATCTGGATCTGCGTCGTCGCCTTCGTGGCGGGCATCGTCCTGCTGGGCTACACCGGCTTCGGCCGTTCCCTGTACGCGATCGGCGGCAACGTCGACGCGGCGAAGGCGGCGGGCATCCGTACCGACCGCGTGCTGTGGATCGCGCTGGTGGGTGCCAGTACCCTCGCCGCGCTCGGCGGGCTCATGCTCTCCGGCCGGCTCGCCTCCGTGGCGGCGTCGCAGGGCAACGGGGCCATCTTCACCGTCTTCGCCGCCGCCGTCATCGGTGGCGTCAGCCTCAACGGCGGCAAGGGGACGATGTTCGGCGCGTTCACCGGCATCCTGCTGCTCTTCATGATCCAGAACGTGCTGACCCTCGCCGGCGTACCGGCACAGTGGATCGGCGCGCTCAACGGCGCGATCATCATCATCGCCCTCGTCGTCTCCCGGATCACCGGGGGCAAGGCCCAGGAGTAGCGAGAGGACGCCTTATGGAGCCACGGCGCGGCGTACCCGCGAACGCCATCGACGCCCACCACCACCTGTGGGACCGAGAACGCCATCCGCAGCCCTGGATAGACCCGGTGAGCATGGCCGCGATCGACGCGGACTTCGGACCCGCCGAGCTCGCGGCGCAGACCGGACCCGCGGGTGTCCGCGGCACCGTCGTCGTCCAGTCGATCCACTCCGAGGCGGAGACGGTCGACCTGCTCGCGACCGCGGCGCACCACGACCTGATCCTGGGCGTCGTCGGCTGGCTGGACCTCGCCGCCCCGGACGTGGCCGGCCGCATCGGCCACCTCCGTACGCTGCCCGGCGGCGGCAAGCTGGCCGGCATCCGCCATCTCGTCCAGGGCGAGCCCGACCCGGGGTTTCTCGCCCGCGACGACATCCGTCGCGGGATCGCGGCGGTGGCGGACGCCGGTCTGGCCTTCGACCTCGTGATCCGGCACCAGCAGCTGCCCGCGGTCATCGAGCTGGTCGCCGGCCTGCCCCAGGTGTCGTTCGTGCTCGACCACCTCGGCAAGCCGCCGCTGGCCGGTCGGGACCTGCGCGGCTGGGCCGATGACCTCCGGACCCTGGCGCGGCTGCCGAACGTGTCGGCGAAGGTGTCCGGTCTGGTGACGGAGGCGAACTGGTCGTCGTGGCGGACGTCCGACCTGGCGCCGGCCGTGTCCCACGCCCTCGGCACGTTCGGACCGGACCGCCTGATGTTCGGCTCGGACTGGCCGGTGTGTCTGCTCGCCACCGGCTACCGGGACTGGATCGAGACACTGGCCGAGCTGCTGACCGAGTGCGACGAGCGGGAACGCGAGCAGATCTGGTGGCGGACCGCGCTTCGCGTCTACCGGCTCGCCGGCCGCTAGCCCGGCCCATGGACGACGCCGCGTCAGCGCCCGAGCCAGCCGCCGTCCACCGGGATGATCGCGCCGGAGACGTAGTCCGAGGCCGCCGAGCAGAGGAAGACCACCGCACCGGCGAGATCGTCGCCGCGTCCCCAGCGACCCGCCGGGATCCGGTCGAGGATCGCCCGCGATCGCTGCGGGTCGGCGCGCAGCGCGGCGGTGTTGTCGGTGGCCACGTAGCCCGGCGCGATGGCGTTGACGTTCACCCCCTGGCCGGCCCACTCGTTGGCCAGCGCCCGGGTGAGCCCCGCGATGCCCGACTTCGCCGCCGTGTAGCCCGGTACGTTGATCCCGCCCTGGAAGCTCAGCAGGCTCGCGGTGAACACGATCTTGCCGCTGCCGCGTTCCAGCATGGGCCCGGCCACCGGCTGGGTCAGCGCGAACTGGCTGGACAGGTTCACCTCGAGCACCCGGTCCCACCACTCGAGCGGGTGCTGTGCGGCCGGAGCGCGTTCGATCGTGCCGGCGTTGTTGACCAGGATGTCCGGGGCCCGCGCGGCGAGCTCACCGCCCAGGGCCAGCACGGCGTCACGGTCGGCGAAATCCACCGCGTACGCCTCGAACGAGCGGCCGAGCGCCCGGACGGCAGTGGCGACCTCGTCGTCCTCCCGCAGCTGGGCGCTGACCCCGATGATGTCCGCGCCCGCGCGGGCGAGCGCCTCGGCCATGGCGCGGCCGATGCCGCGACGCGCGCCGGTGACCACGGCGAGCCGCCCGTGCAGGTCGAACAGCTCTGTCATGACCCCGCCTCCCCGGCGACATCGACAAGGATCTTCATGGCGCGGCCGGCCGAGAGCTCCTCGATCGCGGACGCCGTCTCCGCCAGCGGGACGACGGCCGAGATGAGCGTGTCGACCGGGATGCGGTCGCGGCGGAGCAGCTCCACGGCACGATCGAAGTCGCCGCGGTGATAGACCCGCGCGCCGAGCAGCCGCAGCTCCCGCCAGAAAACCCGCTGCAGGTCGAGCTCTCGCGGGGCGGTGTGGATGGCGACGACGACGATCGTTCCCCGCACCTTGGCCAGCGCGGTGGTGGAGCGGACCGCGGCGGCGGCCCCCGACACCTCGAAGACCACGTCCGCCCCGGCGCCGTCCGTCCAGCGCTCCACCTCGCCGGCCAGGTCGTCGGCCCGGGGGTCGATCACCCGGAGCCCGAGCCCGGCGATGCGGGCGCGACGGGTGTCGTCGACCTCCGCCACGAGGACGTCCGCCCCGGCGTCCCGGGCGACGACGGCGATGAGCAGGCCGATCGGACCACCCCCCACCACGACGGCGCGGTCGCCGACCTGCAGCTCCGATCGCCGGACATCATGGACCGCGACGGCGACCGGCTCGACCAGTGCGGCGGTGCGCAGGCTCAGGCCGGCGGGCAGGCGCACCGCGATGGACGCCGGGACGTTCCACCGCTGCTGGAGGCCGCCGGGGGAGTCGATGCCGACGAAGACGAGGTTCTGGCAGATGTGCTGATGGCCGGCGAGGCAGGCGGCGCACGTGCCGTCCCAGATCAGCGGCATGACCGTGAGCGGATCGCCGACCGCCCAGTCCCGCACGCCGGCGCCGACGGCTGCCACCGTGCCCGACGTCTCGTGGCCGAAGACGAGCGGGGTACGGACCCGCGCGTCCATGTCGCCGTGGGCGATGTGCAGGTCCGTGCCGCAGAGCCCGCAATAGGCGACCGCGATCTGGAGCTCGCCGGGGCCCGGCGGCGCAACGTCGACGGCCACCGTCCCCAGGCGACCGTGGCCCAGGTAGGCCGCACCCTTCATCCGCCGATCCCTTCTCGCCGGGCGCTCCCGCACCCTTGCAGACATCATACGTATGCTCTTATATTTCGTGTCGTTGAACTCCCCGTCAATACGGTCACCCCGACAAAGGACGTCACCATGGGTGGAATCACGCGAGCTTCGATCGGCGCCGCCGGTGTTCTGGTCACCGCCTTGGCGCTGGCCGCCTGTGGCGGAGGGAGCGGCGGCGGCACCTCGACCGGCTCCTACGGCTTTCCCCAGGTCGCCCAGGACGACAAGGCCGAGATCACCGTGTGGGTCGACGCCGACCGTACGGGTGCGGCGGAGGCCTTCAAGAAGGCCCACCCCGACGTGCCGGTCAAGGTGGTCAGCTACGACGGATCGGCGAACGGGTCCAACTCCTTCCGGACGAAGATGCAGCTGTTCGACCGGGCCGGCAGCGGGTGGCCGGACGTCGTGTTCTCGACCCAGAACAACGACGCGGCGTGGGCGGCCCAGAAGTCCGGCGGCAAGCAGGCCTTCGCGGCCGTACTGAGCGACGGGCTGGTCCCCAAGGCCACTCTCGACGGGTTCACGCCGGGCTCGCTCGCCCCGTGCACCGTGGAGGGCAAGGTCTACTGCCTGCGCAATGATCTCGCCCAGGTGGTGCTCTGGCACAACAAGACGCTGCTGGCGAAGTTCGGCTACTCGGTGCCGACGACCTGGGAGGACTATCAGGCGCTCGGCGAGCGGGTCGCGCGGGAGCACCCGGGCTACATCGTCGGCACCGTCGGCGACGCCTGGACGCCGGAGACGTTCTTCTGGAGCAGCAAGTGCCGCGCGAACGGCATCACCGGGCCCCGGTCCGTCACAGTCCAGACGGGTACGCCGGAGTGCAAGCGCGCCGCGGCCATGCTCGACACCCTGATCAAGAACGGCACCACCCCCAACATCAGCGTCTTCACCCCCGAATTCGTCAAGAAATACTCGGGCAAGGTCCTCGTCATGCCGGGACCGGCCTGGTACGCCGGCGCCATCTTCAACAACCCGCAGTCCCTCGACGTGCCCAAGGGGCAGCTCGGCGTCGCGGCACCGCCCGCCTGGCAGGGTGACACCGCGGTGACCGGCAACGTCGGTGGCGGAACCTGGTTCATCAGCAGCCATTCGAAGAACCTCAAGGCGGCGGCCACGTTCGCCGAGTTCGTCACCACCGCCGACGACTACCAGGTGAACCTGGCCCCCGGGTATCCCGCCTTCGCTGCGGCCGCCGACAAGTGGGTGAAGAAACAGGAGTCGAGCGGCTACTACGCCACGGACCTGCAACCCGTCGTCAAGGCCGGCGGGGAGATCTGGGACGGGTGGGGTTCCGGGATCTTCAGCCAGGAGGCCATCTGGGCCAAGACCATGACGCCCGCCATCGCGGACGGCAAGAGCCTGGTCGATCTGCTCCCCGCCTGGGAGACGGCGATCAAGAACCAGGCCAAGGTCGACGGCTACACGGTCGAATGACCGCGGTGCGACAGCTCGCCCGGCCGGTGGCGCTCGTCCGCCGCCGGCCCGGCACCCGGAGCGCGACGAGCTACGCCTTCATCAGCCTCTACACGGCCCTGACGGTCGCCTTCGGGATCCTGCCGGCCCTGTACGCGCTGTACCTGGCCTTCACCGACGCGAACGGCGGGTTCGCCGGGCTCGCCAACTTCACCAAGGTCGTCGAGGACTTCCGGTTCCTGCCCGCGGCCGGCCACGTCGCGTCCTTCCTCGCGATCTGGCTCATCGCGCTGGTGCTGCTCGTGACCGTCCTCGCGGTCGTCGTGCACGCCGTGCGGCTGCGCTGGCTCAGCAGCTCGCTGCGGTTGATCTTCTACCTCCCCGGGGCGCTGGCCGGCGCGTCCAGCGTGCTGCTCTGGCTGTTCCTGCTCGACCCGACCGCCAGCCCGGTGGGCGGCCTGCTGCGGCTCCTGGGCCTGGCGAGCTTCATCGAGGTCATCGTGCCGGCCCATCTGCCCCCGATCTTCGCCATCATCGCGTTCTGGACCGGTGCGGGCGGCTGGATCGTGATCATGTACGGCGCGCTCAACAACATCAGCGCCGAGGTGATCGAGGCTGCCCGCATCGACGGTGCCGGTCCGATGCAGATCGCCTGGCGCATCCAGCTGCCCATGCTGCGCAAGTGGATCTCGTACATGGGGATCATGTCGCTCGCCGCGGGCACCCAGCTCTTCGTCGAGCCGCAACTGCTCTCGCAGGCCAGCAACGCGGTCGTGCCGAACGACTACTCGCTCAACCAGCTCGCCTACCAGTACGCGTTCCAGCAGAACGACTTCAACGGCGCGGCGGCGATCTCGTTGCTGCTGCTGGTCATCGCCCTCGCGCTCTCCGCGGTGTTCGTGTGGCGCGGCGGCCTGTTCGAGACGGACTGAACCATGACGACAGCGCCAAGCGGCCGGCGGCCCGGGGTCAGCGGCTGGAGCGGCCGGGCGATCGCCGGGGTCGTGCTGACGATCTTCGTGCTCTTCTTCCTCATCCCGATCGTCTGGCTGCTGCTGGCGACGACGAAATCGGCACGCGGCCTCGTCGTGGACGATCCCTTCGAGCCGGGCGGGTTCGGCGACCTGGCGGCCAACTGGCATCAGCTCTTCGCCTTCCAGGACGGCGCGGTCACGGCCTGGGTGGCGAACTCGGCGCTGTACGCGGTGGGCGCCCTGGTGATCACGCTGATCGCGAGCATCCCGGCCGGTTACGCGGTGGCCCTGACCCGGTTCCGGTTCCGGCGTACGCTGCTGGTCCTGACGCTGGTCGTCATGCTCATCCCGAACACCGCGCTCGTGCTGCCGATCTTCCTCGAGCTCAACAGCGTGGGCCTGATCGGCAGCCCGCTCTCGGTGATCCTGCCGATGTCCTTCTTCCCGTTCGGGGTGTACCTCACGTACATCTACTTCTCCACGAGCATCCCGCGGGACCTGCTCGCCGCCGCCCGCATCGACGGCTGCACCGAGCTCCAGGTGTTCACGAGGGTGGCCCTGCCGCTGGCCGCCCCGATCGTCGCCCTGGTGGCGTTCTTCAGCTTCGTGCAGAGCTGGAACAACTTCTTCCTGCCGTTCGTGATGCTGCCGTCGAGCGACGGCTACCCGGTCCAGGTCGGGCTCACCTCCCTGCTCGCCTCCACCCCCGCGTTCAATCCCAGTTCCGCCGGGATGCAGTCCGTGCAGCTGCCGACGCTGGCCCTCGCCACGGTGATCTCGGTGCTGCCGGTGCTGATCGTCTTTCTCTTCGCCCAGCGTTTCCTGGTCGCCGGCCTGACGGCGGGCGGCACGAAGGAATGAGTCGAGGACCTGCCGAGAAGGAGCAACTGTGAAGGTCACCGGGTACCGCAGCGTGACGACCGAGCACAACTGGGGGCGGCTGATCGGCGACGCCAACGGAGTGATGTCGCGGCCGCGTACCGACGTGCACGTGCTGATTCTCGAGACCGACGAGGGGATCGACGGGGTGGGGATCGGTCCGCACGAGGACGTCGAGCGGGTGTTCGGCGCCGTGGAGGGGCAGGATCCGCGCGCCGTGACGGCGCTCTACGACCGGATGCTCGCCTGGGTGTTCAAGACCGGGCACGCGGGCGCGACGTTCGGCGCGATCGGCGCCATCGACCTGGCATTGTGGGATCTCAAGGCGAAAGCTGCCGGCGAACCCCTCTGGCGTACGCTCGGCGCCCTCGACCGGTTCGTGCCCGGCTACGCGTCCGGCCTCGACATCGCGCTCGACGACGACCGGCTCGCCGACCTCTATGCGGAGTTCGCCGACCGGGGCTTCAGCTCGGGCAAGCTGAAGGGGGGCAGGAACCTGGAACACGACCTGCGCCGGCTGACGATCCTGCGCGACGTGCTGGGCCGCAACTCCGCCCATCCCGCCCTGATGTTCGACGCCAACGAGTCGTGGAACAGGTCGCAGGCCGTCCGGTACGTGACCGCGCTGGAGCGTACGGTCGATCTCGCCTGGGTCGAGGAGCCGGTGCGCCGCTGGGACGCCGCCGGGCTCGCCTCGGTGCGCCGCGGGATCCGGGCGGGCGTCGCGACCGGCGAGAACCTCACCGGCCTCGAGCAGTACCGGCCGTTGCTGGATGCTGATGCGGTCGACGTCGTCCAGGTCGGCAACGTCTGGGGCATCACCCACTTCCTCCGGGTCGCCGCCGTGGCGCACAGCCACGACCTGCCGGTGAGCCCGGTGGCCTACCACGCCAACCCGGTGGCGCACGCCGCCGCGGCGGTACCCAACCATCTGGCGTTCGAGGTGCAGGGTCTCAGCGCGCCGATCGGCCTGCGGGTCGACCAGGAGTACGACGACGGAGGCATCGTGCTCGGCGACGCACCGGGTATCGGCATCGAGGTCGACGAGGACGGCATCGTCGCCGCGCGGGCCGCGGACCCGGCCGCACGCCACGCCGGGCCGCACGTCCGCCCCGGCCGCGCCGGCCTGCGCCTGGTTCCCGAATCCGTGCGGGAGCGGGCAGAGCTCTCATGACGATCCTCGACCGGGCGCGGACCCGGCACGGCGTTCTCGGCTTCGGCGGCGCACCGGTGGGCAACTTCGCCCGGCCGATGGACGACGACGAGGCGCGGCGCACGATGGAGCGGGCCTGGGACGCCGGTCTGCGCTACTTCGACACCGCACCGCACTACGGTCTCGGTCTGTCGGAGCGGCGCATCGGAGCCGCGTTGCGCGAACGGCCGCGCGACGATTTCGTCGTGTCCACGAAGGTCGGCCGGCTGCTCGTTCCCCACCCCCGGCCGGCCGCGAGCGACACGGAGGGATTCGCCGTTCCCGGCGACCTCGTCCGCAGCTGGGACTTCTCCCCGGCGGGAGTGCGGCGCTCACTGGAGCAGAGCCTGTCCCGGCTGGGTCTCGACACGGTCGACATCGCCCTCGTCCACGATCCCGACCAGGCGTGGGAGGGCGCCGCGCGGGAGGGTCTCGCCTCGCTGGCGCCGCTGAAGGCCGCCGGCCTCGTCAAGGCCGTGGGCATCGGAACCAACTCCACCGCCGGGCTTCGCGACATCATCGAGGACGGCCTCGTCGACGTGGTGATGCTGGCCAACCGTTACTCCCTGCTGGAGCACAGCGGCCTCGACGAGGTTCTCGTCCCGGCGCTGAGCGCGGGCGTGCCGGTCGTCGCCGCGGGGGTCTTCGGCACCGGCCTCCTGGCCACCACGCGACCGGTTCCCGGAGCCACCTACGAGTATCGTCCGGCCGACCCGGAGGTGACGGCACGAGCGGGCCGCATCGCGTCGATCTGCGCCGACCATGGTGTCGACCTGCCCGCCGCGGCGCTCGCCTTCCCGCGCCTGCACCCGGCCGTCGACGCCATCGCCGTCGGCATGCGCTCACCGCAGGAGGTCGATGACGATCTGCGGCACTTCGAGTGCGCCGTCCCCGCGCAGTTGTGGCGCGATCTCGTTGCGGAGGGTCTCATCCCGGCGCGGAGCGTGCCTTAGCGTTTTTCGCCGTCCGGGGAGGGGCCGAACCGGCGCTGCTGCCAGGAGCCGATGATGTGGTCGCGCATCGCCTGCTCCGCCGCCGCGACGTCCTGGCGGGCGATGGCGTCGACGACCACGGCGTGCTGGTCGATGGTGGAGCTGAACGCTCCCTCGTACCCCATGCCGTGGTATCTGGTGCTCTCGAGCGCGCGGCGGTAGAGGCGCTTGGTGATGTTCTCGGCCAGACGGTTCCGGGAGAGCTCCATCACCGTGAGGTGGAAGACCACGTCGGCCTGGCGGAACGAGTCGCTCTCGTGCTGCATGTCGCGCATGACCTGCAGCGCGTGCTCGACGCGGGTCAGTTCCTCGGCGGTACGGTGTGCCGCCAGCGCGCCGGCCATCGCGGCCTCGAGGTTTCCCCGCACGACGGTCAGCTCGTCCAGCACGCCCAGCGACTCGTCGTTGTCGATGAGCGCGGAGAGCACGATCGGGTCGAGCATGTTCCACGAGCCGGATCGGGCGACCTGGGTGCCCCGGCCCTGGCTGATGATCACCAGGCCCTTCTCCTCGAGCCGCTTGGCCGACTCGCGGATGACGGTGCGGCTCACCCCGAAGTGCTCGCTGAGCGGACCCTCGGGCGGCAGCAACTGGCCCTCGGCCAGCTGTCCGGTGACGATCAGCTCGACCAGCTCCGTCACGACGGCGACGCTCAGCCGCTCGGCGCGGCGCCGGGGTGGCAGCTTGAACGCGTCGGGTTGAGCCGTCATGGCCCGTACCTTACCGAGCGATCTCAGCGGCGCAGCCGGGCCGGGTCGCCGGCGCCGCCGCGGCGGACCAGCCAGGCATCGGTGATGTGGGTGAACATGGCCTCGGCGGCGCCGGCCGGGTCGCCCGCCGCGATGCGCTCGTAGATGCGCCGGTGCCCCTGGTTGGAGGCCACGCACAGCGCCCGCTCCGGCCGTCCCAGGTAGCGCGCGGTGTTGACCACCTGGCTCTCCAGCGACCGCACCACGGCACGGGCGATGCGGTTCCCCGACGTCCGCATGATCGTGTCGTGGAAGGCGCGGTCCTGCTCGGCGTACGCGACGTGATCGCCGACCAGGTCGTCCATCCGGCCGACCAGCGCACGCAACTGCTCGACCGCCTCAGCTCCGGCCACGCGGGCGGCCACATTCGCCATGTCAGCCTCGAGAAGGCGGCGGGTGACGACAAGGTCGTCGAGGACCATGACACCGTCGTCCTCGGTGATGGTCGCGCCCAGCACGAGTTCGTCGAGCATGTCCCACATCGCCGGCGGGGTGACCACCGTGCCGGCGCCCTGGCGTACCTGCACCAGGCCCTTCTCCTGCAGGAGCTTGACGGCTTCGCGGACGACCGTGCGGCTGACGCCGAAACCGTCCACCAGGAGCGGTTCGGGGGGCAGGGAGCTGCCGGGCGGGTGCACGCCTCGCACGATGCGTTCCACGAGCTCGGCGGTGATCGCGCGGGCGAGGTTGGCCGGTCGCCGGTGCCGGGCAGGCGGAAAGAGCCGGCTCACGGCAGCGTTCTCCGATTCCGTCATGGTGCCCTCCACCGTCGCCACCTCGCCCACACATCATACGTATTAGCTATCGACCAGGTGCCGGCGGTGCGGCGGGACGCGGGTGAGCTGGCGGCGTACGTACCGGCCGGGCAGCGCGGCCAGCGCACGGACCGTGAGGTGATCGCCGAAGCCGGCGGCCGCGACGAGCGTGCGCTCCGCGTGCCGGGCCAGGTTCCAGGCGAGGGTGACTGTCGCGCCCACGCCGTGCTCGCAGAGCAGGGCGCGCGCCCGGCGCCGCTCGTGGTCGTCGAGCCCCGGACGCAGCAGGGTGCGCAGCTCGGGGCTCGCCGCGAGGGCGTGCACGGCCGGGGGCGTGACGATCCCGGCGGCGAAGTCGGCGCCGGTGGGCTTGCCGAGCAGGTCGTCGGTGCTCACCACGTCGAGCACGTCGTCGACCAGCTGCAGGCAGGTGCCGAAGGCCAGCCCGAAGGCGTCGAGGGCGGACGCCAGCCGGGGGTCGGCGCCGGCTGACTCGGCGCCCAGCCGGCAGGCGGCGCGCAGCAGGGCGCCGGTCTTCGCCTCGGCGGTGCCGATCGCCTCGGCGAGGCTCAGCCCGGCGCGGTACCGGCCGGCCAGCTCGCGTGCCTCGCCGCGGCACAGGTCGCCCAGGGTGGACGAGATCGCGGCCGCGGTCCGGGCGTCCACGCCGGCGGCCACCTCACCGGCCAGCGCGATGAGCGCGTCGCCCGCGACGATCGCCATCGCCGGTCCCTCGGCGGCGTTCACCGTGGGCACCCCGCGGCGGACCGCGGCGGCGTCGATCAGGTCGTCGTGCACCAGCGAACTGCAGTGCAGCAGCTCCACGGCGACCGCCGAGCCGAGGGTGGCCGGGGTGAGCGCGCCGCCCGCGCAGGCGGCCGCCGACAGCACGAGGGTGGGCCGCAGCCGCTTGGCCGGTGCGGTGACGATCCGGCGGCAGGGCCCGGTGAGCGGCTCGGGCACGCCGGCCACCCGCTCGGCGAGCCCGTCCTCGATCGCGGCGAGCCACTCCGCCGCGACGCCCGGGACCCGGGCCGGCGCGAGCGTCACCGCGCCTCGAGACGCATGCGCAGCCCGCGGGGGCGCAACGTGGTGTCGACCGTACGGCGCACCGGACGGCCCGGTACGGGGCGCAGCCGCCACCGCCGGGTGATCGCCGCGAGCGCCAGCGTCGCCTCGGTCATGGCGAAGGTGTCGCCCAGGCACTTGCGCGCACCGGCGCCGAACGGGATGAAGACGCCGCGCGCGGGCGGGCCGGCGCTCGTACCGTCCCACCGGTCGGGGTCGAAGCGTTCCGGGTCGTCGAACAGGTCGGCGCGGTGGTGCATCAGGTACGGGCTGAACGCCACGGTCGTCCCCGCGGGGATGTCGTGCTCGCCCAGCCGGGTGGCGGCGGTCGTACGCCGGGTGAACAGCCAGCCGGGCGGGTACACGCGCAGCGTCTCGGTGACGATGCGGCCGGTCAGGTCGAGCGACGGCAGGTCCCCGGGGCCGGGCAGGTCCCCGCTCAGCGCGTCGACCTCGCGGTGCAGCCGGTCCTCCAGGTCGGGGCGTTCGCCCAGGACGTGCAGCGCCCAGGCCAGGACGCTCGCCGCGCTCTCCGTACCGGCGAGGAACAGCGTCACCACCTGGTCGTGGATCTCGTCGTCGGTGAACCCGGGGCCGTCCGATCCGACCAGCACGCTGAGGATGTCGCCGCGGTCCGTACCGGTACGCCGGTAGTCGGCGACGAGGTCACCGACCGTGCGTCGGAGCCGGTTGCGGGCGGCCCGGTAGCGCAGGTTGCCGGGCAACGGCACCCGGTCGAGCGGGGCGGGCAGGAACATCCGGCGGTAGATCCCGGCGAGCACGGTGGCGAAGTCGTCCAGCGCTGTGGCGAGCGTCCGCGGCGGCAGGCTGGTCGCGGCGAACATGGCCTCCACGACGGTGCCACCGGTCAGCGTCAGCATCTCGTCCAGCACGTCGATCTCCCGGCCGTCGCGCCACCGGCCCAGGACCGTGGCGATCTGCCGGCGCATCCCCTCGGCGTAGTGCGGGAGCCGTGCGGGGTGGAAGGCCGGGCGGGCCAGCCGGCGCTGACGCTGGTGCTCGTCGTGCGGGCACGTGCCGACGCCGTTGCCCACCACTTCCCGCCCGCGCTCCACGAGCAGCCCACCCTTGTCGAACGTACGGTCGTCCAGCAGCACCGCACTGGTCAGCTGGGGGTCGCAGACGAGCGCCGCACGGGCGGGCCCGAGGCGGATCCAGACGACGTCGCCGTACGCGGGAAGGCTCTGCACGAAGCGCAGCGGGTCGCGCAGCAGCGGCCAGGCGTGACCCAGCAGCGGCCAGGCGCGGGGCGCGCGGATGGTGGGACGGCGTGTCAGCGTCATGACCCCTCCCGGCGTCGGCGGTCAGACCGACGCTAGGCCGCCCGCGTGCGGCGCAGCTTGTTCCTCCTTGCGGTTGTCGCCGTGCCTGAGCAACGGGCGAGAAGCGCCCGGACGGGTGCGCTGGAACGATCGGCCGCGGGGGAGGTGCGGATCGATGACCAGTGACGTCGCGCTGCCCGCCGGCCGGCTCGGGTTTCCCTTCGCGCGTACCGACGTGCTGCGCCCCGATCCGATCTACCGGCGGCTGCGCGCCGAGCGCCCGGTCGCCCCCGTCACCTTGGCCAACGGGGTCGGCGCGTACCTGGTCACCCGGTACGCCGACGTCCGCGTGGTGCTCGAGGACGCGCGGTTCAGCCGGGCCGCGTTGTCCCGGACGGCGCCCGGTGAGCTTGTCGCGTACGCGCCACCCGCCGCCCCCGCGTCCACCGAGGACGGTCACTCGATGCCGTACGAGCTGGTGAACCGGTGGTTCACGGCGCGGGCGGTGGAACGGTTGCGCCCGCGGACCGCCCGGATCGCGGACGAGCTGCTGGACCGCCTCGTCGCCACGGGACCGCCGGCCGACCTCGTCGCCGCGTACACCGCGGTGCTGCCGATGACCGTGATCGGCGAGCTGGCCGGCATCCCCGCCGCCGACCGGCCGCTGCTGCGTGACCTGGCTCCGCTGGTGACCGTCGACTCGCCCGGCCCGGAGTCACGGGCGGCGTCCGCAACGGTGTTCCAGTACTTCCGGACCGCCCTCGAGCAGCGCCGCCGGGCCGCCACCGACGACCTGCTCGGCGCGCTGGTCGCGGCCGACGCCCGCCGCGGCGCCGTGCACCCGGAACGGCTGGCCACGCTCGCCATGCGGGCCTGCCTGCCCGCGATGCACTCCGTCTCGGTGGTGCTGAGCAAAGCCGTCCCGATCCTGCTGCGCCAGCCCGAGATGTACGCCGCCGTACGCGACGACGACGAGCTGACCGTGCCGGTGGTGGAGGAGCTGCTGCGGCTCACCACGCCCGCCTCCGCCGCGCTGCCCCGGCTCGCCCGCTGCGACGTGGAGCTCTCCGGGGGCACGGTGCCCGAGGGCGCGGTGGCCGTCGCGAGCCTGGAATCGGCCAACAGCGACGAGGAGCACTACCCGGATCCGGAGCGCATCGTCACCGGGCGCGGCGCCGCCGACCACACGACGTTCGGCCGGGGCAGCAACTTCTGCCTCGGCGCGGCGCTGGCCCGGATGGAGGTGCAGGTGGCGGTGGCGGCCCTGACGCGGCGGCTGCCCGGGCTCGCGCTCGCCGTGCCCGAGAGCGAGCTGCCGGTGCGTACCGGGGTCATCGCCCCGGACGTGACGGCGCTCGCGGTGCGGTGGTGAAGGCCATGCCCGAGGTGTACTGCCCGTTCACCGTACGGGCGAGCCCGTACGCCGACGACGCCGAGCGGTTCCTGGTGCGCAGCCTCGAGCAGACCGGTGCGGGACCGGAGCTGGGCACCATCGGCATAGGACGGCTGGCCGGACTGGCGTACCCGGAGGCGTCCCGCGAGGCGTTGCGCATCGCGGCGCTCTGGTTCGCGTTCTTCTGGCTCTTCGACGAGGCCTGGGCCGACCGGCTGCCCCGGCACGAGGTGCCCCGGCTGGGCGGCGTGCACCGGCGGGTGGCCTCGGTGCTGGCCGGGGCGCGTACCGGTCCCGGCGACGACCCGGCGGTGCGGATGCTCGGCCTGCTCGGTGACGCGATCGCGGCGTGGCGGCCCGGCTGGGACACCACCGCCTTCCACCACGAGATCCTGCGCTACCTGCGCGCCACGCTCTGGGAGGTCGAGCTGCGCCGGCGCGGCGCGGTGCCGACGCTGGCGGAGTACCTGCGGATGCGCCCGCTCACCGCTGCCGTGCCGCCGTCGCGGGAGCTCTCCTTCCTCCTCTGCGACCTGCGGCTCGACCCGGTGCTGCGGACCCACCCGGCCGTGCAGCTCGCCGGCGCCGCCGCCGGGGACTACTCCTGCTGGGTCAACGACCTGTGCTCGCTGGAGACCGAGCGGGGAGCCACCATGAACCTCGTCGTCGTCGCCGAGCGGGAGTTCGGCTGGGCGCGGCACCGGGCGGCGGCCTGGGTGGCGACCGTGGCCCGGGGCGAGGTCGAGACGTTCCGGTCGGTGCGGGAGAGCCTGCCGGCCACCGTGCTCGTCGGCGTCGACCTGCCCGGTGCTGCCGCGGATCTGGAGCGGTACCTGAGCCACTACGAGGGCTGGTTCGTGGCCAGCGCGCGCTGGATGCCCCGCACCCCGCGGTACCGCCCCGTCGCCGAGGTCGCGCCATGACCGCGCTGCTCTCGGACGTCGCCGGCGAGGTCGGCCGCCGGCTGCTCGCCATCCGGCGCGCGCCGACCAGCGATCTGGGACCGTCCTGGTACGACACGGCCCAGGTGCTCCGGTTCCGGCTGCGGGAGCCCCGGCTGCTGCCCGAGGATCTCGCGTACGCCGGTCTCGTGTCCCTGCTCGAGGCGCAGCAGCCGGACGGAGGCTGGGGACCGCCGGAAACGCCCCGCGGCTATCGGGCCGTTCCGACGCTCGCCGCCGCCACCATGCTGTGCGCCCTGCTCACGGCACAATCGCCGGAGCCGATGGGTACGCGCGCAGCCACGGCGACCCGCTCGGCGCTGACCTACCTGACCGCCGACCCGTACGCGCTCGCCCCTGCGGCGCTGCCCGACCTGATCGCGGTGGAGTTCACCGTCCCCGCCCTGCTGGAGTCGCTGGAACGGGCTCTCGCCCCGGATGACGCGGCGCTGCCGGGCGTACGCGTGGCGTTGAGCCTGCACCGCGACGGACTGCGAGCGCTGCACCGGCAACGCGCCGCGGCCACCTCCGGCGCTCGCCTGCCCGTGGCGGCCCACTACTCCCTGGAGGTCCTCGACGGGCTGCCGGCCGCGTTCGCCGTGCGGCCGTTCGCGGACGGATCGCTGGCCTGCTCCCCGGCGGCCACCGCGGCGGCAGCGGCGTGGAGCGCCCGGCCGTCCGCGGACGCGGTCGGCTACCTGACGGCCGAGGGCCGGCGGCTGGGCGGCGCCTGGCCCACGGTCGCGCCGGTGACCGTCTTCGAGGCGGCGCATCTGGTCGGTGTGGCGGACCGGGCCGGGCTGACGCTGCCGGCGGCGGTGGGCGCCGAACTCGCGCCCTGGCTCGCGGCCGGGCTCGGTGAGGGCGGGTGTGGTGCCGGGCCCGCGCTGGCGCCGGACAGCGACGACACGGCCATCGTGCTGCTGGCCCTGCAGGCGCTGGGCCGGCCGGCGGACGTACGGCTGCTGGCGCCGTACGAGCAGCCGACACACTTCGCCACGTTCCCGGGCGAGCGGAGCGTGTCGTCCTCGACCAACGCGCACGTCCTCGAGGCGCTGTGCGGGGCCCGCAGCCGCGACGCCTTCGTCCGCCGGGGGATCGCGGTGGCCGCGACCTACCTGCTCGAGGTGCAGCACCCCGACGGGCACTGGGACGACAAGTGGCACGCGTCGCCGTACTACGCCACGGCGAGCGCGGTGGTCGCGTTGCGCCGATGCCGGGATCCGCGGGCGCGGGCTGCCGTCGCCCGCGCGGCCGGCTGGACCCGCGACACCCGGCGATCCGACGGCTCCTGGGGCCGCTGGGAAGGCACGCGCGAGGAAACGGCGTACGCGTGGCAGATCTCCGGCGCCGCGGCCGGCGCGCGGCTGCCCGAGACCCTCGGCGGGGCCGCGCTGTGGCACGCGAAGGAGCTGTACGAGCCCCGGCGCATCACCGGCACGCTCGCCCTGATCGCCGCCGCCGGCGGACCCGGCTGAAACCGCAAGCGGCAGGAAAGAAAGCGCAGGTCACGCCGGTAGGTTCGGCCCATCGGCGGGTCCGGCCGCGCGTCGGGCGGCCCGCGCTGAAGGGAGCGGCACATGACCGGACTCAGAACCTTCGACATCCTCGATCCCGCCTTCAAGGCCGACCCGTACAGCCGGTACGCGCGCCTGCGCGAGGACGAGCCCGCGGCCCGGGTCGTGCTGCCCGACGGGCGCGAGGCGTGGCTGCTGACCCGCTACGCCGACGTGTCGGCGGTGCTCATGGACCGCGACCGGTTCAGCACCCGGTCGTTCCTGGGCCAGATCGACGAGGGCCCGGAGCTGCCGCCGCACGTCCGCGGGGTCTACATGCTGTTCAACGAGATCATGTTGGGCAAGGACCCGCCGGAGCACACCCGGCTGCGCAAGCTCGTGCAGAAGGCGTTCACCGCGCGCCTCGTCGAAGGGCTGCGGCCGAACGTCCAGCGGCTGGCCGACCGGCTGCTCGACGCGGTCGAGGAGCGTGCCGCGGCGACCGGCGAGCGCACGATGGACGTGATCGCCGACTACGCGTTCCCCATCCCGGTCACCATCATCATGGACCTGCTCGGCGTGCCCGAGGAGCGGCGGGCCGACATCCGGCGCTGGTCGACCGCGCTGGCCGCCTTCGACGGCAGCCTGGAGCTCGCCGAGCGGATCGCGCCCGAGGTCGACATGTTCATCGACTATCTGCGCGAGCTGACCGCGCAGAAGCGGCGGGACCCGGCCGACGACCTGATCAGCGCCCTGGTGCACGTCGAGGAGGACGGCGACCGCCTCTCCGAGGACGACCTGCTCGCGATGGTCTACGTGCTGATCTTCGCCGGGCACGAGACGACGCTGCATCTCATCGGCAACGGCACGCTGGCCCTGCTGACCCACCCCGGCCAGCCGGAGCTGCTGCGCCGCGATCCGGGGCTGCTGCGCGGCGCCGTCGAGGAACTGCTGCGGTTCGACCCGTCGGTGGAGGTGCCGCGGGCCCGCGTGGCGCTGGCGGACGTCGAGCTGGCCGGCGTCACGATCAGACGCGGCGACGTGGTGCTGGTCTCGATCGCCAGCGCCAACCGGGATCCGCGGGCGATCCCCGGTGGTGACACGCTCGACGTGACCCGCGCCGGGTCCCACCACCTGACGTTCGGCAAGGGCATCCACGTCTGCGTCGGCGCGCCGCTGGCCCGCGTCGAGGGACAGGTGGCATTCGAGACGCTGCTGCGCCGCATGCCGGACCTGGCGCTCGCCGTCGACCCGGCGGAGCTGACGTACCGCCCGGGCGGCATCTTCCTGCGGGGACTGTCCGCGCTGCCGGTGACCTTCTGAGACGGCGGACGGCCGGTGGGGATCCGATGAGGAACCCGCCGGCCGTCCGTGCCGGGATGTCCGGCGGCGTCGTCAGTCCAGCCGGCGCCGGCCGGTACGCCGGTTGCGGCCCATCAGCCCGTCACGGATCAGCTGACGCTGCATCTCGCGGTCGAGCTGGCCGGTACGGGCGAGGGCGTGCACACGCGCCTTGGAGTAGTAGTCCCAGTGCTCGACGATCTTGCCGTCGGCGAGCCGGATGAGGTCCGCGCCGTTGACGTGCACGCGGTCGCCCCGGCCCGCGCGACGGCCGTACAGCCGGCCGCGATGGCTGCCCTCCATCCGCCAGCCGATGAACGCGTACTTGTCGTCCGCGATCACCACCTCCTCGGTGTACCGCTGGTCGGGGAACGCCTCGCGGGGCAGGGCGATCTCCGACGGCGAGGGCCGGCCGCCGCGCGCCGCCAGCCCCAGCGGGTGCGGGAAGAACCGCACCGCCCGCTCGTCGAGCAGGCTCTCCGGCAGGTGGGTCTCGCCGTGTTCGTTCCAGGAGGCGACGAGTTGCCGGGCCACCTCCCGGTTGGTCTCGCGTGCCGGACCGGGCATTGTGCTTCCTCCTCAGGAGTGGGTGGTCAGAGCATTCCGCCGGAGCGCAGGCTGGCGATCGCGTCGTCGTCGAGGGCGTCGATCAGGATCAGGGACTCCAGCCGTGGCTTGAGCCAGTGGTCCCAGTGCTCCAGGATGAGGCCGTTGCGGAACCGGATGACCTCGCCGCCGTGCAGTTCGAACTGCAACCCGGTGGGCGGTTTGCCGAAGATCCCGCCGGTGTCCGTCCCGGTGGCCACCCACGCCAGGAACACCTTGTCGCCGTCGGCGATCGTCACCTCCTCGCGGAACGTGATGTCGCCGAACGAGCTCTTCTGGAGGTCGATCTCGTTCTCCAGGCGCTGGGTCCCCGCCGGACGCGGAGAATTGCTGCGCAGTTCCGGATCCACGAACTGGGCGACGACACTTCTGTCCCCGGTCGAATAGGCATTGACCATGGCCCGGGTGACCTCGAGGTTACGGGCCTCTTCTGCGGTGTGTACTGGTTGGGAAATCTCCTGCGGTTCCGGCTCGTCTGGCATCGCTTCTCCCGATGGGAACTGGAAACACCACGGTGTCCGAAGACTAGCCACGCGACCGGCGGCGGGCTTTCTCCCGGCTTGCGAAAGCGAGCCGCAATCTGGGAGTAGCCGGTACGGCACGGCCGGCCCTACCGTCGCTCGGATGACGACGACGGCGAAGGTCGACCTCTTCGATCCCGGCTTCAACGCGGATCCGCACGCGACCTATCGGCGGTTGCGGGAGGAGGCGCCGGCGTGCCGGGTGACCATTCCGGACCGCGGCGAGGTCTGGCTGCTGACCCGCCACGCGGATGTGCTGGCCGTCCTGCGCGACGACACCCGTTTCTCGACCCGGGCCATGGTGTCGCAGGGCGCCGGCGCGCCCGTCGTCTCCCCGGGCGCACGCGGCGTGATGGCGCTGTTCGACTCGTTCATGTCCAGCAACGACCCGCCGGACCACACCCGGCTCCGGGCGCTGGTGCAGAAGGCGTTCACGCCCCGGCTCGTCGAGGGGATGCGCGGCTTCGTCCAGGACCTCGCCGACCGCCTGCTCGACGCCGTGCACGAGCGGGCCGACGCGACCGGGGACCGGTCGATGGACCTCATCGCCGACTACGCCTTCCCGCTGCCGGTCACGGTCATCATGAACCTGCTCGGCATCCCCGAGCAGGACCGGGAGGATCTGCGGCGCTGGTCCCGGGCGCTGGCCCGGTTCGACCGCAGCCCGGCCAGCGCGGAGGCGCTCACGGGCGAGCTCGTCCCGTACCTCGACTACGTGCGCGGCCTGCTCGAGGCGCGGCGGCGGGCGCCCGGCGACGACCTGCTCTCCGCCCTCGTCGCGCCGGACCGGGCCGACTCGCTGTCCGAGACCGAGCTCGTCTCGATGACGTTCGGGCTGACCTTCGCCGGCCACGAGACCACCACCCACCTGCTGGGCAACAGCGTCCTGGCCCTGCTGGAGCACCCCGGCCAGCTCGCTCGCCTGCGGACCGACCGGGACGCGATGCGATGGGCAGTGGAGGAGTTCCTGCGCTACGACGGCCCGATCGAGCTGCGCCGCCGGATCGCGCTGGAGGATGTCGAGGTGGGCGGGGTGCAGATCCGCCGCGGCGAGGTCGTGCTCGTGTCGCTGGCCGCGGCCGACCGGGACCCCGCGGTATTCGACGCCCCGGACCGGCTCGACATCACCCGCGAGGACACCCACCACGTGGCGTTCGGCCGGGGCGTGCACGCGTGCCTCGGGGCGCCGCTGGCGCGGCTGGAGGCGGAGATCGCGCTGAGCACCCTGCTGCGCCGGATGCCGGACCTGCGCCTCGCCGTACCGCGCGACGAGCTGCAGTGGAAGCCGAGCGGCCTGCACCTGCGCGGGCTGGCCGCCCTCCCGTTGCGTTTCTGACCTGCTCAGCCCGGATCCGGGGCGGTCCGCAACGCCGCCGCGGGACGGGCGAACGCCTCGGCGGCGATCGGGCGCAGCAGCTGCTCCATCGTGGTCCGCGGGGCGTCCGCCTCGCCGATCAGCCGGGCGAACTGCTGCCCCTCGAACGTCGCCTCGGCCAGCCCGCGCGGCGCCAGGGCGTCCCCCACCAGGAATACCTGCCCGGCCGCGCCCGCCAGCAGGCCGGCGAGGCCGGCCCGCGGCTTGCGCATCGTGGCCATCACCACGGCCGAGACGCCCGGCAGGGTCTCCTCCTCGTCGGTGAAGACGTCGTAGAGGGTGACTGTGCCGGGGTCGATGCGGCGCAGATGCTTCCGGGTCCGCAGGCGTACGCCGAGCTGCGCCAGCCGCTGCAGGATCAACGGCAGGTGGCCGTCGAAGATCAGGGCCGGGACCAGCTGCGGGTGCCGCGTCACGAGGTGCACCTGCGCGCCGCGGCCGGCCAGGACCTCCGCCACCCCGACGCCGGTCTGCAGGCCCTCGTCGTCCAGCACGACGACGGTGCCGGTGGGCGAGATCCGGCCGCCGAGCACATCCTCCGGCGTGATCACGAGGTCCCGGTCGTGGCCGGGCACGGCGGCCGGCAGGAAGCCGCTCTCGCCGGTGCGGGCGTACCGGGCGCCGGTGGCGACGACGACGGCGTCCGGGCGTTCGGCCAGGACGGTCGCGCGGTCAGCTGCCGTCCCGGTGCGGAGCTCGACGCCGAGGCGGGCCAGCTCGCGCTCGTACCAGGAGACGGTCCGCGCGTGCACCTCCCGGCCGGGCAGGGCCGCCCACAGACCGAGCTGCCCCCCGGGCCGTTCGGCGCGTTCCAGCACGACGACCTCGTGACCGCGCAGGCGTGCCACCCGGGCCGCCTCCAGCCCGGCCGGTCCGGCGCCGGCCACGACGACCTTTCCCGTACGCGGGGCCGGCGTGAACGACGCGGTGCCCCAGCGCCGCTCCCGCCCGCTCGCCGGGTTGATCGCACAGCCGAAGGAGCCGGAGCTCTGTACGCCGGCGATGCAGTAGTTGACGGCCACGCACGTCCGGCTGTCCTCCTCGCGGCCCTCGCGCGCGTGCCGGATCAGCTCGGGCTCGGCGATGAGGCCCCTCGCCGCACCGACCATGTCAGCCACGCCCTCGGCCAGCATCCGTTCCGCATCGGCGATCGAGGTGACCCGGCCCAGCGAGCTGATCACCGCGACCTCCGGCGGCAGGTCCTTGCGGACCGCCGCGACGAGGTCCCGCAGGTGCAGCGGCGCGATCATCGACGGCGTCGTCATCAGCGTGGCCTGCTGCGGCTCGACGGCGATGTCCATGTCGGCGTAGTCGATCAGGTGCCGCCCGGCCAGCTCGGCGAGGATCTCGCGGACGTCGTCCGGGGTCAGCCCGCCGGGCATCCGCTCGTCGCAGATCATCCGTACGCCCAGCGCCACGTGCGCGCCGGCGGCTTCCCGTACGGCCTCGAGCGTCTCGATGAGCAGCCGCATCCGCCCGGCAGGGGTGGCACCGTACCCGTCCGTGCGGTGGTTGAAGTACGGCGACAGGAAGTGCTCCATGAGCACCCCGTGCGAGGCGTGGATCTCGATCCCGTCGTAGCCCGCCCGGTTCAGGTTCGCGGCGCCGCGGGCGTACATGTGAATGATCTCCGCGATCTCGGCGGTCGTCAGTTCGTGGCACGTGTCGAAGCGCTCGTAGCGCTGGTAGCTGGAGGCGCCCAGCACCGGCGTGCGGGGCGTCAACGGTTCCCAGGGCCCCGACGTCAGCGTCGAGTAGTGCAGCTGGCCGAAGATGCGCGAGCCGTGGTCGTGGACCATGTCGGCGACCGTGGCGAACGACGGCACCGACTCCGGGTACGCAGGGCAGGGCAGCCCGCCGAGCAGCGGCAGCACGGACAGGCTGTGGCCGAAGAGGGCCACGCCCGCCTCGGCGCGCGCGGCGTAGTAGTGGGCGAAGTCCTCCGACGGCACCCGGGTGCCGTGCGGCCCGGGCGCGACCAGCGGGATCCCGTGCGGCGGCATGAAGATGCGGTTGGCGACCTCCATCGGGCCGATCCGCAGCGGGCTGAAGACGTGCGGGTAGTCGCTGAGCACGGCGGGCTCCCATCTGCCGCCGCCGCGTGCGGCGACCCGCCCGGAACCCTAGGAGCGAACGGTGCCCGCGGTCTTCTCCCTGGTTGCGGGCTACGCGGGCCGGTCCTTCTTGGGCAGTTTCGAGACGATCAGACGGTACGACTCGTCGACCGCCTCGAGCACCTCGTCGTCCGGGATCGCCTCGCCGAAACGCAGATCGTTCCAGCCCGACCGGCCGATGTAGGCCATCACCGAGGCGTCCTCCGGGTAGCGCTTCAGCCACTCGTCCGCGCTGTCCCGGTTGGGCCCGCACTTGACGCCCACGCTGCCGTGGGTCTCCGGGCCGCCGCCCGAGCCGAGGAATGCGAAGATCTTCGGGCCCACCTTGACCACCGTGTCGCCCTCCCACGGCTGGTCCACCCACGCCCCGGGTTTCGCCAGGCAGTGCGCCAGCAACTCGTCCTTCGTCACACGCCCGACCGTAGCGGGATTCAGCGCAACAGGCGAGAAGGTGCGCGGCGCGGTGACTGCCACGATCGAGCCATGGACCTCGGTGTCACGCTGCCCACCTCCGGCCCGCACGCCGGTCCCGACGCGATCGTCCGGGTCGCCCGCGAGGCGGAGGCCCTCGGGTACGCGTCGGTGTGGACGTACGAGCGGCTGCTGTGCCCGCTCGGCGACGTGCCGCAGCCGGGTGGCCCGCCGCGTCCGCTGCCCGAGCACAACCGCACGACGTACGAGCCGTTGGAGACGCTCGCGTATGTGGCGGCGCAGACGCGGACGGTCCGTCTCGGCACGAGCGTGCTGACCGCCCTGTTCCACGTACCCGTGACCCTCGCCCGGCGCCTCGCCACGCTCGACCGGTTCAGCGGCGGGCGGGCCGTCGCGGGGCTCGGGCAGGGCTGGATCCGGCAGGAGTTCACGGCGGCGGGCGTGCCGCCGAGGCGCCGCGGGCGCGGGTTCGAGGAGTTCGTGGCGGCGCTGCGCGCGGCCTGGGCACCCGACCCGGTCAGCTTCGAGGGCGACTTCTACCGGATCCCGCCGTCGGCGGTGAACCCCAAGCCGTGCCGGCCCGGCGGCGTGCCGGTGCTGGTGGGCGGCTTCGCGCCGGCGGCCGTGGAGCGCGCGGGCCGGATCGGCGACGGCTTCAACCCGATGCTGGTCTCGCCGGAGGCGCTGGCCTCGTCGATCGGGCGGTTCCGGGCCGCGGCGGCGGCGGCCGGGCGCGATCCCGGCTCCCTCACCGTCGCCGTCCGGGCCAACACGCCGATGACAGCGGAGACCTGGGACGAGCGGCGGCCCTTCCTCGGCGGGTCACCGGAGCAGATCGCGGAGGACCTGCCCCGGGCCGCCGGGATGGGTGTGGACGAGGTCCTCTTCACCAACCCCCTCCAGCCGCCGATCGACGAGCAGCTGCGGCTCCTCGAGCGGCTGAGCGTCCGCGCGGCCCGGGTCGCTCAGCCCGCGGCCCGCGCCGCCACGACGCCGTAGCCGTACCGGGTCACGTCGACGCCGGTCAGCTCCAGCCCGGCGTCGGCGCAGAGCTCGCGGAACTCCGCCTCGCCGCGCTCCCGGCCGCCGTGGCTGCCCACGAGCATGAGCAGGTCCATCAGCTTGCCGGGGGAGGGGGTGTTGCCGGGCGGCAGGACGAACTCGACGATCCACACCCGGCCGTCGGGGGCCATCGCCTTGCGGCAGTTGGCCAGCACCGCGGCCGCCTCCGCGTCGCCGAACCCGTGCACGATGCTCTTCAGCAGATAGACGTCCCCGCCGGCAGGTACGGACTCCAGGTGGTCACCGGCCACGATGTCGCACCGGTCGGCGACCCCGGCCCGGGCCAGCACCTCCGGCGCCCGCTCCAGGGCCCGCCCGGTGTCGTACAGCACGCCCCGGGCGTCCGGGTGCGCGGCGAGCACCGCGGCGATCAGCTCGCCCCGGCCGCCGCCCACGTCCACGACCGTGGCGCCGGCCGGCAGGTCCCGGGCGGCGAGCACCGGACCCATCGGGGCGCTCTGGCGTGCCATGAACTCGTCGAAGATCGCGCCGTGCTCCGGGTTGCGGGCCAGGTACTCGTAGAACTCGCAGCCGAACAGTTCGTCGAAGGCGGGCTCGCCCGTACGCACGCTGTGGTCGAGGGAGCCGAACAGCTGGTAGCTCGGTGGGCCGGACCACATGGCGAAGGCGTGCTTGGACTCGCGGGTGCCCGTACGCAGCAGGTTCGCGATCGGGGTGAGGCCGAAGCGCCCCTGCTCGTCCTCGGCGAAGATGCCGTACCCCGCCAGCACCCGCAGCAGCCGGTACAGGGCCACGGCGTGCAGTCCGGCCGCGGCGGCGAGGTCCGGCGCGGTCCGCGGGCCGTCGGCGACGAGGTCGGCGATGCGGAACTTCGCCGCCACGTGCACCGCCTGCTGGACGCGGTTACCCAGCAGGATGCGGCTCAGCGCCGCTCCGGGGGACTCCTCCATCACTGCTCCTTGAGCTCGTACGGTCAGCGTCCACCCAGCCTTGTGCCCGCCGCCCCGGCGCGGCTGCTCGTGCCTTGCTGTTTCCGCGAGGCGCGTTTCTCGCGAGCTTTTCGCAAGGTGGGAGTAGGCGCCGGCCCGGCCACGCACTTGGATCGGCTGCGAGCGAGCCGTACGGCCGGAAAGGAGCGCGCGATGCCCGCGGAGCGCAACAAGGAGCTGGTCCGCCGGATGACGGAGGCCTTCAACACCGGTGATCTCACGGTCGTCGACGAGCTGCTGAGCGCCGACGGACCGGCCGGCGGGAGCGGGCCGGGCACCCCGAAGACGAGCACCGACCTCAAGCGGAAGATCACGGCGCTCCGGAAGGCGTTCCCGGACCTGCGCTACACCGTCGACAGGATGGTCGCGGAGGGCGAGACCGTGGCGTTCCGGTGGACCATGACCGGCACCCACCTCGGCCCGCTGCTGCGGCACCCGCCGACCGGCCGGGCGATCGAGCACGCCGGCACCGACCTGGTGACCTTCGGCGACGGGCGGATCGTCGAGCACTACGCGGCGGACAACTTCGGCGATCTGCTCGGCAAGCTGGGCATCGAGCCCGTCGGTACGCGAGCCGGGTGACGAGGGCTATCGTCGGCCCTGCTACGCACGCGATTCGTGAAGATCGTCCCAATAGGAGAAGCCATGATCACCGGTGCCCACGCGATCGTCTACAGCGACAAGGCGGACGAGACCCGCAAGTTCCTCACCGACGTGCTGCAGCTGCGCTCGGTCGACGCCGGCGGCGGCTGGCTGGTGTACGCGCTGCCGCCCACCGAGCTCGCCGTTCACCCCAGCGACGCCCCCGGTGGGCACGAGCTCTACCTGCTCTGCGACGACCTGGACGCGACGATGGCCGAGCTCGGGGAGAAGGGCGTCGAGTTCGGCGCGGTCAGCGAGCAGAGGTGGGGGCGGCTGTCGTCGATCAAGCTGCCCGGCGGCGGCGACCTGGCGATCTACGAGCCGAGCCACCCCACGGCTTTCTGACGCCGCGGCAAGAGAGCAACGGACGAGAAGGAAGGCGCCGCGGGTCGCGGCGAGCATGGCGGGGGTACGCCCCACCCGCCTCCCGGAGGTCTGCTGCGATGCTCACCGGCGCCCGGATCACCTCGCTCATCATGTACGCACACGACGTGGCCGAGTCCGCCGACTACTACCACCGGCGGCTCGGCCTTCCCGTGCTCGAGACCACGCCGGAGCGGGTACGGCTGGACGCCGGGCTGCTCGAGATCTGGCTCGAACCGGCCGGGCGGCACGGCGTACAGCTCTTCGGCCGCCGCGACGACTCCTCGGACGTGGTGTTCCTGACCGAGGACCTCGAGGCGACGCGGGCCGCGCTGGAATCCCGGGGCGTGACCTTCGAGCGGCGGCGCAGCTACGAGGTCGGGCTGGTGACCGACTTCTACGACCCCAACGGGCACCGGCTGATGCTCTACCAGCCGTCGGCGGAGTCGCTGACCTGGCCGAGCGCGCCGAAGATCCGCGAGGTGTGGCGCCGCCGCGGCCGGGGCACCGACCGGGTCATCGGACCGGCGTCCGCTCCGGCGCAGGGGCCGCCGGAGGTCACCGGCCTGTCCGGCAACCCGCTGATCTACCTGTTCATGTTCGAGAACGACCAGATGGCGGCGCTCGGCTTCTACCGTGACGCGCTCGGGCTCGCCCTGCTCGAGCGGGTGCACTGCTGCAACCAGGACTGCGACGCCGAGATCGAGGGCATCGGCAAGTACGACGGCGGCGGGGTGCTGCTGTCCACCCACCACATGCACGAGCGCACCATGGTGTTCGACGATCTGGGCCGGCCGTACTCGCCGCGGGTCTTCACGCCGGCGCACGGGCAGGGGATCGCGCCCGTGTTCGAGGTCGGCGACGTCGAGGCCACGGTCGCGGCGCTGCGGGCCACCGGCGTCGGCATCGCCGGCGTGACCGAGCGCGACGCGGGCCTGTTCGCGCGTTTCGAGGACCCGTTCGGCCACCCGTTCTTCCTGCTGCAGCCCGACCCGGTCGCCCGCGCCGGCGCGGGCGAATCGGCACTCAGGTGAGCAAATCACGAGAAGGCCCGGCCGCGACCCGACGGCAGAATTGTTGACGAGCCATTTCGCGTGGCCGCGAGAAATGCGGTGGCCAGGAGGGGAAAACAATATGTCGGTCAATGTCTATCGCAATGAGTCGCTCGTGCAGATGGAGACCTACGAGGCGAACCCCGCGTCGGTCGACGAGCTGGTGGAGAACGTGCGCGCCAAATGGTCGCTGCTGCGCGAGCACGGGTACGCCGGCGATTACCCGATCGAGGTCCTCCGCGGCGCCCGCAACGGCCACGAGAACATCAAGGTCGTCGAGGTGTTCCGCTGGCGGTCCGTGCAGGACCGGGTGAGCGCCCAGTCCGATCCCGACTACATCGCGCTCGCCGGGCGCATCAACTCACTGTCGGTGACCGAGGGCGGCAAGGAGACCTTCACCCAGGCGGTCCGCGGCTTCAACCACAACTTCCCGTCGATCGGCGGCGTCGAGCTGCTCAAGGGCGTCTGCTCCTGCTTGCTGACCATCGACGGCATCGTCGAGAACTACCAGATGAGCGTGAAGAACGGCATCGTGCTCATGCACCGCAGCCCGCGGATGGACCTCGACGGCGACGGCCGCAACGAGATGTACCTGAAGATCCTGATGCACGGCGGCGAGATCATCCAGGCCGCCCTCGGCCCGATCCGGGTCGAGCAGAACTTCAGCCGCCCGAACGACGGCATCGTCAAGGCCAACAGCGCCGACGGCTCCGACTTCCCCGGCACGGCCATCTGGCGGGTGTCCTGGAAGATCCACACGGCCCTCGGCCCGGTGCTCACCGACCCGGACCGGCCGCTCATCTTCGGCCCGGCGACGGTCAACCACTACCCGCCGGTCGGCACCCACTTCCACTCGCCCACCGGCCCGGTCGCCCTCGTCCTCGAGTCGACGGGCGAGCGCGTCGGCACGCTCACCCCGGGCGAGCTCACGGCGTTCGACATCGTGGTGACCAAGGACGACGAGATCTTCGCCGACGTGCTGAACACCCCGCCGGCGGACATCTTCGAGGTGATGGAGGAGTGGCGCACCCGGATGGACGGCAACGAGGTCGCGCCCGTCGTGGCCGGCGCCACCGACGGGGTCATGTGACCGGTGGATCGGACGACCGCGTGGCTCGCGACCGCCGGCCCCGACCCGTTCCCCGCGCCGGCCGTGCTGCCGGCCGAGGTGGACGCGGTCGTGGTCGGCGGCGGGCTGGCGGGCGTCGCGACGGCCTACTGGCTGGCCCGCTCGGGCTGGGCGGTGCTGCTGGCCGAACGCGGCCCGCTGGCCCGGGGCGCGAGCGGCCGCAACGCCGGGGTGTTCCTGCCGGCGCCGCGCCCGCTCGAGCACCCGGGGCTCCTGAGGTCGGTGCTGGCCGAGGAGGGGATCGACGCGGGGTTCCGGCGTACGGGGCACCTGGCGCTCTCCTCCTCGACGGCCGTCCTCGCCGAGGTCCGGGCCGAGGTGGCCCGCCGCTCGCCGGACGCGCCGCCGCTGCGGGCCCTGGACCGGCCGGAGTGCGAGAAGAAGGCCGGCATGCCGATCGCACCCCGGTACGCGGGCGGCCGCTGGGCGTCCGACGGCCACGTGGTGCACCCCGTCCGGCTGGTCCACGGGCTCGCTGCCGCGGCGCACCGTCGGGGGGCGTGCGTGGCCACCCGTACCCCGGTGCGTGACGTGGTGCCGGGGCGCCGGCGGGGCTGGCGGGTGCACACCGCGCGCGGACCGGTCGAGGCATCGCACGTGGTCTTCGCGTGCGCGGCGGAGACCGGCACCTTCCACCCGGGCCTCGGAGAGGTGATCACTCCGATGCGGGGGCAGGTCCTCGCGACCGGGGCGCTGCCGCCGATGGGCGCGCCCGCGATGGCCGTCGACTTCGGCAGTGTCTACTGGCGACAGACCGACGACGGGGCCGTCGTGCTCGGCGGGTGCCGGTCGGCCGACCCCGGCGCCGAGACGGGCACCCGTGCCGAGCAGCTGAACCCGGCGATCCAGCGCGCGTTGTCGGCGTTCCTCGCCGCCACGTTCCCCGGCTTCCCGCCCCACACGGTCACGGGCCGATGGGCCGGGATCATGGACCAGACCGCCGACGGCCGGCCGCTCGCCGGGGCGCTGCCGGGCGGCGCGCGGCAGTGGGTCATCGCGGGCTTCGGCGGCCACGGGCTGCCGCCGGCCCTCGGCACGGCCCGCGCGCTCGCCGTCACGATGACGACCGGGCGGCCGGACCCGCTGCTCGCCCCCCTCGATCCCGCGCGCTTCGGAGGTTCCCGATGATCACCGAGCAGGACGGCCTCGCCGGCTCGCCGCTGATGTTCGTGTTCGTCGACGTGTCGTCGCTCCCGCGGCACCGCCGCCTGTACGAGGACGAGTTCGGCCTCGCCGTGGTGGAGAACCAGTTCCACCCGCCGCATGAGCACCACGGCCTGGTCAAGTACGACGCGGGCGGCACCCTGCTGGCCGTCAACCTCTTCGCCGAGCGCAAGTTCCGGGGCGAGGCCGCGGACGGCGTCACCATCGTCGTCCGGGTCGCCGACCGCGCCGTCGTGGACCGCCGGGGCGCCGCGTTCACCGACGCCGACGGGCACCACTACGTGTTCGCCGGCGAGCGTCCCGCCGACCCCGCGCTGCGTGCCGACATCTGCGAGCTGCGGTTCGCGGTGACCGACCCGGCCGCCTCGCTCATCTTCTACCGCGACGTGCTGGGCCTGACCCTCGTGGCGGAGGACGAGCAGGGCTGCCGCTATCGCACGGGCTCGCTGGACCTCGTGACGTACCGCAGCGAACACGCGCCCGACGGGCGCCCGATCCGCTACAACGCCTTCCTCGGTGTCTTCTACGCCGCCGACGTGGGTGCCGCCGAGTGGGCGCTGCGGGCGCGCGGGCTGCGGTTCAGCTCGCCGTCGGGATTCAGCGACATCGGCGGCACCGCCCGGTTCCGTGACCCGGACGGGCACACGTTCTGCCTCTATCAGCCGTCGGCGGAGAGCCTCACCTGGGGCAGCGCCGCCAAGGTGCTCGACCTCATGAGCGGGGGCGCCGCCGCGCACCGCTGATCCGTGCACCGTCCGAGAAGGGAAGTCCGACCGTGCTCACCGATCCCCGCGTCGTCTACCTGTTCCTCTACGTGCGCGACATGGACGTCTCGCGCGACTTCTTCGAGCGGACCCTGGGCCTGCGGGTCCTGGAGGAGGACGCCCAGTCCGTCAAGTACGACACCGGAGAGGTGATCCTCGCGCTGAACCGGGCGTCGGACTTCGGCGTCACCCTGCCCGGCGAGCACGACCACTCCACCGACATCGTCTTCCTGGTGGACGACGTCGACCGGGCCCGGGCCGCCCTGGAGGCGCGCGGCGTGACCTTCACCGAGACGCACCGGTACGAGATCGGAGCCATCACCGACTTCTACGACCCGGACGGGCACTGGTTCACCCTGTACGAGACCTCCGAGGAGTCCCTGACCTGGCCGAGTGGTGACCGGATCGAGGCCGTACGCGCGCTGTCCCGCCGTCGCGTGGAGGGCACGGTCGCGGCCGACGACGGCTTCACCCTCGACGGCAAGCCACTGATCTACCTCTTCCTGTTCGTCCGGGACGCCGACGAGGCGTTCGCGCTCTACTCGCAGACCCTCGGGATTCGCGACCTCGAGGGCGGGCCGTGCAGCCGGGCGTCCACGGCGGACGAGGAGGGCGTGGTCAAGTACGACACCGGCGGGATCATCCTCACCACCCATTCGCTGGAGACCGTCCGCGAGGAGGAGGAGATCATCGATCACCCGTGCCCGCCGCGTACCGTCAATCCCGTCGAGATGGGCGGCAAGGCGGTCGTGCTGCACGCGCCCGACATCGAGGTGACCGTCAAGAACCTGCGGGAGAAGGGCGTCGACTTCCCCGAGGGCGTGGTGCGCTCCGGCATCGGGGCCACGGCCCGCTTCGTCGACCCGTCCGGGCACGTCTTCTTCCTGTACGAGCCGTCGCCGGAGTCGCTGCGCCTGCCCAGCGGCGAGGTGCTGCGACGGGTCCTCGCCGAGACGTACTGAGGTGGAGCTCGCCACCGCGGCCGTCCGGGACCTCGCCGGCGCCGTGCACGGTGCGGTGCTGCGCGCCGGCGACGAGGGCTACGACGAGGCCTGCCGGGTCTGGAACGCCGGCGCCGCGGGCCGCCGGCCCCTGGTGGTGGTGCGCTGCGCGGACGCGGCGGACGTCGCGACGGCGGTCCGGTACGCGGTCCGCCACGAGCTGGAGCTGTCGGTGCGCAGCACGGGGCACAACGTCACCGGCCGGGCGGTGAGCGACGGCGGAGTCACCGTCGACCTGTCGGGGCTGCGCGACATCCGCGTGGACCCGGCCCGTCGGCTCGCCGTCGTGCAGCCGGGCGTGCTCTGGGGTGAGCTCGACACGCGGACGCAGGAGGCCGGGCTCGCCACCACCGGCGGCCGGATCTCGACGACCGGTGTGGCCGGGCTGACCCTGGGCGGCGGCTTCGGCTGGCTCATGCGCCGGTACGGCCTGGCCGCGGACAATGTGCGCGCGGCCGAGGTGGTGACGGCGGACGGCACCGGAGTACGGGCGGACGAGAACTCTGAGCCCGGCCTCTTCTGGGCGTTGCGCGGCGGCGGCGGCAACTTCGGCGTCGTGACCTCGCTGGAGTTCCGGCTGCATCCGGTGGGACCGGTCGTCTTCGGTGGCGCGGTCTTCTACGCGGCGGAGCAGGCGGCGCGGGTGCTGCGCTGGTACCGCGGCTTTCTCGCCGGGGCCCCCGACGACCTCTCGGCCCAGTGCAACCTGCTGCGCCTGCCGCCCGCGCCGTTCGTCCCGCCGCAGCTGCGCGGCCGGCCCGCGGTCGCGCTGGCCGTGTGCCACCTCGGCACGGCGGACCGGGCCGACCGCGATCTGCGCGCGTTGCGCGAGCTCGGCGAGCCGTTGCTGCGCCGGCTGACTCCGATGCGTTACACCTCCCTGCAGCGGCTGTACGACATGGCGGGCCGGTTCGGTTCCTTCGTACACGGCCGCTCCGGCTACCTGCCCGCGCTGACCGACGCCGCCGTCGACGCGCTGACCGCACCCGGCTGCGTCGTCCCCGGGCCTGGCTCCATCGTGATGATCAGCCCGCTGGGCGGCGCGGTCGCCCGGGCAGGGGAGCTCGACACCGCGGTCGGGCACCGGGGAGCCGCCGTCAGCTGCTCGGTGGACGCGGTCTGGCAGCGCCCGGAAGAGGCAGCCGCCCACGTGGCCTGGGCAGACCGGGTGTGGGCGGGGCTGCGGCCGCACTGCTCGGGCGCGTACGTCAACGAGCTGGGCGACGAGGGCCCGGAGCGGGTGCGCGAGGCGTACCACCCGGTGGCCTGGCAGCGGCTGCGCGTGCTGAAGCGGCACTACGACCCCGGCAACGTGTTCCGGCTCAACCAGAACATCCCGCCGGCGGACGGGGACGCCGGGTCCCGCAAGCCGTGAGAAGACCGCGGCGGCCCGCCCGGCGGATGCTGGGGCGGACGCCGATCGCGGGAGCTGCCATGGATGCCGATCAGCCGCCGACGCTGGCCGACGCCCTCGCCGCCGCCTGGCGGCGCCGGCCCGGCCGGGAGGCGCTGGTCTGTCCCGACCACCGGCTGACCTACGGGGCGATGGCCCGCGCGGCCCACCGGCTCGCCGGCATCTACGCCTGGTACGGCATCGCGCCCGGCGACCGGATCGTCTGCGCGGTCGGCAACCGCTGCGAGCACCTGGTCGCGATGGCCGCCGCCTGGTCGTACGGGGCCGTGCACGTGGCCGCCGACCATCGCTCCACCGGGTCCGAGCTCACCGCCATCGCCGCGAAGACCGGTGCCGCCGCGCTGCTGTACGAGCCGTCCGGCGACCGGCAGAATCCGTTCCGGACGGCGGCCGAGGTGCGGCGCCGCGTACCGGGACTGCGTGTCGTCGCCGTGACCGAGCACCTGATGCCCAACGACTATCTGCGGTGGAGCCTGACCGGCGATGGCGCCCCCGCCGACCTGCCGTCACCCGGTGTCGGACCGGCACCCGCGGATCCGGCGGTCGTGTTCATCTCCTCCGGCACCACCGGCACCCCGAAGGCGACCGTCGGCTTCCACGGCAACCTCGCCCGCCGCTGGCCGGGGCTGGCGCGCTGGCAGGGCTTCGGCCCCGAGGACGTGCACCTCGTGCAGCTCCCGCTCAGCCACGGCTTCGGGATGATGATGGCCCTCGCAGGGCTGCTCGGCGGCGGCCGGCTCGTGCTGCTCGACCACTTCTCGCCCGAGAGCGCGCTGCGGGCCGTCACCGACGAGGGGGTGACCGTGCTGAACGGTGCCCCGGCGCACTTCACGATGCTGCTCGACCGCCTGGGCGAGCGCCACCGGGTCGACTCGGTGCGGCTCGCCGTCGGGACGGCCGGACGGTTCCCGCCCGGGCTCGTCAATGCCGTCTGGGAGCGGTTCGGCGCCGACCTGACCATCATGTACGGCTCCAGCGAGGCCGTCGGCGTGGCCACCAGCGACCCGGAGGACGTCCTGCGCGGCTCGGTGGGCCGCCCGGAACCCGGTTCGGTGACGATCGTGGGACCGGACCGCGCGCCGCTGCCCGTCGGTGAGGTCGGCGAGGTGGCGTTCTCCCGCGGGGTGTTCCCGGTCCGCTACTGGACCGAAGGGGACGGTGCCGTGGCCCCGCGCCAGCCGGAACCCCGGCCGGCCGAGTGGTACTACTCCGGCGACCTCGGCCATCTCGACGAGCAGGGCCGCCTCTACATCCACGGGCGGATCAAGCACCAGATCGACCGCGGCGGGCTGAAGATCGACCCCACCGAGGTCGAGCTGGCCCTGCTGCGCTGCCCGGAGGTCGCCGACGCGGCGGTGCTGGGCCGGCCCGATCCGGTGGTCGGCGAGACGGTGTGCGCGTGCGTACGGCCCGCCGACGGCCACGTCCCCACCCTCGCCGGGGTCCGTGCCGCGCTCGCCGGCGTCCTGGCGCCGTTCAAGCTGCCCGAGGAGCTGTGCCTGCTCGACGAGATACCGCGGACGGCCATCGGCAAGGTCGACCTGCCGTGGCTGCGGACGGCGGTCGAGGCGGCGCCCACCGAGCGGCTGGTCCGCGGATGAGCGCGGAACATCTGCGGCTGCTGGGCGTCCGCGCGGAGAGCGCGGGGTTCGCCGTACGGGACGGCACGAGCCGGTTGGAGCTGTTCGTGGACCGTCCGGTGCCCGAGCCGGTGCTGCAGGCGCTGACCGGCCTCATGGCGATCCACGGGCGCGACCACGGCGCACCGCGGCGCCTCGGCATCGACGTCGCGACGGTGGCCACGGAGCTGCTGGCCGGGCAGGGCCTGCTGGCCGGCCTGATCGCCCGCCGGCGTGGGCTGAACGTCACCGCTGTCGACCTGCCCGGGCCGGCGGGCGCCCTGCAGTTCCTCACCCACCACCTGGCCATCGCCACCGGCGGGGGGACCTTCCCGTACGCGCCCGCGGGCGTGCCCGGGCCCCCGTTCGCCACCGCGGACGGCGTGCTCGTGGAGCTCGAGATGCTCTCCGGCGACGACTGGGTCGCGTTCTGGCGCCGGCTGGGCCTCGACCGGGCCGACGAGGTGGGGGCGGGCTGGCTGCCGTTCGTCTACCGCTACCTCGCCGGGCGGTGCGAGCTGCCGCCGGCCCTGGCCGGGGCCGTACGCCGGCACAGCTTCGCGCAGGTCCGCGCGGCGGCGGAGGCGTGCGGTGCCGTGGCGGTGGCCGTACGCGAGCCCGCGACCGCCGCACCACCGTGGACGATCACCCCGCACCCCGGCGGGCCCGTGGCGGACGGGCGCCGGCGCGCACCGATCGCCGCGCCGCTGCAGGGACTGCGCGTCGTGGAGGCCACATCCCGGCTCCAGGGGCCGCTCGCGGGGCTGTTGCTGCGCCATCTCGGGGCGGACGTCGTCAAAGTGGAGCCGCCGGGGGGCGACTTCGGCCGGTACAGCCCGCCGCTCGCCGGTGACGTGGGTGCGGCCTACCTGGCGTACAACCGCGGCAAGCGGGTGGTGGAGATCGACTACAAGCGGCCCGCCGGCCGCGACGACCTGCGGGAGCTGGCCGCCGGGGCCGACGTGTTCGTGCACAACTGGCGGCCGGGCCGGGCCGGGGCGCTCGGCGTGGACAGCGCGGACCTCGCCCGGCTCAACCCGGCGGCCGTCTACGCGTACGCGTCGGGGTGGGGCGGCGTGCCGGATGCGCCCGGGCCGATCGCCGGGGACTTCACCGTGCAGGCGTACGCCGGGACCGGAGCGCTGCTGCACCCACCCGGCGATCCGCCCGTGCCGTCGCGGCTGACCCTCGTCGACGTCACGGGTGGTCTGCTCGTCGCCGAGGCGATCCTGGCGGCGCTGCACGAGCGGGAGCGCACCGGGCACGGAGGCCGGGTCGACACCTCGCTCGTCGGCGCGGCGACCGTGCTGGCCGGCGCGCCGCACCGCCGCTGGGGCCCGCTGCACGAACCGATCCCCACGGCGGCGGGTCACCTCGTGGTCGCGCCGGACGACACGCCCGTACGCGAGCTCGCCGGGTTCTGCGGCCTGCCGCCGGACGCGGACCCCGCGACGATCGCCGGCCGGCTGGGTGAACGCCCCGCGGCGCACCGGGTCGCGGAACTGCAGGCCGCGGGAATCGTGGCTGCCGTGGCCCGTACGGACCTGGCGGAGCTGCCGGCGGACCCGCGCCTATCCGGTCTGCTCGAGCATCACGGCACCTGCTGGGTGCCCGGGACACCGTGGCGGTTCCATGTCCGATGAGCCCGTGGACCGCGTCCTGGTGGTCACCGCGCACCCCGATGACGCCGAATTCCACTTCGGAGCGACGATCGCGGCGTTCGTGGCCGGCGGCGCGGATGTGTCGTACCTGGTCTGCAGCGACGGTGCGCAGGGCGGCGACGCCGAGGTCCGGGCGCGCGAGCAACGGGCGGCCGCCGCGGTCCTCGGCGTGCGGGCCGTCGCCTTCCTCGGCCGGCGCGACGGCCGCCTCGAGCCCGATCTCGCTCTGCGCCGCGACATCGCCCTGCACGTCCGCCGCGAGCGCCCCACGCTCGTGCTCACCCACTACCCCCGGCGCGTGCTGGACCTCCCGGTGGAGGCGTCGCACCCCGACCACGTCGCGGTGGGCGAGGCCACGCTGGCCGCCCTCTACCCCGACGCCGGGAACGCCCGCGCCTTCCCCGACGTGCCGGACGCGCCGCCGCCGCACCAGGTGGCGGAGGTCTGGGTCCCGGGGTACGAGCGCCCGGACCACCACGTCGACGCCACCGCACACGTGGACCGGAAGCTGGCGGCCATCCGCTGTCACCGCAGCCAGATCGGTGCGGCGGTGCCCGCCTGGGTCCTCGAGTGGATGCGTCTGGCCGGCAAGCAGCCCGGCCACGAGTTCGCCGAGGCGTTCCGCCGGATCCGCCTCACGTGAGGGAGAAGCCCATGCTGTCCGCGTCCCGCCTCGCCCGGATCGTCCTGCCCGTACCGGACGTCGCCGCGGCCGCGGAGTTCTACGAGGGGCGGCTCGGCCTGTCCCGGGCCGGCGAGGCACGCCTGCTCGCCGGCGGCGTCGAGCTGTGGCTGCGCCCGGGTGAGGGGGCGGCCGGACCCTGCGATCTGGTCTTTCTCGCCGACGACCTGACCGGCGCCTGCCAGGCCCTGCGCGACCGTGGCGTGCCGCCGGGTACGCCCCACCGGCAGCCCTTCGGCACCTTCGTGAGCGTGCGCGGTCCGGGAGGGCACCGGTTGCGGCTGTTCGAGCCCTCGGCGGCCGCGCTCGCCGGCCCGGCCGGACCCGTGATCCGTGACGTCCGGCGGGTCCACGGCGCCGGCCGGCCGATCCGCACGCCGTTGCTGGCCGTGGTGGTGCCGGAGACCGACCGGCGCGCGTCCCGCGAGCTGTACTACTCCGGGCTGGGGCTGGCGCTGCTCGGCCGGTCGCCGTGCGGGGAAGCGGGGGGCGCGGCCACGTTGGACGCGTACGACGCCGGCTGGGTGCTGCTGGTGACGCGGCACGGGCCCGTTCCGGACCGGGCCCCGGGCATGGCCTTCGTCTACGAGGTGACCGGCGCCGACCGGCTGTGCGCGCGGCTCTCCGGGCGGCCCGTGCCGGTGGCCCCCGGGATGGGACAGGTGGTCCGGTCGGCGGACCCCTTCGCGCCGGCCGTCTACCTGTGCGAGGACTGCACGCCCGAGCCCGGCGAACCGGCGCTCCCCGCGGTCTGCTGGTGACTGCGCACGCAGTCGGCGGCATCCATCAGCAGCGGCAACGCCAGGATCACCGGCGGGTCCGTGGCGCGGCGCGGGCGAAGCCGCAACTCCACCTCGGGCGGATCGCCCGCCGGGCCGCCGATCTCGACCGGCGCCGGCGCCGCGGCCACGTAGCAGCCGTGGTCCAGGTCGGAGGCCATCATGGCGTCGGCGAGCGTCACCGACTCGTCGAAGCACACCGCCATCGGATGGAACAGCCCGTCCGGCAGGTCGCCGAGGCGGACGGTCGCCGGAAGATCGGTGATCGCGCACGCCGCGGGCCGCCCCTGCGGGATCCCCGACGGGAACAGGCCGACGGCGACCAGGGCGCCCCGGCCGGGACCGCCCGTCACGGTGACGGTCACCTGCGGCGTGACCGGCTCGGGCGGGCGCGGCGACGCCTCCAGCGCCTCGTGCAGCGGGACGTCCGCGCAGTCCCCGACGACCCGGCGGAAGCGGCCGGGCGGCACCCCGACGACCCGGGCGAACTGCGAGGTGAAGGTGCCGAGGCTCGTGTAGCCGATGCGCATGCAGATGTCGGTCACGCTCTCCGAGCCGTACGCCAGCATCCGCTTCGCCTCCGCCATCCGCCACGCGGCGAGGAACCGGGCGGGGGTCGCGTCGGTCACCCGCTGGAAGATCCGGTGGAAGTGGAACGGGCTCAGCCGCGCCGCCTGCGCCAGCGTCTGCAGCGGCAGATCGTCGCCGAAGCGTTCGCGCATCGTCGCGATCGAGCGCAGGACCGCGTCCGTCCAGGCCTCGGCCGTCGCGGGGCCCGGCGGCCGGTTCGGCCGGAATGGGACAGTCATCGCGCCTCCTCGGCACTCTCCTTGATCTGCAACGCCTTGAGCAGCGTCGGTACGGCCTCGCGCTGGAAGTCGACGTCCACGTCCAGTCCGAGGACCATGCCCTCGAGGGTCAGCAGCGAGAGCAGGGGGAACACGAACTCCGGCGCCGCGGTGATCCCGTGGGTGCGCTGCAGGGTGAACAGCCGGTTGGCGAACGACGCGAGGCGGAACTGCCCGGCCCGGCGCCGGTGCGTCGAGGCGATCAGGTCGCGGATGCCGCGCCGGAAGCCGTCCAGGTCGCTGTGCGCGGGGATCGGCGCGGCGCTGGCGAGCACCACGTCCGCGCAGGCGTCGCCGTTGCCGAGGACCATGTGGAGGAAGAACTGCGCGAACTGCTTGCGGACGCGCGGGGTGAGCTCCACGACGAAGCCAGCGTCGACGATGACGACCTCGCCGGAGCGCCGCAGGTAGAGGTTGCCGGGGTGCAGGTCGCAGTGCACGAGGCCGTCCGCGAAGAGCATGCGGTAGATCGCCTGCAGCACGTTTCGGACGATCGTGCGCCGCTGGGCCGGCTCGAACGCGCCGGGGTCGAAGCGTTCGAGCCCGTCGAGGAATTCCATGACCAGGACACCGTCGCCGCACGCCGGCGGCACCGGGGCGGGGACGCGGACGAGGCCGTCGAGGTTGCGGCGCAGCCGGTCCAGCATCCACGCCTCGCGGCGCAGATCCAGCTGGTTCAGCACCGCGGGCGCGACCTGCTCGACCATCCGGCGCATCGGCGTGCCCCGCAGGCCCGGCAGCCGCTGGGCCAGGTCCGCGCCGAGGGACAGCAGCCGGAAGTCGGCGTGCATCCGGCGGCCGATGCCGGGGCGGCGTACCTTCACCGCCACCTCGCGCCCGTCGTGCAGCCGCGCCCGGTAGACGCAGGCGATGCTGCCGCTGGCCACCGCCGTACGGTCCAGCGCGGCGAAGGGCCAGTCGCGTCCCGGCGGGTACGCCGCGGCCAGCGCGCGCCGGGCGGCCGGGAACGGCATGGGGTCCATCCGGTCGGTCAGCCGGCCCAGCGGGGCGCACCAGGACGGCGGCAGCAGATCCGCCCGGCTGCTCAGCATCTGGCCGCCCTTGACGAAGCTCGGGCCGAGCCGGACCAGCCCGGCGGTGAGGATCTCGGCGGGCGTACGGCCCGGGACGGCCCGCCCGGCGCGCACGGCGGCGCTGCGGAGCCCCGCCGCGGTCAGGCACCGCGTCCCGGTGACCGTCCACGTCGCCGCCCGCGCCACCAGGTACGGCCAGCCGGCCGTCCGTCCCATGCCGGCCTCCCCGTGCTCGACGGTGCTCGGCTTGCTGGCCCGATTCAATGCGGGCCCCCGGCGCGGGGCAAGGTCGCGGCGGCAGGACACCAACCTCGGAGACCCGCTCGCGAGCACGTCAAGAACTCGTCAAGCCTGGCGGGGCAGACTCGGCTGCGGACGCCCGATCGACGACGGGGAGGCGTACGGACGGGGATGGCGACGGCATACCGGGATGCGAGCCCGGATCCGACACGCGCGGCGCACATCGGCGCCGTGGTGCGGGCGGTCGCCGCGATGCGCGCCGGCCTGGCACGACCGCAGCCGCTGGCCGAGCTCGCGCGCGCGGCGATGTTCGACCCGTACCACTTCCACAAGATCTTCCGGGAGCTGACCGCGCTCACCCCCGGCCGCTTCCTGGCGGTGCTGCGGATGGCGGAGGCGCGGCGGCTGCTGTTGCACTCGGCGCTGCCGGTCGCGGACGTGGGCGCCCGCGTCGGCTACCGCAGCCCGGGTACGTTCTCCCGGCAGTTCACCCGTCTGGTGGACGTTCCGCCGGCCCGGTTCCGGGGACTGGCCCGGGCCCTGGCCGGCGAGCGCGCGGGCAGCCGCCCGGTGCTGCCCCCGGCGGAGCCTGGCCCGGCGCCGATGATGGCGCTCTCCGTGGCACCCGGTCCCGGCTCGCTGATCTTCCGGTGCCTGGCCGGCGAGGGGAGCGTCTGCCCGGGCAGCGGGGGCTGGACCGTGGCCTCCGGGCGGGCTCTGGTGCCCCTGCCGTGGCCGCCTGCTCCCGGCGCGTACGCGGCATTCGTGCTGGTCGTACCCGTGGGCGTGCGGCTGGCCGACGCGCTCGTCGACGACCTGCCCGGCAGCTACCTGATCGGGCGCGCGCGGATGGACGTGTCCCGGGACCGGCGCCCGGTGACGGTCCGCGCGGCCCTGCGCCGGCCGGAGCCGATCGACGCGCCGATCGCCGCGCTCACCGCGCCGCGGTGGCCCACCGGGTACGGATAGATCGCTGCGAGGCTGAAATCGGATAGAAGCTCGGCCCGTCGGCGGATCGATTCTCCGGGTAGCCGAGATGCACACTATCCACAGCACCCGACGGACGAGCCCCAACACCCAAGGTCCACGGTAGAAGGTCAACGGGAGCAAGCCCATGTCCGATTCCAGGGCGGCCCTGCGCGTCGACGCCCTCGGCTCGCTGGAGGTGCATCGCGGCCCCGTGCCGGTGGACCTCGGCCCGGCCAAGCAACGCGCGGTGTTCGCGGTGCTGGCGCTGCACGCCGGGCACACGGTCTCGATCGAGTCGATGCTCGACGTCGTGTGGGGCCCCGATCAGCCGGTGAGCGCGCGTCAGCTCGTGCACACGTACGTGGCGCGGCTGCGCCGGCTGCTCGAGCCGGAGCTGCCGCCCCGCGCGCGCAACCACATCATCAGCTCGGCGACGGGTGGCTACCGGCTCACCCTCAACCAGGAACTGGCCGACGTGACCCGCTTCGGGCAGCTGTTCCGCGAGGCCCGGCAGCACCTGCCGGCGGGCGGCACCGTACGCGCGTTCGAGCTGCTCGGTGAGGCGATGCGGTTGTGGCGCGACCCGGATCTGACCGAGCTGTCCACGCTGCTGCAGACACCGGACCTGCTCGACCCGCTGCGCCGCATGTGGTGCGACGCGGCGCTCGACTACGTCGGCACCGGCCTCGATCTGGGTGAGGCGTCGCTGGTGCTGCCGGTGGCGCGGCGGCTCGCCGAGAGCGAGCCGATGAACGAGATCGCGCAGGCGCGGTACCTGGCGGCGCTGGAGCAGACCGGCCGGCGCGCCGCCGCCATCCAGCACTTCAACACCATCCGCGTGATTCTCAGCGCCGAGCTGGGGGTGCCACCGGGCGCGCAGCTGTCGGAGGCCTACCGCAAGGTGCTCGCCGGCGGGGCGGCCGGGGTGCCCCGGCGGCACACCACGGCGGCGGCGGATCCGGCCCGCCCGCCGTGGCGAGGGCCCGGGCCGGGGCTGGGCGAGCTGATCCACCGCGACCGCGACCTGGAGGCCGTCCGGCGGCTCCTGGCCGAGCAGCGCCTGCTCACGATCACCGGGCCGCCTGGCTGCGGCAAGTCGGCGCTCGCGCTGGAGGCGGCGGCCCAGTTGCGCGACGACGTCACGGGCGGCGTGGTCGTGCTCGAGTGCTCGCGCATCGCCGCCCCGCACGCCCTCGCGCCCAGCCTCACCGCCGCACTGGACGGGGTCCCGGACGTCGACACCCCGTGCCGGCTGGTCCGGACGCAGCACGTCCTGGTGCTGCTGGACAACGTGGAGCACCTGATCGACGCGACCGTGGCGGTGGTCGAGGACGTCGTGCGGAACTGCCCGAACGTGTCGGTGGTGGTGACCTCACGCGAGCCGCTGGGGCTGCCGTACGAGGCGGTGTGGCGGCTGCACACGCTGAGCTCCGCCGACGCCGGGCACTCGTCACCCGGCCGCCCGCCCGCGGTCCGGCTCTTCGCCCGGCGCGCCGGGCAGGTCTGCCCCGGCTTCCGGCTCGGCGCGGACAACGCCCTGGAGGTGGCCGCGCTCTGCCGGCAGCTCGACGACCTGCCGCTCGCGGTGGAGATGGCCGCCGAGTGCCTCGCGATGCAGACGCTGGACGAGCTCGTCCGTCGCCTGGACAACCCGCTGCACGAGCTGCAGCCGCCCCGGCGCTGCCAGCCGGTGCACCACCGGTCGCTGCGGGCCGCGTTCCGGCGCAGCCTGGAGTGCCTGGACGCGTCGGAGCGCTGGTGCTTCGCGCGGCTGAGCACGCTGCCGCGGCACTTCCGGCTCGCCGCCGCGGAACGGGCGTGGGCCGGCGGCCGGCACGGCCCCGTCGACGCCCGGCTCATGCTCACCTCCCTGGCGGAGAAGTCGCTGCTGTTCGTGCGGCACGACGCGGCCGGGCCGGCGTACGGGATGCTCGGCCTGCTGCACCGCTTCGCCGTGGAGGTGCACCTCGCGGAGCTCGGCAGGGAGGACGTGCTGGAGGCCTCGCCCGTCACGGGTGGCGGCTGACTACGGCCGTACACCCGGCGCGTAGCGGCTCAGGGCCCGGCCCAGCTCCTCCGGCACGGGTACGGATTCCAGCCCGCCCGGCCCGCGCCGCATGCACGCCACGCTCTGCCGTCCGCGAGCCAGCAGCTCCGGCGCGGGGGTGCTGCTGCGGACGTAGTCGAAGCCCATGGCGACCCGGTTGCCGGCGATCCTGTCCAGCCGCATCCGGACCTCGATGCGGTCGCCGGCGAAGCTCTCCGCGTAGAACTCGGCGGCACAGTCGACGGTCACCAGCACCAGCCCGCTGGTGAGCGCCGCCAGCACGCCCGGCGCGTGGTCGGCCAGGAACTGTTCCCGGCAGTGCCCCTGCCAGCGCAGGTAGTGCGCGAAGTAGACGTTGCCGACCAGGTTCGTCTCGTCGAAGGTCACCCGGTGCTCGTAGACGTAGACGGTCACGGCAGCTCACCCACCCCGGCGCAGATCGCGATCCGCCCGGCCGTGGTGTCCAGGACCCGGCCGGCCAGCGTGTACCGCCCCGAGGCGAGCGTCCCGGGGTCGTCCGTCAGCAGCAGCGGTTCCCCGGCGGGCCGGCCCAGCTTGGCGAGCGCCTCGCGGGCCGTCCACACCCGGTAGCCCGCGCTGTGCGGATCGGTTCCGCCGAGCCGCGCCAGCTGATCGGCCAGCTCCCGGTCGGCCGCGCCGAGCGGCGCCGGCTGCTCGCCGACCGCCTCCCAATCGACCGCGACGCGGCCGGGACCGGACCCGACCAGCACGTACGGCCCCAGATGGCTCGCCGACACCGTGCCGGGACCGGCGACGACCAGCCGCCCGTCGGCCGCGTGGGTCGCCGGTGCCCCGGCCAGCCAGGCCGCCACGGCAGCCGTGCGGCCGGGGTCGTCCCGGTCGCCCCGGGCCACCGCCAGGTCGACCTCCCGGTACGCGGGCCATCGGCTCAGCTCCCGCGCGACCAGGGCGCCCACGACCTCCACCGGCCACGGCTCGGGCTCCACGGCCCCCAGCGCGCGCAGCACCAGGCCGGACCACTGCTCGACCGGTGTCCCGCCGGCGTCCAGGACCAGCAGGTCGAAGACGTACCCGTCGTCGCTCTCCGCGCGCTGCCGGGCGTGCACGGTCAGCCGGCCCTGCGGGCGCCGGATCATCCGGACCTGCCCGGCTCCCGTCGGGAGCACCCGGCGGCCGGGCACGCAGACCTGCAGGAGGTGCAGGAACGCGTCGCGGGCGCCCGGATCACCCAGCTCCAGCCGCTGATCCAGGAACTCGCCGAACCAGCGCCCCTGCGGGTCGGCGTCGACCACGGCCGCGCACCGCCGGGCGGCGACCGCGGGGTAGCCGGCCACCCGCCGGAACCGCGGCCCGTGGAAGAAGAGCGGGCCGTAGAGGTGGCGGGCGGACAGGAGTGGGCCGGTGAGCGGCTCGCCAGGGTGAGGGTCCGCCGGGTCCAGGGCCGTGCCGCCGTACCGGGCCCGGAAGTGGTCGGCCGCGAAGCCGGTCTCGTCGCTGCGCAGCGCCACGTCCACGGTGCCGTCCTCGCGCGCCAGCGCCGCCGTCCGCAGGGTCCGCGGGTCGCGTTCCGGCACGGTGACGGGACGGGTCAGGGCCACGTCGTGGAAGACCCGCGGTGCGTCACGCTGCACCACCGTGGCGGCCTGGGCCATCGCCTCGAGGCCGAACACCGCGGGCAGGACGACGGTGCCGTCGATCCGGTGGTGATCCAGGTACGGGTCGGTCCCGAGCGAGAGCCCGGCGCCCGCGACGACCTCGACGCCGGGTGTGGCCGTCAGGGGCTCGGCCAGGAACCTGCCGCCCGGCGCGCCGCCGCCGTCGTACCAGCGCAGCGTGGGCGCCGCCGGTATCCGCCCGGCCACCACCACGACGGGCGGGGTGGTCCCGGCGAGCAGTCGCAGCAGCCAGGCGGTCGCCTCCTCCGGCGGGATCGGGCTCAGTCCCTGGCGGGAGAGGTTGTCCAGCACGCCGAGGCCCACGCCCATGCCGGCGCCGGACCAGGCCGACCACTCGACGGCCAGCCACCGGACGCCGGGCTCGGTCACGGCGAGGTCCGCGCACCGGCGGGCGAGCCACTCGTTGGCGAGGGCGTAGTGCGCCTCGCCCGCCAGGCCGATGCGGGCGATCAACGAGCTGAACGCCACGGCACAGCGCAGCCTCGGGAGGTCGATCGCGGCGAGCACGGTGTCGAACCCAGTCACCTTGGCCGACACCGCCTGTGCCAGCGCGTCCGGTGTCAGGTCGGGGATACGGACGGGAACGTTGATCCCTGCCGCGTGCAGCAGCATCCGTACGGGCCCGTGCTCGCGCTGCAACGTCGCCATCGTCGCCTTGACCGCCGCCGCGTCGGCCACGTCCACCCGGTGGTACGTGACCGGGGAGCCCGCGTCGGCCACCCGGCGAAGCGTGGTGCGAACCGCCTCGTCGGACTCCGGGCTGCGGCCGAGCAGCGCCAGGTGGGCGCCGGTGGCCGCGGCGAGGGCGACGGCACACTCGGCACCGATGCCCTTGGCGCCGCCGGTGACCACGCAGAGCTCGCGGGCGCCGACCGGCAGCGGGCCGCCGTCCGGTGCCACCAGGGCGCCGAGCACCGGCACGGTACGAGCACCGTCCGCGTCGTATCCCGCCTCGGCGTAATCGCCGGCCGGCCGGCGGGCCTCGGCGGCGGCCAGGGCGATCCCGTGCTCGTCCGGCGCGGTCTCGACCACCAGCACCGCCGCGCCCGGGCGCTCGGCGGCGAGGCTGCGGCCCACCGCGGCACCCACGCCACCGTGGTGCAGCACCACCACCGGCAGCCCGTCGGCGATGCCGCGCCGCAACGCGCTCACCAGCTCGGGCAGCGGCGTCGCGTCGAGGCCGGGCGGCAGGGCGATCAGGCGGGTGGGCGTACCGCCCGGCTCGTCGCGGAACGCCTCGCGGATCGCCGTACCGAGCGGGTGACGGTCGAGGTCGCCGACGATCTCCCAGGTACGCGGCACCTCCGGGCCGGCCGGCAGGGGCTCGGCGAGCCGGCGCGGGGCGAAGGCGCGTACCCAGCCGGCCACCCCGGCGACGGGCGGCTCGGCGGTGTCCGCGGCCGGCAGCGCCGCGACGACCTCGGCGAGCTCGGCGACCGTCGCGGTGGCGAGGCTCAGCGGCGCCGCCGGCAGGGCACGGCCGAGGCGGGTCGCCACGTCCCCGGCGAGCCGGCCGACGAGCAGCGAACTGAGGTGCAGGTCGGCCAGGAGCCGGGCGTCGGACGGAACCGCTGCCGGGTCCAGTTCGCACGCGTCCGCGACCGCCGCGACGGTCGCCGCGAGCGGCTCGGCGTCCTGATCGACCGGCCGGGGCCGCACGGTGTCCGCCGGCTCCTGCCCGGTGTCGTCCACCGCGGCGGGGTCCACCTCGGGCACGGCGGTCTCGCAGGCACCGACGAGGACGTCCGGGCGGTGGCCGAGCTCGAAGGGACGGGTGAAGCGCCGGGCGTACCAGGGCACCACGGTGCCGCACCGGCCGGCGGCGAACAGGGCGGCGGTGACCGTGGCGACGCCGGCGGCCGAGGGTGATCCGGCGTCCATCGCGACCGCGCGTCCGCCGGTCAGCCCGGTGAGCAGGTGACCGGGGCCGACCTCGACGAAGAGCCCGGACCGGCACCTCTGCATCGCCTGGCGGAAGCGTACGGGCGCGGTGAGCTGGCGGACGAGCAGCTCGACGGCGTCCTCCGCGGCGAACCAGTCGCCGGTGACGGTCGAGACGAAGCGTCGTTGTGCGGGGCGCCACGGCACGGCGGCGGCCGCCTCCTTGAGCCGGTACGCGGCCCCGGCCATCGCGGGGGAGTGGAACGCGTGCGCCACCGGCAGCAGGCCCGCCCGGATCCCGGCAGCGGCGGCCCGGTCGAGGACCCGGCGCAGCTGGGCCCGGTCGCCGGAGACGACCAGCCGCCGGGGGCCGTTGTCGGCGGCGACCACGACATCGGTGCCGGCCAGCAGCGGGGTCAGGTCGTCCTCGGTGGCCTCGAGCGCGGCCATGCCGCCGGAGACCGGGTCGGCCTGGGCCATCGCCGCGCCGCGGGTGCGCGCGAGGTCGTACGCCTCGTCCTCGTCCAAGGTGCCGGCCCAGACCAGGGCGGCCAGTTCGCCGAGGCTGTGACCGACGGCCTCGTCCGCCTCGACGCCGAGCGCGTCCAACCAGCGCAGCCCGGCCAGGGTGGCGCGCAGGATCGCCGGCTGCGCGACGGCCGTGCCGACCGGACCGGCCGGCGGGGTGGCCACCGGCAGGGGGTCGGCGTACGCCGCCGGCACCTCGTCGAGCAGGTCCCCGAGCGCGCCCGCGTCCGGGTAGCACGGCGCGGCCTGCCCGGGGAAGAGCAAGGCCACCCGCAGCCGGCCCTCGGCGAGGAACAGGCGCCGTGCCGGATCGATGATCTCCGGCTCGCCGGCCGCCAGCCGGGTCAGCGCGTGCTCCGCGGCCGCCGCCAGCTCGCCGGGCGAGGCCACGACCGCGGCGAACCGCACCGGTGCGTCGGGTGGCTCGGTCCGCGCCAGCCCGGCGCCGAGATCGCCCAGCTCGGCGCGGGACATCGCGGCGGCGGCGTCCCGGATCGACGTCAGCTTCGCGGCGAGGGCCCGGCGGTCGGCCCCGGTGCAGACGATCACCTCGTGGCTCGGGTGCCGGCCCGCGAGGTGCCGCTCGGCCGGGTGCAGCCGCCGTCCGGCGCCGCCCGGGCCGCCGAGGACGACGTGGGCGTTGATGCCGCCGAAGCCCATCGCACTGACGCCGGCGTACCGCTCGCCGGCCGGCCACGGGCGGGCCTCGTCGAGGATCGTGAGGCTCGCCTCCGGCCCGGAGAGCAGCGGGTGCGGCTCGGGACATCCCGTGGTGGGCGGCAGGACGCCGCGGTGCACCGCCAGGACCGCTTTGAGCAGCCCCGCCACCCCGGCCGCCGCCTTGGTGTGCCCGATGTTCGCCTTGACGCTGCCGAGAGCGGCCCGGCGCGGGGTCCGGCCGCGGACCTCCAGCAGCGCCCGTAGTTCCGTGCCGTCGCCGACCTCGGTTCCCGTGCCGTGGCCCTCGATCAGGGCCGCCTCGGCGGGGTCGAGGCGGGCGTGCTCGTACGCGCGGCGCAGGGCGAGCAGCTGCCCGGCCGCCTCGGGCCGGATCAGGCCGCCGTGGCCGTCCGACGAGGTTGCCCAGCCGAGCAGGTACGCGTACACCCGCAGCCCGTGCCGCACGGCGAAGTCCTCGCGGCACAGCACCACCAGCCCGCACCCCTCGCCCGGCAGGAACCCGGTGGGCCGGCGGTCGTACACGCGCATCTCGTCGCGGGCCAGCGCCCCCGCCCGGGCGAATCCGACGAGCTCGAAGGGGTCCAGGCTGAGGTCCACCCCGCCGGCCAGCGCCACGTCGAGCCGCCCGGCGGCGACCGCGTCGGCGGCGTGCGACACCGCCAGCAGCGACGAGGCGCAAGCGCCGTCCACTGTGTACCCGGTGCCGTGGAAGTCGAAGTGGTTGCAGATCCGTCCGGCGATCGTGTTCGACAGCGCGCCGGCCAGGGTCTCGTCGGTCGGCGCGGGGAACGGTTCCTTGTAGCGGCGCTCGACGGCCCGCAGCAGCGCCGCCCGGTCGTCCGGGCCCAGCGGCGACTCGGCCAGCGCGGCGAGCACGGTGCGGCGCACGTACGGCCACCGCGTACGCAGCGCGGCCGCCCGCGAGAACTCCCCGGTCAGCGAGTTGCCCAGGATCACGCCGACCCGGCCGGCGTCGAGGCCGTCGCCGTCCGGGAAACCGGCGTCCGCGAGGGCGGCCGCGCTCATGTCCAGCGCGAGCCAGTGCGCGGTGTCCGCGGCGCGGAACGCCGGTCCCGCCACCCGGAAGCGCTGCCGGTCGAAGTGCCAGCCGGTGAGCAGCGCGGCATGCGTCACGTAGGTCTGGTCGGCGCCGTCGCCGCCGTAGTCGGCCAGGGGCAGGCGCTCGGGCGGCATCCGGCGGAACGCGGCGCGCCGCGCCATCACGGTCTGCCAGAGCCGGTCCGGTCCCGCGGCGTCGGGGTAGCGGCAGGCCAGGCCGACGACGGCGATGCGCCGGGACCCGGGCGTCATCTGACCGGTACGGCCGTACGCCCGCCGGTGGTCGCCACGGCCGGCACGGTGGCCTCGGCCGGGCGGACCGGCTCGGCACCCCCGGCGCCCCGCAGCGATCGCACCCAGGTGAGCACGAACCGGCCGGCGCAGACGATCGTGAGCGCGTAGAACAGGCCGAAGGTGATGCCCGCGACGACGAGCGCGCCGTACACGAGCGCCGTGGCGAGCCCGAAGACCACCTGGTCCCGCGGCCGGCCGGGGGTCGTGCCGGGGTCGGTGATCATGTAGTTGGTGAACAGGATGAACGCGACACCGGTCATGGTCAGCAGCGCGGAGGCCGGCGCGTGGCCGAACAGCAGCGCCCGCAGCACCGCCTGCAGCACGAACCCGCCGACCCAGGCGGCGATCAGCGGCATCCGGCCGGTGAGCTTGCCGTTGATCATCGAGCCGGCGACCAGGATCGCGCCGGGCAGCACCCAGTCGACGACCGAGCCGACGTTCTCGGTGAACTCGTACGGCGGCGCGATGGCCACGCTCGTGCTGAACAGCACCAGGGTGGCGCTGATGCCCAGGTTGCTCGGGTTGAACAGGTGCCGGGGCTGACCGCCGATCCGCAGGCGCAGCACGTACTTGCCGCAGATCGCCACGGTCACCGCGAACACCGTCGGCAGCAGGCGCTGGTTGCCGTACAGCAGCATCGCGCAGGCCAGCGCCGCGATGTGTGCCGGCAGCAGGAACGTGACGAGGTTGCCGGATGAGCCGCCGTAGCGCACCGGGCGGCCGTGCCCTCGCGCGTCGACCCACTCCAGCAGCAGGCTCAGGGCGTACGCCGTCAGCAGCGCCACGACCGGCGTGAGGTACGCCTGCTCGAAGCCCAGAAACAGGTGTCCCACGACGGTGAACACCGTGATCGACAAGGCGAACCGGCGGAGTGCCGTGATGCCCTTCGGGGTCCGGTTCGGAATGGTCGGTTGCGCCATCGGACGGCTCCTCGGCTCTGTCCCGTCACGCCAGCACGAGGTCGTGCCAGCCGGGGGAGAGGGACGTGGTGGTGGTGTGCGGGCCGGACGCGTCGCGCCACGTGACCGTGACGGAGACCGGCGCGTCCGCTGCGGCGCCCAGCCCGAAGAGCAGCTCCGGGCCGTTGACGCCGGTGTGGCCGTTGGCGGGGTACAGCTGCTGGCGCAGGACCCGGCCGTCGGCGCGGGTGACGGTGACCGCGGCGCCGATCGCCGGCCGCGGGTGACCGCCCGGCGCGGTGGCCGGCAGCAACGGGCGCAGCCCGAGGTACGCCCCGGCCGGCCCGGTGTTGCGCAGGAACTGCGACCGGGCCCACTGGTTCGCGAGGAGCACGTCCGCGCGGCCGTCGTGGTCGACGTCGGCGACGGCGATGCCGCGGCTCGGGCCCGCGTTCGCGATGCCCAGGCGCTCGCCGATGTCGACGTAGCGCCCGTCGGCGTCTCGGACGAAGAACGGGTCGCGCTGGTGCCCGGCGATGTCGGTGCCCGGCCCGAAGTCCGGCCACGACCATGGGAAGCGCAGCACGTCGTCGTTGGTCATCGCCAGCTCCTGCAGCTGCGGCCAGTCGTTGCCCCGGCCGGCGACGAAGCCGACCGCCTGGATCAGCTCGTCGGTGCCGTCGTTGTCGAAGTCGGCGGCCTTGATGTCCCAGCCCCAGCCGCTGCGCGACAGCCCGAGCGGCTCACTGCGGTCCGTGTACGGTGCCGGCCGCCCGCGGATCGGGCCGGTGCCGGTGCTCACGTACGCGAAGTTGCTCTCCTGCAGCCCCCACTGCGTGGTGATGTTGCTGACCACGATGTCGGGCCGGCCGTCGGCGTTGAGGTCGGGGAAGGCCACGCCCATGCTCTTGAAGGAGTCGTTGCCGATCACCTTCGACTTCGGCATGCTCGCCGAGCGCCGCCCGCGCAGCTCGGTGAACGCGATGTGCCCCGGTGTGGACCGGTTGTGCAGCAGGTGGTCGCGGCCGAAGTCGTTCGCCGTGTAGAGCTCGGGCAGGCCGTCGCCGTCGAGGTCCTGAGCGCCGAAGGCCAGCGTCCACGAGCGCGCCTGGTCGTCCGCGAACGCTGCGGACGCGTCGGCGTAGCGCGGCACCGGCACCGGCCCGGTGCGGTCGACGTGGTCCAGGCGCAGGATCCGGTTGCGCCCCCCGTTGGTGGCGTTCGACATCGAGTCCTGCATCCGGATGAGCGGGTCGTCGTGCGCGCTCGCGTCGAGCACCCGGGCCCCGTCCGGGAAGTAGTTGCCGATGAGCAGGTCGAGGTGCCCGTCGCCGTCGAGGTCGGCGAGGTCGGCGGTGGTGCTGTTCCAGACCTCGCCGGAGCCGCCGGTGACGTCGGACGCCCGGAACGCGGCGGCCGCGAGCGGGGTTCCCGGCACCCGCAGGAACGCCAGCGGTGCCCGGCCCCAGAAGTACACCAGCACGTCGGTGAGCCCGTCCTCGTTGAGGTCGCCCGGCATGCAGCCCATCGGGGCGACGGCCGCGGGCACGTTCCCCGGCGGGCCCGGCACCAGCGGGAAGGCGGCGTACCGGGCGCCGGTGCCGGGAGCCGGGAGGACGGTCACGGCGTCGTCGCGCGGGTCGACCAGGCACACGTCGTCGGGCCGGGCGTTGCCGTCGAGGTCAGCCAGGCCGGCCGACGCGCCCACGGCGGAGATCCAGGCCCGGATGTGCCGCAGGGCGGGCTCCACGGCCCGTTCGGTACGCGCCGCGGGTGGATCGCCGTTGACGTCGGTGACCGCCCAGGAGAACCGCCGTGCCAGCGTGTCAGGGTCGCCCGCGGCGGCCGGCGCCCGGGTGGCCCAGCCGACGCCCACGCACAACGCGACCGCCAGCGCGGGGGCCAGGGCCGGGCGGAGGTCCCACCGGCGGCTCATGACGGCCTGCCCGGCAGCACCGCGGCGGCCGTCGCCTGGACGCGTTGCCGCCAGGCCCGGTAGTCGCCGGCGTCGGCGCCCGGCAGGTCCAGCCCGCGCCGGGCGGCCCACGTCCATCCGGCCGCCCGCTCCGGCGGACCGCCGGTGAGAACTTCGGCTGCCACGGCGGCGTGCGGCGGGGCGTACGCGCACAGCCGCCACGCCTCGGCGCCGAACGCGCAGCCCTGAGCCAGGGCGTCCCGGTGGCCGGAGGCCCGGTCGTACAGCTCGGCATAGGTCCGGTCGGCGACCCCGCCGGCGTAGGTCGCCGCGAGCGCCACCCCGCTCCACGCGTCGTCGCGGTGCCGCACGGGCAGCGCGGCCACGGAAGCGGCGACGGCCGACGGGTCGCCGCAGGCGCGGAACCACAGCGCCCGCCCGAAGCCCTGGTATCGGATGTCGCAGGTGGCGGGGCAGGCGCCCGGGTGGTGGCTCCACCGCCGAAGCGCCCGTGGCCCGGCGAAGAAGGCCGTGCAGAAGCCCATTCCGTCGTACGCCAGCCAGCGCAGCAGCGGTGCCCCGGCCCCGACCCGGCCCAACCGGTTGCGGCGCAGCTTCGCCAACGCCCAGCCGGCGCCCACGTGGATCAGGTAGGCGTAGCGGTCGTCGTGGGCGGCGTGCAGCGCGGCCGAGCGGGGTGCGCCGGCGGGACGCAGGCTGTCCAGCAGCACGGCCGCCATGGCCGCGCCCTCGGCGGCGAACCCGCGCCGGTCGGGCGGCACCGCGGACAGCTCGGGCGGTTCGCCGGGCCGGGTCGCCAGCTCGGCGTGATAGCCGTCGAGGAAGGTCCGCGCCGCAGCCTCCAGGACCGTACGCGTCTGCGCGGGCCCGGTGCGGAAACCGCGACGCTCGAAGTCCACCATCGACGGCGGCAGGCGCAGTACCCGCCGCCATCCGGGCGCGGTCGCCGTACGGAGCACTTCGGAGCCGGCCATGCGCTCCTCCCGAGGGCTGAGGGTGCGGAAATGCGGGAAGCCTCGCAAACCCCGGTTGAGCAGTTCTGTACTCGGCTATACGCCGGCTGGACCCAAACGCCGAGAAGAATGTGCCGTCGCCGCGTCGTACGCTGAGGTCGCGGAGCCTCCCGGCACCAGCTGGCGGTGAGAGCATGCGGATCGGTGAACTGTCGCGGCAGAGCGGCATCGTGGTGCCGACCATCAAGTACTACCTGCGCACGGGCCTCCTCCCGCCGGGGGTGCCGAGGGCGCGCAACCAGGCCGACTACGGGCCCGGGCACCTGCGCCGGCTGAACGTGGTCGACGCCCTGCTCCGGGTCGGCGGCATGAGCGTTCCCGGGGTGCTCGCCGTGCTCGCCGCGGTCGACGACACCGCGACCTCGCCGGCGGACCTGATCACCGCCGTCGAGGAGGCCTTCTCGGGGCGGCACCCGCGCGGCGTGGACGAGCGGTACGCGGCCGCCGGCGCCCGGGTCGGCGCCACGCTGGACCGGCAGGGCTGGCATCCACCGGGAACGGCCCTGCGGGAACGGCTGACCGAGGTGTGCGCGGTGGCCGACGTGCTCGACCTCGCCGAGCTGTGGCCGGTGCTCGACCGGTACGCGGCGACCGCCACCGAGGCCGCCGGTGACGACCTGGCTGTGCTGTGGGCGTACGCGACCCGTAAGCAGCTCGACCGCAACCCGGCGGACCCGGCGCTGCGCGAGGCCGTCGTCGTGGTGGCCGTGCTCGGCGCGGTCGTGCAGTCCGTCATGACCGGCATCGCGCGGCACGAGGCGCTGCGGCAGCTGCTCGCGGAGTAGCCGGCCGGTCAGGGCCCGAGGAGCTGCGCGGCAGCTGCTCGCGGAACAGCCGGCCGGTCAGGGCCCGAGGAGCTCGTGGAAGAGCGCGATGCGGCGGTCGGAGAGTGGCACGGTGAGACGCAGCTGACCCGGCCGGGACGGCGCGAGGCCGCGGATGCCCCGGCCGGCGAGGAAGCGCCCGTGCGAGCCGTCCCCGTCCTGGATGACGACCCACGGGATGTCCTCGTGCCCGGGCACGACGGCCAGCCCGGCCTCCGCCAGGCGCCGGGTGAACGGCGGCTTCACCGCGCGGATCCGCTCCCGCAGACCCTTCAGCACGTCCCCGGCGGCGAGCATGCCCAGCGCGGCCCGCAGCGCGAGCTCGCCGATCTGCAGCGGCGTCACCAGCTCGCGGACCCGTTGCTCGAGGCCGGGAGAGGCGACCGCGAACCCCGCCCGCAGACCACCCCACGAGTACGCCTTCGTGAACCCGCGCAGCACCACGAGGTTGCCGGCGCCGGCGGCCACCGTGACCGCGCTGCCGCCGGGCCCGAGGTACGGCGCGGCACTCTCGTCCACCACGATGGCCGGCACGGCGTGGGAGGCGGCCACGAGCTCGTCGAGCGGGTACGGCCGCCCGCCGAACCCGGGCTGGTCGAGCAGCAGCAGGTCGGGACGGGTACGGGCGATCTCGTCGAGCAGCGGCGCGGCCGGCTCGGGCATCGCGTGGACCGTCGCGCCCCGGCGTACCGCCAGCGCCGGCAGATCGGGGTGGGCGTACGCGGGGGTGAGGACGACGCCTCCCTCGGCCAGGTCGGCGAGGTCCCGCAGCAGGCCGGTCACGCCCGCGCCGAAGAACAGCCGTTCCGCCGGGACCGTACGCCCGAAGAAGCGGCTGACCACCGGCGCCCCGCGGCGGCTGCCGAACGGGTCGTCCACCGGGTAGTGCCCGGCCGTATGAGCGTCGAAGGCGCCCTCCGACGCGAGGGCCGCCCAGACCTCGGCGGGCGACGGGTCCATCCACTCCGCCTCGTCGTCGGCGTACCGCAGGTCCAGGCGGATGCCGGTCAGCTCCTCGCCCCAGGCGCTCACCGCCAACGACTCCGGCGGCGCCGGCAGCGGACGCGCGACCAGGCGTACGCCCGCGCCGGCGGGCTCCGTGTGCTCGACGGCGTAGCCGGCACAGCGGACCAGAGCCGCGAGGTCCGAAGGGCCCCGGAGCCGCTGCTCGATGATCAGGACGCCCGCGGGGCTCATCGCGCGCCGGAGGTCGCCGAGCAGGCGCCGGTGGGCGGCCTCGCGACCCGGTGGCGGCCAGTCCGCCCAGACGACCGTGCCGGCGCCCGCGACGTCCGGTGCCGTACCGGCGGGACCGGCCCGGACGACGCTGCCGGTGCCGTGGCGCGTCACGAACGCGCGCAGGCCGTCGTCGGTGGTCACCGGGAACCGGCCAGGATCGCGCGGACCGCCCGCCCGCTGTCCCACCGCAGCGCCGCCTCGGACGGCTCGTACAGGCACAGCCGGTGGCCGGACGGATCGGTGAAGCGGATCGTCCACCCGATCTTCTTCGAGCCCACGTCACGGCCCGAGTACCTCAGCCCCCGGCCGGCGAGCTCGTCGCGCAGCTTCCGGATGTCGCCGGTGTGGAACACGAGCAGACAGGTGTCGTGCCGGCCGGACGGCCCCTGCTCCAGCACGAGCGGCACGCCGGCGGTGCGGACCGTGGCGGTGGCTGCCGACCGCTCGCACTCCAGGCCGAGCACGTCGCGGTAGAACGCCACCGAGGCGCCGAGGTCGTCCACCCGCAAGCGGAGCTCGGCCACCGGTTGCCCGGGGGCGCCGAGCAGATAGCGGTGGCCGTGCGGGTCGGTCCGCGGCTCGGTACCCCCGGCGAACACCATGGTCAGACCCTCGTCCGCGGCGGGGACGAAGCGGCTCGCGGGGGAGAGGTTGAGCGCGAGGATCACGGTGCCGGCCTCGTACTTCACCACGCCGTGGCGGTGCCGCGGGTCGGGGTCGGTCTCCAGCACCGGCAACCCCGCGTCCGACTCCAGGAACCGGCGCTGCGCGGCGAGATCGTGGGCCTCGAGGAAGACGTACAGCAGGGGATGGTCGCGCAGGGACACGCCGGGAGCGTAGGACCGGTGGACCGGCGGCTGCTTCTCCGACATTGCGAGGATCGGGGTTTGCGCAAGCGGGAAGAAAAACGGCGGCCGGGTGCGTGCATAGCGTCAGTCGACTTCGACGGCTCACCCGGAGGCCCTCATGAACACTCTGGTTCGCCGCACCGGCGCGGCGGTGCACGCGGTGAACACCCGCTACCACAGCGCGGCACTGACCGCGTTCCTCATCGTGGTGCTCGCGCACTGGGCGGAGCATCTCGTGCAGGCGTACCAGATCTGGGTCCTGCATTCCCCCCGGCCGAAGGCACGCGGCGTGCTCGGGCAGTTCTTCCCCTGGCTGATCACCTCGGAGTGGCTGCACTACGGGTACGCGATCGTCATGCTGGCCGGGTTGTTCCTGCTCCGCCCCGGCTTCACCGGCCGGGCCCGGACCTGGTGGACGGTGGCCCTGGTCATCCAGTTCTGGCACCACATCGAGCATCTGCTGCTTCTGATCCAGGCGCAGACCGGGCACTACTACTTCGGCGGCTCGGTGCCGACCAGCGTGGCGCAGACCGTCTTCCCCCGCGTCGAGCTGCACCTCTTCTACAACTCCGTGGTGTTCGTCCCCATGGTCATCGCCATGTACCACCACCTCCAGCCGGCGCCGGTCGCCGAGCCGGAGCGCGCCGCCGAGCCGGTGGCCGGTCCTCGATGAGGTGGCTCGCCGCCGGCGCGGCCGCCATCCTCCTGGTCCTGCTGCCGTCGCCCGCCGCGCGTGCCGGCGGCCCGTCCGTCGTCGTCACCGACCCGGCAGACGGCGCCGCGCTGGCCGCGGCGCCCGACCGGATCCGGGTGATCGGCTCGGCGGCGCCGGACCCCGCGCGGTCGCACCTCACCGTCCGTGACCCGCGCGGCCACACGGTCGGCCCGGACACGACACCGGAGGCCGCGGGGTACGAGCTCAGCCGGCCGGTCCGCCTCAGCGGCACCGGGGTGTTCACGATGGCGTTCCACGTCGCGTTCACCGACGGCCGGGACGCCGCCGGTGAGATCCGGTTCAGCGTCGGCACCGGTGTCGCACCCCCCGCCGCACGACCCGCACCGGCGGCCGCCCCCGGGCACGACCACGGCCCGGACCCGCTCAGCGCGGCACTCCTTCTGCTCGACGTGGCCGTGGTGGCAGTGGTGGCGCTTCGCCTCACCCTCCGCCGGCTCACGGCGAGGTGACGGCGGTCAGGATGAGGCCGCGCGTCACGGTGAAGCGGCCGGGCATCGTCCGCAGCGGCGGGCCGTCGTCGATGCGGGTGCCGTCCACCAGGATCGTCGCCGTGAACGTGCCGGCGTCCGGGTCGATGCTCAGCCGCGCCTCCTCGAAGCCCAGCCAGCGCCGGGTCGCCGGGTACCACGCCTTGTAGACCGATTCCTTGGCGCTGAACAGCAGCCGGTCCCAGGAGATGCCGGGACGGGTCGCGGCGAGGCGGGTCAGCATGGCCGGCTCGTCCGGCGAGGTGATCGATTCGGCGATGCCCGGGCGCAGCGGGGCGTGCGGTTCGGCGTCGATGCCGATCAGGCGGACGTCGGTGGCACGGGCCACGGCCGCGGCGCGGTAGCCGGCGCAGTGGGTGATGCTGCCGGTCATGCCCGCCGGCCACTGCGGCTCGCGCCGGGCCCCGGGCAGGATCGGCGCATCCGGGTGGCCGAAGGCGCGCAGGGCCGTCCGGGCGCAGCGGCGGGCGGTGATGAACTCGCGGCGGCGGCCCTCGACCGCCCGGGCGACGAGGTCCTCCTCGCCGGGGAACGGTGCCTCGCCCGGCACGTCGCCGAACGCCTCGACGGCCACCACCGCCGGGGGGAGCAGCGCCTCGAGCACGGTACGGCCCGGCGGGTGCGCCGTACCGGTCAGGTCAGCGGGGCTGGACAAGGTGGGTCCCGGTGCCGTGGGCGATCAGCCGGTCCCGCTCGTCGCGGACCGTGCCCTCGGCGGTGGCGATGGTCCGTCCGACGTGGATCGTGCGGCCCTCGGCGACCAGCCGGGCGCCGCCCGGGACCACCGGCCGGACGAAGTTGACCTTGATCTCGAGGGCCGTGCAGGTAAGGCCCGGCCCGAGCGCGCTGTGCACGGCGCAGCCCATCACCGAGTCCAGCAGCGTCGCGCACACCCCGCCGTGCATCGTGCCGCTGTAGTTGGCGAACCGGGGCTCGGCCCTGAGCGCGAACACGACGGCGCCCTCCGCGAGCGAGACGACCTCCATGCCGAGCACGTCGCCGATGTGCGGTTGCCGGTCCGGCCCGAAGGCGGCCGCCCGCAGCTGCTCCAGGCCGGTGGGCGGCGGGCCGTCCCCGCTCACGGCAGCAGCTCGCGGGCCTGGCCCCGGCGCAGCTTGCCGGAGGACGTCTTGGGCACCCGGCCGGCGGCCACCACGAGCACCTGGCGCGGCGTCGCCCCGACCGCGTCGAAGACCCGCCGGCCCACCGTCCGGCGCAGCTCACCGGCATCCCGGCCGGCGTCGCGCGGGTCGGCCTCGGCGATCACCGCGAAGCCCTCGTCGGGCCGGCCGGCGTCGATCGAGACGGCGACGACGCCGCCGGGCCGGATGCCCGGTACCTGCTCGGCGGCCCGCTCGATCTCGGTCGGGAAGATGTTGCGCCCGGCCACGATGATGACGTCCTTGCGGCGGCCGCAGATCACCAGCTCGCCGTCGTCGGTGCGGTAGCCGACATCGCCCGTAGGCAGCCAGCCGTCGGCGCCCCGCGCGGCGAACTCGCCCTCCGTGGTCAGGTACGTCTCGGTGACGGCCTCACCGCGGATCTCCAGCTCGCCGACCTGGCGGGCACCCACGGGTTCCCCGTTCTCCGCCACGACCCGCACCTCGATGCCGTCGAACGGCCGGCCCAGGGTGGCGAGCGGGCGGCCGTCCCGGTGCGGCACCGCGGCGGCGGTCAGCTCGAGCGCGTCCGGGTCGACCCGGTCCGCGCCGAGGCCGATGCCCGGTTCGGGCGCCGAGACGCCGAGCACCGCCTCGGCCATCCCGTACGCGCCGACCAGCGCGGTCCCCGGCCAGCCGAAGCGCCCCGCCTCGGCCGTGAACCGCTGCATCGCGACGTAGTCGACCGGTTCGGCGCCGTTGATGGCGTACCGCATGGAGGACAGATCGAACCGGCCGTCGGGGATGCGTTCGAGCCGCCGGGACAGCAGCACGTAGGCGAAGTTGGGGGCCGCGGTGAAGGTGCCACGGAAGCGGGCGATCATCTCGGCCCAGAGCACCGGGGAGCCGAGGAAGTCCAGCGGCGACGCCTTGACCAGCTCGATACCGGCCATCATCGGCTGGGCCATGAACGCGATCATACCCATGTCGTGGAACAGCGGGAGCCAGGAAACGGCGGTGTCCGCCTCCCGCGTGAGGCGGAACCGGGCCAGCAGCGCGTCGATGTTCGCGTACAGGTTGCGGTGCTTGACGACGATGGCCTTGGGGGCGCCCGTCGAGCCGGAGGAGAGCTGCAGCAGGGCCGCCGCGTCCTCGCCCACCTCGACCGGATCGGTGTCCGGGCCGGCGGCGAGGGCGGCGAGCGGGACCGTCCGCACCGGCGTGCCGGCCAGCACCGCCGGGTCGTAGGGCGGCCCCGCCACCACGAGGCCGGCCCGCACCGTGGCCAGTGCGACGGCGGTGTCGGCGAGCCAGATCGCCGGATCGGCCCGGGGCGACGCCTGCTGCAGCATCGTCACCGCGGCGCCGCGCAACCACACCGCCTGCACCAGCGGCGCCACCTCACCCGGTTGGCCGCACAGCACGGCCACCCGCGAGCCGGGGCCGACCCCCGCCTCCGCCAGGCCGCCCGCGATCCGCCGGGCCTGGTGGTGCAGCTCGCCCCACGTGCGCCGGGCGAACCCGTCGCCGTCCCGGACGACCAGGCCCCGGTCCGAGGTACGGGCGGAGTCGATCAGACGATCAAGGAACCTGCTCACCGGTCTCTCCCCTCAGTGCTCGCGGACCATCTCGTCGTACCGGGCGAAGTCCGGCTTGAGTCCGGCCGCGACCAGCTCCCACAGCACCTCGTCGGCGCCCCCGCCGACCCGGCCGAGCTTCATGTCGAGGAACCAGCGGCCGACCGGCGACTCGTCGAGCAGGTAGCCGGTGCCGCCGAAGATGTGCATGCACTCGCTCAGCACCTCGCTGCCGAGCCGGGCGGCGGTCACCTTGAAACCGGACGCCGTACGGATGTCCAGCCGATCCTGCTGAGCCAGCCCGCGCAACGCCCACCGCAACACGTCGACCCGGGCGCTCAGGTCGGCCACGCGCAGCCGCAACGCCTGGTGGTCGAAGAGGCTGGCGCCGAACTGCTCGCGCCGCTTCATCCGGGCCACGGTCACGCCGAGCGCGACGTCGCACAGCCCGACCACCTGCCCGGCCACGGACAGCCGCTCGTGAGCCAGCCCGAAGCTGATCACCGCCAGGCCGGTGCCCGTACGCCCGACGACCGCCTCGCCCGGCACGTGCACGTCGAACTCCAGCGGCGCGGTGTCCAGGCACTTGGTGCCCACCGTGCGGTAACTGCGCCCGACGGTGACCTGGTCGAGGGGGACGGCGAAGACCCCCAGCCCGTCCGGCACCTGCGCGACGAGCAGCACCACGTCGGCGACCGGGGAGAGCGAGACGAACTTCTTGTGCCCGCGCAGCCGGAAACCGTCGCCCTCCGGGGTGGCGGCCGAGACCACCCGGGACAGGTCGGAGCCGCCGCCCGACTCCGACGCGCCGATGCACAGCACGGTACGGCCGGCGATGGCCTCGTCGGCGAGCCGGGCCAGGTACGGCGTACGCCCGAAGCGCCGCAGCATGGCGATCGCCGCGTCGTGCAGGCTGACCCCGACCGAGATGCCGAGCGACGTGAGGCCGCCGAGCCGCTCACCGAGCTCCACGAGGCAGGCGATGTCGGGCAGCGTACGGTCGCGCCACTTGCCGGCGAGGACGCCGGCCGCGCCCAGCCGCTCGATCACCTCGCGCGGGAAGCTGCCGGTCTCCTCCGCCCGGGCGACCAGCGCCCCGATCTCCGGCGTGAACGCCTCGTCGAGCACCGCGGCGTAGTCGCTCACGGGTGCTCCGCCTTCTGGACGAGGGCGGTGAGGTCGCCGAAGGTCAGGCACTCCATCAGGTCGTTGATCGGCACGCGCACGCCGATGGACTCCTCGATCGCGACCGACCCGACGGAGAACGCGACCGAGTCGAAGCCGAGGTCGGCCACCAGGTCGGAGTCGTCGCGTACGGTCGCCGGGTCGATGGACAGCTCCTCGGTCAGCACGGCCAGCAGCCGGGCCCGCAGGTCGTCGCTCATGGGGTCACTCCGTCTCGTGAGTCGATCCGCTGCCGGGTACGGCAGTCCAGTCGGGCAGGTCCAGAATCTCGACGACCGCGCTCGTCAGGTTGAAGCCGGCGCCGAGGCCCAGCAGCACCACCCGGTCGCCGGGCGCCACCGCGCGGCTCTCGACGAGGTGGGCGAGCCCGGCGAACTGGTCGCTCGAGCCGATGTGCCCGACCGTGCGGCCCCATCTCCACAGGGTGCGGTCGAGGCCGATCCGCAGCGGTACGCCGTAGTGCAGCCGGATCAGCGGCCGGCCGACGTTGGGCAGCACGAACCGGGCGACCTGGTCCATCTCCGTGCCGGCCTCCTCGAGGACGCCGCGCACGTTGCGGCCGACCGTGGCCTGCAGGGTCTCCAGTACCTCGGCCGGCCCGCGCTGCCCGACGAAGTCGCGTTTGCGGGCCGCCATGTCGAGCGTGTCGTCCTCAGCGCCGGCCGCCCGGTAGATCGGCTCGAGCTCGGAGGCCGAGTCGGAGCGGGTCGCCAGGATGCGCGCGAAGCCGCCCGTCCCGGAGAGCACGACCGACGCGGCACCGTCGCCGTAGATGAGCCCGGTGTCGGTGCGCCAGCGGTCGAACGGCGGCGCGAACCGGCTGGCGGAGGTGATGAGCACCTGGCCGTGCGGGTCCCGTACGGCCAGCCAGTCGGCGGCCAGCTCGACCGAGGCCATGCCGCCGTTGGACGCGCTGTTGACGTACATCGAGGGGGCGTGGCCGCCGAGCGTGCGCCGCTGGATGTAGCTGGCCGGGGTCAGCACGTCCTGGCCCGTGCTCCACTGGCCCAGGCTGCTGTGCAGCAGCAGGAGGATGTCGGCGGGGTCGGCCGAGGCCCGTTCGAGCGCCTGCCCGGCCGAGGCGACGGCCATGTCGACCGCCTCGAGTTTCTCCTCCTGCAGCGCCGACAGCATCGCCGTGGTGCGGAACTCGGTGGCCGGGTAGAGCCCGTCCGCCACCGCCTGCCCGGCGGCGGCCGGCGGCGGCAGGTAGGTGCCGACCCCCGCGAAGTAGAGGCTGTCCCATTTCACCGTCGGTCCTCCTGCAACGGTTGCGCGAGCGCCGTCAGCGCCTGCTCGGCGGCGCGGTGGCCGGACCGCACCGCGCCCTCCATGAAGCCGTAGAACTCGGCCGAGGTCTCCGTGCCGCAGCGCACGATCCGGCCGTCCGGCCCGGCTGCACCCGGTGGCCCGCCCCAGCTTCCGGGCTGCCACAGCGTCGCGTAGCACCCGCTGCTCCAGCGGCTGGTGACCCAGTCGGTCACCACGACCTCGCAGGGCGGCGGGACCTCCGGGAAGACGGCGGCGAACTGCCGGCGTACGGCGGCTTCGCGCTGCGTCCCGGGCAGGGCCGCGAAGTCCTCCGCGCGCTGCCCGGTCGCGAAGCCGGTGAGGACGCCCGGGCCGCCGGCGGGACTGACGTCCACTGTGTACATCAACGGGCCGCGGTCGCTCAGCGACCAGCCGGAGAGGCCGTGGTCCCGCCAGGCCGGGCGGTCGAAGAGGAGGTGGGTCTTGACCGCGCGGCCGCGGACCGCGCCGCCGGTCGTCGTTCCGCACACCGCGGCGGCGAGCGGCGGCGGCAGGGCGACCACGGCCGCGCCGGCCCGGTGTACGCCGTGCCGGGTCGCCACGGACACACCGGCCGCCCCGGCCTCGACGCGGACGACCGGGGTGTCGAGCACCGGTGGCCGGGGCAGCGTCGCGGCCAGCGCCTCGGCGATCCGCTGGGCGCCCCCGTCGACCCGGAACTCCTGGGCACCCGACCGGAACGCGTTGAGATACCGCAGCCCGCCGCCGGACCGCAGGTAGAACCCGAGGCACAGCGCGGACAGGTCGTCCATCTCGGCCGCGACCAGCTGCCCCAGGTAGAGCGGGGCGAACGCCAGCGCGCCGGGATCGGCCACCCGTCGCCGGATCCACTGCCCCGCGGTCAGCTCGCGCAGCTCGGCCGCCGCCGCGTGCGGCCGTTGCGGGTCCACGGCCGCGGCCAGCTCGTGCAGCGCCTCGAAGAGCTCGCCCAGCCCGGCCGCGTCGTACGGCGGGATCCGGTACGGCGACCGGGACCGCTCGGGCAGGCTGAAGACGCTGTCGCCGTCCTCGTCGGCGCTCACCCGGGCGAGGCCGAACCGGTCCAGCAGCTGCCAGACCGCGGTGTGCCGCTCCCCGAGGTACGCCGCGCCCCCGTCGGTCACCAGCCCCGGCGCGAGCGGCACACCCCGCACCCGGCCGCCGATCCGCCCGCGCGCCTCGAGCACGAGCACGTCGGCGCCGCGGGCCGCCAGATCGTGCGCCGCGGTCAGCCCGGCCAGGCCGGCCCCCACGACCACCACGTCGGGCACGGTCACCGCGGCGCCGCCTCCGCCGCCAGCGAGTCGAGGAGCTCGTCCAGCGCGCGCGGCGTCGGCGCCTGGGTGAACTCGGCGAACGTCACGTCGACGTCGTAGTCGCGGCGCAGCCGGCCGATCACCCGGGTGGCGAGCAGCGAGTCGCCGCCCAGCAGGAAGAAGTTCGAGTCGGGCCGTACGCCGCCGGTCTCCAGCACCTCGCCGAAGATGCCGATCAGGCGGTCGAGGCCGACCGGGTTGTCGCTCATCGCTCGCTCCACTCCTTGGACAGCCGGGCATAGTCGGTCTTGCCGCTGGTCGTACGGGGCAGCGCGGCCCGGACCAGCAGCCGGGCGGGCACCAGGTGGGCCGGCATCGCGCCGCGCAACCGGGCGAGCAGGCTCTCGGCGTCGGACTCCGCGGCGCCCACCACATACGCGATCAGCGCCGTACGGCCGGCGAGCGGCACCCCGATGACCGCCGCGTCCGGCACCCCGGCACACCGGATGATCTCGGCCTCGACGTCGCCCGGGTCGATCCGGACCCCGCGCACCTTGAGCTGCCGGTCCACCCGGCCGCGGTAGAGGAGCACTCCGTCGGGCGCCTCCTCGACAAGGTCCCCGGTGCGGAACCAGCCGTCGGTGAACCGCTGGGCGGTCGCCTCCGGATCGCCCCGGTAGCCGCGGGCCACGGACGGGCCGCCGACGTGCAGCAGCCCCAGCGCGCCGTGCGGTTCCAGCCGTTGCCGTACGTGCGGCAACGGCCGTCCGATCGGCGCCTCGGCGAGCCCGGTCACCGCGGGCACGGCGGACGGCCCCCACAGGTCGGCCGCGTGCGTGATCAGCGCGGTCTCGGTGCAGCCGTACGTGTTGAGCAGCCGTACGTCCCCGGTCGGCAGGTCACGCCAGGTCGCCAGCCGTACCGGGTTGATGCCCTCGCCGCCGATCACCACCAGCCGCACCGACTCGGGCAGGCGTACGCGCTCCTCGGCCAGGTGCAGCACCAGCTCGTGCCAGAAGGCGGTGGGCAGGTTGAGCACGCTGATCCGTTCCCGGGCCAGCAGGCCGAGGATGCGGGCGAACGAGCCGGAGTGCGCGTCGTCGTCGATGACCAGGGTCGCGCCGCTGGTCAGCGCGGGCAGGATCTCCTCGAAGCAGGTGTCCCAGCTCGGGGAGGCGAACTGCAGGAAGCGGTCGGCCGGGGTCGCCGCGAAGAGCTGCCGCAGCGAGCCGGCGACGGCCTTGACGGCCCGGTGCGGCACCTCCACCGGACGGGGCGTGCCGGTCGACCCTGAGGTGAACAGCACGTAGGCGATCCCCTCCGGCCCGGGCTCGCCGGTGCCCGCTGCCGCCCTCGCCGGTGGCGGCCCGGCGCCGAGCTCGCGGGTGCAGCCGGCCGCGTCGAGCATCGCCGTCCGGCGCGCCGCGGGTAGCGCCGGGTCGATGGGGCAGTACGTCGCCCCGGCGAGGAGCACGCCGAGGAAGTCGACGATCAGCTCGACGCCCCGGACGGCCGGAACCGCGACGGTCTCCCCGGCGGTGAGCCCGGCCGCCACCGCCTGGGCGCGCCCGATCAGCTCGCCGTACGTCGTGACGGCGCCGTTGTGGACGATCGCCGGCGCGTCCGCATGTCGCTCGGCCGCCCGCAGCACCTCGGTCGCGACGCCCATCAGGACTCCGTTCCGGCCGGGGCGAGCCGCGCCGCCAGGTAGCCGGCGAGCGCGCGGATCGTCGGATGGTCGAAGACGAGCGAGGCCGAGAGCGGCACGCGCAGCGCCGTCTCCAGCGCGTTCTTGAACTCCACGCTGATCATCGAGTCCAGGCCGAGCTCGATGAAGCGCGCGTCGAAGGAGATGTCCTCGACCGCGTCGAAGAAGAGCACCGCCGCCGCCTGCGCCCGCACGATCGTCAGCAACGCCTCCTCGCGCGCGGCCGGATCGAGCTTCAGCAACGCCTCCCGGTCGACGCCGGCGGTCGTGCCGCCGGTGTGCTCGGCCAGCTCGGCCAGGATCGCGTTCGGCACCTTCTGGGTGGCGGCGAACCGCTCCCAGTCCACGTCGGCGACGAGCACCTGCGGCTGGGTGCGGGCGAGCGCCCGGAAGCAGGCCGCCATCGCCTGCTCCGGGTCCAGCGGCGTGTACCCGCGGCCGGCCAGCTGGGCCGCCTGCTGGTCGTCCATCCGGGCGGCCATGCCGACCTCGCCCCACGGTCCCCAGTTGACGCTCAGCCCGGCCCGGTCGCCGGCCCGGCGCCAGTGCATCAGCCGGTCGAGGTAGGCGTTCGCCGCCGCGTAGTTGCTCTGGCCGGCGGTGCCGAGCAGGGCGGTCGCCGACGAGTACGCCACGAAGAACGTGAGCCCCAGATCGGCGGTGGCCCGGTGCAGCAGCCAGCCGCCGTACATCTTGGCCGCCAGCACCCGCTCGAAGCTCGCCCAGTCCTGACTCGAGATCGGCGCGTCGGCCAGCACGCCGGCGGCGTGGACGATGCCCGCCAGCCGCGGCCCGGCCGCCTCCACCATCCGCTCGACGCCGGCCGGATCCGCGATGTCGGCGCTCACCACCCGGACGTCGGCGCCCAGCTCGGCGGAGAGCCGGGCCTCCTGGTCGCCGGACGGGCGCCGGCCGGCCAGCACGAGACGGTGGGCACCGGCCTCCACCAGCCGCCGGGCGGCCAGCCTGCCCAGGCCGCCGAGCCCGCCGGTGACCAGGTACGTGGCCTCCGGATCGAGCCGGGGCGTGGCCTCCGCGGCCGGGGTGCGGGAGGGCCGCAGGCGCAGCACGTGCCGTACGCCGCCGCGGAACGCGACCTGGAAGTCGTCACCGGCGGCGTCCAGCTCGGCGAGGAGCGGCTCCGGCCCGGCGGCGGCCGGATCGAGGTCGACGAGCATCACCCGGTACGCGGGGTACTCGTTGGCGAGCACCCGGCCGAAGCCCCACAGCGAGCCGTCCCCGAGCGCGTCCGCGTCCCGGTCGTCCGGCGCGTCGCCCGGCAGCGCCTGCCCGCCGACCGTCACCAGCCAGAGCCGCAGCGGCCGGGACCGGCCGAGGTCCTCCATCTCCTGCAGCAGGCGCAGCAGCCCGGTGTAGTTCTCCTCGCTCTCGCGGCGCAGCCGGTCCAGGCCGGTCGCTCCCGGGTCGGCCCACCAGAACCACGCCACGTCGGTGATGTCGGGGTCGGTCCACACGAGGTCGGCCGCCCGGTCGACGTCGGCCGCCGCGAGGTGCCCCTCCGGCGCCTCGAACGGCGGGTGCACGAGCAGCACCCGGTGCCGGTCCCGGCCGGTCGCCGCCGCGGCCTGCTCGACCCACTGCGGCTCGTACGACAGCCGGTCGCGGGTGGCCGCCGGGTTCGCCACCCGGACCAGGCCCAGCCCGCGGACCGCGGCGACCGGCTCGGCGCCCTCCAGCACGAGCACGTCCACCGCGAGGTCGTCGTCGCGGCCGGTCAGGCGTACCACGCTGCGCAGCGCGCCCTTCGGCTTCTTGAACACCCGCACCTCGGCGTACGACCGGGGAAGGTAGGTGCGGCCCGGCTCGGTCAGCGTCAGCAGCGTCTGCACGGCCGGGTCCAGCGCGTACGGCGGCAGCACCATCCCCGGCGGGGTGTCCACCTCGCGCAGCTCCGCCCGGGCGAGCCCGTCGGCACCGACCACCACCGACTCGATCCGCCGGAACTCCGGCCCGTACGGCAGCCCGAGCCCGGCGAACTCGGCGTAGAGCCGGTCACCGGTGAGCACCGGTCCGCCGGCCGTGTCCCCGGGCGGCTCGCGCAGCTCGGTGACCCAGGCGGGTTCCCGCTCGCCCCGGGGGCCCAGCCGGGCGGTCGCGTGCCCCCGTTCGCCGCCGCCCTGCCCCTCCGGCCGGCGGCTGAGCACCTCGACCGTGGTCGTCCCGCCGTCGTCCGGCCGGACCCGGGTGATCACCTCGACCGGCTCGTCGGTCAGCGCCAGGGGCTCGTGGATGCGCAGGTCGAAGACGGGACGGTCGCTCGTGCCGAACACCGCGTCCTGGGCGGCCAGCACCAGCTCGACGTAGCCCGCGCCGGGGAAGTACACCTGGCCCAGCACCACGTGGTCGCCCAGCCAGGCCGGTTCGGTCGCCGACCAGGAGGAGCGGAACTCGCGCACGCCCGGGGCAGCGGCCGCCGTCTCGGTGCCGAGCAGCCCGTGCCCGGCGGCCCGGCCGTTCGCCTGCGGGCTCGGCAGCCAGTGCCGCTTGCGCTCGAACGGGTAGCCGGGCAGCTCGGTCAGCCGGCCCCGCCGCTCGCCGTGGTACGCCCGCCAGTCGATGTCCAGCCCGGCCTGGTAGCCGCGCAGCACCGCCCGGCGCAGCCCGCCGCCGTCGTCGGCCGCGCTGGTGACGCTGGCCAGCCAGAGGTGACCGGGAGCGGCCGCCGACTGCTTGCCCAGCGCGGTCAGCGTGGCGGACGGGCCGACCTCGATGAACGCGTGCCGCCCCCGCGCCTCGACAGCCCGCACCCCGCCCAGGAAATCGACGGGTTCGAGGATGTGCCGCGCCCAGTACGCCGGGTCGGCGACATCCTCGTAGCGCGCGACCTCCCCGGTGCGGTTGGAGACGAACGGCAGGGCGGGCCGCCGGAAGGTGACGGTCCCGGCTACCTCGGCGAAGCTCGCGGCGGCCTGCGCCATGAGCGGCGAGTGGAAGGCGTGCGAGACGGCCAATGCCTTCGCCCGGATGCCGTCCCGCTGCAGGGCCACGATGATCTGGGCCAGCTGGTCCCGCCGGCCCGAGATGACGCATTGGGTGGGGGAGTTCACGGCGGCGATCCCGACCTCGTCGAAACCGTCGACATAGGGCAGCACGGTGTCCCGGCCGGCCGACACCGCGGCCATTCCGCCGTGGGTGCTCATCGACTGCATGAGGCGGCCGCGTTCGGCGGCGAGGCGTACGGCGTCCGGCAGGTCGAACAGGCCCGCGACGGTGGCCGCCACGAGCTCGCCGATGCTGTGGCCCAGCAGGACGCCGGGCGTCACACCCCAGGACATCCAGAGGCCGGCCAGCGCGTACTCGAGCACGAACAGGGCCGGCTGGGCGTACGCGGTGCGGTGGATCTCGAGGCCGCCCTCGTCCGGGTCGGCGAGCAGCAGGTCGCGGACGGAGAGATCGAGGAAGGGCTCGAGCAGCTTGTCGCACTCGTCGATCCGGTTACGGAACACGGCGTGGTCGCGGTAGAGCGCGCGCCCCATGCCCGGATACTGCGCGCCCTGGCCGGTGAACAGGAACGCCACCTCGGGTGGATCGGCCGCCGGGATGTCCTCGGCGATACCGGCCTCCACCGCCGCGGCCAGCTCGGCTGTGGTCGACCCGGCCGCGGCGAACCGGTGCGCGAAGTGGGCGCGCCGCGCGGTGCTGGTGTAGGCCAGGTCGGCCGGCGGCACGTCCGGGTGCGCGGCCAGGAAGTCTCGCAGGTCGGTGAGCCGGCGGCGCAGGGCGGCGGCGCTCTTGGCCGACACCGCGAGAAGCTGTTCGCCTCCGGCCGCCGGGGGCGCCGGCGCGTCCGGGGCCTCCTCGACGACCACCGAGGCGATCGTCCCGGCGAAGCCGAACGAGTTGACCAGGCCCCGCCGCGGCCCGGCCGGCCAGTCCCGCCCCTCGGTCGGTACGCCGACCCGGAACCGCCGCCACGGGATGTGCTGGGACGGCGTGGTCATGCCGATGTGCGGGTAGATCGTGCCTTCGCGCAGCTGCAGCACCGTCTTGATGACCCCGCCGACGCCGGCCGCGGCCTCCATGTGCCCGAGGTTGCCCTTGAGCGAGGCGATCAGCACCGGGTCGTCCGCGCCCCGCGACGGCCCGAACACCGTGTTGATCGCGGCGACCTCGATCGGGTCGCCCAGCGGGGTGCCGGTGCCGTGCGCCTCCACGTAGGACACGTCCTCGGCGGCGAGACCCGCCGCGGCCAGCGCCCGGCGCATGACGTCGGCCTGGGCCAGCCCGTTCGGCACGGTCAGGCCGCCGCTCGCGCCGTCCTGGCGCACCGCCGAGCCGGTCAGCACGGCGAGCACGGTGTCACCGCCCGCCCGGGCGTCGGCGAGGCGCTTGAGCACGAGGACCCCGCAGCCCTCGCTGCGCCCGTACCCGTCGGCGTGCTGGTCGAACGTCCGGCAGCGGCCGTCCGGGGAGAGCATGCCCGCCTGGCTGAAGATGATGTGGTTGCGCGGATGGTGCATCAGGTTGACGCCGCCGGCCAGCGCGATCGAGCACTCGCCGGCGCGCAGGGCGGTGGCCGCGAGATGCAGGGTGACCAGCGACGAGGAACAGGCGCTGTCGACGGTCATGCTCGGACCGTGCCAGCCGAGGAAGTGCGACAGCCGGCCCGGGATGGCGCTCGGCGCGAGGCCGGCCCCGAGGTGCGGGGTGAGCTGCTCGTCGGCCAGCTCGCCGGCCCGGGACGCGTAGTCGGCCATGCTGCAGCCGATGTAGACGCCACCGTCGCCCTCGACCGTCGCAGGGTCCACCCCGGCGGACTCCAGCGCCTCCCAGGCGGTCTCCAGCACCAGCCGCTGCTGCGGGTCGACGTACGCGGCTTCCTTCGGCGAGGTGTTGAAGAACAGCGCGTCGAAGCGGTCGATGCCGGACAGGAAGCCGCCGCCGCTCGCCGTGATGCCCTCCACCCCGGACCAGCGGCCGGGCGGCGTGGGCTCGATGCCGGACCGCCCGGCCCGCAGGAACTCCGCCAGGCCGGCAGGGGACGTGTTGCCGCCGGGGAAGCGCAGCCCCATCCCGATGACGGCGATCGGCTCTGCGGTGGTGCGGTTCATCGGTGCCTCTCTCCTGGCGGTCAGTACTCGACGGGCAGGGCGAGCGGCACCCGGATCTGGTACGCCGCCCGCCATGCGATCTGCTCGGGCGGCACGGCCAGCCGCAACCGGGGCAGCCGGAGCAGCACCTGCTCGAGGGCCACCCGTACCTCGGTGCGTCCGAATTCGGCGCCCGGGCAGTAGTGGGGGCCGTTGCCGAACGCCAGATGTGGCACCTTGCCGCGGTCCAGGTCCACCCGCTCCGGATGGGGATAGTGCGCCGGATCGCGATGTGCGGCGCCCATGGACAGCAGCACCGTCTCGCCGGCCGGGATCACCTGATCGCCGACGGGCACGTCCTCGGCGGTGAAGCGGCGCACGGCGGTGTGCACCGGGCCGTGGAAGCGCAGGAACTCCTCGACCGCTGCGGGCAGCTGCTCCGGGTCGCGGCGTAGCCGTGCCATGAGGTCCGGGTCGCCGAGCAGGATGAGCACGCTGCTGGCGATCGTGCTCACCGTGGTGTCGTAGCCGCCCAGCAGCGCCATGAAGGCGAGGCCGAGCAGGTCGTTGTCGTCCAGCGGCCGGCCCTGCTCGTCGAGTCCGTGCACCCACTCGGAGAGCACGTCGCCGGTCGGCTCCGCCCGCTTGCGGCCGATCAGAGCGCCGAGGTAGGCGTACATCGCGGCGCCGGCGTGGCTGGCCAGCTCGGCGTCGAGGCCGAGCAGCCCGTCGGTCCAGGAGCGGAACCGCGCCCGGTCGGCCGGCGGCACGCCCAGCATGTCGGCGATCACGGTGATGGGCAGAGGCGCGGCCAGTGCGGCGATCAGATCGGTACGCCCCGAGTCGCCCATCGCGTCGATCAGCCCGGCGGTGATCTCCTCGATCCGCGGCCGCATCGCCCGGAACCGGGACACCGAGACCGCCTGGTTGAGGAACTTGCGCAGCCGGCGGTGGTCGGCTCCGTCCACCGTGGCCACGCTCTCGAAGCTGAACTCCGAGGGCAGCGGCATCGCGCGGTAGACGTCGGAGGCGTAGCGGATGTTGCGGGCCAGCCGCGGGTCGCCGAGCAGCTGCCGGACGTCCTCGTAACGGGTGACCAGCCAGGCCGGCGTGCCCTCCGGCGTCCGGATGCGGTGCGCCGGGCCGAGGCGGTGCAGCTCGGCGTACGTCGCGTCGGGGTCGGCCAGGTAGCGGTCGTCGAACGGGGCGAGCGGTTCGGTGGTCATCCGGCTCCTCTGCGTACGTCCAGCCACAGCGACTCGGCGATCGCGCACAGCTCGCCGTCGGGGGTGCTGATGGCGCTGCCGGTGCGGTACTTGCGGCCCTCGGCGGCGACCGACCAGCCACTCACCACGTACGGCTCGCCCGCCCGGACGGGGCGCAGGCGCCGGCTGGTCTGGAAGGCGGTGACCGTCTCGGCGATGGGCGCGCCGGCGAACGCCCGGCAGGCCCAGCCCCCCGGGCAGTCCAGCACGGCGAACACCGAGGCGAGGCTCAGCTCCTCGCCGGGGTCGCCGGCCTCGGGGCCGGGCGTCCAGGCGGCCGCCACCACCGCACGGCCGGGCACCAGGCCGAGCAGTACGTGCAGGCCCTGCCCCGCGGGCCGGCCGGAGCCGCACACCCAGCAGTCCGGGAAGGCGTTGCCCGCGCGCTCGGCGGTCCGCCGCTGCTCGATCCCCGCGAGCCCCTCGTCCCAGCCGGGAAGGGCCGGCACGGCGATGCCCGGCGCGACGATCCGGGCCGCGGCCAGCGGCCCCCCGTCGCCGCTCAGCGTCCAGGAATCCGGGCCGCTGCGCTCGATCGACAGGGGCTGCCCGACGGGAATGGGACGCCGCAGGTCGAGCCGCAGGTCCTCGGTGTCGGCCAGCTCGGCGAGGCGGCCGGCGACGTACCCGCCGTGGGCGACCCCGGGGAAGCCCCAGATGTGGTCGGGCACGGTCAACGTGCCGATGTCCGGCTGCGCCATCTCACCCTCCGGCGTTCTCGGTGACAGAACCGGCCCACCAACGCCGCCCGGCCTCCGGCAGCGATCGGATCGGGTCGTAGTACGTATAGCGGCGGCCACCGTCCGGCCCGGACCAGTACGAGATGCCGCGCTCGGTGTCGTACTCCTCGACCTGGTCGACCCAGCGCTTGCCGAGCCAGGGGACGTCGCAGACCAGGCGGGGTGTGGCGTAGCCCGGCAGGAGACCCATGATCTGGTGCTGCAGCCGCCGAGCCTCGCCCAGCGACGTCCGCCAGTGCTCGGCGTTGGGCACGATGTCGCACAGGTAGAAGTAGTAGGGCAGGATCCCGGCCTCGTCCTGCAGCGCGAAGCACAGGTCGAGCAGGTCGCCGGCGGTCGCGTTGACGCCGCGCAGCAGCACACCCTGGTTACGCACGTCGCGCACGCCGGCGTCGAGCAGCGCCCGGGCGGCCTCACCGACCAGCGGCGTCACCGAGCGCGCGTGGTTCGCGTGCGTGTGCACCGCGAGATGCACGCCCCGGTCGGCCGCCAGCCGCGCGACCCGCTCCATCCCGGCGCGTACCCGGTCCTGCAGCCAGTGCTGGGGCAGGCCGATCAGCGCCTTGGTGGCGATCCGGATGTCGCGTACCGACTCCACGTCGAGCAGCCGCAGCAGGAAGGACTCGAGGTGCGGCCAGGGCAGGTTGGCGACGTCGCCGCCGGACACCACCACGTCGCGTACGCCCGGATTCTCCTGCAGGTAGCGCAGGATGCCCGCCTGCCGGTCCGCCGGGGTGAGCGTGAGCGCCGCCTTGGCGATCTGGGGGGTGGAGGTGCCGACCAGGTCCATCCGGGTGCAGTGCCCGCAGTACTGGGGGCAGGTCGTCACGAGCTCGGCCAGCACCTTGGTCGGATAGCGGTGCACCAGGCCCTCGGCGACCGCCATCTCGGACTCGTGCAGCGAGTCGCGCTGGGCGAGCGGATGACTGGGCCATCGTGGGTCCCGGTCGCGGCGGACCGGGAGCATGTAGCGCCTGATCGGATTGGCGAGGAACCCGTCGGTGAACCCGGCCGGCTCGTCGGGCAGCATCGTGTTGACCATCTGCGGCGTGAGCAGGATCGGCATGGTGGCGAACCGTTCCTGATCGGCCGCCAGTTCGTCGTAGAACCAGTCGCTGAGCAGGCCGCCGAGCAGCGCGCGCAGATCCCGCGGATTCTTGACGCAGTGGGCCCGTTGCCACTGAGCGTCCCGCCACTGCCCGTCGGTGACCTCGCGCCAGGCCGGCACTCGGCGTCGATCCGGTTCGTGCAGTGGTTTCCGGACATACCGGTACGTCGTCGCCGCGTCCTGAGAGGACACGGCCACACTCCGTCGCACCAAGACACCCCCCGTTTGGTGTTCGGTTCGGCCCTCACGCTAGGGCAGCCCGGCAGGATCGACAAGTGTCTTTCTGCCGACCGGGTCCCGTCCCCGTGCGTTCGACGGTCATTTCCAAAGCCGTCGCCATCGGCGGAAGAATGCGCGCGGATCCGGTTCTGATAAGCGTCTGTGCGCCGGGTAGAATTGGTGCGTGAAACCCGCGCGAGAAAAGAAGAAACCCGCATGAGGGAACGGTGGATCCGCCGCCTTCGCGACGACGACGGGTACGAGACCAAGCTCGTGTGTTTCGCCCACGCCGGCGGCTGGACGACTGCCTTCTCGACCTGGCCCCGGGGCCTGCCACCGGACGTCGGGGTGCTCGCCGTCAAGTATCCCGGCCGCGAGGACCGGCTCGGTGATCCGTTCCCGTCCGCATTGGAGACACTGGCGGACGACATAGGGGAGGCGCTCGGCGACCTCGCGACGCGCCGGCTCGTGTTCTTCGGGCACAGCATGGGCGCCTCGGTGGCCCACGAAGTCGCGCTGCGCCTGCATCGGCGGGGAAACGCACCGGCCGCCCTGTGCGTGTCCGGGCGGCGGCCACCGCACGCGCTCGAAGGCCGGCGCACGTACCCCGGCACGGACGACGAAATCGTGGCGGACGTCGTACGCTTCGACCGGAGCCGCGCCGCGGTCTTCGCCGATCCGGGGCTGCGGGAGCTGGTGCTCCCGCCGATCCGCGCGGACTACCAGCTCCTCGACGCCTATTCCGGCGGCGACCGGCCCCCGCTCGACTGCCCGGTGTACGCCTACACCGGCGCCGACGACCCCGAGGTGACCCCGGAGCAGATGCGCGGCTGGGCCGGCCTGACCCGGTCCGCGTTCCGGCTGCGGGTGCTGCCCGGCGGGCACTTCTACCTCAGGGGCGAGGAAGCAGCGTTGCTGGCTGACCTGAGCGACGTCCTTCACGTGTCGGAACGATGACCCTGAGCCGCAGCCGGCGTCAGCAGGGGCCGTTGCAGGCGAGGACGGTGCTCGAGTACTGCCGGGCGTGGCCCAGCGCCCGGTCCGCGCTCGTCGATCTATACCCGAAACCGGCCTTGCCTGTCCGCCGGGCCGGTGGGAGGGTCGGACGTGCATCATTGTCGATGCTTCCGGGGGTACGCATGCGTCACGTCCGTAGCGCGGCACTCGTTGCCGGCGTAGCAGCCATCACGATCTCGGCGTCGGTTCCGGCGGTGGCCGGCGTCCGGCACCCCACGGTCCTGACCCTCGGGCAGGTCTCGCGTCAGGACGTCCCGGCCGCGCCCGGCTCCGAGCCGGACACGCTGGTGGAGCCCGACATCGCCGTGTCACCCGTCGACCGGGACGTCGCGGTGGCCGCCGCCCACGACGGCCGGTATCCCGACGGCGGGGCGGTGGGCATCACCCACGCCTGGACCCGCGACGGCGGGCTGACCTGGCGGCACGCCGCGGTCCGGTACATCACCACGGCGGCCGGCGGCGCGTGGGACCGGGCGTCCGACCCGGTGCTCGCCTTCGGGCCCGGCGGCGACGCCTACCTGTCCACCATCGCGTTCAACAGCGACGTCTCGGACTGTCGCAGTGTGGTGCTGGTGTCCCGGTCACGTGACGGCGGCGCGACCTTCGGGCGCCCGTCGGTCGCCCAGTCCACCGACGACTGCCGCATCTTCAACGACAAGAACTGGCTGGCCGTCGACAACGGCGCCCACTCGCCGCACCGTGGCCGGATCTACCAGTTCTGGAGCTACTTCTTCGGCGAGTTCGCGCAGCAGCGGGTGCGCTGGTCCGACGACCACGGCCGCACTTGGAGCGCCGCGGCCGTGGTGACCCCGGGGAACGCGTCGACGCAGAACTCGCAGGCGCTGATCCGGCCGGACGGGTCCATCACCGACCTCTACCTGGACTTCGCCGGCACCGGGCGGGAGCCGGACCGCGAACGGGAGAGCGACGCCGCCCGGGCCGCCGCCCCGCCCGCCGACCCCGGTGTGCCGATGCGGGCCCGGACGTCGCGCGACGGCGGCCGGACCTGGTCGGCCGCGGTCACCGTCGCGACCGACGTCGGCGGGGACGTGCCGGGCGTACGGTGCTGCCTTCCGTCCGCGACCGTCGACGCCGTGACCGGGCGCCTGCACGCGGTGTGGCAGTCCACCGACGTGTCGCTGCTCCGCGCGTCATCGTCCACCGACGGTGTGCACTGGACGGCTCCGGTCACGGTGAACCCCGAGCGCACGTCCACCACCCAGGTCGTCAACGCCGACGTCGCCGCGTACGCGGGCAAGGTTCTGGTCTCCTACGGCGTCCGGGACGCCGCCGCGGCCGACGGCCGCTACGTGCAGCAGCGGGCGCGGATCTCCTCCGACCAGGCCCGGTCGTTCCGCTCGCGCCTGACGCTCGGGCCGCCCTCCGATCTGCGGTACGCCGCGCAGGCCGGCGGCGCGTTCCCCGGCGACTACATCGGTACGGCCGCCGGCCCGGGCCGGTTCTACGCCGCCTGGGCGTTCTCCTCGGAGCCACCGGCCGGGCAGACCTACCACCAGGTGCTAATCGCCGCGACGATCCGTCCGTGATGCCCTGCCCGGCGCGCGGGCGGCGCGCCGGGCGAGGATCCGCAGGCGGCGTTCGACGACCTGGTCGACGTGCAGGGCGATCCAGCCGCAGACGACGGCGAGGGGCAGCTCGAGCAGCACGGCGGAGGCGACGGCCGACGGCACGTCCGCGGGCCGGGACGTGGTCACGTCGAACCAGGCGTCCACCACGAGCACGGTTGCGGTGGCGGCGGCCAGGAGCCCGACCTGTCGTGAGCCGCGCCAGGCGAGCAGGGCGGTGGTCAGCAGCAGCGCGACGAGCATCAGGTCGAAACCGACCCAGGCGACCCGGTAGTGCTCGGCGCTGTACCGCGCCGGCAGGGACATCGCCAGGTACGCGGTCCAGGGCACGGTGGCCGCGCCGAGCACCGCGAACACCGGCGCCACCCAGCGCGGCACGGGCCGCAGCGTGACGGCGTCGCGGGCGGACTCGTCCGGTACGGCCATCCGCCCAGCATGCCACCGGTGAATCTCTCCCGAGATCGGAAAACCGGTGGGGGCCCCTCCTCCGTCAAAAGTCATAGGGCCGCGCCCGAGGTCCCGACCAGGGGCCGACGCCGGGAGCCCGGATCGTGGGCAAGATGTGCGCCACGAGACGAGGAGGATGTCGATGTCCGGGACACCCGGGGGAGCAACCGCCGTCGCCGATCGGCCGGAGGCGGCACGGACGCGGGCCGCCACGCTCACGCCGTGGCGGCCGCCGCCGTCGCGTGCTGTGATCGCGCGGTGCGTGCAAGTGGTGGGCGCGCTCGATGCCGTCTTCGCCGTCCTGCCGTCCTGGCACCACAGGATGGCGTCGATGGCCCACCTGCTGCCGACCGCCGGGATGGTGACTGCTCGTACGGCGACCGCTGTGGTGGGCGTCCTGCTGGTGTACCTGGGCGCCGGGCTGCGCCGGGGCAAGCGGCGGGCGTGGCAGCTGGCCGCCTGGCTCTGCGGCCTCAGCATCGGCCTGCACATGCTCAAGGCCTCCCCGGCGCCGGCGGTGGTGTCGGCCGTGCTGTTGCTGGTCCTGATCGTGGAACGGCACCGGTTCCGCGCCCGGGGAGACGTGGGGACCCGCTGGCGGGCGCTCGGGGTGTGCGCGGGCTTCATCGGTACGGGCTTCCTGCTCGGCCTCGTGGAGGTGGCGCTGCGCGCCGGTCAGATCGCCGGGGCGGCGGGGCCGCTGCAGTGGGCGCAGCACGTGGCGCTCGGCATGGTCGGTGTCACCGGGCCGCTGCGCTTCGACCACCCGGCCACGACGACCGCGGTGGACCTCACCACGGGGGCGTTCGGGTTGCTGGGCTTCGGCGTCGGCGCGGTCCTGCTGCTCCGGCCGTGCACCCGGCGCGCCGGCTGGGCCGACGGCGAGGAGGCCCGGGTCCGCGACCTGCTGGCCTGCCACGGAGACGCGGATTCGCTCGGATACTTCGCGCTGCGGCGCGACAAGTCGTTCATCTGGGCGCCGTCGCGGCGGGCGGCGGTGGCGTACCGGGTCGTCAACGGCGTGAGCCTGGCCTCCGGCGACCCGCTGGGCAATCCCGCGGCGTGGCCGGATGCCATCGCGGCGTGGCTGTCCGACTGCGACGCCCACGGCTGGACCCCGGCGGTCCTCGCGTGCAGCACCACCGGCGGGACGGCGTACCGGCGGCTGGGTCTGGACGTGATCGAGCTGGGCGACGAAGCGGTGCTGGACGTGCCCGGTTTCTCCCTGCAGGGGCGTCCGATGCGGACGGTCCGGCAGGCGGTGGCCCGTACGCGCCGGGCCGGCTACACCGTCGAGGTGGCGCGGCAGCGGGATCTCGACGACGCCGTGCTCGACGAGGCCCGTACGTGCGCCGGCGCGTTCCGGCACAGTTCCGTGGAGCGGGGCTACTCGATGGCGCTGTCCCGGTTCGGTGAGACGGGCGACGGTGACTGCCTCGTCGTGCTCTGCCGTGACGGCGAGGGCCGCGTACGCGGGCTCCTGCAGTTCGTGCCGTGGGGCGAGTCGGGGCTGTCGCTGGACCTGATGCGCGGCGACCGGAGTGCCGAGAACGGCATCACCGAGCTGATGATCACGAGTGCGGTGGAGTTCGCCGCGGCCTCGGGGATCCGGCGCATCTCGCTCAACTTCGCGATGCTGCGTTCGGTGCTGGCGCGGGCGGAGCAGCTCGGCGCCGGTCCCGTGACCCGGCTCTGGGCACGGATCCTGCGAGCGTTCTCCGGCTGGTGGCAGATCGAGTCGCTGTACCGCGCCAACGCGAAGTACCAGCCGCAGTGGCAGCCGAGGTTCCTGTGCTTCCCGTCGGCGCGGGACCTGCCCCGCATCGCGGTGGCCGCGCTCAGCGCCGAGGCGTTCCTGCCGTCCGGACGCCGCCGGAGCGAGGACGAACGCCGGTGCGGCTGACCGGTTTCCCGCTCATCCTGCTCGCCGCCGGCGCCGCCGTGGGCACCGTGGCGCTGACCGTACGGATGTGGCCGCGCGGTGGTCGGTGGCGGCCGCTGACCCGTACCGTGACGGGCGTCTGCGCGGAGCTCCTGGTGGTCGCAACTGTCGGGCTGGTGGTGAACCGGTACCAGAGCTTCTACCCCTCGTGGCAGGCGCTCACCGGCGGCGACGCGAAGCAGGTGACCGTCGGGCGTCCGGTCACGGCGGGCCAGGAGGTGCCCGACTTCCGTGGTGCGGCCGGGCGGTGGCACCTCCTGGCGGCGCCCCGGATCTCGGTCCCGGCGGACTACCCGGCTCGGGCCGGCGTCACCTTCCCCTTGCTGGTCGTGCTGCACGCGCCGGTGGACGGGCAGGCGGTCCAGGCGGCGGCTGCCCGTACCCCCGATGTGGTCGGTCTTGCCGTCGTGCCGGCCGCCGCGACGTCACCGGCGGACGTCCGGGCCCTGATCGACGAAGTGCGGCACAGCGTCCGCGTCAGCGACCACGGCTGGGCCGTCGTGACGGACCGGCCGCACCGGGAGCTGGCCGACCGGGTCGCCGGCCGGGACGGCACCGTCGTGACCACCACCGGCCGGGCGTGGCCGGCGACGCTGGCGGCCGCCGCCGGCGAGCTCCCGCCGCCGCTCACGGCACCCCTGCGGCCATGACCATCGACGCCCCGGGCACCGTCGCGTGCGGGGCGGCGCTGACCGCCGCCGCCACCCTGGTGGCCGCTTTTCTCTGGGATCGGTTCCGCGCGGTCGGAAGGACCCTGCTGTCCGTCGTCGTCACGCTGCTGCTGAGCGCCACGTGTGCGCTGCAGCTGAACCGGCTGACGGTGGCGTACCCGTCGTGGTCGGCTCTGGTGGCCGCGCCGTCGCAGGAGCCCGCGCTGTCGACCGGCTTGCCCGTCCGGCCCGGGGGCGGCCGGCTGCTGACGGTCACGGTGCCCGGCCGGGCGAGCGGGCTGAGCCTGACGATGGGCGTCTACCTGCCGGCCGCCTACGACTCCCCGGAGGGAGCGGGCCGCCGGTTCCCCGTCATCGAGATGTTCCACGGCTACCCCGGATCCCCCAGCACCTGGGTGCGGCGGCTCAAGGTGGTCCAGCACCTCGACGAGGAGATCCTCGCGGGCCGGATGGCGCCGACCGTGGTGCTGCTGCCGTACCAGACGCCCCGGAGGCTGCTGGACACCGAGTGCACCGACCTCGCCGGCGGGCCGCAGACCGAGACGTTCCTCACCGAGGACGTCGCGACCTACGCCGCCACCCATTACCGGGTACGGACGGACCGCGCCGGCTGGGGACTCATGGGGTATTCGGCCGGGGGTTTCTGCGCGATGAACCTCGCGCTGCGCCACCCGCACCGGTACGCGGCGGCGGCCTCGCTGTCCGGCGACGCGGGCCCGGGCATCAAGGTCGGCGACGGGAGCGAGAACACGACCAACAACGTCGCCTGGCGCCTGCAGAACCTGCCGCAGCCGCGCGCCGCCTTCTACGTGGCCTGGGCCGCCGACGACCGCGAGTCCCGCGACGGCTCCCGCGCCGTCGTCCGCCTGGCCCGGCCGCCGCTGACCGTCACGGCGGTCGAGCTGCCCGGCGGGGGTCACAGCCATTCGCTGTGGCGTCGGATGGAGAGCCCGGCGCTCGACTGGCTGTCCGGTCACCTCGCCCGCGCCGTCCCGGTGACCCGCTAGGGACATCGTCCGCCGGGGAGGGGGCCTTCGACCCTGCCCGCCGGATCGATCTCTCGCGAGACTCGTGATCATGGGCGTGGGATGGCGGGCGGGATGGCGGCCGACGAGGGCGGACGGGCTCGCCGCGATGGTCGAGCTCGTGCTGACGACGGCGTTCATGACGGTCGTCTTCTCGCTCGTGCGGTGGGGGATCGGCACGATGGCGCCCGGCGCCACGGCCACCGAGCTACGCCTCCGGGTGGTCGTCGTGTCCGCGCTGGTCGGCCTGGTCATCGTCGGGTTCGCGACCTCCGCGCCGGGACGCTTCAGCGGTGCCCACATGAACCCGGCGATCACCCTCGGGCTCTTCGCGTACGGCAGCGTGCCGGGCCGGCGGGTGTTGCCCTATCTGGCGGCCCAGGGAGCCGGTTCGCTCGCCGCCGCCGCGCTCACCAGGTTCGTCTGGGGTCCCGCGGTGTCCGGGCCGGCGGTGCGGTGGGCGGTCGTGCAGCCGGGGCCGGGCTGGTCCGGAACGGCTGTCGCCGTGGCCGAGGCGGTGACGCTGGCGGTGATCGTCGCGGTGCTGTGCGGCGCGCCGGTCCGCCGGCCGGCCTGGCCGCTGATCTGGATCGTGGGCGGCCTGTTCGGGCTGCAGGGTGCGGTGCTGGGCACGCTGACCGGCGGGTCCGCCAACCCCGCGCGGCAGCTCGGCCCGGCCCTGTTCTCCGGTGAGCTCCGCCTGCTCGCCGTCTACGTGATCGCGCCGATCGCCGGTGGGGTGCTCGCCGGCGTCCTCGCGTCGAAGCTCCTAGCCGAAGACCGAGGCGGCCCACTCCGGGTGGTCGACGAACGGGTTCCGGTTGTGCTGGTACGTGCCGTAGATCGTGTCGTTGCGCCGCTTCTCGAAGGCGTCCGGCGGGTCCTGGGCGCTCCACTGCAGCAGGACCGAGAGGCGGCCCAGGCGGGGCGCCGTACCGCCGCTGGTGGCGTCGTCGATCTCGAGGTCGGGGTAGCCGTCGCCACCCTCGTAGCGGACCGCCATGTAGAAGATCATGCGGGCCACGTCGCCCCGCACCGCGGCGCGCGGCTCCCATGAGTCGGAGTCCGTACGGTTGCCCGGCGCGTCGGCGACCGCCGTACCGCCGGCGTCGAAGTCCTTGTTGTCACGCTCGCTGTTGACGTGGACGTCCTCCGGGCGCAGGTGGTGCAGGTCCGTGCCGGGGCCGTTGCTCGTGCCGAAGTCGCCGTGCGACTTGGCCCAGACGTGCTCGCGGTTCCAGTCGCCCTGGTCGCCGCCGTTGAGGGTCTTGGACCGGCTGATCCCGGAATACACGAGGATCACGTTCGACGGGTTCGCCGGGTCCTGGTCGGTGACCTTGAGCGCGTTCCACACCGCGTCGTAGGACAGGGTGGTCACCCCGCTGGAGATGATCCCGTGCAGGGCGCTCTTCAGGCTCACCCCGGACTTGCCGGCCGCCGCCGCGTAGTAGGCGTCGGTGGAACCGGTCGGTGTGGGAGTGGGCGTGGGGCTGCCCGTCCCGAAGGTCATCGCGGTCGGCGACTTGAGACCCGGATGGGAGAAGTACGCCGCGAGCGACCCGGTCACCGTGAGCACCGCGCCGACCCGGCCCGGGTTGCTCTGCAGGCCGAAGCTCGCCCGGTACGCGCTGGTGACCTGGACGTACAGCATCCTGGCGGTGTCCCGCTCGCCGGCGCTGTCGGCGATGGCCAGCGCGGTGTCGGCGGTGAAGCCGCTGAAGAGCACCGTGCTCGTGGCGGTCGGCTGGCCGACGACGTAGCCGCGTACGGTACCGGTGCCGCTCTGACCGCTGATCGCCTGCGCGACGGTCAGCGTCGTGGCGGCCACCGGCTGCATCCCGGCCGGGCCGCGGACCAGCGTGAGCAGCAGCGCGACCAGTCCGAGCAGGGCGGGCATCGTGAGCGCCATGGCGCGCCGGTGTGACGAGGATCCGGGCATGAGCACAGTATGGGAGCAAGGGTTGCCGGCGCGGGCATACCAGCTTCGTCATACAACGCCGGAGAGGAGCACGATGCAGCTGTCCTGGGCGCGGCGGCCGCTCGTCGTCGACGGGCTGCTCGCCGTGGTCGCCTTCGGTCTCACGCTGCTCCCGCTGAGCGCGGCGGAACCGCGCACCGGGTGGGCGTACGTGGCGGCCGCCGGTCAGACGCTGCCCCTGGTGCTGCGCCGGCAGAACCCCTTGCTCGCCAACGTTCTCATCGCGCCGAGCGCCGTCGCGTACGGGTGGATCGGGTGGCCCAGCCCGCTGGTGCCGATCGGGCCGCTCGTCGCCCTGCATGCGATCGCCGCGTACGGCACCCGCGTCCAGTCGTACGTTCTGCTGGCTCTCGCCCTGCTGGGGACGCCGGTCGTCCTGCTCTCCCGCGCCGCCGAGCCGGACCCGTACGAGTGGCTCAACGTCGCCCTGGCCGCCGGGGTCGCCTGGCTGGCGGGCGCCTTGACCCGGTCGCGCCTCGGCGAGCTGCGCCAGTACGAGGAACGCATCGCCGCCGAGCGGGCACAGCGGCGCGCGGAAACGGCGCGGGCGGCTTCCGAGGAACGCAACCGGATCGCCCGGGAGATGCACGACCTGCTCGGTCACTCGGTCGGCGTGATGGTACTCCTGGCCGAGGGTGCGGCCGCGCGCGCCGAGGCGGGCGACCCCAGCCCCGAGACCCTCGAGCGGATCGCCGCCACGGGGCGGGAGACGATGACCGAGCTGCGGACGATGCTGGGCGGTCTCCGGGCGACCGATGACGACCTGACCCGGCGGCCCGCCCCGACCAGCGACGATCTGCCCGGCCTGATCGACGCCGTACGGGCCGCCGGGATGACGGTCGCGTGGCGGTCGTCGCTGCCGGCGCCGATCACGGGCGCCGCCGGCGTGGCGGTCTACCGCATCGTCCAGGAGGCGCTGACCAACGCCCGCAAGCACGCGCCGGGCGAGCCGGTCAGCGTCGAGCTCGGCGAGGACGGGAGCGGGGCGGTGGTGACGGTCGCCAACCGCGCCGGCGGCCGTACGGACGGGAGCACCGGCCAGGGGCTGCAGAGCATGCGCGAGCGGGCGGCCGCCGTCGGTGCCCGGCTGGAGCATGGACGGGACGGAGAGACGTGGCGGGTGACGCTGCGTCTCGGGGCGGGGGAGGCCCACGAATGAGCGACGCCATCCGGGTGCTGCTGGTCGACGACGAGGAGCTGGTCCGTACCGGGCTGCGCATGATCCTCGAGTCGCAGCCGGACATCGAGGTCGTCGGCGAGGCCGCGGACGGGACGGGCGTGGCCGGCCTGGCGCGCCGGACCCGGGCCGACGTGGTGCTGATGGACATCCGCATGCCCCGCGTCGACGGCATCCGCGCCACGGCCGAGGTGGTGGCCGGGAGCCCGGCCACCAGGGTCATCATGCTGACGACCTTCGACCTCGACGAGCACGTGCTCGACTCGCTGCGGGCCGGCGCCTCCGGTTTCCTGGTCAAGGACACCCCGCGGGCCGCCCTGGTCGACGCGGTGCGGGTGGTGGCGGCGGGGGAGGCGCTGCTGACCCCGCGCGCCACCCGGCGGCTGCTCGCCGAGTTCGTCCGCCTCGACCCGCGACCCGGGCGGCCCGCCGGGGATGTCCTCACCCCGCGCGAGGTGGAGGTGCTCGCCGCGCTGGCCGGTGGGCGCAGCAACGCCGAGATCGCCGCCGATCTGGTCCTCAGCGAGCACACCGTGAAGACCCACGTCGGCAGCATCCTCACCAAGCTCGGGCTCCGCGACCGGGTGCAGGCGGTGATCTATGCCTTCGAGGAGGGCATCGTCCCGCTGCGGCGCAGGTCCTGAGCGCCCGCCTATTCGCCGTGGTAGCGCTCGATACGCGGCAACGGGTACCCGAGGATGCCGAAGTAGACGACGCAGAAGCCGGCCAGCAGCAGCACACTGGTCGCGCCGAGGGCGATGCCGGCGCGGGCCTGCGCCGGCCGCCGGCCGGTGTGATCGGTGGGGCAGAGCAGGCCGAGCACGACGGCCAGCACCCCGGCCAGCGGGCCCGGCGCGGGGACGAAGGAGAGGATGCCCACCACGAGTGAGCTGATGGCCAGGGTCTTCGAACGATCGGCGTCGTCGGCTGTCGCAGTCATGGCCGCGACGCTACGGGCGGCTACGGGCCCGGCACATCGCCGCCGGGAGCGATCACGGGTCTGGTCCTTTCGAGCGAGCCGGCGCGTACGGACCGCAGCACCAGCTCGGCGATCGCCCGGGCCTGGGCCGGTGACACCTGCTCGTGCAGCACGACCGGGCGGTAGATCAACGGAGCGATCACCGTGTCCACCACCAGCGCCGGGTCGGTGCCGGCGCGGAACAACCCCTGGGCGATGCCGGCCCGTACCAGCCGGATGCCGTGGTCACGGGCCGGATCGATGACCCGCGTACGGTACTGCCGGGCGAGTTCCGGCTGCTGCAGCAGCTCGACGCTGATCAGCGGGAGGGCGCGGGCGAACGGGGCCCGGGCGACCGAGTCGAACACCACCTCGAGCAGGGCCATCAGGTCGGCCTCCGGGTCGCCGGTGTCGGGCAGCGGCCGCGGTCCGAGGGCCACCTCCATCGCGGCGACGATAAGGGCGGTGAGCGACGGCCACCGCCGGTAGATGGTGGTCTTGGCGACCCCGGACGCCCGGGCGACGTCGTCGATGCGCAGCGCGGCAGCACCCCGCTCGTCGAGCAGCCGCTGGGTGACGGCGAGCACCTTCGCGGTGGCGCCGGCGTCCCGTGGGCGTCCGCCGGCGCTCCCTGCTGTTTTCATGTCGCCGCTCTTCCTCTCCGTGGGCCGAGGGTCCCGTCCGGACGGGAGCTCCGGCCGTGCCGGGGGCGGATCCGGTTTCGCTACCGTTCGTAGCGTAACTCAAGGGCGAGGAGGCGACGATGAAGCGGACGACGAAGATCGCGCTCGGGCTGTTCGGCACCTGGGCCGTGAGCGACCTCGAGGAACTGTGGACGATGAGCCGCAGCAGCAGGCGGGTGCTGCCGCGCCTGCCGCAGGCTCTGCCGATTCCCGCCGCGCTGCGTCGTGACGGGGTCTCGCAGCGGCACGTGACGGCCGGGATAGCCACGATGGGCGCGGTGATAGCCCTTGCCGCGGCGTCCGGGGTGCGCACGGAGGGCCGCTCCCCGCTGTTCCGGGGTGTGCTGCTGGGCTTCGGCCTGCACGGCTTCGGGCACCTGGGGATGACCGCGGCCGCGCGGGGGTACGTGAGCGGGGCGGTGACGGCGCCCACGATGGTCCTGCCCTACTGGCTCTGGGCCCGGCGGGAGCTGGCCCGCGAGGGCATCCGCGAGATCGACGCCCCGGCGGTCGCGGTGGCGGCGGCCGGCATCCCGCTGGCCATGGGTGTGCACGCGCTGATGTTCAAGCTGTTCCGCGACTGACCTTCCGGCCGTGACCCGCGTCGGCGAGTTTCCGCATCGCCGCGACCAGCTCGGCGTTGTCGAACGGCTTGAGCCAGACGCCGCACACGTCCTCGCCGGCCACGTCCGGGTCGCCGGAGCCGAGGCCTCCGCTGAGGAGGGCCACCGGGACATCGCGCAGCACCGGATCGCGGCGCATGGCGCGGCACAGCTGCCGCCCGTCGAGGTGCGGCATTTCGAGATCGGAGAGGACGACGTCGGGCGTCCACCGGCGCGCCAGGTCGAGCGCGACGTCCCCGTCCGCGGCGTCCAGGACCGTGAACCCGGCCCGGGTGAAGACGCGGCACAGCATCGTCAGGACGTCAGTGTCGTCCTCGGCGATGAGGATGGTGGTCATGACGGGCTCCTCTCTCGGCGGGGCTCTTGTTCCGGCCTTCTCAGCGTTCACCCGCCGGCCGGTGCGGCGCCGGCGATGCCGCCTCGAGCGGACCGTCGGCGCCCAGGTCGGGACGTTGGTCCCGGCAGGTGTACGGACCGCTGCGGAGGAAACCACTCAGATCGGGATCGACTGTGCCGACTGGCGGGTAGTGGTCTGAGAGGTAGCGGGTGATGGTTCTGCAACAGGTGGGGGCCTGGGTGCTCGAGGAGCTGCCCCGGTTGAACTCGGCGATTCTGCGCGACGAGCTGCCGCCCGGCGCGATGCGCGAGGCGGTGCGGTCCGTGATCCTGCCGCAGTTGCCCATGCCCGGACGGTGGACGCCCGCCGAGGCCCGGCAGATGCTGGTGAACCTCGGTTTCATCGGCGCTTCGGTGGCACGGCACTACCAGGAGCGCACGCCCGGCGGTAAGGAGACGCCGGAGGTGGCGTTCCAGGACCTGACGGTCGGCGCGGAGGAGACTCCGTTCCGGGCGTATTTCGCCGCCGTGGCCGACCGTACGGGCACCGGGCACGATCACCGGGACAGCTACGCCTCGCTGGTGCGGTGGAACGTCGGGACGATCGAGGTCCGCCACGGCGAGGAGCTCCTCGCGGTGCTGCCGGGGGAGTTCGGCGACGGGCGGATCCGGACGTACACCGGCAGCGGTGGTGAGGAACGCTTCTTCACGCTGGTCAAGAAGGGCGAGGCCATCGAGCTGGCGGTCAACGAATTGCTCGAACCGCTGACCGCGTCCGGGACGCAGTTCTGTGCCGAGGAGTCGCTGGCCCGGGTACGGACCGCCGTCGTGTTGTTGCAGGCGCTGCGTCAGATGTTCGTCGACTTCGCGGCGCTGCCGCCGGAGCGCAGCATGCCGCCGGAGCACTTCCTCGACGTGTTCCGCCAGTTCGCCGTGCACTGGACGCCCGGGGACATCCCGCCGAGCGGTGCGCTGGACCCGGAGGCCCTCAAACGGGACTTCCTGCTCGGTATCGCCCTCGACGACTACGACCGGCACGTGCGCCGGCTGTTCCCCGGGCTGCTGACCCGCGAGCGGGAGGCTCTGGAGACGCTGATGGCGCGACCGACCCTGCCGCAGCAGATGGCGGCCTCGCTGGGCGTGGACCTGGCGGCGCTCCCGGATGCCGGCCCGGCCGAGATCCGCAGACTGCTCAGCCGCCAGCCCGTGCTCGTCGACTGGTACGCGCTGCTGGCCGCGCACGCCCGGGCCGCCGGGGCGCACCTGATGCTGAGCAAGAGGTTCCTGTTCAACCCGCAGCATCGGCGCGACGCGGAAGGCATCGGGGACCGGCCGCTGGTGTCGAACCGTTCGGGCACCACCGGGATGACCGAGACGTTCCTGGAGCGGCTGACCCGGGCCCGGCGCGAGCACGTGCTGGCACCACTGCGGCGTGGGGTAAGCGCGGAAACGGCAAACAGCACCATAGCGGGCGGTGTACGGTCGCGTACGGGAAGGACCGCGCCGGTCGAGGTGCTGCCGGTCTCCTGACGGCGGAGCCCTTTCCCGCGGAAAGCCGGAGGCAGGCGGGGCGATGGCGCCCGTCGCGATGCGGCAGGGGGCCGGTGATGGGTACGGAGGTCGGCGCCGAGACCACGGACGGTCCTGCCGGCCGGCCCGCGCTCCGGCCGGTCGGGCACGAGCAGCTGATGGCACTGCTGGACCACACGTCGGCCGTGATCTACATGCGCGACGTCGACGGCCGGTACCTGCTGATCAACCGCGAGTACGAACGGCTGTTCAACGTCCGGCGCGAGGACATCAGGGGGCTGACCGACCACGACCTGTTCCCCGCCGACATCGCCGACGCGTTCCGGGCCAACGATCTGCGGGCCTTCGCCCGGGGCGTGCCGGTGCAGATGGAGGAACAGACCCGCGGGGACGACGGCGAGCGTACCTACATCACCGTCAAGTTCCCCCTCGTCGACGAGGACGGCCGGCCGTACGCCGTCTGCGGGATCTCCACCGACATCACCGAACGCAAGCGTGCCGAGGAGCAGGTCCACCAGCTCAACGCGGAGCTCGAGCAGCGGGTCCGCGAGCGGACGGCCGAACTGGAGGCCTCCACGCGGGAGCTGGACGCCTTCGCCTACTCGGTGTCGCACGACCTCCGGGCGCCGCTGCGCTCCCTGGAAGGGTTCAGCCAGGTCCTGCTGGAGGACTACGCCGAGGTTCTGGACGAGCAGGGACAGCAGTATCTGGGACGGATCCAGGCCAACGCGGCCCGCATGGCGCAGATGATCGACGACCTGCTCGACCTGTCCCGGGCCACCCGTACGGAGCTCAGCCGGCGACCCACCGACCTCAGCGCGCTGGCCCGGGAGGTCATCGCCGAGCTGAGCGCCCGCGATCCGGACCGGACGGTCGACGTCAGCATCGCCGACGGCCTCGTGGCCCAGGCGGATCCGCATCTGGTCCGGCTCGTGCTGCAGAACCTGCTGGGCAACGCCTGGAAGTTCACCGCCAACCGTACGGACGCCGTCATCCGCCTGGCTGTCGAGGCCCGCGACGGTGTCGACGTCTTCACCGTGGCCGACAACGGAGCCGGCTTCGACATGCGGTACGCGCACAAGCTGTTCGACCCCTTCCAGCGGCTGCACTCCACCGCCGAGTACGAGGGCACCGGCATCGGCCTCGCCATCGTGCAACGCATCATCGTGCGCCATGGCGGGCAGATCACCGCCGACAGCCGGCCCGGCGACGGCGCGACGTTCCGGTTCAGCCTCGTTCCCGCCCCGACCGACTGGGAGATCCGATGAGCGACGGTCCGATCCTGCTGGTGGAGGACAACCCGGACGACGTCATGTTCACGCTGCGCGCGTTCGAGAAGAACCACATCAAGAACGAGATCGTGGTCGCGAGCAACGGGGAGGAGGCGCTGCAGCGGTTGCTGCCCGACGACGGTACGCCGCCCCTGCGCCCGGCGCTGGTTCTGCTCGACGTCAACCTGCCGAAGGTCAACGGCCTGGAGGTGCTCCGCCGCATCCGCCACGACGACCGTACGTGCACGCTGCCGGTGGTGGTCCTGACGACCTCGAACGAGGAGCGGGACATCGTGGAGAGCTATCGGCTGGGCGCCAACAGCTACGTCCGGAAACCCGTGGTGTTCGGCGAGTTCCTCAACGCGGCCAACCTGCTCGGCATGTACTGGCTGCTGGTCAACGAGCCGATGCCGCCCCGGCGAGGGGCGTGAGGCGGACATGGACCCGGTCCATCTGCTGATCATCGACGACAGTGACGACGACGCGGTCCTCATCATCCGCCACCTCACCCGGGCCGGACTGACGATCAGCCACACGCGGGCCGACACGCCCGCGGACGTGCGCGCGGCCCTCGCCGGAGCGGTGCCCGATGTGGTGATCTCCGACTACAACATGCCGGCCCTGCGCGCGGAGGAGGCGCTGGAACAGGTGCGCGCCTGCGACGCCGACATCCCGTTCATCCTCGTCTCCGGCGAGGTCGGTGAGGAAGCGGCCGTGAAGCTGATGCGCGCGGGCGCCCAGGACTTCGTGCTCAAGGACCGTCTCGCCCGCCTGGCACCCGCGGTCCAGCGGGAGCTGCGCGAGGCCACCGAACGACGCCAGCGCAGGCGGGCCGAGGCGGCACTGCGACGCAGCGAGGAACGGTTCCGGCTGATCGCCGAACACGCCCAGGACGTCATCTTCCGCTACCGGCTGCTTCCCGAACCGGTCATGGAATACCTCAGCCCGGCCGCGCAGGCGCTGATGGGACGGCCGCCCGGCGACTTCTACGCCGACCCCGGGCTGGTGTTCCGCCTGCTCGACGCCGAGGACCGGCCGGCTCTGGAGGAGTCCTGGCGGTCACCGCGGCCCGGCACGCTGACCGTACGGTGGCACCCGGCCGAGGGGTCCACGGTCTGGACCGAGCAGCGAGCGGTCGCGCTGACCGACGACACCGGCCGGGTGACCGCCGTCGAGGGCATCCTGCGCGACGTCACCGAGCGGGTCGTCGCCGAACAGGAGCGGGCCCGGCTCGAACGGCAGCTGCGCCAGGCGGAACGGCTGGACTCCCTCGGCCAGCTGGCCGGCGGCATCGCACACGACTTCAACAACCTCCTCGCCGTGATCTCCGGTTACGCGAGCATGCTGGCCGAGGACTTCCCCGCCGACGACCAGCGGCGCAGCGACCTGGAGGGCATCCGGCAGGCCGCCGCCCGTGGCAGCGCCCTGACCCGCCAGCTGCTGGTCTTCAGCCGGCTCGAACCCTCGCAGCCGGAGGTGCTCGACCTCAACTCCGTGGTCGTGGAGCTGCACAAGCTCTTCGGCCGTACCCTCGGCGAGGACGTCGACGTCACCACGCTGCTGCAACCCGGCCTGCCCCGGATCACCATCGACCGCAGCAAGCTCGAACAGGTCCTCATGAACGCCGTGGTCAACGCCCGCGCCGCCATGCCCGGCGGGGGCCGGCTGACCATCGTCACCAGCAGCACCTGCGACGCCTGCCCCGACGCCGGGGCGCCGGTGTGCCTCGGCGTGATCGACACGGGCCAGGGCATGCCCCCGGAGGTGGCCGCCCGCGCGTTCGAGCCGTTCTTCACCACCAAGGGACGCGGGCAGGGCACCGGGCTGGGACTGGCCACCGCGTACGGCATCGTCACCGAGGCGGGCGGCACCATCCGGCTGGAGTCCGAGCCGGGGCACGGCACCACGCTCTGGGTGTGCCTGCCCGGCACCTCGGAGGACGCGGCGGACGCCACCCGCACGGCGGCCGCCCCCGAGTCGCCGTCCGGCAACGGGCGGACCGTGCTGGTGGTGGAGGACGAGGACGCCGTACGCGACATCGTCTGCCGCATCCTGACCAAGGCCGGCTACGACGTCCGCGCGACCGACAACCCCCAGCAGGCGTTGAAGATGTGCCTCGACGACCACCTGCACATCGACGCGCTGCTGACCGACGTGATCATGCCCGGCATGTCCGGCACCCAGCTCGCCACCGAGCTGCGTCAGAGCCGTCCGGGGCTGGCCGTGCTGTTCATGTCCGGATACACCAACGGGCCGGCGCCCGGAGGCCACGAGATGCCCGCCGACGCTCCGCTCATCCGCAAGCCCTTCGCCAAGGAAACTCTCCTCGCCGAGCTGCACCGCGTCCTGACGCCCGCCGCACCGTGAACGGCCCGGTCGCGACGGGCAGGCTCAGCCCTCGACGGCCCCGGGCAGCGTGACGGTGAAGGTCGAGCCCACCCCCAGCTCGCTCGCCACGGTGATGGAGCCGTCGTGGGCCGCGGCGATCTGGCGGGCGATCGACAGGCCGAGCCCGCTGCCCCCGGTGGTGCGGCTGCGGGACTCGTCGGCGCGCCAGAAACGGTCGAAGAGCCGCGGAAGGTCCTCCGGGGCGATGCCGGTGCCCGTGTCGGCGACCGCGATCGTGACCCGGCCACCGCCGGTGCCGGTCCGTACGGTCACCGTGCCGCCGCGGTGACTGTGCCGGATCGCGTTGGCGAGCAGGTTGCCGACCAGCTGGCGGAGCCGGACCGGGTCGGCGACCACCTCCGGGTCGCCGTCGTGGTCCACGCTCAGGCGGACGCCGGCGGCGGTGGCGTTCGGCAGGTGGGCGTCGACGACCTGGCTCACCGCGTCGTTGAGATAGAACGAGTCGGGGTGCATGCGCAGCGTGCCGGCGTCGGCGGCGGCGAGGTCGCGCAGATCGTCGACGATGTGCTGCAGCTGCGCGGTCTCGTCGTGCAACAGCGCGAGCAGCGGTCCGTCGACGGTGGCGAGACCGTCGCCGACCGCCTCCAGCCAGGTCCGGATGTTGGTCAGCGGATTGCGCAGCTCGTGCGCCACATCGCTGACCATGGCCTGGCGCAGCCGCTCCGAGTTCTCCCGGCGCTCGGCCAGCTCGTTGAGCGCGGCCGCCAGGTAACCGATCTCGTCGCGGCCGCCGACCGGCACCCGCGGATGGCCGGTGGGATGGCGGGCCGCCTCGGTGAGCGCCCGCAGCGGCCGGGTCAGCCGCCGTCCCACGACGACGGTGAGGAGCACCGCCAGCATCAGCACGACCGCTGTGGCCGTACCCGTGCGGAGGAGGTTGTCGCGGGACAGCGGAAATGCCGGCTGTGCGGAGGGATCGGCCGGATCGGTCACGAACAGCAGCGCGGGTGGTGCCACCCACGGCTCGAGTTGCGTACGCCGCGCCTTGTCCACGCACGCGGCGGCCCGCGCCGTCCGGTCCGGGACGGCCAGGCTCGTGGACGGATCGACCACGGAGATCGTGAGATCCGGGGCGAGCCACACCTGCTCGAGGTCCTTCTCCCCGGCGCAGGCGGCGATCAGCGTGCGCAGCGCCGCCAGCGGCCGTTGCTCTGTCCTCGTGGCCCGGGGAACCAGCTCACACCCGTTCGGTGGCTTGCCGAGCTGCGTGACGACCACCTTGGGACGGCCGTACGGGCCTGTGACGATCTGCCCGTCGCTGCCGTAGTCGGTCAGGCAGCGCAGCGACCGGCCCAGCTCCTCACGCAGGGCGCCCTGGTCGGCGGCCGTCAGGCGGAACGGGCCGACGACCCGGGGATCGATGCGATCGGTACGCCCGGTCAGCCGCAGATCCACCGACAGCGGGTCGACGGTCGCCGACGGGCGCGCGGTCACCAGCGACGGTCCCGTCCCCGAGTCGGCGATGACCTGCCGGCTCTCCGTCAACAGGGTGATGCGCCGGTTCAGCTGCGCCGCACGGGAGGCGACCAGCGGCCGTACGCCGGACCAGTCCCGATGCGTCGCGGCGTAACCGAGCAGCTCGTCGTACACGCTCTTGTCGTCGCTCAGCGACCGCCCGATCTGCTGCCGGATGGTCTGCGAGGTCGCCTGCGAGGCGAGCCACGCGGTCGCCAGGACGGCGGCGACGGCGATGGTCAGCGAGGCGGCCAGCAGGCGGAACGTCAGGCTGCGGTGCAGCGGCACCCGGGGCGCGTCCATCACGGTCCGGCGGTCAGCTTGTAGCCGATGCCGTACACGGTGACCAGCCGCGAGGGCCGGCGCGGGTTCGGCTCGATCTTGCGCCGCAGGTTGAGCACGTGCACGTCGATGCTGCGCTCGACGGAGTCCCGTTCCACGCCGTTGGTGTACGTCAGCAGCTGCGGCCGGGTGAAGACGTGGTCGGGACGCGCCGCCATCGCCGCCAGGATCGCGAACTCACCGCGCGTGCACTCCACCGGACGGCCACCGCAGTGCACCGTGTGCCGCGCGACATCGACGGAGAGCTCGCCGACGGTCAGCACGGTCGCGGCGTCGTCACCCCGGCCGTGGGTGCGGCGCAGCAACGCGCGGATCCGGGCCAGCAGCTCCCGGGGCGAATAGGGCTTCGTCAGATAGTCGTCGGCGCCGCCGTCCAGCCCGGTCAGCAGATCACTCTCGTCCGATCGTGCGGTGAGCATCAGGATCGGCACGGCCGATTCCTCCCGCACCACCCGGCACAGGCTCAACCCGTCCAGGCCCGGCAGCATCAGATCGAGCACCATCAGATCGGGCGGACGCTGGCGCACCTTCTCCAGCGCGACGAGGCCGTCGTGCACGACGAGCACGTCGTGACCGTCGGCGGCCAGGTACCGCCGCATGCCCTCCGCCTGGGCGGGGTCATCCTCGGCGACCAGCAGAAACGCACGCACGGCGACGACTATAGGTGCGCGGCGCCCGCCGGTCCGGAAAGCTAACAGGAACCTGATGACGGTCCGGGACCGCGCGCTAGCAAGATCCTAAAATCGGTCTGCCACAGTGCCCGCCATGTTGCGCAGAACGCGGCTCAGCCGCCTCGTCATCGTGGTCACCGGCCTCACCTGCCTCGTCACCGGCTGCTCGGGAAGCGAGGAGGAGAAGCCCGGCGTGGCCACCTTGCAGAGCACACCGCCGTCCGCGGCCGCCGTGCTCGCCGACCAGCGGCCGGTGTTCCCGGTCGACGCCACCGACGCCGACCGCGAGGCCATGACCAGGCCGTGGGAGGACTGCCTGGTGAAGAACGGCGGCCCGCAGTACCGCGGCCAAGGCCTGGCCCTGCTCATCAAGGGAGCCACGGACGGCGAAGCGGTGTTCAAGACCTGCGCGGCGGAACAGCCGGAAACGTACGAGGAGCACCAGCAGCGCACGGACCTGTCAGAGTTCAAGGACAACCAGCGCGAGTGGTACCGGTGCGCGAAGGAGGCGGGCTACAAACTGACCGCGCCGGACCCGGAGACGGGCCAGTTCGGCCTCACGGAGATCGGCCCGAACGGCGACGCCGGATCGCCGAAGATGCAGGAATGCAAACGAAAGGCCTTCACCGGCTGACCCGCCTCACCGGTCGGCCGGGTCCTGGTGGGTGTCGTCCTCCAGCTCGACCCGCTCTTTGCGGACCTCCCCGCTGACGGTCTTCTCCCCGGTGACCGTCTGCTTGCCCAAGCGGACCTTCTCCACGGGTACGGCTTCGGTCGTGACGACCGGCCGCTCCGCCCACAACGTCATCGCGGGGTCAGAATCCCGGTCGCCCGGGGCCGAGCCGTCGTCGGCGCCGGGGGCCCGGTCGCGTTCCAGCCGGACCTCTTCGCGTCTCACCGGCACGGTCACCTGCTGGTCCTCGGTGACCGTGTATCTGCGGAGGCGTGCCTTGGCGACCGGCTCGGTCCGGGTGCCGGCGACAAGCCGCTCCTCGGAGCGCGTCATGGCATCGCCACCGCCGGGGCGGTCGGCAGCATCGCCGCTGGTGGTCCGGGCTGCGTCGTCCGCCGGTTGCGGCTGGTAGTAGCGGTAAAGCTCGTCCTCGTCGGCCGGGCTGAGTTCGCCGTCCTGGTCGATGCGGGGGGCGTTCTTGACCTTGTCCTTGGCGAACGGGATCTCGAGGCGGTCGCCGTCGAGGGTGGCGTCCTGGAGGGGGACGAAGGATTCCTTCTTGCCGAACAGGCCGGTGCGGACCGCCACCCAGGCGGGCTCACCCGTGTCGTTGTCGAGGTACACCTGACCGGCTGAACCGATCTTGTCGCCGTCGGCGCTGTAGACGTCGGTGCCGTACACGTGGCGGACGGCGTCGCGGGTGATCATGCGTGCCTCTTCTTCCCTCGGTGTGGTCGGCCGCTCAGCGGCCGAGTCCGGCCTCGTCGACCCGGCGGTGGTACCGCATGCCGGCGAGTCCGCCCAGGATGGCGCCGGCAAGGGCGGCGAGCAGCGCGATGGCGATGGCGACGATGCTTCCCGTGGTGACGTCGCCGCCGCCGACCGGCAGGCGCGGGAAGCCGCCGATCCGGTCGAGCAGGTCGTACTTGTCGCCGAGCACGGCACCCGCGACAGCCACGGCGGCGGCGATCACGATCGCCCAGATCCACACCGCGACGCCCTGCTTCACGCCGCTGAAGCGGGCCATGCGGCCGGCGACGTAACCGCCGCAGAAGTACGCCACGAGGATCACCGCCAGCAGTGTCAGGCCGCCGACGAGTCCGAGGGTCGTCGCCTTGTCCTTGGCGTCGTCGGTGCTCGTGCCGGTGGCGACGCCGACGGTGGCGCCGGCGGCCACCAGGATCGCGGTGAGGATGACGGCGGTGCCGGTGGCGGTCAGCCAGCCGAAGAACGCCGAGCCCCACTTGATGCCGCCGTAGCGGTCCTTCTCCCGGGCCAGGACTTCCCGCCGGTCGCTCGACGGGACGCTTGCCCCGCTGCGCCGGGGCGACGGCGGCGCGTCGGCCGCGCGGGAACCCGAGGTGTCCCGGTCGGTGACCGCGGGGGAGGAATCGTCCCGGGATGGCGATGAACTCATGACAACTCCGACCACGTCGCGGATATCGACTCGCATGAGCCTGATCCCGGGGGGATGCCCGCGGGTTTCGCCGATAAACGCGGTATCAGCTGCGGCTCAGCGGCCGCGGGCTGCGTGGGTGGGCGGGCAACTCGGGTCGCAGGCCGGGCGGGCGGGTGTCTTCTCGGCGAGCCGTTCCGGGATCGTCACGTACGCCAGCAGCCCCGCCGCCGCCATCAGCGCGGCGCAGATCTGCATCGAGGTGCGGTAGACCGGGTGCAGCTGGGCGGCGTCGGTGAGGTTGCCGGAGCCGAGACCGGCCGCCAGCGGCAGGACCGCCACCGCGAGCAGGCCGGCCGCACGGGCGACGGCGTTGTTCACGCCCGAGGCGATGCCGGCGTACGTGTCGTCCAGCGAGCCCAGCGCCGTCGCGGTGAGCGGGGCGACCAGCGCGCACAGGCCGAGCCCGAAGAGGGTGACGGCGGGCAGGACGCCGGTCAGGTAGCCGGTGCCGGCGCCGATCCGGCTCATCAGCAGCAGCGCCGCAGCGCAGATCAGTGGGCCGGCGGTCATCGGCAGGCGGGGGCCGATGCGCTGCCCCAGCGCGCCGGACGGGGCCGACAGCAGCAGCATCAGCACGGTGACCGGCAGCAGGGCGAGGCCGGCGGCGAGCGGGCTGAAGCCGGCGACCACCTGGAGGTTCAGCACGACCAGGAAGAACACGCCACCGTTGGCCGCGTACGCGAGGAAGGTGACCAGGTTCGCGCCGCTGAACGCCTTGTTGCGGAAGATCGGCAGGGGGAGCAGGGGGTTCGCCGTACGGCGCTCGGCGATGATGAACGCCGCGAAGCCGGCCACCCCGGTCAGCAGCGCCGCGAGCACGACCGGGCTGGCCGGCCCGCGGGCGGTCCAGGCGGTGAAGCCGTACGTGAGCCCGCCCAGCCCGATCGCCCCGGTGAGGACGCCGGCCAGGTCGATCCGGCCGGCCGCCGACGGGCTGCGCGACTCGGGTACGTGCCGGGCGGCGACCAGCAGCACGACGAGCGCGAGCGGCACGTTGATGAGGAAGATGTACCGCCACGTGCCGAGCCCGACCAGCCACCCGCCGAGGAACGGCCCGAGCGCACCGCCGATGCCGCCCAGCCCGGACCAGGCGCCGATCGCGCGCGCCCGGTCCTTCGGCACGAACGAGGCCTCGATGATGGCCAGTGCGCCGGGCGTGAGCAGCGCCCCGCCGACACCCTGCAGCACCCGGGCGCCGACCAGCATCCCGGTGTTCTGAGCGAGCCCGCAGAGCAGCGACGCCGCGGCGAACCACGCGACCCCGATGAGGAAGATCCGCTTCCGGCCGACCCGGTCGCCCAGCGACCCGCCGAGCAGGATGAGCGACGCCAGGCTCAACGTGTACCCGTTGACGGTCCACTGCAGCCCGGCGGCCGACGACCCGAGATCCCGCCCGATCATCGGCAGCGCGATGTTCACGACGGTGGCGTCCACGAAGGCGAGGCCCGAGCCGAGAACGGTGGCCAGCAGCACCCAGCGTCCGGGGCCGGTGCCGTAGCGGACCTGGGACGCGGGTGCGAGCGACGTCATGGACCGCCACGCTACCCCACGGTCAGAGCGGGAAGCGCGTACCCGTGAGCTGCTCGGACACGGACCACAGGCGGGCGGCCGGCCGGTCGTCCCGGGCGGTGGCGGATCGGTTGATCAGCTCCGGGGCGCCGCGCATGTGGGCGAAGCGGCTCGGCCCGGTGAAGCTGTCGCCGGGCAGGTCGGCGACGGCGGCGTACAGGACGGGCAGAGCTCATGGGGGTGGCGCTGGAGGAATTCCGCGGGGCGGCCATCAGCCGCGCGCCCTGACTAGAGGGCGACGACCGACCGGGTGAGGTGGACGGGCACGTCGGCGTCCCGGCCCGATGCCGCTGCCCAGGCCACCGCGTGCCGCTGGACCGCGACCAGCTCGGCCTGCGGGTCGCGGGCGGCCTGGCGTACCGTCGCGCCCGTGGCCTGGATGGCCTCGGCCTGGATCGAGGTCAGCGGGGTGAGCGCCCAGACCAGGGTGCCCGGCGCCGCGACGCTGATCGGGCCGTGGCGGTATTCACCGGTGGCGTACGCCTCGGCCCACATGCCGGCCGATTCGCGGCACTTCAGGGCCGCTTCCTCGGCGAGTGCCGCCGCCCAGCCGGTGCCGAGCACCACGAGCTGGCGGGGCTGTGCGGTGGTGATCGGCTCGTCGAGGGCGTCGCGGGCCTGGCCGATGAGGGTCTCCACCTGCCCGGCGGTCGCGCCCAGGTGGGTACGCAGCAGGGTGAGCAGCGTGGTCGGGAAGCGGGTCTGCACGACGCTGCGCTCGTCGGCGTACGACAGGTCGAGAATGTCCGTGGCGGCCGCGCCCACCGGCGTGCCGAGTTCGCCGAGCACCGCGGTGACCGGGGTCGTGGGCGGGAGCGCCCGCAGGGCCTGGACGACCTCCGTCGTGGTGCCGGAGCGGCTGATCGCCAGGACGCGGTCGTAGACGCGGGCCACCGGCGGCAGTTCGGAGGCGATCCGCGCGTCGGTGACGCCGTGGCCGGCCGCCTCGCGCAGCCAGGCGTACGCGGCGGCGACGTAGTACGACGTGCCGCAGCCGAGGACCAGGACCCGTTCGCCGGCCTCGGGCAGTCCGGTGGGACCGGCGGCCACCTGATCCCGGGCGCGGGCCCAGAGGGCGGGCTGGGTGGCGATCTCGCCGGCGGTGAGGCGACCGGGATGCAGCGAAGTCACGGGGGCGGTCCTTTCATTTGACGCTGCCGCTGAGCAGGCCGTTGACGATGAAGCGGTTGAGGGACACGGCGATCACCGCGGGGACCGCCAGGGCCAGCACGCCGGCCGCGTTCAGCAGTCCGAAGGGGACGACGTGGCGGCCCTGCAGCGCGGCGATGGCGACGGTGAGCGGCTGGGTGGACAGGTCGCTGGAGAGCACGAGCGGGAACAGGAACTGCGCCCAGGCGAACAGGAACGTGATGATGGCCGTGGAGACGATGCCCGGCCAGGCCAGCGGCAGCACGATGCGCCAGAGGATCTGCATGCGGCCGGCGCCGTCGACCTGACCGGCTTCCTCGATGGCGAGCGGCAGGCTGGTCATGTAGCTGTGCAGGATCCACGTCGCCAGCGGCAGGAAACCCGAGACATACACGAGCACGATCCCCGTGTACGTGTTGACGAGGCCGAACACGCTCATGATGCGGTAGAGCGGGATGAGCGTCGTGTAGGCGGGGAACGCCATCGTGGCGAGGACCGCGTAGAACAGCAGCTGCCGGCCTCGGAACCTCATCCGGGCGAACGCGTACGCCGCCAGCGTGGCCAGCACGACCGTGATGAGCGTGGCGGCGGTGCACTCGACGACGATGTTGAGCGACGACCGGCGGATGGTCTCCGGGATCTCGCCGGGGCCGGTCAGCAACGCGTGATAGTTGCGCAGGGTCGGGCCGGGCGGCACGTAGTTCGCGGGCCGTTCGCTGATCTGCGCGTCGGTCTGCAAGCTCGTGTTGAGGCTCCAGTAGAGCGGCACCAGCGACCACAGCACGATGAACAGGATCCCGAGGGTACGGGCCCAGGGAAGGCGTCGGGGCATCAGAACTCCACCTGCCGGTAGACCAGCTTCACGACCCCGAGCGAGAGGATCAGCGTGGCGACGGTGATGAGCAGCGAGAGCGCGTACCCCTCGCCGAAGTCGAGGTTCTGGAAGCTGATGAAGTACGTCTGCATGGTCAGTGAGGCGCCGGTGTCGGCGGAGCCGTTGAGGACGTACGGCTGATCGAAGACGTTGATCGTGGCGATGACCGCCTGCACCATCGCGATCGCGATGCCGGGCCGGGCGAGCGGCAGCGTGATCCGGCGCAGCGCCGCCCAGGGTGAGCAGCCGTCGAGCACCGCCGCCTCGTAGAGCTCGCCGGGGATGTTCTGCAGCGAGGCCAGGATCAGCAGGGTCGACAGCGGGGTCATCTGCCAGACCTGCACCAGCTCGATGGCGAAGATGGTGAGGAACCGGTGCTGGCCCAGGAAAACCTGGTATTCCGGGATCAGGTGCGCCGAGGTGAGCACGCTGTTGAGCAGGCCGGTGTTGCTGTCCCAGATGCCCGTCCACACGATGCCCTCGACCACGCCGGGCAGCGCCCACGGCAGGATCAGCACGGCGATCAGCGCCGAGCGGCCACGGAACGGCCGTTGCAGCGTGACCGCCATGACGATGCCGAGCACCGTCGACAGGGCGACCCCGATCAGCACGTACAGGCCGGTGTTGACGAGGCTGGAGCGTACGGAGCCGTCGGCGAACAGGTGCCGGAAGTTCTCCAGCCCGTTGAACGTCGTGGGCGGATTCAGCTCGTCGACGCGGAAGAACGACTGCACGATCGTGACCCCGGCCGGGAACAGGGCGAGCGCCACGATGAACAGGGCCAGCGGCGTCACCAGCGCGTACGGCAGCAGGTCGAACCGCCGCCCGGGGCGCCGGGGGGTGCCCGGCGCTCCGGTCCCGGCCGGGGACACGTCGTGCCGCCGGCCGCTGCGGGTGCCGACCATCAGCTCGACAGCTTGTCGGCGGTGGCGGCGATCGCCTTGACGGCGTCGGCGGTGCTCACCGACCCGGTCGCCGCGGCGTGCAGGTTGGTGTAGACCGCCTTGGAGAACTCCGGGTACCAGGAGGGGGCGCCCTCCGGGAACACCGGCTTCGCGCTGTTCTTGAGCAGGTCGCCGAGCTGCTGCCCGCCGATGAGCTTGCCCTTCTGGGTCAGCTCGGTCATGCCGGCCAGGCGCGACGGCAGGAAGTACCCGGGCATCACCTTGTCCGGCCCGGCGGCACCGGCGAACTCGGCCTGGTTCTTCGCCGAGGTGAACCAGTCGATGAACTTCGCGGCGGCGGCCGGGTACTTGGCCTGGCGCGGGATGCCGATGCCGTCCGGGTTGCTCATGTTCGGCCCCGGACCGCTGACGCCGGGCGTCGCCAGGTACGTGACGTCGCCGACCACAGTGGAGGAAGCCGGGACGCTGTACAGGCTGCCGACGTTGCCGGAGTAGTCGGCGAAGGTGCTCGCCACAACGCCCTTGGCCATCAGCGTCTGCTGTCCCTGGCTGTCGGCCACGTTGATGTTGCCGGGCGGCACCAGGCCCTGCTTGAGCGCGTCGACCATCCACTCCGCGGCGCGGTACCCGGGCGAGCCGGGCGTGGCGAACTGCGGCTTGCCGGCGCCGTCGAGGATCGTCCCGCCGAACGCCGCGGTCGTCTGGTACCAGTACGTCGACAGGCCCTCCGCGGCGGCGAACGGGATGTTGAGCGGGTACTGCGCCACGCCCTTGGCCTTGATCTGCTTCAGGTCGGCCGTGTACTGCTCGATCGTCGTCGGCATGGTGGTGATGCCGGCCTTGGTGAACAGTTTCTTGTTGACCGTGGTCACCAGGAACGAGGCGTCGTACGGAATGCCGATGACATGGCCGTTCGACGTGAACGCGGGCAGTTGCGGCATCTCGCCGGCCAGCGCCTTGGTGTCGAGGTACTCGTCCATCGGGTGGAACCAGTTGAGCTTGCCGAGCTGGCCGACCCGCGACCAGTCCACGTTCGTCGCGTCCGCGAAGTAGGTCTTCGCCGTGGCGGCCGCGGCGATCTTGGTCTGCAGGCTGTCCCAGTCGGTGTTGGTCCACTTGACCGTGATGCCGGTGCTCTGGGTGAAGGCGTCCAGCGACGCCTTCGGCGGGGGTTCGGTGGCGAGCGTGACCGTGATGGTCACGCCGGTGGTCTGGTCGGAGCCGGAACTGCTCTTGCCGCCGCCGCAGCCGGTGGTCAGCGCGCCCACGAGCACGGCGGCGCCGGTCAGCAACAGCGTTCGGGAGCGGAGGAAGGAGGTCATCACGGTCAGCCCTTCTTATGGCGACGCGGGCCTGCATCCGGTGCGCTTCCGCGCAGTTCCGGGCCGCAGTGCGCACGACTATGGCACCGGGTGCGCATACGGTCAATGAATTCTGCGCAATAGCTGCGTAGTGCGCAGTTGACCCCCGAATCCATGCGCACAACAAGCACTCAGATTGCGCGTACGGGTGCTAGCGTCTGCGCCATGCAACGCAAGCAGCGCCTGCGCGAGATGGTGTCCGCCATCGTCGAGAAGGGCGGACTCGACGTCGAGGACCTCGCCGAGCTGTTCTCGGTCTCCGCCGCCACCGTCCGGCGCGACCTGGAGCTGTTGGAGCAGCAGCGGCTGGTCACCCGTACCCGCGGCGGCGCGACCACCCACGCGTCCTTCAACGACCTGCCGCTGTCGTACAAGACGGAGCAGGACACCGGGGAGAAACGGCGCATCGCCCAGCAGGCCCTGAGCTTCCTCGACGGCGCCCGGGTCATCGGCACCACCGGCGGCACCACCGTCTCGGAGTTCGCCCGCCTGCTGATGGACCGCGACGGCCTGACCATCGTCACCAACGCCCTCAACGTGGCGACCTACCTGGTCGCCAACCCGCGCCTGCGGGTCTTCTCCGCCGGCGGCGAGGTGCGCAGCAGCAGCCAGGAGGCGGTCGGCCCGAGCGCGGAGAGCTTCATGGCCGGCTACAACATCGACGTGGCGTTCATCGGAGTCGACGGCGTGGACGCCACGGCGGGCTGCACCAACTACGACCCGGTGGGCTGCCGCGTCAACGCCGTCCTGCGCGACCAGGCCCGGATCAGCGTGGTGCTCGCCGACGCCACGAAGATCGGCCGGGTGGCGCTGGCCCGGGTGTGCGCCATGTCTGATGTGGACTATCTGGTGACCGACGCCCGGGCCGGCAGCGCCGCGCTCGATGCCATCCGGGCCCGGGGCTGCCAGGTCATCACCGTCTGACGAGCACCGCCAGAATGCGCACTCCGTGTCATTCACGTATGCGGGCCGTTCGGCTCTACAGGCGTCCGTGATCCATTTCTGAGAATGCGGAGAGGATGACGGACGGCGGCCGACATGCGTGATCAGACAATGGGTTCCGACACGAAGGTCAACGGGATATTGCCCGACGATTCCCGTGACCTTGTCACGTCCTCCGGCGCGGTGAGGGCCTCCGGGCGCAGGGCAGCGGCGACGGGCACACCCGCGTCGCCGGTCGGCGAGGCGGTGGCTCCGATCACGGCCGGACGCATCGAGATGTGCCTGCAGAGCAGCACCTACTGGGCGCAGCGGCTGCCCCAGTTCGCCGATCGCATGCAGCGGCGTGCCGACGCCTTCGCGATCTCCGCCGCACTGCTCAGCGCCCTGACCGGTCTCGCCGTCTGGGCGGCACTGTCCAGCACGGAGGACTGGTGGGGGCAGGCTGCGGTGTCCTTCGTGGCCATGGCCGCCGCGGCCATCGGCATCGTGCCCAAGGTCAAGAACTACGGCGAGACCGCCGGCAAGGCCCGGGAGCTCTCCTCGCAGTACGGCTCGATCAAGGGCCGGCTGGCCGATGCGCTCGAATGGGCCCGCGCCGGTGGGTACGACGACGGATTCCTCCGGCAATTGGTCAACGACTTCGAGGCGGCGAAGCGCAGCAAGGATTCTCTGAGCCCGTACCCGAAGGAGGAGCAGGACGGCCGCAATGCGGAACGGAAATTGATCGGTTCCGCCGAGGGCAAGCCGTAATCCATCGGCTGTCGGGAGGCAGGCGATGAACAACTATCGCAATGCGGCGGACAACCCGGCCGTGCGGGCATTGGCGCGCCAACTCGTCGCGGCGCTGACCGCGGAACGGCCGGACGGTCCGCCGATGTCCCCGGAGCCCGGGGACCTGCTCGATCTGGAGGTCGACGGCGTCCGGTGCCGCTGCGTCCGGGTCGCCCCGCCGCCCGGGGCGCCCCGGGCGGCGCTCAGTCCGCGCGAGCAGGAGATCGCCCGCATGGTGGCCAAGGGCCGCACCAATCAGGCGATCGCCGATGTGCTGGGCATCAGTACCTGGACGGTCTCCACCCATCTGCGGCGGATCTTCGCCAAGCTCAACGTCAACTCGCGGGCGGCGATGGTCGCCGGCCTGCTCACCGCCGTGGGAGGGCCACCCTCGCCCGCTCCCCGCGGCGCGGTGTCGTCCGATCCGGTGACACCGGAGGATGCGACGCACGTTCGTGGGTCCCGTGAAGGCGCGACTACCGGGCACTGACCGCGCGGCGGTGCGATGGCGGCTGAACTAGTCGGTGCGACAGGAGGTCCTGCCATGGCTACTGGCCAGCGCGCGCTCACCGAGGGCGAGTTCGAGGAAGAGCTGGAATTCGAGGACGAGGGCGAGGAGTTCCTCGGCACCGTCGCACGCGGCGGTGGCCTCCTCGGTCCGGGTCAGGGCGAGTCCGAGGACGAGATGGAGTTCGAGGGCGAGTTCGAGGAAGAGCTGGAGTTCGAGGACGAGGGCGAGGAGGTCGCCGGCGCACCCCGCGGTGGCTCGGCGGAGTTCGAGGATGAGTACGAGTCCGAGGACGAAGCCGAGGAGTTCCTCCGCCGAGCCCGGGGCTGGCTGCGCCGCGCCGCGCCGGTCCTCCGCCAGGCCGCCCGGATCGCCGCACCCCTGGTCGGTACGGCCGTCGGCGGCCCGCTCGGTGGGATCCTCGCCCGCGGCGCCACCCAGCTGTTGCGTGAGGGGGAGTTCGAGTTCGAGGACGAGCTGGAGGACGAGTTCGAACTGGAGGGTGAGTTCGAAGACGAGGCCGAGGAGATGGCCGCGCTCACTCCGCAGCAGGCTCTCGCCGAGATGATGGCGGCGGTGGCCGCCCGCGCCGCCACGGAGGCCGAGGCGGAGGCCATGATCGGCGCGGCGACCCTCTCGACGCTGTCGGCCCGCGAACGGGCTGAACTGGAACGCGTCCTGGCCAGCCTCGTCCGCGGCTCCGCCGTCCTGGTACGCGTGCTGTGGCGCCGATCGTCCACCCGTCCGGCCATTCGCGTCGTACCCACCGTCGTGCGGGGCACCGCCCGCAAGCTCGTCCGGCAGGCGGCTACCGGCCGGCAGGTGACGCCGAGGCAGGCGGCACGTGTCATGGCGCGGCAGACGTACCGGGTGCTGGGCCAGCCGCGCGTCACGCAGCGCGCCCTCGGCAACCACGCCCGCGGCACCGTTGTGGCCGCCCGGCGCTCGATGCCCGCAGCTCGGGCCGTCATGCCGGGCGCGGGCGGGTACCGCCGGCCGGTCGGCTCGGCCAGGGCGACGCTGCAGCCGCGGCGGATGCCGCCGCAGCGACGCACGCCGGCAACCCGGCGACAGGCCGCCCCGATGCGGGCCGGGCGTCACACGGGCGGGCGTCAGCCGTCCCTGCGCTTCTGAAGCCATGACCACCGTCATGCGGGCGCCCATGGCGCCGCCGGCTCCGCGGTCACCGGCCGCTGTGAACCGCTGGTTGCACACGCAGGGCATCAACGTGGAACGCCACCTGGCGGCTCTGCGGCCGTTCGTGGACGGGGAGTTCGGGCGGGACGCCGCGGCACCCACCTCCGGGCATCTGCAGGCGGTGAACAGGCTGATGGCCCAGCTCCGGGACACCCTGACGCGGGAGACCGACGCGACCATCGCCGAGATCGACGCGGTGACGCGGCAGCCCGGCACGGCGGGTCTGCACCGGGTGCTGCGGCACAAGGAGCGCGCGCACACCTGGGTGCGGGCGGTCGAGCGGGTGTGGGACTTCTACTTCGAGCTGTTCGGCCAGCGGCAGTCGCGCATGGCGGATCGGCTGCTGAGCTGTGATCGCATCGCGCTCGACTGCTACCAGACCGCGTTCGTCAACCTCGGCACGGCACGGTCGATCCCGGCACCGGCGCCGTTCTCGTACATGCGGACCGGGTTCTCGCCGGCCACCTTCCGGCGGGACATCCCCTTGCGGCGCCTCGGCCGCCGGCTCAACCCGTTCCCGCTGATCCAGTTGCCGTACCACCGGCTGGTCAACCCGTGGACGCTCGGTGCCATCCTGCACGAGGTCAGTCACAACCTGCAGAACGACCTCGGCCTGGCACAGACGGTTCCGCACGCGCTGCGCCGCCGGCTCGAGGCGGCCGGCGCACCGCCGGCGGTGACGCGGGTATGGCTGCGCTGGCACCGGGAGACGTTCGCCGACCTCAGCGCCCTGCTGCTGGGCGGTCCCGCCGTGGTCGCCTCGCTGATCGACGTGGTGGGTCGCGGTGTACCCACCGTCCTGGAGTACCAGGCGGCGGGTCCGCATCCCACCCCGTACCTCCGCCCGGGCCTGAGCCTGGAGTTGCTGCGCCGCATGGGGTTCGCCGCGGAGGCGGACCGCTACGGCGAGCTCTGGCAGCGGCTGTACCCGCCGGGTCTGCCCACCGACATCCCTGTGCCGGTGCTCGACACGTACGCCGCCCTGATGCCGGTCGTGGTCGAGACGATGTGCTTCACCCCGTACCCGAGCCTGGGTGACCGGGCACTGGCCTCGGTGCTGCGCTTCGCCCGCAAGGACCAGGCCATGGTGTGTGAGGCCGCCGAACGGCTGGCGGCCGGCACCGACCCGGGCGTGGTGCCCGAGCGGTACCTGATCGGGGCGGCGCGCTCGGCGCTGGACCGTCGGCTCGCCCCGCCGGACCGGATCACCGACGCCTTCTATCGCGAACTGGCCAGGAGGTGAGCCGTGGGACTGCAGAGCGCACTCGATGAGCTGACCGCCCGGCTGGGGAGCCTCGCCGGGGCCGTGGACGCGCTGCGGCTGACCGCCGTGGAGGACCGGCCGGCGGACGCCGACGACCTGATCCTCGACCGGGTCGCCGCCGCGGTCGAGGACCGGGCCGGGTGGGTGGCGGAGGCCTGCGCCGAGGCACGCGCCGGGCGCGACGCCCTCCGGGTGCACCACGACCCGGTCGGCACGCTGCGCCGGTTGGCCGCGTGCCAGGAACGCGTGCACCGGCTGGCGGAGGGTGCCTGGACCGGTCTGCTGCCGTACGAGACCTACGACGAACTGGGGCGACTGTCCCGCGCCCGTGGCCGCGAGTGGCAGGGCTGGCTGGCCACGATGCGGCTCGGCGTCGAGGCGTGCGGGCCGCCGTTCGCCGCCGTGCAGACCGCTCTGCTGGCCGCCTGGTGCCAGGCAGCCGGGCCGGCGGAGCCGCCGCCCGCACCAGCCGGTTCCGAGGAGCCGACCGCATCCCTTGTCTCCGCCGCATCCGCCTCATCCGGTGGATCGGACCGCCGCCAGTCGGCCGACGGCAACAGCACGTGGAGGTGCTTACCGTGACGAATGTGAAACAGACGATCGTCGACGCGGCGTCGTTCCTCGCCCGTAATCAGGACGGCTCCGGCAAGGTTTCCGCCGCGTCCCGGAGCGGTGCCGACGTGGTGGACACGGCGATCGAGTCGCTGCTGGGCGCACGCCCCGAGAACCCCGAGGAGTTCCGGACGCTCCTGGACCGCGCGTTCGTCGTCGAGGAGGACGGCGGCCGGAAGGTGGTGCGCTACCGGCGTCCCACCACCGCCGGGGCCCTGATGCTCAAGCAGGGCGCCGTGCTCACCGGTGCGCAGGCGAGCATCGTGAAGCGGGCGCAGCTCGCGCGTACCGAGATCTTCGAGAACCTGGACGCGCTCGTACCGCTGGCGCTGACCCCGGACCCGGACGCCGTCCGGGACGTACGGTCGCTCGTGCACACCGTGGTGGACGCCGCCGTCGAGGAGATGAGCCGGCCGGGCGGGCCGACGGTGGTCCGCGTCGACCGGCTGCTGGCCGAGCTCGCGGGGGAGGACGCCGTCCGGGACCAGGCCGTGCCGGTGGCACTCGATTCCCTCGACGGTCTCCTGAAACGGCTCGCGGACGTGTTCGGCATGCACCGGACCGAGGTGTCGAGCCTCGACGACGAGCGTACGTACACCAGCTTCGTCGCCATCGTGGGTACGGTGTCGTCGCTGTGCCTGGGCTGGGTGGCCGACCGGCGGTACCTGGACCCGCTGACGGGTCAGCCGTTCCTCGGGACCCAGCTGGTGCAGATCGAGCGCGCGCTCGCGGTCGTCGGGCAGTCCGTCGAGGAGGTGCGGCAAGCCCTCGACCGCGCCGAGGTGGAGGAGAACGAACGCTTCCTCCCGCCGCCGATCCCCACGTCCGGCATCTACGCCACGACCGGGAACCGTCGGAGCGTGCCCAGCCTCGGCGCCGTTCTCGCCTGGACGGAGGACGTCGCCCAGCGCGGCTTCGACCGTCTGCGCCACGGCGGGCGCGACGGCATCGACTCCTTCGTCAGCGAGACCGGCGAGCTGACCGGCACGATCCGCACCGTGATGCAGGCGGTCGCTCCGGGTCCCGGCGCCCCTCGGCTGACCGGGCTCGACAGTCAACCGGTGCGCGACGCTCTCCAGTCGCTGCTGCGCCGAATCGACACGGTGACGATGCTCGCGCGGAGGCTGCAACAGCCGAGGCAGGCAGCCGTCGCCGCCGCCTCGCCCCCACCCCCGCCCTCCGCCTCCACGATGTCAGCGAGTGGCGGCCGGTCGACATCCTCGTCGCGCCGCTCCGGCCGGTCGCGGTCGCGGGGCGCCGCCCGCAGCACGGTCGCGATCGGGGGACCCGCGGCCGGTCGACCGCCGGCCGGTCGACCGCCGGCCGGTCGACCGCTGGCCGTTGACGCGGTCGACGCTGGCCGTTTCGTCGATGACCCGATGGCCGCCGGTGTACAGGCATCCCCGAGCGGCTCGTGGCTGCGCGTGTACGGCGCCGGCTTCGACGCCGACACGTCGGTCGATCTGACCAGCGTGTACGGCACGGTGTACGCGGCGAGCAGGCCGATCGTGATCGACGAAGGGCAGCTCATCGTCGCCAGCGGTCCTACCGAGGACATCGCCGTGGTCAAGGTCCACAATTCCACGGGCGCCGTGGCCGAGCTACGGCTCAGGGAGGATCGCCGGCCGCTGACGCTGACAAGCGCGCGCCTGGGCAAGTCCGCCTACGTGGCCGATGGTGACGCGGCCGGACCGAACACCTGCCTGTACGCCACGCTGTACGGCTCGGGCTTCGACCCCAGCGTCCACGTCGCCGTCGTGGTCAAGGACCAGGTCCTCAGCCCGGCGCAGATCGTGGTGCTGGGTGACGCGATGCTCGAGCTCGTGGTCGGGGACTTCCACGGCACCGGCATCGACAAGATCGTCGTCACCCACCCGGACGGCCGGAAGGCCGAGCTGGACGTGAACGGCACGCTCCCACAGACCCGGTCGGACGGGGAGGATGAGTGACATGGCCACCGTGCGGGACAGCCAGCGGCTCCAGGACCAGGCCGCGGAATTGCGCCAACGGCTGGTCGATCTGCTCGGCAGCCGGCTGAGCGGTGAGCCGGGTCTGGCGGACGACATCGATCGACGGCTCGTCGACCTGCTCGGCGCCGGCGGCAACGGCGGCCCGCCCAAGGACAACGGGCTGGCCGCCCTCGTCGGGCTGGGCGATGCGGCGGCGGCCGACCTGGCCGACACGCGCCTGCCCGGCAAGGTCGAGGAGTACGACGAGTCGGTGGCCTCGGAGCGGATCCTGGCCATCGCCGACCTGTACTACATCTACCAGCACGAACGGCTCGGTGTCTTCCGGGTCGTCCGCAAGCTGGAGGAACTGTTCCGGGCCGGCACGCTGCGCCTGTCGGACGGCCCGGGCGCGTACGCCCTCTACCGCTTCGACCGGCGACGGGTCCTGCGGTACACCCGCCAGGACCGTGCCGCCGCGTACCAGCGGGCCTTCGGCTACGGCACGGTGCCCGCACCGGCGGGCGGGCGGCCGAACCGCGACTTCCATCCCCACTTCACGGCGTTCGCCGCCGAGGTGGCGGCGTTCTGGCGCGACAAGCGGGTCTCCGACGTCATCCGCGAGCGCGCGTACGACCCGAGCTTCGGCAGTATCGCGGTTGTCCGCCGGTCCGGCCTGGACCTGCGCAACAACCTCAAGTTCGCCTCGTACGGCCACATCAACGTGCTGCGCGTGGAGGTCATGGCCCTGCTCGAGGAGGCGATGACGCTGCTCGGCGCCGCGGACATCCGCGAACAGTTCGGCGCGGACAACGCCTGGGACGTGGTCGAGGAGGTGCTGACCCGGTACTTCCGGGAACCGCTGTCCACCTCGCTCCGGCAGCGGCTCGCCGTGTCCGGCCGGGAGTTGCTGCGGTGGGTCGCCGAGCCGTACGTGCTGCAGAGCAACCGCGCCCAGTTCGAGGCGTTGCTGCTGCGGGTGGCCGAGTACGCCGAGGAGTGGGTGACCAGTGCGGAGGCACTGGGACTGACCGGCGCCCGGCAGCGCCGGCCCGCCGCGCTGCCGTGGGATCCCCGCCGGTCCCAGGCGCACACCCGGCGTACGGCTGCGGAGTAGGGGGAGCAGGTCATGCTCTCGTCGCTCCTGCAGACCTGGTTCGGCCCGGCGTCCGGAACATCCTCGTCGGCAACCATGGATCCGCTGCTGCGCGCCGTGCCCGCCACGGACGAGGCGGCCCGCGTCGCCCGGTCGGTGGCGTCCGGGGTGCGTGACGAGAACCGGCTCACCGATCTCGTCTTCTCCGGCCGGCACCCGGAACGCCGGGGCCGCCGGTTGATGGGTGGCGAGCCGGGGTTCGCGCGGCTCCGCGACGAATGGGTGAGGATCCGGCGCGGTGTCGTCCGGCCCCTGCTGTGGGCGACCGTGCGGGCCGACGCCCGCCGGATCGCCTTCGACGAGCGCGCGTGGTGGGGCCACGGCACCCGGATGGAGTGGGAGCCGGCCGCGCAGTCCCGGCTGGCCGGATACTGGCGGGCGACGCCCGGGACCGCCCTCACCGGCGTGGCGGTGTGGCAGACCGCGTGGAGTGCCGCGTTCATCTCGTACGTGCTCCGCGCGGCCGGTGCCGGCAGCGCGTTCCGCTACTCGCGGGCGCACCTGGTCTACGTCCACGACGCGATCCGCAACGCCGTCCACCGCCCGGACCGCCCGATCCAGGCCTTCCCGGTCACCCAGGTGACACCCCGGGCCGGGGACCTGGTGTGCAACTGGCGCAGCGGCCGGCCGCTGTCGTACGCCGCACTGGCCGCGATGTCCGTACCGCCCGCGGCGCATCCGCTGCACTGCGACGTTGTCGTGCGCGTGGGGACTGACGAGATCGACGTGGTGGGCGGCAACAAGGGCGCCGGCACGGTCGGGTGGGAGCGGCACCGGCTCAGCGGCGGCCGGCTGCTGCCGCTGAGCGGCAGCGGGCGTGGGTGGCTCGCCGTCGTCCGCATCGGCCCGTGAGCCCGGCGCTCCCGGCGGCCGGCTTCGTCCGGGATCTGCGGGCCTTCGCGGCCGTCCCGAGTGTGAGCGGGGAGCCCGGCCATGCCGCCGACATCCGCGCGGCAGCCCGCTGGCTGGCGGCCCGGTTGCGCCGCGCCGGCCTCGAGTACGTGCGGTTGCTCGCGACCCCGTGCCATCCCGTCGTGGTGGGCTCGTGGCGCCACGCCCGCGGCCGTCCCACGGTGCTGCTCTACGGGCACTACGACGTACAACCCGCGGGTCCCGGCACGGTCTGGCGGTCGCCGCCGTTCGTGCCCACCCTGCGCGGCGATCGGCTGTACGGCCGGGGCACGAGCGACGACAAGGGACAGCTCCTGACCCACGTCGCCGCGATCGAGGACCTGTTGCGCCGGCACGGCCGGCTGCCGGTCAACGTGGTGTGCCTCTACGAGGGGGAGGAGGAGATCGGCAGTCCGAGCCTGCCCGGCGTGCTGGAGCGGTACCGGGCCGAGTTCGCCGCCGACGTCGCGGTCGCCTCCGATACCCGGATGCGGGGTCCCGGACGGCCGGCGCTCACGTACTCGCTGCGCGGCTCGGTCGCGTTGGAGCTTCGGATACGGGGCCCGGCCCACGATCTGCATGCCGGCGCGTACGGCGGCGCGGTGCACAACCCGGCACAGGTGCTGTGCGACCTGATCGCATCCCTGCACGACGACGACGGCCGGGTCCGGGTTCCGGGCTTCTATCGCGGCGTACGGCGGCCGGACCCGGCGGAACGGGCCCGGATGCGCCGTTCCGGCCCCGACGACCGCACCCTCCTGCGCGACGCCGGTGTGCGGCGCGGCTGGGGGGTCCCCGGCACGACCCTCTACGAACGCACAACCGTGTGGCCCGCGCTCACCGTGAACGGCCTGACCGCGGGGCACCAGGGCCCCGGATCCAAGAGCATCATCCCGGCGTACGCCACGGCGAGGATCGGGATGCGGCTCGGTGCGGGCCAGGATCCGGCGTGGACGGCCGCCGCCGTGGCCCGCCACCTGGCTCGCCGCACGCCACCGACCGTCCGTTGCGAGCTCCGCCTGGTCCATGCCGCCTCACCGGTACAGCTCGACCGGCGATCGGAGGCCGTGACCGCCGGCGTCGCCGCCTACCGATGCGGCTTCGGCGTACCGCCACTGCTGCTGCGCTCCGGCGGCACCATCCCGGCCGTCTCCCTCCTGCGGGACAAGCTCGGCATCGGGACAGCACTGCTCGGGTTCGCCCTTCCGGGGGACCGGGCGCACGGGCCCGATGAGAGCGCCCACCTGCCTACCCTCGGCCGCGGGGTCGTCACGATCGCCGCTTTTCTGACCCGGATGGGGAATCTGCTGCCGGAGCGCGGAGCGGTGAGAATCGATGCCTCCGCGGTGTCGAGTGACCCTCTATTGAGTACAGTCCGATTTCCGACCGTGATGCGGCGTTGACACTGCGCGATCATTTCGGGAGCCTTGGAAGCTCGACGGAGGGATCTGTTCCCCGCCGTCAGACTTTTCGGCCGCAGGTGTTCGCCACCCCTTCTGTGCGGACGTGATCCTGCCGCAATTGGTTGCTGTGCCGCACCCGTTCACGAGGCGCTCGCCTTTTCGGCTGCGGGCCTTCGTTTCGGCGAAAAGAATGGAGGCGGCATGCCCGTCACTCCGACCTATCCCGGCGTCTACATCGAAGAATCGCCCAGTGCCGTGCGGACCATCACCGCCGTCTCGACGTCGGTGACGGCGTTCGCCGGGTTCACCCCGCGGGGCCCGCTCGGCGAACCCGTGACGCTGACCAGCTTCGCCGACTACGAGCGCCGTTTCGGCGGTCTGTCGGCCGGCAGCGTGCTGAGTTACAGCGTCCAGCAGTTCTTCCTCAACGGCGGCAGTACCGCCATCGTGGTGCGCCTGGTCAGCGGCGGGTCACCGGCCGGTGCGCCGCTCTCCGGCGGTGGCGGGCCCCTGCTGACCGTGTCGGCCCGGGAGCCCGGCGAGTTCGGCCGGGGCATCCAGGTGTCCGTCGACCCCGACGCGGCGTCCCCGGACGACACGTTCGGGCTGCGGATCTCCGCGCCCGGCGGCGGCCCCGGCGAGACGTTCACCGGCCTCTCCCTGGACAAGGACAGCCCCCGGTTCGCGGAGAAGGTGGTCAACCCGTCCTCCGCGCTGGTCCGGCTCGACGTCGCGGACGACGCGGCCGGCGTACCGGCGGCGTCGGGGACGGTCTCGGACCCGTTCGCCGATCCGCTGCCCGATGTGACGGGCAAGAAGTTCAAGGTCTCCGTGCAGGGCGGCGGCAAGGACTGGGAGATCGATCTGTACGACCCGGCCCACGACGGCTCCCGTCCGGCGCGGGTCGGCGAGCTGGCCCTGCTCCTCGAGCGCAAGCTACGCCGGGTCGCCCCGGGCTCGCGGGCGCTGTCCGGCGCCCGGGTCAACGCGGTCGGGCAACGGCTGCAGGTGCTGGCTGGCGAGCCGGGCGCGGTCATCCGCTTCACCGGGCCGGACGCCGGCGACCTCAAGCTCGAGGGCGGCGCGGTGAACGCGCCGGCCGCGCCGCTCACCGGGGGCAGCGACGGCGCCGCGCCCACCGCGGCCGACTTCATCGGCAGTCAGGACGCCAAGAGCGGCATCTACGCGCTGCTCGACGTGGACGACGTCAACCTGCTGTGCCTGCCCGAGGTCGCCGACCTGGCCGTCGACGACATGATCGGCGTGCTGAGCCAGGCCGTCGGCCTGTGCAGGGACAAGCGGATGGTCCTGATCGTGGACCCGCCGAAAGGCTGGACGTCACTCGACGCCGCCCGCGCCGGCCTCGCCGACATCGACTCGGTACGCAGCAGCTACGCGGCCCTGTACTTCCCGCGCATCCGGATGTTCGACCCGCTCGCCGGTCAGCTGCGCGAGTTCCCGCCGTCCGGGGCCGTCGCCGGCGTGCTGGCCGCCACCGACAGCGCGCGCGGGGTGTGGAAGGCGCCGGCCGGGACCGACGCGGTGCTCTCCGGCGTACGGGCGCTGTCCACGCCGCTCACCGACCCGGAGAACGGCCTGCTCAACCCGCTCGCGGTGAATTGCCTGCGGGCCTTCCCGATCATCGGCCCGGTGATCTGGGGCGCCCGCACCCTGGACGGCGCCGACGCCGAGGGGTCGCAGTGGAAGTACCTGCCGGTGCGCCGGCTCGCGCTGATGATCGAGGAGAGCCTCTACCGCGGCACCAAGTGGGTGGTCTTCGAGCCCAACGACGAGAACCTGTGGGCGCAGATCCGGCTCAACGTCGGGGCATTCCTGCGGACGCTTTTCAACCAGGGCGCGTTCCAGGGCACCTCGGCCCGCGACGCGTACTTCGTGAAATGCGACAAGGACACGACGACCCAGGACGACATCAACCGCGGCGTCGTCAACATCCTGGTCGGATTCGCGCCGCTCAAGCCGGCCGAGTTCGTCATCGTCAAGCTCGAGCAGATGGCCGGTCAGATCGAGGTGTAGGGGAAATCCGCATGGCCGAGTTCACGGTGAATTCGAATCGCTTCGACCCGTACAAGAACTTCAAGTTCCGGGTCCTTTTCAACGGCCGGGTGGTGGCCGGGATCAGCAAGATCAGCCCGCTGAAGCGGACCACCGAGGTCGTCAAGCACCGCTTCGGCGGCGACGCGAACGGCATCCGCAAGTCGGCCGGGCGCACCGAGTTCGAGGCGATCACGCTGGAACGCGGGCTGACCCACGACACGGAGTTCGACGACTGGGCGAACAAGGTGTGGCTCATCGGTCAGGGCCTCGGCGGCGAGTCCTCCCTCCGGGACTTCCGGCGCGACCTGGTGATCCAGGTGCTCAACGAGTCCGGGCAACCGGCGGTCGCGTTCAAGGTCTACCGCGCCTGGGTGAGCGAGTACCAGATCGTCGGCGAGCTCGACGCGAACGCCAACGCCGTCGCCATCCAGACGCTGAAGCTGGAGAACGAGGGCTGGGAGCGCGACACCGAGACCCCGGAGCCCGAGGAGCAGATCCTCGCGCTGCCGTGACGGGAGGGCCGGCGATGGTGTCCAGCGTTCCGGAGCTGCTGGCCGGCTGGGAGCTCGGCCTGAGCGCCGACGAGAGCCGGCGGGCCGTGGTGCTGCACTCGCTGGCCCGGCCCGGCGAGCCGGCCGACCGGCTCCTCGCGACGCCGGTCGGCGAGCGTGACGCCGACCTGCTCGCGCTGCGCCGCCGGCTGTTCGGCGACGCGGTCCCGCTGCGGGCCACCTGCGCCGGGTGCGACGAGGAGCTCGAGTTCGCCTTCGACTTGGCCGCGGTGCCCGCCCCGGCCGGACCGGCCGGCGAGCGGCGGGTCACCTCGGGCGACTGGAGCGTGCTGGTCCGCCCGCCGACCGCCGGCGACCTGCTCGCCGCGGCCGCCGCACCGCCCGACCGGGCCCGGCAGGTGCTGCTGGCCGCGTGCGTCGTCGAGGCGACCCGGCGGCAGCGGCCGGCCCGCGCCGACCAGCTCCCGGCCGAGGTGCGCCGGTTGGTCGCCGAGGCCTGCGCCGCCGCCGACCCGCGGGCCGACATCACGCTCGCGGTCGCCTGCGCGATGTGTGGCCACCGGACCGCGGCCGCGCTGGACATCGGGGCGGTGCTCTGGGCCGAGCTGGACACCTGGGCCCGGGGCCTGCTGCTCGACGTGCACCTGCTCGCCCGCACGTACGGCTGGACCGAGGCGGAGGTCTTCGCCCTGAGCCCCCTGCGCCGCCGCTACTACCTGGAGCTGGCCGGACATGACTGACTTCTTCGACCGCTTGCTCGCCCGCCGGCGTCCGCTGGACGAGCCCGGCACGGTGACCCGGGCCCGGCCGCGGGTGCCGACGCTGTTCGAGCGCTCCCGGGCCACCGGCCTGGAGGAGATCTCCGTCGAGCGGCCGGCCGCCACGCCGCCGGCCGTCGTCGCGCCGCCATCGGCTCCCGTCGCGCCGCCGCCACCGGGCCGGCCGTCCCAGCCGGCGCCGCCGGTGCCGAACACCCGCTTCGCCGCGCCCCTACCGGAATCCGGCCCGGCTCCGGCGGTGGCCACGACGACCGCCACGGGCGAGCCGGCGGCGCCCGTGCTGACGCCACGAGCCGTCGTCCACGCGCCGATGCTTCCGCCGCCCGCCGCGCCGCGCATCGAGACGCCATCGATCCCGGTCCCGGCCGCGGCGCTCGTCGCCCCCGCCCCGCAGCTGGTCGCGCCGTCCGAACCCCGGGTCGCCCCGGTGACACCGCCGGCGACACCCGGTTCGCCGGCGTTCGCGGTGGCACCCGACGGCCGCACGCGCCGCGCCGAGCCGGCCGGGCGCACCGTACGCGTCCACATCGGCCGCATCGAGGTCTCCGCACCGCCCGCACCGGACAGCAGGCCGGAGCGGGCCCAGCGCCGTACGCCCGACCTGACGCTCGACAAGTACCTCGGCGAGGGGGGAGTGCGATGAGCAACGCCCTCGCCATCGCGACCGTCACCGAGGCGCTGCGCCGGTTCCTGGCCAACAACCTGCTGCCGGAGATCACTCCCGCCGTCGACGTGACCGCCCGCAAGCCGTTCACCGAGCCACCGACCGACCCGACCATCAGCGTGTTCTGCTACCAGGTCACGCCGAACCCGGCCCAGCGCAACCGGGACGCGCCCACCCGTACGGCCGACGGCACCCTGATCACCCGGCCCCGGGCCGCGCTCGACCTGCACTACCTGATCAGCTGCTACGGCGACGAGACCGACCTGATGCCGCAGAAGCTGCTCGGCGCCGTGATCCGCGCCCTGTACGTCCAGCCGGTGCTGGCCCGCGCCGACATCGAGGACGCGGCCGCCCAGGCGTTCCTGCGCGGCAGCGACCTGGCCGCCGCACCCGACCGGGTCCGCTTCACGCCGTCCACCCTGGACATCGACGACCAGTACAAGCTCTGGACGATGCTGTCGCAGACGCCGTACGCGCTGTCGGCCTGCTACCAGGCGTCGCTGGTGTTCATCGAGGGACGCACCGGCGCGCCACCCGGGAAACCCGTGGAGCGCCGTACGGTCACCGCCCTGCCCGGCGGCCGCCCGGTGATCGACCGGGTCCTGTCCCGGCCCCGCGCCACCCCGGAGGCGACCCCGGTCGAGGGGCCGGCACCGCGCGAGAACGACCTCGTCATCGAGGGCAGTTCCCTGGCCGCCGACGCCGTGTTCGCCCGGCTCGGCACGGCCGACGTCGAGGTGCCCGCGGCACGGGTGACCGACACGCGAATGCTGGTCCGGCCGCCCGACGACCTGCCGGCCGGCGTCCATCCGCTGCGCGTGCTGCAGAGCGTGGCGGTGGACACCGGGATCACCCTCGCCAAGGTGCTGCAGTCCAACGTGGTGCCGTTCGTCCGCGTGGCCCGGGTGACGGGCACCGCGGCCGGTGCCGGCGAGCTGCGCATCACGCTCGACCTTCCGGTCGGTGCGGAGCAACGCGTGCAGCTCCTGCTGGACGAGCTCGAGCCGCCGGACGGGCGGGCGCCGCGGGCGTACCAGTTCGACGCGCCGTTCCCGCTGCCCGGCGCGCGGCCGCCGGAGCAGGTGACGGTACCGCTCGGGCCGATGGCAGCCGGGACGTACCTGATCCGCGTGCAGGTCGACGGCGCGCAGAGCCCGATCGCGCGCAACGCCTCCGGCCAGGTCACCGGGCCGGCCGAGACGCTGCCGGAAGTGTCCTGAGCCATGGCCGGCGACGTGCATCAGGAGGCGCTGACCGCGGCGGTCACGCGCGTGCTCGCCCGCGTCGGCGGCCGCCGCGACGAGACCCCCGAGGCACCCGGCGGCAGCGCGCTCGACATGGTCTCCTCCTGCTTCGGGCTCACCCCGTTCGAGCGCGACGTGCTGGTCCTGACGGCCGGCGTGGAGGTCGACCCGGGCTGCGCCGAGGTGTGCCGGACGGCCGGCGGGCGCCCGTACCCGACGTTCTCGCTCGCCCTGGCCACGCTGGCCGGGCCGCACTGGAGCGCGCTGGCGCCGGTCTCCCCGCTGCGCCGCTGGCACCTCGTGGAGCTCGAGCCGGACAGCCCGGTCACCACCGCCCGGCTGCGCATCGACGAGCGCATCCTGCACCTGCTGGCGGGGGTGCCGTACCTCGACGTCCGGCTGCACGGCCTCGTCACCCCGCTGCCGGCCGCACCTGCGCTGCCCGGCACCCAGCACGCCGTGGCGACCGCGCTGGCCGGCGCGTGGACCACGGGTACGGGACGGGCCACGCTGGCCGGTGCGGACGGTCAGACCCGCCGGGAGGTCGCGGCCGCCGCGGCCGGGGAGGCAGGGGTACGCGCGTACGCCGCCCGCGCCGCCGATCTGCCCACCGATGCCGTGGAGCGCGAGGCGCTGGCCCGCCTGTGGGACCGCGAGGCGATCCTGTTGCCCGGCGCGCTCCTGGTCGAGGTGGACGACGCCGGCCCGGAACGCCGCGAGGTGGCCGCCGCCTTCTGCCGCTCGCTGGCCGCGCCGGTGGCGTTGTCCGCCGCCGAGGTGACCGCCGACGACCGCGTGGGCGAACGGATCGCCGTCGCCACGCCCCGCCCCGACGAACAGCGCGAGCTGTGGGCGGCCGCCCTCGACGGCGTGGTCCCGGTGGGCGACGGCGACCTGAGCCGCCTGGTCGCACAGTTCACGCTGCCCGGCCACGTGATCCGCGCCGCCGCCTCGGACGCCCGCCGCCGAGCCGCGTCCGGCGCACCGGCCGGGTACGACCTCGCGTGGCAGGCCGGGCTCGACCACGCCCGGATGGCGCTGGACGACCTCGGCCGCCGGATCACGCCCCGGGCCGGCTGGGACGACCTCGTGCTTCCCGCCCCGCAACGGGCCGTGCTCAACGAGATCGTGGCGCACGTACGCCGCCGGTCGACCGTGCACGACGACTGGGGCTTCGAGGACGTGCTCCGCCGCGGCCTCGGCGTCACCGCGCTGTTCGCCGGTGGCAGCGGCACCGGCAAGACGCTCGCCGCGGAGGTGCTCGCCCACGACCTCGGGCTGGACCTGTTCGTCATCGACCTGTCCCAGGTGGTGAACAAGTACATCGGGGAGACCGAGAAGAACCTGCGCCGCGTGTTCGACGCGGCCGAGCGGGGCGGCGCGGTGCTGCTGTTCGACGAGGCCGACGCGCTGTTCGGCAAGCGCAGCGAGGTCAAGGACAGCCACGACCGGTACGCCAACATCGAGGTCAGCTACCTGCTGATGCGGATGGAGGCGTACCGCGGGCTCGCGATCCTGACCAGCAACATGAAGAAGTCGATGGACTCCGCGTTCCTGCGCCGGCTGCGGTTCGTGGTCGACTTCCCGTTCCCGGACGCGCCCGAGCGGGCCGAGATCTGGCGCCGGGTCATCCCCGCCCGGGCGCCGGCCGAGGGCCTCGACCCGGAACGGCTGGCCCAGCTGACGGTCAGCGGCGGCAGCATCCGCAACATCGCGCTGTCGGCCGCCTTCCTCGCCGCCGACGAGGGCGCGACGCTGCAGATGCGGCACGTGCTGGCGGCCACCCGTACGGAATATCTCAAGCTCGAACGCTCGGTCACCTCGGCGGAGGTGGCCGGATGGCGCTGACCGAGCGGGTGCTGGTGGAGATCGACGCTCTTCTGCTGGACGGCGTACGCCCGGCCGACCGCGCCCGGGTGGCCGAGGCGTTCACCCGTGAGCTCTCCCGCCTGCTCACCGAGCACGGGCTGCCGGCCGTGGACGCCCGCCGCGACACGGTGACCCGGCCGCCGGTGCCGCTGACCGGCTCGCCGCGCCGCATCGGCCGGATGCTGGCCCGCTCGGTGCACGAGACGCTCGTCCCCGACACCGCTCCGGCGGCTGCCCCGGCCGCCGCTGCCGGGACCGGCACTGGTGCCGCTGCCCGGAGCGCCGCCGGGACCGTTGCCGGAACGGCCATGGGGACCGCTGCCGGGGAGACGCTGTGAGCGGGCCCGCCGCGGTGCCGCCGGCGAAGGCGCAGCTGCGGCGCGGGACCACCGAACGCCGGCGTGACCGCCGCCGGCGCAAGCGGGCTCCGGCCGAGCTGCGCGAGATCGTCGCCTCGGCCGGGCGGCCGCTCGAGCCGTCCGTACGGCGCGAGCTCGAGGAGCGGCTCGGGCACGACTTCAGCCGGGTACGCATCCACGCCGACCGGGACGCTGCCGCGCTGGCCGAGCTGACCGGCGCCGACGCGGTGGCCGTGGGCACCGGCATCTTCTTCGCCGTCGGGGCGTACCGGCCGGACACCGCGGAGGGCCGGCGTCTGCTGGTCCACGAGCTCATGCACACCATCCAGCTGCCCGACGCGGCCGTCATGCCCCGGGCCGGCCGGGAGCCGGGGGCGGTGAGCCGGCCGACCGAGCCGCTGGAGCGGGAGGCCGAACGGGCGGCAGACTCGGCGTCCGAGGCGTCCGGCGTGGGTCCGGTGGGCGGGGCGCCGGCCTGGATGCGGTACGCCTCCGTCAACCCGGCCCAGCTGCGCATCGAACACCTCGATCCCGCGACGCTGGTGGACCGGCTCGTGGCCGGCGTGCTGCGGAGCCTGCGCGGAGACCCGTCGGACGCGGCCGGGCGGATCCGGTTGCAGTTCGGGCGGCTGACGCCGGAGCTCGAAACGGCGGTGCTGGAACGGCTCGAGGTGCGACTGCCGTCGGCCGAATACCGGCGGGTCCAGGACCTGGGCGCGGAGGGCGCGGCGGAGGCGGTGAACGGGAGCGCGGTCGACACAGCGTCGACGCCCGCGCCTGTGCCGACCCAGGCACCCGACGACGGGAAGGCGCCCGAGGAAGACAAGGCGCCCGAGGAACAGGGAGAGCTTGGAGACGCTGAGTCCGAGGAGAAGGACGCCGAGAAGGCAGCTCCGGACAAGGTCGACAAGGACAAGGACAAGGACAAGGACAAGAAGGACAAGGGCAAGAAGGCCGAGGAGGAGAAAGGCGAGGAGGGGAAGGGCGAGGAGGGGAAGGGCGAGGAGGGAAAGGGCGAGGAGGGGAAGGGCGAGGAGGGAAAGGGCGAGGAGGGGAAGGGCGAGGAGGGAAAGGGCGGTAAGGAGGGCGAGAAGAAGGAAGGGCCCGAGACGCCGCCCGCCGCCGGGTCCGCGGCCGCCGCGCCGGGGACGACTGCCGGGCCGGCCGGGGGCGCCGGGCCGGCTCCTGTCGCGGGGGGTGGGGGTGGCGGTGCCGCGCCCGCCGGTACGGGCCTGGTCGATCTGAGCCAGATCGACGCCGTCGCCGAGGATCCGCAGGGGCCGTTGGCGCATCACGGTCTGCGGGACCGGCCGGCCGGTGCCACCGTCGAGGAGATCCCGGAGGGGGAGCGGCCGCTCGGGGTCGAGCCGCTCGCCGAGGACGACGTGCCGGATCCGGACCCGGGCCCCGAGCCGACCGGGGCCGAGGGGCCGGGGGCCGAGGGGCCGAGGGCTGAGCCGCCCGGGCCGCAGGCGTACCTGCCGAAGGGGGACCTCGACGTCTCCGCCGTGCCCGCCGCCGACGCGATCGAGCTGCCGTCCAGCGGGTCGCCGCCGCCACCGCCGGCCGCGCCGTCCTTCCCGGCGCCGCCCGAGCCGGAGATCGTCGACGATCCGGCCGGTGGGCCCGGCACGGTCAAGGCGGTGGCCGAGGCCGCCGAGCGGGACCGGGAACGTGAGCGCGCCGAGGCTGCCGAGGTCGGGGAGGCACCGGGTCAGGTCTCGCCCGATGCGCTCGACCGGGAGCCCGGGACCACAGTGGATGCTCCTGACGCCGGCGCGCCGGAGACGGCGGCTGCTTCCAGTACGCCGGAGGTGGCGGCCGGCGGCGGTGGGCCGGCTGAGGGCGTACCCGGGAATGCCCTGCCGGCGGATGCGTCGCTCGAAGCCGGCGGCGGGTCCTGTGGGTCGACTCCCGAACCGGCGGCCGAGGCCGACGGCGGCGGTGCCGCGTGCGGCGCGCCCGCGCCCGCCGTGGACAAGGCGGAGGAGGTGTCGGCGGCCGGGACGCCCGACCTGTCCGGGCAGGAGCCGGAGGGCGCGCTGGCCGCCGCCGGGGCGCTGCCGGCCACGCAGATGCGGGATTCCCTCGCCGGCGTCGACGCGTCGGTGAACCGGTCGGTCGGTGAGCGACGCACCGAGCTGGCCGCCGCGCCGCCGAGCATGGACCGGCCGGTCGGTGCGCCGCAGACGCAGCACGGTACCCCGGAATCGGCCCCGCCGGCCGCGTCGTCGCTGTCCACGCTGCAGGAGGTCACGCCGGACACGCTCGGCAAGCAGAAGCTGCCCGAGGGCCGGCCGGCGCCGTCCGGACCCCCGCCGACCGACCGGGTGGCGCCGCCGCACTTCGCCGACACCGGGCAGGACAGCCTCAGCGAGGCCGAGGTGCGGGGGCTGCACAACGCCGTCGACGCCGTGCCGACCACCGACCCGGCCCTGAACCAGACCGTCGGCGCGGCGCCGGCCGTCTCGCTGTCCGGCGACACCGATCCCGCGCTCGCCGACGAGCAGCGGCGCCGGCTTGCCGTGCAGGCCGGCACACTGCAGCAGATCGGGCGTACGGATGCCGCCACCGACCTGGGCGAGCGCCGGATCTATCCCGACGTACGGCCGGAGACGTTGCGTGGCTCCGCCCCGGGGGCCGGACCGGCGCCCGGCGGGAAAGCGGCGGGAGCGGTACCGGCGGCGGCCGGGCCCGCGGCGGGGAGCAGCAGCACGCCGCCGCAAGCCGTGTCGGCCGTGGTGCAGCAGGAGCGGGGGCCGCAGGTGCAGGCCGGGGTCGCTCAGGGCCGTACGGCGATCAGGACCGAGCAGGAGACGCAGCGTACGGATGAGGCGGCCGCCCGTACCGACAATGCCGCCGCCGTCGACCGGGAGATCCAGGCCAACAGCGCCGAGCAGGCCGGCGAGCGGGTGTCGCTGAGCGACGTGGCGGCCGCGCAGCGCTCGCAGTGGCGCACCGAGCAGGACCGGATGCTCACCGAGAACGGCAAGAAGGCCGACGGCGAGCACACCGCGCAGCTCAAGCTGATCTCGGCGAAGAAGACCGGCACCGACGGCGAGATCGAGACGCGCCGGCAGACCGACGACAAGAGCATCGGCGAGCAGAAGCGCAAGGCCGAGGCGGAGGCGCAGAAGGAGAAGAACAAGAAGAAGGGCGACGACGGCTGGCTCAGCTGGGCCAAGTCGAAGATCAAGTCGGCCTTCAACGCGCTGGTCAGCCTGGTCAAGGGCATCTTCGACCTGGCGCGCCGGGCGATCAAGGGCATCATCGACGGCTTCAAGAAGTTCGTCACCGGGCTGATCGAGGCGGCGCGCCGGGCGATCGTCGGCTTCATCAAGGCGGTCGCCACGGCGCTGATCGCGATCAGCGGGGTGCTGCTCGCCGCGTTCCCGGAGCTGCGGGACAGGGTCCGCACGTTCATCGAAGGCCGCCGGGACGCCGCGATCAGGAAGGTGAACCAGCTCGCGGACAAGCTCAAGCGGGGCGTACAGAAACTGCTCGACGCTCTCGCGGCCGGCTTGACCAAGCTGCTCGACCTGCTCGAGAAGGGCATGCTGGCCGCGATCGAGCTGGCCCGGGCGGCGGTCGAGAAGGCGATCGCCTTCGTGGAGAACGCGATCAAGCTGCTCGGCCAATTCGCGGCGCTGGTCGCGGACATCGCGCCGGACCCGCTCGGCTGGCTCGGCAAACTCGGCACGGCGGCCAAGCAAGGTATCCGCGAATACCTGTGGACGGCCACGAAGGCCGCGGTCAAGCAGTGGTTCAACCAGAAGGTCGAGTCCATCCTCGGCCTGGGCAGAATGATCTTCAACGTCCTGGTCAAGGGCTGCCTCTCGATGGGCAAGATCGCCCGGATGGCGTGGCAGGCCCTCATCAAGGCCCTGCCCATGATGATCATCTCGATCGTCATCGAGAAGGTCGTCTCGATGATCATCCCGGCGGCCGGCGCCATCATGACGATCGTCCAGGGCGTGATCGCCGCCTGGGGCACGATCAGCAAGATCATCGCCGTCTTCCAGAAGTTCTGGGCCTTCCTCCGGGCGGTCAAGGCCGGCGGCGTGACGGCGGCCTGCCTGTTCGCCCAGGCCGTGGCCGCCGGCGTGGTGGCGCTGCTCGACTTCATCACCAACTTCCTGCTGATGCGGCTGGTGTCGGCGGCCAAGGGCGTCGCCTCGAAGCTGAAGGGCCTGGCCCAGAAGATCATGGCCGCGCTGAAGCGCGGGGCGTCGGCGGCCCGCAAGGGCGCCGGAAGGGCCATCACCGCGGCGAAGCGCGGGGCCAAGGCTGCTGCGGGCGCTTTGAAGCGCGGCACGCAGAAGGTCGCGTCGTGGGGGCGTAAGGGGCTGGCGCGGGCGAAGACGGGGGCCAAGAAGGCGCTGGGCGCTGTTCGGAACGGGGCCAAGCGGCTGGGCGCGCGGTTCGCCAAGACGAAGATGGGCAAGGCGCTGGCCGCGGCCGGGCGGAAGGTCAAGGCCGGCTACCAGAAGGCGAAGGCCAAGTATCAGGCTTGGCGGGACAAGCGCCGGAGCAAGCCCAGGAAGCAGCCACCGTCGAAGGAACAGCGGCTGCAGGCGGCCGTCGCGCGCATCCGGCCCAAGCTCGCCTTCATGCTCCGCCGCGGCCTTCCCAAGCTGGTGGTGCGCAGCGTGCTGGCCGCGATGCGGCTGTTCTACCGGCTGACCGGGCTCGCCGTCGAGGGCCGCGGTTCGGTGCGGTTCAAGGCGTGGCTGAATCCCCAGGACTTCGTCATCGCCGGTGTCGAACTGGACGACAACGACGCCCGGGAAATTCTGCGCTATGTCCGCGACCTCGCCCATGCCGTGATCGAGGAGGGTAAGAACACCCCGGACCGGGTCAGCCGGGGGCAATACGACACCCGGAACAAGAGGAAACTCGATCCGACAGCCGATGCCCACGTTCCTGAGAAGTACCGGCGCACGCTTCTCGAAGTTCATCCGGGCACCCGCGGGCACGACGTGCAGGCAGCTCTTCTCGAGGACCCGAAAACCAAGCCCAAGGTCGTGAACATCGTTCGGTATCTGGCCCGGACGCAGGGCGATCCGCATCATGACGTGAAGCGGACCGGTGGCGGCCGGTATCGGCTGGACCCGGTCACCAACGAGCGGCAGATCGTCGGTGCCAATCCGGAGAATCAGCTCATCCACATGGCGGATCCCGGTACCGGCCGGCTCAAGGTGCTGTCGTACCAGGAGCTCGAGGACAAGATCGGCCGCCTCTCACCGGACCAGCAGCAGGTGCTGGCTCGGCAGTCCCTGGACCGGTTGAGCGGCGGGGTGCCGGTCGGCGACAACGCTCGAGTCGCGAACGAGCTGACGACATGGCTCGTGCAGCAGGAAGCCCGCCGGAACCCTTCGGCGTTCGTCACGTCGGCTCTGGCACTGGACGCCGCCGCGCAGGGCGTGGGCGACAACCGCACCTCGCTGCTCGAGCAGGTGAAGAAGTTGCCGATGAAGGATGAGGGCGCGCAGAACCAGGCCCGGACGTTGAACAATTATCTGGACCGGACGAATGGCCGGGGAATGGGCCAGGGTGCGCGCGAGCTCGCCACCTTGCAGATCGGTGTCATCGACGCCTGGGTGCGGTCGCATGAATTGTTCGCCCTGGATCAGCCGACAAAAGACGTCATGCTGACACGGCTGTATTCCGCGGTGCGTGGGAGAATCTTCGAGATCTATCGGCTGACCGCGGAGGAGAGGGCGTCGGTGATGAGTAAAGTGAGGGCCCCCCGATGATTTTCGAGCGACGAAGTTCCCGCCGGGTCCTCCGCGAATACCCGGATTTCGCCCGCGTCCACAGGTATGCCGAGGACCATTCTTTCGCCCCGGTGTCGGAGCGGCTCGGCGACGAGGATGCGGGCACCGGCTACGAGATGACGTGGTCGATGGCGCCGGCCGTCATCCTCCACTACGTCGAGGACGTCGTGTCCCGCAGCGGTCATGTCCACGTCACCGGCCGCGATACCGCCGACATCGAGTCCCGGGTCGAGACCCTCGGCCGCGAGCTCGACACGCTGACCATGAAGGAGCTCACCGCGGCGGTCGGCGAGGCCGGTGCGGGTCCGGAGCTGGCACGGGCCCTGCTGCGCGTGGGACTCGGCGCGCCGCTCGCGTTCGACGCCACGGTCTTCGATGTGATCCGGGGCGGGCTGGCGAACGAGGACGCGATGGTGCGGCAGTCGACGGTCTACGCGACGACCTACTCGCCGTGGCGGGAATGGCTGCCCGTGCTGCGTGAGGTCGCCCGCGACGACCCGTCGGCCGACGTACGGGAATTGGCGGCCGCGACGGCCGGGCAACTGGAGCAGCTGGACGGGGACGAATCATGACTGTCGGGTTTGCGGATCTGGGGCGGCCCGTGCGGTCCGGGCTCGTTACGGTGGATCCGGTCAGCGGGGCGCCGCAGCGGGTCGTGGTCATGCAGTTCAATCCTGATTCGCTGCAGCGGAGTCTCGCGCCGCAGGCGACCGCCGCCGAGGGGCAGGGCGACCGGACCGAGGCGTTGCGGCTCACCGGGCCGGCCGTGGAGACGTGGAAGTTCGATGCCGAGGTCGACTCCACCGATCAGACCGACCGGCCGGCGCCGGACGGGATCCACCCGCAGCTGGCCCTGCTGGAGCTGCTGATCCAGCCGCCCAGCGGGCGGTTGCGGACCAACCAGGCGCTGGCCGCCGTCGGCACGATCGAGGTGCTGCCGGTGGAGGCGCCGCTGACCGTGTTCGTGTGGGGCGGGCGTCGCGTCCTTCCCGTACGGCTGACCGAGCTGTCCATCACCGAGGACGCGTTCGACGCGAACCTCAACCCGATCCGCGCGACCGTCAGTGTCGGGCTGCGGGTGCTGACCGTCAACGATCTGCCCGCCGGGCACCGGGGGGCGGAGCTGTATCTGGCTCACCTCGTGCAGAAGGAGAACCTCGCCGCGGCCACCCGGGGCGCCGGACTCTCCGCGTTGGGGCTGACCAGGATCTGAGAGGGGACCGCCATGGCGGGAGCGTCGTCCTATCCGAGGACCAGCCGCTACTTCGGCATCGACGTGGCCGTGCACGTACGCGCCGACGGCGTCGAGGTGCCGTATCTGCGGCGCCGGATCCTGCCGCCCGCCGAGCGGCTCACCGTGCTCACCGAGCACGAGGTGTCCGAGGGGGACCGGGCCGATCTGCTGGCGTACCGCTACTTCGGCGACGCCGAGCAGTGGTGGCGGATCGCCGACGCCAACCCCGTGCTGGACCCAGACGAGCTGACCGCCACGCCGGGCCGCCGGTTGCGGATCACGCTGCCCGACGGGGTGCCGGGAGGACTCGATGGCTGACGCACCCGTGCACCTGAGCCTGCTGATGGGCCCTCGGCTGGCCGTGCCGGTGCCGCAGCCGGTCACCGACGCGCTGCTGTCCGCGCAGGTGACGGTGACGGCGGGCCAGCGCAGCGGCTTCCAGCTGGGTTTCGACCTGGCGAAGAACGGGCTGATCAGCACCGCGCTGCTGCCGACCGGGTTCTTCGACCCGCAGATCCGGGTCATCCTCGTCGCCACCGTGCGGGGCGTGCCCACGGTGCTCATCGACGGGGTCATCACCCGTCAGGAGGTGGGCATCAGCAACCAGCCGGGGCAGTCGACGCTCACCGTCACCGGCGAGGACCTGACGATCCTCATGGACCTGGCGGAGAAGACGGGTACGTCGTTCGCCGCCCGTCCGCACGCGGCCCAGGTCGCCGAGATCATCGCCGGGTACGCCGAGTGGGGCATCGTCCCGCTGGTCGTCCCCGAGCTGTTCCCGGACACCCCGATGCCGACCGCGCGCATCCCGTTCCAGCAGGGCACCGACCTGGGGTATTTGAACGAGCTGGCCAAGGCCAACGGCTTCGTCTTCTACCTCGATCCCGGCCCGGTGCCGGGGATGAGCAGGGCGTACTGGGGTCCCGAGGTCCGGATCGGCGTCCCGCAGCACGCGCTGAACGTCAACATGGACGCGTTGTCCACGGTGGACCAGTTGACGTTCAGCTTCGACGGCTCCGCCAAGGAGGACCTCGAGGCGCGGGTGGAGATCCCGGGAACGCCCGTGTCCGCCGTGCTGCCGGTGCCCGAGGTGAGCGTGCTGCGGCCGCCGCTGGCGCTGCGGCCCGCCCCGGCGCTGCGCAAGAAGGTCCTCAAGGACACCGCCAACAAGGACACCACCCAGGTGTTGGCCGAGACGCTCGCCAAGGTCGCCGAGTCGGCCGACGCGGTCACCGGCTCCGGGCAGCTCGACGTGCTGCGCCACGGTTTCCTGCTGCGCTCGCGGGAGCTCGTCGGCGTCCGCGGGGCCGGCCTCACGTACGACGGCCTGTACTTCGTCAAGAGCGTCACGCACAACCTGCGCCGCGGCGCGTACACGCAGAACTTCACGCTGGCCCGGGAGGGCCTGATCTCGCTCACCCCGGTCGTCGTGCCGTAAGGCCGGCGCAGGCAGGAACGGAGGCAGTGCCGTGGCGGATGCCCTGCTCGGCAAGTTCCGTGGCACGGTCGCGGACAATCTCGACCCGGAACGCCGCGGCCGGTTACGGGTCAACGTCACCGGCGTGCACGACTTCGACCCGTCGTCGTGGGCGCTGCCCGCACTCCCGCTGGCCGGCTCGCACCTGGGCGTGTTCGTGCTGCCGCCGATCGGGTCCCGGGTCTGGCTCGAGTTCGAGCAGGGCGACATCAACACGCCGATCTGGACCGGCTGCTGGTACGACCGGGCGTCCGACGTACCCGGCCAGGCGCTCACCGGCCGCCCCGACTCGCCCAGCATCGTCCTGCAGACCGGCGGCGGGCACAGCATCGTGCTCTCCGACCTGCCCGGCGGCCCCGGCATCACGCTCCGGCTCTCGAGCGGCGCCAAGCTCGAGATCAACGACACCGGCATCACGCTCGACAACGGCAAGGGGGCGGTCATCGCGCTGTCCGCCACGCAGGTCGACATCAACAACGGCGCGCTGACCGTCAGGTAGGGGGAAGCCATGCCCGGCACCATCTTGCACGTGGGGGCCACCATCGTTTGCCCGCACGGCGGACTTGCCACGGTGCAGGCCGCGCAGACCCGGGTCACCGTGTCCGGGAGCGCCGTGGCGAGGGCGGCCGACACGTACCCGGTGACCGGCTGCCCGCTGAACATCAACGGCAAGCCGCAGCCGTGCGTGACCATCCAGTGGCCGGGTCCGGCCACCCGGGTGACGGTGAACGGCAACCCGGTGGTGCTCGCCACCTCGACCGGTCTGTGCCGCAGCGCCGAGCAGGCGCCGCAGGGCCCGCCCACGGTTCCGGCCGTGCAACCCCGGGTGGTGGCGCAGTGAACGGGCGGCTGGATGTGGCGTTCCCGTTCGCGATCGACGGGCGGGGGCGCACCGCGGACGCCGGCTACGACGACCACGTCGCCGACATGATCGAGCTGCTGCTGTTCACCGGGCCGGGGGAGCGGGTCATGCGCCCCGACTTCGGCTGCGGGCTGGGCGACCTCGTCTTCGAGCCGAACAGCATCGAGCTGGTCGCCACGCTGCAGGTGTCGGTGCTGGCGAGCCTGCAGCGCTGGCTCGGCGACGTCATCGACATCGGCGCCATCGAGATCGACCGGGACGACGGCACGCTGTCGGTCCGGATCGCGTACGCGGTCAAGGCCACCGGGACGGCCCGCGACGACGTGTTCACGGGGAGGGCGGCGACATGAGCGCCGAGATCGACTGCGCGACGCCCGAGCGCCGCCGAAGGGTACGCCGCCGGCACTGGAACGGCATCGACGAGATCGAGGTCGGTGACGACGGGCGCACGCTCACCGTCACGTTCCTCGGCAAGGCGCCCCGGCACGACCTGGGCCCGCAGAACATCCGGATCGACGGCGGCCGGCGCATCACCGGCATCGTCGCGCTGGACGTCACGATCGAGCGCGAGGACGACCCCGACCTCGACGACCGCATGTCCGTCGGGCTCGACCGGATCGGGGACGCCTCCACCTACCGGCTCACCGTCGTCCAGCGTGGACCGCACGGGCGGCCGGGGACGGTGCCCTACCACGGTTTCGACGAGCGGTACGCCGGCGCCGACTTCACGTTCCGGCCGGGCTGCCCGGCGGACCTCGACTGCCGCCCGGCCCGGCCCGCCCCACCGGCCGTACCGCCCCCGCCGGTCATCGACTACACCGCCCGGGACTACGCGACGCTGCGACGGCTGCTGCTCGACCGGATGACGCTGACCGCGCCGCGCTGGGTCGAGCGCCACGTGCCGGACCTGCCGTTGACGCTGGTCGAGCTGCTGGCGTACCGGGGCGACCAGATCTCGTACGCGCAGGACGCGGTGGCCGCCGAGGCGTACCTGGACACCGCCCGCCGTCGCGAGTCGGTACGCCGGCACGTCCGCCTCGTCGACTACGCGATGCACGACGGCTGCAACGCGCGGGCCGTCGTCACGGTGCAGACCACGGAAACGGTGACGTTGCACGCGGGCGAGTTCCGGTTCGCCGCCGTCGACACCAGCCGCGTCGACCCTCGCGACCGCCCGGCGCCCGGCACGGTGCTGTCCGACGAGGAACTGCTGCGGTTGATGCGTACGGTGCCGGTCGAGGTCTTCGAGCCGATGGGCGCGGACGACGTGACGTTCCGGCCGGAACAGAACCGGATAGCGTTCTGGACGTGGGGCGGCCTCGACTGCCGCATCCCCGCCGGCGCCACCACCGCCACCCTGCGCGACGAATGGACCGACGAGCACGCCGAGGGTGACTACGAGGAGAGCGACCACGACCGGCCGCGCGCCCTGCACCTCGCGCCGGGCGACATCCTGGTCATCGAGGAGTCCGGCAGCGACCCGCACCACCGCCAGGCCGTCCGGGTGACCGCGGTCGAGCCCGGCGTGGATCGCCTCTACCGCCAGCCGGTCCTCGAGGTGACCTGGGCACAGGAGGACGCACTCGGATTCACCGCCACGCTGGTCCACTGCGGCGAGGAGGAGCTGACAGTGGCGCGGGGCAACGCCGTCGTGGCCGATCACGGGCAGTCACTCACGTTCGACGGGCGGCGTCCGGAGGAGCTGACGGTGCCGCCGTCGCGGCCCCGGCTGACGCGCAGCCCGGTGACCCAGGCCGTCCCGTTCCCGGCCCCGGCGCAGGTGGCGGCGGCGCAGTCCCGGCTGCTGGCCGCGGTGCCGGGCAGGGCGCGCGAGCGGGTGGCCACCCTGTGGCGCGACGCCCGGGCCGGCCGCGACCCCGGTCCGGACGAGAACGAGGAGCTCATCCGCCTCTTCGGCGCCGCCACCGTCGGCGCGCTGCGGCCGGACCGGCACCGGGTGCGGGCGCTCGCCATCCTGGCCGGGCGGTTCGACACGCTGCTCGCGGCGAAGCTCGCCCGGATCGCCCGGCTGGTCGCGATCGCCGCCGACGGACGGGTCCTCGGCCCCGACATCGCCTGGGAGATCCGGCATTCGTGGGGTCCGGCGTACGCCGAGCACCTCGAGCCGGACGACCCCGCGCTGGCCGGCCCGGCGTCCGCCCTGGTCACGCCCGACCCGCGCGCCGCGCTGCCCGCCGTACGCCTCGACGAGGGCACCTGGACGCCCCGGCGTGACCTGCTGGGCGAGGGCCCGCGGTCCGCCGCGTTCGTCGGCGAGCTCGGCGACGACGGCCGGCTGACGCTGCGCTTCGGCGACGGCCTGCACGGCCGGGCCCCGGCTCCTGGCAGCACTGTGCGGGCGTCGTACCGGATCGGCAACGGCACCGCGGGCAACGTCGGCGCCGAGGCCATCGCCCACCTGGTGCTGGCGGAGGGCATCGACGCCGGCGGGGTCGAGCAGGTCCGCAACCCGATGCCGGCCGCCGGCGGCACGGACCCCGAGCCGGTCGCGGCCGTCCGCACCATGGCCCCGCTCGCGCTGCACCGGACCCGGCTGCGGGCGGTCACCGCGGACGACTACGCCGAGCTGGCCGCGCGGGTGCCCGGGGTGCAGCGGGCGGCGGCGACCCTGCGCTTCGTCGCCGGGTCCGCCGAGGTGCACGTGGCGATCGACCCGTTCGGCGCCGACGCGCCCGGCGACCGGCTCATCGACACGGTCACCGCCGCGCTGGAGCCGTACCGCAGGATCGGGCACGACGTGGTGGCCGGCCCGGCCGACCTGGTCCCGCTCGCCGTCGAGGTGACCGTCTGCCTCGCTGACGGCTACCCGCGCGGGCAGGTCACCGAGGCCGTCGCCGCGACGCTGCTGCAGCTGTTCCGGCCGGACGCGGTTTCGTTCGGCGAGCCCGTACGGGCCAGTCGCCTGGTCGCCGCTGCGGTGGCCGTACCCGGCGTCGTCAGCGCCGAGGTGACCGGGCTGCGGCGGCTGTTCGGGACCGACGACGGCGAGGCCGAAGCCGGGCTGCTGCCGCTCGGCCCGCTGCAGATCGCCCAGCTCGACAACGCGTCCGACCGGCCGGAGAACGGCCGGCTGTCCATCGTCGTGGCCGGAGGTGGCCGATGAACTGCACATGTGGCTGCGGGGGCGGCCGCGCGGACGTGGACCGGGCGGGGCCGCCGCCCGGCCTGCCGGCGATCCCTTACCGGGCCGGGGAACACGGAACGTTCCTCGCGGCGATGCTGGCCCGGCTGTCCTCGATGCCGGAGCTGGCACGGTTCACCGCCCGGACCCCGGACGACCCGGCGATCGCGCTGCTCGACGCGGCTGCCGTGCTGGGCGACCTGCTCACGTTCTACTCCGAGCGGATCGCCGACGAGGGCTACCTGCGCACGGCCACCGAGGACCGGTCGCTGCGGCTGCTGGGCCGGCTGGTCGGGTACGCCCCGCGCCCGGGCGTCGCCGCCGGCACGTACCTCGCGTTCACCGCCGACCGCGACGCCGCCCAGCGCGACGTCGACGTGCCGGTCCCGGCCGGGACCCGGGCGCAGAGCGTGCCCGCGCCGGGCCAGGACGCCCAGCCGTTCGAGACGGGCGAGGACCTGGTCGCGCGCTGGTCGCTGAACGACATGCCGGTCCAGGTGAACCGCCCGATCCAGGTCTCACCGGGGGACCTGGCCGGCCTGCTCGAGCTGACCCTCGCCGGGGCCGGCCTCAACCTCAAGCCGGCCGACCGGCTGCTGTTCGACTTCGGCCCCGACGTGACCGGCTCGCCGCAGCTGCTGGTGCTCAGCACGGTGCGCGAGGACGTCGCTGCCCGCCGTACGGTCATCGGTTTCACCGCGCAGGCCGCGGCGAACTCGTTGCAGCAGCAGCTGTTCGCGGCGGTCGAACAAGCCAGAACCGATCCCATGTACGAGCGCAGCCGCATCGTCCGCCGCTATGTGGACCGCGACCTCGCCCCGCTCCCGGAGAGCTTCGCGGCCACGCCCGACCCGCGTGCCCGGCTGGGCGAGGCGCTCGGCCGGGCCGATGCCGCCGCGGCGGAGGGTCGGGCGTACGACAGCGTCCGCGCCTGGTTCGCCGGGCACCGCGACCGTCTGGCCCAGCTGCACGACGAGGCGCCACCGCCGTCCGCGGCCCCGCCCGCGCCGCTGTTCCGCCAGCTCGCCCTGGACGCCGCGACGCCGCCGAACCCCGCCCTGGCCGGCATCGCCGCGCTGCTCGGTCCGCTGCGCCGGCCGCCGTCGCGCCCGCCGGCCAGCGCGCGGCAGCTGGACCGGAAACCGGCCGAGATCTTCGCGCCCGGCTCGGACTTCGGCGCTCAGCTGCTCACCGCGGTCGACCCCCGGCTGCGCAACCTCTACCCGGCGTGGCGGCAGATCAACGTCGCCCAGGAGCAGGAGCTCAAGGGGCTGCAGGCGATGCGGGTGACCGCCGCGCCGTTCGGTGCGACCGCGCCCGACCGGGTCACGTTCAACAATCAGGGCGTGGTCACCGGCGTCATCGAATGGCCGCTGGGCCGCGCCGATGAGCTGGCGCTCCGGGTCACCTACGCCGACCGCATGCCGTCGGTGATCCAGTTCAGCTACACGTCTCCGGAGGGCGTGACATGGACCGCCCGGGCGGACATCGAGGACGGCGACGACGAGTTCGCCCTCGGCCCGTGGCAGGTGTCGCTGGTGGTCACCCAGCCGGCGGAGGACGGCGGCGGCGTCGGCGTGGCCCCGGGCGCGGACGGGCCCGAGCCGGGCGTGGAGGTTTCCTTCAGCCAGGACGGCGCGGCGGCGTTCGCGGTGACGCTTCCGCGGACCCCGGCCACCGCCCCGGTCTCGGTCACCGTCCACAACGGAACATCGCTGTCCCTGCCGGTGACCAGCCAGTCGCAGAGCGGCAGCCAGGGCGGCCGGACGGTCAGCGTACGGCGGACCTCCGGCGACAACCCGAACCCGAGGTTCACGCTGACCCTGGCCACCTCGACACCGTTCGCCCGCAACGTGATCGCGCTGGACGCGGTGTACGAGGGCATCGCGCTGGACAGCTGGGTGGTCGTCGAGCGCCCGGGCCGGCAGATGACGCTGTTCACCCGGGTCGACGAGGTCCGTACGGTCGCCCTCGCCGCCTTCGGCATCACCGGCAAGGTCACCCAGCTGGTGCTCCGCGACAACTGGCTGGACCCGGCCGACACGCTGCTCACGCACATCCGCGACACCATCGTCTACGCCCGGGGCGAGCGGCTCGACCTGGCCACCGAGGAGGATCCCAGCGACGTCGAGGGCGACCGCATCGAGCTGGCCGCGCTGCACGAGGGCATCGAGCCGGGGCGGCTGATCGTCGTCACCGGCGAGCGCACCGACGTGGACGCGCCCGGCGTCACCGGTACGGAGGTGGTGATGGTGGCCGCCGTCGAGCAGTTCGTCGACGACCGGCGCCCGACCGCGCTCATCCACACGGTGCTGACGCTGGCCGTGCCGCTGAACTTCACGTACCGCCGGTCCACCGTGCGCTGCCTGGGCAACGTGGCCCGGGCGACGCACGGCGCCGGCCGCGAGGAGGTGATCGGCAGCGGCGACGCGAGCCGGGCCGGGCAGACGTTCACGCTCTTCCAGGGCCCGCTCGGCTGGGTCGCCGCGGACACGCCGCTGGGCGCGGAGAACACGCTGGTGGTCCGGGTCGACGGGGTGCGCTGGCACGAGGTGGACGACTTCGCCGGCCGCGGGCCGCACGAGCGGATCTACACGACGTCGACCGGGGACGACGGGCGTACCCGGGTGACGTTCGGCGACGGCGTCAACGGGGCGCGGCTGCCCACCGGCGTGGAGAACGTACGGGCCGCGTACCGGGTGGGGGTCGGCGCCGCCGGCAACGTCAGCGAGCGGCAGATCACCCAGCTGGTGTCCCGCCCGGCCGGGGTCTCCGGGGTGACCAACCCGGTGCCGGCCGACGGCGGCGCCGACGCCGACGACGCGCACCAGCTGCGCCGGGGCATCCCGGTGGCGGTCGCCGCGCTGGACCGGCTGGTCGGCGTCCCGGACTACGAGGACTTCGCGCGGGCCCGGGCGGGCATCGGGCGCGCCTCGGCCCGGCGGCTGCACGACGGGACCCGGGAGCTCGTCCACGTGACCGTGGCCGGGTCCGGCGACATCCCGCTGGCCGACGACTCCGACATCGTGGTGGCGCTGCGCGCGTCGCTGGTGAGCTTCGGCGATCCGCGCCTGGCCACCGAGGTGGGGGTCCGCGAGGCGGTGCTGCTGCTGGCCGCGGCGACGGTCAAGGTGCTGCCCGACTTCTCGTACGAGCTGGTCGAGCCCGCGATCCGGGCGGCCGTGCTGGACCGGCTGGGCTTCGCCGCCCGTGAGCTCGGCCAGCCCGCGTACCGCTCCGAACTGGAGGCGGCCGTGCAGAGCGTGCCCGGCGTGGACCACGTGACCGTGGACGTCTTCGCCGACGTGCCGGGCTCGCTGACGCCGGACGACCTGCAGAACCTGCCGGGGCGGATCACGACGCTGGCGAAGGCGGTCCCGGCCCGGCCCGCCCGGTTCGACGAGACGAGGTTCACGGTGCCCGGTGGCGGGGCGATGCCGCTGCGGGCCGTGGCCGCTGCCAACGGCATCAGCGTCGCGCGGCTGCTGGCGCTCAACCCGGCGCTGCCGCCGGACGCCGGCGTGCCGGGCGGGACGGAGCTGGTGGTGTTCCGGGGCATCCGGCCGGCGCAGCTCGTGATGTTCTCCGCCGATCTGCCCGACACCCTGATCCTGCGGGAGGCCACGTCGTGACCAGCCACAACCTCGCCGCGCTGCTGCCGGTGCACGTCCAGCGCCGCGACGCCGAGACCGGCGGGGCGCTGGGCGCGCTGCTCGCCGTCGTCGGGGACCAGGTCGGGCTCACCGCCGACGAGGTCGCCCAGCTGTACGAGGACTGGTTCATCGAGACGTGCGCGCCGTGGGCGGTGCCGTACCTCGGGGACCTCGTCGGCTACCGGATCGCCGGTGGCTACACCGCGGCGCTCGCCGGGGGCGACGAGTCCGCGCGCCTGCTCGCCGCCCGGCTGGCGCCCCGGCGTGACGTCGCCGACACGGTGGCCGCCCGGCGGCGCAAGGGCACGCTGTCGGTGCTCGAGGACCTGGCCCGCTCGGTCGCGGACTGGCCGGCGCGGGCGGTGGAGTTCCGCCGTACCCTCGGCATCACCCAGCCGGTACGCCTCTACGGCGACGCCGCCGCGATCGCCCGCCGCTCCCGCCTCACCCCCGGCCGGCTGGTGGACGTCCGGGACGGCGCCGCGCTGGACCTGATCGGCACGCCGTTCGACCGGTCCACGCATCTGGCCGAGGCGCCGCGCCTGAGCTCGCCCGGGCGCCGTACCGGCCGGCACAACCCGCAGGCCGTGGGCGTCTTCGTGTGGCGGCTCAGCACGCAGGCGGTCACCGGGGCGCCGGCGAACTGCATCGACAGCGCCCGCAACCTCTACACGTTCTCGGTGCTCGGCAACGACACCCAGCTGATCACCCGGCCGGTCGCCGAGCCGGTACGCACGCACCTCGCCGGCGCCGAGAACCTGCCGGTCGCCATCACCCGGCGCGCCGCGCGGGACCGGCTCGCCGAGTTCTACGGGCCGGACAAGAGCTTCACCATCTGGGCGGGCGTGCGCAACGCCCCGCCGGTGCCCATCCCGCCCTCCGCCCTCGTGGTCGCCGACCTGTCCGGCTGGCGTTACCGGCCCGGCCCCGGCCAGGTGGTCGTCGACCCGGTGCTGGGGCGGATCGCGTTCGGCCGCCGGGTCCTGCCGCGCCGGGGCGTGTGGGTGTCGTACCACCACGCGTTCCCCGACGACCTGGGCGGCGGGGAGTATCCGCGGCTGCCCGTGACCCCCGACGACGTGCCTGTCTACCGCGTCGGGGCCGGCGCCGACTTCGAGCGGATCAACCAGGCGTACGAGCGGTGGCAGGCCGACGCGCCCGCCGATGCGGTCATCGAGATCACCGACAACGGCGCATACCAGGAACAACTCGAGTTCGAGGTGGGCGAGGGCCAGCGGCTCACGCTGCGGGCGGCGGAGGGCCGGCGTCCCACGCTGCGGCTGCTGAACTGGTACTCCAACCGGCCGGACGCGCTCCAGCTGCGGGGCACCGGCCGCGGCGCCCGGGTGGTCCTGGACGGCCTGCTCATCACCGGCCGCGGGGTGAGCGCGACCGGGCACCTGTCCGAGGTGGACATCCGCCACTGCACGCTGGTGCCGGGCTGGTCGCTGGAGCCGCACTGCGCGCCCACGCATCCGGCCGAGCCCAGCCTGGTGCTCGAGGAAACGCGCGCGTGCGTCCGCATCCACCGCAGCATCCTCGGCACCATCGTGGTCGTCGCCGACGAGGTGCACACCGACCCGCTCGGCATCCGGCTCACCGACAGCATCCTGGACGCCACCGACGCGCACCGGGAGGCGTTGACCGCACCCGAGGGCCGGCTGGCCCACGCCGTCCTGGACGTCGAGCGCTGCACGGTGATCGGCACGGTCGGCACCCACGCGATCCGCCTCGCCGAGGACAGCATCTTCGACGGCAAGGTACGCGTCGGCCGCCGCGCGACCGGCTGCATGCGCTTCTGCTACGTACCAGCCGGATCGCGGACGCCTCGCCGCTTCCACTGCGAGCCGGACACCGCCCTGAGCGGCACGACGGACCCCGGTGACCGGCTGCTCATCACCAACCGGGTCCGGCCGCGGTTCACCGACCGCCGGTATGGCATGCCCGGATACCTGCAACTGGCCCGCTCGTGCCCGGACGAGCTCCGGCGCGGCGCCGAGGACCGCTCGGAGCTGGGCGTCCACCACCACCTGTTCCAGCCGCAGCGCGAGGACGACCTGCGCCGCCGGCTCGACGAGTTCACCCCCGCCGGGGCCGCCGCCGGCCTCATCCTCGTCACCTGACCACCGCGATCGACGGAGGGCCCACCATGCACGGCGACTTCTCGCGCCTCACCTTCCAGCCCGGCAAGCACCACACCGCGGTCCTCAGCCAGCAGGGCCGGCTCCGCCTCGACGCGGACGACAACGAGCAGGCCGCGATCCAGGCGTACCTCGCCCGGCGGGCGACCATGGACCTGATCGGACCGTACGCGGGACCCGCGGCCGATCTGGGTTTCACGCTGGCCCGCACCGACGAGGGCGACCACCCCGACCTGACCATCGGCCCCGGGCGGTACTACGTGGACGGCATCCTGTGCGACGCGACCCGGCCGGACGGCGGCTCCTGGACGTACCTGACGCAGCCGGACGCCGTCATCGACCCGGACCACGACGCGTTGCCGGACAATCCCTTCCTGGCGTACCTGCGGGTGCGCGAGCGGGTGGTGAGCGCGATCGAGGACCCAGGCCTGCACGAGAAGGCGCTCGGCCCGTCGCTGCCCGGCACCACGCTGCGGCTGCGGGTGGCCTGGCAGGTCCTGGTCGCCGCCGACTTCGACCGGGGCAACTTCGAGACCGTACGGGAAGCCTTCGAGGCCTGGGCCGCGGACCGGCGTACGCCCCGCAGCCGGGCGGCGTTCGGCGTGGAACGCCCGGGAAACTCCCACGACGATCCGTGCATCGCCGACCCGGAGGCTGCGTACCGCGGGCCGGAGAACCAGCTCTACCGCGTCGAGGTGCACCGCGGCGGCGCGGCCGGCACGGCCACCTTCAAGTGGTCGCGGGACAACGGCTCGGCGGTGTACGCGGTCAGCGGGCTGGAGGGCGCCTGGGCGACCGTCACCGGCTCCACGGACGACAAGACGCTGCCCGAGGTCGAGGACTGGGTCGAGGTGCTCGACGACACGGTGGCGCGCGGCGACGAGCCCGGCCCGCTGCTCCAGGTCGTCGACGTGGACTTCGGCGGCCGCCGGGTACGCCTCTCCGGCGCGCCGCCGGATGAGCTCGGGCGGGATCCGGCGCGGCATCCGTACCTGCGCCGGTGGGACCAGCGTGCGGCCGGCCGGGGCGGGCGGAACCTGACGTCCGGCGCGGTGCCGATCGTGGAGAACGAGTGGATCCCGCTGGAGCAGGGGGTGCAGGTGCGGTTCGGCGGGGAGGGCGCGTACCGCACCGGCGAGTACTGGACGGTGGCCGCCCGTACGCTCGACGGCGACGTGGAATGGCCGGAGGCGGACGGCGACCGGGTGCTGCTGCCGCCGGCCGGCCCGGAGGAGCACCTGGCGCCGCTGGTGTGGTTCCAGCCCAACGGCGAGGCCCAGGACCTGCGGATGCTGTTCGACCCGATCTCACGGCCGCTCTGACCGGGACCGCAGCTCCGCGTAGACGACGAGGTTCTCGCGATAGGTCCGGCGCCACCGGTCGTAGCTGCCGCCGCACGTGACCAGGCGCAGCTCCGGCCGGTCCACCGGGCCGTACACCGCCTCGGTGGGGAAGTCGCGTTTGCGATACCGGGCCGTGCGCGTGACGGCGAAGGTGGCGGCACTCCCGTCGGCGCGGCCGACCCGGATCAGCGCGCCGGGCCGGAGCTCGCGCAGCCGGTAGAACACGGCCGGCCCGTCACGCGCGGAGTCCACGTGCCCGAGGATCACCGCCGCGCCGGGCTCGCCGGGGATCGCGCCGAGGCGGTACCAACCGGCGGGAGAGCCCGCCCCGAGCGGGGGCAGCGCGACCGTGCCGTCGCTCTGCAGGCCGAGCCGCAGCAACGGCGTCCGTACGCCGATCGCCGGAATGTCGAGGATGGTCGGTGGCGCAGCGGCCTTTCTGGAAGCACGAACCGGCGGCTCCACGGGCGACGTGACGGCATCCGGCACCACCTGAGGGGCAGGCGGCGGTGGCCCCGGCGCCGGGCGGACCCCCATGAACGTCAGGGCGGCGCCGCTGACGGCCAGGGCCGCCGCGAGCGCCGCCTCGGCGACGACCCGGATCCGCACCGGGGCCCTACTGTCGCCGGCGCCGGACCAGCCGGACCGTCAGCAACCCGCCCGCCAGCACCAGGATCAGCCCCGCGACGGTCGGCGTCAGGTCCACTCCCGCGGTGCTGCCACCGCCGGTCTCCGGCGGTCCCTTGGGCACGACCGGCTTCGACGACGGCGGGCGCGACGACGGTTCGGCCGGCGACGTGGTCGTCGTCGGCGGCGTGGTCGGACCCGACGGGGGAGCGGACACCGACGGCGACACGGGTGGCGCTGTGGTCGGCGTCGTCGTCACCACGGGCGGTGGAGAGGCGCCACCGCCCCCGCCGCCTCCGGTGTCGCGGCCGCAGAAGGCGAGCAGCAGCAGCACCAGGAGAAGCAGGAGCAGCGACAGGAGAAGCACCAGCAGCGTGCGGCGCCGTCCCCTCCGCGGAGCCGCACCGGTGGATCCGTAATCGCTCACCTGAAGCAGGATGGCCGCGGATCGCCCGTACCGGCAGCACTACGTCCTCGATCGGACTCGACCGCCGGACGCCGGCCCTCGTGCACCCGTCCCGCACCCGTTCCGTGCCCGCCGCCGCACCTGGCCCGGCCGACCAGACAGACATGCACACACTGCTGCAGGACCTCGCCACCCCGGTCGCCACCGGCCTCGCCGGAATCCTCGGCGCGTACGCCGTCGAGGACATCCTCGGCCGGTTGCGCCGCTCCGGCCGGTGCCCGCAACGCTGGCGCTGAGGTGTCGGGCACCTCACAGTGGTGCCCACCACGAATCCGTCGGTTCGCCGTCATTTCCCGCTCACGCGACGTAGCGTTGAGGGTCGCTCAGGCCGACCCGTGAGGTGAAGATGGTGCACGCCCGGTGACCGTGACGACCGACCTGTCGCTGCCCGCCCTTCCGTCGATCGCCACCCCGGCGCTGTTCCGGTCCTCCGCGGCCCCGGCCCGCCGCACCCTCGTCGACGTGCTCGACGAGACGGTGCGCGCCCACCCCGGTGCGGAAGCGCTCGACAACGGCACGACGGTACTGACGTACGCCGAGCTCGCCGACGAGGTCGAAGCGGTGCGCAAGATGCTCGCGGGGCACGGGATCGGCGTCGGCGACCGGGTCGGTGTCCGGGTTCCCTCGGGCACGGCGGAGCTGTATCTGGCCATCCTCGGCGTGCTGGCGGCCGGCGCGGCGTACGTGCCGGTCGACGCCGACGATCCCGACGAGCGTGCCGAGCTGGTCTTCACCGAGGCCGGCGTGTGTGCGGTCCTCGGCGCCGGCCTCGCCCTGACGCCGCGCCGCACTCCCGAGGGCCGCGGCGGGCGGCCCGGGCCGGCCGACGACGCCTGGATCATCTTCACGTCGGGCTCGACCGGCACCCCGAAGGGTGTGGCCGTCAGCCACGGGTCCGCAGCGGCCTTTGTGGACGCCGAGGCGCAGCTGTTGCTCGCCGGCAGCGCCGACACCGACATCGACACCGACGCCGCAGCCGCCGGCACCCGCGACGGCGATGACCCGGCGGAGGCCGGCGGGCCGATCGGTCCGGGTGACCGGGTGCTCGCCGGGCTGTCGGTGGCGTTCGACGCCTCCTGCGAGGAGATGTGGCTGGCGTGGCGGCACGGCGCGTGCCTGGTGCCGGCCGAGCGCTCGCTCGTGCGCAGCGGCGTGGATCTCGGGCCGTGGCTGGCCGTGCAGCGCATCACCGTGGTCTCCACGGTGCCGACGCTCGCCGCGCTGTGGCCCGTCGAGGCGCTCGACGAGGTGCGGCTGCTCATCTTCGGCGGCGAGGCCTGCCCGCCCGAGCTCGCGGCCCGGCTGGCCGTCCCGGGGCGCGAGGTCTGGAACACGTACGGGCCGACCGAGGCGACCGTGGTGGCGTGCGCCGCGCGGATGACCGGGGACGGGCCGGTGCGCATCGGGCTGCCGCTCGCCGGCTGGGAGCTCGCGGTCGTGGACCCCGCCGGTGAGCCGGTCGCGATGGGTGGGACCGGCGAGCTGGTGATCGGCGGGGCCGGGCTCGCGCGATACCTGGACGCGCAGAAGGACGCGGAGAAGTTCGCGCCGCTGCCCGCGCTCGGGTGGGAGCGGGCGTACCGCAGCGGGGACATCGTCCGGGCCGAGCCCGAGGGCCTGCTGTTCCTGGGCCGCGGCGACGAGCAGGTCAAGCTCGGCGGCCGCCGGATCGAGCTGGGCGAGGTCGACGCCGCGCTGCAGGCGCTGCCCGGTGTCGCCGGCGCGGCCGCCGCGGTGCAGCGTACGGCCGCCGGCAACCAGCTCCTCGTCGGGTACGTGGTCCCGCAGGAGGGCGCCGAGCTCGACCTGGCGGCCGCGGCCCTGCGGATCCGGGAGCAGCTGCCCGCCGCGCTGGTGCCGCTGCTGGCCGTGGTGGAGGCGCTGCCCACCCGTACCTCCGGCAAGGTGGACCGGGCCGCGCTGCCCTGGCCGCTGGCCACCGGAACCGGCGCGGCGAGCGAGCTGAGTGAGACCGAGGACTGGCTCGCCGGCGGCTGGGAGGAGATCCTCGGCGTACGCCCCGCCGCGGCGGACGCCGACTTCTTCAGCAGCGGCGGTGGCAGCCTCAGCGCGGCGCAGCTCGTCGCGTGGATCCGGCGCCGGCATCCGCAGGTCTCGGTCGCCGACATCTACAAGAACCCGAGGTTGTCGCAGCTGGCGGCCGTGCTGGACGCGCTCGGCACGATGACGGCGGTCCGTCGGGAGGTGCGCCCTACGCCGCGGCGGGCCGGGGCGGCCCAGGCCGTGCTGATGCTGCCGATGCTCGCGCTCGTCGGGCTGCGCTGGCTGACCGCCCTCGCCGCGCTCGGCAACGTCGTCTCGCTGCTCGTGCCGGCGCCGTGGGCACCGGCGGTGTCGTGGTGGTGGGTGGCGCTCGGCTGGGTGCTGCTGTACAGCCCGCTCGGCCGGATCGCGATCGCCGCGGGCGGGGCCCGGATGCTGCTGCGCGGCGTACGGCCCGGGAACTACCCGCGCGGCGGCGGCGTACACGTGCGGTTGTGGGCCGCCGAGCGGCTCGCCGAGCTGACCGGCGCGACCAGCGTCGCGGGGGCCTCCTGGATGATCACGTACGCCCGGGCGCTCGGCGCGCAGATCGGGCCCGACGTCGACCTGCACTCGGCGCCGCCGGTCACCGGGCTGCTCAAGCTCGGCCGCGGCGCGGCCATCGAGCCGGAGGTCGACCTGTCCGGCCACTGGGTCGACGGCGACATCGTCCGCGTCGGCAAGGTGCGGGTGGGCGCGGGCGCGCGGGTCGGATCCCGCAGCACGCTCATGCCGGGCGCCCGGATCGGCAAGGGCGCGCGGATCGCCGCCGGCTCGACCGTGACCGGCGCCGTGCCGGCCGGCCGGCGCTGGTCCGGGTCGCCGGCGGCGCCCGCCGCCCCGGAGCGGGCCGCGTGGCCCGCCCAGCGCCCGTCGCGCTCGCGGATGCGATCCCGATTCTGGACCGCCGCGTACGGCGTGACCGCCCAGCTCCTGGGTCTCGTGCCGGTCCTGGCCGCCCTGCCCGGCCTGGCCCTCCTCGCCGGGACGCTGACGTCCCGTCCGGCCGCCGGTCAGGTCTTGGCCGCTGTCGCCGCGGCTGCCGTGGCGTACGTCCTCTGCTATGCGCTCGTCGTGCTCGTGGCCGTCCGCGCGCTGAGCATCGGCCTGCGCGCCGGCTACCACCCCGTCCAGGGCCGGGTGGCGTGGCAGGTGTGGACGACCGAGCGGCTGATGGGCATGGCCCGCACCGGGCTGTTCCCGCTCTACGCCAGCCTGTTCACGCCGGTGTGGCTGCGGCTGCTGGGCGCGAAGGTGGGACGCGGCGTGGAGGCGTCGACGGTGCTCGCGCTGCCGGCGATGACCACGGTCGCGGACGGGGCGTTCCTGGCCGACGACACGATGGTGGCCACGTACGAGCTGAGCCACGGCTGGCTGCGGGTCGAGCCGGCCCGCATCGGCAAGCAGGCGTTCCTCGGCAACTCCGGGATGGCCGCGCCCGGTCGTTCGGTGCCCAAGCGGGGCCTCGTCGGCGTGCTCTCCTCGGCGCCGCGCAAGGCGAAGAAGGGCTCGTCGTGGCTCGGCGCGCCGCCGATGCCGCTGCGCCGTACGGTCGAGTCGGCCGACACCAGCCGCACGTTCGACCCGCCGCTGCGCCTCAAGCTGGCCCGCGCCGCGGTCGAACTGTGCCGCATCGTGCCCGTGATGTGTGCCGCGGCGCTGGCGGTGGGCGTGCTCGCGGCGCTCGCGTCCGTGTGGGAGCTGGCCGGTGGCTGGGCGGCCGCGCTCGCCGCCGGGCCGGTGCTGCTGGCCGCGGCGATCGTCGCCGCGGCCACCGCGACCGCCGCGAAGTGGCTGCTGGTGGGGCGGTTCCGGGTCGCCGACCGCGCCCTGTGGACGTCCTTCGTGTGGCGCAACGAGCTGGCCGACACGTTCGTCGAGGTGCTCGCCGCACCCTGGCTGGTCCGCTTCGCGAGCGGCACGCCGCTGCTCACGGCCTGGCTGCGCACGCTCGGCGCGACGATCGGGCGGGGTGTGTGGCTGGAGACCTACTGGCTGCCCGAGTACGACCTCGTGCGGCTCGGCGACGGCGCGACGGTGAACCGCGGTTGTGTGGTGCAGACCCATCTGTTCCATGATCGTGTGATGAGCATGCACGAGGTGAGTCTCGGGGCGGGCGCCACGATGGGGCCGCACGGCATCATCCTGCCCGGCGCGAGCATCGGCGCGCGGAGCTGCGTCGGGCCCGGTTCGCTGGTGACCCGCGGCGACGCCGTGCCCGAGAACAGCCGGTGGCTCGGCAACCCGATCGCGGCCTGGCCGGCGTCGGCCGCGCGCCGGGCATGATCTCGAAGGTGCCGGGCGGTGCCACGCCCGGTGCCGACCGTTCGGCCGACTCGTACCTTCCCGGGCACGGCAACGGCGGCTACCGGGTCCTGCACTACGACCTCGACCTCGACTACCGGATCGTCGCGAACCGGCTGTCCGGCCGGGCGACCGTCACCGCGGTGGCCGCGCACGCGCTGTCCCGGTTCACCCTCGACCTCGGGCGGCTGCGGGTCGAGGACGTGCGGGTGAACGGCCGGCCGGCGAAGTACACCCACCGGCCGGACAAGCTGCAGATCAAGCCGGAGCGCCCGCTCGCCGCCGGCGAGACCTTCCGGGTCGAGGTCCGGTACGCGGGCAAGCCGCTGCCGATCCCGGGCCGCTGGGGCGACATCGGCTGGGACGAGCTGACCGACGGCGCGCTCGTGGCCAGCCAGCCCAACGGGGCACCGTCGTGGTTCCCGTGCGACGACCAGCCCGGCGCCAAGGCGACGTTCCGGGTGGCGCTGACCACGTCGTCGGCGTACACGGTGCTGGTGACCGGTGACCCCGTGTCCCGCCGGCGCGGCGCGGGCTCCACCACCTGGGTGTACGAGCGCCGCGAGCCGACCTCGCCGTACCTCATGAGCGTCCAGATCGGCCGCTACGAGCGGGTGGATCTCGCGTACGGCGGGGTGCTGCAGCGCGCCGCGGTCCCGCCCGCCCTGCGCGCCGGCGTCCTGCACGACTTCGGCCGGCAGGGCGAGATCATGGAGGCCTTCCAGCGGCTCTTCGGCCCGTACCCGTTCGGCGAGTACGTCGTGGTGGTCGCCGACGACGACCTCGACGACCCGGTCGAGGCGCAGGGCATGGCGGTCTTCGGCCGTAACCACGTCGACGGGCGGCGCACCCACGAGCGGCTCGTCGCGCACGAGCTCGCGCATCAGTGGTTCGGCAACAGCCTCACCGTCGCGGACTGGCGGCACATCTGGCTCAACGAGGGCTTCGCCACGTACGCGGAATGGCTGTGGTCGGGCGTCGGCGGCGGCCCGCCGGCGGACGCCCTGGCCGCCCGCTGGTACGCCGAGGTGGCGTCCCGCCCGGCGAACGTCGTCATCGCCGATCCCGGGGTGGACCGGATGTTCGACCCGCTGGTCTACAAGCGCGGCGCGCTCGCGGTGCACGCGCTGCGCAAGACGGTCGGGGAGGAGGCGTTCTTCGCGCTTCTGCGGGCCTGGGTCGCCGAGCACCGGCACGGCACGGTGACGACGGCCGGGTTCCGCGCGCACGCCCAGCGTTTCACCGGGAAGCCCCTCGACGGGCTGTTCACCGCGTGGCTCGACAGGCGTGCGCTGCCCGCGTTGCCGTCAGGCCAGTGACGCGGTAGCCGTTCGCAGGTCTTTCAGGGCGGCCAGGGCGTGCGGGGCCAGCCCGCTGTCGTCGTCGCGGTCGCCCTCGGACCACTGTGCATAGCCGCGCTTGAACGCGAGAACCCCCAGCTCCGCCGCGAGCTGGGCGGTCAGCTCCGGCACGCCGCGGGCGACCAGCGCCCCGGTCATGGCGGCCGCGAGACCGACGCTCTTGAGGGCGTCCCGTTCCTGCAGTTCGGTGCTGGCCGCCACGGCCGCCTTGAGGCGTGGGCCCAGCTCCCGGTTGGCCGGTCCCATCTCGCTCGACGCCCGTTCGAGCCCGGCGGCCACGGCGTCGAGCGGGGCGGCGCCGGGCGGCGCTTCGGCGATGCCCTCGGCGAGCAGCCGGCTCAACGTCTCCTGACCGGCGACCAGCAGCTCCCGTTTGTCGGAGAAGTGCCGGAAGAACGTGCTCTTGGTGACCCCGGCCCGTTCCGCGATCTGCGCCACCGTGGTCGCGTCATACCCCTGCTCGGTGAACAGGTCGACGGCGGCGACGACGAGGCGCTGCGTCGTCTCCGGTTGCCATCGCGCCACGGGCCCATCGTAGGCGACGCCCTCGCGATGGGACAACTGTCCCGTCACGGTGCTACGGTGATGGGACAACACTCCCATCACCCCTGGAGCGTCACCATGCAGGTCTTCGTCACCGGCGGCACCGGCACCATCGGCTCGGCCGTGATCGCCGAACTGCTCGGCCACGGCCACGCCGTTCTCGCCCTGGCCCGCTCGGACGGCGCCGAGCGGGCCCTCAAGGAGGCCGGCGCCGAGGTGCTGCGCGGCGGCCTGGCCGACCTCGACGTCCTGCGCGAGGGCGCCGCCCGCACCGACGGCGTGATCAGCCTCGCGTTCGGGCACGACTTCAGCAGCCCGGACGCCCTCACCACGGCGATGGCCGAGGAGGCCGCCGCGATGGCCGCGCTGGGTGAGACGCTGATCGGCACCGGACGGCCCATCGTCACGGTCTCCGGCACGCCGTGGGTCCCCGGTCGCGCCTCCACCGAGGCCGATCCCACGCCGACCGACGGACCGGTGGGGCGGCGCGGGCAGTCGGTCAACGCACTGCTGGCGCTGGCCCCGCGCGGGGTGCGTGCCGTGGCCGTACGCATGCCACGCACCGTCCACAACAGAGGAGAGGGCGGCTTCGCCGGGCTGCTCGCCGAGGCGGCCCGCCGCACCGGGGTCGCCGGCTATCCGGGCGACGGAACCCAGCGCTGGCCGGCCGTGCACGCCCTCGACGCGGCGGCGCTGTTCCGGATCGCGCTTGAATCGGCACCGGCCGGGACGGTGTGGCACGCGGTGGCCGACGAGGGCGACGCTGTGCGCGACATCGCCGCCGTCGTGGGCCGGCGCCTCGGCCTGCCGGTCGAGCCCGTGCCGGCGGACACGTTCGGACCGTTCGGGCCGATCTTCGCGATGGACCAGCCGGCGTCCAGCGCTCACACCCGCGAGACCCTCGGATGGCGGCCGGTGCACCCCGGCCTGCTCGCGGACCTGGAGAACCTGCGGCCCTGACGCTACGGGCGGTCGAGCTGGCCACGCAGGTCGTGCAGCCGCAGCGCCACCTGCAGCTGCAGGGCGCGATCCGGTTCACGCCAGTCCGGGCCGAGGAGGCTCCCGGCCCGGTCGAGACGCTTGAGCAGCGTGTTCAGGTGCACGTGCAGGGCGCCGGCCGTACGGGTCAGGTTGCCGGAGTGCGTGAAGTACGCGGACAGGGTGGCCACGAGCCGGGTGGACCTGCGCGCGTCGTAGTCCAGCAGCGGCTGCAGCGTGTCGCCCAGGAACCGGTCGAGTTCCTGGGCGCGGCCGGTGTCGAACAGCAGGGCGAACATGGCGTACTCGTCGGCCGTCGCTCCCCGGTCCGTCACGCCCAGGCTCTGCAGGAGGTCGCAGCACCGGCCCGCGGTCTCGAAGCGGATCTGAGCAGCCTGCGCATGGTGGTCTCGGGAGGCGGCTCCGTACCCGACACCCTGTCCGAAGCGTGGCAGGACGGTGCCGGGGTCCCGCTGACCAACGCGTGGGGGATGACCGAGACCAGCCCGGTCGTCACCTGCGGCCGCTGGCCTGCGTCGTGCTCGTCCCCGGCGAGTCGCTCGACGAGCAGGACCTGCGCGCCCACCTCGCGGGAACCGTCGCGTCGTGGTGGATCCCCGAACGGATCATCGTGGTGGACGAGATCCCCAAGACGGCCACCGGGAAGTTCTCGAAGGTCTCGCTGCGTGCCCTGGTCCAGGGCCGCGAGGCCGCCAGGTGACGCAAATGCCGTGACAATTGGTACGGACGTGCCGGCGCGATCGGTCTTGTATTCTGAGCCGCTCAGGGATCGCGTCAGCGAAGGGCGGAAGAGCGGCAATGCCTTTAACGCCGGAGGATGTTCGCAACGTCTTCTTCAACAAGCCGCCCGTGGGAAAGCGCGGCTATGACGAGGAAGAGGTCGACGCCTTCCTCACCGAGGTCGAGGCCGAGCTCGGGCGGCTGCTGGACAGCAACCGGCGGTTGCGCGACGAGGTCGTCCACGCGGGTCCCGATTCCCGGCACGAGCTCGAGGACCTCGCGGCGCGGCTCCGGCGGCTGCAGGACGAGCGGGCCGAGGCCGAGCGGCAGGCCGGGCGGCTCCGCGCGGAGCTGGACGATGCCCGCACGCGACGTCCCGGTCCCGAGCCGGACCGGGCCGGCGAGGCCGTCCCGGCGGTGCTGGTGATGGCCCGGCGCACCGCCGAGGACCACCTCGAGGACGCCCGCCGCGACGCCATGGAGCTGGTCGCGGAGGCCCGCGCAAAGGCGACGCAGGTATGGGAGGAATCGCGCGAGAACGCGATGCGCGACGTCGATTCGGCGCAGCGGACGCACGATTCCGCGGTGGCCAAGATCGAAATTGACAGGGTGGCGTTCGAGAGCGCGGTCGCCAACCTGGCCGACTTCGCGCAACATTATTACCAGTTGCTGCGGGAGGACCTGGAACGGCGCGTTCCGGAGCTGGGCAATGTGTTGATGCCCGAGCTTCCGCGCCCGTTCTCGCTTCCCGGCTGAGGCGGTCCCGGTTGCCGGCTGCCGGCAATCACCGCGGGGTCAGGCCCACGGTGCGGTGACGGTGCCCGGCTGGCGGCCGTACCGGGACGGACCGGCCTCGGCCTCCGCGGGAATCACGAGCACGGGGCAGGTCGCCCGCTGCACGCAGCGATGGCTGACGGAGCCGAGCAGCAGCCCCGCGACGGTGCCGTGGGCGGGGCCGCCCAGGACGAGCAGTTGCGCCTCTCGCGCGGCCCTCAGCAGCTCGTCGGCCGGGCGGCCACGGAGCACGCGGGGCCGGATCGGCACCGACGGGCCGTAGCGGCGGGCGACCTCGACGAGGGTGTCGAGCAGCATCCGCTCGGTGTCGGCGGCGAGATCGTCCCCGGTGGCCATGACCGCCGCCGCCCACTCGACCCCGTAGGAGGACGCCGGCTGCGGTTTCCAGACCGACACGGCCTCGACGTCCGCGCCGCTGCGGCCGGCCAGCCGCAGCGCCCACCGCAGGGCGGCCTTGGAGCCGGGTGAGCCGTCGACGCCGACGACGACGGGTTGCTGCCGGACCTGGTCGAGCATCGCGGGGCCTCCTCACCGATCTGTCACCAGCCTTCCCCACGGGCGCAGCCGCCGGCAGGGCGCCCGGCGGCGAACCGGGGGACCGGAGATTGCCGGCTCTCGGCAAACGGGCCGCGCCGGGGCTCAGGCCGGGTGCGGGACCGGCTTCTGCGGCCACTCGAGCGCCCGGGCGCCCAGCACCGCCGCCTGAAGGGTGAAGCGGTGCGCGGGATCGGACGGGCTGTAGCCGGTCAGGTCCTTGATGCGCTGCAGCCGGTAGGTGACCGTCCGGACGGACACGTGGATGCGCCGGGCGGTGTCCGTCGCGACGCCGCCGGTGTCGAAGTACGCCTGCAGCGTGCCCAGCAACGGCTCGGCACCGCCGCGGGCCTGCTCGAGCGGGCTGAGCACCGCCTGCACCAGCTCGGCGATCGCGGGCTGGTCGCGCAGCAGCACGCGGTAGATCAGCAGGTCCCGCGCGTTGACGACGGGGGCCTCCAGCCGCAGCCGCGTCGCCATGGTCAGGGCCTCGCGGGCCTCCTCGTACGAGCGGGCGATGCCGTACAGCCCGCTGTGGGGCCGGCCGACGGCGACCCGCCACGGCCGTCCGCGGGGCAGCCGGCGCAGTTCGTCGTGCATCAACCGGCCCAGGCCGGGGGGTGTCGGCCGGCCGGGGTCGCCGTCGGCCGGCGCGAGCACCACGAGCAGGCCCTCCTTGGTGGCCACGAGCACGTCCCGGTCACCCATCCGGTTGAAGATCACCGCCTCGAGCGCGGTGATCGCCGTCTCCGTGTCGGGCAGCCGCCGGCTCGGCGCGGCCAGCGCGACCTGGTGGGACCGGGCCAGGTCCAGACCGAACGGCTCGGCCCGGTCCACCAGCGCGCCGGGGTCGGAGTCGCCCCGCAGAAGATCGTCCACGAGCTCGCGGCGCAGCGCCTCCTCGCGCCGGACGAGGTCCCGCCGGGCCTGGGCGTACCCCTCGGCGAGCGTCGCGACGGCGTCGTCGATCACCTGCAGCACGGCCGAGGCGGCGGCCCGGACCGCCTCCCGGTCCCGGCTGCGGACGACCGCCGGAAGGTCCTGCCAGAGCCGGCGTGCCGCGGACAGGTACAGCTGCACCGCCCGTCCGGCCGAGATGCCCTGCTCCGCGGCGCGCCGCCCGAGCGTCTCCACGGCCTCCAGCTCGGCCCGCTTCGGCCGGCGGCCGGTGATCGCCGCATCGGCGAGCAGCGGCAGGTAGTCGCCGAGCAGCTCCACCGGCACCCCGCCGGCGTCCCGGCTCGCCCCCGCGGCGACCTCACCGAGCCACCGGTCGTCGGACGGTTCTCCCATGCCCGGAACCCCATCTCTGCCGTGAGCGGTGCGCGGCGCCGCCCGTGCCCCTACGGGCAAGAAGTTACGCGGGTGCGGGCGCCGCATGGTTACTGTGCCGGAAACGGCGGAGTTGCCGGGCGGGAGGGGGTCGCCGTGACGGTTGTCCGTGCCACGCCGGCCGCGGAGGGCGACGCACCCTCGTCCCCGCTGATGGAGCGGATCCGCGAGGGCGTCATCGGTGAGGGGCTGGTGCTCGACGGGCCGTACGGGCCACGCCGCATCACGTACGCCGACTACACCGCCTCCGGCCGGGCGCTGGACTTCGTCGAGGACGTCATCCGGGACCGGGTCCTGCCCTGGTACGCCAACACGCACACCGAGTCGTCCGGCACCGGGCGGCAGACGGGCGCGCTGCGCGAGGAGGCGCGGCAGGCCATCCACCGTGCGGTCGGCGGCGGGCCGGACGACCTGGTCGTGTTCTGCGGGTCGGGCGCCACGGCCGCGGTGAACAAGCTGGTCGGCATCCTCGGGCTGCGGCTGCCCGGAACCCTCGACCGCCGGTACGGGCTGAGCAAGCGGATCCCGCCCGCGGAGCGTCCGGTGGTGTTCGTGGGGCCGTACGAGCACCACTCGAACGAGCTGCCGTGGCGCGAGTCGATCGCCGACGTCGTCACCATCGACGCCGACCCGGACGGACATGTGGACCTGGCGCACCTGCGGCAGGAGCTGGTGCGGCACGCCGGGCGCCCGCTGCGGATCGGCAGCTTCTCGGCGGCCTCCAACGTGACCGGGATCCTGTCGGACACCGCGGCCATCGCGCGCTTGCTGCACGCCCACGGTGCGCTGTCGCTGTGGGACTACGCGGCCGCCGGGCCGTACGTGCCGATCCGGATGGGGGAGTCGGCGCCCGGGCGGGGAGACCACAAGGACGCCGTGTTCCTGTCGCCGCACAAGTTCGTCGGCGGCCCGCAGACCCCGGGGGTCCTGGTCCTGCGCCGCGACCTCGTGACCGACCCGGCGCCCACCGCGCCCGGCGGCGGCACCGTGCTTTTCGTCGACCCGCGCGGCCACCGCTATCTCGACGACCCGGTGGCCCGTGAGGAGGCCGGCACGCCGGCGATCGTGGAGTCGATCCGGGCCGGGATCGTGGTCGGCCTCAAGGAGGCGGTGGGCGTGGAGCTCATCGCCGCCCGGGAGCGCCGGCTGTGGGAGCGCGCGCTGCATCGGTGGCGGGACGAGGAGAACCTCGAGATCCTCGGCAACCTGCGCGCCGACCGGCTGCCCATCGCGTCCTTCCGGGTGCGTTCGGGGGACCGGTACCTGCACCACAACTTCGTCGTCGCCGTGCTCAACGACCTGTTCGGCATCCAGGCCCGCGGCGGCTGCTCGTGCGCCGGGCCGTACGGTCATCGCCTGCTCGGCATCGACGACGCCGCGTCGGTGGCCTTCCGGGAGCTGAGCGGCCGGGGGTTCGAGGGGTTCAAGCCCGGCTGGAGCAGGATCAACCTGCACTACTTCCTCTCCGACACGGTCGCCGACTACCTCGTCGACGCCGTCGCCCTCATCGCCCGGTACGGGGACAGGCTGCTGACCGACTACCGGTTCGATCCCCGGTCCGGCCTGTGGACGCACCGGACGGTGGCCGGTGCCCCGCTGCGCCTGGCCGACCTCCAACTCGGCGCCGAACGCCCGCCGCCGCGCCGGACGCTGGGCGAGGAGGCGCTGGCGGAGCACCTGGCCGAGGGGCGGCGGCTGCTGCGGGACCGGCCCGGCGTCACCGGCGACGACCCGGCGCTGCCCGCCGACCTCGAGGCGCGGCGGTGGTTCCGGCTGCCCCGCGCCTGCCTCTGAGCGGGGCCCGGCAGAAGCATCGCAGCCTAGGGCCGGAGGTCCCTACCTTGTCGCGCCCGGCGGGACGAGCGTGGAGGTACCGACACCCGAGAGGAGCGGTCATGAAAGGGCTTGTGTACGGCGGACCGGGAGTACGGAACTGGACGGACATTCCGGACCCGGCGATCGAGGATCCGCGGGACGCGATCATCCGGGTGGACGCGGTCACCATCTGCGGCACGGACCTGCACATCCTCGGCGGTGACGTGCCCGAGGTCGCCTCCGGGCGGGTGCTCGGGCACGAGGCCGTCGGCACGGTGACCGAGACCGGCAGCGGGGTGTCGGGGCTCAAAGCCGGGGACCGGGTGCTGGCCTCCTGCATCTCCGCCTGCGGCATCTGCCGCTACTGCCGGCAGGGCTCGTACGGGCAGTGCCTCGGCGGCGGCGGCTGGATCCTCGGCCACCTCGTCGACGGCGTGCAGGCCGAGTACGCCCGGATCCCGTTCGCCGACCTGTCGACGTACCGGCTGCCGGAGCGGGTGAGCGACGAGGCGGCGGTGCTGCTGGCCGACATCCTGCCCACCTCGTACGAGGTCGGCGTGCTCAACGGCCACGTCCGGCCGGGCGACACCGTGGTGATCGTCGGCGCCGGCCCGATCGGGCTCGCGGCCGTCGTCACGGCGCGGCTCTTCTCGCCCGCGCACATCGTCGTGGTGGACAAGGCGGAGAGCCGGTTGCAGGCGGCGAAGATGTTCGGCGCCGACACCACCGTCGTGGCCGGTACGGACGACCCGGTCGCCGCGGTGCGGGACCTGACCGGTGACCTGGGCGCGGACGTGGTGATGGAGGCGGTGGGCACCCCGCAGACCTTCGAGCTCTGCGCGAAGCTGGTCCGGCCCGGCGGCCGCCTCGCCAACATCGGCGTGCACGGCAAGCCGGTCACGCTGCACCTCGAGGAGCTGTGGATCCGTAACGTCACCATCACCACCGGCCTGGTCGACACGTTCTCCACGCCGAGGCTGCTGGACATGCTGGTGGCGGGGCAGCTCGACCTCGGCCACATGGTGACGCACCGCTTCGGGCTCGACGAGTTCATGGCGGCGTACGACGTCTTCGCCGACCCGGCGCGCTCCGGCGCGCTCAAGGTCGTGCTGTCACGGTGACGGTGTGCGGCGCGAGGGCCCGGACGGCCGCCCTGTCCGGGCCCTTCGGCCGTAGAGCCGCCTGCCGCACCGCGGAAAGACTGGCTGCATACTCCCAGTGCGCGCACCTGCGAGGTGGCGATGAACGCGGACATGACCGGCCATCCGTCGATCCTGAACTCGCTGGACCGGGTCGGGGCCCGCCGGCCGTTGCAGCGGGCGGGCCTGTTCGAGGAGCCCACCGGCCCGCTGGCGACGGACCCGCCCGAGGTCGCGCAGCTGCTGTCCGACCCGGACTTCGCGGCGCGGCGCGACGAGCTCGCCCGATCTCTCGGCCGCCCGGCGGGGGAGGTACGCGCGGAGGCGGCCGGCTACCTGCGCGAGATCGGCGCCACGCACACCGGCCGTGCCCCGAAGGACTGGGCGCGGTTCAGCCGGTGGTTGTCCCGCGCGCACGACCTCGTCGTCGACCCGGAACAGACCCGGCAGCTGCGCGCGCTCGACCGCAAGTACTCGCTGCTGTTCCCGTTCTCCCACCGCTCCTATCTGGACGGCGTCACCGTTCCCGCCGCCGTGTCGCAGAACGGCATCACGCCGGCGCTCGTGCTGGCCGGGGCCAACCTCGACGTGTTCCCGTTCAACCACCTGCTGCGCCGGTCCGGGTTCGTGTACGTCCGGCGCTCCACCACCGACCTGCCGGTGTACCGGTTCGTGCTGCGGGCGTACATCGCGCGGACGATCCGCAACCGGCGCAACCTGTGCTGGTCGATCGAGGGCGGCCGGACGCGCACCGGCAAGCTGCGGCCGCCGACGTACGGCGTCCTGCGCTACATGATCGACGCGCTGGACACCGCGGCCGACGCCCAGGCGCTGATCGTCCCGGTCTCCATCGTGTACGAGCAGCTGCACGAGGTGCCGAGGATGACCGACGAGGCCCGCGGGATCAGCAAGCGCCCGGAGGACCTGCGCTGGCTGTGGGACTTCGGCCGGTCCCAGCGGGAACGGTTCGGCCGGGTGTACCTGCAGTTCGGCGAGCCCCTGCCGCTGCGGGAACGGCTGGCCGAGCTGCGCGGCGACGAGCGGGCCCAGGCGCGGACGGTCGAGCGGATCGCGCTGGAGACCTGCCGCCGGATCAACGCCGCCACGCCGCTGACGACGACCGCGGTCGTGTGCCTGGCCCTGCTCGCCGCCGACCGTGCGCTCACTGTGAACGAAGTGCTCGCCACCGTTGCGCCGCTCGCCCGCTACCTGAGGCAGCGCGGCCGGCCGGTAGCCGGTGCGGCGGACCTGACCGACCGGGCCACCATCCGCCGTACCCTCGACGACCTCGTCCGTTCCGGGGTGCTGACCAGCTACGACGGTGGCACCGAGACGATCTGGTGGATCGGCCCGGGCCGGCACCTGGTCGCCGCCTTCTACCGCAACACGGCCGTGCACATGCTGGTCGACCGGGCCATCGGGGAGCTGGGGCTGGTCGCGGCGATGGAGGACGGCGAGAACGGGCTGCAGACCGCCAACCGGGAGACCCTGCGCCTGCGCGAGCTGCTCAAGTTCGATTTCTTCTTCCCGCCGCGCGCCGAGTTCGCCGACGAGATGGCCGCCGAGCTCGCCATCGCGGACCCCGCGCAGGGCGACGGGTTCCACGAGTTCGGGGCCGCCGACGCGAGGCGGTGGCTGACGACCGCCGAGCCGCTCGTGGCCCACCTCGTGCTGCGGCCGTTCCTGGACGCCTACCACGTCGTGGCCGACCGGCTGGCTGCCTGGGAGGACGACGACGAGCCGTTCGACGAGCAGCGCTTCCTCGGCGAATGCCTGCGGGTGGGCCGGCAGTGGGCGCTGCAGCGGCACCTCGCCAGCGAGGAGTCGGTCTCGCTGGAGCTCTTCAAGCCGGCGCTGCGGCTGGCGAAGCACCGCGACCTCATCCGGCCCGACGCGCCGGACACGGCCAAGCGCCGCCACGCGTTCCTGGAGGAGATGCGCGAGACGGTCCACCGGGTCACCGTCGTCGCCCAGCTGGCGCAGCGGGACCGGCCATGAGCGTCACCGCCGCCGACATCATCGAGAGCGTCCGCAACGGGCCCGCGGGGCCGCGGATCGGTGCCTTCTTCGACTTCGACGGGACGCTGGTGCACGGGTACACGGCGAACGCCGTCTATCAGGAGCGCCTGCGCAAGGGCGAGATCGGCGCCCTCGAGCTGGCCCGGACCATCGTCGCGGCGGTCGACGGGACCGTGCTCGGCGGCAACCCGCACACGATCGGCGACATCGGCTTCGCCGCGCTGCGGGGCCGGACCGTGGCATCGGTGACCGAGGTCGGCGAGCGGCTGTTCGTGCAGCGGATCGCCGGGACGATCCGGCCGGAGGTCCGCGACCTGGTCCGGGCGCATCTGCGCCGCGGCCACACCGTCGTGGTGGCGTCCTCGGCCACCCGGGTGCAGATCGAGCCGGTCGCCCGCGACCTGGGCATCCCGCACCTGGTCTGCACCGAGCTGGAGGAGGAGGACGGCATCCTCACCGGGCACAGCACCACCGGCATGCTGTGGGGCGAACGGAAGGCGGCCGCGGTACGGGCCTTCGCGCGCACCCGGGACATCGACCTCGCCCGCAGCCACGGGTACGCCAACGGCTCGGAGGACATCGCGTTCCTGGGTTCCGTGGGGCGGCCGTACGCCACGAACCCGCACCCGCTGCTGCGCCGGGCCGCCGAGGAGTACGACTGGCCGGTGCTGATGCTCCGGGAGCCGAGATCCGCGGGGCTGCGCGCGTACGCCGGCACCCTCGGCGCGGTGGCGGGCGTGAACCTCGGCCTGGCCGCCGGCGCGGCGTACGGGTGGCTCAGGGGCGACCGTCGCGGCGGGGTGAACGCGAGCATCGGGCTCGCCGCCCGGAGCGGGCTCGCCCTCGCCGGCGTGAAGCTCAATGTGATCGGCGAGGAGAAGCTCACGACCCGGCCCGCGGTGTTCATCGCCAACCACCAGAGCACCCTGGACGCTCTCGTGCTCGGCGCGCTGCTGCGGCGTGACTTCACCGCCGTGACCAAGAAGGAGGCCCGCTTCGACCCGCGGATGCTGGTCATCGGCGCGGTACTCGACCCGGCGTGGATCGACCGCGGCACCCTGGCGAAGGCGAAGGAGTCCCTGGACGGGGTCGTGCGCAGGCTGCGTGCGGGCACCTCGATCCTCGTCATGCCCGAGGGCACCCGGATGCCGACGCCGAGCCTGGGCCGGTTCAAGAAGGGCGCGTTCCACATCGCGCTGCAGGCCGGCGTGCCGATCGTCCCGATCGTGCTGCGCAACACCGGCGAACTGGCCTGGCGGCGGTCGCTCGTGGTCAACCCGGGCACGGTCGACGTCGCCGTGCTGGACCCCGTGGACACCGCCGGCTGGACGGTCGAGGAGCTGGACGAACGGATCGCCGGGGTGCGGCAGCGCTTCGCGGACACGCTGGCGGACTGGCCCGGGGCGGCGCGGCGATGACCGGCCGCAGGCCCCGGCTCACCGTCCTCGGCGGCGGCACCTGGGGCACGACCGTCGCCTCCATCGCCGCGCGCAAGACGAGGACGCTGCTGTGGGTACGGGACCCCGAGATCGCCGCGGCGGTCAACGAGACCCATCGCAACCCGCGGTACCTGCCCGGCTTCGACCTCGCACCCGGCCTGCGCGCCACCGCGGACCTGGCCGAGGCGGTCAGCGACGCCGACGTCCTCGTCGCCGGGGTCCCGTCGCAGTACCTGCGCGACGTGCTCAAGCAGGTCGCCGAGCACGTACGCCCGTTCATCCCGGTGGTGAGCCTGGTCAAAGGCCTGGAACAGGGGTCGCTGCTGCGGATGACCGAGGTGATCGGCGAGGAGCTGCCCGGGCACCCGGCCGGGGTGCTCTCCGGCCCCAACATCGCCCGGGAGGTCGTGCAGGGCTACTCGGCGGCGGCGACGCTGGCCATGCCGGACCACCGCACCGCGCAGGCGTTGCAGGGCCTGGTGCACACCTCCCGCTACCGCGTCTACACCAGCGAGGACGTGGTCGGGGTGGAGATCGCCGGGGCGTTGAAGAACGTGTTCGCGATCGCGGTGGGCTTCGGCGACGGGCTGGGCGCCGGCGACAACACCCGGGCCATGGTGATCACCCGGTCGCTGCACGAGCTGACCCGGCTGGGCGTGGCGATGGGCGGGCGCGCGGAGACGCTCGCCGGCCTCGCCGGCATGGGCGACCTCGTCGTCACCTGCGTCAGCCCGCACAGCCGCAACCGGTTCGTCGGGTTCGAGCTCGGGCGCGGCCGGCCGCTCGAGGACATCATGGCGTCGATGAACCAGGTGGCCGAGGGCGTACGGACCACCGCGGCGGTGATCCGGCTCGCCGCCGAGCGGGGCGTCGAGATGCCGATCGTCCGGGAGGTCGACGCGGTGCTCAACCACCGGCAGCCGGTCGAGGAGACGTACCGGGGGCTGCTGCGCGTCACGCCCGGGCACGAGGTGGACGGGGAGGCGTGGTGACCACGAACGAGCAGGCGTGGGCGCGGGCCGGCGAGTGGCCCGCCGAGGACCGGATGAACGAGCTCGAGACCTTCCTGTGGCGCAGCGAGCGGCATCCGCGCCGGTCCTCGACGATCTCGGTGCTGATGATGCTGGACACGGCGCCGGACTGGGAGCGGCTGCACGCGGCGCACGAGTGGGCGACCCGGCTGGTGCCCCGGATGCGCAGCCGGGTGCTCGAGCCGGCCGTACCGGTCGGGCCGCCGGCGTGGGTGCCCGACCGCGCGTTCGACCTGGACTATCACCTGCGGCGGGTACGCCTGCCCGCCCCCGGTGCGATGGCCGGGGTGCTGGCGTACGCCCAGGGCGCCGCGATGGTGCCGTTGGACCGTACGCGTCCCCTGTGGGAGGGCACGCTGATCGAGGGGCTCCCGGGCGGGCGGGCCGCGTACTTCCTCAAGCTGCATCACACCCTCACCGACGGCCCGGGCGGCGTCCAGCTGGTGTCCCTGCTGCAGAGCCGGCGCCGCGAGCACACCGACGACAAGCCCGTGGCGCCACCACGGCCCGATCCCGTGCCGGACGCCGGACGGCTGGCCGCCGACGAGCTCGCCGAGCAGGCGCTGGCGCTCCCGTCGGCGGCCGGGAAGCTCGTCTCGGCCGCGGCCCACGCGCTGACCCACCCCGAGTCGGCGGCCGGAAGCGCGCTGCGGTTCGTCGGGTCGCTGCGGCGTACCGTGGCACCCTGGTCCGTGCCCGGCTCACCGCTGTTCCGCGGCCGGACCGGGAAGTCCTGGAGGTTCGGCGTCCTCGAATGCTCCCTGGCCGAGCTGGGCGCGGCGGGGGAGGTGGCCGGTGGGTCGGCCGGCGACGCCTACCTGGCCGCGCTGCTCGGCGGGATGCGCCGCTACCACGCGAGGCACGGCACCGACCTGGCGCGGATGTCGATGACGATGCCGCTCAGCCTGCACCGGTCGGACGACCCGATGGGCGGCAACGAGTGGGCCGGCGCGACGGTCGCCGCGCCGGTGGGGGTCGAGGACGCCGCGGAACGCATCGCCGAGCTCCGCGGCACCGCGCTGTCGTTGCGGGTGGAACCGGCGCTGGGCAGCACCTCCGTGCTCCTGCCGGTGCTCAACCGGGTCCCGTCAGCGGTGCGGGCCACGGTCGGCCGGCTCCCGGGGGCCGCGGACCTGTCCGCCTCGACGTTCCCCGGCGCGCCGTGCGAGACGTACCTGGCCGGCGCGAAGGTGGAGCGGACGTACCCGTTCGGGCCGCTGCCCGGGGTCGCCGTGATGGCGGCGATGGCACCGCACGCCGGCACCTGCTGCGTGGGGCTGACCGTCGACGGCTCCGTCGTGCCCGACCTGCCCGTGCTCGTGGAGTGCATGCGTGAGGGCCTGGACGAGGTGCTGGCCCTGGCCCGTACGTGACACCCCGCCGGGCTTGTGCGGCGCCCCTCGGCACCGCAGGCTGGCGGTGAACCCAGCACCGGGACGGAGCATGCGATGGGCAGCGAAGCGGAGATCCGGGCCGCCGGACGGGTGGTCGGTGACGCCCTCGCCGGTGCGGTGGGCGTCGTCCGGGACACCCACCGCGCGGTCGCCGGCCGGGTGTTCGCCGCCGTGGGACCGGTCGGGCAGCCCGTCCGCGTCGTGCACGGCCTGATCTCCGAGGGCGTGTACGCGACCGTCCGCGGTGCCCACGCCGTGCTGCCCCGGATGATCGGCGTCGCCGTCGGCTACGGGTGGCGCCCCGAGCGTGCCCCGCTGTCGGGCCATCGGTCCGGCCGGTTCACGCTCGCCGTGCTCAACGGGTTGTGGGGCGACACGCTCGACGCCCGGCACCCGGAGCTGGCGACGCCGATGACGGTCCGGTCCGGCGACGAGGACATCGCGCCCACCACCGAGGCGCTGCGGGTTGCCTTCCCGGCGGCGAGCCCGCACCTCGCGGTGTTCGTCCACGGCCTGTGCGAGACCGAGGAGTACTGGTCCCTCGGGGCCCGCCCGACGCTCGGTTCGCGGTTGGAGCGCGAGCTCGGCTGCACCGCGGTCGACCTGAGGTACAACAGCGGCCTGCACGTGTCGGACAACGGGCTGGCGCTGGCCGCGCTCCTCGAGGAGCTGGTCGCGTCGTGGCCGGTTCCGGTGGAACAGCTGACCCTCGTCGGCCACTCGATGGGCGGCCTCGTGATCCGCAGCGCCGGCCGGCAGGGCGCGGCCGCGGGGCACCGGTGGGTGCCGGCGGTGCGGCACGTGGTCTGCCTGGGAACCCCGCATCTCGGCGCGCCGCTCGCCCGGGGTGTGCACAGCGCGGCGTGGCTGCTGGCCCGGTTCCCGGAGAGCCGGCCCGTCGCCCGGCTGCTCGGCGGGCGCAGCGCCGGCGTCCACGACCTCGGGTACGGGGCGCTGGTGGAGGAGGACTGGCGCGACGCCGACCCGGAGGCGTTGCCGAGCGACTGCTGCACCGAGGAGCCGGTGCTGCCCCACGCCGACCACTACTTCGTCGGCGCCACCGTCACCCGGGAGCACGACAACCCCCTCGCGACCGTCCTCGGTGACCTGATCGTGCCGTACCGCAGCGCCGTCGGCGCCGGGCACCCGCACCGGCTCCCGCCCGGCACCGCGACGGACCGCCACCTCGGCGGCCTGCACCACTTCGACCTGCTCAACCACCCCGCGGTGCACGAGGAGTTGTGCGCGCTGCTCGCCGCCACGGAGCCGGCGCCGTGACGTGGTGGCTGGCGCGGGGTGAGACGTCCCTGCCGGACGGCGAGGAGTGGCTCTCGCCCGTCGAGACCGCCCGTGCCGCCGCGCTGCGCTTTCCCAAGCGGCGTACCGAATACCTCCTGCGCCGGCTGGCGGGCAAGCACGCGGCGAGCCTCGTCCTGGGACGGTCGCTGGAGCCGGCGGCGCTGGCCGGGGTGGAGGTGCTCAACGCGGCGGACGGTTCGCCGTACCTGCTCGTGGACGGCGCGGCGCCGGGCTTCGACGTGTCGCTCGCCGACCGGGCCGGCTGGGCCGTCTGCGTCGTGGGCCGGCGGGCCGGCTGCGACCTGGAGCTGGTGGAGCCGCGCAGCCCGGCGTTCGTCCGGGACTACCTGACCGCTGCCGAACAGCGCCTGGCCGCCGGGGACGAGCTCGCGGCCAACCTGATCTGGTCGGCGAAGGAGAGCGCGCTGAAGGTGCTCCGGACCGGGCTGCGGCGCGACACCCGCAGCGTCGAGGTCACCCCGGATCCGGCCGGCGGGGACGGCTGGGGTGCGCTGGGCGTACGCGTGGCCGGCGGCCCCCCGCTGACCGGCTGGTGGCGGCGGGAGGGCGCGTTCGTCATCACCGTCGTGACCCCGGCGCCGGACGTCCCGCCGATCCACCTCGACCGGCGGGGCGCCCTCGCTACCGTGGCGCCGCGGCACTCCTGGCTGTCATCCCCCGCTCCAGGGCCGCCACGAGATCCGGGCGGAGCCGCTCGGCGCTGATGATGCGGTCCACCGAGCCGACCGCCATCGCGCGCTGCACCGTGTGGATGCTGTCGAACTCGTCGGCCACCTCGCCCAGCTTCGCCGACCGTACCGTCGCGGTGATCTCGGCGAGCCGGGCCCGCAACGTTCCCGCCTCCGGGTCGGCGGCGACGCGCAGCCGCTCGGCCGCCTCGCGCACCCCGGGGTCGCGCCCGGTGCGGGCGGTCACCTCCCGGGCGAAGACCGTCGCGGCGGCGGGCGCCCCGCCGATCACCGAGGCGAACGAGCCCTCCACGGCGATCATCTCCAGCCGCTCGTTGAGCGCCTTGGAGAACACCACGAACGCGCCGCCGTGGTAGCGGGAGACCACCACGAAGACGATCGGGCCGCGGAAGTTGGTGATCGCCCGGCCGATCTCGGCGCCGTACTCCAGCTGCCAGCGCCGCATCGACTCCGGTGACCCGTCGAAGCCCGACAGATTGGCCAGCACGACCAGGGGCCGGTTGCCGCTCGCGGCGTTCACCGCCCGGGCCAGCTTGCGTGACGACTGCGGGAACAGCGTGCCGGACGTCCACGCCGACGGGCCGCCGGCCGGCACGAACCCGCGCCGGGTCACCGTGTGAGCCTCCAGCCCCAGCAGGCAGACCGGGATGCCGCCGATCCGGGCGTCCCACACGATCGCGATCTCCGCGCCGCGCCAGTACGCCCAGCGCTCCAGCGGCGCCGCGTCGGCGTCGGTCACGGCCCGCATCACCGACCGCATGTCGAACGGCTTCTTGCGGTCGGCGTTGCGCTCGGCGGAGAACACGTCGCCGACCGACGTCAGGTCCGTACCGGGCACCGCGGCGTGCGGGGCGGTGCGGACGTCACGGTCCACCGGGTCGGCGGTGGCGTGCCGGCGCGGGTACGCCTCGCCCGGTACGACGTACGTGTGCTCGTAGTGGCGCAGCAGGATGTCGCAGGCGTCGCCCAGCGTGGCGGCCCAGTACTGCGCCTGCCCGTTCGGGCCCATGATGCGGTCGAAGCCGCCGATGCCGAAGTTGTCCTCGGCCGAGACCCCGCCGGAGAAGTCCAGCGCCTGCTTGCCGGTCAGCACCATGGCGCTCGACGGCGTCATCACCAGGATCCCGCGGGTGTGCATGAGCATCGTCGCCTCGGCGTTCCAGTACGGCTGCGCGCCCACGTTGATGCCCGTGACGATGACGTTCACCTCCCCGCCGCCCTGGGTGAACTCGATCAGCCGGCGCAGCACCGCGGCGATCCAGTCCATGTTCTCGGTACCGCTGTCCATCGCGATCTTGGCGCCGGAGGAGAGGGCGTACCACTCCACCGGCAGGCGCAGCCGCTCGGCCAGGTCCAGGGCCGCGATGATGCGCCGGCACTCCGGCTCGGCGAGGTTGCCCAGGCCCCGGGTCGGGTCGCCGAACAGCGCCACCCGGGCCATCCCCTCGGGCACCGTCTCGGTGTCGTTGCTGAGCACGCCGACGACGATGTTCGCGCTGTTCAGGCCGTACGGGCGGGACACCTCGGCCAGCTCGCCGTGCTCGCCGAGGTCGTACTCGGTGAACCGGCCGACCGGGAACCGCGCCACGGCGCCGGGCGGGGGAGTGAGCATCCGCACGATCTCGTACGGGTACGGCGCCCCGAACCGCCGCGCCCGCAGCACCTTCTGCCGGTACGGCGTCAGCGGCCGGATCGGCTCCTGCCCCGGCGGCCGCTCGCGCACGGTGACCCCGGTGCCCCAGCCCTCCACGTGCAGGACCGTGTCGCTGCCGTCGGGCCGGCGTACCCGCAGCACCACCTTCTCCAGGCCGGCGCCGATCGCCAGCGGGGCGAGCGAGCGCACCAGCTCGGTCCACGCGTCCGGCGTGAGGTCCCAGGGCGGCCGGACGTAGAGCACGATCCGGTTGGCCGCGGGCGGGTCCGTACCGAGAGCGGTGAGTGCCTCCCGGATGCCGGACAGCGCGCGCAGGCCCATCAGCTCGAGGCTCGGGTACCGCATCGCCCCGCCGGCGTCCCGGGCTGGCCGCAGGTCGCGCACCTCGGTGAGGGCGAAAAGCCGATGGTCCTTCGGGTTGTCGCGGGCGACGCCGTGGAACAGGTACACGTCCTCCGCGGAGCGCAGCCGTTCGAGCCGGAAGTTGCCCAGCCGCCACAGGTCCAGCCGCTTGGCGAGCATCGGGTGCAGGTTGCGGTACAGCCGGTCCTCGACGAAGTCCCCGTCGCTCTGCCGGTACGTGACGTGATGGGTCCGGAACCGCTCCGGGGCGGAACCGTCCACCATGGTCACTGTCACGTCGAGGCGCCGCAGCGGGCGGCCGAAGTCGCAGTCCGGCAGGAGCTTGCCGAGTTCCTCCACGACGGCCTCGGTGTCGGCCGGCTGCCCGTGCCGCCACGTGGCCACGTCCACCACCACCTCGCGCCCGGCGCCGGCCGTGCGCAGGTGCGCGGCCACCGCCCGGGCGAGCCGGGGCAGCTCGGTCAGCGCCGCGTACGCCGTCACGAGATGCACCGCGAGCTCGTCCACGCCGTAGTCCGAGGAACACAGCAGCCACCCGTCCACCTCGGTGACGCGTACGTCGGACAGCGCCCGGATCCGGTAGAACCGGCGGGTGTACACCTCGAGCAGGGTCCTGCGCACAGCCGGGTCGGCGGTGTCCCGCCAGCGGCGCAGCAGCGTGCCCCGCAGCGGTTGCGGGCAGCCGACGAGCCGCTCGATCCGTTCGCCCGGCGCGCCGTCGCCCAGGGCGTCGAGGTCGGCCTCCACGCGGGCGTACTCCTGGGCCACGACGTCGTCCAGCAGCGGCTCGTCGAGGTAGTGGTAGCGCACGTCGCGCGCCAGGTCGGCGATGACGGGATGGTGTCCCTGCGCGGCGGCGGCGAGCCGGTCGAGCCGGCCGCGGGTGCCGGCGTCGGCGTGGCGGGCCAGGTCGGCGTGGTGCCGTAGCCGCCGCGTCAGGATGGTGGTGATCACCGGCGCGAGCTCGCCGACGCGGCGGAACGAGCGGGACATCCACAGCACCGCCTCCTCGAGCTCGGGGGTGCGGTCGAGGCCGGCCACGTCGTACCGGCGCAGCGCCCGCTCCAGGCGGTGGCGGTACTCGTCGGGCAGCCCGGCGCGGTCCGGGTCCAGCCACTGCAGGTACGACAGCAGGTACTCCTGGGCGCTGCCGCCGGTGGCCGCGTCGTCGGGGTCGACCGGGCCGCGCGGCCGGTACAGCGAGCCGACGTCCGCGTACAGGTCCAGCAGGCTGTTCTCGCACCGCAGCAGGCCGGGATCGGCGGGCGGCGAGACCTCGCCGAGGCGGCGCTGGCGGGTGATCATCGCCCGGACGGACGCCGGGTCGAGGTCGTAACCGAGCAGGTAGCCGCGCAGGGCGGCGTACACCCGCTCGCACGGCGGGGTGCCCGGAGGCTCGACGGCGACCAGCCCGGTGAGGTCCAGCCGGGCCCCCGCGATGCTCGTCCGGGTGCTGTCCGGGCGGATGCGGACCACCGGCGCCCCGGCGTCGAGCTGGACGTTCTCGGCGGTCTCGACCGAGGCGACCACCCCGTCGAACGGGGCGGTGACCGTCGACTCCATCTTCATGCTCTCCAGCACCGCGAGCGGCTGTCCCACGCTCACCGGGTCGCCCGGGGCGACCAGCACCGACACCACGAAGGCCGGGCCGGCGCTGCGGACCACGCCGCCGTCGTCGCGGGAGATCACATGGGACCGGCCGTCGACGTCCAGCCGGAGGGTGGCGCCCTCGACGACCGCGATGATCCGGTACGGCCGGCCGGCGACGCGCACGCGCAGCTGGTGGCCGTCGCGCCGCTCCACCGTGAGGTCGGCGGCGCTGGTCCCGCCGGTGATCCGGTACGTGCACCGCCCCGTCCGGTACACCCGCAGGTCGTAGTGCTGACCGCGGTAGCGCAGGCGGCAGCGGTGTCCCACCTCGGCCGCGGGTTCCGCCCCGCCGCGCCGCGCCCGCGCGTGGAACGCGGCCTGTTCCGCCGCCTGATCGAGGTCGTACGACGTCACGGCGGCCGCCAGCAGCGCCACCGGATCGGGGGCGGGCAGATGGGCGCCGTCGGCGGTCAGCCGGTCCAGCCAATGGTTGTCGAAACGCCCGGCGTGCACCTCGGGCCGGCCGAGCAGGCCCAGCAGGAAGGACCGGTTGGTGGTGCCGCCATCGATCACCACCGTGGTGTCGTCCAGGGCGCGGCGGAGCCGGGACAGCGCCTCCGCCCGGTCCTGCCCCCAGGCCACGATCTTCGCGATCATCGAGTCGAAGTCCGGCGGGATCCGGTCGCCCTCGCGGAACCCCGGGTCGACGCGGACGCCGGTCCCGGCCGGCAGGGTGAGCCGGACGAGCCGGCCGGGCGCGGGAGCGAAGCCGTCCTCCGGATCCTCCGCGCACAGCCGAGCCTCCACCGCGTGACCCCGCACGGGCGGCGGCGTTCCGGTCAGCCGGCCCCCGGCCGCCACGTGCAGCTGCAGCTTCACCAGGTCCAGCCCGGTGGTCGCCTCGGTCACCGGGTGCTCCACCTGCAGCCGGGTGTTCACCTCCAGGAACAGGAACCGGCCGGTGTCCGGGTCGACGAGGAACTCGACGGTGCCCGCGTTGCGGTAGCCGGCGGCGTCGGCGAGCCGGACCGCCGCGGCCCGGATCGCGTCCTCGCCCGCGGCGTCCAGCACGGTCGAGGCGGACTCCTCGATCACCTTCTGGTGCCGGCGTTGCAGGGTGCAGTCGCGAACGCCCACCGCCCACGTGGTGCCCCGGCCGTCCGAGATCACCTGCACCTCGACGTGGCGGGCGCTCGGCACCAGCTTCTCCAGGAACAGCGTCGGATCGCCGAAGGCCTGCCGCGCCTCCTCGCGCGCCGAGGCGAACGCCGCCGGCAGCTCGTCCGCGGAGTGCACCAGCCGGATGCCCCGCCCGCCGCCCCCGGCCGCGGCCTTGAGCACGAGCGGGTACCCGATCCGCCCGGCCTGCGCCAGGGCCTCCGCCGGATCGCCGACCGGACCGTCGCTCCACGGCACCACCGGTACGCCCGCCCGCTGCGCCACGCGCTTGGCGGCCACCTTGTCGCCCAGCATCCGGATCGTGGCGCTGTCCGGGCCGACGAACGCGATCCCGGCCTCCTCGCAGAGCTGCGCGAAGGAGGCCCGCTCCGACAGGAAGCCCCAGCCGACCCAGACCGCGTCCACGCCGGCGCGGACCAGCGCGTCCAGCACCGCCGGCTCGTCGAGGTAGCGGGACCGGCGCTCGCCGGTGACGGGGTCCGCGCAGGTCGCCGAGCCCAGCGACACGGCCTCGTCGGCCTCCTGCACGAACCACGCGTCGGCGTCCGGATCGGTGTGCAGCACCACCGTCGTGATCGGCGGCCGGTCACCCAGCTGGTTGAGTTCGCGTACGGCGGTCAGGGCGCGGATCGCCGGCTCACCGCGGTTCGCGATGGCCAGCCGCCGGATGGGGGGCAGCATGGCGTCCGTCCTTCCTCAGCTGTCCATGACGGAACGGAACGGGGCACGGATCTCGTCCGGCACCGGGTCGGGCAGTTGCACCGTGCGGTACCCGTCGACCCGCAGCACCACGGCGCCGCCCTCGTCGCGCACCACGCAGTCGAAGCCGCCACGCCCGTCGGGCCGCGCCACGGCCAGCAGCCCGGCGGCCTCCGCCGGCGCCGTGCCGAGCCGGACCGCGTCGACGTGTGCCGGCAGCGCCAGCCGTCCCTGCCGCCCGGCCTCCCACAGCCCGGCGGTCTGGAAGCACAGCTCCACCAGGCGCGGCGCGGTCACGGTGGGGGCGTCCGCCTGGCTCGGCAGGCCGTCGGCGAAGCGGGCCGCCGCGCTGTCGCCCTGCCGCCACGCGCAGCCGACGACCCGGTACGCGGGCCCGTGGAAGTACAGCCGGTACACGTCGTCCGGGGTCAGCTCGGGCGGCTGGGGGCGTACCTCGCCGTCGTCGTGCCCGGGCTCGTACGGCTGCGCCGACAGGCGTACGGACCCGGTGAAGTGGACCGTCCGCTGAACCTCACCGGTGCCGGGCAGCGTCCGTTCGGTGGACAGCCGGCACTCGGCGAGCAGGTCGGTGCCGTCGGGGTGCAGCAGTGCCGTGACCCGCAGCGTGCGCGGCTCGTCGCGGTAGAACTTCACCGGCGCCACGAAGTCCACGTCTTCGACGGCGACCACGTGCCGGTCCGGCACGAGCAGGCGCGCCGCCTCGGCGAAGGCTTCCACGCCCATCACGCCCGGCAGCACCGGGGTGCCGTCGATGCGGTGGTCGTTCAGGAACGGCGTGGCCGCCGGGTCCAGCGTGGTGTGCACGACGAGTCCCTCGTGGACGCTGAGGGCCGCCGGAGCCGTCGCGACCGGGCCGCCGGCCGGCAACGTCGCCACGTCCAGCCCGCCGGTCGCGTGGTACTCGGCCGCCATCGCGCCGAGCGCCCCGGCGACGACCACCTCGGCGTCGGCGGTGACACAGGTCAGCTCGCGGCGTACCCAGGCCACGCCCGTCGCGGCCGGGAGCATCTCGACCCCGGCCCGCTCCATGAGCTGCGGGATGGAGCCGCGGGTGGCCATCCCGATGTCGCCCCAGGCGGTCCAGTCGATCGCGAGGGCGCGTACGCCGGGGTGGCTGCGCCGCAGGCTGCTCAGCACCTTGCACTGCAGGTCGTTCGCGGCGCTGTAGTCGGTCTGCCCCACGTTGCCGAACCGGCCGGCGACCGAGCTGAACGCGACGACCGTGCCCAGCTGCATCCCGCGCGCGGCGTGCAGCACGGTGAACAGCCCGTCGCCCTTCACCCGGAGCACGAGGTCGAACTCGGCCGGCTCCTTGTCGGGCAGCGCGTGGCTGATCTCCACGCCGGCCGCGTGCAGCAGCACGTCGATCCGGCCGCTGGTGTCGCGTACCTGGGCCATGACCTTCTCGACGGCGCCCGCATCGGTCAGGTCGACCGCGTGGTAGTGCACCGATCCGCCGGCCCGCTCGACGGCCTGTACGGCGGTCAGCGCCGCCTGCAGCCGTTCGAAGCGGGCGAGTTCCCGGTCGATGAGCACCGGGGTGGGGCGCTCGCCGCGCTCACGCAGCCGGGCGGCCAGCTCCACCTTGAACGAGTCCCGGTCCTCGGCGTACCGGAGCAGGTCCGGATCCGAGGGGTCGGGCTCGGGCGTCAGGTCGAGCAGGTGGAAGGTGCCGCGCGAGGCGGCCGCCAGGTCGGCGGTGATCGCCGAGACGATGCTGCCGGCCGCGCCGGTGACCACGAAGACCTGATCGGGGCCCAGCTCCGCGGTCGCGGCGGGGAACGGGCGGTCCGCCAGGCCGACGCCCCAGCGCCGCCCGTCGGCGTACCCGACCTCGACGCATCCGGGGTCGCGCAGCGTCTCGTCCACCAGCCGGTCCGCCGGCGCCGCCGTCTTCCGGCCGGCCGCGAAGTCCACGGCCTTGACCAGCGCGCCGGGCCGTTCGCGGCGGTACGCCTTCGCGAACCCGGTCACCGCGCCGCCCAGCGGGCAGGTCGCGCCGGCCTCGTCGTAGCCGTGGTAGCCGCCCATCCGGGTCGCCGTCACGAGGAACGGGCTGCCGTCGTAGAGCCGCCGCATGGTGGTGTAGAGCGCGCGGACCCGCCGGTTCAGCGCCGCCCGCCAGCCGTCGAGGCCGAGCCCGTCGAGCGGGCCCTCGTCGTCGAGCGCGGCCAGCCAGTACACGCCGTGCACCGGGCCGCCGGACAGCGCCTCGTCCAGCCCGGGTCCGGGGTCGTCCGGATCGACGGTCAGGACCTGGACTCCCAGGCGGGTCAGCCGGGTCACCAGGGCGTCCCCGACGCCGCCCTGGTCGGGCAGCACGAGCACGCGGGTGCCGCCGTCGAGGGTGACGCCGGTGGGGACGCAGGCGGCCGCGTCGGGGCGCAGCGCGGGCACGGGCACCCGCCGGCTGATCCCGTCGGTGGCCGTGGGCGGTGCGACGGCCTCCACCGTGGCCGGCTCGGCAGCGGCGGCCGGGGTGGCGGTCTTCTCCCTGATCCAGCCGATGACGTGGGTGAGGGTGGGGAAGTCGCGCAGCCGCAGCTCGTCGTCGCGGGCGACGCCGAAGCGTTCGCGGACGGCGGCGAAGACCTCGGCCTGTTTGACGGTGTCGACGCCCAGGTCGGCCTCGAGGTCGAGGTCGACGTCGAGCAGGTCGGGCGGGTAGCCGGTCAGCCCGGACACGATTTCCACGACGGCGTCGGTGACCTCGTCGCCGGCCGGCGGCTCCGGCACCTCGGGTTCCGGCACCTCGGGCGCCGGCTCGTCGGCGGTGGCGCCGGTCTTCCCGCGGATCCAGCCGATGACGTGGGTGAGGGTGGGGAAGTCGCGCAGCCGCAGCTCGTCGTCGCGGGCGACGCCGAAGCGTTCGCGGACGGCGGCGAAGACCTCGGCCTGTTTGACGGTGTCGACGCCCAGGTCGGCCTCCAGGTCGAGGTCGACGTCGAGCAGGTCGGGCGGGTAGCCGGTCAGCCCGGACACGATTTCCACGACCGCGTCGGTGACCTCGTCGCCCGCGGGCGCCGCCGCGACCACCGGCTCGGGTTCGGGTTGGGCAGGCGGGACCTCGACCACCGGCGGCGCGACGGCCACCGGCGCCGGCTCCACGATCGGCGGGATTGGTGCGGGCTGCGCGATTGGTGCCGGCTGCACGATAGGCGTGGGCTCCGCGACCGGTGTGACCGGGGCGCCGACGTCGGCGACTCGCAGGCGGCGCTGCACGACCTCCAGCCGGGCGTCCGGGCCGGCCATCTCGGACAGCCAGCGCTGCCAGGCCGCCCGGTCCACGATGCGGTACGCGTACCCCAGCTCGTCGGGCGAGCGGTGCCGGCCGTCCGCAAGCGGCGTCCAGCGCAGCAGCGACATGGCGATCTGCGAGCCGAAGCCGGCCGCCAGCCGCAGCGCGTACCGCACGGGGTAGGCGCCACCGGTGGAGAGGTTGAGCCGGCCCAGCTCGGGGTCGGGCTCCTTGAAGTTCGGCACCGGCGGCACCAGCCCGGTCTCCAGCGCCTTCATCGCGACCACGTCCTCGACGCCGGCGCCCATCGCGTGCCCGGTGAAGCCCTTCGTGTTGGTGATGACGACGGCGTCGGCGTCGGCGCCGAACACCCGGCGCAGCGCGTTGATCTCGGCGGCGGCGCTGCCCCCGCGGGCCGGGGTGTACGTCTCGTGCGAGACGAAGACGGTCGCCGGCGCGATCGCGTGCCGCTGCACGCCGCGGGCCTCGGCCTGGCCGAGCAGCCGCTCCATGACCTGGCCGATGTGGTCGACGTCGAGCCGGGTGCCGTGGAAGGCGCTGTTCGCGGTGACCGCGCCGAGCACCTCGCAGATCGGCTGCAGGCCCCGCTCCCGGGCGGCCTCGGCCGATTCCACGACGAACGCCGCGGCGCCCATGCCGACGATCATCCCGTGCCGGCGCCGGTCGAACGGGGTCGCGGCCTCCTCCACGATGTCGTCGGTCGCGGCCGCCCCGGAGGCGAGGAAGCCGGACGCCAGCCAGGGCAGCAGGGCGTCGGAGGTGGCGTCGTCGGCGGAGATCACGACCACCCGGCGGCACCGGCCCGCCCGGATCCAGTCCTCGGCCAGCGCGGTCGCCTGGGTGGTGCTCGCGCAGGCGGCGTTGATCTGCGTGTTCGGGCCCCGGGCGCCGATGAGCTCGGCGAACTGGGAGTGCCCCATCGACAGGCAGCGGAACAGGAACCGGCGGTCGAAGACGTACGGATCCCGGGCCAGCACGTGGCGCAGCTCGCCGATGCGGCGGTCCACCTCGGCGGCGGCCGGTGCGTCGTCGCCCAGCCGGGCCCGGATCGCCTCGAGCGCGAGCAACTGTTCGCGGCGGCCCCGGTCGGTGACGTACCGCTCGACGTCGCGGGCGAAGTTGTCGTAGCCGGGGAACGCCGACGCGAAGATCACCCCGGTGTCGTCGCGCATCGCGGCGGGCAGGCCCCAGCGGTCGGGCAGCCGGGTGCCGAGGGTGGTGGTCTTGTAGTGCATGACCAGCGGGATGCCGGCGTCGCGCAGCGCGTCGAACCCCGCGCCGATGGCCAGCCGGGTCGAGGTGTCGAGCGCCTCGTCGCGGGCCGCGTCCACGCCGAACTCGTTGACCACGTCGACCGGCGCGCCGCGCCCGGCGAGCTTGATGACGTCGGCCTCGTTGTCGATCGTCTCGAAGGTGGGGTCGCCGGACTCGCGCTTGACCAGCCGGGTGATGTGCCGGTCCACCATGGCGCGGCGCAGCCGGTGCGGGACGGTGTCGATGAACTGCCGGCCGGACAGGATGCGGGCCACGTTCTCGTCGTCGAAGACGCGTTCCCCGCCGGGCAGGCCGAGCGCGGCGCCGGTCACCACCACCGGCTCGGGGCTCGCGGCCGGGGGATCGGCGGTCCGGGCGCCCGCGTAGACGCTCATGCCGCGTTCCAGGACGTCGGCGAACAGGCGGCCCAGTTCGACATATCGGTCGGTGGTCATCGGGGTCCTCTCCGGCGCGGTCACGGTGGCGGGCTCGGGGGTGCGGGGAGCGGCCTGCCGGCCGAAGCCGAGGCCGGCCGCGTACAGGCCGCAGAGGGCCTGGTTGAACGAGGCCACGTCGCCGGTCTTCGGGTGGTTGGTGAACAGGGCCAGCACGTCGTCGCCGAGGACGTCCTCGACGAACCCGTGCAGCGCCTTCTTCGGGCCGACCTCCACGAAGACCCGGGCGCCGGCGGCGTACAGGGTGCGCAGCCCCTTGATGAACTGCACCGGGGAGGCGACCTGGCGGCCGAGCAGGTCCAGCATGGTCTCGACGTCCGCGTCGGCGGGATAGAACTCGCCGGTCACGTTGGAGACGATGGGGCGCGCCGGGGGCCGGACGTCCAGCCGGCGCAGGGCGGCCTTGAGCGGCTCACCGGCCGGCGCGACGATCGAGGTGTGGAAGGCGTGGCTGACCGGGATCCGGGTGGCGTTCATCCCCGCGTCCTGGAACGCCCTGACGGCCTGCTCCACCGCCTCGGTGGCGCCGCCGACGACCGCCTGCCGGGTGCTGTTGATGTTCGCGACGACGACGTAGCCGGGCGTCTGCGCCACGATCCGCTCGATCTCGTCGAGCGGGCCGAACACGGCGGCCATCGCGCCGTTGTCGGCCATGGTGAGGCCGGCCATCTCCCGGCCCCGGGCGCTGACCGCCTCCAGCGCCGCCTCGAACGACAGCGCGCCGGCGGCGACCAGGGCGCCGTACTCGCCCAGGCTGTGGCCCATCACCAGGTCGGGGCGCACGCCGTAGGTCTCCAGCAGCCGGGTCAGCGCGAGGTCGGTGGCGAGCACCGCCGGCTGGGTGATCTCGGTCTGCATCAGTTGCTGTTCGAGCCGCTTGTGGTTCGCCTCGTCGGCCCCGTCGGCGAAGATGTACGCCGTCAGCGGCCGCCCCAGCAGCGGCTCCATCACCCGATCGGCCTCGGCGAAGGCGCCCGCCACCACGGGTTCGCGGGAGCGCAGGTCCTGCAGCATGTTCACGTACTGCGAGCCCTGCCCGGTGTAGAGGAACGCCACCCGGCCCGGGGCGCCGCGCCCGGCGAAGACGCCCTGCGCCCGCAGGAGCCGCCATCGCGCGGGGTCGCCGGCCCGCAGCGCCTCGACCGCCTTGGTGGCCTTGGCCGCGAGGTCGGCCGCGTCGGCGTAGTCGATGGCGACCCGCACGGCCGCCCCGGCGAACGCGGGATCGGGAGCCGCGGGTGCGGGGGCCCGGCCGGCGGCGGCCTCGGCGGCCAGCCGGCTCAGCCGCTCGGCGACCTCGGCGTCGTCCCGGCCGCCGACGACCGCGGCGCCCCGCAGGGGAGCCTTCGGCATCGCGGTGGGGACGTCCACCCCGGCGTACGAGCGGGCGGTCTGCGCGGGCGGGCGGTGCCGTCCGGGTACGTACTCCTCGACGACCGCGTGGAAGTTGGTGCCGCCGAACCCGAAAGCGCTGACCCCGGCGCACCGTACGCCGTCGCGGGGCGCCGCCCATTCGCGCAGCTCGGTGTTGACGCGGAACGGGATGGCCTCCCAGTCCACGTTGGGGTTGGGCTGGTCGAAGTGCAAGCTCGGGGCGAGCACCTTCTCGTGCAGGCTCAGGACGGTCTTGAACAGGCCGGCGGCGCCCGCGGCGGCCTTGAGGTGGCCGATGTTCGACTTGACCGAGCCGAGCGCGATGGTGCCGGTCTCCGCGCCCGCCTTGGCGAACACGTCGCTGAGGCTGCCGAGCTCGGTGGCGTCGCCCACCCGCGTCGAGGTGCCGTGCGCCTCCACGCAGGTCGCCAGCGCCGGGTTCAGCCCGGCGATCTGCCACGCCCGCTCCACCGCGAGGCGCTGGCCCACCGGGTTGGGTGCGGTGATGCCCTTGCCGCGGCCGTCGCTGGAGCCGCCGAGGCCCAGCAGGACCGCGTAGATGCGGTCACCGTCGCGCTCGGCGTCGGCGAGGCGCTTGAGCACGAACAGCGCCGCGCCCTCGCCCATCACGAACCCGTCGGCGCCGGCGTCGAACGGCCGGGTGCCGGTGGCCGACAGCGCGCCGATCTTGCAGAACTTCACGAACGCCGCCGCGTTCATGTTGCGGTCGACGCCGCCGGTGACCGCCGCGTCGAAGTCGCCGGCCTGCAGCCCGCGGACCGCCGCCGACATCGCGGCCAGCCCGGAGGCGCAGGCCGCGTCGGTGGTGAAGTTGGGACCGCGGAAGTTGAACAGGTTGGCGACCCGCCCGGCGATCACGTTCGCCAGCTCACCCGGCATCGTGTCCTCGGTGATCTCCGGCAGGCCGGCCAGGACCGCCTCGCGGGTCTCGGCGAGGATCTGCGCGCGGACCGACTCCGGCAGTGCCGCGAAGGCGGGCGCGGTGCCCAGCCGGTGCGCCAGCTCGGCGAACTCGACCCGCAGCACGGTGCGGTACTGCTTGTCGCCGCCGATGGCGTTGCCGATGACGACGGCGACCCGCTCCGGGTCCACGGTCCAGTCCGGCCAGCCGGCGTCGAGCAGCGCCGAGCGGGCGGCCGCCACCGACCACTTCTGGCCCTCCTCCATCTGCGCGGAGACCGTCGGCGGTACGGGCAGCCGCCACGCCAGCGGGTCCCACTCGAAGTCGCGGACCCAGCCGCCGATGCGCGAGTACGTCTTGTCCGGGGCGTGCGGGTCCGGGTCGTAGTAGAGGGCGGGGTCCCAGCGCTCGGTCGGCACGTCGCTGATCGAGTACCGGCCGCCCTTGATGTTGCTCCAGAACGTGGCGGCGTCGGGCGCGTCGGGCATGACGGCGCCGAGCCCGACGACGGCGATGGGAGCGGGCGCGAAGCTTGCGGCGGTCATGATGACGCGGCCTCCAGAGGGGATGTGCGGTCGTAGAGCGCGTCCGCGATGGCGTCCATGTCGGCGAGCAGTCCCGCCTGCGCGGCGCGGACCTCGTCCAGGGGGAGAGCGGCGGCTGGGTCGGCGAGGGAGTTCGCCCCGACGACCCAGCGCAGGCCCTCCTCGGCCACCTTCAGCGCGGCGTCGCGGGCTGTCACCCGGCTGATCGCGGCCAGCGCGGCCGGCGAGAACCTGCGGTCCGCCTTCTCCGGCAGGGTGCCGGCGGCGGCCGCGGCGGCCCGGCGGGCCAGCGCACCGGCGCTCTCGGCGTACGCGATCAGCTCGCCGAGCCGCAGCAGGACGTGCTGGCTGCGGGTGAGCCGGCCGGCGCGGCAGGCGTCCAGCACGGCGGCGAGGCAGTCCAGCGCGAGGGCGGCGGCCGGTGCGCCGGTCGTGGCGGGCAGCCCGGCGAGCTCACGCGCCAGGTCGCGGTGGTAGCGGCCGGCGGTCTTCAGGTGCTGCTGCCACCGGTCCCGGGCGATGGTCATCTCGAGGATCTCGGACGTGCCCTCGTAGATGGTGGTGATCCGGACGTCCCGCTTGATCTTCTCGACCTGGTACGGCCGGGTGTAGCCGTACCCGCCGTGTGCCTGGATCGCCGCCTCCGCCGCGGCGTTGCCCGCCTCGGTGGCGAGGTACTTCGCGATGGCGCCCTCGGTGTTCAGCGCCCCGTCGGCGCCGTGACCGGCGTCGAGCCGCGCGCACGTCTCCTCGAGGAAGGCGCGGGCGGCCTCCAGGCGGGCCACGTACGGCACGATCAGCTTGTGGGTGTACCCCTGCTTGCCGGCCAGCGGCGTGCCGCCCTGGATGCGGTTCGTGGAGTACGCGACGGCCCGGTCGAGCGCCTCCCAGCCGCCGCCCAGCCCGAACGCGGCGACCATCACCCGGGTGTAGCCGAAGACCTGCTGCGCCTGGACCAGCCCGCGGCCCTCGACGCGGCCGACGAGGTTGTCCGCCGGCACGAGGACGTCGTCGAGGAACAGCGCGGCGGTGTTCGACAGCCGGATCCCGTGCTTGTCCTCGGGCGGGGCGGCCGAGAAGCCGGGGGTGCCCCGCTCGACCACGAACCACGACGGGCCGCCCGGCGCGAGCGCGAGGATCGTGGTCACGTCCGCGATGGATCCGTTGCTGATCCACTGTTTACGCCCGGAGAGCCGGTAGCCGGTGACCCGGCCGTCGGTCTCGACCGGGGTGGCGGTGGTGGTCAGCGCGCCGAGGTCGCTGCCCGCCTCCGGCTCGGTGGCGCCGTACGCGAACAGCACGCCCTGCTCGGCGATCCGGCCCAGCCACTCCTTGCGCTGCTCCGGGGTCGCGCCGACGAGGATGGGGTCGCTGCCGAGGAAGGTCGCGAAGACCGCGGTGGCGACGCCGATGTCGGTGCGCGCCATCCGTTCGCAGATCCGGTACGAGTCGAACGCGCCGCCGCCCAGCCCGCCGTACTCCTCGGGCACGAAGACGAGGTGCACGCCGAGGTCCTCGCCGCACATCGCGCGGACGGTCTCCTCGGGGCAGGTGTCGTCGAGGTCCAGGTCGAGCCGGCGGCTCTCCGGCAGGTTCTGGGCGAGGAACTCGTCCAGCGAGGACAGCATGAGGTCGAGGGTGTCCCGGTCGAGGCCGGTGCTGGTGGTCATGGTCAGGCCCTTCGGTGGTCGTTCGCCGCGGGTTCGCGTACGGAGCGCAGCAGCACCTCCGCCACGTCGGTCACCGTGACGTGGGCGCCGGTCCGGCCCTGTTGCTGCCGCAGCGCCACCCCGTCCGCGAGCATGTCGACGCAGTAGGGGCAGGCGGCGGCGACGACGTCCGGTTCGGCGGCGAGCAGCTCGTCGGTGCGGGTCTCGTTGATCCGGGTGCCGATGGTCTCGTCCAGCCACATCCGCGCGCCGCCGGCGCCGCAGCAGAACGACGTCTCCCGGGTGCGCTGCGGCTCGGCGAGCCGGGTGCCGGGCAGGGTTCCGAGGATCTCCCGCGGCGGCGTGAAGACCCGGTTGTGCCGGCCGAGGTAGCACGGGTCGTGGTACGTGATGGTGGCGCCGACCGGGGTCACCGGGACGAGCCGGCCGTCGGCCACCAGCCGGGACAGCAGCTGGGTGTGGTGCAGCACCTCGTAGTGCCCGCCGAGCTGCGGGTACTCGTTGGCGAGGGTGTTGAAGCAGTGCGCGCAGGTGGCCACGATCCGGCGTACGCCCGCGCCGTTGAGCGTCTGGACGTTCTGGGCGGCGAGCTGCTGGAACAGCAGCTCGTTGCCGATGCGCCGGGCGGGGTCGCCGGTGCAGGTCTCGCCGCTGCCGAGCACGGCGAACTCCACGCCGGCGGTGTGCAGCAGCTCGGCGACGGCCCGGCTGGTGCGTTGCGCCCGGTCGTCGAAGGCTCCGGCGCAGCCGACCCAGAACAGATATTCGACGTCGTCGGGGATGCGCTCGCCGTCCAGCGTGCGCACCGGGAAGTCCAGGCCGTCGGTCCATTCGGTACGCGCGCCCGCGCCCCGGCCCCACGGGTCGCCGGCGTGCTCGAGGTTGCGTAGCAGCACGCCCGCCTCGGGCGGGAACTCGGACTCCATGAGCACCTGGTAGCGCCGCATGTCGACGATGTGGTCGATGTGCTCGATGTCGACCGGGCACTGTTCCACGCAGGCCCCGCAGGTGGTGCAGGACCACAGCACGTCCGGGTGGACGACGCCCTCGGTGCCGACCAATGGCGTCTGCGCGGCCGCGGCGGCGAGCGCATCCACCTTGGACTTGTCCTCGGCCAGCAGGTAAGGCGCCGCGGCCAGCGCGTGGTCCCGCAGCCCCATGATCAGCGTCTTGGGCGACAGCGGCTTGCCGGTGTTCCAGGCGGGGCACTGCGACTGGCACCGCCCGCACTCCGTGCACGTGGCGAAGTCGAGCATGCCCTTCCAGGTGAAGTCCTCGATCGAGGAGCGGCCGATCCGGTCGTCCTCGCCGGGGTCCTCGAAGTCGACGGGCTTGCCGCCGGAGTACACCGGCAGCAGAGCGCCGAGCGCCCGAGGCCGGCGGCCGAACCCCACGTTGGCGACCGCGGTGAAGATGTGCAGGTGCTTGGAGTGCACCACGAGCACGAGGAACAGCAGGATGATGCCGATCGCGAGCAGCAGTCCCGCGGTCTCGATGACGTCGTTGGCGCCCGCGCCGAGCGGGTGGATCAGCCGGGCCACCGCCTCGGAGGCGAAGGCGCCGCTCGCGTACGGGAAATTGCCGGTGTTGATCTGCGCACCGCGGTAGAGCAGCAGGCTCCACACGACGTTGAAGATCATGAAGAGCACCAGCCACGCCGCGTCCAGGTGCGAGCCGAAGAAGCGCGAGCGGCGGCCCTCCCGGGCGGGGGAGTGCCGGACCCGGATCGCCGCGAAGACCAGCACCGACACCAGCGTGGCGACTGTGAACAGATCTTCCAGGAAGCCGAGCCAGGGCTGCGTACCGATCAGCGGGAGGTGGAAGTCGCGCTGGAACAACGCGCCGTACCCCTCGACGATCGTCAGCGCGAGCACGAGGAAGCCCCAGAAGGCCAGCACGTGCGCCACCCCGGGCACGGTCCAGGTGAGCAGCTTGCGCTGACCGAGGACCTCGGTCAGCTCGGCGCGCAGCCGGGCCGGGACGCCCCGGGTGCGGCCGGGCTCGACCGGCTGGGCGGCCCGGCCGATCCGGTACAGCATGGCGAGCCGGCGGCCGGCGACGGCGAACGCCACCGCGGTCATCAGCAGCCCGAGGACGATCCGCAGCACCATCGCCGTCAGCCTCTGCGCCTGGCGATCTCGTCGATCAGGGCCGGCAGCACGGTATGCAGGTCGCCCACCACCCCGAAGTCGGCGACCTGGAAGATCGGCGCCTTCGGGTCCTTGTTGATCGCCACGATCGTCCGGGAGCCCTGCATGCCGGCCCGGTGCTGGATCGCCCCGGAGATGCCGCCGGCCAGGTAGAGCTGCGGGGCGACCGTCTTGCCGGTCTGCCCGATCTGCAGCTCGTGCGGGCACCAGGTCAGGTCGGTGACGGCCCGGGACGCACCGACGGCGCCGCCGAGCACGTCGGCCAGGCGCTCGATCAGCGCGAAGCCCTCGGCGGACCCCACCCCGCGGCCGCCGGCCACCACCACGGCGGCCTCGGTCAGCTCCGGCCGTCCGGTCGACGCCTTCGGACGCGAGGACACCACGCGGGGGACCGCGGCCGGTACCGGCTCGGCGAGCTCGACCCGCTCGACGACCGGCCGCACCGGCACGGCCACCGGCTCGGGCGTGACGGCGTTGGGCCGTACGGTGATGACCGGCGTGCCCCGGCTCACCCGGCCCTCCACGAGCCAGGTCCCCGCGAACACCGACTGGGTCGCGACCGGGCCGTCGGCGCCGGCACGCACCTGCGTCGCGTCGGTGATGATGCCGCCGTCGAGCTTGACCGCGACCCGGGCCGCGACCTCGGTGCCACCGGGCCCCGAGGTGACCAGCACGGCGGCCGGCGCGGTACGGGCGGCGATCTGCGCCACGGCCATGGCCTCGACCACGGGCCGGTACGCGGCCGGCTCGGGCGGCGTGACCGCGTACACGGTCGTGGCGCCGTGCCGGCCCAGCGCGTCGATCAGCGCCTCGCCCGCGTCGCCGTGCACGACGGCCGCGGGGTCGCCCAGCCGGCGGGCCAGCGCCAGCAGTTCCAGGCTGGGCTTTCGGATGACCCCGTCGTCATGCTGGACGAGGACCAGGACTGTGCTCACCGCAGCCTCCAAGGGCTCGTGTCTTACAGAAGCTTGTTGGCGGCGAGGAAGTCGGCCAGCCGTGCGGCGGCGTCGCCCTCGTCGGTGATGACCGTGCCCGCCTCCCGCGGCGGGCTGGGCCGGACCGCCAGCACCTGCGTGGCGGCGCCCGCGCTGCCGACCCGCCCGGGCTCGATGCCCAGGTCCGCCAGCGTCCAGGTGGTGACCGGCTTCTTCTTGGCGGCGACGATGCCCTTGAAGGACGGGTACCGGGCCTCGCCGGAACGGTCGGTGACCGACACGAGTGCGGGCAGCGGCGCGACGACCTCCTCGGTCGCGTCGTCGGTGTCGCGCTCGGCGACGATGGTGGAGTCCTCGACCCGCAGCGCGGCGGCGTTCACCACCGCGGTGATCCCCAGCCGCTCGGCCACCATGGCCGGCAGCACCGCCATCTCGGCGTCGGTGGAGGCCATGCCGCAGACGACCAGGTCGGCCTCCATCCGGCGCAGCGCGGCGGCGAGGACCAGCGAGGTGCCGGCGGCGTCGGTGCCGTGCAGCGCGTCGTCGAGGACGTGCACCGCGCGGTCGCCGCCCATGGCGAGGGCCTTGCGCACCGCGTCGACGGCCCGGGGCGGCCCCATCGTCAGATAGCCGATCTCGGTGGCGGCGCCCGCCTCGGCGAGCCGGAGCGCCTGCTCGACGGCGTACTCGTCCAATTCGGACAGCCGGCCGTCGACGCTGTCGCGGTCGAGCGCGTGGTCGCCGGCGAAGCGCCAGGCCGCCGTCGCCTCCGGAACATACTTGATCAGCACTGCGATCTTCATGGCGTACCGCCCGCGAGTTGATGGTCTCTGACTACGGACCGTAGAGACGAATGTCGATCAACTGCAGGCGCTGAGGTCCCGCATGACAGTGCCAGGGGACCCCTTGACTTCCCGCGCGGGGCTTCGGTGCCGGGAGGGGGTCCAACGGCACTGGCGGACCCGGCCGTTCCGCAGGAGGCTCGGTCGGACCCGGCAGCGCCACGGGCCGGCCCCCCGGCGATGGGAGGACGAGATGATGAACAGTCCAGCTCCCGGTCCCCGAATCATCCAGGGCGGTATGGGTGTGGCGATCTCCGACTGGCGGCTGGCCCGCGCCGTGTCGCTGACCGGCCAGCTGGGGGTGGTGTCCGGCACCGCGCTGGAGCTGGTCTGCGCCCGCCGGCTGCAACTGGGCGACCTCGGCGGGGAGATGCGCCGGGCGCTGGCCCATTTCCCGGTGCCGGGCGTCGCGGAGCGGATCCTGCGGACGTACTACGTCGCCGGTGGCAAGGACGCCTCGGCGCCGTTCCGGCCGGTGCTGCGCTTCAGCCTGCAGCCGTCGCGCGCCCTCGCCGAACTCACCATCGCCGCGAACTTCGCCGAGGTGTTCCTGGCCAAGGAGGGTCACGACGGCCCGGTGGGCATCAACTACCTGCGCAAGATCGAGCTGCCGATCCCGTTCGCCTGCTACGGCGCGATGCTCGCCGGCGTCGACCACGTACTGATGGGCGCCGGGAACCCGGCCGACCTGCCCGCGCTGCTGGACGGCCTGGCCGGGAACCAGCCGGTCGAGCTGCCGGTCCGGGTGCAGGGTGCCACGTCCACCGACGGCGAGCACGCCATCCGCTTCGACCCGCGCGCGTACGCACCGGCGGGCCGGCACCCACCGCGGCGGCCCCGCTTCGACGCTATCGTCGCCTCCGTCGACCTCGCCGAGGCGCTGGCCGCGAACCCCGCCACCCGGCCCGACGGCTTCGTCGTGGAGGGCTTCGAGGCCGGCGGGCACAACGCGCCGCCACGCGGCCCGCGCCGGCTGGACGACACCGGTCAGCTCGTGTACGACGCGCGGGACGTCGTCGATCCCGCGTCGATGTCCCGGGTCGGGTTGCCCTTCTGGATGGCGGGCTCGTACGGCACCCCGGCGGGCGTGGCCCGGGCGGTGTCGGCGGGCGCGACCGGCGTGCAGGTGGGCACCGCCTTCGCGTACTGCGAGGAGTCCGGCATGGCCCCCGAGTGGAAGCGCCGCGTGCTCGAGCTGGCGGGCCGCGGGGAGGTGCCCGTCCGCACCGACGCCCGTACCTCACCGACCGGGTTCCCGTTCAAGGTGGTGCAGCTGCCCGGCACCCTCGCCGACGACGACGTGTACGCCGCCCGGGAACGCCTCTGCGACCTCGGCGTGCTGCGGACGCCGTACCGCAAGCCCGACGGCTCGGTCGGTTACCGCTGCCCCGCGGAGCCCGTGGCCATGTACCGGGGCCACGGCGACGGCCGCGAGGCCAACACGGTCGGGCGCAGGTGCCTGTGCAACGGGCTGATGGCGGCCGCCGGCTTCGCCCAGCGGCGCGCCCACGACTACACGGAACCCCCGGTGATCACCGCCGGGACCGACTTCACCGGCGTACGGGAGCTGCTGCGGCGGCGGCCGGGCGGCCGGGGGACGTACCGCGCCGCCGACGTGGTGGCCTACCTGCTCGGCCCGGAGGGGGAACAGCGATGACTGTGCTGGTCGCGTACGGATCAACCGGCGGATCGACCGCCGAGATAGCCGGCTGGATAGCCGAGGAGCTGAAGGCCGCCGGGCTCGACGTCCGGTTGTCCGCGGCCGACGCGGTGGATGATGTGGACGGTTACGAGGCACTCGTGCTCGGTGCCGCGATGTACGCGGCCGGCTGGCACGCCGACGCCCGCAAGTTCGCCAACCGGTTCTCCGGCCGGTTCGCGGGCCGTCCGGTGTGGCTGTTCAGCAGCGGCCCGCTGGACCACACGGCGGACGACACCGAGCTGCCGCCCAACCATCAGGCCGAGGTGGCCATGCACCTGCTCCAGGCGCGGGGGCACGTGACGTTCGGCGGCCGGATGACCACCGAGGCGCACGGCTGGCTGGGCTTCGTCGCGCGCCGGATGGAGCGCGAGGGCCACTCCGGCGACTTCCGCAACCCGGACCGGGTCCGCGCCTGGGCGCGCGGCATCGCCGCCGAGATCACGTCGGCGCGGACCGGCTGAGGCCGCCGGCCCGGTCCAGGGCCAGGTCGCGGGCGGCGTTCAGCCCGGACGCCAGGCCGCCGAGCAGGACGGCGTCGGTGCCCAGCGTGGACACCTCGATCCGGGGCGGGTCCAGCGCGACCAGGCTGCGCAGCCGCTCGAGCAGCGGACCGGTGAGCAGGTCGCCGGCGTGGCCGCCGACCCCGCCGCCGAGCACGACGAGCTCGGGGTCCAGGACCGCGGTCACCCCGGCCAGCGCGCGGCCCAGGTGGTCGATCTCGCGCTGCACCGTGCGCACGGCCGCCTCGTCGCCGGCGCGGGCGGCGTCGAACACGTCCTTGGCGGTGGTCGCGTCCGGCATGCCGAGCCGCCGTGACGTCGCGACCAGCGCGCCGGCCGACGCGACCGACTCGAACATGCCCCGCTGGCGGGTGCCCGGCCGGTCCAGCAGCGGGTCGCCGTCGCCCACGGGCAGGTAGCCGATCTCGCCGGCGGCACCGCGGAACCCGCGGTACAGCTTGCCGTCGATGACGATGCCCATGCCGGTGCCCGTGCCGATCGACACGTAGACGAAGTGCCGGACGCCGCGGCCCAGCCCGTACGTGGCCTCACCGATCGCGGCGAGGTCGGCGTCGTTCTCCACCACGTACGTGGCCCCGGCGACGTCGGCCAGCCGGGCCACGCTGTCGCGCCGTTCCCAGCCGGGCAGGTTCGGCGCCAGGTGCAGCGATCCGCTCGTCTTGTCGTGGATGCCCGGCGTGCCGAACACGGCGAGCGTGATGTCGGTCCGCTTGATGCCCGCCGTTGCGGCCAGCTCGTCGGCGAGCCGGGTCAGCTGGGCGACGAGGTCGCGGTTGCGTACCCCGTGGGACGGCTCCTCCTTGCGCGCCACGATGTCGCCGACCAGGTCGGCCAGGGCGGTCCGGACGAAGGCCCGGCCGATGTCCACGGCCAGCACGTACCCGGCTTCCGGGCGGGGCTCGTACAGCAGCGCGGAGCGCCCGGCCGGCCCGGCCCGCAGCCCGACCTGACGCAGCAGCCCCGCGTCCTCGAGGTTGGTGAGGGCGACCGCGACGGTGGGCTTCGACAGCCCGGTGATCCGAGCGAGCTCAGGGCGGGACGCCTTCCCGAGCCGGAAGACCTCCGCGAACACGGCGCGTTCGTTCATCACCCGGAGAACCGCCGTCGTACTGGCCGTCGCGCTGTTCTGCACGTCATCAGGCTGCCACAGCCGTTCGTAAAGGTCACTCACGAATTTAGTAAAGGTCATTGCCAAGCGCCGTCCGATGGCCCACGATGCTCGTCATACCCCTGGGAAAGAGGTGCCCGTGAGAGCCAGAAGGTTCGCCGCACTCGCCGCCACCGCCGTCGTCCTCGTCAGTGCCTGCGGCACCGCGGACGACTCCGACGCCGCCACGGGCGGGAAGGAGGCGCCGACGATCGCCCTCTTCCTCCCCGAGTCCAAGACCACCCGCTACGAGGCGTTCGACCGGCCGCTGTTCGAGGCCAAGGTCAAGGCGCTGTGCGCCGAGTGCAAGCTGCTGTACTCCAATGCCGACCAGGACGCCGCCAAACAGCAACAGCAGGTCGAGGCGGCGCTGACGCAGGGCGCGGACGTCCTCGTCCTCGACGCCGTGGACGCCGGCGCCGTCGCGCCCCTGGTCAACCAGGCCAAGCGGGCGAAGGTGCCGGTCATCGCGTACGACCGGCTCATCTCCGGCATCGAGTACGACTACTACGTCTCCTTCAACAACGTCCGGGTCGGCGAGATGCAGGGCCAGGCCCTGCTGGACGCGCTCGGCAAGGCGGGCACCACCGCCAAGGGGCAGATCGTGATGCTCAACGGGGCGCCGACCGACCCGAGCTCGGCCGACTACAAGGCCGGCGCGCACCACGTGCTCGACGGCAAGGTGAAGATCGGGCGCGAGTTCGACACCCCGGACTGGAGCCCGGACAAGGCCCAGCAGGAGATGGAGCAGTCGATCACCGCGCTCGGCCGTGACTCGATCGTCGGGGTCCTCTCCGCCAACGACGGCATGGCCGGTGGGGCCATCGCGGCGATGAAGCGCGCCGGCTACACCACCGTCCCGCCGATCACCGGCCAGGACGCCGAACTCGCGGCGGTGCAACGGATCCTGACCGGCGAGCAGCACATGACGATCTATCTGGACATCCGTACGGAGGCGGAGCAGGCGGCGCAACTGGCCGTCGGGACCGTCCGTGGCGAGAAGCCCAGCGCGCCGGCGAAGGTCGACAACGGTACGGCGCAGATCCCGGCGTACCTGCTCGACCCGATCCCGGTGACCGCCGACAAGATCAAGGACACGATCGTGAAGGACGGCTTCTACAAACCGGCCGACATCTGTACGGGAGCCGTCAAGGCGGCCTGCGCGCGACAGGGCATTCAATAATGCTGTCCGCCCGATCGGTCACGAAGCGGTACGGCGCGGTCCAGGCCCTCGGTGGGGTGAGCCTGGACCTGCGGCCCGGCGAGGTCGTCGCGCTCGTCGGCGACAACGGTGCCGGAAAGTCCACGCTGGTCAAGGTGCTCTCCGGGGTCGTCACCCCGGACGAGGGCGCGGTCGAGCAGGACGGCCGCCCGGTGCGCTTGAGCTCACCGCACGACGCGCGCCGCCTCGGCATCGCGACCGTCCACCAGGACCTCGCGCTGTGCGAGAACCTGGACGTGGTCGCGAACCTGTTCCTCGGCGACGAGCGGCGGCGCTGGTCGGTCCTGCGTCCCATCCGGATGGAACGGGCGGCCCGGGACCTGCTCGCCTCGCTGGACGTCCGGATCCCGGACATCCGGGTGCCGGTCGCCATGCTCTCCGGCGGCCAGCGCCAGTCGGTCGCCATCGCGCGGGCCCTGGTCGGGGAGCCGAAGGTCGTGATCCTCGACGAGCCGACGGCCGCGCTCGGCGTGGAGCAGACCGCCCAGGTGCTCCAGCTGATCCGGCGCCTGCGCGACCGCGGGCTCGCCGTCATGGTCATCTCGCACAACCTCGCCGACGTCCGGGCCACCAGCGACCGCATCGTGGTGCTGCGGCTCGGCCGCAACGCGGGGGAGTTCCGCACCGCCGACTCCACCCCGGAGGCCGTCGTGGCGGCGATCACCGGAGGCGTGGCGCTCGCCGGATCGCCGGGGTCCACCGGTGAGGGGAAGGCATGAGCACGCTCGCGCTGCTGCGCCGGCCGTTGCATCCGCGCCGTACGGGCCGGGCCGATGTCGGCGCCTGGCCGGTCGTCGCCGGGCTGGTGGTGATCGCCGCGGTCTTCGGCTCGCTGAACGACCGCTTCCTGTCCGCCGAGAACCTCACCAACCTCGCGATGCAGATGGCCGCCACCGGCACCATCGCCCTGGGCGTCATCATGGTGATGCTGCTCGGCGAGATCGACCTGTCGGCCGGCTCGGTCAGCGGGCTGTCCGCGACGATCATGACCATCCTGGCCGTGCACCGGGGCTGGCCGCCGCTCGCCGCGATCGCGGTCGCGCTGGCCGGTGCGGCCCTGATCGGGCTGGTGCACGGCTGGATGTTCACCCGGCTCGGCATGCCGTCGTTCGTCGTCACGCTGGCCGGGCTGATCGGCTGGCAGGGCCTCATGCTGTACCTGCTGGGCAGCGGCGGGACGATCAACCTGCCGTTCGACGGCCTCCTGGCGAAGCTCAGCGACACGTGGCTGTCCCCGGGCGTCGCCTGGCCGGCCGTGGTGCTGATCGTCGCGGTGCGCACGGCGTACGCGCTCGTGAACCGCCGGCTGCGGCGCGCGGCCGGGCTCCCGGTGGCCTCCGTCGCCGGCCTCGCCCTGCGCCTGGGCGGGCTCGCGCTCGCCCTGGCCGCCGTCGTGACCGTGCTCTCGGCCGACCGCGGCGTACCGCTGCTGCTGGTCATCTTCGCCGCCCTCGCGGTCGTCCTGGACCTGGTCCTGCAGCACACGGTCTTCGGCCGCCACATGTACGCCGTCGGCGGCAACGCGGAGGCGGCCCGGCGCGCGGGCATCAACGTGACCCGGATCCGGATGATCGCCTTCGCGCTGGCCTCGGTCCTGGCCGCCGCCGGGGGCATCCTGGCCGCCAGCCGCCTGGTGGCCGTGAACCAGAGCTCGGGCGGCAGCGACACGCTGCTCATGGCGATCGCCGCGGCGGTCATCGGCGGCACGTCGCTGTTCGGCGGCCGCGGGCGTGCGTACGCAGCCCTGCTCGGCATCCTCGTCATCCAGGCCATCACCAACGGGATGCTGCTGCTCAACGTGAACTCGTCGGTGCGGTACATGGTCACCGCCGCGGTCCTGGCCGTCGCGGTCGCCGTGGACTCGCTGGCGCGCCGGGGTCAGCCCCGGTGACGGCCGGTCGGGTCCTGGCCATCGACTTCGGCGGGACCAAGATCGCGCTGGGCACCGCGGTCGTCGGGTCCCCGGACGCTCGCCCGGAGACCACGGTGCGGCTGCGGACCCTGGGCGCCGACGGGGCGCTGCAGGCCGTACGGCGGACCCTCGACGCCGCGCGCGACCTGCTCGCCGGCCCGGCCGCGGTCGGGGTCTCCACCTTCGGGGTGCTGCGCGACGACCGGGTACGCCTCGCCCCGAACGTGCCCGGCTGGGAGGGCATGGCCCTGCCCGCGATGCTGCGGGCGGAGTTCGGCGACGCCCCCGTGGCCATCGACAACGACGTCAACGCCGCGGCCGCCGCCGAGCTGCGCTGGGGCGCGCTGCGCGGGGTCGGCGTGGGCCTCTACGTCAACCTCGGCACCGGCCTCGCGGTCGCCCTGGTGGCCGGCGGCCGGGTACTGCCCGGCGCGCACGGCGCGGCGGGGGAGATCGGCTACCTGCGCGACCGGGACACCGATCCGTGCTTCGCGGACGGGCACGCCCCGCTGGAGGACCGGGTGTCCGGCGCGGCGCTGGGCCGGCTCGGCACGGCGGCGCTCGGCCGGCCCGTCACGGCCGAGGACCTGTTCGGGCTGAGCTCCGAGCCGGCGGTCGCCGGCCTGCTCGAGGACGCCGTCCGGACGCTGTCGCGGACCATCGCCAACCTCTGCGTCACGCTCGACCCGGAACGCGTGGTCGTGGGCGGCGGCATGCTGGGGGCGGCGGACCACATCATGCCGCGGGTGGTGGAGGAAGTACGCCGGTGCGTGCCGTTCCCGCCGACGGTGACCCGGGCCCGCTTCAGCGACGACGCCCCGCTCATCGGCGCGCTGGCGCTGGCCCTCGACTCCGTCCCGCGCCGCGGCGGCTCAGCCTGACGGAGGTGCCGCGGCCGCCCGTACCGCCGAGTCCGCGTACTTGACGATCAGGCGGGCGAGCTCGCGGCGCTCGTCCGCCGGCCAGTCCCGGGTGATGTACTCGAACGCCTGGCGCTGCTGCGAGCGGAAGCGGTCCCGCAGCTCGTAGCCGGCCTCGGTGAGCTGCAGCACCGCCCGCCGCGCGTCCGCCTGCGACGGCAGGCGGACCAGGTAGCCGTGCGCGATGCAGTCGGCGATCATCCGGCTGGCCACGGAGGGGTCGACGGCCAGCACGTCGGCCACCGCGCCGACGCTCATCTCGCCCTCCGCCTCGTCGATGACGTTGAGCAGCAGGTTGCGGTTGAGGTCCTTGCGCTCGACCGGCGGCGTGACCGGCACCTGGGTCGTCCGCCGCCGCAACCGGGCGAAGGCGGGACCGACCGCGTCCAGCAGCTCCGCGTCGGGGTCGCGCCGGGACGGCTTCTGCTCGGTCACCGGGCCAGCCTAGCCGCGGGTTCGTGACGCGTTCCGCGCCGCCAGACCGCCCGGGTGTTGAGCGTGTCGCCGATGACGGTGGTCGGGTCGCCGTCCACCAGCAGCAGGTCGGCGCGCAGCCCCGGGGCGATACGGCCACGGTCGGTCAGCCCGAACCGGCGGGCCGGCGTGCTGGTCGCCGCGCGCAGGGCCTCGACCGGCGTCAGGCCCGCCTCGACGAGGTACTGCAGCTCGTGGTGGACGCTCGCCCCGTGGGCCAGGCCGCCCAGGAACGGGAACGGCATCGAGACGTCCGTACCGACGAGGATGTCGACCCCCGCGTCGTGCAACGCCTTGACCGACGCCAGGACGGCCCCCAGATCGCCCTGCGGATAGTGGTTGAAGCTCGACCGCAGGGTCTCGAGCCACCGGTCGTCGAGCCGCGACGACACCCGCGGATCGTCGGCGAGCGCGGCGCCGGTGATGCCCATCATCGACGCGTCCAGCACCACGCAGGGCACCACGAACGCGCCGGAGCGGGCGATCAGGTCGACGAGTTCGCCGGTGTGCGGCCGGTCCATGAACAGGTGCGCGAGGCCGCCGATCCCGGCCTCGACCGCCATCCGGGTCGCCTCGGCGGTCAGCGCGTGCGCGACGGTCAGCATCCCGCGCCGGTGGGCCTCGGCGACGCCGGCGTTCAGCGTCGCCCGGTCCAGCATGGGCAGTCCGGGATGGCCCTCCACGGAGCCGTCGTCGACCATGAACTTGATGTAGTCCGAGCCCTCGTCGATGAGCTTCGGGATGAACGCCACGGCCTCCTCCGGCGTGGTCGAGAACGGCATCAGCGGCTTCCGCCCGCCACCGGGCGGCTGCGATCCGGGCGGCGGTCCGGGCCGGAACCCCTCGGGGAACAGTTCGCTCGGATGCCCGCCGGGCGGCGTGATTCCGAAGCCGGACGAGCGTACGTCCGCCAGGCTGTCGTCGCCGGTGATGTGCGACCGGTTGTGCCGGGTGTTCGTGCCCTGCATCTCCAGCTCGGTGGTGACGCCGAAGCGCAGGGCGAGGGCCAGGCCCGGCACGTTCGTGTGCACGTGGGCGTCGATCAGGCCGGGCAGCAGCGTCCCGCCCGCCGCGTCGATGACCTGGGCGCCGGCGGGCGCATCGCCGCCGACCGCGGCGATGCGGTGGCCCTCGACGACCACGGTGGTGGCGTCGATGAGGTCCCGGCCGTCGAAGATCCGTGCGTTGATGATTACGTCTGTCATGTTGCATATGCTTGCACACTTGCACGCAATTGCAAGTTGCAACGCGGTTGTAGGGTGAGCCCGTCGTTTGTGTGACCGTCACCGAAAGGGTCTTCCATGAAGCCGACCATCGTCCTCGTCCACGGCGCGTTCGCCGAGTCCGCGAGCTGGAACGAGGTGATCGGGCGCCTGCGGGCCGAGGACCACCGGGTCGTCGCCGCACCGAACCCGCTGCGCAGCCTCTCCGGCGACGCCGCCGCCGTCTCCGCCGTCCTCGCCTCGATCGACGGGCCGGTCGTGCTCGCCGGGCACTCGTACGGCGGTGCGGTCCTGTCCAACGCCGCGGTCGGCCACGCCCACGTGAAGGCGCTCGTGTACGTCGCCGCGTTCGCGCCCGAGGCCGGCGAGAGCATCGGCCAGCTGTCCGGCATGTTCCCGGGCAGCACCCTCGGTGAGACTCTTCACGAGATCCCGCTGCCCGACGGCACCGTCGACCTGTACATCCGCCAGGAGAAGTTCCATCAGCAGTTCATCGCCGACGTGCCGGCCGGCCGCGCGGCGCTCGACGCGGTGACCCAGCGCCCGCTGAACACCACGGCGCTCAACGAGGGTTCCGGTGAGCCGGCGTGGAAGACCGTGCCGTCCTGGTTCATCTACCCCGAGCTGGACCGCAACATCCCGCTCGAGGCCCACCGCTTCATGGCGAAGCGCGCCGGCGCCCGCACCGCCGTCGAGCTCCCCGGCGCGTCCCACGCGATCGCCGCGTCACAGCCCGGCCCGGTCGCCGACGTCATCCTGCAGGCGGCCGCGTTCGTCGCCTGACGCCCGATGCCGGCCGCGGCCGCTCGCCCGCGGCGCTTCTCGGCCGCCGCGGCCGCTCTCCCGCGGCCGCGGCGGGTTGTCAGGCCACGGGTATCCGGGCGCGTGACCGGGCCGGGTCGCGCATCGCCAGGAGCGGCACCCCGACCCCGTACGTCACGAAGTGCCCCTCCGGCCGGACCTCGACGATCGTGCACGCGTCGCGCCGATCCGGGGGCACCAGGCGAGCGAGGCCCGGCACCGAGTCAACGGTCTCGGCGGTGCGCAGCGTGGCCACCCCGGCGAAGCTGATCGTCATGGGCGGGATGGGGAAGACCGACGCCAGCAGCCCGCCCCGGCGGATCGGTACGGTGACCGCCACCCTCCCGTCCACGCCGATGTGCCGGGCCTTCCAGCTGTCCGGCGCGACGGCCACGTACATGCTGCCGCCGCTGACGACGTAGACGACGCCGCTGGAACGCGGGGCACCGGCCGCAGTCACGTGACTGAGCACCGCGAACGAGGCGTGCGCCACCGCGTCCCACACCTGCTGCGGCGACAGTCGCGGTCCGGCCGGAGCCTTCTTGACATCCATGACGACCTCCTCTCCCTCAGGCATAACGCCCGGCCGATCTGTGCCGACAGTGCCGGACGCACCGGTACGCCGGGCCGCTCGGGCCCTGTGCCGGGCGGAGTTCGGTCGCCTCGGCCCCCTTCTCAGCCGGCCCGCCGGTAGCAGCCCGCCGGCCGGTAGAGGATGCCGGCTGCGATGATCTCGCCGCGGTTGTTGAGGCCGCTCACGTACGCCGCCGCCTCCTGCGGAATCCCGGCCGGGACGAGATCGAGGACCGCGCCGTGCCGGAACAGCACCGCGTGTTCCTCGATGGAGTACGGCTCGGCATTGCTGACGCCGACGATGACGCCGCGGTTGTTGATGGCGGTGGCGCTGCTGGCGTTGCCGCCCGGCAGGACGCCGAGGTCTGTCACGGTGCCGCGGTACCAGCGGGCCGCATGGGGGACCTGCTCGCCGCCGGTGGTGCCGATCCCGCCGACGATCTCACCGCGGTCGTTGATGGCGCCGGCGCTGCTGTCCGGACCGGGCGTCGCCAGCCAGGTCACCGTGCCGTGGTCCCACAGGAAGGCGCGGCGCGGCCCGTCGGCACCCCGGCCGGACCAGCCGACGACCTGGCCCCGGTTGTTGATGCCGAGCGGTTCGGTGGGGCCGGCGATGCCGAGGTCACGCAGGCGTCCGTGCTGCCAGATGAACCCGCGGGGCGGCGTGGTCTCGGTCCACTGGGTGCCGACCACCTGCCCCCGGTCGTTGAGGGCGGTGGCCGTGCCGGAGAGGCTGCCCAGCACCGTGATGCGGCCGTGCCGCCACAGCACCGCCCGCATGTGTCCCTGCGCGTCGCGGCTGCCGCCCACCACGTCACCGCGGGCGTTGATGTCGCGGGCCGTGCCCGACTCGTCCGGGCCGGCGGCCAGCACACCGAGGTCGGTCAGGTGCCCGCGCTGCCACAGGAACGGGTGGAAGGTGCCGGCGGAGGTCTCCGATCGGCCGACCACCTGGGAGCGGTCGTTGAGACCGAACGCCATGGTGGAGGATCCGCCCAGCGTGCCGAGGGCCACCGACCGGTAGTGCCCGGGTGCCGGCGCGACCGCGCTCCCCGCGACGGCCGAGGCCGGCAGCGCCGGCAGCGCGGTCAGAATGACGGTGGAAAGGACGGTGCTCAGAGTCGGGAATGACATGGCCGGCTACCGCAGGGTTCCGGCGCGTCGCAGCGCCGCGTCGACGAGGTCGCGGACGGTGTCCGCTCTTCCGGACCCCATCTCCCACCCGAGGTCGGCCAGGACGACGACCATCTGCCCGGTCCGGGCCGCGATCAGATACGAGTCCTTGCCCGCCGGCTGCCCGGACGGGTCCTCGAACTCCTCGTGGAGCCGGATCAGCAGGGATCGCGGACCGGCGATCCCGGTCTCCTCGACCGTCCACAGCCCGGCATCGTCGGTGCAGCCACCGTCGCGGCCCGCCGCCAGGCGCAGTTCCCGGAGGTACGCGGCCGCGCCGGCGCCCCGGTAACGGGTGACGTGTTCCAGGAGGGTGGTGTGGAACCCCGCGACCGGATAGTCGATCAGCACGGTCCCCTCGGCCCGCCGCAGCAGCCGGCTGGCGTACCGGCCGTCGCGGCACGGCATCGGCGGACGCAGGTAGCGCCCGAACTCGTCGTCCGGGTGCCGCGGCTGCGCGCCGCCCACGTCTTCCGGGTGCAGGAACACCGACTCCGGGAGCGCCGCGTCGGGGCTGGAACCGAACGCTCCGGGCTTCTTGTCCGGGATCACTGACATCGCTGACCTCCTCGCCGACGAGGTCGCCGGGTTCGCCGTGGAGCGCGGGCACCGGCGACTCCCGGAGCGTCCCGCCGGTTCCGAGATCACCTCAAGGGCCGGCCGGCCCGACCGCGAGCCGATCAGCCCGTCGCCGCACGGCGGGCGGGAGCACCCGGGTCAGCGGCCGCCGGTGAAGAACCGTGACGGCACGCTCAGCCGGTGCCCGCTGCCGTACACGAGAACGGCGGCGTCCTTCTCCCACTGCACGGTGACGGAGGCGGGGTCGACGCCGGTCGCGTCGAGGCGGACGACGTGGCCGTAGTCGCCGCCCGGATCGCTGCCCAGCACGACCAGCCAGTGATCGGTGCCGAGCGGCGCGTGCACGTGTCTGAGCACCGCGACGTGCGCCGCCGGGGCGCCGCCGTAGCCGACGGTCGCCGGCATCGTCCGTACGGTCGTCGTCCGCGGCCAGGTCAGCAGCAGCAGTCCGGTGGCGGCCACGGCGGCCACCACGGCGGCGGCGACCACGATCGGCCAGGTGCGCCGGCCCGGCGCCTCGGCACGGGAAGCAATGACGTCGACCATGGTGACATCCTCGCCGCCGGCGTCAACCGGGCCGGCGGCTCTCACCGTACGGTGACCGGCGTGCACCCGGGCTGCCCCGGACGGCTCCGAGGATGATCCCGGCGGGCTGACCGCGCCGCCCCGTTCGCCTCTCGAGGAGGTCGTCATGAGCGACCGGCCCACCACATCCCCGGTTCAGCCGCGCCCCATCCGGCCGTGGCAGCAGGCGGGCCATCCGGTGATCCGGCTGGAGCCGACCGCGGACCCGGTCTACCCGTACGCGCTGCAGGTCGGCGACTACAGCGCGACCACCGTGGCGATGACCGCCGCGGGCGTGCGGGCGCTGCGGGACGCGCTGGACGCGTTGCTGGCCCACGCGGCCCCCGCCGAGACGGAGGACTTCGTCGCCGAGTGGGCCCGGGCCAACAACGCGGTGGTCGCCTGACGGGTCAGGGTACGAGCTCGGTCAGCGGGACGCCGGGGTCGCGCAGACGCTGCGGGTCGACGATCGCACCCGTACGGATCAGGTGCTGGATCGGGTCGGTGACGTCCCAGACGTTGACGTTCATGCCGGCCAGGACGCGGCCGCCCGCGGTCCAGAACGCGATGAACTCGCGGCCCTCGAGGTCGCCGCGGACCACCAGGCCGGTGCCGGCCCCGGGCGGGACCCAGCCGGCGTACTCCATGCCGAGGTCGTACTGGTCGGTGAAGAAATACGGCAGCCGGTCGTAGCTCACCGGGCGGTCCAGCATCGCGCGGGCGGCGGCCGGTCCGGTGTGCAGCGCGTTGTCCCAGTGCTCGACCCGTACCCGTGATTTCAGCAGTGGATGGTCGATGTTCGCCACATCTCCCGCGGCGAAGATGTCCGGGTCGTCGGTGCGCAGCGCGGCGTCGACCAGGATGCCGTTGTCCACCCGCAGCGACGCCTGCGCCGCCAGGGCGGTGTTGGGCTCGGCGCCCACCGCGACCAGCACCGCGTCCGCGGCGAGCACGGTGCCGTCGTCGAGGACGACGTGCGTGACCCGGCCCGTGCCGCGCAGCTCGGTGGTCCGGGCGCCGAAGTGGAAGACCACCCCGTGCTCCAGGTGCAGGCCGGTGAAGACGCGGGCGAGAGTGGTGCCCAGGACGTGGTGCAGCGGCAGCCGCGCGGTCTCCACCACGGTGACCTCGGCTCCGCGCGCGCGGGCGGCCGCGGCGACCTCCAGGCCGATCCATCCGGCGCCGATCACGACCAGCTTGGCGCCGCCGGTCACGGTCTGCGTGAGGCGGCGGGCGTCGGCGAGGGTACGCAGGTGCAGCACGCCGTCCAGGCCGGCGCCGGGCAGCGGCAGCCCGCGCGGCCTGGCACCGGTGGCGAGCAGCAGCTTGTCGTACGCGAGCTCCTGGCCGTCGGACAGGCGTACGTGGTGCCCGGCCCGGTCGACGGCGGTGGCGGGACATTCGGTGCGCAGCTCGACGTCGTGGGCGGCGTACCAGCCCGCGTCGTGGACGTGCACGCTGTCCTCCGCGGCCGTCCCGAGCAGGAGGCCCTTGGACAGCGGCGGGCGTTCGTACGGTCGTTCCGGCTCGTCGCCGAGCAGCACGACCCGGCCGGTGAAGCCCTCGTCGCGCAGGGTCTCGGCGGCCTTGGCGCCGGCGAGACCGGCGCCGGCGATGACGAAGGTGCGGTTGTCGGACATGGGCTCGTCCTTCCTGGTCAGTGGTTGCCGAGGCCCGCGACGGCGAAGAACTCGCCCCGCGAGCGGGCGTCGTCGCGCAGGGTGCCCAGCAGGGTGGAGGTGATGGTGCGGGCGCCCGTGGCCTGGACGCCGCGCAGGCTCATGCACAGGTGGTCGGCCTCGATGACCACGCCGACGCCGCGCGGGCGCAGGTGCTCGTCGAGCCAGTCCGCGACCTGCTTGGTCAGCCGCTCCTGGACCTGCGGGCGGTGCGCGAAGAACTCAACGACCCGGGCGAGCTTGGACAGGCCGAGGATGCGGTCGTCCGGCAGGTACCCGACGTGGGCGACGCCGATGAACGGCAGGAGGTGGTGCTCGCAGACCGAGCGGACCGGGATCGAGCGGGCGAGCACCAGCTCGTCGTACTTCTCGTCGTTGTCGAAGGTGGTGAGGTCGAACGGCCGCGGCGTGAGCAGCTCCGCGTACGCCCGTGCCATGCGGCCCGGCGTCTCCGCCAGACCTGGCCGGCTGAGGTCGAGGCCGAGCGCGGTGAGGAAGTCCGCGGCCGCGCGTTCCGCGGTGACGGGGTTCCGCCCGGTGTCCCGGGGGGTGATCCGTTCAGCGGTGATCGTCATCGGCGAGCCTCCAGATTTTGAACAACGGCTGTTGGTTTTAATCCTGGAGGACGCGCCGGGGAATTTCAATAGCGCTCGCTGGTGATAATCTGGGGCGGTGACCGAGCCGTGGAACGCCGTCGCCACGCTCGCGGACCCCTCGCGCCGCGCGCTCTACGACTACGTCCGCCGGCAGGACCACGCCGTCGGGCGCGAGGAGGCGGCCGACGCCACCGAGATGTCGCGCAACCTCGCCGCGTTCCACCTCGACAAGCTGGTCGAGGCCGGCCTGCTGACGGCCCGGTACGAGCCCCCCGCCGGCCGTCCCCGCGGGCGCGGCCGGGCCCCCAAGGTGTACGAACCCACCGGCGACGGCCTCACAGTGACGATCCCGCAGCGGCAGTACGAGCTCCTCGCCGACGTCCTCGCCGAGGCGCTGGCCGCCGGCGAGTCACCCGGGCAGGTCGCGCGGGAACGCGGGCGCCGCTTCGGTCAGGCGATGGGCGGAGCCGGCGACGTGCTCGGCGCCCTGGCCGGCCTGGGCTTCGAGCCGGAGGCCGACGCGGACGCCGTACGCCTGCACAACTGCCCGTTCCACGCCGTGGCGGCCCGGCACACGGAGTTGGTGTGCGGGCTCAACCTGAGCTTCGTCACGGGTCTGCTGGACGGTCTGGGGCAGGACGCGCAGGCGCGGCTGGCCCCGCGTCCCGGCGCCTGCTGCGTGGAGGTGACGCCGGCCGCTCAGCCGTGACCGAAGGCGGTGCCGAGGCTGGTGAGGTCGATCGGCCGCCGGGCGTGCTCCGGCACGTGGTCGATCAGCGGGCGCATCGCCTCGAGCGCGGTGAGGATCTGCCGGGCGACCCGCTGGACCGGCTGGACGGCGTCCACCGACACGAGGATGCCGCGCTCGGCGTACCAGTCGACGATCGGGTGCGTCACCTCGTGGTAGAGGGCGAGCCGCCGGCGGATCACCTCCTCGGTGTCGTCCGAGCGGCCCTCCAGGGCGGCCCGGGCCAGCAGCCGGCGGGTCAGTTCCTCGTCGTCGGCCTTCAGGTGCAGGGCCACGTCGGCGGTCATCTCGAGGCTGCGGCCGATCTCGTACAGCGCCCGCGCCTGCGTCATGTTCCGGGGCATGCCGTCGAGCACGTACCCGCCGCCGTTGGTGGTGCGGGACTCGATGAAGGCGTCGCGGACCATGTCCAGCACGACGGCGTCGGGCACCAGCTCGCCCCGGTCGAGGTGCTCCTGCACGGCCTGGCCCAGCTCGGTGCGCCGGGCGACGTGGTCGCGCAGCAGATCGCCGGTGGCGATGTGCGGGATGCCGAAGTGCGTGGCGATGAGTGCTCCCTGGGTGCCCTTCCCGGCCCCGGGGGGTGCGACCAGCAAGACCCGCATCACGCCGTCCTTCCGCCGAGGTCGTCCGGCGCCGATCGAGCGGCCCGCCACGTCGTCATGGTGGCGATGGTAACGGTCGCCGACGGCAGGGGCATCGCGCCGTCCGGGCCTGACGGCACCGGCTTCGGCCCGGGCGTCCGCGGCGGCGTCTCAGAAGCTGGCAAGCGTGCAACCATGTCCGCATGCAACCATCCGCCCGGCCCTCGAGCGACGCGACGGTCCAGGCGCTCATGCTGGCCAGCCGCGCCTTCGTGGGCATGACCGCCCGCTCGCTGGCCGCGGTGGAGGGCGAGGTCACGCTGCCGCAGTTCCGGGCCCTGGTCGTGCTCGCCGTACGGGGACCCCAGCGCAGCATCGACATCGCCGAGGAGCTGCGGGTGAACCCGTCCACCGGCACGCGCATGCTGGACCGCCTCATCCGCAAGGGCCTGGTACGCCGTACCCGCTCGATGTCCGACCGCCGCGTGGTCCGGGTGCGGCTGACCCCGGCGGGGCACGACATCGTCGAGCAGGTGCTGCTGCGCCGCCGTGAGGAGCTGGAGCAGCTCGTCGCGCGGACCGCCGAGCTGTGGCAGCCCACGGTGATCGAGGCGCTGACCGCGTTCGCCGACGCCGCCGGGGAGGTCCCCGAGTCGGACTGGTGGCTGGGCTGGCAGGCGCACCGCGCGGACGACACCGACGAGGATCTGCCGGCCTGATCGCGGCCCTAGCCTCGCCGGACTTTCGCACGGCTAGAATGTTTGCACAGTGCAAAGATGGTTATGTGCCTTGTAGTTGCCGACGAGGGGAGCGGAGATGGACACCAACGGTGAGCACCACGTCGCTCGGATGGACGACACCGTCACGCCGGGAACCCTGCACGCCCGGGCCGAGGCGGTCGCCGTACCCGACTTCAACTACCTGGAGCAGACCTTCGAGGCGATCGCCGCCGGTCTGACCCGGGGCCGGCGGCGGAGCAACGCCGACGCGGCGGCGCAGGCGACGGCGGAAGAAGAGCGGCGGTGACGGCACGACCCCGGATCCTCATCGTCGGCGCCGGCTTCGCCGGGTACCACGCCGCCCGCCGGTTGTCCCGGCGGATGCGCGGCGCCGCCGAGATCACGGTGATCAACCCGACCGACTACTTCCTCTACCTGCCGCTGCTGCCGGAGGTGACGGGAGGCGTCCTGGAACCCCGGCAGGTCACCGTGCCGCTCGCGGACACGCTCCCCGGCGTACGGGTGATGCTCGGCGAGGCGACCTCCGTGGACCACCGGGCCCGCCGGGTGCAGGTCCGCGACCCCGACGGCCGGACCCGGGACGTCGGGTACGACCGGCTGCTGCTGACCGTCGGCAGCGTCACCAAGCTGCTGCCCATCCCCGGCGCGGCCGGCAACGCGCACGGCTTCCGGGGCGTGCCCGAGGCGCTGTACCTGCGCGACCACCTCATCAAGCAAGTCGAGATGGCGGCCTCGTCCGAGGACCCCGCCGAACGCCGGGCCCGCTGCACGTTCCTCGTGGTCGGCGCCGGCTACACCGGTACGGAGGTCGCGGCGCAGGGGCAGCTGCTCACCGCACAGGTCGCCGCACGCCACCCCGGCCTGCGCGGCGTCACGCCCCGCTGGCTGCTCGTCGAGCACGGCGACCGGATCCTCGGGCACCTGGACCGGCGGTTGTCCGACGCGGCCGCCAGGGTGCTGCGCGACCGCGGCGTCGAGCTGCGGACGAAGACGTCGGTCACCGAGGCGACGGCCACGGGCGTGCACCTGGACGACGGCACGTTCGTGGCCGGCCGCACGCTCGTCTGGTGCGTCGGCGTACGCCCGGACCCGCTGATCGACTCGACAGGGCTGCGCACCGACAGAGGCCGGCTGGTCGTGGACGCCTGCCTCGCCGTGCCGGGTCACCCTGAGATCCTGGCGTGCGGGGACGCCGCGGCCGTGCCGGACCTGACCCGTCCGGGACAGGCGACCGCGATGACGGCCCAGCACGCGCAACGCCAGGGCGTCCGCGCGGCCGACAACATCGCCGCCGCGTACGGGCACGGCAGGCGCCGGCCGTACCGGCACTCGAGCCTGGGCTTCGCCGTCGACCTCGGCGGCCGCCACGCCGCGGCCAACCCGCTGGGCGTACCCCTGTCCGGCTTGCCCGCGCTCGCGGTGACCCGTGGATATCACCTCTTCGCCCTGCCCGCCAACCGCATCCGGACCGTCACAGCATGGCTGCTGGCCGCGGCGGCGAGCAGGCCCGACACCCAGCTCGGCCTGGTACCGGCGGCCGCGGTTCCCCTCGACACCGCGGAACCGGAAGTCGTGCACGCCGGCTGACCACCCCAGCTTGGAGGAACCATGCGCGCGCTCACCGTGCAACCCGGCACCGCCGGCTCCGCCCGCATCGACGACCTGCCCGACCCCGTCGCCACCGCCGGCGAGCTGCTCGTCGAGGGCGTTGCGCTGGGCGTCTGCGGCACCGACCGGGAGATCGCCCAGGGCTCCTACGGCTGGGCGCCGCCGGGACGCGACCGCCTCGTGCTGGGCCACGAATCTCTGGGCCGGGTCCGGCAGGCCCCGCCCGGCAGCGGGTTCAGCCCCGGCGACCTCGTCGTGGGTGTCGTCCGCCGCCCCGACCCGGTGCCGTGCGGCGCTTGTGTGCACGGCGAGTTCGACATGTGCCGCAACGGGCGCTACACCGAGCGCGGGATCAAGGAGCTCGACGGGTACGCCGCCGAGCTGTGGACCCTCGACACCGCGTACGCCGTCAAGCTCGACCCGCAGCTGGCCGACGTCGGCGTGCTGATGGAACCCACCACGGTGGTCGCCAAGGCGTGGGAGCAGATCGACCGGATCGGCGCCCGCGCGTGGTACGAGCCGCAGACCGTGCTGGTCACCGGCGCCGGCCCGATCGGGCTGCTGGCCGCGCTGCTCGGAGTCCAGCGTGGGCTGGAGGTGCATGTCCTGGACCGGGTTGCCGCGGGTCCCAAGGCCGACGCCGTCGCGGCCCTCGGCGCCACGTACCACCACGCTCCCGTCGCCGACGTCGCCGGGAAGCTGCTCCCGGACGTCGTCGTCGAGGCGACCGGCGCCGGCTCGGTGGTCTTCGACGCGATCGCGCACACCGGCTCTTACGGCATCACCTGCCTCACCGGCGTCTCGACGCCGGGCCGCGCGCTCACCATCGACGCCGGCGCGGACAACCGCCAGATCGTGCTGGAGAACGACGTCGTGGTCGGCAGCGTCAACGCCAACCTGCGCCACTACCAGGCGGCGGTCCGCGCGCTCGCCCGGGCGGACCAGAACTGGTTGCAGCGGCTGATCACGCGGCGGGTACCCCTGCGCGACTTCGCCGACGCGCTGACCGGTCACGACGGCGACATCAAGGTCGTGCTCACCCTGTCCGACGGGGACCGGTGACGCGGTGGCGTCGAGGATCGAGGAGTACGCGCTCGTCGGGGATCTGCACACCGGGGCGCTCGTGGGCCGCGACGGCGCGATCGACTGGCTGTGCCTGCCGCGGTTCGACTCCCCGGCCTGCTTCGCCGCGCTCCTCGGCGACGACTCGAACGGCCGCTGGCGGATCGCCCCGGAGGGCGCCGGCGCCGCCACCCGCCGCCGGTACGCCGGGGACACCCTCGTGCTCGAGAGCGAGTGGGACACGGCCGGCGGCACGGTCCGGCTGATCGACTTCATGCCGCCCCGGGGCGAGGCCGCCGATGTCGTCCGCATCGTCGAGGGCGTCACGGGGCGGGTGCCGATGCGCTCGGACCTGCGGCTGCGCTTCGACTACGGCCACGTGGTGCCGTGGGTGCGGCACACGGAGCACGGCATCGCCGCGATCGCCGGCCCGGACGCCGTGTGGCTGCACGCTGGCGTGCCCGTGGAGAGCCACGACCGGACGACCACCGCGAGCTTCACCGTCACCGCCGGGCAGCGCATCCCCTTCGTCCTCACCCACCAGCAGTCGCATCTGCCGAAGCCGCGCCCGGCGGACCCGGAGCAGGCCCTGGCCGGTACGCGCCGCTTCTGGCAGGGGTGGATCGGGCGCCACACCTACGACGGTCCGTGGCCCGACGCCGTCCGCCGGTCACTCATCCTGCTCAAAGCACTGACGTACGCGCCGACCGGCGGGATCGTCGCCGCTGCCACGACATCGCTGCCCGAGCAGCTCGGCGGCCCGCGCAACTGGGACTACCGCTACTGCTGGCTGCGCGACGCGACCTTCACGTTGCAGGCGCTGCTGGGCACCGGCTACGTCGCCGAGGCCAAGGCATGGCGCGAATGGCTGCTGCGGGTCGTCGCGGGAGACCCCGCGGACCTGCAGATCATGTACGCCCTCGACGGCACGCGCCGCCTCACCGAGTCCACCTTGGACTGGCTGCCGGGGTACGGGGGAGCCGCGCCGGTCCGGGTCGGCAACGCCGCCGCGGCGCAGTTCCAGCTCGACGTGTGGGGCGAGGTCCTCGACGGCCTGCACCTGAGCCGCGCCGCCGGTATCGCCGCGACCGAGGACGGCTGGGACGTGCAACGGGCCCTGCTCGATTTCCTCGAGGGCAGCTGGCGGCAACCTGACAACGGGCTGTGGGAGGTACGCGGCCCGCAACGGCACTTCGTGCACTCCAAGGTCATGGCGTGGACGGGATTCGACCGCGCTGTCACCGCCGTGCACGAGAGCGGCCTCGACGGGCCCGCCGACCGATGGCGCGGCATCCGCGACGAGATCCACACCGAGGTGTGTGCCCGTGGCTTCGACACCGTCCGGAACACCTTCACCCAGTACTACGGGTCCGCCGGGCTGGACGCGGCGTTGCTGCTGCTGCCGCGGGTGGGCTTCCTGCCGTACGACGATCCGCGCGTCGTGGGCACGGTCGAGGCGATCGGCAAGGAGCTGTGCCAGGACGGGTTCCTGCTGCGGTACCGCCCGGAGCACGAGGGCGTCGACGGGCTGCCCGGTGGTGAGGGCGCCTTCCTGGCCTGCACGTTCTGGCTGGTCGAGGCGTTGCAGGGGATCGGCCGCCGGGACGAGGCCACCGCGCTGTTCGAGCGGCTGCTGGGCCTGCGCAACGACGTCGGCATGCTCGCCGAGGAGTACGACCCGGCCACTGGGCGGCAGCTGGGCAACACGCCGCAGGCGTTCAGCCTGGTCGGGCTGGTCAACGCCGCCCGCTGCCTCGGCGGGGCCACCACGAAGACCGGCGCGTGACGGCATGCGGGCCGGCCGGAAGATCGCCGTCGTGGCCGCCGTTGCCGTCCTCTTCTGGACCGGTCTGGCGGTGGAGCTGTCGCGCCCCGGCGACTTCCGGGCCTATCACCGTGCAGTCCTGCAGGTGGCGCAGGGTGCCCACGACGCGGCGCAGACCGCGAAGCTGGCCGCGCGGCTCAAGGCCGCCCATCGGACCACTCCCGCGTTCACCGCGGCGGCGTTCGACGACGCGGCGAAGGCGCTGGCCGGCGCCCAGAAGCAGTTCGCCGGCCAGGCGCCGCCCGACGAGCGCAGCGCCCGGCTGCGCGACCGGCTCGGGCCGCTGCTCGCCCGGGAGATCACCCTCCTCGGCGACGTCATGCGAGCCGACGATGACACCGCGCTGCGCTTCGGCGCGCGGGCGCTGGACGGCCTGGCACGGCAGCTCGACGACTTCATCACCGGCGAGGGGCGAGCCGGGGGATGAAACGGATCTTCTCCGTCGCACTGGGCATCCTCACCGCCATCGGCGGCTTCGTCGACATCGGCGACATCGTCGCGAACGCCGAGGCCGGCGCGCGCTTCGGCATCGCGCACGCCTGGGTGCTGCTGGTCGGCGTCGTGGGCATCTGCGTGTACGCCGAGATGAGCGGCCGCGTGACGGCGGTCAGCGGCCGGCCGGTGTTCGACCTGGTCCGTGAGCGGCTCGGTCCCCGGGTGGCGCTCGCGAACCTCACCGGGTCGTTCCTGGTGACGGTCCTGACGCTGGGCGCCGAACTGGGCGGGGTGGGACTGGCCGTCCAACTCGCCACCAGCGTCGACTACCTGCTGTGGGTGCCGGTGGTGGCCGTCGTGCTCTGGGTGGCGCTGTGGCGGGCGAAGTTCAGCGTGCTCGAGAACGTGTTCGGCCTGACCGGGCTGACGCTGATCGTCTTCGTCGTCGCGTTCTTCCATCTCGGCGCCGACCCGGGGCAGCTGTGGCAGCAGGCGGCGCATCCCGGCCCGCCGCAGGGGGAGGACTGGGGTACGTACTGGTTCTTCGCGATCGCGCTGTTCGCGTCGGCTCTCACCCCGTACGAGGTGTTCTTCTTCTCCTCCGGGGCCGTCGAGGAGCGCTGGACGGCCCGGGACCTCGCCACGTCCCGGGTCAACGTGTTCGTCGGGTTTCCGCTGGGTGGCCTGCTCGCCTTCGCGCTGATGCTGACCTCGGCGACCGTGTTCCACCCGCTCTCGATGTCGGTGGACTCGCTGTCGCAGGTCGCCATGCCCGCCGCCCTCGCGCTCGGCAAGCTCGGGCTCGCCGCGGCGCTGCTGGGCTTCTTCGCCGCCACCTTCGGCGCCGCCATGGAGACCGGGCTGTCCGCCGGTTACACGGTTGCGCAGTACTTCGGCTGGTCGTGGGGGAAGCTGCGCCGGCCCCGGGAAGCCGCCCGCTTCCACACCGTCGTGCTGGTCAGCATCGTGGTGGGCGCGGCGATCCTGCTGACCACGATCGACCCGATCCAGCTCACCGAGTACACGCTGATCTTCAGCGCCGTCGCGCTGCCGCTGACGTACCTGCCGATCCTGGTCGTCGCCAACGACCGCGGCTACCTGGGGAACCGGGTCAACGGCCGGACGGCCAACGCGCTCGGCGTCGCGTACCTGATCGTCATTCTCGTGGCGGCGGTCGCGGCGATGCCGCTGATGATGACCACCAGGATGGGGGCCGGCTGACATGCTCCTCGGATTCGACCTGCTGGATCGGCAGATCATCGACTGCGACGGGCAGCCCGTCGGCAAGGTCGACGACGTCGAGCTCGGCTACGACGCGGACGGCGCTCCGCGGATCAGCGCCCTGCTCACCGGGCAACGGGCCCTCGGCCGGCGCATCGGGGGCCGGCTGGGCCGGTGGATCGCCGGCCCCGCACTCCGCCTCGCCGGCCCGCGCGACGACGGGCCGCTGCGTATCGACATCGCCCACGTGGGCGCCATCGGCAGCGCGATCGACCTCATCGTGAGCCGCGACGAGCTCCCCGAGCCGGCGCTGGAGACCTGGCTGCGCGACCACCTGATCGGCCGGATCCCGGGAGCCGGCCATGAGTCCTGACCACCCGCGGACCGCCCGGGCGAGCGACATCCTCGGCCGGCCGGTCGCCGACGTTTCCGGGCGGTCGCTGGGCCGGGTCGCCGATCTCGAGACGGTACGCGACCCCGACGGTCGGCACCGCGTCGTCGCGGCGATCGTGGCCGGCGGGCGCTGGGGGCGGCTCCTCGGCTACGAGGGGGCCGAGCGTACGGGCCCCTGGCTGCTGGAACGGCTCGCCCGCTGGGTGCTGCGGCGCAGCGTGATCCGCGTGCCGTGGCGTGACCTGCACCCCGGCGACGGAGCTCCACCTGGCTTTGTCGCCGGGACCGACCTATGGTGAGCGGATGCTGGTGGTGAGGTTCTGCTCGCGTGCCGTCACGGTGGTGGCGGTGCGTCGTGCTGCCCACCAGCCGGCGCCGGCGTCGCGGACCCCGCGGCCGGCCACCGGCACCGCCGGCCTGCCGAGCCCGGAGTGCACGGGGCGCAGCCCGCCGGCGTCGAGGTTCATCCACCACGACCGCCAGGGGCGAAGCCATAGCAGCTTCGGCCCTTTTTTGTTCACCCACTTCGTGTTCCCAGGAGGAGACATGAGCGTCCACGTCGATCACGGCAGGCACGACGACCTGCGAGCGACGCTGAGCGAGGAATTCGCCGTCCAGACCGCCCGGCTCAAGGAACTGACCGAGATCAACGCCGACACCGGCGACCCCGCCGAGGCCCACAACCGGGCCGCGCTGCTGGCCGCGACCCGGCGCAGCATCGAGCAGATCTCCGGCGCGCTGCAGCGCATCGCCGACGGTCGCTACGGGCGCTGCGAGACCTGCGGCACCGCGATCCCGGCGGAGCGGCTGGAGGTGCTCCCGCACGCGCGGTTCTGCGTGCCCTGCCAGGAGAAGCACGGCTGAGACGCGTACGGCCGGCGGTGGCGGGGGCGACCTCGTCACCGCCGGCCGGGGCGGGTGCCCGTCGTGGCGCCGAGGAGATTCGCGACCTCGTGGTCCCCGGTCGGGCGGAAGTCGTCGTAGAAGCGGCCCACCGCGTGGAAGGCGGCCGGGCGCAGCGGGCACACCACCTCGTCGGCGACGTCGGCGAGGCCCCGCACCGCGTCCGGCGCCCCGACCGGCGCGGCCAGCACGATGCGCGTGGCGCCCAGCGACCGGGCTACCCGGCACGCCACCCGGGCCGTGGATCCGGTCGCGATGCCGTCGTCGACCACCACGGCCGTACGGCCGGCCAGCTCCACCCGGGGCCGGTTGCCCCGCAACACGTGCACGCGCCGCTGGATCTCGGCCCGGGCCCGCTCCTGCGCGGCGTTGAGCTCGTCCTGGGCGACCTTGGTGACGCGGACGACGCCCGTGTTCACCACGGCGGCGCCGTCCTCACCGACCGCGCCCATCGCCAGCTCGGGCTGCCACGGCACGCCCACCTTGCGGACCACGATCACGTCGAGCGGCGCGTTCAGCTCCCGTGCCACCTCCGCGGCCACGGGTACGCCGCCGCGCGGCAGCCCCAGGACCACCACGTCCTCGCCGCGCAGGTGCCGCAGGGCGTGCGCGAGGCGCCTGCCGGCGTCGACCCGGTCGCGGTACGTCATGGCCTCATCGCACACCACCGGCGGACGTGAATGTCAGGGCCGAACGTCCCATGCCGGACCGGGGGCGTACGACGACCATGAAGGCATGAATTCGCAGCTGCCGCCCGGCTATCCGCGCGGCTACGAGCGCACCCTGCGCCTGGCGGACGGGCGGACGGTCCAGCTGCGCCCGATCCGGCCGGACGACGCCGCGCAGCTCGCCGAGGCCATCCGTACGGCCGACCCGGACACCCTGCGCCGCCGCTTCGTGGGTGGCCCGCCGCACGTCACGCCGGCGTTGCTGGCCCACCTGTGCACGGTGGACTACCAGGACCGGTTCGCGCTGGTGGCAACGGAGCCGCGGACCGGCCGGGGCGTCGCGATCGCCCGCTACGAGGCGGTGCCGGGCGGCGCCGCCGACGTCGCCGTGGTCGTCGACCCGGGGTGGCGAGGCGCCGGCCTGGCCACCGTGCTGATGGAACTGCTCGCCGAGGCCGCGCTGGACCGGGGTATCCACACGTTCAGCGCCTACTACCTCGCCGAGAACCGCCCGGTGGCCGCCCTGCTCGACCACATCGGCGGTTCCGGCCGGCGAACCATCAGGGAGGGCTTCGCCGAGGCGGCCGTGGCCCTGGACCGGAACCGGGTGCAGGCCGCCGTCGATCGCCTGGACGTGCCCGGCGGACCGGGCTGACCCGCCGGCTCAGGGGCCGGTCACCTCGATCATCCCGCGGGCGCCGCGGTCGGCGTCGGCCATGACGTGGCTGACGAACGGGTAGTGGCCGGCCTCGGGCAGCACGGTCTCGACGAAGCCGCCGCCCGCCGGGCCGAGCGGCAGCACCTGGGCGCCGCCCGGTTCGGCCGGGCGCAGCTGATACCGGCCCTCGGCGTAGACGGTGTCGAACTGCGCGCCGACGACGTGGAAGGACGTGTCGCGGTTCGGGCCGGCGTCGAGGACCCAGATGCGGACGCGCTCACCCGCGCGCGCCGTCAGCGGGTGGTGGGTGTACTGGGCGGCGTACCCGTTGAAGGCCATGGCGTCCGGGTGGTCCGCGCGCATGGCGGCCAGGTCGCCACCCCGGTAGAGCTCCGACTGCACGAGGACGTACTCGCGATCGGCGCGGGCGAGGCCGGGCGGGTCGATGATGACAGCGCCGTACATGCCGTTGCCCAGGTGCAGCAGCATCGGCATGGTCGAGCAGTGATACATCCAGATGCCCGCCTTCGTGGCGGTGAACCGGTAGGTGAGGCGCTGGCCGGGCTCGATCGGCCGCATCGGCCCGTCCGGGGCGAGCGCGCCGGCGTGGAAGTCGACGCCGTGGTCGACCGTGCCGTCGTTGATCAGCGTGACCACGAACGTGTCGCCGACCCGGCCGCGCAGCGTCGGCCCGGGCACCATCCCGTCGTACGTCCACATCGTCTGCCGCACGCCGGGCGCGATCTCGAGCTCGACCTGACGCACGTGCAGCGTGACTTCGTGCAGACGTCCGGGCGGCACGGCGGGCGCCGCCGCGTCGCGGGCCCGGAAACCGGGTCCCGGGTCGGCCATCGTGTCGACGGTGGTGGTCGCCGCGGGGACGGGCGCGTCGCCGGTGGCAGCCGGCGCGGCGGACGGCCCGTCGGTCGTGACGGTCAGGGTCATGCCGGCCTGGCGATGCCCCGGCAGGGAGCACCAGCCCTCGAGGGTGCCGCCGATCACCCCGGCGTCGAGGCGAGCGCTGCGGCCGGCGCCGATCGGGCCGGTCTTCGCGCCGGTGGCCAGCACCAGGTCGTGGCGCCGCCGGTCGTGGTTGGTGAGCTCGATGACCAGCCGGTCGCCCGCCGGTACGGCGATCCGCTGCGGGTGGAAGCGCATGTCCTCCACCATCACGGCGACCGTCGTGGTGTGCCCGGTGGCGGCGACGGTGGTCGTCGCGGCGGCCGTGACCGGGTCGCCGCCGGCCATCCGTTGCGCGGCGACGCCGGTCAGCGTGGCGAGCAGGACCAAAGCGACGCCGGTGGCGAGGCCGCCGAGGGGCCGGTCGGACATGGTGACTACCTCCGGTCGAGCAGGAGCAGGCGGGCCGCGGGCAGCAGGAACTGCACCAGCGCGGCGAGCAGCAGCAGTGAGGTGGTGATGCGCACGTACGGGCCGACCGGCAGCAGGAACACGATCAGCGCGGCGTTGGTCATGGCGAGCCGTTGCGGCCAGCGCCGGTCCAGGGCGGCCGTACGCTCGCGGACCCGGACCGGGCCACCGCCCAGCGCCATCGGCAGCAGGTACGTGAGCGCGCCGAGCAGGATCTGCGCGACCGAGCCGACGAGCAGTGGCGTCAGCACCGCGCCGAACGAGTCGGCGGCGGCGTCCGGGCCCGCCGCGCGCAGCAGGGTGGCCGCGTCGACGGCGAGCGCGACCGCCAGCCAGGCCGCGCCGGCCGCGATGGACCAGGCGGCGAACGACTCCGGCGGCTTCTGCCGGGCGGCCCGGGCCGCGGGCAGCGCGGTGACCAGCACCGCCGTCGCGAAGACCAGCAGGCCGGCGACGGCGACGAGCGGCCACCACGCCAGCACGCCCAGGGCGATCAGTCCGAGGCCGCCCACGGCGGTGCGCAGCGAGGTCCGGGAGGCGGCGACCGCCGCCGGGTCCATCCGCGTACGCAGCACCGTCGGCCACAGCGTGAGGATCGTGCCGAGCACGGTGAGCATGATCCAGCCGAGCAGGTTGACGTGGGCGTGGAACAGCAGGATCCGCGACCGGACCGGCGCGTCCGCGACCAGCATCCACGCGCCGGCCGGTATCCCGGTCAGCAGCGCCACCGCGGCGGCCAGATAGTAGTGCGCGGTCACCGCGAAGCGGGCGGGCAGCGAGGACCGCAGGCGTGCCGCGAGCCACGCGAGGTGAGCCGTGACGGCGGCGAGGACGGCGGCCGCGCCGGCCACCCCCAGCCAGGGGCGGTCCGCCGTCCCGCCGGCGAGGACGGCCACGACCCCGGCGTTGAGCAGCGCCAATCGGGAGATCTCGGCCCGGCGGTGCGGCGGTGCGGGCACGCGCAGCACCGCCGCGGTGAAGTGCGCGCTCCACACGAGAATCGCGTTCGTCGCCGCGCCGAGCAGCAGCAGGTGGATGGCGAGCCAGCGCCACGCGGGCAGGAACGGGTGGACGAAGGCGAGCAGCACCAGCGCGGCCAGGTAGGCGGCGGGCAGCAGGCCGGCCCGCCGGTGCCAGGTCGCCCGCCCCGTGGAGGTGACGCTCATGCGAGAACCCGGCTGCGGGTGGCCGACACCACGGCGCATCCGATGAAGAGCAGGATCGACGCCACGTTGGCCACGCCGGACCAGCGCCAGACCGCTTGCAGTCCGGCTGCGTCGCCCACTGCCACGCGGAGCAGCAATGAGCCGTGCAACAGGGCCAGGGGCAGGTACAGCACCGGACGGTAGGGGAGGGGCCGGCGCAGGACGGCGGGCAGGATCACCGGGGCGTGCACGAAGATCATCGAGAGCGTGAAGCCGAGGAAGACGGCGTGCAGGGTGGCGTCGTAGCGGGCGCCCGCCTCGGTCCGTCCGGCGCCGGCCCAGAGCAGTCCGGCGAGGGCGAGCCAGGCGTACCCCGAGAGCAGGCCCACGGCGACGTAACGGGGCAGGCCCGAGCCGCGTACGGTGTGCCGGGCGACGTCGAAGACCGCCAGCCACGCGGTGACAGCCAGCAGCGCCAGGCCGAACAGCTGCGCACCGGCCTGCGGCCACAGGGCAGCGGCGGTGGCCCCCGTGATCAGGGCGGCCAGCGTGGCCAGGAACCAGCGCTGCGCGCCGGGTGCGGTGAGCGCGACGTGGGCCAGCTCGAGGCGTTCCCCCGCGATGGTGGCGACCACGAAGACGACCATCCACGGTACGGCGTCAGCCACGGCGAAACCCGCCAGCCAGAGCAGGGTGGCCGCGTACCAGGCGAGGGCCCCGGCCCCCTGGGCGAGCAGGGCGACCGACTCCTGCCGCCGCCACAGTGCCCGGTAGATGCCGAGCAGCCCGACACCGCCGGCCATCAGCAGCAGCTTGCCGGGCAGGGCGGGACCCGTGGCGAGCAGGAGCAGCGCGCCCGCGGCGGAGCACGCCGGTGCCAGCAGGGCGGGACGGCGGCCGAGTGCCACCGCGCGTTCGAGGGCGATCAGGGTGCCGACGAAGCCGAACACCATGACCGGCCCGTGGACGTCCTCGATGGCGGTTCGCGGCGCGGGGACCGTGGTGCCGAGCAGCAGCAGGGCCGCGTACAGGCCGCCGAGCAGGGCGAGCGCCGCGCCGGCCAGGACGGGGATGCGCAGGCGGACCGGGAGGCCGGCCGCCGCCGGCATCACTGTTCCCCGGCGGCGCGGCGGCGCGGCAGCGGAAGGCGGACGACGCAGGCGTGCGGCGCGCCGAACGGCTCCAGCACGGTGCCGTCACCGTCCTCGCCTCGGCTGTCCAGGACGCCCTGGATCACGCCGGCGTGCAGGCCGCACATGGCGTCCGGGTTCTGGCCGACCAGCTCGAGGAACGGGCAGGTGTGCAGGTGCAGCTCGGTGGCGGCGCCGGGCTCCGCGGGCCGGCGCCGGGGGGTGAAACCGAGCCCGTCGAGCACGGCGCTGACCGTCTCCACAGGGTCGTCCTGGGCGGGCGCGGACGCGGCGAGCTGCCGTCCCCAGTCGCGCCCCACCCGGCCGGCCGCCTCCCGGGTGTCGCCCTTGCCGCGGGGCAGATGGGCGAGCAGGGCCGCCGCGAGCGCCCGGTACGGCGCCGGCGCGGGGTCGGCGGAGGTGGTCCGGTAGCGCCACGCGGGCCGCCCCGGCAGGCCTCCGCTCGCTCGGGCCTTCACGAGCAGCCCGGCCTCCACGAGCCGTTCGAGGTGCACGCGGGTGGTCGACAGGTGCTGGCCGGTGGCGGTCGCCACGTCGGCGGCGGTCAGCCCGCCGGCCGCGTCGCGCACCAGCCGCAGGATCGTGACGCGGCTCGCCGACCCGAGCGCGCGGTGCCGCGGGGTGTCGATCGTCTCGCCGCTCGGGCCTGTACCGGAGGTTTCCACGGTGCTAAACGTTATAACGTCGAATGACAGCAAAACCAGGCCCCGGCCGAATTTCGAGGAGCGCGCCATGTCACAGTCCGACCGAACCGCCGCAGCCGCCGTCGTCGCCCACCACGAGCAGCTCGCCGCCGCCCTGACCCGGCAGGTGGCCGAGCTCGTCGAGGCCGCGGACATCGGCAGCCTGCGGCGCACCTGGGCGGTGCGGGACGAGCTCGTCGGCTGGGTGCACACCGAGCTGCTGCCGCACGCGTACGCCGAGGAGGAGGCGCTCTACCCGGCCGCGGCCCGGCGCCCGGAGGCGAAACTGCTGGTCGACGGCATGCTGGGGGAGCACCGGGCCATCGCGGAGCTGGTGACCGAGCTGGAGACCACCCCGTCCCCGGTGGCTGCCGCGGCGGCCGCCCGGGCGCTGCGCGCGGTGTTCGAGGCGCACCTGGCCAAGGAGAACGAACTGATCGTGCCGGTGCTCGTGGACGCCGGCGACGTCGACCTCGCGGCCCTGCTCGCGGGCATGCATGAGCTGCTGGGTGAGGACGGCAAGCCGGCGGAATCCGGGTGCGGGTGCGGCGGCTGCGGGTGCGGCGGGGACTCCTCCGGCGCCGCCGAGGCCCCGGCCCCGGCGCTCAGCATCGACGCTCGGATCGACGTACGCGAACTCCCGCACGCGCAGCGGCACGCCACCGTGCTCGCCGCGGTCGACGCGGTGCCGGCCGACGGCGCGCTCGTCCTCGTCGCGCCGCACGCCCCGCTGCCCCTGCTCACCGAGATCGACCGGCGCTACAGCGGCCAGTTCGCCACCGAATGGCTGCAGGACGGCCCGGACGTCTGGCAGGTACGCCTCCAGCGGGCGGGTCTTTCGGCCCTGTCCGGCGCGGAAACGCGTGGATAGCGTCGGGTTCATGATCGAGAGGGGTACGCGACGCCGGCTGGCCGGCTACCGATTCGCCGTACCCCTCGCCGGCACGCACGTGCGCCGCGTCTTCGACGAGCGCTGTCCGGGGCGCTGACTCCGCAGCCCCTGTACACGTCTTCCTCGAAGGAACCCCTCGTGCTGGACGACGTCCGCGCCGCGTGCCGCCGTGACCCGGCCCTGTACGGCATCCACCGTGCCGAAGTCCTGCTCTACCCCGGCCTCTGGGCCGTGTGGGGGCACCGCCTCGCGCACTGGCTGCACGGCCGGGGCGTACCCCTGCTGCCCCGCCTGATCTCCCAGGCGATGCGCCACGCGACGGGGATCGAGATCCACCCCGGCGCCGTCGTCGGCAAACGGCTGTTCATCGACCACGGCGCCGGGGTCGTCATCGGGGAGACCGCCCGCATCGGCGACGACGTGACCATGTACCACCAGGTCACCCTCGGCGGACGGGGGTGGCGCCGCGACCCCAAGGGCAGCCGGCGTCACCCCACCGTCGGCGACCGCGTCGTGCTCGGCGTCGGCGCCACCGTGCTCGGGCCCGTCCACATCGGCGACGACGCCGAGATCGGCGCCCTCTGCCTCGTCCACTCCGACGTCCCGGCCGGTGCCCGGCTGCGGGCGCCGGCACCCTGCGTCACCCTCGGGAGCCCACCATGGTCCACGACGACATCACCGCACTGATCGGCCGGACGCCCCTGGTGCGGCTGTCCCGCTTCGAACCCGGGCTGCCGGCCCGGCTGCTCGCGAAACTCGAGTCCGCCAATCCCGGCGGCAGCGTCAAGGACCGCATCGCACTGGCCATGATCGAGGCCGCCGAGGCCACCGAGGAGCTGCGGCCGGGCGTCCCCATCGTGGAGGCGACCAGCGGCAACACCGGCATCGGCCTGGCCATGGTGGCGGCCGCGCGCGGCTACCGGCTGACGCTCACCATGCCGGAGAGCATGAGCGCCGAGCGGCGGGCGTTGCTGGCCGCGTACGGTGCGGAGCTGGTCCTGACGCCCGCCGCCGACGGCATGCGCGGCGCGGTGGCCCGGGCCCTGGAGATCGCCGACGAGCGGCGCGCGTTCCTGCCCCGGCAGTTCGACAACCCGGCCAACCCCGAGGTGCACCGGCGTACCACCGCGCTGGAGATCTGGAACGACACCGACGGCGACCTCGACGCGGTCGTCGGCGGGGTCGGCACCGGCGGCACCCTGACCGGCGTCGGCCAGGTGCTCAAGGAGAAGAAGCCCGGCCTGCGGGTGTACGCCGTGGAACCGGCCGAGTCCCCGGTGCTCTCCGGCGGCGCCCCCGGCCCGCACGGCATCCAGGGCATCGGCGCCGGCTTCGTCCCCGAGGTGCTCGACCCCACCGTGTACGACGAGGTCGTCCGCGTCAGCGTGGACCAGGCCCGCTCCGCCGCCCGCCGGCTCGCCCACAGCGAGGGCATCCTGGCCGGCGTGTCCAGCGGCGCCGCCCTGTACGCCGCGGCCCGCGTGGCACGCCGGCCGGAGTTCGAGGGCCGCACCGTGGTCGTCGTGCTCCCGGACACCGGCGAGCGGTACCTCAGCACGCCGTTGTTCGACGCCTAAGCGCGGTTGACGACCTGGCGTACGCCGGGACACCGGCGCCGGAGTTCGTCCTCGAGCCGGTGGCGCAGGGTGATCCCGGCGGCCGGGCAGCCGTGGCAGGCCCCCGACATGCGGACCGTCACCACGCCGTCGTGGACGTCCACCAGCTCGATGAGGCCGCCGTGGGAGAGCGCCAGCTCGCCCGCCCGCCCGTCGATCAGCGCGGCGGCCGCGGCCCGCAACGGTTCGTCCGGGTCGCCGTCACCGCCCGGGGTGCCGGTCCAGCCGGCCGGGTCGGCGAGCGCTTCGTGCAGGGCCGACCGTACGCGGGACCCGTCGCGCGACCAGCTCCGTCCCGCGGCCAGGTCCGTGACGATCGCAGTGGCCTCGACCTTCACCGCCGCGAGCGTCCCGTCGCGCAGCAGCGTGGCGAGCGCGGCCGGGACGGTGGCCGGGACGCCGGTGAACGGCAGCACGCCGGCCGGGGTGATCCAGCGCAGCCGGTCCGGCCGTCCCGCGCAGGGCTGGGGATGGATGGGGATCATCAGCCGGCCCCGGTCAGCAGGGCGGTGACCGTCCGCGCCAGCAACGCCATCACCCACGCGAGCGTGGTCAGGTAGCCGAACGCGATCAGCGGCCACTTCCAGCCGCCCGTCTCGCGCCGCAGGATGCCGACGGTCGCCATGCACTGCAGCGCGAAGGCGAAGTACACCAGCAGCGCCGCGATGGTCGGGGCGGTGAAGACGCGTTGCCCGGCGCGCGGCCCGTCGGAGTACGTCATGGTCCGCAGCGCCTGAGCCGGTTCTTCGGCGTTCTCGGCGGCGGCGACCTGACCGAGGGTGGCGACGAAGGTCTCCCGGGCCGACTGGGCGGACAGCACGCCGATCGAGATCCGCCAGTCGAAGCCCAGCGGCGCGAACACCGGCGCGACACCGCGCCCGAGCGCCGCCGCATAGCTGTGGTCGGTGACGTACGCGGACACCGACCGGTCGTCACCCGGGTCCACGCCGTGCGCGCGCAGGTCCGCGGCCGAGTGGACGGGCAGGTTGAGCAGGAGCCACAGCGCGACCGTGGTGACCGTGATGATGGTCGAGCACTTCCGCACGAACGACCGCGCCGACTGGCCCATGGCGATGAGCACCGAGCGCAGCGTGGGCATCCGGTACGGCGGCATCTCCATGGAGAACGGCATGGCCGTGCCCCGCCGCCCGCCGATCTTCTTGAACGCCCAGGCCGCGAGCATGGCGGACACGGCGCCGAGCAGGTACATGGCGAACATGACCAGGCCCTGCACTCCGAGCGGTCCCACCCGGGCCGAGGGGTCCACGAGCAGGCCGATCAGCAGCACGTACACCGGGAGCCGGGCCGAGCAGGTGATCAGCGGGGCGGCCATCATCGTGGCGAGCCGGTCGCGGGCCGACGGCAGCGTCCGGGTCGCCATGATGCCCGGGATCGCGCACGCGAAGGACGACAGCAGGGAGACGAAGGCCCGTCCCTCGAGACCCGCGCGGGCCATCACCCGGTCCATGAGGAACGCGGCCCGCGACATGTAGCCGACGCCCTCGAGCACCGCGATGAGCAGGAACAGCAGCATGATCTGCGGGACGAACACCATGACGCCGCCGACGCCGCCGATCAGGGCGTCGCCGAGCAGCCCCGCCGGCCACGGGCTCTGGATGTGCGTGCTCACCAGCGTGGACAGCCAGCCGAAGAACGACTCGACGTACCCCTGCAGCGGCGCGGCCAGCCGGAACACGACCTGGAAGAACAGCACCATGACGGCCAGGAATACGAGCGTGCCGCCCACCGGATGCAGCAGGACGGCGTCGATCCGCTGCGTTGTCCGGTGCCGGCCCGGCGGCCGGTAGCCGGCGAAGGCCAGCACGGACTCGGCCCAGGCGTCGAGCTCGGCCCGGTCGGCCGGCGGCGCCAGCACCGGCGCCGGCCAGGACCGCCACTCGTCGATCAGCTCGCGCAGCCGGTCCGCGCCCTGCCCGCCGCGCCCGATCACCGCGACCGCGGGTACGCCGAGCGCCTGCCCGAACGCCTCGACGTCCAGCGCGCCCTGTCCCGCCGCGAGCTCGTCGGTGAACGTCACGACGACCGCGCTCGGCAGCCCGCGCCCGATGACCTCGGCCGCGAACCGCAGGGACCGGCGCAGCGTGGTGGCGTCGACGACGACCAGCACGGCGTCCGGCGGCGGCTCGCCGTCGAGCCGGCCGTCCAGCACGTCGACCATGACCTGCTCGTCCGGGCTGATCGGCGCGAGGCTGTAGGTGCCGGGCAGGTCCTCGATCAGGTAGCGGTGGCCGTTGATCCGGCTCGTGCCGACGAACCGGGAGACGGTGACGCCGGGATAATTGCCGGTCTTGGCGCGCAGGCCGGTGAGCGCGTTGAAGATGCTCGTCTTCCCGGCGTTCGGGCTGCCGGCGAGCGCGAGGCGCGGCGTCGTGACACCGGCCACCCCGCCGTCCCGGCCGCTTCCTGCCCCGCAGTGGTCGCTCATCCGTCGAGCTCCCGCGCCAGCAGGTACGCCGCCTGGTCGCGGCGCAGGCACACGTCGTAGTCGCGTACGCGGTAGATCGTGGGATCCCGCAGCGGCGCCCGGCGCACGACCTCGACCTGCGACCCCGCCGTGAAGCCGAGATCCTCCAGGCGGCGGACGACCGCAGCCGGCGCGTCCGCCGCCGTGCCGGTCACCAGCACCACGCTGCCCGGCGGGAAGCCCGCGAGGGGCGTGGCCATGGACGTCACTCGAATCACGGGCCAACTGTAGAGGTAAGGCTTGCTTAACCGGCTCGGCTGGAACTCCCGCAAATAGTTGACCTTCGGCCCTGACGGCCCGGCGGTAGAGTGGGGGACGCATGCCACGGGTGGAGGGAACGCGCTGGTGTCTCAGTCCACCGGACTGCCGACGGATCCGGACGTCGACCTGCACGTCGCCACGCAGCGGCGGGAATCGTCGCGACCGGTGCTCGGCGCCGTCGCGCTCGGCGGGGCCCTGGGTGCGCTCGCCCGCTACGGCCTGGCCACCGCCTGGCCCCACCCGCCGGCGGGCTTCCCGTGGGCCACGTTCGTGACGAACGTCTCCGGCTGCTTCCTCATCGGGATCCTCATGGTGCTCATCACCGAGGTGTGGTCGGCGCACCGGCTGATCCGCCCGTTCCTCGGCGTCGGCATGCTCGGCGGCTACACGACCTTCTCCACGTACACCGGTGAGGTGCAGCAGCTGGTCGCCGCCGGCGCCGCCCGTACCGGACTGCTCTATCTGGCCGGGACGGTCCTCGCCGCGCTGGCGGCGGTCTACGCCGGCGTGTCCGCGACCCGCCTGGCGACCCACCGGCGGAGGGCGGCCTCATGAAGATCGAAGGGCCCGCGGTACGGCTGACCGTCTTCATCGGTGAGGACGACACCTGGCACCACCGGCCGCTGTACCACGAGATCGTGCACCGGGCGCACGCCGCCGGGCTGGCCGGCGCGTCCGTGCTGCGCGGCATCGAGGGGTACGGCGCCTCCTCGCGCATCCACACCACCCGGCTGTTGTCGCTGTCGGAGGATCTGCCCGTCGCCGTGATCATCGTGGACCGCGAGGACCGCATCCGGGCCTTCCTGCCGCAGCTCGACGAGCTGGTCGGCGAGGGCCTCGTGATCCTCGACCCGGTCGAGGTGATCCGGTACGTGGGCCGCACCGCGCCGGTCGACTCGTGACGGCGCTGCTGGTCATGCTGGGCGCCGCGATCGGGGCGCCGCTGCGCTACCTCGCCGACCGGGCGGTGCAGGCGCGCCACGACTCCGTCTTCCCGTGGGGCACGTTCACCGTCAACGTCACCGGCTCCTTCATCCTCGGGGTGCTGCTGCACGGTGTCGCGGTGCACGCCGTGCCGGGCAGCGTCAACGCGCTGTTCGGGACGGGACTGTGCGGCGCGCTGACGACGTACTCCACGTTCGGGTTCGAGACGGTGCGGCTGCTGGAGCAGCGGGTCCGGGCGTACGCGGTCCTCAACGTGGTCGCCGGCGTGGTCGCCGGGCTGGGCGCCGCCTTCTGCGGCATCGCGCTCGCCGAGGCCGTCTGGCGCTGAGCCGGACGGTTCCGTCGCCCTGCCCGGCAGGACCTTCGACCCGATGACGACGGGTACGGCCACTGGAAGAGTCGACAGCGGAACATCGCCTGTCGCTCGGTAGTGGGAGCCTGAAATGACGTTGACGATCGCCGGCCTGACGGCCGTGGAAGTGCTCGACTCGCGGGGCCGTCCGACCCTCGCGGTGACGCTGCGGCTGCCCGATGGGCGCACCGTCCGCGCGGGCGTGCCCTCCGGCGCTTCCACCGGCAGCCGCGAGGCCGTCGAGCTCCGCGACGGCGACCAGCACCGGTACGCCGGCAAGGGCGTGCTCCACGCGGTCGCCCACGTCAACGGTGAGCTCGCCGACCTGCTCCGCGGCCGGGAGTTCGCCGACCTGGCGGCCGTGGACCGGGCCATGATCGAGGCGGACGGCACGCCCACCAAGGCGCGGCTGGGCGCCAACGCGATCATCGGCGTGTCGATGGCCGCCGCCCGGGCGTTCGCGCTGCTCGCCGACGTGCCGCTGTGGCGCTACCTGACCCCGGGCGGGGTGACTCCGCGGCTTCCCGTACCGCACTTCAACGTGGTCAACGGCGGCGCGCACGCGCCCAACCGGCTCGACTTCCAGGAGTTCATGATCGCGCCGATCGGCGCGCCCGACCTCGCCGAGGCGGTCCGGGCCGGCGCCGAGGTGTACGCCGCGCTCCGGCGCCGCCTGGCCGGCCAGGGCTTCGCCACCGGGCTGGGCGACGAGGGCGGCTTCGCGCCCGAGATCGACGCCCCGGAGGACGTGCTCTCCACCCTCGTCGCGGCCATCACCGACGCCGGCTACACGCCCGGCCGCGACGGCGTGGCCATCGCGCTGGACCCGGCCGCGAGCGAGTTCTACCGCGACGGGCGCTACCACGTGGCGGGGGAGAGCCTCACGACCGACGACATGATCGCCCGGTACGAGGCCATCGTGGACCGTTTCCCGGTGTGGAGCATCGAGGACGGCCTGGCCGAGGGCGACTGGGACGGCTGGGTGGAGCTCACCGCCCGCCTCGGCGGCCGGGCCCAGCTCGTCGGCGACGATCTGCTGGTCACCAACCCGGCCATCGTCGCGGAGGGTATCGACCGCAAGGCGGCCACCGCGGCCCTGATCAAGGTGAACCAGGTCGGCACCGTGACCGAGACGCTGGAGACCATGCGGCTGTGCCGCGAGGCCGGCTGGGCCCAGATGGTGTCGCACCGCTCGGGCGAGACCGAGGACACCTTCATCGCGGACCTCGCGGTGGGCACCGGCTGCGGGCAGCTCAAGACCGGGGCGCCGGCCCGCGGCGAGCGGGTCGCCAAGTACAACCGGCTGATCGAGATCGAGGCCGACAACGACCTGCCGTACGGCCTGCGCTGACCGGTCTCAGGGCTCGACGGTCAGGACGATCTTGCCCTGGAGGTGGCCGCGGCCGGCTCGTTCGTGCGCCGCCGCGGCCCCGGCGAGCGGGTACGCGCTGTCGACGGCGACGTGCAGCGTGCCGTCGCCGAGCAGCCGTCCGAGCTCGGCGAGCTGCGGCCCGTTCGAGCGCACCTGGGTGATCGACACCGTCACGCCCAGCCGGGCGGTCTCGGCGGGGTCGAACTCGCCGAAGAACACCGGGAAAAGCGCCCCGCCGCGCTTGAGCGTCCGCAGGAAGCGGCGGCTCGCCGGGCCGCCGACGGTGTCGAGCACGAGGTCGAGGTCGCGCGCGACGTCCTCCGGGCGGGTCCTCGTGTAGTCGATGACCTCGTCGGCGCCGAGCGAGCGCAGGAACGCTTCGTGCGGGCCCGACGCCACTGCGATGACGTGTGCGCCCTTCCCCTTCGCCAGCTGCAGCGCGAAGTGGCCCACGCCGCCCGCGGCGCCGTTGACCAGCACGGTCGTTCCGGGGCCGAGTGGCACGGGGCGGTGCCGGTGCTCCTGGAACGGCGACGGGTGGTCGTGCCCGAGGTCGATCAGGAACTGCCATGCCGTGAGCCCCGCCATGGGCGCCGCCGCGGCGTGCACGTGGTCGACGCCGGCCGGCTTGTGGGCCAGGTCCGACGCGGGCGCGGTCACATACTCGGCGTAGGTGCTGCCCTCGAATCCTGGGAAGCGCAACATCCCGAAGACCTCGTCGCCGGGGGAGAAGTCCGTCACGTCGGCGGCGACGGCCTCGACCACGCCCGACATGTCGGTCCCGGGGATCACGGGCAGCCGGATCGCCGGGCGTAGCGCCGCAGGCATGACAGTCAGCCCGTCGCGCAGGTACCAGTCGGGCGGGTTGACGCCCACGGCGTGCACGCGGACCAGGACCTCTCCCGCCTTCGGCGCGGGGATCGGGGCGTCCTCGTAGCGCAGCACGTCCGGGCCGCCGTACTCGTGCAGCCGGATCGCCTTCATCGTCTTCAGCATCGCTGTCCCTCGCGGGTGTGGGCGGTTAACCTAAGCGGGTCGGTGCTCCGAATATACGGGTCACTGCTCCGCTTATCAACGGGAGGGTACGTGCGGGCTGACGCCAGGAGGAACTACGAGCAGCTGCTCGCGGTCGCGAGCGTCGTGGTGACCGAGGAGGGCGCCGACGCGTCGCTGCGCGACATCGCCCGCCGGGCCGGGGTCGGGCTGGGCACGATGTACCGCCATTTCCCCACCCGCGAGGCGCTGTTCGAGGCCCTGCTCCGGACCGGCTTCGACGAGCTGGCGGCGAAGGCCGGCGACCTGGAGACCGCCGGCTCGGCCGGCGACGCCCTCGTGTCCTGGCTGCGCGAGTTCGTCGCGTGCGCGCACAACTACCGGGGCGTCATCGACTCCATGGTGGCCGCCATCGAGGACCCGGACTCCGCGCTGCACGCCTCCTGCACCACGATGAAGGCCGCGGGCGCCCGGCTCCTCGACCGCGCGCAGGCCGAGGGCTCCGCCCGCGGCGACATCGACGGCACCGACCTGTACGCCCTCGGCGGCGCGCTCGCGTGGGTCGGCGATCAGCCCGCCCTCGCCTCGCGCGTCGACCGTCTCTTCGCCCTCATCGCGGAGGCGATCCTGATCAGACAGCCGACGCGTCCCTGAGGCCCGGGTCCACGGCGACGCCGGCGGACACCAGCGTCTTCCGCGCCCAGGCGCCGATCCGCGCCCAGTCGCGCAGGTCGCGCCGGCCGGCCCGGCGGCGGCCGACGGGGTCGGCCCCACCGAACAGCCCGACCGCGACGGGTACGAGCCAGGCCCGCTTCGCCAGGGCGCGGTCGAGCTGGGCCCGGCTGCTCTGCCAGGCCTCCTCGTCGTCGCGGCGGGGACCGAGGGCGAAGACGGCCACCGGCACCGAGCTCAGCGTGGCCCGGTGCCGTTTGAGGAACCGGTGCGCGTCCCGATGCCAGCGGCCGGAGTAGATCGGCGCGCCCAGCATCACGAGGTCCCAGCCCGCCGGGGGCTCGAGAACGGTGTGCGCGGGTACGACCTCCGCCTCGGCGCCGGTGGCGCGGACCGCGGTCCCCACCGCCTCGGCGACCTGCCGGGTGGAGCCGTTCCTGGTGGCGTACGCCACGAGCACGCGGGTCATCACGATCACCTCCGCGACTCTCAGAACGCGTGGACGTGCAGGTAGTGCTCGATGCCCAGCCGCTGCCACACCCGGCGACGGCTCGGCCGCACCAACGGGAGGGCCTGCGGAGCGTCGACCACCCGGAACTCGCCGATCGTGTAGCCGACTCCGGACACGTCGATCGTGGCCCGGCCGGCCGCCTGCAGGTTGCGCAGCCAGTCCACATCGGTGCCGTACGGCAGCGGGATCACGAACCCGCCGTCGACGGGCTCGGCGACGACCGGCGTGGTGAACGCACGCCCGGAGCGCCGTCCGACGTGGTGCAGCGCGGCGGCGTAGAAGTGCCGGCGCCCGGCCGCGAGCCGCATGACGGGGTTGAGGATCGCCTTGTTGAACTTCCGTACGCCGACGCGCCGGTGGTTCGTGTGTGTCCCGGACATGGCGGACTCCAGTCTCCTGGTCTCTCCCCCCAGTCCATCCCCGCGGCGTCCACGGTGGCCAGGGCGGTAGGTCACCGGCGTGGGTGCCGCCGGGCGGAGGCGGCGGCACGGGATGCAGGGACCAACGGCCCTGCCGGCGGGGCGGTCACCGGGGACACGCTGAGAACCCCGGCCCGGGGCGGGGCCGGTGCAGGATGAGAGGGCTCGGCATGAGCGACACGAAGCAGCGCCGGAACGTGATCCGCGGCCCCGGCGGCGGGGACGCCGTCTACGGCATCGGCCTGATCGGCGCCCTCGTCTGGTACATCAGCCAGGCCGACAGCTTCGGGGCGGGCGTCGTCGGCGTGCTGAAGGCATTCGTCTGGCCCGCCTTCCTGGTGTACGGCCTCCTCCAGTTCATCTCCGGCTGACGGTCTCTCGGCAGACCATCGTGAGGGAGTCATCATGATTCGCAAGTCCCCGCAGAAGCACAGCGCCAAGAAGCAGGGCAAGACGGTGAAGGAGAAGCAGGCCGCCAAGAAGCTCAAGCGGATGACGCAGGCGGTCAGGACGTCGAACATCCCGCCGACGGGCCACTGACCGTCCTCTCCAGGCTCGCCTTCCCGTCCCCCGTTCGTCTGTCTCGGGTCATGGACCGGGGCCGGCGGCGGAGAGCTTCCAGGAGGGCGCTGCGGATCGACCTCCGGGACGGGTCGAGACTGCTGGCTATCCCCGATCCGGCCGGCTGGGCCGTTCCTGGCCGAGTCGTCAGGCGGGGTGCCGGCCTGCCGGTGACGATCGCTGCGCCGGTCCCGGCAGCCCGGTCAGCCAGATCGCCAGGACGGTGACCAGCGCGGCGTAGACGTACGGGCGGTCGCCGCCGGTCACGAAGAGCGTGTACCACCAGGGCGCCAGCGGCTCGTCGGTGAGGGTTGCCGCGTGCGGGGCCGCGAGGAGCAGTCCCGTCATCGGCAGGGCCGCGAAGCAGACGATGACGCCCGCGGCCGCCGTGAGCTGCGGGAAGCCCCGGCGGCGGGCGGCGCGGCGGTGCAGGCGGCAGGCCGCGAGCCAGGCGGCGAGTGCTGCCGGGGCCGCCGCCGCCAGGAGGGGCAGGGCGGGCAGGTGCTGGTACGTAACCGGGCGCACCAGGTACGACGCCGTCGCCTGGTCGTGGTACCGCCCCGTGGTGACGTCGAGGGTGAGGCGGTCGCGGTGGGCGGTGAGCCTCCACAGCGAGTCGCGGGTGAGGTCGACGCCGACGACGTCCGGGGTCAGCTCGTCGTGGACGTCGGTGTCGATGGTCCAGCCCCGCGCCCGCAGCCGGTCGCGGGCGGCGTGGAGGTCGGCCTCGAAGTCCCGGTCCAGCGGCACCGCGGCCACCTCGAAGGCCGTGGCGCCCGCCAGCGTGTTGTCGTCCACGTCGCTGTCGAAGACCGGGGCTTCGGGCGTACCCGTGACGGCCCGGCCGGGGAAGACGGTGACGGCCAGGTCCTGGGCCTGGGCCGCGGTCATCATGGGTGGCGGTGGGGTCCAGGTGAGGCGGCCCACGGCGGCCGCGGCGAACATTCCGGCCGTGACGGCGAGCAGGGCGATGGGTACGGCGGTGCCCGATCCCTTCTCAGGCCTCAGCGCCCAGCCGCCGCCCGCCGAGGGGGCCCTCCGGGCGGCGAGGTGCAGCGACGGCAGGGTCAGCGCGGCGATCGCCACGTACCGCAGGCGGGACGCGCGGCCGTGCCGGGCCAGCTCGGCGAGGTCGCCGCGCCATTCCTCGCGCTGTCGCTCGCGGAAGCCTGCGGGCAGCATCCGGGTGAGGAGGGCGATCGCCACCCGTTCCAGCAGGGGCGTCACCACGCGAGCTCCCCGCCGGCCGTACGGCGGCGCTTGCGGGCGGCCTCGGCGAGCGCCGTACGCCCCGCGTCGACGCCCTCGGCGGTGAGCCGGTAGTAGCGGCGCCGGGGCCGGCCGGCGGCGGAGGCGTCGACGTCCTCGACGCGGCTCTCCAGCCATCCGGCGTTCTCGAACGCGACAAGAATCGGGTAGACGCTGCCCGGTTCGAGCCCGGCCTGCAGGGCGAGGTCGAGGCCGTACCGCTCGGCGGCGGGGTCGGCCAGCAGCGCTCGCAGCAGCAGGAGCCGCGGAATCGTCATCCGGTGCACACCCATGGTCTTACTCTATATAGGGGTGGCAACCCCCACGACGGGCAGCACCAGGCACTCCTCGGTACGGGCCACGTAGCGCAGCGCGTACCGGAAGACCGCGGGGATCTCCCGGGTCGCCTCCTCGGCGGGGACGAGCCGCGGTACGCCCAGTTCCAGCCGTTCCCGGCCCAGGTGGATCCGGCAGCCTCCCGCCCGGGTGACGTTGAGGAACCAGTCGGAGCGGCGGCCGAAGTTGAGGCCGATCACCACGGTGTCCCCGACGCGGAAGGCCCGCACCGGCGTGTGGTGCACGCGCCCGGACCGGCGGCCGACGTGCTCGAGGTCGGCGAACGCGGCGTGACCCGCCAGGTGCAGCATCAGCCTGTTGACCCGGCCACGGGTGACCTTCGTGAGGAGTCGCGGGAATGGCATCGGTGACCGCCTCCGGTTCGTGCGGCACGTCGGTGCCGGCACTTTCACCGTGCGGCGCCGAGGGCACCGCGGCCAGGGCAGGGTGGCCTTGCGGCCGGGGACGACCGGCCCGGGTCACGGGCGGGCGGATCATAGGATGCGGGTCGTGACGCTGACCTATCTGGGAGCCGTGCCCGACGGGCAATGGCGGGCCCTGCTGCGGGACCACCTCGACCGTGCCGACTCGTTCCGGGTGCACGTACCCGACGGCGAGGGTCAGCTGAGCCACGGGCGCGCCGATTTCCTGGCGCTGCCCGGGGTGGAGGTGCGGCCGTGGAGCGGGATGCGCGACGCCGTGGAGATCGCCGGTCCGCTCACCGACGCCGTCCGGGAGATGTTCCTGCGGATGGAGCCGTCGCTCGAGTCGTTCGACCCGGAGCACAAACTGTGGGATTACGAGCTCGTGCGTGACGGCGCCGTGATCCTGTCGATCGGTGACTACCACGATCTGCAGATCGCATCGGACTGAGCAAACGGCGAATCGTCGGACGACCCTGTCGCCTATCCGTCTCGCGTTCCGTACCGGCATTTCCGGCATATGACCCTGCCCATACTGGGCGCGGCGCCGACCGGTGCCGTGACCACGAACGCGGGGGGCAGTGATGCAGCGCGAGACGGAAACACCGCAACGACGACGGGTGGGAACGGCCGGAGTGCTGGCCGTGGCGCTCGCCGTGCCGCTGGGGCTGAGCGTGGCCGCCGCGCCCGCCAGCGGCGCCGAGCGGGTGACGCTGCCGGTCTTCGCCGTACGGTCGTCCGGCCTGACCGGTGACCAGGCGGCCGGCCTCGCCCGTGCCCTGGGCCTCAAGCAGCTCGCCCGCGGCGAGGACGGCGGCGTCCGGTACGCCTCGGAGAAGTCGTTCCTCGCCGTGCCGACCCGGGCCGCCGGCCGTGGCAGGGACGAGGACGGGCGGCCCACCACCCGCGCCGTGCTCGACATCGCGGCGCTGAAGCGGCTTCGGACCATCAGCACGGCGACGGCGCTGCGCCGGGCCACCTCGGCGCTCGCGACGGCGAAGCTGCTGCCGCGCGACGCGAAGCCCGTCGCCCGCAAGACCATGATGACCGCGGTCGACCGGCGCGGACGGACCATCGTGTCGGCCGCGCTGGACACCAGCGTCTCGTACGCGTTCACGCTCGCCGGCCTGCCGTACGAGGGCCCCGGCGCCAAGCTGCGCCTCTCGTTCGACGGCCGGGGCGCCGCCACGGGGCTCTCGGTCAGCACCCGCGGCCTCGAGCAGGCCGGCGCGGTCGAGGTGCTCGACGCCGCCGGCGCGCTGGACCGCTGCAGCCGGGTGATGGGCCAGGGCGTACGGGTCACCTCGGCCGCCCCGGTCTACTGGGCGCCGGCGCTGGCCACGGCCGTGCAGACCATCGAGCCGAGCCTGCGATGCTCCGGTGTGGACACCGCCGGCGCCCAGGCGCAACGGGTGGTCGTCCCCGCCGCGGTGGACGCCCGGCTGCCGGAGCCGCCCGCGCCGCAGGAGCCCCGCCCGGGCGCCGCCGGCCGGGTCACGTCGCGCGCGTACGGCGTCGCCGACGTGGGCAGCGAGGGCACGGGCCCGTGCTCGGGGCTGGCGCACACGGGCGAGAACCTCGCGTCGTTCAACGGTCAGTTCACGAGCCGCGGCATCCCCGTGGAGTTCAGCTGGCGCGACCAGAACGCGTGGGAGCAGGACTTCAAGGACCCCGCGTACGGCGGTGACGACAGCGACTGGGCCGACCACGTCGACATGACGTACTGGCAGGGGCACGGCGCGCCGACCGGGTTCAGCTTCGCCGGGTGCAGCAGCAACGACGACTCGTTCCTGGCGAACACGGACGCCCGCTGGGGCAACGGGGACGCCGAGTGGATGAGCCTGTTCACGTGCCTGATCCTGGCCCAGGAGTCCGGCGGGCAGCGGTGGTGGCAGCGCTGGGGTCCCGCGTTCGCCGGCCTGCACCAGATCAACAGCTTCCACACCGTCTCGTACCACAGCGCCTCGCACGGCGGCACGTACGCGAACTACCTGCTGCGCAGCCCGTTCCTGTGGTGGAACAAGCCGATGCCGGTCCGCAGCGCCTGGGCGCAGGCGTCGATCGACGACCAGCCGGCCGAGGTGGTCTGGGCCAGCATGGGCCCGATCGGGCCGGGCGGCGCGGTCAGCATGAACGACTACTTCTGGGGCAGGGGCGCCGTCAGCCCCGACGTGCCCGCCGCGTCGGTCACCGGGTACTGGTACATCTCCGGCGGGTCCTGAGGCCGGCCGCGTCCGCAGGGCCGTCGGGCCCTGCGGACCGGGACCTCGGCCCTGACGTGCGGCGCCGCCGCGCCGCCAGACTGGGGGCAGCAACGACGGTGAGGAGCCCGGCATGTGTGTCATCGACCCGTCGCGTCCCTGCGGGAGCTGCCTCGCGGCCGGCCCGCAGGAGTGCCCGTACCTGTATCTGCTCGACGCCGACGAGCTCGCCGCGCTTCAGGCCAGCGCCAGCACCCTCAGCAGCAGCCGTGCGGCCTCACCGCCGTCCGTCAGGGCGGTCTCCACGGCGAGCGGGACGTCGAGGTCGTCCAGCAGCGCCGTGACGACCGCCGTCGTGGTCGCGGCGGCGCCGCCGGGACGCCCGGCCGCCGCGTAGAGGAGCTCCAGGCGGGCGGCCGCCCTGTCGAGGTCGCCGGGACGATACTCCCACTGGGCATGCCACGGCCGGTCGAGCACGAGCAGCCGTACCGTCGCGGGGGAGTGGTCGCGCAGGAGGTCGGCGACCAGGGTCAGGTTGCCCGTGCTCTTCGCCATCTTCGCGCCGCCCCGGTGGACCGCGCCGACGTGCAGGCGGGCCCGGGCGAACGGCGCCACCGACGTCACCGCCTCGACCATCGCCGCCTGGTAGGCGTGGTGCGGGAACGCCAGGTCCTCGCCGCCGGCCAGCACGTCCACGCTCGAGCCGAGCACCGACAGCGCCATCGCCGCGCACTCGGCGTGCCAGCCCGGCCGTCCCGGGCCCCACGGACCCGGCCAGGCCGGCTCGCCCGGTGCCGACGGGCGCCACACCGCCACGTCGAACGGGTCGTCGCGGTCCGGGTCGTGCGGGTCGTCCCCGAACTCGGCGCTGCGCGCCAGCGCCACCTCGCGGGGCAGCCCGGAATCCGCCGCGACCTGCGCGCCGCGGAAGAACACAAAACCGTTCCGGACGTACGCGCGATCCGCGGCCAGCAACGCTTCGGCGAGCTGCTGAACCGTACGGATGTAGTGCCGTGCCCGGGGTTCGTGCGCCGGGCGGCGTACCCGCAGAGCCGTCATGTCCTTGTCGAAGGCGTACTCCTGCTGCAGCGCGAACTGCGCGAAGTCGCTGCCCCGCGCGCCCGCCGCCCGGGTCAGCACGTCGTCCACGTCGGTGACGTTGCGGCAGCCCACCGTCTCCACCCCGCACAGCCGCCACACGGAGGCGAGCAGATCCGACCAGATGAACGTCGAGGCGTGCCCCAGATGCGTCACGTCGTACGGCGTGATCCCGCAGGTGTAGAGCCGCGCCGTGCCCACCACGGGCAGCCGGTCACCGCGGAGCCGCAGTGCCGCGCCGGGCGCGACCAGATCCGTACGCCGCGCCGCGCCGGCGCTTTCGGCAGAGGCCGCGCTGGGAAGGGTCATCCGCCCATGATGTGCCCGCCCGGGCGGCGCGCGCCACCGGCCGGGGCAGGAGAGGGCCGGAGGTCCGGACCGGCGTGACCAACGTCCGTACCGGCGCGCGGCTCCCGGGGATCATGCTGGCAGCTGAGAAGGACCCCCGCCGCCGCCGGGCGCCGATGACACGGCCACGGCGGCAAAACGGCACGGACGCCGGACCGGAAGCCCCCCTGAGGTCCGGCGTCCGTGCCTCTCCTCCGCCCGCCGGGTCCCGCCAGTCCGGGCCGAAGGTCCCTGGCCGGCCCTCGCTCGCGCGGCGACAGTGGAAAGGTCCGCAAGCCGAGCCGGGGGTCAGATCATGTGTGAGTACTGCGGCTGCCAGTCCGTCACCGCCATCGAGGAACTGACCCGCGAGCACGACGAGGTCGTCGCGATGATCGCCGAGGTGCGGACCGCCCACGCCGCCGCGGACGTGCCCCGCATGGCCGAGCTGGCCCGCAGCATCAGCACCGTCCTCGAGCCGCACACCGTGGTCGAGGAGGAGGGGCTTTTCCCCCTGCTGACCGACGACTTCCCCGACCACGTGGCCGCCCTGCGCGACGAACACCGCCGGGTCGAGGCCGTCCTCGGCGCGGCCGCCGCGGGCGTACCGGCCGACGGCGGCTGGCCGGACGACCTGATCGCGACCCTGGAGGTGCTGCGCGAGCACATCCTCAAGGAGCAGGATGGGGTGTTCCCCGCCGCGCTGACCACCCTCGGCGGGTCCGACTGGGACACGGTGGACGCGGTACGCGCCCGGGTCGGCATCCGCCTCCCGGCGTAGGGCCCGCCCGCCGCCCGCGAGGAGATGAGGTCTGGCGATGACCGGTACGCGGGACCTGCTGCGCTTCATGCTCCGCCGGGAACGCGCCGCGCTGCCGTGGTGGCTCCTGGGCGCCACGCTCCTCGTGCTGGTGCAGTCCGCGCAGAGCCAGAACCTGTACGACAGCCCGGAGGCCCTCGAACGGCTGCGCCGCACGATCGGCGGCAACACGGCGGTGATCGCGATGAGCGGGCCGACCCGGCTGCTCGGCTCCATCGGCGGCGAGATCGTGTTCGAGATCTTCGCGTTCGCCGCGGTCGTGGTCGCGCTGATGACCATGTTCCTCGTCGGCCGGCACACCCGCGCCGAGGAGGAGACCGGCCGCGCCGAGCTGATCCGGTCGGGCCGGGTGGGGCGGCAGGCCCCGCTCGCGGCGGCGCTAGCCCTGACCGGGCTGGCGAACCTCGCGGTCGCGATGCTGATCTTCGCCGTGGCGGCCGGTACGGGCCTCCCGCTGGGCGGTTCGCTGCTGTTCGGCGTCGCGATGGCCGCCGTGGGCGTCACGGTCGCCGCCGCCACCGCGGTCGCGGCGCAGGTCTTCGAGAGCGTTCGGGCCGTGTACGGGGCGGTCGGCCTCGCCATCGGTGCCGCGTACGTCCTGCGGGCCGCCGGGGACGTGGGCAGCGGCGCCCTGTCCTGGGCCTCGCCCATCGGATGGGGGCAGCGCACGTTCCCGTACACCGGTGACCGGTGGTGGCCGCTGCTGCTGCCGCTCGGGGCGTCCGCGCTGCTGGTGGCCCTCGCCGTCGCCCTGTCGCGGCGGCGTGACTTCGGCGCGGGCCTGGTGGCACCCCGCCCCGGCCGGGCCCGGGCCGCAAGATCGCTGCGGAACGCCACAGCGCTGGCGTGGCGCCTGCAGCGGGCGAGCCTGGCCGGGTGGGCGGCCGGGATGGCGCTGCTCGGCGTCGCGTACGGCTCGGTCGCGGAGAGCATCGAGCAGTACGTCAAGGACAACCCGGAGATCGCGAAGTTCCTGCCGGGCGGCGCGGCGGACGTCGTCGACGCGTACCTGGCGCTGACCGTGAGCCTCTCGGCGCTGATCGCGGCGGCGTACGGCGTGACCAGCGTGCTGCGGCTCCGCGCCGAGGAGACCTCCGGGCGGGCCGAACCGGTGCTGGCCACGGCCACCGGGCGGCTGTCCTGGCTCGCCGGGCACCTCAGCGTGGCCCTGACCGGCGGCGCGCTGCTGCTCGTCGCCTTCGGCCTCGGCGAGGGCACGACGTACGCCATCATCGTCTCGGACGCGGGCCAGGCGCCGCGGCTCGCCGGCGTCGCGCTCGCGTACGTGCCGGCGGTGTGGCTCGTCATCGCCGTCGTGGTGCTGGCCGTCGGCTGGACGCCCCGCCCGGCCGCCGCGGTGGGCTGGACCGCCGTGGGCTACTGCACGGTCGTCGCCCTCTTCGCCGAGTCGTTCGACCTGCCGGGCTGGGCGCAGAAGGCGTCGCCGTTCGTGCACACGCCGCAGGTGCCGCTGGCGGACCTGGGACCGGCCCCGCTGATCACGATCGCCCTGGTCGCGGCCGCCACCATCGGCGCCGGCTACCTCGGGCTGCGCCGCCGCGACGTCGGTTACTGATCACCTCGATCGTTCCCGCACCCGGCGACGACCCCGGCGCCCGGGCGTGGCATCGTCGCGGCCATGACTGATCGATCCCGGCCGCCCGGCGTCGGCATGGTGGTGCTGCGGTCCGGCGGCGAGGTGCTGCTCGGGCATCGCACGAAGAGCGGCGAGACCGCGACGTGGTGCCTGCCCGGCGGCAGCCTGGAACCCGGCGAGACGTTCGCCGACGCCGCCGTGCGGGAGACGGTGGAGGAAGCCGGCCTCACGCCGGCCGGCCCGCGTGCCTTCGCGGTCGCGATCGACCTCGCGGCGGGCGCGGTGACCGCGGGCGTGGTGGCGGAGCACGCCGGCGGCACCCCGCAGGTCCGCGAACCTCACGTCTTCGAACGCTGGCAGTGGTGGCCGCTCGCCGCCCTGCCCGCCCCGCTGTTCCCGGCGAGCGCTGCGGTGCTGGCGGTGTGGTGCGGCACCCCGGTCCCGGACGGCTGGTCGGCGTACCGCATCACCGACGCGTCGTAGCCGACGAGACGTCCGAAAGCCGCCAGCAGCGCTGCCCACGCCCGGGAAGCATGGCCGCATGCATGTCGTACCCGGTCTCAAGGTCCTGTATTTCGGCACCCCGGTCGTGCTGGTGAGCACGACCAACCCCGACGGCTCGGCGAACCTGGCCCCGATGTCGTCGGCCTGGTGGCTGGGCAGCTCCGCCATGCTCGGCCTCGGCGACGCCGGCCAGACGTCGGCCAACCTGCGCCGGCACGGTGAGTGCGTGCTCAACCTGCCGTCGTCGGCGATGGCCGCGGTCGTCGACCGCATCGCGCTGACCACCGGACGGGCCGAGGTGAGCGGGTACAAGCGGGCCCAGGGATACCGGTACGTGGCGGACAAGTTCGCCCTCGCCGGCCTGACTCGGCAGAGCTCCGACCTGGTCACCCCGCCCCGGGTGGCCCAGTGCCCGATCCAGCTGGAGTGCCGGGTGACCGCGGCGAACCCCTTCGGCGCCCCGGGCGTCACCGCCACGGCCTTCGAGGTCGAGGTGCTGCGTACGCACGTCGACGAGGACCTGGTCATCCCCGGCACCACCCACGTCGACCCGCTGCGCTGGGATCCCCTGATCATGAAGTTCACCGAATTCTTCGGCGGTGGCGTCAACGTCCACCCGTCCCGCCTCGCCGAGGGCTGGCAGATGCCGGCCCTCCGCCGCCACGGTGAGGTGCCCGCGGAGTAGGGGCGGGTCTGCATGGCGGGATGCGGGGGATCCCGTCGGCGTGGCCGGCGGGCCTGCCGGGATATTCTTCGGCTCATGTGTTCAGCAGCCGCATTGCCCGCCACGTGACCAGCGCAGACCTTGCTGCGCGTCTTCGCCGGGCCGGTGTCGGCGACGTGCTGGACGATGCGACGAACCGGTCGATGTACGCGTCGGACGCCTCGCTGTACCGGGTGGTGCCGCGGGCCGTGGTGCGGCCGAAGTCCGAGGACGAGGTGGCGGCCACGCTGGCCGTGTGCCGGGAGCTGGGCGTGCCGTTGACCGCCCGCGGGGCCGGTACGTCGGTGGCCGGCAACGCCATCGGGCCGGGTGTGGTGGTGGACTTCAGCCGGTATCTGCACCAGGTGCTCGAGGTGGACCCGGCCGCGCGCAGCGCACGGGTGCAGGCCGGGACGGTGCAGGCGACGCTGCAGGCGGCGGCCAGGCCGTACGGGCTGCGGTTCGGGCCCGATCCGTCCACCCACACCCGCTGCACGATCGGCGGCATGATCGGGAACAACTCGTGCGGGGCGCGGACGCTCGGGTACGGGCGGACGTCGGACAACGTGCTGGCGTTGTCCGCGCTGACCGTGGACGGGTCGCGGCTGGTCACCGGGCCGGAGCTCAGCGGCGCCGAGCCCATCACCGCCGCGTTGCGCGAGGTCGTCGGCGCCAACCTGGCCGTCGCGCGCACCGAGTTCGGGCGGTTCGGCCGGCAGGTCTCCGGGTACGCCGTCGAGCACCTGCTGCCCGAGCGCGGTTTCAACCTCACCGAGTTCCTGGTGGGCAGCGAGGGCACGCTCGCCGTGGTCACCGAGGCGACCGTACGGCTCGTCGCGGACCCGGCGCACCGGGTGCTGGTCGTGCTCGGCTACCCGGACTTCGGCACGGCCGGCGACGTCATCCCGGCGATCCTGGAGTTCGCGCCGACCGCGTGCGAGGGCATCGACTCGCGCATCTGCGAGGTGCTGCGCAGCCGGCGCGGGCCGGGCTCGGTGCCGCCGCTGCCCGGCGGGCAGGCGTGGCTGATGGTCGAGCTGGCCGGCGACGACCTGGGCGAGGTGCGCGAGCGGGTGGCGAAGCTGGTCGCCTCGGCCGCCGCGGTCGACTCGATGGTGGTCGAGGACCCGGTCGCGGCCGCGCCGCTGTGGCGGATCCGGGAGGACGGCGCCGGGCTGGCCGGGCGGGCGCCCTCCGGTCTGCCCGCGCACGCCGGCTGGGAGGACGCCGCCGTGCCGCCCGCGAAGATCGGCGCCTACCTGCGCGACTTCGACACGCTGGTCGACCGGCACGGGCTCACCGCGATGCCGTACGGGCACCTGGGCGACGGGTGTGTGCACGTACGGCTCGACTTCCCGCTCGACAGGCCGGGCGGCCCGGGCCGGTTCCGGGCGTTCCTGGAGGACGCGGCCGACCTGGTCGTCTCGTACGGCGGGTCGCTGTCCGGCGAGCACGGCGACGGCAGGGCCCGCAGCGAGTTGCTGACCCGGATGTACTCACCGGCCGCGATGGACCTGTTCCGGCAGATCAAGCACACCTTCGATCCGGACGGCCTGCTCAACCCCGGCAACCTGGTCGACCCGGATCCCGTGGACGCGAACGTCCGCGTGGCGCAGGCCCGCCCGGTCCGGCAGCGGCTGGCGCTGGCGTACCACGGGGACGGCGGCGACTTCAACCAGGCCGTGCACCGGTGCACCGGCGTGGGCAAGTGCCGGGCGGACAACACCGGGACCGGCGGAGTGATGTGCCCGTCGTACCTGGCCACGAAGAACGAGAAGGACTCGACCCGCGGCCGGGCCCGGGTGCTGCAGGAGATGCTGGACGGCGACCTCGCCCCGTCGTGGCGCTCGCCCGCGGTGCACGACGCGCTGGACCTGTGCCTGTCCTGCAAGGGGTGCCTGTCGGACTGTCCTACGGGGATCGACATGGCCTCGTACAAGTCCGAGGTGCTGCACCAGAGCTACTCGCGGCGGTTGCGGCCGCGCTCGCACTATTCGCTGGGCTGGCTGCCCCGCTGGTCGCGGCTCGCCTCGCGGATGCCGCGCCTGGCCAACCGCATGATCAGCCTGCCCGGGCTGCGCCGGATCGCGCTGTTCCTGGCCGGCGTCGACGCGCGCCGCTCGATCCCGGCGTTCGCCGACCGGACGTTCCGCGGGTGGCACGCGGCGCAGCAGCCCGCCGCGGACGGCAAGCCGGTCGTGCTGTTCGTCGACAGCTTCACCGACCACTTCGCCCCCGAGGTGGCGCGCGCGGCGGTCGAGGTGCTCACCGCCGCCGGGTACGCGCCCCGGATCACGTCCAAGGACGCCTGCTGCGGGCTGACCTGGATCAGCACCGGTCAGCTGGACGCGGCGAAGCGGATCCTCGGCCGGACGGTGTCGGAGCTGCAGGCGGCCGCCGAGGACGGGATCCCGATCGTCGGCCTCGAGCCGTCCTGTACGGGCGTGCTGCGCAGCGACCTCACCGAGCTGCTGGACGGGGAGGCGGCCAGGAAGGTCAGCGTCGCCACGGTCACCGTCGCGGAGCTGCTCTCCCGTACCGAAGGGTGGACGCCGCCATCGCTGGACGGCCGGAAGGTGATCGCCCAGCCGCACTGCCACCACCACGCCGTCATGGGGTGGTCGCCCGACGCCGAGCTGCTGAAGGCTGCCGGCGCGGACGTGGTCCGCCTGGGCGGCTGCTGCGGCCTGGCCGGCAACTTCGGCGTCGAGCGCGGCCACTACGAGGTGTCGGTGCAGGTCGCGGAGCAGCAGCTGCTGCCGGCGCTGCGAGCGGCGGGCGACGACGACGTGTTCCTGGCGGACGGCTTCTCCTGCCGCACGCAGTCCGCGGACCTGGCCGGCGTACGCGGCAAGCACCTCGTGGAGCTGCTGCGGGACGGCATGCGACAGGAGAAGGGCGGCCCGGTCAGCCGCCGGTGATGGACCAGTGCCACGCCTCCGACGGCAGGTTCACGAAGCCGTACCGGGCGGCGTGCGCCGACAGCCACCGGAAGCCGGCGCTGTCGCGGGTGAGCGTCCGGCCGCCCGAGGTGATGTCGACGGCCAGGCCGAGCTCGTGCAGCGACGTGCCGGGGATCGCCGTCGGGACGCGGCACGACGACGCCGGCGCGGTCCAGACGTTCGGGCAGCCGTTGATCTTGCGTAGCTCGATCTGCCGCTGCTTCGTGCGGAACCCGCCGCCGGACAGCGAGACCCCGTCGGCCTTCGCGGCACCCAGCATCTGCTGGAAGGCGAACGCGACGTTCCGGTGCACGGTGATGCCGTTGACCGAGGTGGTGTCGGCGACGGCGAACGTGCCGCGCACCTGGGCGACGACGTCCCGGCTGAGCCCGGCGGCCTGGGTGGCGTACGCGGCGCGCTGGGCGTCGGCGGCCTTCAGCCTGCGCTGGTTCGTCACGATCGCCGCGTACGTGCGGTCCCACGCGACCCCGGCCGCGTCGAGGTTGCCGGTGGCGGTCGAGGCGGTGGCCTGTGCCGTCTTCAGCGCCGCCGCGGCCGTACGGGCCTCGGTCCGGCGGGCGGCGGTCGTCTTGGCCGCGGCCGTGACGGCATCCTTGGCCCTGGTCACGGCGGTGGCGTTGCGCGGGCGCTGCTGCGACGCCACGGTCAGGTTGTTGCGGGCGGTGGCCAGGGCTTCCCGCGCCAGCGCGTACCGGGTACGCGCGGCGGCGTCGGTGGCGACCGTGGTCGTGACGGTGTTCTGCGCGTCGAGCTGCACGGCCCGGCGCTGGGTGAGCCGGTCCGCCCAGGTCGCGAGGCTCGTCCGCTGGGCGGAGAGGGTCTGACGCAGCCGCACGTACGCCGGGCTGGGCGCGAGGCTGCTGTGCATCAGCGACGCCCACTTCCGCGCCACTGCGGGCGTCGAGGCGGAGGCCGCCGTGGGCGTTACCGCGGTCGTCAGGAACACGGCGAGCACCGCGACGATCGCTGCGGTCGACGGCTGCCACGCGCGGGCACGGATATGTCGGGTGGTCATCGGGTGTTCGCTCCTCAGCCTGGACGGTCGGTGCGGGACGGCTTCCGGCGCCGGGTCCCGCATGTCGTCCAGTCGAGTTTTGAGTCCGCCGGGTGCAGCCCCGGCCCCGCGCCGGAGCGGACGGGTTGCCGCCGTCCGCGGGCGGCCGCTCAGGTGAGGGTGCCGGCGGTGACCGGCCGGCGGAACACCTCGATGCGGTTGCGGCCGCGGTGCTTGGCCTCGTACATGGCCTGGTCCGCGTCGTGGATGAGGGCCGTGGCGTCGGTCGTCCCCCCGCCGGTCACCGCCACGCCGACCGAGCTGCCGACGCGGACGGTGCGGCCCTGGATCTCGTACGGCTCGCGGATGCGCTCGACGAGGCGCCGGGCGACGCCGACGGCCTCGTGGCCGGCGGCGAGGCCCGGGCAGAGCACGAGGAACTCGTCCCCGCCGAAGCGGCAGAGCACGTCGCCGCGGCGGGCGTCCTCACGCAGCCGCTGGGCCACCGCGCGCAGCAGGGCGTCGCCCGCCGCGTGGCCGTGCACGTCGTTGATCGGCTTGAAACCGTCGAGGTCGATGAAGAGCACCGCGAGCCGGCCGCCGCGGCGCCGCTGCTCGGCGAGGGCGCGGCCGACGTGCTCGAGGAAGAGCGTACGGTTCGGCAGGCCGGTGAGCGCGTCGTGCAGCCGCTCGTGGGCCAGCCGGGCCGACCGGGTCAGCGCGGTGGCGCCCAGCGCGACCATGCAGAGCACGGCCAGCGCGAACCCGCCGAAGATCTCCCAGGCCAGCCGGCGGGTGGCCTGGATCGGCTCCAGCAGCACCTTCTGCGGGGCGACGAACACGACCCGCCATCCGGTGCCGGGGATGGGCGCAGAGCTGTAGTAGTCGCCTCCCGTCACCCCTGTGGGCGCGGTCCGCAGGGCCGCCACCACCCCCTGATCGGGTATCGGGCCACCCAGCTCGCCCTCGGCCGAGCGGGCGATGACCAGCCCCTTGGCGTCGACGATGAAGGCGCGCCCGCCGGGGGTGCCCAGCGAGCTCTGCAGGTAGCCCTTGGCGAACACGTCGAGGGTGTCGAGCGGGACGGCGGCTAGCCACACCCGGGGGCGGCCCGCGGCGGTGAACGGCACGCCGAAGATCAGCCGCTGGGCCTCGCCGTCCTGCACCAGGTCGCCGAAGACCATCGTGGCGCGCTGCTGCGCCCGGGTGCGGACGGGAGCGAGCAGCTTGCGGCCCGCGGCGCTGCGCAACGAGGGCGGCCGGGCGCCGAGCACGGTCCCGTCGGCTGTCGTGACGGCGCTGAACGCCAAGCTCACGTCCTTGTCGAGGGCCTTCTGCACCGAGCCGGGGTCACCCGAGAACGTCTGCTGGGCGGTCGACCGGTTCTGCTCGGCGCTCGCGGTGAACGCGTCGCTGGTCAGCTGCGCGGCGACCGCGGCACGGTTGGCGAACTCGCCGCGCAGGCGGTCGCCCGTGGCCCGGTCGGTGGCGATGAGATAGCCACCCACCAGGGCGATCAGGGCGAGGGCCAGCACACAGCTGAGCACCAGCACGACGCCGCGGGGAATGCGCACACCTCCCTTGTCGGCAGCCGGTCCGGCCGCTTGAGGGTTGGCCGCCGGGCATAGAACCCGGCCGATGTGGCGGTGCGGGCCGCCGCTGTCGTCGGCGCGGACAACTGCGTCCTCGCGATGTTGTCGGGCAGGCCAAAGACAACGGGACCGCCCGATCGGCACGCTGGCGGCCAACACGGAGCACGTGGAGGGCGAGATGAAGACTCTGCGATCGGCGGCGGCGGTGGGCGCGGCGGCGCTCCTGCTCGCCGCCTGCGGCGACGACGCGGGCGGCACGGGCACCCGCCTGGCCGACGGCAAGACGTTCACGATGGCCCTGGCCAACGACCCCGGCAACCTCGACCCGCACTTCACCTCGCTGTCCGTCACGGGGCAGGTCGATCGTTTCCTGTACGACTCGCTGCTGGGTTTCGCCGCCGACGGCAAGCTGCTGCCCGGGCTGGCGGAGAAGTGGCAGGCGACCACCACCACCGCCACGTTCACCCTGCGCAAGGGGGTGACCTGCGGCGACGGCAGCCCGCTGACCGCGGCGACGGTGGCGGCGAACATCAGCTTCGTGGGCGACGTCAAGAACGGTTCGAGCCGGGTCGGCACGTACGTCCCGGCCGGCGCGAAGGCCACCGCGGACGAGGCGGCCGGCACCGTGACGGTGACCTCGCCGGCGCCCGACGCGTTCCTCGACCGCAACCTCGGCGGCCTGCCGATCGTGTGCGACAAGGGTCTCAAAGACCGCGGCAAGCTGAAGCAGGGCGCCGACGGCACCGGCATGTTCACGCTGACCGAGGCGGTCGCCAACGACCACTACACGCTGACCCGGCGCAAGGACTACGCCTGGGGGCCCGGCGACTGGAAGTCCGCCCAGCCGGGCCTGCCCGACAAGGTCGTCCTGCGGATCATCCCGAACGAGGCCACGATGACGAACCTCGTGCTCTCCGGCGAGGTGAACGCCGCCCGGATCGCCGGGCCCGACGGCCAGCGGCTGCGCGGCGACGGCCTCCAGCGGCGCGACGTGCTCGCCCCGTCCGGCGAGATGCTGTTCAACCAGAAGTCCGGGCTGCTCACCGCGGACGCGGCCGTACGCCGGGCCCTGGTGCAGTCGCTGGATCTGACCCAGTTGCGACAGGTCTACACCAGCGGCCAGGGCACCGCCCCGACCGGCCTCGTCGCGCCGTCCATGACCCCGTGCAAGGGCGACACGGTCACCGGGACGCTGCCCGCCTTCGACGCCGCGGGTGGCAAGGGTGCGCTGGAGACGGCCTCGGGCGGCAAACCCCTGGCCCTGACGCTGGTGTACCCGACGTCCGGCCTCCCGGGGGCGCCGGCCACCGCCGAGCTGATCCAGCAGCAGTGGACCGCGGCGGGCGTGAAGGTGCAGCTCAAGCCGATCAGCGAGGCGCAGCTGGGGCAGATCGTCAGCGGGGAGCTGACGTGGGACGTCGCGCTGTTCCCGATCACGGTGACGCTGCCCAGCCAGCTGGTGTCGTATGTGTCCGGCCCGACCCCGCCGCAGGGCACCAACTTCGCCTTCATCGAGAACAAGGACTACACCGACGCGGTGGCCGCCGCGCAGAAGTTGCCCGGCGACAGCGGCTGCCCGCAGTGGCTGGCGGCCGAGAAGGCGCTGCTGCAGCACCTCGATGTCGTGCCGTTCGCCAACTCGAACGTCCCCATCTACGCCAAGGGAGCCACTGTGGACCTCTCCGAGGGCGATGTGGATCCCGCGTCCATCCGGATGCTCGGCTGAGCGCCGTGACCGCCCTCGCCGTCGGAACCCGCCGGAGCAGCGGCCTCGGCGACAACGTCTGGGTACGGTTCGCGGTACGCCGTACCGGGCGGCTGCTGCTGTCGCTGTGGGTGCTCGTCACGGCCGCGTTCCTCATGATCCACGCGTTGCCGGGCGACCCCGTACGGGCGGCGCTCGGCCCGACGGCGCCGCTGGAGCTCGTGCAGCAGCGGCGTACGGCGATGGGCCTCGACGACCCGCTCTGGCTGCAGTACGCGCACTACCTCGGCAACTTGCTCAGCGGGGACATGGGCAGCTCCATGACGACCGGGCTGCCGGTGTCGGAGATCATCGGGGCGCGGATGGGTGCGACCGTCGAGCTGGCGGTCCTCGCCTTCGCCGTCGCCGTGATCGTCTCCGTGCCCCTGGGCACGCTGATGGCCGTCCTGGCCGGTGACGGCCGCCGCCGCGCGGGCGACTGGATGTTCACCTCCACCAGCGTCGTGCTCGCCACTATCCCGGAATTCCTCGTCGCGGTGTGCCTGGTGTTCGTCTTCGGCGTGCAGCTCGGCTGGGCACCGGTGGCGGGCCGGTCGGGGCCGGGCTCGTACGTGCTGCCGGTGCTCGCGCTCGCCCTCGGACCGGCGTTCGTGCTGGCCCGGCTCGTACGGGTGGAGATGCTGGCGGTGCTGCAGACCGACTACATCCGTACGGCCCGGGCGAAGCGGCTGCCACCCCGGGTGGTGTACCTGCGGCACGCGCTGCCCAACGCCGTGACCGCCGGCCTCACCATGGGCGGCCTGATGCTCGGCGCGCTGGTCGCCGGCACGGTGCTGGTCGAGAACGTGTTCGCCTGGCCCGGCCTGGGCGGCACGATCGTGAGCTCGATCCTGGCCAAGGACTACCCGACCGTGCAGGGCGTCGTGCTCGTGTACGGCGTCGGCGTCCTGCTCGTGAACCTGGCGGTGGACGTGGCGCTCGCGCTGCTCGACCCCCGCTCGGCGATCCGGGAGAGCTGAGCGGTGGCCGGGGGGAGCAGCCGCCGCTGGGGCCGTGCCGTCCGCAGCCCGCTGGGCGTGACCGCCGCCGTGCTGCTGCTCGCCGTGCTGCTGCTGGCCGTGTTCGCGCCGATGGGGTGGCAGGCCCGCGCCGACGCCGTACACCCGGCGGACATCCTGCAGGGGCCGTCCGGGGACCACCCGGCCGGCACGGACCTGCTGGGTCGCGACATCTTCGCCCGGGTGCTGGTCGCCGCCCGGCTGTCGGTGGAGCTGGCGCTGGCGGCCACCGGGCTGGGCGTGCTCGTCGGCCTGCTGCTCGGCACCGCGCCCCTGCTGCTGGGCCGCCGCGCCGGCCGGTGGGCCGGCGCGCTGGTCAACGTCGCGGTCGCGTTCCCCAGCCTGCTGCTGGCGCTCTTCTTCGCCGTCGTCTTCGGGGTGGGCGCGAAGGGCGCGGTGCTGGCGATCGGGCTGGCTACCGCGCCCGCGTTCGCGCGGCTCACCCAGACCATGGCGGCCACGGTCGCCGGGCGGGACTTCATCGCCGCCGCCCGCATCGCCGGGGTCGGCCGGGTGCGCATCCTGCTGCGCCACGTGCTGCCGAACATCGCCGAGCCGCTGGTCGTCGCGGCGACGATGGCCGCCGGCAGCGCCCTGCTCGCCTTCGCCGGCCTGTCCTTCCTGGGTCTGGGCGTGCAGGCGCCCGGCTACGACTGGGGCCGGCTGCTCGGCGAGGGCCTGGCGCAGATCTACATCCATCCCGCGGGGGCGCTGGCCCCGGCGGTCGCCGTCGTCCTCGCGGCCATGGCGTTCAACCTCGCCGGGGAGGTCGTGGCCCGGGCCATCGGCCTGCGCTCGGCGGAGAGCGGCACCCCGGCCGGCCCGGTGACCGCGCCGCCACCGCGGGCGGCCGCTGCCACGGAACCGGCCGCCCCGCTGCTCGCTGTGGAGAACCTCCGGGTCACCTTCCCGTCCCTGGGCGCTCAGATCAGCCCGGTCCGCGAGGTCAGCCTCCGGCTGCGCCCCGGCGAGGCGGTCGGCATCGTGGGGGAGTCCGGCTCCGGCAAGAGCCTCACCGCGCTGGCGATCGCGCAGCTCGTCGCCGCGCCCGGGCGGGTGGACGCCGACCGGCTGGAGTTCCTCGGCGCCGACCTGCGCGGCGGCGGTGCCGCGGCGCACCGGCGGCTGCTCGGCACCTCCCTGGCCATGGTGTTCCAGGACCCGATGACCTCGCTCAACCCGACCCACCGGGTGGGCCACCAGCTCGCCGAGGTGGTCCGCCGGCACCAGGGCGCGGACCGGCGGTCGGCCTGGGCCCGCGCCGTCGACCGGCTGCACGCCGTCCGGATCCCGGCCGCGGCGCGACGCGCCCGGCAGCTGCCGCACGAGTTCTCCGGCGGCATGCGCCAGCGCGCCATGATCGGCATGGGCCTGATGGCGAGCCCGGCGCTGATCATCGCCGACGAGCCCACCACCGCCCTGGACGTCACCGTGCAGCGCGAGGTGCTGCGGCTGCTGGAGAACATCCGTACGGCCGACTCGGTCGGGCTGCTGTTCATCAGCCACGACGTCACGGTGGTCGCCCAGGTGTGCGAGCGGGTGCTGGTCATGTACGCCGGCCGCATCGTCGAGGACCTGCCCTCCGGTGCGCTGCTGCAGGACGCGCGGCATCCGTACACGAGGGCCCTGGTCGCGGCCGTGCCCGGCATGGAGACCGATCGCGACCGGCCGCTCGCGGTGATCCCGGGCCGGCCCCCGGACCCGGCACGGCTGCCGTCCGGGTGCGCCTTCGCGCCGCGCTGCCCGCTGGCCACCGAGGTCTGCCGGGAACAGGATCCACCGCTGGCCGCGTACGACGGGGACCGCAGGGTCGCCTGTCACCACGCCGACCTGGCGCCCGTGGCCGTGGCGCCGTACCGGACCACTGCAGGAAGGGACGAGTCATGAGCGTGGACACCGACCACTGGGGGCGGCGGCTCGCCGCCCTCGCCGAGGAGCACGGCGTGCCGGGTGCGACGCTGGGCATCCTGCGGACCGGCCCGGACGGCGACGAGCTGGCCGAGGCGGCGTACGGCGTGCTGAACCTGCGCACCGGCGTGGACGTCACCACCGACTCGGTGTTCCAGATCGGCTCGATCACCAAGGTGTGGACCGCGACGATGGTGATGCAGCTCGTCGACGAGGGCCGCCTGGACCTGGACGCGCCGCTGCTGGAGGTGATGCCGGAGCTGCGGGTGGGCGACCCCGAGGTGACCAAGCGCCTGACGATGCGGCACCTGCTGGTGCACACCAGCGGCATCGACGGCGACATTCTCACCGACACCGGCCGCGGCGACGACTGCCTCGAGAAGTACGCCGCGCTGCTCGCCGACGCCGCCCAGAACCACCCGCTCGGGGCGACGTGGTCGTACTGCAATTCGGGCTATTCGCTGGCCGGGCGGGTCATCGAGAAGCTCACCGGCGGCACGTGGGACGCGGCGCTGCGGGAGCGGCTCATCACCCCGCTGGGCCTGACGCACACCGGCACGCTGCCCGAGGAGGCGCTGCTGTTCCGCGCGGCCGTGGGGCACCTGACCGAGGACGGCACCACCGTACCGGCGCCGGTCTGGGGCATCCCGCGCTCGGCCGGACCGGCCGGGGCGATCATCGCGACCGCCGCGGACCTGCTGGGCTTCGCCCGGATGCACCTGCGCCAGGGGCAGGCGCCGGACGGTACGCAGGTGCTCAGCGCCGCCGCCACCGCCGCGATGGCCGAGTTCCAGGCCGACCTGCCGGACAAGTACACGCTCGGCGACTCCTGGGGGCTGGGCTGGGAACGCATGGGCTGGGGCCGGCACCGGCTCATCGGCCACGACGGCAACACCATCGGGCAGGCGGCCTTCCTGCGGCTGCTGCCCGAGCGCGGCGTGGCGGTCGCGCTGCTCACCAACGGCGGCAACTCCCGCAAGCTGTACGAGGAGCTGTACCGCGAGATCTTCGACGAGCTCGCCGGGGCGAAGCTGCCGCACCCGCTCGGCCCCCCGGACGAGCCGGTCGAGGTGGACCCGGCGCCGTACGTGGGCGTGTACGAGCGCGCCAGCGTCCGCCAGGAGGTCCTCGTCGGCGAGAACGGGCCGGTGATGCGGGTGGGCCTGACCGGGCCGCTCGCCGAGGTGCTGCAGGACCAGGACGCCGACTACCCGATGGTGGCGGTGGCGCCCGACCTGTTCGTCTGCCAGGACCCGGAGACCGGCAACTGGGTCCCCGCGACCTTCTACCAGCTGCCCAGCGGCGAACGGTACGTGCACTTCGGTGCCCGGGCCACGCCGCGCCGGGCGTGAGGCGGCCATGCGGGAGCTGCGTTTCGAGCAGGTGAGCGTCCGGTTCGGGTCACGCCGCCGGGGCACCGTCGCGGTCGACGCCGTGGACCTCGTCGTACCCGCCGGCGCGGTCGTGGGGCTGGTCGGTGAGTCCGGGTCGGGCAAGTCGACGCTGGCCCGGGCGGCCGTGGGGCTGGCACCGCTGAGCGGCGGCCGGATCCTGCTCGACGGCCGGCCGGTGCGCGACGTCTCCCGCGAGGCCGGCCGCCCGCCGCTGCAGATGGTCTTCCAGGACCCGTACTCCGCGCTCGATCCGCGGATGAGCATCGGCGACTCGATCGCCGAGGCGATCCCGCGGCACCCGGCACCGGCCTCGGCGCAGCGTCGCGCCGAGGTCGGCCGGCTGCTCGAGCTGGTCGGGCTGCCCGCCGACCGGGCCGGCGTACGCCCCGACGAGCTCTCCGGCGGCCAGCGGCAGCGGGTGGCGCTGGCCCGCGCGCTGGCCGGCCGGCCCGAGGTGATCGTCGCCGACGAGATCACGTCGGCGCTGGACGTCTCCATCCAGGGCGCGGTGCTCAACGTGGTGCGTGACCTGCAGCGGCAGATGCGCCTGACCATGCTGTTCATCTCGCACAACCTGGCCGTGGTGCGCTACGTCAGCGACATCGTCGCGGTCATGTACTCCGGCCGCATCGTCGAGTACGGTCCCGTCGCCGACGTGCTGGGCGATCCGCAGCACCCGTACACGCGGGAGCTGCTCGCGGCCGTCCCGCGCGCCGGCGTCGCGGTGCCCGAGGCGCCGGAGCCGGTCGCGGACGCCGCCCCGCCGGACCCGCACCAGCCGCCCGCCGGCTGCCGGTTCCACCCGCGTTGCCCCGTCGGCCCCCTGGTGCTGCCCGAGCGGGACGTGTGCCGCACCGCCGACCCGGCAGGCGCCGGCCACCGCAACCTCGCCGCCTGCCATTTCGCCGCCCCGGCCGCGGTCGCCGCGGTCGGCTGAGTCTCGCCGGATCCTCCCGATCCGTTGCCCGGGCGGCCCTCGACGGACGATCATCGAGCTCCGGTCGCGTACAGGAGGTGGAGTCGATGAGTCAGGAGCCGCGCGCCAGCCTCGGCCGTGTCCTGAACGACCTGGGCGCCACCCTGCTCGAGCTGGTGCACGGCGATCCGGGGCCCGGCGAGCCGATCGGCGGCGTCGCCATCCACGACCCGTACGACGAGCCCAGCCTCCCGCCGCACGCGCTGGTGCTGGGCGTCGGGCTGCGCGAGCCGGAGGAGATCACCGCGCTGCTGCGCACGCTGGGGCGCCACGGCGCCGCCGGGCTGGTGCTGCGGGCGCCGGTCCCGGCCGGTGACGAGGTGCGGGCCGCGGCGGATGACGCGGGCGTGGCGGTCCTGGCGCTGACCCGCGGGGCGTCGTGGGCGCAGCTCGCCGCGCTGCTGCGGTCCATGCTCAGCCAGGGCGATGTCGGCGACGCCGGCCCCGAGACGCTCGGCGGGATGCCCTCCGGCGACCTGTTCGCCCTCGCCAACGCCGTCGCCGCGCTGGTCGACGCGCCGGTCACGATCGAGGACCCCGACTCGCGCGTGCTGGCGTTCTCCGGCCGCCAGGAGGAGGCGGACAAGTCCCGCGTGGAGACGATCCTGGGCCGGCAGGTGCCCGAGCGGTACGCGCGCATGCTGTCGCGTACCGGCGTGACCCGCGACCTGCACCGCAGTGAGCAGCCGGTGTTCGTGACGCCGCCGCCGGACGCGGGCGACTTCTCGGTGCCCCGGGTGGCGGTGGCCGTCCGCGCCGGCGACGAGTTCCTCGGCTCGATCTGGGCCGCGGTCCGCAAGCCGCTGACCCCTGACCGGTCGCGGGCGTTCAGCGACGCCGCCAACCTGGTCGCGCTGCACATGCTGCGGCTGCGGGCGGGTGCCGACGTCGAGCGCCGGCTGCGGACCGAGCTGGTCGGCACGGCCCTCGAGGGCGGCGCCGGCGCGCGGGACTCGCTGGCCCGCCTCGGCCTGGCCGACCGGCCGCTCGTGGTGCTCGCCGTGGGGGTGACGGACCCGTCGGACGGCGGCGCCGCCGACACCTCCGGGCTCGCGGCCCAGCGGCAGCGGATGAGCGACGCGCTGGCGATGCACCTGAGCGCGGTGCACGCCGGCAGCGCGGTGGCCCTGCTGGGCGACGTCACGTACGGGCTGCTGCCGGTCACCGCCGCCGACGGGGAGCGGCAGGCGGAACGCGCGGCCACCGGTTTCCTCGACCGCATCGGGGAACGGGCGTGCCTCGTCGCCGGGGTGAGCCCCGTGGCGTCCTCGGTCGTGGAGCTGCCCACCGCGCGGGCCAGCGCCGATCGGGCGTTGCGGGTGCTGCGCGGCCACCCCGGCACCCGGCGCGTGGCCCGCCTGACCGACGTGCACACCGAGGCCATGCTGCTGGAGCTGCGCGACGCCGTCGCGGCCCGCGGGGACACGCCCAGCGGCCCGGTGGCGCGGCTGCTGGCGTACGACGCGGAGCACAACGCCCGGCTGGTCGAGACCCTCTCCGCGTGGCTCGACGCGTTCGGCGACGTGGTGGCGGCCGCGGCGGTGCTGCACGTACACCCCAACACCTTCCGCTACCGGCTGCGCCGCCTGGCCGAGCTGGGCGCCATCGACCTGGCCGACCCGGACGCCCGCTTCGGCGCGATGCTCCAACTCCGGGTCTTCGCGCCGCTGGCATAACCCTGGCGTAACCGACGAGAGCGGGCCCCGCTTCTCGTCGTCGCGCACCAAGACACCGCACCACGGCACCGGGCAGGCTTCGCGCAAGAAGCCGACGAACCTTCGGGAGGGTGCCGTGCCGCGTCGCCAGCGCATCGAGGATCTCCTGGCCCTGATCGTGCCCGGACAGCCGGCCCTGCACCCCGACGGGCGCGTCGCGTACGTGCAGCGCACCGCCGACGCCGAGGCGGATCGCGTCCGGTACGAGCTCTGGTGCGCCGGGGGCGGCAGCGACCCGCGCCGGCTCACCCGCGGCCCCGCCGACACCGCGCCGGCGTGGTCACCGGACGGCAGCCGGCTCGCCTTCCTGCGCGCGGGCGACGGCACCGCGCAGATGTGGCTGCTGCCGGCCGCCGGCGGCGAGCCCGAGCAGCTCACCCACCTCCCGCTCGGCGCGGGGCGGCCAGTGTGGAGCCCCGACGGCACGCGGATCGCCTTCGCTGCGGCCGTGGACACCGCCGCCGCGCCGGGCGAGGACGCCGACGCGGCCGGCCGCCGCCGGACGCACGCCCCCGTGGTGATCGACCGGCTGGACTACCAGGCCGACGGCACCGGCCTGCTGCGCGGCATGCGCAAGCACCTCTTCCTCGTCGACGTCACGACCGGCCGGTGCCGGCAGCTGACCGACGGTGACTGGCACGCCGGCGACCCCGCCTGGTCGCCGGACTCCACCCGGCTCGCGTTCACCGCAGCCACCGCGCCCGACGCCGACCTGGTCGCCAGGGCACCCGTGCACGTGCTCGACGTGGACGACCGGCACGCCCGGCCGCGCGTGGCAGGGCTGCGGGACGGCTTCGGCAGCACCGTGACCTGGACGCCGGACGGGGAGGCGCTGATCGTCGTCGGGATGCCCGGTGACCCGGTCGGGCACGCGCGGCTGCTGCGCGTACCGCTCGACGGGGGAGAGGTGCGGGACCTGGCGGCGGGGCTCGACCGCAACGTCATGCCGGGCGCACCCGGGTATCCGGGCGGGACGCCCCAGTTCACCGCGGACGGCGCGACGCTGCTGTTCTGCGTACGCGACCGCGGCTGCACCCACCTCTACGCGGTCGACGCGGCCGGCGGCGACCCGCGCCCGGTGGTGGCCGGAGGGGGCCGCGTGGTGTCCGGGCTGTCCGTGGCCGGCGCCCGGGCCGCCGTCGTGCTGGCGACCCCCACCTCGTACGGCGACGTGGTGACGGTCGACGTGGCCGGCGGCGAGGAGACGGTGCTGACCGGCGGCGGCGACACCGACGTGGAGCTGTTCGCGCGCGAGGAACGCGAGTTCACCATCGCCGACGGCACCGTCGTGCACGGCTGGCTGATCCGCGACCCCGAGGCGCAGGGCCCGGGCCCGCTGCTGCTGGACATCCACGGCGGCCCGCACAACGCTTGGAACGGCGCCGCCGACGACGTCCACCTCTACCACCAGGAGCTCGTCGCCGACGGCTGGGCGGTGCTGCTGCTCAACCCGCGCGCCAGCGACGGCTACGGCGAGCAATTCTTCACCGCCACCCAGGGCGCCTGGGGCGAGGCCGACGCCGCCGACTTCCTCGAGCCGATCGACGAGCTGGTCGCCGAGGGCGTCGCCGATCCGCAGCGGCTGGCGGTGACCGGCTACAGCTACGGCGGCTACATGACCTGCTACCTGACCGCGCACGACGAGCGGTTCGCCGCCGCGGTGGCCGGGGGCGTGGTCAGCGACCTCGCCAGCATGGCCGGCACCTCGGACGACGGGGCGTTCCTGGCGGCGTACGAGCTGGGCGGCCCGCCCTGGCAGAACCCGGACCGGTACGCGGCCATGTCGCCGCTGACCCGGGTCGGCGAGGTCGCGACGCCGACGCTGATCCTGCACGGCGAGGCCGACGTGCGCTGCCCGGCCGGACAGGCCCAGCAGTGGTACACCGCGCTGCGCGAGCGACGGATCCCGGCCGAGCTGGTGCTCTACCCCGGCGCGTCGCACCTGGTCATCGTCGACGGGCCGCCGTCGCAGCGCCTCGACTACAACCGCCGCGTCGCCGAGTGGGTACGCCGCCACACCGAGAACCGCCCGGCACCGCTCGACGCCGCGTACTGGCAGCGCCGGCTGGCCGCCCTCGCCGAGCGGCACCAGGTGCCCGGGGCCGTGCTCGGCGTGCTGCGCCTGCGCCCGGGCGGCGTGGACGAGCTGGTCGAGGCCGCGTACGGGGTCGTCAACGCCGACTCGGGCGTCGCGACCACCACCGACTCGGTGTTCCAGATCGGCTCGATCAGCAAGGTGTGGACGGCGACGCTCGCGATGCAGCTCGTCGACGACGGCAAGCTGGAGCTCGACGCGCCGATCGTGGACGTGCTGCCGGAGCTGCAGCTCTCCGACCCGGGCGTCGCGGCGAAGGTCACGATGCGCCACCTGCTCACCCACACCAGCGGCATCGACGGCGACGTCTTCACCGACACCGGCCGCGGCGACGACTGCGTCGAGAAGTACGTGGCCGGGCTCGCCGGGGTCGCGCAGAACCACCCGCTGGGCGCCACCTGGTCGTACTGCAACTCCGGGTACGTGCTGGCCGGGCGGGTGATCGAGAAGCTCACCGGGGGCACGTGGGACGAGGCCGTCCGCAAGCGGCTGAGCGAGCCGCTCGGGCTGCGGCGTACCGGGACGCTGCCGGAGGAGGCGCTGCTGCACCGCACCGCCGCCGGGCACAGCTCGGGGCCGGACGGTCCGGTCCGGACGCCGGTGTGGATGCTGCCGCGTTCGATGGGACCGGCCGGGCTCATCAACGCGACCGCGGCCGACCTGCTGCGCTTCGCCCGCCTGCACCTCAGCGGCGGCCTGGCGCCGGACGGCACCCGCCTGCTCAGCGAGCGGGCCGCCGCGGAGATGGTCGCCGGGCAGGTCGAGCTGCCGGACAAGGACGTGCTCGGCGACTCGTGGGGGCTGGGCTGGATCCGGTTCGGCTGGGACGGCCGGCGGCTGGTCGGCCACGACGGCAACACCATCGGCCAGGCGGCGTTCCTGCGGCTGCTGCCCGAGCAGGGGCTGGCGATCGCGCTGCTCACGAACATCGACGACGGCCGCGCCCTCTACCAGGACCTGTACTCGGAGATCCTGGCCGAGGTGGCCGGGCTGCGGATGCCCGAGCCGTTCGCGCCGCCGGCGGAGCCCGTGGACGCGAACCTGCCCGAGCACCTGGGCACGTACGAGCGCGCCGGCTCCCGCATCGAGGTGCTCGACGGCGACGACGGCCCGCGCCTGCGGATGACGGTCACCGGGCCGCTGGCCGAGCTCACCCCGGACCCCGTGCAGGAGCTGGACCTGGTGCCGGTCTCGGCCGACCGGTTCGCCGTACGCCTGCCGGAAAGCGGCACGTGGATCCCGGTCACGTTCTACCGGCTGCCCACGGGGGAGCGGTACGTGCACCTCGGCGTCCGCGCGACCCCGAAGGTGGCCTGAGATGACCGTGCTGGACCGGCTCACCCGGCGGTTGCCGGAGATGCTCGCCGACATCGAGCGGCTGGTGACCTGCGAGTCGCCGTCGCACGACGTGGTCGCCGTGGCCCGCAGCGCCGACGTGGTCGCCGAGACGGGCGCCCGGCTGCTGGGCGCCGAGCCGGAGCGCATCGTCCTGCAGGGGCGTACGCATCTGCGCTGGCGCTTCGGCGACGGCCCGGCGCGGGTGCTGATCTCCGGGCACCACGACACGGTCTGGCCGGTGGGCTCGCTGCGGACCCGGCCGTTTACGGTCACCGGCGGCGTCCTGCGCGGCCCCGGCTGCTTCGACATGAAGGCGGGCGTGGTGCAGGCGTTGCACGCCGTCGCGGAGCTGCCCGACCGCAGCGGCGTGACCGTGCTGATCACCGGCGACGAGGAGCTCGGCGCGCCGAGCTCCCGCGAGCTGATCGAGTCGACGGCGACCGGGTGCGCGGCGGCATTGGTGCTGGAGGCGTCCGCCGACGGTGGCGCGCTGAAGACCGAACGCAAGGGCGTGTCGATCTACCAGCTGCGGGTGCGGGGCCGAGCCGCCCACGCCGGGCTGGAACCCCACCGCGGCGTGAACGCCTCCGTGGAGCTGGCGCACCAGATCCTCGCGATCCAGGCGCTGGCCGACCCCGGCCGCGGCACCACGGTCGTGCCCACCGCGCTGGCCGCCGGCACCACGATGAACACGGTTCCGGCCGAGGGGGAGACCGCCGTCGACGTGCGGGTCGCCGACCGCGACGAGCAGCAGCGGGTGGACCGGGCGATGCGGGCGCTGGTCCCGGTGCTGCCCGGCGCCCGCCTCCAGCTGGACGGCGGGCCGAACCGGCCACCGCTGGAAGCGACCGCGTCCGCGGCCCTGTACGAGCGTGCCGTCGCGGTGGCGCGCCGCCTGGGAATCCCGGCGCCGGCCCGGGCGGCTGTCGGCGGGGCCTCCGACGGCAACCTCACCGCCGGTGTCGGTACGCCCACCCTCGACGGGCTCGGCGCGGTCGGCGGCGGCGCGCACGCCGACAGCGAGCACGTCGTGGTGGCCGAGCTGCCTCGGCGGGCCGCGCTGGTCGCCGCGCTGACCGCGGACCTGCTCGCCGGTGACCGGACCGTGCTGTCCGCGTACCCGGATGCGGTGTCGTCGTGAGCGACCCCACCGGCGTGCTGGCCCGGCCCGGCGAGGCGGAGGCCGCAGCGGACGCCGCCGCCGGCGCCGCGGGCGTGCGGGTGCGCGTGCTGACCGAGCTGAGCGAGTTGCGGCAGGTGGACCGGCTGTTCGCGGCCATCTGGCGGCCCGATCCGGCGAGTCCGCTGGTCACCCCGGAGCTGCTGCGCGCGCTGAGCAAGACGGGCAGCTACGTCGCCGGCGCGTTCGACGACTCCGGCATGGTGGGCGCCTGCGTCGGCTTCTTCGCCCCGCCGGCCCAGCGGGAACTGCACAGCCACATCGCCGGCGTGGCCCCGGCCGCGATGGGCCGCAGCATCGGCCGGGCGCTGAAGCTGCACCAGCGCGCGTGGGCGCTGGACCACGGCGTCGACACCGTCACCTGGACCTTCGACCCGCTGGTCAGCCGCAACGCGTACTTCAACCTGGTCAAGCTCGGCGGCGTGCCGGTGCAGTACCTGACCGACTTCTACGGCGGCATGCGGGACGGCGTGAACGGCGGCGACGACACCGACCGGCTGCTGGTGCGCTGGGACCTGGCCGCGCCGCGGGTACGGCAGGCGAGTGCGGGCGTCCTGCCACGGTGGAGCGTCGCCGACCTGACCTGCTCGGGCGCCGCTGTCGCCCTGGACCGCTCCCCGGACGGCGAGCCGGTGCCCGGGCGGGCCGCCGGCGACACGGTGCTGGTGGCCGTGCCGCCGGACGTCGAGGCGTTGCGGCGTACCGATGCTGCCCGGGCCCGGCGCTGGCGGCTGGCGGTCCGCGAGGCGCTGGGGACACTGCTGGCCGAGGGCGCCACGGTGCAGGGATTCGACCGCGCGGGGTGGTACGTCGTCACCCGCCCCGCCCGCGACGGGGGGACCTCGTGAAGCTGACCGGTTTCGAGCTGCGCCGTGTACGGATGCCCCTGGTGGCGCCGTTCCGCACCTCCTTCGGCACCCAGACCGGCCGCGAGGTGCTGCTGGTCCGCGCCGTCGCCGGGGACGCCGAGGGCTGGGGCGAGTGCGTGGCGATGGGCGACCCGCTCTACTCCAGCGAGTACGCCGAGGCCGTCGCCGACGTGCTGCGCCGCTTCCTCGTCCCGGCGCTGGCCGCCGGCCCGCCCGCCGACGCCGCCGCGGTCGCCCCGGCCCTGCACCGCTTCAAGGGCCACCGGATGGCCAAGGCCGCGCTGGAGACCGCGATCCTGGACGCGGAGCTGCGCGCGGCCGGCCGGCCGCTGTCCCGGGAGCTGGGTGCGGTACGCGACCGCGTGCCCTGCGGGGTGTCCGTCGGCATCATGGACTCGATCGGCGAGCTGCTCGACGCCGTGGACGGCTACCTGGCCGAGGGCTACCTGCGGATCAAACTCAAGATCCAGCCCGGTTGGGACGTGGCGCCGGTCCGCGCCGTCCGCGAGCGGTTCGGCGACGACGTGCTGCTGCAGGTGGACGCGAACACCGCGTACACCCGGTCGGACGCCGCGCTGCTGGCCGCCCTCGACCCGTTCGACCTGCTGCTCATCGAGCAGCCGCTGGACGAGGAGGACATCGTCGGGCACGCCGACCTGGCGAAGCGGGTACGCACCCCCATCTGCCTCGACGAGTCGATCACCTCGGCCCGGGCCGCCGCGGACGCGATCCGGCTCGGCGCCTGCGCCATCGTCAACGTCAAACCCGGCCGGGTGGGCGGCTACCTGGAGTCCCGCCGCATCCACGACGTCTGCGCGGCGCACGGCGTACCCGTCTGGTGCGGCGGGATGCTGGAAACCGGCCTGGGCCGCGCGGCCAACGTGGCGCTCGCCGCGCTGCCGGGCTTCACCCTGCCCGGCGACACGTCCGCGTCCGGCCGCTACTTCCGCACCGACCTCACCGAGCCGTTCGTGCTGGACGGGGGCCACCTCGCGGTGCCGTCCGGGCCGGGGCTCGGCGTGGAGCCGCTGCCGGAGATCCTCGCCGAGGTCACCACGGGCATCGAGTGGCTGCCGCTGTAGAACTCGTACGCGGCCGCGTGCTTGTTTCGGCTCCCGGGCCCGCAGCAGCATGGGCGATGGCCACCCGCCCCCGCACCGCCGGCCCAGACGGAGTTTGACCAGCGATGAACACAGTCACCAGCATCACGACCGCACCCCCGGACCCCACCGGCGCCGCCACGCCGCACGAGTTCGCCCGCCGCCTGCGCGCCCTGATGATCGCTTGCCGGCGGTCACTGGACAGCGTGGCCCGGCGCAGCACCGACGCGGGCACGCCGATCTCCCGCGCCACGGTCCACAACCTGGTCACCGGCCGCACCGTGCCACGCCGCGACTCGCTGGTCGCCTTCCTGCGCGGCTGCGGCATCCCGCCGCGCGAGCAGGTGCGCTGGCTGAGCACGTTCGACGCGGTCTACCCCGACCCCCGCCGCGGCATCGCGTCGTAGAGACCTTTTTTCGGGTACGGGCACAGTCAGGCGAGCGCCGCCACGAGGACGAGAACGGTGGCGCCGATCTCGGCGAGCCCGACCTGTTTCGGGCTGAGCGGCCGCCCCGCCAGCCCCCACGCGCGTGCGAGCAGCAGCGCGAACACGGCCGCCTGGACCGGCCCCAGCGTCGCCGCGACCACCAGCGCCACCGCGTGGTACGCCACCGACGCATGCCGGTACGCCCGGCTGCCACGCTCCCGGATCATCGTCTTGACGTACAGCACCGTGCCGGCGAAGTACATCAGCACGACCAGGAACGGCACCCACACCCCACCCGGCGCCCGCCCGGCCACGGCCGCCACCACGAACACCATGAGGCAGCTCTGCACCACCGAGGCGAGATCGTTGACCAGCGCCCGTTCCCGGCGGCGGTGGGCGTACCAGGCGTTCACCCCGATCAGGGCCGCGTACGCGGGGGCGAAGAGCAGCACCCGCGGCGCGGCCACGAGCACCGGCAGGGCGAGCGCGGCCGTGATGGACCCGTACCAGAGGAGCTGCTCCCGGTAGCGCTGCGGCCGGCGCGTCTTGAGCGCCTGCAGGGCGAAGTACGAGAACAGGTACCCGGCGATCCAGGCGCCCAGCAGCGGCAGATCCGGCCACCGGAAGCCGGCCGCGAGAACCCCGGCCAGGTACGGCAGCAGCAGCATCGCCCACGCCCCGTGCTGCGGCGGTACGAACTGCCGGACGGTACGCCGGCGGGCAGGACGGGTGGCGGTACTCATCACGCCAGCAGGTTATGACGCCGGACTACGTCGAAACTATGGACTTTGGTCCTGTCCCCGCATGGCTTGCATCACCGCCGCGCTCACGGGCTCGTGGATGAGCGGAGGCATCCCCTCGGGCCGGAACCACCGGATCTCGTCGTGCTCCTCGGGGGCGCAGTTCGTCGGTGTCCCTTTCCACTCGCGGACGATCCAGGCGCTGATGTGCACGGATCCCGCCTGCAGCCGGCACAGCGGCGTCGCCGAGCCCGTCGTCATGCGTACGCCCAGTTCCTCGTGCATCTCCCTGGCGAGCGCGACCAGCTCCGTCTCGCCCGTCTCGACGTGTCCGCCGGGCAGGTCCCACACGCCCGGGTGGACGTGCCGGTCCGGGCTCCGGTGGACGAGCAGGACCCGGCCTTCGCTGACCAGCGCCGCGGTGACGATCTCGAGCATGAGGGGGATGGTGCCATGACCCTCCGACAACAACGTGGACGGTTGACGCTCCCGGCGATGCTGGAGCCATGACTCAGGTGATCCTCGCGTTCCTCTCGGTGACGGGCGCGCTGGCCGGTGTGATGCTGGGTTCGCTGCTCAACGCGCGGGTGCAGCGCGCCTCCTGGCAGCACCAGGAGACCACGCTGTCGATCCGGGACCGGCGCACCACGTATGCCGCCTTCGTCGCCGCCTGCCGGGAGTGGCGGGCGACGGTGCTGGGGCCGGACGTGCAGATCATCCCGGCGTCCTCGGTCTCCCGCCTGCCGCACGCGGACGGCGGCCAGGCGCGGGTCCACGTCGTCCGGTACCGGGCCGAGATCGGCCTGATCGCGCACACCACGGCGACGGTCCAGGCCGCCGCCGCCCTCATGCTCGCGGTGGGCCGGCTGTCCGAGGCGCGGGCCGATCACGAGGCGGGCCGGGTTCCCGAACCGTTCGTCGAGGCGTGCCGGGAGGCGGAACGCGAGTTCAACCGGGCCGCGCGCGCGGAACTGCGCAGCCCGGAGATCAGCCTGGTCACTCCTACCCGGCTGCCGCCCGTACCGGAGTCCTGACGGATCTCCGGGGTTTGCTCACCGGCCCATGTGCACGAACGCCGCCCAGCCCCGCGGCCCGGCCCCGCCGTTCGTCCACAGCTCCGGCGGCAGGTCCGGCAGCGGCCAGCGCGCCGGGTCCAGCATGGCGAGCTGGGCGAGGCGCAACGCGTCCGCCGGTGGCTCGCCCCGCACGGTGAGGTGGTGGTGCAGCGCGTACATGAGCCTCGCGGTGTCCGCGTCCGGGACGGCCCACAGCGAGCCGAAGACGGTGTGCGCCCCGCCGGCCAGGAACGCGGTCGCGAGGCTGATCGCCTCGTCGTGCAGCGAGCCGGCCGCCCCGGTCGAGCAGGCGGACAGGACCACCCGGTCGAGGCCGAGCCCGGCCGAGCGGGCGTCGGCGAGCAGCCGCAGCACCGGCAGGTCGCCGCCGGTGAGGGCGAGGCGGGCGTCGGCCGGACGGTCCCGGTCGACGTACCCGTGACAGGCCAGGTGCAGCAACGACGGCCCACGCCCCGGCTCGGCGATCCACCTCAGCACGTCGTCGGCGGTGGCGCGCGGCATCAGCGTGCCGGCGGGATGGAAGTCGCGATGGACGGCGCGGGCTTCCGCGGCGGCGTGCGGCAAGTCGCCGCCCGGGTTGCCGACGATGAGCGCGGACCGCGGCGAGCGCAGCGGTCTCCCCGCGGATGCGCAGAACATCCGGGCGGAGACACCGTACGAGAGCACGAGCCGCTCGATCGCGTAGTGCCGCCCGTCGGACGCGGCATGCCAGGGCACCAGGCCGAGCGCCCCGGTCGGGACGAGCACCAGCCGGGCGGGCCGGCGCAGGTGCCACCCGTCCGTGAGCTCGGTGAGCGGTCCCATCGCGGCCGACCACGCCCACCGGCACACCTCGTCGAAGTCGTGCTCGCCGGCCGTCCTCCCATCCGTCGCCGGGGCCAGGTCCCGCGCCGCCCGGGTCCATCCGGTGGGCGCGCGTCCGGCGCGCAGGCCGGGCAGGGGCAGCACGCGTACCCGGCCGGCAACGGGCACGACCACCGCCATGCCGGGCCGGGTGTCGTCGGCCGGAACCAGATACACCAGCGCGTCGGCGCCGGCCGCGGTCAGCGCCCGCCGGATCTCGTCCGGGCCGGGAGCGGTGAACACGTCCGAGCCGGCGGTGAGCGCGTGCAGGGCCCGTACGCGCAGGTTGTCGTCGGGTGTCCCACCGGTGCCGCCGGTGGCCCGCCAGGCCTCCGCGAGGCCGGGGTGACCGGCCGCGGCCAGCCGCTCCGGCATGGACCGGGAGGCCGTGGCGGCGTTCAGCGCGAGCCCGCGCCCGGCGTCGAGGACCGCCACCAGGTCGTCGCCGGCGGCCGGATCGCCGGCGTCCTCGGCGCACCAGGCCGCGACGGTACGGACGTGCCGCCCGGCCGCGGTCGCCGCTTCGAGGGCGCGGCCGGTGTCCGCCTGGACAAGCGCCTGCCAGGTGAGGGCGACCAGCGCGGACCGGCCGGCCTCCCGGCTGCGGGCCGGATCGGGCCGGTGGCCGAGCCGCAGCGCATGCCCGTGGGCGACTGCCAGCTGGGGCCAGAGCGCGTGGTGCGGTCCGCCGGCCAGCGCGCAGGCCGCGGCGAGCCGGGCGGTGGCCCGCGCAGCTGCGGCGTGGTCGGCCGGGTCGCGGCGGGCCACCTCCACCTCGGCCGTCCCGGCGGTGCTCAGCGCGGGGATCTTCAGCATCGGAAAGTCGTCCGGGATCAGGTCGGCGAGCGGGCCCGCCGTGGCGGCGAGCCGGCGCAGCGTGGCGAGGTCGCCGCGACCCGCCGCCGCACGCACCTCGGCGGACAGGCCGGTGACGCGGGCGGCCGCCGCGACCGGGGTGTCGTCGCTGACGGGCGACCGGCCACCGGTCAGGTCGGCGAGCATGGCGCCCAGCATCTCCGCCGCCGGATGGTCGCCGGGCAGCTCCTGCCGGGCGCGGGCCAGCGCGGCGGCGGCTGCCGTCTCGTCGCCCGCCTCGGCGAGCCGCCCGGCCTCGCGGACCGACGTCAGCGCCGCGGCCAGTCCTCTCGCGGCCTGGTCCGGCCCGGTGCGGAGCTGCTCGATGGCGGTGTCGAGGGCGGCGAGGTCGCCCTCCTCGGCCGCGCGGCCGGTGCGCATGAGCGCGAGGTGCGCGGCGATGGTCTCGCGGTGCTCGGGGGAGAACCGGTCGGACGCGGCGAGCCGGCCGACGGCGGCGACGCCCCGGTCCAGGTCGCCGCCCGTGCCCGCGAAGTGGTCCAGCTGGGCCTGGGCGCCGTCGAGCTCGGCGCGCAGGTGCGGGTCGGGCAGTTCGACGTCGCGGTACCGGGCGAGAAGGGCACGGCATCGGGCGAAGTCGTGCGCCCGGCCCTCCGGCGCGGCGGTACCGATCTCGATCATGGCCAGGGTGCCCGCCAGCAGCGCCTGGTTGGGCACGTCGGCGTCGCCGGGAGCGTCGAGCAGCGCGTGCCCGCGCTCGACGAGGTCGCGGAGCTCCGCCCGGCTGAGGCGGCCCAGCCCGTACCGGCTGAAGGAGGCGCGCAGCTGATCGCGGGCGATGACACAGCGCTGGTTGTCGTCGGGCCCCCGGCGCAGGGCGGTGCCGAACCGGCTCAGCGCCTCGTCGAGGCCGTCGGGCTGCCCGCCGCTGAACGCGCGGACCAGGTGGGCCCAGCCGGACACGTACCACGAGTCGGCGTCGTCGATGGCCCGGGTGGCGACGTCGGCGAGCCGTACGGCCTCCGCCATGTCTCCCGGGTCCCGGGTCCGCTCGGCCCGGAACGCCAGCAGCCGGCCGCAGAGCAGGGCGGCGTACCCGTCATCGGGCTGCCGGCCGAGAACGCGCCGCCACAGGGCGATGGCCCGGTCGGCGTCGTCGAAGCCGGCGCGGTCGCGTTCCCAGCGATCCTGATAGGCGATCGCGAGCTGCCGCTCCTCGAGATCCCCGCCGGCGCCGCCGTCCACCCGGCGCCGCCCCTGCTCGATGGCCGCATCGAGGGCGGCGCGGTACACCGTGTCACCGGCCGCCACCCGCTCCCACCACCGCTGCAACGCGTCGTCCGGGGCCGTACGGTTCTCCGCCATCCGTGTACCTTTCCTGCCGGGTTCCGTCGCCGCTGTCTGACGGACAGACTCCGCGGCGCCGGGCACGACGAAGCCGGCCGCGGATCGCGGCCGGCGTCGTGCGCGGTGGTCAGGCGAGGCCGTTCCAGCCGGTGCCGATCTGGCGGCCGGTGCTGTAGGGGGTGTTGTTGTCGCCGCCGTGGGTGTAGAGCAGGAGCGCGCCGTCGGGGCGGGTGGCGAGGATGTCGGCTTTGCCGTCGTCGGTGACGTCGGTGGCCATGACCCGGTCGAACTGCTGCCACGCGGAACCGATGACCGTGCCGAGGTTGTAGGGGGTGTTGTTGTCCCCGCCGTGGGTGTAGAGCCGCAGGACTCCGTCCGGGCTCACCGCCACGATGTCGGCCTTCCCATCACCCGTGACGTCAGCGGCGGTGACCTGGGTGAACTGGGCCCAGCCTTCGCCGACGACCCGTCCGGTGCTGTACGGGGAGTTGTTGTCGCCGCTGTGGACGTAGAGGCGCAGGATCCCGTCGGGGCTGACGGCGAGGATGTCGGCCTTGCCGTCGCCGGTGACGTCGGCGGCGGTGATCTGGCTGAACTGGGCCCAGCCTTCGCCGATGACCCGTCCGGTGCTGTAGGGCGCGTCGTTGTCGCCGCCGTGGACGTAGAGGACCAGGGTGCCGTCGGGGCGGGTGGCGACGATGTCTCCCTTGCCGTCACCGGTGACGTCGGCGACCCGGAACGTCGAGATGGACTGCCATCCCACACCGACCTGCTGAATCGGGCCGTACGGCGCGGTGCTGCTGCCCGCCCCGCCGTTCGGGTACAGCCACAACGTGCCATCCGGCCGGCGGCCCAGCACGTCCGCGTACCCGTCACCGGTCACATCCCCCGCGGCCACCCCGCCCGCCGCACTGTCCTGGACGTTGATGTAGCGCATCGGCTTGTAGTTGCTGAGCACCCGGCCGCTGGTCTGCGACCACTTCCGGTGCAGGGTGTGCGGTTTCGTCTGCTCGTAGATCCAGAAGTCGCCGCCGACCGCGCCGACCCACTTGTCGAACAGCACGACGTGCGAGCCGTTGTTCGGGTCGGCCGGGTTGTGGTAGTTCATGAAGTCGCCCGGCCTGAGGTCGGTGAACGCGACCGGCTTGCCGATCTCGTTCAGGTTGCCGGTCCAGTAGCTGCCGTTCGTCCTGAGCGCCATCGAGACGAAGCCGGAGCAGTCGGTGCGGTAACCGCCGTAGTAGGCGTCCATGCTGTACGGCACGGCGGCGGCGACCCAGGTCTCGGCGCGGGTGATGATCTCCGAGCGGCTGATCGCCGAGCCCGGGCTCACCGCCGCGGATGCCGCGGCCGCCGCCTGTGGGGCGGCGACGTCGCCCTTTCCGGTCGCGGCCGAGGCCGGAACGCTCACCGCGGCCATGGTGGTGGCGCTGACAAGAGCAACGATCGCGGTACGAAGAATCGTGGTGTTCACTGGTCTACCCCCTCGATGAGCACCGCCGTGATCGGCGGGCACCGATGACGATCCGTGGGGGCGCCAGAAATCCTCTGTAGATCCCCTACAACGCCGGCACAGCTTCGTACCGGGCGCTTGCCGCCCCTGTGGCGCCGGCCCAGGACACGTCGCCGTACGACCAGTGCCACCACCGCTGCACGTCGTTGACCAGCCCGGCGCCCGTCAGCGCGCCGGCCAGCATCCGCAGCCGGTCGGCCGGCGGGGGAGCGACCGTGTCGCACCGGCAGCACGGCAGGCCGGCCGGTGGGTCGTCGACGCCGGCCACGGTGAGGTCGACGGCGCCACCGGTCGCGTGTGGCCCGTCCGCCGCCTCGTGACCGGCGACGATGACCAGCTGGACATCGCGTGGCAGGAGGCTCTGCGCCACCACGAGCCGTTCCACCACACCGAAACGCAGCAGCGCGTTCCTGCCGGGGAGCACTCTCAGCGGTGCCGAGGCGGCGACATCGATCAGGGCTTCGGTCGATCCGGTGGAAGACATCAGAACTCCAGCGACAGATGGGGCGATCGAACACACCACTGTCGCGAAGCGCTCTTCAGAAGCTCTGTAACTCAGTTACAGAGCTCTTGGTACTCCCGGGCGCCGAAGGTGCGGAACGTCCGCAGGGCCTCGGCGCGCGCGGCCTCGGACGCGGCCCGGTCACCGCGGGCGAGCTCCAGCTCGGCGACGTCCCGGAGGGTACGGGCACAGAACAGCGTCGACTCCGTCTCGCGGAAGATCTCCAGCGCCGCGCCGAACCGCTTGGCCGCCTCGTCGAGCCGTCCGGCCGCCAGGTCCAGCTCACCCATCGTGCGCAGCACCATGGCCTCGCCCCAGCGGTCACCGGTCGCCTGGTGCACGGCGAGGGCGTTCTCCAGCGGCTCCCGCGCCTCGGCGAGCCGGCCCATCCGCACGTACGTCTTCGCCAGCGCGCGCTGCGAGAACGCGATCAGCGAGCGGTCGCCGAGGTCGGAGAAGATGGCCAGCGCCCGGTTCAGCGCCTGCTCCGCCTCGGACAGCCGGCCGCGGGCCCGGTGCGCCAGCCCCATCGTCCGCAGCGCCAGGGCCTCACCGCGGCGGCTGCCCGCCCGCCGGAACGCCGCCATCGCCGCGTTGAGCGCTTCGTCGGTCGCCTCGAAGTCGCCGCGTTCCAGGTGGACCGAGCCGAGCACCCGGGCGCAGTGGCCCGCCGCCCGGTCGTCACCGAGCGATTGCGACAGCTCCGAGGCCTGCTTGAGGAAGTGCACCGCCTCCGGCAGGTAGCCCTGCTCCCGGCAGGCCAGGCCGAGGGCGCTGAGCGCGCTCGCCCGGCCCCGGGCATCGCCGAGGTCACGGAACCGTTCGGCCGCCTCCGCGAGGTGCTGCCGGGATTCGGTGAAGCGGTCCTGCTCGTACCGCAGCTGGCCCAGTTCGGCGAGCAGCACCGCTTCGGCGTGCGCGTCGCCGACGGCACGGGCGGCGCCGAGGGCGGCACGGTGGGCCCGGTTCCACAGGTCCGGCACGTTGCCGAGGGCGTACCGCGAGGCGCAGAGCACCGCCGCCACCGCGACCGCCTGGCCGGCCAGGCCGAGTTCGGCGGCTCGTTCGACGGCGAGGACCAGCGAGGTCTGCTCGGCGTCGAGCCAGCCGCGGGGATCGTGGGCCGCGATGCCCAGCACCTCCGGATCGGCGTCCTCGCGCGGGGGCGGGGCCACCGGCAGGATGGCGCCCGAGGTCACGTGGTCGGCGATGTGCCCCGACAGCCGGCTCAGCGCCGCCGACCAGGCCTCGACGACCCGGCGGGTCGCGGCCACCAGGTCGTCGCGGGCCTCGTCCCGTTCGGCCCGCTCGCGGGCGTAGATGCGGACCAGGTCGTGCAGCCGGTAGCGGAGCTGGCCGGTGTCGTCCAGATAGGTGTAGTCGACAAGGTGGGCGTCGACGAGCTGTTCGAGGATCTGTTCCGCCGCGCCGATCTCGACGTCCAGGGCGTACGCCAGCACCCACGACCGGAAGTCGGACAGGCCGAGGTGGCCGAGCGCGCAGATCGCCGTGTGCGCGACCGGGTCGAGGCTGTCGAAGCTGAACGCGATGCTGGCCCGGATCTGCTGATCGCCGACGGACAGCTCGTCCAGCCGCCGGCGTTCGTCGCGCAGCCTGGTCGCCAGCAACGCGGCGGTCCACTGGCGGCGGGTGGCCAGCCGGGCGCCGGCCACCCGTACCGCCAGGGGCAGGTTGCCGCAGGCGGCGACGATCTCCGCGGCGGCCGCCGGTGCAGACGTGATCCGGTCGGCGCCGGCGATCCGGGTCAGCAGGGCGGTGGCGTCCACGGTGGACAACAGGTCCAGCTCGACGAGCCGGGCCCCGGCCAGGCCGCCGAGCCGGTTGCGTGAGGTGACCAGGACCGACGAGCCGCCGCTGCCCGGCAGCAGCGGACGAACCTGCTGCTCGTTGGCGGCGTCGTCGAGCACGATGAGGACCCGGCGGCCGGCGAGCAGGGTGCGGTAGGCGTCCATCCGCTCGTCGGTGCCGTCCGGTACGGCCTGCTGCGGCTCGAGCGCCCGCAGGAACCGGCCCAGCACCTCGGCCGGGGAGGCCGGGGTGTCGGTGTTGCCCCGCAGGTCGACGTGCAACTGCCCGTCGGGATAGCCGGCGCTCACCCGGTGGGCGACGTGGACGGCGAGGGCCGACTTGCCCACCCCGCCCGGCCCGAGCAGCGCCGCCACGACGGGCGCCTCGCCGAGAACCGTCGCCAGCTCCGTGACCAGGGCCTCTCGCCCCACGAAGTCCGGCGGATCGGGCGGCAGCTGGGCCGGGCCCGTGCGCCGGGACGGTGGTGCCGGTGCCGGCTGCCGGCCGAGCAGCTCGGGGTCGGCGCGCAGGATCCGCTCGTGCAGGGTGGTCAGCTCGGCGCCGGGCTCGATGCCGAGCTCCTCGATGAGCGCCTCGCGGCCCTGCCGGAACACGGTCAGCGCCTCGCCGGTACGGTCCGCCCGGTACAGCGCGACCATCAGCTGCCCGCGCAGCGTGCTGCGGGCCGGGTGCTGCTCGACCAGGGCGGTCAGCTCACCGACCAGGTCGTCGCCGCGGCCGAGCTCGAGCTCCGCGGCGATCCTGGCCTCGACGGCGGCGATCCGCTGCTCGTCGAGGCGGCCGGCCTCGGCGGCCAGGATCCGGCTGCGCACCCCGCCCAGCGCGGGCCCGCGCCAGAGCAGCTCGGCGGCCCGGAAGGCGTTCGCCGCATCCCGGTGCCGCCCGTCCGCCGCGGCGGCGCGGCCCTCGTCCACCGCGGTCTCGAACCGGTGCCGATCGACGGCCTCGCCGGCGACGCACGCCCGGTAGCCCGGCGCCTGGGTGACGACCACGTCGTCCCCGACCGCCCGGCGCAGGGTGGAGACGTACGTCTGGACCAGTGCGCGGGCGGTGCTGGGCGGGTCGTCGTCCCAGAGGATGTCGATCAGGCGGTCGGCGGGCACGATCCGGCCCGGCTCCACGAGCAGCGCGGCCAGCAACGTACGGATCTTGGTGCCGCCGAGGCTGACCGGCGCACCGCCGCGCACCGCCTCGACCGGCCCCAGAAGACGAAACTCCATCCACATTCCCCGCATGCACCCTCGTAGATGTGGTGGGGATGCACTTTACGCCAAGCGAGGCACCCGCTTCGTCGGGTAATCGACCGGGCCGAAGAGCTCCACCTCGGCCAGTGCGCGGTAGTCGACGTACATCTTCCTGTGGCGCGCCGTCGCGGCCTGGGTGTTGCCGGTCTCGAGCTGGCGGAGGATGTCGTCGTGGGCCTCGATCACGGTGGTCCACAGGCTCTCGGCGATCAGTGGCGCGGTGCGCATGGCGCGCGACCGCACAAGGTCCACCATCGACTGCAGTTCCCGGTTGCCGCTCGCCGTGATGACGATGCTGCCGAAGTCCCCGCCGGCCGCGCCGGCCGCCAGGAGGTTGCCGGCTCGCAATGCCTCGACGAATTCCTGCTGCCGTTGCCGCATCAGGTCGATGTGGGCGGCGGTGAGGTTCTCGACACCCCACTCGAATCCGGCGCAGGCGAGGACGCTCATGACATCGATCAGTTCGAGCGCCTTCTTCTGCGTGACCTGGGTGACCTGGCGCGTGCGGTTGGGCGCGATGTCGATGAGGCCCTCGACCGAGAGCTGCGCGATGGCCTCACGGACCGGGGTGATGCTGACCCCCAGCCGAGCGGCCAGCGCGGCGTCTTTGATCACGGTCCCGGCGGGGAGGTCTCCGCTGAGGATTTCCTTGCGGAGCTGCTGGACGACCGCTGCGGTACGGGTCGGCGGGACGGCGTAGGACATGCCCGGAGCCTACTGATGGCTGTCGCCGGCCTCGCCGTGGTCACTCGGGCGGTGGACGCCGTCGCCCGTCACTCGTGCGGCGGGAGGCCGGCGTAGCGGCCGCTGGGGCGGAAGCGGCTCGGCCGGTCGGCGTACTCCTCGATCGCGTGCGCGAGCCACCCGGCCGTCCGCGCCATCGCGAAGATCGCCTCGCCGGCATCCGCGGGCATGCCGGTGAGCAGCGTAAAGGTTGCCAGCGCGAAGTCCACGTCAGGCCGGACGCCGGCCCGGGAGGTCATCGTGGCGGCCACCTCGAGGGCGATCTCCAGCGCCGGCTCGGCGGGGGCGAGTCGCGTGACGAGGTCGAGCAGGGTGGCGGCCCGGGGGTCGCCGTCCGGGTAGAGCGGATGACCGAATCCGGGCACTCCGCCGCTGCGCAGCCGCTCCGACACCGCACCCACCGCGTCGCCGGAGCGGATCGCGTCGGTCAGCATCTCGACGACCAGGCCGCTCGCCGCCCCGTGCAGCGGCCCGTCGAGCACCGCCAGGCCGGCGCTGACCACCGCGTACGGGTGCGCCCGGGTCGATGCCGCCACCCGTGCCGCGTACGTGGACGCCGCCAGGTCGTGGTCGGCGAGCAGCACGAGGGCGGCGTTCAGGGCGGCCACCCGGTCCGGTGTGGATGCCTCCGCGCTCAGCTTGCTCCACAGCGCGCTCGCGAACGGGTGTGGGCCCGATGCCGGCGGCTCGCCCGAGCGGCTTGGCAGGGCCGACACCATCGTCGCCAGCATCGTCCGGCCGGTGGCGACCACGGCCGCCGGTGTCGTGTCGAAACGCAGCCGGTCCGCCGCGCCCGCGGCCGCCACGATGACCCGCAGCCGGTCGGTCAGCCGCGCCGAGGCGGGCAGCGGCGCGGTCACGGCCTCGGCGAGCGCCCGCAGTTCCGGGTCGGCCGGGAAGTCCTCGTGCCGCAGCGTGCCGGTCCACAGCAGGGTGGCCACGGACTCGAACGACTCACGCCGGGCCAGCGCGTCGGCGTCGAAGCTGCGGTAGTACAGCGTCTCGCCGGTGATCAGCGTGATGCCGGTGTGGATCGCGGGGGAGCCGGCCGGGTCGGCGGCACCCGTCCCGCGGCGGCGCCGGGCGGCGAACGCGCGGACGTCCGCCTCGCTGAACAGGCTCTCCTTGCCGCTGCCGTTGCGCCGGCTCGCCAGCAGGCCACGGCTCACGTACGCGTAGACGGTCGCCTTCTTCACGCCGAGGTGCACAGCCACGTCGTCGGTGGTCAGCAGCCGCTCCGTACCCATGTGGTCATCTTCTCATATTGACTGAATCAACATTGACAAGTTGATGGTGTGGTCCGACAGTGGGCGCATGATGACCGTGCAACCGGGGCTCGCCGGAGTAGTCGCCTTCGACACCCACATCGCCGAGCCCGACCGGGATGGAGGCGCCCTGCGCTACCGCGGGGTGGACGTCGAGAAGCTCGTCGGGCGGGCCGGCTTCGCCGACGTGTGGGGGCTGCTCGTCGACGGCGACCTGGACCGCCCGTTGCCGCCGGCCGAGCCGTACGCGGTGCCGGTGAGCTCCGGCGACCTCCGGGTGGATCTGCAGGCGGCCACGGCGATGCTCGCGCCGCACTGGGGGCTGCAGCCGCTCATCGACATCGGCGACGAGCAGGCGCGCGAGGACGTGTCCCGGGTGTCGGCCATGATGCTGTCGTTCGTGGCCCAGGCGGCCCGTGGTGCGGACCGGCCCGCCGTGCCGCAGCGGCGCGTCGACGAGGGGCGCTCCGCCGCGGAGCGCTTCATGATCGGCTGGCAGGGCGACCCGGACCCGCGCCACGCCGAGGCGGTCGACCGCTACTGGGTCTGCGCCGCCGAGCACGGCATGAACGCGTCCACCTTCACCGCCCGGGTCATCGCCAGCACCGGCACGGACGTCGCCGCGGCCCTGTCCGGGGCGGTGGCGTCGCTGTCGGGCCCGCTGCACGGCGGCGCACCCGCGCGGGCGCTCGGCATGGTGGAAGCGGTGGAGCGAAGCGGCGACCCGCGCGGGTACGTCCGCCAGGTGCTCGACAGTGGCCGCCGCCTGATGGGTTTCGGGCACGCCATCTACCGCGCCGAGGACCCGCGTGCCCGGATCCTGCGCGCCGCGGCGAAGGAGCTGCGGGCGCCCCGGTACGAGGTGGCGCTCGCGCTGGAGGAGGCCGCGCTGGCCGAGCTGCGCGAACGCAAGCCGGACCGGGTCCTGGAGACCAACGTCGAGTTCTGGGCCGCGGTCGTCCTCGACTTCGCCCAGGTGCCCGCCGACCTGTTCACGCCGCTGTTCACCTGCGCGCGTACGGCCGGCTGGAGCGCGCACCTCCTCGAGCAGAAGCGGCTCGCGAAGATCATCCGGCCGTCCGCGGACTACGTGGGGCCGGCCGGCCGGGAGCCCTCCGACGTGCGGGGATGGTCGCGGATCGCCGAGCGGCAGGTGTCAGCCGCTTGACAGTTCCACAGTGGAAGGACCGGCATAGGGTGGGCTGATCGACCCGTCCACCGCCGAGAGGGAACTGCCGTGGGAATCACCCGGAAGCGGATGCTCACCCTGATGGGGGCGACGGCGGCCGGATCCGTCGCCGCCTCCGTGACCTCGCCGGCCGCGGCGCGGGCGGTCACCGGCCTCGCCGCCGGCATCCCCGACGCCCACGTGCTACGCCGCGACGTCTGCGTGATCGGCGGTGGCTCGGCCGGCACGTACGTGGCCGTGCGCCTCGGCGACCTCGGCCGCAGCGCCGTCGTGGTGGAGGCGAAGGACCGGCTGGGCGGGCACACCGAGACGTACCACGACCCGGCCACCGGCGGCACGGTCGACATCGGAGTGGTCGTCGTCGAGGACGACCCGCTGGTGCACCGCCACTTCGGCCGCTTCGGGCTGGAGCTGACCGCGCTCGGCGGGTTCGGCGGCGACCCCGCCTTCGTCGACTTCCGCACCGGCCGTCCGGTGGCCTACACGCCGCCGGCCCCCACCGCGCTCCCGACCTATGCCGACCTCATCAGCCGGTACGGGCCCATCGACACCGTCATCGACCTGCCCGACCCCGTGCCGCACGAGCTCGCGGCACCGTTCGCCGACTTCGTGCAGAAGTACGACCTCGGCTCGGTCGTGCCGCTCGTGTTCAACTACGGCCAGGGCGTCGGCGACCTCCTGGGCCTGCCCGCGCTCTACGCCATCAACCTCTTCGGCCAGGGCGTGCTCCGCAACATCATGGCCCGCTCGTTCCTCACCACCGCGGCCCACGACAACAGCCTGCTGTACGAGCGCGCCACCGCCCACCTCGGCGACGACGTCCTGCTCGAGTCGCACGTGCTCCGCGTCGACCGCTCCGGGCGCGGCGTCCGCGTGCTCGTCGCCACGCCGGAGGGCCTGCGCCTCGTCGTGGCCCGCAAGCTGGTCGTGACCTGCCCGCCCCTGCTGCGCAATTTCGCCGGCTTCGACCTGGACGCCACCGAGCGGTCGGTGTTCGGCCAGTTCGTCAGCGGCGCCTACTACACCGGGGTGGCCCGGCTGTCCGGGCTCCCCGAGGGCCTCAGCATCGAGAACGTCGCCGCGGACACGCCGTACAACCTGCCGCCGCTGCCCGGCCTGTACGGACTCAACCCGACCGGCATCCCCGGCCTCTACAACGTCAAGTACGGCAGCCCGAAGCCGCTGCCCGAGGCCCAGGTCCGCCGCGACATCCGCGCCGGGATCGAACGCCTCGCCCGCGCGGGCACCTACCCGGTCCGCTTCGAGGAGCTCGAGGTGTTCGCCGGCCACGCCCCGTTCGAGCTGCACGTGAGCCCGGAGGCGATCGCGGGCGGCTTCTACCGCCGGCTCAACGCGCTGCAGGGCCACAACAACACGTACTACTCCAGCGCGGCCTTCCACTCGCACAACTCGAGCCGTATCTGGGCCGGCGCGGAGACCCTCCTCCCATCGATAGCCGCCTGAGCCGGAAGGAACCACCATGCGTCCATCTCTTCGCCGTGCCGTGACTCTCCTCGCCGCAGCCGCCATCGCCGTGGGGGCGGCCGCCATCGCGTCGGCTTCCGCCGGTGCCGAGCCGGCCCGCGCCGGCACCAACTGGGACGGGGTCCTGGAAGCCGGCACCAACTGGGACGGGGTCCTGAAGATCGGCCGCTGAATCCGCCGCGGGCGCCGGGCCGTCCGGGTCGCTCAGGTCGAGGCCGTCCTCGTTCTGCGCCGGCGAGGGGTCAGCGGTCGACCGTGCCGGGCGGCGCCATGATGCGCAGGGCGTTGGGGTCGACGGCGATCCGGACGGGGGTGCGGCCGCACGGTTCGCCGTCGACCTCGACCCTCGCCGGGCGGTCCGTCTCCAGCCACAGTTCGCCGACCGCGAGGAACGGCTCGTCGCGCAGCGTGCGGCGGTGCCCGGTCGCCGTGTTGCGGGCCGTCTCGCGCAGCAGCCCGCGCCGGGTGCCGTCGCCCACCGGGTACGCCACGAGCAGCCGGTCGTCCGCGTCGGCGTCCGCGGTGATCGGGCGGCCCGCGTGGAAACCACCGTTGGCCACGTACAGCTGGTGGGTCAGGAACTCGTGCTCGCGGCCGGCGGCGCGCACCCGGGCCCGCAGCGGGCGGTGCCGGGCCAGCAGGGCGAGGGCCGTCACCGGGTACGCGTACCGCCCGGCGAGGCGCTTCAGGCGGCGCGGCGCGTTGGTCATGACGTCGGCGGACAGGCCCACGCCGACGTGGTTGGTGAACGCCAGGTCGCCCGCGAGGCCCAGGTCGACGTCGACGACCGCGCCCTCGGTGAGCGTGGCCACCGCCGCGTCGAGGCTGAGCGGGACCCCGACCGTACGCGCGAAGTTGTTGGTCGTGCCCAGCGGCAGCAGCCCGAGCGCGATGTCGCGGTGCGCCAGCATCCGGGCGGCGGTGCTGATCGTGCCGTCCCCGCCGCCGGCGACGAGCAGGTCGGGTCCCAGCCCGATCGCGGCCTCCAGGCTCTCCTCGAGCTCGCCGGGCCGCGCGGCGGGATAGTCGCCGAGCAGCGTGAACCCGGCCGCGAGCAGCCGCGCACGGGCGTCGTCGTGCAGCCGGCCGCCGCGCCGCGAGTGCGCGTTGACCACCAGGGCCGCCCGCCGTCCGGTCCGGATGTCCTCGGTGAGCTGCTGCTTCGTCCGCATCGCGCCGAGGGTACCGGGCCCGGGGCAGTGGGTGCCGCCGCCGGGCCCGGCACGTCGCCCGGCTCAGCGCAGGAGGTCGCCGGCGTGGGCGAGCGCGTACGCCGCGACGTCGCGGCCCAGCCGGATGCCGGCCTCGTCGGCGCTGCGCGTGTGGATGCCCGACCACACCCGGGCGTCGACGTTCTCCCGGCCGGGCTGGTGCCAGTCGGTGTAGGTGCGGGTCACGCCGGGCGCGCTCGGGCTGCCGATCGTGTACGGTGCCCGCGCGACCGGCCCGGCGAGCGCCGTGAGGATGCCCTCGGCGGCGCCGGCGTACGTGTTGTGCCCGCTCGGGTAGTCGGGGTGCGCGGGAGTGACGTGCAGCGGCAGCCACTGCGGGTCGGCCTCGGTGACGGGATCGCCGTCCACGTCGGCGTTGCGGATCGCGGTGACGGGGCGCCAGCGCTGGTAGGCGTACTTGGCGTCGGAGGTCGCGATCTGGGTGTCCACGACTGCGACGTGGAACAGGGCGATCAGCCGGGTGCGCCGGGCCGGCGATCCGGGCAGCTGCTCGACCGCGGCGCGCAGGATCGGCGTGTACAGGGTCAGCGACGAGCCGAGCCAGAAGGTGGCCGTGTCCGTCTGGGCCGGGGTGCGCACGGTGCTGTCGGCGGCGCCGTACGCCCGCACCTCCGCCAGGTCGGCCCGGTAGCGCGCCGAGCCGAGCGCGGGCGGCGGGCCGGGCCGGAACTGGGCGGCGTTGCGCAGCAGGAACGGGCGGGCGGTGCGGTTGCCGTACTGGGCCGCCGGGGCGTACGCCGGCGGCGTGGGCTGCCAGACGCCGGGCGCGGCGGCGGGCTGCGGGTACGCCGCGTTCACGGAGGCGGGGTCGAGCCCGTCGCCGGTGCGGGCGGCGATCAGCCGGTCCACCGCCGCGCGGCCGGCGTCGAGGCCGCTGGTACGGGACCGCCCGGCCGGGATGGTGGCGAGGTCGGCGGCAAGCACGTCGTCGGCCGCGGCGGCCCGCGCCGGCAGGAGCGTGACGATGGCCCGGTGGACGGCACCGGCCAGGGCGGCGCGCTGGTAGACGGGCGAGGGGGAGCCGGCCTGCGCCCGGGCGGCCCCGAGCCACGCGATCGCCCACGTCCGGTTGTTGGTCACCTGCGTCGGGGCCCCGGCCGTGGCCACGGCGTCGGCGGTGGCGTCGTACCAGGTGAGCACGGAGTCGGGCGCCGCGCCGGCCGCGGTGCCGGGGGTGGCGGCGCCCAGGGCCGCCACCGTCACGGCGCCGAGCAGCGCGGCGCCGGCCCGGCGCAGGCCGGGAGGTCGAACGATCATCGCTGAACCCTTCTTCACCGATAGGAGATGCGGACAAGCATCGATCGATCGGGCGGTACGGGTCAACGGCCGCGGCGATGCTGTAAAGAGCTCAGAACAGCGGCTTCACAGATGTTCAGGATCGTGAGCTACCATTCCGCCCGCCGCCGAGGCGGCACGTCTGACGCGTCACAGGTGTGAGGGCCGGAGGGACAGACTTGAGGAAGACCGCGCGTGCCGGCCGCCGCTCCCCGTCGTGGGCCCGGTGGCTGCTCATCGTCGGCGTGGTGCTGATGGTGCTCAGCGGGGGCTCGCTCGTCGGGGCCAACCTGGTGCTCAGCTCCGCCACCGGCGCGGTCGCCCAGGAGAACCTGATCGGCGGCGCGGGCGGCTCCGGCCACAAGGACATCAAGGGCGCCAAGAACATCCTGCTCGTCGGGCTCGACACCCGGCCGAGCTGGAAGAACAAGGAGCCGAGCCGGTCGGACTCGATCATCCTGCTGCACCTGCCGAAGGACCACTCGCGCGCGTACCTGGTGTCGCTGCCCCGGGACAGCTACGTCGACATCCCCGCGTACGACAACGGCAAGCAGGCGTACCGGGGCGGCAAGAACAAGATCAACTCCGCCTTCTCGTTCGGCAGTCGCGGGCTCGAGGGCAAGGAGGCCGAGGCGCACGGCTTCGAGCTGCTCGCGCTGACCGTCAAGCGGCTCACCGGCATCACCCCGGACGCCGGCGCGATCATCGACTTCACCGGCTTCAAGGACGTCGTCAACGTCCTCGGCAAGGTCTGCATGTACGTCGACGAGGACGTCACCTCGATCCACATCGGGCACACCGCCGACGGGAAGCAGGCGGTGCCGTACAAGACCGACGCGGCCGGCCTGAACCCGCGCAAGGTGCCCGGCGTGACCGCCAACTTCTACAAGAAGGGCAACCACTGCCTCACCCCGGTGGAGGCCCTGGACTTCGCCCGCCAGCGCGACCTGCTGGGCAACCGGGACTCCGACTACGGCCGGCAGCGCCACCAGCAGCAGCTGCTGAAGGCGATCCTCAAGCAGGCCGTGCACGACGGCTTCAACTCGCCGACGAAGCTGCCGAAGCTGATCACCGCCATCGGGAAGACCATGACGGTCGACAGCGGCGGCATCTCGCTGGAGGACTGGGCGTTCGCGATGCGCAACACCAACCCGGACGACCTCATCACCATCAAGACCAACGACGGCAAGTTCAACAGCGAGTCGGTGCCCGGCATCGGCAGCGTCGAGGTGCTCAGCGACACGACGATGGAGCTGCTGCAGTCGGTCAAGGACGACACCGTGCCGGCGTTCCTGCAGGCCAACCCCTCCTGGATCGCCGACAGCTGACGGGCGGCTATATCCCCGGTTCAGGGTCCGGCGGCCGCGGAGCCCGACCCCGGGCCGATGCGGGCGCCGCGACGGAACCCCGATCATCGATGCCATGGACGACATCGAGAAGCAGAAGAGGGCTCACCGCGGGTACATCGCCGAGGGTGCGGTCCTGCTCCTGGCGGCGCTGGTGGTGAAGGGCCTGGTCCTGGCCGGCAAGTTCTCGGACGGGCCGCTGCGGCACTGGTACGTGCAGGTCGCGCTGGTGGCGGGCGCGGTAGGCCTGTACGCCGGCGGCCACTGGCTGATCGGCCGCGGCTACCGCGGGGCGCGCCGGCCCGGGAGCTGAGCATCCGGGGGAGGATCGGGGCATGCGCGAGCCGATCCGTCCCCTGGTCGTCGCCCCGATGGCCGGCGGCCCCTCCACTCCTGCCCTGGTCACCGCGGCCTCCCGGGCCGGCGCCACCGCGTTCCTCGCCGCCGGCTACAAGACACCCGCCGCCGTGGAGGACGAGCTCCGGACCGTACGCGGTGCCGGGACGCCGTACGGGCTGAACATCTTCGTCCCGGTCCCGCCGCCCGCCGACGTCGAGCCGCTGGAGCGGTACCGGGCGCTGCTGCAGCCCGAGGCCGACCGGTACGGCGTGGAGCTGCCCGCGCTCCGGCTGCGCGACGACGACCACTTCTCCGACAAGGTGGAGCTGGCTGTCGCGTACGCCGTACCGCTGGTCAGCTTCACCTTCGGCGTACCCCCGGAACCGGTCGTGCGGGCGCTCCAGGCGGCGGGATGTGCCGTCCTCATCACGGTGACCGGCCCCGGCGAGGCGCACCGGGCGGCGGCCGCCGGGCCGGACGCGCTGATCGCTCAGGCCGGCACGGCGGGCGGCCACTCGGCCACCACGGACCCGGCAGGCTACCGAGGCGCCACGACCGCGCCCGAGGTGCTCCGCGGTGTGCAGGCCGTGAGTGACCTACCGATCGTCGCGGCCGGGGGAGTGGCGTCGGCCGCCGACGTACGCGACCTCCTCGCGGCCGGCGCGGCGGCCGTGCAGTGCGGCACCGCGTTCCTGCTGGCCGACGAGGCCGGCACCCGCGACGCCCACCGCCGCGCGATCCGCCCGGGCGCCCACCGCGAGACCGTCGTGACCCGGGCGTTCACCGGCCAACCGGCCCGCGGCCTGCGCAACCGTTTCACCGACGCCTACTCGGCGGCCGCCCCGATCGGCTACCCGGCGATCCACCACCTGACCGCGCCGATCCGCGCGGCGGCCGCGAAGGCGGGCGACGCCGGGGCGCTGAACCTCTGGGCGGGCACGGGCTTCGCGTCGGCCCGCCCGGGTCCGGTCGCCGCCCTGGTCGCGGCGCTGTCGCCGGACGCCTGAGCGTCGCCGGTGGCCGATCGGCCGATCCGGGAGGCCGCCGGAATCTTCCTCGCGGCCGATCCGGGCGGCACCTCCCGGCTGAGAGCGTCTGTCTCCGCGAGGGGGCCCGTCCCGGTGCCTCCCCAGGTTCGAGGAGTCAGACGTGAAGCGTGTCCTTGCCGGTGTCCTCATCGGTGCGACGGTTCTGCTGTCGAGCGGTTGCGGCAGCCTCGACCGCGGCGAGCACGGCGAGATCAGCTACGAGGTGACCGGCGAGGCGGGTACGACCGCCGACATCACCCGGGTGCTGCCCGTGGACGCCGGCGGCACCCCGTCCGTGACGTTCCCGGCTCAGAAGCTGCCGGCGTCGATGCACGCCAGCATCGCCGAGGGGACGTTCGAGGTGCACGCCGTACCGGCCAAGGGCGCCGCCGGCTGCCGCATCGTCGTGGACGGCGAGGAGGCCGACAAGCAGACCGGCGCCCCCGGCAAGGAGGTCATCTGCCGGGCCACGGTGAAGGCGCGGTGACGGCGGCCGGGTCTCCCGCGTACGCGGCCGCCTCGATCGTCGCCGGCTGCGCCGGGCCGAAGCCGTCGCCGGTCCAGCGCTGCAGCGGGCGTACCGAGGCGGGGACCGTGACCCGTACGGACTCCCCGGCCGGCACCGCCACGGAGGCGAAGCCCAGCAGGACCCGGGACGGGAAGTCGTCGCCGGCGCCGGTGGGCAGCCCGTACAGCTGGACCACGTGGCGTCCGTCCCGCGGCCCGGTGTTGGTCACCGTCACCGTCGCGTCGAACGTCTCGCCGGAGACCGGGCCCACCTCCAGGCCGGACAGCGCGAACGACGTGTACGACAGCCCGAAGCCGAGCGGGAACGCGGCCCGGTGCCCGTCGCGGTCCAGCAGGCGCTGACCGAACCACTTGTCGTACGTGATGGCCGTGGCGTCGCGGTCGAAGAACGGCAGATGGTCCTCGGTGGTGGGGATGGAGAACGGCAGCCGGCCCGCGGTGTCCACCTCGCCGAACAGCACATCCGCCAGGGCCCGGCCGCCCTCGGAGCCGGAGTACCAGGCCAGCAGCACCGCCGGCGTGGCGTCACGCCACTCCTCGGTGATCACGGCGCCGGCGGTGACCACCGCGACGACCGTCCGGGGGTTCGCCGCCGCGACCGCGCGGATGATCTCGGCGTCGACCGGGCGCAGGCGCAGGCTCGCCCGGTCCCCGCCGGCGCCCTGGCTGCCGACGATGCTCAGGTCCGTCCCGGCCTGCTCGGTGAGGCGGCCCAGCAGTTCCTGCCCGGCCGGGCTGTCGTCGGCCGGCGGGAAGAGCGCGAGCAGGGCCGGGTCGGCGAACATGGCCGAGCCGATGTACTCGCCCTCGTCCAGCGCCGTGTAGCCGACGACGACCACCGCGACGTCGCTGGCCCGGGCGGCTTCGGCGGCCGCCTCGGGGGAGTCCTCGGCGACGTGGCGGATCGTGGCGTGCGGCAGCGCCTCGGTCAGCCCGCGCAGGGGCGTGACGACCTCGGGCGCGCGGACGTCCGACGAGCCGTGGTCGCCGGTGTTGGGCAGGTCCGCCAGCCGGCCGATCACGGCGACCGACGAGACGGCGTCGCGGTGCAGCGGCAGCACCGGCGCCCCCGCCACCTGCTCGTTCTTGAGCAGCACCATGCTGCGGGCCGCGACCTCGCGGGCCAGCGCGCGGTGCGTATCGCCGAAGACCTCGTCGAGCGACGGCTCCTCCGGCTCGCGGGTCGCATAGTGGTGGATCTGGGTACGCAGGATCCGCCGCGCGGCCCGGTCCACGTCCTCCCACGAGGCGCGCCCCTCGGCCAGGTCGGTGGCCAGGTGCTGGGCGCGCTGCTGCTGGAACGGCTCCTCGACGTCGAGCCCGGCACGCAGCGAGGTGGCCGCGTCGCGCAGGCCCCAGATGAAGTCGGAGACCGTGACGCCGGTGAACCCCCAGCGTCGGCGCAGCACGCCCTCCATGAGGTCCTCGTTCTGCCCGGCCCACTCGCCGTTGACCGAGTTGTACGCCGTCATGATGCCGGCCACGCCCTCGTCCACGACCCGGCGGAAGTGCGCCAGGTACACCTCGTGCAGCGTGGCGTCGTCGGCGGTCACGTCCACGGTGAAGCGCGCGTTCTCCATGGAGTTGAGCGCGTAGTGCTTCGCCACCGCCATCGCGTGCCGCTGCACCGACCGGGTCAGCGCCGCACCGAACTCGCCGAGCAGCAGGGGGTCCTCGCCGTACGTCTCCTGGGCGCGGCCCCAAGCGGGGTGCCGGGGCAGGTTGATGCAGACGCCGCCGAAGAAGTTGGCGCCCTGCGCGCGCATCTCCCGGCCGATCGCCGTGCCGACCCGCTCCTCCAGGGTGAGGTCCCACGTCGCGCCGCGGGCCATGGAGACCGGGAAGGCCGTGGAGGCGCCCATCACCACGCCGCGCGGGCCGTCGGAGAACAGCAGCCCGGGGATGCCCAGGCGGTCGACGCGCCCCATCGGGTACGGCGTGCGGTTGTAGCCGTTGCCGAGCATGTCGGCCATGGCGTCCCAGAACGGCAGGTCGCCGTCGAGCAGGCCGAGCCGCTCCTCGGGGGTGAGCTGCTCGAGCAGGTCCTCGGCGGCCGTGTCGGGCGAGGCGCCGGCGCGGACAGCGGCGACGGCGGCGGAGAAGGCGCTGGCAGTCATGGGTCTCCCGGGTACGTTACCTACCAATTGGTAGGTAGGTTAGGCTGGGCGGCACCGCCGAGGCAACCCCTGGAGGGAAACGTGACCGCGTCCGGACGCCGCCGCCTCCCGCCTGCCGAGCGCCGCGAGGAGATCCTCGCCGCCGCGACCGAGCTGATCGCCGTGTCCGGCTTCAACGGGGTCTCGCTGGGTGCGTTCGCCGCGGCGTGCGGCATGACGAAGGCGGGGCTGCTGCACCACTTCCCGTCCAAGGAGCACGTGCTCGTCGGCGTGCTGGAACGCCGCGACGAGCTCGACATCGCCGCCGTCATGGGGGACGCGGACCCGGCGCCGGACGCGGCGACGGCCCGGGCCGCGCTGACCCGCCTGGTGCGCCGCAACCTCGGACAGGAGTCGGTCGTCAAGCTCTACACGGTGCTCAGCGCGGAGGCGCTGGACCCGGCGCACCCGGCGCACGACTATTTCCGGCGGCGCCTGCGGACCAGCCGGGACCGGCTCGAGCGCGAGATGTTCGCCTGGCATCCGTGGCCCGGTGGAGCGGCGGTGGAACTGCTCGCGTTCCTCGACGGCCTGCAGCTCAACTGGCTGCGCGACCCGGAGATCGACTTCCTGGCGCAGTGGGAGGCGTTCGCCGACCGGTTCTTCGCCGAAGGCTGACGGGGGCCGTCCCCGGAACGCGGCCGCCCGGAAACGGCGCGGACCCGCGGCTCCCGCTGCAGAAAATCTCGGAAGTCGACCTCCCCGGCCGACCATACGGGCGACGATCACGTCGATCGGGATCGCGAGTCTGCGGGGGTACATTCGTGAGCTTTTCGGGTTTCACCGTCGGTCGCCGCCTGGGCGCCGGTTTCCTGGTGGTCGTACTCAGCATGGTCGTGCTCGTGTCGGTGGGAATCGTCGAGGTCCGCAGGATCAATGCCAACCTCACGGTCATCAACGACCTCAATGCGGTGAAGCAGCGGTACGCGATCAACTTCCGGGGCAGTGTGCACGACCGGGCCATCGCCGTACGGGACATCGTGCTGGCCGAGACCGGCGCCCAGGTGCAGACGGAGATCGACCTGATCCGGGTGCTGACCACGCGGTACGACGAGTCCGCCACCAAGATGGACGCCATGTTCGGCCCCGGCGCGAGCGTCACCGGCCAGGAACGGGCGGCCCTCGCCGACATCAAGAAGGTTCAGGCGGCGACGCTGCCGATGATCGACCAGATCATCGCCCGGCGGCAGGCCGGTGACCTCAAGGGCGCGCTGAGCGTGCTGACCGGCCAGGCCCGCGCCTCCTTCGTCGAATGGCTCCGGGTGGTCAACGTCTTCATCGACCTCGAGGAGTCGATGAACCAGGCCAAGACCCGTGACACCCGCGGCATCGCGCAGGGCTTCCTGACGGTCATGCTGCTGCTGTGCGCGGCGGCCATCGCCATCGCGGTCGGCGTGGCGTGGTGGACGACCCGCAGCATCACCCGCCCCATCGGCCAGGCCGGTGACGTCCTGCGGTCCGTGGCCGAGGGCGACCTGACCCGGAGGGTGCGGGTCACCGGCCGGGACGAGATCGCCGGTATGAGCCGGTCGCTGAACACCGCGCTCGATGCCGTCGGCGGGGTCATGACCGGCGTCGCCCGCAGCGTCGAGCGGCTCGCGTCCGCCAGCACCCGGGTCGTCAGCCTGTCGGCGGACATCGAGGGTGGCGCGGAGGAATCCTCGGTCCAGGCCGGGGTCGTGTCCTCCGCCGCCGACGAGGTCTCCCGCAACGTCGGCACCGTCGCGGCCGGCGCCGAGCAGATGGGCTCCTCGATCCGGGAGATCTCCCACAACGCCCATGAGGCCGCGACCGTGGCCGCCCGGGCGGTCACCGCGGTGGAGACGACGGCCGGCACGCTCGCCCGGCTCGGGCAGTCCAGCGAGCGGATCGGCGACGTCGTACGCTCGATCACCGCGATCGCCGGGCAGACGAACCTGCTGGCCCTCAACGCCACCATCGAGGCCGCCCGCGCCGGTGAGTCCGGCAAGGGCTTCGCCGTCGTCGCCGGTGAGGTCAAGGAACTGTCGCAGGAGACCGCCCGCGCCACCGAGGACATCTCCCGCCGGGTCGAGGCCATCCAGGCCGACACGACCGGTGCGATCAGCGCGATCCAGGAGGTCGCCGAGGTGATCGCCCGGATCAACGACTACCAGACCACGATCGCCTCGGCGGTGGAGCAGCAGACGGCGACCACCCACGAGATGAACCGCAGCGTCACCGAGGCGGCCTCGGGCTCCAGCCAGATCGCTGCGAACATCGGCAGCGTGGCGGAGCTGGCCCGGGCCACCACCGAGTCGGTCACCGAGTCCCGGCGCGCCGCCGGGGAACTGGCCGGGGTCTCCGACGACCTGCAGGGGTGGGGGGGGGGGTCCCGCTGCGGCGGCCGGGCGCCGCCCCCGGGGCGCGGTGCCGCGGTGTGCCCCTCCGCAACCGATGGAGGGGCACACCGCGGGTCGGATCAGGAGCAGACGGCCGAGCCGAGCTTGACCGACGCCGGCGGGCTGGCCGTGCCGTTGGCGGTGAAGCCGATCGTCACCGACGCCCCGGCGGCCAGCGACGGGGCGTGCCCCGGGCCCACCGCCGTGACCGTGGTGCCGGACTGGGTGACCGTCGCGTTCCAGCCGCTGCCCAGCGTCACGCCGGACGGCCAGGTCCAGGTGACCGACCACGGGTTGGCCGCCGCGGTGCCGGTGTTCTTCACCGTCAGCGAGCCCTGGAAGCCACCCTGCCAGGAGTTGTCCTGCTTGTACGTCGCCGTGCACCCGCCCGTGGGCACCGGCGGCGTGGACGGGTCACCGGACGGCGGGGTGCTGGTGCCGCCACCCACCGGCGCGATGAGGTACGGCTGCAGGATCGCCTGCTTGGCCGTGTTGATGTTCGTCCAGTCGTCGAGCGCGATGCCGCCGGTGTCACCCGAGTTCGGGTTCCACGACCAGTACGTGAACGACATGCCGTTGACGCCCGTGCCCGTGTACGCCATCAGCTTCTCGAGCCACACCTTGTCCTCGGGGTTCTGCAGGGTGCTGCCGAACTCGCCTATCATGATCGGGGCGATGTTCTGCTTGTAGAGGTAGCCCCAGTAGTGGTCCCAGATGCCCGGGAGATTGTTCGGGAACGACGGGTCGTCGAACCAGGCCTGCCGGTACACCGAGGTGGCGTACTCGTGCGGGCTGTAGACGAGCCGGTTGGCCACGTTGAGGCGTACCGGGAACTGGCCGGCCTTGGAGAGGTTGCCGCCCCACCAGCCGCAGTCCTCGTCGTTGCTGGTGTCGTTGTCCCAGACGTTCGACAGCCCGCCGCTGGGGCAGCTGACGCCCTCCACGAAGATCAGCCAGTTCGGCTGCACCGAGAGGATCGCGTTGCCGGCGCGCTCGGCCGCGAGCCGCCAGTCGCGGGCCGTGTCGCCGCAGCCCCAGCAGGAGCCGGTGGCGGCCGGGTTGGTGCCCTCCGCGTGCGGCTCGTTGTGCAGGTCAGCGCCGATCACCGTGGTGTTGCCGGCGTACCGGCGGGCGAGCATCTGCCAGTTGCTGATCCAGGTCGACTCGGGCACGCCCGAGGTGTACCAGAGCGCGGTCTGGCCGGCGGCGGTCGGGCGGTGCCGGTCGAGGATGATGCGCATGCCCTTGCTGCCGGCGTACGCGATGACCTTGTCGAGGATCTGCAGGGGCGACAGGCCGACCAGGTCGGGGTTGGTGAAGTCGTTGATGCCGGTCGCGGTGGCACCCGCCTTGAGCGCGTCGTCGGAGAAGGGGACGCGCAGCGTGTTGTAGCCGAGCCGGGCCATGGTGTCGAGCTGCGAGCGCCACGGGTTGCTCGACCACAGACCGTGGAAGGTCTTGTTGTCGGTCTCCATGCCGAACCAGTTGATGCCCGTGATGCGGACCGTCGTACCGGTGCTGTCGACGATCTTGTTGCCGTCGGTGTGCAGGTAGCCGGTGCCCGTGCCGGCCGCCGAGGCGGACGACGCGGTCACGGCCAGGCCGCCGGCCACCAGAGCGGCGGCCGAGAGGATGGCGGCGAGTTTCTTGCGGACCATGCGGACTCCGTTTTCCGTGGGGGTCAGCTCGCCTGGCAGGCGAGGCCGTTGAGGGAGAAGGAAGCGGGACGGGGGTTGCTGCCGGTGAGGCTTCCGCTGAAGCCGAAGGTGGTGGTCGCGCCCGGCGCCAGCGAGGCGTTCCAGGTCTCACCGACCGCGGTGACGGCGGTGCCGGACTGCGTGACCCGCGCCGACCACGACTGCGTCACCTTCTGGCCGCCGCTGTAGGTCCACTGCAGGGACCAGGGGTTCAGCGCGGTGGTGCCGGTGTTGGTGACCGAGACGTTGGCGGTGAAGCCGGTGCTCCAGTCGTCGGTCGCGTAGGAGACGCGGCAGGAGCCGGTGCCGGTCGGCGGGGGCGGCGGCGGGGTGGTGCCGTCGTAGGTCAGCCCGTACCCGTACGCGAACAGCGGCGTCTTGCCGTCCCCGTCGTTGAGCGGCTGCTGGCTCGCCGACTGCATCCACGTCATCGGCAGCTTGCCGGTGGGCGCGTAGTCGCCGAAGAGCACATCGGACACCCCGGCGCCCTCGCTGCCCGGCAGCCACGCTGCCAGCAGCGCGTTCCAGTTCCCCAGCTCCGAGGCGATGTCCAGCGGGCGTCCGGAGACCAGGACCACGATCACGGGTACGCCCGAGGCGCGCAGCCGCGACAGCGTGGCGAGGTCGGTGCTGTCGAGCCCCAGCGAGCCGGTCCGGTCGCCCTGGCCCTCGGCGTACGGCGTCTCGCCGACCACCGCGATCGCCGCCCGGTACGTGCCGTCGATGCCCGAGCCGTCGCGGCTGTAGGTGACCGTGGACTGCGAGCCGACGGCCGAGCGGATGCCCTGCAGGATCGACGTGCCGGTGATCGTGTTGCCGCTCGCGCCCTGCCAGGTCAGCGTCCAGCCGCCGCTCTGGTTGCCCAGGTCGTCCGCGCTCTTGCCGGCCACGAACAGCTTCCCGCCCGCCTTGGCCAGCGGCAGCACGCCGCCCTGGTTCTTCAGCAGCACCTGGGACTCGCGGACGGCCTGCCGGGCCAGGGTGCGGTGCGCGGCGCTGCCGATCGTCGAGGCGTACGTGCGGTCGGCGTACGGATGCTCGAAGAGCCCCAGCTCGAACTTCTTCGTGAGGATCCGGCGGTTCGCGTCGTCGATGCGCGACGTCGGGATCTGGCCGGACTGCACGGCCGCGCGCAGGTAGCCGACGAACGTCTTCCAGTCGACCGGCACCATGAGCATGTCGAGCCCGGCGTTGACCGCGGTGACCACCTCGGCCTGGGTGAAGCCGGTACGCCCGTCGAGCTGGTCGACCGCCGCCCAGTCGGAGACGGTGAAACCGGTGAACCCGAGCTCGCCCTTGAGCACGTCGGTGATCAGGTACTTGTGGCCGTGCAGCTTGGCGCCGTTGAAGCTGGAGAACGAGATCATGATCGAGCCGACGCCGCGCCGGACCGCCTCGGCGAACGGCGGCAGGTGGATCGCGCGCAGCTCGGCCTCGCTGAGCTGGGTGTCGCCCTGGTCGACGCCGTTGGTGGTGCCGCCGTCGCCGACGTAGTGCTTGGCGGTGGCCAGCACGGACGCCGGCCCGTCGAGCCGGTCGCCCTGCAGGCCGTCGATCACGGTGGTCATCGAGGAGACGAGGTCGGGCTTCTCGCCGTACGACTCGTACGTGCGGCCCCAGCGGTCGTTGCGGGCCACGCACACGCAGGGCGCGAAGGTCCAGTCCTGCCCGGCGCCGGTGACCTCCTCGGCGGTGGCCCGGCCGATGCGCTCGACGAGCTCGGGGTCGCGGGTCGCGCCGAGGCCGATGTTGTGCGGGAAGATCGTCGCGCCGGCCACATTGTTGTTGCCGTGCACCGCGTCGATCCCGTAGATCATCGGGATCTGCAGGGGCGTGGCGAGCGCGCCGCGCTGCAGCGAGTCGTAGAGGTCGGCCCAGCCGGCCGCGCTGTTCGGCGTGGGCGCGGAGCCGCCGCCGGAGAGCACCGAGCCCAGCCGGTACGTGGTCAGGTCACCGGGCGAGACCACCGCGCGTTCGGCCTGGACCATCTGGCCGACCTTGTCGTCGAGCGTCATCCGGCCCAGCAGGTCGGTGACGCGCTGGGCGACCGGCAGGGTGGGGTCCTGGTACGGCAGGACGGCCGCCGCAGCGGTGCGGGGTTCCGGGGCGGCCGCGAATCCGGCCGCGACCATGGTGGCGGCGGCCAGGCCGGCGAGCAGGGCACGCACGATCGCGCTCCTCACGAGGGGTGGCGGTGCAGTGACGCTCATCGTTACATGGGAGCGCTCCCATGACAACGAGATGTCAGAACTGTTTCGCCCTCGCGCGGGTCACTGCGTGTCGCCCACCTGGCTCAGTGGCAGGTTCCGGTGCCGGAATCCGTGAACGAGCCGCCGGCCGCGTGCAGGAAGTCCCAGCGGTACCAGCCCGGGCGCAGGGTCAGCCGCAGCACGCCGAACGTCTTGTGGTCGCGGCGCTCGCTGTTGGCCGCTGTCTTGCCGAACGGGTACAGCGCCGCGCCGCCGGTGCCCACCACGAACTCCCGGATCCCGCGCGCGGTGTCGCGGCGGCCGCCCGGGGTCTGCGGGGCGAACCGCTCGTACACGTGGTTGTGGCCCGCCAGCAGCAGTTCCACGCGGGCGTCGTACAGGGCCTGGACCAGGGGGCGGGTCTCGGTGGCCGGGGGATGGGTGGCGGCGGACGTGAACAACGGGTGGTGCACCATCGCGACCGTGCACGCCGTCTTGTGCGCGGCGAGGTCGGCCCGCAGCCAGCGCTCCTGCGCCGAGCCGCGTCCGCACCCGCCGGGAACCGACGAACAGGTGGTGTTGAGCACGACCACGTGCCAGGCGCCGGCCTCGTACGAGTAATAGCCCTTGCCCCGCGGCCCGGCGGCGGCGCCGAAGTAGTCGAAGTACGGCGTCGCGGTCCGGCTGCTGTGGTACTCGTGGTTGCCCACGACGGGCCGGGTCCGCGTCTTCACCCGGCCCCACGACGGCCCGTAACACTTCGCGAAGTTCGACCGGCTCCCGTCCGGGTATGCGTTGTCCCCCAGCGTGAAGACCGTGCCGGGGAAGCGCCGCAGGACGGCGAGGGTCCTGCTGTCCCCGGTGCCGTCGCAGCTCGCGATGTCGCCGGCGCCGATGAGGACAGCCGGCGTGGCCGCCGCCTGGGCGGCCGGCGTTGTCTCCGGCTCCTGGCTCTTTCCTTGCGGAGCTTTCGCCTGCGCGGTGGGGGATGCCGGCGGCGGTGCCGGGCTGGTGCCGTCAGCCGTCGTGCAGCCGGTCAGAGCGCCCGTGAGCAGCGCTGCGAGGAACCATCGGAGTCGCACGCCCGTGGCATTCCCCCGCCAACCGCCGCAAAACGCCGATTCACCCCCGCGGTGCGGCTGCGCTGGGTCAGCACCACGCAGACCAGCACGATCAGCGCCACGCCGAGCGCGGCCGGCGTCACCGTCTCGCCGAGCAGGAGCGCCGACCACAGCAGCGTGAGCACCGGCTGGGCGAGCTGGAGCTGTCCCACCCGCGCGATCCCGCCCCGGGCCAGTCCCGCGTACCAGGCGAAGAAGCCCAGGAACATCGAGACCACGGTCAGATACCCGTACGCCGTCCACGCCGGGGCGCCGGCCCGGGGCGGATGGGCCACCGCCGCCACCAGCGTGATCGGGACGGTGACCGGCAGGGAGAGCAGCAGCGCCCAGCAGATCGTCCGGGCGCCGCCCAGGTCGCGGGCGAGCGAGCCGCCCTCGGCGTACCCGAGCGCGCAGAGCAGCACCGCCGTGACCAGATAGAGGTCCGCGACCGACCGGCCGCCGCGCACGCCGCCGCTGACGATCAGGAAGGCGAGCACCGCCACGAGTCCGCCGAGGCTCGCCACCCAGAACAGCGCGGGCGGCCGCTCACCGCCGCGCAGCACCGCGAACATCGCCGTCATCGCGGGCAGCACGGCCACGACGATCGCGCCGTGCGCCGACGTCTGCGTGTGCAGCGCCAGCGACGTGAACAGCGGGAAACCGGCGACGACGCCGAGCGCGACGACCGCCAGCCGCCGCCACTGGCTCCGGCTGGGTCGCGGCGCGTTCGTGGCGCCCAGGTACGCCGCCGCGAGCAGCGCCGCCCCGACGGCCCGGCCGAAGGCCACGAACCACGGGTCCAGATCGTGCACGGCGACCCGGGTGGCCGGCAGCGACATGCTGAACGCCAGCACTCCGAGCGCCCCGGCCGTTATCGCCCCGGAGGCAGTAGCGCTACTCTTCCTCATCATGGACAACGGTAGCGCCACGGATCGTGTTATCCAAGATCTGAGGTCCCTCGCCGCCGCCGCCGAACCCGGCTCGCGGCTGCCGTCGATGCGTGAGCTGACCGCCCGGCACCACGCCTCCCCGGTCACCGTGGCCGAGGCGGTACGGCAACTCGCCGCGCAGGGCCTGATCGAGGCGCGACCCGGCAAGGGCACGTTCGTGGCGCCCCGGCCCGACCAGGCCCGCGCGGCCGACCTGTCCTGGCAGACCGTGGCGCTCGGGCCGCGCCTGCCGGGGGAGGAGGACATGCAGGCGCTCCTCGCCCTGCCGCGGCCGGGTGCCATCGCCCTCTCCGGCGGCTACCTCGATGCCGACCTGCAGCCCTCGGCGGCGCTCGGTGCGGCGCTGGCCCGGGCCGCGCGGCAGCCCGCGTCGTGGCACCGCGGGCCCGCCGAGGGGCGCGAGGACCTGCGGGCCTGGTTCGCCCGCGAGGCCGGGGGCGGCCTGCGCGCCGAGGACTTCGTGATCTGCCCCGGCGGGCAGGCGGCGCTGTCGTCGGCGCTGCGGGCCCTCGCCGCCCCCGGCGACACGGTGCTCGTCGAGTCACCGACGTACCTGGGGGCGCTCGCCGCGGCGCGGGCGGCCGGGCTGCGGGTGGTGCCCGTCCCGGCCGACGCCGACGGGGTGCTGCCCGGCCAGCTCGCGGCGGCGTTCGCCCGTACCGGCGCGCGGCTCTTCTACTGCCAGCCGCTGCACGCCAACCCGACCGGCGCGACGCTCGCGACCGGCCGCCGGCCCGCGGTGGCCGCCGCCGTCCGAGACGCCGGCGCGTTTCTGATCGAGGACGACTACGCCCGGGACCTCACCGTCGACGGCGAGGCCCCGCCCCCGCTCGCCGCCGACGACCCCGACGGGCACGTCGTGCACCTGCGGTCGCTCACCAAGTCCGCGGCGCCCAGCCTGCGCGTCGCTGCGATCGGGGCCCGCGGACCGGCCGGCGCCCGGCTGCGCGCGGCCCGCCTGCTCGACGACTTCTTCGTGGCGGGCCCGCTGCAGCAGGCCACCCTGGAGCTGGTCACCGCGCCGGCCTGGTCGCGGCATCGGCGGGGACTGCGTACGGCGCTGCGGGCCCGGCGGGAGGCGCTGCTCGCGGCGCTGCACCGGCATCTGCCGGAGCTGGTTCCGCGTCCGGTCCCGCGCGGCGGCCTGCACCTGTGGTGCCCGCTGCCGGACGGTACGGACGACGTGGCCCTCGCCGCCGCGGCCGCCGCGGAAGGTGTGATCGTCTTCCCCGGCCGGCCCTGGTACGCGGGCGAACCCCCGGCGCCGCACCTGCGGCTCACGTACGCGGCCGCCGCACCCGGCCTCATGGACGAGGCCGTCCGCCGCCTGGCCCGCGCGCTGCGGTCCCAGCGCCGGTGAGCGGAGCTACCCGCTGTCGGACGGTTCGAGCCTCCGGACGGTGCGGCGGGCCCAGCGCATGCGCCGTACGGCGGTGTCCGGGTGCTCGCCGAACTCGTACGCCATCCGCGCGGCGCACTCGCCCGGACCGTCGCATCGGAGCACGGTGGCGACGGTGTCGTCCACGATCTCGGTACTCATCGGGTCGGAGGCCTGCAGGTGCGAGGCGAACAGCGCCTCGGCGCGCAGGACCTCGTCGGGAACGGGCTGCATCAGAAGCTCTCCTTCCGCGTGCGGATCTCGCCTCGCGGCAGTTCTGGATGGGATTCGGCGCCGCCGGGGTGACCGGATGGCGCGCCGGCGATCGGTCATCGCGACCGCTGAGAGCACAACGACGTGCGGCCGCCGCCCAATCCGGACGACGGGGTGACTGTGGGCACACAGCGGACTGCCCCACGGTGGACGACACGGTGCTGCTTGCCGGTCCGGTCCGCGTACGCGTGGATAGGATGGCTGCGGTGCGCCGGGAAGTCTGGTCGGCAGATGAGTCGACCGACCCCGGAAACGGAGCTCCCATGGCCGCCGGCCCCCAGCAGAACCCGAACGAGCCCTCACGGACCCCGGCCGTCCTCGGCCGCGGCTCGTGGCCCGAGGCTCGCCGCATCGCCGACGTCCTGCGCAAGGAGACCATCGGCGGGCTGCTCCTGCTCGCCGGCGCCGTCATCGCCCTGGTCTGGGCCAACTCGCCGTGGGGTGACAGCTACGAGGCACTGCGCGGCGTCAAGCTGGGCCCGTCCGCGCTGCACCTCGACCTGTCGCTCGCGACCTGGGCGGCCGACGGGCTGCTGGCGATCTTCTTCTTCGTCGCCGGGCTGGAGCTCAAGCGCGAGTTCGTCGCCGGCGACCTGCGCGACCCGCGCCGCGCGGCGGTCCCCGTCGCCGCCGCGGTGGGCGGCGTCATCGTGCCCGCGCTGATCTACACGGCGGTCAACTGGGGCGGTGCCGTCCGCGGCTGGGCGATCCCGACCGCCACCGACATCGCGTTCGCCCTCGCCGTGCTCGCCGTCGTCGGGCGCTTCCTGCCCGCGGCGCTGCGGACGTTCCTGCTGACCCTGGCGGTGGTCGACGACCTGCTGGCGATCATCATCATCGCGGTGTTCTACACCTCCGGCCTGGCGGTGCTCCCGCTGCTGGCGGCCCTGATCCCCCTCGCCCTGTTCACCGTGCTCGTGCAGCGGCGGGTGCGGTCCTGGTGGCTGCTGCTGCCGCTGGCCTTCGCCGCCTGGACGCTCGTGCACGCGTCCGGGGTGCACGCCACCGTCGCCGGGGTGCTGCTCGGCTTCGCGGTGCCGGTGGTGCGCCGCAGCCCCGGCGAGGGTCCCGGCCTGGCCGAGCACTTCGAGCACCGGTTCCGGCCGATCTCCGCCGGGCTGGCGGTCCCCGTCTTCGCGCTGATGTCGGCCGGCGTCGCGATCGGCGGCGCGAGCGGCCTGGCGTCCGCGCTCAGCGACCCGGTGGCCCTCGGCGTGGTGGCCGGGCTGGTGGTCGGCAAGCCGATCGGGATCACGCTGGCCACCTGGCTCACGGCCCGCTTCACCCGGGCCCGGCTCGACGCCGGACTGGCCTGGATCGACGTCGTCGGGCTGGCCGTGCTCGGCGGGATCGGGTTCACCGTCTCCCTGCTGATCGGCGAGCTCGCGTTCGGGGTCGGCAGCGAGGGCGAGGACCACGTGAAGGTGGCGGTGCTGACCGGCTCGTTGCTCGCGGCCCTGCTCGCCGCGGTCGTCCTGCGCCTGCGCAACCGGACGTACCGCAGGATCTGCGCCGAGGAGCAGGTCGACAGCGACCGCGACGACATCCCCGACGTCTACCAGCGCTGATGCCGGCGCCGTTTGAAGCTGCCGCGGCCCGGGCACGTCGATCACGACATCCGATCGTCGTCCGGAGGTTCACATGCCAGCGCGCAAGGACATGCCCGGCACCCTGAAGCGGTCGCCGAAGAAGGCCCAGAACACGTACGTGAAGGCCCACGACTCCGCGGTCGAGGAGTACGGCGAGGGCGAACGCGCCCACCGCACGGCGCTCGCCGCGGTGAAGCACTCGTTCGAGAAGGTCGGCGACCACTGGGAGCCCAAGGCGAAGAAGGGCCCCAGCGACAAGAAGGCCGCCGGTGGCCGCGACACCAAGGCGAAGACGGCCGGCGGGGTCGACGCGAACGCCAGCAAGGAGCACCTGCGGGACCTGGCCAAGAAGCTCGACATCGGCGGCCGCAGCAAGATGAAGAAGTCCGAGCTGGTCGAGGCCATCCAGAAGGCCAACGCGAAGGTGACTCGCAAGGCGCGCGCGAAGTAGCGCCCTCGGCCGCGGGGCGTCCGGTTTTCGGCCTGTTCGGAGGGTGGCGCCCTCCCATGCCGGGTTGTTTAGGCTCCATCAGCCGCTGGTCTCGTGTGGAGGCCGGCGGCCGAGTGGAGGCAAGGAATGAGAAGAGTTCTGGCGGCCACCGTTGCCGCCGCGGTCGGGCTCGCGATCGGTGGCGGCGTGATCCCGTCCACCGCGCAGGCCCAGAGCGGTTCCGGTGCCGGCTACACCCCGCCGCCCATCTCCTGGGGCGAGTGCGCCAGCGCGGGGCTGAAGGCGCGGGGCGCGCAGTGCGGCCTGCTGACCGTGCCCCTCGACTACGCGAAGCCGGGCGGCACCAAGATCAAGATTGCCGTCTCGCGGATCAAGCACACCTCGGCCGACTACCAGGGCGTCATGCTGACCAACCCGGGTGGCCCGGGCGGCTCCGGCCTGACCCTGTCGGTGCTCGGCGAGTACGTGCCCGGCGACGTCGGCACGAAGTACGACTGGATCGGCTTCGACCCGCGCGGCGTCGGCTCCAGCCAGCCGTCGCTGAGCTGCGACGTCGAGTACTTCGGCTACAACCGGCCGTACTACGTGCCGGTCACGAGGTCGCTGGAGAAGACGTGGCTGGCCAAGGCCAAGGGTTACGCGAAGGCCTGTGACCGGGCGGGCGGCGCGCTGCTCGACCACGTCAAGACCACCGACTCCGTCGCCGACATGGAGAGCATCCGCAAGGCGCTCGGCGCCAAGCAGATCAACTACTACGGCTTCTCGTACGGGACGTACCTCGGCCAGGTCTACGCGACGCTGCACCCCGACAAGGTGCGCCGCATGGTGTTCGACGGCAACGTCGACCCGCGGCGCGTCTGGTACGCGGCCAACCTCGACCAGGACGTGGCGTTCGACAAGAACATGGACATCTACTTCGCGTGGGTGGCCAAGTACGACTCCGTGTACCACCTCGGCACCACTGCCAAGGTCGTGAAGAAGAAGTACTACGCGACCCTGCAGCAGCTGCGCAAGAAGCCGGCCGGCGGCATCATCGGCCCGGACGAGTGGAACGACATCTTCGTGTCCGCGGGCTACTACGTGTTCGGCTGGCAGGACGTGGCCGAGGCGTTCGCGGCGTGGGTCAACGACGGCGACTCCAAGCCGCTCGAGGCGCAGTACGCCGCCCCGGGCGAGCCCGGCGCCGACAACAACTACGCCATGTACCTCGCGACCCAGTGCAGCGACGTCAAGTGGCCGCAGAGCTGGGCCAAGTGGAAGCGTGACAACTGGCGCACGTACGCGAAGGCGCCGTTCATCACCTGGAACAACGCCTGGTACAACGCGCCCTGCCTGAACTGGGGCGCCAAGCCGGGCAAGCCCGTCACGGTCAACGGCAAGAAGGTCCCGCCGATCCTGCTGATCAGCGAGACCAAGGACGCCGCCACGCCGTACTCGGGCAGCCTCGAGGTCCGCAAGCGCTTCCCGCGCTCGGTGCTCCTCGAGGGCGTCGGCGGCACCACGCACGCCGGCTCGCTCAACGGGGTCGCCTGCACCGACGACACCATCGCCGCGTACCTGGACACCGGCGCGCTGCCGACCCGGGTGCCTGGTAACCGGTCCGACAAGCAGTGCGAGCCCGTCCCGGCGCCGGACCCCACGGCCGCCGCGGCGAAGAGCCTCAGCGCGACCGCCGGCGCGAGCCGGGTCCCGCTGCGGGAGCTGGTCACGATCCGCTGACCGCAAGCCGGCCCGGGAGCCGTCCAGCTCCCGGGCCGGTGTGTCACCGGATGACGGGAGGCATCCCGGGCCGGTGTGTCACCAGACGACGGGCAGTTCGCGCAGGCCGCGGACCAGCAGGCCGGTCTTCCACGGCAGATCCTTCTCGTCCACCGCCAGCCGCAGCTCCGGCAGCCGGCCGAGCAGCGTCCGCAGTGCCACCTGCAGCTCCATCCGGGCCAGTTGCGCGCCCAGGCAGTGGTGCACGCCGTGGCCGAAGCCGACGTGCGGGTTCGCCTCCCGGGTGAAGTCCAGGTCGTCCGCCTCGCCGAACACCGACGCGTCCCGGTTGGCCGCGGACAGCGCCGGGATCACCGGCTCGCCGGCGCGGATCCGCACACCGCCCAGCTCGAGGTCCTCGGTGGCGTAGCGGGCGAACGCAGCGGCGGCCCCCAGCGGCACGTATCGCAGCAGCTCCTCCACGGCGCCCGGGATGCGCTCCGGGTCCTGGCGCAGCTCCGCCAGCTTCGCCGGGTGGGTCAGCAGCACGTACATGAAGTTGGAGATCTGGGTGACCGTGGTCTCGTGCCCGGCCGCCAGCAGCCCGGCGGCCAGCTCCACCATCTCCTGCTCGCTCAGCCGGTCCTCGTTGTCGCGGGCCAGCACCAGCGCACCGATCAGGTCGTCGGTCGGCGTCGTGCGCCGCTGCGCGATCAGCCCCGCCATGTACGCGTGCAGGCTCGCCATGTACTCGCCGATCCGCTCCGGCGTCAGCGACGTGGTGGACACGATCGCCTCGGACCACGTCCGGAACAGGTGCTGGTCCTCGGGCGGTACGCCCAGCAGCCGGCAGATCACGCGTACCGGCAGCGGGGTGGAGAAGGCCTCCACCAGGTCGGCCGGCGGTCCCGCCGCGACCATGGCGTCGATCAGCTCGTTCGCGATGTCGGTGGTGCCCGGGCGCAGCTGTTCCACCCGGCGGGCGGTGAACGCCTTGGCGACCAGGCGGCGCAGCCGGCTGTGGTCCGGCGGGTCCATCGACAGGATGCCGGTGCCGATCTGCCGGGGCGTGGTCCGCGGCTCGTCGCGCCCCACCGCGGCGGCGCGGCTGAACCGCAGGTCGCCGAGGACGGTCTTGACGTCCTGGAGGCGGGTGGCCAGCCAGGCCTCCTCGCCGAACGGCAGCCGGACCCGGGTCACCGGTTCCTCGCGGCGCAGCTGGGCGTAGAGGGGGTCGAGGTCGAGGCGGTCGGGGTCGCTGAACGGGTACGCACGCGCCGCACCGGCCTGCCGGGTGTCTGTCATGCCTGCTCCTGCCATCGCGGACGATCGGGATCAAGACACGCTGAGCTATCTCGAAGACACGGATAGTAATAGATGGGCGTCGTTGAACGGAACCCCGGCGACCGCGGCGGGCGCCGTGAGCCGTATCGTGCGGCGCGCCGTCATTCGGGTTAGGAGCCACTCCATGTACGACCACCAGCAGCCCCAGCAGCCGCAGCAGCAGTGGGGACCGCCGCCGCAGGGCGGGGGAGCCGTCGCGCTCACCCTCAAGTACAACCCGCTCGCCTTCCTGCTGGGGTTGTTCAAGCCGGTGGTGGAGGTCAACGGTCACCCGGCCGGGAACGCGTGGGGCCGTACGGTCGTGCCGGTGCCCGCCGGTCAGCACCACGTCCACGTGCACGTGCCGTACCTGCTGCCGTCCCGGGTGGGTGTCGCCGATCTGGGTGTCACCGTGCACCCCGGCCAGACCGTCGAGCTGGAATACCGCGCCCCGATGGTGGCCTTCATGCGCGGCGCGCTCGGCGCCCCGCCGCAGAAGTACCCCGGCATGGCCTTCACCATCGCGATGCTCGCCGTCGTGGGCGTGATTCTGCTCTGTGTCTGCGGTGGCGTCCTCGTCGCCGCCATGAGCAGTGGCGATTCGAGCACCGCGAGCGGCCTGCCCGCCATGGTCGCGGCCGCATTCACCGGCGGCAATGGAGCTTGCTCCGGGTGATCGAACGGTTGCTCTCTGCGGCTCGCGGATGCGTCGTCGCCGTTGGTAGCATGCCGCCGTTCTAGGAGGTCTCGGTGACGGACAATCGGATGAAGGATCGCGTGAAGGTCATGTTCAACGGGACCCACCCCGAAGGCGCCACGTCGGAACACGCCCTGATCAACCCCAACGGGCAGGGGGTGCCGTCCGCGCAGGCGCTGCAGGTGCTAACCATGGCGCAGCGCACCGCCGAGGAGCACCTGGCCCGGGCCCAGCACGAGGCCGACAAGATCCGCACCGAGGCGCTCGCCGCGGCCGAGGAGATCAGTCGCGAGGCCCAGATGCACGCGCACAACGTGCGGCGTGAGGCCGAGCAGGTGCTGCTCGACGCCCGGGCCGCCGCGGAGCAGACCGCCCGCGACGCCCAGATGCGCGCCGAGGAGGCCCAGCGCAGCGCCGCCAAGGTGGTGCTCGAGGCGCGCGGCGAGGCGGGCCGGATCACCGCCGACGCCCAGGCCAACGCCGACCAGTTGCGCCTGGCCGCCCAGCAGCGCTACGACGACGTGGTCGGCAGCCTCGGCGCCCGGCGCGAGGCGCTGCAGCAGCAGATCGAGGCCCTGGAGCGCTTCGACCGCGAGTACCGCGCCCGGCTGACCGGCTTCATGCAGACCCAGCTGCGCGCCCTCTGGGTCGACCAGCCGCAGGTCGTCGGCGAGCTCCCGCACGAGGAGGAGCCGGCCGTCGTGGCGGAGATCGTCGAGGAGGCCGAGCCGGCGCAGGACGCCCACGAGGCCGACGAGGACGACGACGAGGACCGGTCGGGGCGGCACGCTCACGCGTCGCGCGAGGAGTAGACCCGCTCCCCGGCGACGTAGGTGATCGCCACCCGGGCCGCGGCGATCTCCTGCGGCGGCCCGGCCGCCGGGTCCCGGTCCAGCACCACCAGGTCCGCGCGGCTGCCCGCGCTCAGCGTGCCGCTGTCGTCGAGATGGTTCACGTACGCCGACCCCGACGTGTACGCCCGCAGCGCCGTCGCCAGCTCCAGCCGCTGCTCCGGCAGGAACACCGGCCGGTCCTGGCCGGGCAGCACCCGGTTCACCGCCACGTGCACGGCCTGCAGCGGGTCGGGGCTGCTCACCGGCCAGTCGCTGCCCGCGGCCAGGCGCGCGCCCGAGCGGTGCAGGTCCCCGAACGGGTACTGCCGCCCGGCCAGCTCCGGGTCGAGGAACGGGATCGTCAGCTCGTCCATCTGCGGCTCGTGCGCGGCCCACAGCGCCTGCACGTTCGCGGTCGCGCCCAGCGGGCGGAACCGCCGTACGTCATCCGGGTGAACGACCTGCAGGTGCGCGAGGTGCGGACGGGTGTCGCTCGGCCCGTTGGCCGCCCGGGCGGCCGCGACCGCGTCGAGGGCCGTGCGCACCGCCCTGTCACCCAGCGCGTGGAAGTGCGCCTGGAAGCCGAGCCGGTCCAGCTCGGTGACGTAGCCGGGCAGGGCGGCGGGGTCGATGAAGGACAGCCCGCTGTTGTCCGTCGGGTGCCCGCACGCGTCGCGGTACGGTGCCGTCATCGCGGCCGTGAAGTTCTCGGCGACGCCGTCGAGCATGAACTTGACCGTGCCGCTGCGCAGCGGTCCGGCCGTGAACCGCTCACGTTCGTCCACGAGCGACGGGATCTGCTCGGCGCCGCGCTCGCGGTCCCACCACAGCGCTCCCACGACGGGGGAGACCAGCGAACCGTCCGTGGCGGCGGTCAGGTAGGCGTCCGCGACATCGGGATAGCCGTTGGTGGCGCACAGCATCGCGTCCTGCCAGGCGGTCACGCCCAGCGAGTGCAGCAGCCGCTGCGCCCGCAGCAGCCCGGCCAGCCGGTCGGCCGGGGTGGCGGCCGGGACCAGCGCCTCGACCAGCGCCATCGCGCCCTCCTGCAGCCCGCCCACCGGGTCGCCGCCGGGCCCGCGGTCGATGCGCCCGTCGGCGGGATCGGGCGTACGGGCGGTGACGCCGGCCAGGTCGAGGGCCCGGCTGTTCACCCACGCGGCGTGGTGATCGCGGTTCATGAGGAACACCGGCCGGTCGGGCACCACCCGGTCGAGCAGGTCCCGGCCCGGTACGCCGCCCGGGAAGCTCTCCATCGACCATCCGCCCCCGACGATCCACTCCTCGAGCGGGTGCCCGTCCGCGTACGCTCGCACCCGGCGCAGGTACTCGGCGACGTCGGTGGTGCCGCTGAGGTCGCACAGGCCCAGTTCCAGCCCGCCGAACACGGCGTGCACGTGGGCGTCCTGGAAGCCCGGCAGCAGCAGCCGCCCGCGCAGGTCCACCACCTCGGTACGCGGCCCGGCCAGCTCGCGCACGTCGTCGTGTCCGATGGCGAGGATGCGGCCGTCGCGGACGAGCAGCGCGCTCGCGTCCGTACCGAACATCGGGCCGCCGGTGAAGAGCAGATCCATGGCTGGAGCATCGCACGAAGGTGTTGACCTGGAGCGCGCTCCAGGTCCTAGCGTCATCTGCGTGCAGACGATGGAACTGGGGCGCACCGGCGAGCAGGTGAGCGTGCTCGCCCTCGGCGCCATGCAGATGGGTAACGCGACGAATGAGGCCGACTCGGTCCGGATCCTGGACCGCTATCTCGAGGTGGGCGGGTCCTTCATCGACACCGCCGACTGCTACGAGTGGTGGGCCCGGCGGGGCAGCCGCGGCGGCGAGAGCGAGGAACTGCTCGGCCGGTGGATGCGCGCGGGCGGCCGGCGGGAGCGGGTCTTCCTCGCGACCAAGGGCAGCGCTCTGCCGCACTACTCGCCGGAGCTGTGGGACGCCGACGGCGAGGCGAACTGGGACCTGGCCCGGCGCACCTTCGCGGGGGCGGGCGCGCAGACGTTGCGTGACGCCCTCGACGGCAGCCTGCGGCGGCTCGGCACCGACCACGTGGACCTCTACTACATCCACGTGGACGACCGGAGCACCCCGCTGGAGGAGACCCTCGAGACGCTGGCCGGCTTCGTCCGCGCCGGCAAGGTACGCCACCTGGGCTGGTCGAACGTCCGGACGTGGCGGCTCGAGCGCATCCGGCAGCTGTGCCAGCGCAACGGCTGGCCGCTGCCCGTGGCGGTGCAGCAGCAGCACACGTACCTGCGCCCGCGCGGTGGGGTGGACAGCGCGTCGATCGTCGGCGCCGAGCAGCTGGACTACCTGCGCGAGCACGACGACCAGACGCTGGTGGCGTACTCGCCGATCCTCAAGGGGGTCTACGACGACGCGGCCAAGCGCGGCGGGCACTGGGCGATGGAGGCGTACGCCGGCCCCGACTCCGACGCGCGCATCGCGGCGCTCGCCGAGGTGGCCGCCGAGACCGGCGTGACCCCGAACCAGCTCGTGCTGGCGTGGCTGCTGCACCAGGGCAGCCCCCGGGTGCTGCCGCTGATCGGCCCGCGTACGCCGCAGCAGTTCGAGGACGCCCTCCCGGCGCTGGACGTCAAGCTGACGCCGGAGCAGCTCGAACGCCTCGACACCGCGGGGCTGTGATCAGGGGGCGCCCAGCCGCCGGCCCTCGGCGATGAGGGCCTCCACCCGTTCGGTGAGTTTCGCGGCCGTCCGCTCGTCGGCGGCCGCGAGCTCGCCGAGGACCGCCGCGCAGCCGGACACCAGGCGCCGATATCGACGCTGGTAGGCGCCGGACCCGGGGCCGCGGGCGTCGAGGTCGATGATCTGCTGCGCCAGGACGGCCGCCGCCGCGCTCAGCGCCGTGCGGGCGTCGCCGGCCTCGGCCAGCCGGCTGCGGCGGTCCGCGGCCAGCCGCCCGGCCCGGCGCCCGGCCGCGAAGACGACGGCCGAGCCGAGCAGCACCGCCAGCACGGCCGCCGCGGCGACCAGGTAGCGCGGCAGCGACGGGCTGATCGTGCGGGAGCCGTCGGGCACCGTGCCGGAGCGCACGAGCGTGTCGTAATTGACCACGACGACCTTCAGCGCCTCCAGCGGCCGGTCGGGGAACTGGTCGACGCCCCGGCTGATGGTCGTCTCGGCGACGAAGGCGCGCCCGAAGTTCTCGTCGCCGACCCCGGGCAGCAGCGCGCAGCCGTACCGCTCGTACTCGTCGCCGTCACGGGCCAGGACCAGCACCAGCGTGCCGTCCGCGGCGTGGCGTACCCGGTCGCAGCCCTCCCGCAGGTCCGCGCCCGGCTCGAGGAGCAGCACGACGAGCCGGCGGTTACCGACGACGCGCTCGGCGGCCGCCTCGTCCAGGCCGGTGCCGGGTGCCGCGTACACCGACGAGGTGCGCACGTCGCGGGCGACCGGCCCGTCCAGGACGCCGCCGGACCACAGCGCCCAGCCGGCCAGCGCCAGGCAGGCGAGCACGGCGAGGCCGAACGGGGTGGCCAGGAACCGGCGGATCCTTCTCATGCGAGCCGCTCCCGCAGGTAGTCGGCCGGGCGATATCCCGGGTACGGCAGCAGCCGCCCGGCCTCGTCCAGGTCGGCCTCGGCGCCGGCGAGCAGATCGCGGACGTGCGCGTCGGGCAGGTCGTCGTCGAGCGCCGACCGGGCCGCGGTGAGCGCGGTGATGCCCCGGGTCAGCGCGGCCTCGCTGCGCCGGTCGGTGAGCGCCGACATCTCCACCGCCAGCGCGGTCAGCCCGGCGAGGCGCGCGGGCAGGCCGGGCTCCGGCCGCGAGCGGGGCCGGCGCAGCGGGCGCAGCAGGGACCGCACCGACAGCGCGAAGAACACCCCGGCGCAGGCGACGAAGAGCCACGGCAGCACGGGAAGCGCCACCCGCAGCGGGTCGGCCGGACGGTACGGCAGCGGCCGGTCGAACAGCCCCGCGTACCGCACGTCCGTCACCCGCCCCAGGTACGCGCCCAGCACGGTCGCCTGCGGGTACGCGTACCGGCCGAGCCGGTCACCGAACTGCGCGTAGAACCCGGCCGCCGTGACCTCCGCGAAGTCACCGGCATCCGGGCCGTGGTACTCGATCCAGTCGCCGTGCAGCTCGACGATCGGCCGGCCCGGGAACAGCCGGGTGAGCGCCGGCCCGTAGCGCAGCAGCGGCGCCTCCGGGGACTGCCGGGGCAGCGCGACGTACAGCGCGTCGCCGCCGGGGAACGCCTCCTGCCGGGGCACCTGCGTGAGCGTGGCCCCCGGCGCGGTGTAGAGCCCGGTACGCCGCAGCCGCGCCGCCACCACCTCGAGCTCGGCCGCCGTCGGCTCGCGCCACCGCAGCCGGTCGACGTCGGCCGGCGGCGGTTGCTCCCGCAGCCCGGCGATCAGCGTGATCAGCAGGTTCGTCACGTCACCGGCGGCGAACTCGGCGCGCCAGTCGTCGAGGGAGTCCCCGGTCGCCTGGTACGCCCCGCCGGTCACCTGGGTGCCGATCACGCGGATGGTGGCGTCCTTGACGTCGCGTACCCGGTCGCGCTCGGCCTCGTCGAGACCCGGCGGCGCCACCAGGATCCGCATCGGCTCGGCGCCCATCGCGGCGCGTACCCGCTGCTCGTCCCACCGCGCGACCGAACCGGGCAGCCGGACCACCTCGGCGGCGCGCACCAGGGCGGTCATCTGCTCGACGGACGGCACGGTGGCGTCGCTCAGCTCCCCGGCGGCACCCTCGGTCACCCCGGCCGGAGGCGACGGCGAGCGCCCGTAGCTGACGTCGACGCTCTGCCGCTGCGCGACCACGAAGACGACGAGGGCGGCGATCGCGGCGGCCAGCGCCACCCAGCGCGCCACCTCGCGCAGCCGGCGGTCAGCCATGCGCGGCCTCCCGCCACAGCAGATCGGCGCGCCGCGCCAGCTCGGTGGCCTCCCGGGCGGCCGTCACGCCGCCCCGGCCGGCAGTGATCGTTTCGGCCCGGGTGAGCAGCGCCTCGGCCTCCGGGACGCGCCCGGGGCAGGCGTCCCGGCTCACCCCGGCGGTCGCGATCCCGGCCCGTGCGGACGACCACGCCGTCCGCCGCTCCAGCGCCGACGCCCGCAGCCGTGGCACCGCGGCGACCGCGAAACCGGCCCCGAGCAGCACGACGACACCGGCCGCCCACACCCACCCCATGATCGGCCATTCTCGCAGGTGGCCCGGGGGTCGCCGACGTGGCGCGCGCGACACTGCCGAGTCCGGCGGAATCGGCGCGGCCGATCGCGGGTTGGCGGCGGGTATGACGACGATCGGATTCATCGGCAGCGGGAACATCGGCGGCACCGTGGCACGGCTGGCGGTCGCCGCCGGCCAGGACGTGGTGCTGAGCAACTCCCGCGGACCCGAGACCCTGCAGGACCTGATCGGCGAGCTCGGCCCGCACGCCCGCGCCGGCCGCCCCGCCGACGCCGCGGCCGCCGGCGACATCGTGGTGGTGACGGTGCCGTTCAAGGCGTACGGGGATGCGCCCGCCGAGCCGCTGGCCGGCAAGGTGGTCATCGACACCACGAACTACTACCCGCAGCGCGACGGGCACTTCCCCGAGCTCGCCGCCGCCACGGCCCCGAGCAGCGAGCTGGTGCAGAAGCACCTCGCCGGCGCCCGGGTGGTCAAGGTCTTCAACAACATCTACTTCCGCCACCTCGGCGCGCTCGCCCGCCCCGCCGGCGCACCGGACCGCACCGCGCTGACCATCGCCGGCGACGACGCCGACGCCAAGCGGGCGGTCACCGGCTTCCTCGACGCGATCGGCTACGACACGGTCGACATCGGCACGCTGGCCGACAGCTGGCGGGTCCAGCCGGACACCCCGGCGTACGGCGCCCCGTACGGCACCTTCGACGACCCGGCCGGCACCCCGGCCGCCGCCGCCAAGGTCCGGGCCGCGGTGGACGCCGCCCAGCGCTGACCACGCCGGCTCAGGCGGGGGCCGGCTGCGGGTAGTGGGCGCCGTTGAAGGTGACCCGGAGCGTGTAGACCGAGGCCCCGGCCGTGATGAACAGGTGGTTGAGCTTCGGGCCGCCGAACGTGAGGTTGGCGGCGGGTTCGGGCAGGAGCAGTTTGCCGAGGAGGGTGCCGTCGGTGGCGAAGCAGTGCACCCCGTCCCAGGCCGCTGCCCAGACCCGGCCCGCCGCGTCCACGCGGACGCCGTCGAAGCGGCCGGCGTTGCAGGTCGCGAAGATGTCGCCGCCGTGGAGGCGCCCGTCGGCGGTCACGTCGAAGACGCGGATGTGGCTGGGCTCCTGCCGGGTGTCGGCGATGTAGAGCCGCCGCTCGTCGGGGGAGAAGGCCAGCCCGTTGGGGCGGCAGAAGTCGTCGGCCACCACGCGCAGGTCGCCGGTGGCCGGGTCCAGGCGGAAGACGTAGCAGTCGCCGCCGAGCTCGCTCTCGGCCCGGTGGCCCTCGTAGTCCCCGGCGATGCCGTAGATCGGGTCGGTGAACCAGATGGTCCCGTCGGCGCGGACCACCACGTCGTTGGGGCTGTTGAGCCGCCTGCCGTCGTACCGGTCCGCCAGCACGGTGAGCGTGCCGTCGTGCTCCGTACGGGTGACCCGCCGGTTGCCCTGCTCGCAGGTGACCAGCCGCCCCTGCCGGTCGACGGTGTTGCCGTTCGCGTAGCCGGACGCGTGCCGGAACACGCCGACCGCGCCGGTGGTCTCGTCCCAGCGCAGCAGCCGGTCGTTGGGGATGTCGCTCCACACGAGGTAGCGCCCCGCCGGGAAGTACGCCGGCCCCTCGCTCTTGCGCGCGCCGGTGTGCAGCCGTTCGACCACGAAGTCGCCGTCGCAGCCGCTGAACCGCTCGTCCAGGGCCTGGAACTCCGCTGGAATGGTCTCCACCATGGCCGTCTCCTCTCGCATCTGGCGTGAACCCAATCCTGCCGAACGTAGTATGGTCAAGGCCCGTGTTAGGAGAATGACATATGGTGGACGACGTCGATCGCGCCCTGCTTGCCTCGCTCCAGGAGGACGCGGCGCAGTCCTACGCGGCCCTGGGCGCGGCGGTGGGCCTGTCGCCGGGGGCCGCCCACGAGCGGGTCCGCAAGCTGCGCGAGCGGGGCGTGATCCGCCGTACCACGGTGGACATCGACCCGGCCGCCGTCGGCCGGGGCGTGAGCGCGTTCGTCATGGTCAACGCCGGCGTGTGGATGGGCGACCCCGCCACCCGGGAGGCGTTGCTGGCCATACCCGGCATCCAGGAGGCGCACATCGTCGCCGGGGCGGCCTCGCTGCTGGTGAAGGTCCGCACCGCGACCACCGAGGAGCTGCAGGCGACGCTGCGCCGGATCTTCGCGGTGGACGGCGTGACCGGCACGGAGACGATCGTGGTGCTGGAGACCTGCTTCGAGCGTCCGGTCGAGGTCGGCGCCGCCGGGGGTTCACCCCGGCGGGGGTCGCATCGATGAGCTCCTGTCTCTAGGGTGGACGGGTGGACAGCCAGCACCCCGGCATCGACGAGACCGTGCCGCATTCCGCGCGGGTGTGGAACTACTGGCTCGGCGGCAAGGACAACTTCCGCGCCGACCGGGAGGTCGGCGACGAGTTCAGCCGGTTCTACCCCGACATCGAGGTGGTGGCGCGCAGCTCGCGGGGCTTCCTGACCCGCGCGGTGCGGTTCCTGGTCGGCGAGCGGGGGATCCGCCAGCTGCTCGACATCGGCACCGGGCTGCCCACCGTGGACAACACCCACCAGGTCGCGCAGGCCGTCCTGCCCCAGGCCCGCATCGTGTACGTGGACAACGACCCGATGGTCCTCGCGTACGCCCGCGCCCTGCTGACCGGCACCTCGCAGGGCGCGACCGAATATCTCGACGCCGACCTGCACGACCCGGAGCGCATCCTCGAGCTGGCCGGGCGCAGCACGCTGGACCTGTCCCAGCCCGTCGGGCTCATCCTCATGAACATCCTCGGCCACGTCCCGGAGCTGGACGAGGCGGCCGGGATCGTGCGGCGGCTGCTGGCCGGGCTGCCGCCGGGCAGCTACCTGGTCACCGCCGACGGCACCAACGTGATCGACGGCCCGGCGTTCGAGGAGGCGATCGGGGTGTGGAACGCCAACGCGCCGCTGTCGTACCACCTGCGCACGCCCGAGCAGCTCGCGACGTTCCTGGAGGGCCTCGAGGTGGTGGAGCCGGGCCTGGTGCCGTGCTCGCGGTGGCGGCCCGCCCCGGACGCCGCGCCGGAGGAGCTGCGCGAGGTCGACGAGTTCGGGGCGGTGGCCCGCAAGCCCTGAGGCATGATCGGGGGATGGGCGCACCGCAGCTGCTCTCCGCGTACGCCGGGCACTGGACCGGCGACGGCACCGGCGTGACCGTCATCCTCCCGCCGCCCGGCACGATCGCCTCCGGCGAGGTCCGCGGCGGCGCCCCGGCGACCCGCGAGTTCGCCCTGCTCGACCCGACCCGGCTGGTCGACCGGGTGGACGCGGTCGTGCTCTCGGGCGGCTCGGCGTTCGGCCTGGCCGCGGCCGACGGGGTCATGGGCGCGCTGCGCGAGCGCGGCCTGGGCTTCCCCACACCGGCCGGCCCGGTCCCGATCGTCGTCGGCATGTCCATCTTCGACCCGTCGGTCCGGACCGGCCCGCCGGACGCCGCCGCCGGCCGGGCGGCCGCCCGCGCCGCGTGGGACGGCGAGGCGTTCGGAGCGGGCCGCGTCGGAGCCGGCACGGGCGCGTCGAGCGGCAGGTGGCGCGACCGGCTCGACCCGGGCGGCGTGGGCTGGGCCGTGCGCGCTGCCGGTCCCGCCCGGGTGGCCGCCGTCGTCGTGGTCAACGCCTGGGGCGACGTGCTCGACGCCGCGGGGGAGCCGTTGTTCGCCGCCGGCGCGCCGCCCGAGCGGACCGCCGCCGCGTTCGGCATGCAGAACACGACCGTGGGCGTGGTGCTGACCGACGCGGCGCTCACCAAGACCGACTGCTTCCTGCTCGCCCAGAGCGGTCACACCGGCTTCGCGCGGACGATCCACCCGGCGCACTCACGCTACGACGGTGACGCGGTGGTCGCGCTCGCGACGGGCGAGGCCGCCGCACCGGCCGACCTCGATCTGGTACGCGCCGTAGCGGTCGGCGTCGTCGCGGAGGCCGTCCGCGCGGCCGTGTCGGCGCAGTAGCTTGGGGCGCGTGATCGCCTTTCCCGGACTGCGCTGCACCGACCACACCGTCACCGTCCCGCTGGACCACCGGGACCCCGCCGGCGCCACCATCGACGTCTTCGCGCGCGAGGTCGTGGCTTCCGACCGGGCCGGCGAGGACCTGCCGTGGCTGCTGTTCCTGCAGGGCGGACCCGGCGGCAAGGGACCGCGCCCGCTGCGGGCCGAGGGCTGGCTGGGGCACGCCCTGCGGACCCACCGGGTGCTGCTGCTCGACCAGCGTGGCACCGGGCGCAGCACGCCGATCTCCGGCCGGACCGTCCGCGGGATGCCGGATGCGGCGCTCGCCGCGTACCTGCGGTTGTTCCGGGCGGACAGCATCGTGGCCGACGCGGAGATCCTGCGGGAACGGCTCGCCGGCGGGGCGCGATGGGACACGCTCGGGCAGAGCTACGGCGGCTTCATCACGATGACGTACCTGTCGGCCGCCCCGCAGGGCCTGCGGACCTGCTACATCACCGGCGGGCTGCCGGGCCTGACCGCCACCGCCGACGAGGTGTACGCGCGCACCTACCCGCGCGTGGCGGCGAGGAACGCCGAGTACTACCGCACGTTTCCGCAGGACGCGGCGGAGGTGCGCCGGATCGCCGGCCACCTGGCGGCCGGCGACGTGCGCCTGCCCGACGGCGACCGCCTCACCGTCGACCGGTTCCGCGTGCTGGGCGGCGTGTTCGGGATGAGCTACGGCTGCGCGCAGGTGCACTGGCTGCTCGACGAGGCCTGGCACGGCGAGGAGCTGTCGGACACCTTCCGCCACGAGGTCATGCGGCTCACCGGGTTCGTCGACACGCCGCTGGCGGCGCTGCAGGAGTTCACGTACGGCCAGGGCGCGACCCCCACCGCCTGGGCCGCGCACCGGGCGCTCGGCGACCACCCGGAGTTCGCCGCGGACGCCGACCCACTGCTGCTCACCGGCGAGATGATGTACCCGTGGATGTTCCGGCAGATCGCCGCGCTGCGCCCGTTCGCCGGCGCGGCCGACCTGCTCGCGGCCGCGGACGACTGGCCGCCGCTCTACGACCTCGGCCGCCTGGCAGCCAACGAGGTCCCGGTGCACGCGGCGGTGTACGCCGACGACCTGTACGTCGACGCCGGGCTCTCGCTGCGGACCGCGCGGGCGGTGGGCAACGTGCGCACCTGGGTCACCAGCGAGCACCAGCACGACGGTCTGCGTACGGCCGGGCCCGAGGTGCTGGGCCACCTCATGGATCAGGCCGCCGGTCTGCGGTGACAGACGGCGGCACCCCACGCGGGGGTGGTCGCGTGGGGTGCCGCCGGTCCCGGGGGGCGCGGGACGTCGTGGGGCCGGTCAGGCGAAGCGCTCGGCGATCCAGTCGGCCACCGTGTTCACCGAGGCGAACACCGCGCCGTCGTGGGTCTCACCCTCGAGGGTGATGAGCTCGACGGGCTGGCGGTACTGGGTGAGCTTGTCCATCAGCGGGCCGGCCGTGATCACGTACGGGACGGCCTCGTCCTCGGTGCCCTGCACGATGAGGATCGGCGCGCTCGGTGCCGTGCCGCCCGGGTTGCCGTACTGGGCGAGCTTCGTGATCACGGGCTGCGGGACGACGCCGCCGGGCACGAGCTGGTCCGGGGCGAGCGGAGCGTACGCGGCGAGGATCTCGTTGAGGCAGCCGCTCTGCAGCACGCTGGACTTCTGCTTGGCGGGAGTGGCCAGGTAGGCGTTCGGGTTGAAGGTGGGCTCGACCGCGTTGATGCCGTACATGGCCATGACGAGGTAACCCTGGCCCGCCGTGCCCGGGATGTCCGGGGCGATCAGGTCGAGGTTGGACGCCGGCGCGATCGTCGCCACGCCGCGCAGCACGAGCGAGCCGTCGTACGACGGTGCCAGCTGCCCGGCGAAGAGCGCGCCCTGCCCGCCCTGCGAGTGCCCGTCGACGGCGTAGTCGGTGGTCAGGGCCGGGTCCAGGTTCCGGGCGGCCTTGACGCTGTCGATGATCGACCGGCCCTCGCTGTTGCCGACCAGGTACGGGTGGTTCTCCGGGGTGCCCAGGCCGGGGTAGTCAGGGGCGGCCACCGTCCAGCCCTTCTGGAGCAGCGCGGCGATGGCGGCCCGCGCCTCCGGCCAGAAGACGGCCTGGCTGGCCGACGGGGCGCACTTGTCGGCCAGGCCGGTGGTGCCGTGGCCCCAGGCGACCGTGCGGTTCTTCTTGCCAGTCTTCGGGGTGAGGACCAGGCCGGTCGCCACGGTGGCGACGCCGGAGACGTTCGTGGTCACGTAGGAAATGCGTTTTCCGGTGGCCAGTGGCGCCAATTCCGGCGGAAGGGTGGCGCTGGTGGAGAGCAGAACGGTGCCGGGGGCGGTGACCGCAGCCGCGGTGCCGCCGGTGGTGACGACGGTGCCGAGAACAGCGAGAAGGGTCACCTGGACGGCGGCGGCCCATCTGACGGCGAGACGCCGCCCGAGCGTTTTCCTCATCTATTTCGTCCTTCCGGAATTGGGTGGGAGCGCGGGATGTCGAGATTCGACGGTAGGCGCGGACGGCCCCGATGGCCCAAAGGGCGACCCCGGTCGTGAAGGCATGCGGGGGCCGGGTGGAAATGGCAAAGGGAAAAGAATGGTGGCTCAGGCGAGGTGATCGGCGATGCGGCGCAACGCGGTGATGGTCTCGCGGTCGCGGGCCGGGTCGTCCTCGGTGGGCCAGGCGCTGCACTTGACGATGACCACGTCGGCGGCGGGGTCGACGAAGAGGTACTGGCCGTGCACGCCGAGGCCGGTGAAGGCGTGGAAGCAGGACTCGCCGAGGGTCCACCACTGGTTGGCGTACCCGTAGTGGTCGTAGCCGCTGGGACCGAGCGCGCCCACGGCGAGGTGCGGGACGTCGGCGCCGCGGCTGCGGCGCACCCAGTCGCCGGGCACGATCTGCTGGTCACCGCAGACGCCGTCGCGGGCCATCATCAGCCCGACGCGGGCCAGGTCGCGGGCGGTCGCGTTGAAGGCTCCGGCGCCGATCGCGGTCCGCGGCTGGGAGCGGCTGAGCCCGTAGTACGCGTTGCGCTCGGCGCCGATGCGGCTCCACAGCCGGTCCGAGGCGTACGCCGCCAGCGTCTGCCCGGTGGCCGCCTCGAGCACCCAGCCGAGGACCTGGGCGTCGAAGGTGGAGTAGTTGAAGCGTTCCCCGATGCCGGCGGTGCGCGGCGCCGACCGGATGATCCCGGCCACGTCACCGCCGCTGAGCACGGCGCGTTCGAAGCGGCGGATGAAGCTGTCGGTGCCGTCCCAGGTCTCGAGGTCGCCGACGCCGCTGCTCATGTCGAGCAGGTCGGCGAGGGTGGTGCCCTCGTACGCCGTGCCGAGGAAGTCCGGCCGGTAGTCGGTGACCAGGTCCTTGACGCTGCCGACGGCGCCCTCGGCGAGCGCGATGCCGAGCAGGATCGAGGTGATCGACTTGGACAGCGAGAACAGTTGCATGCGGACCCGCGGGCCGGCGAACGCCCCGGGGTAGCTCTCGTGCACGATGGCGCCGCGGTGCAGCACCACGAACGCCGTGGTGTGCGTGCGCCGGTGCAGGTCGGCGAGGCTGTGGTCGCGGTCGTCGAAGCGGTACGAGAGGTTCAGCGGCAGGTGCTCGACGGGCAGCGGCCGGGGGTCGGGGCCGCGCCGGACCGGCTCGGTCGGCATCAGCCAGTTCATGTGGGTGAAGGTGAACTCGTTGATCGGGCGGCGCATCACCAGGTCGCTCTGGCGTTCCCACCAGGACGCCGGCCCATCGGCCGGGCGGACCGGGTGCTCCGTCGTGCTCGTCATGTCATTCCCCGCTGTCGTCGAAGGTGCGATCGGCAGGCCGCGCGGTGTTCGAGACGTCTCGGAAGTGTTCACGCAGCGCCAGGCCGCTGGGTTCAGACACGGGTTCGAGGTAGCTGTTGAGGATGCCGAGGACGGCCATGCCGACCAGGTTGTCCTCGGGCGACTCGCCGATGATCCCGGCGCCGGGATCGCCCAGGTGGTGCAGGGCGAAGCCCTCGGTCACCGCGGCGAGCATGTAGGCGAGCTGGTCGAGGGTGACGCCGGAGCGCAGCTGGAAGCCGCGCGAGGCGAACGTGGACTCGTAGATCTTCTTCCACGGCTCCAGCGCGCCGGCGTAGCTGTTCGCGATCGCGTCGTGGATGCCGTCGTTGCGGTCGGCCGTGGCCACCATGATGAGCTGGAGCCGGAACAGCGGCATCCGGCAGATCGCCTGCAGCTCCGCGTAGGTGGCGCGGTCGATCGCGTCGACGAAGCTCTCCTCGTCGTCCAGCCAGCCGCGGGTCTCGACCTCCGCGTCGTACTGCGGGTCGTAGCTCATCGCGTGGAACATGAACGTGAGCAGGTCGTTCAGGTAGTCGTCGTGGCTGGCCCAGGTGGCGCGGTACGGTCCGTCGCCCTTCTGGCGCAGGAACGGCGGCTCGAGGCTCTCCATCTCCTTGGACAGCGCCCGCTCGGTGAGGAAGCGCAGCCCTGACCAGTACTGCTTGCGTCCGTCGGCCTCTGCCGCGCGTTCGCAGGCGCCGAGGTTCTGCTCGATGAGGTTCGCGCCGGCCTTGAGGTACGACGCGACCTTGGGCGAGTTGACCAGGGCCGCCCGGGTCGCCTCGCGGACGCCCTTGACGCGCGTGACGATGCCGGAGAAGTCCTGGTTATACGGATAAGGCAGATCCTTCTTGCCGAGCGTCATGGATCGATTCTTTGTCTGCCCCCACCATGCGGACAAGTGCGCGGGTGCGTAGTACTCGGAGGCTAGGCCTCAGCAATTGTCGATAGGCGTATATATCGCTTTGTGTAGTGGTGCAATTACTCAGAGGAATTGCCGGGTGGAGGCGAGGCCCTCGCCACCGTCGGGTATAACCGGGCGCATGCACAGTGAAGCGCTCTTCGGCCTGCTCGGCGAGATCCCCGGCACGGAGGTGTCGGCCGACGCCGGCGTCGTGACCGTGCACGTGCCGGCGATCGGGGACTCGGCCCGCATCGCCGTGCGCGACATCCTCGGCATCCAGCAGATCATCGTGCCGACCGGGGACCCCGGCGTGGAGCTGGGCGTACGGCGCGGCCACGAGGAGCTGCCGCTGATCGTCACCGTGCACGACATGGCGTTCATGCCGGCGTACGCGGCCGACATGCTGGTGCCCGGCGCCGACGTGCGGGTCCCGGCGATGCCGGAGCTGATCGCGTACTCGGAGATGCACCGCGACGTGCGCGCGCTGGGCCGGGCCGTCGACGAGGAAGGCGTCGAGTTCGACGAGGACATGCTGGCCGCCACGCTGCTCGTGCACCGCTGCTTCCTGGCCGGCGCCGTCCGGGTCGGGCTCTGGCCGGTCCGGGTCGCGGCCTGGTGGGAGTACTCGTGGGCCCGGGTCGGCCGCGGCCTGCCGCTGGCGGCGTTCCGCCCGGACCCGGCGTGGGACCGGCTCATGGCCGACGTCACCGAGGCCCGCCGGCACAGCGCCGCGGCCGCCGCCCGCGACTGAGCGCCGTCATACCTTGGCGGTGCGCACCTCGCCCGCGCGGTGCAGCAGGAACCCCGCCACCACGCCCGCGACCGTCAGCGCCGCGAGCAGCCCCAGAGTCGGCACGGGCGGCAGGTCCAGCGCGACGACGAGCAGCGCCAGCGGCACGCCCGCGCCGGGCCAGAGCAGCGCGCCGCGGACCTGACCACTCATCCCCGCCTGCAGGAGCGCCACGCTGAACAGGTACCCGGCCGCGCCGATGCCCAGTACCCACCGGGTGCCGGCGGTCAGGTGGTCGTCGGCGCCGTGCAGCACCGCGTGCTCCAGGCCCACCGCCACAGCCGCGAGCGACACGGCCAGCGGCAGGTGCTCGTACACGTAGAAGTCGTGCACGCCCTGCCGGGTGTCGTCGCCGCCCTCCTCGACCAGCCGCCGTTTCGCCGCGCCGCCGGACAGGTCGAAGTAGACCCACCACAGCGCGGCCGCGACGGAGAACGCCAGGCCGGCGGAGACGACCACCCGCGGCTCCCAGCCGCCGTCGTGCAGACCCGTCACGGTGGCCGCGACCGACTCGCCCAGCACGAGGATGACGAACAGGCCGAAGCGCTCGGGCAGGTGTTCGATGTGCAGCGGCACGGCCTCCTTCAGCCGCGCCGCGCCGGTCGGGCCGATGAGGTCCACGAGGATGCCGGCGGCCCACAGCCAGTACCGTCCCGGCGCCGGTACGGCCAGCGACACCAGCCAGATCGCCGCGCCGGCCGCGTGCCCCAGCAGGTACAGCCGCGCCGTCGGGCGGGCGTCCGGGACGTGCCACCAGGCGCGCAGGTAGCCCGCTATCAGCGCCAGCCGGATGGCCACGTACCCGAGCGCGAACCACGCCGCGGTCGAGCTGCCGACCTTGTCCACGGCGGCGGCCATCGCCACGACACCGGCCATGGCGACGAGCGTCAGCGCCCGGAACACCGTGTCGTCCGTGTCGAACCGGTTCGCGTACAGGGTCGTGGTGGCCCAGGCCCAGAACCCGACGGCCAGGACGGCGGCGAAGAGCCCGGCGCCGTGCCACGTCTCGTCCTTCGCCAGCACGTCCGCGCACCGGGCGACGAACAGCACGAACGCCAGGTCGAAGAAGAGCTCCAGCCGGGTGGCGGAACGGTTCGCCGCCCGGTTGAGGTCGGGCGGGCGGACGGCCTCGACCTGCTCGGCCTCCTGCTCGTCGAGCCGGCGCCGCTCATCGTCGTCGAGCCGGTTCTCCGCCTCGGTCATCTGGGGCCTCCCCGCCACCGGCACGCTGTTGCGCTGAGCACTACCCCGACAGCACGGGACCACACGCGGGCGCGGGCCACGGTACAGTCCCGGGCTCAACCATCACGAAACGGGGAAATCCCTTGCGTAGCACGTCCACGAAAATCGCCCTGGCCGCTCTCGCGCTGGCGGCCACGACGCTCTCCGGATGCCAGAAGGCGGAGAAGGCCCCGGCGCCCACCGCGCCTGCCGCGTCGTCGGCGGCCGCCGGCACCGGCGTCGCCGCTCTGAGCGCCGACGAGATTCTGCAGCGGGCGCAGGCCGCGCTCATCGCGGCGAAGTCGTACCGGGCCGAGGGTGTGGTGAACCAGGACGGGCAGCCCATCGACATCGACCTGCGGGTCAGCGGTACGGACTTCGCCGGCGACCTGGCCCTCGGCCAGGCCCGCGTCAAGCTCCTCGCCGTCGGCGGCAAGAAGTACCTGCAGCCCAACGAGCAGTTCTGGATCATGTCGACCGATGCCAAGCAGGGCCGCGTCCTGGCCAACGGCTTCCGCGGCCGGTGGGTCACCGGGGCCGAGCGGGACCCGTCGTTCGCCGAACTGTTCGACGTGGGATCAGCCGAGAAGTTCCTCAAGCCCACCGGCACGCTGAGCAAGGGCGAGCAGAAGGAGATCGGCGGCGTCGCGGCCATCGCGCTGAAGGACTCCGCCGACCCCGCCTCCGCGCTGTGGGTGGCCACGGCGGGGGAGCCGTACCCGTTGCAGCTCAGCGGCAAGGGCGGATCCCAGCTCGTCTACAGCGACTTCGGCAAGCCGGTCACCGGAGTCGAGGCGCCGGCACCGAGCAAGGTCGTCGACCTGAGCAAGGTCCAGGCGAAATAGCGGGTCAGCGGGGGCTCAGCAGCGCCGCCGCCCGCCGCGCCACCTCGGCGTCCGGGCCGTCCCACAGCTCGGCCAGCCATGGCCCGGCGAACAACCCCACCATGGTGGGGACCCCGTCGGCCGCCGTGGCGTCGAGCCACTCGCAGATGCTCCCCGGTCCCGGGCCGTGCACCCGGTAGTAGCCGGACGCGGCCGGCGGCCAGAACCGGGTGGAGAAGCGCAGCACGACCTTCTCCACCCGGCCCATGCCGAGCCGGGACAGCGCCTCCCGGTGCGGGACGGGCAGCGGCGGGCCGACCGTGAGGCCACCAGCGGCCAGGACGCCGACGGGAACCGTCACGATGGCCGCGTCCGCCCGCTGATCGAGGAAGCGGACGCCGTCCTCGGCCACCGCGAGGTGCGGCACGGGGTGCGACAGGTGGGCGGTCAGGCCGGCCGCGAGGTGGTCGACGAGCAGCCGGTAGCTGCCGACGATCCAGCGGTCGCCCTCGCCGACGCCGGGCTCGAAGCCGTACCGGGCGCTGAGCCAGGTCAGCGGCGCGCCGGAGTCCATCACGATCTCCGCGTCGACGAAGCGGCGGACGTCCTCCTCGTCCAGCAGCGGGCCCAGCGCGCCGGCCATCGAGGCCTCGACCGGTGCGGCCTCGAGCCGCCGCCGCACCCGCTCCGCGGCGGCCGCGGACGGGGGCGGCCCGGTGAGCACCACCGGGTCGGTGAAGTCGGTGGCGACCGTCCGCAGCCCGGCGCTCTCCGCTATGCGGGCCAGCGCGTTGTGCTCGTACTGCTGGAGCCAGTTGGCGCCCAGGTCGAAGGTCGCGCCGTCCAGGCCGGCCCCGGCAGCCCGGCCGCCGAGGCGGTCGCGGGCCTCCCAGATCTCCGCGTGCACGCCCAGCTCGCCGAGGCGCCGGGCGGCGCCGAGCCCGGCCATGCCGGCGCCGATCACCGCCACCCGCCGGTGCCCCCGCCCGGCGGCCCACTCCGCGGCCTCCAGCCCCTGCTCGTACGCCCCGTGCGTCATCCCCGCCCGCGCCGGATGGGTCGCCTCCCCGGCGATGCGCAGCCGCTCACCGACCGGCGAGCCCAGGGTCCGCCGGTCCTCGGGCGTGCCGCCCCGACCGATCAGGCTCCACGAGCCGCGCGCCCACGGGTCCTCGCCCCACCGGGACACCAGGTACGCGCGCAGCACGCCAGCAGGCTACTGACCGCGCGGGCCGGGCACCACCAGGCCGCTCTCGTACGCGACCACCACCGCCTGCGCCCGGCTGCTCAGCCGCAGCTTGGTCATGATGCGCTTGACGTGCGTCTTCACCGTCGCCTCGCTGAGCACCAGCCGTTCGGCGATCTGGTGGTTGCTCAGGCCGTTGCCCACCAGCCGCAGCACCTCCTTCTCCCGGGCGGTCAGCTCGGCCAGCTCCGGCACGGCGAACTCCTTGGCGCGGTGCTGGAGGGCGTACGTCTCGACCAGCCGGTGGGTGATCCGCGGCGCGATGAGGATGTCGCCCGCGGCCACGGCGTGGATCGCCGAGATGATCCGCTCCGGCGGGGTGTCCTTGAGCAGGAAGCCGGACGCACCCTCGCCGAGCGCGGTGTAGACGTACTCGTCGAGGTCGAACGTGGTGAGTACGACGACGTGCGGGCGCTGCTCCTCCGGCGCTGCCAGGATGCGGCGGGTGGCGCCGATGCCGTCCAGCACGGGCATGCGGATGTCCATCAGCACCACGTCCGGCCGGGTGTGCTCGGCGAGCGTCACGGCCTCGGCGCCGTCGCAGGCCTCGCCGGCCACCTCCAGCCCGGGCGCCGCCCGGAACAGTGCCGCCAGCCCGGCCCGGATCAGCGCCTGATCGTCGGCGATGAGGACCCGTACGCTCATCGCAGCTCGTCCATCGGCAGGCGCAGCAGCACGGTGAAGCCACCCTCCTCGCGGGGCCCGGCGGTGAGCACGCCGCCGAACAGCTCGGCGCGTTCCCGCATGCCGCGGATGCCGTGCGACGCCTCGGGCCCGCCGTACCCGTGGCTCTTCGTGCCGTCGTCGCTCACCTTGACCGTCAGCGTGCGCTCCCCGTAGTCGATCTCCACCCGGGCCGCCGCCGGCCCGGCGTGCTTGAGCACGTTCGTCAGCGATTCCTGGATCATCCGGTACGCGCACAGCTCCGCACCCGGCGCCAGTTCCCGCACCGCGCCGGTGACCGTGACCGTGACGTCCAGCCCGGCCCCGCGCGTACGGTTCACGAGCTCGTCGAGCTGGGCCAGCCCGGGCTGCGGCGCGTAGTCCGACTCGTGGTCCACGTGCAGGACGTCCAGCAGCCGGCGCATGTCCAGCAGCGCCTCGCGGCTCGCGGTGCCGACCGTGGCGATCGCGGCCTTCGCGGTGGGCGGGTCGGCGTCGAGCACGTATTCGGCGAGGCCGGCCTGCAGCGAGATGACCGACATGTGGTGGGTGACGATGTCGTGCAGCTCGCGGGCGATGCGGACCCGCTCGTCGCTGACCGCCTGGGCGGCCGCCGCGGCCAGCCGTTCGGCGCGCCGGGCCCAGCGCCGGGTGCCCTCGCCGAGGACCCACGCGCCGATGAGGATCAGCACGACCTGGCCGACCTGCGACAGCAGCCACGGCTCCGAGGTCTTGAGGAAGGCGATGACCGTGACCGCGACCGAGCCGGCGAACACGAGCGCCGCCGACCGGCGCGGGCGCAGCGTCGCGGCGGTGAACGTGACGACGACCATGCCGACGCCGTTGTTGGGGATGTCGCCGTAGCGCAGGCTGTACGCCGCCAGCGCCGCCAGCACCACCGCCGCGACGGCCATCGGCATCCGCTGGCGCAGGGCTATCGGCGCGGCGCTGAGCACGGCGATGCCGACGGCCGGCCACGACACATCCGCCGTCGCCTGGCCGACGAGGGTGGCCACGGTGAGGCCGGTCAGGACGACCGCGAGCAGCACGTCCATGTACAGCGGCTTGAGGGGGACCCGCACGGTGCCACCCTAGCCACGCGGGCGGCACCGGCTCGTCGCTCGGAGGTGGTATCCGCCGCTACCCCCAGTGGGGTAGCCCGATGTCCTTCCTGGGAGGACGACGGGCGTGCATGGGGTCGCTAGCGTCGTCGCCATGACCGTGGGACGCCTCCACGTCGCCGTACGGGCCCACGACCCGCTCAGCCGGGCCGGGCTCGCCGCGCTGTTGCGCGGCGCGGCGCACATCGGCGTGCTCGCCGACGAGCGGCAGGCCCGCCCCCACGTGCTGGTCGTGGCCGCCGCCGCACTCAACGCCGAGCTCGCCGGCACGCTGAGCCGCGCGGCGCGCGAGTTGGGCGCGCCGGTCGTGCTGATCGCCGACGACCTGTCCGCCGACGACCTGCTGACCGTGGTGCGCTACCGGGTGATGGCCGTCGTGCCGCGCCGGCTTGTCACCGCCGACGTGCTGGTGCGCTGCGTCACCGCGGTGGCCGGCGGGGGCGGCATCATGCCACCCGACCTCGTCGGCGGCCTCCTGCAGCACGTCGAGCGCCTGCAACGGGACCTGCGCGAGTCGGCGCCCGCGGCGGCCGGCGGCCTCACCGAGCGGGAGATCGAGATCCTCCGGCTGATGGCCGAAGGGCTGGACACCACCGAGATCGCGCAGGAGCTGTCGTACTCGACCCGGACGGTCAAGAACATCATGTACGGCATCACGCACCGGCTGAACCTGCGCAACCGCCCGCACGCGGTGGCGTACGCGGTCCGCGCCGGCCTGATCTGACCGGTGGCTGTGAGCGGCGCGGCATCCGGCGGGCGTGCGGCCGGGCGACGGGCGCGCCGGTTGTAGGTTGTGTTCGGCGTGAAAGGAAAGGTGCCGAACCAATGACGACGGAACGCAGCCGGTCCAGCGGGCGGCCGACCCTGGACCAGGTGGCCTCCCTGGCGGGCGTGGGCCGCGGGACGGTGTCGCGGGTCGTGAACGGCTCGGCGCAGGTCAGCCCGCAGGCCAAGGCCGCCGTCGAGGACGCGATCGCGGAGCTGGGGTACGTACCGAACCGGGCCGCGCGCACGCTGGTCACGCAGCGCACCGACTCGGTGGCGCTGGTGATCTTCGAGTCGGGGCAGCGGTTCTTCACCGAGCCGTTCTTCGGCCGCATCGTGCAGGCGATCTCCGGCGGGCTGGTCGACCGCGGCCTGCAGATGGTGCTGATGATCGCCCAGGCCCCGCACGAGCGGCAGCGCCTGGAGGGCTACCTGACCCGCCAGCACGTCGACGGGGTGCTGCTGCTGTCGCTGCACGGCTCCGACACGCTGCCGGCCACGCTGGAGGAGCGCGGCGTCGCCACCGTGCGGGCGGGCCGCCCCACCCGCTGGGAGCCGGGCTGCTACGTCGACGCGGACAACCGGGCCGGGGCGCGTGAGGCCGTCGCGTACCTGCGCGACCGGGGCCGCCGCCGCATCGCCACCATCACCGGCCCGCTGGACATGGCGGCGGGCATCGCCCGCCTCGACGGCTTCCGCGACGTGGTCGGCGACGGCCCGGTCGCGCACGGCGACTTCAGCGAGGAGAGCGGCGCCGCCGCGATGGCGTGGCTGCTCGAGCAGCACCCGGACCTCGACGCGGTGTTCGCCGCCTCCGACATGATGGCCGCCGGCGCGATGCGGGTGCTGCGTGAGCACGGCCGCCGGGTGCCGCGCGACGTGGCGGTGATCGGCTTCGACGACTCGGTGATCGCCCGCCACACCGATCCGCCGCTGACCACGGTGCACCAGCCGATCGAGCAGATGGGCCAGGAGATGGTCCGGCTGCTGCTGGCCAAGATCGACGGTACGGACGACCCGGGCGACGCCGAGGTCGTGCTCTCCACGAGCCTGGTGGTGCGCGGCTCCGCCTGACCGGGTCAGGGCGTGTGCAGCTTGTCGACCTTCACGGTGAGGATGACCCGCTGCTGCTCGCCGCCGCCGAAGCCGGGATAGGGCCGGCCGATGTACTTGTGCGACAGCTCGTCGATGTTCTCCCGGGCGCCCTCGGTCGTGGCGGCCACGACGCGCCCCCGCAGGGCCCATGACCGCAACGGCGCGGCGGGGTCGGCGATGCCGATGGCGATCCGCGGGTCGCGCCGGACGTTGCGGGTCTTCTGGTGGGTGTCCACCGTGTTGATGAGCACGTGTTCGCCGTCGGTGCCGGCCCAGGTCTGGGTGATCTGCGGCGACCCGTCGGGCATGAGCGTGGTGACGAAGCAGATCGCCTTGGCGTGGAGGACGTCGAGCAGGGCGTCGGGCAGAGCCATGATGGGCTGGACCTTCACTTCTTCTGGTCGTTGTAGAGGCGGTCGATGACCGTCTCGTCCGGTGGATCGCCGGACAGGTCGGCGTGGCGCAGGCCGGCCAGCGCGACCGCGAGGGCGCGGCGCCACAGCTGCGGGGCGAAGTCCCGGGAGGCGTCCATGACGCTGCCCACCATCACGTGCGCGGCGGCGAAGTCGGCAGGGGTCGCTCCGGCCGGCAGCTGACCCGCGCGGACCGCCCGGGCGATGAGCTCCGCCACCAGCGGGGTCATCCGCTCGTGCGCCCGCTGCACCAGCGCGGTGGCCTGGTGGCGGCTGCGGAGCAGTTCTCCCAGGCCCCGGCTCCGCGCCTCGATCTCGAGCTGCCGCTCGAGGAACCAGGTGAGCCCGGCCCAGGCGTCGTCGTACCGCGCCGCCTGCTCCGCCAGGTCGATCACCGTGTCGATGTGCTCGCTGAACAGGGCGTCCAGCAGGTCCTGCCGCTGCGGGAAGCGGCGGTACACGGTGCCCATGCCGGTGCCGGCGGCCCGGGCGATGTCCTCGTACGGCACGTCGAGGCCCCTGACGGCCATCAGCTCGTACGCCGTTCGCAGCAGCAGCTGACGGTTGCGTTCGGCATCGCGCCGCAGGGGAGGTGCTGTCCCGGTCACATGATCGAGCGTAGCCAAGCGGAAGACAAATTCCAAGTTGAATTGCTCTTCCGAATGTGGGGTGTCAGCTGCCGGCGGCGCGGTCCACATCGGCCAGGCGGGCCTCCAGGACGTCCGCCCGGGCCGGCGCGACGCTGCCCTCCTCGGCCCGCGAGCGCACCTTCCGGCGCAGGTCGGCGACGCGGGCATCGACGCCGGGCGCCTCTGCGCCGTCCAGGGTGTCGAGCAGGTTGAGCAGGTCCACCGCGACGTCCGGCCGGATCTGGCGCCGGTCCCGGCCGGTCTCGACGGCCGAGCGCATCCGGGCCACCGCGTCGTCGAAGTCCAGCTCGGGCGGGGGCGCGGGGGTGGTGGCGCGCCGGCTGGCGGCCGGCGACGGCGGGAGCTTGACCAGGGTGGACGCCGACGGCGACGGCCGCGCCGACGAGGCTGCCGGCGCCGGGAGCGGGGGTGCCGCCCGCTCTTCCCCCGTGTCCTCCGGCCTGCCGATCAGCACGACCGCGCCGGCGATCACCACCACGGCGGTGACGATGCCGGCCGGGACGGCGAGGCGGCGGCCGGCCGCGTGCCGTGGGGGCGGCGGTTCCGCGCCCAGCAGGGCGAGCCGGTCGGCGGCCTCCTCGGCGGTGGGGCGCAGGCCCGGCTCGTCGCCGAGGCAGTCGGCCACCAGCTTGCGGAACGCGGCCGGCAACTCGGGCGGCAGCTCCGGGCGTCGCGTACGGCGGGCCTGCTCCAGCTCCTCCCACGTGTCCACCGGGTACGGCGGCTGCCCCGCGACCATCTCGTACAGCAGCACGCCGAGCCCGTACACGTCGGTGGCGGGTTCCGCCGGTTTGCCGTCGAGCCGTTCGGGTGCCACGTACGCGGGCGTGCCGAACGTCGCCCCCGTCTCGTCGTCGTCCGGCTCGCCGGTGATCGCGCTGATGCCGAAGTCGAGGATCTTCACGCCGGTGGGGGTGAGCATCACGTTGCCCGGTTTGATGTCGCGGTGCACCACCCCGCTCGCGTGCGCCGCGGCCAGCGCCTCCGCGACGGCGGTGCCGACGCGGGCGGCCTCGCGCCAGGGCAGCGGGGCCCGTTCCACCCGGGCCGCGAGAGTTTCGCCGGTGAGCAGCTCCATCACCACGAACGGCGCCACCGACCGGTCGGGCCGGACCGCGCCGTTGTAGTCGTGCACGACGGCGATGCCCGGATGCGCCGGGCGGGCCGCCAGCCGTGCCTCCTTCCACGCCAGGTGCAGCGCCTCGGCGCTGGTGGCGGTGGTGTCGGTGGGCAGCTTCAGCGCGACCGGACGCTCGAGCAGCTCGTCCTCGGCCCGCCAGATGTCGGCCATGCCGCCGGACTCGAGGAGGGCGACCAGGCGATAACGGCGGGCGAGCAGGTCACCCGCGGCCGGCCAGTCATGCGTCACCCCGGAACACTCACCCACGCCCCGCGGGGGTGTCAACCGCAGTGTCCGATCCGGAAATTTCCGGTTCCGGTCCCGGCCGGTCGCCGCGCGGCATCAGCGCCACGGTCACCACCATGACCGCGGCGACGACCAGGAGCCCGATGAAGATGTGGTGCACCGCGGTGGTGAACCGGGCGGGGTCCGCACCCCGCGAGCCGAGCTGCGCGTTCGCGATCGCGCCGAACACCGCGACCCCCAGCGAGCTGCCCAGCGACCGCAGGAAGATGTTGCTGCCGGTGACGACCCCCCGGTCGGACCAGCCCACGCTGGACTGCGCGGCCACCAGCGTCGGCGGCGCCGTCAGGCCCATCCCGACGCCGATGACCAGGCAGTACGCCCCCACCTCCAGGACCGTGGAGTCGCGTCCGAGCAGCTGCAGCAGCGCCGAGCCGGCCAGCACGACGGCGGAGCCGATCAGCGCGCACCCGCGGAAGCCCAGCCGCAGGTACACCCGCCCGGACTGGCTCGCGGCCAGCGGCCACCCGAGCAGCAACGTGGCCAGCGCGAACCCGGCCACGAGCGGGCCGTTGCCGAGCACCACCTGCACGTACGTGGGCACGTACGAGCTGAGCCCCAGCAGGATCGCACCCACCCCGGCCGACGTCAGGCCGCTGGTCAGCAGCAGCCGCCGCCGGAACACCCACAGCGGCAGCACCGGTTCGACGGCGCGCCGCTCGGCGAAGCCGAAGGAGACGAGCAGGACCGCGCCGGCGCCGAGCACGGCGACGCTCGCGGGCGAGGTCCAGGCCCAGGCCTGGCCACCCTCGAGGACACCCAGGACGAGCAGCGTCAGCCCGGACGTCAGCAGCGCCGCGCCCCGGTAGTCGATGACCGGCCGGCTGCGGTCCACCCGCTCGTCGAAGCGGCGCACGATGGTGGCCGCGGCGGCCAGGCAGATCGGGATGTTGATGAAGAAGATCCAGCGCCACGACACCCACTCGCTGAAAACCCCGCCGAGGGTCGGCCCGATCACCGACGAGACGCCCCACACGCTGGCGATGTAGCCCTGCACCTTGGCGCGCTCCTGCACCGAGTACAGGTCACCGACGATCGTGATGGTGGTCGGCATGATCGCGCCGGCGCCCAGCCCCTGCACCATCCGGAACGCGATGAGCACCCACACGTTCCACGCCGCGCCGCAGAAGATCGACGCGACCAGGAACAGAGCGATGCCGCACAGCGCGATCGGCTTACGGCCGTACAGGTCGGACAGCTTGCCGTAGACGGGTACGGACACCGCCTGCGCGAGCAGGTAGATCGAGAACAGCCACGGGAACTGGGCGAACCCGCCGATGTCCGCGACGATCGAGGGCACGGCGGTGGCGATGATCGTCGAGTCGATCGCGACGAGCGCGGTCGCCAGCATCACCGCCGCCAGCACCGGCCCCCGCTCGGACCGCAGCCCCACCTTGTCATCCGCCACGCCTGCCACGTAACCACGCAGCGGGGGAGCCCGCCCGCGCTGCGGCCCGGGTGTGACCAGCGGCATGGGCCGCCGGGCGGGCCTGTGCGTGCCCACCGCCGCCCGGCCGCCTGGCGTCGAGGCCGGCGTGGCCGCCCGGGAGGGCTGGTGGCAGGCGGCCGGCCACGAGCGGACGCGGCATCCGCGTCCATTGTGGGCGGTTGTTCGCAGGTCCTGAGCCGGGCCGGTGGGCCGCCACCGATCGACGGCCGCGATGGTGGCACCATGCCCGCATGCGTCCCGGCTCGCCCCAGCCCGACTCGGCGATCTTCGTACCGCCCCGCCGCCGCCCGGCCGATCCCGGCCCCGCCGCCGAGCCGGTCCCGTGGACGGAGCTGACCTGCGCGGACGTGGTGGTGCCGGCGCTGCGGGACGTGATGTGGCGCTACGTGCGCGGGGTCGCGCACCTGGTGCACACGGGGGTGCGGGCCCCGGACGAGCCGGTGGGCCTGTCCGCCCTCAACGACGGCCGCGCCCCAGGGGTGAAGGTGGCGATGCTGGCTACCGAGAACGCGGGCGTCTGCCTGATCCTGCGCATCCGTCCGCCGCGGGAACCGGTGACCGCGTCCCGGCGCTGGCGCGACGATCTGGGCCGGGAAGGCGTACGGCCCGGCGCGGCGGTCGTCTCCGGCATCGAGCAGGTCGCGCCGGAGGTGGTGGCCCCGCTGCTGCCCGAGCCGCCCTCGCCGCACGCCCGCCCGTGGGTGGTGCTGCGCACGGACGTCCGGGACCGTACGGGCCGGCTGTCGGTCGATCCCGGCGACGGGCTCCTGCGGCCCGCGATGGAGCTCACCGTGCTGCGGCTGTACGGCACCCGCCCGGCGGGGGAGCGGCCGGCCCGGTGCCCCGGGTGCGACCGGCCGCGGGTCCGCCGCTACACCGCGTTCGACCTGTGCCCCGACTGCGGCTGGGCCCGGCAGCCCGGCGTCACCCCGGGTGCACCGGCGGGCGGCTTGGCACGGCAGCCCGGCGTCACCCCGGGTGCACCGGGTGCGCCCAGCCCGGACGCCTGATCAGGCAGAACGGGTGGCCGGCCGGGTCGGCGTACACGTGGTCGCCGGGCAGCTGCCGGGCACCCAGGGCGAGCACGGCGCGGCCGGCCTCCGCCTGGTCGTCGACCATCACGTCGAGGTGCATCTGCTGAGGCACCGCGGGGTCGGGCCACGTGGGCGCGGTCAGGCCGGGCGCCCGCTGGAACGCGAGCCCGGACGTCGTCGGATCGGCGGACACGACCACGAAGTCGTCCTCGGCGTACGTGACGGGATCGCCGAGGACGGCGCTCCAGAACGCCGCCTCGGCCATCGGGTCCGGGCAGTCCACGATGAGATGGTGCAGCCTGCCCACCGGCGCGTCTGTCATGGTCACAGTCTTGCGGGCCGTCCACGCCCGGGCCACCCGGACGCCGGATCAGATCGGGCCGGCGCCGCCCGACGGCACGCCGAACGACGGGGTGCCGTCCGCGTTCCAGCCCAGTTTCTGGACCCGGGTGTGCCGGTTCGGGTCGTAGAGCGGGTCGCCGGTGATGTCGCGGTAGTCGCGGGCGTGGTAGACGAGCACGTCGGTCACGCCGTCCGCGCCCACGGTGAACGAGTTGTGGCCGGGGCCGTACTGGCCGGTCGGCTCGTTGCTGGTGAGCACCGGCTGCGGGTTCTTCACCCACGAGGAGGCGCGCAGCAGGTCGGCGTTCGCGTCCGCGGTGAGCAGGCCGAGGCAGTAGCGGGCGTCCGTCGCGCTCGCCGAGAACGTCACGAACACCCGGCCGTTGCGGATCAGCGCCGCCGGGCCCTCGTTGACCCGGTAGCCCTGGATCTCCCAGCTGCGGGTCGGTGTCGCGATGCGGACCGGCTTGGTCCGCAGCGTCCACGGGTTGCTCAGCTCGGCGATGTACAGGCTGGAGTTCACCGCGATCTCCGGTTCGCTCTGGGCCCAGATCAGGTAGCGCCGGCCGCGGTGCGCGAACGTCGTGGCGTCCAGGGAGAAGCTGTCCCACTCGGTGGCGATCTGGCCGCGCAGCACCCAGCCGGCCGGGTCGCGGGGATCGGCGAGCGCCGACTCGAGGACGTACATGCGGACGCGGAACACGTCGTCGGCGTCGCCTGCGGCGAAGTAGACGTACCAGCGGCCGTCGATGCGGTGCAGCTCCGGCGCCCAGATGTGGCCGCCCATGCGGCCCGACGGCGGGCGGCGCCAGATGACCGACTCGGTCGCGGTGGACAGGCCGGCGATGGCCGGGGCGCCGCGCACGATGATGCGGTCGTACTCGGGAACCGAGCCGGTGAAGTAGTACATGCCGGTGACCGGGCGGGTGATGAACGGGTCGGCGCGCTGGGTGATCAGCGGCGGGGTGGGTGCGGCCGCGGCGGCGGGCCGCCCGGCGGCGAGGGCGCCGAGACCGGCGACACCCAGGCCGCCGAGGAGCAGGGCGCGCCGGTTGATGCCGTACGTCATGACGGGTCCTCTCAGCGGGTACGGATGCGCAGGAAGGTCGCGGAGTTCGGCGGGAACGTACGGGTGAACGTGGACGCGAGGCCGGTCACGGTGCTCGTCACCGGCTGGATCGGTTCGGCGCTGCGGGTGTTCTGCTCGCCCGGGTCGCCGGTGATGACAGTCATCCGGCCGGTCGGACGCACCCGCAGCCCGCCGAGGTCGACCCGCGTGACGGCCGGGGTGTCCTGGGCGTTGACGACCTTGACGATGAGCTCGCCGGTCCGGTCGTCACGGGTGACGACCTGCGCGAACGGCTCGGTCACCTTGTCGTCGGTGAAGCTGCCCCACTCCTGCCCGTCGAGCAGCAGCCGCACGTGCGTGCCGCGCACCTCGATGCGCACGTCGTACGTCCTGCCGGTGACCACCGAGTTCGGCTTGGCGATCACGATCTCCTTGGCGTTGCCCGCGCCCTTCTGGATCGCGCCCTGGGTGTTGTTCCAGCCGCCGATGTTCCACCAGTAGAGCTCGCCGGTCTCCTGCACGCCGAACGCGACGAGGAAGCCCTCCGCGCCGGCGTTCTTGGTGGCCTTGAGCGTCAGGTCGTAGTCGGTGGCGGTGATGGTCCCGGCCTTGACCAGCGTGTCCTGGGCGGCGGTGTCGGACTGCGTGTAGGCGCCGTTGGTGACCGACCAGGAGCCGCGCGGCTCGACCACCGTCCAGCCGTCGGCGTCGCCGTCGTTGAAGTCGTCGGCGAACAGCGGGGTGCCGTCGGGGGTGGTCACCTTCACGTCGTCGTACGTGGCGGAGGTGGCCCAGGTCGAGAGGCCGATCGCGCCGGTGATGGGCCTCGGCTGCACGATCCGGCCGGTGGCGCGGCTGGGCACCACCCGGTCGCCGACATTGGTCATGAACAGTTTCTGCATCTGGTAGCTGGTGGTGCCCCACGACTCGTCGTTGTCGAACCAGATGAGGTCGGGTCGCCACTGCACGTTGTCGATGTTGGCCAGCAGGGGCGCGTACGAGGCCATCCTCACCACGTCGGCGTTGCGTTCGAGGCCGGTCATGTACGCCGCCTCGGCCAGGGAGTTGAACAGCTTGTTGTCCAGCGACGCGTACTCGCCGAGGAACACTTTCGGCCCGCTGCGGTCGTACGCGTCATAGCGCTTGTTGTTCTGCAGGAACCACGCCGGGCTGTTGTAGTAGTGCTCGTCGACCATGTCGACGCCCGCCGCGCGGTTCCTGGCCCAGAGCCGGTCGAAGGTGGCGCCCTGGTCGTCGGGGCCGGAGTTGCTGATCACGGTGAACCCGGGGTGGGCCGCCTCGATCGCCGCGCGGAACTTCTCGAAGTTCGCGAAGTACTCGTCGGGGAGGTTCTCCTCGTTGCCGACCGCGAGGTGGGTCAGCCCGAACGGCCGGGGGTGGCCCATCCGCGCCCGGAGCCCGCCCCAGCGCGAGGTGACCGGCCCGTTGGCGAACTCGATGAGGTCGAGGGTGTCCTGGATGTGCCGCTGCAGCAGCGCGGGGTCGTCGGTGGCGCGGTTCTGGCCGCAGCCGGTGACGAGGGCGGGTACGACGGGCAGCGGCATCGCCCCGATGTCCTCGGCGAACTGGAGGTACTCGAAGTAGCCGAGCCCGTAGGACTGGTTGTAGCCCCAGAAGTTCGCGTTGGTGGCCCGCGTCTCGACCGGCCCGACGGTGTCCTTCCACTGGTACGCACGCGCCCGCGGGTAGCCGTGCTCGGCGTCGTACGCCTCCATGCTGCCGGTGTTGACCAGGCAGCCGCCGGGGAAGCGGACGAAGCCGGGGTGCAACGCGGCGATCTTCTCGGCCAGGTCGCGGCGCAGCCCGTTCGCGCGGTGCTTGTAGGTGTCCCGCGGGAACAGCGACACCATGTCGAGACGCAGGGTGCCGGTGCCGCCGGCGAGCACCGACAGCCGTCCGGTGTCGAGGGTGCTGGTGGCGGTGAGCGGTACGGCGTACTTGCGCCAGCTGTCGCCGCGAACGGTGATCGTGCGCGCGCGGGCGCCGGTGAGCGCGACGGTGAGCGGGGTGCCGGCCGGGTTGTCGCTGCGGGCCCAGACCGAGAAGTCGTAGCGGGCGCCGGCCTGGAGCGCGAAGCCGGTGTAGTACCCGAAGTTCGTCACGCCGTACCGGCCGCCTGCGGGGTTCGCCAGCGTCAGCTTCAGGTACGTGCGGTTGCGCTCGTTGAGGCGCGCGTCGTCGTCGGCCGTGGTGGCGGTGCCAGTCCCGCCGGACTCCGCGGCGGGCGTCCACGCGGTGAGTCCGGTGTACGCGCGGTTGTCGGCGGGGAGGAACTCGAAGGACCGGTTGCGGACCAGCTCGGCGTAGAGGCCGCCGTCGGCCGCGAAGTTGATGTCCTCGAAGAAGACGCCGTACATCGAGCCGGGCAGTGCGGGCCCGGTCGCGCGCGGGTCGACGGTGATCGTGTAGTCCGGGGCGGCCGCCCGGGCGGGTACGCCGGCCGCGGTGATCAGCAGGGCGGCCGCCGCGGCGGTGGCGAGCAGGCGGGAGCGGGACATGGGTCCTCCTGGTGGGCAGGAGTGTGAATGTGACCGTTAACAACGGCGAGTATCATCGACGACCGGCGATGCGTCAACCGCCGGGCAACCGCATTCCTCAGGGGCGCGTCAGACCGAGGCTCGCTCGCGGACGGGGGTTCGCTGCGGGATCGGTTCCCAGTCGAGCTGCGGGGTGCGTACCGCGTCGCGCAGCCGCCGGCCCAGCGGGCGCTCGACGTAGCGGTGCACGAGCCAGGCCAGGCCCAGCATCACCGCGGTCGTGGCGGCGACGATCGTCCACACCGGGACCGTGGTGTGCTCGTACGCGACCCGGATGATCGTGTGGCCGAGCCGGCAGTGCAGCAGGTACAGCGGGTAGGTCAGCGCGCCCGCCAGGCCCAGCCAGCGCCACCGGATGCGGTCGGTGTGGCCGAGCGCGACGAGCAGCAGCACCACGTAGCACGCCGTGATGATGAGCATGCCGGGCCACGACGGTACGGCGAACCCGGCCCGCACGTCGGCGAGCCGGTCGTCGGCCCGGGCCAGGCAGACCAGCCAGGCGAAGCCGGTGATGCCGTACAGCAGCGGCGTGGGACCGAACCGGTGGATCAGGTAGAGGGCGATGCCGCCGATGAAGTACGGCGCGTAGTCGCTGATGGTCAGCGCGTTCAGCGCCGGGCTGCCCAGCGAGGGCGCTAGCACGGCGACCGTCATCCACCCGGCGCACAGCAGCACCGCCCGCCGGTACGTCAGCCCGCGGGACAGCACCACCGCCATGATCAGGTAGAACTTCAGCTCCACGAACAGCGTCCAGTACACGTTGTCGACCGGGTCGTGGCCCAGCGGCTGCTGCAGCATGGTGAGGTTGACCAGCACATCGAGGATGCTCGGCCGGTCGCCGTCCGCGACGCCGCCGGAGATCGGGTACGCGAGCGCGACGCCCCCGGTGATCACCACCGCGGCCCAGTACGCGGGGAACAGCCGGCCCACCCGGGACGCGAAGAACTCGCCCAGCGTCCGCCCCCAGCCGCTCATGCAGATCACGAAGCCGCTGATCAGGAAGAAGAGCTCCACGCCGAGGAAGCCGTAGACGGTCACGTGGACGGTCCGCGGGAGGAAGTACTCGGGGAGCCGGACGCCGTCGATGCGCCACGCCACCGTGTAGTGGTACGCGAGCACGGCCAGGGCGGCGACCAGGCGCAGGCCGTCGAGTGCCGCGAGCCGCGGGCGGGGGCGGGGGCGGCTCACTTCTTCGTCACCTTGAACGCGTACGCGTCGAACTGCCCGCCGCTGCCCATGATGACGCGCAGCGAACCGGCGCGGGCCATGGTGAACTCGTACTCCGCGGCCGTGCCGGAGTCGGCGCAGGCGATGGAGTCCTGCTGGTCGATCTGGTCGTCGAGCAGGATCGTGACCGGCAGCGGCGCCGGCCCGGAGCAGCCGACGCGCAGCACGTACCGGCCCTCGTCGAGGTCCATCCCGATGTCCTGGGAGCCGTCCACCACGCCCTCCTGCTCGGCGCCGGGCACGAGGCCGCGGGCGATGTCGGCCTTGTCCTCCCGGCCCCGCCACGGGACGCCGGACACGTACGGTTCCGCGAACGCGGAGAACGACACGCTCGGCACGGCCGCCGGGGCCACGCCGTCGCCGTCGCCGCGCTGGGAGACGATGAACGCCCCGCCCGCGGCCATCACGACCGTGGCGAGCGCGGCGGCCCGTACGGTGGCCCGCCGGTGCACGGTGCGGCGCGCGGCGGCCGGGCCGGGCGGCTGGACCCGGGGCAGCGCCCGGCTGCGCAGGTCCTCGAAGAGCGGTGCGAGCGGGTCAGGCACGGCGGGCCTCCGGCTGGTCGGGCTGGTGCAACTGGACGGCGAGACCCGCACGGCCGCGGTGCAGCCACGACTTCACGGTGCCGATCGCGACGTTCTCCCGTTCGGCGATCTCCGAGACGCTCAGGTCGCCCAGGTAGTGCAGGACCATGGCGCGGCGCTGCGCGGGCGGCAGCGTGGCCAGCGCCTCCACCAGCTCGATCCGGTCGGTGTTCGGGCCCTCCACCTGCGGCTCGTGCGGCCGCTGCCGGCGCAGGAACGACAGCGCGGTGCGGGACCGGCGCCACCGGCTCACCGCGAGGTTCCACGCCACCCGGCGCACCCAGGCGACCGGGTCGTCGTACCGCGACACCGACGACCACTTGCGCAGCGCCCGGCAGAACGCCTCCTGGACGACGTCCTGCGCCTCCTGCCGGTCACCGAAGTACGCGTACAACTGCACGGTGAGATCGGCGTACTGCGCGGCGTACACCGCGTCGAAGTCCGCTGGGGTTCCGGCCGCCGGCATCGTCCCTGGTGCTCCCCTCGGAGGGCCCTCCGTGGTGGTGGTCATGGCCACTACACGCGGTACCGGCGATCAAGGTTGCAGCCGATCTCGTCACGCCGCGCGCAGGGCAGGATCGCACATCCGGGAGTCCACTAGGCTGCTGGTCACGGGGTTCGCGCAGCGAGGGGGGTCATGGTCGACGTCGGGCAGCAGCGCCTGCCGGGCTCCGGCGCGGCCCGGGAGCCGGGCCGCCTGCCCCGCGGCCGGCACGATCTGCCGCGGGAATTCGTCTCGCGCACGCAGCGCGACCGGCTCATCGACGCGATGGCCCGGGTGGTGGCGCAGAAGGGGTACGCGAACGCGTCGCTGACCGAGGTGTGCGCGGCGGCCGGGGTGTCCACCCGGGCCTTCTACGAGCACTTCGCCGACAAGGAGGCATGCCTGCTCGCGGCGTTCGACCTGGGCGTGGACCTGATGCAGAAGGCCGTCGCCGAGGCGTTCGGCCGGCCGGCGCGCTGGCCCGAGCGGATCCACCGCGGGCTCGACACGCTGCTGCGGATCCTGGCCGCCGAGCCCGCGTTCGCGGTGATGGCGGTGGTCGAGGTGCTGGCGGCGGGGCCGCGGGCGCGGGAGCGGCGCCGGGCGCTGCTGGAGAGCTACGCCGGCTTCTTCGCCGAGGTGCCGCGGCGCCCCGGCGGGCCGCAGGTGCCCGCCGGGGTCGTCGACGCCGTGATGGCCGGCGTGTACGGGGTCATCTTCGACATGGTGTCCACGGGCCGCGCGGCGGAGTTGCCGGACCGCCTGCCCGACCTCACGTACTTCGTGCTGGTGCCGTTCCTGGGGCCGGCCGTGGCGGCCCGGGTGGCCGCCACGGCGTGAGCCTCACTCGGGCGGGGTGACCGTGCCGTCGGTGACCGTGATCTGCTGGGCCGCGTCCGTGGTGTCGGTGACCGCGTAGCGGGCCGAGAACGTCGCCGTGGTCGCGCCGGTCGGGCAGGTCAGCCCGCCGGTGACGCGGATCGGCAGGCTGACGCCGGCCGAGAAGTCGAGCACCGGCGGGGCGGTGTCGGTGCCGTCGATCCACGGGCCGCTCACCGAGGCGGGGCCGTTCGGCGCCACGGTGACCGTGCAGGAGGCGAGGCCGGAGATCGTGGTGACCACGCCCGCGGTGGGGATGGTCATCGTGCCGGTGGAGCCGGCCGGGTCGTACTGCAGGGCGATCGTCCAGTCGCCGTTGGTGTTGTTGGAGACCGTCTTGGCGGTCGTGAACAGCACGTTGGTCGGGCAGTTCCCGCCGTTGTTGCTGAACGTGGCCGGGGTCAGCGGGGACGTGACCGGCCCGTCGGCGCTGGTGTTGCCGGGCTCCTCGGGCACCTGCCCGGTGTTGCCCGACTGGTTGCAGGTCACCGTGGTGCTGCCGACGACGAACTTCGCGGTGGTCCCGCTGACCAGCGAGGCCGTGTACGCGTGCCCGGCCGGTCCGACGGTGGTGCCCGGGGCGAGCGCCCAGGCCGGGGCGGCGGACATCGCGCCCAGGCCGAGGCCCACGGCGGCGGCGATGACGCCCTTACGGCGCAGTGGTTGCATCTGTTCTCCCTAGAAGCACTCGTCCTTGCCCCAGTGCAGGGCCAGCTTGAGGTCGCGCAGGTTGAACTCGCCGGCCGAGGTGGCCCAGGCGACCTGCTTGAGATCGGTGATCGTGACCTTGTCGGCCTGCTGGCTGAAGAAGCCCTCGCGGCGCTGGTCCTTCTCGCCCGGGATGTCGTTCGGGCCCTTGTCCAGCGTGGACGCGTCGCGGCCGATCTCGATGGATTCGAACTTCGCGTTGCCGCCGAGCTGGGACATGTCGACGACCATGTTCTTCGCGGTCACGGGCTGGCTGCCGGTGCCGGCCTTGATGGTGAGGCTGACCGAGCCGAAGTCGCCGAGGTCGGTGACGACCGACTGGCACAGGTTCTTCAGCGTGGCGGTCTTCATGGCGGACACCGCGACCGGCTCGGGCTGCTGCGAGCCGCCGGGCTCCTGGCGGGCGTCGACCGTGCCGTACTGGACGAAGCCGGTGGCCACGAGCTCGTCGGCGCTGACCTTGAACTGCTGGCCGGAGACGACGAAGGTCGCCGCCAGCGCGCCGTGCGAGATCAGCGTGACGACGCCCGCGGTCGCCACCGTGCTCAGGCCCATCACGAGCGCGAAGCGGCGCCAGCGGGTGCCGCCTTCCGGGGCTGCCGGGCGATGGCTCATCGAACGCACTCCTGTCCGAGGGGATCCAGAAAAGCTGGTTTTTCTGAATGGACGGACGTTAACCCCGGCCCGGAAGCACCGTCAAGACATGAATCTCTGTCGATGTTCCGGAGTCTCGGCGGGCCACGAGCGCAGCGCCCACCACCACCGGACGGTCTCCGGCACGGTCGGGTGGTCCGGCAGCCCGGTGAGTTCCTGCAGGCGGCGCAGCCGGTAGCGGACCGTGTTCGGGTGCAGGTGGAGGGCGTCCGCGGTGCGGTCCAGCCGCTGGCCGTGGTCCAGATAGGCCAGTGCCGTCGCCACGAGGTCGCGGTGGAAGTCGTCGCGCGGACTGAGGGCGCCGAGCAGCGCCTCGCCGAGGAACGTGGCCAGCAGCGGCTGCGCCGCGAGCGCCGTCTCGGTGGCCAGGTCGACCACGCTGTGCAGCCCGGTGAGGCCGCGGTCGCGTACCGAGCGCAGCGTGGTGAGGCAGAGGGCGTACGCGGCGGGCGCCTGGTCGACGGGCACCGCCGGGGTGCACACGGTCAGCGCCGGCGAGTCCGCGGGCAGCCGGGGGGTCAGCCCGCTCAGTCGCCCGGCGACGGGGGCGAGGACCCCGCCGCACCGGGCGAAAGCCTGCTCCAGCCGCCGGGCCGCCGCAGGGTCGGCCACGTCGGACACCACGCAGTGGTACCGCTCGCCGGGGCGCAGCCCGAACCGCGCCGGATCGGCCACCGTGTCCTCGCGCCCCTCGCCCAGCAGCAGCGAGCGCAGCACGGCGATCCGGGCCTCGCGGTGGTCGCGGCCCAGGTCCCGCTCGGCCGCCCGGTACGCGTCCACCACCCGCCGTTCGAGCAGGATGCCGTACCGGTCGAGCCGCAGCAGCGCGTGCAGCATGACGTCGTACGGGATCCCCGCCGCCCGCCCCCGGCTCACCGCGACCTCCAGCACCCGGCTGCGCCCGGCGTGCACCCCGGTGAGCAGCGCGGCCACCGGCACGCCCAGCGCGGCCCGCTCGGCGCCGAAGCGGTCCGCCTCGGCGAAGTCCGGCTCGCCGTCGCGGGTGAACGCGGCGAAACCGGCCCGCAGCAGCGCGTCCACGTGCCGCCGGCTCTCCTCCCACGGCAGCCGGGCGATCTCCGGATCGCCGACGCGGGCGGCGCGGGTCACGTCGTCGGCGAGCCGCTCGTCGCGTGCGAGGTCCACGAGCAGGCCCGCGAGGGCATCCTCGTGCGTTTGTGGGTGGTGCACAACGGGACGCTGCGGCATTGGTCCCCGTCCTCTACCGGCGCGAGGCGATTCATTGTTCCCTATGCGTTACCGCAAAGTAACATCGCGGGACGCCGGGCGGAACATCGGTGCGGCGCGCCCGCCCGTCGCGCCCCGGGAGGCGTCGTGAGCGCTGCGTCCGTACCGAAGAAGAAGCGTGCCCTGGCCACGCTGCTCGCCGCCGCCCTGGGTCTCGTGCCGGCCGCGGCCGGCACCCCGGCGGCCGCGGCGGCGCCGGCCCTGCGCGAAGTGATGTTCGTCGGCAACAACTGGGACGGCACAGTCGACGTCATCACCTCCCGCGGCGACCTCGCGAAGCTCGGCCGGCTCAACGTCGTGCCCGACAAGAGCGAGCGGCTGTGGGAGATCTACCTCAACCCGATCAAGCTCGCCTACTACCTCGGCGTGCAGCTCGGGCCCGGCGAGGGGCACGACCAGCTCGTCGACGACATGTACACCACGCCCGACGGCAGCGCGCTGGTGGTGTCGCGGCCCAGCTTCGCCGACGTCGTCTCCATCGACCTCGCCACCGGCGCGGTCCGCTGGCGCTTCCCGGTCTCCGGCTACCGCTCCGACCACATGGCCGTCTCGCCCGACGGCAGGCAGGTCGCGGTCTCCGCCTCCACCTCCAACACCGTGCACGTGCTCGACATCGTCACCGGCCGCCAGATCGGGTCGTTCACCGCGGGCGACAAGCCGCACGAGAACATCTACACCGACGGCGGCCGTACCCTGTGGAACATGTCGATCGGCGAGGTCAACACCTCCCTCGACGACCCCGCCTCGGACTGGACCAAGGGCGACCGGCACATCACGGTGGTCGACACCTCCACCTTCCGGACCGTACGCACGATCGACATGCGCCCGCGCCTCGACGCCTTCGGCCGCAAGGACCTGTCCGACGCGGTCCGCCCCGCGGTGTTCACCCCCGACGAGTCGAAGCTGTACTTCCAGGTCTCCTTCTTCGCCGGGCTCGTCGAGTACGACGTGGCGAGCGACCGGGTCACCCGGGTCAGGGAGCTGCCGAAGAACCCGCTCACCAACGCCGACCCCACCACCTGGGTCAACGACTCGCGTCACCACGGCCTGTCGATCAGCCCGGACGGTGCCAAGCTGTGCGTCGCCGGCACGATGGACGACTACGTCACGGTCGTCGACCGGGCCACGCTCGCGCCGGGTGAGCTCGTCACGGCGAGCAAGCCGTACTGGGCGACCGTGAACGGCGACGGCCGCAGCTGCGTGATCTCCGAGTCGGGCGCCGACCGGGTCACCGCGATCGACTTCGCCACCGGCCGCAAGGTCGGCTCGGTGGCCGTCGGCGACCACCCGCAGCGGGTCCGGATCGGGCACGTCCCGACCGGCTGGGCCGCCCCCTGAACCGACGCGATCGTCACACTCGGTGGGCGGTCCGGCCACCGGCGTGATGTGCTGGGGGCATGAGCGACGAACGGGTCACCAACTGGGCCGGCAACATCGTCTTCGGGGCGCGGCGGCTGCACCGGCCCGCCTCCGTCGAGCAGGTGCAGGAGATCGTCGCCGCCGGGGACCCGGTCAAGGTCCTCGGCAGCGGCCACTCCTTCAACGACATGGCCGACACGGGCGGTGACCTGATCTCCCTGGCGGGCCTGCCGCGGGTGGCCGAGATCAGCGCCGACCGCACGTCGGTCCGCGTCGACGGCGGCACCCGCTACGGCGACCTCGTGGACCGGCTGCAGGCGGAAGACCTGGCCCTGCACAACACCGCGTCGCTGCCGCACATCTCCGTGGCCGGCGCGGTCGCGACGGCCACCCACGGCTCGGGCGTCGGCAACCCCAACCTGGCCGCCGCGGTGTCCGCCCTCGAGTTCGTCGCCGGCGACGGCAAGCTGGTCACCCTGCGCCGCGACACGGACGGCGACACGTTCAACGGCGCGGTCGTGCACCTCGGCGCCCTCGGCGTCATCACCGCGCTCACCCTCGACGTGCAGCCGGCCTTCGACATCCGCCAGTACGTCTACGACAACCTCCCACGCGCCGCCGTCGAGACGCACCTGGACGAGATCCTCGCCGACGGCTACAGCGTCAGCCTCTTCACCGATTGGACCAGCCCGGACATCACCATGGCGTGGCTCAAGCGCCGCGAGCCCATGCCGGCCGGTGACTTCCACGGCGCCACCCGAGCGGACGAACCCCGCCACCCGGTGCCCGGCATGCCCGCGCGCAACGCCACCGACCAGACCGGCGAGCCCGGGCCCTGGTACACCCGGCTGCCGCACTTCCGCATGGAGTTCACCCCCAGCAGCGGCGAGGAACTGCAGTCGGAGTACCACGTGCCCCGCGAACGGGCGACGGAGGCGATCGACGCGGTGGCGGCCATCGGCGCGGACGTGTCGTCGGTGCTGCAGATCAGCGAGCTCCGCACCATCGCGGCGGACGAGTTGTGGCTCAGCCCCAACTACCGCCGCGACACGTTCGCCCTGCACTTCACCTGGATCGCCGACACGAAGGCCGTCGTGCCGGTGGTGGCGAAGCTGGAGGAGGCCCTCGCGCCGCTCGACGCCCGCGTGCACTGGGGCAAGGTCTTCACCGCCGCCCCGGAGAGGATCCGCGCGCAGTACGAGCGCTTCGGCGACTTCGTCGCGCTGACCCGCGAGTACGACCCGCAGCGCGTCTTCCGCAACGCCTGGCTCGACTCCCTGCTCGGCTGAGGCGGCGCGATCCGGACGGATCGCGCACCGGCGGCCGCGCGGGACGGCTAGCGTCGCGTCGTGACCATCCCGCTGAAGTTCCTGGTGGCGGCGCTGACCGCGTTCACCGCCGGGCTCTGCTGCCGGCGACCCGGCGGGACCTGCGCCGGCGGCGGGCGGGTCAGGCCGGGGGGCGTAGCCAGGCCGCCGTGTCCGGTGGCAGGAGGCCGTCGTCCGTGAGCGGGTCGCTGGTCAGCAGGACCTCGCCGGGCGGCAGCGGCACGGGCCGGTCACCCATGGCGACGGCCAGGGTCAGAGCATTTTCCCGTACGGCGACCAGCAGGCCACCGTCGTGCACGGCCCACCGCACGGTGTCGGCGGTTCGCAGCACCCCTTCTTCGTGCAGGCGGTGGCGCAGGGCGACCGCCGCGCGGCACAGCACGAGGGCCGGCGGGGTGGCCTCCACCGAGAAGTCGCCCCAGCCCGGAGGCACCGGCAGCCAGGGCGGCGCCGAGCCGGTGGGGGAGAAGCCGTACGCACCGGCCGGGTCGCGCCGCCACGGCAGGGGGACGCGGCAGCCGTCGCGGCTCATGCCGGAGCGGGTCCAGGCCGGGTCCTGACGCTCGGCCGGTGGCACGTCGGCCTCGGGCAGCCCGAGTTCCTGCCCCTGGTAGAGGTACGCGGCCCCGGGCAGCGCCAGAATCGTCAGCACAGCGGCCCGGGCGCGGGCCGGGTTGCCGTAGCGGGTGGGCGTGCGGGCGACGTCGTGGTTCTCCACGACCCACGTGACCGGCGGCCGGGCGAGCAGCCGGGTGCCCGCCTCCCGCCACCGCGCCGCGTTCCAGGGCGCGGTGACCAGGGCGAACGCGAACGCCTGGTGCAGTTCGCCCGGGCGTACGTATCGCGCGGCCCGCTCGGGGTCGAGGTTGACCTCGCCGATCAGCGCCCGCGGCGGGTCGTACGAGTCGGCGATGCGCCGCCACCGCCGGTACACGTCGTGCACCTCCTCCTGGTCGCACGCCAGGGGGTTGCCGCGCAGGCGCATCGGCGGGACCGCCGCCGGGTCCGCGAGGTCGGGCAGGCCCTCGGCCTTGAACAGCCCGTGCGCGACGTCGATGCGCAACCCGTCGACGCCCCGGTCGAACCAGAACCGCAGCACGTCGTCGAAGAACGGGGCGGTACGCGGGTCCCGCCAGTTCCAGTCGGGCTGCTGCGGGGCGTACAGGTGCAGGTACCACTGGCCGGGGCGGCCGTCCGGCTCGGTGACCCGCGTCCAGGCCGGGCCACCGAAGACGCTGGGCCAGTTGTTCGGCGGCTCGGCGCCGTCCGGGCCGCGGCCGTCGGCGAAGTGGAAGCGGGCCCGTTCGGTGCTGCCGGCGCCGGCCGCGAGCGCGGCACGGAACAGCGGATGCCGGTCCGAGCAGTGGTTGGGGACGAGGTCGGCGATGACACGCAGGCCACGGGCGTGCGCCTCGGCGACGAGCGTGTCGAACGCCGCGAGGTCGCCGAAGAGCGGGTCGACGTCGCAGTAGTCGCTGACGTCGTACCCGTGGTCGGCCTGGGGTGAGGCCTGGAACGGGGTCAGCCAGATCGCGTCCGCGCCCAGGCCCGCGACGTGCCCGAGCCGCGCGGTGATCCCGGCGAGGTCACCGACGCCGTCGCCGTCCGAGTCCGCGAACGAGCGCGGGTAGACCTGGTAGACGACGGCGTCGCGCCACCACGACACGTCAGGAGTTCGCCGGCTTGGCCTCCGCGCGCTGCCAGCGGGCCACCTTGGGCAGGCTCGGGTCGAGCTGCTTGCGCGGCGGGCGTACGGACGCCGGACCGCGGTTGGGCAGCGCCAGCCGGAACACCTTCGCCCACGCCGAGGCGACCTGCTTCGGCAGCGGGCCGGTGACGTAGTTGAGCTGGTACTTCTCGAACAGCGCCCGCACCTTCGGGGCGATCTCGGCGTACCGGTTGCTGGGCAGGTCGGGGAAGAGGTGGTGCTCGATCTGGTGCGACAGGTTGCCGGTCATGATGTGCATCAACTTGCTGCCGCTGATGTTCGCCGAGCCGAGCATCTGGCGCACGTACCACTCGCCGCGGGTCTCGCCCTCGATCGAGGTGCGCTCGAAGGTCTCCACCCCGTTGGGGAAGTGGCCGCACATGATCACCGAGTGCGTCCAGAGGTTGCGGACCAGGTTGGCCACAGCGTTCGCGGCGATGGTGTGCAGGAACGACGGGCCGGACAGCGCCGGGTGGATCACGTAGTCCTTGAGGACCTGCCGGCCGATCTTGTTACGGGTCTTCTTGAGCGCGGCGCGGAACTCCGGCGCGCGGCGGCGCTTCTTCGTCTTCAGGTTGCGGCCCAGCTCGAGGTCGTACGCGGCGATGCCGTACTCGAAGAAGCACGCGTTGATGAAGTTGTAGAGCGGCTGGCCCAGGTACGCCGGGGTCCACGGCTGGTCCTCGTCGACGCGCATGATGCCGTACCCGAGGTCGTTGTCGCGCCCGACGACGTTCGTGTACGTGTGGTGCAGCTCGTTGTGGGAGTGCTTCCACTGCTCGGACGGGGAGGCGTTGTCCCACTCCCACTTCGTCGAGTGGATCTTGGGGTCGCGCATCCAGTCCCACTGGCCGTGCATGATGTTGTGGCCGATCTCCATGTTCTCGAGGATCTTGGCGATCGACAGCCCGGCGGTGCCGACCAGCCAGGCCGGCGGGAACAGCGAGAACAGCAGCACCGCGCGGCTGCCCAGCTCCAGGCGCCGCTGCACGGAGATGACCCGGCGGATGTAGCGCGCGTCGTTCTCGCCACGGCTCTCGATGATCTCGTCGCGGATGGCGTCGAGCTCGATGCCGATCTGCTCGATGTCCTCGGGGGTGAGGTGGGCGATCGGGTTGACGTCCTTGCGCTGCAGTGTGGTCACGGGCGGTCCTCTTCTTACAGATCGATACGGCAGTCGCCGGCGGCGGCGTTGATGCAGGTCTGGATGGGGATGTTGTCGCCGGGCTCGGCGACGGTGAGCTGGCCGTCGCGCAGGTCGCGCACGGCGCCCTCGCGCAGCGGCAGCACGCACTTGAAGCAGATGCCCATGCGGCATCCGGAGGGCATGAGCACCCCGGCGGCCTCCCCGGCCTCGAGCAGCGGCTCGCCGCCCCCGGCCGGGACGGTCCGGCCGGCCCGGGTGAAGGTCACGTTCCCGCCGGCGGCGTCGGCGGCGACCACGGTCGGCCGGAAGCGCTCGGTGTGCAGCAGGCCCCCGCCGGTCTGCGCCCAGTGCGCCTCGATGTCGTCGAGCAGCTCGTTGGGGCCGCACGCCCACGTCGCCCGCTCGGCGCGGTCCGGCACCAGCTCGTCCAGGTCGGCTGCTTTGATCCGGCCCTGAGTGGCGGTGTGCCGCTCGACGAGGCGGATCCGGCCGGCGCCGACCAGGGCCCGCAGCTCCGGGCCGAAGACGGCAGCCTCGGGCGTGCGCGCGGAGTGCACGACCACCACGTCGGCCAGCTCGTCCAGGTGGCTGCGCAGCATGCCCATCACGGGGGTGATGCCGCTGCCCGCCGTCACGAACAGCACTTTCCCGGGGCGGGTCGCGGGCAACGTGAACTCGCCCGCCGGCACGTCGAGGTGCACGATCATCCCGGCCCGGGCGTGCCGGACCAGGTGCGTGCTCACCTTGCCGCCGGGCACCGCGTTGACGGTGACGGTGAACCGGTCGCCGCGGCCGCCGGGGGCGCTGGTCACCGAGTACGAGCGCCACAGCCGCACCCCGTCCACGTCGACGCCGAGGCGGACGTACTGGCCGGGGACGTGCTCTCGCCAGCCGCGCCCCGGGCGCAGGGTGAGCGTGACGCTGTCGGCGGTCTCGGGGCGCACCGCCTCGACCTTCGCGCGCAGCACCGACGGGTTGCGCAACGGGGCGACGGCGTCGAGGTAGTCGGCGGGGACGAGCGGGGTCGTGATCAGCTCCACGACGCGCCAGGCCCCGGACCTCAGGGTCTTCGTGACAGCCATGTTTTAAGGATGCTGTGATGAGGGAGTGAAGACCTGACCTGTCGAAGTGAATCCCCCAGGGGTTATTGTTCGGTCGGTACAAGATGCGGTGGCTAAACGGCGAGGCAGCTCATGGAACCGACGCTCCCCGACGTGCGCGCTTTCCGGCTGTCCGGGGAGATCGTCGCACCCCTGCGCGAGGGCCTGCCCGAGGTCGCCGTGCAGACCATCGCCGCGATCACCGCCGAGGTCCCGGCGTACGCGCAGGCCTTCACCGGTGAGCTCGGCGCGAAGATCGAAAAGGCGGTCCGGGCGGCCCTCGGCGCGTTCCTCGAGCTGGTCTCCCGGGCGGCCGGCCCCGACCCCGGCGCGCCGCTGACCCCGGCCCTCGAGGCCGCGTACGCCCTGGGCCGCGGTGAGGCCCGCTCGGGGCGCAGCCTGGACGCGCTGCTCGCGGCGTACCGGGTGGGGGCGCGCGTCTCGTGGCGCGAGCTCGCGGCGATCAGCGTCGCGAACGGCCATCCCGCGTCCACCATCGCCCACTTCGCCGAGCTGGTGTTCGCGTACATCGACGAGCTGTCGGCGGCCAGCGTGGCCGGTCACGCCGACGAGCTGGCCTCCTCGGGCCGCGCCCGCCGCCGCCACCTCGAGCTGCTCGCGCAGGCCCTGATCGCCGGCGAGCCGGTGCACGCCGTGATCGCCGCGGCGGAACGGGCCGACTGGGCACCGCCGCAGACCCTCACCGCGGTGCTGGCGCCCGAGCGCGCGGCCCGCACGCTGGCCGACCTGCTCGACCCGCGCACCCTGCAGGTCGCCGAGGCCGGCCCGGAGATGGCGGACACCTCGGTGCTGCTGGTCCCGGACGCGCAGGGCCCGGGCCGCGCCCACGTGATGCGCCTGCTGGGCGGCAGCGGCGCGGTGATCGGCCCGCCCCGGCCGTGGCTGCGGGCCCGGGAGTCGTTCCTGCGGGCCGTACGCGTCACCGGCCTGGTCCGCCGCCCCCGCCGCGGCGCGGTGACCGACACCGAGGACCACCTGCTGGCGCTGGTCGTGACGGCGGACCCGCAGGCGCTCGCGGACCTGCGCACCCGGGCGCTGGCCCCGCTCGACGGCGAGCGCGAGGCGACCGCGGAGAAGCTCGTCGAGACCCTGCGCAGCTGGCTGCTGCACCAGGGCCGGCGCGAGGACGTGGCGGCGGAGCTGTTCGTCCACCCCCAGACGGTCCGCTACCGGATGTCCCGCCTGCGCGAGCTGTACGGCGACCGCCTCCGGGATCCGAAGTGGCTGCAGATGCTCACCGTCGCACTCGCCATGCCGCCGGTGTGACGCCCGGGGTCCCGCGCACGAGACCGGCGGCGGGCAGCACGGCCCCGACCACGGCGATCAGCGCACATGTTCCCGCGGTGGCCGCCAGCACGCCCCACGGCAGAACGACGGGTGACCACACCGACAGCGCGATCAGGGCACCCTGGATGCCGAGCATGACGACCGCCGTCACCAGCAGGCCCAGCGCGGTCCCGACGACGACCACGGCCGTTGCTTCGGCGGCGACGAGCAGCAGGACCTGCCGCTTGGTGGCACCGCTGAGCCGCAGCGTGGCGAGCTCGCGGGCCCGGCCGGTGGTGGCCATGACCATCGTGCCGGCCAGCGCGATACCGGTGTAGACGAGCGCGATGCCGAGGACGAGGAGGTAGCCGATGCGGGTCTGCCGGCTGGTGCCGGGCTGCTCCGAACGGATCCACCGCTCCCTGCTCTGCACGAGCGCGCCCGCGGGTTCCACGGCGGTCCGCACCGCTGCCTCGGCGGCCCCCGGATCGGTGCCCGCCGCCCACGCCACGTCCAGGCGGTCGGGTACGGTCCCGGGCGCGTTGTGCCGGGTGACGTAGACGCCGGTGCCACCCGTACCGGCGGCGACGACCGCCACGATCCGCAGCGACGCGGGTGTGCCGTCACCGAGCCAGACGCCGACCCGTTCGCCCACGGTGTGCCGCCGCCACTCGTCGGTCACGATGATGCCGGTGTCGTCGAGGTCGGCGACGTTGCCGGCTCGCACGGGGAGCCGGCGAACGGCGGTCAGCTCCCGCGGGTCGACGGCGTACGCGGCCGAGCGGACCAGGGCCGTGCCGTCCTCCAGGGTGTAGACGGCGGTGGTGGCGCTCGCCATCACGGTCGCGCCGGGCACCTGGCGTACGCGGGCCACCGTACGGTCGTCGATGCCACCCGCGGCCCGCACGATCAGGTGGGCGCGGGTCTGCTGGCGCAGCTCGGTCGTCTTCGCCCGGGCGATCGTCGCGGTCGTCCCCAGCAGCGAGCCGGCCAGGGCCACGGTGACGAGGACGGGCGCAGCGACCGCCGCCGTACGCCGGACTCCCGCGGCAGCGTTCTCCCGCACGAGCATCCCGGTGGCGCCCGGCAGCTGCGCGGGCAGCCAGGTGAGCAGCCGGGTCACGGGCCGTACGACGACCGGTGCGAGCAGGGCCGCCGCCGTGATCAGCAGCATCGGCTGAGTCGTGTAGGTCTTGCGGTGCAACGCGTCGCCGGGATCGGCGATCACCCGCCAGCAGAGCAGGCCGAGCCCGGTGACGAGCAGTCCGGCGCCGGCAGCCCAGCGTCCGGCGGTCATCGCCCGGGCATCCACGGAGGCCTCGCGCAGCGCCTCGACGGGGCGTACGCGCCCGGCCCGCACCATCGCCACCGTGACGCCCGTGAGCGCCACCGCCAGCCCGGTCCAGAACGCCACGTGGTACGGCCACCGGTATGCCCCGATCGCGAACCAGGCGGGCGCCAGCTTCTCCCGCACCAGCAGAGCCGCCAGCCACGGGGCGCCGTACGACCCGGCCACGCAGCCGGCGGCGGAAGCGAGGACGCCGACCACCGCCGCCTCGACGACGATCATCAGGCGGACCTGGCCGGGAGTGGCGCCCGCGGTGCGGAGCAGGCCGATCTCGCGACGCCGCTGGGCGACGGCGAAGGCGAACGTCGACGCCACCACGAAGACGGAGACGAACATGGTGACGCCGCCCGCGGTGCCGAGCAGCGCGTTCATCGCGATCAGCGCCTCACGGTCGCGGTGCGGCGCCGGGTCCGCCAGGTGCCGGTCGGCGCCGGTGAGCACCTGAACGTCCGGGCCGGCGGTCCGGCGTACCACCTCGGGGGACGCCAGCACGACGAGGTTGTCCAGGCGTGGTGAGAGCTTCTCGGCCTCGGCGCCGGTGAAGAACACCGCCTGTTCGAAGGGCACGGGTGCCACCACGCCGGTGACCGTACGCATGCTCGGCCCGGCCGGGGTGCGCACCGGCACGGCGGTCCCGATCTGGGACGCGTCCCCGGCCACCACCACCTCCGCGGGCCGGCGGGGTTCACGACCGGCGACGAGCCGGTACCCGCCGAAAGCGGCGATCGGCCACGGATGCCCGACCAGGTCACGGCCGGCCACGCGGACCGGAAACGACCGGTCGGCGACCGTCGGCGCACTCGCGGCGAGCGTCGCGGCCAGCGCGGGCTCGAGGCCGCGCGGCCGGGCCAAGGGCTGGGTGCGGACGCCGATCGGTGAAGGCACCCGCAACTCGTCCGAATCCCGCACCACGACGGGAGCGCCGGCGAACCGCTCGGGGCGCTGCGCGGGGGCGTCCAGCGTCGACGCGAGACCGAGCCCCATGGTGGCGATCAGGGCCACGCCGAGCGCCAGCGCGACGAACGTGCCGATGAGCGTCACCCAGCGGGTCCGCAACGTGTGAAGGGCCACGGTCAGCATGGGACAACCGTGGCGGACGGCCCGGCCGGGCACAGCCTCCCGGGTGTGAGTCTTCGAGGTAGCACTGGCGCTACCGCGAAGAGTCGCCTTCGCAGGGTGGGACCACGGTCCGCCGGTGTCTACGGTGGTGCGGGTGGTCGACGCGCAATACCTTCGGCAGGCTCTCGCCCAGCCCCGCTATCTCCTCTCCAGCTGGCCGCTGCGCGCGGTGGCGTACCTGCTGGGAACGGGCCTGGCCGGGCTGCTGACGCTCGTCGTCGCGCTCCTGCTGCTCACGCTCGGCGGAGTGCTGGCCGTCGTGGTCGTCGGCATCCCGATGCTGGCCGCCCTGGCGCTGATCGGCCTGCCGGTGGGCGCCGTCGAGCGCCGGTTGCTCCGGATCGTCGACCGGTGGCCGGTGCCGCACGCCCACCGCACGCCGCACGACCCGGGCTTCACACCGTGGCTGCGGACCCGGTTCGCGGAGACGGACACCTGGCGCGAGCTGGGCCACGCCGCCCTGCTCATGCTGGTGCTCTGGCCGATCGACCTGCTGGCGGTGACCCTCGGCGTGACGGTGCCGCTCGCGCTGCTGGCCACGCCGGTGCTGTTCGCCACGGTCGGTGACGGGGAACAGGTCAACGTGCTGAAGGCGTACGCGGTGACGTCGTGGCCCGTCGCCTTCGCCGTCGGTGTCGCGGGGCTGGTGGCCGTGGCGGCGTCCGCGTACGGCCTCGGCCTGGTCGCTGCCGCCCGGTGTTCGCTGGCCCGGGTGCTGCTCACCCGGGCCGGCAGCCCGCTGGGGGCCCGCATCACCGAGCTGACCGACTCCCGGGTACGGCTGGTCGACGCGTTCGAGGCGGAACGGGGCCGGATCGAGCGGGACCTGCACGACGGCGCGCAGCAACGGCTCGTCGCCCTGACGATGATGCTCGGGGTGGCCCGGCTCGACGCACCACCCGGGCCGGTGGCGGAGCAGTTGGCGCGGGCCCACGACGAGGCGGGCCGGGTGCTGGTGGAGCTGCGGGAGCTGATCCGGGGCATCCATCCGCCGCTGCTCGTGGACTTCGGGCTGGAGGCGGCGGTGACCGACCTGGCCGACCGCTCCGTCATCCCGGTCGACGTGGCGCTCACGCTGCCGCACCGGTTCGCCCCGTCGATCGAGTCGACCGTCTACTTCGTGGTGTCCGAGGCGCTGTCCAACATGGCCAAGCACTCGGCGGCGGATCACGGCGAGATATCCGGCGACTACTCGGACGGATGGCTGGTCGTCACCGTCACGGACAACGGCCGGGGCGGCGCCGGCGGATCGAGCGCGGACCCGGACGCCGGAACGGGTCTGGTCGGCCTCGCCGACCGCGTGTCCGTGGTGGATGGCACGCTGTCGGTGTCCAGCCCGCCGGGTGGCCCCACCCGACTGACCGTGGAGATCCCTTGTCAGCCGCTTCCGGCCTCCGCGTAGTCCTCGCCGAGGACAGCGTCCTGCTCCGGGAGGGGCTCATCGGCCTGCTGGCCCGGTTCGGGCACCGGGTCGTCGCCGCGGTGCCCGACGCCGAGGGGCTGCGGGAGGCGGTCGAGGCGCACGGGCCCGACGTGGTGGTGACCGATGTCCGCATGCCGCCGGGGTTCAAGGACGAGGGCCTCCGCGCCGCCGTGGAGCTGCGCCGGCGCCACCCCGGGCTCCCGATCCTCGTGCTCAGCCAGTACGTCGAGACCAGGTATGCGACCGACCTGATCGACGCGGGCGACGGTACGAGCCTGGGCTATCTGCTCAAGGACCGCATCGGGCAGGTGGAGGAGTTCGTCGACGCGATGAACCGGGTCGTGGCGGGCGGCACGGTCGTCGATCCGGAGGTCGTCCGGCAGATGCTGCGCCGGCGCCGCAGCCCCCTGGAGGCGCTGACGGCCCGGGAACGCGAGGTGCTGGCGCTGGTGGCGGAGGGCCGCTCCAACGCCGCGATCGCCGCGCGGCTGGTGGTCACCGACGCGTCCGTCGCCAAGCACATCCGGAACATCCTGTACAAGCTGGACCTGCCGCAGAGCGATGACGACCACCGGCGGGTGCTGGCGGTCCTGACGTTCCTGCGCGTCTGACCCACCCGGTTCCGGATCGTCAGGGCCGGACGCCGCGGACCGCCCACGCCCGGGCGGTGAGCCGGATACTGCCGTCCTCCTCCACGGGCACCCGCCGCCGCAGGGCCTCCCGCACGGCCATCTGCTTCTCCTCGTCCAGCCCCGCCAGATAGGCGGGGGCCGCGCCCTGGCCGCCGAGGAACGGCTGCCAATAATCCTCCCAGTCGCTGAAGACAGTCGGGATCTCGACGGCCCGGACCGCGACCTCGCCCAGCCCCGCGTCCCGCCACAGGGCGGCGAGCGGGTCCGGCCGGCACAGCGGGAACCGGGCGCCCTCGTCCATACCGCCGCCCGGGTCGGCCTCGGCCGCGGCGTCCCAGAAGAGGCGCATCATCGTCATGCCCTCCGCGTAGTCCCAGACGTACGCCGCGACCGTGCCGCCCGGTGCCGCGACCCGCGCGAACTCGGCCGCCGCGCGGGCCGGGCCGGGGACGAAGTTGAGCGCCAGGCCGCTGACCACGGCGTCGAAGCGAGCGCCACGCAGCGGCAGGGCGCGGGCGTCGCCGGCCGTCCGGTCGCCGCTGTTCTGCCGCAGGAAGCCGAGCGACGGGTCGACCCCCAGCACCCGCGCCGCCCCTGCCTCGCGGGCGGCGGCGGACAGGGCCCCGGTGCCGCAGCCGGCGTCGAGCCACAGCCCGCCCGGCGGCACGGCCAGCCACGCCACGAACTCGCGGGCGACCCGGCGGCTCCAGCGGCCCACGTACGCCTCATAGGCGTCTCCCACGTCCCACACATCGCGCACCATGGTGCCCACGATAGGTTGGGACCATGCCGAACAGGCCCGTACGCCCTGCCAGGACCGGCGCTGTCACGCGCGTCGAGCAGCTCACCCCGCACATGGTCCGGATCGTCGTCGGTGGACCCGGCCTGGCGGACCTGCAGGCCGGCGAGTTCACCGACCATTACGTCAAGGTGCTGTTCCCGCAGCCCGGCGTCGACTATCCCGAGCCGTTCGACCTGGGCGCGATCCGCGAGACCATGCCGCGCGAGACCTGGCCGCTGGTCCGGACGTACACGGTGCGGCGGTGGCGGCCGGAGGTTCCCGAGCTGTGGCTGGACTTCGTCGTGCACGGTGACGAGGGCGTCGCCGGGCCGTGGGCGAGCCGGGCGCGGGTCGGCGACCCGGTGCGGTTCACGGGCCCGGGCGGCGGGTACGCCCCGGACCCCGCCGCCGGCTGGCACCTGTTCGCCGGCGACGAGAGCGCCGTGCCGGCGATCGCCGCGGCGCTGGAGGCCCTGCCGGCCGGCGCCCGGGCGTACGCGTTCCTCGAGGTCGCCGACGCGGGCGAGGAGCAGAAGCTGGAGACCGCCGCCGACGCGGAGATCACCTGGCTGCACCGGCGTGACCGCCCGGTCGGCGAGGCCCTGGTCGCCGCCGTCCACGCCCTGAACTGGCCGTCCGGTGACGTGCACGCGTTCGTCCACGGCGAGGCCACGTTCGTCAAGGAGCTGCGCCGGCTGCTGCGGGTGGAGAAGCAGATCCCCCCGGCCCGGCTCTCGATCTCCGGCTACTGGCGCCGCGGTCTCAACGAGGACGGCTGGCAGTCGACCAAGCGCGAGTGGAACCAGCAGATCGAGGCCGAGCAGGGCCGATGAAGGGGGTCAGCGGCCGTACGTCTCGAGCAGCCGCAGCCAGATCTCGCTGATCGTCGGGTACGCCGGCACGGCGTGCCACAGCCGCTCGAGGGGCACCTCGCCCACCACCGCGATCGTCGCCGACTGCAGCAGCTCGCTGACATCCGGGCCGACGAACGTGACGCCGAGCAGGATCTTGCGCTGCTCGTCGACGACCATCCGGGCCGTGCCGGCGTACCCGTCGGCGTGCACACTGGCGCCCGCTACGTTGCCGATCTCGTAGTCGATGACGCGGATGTCGTATTCCGCGGCGCGGGCGGCGTGCTCGGTGAGCCCGACAGCGGCGACCTCCGGGTCGGTGAAGACGACCTGCGGCACGGCCCGGTGGTCGGCGGTGGCGACGTGCCGGCCCCACGGCTGGTCGGCGACCGGGGCGCCGGCCGCACGGGCGGCGATGACGTCGCCGGCCGCCCGGGCCTGGTACTTGCCCTGGTGGGTGAGCAGCGCGCGGTGGTTGACGTCGCCGGTGGCGTACAACCAGTCGTAGCCGGTGACCAGCATGGTGTCGTCGGTGTGCAGCCAGTCACCCGGGGTGAGGCCGACCGTGTCGAGGCCGAGGTCGCCGGTGCGGGGCGTGCGCCCGGTCGCCACGAGCACCTCGGCCGCGGTGACGGGCTCGCCGTCGCTCGTCTCCACGGTGACGCCGCTGTCCGATCGGGACACCCGGGTGATGCCGGTGTTGAGCCGTACCGTCGCACCCAGGTCGCGCAGTCCCTTGGCGACGGCCTCGCCGGCGAAGGGTTCCATCCCGCCGAGGAGCCCGCTGCGCGCGATGAGGGTGACCGCGCACCCGAAGGACGCGTACGCGGTGGCCATCTCGGTGGCGACGACCCCGCCGCCGATGATCGCGAGGCTCTCCGGGACGTGCTGGGCCTCGGTGGCCTCCCGGCTGGTCCAGGGGCGGGCGGCGCGCAGCCCCTCGACGTCGGGCACCAGCGCGTCGGAGCCGGTGGACAGCACGACGGCGTGCCGGGCGGTGAGCACGGTCTCGGTGCCGTCGGCGGCCGTCACGGTGACCTGCTTGACGCCGCTGAGCCGGCCGTGGCCGCGGACCAGCTCGATGCCGGCGCTCGCCACCCAGTCGGCCTGGCTGCTGTCGTTCCAGTCGTGGGTGAAGGAGTTGCGGCGCTTGAGCACCGCCGCCACGTCGAGGTCGCCCGTGACGGCCTCCGCGGAGCCGGCCACGGCCCGCGCGGCCCGCAGCGCCTGCCCGGGCCGCAGCAGCGCCTTGGACGGCATGCACGCCCAGTACGAGCACTCGCCCCCGACGAGCTCCCGTTCGACGAGGGCCGCGGTCAGGCCGCCGCGGACGGCCCGGTCGGCCACGTTCTCGCCGACGGGGCCGGCTCCCACCACGATGACGTCGTATTCGCTCATGCCACCCATGATCCCTCCCCGGCAAGAAGCGGCGGAAGACAAGACGGCCCAATGCGCTGGAAACGCACAGCAGATCTTGCAAGGTCTTGCAACGATGTTGCGAGCGGGTTAGCGTGCGTCGTCCGCGCCGATAGGAAGGCCTCGATGTGGAGATCTCCCGGGTGAGCAGGCTGCTGCTCGCCGTCCTTCTCGTTCTCGGCGGGTGGGTCCCCACGCCGGCCCAGGCCGCGCCGGCCGCACCCGGCTGGGACTTCGACCGGCCGGGCACGGCCACCCGCAACGACCAGTTCTACTTCGTCCTGCCGGACCGTTTCGCCAACGGCGACCCCCGCAACGACCGCGGCAAGCTCCCGGGCGACCGGATGTCCACCGGCTACGACCCGGCTGACAAGGGCTTCTACCACGGCGGGGACCTCCAGGGCGTCATCGACCGCCTCGACTACATCCAGGGCCTCGGCACCACGGCGATCTGGCTCGCCCCGGTCTTCAAGAACCGGCCCGTGCAGGGCAGCGGCTCGGACATCTCGGCCGGTTACCACGGGTACTGGATCACCGACTTCACCCAGGTCGATCCCCACTTCGGCACGAACGCCGACCTCAAGCGCCTGGTCCGGCTCGCGCACGCCCGGGGCATGAAGATCTACCTGGACATCATCGTCAACCACACCGCCGACGTCATCAAATACCAGGAGAACACCTACGCGTACGTCGACAAGGCGACAAAGCCGTACCGCGACGCGCAGGGACGTGCCTTCGAGGACCGCAACTACGCCGACGGCACCCGGGCCTTTCCGCGCGTGAACACCGCGTCGTTCCCGTACACGCCGGTGGTGAGCGCGGCGGACAAGAACGTCAAGGTGCCCGCCTGGCTCAACGACCCGACGATGTACCACAACCGGGGGGACTCCACGTTCGTCGGCGAGAACAGCGAGTACGGCGACTTCTTCGGCCTCGACGACCTGTGGACCGAGCGGCCCGAGGTGGTCCGCGGCATGACGAAGATCTACGCCGACTGGATCTCGGGCACCGGCATCGACGGGTACCGCCTCGACACCGTCAAGCACTCCGATCTGGACTTCTGGCCGCAGTTCTCGGCCGGCATCGAGGCCGCGGCGAAACGCGCCGGCAAGCCCGGGTTCTTCATGTTCGGCGAGGTCTACAGCGCCGACCAGGAGGTCGAGTCGACGTACGTGCGCCGCGGCGGCCTGCCCGCCACGCTCGACTTCTCCTTCCAGGCGGCGGCGAAGTCCTTCACCGCCGATGGCGGCTCCGCGAAGGCCCTGGCCGACCTGTACGCCAAGGACAGCCTCTACACCACGGACGACACCGACGCGGGCCGGCTGCCGACGTTCCTCGGCAACCACGACATGGGCCGCATCGGCTCGTTCGTGGCCGCCGGCGGCACCGACCCGGCCACCCACCTGCGCCGCGACGAGCTGGCCCACGAGCTGATGTTCCTCACCCGCGGCCAGCCGGTGATCTACTCCGGCGACGAGCAGGGCTTCACCGGCCCGGGCGGGGACAAGGACGCTCGGCAGGACATGTTCGCCAGCAGGACCGCGGACTACCTCGACGACGACCTGCTGGGCACGGACCGTACGCACGCGCAGGCCAACTACGAGACCGGCCACCCGATCTACCGGACCATCGCCACGCTGGGCGCCCTGCGCAAGGCGCACCCCGCGCTGCGCGACGGCGAGCAGGTCACCCGTTACGCGGCCGACGGTCCGGGCATCTTCGCCGCGTCGCGGATCAACCGCGGCGAGCGGCGCGAGTACGTCGTGGCCGTCAACAACGCCACCACCGCGCAGACCGTCACCGTGGACACCTGGACGCCCAACGCCTCGTTCCAGGGCATCTACGGGGGAGCGGGCGCGCAGGCGACCGGGGCGGACGGCAAGCTGACCGTCACCGTTCCTGCCCTGTCCGCCGCGGTCTACCGCGCGGGCACGACCGTCGCCAAGCCCGCCGCCGCCCCGACCGTCCAGATCGCCTCGCCGGAGGCCGGGGCGTACGTGCCCACGCGCACCGACCTGACCGCGACCACCACCGGCGACCCGCTGGCCACGGTGACCTTCGAGGCGAACGTCGGCGGCCGCTGGACCCGGCTCGGCACCGACGACGCCGCGCCCTACGGGGTGTCGCACGACCTGACCGGACTCGCCGGCGCCACCCCGGTCACCTACCGCGCGACCGTGCGCGACAGCCGGGGCCGCACGGCCACGACGACCCGCACGATCAAGGTCGGCACCCCGGTCACCACGTCCGGGCCCGGGTACGCGATCGTGCACTACCAGCGCCCGGCCGGCGACTACGGCGACTGGGGGCTGTACGCCTTCGGCGACATCGACCCGTCCGCGGCGACCACGTGGCCGCAGGGGCAGCCGTTCGCCGGCGAGGACGCGTACGGCCGCTTCGCCTGGGTGAAGGTGAAGCCCGGTGCCAAGAGCGTGGGCTTCATCGTGGTCGACAAGAACGGCGTCAAGGACGTGAGCGCCGACCGCTTCCTCGACCCGTCGGCGACCCCGGAGATCTGGCTGAAGCAGGGTGATCCCACGATCGTCACCGAGCACCAGGCCGCGCCGCAGGATCAGGACACGGCCGTCATCCACTACCGCCGCGCCGACGGCGACTACGACGGCTGGGGCCTGCACGTGTGGGACGGCGCCGCGAACCCGACCGACTGGTCGTCGCCGCTGAAGCCGGCCGCGACCGACGCGTTCGGCGTGACGTTCCGGGTGCCCCTCGCAGCCGGAGCCGCCGGGCTGAACTACATCATCCACAAGGGCGACGCCAAGGATCTCCCGGACGACCAGCGGCTCGACTTCGCCACGGCCGGGCGGGAGGTGTGGCTGCTGGCCGGCGTACCCGATCGGCTCCTGCCCGTGGTCCGGAAAGCCGGCGGCGGAGGCGGCGTGGACATCACCAAGTCCGCGGCCGTGTGGCTCGACCGCACGACGATCGCCTGGAAGACCGGCGAGACCGACGGCCGGGTGTACGACCTGGTGTGGGCGCCCGGCGGCGGCCTCGACCCGGCCGACCCGCAGCACAGCCTGCGGTTGAGCGCGCAGCGCAACGGGCTCACCGAGGCCCAGCGGCAGAAGTACCCTCACCTGTGGCAGTACCACGCGTTCAAGCTGCCCCGCGGCGCCGACGTCCGCGAGCTGCTCAAGGGCCAGGTGGCCGTCACCGAGCGCGAGGCGCAGGGCAAGCTTCTGTCCGCCACGGGCGTGCAGCTCGCCGGTGCGCTGGACGACCTCTATGCGACGGCCACCTCGGCGAGGCTCGGCGCGACGTTCGACAGCGGCCGCCCCCGCCTGGCCGTCTGGGCGCCGACCGCGCAGAACGTGCAGCTGGAGCTTTCGGACACCCCGGCGGCCCCGGCCCGCGTGCTGCCCATGACCCGCGACTCGCGGACGGGCGTGTGGTCGGTGGCCGGCACCCGCGACTGGACGGGCAAGTACTACCGGTACCGGGTCACCGCGTGGCAGCCCGCGACGCAGAAGGTCGTCACGGCGAGCGTGACCGACCCGTACTCGGTGGCGCTCGCGGCCGACTCCACGCACAGCCAGATCGCCGACCTGGCCGACCCCGCACTCGCCCCGGCCGGGTGGCGGGGGCTGCGCAAACCGGCGCCCGGCAAGATCCAGATCAGCGAGCTGTCCGTGCGGGACTTCTCCGCCGAGGGCACGTACGCGGCGTTCACCCGCCCGGACACGCCCGGCATGAAGCACCTGCGCGAGCTGGCGAAGGCGGGCACCACACACGTGCACCTGCTGCCGGTGTTCGATTTCGCGTCCACTCCGGAGCGGCGCGCCGACCAGAAGCAGCCGCCCTGCGACCTGGCCTCGTTCCCGCCCGACTCCGACCAGCAGCAGCAGTGCATCGCGGCCGTCGCGGACCAGGACGGTTACAACTGGGGCTACGACCCGCTGCACTACACGACGCCCGAGGGTGGCTACGCCGTGAACCCCGAGGGCGCCGCGCGGACGAAGGAATTCCGCCGGATGGTCGCCGGGCTCAACGGCGCCGGCCTGCGCGTGGTCATGGACGTCGTCTACAACCACACGCCGGCCTCCGGGACCGATCCGCGCTCGGTGCTCGACCAGATCGTGCCCGGCTACTACCAGCGGCTGCTCGAGGACGGCACGGTCGCGAACTCCACCTGCTGCGCCAACACCGCGCCGGAGAACGCGATGATGGGCAAGCTCGTCGTCGACTCCGTCGTCACGTGGGCGAGGGCGTACAAGGTCGACGGGTTCCGCTTCGACCTCATGGGCCACCACCCGAAGGCCAACATCCTGGCCGTGCGCAAGGCGCTCGACCGGCTCACCGTCGCGCGCGACGGCGTCGACGGCAGGAACATCTACGTGTACGGCGAGGGCTGGAACTTCGGCGAGGTGGCGGACGACGCCCGCTTCGTGCAGGCCACCCAGCAGAACATGGCCGGTACGGGCATCGGCACCTTCAACGACCGGCTGCGCGACGCGGTCCGCGGCGGCGGCCCGTTCGACGACAACCCGCGCGTGCAGGGCTTCGCGTCGGGGCTGTACACCGACCCCAACGGCGACGCCGTCAACGGGACCGCGGCCGAGCAGAAGGCGCGGCTGCTGCACGACCAGGACCTGATCAAGGTCGGCCTCACCGGCAACCTCGCCGGCTACCGCTTCACCGCCTCCGACGGCACGGCCACGACCGGGCGGCAGATCGACTACAACGGCTCGCCGGCCGGCTACAACGCGAAACCCGTCGAGGCCATCACGTACGTGGACGCGCACGACAACGAGATCCTGTACGACGCGCTCGCGTACAAACTGCCGCAGGCCACCTCGGCGACCGACCGGGCGCGCATGCAGTCTCTGGCGCTGGGGGCCACCGCGCTCGGGCAGGGCCCCGGGTTCGTGACCGCGGGCAGCGAACGGCTGCGGTCGAAGTCGCTGGACCGCAACTCGTACAACTCGGGGGACTGGTTCAACCGGATCAACTGGGACTGCACGCAGGGCAACGGCTTCGGCCGCGGCCTGCCCCCGGCCGCGGACAACGAGGCGAAGTGGCCGTACGCGAAGCCGCTGCTGGCCGACCCTGCGCTCAGGCCGGGCTGCGCGGCGATCGATCTCGCCGACGCGCGCTACCGCGAGCTGCTGCGGATCCGCGCGTCCTCGCAGGTGTTCGGCCTGCCCAGCGCCGCCGAGGTGCAGAAGCGGCTGGCGTTCCCGCTGTCCGGCACGGCCGAGACGCCGGGTGTCATCACGATGACCCTCGACGGTCGCGGCCTCGACCGGCACTGGAGGTCGGTGACGGTGGTCTTCAACGCCACCCCGGCCACGGCCACCCAGACGCTGCCCGCGCTGCGCGGTGCGGCCGTGAGCCTGCACCCCGTGCAGCGCGCCTCGGCCGACCCGGCGCTGAGGACCGCGTCGTTCGCCCCGGCCACGGGCACGTTCACCGTCCCGGCCCGGTCGGTGGCGGTGTTCGTGCAGTCCTGAAGGTTCGCCATCTGTGTTCACGCCGCCCGCGGCCGGGTTTCACCTGCCGCGGGCGGCGGTAACGTCACTCATGGAAGAAGGTCGATGTCGATCTCCTGAGGGCGGGACCCGATGGCCATCACCACGCCGCCCGTGGCGGACGAGTCCGAAGCACAGCGCCGCCCCCTGATCGGGCCCGGCATGCTCGTGCTGTTCATCGCGCTGATCGGCTGCTTCACCGCCTGGGGCGTGGCGCAGGATCTCACCACGCCGATGGTCGCGGGCTTCAAGCGCATCTTCGACATGAGCACGTTCCAGGCGTCGCTCGTGCAGCTCGCGTACTTCGGCGCGTACTTCCTGCTGGCGCTGCCCGCCGCCTTCATCAACCAGCGCTTCGGCTACAAGACCGGCATCCTCACCGGGCTCGGGCTGGCCGCGATCGGGGCGTTCGCGTTCTACCCGGCCAGCAAGATCATGACGTACGAGGCGTTCCTGGTGGCGCTGTTCGCGATGGCCGCGGGCTGCTCGATCCTGGAGACCTCGGCCAACCCGTACGTGCTGTCGCTCGGCCCCGAGTCGACGGCCACCCGGCGGCTCAACCTCGCGCAGGCGTTCAACCCCGTGGGCACCAACATCGGGGTGCTGCTCGCCTCCACGCTGATCCTGCCGAAGCTGTCCGACCCCGTCGACATCGGCTCGCTCACCCCGGAGCAGCTGCACACGATCCGGGCCGGTGAGCTCGGCGCCGTCATGGGCCCGTACCTCGGCCTGGCCTTCGTCCTGATCCTCATCGCCATCGCGATCGCCAGCCAGAAGGCGCCCCCGATCGTCGAGGAGTTCCCCGACGCCGAACCGCACGAGGGCGGCACCCGGGACCTGTTCGGCGTGCTGTGGCGCAGCAAGCACTACCGGTACGGCGTGATGGCCCAGTTCTTCAACGTCGCGGCGCAGGTCTGCGCATGGACGTACGTGATCCAGTACGTCCAGCAGGCGCTCGGCGGCAGCCTGGAACGCGGCGGCTTCTACCTGCAGATCAGCCTGCTGATCTTCCTCGGCTCGCGCTTCCTCATGACCTGGCTGATCGGCCGGGTACGGGCCACCAAGGTGCTCGCGGTGCTCGCCTTCCTCGCGGTCGTCCTGTGCGTGTTCGCCATGGTCAGCCCCAACCTGGCCGGCGTCATCGCCGTGGTCTCGCTGTCGTTCTGCCTGTCGCTGATGTTCCCGACCATCTACGGCGTCGCCCTCAAGGGACTCGGGCCGGCGACCAAGTTCGGCGCCGCCGGCCTCGTCATGGCGATCGTGGGCGGCGCGATCATGCCGCTCGTGCAGGGCTGGCTGGTCGACGAGACCAGCCCGGCCATCTCGTTCATCGTGCCCGCGGTCTGCTTCGGGCTCGTCGGCCTCTACGCCCTCTACGACCTGCGGGGCCCCGACCGGGAGCGCACCGCCGCGACCGCCGGGAGCGCGGCATGAACCCCCGCCGGGCCCTCGCCGCCGCCCTCACCGTGCTGCTCGCGGCGACCGTCACCGGCTGCGGCGCGGACAAGCCCACGAGCGCGACGAAGGACACCAAGCAGCTCGAGATCGTGTCGTGGTGGACCTCCGGCTCCGAGGCGGCGGCCCTCACCACCCTGCTGGACGCCTTCAGGCAGGCCAATCCCGGCGTCGAGCCGGTCAACGGCGCCATCGCCGGCGGCGCCGGCTCCGAGGCCATCGTCGAGCTGGCGAAACGGCTGCGGGCCGGCGACCCGCCCGACGTGTGGCAGACCTTCGCCGGCAAGTCGGTCCAGGGGTACGCCGACCGTGGCTCCGTCCGCGACGTCAGCTCCGTCTTCGACGACCGGCTACGCAGCGCCCTGCACCCGGTGATCCTGCGGTCGCTCCAGCGCTCCGGGAAGCCGTACGGCGTCCCCACCGGCGCGCACCGCAGCAACGTCCTCTGGTTCAACCTCGCGCTGCTGAACAGGGCCGGCGTCACGCCCCCGGCCGGCGGCTACACGCTGCCCGCGTTCCTGGAGGACCTCAAGAAGGTCAAGGCGGCCGGGGTGGCCCCGCTGTGCCTCGGCGGCAAGGACCCGTTCACCACGGTCGAGCTGTTCGAGAACGTGCTGCTCAGCTCCATCGGCGCTGACGGCTGGGCGGACATGACCGCCGACCGGCTCGACTGGCGCGGCACCGCGGTCCGCTCGGCGCTGCGGTCGTTCGGCGAGCTGCTCACGTACGCCGATCCGCAGGCCAGCGGGCTGACCTGGGACGCGGCGACGAAGAAGCTGGCGGCCGGGGAGTGCGCGTACGAGTCCATGAACGACTCCTCGTACGGCGAGCTCGTCGCGGCCGGGGCGCAGGAGGGCAAGGACTTCGGCACGGCGGCGTTCCCGGGCACCGGCGGCAGCTTCCTCGCCGTGGTGGACGTCTTCGTGGCGGCCACCAGGGCGAAGAACGCCAAGAACGCCCTCGCCTTCCTGGCCGGCATCGACCAGCCGGCGACCCAGGTGGCATTCAGCAAGGCGAAGGGTTCCGTGCCGGTGGTGCGCGACGCGGACGTGTCGTCGCTGCCGCCGTACCAGCGGGAGGCCTCGCGCAGCCTCTGGGCCTCGCCGGTCCTGCTGTCCGTGGCGCACGGCGAGGCGATGAGCCCGGCGTTCCAGGAGGGCTTCTACGACGCCGTGTCGACGTACGTGCGCACCCGCGACCCGAAGGCGTTCGCCGACGACCTGCGCGACGCCGTGGCCAACGACCGGATCCCGCCGCGCTGACGCCCGATCAGGCCGCCAGCCGGAACCGTTCCGCGTGCACCTGGCGGCGCGGCACCCTCAGCTCGCGCAGGGTGCGCAGCACCGCGTCGGTCATCGCCGGCGGGCCGCACACGTACACGTCGCGGTCGGTCACGTCGGGCACCAGCCGGCGCAGGTTGTCCGGGCCGAACGGCGGGTCGCCCGCGGCCGTGCGCCCGGCGAGCAGGTGGACGCGGGCGCCACGCATCCGGGCCAGCGCCTGCATCTCCTCGAGCAGTACGGCGTCTCCGGGGGTCCGCGCCCGGTACAGCACCACAATGTCCCCGGGCAGCTCCTCGAGCAGGGCGCGGATCGGGGTGACGCCCACGCCGCCCGCCACGAGCAGCGTTCCCTCCCGGGTGCGGTGCATCGCGGTGAAGGCGCCGTACGGGCCCTCCGCGAACACCCGCGAGCCGACCGGAACGTGGCGCAGGGCGGAGCTCGCGTCCCCCACGGCCTTCGCGGTCAGCCGCAACGACCGCCCGTCCGGCGCGGCCGACAGGGAGAACGGGTTGGCCCGCCACCAGCCGGCGTACCCGGGGAACCGCCAGATGAAGAACTGACCGGCGCGGGCGGGCAGCCGGTCCAGGTGGCGGCCGCGCACGTACACCGACACGACGTCCGGCGACTCCGGCACGACCGCCGCCACGTGCAGCCGGTGCCGGGCGTTGCGCCACACCGGCAGCACGATCCGCCCGGCGATCAGCGCGGTGATCGCGAAGATCCACAGCGCCCACCAGTACGCCGCGGCCACGGGGGCGGCGGTGAACGCGGACACCTCGAACAGCTGGTGGACCAGGACCAGCGTGACGGCCGCGTACAGCACCAGGTGCACCGCGTGCCAGGCCTCGTACGACAGCCGGCGCCGCGCCCACCGGAACGACAAGCCCGCGGCGACGACCACCAGGGCCAGCGCCACCATGCCGGCCAGCGATCCGAGCGCGCCGGCCAGGTTGGTGAGCTGCTGCCACACGGAGCTGCGGTAGAAGACCGCGTAGCCGAGCACCACGAACGCCGGGTGCAGCAGCACCACCCAGAACAGCGTGAACCCGGTCCACCGGTGCCACGTGGTGAGCCGGTCCATGCCGACCCGCCGGTCCAGCCACGGCAGCCGGGCGATGAGCGTGAGCTGGAGAATCATCAGCAGCGCCGCGTGCAGGCCGAGGAACTGCCCGATGCCGATGAGCGGGTGCCGCGGCTCGGGCGCGACGGTGAAGAACAGCGCCCACACGACGGCCACGTGGAGCACCACGATGCCCCAGAAGATCTGAGCGGTCCGCATGCCGCAGGATAGGCGCGCGAAGGGCGCTGTGCGGGTCGGATCCCGGACAGCGCCCTCAGATGCGGCAGGTGGGTCAGCCCAGCAGGCGGGCCCAGTAGACGAGCTCGTCGGCCTGCGCGGCGGTGAGGCCGGCCTTGTTGCCCTTCGGCTCCTTGAGCACCTTGCTGACGTACAGGTCGTACTGGCCGTGCTCCAGCTTGTTCGTCAGGTCCTGGCCGAGGCCCACGGTCGCGTTGTTCGCCGTGAGGTAGCGGCGGGTCAGCGCGATCAGGTCGGGCACGTTCGCCGTGACCGTCCACCCGGCCGTCACGGTCCCGGCGGCGTTGCCCGCCACGTCGGCGCCGCCGGCGCAGGTCGCCGTGTAGCGGCCTTTGGCGTCGCGGGTGACGGTCAGGCCGGCCTGCTTCGCCACACCGGAGACGGCGTCGGTCGTGTCGCACCCCGCGGCGGGCAGGGCGCCCAGCGGGAACGTGCCGTCGCCCAGGCCGGTCACCCGCACCACGGGAGCGGTCGTGTCGACCTTGAGGCCGGTGACCGCGGCGGCCGTGATGTTGCCGGCCCGGTCGGTCACGGTGCCGGTGACGCCCTGGTCCGCGCCGTCCGCCGGGACGCTCGCCGGGGCGGGGCACTCGGCGACGCCCGAGGTCGCGTCGGAGCAGGTGAAGCTGACCGACGGGGCGGTGCGGTACCAGCCCGCCGCGTTCGCCGTGCCGTCCACGGCGGCGGAGTAGCCCGGGGCGGTCCGGTCGAGGCTGACCCGGAAGGTCGTGGTGGCGGCGTTGCCGGCCTTGTCGGTGACCGTGCCGGTGACGACCTGGTCGGCGCCGTCGGCGGTCAGCGTGACCGGCGAGGTGCAGGTCGCGACGCCGGACTGGGCGTCCACGCAGGTGAAGATCACGGAGACCGGGCCGTTGTGCCAGCCGTCGCGGTCGGCGGCGCGGGTCAGCGCGGCCGTGATGCTCGGCGCGATCTTCTCCGGCGCCGGCGTGGTCACCACGGGGGCGGGGATCACGGGCGCGGTCGGGTCGGTGACGGTCAGCGCGGCGACGCCGCTGCCGTTGGCGTTGTACGCCCGCACCTCGACCATCCAGTTCTTGCCACGGGCCAGGTTGATCACGCCCGCGGTGGCCGGCGCCTTGACCTTCACCGAGCCGGTGTTCGGCTTGTCGATGCCGTAGTTGACCAGGTAGTAGTCGGGCGTCGCCCCGCCGGTGGGCGCGTTCCAGGTCACGTCGACCAGCGTCGAGCCCGCGCGCCGGGTGGCGGTCGCGCCGGTCGGCTCCGCCGGCTTGTACTTGTCGATCAGCGACTTGCCGACCGCGGTGGAGCAGCTGCCGTACAGGTTCTGCGGGGTGACCTGCACGAGGTACGTGCGGGCCGGGTCGAGGCCGGGGAAGCGGTGGCTGGTGGCGGTCGTGACCTCGTCGGAGAGCACCACGCCGTCGGAGTAGCGGATCAGCTGCATGCGATAGCCGGTCAGCGGCGCCTCGCCGGCCCACGTGGGCGGGTTCCAGCTGATCGTGCCGGTGCTCCCGTCGACGCCCTCGCGGCCCTGGACCGCGCCCATGATGCCGGTCGGTGCGAGCGTCCCGGCGGTGGCGAAGTCGCCGTACTCGCCGGGGCCGTCGGCGTTCTCCGAGGCCACCCGCACCTTGTACGACACGCAGGCACCGGTCGTGGGGATCGTGTAGCTCGTGGTGTCGCCCGGGACGAAGGTGACCGTCTCCGTGCTGCCCTGCAGCAGGTCGAGGCGGTAGAAGCGCGCCCCGTCGACCGGCTGCCAGGCCGCCACGATCCGGGTGGCGTCCTCGGCGGCGCGCGTCACGGTGAGCCCCTGCGGCGCCGGCAGCGCGACGGTCACGTCCGACGCGAACGCCGGTGCCCCGGTCAGCGCCATCGACGCGGCCACAGCGGCGGCTCCGGTGCCGGCCAGCAGTCGTACGCCCATCGTCCCTCATCTTCCGTTCGTCGGCAGCCCCAGCGGCGCCGGTGATGAGGTGATCGGCGGCGAACCTCAAGCCACCCTGAAGGCGGTGTCAAGCACCTGTCTGGTTGTCCCGCGCCCGCTCCGGCGTACGCGAGACTGCAGGGGTGCGACTGGTGGCCGCCCTGGCGGTCCTCCTGCTGACCGGGCTCGCCGGGTGCGGCTCCGGCGACGCGGACCCCGGCCGGGGCGGGCGGGCCACCCCGCTGCGGGTCGACGGCAACCGGTTCGTCGGCGCGGACGGCCGCGAGGTGCCGCTGCGCGGGTTCAACCACTCCGGCGCCGAGTACGCGTGCGTCGAGGGCGACGGCTTCTTCGACACCCCGGACGGCGGGCCGCCCTCGGCGCGGGTCGTGGCGGCGATGCGGCACTGGGGTGCCCGGGCCGTACGGGTGCCCCTCAACGAGCAGTGCTGGCTGGGGCTCCCCTCGGTGCCGGCGGAGTACGCGGGCGAGGCGTACCGGTCGGCGGTGCGGACGTTCGTCGAGCGGCTCAACGACGCCGGCCTCGTGGCGGTGCTCGACCTGCACCGCAGCGCCCCCGGCGACGGCGTGCCCCGCGAGCAGGAGCCGATGCCCGACCGCGACCACAGCCCCGGGTTCTGGCGGTCGGTCGCCGCCACGTTCCCGGCCGCGGCCGTCGTGTTCGACCTCTTCAACGAGCCGTTCCCGTACGGCGACCCGGACGGCGACCGCGCCTGGCGGTGCTGGCGGGACGGCGGCTGCACGCTGACGTCGGTCAACACCGGGCAGCCGTACGTGGCCGCCGGCATGACCGAGCTGATCGCCGCCGTCCGCGCCACGGGCTCGCGGCAGCCCGTGCTGGCCGGCGGGATCCACTGGGCGGAGAGCCTGACCGGGTGGCTCGCGTACCGCCCGGACGACCCGTTGGGGCAGGTCGGGGCGTCGTTCCACGCGTACTCGTTCAACACCTCCTGCGCCGCCGTCGCGTGTTATGACCGCGTGCTGGCGCCGATCGCCCGGCAGGTGCCGCTGGTCGCCGGGGAGGTCGGCCCGACCCTCGCGGTGGGCTCCGCGGGCGTCGACGCGTCCTGCCCCCGCTCGGCGGTCCGCGACGGCGGGTTCGCCGACTCGACCCTGGACTGGCTCGACGCGCACGGCGCCGGGTACGCCGCCTGGAGCTGGAACCCGTGGCCGGACTGCTGGGCGCTGGTGCGCGATTGGGGCGGCGAGCCGACGGCGTGGGGTGTGGGGCTGCGACGCCGGCTCGCCGCGTCTCAGGGCGGCGGCTGACGGCCGTTGTCGGAGACCGCCGAACCGTAAAGCGTCGACGCGCGCGCCGGCGAGACCGGCGTCGCCGATACCGGCGCTGCCGGGACCGGGGCCGCCGAGGCGGGTGAGGTCGGCGCGACCGGGGCGGAGCCCACGGCGGGCAGGCCCGGCGGCACCGGCGCCGGGTCGTCCCCGCGCGGGGCCGGCGCACCGCGGCCGCGCGGCGCGTTGAGCAGGATGCCCAGCAGCCGGCCCCGGGACAGCTCGGCCACCGCGCGGGCCACGGACCCCCGCGTGGAGCGGCGCAGGTCCCCGACGAGCACGACGTGGTCGCACAGCTGCGCGAGCACGATGGCGTCCGAGACGGCGAGCACGGGGGAGCAGTCCAGCACCACGACATCGCACCAGCCGCGCAGCGTCCGCAGGACCTGCGGCAGCCGCGCACTGCCGAGCAGGTCGGCCGCGCCCGGCGCCCGCTGCCCCGCGGTGAGCAGCCGCAGCCGCGGCACCGGGCCGTGCCGCAGCGCCTCCCCGACCGGCACGTCCCGGGCCAGCACGTCGCACAGCCCGGGATGGTCGCCGAGCCCGAACGCGGCGGCGACCCGGGGGCGGCACAGGTCGGCGTCGACCAGGATGACGCCCCGGCCCGACTGGGCGAGGGCGGTCGCCAGGTTCGCCGCGGCCGTCGTCCGGCCCTCCCGCCCGTCCGCGCTGGTGACGAGCACGGTGGTGTTGTCACCCAGCAGCGGCTGCAGGCGGGACCGCAGATACCGGTACGCCTCGGCGGCCGGTGAGTGCGGCGCCCGCAGCAGCACCGGCCGCCCCGGGTCCTCGCCGCGCCGGCGCCGCTCCCGGGGGACCCCGGCCAGGACCGGACCGCCGAGCAGCCGGGCGAAGTCGTCGCGGCCGCGCAGCCGGTCGCTGAGCCGGTCGCGGACGAGGGCGGTCCCGGCGCCCAGGAGCAGCCCGAGCAGCAGGCCGAGCCCGAGATCGACGGTGACCGGCCGCCGCACCGGCGCGCCGGGCAGCGCGGCGTCGGTCACCAGCGTGGCGCGCTGGGTGGGCGCGGGGCCGCCGCCCGGCCCGTCGTCGGCGTTGCGGTAGTCGACGTACGCCTCCGCCAGCGCCTGCGCCCGCCGCTGGGCGGTCAGCGCGTCCCCGTCGGTGTACGCGAACGTGAGCACGTCGGCGTCCGGCGCGACGCTGACCGACAGCCCGCCGGCCAGGTGCCCCGGGTCCACCCCGAGCCGCCGGGCCGCCGGGTCGACGACCAGCCCGGACTGGGCGAGCTGCTTCTCCGTACCCATGTCCGGCGGGACCGGCGTGGTGTTCGCCCGTACCCGGGGCTCCACCACGACGATCGCCGCAGCCCGGAACTCACGCGGCGCGGTCGTGCCCACCGCGTAGGCCGCGGCCGTGACCAGCACGGTCACCAGCAGGATCCACCACCCGTGCACGCGGATCAGCCGCGCCGAACCGCCCCCGCTCATGCCCGCACCTGCGCACGCCGGCCGGCGCGCGGGACCTCGAAGACCGTCAGGTAGCGCCGCGCCTGGTGCTCCCAGGCCAGCGACTCCGACACGACCCGCCGGCCGGTCGCGCCGAGCGCCGCGCGCCGGGCCGGATCGGCCAGCAGGCCGTCGATCAGCGCGGCGAACGCCGCCACGTCGCCGGGCGGGGCCAGCTCGGCCGCGCCCTCGGCGACCAGCCGGGTCTCGGCCACGTCGAAGGCCACGAACGGCAGGCCGAACGCCATGTACTCCAGCGCCTTCACCGGCGTGACGAAGTCCTCGAGGTTCGGCTCGAGGCCGAGGTCGGCGGTGGCGAGGTGATCGAAGAGTCGCTCCTGCTCCACCCAGCCCGGGAACGTCACCCAGGGGTTGAGCCCCAGCCGCGTGGCCAGCCGCCGCAGGTCGGGCACCGCGTCGCCGGCGCCGATGAAGGTGAACGCGGTGTCCGTCCGCCCCCGTTCGTGCACGACCCGGGCGACCGCCTCCACGGCGAGGTGGATGCTGTCCTGCGGGCCCATCATCCCGGCCAGCACGCACAGGTGCTCGTGGCCGCGGCGCAACGCCGGGTCGGGCGTCCGCGCGGTCAGAGCGGCCAGCGGCGGGCCGTTGCCCACCACCGTGATGCCGGTCGCCGGTACGCCACCCCGGCGCATCGCCACCTCGCGGACGGACGCGTTGACCGCGACGACGTGATCGGCCGTCCGTAGGCTCGCGTGCTCGAAGCGTTGCAGGAGCGCGTACATCAGGCCCTCGCGGGTGCCGTAGCGGGCCGCGTACATCTCGGGGGACAGGTCCTTGAAGTCGAACACGACCGTACGGCCGAGCAGCCGCAGCGGCACCGCCAGCACGAACGCGAGGTCCGGCGTACTGGAGATCTGCACGACGTCCACGCCCCCGGCGAGCATGGCCCGTACGGTCAGCGCGGCGGCCATCAGCAGCGAGTACAGGTACTCCCGGGCGAACCCGAGCTTGCTCGTGCCGTCGCGCGGCGGCGGGTAGTCGAACACCCGCACGCCGGGTACGCCGCGGTTGCCGGGGTCGCGGCGGCAGACGACGGTGACGGACAGCCCGGCGGCGACCAGAGCGGCGGCGTGCTTGCGCAGCCGGTGGTCGCGCGCGAGCGCCACGTTCTCCACCATCAGCAGGACCCGGATCGGTCGGCTCATGAATCCACCCGCTCCTCAGGTTGTTCCAGGACCCGCAGCAGCGCCAGCAGGCCGAACAGGGCGTCGGCCGCGCCCCGGTAGGTCAGATGCGGATCGAAGATCATCAGGACGACGCCGGCTGACACGACCGCCGCCACGGCCAGGCCCACGGTCGCGGCCGGCCCGGTGCCCGCGCGGGCCGCCGCGGCGCCGCGCCGCACGGTCACCACCACGAACCACGCGTACGCCGCGAGCAGCGGGATCCCGCCGCCCCAGAGCAGCCACACGTAGCCGCTCTCGATCCACACCCAGCCGAACTCCTCGTGCGCCGCCGGCACCCGCGCCGCCGGCCGGACGCCCAGCAGCCAGTTGCCGTGCGCACCGAGGTCCGGCAGGAAGTACGTGCTCAGGTTGTGGTAGCGCACGATCCAGCTCTCGGGCAGCCCGGAGGCGCTCTGGAAGCCGGCGAGCCGGGTTTCGATGACCGGCCACATCGCCGCCGCCGCGACGCCCAGCAGCGGCAGCGCGTACGCGGCCAGCCGGGTGGCCCGTGACACGACGACAAGCGTCACCAGCGCCACCACCAGGCCGAGGATCGTGGAGAATTCGCCGGCACCGAGCGCGCCGAGCGTGCACACCGTCGCGACGCCGGCCAGCAGCATCCGGTGGCGGGAGCCGTGCAGCAGCAGCCCCACCGCAAGAGCCAGGTTGAGCACGGCCAGGTCGGCCACGGCCGCGGCGAGGGCCAGGGTGGAGCTGCCGCGGCCGATGGCGAGGGTCCGCTCGACGCCGAACGGCGCCCACAGCGTGCCGAGCAGCCGCGGCACCCCGAACAGGTTCAGCGACTGCAGGATGCCGACCACGCAGACCACCACCGCGGCCGCCATGGACAGCGCCAGGCACCGGTACGCCTGCCGCGCGTCCCGGACGCTGAACCGCACGATGAGGTACACGCCGAGGTACTTCCACAGCACGATCGCGTGCTGCAGGTCGTCGGCGGTGATCTCCCGGCGGCGGGCCAGCATCATCAGCAGCGGCACCACCGAGCTGCACACCGCCAGGCCCAGCAGCGCGACGTCGAGGCGGTCGATGCGCAGCAGGCGGACCGCACCGGAGCGCACGGTCAGCAGGTACCGCAGGAGCAGCGCGGCGCCGCAGCACAGGGCGAGCGCCTCGTTGGGCCGCAGGACCGGCAGGAGCGTCCCGCGGTCGATGCCGGCGGTGAGCGGGGTCAAGGCGATGATCAGGTACGCCGCCACGGCCGGCCGCAGCACGATCCACGTACCGAGGCCTACGAGGGCGAGCACCGCGACCGCCAGCAGCGGCTCCCGTCCGAGCAGGGCCCCGAGCGCGGCGCACGCCGCCAGCAGAAGCACCTGGACCGCCGCGCGTCCCACCCGCCCGCGCCGCACCAGCCGCGGGAGCCTGCCGCGCAATGAACCGGTGACCCACGTGAGCTCCGGGGCGCCCGACCAGACCTGGAATCCCAGGTAGACAGCACCACCGATCACGCCCGCCGAGAAGACGCCGAGCAGGCCGCCGGCGTGCGCGGTGACGAAGATTCCCACGGCGTGCGCGGGCGCCGCCATGACGACGGCGAACCCGGCGATCCGCAGCAGCGGCGGGAACAGCCGCTCCTCGCCCGGCGGCAACGCGCCGAGCAGGCGGTGCACCAGGAAGGCCGCGCCGGTCACCGCGCCCGCGGACATCGCGGCGCCCAGCACGGTCAGCACCGCCGCGCCCTCGGCGAACGGGGCCGCCGCGGCGATCGCCAGGCACACCGCGAGCTGCAGCAGCATGGCCCGCAGCGGCGTGCGGGTGTCCCCGCGGGCGTAGCAGGCGTACGTCGCCACGAGGAACGCCGCCTCTCCGGCCACCCCCGCGGACAGCGCCGCCACGGCCGCCGCGATGAGCCCGGCGCCGGTGTCGGTGCCGAAGCCGCCGTACGCCATCGCCCGTGAGATCGGGCCCGCGATCGCGAAGTACCCGGCGGCCGCGGGCGCGGCGATGAACAGCGCGAACGCGAGCCCGCGCAGGAAGGTGTCCCGGAACATCGGGAGGCCGCCCGGGCCGGTCATCCGCGCCAGCCGCGGGGCGAGCGCGAGCGCCACCGGGGTCGCTCCGAGCGCGATCGGCAGGAAGTAGAAGTTCATCGCCAGCTGGAACGCGACCACTCCGCCCGGCACCCGGTTGGCGAGCACGAGCAGCACGAGCAACTGGACGGCGGCCAGCGCGGCCTGCAGCAGCGACGGCGCGGCCCGGGACAGCACCCGGCGTACCTCGGGATCCCGCCAGCCCGCCCGGGGACGCAGGCGCACGCCGGCGCGGCGGGCGCCGTACCACTGGGCGGCGGCGTGCGCGGCGACCGCCCCGGTCGTGCCGAGACCCAGCAGGAGCAGCGCGCCGGGCGGGGCCTGCGCGAGGTTGCCGATACCCGGGTAGCGCAGGGCCACCACCGCCAGGACGACGACCGTGCCGACGTTCTCCAACGCGGGCGCGGCCGCGGCGAGCGCGAACCGGCCGTGTGCGTTCATCGCCGCGCCGGCCGTGGCGACCAGGCCGTACAGCGGGATCTGCGGCAGCAGCATCAGCACGAGCAGCACGGCCGTCGTGCCCTGACCGCCGACATGGGCGAGGTGCAACGCGCCGGGAGCGGCGAGCGCGGCCAGCGGCACGGCGACCGCCGCCCCGGCGGCGATCATGCCGAGGAAGCCGCCCGCGACCCGCTCGGCGGCCCGGCGGTCCCCGCTGTCCACGTGCGCGACGAGCGCCGGGATGAGCAGCGACGACAGCATCGAGCCGCCGAGCAGGCCGTAGAACACGAGGTTGGGCAGGGAGTTGGTGAACTGGTACGTGTTCGCGAAGACGGTCACGCCGAGCACGGCGGCGACCACGACGCCGCGTACCACCCCGGTGACCCGGCTGACCACCGTCCACGCCGCGACGGTCATCGAGTCGCCGACCGCCTCGACCGGCGCGGCGAGCCGGGCGTCCGGGGCGTCGACGGCCGTGCTCATCAGGCGGTGCCGCGGCGCAGGGCGGGCAGGGTCCGGGCCAGGATCGTCAGGTCGAGCCACAGGCTCTGGCGGCGGACGTATTCCACGTCGAGGGCGAGGGCCTGCGGCATGGTGAGCCGCGCTCGGCCGCTCACCTGCCAGAGGCCGGTCAGGCCCGGCCGGGCGGCGAACCGGGTGCGCTGCTGCGCGGTGAACAGCTCGGCCTCCCACGCGAGCACCGGACGGGGGCCCACCAGCGACATGTCCCCGCGCAGCACGTTCACCAGCTGCGGCAGCTCGTCCAGGCTGGTCCGGCGCAGCCATCCGCCGACCCGGGTCACCCGCGGGTCCCGTTCCAGCTTGTACAGCCCCGAATCGCCCTGACGCGGCTCGGCGCCGGTCAGCATGGCCCGCACGTACGCCCGGTGCGCCCCGTCCGCGGCACCGGCGGTCATCGAGCGGAACTTGTACATGGTGAACGGCTTCTCGTCGCGGCCCAGCCGTTCCTGCCGGAACACCGCCGGCCCGGGCGACGTGAGCCGTACCGCCACCCAGACGACGGCCAGCAGCGGCGTCAGCAGGAGCAGCCCGGTGGCCGCCAGCACCACGTCGAGGACGCGTTTGACGAGCGCGCTCACGACCGGTGCTCCGACCGGGCGGCGGGCGCGTCCACGATGGACGTCACCCGGTCCTCGATGCCGGGCAGGTCGGCGACGCGCCGGTGCGGGACGGCCGGATTGCCGTACGCGACCATCCCCGCCGGGATGTTGCGCGTCACCACCGAGCCGGACCCGATCATCGCCCCGGCCCCGATGTGCACGAAGGGCAGGATGGTCACGTTGACACCGATCTGCGCGCCCATACCGATGTGCGGCCCGGTCATCAGCCGCGCCGACTTCTCGTCGCCGGGATAGAGGTCGTTGGCGATGGTCACGCCCGGCGCCAGGAACGCGTCGTCCTCCAGCCACGTGAACTGGGCGACGTAGCAGTTCGCGTGGATCTTCACCTGGTTGCCGATCCGGCAGCCGTAGTCGACGACGCTGTTGCTCCAGACGCTGACGTGCTCGCCGATCACGCAGTCCTCGCGGACGACCACGCCGTGGCCGGTCTCGAAGTGCGCGCCGATCCGGGAGCCGTCGTACACGACGGTGCCGCTGCGCAGCCGCGCGTCACCGCCGAGCTGCAGGGAGCGGCCGGTGCGGCGGGCGGCCGGGTAGCCGATGTGCACGCCGGGGTCCACGACCCAGCCGTGGTCGTCACTCGCGCGGAGCACGGCCGCTCACCGCCTCGTCCAGGGCCTCGCAGACGAGGTCGAGTTGTTCCTCGGTCAGGTGCGGGTACAGCGGCAGCGAGAATTGCGTACGGGCCGCCTCCTCGCAGACCGGCAGGGGCGCGCTTGCGTACCGGCGCAGCGGCGGCTGACGGTGGCAGGGCACCGGATAGTGCACACCGGTCCGGATGCCGCGCCGGTGCAGCAGGTCGCGGACCTCGTCGCGCCTGTCGACCCGCGCGACCATCAGGTGGTACGCGTGCCGTACCCCGTCCTCGACGCCGGTCAGCCGGACCGGCGTGCCCGCGAGCCGTTTGCGGTAGCCGTCGGCGAGTGCGATCCGCGCGTCCGTCCACTCGTCGAGGCGGGCGAGCTTCGCGGTGAGGGCGATCGCCTGCAGCGTGTCGAGCCGGCTGTTGGTGCCGACGAACTCGTGCTCGTAGTGCGCGGAACCGTTGCTGCGGCCGTGGTTGGCCAGGGCGCGTACGCGTTCCGCCAGCTCCGGGTCGTCCGTCACGACGGCGCCGCCGTCACCGAACGCGCCCAGGTTCTTGCCGGGGTAGAAGCTGAAGCAGCCGGCGATCCCCGCCGAGCCGGCCCGGCGGCCGTTGCGCTCGGCGCCGTGCGCCTGCGCCGCGTCCTCGACGACGTGGATGCCGGCGGCCCTGGCCACGCACCCGATGCCCTCGAGATCGGCGACGTTGCCGTACAGGTGGACGACCATGACCGCGCGGGTCCTGGCCGTGATCGCGGCGGCCAGCAGCTCGGGCGTCAGCAGGAGCGTGTCCGGGTCCACGTCGGTGAAGACCGGGGTCGCGCCGGCGCGTACGACGGCGGCGGCCGTGGCGATGAAGGTGTTGGCCGGCACGACGACCTCGTCGCCGGCGCCGATCCCGAGCGCCAGCAGGGTCAGCTCGAGCGCGTCGGTGCCGTTGGCGACGCCGACCGCGTGGCGGACGCCGCAGTAGCGGGCCCACCGGCGTTCGAACTCGGCCACCGGCGCGCCGCCGATGTACTGGCCGGTCAGCAGCGCCTCGGTGAACTCCGGCGCGATGCCGGGCCAGATCTCGCGGGTCATGGCCGGCAGGTCCGTGAACGGGACGTCGGTTCGCATGCGTCGCTCCCTCCACCCGGTCAGTGGCGTACGCCGGCGCGGGCCGGGCGGGGTACGGGCACGAGCGCCGGAGCCCGCGAGCCCGGCTCCGCCACCTCCTCGAGCAGCACCCGGCGCTCCTGCGCGAGCGACAGCTGGGCCGCCTCGATGACCTCGACGACGGCGAGACCGTTGGCGCCGTCGGTGCGCGGGCGCGTGCCGGTGGCGATGCAGTGGACGAAGTGGCGGGCCTGCACAGCCAGCGGCTCCTCGAACGGCACCACCGGCGAGGTGATCGATCCGTGGTGGTAACTGAACCGCGACGGCGAGCGGCGGTCGGTGTTCGGCAGGACGGCCTTGTCGTGGACGCGGATGCGCTCGGCGGCGTTCGTGTCGTCGTACACGGCCATCTTCTTGGAGCCGACCGCGGTGACCTGGCGGACCTTGCGCGGGTCCAGCCAGCTCACGTGGATGTGCGCGCTCACGCCCGCGTCGGCGTAGTCCAGCTCCAGGTGCGCGACGTCCTCGAAGACCGGATCGACGTGGTGCGACCCCCAGGCCCGTACGGACGTGGGCGTCGCGCCGAGCACGTAGTTGGCGATGGAGATGTCGTGCGGCGCCAGGTCGGAGACCACGTTGACGTCGCTCTGGTAGAGACCGAGGTTCAGGCGTGCGCTGTCCAGGTAGTACAGCTCACCGAGCTCCTGGGTCTGCACCAGTTCCCGCAGCATGACGACCGCGCCGTTGTACTCGAACGTGTGCCCCACCATGAGCGTCACCCCGGCCTCCCGCGCGGCGGCGATGAGCTGGCGGGCGCCGCCCGGGCTGGTCGCCAGCGGCTTCTCGACGAGCACGTGCTTGCCGGCGCGGATCGCCGCGAGCGCGACCTCGACGTGGGTGGCGGGCGGCGTGGCGACGACCACGGCGTCGACGTGCGGCAGCGCCGCCCGCAGCGAGGTGTACCCGCGGCCGTCGGCGAGCAGGTGCGCCATGCCCGACAGCAGCGGCAGCCGCGCGTCGACGGCGATGGCCCGGCTCACCGCGGGCGTCGAACGCATGACCCGGAGCTGCTTCGAGCCCCAGTACCCGACGCCGACGACCGCGACCCGTATGCTGCCGGACCCCGGCGTGCCCGGCGGCGCACCGCCGCCGGCCGCACCGTCCCTTTCGGACCCGTTCCGGTGTGCCCCCATTGTCCAGCCGCCCCTTCGCAATCGCCTGGTTGCCGTCATCAATGAAAGCGCTCCGGCGCCGAGTAATCGACGGCCCGTGCGGTTGCAGGTACTGCCCGTAAGGACGACGGCATCGGCCGTCCGGTTGAGCGAGAAAAGCTCGGACGTTTCCGGCGATCTCGAAAAGCGCAGGCCACCGCATTGTGAATGCTCGGGGAGCCGCCCGCGGCGGCGTTCATGAAATATCGCCGAAATCAGCGAGGGCTTCCCATGTGCCCGTATTCGCAGTGCCGCAGAAGGCCCGCCGGCCGTTCATCAGGTGTTTGCAATACGGCCCGGACAGGCCTTTCATTCATGGGGGACCGACGGTGCGGGAGGGGATGGCAGTGAAGGTGGGGCGTGGTCCGGTGGGCCTCCGGACACAAGGTCGCGGCCTGCGGATCTTCGCGTCCGCGGCGGTGGCGGCCGGCATGGTGGTGGCCGGCGTGGTGGCGATTCCGGCCGCGGCGCAGGCCTCGCCGCAAAAACCGTTGACGGTCACATTCACGTTCGATGACGGGGTGACCGATCAGCTGGCCGGCCAGGCGCTGCTGGAGAAATACGGCATGGTGGGCACCTTCTACATCAATTCGGCGCTCGTCGGTCAACCGGGATATCTGTCCCGCGCTGATCTCGACACGTTGTCGGCGAACGGCCACGAGATAGGCGGACATACCGTCTCGCATCCGGATCTGACGACGCTCAATGCGCAGGAGGTGGACCGTCAGATCTGTCAGGACCGCGACACCTTGTCATCCTGGGGATTCACGGTGACGTCGCTCGCGTATCCATTCGCGGAATACGATGCGACGGTCGAGGGCGTCGCCGCCCATTGTGGATACGACACCGCCCGCGCGGTCGGTGACCTGTGGTCGCCGCGCAGCTGCGGGGACTGCCCGTCGACCGAGACCGTCCCACCCGCCGACCGGTTCGCCACCCGTACGCCCGACGACGTCGAGTCCAACTGGACGCTCGCCGACCTGCAGGCGGTGGTCCTCAACGCGGAGGACGACGGCGGCTGGCTGCCGTTCAACCTGCACCACGTCTGCGACGGCTGCGCCCTGGAGTCCATCCCGGCGGCCCTGCTCGACGAATTCCTCGCCTGGCTGCAGCCGCGTACGGCGGTGGGCACCACCGTGCGGACCGTGCGGCAGGCGCTCGGCGGCACCGTGAACCCCGTCGTCGCGGCGGCCCCGGCGACGGACCCGGGCGCCCCGGGCGTCAACACCGTGCGCAACCCGTCGTTCGAGGACCCGGTCGCCGGAACCGACCCCGGCTGCTGGCAGGGCGCCGGCTACGGCAGCAACACCGAGACCCACGGCCGGGTCGCCGACGCGCACAGCGGCACGTACGGCGCGCGGATCACGATGAGCGACCACACGGACGGCGACGCCAAGATGGTGCCCGCCTTCGACCTCGGCAGCTGCTCGCTGCAGGCCGCCGCGGGACACGCGTACGAGGTCAGTGCCTGGTACAAGTCCGACGTCCAGGTGTTCTTCACGCTGTACCGGCGCAGCCCCGTCGGGCGGTGGTCGTACTGGACGCAGAGCCCGCGCCTGGCACCGGCCGCCGGCTGGACCCGCGCCTCGTGGGTCGCGCCACCCGTGCCCGCCGACGTGGCCGGGGTCAGCTTCGGGCTGACCATCGACGGCGTCGGCACGCTGACCACCGACGACTACGGGTTCGTGGACACGCCGGCACTGCCCGAGCCGGCGCCGCCCGGCGTCAACGCGCTGCGCAACGCCTCGCTGGAGACGCCCGGCGCCGACGGTTTCCCCCAGTGCTGGACGGGCGCCGGCTACGGGACCAACACACCGCAGTGGACCCGGGTCACCGACGCCGCGGACGGCTCGTACGCCCAGCAGCTGGAGATCACCAGCTGGACGGACGGCGACGCGAAGCTCGTACCGGCGTGGGACAGCGTCAACTGTGCCCCGACCGTGCGCACGGGCACCACGTACGCCCTCAGCGTCGCGTACAAGTCGACCGCGCCGGTGTTCTTCACGGTCTACCGGCAGAGTGACGACGGCGTGTGGGCGTACTGGACGCAGAGCCCGCCTTTGCCCGCCACGGCCGGCTACTCCACCGCGCAGTTCACGACGCCGGTCGTGCCGGCCGGGACCCGCTCGGTCACGTTCGGCCTCACGCTGCCCGGGACGGGGGTGCTCACCACCGACGCGTATGCGATGACCGCCACTGAGTGAGCGGGAGTACACGGCACCGGGCGGGGGAACGACATACGGTAGGCAGGAAGCCCTCGACCCCCGGAGACATCGATGTCCGAAAGCACTGAGCGGCGGCACCGGGTGGTGATCGTCGGCGCCGGATTCGGCGGGCTGTTCGCCACCAAGGCCCTGCGCCGGGCCGACGTCGACATCACGCTGATCAACGGTACGGCGTACCACCTGTTCCAGCCGCTGCTCTACCAGGTGGCCACCGGCATCCTGTCCGAGGGCGAGATCGCCCCGCCGATCCGGGAGATCCTCAAGCGCCAGCGCAACGTCGACGTCCGGCTCGGCTGGGTCACCGACGTCGACGTGGACGCCAAGGTGCTCTCCGTCGAGGCGCCCGGCATCGAGTACGAGGTCGGGTACGACACGCTCATCGTGAGCGCCGGCGCCTCGCAGTCGTATTTCGGCAAGGACGAGTTCGCCGACCACGCGCCCGGCATGAAGAGCATCGACGACGCCCTGGAGCTGCGCGCGCGCATCTTCGGCGCGTTCGAGCTGGCCGACCTCCAGACCGACCCGGCCGAGATCGAGCGCTGGATGACGTTCGTGGTGGTCGGCGCCGGCCCGACCGGGGTGGAGATGGCCGGGCAGATCGCCGAGCTGGCCCACCGCACGCTCCCGGGGCAGTACAGGCACATCGACCCGCGCAAGGCCCGGATCATCCTGGTCGACGCGGTGGACGCCGTCCTCAAGACGTTCGGCGACCGCCTGTCCACCCGGGCGCTGCGGCAGCTGCACCTGCTCGGCGTCGAGGTCGAGCTGGAGACGATGGTCGTCGGCGTGGACGCCACCGGCATCGAGGTGGACACCAAACGCGGGCACCAGCGCATCGAGTCGATGACCAAGATGTGGGCGGCGGGCGTGGCCGCGCCCGCGCTGTCCCGGCGGCTGGCCGAGGTCACCGGCGCGCCGACCGACCGGGCCGGGCGGATCAAGGTCGAGCCCGACTGCACGGTGCCGGGGCACCCGGAGATCTTCGCGATCGGCGACATGATGGCGCTCGACGACCTGCCCGGCGTCGCCCAGGTGGCCATCCAGAGCGGCCGGCACGCCGCCGGCCAGATCAAGCGCCGCCTCGCCGGCAAGCAGACCGGCCAGAAGTTCAGCTACTTCGACAAGGGCAGCATGGCCACGATCTCGCGGTTCAGCGCGGTCGCGAGCATCGGCAAGCTGCACCTGTCCGGGTTCCTGGGCTGGCTGATCTGGCTCGCGGTGCACCTGCTGTACCTGGTCGGCTTCAAGAACCGGGTCACCGCGGTGCTGCACTGGGCGGTCAGCTTCCTGGGCCGGGGCCGCTCGGAGCGGGTCGCGACGTTCCAGCAGGCGTACGCCCGCGCCGCCGTCCGCGCGTACGGCGACCCGTTCGAACGCCGCAAGGAGGAAGCAACCGCCGGCTCGAAGCACGGCTAGCCGGTTGGCCGGGCCGCGGTGCGGAACCGGCCGAAAGGCAGAGATCGATTCGGCCCGTAGCCAGATCCGCGCGGGCCGCCCGGTGCGTCAGGCTTCACCCCGTGTTCAAGGGGAGGAAACCTGTGACGCGACGGGGCGTACGCGAGATCGTCCTGCTGCTGGCCCTGTTCGGGGCCTACAGCGGGGCGCGGATGCTGGCCGACACCGACCTGGTGGCCGCGCGCCGCCACGCCGGCGGGGTGCTGGGGCTGGAGCGGCTGCTCGGGCTCGACGTCGAGGCGGGCGTCAACCACGCCGTCAGTGCGACGCCGTGGGCCGCGGCCGGCATGTCGTTCTGGTACGCCGCGCTGCACTACGTCGTCACCCCGCTGGTGCTGGTGTGGCTCTACCGCCGGCACCGAGATCGCTACCCGGCCGCCCGCAACGCGCTGGTCATCGGCTCGGCGCTCGGCCTCGTCGGCTACGTGCTGCTGCCGACCGCCCCGCCGCGGCTGATGGGCGGCGGCTACGTCGACGTGCTGGCGAGCACCGCGGACCTGGGCTGGTGGTCGAGCCACGCGTCCGCGCCGGCCGGGCTCGGCTCGTTCACCAACGAGCTGGCGGCCATGCCCTCGCTGCACGTCGGCTGGGCGTTCTGGGTGGCCTGGGCGCTGCGCGGGATGCTGCCCCGCATCATCGGTTTCCTGTACGCCGGGATCACCGCGGCCGTGGTCGTCGGCACCGGCAACCACTGGGTGCTGGACGCGGTCGCCGGGGTCGCCGTCGTCACGGCCGGGATCGTGGTCGCGTCACGCCGCCAGCGCCGCGTAGCGCCCGCCGCCGCCGATCAGCGCGTCGTGCGTCCCCGCCTCGAGGATGCGCCCGTGGTCCACCACCGCGATCTGGTCGGCGCCGCGGACCGTTGACAGCCGGTGCGCGATGGTGACGGTCGTCCGGCCCTTGGCCAGCTCGTCGAAGGCGCGTTGCACGGCCCGCTCGGTCTCGGTGTCCAGCGCGCTCGTCGCCTCGTCCAGCACCAGGATCCGCGGGTCGCGCAGCAGCGTACGGGCGATGGCGAGGCGCTGCTTCTCGCCGCCGGAGAAGCGGTGCCCGCGCGAGCCGACGACGGTGTCGTAGCCGTCCGGCAGCGCGCTGATCAGCTCGTGGATCTGCGCGGCGCGGGCGGCCTGCTCGATCTGCTCGTCGGTGGCGTCCGGTCGGGCGTAGCGCAGGTTCTCCCGCACGGTGGTGTGCAGCAGGTACGTCTCCTGGCTGACCACGCCGACGATCGCGGCGAGGTCGGTGAGGCGCAGGTCGCGCACGTCGACGCCGTCGATGGTGACGCGGCCGGCGTCGGGGTCGTGGAGCCGGGCGATGAGCGCGGCGATGGTGCTCTTGCCGGATCCGGTCTCGCCGACCAGCGCGAGGGAGGTGCCGGCGGGCACGTCGAGGCTGACCCCGGCGACCGCGGCGGTCTCGCTGCCCGGGTACGTGAGCGTGACGTCCTCGAGGCGCAGGTGCCCGGCGACCCGGGCCGGGTCGACGGTGACCGGGTGCGCGGGGTCGTCGACCTCGACCGGCAGGTCCAGGTATTCGAAGATGCGCGCGAACAGGGCCAGCGAGCTGGTCAGCGAGACGCCGACGCCGAGCAGCCCCATCAGCGGGCGGAACAGCCCGGCCTGCAGCGACGTGAACGCGACAAGGGTGCCGATGCTGAGCGTCCCGGCGGCGAACGGCAGGCCGGCGCTGAGGTAGATGACCGCCGGGATGGCGGCGAAGAGGATCGTCATCGAGGCCATCCGCCAGCGCCCGGCGAGCTCGGAGCGCAGCTCGAGGTCGATCAGGCGCTCGGACGACTCGGTGAAGCGGCGGACGAGGGCGGGGCCCGTACCCATGGTCTTGCTCAGCTGGACGCCGCTGATGGACAGGCCCTCCTCGACGGTCACGTTGAGGTCGGCGAGCTCGTGCTGGCGCTGCGCGGTGATGGCCCGGCGCATGCCGGCCACGCGCCGGGTCAGATGGATCGCCGGGGGCAGCACGATGAGCGACACCAGCGACAGCTGCCAGGACAGCGCGGCCATGGCGACGGCGGTGGCCACGACGGTGGTGAGGTTGGAGGCGATCGAGGTCGCGGTGGACGTGACGACCGACTGCATGCCGCCGATGTCGTTGGTGATGCGCGACTGGACCTCGCCGGTGCGGGTGCGCGTGAAGAAGGCGACGGACTGCCGGTGCAGGTGGGTGAAGACGTCGACGCGCAGGCGGTGCATGACCCGCTGCCCCACCGTGGTGGAGATCCAGGTCTGGACGACGCCCAGCGCGGCGGTGACGGCGGCGACGGCGACCATGCCGGCCACGAGCCAGCCGAGCAGCGGAAGGTTCTGGTGGGGGAGTGCGACGTCGATGACCTCGCGCAGCAGGAACGGCGAGGCCATCGAGATCACGGACGAGGCCACGATGATCGCGACGACGACGGCGAGCTGCCATCGGTGTGCGGTGAACAGCCGGCCGATGCGGCGCAGCGATACGGTCTTCGCCTGCGCCTTCTCGGCGGCGGTGGGGGTTGCGGTGCGTCGGGGGGAAGCCAAGAGCGGACCTTCTTCCGTACGAGAGATACTGAGGTTACCTCAACATGAGGGAACAACCACAATCGCTGGTACGGTATTCCCGTGGAGGACAGCACCCTCTCGGAGCTCTTCTGGGCCGTCGCCCGCCGCCTGCGCCACCTCAGCCGCGAGACGCTGGACCCGCTGCACATCGCCCCGTCGCACGGGCGGGCGCTGGCGGTCCTGATGCGCCACGGCCCGTTGCGCCCCGGCGCGCTCGCCGACCACCTGCACATCGCGGCGCGGTCGGCCACCGAGGTCGTCGACGACCTGGAGCAGCGCGGCCTCGTCGCGCGCGGGCCCGACCCGGGTGACCGGCGGGCCACGCTGGTCACCCTCACCCCGGCCGGCAAGGCCGCCGGCGACCGCATCCGCGCAGCCCGGCACGCCGAGGCCGAGCGGTTCTTCGGCGCGCTGACGCCGCCGGAGCGCACGGAGCTGATGCGCCTACTGCGTAAACTGCGCGACTGACCCTTGCGTGGGGGGTGTTCCCCGGGTGAGCGTCTGGTCACATCAGAGCGTCCGGATGGTGACGGCCGGCTGACGGGGGGTCCAAGATCTCCCTCAGTGCCGTGGCGATCCGGCGCGGGAAACGGGGGACCGCCGTGACGGTGGTGGAGCAGTCCGGGGACGCCCGGCGGGTCAGAGTCCGCGCGGCCATGCGCGAGATCCTGCTGGTGGCGGCGTTGTTCCTGGCGTATCAGGGCGGGCGCATGCTCGCCACGGGGCATGTCGCCGAGGCGATGGGCAACGCGGGGCGCATCTGGGATCTGGAGCGGGCCTTCCGGCTGCCCGCCGAGACGCTGGTGCAGGGCCTGGTCATCGATCACCGCCTGCTTGTGCGGGTGGCCAACTGCTATTACGCGTACGTGCATTTCCCGGCCACCGCGGTCGCGCTGGTCTGGATGTACCTCCGCCGGCCCGAGCTGTACCGCTGGATGCGCCGGACGCTGGCGTGCCTGACCACGGTGGCGCTGGTCGTGCACCTGCTCGTGCCGCTCGCGCCGCCGCGGATGACCGTCGCCGGCCTGATCGACACGGGCCAGCGCTTCGGCCCGTCGGTCTACGGCCCGCCGTCCACCGACTCGATGGCCAACCAGTACGCGGCCATGCCCTCGCTGCATGTCGGCTGGGCGCTCGCCGTGGCGATCACGCTCATCGCGGCGACCCGCGGCCGATGGCGCTGGCTGTGGCTGGCGCACCCGCTGACCACGCTCTTCGTCGTCGTGGCGACCGGCAACCACTACTGGCTGGACGCGATCGTCGCGATCGCGCTGCTCACCGCCGTGATCCTGATCCTGCCGCGGCCGGTGCCGGCCCCGCCGGTGGTCATCCCCGCGCAACGCGCGCCGGTCGAGCCGGCGGGCGTTCTGTAACCTGGGCCACTTCCTGACCGATCGGCCAGTCTCTGACCGATCGGTCAGGCATGCTGGATGGCATGGCTCGTGTCAACACCCGCGACGAGATCCTCCGCGTCGCCGCCGGGCAGTTCGCCCATACCGGCTACAAGGGTACGTCCCTGCAGGCCATCGCGGCCGAGGTCGGCTGTTCCAAGGCCACGCTGCTGTACCACTTCGCCAGCAAGGACGCGATCCTCGCCGCGCTCACCGCCCCGGCCGCACAGGAGCTCACCGAGCTCGTCGCGCGCCTGGAGACCCTCGCCCCGGCCGCCGCGCAGGCCGCCGCGATCGAGGGGTTCGTCGACCTCGTGCTGGGCAACCGGCGCGAGGTCGCGCTCATCTACGACGGCATCCCGCAGTTCCTCGAGGAACCCGCCTTCGCCGACCTCCGCCCGGTCATCGACTCGCTCTGCGCCGCCTTCGCCGGCCGCTCCGCCGACCCTGCCGCCTGCCTGGCCGCCGAGGTCGTGCTGGCCGGGATCGCGGCCGTGGTCGTCGACGCGCAGCGGGACACGGCCGAGCTGCGGCCGGCCCTCGCAGGCGTCGCCCGCCGCGCCCTGATCACCCCGGTCCAACCACCCCGCCGCCACCCACAAACGGACTGAAGACTCCCCGACGACAAGGACTAGACATGGCAACCCTGCTCTACCGGCTCGGCCGGGCCTCGTTCCGCCGCCGCAAACTGGTGGTGCTGCTGTGGCTGGTGCTGCTGGCCGCGCTCGGCGGTTCGGCGCTGGCCTTCAAGGGCGCCACCTCCAGCGACTTCACCATGCCCGGCACCGAGTCGCAGCGGGCCATCGACGCCCTGCGGCAGGAGTTCCCCGAGGCCAGCGGCGCCACCGGGACCATCGTGGTGGCCGCGCCGCAGGGCCGTACGCTGGCCGAGCCGCAGCTCAAGACCGCCGTCGAGGGCCTGGCCAAGGAGGCCGCGACGCTGCCCGGCGTGGTCGGCGCGGTGGATCCGTTCACCACGAAGGCGCTGTCCCAGGACGGCCGCTTCGGCCTGGTCCAGGTGCAGTTCGCCGAGCGCGCGGACGCGGTCACCGCCGCCCAGCGCGGCGCGTACGAGGACAGCGGCGCCGCCGCGAAGGCCGCCGGTCTGCGCGTGGAGCACGGCGGTGAGGTGATGAACGCCGAACCCGAGGTGGGCGGCACCGAGGCGATCGGTGTGGCGATCGCGCTCGTGGTCCTCATGGTCACCTTCGGCTCGCTGGTGGCCGCGGGCATGACCATGCTCAACGCGCTGATCGGCGTGGGCGCGGGCATGGCCGGCCTGTTCGCCCTCAGCAGCGTCGTGTCGCTGACCAGCACCGCGCCGGTGCTCGCGCTCATGCTCGGCCTCGCGGTCGGCATCGACTACTCGCTGTTCATCACCTCTCGCCACCGCCAGCACCTCGTCGAGGGCGCCGCGCCGGAGGACGCCGCGGCCCGTGCCGTCGGTACGGCCGGCTCCGCGGTCCTGTTCGCGGGCGTCACCGTGATCATCGCCCTGGCCGGCCTGGCCGTCGTCCGGATCCCGTTCCTGACCGTCATGGGTCTGGCCGCGGCCGGCACGGTGGCCGTCGCGGTGCTGGTCGCCGTCACGCTGCTGCCCGCGCTGCTCGGCTTCGCCGGCGACAAGGTGCTGCCGCGGCGGCTGCGCAACGGCCGTACGCCGCACGCGCTGGTCAAGGAGGGGTTCGGCTTCCGCTGGGCGCGCCTGGTGACGCGGCTGCGCGTACCCGTGATCCTGGCCGGCATCCTCGGCCTGGGCGCGCTCGCGATCCCGGCCACCGACATGCGCCTGGCGCTGCCCGACGCGAGCGCGAGCGCGGAGGGCACCCCCGCCCGCGCCGCCGCGGACCTCATCACCGAGGGCTTCGGTCCCGGCTTCAACGGCCGGCTCGCCCTGGTGGTCAGCAGCGACTCCCCGGAACAGACCGGCACCGCGGCCCAGCAGGTGGGCCAGGTTCTGCAGGGCACGCCCGACCTGCTCGCGGTCGCCCCGCCGAACTTCAGCCGGGACAAGCGGACCGCGCTGCTCGGGATCATCCCGAAGACCGGCCCGACCGACGCGGCCACCGAGACGCTGGTGAACACCGTCCGCGAGAAGACGCGCGGGCTCAACGGCGCCGACGTCGCGCTCACCGGGCAGACCGCGGTCGGCATCGACGTCTCCGAGAAGCTGTCCGACGCCATGCCGGTGTACCTGCTGCTGGTCGTCGGCCTGTCGGTGCTGCTGCTCATGGTGGTGTTCCGCTCGATCCTGGTACCGGTCAAGGCCGCGCTGGGCTTCCTGCTGACCGTGGGCGCCACCTTCGGCGTCACCGTGCTGGTGTTCCAGCAGGGCCATCTCGCCGGCCTGGTCGGCCTGTCCACGCCCGGCCCGCTGGTGAGCTTCCTGCCGATCCTGCTCATCGGCATCCTGTTCGGCCTGGCCATGGACTACGAGGTCTTCCTCGTCTCCCGCATGCGCGAGGACTACGTGCACGGCGCGGACGTGCAGGACGCGACGATCCTCGGCATGGGCCACGGCGCCCGGGTGGTCACCGCGGCCGCGCTGATCATGATCTCGGTCTTCGCGGGCTTCATCCTGCTCGACGACCCGGTGATCAAGTCGATGGGCTTCGCGCTGGCGATCGGCGTCGCGATCGATGCGTTCGTGGTCCGGATGACCATCGTGCCGGCCGTCATCTCGCTGCTCGGGCGCGCGTCCTGGTGGCTGCCCGGATGGCTGAACCGGCTGCTGCCGAACGTCGACATCGAGGGTGAAAAGTTGCGCAAGCAGCTCGATCAGCCGGGGGAGCGGGTGCCGGTCAGCGTCTGAACCGGTCAAGAACAACAGCTGAACCGAGCAAGCCGGGGCGCCCTCAGGGCGCCCCGGTTCTTCATTGCCGGATTGTTACCTGGCGGGTGATCTCGAAACTTGCGAATCATCTTCGGAGGGGAATAGGTTGCCGTCGGCAACAAACCAGTGAAATACCCCTGACCCCTCCCGGAGGCATCCATGACGCTCGTGAGGTGGTGCGCGCGATGACAAACGCCCCCATCCTCCTGGAGATGCGTTCCATCACCAAGGAGTTCCCCGGCGTCAAGGCGCTCTCCGACGTCAACCTGGTGGTCCGGGCCGGCGAGATCCACGCCATCTGCGGTGAGAACGGCGCCGGCAAGTCGACGCTGATGAAGGTCCTCAGCGGCGTGTACCCCTACGGCACGTACACCGGCGACATCATCTACCAGGGACAGCCCGCACGGTACTCGGACATCCGGCAGAGCGAGCACGCGGGGATCGTGATCATCCACCAGGAGCTCGCGCTCATCCCGCACATGTCGATCACCGAGAACATCTTCCTCGGCAACGAGCCGCGCAAGCGCGGCGCGATCGACTGGAAGGCGGCCCAGCGCAAGGCCGTCGAGCTGCTGAACCAGGTCGGCCTCAAAGAGGACCCCGACACCCTGATCAAGGACATCGGCGTCGGCAAGCAGCAGCTCGTCGAGATCGCCAAGGCCTTCGCCAAGGACGTCAAGCTGCTCATCCTCGACGAGCCGACGGCGGCGCTCAACGAGGCGGACTCGCAGCACCTGCTCGACCTGCTGCGCGGCTTCAAGGAGCGCGGCATCACCTCGATCATGATCTCGCACAAGCTCAACGAGATCGAGGCTATCGCCGACTCCATCACCATCCTGCGCGACGGCAAGACCGTCGAGACGCTCGACGTCGGCGCGGGTGGCGTGGACGAGGACCGCATCGTGCGCGGCATGGTCGGCCGGGAGCTCAGCAGCCGCTTCCCGGACCACACCCCGAAGATCGGCGAGACCTTCTTCGAGGTACGCGACTGGACGGTGCGCCACCCGATCTCCGCCGAGCGGCTGGTCTGCAAGGGCGAGAGCTTCCACGTGCGCCGCGGCGAGATCGTCGGCTTCGCCGGCCTCATGGGCGCCGGCCGCACCGAGCTGGCCATGAGCATCTTCGGCCGCTCGTACGGCGTGTACCTCGGCGGGCAGATCTTCAAGGACGGCAAGGAGCTCCAGCTCAAGTCCGTGGCCGACGCGATCCACCACGGCCTGGCGTACGTGAGCGAGGACCGCAAGGCGATCGGCCTCAACCTGCTCGACGACATCAAGACGTCGACGGTCGCCGCCAAGCTGTCCAAAATCACCAAGCGTGGCGTGCTCGACGAGGTCGCCGAGTACCAGGCCGCCGAGGCCTACCGCCGGGAGCTGCGCACCAAGGCGCCGACGGTGGACGAGGGCGTCTCCAAGCTCTCCGGCGGCAACCAGCAGAAGGTCGTCCTGGCGAAGTGGATGTTCACGGACCCCGACCTGCTGATCCTCGACGAGCCCACCCGGGGCATCGACGTGGGTGCGAAGTACGAGATCTATGGCATCATCCAGCGGCTCGCCGACCAGGGTAAGGGCGTCATCGTCATCTCCTCGGAGCTGCCCGAGCTGATCGGGCTCTGCGACCGCATCTACACCGTGTTCGAAGGCCAGATCACGGGCGACATCGCTCGCAAGGACGCGAACCCGGAGACCCTCATGAAGCAGATGACCTCGACGAAGAAAATGCAGACCCGATGAGCCGATTCAAGGACCTTCAGAAGAACCTGTTCGGGGGCACGACCTCCAACGCCCGCCAGTTCGGGATGATCTTCACGCTGCTGGCGATCGTCCTGCTGTTCCAGTTCCTCACCGCGGACAAGATCGGTGTGGGCTTCGGCGACGGCCTGACCCTGCGGTCGGACAACCTGATCGCCCTGTTCCAGCAGAACTCGTACATCCTCATCCTGGCCATCGGCATGCTGATGGTGATCGTGGCCGGCCACATCGACCTGTCGGTCGGCTCGGTCGCCGCGTTCGTCGGCATCCTGGTCGCCAAGAGCATGGCCGACTGGTCGCTGCCCTGGCCGGTGGCGATCCTGTTCGGCCTCGCGCTCGGCGCGGCCATCGGCGCCTGGCAGGGATTCTGGGTCGCGTACATCGGCGTCCCGGCGTTCATCGTCACGCTGGCCGGCATGCTGCTGTTCCGCGGCGCCAACCAGTTCGTGGGCAACGCCGACACCATCCCGGTCCCGCCGGGCTTCCAGAAGATCGGTGGCGGCTTCCTCCCCGAGGTCGGCCCGGACACCGGGTACAACAACCTGACGCTGCTGCTCGGCCTCGCCGCCTGCGTCGCCGTGGTCTGGCGCGAGCTGCAGTCGCGCCGTACCCGCAAGGAGATGAACGCCGAGCCCGCGCCCATGTGGGTCTCGGTCATCCGGATGGCGATCATGGTCGGCGTGCTCGTCTTCGTGACGCTGCGGTTCGCGGGCGGCCGGGTCGGCACCAGCTTCCCGATCTCCGGCCTGATCCTCGTGGTGCTCGTGATCGCGTACGGCTTCTACACCCGCAACACCGCGGGCGGCCGGCACATCTACGCGGTCGGCGGCAACTCCCGCGCCGCGGAGCTCTCCGGCGTCAAGCTCCGCCGGGTCAACTTCTTCGTCATGATGAACATGTCGGTCCTCGCGGCGCTCGCCGGCATGATCTTCGTGGCCCGCTCGGCGGCCTCCGGCCCGCAGGACGGCCTCAGCTGGGAGCTCGACGCGATCGCGGCCGTCTTCATCGGCGGCGCGGCGGTCTCCGGCGGCATCGGCACCATCTCCGGCTCGATCGTCGGTGGTCTGGTCATGGCCGTGCTCAACAACGGCCTGCAGCTGCTCGGCGTCGGCACCGACCGGGTCCAGATCATCAAGGGCCTGGTGCTGCTGCTCGCCGTCGCCCTGGACGTCTACAACAAGAGCCAGGGCCGCTTCTCGATCATCGGGAGCATCACTCGCCCCTTCCGCCGGGAGGCATCCGCCGAACCGGCTTCATCGTCGGCAGCGGGCTCCGAGCCCGCCAAGACGACGGTGGCCGGCTGACGGTCCACCAACCCCCTCTCACCCTGTAACACCTCAAAGAAGGGCTACAACCCCCCCATGCGCAATTTCTTCGGCAAGTCGGTGGCCGTCGGTGCCATCGCGATGCTGGCCTTGACGGCGTGCGGCTCCGGCCGCGACGGCGACGACAAGAGCGGCTCGGGCGGCGAGGCCGCCAAGGGCTTCGCGGCGAACTCCCTCATCGGTGTCGCGCTGCCCGCGAAGACCTCGGAGAACTGGGTCCTCGCCGGTGACCTGTTCACCAACGGCCTGAAGGAGGCCGGCTTCCAGAGCGACGTGCAGTACGCCGGCGCGTCGACCACGGTCGCCGACCAGCAGGCCCAGATCACCGCCATGGTCACCAAGGGCGCGAAGGTCATCGTCATCGGCGCGACCGACGCGGCGCAGCTGGCGACCCAGGTCTCCGCCGCGCACAACGCCGGTGCCAAGGTCATCGCGTACGACCGCCTGATCCTGAACACGCCGGACCTCGACTACTACGTCGCGTTCGACAACTTCAAGGTCGGCCAGCTCCAGGGCCAGGCCCTGCTGGACGGCATGAAGAAGAAGAAGGCCAGCGGCCCGTACACCGTCGAGCTGTTCGCCGGCTCGCCGGACGACAACAACGCCACCGTGTTCTTCAACGGCGCCATGGACGTGCTCAAGCCGGAGATCGACAAGGGCAACGTCGTGGTCGGCTCGGGTCAGAAGGACTTCAAGACGATCGCCATCCAGGGCTGGAAGGCCGAGGGTGCGCAGGCCCGCATGGACCAGCTGCTCACCTCGACCTACGGCAGCAAGACCATCGACGGCGTCCTCTCGCCGAACGACACGCTGGCCCGCGCGATCATCCAGTCGATCAAGAGCCGCAACAAGCCCGTCCCCGTCGTGACCGGACAGGACTCCGAGGTCGAGTCCATCAAGTCCATCATGAAGGGCGAGCAGTACATGACGATCAACAAGGACACCCGCAACCTGGTGAAGGAGACCATCAACATGGTCAAGTCCCTCCAGGCCGGCACCGAGCCGCAGATCAACGACACCAAGTCCTACAACAACAACACCAAGGTCGTCCCGACGTACCTGCTGCCGCCGGTCGCCGTGACCAAGGACAACGCGGCCGAGGCGTACGCCAGCGACCCGAAGCTCGCGCCGCTCACCAAGTAATTCCCCGCCGGTACCACTGACGGCCCTTGGGGTCCCCGGAGTCCGTCTCCGGGGACCCTTTGCCGTCCCGGCCACCGCGTGCCCACTCGCCACGCCCGGCCCCGCCCGTCCCGGGGAACTCCGCGTCCACTCGGGACGCCCGGCCCCGCCCGTCCGGGGCCACCGGGCCCCCGCTCGGGCCGCCTGGCCCCGCCCGTCCGCCGCCCGTCGTCGTGTGCCCGGAGAGGAGGCCCCGCCTGTGGTCACTCCGCTGCGGCGCGGGCCGCGCACATCCGGGCCCAAACCGGGCCCCGAGCAACCCCCGGCGCCCCCGGCGCCCGCGGCCGGCCAGGAGGAGATCCGCCGGCAGAACCTCGGCGCCGTCCTGCGCTACGTCCACGTGCACGGCCCCACCTCCCGGGCCGAGCTGACTAGCCGGCTCGGCCTGAACCGCAGCACGATCCGGGCCCTCGCGGCCGACCTGTCCGCCGCCGGCCTGGTGACCGAGGACGTGCCGACCAGCGGCCGCCGGGCGGGCCGCCCCTCGCTCGTGGTGAGCCCCCGCTCCGAACGGGTCTACGCCAATGCATTGAGCATCGAGCCGGCCCGGCTGCGCGCCGCCCGCATCGGGCTCGGCGGGCGCATCCTCGACCTGCGCGAGGCGCCACGTCCCCTCGGCATGTCCCCGGCGGACGCGGTCACCGAGCTGGCCGCCCTGGTCCGCCGGATGGACGCGGGAAGCGACGCCGGAGGTGCGGGCGGCGGGGACAACCCTCGTGCCCGCGAAGCCGGGGGCGCGGGCGCCGCCGGCACGCTGTGCGCCGGCGGGGCGGTCGCGGTCGCCGACACGACCCGCGACGACGACGGCACGCTGCACGTGGGCGGCGCGGACGACACCCTCGCCGCGGCCCTCGGCGCCGAACTCGGCTCCGGCTTCGTCGCCGGCGACATGGCCGACATCGCCGCCCTCGCCGAGCACACCCGCGGCGTGGCGGCCGGCATCAACGACCTCGTCTACCTGCACGGCGACACCGGCGTCAGCGCGGGCATCGTCACCGGCGGCCGCCTGGTGACCGGCCACGGCGGCGCGAGCGGCAAGGTCGGCCACATGGTCGTCAACCCCGAGGGGCGGCGCTGCGGCTGCGGCTCGCGCGGCTGCTGGGAGACCGAGGTGGGGACGCAGGCCCTGCTCCGGCGCGCCGGCGCACCCGCGGGCACCAGCCCGATCGCGGTCCTGCGCGCGGCGGCCCTGGGCGACGCGGTGGCCCGCGAGGCCCTCCGCGCCGTCGCCGACTGGCTCGGCTTCGGCGTCGCCAACCTGGTCAACGTCTTCAACCCGGACATCGTCGTCTTCGGCGGCACCCTCCGCGAGGTGTACGCGGCGGGCGCCCGGACCGTCCGCCGCCGCCTCGACACCATGGCGCTGCCGGCCTCCCGCGAACACCTGCACCTGCGAGCCGGAGCGCTCGGCCCGGACGCAGCCCTCATCGGCGCGGCGGAGTTGGCTTTCGGCGCCCTGCTGTCGGACCCGCTGAACGGTACGGCCGCGGGACAGCCCGGCCCTCGCGACACCGCCCCGCAGTAAGCCGGCTTTTGGTGAGCCGGCCCCGCGGGTGCCGGCGGCTCGGCCCTCAGTGAGCGGGCCTCTGGTGAGCCGGCCCGCGGTGCGCGGCAGCCCGGCCCTCAGCGAGCCGGGCTGCGGTGGGCCGGCCGCGGTGGGCGGGCCGTGGTGGACGGGCCGCGGTGGTGCGAACTGCGGTGGCGGTCAGTAGGTGGGCGGGTAGGTGCGTCGCGAGCTGAGGCCCGGCAGCAGCGACAACCCCGCGACGAACGCGCCGGCGACCATCATCAGGTACGCCACCACCAGGACCTCCGGGCCGCCGCCGAACGCGATCGCGGCCAGCACCAGCGCGAACCCCAGCATCACCGGCCCGGCCGCCAGCACCCACGCCGCCGTCTTCTGCCCCGGGCTCCAGCGCGGCGACCCCGAGACGAGCAGCAGGCCGGCGAGCGGGCTGATCACCGGCAGCACCACGGTGCCCGCCGCGAGCAGTGCGACACCCGCGTACTCCGTACCCGAGGAAGGGACCGGAGCCGGCACCGCGACCTGGGTGACCGGGCGTCGCAGATGGGCGGGCATCCGCCCGCGCCGCGCGGCGGCGGCGAGCGACTCCGGCGACCCCAGCCGGCGCAGCACCGGCGACGGATCACCCTGCGGGTCGGCCCCCGCGGCCCGGCGCATCGCGATGTAGTCGGCCACGGTCGTCATGAGCTCGTCCCGCAGATCCGGCTCGAGATCCTCGGTGGCCGCCCACAACGCGGCCAGATAGTCGAGGACGAGCACATCCGAGTGAGCCAGCGGCGCGGTGTCGGAAGAGTACGGCCCGGATGTCATCGAAGTCCCCCTGAAAGCTCAAGCCGGCACAGTGCGGTCAGCATCGCCGAGGGGGCACGGCGGGCACATCCGGCCGGGGACGGGCCTCTCCCGGCCCACCCTCTGCCTTTCGGCCGACCCGGGCGCGGTGGGTAGGGTCGGGCTTCCACGAAGGGAGCCCGCGCTGACGCGACCTGCCGACCCCTGGACCGAGGACGACTATCTCGCCCTCGGGGAGATGCCCGACCGCGTCGAGCTCCTGGACGGCCGCCTGCTGGTGAGCCCGGCGCCGGGCAAACGGCATCAACACCTCTCGCGCCGGATCGCCAACGCACTCGACGGTCCTGCCACCGCCGCCGGTCACCTGGTCTTCGGGGCGGTAACGTCCGGCTCGGCGCCGGCCGGATCGTCATCCCCGATCTCGTGGTGGCCGACACCGACGAGGACGGCGTCATCGTCGAGTGCGGCGAGGTCGTGCTCGTCGGGGAGATCGTCTCGCCGGGCAACGCCGCGGCGGACCGCCTCGTGAAGATGCATCTGTACGCGGCCGCACGCATCGGCTTCTACCTGTTGGTCGAACCCTCGTCGGAGGGCGGCCCGACTCTGCGGCTGTACCGGCTCGACGGTGCGCACTATGTCGAGGCGGCCGTCGCGACGGACGGGGAGACCTTGTCCGTGGATGAGCCTTTCCGGGTACGGCTGGACGTACGCGCGATCTCGGGTCCCCGTCCAACCACCCCGCCACCACCCACGACCGGACTGAAGGCTGCCCGTTAGTCCGTTTCGCGGATGGTCTTGGCGGGCCGCGTCGGGCACGGTGGGCTCGTGGACGCGGGGGATCTTGCCGGCTGGGGCGGTGGCGGGGGTTTTCCTAACCCGGAAGGCGGGTCCGCCGATGCTTGCGGTATGGCCGAGGACGGGCGCGTGCCCCTGCGCTGGGTGTGGATCACCCTGGGCCTCGTCGTCGCCAGTTCGGTGTGGTTCCTGGTCTGGGTGACCACCGGGGCCGGGCCGGTCGCCATCGCGTACGTGGCCGTGCCGCTCGGCGGGGTGGTCGCCGTCGCCGCGCTGTACGACCTGTGGCGCGCGGTCCGCGGCAACCGGCTGGCCCGGCAGTTCTGGGGGCGCCTGCTCGTCGGCGCGGCGTCCATGACCGTCGGGTACGTCCTCATGGCCGTCAACGCGTTCCGGTTCTCCGTCGGCGGCTACACGCCGAGCATGCCGATCTCCGCCGCCGCCGCGGTCGGGCTGGGGTTCGCGCTGGCGATGTGGGCGGTCGCGCGGGTGCCGGTGGGCACCTCGGGCACCGGGCAGCGCCGCCGCATGTACCTGGACCGGACCATCGCGTTCCTGGGCTGCGCCACGCTGCTGTGGCATTTCGGCATGGCGCCGATGCTGACGGCCGACGAGCGGTGGGCGCCGCAGACCCTCGTGCTGATCGGGCTGGCGTTCGTGCTGTCGATCGCCGGGATCACCAAGGTGGCGTACCTGGGTGAGGGGCCGGTGGACCGTACGGCACTGCGCCTGGTCGCCGCGATGAGCCTGACCGCCGCGGGGGTCGCCGTCCTCGCCGCCACGTACGGTAACGCCGGCGGCCCGCCGTCACAGGCCGTGGTGCTCCCGCTGGCCCCGCTCATGCTCGTGCTGGCCGTCCGGGTGCAGAGCAACGCGTTCGCGGGTGTCCGCCGGTCCCCGCGGTCGAACTCGTCGCTGCTGCCTTACCTGGCGGTGGCCGCCGTGGATCTGCCGCTCGTGGCCGTGGCGACGGGGCACCTGCGGTGGCCCGGCCGGGTGGTGATCCTGGCGGCCGTGGCGGTCAGCGTGCTGGTGATCATCCGCCAGTTCCTCGCGTTCCGTGACAACAGCCGGTTGCTGGGTGCGTTGCGGACCAAGGAGGAGCGGCTGCGGCACGAGGTCAGCCATGACGGCCTCACGGGCCTGGCCAACCGGGCGTGGTTCCGTGACCGGCTGCAGAGCGCGCTCGCCTCCGGGTCGGGCGCCACCGTGCTGCTCGTGGACCTCGACGACTTCAAGGCGGTCAACGACTCGCTGGGCCACGACGTCGGCGACGAGCTGCTCGTCTCGCTGGCCGGGCTGCTGCGCGAGGTGACCGGCGACGACGGGATGCCCGTGCGCATCGGCGGCGACGAGTTCGCGGTGCTGCTCGCCGGCGGCACGACGGTGGGGGAGACGGTGGCGCAGCGCATCCTGGACGCGCTGACCCAGCCGATCAGCGCGCACCGGCTGATGGTGCAGGCGAGCATCGGCATCGCGACGGCTGCGCCGGAGGCCACTCTGGACAGTGTGTTGCGCGAGGCGGACGTGGCCATGTACGCGGCCAAGCAGCGCGGCAAGGCGGCGTACGTGCGATATCTGCCCGGCATGGCGGAGCCCGTCCTCGCGCACATGCGTCTCGGCGGGGAGCTGCGCCGCGCGCTGGATGCGGGCGAGTTCCACGTCGTCTACCAGCCCGTGATGGCGCTGGAGACCGGCGTGATCATCGGCGTGGAGGCGCTGGTGCGCTGGCAGCATCCCGAGCGGGGCCTGGTGCCGCCGGTCGAGTTCATCCCGGCGGCGGAGCGTACCGGCCTGATCGTGGAGCTGGGCCGGTTCGTGCTGCGCGAGACGTGCCGCCAGACCGCGGCGTGGCTGGCCGAGTTCGGCCCGGACGCGCTGCAGAAGCCGGGCGTGAACGTGTCCGCCCGGCAGCTGCACGACCCCGGTTTCGTCGCGGACGTCATGGCCGCCCTCGGCGACCACGGGCTCACCCCGGACCGTCTGGTGCTCGAGCTGACCGAGTCGGCGGCGCTGCGCGGCGGGCAGATCTCCCGGACCCTGCACGAACTGGACCGGCTGGGCGTCAAGCTCGCCCTGGACGACTTCGGTACGGGTGAGTCGTCGCTGAGCCTGCTCCGGGCGTTCCCGGTGGCGATCGTCAAGCTCGACAAGTCCTTCGTGGACGGCATCGAGGTGGACGACGCGAACCCGGCGGCGCGCGACGCCCGCCAGGCGGTGGCCCGCGCGGTGATCCAGATGGCCGGCGCGCTCGGCCTGGACGCGGTGGCCGAGGGCATCGAGAACGAGGCGCAGGCCGCCCGGCTCCGGGAGCTCGGGTACACGCTGGGGCAGGGTTATCTGCTCGCGCGGCCGATGCCGGCGGCGGAGATGACGAAGCTCCTCGCCGCCCAGCGCAGCGCCGTCGCCGCGGGCTGACGAGAGGCGTCCCGGCCGCCCGGTAAAGGGGCTGCCGCCGCCGGGCTCTCCGCGTACTGTCCATTTCGATTGCTTTCACGGTGCCTTGCCGCCCACCGCAGCGGAACTTTTGAATATTTCGAAGATTCTTTTCGCCACGGCAGCGAAACCTGTGGTTAACATCAGCAAGCGATACCGCTCGATGCAGCAAAAGTGATCCGGAGTGGAGCCGGCCCCCGCGGCCGCCTCCCGGCCGGTCACTCCCGCATGCCCAACGACCATCGACGCACCATCGATCGGGAGGCAGTGCAAGCGATGCAGAACGAGTTCACCGTCAGCCGCCGCCACGTCCTCGGCGCCGCCGCCGCCGGCGCGGCCGCGATCGGCACCTCGGCGGTCGGCGCCGCACCCGCCGGGGCCACCGGCCGGGGCGGCCGCCCGTCCCGGGTCCCCCGCGACAAGATCAGCGTGCAGCTGTACACGCTGCGCGACCAGCTCGCCATCGACCTCGACGCCAGCCTCGCCGAGCTGCGCGAGATCGGCTACACCCGCGTCGAGCACGCCGGGTTCGTGGGGCGTACGGCCACGGAATTCCGGGCCGCCCTGGACCGGGCCGGGCTGCGCGCCACCTCCGGCCACGTCGGCATCCCGCAGCCGTTCAACGCGGCGACGTGGGAGGCGGCGCTCGAGGACGCCGCGATCGTCGGCAACAAGTACATCGTGCACCCGTACTTCGGCACCGGCGCGGACGGCAAGCCGATCCGCGACAGCTCGGTCTACAAGGCCTTCGCCCGCGACCTCAACAAGGCCGGCGCGCTGGCCCGCAAGCACGGCCTGAGCTTCGGGTACCACAACCACCACAACGAGTTCCTGCGCCAGGACGGCGGCACCCGCACCGGGTACGACATCCTGACCCGCGAGACCGACCCCGGCCTGGTGCACCTCGAGGTGGACCTGTTCTGGGCGTTCCGGGGCGCGCACGACCCGGTCGACCTGATCCACGAGAACCGCGGCCGCATCCGCCAGGTGCACGTCAAGGACCTGGCCACCTCGGGCAGCTTCGCCGACCCGGGCGACGGCCTGATCGACTTCGCGCGGATCTTCGAGCACTCCCGCGAGGCCGGCCTCGTGGAGTACATCGTGGAGCGTGACGACGCCGGCAGCCCGCCGCGCAGCCCGGCGGACGCGCTGATCACTGCCGAGGTCGGCTTCGACTATCTCGACAATCTTCGGTTCTGAGGGGAGAACTGAACTGATGAAACGTGTGCTCACCGCCGTACCCGTCTTCGCGATGGTGGCCACGGCGCTGATGGCGCCCTCGGGTGCGGTCTCGGCCGCACCCGCGGCCGCGCCGCCGCCGGACTCCGACTTCCAGAAGGTGACCCTCGACGACTTCCCGGGCGAGCCCATCGCGCTCGCGGTCCTGCCGGACAAGCGCGTGCTGCACACGGCGCGCAAGGGTCAGGTACGCATCAACGACCCGAAGAGCGGCCGCAACATCCTCGCCGCCACGATCCCGGTGTACCAGCACGACGAGGAGGGCGTGCAGGGCGTCGCGATCGACCCGAACTTCGCCGCGAACAAGTGGGTGTACATCTACTACTCGCCGGTGCTGAACACGCCCAGCGACGACCCGTCCACCCCGGCGGTGAACGAGGGCGACGCTCCCGAGGAGGGCACCGCCGCCGACTTCGCGCCGTTCAAGGGCGTGATGCGGCTGTCCCGGTTCAAGCTCAACGGCAACACCCTCGCGCTCAGCACCGAGCAGCGCATCCTCGAGGTGCCCACCGACCGCGGCATCTGCTGCCACGTCGGCGGCAAGATCGACTTCGACGCGGCGGGCAACCTGTACCTGTCCACCGGCGACGACACCAACCCGTTCGCCTCGGACGGCTACGCGCCGATCGACGAACGCGCCAACCGCAACCCGGCCTTCGACGCCCAGCGCAGCGCGGCCAACACCAACGACCTGCGCGGCAAGATCCTGCGGATCAAAGTCACCGGCAACGGCAGCTACCGCATCCCGAAGGGCAACCTCTTCAAGCCGGGTACGGCGTACACCCGGCCGGAGATCTACGCGATGGGCGTGCGCAACCCGTTCCGCTTCGCCGTCGACAAGCAGAGCGGCGTCGTGTACGTGGGTGACTACTCGCCGGACGCCAACCAGCCGAACCCGCAGCGGGGGCCGGCCGGGCACGGGCGCTGGATGGCCATCGACAAGCCCGCCAACTACGGGTGGCCGTACTGCGTGGCCCCGGACATGCCGTACGTGGACTACGACTTCGCCACGCAGACCTCGGGGGAGCCGTTCAACTGCGCGGCACCGGTGAACGAATCACCGCACAACACCGGCAAGCGCGAGCTGCCCCCGGTGGAGAAGGCCGAGGTCATCTACACGTACGGTCCCAGCGCCGAGTTCCCCGAGCTGGGCACCGGCGGCATCGGCCCGATGGGCGGGCCGGCGTACCACTACGACGCCGCGAACCCGTCGGCGACCAAGTGGCCCGAGTACTACGACAGCAAGCCGCTGTTCTACGAGTGGACCCGCGACTACGTCAAGGGCTTCACGCTCGGCGCGGACAACCAGGTCACCGCGATCGAGTCCGTGCTGCCGTCGATCGTGTTCGACAACCCGATGGACATGGAGTTCGGTCCGGACGGCTCGCTCTACGTGCTCGAGTACGGCGACGGCTACTTCTCCGAGAACCCGGAGGCGCAGCTCGCCCGCATCGACTACGTCCGCGGCAACCGCACCCCGATCCCGCGCATCCAGGCGACCCCGGCACGCGGGGAGGCGCCGCTGACGGTGACCTTCACCAGCACCGGCACCACCGACCCGGACGGTGACTCGCTGCGCTACGCCTGGGACTTCAACGCCGACGGCGTGGTCGACTCCCGGCAGCCCAACGCGGTCTACACGTTCACCGAGAACGGCAACTACCGGCCGACGCTCAAGGTCACCGACCCCACCGGCCGCTGGGCGTCCGCGGAGGTGATCCTGCCGGTCGGCACCCTCGCGCCGCAGGTCAGCTTCGTGACGCCGACCGAGGATCAGCCGTTCGAGTTCGGCGACACGGTGAACTTCCAGGTGAACGTCGTCGACGACCAGCCGGTCGACTGCTCCCGGGTGACGGTCACCTACATCCTGGGCCACGACCAGCACGGGCACCCGCTGTCCACGGCGTCCGGCTGCAGCGGCTCCATCACCACGTTCGTCGACGGCGGCCACGCCGGGGCGGACAACCTCACCGCGGTGTTCGTGGCGGAGTACACCGACACCGGCACCCCGCCGCAGAGCGGCTCGGACACGGTGGTGCTCACCCCGTCCGGCTCCTGAGGCTCCGTACGAGGCGGCCGGGCTCCCTGGACGGGGGCCCGGCCGTTCTTGGGCGTTTCGGTCCCATCCGTGCCGCCGGTCCGCCACGCTGAGGTCATGGAGGTGCACCTGGCGTCGTGGTGGGCGCAGTTCCTGGAAGCGTCAGACAGTTACGACCGGGCGTACCTGTGCGAAGGGCTCGCGGACCTGGTGGGCCCGCACATCGCCGCCCCGCTGCTGCGCCGCGAGGTCAAGAACGCGGCGGACGCCGTCATCCGCCACCTGGAGCGGCCCGGCAGTGAGGAGCGCGCCGAGACGGCCGCCGACGCCATCGACCGCCTCGCCCGCACCCTCGAACGCATCGCGGACCGCTCCACCGGCAGTGCCATCGCCACCGACGAGGCCGCCATCGTGCTCATGGCCCTGCGGGGCGACTACGCCGAGGCGGCGACAGCGGCGGAACGGCTCGTGGGCCGGGCCAAGCTGCAACGGCTCTTCCTCACGGCGCTGCGTCTCGAACGCTTCGACATCCCCATGGCCGTACGGCTGCTCGACGGCGGCCAGTCGCCCCGCGAGGCGGTCCGCTCCGGGCACCTGATCGGCCGTTACAGCTGGTGGCCGTCCTGGCTGCTCCGCGTCGTGACGGAACGGGCGCTGGCCGGCACCCTCGACGAGGAGACGGTCGCCGCCCTCGACAAGTGCGCGTACGCGGAACTCAGCCCGATCCAGGCCAACGTCGCACGCAAACTCCTCAGCGGCAACGACCGCCTGATCGACACGGCCGCGAACCGCCTCACCGATCTGGGCGAGCCGGACGCGGCGGCCCGGCTGCGCGAGGGCGACCTGACCGCGGTCGCCCTCGCCGCCCGCCTCGTCTCGACGTGACGGCCCGCCGCGCTTGACAGCCGCAGCCGGCCGCGTAGGAGACTCATGGCCTCGTACGAGGAGGCTGCTGCCATGACCGACGACCTGCTGGCCCGCCACCGCGCGGTGCTGCCCTCCTGGGTCACCACCTACTACGGCGACGACGCGATCGAGCTGGTCTCCGGCTCCGGGCGCCGGGTGACCGACGGCTCCGGGCGGACCTACCTCGACTTCTTCGGCGGCGTGCTGACGACCATGCTGGGCCACGACATCCCCGAGGTCCGCGAGGCGGTCGAGCGCCAGCTCGCCACCGGCATCGTGCACAGCTCCACGCTGTACCTCATCCGGCAGCAGGTCGAGCTCGCCGAGAAGATCGCCCGGCTCTCCGGCATCCCGGACGCCCGGGTGTTCTTCACCAACTCCGGCACCGAGGCCAACGAGGCGGCCCTGCTGTGCGCCACCAACCACCGCCGCTCCCACCAGATCCTGGCGATCCGCAACAGCTACCACGGCCGTACCTTCGGCGCGATGGCGGTCACCGGGCACCGCAGCTGGTCGGCGAGCGGCCTGAGCCCGCTGACGGTCAGCTGGCTGCCCTCCGGCGACCGGCTCCGCGGGCGGATGGCCGGGCTCTCCGACGCCGAGCACGTCGACGCGGCCGTCGAGGACCTGCGCGAGGTGCTCGCCACCACCACGGCCGGCGACGTGGCCGCGCTGATCGCCGAGCCGATCCAGGGCGTCGGCGGCTTCGTGCACGGGCCGGACGGGCTGCTCGGCGCGCTCAAGAAGGAGCTCGACAACCACGGCATCCTGCTCATCTCCGACGAGGTGCAGACCGGCTGGGGGCGTACCGGCGACCACTTCTGGGGCTACCAGGCGCACGACGTGGTGCCCGACCTCATCACGTTCGCCAAGGGCATCGGCAACGGCTTCGCCCTCGCCGGGGTGGTGGGGCGCGCCGACCTGCTGAACGCGGTCCCGGGGACGAGCTTCTCCACGTTCGGCGGCAACCCGGTCGCCACGGCCGCGGGCAACGCCGTCCTCGACTACGTGCTGAGCCACGACCTGCAGGCCAACGCCCGGCGAGTCGGCACGATCCTGCTCGACGGCCTGCGCGCCGCCGCGGCGGACAGCCCGATCGTCGCCGAGGTCCGCGGCCGCGGCCTGATGATCGCCTTCGAGCTCACCCGCCCGGGCACCACCGAACCGGACCCCGCGGCCACCCTGCGCGTCTTCGACGAGTGCCGCAAGCGCGGCCTGCTGGTCGGCAAGGGCGGCCTGTACGGCAACGTGATCCGCATGGGCCCGCCGCTGACGCTCACCGAGGAGGAGGCCCGCGAAGGCCTGGACATCCTCGTCGCGGCCATCCGGGAGATCGATAAACCCGAGCGGGCGTGACGCTCGGGTGACGTCTGCGCCACGCGCCGGTCGCGGGAAGCGGAAATCTCAGAACGACGTCCCGCAGATCTTCAACCCGGCGGAGGACCGGGAAACGATCGGGGCGTGACAGAGACTTCCGTGATCCTCGCGCTCGTGGTCGTGACCGCGCTCGGGTTCGACTTCACGAACGGATTCCATGACACGGCGAACGCGATGGCCACCTCCATCGCGACGCGCGCGCTGCGGCCGAAGGTGGCCGTGCTGCTGTCCGGTGTGCTCAACCTCGCCGGTGCTTTCCTGTCCGTCGAGGTCGCGCTCACCGTCACCAACGCGGTGGTCCGGATCCAGGATTCCAGCGGTACGCCGAAGCCGGAGCTGCTCGCCGGCGGTGGCGGTGCGCTGCTGCTGATCGTGCTGGCCGGGCTGGTCGGCGGGATCGTCTGGAACCTGCTGACCTGGCTGCTCGGGCTGCCCTCCAGCTCCTCGCACGCGCTGTTCGGCGGGCTGATCGGCGCCACCGTCGCCGGGCTCGGCTGGGCCGGGGTGAACTGGAACGGCGACGGCAGCAAGCTGGACGGCGTCGTCGGCAAGGTGGTCCTGCCCGCGATCATGTCGCCGGTGATCGCCGGGGTGGTGGCCGCCGCCGGGACGTGGCTGATCTACCGGGTCACCGTGGGCGTCGCGCGGCGGTTCACCGACAACGGGTTCCGGTGGGGCCAGATCGGCAGCGCCTCGCTGGTGTCACTCGCGCACGGCACCAACGACGCGCAGAAGACCATGGGCGTCATCACGCTCGCGCTGATCGCGGCGGGGGACTGGACCGACACCGGGAGCGTCCCGTTCTGGGTGAAGGCGGCCTGTGCGCTGGCGATCGCGCTGGGGACGTACCTGGGCGGCTGGCGGATCATCCGTACGCTCGGCAAGGGCCTGGTCGAGATCGCGCCGCCGCAGGGGCTGGCGGCCGAGTCCGCATCGGCCGCCGTGATCCTCGCCTCGAGCCATCTGGGCTTCGCGCTGTCCACGACGCACGTGGCGACCGGCTCGATCCTCGGCGCCGGGGTCGGCAGGCCCGGTGCGCAGGTGCGGTGGCGGGTGGCCGGGCGCATGGTGGCGGCGTGGCTCATCACGCTGCCCGCCGCGGCGGTCGTGGGCGCGGTGATGTGGTGGATCGCCCACCTGCTCGGCGACGGGCTGCCCGGCGCACTCGCGGTCTTCGTGATCCTGGTGGCGGCCGCGGCCGGCATGTACGTGCGCTCGCGGCGGGCGCCGGTGAACCACGACAACGTCAACGACGAGTGGGAGGACGCCCGGCCGGCCGGGCGCGTACCCGCCGGCGCGGCGAGCTGAGGGGGACGGCGATGCACAACCTGGGTTTCGCGCTCGAGGGCGCGTGGAAGGTCCTGGCCGCGGGCCTGCTGCTGGGCGCGGGGCTGCCGCTGCTGTTCGCCCTCGGCATCCGTTCGCTGGCGTACGGCGCGGGCGGCGACGCCGAGGTGCACGGGTCCCGCCCGCGCCCCGCCGGAACCGTGCTGGGCTGGATGCTGTTCGCGGTCGTGCTGGCCGGCGTGCTGCTGGGCCTCACCTTCATCGTGGCGAGCGGCTTCGGCAAGGCGCTCAGCTTCGAGCACGTGTACCCGTCGATCGTGGACAAGTGAGGCCGTCATGTCGGAACTGCGTTCGAGCTTCCTGAGCCGGGCGGTCGAGTGGCTGCGCGCCGGCTACCCGTCCGGCGTGCCGCGCCAGGACTACGTGGCGCTGCTCGGGTTGCTGCGCCGCAAGCTCACCGAGGAGGAGGTCCGCAAGATCGCCTTCGACCTCGCGGACCGGTCCGCGCTCGCCGGCGCGGACCCCATCACCACGGCCGACATCGAGGCGATGATCCGCTCCTCGGTGCTGCAGGAGGCGTCGCCGGAGGACGTGGTCCGGGTCTCCGCCCACCTGGCGGCCGGCGGCTGGCCGCTGGCGGACCCGCCCCGCGACTGAGGCCGCGGACGGGCCGGGTGTCGGCAACCACCCGGCCCGGATGCCCCCCGAGAGCCGGCTTCAGTCTGGTCGTGGGTGGCGGGTGGGGCGGTCGGATGGTCAGCCTGTGTGGTGCACCTCCTGGAGGTGGTAGACCGGGGTCGGCAGGCCCTCGTAGCGGGCCTTGAGCTGCAGCGCCAGGTAGAGCGAGTAGTGCCGCGACTGGTGCAGGTTGCCGCCGTGGAACCACAGGTTCTCCTGCCGGGTGGGCTTCCACATGTTGCGCTGCTCGCCCTCCCACGGGCCGGGGTCCTTGGTGGTGTCCGAGCCGAGGCCCCACACCTTGCCGACCCGGTCGGCGGTCTCCCGGTCGACGATGTCCGCCACCCAGCCGTTCATCGAGCCGTAGCCGGTGGCGTAGACGACCAGGTCGGCGGGGAGCGTGGTGCCGTCCGCCAGCACCACCGCGTCCTCGGTGAGGTGGTCGACCTGGCCGTGCGCCAGCTTGATCCGGCCGTCGGCGACCAGGTCGGCGGCGCCCACGTCGATGTAGTAGCCGGAACCGCGCCGCAGGTACTTCATGAACAGCCCCGAGCCGTCGTCGCCCCAGTCGTGGGCGAAGCCGGCCTTCTCCAGGCGGGCGTAGAAGTCGGCGTCGCGCTCGGCCATCCGCTGGTAGAGCGGGATCTGGAACTCGTGCATGATCCGGTACGGCAGCGACGCGAAGATCATGTCGGCGCGGTCCGTGGTGATCCCGTTCGCGACCGCCCGTTCCGAGTACAGGCTGCCGAGGCCGATCTCCATCAGCGACGCGGACTTGACGATGTGCGTCGACGAGCGTTGCACCATCGTCACGTCGGCGTCGTGCTCCCACAGCGCACCGCAGATGTCGAAGGCGGAGTTGTTGGAGCCCACCACGACGACCCGCTTGCCCTCGTACGCCTCCGGGCCCGGGTGCTGCGACGAGTGGTGCTGCTCGCCGCGGAAGACGTCCTGTCCGGGCAGGCTGGGGTAGTTGGGCTTGCCGGACATGCCGGTGGCGAAGACGAGGTGGGTGGGCCGCAGCTCCACCGGCTCCCCGTCGTGCTCGACGGTCACGCTCCACCGGTGCTCGGCGGCGTCGAACCGCGCCGAGCGGACCTCGGTGCTCGCCCAGTACGGCACCTCCATCACCCGGGTGTACATCTCCAGCCAGTCGCCGATCTTGTCCTTCGGCGCGAAGACCGGCCAGTTCGTCGGGAACGGCAGGTAGGGGAGGTGGTCGTACCAGACGGGGTCGTGCAGGCAGAGGCTCTTGTACCGCTTGCGCCACTGGTCGCCCGGGCGTTCGTGGCGGTCCAGCACCAGCGCGGGTACGCCCAGCTGCCGCAGCCGCGCGCCGAGGGCGATCCCGGCCTGGCCGCCGCCGATGACCACGACGTACGGCTGCCGCTCGTACCCCAGCTCCCGTTGCTCGGCCTCCCGGAGCTCCTTCCACGTCCGGCGTCCCTTGCTGAGCTGGTGCTCGACGCCCTGCGGCCGGCGCTCCTCGAAGCCCTTCAGCTCGCGCAGCGTGGTCAGCAGGGTCCAGGCGCGGTCGCCGCGCAGGCGCAGATGCCCGATGCCGCGGCCGACGCCCGTCTCGAAGCTGATCCACGCCTCGGTCACGCCGTCGGCCTCGGCGGGCTCCTCGGTGAGCGCGAAGCCGGCCGGGTCCACGTCGTCCAGCCGCGCCTTGAGCAGGTCGGTCACGCCGTCGCGGCCCTCGACGGTGGTGATGTTCCAGGAGAACGCGACCAGGTCGCGCCAGAAGCTGTCGACGTCGAAGAGGCCGGCGGCCCGCTCGACGTCCCGGTCGCGCAGCGCCGACTCGAACTCCCCGAGCCACGCCTCCACCCACTGTCGTGTCTGCGTCATGCCTCTCAGCACACGGCCCGGCACGGTACGTGCACAAGCGTTGCACCGAGTTGCACGGCGGTGCTCCGCCGACTGGACTGTGGCGGCGATCACATTTCGCGGGTTACAGTCGCCTGGTCATGGGCGACTTCAACGCCATCCGGCCGGGCACCGACCTCACACGGCACGCCCGCGACCTGCGGCGCGTCCACAGTGCGGTGCTGAGCGGCGGGCGGACCCGGCTGCGCCCGCGCGCGGTGGTGGCCCGCTCCTGGACCCGGGTGCTGCGGGCCGGCCTCGACCCCGGCGGCGCCAACGCCCGCGCGGCGCTCGGCCCCGACGAGGTGGAACGCCGCCGCCGCGAATCGCCGCTGCACACCGTCATCGACGAGCTCGGGCACGTCATCCGCGACGTCGCGCTCATGGTGGTCACCGACGCCGACGGCGTGATCCTGTGGCGCGACGGTGCCCCGCCGGCGCTGCGGCGAGCCGAGGGGCTCGGCTTCCGCGAGGGCGCGACCTGGACCGAGTCCATCGTGGGTACGAACGCCATCGGGACGGCGCTGGTCGAGGCGGCGCCCGTGCAGCTGTTCTCGGCCGAGCACTTCGAACAGGCCCAGCACGCCTGGTACTGCGCGGCGCATCCGATCCACGACCCGCGTACCGGGGAGCTGCTCGGCATCGTCGACGTCAGCGGGCCGGCGCTCACCCTGCACCCGGCGATCGCCGCGCTGGTCGAGACCGGCGTACGGCTGGCCGAGTCGCAGCTGTGGCGCCACCACACGGCCCGGCTCGAGCGGGTACGCCGCTCCGCCGAGCACATCGTCGGTACGGCCACGGGACCGCTGCTCGTCGTCGACGACCACGGCTGGGTGGCGCACAACGCCGGCGTCGCGGCCCGTGACCGGATCGCCGTGCCGCGCGCGGGGGCCGCGGTGGCCGTACCCGGAATGGGGTTGTGCGTGCCGGAACGCCTCGCCGAGGGCTGGCTGGTGCGCCCGGCCGGCCGCTCCCGCGCGATCCGCGCGACCCTGGAGGCCGGAGGCACGCCGGTGCTGTCGGTGTGCGGCGAGGGCCCGCCCTGGCGGTCGCCGCTGACGCGCCGCCACGCCGAGATCCTGTCGCTGCTGCACGCGGCCGGACCGGCGGGCCTCACTGCGAGCCGGCTCAGCCGTGCGCTGTACGGCGACGACGAGCACGTCGTGACCGTACGGGCGGAGGTGTCCCGGCTGCGCCGCTCGATCGGCGCGCTGGTGGCGACCAACCCGTACCGGCTCGCCGACGGCGTCCAGCTCGAGATGGCGGGGTGAGCGGTGGCCGTGGCGAGAACTGTGCCGACCGGCGCGAGCGTCGGCGACTTCCTGGCCGCCGTACCGGATCCGCGGCGCCGGGCCGACGCGCAGACCGCGTGTGCCCTCATGGCCGAGGCGACCGGCCTCGCGCCGGCGATGTGGGGTGACTCCATCATCGGCTTCGGGACCTACCACTACCGGTACGCCTCGGGCCAGGAGGGCGACTGGCCGCCGGTGGCCCTGTCGCCGCGCAAGACCGCGCTGACGATCTACGCGATCGCGGGCTTCGACGAGGACCTGCTGGCCCGCCTCGGCCCGCACCGCACCGGCCGGTCCTGCCTGTACGTGCGCCGCCTGGCCGACGTGGACGCCGATGTCCTGCGGGCGCTGGTGGCCGTGGCCTTCCGCAAACTTCACGGAAAGACCCGCACCGCGGATTGATCCTTCCTGGGAGCGTTCCCGTATTGCTCGCCGAGGTCCTACGACAAGGAAGGTCCAGGCGAACATGCATCTCTCCCGTAGTTCCGCCCGTCGCTGGCAGATCGCCGGCGTCGCCGCGGTCGCCGTGGCACTGACGGGCGTCGGCCTCGGCGTGGCCTCGGCGGATGAGAATTCCGCGCCCACGGTCAACTGTCCCGCCGTCGCGGGAGAACTGGGCGCCGTGCCCGCCCGGGCCCAGGCCGAGATCGAGCGGAACCTCGCGCTGCTCAACACGCAGATCGCCGAGGCGAACAAGCGCCTCGTGACGAGCAAGGGCGAGGGTGGCAAGAACTTCATCCAGAACGCGATCCTCGGGCCGCTGAAGGACAAGCGGGTCGCGACGATCAACCGGATGGCCACGGCGATCGGCCGCAGCGCCGCCAAGCCGAACCTCGACGTGAACGCGCTGGCCACCTGCGGCCTGAACCAGAACGGCGGCGGGGTGGCGGCTCCCGAGCCCACCAAGGTGCAGGCGGCCCCCGCGGGCTCGCAGGCCGGCGGTGGCGCGGCCCCGACCGTCTCCTGCCCGGCCGTCGCCGGCGCGCTGGGTACGGTCCCCGCGCAGGCCCAGGCCGAGATCGAGCGGAACCTCGCGCTGCTGAACACGCAGATCGCCGAGGCGAACCGGCGCCTGGTCACCAGCCAGGGCGAGGGTGGCAAGAACTTCATCCAGAACGCGATCCTCGGGCCGCTGAAGGACAAGCGGGTCGCCACGATCAACCGGATGGCCACGGCGATCGGCCGCAACGCCGCCAAGCCGAACCTCGCCGTCGACGCCCTGGCCACCTGCTCCCTCAACCAGAACGGGGGCGGCGCGGCCGCGCCCGAGCCGACGGCCGCGCCGGGTGGCAACGCCGGCGGTGGCAACGCCGGCAACGGCAATGCGGGTAACGGCGCGGCGCCGACCGTGAACTGCCCGCAGGTCAGTGGTCTGCCGTCCATCCCGGTGCAGGCGCGTGACGAGGTCGCCCGCAACCTCGAGCTGCTCAACACGCAGATCTCCGAGGCCAACAACCGCCTCGCGTCGACCATCGGCCAGGGCGGCCCGAACTTCATCCAGAACGCGATCCTCGGGCCGCTGGAGGACAAGCGCACCGCCACGCTCAACCGCATCGAGACCGCGATCGGCCGTAACGCCGTGAAGCCGGAAGGGCTGGAGCGTTTCGCTCCCTGCTCGCTCAACCAGTAGTGACCTCCGCACCCACAGGGGCGCCGCCTACCCGGGCAGCGCCCCTGTGGCGTGTCCGACCGCGATCGGGTTCTGGTACTCGCGCCAGCGCGCGATCCGCCCGTCGCGGGCCGTAAGGACGGCGATGAACGGCGCGCTGTCCTTCTCGCCCGTCGCCGTCATCGTCGCGTGCAGTTCGTACTCCACCACGATCGTCCGGGGGTCGGCGGTCTCGTGGACGGCGAGCGTCCGGCAGTCGTCGAAGCGGAACGGCAGCGAGGCGTGGCCGGCCCGGACGTAGGCGAGGACCGCGTCGCGCCCGGCCGTCCGGGTCGGGCGGCCCGGCAGGGCGAACGGGGTCTCGATGACGACGTCCTCGGTGAGCATGTCCGGGTCGAACGCCGTGTCGCTGGACAGCCAGCGGCGGCGCATGTGCTCGTATAGGTCGCGTGGGGTCATGGTTCCTCCATAAGGTTGTTGATCGTCTGGGGTGATGCCCTGGATGCCCGGGGACGGTGGGGTGTGGCTGATGGTTTCTTGTCGTTGGGTGGTTTCCGAGGAGTGGCCGCCCTGCCGTTGCCGATGGCCTGG
>NZ_JADMLH010000050.1 GCF_016464385.1 Nucisporomicrobium flavum | reverse complement strand
CACCTCGCGCACCGCTACTCCGGCCGCGGCGAGCCCACCGACGACCTCGTCCAGACCGCCACCGTCGGCCTGATCAAAGCCGTCGACAAGTTCGACCCCGAACGCGGCGTCGACTTCGCCGGCTACGCCATCCCCACCATCATCGGCGAGATCAAGCGCCACTTCCGCGACCGCACCTGGTCCGTGCGCGTCCCGCGCCGCCTGCAGGAACTGCGCCTGGCCATCACCGAGGCCAACGCCACCCTCACCCACACCCTCGGCCGCTCCCCCCAGGTCGCCGACATCGCCGTGCACCTCGGCGTCACCGAGGAAGACGTCCTGGAAGGCCTCGAAGGCGCCCGCGCCTACAACGCCACCAGCCTGTCCACCCCGATCAGCGCCGACGGCACCACCGAGCTCGGCGACACCCTCGGCGGCGAGGACCACGAATACGAACTCGCCGAGACCCGCGTCGCCCTCGGCCCCGCCCTGGCCAGCCTCGACGAACGCGAGCAGAAGATCCTCACCCTGCGCTTCTACGGCAACCTGACCCAGTCGCAGATCGCCGAGCAGATCGGCATCTCCCAGATGCACGTCAGCCGCCTGCTCACCAAGGCCCTGACCAAGCTGCGCACCCAGCTCGCCGCCGAGACCCTCTGACCC
>NZ_JADMLH010000005.1:272333-460725 GCF_016464385.1 Nucisporomicrobium flavum | reverse complement strand
TGTTTCGGTGGTTATAGCGGAGGGGAAACGCCCGGTCTCATTCCGAACCCGGAAGCTAAGCCCTCCAGCGCCGATGGTACTGCACTCGGGAGGGTGTGGGAGAGTAGGACGCCGCCGGACTCAACGTGATGGTGACGCCCGTCCAGGACTTAACAGGTCCCGGACGGGCGTCACTCTTTTGTATACGCTGTCAATGGCCGGCCGTCGGGGCCGGCCATTCTGCGTTTCGGGGCGGGGCGGTTCTCGTGTAGCGGGGGGCGGGGTCGGGTACAGGGGTGGGCATGGATGTCCGGGTACTGCGGGTGGGTGCGTTGGTCGCCGTCCTGGTGGTGGCCGGGTGTTCCGTCGCCGACGACGGAGGGCGGGACCACAATCCGGCTCACCAGCCCGGGTATGTGCTGCCCGAACGTGGCGTGGACGATCCCGTACCGGCGGCGCCCGATGACCACGTTGTTCGGGGTGGGGACGGGTACGACGCACAGAACGCGGGTTTTCACCTCGTGGACGGGGCTGACGTGGTGCGGGTGAGCCTTGCCGACCTTGGCGGGCCTCTGTACCAGGTGGCCACGCCGGCGGGGTCCAAGGTTGTGCCGGCCGTACAGGCCGAGGGGAACGCCGTTGTCGCTGGGCTGCGGGACAGCGGGCAGGCCGGTCCGGCGCTGGTGACCGTCCAGTTGGCTCGGGACGTACGGTGGCGGGTTCGGTTGTCCGGCGGGGCCAGTGACGAGAGTGTCGACCTCACCGGTGGGCCGTACGGCGGGGATGTCGAGCTGGTCGCGGGTACCACCCGGGCCGAGGTCTCGCTGCCCGGTGCGGCCGGGACGCAGAGCGTCGTGATGACCGGTGGGGCCAGCACGATGGTGGTGCACGTGGGTGGCGCCGGGCCGGTGCGCGTCGCGGCTCGTGGTGGTGCGGGGAGTGTGACCGTCGACGGCCAGACCCATGCCGGCGTGGCGGGCGGGACCGTGTTTGCGCCGCTGGGCTGGGAGACTGCGAAGGACCGGTACGACATCGACGCCGCGGGCGGGGTCTCCGACCTCACCGTGACGCGGAACTGACGGGTCAGGCGTCGGGAGCTCCGGTGACCTTTCCCGGATTGAAGAGGTTCAGCGGGTCCAGGGTCTGCTTCAACGCCTGCTGCATGGCGAGCACGCCCGGCCCCTGCTCCTGACGCATGCCGCGCCGCTTGAGCAAGCCCACCCCATGTTCGCCCGTGACCGTGCCGCCATGGGTGATGGCTTCCGTCAGGATCTCCTCGAACGCTGACTGCGCTGCTGCCCGGGCGGCGTCGTCGTCGGGTGGCGTACGGATCATCGGGTGCAGGTTGCCGTCGCCCGCGTGAGCGATCGTCGCGATGGACACCTCGTGATCGGCGGCGATCTGCTCGATGCGGGCGAGCATGTGCGGGACCTTCGAGCGGGGTACGCACACGTCTTCCGTCAGGACCGGGCCGAGCCGTTCCAGGGCCGGATAGGCGAGCCGCCTCGCCGCGAACAGCGCCTCCGCCTCGAAGTCGTCCGTGGACTGCTCCGCCCACTCGGCGCCCGCGTCGCGGAAAACCGTGGCCAGCGCTGCGGCCTCCTGGTCGCCGGCAGCGCCCGGGGTGTCGATCTGGGCCAGCAGCAGGGCCTCCGCCGTTGCCGACAGGCCCAGGTGCTTCCAGTCCTCGACCGCCTGCAGGCAGGCCCGGTCGAGAAGCTCCAGCGCGGTGGGCAACAGGCCCCGGCGGGTGGCCGCGGCCACGGCGTTGCCGGCGGCCACGATGCTGGGGAAGGCGCCGACGACCGTACGGGGGGCCGCGGCGCGAGCCGGGCGGAGGCGCACCGTGATCTCGGTGACGACGCCCAGGGTTCCCTCGGAGCCGACGAACAGCCCGACCAGGTCGTAGCCGGCCACTCCCTTCGTGGTGCGGTGACCGAGCCGGACCGCCGTACCGTAATCGCCGGCCGGGCCGCCCACGACGGCCTGCAGGCCGAGCACGTAATCGCGGGTGACGCCGTATTTCAGGCAGCAGAGGCCGCCGGCGTTCGTGGCCACGTTGCCGCCGATGGTCGACCAGGGAGCGCTCGCCGGGTCCGGTGGATACCAGAGGCCGTGCTCGGCCACGGCCGCCTTGAGGTCGTCGTTGACCACGCCGGGCTGGACCACCGCGACCATGTTCTCCTGGTCGATCTCCAGGATCCGGTTCATCTTGGACAGGTCGAGCACCACGCAGCCGTCGACCGCGTTCGCGCCTCCCGACAGTCCCGTGCCGGCGCCGCGGGGCACCACGGGGATGCCCCGGGCGGCGCACTCCGCGACGATCGCCTGGACCTCCTCGGTGGTGCGGGGGCGGACCGCGGCGGTCGGGGCGCCGACGGGTGCCCACTCCGCGTCGTCGTGGCTGAGGGACGCGAGGACGTCCGGGTCGGTGACGAAGTCGAGCTGGGGAAGGGCCGCCGTCAGGGAGGAAGGCATGCCCCGACCCTACGGCCCGGCGGGGTCAGGCGCCGGAGTCGCGGCGGCGCAGCACCATCGGGTAGAGGCTCGACTGGGCCTGCCACGTGGGGGCGGCCTGCGGCGGCGGGATGGTCAGGATGCGGGCGAGCGCCTGCAGCATGTCAAGCAGCGCCATGTGCAGCCGGGCGTCCGCGATGAGGCCGTCCGCGCCCACCGCCTCGGGGCCGAGCGGGACGCGGATGCAGGCGGCGCGCAGCAGGCGGGAGTTGCCGTGGCCGAGGACTGTCTCCAGGGCCGTACGGGCGCCGTCGTCCTGGGCCGGGGGTGACACCGACAGCCAGGCGGTGGGCTTGCCGTTCAGGTCGCCGCCCTCGATCAGCCAGTCGAGCAGGTTCTTCAGGGAGCCGGGGAGCGAGCCGGCGTACTCGGGGGTGGTGAACAGCAGGGCGTCCGCGGCGGCGGCCCGGCGGCGCAGGTCCGTCACGTCCGGAGGGTCCTGGTCGCCCGGTACGAACGCCGGCAGCGTCCGCAGCCCCTCGAACAGGGTGGCGGTGATGCCCGCCGGGGCGAAGCGGGCGGCCGTACGGAGGGCGGCGGTGTGCAGAGACGTCTCGCGGGTGCTGCCGGAGATCAGCAGGATGCGGGTCATGGCGGCGAGACTACGGCCCCCCGGTCACCGCCGGATGCGCTCGGCGTTTCAGCGGGCGCTCTCGTAGCGGGTCCTGGCTGGGATCTCGACGTCCGGAACCGCGCCGGGCGGCCACGGCGAGCCGTACAGCTCGGCGCTCATCACGACCGTCGTCCACGGGATCCACGGGCCGCGCAGCATCAGCGGCTGGGCACCCTGGAAGTAGAGGTTCACCGACCAGTCGAGCGGGTTGGGCTGGATGAGGATCAGCGAGCGGAACTCGTACGCCTGCTCGCCGTCGCCCTCGCCGAGCACCAGCCGCTGGCTCGTGACCGTCACGGCCTGCCGGCCCTGGGGGCGCCAGCCGCCGCGGGACTCCCGGCTGCTGCCGGTGAAGAAGAAGCCGCCGCTGGCGAAGATGCTGCTGGAGTAGTCCACATCGGTCGAGAAGTACGCGGAGACGTCGGCGGGGAAGGCGCCGTACTGCTTCTCGCCCGGCTCCAGCCGGAGAGTCGGCGTGACCGGCGCGGGGTGGCCCCCACGCTGGACGAACCGGGCGAGCAGCGACATCGAACGCCAGCCCGCGACCGTCTGGTCCTCCGTGTACCGCCCGGTCTGCTGAGACGGAATGCCTGTCACGATCCGAGCCTGGCACGCGGAGGCAACAGCGGCCACGCAGTTCGCCCGGCCGTGAAGTGAATTGTCCGTAGCGGGGAGGTCCGTCGACCGAAGGTGCCGGGCCGACCCCCCACGCTAACCGCAGCGGCCGGCGTCGCTGACCGTGATGCGCGGGCCGGGGTCGAGGCGCAGCTCCACAACGAAGTCGCCGGCAGTGTGCTGAAGCACGGTGGTGATGGTCTCGTCGAGCAGCAGAGCGTCGCCACTCTCCGGGTTCTGCCCCCAGGCGGCCAGCATGTCGGCGGCGAAGCGGTGCGCGGCCGGGACGCTGATCGCCTCGCCGCGGAACCGGCGCCGGGCCGTGGGCGGAAGCGGCGCCGGGATGTCGTTCGTCAGGCAGAGCAGGGCGACGTCGTCACTGCGCGGGCGCGGTCCGACTCGGCCGGACAGCACGTGGTCGAGCACGGCCTCCGGCTCGAGGTTCGGCGCCGTCTCCAGGGCCGTACGAAGCTCCTCGAAGCCCTGGTCGATGGGGTGCCGCCGGTCCTCGACCAGCCCGTCGGTGTAGAGCAGCAGGGTCGCCCCGGCCGGCAGCAGAAACGTCGTGTCCTGGTAGACGGCGTTCCGCGAGACGCCCAGCGGCAGCCCCCGGCGCAGCTGGAGGATCTGCGCCCCGGCAGAGGTCCGCAGCATGGGCGGCAGGTGACCGGCGAGGACCGCGGTGACCGTGCCCTCGCCGCGGTGCAACTCGAGGTAGCAACAGGTGGCGAGGGCATCGAGGTGCAGGTCGAGCAGCAGCTGGTTGGCGTGGTGCATGACCGCGGTGGGGGTGTGCCGTTCGGTCGCGTACGCGCGCAGGGCGTTGCGTACCTGCCCCATGGTGGCCGCGGCGGCGGTGCTGTGCCCGGCCACGTCGCCGATCACCACGCCCACGACGTCGTCGCCGAGCGCGATGATGTCGTACCAGTCGCCGCCTACGTCGACGCCCTGTGTCCACGGCAGGTAGCGGGCGGCGTGACGCAACCCCGGGATGCGCGGCAGCACCGAGGGCAGCAGGGCCTGCTGCAGGGCGGCCGCCATGGACGTACGCGCCTCGAAGAGCAGCGCGCGCTGCAGGGCCTGGGCGCTCAGCCCGGCCAGCGCCATGAGCGTGTCGCGCTCCTCGGGGTCGAACGTGCGCGGGTGGGCGTACCCGACGACCAGGGTGCCGAGGACCTCGCCCGCGACCGCCAGCGGCAGGAACGCCCAGGCCCGCCGACCGCCGCCGGGCACCGCGCCGGCCGGGTCGGGCTGGGCGGCCCGGAACTCCGCGAGCGAGGTCAGGTACTGCGGCCGGCCGGTCCGTGCGACGGCGGTCGCCGGGTACGGGTGGCTCATCGGCAGCACGAGCAGGCGTTCGACGACGTCCGGCTCGTACCCGGCGTGGTACTGCAGGCGCAGGTCGTCGTCGTGCCGCAGCAGCAATGCGAGGCCCTGACCGCCGGCCGAGGGGCGCAGCACCGAGCCGATGGCCGCGTACACCTCGGCGGTCGTGCTGGCCGACACCAGCGCGGTGGTGACGGTCTGCAGCGCGGTCGCGCGGGCGGCGGCCCGCTCGGCGCGGGCGGCGCTCCGGCTCAGCTGCCGCTGCTGGTCGATCAGATCGGTGATCTCACGGAACGACACGGCGACGTGGTCGGCGCCGGCCGGGGCGATGTTCAGCTCCCACACCTGCCCGGCCTCGGGGTACGCCACCTGTTCGCGCCACTGCTCGCCGCTCGCCACCACGTCCCGGTAGCGGTCGATGAGCCCGTTGTCCCAGCTCCCGGGCGAGACGGCGCTGAGCGGCCGGCCGATGACGTCCGGCGCGGCGTGGCCGGTGAGCTCGGCGCCGAGCTGGTTGACGTACTCGCAGACGAAGTCGACGATCGTGCCGGTGTCGTCCCGTACCGCCCGGAGCAGGGTGAAGCCGTCGAAGGCGGCGTCGAGCACGTCGTAGAGCCGGCTACCAGCCGCCGACGGCGGGGTCACGGTGACCTGGCGCAGATCGACGAAGCGGATGCCGATGCCGTCGCCGTACGGGCAGACGCGCAGGTCGAAGTGCCCCGAGAGGCCGGGCCGGTCGCGGTAGACCGTGCGGGTGGCCGGTCGCCGCGTCTCCACCACCTCGCAGTACAGGGCCAGGGTGCCGTCGTGGACCGTCTCCGGCCAGAGCTCGCGGTAGCGTCCACCGACCAGCTCGTCGCGCGGGTACCCGGACAGGCGGCTTCCGGCCTCGTTGAGGTAGACGATCTCGAAGTCGATGATCCGGTCGTCGTCGCGGACGGCCCGGGCCAGCACCCAGCCCTGCTGGTCGGCGTCGAGCATCGCCAGCAGGTCCGCGCCCGGCAGCGCCCCGGCGTCCGCGGGCACCAGACCACCTCCTCGCCGCCGGCGGTGTCATCATCTCCCGTCATCAGTACACACGTCACTCCCACGAAAAGGGGCTCTCTTGGCGTATGCCGACCTTGGCGGCGGGGGGCGTCCGGGCCCGGCTTCCGTACGGGCCGCGCCCGGATCACCTGTCAGCGGTGCAGGACCCCGCATGCGGCGGGATTGGTCGCCTCGGCGGGCAGCTTCGGGTCGAGGTCGCTCTTGCCGGCGCCGAAGTCGTACGCCCCGTTGTGGTTGTGGTCCACGCCGTGGATGACCAGGACGGCGTCACCGGCGCGGACTCCCTTGGCGGTCGCCTTGTCGGTCTGGACGTGCCGGTGGTAGTGAACCCTGCCGTGCGGCGCGGCCGGGAACCGGTCCACGGCGAGCGCGCTGGCCGGGCTGGTGTCGCCCTTGGTGGTGAGCGACACGGCCACGGGACCGTACGCGGGTACGCCCTCGAGGGTCGTGAGGCGCAGGTCGCCGTTCGTGTCGTCGTACAGGTTGGGGCACTCGTGCCGGGCCTGCGCGCCGTAGTGGATGTGCACGGCGTGCGGGGCTCCGGCGAGCAGACCGGTGGCGCGGTACGACACCGACAGGCTGGTGCCGCGGGCGGTGACGGCGGCCCGGCCGGAGACCCCGGACTGGTTGAGCTGCTTCAGTTTGGCGTACGTGTGCACGGCCTTGGTGTGGTGCACGGTCTCGCGGTGGCCGGCGGCCGCGTTCGCGGACGAGGCTGCCAGCAGGGCGCTGCCCAGCATGGCGCCGGCTGCGGCGGCGGTCAGGATGCGACGGCGGTTCATGGTTCCCCCTCGGGCTCGGTGAAGCCGAAAACGATGATCCGAGGGGGGTTCGTCGACACCTGGCAACCGGATTGGTCCAGATTTGCACCTATTTTGGAGCGGGGTTCAGCTCGTGAACGACAGGTACTGGTACGGCGTCCAGGTCGAGGTGTTGAGGTCGTCGCCCGACCTCGAGCGACCCTTCAGGTACGCCGCCCGGACCCGCATCTTGTAGCCCACGAAGCCGGTGCCGCTGAGATACGCCGGCTCGGAGACCGAGAAGTAGCCGTTGCCCCAGGCGCGCCACCGGCCCTGGTAGTAGAACTGCACCGAGATGTACGAGTTCCGCGCGCTCGGTGCGGCGGTCATCGCGACGGTCAGCTTCGCCTGCGTCCGTACGTGGTAGTAGCGGTACTTGTGGCCGCTGACCTTGCCGCTCTTGTAGTACTTCGCGAGCTTCAGCGACACCTTCACCTTGGCGCCGACGGACGCCGTGACGGTCTTCGGGGCGTTCCGCGCGTCACCGGTGAAGACGGCCGACACCTTGGTGTTGCGGAACAGGCGCAGGCTCGCCGACAGGTAGCCCGTGCTGCTGACCCGGGCCCGCTTGAGCAGCCGCCGCCGCTGGTCGCCGCCGCTCGGGTCGGCCCAGAGCTCCACCGTACGGCTCTTGTACGTGGCGCCGAGGTGCGCCGTGAACTTGACCGTCTTGCCGTACCCGTAAGTCTTGCCGTTGTTGGTCAGCGACAGGTACGTGGCCTTGCGGGAGACCGAGACCGACCTGGCCGCCGAGACCGCGGAGTGCTTCTCGCCGCCGGCGTAGGAGACGCGGTACGTCACCTTGCCGCCGGCCGACGTGGTGTCGGTGAACGAGAACGACCCGTTGGCGGCGACCGCTCGGGTGCCCAGCGGCTTGCCGGACGGGAACTCCAGGTCAATGCGGGTGACGGTCACCGAGGTGCCGGCCGGCAGCGGAACCGATGCGGTCAGCGTGCCGGTGATGGTGACCGGCTTCGCCCGCTTCGCCGACGCGGGGCCGGAGAGCTTGAGCGTCGGCAGCGACTTCTTCGGCTCGGTGTAGACCCGCAGATAGTGGATCTCCGAGTAGTTGTCGGTGACGGCGAACAGCCGGTCGCCGCCCGGCTCCCACGCGAGCGCCCGGTCGGGCACCTCGTCGTAGCCCGTGGTGGTGGGATCGGTGTGCGGGAGAGCGTACTTGCGGACCGGCGTGGTCCTGCCGGGCGTGAAGACGCGTACGGCCGTCCCGCCCGTCGCCACCGTGCCGTCCGATGCGACGTCCACCGCCCTGACCCAGCCGCCGTCGGTCGGGTACGAACCGGCCGGCTCCAGATCCGCGGTGTCGGCGACGGTGACCGCGGAATAGTCGGCGGCGACCACCTGAGTGCCGTCCGGCGTGAACGCCACGGCCCGGGTATAGCCGCCGCCCACCGAGTTCGCCGCGGTCCGCGTGAAGGTGCCGTCGGAAACGTTGTAGACGGCGATGATCCCGCTGGAGGTGCCGGGATCGAACGCGGCGAGCAGCCCGCTGTCGCCCGGCGCCGACGTCAGCTGGGGCGCGCCGGACCAGAGGCCGAGGCCGCCCGTGGAGTCCAGCTCCAGCGTCACCACCGGCTCCGCGCCGCTGAGATCGAGGGAGCCGATGTTGCCGTCCGAGCCGATGAGGGGATCCCGGCCGTAATCGTCGTAGCTGAACCACAGCTTGCCGGCCACGCTCTCCAGCGACACCGGGTAGATGCCCGCGCCAAGGTCGTACCGGACGGGCCCGGTGAGGGTGGCAGCCGTGAGGGCGACAACCGCCCGGCTCGACTCCAAAGCTCCGTACACCTTGGCGCCGTCGGGCGAGAGCGCCAGGCCGGTCACCCGGGGCAGGCCGCTGATGGAGGCGACAACCGTGCCGTCGTACGTGGTCTCGACGATCTTCCCGCCGGTCGGGTCACTGACGAAGACCCGTTGATGGGTACGGTCGACGACCAGATCGCCGACCGACTTGATGGGCAGCACCTTGCCCGAGTCGGCCAGCGCTGGTGTGGCACCGGTCGCGAGCACGGTGGAGCCGGCGAGTACGGCCAGCGCGGTGGCGGCGCCGAGCCTTCGATGACGCATTGAGATCCCCCATGGCACAGGACATCGGTGTCGATGTCCTGCGCGACGATATATCGAAGATCACCGACGGGGACTCGGTCGAACGGACGAGACGCTCCCGGAGCGTCGTAACGGTTGAGTAACTTCCTCCGTCACTTCCTCCGTCATCTTCTCCAGAACAAGAGGTGAGTGATTCCGCTCGGGCTCGGCACCGACTCGAGGTGGAAGCGGTCGAGGAGGTCGGTGTGGCTGTCCCACAGCCGCTCACCCCGTTCGAGGTCGACGGGCGCGACGGCGATGTGCATCGTGTCGACCAGGTCGGCCTCGAGGAACTCGCGGATGGTGGCGACTCCGCCGCCGAGGCGTACGTCCTGGCCGCCGGCGGCCTGCTTGGCGCGTTCCAGCGCCTCGGCCGGGCTCGCATCGAGGAAATGGAACGTGGTGTCGGACAGCGTGAACGACGGTCGCTCGTAGTGGGTGAGCACGAACACCGGCGTGTGGAACGGCGGATTGTCGCCCCACCACCCCTGCCACTCGTAGTTCTCCCACGGCCCGCGCTGGGGGCCGAACTTGTTCCGTCCCATGATCTCCGCGCCGATGTTGTGGTCGTAGTCGCGCGCCAGGTAGTCGTCGATGCCGCGGGTGCCGCCGGGCTCGGTGCGGTAGATGAAGCTGGCGGTTGCGGCACGCCAGGAGAACAGCGGCGTCGGGTCGGCGTGACCGAAGGGGCGCTCCAGGCTCTGCCCCTCACCGGTACCGAACCCGTCACGCGAAACGATGAAGCTCTGCACCTTCAGCAGTTGCGGCACGAACCCTCCTCGGCGGCTTCCGGTTGTAAGTTGCAACCGGTTTACCGTACTACTCTGGTTGCATGCCGCAATCAGTAGGGGTCGGTCGCCTGCCCGTACCCGGCGGGAAGTCCGGGTGCCCGATCAACTTGACCGTCGAGCTCCTGGGCGACCGGTGGAGTCTGGTCGTGCTGCGCGACGTCATGTTCGGCGGCTACCGGCACTTCCGCGAGCTGCTCACGAACTCACTCGAAGGCATCGCGTCGAACATCCTCGCCAGCCGCCTGTCCAAGCTGGTGGACGCTGGACTGCTCAGCCGGCACGAGGACCCGACCCACCGCCAAAAGATCGACTACCGCCTCACCGAGGCGTCGATCGAACTCGTCCCGTTCATGGCGCACCTCGGTGCCTGGGGTTCGCGATGGCTGCCGACCTCGCCCGAGCTGTCGATCCGGGCGGAGCTGCTCGCGGAGGGTGGTCCGGAGATGTGGCAGAGGTTCATGGACGAGCTTCGAGCTATGCACCTCGAGGGGCGTCCGCAGCCCGAGGACGGAGTTCTCGCCGAACTGACCCGGGCCTACGAACGCGCTCGAACCGCCTAGAACTCTCCTGGGCCCGCCTCTCGCGACCTTCCGTCGGTTCCGCCGGGCCGCGCGGCCCGGCCGTTTCCCGCTGGCCGCGCGGCACGGCCGTTCCCGCTGGCCGCGCGGCTGTCGTGACGGCGCACGCCGGGCGGCCATCGACGGAGTACGCTGCGGCCGTGCGAACCCTCGCTCGCATCGCGGCCGTGCTGCTCATCGCCGGCTGCCTGGTCAGCGGGTGCGCCGGGGACGAGAAATGGCTGACCGCCCAGCTGGCCGGCGACCGCCTATCGCTGGAGATCGGTGGGCAGTGCGGTCCCGAGAGTTATCTGACCCGGGTGCGGGTCGCCACCAGGGACGCACGCGTTCTGTGGGAGGTTTCGCAGCAGCGCTCTCTTCAGCCCACCCCGACGGTGACGCTCGGCACGGTGCCGCCCGGATTCCGCGAGGAGATGCCCTTCGGGGATCTCAGCGGGTCGATCCTGGTGTTTGTGGACACCAACTTCTCCTACGTCGCAACGATCGACGTCGAGGCGCTCGCTGACGGTCGCGAGCAGCAGTTCACACCGCAACCGGTGTGGAACGAGGGCTCCTCCGTGCATCCCGAGCACTGCTGAGAGCCGCCCGGGTCCGCTCCGCGATCCCTGGCCGAAGGAGCGCGAGAGGCACGTCGCCTCACATGTCGCGCAACATCTGCCAACCACGTTGAATCCAAGGCTCTGCACCCCGGCGTAGGACCTCGGCACAGTGCTCAGCGGTGGCCTGGGCGAGGCCGGCTTCGTCCGCGTTCATCCAGCCGTTGAGGGCGGCCTCTTCGTACTCGTCCCAATCCTCGATCTCGACGCGTCCGCTCGGCCGGTGCAGCACCGGGTCCAGCTCGAGATCGACATACCGCCAGCACGCACCGGTCGTCGTCGGCGGCAGGCAGACGTCGATCTCCAGCCGCTGATCAGCAGGATCACCGACCCACCACGCCGCCCAGGGACGGTCCTCCGCCAGCAGCACGACCACGGGCATGGGCAGGGTGCCGCAGTCATGCGGCGCAACCCACGGCGAACCGACCGGACCTCGTAGCCAGGTTCCGTCATCATCCTGGCCGACCCGCTGAAGGTCGAACCAGAAGACACCACCGGGACGCTTGATCTTCTCCAGACGCACGGTGCCGGCGGCCGCTTCGATCGTCACAGAGACAACCTAGGCGTGAGACCAGTTGTCCGCGTCCGGCGCGGTTGCCCGCAGATTGGTCCCGTGGTGCTGGGACGAACAGTGCGAACGGGGCCGAAAGGTCGGTGGTGGTGGGCCGCCAGGGACTCGAACCCTGAACCTATGGATTAAAAGTCCACAGCTCTGCCATTGAGCTAGCGGCCCGCGCGATCAGGTTACCCGACAGTGCCACCCGGGGCGGGGCAGCGGGCTACGGAGTGAGTAACCGCAGCTAAGCAGGGCAGTGCCGCCGGGGAGCTCATCCCCAGCGGCACTGCCTCGATCGACCTGGCGGTGCTGGTTACTTGGTCGCGGCCAGGGCGGCGGTCGCCCGGCGCTCGATCTGAGCTGCGGTCTCGAGCTCCGGTGCCGCCGCGGTCGCGGCGGACGCGCGGGCCAGGGCGGCCGGGGCGACGAACTCGCAGTTGACCGTGGTGCCGGCGGCCATCACCGAGCAGGCGTCGCCGTCGGCGGTGACGTTGGCCCCACCGTCGAGCCGGTCGAGGGCCGAGTCGCTGCCGACCGGCATGCCGCTCTCGAGGAGGTCCTCACCGATCAGAACGTCGTCACCGTTGCCACCGGCGATCTGGTCGTTGCCGGCCTTGCCGAACGCGATGTCGTCGCCGTCGCCGCCGGTGATCCGATCGTTGCCGGCCTCACCGGAGATGATGTCCGCACCGCTGTCGCCACCGAGCACGTCGTCACCGGCTTCGCCCACGACGATGTCGTCGCCGGCCGCCGCGGAGACCTTGTCGTTGCCCGTACCGGCGGCGACGGTGTCGTTGCCCGTGCCGGCGTAGACGGTGTCGTTACCCGTGCCTCCGGCGATCTCGTCGTTGGCCGTTCCACCGTAGATCGTGTCGTTGCCGTCCTCACCGAGGAGGGTGTCGACGCCGTCGTCGCCGTACACGGTGTCGGCGCCCGCGCCCGCGGCGACCCGGTCGTTGCCGGCAGCGCCGTAGATGCGGTCGTTCCCGGCGCCGCCGAAGAACGTGTCCTTGCCGTTCTTACCGTACAGCTTGTCGTTGCCGGCGGCGCCCTGGAGCTGGTCGTTGCCGGAGCCACCGGTGAGGGTGTCGTTGCCGGAACCGCCGTCCGCCAGCATGTAGACGGACGTCTTGTTGGTGACCCAGTCGTTCTTGTCGCCGAGGGCGACGCTGAGCTTCGTGACCTTCCGGGACGTCGTGCACTTGACCTTGGTCTTGTCGCGCTTGACCGCCTTGCAGCCGCTACCGGCCTTGATGGCGACCTTGTCGTCCAGCGTGACGGTGCGACCCGAAATGGTGATCGTCAAGCCGTTGGACTTGCCCATCAGCGCGTTGAACTGGACGGTGGACGAACCGACCACCTTGGCCAGGCCGGCGGTCGCCGCCTGGGCCGGCGTCGTGAACAACGCGGTGGAAGCGACGGCTGCGACGGTGATGCCGATGCCGGCCAGGGCCTTGCGGTGGAACACGAACATGCAGAATCTCCCCGTACTGGGCGTGCATTGCGATGATCGACTGGGACAGTACGTGAGAAGCGCTCGTCTGTGCTGCCCCGAGGTCCGCCTTCCGTGGGTAAAGCAGGTTTGCCTGGGTCAGGAACGGCAAAGTGCCAGCTGCGGCCCGGCAGCTGCCCGGCGCTTGCCGCTTCGGAAGGGAACGCTTATGCCGATCTCCGTGAACCTCGACGCATTGCTCGACAAGGCTTACGAGTCCACCTCGCTGGCCGAGCTGGCCGACGCCCCCGTCTCCGCGCTGTCCGGTGTGAGTGAGGCCGACGCCGAGGCGCTGAAGAAGGCGTTCAACATCAAGACCATCGGCGACCTGGCCGGCAACAAGTACATCCGGGCCGCGCAGGCCATCGCCGAGCTGGGACGCCTCGCGAAGTAGCGGCGGCCGGGCAGGCCCGTCGTCGTTGTGGTCGGCGGGTCTGCCGCCCTGTCGAGATCGTTATCGAGCGGGGCAGCGGCCGGGGTTTCCTGCTTCCTAGGGTGGCGAGCATGATCACTCGCCTTCTCGTCCTGGTCGTGGCCGCCGCCGGTCTCGGCGCCTGTGCGAACGAGCCGGCCGCCCCGGTGGCGCCCGACGCCAAGGCCGTCCTGGCCGCATCCACGCCGGCGCTCGCCACGGGTGCGTATCGCTATCGGGTGGCCGTACCCGAGGTGGAGGTTTCCGGGGTGACCGACGTGCCGCACCGTCGGGCCATGTGGACGACAACTTTCCCCGGCAGTGACATGGACGGGGTGGAGATGCGGCTGCTCGGCGACGATCAGTACAGCCGCACCGGGGCCGCTCGGTGGCAGCACATCGACCAGTCGCGGATACCGAAGGCGGCGGAGCGGATGGGGCTCACCTTTGCGCACGCCGACCGTACCGATGTGAAGCCGTTGCTGGATGCGGTGACCGAGGCGAAGCAGGAGGGGCAGGTCATCCGCGGCACGATCGAGGGCACCCGGGTACGGATTGCCGGGGCGACGCTGTCGACGATCGAGTCGCGGCTCATCAAGCCGGTGTCGTTCGTCGCGTCCGTGGACGGGCGGGGACGGCTGACCCACCTCGAGGTCGAGTTGCCGCCCATGCCCGCGCCGAAGAGCGAGCCTGCCGCCCAGTGGACGCTGGATGTCAGCGACTATGACACGGCGGCTGATGTGGCGCGGCCGGCCGGCGTCAAGGAGATGCCCGACAGCTTCTACGTCACGATGGGGTCCTGAGCTTCGGGGAGGCGGGTACGTGGCTGGCGGCAGGGCGGACGCTGAACGGCAGCGGGAGATCAACGAGCGGGTCAGTACGCTGCTGCAGCACGCGTCCTCCGAGATGATCGCTCGGAAGGCCGAGGCGTTGGCGCCGTTCGATCTCACCGTCACGCAGTACACCGCCCTGCTGATGGTGCGGTGCAATCCCGGCGTGTCCAGTGCCCAGCTGGCCCGGTTGTGCCGCATCACGCCGCAGTCCATGAGTGTGGTCACGGCCGCTCTCGAGCAGCGGGGGCTCACCGAGCGGATGCCGGTGGCCGCCTCCACCCGGATCATGGCGCTCGCGCTGACGCGTAAGGGCGGTGCCCTGCTGACGAAGGCGGATGCGGCGGCTCGGCGGGTGGATCAGCGGTACGAGGCGGAGTTCAGCGCCGAGGAGCTCGCCACGTTCCGGGCGCTGTTGCACCGGGCCCGGCTCGCCGTCGACGGTCCCGCCGTATCCTGACCGAGGGTTCCGCGCGTATCAGTTAACTGATAGAAATCAGTTAGCTGATAACCGCGTGGGTATGCCTGACGGACGGGGGCGGCATGACGACGGGGCCGAAACAGCAGCAGAGTCTCCTGCTCGTGGTCGTCGGGGCCTGTTTCCTGATGGTGATGATGGACAACACCATCCTCAACGTCGCGTTGCAGGCGATCCAGCGCGACCTGCACGCCGACAACTCCCAGCTGCAGTGGGCGGTGGACGCGTACATCCTGGTGTACGCCTCGCTGATGTTCACCGCGGGCGTGATCGCCGACCGGTGGGGCCGGCGCCGGACGCTGGCGGTGGGCCTGGTGATCTTCGCAGTGGCGTCCGCGCTCTCCGCGTCCGCCGGCACGCCGGGCTCGCTCATCCTGTGGCGTGCGGTCATGGGCATCGGCGGCGCGGTGGTGCCGCCCGCCACGTTGGCGATCATCAAGAACGCCGTACCCGAGGACGAGCAGGGCCGGGCGATGGGCGTCTGGGCGGCGCTCGGCGGCCTCTCGGTGGCTTTCGGCCCGATCCTCGGCGGCGCGCTGCTCGAGCGCTTCTGGTGGGGTTCGGTGTTTCTCATCAACGTGCCGGTGGCCGCCCTGTGCGTGGCCCTGCTCTTCGTCACCGCGCGGGAGTCGCGGTCGGCCGCGGAGTTCCACCTCGACCTGCCGGGTCTGCTGCTCTCGACCGCGGCGATCGGCGCTGTCGTCTACGGCGTGATCCGGGCCGGCGAGGACAACGACTGGTTCGCGCCGGCCTCGGCCGGAATGATCCTGCTCGGCACCCTGCTGGTCGTCGCCCTGGTGGTGGTCGAGCGCAGGACGGCGCATCCGGTGCTCGACGTGAACCTGTTCCGCAGCGCCCCGTTCGCCGGCGGCACGACCGCGGTGTCGCTCGCCTTCTTCGCGCTGACCGGCGGCACCTTCCTGCTCGTCTTCCACGTCCAGCTGGTGCTCGGGCACTCGCCGCTGGAACTGGGCCTGATCCTGCTCCCGGTCGCGGTGGGCAGCGTGTGCTCGGCGGTGAGCAGTGCGGGCGTCGTACGCCGATGGGGGTTCCGCCGTACCGTGACCGCCGGGTTGCTGTTGCTGGCGCTGTCCTTCGCCGGTCTGCTGCTGGCAACCCAGACCTCGCCGCTCTGGGAGCTCGAGGTGAGCCTCCTCGTGGCGGGCCTCGGGATGGGCTTCGTCATGGGTGCCACCACGGCTCTGGCGATGACCGCCGTACCGGCCGACAAGGCTGGTGTGGGCGGCGCGGTCAACAACACGCTCCGGCAGGTGGGCGCCGCGCTCGGCGTGGCCGTCATGGGCTCGGTGTTGTCCATGGCGTACCGGGATCATGCGTCCGCGGTGCTGGATGCGCTGCCGGCCCACCTGCGCGGCCAGGCCGGTGACTCGCTCGGCGCGACCCTGTTCGTGCTCATCGAGGGCCGGCAGGCGCCGGCGCGGGCCGTCCAGGCGCAGGGCGCGTTCGTCGACGCCATGCACATCACGCTCTGGGTCGGCATCGGCGTGCTGCTCCTCGGCGCGGTCACCACGCTCGCCTGGGTGCCGAACCGGGTTGCCGGCCGTGCGGAGGCGCTCCGGACATCTTCGAGCGGAGGGCGGCCTTCGTGACCGGTGGGGCGGCCCGGGCCAGAGAAGGCGTCCGTCATCGGCGCGGATGAGGGACGGCTGCGAGTCGTTCCGCCGGCTTGATCCAGCCGGCCGCTCAGCGCGACGGGCGAATGACGGTCCCGCCGAAGCGTGCCTCGTCGGCCACGCAGCGGACCCCGTCGACGAAGACGATGTGGTCCCGGGTCACCGCTTCCGCCGGAGTCTCGTCATCCGCGTAGATCGCGGCGAAACCGCCTGTCGCGGACACGTTGAAGAGATTGAGGGGCCGGCCGTCGGCGTCGACCGCTCTGGCTGCGCAGTCCTGGCAGAGGTGATCGGGGTAGCGCGGGTTGGGGCGGACCTCGGTTCCGCAGATCGGGCAGAGCTGGATCGCCATGAGCCGGATCTTATCGAGCGGCGGCTTCGGTCTGATCCGCCGGCACCGGGGTCGGCTGCGGCCAGCGGATGGGTACGACGCACAGCACCGCCAGCCACGCCGTCACCGCGACCGCTCCCATCGCCCACACCAGGCTGGTGCCCTCGGCGATGAAGCCCAGCACCGGCGGCCCGGCGAGCAGTCCCGTGGTGCTCATGGCGGCGGCCATGGTCAGTGTGGCGGAGCCCTCGCGGGCGGCGGCCACGTACAGGCAGGGGCTGACCGCGGCCATGCCGAGGCCGACGCAGGCGAAGCCCGCCAGGGCCGGTATGACGCCCCCGGCGAGCAGCGCCGTCGCGAGCCCCGCGCCGGCCACGGTGCCGCCGGTGAGGACGATGCGTTTGTCTCCCCAGCGGGCGCGCCAGCCGTCGGCGAACAGGCGGGCGGTCACCATCATGGCCGAGGTGACCGCGATGCCGAGCGGGAGCAGATGCGGCGCGGCGTGCGCGACCTTCTCGAGGTAGAGCGCGGACCAGTCGGTCATCGCGCCCTCGGTGATGGTGGTGAAGAGCATGGCCAGGCCCAGCCAGGTGGTGAGGCGGGACGGGCGGATCCAGCGCCGGCCGGCGGCCTTCGCCGGGGTCGGCAGGTCTTCGTGCAGCAGCGCCGGCCGGGCCGCGAGGATCAGCGCGAGCAAAAGGGCGCCCGCGATCGCGAAGTGCACGGGTACGGCGTCCGTGAACGTGGTGACGCCCGAGGCGAGCAGTGCCGCGCCGAAGATGCCGCCGCTGAACAGGGCGTGGAGTTTCGCCATCGTGTTGCGCTCGTACCGGGCCTCGAGGGCGGCGCCCTGCGCGTTCATGGCCACGTTGAGGCAGCCGACCGCGACGCCGTCGACGAGCAGGATGCCCAGCGCCAGCGGGTACGTCGGCACCACCGCGAGCCCGGCCAGCGCCGCGACCAGCACGAGCGCCGAGCCGAGGGCCAGCCGCCGCGAACCGAGGACCGCGATCAGCCGGGCGACCAGCGGGAACGACACCGTCGCGCCCACGCCGGCCGCGAGCAGGAACACGCCCACCTCGCCGGGGGTCAGGTCGAGGCGGTCGCTGAGCGCGGGGATGCGCGCGGCCCACGTCGAGTACTGGAAGCCGAGGAAGCAGAACAGCGCGGCGACGGCGAGCTGCGAGCGGCGGAACTCGCTCATGCGGGGCCCCTATCCGTGATGACGCGGGACATGTAGACGGCGTCGGGGCCGTACCCGGAGGGGAGCGCGGCGTGGGGGTGCGGGTGGTATCCCTGCGCGGACCAGAAGCCGGCGGAACCACCGACCGCGACCAGGGAGATGCGCTCGTACCGCAGGGACCGGGCCGTCGCGGTCAGGTGCCGCACCATGCGCTTCGCCCAGCCGCGGCCGCGGAACTGGTCGCCGACAACGATGTCATGCAGGTGCAGATTGGCCGAGTCGAACGTCTTGTCCTCCGCCCGTTCGAGGCTCGGGGCCTGGAAGCGCGGGTACGGCAGGGCGAGCAGGTACCCGCCGATGCGTTCTCCGGCGTCCAGCACGAACGAGGTGGCTGGGGACCGGGCGGCCCGGGACCGGAGCACGGCCGGATCCTCGGAGAGCCCCTTCGCGCGGTACGCGGCCGCCTCGAGCTCGGCGATGGCGTGCCAGTCGTCGGAGCCGATCGGCCGTACGCGTTCCGCCCGGACCGTGACACAGGGCAGCGGGTCGAAGCCGTTGAAGTGCAGCGTGCTGTAGCTCGTGGCGTACGCACCCGCGGCGGAGATCCACACTGGATCGCCCGAGGCGAGATCGGCCGGTACGGACACCGGGCCGCCTCCCAACGTGTCGTCGCTGTCGCAGGTGGGACCCGCGACGATCGCCGGGATGCTGCGCCCGCCGGTACGGGTCGGGAACTCGAGGCGGTAGCGCAGCCGGTCGCCCTCGAACAGCCCGTTGAACCGGCCGCAGCTCAGGTACAGCCATGCCTGTTCGCGTACGGTCAGCCGGTCGACGTGGGCGCGGATGACGCTGTGGTCGGCGACGAGGTAGCGGCCCGGCTCGATGACGAACCCCAGCTTCCGGTGCGCCGCCTCGCGCAGGCGCCGCATCCCGGCCCGGATCGCGGCGAAGATACCGGCGGTCGGCGGGGTCAGCGGGGTGCCGTCGCGGTTGAGGTAGCCCTGTGCGGGCAGCCCGCCACCGAGGTTGACGTGGTCCAGGTGGATGCCGCGCGCCGCCAGGTCCCGGACGACGGTGGTGAGGTCGTCGAGGGCCTGCTGCCAGCCCTGCACGGTCATCTGCTGCGACCCGACGTGCACCGACAGGCCGGACGGGACCAGTCCCCGCCGGCGGGCCTCCTCCAGGACGGAGACCGGGTCGCTGGTGCCGCACTTGCCGGTGAGACCCCAGACCGCGCCCGCCCCGGTCGTGGCCAGGCGGCAGAACACGCGTGCGCCGGGTGCGTGCTCGGCGATGGCGCGTACGTCCTCCACGCAGTCGGTCGCGAACATGGTGATCCCCAGCCGGTGGGCGGCGGCGATCGCGGTGTCGGACTTGACGGTGTTGCCGTAGTGCACGAGGCCGGGTGCGATGCCCGTACGCAGCGCCTGCCGGATCTCCCCGGGGCTGGCCGCGTCGAAGCCGGCGCCCCGGTCGGCGAGGCAGGTCAGCACCTCGTCCACCGGGCACGCCTTCATGGCGAAGCGCACCGCGACCCCCGGGAGCTCGGCGAGCAGGATGTCGTACTGCCGCTCGATGCCGGTCAGGTCGTAGATGATCCGGTCCTCGCCGGCCGCCGTCAGCGCGGACCGCACGTGGCGCCGGTCAAGCATCGCGCACGCTCGTCGTCCGGGCCGCCGCCATCAGGGCCGCCCACGCGTCGATGAGCAGGGCGAAGTCGTCGGTGTCCCGCCGGGCCTCGAACAGCAGTCGTTCGCGCCGGTCCCGCACGACGTCCGCGACCGTGGTGAACCGCCCGCCCAGCCGGCGGTACGCGGCCTCCAGGCTCCGGATCTTCGCCTCGTTCGGCTCGCGGGGCTGCCAGGTGCTGTCGCGGACGATCGCCGCGATCGCGGCCGGGTCGTCGCTGGTCATCCGCTGGTAGATGAAGTGCAGGTAGTGCATGGAGAGAATGAACTTCGCGTACCGCATCTGGTACGCCAGGAAGCCGGCGTCGGTCTTGCGTTCCGGGGTGTGGAAATTGACGATGTGACGGTTGTGCAGAACCCCGGGCAGGTGGGCCTTGTCGGCGACGTGAATGAGGAAGTAGTCGCTGCCGATGGTGTCGGTCGCGGGCGGCAGCGGAATCCGCTCGTGCAACCCGTGGAAGCCGATGTTGTGCATGTCCACCCGCATCGGGTCGACGACGGAGAGGACGAATTCGTCGCCGTCGAAAGGCGCACTGCCGGTGAAGGATTCCTCGACCAGCGCGCGTTTCTCCTCCTCCGTACTGCCGTCGGCGGCCCAGAGGCTGACCAGGTCGTAGTAGGCCTCGTGACCGCGGATGTCGGCGATGTCCACGGACATCTCCCCGACGAACGACCCGCCGACCATGCTCACCGTGGCGTCACGCAGCGCCGGATCCAGCCGGTCCTGCGCGGTGCCGGCCAGGTGCGCCGGCTTGCCCAGAAAGAGAAGTTCCGGGTGGATCGGGAAGACCTTCTTGCCTTGGTGCGTCTGAAAGAAGCTGTCCGAGTCGCGGCGGTGCACAGAGTCGCAGCCCAGCGCCGCGGCGATCAGGAAGGCGCGGTTCGTGCAGGCGCCGTACGACAGCCCGCGCGGCAGCATCAGGTCGAGCAGCAGGTCGGGCTTGTCCACGTCGGCGCGCCGGACCACCCGCTGCAGAAAGGCGCGCTGAGCCGGCTCGTCCAAGTGCCAGACGTTCGGCGTTGCACCGAGCGCACGGGCGTGTGCCGCAAAGTGCTCCGAGGAATCCAGCACGAGCAGATGGACTTCGACGTCAAAATGCTCAACGGCATAGGCGGCCTCCGCGACCACCTCCGCGAGCGTCGCAGTGCATTCCCGGTTCGTCGGCACTGTCAGGCAGACGCGACGCATGCGTGCACCTCCGCTAAATTGGCGGCGGTGAATCTAGCATGGTTGTTCACAGAAGCGCGCCGGGCGGGACCGGCGACTGTCTACACAGGCTGGTCATCGGTGCTGATGTGACATCGGGCACGCGACCGGGAGGAGGAAGAGAGAGCGGACGACGGGATTCGAACCCGCGACCCTCACCTTGGCAAGGTGATGCGCTACCAGCTGCGCTACGTCCGCGTGCCCGGCGGCGCTTCCGCGGCCGGACGTGGGATGAACTCTAACCAATCGCCGGACACGGATGCCAGGCGGCCCAGCGCGCTTCCCGGCGCGGGTTGGCACGGACCCATAAAGTGTCAGCGTGACCGCGGCGACCGTTGATCAGCTGACCGCGACGGCCGAACGCGTCGGACGGCTGGTCGCCGGCGTGAAGCCCGACCAGTGGGGCGATCCGACGCCCTGCGAGGACTGGGACGTCCAGTCGCTGGTGAGCCATCTGGTGCTGGGCAACGCGATGGTGACCTCAGCCCTCACCGCCCGGCCGATGACGTACCGCAGCCTGCAGGCGGGTTTCGACGAGAGCGCCGCGACGCTGACGACGGCCTTCCGCACCCCCGGCATCCTCGACCGCTCGGTCGACGTGCCGCTCGGACGGGTGACCGGCGCGATGGCGCTGCACCTGCGCCTGACCGAGCTGCTCGTGCACGGCTGGGACCTCGCCCGCGCGACGGGCCAGCCGGTCGACTTCGCCGAGGACGTCGTCGAGCAGGAGATCGCCGTGACCGCGCCCGTCCTGGCCGGGATGCCGGACGGCGAACGGCCGTTCGCCACCCCGATCCCGGTGGACGAATCGGCGCCGGCCCTGGACCGCCTGGTCGCCCGTCTGGGGCGCCGGCGCTAGACGAGGCCGCCCATCGCCGGGTCGGTGATGCTGTCCTTGCCGTTCTCCACGTGACCCGCGCAGCGGTACTCGCCGCCCGCGCCGGTCACCGCGAGGTCGTACCAGCCGCGGGTGCGGACCACCGGCCATGATTTCGCCGCCGTCTGGCCGGCGCGCAGCGAGACCGTCGTCCGGCTCGAGGTGTACGCGTCCCGCACGGTCAGCTGCAGCCGGCTGCTCCCGTGGTTGGTGAAGGTCAACGTCACCTTCTCGGCGCGGAGGTCGTAGTCGGTGCGGACGCCGAGCGGTCCACTGTGGAGGCGGCGGTGGAAGCCGTTCGGGCCGTGCACGTCGACGTCGTAGCCGTTCGCGGCGGGCCACGTGCCGGTCAGCGTCTTGCCCGGCTCGACGGTGTACGTGCGCGGCTCGCCGCCGACCGGGCGGGCGTGGAAGACCGCCGCGGCCCGGCCGGTGTTGCGGAACGTGATGGTCAGCGTCGTGCCGCTGACGTGGCTGTCGGCGTGCAGGGCGTACGGGAGGGCACGCGCCGGGCGGACGCCCTTCTCCTGGCGGGGGAGCCGCTGGTCGGCCGGGGGTACGGGCACCTCGTCGGGGTGGCGTACCAGGGCCTCGGGCTTGAGGTCGTCGGTGTCCGGGAGGCGGAAGGGCCGGGCACGGTTCGGCGTACGGAAATCGAAGGCGCTGGTCAGGTCGCCGGTGACCGCTCGCCGCCACGGGGTGATGTTGGTTTCGGTGAGGTCGGGGCGGCCGGCGCCGAAGCGGGCCTCGAGGAAGCGGATCAGCGACGTGTGGTCGAACAGTTGCGAGTTCACCCAGCCGCCCCGGGTCCACGGCGACACCACGATCATCGGGACGCGGACGCCCAGGCCGTACGGGCCGGCCGGGTGGTCGGGGCTGCCGGGGAAGAGCTCGTTCGTCGTCGGCACCGTCGACTCGCCCGGCGTCGGCGGCGCCAGGTGGTCGAAGAAGCCGCCCTCCTCGTCGTACGTGATGAACAGCGCCATCTTGCTCCACACCTCGGGATGCGCGGCGAGGATGTCGATGACCTGCGAGACGTACCAGGCGCCGTACCCGGGCTCCCAGTTCGGGTGTTCGGAGTACGCCTCCGGCGCGACGAGCCACGACACCGCCGGCAGCCGGCCGTTGCTCACGTCCGCGCGGAAGTCGCTGAGCAGCGCCTCCGGATCACGCCCGAGCGCGTTGACGTTCGTACCCGTCTTGGCGCGGTCCGCGAGCGGCGAACCGGGCTGCGCGTTCTGGTACTGGTGGAAGTAGAGCAGCGAGTTGTCGCCGTAGTTGCCGATGTACGGGTCCTGCGTCCACCCCCACGAGCCGCCGGCGGTCAGCCCGAGGCCCACATCCTGGTAGACCTTCCACGGAATGCCGGCGCGCTCCAGCCGCTCCGGGTACGTCGACCAGTCGTAGCCCGCCTCGGCGTTGGTGATGACCGGTCCGCCGCCGCTGCCGTCGTTGCCGACCCACCCGGTCCACATGTGGTAGCGGTTCGGGTCGGTCGGGCCGAGCAGCGAGCAGTGGTAGTTGTCGCAGACGGTGAAGGCGTCGGCCAGCGCGAACTGGTACGGCAGGTCCGAACGCGTGTGGTACGTCATCGTGGTGACGCCCTTGTTCGGCACCCAGCGGTCGTAGCGGCCGCCGTTCCACGCGGCGTGGCCGTCGTTCCAGCCGTGCGGCGGGTCGGGCAGGAACGTGCGGCCCAGGTCGGGCACGTCGGGCCGGAACGGCAGCAGGTCCGGTCCGCCGCTCTGCGGCTGCTGCCACACCGGCTTGCCGTCGGGCCGGCGCATCGGGTGCGGGTCGGCGAATCCGCGTACGCCCCGCAGCGTGCCGAAGTAGTGGTCGAACGAGCGGTTCTCCTGCATCAGGAAGATGACGTGCTCGACGTCGGCGATCGTCCCGGTGCGGTGGTGCGCCGGGATGGCGAGCGCCTTGCCGAGGTCGAGCGGCAGAGCCGCGGCGGCGGCCGGGAGCCCGGCCATCTGCAGGAAACGACGGCGGTCGACGGTACCCATGGCGGCACGGTAGCGGTCCGACATGGACATGAGGTGTCCGTCAGCCGACCATGACGCGCACCTCGGCCCGATGGCCACCGGGCCGCAGGAGTGCTACCTTTGCCTCAGCCGCGCCCTGGATGCCGGCGGCCTGTGCCGCTTCCCAGAGGCTTGATACGGCCCGTTCTTCTTTTCCTCCACGCGCCTTTCGACGCGCGTCTCATCTCTCCCTTTGGAGTATCCGCATGACGGACAATCCTGGCATCGGCGTACCCGTCGACGCCCTCCTCGACATCGTCGGCGACCGCGCCTGGCTGCGCGCCGACGGCTACCTTCCCGGCCCGGACGACATCCCGGTGTCGCCCGAGCAGATCCGCCGGCTCGACCTGCGCCGTGGCGACCGCGTCACGGGTACGGCCCGTACCGCGGGCCGGAAGACCGCGGCGTTGCAGGTCGACACGGTCAACGGTCGCAAGCCCGGACGCCGGCCAGGCTTCTACGACCTCACCGCGCTCCACCCGCAGGAACGCCTCCGGCTGGAGACCGAACCGCACATCCTCACTACCCGCGTCATCGACCTGGTCATGCCGATCGGCAAGGGGCAGCGGGCCCTCGTCGTGGCGCCGCCCAAGGCGGGCAAGACCATGGTGCTGGCGCAGATGGCCAACGCGATCGCCCGCAACAACCCCGAGGCGCACCTGATGCTGCTGCTCGTCGACGAGCGGCCCGAGGAGGTCACCGACCTGCAGCGCTCGGTGCAGGGCGAGGTCATCGCCGCCACCTTCGACCGGCCGCCGCACGAGCACGCCGCGGTCGCCGAGCTCGCCATCGAACGCGCCAAGCGCCTCGTCGAGCTCGGGCGGGACGTGGTGGTCCTGCTCGACTCGCTGACCCGGCTGGGGCGGGCGTACAACCTGCTCGCGCCGGGGCGGGGGCGTACGCTCTCCGGCGGCCTCGACTCCAGCGCGCTGCACCCGCCGAAGCGCTTCCTCGGCGCCGCCCGCAACATCGAGAACGGCGGCTCGCTCACCATCATCGCCAGCGCGCTGATCGACACCGGCTCGGCCCTCGACTCGGTGATCTTCGAGGAGTTCAAGAGCACCGGCAACGCCGAGCTCCGGCTGGACCGCTCCCTCGCCGAGGCCCGCATCTTCCCCGCGATCGACCTCGCCGCCTCCGGCACCCGGCACGACGAGACCCTGCAGGGCCCCGGTGAACTGGCGATCGCCGCGCAGATCCGCCGCGCCCTCAACGGTCAGGGACGCGACGGCATGCGTCAGCTCCTCGCCCAGCTGCGCGGCACGGCCTCGAACACCGAATTCCTGCGTCAGGTCGCCCGGACTCTCGCCGTAGCCGCGTGAGCCGCGGTCAGTAGACCCAGACCTTCGTCCGCAGCGGGAGCTTGTCGTTCGTCCACAGGTAGTTCATCGCCGCGATCGACACCCGTGCGCAGCCGTGCGAGGCCGGGTACGGCGGCACGCTGTTCGCCCCGTGCACCGCGATGCCCCCGTTGAAGTATTTGGGGCGCCACAGCAGGCCCAGCGGCGCGTGGCGCCAGCCGTCGATCTGCCGGGAGACCCGGAACCTGCCGCTCGGGGTGTCGGCGAGATACGTCTGCCCCTCCTGCTCGTAGTGCTGGTTCGAGCCGGTGGACGTGTTGAAGACCTCGGTCACCTTGCCGTCGTTGACGAGCATGAGCAGCTGCCGCTTCTTGCTGATCTCGATGACCCGGCCGCTGGTGCTGCGCGCCTTGGGGCGTACGCCTCGGTCGAGGGCCTTCTGGGTCTTGGGTCCCACCACGCCGTCGCGGCCCAGGCCGGCAGCCTTCTGCAGCGCGAACACCGCCTGCTGGGTCTTGCCGCCGAAGGAGCCGTCGGGCTTGCCGTTCCAGTAGCCGAGCTCCGTCAGGCGCTTCTGCAGGGCGACGACCCGCTCGCCTTTCGCCCCGGACTTGAGCTTCTGCGGCTTGGGCGCCGGCTCGCTCGTGGGTGTCTCCGACGGAGTCGCGGACGCCGAGGGAGAGGTCGTCGGGGTGTCCGCGGGGGCCGACGGGGTGCCCACGGTCGCGGAGGGCGCCGGCGCGGCGTCGTTCGCGCCGCCGGTGTCGCACCCGGTGGCCAACGTTGCGGCGGCTGCCAGAGCCACGGCGGCGGTCAGAACTCTGCGCACCACTTACACCTCATTGTCCGATACTCACACGCGAGAGATGTTCATGCTGCCGTAAGCAGTCAAGCGTCTCATGATCAACGTGGCGTCAGTGACCGAATGCGCAGCGTGTGACGGATGCGCCCGCCCCGGTCAGGCGTGTGGCGGATGCTCGCGTGAAAAAGAATCAAGTACCCTTCGCCTATGTCATGGAAGGCAAGTTCCCGGCACGGCGTACGCGAGGCGCCGGCCGGCCTCGCCCTCCTGCAGGACTTCGTGAACACCCGGGCCACCATGTCGTACGCCCCGGACCTGCTCGCCACGCCCGACGACGCCCAGCGCTGGCTGACCGACGCCCTGGCCACATGGTCGCGCGTGGCCGGCCTGCCCGCCCCCGTGCTGCTGCTCTCCTCCACGGACCTGCGGTCGCTGCGGCGGCTGCGGAGCACGTTCGAGGGCGTGATCCTGGCGGCCGGAGGGCGCAACGCCAACCCGGACGGTTCGCTGCCCCCGGCGGACGTGCCGGTCAGCCTCGTCCCCGACGCCGACGGCTGGGTCCGCATGGTCCCCGCCGGGCGCGGCACCCGCTGGCTCGCGTCGGCGTTGTGGTCCGAGGCGCTCCTCGCGCAGCAGGCCGGGCTGTGGCCGCGGCTGAAGCTCTGCAACAACGTGGAGTGCCGTGCGGCCTTCTTCGACACCTCCCGCAACAACAGCGGCGTCTGGCACGACGTCAGCACCTGCGGCAACACGGCCAACCTGCGGGCCTTCCGGGAGCGCCGGCGGCTGATGGGTGGCACCGGCGACCAGGAGGGCCGCCCGCAGCACGGCCTGCGCTGAAGCCGCGGCCGGCGGGAACCAGCGGGCGTCTCCGCGCGACTATGGGTGCATGGCGTGTGAACGGTGGCGCGAGCTGATATCGGCGCAGCTGGACGGCGAGGACGATCCGGCCGATCGGGCGCGGGTCGACGGGCACCTGGCCGGATGCGCCGGGTGCCGGGAGTGGGTCGACCGGGCGGCGGCGGTCAACCGGGTGGCGCGTACGGGGCTCGTCGCGGACGTCCCCGACCTCAGCGCGGCCATCCTCGCGGCGCTCCCACCCGTTCCCGGCCGCGTTCCCGGCCGCCGGGGCGTGTGGCGGGAGTGGTTCGCGATCACGCGGGCCGAGAGCGGGGGCGGGCGGCGGGCCGGCGTACGCGCGCGGCTCGGAGCCGGCCTCTACGTCGCCCTGGCCGCGGTCGGCGCGGTGCAGCTCATCCTCGGGCTGGCGCAGGTCGGCGGCGGCGCGGCGAGCCTGCACGTGCATGCCGGGCTGGACGCGACCCCCGGCCACCTGTGGCACGAGTCCGCGGCGTGGAACGTGGCGATCGGGGCCGGCTACCTCTTCATCGCCCTGCGCCGCGGCCGGCCGGCGGGGCTCGTACCGATGCTGACGGCCTTCGTGGGGATGCTTCTGCTGCTGTCGGTCAACGACCTGTCCGCGGCTCGGGTCGACGGGACCCGGCTGGTCAGCCACGGTTTCGTGATCCTGGGATATCTGCTCGTCGTGGCGCTGTCGCGGGTCGCGGGCGATCCTGCCGAGCCGCCCGGCGACCGGGCCGGTGTGGGCGGCGGCTGGCGTCTCGTGGAGGCCACTCCCGACGAGCCCGCCCGGCCGGCACGCCTGCGCCTGCTGCCGGGTGGCCCGGTCACCGCCCGCCATACGCCGGCCGGCGAGCGCCGGGCTGCCTGAGCGCGTCGCGGACGCTGTGAGGCCTGTTGGTCAGCGGTCGCGGGGGCGTACGGACAGCTCCCGCCACTCGTCCGGGCCGGTCAGGAGCGCGCGGACCATGTCCAGCGCGGCTTCCTCGCTGTCGTACTCGAAGAAGTGGGAGACGCCGTCAGCGCCGCCCGCGCGCTGCTCCACGTACCACTGGTCGCCGCTCGTCCGCAGGTAGACGTCCTTGCGTGCGACGCGTCCCCATCTGCCGTTCCACCAGTGCTTACGTTGCTCCATCCCGGCACTGTATCGAACATCTGTTCGAACAGCGCCGGGTGGGTTGATCTTTTCGGCGGAAACCTCAGCGGGGCGGCTCCTGGCCGTGGCGGCCGAGGATGTCGTTGACCGCACCGGGGGCGACCTGCTGGCGGACCAGGGCGTCGCGGATCTCGGTGAGCAGCTTGACCTCCTCGCTGGGGGCCTCCGGCGGCGGCTCCTCGCCGCGCTTGCGCCGCTCGGCGAGCCGGTTCAGCGGGTAGACCACGAGGAAGTAGAGCACCGCGGCGGTCAGCAGGAACGTGATCACCGCGTTGATGAAGCCGGCGTAGTCGAAGACGACGCCGGCTTTCGGCGACCAAGCGCCGGCTGTCACGCCCGAGCCGCCGCTGATCCACTTGATCAGCGGTTCGAGGAAGGACTTGGTAAAGCCGCTGACCACAGCGGTGAAGGCGGCGCCGATGACGATGCCGACCGCGAGGTCGACGACGTTGCCGCGCATGATGAAGTCTTTGAAGCCTTTGAGCATGGACACGCGCACTCCTGCGATGAGGGGCCGAGAAGTTTCGATCGCAGCAGTTGCCCACGACCTGTCGGCGACAAACTACGCCGATCGGCCCATCGCGGGAAGCGGGCGCGCTCAGTCGAGCGCCGGCTCCTCGGCGGTCACGGCCTCGTCGACCGTCGGGTACGTGTGCAGCACCTCGACCAGCCCGGACACCTCGAGGATGCGCAGCACCCCGCGCTGGGGGGCGGCCAGCCGCACCACACCGCCGGCGTCGTCGGTGCTGTTCTTGGCGCGCACGAACACGGAGAGCCCGGTGGAGTCGCAGAACGAGACCTCGGCCAGGTCGAAGACCAGCCGCGTGCGGCCCTTCTCGAGCAGGTCGCTGATCTGGTCCTGCAGCTGGGGCGCGGTGGCCATGTCGAGCTCGCCCGCCACCGACACGACGACCACGTCGCCGCGCTGCTCGGTTTGTACCGTCAGGGACATTCAGGACCTCCCAGTTATGGGCAGAACGTTACTCCACGCGGCCGGGTGCCCGCAGAACGGGGAGACCCGCCTGACCACGGATTATTAGTTGGCCGACAGCAAGTATGAACCGGCCCCGATGGTAAAGTCCGGCCCGGTTGCCCGCGACCTGCGGCGGCCATGACCCGGCCGAGGTCACAGGAGGCACCGGTGGCGCTGAGTTCGGACCGGAGCGGTCGGTTCGCCGACCTGCTCAAGGGGCACGAGGACGCGATCGTCGCGTCCTGGACGGACGCGGTGGCCGCCTCCCTGCGGGGCCGGTTGAGCCAGGCCGAGCTGTACCGGCAGGCCTCCGAGCTGCAGCGAGGCTTCCAGGCGGCGTTCGACGGCGGCGCGCAGGACCTCGAGGACGACGCGGCCGCCGAGCTGCGGGCCCAGCTCAGCGAGCTGTCCAGCACCCGGGCCCGGCAGGGCTTCACCGCCAACGAGACCGCGGTCAGCGTCTTCACGCTCAAGGACGCCGTGCTGCGCGTGCTGGACGAGGGCGAGGGCGCCGATGCCGCGGTCCTGCGCGAGTACGTGGCGTTCTCCTCGTTCGTCGACCGCGCCGGCCTCTTCACCTTCGACAGCTACACGCGGGCGCGCGAGGAGCTCATCGCCGACCAGGCGGAGCAGTTGCTGGAGCTCTCCACCCCCGTGGTGAAGCTGTGGGAGGGCGTGGTCGCGGTGCCGCTGGTCGGCACGCTGGACTCGGCCCGCGCCCAGGTGGTCATGGAGCGGCTGCTCGAGACGCTGGTGGAGACCGGCTCGCCGTACGCGATCATCGACATCACCGGCGTTCCCGCGGTGGACACCCAGGTCGCGCAGCACATCCTCAAGACCGTCGTGGCCGCTCGGCTCATGGGTGCAGACTGCATCATCTCCGGGATCCGGCCGCAGATCGCGCAGACGATCGTGGCGCTGGGCATCGAGTTCGGCGACATCGCCACCAAGTCGAGCCTCGCCGACGCCCTGCGGCACGTGCTGCGGATGACCGGTGACAAGGTCGCGCAGAAGCCGCGCCGGGAAGGCTGAGCCGATGGAACGCGTCCCGGTCCTGAAGATCGGCGACATCCTCCTGGTGTCCATCCAGATCGACATGGAGGACCAGGTCGCGCTGCAGCTGCAGGAGGACCTCGCCGACCGCATCGTGGCGACCGGCTGCCACGGTGTGATCATCGACATCAGCGCGCTGGACATCGTCGATTCCTTTGTCGGGCGCACGCTGGCGACGATCGCCTCGATCTCCCGGGTGCTGGACGCCGAGACGGTCGTCGTGGGCATGCGGCCGGCGGTCGCGATCACGCTGGTGGAGCTCGGGCTGTCGCTGCCGGGGATCCGTACGGCGCTCAACGTCGACCTCGGCATGGAGCTGCTCGCGGCCGCCCGGGCCGAGGCCGAGGGCGGAGCGGGCCACGAGGACACCGACGAGCCGGCGGTCACCGCACCATGACCGGCGGGGCCGCGGAGCGGGTAGCGGTCGCCACCGACCAGGACGTGGTCCGGGTCCGTCAGCTCGTCCGTACGGTCGCCGTGGCGGTGAAGCTGTCCCTGGTCGACCAGACCAAGCTCGTCACCGCCGCGAGCGAGCTGGCCCGCAACACGCTGGTCTACGGCGGCGGCGGCACGGTCGAGGTGACCCGGGTCGACAACGGCCGCCGGTCCGGCATCCGCATCGTCTTCGCCGACAAGGGCCCGGGCATCCCCGACCTCGACCTGGCGCTGACCGACGGCTACACCACCGGCGGAGGGCTGGGGCTGGGTCTCAGCGGCGCCCGCCGCCTGGTCGACGAGTTCGACATCGAGACCGCGGTCGGCGAGGGCACGACCATCAGCGTGACCAAGTGGTGCCGATGAGCGGAGGAACGGTGGCTTCGCTGCCCGAAGGGCTTCTCGACGGAGGGCTCTGGTTCCGGGTGGAGGCCCCCAGTGCGGCTGCTGCCGTACGCCGTTCCGCGGAGCGCCTCGCCGCCGAGCTCGGCATGCCGGACCGCCGGACCGCCGACCTCTCGATCGTCGTGGCGGAGGCCGCGGGCAACCTCGCCAAGCACGCCGACGAGGGCAAGGCCCTGCTGCGCCCGGCCCGCTCGGGCACCGAGGCCGGCGTCGAGATCATCCTCATCGACAAGGGCCCCGGCATGGCCGACGTGCTGCGCTCCTCCGGCGACGGCCACTCGACCGCCGGCACGCTGGGCATCGGGCTCGGGGCGATAGCGCGTCAGGCCGGCTGGTGCGACCTGCACTCGGTGCCGGGCAAGGGCACCGTCCTCGCCGCCCAGGTGTGGCCCACCGCGGCGCCGGAACCGGCGTGGGCGTCCGGACTGACCCGGCCACTCACCGGCGAGCCGGTCAGCGGGGACGGTTTCGCCGTCCGCCACACCGGGGAACGCCGTCAGGTGCTCGTCTGTGACGGGCTCGGCCACGGGCGGCTGGCACACGCGGCGACGCAGGAGGCCGTACGCGTCTTCGGCGGGCTGCCCGAGGCGCCGCCCGCTGCGGTCGTCGACGCGTTGCACCGTACGCTCGGACACACCCGCGGGGCCGCGCTCGCCGTCGCCGAGCTGGACCAGCAGCGGGGTCTGGTCCGCTATGCGGGCCTGGGCAACATCTCCGGGACGATCATCGCGCCGGACGGCGGCCGGCGCGGCATGGTGTCGCTGCCCGGCATCGCGGGGCACCAGCGCCGGCAGATCCGCGAGTACGAGTACCCGCTCGCGCCCGGGGCCGTGGTGCTCATGCACACCGACGGGGTCGTGGACCGCTGGAGTGCTGCCGACTACCCCGGTCTGCTCAGCCACTCGCCGCAGGTCATCGCCGCCACCGTGCTGCGCGACGCCGGCACCCGCCGCGACGACGCGGGCGTCCTCGTGGCGCGGTTGCCATGAGGGCCGAGCCGCTGATGCGGACGCGGATCCGGGTGGAGCAGGACGTCTTCACGGTCCGGCAGATCGGCCGCGAGGTGGCGCGGGAGGTCGGGCTCGAGTCGCAGGACCAGACCCGGCTCGCCACGGCGCTCAGCGAGGTGGGCCGGTTGCTCGTCGGCGCGGGCCGCGACGCGGACGTGGTGTTCACCGCGACGCTCGACGGGGTACCCACACTGTTCGTAGAGATGGCCCATCCGGTGTCCGGTGACAGCGCGCGGCTCAGCGCCCAGCTGACCCAGGTGGGCCGCCTGGTCGACACGATGGAGGTAGGGGATGGGGAGACCGGTACGGTCGTGCGGATGTCCCGACGTCTGCCGCCGAGCTCACCGGCTCTGATCCCCGGCCGTATGGACGAGATTCGCGAACGCCTGTCCGGCCACGTGCCGGGCACCCCGCTCGACGAGCTGACGGTGCAGAACCAGCAGCTCATCGCGGCGCTGGACGAGGTACGCGCGCAACGCGACGACCTCGCCCGGCTCAACGCGGAGCTGGAGGACACCAACCGCGGCGTGATGGCGCTGTACCACCAGCTCTCCGACGAGCTGGAGGAGACCAACCGCGGGGTGGTGGCGCTCTACGCCGAGCTCGACGAGAAGTCGGTGCAGCTGCGCGCCGCCAGCGAGGCGAAGAGCCGGTTCCTGGCCAACGTCAGCCACGAGCTGCGCGCCCCGGTCACCGCGATCATCGGGCTGGGCCGGCTGCTCTCCGACGAGTCCTCGGACAAGCTGACCGACGAGCAGGCCCGGCAGGTGGAGCTGATCCGCTCCTCCGCCACGGACCTGCTGTCGCTCGTCAACGACCTGCTGGACCTCGCGAAGGCGGAGGCCGGCCGGATCGAGCCGAACTGGTCCGATGTGGACCTGAAGGCGGTGTTCGGTCAGCTCCGCGGCACCCTGCGCCCGCTCGCCACGCGCCCCGACGTCGACTTCATCGTCGACGAGCCGGCGGTGCCGGTGCTGCGCTCGGACGAGGTGCTGCTCGCCCAGGTCCTGCGCAACCTGCTCACCAACGCCATCAAGTTCACCGCCACCGGCTCTGTGCGCCTCGGCGTCGAACGGGTGGGCGACGACGTCGAGTTCACGGTCGCCGACACCGGCACCGGCATCCCGCCCGAACTGCACGAGCGCATCTTCGAGGAGTTCTACCAGGTGCCGGGCAGCCAGGCGCTGAGCGGCAAGGGCACCGGGCTGGGGCTGCCGTACGCCCGCCGGCTCGTCGCGATCCTGGGCGGGGCGATGCGGGTGACCTCCACCCCCGGCGAGGGCAGCACCTTCGTCGTCTCGCTGCCGGTGTCGCCATGACGCCGGCCACCGTCCTGGTGGTCGACGACAGTGCCACCAAGAGATACCTGCTGGTGAGCTGGCTGACCCGGGCCGGCTTCACGGTCGTGGAGGCGGAGACCGGCGGCGCCGCCCTCGCGATGCTCGGCGAGGCGGACGTCGACCTGGTCGTGCTGGACGTCAAGCTGCCCGACATGAGCGGTTTCGAGGTCTGCGAGCGGATCAAGACCGATCCCGAGTACGGCGTCCTTCCCGTCATCCACGTCTCGGCGCACGCGGTGGACGTGGTCGACCGCACCCAGGGGCTGAACCGGGGCGCGGACGCGTACCTCGTCGAACCGATCGAGCCGGACGAGCTGATCGCCACGTCCCAGGCGGTGCTGCGCTACTACCGCGCCCGGCAGCGCGCCGAACTCCTCGCCGCCCGCATGATCCGGCTGGCCGAGACCACGCTGGCGATCAACTCGGCGTCGACGCTGGTCGGCCTGCTGCAGGCGGCCGCGGACGGCGCGTACGCCATCTTCGGCGGCCCGATCGTCGTGGTCGCGGAGACGGCCGAGGGCGAGGGCCTGGCCGCGATCGCGGCGGGCGGCCCGGCCACGGTGCGGCCCTGGACGGTCGAGCACCACGAGACCGCGGTGGGATCGACGGTACGCACCGACGAGCCGTCCGCCTGGAACCTCGTCGACTGGCCCCAGGGCGAATCCGTGACGGTGGCCGCGGCGCGGCTCCGCAACGACCGCACCCCGGCGTACGTGGCGGTGCCGGCCAGCTCGCAGAGTGCCGGCTTCCCCGTGCTGCGCCAGCTCTCCCAGGCCGTCGCCGCGGCGGTCGAGGCCCAGCGGTCGTACGACGAGGAACACCGCATCGCGGTCACCCTGCAACGCAGCCTTCTGCAGTCCCGCCTGCCCGACGTACCCGGCCTCGAACTCGCGGTCCGCTACGAACCGGCGGGCGCCCAGACGGAGGTGGGCGGCGACTTCTACGAGCTGACGATGCTCGACGGCCGCCTCCTCGTGGCGATCGGCGACGTGGCCGGCCACTCCCTGCACGCGGCGACGGTCATGGCCGAAGTGCGGCACGCGGTCCGCGCGTACGCCGTCGAGGGCCACCCGCCGGGCGCGGTCATCGACCTGGTCAACCGCTTCATGCGTACGGTCCTGCCGGCGGAATCGGCGACGCTCTGCCTGCTCACCCTGGAACCGGCCTCGGGCCGCATCCGCATGGCCAGCGCGGGCCACCTCCCGCCGCTGCTGCACGTGGCGGGCACGGGAGCCCGCTTCCTGGCCCCGCGCGGCCCGCTGCTGGGCATCAACGCTCCCCGGCCGGACGACCTGGAGTTCGTCCTGCCGCCGGGTGGCACGCTGGTGCTCTACACGGACGGCCTGATCGAACGCCGCGAGTCCGACATCGACGTGGGCCTGACGGCGCTGGCGCAATGCGTGTCGGAGGTGGAGCCGAGCCTGGACGCGTTCTGTCAGCGATTGCTGGTGCAGCTGGCGGGCGCGGGCGAACAGGCCGACGACATCGCGGTGGTAGCGCTCCGCCGTACCTGACGAAGGCCCGGCCATGCGGCCGGGCCTTCCGCGCGTCGCGTCAGGCGAGGCCGACCGTGTCCAGGATCCAGGCGGTCACGAACGCCTCTTCCTTCCAGGAGTCGTAGCGGCCGCTCGGTCCCCCGTGGCCCGCCCCCATCTCCGTCTTCAGCAGGTACGAGCCCTCCGGCGCCGTCGCCCGCAGGCGGGCGATCCACTTCGCCGGTTCGTGGTACAGGACCCGGGTGTCGTTGAGGCTGGTCACGGCCAGGATTCTCGGGTACGCCTGCTTCGTGACGTTCTCGTACGGGCTGTACGACTTCATGTACGTGTACACGTCCGCGTTCTCCAGCGGGTTGCCCCACTCCTCCCATTCCGTGACCGTGAGCGGGAGGGAGGGGTCCAGGATGGACGTCAGCGGGTCCACGAACGGAACCTGGGCGACGATGCCGGCGAACGCGTCCGGGGCCAGGTTGGCGATCGCGCCCATGAGCAGGCCGCCCGCCGAGCCGCCCCGGGCGACGATGCGGTCCGCGCTCGTCCACGAGGAGGCGACCAGCGCGCGGGCGCAGGCCACGAAGTCGGTGAAGGTGTTCTTCTTCGCCAGCATCTTGCCGTTCTCGTACCAGCGACGGCCCATCTCGCCGCCGCCGCGGACGTGCGCGATGGCGTAGACCATGCCTCGGTCGAGCAGCGAGAGGCGGGCGATGGAGAAGTACGGGTCCATGCTGATCTCGTACGAGCCGTAGCCGTACAGCAGCAGGGGCGCGGTGCCGTTGCGCGGGGTGCCCTTGCGCGCCACGATCGAGATCGGGACCTTGGTGCCGTCGTCGGCGAGCGCCCATTCGCGGTGCTGCTCGTACGCGTCGGGGTCGAAGTCCCCGAGCACCGGCTTGCGCTTGCGCAGCACCATCGCCCGGGTGATCAGGTCCACGTCGTACACCGAATCCGGGGTGACCATCGACGTGTAGCTGATCCGGACGATGTTGGTGTCGTATTCGGGGTTGCCCGCCAGGCCGACGCTGTAGAGCGGCTCGGGGAACTCCATGTCGTACGTGCCGGTGCTGCCGTCGGCCATCACGCGCAGGCCGGTGAGGCCGTCGCGGCGCAGCGAGATGACGACGTGGCGCTGGAACGCGTCGACCGACTCGAGGCGGGTGCCGGGCGTGTGCGGAATCAGCTCGACCCATTCGCCGGGGTTGTCGACCGACGTGGAGGCGACCGCGAAGTCCTCGGCGTTCTCGTTGTGCAGGATGAGGAAGCGGTGGCCGTGGTGCTCCACCGAATACTCGACGCCCTGGACGCGTTCCCGGATCACGGCCGGCTCGGCGGTGGGGTGGTCGGCCGCGATGACCCGTACCTCAGACGTGATCTTGCTGTTGGCGTCGATCACGATGAACTTCTCGCTGCGGGTCAGCTCGACGCCCACCCAGAACCGTTCGTCGGCCTCCTCGTAGACGACCACGTCGTCCGCCGCGGGCTGCCCGACGGTGTGCCGCCACACGCGATGGGGCCGCCACGCGTCGTCGACGGTGATGTAGAAGAGCGTGGAGCCGTCGGCGGACCAGGCGCTGCCGTAGAACGTGCCGGGCACCTCGTCGGCCAGTGTCTCGCCGGTGCGCAGGTCCTTGACCTTCAGCGTGAACCGCTCGTCGCCGTCGAAGTCCACCGAGTACGCCAGGCGGGTGCCGTCGGGTGTGATGTCGAACGTGCCCAGCGCGAAGAACTTCTTGCCCTCGGCGAGCTCGTTGCCGTCCAGCAGCACCTCCTCGCCGGGAAGCGGGGCGCCGTCACCGGTGGACGGCGGCGTCACGTCGTCCGGGGCGGCCGCGACGCGGCACTGGATGCCGTACTGCTTGCCCTCGACCGTGCGCGTGTAGTACCAGTAGCCGCCCTTGCGCTGCGGCACCGAGAGGTCGGTCTCCTGGGTGCGGCGCTTGATCTCCTCGAAGATCGTGTTCTGCACCCCTTCGAGGTGCGCGGTCGCCCGCTTGGTCCAGGCGTTCTCCGCCTCCAGGTACGCGATCGTGTCCGGGTTCTCCTTCTCGGCGAGCCAGGCGAACTCGTCGGTGACCGTGTCGCCGTGGAAGGTGCGCTCGCTGGGCACCTGGCGTACCGCCGGCGGGGTCGTGGGCATGTCGGTCGTCACGCTTGCCCACGTTACCGGTCGGTTGTCGATCACCGCCGGTACAGGCGTGCACGCGTCTGCCCACGCCATTCGAACATGTGTACGATGTGCCAGAGTGGACGATCTCCAAGAGCAATCGATGCGGTGGCATTTTGAGCGGGGGTGTGGCGATGGGGGCGGACCTTCCCGCGCGTGAGCCGCTGCTGCGAGCGCTGGTGGACATCTGTGGGCCCGATTTCGCCCGGACGGCCGGCCCTTCCGACACGGTCGCCGGGCGCCTGGCCAGCTTCGTCGCGGCACCCGCGACGGCCGCCGCGGTCGCCGACACCATGCGCCTGGCCGGGGAGCGCGGCCTGGCCGTCATCGCGCGCGGTTCCGGATCCAAACTCGATTGGGGTACGCCCCCGCCCGGCGTGGACCTGCTGCTCGACACGGGCCGCCTCGACGGCATCTGGCACCACGACGCGGAGGCCGGGACGGCGGAGATCGGCACCGGTACGACCGTCCGGGCCGTCCAGGCGGCGCTCGCCCTGAGGGGCCAGCGCCTCGCGGTGGACCCGCCCTCGATGACGGCGACCCTCGGCGGCGTGCTCGCCGTGAACGAGACGGGCCCGCTGCGCTACCGCTTCGGCACGGCCGCGGACCAGGTCATCAGCGTCACGTACGTGGGCAGGGACGGCGAGGTCGCCACCTCCGACGGTGAGGACGGGCGCCCGGGCATCGCCGAGATCGACGGCGTGCTGCTGTCCGCGCGGGTACGCCTCGAGCCGCTGCCCGCGGTCCGGCGCTGGGTGTCGGTGCCGGTCGCGACGCCGCGCGACGTCCAGGACCTGGTCGCCGAGACGCTGTCCCGGCGCGTCGGCCCGAGCGCCGTCGAGGTCGACCTGCCCGCCGGGAGCCGGCCCGCCGCGGCCGGGCATCTGCGCGTGGTGCCGCCGCCGGGCCCGGTCCCGTCCGGGAGCGCAACGGCCGGGCACCTGCGGGTGGTTCCGTCGCCGGGCTCGGCCGGGCAGCCGCCGGCTGTTCCGTCGCGCGGGTCGGGGTCGGCCCCCCGCGGGGCCCTCGCGGTGCTGCTCGAGGGCGACCCGGCCGACGTGGCGCACCGGGCGGCCGGCCTGGAGAAGACGCTCGGCCGCGACGCGACCATCTCACCGGTGGCGCCGGGCTGGTGGGGCCGCTACCCGTTCGGCCCTGACGACGTGGCCCTGCGGATCGCGGTGCCGGCGGCCGATCTGCAGTCCGCGGTGTACGCGCTGCGCGACGTGACCGGGATGCCGGTCCCGATCCGGGGTTCGGCGGGCCGGGGCATCGTGCACGCGGTCCTGCCCGGCACGCTCGCGGCGGAACGCGTCGAGGGCATCCTGGATGCGGTGCGCGGGGTGCTGCTGGCCCGCGGCGGGCGCTGCGTGGCGATCTCGGCGCCGAGGGCGATCAGCGCGGAGATCGACATGGCAAGCCGCCGAGACCTGTTCTGACCGCTCGTCAGGTGTGGGCGGGTGAACGGCGCAGGACGTCGGCGGCCATGTGACGGCCGAGGTCGGCGAGCATGCCCACCGCGTAGGTCAGGTAGGCGAACTGGCCCATCTGGGCGACGTTTGTCAGCGCCAGCTGCTGGGAGGAGAGCCTCCTCGGCAGGACCGGGGTGCCCGCGCCGAGCATCACCGGCGCGACCGCGAGGATGACCTCGTCGAGCAGGCCCGCGTCCGCGAACTCGGCCGCCAGGTCGCCGCCGCCGGCCAGCCACACGTTGCGGCCCTGCGCGGCGACCGTCATGGCCTCGTGGACCCGGCGTACGTCGCCGCTGACCATGAAGATGTTGGCGTCCGGGACCAGCGGCAGCTCGCGGTGGGTGAACACCCAGCAGGGGATGTCGCCGTACATGTCGTGCCAGTTCTGCGGCTCGTCGACCACGTTGTCGTTCTTCAGGACCCACTCGTACGTGCCGGCGCCCATCGCGAACGCGCCGATGTTGGCGAAGAACGCGCCGAACGGGTTGTCGGTGCCCTCGTCGACCTCGAACAGCCACTCGAGGGAGTTGTCCAGGTCGGCGGTGAAGCCGTCGATGCTGGTCGCCGTGTAGTACTGAGTCTTCGCCACGACAAACACCATGCCACGGCGCAGCCGACAAAAAGGTCGGATCGGTCAGGCTGGTAGCGCCTGCTGTACCCGCGCCGGGCACTGGGCTGGATCGTGGACGGACGCCGCTTCTCGAAGGATGGATGGTGTTCAGCCCATCCGGCCCCATCGAGGAGCGAACATGTCGCACACAGCCGTACCCACCCGCCGCCGTACGTTCTCGATCGTGGGCGGTGCCCTGGCCGCCCTGACCGCCGGCACCGCCCTCGCCGCGCCCTCGGCGTTCGCCGGTCCCGCCGAGGCACCGCACCGCGTCCGCGCCGACGCGGTGCAGCAGCGGATCGACCGGCTGGTCAGCGAGGACGGATTCCCCGGCGTGCTGGCCTCGGTACGCGGCACCGACGGGCGCGTCCGCGACTACACCGCCGGGGTCGCCGACCTCAAGACCCACCGGCCGGTTCCGCGCGACGCCCGCGTACGCATCGGCAGCAACACCAAGACGTTCACCGCCGTGGTCGCGATGCAGCTCGTCGGCGAGGGCCGTATCGACCTGAACGCCACCGTGGAGCACTACCTGCCCGGTGTGGTGCAGGCCAAGGGCAACGACGGCAGCAAGATCACCGTGCACCAGCTGCTGCAGCAGATGAGCGGTCTGCCCGACTACGACGACGTGATCTTCACCAAGCCGCAGGACCTGGTGGACAAGGTCCACTCCTACTTCGAACCCCGTCGGCTGGTGGACGCCGCACTCACCCAGGCGCCCGAGTTCGGGCCCGGCGAGAAGTGGCAGTACAGCAACACGAACTACATCCTCGCCGGCCTGATCATCGAGCGGGTCACCGAGCGCCCGGTCGGGGAGGAGATCACCCGCCGGATCATCGAGCCGCTGGGGCTGCGGGACACGTACTGGCCGGGCGTGGGTGAGCAGAGCCTGCGCGGCCGGCACCCGCAGGGCTATGTCGCGACCGCGCCGGGCGCACCGTGGATCGACGTCACCCGGATGGACCCGTCGCTGGGCTGGTCGGCCGGCCAGCTCGTGGCCAGCCCCGGCGACCTGCGGACGTTCTTCGAGGCGCTGATCGGTGGCAAGCTGCTCAAGCCCGCGCAGCAGGCCGCCATGCTGAAGACCGTCCCGGCGCCCGGCTTCGAGCCGACCGGCGACTGGCAGTACGGCCTCGGCGTCGCCCGGCACCCCCTGCCCTGCGGCGGGTACGCCTGGGGCCACGGCGGCGACATCCAGGGCTTCGAGACGCGCAACCTGGTCACGACCGACGGTCGTAGCGCCGTGGTCGCGGTGACCGGCCTGCCCACGAGCGAGGAGATGCTCACCCACGTCACCGACACCGTGGACGCCGCCCTCTGCGCCTAGGGGGTGTTCCGCGGATCATGGCGACGCCGAGCCGAGGCCCAGGTTTCGCGTCGCAAGCGTGGCGGGCGGTCGGATACCGGTGTTGTATCCGGTCGTTCGGCACGTGCCGCGAGGCGGAAGCTGGGCCCGGCGCAGGCCGTCATGATCCGCGGAACACCCCCTGGCCGTAAAGCGGTCAGGCGTCGTTGCGCAGGACGAGAATCGCGATGTCGTCGCGCGGCTCCTCGACGGAGAAGTTGATCGTCGTCGACCGGAGCCGCGCGGCCATCACGTCCGCCGGGTAGCCGGCCAGCGGCGTCGCCGCCTGCCGCAGCCGGTCGGTGCCGAACAGCTCGCGGCCGCGGCGGCGCTCGGTCACGCCGTCGGTGTAGAAGATGAGCGAGTCGCCGGGCCCGAGGGCGACCGCGACATCGGGTGACGAGATGCTCTCGAGCAGGCCCAGGGCCGTGCCGCCCTCGCCCACGAAGGCGGTCCGGCCGTCGGCGTGCACGAGCACCGCGCGGTCGTGGCCGGCCAGGTGCAGGCGGACGCGCAGGTCGGCGCCGTCGCGGGTCACCGAGGCCATCGCCAGCGTGCAGTACCGTCCGCCGCCGCGCTGGACCAGCGTGCGGTTGACCCGGCAGAGGATCTCGGTCATCGGCTTGCCGTCGTCGACCAGGATGCGGATCACGTCGCGGACCAGGCCCGTCACGGTGGCGGCCTGCACGCCCTTGCCGGAGACGTCGCCGACCACCACGACCCAGCCGTCGCCGGTCGGGACCACGTCGTAGAAGTCGCCGCCGACCTCGGAGCCGGTGGGTACGTACTCCGCGGCGAAGCCCACGCCGTCGACGTGCGGCAGGGCCGGCGGGAGCAGCGAGGCCTGCAGGGTCCGGGCGACCTTGTGCCGCTCGTCGTGGATGCGGGCGTTGTCGATCGCCAGGGCGGCGCGGCGGGCCACGTCCTCCAGGACCGCGACCTCGTCCACGTCGTGCCGGTGCCGCACGTGGCGGCCGACGGCCAGGGTGCCGAGGCGCTGGCCCCGGGCGACCAGGGGCACCGCGAAGCCCTCGGACGGCGTACCGAACATGACCTGCTGGCCGAGCCGGGACGCCTCCTCCAGCCGGGCCAGGATCGAATCGGGGCCGGTCTCCGACAGCGTGCCGTAGAGCTGGGACACCGCGGACTCGTCGGCGTGGGTGGCCGCGGCGAGCTGCAGCCGGCCCCACGAGTCGGTGGTGTGCACCGCGCACCACTGGCCCAGCCGCGGAACCACCAGCTGCGGGATCAGCGCCATCGTCAGGTTCACGTCGAGGGACTGGGCGAGGAGCTCGCTGGCCTCGGCGAGGAACGTCAGCCACGTCTGCCGGCGCAGGTCCGTACGCCGCAGCCGGTCGTTCTCCAGGTGCAGCGACAGCCGTTCGGCGACCAGCGTGGCGAGCGGCAGCGCGTAGCCCTCCGGGGAGGCGTCCAGCTCCAGCTCACCCGCGTACGGCCGCTGCACGGACAGCGGCACCCGGATCGTGGCCGCGTTGTCGCGCGGGGGGCGGCCGTGCCGGGCGAGCAGTTGGCGCCCGCCGCCGTCGCCGCGGTCCAGCCGCAGGACCCCGCCCGTCGCGCCGGTGAGCCGGGCCAGCCGGGCGATCAGGTCGGAGGCGAACTCGGCAAGCGTCTCCTCGGTGGGCCGCTCGGCGTCGCTCTGCAGCAGCGCGGTCAGCTCGCCGACGGTCGGAGCGGCGTCACCTTCCAGCAGAGGCAGCACGGCGGGGGAAGCAGTGGCCGGCTTGCTCTCGAGCCGGAACCACACGCCCTTGCCGGTGCCCTCGTGCACCGTGCCCCAGCGGCTCGCGAAGTGGTCGACGAGCAGGAGCCCGCGACCACGCTCCGCTACCTCGCCGATCTCCGTCTTGTCGTTGCGGGGGCCGACCGCGAGCTCCTCGACCGGGCCCGGTGCGAAGTCGGTGACCGTGACGGTCAGCCCGCCCGGGTCGGCGGCGACCTCCATGTCGAGCTCGGTGCCGGCGTGCACCACGGCGTTCGTGGACAGCTCGGTGGTCAGCAGCAACGCCTCGTTGATCAGCTCGTCCAGGCCGGTCTCCTCCAGCACCGAGCGGACGAGCGCGCGGGCGGCGGCGGGCGTACGCCGGTCGTTGGGCAGCCGGACGCGGCGCACCAGCGCGCCCGTCGTGCGTCCCGTCTCCACCGACACGAGTGCATCCTCTCCTGCCGACCGGTGGTTGCACAAAGCCACATCTCGCAATGACCCGGCCGGGCGAGGGATGATGGGACGCCCTGCCCTGGACAGCGAGTGAGGACAGCATGACGACGGCGAAAGAGGCCGGCCCCGGCGTGGCCGAGGAGACCGTGCTGCTCGGCGAGCTGGCGGAGGCGCTGCGCCGGGTGCGACACGGTGACCTGAAGGTCCGCCTGGCGCGCCGGAGCGGGTCGTTCGGCGAGCTCGTGGACGCGTTCAACGAGGTGGTGACGCTGCAGGAGCGGCAGAACCTGGACGTACGGCGGATCAGCCGTACGGTCGGCCGCGAGGGCCGGCTCACCGAGCGCCTGGACGACGAGGGGCTGGACGGGGCGTGGTCCGACAGCGTCCGCTCGGTCAACTCCCTGATCGACGACCTGGCCCGGCCGACCACCGAGATCAGCCGGGTCATCGTCGCGGTGGCCGAGGGCGACCTCTCCCAGCACATGGCGCTGGAGATGGACGGGCGCCCGCTGCGGGGCGAGTTCCTCCGGATCGGCCGTACGGTGAACACGATGGTGGACCAGCTGTCGTCGTTCGCCAGCGAGGTCACCCGGGTGGCGCGGGAGGTGGGCACCGAGGGCGAGCTGGGCGGCCAGGCGGACGTCCGGGGCGTGGCCGGCACGTGGAAGGACCTCACCGACTCCGTCAACACGATGGCCTCCAACCTGACCCACCAGGTGCGCTCGATCTCCCAGGTGGCGACGGCGATGGCCCGCGGTGACCTGTCGCAGAAGATCACGGTGTCGGCCCGCGGCGAGGTGGCCGAGCTGGCGGACACGATGAACGGCGTGACCGACACGCTGCGCCTCTTCGCCGAGCAGGTCACGCGGGTGGCGCGCGAGGTCGGCACCGAGGGCAAGCTGGGCGGCCAGGCCGACGTGCCGAACGTCGCCGGCACCTGGAAGGACCTCACCGACTCGGTGAACTCGATGGCGTCCAACCTGACGAGCCAGGTCCGCAACATCGCCCAGGTCTCGACCGCGGTGGCGAAGGGCGACCTGTCGCAGAAGATCACGGTGGCGGCGCAGGGCGAGATCCTCGAGCTCAAGGACACCGTGAACACGATGGTGGACCAGCTGTCGTCGTTCGCCGACGAGGTCACCCGGGTGGCCCGCGAGGTGGGCACCGAGGGCCGGCTCGGCGGTCAGGCGCAGGTCCGCGGCGTCTCCGGCACCTGGCGCGACCTGACCGAGAACGTCAACCAGCTCGCCGCCAACCTCACCGATCAGGTCCGCAACATCTCCCAGGTGTCCACCGCGGTGGCCAAGGGCGACCTGTCGCAGAAGATCACGGTCGACGCCCGCGGCGAGATCGCGCAGCTCAAGAACACGATGAACACGATGGTGGACCAGCTGTCGTCGTTCGCCGACGAGGTCACCCGGGTGGCCCGCGAGGTGGGTTCCGAGGGCAAGCTCGGCGGTCAGGCCCAGGTCAAGGGCGTCTCGGGGACGTGGCGCGACCTGACCGACAACGTCAACTACATGGCGTCCAACCTGACGAGCCAGGTGCGCAACATCGCCTCGGTCACCACCGCGGTGGCGAAGGGCGACCTGTCGCAGAAGATCACGGTCGACGCCCGCGGCGAGATCCTGGAGCTGAAGTCGACGGTCAACACGATGGTGGACCAGCTGTCGTCGTTCGCCGACGAGGTCACGCGCGTGGCCCGCGAGGTGGGCACCGAGGGCAAGCTCGGCGGCCAGGCCCAGGTACGCGGCGTCGCCGGCACCTGGCGCGACCTCACCGACAACGTCAACTCGATGGCCTCCAACCTGACCGCCCAGGTCCGCAACATCGCGCAGGTCTCGACCGCGGTCGCCCGCGGTGACCTGTCGCAGAAGATCACGGTCGATGCGCAGGGCGAGATCCTGGAGCTGAAGTCGACCGTGAACACCATGGTCGACCAGCTGTCGTCGTTCGCCGACGAGGTCACGCGCGTGGCCCGCGAGGTGGGCTCGGAGGGCAAGCTCGGCGGTCAGGCGCAGGTGCCCGGCGTGGCCGGCACGTGGCGCGACCTCACCGACAACGTGAACTACATGGCGTCCAACCTGACCGCCCAGGTCCGCAACATCGCCTCGGTCACCACCGCGGTGGCCAAGGGTGACCTGTCGCAGAAGATCACGGTCGACGCCCGTGGCGAGATCCTCGAGCTCAAGGACACCGTCAACACGATGGTCGACCAGCTGTCCTCGTTCGCCAACGAGGTCACCCGGGTCGGCCGCGAGGTCGGCATCGAGGGCAAGCTCGGCGGTCAGGCCCAGGTCAAGGGCGTCTCGGGTACGTGGCGTGACCTCACCGACAACGTCAACCAGCTCGCCTCCACGCTGACCACCCAGCTGCGCGCGATCGCCGAGGTGTCCACCGCGGTGACCCGGGGTGACCTGACGCAGAGCATCGCCGTCGAGGCCCAGGGCGAGGTCGCGGAGCTCAAGGACAACATCAACCAGATGATCGTGACCCTGCGCGAGACCACCAAGGCGAACGCCGAACAGGGCTGGCTGGACTCCAACCTCGCCCGCATCGGCGGCCTGCTGCAGGGCCAGCGCGACCTCGGCGAGGTCTGCCGCATGATCATGACCGAGGTGACGCCGCTGGTGGAGGCCCAGCTCGGCGCCTTCTTCCTGATGGACAACGAGGAAGCGGTCATGCGCCTGCGGCTGGCGGCCTCGTACGGGTACGTCGCCCGCACCAACGAGGTCACGTTCGGGCCCGGCGAGGGACTGGTCGGGCAGGCGGCGGTCTCCCGGCGCACGATCCGGGTGCGCGCCACCCACGACGGCGTGCTGACCATGCGGTCCGGCCTCATGTCGATGCCGCCCAACGACCTCGTCGTGCTGCCGGTGCTGTTCGAGGGCGAGATGCTCGGCGTGATCGAGTTCGCGTCGGTCGCCGCGTTCTCCGGGCTGCACCTGACGTTCCTCGAGCGCCTGGTGGCGACCATCGGGATCGCGCTCAACACCATTCAGGCCAACCGGCGTACGGAGGAACTGCTCGCCCAGTCGCAGCGGCTGGCCCGGGAGATGCAGGACCAGTCGGCGGAGCTCCAGCGGACGAACGCCGAGCTGGAGGACAAGGCGCAGCTGCTCAGCGAGCAGAAGGGCAACATCGAGGTCAAGAACCGCGAGATCGAACTGGCCCGCCTCGGCCTGGAGGAGAAGGCGCAGCAGCTGTCGCGGGCGTCGGCGTACAAGACGGAGTTCCTGGCCAACATGAGCCACGAGCTGCGGACGCCGCTCAACTCGCTGTTGCTGCTGGCGCGCCTGCTCGCGGAGAACCCGGAGAAGAACCTCAGCGAGAAGCAGATCGAATTCGCCCGTACGATCCACAGCGCCGGCTCGGACCTGCTCTCGCTGATCGACGACATCCTGGACCTCAGCAAGATCGAGGCGGGGCGGATGGACGTCGAGCCGGACCAGGTGGACTTCGAGGAGATCCGCTCGTACGTCGAGCAGGCGTTCACCCCGCAGGCCGAGGACAAGGACCTCGACTTCCGGGTCGACGTCTCGCCCGACCTGCCCGACACGATCGTCACGGACACCCAGCGTCTGCAGCAGATCCTGCGCAACCTGCTCTCGAACGCGGTCAAGTTCACCGACCGCGGCTCGGTCACTCTGAGCATCTTCCCGGTGGAGCCGGGCACCGACTTCGACCTGCCGTCGCTGACGTCGGCGGAGCTGGTGGTGGCGTTCGCGGTCAGCGACACCGGCATCGGCATCTCCGACGAGAAGCTCAACCTCATCTTCGAGGCGTTCCAGCAGGCCGACGGCACGACCAGCCGCAAGTACGGCGGCACCGGCCTGGGCCTGTCGATCAGCCGGGAGTTCGCCGCGCTGCTCGGCGGCACGATCGTGGTGTCGTCCGCCCCCGGCGACGGTTCCACCTTCACCCTGTACGTGCCCGACGTGCTGGTGCGCGACACCATCCCGATGCCCGCGCTGCCGCAGGTCGCGGCGGAGCAGAGCGGGCCGCCCCGGACCTCGTCCGTGTCGTCGCTGGACATGCCGTTGCTCGCCCCGCCCGCCGAGGCGGAGTCGCACACGGTCACCCCGGCCAGCCGGCAGCTCGACGGTGCCACCGTGCTGATCATCGACGACGACGTCCGCAACGTGTTCGCCCTGACCAGCGCCCTGGAGATGCACGGGCTGAACGTGCTCTACTCCGACAACGGCGTGGACGGCGTACGGCTGCTAGCCGAGCACCCCGAGGTCGACATCGTGCTGATGGACGCGATGATGCCGGACCAGGACGGGTACGAGACGACCCGGGGGATCCGCCGCAATCAGCGCTTCCGCGACCTACCGGTAGTGTTCCTGACGGCGAAGGCGATGCCCGGTGACCGCGAGTCGGCCCTGGCCGCGGGTGCCAGTGACTACATCACCAAGCCCGTCGACCTGGACCAGCTCATCGAGCTGATGGCTCGCTGGGTCAACGCGTCCGAGACTTCGGGGACGGAGAGTGAGCGTGGCTGAGCGCGCCAAGGCTCTGCTGGTCGACGACCGGCGCGACAACCTGGTCGCGCTGGAGGCGATCCTGCAGGGGCTGCCCGTGCAGGCGGTGGCGGTGGAGAGCGGCGAGGCGGCGCTGAAGCAGCTGCTCGTCGACGACTTCGCCGTGATCCTGCTGGACGCGCAGATGCCGAACATGGACGGCTTCGAGACGGCGAGCCACATCAAGCGCCGCGAGCGGACCCGGCACGTGCCGATCCTCTTCCTCACCGCCGCCGACCGGGACGCCCAGCTCGCCCTGCGCGGGTATGCGGTCGGCGCGGTGGACTACCTCACGAAGCCGTTCGACCCGTGGGTGCTGCGCGCCAAGGTGTCCATCTTCGTCGAGCTGTGGACCAAGACGCAGCAGCTCAAGGCCCAGGCGGAGGCGGCCCGGGAGCGCGACGCGCAGTGGCAGCGGCTCACCGACCTGGTGGACGAGGCGGCCCGCTCGCTGCGCGCCGGCGGCGAGGGAGCGGCGGCGGAGGCGCTGGAGCTGCTCGAGAAGGCCCGCTGGGGCACCTGAGTCATCGGAACACCCGGTCGCGTAGGACGGGCACCGCGTTGAGCACACGCAGCGCCGCCTTGCTCGCCGAGAAGGCCAACGGATTCGCCACCAGCCCCTGTCGCTGGGCCTGAACGGACGCCTTCACCGCGGCGAAGCCGTACGCCCGCATCTCCTGCTCGTAAGCCGCGATCGCGGCGACGGGAGCCATGCCGCTGGTGAGGTTGCGGCACAGCAGCTCCGCGTCGCGCAACGCGGTGTTCGCCCCGATGCCCCGGGACGGCGGCATGCTGTGGATCGCGTCGCCCAGCACGGTCACCCGGCCGGCCGGCCAGGGCGGCACCGGGACCGACGTCTTGATGGTGAAGCCGGAGACCTCGCTCGCCGCGTCGACGAGGTGGCGCAGCCGAGGATGCCAGCGGGCCGTGAGCTCCCGCGCCAGGGAGTGCAGCCGGTCGGGGACCAGATCGCCGATGCCGCCGGCCGGCAGGCTCTCGCGCCGGGCGCTGAGACCCCACACCAGGTAGTCCTCGTGGGTGGCGACGAAGAGGTTCCGTCCGCCCGGCGCCAGCACCAGGCCGGGCCCGTCGGCGAACGCGGACGGCAGCAGCTCCGCCGGTGGGCCGTGCGGCACCACCCGGCCGGTGATGCCGTCGACCCCGGTGTCGACGCGCCCGGCGTGCGGCAGCAGCTGTGCGCGGGTAGGGGAGTGCGTGCCCTCGGCGCCGACCAGGATCGTGCCGGCGGTGGCCGAGCCGTCGGCGAAGCGGGCGGTCACGTCGTCGCCCTGCTCGAAGCCCGCGAGCTCCCGGCCGAACCGCACCCGGTCGTCGAGCCCGGACAGGAGGATCTCCCGCAGCCGGTACCGGTTGATCGAGCGGTGACCGGAGTCGGCGCCGGCCGGCGCGATCTCGACGGCCAGCAGCTCGCGGAGGCGCTCGTCGACGAAGGCGAAGGTGCGTGGCGGTCGCCCGCAGGCTGCCTCGTAGTCGGCGACTTGCCGCGGCGGAAGGCAGGATCGCAGCGCGCGGTCGCCGTCCCGGTCGATGTGGATCCGGTATCCGGCGGCGAACGCGTCCGGGCTCGCCGCCCGTTCGAAGACCTCGACGTCGACGCCCGCCCGGTGCAGGCCGTGCGCGAGGTAGAGCCCGCCGATGCCCGCACCGGCGATGAGAACCCGCATGATGAACCTCCCCGGAGGATTTAGCTAAGTACTTTAGCTAAATAATTTAGGAGAGTCAAGCGTGAGCGTGCAGGACGACCTCGGCCGGCAGATGGGCGGTCGCTTCAGCACCGCGATCGTGCAGTTCCATGCGGCGGTGGCGGAACGGGTCGGTCTCAACGTCTCCGACTACAAATGCGCGGAGATCATCCGGCGGCTCGGCCCCATCAACCCGGCCCGCCTGGCCGCGGCCACCGGCATGTCCACGGCGGCCACCGCCCAGGTGGTCAACCGGCTCGAGAAGGCGGGCCTCGCCGAGCGCCGGCCCGACCCCGGCGACGGGCGCCGTACGCTCGTCCACCCGGTCGAGCAGGGCACCGCGCAGGAGGAACTCGGACGGATCTTCGCCGGGTTCGGCGCGCGGATGGCCGCGGTCATGGAGGCCTACGACGAGGAGCAGATGCGAACCCTGCTGGACTTCGTCAGCCGTACGACCGAGGTGCTCGAAGCCGAGGCGGTGACCCTCCGGCGGCGGTGACCGGGGGCGTCAGGCGGTGGAGGAGATCATCAGGGCCGTACGCAGCCCGGTGATGTCGAGCACGCGCATGAGGAAGTCGCCCACGTTGGCCAGCGACAGCACCGCGCGGGCGTGCTGGGCCTTGCGGCTCAGGACGACGAGGGTGCCGAGGCCCTGCGAGTCGCAGAACGTGACCCCGGCCATGTCGAGCACGATGCGCGCAGGCAGCTCGGACTCCTGCAGCACCTCGTTCACCATCGCGGACAGCTTCGCCACGGTGAGCACGTCGATCTCACCGGCGAGGTGGAAGACGACCTCGTCGGTGGCGCGCTCAATCGCGATGGACAGCTCCGGTCGCTCCACCCGGCCACCCTATCGCGGGCTGCCGAATGTTGCCTGTTGAGCATGGTTTGGCCTGCGGTCGCGAGGTGACCTGAACAACCCGGTGCGGGGCTGGGCGGACGATCCGCGCGGGACGCTGACAGAATGGGATTCGCCGTGACCACCTCATACCGCGCCGGCACTCCGTACCCGGAGGACGCACCGGCTTCCCAGGCCCTTTTCGACCGCGCCCAGGCCATCGTGCCGGGCGGGGTCAATTCACCCGTGCGTGCGTTCCGGGCCGTCGGCGGCGTGCCGCGGTTCATGGCCCGGGGCGCCGGTCCGTGGATGGTCGACGCCGACGGGCGCCGCTACGTGGACCTGGTCTGCTCGTGGGGTCCGCTGATCCACGGGCAGGCGCATCCGGCGATCATCGCCGCCGTGCAGTCCGCCGCCGCCCACGGCACCAGCTTCGGCACGCCCACCGAGGGCGAGGTGGAGCTGGCCGAGGAGATCGTCCGGCGCACCCCCGTGGAGCAGGTACGCCTGGTCAACTCGGGCACCGAGGCGACGATGACGGCGATCCGCCTGGCCCGCGGCTACACCGGCCGCTCCAAGATCGTGAAGTTCGCCGGCTGCTATCACGGCCACGTCGACGCGCTGCTCGCCGCGGCCGGTTCCGGCGTCGCCACGCTGGGGCTGCCCGATTCGCCCGGCGTCACGGGCGCGGCGGCGAGCGAGACGATCGTGCTGCCGTACAACGACGCGGCCGCGGTCGAGGCGGTCTTCGCCGGGCAGGACGACATCGCCGCGATCATCACCGAGGCCGCCGCCGGCAACATGGGCGTGGTCGCCCCGCGCGACGGCTTCAACCAGCGGCTGGCCGAGATCGCCCACGCGAACGGCGCGCTGCTCATCGTCGACGAGGTGATGACCGGCTTCCGGGTCTCCGCGGGCGGCTGGGCCGGGCTCGAGCCGGTCGACGCCGACCTGTTCACGTACGGCAAGGTCATGGGCGGCGGCCTGCCCGCGGCGGCGTTCGGCGGCCGCACGGAGATCATGTCGCGCCTGGCCCCGGCCGGCCCGGTGTACCAGGCCGGCACGCTCTCGGGTAACCCGCTCGCCTGTGCGGCCGGCCTGGCCAGCCTGCGCCTGGCGGACGAGGCGGCCTACAAACGCCTCGACGAGGTGTCGGCCACCGTGGGTGCGCTCGCCTCGGACGCGCTGAACACCGCGGGCGTCGCGCACCGGCTCTCGTACGCGGGCAACATGTTCTCGATCTTCTTCACCGACGCGGACGTCCGCGACTACGCCACGGCGAAGACGCAGGACAGCGCGGCGTTCAAGGCGTTCTTCCACGCGATGCTCGCCCGCGGGGTCTACCTGCCGCCGAGCGCTTTCGAGTCGTGGTTCGTGTCGACCGCCCTCGACGACGACGCCCTGGAGACCATCGGTGCGGCGCTGCCGGCTGCGGCTCGCGCCGCCGCGGCAGCGGGGAGCACCCCATGAGCGAACCCACCAGGACCACCGTGCACGTGCTGCGGCACGGCGAGGTGTACAACCCGGGCAAGATCCTGTACGGCCGCCTGCCCGACTTCCACCTCTCCGAGCTGGGCCGGCAGATGGCGAAGGCGGCGGCGGAGCACCTCGCCGAGCGCGACGTGACGTACGTGGTGGCCAGCCCTCTGGAGCGCGCACAGGAGACCGCCGAGCCGTTCGCCGAGCAGTTCAAGCTGGAGACGGCGACCGACACCCGGCTGATCGAGAGCGCCAACTTCTTCGAGGGCAAGAAGGTGTCGGTCGGCGACGGCGCCTTCAGCAACCCGCGCAACTGGTGGGTGCTGCGTGACCCGATCACGCCGAGCTGGGGCGAGGCATACCTGGTGATCGCCCACCGGATGTTCGCCGCGGTCCAGGCCGCCCGGGTCGCCGCGGAGGGGCACGAGGCGGTCTGCGTCTCGCACCAGCTTCCGATCTGGACGCTGCGCCGGCACATCGAGAACAAGCGCCTCTGGCACGATCCCCGCAAGCGGCAGTGCGGGCTGGCGAGCCTGACCTCGTTCCGCTTCGAGGGCTCGAAGGTGGTCGGCATCGACTACGCCGAGCCCGCAGCCGCGCTGGTCGCGATGTCGCCCGGCGCCAGGACCGCTAAAGGGGCATGACGAAGTGAGCCGAGCGCAGCGAGGGTCGCGACGGCAGGCTGTCAAGCAGCACAGCTTGACCGTGCGCCGGCTCGCCGCTGTCGTCCTCACCGCCGCCGTCGCGGCCGGTGCCCTGACCGGGTGCGGCAGCGAGAGCTGGGAGAAGAAGTGCACGACGAACGCGGACAACGTCATCGAGTGCACGCCTGACCAGCGCCCGCAGGCCCGCGAGGTGACCGGCGAGCTGCTCGGCGGCGGCACGTACGACGTCGCGCAGGACCGCGGCAAGGTCGTGGTGGTCAACTTCTGGGGCTCCTGGTGCAACCCGTGCCGGGCCGAGGCGGACGACCTCGAGGGCACGTACCAGGCGACCAAGGCGAAGAACGTGACGTTCATCGGGGTGAACTCGCGGGACGACCGGGACGCCGCGAAGGCCTTCGAGCGCGGGCGGGTCACGTACCCGAGCATCTTCGACCCGAATGGCAGCGTGGCGCTGAAGTTCGACGTGACGCAGGTGAGCACCCCGGCCACGCTGATCCTGGACCGGCAGGGCCGGATCGCGGCTGCCATCCGGGGCGCCACCACGATCGGCATCCTCAAGCCCGTCGTCGAACGCATCGCAGCGGAAGCGACCGGCTGATGGGCGAATCATTTGCCAACACCGCCAGCACCGGGCCGCTGATCCTGGCGATCGCGGCTGCCGCGGTGGCCGGTCTGGTCAGCTTCCTCTCGCCCTGCGTACTGCCGCTGATCCCCGGCTACCTCTCGTACGTGACGGGTCTGGCCGGCTCCGACCTGGACGCCGCGGAACGGGCCCGCACCAAGGGCCGCATCCTGGCCGGCACCAGCCTCTTCGTGCTCGGCTTCGCAGTCGTGTTCACGCTGATGGCGACGCTGGTCGCCAACATCGGCATCACCCTGCAGACCCACCGGCAGACCCTGAACATCGTGCTCGGCGTGCTGGTCATCGTGCTCGGCATCGCCTTCCTCGGTCTGATCCCCGGCCTGCAGCGGGAGATCCGCATCAGCAAGCTGCCCAACGCCGGGCTGATCGGGGCGCCCGTGTTCGGCGCGCTCTTCGCGCTGTCCTGGATCCCGTGCGTCGGCCCCACGCTCGGGGCGGTGCTCGGGCTCGCCACGACCGCCGGGGAGACCGACCGGGCGGTGACGCTGGCGCTGGCGTACAGCCTGGGGCTGGGGGTGCCGTTCGTGCTGTTCGGGCTCTTCTTCCGGCGCCTGCTCGGGGTCTTCAAGGCGGTACGCCGCAACAGCCGCTGGGTCACCCGTATCGGCGGCGCGCTGCTCATCGTCGTCGGGATCACGCTCGTCACCGGCGGCTGGGACAGCTTCCTCATCTGGCTGCAGACGACGTTCACGTTCGACGGAACGCTGCTGTGACCGTCGTGGAGGAACGTCCCGCCCCCGCGGCCTCGCCGCCGCCGCGCCGGCCCAACCGCGCGTGGGCGCTGCTGCGCAACTCGTGGCGGCAGCTGACGAGCATGCGTACGGCTCTGGTGCTGCTGTTCCTGCTCGCCGTCGCCGCGATCCCCGGGTCGGTGCTGCCGCAGCGCGCCCTCAACGCCGAGAAGGTCAGCGGCTACTACCAGGCCCATCCGAAGCTCGCCCCGATCCTGGACCGCGTCGGCGGCTTCGAGGTGTACGCGTCCCCCTGGTTCGCCGCGATCTACCTGCTGCTGTTCACGTCGCTGATCGGTTGCGTGGTGCCGCGGCTCGTGGATCACGTCCGCGCGCTGCGCACCGTACCCCCGGATGCGCCGCGCCGGTTGGAACGCCTGCCGCAGCATGCCGCCGGGGAGGAACGGTCCGATGATCCGGCCGCCGCTGCGGCCGCTGCCGCCGCGGCGCTGCGCAAGCGCCGCTTCCGCACGATCGTGCGCGAGGGCGACGGCGGTGCGTGGACGGTCGCGGCGGAGAAGGGCTATCTCAAGGAGAGCGGCAACCTGCTCTTCCACCTGGCGCTGCTCGCGGTGCTGGTCGGCGTGGGCTTCGGGCACTGGTACGGCTGGCACGGCAACCGTCTCCTCGTGCAGGGCGCCGACCAGGGCTTCTGCAACTCCGTCACGCAGTACGACGAGTCCACGCTCGGCCCCCGGATCGACGCCTCCGATCTGCCGTTCTTCTGCCTGCGGCTGGACGACTTCCAGGCGGCGTTCCAGCCCACCGGGCAGCCGAAGACCTTCGAGGCCACCGTGGACGTCCAGGCGAAGCAGGACGGACCGTGGCAGCGGAAACGCTTCACGGTCAACGATCCGCTGCGGCTGCCGCAGGCCAACGTCCACCTGCTCGGCCACGGCTACGCGGTGATCCTGCGCTACACCGACCGGTACGGCGAGCAGCAGACGAAGATCCTGCCGTTCCTGCCCCGCGACGGGATGTTCACCAGCGAGGGCGTCGCCCAGTTCCCGGACGTCAACATCGACCCGAAGACCAACAAGCGCGACGAGAACCTGCAGGTCGGCTTCGAGGGCGTGTACCTGCCCACGGTCGATCCCCAGGGCGGCCCGACCTCGGTGTTCCCGGCCGAGAACGACCCGACGCTGTTCCTGACGGCGTACCGGGGCAACCTCGGCGTCGACGCGGGCCTGCCCGGCTCGGTGTACGCGCTGGACCGCGGCCAGATCGCGACCGGCAGGCTGAAACAGGTCAGCGGCGTCCGCCCGCAGCGGCTCACCCCGGGCCAGACGTGGAAGCTCGACGACGGTACGAAGCTCGAGTTCCTGGGTACGCGGCCGTTCGCCACGCTGTCGGTGCGCTACGACCCCACCCAGCCGCTCGTGCTCGGCGGCGCGGTGCTGGGGCTGCTCGGTCTGATGCTGTCGCTGGGCGGGCATCGGCGGCGGCTGTGGTTCCGGATCACGCCCCGAGAGGGGTCCGGTAGCGTGGTGGAGGCCGGTGGGCTGCCCCGCACCGACTACCCGGGCTTCGGCGAGGAGTTCCAGCAGGTCGTGGGCGCCGCACGCGGCGATGAGGGAGGGACGCCCTGATGGCGGAGTTGTCCAACCAGTTGATGGCTGTCACGGTGCTGGCGTACCTGGCCGCGATGGTCTGCTACGCGGCGGAGTACGCGTTCGGCGACCGCAGCCACATCGGCCGCGCCGCGGCCCGGCCCGCCCGGGAACTCGTCGGCGCGGGCGCTCCCGTGCCGCCCGCCGCTCCCGGTGAGCCGGACGTGCTCGCTTCCGCCCCCGATGAGGCGGACGAACCCACTTCGTCCGCGGGCACGCCGGAGGCCCCGCGCCGGGACCGCGGCGAGCTGCTCGGACGCATCGCCGTCGGGCTGAACGGGCTCGCCTTCGCCCTGCACCTCGGCACGGTCGTGACCCGCGGCGTCGCGGCGCACCGCATGCCGTGGGGCAACATGTACGAGTTCATCCTCGCCGTGACGCTGGTCGGCTCCGCGGTCTGGCTGGGCGTGCTCACCCGCCGCCCCGCCGTCCGCCACCTCGGCCTGTTCGCCGCGCTGGCGCTCGTGGTGCTGCTCGGCGCGGCCGGCCTGATCGCGTACACCCCGGTCGGCCCGCTCGTCCCGGCGCTCAACTCGTACTGGTACGTCATCCACGTCAGCACGATCATCATCGCCAGCGGCATCCTGCTGATCGGCGCGGTCCCGGCCGCCATGTTCCTCATCCGCACCGGGTACGACGAGGGCAGGCGCTCGTTCCCGTACACGCTCGGCGCCAAGGTCCCCGCGGCGGCCACGCTGGAACGACTCACGTTCCGCCTGCACGCCTTCGCCTTCCCGCTCTTCACGTTCGGCGCGCTGATCGCCGGGCCGCTGTGGGCGGAAGCCTCCTGGGGCCGCTACTGGGGCTGGGACCCCAAGGAGGTGTGGGCGTTCATCTCCTGGGTCGTCTACGCCTGCTACCTGCACGCCCGAGCCACCCCGAGCGTCAAGCGCACGACGGCGACCTGGATCGCCCTGCTCGGCTTCGCGACAATGCTGATGAACCTGTTCGGCGTGAACCTCTTCTTCGAGGGCCTGCACTCGTACGCCAACGCCGGCGGCATGTAGGAACCGGCCTCACGCCTCCGCCGCGGCGGTGACCTCCCGGGTCGCCGGGGCAGCGGCCAGGGAGGTGAGCAGGGCCAGGCGGTCGGCGTCCTCGGTGCCCGGTTCGGGGTGGTAGACCACCAGCACCATCCCGTCGGTGCCGTCCACGTCCAGCTTCGACATGCCCAGCGACAGCTCGCCCACCAGCGGGTGTTTCATCCGGACCGGCTGCCCCCGCATCGGGCGGACGTCGTGGCGGGCCCATTCCTGGCGGAAGACGTCGCTGGCGAGGGAGAGTTCGCCCACGAGCTGCACGGCCCGCGGGTCGTCGGCGTCCGAGCCGAGCCGCCGGCGGAACGCGGCCACGCATTCCCGTACGGTGGCCGCCCAGTCCAGGTGCAGCTCCTGCTCGGCCGGGTCGAGGAAGAGCGACCGGAGCCGGTTCTCGCCGACCCGTACGTTGGGGGTCAGCGCGGTCGCCGCCGGGTTGGTGGCGAGCACGGTGAAGTATTTGTCCGCGGCGAACGCCGGCAGCCCGATCGTGGCCAGGAGCTGGGCGGTCGCCGGCGGCACGGTCTGGCGGCGGGGCCGGCGGGCGCGGGCCCGGGGGCGGGGCGCCACCAGCTGCAGCAGGTACGCGAGCGCGGTGTCGTCCAGCCGCAGCACCCGGGCGAGCGCCTCCAGGACCTGCACCGACGGGTTGCGGTCGCGGCCCTGCTCGAGCCGGAGGTAGTACTCGGCGCTGATCCCGGCGAGCATGGCCACCTCTTCGCGGCGCAGGCCGGCCACCCGGCGCATGCCGCGTACGGGCAGGCCGACATCCTCCGGCGTCACCAGCTTGCGGCGCGCCCGGAGGTAGTCCCCGAGCCGGTTGTCGTCCTGCACCCGTCCCACGGTAGCCGCGGCCGGTGGCAGGTTCCTGTCCCTGTCACTACCAGTATCAACGGGGATCTGGGCGGCCCCGACGGGAGCCGGGAGGGTGGCCGCATGACTGATTCCTCTTCCCTTCCCGGCGGCACCTGGACGATGGGCGACCTGACCGTCACCCGCTTCGGGTACGGCGCCATGCAGCTCGCCGGGCCCGGGGTCATGGGGCCGCCCGCCGACCACGACGGCGCTCTGGCCGTGCTGCGTGAGGCCGTCGAGCTCGGCATCACCCACATCGACACCAGCGACGCGTACGGGCCGCACGTCACGAACCGGCTGATCCGGGAGGCGCTGCACCCGTACCCGGAATCGCTGCACCTCGTCACGAAGGTCGGCGCGGTCCGCGACTCTCAGGGCGGCTGGCCCCCGGCCCGGACGCCGGACGACGTACGCCGAGCCGTACGCGACAACCTCGAGGCCCTGGGTGTGGACGCGCTCGACCTCGTCAACCTGCGGCTGGGCGACGCGACGGGACCCCGGCCGGGCTCGCTCGCGGAACCGTTCGAGGCGCTGGTGGAGCTGCAGCGGCAGGGGCTGATCCGGCACCTCGGGGTGAGCAACGCCACGGTGGAGCAGGTCGCCGAGGCGCAGAGCATCGCGCCGATCGTGTGCGTGCAGAACCTCTACAACCTCGCGTACCGGCAGGACGACGAGCTGATCGACCGGCTCGCCGCCGAGGGCATCGCGTACGTGCCGTTCTTCCCGCTCGGCGGCTTCAGCCCGCTGCAGTCCGCGGCGCTCTCGGCCGTGGCGGCGCGGCTTGACGCCTCGCCGATGTCCGTCGCGCTGGCGTGGCTGCTGCAGCGGTCACCGAACATCCTGCTCATCCCCGGCACCTCGAAGGTGGCCCACCTGCGGCAGAACGTCGCGGGCGCGGGACTCGTGCTGTCCGGCGACGACCTCGCCGAGCTGGACAAGATCGGGCGCTAGCAGTCGCCGGCGGTCCACGTGTCGTAGTGGGTGATCCAGTCGAGGCAGAAGCCGCCCGTACGCTCTCGGGCGGCGCCGCCGGTCAGCGTGTCGACGTCCTCCCGCCAGTACCGGGCCGGGCCACGGTCGGCGGGACGCAGCTGCACGTTGTCGACGGTCACCGGCGGGACTTTGAGGCGGGCGGGCCGGCCGGAGTCGACGTGCACCTCGACGTACTGCTCGACGTACGCGCTCGAGCCAATCGGCAGCTTCTGGGCGGTGAGCAGGTTCCAGCGGTTGTTCCACCACAGCCACGCCTGCCACACGTTGTCGGAGTCCGTGTGGATGTCCAGCCACACCCGGTCGCCCGGCCGCAGCTGGTACTGGTCGTAGAACTGCCAGGAGTTCGTGTTGGTGTTGAACGTGTAGACGCGCTGGCGCGCCTGGCCGGCCCAGCCGGTCTCGGCCCAGCCCGCCTCCAGCCAGGCGATGCGACCGTTGCCCAGGTCCCGCTTCACCATGAAACGGCTGGCGACGAAGTCGTACGTGTTGCGCCGTACCGCGCTGTCGACGACGGAGAGGCGGCCGAAGACGCCGCTCCACTCGTTGCCCGTGCCGGCGCCCAGGTGGTGGTAGCCGCTCGGGGTGTTGCGGACGGCGTCCATCCGTACGCCGGACTCCAGCACCCGTGCCGCGGCCCGGCACGCCTTCGGGGCCGAGTTCCCCGCCGGGCGGATCGGCGCCTTGGTGGACGCCCGGCCCGGCTTGCACTCGGGGAGGCGGTGGCTGGGCTGGGAGGCCGCGGGCGCCGCCACCCCCAGCGCGCCGGCCAGACCCGCCAGGGCGCACCACCGTGCCACGAACCGGAACCTCACGCCGCCCACCCCGTCCCCCGAGCCGTACGCAAACCGAACCGCAGACTCCAACGCCGGGAAAGATCGTCCGGTGACGGGTGACAGACTGGATGCATGGCTGCGAAGTTCCCGTACCACGACCTGCAGAGCTTCATCACGGCCCTGGAGAAGGCCGGCGAGCTGCGCCGGGTGCGCGTACCGGTCGATCCGACCCTGGAGATCAGCGAGATCGTGACCCGGACTGTCCGGGCGGGCGGCCCGGCCCTGCTCTTCGAGCGACCGACCCGCGGCGAGATGCCGGTCGTCGTCAACCTGTTCGGTACGGAGAAGCGCATGGCGATGGCCCTCGGCGTGGATTCGCTGGACGAGGTGGGCGACCGCATCGGCGAGCTCATCAAGCCGGAGCTGCCGGTCGGCTGGTCGGGTATCCGCGAGGGCCTGGGCAAGGTGCTGCAGCTCAAGTCGGTGCCGCCGCGCAAGGTGAAGTCGGCGCCCTGCCAGGAGGTCGTGCTCAAGGGCGACGAGGTGGACCTGGACCGGCTGCCCGGCCTGCAGGTGTGGCCCGGCGACGGCGGCATCTTCCACAACTTCGGGCTGACCCACACCAAGCACCCGGAGACCGGCAAGCGCAACCTGGGCCTCTACCGGCTGCAGCAGCACTCGAAGAACACGCTGGGCATGCACTGGCAGATCCACAAGGATTCGACCGCCCACCACGCGGTCGCCGAGCGGCGCGGCGAACGGCTGCCCGTGGCCGTCGCGATCGGGTGTGACCCGGTCGTCAGCTACGCGGCCAGCGCGCCCCTGCCCGGCGACATCGACGAGTACATGTTCGCCGGTTTCCTGCGCGGCGAGCGCGTCGAGATGGTCGACTGCCTCACCGTGCCGCTGCAGGTGCCGGCGCAGGCGCAGATCATCCTCGAGGGCTACCTCGAACCGGGGGAGCGCGCGCCGGAGGGACCCTTCGGCGACCACACCGGCTTCTACACGCCGGTCGAGCCGTTCCCGGTGCTGCACATCGAGTGCATGACGATGCGCAAGCAGCCCGTCTACCACTCGATCATCACCTCGAAGCCGCCGCAGGAGGACCACGGGCTGGGCAAGGCCACCGAGCGGATCTTCCTGCCGCTGCTCAAGATGTTGATCCCGGACATCGTCGACTACGACATGCCGGCCGCCGGGGTGTTCCACAACTGCGTCATCGTCTCGATCCGCAAGCGCTACCCGAAGCACGCCCAGAAGATCATGAACGCGATCTGGGGCGCGCACCTGATGTCGCTGTCGAAGCTGATCGTCGTGGTGGACGAGGACTGCGACGTGCACGACTACCACGAGGTCGCGTTCCGGGCGTTCGGCAACGTCGACTACGACCGCGACCTGCTCGTCACCCAGGGCCCGGTGGACCACCTCGATCACGCCTCCTACCAGCAGTTCTGGGGCGGCAAGGCGGGCCTCGACGCGACCCGTAAGCTGCCCGCCGAGGGCTACACCCGCGGCTGGCCGGAGGAGATGACCATGTCCGGCGAGGTCACCGCCCTCGTGGACAAGCGCTGGAAGGAATACGGCATATGACGGCGGTGGCCCCCGCGCCGGAGCAACCCGGCAAGGTCAAGGCGTTCCTGCGGCTGGTGGCCATCGAGCACTCGGTCTTCGCGCTGCCGTTCGCGTACCTGTCGGCCGCCGTCGCGATGGACCGTGAGGGCACCGGCGTGCACTGGCTCGACCTGCTGCTCGTCACCGTCGCGATGGTCGCCGGCCGGACGTTCGCCATGGCGGCCAACCGCATCCTCGACCGGCGGATCGACGCGCAGAACCCCCGGACGCAGAACCGGGAGCTGGTCACCGGCGCGGTGAGCGTACGCACGGCGTGGACCGGAGCGATCGTCTCGCTGGCCGTGCTCTTCCTCGCCGCCGGGCTGCTCAACCCGCTGTGCCTGCTGCTGTCGCCACTCGCGGTGATCCCGCTGGTCGTCTACCCGTACGCGAAGCGCTTCACGAACTTCCCGCACTACGTCCTCGCGCTGGCGCAGGCGGTGGCCCCGGTCGGGGCGTGGCTCGCGATCACCGGCACGTTCGACGGCTCCGGGCCGGCCTGGCTGCTCGGCGTCGCGGTGGGCCTCTGGATCGGCGGCTTCGACATCATCTACGCCTGCCAGGACGTCGAGGTCGACCGCCGGATCGGCGTGCACTCCACCCCGGCACGCTTCGGGGTCGGTACGGCGCTGCACATCTCCACCGTGACGCACGTCGTGACCTTCGCGCTCTTCGTCTGGTTCGGCGAGGTCGTCGGGCTGGGCTGGCTGTGGTGGATCGGGCTGGCACTGACCGCGGCGGCGTTCGCGTACCAGCACATCGTGGTCACGCCGACCGACCTGTCCAAGGTCAACCGGGCGTTCTTCACGGCGAACGGCTTCGTCGGGATCGCGCTGTTCCTCTTCGCGCTGCTCGATCTCGTCCTGCTGTGATCGGGCATGCTGGAAGCATGCGCACCCCGTGGATCATCGGTGTCTCAGGAGCCTCCGGCACCCCGTACGCCCGGGCGGTGATCGGCGCGCTGCTCGACGCCGGCGAGGCCGTGGACCTGGTGATCTCGCGGGCCGCGCGGCTGACGCTGCTCGACGAGACCGGGGCGACCGTCCGCGACGCGCACTGGAAGGACGACGTCGGCGCCTGGCTGGGCCGCGACCTCGGCGACGCGGACCTCGTGTACTGGCCCGCCGGTGATCTCGCGGCGGGACCGAGCAGCGGCTCGTACCCGGCCCGCGGTATGGCCGTCGTGCCCGCGAGCACGGCCGCGTGCGCGGGCATCGCCATCGGCCTGTCCAAGGATCTGCTGCAGCGCGCCGCCGAGGTCACCCTCAAGGAGCGCCGCCGTACGGTCGTCGTGCCGCGCGAGACCCCGGTGACCCGCAGCCACCTCGAGCACCTGATCGCGTTGCACGACGCCGGGGCGGTGGTCCTCCCCGCCTCGCCCGGCTTCTATGGCGCGGGGGCGGACGCCACCGCCCAGCAGCTCGTCGACTTCGTCGCCGGCAAGGTGCTGGACGGGCTCGGCGTGCCCCACGACCTGTTCACGAGGTGGCGGGGCGAACTCGGAGGCGCTCAGCGCAACCCGTTGGGCGGGCCGTAGCCGGATCCGGGGTTCGACGGCCCGGCGTTGCGTGGCCGGTTCGCCGCGTCATCCTCGCGCATCTCCTCGACCACGCCGTCGCCCTCGAGCAGCGCCCGCACCTCCGACTCGCGGAATCGGCGGTGTCCACCCGGAGTACGGATGCTGCCGATGCGTCCGGCGGCCGCCCATCGCGTGACGGTTTTGGGGTCGACCCGGAACAGCGCGGCAACCTCCCCGGGCGTCAGCAGTCGGTCTCCAGTGTCCACGGCCCTCTCCCTGCGTCGTTGTGGAGCGCCGGCGGTCACTGTGCGTGTTCGGCGTGCTCGATCGGGACGTACAGCCATTAGAGCATCGGGAAAAACAGCAAGTCGCTGAAATGCGGAAAAAGCCCTGATTGCGACGATGACCATTATCCTTGTGCGCTCGGGCGCTCCCGGCCCGCTACCGGGCGTGAACCACCCGGACGGGCCGCACTAACCTCTGAAGCCATGGACGCCATCGACCTGCGCCTCATCGACCTGCTGCGCGACAACGCCCGTTCGTCGTACGCCGAGCTCGCCCGCCAGGTGGGCCTGTCCGCCCCGGCCGTGCACGAGCGGGTCGGCAAGCTCGAGGCGGCGGGGACGGTCCGCGGCTACCGGGCCGAGGTCGAACCCGAGGCGATCGGGCTGGGCGTCACCGCGCTCATCGGCATCATCGAGGACTCCGGCGCCGACACCGACGACGTGCTCGCCGCGCTGCGGGTCATGCCCGAGATCGAGTCCTGCTACTTCATGGCCGGCGTCGAGTCGTACCAGCTCACCGTCCGGGTCGGCACGATCGCCGAGCTCGAGCAGCTGATCGTCCGGATCAACCGGACACCCGGCGTCGCCTCCACCCGGACGGCGATCGCGCTCTCCACGAAATGGGAGAACCGGCCCCAGCCCGGCCGCGACCCGGCGGTAGGTTGATCAGGGTGCATCTCGAGCGCTGTGACCCGGCCCGCCGGCAGTGGGTGAGCGACGCCATCTCGCTCGTGGAGGCCGACGCCAACCGCTCGGCCGACACCCACCTGCTGCCGTTCCCGCTCCCGCCGTCCTGGGGCATCGACCTCTACCTCAAGGACGAGTCGTCACACCCCACCGGGTCGCTCAAGCACCGCCTGGCACGCTCCCTTTTCCTGTACGCCCTCTGCAACGGCTGGATCGGCCCGGACACCCCGGTCGTCGAGGCGTCCTCCGGCTCCACCGCGGTCAGCGAGGCGTACTTCGCCCGGATGCTCGGGCTGGAGTTCATCGCGGTCATGCCGGCGAGCACGTCGCCCGAGAAGATTTCGCTGATCGAGTTCCAGGGCGGCAAGTGTCACCTCGTCGACGACCCGACGACCGTGGTGGCGGCGGCCCGTACGCTCGCGGCCGGCCTCGGCGGGCACTTCATGGACCAGTTCACCCACGCCGAGCGGGCCACCGACTGGCGCGGCAACAACAACATCGCCGAGTCGATCTACGCGCAGCTGGGGCTGGAACGGCACCCGCTGCCGGCCTGGATCGTGGTCGGCGCGGGCACCGGCGGCACCAGCGCCACGATCGGCCGGTACGCCCGCTACCGGCGGTTCCCCACGCGGCTGTGCGTCGTCGACCCGGAAGGATCGGCGTTCTGGTCCGCGTACGTGAACCAGGACTGGACCATCCTGACCGGCCGCGGCTCGCGCATCGAGGGCATCGGCCGGCCCCGGGTCGAGCCGTCGTTCCAGCCCGCGGTCGTGGACCGCATGATCCCGGTGCCCGACGCCGCGTCGCTGGCGGCCATGCGGGCCGGCTCGGCCGTGCTGGGGCGCCGGGTCGGCGGATCCACGGGTACGAACCTGTGGGGCGCGTTCGCCCTGATAGCCGAAATGCGTGAGGCGGGCCGCACGGGCTCGGTGGTGACGCTCATCTGTGACGGCGGCGAGCGGTACGCCGACACCTACTACTCCGACCGGTGGGTCGCCGCGCAGGGCCTCTCCCTGGACGCGCCGCTGGCCTGCATCAATGCGTTCCTGGCCGGCGGGCCGTGGCGTCCGCCGCGGGAAGGGGGCGACGCGGGGGCGGACGACCTGCAAGGATGAGTCCCGTGCCCGACGGCGACGACGTGACCATCCCGCCCGCCCCGCCCGCCGGGCTCCCGACCCGGGCTGTCCCGTTCGTTCCCGCTCCGCGCGTCCCGCACCCGTGGGATTCCCTTCCTCCGGGGTTTCCGTCCCCGGTCCTTCCCGAGCCGCGGCGTGCCCTCGGCAAGGGTCTGCTGTTCGGCGGCTCCCTCGCCCTGATCGTCGCCCTGTTCCTCGGCGCCGGCGCGGTGTACGTCGCCAACCGCGATCCGCTCGACTCCCGCGCCGAGGCGGCCGCCGAGGACCGCCCGAAGCTGCCGCTCACGCCGTTCGAGCAGGTCAACGCGGCGCTCAAGACCCAGGCGGAGGCCCTGCTCCGCGGCGACGAGAAGGCCTGGCTCGCCGCTGTCGACCCCGGCAGGCGCAAGCTGCGCGACCGCTACCGCGCGATGTACCGGTCGCTGCGCCTGCTCGGCGTCAGCCACTTCGACTACCGGACGTACGTCCGCGACGTGCGCCCCGACAAGTCCGGCAGCCTCAAGATCGGCGCGGACGTCGCGTACTGCCTCGCCGGCGACACCTGCGTCAAGGAGAAGAGCACTGTCTCGGACGGACCGCCGTCCGTGGCGCTCGAGCTCACGGTCAAGCACGGCAAGGGCGGGTGGTTGATCACGTCGCTGGCACCCCGGAAGCCGACCGCCGACAAGTACCGCGCTCCCTGGGCCTCCGGCGAGCTCGTCACCACCGCCGGTAAGCGCGTCACCCTGATCGGCGCCCCGAGCGAGAAGAAGTACTTCCGGCGGCTCCTGCCGATCGCCGAGCACGCCGCCGTCGTCAACGACCGCTTCGCCGCCCTGGTCGGCAACCCGCAGCAGCGCTACCGCATCTACGTGGCCGGCGCCAAGCAGTGGAAGAGCTGGTACGGCGGCATCAGGGACAAGTGGATCGTCGCGTACGCCTTCCCCCGTAACGAGGCGGGCACCGACGTGGTCCTCAACATGGCCGAGCTGAAGGACGACAGGGAGTTCCTCGCCACCACGGTGCAGCACGAGCTCGGCCACGTCGTGACGGTCGGCAACCTGCACCGGCGCACCTGGGTCGAGAGCGACATGTGGCTCAAGGAGGGCATCGCCGAGTACATCGGCTGGTATCCCCGGCCGGCCACCGCGAGCTGGCGCCGCCCGGCGGTGCGCAACCTGGTCAACGGCAGCGGGCGCCCGAAGTCCATCGCGGTCGACCCGCTGAAGGCGCAGGCCCGCCTGCGCGACGGCGACGCCTTCTACGGCTTCGGCCACTTCTCGGCGGACTGCATGGCGAAGAAGTACGGCCAGCGCGCCCTGTTCACCTTCGTCCGCCTCCACCTGCGCGAGGACCGCGACCTGGACTCCGCCTCCGGCGAGGCATTCGGCAAGCCGTTCGCGGCGGTCGACAAGGCGTGCGTCGCGTACATCCGCGACCGCGCCTGACCTCCTACCCCTTCCGGACGGCCAGGCCGGGGTAGTCCCGCACGAAACCCTCGTCGTCGACGGTCAGGTCCGCGCTGAACGTCTCGTTCGCGTAGCGCACCTTCCCGTCGCCCAGCGCGGTGTAGATCTGGTCCGCCTGCACCACCTCCAGGCTGGGGAGCAGCACCCACGCCACGCTGACCCGGTGCGCCACCCCGGGCTCGGCCTTGAGCAGGCCCAGCCGCCGGATCGGCAGCGTGTTCGTCAGCGGTGAGCCGGTCAAGTCGACGTCGTACGCCCCCAGCAGCAGATCGGGGTCCTCCGCGCCGGGCAGCCCCGCACCGGCGTGCCCCGCGGCGGTCAGGGCGGCGTCCAGGTCGCCGTGCTCGGACGTCGTCGCCCGCCACGCCCCGCCTTCCGCCTGGAGCCGCAACGTACGCCCCCAGCCGGCCCCCTCGGCGCTCACCTCGACGGAGGTGGTCACCCACGAGTCATCGGTACGCACCTCGTACCGCGCCGTGTACGCGATCGGGTCCACGGCGAGCGCTGTGCCACGGGCGACCAGCCCCGCGCTCAGGTCGACCACGGCATGCTCGGCGCCGGTCGTGTCACGGCGCTCCCAGAACAGCGAGCCAGGCGGAACGGACATGCGACCCTTCATACCCGGGCCACCTGCCGGCATGCAAAGAGGCCCCCGGCGTGTGCCGGGGGCCTCTCCGCGTCGTTCAGTGAATCACTGGATCAGTGGATCGGGGTGGGACGGCCCGTCTGGTAGCGGCCGCCGGCCTCGCGTCGGTCGTTACGGCCACCCTCGCGGCGGAAACCACCGGTGCGGTCACCGAAGTTGCGGGCCGCCGGACGGTCGCCGCCGCCGAAGGAACGCTCGCCGCCGGCCGGCCGGTCGGTGCGCGGCCGGTCGCCGAAGCTGCGATCCCGGTCGCCGAACGAGCGCTCGGTGCGCGGGCGGTCGCCGAAGCTGCGGTCCCGGTCGCCGCCGCCGAACGAGCGCTCGCCGCCGGCCGGCCGGTCGGTGCGCGGGCGGTCGCCGAAGCTCCGGTCCCGGTCGCCGCCGAAGCCGCCGCGGTCCCGGTCGCCGCCGAACGAGCGCTCGCCGCGCGGGCGGTCGCCGAAGCTGCGGTCCCGGTCACCGCCACCGAAGGAACGCTCGCCGCGCGGGCGGTCACCGTAGCTGCCGCGGGGCCGGTCGTAACCGCCGCGCTGCGGCCGGTCGCCGAAGCGGCGGGGACGGTCACCGCGCTCGCGCGGCTCCGGCTCCGGCTTGACCGGTACGCCGCTGGGCTCGCGGGCGCCGGTGGTCTCGGCCAGCTTCTCGTCGCCGAGGCGAACGCGCACCTCGGAGGGGAAGACGCCCGCCTTCTGCATCATCGCCTGGGTGCTGCGACGCTGCTTGGGCAGGACCAGCGTGACCACGGCACCCGACTCGCCCGCCCGGGCCGTACGGCCGGCGCGGTGCAGGTAGTCCTTGGGGTCCTTGGGCGGGTCGACGTGCACGACCAGGGAGATGCCGTCGACGTGGATGCCGCGGGCGGCGACGTCGGTGGCGACCAGCACGTTCGTGCGGCCTTCCTTGAACTCGGCCAGCGTACGGGTGCGGACCCGCTGGGTCTTGCCGCCGTGCAGGGCGCCGGCGCGCACACCCACCGCCGCGAGCTGCTCGACCAGCCGGTCCACGCCCATCTGCGTACGGGCGAAGACGATCGTCTTGCCCTCACGGTTGGCGATCGACGCGGTGATCGGGAACTTGTCGTGCGGCGGGATCAGCAGCAGGTGGTGGTCCATGGTGGACACGCTCGCCTCGGCCGGAGCCGTGGAGTGCGTGACCGGGTCGTGCATGAACCGCTTGACCAGCGTGTCGACGTCGCCGTCGAGGGTGGCGGAGAACAGCAGGCGCTGCGCGTCCGCCGGGGTCTTCGCCAGCAGCTCGGTGACCTCGGGCAGGAAGCCCATGTCGGCCATCTGGTCGGCCTCGTCGAGGACGGTCACCTGGACGTCGTCGAGCTTGCAGGCGCCACGCTCGATCAGGTCGCCCAGGCGGCCCGGCGTGGCGACGATCACCTCGACGCCGCGGCGCAGCGCGTCCATCTGCCGGTCGTACGGCACGCCGCCGACGGCGGTCTTGAGGAAGACGCCGACCGAGCGGCCGAGCGGCATGAGCGCGTCGGCGACCTGCATCGCCAGCTCACGGGTGGGTACGAGGATGAGCGCCTTCGGCCGGTGCGGCAGCGCGCGCCCGCCCCGGGCGACCCGGGTCAGCAGCGGAAGGCCGAACGCCAGGGTCTTGCCGGAGCCGGTCTGCCCACGGCCGAGCACGTCACGGCCGGCCAGGGCGTCGGGCATCGTCGCGGCCTGGATCTCGAACGGGGTGGTGATGCCCTCGCGGCTGAGCACGCGGACCAGCTCGGGGGCGAGGCCCAGGTCGGCGAAGCTCTTCGTCGCCTCCACGATCTCGACCTCGGCGGTCGTCGGGTCGGCGGGGAGCTCGGCGGTGATGATCGCCGGGTCCGCGGCGAGGGCCGCGGTGGTCGTCGCCGGGTCGGCGGCGGTGGCCGCCGGGGCGGCGGCGGGAGCCTGCGGCTCCTCGGGGGTCGTGCTGGAAGCGGGTGCTTCGAAGACGGACGGGAACGTGCTGGGATCAGCGAAAGTGGTCAAGAGAACCTCTCTACGGGGGCGCATGCTCGCGAATGGCCCGCCTCGGCTGCTGAGAGCCGACCGCTGAAATGCCCGCAAGAACGCCCGTGGCGTGCGCCGACAGGGCACGCCAGGTCAATTACTGCCATCAGTGTACGGGTCAACGTCACAGACACTGCCCGCATTCCGCGCCGGTAGTGGGCTGTCTCACCCCCGGGCGCAACCTCGCCAGCCTAGGTGGCCAGCGGCGGAGCGACAACTATTTCGAGAAAACTCCACCGATCATGTTGCTGAAGGCGTCACCGACGGTGAACAGGAAGACGAGGCTCACGCCGACCAGGAGCAGCAGCACGATGAGCATGGCGACGATCACCTTGACGTTGCTGCGGCGCTGCGCCTCGGGGCCATCGCGCCAGCCCTGGGCCAGGATGTGGCCGGTCAACGAGCCGGAATTCTCCACCGGGTTCATCATCACGGGCATCGTCATGTCGGCGGGCGCGTAATCGGCGAGGCCGCCGTACACCGTGCCGTGGTCGCGCTGCTGGGGCACGGCACCGCCGTGTCCGGAACCCGACCCGTACGTCGCAGGTCGCCCGGCGGGGCCGCCGGCCGGCGCGGGGGCTCCGCCGAACGGCTGGCGAGCCGGGCCCGATGCGCCGACCCCGAACGTGGTGGCCTGCTGGGCGGCGTGCGTCGCGAACGGCATCGTCGAGTCGCTGCCCGCGCCCGCGTTGAACGGCATCGTGGCGTCGCTGCCCGCACCGGCCTTGAACGGCATGGTGGCGTCGCTTCCGGCGCCGGCGTTGAACGGCATGGTGAGGTCGCTCCCGGCGCCGGCGTTGAAGGGCATGGTCGCGTCGGGGTTGCGATCCGCCAGCGGGTGGCCCGCGGAGCCACCGCCGGCCGCCGCGGAGCCACCGCCCGACGTTGTGGAGCCTCCGCCGGCCGCCGCGGAGCCACCGCCCGACGTTGTGAAGCCTCCGCCGGGCGCTGCGGAGTTTCCGCCGGGCGGTGCGGAGGTGAAGGGCATCGTCAGGTCGCCCGCTGCGGGACCACCGGTCGGCGGCATCGTGTACGACGGCAGGCCCGGCGACGGGATGACCGGCGGAGCGGGGAACGGCGGCGGCGCGGGCACCGGTGACGGCCCGGGACCCGGCGGTACGGGGCTCGGACCAGGGCCGGGCGGCACCGGGCTGGGACCCGGACCGGGCGGCATGGGGCTGGGGCCGGGGCCGGGCGGCACCGGGTTGGGTCCGGGGCCAGGCGGAACGGGACCCGGCGGCATGGGCGACGGCGACGGACCCGGGCCGGGCGGCATCGGCGAGGGCGACGGGAACGGCGCCGGCTCCGGGCGGGTGGGCTTCGGAGGCTCCGGCTTCGGCCGCGGATCGGGCGTCGACGGCTCCGGCAGGTCGGGCTCCGGCTCCGCGGGCGCGGCAGGCTCGGACGCGGTCGCCGGCGCCTCGGACGCCTCGGCGGACTGGTCGATCGAGCGCGTGCCGTAGACGCCGCCCTGCCGGGTGGCGGGCCGGCTGTCGGCGCTGTCGTCCCGCACCGACGCGCGGCCGGACGATCCGCTGACCGGCGCGGAGCTGGGCACCGACGCCGATCCGGACACCGGCTTCGCCGAGCCGGCCGGATCCGGCGCCCACAGGGCACCCGCGGCCGGCGGCGGGGGAAGCTCGTACCCCTGATCGTCGTGCGGCCCGGAGCTGCTCGCGGGCGTCGGCACAACCGGCGGCTTCGTGCCGTCGCTGTCCGATGCCGCCTGCCGCTCGTCCATGGGTCCTCCCGATCGCCGCCACCCGCGTGCGACGTCACATGCGCCGACGCCGGGCAAGCCGGATGCCGGGCGTTCCTCACTACCGTGCCATATCACCGCTCATATGCGCACCCGGCGTCAAGTGGTCCCCGCCCGAAGATCCGGTTTCGGTCCCCTTATGTCGCTGACGCGATCAGTTCGCCGTCGCGGAGCCCGAGGTGCTCGCGGAGGTCTTCGCCGATGCGGAAGTCTTCGCCGTCGTGGACGTCGTCGCCTTCGCCGTCGCTGACTTGGACGTCGTGGTCGGCGCCGGGGCGGTCGTCTTGCTGGTCGTGGCCGACGCCGTCGGAGACTTCGTGTCGTCCGAGCTGTCCGCCGAGCCGGACGGCGACGTCTCCTGCGACTTGCTGGGCGACGCCGCCGGGGGCGCGCTCGTGGTCGGCGGCGTGGTCGTCGGCTTCGGTTCCGTGCTCGGCGACGTCGACGGCGAGCTCGGCGGGGTGGACGGCGAGCTGGGCGTGGTCGGCGGCTTGCTCGACGTCGGCGGCGAGCTCGGCGGGGTCGACGGGCTGCCCGGGGTCGTGGGGTGCGTCGGCGGCTTGCTGGTCGGCCGCGGCGTGGGGCTCGTCGTCGGCGTGTGGTTGCTCGGGGTCTCCGGGTCCGGCGAGCCCAGGTGCGGGCCCTCGACCGTGCCCTCGACCGAGCCGTAGATGCGCGTCGCCGCGAACAACCTGGTCCAGCGTACGGGGACGAGCCGCACGTTCAGGCCGGTGCGCGGGGCCTCCACCATCATGCCGTCGCCGGCGTACATGGCGACGTGGTGGATGCCCGTCCAGCTGGTCGACGAGCTGAAGAACAGCAGGTCGCCGGGGAGCAGCGAGTAGCGGTCCACCGTCTTGCCGCGGGTCTGGTAGTACTGGTCCTTCGACACCCGGGTGAGCGGGAAGCTGCCCGCGGCGGCCGAGCGGTAGGCGTAGTACATGAGCCCCGAGCAGTCGAACTGGTCCGGGCCCTCCTCGGACCACACGTACGGGTCTCCGCGCTGGGCCAGGGCGATCCGCAGCGCCGCGATGGCACGCGGGTCGGCGCCCCGGCCCGCGTTCTCGCCCGCGAGGAAGCCGGCGCCGGCCTGGGCGTCCTGGACCGCCTCGGCGGCGTCCGACGCGGCGATCACGTCGGCGTGCTGCTGCTCGTACTTCTGCTGAGCGGCCGACTTCTTGTCGAGCGCGGTCTTCTTGGCGGCGCGCTCGGTGGTGAGCCGGTCGAAGGTCGTCCGCAGGTTCTGCTGCTCGGCCACCGCAGCCGCGTACGCGGACTGCACGATGGTCAGCTGCCGCCCGGCCGCCTGCTCGGTGGCGGAATCGCCGCGCTGGATCCGCGCGAGGGAGTCGAGGTCCTGCAGCCCGGAACCGAACGAGCCCGGCGGGAGCGCCGCGGCGTTGCGTACGGAAGCGGCAGCCGCGGCCGTGACCTCCTGCTGGGCCGCTGTCACCGCGGCCTGGGTCTGGGTGACCTTCTGGTCGGCGGTCGTGAGCTGCGTCCGCGTGAGGTTGAGATCCTCGTCGAGCTTCGCCAGCTGCTCGCCCATGGCGGCGACCGCGGCCCGGCCGGCCTCGATCTTCCGCATGATCGGGTTGGTCGGCGCGCCGACCCCGATGGCGCTCGACGGCGGCGGTGTGGTGGGGGTCGTGCTCCGCTGGCCCGGCAGAGTGATCGAACCGATCGCGACGGGCCGCGAGCCCGCGTCCGGAACCGAGCCGGGCGCCGCGGGAGCCGCGGGCAGAGCCGGTGCGACAGGAACGGCCGGTGCGACGGGTGCGCCCGGTGCGACGGGCGTGGCGGCGGCGGGAAGGGGGTTGAACAGGGCTGCGAGGGCAGCGGCGGTCGCAGCGGAGTACGCGAGCGGGCGCCACCAGGGGCGTACCCGCACCGCCGATCCGCGTCGGCCCTGCCTCGTCCCACCCATGTGCACCCCGTCCCGCGCCGGTCGCCCACCGGCGTCTTCGGTCCCCATAAAGGTCTTACCCCAACACCTGCACCGGTGTCGATCGAATGGAGATGAAAGGACGCTGAGAATCGTAAGTCGCAGACGTGACCTGCGCCGCCCCGGAGCGGCCGCGGGCGGACTTCTGTCAGGGGTTGGACGTACGCTCGACAGCACCGTGATGAGAGGGGCCCAGATGGACGTCGGACTGAAGCGCGAGCTGGAAGCCAAGGTCTACGCCGGTGAGCGGCTGACGCGCGAGGACGGCATCGCCCTCTACGAGTCCGACGACCTCGCGTGGCTCGGGCGGCTGGCGCACCACAAGCGCACCGAGATGAACGGCGACCGGGTGATGTTCAACGTCAACCGGCACCTGAACCTGACGAACGTCTGCTCCGCCAGCTGTGCGTACTGCTCCTTCCAGCGCAAGCCGGGCGAGAAGGACGCGTACACGATGCGCATCGACGAGGCCGTTCGCAAGGCCAAGGAGATGGAGGACGAGCAGCTCACCGAGCTGCACATCGTCAACGGCCTGCACCCCACGCTGCCCTGGCGCTACTACCCCAAGGTGCTGCGCGAGCTGAAGGCCGCGCTGCCCAAGGTCAACCTCAAGTGCTTCACGGCGACCGAGGTGCAGTGGTTCGAGAAGATCAGCGGCCTGCCCGCGAGCGAGATCCTCGACGAGCTGATGGACGCCGGCCTCGAGTCGCTGACCGGCGGTGGCGCGGAGATCTTCGACTGGGAGGTCCGCCAGCACATCGTCGACCACAACTGCCACTGGGAGGACTGGTCGCGGATCCACCGGCTGGCACACCAGAAGGGCATGAAGACCCCGGCGACCATGCTGTACGGCCACATCGAGGAGCCGCGGCACCGGGTCGACCACGTGCTGCGCCTCCGCGAGCTGCAGGACGAGACGGGCGGCTTCGCGGTCTTCATCCCGCTGCGCTACCAGCACGACTTCGTCGACTCCGCGGACGGCAAGATCCGTAACCGCATCCAGGCGCAGACGACCATGGCGGCGCCGGCCGAGTCGCTCAAGACGTTCGCGGTGTCCCGGCTCCTGTTCGACAACGTGCCGCACGTCAAGTGCTTCTGGGTCATGCACGGCCTCTCGGTCGCCCAGCTCTCCCTCAACTTCGGCGTCGACGACCTCGACGGCTCGGTCGTCGAATACAAGATCACCCACGACGCCGACTCGTACGGCACCCCGAACACGATGCACCGCGGCGACCTGCTCGACCTGATCTGGGACGCGGGCTTCCAGCCGGTCGAACGCAACACCCGCTACGAGGTCGTCCGCGAGTACGACAAGCCGACCCCGCTGGCCGAACGCCGCAGCGAGCCGCAGCAGGTCTGGGCCTGATCCGCCGGTCGGCCGTCGCCTGACCCCGGTCCGGGCGGGTGCCCGGCCGGACCTGGGGTGGCCCGGGTGCGTTACCGGCCTCACGCCGGTCCGGCCTCGCGCCGGTCCGGCCTCGCGCCGGTCCGGCCTCACGCCGGTCCGGCCTCGCGCCGGTCCGGCCTCGCGCGGCCTCGCGCCGATCCGGTCTGGCCTTGGGGGAGCCTGGTCTTGGTCCGGTGTGGTCTTGGTCTGCTCGGCGTTGGGCGTCGGCCACGGGTCCGGGCTGGGCGGGCGTGAGGGAACGCACGTGCGCGGCGTCGGGCTGGGGGCTGGTGGGCCGGGGCTCCGGCGTACCCTTTGCTTTGTCATGGCCGAGACTCAGAGTGCGCGCCGTCCGCGCCGGGATGCGGACGGGCGGTTGGCGACCGTTCAGGACCTGGTGGGCGTCGCCCTGGCCGGGCTGGTCGCCGGGCTCGTCGTGCTGCTGATCTTCGAGGGCATCATGTCGCTCGTGCGCGCCTCGGAGTTCGGGGCGGCCAGCGGGTGGATCGCCATCGTGCTGCCGGTGTGGCTGTTCACCGAGGAGTTCCGGGCGGCCGGCTTCGGCGCGTACCGGATCGTCGTTGCCGTTCTCGGCGCCGGCTTCGGGGTCGCCGTCGGCATGACCCTCGCCGGCCTCGCCGCGCCGCTCTTCCCGGCCCTGGTCAGCGGCGCCGTCGGCGCTCTCGGCCTCACCGTCGTCTACTGCCTGGTCTGGTTCTACGGCCTCCGGTGGCTGAGCCACCGGGTGGGCTGAAGGAGTACGAGATGAGTCCCGCCCTCAAGTACACGCTCGGGCGCTTCGGGCTGTTCGTCGTGGTGTTCGCGCTGCTGCTGCCGGTGCCGCTGAACTTCCTGGTGAAGGCGATGATCGCGCTGCTCGCCTCGGCGGCGTTCTCGTACTTCCTGCTCGCCAAGTGGCGTGAGCAGATGGCCGAGCAGCTGGGCTCGGTGGCCGAGCGGCGCGCGGCGGAGAAGGCGCGGCTCCGGGCGGCGCTCGCGGGCGACGAGGAGGCCGCCGCAGCCGGCGACCGCGCCGCACAGCCTGCCGCCGACCGCACCGCTCAGCCTGCCGCCGATCGCGCCGGCGCTGGCGATCGCGCCGGCGCTGGCGATCGCGCCGCTGCCGGCGATCGCGCCGGCGCTGGCGATCGGGCCGCTGCCGGCGATCGGGGCGCTCAGGCCGCGGAGGGCCAGGGGGAGCGGGCGGCTCGCCCCGCCGGCCCCGCGGCCAGGCCCGACGCTGCGGCCGGTGGCGAGGGCAACGCTTCCTGAGCCGGTGGTCCGCGGTCATCACGCGGACGTAGGGGGCACATTGGCATGCCCTCCATGCATTGCCAAACGTCTATGCCGGGTGGTGCAGTGACGGGGCCCGGACCCCTCTGACACCCCCCCGGAGGTCGTTCATGAGACGACGCGTCACCGGTCTGGCCGCGGCGGTCACCGCCGGCCTGGCCCTGATCGCCGCCACCGCAGCCACCGCGCAGCCCGCCACCGCCGAGCAGCGCGCCGACAGTTCAGCGCAGTACGAGGTGTACGACGTGCGTACCCTCCAGCAGCGCAACACCATCGCCAGCACCGGTGTCTCGATCGACGCGGTGGAGCATGCCGTGGTCGAGGTGACCGCGACGGCGCGTGAGGTGAAGGCGTTGCGGGCGCTCGGTTTCACCGTCAAGAAGGTCGAGGTGGCGGCCGCGGGCGACGACGTGTCCACGTTGGACTTCCCGTCGCGGGACGCCGCGTACCACAACTACTCGGAGATGATCTCCGAGGTGAACTCGATCGTCTCGCGTTACCCGGCGATCGCGAGCAAGCGGGTGCTGGGAAAGACGTACGAGGGCCGCGACATCGTCGCGGTGAAGATCTCGGACAACGTGGGCACCGACGAGAGCGAGCCCGAGGTCCTGTACGACGCCAACCACCACGCCCGCGAGCACCTGACCGTGGAGATGGCGGTCTACCTGCTGCACCTGTACGCGGACAACTATGCGAGCGACAGCCGGATCAAGAGCATCGTGGACAGCCGCGAGATCTGGATCATCCCGTCGGTGAACCCGGACGGCTCGGAGTACGACATCGCGACCGGCAGCTACCGCTCATGGCGCAAGAACCGCCAGCCCAACAGCGGTTCCCGGTACGTCGGCACCGACCTGAACCGGAACTACGGCTACAAGTGGGGCTGCTGTGGAGGCTCGTCGGGCAGCCCGTCGTCGGAGACGTACCGCGGCACCGCCGCCTTCTCCGCCCCCGAGACCCGCGTCGTCCGCGACTTCGTGCTGAGCCGGGTCGTCGGCGGCGTGCAGCAGATCAAGGCCGCGATGGACTTCCACACGTACTCGGAGCTGGTGCTGTGGCCGTTCGGGCACACCACGGCGAACACCACGACCGACATGAGCGCCGACCAGAACAACACCTTCGCGACGCTGGGCCGGCAGATGGCCGCGACCAACGGGTACACGCCCGAGCAGTCCAGCGACCTCTACATCACCGACGGCGACCTGCTCGACTACCTCTGGGGTACGCACAAGATCTTCGCGTACACCTTCGAGATGTACCCGACCAGCTCGGCGGGCGGCGGCTTCTACCCGCCCGCCAGCGTGATCACCCGGGAGACCGCACGAAACCGGGAGGCCGCGCTGATGCTGGCCGAGGTGGCGGACTGCCCGTACAAGGTGATCGGCAAGCAGTCCACGTACTGCTGATCCGCTTGCCAGATGCGGCTACCTGTCATAGCTTTCGGGCTATGACAGGTAGTTCGCATGCCTAGGGCCGGTCTGAACAGCGACGCGGTCGTCGACGTCGCGCTCGCCCTCGTCGACGAGAAGGGCCCGGAGGCGCTCAGCCTCGCCGCGGTCGCCGACCGGGCCGGGGTCGCGGCCCCCTCTCTCTACAAACACATCGGCAGCCTCGCCGACCTGCGCGACCTCATGGCGGTCAAGATCCTCCACGCGATGGCCCGCGTCTCGGCCTCGGCCGCCCTGGGACGCAGCCGCGACGATGCGGTCGCCGCGCTGATGCGGGCGTACCGGGACTTCGTCCTGGCCCACCCGGGCTGGTACACCCTCGTCCCCCTCGACCCGCTGCGCCACGGCCCGGCGCCGATGGCGGAAGCGGCCCGCGACCTGCTCGAGGTCTTCTTCGCGGTCCTCCGCGGCTACGGTCTGACCGACGCGGCAGCGACTCACGCGACCCGGCGGGTGCGGGCGGCGGTGCACGGGTTCGCGGTGCTGCAGGCGGGCGGAGGTTTCGGGCTGGCGGAAGACGTCGAGGAGACGTACGACCAGCTCATCGCGATGGTCACCGCCAGCCTGCCGCACTAGTCGCGGGTCGCCGGGAAGCGGGGTGGGATAGCGTCGGGGGGACCGCGTTGCAGCGAAGCCGGTGGGATTCCGGCGCTGTCCCGCAACTGTGAAGTTCCGTGCCGCCTCGTTCGGTGGCCGGGCAAGCCAGGTCGCCTGCGCGTCGGTCGCGATTCAGCGCTCTCGGGGAGGGGCGCCTCGCGGGCCGGTGCTCCGGCCGGCGATGCACCGCAGCCTCGGCCGGCAGGAGGACCAGGATGACCAGACGAATGTTGACTGCCGCTATTGCGGTCACTGCGCTGCTGCTCGGCGGCTGCGGCAGTGGGGGATCGGACGACGGCGCGGGTGGGCAGCCCGCGGCGAGTGCGAGTGGGGCCGCGTACCCGGCGACTGCGGGTGGGGTGACGCTCGATGCGCGGCCCGAGCGGATCGTGTCGTTGGCGCCGACCGCGACGGAGGTGTTGTTCGCCATCGACGCCGGGTCGCAGGTGGTGGCGGTGGATGACCAGTCGACGTACCCGCCCGAGGCGCCGCGGTCCGAGCTGTCCGGGTTCAAGCCGAACGCCGAGGCGATCGCCGCGAAGAACCCCGACCTTGTCGTGGTGTCCGACGACCTCAACAAGATCGTCGACCAGCTGACCAAGCTGAAGATCCCGGTGCTGTTCGCGCCGGCGGCGAAGACGCTGGATGACACGTACGGTCAGATCGCGCAGCTGGGCACGCTCACCGGGCACCCGGCCGAGGCCGCCGCGCTGACCGGGCGGATGCGGGCCGACATCGACAAGATCGTCAAGGGTGTGCCGGCGCGGTCGGCGCCCCTGACCTATTACTACGAGCTGGATCCGACGTACTACACCGTGACGTCGCAGACGTTCGTCGGGTCGATCTTCGCCATGGTGGGGCTGAAGAACGTCGCGGACGGCGCCAAGACCGCGTACCCGCAGCTGTCGCAGGAGGCGCTGGTCTCCGCGGACCCGGACATGATCTTCCTGGCCGACTCGAAGTGCTGCGCGCAGTCGCCGGCGACCGTGAAGGCCCGCAAGGGCTGGTCGGGCGTGACGGCGGTGAAGACCGGCCAGGTCGTGGCGCTGGACGACGACATCGCGTCGCGGTGGGGGCCGCGGGTCGTGGACCTGGTCCGGTCGGTCGCGGACGCGGTGGCCAAGGTCCCGGCGTGACCACCCGGCCCGCCCGCGAAGCGCCGCCCCCGGCCGGTGGGCAGGCCGGGGAAGCCGGCGGCGGAGGGCAGGCCGGGCAAGAAGCCGACGGCAGAAGGCAGGCCGGGGACAAAAGCGCAGCCGGAAACAAACACAGGCCGGCCGGGTTGCGGGCCGCCTGGCTGGCCGGCGGGTTCGTCGCGGTGGCGGTCGCGCTCGTCGCCGGGATCGCGTTCGGGCCGGTCACCCTGCCGCCCGGCGGCGTCGCCGCGGAGCTGCTCAACCTCATTCCGGGCGTACGGCTGCACAGCGGCCTGACCGAGCGCGAGGTCGCCATCGTCACCGCCCTGCGCCTGCCGCGAGTCGTGCTCGGGCTGCTGGTCGGGGCGATGCTGGCGCTGGCCGGGGCCGCGTACCAGGGGGTGTTCCGGAACCCGCTCGCCGACCCTCATCTGCTGGGGGTCGCGGCGGGTGCCGGGCTGGGCGTGACCGCGGTGATCGCCGCCCGCTCGGGCACCGGCGACGTCACGGCCGACCTGCCGTTCGGCGTACCCGTGGCGGCTTTCGTCGGTGCGGTCGGTGCGGTGGTGCTGACGTGGCTGCTGGGAGCGGCCGGCGGGCGCGCGCGTACCCCCGCGACCTTGATCCTTTCCGGGGTGGCCGTGTCCGCGTTCCTCGCCGCCGCGCAGACGTTCGTGATGCAGCGGCACACCGAGTCGCTGCGTGAGGTGTACGCATGGCTGCTCGGCCGGCTCGCCACCGCGGGCTGGCACGACGTGCTGATCGTGCTGCCGTACGCGGCCGTCACCGGGATCATCGTGCTCGCGCACCGCCGGGAGCTGGACGTGCTGACCGTCGGTGACGAGGAGGCTCAGGCGCTCGGTCTGCACCCGCAGCGAAGCCGGTATCTGCTGGTCATCGCCGCGTCGCTGGGGACCGCGGCGGCCGTGTCGGTCTCCGGGCTGATCGGGTTCGTCGGCATCATCGTGCCGCACACGCTGCGGTTGCTCGCGGGGCCGAGCTACCGGTCGATCCTGCCGCTGTCGGTGCTGTTCGGCGGGGCGTTCCTCGCGCTGACCGACCTGGTCGCGCGGACCGTCGCCAGCCCGGCGGAGATCCCGATCGGCGTGGTCACGGCGTTCTTCGGCGCCCCGTTCTTCGCCGTCGTGCTGCGCAGGATCAAAGGATGATCACCGTACGGGGGCTGCGTGTCCGGCTGGGCGGGGTGGACGTCGTCGACGGGGTGGACCTCGACGTGGCCGACGGCGCCTGGGTGACGATCATCGGCCCGAACGGCGCCGGCAAGTCGACAGTGCTGCGGGCCGTGGGTGGGCTGGTGCCGTACGCGGGCACGATCGCGCTCGGCGGCGTCCCGCTCGAGGCCCTGTCCCGCCGCGACCGGGCCCGTACGGTGGCCACCGTCCCGCAGCACCCGGTCGTGCCGCCGGCGATGCTGGTGTACGACTACGTGCTGCTGGGGCGTACGCCGTACATCCGGGCGCTGGGCCGCGAGTCCGCCTCCGACCTTGCCGTGGTCGGCGAGGTCCTCGCCGCCCTCGACCTCGAGGCGTTCGCCGAACGCCGGCTCGACACGCTGTCCGGTGGTGAGCGGCAGCGCGCGTTCCTGGCCCGGGCGCTCGCGCAGGGCGCCCGTACGCTGCTGCTGGACGAGCCGACGAGCGCGCTGGACATCGGGCACCAGCAGGAGGTGCTGGAGCTCGTCGACCGGCTGCGCGGCGAACGCGGGCTCACCGTGCTGGCCACGATGCACGACCTGTCGACGGCCGGTGAGTACGCCGACCGCCTCGTGCTGCTCGCCGGTGGCCGGGTCGTCGCGCACGGGACCGCCCGTGAGGTGCTCACCGAGGACCTGCTCGCCGAGCACTACCGCGTACGCGTCAAGGTCATCGACGGTGAGCAGGGGCCGCTCGTCGTGCCGGTCAGGCGTTAGCGCTCTGCAGGACCGAGAACGTGCCGCCCTGCGGGTCGTCGAGGATCGCGTAGCGGCCGATCGGCAGGTCCGTCGGCGGGCGGGCCACCCGGCCGCCGAGGGACTGCGCGAGCGCCGCCGACTCGTCGCAGTCGTGCACGGCGAAGTAGATCATCCAGTGTGGAGGCAGGTCGTCGGGCCAGTCGTCGCCGTCCATCGCCTGCATGCCGGCGATCGTCGCGCCCTGGTGCTCCCAGACGATGTACGGCAGCCCGCCCATCGAGCTCTCCCGGGCCACCCAGCCGAACACGGACCCGTAGAAGGCCGCCGACCCCTCGACGTCCCGGGTGGTCAGCTCGTTCCAGGTGAGGGCGCCGGGCACGTCGAACACGTCGGCGCCCCTCATCGTGCCGGCCTGCCAGACGCTGAACGGCGCCCCGGCCGGGTCGAGGAACGCCGCCATTCGTCCCTGGAACATGACGTCGAACGGCGCGACCAGCACCTTGCCCCCGGCCGCCTCGACCCGGGCCGCGATCTCGTCGGCGTCGTCCGTGGCGACGTACGTGCTCCAGGCGGTCGGCTGGCCCTCGCCGTAGAGGGGTCCGGCGCCCGCGGCGGCGCGCCCGTTGAGGCGGAACGTGGTGTAGCCGCCGTACTCCTCGCCGGAGACGTCGGCCTCCCAGCCGAACAGTTGCGTGTAGAAGCGGGTGGCGTCCGGCAGATCGGAGGTGCCCAGATCCACCCAGGTCGGAACCCCGGGGGTCGGATGGGACATGGGCGATCTCCTCGACAGGCACACGGCGGGCGTCAGGTGGATCGTTGCACCGCGATGCCAGGTACGGGACGGCAGAGTCGGAAGTTCAACTGAACCGCCGACCCTCGTCGCGGCGATAGGCCCATCCGGCCACCCCAGCGAATGCGACGGTCCAGGCCACGAGCGCGGCCACCGAGGCCGGCTGCACCGCGAAGTCGCCGACCGCGGCCCACATGAGGCGGACGGCCGCGCCCGTCGGCAGGTAGGGCGCGATCGTCTCGATGAACCCGGGGGCGTTGCCGGGGCCGGTCATCAGCCCGCCGCCGAAGGCCAGCGGCAGGAACAGCACCTGGGCGAGCACGACCGCGGCCTTCGTCGGCAGCGAGTAGCCGATCGCGAGGCCCATCAGCGTGAACGGCACCGCCGACACCACCGTGACGCCGAGCGCCGCCAGGAACTGGCCGGGGGTGACGGTCGCCTCGGTCAGCACCGCCGCGATGACGATGACGGGGATCAGCGACAACGTCATCAACGCCAGCCCGGCGAGGATGCGGCCGAGGAAGCGGGGTGCGGCGCCGACGGGCAGGGTCCGCGCGTACGGATCCCACGGCTGCGCGCGATCTTCCGCGACGCCGATGCCGTACTGGAAGAGGTTGGAGCTCATGACGACGAACGTCACCATCGACGCGGTGGCGGTCGTCGCCCACTCCGGGTTGCTGCCGAGGAACGGGACCACGAAGAAGATCATCGAGGCGGCCGGGAAGAACGCGCTGCCGACCAGCGCCATCGGCATGCGTACGGTCTCGATCAGCTGGAACCGCGCGTGGGTCAGAGCGAGGGATGACACGAAGGACTCCTTGAACTCAGGCGGCGGTCAGGGTGAGGAACGCTTCCTCCAGCGACGTCGGCCGGACCTCGAGGTCGTGGAACGGCACGTCGCAGGAGACCAGGTCGCGGACCAGGCGGTCGGCATCGGCCGTGAGGAGATGCGTACGGTCGCCGTCGCGCTCGGTGCCGACCACGCCGGGAAGATCAGGCACGGGTACGGCGGAGGTCAGGCTGACCCGGCGGATCGCGACGAGCCCGCGTACGGACGCGACGCTGTCGTCGGCGAGCACCCGTCCGTTCCCGACCACCACCACGCGGCGCGCCAGCGCCTCCACCTCCTCGAGGTAGTGGCTGGTCAGCACCACCGTGCCGCCCTCGGCGTGGAACTGGCGTACGCCGTCCCAGAGGGCGTGCCGCGCCGCGACGTCCAGGCCGGTCGTCGGCTCGTCGAGGAACACGATGCGGGGCCGCCCGACGAACGCCAGCGCGACCGCGACCCGCCGCTTCTGCCCGCCGGAGAGCCCACCGGTCTGCCGGCGTACGAGGTCGCCGAGCCCGAAACGGTCCAGCAGCTCGTCGCGGCCGAGCGGGTCGGGAAAGTGGGCGCGGACGAAGTCGACGACCTCGCCGACCCGCAACGCCGACGGCAGCCCGGTCTCCTGCGGCGTCACCCCGAGGACTTTGCGGGTGCCCGGGTCGCGCGGGTCGCCGCCGCACAGCTCCACCCGGCCGGCGCTGGGCCGCCGTACGCCGGTCAGCAGGTTGACCAGCGTGCTCTTGCCGGCGCCGTTCGGGCCGAGCAGGCCGACGAGCTCACCGGTGTGCACGTCCAGGCTGACGTGGTCGAGGGCGACGACGCTGCCGTAGCGCCGGGTGACGTCGATGGCTCGGGCGAGGGTCATGACTGCTCCGTTCCGGCGCCGCCGTTCAGCAGGGCGCGTACGGCGGTGGTGTAGTCCTCGAAGGCCAGCCGGCCGCGGCGGGTGAGGCTGACCAGGGTGGCCGGGGTGCGGCCCTGATGGGTCTTGACGACCTCGACGTAGCCCGCGTCCTCGAGCTTGCGCAGGTGCACGGAGAGGTTGCCGGGGGTCATGCGCAGGATGTCCTGCAGCCGGGGGAAGGCGATGCTGTCGCCCTCGCGCAGCGTGGAGAGCGAGGAGACCACGCGGAGGCGCGCCTGGGCGTGGATGACCGGGTCGAGCTCCGGTACGGCGTCATCGGTCATGGCCGGGCACGCTCGCCGTCGCCCACGTGCGTCAGCCGGAGCCAGGAGATCAGCCCGGCGACGAGCATCCCGCCACCGCCGGCGACCGCCACCACGAGGGCGTGCCAGCCGGGGCCGAGGACGACGCCGACCACGTTGACGACGCTCAGCCATGCGCCGAGGCGGAACATCGTGCGGTCGTTCCAGATGGCGCCGCCGGCCATGTGCAGCGCGCCGGTCAGGGCGGTCATCGTGCCCGTCCACAGCAGGGTGGCCTGGGCGGTGGGCAGCAGCTCGCTGATGCGGCTGAGCACCGTGATCATGCCGGAGAAGGCGAGACCCCAGGTCCAGCCGTACATCCTGCCCTGGCGGGAGGTCGGCCCGGAGACCTGACGGGCCGCCCGGCCGCCGACGAAACCCGTGATCGTCCCCGCGATGAAGATCAGCACGAGCAGGAGGACGAGCGGCAGCCACTCCGGCATGTCGACGATGACCCGGCCGCCCGGCCCGAACCGGAGGAAGTAGACGGTGAAGCCGACCAGCCAGGCGATGCCCCACGGCCAGAGGAGCAGCCGGGGGTCCGGGATGATGCGGCGCGCCGTCGCGCTGCGCTCGCGCTCGATGACGCGGAGAGATTCGGCCGGGTCCAGGGGTGCTTCGTCATCCTCGTTCACGGAGAGAACTTTACCGCACAAAGTCAAAGAACTCTACGGCGCAAAGTTGACAGCCTTTAGGATCAGCGCGTGGGTGATCTTGTTGTACGGGCGGCCGAGGCGCGGGAGCTCGGTGCCGTCCTGGGCTTCTGGCTGACCGCCGCCGAGAATGCCGCCCGTCCCGCGGACTCCCCGGCCGCGCTCGCCGCGCTGCACCTGCGCGACCCCGGCGCGCTGCTCGTCGCCGTCGACGGCGACGAGCTCGTCGGTACGGTCATCGCCGGCTGGGACGGCTGGCGCTGCCACCTGTACCGGCTGGCGGTCGCCCCCTCGCGCCGGCGTGCCGGGATCGGCCGGGCGCTGATCGCGGCGGCGGAGGAGCGGTTCCGGGCGCTCGGCGGAACCCGGGCCGACGCGATGGTGCTCGACGACAACGAGGGCGCGCACGCCGTCTGGGCCGCCCACGGGTATCGCCGCCAGGACGAATGGTCGCGCTGGGTGAAGCCCCTCTAGCTCCGCGGAACGCCCCCTTTGCGGTCATATCGGCGGGTACGGTGTCAGCATGGTGTCGCCGCGCCCCACAGGCGTACGGGTGCCGGGCCGGCCCCCGCCCCATGACCGGCTGCGGGATCGGATGCGCCGCCGGCTGCGGGCGCTGGGCGCGTACACCGGGGTCCGGCACTGGCTGCTGGTACGGGGAACGCCGCTGCTCGTGGTGTTCGCCGTGCTCTACGTGGTCAACGGCGTGGTGATCGGGTGGAAGACCACGTACGACGTCACCATCGGCATCACCTCGCCCGGTGACCGGGAGGTCCCGGTGCCGGCGCTGGCCTGGTTCCTGTCCGTGTGCGGGTGGCTGGCCGCGCCCGCGGTCTTCGGTGCGGTCGCCGGAGCTGTCGTCAGCGTCGCGATCAGCGGTCGCCGGCAGCGATCGATCCGCGAGGCGTTGTCGAGGAATGAGCCGGCATGAGCGAGCAGGAGACCGCGTCACCCCGGATGACGAGGCTGCGGGTGACGATCCCGCCGCTCAAGGACCTCGTCTACGAACAGTGCGGGTACGCCGTGCCCGCCACCTTCGCGTGCGGCTTCGTCGACCTGCACCTCGACGACTGGGAGCGGGCCGAGCGGGACTGGGAGAACTTCGTCGCCCTCGTGCTGGACACCGACGCCGTCCACCCGCGCGCCAGCGGCGGGGTCGCGATCAGGCAGGCCGTCGAGGCGGCCGCGGCGTTCCTCGTGGACGACGAGCTGTGGCCGTGGTGCCCGATGTGCAAGCTGGACGCCGACGATCGGACAGGGGGAGACCGATGAGCGCTGACCTGGTCCGGGCTCCGGGCAGCTTCCGTCAGCTGGGTGAGCGGCTCCTCGGTGAGTCCTTCCCCGCGATGGACGCCGAGGATGTCGACCGCTACCTCGATCGAGCCGTGGCCCGCGTCCACGAAGCGACCGGCACCGAGCCGCTGCAACGGCTGCGCGCGAGCCGGGCCGAGGTGCTCGAGCTGGTCGAGATCGGCCGGGAGGACTTCCGGTCGGCACACCCGCGGCGGCCCGTCGCCGTCCTGGCGCCGGACGACGTCATCGCCCACCTGGGCCGCCGTCCGACGATGAAGTTGCTGGCCCGCAAGCTTGTCCTCGACTTCGCCGACGCCCTGGACGTCATCCGGACCCTCGACGAGGTGGGTGACGCCGCCGCGGTCATCGAGCTCCCCGCCGCCGGCACACCGGACCTCGCCCTGAGCGCCTGTTCCGGGCCGGCCGCCGCTCGCGACCGCGTCCGTGGTCTCGCGGCCGAACTGGCCACCGGCCTCACCGCGGCCCGGAACCTCGTCCGCGCCGTCGACCTCGCCATCGACTCGGCGATCGACCTCGCCTCGTCCCTGCGGGACCGGAACCTCGCCCGCGGACTCGCCGACGCCCGTACCAGCGCCCGGTGCCTGGACCAGAGCCTCGGCCTCGACCACGTCCTGACCGGCGACCTGAGCCGCGACCTCGAGCGGGGCCGCCCGGTCCGCCCCGACCGCCCCGCCTACGCGGAGATCGACCGCGCCGGCGACCGCGCGCACCTTCGTCGCCTCGCCGACTCGGTCGTGGTCGCCCGGGCCGCCGCCCAGGAGGTCAGGGAGGCCCTCGCCCGGGACATCGCCCGGATGTTCCTGCGGATCGGACGGCTCAACCTCGACCGGCTGGACGACGAGAGCGCCGAAGCCCTGCGGGAAGCGGTGAACGACCTGCGCGGCGCCGACCTCAGGAGCGTCAACCTCGTCGGCGTGGACCTCGAGGGCGTCCGATGGTCGCCGGCCACCCGCTGGCCCGACGACTGGCGCGCCCAGATCGACCGTGACTCGGTGCTGATCGGCGACGGATTGTTCGAGGTGCGCGCAGGAGCGAGGACGGCCGGCACCCACCTCCTGCTGGCTCCGCTCTAGACCGGGAGAGCGGGGCCGGCCAGCGGCTCCGGCAGCGGGGCGGCGTGGACCACCGAGAGGCGGGACACCGCGCGGGTCAGGACCACGTACAGCCGGTGCAGGCCGCGCGGTTCGGCGGCGACGATCTCGGCCGGCTCGACGACGACGACATGGTCGTACTCGAGGCCCTTGACGACCGTGGCCGGCACGACCGTGACGCGTGCCTCCGACTCGACGTCGTCGGGGGTCGCGGCCTGCAGACCCGCCGCCGCGAGGTGCGCGCGCAGCCGGTCGACCGCCGCGTCCGCCGCGATGACCGCGACCGAGCCCTCATGCTCCAGCGCCGCCGTGACCTCGACCAGCGTCGCCGCGTCCAGCTCCGCCGGGTCCGTGAGCCCGACGATGGCCAGGTCGCCGTCGCGACGCAGGGAGACGGCCTCCGGCACGTCCACCCCGAGGGCCGGGAGCAGGCGGTTCGCCAGAGCCACCACAGCAGCGGGTACGCGGAAACCGACGGTCAGCGGCACCACGGCGGCATCCGGCTTGCCGAGGTGCGCGAGGGTGTCCTTCCACTGCGCTGCCGCCCAGGGCGCCGTACCCTGCGCGAGGTCGCCGAGCAGCGTGATCGAACCGTGCTCACTGCGCCGCGCGATCGCCCGCGCCTGCATGGGCGACAGGTCCTGCGCCTCGTCGACGACCACATGCCCGAAGCTCGTCTCGCGTTCGAGCAGCCCCGCCGCCTCGTCCAGCAGCAGCATGTCCCCGGCGCTGAAGCGCGCCGACTTCGGGGTCTTGGGCGCCTTCGGCCACAGCAGCTCGGCCTGCTCCTCGGCCGTCAGGATGCCCTCCGCCGCGGCGGCCAGCAGCGTGGCGTCGGTCAGCACCGCGACCACCAGCGCCTCGGACGTCAGCGCCGGCCACGCCTTGTCCAGGAAGTCCCGTACCGGCGCGACCTTCGCCATCCTCCGCAGCCACCCGTCGCCCGGCGAGTTGCCCGTACGGTATTCCGACTGCCGTTGCAGCAACCCGACGACCCGGGCGCGTACCCGTTCCCGGCCCACCGAGTAGGGCAACCCCTCCCGCCGGGCCTCGTCGACGATCCGGCGCAGAGGCTCGGTGTCGATGCGCCACCGGTACGAGCCGTCGGACACCATGATCGGCTCGGTCGGCTTCGACAGGTGACTCCACAGCGCCCGGCGCAGCACGTCGGCCATCCGCGCGTCGTGCTTCAGCATGGTGGCCGCCTCGCTGTCCCGGCTTTTCACGGGTACGCGGGCGATCAGATCGTCCACCGTGGACTGCTGAACCTCCACCTCGCCCAGCGCCGGCAGCACAGCAGAGATGTACGAGAGGAACGCGGAGTTCGGGCCGACGATCAGCACCCCGGAGCGCCGCAGCCGTTCGCGGTGCACGTACAGCAGATAGGCGGCCCGGTGCAGGCCCACCGCCGTCTTTCCCGTACCCGGCGCACCCTGCACGCAGATGGAATCCTCCAGCTCGGCGCGTACCAGTTCATCCTGCTCGGGTTGGATCGTCGCGACGATGTCGCGCATGGGCCCGACGCGCGGACGCTCGATCTCCGCCGTCAGGATGCGGCTCTTCGTGCCGAGCTCCTCGCCCCGGTCCAGGTGCTCGTCCTCGAAGCTGGTCAGCTCGCCCTTCACGAACCCGAACCGCCGCCGCGTCGACACCCCCTGTGGATCTCGCACGCTGGCCCGGTAGAACGACTGCGACAGCGGCGCCCGCCAGTCGAGCACCATCGGCTCCCCGGCGTCGTCGGTCACATGCCGGCGCCCGATGTGGTACGCCGCCTCGGCAACGTCCAGCTTGCCGAAGAAGAGGGGAGTGGTGGGGTCGTCCGCCAGCTCGGCGACGCGGCGGGACAGCGTACGCCCGAGGGTCTCGGCGGAAAACGCATCGCCGGCAATGTCGGCGGAGGAGGAGAACAGCGACTCGGCCCGGCCGCGCATGCGGCCCAGGGCGGCGCGCGACTCGGCAAGATGCCGGCGCTCCGCGGCGAGATCGTCATCGAGATCGGTGTGGGCAGGCAGCGTCATCCGAGAGACCTTTCGGCGTCGGTGTCGGTGGTTCGGCTGACCTGGGCCGCCCGGCGCTCCGGCTGGATGCGGTGTCGGCAGTGCCCGGTTGAGAGAGCGCGCGGTCCCCGCGGGCGAGCCCACCAGGGTACGCGCCCTCCCGCCCCCGCACGACCGAATAACTGCGGGATCATTGGGGCATGGCTGAGCAGCGGGTGCGTGCGCGGATCACCGATCCCAAGGTCATGCGGGCGCTCGCGCATCCCGCGCGGATCGCGATCGTCGAGCATCTGGGGAGCACGGGCGAGGCGGTGAGCGCCACCCAGTGTGCCGGGCTGGTCGACTTGTCGCCGAGTGCGACCAGCTATCACCTGCGGGAACTCGCCAAGGTGGGGCTCGTGGAGCAGGCGCCGAGCCGCGGGGACGGCCGGGAGCGGCTGTGGCGCAGTACGACGTCCGGGTTCAGCGTCGAGGGGGACCTGGACGAGCCGGAGACGCGCCGCAGCCAGCAGGAGCTGGTCGACGTCTATCTGGCGCGGGACTTCGCGCGGTTGCGGGAGTGGTTCGGCCGGCAGCACGAGGAGCCGCGGGCCTGGCGGGACGCCGCCACCCTGATGGGTCCGATGCTGCTGATGACGGCCGAGGAGCTGGTCGCGTTGAATGCGCGGGTGCAGGAGCTGGTGGAGCCGTACCGGCGGCGGGAGCGGATGAATGACGCTCCCACGGACGCGCGACCGGTGGCCGTGCATTACGCGGCCTTCCCCATCGACTAGAACCCGGCTCTTGCAGCCAAGGGCTTGCCATGGGCATATGTGAAGGAATATTTTCGAAGTATGTCCTTCGCATCTGTCAGCTCGTGGCGCGACGTGCGGCTGGCCGCCGGTGCGCGGGCCGTGTCCGTGTGCGGGGACTTCCTGGCCGCCACGTCGCTGGCGCTCGCCCTGCAGGAGGCCGGTGCCGGAGGGCTGGCGGTCTCCGCGCTGCTGCTGGCGGCGAGCGCTCCGGTCGCGCTGCTGGCTCCGGTGGCGGGCCGCGTCGCCGATCGGGCGGACAGCCGCACGGTCCTGGTCGTCGCGGGTTCGGGGCAGGCCGTCGTCTGCGCGGCGCTCGCGTTCGTGAGCTCGCCCGGCATGATCATCGCGTTGGTCGCGGTGCTGGCCTGCGGGCTCGCGGTGACCCAGCCGACGCTCGCGGCCCTGCTGCCGGCGATGGTCCGGCGCGAGGACCTGCCGCGGGCCAGCGGCATCAACCAGACCGCCGCCATGGTCGGCATGCTCGTCGCGCCCGCGCTCGCCGGGGTGCTGGTCGGGCGGTTCGGCGTACGGGTGCCGCTGCTCATCGACGCGGCGAGCTATCTGTCCCTGGTCGGCGCCGGCTTCCTCATCCGTACGCGGCGAGCCGAGCGCACCCGCGCCGCCGACCGGCCGTGGCGGCTACGGGACGACCGGCTGATCCGGGCGATGATCGGTGCCCTGGCCGCCGCCGTCGCGGGGGTGGGCGCGATCAACGTCATCGAGGTGTTCTTCATCCGCGAGACGCTGCGCTCCTCCACCACGGTGTTCGGCCTGGTCAGCGCGGCCTGGACGGGCGGCATGCTGCTCGGCGCCGTCCTGTTCGGCCGCCTCGGCCGCCTCGGCCGCCGAGAGACCGCCGGGTCGTTCGATGCGGCGCGGCTGGTGCGGATCGTCCTGCTGTTGATCGCCGGGTCCTGCGCGCCGATCGTCCTCGGCGCCGCCGTCTGGGATGCGCTTCTCCTGCTGCCGCTCTGGTTCGCCGGCGGCATCTGCAACGGCGGTCTCAACGTCTGCACCTCCGTCGTGGTCGCTGAGCGCGTGCCCGCCGCCGCCCGCGGCCGGGCGTTCGCGCTGATGAGTTCCGCCACGCAGGGCGCCGGCATGGTCGGCTTCCTCGTCGGCGGGCCGCTCGTCGATGCCTTCCCGCCGCGGCCGCTGGTCGCTGCCGCGGGACTGGCCGGGATCGTCGCGGTGCTGCTGTGCGTGGGACCCGTACGGCGGGCCGGACGTGAGATAGCTCCCTCGGGCCCGGTGGAGACGCCGCGTACGGTGCCCGCCGGGGATAGCGTCGGACCATGAGCGACGACGTGGTCCAGCGCCCCCGGGTCGGGCACATCCAGTTCCTCAACTGCCTGCCGATCTACTGGGGGCTGATGCGGTCCGGCGCGCTGCTCGACGTCGACCTGCGCAAGGACACGCCGGACCGGCTGAGCGCCGCGCTCGTCGCCGGCGACCTGGACATCGGCCCGATCACGCTCGTGGAATACCTGCGTCACGCCGACGAGCTGCTGCTCCTGCCCAACCTCGCGGTGGGCAGCGACGGCCCGGTGCTCTCGGTGAACCTGGTCTCCACCCGGCCGCTCGCGGAACTGGACGGCCGCCCGGTCGCGCTGGGCTCCACCTCCCGCACCGGCGTCCTGCTCGCCCAGATGCTGCTGACCGAGCGGTACGCGGCCAACCCCGAGTACTTCCGCTGCCCGCCCGAGCTGAGCCAGATGCTGCTGGAGGCGGACGCCGCCGTGCTCATCGGCGACCCTGCGCTGCGCGCCATGTACGAGGCGCCCGCCCTCGGCCTCGAGGTGACCGACCTGGCCCAGGCCTGGAAGGAGTGGACCGGGCTCCCGATGGTGTTCGCGGTCTGGGCGGTCCGCCGCGACTTCGCCGCCGCCCAGCCGGGCATGGTCAAGGAGGTGCACGAGGCGTTCCAGCGGTCCCGGGACCTGTGCCTCGGCGAGCTGGACGAGGTCGCCGAGGCCGCCGCGCGCTGGGAGCCGTTCGACGCGTCGACGCTGGCCACGTATTTCCGGGCGCTGGACTTCTCGCTGGGTGAGCCGCAGATCGCGGGGGTTCGCGAGTTCGCCCGCCGGGCCGCCGAGCGCGGCGAGGTCCCGCCGCTGCCGGCCGACGGCCCCCGCTTCGCCGAAGTCTGACCGCCGACGGCGCGGGTGACCGCCGCCGGGGCGCGCCGGCGGGGGCGCCCCAAGCAGCCGGGTGCCGGGCTGTTCGGGTGCCCGGGCCGCCGGGCGCCAGGGTCGCTGGGTGCCTGGGTCGCTGGGTGCCTGGGTCGCTGGGCGCCGGGTTGCTGGGCGCCGGAGGGCTGATCGTGGTGGGCCGATCGGCGGCCGGAGCGGCCGGTGGGCTGATCTTGCGCCGGGTTTGCTCCACTTCGCGCCGACGCGGGTGGCGCGGCCTTTCGCACGTGCCCTACGCTGCGCGGACTTCTCACTTGATCATCGAAGCGGTGACCATGCGTCTGCACAGTTTCCTGGGCCGGTCGGTCCTGCCCCTCGCCCTGATCGGGCTCGGTACGTTCGGTGCGGCCCTGCCCGCCCACGCCGGCCCGGACGACGAACGACCCGAGGTCGAGGTGTACGTCCCCGAGCGGGTCGTCACCGTCGACGGCAAGACCAAGACCGTCGAGTTCGTGGTGGTGAACGAGGGCGGGGCCAAGGCGGAGGACCTCGTCGCCGGCTTCGGCAGCGCCGACGACCCGGTACCGGCCTCCGTCGTCGTGACCCCGCCGAACGGGTGCACCGACCTCTCGGCCTGCCGGCTGGGCGACCTGGCCCCGGGCGACTTCAAGTCGTTCAAGTTCCAGGTGCAGCCCTCCGCCGACCTGGCGGACCTGGGCGTGAGCTTCCCGATCGTCGTACGCGACGCCGGCTCGACCTGGCAGTCCAGCGCCCAGGTCACCGTGGTCCGCGCCGAGGCCGGCATCGACCTGGAGATGGGCGCGGTCGACGACATGAAGCTGGCGCCCGGCAAGTCCGCCACGGTTCCCGTCGTGGTGCGCAACGCCGGCAACCGGCCCGTGGACCACGTCGCGATCATCCTCGCGGGCGCGCCGTTCATCAGCTTCCCCGCCACGTACAGCAACTGCGTGGCGGTCGAGGAGCTGGACGGTACGGCGTGCTTCTTCGACCAGCCGCTCGGGCCGGACGAGGTGCTGACCGTGTCGGCCGCCACGCCGCTCAAGGTGAAGGTCGCGGCCGACGCCCCCGGCCCGGCCGACTACTTCGGCGCGGTGTTCGCCACCAACGCGGACGAGGACCTGGACCTGGCCGACCTGGCCGCGAAGAACGCCGCCGCGGCCCCGAAGTCGCAGCTCGAACTCGTACCCGTGGGCAAGAAGCGGTCCGCCGCGGCGGCCGTCGAGGAGGGCGACCTCAACGACTGGGACAACGCGACCACGTTCCGCATCAAGGTGTCGCGGAACCAGGCGGACAGCGCCGCGGTGGGTGCCACGTTCGCGGGAGCCGTCGGCGAGTCCCGTACGGTCCGTGTCGGGGTGCGCAACAACGGCCCGGCGGCGACGAAGGGGCCGTTCCAGGGCTGGATCACCAGCGCCCTGGTGCGCATCCCGGCGGGGATCGACCTGACCCGGGTCGACGACGACTGCTTCGCGATGTCGGACGGCGCGCCGGTGGACGTGGAGCCCGGTGAGGTGCACGGCCGCGAGTACATCTGCTTCACGCTGGACAGCGTCAAGAAGGGCGAGGAGCAGCTCTTCTCCTTCACCGGCCGGATCACCGCCGGCTCGGCGGCGGGTTCGGTCACCGTCGACGGCGGCGACCAGGACCCGACCAAGTCGAACGACGTCGCGAAGATCGCCGTCGAGCTGACCGCGGGCGGTTCGGGTGGCGGGCTGCCCGTCACCGGCGCCCCGGCCGGGCTCCTCGCCGGCGGCGGTGCGCTGCTGCTGGCCGCCGGCGCGGTCGCCTTCGTGACCGCCCGGCGCCGCCGGATCGTCACGATCGCCGAGTAGAACCGTACGGCTGACGGCCCGGGAATCAACGGATTCCCGGGCCGATCAGGCTTTCATCGATGTGCGCCAGGCTGGGAACTCCCGCCTGCGCCATCGTCCGGGCGAGGTCGTCGCGATAGAACCTGAGGAGATCGCGTACGCCCTCAGCACCGCCGGTCGCCAGCGCCCACAACACCGGCCGGCCGATCAGCACCGCGCTCGCGCCCAGCGCCAGAGCGGTCAGCACGTCCGCCCCGTTGCGGATCCCGCCGTCGACCAGCACGGGCACCCGGCCACCGACCGCCTCGACGACCGGCCGCAGCGCGTATGCGGAAGCCACCGCCCGATCGAGCTGACGCCCGCCGTGGTTGGAGACGACTATCCCGGCCGCGCCCGCCTCGACGCAGGCGACGGCGTCCTCCGGCCGCAGCACCCCCTTGACCAGCACGGGCAGCCCCGAGATGCCGGCCAGCCACCTGATCGCATCGGCGCTCAGGGCCGGGTCCTGCCGCTGCCCCGGCGTACGGTTCTCCGGCGCGGCACTCCCGGCCTCGGGCACCGCGCTGCGGAAGACGTACGGCGCGTCCGCGGTCAGCACGATCGCCCGCGCGCCCCGGGCCGCCGCGTCCCGCACCTGCGCCTCGGTGATGGAAGGGTCGCGCAGCACGTACGCCTGGAACCACCACCGGTCCGACGAGATCGAGCGTCCGGCGCGGGCCGACTGGACCAGCAGCGACCCGGCCTCGGACACGCCCCGGGCGGTGGCCACCTCGCCCTCCGGATGCGCGAGCGTGTGCAACGCGGCGGGGCCGGCCAGGACGGGCGCGGCCAGGTGGGTGCCGAACAGCTCGGTGGCGGTGCTGACCGTCGAGACGTCCTGGAAGATGCGCGGCAGAAAGCGCCAGGAACGCCAGGCGGTGGCGGCCTCGTCGCGGCTGATCCCCTCGCCGGCGCCGGCCCGGTAGTACTCGAAGACGGCGGGGGAGAGGACGTCCCGCGCCTCGCGTTCGAGCGAATCCACAGTCCAGCCGGCCTGCTCGCTTTCCGCTGGGTTCACTGCCCGGTCAGCCGGCGAGGAGCTCGTCCAGGGCGGCGAGGTCCTCGGCGGTGAGCTGCCAGGCGCCCGCCGCCGCATTGGCCCGTACCTGCTCCGGCGTCGTCGCCCCGGCGATCACGCTGGTCACCGCCGGGCGTGCCGCGAGACCCGCGATCGCGACGTCGAGCAGCGAGCGGCCGCGCTCCTCCGCGTACGCGGTCAGCGCCTCGATCAGGTCCCAGTCGGCCTCGTCGAGCCACCCCTGGTAGCCGTCCTGAGCCAGCCGGGTGCCCGCGGGCGGCTGCTGTCCGCGCCGGTACTTGCCGGTCAGCAGGCCACTGTCCAGCGGGAAGAACGGCAGCAGCCCCAGCCCGAACCGCTCGCACGCGGGCACCACCTCGGCCTCGACGTCACGATGCAGAAGGCTGTACTGGTTCTGAGCGCTGACGAACGGTGTCTGCCCGCCGGCCCGCGCGGTCCAGTCGGCGTCGGCGATCTGCCATCCGGCGAAGTGCGAGTTGCCGAGATACCGCACCTTGCCGGCGCGTACCAGATCGTCCAGGGCGGCGAGGGTCTCCTCGATGGGCGTCCCCTCGTCGGGCTCATGCATCTGATAGAGATCGATGTAGTCGGTGCCGAGCCGGCGCAGCGACGCCTCGACGGCCCGCACGATGTATCGCCGCGAACCCCGCACGCCGTGATCGACGCCGTTCATGCCCTCCATGTCCATGCCGAACTTGGTCGCCAGCACAACCTCCTCCCGCCGGCCCTTCAGCGCGGCGCCGAGCCATTCCTCGGAGGTCCCGTGCGGGGTCCCGTAGATGTCGGCGGTGTCGAAGAGGGTGATCCCGGCGTCGAGAGCCGCGTCGACGACCGCCCGCGTCCCGTCGAAGTCGATCCTGCGGCCGAAGTTGTTGCAGCCGATCCCGACGACGGAGACGACCAGCCCGGACGAGCCGAGGCGGCGGTAGTTCATCTCGCTCATGCCGTCGACCCTATGCCGCTTCCGGCAGCGACGCGGGCCGCGCGGCGGCGCCTGTGGATAACGCCTCGGGCCTGTGGACAACGCATCGGCGGGTGGCGCGGACGCGGGTCGGCACGCTGTCGGAGATGGACACATGACGCAATGGTCGAACCGGCCTGCTGGGAACGGCCGGCAGGTCCGGCGGCGGCCCGGCGCAGCCGGAAACACCGCCGAAATACATCATCCGACGTCTATTGACACACAGTGTTAACCATTTCATGCTGTGAGAGCGCTCTCAGGCTGCTCCTCCGCAGCTCACGACGCGTGACCCGGCTATTTCCCATCCCCGACCCGGTACCGGCCGAACAGGCAGGTCACCGGGGTTGTCCCGTACCCATCGCGCCGCTTCGTCCCCCAAGGAGTCACCGTGCGAACCAGACGAAAGCTGTTGCACGCGCTAGCCGCCGTGGCGGCCGCGGTGCCGGTGGCGGTGTCCGCCGCCGCGGCGCCCGCCCAGGCTGCCGGCCCGGCGCTGCTCCCGGTCACCATCACCAACAACACCGGCCGCGGCGACGCGGTCTACGTGTACGTCATCGGCACGAACCTGAACACCGGCCGCCTCGGCTACGTCAACCAGGGCGGCACGTTCACGCCGTGGCCGGCCGGGAACATCCCGCCCTCGCCGGCGCCCGACGTGGCGATCGGCGGCCCGGGCAACGGCGGCACGACCACGGTCAACTTCCCGAAGGGCCTCTCCGGGCGGGTGTACTTCTCGCTGGGCGAGAAGCTCAAGTTCCTGCTCACCCCGGACGGGCTGGTCCAGCCGGCCCCGTGGGCGAGCGGCGACCCGAACTACAACATTCTGTTCGACTGGAGCGAGTTCACGTACAACAACGACGGTCTGTGGCTCAACAGCTCGCAGGTCGACATGTTCGCCGTGCCGCACGCGGTCACCGTCACCGGATCCAACGGGGTGACGACCCGGACCGGTGACCCGGTCAACAACGGACGTAACAACGTCATCAACGGGATCAAGGCTCAGGCGGGCTGGGACCGGACCGTCGTGACCCGCTCCGACGGTACGGTGCTGCGCGTGCTATCCCCGGGCAAGGCGGCGGGCGCGGGGCTGCTCAGCGCCAACTACTACGACTCGTACATCAACTCGGCGTGGAACGCGTACACGTCGAAGACGCTGACGATCGTGCCGTTCGGGGATCAGCCCAACACCAAGTACTTCGGGCGGACGTCCGGCAACGTCATGACCTTCACCAACTCGGCCGGTCAGCAGGTGGCGTCGTTCAACAAGCCGTCCTCCGCGTCGGTGTGGGGCTGCGACGGTGACCTCCCGGCGCCGAACGACCAGGTGGTGGGCCCGATCTCGCGGACCCTGTGCGCTGCGCTGAACCGGGGCACCCTCGGCACGATCGACACCCAGCCCAGCACGAACGCCGCGCAGTTCTACCAGAACAACCCGGCCAACCAGTACGGGAAGATCATCCACCAGAACATGGCGGACGGTAAGGCGTACGCGTTCGCCTTCGACGACGTCGCCAACTTCGAGTCGCTGGTGCACAGCGGTGACCCGCGCTCTGCCGGCCTGATCCTCACCCCGTTCGGCGCGGGCGGCACCACCCCGCCGCCGACCACGGGTGCGGTGTCGCTGATCAGTGACTGGAACGGCAAGTGCATCGACGTCCCGAGCGGCAGTTTCGTGGACCGGGCGCCTCTGCAGGCGTGGACCTGCAACAACTCCAACGCCCAGAAGTGGACGTTCGCCAACGGCGCGGTCCAGGCCGGCGGCAAGTGCATGGACGTGGCCGACGGCTCGACCGCCAGCGGCGCCGTGGTCCAGCTCTACACCTGCAACAACACGGGCGCTCAGCAGTTCGTGTTGTCGGGCGCGGGGGACCTGGTCAACGTTCAGGCCAACAAGTGCGTCGACATCAAGGACTGGAACGGCAACGACGGCGCGCGGCTCCAGCTGTGGGACTGCGCGGGCACGGCGAACCAGAAGTGGCACAAGGGCTGACCAGGCCCTGACCGAGGGGTCCGCGCGAAAGCGCGGGCCCCTCAGTCTGTTGTGGAGGTACCTCCGAGGTCTCGGTAGGCGGGGCGCAGGATGTCCGTCAACGGGATGGCGCGCACCCGCACCCGCGGCGGATCCAGCACCCGCAGCAGCAGCTCGGGAGGCGCCGTGACCCGGGCGGGCCGTTCCCGCAACCGACTCAGCGAGATGGCCGGCGTGTAGAAGTCGCCCAGCCGGTCCTCCAGCGCCACCTCGTCGACCGCGAGCGGGTCGACGGCCTCCGTCGGTTCGGGGAGCCCGCGTAATGCGGAGAGGATTTCCTCCCGCTGGCGGCCGCGCCAAGCCAGCACGAGGAACGGATCGTCGTCGAACGCCTCGGCGAGGACGTACAGGACAGCGGAAAGGTGCTTGCACGGCACGCCCCAGTCCGGGCATGTGCACGACATGTCCAATGCGGACGGGAACAGCGGCAGCTCGAGCTCGTCGAAGACGTCGACGATCTCGTGCGGCATCTCACCCGCGAGCAGGGCGGCGCGATACAACGCCTGTGACCCGAGTGCGGCGAGTGCTCGTGTCCACTGTGCCTCATCGTACGCCGGGATGCGGATCGTCACCCCGTACGGCGTCGGACGCGAGCCCTGAACCCGGCCCGTCACGGTCCCCGGGGTCAGCTCGAAGTCGATGACCTGCCCCTTGCGCGCGTACGCCCGCCCCCGCGCAAGCCGTCCGGGAGCGCACGTGCGCTCGAGGATGTCGACGAACCGCCGCGACCACCACTGCTCGCCGATCTTCCCCCGCTGGGCGCGCACGGCGATGCCACCGTCCACGCGGATCGGGCCGGTCGTCTCGAACCAGCGTCCCTCCGGGTCGACCGGCATGTCAGCTCACCGCCACCGGGTCGAGGGCGAACAGCTCGCGCAGCTCGGTGGTGCTGAGGTCGGTGATCCAGTCCTCGCCCGTGCCGACCACTGTGGACGCCAGCGCCTTCTTCCGCTCGATCATCGCGTCGATCTTCTCCTCGAGCGTCCCGGTGCAGATGAACTTGCGAACCTGCACGTTGCGCGACTGTCCGATGCGGAACGCCCGGTCCGTCGCCTGGTCCTCCACTGCGGGGTTCCACCACCGGTCCACGTGGATGACGTGGTTGGCCGCGGTCAGGTTGAGGCCGGTGCCCGCCGCCTTCAACGAAAGCAGGAAGATCATCGGCTCGGGGTCCCGCTGGAACCGTTCGACGAGCTCGTCGCGCTTCGCCTTCGACAGTCCACCGTGGAGCCACAGCACCGGGCGGTCGAGGTGTGCGGCCAGGTACGGCTGCAGCATCGCCCCGAACTCCGCGTACTGCGTGAAGACGAGCGCCTTGTCGCCGTCGGTCACGATCTCCTCGGTCAGCTCCTCCAGCCGGGCCAGCTTGCCTGAGCGGCCGGGCAGCCGGGACCCGTCCTTGAGCAGGTGGGCCGGATGGTTGCAGACCTGCTTGAGTTTCGTCATGGCCGAGATGACGTTGCCGCGCCGCTGGATGCCCTCGGTGTTCTCGATGACGGCCATCATGTCCTCCACCACCGCCTGGTAGAGGGTGGCCTGCTCGGCCGTGAGCGGGCACCACACCTTCATCTCGTTCTTCTCCGGGAGGTCGGAGATGATCGACTTGTCGGTCTTGAGGCGCCGCAGCACGAACGGCCCGGTGGCCCGCTTGAGGGCCGCGGTCGCGTCGGCATCGCCGCGGACCTCGATGGGCTCCTGGAACCGTTTACGGAAACGTTTCGCCGGCCCCAGCAGGCCCGGGTTGGCGAACTCCATGATGGACCACAGCTCGGCGAGGTGGTTCTCCACGGGCGTGCCGGTCAGGGCCAGCCGGGTGCGGGCCGGGATGGCGCGAACGGCCTGCGCCTGCCGCGTGCCACTGTTCTTGATCGCCTGAGCCTCGTCGCAGACAACCCGTCCCCATTGGACATCCCGCAGCAGGTGCAGATCGCGCAGCGCGGTGCCGTAGGTGGTGATGACGACGTCGGCCTCGGCGACGGCCGCCTTGAACTCGTCGTCGCGCTTCCGTGCGTTGCCGTGGTGCACCACCACGCGCAGGCTCGGGGCGAAGCGGGCGGCCTCCTTCTGCCAGTTGCTGACCAGAGACATAGGACAGATGAGCAGCGTCGCGGACAGCTCGGCGCGAGTTGCCGCGTTCTCCCGTTCGGTGAGCAGGAGCGACAGGGTTTGTGCGGTCTTCCCGAGCCCCATGTCGTCGGCCAGGATGCCGCCGAGCCCGAGCCGCCCGAGGAAGGAGAGCCACGACAGACCCCGCTCCTGGTACGGCCGCAGCACCCCCTGGAACCCCGGCGGCGTGGACACGGGCGTCAGCCGCGCCGCCGCCTCCCCGGAGAGCAGGTCGCCGAGCCGGCCGTCCGCGTCCACCTCGACGAGCGGCAGGTCCTCCTCGCCGCCGTCGACCACCTGCTGGAGCACTTCGCCGGCGGTGAGCTCGCCCTCGCGCCGCCGGTCCACCGCCCGGAGCGCCGCCTTGAGTTGCCGGTCGTCCAGCTCGACCCATTGGCCGCGCACCCGGACCAGCGGCACCTTGAGCCGGGCCAGCTCGGCCAGCTCCTCGGCGCTGACCGTGCCGTCCCCGATGATCAGGTCGATGCGGAAGTCGACCAGCTCCTCGAGGCCGAACCCGGAGTCGGCCGCGGCCTTGCCCGACGGCGTCGTGCTCCTGGTGCGGGTCGTCAGCTTGAGCCCGACCGCCTTACGTCCGGCCCATGACGGGAGCTGAACGCCGAAACCCGCCGCCTGGAGCAGGGGCGCGGCCTGCCGCAGGAACTCGTGCGCCTCGGCGGTGCTGAGCGTCATCTCGTGCGGCCGGGCGTCGAGCAGGGCCTCGTGCAGCGCGGGGAAGAGCCGCACGGCGCGGCCGAGCCCGGCCAGCAGGGTCTCGTCGGCCCGGCCGGCGAGGCCCGGCAACCGCCCGCCGGACCACAGCTCCTCGGCCGGGAGATACAGGCTGGGGTCGTCGGCCGACTGCAGCGCGAACACGAGGGACCACGTGTCCTCGCCCGGGGGCGGCTCGACCAGCCGGAAACTGACCCGGACGGGCCCGTTGGCCTCGTGCGCGGCCCGTAGCCACGCCTCGAGCGGCTCGGTGAGCGCGGCCACGTCGGCCGCGTCGGCGCCGGGCAGGGTGCGGTCCTCGGCGGTCAGGGCGGACACCCACCGGTCCGCCAGGGCGGCCCGGGGGCCGGGACGGGCCCCGAGGAGGAGGCGCTCCGGCAGAACCGCCCGTGCTCCCGCGTCGACCAGCGCGTTCAGGACATCGCGCACCGTGCGGGCGGCACCCTGGTCCGAGCCGCCGCCGGCCCGGCAGACCGGCGGCATCGCCTCGGCGAACTCCCGGAACGCCGCCGCGTCGGCCCCGGTGAGCACCGGACGCCACCGTGCGGCGGGCACTCCGGCCTCCGTGACCAGCTGCGGCAGCATCCGGCCCCGGCGAGCCATGTCGCAGGCGTGCCCGGCCAGCAGCGAGAGGTATCGCAACGAGGCCGCGGCGGTCCACGGGCTCTCCGGGTCCGGGTCGGCCAGCGCGCCGAGGACGTTCAGCGCCTGATCGCCCGGGATCACGAGCACGGGGATCTCCCAGCTCGTCAGGCGCAGGCCCCGGGATGGCGCCTCGCTGCCCGTCTCCGGCGACGGCAGCGGGCCCTTCGCCGTGCCGGGCAGGCGCAGGTTCAGGGTGCTCTCGTCCGCCTTGACCAGAGCGTCGCGGACGTCGTCGGAGGAACCGGAGAGGGCCGTCGAGAGCGCGGCGGCCGGCACGGCGAACGGGTGCGGCCGGGACCGTGCCCGGGAGGTGGTGGTCAGCGGGAGGCCGGGATCCTCGGCCCAGAGCGCGAGCCGTCCCGGCGCCGACTCACCGGCTGTCCAGACGCCATGTACGACGAGCACTGCGACTCCGATTCCGATCGACCCACCGAGATTAACGACCGACGCGGCGAAGACTCACGTCGCGACCCACTCCACCAGTTCGTACGGCACGCCGTTGGGGTCGGTCACCATGAAGAGCCGCTCGCCCCACGGCTCCTCGCGCAGGGGCAGCGTGATGGCGACTCCCTCCGCACGCAGACGCTCGTGCTCCGCGTCGAGGTCGTCGACCACGAAGGCGATGATCGTGCCGGACGCGTGCCGCTCTCGCAGCTCCGGGGGCAGGACCTCGATGCCGCGGCGCAGGAAGATCACGTCCATCGCCCCGTCGTCGCGGCCGAGCGAGGCGAAGCCGTCGGCGGACATCCGCTCGGAGAAGCCGAAGTGGGTGGCGAGAAACTTGCTCGAGGCGGGGACGTCGTCGACGGTGAGCGAGACGGCGGAGGATGAGACTCGCACGGTGCCTCCCGGCGGCCGGGCTTGTTAATGGACGCTGTACAAAATACACCGTACAAGAAAGGGGTGCCACCCGGTGGCCGAGGCGCGACGCACCATCGACCTGTTGTGGCTCGAGGAGCCGCAGAGCCGGCGGGGGCGCAAGAAGGGGCTGACGCTCACCCGGGTCGTGGACGCGGCGATCGCCCTGGCCGACGCCGAAGGGCTCGACGCGGTGAGCATGCGGCGGGTGGCCCAGGAGCTGGGCGTGGTGCCGATGACGCTCTACACGTACGTACCGGACAAGGCGGCCCTTCTTGATCTGATGCTGGACGCCCTGTACCTGCGGATGCCCCGCGAGGGCGAGGGCGGCCACGACTGGCGGGACCGGGTTCGCACGGTCGCGGAGCAAAATCGCGCCCTGTACGAGGCCCATCCGTGGGCCGCCGAACTGCCCGTGAACCGCCCGCCGCTCGGCCCCGGCCTGATGGCGAAGTACGACCACGAGCTGCGCGCCTTCGAAGGAACCGGCCTCGACGACGTGGAGATGGACGCGGCGCTGACCTACGTGCTGGGGTTCGTGCAGCACGCGGCCCGTGCCTCCGCCGCGGCCCGGGCCTCGGTGGCGCGCTCCGGCCAGACCGACCAGCAGTGGTGGGAGGAGAGCGGCCCGTTGCTGGAGAAGGTGTTCGACCGGCACCGCTTCCCCCTGGCCGTCCGGGTGGGCGAGGCCGCGGGCGCCGAGCTGGGTGCGGCGTTCAACGCCGAGCACGCGTACGCCTTCGGCCTGGAGCGGGTGCTCGACGGCCTGGGGGCGCTGATCGCACGCCAGTGACCCGCGCCGCTGACTCCGGCCCGCGCGGGGACGTAGTCTTCGGAACGTGACGGTGAACGCGGAGATCGACAGCATTCTGCAGCGCGGTGCCGACGGCGGGCGGATCACGCCCGAGGAGGCCCTGCTGCTCTACACCGACGCGCCCTTCCACGCGCTGGGCGAGGCGGCCGATGCCGTCCGGCGGCGGCGGTATCCCGACGGCATCGTCACCTACCTGATCGACCGCAACATCAACTACACCAACGTGTGCGTCACCGCGTGCAAGTTCTGCGCCTTCTACCGGGCGCCGAAGCACAAGGAGGGCTGGACGCACCCGATGGAGGAGATCCTGCACCGCTGCGGCGAGGCGGTCGACCTCGGCGCCACGCAGGTCATGCTCCAGGGCGGCCACCACCCCGACTACGGCGTCGAGTACTACGAAAACCTCTTCTCTTCGGTCAAGGCGGCGTACCCGCAGCTCGTCATCCACTCGATCGGTCCCAGCGAGATCCTGCACATGGCCAAGGTCTCGGGCGTCTCCATCGAGGAGGCGATCGTCCGGATCAAGGCGGCCGGGCTCGACTCGATCGCCGGCGCCGGCGCGGAGATGCTGCCGGACCGCCCGCGTAAGGCCATCGCCCCGCTCAAGGAGAGCGGCGCGCGGTGGCTGGAGGTCATGGCGGTCGCGCACCGCAACGGCCTGAGCTCCACGGCCACGATGATGATGGGCACGGGCGAGACCAACGCCGAGCGCATCGAGCACATCCGGATGATCCGCGAGGTGCAGGACCTGGCCGTCGCCAACGGGTACGTGGACTCCGCGGTCGAGCAGGCCGGCGGCGTCGGCGGCTTCCGCGCCTTCATCCCGTGGACGTACCAGCCGGAGAACAACCACCTCAAGGGCCGCACCCAGGCGACCACGATGGAGTACCTGCGCTTCGTCGCCGTGTCCCGGCTGTTCTTCGACAACGTCGCCCACCTGCAGGCCTCCTGGCTGACCACGGGCAAGGACGTCGGACAGCTCTCGCTGCACCTGGGCGTCGACGACCTGGGCTCGATCATGCTCGAGGAGAACGTGATCTCCTCGGCCGGCGCCCGGCACCGCTCCAACCTGCACGAGCTGATCGGCATGATCCGGACCGCGGACCGCGTCCCGGCCCAGCGCGACACGCTCTACCGGCACCTGGCCGTGCACCGGACGCCGGCGGACGACCCGACGGACGAGCGGGTGGTCTCGCACTACTCGTCGATCGCCATGCCGGAGGGCGGCCGCAAGAACCTGCCGCTGGTGGACGTCTCCTGACGCCACAGGTGTGACCCCCGATGAGGGGTGGCGGTGGGCCGTACGACCGTCCGGGTCGGCCGATCGGACAGGTGCGGATCGGTGGGTCGGAGAGGGCCGGATTGCTCCTCGGTAACGAGCCCCGTAAGCCTCTGGTACGCCGTGTCGGCGCTGGTTACGGTGCCTGCGTAACACCCGGTAGTACCGCAACACCACAAGCGTCGCCGAGGCATCGACCGCCGGCGGTGGGTTCGGACCCGACCGATGGCGGTCGTATATATAACGCACAAGGGCAGGGCGGGATGGGTCACCATCCCGCCCTTTCTGTATGTCCGTGGAGCAGAATGCGAGCGTGACGCGCGCAGACCTGGACAAGCAGCCGCAGGAAGTCGCCGAGATGTTCGACGGCGTCGCCGAGCGGTACGACCTCACCAACACCGTGCTCTCCTTCGGGCAGGACCGGGGCTGGCGGCGGGCGACCCGGGCGGCGCTGGCGTTGCGGCCCGGGGACCGGGTGCTCGACGTCGGCGCGGGCACGGGCGTGTCGACGGAGGAGCTGGGCCGCTCGGGGGCGTACGCGGTGGGCGCCGACCTGTCCACCGGCATGCTGCGCGTGGGGCGGCGGTCCGGGCGCACGGTCCCGCTGGTGGCCGGTGACGCGCTGCGGCTGCCGTTTGCCGACGAGGCGTTCGACGCGGTGACGATCTCCTTCGCGCTGCGCAACGTCGTGGACACCGGGGCCGCGCTGCGCGAGCTGGCGAGGGTGACCCGGCCCGGCGGGCGCCTGGTGGTGTGCGAGTTCAGCAGCCCCACCAACCCCGCGTTCCGCACTGTCTACATGTCGTACCTGATGCGGAGCCTGCCGGTGGTCGCGCGCGGCGTCTCGAGCAACCCGGACGCGTACGTGTATCTGGCCGAGTCGATCCGTGCCTGGCCGGACCAGGAGGGGCTGGCCGATCGCATCGCGGCGGCCGGGCCGTGGGACCGGGTCGCGTGGCGCAACCTGACGGGTGGCGTCGTCGCGCTGCACCGGGCCACAAAGAGGTAAAGATAGCCGTTCGCCCGTTTCGTCACCGCAATCGGTGTTAGCTGCGGGTATGACGACTATCGACCTCTTCGTCGACGACTCGGACATCGATGTCGCGATCGACGACCGGGACGAGGGTGAGCGCCGCGCTCTGGAGCTGGCGCACCTGATCCGGTTGGTGGCGGCGTCCGACCCGGGACACGCCCAGCGGCTGGTGGATGAGCTGATCGTCCAACTGGACCGGGCGCTGGACGGTACGTTTCGGGAATACCTGGACGGAGTCACGCGACAGATCGCAGACCGGGCGTTGACCACGAGCGGGACGGGCATTTCGCCCTCGACCAACGGTTAGGGTTGCCTAACCCTGATCCGCCTCGATGCCGGTCTTAGACTCCGACTGGGCTGGCTTGTGAACTGTTTCACGAGCCTGCGCGAGACCGGAGGTGAGCCGTGAACGGGACCGTCGCCGACGAGGCTGACGTGATCGTGGTCGGTGCCGGGCCGGGCGGATCCGCCGCGGCCTACCACATGGCCAGGCACGGGCTGAGAGTACTGCTGCTGGAGAAGACGGAGTTCCCGCGGGAGAAGGTCTGCGGGGACGGCCTCACGCCACGAGCGGTACGCCAGCTCGTGCGCATGGGCGTCGACACCTCGGAGAAGGCCGGCTGGCTGCACAACCGCGGCCTGCGCGTGATCGGGGGCGGCATCCGGCTCGAGCTGGACTGGCCCGACCTCGCGAGCTTCCCCAACTACGGGCTCGTCCGCACCCGCATGGACTTCGACGACATGCTCGCCAAGCGGGCCGTCGAGGCCGGGGCGCTGCTGCGCACCGGCGTGACCGTCTCCGGCCCGGTGCTGGACGCGGACAACCGCGCCGTCGGGGTCGAGGCGAAGGTGGGCCCGGACAAGGAGCCCGTTCAGTATCTGGCCCCGCTGGTGATCGCGGCGGACGGCGTGTCCGGCAAGCTGCCGCTCGCGATGGGCCTGGCCAAGCGCGACGACCGCCCGATCGGCGTGGCCGTCCGGCGCTACTACAACTCCCCGGCGCGCGCCGACGACGACTACCTGGAGTCGTGGCTGGAGCTGCGCAGCGCGCAGGACCCCAACCGCCTGCTGCCCGGGTACGGCTGGATCTTCGGGCTCGGCGACGGCCGGGTCAACGTCGGCCTCGGCATCCTGAACTCCTCGGACGCCTTCGGCAAGACCAACTACCGCGCGATGCTGACGGACTGGCTCGGCTCCACGCCCGAGGACTGGGGCCTGCGCGACGAGGCCAACGCCGACGGGCCCATCCTCGGCGCCGCCCTGCCGATGGGCTTCAACCGCGTCCCGCACTACACGCGCGGCATGATGCTCGTCGGCGACTCGGGCGGCATGGTCAACCCCATGAACGGCGAGGGCATCGCGTACGCCATGGAGTCCGGCGAGCTCGCCGCGGAGGTGGCCGTCCAAGCCCTCGCGCGCGCCGCCGGTCCGGACCGCGAGCGGGCCCTGCAGGCGTACCCGGCGGCGTTGAAGGATCGTTTCGGCGGGTATTACCGGCTGGGCGGGATCTTCGTGAAGCTCATCGGCAACCCCCAGGTCATGCGCATCGCCACCAAGCACGGCATGCCACACCCGACGCTGATGCGCTTCGTGCTCAAACTGCTGGCGAATCTGACGGATCCACGGGACGGGGACGCGATGGACCGCATCATCAACGGTCTGACGAAGGTTGCACCTGCGGTATGAGTGCCCCGTGGACCCCGGTACGGGCTGGTCATAAGAGCATTAATAGTGTGAAGCGGCTAACAGTCGAGCAGGAGACGGTATGACGCTCAATCCCTACGTACCGATCGTCGGGCTGCTGGTCCTCGGCGCGCTATTCGCCCTGTTCTCGGTGGCGATCGCCCCGATCGTCGGTCCGAAGCGATACAACCGGGCCAAGCTCGATGCGTACGAGTGCGGCATCGAACCGGCGCCGCAGCCGATCGGCGGCGGCCGCTTCCCGGTCAAGTTCTACCTGACCGCGATGCTGTTCATCATCTTCGACATCGAGACCATCTTCCTCTACCCGTGGGCCGTGTCCTTCGAGTCGCTCGGCTTGTTCGGGTTCGTCGAGATGGTCCTCTTCATCGTCACCGTCTTCATCGCCTACACGTACGTGTGGCGACGCGGCGGCCTCAACTGGGACTGATAACCATGGGTATCGAAGAGAAGCTGCCGAGCGGCATCCTCCTCACCTCGGTGGAGAAGCTGTCCAACTGGGCCCGCAAGTCCTCGTTCTGGGGCGCCACCTTCGGCCTCGCCTGCTGCGCGATCGAGATGATGGCCGCCGGCGGTCCGCACTACGACCTCGGCCGCTGGGGCATGGAGGTCTTCCGGGCCTCGCCCCGGCAGGCCGACCTGATGATCGTCGCCGGCCGGGTGAGCCAGAAGATGGCCCCGGTCGTTCGCCAGATCTACGACCAGATGCCCGAGCCGCGCTCGGTGATCTCGATGGGGGTCTGCGCCTCCTCGGGCGGCATGTTCAACAACTACGCGATCGTGCAGGGCGTCGACCACATCGTGCCGGTCGACATCTACCTGCCCGGCTGCCCGCCGCGGCCCGAGATGCTGATCGACGCGATCCTCAAGATGCGCGAGAAGGTCATGGCCCAGCCGCTCGGCCCGAACGGCCGCAAGATGCTCGAGGCCCGTCAGGAGCGCGGCGACGTTCCGGTCGTCGCCCCGGGCGCGATGCCGTCGTCGTACCGCGTGGACAAGGTGCGGCGCGCGGAGTGGACCCAGGCGGTCAAGGAAGGCCGTGAGGAGCAGCTGCGCATCGAGAACTGGATGAAGCTGCAGCCGCACCTTCGGGAGGGTGGCAAGTGACGACGCATTCCGAGAGCGACGGCGGCGTGCCGGCGACGCAGCCGGTGGGCGCCAACCTCGACGCCCCGGCGCAGACCCCGCCGAGCCCGGCGAAGGGCATGTTCGGCGTCAAGGGCACCGGCGACGTCTCCGGCTTCGGCGGCCTGGCCCGTCGGCGCCCGACCACGGTGGACAGCCCGCGGCCGTTCGGCGGCTACTTCGACGAGGTGTACGACGCGCTGGAGGAGGCCTACCCGGGCTTCGCCGACGCCGTCGAGAAGGTGGTCGTCGACCGTGGCGAGCTCACCCTGCACATCGCGCCGGAGCGGATCGCCGAGGTCTGCCAGATCATGCGCGACGACGAGTCGCTGCGCTTCGAGCTGTGCTCGTCGGTCGACGGCGTCGACTACCTGGGCAGTGACGAGCGCCGGCTGCACGTCGCGTACCAGCTGACCTCCATGACGTACCGCCGCCGCGTGCGCCTGGAGGCCGCGGTCGCCGTCGGGCAGAGCCTGCCCAGCGTGACCTCGGTCTACCCGACCGCCGACTGGCAGGAGCGGGAGATCTACGACATGTTCGGCGTCGTCTTCGACGGCCACCCCAACCTGACCCGGATCCTCATGCCGGACGACTGGGAGGGGCACCCGCAACGCAAGGACTACCCGCTCGGCGGCATTCCCGTCGAGTACAAGGGCGCCGAGATTCCGCCTCCTGACCAGCGGAGGGTCTACCAATGACACAGTCCGGCTACGCCACCGAACGAGAGACCACCGAGGGCCGCGTCTTCACGGTCACCGGCGGCGACTGGGACTCCGTCACCAGCAGCGTCGATCCGCTCAGCAACGAGAAGATCGTCGTCAACATGGGCCCGCAGCACCCGTCCACGCACGGCGTGCTGCGCCTCGTGCTGGAGCTCGAGGGTGAAACGGTGACCGAGTGCCGTCCCGTCGTGGGCTACCTGCACACCGGCATCGAGAAGAACCTCGAGTACCGCAACTGGACCCAGGGCGTCACGTTCGTGACCCGCATGGACTACCTGTCCAACATGTTCAACGAGGCCGGTTACTGCCTCGCCGTGGAGAAGCTGCTCGGCGTCACCGACCAGATCACCGAGCGGACGAACACGATCCGGGTCATGTTCATGGAGCTTCAGCGGATCGCCTCGCACCTGGTGTGGCTGGCGACGACCGGCATGGAGCTCGGCGCGATCTCGATGATGCTGTACGGCTTCCGCGAGCGCGAGTACATCCTCGACATCTTCGAGGAGACCTCCGGCCTGCGGATGAACAACGGCTTCATCCGCCCGGGCGGCCTCTCGCAGGACCTGCCCGAGTCGGCCGTCAAGAAGATCCGCGACTTCCTCGTCTACATGCCGAAGAAGCTCAAGGAGTACGAGGACATGCTCTCCGGCCAGGTCATCTGGCAGGAGCGTACGCAGGGTGTCGCAGTCCTCGACGTCACCGGCTGCATGGCACTGGGCACCACCGGACCGGTCCTGCGCGCCGCGGGCCTCGCCTGGGACCTGCGCAAGACCATGCCGTACTGCGGCTACGAGACGTACGAGTTCGACGTCCCGACCGCCACGACGGCCGACGTATGGGGCCGCTACCTGGTCCGGGTCGCCGAGATCCGCGAGTCGCTGAAGATCGTCGAGCAGGCGCTCGACCGGCTGCGCCCCGGTCCGATCTGGATCGAGGACAAGAAGATCGCCTGGCCGGCGCAGCTTGCGCTGGGCGTCGACGGGCTCGGCAACTCGCTCGAGCACGTCGCCAAGATCATGGGTCAGTCGATGGAGTCGCTGATCCACCACTTCAAGCTCGTGACCGAGGGCTTCCGGGTCCCGCCGGGGCAGGTCTACGTCGGCATCGAGCACCCGCGCGGCGAGCTCGGCGTGCACGCGGTGTCCGACGGTGGCACGCACCCGTACCGGGTGCACTACCGCGACCCGAGCTTCGTGAACCTCCAGGCCATCTCCGCGATGGCCGAAGGCGCTCTGCTGGCCGACGTGATCGCCGGCGGCGCGTCCCTGGACCCGGTGATGGGTGGGTGTGACCGATAGATGTCCGATACCACGGTTGAGTTCTCCCCGGCGGCCGCGCCGCTCGCGGAGAAGCTCCTGGAGCCCGCGCGCGAGATCATCGCCCGCTACCCGGTGGGCCGGGAGCGCTCCGCGCTGCTGCCGCTGCTGCACCTCGTGCAGACGGTGGAGGGGCACGTCAGCCCCGACGGCGTCGCGTTCTGCGCCGAGATCCTGGGCATCAACAAGGCCCAGGTCGGCGCGGTGGCGACCTTCTACACGATGTACAAGCGCCGCCCGACCGGTGACTACCTGATCAGCGTCTGCACCAACACGCTGTGCAACGTCCTGGGCGGGCAGGAGGTCTACGACGGCCTCGCCGAGCACCTCGGCGTCGGCCACGACGAGACCACCGCCGACGGCAAGATCACGCTGGAGCACGCCGAGTGCCTGGCGGCCTGCGACTACGCCCCGGTGGTGACGGTCAACTACGACTTCGCCATCGACGAGGCCACGCCCGAGGCGGCGGTGACCCTGGCCGAGCAGCTGCGCACCGGCGAACGGCCGACGCCCAGCCGCGGCGCCCGGATCTGCACGCTCAAGGAGATGCAGCTGCAGCTCGCCGGCTTCGCCGACGAGCGCGAGGGCGCGGTGGCCGACGGCGTCGCCGGCGCGCCCACCCTGCGCGGGGTCACGCTGGCCCAGCAGCACGGGGTCGCGGTGGCGAACTTCGACATCGACACCCCGATCGCGACGACCAAGCCGGCGCGCGACGAGTCGGCCAAGGCGGTCAAGGACCCGGCCCCGGCCGGTGCGCAGCCGCCGGCCAAGCACGAGGGCAAGATCGCCAGCGTCGCGAAGAAGGCGGCGGGCGCGGTCAAGTCCGCGGCTGCGGCGGTCGTCGACAAGGCCGAGCACGCGGTCGAGCACCGCAAGGCGGGCGCGCCGGTCAAGGCCGGCGACGTCAAGGACCCGGAGGTACGCGCGGCGGAGGCCCGCAACCCTGACGCGTCCACGCCGACGCCCGACCCGGCGCAGACCGACGTCACGAGCGTGCCGACCACCAGCACCGAGGCTGCGGGGGCGGCGAAGAACGCCACTGCCGGCGACGGCAAGCCCGCGGGTGACAGCGAGCGCGGCGAGAGCATCGTCAGCGAGAGCACCGCAGCGCACAGGGAGCAGTCGCCCGCCACGGAGAACCCGGGCTGGCAGAACGCTCAGCGCGGCAGCGAGGAGAAGAAGTGACCCAGCCACGGCGCGAGGTGCTCCAGAAGCTCACCCCCGTCCTGACCAAGCGCTGGCTGTCGCCGGACGCCTGGAAGATCGACGTGTACGAGCGGCTCGACGGCTACGCCGCGGTCCGCAAGGCGCTGGACGTACACCCCGACGACCTGATCCAGCTCGTCAAGGACTCGGGCCTGCGCGGCCGCGGCGGCGCCGGCTTCCCGACCGGACTCAAGTGGGGCTTCATCCCGCAGGGCGACGGCAAGCCGCACTACCTCGTCATCAACGCCGACGAGGGCGAGCCGGGCACCTGCAAGGACCTGCCGCTGATGACGTACGACCCGCACTCGCTGATCGAGGGCGCGATCATCGCCTCGTACGCGATCCGCGCGAGCCGGGCGTACATCTACATCCGCGGCGAGGCCGTGCACGCCGCCCGCCGGCTGCGCAACGCGGTCAAGGAGGCGTACGCCAAGGGCTACCTGGGCGAGAACATCCTCGGTTCCGGGTTCGACCTGGACCTCGTCGTGCACAGCGGCGCGGGTGCGTACATCTGCGGCGAGGAGACGGCCCTGCTGGACTCCCTCGAGGGCTTCCGCGGCCAGCCCCGGCTGCGCCCGCCGTTCCCCGCGGTCGCCGGCCTGTACGCCAGCCCCACCGTCGTCAACAACGTGGGCACCATCGCCTCGGTGCCGTACATCGTGCTGGGCGGCGCGGACTGGTGGAAGAGCATGGGCACGGAGAAGTCGTCCGGCCCGATGATCTACTCGCTCTCGGGCCGCATCGCCAACCCGGGCCAGTACGAGTGCGGCCTCGGCATCACCCTGCGCGAGCTGATCGAGCTCGCGGGCGGCATGAAGCCGGGCCACAACCTGAAGTTCTGGACGCCGGGCGGCTCGTCGACGCCGCTGCTCACCGCCGAGCACATCGACACCCCGATGGACTTCGAGGGCGTCGCGGCCGCGGGCTCGATCCTGGGCACCACGGCGATGCAGATCTTCTCCGACCAGGACTGCCCGGTGTACGCGACCTGGCGCTGGCTGGAGTTCTACCACCACGAGTCCTGTGGCAAGTGCACCCCGTGCCGTGAGGGCAACTACTGGATGGTGCGCACGTACCGTCGGATCCTCTCCGGTCAGGGCACCTACCAGGACCTGGACACCTTGCAGGACACGGCGGACAACATCTTCGGCCGGTCGTTCTGCGGCCTCGGCGACGGCGCGGCCACCCCGGTCGTCTCCACGCTGAAGTGGTTCCGGCAGGACTACCTGGACTACATCGAGGGCCGGACCGCTCCGCGGCTGTCCGAGAAGGCCCTGGTAGGAGCGCACTGATGACCGACGTCGCCAAGAAGACGGACACCGTCTCCCTCACCATCGACGGTGTCGAAGTCACCGCTGAGAAGGGCGAGCTGGTCATCCGGGTCGCCGAGCGGATGGGCATCGCCATCCCGCGGTTCTGCGACCACCCGCTGCTGGCCCCGGCCGGCGCCTGCCGGCAGTGCCTGGTGGAGGTGGAGGGCCAGCGCAAGCCGGTCGCCTCCTGCACCCAGACGGTCGCCGAGGGCATGATCGTCAAGACTCAGCTCAGCTCCCCGGTCGCCGCCAAGGCGCAGGCCGGCATCATGGAGATGCTGCTGATCAACCACCCGCTCGACTGCCCGACCTGCGACAAGGGCGGCGAGTGCCCGCTGCAGAACCAGGCGATGTCGAGCGGTCGCCCCGACACGCGGTTCCACGAGCACAAGCGCGAGTACGAGAAGCCGATCCACATCTCCAGCCAGGTGCTGCTGGACCGCGAGCGGTGCATCCTCTGCCAGCGGTGCACCCGGTTCTCCGAGGAGATCGCCGGCGACAAGTTCATCGACCTGATGGACCGCTCGTCCGGCGAGCAGATCAACGTGTACCGCGACGACTTCTTCGGCGGCACGGGCACCGGTGACGGCCAGGTGGGCGAGGGCGAGGGTGACGTCGCCTTCAACTCGTACTTCTCCGGCAACACGATCCAGATCTGCCCGGTGGGCGCGCTGACCGGCGAGCAGTACAGGTTCCGCGCCCGCCCGTTCGACCTGGTCTCCACGCCGACGACGTGCGAGCACTGCGCGGCCGGCTGCGCGATGCGGGCCGACCACCGCCGCGGCAAGGTGCTGCGCCGCCTCGCCGGCGACGACCCTGCGGTGAACGAAGAGTGGAACTGCGACAAGGGCCGGTGGGGCTTCCGCTACACCACCGGGTACGACCGCATCACCACCCCGATGGTCCGCGACGCCGACAGCGGCGAGCTGCGTGAGGCCTCCTGGTCCGAGGCGCTCGTCGTGGCGGCCGAGGGCCTGGCGGCGGCGAAGGGCAAGGGTGTCGGCGTGCTCACCGGCGGCCGGCTCACCGTCGAGGACGCGTACGCGTACGCGAAGTTCGCCCGGGTGGCCCTCGGCACGAACGACATCGACTTCCGGGCCCGGCCGCACTCGGCGGAGGAGGCGGAGTTCCTGGCCGCCTCGGTCGCCGGGGTCACCGACGTCACGTACGAGGACATCGAGACAGCGCCGTCGGCGCTCATCGTCGGGCTGGAGCCCGAGGAGGAGTGCCCGATCCTGTTCCTGCGCCTGCGTAAGGCCCACGGCAAGAAGCGGCTGAAGGTCACGGCGGTCGCGCCGTTCCTCAGCCGCGGCTTCGAGAAGCTCGGTGCGGCGCTGGTCCCGGCCGTTCCCGGCGACGAGGCGCGCCTGCTGGCCGGCGACGCCACGGTGGCCGCCGCGCTCAGCGCGCCCGGTTCGCTGCTGTTCGTCGGCGAGCGGCTCGCGAGCGTTCCCGGTGGCCTGTCCGCCGCGGCCGCGCTTGCCGCCCGGACCGGCGCCCGGCTCGCCTGGGTGCCGCGGCGCGCGGGTGACCGCGGCGCGGTGGACGCGGGCTGCCTGCCCAACCTGCTGCCCGGCGGCCGCCCGGTCGCCGACGCGGCGGCGCGGGCCGAGCTGGCCGCCGCCTGGGACGTGGACGCGGGTGCCCTGCCCGCCGCCGCGGGCCGGGACACGGACGCGATCATCGCGGCCGCCGCGGACGGTTCGCTCGGCGCCCTGCTGGTCGCCGGCGTCGACCCGGCCGACCTCGCCGACCCGCGCCTGGCCGAGCAGGCCCTGGACGCGGTGCCGTTCCTGGTCAGCGTCGAGCTGCGGCAGAGCGCCGTGACCCGGCGCGCCGACGTGGTCCTGCCGATCGCGCCGGCGCCGGAGAAGGCCGGCACGTTCATGGACTGGGAGGGCCGCCTGCGGACCTTCGAGGCCGTGCTGCCGACCGGCGCGATGACCGACGGCCGGGTGCTGGAGGCCATCGCGGCGTCCATGGACTTCTCGCTGGGCACGGGTGACGTCACCGCCATCCGGCGTGAGCTGGGCGCGATGCCGGCGAGCCGGTCCGAGCGGCCGGCGCTGCCCACGGTGGCTCCGGCGAGCCTGCCGGAGCCGGGCGCGCAGGAGGCGGTCCTCGCCACCTGGCACCAGCTGCTCGACCTCGGCGCGCTGCTCGACGGCGACGAGGTGCTGGCCGGCACGGCCCGCAAGCCGGTGGTGCGGCTCGGCAAGGACCTCGCCGAGGCGCTCGGCGTGGCCGACGGCGACGCCGTCACGGTCGGCACCGACCGCGGCGCGCTCACGCTGCCGGCGGAGATCGCCGACCTGCCCCCGCGGGTCGTGTGGCTGCCCACGAACTCGCCGGGCTCGACCGTGCGTCGCAGCCTGGGCGTCACCTCGGGTGCGGTGGTCCGGCTCAGCGCCGGCAAGCCGGGCCCGGTCCTCGCCCAAGGGGTGAACTGATGAACACAGTGATTCTCGGAGCGGCGCAGGATCCGACGCTGCAGACGTTCGAGAACGACGTCTGGTGGATCACGCTGATCAAGCTGCTGGGCGTCTTCGTCGTCCTGCTGCTGCTGACGCTCTTCACGATCAACTATGAGCGCAAGGTCGTGGCCCGGATGGCGGTCCGGCCGGGCCCCAACCAGGTCGGTCCGAAGGGCTGGCTGCAGAGCCTCACCGACGGCCTCAAGCTGCCGTTCAAAGAGGAGATCATCCCGAAGACGGCCGACCGGGCGGTGTACTTCATCGCCCCGGTGATCTCGGCGACCTGCGCGTTCACCGCGTTCTCGGTGATCCCGTTCGGGCCGGTCGTGTCGATCTTCGGGCACAAGACCGCGCTGCAGCTCACCGACGTGCCGGTCTCGGTGCTGGTGCTGCTCGCCTGCTCCTCGATGAGCGTCTACGGCGTCGTGCTCGCCGGCTGGGCGTCGGGTTCGACGTACCCGCTGCTGGGCGGCCTGCGGTCGAGCGCGCAGATGATCTCGTACGAGGTCGCGATGGGCCTGTCCATCGTGGCGGTGTTCATGACGGCCGGCACGATGTCCACCTCGCAGATCATCAAGGCGCAGGCGGGCAACGGGGAGTCGAGCGTCGACATCCTCGGCTGGAACCCCACCGCCCCGAGCTGGTACGCGGTCCTGCTGCTGCCGAGCTTCATCATCTACTGCATCGCGGCGGTCGGTGAGACCAACCGGGCCCCGTTCGACCTGCCCGAGGCGGAGTCCGAGCTGGTCGGCGGCTTCCACACCGAGTACTCGTCGTTCAAGTTCGCGATGTTCTTCCTCGCCGAGTACATCAACATGATCACCGTCTCGGCGTTCGCCACCACGCTGTTCCTCGGCGGCTGGCGGGCACCCGCGCCGATCACCACGTTCTGGGCGGGCGCCAACTCCGGCTGGTGGCCGCTGCTCTGGTGGCTGGTGAAGGTCCTGATCCTGCTCTTCGGCTTCATCTGGCTGCGGGCCACGCTGCCCCGGATGCGCTACGACCAGTTCATGCGCTTCGGCTGGAAGGTCCTGATCCCGGTCAACCTGGTCTGGATCCTCTTCCTGGCCGGCGTCCGGGTCACCAACGACCGGATCGACGGCGGCGCGCGGTACCTGGTCTACGTCGTCGCGGCGGTGGTGGTGCTCGGCATCGCCCTGCTCTGGCCGGCGAGCAAGAAGCCGCGGGAGCGTTCGATCGAGGAACAGCTCGCCGCCCGCCCGCCGGGCAGCTTCCCGGTCCCGCCCATCGACCTGCAGGTGCCGCCCAGCCCGCGCGCCCGCCGCGCGGTGGCCGAGCGCCAGCCCGCCACGGTCGGCGGCACGACCACCGACCCGGACGACGACACGTCAGACAAGGAGGTGTGACGTGGGAACGTTCACGGGCTCGTTCAAGGGCTTCGGGGTGACCTTCGCGCACATGTTCCGCAAGGTCATCACGACCGACTACCCGTTCACGCCGCCCAAGCCGGCGCCGCGCTACCACGGGCGGCACATCCTCAACCGGCACCCGGACGGCCTCGAGAAGTGCATCGGCTGCGAGCTGTGCGCCTGGGCCTGCCCGGCGGACGCGATCTACGTCGAGGGTGGCGACAACACCGACGAGATGCGCTTCTCCCCGGGTGAGCGGTACGCCAGCATCTACCAGATCAACTACGCCCGCTGCATCTTCTGCGGGCTCTGCATCGAGGCCTGCCCGACCCGTTCGCTGACCATGAGCAACGAGTACGAGCTGGCCCGCGACAGCCGCCAGGACCTCATCTTCACCAAGAAGGAGCTCCTGGCCCCGCTGCTGCCCGGCATGGAGCAGCCGCCGCACCCGATGCGGCTGGGCGACACCGACAAGGACTACTACGTCGGCGCGCTGACCAACCCCGGCACGTCGGCCGGCGCCGAGCGGGCTCCCTGGTCGGACTCCGGCACCCGGGACGCGTCGACCGCCGGTGAGCCGGGCGCCCGGGCCGAGACGGCGGGCACGCTGCGCCGCGAGGACGCCGCTGACCAGCCCGCAGAGGTGAAGCGATGATGATGTCGTACGCGGCGGAGGCCGCCGCTCAGGTCTCCACCGGGGAGGCGTGGGCGTTCTGGATCCTCGGGACGCTGGCCGTGATCGGCGGCCTGGGCATGGTGCTCGCCCGCAACGCGGTGCACTCCGCCCTGTGGCTCGTCGTCACGATGCTCTGCCTGGGCTTCCTGTACGTGGTCAACTCCGCGCCCTTCCTCGGCGCGGTCCAGATCATCGTCTACACCGGCGCGATCATGATGCTGTTCCTCTTCGTGCTGATGCTGGTCGGCCGGGACGCCTCGGACTCGCTCATCGAGACCCTGCGCGGCCAGCGCGTCGCGGCGATCCTGCTGGGCGCCGGCTTCGGCGTGCTGCTGGCGGCCGGCCTGGCCCGCTCGCTCGGCGACACGGCGGTGGCCGGGCTGGCCGAGGCGAACGCGGCCGGCAACGTGCCCGGCATCGCCCGGCTGCTGTTCACCAAGTACGTCTTCGCCTTCGAGGTCACGTCGGCGCTGCTCATCACGGCGGCGGTCGGCGCGATGGTGCTCGCGCACGTCGAGCGGGCCAAGGGCGAGGTCATGGACCAGGTCGCCCGGATGAAGGAGCGCTTCCGCCCCGGCAACTACCCCGGTGCGAAGCCGGGCCCGGGCGTGTACGCCAACACCATGTCGGTGGCCGCGCCGGCGAAGCTGCCCGACGGCAAGGGCTCGGACCGCAGCATCTCGCCGATCCTGCCGGTACGGGAACTCACCGCGACCGAGGCCGCACCCAAGGGGACGGACAAGTGACTCCTGACTACTACCTCGTCCTGGCGGCGATCCTGTTCACCATCGGCGCCGCCGGGGTGCTCGTCCGCCGCAACGCGATCGTCCTGTTCATGTGCATCGAGCTGATGCTGAACGCGGCGAACCTCGCGCTGGTGACCTTCAGCCGCATCAACGGCACGCTCGACGGCCAGATCATCTCGTTCTTCGTGATGGTGGTCGCGGCGGCCGAGGTCGTGGTCGGGCTCGCCATCATCATGTCGATCTTCCGGACGCGACGCTCGGCGAGCGTCGACGACGCCAACCTCCTCAAGTACTAAAGGGGCCTTCACGTGGAACAGACAGTGGAGTATGCCCACGCGACGGGGCTCTTGAGCGGAATCTGGCTGCTCGTCGCCATTCCGCTCGCCAGCGCGACGGTGCTGCTGCTGCTCGGCAAGCGGGCCGACAAGTGGGGCCACTGGCTCGGCGTGCTGGCGGTCGCCGCTACTTTCGTCCTCGGCCTGTCGATGTTCCTCAGCCTGCGCGGGCTGGAGGCGGAGGCGCGCTCCGCCCAGCAGAGCCTGTGGGACTTCATCACCGTCGGCGGGCTGAAAGTCGACTTCGGGCTGCTCTTCGACCCGCTGTCCGGCGTCTTCGTCCTGCTGATCACCGGCGTCGGGTCGCTCATCCACCTGTACGCGGTGGGCTACATGGAGCACGACCCGGGGCGGCGGAAGTTCTTCGCGTACTTCAACCTCTTCGTCGCGGCCATGCTCCTGCTGGTCCTCGGCAACAACTACGTGATGCTGTACTTCGGCTGGGAGGGCGTGGGTCTCGCGTCGTACCTGCTGATCTCGTTCTGGTACACCCGGCCGTCCGCGGCGACCGCGGGCAAGAAGGCGTTCCTGATGAACCGGGTCGGCGACGCCGGCCTTGCCATCGGCATCTTCCTGATGTTCGCCACGCTGGGCACCACCCAGTACGACGGGGTGTTCAACGGCGTCTCCACGCTCTCCGGCGGGACCGTGCTGGTCATGGGCATCCTGCTGCTGCTCGGTGCGGCCGGTAAGTCCGGTCAGTTCCCGCTGCAGGCCTGGCTCCCGGACGCGATGGAGGGCCCGACCCCGGTCTCGGCCCTCATCCACGCCGCGACGATGGTCACCGCCGGCGTCTACCTGATCGCCCGCTCGCACGCGATCTTCACGGCGAACGAGACGCTGCAGACCGTCGTGGTCACCGTCGGCGCGATCACCCTGCTGATGGGCTGCATCATCGGCGCGGCGAAGGACGACATCAAGCGCGTGCTCGCCTGGTCGACGGTCAGCCAGATCGGCTACATGTTCCTCGGCGTCGGGCTCGGCGGGGCGGCGTACGCGCTGGCGATCATCCATCTGCTGGCGCACGGCTTCTTCAAGGCGAACATGTTCCTCGGCGCCGGCTCGGTCATGCACGGCATGCACGACCAGGTCGACATCCGGCGCTTCGGCGGGCTGAGCAAGTACATGAAGTGGACCTGGCTCACCTTCATGACCGGCTGGCTCGCGATCATCGGCATCCCGCCGCTGTCCGGCTTCTTCTCCAAGGAGCCGATCATCGTGGCAGCGTTCGAGCGCGAGGGCTGGACCGCCTGGCTGTACGGCCTCGCCGCGCTGCTCGGTGCCGGGCTCACCGCGTTCTACATGACGCGCCTGTTCGTGCTGACGTTCCACGGTCCGAAGCGCTGGACCGAGGACATCCACGAGCCGCACGAGTCGCCGCTCATCATGACCGTGCCGCTGATGCTGCTGGCGGTCGGCTCGATCGCCGCAGGCTGGCTGATGTCCACCTCGGTGCCGGACTGGCTGGAGCCGGTCTTCCGCCAGGAGGAGGCCGAGGCGACCCCGGTGCTCGCGCACTGGCTGCTCACCACGCTGAGCATCGTCGTGACGCTGCTCGGCGCCGGCCTCGCCTGGGCCCTGTTCCGCAACGGTACGGCCGAGCAGGAGCAGCCGGCCGGCGTGCTGGTCCGCGCCGCCCGTCGCAACCTGTACACCGACGCGTTCAACGAGGCGGTGTTCGAGCGGCCGGGCATCTACCTGACCCGCGCCCTGGTCTACCTCGACAACAGGGGCATCGACGGCGTGGTCAACGGCCTCGCGGCCACCGTCGGCGGGAGCTCCGGGCGCCTGCGCCGGCTCCAGTCGGGCTTCGTCCGCTCGTACGCGTTGTCCATGCTCACCGGCGCCGTGCTGGTCGTCGGCGCGTTCCTCGCGATCCAGCTGGGGTGGTTGGCGTAATGAAGGACTTCCCGTTCCTGTCCATCCTGACGTTGCTCCCGCTGGTGGGCGCGGCAGTGGTGGCCTTCATCCCGCGCAGCAAGGGCGGTCTCGCGAAGACCGTCGCGCTGGCGTGGTCGCTGGTGGTGCTCGTGCTGAGCATCGTCATGTGGGTGGCGTTCCAGGTCGGCGGCGACCGGTTCCAGTTCCGCGAGTCGTACCAGTGGATCCCCACCTGGGACGCGCGGTTCACGTTCGCCGCGGACGGCATCGCGCTGGTCATGCTCGTGCTGATCGCGGTGCTCGTACCGCTGGTGATCCTGGCCTCGTGGAACGACATCGACGAGACCAAGCGGTCGGTGCCGACGTACTTCGCGCTGCTGCTCACCCTCGAGTGCACGATGATCGGCGTCTTCGCGGCCGCCGACGTGTTCCTGTTCTACGTGTTCTTCGAGGTCATGCTCGTGCCGATGTACTTCATCATCGGCTCGTACGGCGGCCAGCGCCGCCAGTACGCCGCGGTGAAGTTCTTCCTCTACTCGCTGGTCGGCGGCCTGTTCATGCTGGCCGCCGTGATCGGCCTCTGGGTCGTCGGCGGGCACACGTTCGACTGGGCGAACCTGAAGGACGCCTCGGCGGCCTTCGAGACGAACACCGCCCGCTGGCTGTTCCTCGGCTTCTTCATCGCGTTCGCGGTCAAGGCGCCGTTCTTCCCGTTTCACACCTGGCTGCCCGACGCCGGTGGTGCCGCCCCGGCGCCCGCGGCGGCGCTGCTCGTCGGCGTGCTGGACAAGGTCGGCACCTTCGGCATCCTGCGCTACTGCCTCCCGCTGTTCCCGGAGGCGTCGCGCTGGTTCGCGCCGGCGGCGCTGGTGCTGGGTGTCATCGGCATCATCTACGCGGCGCTGCTGGCGGTCGGTCAGAACGACCTCAAGCGGCTGGTGTCGTACACGTCGATCGCGCATTTCGGCTTCATCGGCATCGGCATCTTCGCCTTCACCACCCAGGCGGGCACCGGCTCGGTGCTCTACATGGTCAACCACGGCCTCGCCACCGGCCTGCTGTTCCTGGTCGTGGGCATGTTCGTGGCCCGCCGCGGCTCGGCCCTGGTGAGCGACTTCGGCGGCGCCGGCAAGCTCGTCCCGGTGCTGGCCGGCGTGCTGTTCTTCGCCGGCCTCGCCTCGCTGGCCCTGCCCGGTACGGCGCCGTTCGTCAGCGAGTTCCTGGTGCTGATCGGCACGTTCGCGACGCACAAGGTCTACGCGGTCATCGCGACGGCCGGCATCATCCTCGCCGCCGCGTACGTGCTGTGGATGTTCCAGCGCACGACGCAGGGCACGCTCAACCCGGCGCTGAACGACGTGCCGGCCATGCACAAGGACATCACGCTGCGCGAGAAGCTCGTCGTCGCGCCGCTGGTGCTCCTGCTGCTGCTCCTCGGCTTCTACCCGAAGCCGGTCACCGATGTGATCAACCCGGCGGTCCAGGCGACCATGCAGGACGTCGGAAAGACCGATCCGGCGCCGACGGCGGTCGCGAACGGGAAGGTGGCGCGGTAGCCATGCAAGACCTCAAACTGCCCGACATCGACTACGGCGCGCTCGCGCCGATGTTGATCCTCCTGGGGGCGGCCTGCCTGGGCGTGCTCTTCGAGGCGCTTCTGCCCAAGGCCCGGCGGCACGGCTTCCAGCTCGGGCTCGCGCTGCTGGCGACGGTGGCCGCGCTGGTCACCGTCATCATCGAGCGCAACACCCGGATCGTCACGATCGGCGGCGCCGTCGCCATCGACGGGCCGACGCTGTTCCTGCAGGGCTCGATCTTGATGCTCGGGCTCGTCTCGCTGCTGCTGATCGGTGAGCGCACCGTCGAGGCGGGCGGCGCGTTCGTCTCGCAGGCCGCCGTCACCGTCGGCTCGCAGAAGGACCTGCGGCAGGCCGGCAGCCAGCCCGGAGCGACCGAGGTGTACCCGCTGACGATCTTCTCGCTCGGCGGCATGCTGCTGTTCGTGTCGGCGAACGACCTGCTGACGATGTTCGTCGCGCTCGAGGTGCTGTCGCTGCCGCTGTACCTGCTGTGCGCCCTGGCCCGCCGGCGCCGCCTGCTGAGCCAGGAAGCGGCCCTGAAGTACTTCCTGCTGGGCTCGTACGCCTCGGCGTTCTTCCTGTTCGGTGTGGCGCTGCTGTACGGCTACAGCGGCGGCGTCGACCTGGCCGCCATCCACAATGCGGTGGCCGACCCGAACCGCAGCGAGGTGCTGCTCTACGCCGGTCTGGCGCTCGTCGCCATCGGCCTGCTCTTCAAGAGCGCGGCCGCGCCGTTCCACGTGTGGACGCCGGACGTCTACCAGGGCGCCCCGACGCCGATCACGGCGCTGATGGCAGCCTGCACCAAGGTGGCGGCGTTCGGCGCGCTCCTGCGCGTGCTGTACGTGGCGTTCGAGGGCGTGCGCTGGGACTTCCAGCCGGTCCTGGGCGTCATCGCGATCCTGACGATGCTGATCGGCGCCGTGCTGGCGGTCACCCAGACCGACATGAAGCGGCTCCTGGCGTACTCGTCGATCGCGAACGCGGGGTACCTGCTGGTGGGCGTGCTCGCGCTCAACAAGGAGGGCCTGGCCAGCACGATGTTCTACCTGGTCGCGTACGGCTTCTCGGTGCTGGCCGCGTTCGGCATCGTCTCGCTGGTCCGCGACGCCGAGGGCGAGGCCACGCACCTGTCCCGCTGGGCCGGGCTGGGCCGCAAGAGCCCGCTGCTGGCCGGGGTCTTCTCGTTCATCCTGCTGGCCTTCGCCGGCATCCCGCTCACCAGCGGCTTCACCAGCAAGTTCGCGGTGTTCGGGGCGGCGATCGACGGCGGGCAGACCTGGCTGGTGATCGTCGGTGTGATCACGAGCATGGTGCTGGCGTTCCCGTACCTGCGGGTGATCGTGATGATGTGGCTGCAGGAGCCGGGCGAGAGCACGCCGACGGTGTCGATCCCGGGCTTCCTGACGTCCGCCGCGCTGGCCATCGGGGTCATCGCCACGTTCGCGCTGGGTGTGATCCCTGCCCCACTGCTGGATCTCACCAACGACGCCGCGCAGTTCGTCAGATAACTGTCATATGGCGAGAAAAGCCCCGGCCGATGGCCGGGGCTTTTTCGTGCGCCGGCACCCGGCAGTCCCGCCCGGCGCCGGCGGCAGAAGCGTGACCAGCCACTATGCGCGCCCGGTGCGCCGGTCCCGCCGGAACGGTGTCCGTACCCTCGAAGAATTTTGATCTTGGAAGATCGACCCCTGGGGCGCCCGCGGGAAATCCCGTATGGCATCGTGAAAGCGTGACTGCTGACAGCGCGCTGACGTGGCTCGGCCTCGACCCCGCGGTCGACGCGTCGGTCTCCGCCACGCTCGCCGTGGTGGAAGACGAGTTGCGCAAGAACGTCGCCAGCGCCGACCCGCTCATCGCGGAGGCCGCCCGGCACCTGATGGACGCGGGCGGCAAGCGGACCCGGCCGCTCGTCGTGGCCCTGGGCGCGCAGTTCGGCGACCCTTCGCGGCCTGAGATCGTGCCGGCCGCCCTGGTTGTGGAGCTCACCCACCTGGCCACGCTCTACCACGACGACGTCATGGACGAGGCCACCGTGCGGCGCGGGGCGCCCAGCGCCAACGCGCGCTGGGGCAACTCCGTGGCGATCCTGGTCGGCGACTACCTGTTCGCGCGGGCCGCGGACCTCGCGGCCTCCCTCGGCACGGAGGCGGTCCGGCTGCAGGCCCAGACCTTCTCCCGGCTGGTGCACGGCCAGATCGCCGAGACGGTCGGTGCGCGTGGCGGCGACCCGATCGACCACTACCTGCACGTGATCGCCGAGAAGACCGCGTCGCTGTTCGCGACCTCGGCCCGCTTCGGTGGCCTCTTCTCCGGTGCGAAGCCCGAGCACGTCGCGGCCCTCGCGGGGTACGGCGAGACGATCGGCGTCGCGTTCCAGCTCTCCGACGACCTGCTCGACATCGCGTCCGAGTCGGTGCAGTCCGGCAAGACGCCGGGCACCGACCTGCGCGAGGGCGTCCCGACGCTCCCGGTGCTGTACGCGCTCGCCGGCGACGACACCGATGCCTCGGCGGTGCGCCTGCGGGAGCTGCTGGCCTCCGGACCGCTCGTCGACGATGCCCTGCACGCCGAGGCGCTCGGCCTGCTGCGCGAGTCCGCGGCGATGAAGCGCGCCCGGGAGACCGTCCGCGGTTACGCGGAGGAGGCACGCGCCTGCCTCGCGCCGCTGCCCGACGGGTCACCCCGCCGGGCGATGGAGGCGCTCTGCGATTCCATTGCCGACCGGACCAGCTGACATCTCCACAATGGAATTTCCGGTTCTGACTCCGGCCGGTGCGTAACTTTGACGTTGATCGTGGTAAGGCGCATTCGTTTCCGCTGGTGAACGGTCGTGCACGCAGCGATGACCATGGTCCGGGGAAAGCGTCATTCGTGAACGCTGAGTGTCAGCAGCCATACGTGCGGTAGAGATTCGTCGCGGTCGACACGCTTCAGGCATTCCGTCCGGGGAAGATTATTCATATGGTGTAAGTCCCCGGCGTCGGAGGTAGCTGTGCGCGACCCCCTGGCGGAGCCGTCAGATCTCATCCGGAGCGTGTCACGTGCCCTGCGCGTGCTCGAGTCGGTAGGTCGGGCCCCGCGCGGACTCACCGTGAAACAGATCGCTCGACGGTGCGAGCTGACTGTCGCCACGACGTACCACCTTGTCCGCACGCTGGCGTACGAGGGATACGTCATCAGGCGGGAGGACGGCACGTACATCGTCGGCCTCGAGATCGCGGACCGGTACCGCGAGCTGGTCTCCGCGTTCCGGGGCCCGCCGTCCGTCGGTGAGGCGCTGCGCCGCGCCGCCGTCGAGACGGGGTACAGCCACTACCTCGGCCGGTTCGTCGGGGGCCGGATAGCCGTCACCGCCTCCGCCGAGGGCGCGCGCTCGCCGTTCATGGACGACATGGTCCCCGGCTTCGACGAGGGCGGCCACGCCACCGCTCTCGGCAAGGCCCTGCTCGCCACGCTCACCGCCGACCAGCGCGCCCGATACCTGCGCGACTGGGGCATGCGCGCGTTCACGCCCGCCACGCTGACCACCCCCGAGGCGCTCGAGGCCGACCTGGCCGCCGGGGAGCGCCGCGGCATGCAGCTCGAGATGGGCCAGTTCCGCCAGGGCCTTGCCTGCGCCGCCGTCAACGTCATCACCGACCGCGACATGGAACGCCGGCTCGTCCTCGCCTGCGCGCTGCCGGCCGCCGAGATGCTCACGTCCGCACGGGTGGTCCGCGCCAAGCTGACCTCGGCCGCCCGCAGCGTCGCGGAGGCGCTGTCCACGGGTGACGCCGCCACTGCCTGACCTGTTTGAACCCGCCGGCCCGCGCGCCCGTAGTTGAGGGTGGAACGCGCGAGGGAGGTCGGCCGGCTTGAAGGATCAGGACGCCGAGCTGCTGCGCGCGTTGCAGGACGAGCACGGGGACGCCCTGTTCGCACACGCGGTACGCCTCTCCGGGGGCGACCGCCAGCGGGCCGAGGACCTCGTGCAGGAGACCCTGCTGCGGGCCTGGCGACATCCGGAGTCGCTGGACCTCGAGCGGGGCACGGTGCGGTCATGGCTGTTCACCACCGCGCGCAACCTGGCGATCGACGCCTGGCGGCGGCGGTCGGTACGGGTCGGCGAGGTGGTCACGGACATGATTCCCGAGCCTCCGCCCAGCGCGGACGAGGCGGACCGGGCGGTGGAGGCCTGGACGGTCGCGGAAGCGCTGGGACGGCTCTCCCGGAGCCACCGCGAGGTCCTGGTCGAATGCTTCTACCAGGGCCGCTCGGTCGCGGAGGCGGCCGCCCGGCTCGGCGTCCCGCCGGGCACGGTCAAGTCACGTACGCACTACGCCTTGCGCTCTCTGCGCATGGCCCTGGACGAGATGGGGGTGACGGGATGAGGTGCGACCACGAACACGACGACGGCGCGTACGTCCTCGGCGCCCTGTCACCCGCGGAACGGGCCGCGTACGAACGGCACCTCGCGACCTGCTCCTTCTGCCGCGAGGCGGTCGCCGACATCGCGGTGCTCCCCGGCCTGCTCGGCCGCCTCGACCCGGCCGACTTCGAGCGGCTGCTGGAACCCGACTTCACCGCCGGGCAGCGTCCGCAGCACCGCCGACCCGCTATGCCGGACCTGGTCACGGCTGCCCAGTCCACCCGCCGCGAGGAACGCAAACGGCTGCGCTGGCGCGTGCTCGGCACCGCCCTCGCCGCGGCCTGCCTCGCGCTGGTCGCCGGCATCGGCGCCGTCTTCTGGATGGGCCGCGGCGGCGCCCCCGATCCGGCGATCCCGGGCCCGGCCGTCGCGATGACCCCCGACAACGAGCAGGTGCCCGTCTCCGCGCAGATCTCCCTCGCCGGGGCGCCGGGCGGCACGAAGGTCAACCTGCTGTGCGCGTACAACCGGGGGAACGAGAACTCCGAGCCGTACACGATCCGCCTGATGGCGTACGGCCCGGACCGCGAGAGCGAACAGCTGGGCTCCTGGATCGCCTCGCCGGGCAAGGAGTTCAGCATGTCCGGCGTCACGCACTTCACCGACGGGATGCTGTCCCGCCTGGCGCTCGTGCGCAACGACGGGCGGACGCTGCTCGCCTACGACGTCCCCTGACGGCCCGCCCCTTGGGCTGTCAGCGTGGCGGCAGGGCGGAGGCCGGCTCCGCGGTGGCGGCCGCGGGGTCGGTCCCCGTCCGCCTCGCACCGTCCCGGGCCCTGATCCGCGACCCCCGGATCCCGTCGACGGTGAAGATGATCAGCGCGACCCACACCAGGCCGAAACCGGCGAGCCGCGCGGCGGGCATCGGCTCGTGGAACAGCAGAACACCACACGCCAGCTGCAGAATCGGCGCCACATACTGAAGAATGCCGAGACCCACGAGCGGCACCCGGTTGGCCGCAGCGGCGAAAAGCAGCAACGGTACGGCGGTCGCCACGCCGGCCAGCACCATCAGCACGGTGTGGGCCGTCGACACATGTCCGAACTCGGCCCCGCCGTCGGCGTTCAACCAGCCTAGATAGGCCAGCGTGGGCAGGGCCAGCACGGCGGACTCGACGAACAACCCCTCCGCCGGCGGCAGCGACAACCGCTTCTTGACCAGACTGTACGACCCGAAGCTCGCGGCCAGCACCAGAGCGATGTACGGCAGATGCCCGTAGTCGACGGTCAGCACGCCGACAGCCAGCGCACCGATCCCGACGGCCACCCACTGCCACCGCCGCAGCCGCTCGCGCTGGACGGTCACACCGAGCAGGACGACAACGAGCGGCGTGATGAAGTACCCGAGCGCGGTCTCGACAACCCGGGAAGAGTTGACGCCGACGATGTACGTCGCCCAGTTCACACCGATCAGCAGGCCGGCCAGGGAGACGCCGCCGAGAAGCCGGCGGTCCCGGATCAGCCGGCCGAGGAAGCGCCAGTTCCGCATGGCGGCGAGCAGGAGGCTGATGAACAGGACGGACCAGATGATGCGGTGGGCGAGGATCTCGAGCGGGGGAGAGGGCTTGAGCAGCTTGAAGTAGATGGGGAAGAAGCCCCACATCGCGTACGCGGCCAGCCCGTACAGATACCCACGCCGTTCCTCACCCATGAGGTCACCGTAAGTGGTGGTTGGGGGGTGGGTCCTTGCATATGTCGAACGTCACCGGGCGCGTGCGGGCCGCCCGGCCGGGTTCCGGCGGGTGCGTTGGGCGGCCCGGGCGCTCGGGTGGCCGGTCGCTGAGCGTTCGGGGCCCCGTGGGCTCGCGGTGACCGGCTTCTGGACGTCCGGGGCCGGCCCGGCGTCTGCGTGGCTGGGGCCGGCCCGGCTGATGTTCGCGCGCCGGCGCTGCCGTCGTCCGTGCCGGCGGCTTCGCGCCGGCTTCGTGCCGGCTTCGTGCCGGCGGCCTGTGGTGGCGTCCGTTTGTGCAGCGGGCGTCAGTCGTCGTCGCCGTCAGGGACCAGCATGTTGAGCAGCCAGCTGACGATGCCGACCAGGAGGGCCCCGAGGACCGCGCTCGGCCAGAAGTCGTCGACGTGGAACGGCAGGTCGAACTGCCCGGCGATCCAGCTCGTCAGCAGGAACAGCAGTCCGTTGACGATCAGCGAGATGAGGCCGAGCGTCAACACGTACAGCCCGCAGCCGATCGTCTTGATGACCGGCCGCAGCACCGCATTGACGATCCCGAAGATGACGGCGACGGCGACCAGCGTGCCGGCCTTACCCGGCGCCGAATCGGTCGTGAGCCGGATCCCGTCGATGACCAGAGTGGCGATCCACAGCGAGACCGCGGTGATCGCCAGCCGGATGATGATGCCCATGGCACCGGATGGTGCCACGCCCGGGCCACCAACATCAGCAACACTCCGCGATCTTGTTGCCATCAGGTGAAGAAAGAGACTTATCGAAAGTCGCTGATGAGGTGGTGGATAGTCGCTCGCCGGCCGGTCGTGGGCGTGTGCGGCCCGCTGGCCTGGGGATCTGGCGGCTGGGCGCTGCGTTGCGGGGTGGCGCGCTGGACCGGGCGCTGCGTGCGGTCCAGGGCGTGCGGCGTTGTCGGTTGGGGCGGTGCTGGGCGTTTCGCGCTGGTGCGGGTCGGGCGTTGGGCAGGCGCTGTCGGTCGGCGGCGGCGCTGACCGTTTCCGGCTCGCGCGGGCCGGGCGTGGGGCAGGCGCCGTCGGCTGGCAGCGGCGGTAACCGTTTCCGACTCGTGCGGGGCGGGCTTTGGGCAGGCGCTGTCGGCTGGCAGCGGCGCTGTTCGTCGGGCTCCGCGCTCTGCGCGAGACAGGCAGCGGCGTTGGCCGGCCGTCCGGAACAGGCGCGTTGGCCAGGCGCGTTGGCAGGGCGGCTGGGACAGGCGAGTTGGCCGGGCGGGTGGGACAGGTGCGGTGGGCGGGCGGGTCAGCCGCGGGCGGGTGGGCCGATGAGTTGGGCCTCGATGGGGGTTTGGGAGAGCGCCGCCCAGCGGACTGCTCGGCGGTTGATGACGCCGATCATGTCCGGGCGGATCTGGGTGAGCCACTTGGCCGTCTCGCCCAGGCCGAGGGCCGCGCCGACGAGTTGGGCTTCCTCGGCGCGTAGTGGCTGGACCAGGAGGAGGTCTGCGCGGGAGGCCACGTCCGCGTCCGCGGGGCTGAAGTCGTCTCGGATGACCATTGTGGCCTGCCAGCCGGCGCCGGGGCGGTTGTCGGCGCCGACCGGGCCGATGTCCACCACGACGAGGAGGGGATGCAGGGCCGAGCCCGGCGGGATCTCGACCGCGCGGCCCGGTGGGATCACCGCGATGGATTCGCCCGGGACGGCGGCGCCGCGTACGAAGGGTTCCCAGGCTTGGGGGCGGGCGGTCTGCACCACGACGCGGGCGCCGAGGGCCATGGCTCGCAGGCACATCAGCTGGGCGCAGCGCACTCCGCCGACCAGGAGCGCCCGGGTCTGTTCGGGGCGGAAGAATCGCGCGATGACCGGCTCGCCGCGGCGATTGCTGCCCACCATCAGGCCCGCGTTGCCGATGGGCAGGTCGAGGTTGTCGAGCTGGTCGACGCGGGTGGCCTCGGCGCTCGCATGGCCCGGTATCGCCGGGGCGGTGGGGATGCCGAGGGGCAGGGTGGCGGTCAGCCCGTCGAGGTGCTCACCGTCCAGGCGGCGTACGGTGGCCCGCTCGGCGGCGAGCAGTTTGCGCAGCGTCTGGGTGGCGAAGGACAGCGCGGCGGCGTCCGGGGCGGCAAGGCGGATGGTCAGGTCGAGCGCTGTGTCCGTACCCGTGGCGGATCGGGGCCCCGCGCCCAGCGCAACGGTCGTCGCCGCCGCCGGGAGCGCAAGCATCCGCGCGACGATGCGCCGCGCCGTCTCGATCCGCAGGTCGGGCCAGCGGGCCAGCCGGAACGTCGCTTGGGTCATGCCGCCGACCTGCAGCCCCGGCCAGTTCTCCTGGGCGGCGCCGACGCCGTCGTCGTGGGCGAGCTCCGCGATCACGCGCAGGGCAGCGGCCTCGCCGAGCGGACGGACCGCGGTCGGTGCGAGACGGCGTACGAGCTTGCGGACCAGCCCGGACAGGGCGCGTCGCAGGTCCTCCTCCGTCCAGCCCTCGGCGCGCAGGATCCGCACGGACAGAAGGGATCGGCTGTGGCCGAGCAGCCGGCCTTCCGTCAATTGACGGTACGAGTTGGCCGGAGTGCCGCCGCCCGCGCGCAGTGAGGGAGCGGGGGCGCCCGTGAGCAGAAGCTGAATGCGGCACGGTGGGTGCTCGGAGCCTGCCGGTGGCAGCAGCCCGACGGGCGACGGGAAGGACCCGCCCTCCTCGGCCAGCAGTGCCGTCGGATCGCCCAGTTCGAGCACCGCCGTCATGCCCTGGGCGTCGACGATGAGGGCGGCGGGGTCGCCGGCGAGCTCGATCTGGTCGACCTGCGACCCGGGCGCGACGAACTCGAGCAGTGCAGTAGGCGCGCTGCTGACGGAGACGAGGTGACGACGGCCGGCGAAGCGCATCGCCGTGCCGAGCCACTCGAAGGCCCATCGGCCCCGCAGCCGCAGCCACGTGATCGCCAGCAGCACGACCGCCACGAACACCGCGCCGCCGAGCGCCAACGGTCCGTTGATCGCGCCTATCAGTAAGGCCACGGCGGCCACCTGAGTGCTGACGAGCTGACTGGTGCGAATACCGAACATCCGTCCAGATCGGACATGCTGGGTGCGTACCTTGGGCAGGCGTTGATCCGCGCCCCCGAGCTCCGGGAAGCTGCGGTCGCTCGCCACCTCTGCCGTCACCCTGCCCGCCTTTCGGTCGACCTCTGTTGCGGGCCCATCGTATGGCCCCCCGCCGGGCGGCGGGGGGCGCCTGTGGATGACGGGACATCGATATCCACAGGTTGACCGATCGGGATACCGTGACTGCGTCCGTCCCGCTACGTTCGGCAATTGGAACGGACGATCGGCTGCTCAGGGGTGCCCCCCACGGCATCGCCGGAGGGACTAACCTGATGGCCACGTCAATGTGCCGGTGGTCGATGCAGTCGATCCGGACAGGATTCGGCTCCGTGCAGGATCCGGCGCGAGACAGACGACAGAGGAAGCGGGGTGACGTCCGGGGTGGCCCAGACGCAGACAGAAGCCGCGGTGATGGCCCAGACCGCCGCGAAGTTCGACCAGGTCAACAACAACTTGACCGCGATGCTGAACAAGCTCATGTCGGAGCTCTCGGTGCTCCAGACGGCATGGGTCGGTCACGGCGGCAGGGCGTTCGGCTCGGTCAAGCACCAGTACCAGCGTGACCTGGCCCAGCTCAACCGGGCTCTGGCGGACACCGCCGAGGCGATCCGGACCTCGGGCGTCAGCTACGACAGCACCGACAGCTCGGCCGCCAGCGCGGTGACCAAGTCCGGTGGCGGCGGCTACGACCTGCCGCTCGAGAACTGACGGCGGGGGAGGATCAACCGATGAACGACGGTTTGCTGCGCGTGAACTTCGGTGCCCTGGCCCAGGCCGGCGCCGACATCCAGAAGGCTGTGAACGAGCTCGAGAACCAGCTCAGCCAGCTCGAGGCCGACGCTCGCCCGCTGGTCGCGACGTGGGAGGGCAAGGCGCAGGATGCGTACGCCCAGCGTCAGCACAAGTGGACCACCGCGTCCACCGACCTGAAGAACATCCTCCGCGACATCAAGATCGCGGTGGACCAGTCGGCGCAGGACTACGCGACGACGGAGAGCAACGCCGAGAAGCGTTTCACCCACTGATCCGTACGGTGCGGTCGGGTTGCCCTTCCCGGGGTGGCCCGGCCGTTTCCATCTTCTCGGAAGTGCGGATCCGGGTGTACGTGAGCCCGTCCTTTCGCTACCTGGAGTTACGGAACCGTCTCTCTGCGCGACCGTTGCGGCGGTTGTTTGCCTGGTTGGCTGTATCCACGCAGCCGCCCATTGTGATCGTGGCCTGACCTTGTAGGTTGTACGCGTTGAGGTGGCCCGTTCGCCGCGAAGGGAGAGGTGGACGTGACCGAGTGGGAACCGGCTACGGACGCCGAAGTCGCGATGCGCAACGCCCTGCGCACCGATGATCAGGAGTCCTACTTCCGCATTCTCGCCGGCGTCGACCTGCTGCTGCCCGTCTCCGCGGACGCTCTGGCCGGCCTCGAGCCGCTGGGGTGGGGCACGTGGAGCACCGGCGGCCGTACGCACGTGCTGGCCTTCACGTCCCCGTCGGCGCTGCAGGCCTGCCTGTCCGACTACACGGGTTCCGCGCGGCGCGTGCCGTACGCCGAACTGGCCGAGACCTGGCCGAACCTCGAATGGTGGCTGGCGGTCAACCCCGGCCTCCCGATCGAGGGTTACCTGCCGGCCTGGTTCGTCGCCCAGCTGAGCCGCGGTGATCTGCGGCTCCCCACGCGCGGACCGGCGCGGCAGAGCACCGGCCGGCTCAAGGACCTGCAGGCGGCGGCCATGGCGGCCAACGCGGCCGCGGCGCAGGGATATGCCTCGCCGGGGTCGGGCGGCCCGGTGTCCGGCGGTCACCTGTCCGGCGGCCCGGTGTCCGGTGGTTCGGCGAATGTCGGTTCGGTACCTGGCGGCCACCTGTCCGGCGATCCGGTGTCCGGTGGCCCGGTGCCCGCCGCTCATATGCCTGCCGGTCCCATGTCCGCCGGCCACATGTCGGGTCAGATGTCCGCTGGGCAGGTGACGGCTGGGCAGGTCTCGGGCGGTCCCGCATCGGTCGGCAACCGTCTGAGCGCGCCGGCCTCGAACGGTCCTGGAGCCTCGGCGCCCGGGGCTGTCGCCGCGGGGGCCGTCGGATTCGGGCCTGGTCAGCAGCCCGCTTCCGGTTCCACCCCGCCCGCACCCGGTCAGCCCGGGTCGTCCGCCGCCGGTCCGGTCGGTCCCGGCGGGCTTCCGGTCCGTACGCCGGGAGCGGTTCTGCCCAGCGGGCTGCCGTCCCGGGTCCCGGCGACACCACCCGGCATGGGTGGTGTGGGGGACACGTCCAGTTTCAGCGGTTTCGCGACCGGCGGTGGGCGCGCACCTCAGCAGGATCCCGGTGGGACGGCCACCCCTCCTGCGGCTTTCGCCGGGGGCGCCGTTCGACCCGCGACTCCGCCCTCGGCGGTACCGCCGGGGAGTGCGTTGGACGCGCTGGCCAGCAGGTCGGGTACGACACCGCCGCCCGCTGGTGGCAGCGCCCTCGACGCCCTGGGCAGCCGCGCGGCCGCCCCGACGACAGCCGCCCCGGCGACAACCGGCCCGGCGACAACCGGCCCGACGTCGGTCGTTCCGACGGCGGCCGCCACGGCGACAGCCGGCGCGGCACCGGGGAGCACAAAGGCGGACGGCAACGAGACCGGCGGCGACGAAGCTCTGCCTGCGTTGCAGCGGCCAAACGGTCCGCTTCCGACGCGTACGCCGATGGCGCAGACGCCGCCGCTACCCAGCCACCTCACGCCCGCCGAGCAAGCCGAGGCCGCCGCCCAGGCTGGAGCTGCCCCCGGAGCTGCCTCTCAGGCCGGTGCCGGCGCCCAGGCAGAAGCCGCCGAGCAGGCCGGTGCCGGCGCCCAGCCGGGAGCTGCCACTCAGGCCGGAGCCGCAGCTCAGGCCGGTGCGGGTCCGCAGCTGCCGCGCCGTCAGGTGACTCCTCCGTCCGAGCGGCCGTCCTCCATGGCGGCTGCCGCGCAGGCGCTGGCCGCGAGGGGCGAGGCCGGTGCCACGCCGTCGGACGGTCCGGCCCAGGGCGAGGCGCCGTCTTCCACCAACCTTGCCGCGGATCAGACCGCGCGGAACCTCGCGTCCGGCCAGACGTCCACCGCCGCTCCGAAGCCCAGCATCGCGCCCCCGGTCATCCCAGGCGCGGGTGGAGCGAACCGCGTGGGCGATGCGGGCCGCCCGGGCGATGCGGGCCGCGTAGGCGATGCCGGCCGCGTGGGCGATTCGATCCGTGCGGGCGACGCGAACCGCTCGGGCAGTGCGACCCGTTCGAGCGGCCCGATCGTGCCCGCCCCGGCTACCCGCCCCTCCCTCCCACCGACATCGGCGGGCCAGCCGACGGGCTTGCCGGCGGACCAGGGGGCGGACCACCGCCCGACAGGTCCGGCCGGCGCGACAGGCCTGGCCGGCCCCTCGGCGCCGGACAGCGCGACCCGTCCGGCAGGCAGCACGCCGGCGGAAGCAGCCGGCCACCCCGCAGAAACGCAGGCACCCGACGGCGCGACCGGCATGGGCCTCCCTCGGCGTTCTCCCACCCCGATCGCCGACCGCCCTGACCCCGCGGACGAACCGGCTGCCGCGCCGGCCTCGAGGTACGAGCAGGCCGGGCTCGACGCCACCGCGCGCATCGACCTCAGCGCCTCCACTGCGGGTGGTTGGCCGACTCGGGCCGGCGGGCCGGAGGTGGATGAGGACGATTTCATCCCGGCGAACGAGACCGAGCGCGACCTCTACCAGGCCACGATCGACCACAGCACCGACTCGTTCCTCTCCACTCTGCTGCTCGCCACGGTGCTCGTGCCGGTGGGCCCGCAATCGCGGCCGGGAAGTTCGCCCGGGGAGTCCGGGTTTGCGTTCCGTACCGAGGAGGTGGACGGGGAGCGGTATCTCGTCGTCTTCACGAGCCGGGACCGGCTGGGTGAGCATTACCTCGAGCCGGCCCGTACGGTTGCGGTCCGGTTCGTCGATCTGATCCGCAACTGGCCCGATCCGGCCTGGTCCTTCGCCGTGAACCCGGGCAGTGCCGTGGGCGCGCGGTACCCGGGACCGCAGGTCATCGCGCTGGCGAACTGGGCGATCGAGGCGGGGCTCGGTGGCGATCCCGTCGAGGTGCAGGCGGACAGTCCGAAGGCGTTGCCGCAGCGGGCGCATGAGACCGATGTGCGGCCCACGATGATGCAGAAGACCGTGCCGGTGGAGCAGATCGACTTCTACCTGGAGCGCGGGTACGACCGGGTTGCCGGGTTCGTGCACCGGGCCGCCGAGGTCGAGCATCTGCGGGTGCCGGGCGAGCTCTATGCGGCGCTCGGCCTGCTCTACGACGGGTCGCCCTATCAGGGCGATGCCAAGGAGGCGTACGTGCTCCGCTGGCCGGCTTACCGGCCCAGCCTCTACCGCATCCCGTACGGCGGGCAGAGCGAGCAGGCGCTGCGGGCCATGGACGGCTGGGTGATCGAGCGGCCGCCGTTCCGGGGCAACGGGTTCGCCCCCGGCGAGGGCAAGGACGTGATCGCCGAGTTCAAGGTGGACAGTGTGCGGCTGCCGCACGGTGCCCAGCTGTGGCGCCTCGACGGGAGCGGGGCCGAGCGGATCGTCGCGGTCTTCGACGCCGACGCTCCGATGTGGCGCAAGGTGGGAGAGGCCGATGCGTGACGGGTACGTCGTGACCTGGCACGGGCGCGAGTACGACGCCGCGCCCGACGGGGAGAACGTGCGGGTCTATTCGCCCGAGCCCGGCGACGGGTTCGAGGAGGTCCGGCCGGGTCGGTTCGTGCGGGTGCTCAAGCCCGGCGAGTACGGCGACCTTGTGTACGTGCGGACGACATGCTCGTGGCGGGGGCAGCCGTTCATCGTGCTCGCCGAGGCCGACAACTGGCTGCGGCTGGAGTACACGGGCGGCCGTGCCCCGATCGCCCGGTCGCTGGAGCTGGAGGAGTTCGACTTCGGGGTGTACCAGGGCTGGGCGCCGGCCCACGAGGTCTCCGAGCTCTACGAACACCGGGTCTGAGCGCCGGCCTGAGCCCGCGGATCAGGCCTTGAGCCAGCGCAGGATCTCGCCCGTCACCACGTCCGGCGCCTCCAGGTGGAGGAAGTGGCCGGCGTCCTCGATGAGGCGCCACTCGTACGGGGCGATGACGTACCGGCCCGAACCCTGGGCGGTGCGGGGCAGGACGGCTGTGTCCAGCGCGCCGTGCATCTGCAGGGTCGGGGTGGTCAGCGGCCGCTGCATGAGTTTCACGAAGCGGTAGCCCTGCAGCCGCAACGCCGACCGGAACACCCAGCGGTACGCCTCCAGCGCGCAGAACGCCGCCTGCGGGATCTGCATGGCTTCCCGGCATCGCGCGACGTAATCGCGGTATTCCGGCGTCTGCGTCCACTGGGGACCGCTCCAGCGCTCGATCAGCTCGCCGACGAGGGCGGCGTCGTCCCGGGTGAGGACGTGCTCGTAGCGGGGGACCTGGAACTTCAGCGTCGGGGCCGTCGCGGCGATCTGACCCCGCGGGTCGGCGAAGAGGGCCGCCCGCAGGCGCAGCGGGTGCGCCGCGCCGAGCACGACCAGGCGGCTGACCATCTTGGGGTGGAACGCCGCAGCCGTCCAGCCGATCATGCCGCCGGCGCCCGTACCGACGATCATCGCTGAGCGTTCGCCGAGGGCCCGGATCAGGCCGGTCACGTCGGCGGCCATGGTGTAGCCGTCGTAGCCGCGGGGCGGCTTGTCGCTGGCGCCGTACCCGCGCAGGTCCATGGCGACCGCCCGGAAACCCGCGTCGGCGAGCCGGGTCATGACGTCGTGCCAGGCCCACCAGTGCTCGGGGAAGCCGTGCAGCAGGAGCACGAGGGGTCCGGTGCCCGCCTCGACGACGTGGAAGCGGCTGCCGTTGGCGCCGACGAAACGGTGGGTCCAGGGACCCTCCGTGAGCACGCACGCCTCGTCCACCTGCGAAGTCATGCGCACCAGGGTACGGGCACCGGGCCATCCCGGGCCGCGCCGGTCAGCGCACGTGCTCCACGGCCAGCATCTGCACCGGCGTACCCGAGCCGCAGTCGATGCGCAGCCGGGCCGGGGTGAGGCGGACCCGGAGGTACTCGCCCTTCTTCAGCGCGGTGCCCGCGTCGGAGTAGACCGCGTACGGCTTGCCGTCGATGTCCACGAGCCCGTAGCAGGGCCCGGTGCCGCCCCGGGTGACCCAGCCCTCGGTCCATCCGGGGCTGCGTACGACGTCCGTGGGGGTCTTGGGGATGCCGCTGGGCCGTTTCGCGCCGGGAGGCGGCCCCGTGGGAACCGAGTTGAACGGGCCGGTGGGGGCGGCGCTGGGGGAGGCGCTGGGCGCTACTGAGGGGGATGCGGGGGCGGTGGACGGGGAGGCGCTGGGCGAGGAGGGCACGGAGATGCCGGTGTCCTCGGCCGGGGTGGATGAGCAGGCGGACAGGAACACGACGACCAGGGACGTTGCTGTGGCCGTACGGAAAAGGTTCATGAGATTTTGACCCGGGTTGAGCGTGGGTGGTTCCGCTCCGGTGGCGGAAAGGGTGACGCCCGGGGGCGCGGGGCCCCCGGGCGTCGGACGGTGCGGTGGATCAGGAGATGCGGATCTTCATCGAGGTGCCGTTCTGCGACAGCACCTTGATCTTCACGCCGACCGCGGGGAGCTTGACGCCGGCCCACGGGATCTCGTCGTAGAAGTACTTCTTGGTGTCGTCGAAGGTCGGCTGCGCGGCCTGACCCCGGATGTAGCTGGCCTTGCCGTTGACGTGCAGCGTGAAGGAGTCGGCCTTCTTCAGGCTGAACGGGGCGTCGTACAGCTGGATCCGGGCCCGCCAGGGCTGGCCCTCGAGGTTGTAGAACGGCGCCGGGTGGCTGTCGATGATCAGGTTACGACCGGAGCCGGGGTGCTCGTTGACGTTGTTGTCCGCCACCGACTGGTCGTTGTACGAGATCAGCAGGCCCTGCTGGTAGGCGAAGTGCTCCGCCCAGTCCGGTTTGGCCGGCCAGCCGAAGTTGTACGGGCCGGTCTTCAGGTACTTGTCGTACGACACGTAGCTGCGGTTGCCCGCGATGTAGAAGTTGTCGTAGTCCGCGGTGGTGCTCGCGCCGACGACGGTGAAGCCGCCGAGCGTCCACGCCGGGGTGCCCTCGGCGCCGTCGGTGGAGACGACGGTGTTGTTCACCTTGATGGTGAGGTCGTCGCCGAAGAAGCCGCCCTTGGAGACGCCACCGTCGGTCAGGTAGTGCAGGCGGACCTGCACCTTCTTGCCGGCGTACGCGTCCAGCGGGACGTGGATGTCCTTCCAGGCGCCACCGCTGGTGCCGGTGATCGCCGGACGGCCCGGGTTGCCGCCGTCGGTGCCGAACGGCGTGCCGCCCACGGTGCCGTTGACCGCGGTCCAGTTGGCGCCGTTGTCCTGCGATACCTCGACGTAGAGGTAGTCGTAGCCCTCTTCGATCGAGTAGCGGCCCTTGAGGTCGAACGCGCCCGAGGTCGCGCCGGTCAGGTCGACCGTCGTGCTCAGCGAGGTGTTGAGCCCGTCGTCGTTGCCGGAGAAGTACTGCTTGGTGCCCGCGAACGGGGCGCCGAGGTCGGTGGTGACCTCCTTGTCCGGCAGCACCACGACGACGCCCTGCGCCTTGGCGGTGTTGTACTCCTGCGGGCCGAGGTTCAGGGTCTTCTTCTGACCCGCGACGACGGTCTCGTAGTCCAGCCAGCCGAGCTGCAGCTTGTTCCAGGCGCCGATGTCACCCGGGCGCGAACCGAGGGGCTCGCCCGCGCCGGAGAGACGGCTCTGCGCCATGAGCGTCCAGAACTCGCTGTTGTTGTTCAGGCCGCCGCTGGTGTCGTAGTCGTCCGGCAGACCGAGGTCGTGGCCGTACTCGTGCGCGAACACGCTCAGGCCGCCGTTCTCCGGCTGCATGGTGTAGTCGGAGATCCAGACACCGGTGTTGCCGATCTGCTGGCCGCCGTACTTGTTGTACGAGGGGCCGTCGCTGCCGACCGTGTTCAGGTACGCGTTCCAGCGGTGCGCCCAGATGGCGTCCTCACCCTGCTGCGGGTCGCCGTCGGACTGGTCGCCGCCGGCGTGGACGATCTGGAAGTGGTCGATGTAGCCGTCGGACTCGTTGAAGTCGCCGTCACCGTCGTAGTCGTTGCGGTCCCACTGGTCGAACTGCTTGACCTCGGCGGCGATCTGCGCGTCGGTGCGACCGGCGGCCTTGCGCTCGGCGACCCACTTGTTCACGGCGTCCGTGATGAGCGCCCAGGCGTTGGTGTCGGTGCAGAGGCCGTTGACGTCGCAGTCGCGGCCGTAACGGGCTTCGTTGTACGGCACCTTGACCCAGTCGGAGACCTCGCCCTCGACGCTGTAGCGCCCGGACGACTGCGTCTCGTAGTAGGTCTTCAGCGACTCGACGTTCTTGCCCTTGCCGAAGTACAGGTCCTCGTAGTGCTTCTTGTTGTAGTCCGGCTGCCAGACCGTGGTGTTGTCCTTGGAGCGGTCCGGCTGCGGGATCTTGTTGTGCAGCGGGCCCTCGAAGGTCGTGGGGCCGGGGGTGTCCGGGTCGCTGTCGACGTCCGGGTAGTTCGGGTGCCGCTGGTTACCGAACTCCGCCAGGATCACGAAGATCTTGTCGGTGCGCTCGTTGCTGAGCTCGACGTACTGGTCCTGGCCGGACGCCTTGACAGTGCGGTCGTTCAGGCCGCCGCCACGGGTCTTGCCGATCTTCGCAACGGTGCTGCCGCCGCGTCGCTGCGTCTTGATGTCGCCCTTCAGGACGCCGTTGATGGCTTCCTGGCGCAGCTCGCGGCGCTTGTCCTCGACCGGGTTGGGGAGGTCGTCCATCGCGGCCCGCTTGCTGGCCGCCGGTGTCGGCTCCACCGGGGGCGCCGCCTGGGCCACGGTGGGGAGTGAGATCCCGACACCGGTCACCATCGCGGCGCCGAGTAGTCCCACGACTACTTTGCGCACTACGTACCTCCGTCGACGTGCCCGAAACGCTGTCGTGCAGCGGCTCGGCGTGCAGACGCCCCGGATTCGGGGCCTAGGTGAACGTATGCAAAAAGAGAGATGCGTGGAAGTCCCCGGGATCAATTCTTTATGCGAAAACAAAGAGCGGCGCCCGGGACAAATCCCGGGCGCCGCCGTTATGTCCGGTTCAGCTGATGCGGACCTTCATCGAGGTGCCGTTCACGTCGACAACCTTGATCTTCACGCCGACGGCCGGGAGCTTGACGCCCTGGTTCGGCAGCTCGTCGTAGAAGTACTTCTTGGTGTCGTCGAACAGCGGCTGCGCGGCCTGGCCCCGGATGTAGCTGGGCTTGCCGTTGATGTGCAGCGTGAACGAATCGGCCTTCTTGAGGCTGAACGGGGCGTCGTACACCTGGATGCGGGCCCGCCACGGCAGCCCCTCCAGGTTGTAGAACGGCGCCGGGTGCGCGTCGATGATCAGGTTGCGGCCCGTGCCCGGGTGCACGTTGGTGTTGTTGTCGACCTGCGACGTGTCCCAGTACGAGACCAGCAGACCCTCCTGGTAGGAGTAGTGGTCCACCTTGTCCGGCAGCGTCGGCAGGTAGCCGAAGAAGTACGGGCCGGTCTTGAGGTACTGGTCGTACGACACGTAGCTGCGGTGCCCGGCGATGTAGAAGTTGTCGAACTCCTCGGTCGAGGTGGCCCCGACGATCGAGAAGCCGTCCATCGTCCACGTGGTGTCGCCCTCGGCACCGTCGGCCAGCACGGTCGCGCCGTCCGCCGTGATGGTGAGGTCGTCACCGAAGAAGCCGCCCTCGGCCACGCCACCGTCGGTGAGGTAGTGCAGGCGGAAGGTGATCTTCTTGCCGGCGTACGCGTTCAGCGGCACCGCGATGTCCGCCCACTCGCCGCCGGTGCTGCCGGTCAGCGCGGGGGTGTTGCTGGCGTCGCGGGGCAGCGGCGCGCCGTTCTGCGTGCCGTCCAGGCGGGTCCAGGTGGCCCCGTTGTCCGTCGACGCCTCGAAGTACAGGTAGTCGTAGTCCTGCTCGATGTCGTACCGGCCCTTGAGCGTGACCGCCGCGGTGGTCTTGCCGGTCAGGTCGATGTCGTGCGACAGCGAGTTGTTCAGGTCGTCGGCGTTGCCCGAGAAGAACTGGCCCTCACCGGCGAACGGAGCGCCCAGATCGGTGGTGACCTCCTTGTCCGGCAGCACCACCACGACGCCCTGCGCCTTGTCGGTGTTGTACTCCTGCGGACCGAGGTTCAGCGTCTTCTGCTGACCGGCCACGACGGTCTCGTAGTCGAACCAGCCGAGCTGCAGCTTGTTCCACGCGCCGAGGTCGCCGGGGCGGGTGCCGATGGCCTGGTCGCCCGCCGCGCTGAGCCGGCTCTGGGCCATCAGGGTCCAGTGCTCGTTGTTGTTGTCGCCCCGGCCCGAGGTGTCGTAGTCGTCCGGCAGGCCCAGGTCGTGCGTGTACTCGTGCACGAAGACGCTCAGGCCGCCGTTCTCCGGCTGGATGGTGTAGTCGCCGATCCAGATGCCGGTGTTGCCGATCTGGGTGCCGCCGAGCAGGTTGTTCGACGGACCGGTGCGGCCCTGGTCGGTGCCGTACGCGTACCAGCGGTGGCTCCAGATGGCGTCCTCGCCCTGCTGCGGGTCACCGTCGGCCTGGTCGCCGCCGGCGTGGACGATCTGGAAGTGGTCGATGTAGCCGTCGGGCTCGTTGAAGTCGCCGTCGTTGTCGAAGTCGTACCGGTCGTACTGGTCGAACGACTTCATGTCCGCGGCTACCTGCGCGTCCGTACGCCCGGCCGCCTTCTGGTCCGCCACCCACTGGTTGGCGGCGTCCCGGACCAGCGCCCAGGTGTTGTTGCAGACGTGGCTGCCGCAGAAGTCGCGGCCGTACCGGGCCTCGTTGTAGTTGACCTTGACCCAGTCGGTGACCTCGCCGTCGACGCTGTAGCGCCCGGACGACTGGGTCTCGAAGTAGGTCTTCACCGACTCCTTGCCCGCGCCCTCACCGAAGTACAGGTCACGGTAGTGCTCGGCGTTGTAGTCCGGCTGCCACACCGTCGAGTTGTCCACCGAGCGGTTGGGCGCGGGGATCTTGTTGTGCAGCGGGCCGTTGAACGTGGTGGGCCCGGGCGTCGCCGGGTCGCTGTCCACGTCGGGGTAGCTGGGGTGCCGCTGGTCGCCGAACTCGGCCAGGATCACGAAGATCCGGTCGGTCCGCTCGCGGCCGAGCTCGACATACTGGTCGGTGCCGGACTTGGCAACCTTGCGGTTGGTCACGCCGGAACCCTGGGTGCGGCCGACCTTGACGACCGTGCTGCCGTTCCGCTTGATCGGCTTCGCCTTGCCGCTGACGACGTCGGCGACGGCCTCCTGGCGGAGGGCGCGACGCTTCTCCTCCAGCGGGTTGGGCAGATCGTCCAATGGTGCCGCACCGGTCTTGGCCACCGGCGCTGGATCGACCGGCGGTGCAGCGAGGGCGCCGTTCGGGAGCATCATCCCGACACTGGTCGCCATCGCGGCGCCGAGCAGTCCCACGACCACCTTGCGCACTACGTTTACCTCCGTTGGCATGACCGCGCGCTGTCGTGCAGCGACGGCGGTGAACCGCCCCGGATTCGAGGCTCAGGTGAACGTATGCAACTACACCGATGCGTCGGAAGGGGTGACACGAATTGTTCGGCGATGGTTACGCATTATGGATCTTGCATAATGCAAGAACCGGCAAAAGGTCGAAAATGGACCGTAGCCATGAAACGGCGGCAGATCCCTACGATCGCAGATCTGCCGCCATTCATAGACGATTATCTCAGTCTTCGGACTTGGACCCCTGCATGCCCGACGAGATCAGGTCCATCACGGTCGAGTCCTGCAGCGTCGTGACGTCGCCCAGCGACCGGTTCTCGGCCACGTCGCGCAGCAACCGCCGCATGATCTTGCCGGATCGGGTCTTGGGCAGTTCGGCGACGAGCATGATCTGCCGCGGCTTCGCGATCGGGCCTAGCTTCTTCGCCACGTGGTTGCGCAGATCCTGGATGAGCTTCTCGCCCGCGTCGCCGGCGGTGTCCACATTGCCGCGCGGGATCGTGAACGCGACGATGGCCTGGCCGGTCGTCGGGTCGGTCGCGCCCACGACCGCCGCCTCGGCCACCGACGGGTGCGACACCAGGGCCGACTCCACCTCGGTGGTGGAGATGTTGTGCCCGGACACCAGCATCACGTCGTCGACCCGGCCGAGCAGCCAGAGCGCGCCGTCCTCGTCCTTCTTGGCGCCGTCGCCCGCGAAGTAGATCCACTCGTCGCCCGTGCCGGCGCCCTTGCCGAAGCGCGACCAGTACGTGTCGATGAAGCGCTGGTCGTCACCCCAGATCGTGCGCAGCATCGACGGCCACGGCTCGCGCAGCACCAGGAAGCCGCCGCCACCGTCCGGCACCGACTCCGCCTGGTCGTCCACGACGTCCGCCGAGATGCCCGGCAGCGGGGTCATGGCCGAGCCCGGCTTGGTGCTCGTGACGCCCGGCAGCGGGGAGATCATGATGCCGCCGGTCTCCGTCTGCCACCACGTGTCGACGATCGGGCAGGAGTCGTGGCCCACGTTCGCCCGGTACCACATCCAGGCCTCGGGGTTGATCGGCTCGCCGACGCTGCCCAGGAGGCGCAGCGAGGAGAGGTCGTACTTGGCCGGGATGTCGTCGCCCCACTTCATCATCGTGCGGATGAGGGTGGGCGCGGTGTAGAGGATCGTCACCTTGTACTTGTCGACGATCTCCCAGAACCGTCCCTTGTGGGGGGTGTCCGGGGTGCCCTCGTACATGATCTGGGTGGCGCCGTTGGAGAGCGGGCCGTAGACGATGTACGAGTGCCCGGTGACCCAGCCGATGTCGGCGGTGCACCAGAAGACGTCGGTCTCCGGCTTGAGGTCGAAGACCGCGTTGTACGTGTACGACACCTGGGTCAGGTAGCCGCCGGTGGTGTGCAGGATGCCCTTCGGCTTACCGGTCGTGCCCGAGGTGTAGAGGATGAACAGCGGGTGCTCGGAGTCGAACGCCTTCGGCTCGTGCTTCTCGCTCGCCTGCTCGACCGTCTCGTGCCACCACAGGTCCTTCTCGCCCCACGTGACGTCCTCGCCCGTACGGCGGACCACCAGCACGTGCTCGATGCTCGGGCACTGCGCGACGGCCTCGTCCACGGTCGGCTTCAGGGCCGACGGCTTGCCCCGGCGGTAACCGCCGTCGGCGGTGATCACGACCTTCGCGTCGGCGTCCTGGATGCGGGTGGCCAGGGCGTCGACGGAGAAGCCGCCGAAGACCACGCTGTGCAGCGCGCCGATCCGGGCGCAGGCCAGCATCGCGACCGCCGCCTCGGGGATCATCGGCAGGTAGATCGCCACCCGGTCGCCGGCCGTGACGCCCAGCTCGGTCAGGGTGTTCGCCGCCTGGCTGACGCTCTTGAGCAGGTCGGCGTACGTGATGGAGCGGGTGTCGCCGGGCTCGCCCTCCCAGTGGATCGCGACCTTGTCGCCCAGGCCGGCCTCGACGTGCCGGTCCACGCAGTTGTACGCGATGTTGAGCTCGCCGCCGACGAACCACTTGGCGAACGGCGGGTTCGACCAGTCGAGCGTCTGCTCCCACCGCTTGGCCCAGGTCAGGCGTTCGGCCTGCTGCTCCCAGAAACCCAGCCGGTCGGCGGTGGCCCGCTCGTAGGCCTCGGCCTTGACGTTCGCCTCGGCGGCCAGCGCGGCCGGCGGCGGGAACTGCCGCGTCTCCGAATACAGGTTCTCCAGCGTCTCACTCATGAGGGCGGCTCCTCTGCCGTGACCGGTCTCTCTTGGGTTGAACAGTAGTTCTGCCCGGTGCGCCGGGGCGAGAGCTGCAAGCCGTACCGCCCTCCTGCCGCGCCGAGTGGCAGGGCGTGCGCGCCGACCGGGCAGTACGTGCTCGGTACTGCGCGAATCTTGCCACTTCCGAGCCCGTATGCGCAGCCCATGTTTCGCGTGTTTTTCACGGATACGGTAGGCGCGTGACGAACGATCCCCTGGCTCCGCTGCTCGCGCTCGCCGACGTGGAGGACGCTCTGGCCGACGCCCGAGCCAAGGTCGACACCGCCATGCGGCACCGGGCGCTGCGCCGCAACGGGGGCCAGGTGGCCGCCGAGGTGGGACTGCGAGCGGCCGTCGCCAGTGCCGCGCTGGAGGAGCACCGCCACGACCTCGCGGCCGTACGCGCCGGCACGGTCACCGACCCGGTCGTGCAGGGCGCGCTGCGGGTCTCCGAGGCGCTCGGCGGGCTGGTCGACCTCTGGCCGCGCGCACCGCGTCAGGTGCTTGCGCGGCTGCACGTGCTGGCCGCGCGGGGTGCGGTGGCCGACGCGGATCTCGGCCGGCTGACCTCCGGCGCCGAGCGGATCGACGCCCTCGCCGGCCTGGTCGCCGGCAACGAGCGGACACCGCCGCTGCTGCTGGCCGCGATCGTGCACGCCGAACTGCTGACGCTGCGACCGTTCGCCGGCCCGGCGGGTGTGGTCGCGCGGGCCGCCGCCCGGCTCACCCTGGTCGCCCGCGGCTTCGACCCGCGCGGGCTCGTCGCCGTCGAGCAGGGCCACCTCGACCGTGAGCCGGAGTACGTGGGTGCGTCGGGCGCCTACGCCACCGGCACGCCCGACGGCCTGCGCTCCTGGCTCCGGCACTACGCGGCGGCGGTCTCGGCGGGCGCCGAGCACCTGACGCAGATCTCGGACGAGGTGCTGGCACCTTCGGGCAAGTAGACCATCGCCCGGTCGGTCCTCATCTGCATCGAAGGGCGAAAAGCCGGATTCATCCCTGCGCGGGTTGGCATACTCGTTCGGGTGGGAGTGGACTGGGTTCGGCCCTATTCGCCCGGAGTCGGCCGGTGGCTCGTCATCGGCTGGGAGGCCGTCGCGTTCGCCCTGCTCGGCTGGGCCAGCGTCGGCCTGTTCGAGGTCGAGGGCAACGGGATCACGTACCTTGCCATGGCGCTCGCGGCGCTCTGGGTGGTCGGCGGCTGGCGCATCCTCGAGATGGGCGTCTACGTGGGCCCCGACGGGCTGCAGATCCGCGGGCTGCTGCGGTCACGCCGGCTGTCCTGGGACGAGATCGCGCACGTCCGGCTGCACCGGCACACCAACAAGCTGGGGCGGTGGGAGATCGAGGGCGGGATGACCGTGCTCATCGAGCGCCGCGACGGCTCCACGGTCAACACCGAGCTGTGGGCGCAGGGTGTCGACTTCCACAACCGGCCACACCTGTTCCGCGAGGTCTACCACGACCTGCGCAACCGCCACCTGCAAGCCAAAGCGGCCGCAGCGTAGGCGGCTGGCACAGAGCGGCTGACCACAAGGACGGCTGACCACAAGGACGGCTGGACATAAGGACGGCTGGACATAAGGACGGCGCCTCGCATCCGAGGCGCCGTCGCTTGCGCGTCCGACCGGGTTATCAAGCGTGCACCTGGGTCGTTGTCGACAGTCCCGCCGGAATCCGGTGGGTCCCGCCGCAACGTGCCTGCCGTGGCTGATCGCGCGTGGGTTCCCGGTGGCCGTGCACGGAACCTGATGTCATCAAGGTCCGCGTGTTCTTTCTACGCCCCGCCGCCCTTGATCGCCAGGGTGAAAGCTACTTTGTGTGATTGGTCAGACGCTTCCGCGTGACCGTCGTCTATGCCGCCTTCTATGCCAGAGCAGCCCGGGTGCGGCGGTGCCGGCCGTACAGCGCGATGCCGATCGCCACTCCGACGCCCACCCCGAGCGCCGCGGCGGCCACCGGCACCGCGGGGCGTTCCCGCAGCCTGCGGCCCAGCGGCACCGGGTGCCGGAACTCGAGCACCGGCCACGACCGCTCCAGCGCGACGCGGCGCAGCGCGCGATCCGGGTTCACCACGCTCGGACGTCCCACGGCCTCGAGGAGCGGCAGATCGCTGCTGGAGTCCGAGTAGGCGTAACACTCCGCAAGGTCGTACCCGCGCTCGTCGGCCAGCTCACGCACCCCCGCGACCTTGCTCGGGCCGGCCGCGTAGAACTCCACCTCGCCGCTGTAGCGCCCGTCCACGATCCCCATCCGCGTGGCGATCACGTCGGTGACCCCGAGCAGTTCGCCGATCGGGCGCACCATCTCGTCGCCGGACGCCGACACCAGCACGACGTCGCGCCCGGCCGCCTGGTGCTCGCCGATCAGGACGGCGGCCTCGGCGTACACGTACGGATTGATCAGCTCCTGCAGGGTCTCCGCGACGATCTGCTGAACCTGCTCGACGCGCCAGCCCTTGCACAGCGCGGCCAGGTAGTCCCGGGTGCGGGCCATGGTCTGCTCGTCGGTGCCGCCCAGCCGGAACATCAACTGCGCGTAAGCGGACTTCACCACGTCGCGGCGGCTGATCAGCCCATCACGGTAGAAAGGCCGTCCGAAGGCCAGCGCGCTGGACTTGGCAATGACGGTCTTGTCGAGATCGAAGAACGCGGCACTCTGGCCCACGGGCCGAAAGTGTAGCCGCAAGACGCACCGATTTCCGGTGACGGTGGGTACTCGACGGTGAGCCGCTGCTGAGGCATGCTTGTGTTGCGACTGGGATTCATGTTGTTACTGAGTGATTTTGTTACTGAGTGATGTTGTAGCTGAGTGACGCTGTAGCTGACGGTCGCGTTCCACCCCCGAAGGCTCTCGGTGGTTGCGCCCCCCGCGATCACCGAGCCGATTCGGCTCGACCCCCCCGGAGCCGAATCCTCGGACGGCCCCCGTCACCCCCGACGGGGGTCGTTCCCTTTTCAGGTACGGCCACAGCCAGGCCGACGACGCACACGCGAAGCGACCATCCGGGCGGGAGTTGTGGTCCAGCCCCACGGGTCCCGCCCTGCGGTCAGGTTCCCGTCGCCTGGCTCAGATCGGCGGACTGCCCGTCCTCCATGCCGAACAGCTCGCACAGGCCCGTCACCGAGAGCACCCGCCGGAAGCTGGGGCTGGGGTTCGTCACCACGAACCGGGTCCGGGCCTCGGTGGCCGCACGGTAGCCCTCGATCAGCGCGCCGAGCCCCGTCGAGTCGATGAAGGAGGCGTCGGTGAGATCGATGCGGACCTCGGCCGGCGACCCGTGGGACACGGCGTCGCGGATCCCCTGAGCGACCTCGTCGGCGCTGGAGAAGTCGATCTCACCCTGGACGGTCACCAGGGCGGTGCCGTCCTCGCCGAGCACGCTCCGGATCGCGTTCTGCATGCCAACTCCATCGGTCGGGTCGGCACCAACATACCCAACCCCTGGCGTGCCCACTCGTCGTAGCAGATCCGCCCGTCGACCACGGGTTTTCCACAGGTCCACAAGTTATCCACAGGCTGTCCGTCCCCGGTTGAGCGGGCCTGCCGCCGACCGCCACGGTGATGACCCCGTTCCGTCCGCCGTGACCGTTGGAGCACGCGATGCCCGCCCGTACCCCCGCCCCACCCGGACCGTCCCCGGCCCTGCCGCTCGTCGTCACCGCCGACCCGGTCCTGCTCGACGACCTGCTGCGGCTCGCCGCCGTGAGCGGCACCGAGGTCGACGTGGCTGCGGACCCCGCCGCGGCCCGCAGCCGATACCCGCAGGCGCCGCTGGTCCTGATCGGCGCGGACCAGGCCGCGGCGTGCCGGCGCGCCCGGCTGCCCCGCCACGAGCGGGTCGTCGTCGTGAGCCACGAGCCCATCGCCCCCACCGCCTGGGACGTCGCCCGCTCGATCGGCGCGCAGCACGTGGCTGTCCTGCCGACCGCCGAGCCCTGGCTGGCCGACCTGTTCGGGCAGCCTCCCGGCCCGCCGTCGGCCGGCCGCGTCCTGGCCGTGCTCGGCGGCCGGGGCGGCGCCGGCGCGAGCACCCTGGCGGCCGGGCTGGCGGTCACCGCCGTCCGCGAGGGGCAGCGCACCCTGCTGCTCGACGCCGACCCGCTGGGCGGCGGGCTCGATCTCGTGCTCGGCTGGGAGGACGTCGACGGCCTGCGCTGGGCGGCGATCGCGGAGGCCGGCGATCAGGTCGACCCGTCGGCTCTGCTCCGGGCCCTGCCGCGCCGCGGTGACCTGGTGCTGCTGTCGTACGGTCGCGCCGCCGCCCAGCCGGTGCCGCCGGAGGCCATGGCGATCACCATGGAGGTCGCCCGGGACCGGCGTGACCTCACCGTGGTCGATCTGCCCCGGCACCTCGACGGCGCCGCGGTGACCGCCCTCGAGGCCGCCGACCGGGCTTATCTCATCGTCCCTGCCGAGCTGCGCGCCACGGCCGCGGCAGCCCGCGTGGCTACGGCCGCCCGGCTGCACTGCCAACATCTGTCGGTCGTGGTGCGCGGCCCGTCGCCGGGGAGGCTCAAGGCGCGCGAGGTGGCCCGCTCGCTCGGCCTGCCGCTGGCCGGCTCACTCCGGCCCGAGCAGGCGCTCTGCCACGGGCTCGAGCGGGGACACGCGCCCACGGCCGAGGGGCGCGGACCGCTGGCCGAGCTGTGCCGGCGGCTGCTCAAGGACCGCACCGACGCGGCGACGGCGGAAGCGGCATGACCGGCCGGCCCACCCCCGCGTCCCCGACGCTCGCCGAGCGGGTCCGGCGGCACATCGCCGAGGAGCGGCTCGACGCGACGCAGGCCACCCTGGTCACCGCCGTACGCCGGGAGGCCGACGCGGCCGTGCTCGGCGACCCGACCGTCCAGCGCCTCGCCGGCCGGGTGCGCGACCACCTCGTCGGGGCCGGCCCGCTGGCCCCGCTCCTCACCGATCCGGCGGTGACCGACGTGCTGGTCAACGGCGTGCACGTGTGGGTGGACCGGGGCGAGGGCCTGCACCGGGCCGCCGTGGACGTCGGCGGCCCGGACGACGTACGCCGCCTCGCCCAGCGCCTGGCCGCTGCGTGCGGCCGCCGGCTCGACGACGGCCTGCCGTATGCGGACGCACGCCTGCCCGACGGCACCCGCCTGCACGCCGTCCTCCCGCCGGTCGCCACGACCGGGCCCTATCTGTCGCTGCGCACGTTCCGTCAGCGCCCGTTCAGCCTGGCCGACCTCGTGCGGCACGGCACAGTGCCGCCCGCGCTCGCCGCGGTCCTCGTCGCGGTGGTGGAGGCCCGGCTGGCCTACCTCGTCACCGGCGGCACGGGCACCGGCAAGACCACGTTGCTGGCGACGCTGCTCGGTCTCGTACCGCCGACCGAACGCATCGTGCTGGTCGAGGACGCCGCCGAGCTGCGGCCGCTGCACCCGCACGTCGTCACGCTGCAGGCGCGCACCTCCAACGTCGAGGGTGCGGGTGCCGTGAGCCTCACCGAGCTCGTCCGCCAGGCCCTGCGCATGCGACCGGACCGCCTGGTCGTCGGGGAGTGCCGGGGCGCCGAGATCGTCGACCTGCTCGGTGCCCTCAACACCGGCCACGAGGGGGTGTGGCTCGCCAAGATTTATGTCAGTAGAGCCATCTAGATGTCAGTAAACATGTCACCGGCACCTAAACATGTCAGTAGCAGTAATCCCTGCTCAGCCACCCTCCAGGCCGTCGGCAGGACGACATTGCGACGGGGTGAGACTGACTGCCTCTTCTGGGCGTCGCCCGGCGTAGCAGAAGCAGGCTTAGAAAGCGACGAGCCGATCCCTCATTCGGCCTTGCTCGCGGACTCCTGCCAAGTCGAGGTTGACCAGTTCCTCGCGGCGCAGGCCGGTGCCGAGCAAGGTGTGCAGGATCGCCCGGTCGCGTAGCGGCCGGGCGTGGTCGTGCAGTTCGCCGGCCGCGCTGCGACGGCAGCCCTTGTGCTGGCGGAAGCGCGGCAGCCGTTCGAGCACATAGGCTGGGCGATGAGTAGCGCGACGACAACAGCAAACCCAGATGGTCCGGCGCGCTCAACGCACCGAGCGTCACCGTCGACGACAGATCTTGAAGCCGACGGCCGTCGTGCCGGCACCAGCAGCTCAGTTGATCGGTTGTCCGGAGCTCACAGCGCCCGCGCCCGGAGCCACATCGCAGAGTGCGGTGATGTCGGTCTTGGCGAGGTCGGCGGTCACCGGCACGGTGTTGGGCTGCGACATGGCGGTGATCGGCTGGTTAGCCCCGCCGGTCTGGCAGGCGGATTGTTTGGTCTGCGCGTCGGTGTTGCCGCCGACGAGCTTGCCCGCGGCGTCGCGCCACGCGAAGGTGATGCCGCGCGACAGCAGGTCGGTGCAGTTGCCGCTTTCGATGGTGAACGCCACGGTGGCCGAACCGTTTGCTGCCCGGGTGCCCGGGTTGGCGGCCGGGGTCGCGCTGATCCGGGCTAGGCCGTTGTTCGCGTCGCCGGGTGGGAGCCAGGCGGTCACGGCCGGGGTGACCGAGACCTTCGCGACGGTCGACTTCTCGTCGGCGACGAGGGTGTCGCCGACGGCAATCGTGGCGCCGGGCAGCAGGATGGGCACTTCGATCATCTTGTACGTCGCCTGCGGGCCGGAGATGACCGACGTGCCCGAGGCGTCGAGGGCGTCGAACACGACCCGCGTGCGGTACGCGACTTGATCGCTCGTGTTCTGCAGCACCGCGCCGATGCTGACCCGCGGCGCGTCGGTGGAGTTGCGGGGGAAATCTGGGGCCACCGTCGTGTAGCCCTGCTCGGTGACCTTGACGGCGGAGCTGTCCGCCGGCCCGGCAGAGGGCGTTGGGGCGACCAGGCGGCAGGCCTGCGTGTCCGGCTCGCCGTCGGAGTCGCAGCCGGCGAACGCTACGGCCGCCAGCACGAGCACGCCGAGCACAGCCCCGAGAGGGGTACGCCGCACAGTCATTGCCACTGCCTACCGATCCTCGCCGTAGTACTTGTTCGACAACGCGGCCAGCGCGGCGAACTGGTCGCGGATCAGCGCGCCGGCTGCCTCGCCTGCGGCGATCGAGAACTGGTGCTCGTCGAGCGCGCGTACGGTTCCCGGTCGCACGGTGACCTGCCACTGGCGCATCCCGACGCAGCGTACGGTGACTCGCCCGTCGGCCGACGAGCCGGTCACCTCGAGGTTGTCGCGTTCGGTCTTCCAGGCGATGTCGCGTTCGCTGATCGGCTTGTCCTCGCCGGTCGAGTAGTCGCCGGTCACGTCGCCGTAGATGCGCCAGTATTCGCGGGTGCGTGCCACCCACAGCAGCTGGGCCAGCACGGCGAGGCGCCGCCCCAGGTCGGCGTCGTCGAGCAGCTGGTAGAGACCGTCGCGGAAGGTCAACGACAACTGGTCGCGGTCGCGCAGCTCGGCGGTGAGGCCGCCGTCGGGGGTGGACACGCTGACGCGCATGCTGTCGACCCGGTCGGCCAGTTCCCCCATCCGCTCAGCCCTCCGCCGTGCCGAGACCGACCGTGCTGTCGCGTACGGTCGCCGGTGTGGCGTCTGCTAGCTGCGGGCGCGGCGCGATGATCCGGTCCGGGTTTTGGTGCAGCACGCTGAGCGCGTTGTTCATCGCGTCGCGCACCACGTTCTCGGCGTCGACGATCTGCTGGGCCAGCTTGTTGAGCCCGTTCTGGATGCCACTGACGATCTCGGCGACATTCTTGCCGCCGAACTCGACCTTCTCCGGGTCCTTCATCGGTATCGCGGCGGACGACGACGCAGCCTCCCCGACGATGGTCAGGCCGATCGCCAGCCCGCCGCTGGCCACCGAGGCCCCGATCGCGAAAATCGAGCCGGCGACGGTCAGCAGCAGCGCCACGTTCTTCGGGTTGCAGTCGAGCATCGCGTCCAGCGACGCCTGCGCCTTGTGAGCGAGGTCGTCGACGTTCTTGCGCGCCTCGCGCCACAGCGCCGCCTCGGCCTCGATCCCGCCCTTGAGCGCGATCACCAGCGCGAACTGGTTCGAGGTGATCGGGTACCACTTCGACAGGAAGTTGTCCTTGAAGTTGAGCGCGGCCCCGCCGTACCAGTCTTTGACCAAGCCTTTGACGTCGTCGATCTTGCCGAGCTCGGGGTTGGTGAGCACGCTGGCCGAGTTGTACGGCAGCTCGCCCTGCCCGCTGTTCAACGTGCTCGCGACGCGCGCCAAGGTGTCACGCAACGGCGTGAAGGCGTCCGGGTCGGGCATGCCGAGGAACGGCGTGAACAGGTCGGCCACCCCGGAGAACCGGGCCACCGTTGCGTCCACCGCGCCCTGCACCGTCTTGTCGTCCATGCTGGCGTCGCTGAACCGGCCGTTGTGGTAGGTGAACCCGCGCTGCCGCATGTCCATGATCACCGCGGACTGCTCGAGCTTCGCGGCGTGCTGCGCGAGTTGCTCGTAACTCACGACGGCACCCCGTGCGACTGGTCCAACGCGCCCTTGAGGTCCTCGTACTTCTTGCGAGCGACCTCGTCGGTCTTGGCGTACTCGTCGGCGGCCATCATCAGCGCGAGCCCGGTGTCGTCCATGTTCGCCGCGGTCTTGAAGATGACATCTACGACCGCGTCGCGCAGATCTTCCCACGACGCCTTGGCCGGCCCGTACGTTCCGCCGAGTGCCGGATGGCGAGCCAGGATCCCGGTCCCGTCGGTGCGGAACAACTCCCCGCCGGCCGTGCGGAACTGATCCGCGACCGCCTTCAACTTGTACCGACCCGCATCGTAGAGATCGACAAGGTCGGACCCGAACTCCTCGCCGCTGTGTGGCACGACCAGGCTCCTCCCGTAGGTCCGAGGCGAATGTAGCAGCACACGACATCGACGAAGGTGCTGCTGCCAGACGCGACGACCTGCGCGATTGGCGCGCAGGTCACTCGCAGATCTAGGCGCGTCGTCCGCCGAGCGTGCCTCGAATGCTCCTAGGAGACCTAGTAACGGCGGTGCGTCGAGGTACCAAACTTCCGTCGCCGCACCGCCGTCCTTGACGTTACAACTTGACCGACTTAGCCAAGTCTGCAGCGATCTTGAGCGCAAGCGACGCTGCTGCTAACAATGCCCATCCGCCGTCGTAGCCCTTGAGCACGCCTACGACATCGAAAGCCGCGCTCAGCAACAAGGCGAACTCGCAAAGCCCGAACTTCCGAGCTTGGCGTGCAGGCACTGCCGGCTCTCGGCGCGTGGGCGCCGATCCGGTATCGTTCTTACATGAGGACACGTTTCCTCCTAGCGAGGCATGGCCACCAAAACCAGGTCTCGCGCCGTGGCCCGACGGGGTGTCGTCCCGTCGGGCCACATCTCCTCCCTTCCCCTCGCGAGTAAAGCCGCGACCCTGGTGATTCCATGATGAGCCAGCGCGATCGGCGCTGCAACGACCGCTGAAGCCACACTCAAAGATCATTTAAGTGCGGTTATAGCGGCCGAGGCTCACTGCCTCCCCAGACGTGCTACTACGAGTCACGAGAGCGCAAGATGACACGTGAAGTAAAGCTGAAGGACATGCTCGTGCGCCTGATCGACGAAGGAGGCTATAGGAGAAATAGACAAGAAATTTGCGACCAGGTCGGCATCACTGCAGGGGCTCTGTCCCAGTACCTCTCGGGCCGCACGTACCCTAAGTTTGAGACGCTAGTCAAGCTTGCAGCCTTCTTCGACGTTTCACTTGACTACATGGTTTATGGAGATCAGAAACGCGGCGTGGCGGAGCTGGACTACGGCCCTCTGGCGCGATACATCGACCTATCGCTATCGCGCATTCAAAGCCAGACGGAGCAGCACTCTGCGCTCGTGGCCCGTGTAGGGCGGGCGCTCGCAAAGCAAGTCGACGACGCTGTCGAATCTGCGTTGCAGATGACAAGCGAGTTTACCGCCGCCGGAATGCTCCACGACGACGAGACTTTGTTGCTAGAGGGCTACAGCGAGGAGACCCTTCTAGTTTCAATGAACCTGCAGTATGATGTCATCGATTTACCCGACGCGAAGGACACAGCCGGCAGATTCTTTCCGGTGGTCGCTCGAAACATAGCCGCCGGCCGCAGCTACCAGTTCCTTCTCCCCGGATTAATGGAAGTTGACTGGAAGCCGCTTGTGTCTAAGTTCAGGACACTCCTTGCAGAACACACTTCGGGCGAAAAGGTTACATCGTACTGCCAATTCCGCATAGCGGACGTGCCTCTATTTGCCGGGTTTGGCGTATATCGGCTTGCACTGGATGACCTCCGGAAAGAGCAGCCCTCCTTCTTCGAGCAGGTGCAGCCATACACGAACGGCGACGGCTGGATTGGATATTCGATTCCGCCTTCGGCTCAGCTCCTTGCGGACGCTTTGTTCGACGAAAGGCACCTAAACAACGCTCTAAAACAGTTCACGAGCATATGGAAGAAGGCCGAGAGGGTCTAGCTGGCAACTGACAAACCCATACGATCCTCTTCCTGCAACGACAGATTGAATGGGCTTACCTGGAAGCATTCGATCGGCGTACTCCACCGTAGAAGCGCATGAAACCTGCCGAGCAGATCAGGGAAACAGTCATTGCCCTCTTCTACGATCACCGCGGCTCCCGCGAATGTTGCCCCTGCTCTTTCAACCAATCGCCTTATAGCGGAACCTTGGCTTCCAGTTGTGTACCAGTCGTCTAGCACCAAGATGCGATCCCGCTCCGAGAGAGCACCGTCCTGGATTTGGAACCTATTAGTTTTACCCTCCCAGTCAGGTCTCGATACCTCCGACACTTTAGGTCCAGGCAGGTAACCGCCTGCCTTGCGGACGGGGATAAACGGCAGGCCCAACGCGTAGGACGCCATACCCCCCAGCAGAAAGCCACGCGCCTCGCCGCCAACAACGGCAGTCAATCCCACGTCGGTGAATGGCTCAACCAGCATATCGACAATTTGCCGCACTCGGTTGCCGTCCCGATAAAGTCCCCAGAGGTCATGCGCATGTTCGGGCGCAAGGCGCGGCATGTTCTCTGCGAGTTCCTGAAGCTTCTCCTTCATTGCAAACCCTCCCAGCACCACAACGGATGGACCTGTAGTGTTCCTCCAAGCTGCAGCGCCAGGTCGCGGGCTGCGGCTATGTACCTTAGCCCATATACTGTCGGCGAATGTTGCGGACACTCGCCAAATTGGCCGCCCGCCCTTAAGTCGAACGGCCGACTCGCCCACTCCTGAACCCTGTCCCACCCAGACCTCTCCTGCGTGGCGTTCGCGTCGAGGAGCATGACGACAAGTTGAGCCGAGATCTCCGCCGTCCAGAAGCCGCCTAAGTTTGAATGTAGATTGTTGAGTGCGTATAACCCAGCGAACCTTCGGTTAAAAATATTTAGGATATAGCTGTCCCATGACTTCAATGACCCGTCAAGGTATGGGATGTCATCTCTATATCCGGAGCATACGATCAGCGTATCGTACTCTTTTGAGGGGCCGGTCGCGAAATGCACTCTACTTCCTTCGACGGCCGTTACATTCCCTTGTATGCATCCCCGTTCATCACCAAGCAAGGTTGGTAAATTGGGTGACTCCACAAATGGCAGCTCCATGGGAAGCGTAATAGGAACGCGCCAGCCTCGGGTAACGAACTGCTCGTTTTCCCCAATAAGCCTTTCCCGCAGACGTAGCTGATCTTTCAGCGCGCATAGCGGGTCATTTAAGTCCAAGCTAGCAAGATCGGGAAGATCGCTTGGTATGCCGTCAAGATATAGCGGGATCCACCACCGCGGGCGGCGAATAGATATATCTACCGTTGCTGACGCAGAAAGACATTCGGCCGCAATGTCTATCGCCGAGTTCCCGCAGCCGACAACCAATACTCTCTGCCCGGCGAACTCATAAGGAGTCCAGTACTCCGACGAATGGATCACCGTCCCTTTGAAGGCCGTGTATCGACGCGGCATGTAGGGAGTTTGGTTGAAGCCCGATGCCATGAGCACGCCGTCGAAGATCTCTACCGTGCCGTCGTCAAAAGTCACACGCCACTGCTGTCTATCAGCAGGTGATACACGGGATACCCCAAGTCCAAACCGTACATCAGGCAAGCTACCGGTCGCCTCAGAGTACGTCTCCAGGTACCCAAGTGCTTGTCTTCGATCTGGAAAATCAGGGAAATCTGCAGGCATCGGACTGCCCAGAAAACTCGACATTTCGCGCGAGGTGATTAGTCTGACGCTGTCATAGAGGGGAGTTTTGGAATTTGTATTCCATATTCCCCCAACTCCTAGGTTGCGGTCAACTTGAACGAACCGGTGCCCTCTTTCCTTCATGAGCCGGGCAGCTGCAAGACCGGCAGGGCCGGCGCCGACTATGAGGTACTGATCACGGCGACTCATTTGACCTTCTCAACCTAGAGGAGAGACCGTCGATATTTCGTCAGCGCCCTCTCCACAGCGTTAGCACAATCGACGAACAGACGGTCGGTGTGCACGTCGGCCTTAATTCGCACCTGATCGATGACGTATCTCGTTGTCACGAGTACATCCTGTATCGCTCCGCTTTCAGCATCTCGTAAGTCACCCGTCATGACAGAGGCGGCCTTGAGGGTACGACCATAGTGAAGTCCTTTGTGAGGTCCATGCCCGACCGCTGCGTCAATCTTGGCCATTACCGACCCTCGGAGGATCGTTAAGTCCGCTGGCCCTTCGCCACGTGCCGCCGCACGGCTCAACTGCGCCAACGAGACTGAGTCGGCATACATCCGTTCTGCAGCCTTCGCGCTCGTTGCGTACGTCATGTAACCGGATTCGGCACAACTCGCGACCACCGATTCAGTTTCATCCAATACTGGAGAGAAGGCATGAAAGGCAGGAGGATACCTACTCCTGTATCCTGTGGAGCGAAGTAGCGTTGTCATTCTCGAATACAGGTTAGTTCTGATTAATCGTCGGGCGTTCGACGCTACATCAGCGCTTAGTAGGCCTAACTCCGCCCCCGCGTCAACGAGGTGATGAAATACCAACCGCCCCGCCTTGACCGCGGCTAGCGCCGCCAATACCTCAGCAGCCACTTCATTGCTCTGCAGTGCTAGGTATCGAAAGGAGTGTTGGTGAATGTAAATCCTACGTCCGTGACTCACGTTCGGGTGCCGCCTCTCGGTGCGCAAATGGGCAAGTCCACCCTTCCTCAATCGCGCGACCGCTGTACTGAGCCGCGTCGGAAAGGATGCCTTCGTAGCGCAAATTTGGGTTGATGCCGCCTTGAAGCGCGGTGTCCCGATTGCGTACTAGCCTTATCAAGCGTTCGAGGTGCTTCCTGCTTCGTAGTACGTCAAACTGCCACACGGGGTTGAATATGAGAGCCGGCAGCGCAAAGCGTCGCGCTATGCGAGACGCTTGCGGGTGAACGCCAACGACATAGAATGCTCGTCCGGCGAAAGAGAACTTGAACGCGGAGTTTGCGGGGTCGGTAGAGACGCGCTGATCCCACGTTCCAGGATCGATCTGATGCAGCCGCTGCAGCACGTCGAAAAGAGCCTTTTCGAAGTGAATCTCGTCTGGCATTCTTGCCGCTGGGTCCACAGCTGCAAGCACAGCAAATTCGGATGGCGTCTCGGCGTTGTCCTGAACGAAAGCTTCCAGGTCCCTCGCGAGCGACTGAACGGAAGCGCCGTTCAACATGCACTCGTAAGCTTTAAGCTGGAGGGTCCCTTGCCTCAGCGCTGCTTTGGCTCCGAGGCAAGGGAAGTCCTGTCGTGCGATTTTCTCGCGGAAGCGAGTGAACTGCTCCTCGTGCTGACTGGTGCGACCGGGCGTCATATCAGCGAAGTTTGCGTCGCGGTTGAGGTTCAACGTCATAGCTTCTCCAAGGTCTTGCTAAGGCGCTACGTCGAAAGCCCGCTGAGAAACTTGGCCGGCCCGGCAGGTCGTTAGCCTTACCGGCGTAGCAACGCCCGTACAGGAGAACCGTCAGCGTCGGCGATTCTCAGCGGTACGGCGTTCAGTTCGAACTCCGAGCCAGGCGTGACCGCCGAAAGGTCTAGTCCTTCAAGAATTAAGATCTCATTGCTCAGCAGGCCTCGATGTGCGGGGTACTCCTCGTCGCCATACCGGTCAACACTGAGGTAGTCAATCCCGACAGTTTTAGCTCCACGTTCGATGATCACTTGAACCGCGTCCTTACCGATGTAGACGTGCCGCTCATCGAAGGTCGTCGGTTCCGTCGCGGAGTTCCTTGTCTTGAAGAGTACCGCTTTACCGGCGATCTGCGTCGGCACATCCTCGGCGGTGACGGCGTCGCCCCCTACCTCTACCACGATCGCCGGCATGATGAATCGATCAAGCGGCAGCTGATCCAGCGTTATGCCATTCGGGATGAAATGCTTGGGAGCATCGATATGCGTTAGGAAGTGGGTTGTCCATCCGCCGAGTGACGTGATGTTGCAAGGTGCCTCTGGCCCAATCTCGCAAACGGCTGCAAGCTCAATGGGATCGTCGCCTGGATACACCGCTGCGGCCGCGTTGATAGAACGTGAGATGTCGATCAATCCGGACATGAGACCTCCATAGTGTCATGTCAAGGATGCAGGGTTGCCTTCCCAAGAGCAAGGCAGTAGTTGAGCTGAGTACTCACTTCGTGTAGTTGCACTCAAGGCCAGTCTCTGACGTTGCTTGGGAGACGGAGCGCATGTCGGTGTGTAGAGGCTGCCGGTGTAGCGCAGATCAAGAGGTCCGCCGTGGGACCCAAGCCGCTGATGCCTGGAGACTCGCTGGATTAATCTTGAGGTGGTACAAAGTCGCGACCCAGCTAAACCTTCTTCGCGATGGCAGCTGTCGGTGAGTAAGCTCGACTATCACCACGTCTGTCCGTTAAAGCCCTGCTCAACAACTCGTTCCCCGTCCGATGCAACGGTCGGCTCAGGACACCGCAAGACCGCAGCGTGCACCAGCCGCGCCACGACCGGCTCGCCAGTACCGGCGCACTCGGCGCGACGCACTCGGCGACTTCTCTACCCGAGCCGGCCTCGGTACCCCCATGCCGCCCGGCTCGAACCCCACACGCCCCCGCAGTTTCGACGCCCGCGACAGTGTGCGCTGGCTAGGCACTGTCGAACGCTGGCGCAGCCCTGCGACCGGGTCGTTGCGCTGCTGCCCTACTACGCCGGCCTGCGCCTGGGCGAAGTCGTCGCGCTCGACATGGGTGACGTGCAACTGTCCGCCCGCGCAGGGGCGTCATTATCGTCCGGGCCGGCAAGAACGTTCGCTGGACAGCCGCGCCGCGCCACCCGAGCGATTGCTTTTAGTACACATGATCGAATAGTGGCGTATGCTGCCACGCGTGACTGAAGGAGTAGGCAGTGACCGGCACCCGCGCCTGCTGACTGCCCAGCAAGAACGCGTGCTTGCCGTGGTTAACGAGTACATCAACCAGCATGGCTATCCGCCGACAGTCAGAGAGATCGGCGGCGCAGCAGGCCTGAGATCTCCTTCCTCGGTCACTCACCATCTCAAGGAGTTGGAGCGGCGGGGGCTACTCCGCCGTACCGGCAGTCCGAGGGCGCTGAGTACTCGGGCGCCGACTACGGCGCATGGCCGCACCGGTTCAGGCGGCGAGGTCCGGGTTCCGCTTCTTGGCACCGTCGCGGCGGGGTACCCCATCGTCGCTGAACAGTTCGTCGAGGACGAGCTGACGTTGCCGGTCAGCCTGGTCGGTCGTGGAACGCTGTTCGCGCTACATGTCAGAGGCGACTCCATGATCGAAGCGGCGATCTGCGACGGCGACATCGTGGTGGTGCGTCAGCAGCCAGTGGCGCAAAGCGGTGACATCGTCGCGGCCTTGATCGACGGTGAAGCCACGATCAAGGTGTACCGCGTGCGGAACGGACACGTCGAACTCGTCCCTCGCAACCCGGTCTTCGAGACGTTGCGCGGGGACGACGCCGTGATCCTTGGCAAAGTCACCTGTGCGCTGCGGCGCCTTTAGGGCGTCGGACGCTGAGGATGTGCTTCCTCGGCGGCTACGCAAGTGCGTCGCCGGAGCAGTTCGGCCATGGCGGGGTGGACCGCGATGCTCGCGTACTCCGACATGGGTGTTTACGAGGAATGCGCGCTGCTACCTGGACAGCGGATCGCCCGCCTCGGCGAGCTGACCGAGCGGAACCCCGACGGCATGCGCAATCGCGTACAGAGAGGGGAGGGTCGGAAGTCTGTGGCCGCCCTCGATGAAGGTGAGGGCTCGCCGAGTCAGTCCGCTTGCCGCCGCCACTTCCTCGACGGTCATTCCCGCGGACCGGCGTGCCTGGGCGACCGCCAACGCCACAGCCGCCATGTCATAAGGCGGAAGGGCGTTGGTCACTTTGGGAGCAAACCCTGCGAAACCCCGTGTGTCAGCGAACAGCTGTTCCCTAAAGCTGGCTATGGTGCTCGAGACTGCGCGACTCCTCCTCGAACGGGGGCACTCGTGCATGGCCGGTCACCCGCGGCGCGCAACGAACCAGGCCGTAGGGGTAGGCGCTCCCCGTCAGGGAACGGCAACGTTCATCGAAACCGAAAGCCTGCCTTCGACGTGACGACGACTCTCTTCGCCGGAGTGGAGTTCCCCTCCACGCGGCATGCCCAGTGGGCACTCTTCTTCGGGCACCTCTGCATGCCATGGCTGTTTCGCCCCCACGCCTTCTCGGTGACCGGCGTGGACGGGTTTCATCCTGACTTTTGGCTGCCCGAGCACCGGCTGTGGTTCCAGGTCGGTGGTGACGTCGCCGGCGGCCTGGAGTTTCGGCGCTGGCGCAGGTTCGCGGAGGCCGCGGACGACGAACTGTACGAGGTGCGCGAATCGACCCTGGACCGCTCGTGGTATCCCGAGGCCCCACATCCAATCGTGGCCTTGCCGCCGCAGTGGCGCGCCCGGGACGCGCTCTACGCCGTCGGTGGGGTCCCGGCGCCAGATGACATGACCGGCCGCGGCCCGGTCGGTGGAACGCGCAACTCCATGTACACCGCGTGCGATCGGTGGTATCAGTGGACGAGATGCCCGGCATGTGGCTACATCGGGGCGGCGTTTCAGGGCCGCGCCGATCGTCTCGTCTGCGGGCACGGCGATCGTGAGCGTGACGGGAACTGCCGGGCCGACGACCCGAAGATCCTTTCTGCGTACCGGCTGGCACAGCAGGCGACAACGGCCCGGATGGCCGGTGTCTGCGCCCGGTGCACAGAGCCGGTGAGCGTCGGCGACCTCATCGCTGCAGGGCGTGCCGTTGGCGCCCGTCGCTGGTGCCACGCCGGCTGTCACCTCACCAGCCAGCGTGAACGAAGCCGGGCCCGCAGCGGCGGGACGCTCGCCGCCCCTGCGCAGCGCAGCGGCTTGGCCTCCGGCGCATAACTTCGGAGTCTGCAAAACTTCGCGGTCACACCGAGGGTCACGTCCGCCGTGCCGACGATCAGCAGGCTATCAAGTACCCGCTAAAAGATGCGTTCGACATCCAACCATCATCACTCTACCGCGGCGCGTCCGATGCCAACCCAAAGGGGCGGAGGCGTCGAGGGCCCGACCGGGCACCGAGTCAGGGCGCCACTCCTCGGCGAGCACGGGGACGTCTGTCGTCGGCCAGCGCACGTTCATCACGGCGGCGGATGCCGGGGCGGGATGCGCCTTGTCGGGGGCATGAAGCGGGTATGCCCCCGGGCAGCGTTCGCCTCGAGCGTGGCTACGGGCCGAGCACTCAGTCGGAATGCGGACGTAGGGCCGCAGCAGCGGGCAACGTGTCGTCCAGGTGACCTATCTTGGAAACGGTAAGGGGGTTCAATGACCGAGTTGCTGACCGCGACCGATCTAGAGCAGTGGTCGGAGCGCAACGACTCGCGCGAGCACCTGCCGACTCTGGTACGGCGCCTCATCCTCGCGGTGGCCGCTCCGGAGACACTTCGCATGCCCGCCGCTGAAGGCGTCGGGCTGTCCGGCCTCGATGGCGAGGTCATGAGCCCATCCGGCGCGCCGCCGTTCCTGCCGCCGGGTCGCTCGGTATGGGAAATGGGTACGGGCCGCGACCCCCAGGCCAAGGCGCAGCGCGACTACCGAAAGCGGGTCGACGGGTCAACCCAGGAGGAGCGCGCTGGCGTCGTCTTCGTATTCGTGACGAGCCGGCGGTGGCCCGGCTCGCAGGAGTGGGTTGACCGCCGCACGGAAGACGACGATGGCTGGGCGGATATCCAGGTGCTCGACGCGGAGGATCTTGCTGCGTGGCTCGCGCTGTGCCCTGGAGTGCACCGATGGCTAGCATCCGAGCAGCTCGGGCGGGATCCGCACGGTGTGATCGGTCTTCGGGACTGGTATCAGAACTGGGCGGAGCGCACTCAGCCTGCCATCCCAGCAGCGCTGCTGCTGGCGGGCCGCGACGACCACGTTCACCGCCTTCGGGACCAGCTCCGCGGCGGGCCGGGCGTGCAGGTGGTGGCTTCGGCGAGCCGGGACGAGTCCGTGGCGTTCGTTGCGGCCAGTCTCCTGGCGGAGCCGCCGCAAGACGCGAGCATCAATCCACGTCAGACGTACGAGGATCCGCCAGTGGACGCGCCCCGCGGGTCGGAGGAGCCGGTAGGCGCCGTTGCGGATACGGAGCCGGGCGAGCCCGTCGGATCGTCCTCCGCGGAGGCTAGCGACACCGCAATGGGGCTCGCGCGCGCCACCGGCGCGCCGGCCGAGCTTGAAGCGCTCCTCGAACGGACCCTCGTTGTCGAGGACGTGCGGGCATGGCGGCGAGTGGCCGCTCACGAGAGCCCTACGGTACTCGTGGCCATGTTCGCTGAGCCTGAAATCGGCGACGCCCTCCGCGCCGGCCACCACGTCGTACTGGCCGGCGCCGGTAGGACCGCCGACGACCGGTTACCTCGGCTGCACCGGCACCTCGCAAGAGAGGTATGGATCGCCGCCGGGCTCGACCACGACCGCGCCGACGAGTACGGACGGGCGGCGAGACGGAGTCTGACATCGCTGCGTCGACGCATCGGCCGGCCCGGCTGGCTCCGCCAGCCGCCGTGGGCCTCGGACACCACGGCGAACCTGCTCGCGCCGCTGTTGCTAGCCGGCGCCTGGGCTGACAACGTCCCAGGCGACCTGGAAACGCTGCAGAGCTTGACCGACCGCGGCTGGCGGACGACTGCCCGGGACCTCAGCACGCTCACGTCAGGCGAGGACGCACCGCTGCTTTTGAGAGACCGCCGGTGGGAGTTCGCCGATCCGGTGGATGCATGGGACGCCCTGAACCACGCCCTGACGGCCGAGGATCTCGATGCGTTTCAGGTGCTGGCGCCGGGCGTGCTGGGCGAGAGTGACCCCGGTTCAGGACTAACAGCACGGGAGCGCATCGCTGCTTCACTCAGCGAGGCCGGAGCGCCGCGCCGCCGACACTCCCACACGCTTCGCCGTGGCATGGCCACGACCGCGGCAATCCTCGGCGCTGTCGTCGGCAATCGGGAACTTCCCGGCGGTCTCACCGGTCAGCAACGCGCCTCCCAGCTTGTCCGCGAATTGCTCCATGATGCCGATGCCGTGCGCTGGCAAGCAGTCGCTGATCTGCTTCCACTGCTGGCTGAGGCGTCGCCCGAGGGTTTTCTCGCATGCGTCGAGCACTCCCTCGACGGAGCTGACCCGCCGGTAATGTCGCTCTTCGCCGAGACGTCGGACGACTTCGGGTTGGGCAGGAGTAGCGACCATTCCCCGCTGCTGTGGGCGCTGGAGAGCCTCGCCTGGTCGCCTGCACTGCTGTCTCGGGTAGCTGTTGTGCTTGGTCGCCTCGCCGACCGGGATCCGGGCGGGCGGCTCGCCAACCGGCCCAGCGCCTCTCTCGCTGCCGCGCTACATCTGCGCATCCCACAAGGTGCGGTTGATGCGACGACGCGTATCGCCGCGCTCGACGCCATTCGGACCGTCGCACCTCAGGCGGCCTGGCGGCTCGCGCTCGACCTCGTCAGCCACGTCGACCGAGGGATGATACTGGTCAACGGCCCCAAGTTCCGAGATTGGCAGCGGCCGCCGCGCGCGGGCTTGAATGACATCGTGGACGCACTGGACGCCCTGGCTACACGCATCGCCGATGATGTCGACACCAACCCGGACCGGCTCGCCGCCGCCTTCGCTCTCGTCGACCGGTTTCGGGAGCCCGGCCGGCACGCGCTACTCGACGCAGCTGAGACCGCATGGCCCGATCTGCAGGAGGAAGCACGTCGCACCGTACTCGCCAGTCTCGCGGAGATTGTTGCGAAGCATCGCCGGCACCCGGACGCAGGCTGGGCGCTGCCCGACCAAGCCCTTCAGCCTCTCGAGGTGTTCCTGGATACCTACGCCCTCCCCGGCGGCCATCCCGACGATGCCGAGCTGTTCTCGTGGCTGCCTTTCCGACGCGGGCTCAACCTCGACCGCGAGGATCCCGATCTAGAGGCGCTGGCGTCCGCAAGGGGCGAAGCGGTGCGACGCTGCCTCAACGACGGGTTGCCAGCGGTACTTCGCTTGGCCGAGGCATCCGAGAACCCGGCAGCCGTCGGCGACGCTCTAGCTTCAGTCACGACCGACCACGACTCAGCGGTCCTCGAGCACCTTGCGGGCTCGTCGCAGCCTCTACATGCGATGGCCGCCGGTCTGGCGGCGCACCGTCAACAACAGGAAGCGGGCTGGCTCGCTGCCACGGTAACCGCCAGGCCCGCGCAGGCTGCAGCGCTGTGCCGGACCGCGGTGATCGACGAGGCCCTGCTGACGCTTGTGGACAACCTGGAGCCGGACACGCAAGATGAGTTTTGGCGCGACATGCAGCCGTGGGGAGTCCCAGACGAACTGACCCCAACCGTCACGCGGCGCCTGCTCGATCACGGCCGGTCCTGGACGGCGATCCACTTGCTGAGCCAGGCAGGCTTCGGCGCCGACCTCGACCTGGCTGTCCAGGCGCTGAAGGCGCCGACCTTGGCCTCGACCGAAGATATCTCGCGCGCGCTGTCGCCGGACTACGCGGTCGGGCGTCTGCTCGACCGTCTCCAAGAAGCCGGCGCGGACGACACGCTGCTCGCAGAGCTCGAGTGGTTTTACCAGCCGCTTCTTGACGACAGCCGCAGACCGGCAGCCCTGCATCGAGAGCTCGCCCGCGATCCCGCCGCCTTCGTTGGCCTCGTGTCCTTGATGTACCCGCCGGATCCGGCCCCCGACGCGGACTCAGCTGACGAAAGGGCGGAGGACAACGCGACGTCGTCACAGACATTCAGTGCGGCCTGGACTGTCTTGCGTGAATGGCGCACGCCGCTCCCTGGTTCCGTCGACGGTCAGTTGCCGACCACCGAGGGCATGTTGCGATGGGTGGAATCGGTCCGCGAGCTGCTCACCGCGTCCGGTCGCGCCCGAGTGCTGCCAGTCGTTCTAGGCGATGCGCTGTCCGGCGCCGTCACAGACGAGGACGGCACATGGCCCAGCGAGCCAGTCCGCGACGTCCTTGAGGTCCTCGGCGATATGGTCCTCGACGAGCATCTCGCTGTGGCGCGGATGAACCAGCGCGGTGTCACAACTCGCGGCGTCTATTCGGGCGGAGCGCAAGAGCGCACGCTCGCCGACCAATACAGCGAGGCGGCCGCCCGCGTACGCGGCCGGTGGCCTCGTTCGGGAGCGCTGCTTGAGGGGCTGAGCCGGTCCTACCGCGATGACGCGCGGAGAGAGGACCGCTCGGCTGAGGGTGAGGGCGATCGTTGACGGCTCGTCAGCCGTGTTCGCCGCCCTCGTCGCGGTCGTCGCGGTGCTCAGTAGTCGCCGCAGGCGCCGCGAACAAGACCGGCTGCGACGACGAGCCGCTGGCAACGGGTGGACGTTCACGGCGCACCCGGAGGTCGACTGGGGCAGGTGGCTGCCCGGCGGCAACCGGCACGGCCCCGGTCCCGCCTTCTCCACTGTGTGATTAGATCTGCGAGTTCGGGATCCGAAAGTCAGCCAGTTTGGGGGCCACTCGAGGGAAAGCCGGGTGATCGATGTCGCTCAGTTTCGGAGCCACCGAGAGCTCGGCCCAGCGCTGGTCATCGCAGGCTGGTCGCCCAGCGCTCCCGTGGAAGCTTCCTCGTAGGGCCTAGGTGAGGATGTCTTGGCGCTGGCGGGCGTGAGCGAGGCGGTAGGAGTCGGTGCCGGTCTCGATGATATTGCCGCCGAAGGTGAGCCGGTCGACGATCGCGGCGCAGAGCCGTGGGTCGGTGAATGTTTTGGTCCAGCCGGAGAACGCCTCGTTCGAGGCGATGGCGACGGAGGCTTTCTCCTCGCGTTCGGTCAGGACTTGAAAGAGCAGCTCGGCGCCGCGGCGGTCAAGTTCCATGTAGCCGAGCTCATCGATGCAGAGCAGGTCGACGCGGCCGTAGCGGGCGATGGTCTTGGCCAGCATCTTCTCGTCGGCGGCTTCGACCAGTTCGTTGACGAGTTTGGTGGCCAGCACGTAACGGACCCGGTGGCCCATCATTGCCGCTTCGGTGCCCAACGCGATGAGCAAGTGCGACTTGCCGGTGCCTGAGTCACCGATCAGGCAGAGCGGTAGGCCCTTTCTCACCCATTCGCAGGTGGCGAGGGTGTGGATGACCGCGGGGTCGATGTTCGGGTTGGCGTCGAAGTCGAATGCGCGCAGGCTCTTGTCGCGGGGGAACGCGGCAGCTTTGATACGGCGTTCTGACCGTCGCCGGGCTCGGTCGTCGCACTCGGCCATGAGCAGCTCAGCAAGAAATCCGCGGTAGCTCATCTGTTCGCGGGCGGCAGCATCGGCCAGTTCGTTGAACTGCGAGCGGATGGTGGGCAGGCGCAGCAGCCGGCAGGCGGAGTCGACGGCGGCCTCGGCGGCCTGCTGGGTGAGCCCTCGATGACGTGTGGAGGTCATGTTGCGGTCCCTTCGCGGCGCAGGCGCAGCAGTTGGTCGTAGGCAGTGACGGTGGGTAGGGGCCGCCGATCCTGCGGAAGCTGCGCAAGGCGTCGCTGAGTCAGCGACACGACGTTGTTCGGCGGGCGGCGGAATCCACTGTCATCGCGGGCGGCGGGAGCGTCGTCGGCTTCGGCGAACTTGCGGGCCTCCAACGCGACCGCATCGACGGTCAGCGCGCCGGCGCGGACCGCGGTGGCGAGCCCGGCGACGACGTGTTCGTGGGGCATGTGCCGGTGCAGCAGCAACACCTCGATCAGCGCGCGGGTGCCCGCGGCGTCGCCGTGGGCTTTGCAGACCGCCGCCCACCAGGCGTCGTGCACCGGGGTGAACTTCCCGGCTGCTCTGGCCTGCTCCAGCGCGGTCGCGCCCGGCAGCGCGCCCGGCTTGCGCAGCAGCCCTTCCAAGTAGTGATCGAGGTTCAGCCGGGATCCGCCCTTGGCCATTAGCCGCTCGTGGCGGGCGACCTCGTCGCGGCCGTCATAGACCACCAGGTGCGAGGCGTGCAGGTGAACGCGGACCTGCCGGCCGACCAGATGGATCGGGACGGAGTATCGATTGGTGCGAACCGTGATCTGGCTGTAGCGGTCGACGCGCGGTGCCACCCAGGTGCCCGTCTCGAACCGCTCGTCCGGCAACGGGGCCAGCAGAGGCTGCTCAATGGCGAAGTGCTCACCGACAGTGCGAGGCCGGCTGCCGATGCGCCGGGCGTTATCGGCTGCGTCCCACGCGTCGACCATGGCATTGAGCTGCTCGAACGACTCGACGTCGGGAACCGGGACGAGGTGGTTGCGGCGAAACCAGCCGATCTGGCCCTCGACACCACCCTTCTCGTGTGCTCCCTGCAGCCCGGGCTGGCAATAGAACGCCTCAATGCCGTAGTGCGAACGAAACGCTGTCCACCGCGCCGTCTCCACCCTCTGCCGGGAGAATCCGAGCACCTGGGCCACCGCGGCGCGCAGGTTGTCGTAACGAATCTTCCCGACTGGAACCCCGCCCAACGCCTCGAAGGCATGCTCGTGGCCTTCGAGGAACGCCTCCTGGCCGCCCGAGGCGAAGATGCGGTGCACCGCCTTGCCGGAGAACGACAACCGCAACGCGAACAACATGCAGGTCACTGGGGCGCCGCGCAGATTGATCGTGACCTCGCCGAAGTCGACCTCGGCCTCGACGCCAGGTCGGTGTGTCTGCGGAAAGAACACCGCGACCGGACCACGCCCGGCCTCCGCATGGATCTTCGGCTTGCGCTGCGCGACGTAGCCGCGCACGACCTGGTAGGACACCCCTTGCATGCCGTGCTCGTCGAGCAACCGGGCGAAAATCCGCCGCACGGTATGACGTTGTTTGCGCGGCGCCGACAGGTCCGCGCGCAGGATGTCATCGATCACCGGCTTGAACGGATCCAGCCGCGATGCCCGCGGCGGCAGCTGCTTACGCGGCTTCGGCAACGCCGACTGCAGCGCTTCGCGCACCGTGTTGCGGCTGACCCGATACCGCAACGCCAGCGTTCGACCCGAAGCCCCCGCCGCCGAATCGCGACGCAGCGCCGCGAACAACTCAACCTTCGACATCCGCCGCATCCACCGGCCTCCGTCCAGACCAGCAGATGCTCCCACCGCCACGGGTGGCTCCGGAACTGACGAACAATCGAATACACCCGATCGAGTCCACCCCGCAGTGGCTCTGAAAGTGACCGACAAAACCCAGCCCAGAACCCGGCTGACGCCAGGGCGGCCGGCCGCAGACCAGCACGAAAACCGAAGGCCGGCACCTCTCTGACGCTTAGATCGGGCAGGACTCACCGGTAGCAGCTGGGCCGCGACGAACAACGACAGTTGCATCCAACGCCTGCTCCCCAAATGTCCGGTCAACGGGAACGCGGGACTCACCTTTCCGCTGATCACCGCAGACACAACTCCGCCTTCACGACCCGACATGGTGTTCGTATCGACGACATCCCGCGACTCGGAGCGAGGCGCCGCCACAGCATGGAATGATGATCTGCGAGCTGATCCATCGGGGGCGAAATGCTGGAACGAACGCCGATTCTCACGGTGGTGCTGATCGCTGCCACCGCGGCCGGAGGGTGCGGGACGGCGCAGCCGGTCACATCGGCTGTGACCGCCCCTTGCTCAACTGAGGCTGCGGCCAGCCAGGCACCGAACGTCGTCGCCTCCCAGCAGCACGAACGCGTTCGCACGGAGAGGGACGATAACTGGGCTCCGGTCGATCAAACTGCCGTGGCGAGCCAAGGCCATCGCATCGAGGCTGCCGGAGCTGTCTATGCCGATGCATTCGGTGGCGTTATCTTCGACCCGGTCGCCGGCGAGCTCACCGTCCGGTACGTGAACACCAGCGAGGGTTCCGCCTTGCTGAAAGTCATAAACCGGCTTGCTCGACACCGTAGAGATGTGCCGGTTAATTTCGCTGAAGTCGACCAGCCTTTGGCTGCTATGCAAGCGTTGGCCAGCGAGCTGAACAAATTCCGTGACTGGGCAGGCTTCGCCGCGCCGTGCATCCATGAAGTGTCCTTCAACCAGCTGGACTACCAGCTGTGGATCGACGCTTCAGGCGCTGCTGACCAGCTTGTTAAGGCTGCTCGCGCTCGGACGGGATTGACACCTGGCATGACAATTAGTCCTGGTTACGGCCTGCTACCGCAGTAGAGATCGAACTGGGGGGCAGGCAACGACCGTTTCGCTCGGCGCGGTCGACCTGAATTCGCAGACATCAGCACGAACCTAGCCCCCGACCACGACAAACCCCGGCCGCTGATCCCAGTCCACATCGACCGCGGCGAACTAGCCGGCTGCATCGTCGATCTACCAGCGGCCTGCGGGAGTCGCTGGCGGCTCCGGAACTCGGCGACATGAACCTCTGGCCGCATGAGGTGGATCCAACTCTCACCGACATGTGGCTCTGGAACTCGCCTGCAGAACCAGGGCGCCCACCAAGACGGTGTGCGGCTCTGCAAGGGCGAGCGATGAACGGGCGGCGGGCAGCTACATCAGGCTGCGGCGGCGGCCAGGCGCAGCGCCTTCGACGCGGTAGTCTCCATGCGGTAGGCCGCGTCAGCGTCGTCGATGCTGCGGGCCACGGAGGTGACGGCCTGCATGATGCCGCCGGCGCTCAGGTCGGCCCCGGCGATGAAGTGCGCGAGGATGGCGTCCTGCTGGTCCTGGGTGTAGTGCAGCTGCTGAGAGACGACTTTGATCGTGGCTTCCGGCTTGCGGACCGTGACCCCGGCGGCGCGTTCCAGATCGGCGACCGCGCGGGCGACGAAGTCGACGTTGAGGTAGTTGCGGATCGTGTCGACGGTCTGCGACGTGATCAGTTGCAGCAGGGCCTTCATCGTCTCCGCCGAGGGGTCGACGATGCCGTCGTCGTCGGTGATGCGGGCACCCAGATGGGTGCGTCCGACGGTGCCGCGTTCGACGGTCTGACCGTTGCTGCACACCTCGATGCGCAGCCACGGGGCGAGGGAGTAGCGGCCGTAGCCGGTCTCGGAGTTCTTCAGCAGGAACCCGCCGGAGATGACCGGCAGGTCGCTGCCCCGGCGTCCGTCGAACGGGCTGCGGTAGTTGCGCAGCAGCTCTGGGGCCATGACCTGCACCTCGGGAGACACGAAACGCACGTACATGCGCCGGTCGGTCAGGTCGCAGGACGCGATGTTCACCGCGACGCCCGCCTTCTCGATGCCCTTGATCGCGGCCATCAGCACGTCGAGGTTGTCGATGCGCAGGTACCGGTCAGAGAGGAACGCCCGGGCGGTGCCCACACTGCTGCCGGTGCTGCGGCGCAAGCAGCGCACCAGGAACCGGCGGTCGTCGCGCTCCAGCCAGGTGTTGATGTTGAAGTCCAGCGCCGGGATGTTCTCGCGGCCCATCCGGCGCAGGTAGTCGACAGGGACGGAGAGCTTCGCGCCGACGCCACCCAGGGCCACGTCGGAGAGCTTGAAGGTGCCCGTGGCGAGGTCCACACCTGTCGTGGTGAGCAGCGGTGCGGTGCGCGGGATGATCAGGTTGCCGTTGTCCGCGTGCAGTGTTGCGGCGCCGGCGATGACGTCGACGGATCGGGTGTGCTGATCGCGCAGCGTGGCGATCAAAGTGTTCATGCCGATGTGGCGATGGGGTGCTACGGCGAGCGTCGGCTGAGCCACGAGTACGGCCTTCCGTGCGAGGCCGTCACCGCTAACGGTGACGGCCGGCGGGCACGCTCGCCGCAGGCCGTGGTCGGCCGGGCGAGCGTGTGCTGGCCCGCGGTGCCGGGGCCGTGCCCGGCCGGCGGAGTGGCAAGGCGGCCAGGACGAGGAGATCTCTGGCCGAAGGCCAAGATGTTCTCGGACCGCCTTGCGCCCGGTGCCGGGTCGGCCATCGTGCCCCGGCCAGCACCGCCGCCCCTGCCGGAACCCGGACCGGGAATCGTGGATCGTCGAGTAACCGGTGATCAGCTCAAGGTCGAAAATTTGCGGACAGGATGCCGTAACCGTTCTGCCGTGGAGTGGTCAGCCAGCTGGGGGTTCGCACGCGTAACGTTGCTCGCCTCACAGCTTGCTGTCCGGTGTCGCCACTTCAGGTCGGGCGCGGTGCTGATTCGCCGAGAGTCCAGGTAGCGCCGACGCGGGCCGGGTATCGACCGGTGCTCGTGCGGTGGCCTTGATACGACGGTTTCGACGAAGCGTCGGTCCGCGCGCGCCGACGCAGCACGCGGCTCGGGCGATGTGCGGTCCCTGCTGGACAGTCGATGTAGCGCTCTGACAGCAGCCGGACGTAGTCGACCTCCGAAGCGAAGGCGACATACTCCCCGCGCAGGATGGTGCCGCCGAGCCGGTCGCAGCACGATACGGACACGGGGTACCAACCGGTCACGGCGTAGGTGACGACGTGGCCGCAAGACAGGTCGAGTTCGAACACGCAGCGCCGGTGCTGCTCACGGGGGCCATACGGCGGCGCGGTGTTCGCCGTCGCGATGTCGCCGTCATGGCAGGGTTGGCAGATTGGCCCGAGCTCGGCGTCGTAGCCGGCGTCGCAGCTCTCGCACACGATCCGCAGGCAGCTGCGGCATTCGCCGGAAGCGGTGGTGCTCAGGTCGGTGCCGCAGAACCCGCACGAGCCGGTCATGCACCCCGTCGTGTGCTGCCCGGTGAGGTGCTGGTGGCACGGATGATCAGTCATGGTGACCTGCCCTGATAACCGCGGAACGAGCATCGTCACGATGCGGTGGAGCGTCATTCGCGGCAGGATTTCGCCGGTCGAGCCGCAGACGGTGGCGTTCCACAGCCAGCAGCGTTCGGGCTGGGGCGTGCCAGCGGTCATCACCGATGACCGCAGTCGTCCGTCCGTTGATGAGGGCGTGGAGAGCGGGGATTTGCTCGGCGTAGGCCCCGCCCAGGGACTGCAGGTCGGCGCAAGCGCGCAACGTGGCATCGCGCATCTTCTTGTTCCAGGGGACGCGCTGGTGGAGCGCGGAGTGCGGCTGCTGCTGCACGTTGGGGTCGCCGTCGTGACCGGGCCTGCCGTAGTCAGCCATGCCGCAGGAGGAGCCGTGGACATCGTCGGTGGGCAGATGGAGCCCGCCGCGGCGGGCGCGGCCGTAGATCGGCCCTTCGCACAGGTGGTAGCCAAGCCAGACGACTGGTGGATGAACACCGGTGGCTTGCGCGAGCAGGGCAACTTTGTCGTAGTCCCAGGCCCGACCGCCGCGTTGTTGGCGGTGTCCGGCGACTTTCGGGTGCGTCAGCGTGCGCCAGTAGTCGGGGTGGACTCCGGTGGAGGCGACGAGGTCTTCCTCGTCGGTGAAACCGCCGGCGGTCAGGGCGTGTGGTAGCTGGTCGAGCAGCAGGTGGGCCAGTTCGCGTCGTACGGCGGGCACCGCCGGATCATCCGCTGGAGCCAGGCGCGGGGCACGCGGTGCGGGAACCGGCTGGTCGGGCAGTTCGGGAAGAGCGGCTCCGGCCGCGAGGTAGTCCAGTAGCACCGCGGCGAAATCGTTGAGGATCTCCTCGAAGCCGCGAGATCGGTCGTGATAGTCGGCGACGGGCAGCCACCGGCCGCCGCCGCGGTGCGCCACGCGGTGCGCCGCCTCGTGCAGCAGGACGCGCCGTGCCCGGTGCTGGCTGCTCAGGGCAGCGCGGTGGATAGCGACATCGCCGGTGCGCGGAGCGTAGAACCCGTCGGAGCACGGTGACGCCTCGCTTTCGGAGTACACCCTGACCCGGTCCAACGCGAACTCACCGATTGCCCGGCGGACCAGCTGCTGCGTCTCGGTCAGCACGTCGCGTTCGGCGGCGGTGAGCTGTCGCAGGGAAACCCACGTTGTCTTGTCCCGGGTCCGTTCGTAGTGGCGTACGCGCCGGGCCCGGGCGATCTCGACGCCGAGGCGGTCCATGAACGCCCACAGCTGCTCGTGGGGTAGGCCCGGGGCGGTGAGTTCGGTGTAGCCCTTGTCGATCAGGTCGAGCTTGGCTTCCTCGTTGCCCGAGGTGCTGTAGAAGCAGAGAGCGGGCAGATGGGTGCGCGCCCATGTCCGCCACGCGGCCCGGGCCCGCGGCAGGCGGATGTCGGCGAAGTACTGCTCCGGCTCGCGTAGCTTCCCGCCTTCCAGTACGTGCTGGGCGAACCGGTTGATGACCTGCTGGTCTTCGCTGTCGGCGAGGATGGCCTGGACCGCGTCGCGCAGGGCGCCGGCTTCGATGACTGTGCGGTCTCGGTTCTGCAGGCCCTTGGCGTCCAGGGGCAGGTCGTAGGAGGCGAGCAGGCCCGGCATGGTGGTGACCAGTACGCCGCCGATCCACACCCGGCCGGGCTGGCCGGTGAGTACGCACGTGCCGTGGCCCTGCGGCGGCTGGTAGCCGGGCTCGCTCAGCGCACGGAACCGGCTGATGGCCTCGTCGGCGAGGGCTTTCTGGCAGGTGACGGTGATGACCGTGCCCCGGGTGCGGTCGCTGCGGTGCAGGTGGTAGACGAGAACCTCGGTGCCTGCGGCGGATCGTGACGGCACGATGCCGTCGAGCAGCCGTCGGCGTTCGACGGCCGGGGTGAACCCGTAGCCGACGGTGTCGTAGCGCACCTGGCCGACCTCGGTGCTGCGGGCCAGGACGAGACAGGCGAGCTTTTTGCCTTCACCGAACTGGCCGATCTGAGCGTCGGATTTCGTCGAGTACCCCAGCACCAGCCCCTCCTCGGGGATGCCGGGGCCGTCGTCGCTGATGGTCAGGACTCCGTCGGCCCACCTGACGCGGGCGCCGGGGTCCTCGTCAAGGGCGTTGGCGATCAGCTCGCACAGCGCCCGCACGGGAGTCCACGACTTCACGTACTCCGGTGATATCGGGTACGCCAGCGTGTCCACCGACGCGGGCGCAGCGGTGGTGGCCGTGACGTCCGAATGTTGATCCGTGACGTCCGCGGGTGCGAAGTCGTCCACGAGACAATCTCCTTGCTTAAGCAGAAAAGGGAGGCTCCGGCCGCGGCGCTGGGGGCGGCCAGGCGTTCCCGGATGAAAGGCGCATTGCAGGCAGTGCAGTGCGGACGCGCGGCATGCTCCCGCGGCCGGCGACAGTGGCGACATGCGGCGGCAGGGCTGGCTGGCGGTGTCCCGGCACCGTGAGCGCTGGGACACCGCCGACGGAGTTACGGCAAGAGGCCCTCGAGGTCAGTGCCGTCGCGCAGCGGCCAGGGCAGCGTCGCCGGATCGATTCCGGAAGTCAGCACCAGGCCGATCAGGAACGACATGGTGTTGTCCGGCTCGCCTTGCACGGCCTTGGACAACGCGGCCCACGCCAGCGCCGGTTCGCTGCGCCTCCAGGCATTCCAAGCGGCCAGGTTTGCCGGCGCCGCCGCGTAGCGCTCTGGCACACGGCGGGCCAGGTCGAGCCACAAGTCGTGCTGCCAGGACTCACCCGTAGTCGCTCGCCAGGCCGCGCTACGGCCATCGTTGTCGGACAGGGCCATCGCCAGACGCGCCGCCTGTTCGTCACTGAGCTGCTCGCCGGCGGACGCGATGTCCAAGCAGGTGTGTACGACGGCCACAGCGTCCGGTAGCCGCTGCGGCACCCGGCTCAGGGCGGCAGCGGTGCGGGCCTGAGCGTCGGGGTCCGGCTCGACGAAGGAGGCGAAACCGTCCCTCGAGGGCAGTGCCACACGCCCGCGCAGAGTCATTTCGGCGGCGATGACGCTGCTGGAGAAATCCAGGACGGCGCCGTGCTCGGGTGTGCAGGGGCACCCGTCGTTGAGGCAGTAGTACCTGCCGTCGTTGACCAGCAGGCACGCCGCGACGGTGACCGCCATATTCAGCGCGTCGCTGATCCCGGCGATCCGCTCGCGGTCCGACAGCGGGCCGTAACCCACCACGCAGGCAAGGTGGGCGTCCGCGCGGGCGGCGGCAGTGCTGCTTTCCGCAATGATGAACTCGTCCGGCGCCTGCTGGCCAATGCTCAGACCACAGGTGAGGCGTCCATCGCCGGCGACGAACACGACGACGACGCTGTCCTGGGGGTGATATCCCAGCACGTACGGGATGGTGGTGAGTAGGTCGGTCGGACCGCGAACCACGGACGGTGCAGGGTCAAGCACGGCGGATCACACTCCTGGGGCGTAGCAGATGTCGCGAGCCCGGAGCTCTTTGGAGCCCCGCCGGTGCACCGCGTCGGGAGAAGCCACCGGTGGCGGTGCACCGGTCGAAGGCGGGCACCGGGGTCGCGCTGACCCCGGGCGCGGACCGGCCCTGACGGCCCGAGGCAGGCCAGGGACCGGCCCGGCCCGCCCACTTGCAGCAGCATCTGCACGGGAGGCGATCGTGACGGTGGGCGGGCCGGGTGCAGCGCCCTGGCCGGCCCGGGACGGGGCCGGTACAAGCGCTTACGGGCAGCGGCGGCACCGGCTGCCCGCGCCGACCGTCACGACAGACGCGTGGAGTACGGCGGCTGGCTCTGTGCGCGGTTGGTTGTCCGTCGTGTGGCTCAGTTCAGCCGTCGGCTCGCCGCAGCTCGGTGATCACGTCGGTCGCGGATGTGACCAGTCGCGCGCCAATGTGGGTACGGAGGATGTGGTGACAGCCCACCGACATGGCCGAGGTCACCGGCCCTGGTACGACCATTGCGGGACGATCCAGATCGAGGGCTCGGCTGATCGTCTGCACCGCGCCGCTGCGGGCCGCGGCCTCGACAAGAACGGTGCCGGCCGCGGTCGCGATAAGTCGGTTGCGGATCGCGAAGCGGTGGCGGAGCGGCTCGGTGCCGGGCGGCCACGGGCTGACCAGCAGACCGTGCGCGATGATTTGATCGAACAGGGCCGCATTGCCGGACGGGAAGGGGCGGTCGATCCCGCAGGCCAGCACGGCGAGGGTGAGGCCATTGGCCGCCAAGGCGCCGCGGTGCGCGGCCGCTTCAACGCCGAAGGCGCCGCCGGACACGATGGTCCACCCTCGGGTGGCGAGTTCGCCGGCGAGTTCAGTGCTGATGTGGTTGCCATACGACGTCACCGCTCGAGCTCCCACGATCGCCACGGACCGCGGGAATGCCTCGCGCAGGGACAGGTCTCCGCGGGCCCACAGGCACAGGGGAGGCTTGGTGTCGCGGGTGACTGGCCCGTCAGGGCTTGGCTCAAGCCGGGCGAGGTCGTCGATCTGGGCGGGCCATTCATCGTCGCCTGGTACGACCAGCCGCGCGCCGATCCGCTGTGCGCGGCGCAGCGCGATCTGTGCGAAACGGCGAACGTCGCCGTTGGCCGTGCGGGCCGCTATTGCGGCGCGCAGTGAGGCGTCCGGGGCGTCGCCGTTGAGCAGGCGATCCAACACCGCTGGTGCGCCGTCGTGCTGGACCATGGACCAGATTGTTGGATGCCCCGGTTCAGCCACCGTTGTGAGGGCAACCCGGGCAACCCGGTCTGCCTCATCTGCGGACTCCGGTACCAGGCCGTGGGGGGAATCGTCGTTGCGCATGGGGTTCCCTTTCGCTCATGGAGGTGAAACGCGTCGATGCAGGTGGTGATCGATGCGGGAGATGCCGCAACGGCGGGCATGTCGTGTCGCTGCAGGTGGCGGCCCGAAGCGGCGCTACCCGCGTAGTACTGCGGCGAGCTGTTCGAACACGCGCGGCAGCCGTCGTGGCGGCTATGCGCTGGAAAGTGGCGCGGTGGGCGCGGCTGCACTCAGCCCGTTGGACCGAGCCCGTCACGGCGGTGGTCGCTGCCGAAGGCGGCATCATCGGCGCCGGCGATGTGCAGGTTCGGGGGGTGCCGCGATGCGGGTCCACCAGAGGTGGTCGCAGGCCAGCCGCGACACGGTGGTGGCCGTGCTGATCCGCACGGCATCACCTACCGACAGCGACCGCAGCCGCAGAAGCCGATAGCGGCGAGCGATCAGAACCGCCGACGCGGTGTCGAACGTCGGCTCGCTGTCTTCGAACATGTCTGAGTTGGCGTTGAGCAGGCAAAACGTCCACTCGGTAGCGGCGTCAATCGATTGCTGCTGGGACTCAGCCGTTGCGGCGGTCGAGCCGGCATGCGGCGGGAGGGCGGACCGAGCAGAGCGCGGCCTACTACCGCTAGTTCGTCGAGCGGGCGTCGCGGGCCCGCCGGCGCGGCGCCGGCGGTTGCGGGTAGGTCATGCCTGGCGCGAAGAGGGTGACCTGGCCCGACTTCTTGGCGTGATACAGCGCGATGTCCGCGTCGGTCAGCGCGCTTGACCACGAGGCGGTGGCAGCCGCGTACGCGACTCCGGCGTTGCCGCGAACCACCGACCCAGCGAGGCTGTCGATGGTGATGGCCGAAATGGCCTGCGCGGCGGCCTGCCGCGCGACCGACGCGCTGCAGTCGGGCAGCAGCAGTGCGAATTCGTCGCCACCAAGCCGGCCCGCCCACCCTTGATGCCGCGACGCCAGCTCGGCCAGCCGGGCGCCGAGGGCCCTCAACACCTGGTCACCGGCGGGATGACCATGTTCGTCGTTGACCGCCTTGAACATGTCCAAATCGACGAAGATCAGAAAGCGTCCGCGGTCGTTGGACGCGGCGTAAGCCTGTTTGAGGCCGACCCGGTTCAGCACGCCCGTGAGCGGGTCGGTGCGAACCTGATCGGCGAGCGTGTTGTTCCGCCGGTGCAGGCGGCGAATCGTCGGCGTCATGCTGAGCCGACCGCCGAGCGCGCCGATGAAAGCCGCTGTGATGAGCCCCGCAGCCACAGTCTTCTGCACGAGATTGCCTCCTAGGTAGGAACCGTCCAGGCGATGCAGCGGCAGACGCGGTCGCGCGGACGGGCAGAGTCACGGACGCCAGGGGTGTCAGCGCCAGCGCCCGACCGTTCTGCGGACCCCCGGCGCCAACCGCCGCCGGAGGCGGACAGGGCCGCTCCAGCCACGGCGCCCGGCGCGCCACCGCGGCGAGCGTGTGCTGGCCCCGAAGGCCCGGGGCCGGCCCGCATCGGCGGCCGGCAAGGCTCCAGGCACGAGAAGATCTCTGGCCGAAGGCCAAGATGTTCTCGGACCGCCTTGCGGCCGTCCCCGGGCCTTGCCACCGTGCCGGGCCAGCACCGCCGCCGTCGGCCGAGCGGACGCACGTGGGTCATGACGGCGTTCGCGGGTGTGTGCCGCTCGAGGTGCTGTGCGCGGTGGTGGCGCCGTCGGGCGTCATCGAGATCGGGGTCTTGTGTATCGCATCCGTGGCCGCGTCCGCGGCCGGGCGCCTGGTCTCCCGAGCTCGCCGACCGCCGCCGTACGTCCAGATCGAGCCGCTGCTGGTCGCCGAAGTGGAGGTCGACACCGCCGTCGACCGGCCGCTCGGACGACACCGCCACCGCGTGCGGCCCGTACGGCTGCGCCCCGACCTGGCCCCCCACGACGTCCCGCCGCTCAGCGCCCGCCTTTGACACGTATGGCCTGGTCAGATGATTGCTCGGTCAGTCCCGAGGCGGGTGGTCGTTCGGAGGGCCGTTACGGTGACGTTCGCCCGAACGGAGCACGGCGCTAGACAGATATGGGCGCTGCGGTGCCCTGGCCTGTCCAATAGGGGCCATGCCAAGTCTGCGCCAGCGTTGGACCGCCGCCCGGCAAGCCCGGGCGTCCGGGCAACCCGCGACCACCACCTCGCCCCGGCCGGCACGGCAACGACCACGTCGGGGCGCCGCCATGCCTTCGGCAGTCCACCCCCGGTCCCGTGGCGGCGGGCGGTCGGCTGCTCGCGGCGTCGAACCGGCGGAAAGGCCAGATTGGCGTACCACCGCCACCACGATCGCCGGCGTCGTCTCGGTGCTCTTGGTCGCGGCGGGCTTGTTCTACACCAACGACGCCAACCGCAAACAACAATAACTTGGCATCGACCAGCAGAAACCCGCCTTGCAAGGACAGGTCGCGGACCGGTTCACCGCGGCGTTTGACCAGCTCGGCCAGGAAGACGATAAGAAGCAGGACAAGCTGTCCATTCGCTTGGGTGGCATTTACGCGCTGCAGCGACTGATGATTGACTCCCCGCCGGACGAGCCCGCAGCGGTCCAAGTGCTGTGCGCCTTCGTACGCACCCACGCCCCGCTCGCCGCCGATCCACCCAAAGCCGTGCCCCCGGCGCCGGCCGATGTCCGCGCCGCCCTCACTGTCCTCGGCCACCGGCCTAATCCGTCCGCGCACGTTCTCGACCCCTCCAACACCCTGCTGGGCCTCGACCACGTGGACTTGGCAGGTGCGGATCTGGCCGGGGCGGACCTGACCAGCGCGGACCTCTCCGGTGCGACCTTGACCGGTGCGGACCTGGGCGGCGCGGAGCTGAGCCGCGCGAACCTGAACGGCGTTTACCCGGAGTCGGGCGCGAACTTGACCGGTGCGGACCTGTGCAACGCAACCCTGAGCGGCGCGGACCTGCGCCGTGCGGAGCTGGGCGGCGCGGACCTGAGCCGCGCGAGACTGGCCTTTGCGGACCTGCGCGAGGCGGACCTGGACAGCGCGAATCTGAGCGGCGCATCCCTAGGCGACGCGAGACTGGACGGCGCATCCCTAGGCGACGCGAGACTGGACGGCGCGTACCTGAGCGGCGCGGACCTGCGCGACGCGACGGGTGTTACGTCACAGCAGCTGGCCCGAACATGGTTGGACGGGCTGACCCGTTTTCCGGCGGGTGTGTCGGCACCCGCTCCGGCTCCGCCTCGATGACACCGCCATCGCGGGCCGAGCGTCGCGCAGCTGTAGTCCGCCGTTGCGACTAGGGCGGTTGCCTTCGCCCATGGGACCTCAAGGCGCCGAACTGTGACGCCCAGCCGCTGGCGGATGCCGTTGCCCCTGCACAAGGTGCGGCCTCGCCGGTTTCCCGAAGCTCGCCGGGTCGCCACACCGTGTCTTCTTCGCTCGTGGCGACGGGCCGGCTGCAGAAAGCAGCCGGCCCGTCGGGGCGGTACGGGTACCGATGCGGTTACCTGTAGATCATGTTCGCGGTGCTGGTCAGGCTGCACGCTCCCAGCCGCACGGACTCGATGCCTCCAGAGGTCGGGAAAGTGAGGCACTTGTGCTGGCCCCAGCTCTGGTAGGCGCCGAAGCTCTTCAGCACGTACCGGCCGCTGCTGGTCGTGAAGACCTCCCATACGTTGCGGGAGTTGGTCGGTGAGCAACTGACGTAGAGATAGTTGCTCGCGGCGTTGCCAAGAACGCCGAGGCAGCTGCCGCCCTGCCGCTTGAGGATCCACAGCGGGTGGTTGTTGTAGTAGCCGGCCAGCGTGACTGACCAGTTGCCGTACTTCGCCGGCGTGGTGCTGCACTTCTGCAGGTAGAGATCTTCGAGCGGATCGCCGTAGGCGTAGAAGCAGTTGCCGTACCGCACCGATTTGATGTCGCGATAGCTGGCCGCCTGCGCCGGCCCGGCTCCGGCGACCACAGCGGCGCCCACGAGCATCAGCGCAGCCAGCACGCTGGCGATGATCGGGAAACGCCGCGGACGTATTCGCCCCGGTGTGCTCACGTTGAATGTACGATGCCGCCCCATCGTGCTGGCTGTTGCAGCAGCGGCGTGGGGGCGAGGCTTGTTGTCCAAACCTCGTCGATGGTCCTGCAGCGAGACGTAGTCGTTCATGAATTTGAGCCTGATGAACACTGCGTCGCCGATATAGCTGTCTGAGGCTGTCTGGAGCTGTCCCCCCGTCCGGTGACCAGTTTGGATGCTGTTTGGAGTGGCTTGACGTTACAAGCTGAAGGTGGCGGAGACGAGATAGTGATCAGACGGTGGCGGTCCGGCCGGGATGTGTACTCGGTAGGTGCTCGCATCGACGTGGGTGCGCATGGCCTCGTTGACGAGGAGCCAGTCGATGAGCAGCCCGCCGCCTTCTCCAGGCTCGTCAATCACCGTCGGCGCCAGTTTCCCTGTCCGGTCGGCGTTCCAGGCGAGCTCGGCGATCGCGTGGAAGCCGCCCCCGTCGACCCGAGTCCCGGTGTCGTCATCCCACCGGCCGATGAGGTGGTCGACCGCGTCGGTGTCGGGCACCCACCGGCCCTGGGCGGCGCCGTCGTCGATGCGTCGGCCTCTGTGGCTGCGGGCGACGTAGGTGGCGCTCGGCCAGTCGCACTGCGGGAAGTGGGGTCCGCTGGCGGTGGAGTTGAGATCTCCGCCGCCGATGACCGGAAGCGGATCGTTGCCGTAGCGGGCCAGCAGCTCGGCCTCCTGTCGTCGGCACGTGCCGGAGCGCGGGTTGAAGTGGGCGACGAAGGCGAGGAACTCGGTGCGCTACTCTCGGCGTGATCCGCTGGTGGCGACGGCGAAGCGGGCCACGTTGCGCTGGTCGTCGTAGACGTTCGGATCGCCGGGGTTCGCCCAGCTGCGCAGCATTAGCTGGTTGGGGTCATAGAAGATCGCCGGTGGGATTGGGCCGCGAGACAGCGAACCCAGCACACCGGCATAAGGCACGCCCGTCCGCTCCGGCTTGCCGGCCGACGGTTCACGTTCCTCCAATGAGCAACCCGCGGTATTAATCCCGCCCGTAGTATTTCCCTGACACAGCAGCGCCAGCGCCGGTGGCGTGTTAAGGATGGCGAACTCCCCCTGTAGTAGCCGCATGTTGATGGCGTTGCCGGCGGTGCGATGCCCCCGCTCTGGTAGTTGGGGCGGCGATGACGAGCGCGCTCATCGGCTGGTCGGCTGCCGTGGCGGTGCCGGCGGCGCAGCATGGTTGTTTCGATCCCGAGATGGGCCGCCGCGTTTGCGCATGGTCACGCCGGCGTCGGTGAGGATTCGGTGGGTGGTGGCATAGCTGTAGCCGATGGCGGCCGCGATCGTGCGGATGGTGTCGCCTCTGGCGTACGCGGCTGCGGCGGTCTTTTGCAACGCCCGACGCTCCCAGCGGGGTAAGAGCAGGTATTTGCGGCGGGCGATCTGCGTGGGTGCTGCCGCTGGTGCGGTGCCATCGTCGGGCATGGTCGAGCCTTCCTGCGCTGTCTGCGTGTCGATGGGGGCGCTTATCGGTTGTCGGGTTCGCGGACTGCCGACGGTGGTGTCACCGCGGAGGTCGTGGCGGCGGGTATCGCGCGGCGGCAGGCCGGGGATGCGGTGTCACGACCAGTCAGGCAACGGAGAACCACGTCGATAGAGGCGCTGATCAAGTGGGGTGGAGGGTGTGGGGTGACTTTTAAGCAGGAGCGTTTCCCAGACCTGCCATCGCTGTGATGGCAGCGGCGTGGATGTCGGTGCCTGGACCGCCGGTGCGGGGCGGGCGGTGCAGACCGGTCGGTGGTCGCGTTCGGTCATGGCGATCTGGACAGCGGCGACCAGGGCGGCGGCTTCTCGGCTGGTGTTGGCTTCTGCGGTCACGAGGTCGGCATGGTCGCGTAGCAGGGCGCGGGCGTCGGACGTTTGGCCGCAGCCGGCGAGGATGCTGGCGTAGGTGGTCAGCAGTTGCCCGCCGACGTGCGGACTGCGGGCGCGGATACGGGCCCGGGTGCGCAGCCAGGTGTGCCAGGCGTCATGGATTTCCGTGCGGGCCTCGGCGCACTGACCGTCGTCGTGTAGCGCGGCGGCGAGCTGGCCGCGGACCTCGGGGATACGGTCGGGTGGGCCGTAGGTGCGGTAGGCGGCGAGCGTGCGCTGCAGTACCGCGACGGCGTCGAACGTCAGGCCTTGTGTTGCGCAGACCCGGGCGTAGAAGCCGGCCGCTCGTTGCCATAGCTGACTGCTGCGGCCGTAGCAGGTCAGCGCGGCGGTTTCGGCGTATCGCACCCAGGTGAGCTGGAGCTCTGCCCGGTCCGGGATGTCCCACTCGAAGGACAGGGTTTCGGCGTAGCAGATCGCGGCCTCGATCAGCCTGGCATCGGGGCGGGCCGTGATCGGGTCGATGTCGGCGAGGGCGTGGGCCAGCAGTCGGCAGGCGCGGGTGTTCTCCCCGGAGAAGATCAGTCGTTCGGCGCGGCGGACCACGTGCGGCAACACCGCGACTCTATCCACGCTGCGCCTCCGGGCCGGGTTTGCGGGCGAGGCCGCCGTAGACGGGCACTTGGTCGGGTGGCGGCGCATCGGGGTCGGGGTTGCGCCACCGGGTGATCGGGGTGAGGCCGGGTGGGATGAGGTCGAGTCCGGTGAAGAACCGCGCGACCTGGGCTCGGTTGCGGCTGGTGAAGTCCGACGTGATGGCACGCACCGCTTGCACGGTTGCCGCTGCTACGAAGTCGCCGGTGCCGTGGGAGATGGCCAGGTAGCTGCCGGCGGGTAGCGCGTCCATCAGCGTCTGCACGACGGCGTACGCGTGGTCGGTGTCGGGCACGAGATGCAGGACCGCGATGAGCAGCAGCGCGACGGGCTCGTCCATGTTCAGCGTGCCGACAAGCTCGTCGTCTGTGAGGATGCGTTCGGGGTAGTTGAGGTCCGCGTCGAGGTAGGCGGTACGCCCGGCGGGGTGGCTGACCAGCAGCGCCCGGGCGTGGGCGAGCACGAGCGGGTCGTTGTCCACATACACGATCCGAGCGCTCGGGTCGATCGCCTGGGCGACCTCGTGGGTGTTCTCGGCCGTGGGCAAACCGGTGCCGATGTCCAGGAACTGGCGGACGCCGACCTCTTCGGCGAGGTAGCGCACGACGCGGTGCAGGAACAGGCGGTTGTGGACCGCGGCGGTGCGCGCATGCGGGTAGACCGCCTCGATCGCGTCGGCCGAGTCACGGTCGGCCTGGTAGTTGTCCTTGCCGCCGAGCCAGTAGTTGTAACGGCGCGCGGGGTGCGCCACCGTGGTGTCGATACGCGGCGGCATGTCAGCAGTCATCGCGTGACTCCTGCCTGGCCGACGCGGCGGCGTGCTGTGCGGCGGTGTGCAGCGGCGGCGATGCGGTCATCGGGTCATGGTCCGTTCTCGCTTGTGCTGGTGTGGGGAGGGTGGTGTGCCGCCGCGTTAGGCGACGTGTACGGCGGCACACCACCCCCGGGGGTCGACCCGCCCGGGGGAGGGGGCCGGCCCGGTCTATTGGGGGCTTTGGTGGGGCGCGAAGGCCGGGTGTGCGGGCGAGCTCCCTCCAGTGCTGCCCGCACACCCGGTGACTCAGGTGCTGGCCAATCCGCGACAGTTGGCGGACGGGTCGTGGGTGAGGGTTTTGGGGGCCGGCCCGGCAGTGCTGGGGCGTAGGGGGCTGCCGGACCGGCCGGTCTCAGTCAGCCTTCAGGTGGTAGGGCTGTGCGGGGTTGTGGATGTGTCGGCTGGTGGCCGCCACATGGGGTAGAGCAGTGGGCCGCCGCGGGCGACGGGGTACGGCTCGCGTGGTTGGTAGCCGTGTCGGGCGTACCAGTCGCGACCGGTCGGGCTGGTGGCTTCGAGGTAGGCGCTGATGCCGGCGGCATCAAGGTGGCGGGCGTGGTGTCTCAGGAGCTGGGTGCCGTAGCCGCGGTGCTGCCGGTTGGGGTTCACTGCGATCCAGCCGAGGTAGTGGTGGGGTTCGTCGTGTGGGTGGTGGCGGCGCATGGCGTCGTCCAGGGCGACGAAGCGGGCGGTGTACGGCGCGGTGATCTTGCCGAGGCGCGTGTCGTAGTCGCGAACTGGGGGTGGATCGTCGGGGTGGTACGGATACCAGACCGCGACGGCGAGGCGGTCCTCCGTGATCTCCACTCGGCCGTGCTCGAGCGCGTGCTCGGCGAACATGGCGAAGTAGTGCGGGTAGATCCGCCTGCGGTCGCCAAGCTCGGCGACCAGCCAGGGAGCGAGGTCTCCGTCGAGGAATGCGTTGGACAGGACGGCGGCGATCGAAGACACGTCTTCAGGGCCGGCCTCGACGATGGAAAGGCTGGGCGGTGTCACAGCCGTGCTCCGGTGCTGGTCGCGACGTTTCCCACGGTGGTGTCGCGGTTGGCGCCGAGCCCGATTGCGGCGTACACCGTCGGTCGGCGTGCCTTGAGGTACAAGGCCCGAAGGAAGCCGAGCAGGCCGGCGACGGCGAAGCTGCCGGGCAGGATCCAGCGCATCGGCGAGGCGGGATCGACGCCGGTGAGGACGTCGAACTTCGCCACCGTGGCGACCAGGACCACGGCCAGCAGCGCGGCGGCCACGATCGGGGCGATGACGCCCCGTATGGCGCCGACGCTGCCGCGGTTGCGCGGACGGGTGAAGTACGCAGCGACCGCGATCGAGGTGAACACCATCAAGATCAGGACGCCGAAGCCGCCGAGCACGGTGAGCCAGAAGAACATCTGCAGGAAGGGATCCCAGCCGAAGACCGCGAAAGCGGCGATGCCGGCAAGACCGATGATGGTCTGCAACAGGGAACCGCTGAGCGGCGCCTTCGTCCGGGGACTGGTGCGGCCCAGTACGGCCGGCAGAACCCCTTCACGGCCGAGGGCGAAGTGGTAGCGGGCCGACGTGTTGTGAAAGGACAGCGCTGCGGCGAACAGGCTGGTGATGAAGAAGAGATGACCGAGGGTGATCACGAAGCTCGGCAGGTACGGCGCTGAAAGGGTGAAGATCAGCTCGGAGCCTTCGGCGGTGGCGCGTTCAACGATGTGGTCGGGGCCGGTGGCCACAATCATCGCCCAAGTGCAGAAGCCGTAGATCAGGCCCACGAACGCGACAGCGAAGTAGGTGGCGCGCGGCACGGTGCGTTGGGGGTCTCGGGTCTCCTCGCTGTACACCGCGGTGTTCTCGAACCCGACGAACCCAGCGATGGCCGTGGCGCCCGCGACGGCGGCGACCGGCCCGGTGAACAGGTTGCCCGGAGAGAGCGTGGTGAACGACACCTCGCCGCCCGCCGGATGAGCCAGCTGAACGGCGGCGAAGAGCAGCGCGACGGCGATCTCACCAATCAGCAGCACCGCCAGGACTCGACCGCTGAGGTCAATCCGGCGACCGCCGAGCCACGCGATGGCCATCCATCCGAACAGTGCCCATACCGACCACGGCAGGGTGGTGTGGAACTGCTCTTTTATGAAGGCGGCGAGGACGACACCGAAGCCGCCATAGAGACCGACCTGCATCACGTTGTACCCCAGGACAGCGACGAACGACGCTGCGACGCCGGAACGCTTGCCGAGGCCTTGAGTGATGTAGGTGTAGAAGGCGCCGGCGTTCACGATCTGCCGAGCCATCGCGACATATCCGATGGAGAAGATCATCAAGATCGCCGCCATGACGAGGTATGCAAGGGCGATGCCGGTGAGCCCGGTGACGGCGAACCCGGCGGTGGCGCCACCGGCGACCACCGTCAGCGGTGCCGCAGCGGCCAGCACGGTGAAGACGACCGGTCCCACACCCAGGCGGCTGCGGGCCAGTGTTTGTGACAAGACGGACGGGGATGAAGGTTCTGACATGGGCGACGGACTCCTTGCGTGAGAGGACTGCCTGCCGCGGGTGACGGTCAGGCAACAGTGCTGACGGCTGCGCTAACGGCGTTCTCGGCGTGACGTAGCAGCTCTCGGACCGCTTCCGGGGCGGCGCTGATGTGGTGGCGAAGCTTGGATTCCAGCGAGCTGGCGGAACCGAGCAGGATGCGGGAGTGGAGGTCGGTGGCGAGGATCAGTCCGCCCAGCACGGTGTCCTTCTTGCCGAGATTTTCGCGGCGGTCCAGGCATCCCGAGATACGCGCCCATGACCAGGCGGCACGGTTCTGGTCCACCGGCGGGTAGAGCTTGGACCGCCGGAGCGACCAAGCCCGCTCGGCACGAATGAGTCCGGTGCGCCGCATCTGCTGAGCGACTTGGTCGTAGATGTCGCCGTCGGGCTGCCCGGGGTCGCGAAGGTAGGCCAGCCAGTCCCGCACGGGCATAGCGTTTCGTTCGTCCAGCAGCCGGCTCATCAGCGTGGCCGCGACCGGCTCCGCCGGACAGCCGAACGTCTCCACCACGACGGTGTCGTTGCGGATGTCGACGTACCCGGCCATCAGCAGTTCAGCGATCACCGCAGCCCCTAGGCCGAGCCGGGCAACATCAGGGTGCAGCAGCGGCGTGCCCCGATCGTCGTGAGCGACGAAGAAGAACCCGCTCACGAGGTCGAACCATTGACGCCATCCCGGGGTGTCCCAGGCGACCCCGGCCGGTTGATAGCCGCCGGCGGCAATTCGTCCGTCGCGCGCGACCGGTGGAGGTGCCGCCGGCGGAGGCTCCGCTGGCGCCGCGGGTGCTGGCGTCTCGGCGAGGTGGCGAGGGGCGTGTCGGGAATGGTGAGGCGTTTCGGCGTCGTAGGGGCGCGGCCCGTACCGACGCCCAGGGCCAGCGCCGGGAGTGCCATAGCTTAAAAAGTCCATGCGCGGGTGACCTCTTCCGGGCAGAGCCGTCGAGCGCCTGCACTCGTCGCTCGACGTGCGGGTGGGGCAAGAGCTGGAAGGCCGAAGCAGGCGCTTTGGCCGTGGTGAGCCGATCGCCAGCGCGGGGGGATGGCTTGGCGGACCCCTTCAGCTCTGACGTTGTCGCGGTTATGCAGATCGTCGGTATTGACATGGCGCCGGCGCGACGGTCTGCTGCTGCGTTTAGACGTCGAAGATCCACTGTGGACTGATGAGTCGGGATGGTCGGCAGACAGTCGGGAAGCGGTGAAGCAGCTGCGCATCCGAGCCTCGGCTGGTCGCGACCAGCATGAAGGTCATGGTGAGCGTGGGTTTCCCCGTCCGCCGCCGGGTTCATCTCCGTCGTCCTTCACGAGCCGGCGGAGTCGCCAATACGGCCGGACCTGCATGGCGCTGTGCCCCACCGATGCCTAGTCCGCCACGCCAGGTGCAGTTGCCACACCGAACGCCGTAGCCGCACTGCGGGCACCAAGAAGTGATCCCTCGCAGAGCCCATCCCAGAGCGGCTCCAATAACGGCGGAGACGGCCGCGGCCGCGATGACAAGCATCAGAGCGGGTCCTTTCTCCAGGGGCGCCGAGACGCTCGACCTCACCCAGCCGGCGGAACGACTACGTCGCGCCGGACCACACGGAGACGAGCATCGATCGTGTTGGCCCTCATTGAACTTTGAGACAGCCTAAAAAGCAACCTTCTCAGCTAGCGTTGTACCGAAACGGCTTGCTCAAAGTTAGAGGGACTCAAACCAGGCTGGCCAGACTTGGCTGGCCTCTATTTATGCCGTGCGGCAATGCGCGTATCATTTGAGTGAGACATCGGTTGGAGGCGGCAGTGCCCGAACTTGTTGGTCACGACCCAGTACGGCGAAGCTTCGCCAGGCTGTTCCTCAGCCTGCGCACGCGTGCGAAGGTCACGCAGGAAGGTGCCGCCAAAGAGCTTGAGCTGGGCCGCGCCACGATCAACCGGATCGAAGCGGCAGAAGACGGCGTGAAGCTGCCGCGAACGTTGGTCGCGGCGATGGCGGAGCTGTTCGGCTGCGACGACAAGGAGCAGCAACTTCTCTTCGGCCTCGCCGCCGAGACCCGCAACGGCCGGCAGCAGTCCTGGTGGCAGGACTACACCGGTACGGAGGTTCCGGCATGGTTCAGCCTGTATCTCTCCCTCGAAGGCTTCGCAGAACGCATACGAGTGCACTTCGGCGAGCTGCTGCCGGGACTGATACAAGATCCCGCCTATGCCCGTGCCGTCATCGGCGTTCCACCTGACTACTGGTCAGACGACGAGGTCGAGCGCCGAGTGGAGTCGAGGCTACGCCGACAGCAGATGCTGGAAGGCAAGCCTCCTGTATTCGAGGCCATCGGGTCGGAGGGTGCGCTCTACAGGATGGTCGGCGGCCGCGACGTGATGCTGAGGCAAATCGAGCGTGTCCTAGCGCTGACCGAGCGCGACAACGTAACTATGCGGATCATTCCATTCGATGCGGGCGTGCATGCAGGCATGGCCGCATCCGACTTCACGTTGTTGAATTTCCCGAAGTCGGCCATCTTCGGCGGTGCCGCGAACGGGGCCGGAACAAACGGCAACGGCAGCACGACGATAGGCAACGACTCAATCGCTGAGCCTCCGCTCGCATATGTGGAGACGTTCACCGGCGCGATGTACACGCAGACAGCGGCCGACGTGGAGGCATACAGCGCCCTGTGGGCGGATTTGGAACACCGCGCGCTGTCTCCAGAAGATTCCAGAGCGCTTATCACGACGCGACGGAAGGAGTTGATGCGCTAGCACGCGCGACCCTCGGCAAATATGCAGATCTGCTCGGACGTCTCGTCCGACGATGCGAAGGACATACGATGGCTAGACGGGTCAGCCACGACGAGGTCGTCGGAGCCCACTGGTTCAAAAGCAGCCGGAGCAACAACGGCACCGGCTGTGTGGAGGTCGCCTTGAACCTCGACGGCGTCTACGTACGTGACACCAAGGATGGCGGCGCAGGCCCGATGCTCCATTTCACCGATGAAGAATGGGCAGCGTTCGTAGGCGGGGCCAAGGACGGCGAGTTCGACAAGAACGGGTGAGCCCGATCGGCGTCGTGAGCGCCATACCAGACTCACCCGTTCGCATCCCTAGCGATGACCAAAACTACACAACAACAACGCCCCTTACTAGAACAAGTCGAGAAGTCGTCGGAAGCAAGCCCGCTAGCATCACGCCAGGCAACCGGATGCATCAGGCGACCAACGCGATCTTGAACCATCGATCATTGGCTGTTCGGGAGTCGCGGGAGGTTGTAGTGGCGGGGGGGGGGGGGGGGGCCCCCCCCCCGCCCACATAATTGGGGGGGGGGGGGGGCCGGCCCGGATTTTTGGACGA
>NZ_JADMLH010000005.1:0-272323 GCF_016464385.1 Nucisporomicrobium flavum | reverse complement strand
TGTTGGTGTGTTGGGGGGGGGGGTTTGTTTTTTGTTAGGTGCCCCCCCCCCCCCCCCCCCCCACGTCACATTTCGTTGCGATGCGCGGCCTCCATGCATGTATTTGACCAAGCGGGCTCCGAGAGACTCGTTCACGGTCAGCTACCGCAAGACGCAGATGCCCTGCAGCGGCCTTGCCGCTCGAGAGCGTGATGATGCTGGCGACACGGCGCGAGGGCGGGGGGATAGCCCCGGGCTGGCCTCATCAAGTGCGGCCGGCTCAGGACTCGGGACTGACGAAACCCCCACGTCTGAGCCGTTAGCTCGGCCCCACCGCCGTCGCAGTTTCAAAATACGAGTTGGCACAGCGACCGCAGATCGCCCCCCAGCCGGGGCGGGCCCTCTCGTTCTGCGCCAACAGCCTGCGGACGGACTCGAGCGTCACCACAGCCGTTAGATCCCATCCGCGGTCCAGTCCCAAGCCGCACAGTGCCGAAGCGTTCGCTGCGAGGCCACCGTGCGGGAATCGGGAGCCGTCGGCTGCGAGCAGCCGGATGTGCCAGCGAGTCCCCGTCTGCCACACCGGCTCGCAAAACGCGTGCCTGCGCGGAGGATTTGACCGGTTCAACCTCACCACGCGACCGTACCGAACGTACGTCGGTCACGGCCATTGCGGCGAGCCAGGACGGTTGCCTGCGCTGATCGACGTAGCGCAAACGGCACGGCGAGGTGGTAGTGGGGCGGCCCGGTCAGGTGGGTGCGGATGACATCCATTGCCGCATACTTCCGCCTTGGCGGCCGAGCCTGACCCACTCACTCCTACTGTGACCTGCGGAAACTCGCTCGCCAAGGGAGATAGGCGAACTACACTCGCGTAATTTGATCAACGCTCGTGCGCACAGCGCAGCGCGCTTGGCAAGGCCCGCACTTCGATGACTCATGGCGGCCGCAAGCGCCAGACCCCTGGGACCACTTCGCGGTTGATGCGGACTGGGAGCCGCCCGTCAGGCGTGTCGGTAGTCCGATCGGTGCGAGTGCCACTGCCAGCGGTTATGCTCGGCAATTAGTACAGGTGTTCGCCGCGACTTCCCCCGTGGCGTACGCGTGCATTCGCGTACCCGGACGTGGGGAGGTGATAGCGATGGCGACCGCTGAGCGGTCCTGGTCGCGCCCCGGATTGATCGGGGGAGCGGGCGACGTCGCCCGCGTGCTGGCCGAGGTGAACGCGGCCGGGTTGCGCCGCGACCGTACGGCCGCCATGGCTCAGGCAGTGGGCAGCGCAGCGGATTCGGCGGTGGGCTCGGGTGACGCGTCGCGTCTGCAGCCCGTGGTGCCGGCGATCGGGGACCTGCTTCCCTGGGCAGGGCTGCGGCGCGGCGCCACCGTGGGGGTGCTCGGCTCAACGTCGCTGCTGATGACGCTACTTGCGCCGCCGATTGCGGCCGGGGCCTGGGCGGCGGTCGTGGGCCTGCCTGAGTTCGGCGCCCTAGCCGCTGGCAACGACTTCGGCATCGATCTTGCACGGTTGGCTCTGGTCCCGGCGCCCGGTCCGGACTGGCCAACCGTCGTTGCTGCGTTGATGGACGGGTTCGACGTGGTGGCCGTGGCGACTGCCGTAGCTCCCGCAGAAGCGGTGGCCCGGTCGTTGACGGCGCGAGCAAGACAACGCGGCTGCGTGCTGCTGACGGTGAAGACCGCGTGGCCGGGCGCCGACCTGAGCATCGAAGTCGTCGAGCGCCAGTGGACGGGGCTGGGCGTGGGTCGCGGCCGGCTGCGTCAGCAACAGCTGACGCTTCGCGCGACCGGTCGTGGCAGCGCAGCGAGACCTCGCACCGGCACGCTCACGCTGGGTGTCGAGTCGCGGGTGAGCATCCCGGCGCCCGAGGAGGCCGTACCCGCCGTGACGGCGGTTCCCACCCCGGCCACGCCGCCACCAGAGCCTGTCTGGCCACCGGCCCGGCCGGGCCGGCACGCCGTCGAGCCTCCAGTCGATCCGTGGGCAGCGTTGGTGCACCGCCTCCCACCGCCCGCGCCGCGTCGACGTCGAGCCGACCGAAATGGCGCTGCGACACCGCCGTCCGACGGGCGCGACGAGGCGGCGCGGCGGGAGCGACCCGAGTCGTGGCGGCTACCGGGTGCATAGGCCGCCAGCAGCGCAGTACGGTCCGAGGATGACGGTCGAGGGTGTGCTACAGACTCCTGACGGTCTGTGGCGGGTCGAGGTGGTGCGGCGGGACTCGATCGCCGCCGTCGAGCGCATCCTCGCTGACGCCGGCGTCGACAGGGCCACCCTGATCGACCCGACGGACCTGCCAACGACCAACGACTCTGACGCTGGAGCAGCATGACCGCCCGCGCCGTGCGCAGGGCGTGACCGGTGCGCCGACAAGGCGGTATCCTCGATCCATGGCGCACCAGTCCGGGCAGCACGTGAAGGGCGACACCGTGGCCCAGCTCGCTGAGGTGGGTATCCACGTGACCCCCGAGGGCAGGGCTGGCACGAGGGCCCTGCTTGCGAGGCGGCGCGCTCGACGGACACCCGAGAGCGCTGCGGCGCTGCGTCGACAGATCGGCCTCGAGCCGGCCCGGGCGGAGTAAGCCTCGGTCTGCGGCCCGTCCAGCTCGTTCTCGACGCCTCGGCCATCATCGCGTTCACCCGAGGGTCTGTCCCAGTCGGCGAGCTGATCGCTGAGGTCGACGACGCAGAGGGCTTGATCGGCCTTCCGGTGCTGTGTCTGGCGGAGGCCAGCCGGTGCGCCGCTGACACCGACCGGCTCACTCTGCTTGTCACTCATCATGCGACAGTGCTGCTGGACGTTCATGCCGAGGGCTGGCGGGCCTTGTCCACCTCGACGTACGAGATCGTGGGCCGGATGGACGCCGCATCGGCGGTCCTGGCGGCCGTCGAATTCGACTGCGACGTGGTGACCGCGACTCCCCGGCTGTACGCGGGCCTCGACGGCGACACCATCCTGCCGATCGAGGACTGACCAGCCAGGCGTCTGCTGATGCTGGCAGCATCACTGTCCCGGTGTGCGAGGCGAGGGCGCGGATCTGACCGCCGCCGGGCCACCCGCGTATCCATGGCGTCCCTAGCGCCCAGCCCTTGCGTGCCACGGGGGGCCGAGGGGTGGTTTTGACGGTTCCCGGAGGGGCGGCTGAGGACCGGTACGCTCTCCAGGGACCTCATCACGACCTCAGAGCGGACTCATGGCTGAACTGTCGGACCTGCCTCGTCGCCAATTCCCCTGCGACGAGTGCCCGATCCGTTCTGACAACAGCGACAACCCGAGATCCAAGTTCCCCGCTGAGCGGTGGAACGCGCTCGGCGCGTCGGTCCGCGATCCGCATACCGGCTACCAGCCCATGCCCGGCGACGTCATGTTCGGCTGCCACAAAGGAGAACCGGGCACGAACGCCGACCTGGCCTGCGCCGGCTGGCTCGCTCAGTTCGGCGGTGACCACGGCGGTGTCCGCCTGGCGGTGGTCCAGGGCAGGCTGCCCGACAGCGCACTCGAACCTGGCCCGAACTGGCCACCATTACACGAGACCTGGGCAGACGTCGTGCGGGCACAAACTGCACCAGACAATCCTTAGCGATCACACCGAGTTTGTGGGACGAACTCCTGCTGACCCCTGCCCAGAGCCAGCTAGGCCGTCCGGGTGGGGCCAACACCCCATCCATCAACCGCGGGGAAGTTGCCGGGCCGGCGGCCGGCAGCTGAGGCACGTACGCGGCCTGTCGAGCCGCCTACGAATCGTTGAAGGAGGTCCTGGGTGATGTGGAAGCTGGCCGAAGGCCGCGAGGTACGGTCCGGACCGTGATCAACCCGGGAACCCTGCCGATCGATGATGCCCGCGAGGACCTCGCCGCCGCGAACCTGCAGGCCTTCCTCGATGAGGCTCACCGCCGCGGTGCGGACCATGTCGGCACCCCAGAACGTGATCATGGCGCCGATCGCGACGGCCGGTTCGGCTGGAACCTGCCCATGGGCGACGGCACCGTGGTGCGGCTGCTCATGCCGGGCGTCGAGGTAACTCGCGTACGCGACGACCTGACCGCAAGCGCGCCGTGCCTTTACCTCAACGGAGGCGCCTGGTGGTGGCGCGACGCCGTCGGGCTGCTGGTGAGCCCGACCCGCTGGAGCACGACCTCACGATCGTCGACGGTGTAGCGCTCCGCCCGATCTGCCCCTAGCCGCCTGAACGCCTGTCTTCCTTCGTCAAGCCGGGTGGGCGCTAGTCCATGCCGCCGTCAGTTGCTCCATGACCTGGGCCGGGCTGCGCCGGCGGACCGGCCTCCGGCCGCGCCCCGGCCGAGGCCCGGCTGGTGTCAAACAGGTGACCTCGTCGATCCGCTTGAGCACGGCACAGCAGCTCGCGGTTGCCAAGGTCAGCGGTACGGTCCAACGGCTCGTACTCCGCGATGTCAGGCACGGACACCTGGACCACGTCGACGAAGTACTTGAGGAAAGCCGCGACCCGGTCGTGCTCGGCGAAGTCTTCGGGGCCTTCCTGGCACGAGCCGATCACCTGCCCTCGCTCCGGCCGGCGGTCGAGCTGCTCCGCGCCGCCGGCGCCGACGAGGAAAGGGCCGCTGCCGCAGCCGCACGGCGCCGCGAGCGATACCCGAACGGTCTCCTCTGACAGCTCCATCACGCCCGGGACGTTCTCGAAGTTGGTGTTTTGCCAGGTCATCGCTGTGATCACTGATGCGATCCAGGGAACAAGGCCGTAGGAAAATGTCGTACCCTCGGCATACTGTCTACCTGTGGTAGACAGCCGGCCACAGACAGGCCGAGGGGCCTCGCACCTTGCGGTCCGGGAAGACCGGTGCGAAGACCCCTCGGGATAGTGGGCGGACAGGTTAGTTGTGACGGTGTGAACGGGGCTGCTTCTAGTGCCAGCTAGAAGTGGCCCCAACCGTTCAGCGCCGTCACGAGGGTCGCGGCAGAACCCAGAAGTGCCGCCCCCGCGTACATCACGCGGATCACGGTGTTCCAGGACCTCTGCCTTTCGGGCTGAGTTGTCATCTCACCCCCTCCCTTGGGCCGCGTATATGACAGCACAGAGGTACGACAGATGCGGGGTACGTCCCGGTCGCCTTGTCCTCCTCCCTGGCTTCGCCTCTGCGCAGCGTTAATGACAGCACCGAGGTGCGACAGAAGTCGGACGCCATAGTCACGCGTCAACCCCCATCATCACCCTAGTCGTACGTCACCCCCCAAGACCTGTCGGGACCTGTTGGGGATGTGCCACTCGGGACCCCGATGCATTTGCGTACGTCACCCAGCAAAAACTCGGAGAACCTGCCACGCAAATTCCGGCCTGCACATTGCACTCAAAGCCATCACCGAGGAGGGGGTGGGCGAGGGTGGTGGGTACAGGCTGGGTGTCCCGGTCTAAGCCGTGAAATGGCTGTGGCCAGGTCAAAGGTTGTACTGATATCGAGGACAAAGTCGCGCCGAACTCGCGGACGTTGCACGGGTAGGCGGCCATCGCCAACGGAGAACGACCGCATCCAGCCCGAGCCCAGCAGCACGTAGCGCAAGGAGCGATGCAGCGGGCAACAACATGACCAACGTCAACACGACCGGGCACAACCCATCAACTCAAGTCGAGCGGATGTTCTCGCCGCTGCTGGTCGGCGACGAAATCGCTTTTCGTGCCGGGGCGATTCGCGCGGTGGCGGGAGGTCCTCGGGAAGCTCGTCGACGAGTTGCGACGGTGGTCGGAGAAACCGCGCGGGCGACGGTTCGCGGGTGGGCGAAGCGCCGACGGTGTTGGTGTTGGTTCTTTGCTGCGGCGGGGGCCGTGGAGGGCCGTTGGCCTAGGCCTGGCGGTTGACCACCGAGGCGAGCCAGGGCGCCCAGCCGAACCGCCAACGAGCTTATGAGTGATTGATCAGGTACCTGACCAGGGCCAGGATCAGAGACGGGCGCCGAGCGACGGGACGTTGTGGGGCGCGAGGTCTGGGCGCAGCCGTAGGTGCCGTACGCGGTGGCGATGTCGCCCGACCGGTCCGTCGACGGCGGTGTCGACTTCCACCTCGGCGACCAGGAGCGGCTCGACTTGGACGTACGGCACGGGTCGGCGGTCGGTGAGCTCTATCGACCAGGCGGCCGGTAGCGGGCGCGGCCACGGATGCCCGGCGCCGTCGCCCTGGAACACCATCGGACGCAGATGCTCGGCGAGCTCCGCGCGCTGAGCTGCCTTGATCGGATGGGTTTGCGCCAGGAAGTGCAGCCGCCCGCGCGAGTCCAGACGGCCGAGCAGCAGGCTCCCTGGGTTCGCTGGCATGCCTGTGACCCCGCCGATGATCAGCTCGGTGGTGCTGCGGCGGCGGACCTTGCGCCAGCCCACCGTCGCCGGCCGGTACGGCCGGTCCGTGCTCTTCACCACCAGGCCCTCGATGCCGGCGACGGCGTACTCGCCGAACCATGCCTGCGCGAGCTTGGGATCGGTGGTCTGCGGGCACAGTGGCAGAAGCGGTGGCGCGCCGACGAGCAGCTTCTGCAGGCGACGCCGCCGTGCGGCGAGGGGTTGGTCGAGCAGCTCGCGGCCGCGGGCGTCTTGCAGCAGGTCGAACAGCACCAAGTGCACCGGTCGCCGAGCGATCTCTCGTTGGAGGTTGCGTCCGGCGCTCACCCGCCGGCGCAGGTCGGTGAACGAGGTGCGGCCGCGGGCGGCGTCCCAACAGATGAGCTCACCGTCGGCTACCACCCCGGGTGGCAGGTGTTCGCCCAGGGCGGCGCACACGTCGGGGAAGTATGCACTCAGGTCGATTCCGTGCCTCGACTGCAGCCGGACCCGGTCGCGCTGCACCCAGGCGATGGCGCGCCACCCATCCCACTTGGGCTCCAGGACGGTGCGTTCCGGGTATGGCGGTTCCGGCGGCGCCGGCACGGCGGCAGCGCGCATCGGCTCCACCGGCCAGCGCAACACAGGACACCTCCACGTACGAGATCATCCTGACGCTAGCTCGCAGTGGATTGCTCTTGACCTGGGAAAACGTGTGATTTCGCGATCGTGATATCCAGACCCGGGGGACGGGCAGGTCCAGACATCGCGATCACGGACTCGCCGCCCATCAGCGAGGCGAGGTTCGACCTCCGCCGGGACGAAGGGCAAGTCGGCGTCGCGGCTGCGCGTACCCAGGCGGCGGTGATGCTGGCTGCATCACCAAGGCCGTCGTTGCATGCCGGGACGTGGGGGAGCGAAGGGGCCGCATCGCACGATCTATCCGGCCAGGAGCTCCTTGAGTGCTCGAGCTTGGGGGTGGCTGCGCAGTGCGCCGGGTACGCAGCCATACAGGTCACCGGCGCGGCGGCGCGGCAGGCCGACGCGGGAACGTGGCGGGATGTCGCTCAGCGCTTCGACGGCGAGGTGGCAGGCATCCAGTGTTCTGCCGTCGTGGTGTTCGCAGGCGGCTGCGTCGAGTCGCAGGAGCGTGCGCGTCAGGGTGCTGGTGCTCGGGGTCAGCTGCAGGGCGGCGGTTTGGGTTTCGCGTGCGCGCCCGGTGTGGCCGAGCACGGTCAGTGCCTGGGACAGGTGGACGTGGTGTTTCTGCTCGCAGTGTCCGAGCCAGGTGTCGGCGCGTTCCCGGGCGGGGAGTGCTGCGGCGATGCGGTCGGCGTCGCGCATCGCGGTCAGGGCCTTGCCGGGTTCGCGGGTCAGGGCGTAGGCGCGCGCTGCGACCGCGGCGGACAGTGCTGAGGCTGCGGTGTTGGCCCGGCCGGCGACGTGGCGGGCATGTTCGGCGAGGTCTGCGGCGAGCTGCGGAGCTCCGAAGTTGAGCCCGACCATGGCTTTGCGGGCCAGGACCCATGCCTGCAGCGAGCGGTCCCCGGACTGTTCGCCGGCCTGGGTGGCTGTCGCGAACCAGGCATAGGCCTCACGTTCGCGGCCCAGGTCGTGCAACACGATCGCCGTCATCCCGCCGAGCTGTCCGAGGATCCGGGCCAGCTCCGTGCGCTGGGACTGTGGGTGGTGCTGCTGCAGTAGCGGAGCGACGGTGGCGACCTGGTCGGTCAGCTCGGCGAGGATGTCGGTGGCTGGCCGTCCGCGGTAGCCGTGGCTGTAACGCTCCACCACTGCGTGTAGCTGTGTCAGGTCGGTGCGGCCGGTGTACGTCAGGGCCTGCTCGGCGCTGGCCAGGACGGCGGCCACGTGGGTGAGCGAGCCCGTGGTCAGGCCGGCGGCCAGGGCGTCGCGGAGAAGTTCACGTCGGCGCATGGGCGGCTCCTGCCTGCTGGACCCGGGGTGCTCGGTGCTGTCCTGCTCCCAGCATCGCGCAGCCAGTCCCAGCATCGCACCGGGGATGCGGAGACCGTCAGCGATCCTCTCGATGGTTTCCATCGCGGTGATCGACGCCGCGCCGCGCGCTACCAGGCTGATCTTCTCGGCCTTGATGCCTGTCGCCTCGGCGAGCCGGTTGTAACTGAGCCCGGCGTTCTTCGCCGCGGTGAACACCGTGGCGAACGATCGTGCGGCGAGGGCCAGCCTGATCTCGGGCTGCGCGAGCAGTTCCTGCGGAAACACCACCTGCGCAGAGGATCGGTGCACCGCACCCCCTCGGGAAGAACAAGCACGCTGGTCGATGCATGGTAGCGCCGCCGGGTCCGGCTTCATCACCCCACGATGGGGGGACCACGGTGGGGTTACGCCTCGGGGCGGCGTTGCGCTGAAGTGGCGGGACCATCCCAACGCGAAAGGGGCTGCCATGCAGACCACACCCGCCACGTCCAGCCTGGTCGACGACGACTTCCGCCTCGACGTCCAGGTCGACACCACGCCGGCGGCCAGCGCTAACCGTGGCTGTGACACCAACGACGGGTGCGGTAGCACCTGCGCGTCGGCCTGCGCCAGCCGCTGAACCGAGGCCGTCGGCAGGCGGGCATCGCCGCGCCTGCCGACGGCGAAGAGCGCAGTGCTCGCGTCCGGGACAAGGAGAGTCGATGAGCCAGGATCCGCCCCTGTACCTCCATGCCGGTGGCGCGATGCTGCGTGCCGCCGCTTTCTCACTGGATGAGCAGCTCGGCTGGCCGGATATGGGCGACCCGCAGTCTTGCCGGAGGTGGCTGAGCGCTGTGTGGGGCCTGCCGGGCTTCGCTGAGGCCGCCCGCTACGCCAGCACCCCGTTCGCCCAGCGGATCGAAGCCGTCATCGGGGGTGATCAGGTGGATCCGCGGCGGCTGCGCGCGGCGACCCTGTCCGCGATGCGCTATCTGCTGCGGGCGACCGGCCGTGTGACCCCGTTCGGGATGTTCGCCGGGGTCGCGCCCGCCATCGTCGGCGACGACGCGCAGGTGCGGTGGGCAGAGCAGCACCGGCCGATGGTTCGCCCCGGGACCGTGTGGCTCGACACGCTGATCGCTCGCCTTGAACGGCTGGCGTCGCTGCTGACGCGCGTGGATGTGGTGTTTTGCGACCTGGTCACCGACCGCGGCGAGCGCATCGAGGCGCCCACCGGGGCGGGACATGTCAGCGTCCGGAACACAGCCGTGGTACGGCTGATCCGGCAGGTTGCCGCCTATCCGGTCGCCGTGGCCACGCTCGCGGACAAGATCACCGCCCAGTTCCCGCACGCCACATCCGACACCGTGCGCGACCTGCTGTCGACCTTGGTGGAGCACGGCATCCTCATTACCAGCCTGCGCGCTGCGATGACCGACCCCGATCCGCTACGGCACCTGGTGGACCAGCTCGACCGCCATGGCACCGGCATAGCCGAGGTCGAGCACGTCACCGCGCAGCTGCGCGCGATCCAGGCGCTGGTGGACCGGCACAACGATCCCGGCACCGCCGCGACGGCGCAGGTGGAGCATCGCGCCGAGCTGACGGACCGCATGCGGCAGCTGTCGGCGACCGGCCGCAGCCCGCTGGCCGGTGACCTGTACCTGGACTGCCAGCTCCGCGTGCCCCGCCATCTGGCCGACGAGATGGCGGCCGCCGCGAGCGCGCTACTGCGGCTGACCCGTGAGCCGCGCCGCGATGACGCCTGGGACGACTGGGCGCGCGAATTCTGGGAGCGCTACGGCAGCGAGGTGATCGTGCCGGTCACCGAGGCCATCCACCCGGACGCGGGCATCGGGCTGCCCGCCGGTTTCCCCGCCAGCCCCTATCCCGAATTCCTCACCACGAAGGTGACCACCGCACGGGATCAGGAACTGCTGCGTCTGGCCTGGGAAACCATGGACGACGGCGGCAACGAGCTGGTGCTCACCGACGACATGATCACGGCGATCACCGCCGGGGAGCCGGTCGACGAGCGGCACGCTGCGCCGCACCTGGAGCTCGGCGCCCGGATCCGCGCCGCGTCTCCGGCCGCGCTCAACGACGGCGACTACCTGTTCGACGTGCACCCCGCGTGGACGATGGGCGCGTTCACCAGCCGGTTCCGGCATGCCGTATCCGACGCCGGCCTCGACACCGCCTGGCGGTCGCCTGCGGTGACGGTCGACGGCGCGCTGGCCGTGCAGCTGTCGTTCCCGCCGCTGTATCCGCACGCGCAGAACATCAGCCGCCAGCCCGCCTACCTGCCGCAGGTGTTGTCGGTCGGGGAGCACCGCGGCCACAGCCCGGACGTGATCCGCCTGGACGATGTGGGCGTCGTCTGGGCCCGCGACAGGGTGCACCTGATCAGCATCTCCCGGCGGCAGCTGCTCGAACCGCAGGTGCTGCACGCGCTCGCCCTGCCCAAGCAGGCCCCGGCCGTGGCCCGGTTCCTGGCGATGCTCAGCCGCGGCTCACGGGGCCGGCTGACCGTGTTCACCTGGGGCCCGCCCGCCGAGCTGCTGCCGCACCTGCCCCGCGTGCGGTATCGGCGGGCCATCCTGTCGCCCGAGACGTGGCGCATCACGGCAGCCGCGTACGCCGCCATGCGAACCGACTGGGACACGGCCCTCGCGGCGTGGCGCCAGAAGTGGCGCTGCCCGCCCACCGTCGAGCTGCTCGACGAGGACCGGTCGCTGCGCCTCACCCTCACCGTCGCCGCCCACCGGCAGCTGCTACGCGCGCACCTCGACGAGCACGACCACGCCACCCTCACCGAAACCGCCACCCACACCGACACGGGCTGGGCCGACCATCACATCGCGGAGGTCGTCATGCCCTTTGTCCGCGACCGGCCCCCCGCTGCCAACACGGCGGTCACCGGCTACCTGCCCGTGACCACCAACCGGACCGCGGTTCAGCTGCCCGCAGCACCGCAAACCGCATGGCTGTACGCGCAGGTGTTCACCGGCGCCGACCGCATCGACGATCTGCTGCGAACGCTGCCCGGCCTGCTCACCGAGCTGGACCATCCGATGTACTGGTTCGCCCGCTACCGCAGCGTGCGCGAACCCGACCATCTGCGGCTACGCATCCGCGTCGACGGCCCCGAGCAGTACGCGGCCACCGCCACGGTGGTGGGACGCTGGGCGCAGCAGCTGCGCGATCGCGGCGCCACCTCCCGGATGAACCTGGCGACCTACCGTCCCGAGATCGGTCGCTACGGCGACGGCCCCGCCACGGCGGCCGCCGAGGCCGTCTTCGCCGCCGATTCCCACGCCGTCGTGACCGCCCTGCCCCTGCTCGCCGGTCAACGCCTGCACCCCCAGGTGCTGACCGCCGCCGGCCTGACCGACATCGCCGACGCCTTCCACCACGACCGCAGCGCCGCCACGCAATGGCTGCTCGATCATCTACCCGCCAGCGGCGCCCCCACCGCGGACCGGTCGGTCATCCGGCAGGCGATCAGCGGGGCCCATGACCCCGGCAACCCGCCCGGGCTCGCCACCGCCTGGCAGCAACGCCGTGCCGCGCTCACCGCCTACCGGGCCTGCCTGGCACCCGACGCCGACCAGACGAAGATCCTCGCCGGGCTGCTGCACATGCACCACAACCGTGCCCGCGGCGTCGACCGCGACGACGAGGCCACCTGCCAGCACCTCACCCGGCGGATCGCGCTCGCCCGGCGAGCCCGCACCAGCTCATGACCGCCATACCCGCCGGGCAGACACAGTCCCTGGGCGCCGGCACCGCAGGACACGCGCTGCTGGCCGTCGAACGCGCCCACCGCCAGATGGCCGCCTGGCGCGACGTGCACCGCCTGGCACAGACCATGACCGGCCACCCGCTCGCGGCGCACCCCGACACCGGCGGGCTGTTCCACGGTGCCACCGCGGTCGCCTTCACCCTGCACACCGCCGGGCATCCCGCCTACGCCGACGCGCTCGCCACGCTCGACCAGGCCATCAACACCATGATCCGGCGCCGCCTCACCGCCGCGCACCGCCGCATCGACGCGCAACGGCTGCCACAGGCTGGGGAATATGACCTGATCAGCGGCATCACCGGCCTGGGCGTCTACCTGCTGCACCGCCACGGCGACCACCCGCTGCTACGCGACTGCCTGACCTACCTCGTGCGGCTCACCGAACCCCTGCACATCGACGGCGAACACGTGCCCGGCTGGTGGGCCGCAGGCAGCCCCGACCGGCATGCCCACCCCCGATGGAGTGCAGGTCACGCCGGCTTCGGCATTGCACATGGTGTCGCCGGACCCCTGGCACTACTGTCTGCGGCGATGCAGCGAGCAGTCACCGTCGACGGCCACGCCGCGGCCATCACACACCTGTGCGCCTGGCTCGACCAGTGGCGCACCGGCAGCGGCCGCGACGCGTGGTGGCCCGAGGTCATCGGCCGAGACGAGTGGCGCACCAGGCAACCCGACCAGGGCGCGCCGATGCGGCCCTCCTGGTGCTACGGCACCCCCGGCATCGCCCGCGCCCAGCACCTCGCCGGCCTCGCCACCGCCGACCCCGGCCGCGTGCACACCGCCGAGCAGGCCCTGCTCGGCTGCGCCACCGACCAGCGCCAGCTCGCCCACCTGGATAGCCCCGGCCTGTGCCACGGCGCCGCCGGGCTGGCCCACACGCTCGGATGCGCCGCCACCGACACCGGCAACCCCGAGCTGCGTACAGCCGCCGCAGCCGTCCTGGCCCGCGCCCGCCAGCAGCATCCCGGAACTGACGGGGGCCTGCTGGAGGGCGTCACCGGCGTGCTGCTGACCACCATCGCCGGAGACGTACCCCAGCCGGCGGTCTCTGGCTGGGACACCTGCCTGCTGGTCCGAGGCAGCACCGCACAACCACCGATCCGGGAGACGACCACATGACTACCACTTCCGCCACCACCGGACAGTCCCCGGACGTCCTGCGCAACGCCATGGTCGACCGCATCTTGCGCAGCCGAACGCTGAGCAAGCCGGTCGAGCAGGCCCTGCGGCAGGTCGAGCGCCACCGTTACGTGCCGCAAGCGCCGCTGGCCGAGGCATACGACGCCGAAGCGGTCATCACGCACGTCTTCCCGGACGGCACAAGCCTCAGCTGCGCATCACACCCGGACATCGTCGCCGCCATGCTCGACATGCTCGACGTGCAACCCGGGCAGCGCATCCTCGAGATCGGCGCCGGCACTGGCTACAACGCGGCCCTCCTCAGGACGCTGACCGGCCCGAACGGCACCGTCACCACGGTCGACATCAACGCCGACGTCACCGCCGGCGCCCGCCGCCACCTGGACGACACCGGACTGCACGACGTCACCGTCCTCACCCGAGACGGCGCCCAGGGCGCACCCGAACACGCCCCGTTCGACCGCCTCATCGTCACCGTCGGCGCCTGGGACATCCCCCCGGCGTGGTGGGACCAGCTGCTCCCCGGCGGCCGGCTCGTGCTGCCGCTGCGCTGGCGCGGCACCACCCGCGCCGTAGCACTGGCCAAACACGCCGACCGCCTCGAGGCCGAACAGATGATTCTGTGCGGGTTCGTGCCCATGCTTGGCCAGGACGGCGAGAAGAACACCACCCTCGACCCGGCCAAGTCGGTGACCATCCACTACGACATCGACCAGCACGTGGACCCCAGCGCGCTGCAAGGCGTGCTCGCCCGCGACAAGAGCGTGCTGTGGTCCGAGGTCACCGTGCACGGCGAAGAGCCGTTCGATGGTGTCTGGCTGCGGCTGACCGCCACCCACCCCGGCACCATCCGCATCCAAGCCAACCAGGATGCCGTCGCATCAGGCCTGTGCACACCGGCCGTCGCCGTCCGCAGCCCCGCCCTCGTCGAGGACGGCTCGCTCGCGTACTTCACGATCCGGCGCAGTGACCACACACCTGGTCGCTGGCAGCTCGGCGCCACAGGCCACAGGGCCGCCGGCCGCGCCCTCGCCGAGCACATCATCGACCAGATCGACGCCTGGGGAACGGCGCGAACAGTCAACCCAGAACTGAGCGTCTACCCGGCCGGCACCGATGTGCCAGCCGACCAGACCGGACTGCAGATCAACAAGTCGACCACACGTCTGGTACTCCGCTACTGAAGCACGCACTGCCGCACCGTGATGCCAACCAGCATCAGCGCCTGCCTCTCGACTTCGACCAACCCCTTTGCCAAGGCTGGATCTACGGTGATGCGGGCGGCATCTCGCAGCGTGACATTGACGGCTAGAGACGGGGAGCTTGCACACTCGGCTTCGGCCGACCGGCTCGCGCCAGGGTGGGCTGGCGTTCAGGTCGCGCTGCTTGCGCTCGCCGAGCATCGTGACCAGCAGGCGAAGGCCGCCGCAACCTGAGAATCTCAGGCAGGTTGGGGGTTGCGCAGGCTGTACTGCTGTGAGGCTGGGGCCACGCGCTGGTCGACCTGCTCGGTAGTCGACGGGCTCCCCGCCGATCGGATGACGGTGATGCTCCCTGCACCGCGTCCATTGAGATCCTGCCGGCAAGCAAAGTTGGGGCTGGTGGCTTCGTTCGCGAATTTGGGCGCCAGATGTTTGCGACTCTCGGCACCACTCTGGCGGTACCGGCCGCCGCAATGTTCGTGAATCGGCACCGCTTACCGATCTTGATTGGGTGGCGCCGACGGTTGCTCAGGAGTTCGCTCACGCTGAGTGCAAGCGATCATGAAGCCACTCGGGGCGCGGGTGCGCTGATCTGCCGAAGATAGTGCGCTTAATTCAAGAATGAGCGCCATCTCTGAGCTCCGGCTCACCGCGTATGTCTAGATGCCGTCGTACGACCGGCGCCCTGGGGCGCAGGTTGGTGCCCTGCCGGGGCGCGTCACCGAACTGCAAACCACGGCGTGATGGGTCGAATCACTGATCGTTACGGCCAGTTTCGCGGTCATATAGCAACGGAGGATGCCCCAGCGCCTACGCCCTGGGCATCCTCCGTCTGTAGTTCATTGGGCCGAACCGCGATCACTCAGCGTCCGCTTGGCACATATCGATGGCCGACAGCTACCTGTGTGCCCCAGGCTGGTTGGCCCTGCTTCGACGGATTCTCTCGGCGCCGCTCTTGTTGAGACGGTACTGAAGCATCTCGGGGCTGATGCCGTACCTACGCTGCGCGACGTCAGGCGGGACGTTCCGGGTGACGAGCCCCCGAGCAGCTTGATCCGTGAGCAGTAGCTTTCCGCCGAGACAGTCAGCCTCGTCTTCCATCTCTTGATCCCAGTGACGGCATCCGCTGGCGTTGAACGCGACGACGGGGGTGTGTAGAAGCAGGCCGTGGGCGAGCTCGTGGCAGATACTCGAATGCTGGCGAGGTAGCCCGTGAGAGTCGTTCACCACGATGCGCCGCTCGGAGCCGTTGAACACGGTTGCGGCACTGAGCGACCTGTCGCCCTCTTCCAACAGGCATGACACGCTCGGCTCGATCTTGGCGATGTCACTGAGCCGGTGGATTTCAATCTCTAGGTGGGCGGCCAGGTTCCACGGGTCGAGCGGATCGAAGGGTCCGAGGTTCAGTTCGGCTCGGATCGACGCCGCGGTGCTGTTGGCTTCTGAGTGGAAGCCTCGACGCAGTTGTCCCACAGCAGGCTCAACCCTCCGTCATCTGGCGGTACATGACCTCGATGACCTTCTCGATCGCTTCGGCCTTGCGGTCGTCCAGATTTCTGTCGGCACGCAGGTAGCTCGACACGCCGGCGAGGGTGCCGTGGGCCTCCTGCCTTGGCTGCGTTCGACGAACGAAGTCGTCGGCGCTCAATCCGGCCCAGTCCACCAGCGCCGCCAGGCTGTCGACATCGGGTCTGCGGCCTTGGGCCAGTCGAGTCAGTGTCGAGGGGCTCACCTTGGCTTCGTCGCTTACCTGTTTCCAGCGCAGCGAACGTTCCGCTCGGGTCCTGTCTAGTGCCGCGTAGAACGCGGCGGCGTCGAAGCGCCCCTTCTCGGGCTCATCGCTCATCCCGTCTCCCTCGGGTCGTCGGACACCCCATCATTGCATGGGTGAAACGGCTTGCACTCTCGGCATCTCCATGGCAAGGTCAGTTTCGACATCGGCACGACTTGCAACATAGAAATACGGTGTCGCCGGGAGTTCCCCGGGCAAAGTCTGCCCACCGTCCGGCACACAGCTTCGTTCCGCGAAAGAGAGAGCAGCCATGCCCGACAAGCACGACGACATCGAGGTCAAGGTCGACTTTGCGACCGCCGACCGGCCGTACCGCCGCGAGTACGCCGGCACGGTCACGATCGGCACCGTTCTGACCGACTCCTTGCACGCGTTCGGCGTTGCCGCCGACGGGACCACCCGGTACTACCTCAAGCACAACGGGGACGAGGTCCCCGGTGACAAGACCGTCGGGGACATCGCTGGCCGTGCTCGCAACCTGCACCTCAAGCTGCGTACCGAGACGATCCAGGGCGCGAGCTGACCGGATATGGACATCGAGAGTGTGATCGCTCTCGGGCGGGACGTCCCGCCGGTGGAGGAGTTTCTCTCCTCCACCGGCGGGCGGCTCGTGCACCGAGAGGAAGACCCGCTGGGTCTCTACTGGGCGGTCGTGCAACCCGCTGCCTGTGCCGACGGCCTGTTCGTCGCGCGCATCTCCTGGACGTTGTACCCGCACCGCCCTCCGTCGCTGCTGTTCGCCCCCTCGGTCGGCCTGCCGACCGGCGATCCGCGGGCATGGCCCGCAGCGAGCGGGTACCGCGCTCCAAACGACATCTGCAAGCCGTTCACCGCCGAGGGCCAAGCACTCCATACGGAGTGGGCGACCGGCCCGCATGCCTGGCGCAACACCGGCAACCCGTTCCTCTTCGTGGTGGAGAACCTCGTCGAGGACATCAACCGGGTCGGGGGTGCACGAGCGGCATGAGTCAGCCCAACCTCATCGTTCCAGCCTCAGCCTCAATCCGTCTCTGCGCCGACATCCGCCGCTACGGCCAAGCCGGTGTGGAGACTGGCGGTCTCCTGCTCGCCAAGGCTGGCGACCCTAGGGTGAGCGTTGTCGCGGTCGCCGGAACGACCGGAATCGTCCGTCGGTACGGTCTTTTCATCATCACCAGGCACGCCTTCGACACGATCTTTACCTGGGCCGAAGACCACCAACTTCAGGTCCGCGCGATGGTCCACTCGCACGCCGAAGAGGCGTTCCTGTCTCGCACCGACCGGGAAGGTGGCCTGCGGGTGAAGGGCTTCTACAGCGCGGTCGTGCCCACTTTCGACAACCCACCCGAGGACTCTGCCCTGTGGCGCTGGTGGACCTTCACCTCGGACTGGACAGCAATTGAAGCGCCACGCTGCGACCCGATGGTGACCGCGACCGACAGTGTCGTCTTCGACGGGGATGGTGTACGTGCCGACTGACTACAGCCGTCCTCTCCTGCTGGCCGGCACCGCTGGGGGCAGCGAACCAGATAGCCTTCGCGCTCGGATCGAAGCGTCTCAGGTCCACATCTCGGTGGACCCCACTGTGCCTGGCAGCGGCACCTGCCTTCGTGTCCTGGTCGCAGACCTGAGGCGCCTACCCGTCCAGCTCAGCCTCGACCCCGGACGCGGTTCCAAGCGCCTCGGTGACGACCTTGTCGACCAGGTCCTGCGTATTGCCGCCGGTATCGACCCGCAACGCTCGATCAGGGTGGGCGGCGCACCTCCGGACGCGGTTCATGTCCAGGTCGGTGTCGATCATGCTGCCGCAGACCTCACCGGAGTCCCCGATGGACACGGCACGCGTATCAGGCGACCCGGCTACCCGTTCCCGAGGTTGGAGCACGCTGGCAGCGGCCTCGGCGCAGTCCTGACCGCCGCCATGCTCACCGGTGAGATCTTCAAGATGGTCACCGCACTTCGACCAGGCACATACCGACATATTGACACGCTGAACTTCTGCCCCGTCGCACTCTTCTCATCGCACCACCGGGCACCTGAACACCTCCACGTCGAACGGCTGGCGCTCGTCGGCGCCGGCGCGATCGGCACCGCCGTCGCGCTCATCCTCAGTGTGCTGGAAGCAACCGGAGACCTGACCGTTATCGACCGCCAGATCTTCGAATCACCGAACGTGATCACCTACAGTCTCGGCACCGACGAAGACGCCGGTGCCCGACTGCCCAAGGTCGACATCGTCGGAACGGCACTCCAGCGCATGAACATTCGTCGCGTTCACGGCACGGTCGACGACTTCATTTCCCATATCGACGCGGGAACGATGCCACTCCCGCATACGGTGCTCGGCGCCGTGGACAACATCGCAGCACGGCACGACCTCCAACGCATCTACGCCGACCTCGTCCTTGACGGCGGCACCGGCGGACGCGCCGGCACCACGGTCAGCCTGCACGAAGCTCTGCCCACAGGCCCGTGCATGCGCTGCTACTTCCCCACCAACAATGCGACAGTGACCGCCGAGCAGCGCCTGCACCAGGCAACCGGTCTACCGCTGGCGCGCATCGCCCAAGGCGATCAGGCACTCACTGAGGACGACTTGCGCGGCCTACCCCGTCAGGGCCGTCGGCTGCTCGAACAACATCTCGGCAAGCCTGTCTGTGGGCTCGGTCGAGTCATGAATCTAACCACCGTCAACGGCGACAACAGCTACCAACCGTCCGCAGCATTCGTCGCCCAGCAGGCCGCAAGCCTTATGGTGGGCGCGCTCATCGCCCGCGCCCACAACGAAGACAGCAATGTCCGTATGCGCCAGATCGAGTACGACACCCTGTACGGCCCTCAACTCGACATGATCGACGACCGCCGGCCGCGCTCAGATTGCTACTGCCAGACCAGCCAGGACGTCATCCGAGCCGTACGCAACGAACGACTTGGCGCAGTGGAGGCTTACCGTCTATAGCGATGAGACGAGTGCGGCCCGACGTTGCTGAGTGCCGCGAAACCCTCTCGAAACATCCCTTGAGCCCGACGGGACCTGTGGCCGTCTGTGAAGGATCGTTATGACCGATAGCTTGAGGGGCGAAGGTGAGCTGGCTTCCACTCGATGCCCTATTTGTCAGGTTGAACCGGAACGCGAGCATCTCCCTCCGTACCCGTGCGCGCCCGGCGTCTGGCGGGATACACGGGAGGGAGCGCGCGCGGCTGAAAAGACTCCTGTTGCCAAACGAAGGTGGGCACTAGAAGCTATAAAGCGATCTGCTTAATCGAAGCACAGGTAGGCGGTCGATCGATGCCCGCTGGCTTCCGGTTTCATGGTTCCCAGACGGCCTTGATCTTGATCATAGTGCGAGTACCGCCAGCACCAGCGAGCCCAGTGGCGGCTGGAACGCCATCGGTTGGTGCAGGCTCGCGGATGCGGCGTACCGGACTGCCCTCGGTGCGCTGCAAACTGAAGCCCCGCCGCTTCTGGCAAGGTACAAATATCCGCGCCTGTCAGTACGGCGAAAGCCGCGTGGCCGCTGGCCGTGCCTGGCACGCATCGTCGTGAGCGATGCCCCGTTTGGTTCAAGTGGTACTACACCGACGGGCCGACGGCGCACTGTTGTGCCGATGTGAGTGCGCTTCGGGTCCCGCATTTTCGTGAAAGATTCCACTGCAATGGCAACGCGGTCACCCAATTGAAGCCTCCGTGCACGCTCCTGCCTCCGGCTCCACCAGCATCGAACGTCAGGCGGTCACTTCTGCGACCACAGCAGGCAGTTATACCACTCGGGATATGGGGTCGATGACGATGTCACGCTTACTGTCGTCCAGCCCTCATCGACAAGTCCAGCCAGGAATCTCAACGGTTCTCCAAAATCACTGTGACGGACCTCCTCGATCACCTGCCCGTCCGACGTCGCTTGGTAGATGCTCCAAGTCAGTTGTTGGGTGACGAGATCATCACGAAGGTGCCGGCGTTGGACGACCTCATAAGTACCTGTCTGCTTGAAAAACACGCGCAGGAACTGACCCACCGCTAACCTCCCACCCTCATGTAGACACAAGGTAACGCCAGTCCTACACGAGGCGGCGGAGCAAGTCCATGAGGGTTGCGGTGGACGGCGTTCAGTCCCTTGCACCAAGCTCCGCCGCTGGTGGCGCCTCGCCGTTCGAGAGGTGCGGAGAAACCGCCGTGACGGTGACGAAGGAAGTCAACATCCAGTCTTGCCGAGTCGAGTGCACTCCGTCCTTCGCAGAGCATTCGGCCCACGATCGCCGCGGCACCCTTCTCGATCATCCCTTATGGCCGCACCGTGGTGGCGGCAACTTCGCAGCCGGCTCACCCTCCGCGCGAACGATCTTGAAGCGAACTGGGTGCAAGTGCGCGGATCTGCCGAGTTGAGTGCACTCGATCACGTCGGCGTTGGATGCGTGAAGGCTCGCAGTCGGTTGGCGCTGTGGCAGGATGTCGGCCTACCCATTCATATCGCAGCGCCCGGAGTACTCGTTGATGGATTCAAACCATGACGCTACTACTGAGTCGCCACTTCATGCCGAGGTCCATCAAGTACTGAATGGTGAAAACGTTCTCCGTCGTGCTGCTGAACGCATCGTTGCATTGGCCGAGCCATACGTGGATGAAGCCTGCCTCAATGTGGAAATCCCACCTGGCTTCAATGTCGACGTCGCCTGCCGCGCAATCGTCCGGCGTGTACACGACGCCCTCTCGGCAACGACAATGACGGCGAACACTCCGAGCCGAGCCAGTGCGCGCGTACATCTCCGAACGCTTTGCGAAGACCTGATCTTCGTAAAATGGATCCTCGGGTTGAATGAGGATGTGGCCACAGAATACTTGCAACGCAGCGCCCGGGTGGACGTGCTGCGGACGATCGAAGCGCAACTGGAGTTCCTCCCGGACGCTTACCGAAGTCTCGATACAGAAGTTCCGGAACTCGGCTTCCACGACCCAAAGGCCGCCTTGGAGCAGGCACGAGAAGAATATGCAGAGTTTTGCAAGGCTCAAGGATGGGGCAAACGCGGGCCATCAGTTCGCGACATGGCAGAAGCGTCTGAGATTCTCAGTGAATACCGGTTCTTCTACTTCCTTAGCTCTAAGGCGGTGCACTCGAATCTCCATGAGATCGGGCGAATGGCATGGAGCAATAGGCACACCATAAGTATCTCATCGCGCCCGTTTGCAGGAGTGCACGCAGATCTTGCCGTTGTTTACGGGACATGGCTTTTTGGTGAGGTTATAGAAGCTGTTGCGAGTAGGTTTCCGCCCATCGGACAACTAGCTGCCAGTGAGGCATACGCCGTCTGGCTGGCAATTGTCCTCGTTGGGCCGGCGCGCAACGGACGCTTGCCCCTCTTGATTCACCCCGAGGAGCTGAAGTAGCAACGCGCTTACCGTCGCCCAGGAGTGGCACACTGATCTGCCGCCGAAAGCTTGTGACAGCGACGCGGCTGTGTCCCAACTTCCCCGCCTGCCGCGAACCCGGCTTGCGCCAGTCTGTTGAGCCGAGATCCTGAGCTGTTGAGCCGCCTGCGAGCGCGTGAGCCCAGAGAGGGGCTATGGACAGCAGTAACACTGGCGATCAAGGAAGACCAGTGGCAACATTTGTTGGCGTAGGAGGGGAGTATCCCTTCGCGATGGAGTCGTCAGCACGGTAGGGACCCCCGAGTCCCAAGGCGGCGAACGCGCCGCCCCCGGCTCCATCGGTCCGGCTCTGGTCGGGCGGGAGAGACCTCCGACAGGAAGCGCTGCCTCGTTGTCTCCGAGGACCGGCGCTTGGCCGAGCTGGGAGGATCGAGAGACTGAACATCTGAGACCCAACCGGGGGCAGGGATTCTCAGCTTCGCCAGTGTTTCATGCTGGTCGAGCTGAGCCCCGCGCGCATCTCGACCGGGTCACAGAGGTGGAGTCCTCATGGACTGGTCGAACGTCCCACTAGCCATCGCCATGGCGACTTCGGTGCCAGTATCGATCCTCGGCCTTGTAGCTCTCAACGCCCTCCGCGGTACGGAGCCGTATCAGCGGGCTGAAATACTCAAGGCCCTCGCCGTTTTTGCACGTGCTGTTTTGGTTCGCAAACCTGGCCTCCCTCTCTCGCGTGGACAGCGAGTGCCAAGGCGTCGTTCAATCGGACGAGCGGCAGGCGGCCACAAGGCAGCCAGCGACCCGAATGATGGATGATGCTCCAGTCGGCCAGTGCATACCGGATGATTATTCCAAGAGGCCTTCGGACGAGGCGGCCAGCCCGTGGGCGTCCTCATCTGCCGCGCCGAAGGCACTGGCGCTCCTCGTTTACGGTGACGCACCGTGAGGCATGACTGCCTTCTCTGCTCCGTCCTCGTCCGCGATCGCCACCGATGAGCGCCTTCTGCACGCGGCGGTAGCCGCCTACCTGGGCCGCTACAAGGGGCAATCCCGCCTGCACACTACCTACGATCTCAAGATCTTCTGACCTGGTGCGCCGATCAAGGCCTGGGTCCGCTCTACGCCGGTCGGGTCGACATCGAACGCTATGTCCGCTGGCTGCAGGAAACCCGGTACTACCAACCCTCGACAGTCTCCCGGCGGTTGTCCGTGGTGGCCGGCTTCTACCGGACCTGCGTCATCGACCAGATCCTGCCGCACTCGCCAGCCGACTACGTCCGCCAGCCATCTGTTCCCACTGAGTCACCTACCCTCGGACTCGGGCACCTGCAATTCGAGGCCCTGATCACCGCCGCCCGGCTCTCGCCCAACATCAACGACTTCGCGCTCGTCGCGATGCTAGGCCTGCTCGGCCTGCGGATCTTCGAAGCCTGCGGCGCCACCATCGACAACCTCGCCGAGGAGCACGGCCACCGCGTGCTCAAGATCCGCGGCAAGGGCGACAAGACGGTGCTGATCCCTCTACCTCCAGCCGTGGCCCGAGCGATCGACCGAGCCGTCGGCAGTCGCGTCCACGGGCCCATCCTGCGCAACGCACACGGTGTACAGATGGACCGCCACGCCGCCAGCCGACGGTTGAAGGCACTGGCCGACGAGGCGGGCATCCGAATCGCTCGGATGCACCCACACATGCTGCGCCATATCTTCGTCACCACGATGCTCGACGCGGGCGTCAGCCTCCGTGACGTGCAGATCGCCGCTCGCCACGCCGATCCGCGAACCACCATGCCCTACGACCGGGCCCGCAGGAACCTCGACAGGCACCCCAACTACATCCTCGCCGCCTACATGGCGTCCGGGACGTAGCAGCGCTCGCGGAACTGCCGAGATAAGTGCGCCAAATTAGCCAAGGTTCTATGATGGCGAGAATATCGTCGACGAGCACGCTCTTTGGATGATCACATATGACCTATGCTCTGCCTGTCCTTGCAGACCCGCAAAGATACGAGCTACTTTCGCTCGATGTATGGCGACGCAAGTTGGGCGACCCGGACGCACAACGCTTCGGCCGTAACGGCCAAAGCCAGTATGGTGTAGATATATTTGGCCGCGATGCTGTGCATGGCGGTTTGCGCGTAGGGATCCAATGCAAACTTCCAATTCAGTCCACAATAACAATGAAAGCACTCGACGACGAAGTCGCCAAGGCTGCAGGGTTTTCTCCACGCCTGGACGCCTACTGGTTGGCATATGCAGGAGCTCGGGATGGCGCGCTGCAACGAAGGGCTGCCGATATAACGAGTGAGCATGAAAGAAGCGGGGGATTTACCGTTCACGTCTACTCGTGGAATGATTTCCTTGAGGATGTGACGTCATGGCCAAGCCTAATTGAGATCTACTGGCCCGATCACGCCGGGCATCGCACGGTTCGCCTACAACGCGTCTCCAGCGGCGCCCTGCGGGCCGAGATCGACTTGACGGCGGAGGCGGACGCGGCTGTTGCCAATGTGTTCGACGAGATGGAGATCAGGGCATTCTTCGACGAAAGGATGCGTGCCGATGTCCGATCGCTAGCCGCAGAAATTGCCCTTAATGCCTTCGAGCATGGCAAGAGTCGCCGGCTTTGGATTACTTTCCATCACGATAGCATCGATCTGCTGGCAGACGGCCCTCCGTTCAATCCGCTTGCCGCCAACAGCATTAGCGATGGTGTCGGCCTGCAGTTTGTAGCACATTTCCGGGAGCAGTACTCGGATCGAGTCCGACTTGGGTGGAATCGTCCCTCCCTGCGCATTTATGCACTTTCCTCCACCTCCTTTAAATCTACCAGCTGCGTAGCGCTCACAAATTCGGCGGCGATGTCCAGGCTGGCTGCAATCGACCTAGCGGGAAATCTGTCACTGCCGCCGCACTGTGAATTTTATACCGTCATCATTCCTTTAACTATCACGTTGAGTGCCGATCGCGCCTTCGTCGATGAGGTCATGCGACGCGCTGGAGGTAAGCCGGTTATATTTCGTGGAAGCCCTCACGATATCCGCAGTAGCATAGTTGCAAGATGGGGTGATCGTGCGGTTTTCATTCCATTGGACTAATTCGGCTCGAGAGTCTCCTCGCGGGTGCACTCATTTGCCGCCGATATCGCACTCCATAAGGCTCCGATAGACCACTGCTCGTTGTGGGCGCCACCTGGCACACGCGTGCTCGGAGGTCAGTAAGTTGGCTTCAGCCGGAGACCCGTCAGTCCCTCGTCAGGCGATTGGGTCTCAGGCGCAATCCTCAGGCAGGGCGTGCACTCACATGCCGCAGACAAGGCGTGCCCTGCCTCAGCCATCCGTCACGGTGCGTGAACGACGGGGCCGACCGAGACGCCTGAGCGGGTCTCGCTCGGGGTGAGGCCCAAACTCGCGAACATCGGAATAGGTGAGATCTGGGTGGTGCCGAAACTCAGCGACATCTGGCGCCCAAACTCGCGAACATAACCAGGCTGGCCGCGTGCCAAGGGGACTGACGGTGTCGGTTGGTTATGCAAGGCGGCGCGATGACCGTCCTAGGCGTGGTGGTCGGCCGCGAACGCGCGAATCACCGACAGCCCCGCTGACCAGCTGAGGCGGGTGGCGGTGTGGCCGGCTGCCCGTCGGCCCGAGTGCGGTGTCGGCTAGTTATCCAGGCAGACGTGCGGAGTGGAGTTGGCTACGAGCGCTGCGCAGGTTCGTGCTAATCCCCTCGGGAAGTCGGCTGGTTATGCAGCGCGGCACGTGCAGCGGACTGCCCGCTTCGCGGATCGGGTCTAAGGAGGGGCCACTAGCGCCTGAGCTGGTGGAACTAGCTGCCCCAACGCCGAGAGGGGCAGGTAGTCCGCAACAAGAAGGCATCTGGAGCGCGGACAGTTCCGGCGTCTGATTGGACCGACATCCGAACCAGCCCCCTGTGGTGTCGGCTGGTTATGCAAGCCGCAGCCAGGCCGTCTCGGCGTGAGCTCGGTGGCGTAGACCAAGCGGCACCCGGCGTCGGCCAGTTATGCAACGCCATACCAGCGGTCCAGCCGCCGAACTTAGCCGCCTCGAGCGCTTCACTCCGAAGATGTCGCGGCTGTCGGCCAGTTATGCAAGCCAGACACGGGAAGGCGAGATGTGCTCGCCTCCGAGCATCAACCGGGTAGCAGCCCGTCGGCGAAGCCGCCGCACGATGGGCGAACTTCACCCCGACACACGCACCGGTTGTCGGCCAATTATGCCCACGCTGAGCTGCGGAAAGTTCGCCAAGCGGGCGAGGCCGACCGTGTCCCAGGACAGCCCAAGGCAGCTTTGGACAGCTATATGGGAGAAATCCGAGCAGGCAGGGTCGTCAAGGAACCGACCGACACGGCCTGAGCCGGCACCGCACCCGAGGGGTTTCCGCTGCCGCCGCGCCGGCCTTTACTCCTTCCGCGGAGAACCTTCCATGACCACGGCCGTGCAAGCCTCGCCTAGCAGGACTACCGACGTTCCCGATGTCCTGCGCCGTTACCGACTCGCGATCAGTCTGATGTTCGGCATCGCCGGCATGACCATCGGTACCTGGACTGCGCGGATCCCCACCATTCAGCACAACATCAAGATGGCCGACAGCAAGCTGAGCATCTGCCTGCTTCTCCTCGCCGTCGGCGGCCTGCTCGGCATGCGCGCCGCCGGCCGGCTCATCGACCGGCACGGCAGCACCGCGGTCATGGTCCTGCCATCGCTGGCCCTCGGCGGGGCGCTCCTGCTCGCCGGCCACGCCCCGACGTGGACGATGTTGGCCGCCGCCCTGCTCACCTTCGGCATCCTGCACGGCACCCTCAACGTCGCCATGAACGCCGCGGCGGTGTCGTGCCAGACCGCGTACGGACGGCCGATCATGACGTCGTTCCACGCGCTGTTCAGCATCGGCGGCGTCGCCGGGGCCCTGCTGTCCGCCGCCTGCGCCCGCATCGGCCTCAGCGTCGCCGACGCCTTCGCCGCTGTCGCGGTCGTGTCCACCGCTGCGGCCGGATGGGCGATCCACCGCCTCATCCCCGCACCCGTCTCCAGATCCAACAGCCAGGAGCCGGCAGCCACGGTGGTGTCATCCCAGCGCCGGCCGCGAACCCGGATCCTGCTGCTCGGCCTGCTCGCCTTTAGCGCACTGATTAGCGAAGGCGCCGCAGCCGACTGGGCCAGCACCTACCTCACCCGCCTCGGCGCGTCACCCGCTATGGCCGCCACCGCCTACGCGGCCTTCGCCGCAAGCATGACCATCGGCCGGCTCATCGGCGACCGCCTCACTGCCGCTATCGCACCCGCCGCCCTGCTGCGCAGCTGCGGCCTGATCGGCGGAGGCGGCCTCGCGCTCGGCGTGATCGGCGGCACCCCGGTCACCGCGATCGCCGGGTTCGCTTGCCTCGGCGCCGGACTGTCCTGCGTTGTCCCCCTGCTGTACTCCACCGCGGGCGGCCTCGACCCGACCCGCCCCGGCGCGGCCTTGTCGCGCGTCGCAGCGCTGGGCTACCTCGGCTACGTCACCGGGCCGGCCATCATCGGCGGCGCCGCCATGCACGTCGGCCTCGGCAACGCGCTACTTATCCTCCCGGTCCTCGCGACGCTGCTGGTCATCGGCGCCCCCGTCGTGCACCGCAGCCGCGGGCGACACCACCGACCGGTGAGAACCCACAGCAACACCACGCTCGCGCTGGCCTCGAGCGACGACACGAAACGCCTCACTGGCCAGGTCCTCGCGCCTGAGTTCACCAACAACCACCTCGACCGCCCGGTCACCGAGCTCGAAGGAGCACTGCGATGAACACCACCCTGACCCGCACCCCCACCACGGCCGTCGCCCACGCCGCCGCGGCGCTTCCCCGGCACGACACGACAATCAGGTCGACTCGGGTCACCGCCCGAACCCGGCGGCGCATGCCGCTGCTGCTGATCATCGCCGCGGCCACCGCCGCGTCCCTGCCGCTGATGGGCGCCACACCGGCGCAGGCCGCCATCTACCGAGATCCGAGCGCGGACTCGAGAGCGAGGGCGGCCCTGGCCGCATCCGGCTGTCGAGCGGCACCGTACTCGTTCAGCTTTTCGGGGTATGGCTCAGTGATGTTCCCCGAGCACCCGGACAAGGGATGGAGCCGCAGCTTCAGTCCGGTACTCAAGACCACCACGCAGTGCAAGGACATCCAGATCTGGAACACCAACAACTGGCGGATCCGCGCCTGCGTGAGCTTCGGTACCAGTACCTACGTCAAGTGCAACTACACCACCGACTTGATCGCCGGTCAGTGGAAGAACGTCGCCACCAACGTCAAGGACGGCACCAAGTTCCGCCTGGTGATAGGCGTCATGTACGAGGACCACGTCCCTGGCGCCTCGGGTAAGGCCGAGTTCTGAGCTCCCGGCACACCCTAGACCGGCGACAGGGTGTCGCCGCGGTTCGCAGCGACACCCTGTCGTCCTAGGGAGACGGTGCCGATCCGGACGGGCAGGAGCAGCCTGATCGTCCGGCCTCGGCCGCGCTGGCGAGGCTCTCCGCCGCTGACCTCACGGACACCGTCAACCGGATGACGGACGCCAACTCCTGGCTGCTCAGCGACGAGACCTCGGCCTCGCTCATGAAGATCTTTGAGGGCGGCCGGTTCGTCGAGGGCGCGTACCTGCCGGTGCTCTTCGTGGGTGGCTTGACAGCGCAGACAAGGTCGCATCAGTCGTGGGTGGCGCCATCGCCCCTCGCGGCGGCGATCCTCGGTGTCTGGAAGTGGATGAAACGGCGGCGGGAGGCCCAAGCCGAATCTGCGCATCAATAGATACGCTCCGCAATCGATGGCTTGAACAGGCAGGATGCGGCCTGGAAGTTGCGATGAAAAGAAATCAGAAAGATCAGCATTACACGAGGGTGTATGCGTTGGACAAGCCGCGGTTGGGGCTCCTGCCTGTGTTCCTTATTATTGCCGCCCTTTGTTTGCTCTCTTCCTATCCCGCTAGCGCCGACTCGATATCGTCGCCATCTTCATTGCCACCCTTACCAAGCCCATGTTATGACGATCCTTCGGCGTGAAGCCGAAACGACCGCCATACTTCAGCATCGTGTCTGAGGCGTCCCGCATGATCTGAGCAGCAGGGTTCTTCACTAGCCCCCCATCCCGGCCAGGGATGAGAGGGCCGTGTTCGTCGAATGAATGTCGGGCGTCATCGAACATTGCCTACGCCGTGCAGTAGACGACGAGGGCCGCATAATCGACTAGCTCAATCCGGCCGACCTTCTGGAGGTAGGCCGTGATGTGACACCATTCTGCGAATGCCTCCCCCTAAGGTCGGCAGGTGGCTTAGGAGCGCCCGTCGTGGATGAGGTACCCGAAGCGACAGGCCGGTTGCCTGGGTTACCGTGAAGGATCTTGACGTTGGTCGGCTTACGGTCAGCCATGGAGACCACCTCTCTTCCTGCGTAGGCGCTGGGTGAAAGCTTGTGAGATCCTGTGAGCATGTTCAGGGGGAGCAGGGACCCGAACGCCGCTGCTAGCGCCGCAGCGGAGGCGTCTAAGGAAGCCGCGCGCATTCAACGCCAGGGCGCGGTGCAAGCCGCCAGGATCACCCGCAGCGGGGCCGTTGCGGCTTCCAAGGTTCAAGCGGCCGGCGCACTAGGCGTGGCCGTGATCGCTGGCATGGCGATGGTGATCAATACCAGCGTCCAGGGCTGCTACAGCCTCCGACAGGCCGAGGTGGCGGTTCGCGCCAGCGCAAGCTCGGATTTCGCGCCGGGCTGGTTCACCAGCCCTGGGACCCTTTGGAACCCGCTTCAGAGCACAGGCGGAACCATCGTGACATTGTCGGAAGATCAGGATGCGTCAGTTCTAATTGAGCAGTACAGCGCTTGCGTCCAGCTAGACGGTCCGATCCGTCTATTGCCCTCCACCCCTGACAGCCTGGTGGCGGTGAAGGTAGACGGGCCTCCCCGTCGCGTTCTCGCCTGCGTTGCCTAGGCCGCATTTGTTTGCCTATGTTGAATTGCACACGCCTGCATCCCGAATCCCACCAACCCGGGAAGATCCGCAGACGCAAAAGTCCGCCTAAGAGCGTGGGTCTTCAGAATGTCCGGTTTGAACTTTTGACTCCGGCCGAACGGGGCCTGATCCGGCCGTGCCTGCTGCAGCGCCCGGATCGCGAGTAGTGACCAGGCGGAACGAGCCACGTCGGCGTGGTTTTGGGTGTACCCCAACATCACGCAGCTATGAATCGAAGTCCAACCCGGCCGCGATCTCACCGGAATCCATCAGCCCGAAGCTCATGATCCGGTCTGCGCCGGTGTGGTCACCCGCCCTCTCCCGCCCTACGGCCAGCTCCCGCAGCGCGTTGGGGTCGCCGCGGTCCAGAGCCTGCCGGTACAGCGCTTCGGCGCCGGCCGGGTCACCCGCCCTCGCCCGCCGCCCGGCGATTTCCCGCAGCGCGCCGGTGTCGCCGCGATCGGCGGCCTGCTTCGCCAGGGCCTCCGCGCCCGTCGGGTCACCCGCCCTCTCCCGCCGTACGGCCAGCTCCCGCAGCGCGCCGGTGTCGCCGCGAACGGCGGCCTGCTTCGCCAGGGCCTCCGCGCCCGTCGGGTCACCCGCCTCCTCCCGCTGTACGACCAGCGCCCACAGCGCGTTGGTGTCGCCGCGGTCCAGAGCCTGCCGGTACAGCGCTTCGGCGCCGGCCGGGTCACCCGCCCTCTCCCGCCGCCCGGCGAGTTCCCGCAGCGCGCCGGTGTCGCCGTGCTCGGCGGCCTGCGTCGCCAGGGCCTCCGCGCCCGTCGGGTCACCCGCCTCCTCCCGCTGTACGGCCAGCACCCACAGCGCGTTGGTGTTGCCGTGCTCGGCGGCCTGCGTCGCCAGGGCCTCCGCGCCCGTCGGGTCACCCTCCCTCTCCCGCTGTACGGCCAGCACCCACAGCGCGTTGGTGTCGCCGCCCTCGGCGGCTCGCTTGTACAGCGCTTCGGCGCCCGTCGGGTCACCCGCCGCCTTCCGCCGTACGGCCAGCTCCCGCAGAACGCTAGTGTCGCCGTGCTCGGCGGCCTGCGTCGCCAGGGCCTCCGCGCCCGTCGGGTCACTCGCCCTCTCCCGCAGCTGGACCAGCTCCCGCAGCGCATTGGTGTAGCCGTGCTCGGCGGCTTGCCAGTACAGCGCTTCGGCGCCCGCCGGATCACCCGCCGCCTCCCGCAGCTGGGCCAGCTCCCGCAGCGCGCCGGTGTCGCCGTGCTCGGCGGCCAGCGTCGCCAGGGCCTCCGCGCCCGCCGGGTCCCCCTCCCTCTCCCGCTGTACGGCCAGCACCCACAGCGCGCTGGTGTCGCCGCCCTTGGCGGCTTGCCAGTACAGCGCTTCGGCGCCCGTCGGGTCACCCGCCGCCTCCCGCCGTACGGCTAGCTCCCGCAGCGCGCCGGTGTCGCCGTGCTCGGCGGCCTGCGTCGCCAGGGCCTCCGCGCTCGCCGGGTCACCCGCCGCCTCCCGCAGCTGGGCCAGCTCCCGCAGCGCGCTGGTGTCGCCGCCCTCGGCGGCTTGCCAGTACAGCGCTTCGGCGCCCGCCGGATCACCCGCCGCCTCCCGCAGCTGGGCCAGCTCCCGCAGCGCCCTGGTGTCGCCGTGCTCGGCGGCCTGCGTCGCCAGGGCCTCCGCGCTCGCCGGGTCACCCGCCCTCTCCCGCAGCTGGGCCAGCTCCCGCAGCGCCCTGGTGTCGCCGCGCTCGGCGGCCTGCATCGCCAGGGCCTCCGCGCCCGTCGGGTCACCCGCCTCCTCGCGCCATACGGCCAGCACCCACAGCGCCCTGGTGTCGCCGCCCTCGGCGGCCTGCCGGTACAGCCAGATCGCGTGCTGGTAACGGCCGCGTCGTTCGGCCTGTTGTGCGAGGTTTCGCAGCAGGCTGGGGTTGTTGCTGGTGGTGAACGCTTTCCACAGACTGTCGGGCGGGTAGACGCCGGCGCGTTCGATGCGGCCGAGTTGTTCGAGGTAGTCGGCCAGCCGGTAGCAGGGCTGCCCGTCCGAACGGTCTGGCTGGCCGGGACGGGGGCGTATGCGGGTCAGGGGACCGCGGGCGCCTTTGCTGGGCTGGGCGGTGTAGGCGAGCGCGGATTCGAGCCAGTCGTCGCCCAGGTCATCCCATTCGTGATCGTCGAGGTAGCCCGGTACCGCCTGCTCCAGCAGGGCGTGGGGAAGAGGGAAGGGGTGCCCGAGTCGGCGGGCGTCGATGGCGACCTGCAGGATTGCCCGGGCGGCGGGCGGTGCGGTGCGGTAGCGATCCTCCAGAGTGGGGGCCCCGGCCAAGTATTGGGTGATCCGGCCGTCGTCGGCGTGCTCGGCGGCGTACCGCACCCGCGCATCGACACCCGGGCCGCCCAGCTCGGCCAGTTCCGCCGAGGTGAACTTGTCAGCGAGGGTGACCGCGGTGCCGGTCATCAAGTCCCGGGCTTGGCCGTATACGTCCGGGCTGTCCGCGGAAGGTCGGAGGGTGAGGGTGGTCCAGTAGGCCGGCCACAGGGTCGCTAGCACCAGCACCGGCCCTCGGGCCGGATCGGCCAGCAGCATGCGTAGGCCGGCGGCGACCCGTTCACCCACGGCCGGGTCGGCGGGCATCAAGTAGTGCTGGGCTTCGTTCAACCACACGATCGTGTCTGGGCCGGCCTTCGCCAGGTCGGCCAGGGCCGCTTGGGGACGGGTTGGATCGTAGGGGTGCCACAGCCGCCACCGGCCCGGTTGCCGGCTGTCGAGGTATCGGGCGAGTTCCCAGCCGGCGCGAGTCTTGCCGGTCGACGATTCCCCGACCAGCGTGACCAGCCGTGACCGTCCGCCGGTGAGTATCTCGTCGACGAGTTGCCGCAGCTGGGCGTCATGCGCGCGCGGCACATAACCGGGTAGCCCGTCGGGCGCGCCGATGCCCGGTAGCTGGATCGCCGGATGCACCTCCAACCCACCAGGCCCCGTGGGGTCACAGTCGCTTACCACGCGCCCTAACCGACGCCGCGGCGGCGAATTCCCGGCACCGCGCCCGGCGTCATCGCGATGGGCCTGTCGTTCCTGCACAGCGTCCCGGTGAAGATTGAGCCACCACGACAGCGGACGTTTTTGGTAGCCGCTCGTGCCGGAGGCGCGGGCCTGTAGGTATGCGACCAGGAAGCGCACGACGGCACGGTCACCGGGTACCCCTTGCCGCCGAACCAGTCGCTCAACCGCTGAGCGGTGATCTTTACCGGCGGCTGCTGTTTGCCCGCCTCCCTAACCAGCGTGGCGTACGAGATGTCGCGGGTCGCCTCGCGTAGCTCAGCGAGCGCGGTGAAGAACGCGCTAGCTGCTGGTGATCGACTCTCGGTCATCGCATCAGGCTGTCCCTGACCAGGTGGGGTCCGGACCCGGACCGCACCGGACACTTCGTCACCACCGATGAGCTGGCCACGATCAGAAGGTAGCCGTTGCCCGCTCGGCGGACACCCCCCGGACACCCGACAACCGAAGGACGACTACCCGACCCCGGTCCGGCCAAGGAGTCCTCGATGTCCACCGTGCTCACTCTCATCCACGACGGCGCTTGCGTGGCTGGCGCCGGCATGACCCTCTACTCCGCCACCATCACCGTCGCCGCGCTTACCGCGTTACTCGCCCCTACCGTGCAACGCCGCAGAGACGCCCGCGCCGTCCTAACCATTCTGCTGCGACGCCAACACACTCACGAAGATCGCCCCATCTGAACCGTGCAGTAGACCGCGGTCATCCAGGCACTCGACGTCGGAAGCCGGCAAGCGGCCAGTTCCCACTCGTTCCGGATCTTGGGGGACTGCGGCTAGGCGACGGTGCTCAGAACGGCGCGAGGGAGGGCGGGCCAGGAGGAGGGGAAGCCCTTGGGCCGCCGCTCAGCTACTTGCGCGGCCAGACGTAGATCGCGGCGACTCCCAACGCCAGGGCGGTAATCATTCCGATCATCTTGATGGCGTAACGGACCGTCTCCGTGGGCGTGCCCCACTCGCCCGCGACCGCCAGCAGCGTGGCGATCGCGGTGGCGAAGCTGCCGGCGGCGAGCAGCGCTGCCTTAACTACGCTGGAGCGGTTGTCATGATCGGTCTGAGAAGTCCATGCTGACCGACCTCCGCGACGCTCTCATGCAGGCGCGCGCCAGCGGATGACTCAGGCCACCCCGGCCCGCTCGACCGGCGCCGGCTGCAACGTCGACATGGCGTCACCTAGTAGCTGCTCGACGCGGGCGATCACCGTACGGTCGGCCACCAGCTCGTCGCCGCGGCGTACCCGGTACAGCTGGCCCAAACCGCGGTAGCGCACCACCTCGACACGCCAGACACCGTCTGCCGTCTCGAACGCGCCCTCCACCCGCTCCACCTCGCCGACGCTACATACGCGCAGGTCACAAGATCGAGAACTACACCGCAGTAGTTCGATCGGGTGCCCCGGCGCCAGGCAGGAAGGCAGCGGCGTGATCCACTTGCGCGGCCTGCCGCTGTCCGGGAAGTAGATGTCCTCGACCCGCTGGGCGGCGAGCCGCCAGTGTCTTCGCACCGGTCGGCTGCGGCACAGCGCCGGCCGTCTCGGAACGCTGCAGGCCCGGGTCCAAGTTGACCTGGCCACCCAAGAGGTGGAGGGATCCGGCGCGCCGCACGCCAGCAACGTGAGCCAGCAAGGCGCAAGTTGGTCCCACCCGCACAGCCGCACTAGACCGATCAAGGCCCCGCCTTCCCTCCGGCGACAGCTGCCCTCGCCGCCGGTGGTGCGCGGCGCCGGCGAGCCATGATCCACGGTTTTGTCGGACCCGCGCCGTAGGTTGTCGACATGACGGGGACCGCCTTCACCCACGCTGAGTTCACTGCCGCTGTCGGCAAGGTGCAGGCCGCCGCGAGGTCGTATTACGACACCGGCGAGGTGCTGATGACCGACGCCGACTACGACGCGTTGCTCGACCGCATCGCCGCGGCGAAGGCGGCCTACCCCGAGTGGGACGACCACGGCGTCACCACGCGAGTCGCGGCGGGGGTGTCCGGTGGCGGGGATGTGTTGCATCCGGTGCCGATGATGTCGCTGAGCAAAGTCACCGGCGAAGACGAGGTGCGCGGATTCATCGCGGGTCTCGGTGGCGATGCCTGCCTCGTCGAGGTCAAACTCGACGGGCTCGCGATCCGCGTCGAGTACGACGCGGGCCGGCTCGTCCTGGCTGCGCTGCGCGGCGACGGCAGCACGGGGGAGAACGTCACCGCCCAGGTGCTGCGCGGCGTCACCGGCCTACCGGCCCGGCTGGGCACTGCGTGGACCGGCGAGGTCCGCGGCGAGATCTACATGAGCGTCGACGACTTTGAAACCGCCGGCGCCAACCGGGTCGCCGCCGGCGGCAAGGCGTTCATCAACTCCCGTGGCGCGGTCGCCGGGTCGATCCGCAGCGTCGACCGCACATACGAGACACCGATGACCTTCGCCGCGTACGACCTGTCGGGCGAGTTCACCTCCCACCGCGAGCGGATGGCATACGCGGCCGAGCTCGGCTTCCTGGTCGCGGGGCGGCTGGCCACCGGCGAGGTCCAGTTCGCCGCCGACGCGGACGCCGCGCTCGCCGCCATCGCGCGCATCGGTGATCTGCGCCGCGACCTGGATTTCCCGATCGACGGCGCGGTCCTGACCGCCGACCTCGAGGCAACGCGCCGGCGGCTCGGTGCGGGTAGCCGCACACCGTACTGGGCGGCCGCGTTCAAATACCCGGCCGACACGGGCTCGACGGTGCTGCGCGACATCGAGGTGCGCGTCGGGCGTACCGGGCGCATCGCGCTGCGGGCCGTGCTCGACCCGGTCTTCGTCGACGGCACCACGATCACCTACGCGACCCTGCACAACCCGAAATTCGTCGAGGACCAAGGGTTCGCGATCGGTCAGACCGTCGCTGTGTGGCGCGCCGGTGACGTCATCCCGCGCGTCACCTCGCCCATCGGGGAGCAGCCGCACGGGCTCACCCCGTGGACGCCACCCGAAACGTGCCCGCAGTGCGGCGAGCCGTGGGACAAGTCCAGCCTGCTGTGGCGTTGCCACACCGCGTCATGTGCTGCCGCCAACGCGCTGGAGTACTGGTGCAGCCGCGAGGCCATGGACGTCGAAGGCGCCGGTGAGGCGCTGTGCGTCGCCCTGGTCAACTCCGGTCTCGCGACCGATGTCGCCGACCTGTACACGCTCACCGAGGCGCAGCTGGCCGAGCTGCCCGTGGGCACCACCAAGGCCGGCGGGGTCGTCCTGCTCGGCAAGCTCAACGCGGCCAAAGTCGTCGCGTCGCTTGAGCGCAGCAAGTCGCAGCCCTTCAACCGCGTGATCACCGGCCTGGGTGTCCGGATGACCGGCCGCAGCGTCGGACGATGGCTCGCCGCCCGCTTCAAGACCATGGACGCGCTGCGCGCAGCCACCGTCGAACAGATCGCCGAGATCGACAAGATGGGCCTGATCAAGGCCCAGCACGTCGTCGACGGCCTCGCCGCCATGACCGGTGTCATCGACCGGCTCGCCGCGGCCGGGGTCACCATGAGCGTCCCCGACACCGAGGGCGACAAGCCCTTGGACGGCAAGACGTACGTGGTCAGCGGCAGCGTCCCCGGCTTCACGCGCACCACCGTCAGCGAACGCATCGAGCAGCTCGGCGGCCGGGCCAGTGGCAGCGTTTCGGCGAACACCACAGCCTTGGTCACCGCCGAGACGACCACGGCCAAGGCGAAGAAGGCCGCGCAACTCGGCATCCCGATCATCGACCCTGCCGAGTTCGCCGACATGCTCGCCGGCTGACGAACCTGGGCTCCTTCGCGGCCCGGGATGCGCGGCGATGGCAGTCACCGACTCGCCGCCGGGCCCGGGCGAAGTCGAGCCGGCCGGGGGAGAGGGCCGAGGGCCGGCCGCCACGGCGCGTAGCCCGTCAAGGGTGCGCTCGCGGATCAGCTCGCGTTCCATCTCGGCGGCCAGGGCGGCAACGGCGAACAGTAGCCGCGCAGCCCAGGACGGCGCCGCCGGGGCGGTGCAACGCCGGCATCCCTTGGCGCCGGGCGTTCTCGGCGGTCGCGTGCTGCGATGGGCCCCTATGCCGGGCCTGGTTGACGGTACGCGCCCGCGCGGCCCTGCCGACCCGCGCGGCGACGCGGGCCCGCAGAAGGCGACCATCCAGATCGGCGCGATGACCATCAGCAGCATGGACTACCAGCTGTGCGGCGCCTGCCGGCTGGGCTACATCCGCAAATCGAGATCGACCCGCGGTACCAGGGCTACGACATCGGCACCCGCACCGTGCTGCGTCTGTGGCGCCGGCACCGCGGCTTCGGCTGGTCCACCAGCGTCCACTAAGACACCGCCGGCACGTTCTGGACCAACCTCGCCGAGCGCACCGGCTCGGCGTTCACCGCCAACACCCGCGGCGGCTGCCCGCACATGCAGACCACCCGCCGCTGACCCCCGACTTCACGGCCGAGCTACGGCCTTCGACCATCCCCCGAGGAGATCCGCGTGGCGATCCTCCACAGCAGCCACACCCTGACACTGCGCCCGGACTACTGCACGCTGCTGCTGCGCGACATCGACTGCGACGCCGGCGTCGGCGCGAGCACGGCGATGGACGAGGCCCGCCGCAACGTCGCCGCGAGCAGCGGGTACGGCGTCTACATCAGCGCCCGGCAGAACCTGATCGCGGTCCGCGTCGACGGGCAGGTCTGGGACAGCGTCCCCGCCCCGGTGGTCGGCGAAGAATGGGCGGGGCCGGTGAGCGTGGAGTTGGACTGCCCCACCAGGCTGCTGCAGGTCGGCGACATGATGGGCAACGCCATCGACGGCATCAACCCGCCGCCCGGGCCCGGCCGCTACACCGTCTACGTCTATCACCGGGGCCGAGAGCGGGCCGTGCAGGCGGAGGACGAGATCCATCAGGTGATGGGAGCGACGGGCGACGACGAGCAGATCGATGCCTTGCAGGCCCGCTACGAGGGCATCGAGCGGTACCTGTTGCGGCTGTGGGGCGCAGCGACCTGCCACCCGACGACGAAGACGAGGACGACGACTGACTGGCCCTGTCAGGCGGCTCGGTGTTCCCGGGCGGGTCAGGCAGTGGGCGGCCGGTGCTCGGCGATCCACGCTTCGACGTCCTCGGCCAGCCACACCTTGCCCTGCTGCAGGTCCGCGGCCGGCGCGGGGAAGTAGCGGCGGCTGGTGATCTGATACACCCGCTGGCGGCTCACCCCGCCCAGCCGGACCCGGATCTCGTGGGCACCCATCAGCTGCAACCGTCGCCCTGCTCTACCTGCGACTATAGTCACCCGACCACCTGCGCTCTGCGCTCGGTGCCGGCGGGTCAGGGTGGCGGTGGCTGGCCGCCCGGCAGCCAGCGGCGGCGCCGCGGCGGGCGCATCTGCTCGGTGAACTCTTGTTGAGCTCGGCGCAGGAACGCCAGCATCATCGGGAGTGCCTCGCCGAGCGTGTACGCGCCGCAGGGGTCGGCCGAGCCGTCAGCCGGGCTCCCGGTGACGTGCTCGGCCCACCGCAGGCGGGCGGCCCTGCCTCAGCCCGCCGGCGGCATCAACGTGTATGCCTGGCCTGCTCCTGCTGCTCGCGGAGACGACCGACATCGCGGCTGCTCATCGCGAAGTCGGCGTTGGGCCCACGGTCGTGCCGCATCGGGTACCCTGCCATCAGCGCCGCCGTGATCAGCTCTCCGTTCGAGATGTACTGCCCGAGCACGTCCTCGGCGACGTGCTTGAGCCCGTAGCTGCCGGTGTTGGGGGTCTTGATCGGCGCGATGTTGACCACCAGCCAGTCGTGCACCCGCCGGACGGTCTCCTCCCGGGAGATCAGGTCCTGCCGGTGCCGTTCGATCTGCTGCCGCCGCTCGTCCCGGGACAGTCGGCCGTAGTCGTATCCGAAGCCGTCGCCGTTGAGCGTTGGATGCTCCTCGATGACCTCGGCGAAGGCGACCACCGGCTCCCGCAACGGCAGCGGCTCGAACGCCGGCGTGCGGGCTGCGGGCCTCCCGGAGCGCGGTAGCGGGGGAAGCCCGCGGCGGCGACGGCAGGTTGCGTGGCTGCATCGGCTGGCGTCGGGGACCTCGCGGACCTCGAGCCGGTCGAGCGCACCGGCGCGGTCGAGGTTCGCCGCGATGCCGGGAAGGTATTCGCGTCGGGTCACGGAGTACCGGGGCCAGACCGCGACCCACAGCCCGCGGAGTTCCGGCGGCCGGATCTGCAAGGCGCCGGCGGCCGCGCGGGCCAGGTCGTCGAGCTCCCACCACTGCGGCCCCTGGCTGATCCGTAGCGCGATCAGCGGCCCATGCTCGTCCTGCAGGTTTTCCCACCAGGCGCATTGCTTGGCCTGGTGCCAGTCGGCTCGCGGCGGCTGCACGATCACCTTCTCCGCCGCGGCGGGCGCGGGGGCGGTGATCTGCCGGTGGGCTTCGACATAGCTGGCGCCGGTCACAGTTTGCTGCAGCCGGACTTTGGCCTTGGTGCGACGGTTCCTGGTCACCGGTTCTCCTGTACCGAGACGCCCCACGTCCGTCCCGTCAGCGTGATGACCGTGCGTCGGGACTAGTGCGCGATTCGGGTGGGAACCTTGGCCTCGGTGTACCTGATCGACGTGGGCGACGGGTACTCGACACCGGCAGGCGCATCTGCCGCAACACCCATCTTAGTCCTGCGGGCCCGTCGGTCACCAGTGGACACGGATGCCGCATGTCCGAGCGCTATGCCCTGCTTAGCAAGCTCACCGCACTGGAGCTGGTAACACACATGATGAGGAACTCGCGCGCGTCAGAACGGCGGCTCGTCGTCGAAGCTCGAACCGGCTGGCCGGGGGGCCCGCGCCCACGGGTCGTCGAAGTTATTCGAGGTTCGGCGGGCCCGCGGGTCGGGCGCGACGGGATCCTCCTCGATCGCCTCCGCCCAGGCCTGCCGGAGGGCGTCCATGTTGCTGAACGGCTCGTTCATGTTGTCGGGCCAGCGCTCCTGCCCAGGCTCCAGGTCCGACGATGCGAAGAAAGCCAACGCGATCGCCTCGACGGTGTGCCACCGCGGCGGCACATGCCCGCGCAGGATCCGCCGGATGGTTTCGGTGCTCGCGGTGCCCTTCAGCTCGTCGTTAGCCCGGATCCACTCCTCGATCTCCCGCAGCGGCGGGCTGCCCGCCGCCCGGTAAAGCCGAAACATCTCTTCGACGAACGCCCGGCGCCTGGTGCCGTGGCGCACGACTTCGGAACTCGGCATCCGGATGATCCTCGGCACGGGCGCATTCCTCCGAGACTCAGGGGAGCGGTCGACACACGAAACCACCGCAAGGCAAGTGATAACACACGTTGGCGCCGGTAAACCACAGGATTCCTGCGGCCGCCATAGCGTCCACACAGATCAACAAGGGTGCGCAACTGCCTCTGACCAGCCCTGACACTGGAATGCGTCGTCCAGCCGGGCGATGTCGGCAGCCGTGTGGATGCCGGGCTGTGAGAGGAAAGATCATGCAATTACCGTTCACCTGGGCCGCGGCCACCGCCGCGGCGTTCGTTCCCACGTCGATGCCGTGGTGGGTGTGGGCTCTATTCGTGGCGGCCGCACTGGCAGTAGCGGCAACCGGCAAGGTGCTGGACTACCGGTTGCGGCGCCGCGCGATCGAGAAGGTACCGGCGCAGCGCGTGGTGGACGTCCTCAACGCGGCCCCGGCCGCACGCCGTGGCCGCCCCGGCCGATGACCGGGTGGCTCAGGCCGCCGGGCGAGGTCGTCGAAGAACCGTCGAGCCGCTGCTCGACGGTAGGCTCGTCCAGCTCATGGCCGCCGATCCGGTACACCCCGTAGCCGCGCAGCCGCAACGCCGGATCCTCGGCCATCAGCTCGGCGTAGGGACGCGGGCGGCGTACAGCCGCGACCGTTGGCAAGCACCCTGTCGTCGGCGTAGTGCTTAGCACCGTCCCGCTCGATCACCACCTGGATCGTAGTTTTCGGTGCTGTAGTGGTACTGCCCGTCTCGGTACACAGCACAGAGCTTTCCGCCGAACTCCATGCCCACGTCGGGAGTGAGCATCGAGAACCGGGTGTAGCGGGCCATGTCCAGGCCGGCGACCTGCACACGTAGTACGCGCCGTAGCTCGCCGGCGCCCGGATCTGGTGCGGACACGGCGTCTTCGCCCACAACCTCACCAAGATCAGCGCCCTCAGCGGATAAACACCATCGCAAGGCCCCGTCGTGCCTCTGAACCCAACCACCCGAACCCGCCAAACACGACCGCCACCTACTTCTTCAGGTCGAAGTAGCTAGGGCCCGATTGTCGTTAGCAAGAGCCGGCCCTTTTGTCGAGCTTGTGAAGCCAGCCGGTGACGTCGACGAGGTGGCCGGACATCGGCGCCGTCTTAGCACGGCGGGTGATCGCTCGGCATAACCGCGGCGGGGAGCATGAGAGCGATGACGGCGCCGGCTAGCCGTAGCGGGTGGTGCGCTGCTGATGCTGGCGTTGCTGGCGACGCCCTCGCGGCAGGTGTCGCTGATAGACGCGGCCCCATCCCAGCTCTCCGGGCGACCATCCGAGCTCGCCGGGCGCATTTGATCTAGACGCTGGCCAGTGAGTCGATGATGTCGAAGCATTCATTCATGTCACTGGGAGTGTTTGGCATATCACTCGTGGAAGTTTTTCCTTAGCGTAGGTGCAGCCCATCGACAGCGATGGAGGTCGTCTTGGACATCGGATGGGTCCTGCGGTCACTCAACAGACCAGCCCGTTTGCCAGTGTCATCGACGGCATCTTTGGCGGCGGAGGTCTACACACGTGCCAAGGAAGCTAAGGCGGAAACCTCCTCCATCGTCTATCTGAAAGCGCCCAGCCCAGTCGAAGTTGATCCGATCCTTCACACGCGACCGGCAGACATACTGCGGGAACTTAGCGTGGCGACCACCTTCCTCACCGACTCGCCGTTCGTACCGGTCGCCCGGCACTGGGCGCACGTGAGGTACTGCGCCACCCTGGACAGCCCGTGCGGACAGCTGCGTCTCAGCAAGAACGCCGCCGAAGCGGTCGTACACCACCATAAGGTCGCACAGTCCGAACAACTAGGGATCGGCTTGGCGCTGGTGGTCGCTCGCGCCGTGCTCGCAAAGAAGTACCCGAGGTGGCACTTCGACGCCGTCGACGCCGACGTCGCTCTCAAAGCCGGATTCATCGACGACGTCAGCGACGATGTTCGCAACGAACCGGGCACGAAGAAACGCCCCGACTACTTCCTCATCGGACGACACCGCGCCGACGGGCGCGCCGGACTACGGGTAGTCGTCCTGGAATGCAAAGGCACCCACGGGCCCCCGGGAGACGTGATCAAGCAGCTCGGCGACGCGTGCCTGCAGGTCGGGACCGTCGCGGTCGGCAACCACCCACTGTACGGGCTCATGATCGCCTCACGGTTGACAGAACGCCGCATCGAGTCATTTGCGCTCGACCCACCCGGAGATGTCGAGCTCTGGAGCGGCGAGGACGAGGCATACGCACAACTACTCACTGAGCCGCCGGCGCAGGAACAGTGGGCTCGTAACGAGACCCACCCAGTAACGACGCTCACTCAACAAAGCCCGCAGCCCGGCCCCGGAGAGACGCGTGGAACGGGCACTGTCCCCGAGGTGCTCGAAGAACCGGCGCAGGTGCCCCCGCCGCCCTACAACATCCCGGAGGACCGCAAAAGATGGCTAGCGCAGGTCCTCAGTCGAACCACCGCAGCGTCCGTATTGATGTTCGCCGGTGATCGCTCCGCCGCGGCCGGATACGGAACCCTACGCCAGATCGGTCAACCCGACGACGCGTTGCCATTCCCGTTGGAGTGGGCCGACACCATCGGCAGAAAGATCCGAATGCCCGGAGGCGGTCCCGTCCTCGAAGGGACGACCTACTCCATGCCGATTGCCGACGGCCGCCGACTTGAGGTCTTCCGCGGAGTCGAACGCCGGCTACACCGCCGGCTCGCCGACGGAGACCTGCGCGGATACCTCAACAACGCGAGCAGATTGCGCCGATGGTGGACTGCCCGGCGACGACCACCCCCGGGTGATGTCTTCTCCGTAGGAGAAGACGGAACCGCGATGATCATCCGTCTCCTCGACAAGTAAGCGCACTGACGATCAGACCGGAATGCCCGGATGTGCTGGCCGATAGCACTGCCATCGCCCTCTTGCTCGAAGTCGCCGCCGTCCTGCTCGTGCTGCCGCCACGGCGGATCTACTCCTCGACTGGCGATGTCATCGTCAAGAGTCGATCACTAGTCGGGGCGCTGGCTGTCTCGGATATGCATCCGCCTAACCGGAAGTTCGGAGTGCGGCCGGCGGCTTGGAGCGCGGTCAGGCTGGCGAGTGCCCATTGCGTCCGCAGCGACGCGCGGCCGGCCGGATGTGCGCGAATGCTGGGCGGCGCTTGCGCACCGCCGGATGCCCACGACGAAGCGTTAACTCCGGGCTAGGCCTGGGCGGTCGCAAAGCTGTCGCATGCAGGCGCCCACGCACGCCAGTTGCAACCTGTGCTCAGGGAGACAACGATCCCACGCGGTCGCTCATACCGGCTTCGCGACGTCAGTGGGCAGCGTCGTACGCCTCTACAACTGCCGCTGAAATACGCCCTCGCTCCGACACATCATGGCCGTTGGCAAGCGCCCACTGTCGGATTGCCCGGTTACGCTCCCGCTCAGAGACCACCGTTGTCGCGTGCGAACCGCGCCCTTTGCGCCGGTCTAGGTCTGCGCGACCTACCCGCGTGGCCGCAGCGAGGTAGACATCGAGGGCTTTGCGCAACTTCCCGGCGTTCTTCTCCGACAAGTCGATGGTGTAGCGGACGCCGTCTAAGCCGAACTCGACGGTGCGGTCGGCTTGGCTGCCGTCCATGTCGTCGATCAGTGTGGTGACAACTTGCCGAGCCATAACCTTCACTCCTGACTGGAGTCGCCGTTGCGTCAAATTCCCAACAAATTAGGGACATTGCGGGAGTCGTGATTAGTCTAGCGTCGTACCGATCCCTGAAGACGGCCGACCCGCTTACTTGATACCCCCGGGCCGCGCATGAACGGCTCCGCCTTCGGTAGCCGGGATTCGACGTGCTTCAAGCCCGGAGGCTGGTTCGGCGCCCCTGGCGCGCCAAGTCCATGAGCGCAGAAGTGAACCCCTGTACGTTCACGACAGTCGCTCCACCGGGTGTGTAGACGCTGACGACACCGCACCGGCGGCAGTACCACGACCGCCGCCACAGAGTCCATGCATCGTTGACCACCGGACCCGTGACCTGAAGGTCTCGGTGACGAGCGCGCAGAAGCCACCCACTTCCGAGCGCAACGATGCTGAAGAACAAAAGGCCGAACCACGCCGTGCCATCAACCGGGTTCAGGACCGCTAGTTGGAGGTCCCACAACGCCAGGGCACCTGAAACGCTGAAGGCAATGGCCGGCTTGGTCACGGAGCGCGGCTTCATCGGTGGAGTTAAGGCGCGAGCCAGCGCGGTCGTGAGCTCGACACGGGCTTCGATCGGCACGTCGTAACCGAACCGGCCAGGCATGCTGCCGCGAGCCACGCCGGTGCGGCGGCCTTCACGTACGACGGCCGCCACGCTTACTGACTGGTCCGCATGGTGACACCGCAGACAGCCCTGGGCGCGTGAAGATTGCTGGTGCACGGGACTCGCAGTCACGCTCACACCTCCACTGGAAACATCGGCGCGTAGGAAGGCTCGTTCTAGAGGTGGTGCTCCGTGGCCTCACGAGGGGAAGGGGGCCACCGCAAGAAGGCATGCCCATTCTCATGGTCCTGGTACGGGCCGCTACGGTGAATAGCGATCGGTATTCGAAGCCAGCATCAGGCCGGAATATAGATCGTCGGCAGATGTCGCATCCGGAACGCTACCACGCCGTCTCCGAATCTGCATTCGGCTGTTTGCCTTGTCGAGTCCTGATGCGGCCGATCGCGAGCGTCCAATGGTGGCAATAACGCTACCGGTGCTCACCGGAGCGCTAGAACTCGAAGAGATGATCCTAGGACGGCTCACGAGCTGTGGTGCGGCTAGCTCTTGCCCGGTGCGTGCCACACCGGAAGGGGGTGGAAGCAGCGCGCCGACAACGATCGAGGACAAGGGGAGACAACACCACGCAACGCGGGACAACTTCACGCACGCGTCCTCGCGTCGTTCGCTGGACACAGCCGAAGGGCGTCGCCTCAATCCGAGGCGGAAACAGCGTGGAACCGGCCCGAAGGGGAGTTGAGCCCTTGTATCAGCAAGCGCAAGTCCCAGTGCCGCGACCCGCGGTGTCGCGCAACGCCATCCCGCACCAGCGAGCGGTCCCCGGTCTCACCGTTCCCGACCTCGCGCACCGCCGCCACGTCCAGCCTGCGCACTACGCCATGTCTGTCATCGACACCCATGGCCGAATCGCCAGCTCTCCCACCGTCGAGGAACTCGCATGGGAGCCTGGGAACGCCATCGCCTTCACAGTCGACAACGACGGACTCATAACCGCCTGCCGCTGCACAGCCGAGAACCCGCCGCCCAGCACCGCACCCCAAAGCACAGTCGATCCGCGAAGGCACATAACTTTGCCGGCGCTAACGCGCCGCCGAGCCGGCATCACCACCGGCGATCGCCTGCTCCTGTCCACCGACCACCGGACCGAACTCCTCGCGATTTACCCACCCGGGCTGCTCACCGCCATCCTTCGCGAGCACTCCGACACCCAGATGCCACAGCCATGAGCCAGCCCGACATCAACTCCACCAACATCGCCCTGGTTACGGCCCTCATGGCCCAGCTCAACATCACCACTGACCAGCTCACCGGCAAAGCCCCACACACCCCACGACCGGTGCCGACCTTCGCCGAGTACATCCCTCACGTCGCCGCCGGGCTCTCCGCCAGCACCCGCCGCCTATACGACACTTACTGGCAGCGGATCCTCGCGCAGTGGGGGAGTCGCCACCTCGACGAACTGAAACCCTCAGAGATCAGACACCTCGCTGAAGAAGCCCGTGCACACGCCGTCATCCGCCGCAGCCACCGCGGCGGCGCCTCCGCCGCCGAACACCTCATCGCCGCCCTGCGCTGCATCTACCGTTACGCCGTCGACGACCGACTGATCTCCCCGGACCACAACCCCGCGGCCCGCGTACCCAAACCACGCCGTCAGCAAAGCTTGCGCCAAGCGCTACCCGAACCAGCGCTCTCCGCAATCTTCACCGTCACCCGTGAAACCGGCAACGACCCCGATCTCGACCTGCTAATACTGCGGCTGCACCTCGAAACCGCATGCCGCCGTGCGGGAGCGCTCAGCATCAGACGCCAAGACCTCGACACGCAACAGTGCCTCGTGCTCCTGCACGAGAAAGGCCAGACCCAACGCTGGCAACCCATCTCGCCCACCCTCAACGCTGCCCTGATCACCCACTTCGACCACCGCGGCGACGGCAACCCAACAAGCCAGCTCCTGCGCTACCGCAACGGCCGCCCCGTCGGCCGACGCCGCTACGACTACCTGTGGCAGCGCATCGGCAAGCACCTGCCATGGGTCGCATCCCAACAGGTCAGCGCCCACTGGCTACGCCACACCACGCTCACCTGGGTCGAACGGCACATCTCCTACGCGACCGCCCGCGCCTTCGCTGGCCACGCCAGCGCCGGCGACGGAGGCACCACAGCCACCTACGTCAAAGCCACCCTGCAGGAAGTAGCCCAAGCCCTCGCCGCCCTCACCGGCGAACCCCATCCACTGGCGGAGACGGACCGAACGCACGCTGGAAGCCGTGCTGGCCACTGGTCCAACACGCTGGTTCAAGCGCACCGGGTCGAGGCGCATCAATAGCGTGCAGGCGACCAACCCGGTCCTGGAGCCTGCAGGCTGAGTTAATCTCGGCGCATGTGGCGAGCCCGATGGACGCTGTACGGCGCCGCCCTCGTCGGCGCAGTCGTGGGCACCTCAGGCTGTGACAGCGCCCATCCGGCCCCGGAGCCAACGCCCTCCACATCTCAATTGGGCCCTGCAGCGCGGTACAGCGCTGTGGACGGTGGTTGTCCCACGTTCGACGGCGCCGAGGCGAGCCGGTACAACGCTGCGGGCAAGGGCAGGCCCGATGTATCCGCCTCAGCCGAAGCTCCGGTGCCGGGCGTGACGACGATCGACTGCCTGTGGGCGTCTGCAGATGCACGGCCGTCGGTCAGCGTGAGCGTGTCGCTCTATCCCAACGGTTTCGCCCCGGCCGGTAGCGGGGCCGGCAACGCGCGTCATTTCTACGACGGGCTTCGCGCCGAGGCAGACCGGGACGCCGCGCGGCCCTCCGCGCACGTCGCGGTCGCCGATCAGAGCCAGGGTTTCGCCGCCGCGTACGCGCCGACCGGTTCGCTGTCGCGGACGGTGCTGGCCGACAACGCGGTCGTGACGGTTGTGGTGCGGCCACCCACCGATGCGGCCGACGATCTCGACGGCCTGTCGCGTTATCTGCTCGATCGCGTGGCGCCGGACGCCGGCGTGCTCGCCGATCAAGTCGTGGCCGCCCTGCGGTGAGCGTTCGCGGGGCGGGTCAGCGGTAGACGGCTTGCGGCCACTTCCCGTTCTCGAAGGCTCCGTGGTCGTTGCGCCGTGCCAGCAGATCCCGGCTGTCGCCCAGCGTGGCGACGAACTTGTTGGCCAGCTCGGCGAACTGGACGACCGTGGCCTTGAGCAGCTTCTTCACGGCCTCGGCGAGCTTGTCGAGCGCGAACTGGATGTTGATGATGGAGGCGGCGTCCACGGTCACGTTGACCAGCTCCATGCCGGCGTCGACGAGCAGCTTCACGATCTCGACGGCGTACGCGACGTTGGTCTTGCCGACGTCGAACAGCCACTTGCTGATGACGACGGCGTTCTCGGCCGCCTTGTCGGTCGCGCTCTTCTGCGCCGCCTGCTTCTGCTTGTACGCACTGGACGCGGCACCCGACCACGCGTTGAGGTTGTCGTCCTGCGGAGTGTTGATGTCGTAAGAGATGTCCGAGACCGGCCCCTGGGCCGCGTTGAGGTAGTCGATGCTCGTCTGGAACAGCGAGAACACCGGCACGCCGCCCTGCAGCACCTTCTCGGCGTACCCGATGGCTTCTGTCAGCGTTTTGCGCAGGTCGTCGAGGTGGTTGTGGATGAACCACAGCGGGATCGGTCCCATCAGCCAGGACCAGTGGTTGACGCCCTCGACGATGCGGTTGAAGTTGTCCACGCACGAGTCGACGCCCTTGCGCAGCGAGTCGAACGCCTGCTCCAAGGCGACCTTGGATGATTCGACCTCGTTGGCGTCCACGTCCGGTGCCACGTCAGTTGCCCTCCGGCCGGGTCCCGTAGATGGTCTTCAGGTTGACACTCGAGCGTGTGTCGGCGTTCCGGTAGGCCTCGGCGGACTTGTCCAGCGCGCCGGCGATCTCCCCGAACTCGGTCGTGGCATCCCCGAGCAGCTGCTGATACCAGTCGTGAAAAGTCCGGTACGCAATCGCGTGGCCTTCCACCGAGACCACGTCGGCGAAGAAGAACGCCGTCGGATACAACTCAAGCCTGACGACATCCGCGTGCACGGCGGCCATGTCGCCCGACAGCTTGCGCCACTTGCCGGCCTCCGCGTGCACGGCGTCGACCACAACCTGTACTTGCTCGTCACCCGCTCCAGGCATCGACGAACCCCCTTTCGTCTACCCGCCGCCGGCGGGTCTTGTGGGATGTCACCCTCGCCGGACGCCGTCGAAGGCGGACCGCACGTCGGCCGCAAGAGCCTCAGGATCTCGCCGGGCGGTGTGGACGCCATCGATGAGGACGTCGCGCACCGATGTGCCGACCACGCGCAAGCGGACGAGCCCCGCGGGCCCGGCGACGGTGCATTCCTCGGCCGCGGCCTCGTGGAGCCGGGGCGCTGACATCTGCGCGAGGCGGCGGCGAGAGTCGTTCAAGGTCTCCCAGACGAACTCGAGCCAGCGGGGATCGTCGGTTTCCGTCAGCGGGGAGGGCGCCGCGTCCGAGTCGCCGTTGTCGTCATCGGTCGTGCGGGCGCCGGCGAGGGCACGTTTGTGTTCGGCCTGATGGTAGGCGGCCAGTATCGCCGCACCGAGCTGGTCTGCAGGAATGCGTTCATGCCATCGCCGGCTGATCGATACGTCGGCCACCACCCCGTCCGGCCTGACGCTCACCCAGACAGAGCTCGAAGGGTCAGTACCCTCCAGGGCCGCGCCGGGCCGGATGTCAATCTCCAGGCCGGCGATCGCCTCCTCAGCGCGGCGACGAAGCGACTCGGGATCACCGATCGCGTTCAGTGGTGCCAGGCCGTAGTCGCTCACATCAGCCTCCCCGCGGCGTAAGCCCTCACATCATAGGTGAGTGTCACTCACGTGGCCGGGCTGCTCAGGTGCGCCGCAGCACGGCGCACACCGCATTGCCGGCATCGAACTCGATGGTGTGCACCAGCTCGAACCCGGCGGACGTGAGCATCTCCGTCGCGGCCAGTACCTGGGCCAGACGGGAGTACCAGAAACCGCGGGTGGCGGCGACCACCAGGTGCCGGTGCGGGTACGCGCCGAGGTCGAACCGGCCCGCGAGGACGAGTTCCACGCTGACCTGGAACGTCTGCGCGATCTGTTCAGGCGTCTCGGCAGGCATGCCAGCACCTTAGCCGCGGGTGAGCCTCGTCCGAGCCGTGGACGGACCTGGCGTGACCTTCAACGGTCAGAACGACTCGGCACAAGCGAACAGGGCTAGACGAGACCGGCGATGGGCCGACGCAGCTGTGAGCGCGATCACCAGAAGAAAGCCATAGCCGCTCAGGCGCATGGACGAGATACCAACGTAAGGAGCGCGATCCGCGCTACTGCTTACAAACAACCCGCGAACGAACCAGCGACTGTTCAGCTGGCTATCATGTCCGCATGAACACCCATGCTGTGCATGGGTGCTACGGATTTGTGTCCGAGGGGGGACTTGAACCCCCACGCCCGATAAAGGGCACTAGCACCTCAAGCTAGCGCGTCTGCCATTCCGCCACCCGGACCTGCTCTGTCCAGCCTTGCCGGGCCGATCCGCGGTTGGCATCCGTGGTCGGTGGGCCCCGGCGGGCCGCACAGGAGAGAACTCTACACGGCGCCGTTGGGGGGTTGCATGCACCCCACCCTCGGCGTGCCGGTGGGGCTTGCCTGTGGGTGGGGGCCGCCGGGGTCGGCCGGGTCGGGGGAGTGCGGCGGGGCGGGCGGCCACCGGGTGGCGGGGCGGGCGGCCACCGGGTGGCGGGGCGGCACGCTGGCAGGGCAGGGGCAGGGGCAGGACAGGGCAGGGCGGTGCGGCGACGGGTCGGGACGCTGGCGGGTGAGGGAAAGGGATCTTGAGCTGGGGTTTTACCGGGCGGAAACGTTGACCGGATGGAGAATGCATCCTATGTTGTGGTGCAGGCCACTCATTCCGCGTCGCCCTTCGATCTCCCGGGGCGGTCGGTGAGATCGGGGTGCGGTGGCCGTACAGGCGCCTGTTCATGCCGGCTCCCCACCGGCTTTGCCCAGTCCTTCCAGTTGTCGAGCTACCGAGTGCCGAAGATCTGCGTTCCCGCCCTCGACCGGCCGGACGAGCGGCGGCGACGCGTATCCCTCGAGACGGCCGCGTGCCGACCAGCATCGCGGTCCTACACCCCCTAGTGAGCCGCCGGGCGCCGGGCGCCCGGTTGCGGCCGAGCGCAACAAAAGGGCCAGCAGCGAGAAAAGGGCCAGCAGCGAGGCCTGAGCGCAACAAAAGCCCCGGTGCGACAAGGGCACGGTGCAACCAATAGCCCCGTGCAACGAACTAGCCGGCGCACCGAAAGGCCGGCGCCAAGAAAAGGCCGTTCGGGGCGAGGCCTGAGCGCAACCAAACCCGGAAGAAAGCGAAGGCGGGCCGTACCCACCCGCCAGCCGAAGCAGACCCATCCCAGGAGGCCGTCATGAGCCACCCCCGTACCGTTCCGCCCTCCGTCGACGTCGTGATCGTCGGCGCGGGGTTCTCCGGTATGTATCTGCTGCACAAGTTGCGGGAACTCGATCTTACCGCCGTTGTTTTCGAGGCCGGCGCCGATGTCGGCGGGACCTGGTACTGGAATCGCTACCCGGGTGCTCGCGTCGACGTCGAGAGCCTTGCCTACTCGTACTCCTTCTCCGATGAGCTCGAGCAGGAGTACGAGTGGCAGGAGCGTTACCCGACGCAGCCGGAGATTCTCAGGTATGCGCGCCACGTCGCTGATCGGTTCGACCTTCGGAAGGACATTGTGTTCCGTACGCGGGTCAGCGCCGCCACCTGGGATGAGGGGCAGAAGTCGTGGCTGGTCCGTACCGAGCATGAGGATGCCGTCACCGCGCGGTTCCTGGTGATGGCCACTGGATGCCTGTCCGCGTCGAAGATGCCGGAGATTCCCGGCCTGGAGACCTTCAAGGGCGCGACGTACCACACGGCGCACTGGCCGCATGAGGGTGTCGATTTCTCCGGGCTGCGGGTGGGGATCATCGGGACCGGCTCCTCGGGGGTGCAGTCCATTCCGGTGATCGCCGAGCAGGCCGCGGATCTGACCGTGTTCCAGCGGACCGCTGCGTACTCGTTGCCGGCGCGGAATCGGCGGTTGCGGCCCGACGAGGTCAAGACGATGAAGCTGAACTATCGCAAGTTCCGGCAGGCTCAGCGGGAGTCCGGTTTCGGGGTGCCGACGCCGGTTCCCACGATGTCCGCGCTCGAGGTGTCCGATGCCGAGCGGGATGCGGCGTACGAGGTGGCGTGGGAGAGCGGGAGCCTGGTGAACCTGCTGACCGCGTACAAGGATCTGGCCGTTGACCAGGCCGCCAACGACACCGCGAAGCGGTGGATCCACCGCAAGATCCACGACATCGTCGCCGACCCGCAGGTGGCCGACGATCTGAGCCCGGACTATCCGGTCGGGACGAAGCGGCCGTGCCTGGACACGAATTACTACGAGACGTACAACCGGCCGAACGTGCATCTGGTGAATCTGCGGCGCACGCCGTTGGTCGAGGTCACCGAGAAGGGGATCAGGACCTCGGAGCGGGAGTACGAATTCGACGCGATCGTGTACGCCACCGGTTTCGACGCGATGACCGGCGCCCTCACCAACGTGGACATCCGGGGGCGGGACGGGTTGTCGCTGAAGGAGACATGGAGCGCGGGGCCGCGGACCTATCTGGGCATCGGCACCGCCGGGTTCCCGAACTTCTTCATGATCACGGGGCCGGGCAGTCCGTCCGTGCTCTCGAACATGGTGGTGTCGATCGAGCAGCACGTCGACTGGGTGACCGACGCCATCGCGCATCTGCGGGAGCAGGGGCTGCGGGTGATCGAGCCGGCTCGCCAGGCGCAGGACGCCTGGGTGGACCACGTCAACGAGATCGCGAGTTACACCCTCTATCCGAAGGCGAATTCCTGGTACATGGGCGCCAATGTCCCCGGCAAGCCGCGCGTTTTCATGCCGTACGCCGGCGGTGTGGGCGAGTACCGGAAGAAGTGCGACGAGGTCGCCGCCAAGGGCTACGAGGGCTTCGAGCTGACCGTCTGAGAGGAGAATGCCATGTCCCGTCGTGACCTGATCGATCCCGAGGTGCGCGTACCCCTGGATCAGTTGCTCGAAGCGATGCCCGGCGGTTTCAACGCCGTCGCGGACATCGTGGAGCGCCGCGCCGCCGTGACGGCGATGCTGGGCGCCATCGAGGTGCCCGAGAACCCGAATGTGGTCAAGGAGGACCGTACGGTTCCCGGGCCGCAGGGTGAGCCGGACATCAGCGTACGGATTTACAAGCCGGTCAATGCCGAGGCGCCGCTCCCGGGCATTTTCTTCATCCACGGTGGGGGGATGATTCTCGGGACCGTGGAGGGTGAGGATCCGACCGCGACGCTGATCTGCGACCAGGTGGGCGCGGTCGTGGTGTCGGTGGAATACCGGTTGTCGCCGGAGAACCCGCACCCGGCGCCGGCCGAGGACTGCTATGCCGGCCTGAAGTGGACCGCCGAGCACGCCGACGAGCTGGGCATCGACCCGCAGCGGCTGGCGATCTACGGCGCCAGCGCGGGCGGCGGGCTGACCATCGCCACCGCGCTGATGGCCCGCGACCGGGGCGGGCCGGCGCTCGCGTTCATCATGCCGATCTACCCGATGGTCGACGACCGGAACGAGACCGCGTCGAGCCACGAGATCACCGACATCGGGATCTGGGACCGGGCCGGCAACGTCGAGGCGTGGGCCTGGTACCTGGGCGGCAAGCCGGCCGACCAGTACGCGGCCCCCAGCCGGGCGGAGGACCTGTCGGGGCTGCCGCCGGCGTTCATCGACGTCGGCACGGTGGACCTGTTCCGCGACGAGGACATCGCGTTCGCGCAGCGGCTCATGGCCGCCGGCGTGTCCACGGAGCTGCACGTGCACCCGGGCAGCTATCACGCCGCGGAGACCTTCGCCCCGGACGCCGCCCTCGCGCAGCGGATCTGGGCGCTGCGGATCGATGCGCTGAAGCGGGCCCTCGGGTAAGGCGGAGACGTCAGGCGACGGCGAGCCGGTCGCGGCCGGCTCGCTTCGCCGCGTACAGGCGGGAGTCGGCCCGGTCGTAGAGGTCGCGGCCGCTCTCGCCGGGCCGGCACGCCGTCAGGCCCATGCTCAGCGTCACCCGCAGCCCGGGTGCGATCGCCGACCAGTCGCGCGCGCCGATCACCTGCCGGATCCGTTCGGCGACCTGGCGGCCCTCCAGCTCGCTGGTGTCCAGGAACATGGCGAACTCGTCGCCGCCGAAGCGGATCGCGACCTCGTCGTGGCGGCAGTGTGCGCTCAGCACCGCCGCGATCTCGGCCAGCACGCGGTCGCCCACGCCGTGGGAGAACTCGTCGTTGATGTCCTTGAAGCGGTCCACGTCGATCAGCAGCAGCGTGCCGGAGCCCGCCATCGCCGCGATGCGCCGATCGAAGAGACGGCGGTTGCCCAGGCCGGTCAGCGCGTCCGAGGCCGCGGCCTGGTCGGCGGTGCTGCGGGCCGCCTCGAGCTCGACCCGGCGGTACGCCTGCTGGAGCATCGTGCGCCGGTCCAGCCGCAGGCGCCAGAGCACGCGGATGTGGCTGTGCAGCGCCTCGAGGACCGTACGGGTGGCCTCGCCCGGGCTCTCCAGCGTCGCCGTGAGGGACAGCTCGTACTGGAACAGCAGGCTCTGCGCGGGCAGCACGCACAGTTCGAGCGCGGCGAGGAACTCCCGGCGCGCCGCGCGCAGCTCCCCGGCCGCGCGCAGGCTCAGGCCGTGGGCGAGGTGCAGGAGCCGTGCCTCGTGGTGCTGGCCGGCCGCCCGTACGGTTGCCAGCGTCCGGTCCACGACGGCCGTGGCCTCCTCGTGCCGGCCGGTCTTCGCGTGGCCGACGGCGAGCAGGGCGGCGCCGAGCGGGGAGTCGATGGCGCGCCCGGTCCAGTACTGCAGCAGCGCGACGCTCTTGTGGACCAGGACGGCCGCTTCCTCGTGGCAGCCGACCTGTTCCAGGCGCAGCGCCCATTCCAGCAGCAGCTCGGCGTACTGCAGCTCGGCCGAGGAGCGGTACAGGTCGTCGGGGGAGTCGAAGGCGTCGATCGCGTTGAGCAGTGCCACCTCGGCGAGCTCGAACAGGTCGGCGGCGCGGGCGGAGTCGGCCAGCGAGGCCATCGCCGAGAAGTAGCGCAGGCTCTTGCGGGGCACCACGTCGAGGATCGTCAGGGCGCGGGCCAGGTGATGCAGCCCGTCGTCGACCCGCCCGACCTGGATGAGCATCCGGCCGGTGTCCGCCAGGATCTTCGCGTCGGTGGTCCGGGGCCCGGTGAGGTGGCCCGGCTCGGCGACCAGCTCCTCGCCGATCAGCAGCGCCTCGTCGAGGCGGCCCAGGGAGCTGAGCGCGTACATGCGGCCGAGGCGGGCGACCCGGCGGGTGCGCTCGTCGCCGAGGATCCGCAGCACGCCCTCGGCCTCGTCGGCCGCCACCAGCGTCTCGCCGTGGTGGCCGCGAATGGTCAGGTCGTGGACGTGCAGGCCCATTCCCGCGTACGGACCGTACGGGGAGACCACGGCGGGCAGATGATCGGAGGCCACGAGCTATAGGTCGGTTGCGGGGGAGGCGACGTGAGCGTTAGCAGCCGTACCGGGAAGAATCCGAGAGTTACGGACGGCGAATGGCATCACCGATTCTGGCAGGCCGCCCCGCTGATCGCAAAAGTGCGCGTTAACAGCTCTGAAAACTTCCGGAAATTGCCTGTTGACGATCGGGCCACCGGGCTCCAAGAATGGGCGCAACGACGGCCGTCGATCCCCCTACGGAAGGTGAGCAGTCATGATCAGAAGAGCTGCCGACGACACCGGGCAGCGGCGTTCGCGCCGCTGGTCCGCGTTCGTCGCCTGTGCGGCCGGCCTGCTGACGGCCGCCGCCGGCGTCGCCGCCACCGCGAGCGCCCCGGCCGCGGCCGCCGCGAGCTGCAGCAACGGCTACGTCGCGCTGACCTACGACGACGGACCCAACCCCAGCAACACGAACAACCTGCTCAACGCGCTGCGGCAGGCGGGCGTCCGGGCCACGCTGTTCAACATCGGGCAGAACGCCGCGAGCAACCCGTCGCTGGTGGCCGCCGAGCGGGCCGCCGGCATGTGGATCGGCAACCACAGCTACACCCACCCGCACATGCTCAACCTCAGCCAGAGCCAGATGTCGTCGGAGCTGTCGCGGACCCAGTCGGCGATTCAGAACGGCGGCGGCGGCACCCCGCAGCTGTTCCGGCCGCCGTACGGCGAGACCAACGGCACCCTGCAGTCGGCGGCGTCCGCGCTCGGCCTGCGCACCATCACCTGGGACGTCGACTCGCAGGACTGGAACGGCGCCAGCACCGCGCAGATCGTGCAGGCGGCCGGCCGGCTCACCAACGGCCAGAGCATCCTCATGCACGACCAGTACGCGACCACCATCGCGGCGATCCCGCAGATCGTCTCCGGCCTGAACAGCCGGGGCCTGTGCGCGGGCATGATCTCGCCGTCGACCGGCCGGGCCGTGGCGCCCGACGGCACCAGCAACCCGCCGCCGACCGACCCGACCACCCCGCCGCCGGGTGGCGGCTCCTGCACCGCGACCCTCTCGGCCGGCCAGCAGTTCGGTGACCGGTTCAACCTCAACGTCGCGGTCAGCGGTACCAGCAGCTGGACCGTCACGCTGGCCCTGAACGGCGGCCAGAGCGTGCAGAACAGCTGGAACGCGTCGGTCAGCGGCACCACGGGAACCGTCACCGCCAGGCCGAACGGCGCCGGCAACAACTTCGGCGTGACCATCATGGCCAACGGCAACTGGACCTGGCCGGCGGCGAGCTGCCGGGCGGGCTGACAGCAACGAGCCGCGAGCGGCCGGGCGGGGGATTCCCCGCCCGGCCGTTTTTCGCTCCGGAAGGCTGACCGTTTCTGCTCCCGGGCGGCACCCGTACGCCCCGAGCATGAATCTCTCCGGTCAGTGCCCACCCGGCGAGAAGGCGGCCCCATGACGATCCTGCAGCGCGCCCGCAGCGGCTTGCTGGACGCCGTCCGCGCCGGTGACGCCTGGTGGTGGTTCCTGCTCGGGGGCACGCCGCTGCTGATCGCCGGGGCGTGGCTGGGCCCGGCCGCCCAGGAGGCCGCGTACGCGGTGCTCGCCGCGCTGGCCGGCGCCGGCGTGCTCACCGGGCTGGCCGTGCACCGTCCCGCCCGCACGACCGGGTGGTGGCTCGTGGCCGCCGCGATGACCTGCGGCTCGGCGAGCAGCGCGGCCTGGTCGCTGGCCTTCCTCGACGGCTCCCCGCCCGGCGGGCTGACGGTCGTCGACGCGGTCTACTTCGCCATGTACCTGCTGGTCGCCGCCGCGCTCGCGGCCGTGGCGTCCCGTGGCGCCTCGGCCCTGGCCGGCATGGTGGAGGCCGGCGTCGTGGCGTGCACCGCGATCGTGCTCGGCTGGGTGTTCCTCATCGACCCGTTCGTCAACGACAACGGCGGCTGGACGTCCGGCTCGACCGCGGTGGCGTACCCGCTGCTCGACCTCTTCATCCTGACCATGGCGGTGCGGCTCGCCGTGGCCGCGGGCGGGCTCACCCGTACGCACGTCCTGATGCTGCTCGCGGTGGCCACGATGGTCGCCTCGGACATCGTCTACTTCGTGTCCGTGTCCTCCGGCGGCGCGTGGTCGGGCCCCGGCGTCAGCGTGTCCGGCTGGATGCTGTTCTACCTGCTGCTCGGCGCCGCGGCCCTGCACCCGTCGATGGCGGCCCGGACCGCGGACCGCTCCGGGCAGGAGGTGCGCTCCTCGCGGCGGGTGACCGCCCTGTACACCGCCCTGGTGGCGATCGGACCGCTGGCCACGGCGTACGCGTGCCGGCGTGATCTCCGGGCGGGCGACTTCGACCTGGCCGACGTCGCGCTGCCGCTGGCCGCCACGGCCGCCACCGCGGTGCTGCTGGTGATCCGGCTGTCGCACACCAGCGCCCTGGTGAACCGGCGCGCCGCCGAGCTGGAGCAGTCGCTGGCCGAGCAGGCGGTGCTGCAGGAGCGGATGAGTCACCTCGCCCTGCACGACGCCCTCACCGGCCTGCCCAACCGGCTGCACGTGGAGCGCAGCCTCGACGAGGCGCTGCGCCGCCCCGACCCCGGCACCCTGCTGATGATCGACCTCGACGGCTTCCAGCAGGTCAACGACAGCTTCGGCCACCCGACCGGCGACGCGCTGCTGCAGGCGGTGGCGGGCCGGCTGACCGAGGCGGTCGGCACGGAAGGCGTGCTCGCCCGCCTGGGCGGCGACGAGTTCGCCGTGCTGCTGCCGGGCGTGGGCCACGCCGAGGCGGCCGCCGCCGTCCAGGAGCTGCTCGCCGCGCTGCGCCGCCCGGTGGCGGTGCTCGGCCACCGGCTGCACGTCACGGCCAGCATCGGCGTCCGGAATCTGGCCTCGGCGTCCGGCAGCGCCGAGGTGCTCAGCGACGCCGACATGGCGCTCAACGCCGCCAAGCGGGCCGGCCGCGACCGCGCCGAGGCGTACGACGTGCGCTTGCGCGAGAGCCAACTGCGCCGCATCGCCACCGTGGAGCGGCTGCGCGGCGCGATCGGCACCGGCGACATCGTGGTGCACTACCAGCCGATCGTCTCGCTCACCACCGGCCGGTTCACCGCGGTCGAGGCGCTCGTACGCTGGTGCCCGCCGGGCGCCGCCCCGATCATGCCCGACGACTTCATCCCGGCCGCCGAGGACAGCGGGCTCATCGTCCCGCTCGGCGAGCAGGTGCTCCGGGATGCCTGCCGCGACGCCGCGGGCTGGCACGCCCGGTACGGCATCGGCGTGACCGTCAACGTGTCGCCGCGGCAACTGGCCGAACCGCACTTCGCCGCCAAGGTCCGCGCGGCGCTGAGCGACTCCGGACTGCCCGCCGCCGCGCTGATCCTCGAGATCACCGAGGGCATGCTGATCGGCGCCGGCCCGCACGCCCGGCAGAGCATCGCGCACCTGGCCGACCTGCGCCACGACGGCGTGCGGGTGGCGGTCGACGATTTTGGCACCGGGTACTCGTCGCTGGCGTACCTGCGCGACCTGCCGATCGACATCCTGAAGATCGACCGGTCGTTCATGCCGGCCGGCGACGACGCGGGGGAGCAGGTGGCGCTGGTCCGCACGATCGTCGGCCTCGCGCACGACCTGCGCCTCGCGACGGTCGCCGAGGGTGTGGAGACCCTCGAGCAGGCCGCCGTGCTGCAGACGCTGGGCTGCGACAAGGGGCAGGGCTGGCACTACGGCCGCCCCGCCCCCGCCGACCGGACCACCGCCCTGTTCGCCGGTGAGGAGCTTCAGCCGGTGACGGCGAGCCGGGAGTCCCTCGCGCACAGGCGTTCGTAGAGCTCCAGATAGGACGCCGCCATCACCGCCGGGGTGAACCGGCGGGCCGCCTCCGCCCGGCATTCCGCCTCGGCGATCGCGGCGCTCGCGTGGACCAGGTCGCCCAGCTCGTTCTCGTCCGTGGTGAGCAGGCCGGTGCGGCCGTGCTCCACCAGCTCCGGCAGGCAGCCGCGGGCGATGCCGACGACCGGGGTGCCCAGCGCGAGCGCCTCGACCACCGCGGTGCCGCCCGGCTCGTTCCACCGCAGCGGGAACAACGCGGCGCGGGCCCCGGCGACGAGGTCGTCACGGTCCACGCCGGTCACCGTCCCGACCCAGCGCACCCGGACGCCGTCCACGTGCGGCGCGACCCGCTCGCGCCAGAACCGTACGTCCGGGTTCTGTGGGTCGGCGCCGTTCAGGTCCTGCGGGCGGTGGTACGGACCCACCGGCCCCGCCAGCACCAGGTCGAACCCTGCCTCGTGCGCCAGCCGGGCCGCCAGGTCCTGGCCCTTGCCGGGGTTGATGCGCCCCAGCACGACCACGTAGCCGTCCTTGGCGTGTGGCGGTCGCTTGTCGGCGCCCGTCGCCAGCGGCGTTCCCAGGTGGACGTGGCCCACGGCGTGCGCGCGCAGGGCCTCGGGGGCGTGGCTGAGCTGGTCGGCCGAGACGCCGTTGACGCGTACGCGGGCCCCGCCGTCGAAGCCGCCGTACAGCTCGGGGTGCTTGGCGAGGTCCCAGTGCAGAGTGTGCAGCCCCGGCGGCGCGTCCGGGCCCAACGAGGCGAGCGTGGCCAGGCCGGCGGCCTCGACGTGGTCGTGCACGAGGTCGATGTCGCCGGCGTCGAGGCGGCGCACGACAGCGCTCTGATGCGCCGGCACGACACCGCACACCTGGTTGTACGGCCGCTGCAGCTGCGGGAACTGTCCCGTGCCGAAGACGCTCAGCCGCTCGTCCACCGGCAGCGTGCTCTCGCCCACGGAGGCGAGCACCACCTCGACGCCGAGCCGGCGCAGCTCGGGGATCAGCGTGGCCACCACGTTCTCGATGCCGCCGTACCCGTGAGGTGGCACCGGCAGCCACGGGCCGGCGTTGACCAGGACCCTCATGCCACACCCACCGCGTACGGCCGGCGCGCCAGCGAGGCCAGCGGCGGGCGCTCCTGGACGCCGACGTCGCTCACCACGATCTCCCGGTCCAGGTGGGGCAGGTGCCCGTCGCCGCCCCGACGGAACTGCGTCATCAGCGTGGACGGTGGCATCGGCTCGGCGACCAGGCCGCGCCGGTGCAGCCGGGACCACGCCGTCACCATGATCTGAGCCGACATCCGGCCCAGCGCCTCGGTGCCCTGGTGGCGGTGGAAGCGCTCGCCGAGGTCCACCTGGGCCAGCGCGTCGAGGCCGACGAGGTCCAGCAGGTCGATCAGCATCGCGATCTCGACGCCGTACCCGGAGACGAACGGGATGCGCTCGAGGGCGGCGCGGCGGCCCGCGTACTCGCCGGCGAGGGGCTGCACGACGCCGGACAGTTCCGGCCAGAACAGATTGATCAGCGGCCGGGCGCCCAGCTCGGTGACGCGGCCCCCGCCGTCGGTCTCGACGCCCGAGGAGCGCACCAGCGGACGGTGGTAGAAGCCCTTGACGAACTCCACCGACGGGTCGGTGAGCAGCGGACCGAGCAGGCCGGAGACGAAGCGTGCGGAGAAGTCGCGCAGGTCGCCGTCGACGAAGGCGACCACGTCCCCGGTGCTCGCCGCCAGCCCCGCCCACAGCGCGTCGCCCTTGCCCTCCATGCGGGGCAGCCGCCGGGTCACCTCGTCCTGGCCGACCACGCGGGCGCCGGCGGCGCGGGCCACGGCGGCTGTCGCGTCGCCGGAGCGCGAGTCGACGACCAGGATCTCGTCGACCAGCGGGACCCGGCCGGTGAGCTCCCGGCAGATGGTTCCCACGATCGCACCGATCGTGGCCTCCTCGTCGCGGGCGGGGATCACGACGCTGACCCGGGTGCCCCGCTTGGCGCGGACGAGCTGCGCGGGCGTCCAGTCCGCGGCGTTGCCGGTGCGGTACGTCGTCCAGGCCTCGACGATCGGTGAAGCGGTCGGTGTCTCAGTCGCGTGCGAATGCCGCATCGGGCAAACCCCCAGATCGCTTGCACGAATGAAGATCGGCCTGTTCCCCGCGCGGTCGGCGCCAATCTTGGCGGTGCGTTAAGTGTGGATGTCGGGAAGCTGAGAATGCGTGGTCAGACGTTTCGCCGCCGCCGCTCCGGAGAAGTGCCGGGTCTGAAGACAGTCGACGGGCGGGAGGGCCGGATGGCGGCGACACGGGTGGGTCTCATCGGAGCCGGGGGAGTGGCGCAGCGGCACGCGCGGGTGCTCTCCGGGCTGCCGGACGTGCAGGTCGTGGGCGTGACGGACGTGGTGCCCGAGGCGGCGGCCGCGCTGGCCGAGCAGTACGGCACCCGGGCCCTGCCGGACGCGGCGGCGCTGCTCGGTGAGGGGCTGGACGCGGCGTACGTGTGCGTGCCCCCGTTCGCCCACGGCGCCGCGGAACGCCTCGTACTGGAGGCTGGAATTCCGCTTTTCGTGGAAAAGCCCATAGCGATCAACTGGGACGTTGCGCAAGAAATTGCCAGCCTCATTGCACGCCGAAATGTCTTGACTGCGGTGGGTCACCACTGGCGATATCTCGCCATTGTGGAAGAAGCCCGGAAATTGCTTTCCGACCGGCCCGTACGGCTCGTCACCGGGGCATGGCTGGACAAAGTGCCACCGGTCGCGTGGTGGCCGCGCCGCGACCGCTCGGGCGGCCCGGTGGTCGAGCAGGCGGCGCACGTCCTCGACCTCGCCCGTTGCCTGGCCGGGGAGGTGACCGAGGTGACCGCGGCCGGCAACGGCACCCCGCCGCCGGTCGACGGCGCCGACGTGGACGGCGCGACGGTCGCCACCCTGCGCTTCGCCTCCGGCGCGGTGGGCACCCTCGCCGCCACCTGCGTGCTCGGCTGGAAGCAGCGCGCCGGCCTGGAGATCTACGCCGACGGGCTGGCGCTGGACGTCAGCGAGACCGGGCTGGTCGTCCGCGACGCCGACGGCACCCACACCGTCGGCAGCGACCCCGATTCCGCCCGGGAGGCCGTCGACCGCGCGTTCATCCAGGCCGTCCGGGGCGAGGGCGACGACATCCGCGTCCCGTACGCCGAAGCGCTGCGTACCCACGCCCTGGCCTTGGCCGTCGCGGAAGCCGCGGTCACCGGCCGGGCCGTCGCGCCGGCCTCCCCGGAGGCGTCCCGTGCGTGACCGGAACATCGTGGTGACCGCCCCGGGCCGGCTGGAGATCCGCGAGGAGGAGGTGCAGCCCGGCCCGTTTCGCGTCCGTACGCTCTTCAGCGGCATTTCCGCCGGCACGGAACTGAGCTACGTCAAGGGCACCAACCCCGCCCTGCACGCCACGTACGACCCGGCGCTGGGCCTCTTCGGGGCGGCGCCCGCCGAGCCGTGGCCGGTCACCCGGCTGGGCTACATGGAGGTCGGCCGGGTCGAGGAGAGCCGTACGCCCGCGGTCGCCGAGGGCACGGTCGTGGCCATGACGTACGGCCACCGCACCGGCTGGACCGGTGACCCGCTGCGCGACCGCGTCGTCGCGCTGCCCGGCGACCTCGACCCGATCCTGGGCATCTACGCCGCCCACATGGGACCGATCTGCGCCAACGGGTTGCTGCACGCCGCGGCGGACCTGCGCGGCACCGACGTACGGTCGCTCGCCGACGGCGTGGCCGGGCGCCGCGTCGCGGTGACCGGCGCCGGGGTGGTCGGGCTGCTGACCGCGTTGTTCGCCCGTGAGCACGGCGCGGCGTCAGTCGTCGTGCTGGATCCGACCCCGCAGCGCCGCGAGGTCGCCGCCGCGCTCGGCCTGCAGACGCTCGACCCCGAGGCCGACGACCCCGCCGTGGTGCTGAAGACGGCGTGGCGGCACACCGCCGACGATCGCGGCGCCGACGTGGTCTTCCAGTGCCGGGGACAGGCCTCGGCGCTGCACCTGGCGCTGCGCCTGCTGCGCCCGCAGGGCACGGTCGTCGACCTGGCGTTCTACCAGGGCGGGGCGGACGCCGTACGGCTGGGCGAGGAGTTCCACCACAACGGACTGGGGCTGCGGTGCGCCCAGATCGGCCGGGTGCCCCGCGGGCTCGCGCCGACCTGGGACCGGGAGCGGCTCTCCGCCGAGACCGTCGCCCTGCTGCGCTCGTGCGGCGAAGCCATCCGCCGGCACCTGATCTCCGCGGTGGTGCCGTTCGACGAGGCCCCGGCCCTGCTGAACGACCTCGCGCAGCGCCGCCGGCAGGAACTGCAGGCCGTCATCGCCTGCTGAGAAACCCGACGTTTGCGGCCGTTACGGGTGGGCATCCCCGGCCTGTCCTCCCCACGAAAGAAGGAACCATGGTCAGCAGATCCCACGCCGGCGGCGTCGCATCGCCCCGCGCACGCACCCTTGTGCAAACGGCCGCCCTCGCCGTCGCCGCCGTCTTCGTGCTCGTCGGGATCCTGGGATTCATTCCCGGCATCACGACCCACTACGGCGACATGACCTTCGCGGGGCACCACAGCGACGCCAAGCTGCTCGGCGTCTTCCAGGTGTCCATCCTGCACAACCTCGTCCACCTGCTGTTCGGCGCGGTCGGGTTCGCCCTGGCCCGCACGGTCCCGGGCGCCCGCAACTACCTCATCGGCGGCGGCGCCATCTACCTCGTCCTCTGGCTGTACGGCCTGGTGGTCGGCCAGAACAGCGGCGCCAACTTCATCCCGGTGAACCCCGCCGACGACTGGCTGCACCTGCTGCTCGGCCTCGGCATGATCGCCCTCGGCTTCCTCACCACCCGCACCACCTCTCACCGCTAGGCGGTACCCCGCCCGCCGCAAAGGGCCGTACCGGTTAAGGTACGGCTCTTGCCGTGCGGCGTCGGCTAGCCTGCCGTCATGGCGAGCACGGAGCTGGATGAGCTGATCGTCGCGGACGCCGAGGCGCTGCGCGCGTGGTTGTCCGTCCACCACGCCACCTCGCCCGGCGTCTGGCTGGCCCTGACCAGGAAGGGCGGCACGGTCACCACGCTGACCTGGCAGCAGGCGGTGGACGAGGCCCTGTGCTTCGGCTGGATCGACGGGCAGGCCCGCAGGGGCGACCACGAGGCCTCCTGGATCCGGTTCACCCCGCGCCGGGCCCGCAGCGCCTGGTCGCAACGCAACATCTCGCACGTGGAACGGCTGGAGGCCGAGGGGCGGATGCAGCCCGCGGGCCGCGCCGCGGTCGACGCCGCGAAGGCGGACGGGCGCTGGGCGACGGCGTACGCCCCGCAGTCGGAGGTCGAGGCGCCGGCCGACCTGCTCGAGGCCATCGCCGCCGTCCCGGCCGCGCAGGCCATGTTCGACGTGCTCACGAAGAGCAACCTGTTCGCGCTCGTCTACCGGGTCAACGCCGTCAAACGGGCGCAGACCCGCGAGCGCAAGATCGCCGAATTCGTCGCCATGCTGGCCCGCCACGAGACGATCCACCCGCAGAAGGCCAGGCCCCCGGCTTGATCTTGCGTGAGGAACGGATCGGGGACTTCGCCTACACGCCCGTTCCTCCCAGGATTCCGGCGCGCCCGGCGAGGGCGGCGGCCTCCGTGCGGCTGGACACCCGCAGCTTGCGCAGCAGCGTGGCGGTCAGCCGTTTCACCGTCCGTTCCGAGACGTGCAGCCGTCCGGCGATCTCGGCGGTGGTGGCGCCCGCGGCGATCAGCTGCAGCAGCGTCCGTTCCCGCTCGTCGAGCTCGACCGGGGCCGGCCGGGCGCGGCGGGCCGAGCCCAGCACGGCGCTCAGGAGCTCCGCGGGCATCACGGCCCAGCCGTCCAGGATGGACAGCAGCGGCTGCAGCAGGCGTTCCGGCTCGCCGGTCCTGGGCAGGAAGGCCTCCGCGCCCGCCTGCAGCGCCTCCACCGCGAGCGCCGGATCGTCGTCGCCGGACATCGCCACGATCCGGGCCCGGGGCGCCGCCAGGCGCACGCCGGCGATCGCCCGGATCCCACCCGGTGGCGGCATGCGCAGATCGATGAGCACGAGATCCGGTACCCAGTGCCGGACCAGGCTCTCGGCGGCGGAGGCGTCCCCGGTGCTCGCCACCACTGTGGCGCGCCCGTCGGTCATCTCGGGGAGCAGCAGCTCGAGGCGGCTGACGACGAGCGGATGGTCGTCGACGATCACGATCCGGACAGACGTGGACACCCGCCTCGCATGCCCCGGGACCGCGCGCTCATGCGTCTGAGGTGCCGGGGGCGGATCCCGTTTACCCCCAGCCACCGGGGGAACGCTCCCGGCCATGACCGATGACATCCGAACCGACCGGACCGACGAGCCGGACGGCTCCACCGCGTACGAGGCGTCGTTGCGCGCGCCCGGGAACTCCGTCACGTCGACCGGCGACGACACCTCGCCCGCGTTCGAGGCGGGGGACGACGAGACGTCCGGCGCGAACCCGCACGCGGGCTACGACCCCGGAGCGGTCTCCGGGGACACGCCGGAATACCGTCCGGAGCGCTGACGGCGGACCGCCGGGCGCCGCTCGGGCGGCGTCCGGCGGCTCACGACTCCGAGGCGGCCTCCCTGGTCTCATCCGGGACGAGATCCGGGTCGAGGCCGGGGGCGAGCACGCGGTCGAGGTTCGTGACCTCGAGGACCATGCGCACCATCGGGCCCGGCTCGCGCAGCTGCAGCGTGATGCCCTGCGCGGCGGCGGCGCGCTGGGCGGCCACCAGCATGCCGAGGCCGGAGGAGTCCAGGAACGTCACCGCGCTCATGTCGATGTCGAGCCGCGTGCAGTCGCGGCGCTCGACGACCTGCTGGAGCACCTGACGCAGCACCGCGGCGTTCACCACGTCCACGTCGCCCTCGGGTACGACGACCATGGTCTCGCCTTCCCGTTCGATCGTGCAGTCGAAAGGCATGGCCGATCAGTCCTCCCCAGGGTTGGTCGCGTGGAGCGCGCTACCCCGGAAACGGGCGATCGAAACCCGGGGGAGTCGTCAATCACGTCCGGCGTGCCGCGTCGCGTGCAGCGCCTGCAGGAGCTCCGCACCGGTGAACGGCTTCTCGAGCAGGTGGACGTCCGCGGCCAGGGTGCCGTGCGTGGTCAGCACCGGCTGGGCGTACCCGGACATGAACAGCACCCGGATGCCCGGGCGCGTCTCGGTGATCGCCTCGGCGAGGTCCTTGCCCAGCATCCCCGGCATGATCACGTCGGTGAGCAGCACGTCGATGGTGCCCTCATGGGTACGGCTGATCCGCAGCGCGTCCAGTCCGTCGGTCGCGGTCAGCACGGTGTAGCCGCCGCGGCGCAGGATGCGCTCGGTCACCTCACGCAGCGCCGTCTCGTCCTCGACGACCAGCACCGTGGCGCCCCGCCCGCTGTGGTCGCCGGACGGCGTGGAGGGCCGGGTGTCCTCGGCGACGGCGTCGGTGACCGGCAGCAGGATCGTGATCGTCGTGCCGTACCCGGGCTCGGAGTAGATCTGGACCGTGCCGCCGGCCTGCGTGACGATGCCGTACACGGTGGCCAGGCCCAGGCCGGTGCCCTGCCCGCTCGGCTTGGTGGTGAAGAACGGGTCGAACGCCTTGTCGATGACGTCGCGCGGCATGCCGGTACCCGTGTCGGAGACCCGGATGCGCACGTACGGTCCCGGCTCCAGCCCGGCCCGCGCGGCCGGATGGTCGGCGTCGACCCGCACCTCGGCGGTGTCGATGGTGACCGCGCCGCCGGAGGGCATGGCGTCGCGGGCGTTGACGGCGAGGTTGATGAGCACCTGTTCGAGCTGGCCCGGATCGGCCATCACCGGCGGCACCGGCGCGGTACGGGTGGTCAGCGTGATGTGCTCGCCGATCGAGCGCCGCAGCATCTGCTCCACCTCGGCGACGATCGTGTTGACGTCCAGCGCCCGCGGGCGGATCACCTCCCGGCGGGCGAACGCCAGCAGTTGGTGGGTGAGGTCGCTGCCCCGGCGCGCCGCCCGGGCGATCTGCTCGGCGTCGCGCGCGAACGCGGTGCCGGGGGCGTCCTCGGTGATGAACGACGCGTAGTTGAGGATCACGGCGAGCAGGTTGTTGAAGTCGTGCGCCACCCCGCCGGCGAGCTGGCCCAGGCTCTCCAGCCGCTGGGTGCGCTGCAGGCGGGCCTCGATGCGCTGCTGCTCGGCCTCGTCGCGCAGCGCCTGCTGCTCGGCCTCCGCGGTGAGCCGGTCGGTGATGTCCCGGATGGCGGCCACGACGATGATCCGGCCGTCGGCGTCGAGGGCGCTGCACGATATCTCCACGGGGAGCTCGCTGCCGTCGCGGCGCCGGGCCGTCCGGGTGGCCCAGCGCGGCGCCGCGGTCGCGGGGTCGTCGCCTCCGTCGATACGTTCGGTGTCCAGCGGGGTCGAGTCGCCGCGGGTACGCAGCATCGCGACCGCGGGCGGCAACCCGTCGGGCAGCAGCCGGCTTACCCCCGTCTGGACGAGGTCGTAGCGCGGCAGCCCGAACAGCCGTTCCGCTTCGGCGTTGACGAGCACGATGGCGCCGAGCTCGTCGACGCCGAGCAGGGCGTCCGGCGCGGCGTCGAGGACGGCCTGCACCTGCGCCTCGGCGCGTTCCCGCTCGCTGGTGTCGCGGGCCGTGGTGGCCATCCCCACGATCGTCCCGACGGGGTCGCGCAGCGGGCTGACCTGCACAGACACCGGCAGGACGGAGCCGTCGGCGTGCACCCGGGCGGTGCGGTACCGGTCCATGCGGCCGCCGATGCGTACCAGGGTCCGGATCTCCTCCTCGTCCACGCGCCGCTCGGGCGGGACGATCCGGTCGATCGGCCGGCCCACCATCTTGGCGGCCGGGTAGCCGTACAGCAGCTCCGCGCCGGGGTTCCAGGTGAGCACCACGCCGTCGAGGTCGGTGGTGACGATGGCGTCGTGCGAGGACTGGACGACGGAGGCCAGCAGGGACCGGGCCTCCTCGGCCTCCCGGTGCCGGGTGTCGTCGCGCAGCACCGAGGCCACCAGCAGGTCGCCGCCGGGCACGGTGACGGCCGCGAGCGAGATCTCCACCGGGAAGACCTGACCGTCGCTGCGCAGGCCACTGAGGGGCAGCCGGCGCAGCGGCGGATGCTGGCCGGCCAGGTACCCGGCCCGGTGCCCGGGGTGGCGGGCGCGGACCTCGTGCGGGACGAGATCGTCGACGGAGAGCTCCAGCAGCCGGCCCGGCTCGTACCCGAACATCTCGTGCGCGCGGCGGTTGGCGATGACGATGGCGCCGTCCGCCCGGCTGACGATCACCGCGTCGGGTGCCTCGTCCACCAGGACTCCGGTCAAGGCGTCGGTCGTCGGCACCATTCCTCGCTTCCGGGGCTCGGCCCCCGCACTGCCTTACTCAACGTAGAGTGATCTGGACCGTCAGTGGTTGCTGTTCGCCGAAAACGGGGGTGGCATGGCAGGGGAGAACCATCTGCCGACCGGGATCGATCCCAACCGGCCCAGCGCCGCGCGCATCTACGACGCGTTCCTCGGCGGGAACCACAACTTCGCGGCGGACCGGGCGGTCGCCGACCGGGCCCGCGAGCTCGTCCCCGAGCTGCCCGGCATCGTGCAGGCCAACCGGGCCTTCCTGCGCCGCGCCGTCCGCTTCGCCGCCGGCCGCGGCATCCGCCAGTTCCTCGACCTCGGCTCCGGGATCCCGGCGAACGGCACCGTGCACGAGGTCGCCCGCGAGGTCCAGCCCGAGGCCCGCGTCGCGTACGTCGACCTCGACCCCACCGCGGTCCTGCACGCCCGGGAGATCCTCGGCGCGGATCGGCGTACCGTCGTCATCCAGGGCGATCTGCAGCGCCCGGAAGCGGTGCTGACCGACCCGCACCTGCGCGGTCTGTTCGACTTCGGCGAACCGGTCTGCGTCCTGATGATCGCCGTGCTGCACTTCGCGCCCGACAGCGCCGAGCTGACCGCCGCGCTGCGCCACTACCGCGACGCGGTCTCTCCCGGCAGCTGCCTGGCCGTCTCCCACGCCACCGGCACCGCGCGCGCCGAGGAGATGGAACGCTTCGTGGACCTCTACAACCGCACGGGTACGCCGCTCGTCACGCGCGACCGAGGGCGCGTCGAGGCGCTGTTCGACGGCTGGGACCTCGTCGAGCCCGGCGTGGTGCACAGCACCGAGTGGCACCCCGATCCGGGCGACGACGTGCCCGGCGATCCGGCCGCGACCCTCACCTACGTCGGCGTCGGCATGAAGCCTCAGACCGGCCCGCGGTAGAAGCCGGCCAGCGCGTGGAACGCCTGCTTGGGCTCCCACGGCACGTCCGGGTACGTGACACCGTGCCGTCCGGGCCGCAACGTCCGCACGAGGGACAGTGCCGTGGCATCGAGGTCGTACCGCGGGTCGTCGTCGTAGGGCGCCGGCGGGAAGCTGAAGCTCATCACGAACGCGCCGGCCACCCCGCGCCGGTCGAGGTCGTCCATCTGATCGATGAGCATGCGAGCCTGCGCCGCTTCGTCGCGCGGGTGGATCGTGCGTACGCGTGGCCTTGCTTCACCGAACAGCCGGGACAGGGCGAGACTCCACGGCGTCGCGTTGAAGGTGCCGAGGAGCTCGGGGTTGTCGGCGTCCCTGCAGGCGGCGTACCCGAGCTCGGTCACCGCGACCGGCTTGCCGGTGGCGGCCAGCCGGTCGAGCACCGTGCCGTAGCCCCGCTCGGTGGCCGGGTTGCGGTAGAGGTTGACGCCGACGACGTCGAACGGCGTCCAGTCGGGGTCCTCGAACGGCAACGCGCAGTAGGTGAGCGGGCCGTCGTACGACCGGCGCACGACCGCCACGGCCTCGGCCAGGAACGCACGCAGGGGCGGCGTGTGGCGCCGTTCCCGCAGGATCGGCCTCAGCTGCCGGCCGTGGGCCCGGCGGCGGTGGGTGCGGCCGGGCACGATGCCCCGCATGAAGAACGTCAGCTCGTTGCCGACCGAGAGCGTCACCCGGCCGGGAGCCCGCCGGCGCAGCTGCTCGACCACCGGCGCGGCCGCGTCCAGGTAGGCCAGGGTGCGCGCCGGCGTCGCGTTCCACAGCTCCGGGCAGACCCACACGTCAAGGCCGAGGTCGAGGGCGTACGCGCCGGCGAAGGCCAGCCGCTGCGGGTCGCGGGCGCACAAGCGTACGGCGGTGGCGTGCAGGTCACCGCGGATGATCTCCAACTCGCGCCGGACCAGCCGGGGCGTGTAGTCGGGCCGCCAGTCGGCCGACCGTGGCCCCATGGCCCGGCCTACGTCGTAGACCACGCCGGACCACCGCATCCCCGGTCACGATAGCCGTGTGGACGGTTTTCTCCCATTGCCTCCAGAACCCCACGGCTGTAGTTCGGGGGAATCCCGCCGCCCGGCTTGACGGTCGCGGCCGCGGGGACGTCACTGGAGATCATGGACCTGCCCGAGTCGATCGCGCCGATGCTCGCCACGCTGGGCGAACCGTCCGCGGAGCCCGGGCAGGCGATCGAGTTCAAGTGGGACGGCATCCGCTGCGTCTCGTTCGCCGAGGGTGGCGGCGTACGCCTGCAGACCCGCAACGGCAACGACGTCACCGCCGCGTACCCGGAGCTGGCCGGGTTGCCGGACGTCGTCGGCGACCGGCCGGTGGTGCTCGACGGCGAGATCGTGGCGCTGGACGAGGCCGGCCGGCCCTCCTTCGCCCGGCTGCAGCAGCGCATGCACGTGGCGGATCCGTCGCCCGCGCTGGTGGCGGCGGTGCCCGTCGTCTACTACGTGTTCGATGTGCTCCACCTCGGCGGGGTGTCGACCATGCCGCTCCCGTACGCCGACCGCCGCGACCTGCTCACCGGTCTGGCGCTGAGCTCCGACGAGGTCCGGGTGCCGCCGCACTTCGTCGACGCCGACCCGCAGGCGATCCTGACGGCCGCGCAGGCACAGGGGCTCGAGGGCATCGTGGTCAAGCGGCTCGGGTCGGCGTACCAGCCGGGACGGCGCTCGCCGAGCTGGATCAAGGTGCCGATCTCGCTCACCCAGGAGGTCGTGATCGTCGGCTGGAAGCCCGGCCAGGGCCGCCGCGCCGGCACGATCGGCTCGCTGCTGACCGCGGTGGCGGGCCCGGACGGGCGGCTGTCGTTCGCCGGCGGGGTGGGCACCGGGTTCACCCATCAGATGCTCGGCCACCTGCAGGACGTGCTGCGACCGTACGCCCGCGGCACCGCCCCCGTGCCCGGGATCCCGCGCGAATTCGCCCGCGGTGCCCACTGGGTCGAGCCGCTGTTCGTAGGGGAGGTGGCGTACCGGAACTGGACGCCGGACGGCCGGCTGCGGCACCCGTCGTGGCGCGGGCTGCGGCCGGACAAGACGCCGGCCCAGGCCGTACGGGACCTCGCCGCGGCGCAGACCCTGGTGAAGGGGCTGATGGTCACGCCGGACGGTGGCTGGCGGGTGGAGGTGGTCAGCCGGCACGGCGTCGAGTCGTTTCGCATCGTGCACGGCGACAACGTCGTGGAGGGGCTGGACCTGGCCGGGGTCGAGAAGGTCCTCGGGGCGCAGGGCATCGACCTGCGCAGCCTGGAGGCGGGCCCGGCGGCCTGACCCGGCTCACCGGTACGGGTCGGTGATCTCGCGCAACTGGGTGAGGAGCTGGTGCAGGCGTTCGGTGCCGCGCCGGCCGAGGTGACGGGTCCACTCGTCCTGGACGGCCACCTCGGTGCGGCGGGCCACCTGCTGCGCGGCGAGTCCCGAGCCACTGCGCATCCGCGGCCGGTCCGCCCGTCACCGAAGGCGACCGGTGGCCGACCTCGCCGCGCTTCAGCAGGTGCGTGCCGTCTTCGCCCGCGGGGTGAGAAGTGCCTACCACCGCAGGGTCCCGAACTCATCCGTGAGGGTCCCGGTCGGGCCGTCCGGGCCCAGCGTCGCCAGCCGTACGACGTTCCGCGCGCTCTCCGCCGCCGGCCTTCCCACGCCGAACGCGGCCGTCATGTCGGTGGCCGTGGTGCCCGGCTCCAGCGCGTTGACCTTGATGCCGGGGTGGGCCTTGGCGTACTGCACCGTCAGCATCGTGGCCGCCGCCTTGGACGCGGCGTAGAGCGGCAACGGCAGGCCGAACTCCGGCCGGTCGGGGTTGGTCACCGCCCAGAAGGATCCGAGGCTGCTCGACACGTTCACCACCGTGGGGTTCGCCGACCTGCGCAGCAGCGGGAGCGCCGCCTCGGTGACCCGGACGATCCCCACGGCGTTGGTGTCGAACACGCGCAGGGCGGTCGGGCCGTCGACGGCCTCGGCGCCGAGGATGCCGGCGTTGTTCACCAGGACGTCAAGCCGGCCCTCGGCCGCGTCGACGGCGGCCAGCGCGGCCGTCACCGAGGCGTCGTCGGTCACGTCGAGCGGCACGAAGCGGGCGCCCAGCTCGGCGGCGGCCTTCTCGCCGCGCTCCGCGTCGCGGGCGCCGATGTACACGGTGTGGCCGAGCTCGAGGAGCTGCCGGGCGGTCTCGAAGCCGATGCCCTTGTTGGCGCCGGTGATCAGGGTGACGATCATGGATCCTCCTTTTGTACCGATCGGTTGCCGAGCCACCATAGCAGCTTTTGTACCGAGCGGTAGGATGGGTGCATGAGCACCGGCACCCCCGCCATCGGGCGGCCGCGGGCCTTCGACGAGGAGACCGTCCTCGCCCGCGCCGCCGAGGTCTTCTGGCGCCACGGCTACGAGGGCGCCTCGCTGAGCGCGCTCACCGGCGCGATGGGCATCAACCGGCCCAGCCTGTACGCCACGTTCGGGAGCAAGGAGGAGCTGTTCCAGCGCGCCTTCGCCCGCTACCACGAGCGGCAGGCGGCCGTCGCCCGCGCCGCGCTGGACCAGCCGACTGCGTACGCCTCCGTCGAGGCGTTCCTGCGCTCCAGCGCCGACGGTCTCACCGCCGGCGACCACCCCGCGGGCTGCCTGTCCATCCAGGGCGGCCTGGCGTGCTCACCGGAGAACGCCCGCATCTCTCAGGTGCTGGCCGCCGGCCGGGCTGCCACCGAGGCGGCCCTGCGCGAGCGGCTCACCCGCGCCGCGCGCGAAGGCGACCTCCCGGCCGGCGTGGACCCGCAGGCGCTGGCACGCTTCGTCATGGCGCTGAGCGAGGGTCATGCCGTGCACGCCGCGGCGGGGGCGAGCCGGGAGGAGCTCCAGGCCTCCGTCGACATCGCCCTGCGGGTCGTCGCGCTCACGCCGCCCGGGCGTCCTTGACGAACACGAGTCCGTCCGTCTGCGCCACGTGGGCCGGATCGAGCGGGGCGTAGCCGAACCAGGGTGAGACGCGGGCGGCCGGTGCCGCTTCGGCGAGGAGGCCGGTCAGCTCAGCGGTGCCGAGGAGGCAGGTCTCCGGCGGGCGGGCGTACAGGATGCCCTCGATGGTGTCCGGGGGTGGCGTGCCGACCCCGCGGTGCTCGATCGTGCCGACGGCCGAGGCGAGGAAGGCGTAGGCGTCGCCCAGGTGGGCGCTGACGATCGCGCCGGCGCTCCACCAGCTGAACGGCTCGCCGCCCAGGCTCATGCTGCTCTCGCTGCGTTGCAGGTGCGCGTTGTGGGACGCCACCAGCGCCGGGCCGCGTTCCGCGAGGGCCAGCAGGTTGGCGGCCATGATGGAGTCCCGTACGCCCAGCAGCCGCGGCATCCGGCCGGGTGACGCGTCGGCCATCCAGTAGTGGTAGCGAAGCAGGCCGACGGCGGTACGCCCGTACAGGCGCGCCCGGTGCCATTCCTCCTCGGTGGACGTGGCGATCAGGTGGGGTGTCTGCGCCTCGAGCAGGGCCATGAGGTCGTCGGCGAGCAGCCGCAGCCGGTCGGCCTCGGGGGACCGGCCCACCGAGGCGGACGGGTTCATCATCGCGGCCTGGTCGGGCCATCGCCCGTCGGTGCCCAGCAGCCGGTCGAGCTCCTCCTCGGTGCAAGGCAACAACTCTTTGCCGACCCGCGCGGCGAGGTACGCGTGCAGCCCGGTGAGCGCCTCCCGCGGGCTCTGCGCGCCGGTGATCTCCAGCGGGCCGTCGAACCCGGCGAAGCGTACGTGTTCCGCCGCCGGCCGTCCCTCGTTGTACGCCCGCATCCAGCGCACCAGCTCGCGGTTGCCCGGGAACGCGCCCCACTCGTGGCTGAAGCCGCGCTCCATGGCCTCGTCGAGCGTGCCGGTGCCGGCGGTGACGTACCCGTCCACGATCAGCCCCATCAGGCAGTCGCTCTCGATGGCGATCGTCCGGTAGCCCTCCTGCTCGACCAGTTGCCGGAACAGCGTGTTGCGGACGGCGAGCAGCGACTCCTCGCCGTGGGTGGGTTCGCCCAGCGCGAGCAGCCGGGGCCGGTGGGACAGCACGCGCATGACGGTCGCAGCGTCGACAATGTTCATAGGTTCAACGCTATCGTTGAACTATCCGTTGAGACTCTGGAGCGATTCGAGCAGGACTGTGGCACAGAAGCTTCAAGAGGGGGAACGGCTCAGGCCGGTCGATCTGGCCCGCCGCCACGGCCTGTCCACCCAGGCGATCCGCAACTACGAGCAGGCCGGCATCCTCCCGGCGGCCGGCCGGAGCCCGCACGGGTATCGCGCCTACACGCCGCTGCACGCCTCCGCGCTGCGGGCGTTCCTCGCGCTCCTGCCGGGGTGCGGCCACCCGGCGGCCACCTCGATCCTGCAGGCGGTCAACCGGGGCGCGACCGGGGACGCCCTGCGGATCGTCGGCGAGTGCCACGCCCAGCTGCTCGAGGACCGCCGGACGCTGCGGGCCGTCGAGGTCGCCCTGACCGACCTCGATCCGGTACGCCGCGAGCGCGGTGACACGTTCGTCGGCCCGCTGTCCCGGCGGCTCGGCATCCGGCCGGCCACCCTGCGCAAGTGGGAGCGCGCCGGCGTGGTCCGGCCGCGCCGGGACCCGCGGACCGGTTACCGCGTCTACGGCGAGGCGGACGTCCGCGACGCCCAGCTGGCCCACCAGCTGCGGCGCGGTGGCTACCTGCTGGGGCAGATCGCGCCGGTCATCGCGCAGGTCCGGTCCGCGGGCGGGGTCGCACCGCTCGAGTCGATGCTGCGCGACTGGCACGCCCGGCTCTCGGCCCGCAGCCGTGCCATGCTCAGCGGGGCTGCGGCGCTGGACGCGTACCTGGAGTGTCGCGGGGAATGACGCGCCGCGCCCGGGCGATGCCCCAGGTGACGAGTGCCGCCGCGACGACGGTGAGGGTGAGCCCCGCGATCGTGACCGCCTCGCGGAACTGCGCGGTCTGCCCGGCGCTCCACCGCGACGTCGCGAGGTCGCCGGTGAAGAGGGCCGCGAGGATCGTGCCGGAGACCGCGATGCCGGCGCCGGAGGTGACCTCGGTCGCCGTGTCGGTGAGGGCCGCGCCGATCGTCGTCCGGTTCTTCGGCAGCCCGCGCAGCACGTTGACCCCGGCGACGACGCCGACCACCCGCATCCCGGCGGCCACGAGGACCAGCGCGAGCGCGACCCACCCGTACCCGGATCGGCCCAGCGCGCCGTAGACGCCGAGCCCGGCCACGACCGCCGCGGCGCTGAGCCACCCGGCCCGCTCCAGGCCGACGCGCCCGACGAACGGGCCGATGACCGCGCCGCCGGCGAGGAGCACGACGACCTGCGGGAGCATCCCGAGCGCGGCGAGCCCGGGCGTCCAGCCCCAGTCCAGCTGCAGCTGCAGGGTCACCAGGTAGCCGAGGCCGGCGGTGGCCAGCCCGGCGGCGGCCTTGAACGCCAGGCCGCTCGACACCAGCGGGTGGGCGATCAGCCGCAGGTCCAGCAGGGGGTGCCGGGCCGTGCGTTCGCGGACCACGAAGAGGATCGCCCCGGCGGCGGCCGCCGCGGTCGCCGCCCACGGCAGCACCGAGCCGGCGCCCTCGTCGACGAAGAGCGTCGGCGCGACGAGCGCGAGCATGATCGTCGCCGTGCCCAGCGCCGCGCCGGCGAGGTCCACCGGGTCGCGGTGCAGGGCGGCCGGCGAGTCCGGGGCGATGCCGGACCGTACGCCGATGAACGCGAGCGCGGCGATCGGCGCGTTGACCAGCAGCAGGACCTGCCAGGGCGCGATCGCGAGCACGAACCCGCCGGTGGTGGGGCCCACCGCGAGGCCGGCCAGGCCCACTGTCGAGATGAGGGTGGTCGCGCGGACCCGCAGCCCGTCGTCGTCGAACAGCCGGAAGGCCAGCGCCATCGACCCCGGCGTCGTCATCGCGGCCGCCACGCCCATCGCCGCCCGTACGGCGATCAGCTGGCCCGCGGTGCCCACGACCACGGTCGCGAGGCTCGCGGCGCCGAGCAGGCCCAGTCCGGCGAGCATGATCCGCCGGGGGCCGTACCGGTCGGCGATGGCGCCGGCGGCGAGCATCAACCCGCCGAACACCACGGCGTACGCGCCCGTCACCCACTGCAGGGCCGTGGTGGAGGCGTGCAGCTCACGCCCGATCGTGGGCAGCGCGACGGTGAGGATCGAGGTGTCCAGCATCTCGACCAGGAAGACCGCGGACAGCCCGGCGAGGGCCACCCACGCCTCCCGCAGCGACCGTGGTGAGGTTTGCTTGAGCGCGGTGGTGGTCATGTCACTAACTTAAGTGACTAAGTTTAGTGAGACAAGGAAGTGTGATCGGATGCCCAGGACGGGAGCGCGGGGCGGCCCGCAGACGCGCGCGAAGATCTCCGAGGTCGCGACGCGGCTGTTCCTCGAGCGCGGGTTCGACACGGTCACCGTCGCCGAGGTCGCCCGCGAGGCCGGGGTCTCCAGCGTCACCGTCTTCAACCACTTCCCGCGCAAGGAGGACCTGCTCCTGGACCGGGAGGCGGACGCGGCCGAGCTCCTGCGCTCGGCGGTGCGCGACCGGGCTCCGGGCGTCGACGTGCTGACCTCCCTGCGCGCCGCGGCCCTGGCACTGGTCGGCGACCGGCACGCGCTGTCCGGGCTCAAGGACGGATCCGTGCCCTTCTTCCGTACGGTCGCGGCCTCGCCGGCCCTGGTGGCCCGCCTGCGGGAGATCGCCGCGGAGCTGCAGAACACCCTCGCCGAGGAGCTCGGCCGTGACCCGGCGTTCGACGGCGACGCCACCCTGCTCGCCGCGTTCCTCATCGCTGGGTACGGCACCGTGATCGTGGAGACCGCCCGCCGCCTCACCGAGGGGGAGCCGCCGGACGCCGTGGCCGCCCACCACCGCGCGCGCCTCGAGCGACTCTTCGACGCGCTCCGCACGGGGGTCGCCACCGCGCCGCGCTAGGGGGTTATCCGGCCCACTCGCGCCGGAGCAGCCCGTAGACCCACGAGTCGGAGACCTCGCCGTTCACGACGCAGTCCTCCCGCAGCGTCCCCTCGCGCACGAAGCCGAGCTTCTCCAGCACGCGGGCCGACGCCCCGTTGCGGGTGTCGCATTCGGCCTGGACCCGGTTCAGGTCGAGGGTGTCGAACGCCCACCGCAGCAGTGCGCCCGCGGCCTCCGTCGCATACCCGTGGCCCCACGCCGCCTTGCCGAAGCAGTAGCCCAACGACGCGCTGCGGTGATCCGGATCCCACCGGCTCAGGCCGCACCAGCCGAGGAATGATCCATCGGAGGCGCGGACCACGGCCGGCCGCGACCCGGAGCCGTCCTCCGCCATCTGCCGGCACACGGCGATGAACCGCTCGGCCCGGGCGCGCTCGGTCCACGGTGGCGCGTCCCAGAAGCGCAGCACATCAGCGTCGCTGTGCAGGGCGAACAGCTCGTCCACGTCGGAGTCGTCGAAGGGCCGCAGGCGCAGACGGGCGGTGTGCAGGGTGGGCGTCGGCAGAACCATAGGGGCACCCTTCCACAGCGAAGAGGGTCGATACTGGGGCTTGGCCCGCGCCGGCCCGGCGCGGCCGAGGGACAGGGGGTAGGCCGATGTCAGTGTCGATGTCGCGGCGTACGTTGCTGAGCGCCGCCGCGGGAAGCGTCGCCGCCGTGGCGGTGGGCACGGAGTCGGGCGCGGCGCCCGGCACCCGGGACCACGTCTCGCCGGCGCTGCGCGAGCTGGAGGCGAAGATCCGCACCGGCATGGCCCGGTACGCGATCCCCGGCGTGGCGGTCGGCGTGTGGCACCACGGCACCGAGTACGTGCGCGGCTTCGGGGTCACCAACGTCGACGATCCAGTGCCGGTGGATGGCGACACCGTCTTCCGCGTCGCGTCCACGACCAAGACGTTCACGGGTACGGCCGCGATGCGCCTGGTGGAACGCGGCCGCCTCGACCTCGACCGTACGGTCCGCAGCTACCTGCCGGACTTCCGCACGAGCGACCCGGCGGCGTCCGCGCGGGTGACCGTACGGCAGCTGCTCAACCACAGCGCCGGGTGGCTCGGCGACTTCTTCCTGGACACCGGCACGGGCGCGGACGCGCTCGCCCGGTACGTCGAGGCGATGGCCGTGCTGCCCCAGCTCACCCCGCCGGGGAAGGTGTTCTCGTACAACAACGCGGCCCTGTCGCTGGCCGGCCGGCTGATCGAGGTGATCACCGGGGCGTCGTACGAGGAGGCCGTGCGCACGCTCGTCCTCGACCCGTTGCGGCTCAGGCACAGCGCCTTCTTCCTCGACGACATCCCGGGTGCGTCGGTCGCCGTGCCGCACGGTGTGGACGCCGACGGCAAGCCGTACGCCGTGCCGGAGGCGTTCGCCATCCCGCGGAGCATCCACCCCGCCGGGGGCCTGATCTCCAGCGCCCGCGACCAGCTGCGCTGGGCCCGGTTCCACCTCGGCAACGGCCGTACGCCCGATGGCCGCCGGCTGCTCACCCGCCGCTCGATGCACGAGATGCAGTCGCATCCCGGGCCGGGCGGCACCCTGTTCGTCGAGCTGGACGGCTACGGCGTCTCCTGGATGCTGCGCCCGACCGCGCAGGGGCCGAAGGTGGTGCAGCACGGCGGCGACTGGGCCGGCCAGCACTCCGGCTTCCTCATGGTGCCCGAGCGCGACTTCGCCCTGACCGTGCTGACCAACTCCGAGGGCGGCCCGCTGCTCACCGCCGAGCTGTTCGCCGACGACTGGGCGCTGCGCCGTTTCGCCGGGGTCCGCAACCTTCCCGCGGTGACCCGCCCGGTGCCGGACGCCGCGCTGGCCGCGTACGAGGGCCGGTACTCGGGATCCCAGATCGGCTTCGAGGGCGAGACCGCCACCGTCGAGATCGACCTGGTCGCCGCCGGCGGCGGGCTCAGCGTCCGGGTCGACGGGCAGGAAGCGCTGCGGCTGGCGTTCTACCGCCGGGACTACGTGCGGGTCCTGGAGCCCGGGGGAGCGGACACGTTCTTCCGCGCCAACTTCGTCCGCGGGCCCGACGGGCAGGTCGCCTGGCTGCGCTACGGCGGCCGGCTCTACCGCCGCGGTGCCACGACGCTGCGCAGCGCCGGCACGTCGCTGCCGCTGCAGCGGTCCACGCTGCCGTACCCGGGTCTCGGGTAGGGCCGGATGCCGGGCGTGGCGTTCAGGCCGCGCCCGGCACGCCCGCCGCCCGCAGCCACAGATCGCGGTTGCCGGCGATCAGCACGCGCCCGTCCCGCAGCGTCGTCACGGCCTGCGGCGGCGCCTCACCGCAGCCCAGCTCGCCGCGCTTCCACGCCCGGACGCCGTCGCCGATCCAGACCACGCCGCAGGAGTCGGCGCGCTTGCCCGCCTCGACCGGGCGGGAGTCGTCGATCACCCCCACCACGATCAGCTCCCCGGAACGGTCGACCGTGACGTCCTGCGCCCGGCCCGCCCCCAGCCCGCCGGTGGCGCCGGGCCGCCAGGTGCGCCCGTCGGTACTCGTCAGGACGTACGTGTCGTCCTGGGCGCCCTGCTCGGAGCGTTCCACGCCGCCGAGCGCGACCCACCGCCCACCGGCGTGCACCAGCCGGGTGAGCATCAATTGCGGTGGCAGGCCCGTCACGGCGGAGACCGACCAGGTGCGGCCGCCGTCGGTGGAGCGCCAGGCGCTGGTGCGGGGGAACCCGGACCCCAGCGCCACCACGGTGTCGCCGTCGGCGGCGAGCACGCTGATCACCTGCCGCACGGACCGTTCCGGCCCGTCAAGACCCGGATCGGACGGCAACGGTACGGGGCGCAGCGACGCCCCGTGGTCGTCGGAGCGCAGCACCACCGGCGCGTACCCGTCCTTCGTGCTCATCCCCGCGTCGACGACGATCCGGCCGCTCCTCGTCACCGCCATGCCGCGGACGAGGCTGCGCGACCCCTGCCCCTCGAGCCCGGCGGTGGACAGGTCCGCCCGGGCGAGCTCCTGCCGCACCTCCCCCCGGTAGCGGGCGAGCCCGGCGTCGTCCGCGGCGAGGATCGACCCGTCGCGTTCCACCACGGCCGCCTGCGCGCTGATGCCGCCGCCGCGCCAGCCGTTGACCGCGTCGGGCGGCCCGTCACCACCCCTCGTCGTGCCGTCCGGCGCCGGGTCGAGGCGCAGCCGGTCGCAGGCGGGCTCGCCGATCCAGTTCGCGGTGACGGCCCGGTATCCGTTCTGGTAGTCGCCGATCGCGCGGGCGCAGTCCCCGACAGGCAGGAGCAGACGCAGGCCGTGCCCGGGCGGTACGAAGTCCGATGCGGACGGCCACTGCACCGCATCGGCGTGACGCACGAACCCGAGGTCGGCGGCCGGAACACTGCCGAGCCCCGTACGGCCGGACTGTGGACTGCTGCCGCAGGCGAACAGCACGCCCGCGCCGGTGAGGGCGGCGATGACGGAGGCGGTACGGCGCATCGCGTGATCCTCGCATCGGACGGGACAGTGCGACGGCCCGTTTCCCCGTACAGTCCTCGCCTTGTGATGAGACGTATACATCTGTCCACTGCGGCTGCCGGTCTCGGCCTGGTCCTGCTGACCGGCGCCTGTGGCACCGGCGACGGTGGCGCGGCGGCGCCGGCAACCTCCACCACGGCGTCGGCCGCCGGTAACACCGCCGAGATCTGCGCCTCCGGCGGCAAGGCGGCCCGGGACGTCGTGGTCGGCCTGTTCTCCAAGCTCGGCGCCGCCGCCAAGGACGGCGAGCCCAGCGAGGCCGACCTCACCCGCATCTACCAGGACACGTTCGGCAAGCTCGGCGACGATCTCGAGGCGCACGCCGCCCGGGCCACCGACCCGGGCCTGGCCGCGGTGCTGCGGGAGATCGCCGCGGAGGCCGACAAGGTGGCCGCCGCGCCGGACGCCGACGCCGGCACCAAGGGCTTCCAGGCCACCCTCGGCAAGCTCGAGCAGTACTGCCCCGACGGGGAGCCCGGCGCCGGCTCCTCCGCGAAGCCCGGTGCGGTGGCCGGCGGCGCGGTCGGTGCGAAGGGCAGCGCGTGCGAGCTGCCGGTGACGTTCCCCGTCGCGCCGAAGTGGAAGCCCAAGGCGGTGCAGGTGGACGACGGCGACCCGCTCGCGGAGCTGGCCCGCAAGGGTTCCCTGCGGATGGTCTGCGAGATCGACGCCAAGCCCGCCGGGCACCTGGGCTTCCTGCGCGTCTGGTCGGATCCGAAGGGCGGCGATCCCAAGGCCGCGCTGCAACCCCTCGTCGCCGGGAAGAAGACCCGCAAGATCGAGTACACGTCCTTCACCGCCGGTGGGCAGGACGCCGTGGAGGTGTCGTTCGAGCAGTACCAGGAGCTGCTCGAGGAGCACGTCAAGCGCCGGGCCTTCGCCGTACGCACCACGGCCGGCGCGATCGTGGTGGAGCTGGGCACGCTCGACAGCGAGGAGTTCGAGGGGATGCTGCCCGCGTACGAGCGGGCGAAGACCGGGCTGACGGTGAGCTGAGCGGGCGTGGCAGGGGTCCCGCCGGCGGGGGCCCAAGGTCCCGGCGCGGTGGGGTCCCGCGGCACTGATCTCCGATGCGGCGGCGGGATGGAATAGGTGTGCCACGACGAACCAGGAAGGACGTGGACGCCATGACCGCCGTCCCGCACGCCGAAGCCCCCAGCACCATCAGCACCGAGATCAACGGCACCAAGGTGTCGATCGGCGCGACCGGTGCCACGGTCACCGAGACCACCCGCCGCAAGGCCGCCCGCTACACCCTCGCGGGGCTGCGCCTGGCGCTCGGCTGGATCTTCCTCTGGGCCTTCATCGACAAGCTCTTCGGCCTCGGCATGGCCACCCCCGCGAAGGGCGCCTGGATCGACGGCGGCAGCCCCACCAAGGGCTTCCTCGGCAAGGCCGTCAGCGGCCCGTTCGAGGGCTTCTACCACAACATCGCCGGCGCGGCCTGGGCCGACTGGATGTTCATGCTCGGCCTCGCCGCGATCGGCACCGCGCTCATCCTCGGCATCGGCCTGCGCGTCGCCGCGGTGGCGGGCAGCCTGCTCCTGGTCATGATGTGGACCGCGGTGCTCCCCCCGGAGAACAACCCCTTCATGGACGACCACCTGGTCTACGCCGGCGTGCTGGTGCTGATCGCTCTCACCTCGGCCGGTGACACGCTCGGCCTGGGCCGGCTGTGGGGCCGCCTGGCGATCGTCAAGCGCCTCCCCTGGCTCAAGTGACCGGACAGGAATGCAAGGGCCGCACCCGACGGGTGCGGCCCTTCGTCATTCGTCGCTGCGGCGACGCTCGCCGACGTAGTCCAGCAGCTCCGGGTCCGCAGAGGCGAGGCGGTCCATCTCCTCGCCCGCGTCACAGCTGAGCAGCGCGATGACGACCCCGTCCGGGCCGCGGGTGAGCACCTCCCAGGTGGCGCCGGAGTCCTCCCAGCGGCGCAGCCGCCCGACGTCGCCGGGCCCGGTCATTCCGCCACGACCAGGGCCTGCGGGGCGGCCTGCTTCATCCGCGTGTTGAGCCACGACAGCTGCCGGGACGTCTCGCCGTTGGCGTGCTGCGCGAGCTCCAGCAGATCACGGTCGCGCAGGCCCTGCGCGGCCTGAGCGACGACGGTCCACGTGGTCTGCACGAGCGTGCCCAGCACGTGCAGGTCCTGCAGGTCGCGCAGGAGGCCGACCGGGCCCGAGCGCACCTCGGCGAGGCCGGCGGCATGCAGGCGCTCGGGCTCGTCGGCGTCCGCGTCGTCGCGCTCGCCGTAGCGTCGCACGATCGGCGCCAGCCGGCGGACGTGGTCATCGCTCATCCCGGCCAGCGTGCGGCAGGTGAACAGCACATCGGGTTGCTGGGCGTGGCCCTCGCCCACGACCCGGAACGAGTCCGCGAGGGTCTGCTCGGCGCGGTGCGCGAGCGCCAGATAGATCGCGAGCTGCATCAGGACACTCCCGGGTCGTTCGGGTACGCCGGCGTGGGCACCGACCGGCTCGTCGTGGCTGCGCCACCCTCGGTCGGCGGCACTCCGGCATCGGCCGGCGCGGACCCGGCCGTGGTGGGTGCGGGGGCCGGCCCGTCGCCGTCGCGCAGCTTCGTCACCCGGCACGCGGCGGTCTTGAAGTACGGCTGCTTGGACACCGGGTCCCACACCGTCATGGTCAGCTCGTTGGCCTGCCCCGGCGGATCGTCGCCCGCCGAGCCGTAGTGGAACGGCGCGAACACCGCACCCGGCATGACCTGCCCGACGCGGGCCTTCACCTCGATGGACCCGCGGGGCGACTCCACCCGCACGAGGTCGCCCTCGGCGATGCCCAGCCCGGCGGCGTCGGCGGGGGAGAGCTCCACCCAGGACTCCGGCGCGGCGTCGTTCAGCGACCGGGACCGGCTCGTCTTGGTCCGGGTGTGGAACTGGTAGACCGTCCGGCCGGTGGTGTAGAGCAGCGGATACTCGTCGCTGGTCTCCTCGTGCGGCGGTGTCCACGCCGCGCCCTTGAGAAACGCGCGCCCGTCGGGCCGCAGCGCCCGGTGCTCCTGCTCGGTCACGGACGCGCCGGTCAGCAGGTCGTGGCCGTACGTCTCGCAGTAGTCGGTGGCCGTCGGGAACACCGCGTCGGTGTAGAGCCGGTCGGTGCCCTCCGGGGCGTCCTCGTTCACCGGCCACGGGATGCCGGTCGGGCCGCGCAGCTTCGCGTACGACAGCCCGGTGTAGTCGACCGGGCGGCCCCGGCTCGCCTCGCGCCACGCCTCGAAGGCCTCCTCGGCGGTGCGCCAGCGGATCAGCGGCTCACCCGCGGCGTCCCGGAAGTCCATGGCCCTCGCGTACGCCAGGAAGATGTCGAGGTCGCTGCGGGCCTCGCCGGGCGGCTCCACGGCCTGCTCGGACAGGTGCACCGTACGGTTGACGTTGGTGAAGGTCCCGGTCTTCTCGCCCCACCCGGCGGCGGGCAGCACCACGTCGGCCAGCCGGGCGGTCTCGGTCAGGAAGAGGTCCTGCACCACCACGAAACACCGGTCGCCGCTGAGAATCCGGCGGATGCGGGCCGACTCCGGCATGGACACCGCGGGGTTGGTCGCCGAGATCCAGAGGAACCCGATCGAGCCCTCCTCGGCGTAGCTCATGATCTGCATGGCGTGCGTCGGCGGGGCCCAGTGCGGGATCGTCAGCGGGTCGACGTTCCACAGCCCGGCCAGCTCGCGGATGTGCGTCTCGTTGTCCCAGTTGCGGAAGCCGGGCAGGTCGCCGTCCGCGCCGGTCTCCCGGTTGTTCTGCGCGGTGGGCTGCCCGTTCATCTGCAGGATGCCCGAGCCCGGGCGGCCGATCAGCCCGCGCAGCAGGTGCAGGTTGTGCACGGCGACGGCCGACGCGGTGGCCTGGTGCGACTGGTAGAAGCCCTGCAGCACGGTGGAGAGCACCGCACCGCTGGTCCCGAAGATGCGGGCCGCCCTGCGCAGGTCGTCCGCGTCCACCCCGCAGATCCGCGCCACCTCGTCCGGGGTGTACGGCTCCACCACCGCGCGCAGGTCGTCCACGCCGAGCGTGTGCCGGGCGACCCACTCCTCGTCGACCCAGCCGTTGGCGAACAGCTCCCGGGTCAGCCCGTTCATCAGAGCGAGGTTGGTGCCGACCCGCGGGGCCAGGTGCACGCCGCCGGTGCGTTCCGCCTCGGCCGCGACGGGCGTACGGCGGGGGTCCACGCACACGATCACCGGCGGGTCGGCGGCCCGGGTCCGGTCGAGGATCCGCGACCAGAGCACCGTCTGCGTCTCGGCCATGTTGTGGCCGTACAGGAAGATCGCGTCGCAGTGCTCGATGTCGGTGTACGACCCGGGCTGCCCGTCCGCGCCGAACGACTCCTTGAACGACGCGGCGGCCGTCGCGGTGCACAGCCGCGTGTTGCCGTCCATGTGCGGCGTGCCGATGCCGGCTTTGCCGATGACGGCCAGCGTGTAGTACTCCTCCAGGAACAGCTGCCCGCTGGTGTAGAAGCCGTGCGACAGCGGGCCCTTCTCGTCCAGCAGCCGCCGGGAGACCTCGGTGACGCGGGCCATCGCCGTGTCCCAGTCGGTCTCGACGAGCTCGCCGTTCTCACGCACGAGCGGGCGGGTGAGCCGGTCGGGGGAGTGCGCCCAGGCGGTGCTGCCGTACAGGCCCTTGGGGCCGAGCCGGCCATGGTTGACGACGTCGGTGGCCCGGCCGCGGACGCCCACCATGCGCCCGTCCTTGACGGCGATGTCGCAGCCGCAGCCGTTGCTGCAGAGCAGGCAGGCGCTGAGCACCCATCGGTCGACGTCACTCTCGGTGATGCCGTCGGCGAGGTACTGGTCGACGCGCGCCGGCCAGACCGTGCCGCGGGGGTGCGGGGTCCGTGGCCCCCAGATGTCGGCGATGCGATCCATCGTGCCTCCGATCAGTCCGGGGAGATCCTAGGCCGGTCCTGCGGGCCGCGCCGGGCGAGAAGGAACCCGATACCCCGTCGGTGGCCGATCGAAAAGTCCGGCCCGGTGGGATTGTCCCTGGTCAAACGCGGGTAGACGAGATCGCGACAGAGAGCCGATCATGCTCAGGAGGCTGGATATGACCGATCCACGCGCAGGCATGTACGCGTCCGGCGGCGCCCACGCGCAGGAGACCTCCGCGGCCAGACAGGTGGCGGGGCAGAGCGCCGAGGCGGCGGGGCAGGCGGCCGGCGAGGTCGCCGGTACCGCGAAGGACCAGGCACAGCGCGTTGCGGCCGAGGCCGCCTCGCAGGCCCGCACGGTCGCCGCCGAGGTGCGCGACCGGGTCGGCGAGCAGGCCCGTACGCAGCACGACAAGCTGGTGACCACGATCCGCGAGACCGCCGACCACCTCGACGAGATGCGCGGGGACCGGCAGGACTCGCCCGCCGCGACCGTGGTGGCCCGGGTGGCCGACAGCGGCCGGCAGTTCGCCGACTACCTGGACCGCAACGGCCCCGAGGGCGTGCTGCGCGAGGTCAGCGACTTCGCCCGGCGGCGTCCCGGCGCGTTCCTCGCGAGCGCGCTGGCGGCCGGCTTCGTGGTCGGGCGGCTGGGCAAGGGCGTGATGAAGGCCGACGACACCGCGGGCAAGCCCGCCGGCGACTCGTTCGTCTCCCGCGCCGAGGACACCCCGGCCTACGGGACCACCGCGACCACCGGGACCTACGGGACCACGGAGGCGTACGGGACCACCGGCTACACCCCGGCGGACGCGTACGACATCGGCGCCACCACGGCCGACACGGCGGTGTACGGCTCCACGTACGCCTCCACCGGCACCGGTACGCCGGTCGTCGCCGACGAGGGCTACCGGACCGACCTGCCGGGAGGCACCCGATGACGACCACCGCGAACCGTCCCGGCCACCGCGAGGAGGTGGCGGAGACGTCGATCGGCGAGCTGATCGGCAACATCAGCAACGACCTGTCGCAGCTGTTCCGCCAGGAGGTGGAGCTCGCGAAGGCCGAGCTGAAGCAGGAGGCCACCAAGGCGGGCAAGGCCGCCGGCATGCTCAGCGGCGCCGCGTTCGCCGGCTACATGGTCATCGTGCTGCTCAGCTTCGCCCTCGTGGCGGCCCTGAGCAACGTGATGGACCCGGGCTGGGCCGCGCTCATCGTCGCCGCCCTGTGGGGCGCCGCCGGCGCGGTGCTGTTCCTGAACGGCCGCAAGAAGCTCAAGACCGTCGACCCCATGCCCCGCCGCACCGTCGACACGATCAAGGAGGACGCGCAATGGCTGAAGAACCCGACCGGCTGAGGCAGCAGATCGAGCAGACGCGCGCCTCGCTGACGCGCGACGTGGACATGCTGGCCGAGAAGACCAGCCCCAAGCAGGTCGCTCAGCGGCGCTGGACCGCGGTGAAGGAGAAGGTCATGGGTACGACCGAACACGCCCGGCACAGCACGTCCGACGCCGCGCACTCCGCGGCGGGCACGGTGCAGGACAAGGCTTCCCAGCTGGGCGACAAGGCGTCGGAGCTGGGCAGCCAGGTCTCCGACAAGGCGCACGGCGTGGCCGACTCGGTGCGCAGCGCCCCGCAGGCGGTGACCCAGCAGACGCAGGGCAACCCGCTGGCCGCCGGCATCATCGCGTTCGGCGTGGGCATGCTGGCCGCGACGCTGATCCCGGCCACCGACGCCGAGAAGCGCGCCGGTGCGCAGCTCAAGGAGCACAGCGGCGACCTGACCGACAAGGTCAAGGAGGTCGCCACCGAGATGAAGGACGACATGTCCGGCTCGGTGCAGCAGGCCGTGGGCCAGCTCAAGGAGACCGCGCAGGACGCCGCGCAGACGACCAAGCAGCAGGCTCAGTCGTCGGCGCAGGACGCCCAGGAGCAGAGCAGGCGCGCGTTCAGCGACGCCCGTTCCTGACGGTCCGGCACGGCAGAGCAACGCGGGCCCGCGGATTTCTCCGCGGGCCCGCAGCCGTGTCCGGAAGGGTTACGCGGGTGCGCCGGCCAGCAGGCAGACCGCGAGCAGGCGTACGGACGGCCACGGCGCCCGCGCCCAGCCGTCGGCGGGGGTGTGCAGCGGCGACCAGCCCCGCCGGGTGGCCACGTCGGCGACCCCGTCGGCGTACGCGGCCAGCGTCACCGGGTGCAGGCCGCCGCCGCGCCCGTCGGTGAGCTGCTCGCGCACCTCGGCGATGTGCTGGTCGACCTCGGCCGCCAGCCCGGGCAGCACCCGCAGGGCGGCGGCGCCGTGCCCGCCGAGCCGCGCCCACCACTGCGCGAGGGCCAGGTGGGCCGCCGACGCGACGTGCTCGCGGCCGTGAGTCTCGAGATCCATGGCGACAACGTACGAACGGCCTCCGGTGCCGGGCAATGCCGCCGGGGCACGTGCACCCCAGATGTGACCGTTCGGCCACCGGGACCTCCGAGGATTCATCCCGCTCGGACGGTGGAATCCCGTTGATCCGGTTTGAGGTCACCGCCGGGCGGCAAAGTGATCATCACACCGCCCGGGTGTGTGCGGCAGCCGATCCCCGCGCCCGGTCGAGTCGGCGACCGGCCCCTCCGCACGGAGGGGCCGTCGTCTCGTTTGCGGCGCGCCGGGCGCGGGCACACCCGGGCGACAGCCGTCGTCAGGGAGGTGGCCATGCCGGCACGCGACGAGATGCCGAGTACGCTCAAGCGCTCACCCCGCAAGGCCCAGGACACCTGGGCCGCGACCCACGACTCGGCGGTCGAGCAGTACGGCGAGGGCGAACGCGCCCACCGCACCGCGTTCTCGGCGGTGAAGCACTCGTTCGAGAAGGTCGGCGACCACTGGGAGCCCAAGGCGGAGAAGGGGCCCAGCGACGAGCGGGCGGCCGGCGGGCGGGACACCGACGCGCCCACCGCGGGCGGGGTGGACGCCAACGCGAGCAAGCAGCACCTGCTGGACGTGGCGCGGCGGCTGGGCGTACGCGGCCGGTCCCGGATGACCAAGCCGGAGCTCGTCGACGCGATCGGCAAGGCCAACGAGCGCGAGACCCGCCGGGCGCGTACCGGGCGGTGAGGCTCAGACCGGGGCGTGCCGCTGGTCCGCGGCGGGCACCGAGACGGCCGCCGGCAGGGTGAATGTGATGCACGTGCCCCGGCCGCCGGGATTCGGCTCGGCGGCGATCGTGCCGCCGTGGCGTTCCACGATCCGCCGGCAGATGCCCAGACCGAGGCCGGTGCCCGTGTAGCCGGCCGCCGGGTGCGCGCGGTGGAAGTTGTCGAAGACGCGGCCGTGCTGCCCGGCCGGGATGCCGATGCCGTTGTCGCGGACCTCCACCCGGACCCGGCTGCCGGGCTCCGCGGCCGCGGCGATGGTGACCTCGGGCGTGGTGCCGGGGGCGGTGTACTTGATCGCGTTGCTGATGAGGTTGTCCAGCACCTGGCGGACCAGGACCGGGTCGGCGTGCACGGGCGGCAGGTGGTCGGCGCGGAACCGCGGCACCGGGCTGCCGCCGCTCTCCGCCTGGTCGACGCGGGCCGTGGTCAGCTCCGCCACCAGGGTGGTCAGCGAGACGTCCACCGGCGCCAGCGCCGCGTCCCGGGCGGTCGTGTACGCCAGCAGGTCGTTGATGAGGTTCCGCATCCGTATGCCGGCGCGCCGGATCCGGCGCAGCCCGTCCCGGGCGTCGTCGACGGCCGGGTGCTCGGGCGCCTCGTCGAGGGCCGTCATGCCGGCGTCGGACCAGCCCTCCACGGTGGCCAGCGGGTTGAGCAGGTCGTGGGCCACCACCCCGGCGAAGGACGCGAGCTCGTCGCGGTGCCGCCGCTCGGCGGTGACGTCGCTGAAGATGCTCACCGCGCACGGCTCGCCGTTGATCGGGTGCGGCAGCGGCGTGGCCGCCACGTGCAGGATGCGGCCCTCCGGCACGGCCGGGTTGCGCACCACCATGTCCATGCTGTGCGGCTCCCCGGTGCGCAGGGCGCGCTGGAACGGCAGTTCCTCGGCGGCGATGATGCGCCCGTCGGGGTGGAACAGGCCGTAGTGCTCGGTGCCGGCCATGTGGTCCGTGGTGCTCGCCAGCCCGCCGAACATCCGCCCGCTGGCCGGGTTGCGCAGGATGAGCCGGCCCTGGGCGTCCATCACCGCGAGTCCCTCGGCCATGCCGTCGACGATCGTGGCGAGCACGATGGCCTGCTCGGCGGCCGCCTGCTCGGAGGCCCGCAGGTCGGCGAGGAGCCGGTCCCGCTCGTCGCGCCCGAGCGCCAGCGCGAGCCCCACCACGGCCACCATCCCCACGAAGGCCTGGGCGATCAGCGCCCGCAGGGCGTTGTCGTGGACCTGCGCGAAGGGCCCCGCGCCGTGCAGCGTGAACAGCACGGCGGCGGACCCGAACGTCAGGTCGTGCAGGATCACGAACCCGGTCCGCAGCCGCAGCCCGGCCCACACCGTCATCGCGAGCAGCGGGAAGGCCAGCGGCAGCCCGTGGTTGAAGCCGAACGCCACGGTGTACGTCAGCGCCGAGACCACGACGACGGTGGTGTACTCCAGCGCCCGCCGGAGGTTCAGGCTCCCCAGCTCGGCGCGCAGCACCGCCCGGAGGCCGGCATGTTCGGCGTGCCACCGGCGTACGGCGTAGCCCAGCCGCAGCCCGACGGTGCCGATGAGCAGGATGCTGACGGTGTTGCGGGTCAGCCACACCGCCGTCGACGCGGGTGAGTAGACGCCGTTGACCAGCCAGGCCGCCGTCGGGCCGATCATCGCCCCGGCGGCGGTGGCCACGAACGCCGCCGCGATCAGGCGCCACAGCTCCGGCAGGCGGCTCATCGGCAGGCTGCCGCCGCCGCCCCAGACATGGGGCAGCCACTGCCGGAACAGCACGCCGAACAGCTCCGCCTGCACGAGGTTGGCCACCACGAAGCTCGCAGCGAGCGCGGGCGGCGCGCCGGTCGCGGTGTTCACCACCACCGTGACCACGGCCAGGGCCAGCACGTCGAGGGCCCGCCAGCGCGACCGGCGCTGGGCCAGGAACCACACCGCCGAGATGCCGGCCGCGGGCCAGACCAGGCTGAGGTTGGTGCCATCCATGATGGTCTGCCGGCCCAGCCACGTGGCGAGCAGGTACAGCGCGGCGAAGCCGGCGGTCCGCAGCAGTGAGGCGGGGAGGCTCATCGTGCCGTCTCCGACTGCCGCGACGCCCCGCCTCTCCGGGCGAGCAGTTCGTCCACCGCGGAGCACAATGCCCCGGGCGTGAACGGCTTGGCCACGTACGCGGCGTCGAGGCCGGCGATCCGGGCCAGCACGTTGCCGTGCCACAGCACGGTCAGGAAGAGGGCGGCCAGGTCGGGGTGGTCGGCGCGCAGCCGCTCGAGCAGCTCGAAGCCGTCCACGGCCGGCATGTCGACGTCGAGCACGGCGGCGTCCGGCGGCCCGTGCAGGGCCACCTCGGCCAGCGCGGTGGCGCTGTCGTGCGCGCAGATCACCTCGTGCCCGGCCCGCACGAGATACCGCGCGATGAGGGCGCAGATGTCCGGTTCGTTGTCGACCACCAGCAGACGCGCCACGCCGACCCCCGTTCCCCTCACAGGTCCTATCGGCACGCGGCCGGGGGCGCTGAGCGCGGGCGCCGGCGGGCCACGGAAATGGTGACTCCATTTCTGGCCGATCATCGGCACATGCATTCACCAGCATCTTTCATATATGCGCAGAACGGCATGCCGAAGGGTGAATGAATACCCGCGAACAATCGTGAGTATTGGCACCGGCCGGGCCGTCGGTTAGGTTGTGGAACAGGACGTCCTGACGGTTCACCGCTGTTTTCGCCGGATCGACCGGGAGTCGCCCGTGACGCTTCGCCTATCACCGAGAATCGAACCGGATGTGCGTTCCGCGCTCGCCGAGACCGTTCTTCTGCAGCAATTGGTGGACGCCTGCGGATCCCCGCTGAGCGTCGTCCTGCCCGACCGGATGGCGGACAATGTGGCCGCCTTCCGCGCGGTTCTCGCCGGGCACCGGCTGGCCGGCGAGGTCTTCTTCGCCCACAAGGCCAACCGGTCCAGCGCCCTGGTGCGGCACCTGGCGGCCGGTGACGCCGGCATCGACGTCGCGTCGCTCGGCGAGCTGCAGCACGCCCTGAGCGCCGGGATCGCGGCGCGGCGCATCATGGCCACCGGACCGAAGAACCGCGAGTTCCTGTGGCTGGCCGCCCGGGCCGGCGTGACGGTCAACGCCGACTCGATCGACGAGCTGAGCGAGCTGGCGTCGCTGGTCACCGCCCACCGGCTGCCCCGCGTCCGCGTCATGGCCCGGCTGTCGGGCTTCGCCTCCACCGGCGCACGGGTGACCAGCCGGCGCAGCCGCTTCGGCGTGCCGGCCCGCGCGATCGGCGCCGTCGCCGACCTGATCGGGAAGGAGGCCGGCGCGCTGGACCTGACCGGCGTCGCGTTCCACCTCGACACGATCGGCCTCGCGGAGAAGGTCGTGGCGATCGAGGGCTGCCTGGCCGCGCTGGACGAGTGTCACCGCCGGGGGCTGCGCCCCCGGTCGCTGGACATCGGCGGCGGGTTCGGCGTCGACTACCTCGCCGACGCGGCCGAGTGGGAACGCTGGACCAGCGAGCTGACCGAAGCCGTCCTCGGCCGCCGGCCGCCGCTCACCTGGGACGGGCACGCGTACGGCCTGCGCAACGACGGCGGCACGGTCCGCGGAGCGCTGGGCCTCTACCCGGCGCACCGGCCCGTCGCCGGGGCCGCGTACCTGGACGCGCTGCTGCGGGCCGAGGTGCGGGCGCACCGGCGCACCGTCGGCACGCTCCTGCTCGACGCCATGTACGACCTGCACGTCGAGCCCGGCCGCGCCCTGCTCGACCAGTGCGGCATGGTGCTGGCCCGGGTGCTCGAGGTCCGCGACGACGGCGACGGCACCGTGGTCCGGCTCGACTGCAACGCGCGGGACGTCAGCCTGGAGGAGCACGGGGTGCTCATGGACCCGGTCGTCGTGCACCGCTCGAGCCCGGCGGACCCCCGGCCGGTCGGTGCGTACCTCGTCGGCAACCTCTGCCTGGAGGCGGATCTCATCACCCGGCGCAGGGTGCATCTGCCGGCCCGTCCGCGCCCCGGCGACCTGCTGGCATTCGTCAACACGGCCGGCTACTTCATGGACTTCAGCGCCACGACCGCGATCCGGCAGCCGGTAGCCCGCAAGGTGGCCCTGTACCGCGACGGCGGCGCGTGGCGATGGTGCCTCGACGAGCAGTACTGGCCCGTGCACCCGGGCACGGAGGCGGCATGAGAGTCGACGCCGTGACCGACGCCATCGGGAACACCCCGCTGCTGCGCATCGACCCGTCGGTGCACGGGCTGCGCCACATCGACCTGTACGCCAAGCTCGAGCTGCTCAACCCGTTCGGTTCGGTCAAGGACCGTGCGGCGTGGGCCATGGCGCGGCCGCTGCTGGCCCGCGCCGCCGGGCGGGGCGACATTGTGGTCGAGCTCTCCAGCGGCAACACCGCCAAGGCCCTCGCGGTGATCGCGGGCATGCACGGGCTCGGCTTCCGGAGCGTCACCAACCGCATGAAAGTCCCGGAGATCAAAGACCTGCTCCTCCTGCTCGGCGCGGACATCGAGGAACTGCCCGGGCAGGCCGAATGCCTCGACCCCACCGACGCCGAGGACCCACTGACCCGCATGCACCGGTCCCTGGCCGCCGCAGGCACCGGCTACCTGCACACCGACCAGTACTTCAACCCGCTCAACGTGGACGCTCACCGGCACGGCACCGGCCCGGAGATCGTCGCGGACCTCGACGGGCGCGCCCCGGACTACTTCGTCGCCTGCGTCGGCACGGCCGGTTCCTCGACCGGCGTCGCCGCCGCGCTGCGCCGGCACAACCCGGGCCTGCAGGTGGTCGGGCTGGTCGCGCACAAGGCGGACTTCATCCCCGGCATCCGGACGATCGACGAGGTGCACGAGGTCGGCCTCTTCGACCCGGGCGTCTACGACGCCATCGAGACCATCACCGCCGACGACGCCGTCGACGGGCTGCTGACCCTGGTACGCCGGTGCGGCACCCTGGCCGGGCCCACGGGCGGGGGCGCGTACCAGGGTGCGGTGCGGCACCTGCGGACCGTGGACGCCGGGCTGACCGGGCGCCGGACGGCGGTGTTCATCGTGTGCGACCGCGTCGAGAGCTACCTCAGCTACCTGCGGGAGCGGCGGCCGGAGTTGTTCCGGCAGCCGGCGCGGCCCACGTCCACCCGTACGGTCACCGACGCGGAAGCCGCCCGGGCGCCCTCGGTGGACGTCGGCACGGCGCAGCGCTGGGTGTCGCAGGGCCGGGGGCCCGTGGTGGATCTGCGCAGCCCGTTCGCGTACCAGGCGCTGCACATCGACGGCTCCATCAACATCGTCGACGAGCTCTTCGCCGAGCTGCTGCACGGCGGGCTGCCGTTCGGGCGGCGGCAGCCGGTGCTGCTGGTGTGCCCGGTGGGGGAGAAGTCCGCCCGGTACGCCGCCCTGCTCACCCGGATGGGGCACCCGGACGTGCACTCCCTCGAGGGCGGCATCATCGCCTGGCGCGACGCCGGTGGGGAGCTGGTCCGTGACTGACGACCTGACCGGTTGGCACGAGAAGCTGCGCGCCCAGTTCCCGCAGGTCGTCGCCGATCCCGCGGTGGCGTACCTCGACAGCGCCGCGACCTCCCAGAAACCGCGGGCGGTCCTGGACGCGGTCCTGAACTACCTGACCACCGGCAACGCCAACGCCGCGCGGGGCACCTACCCCTGGGCCAACCGCACCACGGCGCGCATCGAGCGGACGGCCGACCGGCTGCGGCGTTTCCTCGGCGATCCGGAGCCGGACCGGTCCGGGGTGCATTTCGTCGGCGGGGCCACGGAGGGGCTGCGAACGGTGGCCCGCGACTGGCTGGCCCCGCAGCTGCGCGACGGCGACCGGATCGTCGTGCCGTACGCCGACCATGCCGCGAACATCGAGCCGTGGCGTGAGGCCGCGGAGCTGCTGCGCCGGCAGGGACAGCGGGTGGAGCTCGTGCCGATGCCGTACGACGCCGCCCACGACTACGACGCCGGGCGGCTGGCGGCGCTGCTGGACGGGCGGACCCGGCTGATCGCGGCCACCCACGTGCACCACGTGTACGGCAACGACATGAACGTCGACCGGCTGCGTACGGTCGCCGGCCCGGGCATCCCGATCTGCCTCGACGCGGCCCAGGGTGTCGGGCACGTGCCGTTGTCCACGGCGGAGCTCGACGTCGATTTCGTGGTGTTCTCCGGCCACAAGGCGATGGCCCTGCCCGGCACCGGCGCGGTCTGGGCGCGCAACGCCCGGGGCCCGGCGTTCGCGCCCGGCGGCTGGCGCGGTTCGCCCAACACCAGCGGCATCGTCAGCCTGGGCGCGGCCCTCGACTGGCTGGACGACGCCGGCGTGGACCGGATCGCGCGATGGACGAGGGCGCTGGCCGCCCGGCTCACCGACGGGCTGCGCGGGCTGCCGGCCTACGAGGTGCTGGGGTGCCGGCAGAGCCTCGCCGTGGACTCCCCGGTGCAGCAGCGGCACGGCATCGTGTCGTTCCGGCACCGCGACATCGGTTCCCAGGATCTCGGCTTCATCCTGGCCGCCGAGGGTCTCCTGGTCCGCGCGGACGGTCACTGCCAGGGGGAGCAGGGCGAGAAGACGGCATCCGTACGGGTGAGCCTGCACGTCCACAACTCCGTCGAGGAGGTGGACCGGCTGCTGACGGTGCTCGCCGGCCTCGATCGCCTCCGGTGACGGTGCGCCGGACGGCCCTATCGGAAATGGTTCCCGTTATCGTGTGCTGATGTTCTCCACCGCCGCTCTCGACCAGTCCCTGACCGCGGCCCGCCGGGCCGCCTGGGACGCCGTGATGGGCTCGTTCGTGCCGGGGATGACCGCGCTGGAGGAGGTCGTCCACGCCGCGGCCGAGGCGCTCGGCGGCGGCCCGCCGCGGCGCGTCCTCGACCTCGGCGGCGGACCCGGCGTGCTCGCCGAGCGGATGGCCCGGCGCTGGCCGTCGGCCGCCGTGTCGCTGCTGGACCTCGACCCCGTCCTGCTGGCCCTCGCCCGGTCCGCGCTGCCGGGCCGGGTGTCCGTGCTGGACGGTGACCTCGCCTCGGCGGGCTGGACGGCGCTCGCCGGGGGCGGCCACGACCTCATCACGGTCGTCATGACCCTGCACTACCTGCCCGCCGAGCGGGCCCGGGCCGTGTACGCGCACGCCCGCCGCTGCCTGGCCCCGGGCGGTGTGCTGATCGTCGCCGACCTGATGCCGGACGACGGCCTGCCGTCGCTGATGCGCGCGCTGGATCCCGGCGCCGGGGAGGCCGCCGCCGAGCTCGCCTGGGCGCAGTGGTGGAACGGGATCGCGGAGGCGGACGACCTGCGTTCTCTCGTCCGGTCCCGCGCCGTGGTGCTGCGGGACCGGGCGCCGGCCGAGTTCACCGCGAGCGCCGCCTGGCACGCCGCCGCCGCGGGCGCGGCCGGGTTCGCGGAGGCGGGCGTCATCTGGCGCTGCGGCCGGCACGCCGCGCTGGCCGCCGTCGCGGGGCCCGGACCGGCACACATCGTCACGTCGGCATTAGACGATGGTTATTGAAAACGATTACCGTTCCGGCACTGACGGAACGGAGTACTGACGTGAACCCACAACGCACGCTCGTCGCCGTGGCGGCCGCCGCGGCCCTCGCCCTTCTCGGCGGTTGCGGCTCCGGTGACGAGGCCGCCGGCGCCGCGAGCGCGTCGCCCGGCGCCCGGCTGGCCGTGGTCGCCACGACCCCGGAGGTCGCCGACTTCGTCCGCACCATCGGTGGCGCCGATGTCGCGGTCACCCAGATCATCAAGCCGAACGTGGACCCGCACGACTACGAGCCGACCCCGGCCGACCTGCAGGCCATCGGCGCCGCGAAGCTGGTCGTGAAGAACGGCGTGGGGCTGGAGGAATGGCTGGACCGCACCATCGAGGCGGCCGGCTTCGGTGGCACGGTCGTCGACTCGAGCCGGGGCGTGACGCTGCGCGACGGCGAGGGCGGCGAGCACGACCCGCACATCTGGCACGACCCCCGCAACGCGAAGATCATGGTGACGAACATCGAGAAGAGGCTTGCCGCCGCCGACCCCGCGCGCGCCGCCGACTTCGCCAAGAACCTCGCCGGCTACTCGGGCCAGCTCGACAAGCTCGACGCCGACGCCGAGGCCGCGTTCGCGAAGATCCCCGCAGCACAGCGCAAGCTGGTCACCAACCACGACGCGTTCGGCTACTACGTCGAGCGCTACCGGCTGCAGTTCGTCGGCTCGGTGATCCCCAGCCTGGACACCTCCGCCGAGCTGTCCGCGCAGCAGCTCGCCGACCTGGTCGCGAAGATCAAGTCGACCGGCACCAGGGCGATCTTCACCGAGAGCTCGCTGCCGCCCAGGACCGCCGAGGCCATCGCGCGGCAGGCCGGCGTCAAGGTCGTCGCCGGCGACGACGCCCTGTACGGCGACAGCCTCGGCGCGCCCGGCACCCCGGAGGGCACGTACCTGGGCGCCGAGCGGCACAACACCGAGGTCATCGTCGCGGCCCTCGGTGGCTGAGTCGCCCGGCGCGGTCCTGCGGTACGCCGGTGTCCAGGCCGGCTACCGGGGCGTACCCGTGCTCACCGATGTCGACCTGGACCTGCGCGCCGGGCAGCGGCTCGCGCTCGTCGGGCCCAACGGCGCCGGCAAGTCCACGCTGATCAAGTCGGTGCTGGGGCTCGTACCGGTGCTCGGCGGGACGGCGACGGTGCTCGGCCGCACGCCCGAGCAGGCGCGCGGCGAGACCGGGTACGTGCCGCAGACCGGCGCGCTGGACACCGATTTCCCGGTGACCGCCGCGCAGGTCGTCATGATGGGCCGCTACCGCCGCATCGGCTGGTGGCGGCCCGCCCGGGCGGCCGACCGGCAGGCCGTACGCGAGGCCCTGGACCGGGTGGGGCTGGCCGGCCGGGGGCGCGTCCCGTTCGGGGTGCTCTCCGGCGGGCAGCGCCAACGGGTCCTGCTCGCCCGGGCGATCGCCGCCGAGCCGCGGCTGCTGCTGCTCGACGAACCCTTCAACGGCGTGGACGCGGTCAGCCAGGAGGCGATCCTGGCGGTGCTGCGGGAGCTGAGCGCCGCCGGGACCGCGCTGGTGCTCAGCACCCACGACCTGGCCGTCGCCCGGGACCTCGCCGACCTCGTGTGCCTGCTCAACGGCCGGCAGTGGGCGGTCGGGCCGCCGGCGGAGACGCTGGTCGCCGGGCCGCTGCGCCGGGCGTACGGCGGCCACGCGGTCGACCTGGCCGACGGCCGTACGGTGCTGGTGGAGCCGTGACCGAGCCGTTCGCCGTCCCGTTCATGACGCGGGCGCTGGCCGAGCTGGCCCTGCTGGCGCTGATCTGCGGGCCGGTCAGCGTCTTCGTGTTCGTGCGCCGGCTGTCGTTCGTGTCCGACGCGCTGACCCACACGGTCTTCCCCGGGGTCGTCATCGGCTTCGTGGCCGGCGGTGCCGAGGGGCTGGTCACCGGCGCCCTCGTCGCGACCGTGGCGACCGCCGTGGCGCTGACCCTGCTCACCCGCGCGGGCGCGCTCACCGATGACGCCTCGACGGCCGTGGTGCTCACCGCGATGTTCTCGGCCGGCGTTGTGCTGGTGTCGCGCCGGTCCTCGTACACCTCGGATCTGACGTCCTTCCTCTTCGGACGCCTGCTGACGGTGACCCCGCGGCAGCTCGCCGAGACCGCCGTCCTGGTCGTCGTCATCCTCGCGATGCTGCTCGCCGCCGCCCGGCCGCTGCTGTTCCGGGCGTTCGACCCAGCCGGCGCGGCGGCGGCCGGCTTCCGGATCGGGCTGCTGGACCTGTGGCTCAACCTCATCGTCGCCCTGGTGGTGGTCGCGGCCGTACGCGCGGTGGGCACGATCCTCGTCGTGGCCCTGCTCATCGTGCCGGCCGCGGCGGCGCGCATGGTGACCGTACGGCCGGCCCTCATGGCCCTCGCCGGCACCGGGCTGATCGCGGCCGCGGGCTACGCCGGACTGCTCGTGAGCTGGACCGCGTCCGTCGGGCACGGTGTCGTGCTGACCTCCGCCTCCGCCGTCGTGCTGCTGCTCGTGCTGGCGTACCTGGCGTTGCTGCCGGTCGGCCTGCTCCGCCGCCGGCGGCACCGGCCGGCCCGGACTGGAAGGACGTCCCCGCATGAACTGGTGGGATGACGCGCTGCACCGCGCCGTCGCCGAGGTCGTCCTCGCCGGGGCGCTCGCCGCGCTGGTCGGCGTGCACGTGGTGCTGCGCCGGCTGTCGTTCTTCACGATGGCGCTGACCCACGCCACCTTCCCCGGCGTCGTGGCGGCCAGCATCGCCGGTGTCTCCATCTACGCCGGCGGGGTGGCCGCCGGGGCGGTGATCGCCGTGGGCGTGGCCGCCCTCAGCCGCCGCCGGGGCCAGGACGCGGCCGCCGCCACCGGGGTGATGCTGTCGGGCGGGTTCGCGCTCGGCGCGGCGCTGGTCGCCACGCAGAACGGGTTCAGCCGGGACCTGTCGTCGTTCCTCGTCGGCTCGATCCTCACGGTCGGCCCCGGCGACCTCGTCACCACCGCCGCGGTGCTGGCCGTGGTCGCCGCGGTGCTGACGGCGTGCGCCCGGCCGCTGCTGTTCACCGGCTTCGACCCGGCCGGGGCGCGGGCCGCCGGCTTCGCGACGGGCGCCTGGGACCTGGTGCTGCTGCTGACGATCCAGGTGGCGGTGGTGACGATCGTGCCGGCCGTCGGCACGATCCTCGCGCTGGCGTTGATCGTCGCCCCGGCCGCCGCGGCCCGGTTCTGGAGCTCCCGCCTGCCCGTCATGACGGCCCTCGCCACCGCCTTCGGCGTCACGGCCGGCCTGATCGGTCTGTACGCCTCCAGCCGCTGGAACGTCGCGGCGGGCGCCGCCATCGCCCTGGCCGCGACGGCGATCCTGCTGCTGTCCGCACTGCTCGCCCGGATGCCCGTCCTCCTGCGCCCGCGGGCGGCCGAGTCGTGAGAGCCGACGAGGAGCCGGTGCTGGAACGTGCCGTCGCGGTGCTGCGCGGGATGGCGTACGAGCACCGGCTGCGGATCCTCGTGGCGCTGACCGCCGGCGAGCGCACCCCGGGCGCACTGACCGAGGTGGTCCCGGCCGACCCCACCGCCGTGGCGCACCACCTGCGGTTCCTGCTCGACGCGGGGCTGATCCGCCGCCGGCGGCGCGGCCGCAACGTGTTCTACTCGCTGCGCGACGAGCCGACCCGGCGGCTGCTCGGGGAGGTGCTCCGCTACGCCGGGCTCCCGGCGTGACAGCCCGTCGCGCAGCACGCGTCGCCCCGCCAGGCCTCGCGTCCCTCTTTGACCGCGACGGCGGCGACGACGAGCGCGGCCACCGGATCCGCCCACCACCAGCCCAGCACGCTGTTGAGCCCGAGGCCGAGCAGCACCACGGCCGACAGGTACGTACACAGCAGCGTCTGCCGCGAGTCGGCGACCGCGCTGCGGGATCCGAGCTCGCGGCCGGTGCGGCGCTGGGCGTACGACAGGGCCGGCATGACGGCGAGCGACACGGCGGTCAGCACCAGGCCCGCGGGGGAGGCGCCGGGCTCGGCGCGACCGGCGAGCGACAGTCCCGAGTGCACGGTGACGTACGCGGCCAGCGCGAAGAACGACAGCGCGATGAGCCGTAGCGCGGTGCGCTCCCGGGCCTCGGGGTCGCGGCCCGCGAACTGCCACGCCACCGCGGCCGCGGACGACACCTCGACGAGCGAGTCGAGGCCGAACCCGACCAGCGCGGCGGAGGAGGCGAGGGCTCCGGCGGCCAGTGCCACCCCCGCCTCGACGAGGTTGTAGCCGATGGTGGTGGCGACCAGCAGCCGTACCCGCCGGGTGAGGACGGCACGCCGGGCCGGCGCGGGCCCGGCGACGGGAGAGATCAGCGGCAGGCTCATCAGCAGCAGCCCTTCGCCGGCGCCTGCGGGCACGCCGCCGGGTCCACCGCCAGCACGATCCCCAGCAGGTCGCCGAGCGCGTGGCCGATGCGGCCGTCGGCCAGCTCGTACCGGGTGCGGCGCCCCTCGGGGACCGCCGCCACCAGGCCGCAGCCGCGCAGGCAGGCCAGGTGGTTGGACAGGTTCTGCCGGGTGGTGCCGAGCAGGGCGGCCAGCTCGGCCGGGTAGCCGGGCGCCTCGCGCAGCGCGAGCAGGAGCCGGGCCCGGGTCGGGTCGGACAGGGCGTGCCCGAAGCGGGCAAGGACTTGCCCGGGCGTCAGCGTCTCCACCCGGCCGACAGTACAGCAGATGCTGTACTCAGGCCACGGGGCGGCGGCCCAGCCAGACCGTCCTGGTCGTGCGAACGGTGAGGTCGTCGCGGTCCGCCACCCCGGCCGCGAGGGCTTCCAGGGCCGCGAGGTCGGCCGGGTCGAGCCGGCCCTCGAGGCGGGGCGCCATGCGGCCCAGCGAGACCTGCGCGTACCGGCCGGCCGCCGGGGGCAGCGGGGGCCGCAGGTCGATGTCGGCGCGCCGCTCCTCCTCGACGGCGAAGCCGGCCTTGGCCAGCCGGTCGCCCCAGTCCTCGTGCATGTGCAGGCCCGCCTCGTCGCGCAGTGCCGCGAGCGCGGCGTGGGCCCGTTCCTCCAGGCCGGCGTCGGCCGTACCGGTGAGGAACAGCGGGAACGAGTCGAGCTCGGTCGCCAGCATCACGCCGCCCGGGCGCAGCGTCGCCAGCGCCTGGGCGAGGGTGTTGCCGGGGTCGGCCATGTGGTGCAGCGACGCCGACGCCCACACGAGGTCCGCGGGGCCGAGGTCGGGCCATGGCTGGTCCAGGTCGGCCTGAACCGTGCGGACCCGGTCGCCGAGGCCCAGTTCGTCGGCGCGGTGCCGCAGGTGCTCCAGCATCTCGTCGTCGACGTCGACCGCGGTCACCTCGGCGTCGGGGAGGTGCCGGGCCAGCGCGAGGCTGCCGGTGCCCGTGCCGGCTCCGAGGTCGATGATGCGGGGACGGGCGGGGACCAGCGATCCGGCCCAGGTGATGACGTCGCGGTGGTATTCCTGCAGGACCTCGGCGTCCAGGTCCAGCATCTCCGCCAGATGAGAATGTGCCATGCGCCGACCGTACCCAAAGCTTGCGCGTACGGCATAGCATCTTGCGTATGAAGCAAGACGGTGATCTGGACTCGCTCGTCCGGCAGCGCATCCGCGGGCTGCGGGTGGCCCGCGGCTGGTCGCTGGACGAGCTCGCGGCGCGCAGCTACCTGAGCCCCTCCACCCTCAGCCGGATCGAGACCGGTCACCGGCGGATCGCCCTCGACCAGCTCGCCCCGCTCGCCCGCGCGCTCGGCACCACGCTCGACCAGCTGGTCGAATCCGGCGACGACGGCGACGTGGTGATCCGCCCGCACCGCGACGACGCGCGCGGCATGACCACCTGGCTGTTGTCGCGCGAGGGTGCCCCGCACGGCGTCACGGTGGCCAAGCTGCGGATCACCCGGCCGGTCCCCACCGACCTGCGGGTGCACCCGGGCCGCGACTGGTTCACCGTGCTGTCCGGCACGGTCGTGCTGCGCCTCGGCGAGCGCACCATCCGGGTCCGGGCCGGCGAGGCCGCGGAGTTCTCCACGATGGTCCCGCACGCGTTCGGCGCCGAGGACGGCCCGGCGGAGGTCCTCTGCATCCTCGACCACGACGGCGAACGCAGCCATCTGGGACCCGCCCGCGACGGAGTGGCCCGGGACGGCTCGCCGGGCGCACGATACGAGGCATGACAGCGGCGAGCGGCCCCCTCAACGCGGGCGAGCCGGCGACGGCCGATGCGGCGGTGACCCTGTTCTCGGGCCCGGTCTTCTGCCTGTCGGACCGCTGGGGCGACATCGCACCGGGCAGCGCGCACGGCCTGTTCGTCCGCGACGCCCGGCTGCTCTCGGGCTGGCAGCTGCGGCTCGGCGACGGCCGTCCCGAGGCCCTGGCCGCCCAGGCCCCGGAGGCGTACGCGGGCCGGTTCGTGCTCCGCGGCCCGGGCGGCAGCGGGCTGCTGCTCGTCCGCGAACGCCTGGTCGACGACGGGCTCCGGGAGGTCCTCACCGTCCGCAACCTGGGCCGGACGGCCGTCGAGTGCGAGCTGACGCTGACCGTCGCCGCCGACTTCGCCGACCTGTTCGCCGTGAAGGACGGCCGGGGCGGGTCCGGCGCCGCCGACACCGCGGCCGGCGACGGGGAGCTGCGGCTCACCTCACGGTCCGACGCCGGGCGGGGCGTACGCGTGACGGCCTCCGGCGACCCGCTCCTCGAGCCGGGCCGGCTGACCTGGCACGTCGCTGTGCCCGCACGCGGGTCGTGGCACACCGAGATCGTCGTCGAGGCGATGGTCGGCGGCCGGTGGATCACCCCGGGCTTCGAGCGCGGCAAGCCGGCCAGCGACAGCGGGGCCGGACGGCGGTTGCGCGCCTGGCGGACGGCGGTCGCCCGGATCGACGCCGCGGACCCGGGGCTCGCCGCGGCGCTGCGGCGTACCGAAGACGACCTGGGCGCGTTGCAGGCGCCGGACCCGCGCACCGGGCGGCCGTTCGTGGCCGCCGGCGCACCCTGGTACATGACCCTTTTCGGCCGCGACAGCCTGCTCACCGCCTGGATGACGCTGCCGCTCGACCTGTCGCTCGCCGTGGGCACCCTGCAGGCGCTCGCCGCGACGCAGGGCCGCACCATCGACCCGGCGACCGAGGAACAGCCCGGCCGGATCCTGCACGAGCTGCGCCTCGGCCCGGACAACGACCGCACGCTCGGCGGCAGCCGCTACTACGGCACCGCCGACGCGACGCCCCTGTTCGTCATGCTGCTCGCGGAGGCCTGGCGGTGGGGCGCACCCGAGGCGGTGGTCCGTGAGCTGCTGCCGGCCGCCGACGCGGCCCTGCAATGGATCGACGGGTACGGCGACCGCGACGGCGACGGCTTCGTCGAGTACGAACGCTCCGCCGGTCACGGCCTGATCAACCAGGGCTGGAAGGACAGCGCGGACGCGGTCAGCTTCGCCGACGGCTGCCCGGCGCGCACGCCGATCGCCCTGTGCGAGGTCCAGGCGTACGTGCATGCGGCGTTGCTGGGCCGTGCCGAGCTCGCGGACGCGTTCGCTGACCCCGGCCGCGCCGCCGCCTGCCGGGACCGGGCGGCCCGCCTGCGCGAGTCCTTCGCCGACGCGTTCTGGCTGCCCGGGCGCGGCTGGTACGCCCTCGCCCTGGACGGCGTCAAGCGGCCGGTGGACGCGCTCACCAGCAACGCGGCCCACGCCCTGTGGACCGGCATCGCGACCGACGCCCACGCCGAGACGCTCGTCGCGCGGCTGTCCAGCCCCGACATGGACACCGGGTACGGGCTGCGCACGATGTCCCGGGCCATGGGCGCGTACGACCCCATGAGCTACCACAACGGCTCGGTGTGGCCGCACGACACCGCGATCGCCGTGGCGGGACTGATGCGCTACGCGCACGTACCCGGGGCTGCCGAGCTCGCCCACCGCCTGGCCGCCGGCGTCCTCGACGCGGCGGCCGCGTTCGGCGCCCGCCTCCCCGAGCTGTACTGCGGTTTCGGCCGCGACGAGTTCTCGCCGCCGGTGCCGTACCCGACATCCTGCTCACCGCAGGCCTGGGCGGCGGCCGCACCGCTGCTCCTGGTCCGGGCGGCGCTCGGCCTGGAACCGGACGTGCCGCGCCGCACGGTGGGACTGACCCCGCGGCTGCCGGCGTCGTGGGGTGAGGTGACGGTGTCCGGTCTGCGGCTCGGCCCGGCGACGCTGCGAATCACGGCCGAAGCAGACGCGGGGGAGCTCACCGGTCTGCCGCCCGGATGGCGGCGGGCCGGGGCCTGACCCGGCCGTACGCTGGCCGGGTGGCGAAGGTTCTGATCACCGGCATGTCCGGGACCGGCAAGTCGAGCGCCCTGCACGCGCTGGCCGGGCGCGGGCACCGCACGGTCGACACGGACACCGGCGAGTGGAGCCGGTGGACGACCCTGCCCGACGGCACCCGCGACTGGATCTGGCGCGAGGACGCGATGACCGCGCTGCTGAGCGCTCCCGCACCGGGCCACCTGTTCGTGGCCGGCTGCAGAAGCAACCAGGGCGCGTTCTACCCCGGGTTCGACGCGGTCGTGCTGCTGAGCGCGCCGGCCGACGTCCTGCTGGCCCGGGTCGCGGCGCGCACCGGGAACCCGTACGGCAAGACCGAGCGGGAACGCGCCGCCATCCTGGAACACCTCGAGTCGGTCGAGCCGCTGCTGCGGGCCACGGCCACGGCGGAGCTCGACGCGACCGCGCCGCTGGAGACCGTGACCCGGCAGCTGGAGGAGCTCGCGGAAGCCGCGGTGGTGGGCAGGTGACGGAACGTATGCGCCTCGCCGTTCTCGACGTCGGCTCCAACACGGTGAACCTGCTGGTCAGCGAGGCCGGGGGTGGGCTGCCGCTGCCGGTGCACACGTGGAAGCTGCGGACCCGGCTCGCCGAGCGGCTCGGCCCGGACGGCACCATCGCGGCGGGCGGGCGGCGGCGGCTGGTGCGGGCCGTCGCCGCGGCGGCCGGGGAGATGGGGCGTGCGGGTGTCGACGGGCTTTTCGCGTACGCCACAGCCAGCGTGCGGGATGCGCCCAACCGCGATCATGTCCTGGCCGAGGTCGAGAAGGGCAGCGGGATCCGGCTCGGCACGCTGTCCGGGCTGGAGGAGGCGCAGCTGACGTTCCTCGCGGCGCGGCGGTGGCTGGGGTGGAGCGCCGGGCCGATGCTGCTGCTGGACATCGGCGGCGGCACGCTGGAGGTGGCTTTCGGCCGGGACCGGCTGCCCGAGTCGGCGCTGTCGCTGCCGCTGGGTGCCGGGCGGCTGACCCGCGAGTTCCTGCGCGACGGCGACCCGCCGAGCGAGCAGGCGCTGCGCGAGCTGCGCCGGCACGTCCGCGAGCAGGTACGCCGCATCGCCGCCCGCGGATCCTGGGAGTCGCCGCGCACCGCGGTCGCGGCGTCGAAGACGTTCCAGCAGCTGGCCCGCCTCACCGGGGCCGCCCCGCTGCGGCACGGCCCGTTCGTCACCCGGCGGTTGCGGCGCCGGGCGCTGCGGCCGGTGATCGAGCGGCTGGCCGGGCTGTCCTCCGCCGAACGGCAGCGGCTGCCCGGGGTGTCGGCGCACCGGGCCCGGCAGATCCTCGCGGGGGCGGTCGTGGGCTACGAGGTGATGCGCGGGCTCAACGTGGAGGCGGTGCGGATCTGCCCGTGGGGGCTGCGCGAGGGGATCCTGCTGCGCCGGATGGAGGCGTACGAGCCGGAGCTGGGCAACGCCGCCTGGCTGCCGTGGCCCCCTCAGCGCCCGGCGAGGTCGAGAACGTAGGACTCATCCTCGCGGCGGAAGCCGAGCCGGTCGTAGTACGGCGCCAGCATGCCGGGCGGCGTCACGACCGTACGGCAGGCGCGGTCGGTGAACAGGTGGCTGCGCCGGTACACGAATTCGCCCGGGGTGAAGTCCCTGTACCGCTGGGTCACGTAGTCCAGTTCGACCCGCGCGACGCCCGCCTCCGGCCGGAACAGCACCACCCCGACGATCTCGTCGCCGTTGACGATCAGGTACGCGGCCCGCCCCTCGCCGGCCTCCGGACGGAAGCCGGGGTTGAACCGCACGATGTCGTCGTGGTGCAGCTCCAGTACGTGCCGCAGCATGTCCCCGCCGGGATTCACCTCCACCACCCGGTACGCCCGCTCGTCGTGCCGGCTGGTCACCATCCGGGCCAGGTACCAGACGTTGATGATCGTCAGCACCACGTTGAGGCCCACCATGGGCCACACGCCCAGCGCCGCGTTGAAGCCGATGAGCACCAGGCAGCCGACCAGGTTGAGGGCGCGCAGCCGCAGAAGCCGGCTCTGCAGCAGCGACCACACCAGCAGCGCCGAACCCGTCCAGCCGATCACGTCCAGCCACGTCATCCGGCCAGCCTAGGCGGGCCGGCCGGCCGGTACGCCCGGAACCCGGTGCGGATGTGCCGTCAGTCGCAGGAGACGCTGATCCCCTCGGCGACCAGCGCGTCCTCGCCGCCGTCGCCGCCGTCCCCGCTCTCGTGCTCATCCCCGTCGCAGCCGGGTGCCGCGATGGTCTCCACCTTTGCCGGATCCGGGTTGGCCAGCAGCCACTGTCCATAGCCGGACAGTGAGGCCAGCATCGCCGGCCATGCCGTGCCCGTGTTGCTCACCGAGGGTGCGGGGTGCGCGGCTTCGGGGTCACGGCGACGATCACCGGCAGCGGAGGCGCCGGCGAGGCGCCGAGGGTCGCGGCGGTCGGCAGCGCCGTGGCGCCGCCCATGGCGGCGCAGCCGGACAGGCCACACGAGAGAAGCGCCGCCGTCGCACCGATCTTCACCTCAGATCTCTCCTCGGCCATTCGACAGCCTTGTCGGTCATCGAGGCGCGCGAGGTGAGGGTCGTATGTCCGGCAACCGTGCCGCGACCGTTCCGTACCCGGAAGACCAGGCCGGCGTCTTCGGATCAAGGTATTCATGGGGTGTCGGGTGTGCCAGTCCTCCGGTATTTGGTGTGTTTGCTCGCGGTCGACTTCTCGGTGGCTTCGATTTGTCCTTCGCTGCGCAGGATGGTCAACCAACGGCGGACTGTCTGATCGGAGAGCCCGGTTCGGTGGGCAAGTTCGGCGCGGGAGGCCGTCGTGGTGCCGAGCGCTTGGAGAATCTCCGGACGCCGGTCGGCAGGTGCGTGGCGTTGTGCGCGGGTGTGGGTGTCGCCCGGGTTGAGTAGCGGGGCGAGGCTGTAGCGAGCCCATCTGCGGGTACCCACCTGCTGGATGAGCTCACGGGCGACGAGGTTCTGCAGCTCCGCGGTGGCCTTCCGAGAGTCGAGGCCGGTCAGTTTCCGGTACGTGGCGTTGTCGAGGGCGGCGCCGGCGTGCAGCACGCCGAGGGCCATGCACTGGCTGTTGGTGAGCCCTTCCTGGCCGAGGCTCCCAATCCATTGGACGACGTCGTCGTTGAGGAGAGCGTGGTTGGGAAAGGTCACCACGAACGAGGAAATGCGGTCGTCGAAAGCGGGCGCGCTCATGCCGGCTCGGCGCAGGGAGTTCAACATGGCTCGGATGCCGGAACCTCTGTTCTCGCAGACAGTCCGGTCCTCGCCGGGAATCGGTACGTCTTCGAGGATGCGCAGCAGAGTCGCGTTGCGGGAGGAAGTGGCGCCTTCCTCACCGAGGTTCTCCAGAGTGACCGGGCCGTAGAGCCCGCCTGGGTTTCGGATCACCAGGCGGTTGGGGAACATCTCCACCTGGACCTGGGCGCCACGGGAGGCGGCGGAGAGATCGCGGTGGACCAGCGCGTTGACCACCGCTTCACGCAGCGCGGTTTCGGGGTACTCCCAGATGTCCTGTCGACCCGCGCCGGTGGTGATCGAGCGGCGTGACATGTTGCGGCGCAGCGCGGCGAGAGCGTCGCGGACCATGACGGGAATCGGTCCTTCGACAGCGACGTTGTCGAGGAACCGCACGCCGGTCTGTTCGTCGGGACCGTTGTCGGTGGGGTAGTGGACGACGGTGAGCATGAGCTGAGGGAAATGCTCCTGCGGATAGCTTCCCAGGGCCAAGAGGCCGCCGATCGAGACCTCGTCGGTGGAGGTGCCCGGATTGGCAATGAGGATCTTTGTGCGGCGCAGAATCTCTTCCGTGCCCAGGTCTCGATAGGCATAGGGCCGGCTGTTGCGCAAGCGAAGCACCATCGCGGAGACCAGGTGCTGGTCGAGGGCGTCGAGGCCGACTCCGGCAACCGGCTCGAGGTCGTCTTTCGGCTGTCCTCGGGCGGACAGCATCATCTGCACTTCGTAGCTGGACAGTTGCCGGTCGCCGTCGTGCACGCGGGTGTAGGCGCCTTTGGCGAGGCCGGAGCCGCGGTAGAAGCACGGCTTCTGTTCGCGGGGGAGTTCGGGGATCTCCGCCACGACGAGCTGGACGCCCTCGAAAGCGAGGATCTGGATGTGCGGCCGCAACGGCGGATCCATGTCGTTGCTGCAGAGCGAGGCCAGGTCCGAGGCTAGCTTGGCCGGGTTCCCCAGCTCCGCCGGCGCGAATCCGGCAGTCTCGTCTAGGCCGAGGAGGAGAACTCCGCCGCGTGTATTGGAGAAAGCCGAGAGGGTCTCCCGCAGGCTCTTCGGCAGCCCGCCTGCTGCCGCCTTCTTGACCTCGATGTCGGTGACGTCGCTCCCCAGAACACGGAGATTCTCGACGATCTCCGCAAGCTCATCCGTGTTCATCGTGGCTCACATCCCGCCAATGATCCTGCCAATCCAACTGGTTGGCAGGTAGGTTAGCAGGATGCCGGTGTTCAGCACGGCCGAGCGCATGGGGGGCAGCGGCCTTTACTGTTCGCCATGGTGAACCGGATGGGAGTAGGCGGCCTCGAGCCAGTCCGCCGCCTCGGCGTCGACCTGGCCCGGTTCCTACAGCTCGACGTGGTGCATCCACACCCCGGAGCGGGCTGCACCACCTGCTTGATCCGGGGCGAGTCCGGTGTCACGGTCCGGAGGGCCGTGGTTTTCCGGTGTGCACGACCCGGTCGAGGCGGATTGCGGCGTACCCCAGGCTGGACAGGGCGCAGATGACCAGCAGGTCCGTGAGCGCCACCGGTTCGGTGCTCAGCAGGCCGGCGAGGAACGGTACGTACAGCGCGGCGAACTGCAGGCCGAGCGCCGCCGCGACCGCGACCAGCAGCATCGGGTTGGCGCGGGAGCCGGGGCGGGCCCGGGAGCCCAGCGCGACGGCCAGCTGGGTGGCGCCGAGCGCGAAGAAGGCCATGCTCTGCCACGGCCGGTCGGTGGCGTGCGCCCAGACCGCGATGCCGAGCGTGACGGCGGCGATAACCGCGCCGACGCGGAGGATGCGCTGCCACAGGCCCGCGCCGAGCACCGACTCGGCGGGCGGGCGCGGCGGGCGGCCCATGACGTCGGGCGGGGCCGGTTCGCTGCCCAGGGCCACGCCGGGCAGGCCGTGGGTGAGCAGGTTGACCCACAGGATCTGGGCGGGCAGCAGCACCAGCGGCAGGCCGAGGAAGGGGCCGGCCAGCATGACGGCGATCTCGGCGGCGCCCCCGGACAGCCCGTAGAGCAGGAAGCGGCGGATGTTGGCGTACACGCGCCGGCCCTCCTCGGCGGCGGCCACGACGGTGGCCAGCTCGTCGTCGGCCAGGACCAGGTCGGCGGCCTGCCGGGCGACCTCGGTGCCGCGCAGCCCCATGGCGACGCCGATGTCGGCGCGGCGCAGCGCGGGCCCGTCATTGACGCCGTCGCCGGTCATCGCCACGATGTCGCCGGCCTCCCGGCGGGCGGTGACGATGTCGACCTTCTGTTCGGGAGTCGCGCGGGCGAACACGCGCGCGTGCCGCATCCGTTCGGTGTCCGCGGGCTCACGGCAGTCGACGACGTCGCCGTCGGACGCGATGATGCCGACCTCGGCCGCCACGGCCCGGGCGGTCGCGGGATGGTCGCCCGTGATCAGCACCGGGGTGATGCCGGCGCTCCGGCAGGCGGCGATGGTCGCGGCGGCCGAGGGCCGGGCGGGGTCACGGATGCCGATGAGGCCGAGCAGCCGAAGGCCGCGTTCCCAGTCGCCCGGTGCCGGGGCGCTGTCGTGGTCGGCCCGGGTGACGGCCAGCACCCGGTAGCCGTCGGCGGCCAGCGTGTCCGCCGCCGTGGTGGCAGCCAGGACCGCGTCGTCCGGATCAGCGAGGTACCCGGAGTGCAGCAGCACCTCCGGCGCGCCCTTGCAGATGATCCGGGTGCCGCCGCCGGGCAGCCGGTGGACGGTGGTCATGCGTTTCCGGACGCTGTCGAACGGCAGTTCGCCGATGCGCGGCAGGCTGAGCTCGAGGGCGGCCGGGTCGAGCCCGAGCCGGCCGGCGGCAGCCAGCAGCGCCGCCTCGGTGGGGTCGCCGATCGCGGTCCAGTCGGCGCCGGGCTCGTCGGGGGCGCGCAGCGTGGCGTCGGTGCAGAGGGCGGCGGCGGTGAGCAGCTCGTCCAGGTCGGCGGCGGCTCCGGCCGTGACCTGCTGACCGTCGCGGTGCACGGTGCCGTGCGGGGCGTACCCGTGGCCGTCGATCTCGGCCTCGCCGGCCGGCGTCCACAGCCGGCGGGCAACCATGCGCCCCTCGGTGAGGGTGCCGGTCTTGTCGGTGGCGATGACGGTGACCGAGCCGAGCGTCTCGACCGCGGGCAGGCGGCGGATCAGCGCGTGCCGGGCGGCCATCCGGCGGGCGCCCAGCGCCAGGGCCAGCGTGACCACGGCCGGCAGCGACTCCGGTACGGCGGCCACCACCAGGCTGATCGCGGTGACCACCATGAGCTCGAGCGACTCGCCGCGGGCCAGTCCGAGCGCCAGCACCACGGTGCACAGCACGACGGCGGCGACGGCGAGCGCCCGGCCCACGCCGACCAGGCGGCGCTGCAGCGGGGTCAGGCCGGAGCCGGTGGCCATCAGCCCGGCGATGCGGCCCATCGCGCTGGCGGTGCCGGTGGCGGTGACCACGGCCCGGGCGCGTCCGCGGACGACCACCGTGCCGGAGGAGACCTGATCGGCGGTGTCCCGGCCGTCGCCTGCGGCGGCCTTGTCGACCGGTACGGACTCGCCGGTGAGCGCGGACTCGTCGACCAGCAGCGCCGCGGCCTCGACGACCGTGGCGTCGGCGGGCACGATGTCGCCCTCGGCCAGCACGAGCAGGTCACCGGCGACGACGTCGGCGGCGGGGACGAGCCGCTGCTCCCCGTCGCGCAGCACCCGGGCCTCGGGCGCGGTCATCGTGGCCAGGGCGGTGATGGCCTGGTCGGCCTTGACCTCCTGCACCACCCCGACGCCGGTGTTGACGACGATGACCAGGGCGATGACGGCCGCGTCGGTCCAGTCGCCGGTGGCCACGGTCAGCGCGATCGCGACGAGCAGCACGATGATGAGCGGGTCGCGCAGCTGGGCGAGCACCCGGCGCCACACCGGCACCCGCGGGTGGGCGGGCAGCGAGTTGGGGCCATCCTGCGCGAGACGGCCCGCGGCCTCGGCGGAGGACAACCCGAGGACACCGGCCGGCGTGGTCTGCAGATCTCCGGGCACGGCCGCCTCCTCGCGTCAGCTTCCTGCGTCGAGTCTGTCCCCGTTCGCCCGTGCCGTCCCAGGGGCTTAGGTCCCGCGCGCGGGGGCTCTCCGCCCGCGCGATGCTTCGCGTACCGTGCTGGCGTGATCGACACTGACCCGGTTCAGGGCGGGCCCGGCCGGCGGCGCGGGCGGGCGTCGTGGACCACGCAGCGCTGGTTCGCGACGGTCCTGCTCGCCATGGTCGTCCTGATCGTCGCCGGAACGGTGATCGGCGCCGCCGCGCTGTCCCGGACGGCCGCCGTGTCGAACCGGCTCAGCGACCGGATCGCCCCGGCCGGCAAGGCCACGGTGCAGCTCGGCGCCGCGCTGGCCGACCAGGCCGCCGACGTGCGCGGCTTCCTGCTCAGCGGGGATCAGGCCTTTCTGGATTCGTACGCCGACAGCCAGGCACAGGAGCGGCAGGTGCTCACCCGGCTGCGGGAGCTGCTCGGCGCCGAACCGGACGCCGTGGCGCAGGTCGCCGTGGTCGAGGAGCAGGCCCGGGAGTGGCGTACCACCGTCGCCGGCCCGCTCGTCGAGACCCGGCGTGCCGGGGCGGCCGCGGATCCGGCCGGTCCGGTGGCGCGCAACCTCGCGGCTTTCGAGTCCGTGAGCACCGGGGTCGCCGCCCTGGAGGGACGGCTGTCCGGCCTGCAGGGCGCCGCCCGGCAGGACCTCGCCGCGACCCGACGGGTCCGCGACGGCGTCTTCATCGGGCTGGTCCTGGCGCTGCTGCTGCTCATCGGGGTCGTCGCCGTGCTGCTGCGGGTGGTGGTGCTGCGGCCGCTGACCCAGCTCGGCTCGGCCGTGCGGCAGGTGGCCGGCGGGGACTTCCACCACCGGCTGGCCCCGGGCGGCCCGGCGGACCTGGCCCGCCTCGCCGGGGACGTCGAGGCGATGCGCCGCCGGCTCGTCGACGGGCTGGACGCCAGCCAGCGGGCCCGGGAGGAGCTGGAACAGCGGCAGGTCGAGCTGCACCGGCTGAACACCGACCTGGAGCAGTTCGCGTACGTCGCCTCGCACGACCTGCAGGAGCCGCTGCGCAAGGTCGCATCGTTCTGCCAGATGCTGCAGCGCCGGTACGCCGGTTCCCTCGACGACCGGGCGCAGCAGTACATCACCTTCGCGGTCGACGGCGCCACGCGCATGCAGCAGCTCATCAACGACCTGCTCACCTTCTCGCGCATCGGCCGCCTGTACGACGCCAGCCGCCCCGTGGACCTCGACGAGGTGCTCGACGGCGTGGAGCACACCCTGGCCCTGAGCATCGAGGAGTCCGGGGCGCGGATCTCCCGCCCGCCGCTACCCACCGTGGTGGGCGACCCGACGCTGCTCACCATGCTGTGGCAGAACCTGCTCGGCAACGCGGTGAAGTTCCGGCATCCCGAGCGCGCCCCGCGGGTCGAGATCGCGACGGCGCAGGCGGACGGCTGGTGGACGTTCTCGGTCAGGGACAACGGCATCGGCATCGCGCCCGAGTTCGCCGACAAGATCTTCGTGATCTTCCAGCGGCTGCACCCCCGGGAGGCGTACGCCGGCACCGGCATCGGCCTGGCCATCTGCAAGAAGATCGTCGAGCACCACGGCGGCACCATCCGGCTCGACGCGGCGCACAGCCCCGGCGCGTGCCTGACCTTCACGCTCCCGGCGGCCTGATCTTTTCTTCGCCGGCGGTGCAACCTCCTCGCGGCCGGGACACCTCTATGGGTGGCCGTCCACCACGGGACGGCCCAGGCACCCCAGGAGATCCCGATGCGACGTGTGCTCGTACCCATGGCTGTGCTCAGCCTTGCTCTGATCACCGCCTGTAGTGGAAACGACGCCGGCTCGCAGGCGGCCGGTGCCACGCCGGGCGCCGTGGGCGCCACGGGCGCGGCGGCCGAGGGGGCCGCGAAGCTGCAGGAGGTGGAGAACCGGACCGCCGACTGCATGAAGAAGAAGGGCTTCCGGTACGTGGCGTACGTCGAGCCCGCCGCCAGCGATGCGCGCGGCCGGTTCGCCGGGCCGCAGTCCGTCGTGGAGTCACCGAACGACGTGCGGGCGTTCCGCGCGAAGTACGGATTCGGCGTCCTCGCCAAGCTCGTCTACCCGAACGATCCCGTGCTCACCCCGCCCACCGGTCACAACCCGAACACGCCCATCCGGGACGCTCTCGATCCGGCCCGCCAGAAGGCCTGGGACGAGGCGCTGAACGGCTCCGGCGAGTTCCCCAAGGTCGGATCCGACCGCAAGAAGAGCACCTGGAAGCCGGGCTGCGCCGCGCAGGCTTCGACCGAGGTGCTCGGCGACGCACAGCAGGACGAGGCCGCGTCCAAGGAGGGGCAGCGCGCGTACGAGGCCTTCCAGACCGACCCGCAGGTCGTCGCCGCCGCGCAGGAGTACGCCGACTGCCTGCGCGAACAGGGCTACAAGGTGACCACGACCCGGCCCGGTGAGATCGAGGCGGCGATGTCGGAGGCCGCCATCGACGGCCGGCTCCCGGCGCAGACCGGCCCCGACGGCGGGAAGGTGCCGGTGGGCGGAGCCGTCACCGCCGCGGTGGCGGGCGACAAGAAGCTGAGCCCCGACGAGGCCAAGGCGGGACTGCAGGTCGAGATCAAGGCCGCCCTGGCCGACCTGGACTGCCGTACGGACTACGCGATCCAGGTCCGCAACAAGTACGCGGCGGTGGTCGTCGCCGGCAACGGTCGGGGCTGACCGTGCGGCTGGGTCTGCCCCGTCCCGGCCCGGCGCGGGTGGTCGCGGTGACCACGGCGGTGGCGCTCGCCGCCGGGGCGGCCGGATGGCTGGTGGGCGCCCGGGTGCGCTCGCCCGCCGATGCCGCGGCCGCGCACCGGCCCCCACCGGCGTCGCTGATCACCGTGGCGGTGGAGCGGCGCACGCTCACCGCGACCGTCACGGCGCAGGGCACTGTCGCGTACGGGGCCCCGCAGCCGCTCACGCTGACCGGCTCGGTGGCCGCCGCCGAGGACGGCACGGTCGCCGCCCCGCTGGTCACCAAGGCGCCGGCGGCCGGCCGTACCCTGCGCGAGGGCGACGTGCTGCTGGAGGTGAGCGGCCGCCCGGTGTTCGTCTTCAAAGGCTCGGTCCCCATGTACCGGATCCTGAGGCGCGGCAGCAGCGGCGACGACGTCCAGCAGCTGCGCGCGGCCCTGCGGCGGCTGCTCCCGGGCCGCGGTGTCGCCCGGTCGGGGCCGCTCGACGGCCGTGCCCTCGACGCCGTGGCGCGCTGGTACGACAAACGCGGCTACGAGGCCGTCGGACCCAGCCGCGAGCAACGTGCGGAGGTACGCAGGTTGGAGGAGGCCGTACGCTCCGCCACCGGTCCCGCGCTCGCCGACGCCAAGGCGGAGCTGGCCGACGTCCGGAGGACGTACGGCATCAGCATCGCCGGCGGCGAGGTCCTGTTCCTGCCCAGGCTGCCCGTGCGCCTGACAACCGTGACGGTCAAGGCGGGCGGCGCGGCGTCCGGGGTGATCGGTACGGTCTCCGACCCGGCCCTCGTGGTGAACGGGGACGTCGCCACCGACGACGCGGACCTGGTCCGCACCGGTATGCCGGCGACGCTGGAGCATTCGTCCGGCGCCACCTTCCCGGCGACGCTCAGCGCGATGGGGGCCGGCGCCGTTCCCGCGGCCGGGGCGTCGGCGGACGGCACCCCGGCGGCCGGGGACGAGGGCGCCGAAGGGTCGCAGGAGGCAGCCGCCGCGGGCACGCCGATCCGGCTCAGGCCGCGCAACCCCGCCAAGCTGAAGGCGCTGGCCGGGCAGTCGGTCAAGATCACCATCAAGGTGGGCGGCACCGGCCACGCCGTCCTCGCCGTGCCGGTCGCCGCGGTCTACACCGCCTCGGACGGCCAGGCGCGGGTCAGCGTCCAGGACGGCGCCGGGAAGGTACGCGACGTCCCGGTCGAGGCCGGGCTGACCACCGGCGGGTACGTGCAGGTCACCCCGGGCGGCGCGGAGACGCTGACGGCGGGGGACCGGGTCGTGGTGGGCAACCGATGAGCGCCGTCATCGCCCTGCGCGGCGTGAGCCGTACCTTCGCGAGCGACCCGCCCGTCGCCGCTCTGTCCAATGTGGACCTGCGGGTGGCGGCCGGTGACTACGTCGGCATCGTCGGGCCGTCCGGATCCGGCAAGTCCACGCTGCTGAACCTCCTCGGGCTGCTGGACCGCCCGGACTGCGGCACGTACGCGCTGGAGGGCGTGGAGACGACCGGCCTGTCCGACCCGGCCCGGACCGCGCTGCGCGGATCCCGGATCGGCTTCGTCTTCCAGGCGTTCCATCTGCTGGCCCATCGGGACGTGCTGGACAACGTCATGCTCGGCGAGGTGTACACGGGCGCGCCCCGCGCCGGGCGGGCGGCCCGGGCGGCCGCCGCGCTCGACCGGGTCGGGATGGGGCACCGGCGCGACTTCCGGCCCGGGCGGCTGTCCGGCGGTGAACGCCAGCGCGTGGCCATCGCGCGGGCACTCATCGGCGAGCCGGCGCTGCTGCTGTGCGACGAGCCCACCGGCAACCTCGACAGCGTCACCACCGGCGCGGTGCTCGACCTCTTCGACGAGCTGCGGGACGGCGGCACCACGCTCGTCGTGATCACCCATGACGAGGCGGTCAGCGCCCGGGCCGCCCGCCGCGTCCGCATCACCGACGGCCGGCTGAGCGAGCTCGACGCGCCGACCGCGGAGCTGCCGGCGGTGAGCGCGCGATGACCATGGACCTGCGCGATCTCGCCGGGGAGGTGCTGGCGGGGATCGGCACCCGGCCGGCGCGGACGGCGCTGACGATCCTGGGCACGGTGCTCGGCATCGGCACGCTGGTCACCACGCTCGGCGTCTCCGCCACGGCGGGCGACCAGATCGCCGGGCGGTTCGACTCCGTCACGGCCACCGAGATCACCGTGGACGTCAATCCGCCGGCGAGACCGGACTCGCCGCCCACGGTGCGGTGGGCCGCCCTGGACGACCTGGCCAGGCTGAACGGGGTCGAGGCGGTGGCCGCGTACTCGCAGTCGCCCGCGGGTCAGGAGCCGGCTGTACGCGCCAACACGCTCCGCGATCCGGAACGGGTGCTGGACCGTACGCTGCCGCTGCTCGGGGCGAGCACGGCGCTGCCCGCGGCCGCCCGTACCGAGATCTCCCTGGGCCGCTTCTTCGACGACGGCCACATCCGCCGCCGGGACCGGGTCGCCGTCCTCGGCGAGCAGGCGGCCCGGCTGCTCGGCGTGACCCGCATCGACAACCAGCCCGCGGTCTTCGTCGCGGGCGTGCCGTTCACGGTCGTCGGCGTGCTGGGCCCGGTACGCCGCGCCGACCAGCAGGGCCTGACCGGCGCGGTGATCGTGCCGTGGACCGCCGCCGACGACACCCTGCACCTCGGCCCGGCGAGCTCCGTCATCGTCACCACCAGCCTCGGCGCGGCCCCGCTCGTCGCCGGCCAGGCCCCGATCGCGCTGAGCCCCGACGACCCCGCGGCCGTCCGGGTGCAGGCGCCGCCGGACCCGGCCGAGCTGCGCACCGGGGTCGCCGAGGACGTCAGCGGTCTGCTGCTCGTCCTCGGCGTGGTCTCCCTGGTCGTCGGTGCGCTCGGCATCGCCAACGTGACCCTGGTGACGGTCATGGAACGCACGGCGGAGATCGGCCTGCGCCGGGCCCTGGGCGCCCGCCGCCGCCACATCGCCATCCAGTTCCTGCTGGAATCCACCGTCGTGGGCCTGCTCGGCGGCATCATCGGCGCCAGCGCGGGCATCGTCGCCGTCGTGGTCATCAGCGTCGCCCGGCAGTGGACCCCGGTCCTGGACGCCGGTCTCGCCGCCGCCGCACCGGTGGCCGGCGCGGCGGTCGGTCTGCTGGCGGGGCTGTATCCCGCTTTGCGCGCGGCCGGCATGCAGCCGGTCGACGCGCTGCGCGGGCCGGGCTGAGGCAGCGGCTGGTCCGCGCCCGGCGACGGCGTGGGCGGGGGGCCCCCCCCCCCCCCCCCCCCCCCCACGCCCGTCGGTGCCGTTCCGGTCAGGAGAGCGGGTGCGGCTCTCCGTACAGCAGGTCGTCCATGACCACCACGTCGCGCGTCGAGGTGTCGGTGTTGGTCGCGCTCAGCGGCGCGTTCCCGGTGGTGATCCGGACCTCGTAGACATCGGCGCTGGTCTTGACGCCCAGGAACGACAGGCTCTTGGACGCGGTCGTGCCCTTCGGTACGGCGTGCCACCACAGCCGGGCGCCCCAGCGGTCGTACAGCTCGATCTTCGTGGTGTCCGCCTTGTCGACGTCGGTGAAGACGGCGCCGAAGCCCTTCACCGTGGCCGGTGTGGTCGTGCCGGGGCTGAAGAACCGGACGCTCATCTGGTTGGTGCCGATCGGCGTGAACAGCCGCTGCGGGCTGAACGTGGCGAAGATGCCCGGGTACTGGCTGTTGAGGTTGCCGAAGCGCACGGGCGTCCAGGTCGGGTTGTCGGAGTCGGCGCTCACCTGGAACCTGTTGCCCGCGCCGGAGGAGAACACCGCGCCGCGGGGCACGGTGGTGTTGAAGAAGTCGCGGGGCAGCGCGTTGGGTGCGGACTGGGCGTCCGGCGTACCGTCCCAGTTGATCTCGCGGCGGCCGGCCGGCTGGCTGCCCGGCGTGCTGCCGTTGTTGGGCTCGCCCAGCAGGGCGCGGTACGCGTCCACGGTGGGCTGCAGGCCCGCCGCGTCGCCGGCGGCGCCCTCGATCTTCGTGAACGTCGGGGCCGCGGCCGCGCCGGTGGTGGCGGCGGCCGGGGAGGCCGTGAGCGGCAGCAGCGCGGCGGGTACGGCGGCCGCCGCCACGGCGAACTGGAGCAGGCGCCGGCGGAGCGGGTTGGTTCGCATCGGTGGTTTCTCCCTCGTGAACGGCCCGGGCATCGGAGCTCCGGGACGCATCGATGCTGCGCCGCGGGCGTGGGGGGCGCTGCGGGGTGCCGTGGGGGGAATCGCGGGGGAGCGCAGGTCAGGGCGGCGCCGGGTAGCCGACATTCGCCTTGACCGGCCCGGCGGGGGACTCGACCCTGGAGCCCGGTCCGCCGTCACCGGCCCGGGAGCCGCCCGCATGTCCGTCGAGTCCACCGCCGCGCCGCCCTGCGCCGCCGTCGTACCGCGCGGTGCGGGCTCGCCGCTGACCCGGTTCGTCGGGCGGGAGGCGGAGACCGCCGCCCTGGCGGCCGCCGTCCGCACGACCCGGCTGGTGAGCGTGGTCGGCCCGGGTGGCAGCGGCAAGACCCGGCTGGCGCACGCGGTCCGCGACCGGCTGGAGGCCGAGGGCGGGCCGGTGACCTGGTGGGTGTCGCTCGCGCAGCTCGACCGGCCGGCGCTGCTGTGGTCCACGGTGGCCGATGCGGTCCGGGTGGCCGAGGTCCCCGGCCGGTCCCCGGCGGAGGCGGTGGCCCGGCGGTTGCGCGAGCGGGACGGCCTGCTGGTGCTGGACAACTGCGAGCACCTCGTCGCGGGCTGCGCGGAGCTCGCCGGTGAGCTGCTCGCCGCCTGCCCGCGGTTGCGGATCCTGACGACGAGCCGGGAACCGCTCGCCGCGGCGGGGGAGAGCACCTGGTGGCTGGAGGGTCTGCCGGTTCCCGCGGAGCCGGCCGCGCCGCGCGCCGCGGATCTCACCGTCAGCCCGGCCGTGGAGCTCTTCACCGACCGGGCCCGGCTGGTCCGGCCGGACTTCGCGGTGACCGACGCCAACGCGGCCGACGTCGCCCGGCTGTGCCGGAGGCTCGACGGGATGCCGCTCGCCCTGGAGCTCGCCGCCGCGCGGCTGCGCGTGCTGCCGCTGCCGCGCATCGTCGGGTGGCTCGACGACGCGGTGTCGCTGCTGGTCACCACCGGGCGCGACGTCCCGCCACGGCAGGCTACGCTGCGCGCCACCCTCGACTGGAGTCACGACCTGCTGCCGGCCGCCGAGCGGGACCTGTTCGCCCGGCTGTCGGTCTTCCGCGGCGGGTTCGGCCTCGCCGCCGCGGCGGCCGTCGCGGGCGACGACGCCGGGGCCCTGGACACGCTGCAACTGCTGACGCGGCTCGTCGAAAAGTCCCTCGTGCAGGCGCGCACCGACGGGAGCGAGGAGCGGTACCGGTTCCTCGAGGTCGTCCGCCAGTACGCGGCGGACCGGCTGGGCGAGCAGGCCGGCATCACCGGCACCCGGCACGCCCATTTCATGCTGGAGCTGGCCGAGCGCGGAGAGCGCGGGCTCGCCGGCGCCGGCCTGACCGGGTGGCTCGATCGGCTGCACCGCGACCGCGACAACCTGCGGGCGGCGCTGGCCTGGTCCCGCGGCCACGATCCCGGGCTGGGCGTACGCCTCGCCGGAGCGCTCGGCCGCTACTGGCGGCTCAGCGGCCAGTACGCCGAGGGCCGGCAGTGGCTGGCCGCCGCGGTGTCCGGCCTGGACGGAAGCACCGCTCCCGCCGCCCGGGCGAAGGCGCTCACCGCGCTCGGCACGCTGGAGTTCCTGCAGTGCGAGTACGCCCCGGCCACGGCCCGCCTCGACGAGGCACGACGCCTGCACACCGCCACCGGCGACGACCGGGGCGTGGCCGACGCGGTGCAGAGCCTCGCCAGCATCGCCCGCGAACAGGGCCGGTACGCCGACGCCCGCCGCCACCACGCGGAGGTGCTCGCGATCGCCCGCCGCCGCGGTGACCCGGCCGGTACCGCCCGGGCCATCAAGTCCATGGGTTTCACCGCCGGCCTGGAGGGCGACCACGACGCGGCCGTGGAGTGGTCCGCCGACGCCGTCCGCCGCTTCCGGGAGCTCGGCGACGACGAGGGGCTGGCCGGCGCGCTCATCGACCTCGCCGCCGCCACCCGCCATCGGGGGGATCCGGGCACCGCGTGGTCGCTGCTGGACCGGAGCCTGGCCATCGGCGACCGGCTCGGGCTGCGGGAGGCGACGGCCTGGGCGCGGGACCAGCAGGGCATGATCGCGGCGGCGCGCGGCGAGCGTACGGAGGCGGTCCGGCTGCTGCGTGACAGCCTGCGCGTGCACCACGAGCTGGGCGACCGCTGGCGTACGGCGAGTGTGCTGGACGCGCTCGCGGGCCTGCGGACCGACCCGCCCGGCGGCGCCCGGCTGCTGGCGGCCGCGGACAGCCTCCGCGAGACCCTCGGCACCCCGCTGCCGCCGTGCGAGCGGGCCGGCCACGAGCGGCGGTGGCAGGCGGTCCGCGCGCAGCTCGCCCCGGCCGAGCTGGAACGAGCCTGCTCGCAGGCCCGGGCGTGGACGGTGGACGAGGCGGTCGCGGAAGCGTTGACAGACCCGCCCGCGGTCGTCGCCGCGCCGGTCGCCGTGGCCGTGTCCGCGGCGGAGGTCGTGGTGCAGGCGCTGGGCCGCACCCGGGTCGTGGTGGCAGGCCGCACGGTGGGGGCGGCGGACTGGACGTACGCGAAGCCACGGGAGCTGCTCTACCACCTGCTCACCCGGCCCGGCAGCACCAAGGCCGAGATCGGACTGGCGCTGTGGCCGGACGCCGCGGGCACCGAGCTGCGCAACAGCTTCCACACGGGACTGAAGCTCCTGCGTCGCGCCCTCGGTGACGCGGTGCGAGTGCGCTACGCCGGCGGCACCTACCGGTTGGAGCCGGTCCTTCCGCTCCACTTCGACGTGGACGACTTCGGTACGGCGGCCCGCAAATCCGAGGACATCGGCGCGCTCACCGCCGCGGCGAGGCTGTACGCCGGCGACTTCCTGAGCGACGTCCCTACCGGCGCCTGGGCCGAGCCGCACCGCGAGCAGCTGCGCCGCGAGTACGAGTACGTGCTGCGCACGCTGGGCGGCCTGCTCGCGAAACAGCACCGCTTCGGCGAGGCGATCGAGGTGTTCACCCGGCTGGCGGCCCACGACCCGTTGCTGGAGGCGGCGCACCGCGGGCTCATGCGGTGCCACGCCGCGCTCGGCGACCGGGGACGGGCCGTGCGGCAGTACGAGCAACTCGCCGGGCTCCTGCGCGACCAGCTCGGCGTGCCGCCGTCACCGGAGACCGTGCAGCTGCGCGCCCGGCTGCTGAGGGACCGCTGAACACCGCCCGGGGCGCGCCGGTGAGCCCGGGGCGGTGCCGTCAGCGGGTCAGCTCAGCGCGAACTTCTGCGCCGCGCTGCCGTTGCAGTCGTAGATCTGCAGGCGGGTTCCGTTGCCCGTGGCGCCGTTCGGGGCGTCCAGGCAGCGGCCGGACTGCGGGTTGCGCAGGGAGCCGTCGGCCTGTTGCTGCCACACCTGGCCGCCGACGCCGTTGCAGTCGTACAGCTCGACCTGGGTGTTGTTGGCCGTGCCGTTGCCGTTGATGTCGAGGCAGCGGCCGAGCGTACGCAAGGAGCCGTTCGCGTTGTGGAACCAGTGCTGGTCGACGGCGTAGCTCTGGCAGTCCCAGAGCTGGACCGCGGCGAGGTTACCGCCGGTGTCGTCGGCTGCCACGTCGACGCATTTGCCGCCCGGGCCGGTGGTGACGCCGCCGCCGGTGACCGCGAATTTCTGCGCCGCGCTGCCGTTGCAGTCGTAGATCTGCAGGCGGGTGCCGTTGCCCGTGGCTCCGCCGGGCGAGTCGAGGCAGCGGCCGGACTGCGGGTTGCGCAGGGAGCCGTCGGCCTGCTGCACCCACTTCTGGCCGCCGACACCGTTGCAGTCGTACAGCTCGACCTGGGTGTTGTTGGCCGTGCCGTTGCCGTTGATGTCGAGGCAGCGGCCGAGCGTCCGCAAGGTGTTGTCGGGGAAGTGCGACCAGTGCTGGTCCTCGGCGTAGCCCTGGCAGTCCCACAGCTGGACGGCGGCCAGGTTGACGCCGGTGTCGTCGGCTGCCACGTCGACGCACTTGCCACCAGGGGCGGCGATCGTGCCCTGCGGGCCGTTCGGCACGTTCGTCTGTCCGGAGTAGCCGGCCGCGACGATGTTCGCCTGCACCGCGTTGTCGGCGGCGTCGGTCGGGTAGCCGGACGTCATGACGCCTTCGAAGAACGTGCCCATGTTGCGGTTGCTGTTGTCGCCGCCGGTGCCCAGGATGATCGAGCCTTCCTGGTGCATCGGGATGTAGCCGCCGCGGTTGGGCAGGGCGCCGTTCCACCACGTGGTCAGCCCGCCGGACTGCGAGTTGCCGCCCTTGAGCGCGTACGTGGTCTGCCCGTTGTTCTTCAGCAGCGCCGTCACGTACGTGCTGCTGTTGCCGAGGTTCGCGGTGTTGGAGCCGTTCGCGCCCTGGAACATGCCGTTCTCCAGGTCCGCCTCCACCCACGGGCCCGAGCCGGTGCAGGGCGGGAAGTAGCAGGTGGTGGCGATGCTGACCGCGTCCATGTGACCGTTGCCGGTGTCCGCGACCTGGATCTCGGCGTTGCCGTAGTCGAAGCAGCAGTCGGAGCCGACGTGGGTGCCGCTGGCGACCATGTACATGCCCTCGGGCTGCCCGTTGACGGCGACACCGGAGCCCGCGGTGCGCCGGTAGCCGTGCTGGGGTGAGATCCAGATGCCGTACACCTTGTGGCCGCCCGCGGTGACGGCGATCTCGCTCGCGTCGGCCGGGTAGTCCGCCGGGCCGGCCGTGCCCGCCGGGGAGACGGTCAGGTCGTTGTGCCGGGCGGTCTGGTCGTAGATCTTGGTGATGCTGCAGGTGGTGCCGTTGCAGAACGCGTCGTGGTCGGCCGCGTTCGCGTAGCCGCCGGCCGCGAGCAGGCCCACGTCGTGCGTGGCCCGGTCGGAGGCGCGGGTCAGCTGGTAGAGCGGGCCGGCGTACGCGCCGAAGAGCGCCCGGGTGGTGCTGTGCGCGGCGACGCACGGGGTGCCGGCCGAACCGTAGATGTCGCAGGGCTGGGAGGTGGCGGCCGAGGCGGCGCCGGGGAAGCCGGCCAGCATGCCGGCGACGAGCGCCAGGGTCGCGGCCAGGGTGAGCAGGAGTGATCGGTCTCTGCGCATGGGGATGTGCTCCTAGCAGGGGAAAGCGGAGCGGGCGTCTGCGCGGTGGCCGGACGGCAGACATTGACGCAAGTCGACTTTCAACCGGAAGTTACGCCGCCTGATCGTTTGCGTCAATGTCCGAGTATCGATGTTCGTTAATGTTCGAAAGAACGGTCCAGCGGCGGTGCACCACCGCGAGGCCGCCCTTGCCCGGCGCCACGGCGATGCCGCGGTTGTGCGAGCGCTCCGGTCGCTCCGCCGTCGGGACGAACGTGAAGTCGCGCAGCAGCGTGCGCAGGACGACATTCATCTCCAGGGTTGCGAATGCGGCACCGATGCACCGGCGCACGCCGCCGCCGAACGGGATCCAGCCCGCGTCGGTCCGCGCGCCCACGAACCGGTCGGGGTCGAACACCTCCGGGTGCGGGAACAGCGTCTCGTCGTCGTGCAGCAGCGCGATGCAGGCCGTGACCACGGTGCCGCGGGGCAGCGTCCAGCGGCCGATGCGCAGGCTGTCCGCGCGTACCTGCCGGGAGGTCATCTCGACGACGGGCCGGACCCGCTGCACCTCGATGAGGGTGGCCTCGCGCAGCGCGCTGCCGCCGGCGTCGTCCTCGGCGACCAGGCGGTGCAGCAGCCCGGGGTGGCGGCGCAGCCGCTCGACCGCCCACGCCAGCGTCGTGGCGGTCGTCTCGTGGCCCGCCGCCAGCAGCGTCAGCAGCTGGTCGGCGATCTGGCTGCGGCTCATCGCCGAGCCGTCGTCGTAGCGGGACTGCAGCAGCATGGCCAGCACGTCGTCACGGTCGGCGAGGCCGGGATCCGCGGCCGCCCGGTCGACGAGCCGGTCGACGGCCGCGTCGTACCGCTGCCGGTAGCGCCGGAACCGCGCTCCCGGACCGTGACCGCCCAGCTCGACCCGCGCCGCGGGCACCACCGCCAGCACCGAACCGAGCTTCACCATGGCGGGCAGCAGTTCGCGCAGGTCGTCGCGGTCGGCGCCCTCCGCGCCGAACACCGCGCGCAGGATCACGTTCAGCGTGATGCGCATGGTGGACGGCATGACGGGGAACGGCCGGCCCTCCGGCCAGGACGCCGTCTCGCGCCGCGTCTCCTCCTCGATCATCGATTCGTACGCCCGCAGCCGGCGCCCGTGGAACGGCGGCGTGAGCAGCCGCCGCTGCTGCCGGTGCTCCTCGTCGCGGATCGCGAACAGCGAGCCGGGCCCGAGCACCGAGCCGAGGTTGGCGTCGGGGGTGTCGGCGAGCTCGGGGCCGGTCTGGAACAGCTCCCGCACCTCGGCGGGGTCGGCGAGCATCACCATCCGGCCCAGGTTGAGCGAGTCGACGGTGAACGCGGAGCCGTACCGCGCGCGCAGCCGGCGCATCGTGCGGCGCCGCCCGGCCGCGAACCGCACCGCCTGCACGAGGCGGGGACTGCTGGGGCCGTCGGGCAGGACCGCCTTCAGGGTGGTCGCGGTCATCGCTCACCTCCGCTGGTACGCCGGCGTACCAGGCCACGGTACGGCCGCGTACCGACACCGCACAAGGGTGCAGGCGATAGCTTTGTGGCCGTGACGACCACCGACGTGCCGGCCGGCGCGGACACCGGCTTCCGCCGCCGCCTCCTCGACGGGATGGCGGCCTGCATCCGCCGGCACGGCTACCCGGACACCACGGTGGCGGACATCGTGCGGGCGGCGCGCACGTCGCGGCGTACGTTCTACGCGCACTTCACCGACCGCCAGGAGTGCCTGGTCGCCCTGCTGTACGAGACCAACGAGCGCACGATCGCCCGCATCTCGGCGAGCGTCGACCCGGGCGCGGCGTGGGAGTTGCAGGTACGCCAGGCGATCGAGGGCTGGATCGCCGCCGTCCAGGCCGACCCGCCCATCACGCTCAGCTGGATCCGCGACGTGCCGGCGCTCGGACAGGGCCACGCCCGGCAGGTCCAGCGGGAGACGATGGCCGCGTTCGTCGTGCTCATCCAGCGGCTGACCGACACGCCGCGACTGCGGGCCGCGGGCGTACGGCCGCCGTCGGACCAGACCGCCGTCATCCTGCTCGGCGGGCTGCGCGAGCTGATCGCCGCCACGGTCGAGGACGGCCGCGACGTGCGGACCATCGTCGACCCGGCCGTCGAGGCGACGCGCCTGCTGCTGGGACCGCGGGCCGCGTCCTGACGCCGTCCCGGCGACCCGGGGCGGTGCGCGGCGATGATCCATGGTTTGCTCGGGGCATGGCGACCTACCCGAAGATCCTGCAGACCGTGCTGGACACCACGGACGTCCGCGGGCTGGCGGAGTTCTACCGGCAGATGTTCGGGCTGACGTACCGGCCCGGCGACGAGGAGGACAAGGGTCAGGACTGGCTCGTGCTGCGCGGCGGCGACGGTGCCCGGCAGCTCGCGTTCCAGCAGGTCGGCGAGCTGCCCGCGGCGACCTGGCCGGACCCGCGCGTGCCGCAGCAGCTGCACCTCGACACCACGGTGCCCGACGTCGGTGAGCTGGACGCGCAGCACGAACGGGCGCTGGCCCTCGGTGCCACGCTCCTGCTCGACCGCCGCGACGACCCCGTCGAGCAGCTGTACGTGTACGCCGACCCGGCCGGCCACCCCTTCTGCATCTTCGTGGGCTCATGACCGCCGCCGACCGCGGCGCCGTGCTGGCGCGACTCAAGGCCGACCCCGAGCTGTCGGGGCTGCGCCGGTCCCTGGACTTCTACTACGGCGACACCCGCCGCGAGGCGAGCATGGACGCGTTCTACGGGCGCTTCGTGCGGCCCGGCGACCTCGTGTTCGACGTCGGCGCGCACGTCGGCGACCACATCGCCTGTTTCCGCCGGCTCGGCGCCCGGGTGGTCGCCCTGGAGCCGCAGCCCTCCTGCATGCGGGTCCTGGAGGAGCTGTACGGCGACGAGCCGGAGGTGTCGCTGGTGCACGCCGCGTGCGGCGCCGAGCCGGGCACCCTGGAATTGCACGTCAACAGCGACAACCCGACGGTCTCCACGGCCTCGTCGCACTTCATCGAGGCCGCCGCGGGCGCCGACGGCTGGCACGGCCAGCGCTGGGACGGCCGGATCGAGGTCGCCTCGACCACGATGGACCTGCTCATCGAGCGGTACGGCGTCCCCGCCTTCGCCAAGATCGACGTCGAGGGCTTCGAGGACCGGGTGCTCGCCGGGCTGAGCCGGTCGATCCCGGTGCTGTCGTTCGAGTTCACCACGATCGAACGCGACCTCGCCGCCCGGTGCCTGCAACGGGCCACGGAGCTGGGCTTCGACGGCTTCACGCTGTCGCTGGGCGACGAGCGGCGCTTCCTCGTCCCGGACTGGGTCTCCGCCGGCGAGCTGGGGGAGCGCCTGCGCGCCCTGCCGCACGAGGCGAACTCGGGCGACGTCTACTGCCGCGCGCGGGAGGAACGCTGATGCTGCCCCGCCCGCCCCGGGTCTTCGAGGCCGACGACGTCCTCTCCGGCCGCGTGGTCCTGGACGGCTACCCGTTCCGCCTCATCTACCTGGTGATCTCGCACGCCTCGTACTTCGCCGACGCGAAGGTCCATCCCGGCGACCTGCCGCGGGTGGACGTCCTGCTGTCGGCCGCCGAGCTGCTCGAGGAACGCGGCTGGGAGGTGGTCGCGGTCGACGCGGGCGGCAAGCTCATCTGCCTGCGCCGCCGCGGGTGAACCCGGCGGGCGTCAGGCGGGGCCGCGGTCGACGAGCGTGAAGGCGGTCGGCTCGGTGCCGCCGCCCGGCCGCTCGAGCACGATCGCGCCGCGGTCCTCGCTCCACCGCGCCACCCCCGTGCCGGCGTGGGAGAGCAGGATCGTGTCCTCGCGCACCGGGTCGACGGTGAACAGGGCGGCGTCGCCGGTGCACGCCCCGAGGGTCACCGCCGGGCCGGCGGTCAGGCAGCGCCCGGAGACCGTACGGATCCGGTACGCCCCCGCCGCCGGGGTGAGCACGAACTCTGTGGGTTCCGCCGACCCGGCCGGGACGACACGTCCGCCGGCCGCCACGCCGAGGTCGAGGTCCGTGCCCACCGGCCGCAGCGCGACCCGGCGATGGCCGGTCAGCGCCGGGGGAGTGGCGTCGCCGGGGTCCGCGAGCGTGGACGCGGCAGCGGCCGGCGGCTGGGCGGCGGTGGCCACGGTCGCCGGCCGGTCCGCCGCCTGATCCGGCGCTGCCCCGGACGGCTGGCCGGTGGCGCGCAGGGTCACCACGACAGCGGTCGTGACGGCGAGCACCACGGCGGCCGCCGCGGCCACCTCGAACCGCCGCAGGGCGCCCACCCAGCGCGGCCCCGAGCGGCGGACGGCCGGTGGCGGGGTCATCGGGATGGGCCGCTGGACGGGCGCCGCCGCGACGGGACGCCGGCTCGCCGCCGCCTCGACCACCTCGCGCAGGAACGGAGTGCCGCGCATCGACGCCGGGGGTGCGGCGCTCACCGGCGCGGAGGTGCCGGACGTCGTCTGCGGCTGGGGTGCGGTGGCGAGCAGCTCGTCGAGCAGCTCGCGGGTGCCCGGCCGGTCCGCCGGGTTCTTGGCGAGGGCCCGCGCCACCAGGCCGCGCATCGGCTCGTCCAGCCCGGACAGCTCCGGCGGGTGGGTCATGATGCGCACGGCGGTGGCCGCGGGGGACTCGGCGCCGAACGGGGTACGGCCGGTGCCCGCGTACGCCACCACGGCGCCCCACGCGAACACGTCGGCGGGCGTGCCGACCTGCGACACCGACTCGTGTTCGAAGCGCTCCGGCGCCATGTACGACACCGTGCCGACCATCTGGTTGGTCCGCGTGTGCATGCTGGTCGGCTCGAGCGCCCGGGCGATGCCGAAGTCGATGACCTTGATGCCGCCCAGCCCGAACAGCACGTTGCCGGGCTTCAGGTCGCGGTGCACGACCCCGGCGCCGTGGATGGCGGTGAGCGCGGTGGCGATGCCGACGGCCACGCTGTGCAGGGTCGTCCGGGACAGCGGTCCCTGCCGCTGCACCACCTCGTAGAGGCTCGGCCCGTCGATGTACTCGACCACCAGGTACGGCGGGTCGTGGTACGGGTCGGCGTCCAGCACCTCGGCCGTGCAGAACGGCGGCACCTGCCGGGCCCGGTTCACCTCGCTGCGGAACCGCCGCCGGAACTGGTCGTCGAGCGCCAGGTCCGGCCGGACGACCTTGACGGCGACCTCCCGGCCGCCCGGGTCGGCGGCCAGGTAGACGGTGCCCATGCCGCCCTCGCCGAGCCGGCCGAGGATCCGGTACGGGCCGACCTCGGCGAGGTCCCCCGTGAGCCGCATCGGCCCCCTCTTCCCAGCATGATCGAACCGTCGATGAACGTGACGGACCCTACCCCAGGAAAGCGGGGGAACGACTGTCCCAAAGGCGTCACTCAGGTGCTCGTAACCATTCAGAAATCGCTACTCGCGAGTACGGCAGAACGGATCGGACAATTCGCGGATATACCGGTTCAGCGTCTCGGCGCGGCATTTCCCGCCGCCGGACCGCGGTGCCGGATCATCGCATCAGGCGGACGAAGACCTCGGCCAGGGCGGTGGCCGAGGTGGCCGGATCGCCGAGCGGCAGCACGATGTGGCTGACCGTGAGGCGGATGATGGACGCCGCGGCGAGGTGGACGACGGCGGGGTCGGCGTCCGGGAGATGCGCGGCGGCCCACTCCTCGACGACCGCGCCGGCAGCCTCCAGGACGATCCCCGAACGGGTCGTCAGGAAGGGGAACAGCTCGTCGGCGCCGCCGCGGGCGCTGGTCAGGATCGCGCGGACGAGGGGATTGGCCTCGGCCTCCCGCAACGTGTGCAGGATGGCGGCGTGCGCGGCCGCCCGGACGTCGGCGCCGTGGGCGAACAACTGCTCGCGGACCGCGGCGACGAAGTGCCGGATCTCGGCGGTGGCCAGCGCCTCCGCCAGCCCCGGCCGGCCCTCGAACTCGTTGTAGACCGTCTGCCGGCTGACGCCCGCCGCGCTCGCCACGTCGGCCATCCGGACGTGCTCCCACCCGTGCGCGACGGTCAGGGCCCGCGCGGCGGCCACGAGGGACTCGCGGAGCCGGGCGCGGGTCGCCTCCCGGTACGAGGAAGCTGAGGTCATGGCCCGCCCAGCGTAGACGGCGCCGTTACAGGGGCGGGGCCGTGTTGGCCAGGGAGGCGTCACCGCCGTAGTGCGCCAGGACCCGGTGGTCCATCACGCGGCGCCACAGGGGCGGCACGAGCGCGAGGAGCAGCATCGTCGCGTACCCGGCCGGCAGTTGCGGGGAGACGTCGAAGCTCCGCAGCGTCTGGTAGCGGCGTAGCGGGTTCGCGTGGTGGTCGCTGTGCCGCTGCAGCTGGAAGAGGAAGACGTTGGTGGTCAGCCGGTCGCTGTTCCAGCTGTGCCGCGCGTCGACCTTCTCGTAGCGCCCGGCGGCGTTGCGTTGCCGGAGCAGGCCGTAGTGCTCGAGGTAGTTGACCGCCTCCAGGACGGAGAAGCCGTCTCGAGCCGCCACGCCGAGCGCAGGCTGCCCAGCACCGTCCGGGGCCAGAAGCGGTAGTACGACTCGCCGAGCCGGGAACTGGCCGGATCCTCGGGTGTGGCGACGCGGACGTGGTGCCCGCGGTTGTGCTCGACGAAGAAGTGCCCGTACCCGGTCGGCGCCAGCGCGATCTTCGACAGCCACCGTTCGGCGCTCTCCCGCTTGTGCCCCAGCTCGTGCGCGGTGTTGATGGCGATGCCGTTGACCAGGCCCGCGGTCAGGACGAGCCCGGCGCCGCCGGCGACGCCCGGCCCCCGTACCCACGCCGCGCAGCACACCGCCAGCGCCGCGAACTGCGCGGGCAGGAAGAGGTACGTGATCCACCGGTAGTACGGCGACGCCTGCAGCGCGGGGACGGCGTCCTCGGGCGGGTTGGCGCGGTCGTCGCCGACGAGCAGGTCGATGACCGGGATGACGCCCAGGATCACGACCGGCGTCAGCCACCACGCCCAGCCCGAGCCGGTCGTGGCGGCCAGGGCCCAGGCGGCGAACGGCAGGGCCGGCACCACGAGCGCCAGGGGCCACAGCGGCCGCTTGGTGTCGCGCCACACGGATTCGGCAACGTCCATGCGGACATGGTTTACACAAGGCGCTCCTGTGTCAAGCGAGTGGCTTCTGAGCAGTGATTACTTGACGGCTATCGGGTTGACCGGGGAGCCGACGGCACCCGTGACCGGCAGCGGCGCGGCGGTCAGCCAGAAGTCGTACACGCCGTCGGCGGCACAGTCGGCGGCGAGCGCGTCGAGGTCCCACATCTCCCCGAGGAACAGTCCGATGTGGGGGATGGCGACCTGGTGCAGGGGCTGGAACGCGTCGTCGAACTCGTTCGGCCGTACCTCGAAACCCCATGTGTCGGTGGCGATCGCGGCGATCTCCGTACGGTGCAGCCAGCCGGCCGTGGTGAACGACAGGCCCGGCGCCGGACCGCCGGCGTAGTCTCCCCACCCGTCGCGGCGTGCCCGGGCCAGCTGCCCGGTGCGCACGAGCACCAGGTCCCCGCGGCCGACGGCGGCCGACGGGCCCTGCCGCTCGACGGTGGCTCGCAGGTGCTCCTCGGTGATGGCGAAGCCGTCCGGCAGCTCCCCGTCCCTGCCGAGAGCGCGGCCCACGTCGAGCAGCACCCCGCGGCCCGCCACCACCTCCGCGATCGTCTCGATGCCCGTCACCGCGTCGCCGAGGCTGGTCACCACCTGCCCGGCGGGCCGGCCGTTGTACGCGATGCCGTGGTCGAAGATGTGGCCCAGCCCGTCCCACTGCGTGGAGCACTGCAGCGGCATGGCGATGACGTCGTCCGCGCCGCCGATCCCGTGCGGGAAGCCCTGGATGCCGGCAGCGGCGTCGGTGCCGGTGTCCAGCATGGTGTGCACCGGGTTGGTACGCCGCCGCCATCCCTTCTGCGGGCCGTTCATGTCGAACGACTGCGCCAGCGAGAACGACACCCCGCGCCGGACGAGCGCCGCGCCCTGCCGCCGCTTCTCCGCCGTCAGGTAGTTCATCGTGCCGCGGACGTCGTCCGGGCCCCAGCGTCCCCAGTTGGAGCAGCGCTTCGCCGCCGCGGCGACGGCTCCCTCGGGATCCGTACGGTCGATCACGCGAACTCCCCGGCGATCCAGTCGGCGATGAAGACGCTGACGTGCGGCAGGTGGTCCAGGCCGATGTGCTCGGCGCCGCCCTCGGCCGCGGTGAAGACGCGCAGCTCGCGTTTCGGGCTGTTGACGGCCTGCTCGTACGAGCGGTGCGCGTACGCGAGGGGGATCTGCCGGTCGTTCTCCCCGTGCGCGATGAGGAACGGAACCGTGATGTGCTCGACGACCCCGTCGAGGTTCACGGCCTCGGCCTTCTTGATGAACGTGCCGAGGTCGGTCTCGCCCCACACCCACAGGACGTGGTCCCAGTAGTGCGGGACCGGGCGCTCGCCCTCGCGTTCCAGGCGGCGCTTCTGGACCGTACCCCAGTCGTGGTTGGCGCCCCACGCCACGCAGAGCGCGAGCCGTTTCTCGAAGGCCGCGGCCCGCGGGGCGTAGTAGCCGCCCAGCGACCAGCCGACCAGGCCGATCCGGGCGGGGTCGACCTCGCCGCGGGCCAGCAGGTGGTCGACGCAGGCGGCGGCCCAGCCCTCGGTCTCCACACGGGCGGTCAGCCCGCCGAAGCGCAGCGCCTCGCCGCTGCCGGGGCAGTCGACCATGAGCGTGGAGATGCCCCGGGCTGCCAGTTCCTGCGGGAAGCCCGAGACGTACATGTGCTCCTTGGTGGAGTCCAGGCCGTTCCACAGGATGATGCAGGGCGCGCCCGGCCCGGCCGATGTGAAGTACGCGGGAAGCTCGCCGCCCTCGAACGGCACGGCGACGCGGGTGGTGGCCGGGTCGATCAGGTCGAACGTCTTCCGCATGAGGTCGAGGCAGCGCTGGTAGATCGCCCGGCGGCCGGGGGAGTGCACGCTCTGCATCCGTTCGGCCTGGATGAGGTAGTTGGTGGCGCGCAGGTACCTCTGCCCGGCGGAGCGGCGGCGTCCCGCCCGTTCGTCGGCCTCGGCGCCGGCCTGCAGGTCGTCGACGACGGCGGTCCAGGACGCCATCAGCTCGGCGGTGCCCACGTCCGAGCCCTGCGCGGCCAGGTCGCGGATCGGCCGGCACGCCCGGTCGACCTCGTCGATGAGCCCGCCGCTGTTCAGCGCGGCGACCACGCCCAGGTTCCACACGTAGTTGCCGGGGAAGTACTCAAACATCGAGGTCCTTTCGCGAGAGTTCGGGGGAGCGGCGGCGGACCGCGGGCAGGGCCGGGCCCGGCGGGGCGGAGGTCACCCGGTTGGTCAGGGAGCCGATGCCCTGCACGGCGAGCGTCACCACATCGCCGTCGCGCAGGGGTGGCGGGTCCTGCCGGCCGTTGCGTCCCCACAGCTCGGCGAGGCAGCCGCCGTTGCCGACCGTGCCGGAGCCGAGGACGTCCCCGGCGATCAGGCGGCTGTCGCGGGCCGCGTACGCGGCGAGCGTCTCGAACGTCCAGCCCATGTTGGACAGCAGGTCCCGGCCGACCTCGGCGCCGTTCACCGACGCCGTGCACCACAGGTCGAGGAAGCCGTCGCTGTCGCGGTACGGCTCCAGCTCGTCCGCGGTGACGATCCACGGGCCGAGGCTGCCGGCGAAGTCCTTGCCCTTGGCGGGCCCCAGGCCGACCTGCATCTCGCGGCTCTGCAGGTCCCTCGCCGACCAGTCGTTGAGGATCGTGTAGCCGAAGATCCCGCCGCCCGGCCCGATCACCGCGGCGACCTCCAGCTCGAAGTCGCGGGCGACCGAGGCCGCGGGGAAGCGGATGTCGTCGTCCGGGCCGTGGATCGTGTGCGGGTTGCTGAAGTAGAACGTCGGGGCGTCGTACCAGGCCTCCGGCACGCCGCCGACGCCGTCGATGCTGCGCCGCACGCCCCGGACGTGCTCCTCGAAGGTGACGAAATCGCGCAGGGACGCGGGGACCAGGGGCGGCCGCAGGCGTACGTGCGCCAGCGGCACGCCGTCCTCCAGCGCCGGTGTGCCGGGTCCACCGGCGATGACGGCCCGCAGATCGGCGTCGGTGGCGAACGGGCGCACCACGTCACCCGCCACGACGCCGCAGCGCTGCCGGCCGCCGTACGCGAAGGTGGCGAGCCGCATCAGACCGGCGGGGCGACGAAGACGCCGCGGTCGGGGTCGTTGAACGACTTCTTCGCGACGAACTCGGTCATCGGGTTCGCGGTGCCCCACTGGTCGCTGACCATCGGATCGGTGATGTCGTACAGGTGCGGATGCCAGGTGTCCTCGTCGAGCTGTTCCAGTTCGGTGGTGTACTCGACCGTGTTGCCGTGCGGGTCGAGGAAGTAGCTGAAGGTGTTGTTGCCCGCCATGTGCCGGCCAGGCCCCCAGACCTTCTCCACCCCGGCGCGCAGCAGCCGTCCGGTGCCACGCATGTACTCGTCGATGCCGCGCATCTCGAACGAGGCGTGGTGCAGCGAGACGTGCGGGCAGCGGGCGATCGCCAGGCTGTGGTGGTGGCGGTTGGTGCGCAGGAACCACATCATCTCGCCCATGTGCGGGTGCGTGAGGGTGTCCGACAACGCGAAACCGAGGTGCCGGCGGTAGAACGCGACGGTCGCCTCCGGCTCCGGCGCGTTGAGGACCACATGCGAGAGCTTGACCGGTACGGACTCGCCCGCCTCCACCCTGCGATGCGTACGCACGGCGACGTCGCTGGACACCTCGACGGTGCGCCCGTCGTTGTCGAAGAAGCGGAAGCCGTAGCCACCGCCCGGCGTCGTGAGCTTGCCCGGTTCGGCCACGAGCCGTACCCCGCCGGTGCCGAGGCGCTCGGCGAGCGCGTCCACGTCGGACGGCGACGCGGCGCCGAACGCGACGAGGTCGAGCCGCTTCTCGTCCGCCCGGCGCAGCCGCACCGAGTACTGCTCGGGCGAGCCGGCCGCGGCCAGGAACGCGATCCCGCCGTCGGTGATCCCGGGGGTCAGCCCCCACATCGTGGTGTAGAAGCCCAGTTGCCGGTCGTAGTCCGGCACGGCCAGGTCGACGTGCCGCAGGTGGGTGATGAGCCGTTCGTGCATGACACTCCTCAGGCCGGGGTCGCCAGCAGGTGCGCGGTGCGTGCCATCAGGCCGGGCACGTCGCCGCGTTCGTGGTCGAGCAGCCAGCGCGACAGCTGCAGGGACGCCTCGACGATCGTGGCGGTCCGCTCGAAGCGCCGGTCGGTGAAGTCCTGCCACAGCCGGTCGCCGAGCGTGCCGGCGTCCAGCAGCAGCTCGGCGAGGACGGCGGCGTCCTCGAGGGCCTGCGCGGCGCCCTGCGCCAGGGTGGGCGGGCAGGCGTGCGCGGCATCGCCGAGCAGAACGACCCGGCCGCGGTTCCAGGGCGGCGGCAGCACGTGGCTCTCGAACCACGTGTAGTTGACCCGCGCCGGGTCGGTCAGCGTCTCCCGGATGTCGTCCCAGGGGCCGTGGTACGCCTGCGCCAGGTCGCGCATGACCGCGAGGGCCTCCTGCGGGGACAGCGTGCTGCGGTCCTGCGCGTCCTCGACCAGGTACGCGTACAGCGAGTCCTCGCCGGTCGGGCAGTAGCCGGCGATGTAGCAGCGGCCGCCGTAGTACAGGTCGGTGCGCGTGACGCTTGCGGGCCGGGCGGTGAAGGCACGCCAGATGCCCATGCCCACGCTGTGCGTCTCCAGGTTGATGCCGAGCATCCGGCGCGTCCACGAGCGGATCCCGTCGGCGCCCACCACGAGGTCGTAGCGGCCCGCCGAGCCGTCGGCGAACGTGACGTCCACACCAGCGTCGTCCTGGGACAGCGCCGTGTACGTGGTGCCGTACCGGACCTTCACGCCGGCCGCCGCCGCCCGGGTCATCAGGATGCGGGCCAGGTCGGGCCGGTACATGCCCACCGTGGCCGGCAGATCCGGGCCGCCGGTTCGGAGGTCGTCGAACTCGGCGATGAGCGTGCCGTGCGGGTCGGGGGCGCGCAGGCCGAGCGAGTCGAACGCGTACCCCTGCGAGCGGACCTCCTCCCAGACGCCCAGGGAGCGCAGCACCCGCAGCGCGTTGCCCTGCAGCGTGATGCCGGAGCCGGTGGCGCCGGCGTCGGGCCGGATGTCGATCAGGTCGACCGATACGCCGCCGTCGGCGAGAAGGATCGCGGTCGCGGCGCCGGCCGCTCCGGCGCCGACCACGAGAACGGAGCGGACCGCGGGCATTGATGTCTCCCTTGCTCGTCCGTGTGACTGGGACCACTGTCGCGCCGCGCCCGGTCCATCAGGAAGAGCGATTCGTTGATGCCGCCCATCCATGGCGTTTATGGTGGCGGCGTGGCCGTCGACCGTGTGCTGGTCAATCTCGACCTGAACCTCCTGGTCACGCTCGACGTGCTGCTGCGCGAGCGCAACGTCACCCGGGCGGCCCAGCAGCTCGGGTCGAGCCAGCCCGCGGTCAGCGCGGCGCTGGCCCGGCTGCGCCGCCATTTCGGCGACGACCTGCTGGACCGGATCGGCAACCGCTACGAGCTGACCCCGCTGGCCGTGCAGCTCGCGGCCCGCACGGCGCCGGCCCTCGCCGGGGTACGCCGGGTGTTCGACGTCAGCGCGGAGTTCGACCCCACGTCCATCGAGCGCGAGTTCACGGTCGTCACCTCGGACTACGCCGCCGCCGTGCTCGGACCCCTGGTGGCCGGCCTCCTCGCCGAACGGGCGCCGGGGATCCGCCTGCGGCTGCAGCAGACCACGCCGTACGCGGTCGACCACGCGGTGGACACCCTGCGCGGCGTCGACGGGCTGATCCTGCCGCACGGCTTCCTCAGCGACATCCCGCACACCGACCTGTACACCGACCGGTGGGTCTGCATCGTGTCCGCCGGCAACGAGGCGATCGGCGCGGGACTGACCCTCGAGCAGCTCGGCGACCTGCCCTGGGTGGTGCTCTACAACCGGCCCACCGCGTTCGCCCCGGCGACGCAGCAGCTGCGCATGATCGGCGTCGAGCCCCGGGTCGAGGTGGTCGTCGACGGCTTCCTGCCGATGCCGTTCCTCGTGGCCGGCACCAACCGCATCGCGCTGCTGCAGGAGCACCTGGCCCACCGGATGGCCGCCGTGGCCGACATCCGGGTCGTCGCATGCCCGTTCGACGTCGTGCCGCTCGCCGAGGCCTTCTGGTGGCATCCCATGTACCGCACCGATCCGGCGCACGCCTGGCTGCGCGGCGTGCTGGCCGAGGCGGGACGACGCCTCACCGCGGCCGGCCATCCACCGGCCTGATAGCGGCCATCACGGGTTTTCGCTTCCGCCGTTCCCGCGTCGCCCCCGATAGTCGGGCCAAGCATGTGACCGCGGTCACTGCCTCGACCGTCCCCGCGTCGGAAGGCACCCATGTCCGAGACGATCCTGCCCGCCCCGGCCGCCACCCCCGCGGCCCGGCGCCGGGCCGGCCTGCCCCAGCTCGTGCTGCTGCTCGCCGGCAGCTGCATGTCGGTGCTGGGTGCCGTGCTCATCGCGCCCGTGCTGCCCCGGATGACCGACCATTTCGCCGGTACGCCCGGGGCCGGCGTGCTGGTGCCCGTCGTGCTGACCGTACCGGCCCTGCTCATCGGACTGACCGCGCCGTTCGCCGGGTTCGTGGCCGACGCCGTGGACCGCAAACGGCTGCTCATCGCCGCGATGGTGGCGTACGCGCTCTTCGGCACCGCCCCGCTGTACCTCGCCTCGCTCGGCGCGATCATCGCCAGCCGCGCCCTCGTCGGGCTGTGCGAGGCCGCCATCATGACCTGCTGCACCACGCTGATCGGCGACTACTGGACGGGCGCGCGCCGCAGCCGCTACATCGGACTGCAGACGCTCGTCGCCTCGCTGTCGGCGACCGTGTTCCTCGGCCTGGGCGGCGCGCTCGGGGCGGCGGGCTGGCGCACCCCGTTCTGGCTGTACGCGGCCGCGGCGCTGCTCGCCGTACCCATGGCCCTGCTGTTGTGGCAGCCCGCGCGGCGCCGGACCCGCACCGGACAGCGACTGCCCGCCCTGCCCTGGCGGCACCTGCTCGTGCCCTGCCTGGTCACGCTCGCCGGCGGCGTGGTGTTCTACGCGCTCATCGTCGAGCTGTCGTTCGTCCTCACCGACGCGGGCGTCGGCTCCACGGCGACGATCGGCGGGCTGAGCGCCGTCATGTCGCTGGCGACGGCCGTCGCGGCCGGCTCCTTCGCGAAGCTGTCCCGGCACAGCCCGCGCCGGCTGCTGCCGGTGGCGTTCGGGCTGGCCGCCGCGGGCTTCGGCATCGTCGCCGCCACCGGATCGGTGCCGGCGATCACGATCGGGGCGGTGCTGACCGGCGCGGGCACCGGCCTGCTGCTGCCCACGCTGCTCACCTGGGCGCTCAACCGGCTCACCTTCGACCAGCGGGGCCGCGGCACCGGGGTGTGGACCGGCGCGCTGTTCATCGGCGAGTTCCTGGCGCCCGTGCTCATCACCGGCGTGGGCGCGGCGACGGGCGGGCTGCGGCCGGCACTGGGGCTGCTCGGGGTCGCCGCCGCCGCGCTGGCCGTGGGGTCGGTGCTCGTCGTCCCACGTGACGCCGAGGCGCTCGACGTCACGCGGGACTGAGCGCTCACTTCTTCGGGGCCATCACCATGACGCCCAGGCACATCTCGTCGCTCGTACCCTCGCCCCAGACGACGTACCGCGGGGGCAGGGTCTTCAGCTGGGGGAGTTGCTTGCGCAGGGTGGCGTCGTGGGTGCAGGTCACGCGTACGGTGTCACCGCGCTCCACAGTGACCGGTTCGGGCAGCGGCACCAGCGCCTGGTTGTCGAAGTCGTACGCCGGCACGTCGACGACCGTCCGCGCCTCCGGCGTACCCGGATTGATCTCGACCTTGATGGCCCGGCCCAGCAGATGCATGTGTCCCGCGGCCATGTAGATGGTCCCGGCCTCCCGGGCCGGCTGATCGCAGTGCTGGGTGTCGCCGGGCACCGGCGCCTTCCCGGGATTGCACATCGCCTGCAGGCCGGACACCATCTCCGCCGAGCCGGCGCCGAACCGCTCGCCGACGTCCGCCACGGCCGCCGCCCGGTCGCACAGCGGGCCGCTCGCACCCGGCTCGCACGGCAACTCGATCGGCGCGAACGCCAGCGCCGTCTGCAACGGGGTCAACGGCGCCCCGCCGTCCGCGAGGCGCATCCGGATGCCCGACCGGTCGGTGTCCCCGCCCTTGGCGCCCAGCAGGTTGTAGTGCACCTGCATGACCAGGTTGCTGCCCGGCGGCATCTCGAAGCCGAACCCGGACGGCATCAGCGTCTCGCCGGCCCCGGGCGCCCAATGCGCCACCCATGCGGTCTCGCCCTGCACGCCGGCGTCGCCGAAACAGGTCCAGCCCTCGCCGGGCGTACCGGCATCGGCCTGGGCGGCCGACCGCGCCTGCTCGCGGCTCAACCGGTAGAAGATCGCGTGGTGCACGATGGCGGCGTTCTGCGGCAGGAACCGGCTGCCGGTCAGGAAGGCCGGCTCGGTCAGCTTCGGATCGACGAGGAAACACCGGTACTCGTCGGTGCCACCGTGCGGGGCGGCCGGCTCGTACGCCTCCGGCAGGGCCAGATCGACGAACCGCTCCCCGGTACGCAGCGGGGCGGCCGACGCGGCGCTGTGCCCGGCGTGTGAGCTCGCGGCGGTGGTCGGCGCGGCGGCCGGGGGCGGCGACTCGGTCCTCGATCCGCACGCGGCGAGCAGCACGGCGGCGGTGAGGGCCGCGGCGGTACGGGCGGATCGCATGGCGGCTCTCCCGTGGGTCCGGCGGTGAGACCCGTCCATCCTCGCAGCGGCGGTCCGTCGGAAATATCCGGGAAGACCCGGACAGGCAGCTTTCGATCATTTCCGGTCCGGTGGGATCGTGCTGACGCGGGCGGCCCCTCGAGCTGCCGCTGCCCGCGCCGCTCCGGACCGTGATGTGTCACACGGTGGCACGAACGGGGGATTCGCCCCCGCGTCCGGCACCCTAGCGTCGGCGCGGAGATCGACTCCGCCGACCGTCCCGGGAGACCCGACATGCCCCGCATCGCCCCGACCGGCCGTCCCGCCCTGCGGCTGGCTGCCACCTGCGCGGCGGCGGGGGTGGTGGTGCTGGTGCTGGCCGGGTGCGCGTACGGCGGGTCCGGGGGCGGGGGGAAGCGGTTCGCCTCGCCGGTCTCGTTCATCCCGCCCTCGTCGGCCGCGGCCGCTCCGGCGACCGTGCCGGGTTCCGGAGTGAGTCCTTCACCGGCAGTGGTGACCACCAGTGCTGCTCCGGTGCCGGCCGCCTCGGTGATGCCGTCCGGCGGGTCGCATACCGGCACTCCGCGGTCCGGCCGGCCGCGGCCGGGCAAGCCGCATTCTGGGAGGCAGCATTCCCCTGGATGGCGCACCGGCAAGCCGCACTCCGGGAGGCCGCGTCCTGGCAGCCCGCGCACCGGCGAGACGCACCCCGGGAAGGCGCGTTCCGAGAATCCGCATGTCAGCAAGCCGCATCCCGGCAAGCAGTAGCCCGAACCTGGCACCTAGGTTCCTAGGATGCCGCATGCGCGGTGTGCTTCGGCACACGGGCGCGACATCGGCGACAACCGCTCACGTCGGCCGCGGCGGGTCAGGCTGGGGAGGCGGCGGGGGAGCGGGCCGGGGCCGCCGGGAGCCACACCGTCATCGTCGTTCCCAGGCCGGGCCGGCTCGCCGCCGTGATGGTGCCGCCGTGCGCCTCCGCCAGCTTGCGGGCGATCGGCAGGCCGAGCCCGCTGCCGCCCGTGGCGCGGGTCCGGGAGCTGTCGGCGCGCCAGAACCGGTCGAAGATCCTCGGCAGGTCTTCCGCCGCGATGCCCACGCCGGTGTCCGTGACCGCGACGGTGAGGCCCTGCATGTCGGCCGTCGCCGTGACCGTCACGGTGCCGCCGGGCGGGGTGTAGCGGATGGCGTTGGAGACGAGGTTGCCGACCATCTGACGGAGGCGTACGGGATCCGCCTGCACCTCCGGGTCTCCCTCGACGTGCACCGACAGTCTGACCTGGGCCCGGGCCGCGGCGCTGCGGTGGGCCTCGCCCACCTGCGTGATGAGGTCGCCGGCGTAGACGGCCTCCGGGTGGACGCGCAGGTTGCCCGCGTCGGCGGCGGCCAGGTCGCTCAGGTCGTCGATGATGTGCTGCAGCAGCAGCGCCTCCTCGTGCAGGAGGTCGAGCAGTGACGGGCCGGGCGCGGTGAGGCCGTCCTGGGCCGCCTCGAGCCAGCTGCGGATGTTCGTCAGCGGCGTACGCAGCTCGTGGGCCACATCGCTGACCATCGCGCGGCGTTGGGCCTCGGCGTGTTCGCGGCGTTCCGCGAGGTCGTTCAGGGCGCGGGCGAGGTAGCCGATCTCGTCGTCGCCGGCCACCGGCATGGGGGCGCGGTCGTCGACCGGTTGCGCCGCGGCGTCGGTGAGGGCGCGCAGCGGGCGGACGAGGCGGCGGCCCATGAGGATCGTGACGAGGACCGCGGCGAGCAGCACCGTGCCGGTGACCCAGGCGATGCGGATGGCGTTGGCGCGTGACAGCGTGAACACGGGGGTGTCCGCGCCGTCGTCGGGGTCGGTGACGAACAGCAGGGCCGGCGGGGCCACGTACGGCCGCAGCTGCCGTACGCGGGCCTGCTGCAGGCACGAGCGGATCTGCGCGGTGTCGGCGGCGGGGCTGGGCTCGCCGACCCGGAGCGGGAAGACGCGGAACTGGCGGGAGATGTACACGTCGTCCGCGTCGACGTCGAGGCACCGGGCGGTCAGCTTGGCGAGCTCGCGCAGCGCCCGGTCCTCGGTCTTCGTGATGATGTCGCCGACGCGGTCGCCGCAGTAGGCGGTCATGTTCTTCGGGTCGAGCGAGACCGCCTCGACCACGGGACGGCCGCCGGGCGAATCGACGATCTTGCCGTCCACCTGGCCGTCGGCCATGCATTTGAGCTGCGAGTCGAGCATCCGGCGCACGATGCCGCGTTCCTCGCTGGGGAGCCGGTACGGCCCGACGGCCCGCGGGTCGATGCGGTCGGTGCCGCCGGTGAGTCCCAGGTCGAGGCGCAGCGGATCGACGGTCGCGGACGGGCGGGCCGTGCGCAGCGACGGTCCCGGGCCGGAGTCGGCGATGATGTCGCGGTCCTCGGTGGTGAGCGTGATGCGCCGGCCCAGCTTGGCTGCGCGGGGCACGATCACGGTGCCGACGTCGGACCAGTCGCGGTGGGTGGCGGCGTACCCGACGAGCATGTCGTACACGCTCTTGTCGTCGGCGAGGGACCGGCCCTGTTCCTGGCGGATGGCGCGGGTGGTGGACTGCGTGGCGAGCCAGGCGGTCGCCACGATCGCGGCTACGGCGATGAGCAGCGAGGTGGCCAGCAGGCGGCCCACCAGGCTGCGGTGCAGGGGTACGCGGCCGCGCGTCACTCCGCGCCGCCGGTGAGTTTGTAGCCGACGCCGTACACCGTGACGAGGAGCTGGGGCCGGCGTGGATCCGCCTCGATCTTGCGGCGCAGGTTCATCACGTGCACGTCGATGGTCCGCTCGGTGGAGTTGCGGTCGAGGCCGCGGGTGCGGGTGAGCAGCTGGGCCCGGGTGAAGACGCGGCCGGGCTGGCGGGCCATGGCCTCGAGGATGGCGAACTCGCCCGGCGTGCACTCGATCGGTTCGCCGCCGGCGAGGACGCGGTGCCGGGCGGGGTCGACGGTGATCGGGCCGACCGTGATGAGCGGCCCGGCGGCGGGTGCGGTGCTGCGGACCCGGCGCAGAAGGGTACGGATGCGGGCCATGAGCTCGCGCGGGCTGTAAGGCTTCGTCAGGTAGTCGTCGGCGCCGAGGTCGAGGCCGAGCAGCAGGTCGTCCTCGGTGGCGCGGGCGGTGAGCATGAGCACCAGCACGTCGGATTCGCGGCGCAGCGTACGGCACACGTTGAGCCCGTCGAGGCCGGGCATCATCACGTCCAGCACGAGCAGGTCGGGGGGTTCACGCCGGGCCTGGGCGAGGGCGGACAGGCCGTCGTGCACGACGGTGGCGGCGTGACCCTCGGCTTCCAGGTACCGCCGCAGCACCTCGGCCTGTCGTCGGTCGTCCTCGGCCACGAGCACATGGGCACACACGACGGCGACTATAGGTGCGATGCGCGACTACGCCCATGGTTCGCAGGCGATCCAAACAACTTCCTCACGATCGCTGCCCACGATGGTCCGCATGTCATCTGAGGCCCCGACCGAGCGGATCACCGTGCCCCCGGGCGCGTTCGACGACCCCCCGCCCCGGCGGAGCCGCCGCCGGTGGGCCGCGGCCGCCGTGGGTCTGGTGCTGCTGGCCGCCGGGGTCGTGGCCGCGTTGCGCTGGCCGGACCGCGCTGCGGGGGAGCAGGTGCCGCAGTCCGGTCCCGCGGTGGAGACGGCCGAGCTGGAACGGCAGGACCTGTCGACCACGGACTCGCTGACCGGCACGCTCGGCTACGGCGCCGCGCGCCCGGTGACCGGCGGCGGCGAGGGCGTCGTGACGTGGCTGCCGAAGCCGGGTGCGAAGGTGACCCGCGGCCACCAGCTGTACCGGGTCGACGACCGGCCGGTCCAGCTCTTCTACGGCAGCCTGCCGCTGTACCGCCCGTTGAGCGTGCGCAACACGGTGGGGCGTGACGTCCGGATCGTGGTGAAGAACCTGCGGGCTCTCGGGTACTCGATCGGCGACCAGCCCTCGCCGGGGTCGTGGGTGACCGAGCCGAAGCCTGCCGCGGGGAAGAAGACCGCTGATCCGGCGAAGAAAGAGCCCGCGCCGAAGTCGGTGAAGGTGCGCAGCGGCGAGGGCGTGCTGACCGCCTCGCTGATCGCGGCGATCAAGCGCTGGCAGCATGACGGCCGGATGCCCGAGACCGGCAGGATCGGCCCCGGCGACGTGGTGGTGCAGCGCGGGCCGGTCCGGGTGGACTCGGTGGCCGTGCAGCCGGGCGCGGCCGCCGACGGCCCGCTGCTGTCGGTCACGCCGACCGACAAGGTGATCACCGTGCTGGCGGACGCGGCCGAGGCCGGCGCCGTCGACCGGGGTGACAAGGTCACCGTGTCGCTGCCCGGCGAGCAGACGGCGAAGGCAACGGTCAGCGCCGTCGGCACCGAGCTGAAGGCCCAGGACGGCGACGGCGGCGACGGGCCGCCGCGGCTGAGCATCACCGTCACGCTGGACGATCCGGAGAAGGCCAAGCGCATCGACTCCGCGGACGTCGAGGTCGCGTTCGCCGGGGAGACCCACGAGGACGTGCTGGTCGCGCCGGTGGGTGCGCTGGTCGCGCTCAGCGAGGGCGGGTACGCCGTGCAGGTGGACGGCGGCCTTGTGGCGGTGGAGACGGGCATGTTCGCCCGGGGCCTGGTGGAGGTCGAGGGCGCCGGACTGGGCCCGGGCACCAAGGTGGTGACCACCTCGTGAGCGGTGTGACGCCCGTGCTGTCCGTACGCGACGCCACCATGACCTATCCCGGCGGGGTGACCGCGCTGGCCGGGGTCTCGCTGGACATCGCGCCGGGCGAGCTGCTGGCCATCGTGGGGCCGTCCGGGTCCGGCAAGTCGACGCTGCTGCACCTGATGGGCACGCTCGACCGGCCGACGTCCGGGACCGTCCGGGTGGCCGGGCACGACATCGCCCGCCTCGGCGACCGGCACCTGTCGGCGTTGCGCGGGCGGCTGCTCGGCTTCGTGTTCCAGCAGTTCCACCTCACCGACGGGCTGAGCGCCGCCGAGAATGTGGCGACCGGCCTGCTGTACGCGGGGGTGCCCCGCAAGCACCGGCGCCGCCTGGCGCACGAGGCGCTGGCCCGGGTCGGGCTCGCGCACCGTGCCGGGCACCAGCCGCGGCAGCTGTCCGGCGGGGAACGCCAGCGGGTCGCGATCGCGCGGGCGCTGGTGAACGGGCCCGCGCTGGTGCTGGCCGACGAGCCGACCGGCGCGCTGGACACCGCCACCGGCCACGCCGTGCTGGACCTGCTGCACCGGCTGCACGCGGAGGGCACCACGATCGCCCTGATCACCCACGACCGGGACATCGCCGCGTCGCTGCCGCGGCGCATCGAGATCCGCGACGGGCGGCTGGTGGCGGATACCGCGCGGGCCGCCGTACCGGTGGTGTCGCGGTGACGGGCATCGGAATCCGCCCGGTCCGGCTGGCGCCGCTGGACCTGCTCGGGCTGGGGCTGCTGGGGATCCGTACCCGGCGGCTGCGGGCGGCGCTGTCGGCGCTGGGCATCTCGATCGGCATCGCCACGATGATCGTGGTGACCGGCATCCCGGCGTCCAGCCAGGCCGCGCTCATGCAGGAGCTGTCGGCGCTCGGCACGAACCTGCTGCAGGTGATGCCCACCCCGGACCAGGATCCGCCGGCGCTGCTGCCGGAGCATGCGGTGCCGATGGTGCAGCGCATCGGTCCGGTCACGGCGGCCAGCGCGGTGGCGAACACCCATACCTTGGTACGCCGCAACGACCGTACGGATCCGAAGGACGGTTCCGGTCTCACGGTGCTGGCGAGCCGCCTGGACCTGCTCGACGTGCTGGGTGCACACGTACGCGACGGCCGATGGCTGAACCCGGCCACCGAGAAGTTCCCGGCGGTGGTCCTGGGCTCGGTGGCCGCCGACCGGCTCGGCTTCGCGGAGTTGCCCGCCGGCGAGGCGCCGCAGGTGATGATCGGCGACAAGTGGTTCACGGTGGTCGGCATCCTCGCCACCACGCCGCTGTCGCCGGACGTGGACCGGTCGGTGCTGGTCGGCTGGGAGTCGGCGCGTACCCAGTTGCGTTTCGACGGTCACCCCACCGTGCTGTACATCCGGGCCGAGGAGGCGCAGCTCGAGGCGGTCCGGTCGGTGCTGCCGGCGACCGTGTACCCGGAGCGGCCGGGCCAGGTCATCGTGAGCCGCCCGTCGGACGCGCTCGCCGCGAAGCGGGCCACCGAGAGCGCGTTCTCCAGCCTGTTCCTGGCCCTGGCGGCGGTCGCGCTGCTGGTCGGCGGCATCGGCGTGGCCAACACGATGGTGATCTCGGTGCTGGAGCGGCGCTCGGAGATCGGGCTGCGGCGGGCGCTGGGCGCCAGCCGGGGTCAGATCCGCGGTCAGTTCCTCACCGAGTCGGTGGCGCTGGCGGGGCTGGGCGGGCTGGCGGGGACAGCGCTGGGGCTGCTGGGCACGGCGGCGTACGCGGCGGGGCACGGGTGGCCGGTCGTCGTGCCGGTGAACGCGGCGGTCGCCGGGGTCGCCGGGGCGGTGGTCGTGGGGGTCCTCGCCGGGATGTACCCGTCGATCCGGGCGTCCCGGCTGACCCCGACCGAGGCGCTGGCCACGGTGTGACCGCGGCGGCCCGGCGCGGGCCGCCGCGGTGGCGGATCACTTGTGTTTGGCGGCGATCTGCCGTTCGCACTCCGGCGCGAGATCCAGTCCCTTGGTGATGGACTCGCGGTCGTTCTGGTCGCCGCCGAGCGCGATGTCGAGGCCGTTGTCGCCGACCTCGACGTACCGGATGCCCTTCTCCTTGAGGCACTTCACCACGTCCCGGGCGAAGTCCTTGGCCTCCGGGTTCGCCGGGTCCTTCTCCCAGGGCGGCAGCGGGTAGTACAGCGGGTTGCAGATCTTGTCCGCGGCCTCGAGTTTGCTGATGACGCGGGTCGTCGGCCGCTCGTTCCTCTTCCAGTCCTGCTTGGGCTTGGCCCCGTGCTCGCGCAGGCACTCGTTGTACGGCTTGAGCATCGCCTCGAACTCCTCGGGTGTGGTGTCGAGCCGTTCCCGGGGGCGCGCCGCCGCGGCGGAGGCCGACGCGGACGGGGTGCTGCCGGTGCTGGCGAGCGTGGCGACCTGCGGGCTGTCGCCCGTGGACTCTGCGCTCGAGCACGCCGTGCCGGCGAGCATGACGGCGGCCATCATGACGACGGCGTGCCGGGATCTGCGTTTCGTTGCCATGGCTTGCCTTCCTGACGCGAATTCCTCCGCCAGGCAGCATCGCGAGCGTATGTGTGGAACCTGTCAGGTCCGCGGGGCGGAGCCGCCGGTTGCCGGTCACCGCAATAGTGTGGTTGACTACTCACATGTCACCAGCGAGGGGAACCCGGGTCCTGGGCACCGCCGAGGACCGCCGTGAGGACGTCCTGTCCACCGCCATCGGCGCGTTCGCGGCGCGCGGCTACTTCGGCACCACCACCGTCGAGGTGGCGAAGGCGGCCGGCATCTCCCAGGCGTACCTGTATCGGCTCTTCCCCGACAAGGAGGCACTGTTCGCCGCGGTGGTCGGCCGGTGCTTCGACCGCATCCGGGAGAGCTTCGCGGCCGGCGCTGCGGCCGCGACGGGCAGCTCGCCGGAGGCCGTCCTCTGGGCCATGGGCGGCGCGTATGCCGAGCTCATCCGGGATGAGCACCTGCTCATGGTGCAGATGCACGCCCAGTGCGCGGCGGTCTCGGTGTCCGAGGTGCGCCGCGCGGTGCAGCAGGGCTACGCCCGCCTCGTCGAGTACGCCCGCAGCGTCTCGGGTGGCACCGACGAGCAGCTGCAGGAGTTCTTCGCCCGGGGCGCCCTGTGCACCGAGGTGGTCACGATGGGCGCCCACGCGATCGACGCTCCCTGGGCCCGCACCCTGAACACCGGCCTGCGGCACTGATTCTCGCTCCGGCCGCCGCCTCGTCGCCGTTCCACGCTAGTGAGTGGTCAACCACTCTTTCTGGAGGTTCCCATGTCCGTCACCGCCACCGAGATCGTGCTCCCCGGCATCGTCGAGCCGGAGGGCCTGCAGGCCCGCGAACGCCCCCTGAACCCACCCGCCGCCGGACAGGTCCTGGTCCGCGTCGAGGCGAGCGGCGTCTCCTTCGCCGAACAGCAGATGCGCCGCGGCAAGTACTACGACCAGCCGCCGTTCCCGTTCGTGCCCGGGTACGACCTCGTCGGGCGCGTCGAGGCCGTCGGGGCCGGGGTCGGCGCCGCGCTGGCCGGCACCCGGGTCGCGGCCGTCACCAAGACCGGCGGCTGGGCGAGCATGGTGCTGCTCGACGCCGGGGACGTCGTACCGGTGCCGGAGCGGCTGGACCCGGCCGAGGCGGAGACCGTCGTGATCAACGGCGTGACGGCGTGGCAGATGCTGCACCGGGTGGCCCGCGTCCGCCCCGGCGGCACGATCCTCGTGCTGGGCGCCAACGGCGGGGTCGGCTCGACGCTCACCCAGCTCGCCCGGCACGCCGGGATCCGCGTGGTGGGCACCGCATCGCCGCGCCATCACGACGCCGTACGCGCCCTCGGCGCCGAACCGCTCGACTACCGCGCCCCCGACCTCCCCGCTCAGGCCCGCAAGCTCGCGCCGGAGGGCTACGACGCGGTGTTCGACCACGTCGGCGGCCCCGGGATCGTCGACTCGTGGCGCCTCGTCCGGCGCGGTGGTGCGCTCGTCTCGTACGGCTCCGCGTCCACCCGCGACGTCGCCGGCAACTCCCGCCTGCCCGTGCTCGCGCTCATCGGCCGTCTGCTGTGGTGGAACCTGCTGCCCAACGGCCGCCGGGCGTCGTTCTTCAACGTGTGGGCCGGCCGGCGCCGCCGGGACGCGTTCCGCCGCCGCATGCGCGAGGACCTGACCGCCGTCTTCGACCTGCTCGCCGCCGGCGCGCTCACCGCGCAGGTGGCCGCCCGCATCCCGCTGACCCGGGCTGCGGAGGCGATGCGCCTGGCCGAGTCCGGCACCGTCGCCGGCAAGGTCGTCCTCATCCCCTGAGCGCGCGGACGTCCTGAGTAGACGTACTCAGGACCCGGGCGGCTCGATGCGGCAGGGTACGCGGCATGGTGAGCCATGGGCGGGCGCTGGCGGTCCCCGCCGCCTGGATCATCGTGCCGTCCGCGACCGCGGCGGTCTGGGTGAGCGTCGTGGCGGCGAGGTCCGACGGGCCATGGGACAGGCTCGCCATCGCCTTCGCGCTGGGCGGCGTGGTGATGCTGACGCCGCCGGCGCTGCTGGCCGCCGCGGTGTGGATCACGCGTCGCGCCGGACGGGCCCGGACGGCCGCCGGGCTCGGCGCCCAGGGTGGCTTCATCGGACTGTGCCTCGTCGCCGCGTGCGTGGCCGGATGGATAGCAACGCACTGGTGACCCGACGCAACGATTACGGGTACCCCGGACGTGTAGTTTCCATGACCGCTACCGGGACCAGGCCGGAGGCGCCGACAGCCGTGCAGACCGAGGCCGCGTCCTTCGACGAGCTGTACGCCGCGCACTACGGCGTGCTGACCGTCCAGCTCTACGCGTACTTCGGCGACCGGCAGGAGGCGCAGGACATCGCCCAGGAGGCGTTCTGCCGCGCGCTGGCGCGATGGCGCACGGTGTCACGCTACGACGATCCGGTCGCGTGGGTGCGCCGGGTCGCCTGGAACCTGGCCCTGAGCAGGTGGCGGCGCGCGCGGACCGCCCTGGCGTTCCTGAGCCGGCAGCGGCGCGGCGACGAGCAGGTCGCCGGGCCCAGCCCTGAACGGGTCGCCGTGCTCGCGGCGCTCGCCGCCCTGCCGCCCCCGCAGCGGCGGGCGGTGGTGCTGCGGTACCTCGCCGACCTCACCGTGCCCGAGATCGCCGCGCGGGAGGGCGTACCCGAGGGAACCGTGAAGTCCTGGCTGCACCGCGCGAAGGCGACCCTGGCCGCCCAGCTCGACCCGGCCGACGCCGACGGAGGCGCGCGATGAGCGAGCATGTCGACAAGCTGCTGACCGACCTGCGCACCGAGGCGCTCGGCGAGGTCAAGGCGCCCGGCGCCGAGCAGGCGCGGCGCACCGTGCGCCGCCGCCGCGGAATCGCCGCGTCGGCCGGGACGGTGCTCGCGGTGACCCTGATCCTGTCGGGCGTCGCGCTCGCCGGCGGCCGGCCGCCGCACGACCCGGCGCCGCTGGCACCCACCACCGAGCCCTCCCGGCTGCCCGACCCCGATCCGCAGCAGCTGTCCCGGCTGGACGCCGCGAACCGCGCGCTGGGCGACCCCGAGAAACAGCCGTGGATCATGGCGACCGCGGGCGTGGTGACCGCCGACTACGAGAACCACGTCAACGACGTGCCCGCCGACGACTACCGCCTCTTCGTCTACTGCGCCGGCCCCGGCACGGTGGACGTCGTGGTCAAGGCCGGCGACCACGGCGACGACAAGCTCGCCGCGGGCACGGTCACCTGCTCCGACGACCCCGTGCCGGGGCAGCTCGCGCTGACCCAGCCGGTCGACGGCTACCTGCGGGTCTTCCTGTACGGCGACGAGCAGGCGGCCGGCCGGGCCGGGTTCTCGTTCAAGTTCGTCCGCACCGCCGAGATCAAGGACCCGCCCAGCCGGGCCTCGGCCGCCAACGCCACCACGGCAGCGGCGCTGCTCGGTGGCCCCGGGGTCGCGAAGGTGACCACCGAGACCGACAGGACCCTCGACGAGCGGCGGCCCGCCGGGCGCTACCTCGCGAGCTTCGCCTGCGCCGGCCCCGGCCAGCTCAGCTTCATCATCCGGTCGGCGCGGACGCTGCGCGACGGTACGGTCGCCACCGACGGGCAGACCCAGACCGCGGTCACCCACGTGTGCACGACGGCCGGCAAGGCGACCCGGGACGTGGCCCTGTCCCTGCCGGCCGGCTCCGCCTTCACGATCACGGCCGAGGCGGACGACGCGGCGCGCAACCGGGCGGGGTGGGCGTACGCGTTCCGGCCCGCGTGAGCTACTCGGGCGGTGAGTGCCCGCATGCCGGCCCGGCTGACGTACGATCTGCGCACTTTGTCCGTTAAGCGGGGAGTGTCATGAGAGTTGTCGTCGGTGTGCTGGCTGTCGCAGGACTGGCGCTGGGAGTGCAGGCGCCCGCCCGGGCCGCGCCGCCCGACCCCGCGAAGATCGAGGCCGTCACCGAGATCCAGGACGGCATGTGGCCGATCAAGAGGGAGTACGCGGTCGCCCCCGGCGAGGTCGTGCCCGCGCCGCTGGGCGTGCAGAGCGTGGACTCCCGGCCCGTACGCGGCCTGGTGGCGCAGGTGGAGGCGGGCGAGGGCCTGGAGTTCACCCGCCGGTACCGCAACTGCTGGTACACGCGCGGCAGTCAGGGCGAGATGGCGTGGTGCTCGTTCGATGCGGTGCTGGCGCCGTACCGGACGCTGGCGATCACCGCGCCGATGGTCGCCGCGACGGCCGAGGCCGAGCCCGGTGCGGGGGCCGTGCTGGCCTTCCGGTGGCAGAGCCGGGCGTGGGCCGACGCGCGCGGTGGCCTGCGCGAGGTGGTCGACTTCTTCGCCGCGCCGGGCGCCCCGGTCGTAGCGGGTACGGACGGCCTGCTGACGCTGGAGCCGCGGGAGCTGCCCACGGCTGACATCCGCACCAACGGCAACCACGTCCAGGTGCATGTCGTCGCCGCGACGCCGGGCCCGTCCGCGACGCCGACCGCCGGAGGTGCGGGCACACCTTCGCCGACGCCGAGCGGCAGTCCCTCCACGACGCCGACGGCGACCGCGACGGTGACCGCGACGGCGGCCGGCGGTTCGGGTGCGGCGGGTGGCTCGGGGGCGGGGCTGCCGGTCACCGGGCCGAACACCGCCGCGGTCGGCGCGGTGCTGCTCGCCGCCGGCCTGCTCGGCTACCTGAGCGGCCGCCGCCGGCGGAATCGATTCGAGTCGTGAACGCGAAAGGGCCGGGACCCGTCGAAACGAGTCCCGGCCCGGTGCCGTTCCGGCCGGCGGTCAGTCCCGGCAGTTGACGGTCATCGCGTACCAGATCAGCGTCGCCGACTGGGTCGGGTTCAGCGCCGGGTTGCGGCCCAGCGACTGGACGACGACCTTGGCGATGAACTGGCCCCAGTTGCGCTTGGCGATCGCGGCGTCGAGGTCCTTCAGCGCCGTCGCGTTGGCCTTGCCGTCCAGGTACTTGTGGGTGAGGGCCGACAGCCAGTTCCCCGTGGCCTCGACGGTGTAGGTGATGCCCACCTGCGCCGCCGCGTTGCCGGCCTTGTCGGTGGCGCCGGCGCAGACCACGGTGTGCACACCGTTGTCGGTGGTGTCGGTCGCCTTGGCCTCGGTCACGACGCCGGACAGCGCGTCGGTGGTGCGGCAGGAGACCGCCGGGGCGGCGTCCGCGCCGTACTTCGCGCCGTTGGTGGCGCCCACCACGGTGACGACCGGGGCGGTCTTGTCGACGTTCACCGTCGTCGTACGGGAGGTGGTGTTGCCGGCCTTGTCGCCGGCCGCACCCGGCACGCTGATCCCGGCGCCCTCACCGGCGACCGTGGCGTCGGCGGGGCAGGAAGCCACGCCGGAGCCGGTGTCGGTGCAGGTGTAGCGCACGGTCGGGGCGCCGCGGTACCAGCCCGCGGCGTTCTTCGTGCCGTCGACGGTGGCGGTGAGCTCCGGCGAGACGAGGTCGACGTCGACCGTCACCGTGGCGGTGGCGGTGTTGCCGGCCTTGTCGGTGGCCGTACCGCTGACGACCTGGCCGCCGCCGTTGGTGGTGACGGTGGCGTCGGCCGGGCAGTCGGCGATGCCGGAACCCTCGTCGGTGCAGGTGAAGTGGACGGTCGGGGCGGTGGTGAACCACCCGTTCGCGTTGGCCGCGCCCACCAGGCTCGCCGTGACCACCGGGGCGGTCAGGTCCACGCTGAGGGTCGTGGTGCTGGTGCTGGTGTTGCCGGCCTTGTCGGCGGCGCTGCCCGGCACGCTGATGTCGGCGCCGTCGGTCGTGACGGTGGCGTCGGCCGGGCAGGAGCCCAGGCCCGAGCCGGTGTCGGCGCAGGTGTAGCGCACGGTGGGAGCGCTGCGGTACCAGCCCGCGGCGTTCTTCGTGCCGTCGACGGTGGCGGTGAGCTCCGGCGAGACGAGGTCGACGTTGACCGTCACCGTGGCGGTGGCGGTGTTGCCGGCCTTGTCGGTGGCCGTACCGCTGACGACCTGGCCCGCGCCCTCCGTGGTCACCGTGGCGTCGGCGGGGCACTCGGCGATGCCGGAACCCTCGTCGGTGCAGGTGAAGTGGACGGTGGGGGCGCTGTTGAACCAGCCGTCGGCGTTCGGCTCGTCCACCAGGGTCGCGGTGATCGCCGGGGCGGTCTGGTCGACGCTGACCGTCACCGAGGTGGTGGCGGTGTTGCCGGCCCTGTCGGCGGCCGTACCCATGACGATCTTGCCAGTGCCGTCGGCCACCGTGGCGTCCGCGGGGCAGCCGGCGATGCCGGACGTCGCGTCGGCGCAGGTGAAGTGGACGGTCGGGGCGGTGCGGTACCAGCCGTCGGCGTTGGCCTCGCCCAGCACGGCCGCGGTGACGGCCGGCGTGGTGCGGTCGACGCTGACGACCACCGAGGCGGTGGCGGTGTTGCCCGCCTTGTCCACGGCGGTGCCGATGACGGTCTGCCCGGCGCCGTCCGTGGTCACCTGGGTGTCCTCGGGGCAGGCGGCCAGGCCGGAACCGGCCTCGACGCAGGTGAAGTGCACGGTCGGGGCGGTACGGAACCAGCCGTCGCCGTTCGCCTCACCCACGAGGGTGGCGGTGATCGACGGGGCGGTCCGGTCCACGCTCACCGTGACCGACGTGGTGGCGGTGTTGCCCGCCTTGTCGGTGGCGGTGCCCGTGACGGGCAGGTTGGCGCCCTCGCCGTCGACCTTCACGTCGGCCGGGCAGGTCTTGACGCCGGCGCCCGCGTCGGAGCAGGTGAAGCGGACCGTGGGGGAGGCGCTGTACCAGCCGTCGGCGGACACGTCGCCCAGCACGGTGGCGGTGATCGCCGGGGCGGTCTGGTCCACGTTGAGCGTGACGGAGGTGCTGGTGCTGTTGCCGGCCTTGTCGACCGCCGTACCCGTGATCTTCTGGCCGACGCCGTCGGTGGTGATCTTCCGGTCGGCCGGGCAGGTCGCGATGCCGGAGACGGCGTCGGAGCAGGTGTAGCGGACGGTCGGCGCGGTGGTGAACCAGCCGTCGGCGTTCGCGTCGCCCACGACCGAGGCGCTGATCGCCGGGGCGACCTGGTCGATGTTCAGCACGACCGTCGCGGTGGCGGTGTTGCCGGCCTTGTCGGTCGCAGTGCCGATGACGGTCTGGTTGACGCCGTCGACGGTGACCGGGGTGTCGGCCGGGCAGCTCAGCAGCGTCGAGACGCCGGAGACCACGTCCGAGCAGGCGTACGTGACGACCGGCGCGGTGGTGTACCAGCCGGCGGCGTTCTTCGTTCCCCGGACGGTGGCCGTGATGGCCGGAGCCGTCTGGTCGACGTTGAGCGTCAGCACGATCGTCGCGGTGTTGCCGGCGGCGTCCACGGCGGTGCCGGAGAACCGCTGGCCGGTGCCGTCGGTGCCGGCCCGGATGTCGGACGGGCAGCTCGCGATCGTGCCGCTGTCGTCCTTGCAGGTGAAGTGGATCGTCACCGGCGTCTTGAACCAGCCGTTGTACGGCGCCTGCGACAGCGAGGTGGTGATCGTCGGCGGGGTCCGGTCGGAGCCCGTCGTCACCGTGGTGGTGGTCGTGGTCGAGTCCGTCGGCTGGACGGTCGGCGTGCCGGCCTCCACGGGCGCGGTCGTGACGCCCGGCTCCGGGGTGGCGGTGGCCGTCGGGGCCGGGGTCGCGGTGGGCTCGGTGGCCGGCGCGGGGGCCGCCGCCGTGGCCTCGAAGACCGGTACGGAGCCGGCGACCGCGCCGCTGCCGCCGTTGTCGTTGTACGCCTTGACCTCGACGATCCAGTTCTTGGCGACGTCGAGGGGCAGCGTCGCCGAGGTGGTCGGCGCGTCGACGCGTACCGAGCTGGTCACCTTGGTCTGGCCGTAGCTGATCAGGTAGTACGTCGGGACGGGCCCCGAGGTCGCGGACTTCCAGACGACCTCGACCGTGCCCGGCGCGTCGGCGCGGCGCTGCACGACCAGGTTCGTCGGGTCGGCCGGGCGGAACCGGTCGAGCAGCGACTTGGCGGTCGAGCAGGCGCCGTACTCGTTCACGGTGGTGACCGCGAGCGTGTACGCGCGGGCCGGGTCGACGCCCGGGTAGCGGAACGACGTGTCCAGCGACGTGGTGTCGGAGAGCACGACGCCGTCGGACAGGCGCGTGAAGACGGCCCGGTAGCCGGTCAGGGGCGTGTAGCCGGTCCAGGACGGGGCGCGCCACGACGCCGTGGCGACCGTGCCGTCCGCGTCGCGGCCGGTGGACATGCCCATGACGGTGCCCGGCGTCAGCGACTTGAGCGACCAGAACGTGGTGCTCGAGGTCGCGCCGGCCGCGTCCGCGGCGCCCACCCGGATCTTGTAGTTGGTGCAGTTGTCCGGCGCGTCGATCGTGTAGCTCGTCGTCGAGGCCGGGACGTTGATGATCGTCTCGACGTCGCCGGCGATGCTGTCCACGACGTAGTGGTCGGCGTCGGCGACGGCCTTCCACGTCACGGTGATCTTGTGTACGTCGCCCGGGGCGCGGGCGACGCTGAAGCTCTTGGGGGCTGCCGGGGCAGCGCTGGCCGCGGTCGGGGTACCGACGGCGGTCACCGCCACTCCCAGCAGCCCGGCGCCCACCGCGGTGAGCAGTCGCCTCACGTCCATGTGGCCTCATCTCGTTCGAGCAGTTCGACCGTGTGATCGGCGGCGAACCTCAAGCCGACCTCAAGCCCTGCTCTGTTTCGGGGAAAGATCGGCGGCCGGGGGAGGGCCGCCGTCGGTCAACCGGCCAGGTCGGCGACGACCGGGACCGGGCCGGCCGCGGTCTGCGCGGCCGGCAGGGTGAACCAGATCCGCGCGCCACCGCGGAAGTGCGGGTCGGCGCCGATGGCGCCGCCGAGCCGCTGCGCGATGCGGCGGCAGATCGTGAGGCCGAGGCCGGTTCCCGGGTACGCGTCCGGGTGCGCCCGGTGCAGCTCCGCGAAGATCGCCTCGTGCTGGCCCTCGGGGATGCCGACGCCCTCGTCGGTGACCTCGATGCGGACCATGCCGTCCTCCTCCGGCCGCGCCGAGACGTGCACCCGGGCGGTCTCGCCGGGGCGCACGTACTTGAGCGCGTTGCCGAGCAGGTTCTCCAGCAGCCGCCGCAGCATCCCGTGGTCGCCGCGGACCGCCGGCAGGTCGTCCCACGTGACCCGCGGCACCGGGCGTGCCGGTACGCCCGGCCGGGGCAGGTCCAGCGCCCGGTCGGCCACCACGTCGTGCACCAGCGCCGACAGGTCGATCGTCGTCAGGTGCAGGCGGGCGCCGCGGACGGTCGAGTACGCCAGCACGTCGTCGATGAGCCGGCGCATCCGGTCGGTGCCCCGGTTGATCTCGGCCACGAAGTCGTCGTAGTCCGGCGGCGGTACGAACCCGAGGTCCATGTGGGTCAGCAGCTGGGCGTACCCGCAGATGCCGGCCAGCGGCGCCTTGAGGTCGTGGCTGATCTCTCGGGAGAAGGCCTCGAGCTCCGCCACCGAGCGGCTCAGGTCGCGGACCTGCCGTTCGAGGTCGGCGTTGCGCCGCCGCTCGCGCTCCAGCTCGGCGCGCAGGGCGGAGTCAGCGTGTTCCGGCATCGTCGCCCCCCTCGTCCGAGGCCAGGTAACCGGCCATGACCTTGACCGCGCCGGCCACCGCCTTCTCCACGCTCGCCACCAGCGCGCTGAGTTCCTGCTCGCTGGTGCCGGCCGTCGCGCCCCGCTCCACCTGCGCGCACGCCTCCGCCAGCGGGTCGGCGCCCAGCAGCGCGCTCGACGACTTGAGCGTGTGCGCGGTCGCCCGCAACGCGTCGTGGTCCTGTTTGCGCAGCGCCTCGGCCAGGGCCGTACGCCGCACGTCCAGCTGGGACAGGAAGGTGTTGACCGTGGTCACCACCAGCGCCCGGTCCTCCAGCTGGTCCTCCAGGTCACGCAGCTTGCTCAGGTCCGGCCGGCCGGTGTCCGGCTCGGGCGCGGCCTCCTCCGGCTCGTCCCCGCCGGCCGACAGGTACGGCTCCAGCGCCGCCCGCAGCTCGGGCAGCGTGATGGGCTTGCTGAGGTGCCCGTCCATCCCGGCGGCCAGGCAGCGTTCGCGGTCGCCGTGCAGCGCGGTCGCGGTCAGCGCGAGGATCGGGGTACGCGACCCGGCCGCCCGGATGCGCCGGGTGGCCTCCAGCCCGTCGGTGCCCGGCATCTGCAGGTCCATGAGCACCACGTCGTACGGCGTCCCGCCCAGCACCGCCTCCGCCGCCGCGGCCCCGTCGGCGACCGTGTCGCACTCGACGCCCAGCAGCTGGATCATGCGCCGGAAGACGGTCCGGTTGACGTCGTTGTCCTCGGCGAGCAGCACCCGGCCGCCGTCCAGCGCGGGCACGGTGATCGGGGCGCCGCGTACGCCGGTGCGTTCCAGGTTCAGCGCGGAGACGAGCCGGGAGAGCACGAGCGGGGCGGTGAGCACGCCCGGCTTGCGGACGATGCCGGTCCGCGGGTCGGTGGTGCTGATCATCAGGGCGCGGCCGGTCGGGCCGAGCGCCTCGATGACCGAGTCGGCGCGGCGTACCGCCCCGGGGTCGTGCGAGTCGTCGCACCACAGCACGGTGTCGGCGTCGGGGATGCGCCGGGTGACGTCCTCGAGGCGCGCCTCGACCGGCTCGGCGCCGGCGCTGGTCAGCAGCCACGAGAGGGCGAGCACCGAACGCGGCGAGGGGGCCACGACGGCGACCCGGCGGCGGGTCAGCGGCAGCGGCGCGGCGGGCTCGGGCTGGCGGGGCGCGGCCTCCAGCGGGAGCCGGATCGCGAAGTGCGAGCCCTGTCCCGGCTCGGAGTGCACGTCGATGCTGCCGCCGAGGGCCGCCACGAGCCGGGCGGCCAGCGCCAGGCCCAGGCCCGCGCCCTCGTGCCGGCGCGCCGCCGAGGAGTCGGCCTGCACGAACGGCGCGAAGATCCGCTCCCGGTCCGGCCCGGCGATGCCCGGGCCGGTGTCCGACACGGTGATCACGTACGCGTCGTCGCCGTCGCGTTCCGCCGTCACGATGACCTCGCCGGACTCGGTGAACTTGACCGCGTTGCCGACCACCCCGGTCAGCACCTGGCGCAGCCGCCCGGCGTCGCCGAGCACCATCGCGGGCAGGTCCGGGGCGGGCGCGGCGAGCAGCAGGATCCCCTTGCGGCGGGCCTGCTGCTGCAGCGGCTCGACGATGCCCTCCAGCACGGCGCGCAGCGGTACGGGCTCGTGGTCGACGGTCAGGCTGCCGGTCTCCAGGCGCGCCAGGTCCAGCAGGTCGTCGGTGAGCGCCTTGAGCGCGTGCACCGAGCGGTGGACGCTGTCGACGACCTCGCGGACGTCCTGCGGCAGCGGCTGCGCGCGCAACAGGTCCACTGTGGCGACGACCGTGGTGACGGGCGTACGGATCTCGTGGCCCAGCAGTGCGAGGAACTGCGACTTGGCGTGGCCCGCGGCGTCCGGGCCGGCGGCCGCCGCAGTCACGGTGATCAGCCGGCGGGGTGCGCCGCAGTCGCTCTCGAGGTGCGCGACGCGTACGGCACTCGCGGCGCCGTCGCACTGGCACGTCAGAACGGCGGGCTCGGCAGCCGGCGTCAGGTCCCGGACGATCCCGGCGAGCTGCGCGTGTGCCGGGCACCCGCCGGGTGCCCCGATCAGGGTCGTGCCCTCGGCCGGGCGACCGTCTCCCGACCACCGTCCGTTGGCGACGAGGACGCAGGCGTCCCGGTCGACGATCGCAGCCGGGCCGGGGTACGCCTCGACCAGCGTGCGTGCCGCAAATCCCATGCGCAGACCCTTCGCAGGACGGGACCCGGGGGTAGGTCCGCTCACCATGCTCGGGACACCTGGGGGCTACGCGGGAAGCGAACGGGTGCGAATCGGTTTCAGGCGGCGCGGTGCCGGCTGAGGTAGCCGGCCGGGGCCACCGACGGGGCCGGCGTCCGGCGGGACCGCACGCGGTGCAGGGCGCCGAGGGCGATCCCGGCGATCGCGAGCGCGGCGATCGACCAGGGCAGGGCGTCGACCGGTCCGCGGGCGGCGGCGCGCGGCGGCACCGCGGAGATCAGCACCCGCGAGGCGCCGGAGACCGACCGCCCGGCGACGATGATGCTCGCCCCGGACTGCCCGGCGGCGACCAGCTCCTGCGGCACGGTGACCTGGACGCGGCCGCTCTCGTCGCTGCGGGCCTGCTGCAGCGGGCTGTCGCCGAGCCGCACGTCCACCACGGCCTTCGGCCGGTACGCGAACCCGTCCACCTGCAGCTGCCGGCCACCGTCGACCCAGGTGAGCGCCAGCTTGTCCGTGCCCGTCCGGGTCGCGGCCCCGGCAGCAGCGGGCCGCGTGACGAAGAGCGCGCCCCAGAGGCCCAGCGCCATCACGACGAGGGCGACGGCGAGGCGGGTCGGCAGGGAGAAGGTTCGCATGAGATGAGATTGCGCCTCCGCAAGCCGTTACGGAACGTCATGGAGCCAACCTTGCCCGACGCCTGAGCTGCGCTTGACCTTCGCGCCTGTCCGGGCTCATTTCCGCGCTCACCGCGCCGATGAGCGGGATAGGTCCGGAAACGGCGAGGGAGGTGAGGCATGGCGGTCGACCTGACGCCCGCGCCGGCAATCACGCCCCGTGAGCCGCTCCCACCGCCCGCCCCCGCTGCGGCCGGCGACCCGCCGACGCGCCCGAAGTCCCGGCACCGGCGGCCGCTCACCCTCGCCGAGCTCGCCGACCGGGGCTGGCGCCCGCCGCTGGCCCTGGCCGTCGCCATCTTCGCCGCATGCGGCCCCGCGCACGCCCTCGGCCACACCGACCTCGTCTACTACGCGGTCCTGGTCGGCCTGGCGCTGAGCGCCTGTGCCGTACCCCTGGGGTTTCTCGCATCGCGGCACGACGCGAAGATCTCAAGCCGGGGGTCCGCGGACCGATGAGAGGGCGATGACCGCCACCGTCCCCGTTCACGCCCTCGCCCCGGCCGCCGCACCCGCCCGGCCCGGCCCGCACCGCGCGCTCAACGCGCTGCGGTCCGCGGCGGCCGTGCTCGTGGTGGTCTACCACCTGCGCACGCTGCTCTTCGTCGACGCGGCGGACGCGGGCGACGGCCTCGCCACCCGGGTCCTGTACGTGCTCACCGGCCTCGGACCGGCGGCCGTGGTCGTGTTCTTCGTGCTCAGCGGCTACTGGGTCGGCGGCAGCGTGCTGTCCGCGTTCCGGCAGGACCGGTTCCGCTGGGCGGGCTACGCCACGGCACGCCTGAGCCGGCTGTGGATCGTGCTCGTACCGGCCGTGGCGCTCACCGCCGTCCTCGACACCCTCGGGCTCGCGGTGCTCGGGCACACCTCGATCTACGCGGGCGACCCGGCGTACCACCACACCGTGCCCGCCGAGGACCTGGCCGGGCGGCTCGGACCGCTGACCGCCCTCGGCAACATGGGCTTCCTGGGGAAGATCGCCGTGCCCACTTACGGCACCAACGCCTCCCTGTGGTCGCTGGGTTATGAGGCTGCCTTCTACGCGATCTTCCCGCTCGCGCTGTACGCCTGGAAGGGCCGAGGCGGCGTGCCGGCACGAATTCTCAGTGCGGTTCTGCTGGTCGTCATCTGCAAATTCGTCGGTATTCCGGTGCTGATGTACCTGCCGGTGTGGCTGATGGGCGCCGCTGTCGCGCTGTTCCGCCGCCCGATCGCTGCCCGCCTGGTCACGCTGAGCCCGGTCGTCCTGGCGCCGGCCCGTACGGCGGCCTCGGTGGCGCTGGCCGGCGCGCTGTGGGCGACCCAGGCGAGCTACTCCGGACGCAACGTGCTGCTGCTCGCCGGGACCACGACGGTGCTGCTCGTCCTGCTGGTCGAGGACGTGCGCTGGACCGGTCTGCCGGGCCGTGCCCTCGACGCCGCCTCCCGGTACGCGGACTCCTCGTACTCCCTCTACGCCGTGCACCTGCCGATCGCCGCGCTGATCGCCGCGCTGCTGACGCCGCAGGCCGCGCACCGCTGGGCGCCCTCACCCGCGCACTGGCTCGCCCTGGCGGCGCTCAGCGCGGTGCTGGTCGCGGCGGGCTGGCTGTTCGCCCGGGTCACCGAGCGGCACACGAGCCGCCTGCGTGCGGTGCTGGACAGCCTGCTGCGGTCGCCCGCCGGCCGCCACGCCCGTCCCTGATCCCCCCTTCAGGGCAAGGAAATGGAGCGTTCTTGAAACAGCAGTTGATCTTGGGCGTCGCCGTGCTCGCCGCGGCCCAGGCCGGGTTCGCCGGCCCCGCCTCGGCCGACGTGCCCGACGGGTCCGGCTACAGCCTGGCCCCGACCGTCGGCGCCCCGGCGCTGACCGCGCAGGACTGCGCGGCCGACCCGGGTTGCGCGGCGGTGAGCCCGCCGCTGGGCGCAGGCCAGGACGACTGGCCGGCCCTGAGCGCCGCGGTCGCGTCCGCGGCGGCCCGCGGCACGTCCACCGCGCCGGCGACCGTGTTGCTGCCGGCCGGCGTCTACACGATGAAGAAGCCGCTGAGCCTGCCGCCGAACGTCAACCTGCGCGGCAGCGGAATGACGGCCACGACGCTGCTGATCGCCACCGGCAGCCACGCCGCGTTCGGCTACTCGTTCCTGGTCCGGCCGGACGACAAGGCGGCCGCCGTCGCGAACAGCACGAACCTCGTCTCGGACCTCGCCGTCAACGGCAACTGCAAGGCCGGCGCCGGGCTGACCGCCGATGCGGTGCAGCCCGCGGCGGCGTGCGACCACGGCGCCGGGAACAACGTGGGCGGCGGCGTATCGGCCGGCGACCGGTGGACCGTGCAGCACGTGCGCTTCACCAACCTCGAGTACTTCAAGCTGTGGATCCGCGGCACCAAGGGCGTCCGGGCCGTCGACAACCGGTTCGACAACCTGGGCGGCGCGGGCTCCGGCGACGAGGACAACATCGGCGGCGGCGGCAACGCCACCGACACGCTGGTGAGCGACAACCAGTACGACGGTACGGAGCTGGGCAACGCGCTCGACTTCACCAACGCGCGGAGCCTGACGTTGCGCCACAACACCGTCTACACCGACCCGCGGATGCTCGGCTGGTTCAACCGGGCCGACAACGGCTCGATCTTCCTCGAGGCGGTGACCGACTCCGAGATCAGCGACAACCTGCTCCACGGCGGCCACATCGTCCTCAAGACCAACGCCGACTACAGCCACACCGGCACCAACAAGGACGTCACCAACCCGGCCCGCAACGTCGTCCGCGGCAACCGGCTGGTGGGTTCGTACTTCGCCGGCATCACCGTGGGCTACAACGACTACCTCGACCCCGACGGGACGACCGGCCGCGTCGACGCGGCCGTCGACCCCGCCGACACGACGAACCACACGCTGTGGTCCGGCGGCGGCAACCAGATCGTCGGCAACGTCATCACCGGCGCCGACGAGGGCGGCATCCTCGTGTACGGCTGCTACGAGGCCGCCAAGAGCGTCGCGGACACCATCGCCGGCAACACGGTGGAGAACGCGTCGGCGAACGGGGCGAGCTACAGCACCGGATGCGGCACGTTCGACTCGGCCGGCATCGGGCTGAGCATCGGGCGCGGCGACCGGATCTACGGCAACCACATCACCGGCGGCGGCCTGCCCAGCACGTGGTACGGCGTCCAGATCGGCTCGCGCACGGCCAAGACCGTACCGGGCGGGACCGTGCTCACCGACCCGAGCGGGGCGTACGCCGACAACGACCTCACCGCCGCCGCGGTGGGCCCGTACCGCTACGGCCGCGGCACGCCCGAGTCCCCGGTGGCCGAGGCGGGCACGCTGACCGCCGACGGGGCGAAGCTGACCTGGCGTGAGGCGTACCCGCTGGCCAACGTCTGGGTCGGCGGCTACCGCGTCTACCGCGGCGGCACGCTGGTGGCCGACCTGCCCGTCGGCAGCCCGGTGGTCCCCGGCAACCTGGTGACCGACGAGGGCGCCACGCTGGAGACCGGTCTCGGCGGCTGGACCGCCGCCGGCGGTGCCTCGGTGAGCCGCGTCACCGGCGCCCCGGCCCCCGGCGTGGGCGCGGCCTCGCTGGCGATCACGGCCACCAAGGCCGGGCAGATCGGCGCCACCGGCCCGGCCACCCCGGTCACGGCGGGACAGACGTACACGGCGGTCGCCTCGTTCCAGGCGGGCGCCCAGGCGAGCGGCCGCCGGGTCCGTACCGGTGTGGTCTGGCTGGACGCCGCGGGCACCGCCATCTCGTCGCGGGTGTTCTCCGGCAACGCGAGCACCGTCGACGGCCCGGACCGGTGGATGACCAGCTCGTACGCCGTCCAGGCACCGGCCGGCGCGGCGTACGCCCGGGTGCTCTCCGCCGTCGACAACTGCGTGCTCGGCGAGACGCACCTGATGGACCGCATCGGCCTGATCGCCGGCACGGCCACCGAGGGCTGGACCGACCCGTCCGGAACCCCCGGGGCGGCCTACCAGGTCGTCGCGTACCAGGTCGGCGGCCCGGTGGGCAGCGAGTACTCGATCCCGGCGCCGATCTCGGTGTCCTGACGTCGCGGCGGCGCCGCCCGGGCGCGAGCTCCTCAGGGCGGCGCCGCGGCGGCCGATCAGCTGAGGAAAGGCGTGACCGGCCGGTCGCGACCCGCGGACCGGGAGGGGCAGGGGTGCGACGCTTCGCCGACCGTGCCGCCTGGATCGCCGCCCGGCCGTACCTCGTCGTGCTGGCGATCTCCTCGCTGATCGTCAGCCGCTGGTTCCGGACCGGCACGTTCATCGCGACCGGGGACATGGGCCCGTTCATCCGCCGCGGGTGGGCGCCGGAGGTGCTCTGGTCCTGGAACCACCAGACCACCGGCGCCGGCTCGGCGAGCTACACCATGGTGCGGTCCTTCGAGTTCATCCTCATCTGGTGCTGCCGGACCGTCGGGCTCACCGAGTACTCGGCGCAGTGGCTGTTCTACACGTGCATCTACGGCCTGGTGGGCTTCGGCGTCGCGTACCTCGCGGGCGCGTTCGTGAAGAGCGAGCTGGGGATCATCGCGGCCGGCGCGTTCGGCGTGCTCAACGGCTTCTTCCTGACCCGGCTGCCGAACCCGCTGAACATCATCTCGGTCGGCAGCGTCGCGTTCATCACCGGTATCGCGATGCGGGTGGCGATGGGGCGGCGGGTGCCCACGCCGATCGCCGGGTTCGCGCTCATGCCGACGTCGTTCCTCGGCTTCAACCCGCCGATGCTGGTCGTCGCGTACGCCTGGGCGGTCGGCGGCACCCCGCTGCTGGCCTGGCTCGTGCTCGGCCGGCGCGAGGCCGTACGCCTGCTGAAGTGGTTCGTGCTCGCCGCGCCCTGGGCCGCGCTGCTGAACGTGTGGTGGTTACTGCCGCTCGCGCAGGGCTTCACCGGCGGCGGTGGCGCGACAGCGAACGCCACGTTCACCGACCCCACGAACTGGTCGTGGTCGCAGATCAACAACACGCCGCCCAACATCCTGACGATGGTGGCGGTCTTCGCCTGGTTCCGGCCGCAGTACCTGCCGTTCGCCGCGGACCTGGACCAGCCGTGGTGGATCTGGATCCGGTACCTGCTGCCCGCCCTGGTGTTCGTGGCCCCGCTGCTCGCCCCGCGCCGCCTGCGCCGGCTCGCCTTCGGCCTGCTCGTCCTGGTGCTGCTCTTCGTCTTCCTGGCCAAAGGGCTGCGCCCGCCGCTGAGCCAGCTCAACCTGCTCCTGTACCTGCATGCCCCCGGGTTCTGGCTGTTCCGCGAGCCGATGAGCAAGCTGGGCCAGCTACTGGTCAGCTTCTTCGGCGTCATGCTGGCCATCGGCATCGAGGGCGCCCTGCTGCGCCTGCGCGCCCGGCCACGGCTGCGGCTGCCCGGCTGGCCGCGACGGTTCGCGTACGCCGGTTCGCTGCTGCCCGTGCTGCTCGTGCTGGCCTACCCGTTCCCGCTCTACACCGGCAGCGTCATGCCCGACGAGCGGCCGACGCAGCCCTCCGCCCACGTCCGCGTCCCGCAGGAGTGGTGGGACATGGCCGCGCACATCGACGCGGACGAGCGGCCCGGCAAGGTGCTCGTGCTGCCCCTCGACGACTACTACCAGATGCCCACGACCTGGGGTTTCTTCGGCGTGGACAGCGTCGCGAACCTGCTCATCGAGCACCCGGTCGTGCAACCCAAGCCGGACGGCTACTTCGGTGACGTGGCCGGCTTCAGCGCTGACGTGCACGCCGTGGAGACCGCGCTGCTCGCCGGCGACCTCGCCCCGGTGCCGAAGCTGCTCGACGCGATCGGGGTCAGCCGGGTCATCGTGCGCCACGACCTCGTCCGCGGCCTGCCGAACCGCTACTTCGCCGACGACCGGCTGCTCGGTGCCGCCATGGCCCGGGTGCCGGGCGGCAAGCTCGACGTCGACGGCACCCTCCAGCTGTGGGCGTTCAACGGCGGGACGAGCCCCACCGTGCGCACGTACGACCGGGTGCTCGACGCGCCGGCCCGCCCGGACGCCGGCGCGGCCGTGCTGGGCACCGTGGACACGCGTACCGCGATCGCCGCCCGGACCAGCGCCGATCCCGCCTCGACCAGCCCGCAGGTCGACGACACCGCGGTGGTCACGCCGGACGTCGTGCACTGGCCGGTGCCCGCCGTGGACAGCGGCTCGCCGACCACGACCGTCGACGTGGCCGCCGGCCGCTACACGCTCGCGCAGCGCGCCCGGGCGGCCGCCGTGCTCGTGCCGCGGCTCGACCTGGCGAACAACCGGCTGCTGCTGCAGGACCCGACGGTCGTCAAGGTCGACGGCAGGCCCGTCTCGGCCCGCCCGGCGCTGTCCGTGCCGCTACCCGCCGGCCGCACGATCCTCGCGGTGCGCGCCGGCAACCGTACGGTCTCCCTCGACGCCCCCGGCCCGCAGACGATCCAGGTCGGCGCCGCCACCAAGCTCACCCTGCTCGCCGCCGCGCGCAAGCCGGCCGACACGACGGGCTACTCACCGGTCTTCGACTGCAACAACTACGAGCCCCGGCCGTGGAAGGAGCTCGGCCTGAGCGCCGCGGTCACCGACACGCCGCAGGGCCCCGCCGTGCGCCTCAGCGCCGCCGACCACGCCGCCTGCACGAAGGTCGTCGTCCGCAACACCAAGGGCGGAGACATCTTCCGGGTACGCCTGCAGTACCGCCACGTGACCGGCGCCCGCCCGCAGATCTGCCTGTGGCAGGCCGGGGCGTCCGGGTGCGAGCTGGCCGCCCGGGCGGTGCTGGACGACAACTGGGCCTCGTACGAGCGGGTCGTGACCATGGACAGCCTCTCCGACGAGCTGCAGCTCATCCTGCACGCCGACGTGGGCGAGCGGCTCAAGCCGAGGACCGTCACCGAGTACCGCGCGCTGCGGGTCGACGCCCTCGAGCCGGTGGTGAGCCGGACCGTGTGGCCGCCCGCGGTCCCGGACGTCACGGTGGACCTCACCGCCGGCCGGCACGAGCTGCGCGTCGACGGCGGCCTGTCCGGGTCGGTGCTGGCCCCGTTCGAGCCCCTCGAGGACTGCTTCCGCTACGACGACCAGACCGCCGAGCAGGCCGGGCTGGGCGCCGAGTCGCAGATCGGCGACGACGGCGAGACGACGTACACGCTCAAGGCGGTGCGGCACCTCGCCTGCATCGGCGCGCCGGCCGAGGACGTCGGCGCCGCGTCGCTCTACGAGCTGTCCATGCAGGCGCGCAGCGTGGCCGTCCGCAACCCGAAGTTCTGCCTGTACCTGCGCGGCCCGGACCTCTGCCGCACGCTGCCGTCGGTCGCGCTGTGGCAGGGCTGGACCTCGTACGAGGCGCTGATCCCGCCCGACCCCAACGCCGTGGAGACCCGGCTCTACCTGTACGGGCTGCGCGACCTCAAGGAGAAACAGCAGTCCGAGGTCGAGTACAAGGGCGTACGCCTGCGCCCGGTCGCCTCGCCGTCGTCCGTGGTGCTGGTCCGGCAACAGGAACCGGCCACCACGTCCACGGTGGACTGGGAGAGGCACAACCCCACCCAGTTCTCGGGTACGGTCACCAGCGCCGGCCGCACCACCGTCGCACTGGCCGAGAACGCCGCCCCCGGCTGGATGCTGACCGGCGTCGACGGCGCCCGCAAGGTGACGCTGCAGGGCTGGATGAGCGGCTGGGCGCTGCCCTCCGGCGGCACGGTGACCCTGCGGTACGCCCCGGCCAAGGTCGCGCGGTACGCCCTCTACCTGCTGCCGGTGGCGGTCGCGGGGGCGGTCGCCTTCATGTACCTCGTACGCCTGCCCACCGGCCGGCCCGGCGTCTGGACCATGCGGCACCGGCGCCGTCTTATCTCTCGCCGGCTTTCCCTTCGCCGGCTTTCCCTTCGCCGGCTCCTTCGGAGGCGAGCCTCATGAGGGCTGTCCCGAAGCGCCGGCTTCGCATCACCGTCGCGGTGCTGCTCGTGCTGGTGCTCGTCGTGCTGTGGCTGCTGAGCCGCTGCTCCACCGGGCCGGAAACGGTCCGCGTCGCCGCGGTCGGCGACATGGCCTGCGACCCCGCCGACCCGGACCTGGCCAAGGCCGCTGCCAGCGGCGAGCGCTGCCGGCACCAGGCGGTCTCCGACCTGGCGGTCGCGATGAACCCCGCGGCGCTGATCGGCCTCGGCGACTTCCAGTACGAGCTGCCGAAGGCTGAGGCCTACCGGACCGTCTATGGGCCCTCCTTCGGCCGCCTCCTCAACCGCACCATCCCCGTGTACGGCAACCAGGAGTACAAGGTCCAGGACGCCAACACGTTCACCGCGTACTTCGGCAACCGCATCAGAGACACCAGGGGCTACTGGTCCCAGACCATCGGCCGCTGGCACGTGGTCGTCCTCAACTCCAACTGCGCGGCGGTGGCGGGCGGCTGCCGTACGGGCTCCCCGCAGCAGACCTGGCTCGCCCAGGACCTCGCGGCCAACGACCGCACCTGCGTCCTCGCGGCCTGGCACCACCCCCGCTGGTCGACCGGCATCGCGGGCCCCGACCCCCGCACGGCGGACCTCTTCCGAACCCTCTACGACCACCGCGTCGACCTCGTCCTCTCCGGCCACGAAGCCGACTACGAACGCTTCGCCCCCCTCAACCCCGACGGCACCCCCGACCCCCAGGGCGTACGCCAATTCGTCATCGGCACGGGAGGCCAGGCCCACTACCGCCCAGCCGCCACCGACGACACCCGCGACGAACACGGCAACCCGGAGGTGACAGCGGGCCGCCCGGCCGGGGAGTACGCCGACTTCGACCACCACGGCGTCCTCGAGCTGGAGCTGCGCCCGACGTCGTACGCCTGGCGTTTCCACCCCCTCGAAGCGGAAAAGCCGGTGACGGACGAAGGCACCGCAACCTGCCACTGAGCCACCCGAGCCGCAGCCGATCGAACCTCGCCCTGGCGAGAGCTCCGCCGTTTCGACCGGGCCTACCGTCGCGCACCCGCATGAGCCAGCACGTGGCGGCAACTGCGTGCTCGGGTCCGTACCAAGATCGGTGTTTCCGGCTCTTCGGTTAGTAGGTCTCGGCGGCCGGCCAGCGGTCACCGAAGGTGATGGCGAAGGCGTTCAGCACGGGCTTCCAGCGCATCGTCCATCGGGCGCGGCCGGCCCCGGTGGGGTCCAGGCTGCGGGTCACAAGGTACAGGCATTTCAGCGCGGCCTGCTCGCTCGGGAAATGTCCGCGGGCCCGGACAGCGCGCCGGTAGCGCGCGTTCAGCGATTCGATCGCGTTCGTCGAACAGATCACGCGACGGATCTCGACGTCGTAGTCGAGGAACGGGATGAACTCGTTCCACGCATCACGCCATAGCCGGATCATCGCCCGATACTTACTGCCCCATTTCTCGTCGAGGGCATCCAGAGCAGCTAGGGCGGCGTCGGCGTTGACCGCCGTGTAGATCGGTTTGATATCCCGCTTGATCGCATCAGCGTCCGCCCGCGAGGTGAGCCGGAACGTGTTCCGGATCAAATGAATGATGCAGGTCTGGACGATCGCTTCCGGCCACACGGCCTGGACCGTGTCCGGCAGTCCCTTCAGGCCGTCGCAGACGACGAAGAACACATCGCGCACGCCGCGGTTCTTCAGGTCGATCAGGACACTCATCCAGAACTTGGCGCCCTCGCCGCCGGAGCCGGCCCACAGCCCCAGGACGTCCTTGCGGCCGTCCACGGTGACCCCGATGGCCGCGTAGATCGGCCGGTTGGCGACCTGGCCCTCGCGGACCTTGACGACGATAGCGTCGATGAACACGGCCACGTAGACGCTGTCGAGCGGCCGCGTCGACCATTCGGTCATCTCGGCCACGACTTTGTCGGTGATCCTCGAGATGGTTTCCTTCGACACCGACGCCCCGTAGATTTCCGCGAAGTGAGCGGAGATCTCTCCGGTCGTCATTCCTTTCGCATACAACGACAGGACGATCTCATCCACTTCAGTCAGGCGGCGCTGCCGCTTCTTGACGATCTGCGGCTCGAACGTTCCTTCCCGATCCCGCGGCACATCAACGTGCACTTCACCGGCGGCGTCCGAGATGATTGTCTTCCCGCGGCTGCCGTTTCGTACATTCGTCGACTCACGGCCCGGCTCAGCCCGGTTCTTTTCATGCCCGAGATGCTCGGTCATTTCCTCGTTCAACGCCGTCTCGAGGACATTCTTGGTGAACAGCTTCAACAGGCCGTTCGGGCCCGTCAGCTCCAGCCCCCGGGCCTTCGCCTCGGCCACCATCGCCGCCGCAGCGGCCTGCTCCGGCGACAGCTGCCGCCCGTCACCCTCGATCTTCTTCCGTGGACTCACAACGTTCGATGTCATCACTCACGGTGCCCATCCCGCCGGACCTCAGCCCGGCGTGTCGGACCGGAAACACCGCTCCTGGCACAGTCCCGCGTGCTCAGCCGGTCGCCATCGGCTCACTCTCGCCGCGATGTCAGATGCTTTCTGATAGCTTGGGTCGACGTCAAGAGTCCACTTATTACCGAATGTTTGAATCTCGGATGCGGCCAATGGTGGGCGCCGATTTAGCTGTGGTGATGGTCGCTTTTTCGCTGTGATCACTCAGTGGAGCGGTGGCGGGTGTCGCGGAACAATGTAGGGGTGCGGCACCTTCAATTTTTCTCCACGTCAGAATTGGCGTCGATGCGTGACCGGACGGCATCGCGCGGCTATTCCCCGGCCGCAGAAGATCTCCGCCGGGAGCAGGCTCGCCGTCGTATGTGGGGATTGGCCCGCCGGCACGCCACGAAGCTGCATCGCTCGCGGGGCGGGGGAGACGTGCAGCGCTCGGTGGGCACGGGAAGTTGGCCGTGCTCGATGACGGCGTCGGAGCAGCTGCCGGGCCAGGCTGAGGGGTTGGAACGCGCTGAAATGCATCCCGGCGCGGTCGCGGAGGCGGATGCCGCGCAGCTGGCAGTGGGCCCCGAGGTCATGGCGGCGGAGCCAGCAGTGGGTTCGCACGTCATACAGCCGAGCCGGGTGTGGGTTCGGGCGCTGGCGCGACCTCAAGGCCGCGATTCGCGTCATCGGGCCTCGAGCGGCGGAGACGTCAGGGCCGGCCAGCCGTGCGGGCATCGCTTGTCATGTCGCCGCGGGCTGTCGGTGGGGAGCGCCGAACCACCGGGACAGGTGGTCGGCCAGGGCCCGCTGATCGTCGCCGATCCAGGCCACGTGCCCGTCCGGGCGGAGCAGAACGGCGGGTGCGCCTAGGTCCGGCCGGCGCCGGTGACGAGGTCGACCCGGTCGCTCCAGCCGTCCACCGCGAGACTCCCGGTCCGGTCCAGCAGGAGACCTCGGCCCCGGCGCATCAGCTCGTACAGCCGGCCCCGGCCGATCGGCATGTCCCGCAGCCGCCGGCCGAGCAGCTCGGGACCGGGGCCGAAGTCGTACCGGATGCCGATTGCCGTGATCCGCTCGGTGAGGAACCGATTGACGTCCTCGAAGTCCATCAGCTGTGCGAACAGCCGCCGCACCGCCTGCGGCCCCGGGTCGGTGGAGATCAGAACGGCCTGCGCCCGCGTCAGGTCCAGCACGTCGGCCGCCACCGGGCGGCGCTCGGTCTCGTACGTGTCCAGCAGGTCGTCCGGAGCCCACCCGTTGATCGCGGCCGCCAGCTTCCAGCCCAGGTTGAACGCGTCCTGGATGCCGAGGTTGAGGCCCTGCCCGCCCAGCGGTGGATGGACGTGCACGGCATCGCCGGCGAGCAGGATCCGCCCGGCCCGGTACCGGTCCGCCAGCCTTGTGGCGTCATCGAACCGGGACAGCCATCGGGGTGAGTGCACGCCGAAATCCGTACCGGCGAAAGCTGTCAGCCGTTCCCTCAGCTCCTCGAAGGTCGGCGGTGCCGCGCGTTCATCAGCGACCCGAGCGGCGGGGACGACCACGCGCCAACCCCCGCGACCGGTCGGTCCGACGCCGAAGCCGAGCTGGGTCTTGCGGATCTCGGCCACGGTCGCGGCGACGCGCTCCGGCGCCTCGGTCGCGTCCATCTCACCCAGCAACCACTCCGTCTGCGCGGGCTCACCGGGAAAACCGATCCCGAGCAGCTTGCGGATCGTGCTGCGGCCACCGTCGCAGCCGACCAGGTACCGCGCGCGCACCTCGGTCCCGTCGGCGAGCGCCACGGTCACGCCGTCGTCGTCCTGGCTCACGCCCACGACCGCGCATCCGCGCCGGATTTGCGCGCCGGCCTCAGCCGCCTGCTCCTCCAGCAACCGATCGGTGATCGTCTGAGGCATGCCGATCAGGTACGGATGCGAGGTGTCCAGCCCTTGCGGCACGGGCTTGGGGATGCCGGCGAACGACCCACCCGCCGGGTATTTCGTGCCGGCCGCGAGGAACCGATCCAGCAGGCCCCGCTGGTCCAAAACCTCGACGCTGCGCACATGCAGGCCGAGCGAGCGGACGAGCTTCTTCGGCTCCGCGTCCCGCTCCACCACGAGCACGCCCACGCCATGAAGACGTAACTCGGCCGCGAGCATCATCCCAGTAGGGCCGCCGCCGGCGACGACCACGTCGACTTCGTGTCCTTCCATGTTCACCGGGCGATTCTGAGCCGTCACCCGGTCCTTGCCGCAAGCCCCGGGGTGCGATATACGTTGAGAGTGGCAGGGAGCGGTCAAGCTTCCTGCCTTTGTCGTCGGTGCCCGCAGAAGTGGCAGCCGGTCTTCCCGCCGGCGGGTGGCCGCCGCCGCGCTCGTCGGCTCGATGACCACCGACGTCTGGCGTCCGGCCAATGCCTCCCGTCACAAAGCCCGCGTAAGTCGGCACGCTGCCCGCTTGGTCAGTCGCCATCGGCTCACTTCCGCTTCGACAGCCGACGTGCGCTCGATCCAGAATTGCGAGCGGGTCACCCAGCCTTCCGGCGGCTGGGGTAGAAGGCAAGTGTTCAAATTCGGTAGCGGCCAATAGCGGATGGCGATTTCCCTGTGGCGATCGTCGCTTTTTTGCGGTGATCGTTCAGTGGAGCGGTGGTGCGGGCCGCGGAACAATATGGGGGTGCGGCAACTTCAATTGTTCTCCACGGCAGAATTGGCGTCGATGCGTGACCGGACGGCGTCGCGCCGCTATTCCCCGGCCGCAGAAGATTTCCGCCGGGAGCACGCACGCCGTCGTATGTGGGGATTGGCCCGCCGGCATGCCACGAAGCTGCGTCGCTTGCATGGCGACGGTCATGCGCAGTTGCCGGAAGGTCGGCAGGGTCAAGCCTGCTCGATGACACGCACTGCGCCGGCGGAAGAGTCACCGGCGGAGTTCAGCGGACCGGTGCAGGAGGCCAGCGTCCCGGTGCAGGCCTGCGTGCCAGAACATGCCGAGTTGCGGCCCGGCGTGCTCGCCGAGGCAGATGATGCAGCGCGGCCCCCGTCGTTTCCGGTCGTCCTGGCGACCGGGCCGGTGGCGGATCCGGGAGTTGTCAACGCCGAGCCGTCAGTGACGGTGAGCGTCACCCTGTCGCAGGTTGTGGAGTCACCGGCAACAGTGCGCGAAAAGGTTAGCGGCCGCCTTTCATCGACGAATCGCGGAGAGCGATTCGCCAACACGGGCGCGTTCATCGCACGATCGGCATCCCCGAGGTGCGACGCGGGCAAGGGGGTCCGGACAAGCTCGCCTTTGTCAGTGGCGCTCGGTCGACAGAAATGGGCGGCGCCCGGCCGTGGGTCCACCAGCCGGAGACGTTCTGTGCTGTTACCGCCGGCCGACGCCGGGCCCGCTGCCGCCGTTGGCTCCGCCGCCGGCCCCGGCCCCGGCCCCCGCGCCGGCCCCGGCGAGCGTGGACGCGTATGCCTCTGCTGTCACGGCCGCTGCGCGGTCCCAGCCCAGTCGTTCCCGGACCGAGCGCACCCCCGCCTGCGCGAACCGCCGCCACGTCACTTCGTCGCCGAGGACGCGTACCAGGGCGTCAGCCAGCGCGACCGGGTCCGCCGGTGGGACTGCCAGACCGTTCACGTCCGGGTCGAGGACTGCCCGTACGCAGGCCACGTCCGTGGCGACCACCGGGAGGCCGACGCTCATGGCCTCGGCGACCGCCATCGCCGGCGGCGAGGTGGTGTAGTCGAATTTGAACGGCCAGGTGCCTGCCTGGGCCGCGGCCAGTTCGGCCAGCAGGTCCGGGACCGTCTCGGTGACGATCTCGACCTGTTCGGCCGTGCCGGCTCGGGCGAGGATCGCGGGCAGTTCCGGGCGGGGGATGAGCAGCAGGCGCAGGCGGGCTCCGGGGATGCGTTCGCGCACGCGGGGGAACGCCGCCAGCAGCGTGTCCAGGCCGCGTACGCTCTCGGCGCGGCCGGCGAAGACGATGGTCGGGTTGTCGCGGTCGTAGCGGGCGCGGCGGTCGTCGGCCGGGGCGCCCGAGGGCAGGCGGGTCACGGTGATGCCCGGGTGGCCGCCGAGGCGGGCGGCGACTCGGGGGTCCGGGGTGAGGACCGTGGTGACGCCGGCTCGGCGCAGGGCGGCCGTCGCGACCGCCGGGGGGAGCAGGGTGGTCAGGGCGACGCGCGGTTGCAGCACGTTGGACGCGCGCATCTCCGCCAGGGTGGCCCGGCGCCAGGCCATGGGGCCCGGCACGGTCGGCCACGCGTACGCGGTCAGCACCGTCTTGTACGGCCGCAGCACCGCCATGGCCGCCTGCAGGGGGCCGAGCGCCCCGGCGTGCAGGTGCACGACGTCCGGGCTGATGCGGGCCAGCGCCCCGGCCAGGTCGGCGGCGCGGCCCAGCGGGAACGTGGTGACGCCGCCGCCCAGCTCGTGGACCTCGGTGAACGCGTCGCGGCCGTCGTGGGCGCGGGTGGTCACCAGGTGGTGCTCGCCCGGCACGCGCCGGGCGGTCTCGGTGACCGTACGGCCCATCGCCTCGTGCGCCGAGAACTCGGCGATGAGGTGGGCGACGCGCGGGCTCACCGCGTGCCGGCCGAGGCGGACCCGGGCGACGCGGACCCGGCCGAGGCGGACCCGGCCGAGGCGGACCCGGCCGAGGCGGACCCGGCCGAGGCCGAGGCGGACGCTGCGGCCCGGCTGTCGCGGATGCCCATGACGAGGCCGGCGGCCTCGGTCAGCTTGAGCGTGGCCAGGCCGGCCGTCAGCATCGGGTGGCGTAGCAGCCTGCCGGGTTTGCGCAGCAGCGCGGTACGGGCGAACTTGCTTCCGCTGGAGTCGGCGTGCATACGGACATACTGGTCGATCCAGCGGCCGTAGTAGCGCTTCTTGGCGAAGGTCGCCCGCAGCTTGATGTGGCCCTCGTCGTGCCAGATCCATGCCGTGACCCGGCCGACGGTGGTCACCTCGCGGGTGCGGTCGGCCAGGTCCCAGTCCTCGGCCGCGGTGAGCTTCTCGTCCCAGCCGCCGAGCTTGTCGATGATCTCGCGGCGGAACGCCCGGGGGGATTCGACCGCCTCGTCACCGACGTACAGGTGCTTCTCGAGTTGCCGGCAGCGGGCCAGGAAGCCGTCGCCGAACGACCGCTCGGGGATGATCAGCGCGCCCACCTCGGGGCGGGCGGTGAACCGGTCGTGGATCTGCGTGGCGATGTGCGGCTCCAGCACCATGTCGGAGTCGATGAACACGACGACGTCGCCGGTGCTGCGGTCGGTGCCGTGGTTGCGCTGGGCGCTGCGCTCCGGGCCCCACTGCAGCACCTGGTCGGCGTGCCGCGCGGCGATCTCCGTGGTGGCGTCCGTGGAGCCGTTGTCGACCACGAGCACCTCCACGTCGGGGTGCGTCTGCGTGCGCAGCGAGGCCAGGCAGGCGTCGAGGGTGCGCGCGGAGTTACGCGTCGGCACCACGAAGCTGATTCTCACGGATACTCCTGTCGGTGGCGGGGGTTGCGGCGCGGACGCCGTCCGGTACGCGGGCGTGCTGGTCCACGGCGGCCAGCAGGGTGGTGGCGACGTCGTCCCACGAGTGGGCTCCGCCGTACGGCAGGGGTGCGGGCGCGGCGGTGGTCAGGCCTGGGAGCAGCTCGACGAGCCAGCGGGCCAGCGCCTCGGGCTCCGGCGGCACCACGACCCCGCCCGCCGCCCGCGTGGAGTCGCGCAGCCCCGGCACGTCGTACGCGATGGTCGAGGTCCCCATCGCCGCGGCCTCGGTGACCACCAGGCCCCAGCCCTCGCGGACGCTGGTCGCCAGGTGCACGTGGGCGCGGGCCATCCGGTCGTGCTTGGTCTCCTCGGGCACCCGGCCGAGGAACTCGACGCCCGCGGGGGCCTCCCGGCGCAGCCGGTCCAGCAGCGGGCCGCCGCCGATCATCCAGAGCCGCAGGTCCGGGACCTCGCGCCGGGCCAGCTGGACCGCGCGGATGACCTCCCGCGGCCGCTTGTAGCTGACCATCCGGCCGCAGAAGACGGCTGTGGGCGTCGCCTCCTTGGCGACCCGCGGCAGGTCCCCGGGCGGCTCGTAGCCCTCCGGCACCACCGTGACGTCGCGGGCGCCGAAGCGGGCCAGCGCGTCTCGGGTCGACTCGGAGACGGCGAGGATCGGGGCCCCGGCCAGGCGGCGCAGCCAGTTCGGTTCGAGGACGTACCGGCCGAGCTGCGCGGCGAGCGGCGGGGCGTTGATGTGCCAGATCTCCTCGCACGTCTGGTGCACCAGGGCGATCGTGCGGGCGCCGTCGCGGACCCATTCGTGGGCGTGGAACGGCACGGTGTTGGTCTCGTCGACCACCACGTCGAAGCGTCCCCGGCCGTACCGGTCCCACCACCGGCGCGCCTCGCGGTACACGGTGAAGCGGTTCCCGGCCCGGACGACGCGGTAGCCGTCGACGAGCTCGGCGGCGGGGCGACCGGCGACGGCCGCGGCGAACAGCGTCACCTCGTGCCCGGCGGCCGCCCAGCGGCGCAGCACCTGCTCGGTGTAGACCTCGGCGCCGCCGGATTCCGGGTGGGCCAGGTCGCGCCAGTTCAGGACGAGGATGCGCACGAGTCGACTCCGCAGGTCAGGCCGCGGTAGCGGCGGTACGGGAAGGATCGGCATCCGCCGCGGCGACCTGAGGGCCGGACCGGGGCGGGCGCGCCCACAGCCGCCCCTCGAGCACCGCCATCAGCAGCAGCGTCGGGGCCAGCGCAAGAGCCGAGCACGCGGCGATCTGCGCGGGCGAGCCGTGCCACACCTCGATGAGCGCCACCTCCAGCGCCGCGCCGGCCCACGGCACCGCGATGGTCCACGCCTTGCGGGCCAGCGCCGCGTTCGTCAGCAGCGTCACGAGCGACGTCGTCGCGGCGATCGCGGACAGCGCGCGGACCAGGTTGCCGGCGTCGGCGTACCCGTCGCCGTAGAGGACGCGCAGCACCAGCGACGGCACCGCGACGATCACGGCGGCGCCGAGCACGGCCGGCCCGGCGACGGCGAGGCCGCCGGTGGCCAGCGCGCGCCCGCGGCCGGGCAGCGGCCAGGCGGACAGCAGACGCGGGAAGACGGCCGCCATGATGCCCGCGGGCAGCGCCAGCACGGTCTTGGCCACGGTCGCGGCCGCCACGTACGCGCCGGACGCGTCGTCGCCGAGGTGGTGGCGGGCGAGCAGCAGGTCGGCGGTGGAGAACAGGAACAGCCCGGTCACGGCGAAGCCGGCGTGCGCGACGGCGCCGAGGCGCAGCGCGGCGGTGCCCCGGGGGCCGTCCGGCCGGCGCAGCGGCCCGGCCGCCACGATCAGCGACGCGGCCTCGGCGACGACCGTGCCGACCAGGGCGCCCGTCACCCCGAACGGCACGACGAGCAGCAGGCCGAGGGTGAGGCGGGCGACGGTGCCGACCACGTACGTCATCGCCACCGTGCCGACGCGCCGGTCGCCGAGCAGCAGCCCACGCGCCGCCGCCACCACGGCCGCCACCAGCAGGTACGGCCCCAGCTGCGCGGCCTCGGCGACCGAGGCGAGGTGGAAGTAGTCGCGCAGCAGGGGAGCGCACAGCAGCACGACGAGCGCGGGCCCGAGCGACCACAGGGCCACCGAGCGCAGCGTGCGCCGTACCGTGTCGCGGGTCAGCCCGTGCTCGGCGACCAGGGCGGACGCGGCGGTCTGCAGCGCGCCCAGCGGCACGCCGAGCATGAGCATCGCGGACAGCACCGCGCCGAGGGCCCCGTACGCGCCGGGGTCGAGGAGCCGGCCGACCACCGAGTGGAACGCGAGGTTGCCGGCGCTCTGCACGGCCACGGCGGCGGCGATCGGCGCGGCGCCACGGGCGGCGAGACGCGCGAGGCGGCCGAGGAGTGGAGGCACATCGTCTCTATCGACGGCCGGGCCGGTTTTCGCAAGCTTCTCTCGCCGGCTGCGTCGGAGATCCATAATCGGGGGGAAATGACCGATTACCGGCAGGCAGAGACGGCCCCGCAACCGCCGCGGACCACCGCGGCGGCGCCCGGCCGCGCCGCGATCGTGGCGGCGGTGACCGAGGCGCTGGAAGCCTCCGGACAGCGGTGGGCCTGGCAGGGCGAGGTGGGCGAGGAGCGGCGCTGGGCCGCCCGTACCGGCCCGAAGGACCTGGACATCTGGTACGCCGGGGAGCCGTCGGACGACGATCCCGTGGCCGTGCTGGGCCGCAGGTTCGCGTGCGCGCGGGTCGCCGAGGCGCTCGACCGGCGCCGGCTGCGGCACATCAGCGTGGCTGTGGAGACCCCGGCCGGTCCCGCGGTCGTCGACGTCACGTACGGCGACCTGTGCGTCGGCCCGGTGCTGCTGGTGCCGGGCACCCACGCCACCATCGATCCGGTGACCCACCGGTTCACCGGCGCAGCCGCCATGGCCGACCTGCTCGTCCGCCCGGTGCTGCGCGGCCGGCTGCCCACCCGTGACCGCCTCGACGAGGCCCGCGCCGCCTGGGCCGACGCCGACCCCGGGCACCGCCGCGCGCTCGCGTACGGCCTCACCGCGCAGCTCGGCCCGGCGGTGGCGAGTGAGCTCATCGCCGTGGCGAAGGGCGCGGCGCCGTCCGCCTCGCTGCCCCGGCGGGCCCGGATCCGCCTGGTCGCCCGCAGCCTGGCTCCCGGGGTGGTGGCGGCGACCTGGGCGCAGCGTCGCGCGGTGCTGCCGGCGGCGGGTGCCAAGGGCCCGCTCGGCCTGCGGACCCGTGGCGTGGTGGTGGCGCTCGTCGGCACGGACGGCTCGGGCAAGTCCACGGTCGCCACCGAGCTGCACGAGCGGCTGTCGCGGAACGGCCTGCCCAGCGCCTCCGCCTACTTCGGCATGGCCCGCGGCAACCTGCCCGGCGTGGCGCTTGCCCGCCGCGTGCTGAAAGTCGGCTCGACGGCACCGCGACCCGACGACGCACCGGCCCCGCCGGAGGCCGATCGCCAGGCGTTGCGACGGGTCGCGGCCTGGTTCTACGCGGGCGAGTACCTCTGGCGGTACCTGAGCGTAGTCGCGCCCGCGGTGGCCCGGCGCCGAGTCGTCATCGCCGACCGCTGGGTGTACGACCTGCGCGAATCGCCCTGGCCCGGCTCCGCGGCCGCCCGGGTCGCCGAATGGGTCGTGCCCGCGCCGGACCTGCTCGTGCTGCCGGACGCCCCCGCCGAGGTGATCCACCGCCGTAAGCCTGAGCGCAGCCTCGCCGAGCAGGCCGGGCAGCAGCAACGGTTCCGTGACCTGCTGGCCGAGCGCCCGGCCCGGCACGCCGAGCTCGTGGTGGACAGCTCGGGAGGCACGGCCGACCCGCTCGCGGCCCTGGTGGCGGCGGTCGTGCAGGCGGCGCACGCCCCGCGGCGCCGCCCCCGGTGACCCTGACCGCGAGCCGGCCCGCCGCGGCGCGCACCGGACCGCGGCACCGGTGGCTGCCCGGAGTGGATCCGCGCTCGGCCCGGCTCACCGCGGAGTCGGCGCTGCTGGGAGTGGTGGTCGGCGCGGCCGTCGTGGCGCCGTGGACCCGCGAGGGATACCTGCTCCTGCTCGACTGGGTGTCCGGCCCGCACCAGGCGATCACGCCCGGGCTCTACGGCCTCGACCCCGCGGCCCTGGACGCGCTGCCGTACCGGCTGATCACCCACGCGCTCCGCTCGGTGGTCGGCGCCGGCGCCACCAGCTGGCTGATCATCTTCGCGTACTTCCCGATCGTGGCCTCCGGCGTCTCCGCTCTCGCCGCGGGCGGCCGTCGCCGCCGCCACCCGGCCGCGCTGTTCGCCTGCTGCAACCCGTTCGTCGTGGAGCGGATCCAGGCGGGACACGTCGCGTTCCTGCTGTCCGTCGCCCTGCTCAGCTGGCTGCTGGCCTCGGCCGTCCGGGCCCGGCGCCGGGACCGCTGGTTCGCCGCCCGGCCCGCCGGCTGGTACGCCCTCGCGATGGCCGTCGGCCCGCACGCGGCCTGGCTGGGCGGGGTGGCGCTGCTGGCCGTCACGGTGCTGCCGCGTCCCCGGCGGCGTGACCTGATCCGGCTGGGTTTCGTGGTCGCGGCCGCCGCCTGCATCTACTCGTACGCGGTGGCCCTGCTGCTCAGCGCGATCCTCACCGTCCGGGTGGGCGGGCAGGACCTCGAGGTGTACGCCCCGCACGCCGGGCCCGGGGGCCTGCTGGCGACCCTCGCGTCGCTGCGCGGCTTCTGGCGCGGCGCGGCCGACAGCAGCCCGCAGGTGTCCCTCGGGTTCATCCCCGCCGCGGTGATGGTGCTTGCCGCCGTCGCGGGGCTGGCCCGGCTGTGCCGTCGCGGCCCGGTCGCCGGCGCGCCGCTGGCCGCGCTCGCCGTCGTGGGGGTGCTGCTGGGCGCCGGCATCCACGGCCCGCTCGGCGGCGCGTACCGCACCGCTTTCGACGTGCTCCCGCTGTTCGCGGCGATGCGCGAGCAACAGAAGTGGGTGGCGCTGACGATGCTCGCGTACGCGGTCGGCATCGGCGTGGCGGTGGAGGCGCTGTACGGCGTCTGCCGCTCGGCCCGTCCCGTCGTGGCGCGCCTGTCCGCCGCGGGTTCCCTGGTCGCGGTCGCCGGGGTGTACGCCGTGGTCGCCCCCTCGCTGCTTTGGGGGCTGGGCGGCAGCGTCACGGTGAGCCGGTACCCGGAGTCCTGGTACGCCGCCGACAAGATCATGGGTTCGGGTACGGAGTCGGTGCTGTTCCTGCCCTGGCACGAGTACCAGCCGTTCGGCTTCACCGGCAACCGGACGGTCGCCACCCCCGCCGGGGCGTTCTTCCGCCGGCCGGTGATCAGCAGCGATGCGGTGGAACTGGGCCCGGTCCGCACCAACTCGGTGTCGCGGCGGATGGCGTACGTCCAGCGCCTGGTCGCGGTCGGCGGTGGCGGTGCCTTCGGCCGGCTCGTCGCGCCCCTCGGAGTGCGCTACGTGGTCCTGGCCCGCGAGCGCGAGACCGACGAGTACGGCTGGCTCGCCGCGCAGCCGGACCTGAGGCGGGTGCTGCGTACGCCCGACCTGGACGTCTACCGCGTCGAGGCGCAGGGCACGGGCCGGGTCGTCGGCGCCCGCGGCGGGGGATACGACGATGCGGTCCGGCTGGCGGCACGCGGTGGGCTCGGCACCGAGGCGGTGCTGCCGGGCGGGGCGGCGCGGGAACCGCTGCCGTCGCCGGCCTCCGGCGGGGTCCGCCGGCTGAGCTCGACGGGCTGGCGGGTGGAGGCCGGCACGCCGGGCTGGGTGGTGATCCCGGAGGAGTGGTCAGCGGGCTGGTCGGCGGGCAACCGGCCCACCCGGGCCACCGCGGCCGGGACGGTCGCGATCGACGCCGGTGAAGCCGCGTTCTCCGTGCACTACCTGCCGTGGCGGTGGCTGCGGCTCGGCCTCGCCGCCTCCCTGCTGTCGCTGGCGGTGCTGATGGCAGCGGGTCTCGTGGAGCACCGCCGGGAGCTGTGGCACTGGTGGTGGGGCGACGCCCCGGAGGTCAGGCGGCCTCGGCGACCGGAGCGGTCCACGCGGCGGGGACGGTCACAGCCTGCTCACGCTGCGCGGCGTGAGCGCCGGCCGCCCGGTACTGACCGGTCAGGTGCAGCCGGGCGAAGATGACGAACGTGTCGCGGATGGTCCGCAGGATCGCCCGGCTGGTCACCGTGGAGCCGGCCACCCGCTCCTCCAGGCGGACCGGCGCGCCGACGAAGCCGCCGATGCCGGCCGCCTTGGCGGCGACGAAGAACTCCAGGTCGAAGGCGAAGCGGCGCTCGCGCAGCCGGGGCAGCAGGTCGGCGAGCACGTCGCGGCGCAGCACCTTGCAGCCGGTCTGGGTGTCCCGCATGCCGAGCAGGAACAGCAGCGCGACCAGCGTCGAGTAGAAGACCGAGACCAGCTTGCGGAACGGCGAGGAGGCGCTGGCCGAGGCGGCGTGCCGCTTGTCGGCGTAGACGCCGGCGTGCCCGCCCTCGCGCGCCACCCGCAGGTACTCGGCCAGGTGGGCCGGGTCGATGTCGCCGTCGGCGTCCACGAAACCGATCCACGCGCCGCGGGCGGCGGCGAAGCCCAGGTGCAGCGCGCCACCCTTACCCTGGTTGACCGGGCTCCTGATGACGCGTACGCCGGGAATGCCGGCGAGCGTGCGCTCCGAGTCGTCGGTGGAGCCGTCCGAGACCGCGATGACCTCGAAGCCGACCTGCTCGGCGGTCAGGCAGGCGACCAGCCGCTGCACGGTCGGGCGCAGCGCGGCGCCCGGGTTGTAGAACGGCACGACGACCGTCAGCTCGACGGCGGCGTCGGCCGGTGCCCACAGGCGGGTGGCGTCGAACAGCGACGCCGTGCGGGGGGTGCCGGCCGGAGCAGCGGTACGGGCGGAGACGGGGTGCAGCGTGACGGTCATGCCCGAGTCGATCGGCGGGGCACCTCAATGCAACCTCTAGTGATCTTCAAGGTGGCGGCAAGGTTGCGGACCGGGTTCAGCGCCGTCGGATTCTGCAACCCGGGCGTGTCACGATGAACCGGTGAACGTCGCCCGTACGCCCAGGTCAGGCCCGCTGCTGCTGGCCGCCGCGCTGCTGGGTGCCGTCGTCTCCCCGGGCGTCGCGCTCGCCGACGGGCCCGGGTACGGCGGCACCGCGGACGCCCTGACCGTGCAGTGGAAGCAGCCCGCCGGCGCCGACACCGACGGTGACGGCCTGGCCGTGTACGCCGTCGGCTTCCGCGGCGGATCCCCGGTGAACCTGCGCGTGGGCGCCGCCGCCGAGCGGTCCGTGATCGCGGACGCCTCGGGTGCGCTGCGCGTGCTGGTGGTCGCCGGTGCCACCCCGGCTCCGGCCCCGACGGTGGACACCACGGTGCTGCCGGTCGGCGCGGGCTCGGCGGCACGACTTTCGACCGGTACGAGCGTGCTGGCGGTGGGCAAGACGCCCACGGGGGCGCTGCGGACGCTCGTCGGCTCGGTGCCGCCGCCCACGACCGGGCGGGGCGTGCAGGACCTCGCGCCCTGGGCCGGTGCCGTGGCTGCGCTGGCCGGTGCCGTGCTGTGGCTGCGGCGGCGCAACGCGGTCGCGGCGGCGGGGCTCGCGCAGCGCTACCGCCACCCGGCCCGCCACCGCGCCTGAGGGTCTACGTACCGGAGGGTTCGAAGCGGTAGCCCACGCCCCGCAGCGTCCGGATGTACCGGGGCGCCGAGGCCGACTCGCCGAGCTTCTTGCGCAGGTTGCCGACGTGCACGTCGATGATGTGGTCGTCGCCGTACCAGTTGTCGCCCCACACGTCCTCGAGCAGCTGCCCGCGGGTGAAGGTCCGGCGCGGGGCCGACGACAGCAGGTCCAGGATGCCGAACTCGATCTTGGTGAGCTCGAGGACCTCGCCGTCCAGGGTCACCTCGCGCACGTCGGGGTCGATGCGCAGGGTGCCGTACTCGCGGATCGCCGCGCCCTGCGCGGACGTCGCGGAGGTGCGCGGCCGGCGGCGCATCGCCTGGATGCGGGCGGCCAGCTCACGGGGGGAGAACGGCTTGGTCACGTAGTCGTCGGCGCCCACGGACAGGCCCACGACCTTGTCCAGCTCGTCGGTGCGCCCGGTGACCATGACGATGTACGCGTCGGTGAACTGCCGGATCTGCCGGCACACCTCGATGCCGTCGACGTCGGGCAGGCCGAGGTCGAGGATGGCGATGTCCGGCTTCTGGCTCTGGGCCTGCTCGACCGCGCCACGACCGTCGGTCGCGACGACGACCTCGAAGCCCTCCTTCTCCAGCAGATGCCGGCAGAGCAGCATGAACTCGGGCGAGTCCTCGACGACGAGCGCACGCGGCCTGGACACGTGACCTCCAACTTTCCTTGCGCAGACGGGACGTGGTCCGAAGGTCCTATCGGTCGCGGCGCGCGGAAACGAAGAGTTAGGCCCGGGTACGCAGCGCCGGCGTCTCGATCTCGGCGCGGTCGGGCAGCGGGCCGGGCCGGGCGAGGAAGTACCCCTGGCCCAGCCGTACGCCCAGCGCCCGCAGCTTCTCGTGCTCCTCGACGGTCTCGATGCCCTCGGCGATCAGCATGGCGCCGATGTCCTGGGCGAAGCCGACCAGCGAGCGGGCGAGCGCCATCCGCACCGGGTCCGCGTCGATGCCGCGGGTGAGCGTGATGTCCAGCTTGATGATGTCGGGGCGCAGCTGCAGGATGTGGCTCAGGCTGGCGAACCCGGCGCCCGCGTCGTCGACGGCGATGAGGATGCCGGCGGCGCGCAGGGCCTCGGTGACCCGGACCACGGCGGGATAGTCGTGCACCTGGGCGTGCTCGGTCAGCTCGACCGCGATGCGCCGGGAGGCGTGCGCCAGCAGCGTCGCGCTGACCTCGGGGGTCAGCAGGGCCTCCACCGACAGGTTCGCGCTCAGCCACGCGCCGGCCGGCATCTCGTCCAGGTGCGCGAATGCCCGCTGCAGCGCCAGCAGCTCCAGCTCGACGCCGACGCCCGCCCGGGTGGCGGCGGCGAAGGCGTCCGCCGGGCTGGGGAACTTCTCCTTGTCGAAGCGGGCGAGCGCCTCGTAGGCCTTGACGACACCGTCCTCCAGATGCACGACCGGCTGGAAGGTGGGCTGGATGGCCCGGGAGTGGATCACTTCCTGGAGGTTCCGCATCGTGGGCGGTACAGGCACGGTGAGCGTCATGCCGTCCAGATCGGCGCCGATCCTCAAGCGAGTCTCAGACGGGTTTCAAGAGATGGGCAAGCCGCCCGGCCGCACCGGTCCGGACATGACCGGGCCCCGGCACGCTGGGCGTGGCCGGGGCCGTGTGGTGCGGACGGGCGTCAGACCAGGGCGGCCTCGTTCTCCCGGGCGCGGTGCAGGCATTCGATGAGCTCGTACGGGTCCACCTCGGCGTCGCCGTCGACGTCGACGACGCCGACCCAGGCGCCGTGGGCGGCCGCCGCGCCGGTCTGCAGCGCCGCGCCCTTGTCGCGGACGTCGGGGTCGTTGATGACCCGGATCCAGGGCAGCTCGGCCAGGCTCTGCTCGGAACCGTCGCTGGAGCCGCCCGACACCGCGATCATCTCGAACGAGATGTTCTGCGCGTACAGCGTCTCGGCGAGGCGCTCGACGGTGGGCCGCAGCGAGGCGCCCGGATTGTGGAAGGGGATGACCACGGTGAACTCGACGGCGGCCTGGCCCCGTGACCAGAAGTCCCGCGGGGCGGGGCCGGCGACGACGAAGGGAGGAACGGCGATGAGGTGTGCGACAGTCATGCCCGGTGTTTCGGCCCGCCACCTCAACGCCGGCTCAGGCCGTTCTCAAGTGGTGCGCAAAGCTGCGGTCATCTGCGCAGCGGCTCGATCGGGAGGCGGTGCACCACGCGCGGCTCCGGGTGGGACAGCGCCCGGACGTGCCGCTCCAGCTCCTCGTCGGCGCCGGTCATGCGGCCGCTGTGCTGGCGCAGGTGCTCGTCCCAGCTGGGCACCACGTACACCTCGACGAGCTGGTCCGGGCTCTCCCCGGTCCGGAACACGCCCCACTGCACCGCGCCGGTGCGCTGCCGGGAGCGGCGCAGCCGGGGCATCGCCGCGAGGAACGCCGCCTCGTCCTCCGGCGCGACCGTGTAGCTGACCTCCACCACGACCGGGCCGGCGTCCGGGTCCGGCTCGATCTTCAGGTGCGGGTCGGGCCATGGGCGGGCGGGCTCGCGGTTCAGGTGCCGCGAGGGCAGCAGCGGCCCGAGCGGGATGGTCGCCACGCCCAGCGCGGTGGCCGCCCCCGCCGCGAGCAGCGCCGGGACCAGGCCGATCCGGTCGGCGACCAGGCCCCAGAGCACCGCGCCGATGGCCTGGCCGCCGAAGAACACCGTCTGGTACGTGCCCAGCCCGCGGGCCCGTACCCAGCGCGGCAGGAACAGTTGCACCTCCGCGTTGAGGCTCGACAGGACGGCCATCCAGGCGGCGCCGGCCGGTACGAGCACCACCACGGCGACGGCGGGCACCCGTACCAGCGCGAGGATCGCCAGCACCACCGCGTACGTGAGCCCGGCCGCGGCGAGCATCCCGTTGGCCGAGAGGGCTGAGCGGATCCGGGGCAGCACGAGAGCGCCGAGGACCGCGCCGACGCCGAGCGCGCCGAGCAGCAGGCCGTACCCGCCCGCGCCCATGCCCAGCCGCCGGCTCGCCACGAGCGGCAGCAACGCCCACAGCGCGACCGCGGGCACGATGAACACGCTGACCCGCAGCAGCAGGCGGCGCATCACGGGGGAGTGCCGCACGTACCGGCCGCCCGCGCGCAGCGCCGCCACGAACGGCTCGGGCAGGCCGGCGTCCTCGGGCGGGCGCCGGTGCCAGAGGAACAGCGCCACCGCGAACACCAGGAAGCTGACGGCGTTGATCCCGAAGACGGCGGCCACCCCGACGTGCGCCACGAGCAGCCCGGCCAGCGCCGGGCCGACCGAGCGGGCGAGGTTCATGCCGATCGACCCGAGCGCGGCCGCCTCCGGGATCTGCGAGCGCGGCACCAGCTCCGGGATGACCGCCTGGTACGCCGGGTTGGTCAGCGCCATCCCGCAGCCCAGCGCGAACGTCAGCGTCAGCAGCAGCGGCGGGGTCATCACCCCGGCGAGGGTCAGCGCGGTCAGTGCGACGCCGACGCCCACCTGGAACAGCTGCACCCAGATGAGCAGCCGGCGGCGGTCCAGCGAGTCGGCGAGCACGCCGCCCGGCAGCGCCAGGAGCAGCACGGGCAGCGTCCCGGCGGTCTGCACCAGCGACACCAGAGTGCCGGCGTTGGGCTCGTCGACCAGCAGCCACTGCGCCCCGACCGTCTGCATCCAGGTGCCCAGCTGGCTGCCGAGCACGGCGAGCCACAGCACCCGGAACACCCCGATGCGAAGCGGCGCCCAGGTCGACTGGGGTGCAGTGGTGATGGTGGCCATGCGCGCGGGTATTCCCCGCATCCCCCCGGATGTACCTGAGCAGTTTGTGATCTTCCGTCACCGGCTTCGCCCGCCGGGCCGTACGCCCTGACCGCTGCGCCATAGCCGGACCACAGCAGCCTCTCAGCGGACATCCGGGCTGTCCCAAGGGGGCGCTCACAGGATGGCGCCATGCAGGAATCAGCGCCGGCGCTGCACCCGCCGCTGTCACGGCGCACGATCGCCCGGCTGGTGCAGCTGGCCGGTCTCTTCGACGTCGTCACGGCCGTGATACCCCCGCGGCACGGGCGGCTGCTCGCGCTCATGGAGTTCGTCCCGGCCGCCGGCATCCTCTCGGCCCGTACGGCAACCGCCCTGGTCGGGCTGTTGCTCATCTACCTCGGAGCGGGTCTGCGGCGCGGCAAACGGCGCGCCTGGCAGGTCGCCACGGTGCTGTCGGCCCTCGCGACCGTCCTGCACCTGGCCAAGGGCCTGGACTACGACGCGGCCGCGGTCTCCGCGCTGCTGCTGGTGACCCTGCTCGCCACGCGGGACCGGTTCACCGCACCCGCCGACCGGGGCAGCCGCTGGCGCGCGCTCACCGTTTTCCTCGGCTTCACCGGCGCCGGGTTCGCCCTCGGCCTCGCCGAGATCGCGGTACGGATGAACCGGCTCGTCGGCCATCCGGGCGTGGCGGACTGGGCCAAGGAGGCCGCGCTCGGGCTGATCGGGCTCGACGGGCCGATCCGCTACCAGCACGCGCTCGGCGCCGAGGCGGTGAGCCTCACCACCGGCGCCAGCACCCTGCTCGCCGCGGGACTGGCCCTCATCGTCCTGCTGCAGCCCGGCTCGCGCGCGCCCGGCCGTACGCCCGAGGAAGACCTGCGACTGCGGGACCTGCTGCGCCGGCACGGCAGCGCGGACTCCCTCGGCTACTTCGCCGTACGCGCCGACAAGTCGCTGATCTGGGCGCCGGACGGGGCCGCGGCGGTCGCGTACCGGGTCGTGCGCGGGGTGAGCCTGGCATCCGGGGACCCGCTCGGACCGCCCTCGGCGTGGCCGGGCGCGATCGGCGCCTGGCTGCGTGACGCCGCCGCGCACGGGTGGACGCCGGCGGTGCTCGGGTGCGGGCGGGCCGGCGGTACGGCGTACCGGCGGGCCGGGCTGGACGTCATCGAGCTCGGCGACGAGGCGGTGGTCGACGCGGCCGCGTTCCGGCTGGACGGCCGCCCGATGCGCGGCGTACGCCAGGCGGTCAACCGGATCGGCCGGGCCGGCTACACGTGCCGGGTCGCGCGCCAACGGGACCTGACCGAGGAGGAACTGCGTGAGGCGGCGCGGGCCGTCGAGGCGTTCCGCGACGGCCGGGTGGAACGCGGCTTCGCCATGGCGCTGTCCCGGTTCGGCGATCCGGGCGACGGCGACTGCCTGCTCGCGCTGTGCCGCGACGGGGACGGGCACCTGCGTGGGCTGCTGCAGTTCGTGCCGTGGGGCGACGACGGGCTGTCCCTGGACCTGATGCGCGCCGACCGTACGGCCGCCAACGGGATCACCGAGCTGATGGTGGTGGACGTGCTGCGCGCCGCGCCCGGCCTGGGCGTACGCCGGGTCTCGCTGAACTTCGCGGTGCTGCGCTCGGTGTTCGCCCGGGCCGACGAGCTCGGTGCGGGACCGTTCCTGCGCCTCGGCCACCGGGTGCTGAAACGGGCGTCCAAGGTGTGGCAGATCGAGTCGCTGTACCGGGCCAACGCCAAGTACCACCCCGCGTGGGAGCCGCGCTACCTGTGCTTCCCGGTCGCCCGTGACCTGCCGCGGGTGGCTGTCGCGGCGCTGACCGCCGAGGCGTTCCTGCCCGCACCGGCCCTGCGCGCGCGCACCCGGCCACCGGCGGTGCTGAGCGGGGGAGGGCGATGACGCTCACCGGCGTACCCCTGCTCGTGCTGGCCGTCGCGGCCACCGCCGCCGCCGGTGCCGCGACCGTCCGGCTGTGGCCGCGCCGCCTGCTGCCGGTCCGCATCGCCGGCGTGCTGCTCACCGAGGCGCTGCTGACCGGGGCCGTGGGTCTCGCAGTGAACCGGCAGGAGGGCTTCTACCCGTCCTGGGAGGCGCTGGCGGGCAACACCGGCACCGTGGCGCACGCCGGCCCGGCCGCCGTGGGCCGCCTCGACGGCCGGCTGCCGCCCGGGACGCCGGTGCCCTGGCGGCCGGACGGATGGCAGGCCTGGCGGCTGGCGGGACCACCCCGGCTGGTGGTGCCGGCTGCCTACACCACGTCGCCCCGCGACACGTTCCCGGTGGTCCTCGCGCTCGTACCGGCCGCCGCGCCCGCCGTGGCGACCGCGCGACGCCTCCCGGACGTGGTGACCGTGGTCGCCGTGCCGGGCCCGGGCACGACCGCCGCCGAGCTGCGCACCCTGCCCGGCCGGCTGCGCCTCGACGCGCGGGTGACGACGACGGGCTGGGACCTGGTCGCGCCGGGCCGCTCGGCCGCGCTCGCCGACGCGCTGGCCCGCACCCAGCCGCCCGGCTTCGCGGCGGCCCGCGGCTGGGAGCCCGACCAGCTCCCCGCGCCGTTGGCACCCGCGATGCGGCTCCCGGCGTGAGCGCGGACAGCCTCACGCCGCTGGTGGCGGCCGTCGCCGCCGTGATCGGCACCGCGGTCCTGGCGGCGCTGCGCTGGGAGAGGTGGCGCACCCCGGGCCGCGCCGCCGTCACCTTCGCCGCGCTGCTGGGCCTGGCGGCCGCGGCGGTCATGCAGGTCAACCGCATGACGGAGACCTATGCGTCCGGCAGCCGGCCGGCCGCCGCGGCCACCGGGAGCGAGCTGCTGACCGTACGGGTGCCCGGCCCGGCGAGCGGCCTCACCCTCACCATGTACGCGTACCTGCCGGCCGCCTACCGCACCGGACACGACCGGTACCCGGTGATCGAAGCGTTGCACGGCTATCCGGGCTCGCCGCGGACATGGCTGCGCCGGCTCGACGTCCAGTCCGTGCTGGACGGTGAGATCGCGGCGGGACGGATGGCGCCCACGGTCGTGCTGTTCCCGTTCCAGACGCCGGACCCCCTGCTCGACACCGAATGCACAGATCTGGTCGGCGGCCCGCGCACGGAAACCTTCCTGACCACGGACGTGCCCGCGTACGCCGAAGCGCACTGGCGGGTCCGCACCGACCGGGCGGGCTGGGCGTTGACCGGCTACTCGGCCGGCGCGTTCTGCGCAACCGACCTCCTGCTGCGCCACCCCACCGAGTACGCCGCCGCGGCCTCACTGTCCGGGTACGCCTCGCCCGGCATCCGCATCGGCGACGGCACCGAGAACACACTGCACAACCCGGCCTGGCGGCTGCGCCACCTTCCACCCCCGCGCGTGGCACTGTGGCTGGGGTGGGCCGCGGACGACCGAGGGACGAGACGGGCATCAACCCTGCTGGCACGCCTGGGCCGGCCACCGCTCACGGTGACCACGGCAGTGGTCGCACGCGGCGGCCACAGCGACGCGGTCTGGCACCAGATGGAACCGGTGGCCTTCGACTGGCTCTCCGCCCACCTCGCCCGGCCGCAACGATGAGGACCGTGGTCCTCCGCGCTTTCGCCGTCGTCATGGCGGGCATGCTGGTGGCGGCGTGCGCCGGTGCCGCCCCGGTCGCGCCGGCGCGGATCGTGGTGGCGCTGGGCGATTCCGTACCGGCCGGCACGGCCTGCGGCTGCGACCCGTTCCCGGTGCTGTACGCCCGCGCCCAGCGCGCCGCCGCCGTGAACCTCGCGGTCCCGGGCGCGACCTCCGCCGACGTGCTGGCCGGGCTTCCGGCCGCGCGGGACACGCTCGCCAGGGCGGACGAGGTGCTGGTCATGGCCGGTGCCAACGACGTGGCACCGGTGTTCCGGGGCGACTACGCGGCGGCCACGGCCGGGGTCCGCACCGCCGTCGCGGCCACGATCGCCGGTATCGAGGGCGTCCACCGCGTACCCGTGGTGGTGCTGGGCTACTGGAGCATCGTGCCGGACGGCCACGCCGGCACCGCCGACCCGCGGGCCGCCGCCCGGGCGACGGCCGCCGTCAACGACGCATTGCGGGCCGCGGCCCGGGACACCGGCGCCCGCTACGTCGACACCAAAGCGGCCTTCCACGGCCCCGACGGAGACAGCGACCCGACGCCGCTGCTGGCATCCGACGGCGACCACCCCGACGCCCGCGGCCATGCGGTGATCGCCGCCCTGCTGCCGCCTCTGCAGCGCTGGCCTTGAAAACGCACAGCACCGTTGACCCCGGCGGTCGGGTGAGTCAACACATTCGCATTGTGGCGGACCTCGACGCAACGATACATCGTTGGCGGCGATCCGTGGCCATCCTGAATGTGGTGGCGGACCCGCCGAGATTTGATCGCGCACCGATTCCCCACGTCGGCAATTCCCATACGAGGGCACTCGGCTCCCTGACCGCCCGAAGCATGTATTCTTCCATGGCGAACGCGTTCCGGCGATTTCGGCCCGACGCTTTGATACGCTGTCGCTCTGCAGATACGGTGGGCGCGCCGACAGGCGAGCGTGTCATTGTGTCGCTTTACGCGATTCCATAAGCAGTCGTGGCGCGTATCGGTTCCTGCCGCCGGCGACTCGGCCGAGGCGACGGTCGGGGTCGCCGAAGGCTTGACTGCGGTGGTGTCCGGGGTCGCGGGCGACTCGGTCGCGGTCGCGGTCGAGGTCGCCGAATGCGGGACTGTGGTCGCGTCAGGGGCCGCGGGTGGCTCGGCTGCGGTGGCGTCCGGAGTCGCTGACCAATGGTTGCGTTCGTCCCCCGACTGGTGGTGGCGGTCACCCGCCGGCTGGTGGTCGCGCGCGCCGGCTGGTCGGCGTCGCTGCGCACACCTGCTGGCCGGTCAGCCTTGCCACGCATGCCTGCTAGCAGGTCGGCGTCTTTGCGCGCGCCCGCCGGCCCGCCGACGCCCGCCGGCTGGTTGGCCTTCCTCCGCGCGCCCGCCGGCTGGCCCGCGCCCGCCGGCTGGTCGACCTCCCTCAGCGCGCACATCGGCTGGCCTGCGCACATCGGTTGGCCTGCGCTCGCCGGTTGGCCTGCGCTCGCCGGTTGGCCTGCGCGCGCCGGTTGGCCTGCGCGCGCCGGTTGGCCTGCGCGCGCCGGTTGGCCTGCGCCCACCCGTCGGCCGGGCCCCACCGGCTGGTTGGCTTCCCTCCGCGCGCCCGGCCGCCGCCCCGCGTCGCTGTCGCCGTGCAGGCGGCGCAGCTTCTCCGCGTGCCTTCGTGCCAATCCCCACTGTCGGTGTCGTGCGTGTTCGCGGCGAAACTCCTCCCGCGCCGGGGAATGGTTTCGCGATGCGGTGCGGTCACGCATGGTGGCCAATTCCGCCGTTGAGAATAACTGTAGCTGCCGCACCTGAAAATTGTCCCGCGTCCCGTCCCGTCGGGGAACTAGACGATCTCCCCGGAAATGCGGCGATCGTCACAGTGGGCGCCCTGGTGCGCCAATGCCAGAGTCAAGCTGAACAATCAGACATTCATCCGAGATAAGAAAGGAGCCTGATGTCGACGCCTTGCCTTCGCAGGGGCGGCCGGCGTGATGTCAGCGGCGAAAATACTGTCCCTGCGCGCCGCGCTGCCGATCATGCCGGTGTGGAGCTGGTGGTGAAGCGCTGGAGCAGTGGCCGGGCCTGGCGGATCGTGCTCAGCGGTGCGATGGGTGTCGCCGCGAACGCCATTGCGCTGGCGTATGTCGCGATGACGTGGGGTGGGCCGCATCGGGGTGTCATGGTGGCGTTGTACGCGGCCGGCGCGCTGATCGGCGTCGTTGTCATCGCCGCCGCGCAGACGCTCACCACTGCCCGCGGCAGCCGGCTGATCATGCTGGCGGTGGGGGTGGTGTCCACGGTCATCGTCGGGGTGGGCGCCGAGCTCGACGGTGGGGCCGGCTCGCCGGCGGCGCTCGGGTTCTTCGCGCCGAGCCTGCTCTTCGCGGTGACCTGTCCGCCCCGGGTGATGGTGGGGATGGAGGCGATGCTGGTCGCCGTCTACGCCGCGTCCGCGTGGTCCGGTACGCCGCCGCCCGGCTACATCTTCGTCAATCTGGGCGGCATGCTGGTCATCGTGGCGGTCTGTTCCCTGCAGGCGGCCATGGTCGCGGCCCAGCGGCGGCAGCTGCACGAACTCGCCCAGCTGGATCCGCTGACCGGCGCGCTCAACCGGCGCGGCATGGAGCAGGAGGCGGTTCCCCTGCTGTCGAGCGCCACGGCGGACCAACCGCTGTCGGTGCTGTGCCTCGACTTCGACGACTTCAAGCTGATCAATGACACTCAGGGCCACGCGGCCGGCGATCAGCTGCTGCGCTGGGCGGTGCAGACCGCCCTGCTCACGCTGCCGATGGACGCGCTGGTCGCGCGTACCGGCGGCGACGAGTTCATCATGGTTCTGCCGGGGCATGCGGCTGCCGCGGCTGCCGCTGCCGGCGATCGGCTGCGGACCGCGCTCGCCGCTCGGGTCGGCATCTCGTGCGGTGCGGCCACCGCTCCGGACGACGGCTCGGACCTGGCCGCGCTGGTCGCGGTCGCCGACGAGCGCCTGTACGCGGACAAGACCCGGCGCAGAGCCTCCCGTGGCGCCCTGACGGTTTAGCGGCGGATCGCGGCGAGGCGGTCGCGGCGGTCGTGGGACAGCTCGAGGTGGTGCGCGTGGCCCGGGTGGCTGTCCGGGTCGACGTGCACCGTGGCCGCGCTGAGCCGGGGGACACCATGGGTGAGCTGGTGCTCGGCGTCCGCCGCGATCTCGTGCGCGGCGAGCAGGGTCAGCCTCGCGTCGACCACGACCGCGGCCTCGGCGTGCAGGTGGTGACCGATCCAGCGCAGCCGCAGCTCCGACACGTCGCGTACGCCGTCGACGGCCCGCAGGTGGGTCTCCGCCCGGTCGACCAGCTCCGGATCGACCCGGTCCATCAGCCGGTGGTAGACCTCGCGGGCGGCGTCCTTGAGGACGAACGCGATGGCCACCGTGATGGCGAGGCCGACCACCGGGTCCGCCCAGCCCCAGCCCGCCCAGGCGCCCGCGGCGGCGAGCACCACGGCCAGCGACGTGAAGCCGTCCGTACGCGCGTGCAGTCCGTCGGCGACGAGCGCGGCCGAGCCGATGCGCCGGCCGACCGTGATCCGGTAGCGGGCGACCAGCTCGTTGCCGGCGAACCCGATCACCCCGGCCGCCAGCACCCACGGCAGGTGCGTCATCGCCCGCGGGTGCAGCAGCCGGTCGGCCGCCAGCCAGGCCGACGCGACCGCCGAGGCGGCGATCACCAGGACGATGACGACGCCGGCCAGGTCCTCGGCGCGGCCGAAACCATAGGTGTACGCCCGGGTGGCGGCCCGGCGGCCGAGCCAGAACGCGATGCCCAGCGGTACGGCGGTGAGCGCGTCGGCGACGTTGTGCAGGGTGTCGCCGAGCAGCGCCACCGACCCGGAGAGGACCACGATCAACGCCTGCAGCGCCGCGGTGACGCCCAGCGCGGTCAGCGAGATCCACAGGGCCCGCATGCCCTCGCGGGAGGCCTCGAGCGCGGAATCCACCTTGTCGGCGGTGTCGTGCGAGTGCGGCGTGAGCAGGTGCCCCAGCCGGTGCCGCCACCCGACGTGGCTGGGCGCATGCGCGTGCTCGTGCTGATGCTCGGACATTGTCATCCTCCTCAGGAGGCGAGGACCCATAATATGTGCTCATGCACGCACGCGACAACGTTGCAACTGCCGGTGAGCTGCAACAACAGCCCGCCGACCTGGTGGTCGAGGCCGCGACCACGGTTCTGGCCATGCTCGCCGACAGCACCCGGCTGCGCCTCATGGTGGAGCTCGTGCGGGGCGAACGCGACGTGACGGCGTTGACGGCCGCGGTCGGCGCGGCCCGCCCGGCGGTCTCCCAGCACCTCGGGAAGCTGCGCCTCGCCGGCCTGGTCCGGGGCCGCCGCGACGGCCGCCGCCAGGTGTACGCGCTCACCGACGAGCACGTGGCCCGGCTGGTGACCGAGGCGGTACGCACCGCGGAGCACCGGGTCTCCGACCGGCCCGCCCACCACCTCCCGCCCGCGGACGGCACGCCGGCCCAGCGATGACCGGAACGCCCGGTCCGCGATCAACCGGCCGGCATCGAACGGGCGCCGCGGTCAGCCGGCCGGGCGCCAGCCCAGCGCGGGCCCCAGCCGCGTCGCCATGTCGGTGAGGATCTGCACGTAGTCGGCGTGCTCGAAGCTGAACGGCAGGGCGAAGGCCACCTCGTCGATCTCCCGGAACGCGGCGTGCGCCCACAGCCGCTCGGCGATCTCCTCCGACGTGCCGACGAGGTCGGGCGCGAACATCATCCGGGCCGGCCCCTGCGGCGTCGTGGTGCGGGGCGTGCGCTTCTCGGCGTACGCGAGGTATCTGGTCCTCTGTTCGGCCGTGGCCGTGTCGGTCGGGATGACGACCAGGCCTTGCGAGACGCGGGCCCGGTCGCCGTCGGGGTGGCGGGCGCGGAACGCGCGGATGTGCGACAGCTGGATCTGCTCGAAGTCCTCGGACTCCTCGGCCTTGACCACGCTGCTGGTCAGGAAGTTCATGCCGTGCTCGCCGGCCCACTGCGCCGAGCGCAGGCTGGCGCCGCCGTACCAGAGGCGCGAGCGCAGGCCGGGGGAGTGCGGCTCCACCCGTTCGGAGAACACCTCGAAGCCCTGGACGCCGCCGGCGGTCGCCGCGGGCTCGCCGGCCACGAGGTCGAGGAGCCGCTCCACCCGCCGGTAGCTGAAGTCCTCGACGTCGCCGGTGTCCGGGTAGAGCGTCTCCTTGACGGTGTCGTAGCGCATCGGCGGGCCGACGCTCACCCCCGGGTTCAGCCGCCCGCCGGACAGCACGTCGACGGTGGCGAGGTCCTCGGCCAGGCGCAGCGGGTTCTCCCAGCCCAGCGGGATGACCGCCGTGCCCAGCTCGATGCGGCTGGTGCGCTGGGAGGCGGCGGCCAGCAGCGCGACCGGGGAGGAGATGCCGTACTGCAGGTGCCGGTGGCGTACCCAGGCGCTGTCGAAGCCGAGCTGTTCGCCGAGCCGGATCACCTCCAGCGTCGACTCGTGGCCGGGGCGGGGATCGGCGCCGTCGAACAGGCCGATCGTCAGGAAGCCCAGCTTGCGCAGCGGGCGGGAGGGCAGCGGCACACCGGAGATTCTGCCCTCAGCCGCGCAGCTGCGTCAGGGCCGCGTCGAAGATCTCGTGGTGACGTGCGACATCCGCGGCCGTCGTCTCCGGGCACATCAGCGCCATGTTGTGGAACGGGGTCAGCAGCACACCCCGGTTGAGCAGGTACACGTGCAGGAAGTCCTCCAGCTCGGCGTCCGCGCAGGCCGCCGACTCGGTGCCGGTGCGCGGAGCCGGGGCGGCGAAGCGGTACTCCGCGCGGGCGCCGAGCCGGCTCACCGACCACGGCAGCGCGTGCCGCTCGATGATCGCGCGTACGCCGTCCTCGAACCCGGTCGCCACCTCGGCCATGCCCGCGAACGCCGCCCCGGTCAGCACCTCCTCGAGCGTGGCGCGGGTGGCCGCCATCGACACCGGGTTGCCCGCGAGGGTGCCGCCGACGCCGCCCATGTCGACCAGGTCCAGGTCCGTACGCCCGCCCAGCCGCCCGGCCAGCTCGGCGGAGAGCCCGTACGCGCCCACCGGCACCCCGCCGCCGATCGCCTTGCCGATCGTCACCACGTCCGGGCTGAGCGCCCACGCGGCCGTGGCACCGCCCGGTCCCGCCGAGAACGTGTGCGTCTCGTCGTTGATCAGGTAGGTGCCGTACCGCCGGGTGAGTTCGCGGACGCCGTCCAGGTAACTCGGCTCCGGCAGCACGATGCCGATGTTGGTCAGCGCGGGCTCCATGAGCACCGCGGCCACGTCCCCGTACGCCAGCTCGCGCTCCAGCCCGGCCAGGTCGTTGAACTCGGCGACCCGGCTGGTCGACGTCACGTCGGTGGGGGCGCCGACGTTGCCCTCCCGGCTGCGTGGGCGCCCGTCCGGGCCGACGACGATCAGCGACTCGTCGACCGAGCCGTGGTAGCAGTAGCTGTTGACCAGAATCCGGGGGCGGCCGGTGACCGCGCGCAGCAGCCGGATCGCCCAGCGGTTGGCGTCCGTCGCGGTCAGCGCGAAGCTCCACAGCGGCAGCCCGAACCGGCGGGCCAGCTCCTCGCCGACCGCGGCCGCGTCCTCGGTGGGCAGCATGACGCTGGCGCCGCCCAGCTCCCCGAGCCGGCGGGTGACCGCGGCTACCACGGGTGCGGGGGAGTGCCCGGCCATGGCCGCCGTGTCGCCCAGGCAGAAGTCGACGTACTCGTGGCCGTCCACGTCGGTGATCCGGGCGCCGCGGGCGCGGTCGGCGTACACCGGGAAGCCGGCGGCGGTCTTGTTCATCCAGGTCATCGGCACGCGGCCGAAGAGGTGCCCGGCATTCGCGTACGCCGCGGCCGAGCGCGGATGCCGCTCGGCGAACCGGACCCGCTCGCGGTCCGTCAGCGTGCGCAGCCTGCCCCGATCGATCTCCGGCATGGCGCGACGCTACTCACCCGATCAGGCCCGGGTCCAGCCGATCGCCGGTGCGATGTCCCGGACGATCGTCTCCAGGATGCGGGCGTTGTACGCGACCCCGAGCTGGTTGGGCACCGTGAACAGCACGGTGTCGGCGGCGCGGACGGCCTCGTCGGCGGCGAGCTCCCCGGCGATACGGTCCGGTTCGCCCGCGTACGTGCGCCCGAAGCGGGACCGTACGCCCTCGAGCAGCCCGACCTGGTCCTCGTGGGCCTGATCGCCGAAGTACAGCCGGTCGATGTCCTCGGTGATCGGCAGGACGCTGCGCGAGACGGACACCCGCGGCTCGCGGTCGTGCCCGTGCTCCTTCCACGCCTGCCGGTACAGCTCGATCTGCTCGGCCTGCAACCGGTCGAACGGCACGCCGGTGTCCTCGGACAGCAGCGTGGAGCTCTGCAGGTTGACGCCGATGCCGGCCGCCCACTGCGCGGTCGCGCGGGTGCCGGCGCCCCACCAGATGCGCTCGCGCAGGCCGGGGGACTGCGGCTGGATGGCCAGCCCGCCGCTGATGCCCGTGCGGGCGGGGTCGGTACGCGCGACCGCGGTCCCGTCGATCGCGGCGAGGAAGATCTCGGTCTTGCGCCGGGCCGCGTCGGCCGCGGTCTCGCCCTCGGCCGGGACGTATCCGAACACCTCGGCGCCGCGCAGGACGGTCTCGGGTGAGCCGCGGCTGACCCCGAGCTGCAGCCGTCCGCCGCTGATCAGGTCGGTGGCGGCGGCCTCCTCGGCCATGTACAGCGGGTTCTCGTACCGCATGTCGATCACGCCGGTGCCGACCTCGATCCGCGAGGTCCGCGCGGCCATCGCCGACAGCAGCGGGAACGGCGACGCCAGCTGCCGCTCGAAGTGGTGGACGCGGACGAACGCGCCGTCGACGCCCAGCTCCTCGGCGGCCTGAGCCAGCTCGATCGTCTGCAGCAGGGCGTCCGCCGCGCTGCGGGTTTGCGAGCCGGACGCGTTGCGCCAGTGGCCGAACGACAGGAATCCGATCTTCTTCCGCACGAGGGTCTCAACCGTGCCGCGGCCGCCCGGATTCCCCGTTGCCGGCGTCGGCGCCGTCGGCCCCCTCGGCGTGACCGGTCGCCCGTCGCAGCCGGTCCATCCGGTCGGCGCCGCGCTGCACGGCCTCGCGGGAGCGCTCGAGGAAGTCGTTGCTGCGGTCCGTGCGCGCCGAGGTGCGCCCGATGGACTCCTGGAACCGCCGCATCGGATCGGCCGGCTGCGGGTCCTCGTCGGCCTCCGCCTGCTCGAGGCGGCGTTCGCGCTCGTTCGCGGCGTGCTCGCGCGCGTCGGCGTCGCGTTCCCGCTGGTCGGCGTGGCGTTCCCGGGCGTCGGCGCCGGCGTCGCGCCGGTCGGCGGCACGCTCGCGTGCGAGCACGCGGCGTTCGCGCTCGTCCAGCTGCGCCGCTCTCGCGTCCCGGTCGTCGTCCCGGACCTCCGCACCACCCACGGAATCACAGTATCCAAAAGCAGTACCATCGGCCGTCTGCAGCCAGGAGGTTTGTGCCGTGACCGGAGCCCGCCGTGCCCGCCCGGGCCTCGGGCTGGCCGCCGCGCTGGCCGCCGCCGCCCTGCTGCTCGCCGTGCCACCGGCCGCCCAGGGCCGGCGCAGCGGTCCCACCCCCGCGGCGCTGGCGTGGCCGGGCGCGCAGAAGGATGCCCTGGCCGCCACGCTGGCCGACGGGACGGCGTACGAACCGGGCGCGTTCCTCGACGCGCACACCTCGATCGGCACCGCTCCCAGCCGGGACGGCAAGCTCATGCGCCTGCTCCGGCGCGGCCCGGACGGCTCGGTCCGCCAGCTCCGGGCGCTGCCCGCCGCGGCCCATCCCTCGTTCCAGGGCATCACCGTCACGGGTGACCTGCTGGCCTGGTTCGAGCGTACGGACGGCGACCGGCTGGAGCTCTGGGCTGCGGATCTGCGCGCCGGACGGCCCGCGCACCGGGTGACCGCCGACACGGGCCAGGCCCGGTTCTACCGCTCGGAGAGCGACCTCGTGGCCGCGGACGGCCGGCTGCGCTGGGTGGCCGCGGGCGCCGGGGGAACCACCGAGGTCCGCTCGGCCGCGGTGGCCGGCGGGCCGGTCGAGGTACGCCCGGTGCCCGGGACGTGGCGGCTGCTCGCGTGGCCGTGGATGGCCGACGGCGTCGCCGAGTCGGCGGGCGCGGGGACCCTGCGCAACCTCGTCACGGGACAGGACGTCGCGGTCACCCGTACCCGTAAAGGGGCGACCAGCTGCAGTCCGAGCTGGTGCCAGGTCGTCTCGCTGGACGGCGACGGCTACAGCCGCATCGAGCTGATGCGCCCCGGCGGCGGTGACCGCCGCGTCGTCGCCGGCGGCACGGCGGCGACCGAGATCGTGGACGTCGCGCCGCTGGACCGCTTCGAGGTGTTCGTGCAGGTCGGCCGGACCGCGGAGCTGACCGGCAACGCCGAGCTGCTGGCCTACGAGATCGCCACGCGGCGCACGGTGCAGATCAGCCCGGACGCGGGTCAGATCGGCTACCGCGGCGGGGTGCTGTGGTGGTCGACCGGCAACCAGGAGACGTTCGTGCGCCACAGCCTGGACCTGCGGACGGTGCCGTAGCGAGCGCGCGAGGCCGCGGCCGCGCCCCGATGCGGTCGCAGGCGTATCGGGGCGTGCACGGGGTAGCTCGACGGGGTCCGCCGAGAACGAGGAGCCCGTCATGCCCAAGCCGGTGTCCGCGCAGGTCGTGGTCGTCGCCGGGGCGTCCACCGGCATTGGCCGTGCCACCGCGCTCGCGTTCGCGGCCCGCGGCGCCCGGGTCGTCTGCGCAGCCCGCGGCACGACGGCGCTGGACACGCTGGTCGCCGAGATCCGCGAGCGCGGCGGGACCGCGGTGGCCGTACCGGCCGACGTGGCCGACGCCGCCGCGGTGCGGTCCCTGGCCGAGCTGGCCGAGCGGCAGTTCGGGCGGATCGACACCTGGGTCAATGTCGCGGCGGTCGGCATCTGGGGCCGGGTCGAGGACATCAGCGCCGCGGAGTTCGAGCGGGTGATGCGGGTGAACTTCCTCGGCCACGTGCACGGCGTGCACGCCGCGTTGCCCGCGCTGCGCCGGGCCGGTGGGGGCGTGATCATCGGTGTGTCCTCCGGCGAGGGCAAGCGCGCGGTCCCGCTCAGCGGACCGTACGTCGCCAGCAAGTTCGCCCTGCAGGGCCTCTACGACACCCTCCGGATGGAGCTGGCGCAGGAGGGCGCGCCGATCGCCGTCACGACGATCCTGCCGGCCTCCGTCGACACCCCGTTCTTCGAGCACGCGCGCAGCAAGCTCGGCGTGCTGGTCAAGCCCCCGCCGCCGGTGTACGCCCCCGAGGTGTCGCCGCCAGCATCGTGTTCGCGGCCCGCCGTCCCCGGCGCGAGATCCCGGTCGGCGGCGCGGCGGCAGCCTTCATGCTGGGTCAGCGCGTCGCGCCGGCGTTGCTCGACGCCGCGCTGTCCGTCCGGCGGCTCGGGATCGGCATGCAACGCACGGACCGTCCGGACACCGGTACGGACAACGTGGACCACGCGCTGCCCGATCCTGGGCGCGTTCACGGCACCCACCCCGGCCGGGTGCTGCGGCACTCCCTGTTCACCAGGCTGATCGGTCACCGGCAGCGTCCGGGCGAGCTTCTGACGGCGGCGCTGACCGCCCTGCACCGCCGCGGCGCGAGCTCGCGGTGACGGCCCTTGCCGTATACCCCCTGGGGGTATAGAGTCGCGGCGAGGAGGCGATGGGCCATGGCACCCAGCGACGAGAAGATGAGCGGTCTGCGGACCGCGGAGCACCCGCACCACCCCGCCACCCACGACCACGGGCACCAGGAGCACGGTCACGGCGGCCATGACAAGCACGCCGGTCACGACCCCGAGATGTTCCGGCGCAAGTTCTGGCTGAGCTTGCTGCTGACCGTGCCGATCGTGGTGACCAGCCCCATGGTGATGGACTGGTTCGGCTACTCGATCGACTTTCCCGGCATCGGCCTGGTCGGCCCGGTGCTCGGCACGGTGGTGTTCTGCTACGGCGGCCGGCCGTTCCTGGCCGGCGGCGTCAGCGAGATCCGCGACCGGGCGCCGGGCATGATGCTGCTGATCTCCATGGCGATCACCGTCGCGTACGTGGCGTCGCTGGCCACCAGCCTCGGCCTCTTCGACCTCGACTTCTGGTGGGAGCTGGCCGCGCTGGTGACGATCATGCTGCTGGGCCACTGGCAGGAGATGAAGGCGATCGGGCAGGCCCAGGGCGCCCTGGCGGCGCTCGCGGCGCTGCTCCCCGACGACGCCGAGCGCGTCACCGGCGCCGCCGAGGTCGAGCGGGTGCCGGTCGGCGACCTGAGCGTGGGCGACGTGGTGCTGGTGCGCTCCGGCGGGCGCGTGCCCGCCGACGGGCGCATCGTCGAGGGCACCGCCGAGCTCGACGAGTCGATGATCACCGGTGAGTCCCGCCCGGTCGCCCGGACGGTGGGGGAGCGCGTCGTCGCCGGCACGGTCGCCACCGACTCGGCGCTGCGCGTCCGGGTGGACGCGGTGGGCGAGGACACCGCCCTGGCCGGGATCGGCCGGCTCGTCGCCCAGGCGCAAGCCTCCAGCGGACGCGCGCAGGTCCTCGCCGACCGGTTCGCCGCCATGCTGTTCTACATCGCGACGGCCGCCGCCGTGGTGACGTTCGCGGTGTGGTGGGCGCTCGGCGACGTCGGCCAGTCGGTCGTGCGTACCGTGACGGTCCTGGTGATCGCCTGCCCGCACGCGCTCGGCCTGGCCATCCCGCTGGTGATCGCGCTGTCCACGGCGCTGTCGGCGAAGGCCGGCATCCTCGTCAAGGACCGCCTCGCCCTGGAGCGCATGCGCACGGTCGACGCGGTGCTCTTCGACAAGACCGGCACGCTGACCAAGGGCGCGCACACGGTGACCGGGGTGGCGGCCGCGGACGGCGCGACCGAGGACGAGGTGCTGCGCATCGCCGGCGCGGTGGAGGCCGACAGCGAACACCCGCTCGCCCGGGCCCTGACCGCGGTCGCCCGCGACCGTGGCCTGCGGGCGACGGCCACGGACTTCCGGTCACTCACCGGCCGGGGGGTGCAAGCGGTCGTCGACGGTACGGCGTACGCGGTGGGCGGCCCGGCGCTGCTGCGTGAGCTGAACACGGCCGTGCCCGAAGCCCTCGCACAGACCGCGAACCAGTGGTCGCATCGTGGTGCTGCCGTGCTGCACCTGGTACGGATGCCCAGCGCCGGCAAGCCCGAGGTGGTCGGTGCGTTCGCGCTCGAGGACGAGGTACGGCCCGAGGCGCGGCAGGCGATCGAGCAGTTGCGCCGCACCGGCGTCCGCAAGACCGTGATGATCACCGGCGACGCGCGGCCGGTCGCCGAGGCGGTCGCCGCCGACCTGGGATTCCGGCCGGGTGTGGACGAGGTGTTCGCGGAGGTGCTGCCGGCCGACAAGGACAAGGCGGTGGCGGACCTGCAGGCGCGGGGGCTGACCGTGGCCATGGTCGGCGACGGGGTCAACGACGCCCCGGCGCTGGCCCGCGCGGACGTGGGCCTGGCCATCGGCGCCGGCACCGACGTGGCGATCGAGTCGGCGGGCGTCGTGCTGGCGTCCTCGGACCCGCGCGGCGTGACCAGCGTGATCCGCCTCTCGAAAGCCTCGTACCGCAAGATGGTGCAGAACCTCGCCTGGGCGGCCGGCTACAACGTGCTGGCGATCCCGCTCGCCGCGGGCGTGCTGGCCTGGGCCGGCATCACGCTGAGCCCGGCGATCGGCGCGGTGCTCATGTCGGCGTCGACCATCGTGGTGGCGCTCAACGCGCAGCTGCTGCGCCGGGTGCACCTCGACCCGCAGCAGCAGTGACGGCGGCCGGGGATGCCGGAGGTGCCGGCACCCCGGCACGCTAGCGTGGACACCGTGATCCCCGCGGAAGCAGCAGCCACCGGGCGTGCCGTCCGGTGGATCCTGCTGTTCTGCACCGTCTTCGGGCTGGCCACGATGCACACGCTGGGCCACTCGGGGGTGCACCGCCACGCGCACGGGCACCCGCCCGCCACGGCCACGGCCACGGCGGGCTCCGTCCCGATGGCGACGGCCGCCGCGGGGCCGGGTGCCGTGGCCGCTGAGCATTGCCCGGACGGGCGCTGCCACGACCACGGCGGGATGAACGGCTGGGCGGTCTGCCTGGCCGTCCTCGGCGGTCTCGCCGTCGCGGTGCTGCTGGCGGCGTTGCTGCTGACCCCGCGACGAGGCCTTCTCGCCTGGGGCCGGGATCGGCGCGCCGGACTGCGTGTGCCGCGACCACCGCCGAGACGGTGGCTGGGACTGACCGTGGCATCGGTGTCGGTGCTGCGCATATAGGACGCCTTCACCGGCATGCGGCCGTACGCGCCGTGTCCCGGTCCGTCCCCGCGCACCCCGTCCCAGCCTCGAGAGGTTGTACGTCCATGATCACCGTACGTTTCCTGCGCCGCGGCCTGCTCGCCGGCGCCGCCGTCACCGCCACCCTCGTCCTGTCCGCCTGCGGCGGTGACGACTCGCCGTCCGGCTCCGGGATGGACCACGGCGCCACGACCGCCGCGAGCGGTGCACCCGCGAGCGCCGCGGCCAACGACGCCGATGTGGCTTTCGCCCAGCACATGATCGACCACCACCGGCAGGCCCTCCAGATGGCCGCGATGGCCGAGGGCCGCGCCGCCGACGCCGGCGTCAAGGAGCTCGCCGGCCGGATCAAGGGCGCCCAGCAGCCGGAGATCGACACCATGAACGAGTGGCTGACCGCCTGGGGGAAGCCCGCGCCGATGCCCGCCGCGAGCATGGCGTCCGACATGCCCGGCATGCAGCACGGCGCGATGCCCGGCATGATGTCCGCCGAGGACATGACCACGTTGATGGGCGCCAAGGGCGGCACGTTCGACAAGCAGTTCCTGACCATGATGATCGCCCACCACGAGGGTGCCGTGCAGATGGCACAGCAGGAGGCGGCGCAGGGGTCGAACGCCGACGCCAAGGCCCTCGCCCAGAAGATCGTCACCGACCAGCAGGCCGAGATCGCCTCGATGAGGACGATGCTCGAGAAGCTCTGACCGGTCATCCGCGGGTGCCGGACGGACCGCCGTCCGGCGCCCGCGGGGACACCCGGCCGCTTCACAGCAGGCTCCCAGCCGGACCCGCTTCCGGCCGGGCCCGGTATATGGCAGGTTTGTGGTGAGAAGTCGGGCGGTGCGCGGGGGGATCCACAGTGGCAGGTGATGCGGTGCAGGTCCGGGCCGTGGTGGCCGCCGCGCTCGTCGCCGGTTCGCTGATCGCAGCGACGCCCGCCTACGCCGCAGCGCGGGAGACGTCCGCCGTCCCCGGGATGGCCGCCGCGGCGGCCCCGTCCGCCCCGTGCCAGCCTGCCGGTGTGTCCGCCGCGGACAGGGCGGTGGCCGACCACCTGAGGGCCGCGATGACCGGTCCGCGGATGGGCTCGGCCGTGACCGGTTACAACATCTCCTGCGCCCGCGCGGTCGTGAGCAACGTCCGGGCCCGCGGGCTGAACCAGCGCGCCGCGGAGATCGCCGTGACCGCGGCGATCGCCGAGAGCACCCTGCACAACTACAGCGTCGCCGTCGACCACGACAGCCTGGGCCTCTTCCAGCAGCGCCCCTCGCAGGGGTGGGGCAGCCCCGGTCAGCTGCTCGACCCCCGGTACGCCACCCAGGCGTTCCTCAACGCGATGATCCGCAAGCACCCCGGAGGCCGCTGGCTGACCGGCGACATCGGACAGATCTGCCAGCGCGTGCAGGGCTCCCGGTTCCCGCTGGCGTATGCGCCGGAGGCCCCGGACGCGCGGCTGATCGTGGCCGCGCTGTGGCCGGGCAGCGCCGCGGCGGCCCCGGTGGAGCAGGGCGCGGTCAGCAAGCCGGCCTCGGCGAAGAAGCCGGCCGGGCCCTTCCGGCGTGACCTGGCGGTGGCCGTGACCAGCCAGGGCTGGACCGACGCCCGCCACGACATGTCGACGGCCGACTGGAACGGCGACCGCCGCCCCGACCTGGTGGTGGTGCAGCGCTCGGGCACCGGCAGCGGAAGGACCGAGCTGTTCATCCTCGACGGCACGTCGACCCTGCCCAAGGGGGCGTCCAGCTTCCAGTACCTGCTGCTGCACACCGGCACCGTCCTCGGCCCGACGGACGAACGCCACACGTTCTCCCTGGCCGACTGGAACGGTGACGGCAAGCTCGACCTCGTCGTCGTGCAGCGGTCCGGGACCGCGAGCGGCCGGACGGAGTTGCGGGTGGTCGACGGTGCCTCGGCGTTCCAGCGCTATCTGCTGGAGACAACGACCGTGCTCGGGCCGACGGACGAACGCCACGCCTTTGCCGTGACGGACTGGAACCGCGACGGCCGCCTCGATCTGGTGGTCGTGCAGAAGTCCGGCACGCCGAGCAAGCGGACCGAGGCGCGGATCCTCGACGGCGCTTCGCAGTTCCAGCGCTACCTGGAAGAGGCGGCCACCGCCGTCGGCGCGGGCGACGCCCGCCACGACATGTCCCTCGCCGACTGGAACGGCGACGGCCGGCCCGACCTGGTGGTGGTGCAGAAGTCGGGCACGAAGTCCGGGAAGACCGAGGTACGCGTCCTGGACGGCGCGGCAACCTTCCGGCGGGTGCTGTTCAAGGCGACGACGGCGCTGGGGCCGACGGACGCCCGCCACGGGTTCTCGCTGGCGGACTGGAACGGCGACGGCAAGCTCGACCTGGTGGAGATGCAGAAGTCCGGGACGGCGAGCGGCCGGACCGAGGCGCACGTCCTGGCCGGATAGAGCGCGGCCTCAGAAGAGCGACATCTGCCCCGGCGTCGGGTCGCGTCGCCCGCTCATGCCGCGCCGGATCACCCAGGGCCGCAGCTGCGGGATCGGGTCCTCGTCGAGCGGCTCCCGCTGCGGCGGTACCCCGCCGGTGAGCGCCCACAGCGACGGCCCCAGGTTGATGCCCCGTTCCCGCAGGGCGCGGCGGAACACGGCCATGCTCAGCGGCAGCCGCAGCGCGTCCAGCTCGGGGAGGTCCAGGTCGGTGCGCATGCGCATGAGCCGCCGGTTGCGCTCGACTGCTTCGCGTACGCCGTCGGCAGCCAGCTGGGCCGCGGCCTTGTCGCCGACCGCCTCCCGGACCAGATGCAGCTCGCCCGCGTCCAGGGCGGCCCACGCCGAGTCCACCGAGCCGAAGGCCGCGAGCAGCCGGGCCGCGGTGGCCGAACCGAAGCCCCGGACGCCCGGCAGGTTGTCCGACGGGTCTCCGCGCAGCGCCGCGAAGTCCCTGTACTGCCACGGCTCGACCCCGCACAGCTCCGGCAGCCCGGCCGCGTCGACCAGCACCGCCTCGTCGAAGCCGCCGTTGCGGACGCGCAGGACCGAGGTGCTCTCGTCGATCAGCGCGAACGCGTCCCGGTCGCTGGTCATCAGCACCGAGCGCCACCCGTGCCGCCGGGCGTGGGCCGCCGAGCTGGCCAGCACGTCGTCGGCCTCGTACGCAGGCGGCACCACCGTACGGACCCCGGCGGCCGTCAGCAGCTCGGGCGCCGCGGCGATCTGCTCGGCGAGGTCCGCGGCCTTCGGCGGCCGATGCGCCTTGTACCCGCCGTAGTCGTTCCGGCGCGCTGAGTCATTCGGACAATCGAAGCCGACGACCAGCGCGTCCGGCCGCAGGTACGCCGCCGCCCGCGCGATGAACCCGACGAGCCCGCGCAGCGCCCACACCGGACGGCCGTCCGCGTCCAGGAAGCCGTCCCCCGCACCGGCGTGGTACGCCCGGTGCAGCAGGCTGTTGCCGTCCAGGACGAGCAGCAGGGGCACCGGCACCCGGCGATTCTAGTCCTCGCCACCGCCGGCGTTGACGGACGACGCCTTCACCGCGCCGCTGGAGAGGCCCCAGCGTTCCAGCAGCTCGGCGTACGCACCGGAGCGGATCAGCCGGTCCAGGGCGTCGCGCAGCGTGTCCCGCAGCGCCGTGTCGTCCCGGGCCACGGCGAGGCCGTACAGGCCGGGCTCGTACTGCACGGTCGAGGCGAGCTGGAAGTGTGAGCGGGTGCGCTGGTCGGTGGTCAGGTGCGCGGCGGTCGGATAGTCGCTCAGCACGGCCACCGCCCGTCCGGTCCGCAGCTGCAGCAGCGCGTCGGAGTTCGTCTTGTACGTGCGTACCGTCATCGGCTGGGTGCCGCAGCCCCGCTTCGACCGCTCCAGCAGGTCCACCTGGACCGTGCCCTTCTCCACCGCCACGACCCGGCCGCAGAGGTCCTTGAGGTCGGTGACGCCGTGCGCGTTGCCGCGTTGCACGACAATCGACGTACCGGCGGCGAAGTAGTTCACGAAGTCCGTGATCTTCTCCCGCTCGGCGGTGTCGGTCATCGCCGACAGCACCCCGTCGTACGTGCCGGCGGCCGTCTCGTCCAGCGACGAGTCGAAGTCGGCGGCGACCATCTCCACCTTGATGCCGAGCACCGCGCCGAGGGCGGCCGCGAGGTCCGGTTCGAAGCCGATGATGCTGCGCCCGTCGGTGCCGTACGACTCCATGGGCGGGTAGCTGGGGTCGGTGGCGAGCCGGATCGTGCCCCGGTCGCGGACCTTCTGCGGGAGCGCGTCGTGCAGCCCCTGGTCGAAGGCGACGTCGCCGGCCGTACCGGCGCCCGCCTCGCCCTTCACGCCCGCGCAGCCGGTCGTGGCGGCGACGAGCAGCACCGCGGCCGACGCGAGAGCCGTCCGGAATGCCGTCATGGGTACCCCTTTCACATGCCGGCCGGGACGGCGGGCAGCTCGTGCCCGGTCCGGCCGGTCGTCTCGATGAGGTCGGTCCAGCTCAGCGGGGCGGACAGCAGCGTGCCCTGGACGGCGTCGCAGCCGGCGTCCTCGAGCCAGGCCCGCACCTCGGCGGTCTCCACGCCCTCGGCGGTCACCCAGCACCCGAGGCCGTGCGCGAGCTCGATCACCGAGCGCACGATCGCCTCGCTCTGCGGGTTGCGCGTGATGCCGCGGACGAAGACCTGATCGATCTTGATCTCCGACACCGGGACGTTGCGCAGCTGCGACAGGCTCGTGTAGCCCACGCCGAAGTCGTCGACCGCGACGCCGGCGCCGAGGCCGACCAGGTCGATCACCGTCCGGGTGGCGGTCGCGGCGTCGCCGGCCAGCGCGGTCTCGGTCACCTCGAGCATCAGCATGTCGGCGGGTACGCCGTAGCCGGCGACCGTCGCGGCGACGAACGGGGCGAAGCCGGGCACCTCGAGGTTGCGCGCCGACACGTTCACCGCCACCGGCCACGTCCGCCCGGCGGTGAGCCAGTCCCGCTGGTCGGCCAGCGCCCGGTTCAGCACCCACGCGGTCAGCGGCTCGATCAGCCCGGACTGCTCGGCGGCGGGCAGGAACTCCGACGGTGGCAGCAGCCCGCGTACGGGGTGCTGCCAGCGTACGAGCGCCTCGACGCCGCAGATCTCGCCGTCCGCCAGCCGGATCTTGGGCTGGTAGTGCAGGACCAGCTCGTCGCGTTCCAGCGCGTGCCGCAGCTCGGCCTGCACGACGAGCCACTGGGTGGAGTGCGCGACGCCGCCGCCGGCGTACACGACGATGTTGACCGTGCCGCGTTTGCCCTGGTACATGGCGGCGTCGGCGGACTGCAGCAGCTCCTCGACGCCCGCGCCGTGCTCGGGGTAGAGGGCCACGCCGAAGCTGGCCTCGATGGTCAGCGGGATGCCGTCGAGCACGATCTCCTCGGTGAGCCGGGCGCGGGCGCCGGCCAGCAGCGTCACCACCTCCTCGCTCCCGAGGCCCGGCAGGATCACGCCGAACTCGTCGCCGCCGAGCCGGGTCACCGTGTCCTCGGGCCGCAGCGCGCCCACCAGCCGGTCGGCGACGACCCGCAGCAGCTCGTCGCCGGCGTGGTGGCCGAGCGTGTCGTTGACTTCCTTGAAGTGGTTGAGGTCGACCAGCACGACGGCGCCGCGCCGCGGAGCCGTCTCCAGCGCTGTCCGCGCCCGCAACCGGAACGCGGCGCGGTTCGGCAGCCCGGTGAGCGCGTCGTGCAGCGCCTCGTGCTCCTGCCGGGCGGCGTAGCGGCGCAGCGACCGGGTCGTCGACCAGGAGATCAGCGCGAGCACGAGATAGAGCCCGACGAGGCCGACGCCCAGCCGCCAGTACGTCACGCTCATCTGCCGCTGCAGGTGCGCGGCGATCGTCTCGTACGGCAGGTACAGCTCCAGCACGCCGATGGCCCGGCCGGAAGCGCTGGGCACCACCGGCTCCAGCACGCGGATGACCTCGCCGGGGCCCCGTTCCGGGTCGGGCACGACCGCCACGTCGGTGCTGCCGACCGCGGCGGCCGTGAACGCCGGATCGGCGACCGGTACGCCCCCGACGGTGGAGCCGTCGTCGGAGAACACGACCTGGCCGGTGAAGCTGCGCAGGCGCATCCGCACCACGGAGCCGTGGAAGATCGCGAAGTCGGTGGCGGACTGCAGCCGGTCGCGCTGTGCCGTGGTCAGCCCGGCGGTCAGGTCCGCGTCCTCCAGCGCCGGCGCGACCGCCATCTCGGCGATGACCACGGCCTGCGACCGGCCCTGTTCCTCGGCCTGCCGGATGGCGTCGTCCCGGTACCCGTTGACGAGCACGGCGCCGAGCAGCGCGACGGGCACCAGGCTGGCGGCGGCGTACGCGACGAACAGCCGCGACCCGCCTTCCGCACCCGATCTGCTCCGTAGCCGCACGGGGCTTCTATCGGCGCGAGCCGCGTCACCTGAAGGAGAACGACCCTCAGGCGCCGGTCCGGTTGCGGAACAGCGCGACGGTGGCCCCATCGACCTGCCAGTACCCGACGCGCACGAAGCGCGTGCCCAGCACCCCGCGCAGCGCGGGATAGCGCTCGAGGGGATCGTCGCGGTGGCCGTCGACGATGAGCCACACGCGGCGCTCGCCGCTCAGCCGGGCCGGGGCGTCGCGACGGTACTCGTCGGCGGGCAATCGGCCGACCTCCGCGGCCGGGCGGTGTACCAGCACGTCCCGCGGCCGGGCGGAGTCGTGGCGCAGGTAGTAGTCCACACCCGCGCGCAGAGCGCGGGTACGCGGCTCGTACACCAGGGCATCGCCCGCCTGCCCGTCCCGCTCGATCAGCGCGGCTGTCCCGCGGTAGTCCGGCCCGTTCTTGTAGGTGGCGCTGCGGACCCGCCGCTGATCCGGGTACGCCGACATCGCCAGCAGGAGCAGGACGGCGAGGATACGCAGCACGGTCAGCACGCGGCCCCGCCGGGACGACCACGTGACGGTCCCGGCGACGGCCACCGCGGCGAGGATGGCCGTCAGTGCGAGCACGATGAGCAGATACCGTCCGACCCAGAACGGGTGGAACAGCAGGGACACCACCGCCAGTGCGGCCGGCGGGGCCAGGGCCAGCACGGTGAGGTAGGCGACCGGGCGGGCCGGACGCCACCGGGCGAGCACCGCCAGGCCGATCAGCAGCCAGGCGGTGCGGTGGGCGCCGGCGATGGCACCCGGCGCCTGGTACAGCTTGCCCAGGGTCAGCGGGTCCACCCAGGTGAGCTGCGTGTCGCTCTGCCGGGTGCCCAGCCACGCCACCGGCAGCAGCACGACGGCGCAGATGGCGAGGGTCACGGCCCAGGGCGCGAGCACCCGGCGAGGGCCGTCCCGGTGGCGCATCACCACGATGAGGGCGTGCGCGGCGAGAGTGGTCAGCGCGACGAGGTGGCTGACGCCCAGCAGCACCACTGCGCACCCGTACGCCACCCACCGCCATCTACTTGTGCGTTCCGTGGCGCTGAGCAGCAGCAGGACCGCCAGGACCGAGAGCAGGCAGGTCAGCGCGTAGGGGCGGGCCTCGGCGGCGTACCGCGTGCTGTTCGGCAGGATGCACAGGAACAGCCCGGCCAGCAGCCCGACCAGGGGTGAGAACAGCCGGCGGCCCAGCTCCCCGGCCAGCCCGGCCGCCGCCGCCATCGCGATGATCGAGGGCAGGCGCAGGTCCAGCTCGCTCGTGCCGACCAGCCGGGTCCATCCGTGCATGAAGAAGTAGTACGGGCCGAAGACGGCGTCGACGTGCTGGACGAGCTGCCAGATCTGCGCCGGTGACCGCCGCGCCACGTCGGCGGTGGAGACCTCGTCCCAGCTGAGGACGGGGCGCCCGGCGCCGATCACGCCGACCACCGTCATGAGTACGGCGGGCAGCACTCCCGGAAGCAGGCGCCACCAACGGTCGCCGGACGGCGGCGGTGTGTCTGCCCGTTCCTTCTCCGTGGCGGCGAGGACGTCCATCACCACTCCCCGTTTCCGGGTGCTTGGTGCCCGGTTGTCACCATTGCACGGGGTGACCTTCGGTGACTGTCACCGATCCGACTGGGAGGCCACTGTGGACTGCGGGGTCGCAGCGGCCCCACTTCGACGGAAGACGTGGGTTCGGGGGGTTGTCAGCTGCGGATTCGGTGGAAAGGATGGGGCAGCAGAACGGGATACCGCACCCTGGAGGCCGGATGTCCGCCAAGACCGTGTTGCATAACGTCATCGCCGGAGCTCCGACCGCGCCCGCCGACGGCCGGTACGCCGACCTTGTCGACCCCTCGACCGGTGAGGTGTTCGGCAGCGCCCCGGTCTCCGGTGCGGAGGACGTCGACCGGGCCGTGCGCGCCGCCGAGGCGGCGTTCGAGGGCTGGCGTGACACCACCCCCGCCGAGCGCCAGCGGGCCCTGCTGCGCTTCGCCGACGCCGTCGAGGCCCACGCCGAGGACCTCGTCATCGCCGAGTCGCAGAACACCGGCAAGCCGATCGGGCTCACCCGGAGCGAGGAGCTCCCGCCGGCCGTCGACCAGCTCCGCTTCTTCGCCGGGGCCGCGCGGCTGCTCGAGGGCCGGTCCGCGGGGCAGTACATGTCCGGCTACGAGAGCTACGTGCGGCGCGAGCCCGTCGGCGTCTGCGCGCAGGTGACGCCGTGGAACTACCCGCTGATGATGGCCGTCTGGAAGATCGCGCCGGCGCTGGCGGCCGGGAACACGGTGGTCCTCAAGCCCTCGGACACCACGCCGGTCACCTCGGTGGTGCTGGCCGAGATCGCCGCCGAGTTCCTGCCGCCGGGCGTCTTCAACGTCATCACCGGCGACCGCGACACCGGCCGGGCGCTGGTGGCGCACCCCGTACCGCAGATGGTGTCGATCACCGGGTCGGTCCGCGCCGGGATGGAGGTCGCCGGGTCGGCCGCGGCCGACCTCAAGCGCACCCACCTGGAGCTGGGCGGCAAGGCCCCCGTCGTGATCTTCGACGACGCCGACGTGGCGGCCGCGTCCGCCGCGATCGCCGAGGCCGGCTACTTCAACGCCGGGCAGGACTGCACCGCCGCCACCCGGGTGCTGGCCGCGCCGGGCGTCTACTCCGACTTCGTGGCCGCGCTGGCCGAGCAGGCCCGCGGCACCCGCACCGGCGCACCCTCCGACGAGGACGTGCTCTACGGCCCGCTCAACAACGCCCGCCAGCTGGAGCGGGTCAGCGGCTTCCTGGACCGGCTGCCGGACCACGCCACGGTCGAGGCCGGCGGCTCGCGGCAGGGCGACCGCGGCTACTTCTACACCCCGACCGTCGTCTCCGGGCTGCGCCAGGACGACGAGATCATCCAGGACGAGGTGTTCGGCCCGGTGATCACCGTGCAGCGCTTCACCGACGAGGACGAGGCCGTGCGGTGGGCCAACGGCGTCGAGTACGGCCTCGCGTCCTCGGTGTGGACCCGGGACCACGGCCGGGCGATGCGGATGACCCGGCGGCTCGACTTCGGCTGCGTGTGGGTCAACTGCCACATCCCGCTGGTCGCGGAGATGCCGCACGGCGGGTTCAAGCATTCCGGGCACGGCAAGGACCTGTCCGTGTACGGGCTGGAGGACTACACCCGCATCAAGCACGTCATGCACTACACCGGGGAGTAGGCGTGCCGTCGTCCGAGGAGCTGCACAAGCGGCGTACGGCGGCCGTGGCCCGCGGGGTGAGTTCCGTGGTGCCGTCGTACGTGGAAAGCGCCGGCGGCGGGACGCTGCGCGACGTCGACGGGCGCGAGTGGATCGACTTCGCCTCCGGCATCGCGGTGACGAACGTCGGCAACAGCGCGCCCCGGGTCGTCGAGGCGGTCCGTGAGCAGGCCGGGCGGTTCACCCACACCTGTTTCATGGTCGCGCCGTACGAGTCGTACGTGGCGGTGTGCGAGCAGCTGATCGCGCTGACGCCGGGAGAGTTCGAGAAGCGCGCGGCGCTGTTCAACTCCGGCGCCGAGGCGGTGGAGAACGCGGTGAAGATCGCCCGGCATGCCACCGGGCGCCCGGCGGTCGTCGTGTTCGACCACGCGTATCACGGGCGGACGAACCTGACGATGGCGCTGACGGCGAAGGTGATGCCGTACAAGCACCGCTTCGGCCCGTTCGCGCCGGAGGTCTACCGGGTCCCGATGTCGTACCCGCTGCGCGACGGCGGGCTGAGCGGCCCGGACGCCGCGATGCGCGCGATCGACGTCATCGAGAAGCAGGTGGGCGGGGCGAACGTCGCCGCGGTGCTCATCGAGCCGATCCAGGGCGAGGGCGGCTTCGTCGTCCCGGCGCCCGGGTTCCTTCCGGCGATCGCGGCGTGGGCGAGGGGTGCCGGCGCGGTGTTCGTCGCCGACGAGATCCAGACCGGTTTCTGCCGTACGGGCGCCTGGTTCGCGAGCGAGCACGAGGGCGTCGAGCCGGACCTCGTGACGACGGCCAAGGGCATGGGCGGCGGGCTGCCGATCGCCGGTGTCGTGGGGCGTGCCGAGCTGATGGACGCCGTGCACGCGGGCGGGCTCGGCGGCACGTACGGCGGCAACCCCCTCGCCTGCGCCGCCGCGCTGGCTGCGATCGAGACGATGCGAGAGCTGGACCTGGCCGCCGCAGCCCGCCGCATCGAGGCCCGGATACTGCCGGCGCTGGAACGGCTGGCGGCGGCCGACGCGGGCATCGGCGAGGCCCGCGGGCGCGGCGCGATGCTGGCGATCGAGCTGGTCAAACCCGGCGGCATCGAGCCGGACGCGGCACGTACGACGGCCGTCGTGCGGGCCTGCCACGACGCCGGCCTGCTGGTGCTGACGTGCGGCACGTACGGCAACGTCCTGCGGTTCCTCCCGCCGCTGGTGATCGGCGAGCGGGAGGTGGACCGCGGGCTGGAGATCCTCGAGGCAGCGCTGCGCTGAGGGTCAGGGCAGGTAACGCACCTCAGGGAAGGCCGGGCTCGGCCCCTCGAGCAGGCGCTGCCGCCGGTGCCGCAGATGCAGGTCGAAGAACGCGAGCGGGTACGCCTGCTGGATCCGTACGGCCCGGCCGGGGTCGAGGGTGCCGATCCAGCCGGCGAGCTCCTCGTCGCTCATCCCGGTGATCGCGGCGAGCTGGGGGATGAGCCACTGGTGGTCGCAGTACGCCCCGTGCAGCGCGCCGTCGGCCTGCACGTTGAGCCGCCAGCCGCGCAGCTTGGACCAGAATTCCTCGACGCTCGGCTCGGCGGCGCGGCTGAACTCGGCCGTCATCAGCATGAACGGCCGGCGGAGCCCGGTGACCGGCGGCTGCGACTGCATCGGGCCGTCGAGGCTGAGCCCGGCGCGCACCCGCCGGTCCTCGTTCATGACCAGGGCCGTCGACGTGGCGCCCTTCGACCAGCCGTACATGCCGACGCGGTCCAGGTCGAGCGCGCCGGCCAGCCCGGCCGCGATGTCGTCGAGCCGGTCCAGAACGAACACCATGTCCGCGGCGGAGTCCCACGGCGTGAAGGACGCGTCCTCGTCGGGCACGACGACCCGCCCGCCCGGGAACTCCGTGTACGCGTCGCCCGTGTGATCCACCGTGACCACGACGTATCCGTGGCTGGCGAGCTCCTGCACCACGATCGTCGTCTCGGACCGGTGCCCCCCGGCGCCGTGCGAGAACAGGATGACGGGGAGCCGGCCGTGCCCCCGCAGCACGGCGGCACCCTGGTGCCCGGCCGTCCGCGGACCCGCGGCGGCGTCCGGGTCGAAGCCGTTGTCCCCGAGCAGCGCGCGCAGGGAGGCGGGGGTCATCCACGGGGCCACGGGGTGGCGCAGCGGCCGCCCGGCGGCCGGATACCAGAGGCCGGCCATCAGCTCGCGCCGCCCGGGGCCGCCGGCGAGGTGCAGCGTCACGGTCCCGACCCGGTGCGGCCCGGTGGGCGCGGGAAGCGTCAGCCGGGCCCGCGCGGGGGCTGCCCACCCGGCGCCGCCGAACGGTACGGCCAGCCCGGCGGCGGCAGCGGCGGTGAGGATCTGGCGGCGGGTCAGAGCGGTGGTCATCGGTCCTCCTCGGTGATGGTGGTGCCGATCCGGTCGATGAGCTTCCTCAGCCGCCCGATCTCGGCCGCGAGCGCCGCGGTCCCGGTGGGGGTGAGCGTGATCCAGGTACGGCCGCGCCGGCCCTCGTACCCCTTCTCCACCTCGATGAGCCCGGCCGCCTCGAGCACGCTGAGGTGCTTGGAGAGGTTGCCGGCGGTCAGTTCCAGCTGGTTACGCAGGTAGCCGAACTCGACCCGGCGGGCCTCGTGCGCGATGGTGAGGATCCCCAGCCGGACCCGCTGGTGCACCACCTCGTCGAGCCCGGTGGCCGGGTGCGAGCTCTCCGCTTCGTCGATCACCGCTGCCGCCGGGCGGCGCGCCGGAACCCGATGCCACCCAGCAGCAGGAGGGTGCCGGCGAGGATCTGCTGCGGCAGGAACGCCCCGCGCGTACCCCAGTGGGTCTCCGAGCCGAAGGCGCCCTCGAGCGGCATCAGCATCACCGCCAGGTAGACGACGGTGAACAGCAGCAGGGGCAGGTTGCGTTCCAGCCGGGCCAGCACCAGCAGCGCGATCCCGATCATGCCCCACGGGGAGAACAGCCGGTCGACCACCATCACCCACGAGGGGAACGCCTGCGGGTGGCTCGGGAGGTAGAGCGCCGCTGCCACCCAGAGGGCGGTGAAGACGACGGTGGTAACGGCGCCGGTCACCGCGTACGGCAGCACGCGCGCCCCCAGCCCCCGCGCCCGGGCGGCCCGTACATAGCTGTAGGCGATCGCCGCGTACGCGAGGAGGAGCGCGGGCGGCCAGTAATAGAGCACGCCCCGGCGCGCGAACTCGCAGCTGCCGTCGGAGAGGCAGTGCACCTTCATGCCGAACCAGTCGAACGGGATCCCGAGGAAGGTCACTCCGGCCAGCACGAGCAGCGCGACCCAGGTCAGGCGCTGATCCTGCCGTACCCGATGCGCCAGGGAGCGGACGTCCGAGAGCAGCCGGCGGGCGTCGCCGGCGGGTACCGAGTCTGTGGTCATGCCAATAGGTTTCCACAGCAAACCTATTTGCGCTAGTGCTTCACTGCGCGCGCATCGCCCACGGGGATCCGTACGCATTCAGCAGCTCGAGGAACGGCACCGCGTCGAACGCCTCCGGGCCGAGCACTCCGGCGCCCGACCATGTCCCGGCGGCGAGCAGTTCCAGGGCGACCACGGGGTTCACGGCCGTCTGCCACACCACCGCCTGGGAGCCGTACTCGTGCATCGACCACTGGTTGTCCACGACGTGGTGCAGGTACGCGGTGCTCGGCGCGCCCGCCTTGTCGAGCCCCGTGACGAGCGTGCCCGCGCACGTAGCACCGGTCATGCGCTCGCCCAGCGTGGACGGATCGGGCAGCACCGCGGCGACCACGTCGCGCGGCGACACCGAGACCCCGCCGACGCGCACCGGCCGGGTCTGGTCGAGCCCGAGCTTGTGCAGGGTCTTCAGCACGTCGATGAACTCCTTGCCGAGCCCGTACTTGAAGGTGACCCGGCCCGCGTCGACCCAGCGGGGGATGAGCAGCACCTCCTCGTGCTCGACGTGGACGCACTCGACCGGTCCGATCCCGCCGGGGAAGTCGAAGGTCTCCGGCTCGGACAGCGGCTCGGTGGTGAACCAGCCGCGCCCGCGCTCGTAGATGACCGGCGGGTTGAGGCACTCCTCGATCGTGGTCCACACCGAGAACGAGGGGGCGAAGTCGTAGCCCGCGACGACCAGGTTGCCGCCGTCGCGGATCCCGATCTCGTCGATGCGCGAGAAGAGATGATCGGCGGCGTAGCGGGCGAACACGTCGGAAAGCCCCGGTTCGACGCCCATGCCGACCAGGGCGAGCCGGCCGGCCGCGGTCCACCGGTCCGCGGCGGCGAACTGCTCGTCGCCGAGCTTGACCCCGGTACGCGCGAACGGCTCCCGCGGGTGCGGGCGGGACAGCGACATGGCCATGTCGAGGTAGTCGGCGCCGGCGGCGAGCGCGCCCTCGAAGACCGGCATGACGAAGCGGGGATCCACGGCGTTGAGCACGTGCGTGATGGCGTGCTCGCGGCACAGCGCGGCCACGGCCTCCGCCGAGGAGGCGTCCACCCGGGCCGCCGTGAAGCGACCGTCCGCAACGGACGCGACGGCACGCTCGGCGCGTACGGGGTCGAAATCGGCGATCACAAATCGGTCATAGAAGTCACGCCGGGCGGCGATCCGGGTGGCCGCGGTGCCCACGCCGCCCGCGCCGATGATGAGGATGCGCATGAGGGGTAGCGCCTTTCCAAGGGAAACCTTGCTCGCAGAGCGTTGTGGCCACGGAAACACTTGTCAAGGTCGGGGAAAGCTGCGATAAACGTATGTACATGAACGACCGCCACGGATTCGCTCGCGACACGGGAGGGTGACGACCGATTCCATTGCCGAAGCCGGGGCGCCGGGGAACAATCGCGGCGTGACGGACCAGGCTCTGGACAGCATCAACAAGCAGATCATCGAGCACCTGCAGCGCGACGGCCGGATGTCGTACGCGACGCTCGCCAAGACCATCGGGCTCTCGGAGGCCGCCGTACGCCAGCGCGTGCAGCGCCTGCTCGACCACGGTCTCATGCAGATCGTCGCGGTCACCGACCCGCTCACGCTCGGCTTCGCCCGCCAGGCCATGGTCGGCGTGAAGGTGCTCGGCGACATGCGCCGCATCGCCGACGAGATCGCCGCGATCCCGGAGGTGGACTACGTGGTGATCTGCGCCGGCGGCTACGACATGCTCGTCGAGCTGGTCTGCACCGACGACGAGCACCTCCTCGAGCTGCTCAACGACAGGATCCGGGCGATCGACGGCGTCTCCGCCACGGAGACGTTCATGTATCTGAAGCTCGCGAAACAGACCTACGCGTGGGGAACGAGATGAGCCAGGACCTGTCAGCCGCAGCCCGTGACCACCTCTGGATGCACTTCACCCGGCTCTCCGCGTACACCGGCGAGCAGGCCGGGGAGGTGCCGGTCATCGTGCGCGGCTCCGGTCCGTACATCTACGACCAGCACGGCAAGCGCTACCTCGACGGGCTCTCCGGCCTGTTCGTGGTGCAGACCGGGCACGGCCGCACCGAGCTCGCCGAAGCCGCCGCCAAGCAGGCCGCCGAGCTCGCCTACTTCCCGGTCTGGTCGTACGCCCACCCCACCGCCATCGAGCTGGCGGAACGCCTCGCCGGCCTGGCACCGGGCGACCTCAACCGGGTCTTCTTCACCACCGGCGGCTCCGAGGCGGTGGAGAGCGCCTGGAAGCTGGCCCGCAACTACTTCAAGCTCACCGGCAAGCCGATGAAGACCAAGGCGATCTCCCGCGCGGTCGCCTACCACGGCACCACGATGGGCGCGCTGAGCATCACCGGCCTGCCCCTGCTCAAGCAGCAGTACGAGCCGCTCGTGCCGAGCACGATGCGGGTGCCGAACACCAACTACTACCGGCGCCCCGACGAGTCGATGAGCGAGGAGCAGTTCGGCATCTGGGCCGCCGACCGCATCGCCGAGGCCATCGAGTTCGAGGGCCCCGACACCGTCGCCTGCGTCTACCTCGAGCCGGTGCAGAACGCCGGCGGCTGCTTCCCGCCGCCGCCCGGCTACTTCCAGCGGGTCCGCGAGATCTGCGACCGCTACGACGTGCTGCTCGTCTCCGACGAGGTGATCTGCGCGTTCGGCCGGCTCGGCGAGTACTTCGGCTCTCAGCGGTACGGCTACACCCCCGACATCATCACCTGCGCCAAGGGCCTCACCTCCGGGTACGTCCCGCTGGGCGCGATGATCGCCTCGGAGCGGCTGGTCGAGCCGTTCCTGACCGGCAGCGCGTCGTTCGCGCACGGCATCACCTTCGGCGGGCACCCGGTCGCCTCCGCGGTCGCGCTGACCAACCTGGACATCTTCGAGCGCGAGGACCTCAACGGCCACGTCCGCGCGCAGACCGGGCTCTTCCGGTCGTACCTGGACCGGCTGCTCGACCTGCCGATCGTCGGCGACGTCCGCGGCGACGGCTACTTCTTCGGCATCGAGCTGGTCAAGGACAAGGCGACCAAGGCCACGTTCGACGACGCCGAGTCCGACCGGCTGCTGCGCGGCTTCCTGTCGCAGGCGCTGTTCGACGCCGGCCTCTACTGCCGCGCCGACGACCGCGGCGACCCGGTCGTGCAGCTCGCCCCGCCGCTGATCTGCGAGGAGGCGCACTTCGCCGAGATCGAGCAGATCCTGCGTGCGGTGCTGAGCGAGGCATGGACACGGATCTGAGCCCGTCGTTCTGGCTCGCCTCGCTGGGCCCGGTGACCCGCCGGGACCCGCTGCCCGGCGACACGACCGCCGACGTGGCGATCGTGGGCGGCGGCTGCACCGGACTGTGGACCGCGTACTACCTCGCGGTCGCCGCGCCCCACCTGCGCATCGTCGTGCTCGAGGCCGAATACTGCGGGTACGGCGCCTCCGGGCGCAACGGCGGCTGGTGCTCCGGGCTGTTCCCGGTGCCGTACGAGCGGCTCGCCCGCCGCTACGGCGCGGACCGGGCAGATGCGATGACGCAGGCGCTGGCGGATGCCGTGGACGAGGTCGGCCGGGTCGCCGCGGCCGAGGGCATCGACTGCGACTACGCCAAGGGCGGCACGGTCTCGCTCGCCCGTACGCCCGCCCAGCTGCGCCGCGCCGAGGCCTCCCCGGACTTCATCGACGCCGACAAGGCGGCCGCCATCTGCGGTGCCACGCACGTGCTCGGCGGCACGTACAGCCCGCACTGCGCGGCCCTGCACCCGGCGAAGCTGGTCCGCGGCCTGGCCCGGGCCGTCGAACGACGCGGCGTCACCATCCACGAGGCCACCCGCGTGCGGCGCATCGAGCGCGGCCGCGTCGGCACCGAGCACGGCACCGTCCGCGCGCCGACGGTGGTCCGCGCGCTGGAGGGCTACACCGCCGCGCTGCCCGGGCACCGGCGCACGCTCGCGCCGGTCTACTCGCTCATGGTCGCCACCGCGCCGCTCGACGCCGCGACCTGGGAGCGGATCGGCCTGGCGCGGCGCGAGACCTTCACCGACGAGCGGCACCTCATCGTGTACGGCCAGCGCACCGCCGACGATCGCCTCGCCTTCGGCGGCCGCGGGGCGCCGTACCACTTCGGTTCCCGGGTGAGAGCCGGCTACGACCGGGACCCGGCGGTCTTCGCCGCGCTGCGGCGCACGATCACCGAGATGTTCGGCATCGACGCGCCGATCGAGCACGCCTGGGGCGGCCCGCTCGGCATCCCGCGCGACTGGATGCCCTCGGCCGGCCTGCACGAGGGCGTGGCCTGGTCCGGCGGGTACGTCGGCGACGGCGTGGCGGCGTCCAACCTGGGCGGTCGTACGCTCGCCGACCTCATCACGGGCGACCTGACCGTGCGCACCACGCTGCCGTGGGTGGGCCACCGCTCCCGCCCCTGGGAGCCGGAACCGTTGCGCTGGCTCGGGATCAACGCGGCGTTGCGTGCCACCGCCGTCCGCGACGCCTGGGAACGCCGCTGACGGCTCGGTAGGCTCCTGCGTCATGGGACGCCGTCGATGGATCGTGGCCGCGGTCGTGGTGGCGCTGCTCGGCGCCGGTGCCGGCGCGGTGTCGTATGCCGTTCCCGGGCTGGCCGCCACCGCCTGCCCCGGCTGCTACGGGCTCGACGACCTCGGCGGCCACGTGTACGCGGACACCGCCGACCCGCGCCTGCGCGACGTGGTGGCGGCGGCCGACCGGCGCATCGCCGCGTTCTACGGCGAGCGGCGCAGCGACCCGCGCGTGCTCATCTGCACGACCGACGAGTGCTACCGGCGGATCGGCGGGGGCGGCGAGAAGGGCCGTGCGCTGCGCGACTGGTCGCTCATGCTGTCGCCCGCGGGCGCCAACGAGACCATCGCGACGCACGAGCTGTCGCACAACGAGTTCCACGAACGGCTCGGCGGGGCGAGGTCGGCGGTGCCGCAGTGGTTCGACGAAGGTCTGGCCGTGCTCGTGTCCGACGACGGCCGCTACCTCGGGCCCGGACCGGACCGGTGCAGGCTGCCGTACGAGCAGGCGCTGCCGGTCGTGACCGCCGACTGGTGGAGCGCGGCGGGCGGTGGCGATGACCGTGCGTATCTGCAGGCGGCGTGCGTGGTGAGCCGCTGGGTGGGGCAGCACGGCGGGGCTGCGGGCGTGCTCGAGCTGATCTCGCGCCTGCGCGACGGCGAACCCTTCGCGGACCTGGTACGGCCGTGAACTCGGTCACATAACGGACGGTATTGAGCGTCATTCGCTGATCGGACAAGTCCGGACTCGTCCCTTCGGCCGAGGTCGGCGCGGGGCGGGCTCCGTACGGTTACACCCGATTCGCACCCCACCCGCTACCGCCCGGAGACCCGATGCGTCCTTCCCTGACCGCCACGGCGATCGCCCTCGTGCTGCCCGCCGCCCTCGTGGCCGTCGCCGAGCCCGCCACCGCGGCCGTCTCCGAGCCGGCTCCGGCGTACTCCCTGGAAGCGACCGTCAGCCCGGCACCCCTGACCGCGGCCGCCTGCGCCTCCGACCCGACGTGCGTGGCCGCCCCCGCCCCGCGCGGCGGCACCGCCGACGACTACGCCGCCCTCAACCAGGCGATCACCGCCGCCGCGGCCCGGACCCGCCCCGCGGTGCTCGCAGGCGACGGTACGGTCGTCACCCCGCCCGTCACCGCGACCGTGCTGCTCGGCGCCGGGGCGTACCGGCTCACCAAGGGTGTGAAACTGCCCCCGGATGTCGACCTTCGCGGTGCCGGGATCGCCGCCACCAGCCTCCTGCTGGACCCGACGGTGAACTGGAAGAACTTCAGCTACAGCTTCCTGGTGCGCCCGGCCGACCTTCAGGAGCCCGGCAGCACCAACCTCGTCGCCGACCTCACCGTCAACGGCAACTGCCGCACCGGCGCCGGCGCCCCCGAGCCCGCCGCCCTGCCCGCGCGGCCGGGGGAGACCTGCGACTTCCGTACCGCGCTGGGGACGAACGGCAGCACCGGCGGCGGCATCGCGGCCGGCGACCGGTGGACGATCCGCCAGGTCCGGTTCACCAACTTCGAGTACTTCAAGCTGTGGATCTCCGGCACGACCGGCGTCCGCGTCGTCGACAACCGCTTCGACAACTGGGGCGGCGCCGAGTCCGACGGCGAGGACAACATCGGCGGCGGCGGCCGCAACGACGGCACGGTCATCGAGCGCAACCAGTACGACGCGACCGCCCGCGGCAACTTCTTCGACTTCACCAACGCCGCCCGGACGACCGTGCGCGACAACATCGTGCACACCACCCCCGCGGTCGCGGCTGCGCGCGGCGTGACCGAGTACGGCAACCTCTACTTCGAGGGCGTGGCCGGCGCGACGGTGACCGGCAACGTGCTGGAGGGCTCGCACATCGTGCTGCAGTCCAACGCGCGGTACTCGCACGTCGCCCCGAACAAGGACATCACCCAGCCCCGCGACACCCTGGTGGCCGGCAACCGCATCCTCGACTCGGCGACGGTCGGCGTGGCGGTCGGCTACGAGGACTACCTGGACGCGGACGGCACCGGCGGCACGACCGGCGGCTGGGACGACACGAGCACCGACCCGGCCGACCACGTGGTCCGGCCCGGCGGCGGCAACGTGGTGCGCGGCAACGTCATCGAACGCCCCCGGCAGAGCGGCATCCTCGTGTACGGCAACCCGGCCGTGAAGGACACCGCGGACACGATCACCGGCAACGAGATCCGCAACGCCGGGTTCGGCGGCTCCACGGCGTACAACTCCGGCGTGGGCTGGTTCGACACCGCGGGCATCGGCGTGTCCACCGGCACCGGCGACGTGATCACCGGCAACGCGGTCATCGACGACCAGGAACGCCCCACCACCTGGTACGGCGTCCAGCTCGGCGCCCGCAAGACCACGACCGCGCCGGCCGGAACCGTGCTGAGCGGCAACACCACCACGGGCGTCATCGCCGCGCCCGTCCGTACCGCCGCCCTGGCCCCCGAGGCGCCCACCGGCCTGGCCGCCACGCCGACCGGGCTGACCTGGAACGAGTCGTACGCCACCGGCAACCCGATCGCCGGCTACCGGGTGTACCGCGACGGCCTCCTCGCCGCCGACCTGCCCGTGGGCAGCGCCGAGGTGCCCGGCAACCTGCTCGACGCCGACGCGGCGAGCCTCGAGTCCGTTCCGGCGGGCACGGCCGGCTGGACCGCGGGCACGGCCACGAAGGTGTCGCGCACCGAGGCCGCCGGTGCTGTGGGTGCGGCGTCGCTTCAGGTGACCGCCACCGGCAGCGGGCAGCTGAGCGCATACAGCCGCAAGGTGCCGGTCACCGCCGGGGCCACGTACACCTCGGCCGGTTCCTTCCAGGCCGGCACCACCGGCCGCCGGGTCCGCGCCGGCCTGGCCTTCACCGACGCCGCCGGCAAGGTGACCCGCCTCGCGTCGTCGAACGCCGCCACCGTCGACTCCGCGACCGGCTGGATGACCAGCTCGTACGGCGCCGCCGCGCCGGCCGGCACCGTCTCGGTCCAGGCGATGCTGCTGGTCGAGGGCGCGGTCCCCGGCGAGACCCACCTGCTCGACCGGCTCGGCCTGGTCGCCGGCACGGCCACCGAGCAGTGGACCGACCCGGCCGGCCGGGCGGGCGGCTACCAGGTCGTCGCCTACCGCGCCGGGAGCGGCGACACGTCGGCCGTCAGCACCTTCTGACAGCGACCATCCTGCCGCCCCCACCTCAAGAACGGCTCAGGCCCGGCTCCGCGGACACGCAAATCCGCGAAGCCGGGCCGATCCGGTTTCGACGCCTGATCTTGGGGGTATAAGGGCTCGCCCTACCGAGCCCGGGCGGAGAGGACGCGCACAATGGACGGTCAGGACCTGATGGCGCGGATCCAGGAACGCGGCCGCCTGCACGGCACCAACCAGACCCGCCGCGCGGTCCAGGGCGTCCTCGGCGTCCTGCAGGACATGCTGCCCGCGCCGGCGTTCCGGCGGCTCACCGCGCACGTGCCGGCCGAGCTGCACCCCGCCCCGCCGTCCGCCGCCGTCCGCCCGATCGAGATGCTGGGCTGCCGCGCCTTCATCGGCCGCGTCGCCGCCCGGCTGTTCCTCGACGAGCCGGACGCCGCCTTCCTCGCCCGCGTCGTCTTCGAGAACCTCAACGCCGCCGCCTCCGGCACCACCCCGGCGGCGATCGCGCATCTCGTGGCCGCCGACCTCCGCCCGCTGCTGCGCGCCGGCGTCACCCACCGGCCCGCCCCGCAGCTGCGGATCACGGTCCCGGCCCCGGCGACCGCCACCCTCAAGCGGGCCGCCCCGGCGCTGACCCGCCCGTAGCCCGGGCGCACGACCCCGCGGGCACATGTGCCGGGTCCCCGGGCAGACCGGTCCCCGAAGATCCGTTGGCGTTGTAGTGTGAGGCGCCACACGGGCCGGAGGAGGGCTATGACCGCGACACCGTTGTCCCTTCCGGTGCCGCCGCCCAAGGGCCCGGAGTTCGGCGCGGGTGCGCTGATCGTCTGCGAGAGCCTGGTCCGCATCTACCAGACCGGGTCGATCGAGGTGCAGGCGCTGCAGGGGCTCGACCTGATCGTGGAGAGCGGCGAGATGGTCGCCGTGGTGGGTGCGTCCGGCTCCGGGAAGTCGACGTTGCTGTCCATCCTCTCCGGCATCGACGCGCCGACAGCCGGCCGGGCCCGCGTCGACAAGTGGGACCTGCTCGCCATGTCGCGGGCCGACCGGGTGCGGTACAGGCGCCACGCCGTCGGATTCGTCCGGCAGCAGACCTCGGCCAACCTGGTGCCGTACCTGACCGCGCGGGAGATGGTGGACCTGCCGATGGTGGCCGCCCGGGTGCCCGCACGCCGCCGCCGGGAGCGCTCCCGCGAGCTGCTCGACGCGCTCGGCGTCGGGGCGTGCGCCGACCGGAGACCCGCCCAGCTCTCCGGCGGTCAGCAGCAGCGGGTCGCCATCGCGGTCGCGCTGGCCAACGAGCCGCAGGTGCTGTTCGCCGACGAGCCGACCGGTGAGCTGGACACGGCCACCTCGGCCGAGGTCTTCGGCGCCCTGCGGGACGTCAACCGGCGGCTGGGCGTGACCATCGTGGTCGTCACCCACGACCCCGGCGTGAGCGGCCAGGTCGAGCGTACGGTGGCCATCCGCGACGGGCGCACCAGCAGCGAGGTCCTGCGCCGCACCGCCACCGCCGACAACGGTGACGAGCACGTGATCGCCGAGGAGTACGCGGTGATGGACCGGGCCGGCCGGGTGCAGATCCCGCGCGACTACCGCGAGGCCCTGGCCCTGACCCGGCGGGTACGGCTGGCGCTGGAGCCCGACCACGTCACGATCAGGCCCGACGCATGACGCTGCTCGAGGTGCGGGGGGTGGACCGTACGTTCGGCTCCGTCCACGCCCTGCGCGACATCTCGTTCGACGTCGGATCCGGCACGATGGTCGCGCTCGTGGGCCGCTCCGGATCGGGCAAGACCACCCTGCTCAACGTCATCGGGGGCCTCGACCGGCCGGACGGCGGCACGGTGCTGGTCGACGGCGTCGACGTCACCGCCCTGGACGAGGACGGCCTCTCGCAGCTGCGGCGCGACAAGGTCTCCTACATCTTCCAGACCTTCGGGCTCATCCCGGTGCTGTCCGCCGCCGAGAACGTCGGGGTGCCGCTGCGCCTGGCCCGCACCGAGACCGGGGAGCGGGAACGCCGCGTCGCCCTCCTGCTCGACCTCGTGGGCCTCACCGACCACGCCCGGCAGGTGCCCGGCGAGCTCTCCGGCGGCCAGCAGCAGCGGGTCGCGATCGCCCGTGCCCTCGCCGCATCGCCCCGGCTGCTCATCGCCGACGAACCGACCGGGCAGCTCGACGCCGAGACCGGGCTGGCGGTGATGGCGCTGCTGCGCGGGGTGGTCGAGTCGGAGGGTGTCACCGCGCTCGTGGCCACCCACGACCCGGTCATGATGGCGCTCGCCGACCGGGTCATCCACATCGAGGACGGACGACTGACGCCGTGACGGCGCTGCTCACGCGGCGTGCCCGGGCGCAATGGCCGCTCCTGCTGGCCCTGCTCACCGTGCTGACCGTCGGCGCCACCCTGCTGGGCGTGTCGGCGCTGCTGGTCACCCACACGTCGGAGCGCGCCGTCGAGGTGGCCGCCTCCCGGGCCGACCCGGCCGACGTCGAGGTCACCGCGTACGACGTGCAGATCAAGGCGGCCGACGCGGTGTCGGTGGCCGCCGACACCCGGTCGGTTCTCACGTCCGCGGTCGAGCCGTTCCCCGCCACCACCTCGGCCCGGGCGTCGTCGATCATGCGGAGCCTGCCCGAGCACTCCGATGAGCGCCGCAGCGTGCTCAGCGAGGGCTACCTGTCGGGCGTCGAAGGGCTGGAGTCCAAGGCCCGGCTGCTGACCGGGCGCTGGCCGGCGAAGGCGGGGGAGACCGCGGTCTTCGACAGTACGGCCGACCGGCTCGGCATCACCGTCGGATCCAAGGTCCGCCTCGGTCCCGAGCTGGGCCGCGACCCGGCGCCGCCGATGACGCTGACCGTGGCCGGCCTGGTACGCCCGCTGCCCGACGCCGGCTGGGACCGCGACCCGCTCGGCGGCAGCGGGTTCGACCCCGATCCGGGCGACGCCGCCTTCGCCGACGACGTCGACGCCTACGGCCCGTTCCTCGTCGACCTGGACGAGCTGCTCACCGGCGGCTCGGCCATCGAACGCCTCGAGGTCACCGCCCGGCCCGACCTGTCCGCCCCGCGCGGGCGCGACCTCGACCGGGTCAGCTCCGCCCTGCGCGACGCCGACCGGCGGCTCGGTGGCACGCTCGGCGAGCGGGTCCGCATCGAGCGGGTCTCGTCGCCGCTGCCGCAGGTGCTGGAGGACGCCCGCCGGCAGCAGGAGCTCACCGCGGGCTCGGTGCTCGCGCTGGCGCTCATCGGCATCCTGCTCACGGCCGTCGCCCTCGCCCTCGCCGGACGGCTCGCCGCCGGGGTACGGGCCGAGGAGAGCGCGCTGTTCACGGCCCTGGGCACCAGCCCCGGTCAGGCCGCCGCCCTGGCCGCCACCGAGGCCGCCGCGCTGGCGGTGCTGGCCGCCGTGCTCGCCGTACCGGCCTCGTCGTTCCTGCACTCTGCGCTCACGCACCTGCCGCCCCTGTCCGGCGCCGGACTCGCGACCGGCCCGGTCGTCACCGGCATCCAGGTCGTCGCGGTGGCCTGCGGCGCACTGGCCCTCGCCCTGCTGCACATCGGGCTCGCCGTACGGCCGGCGGTGACGTTCCGGGGCCGTGGCGAGATGCTCGCCCGGTCCGGCGCCGACCTGCTGCTGCTCGCGCTCGCGGGCGTCGGATGGTGGCAGCTGTATTCCCAGCCTGCCGCGGCCGGGACGCGGGCCGACGCCGTCCGTGTCCTCGCCCCCGCCCTCGTCCTCACCGCCGGGACCGCGCTGGTGCTGCGGGCCCTGCCGCCGTCGCTGCGGCGGGCGGAGACGTACGCCCGCCGCGCCCGCGGGTTCGTGCTGCCGCTCGCCACCTTCCAGGCCGCCCGCCGGCCCCAGGCGTACGCGGCCGGGCTGCTGATCGGGCTGGGCTGCGCGGCCGCGACGTTCGGCACCGCGTTCGGCACCACCTGGACCGCCTCCCAGCACGACCAGGCGGACCTGTCCGTCGGCACCGACCTCGTCATCACCCTCGACGGACCGGCCGCGGCCGGTCAGGGTGCCGCCATCCGCGCCGCCACCGGCGGGGTTGTCAGCCCGGTCGCCGACCGGAACATCGCGGTCGGGCAGTGGCTCGGCGGCAGGGGCGAGGCGCCGCGGCTCGTCGCAGTCTCCGCCGCGGCGCCGCTGCGCGGCCGGGGCGCGTCGTCGGTGGTCGCCGGGTTCGCGCCCTCGGCGCCGGTCACCGGGCCGGCCCTGTCGCGCGGCGCCCGGGTCTCCATCACCGGCACCGCATCCCGGGACACGCCCGTCACTGTTATCCCGCGGCTGCTGCTGCAGGACGACAGCGGGCTGCGGACCTCGTGCACGGGACCGCAGATGGTGCTCGACGGCCGGCCGCACGCGATCAAGGGCTGTGTCCCGGCCGACGGGTTGAAGCTGGTCGGCGTCTCCCTGCCGATCGACTCCGGCTGGGAGGGCGACCCCACCAGCGCCGTCGACATCACCGTGAAACTGCCGGCCTCCTCCGCCGGCTCGTGGCAGGCTCGGGCGGCGTCCCCCTCGTCCCAGCAGCTGAGGACCCCGGCCGTCGCCGCCACCGGCCGCCGGCTGCGCCTCACGGCGACCGTGCAGTTCGCCGACCCCGCCCCGATCAGCCGCACCCTTGTCGCCACCACCTTCGACGATCCCGGCCCGCTGCCCCTGGCGGTCTCCACCCGGTTCGCGGACGACGTCGGTGCCCGCGTGGGAACGGAGCTCAGCCTGACGTACGGGAACGCGCCGGTCCCGGCCGTGGTCACCGCGATCGTCCCCACGATCCCGTCCGCTCCCGGGGCGCCGGCCGCTCTCACCGATGTGGACGCCCTCTCCCGGGCGCTCGTGACCCACGGCGAGCTCGAATCCCCGGTCACCGCCTGGTGGGTCGGCGACCCGTCGGGAAGCCCGGCCGGCCTGCACCTCGGCACGATCACGACGCGGGCGGGCGAGGCCGAACGCCTCATCGGCAGCCCGCTGCGGGCCTCGCTGCCGGCCGTGCTCAAGGTGCTCGTCGCGGCCGCGGTCGCCCTGCTGCTCGGCGGCGTCGTCCTGCACGTCTCCTCGGACGTGCAGCTGCGGGCCCTCGAGGTGGCCCGTCTGCGCGGGCTCGGCGTGCGCCGCCGCGACGTCCGGCGATCCCTGCTCACCGAACACGCCGCCGTCCTGCTCCCGCTCATCGTCGCCGGTGCTCTCGTCGGCGCGCTCGCCACCCGAGCCGTCGCACCGCTGCTCATCCGCTCCGACACCGGCGCCGCGCCGGTCCCGTCGGCCGTCATCCACTGGCCGTGGGCCGGCGTCGCCCTGCTGCTGGTCCTGCTGATCGCCGGGGCCGGGCTGGCCGCCGCTGCCGTCGTCACCGTCCAGGCGCGCCGCGCCGACGCCGCCCACCTGCGAGTCGCGTCATGAGGCTGCACTGGCCCTCCATCCGCGGCCGGGCCCGCGCCGACCTCGGTCCGCTCCTGCTGGTCGCGGCCGCGGTCCTGATCATCACGGCACTCACCGCGGCAGTTCCGCCGCTGCTGCGTACCACCGCCGACAAGGCGGCCCGCGAAGCCATCCGCGATGCCGGGCCGGACGCCGCCGTGCGGGCGGAGGCCCGCTGGGAGGACGACTACGGGATGAACGGCGGCCGGGTCCGCAGTCCTGCGCTGGCCGCCGACGTCGCCGATCTGCGCGCACGCGCCGACGAGGCCCTGGACCCGGGCCTGCGCGCCATCCTGCTGCCACCGGTCACCACCGTCACCGCGGTCACGCTCAACGTCACCGACGGCAGCGTGCTGCGCCGCTTCCAGGTCGACTGGGTGAGCAACGCCTCCGGCGGGCCGGCCGTCACCTGGGTCGCCGGGCACGCCCCGCGGGGCACCGTCGAGGGCAGCCTGGAGATCCCGCCCAACGGCCCGAAGTGGGAGGCGCAGATCGGTCTCTCCGAGGTCGAGGCCGCGGCCCTGGGGCTCGAGCCGGGCGATCACGTCCCGGTCGAGGACGATCTGCGTACGCCGTACAACCTGCTCGTCAGCGGCGTCTTCCGCCCGGCCGACCCGACCGACCCGGCCTGGCAGGCGGCGCCGTGGCTGCTGCGGCCGTCCGCCGACCTCGACGGCGCCGGCAGCACCCGCTTCGGCGGGCTGCTCACCGACGAGTCGCTCCCGGACGCGCGGCTCGCCTTCCTGCAGGACCAGTTACGGCGTACGGTCTGGTACCGCGCCGACCCCGACCGGCTCACGTGGGAGTCGGCGCAGCAGCTCGCCACCACCGTGGCCAGCCTCAAAGCCACCTCTGCCTCCTCCGGGGTGCGCGACGTCTCCCTCAAATGGGACACGAGGCTCGACAGCGTGCTGCGCGACGTCCGCGACCAGGTCGACGCCGCCTCCGCGCAGGCATCGGTGCTGCTCCTCGCCGTGGTCGCCGGGGCCGGCCTGGTGCTCCTGCTCGCCGCCGAGCTGCTCGTCCGGCGGCGCTCCGCCGCGCTGACCACGGCCCGGCAGCGCGGCTCCGGGCTGCCGTCCATCGCCGCCGAGCTCCTGATCGAGTCCTGCGCCGTGGCCGTGCCCGCGGCCCTGCTCGGCATCGGCCTGGCGGTTCTCGTCTCCGGCGGCGCCGCCGTCGGATGGGCCGCACCGATCGCGCTCTGTGCGATCGTCGCCGGTCCGGCCTTCGGCACGCTGGCCGCGGCGCGGGCCACCCGCGATCGTCGTCAGCCCGCCAACCGATCGGCGCGCCGCTGGCAGCAGCGCACGGCGACCATCCGCCGGGCGCTCGTCGACGTCGCGATCCTGACCGCCGCCGTCGGTGCCGTCGTGTCCCTGCGCCAGCGTGGGGTCGCCGACACCCTGCTGCCCGCCTCGGCGCCCACCCTCGGCGCCATCGCCGGCGCGCTGCTGCTGCTGCGGCTCATGCCGGCCGGCACCGGCCTCGTCCTGCGCCGCGCGCTGCGGTCCCGGAGCCGGCTGGCGGTCTTCGGCGCCGCCCACGCCGCCGCCACGTCCACCCGCGCGCTGCCCCTGCTCGTGCTGACCTGCACGACCGCGCTGGCCGGGTACGCGGTCACGCTCGAGTCGACCACCGCCCGCGGCACGGCCGACGGCGCGTGGCAGACGGTCGGCGCCGACGCCCGCCTGGACGTCGCGCCCGACGCCCGCGGGTCGACGGCTTCGCTGGCCGCGTCGATCGCCGCCGCCCCCGGCGTCCGGCACGCCGTCGCCGCCCAGCTGATCCCCGGCGTCCGGATCATCGCCGACAACGTGGCCGTCAACCCCAGCCTGGTGGTCGTCGACGCGGCCGCCTTCCGGTCCCTGCTGGCCGACACCCCGCTGCCCGACGCCCCCGACCTGGCCCGGCTCTCCGGCGGTGGCCCGCGGGCGGTGGTGCTCTCCAGCGACGGCACCCTGCGCCCCGGCATGACCATGAGCTGGCTGCAGGAGGACACCCAGCCCATCACGCTGACGGCGGTCGGCACCGCCCCCGCGATCGGCACCGCCACCGACGTGATCGTGGTCGACGCCTCGTCCGGAGTGCCGTACCAGCCGGACACCGTCTGGGCGACCGGTCCCGGCGCGGCCGCCGCCGTCCGTACCTTCGCCTCCGGCGGTCACGTCGTCGCGCGGGCCGACGTCGCCGACGACCGCCGCGGCGCCGCCCTGAACGCCGGGCTGGCGCGGCTCGACCGGTTCGCCGCCGGGGTGCTGCTGCTCCTGGGGGTGCTGGGCTTCGCGCTGGCCGGAGCCGCCAGTGCCCCGGCCCGCTGGGAGACGCTGGCCCGGCTGCGCACCCTCGGGCTGCGGCCCCGGGACACCCATCGCGTGGCGGCGGGGGAGCTGCTGCCGCCGATCCTCGCCGCCGCGATCTGCGGGCCCCTGCTCGGCATGCTGCTGGTGGCGCTGACCTTCGGCCCGCTGGCCCTGCGCACGCTCACCGGCCAGCTCACCGACCCGGCCACGGTCGTACCGTGGTGGCTGATCGCGGTGACGGCCGCCGTCCTGCTCGGCACCCTGCTCGCCGTCGTCGCCGGCGAGGCCGTGGTACGCCGCCGCCTGCGCCTGAGCGAGGTCCTCCGGGTCGGCTCGTCCTGACGCCGGCCGATCACCCCCGGGCCCGGAACGGGGCGAGGGTCGCACGGATCTGGTCGGCCGCGCCCCAGTCGTCGTCGAACTGCGCCAGCACCGCGAAATGCTGGCGCAGCTGAACGATCGGCATCCGGGCCTGCCAGCCGGCGTCGAGCGCGGTCAGCTCGGCGTACACGTCGAAGAACCGCTGCGCCTCAGGCGGCGGCGCGGTCGACCACAGGTGGGCAAGGTCCACGTCGGCCCACATGTACGACACCGCCGGGTCGATCAGCGCCGGGCGGCCGTCCAGGGTGGACATGACGTTCTGGGCCCAGAGGTCGCCGTGGGTCAGGCAGGCCGGCCGCTCCGGCACCACGTCGGGAAGGCGGTGACACAGCCGCTCCAGCGCTGCCCGGTCGCGGGCGTCCAGTGCGGCCTCGACGCGGGGCTCGCCGAGCCAGCGCAGCAGCCGGTGCTCGGCGAAGAACGCGTGACCGTCCTCGCCCCAGGTGTTGATCTGCTTGCGGCGGCCCAGCCAGTTGTCGCTGTGCCACCCGAAGCGCGGGTGGGTCGTGCCTAGATGCAGGCCGGCCACCGCGTGCGCAAACTGCTCCCAGAAGGCCTCACTGCCCGGCCGCGGCCGCAGCACCGACAACACGAGCAGCTCCCGATCCGCCCGGACCACGTCGGGTGTCGCCACACCGCCCAGCTCCCGCAGTGCCCTCAGCCCGTCGGCCTCCACGGCGAAGACGTCGTCGTCCGGTGGATCGGTGAAGGCCTTGACGAATACCGGCGGCCCGTCCCGGCGGGTCGCCGTGCCCGCGAGCGCCGCCATCCCGCCCGTCGCCGGCTCGACGGAGACGACATCATGGAACCCGGCGCGGCGCACGGAGTCGAGCAGGAACGTCGCGGGGTGGGTCATGGAGGCCCTTCTTGCCCTCGGGGGTCGTTCACCTGATCTACTGACCCTTCAGCAGCTTTGAAGCGACACTAACGCGAAATCCGACCGGCGTTATGTCCTGAAGATGATCTTTTGCTACGATCCACCAGCGCAGGGCGTTCTGCCTGAACCTTGCGCGCCCTTTTTGCCGCTGCCAGGGAGTGTCGTGCCTACAGATCGTCAGGTCCCCGCGGCGGACAGCGCGTGGCATCGGAGCCGCCGCTGCGTGGGGGAAAGCCACTGCGTGGAGGTCGCGGTTCTCGGCGCCGGTATCGGGCTGCGGAACTCCAGGTCACCGGGAACGGTTATCGCCATCGACGGGGCGGAGTGGCAGAATTTCCTCCACAGCCTCAAGTCTGGTGAACTGCGGATTCAGGGCTGATTCCCGGGCCGCGTGGCGCTCGTACCTCCGGGGCGGCGGTCCCGCCTTGACGGCTCGAAGGTATTCCTCGTTGGCGAACTCCTGAAATTGCTCGCCGTGGGTCCGGTTGCTTCCCCGACGGTGCCAATCGCCGTGCTGTTCGAAGAAGAGCCGCGGCACCTCACTGTCGAAGAAGTTCCGCAGATACTCCCTGGCCTGACGCTCGTCGATTTTCTTCAACTCCCACGCGCGAGCCCAGCTCTTGAGCACGTTGCTGCAGTAGTAGAAGAGGTCTTCCTCGATCCCGTCCGGGGCCACGCGCGCACCCCAGCACTGCCGGTAGCGAGGGTTCTCGATGGCCATCAGGACGAGCGCCTCGTTGAACTCCGCGTGCTTGTCCCGTTGTACTTCCTTCAGGTGCTGGTGCTGAATCAACACTGACGTCAGCAGAACGAACAGCGTCATGCAGGCGACCACTGCGGACGCGCCGCCGAACGCCTGACCCACGTCGGCGCTGACGGAATAGTCATGGCCTTCCGTGTCAGGTCCCTTCGGAATCTGGAGCTCGCCGACCGCCATCTGCACTCCTTGCTCGGGTCCTGAGACCATTATGCGCAGGAAGGCAATGGCCGACCTATATCACGGATTACTCATTCATTCCAGCTTTCGATTGATCTGCCAGTACGTCTTCTGCGATATGGCAACCTGCGGCAGAGCACAGTGCTTATTGGCCCGCGGCCGGACGCTGAATGGATATCCGTCATGAGTCGAAGCCCAGCCCGACCCGGTCCAGCGTCCGCAGCCACAGGTTGCGACGGCCGTCGTGCCGGTCGGCCTGGGCGATCGACCAGCGGGTCAGCTGGATGACGCCCGTACGGACCGGCTCCGGCGGGAACGGCACCGGCTTGCTGCGGACGAGCCGTAACGCTGTCAGTTCCGTACGCCGCCCGTCGAGCAGGTCCAGCATCACGTTGGCGCCGAAGCGGGTCGCGCCCACGCCCAGCCCCGTGTAGCCCGCCGCGTACGCCAGCCGCCCGCCGTGCGCCGTACCGAAGAAACCGCTGAACCGGCTGCACGCGTCGATGACGCCGCCCCATTTGTGGGTGAAGCGCAGCCCTTCCAGCTGGGGGAAGGTGTCCCGGAAGTGCTGGGCCAGCACCCGGAACGTCTGCTCGCGCTGGTCGTGGTCGGTGGTGATGCGCCCGCCGCGGTAGTAGACGGCGTCGTAGCCGCCCCACAGGATGCGGTTGTCCGCGCTGAGCCGGTAGTAGTGGAACTGGTTGCCGGAGTCACCGACGCCCTGCCGGTGTGCCCAGCCGATCGCGGCGAGCTGCGTGTCCGTGAGGGGTTCGGTCATCAGCGCGTAGTCGTAGACCGGGATCACGTAGTGGCGCAGGCGGCGCAGGAGGGTGCCGTACGCCCCGGTGGCCAGCGCAACCCGCCGGGCATCGACGCGGCCGCGCAGCGTGTGCAGGCGCAGGCCGCCGCCGGTCACGTCGATGCGGTCCACGCGGGTGTTCTCGTACAGCCGCACGCCCAGCTCCAGGCACGCCCGGCGCAGGCCCCAGACCAGCCGTGCCGGGTCGACCATGGCGCAGCCGTCGCGGTCCCAGACGCCGCCCAGGTACGTGGGGGAGTCCAGCTCCGCCCGCACGGCGTCCCGGTCGAGCAGCCGCACGTCGGCTCCCCGAGAAGCGGCCGCCTCCTGGTACGCCCTCAGCTCCCGCAGCTGCCAGTCCGCGGTGGCGACGTGCAGTTCACCCGTACGCGAAAAACCGCAGTCGATCCCGTGCCGCCGCACCGTCTCCTCGATCTCGTCGAGGTTGCGCCGACCCAGCCGTTCCAGGGTGTCCATCTCCGAAGGGAAGCGGCTGAGCCCGTTGTCGAAGCCGTGGGTGAGGCTGGCCGCGCAGAAGCCGCCGTTGCGCCCGGAAGCCGCCCACCCGGCCGTGCCCGCCTCGACGACGACCACGTCCCGGCCGGGGTCGCGTTCCTTGGCCAGCAGCGCCGTCCACAGCCCGCTGTACCCGGCGCCGATGACGGCCAGGTCGGCGGTCTCCGCGGCCGCGAGCGGGTCGGCCGCCGCCGGCGCGCCCTCCTGCCGCAGCCAGTACGGCTCCGGCGCGGCGTCCGCGAGCACGTCCACGGCCTAGACCCGCCGGCGCGGCCGGGACCGGATGCTCGCCGCCACCGCGATCAGCACGCCGGCCAGGAAGATCAACGTGCCCATCACGTTGACCTGCGGCGGCAGGCCGACCCGGGTGGAGCCCCAGATCCACAGCGGGAACGTGGTCGTGGTGCCGGCGGTGAAGTTGGTGACCACGAAGTCGTCGATGCTCAGCGCGAAGGCCAGCATCATGCCGGAGCCGACCGCGGGCAGGATCATCGGGAACGTGATCCGCCAGAACGTCGTCCACGGGTTCGCGCCGAGGTCGGCCGCGGCCTCCTCGATCGAGCGGTCCAGGGTCAGCACCCGGGCGCGGACCAGCACCGCGACGAACGAGATCGAGAACATGACGTGCGCGATCGTGATCGTCACCGCGCCCAGGCCGACGCCGAGGGACACGAACAGTGTCAGCAGCGAGGCGCCCATCACCAGCTCGGGGGAGGAGATGGCGGCGAACATGACGAGGTTGAGCACGCCCGAGCCGCGGAAGCGGTAGCGGCCCAGCGCGTAGCCGATGCCGGTGCCGAGGGCGCCCGCGATCAGCATCGTCGCCAGCGCGACGAGCAGCGAGGTCACCAGCGCCCGGGTCAGCTCGTCCAGCTCGAAGACGCGGCCGTACCACTTCAGCGTGAAGCCTTCCCAGGTCTGGTTGTAGCGGCCCGGGGTGTCGTTGAAACCGAACAGGATCATGATCAGCACGGGCAGGGTCAGCCAGGCGATGACCAGCCACGTGTACGCGTGCAGCACCCGCCCGCCGGTGAGCCGGTTCCGGCGGGTCGCGGTGGGCTGCGCCGGCGGCGTCTGGCGCGTCTCGGGTTCGAGGACCTGGGTCATCGCGCCGCCACCTTCATCACGTCCTCGGTGCCGAGCGCCCGCGCGTACGCGAACACCCCGATGAGCAGCACGGCCATCAGCGTGAACGACAGCGCGGACGCGGTCGGGTAGTTCGAGCTGGTCAGGTACTGCGACTGGATGACCTGACCGATCATCGTGGTGGACGAGCTGCCGAGCACCGCCGAGTTGACGTAGTCGGAGCTGGCCGGCACGAACGTCATGAGCACGCCGGCGAACACCCCGGGCAGCGCCAGCGGGAAGATCACCTTGCGGAAGGCGGTGGCCGGGTCGGCGTACAGGTCCCGGGCGGCCTCGACGACGCGCGGGTCGATGCGTTCGAGGGCCACGTAGATCGGCAGCACCATGAACGGCAGGAAGTTGTAGGCCAGGCCGCCGATCACGGCCGCCGGCGTCCCGAGGATGTGCGCCGAGGACGACAGCAGGCCGAGGTGCTTGAGCGGGCCGAGCACCATGCCGTCGTCGGTGAGGATCTGCCGCCACGAGATGGTGCGCAGCACGAACGACACGAAGAACGGCAGGAGCAGCAGGAACAGGTACGTCGCCTTGCGGCGCCCGGCGTAGAAGGCGATCCAGTACGCGACCGGGAACGCCAGCACGATCAGGATCAGCGTGGTGACCGCCCCGTACGCCAGCGAGCGGACCAGCTGCGTGCGGTAGTTGACGATCGCGTCCGCGTACGTCTGCCAGTGGCCGGTGAAGACGTACCCGGTGACGACGTCGCCCTCCTGCAGCGACAGCGACAGCATCGTCACCATCGGCACGACGAAGAACAGCAGCAGCCAGAGCCCGCCGGGCAGGACCAGCAGGTACGGCGCGAGCCGGCGGCGCAGCACGTCAGCCCAGCACGATGGGTTCGAAGATGCTCTGGTACTCCTGCTGCTCGGCGGCGGTGGCGAAGTCGCGGTAGTAGTGCAGCCGGGCGTAGTCGTCCGCGGTGGGGAACACCAGCGGGCTCTTCGCCACCGCCTCCATCGACGCCTTGTCCGCGCCGGTGGCGGCCGCCGCATCCTTCTTGATCTGCTCCTTCGCGGCCGGCACCGGGCACACGTAGTTGATGTACTCGGCGAGCGACGCGGCCACGTCGACCTGATAGAAGAAGTCCATCAGCTTGATCGCGTCCGACGGGTTCTTCGCCGTGATCGGGATAGCGAAGTTGTCGGTCCAGATCGTGCCGCCCTCCTCCGGGATGACGAACTTGAAGTTCGCACCGTCGGAGACGTTCTTCTGGAAGATGTCGCCGGACCAGGCCTGGGTGATCCACACCTCGCCCTTGCCGAGCGCGTCGACGTAGCTCTGGTCGTAGTAGTTGCGCAGGATGCCCTGCTGCTTCTGCTCCTTGAGCTTGGCGGCGGCCTTCTTCCAGTCCGCCGGGGCCGACTTCGCCGGGTCGATGCCGAGCGCCAGCATGCCGAAGTTGCCGAGCTCCTGAGTGTCGGAGAACATGCCGACCTTGCCCTTGAACGCCGGGTCCCACAGGTCCGCCAGCTTGGTGATCGGCCGGTTGACCTTCTTCGGGTCGTACGCGATCCCGGTCATGCCCGACGTCCACGGGATCGTGTACGCGTTGCCCGGGTCGAACGCCTCCTTGGCGTACGCGGGGTCGGCGTTCTTCGCGTAGTTCGGCAGCTTGGAGTGGTCCAGGGGGGCCAGGAAGCCGGACTGGACGAACTGCTTGAACTGGATGCCGTTGGTGATGACCATGAGGTCGTAGCCGATGTCCTGCCCGGCCGCCAGCTGCGGCTGCACCTTGGCGAACCAGGGGCCCATCTCCTGGATGACCTCTTCGTACTTGACCTGCACGCCGGTCGCCGCGGTGAACTTCTGCAGCTCGGGGTGCTTCGGGTCCATGTAGAGCGGCCAGTTGGCGAACGTCAGCTTGCCGTTGCTGGTCTTGCCGTTCCAGTACTTCGCGACCGCGTCGGCCGCGGGGGCGCTGGCGGCGGGGGAGCCCTTGCCCTTGACCCCGCAGGCGCTCAGGGCCGCGCCGAGCGCCGCGAGGCCGGACATCCGCAGCGCGTCGCGGCGGTCCAGCCGGCGCGAGGTCAGACCGCGGACGAGGGAGGGATCGGGTATGCGGGGGTGGCTCATGAGACTCCGATCGGGTACGAGTGCTGCGCGCTCCAGGTGAGGAACACGCGGTCGCCGGGTCCGGCCAGGTCCTCGGCCGAGTAGGCGTTCTGGTCGAAGACCACGAGGTCCGGGCCGGCGGCGGTACGCACGGTGTAGTTCGTGGAGGTGCCGTGGTAGACGACATCGGTCACCACGCCGGAGAGCACGCTGCCGGTCGTGCCGGTGGGCTCGTCGCGGCTGAGGTCGATCTTCTCCGGGCGTACGGACACCTCGAGCGCGCCGCCCGGCTTGACGGACTCCGGCACCGCGACGAGCACCCGGTCGCCGTCGCCGTAGCGCAGCACGGCCACCCCGTCCTCCACGCCGTCCACCGGGCCGTCGAGCAGGTTGGACGTACCGATGAACCCGGCCACGAAGCGGGTGGCCGGCCGCTCGTAGATCTCCCGCGGCGAGCCGAGCTGGTCGATGCGCCCGGCCTCCATCACCGCGATGCGGTCCGACATGGTCAGCGCCTCGCCCTGGTCGTGGGTGACGTAGACGAACGTGATGCCGACCTCGCGCTGGATGCGCTTCAGCTCGATCTGCATCTGCTGGCGCAGCTTGAGGTCGAGCGCGCCGAGCGGCTCGTCGAGCAGCAGCGCCCGCGGCCGGTTGACCAGCGCCCGGGCCAGCGCCACCCGCTGCTGCTGGCCGCCGGACATCTCGCGCGGCGAGCGCTTGTCCATGCCGCCCAGCGAGACGATCTCCATGATCTCGCCGACCCGGCGGCGGATCTCGTCCCGGGCGACCTTCCTGCGCTCCAGCCCGAAGGCCACATTCTGGTACGTGTTCAGATGCGGGAACAGCGCGTACGACTGGAACACCATGTTGACGTCGCGCTTGTTGGGCGACACCCCGGTCACGTCGCGGCCGTCGAGGTACACGGTGCCGCCGGTGGGCTCCTCGAACCCGGCGATCATCCGCATCGTGGTCGTCTTGCCGCAGCCGGAGGGTCCCAGCAGCGAGAAGAACTCACCCTGGCGCACGCTCAGGTCGGTGGGTCGTACGGCCTGCACGCGTTCGCCGTGGGCCAGGAATTCCTTGTGCACGCCGGCGAGCTCGATCGCGACATCGTTCATGGGTACCTCTTCAGCCGAGCCGACTCATCACGTGCTTGATCCTCGTGTATTCCTCGAAGCCGTAGACCGACAGGTCCTTGCCGTGCCCGGAGTGGCCGAACCCGCCGTGCGGCATCTCGGACACGAACGGCAGATGGGTGTTGATCCAGACGGTGCCGGCGTCGAGGCGGCGGGTCATCCGCATCGCCCGTCCGTGGTCGCGGGTCCACACGCTGGCGCTGAGCCCGAAGCGTGTGTCGTTGGCGAAGCGGACCGCGGCGTCCTCGTCGTCGAAGGCCTGCACGGTGACGACCGGACCGAACACCTCGTCCCGGATCATCTCGTCGTCCTGGCGCAGGCCGGCCACGACGGTCGGTTCGACGAAGTACCCGCGCTCGCCGACGCGCCGGCCGCCGGTGACGATCTCGGCGTGGTCCGGCGCCCGGTCGAGGAACCCGCGTACGCGCGCCAGCTGGGTCTCGTTGTTCAGCGGCCCGTAGTCCGCGTCCACCTCGCCCGGCGCCCCGACTGTGGTGTCCTTGGCGGCCGCGGCCAGGGCGGCGGTGAAGTCGGCGGCGATGCGGCCGTGCACCAGCACCCGGGTCGCCGCGGTGCAGTCCTGCCCGGCGTTGAAGTAGCCGGCACCGGCGATCGCCCGCGCGGTGGCCTCGACGTCCACGTCGTCGAAGACCACGACCGGCGCCTTGCCGCCCAGCTCGAGGTGCACCTTCTTCAGGTCGGCCGCGGCGGACGCGGCCACCTCCATCCCGGCCCGGGTGGAACCGGTGATCGAGACCAGCCGCGGCAGGGGATGGGCCACCAGGGCCCGGCCGGTGTCCCGGTCGCCGCAGACCACGTTGAACACGCCGGGCGGCAGGAACTCGGCGGCGATCTCGGCCAGCATCACGGTGGTGACCGGCGTGGTCTCCGAGGGCTTGAGCACGACCGAGTTGCCGGCGGCGATCGCCGGGGCGATCTTCCACACCGCCATCATCAGCGGGTAGTTCCAGGGCGTCACCTGCGCGCAGACGCCGATCGGCTCGCGCCGGACCCAGGACGTGTGCCCGGCCAGGTATTCGCCCGCCGACCTGCCCTCGAGCATGCGCGCCGCGCCGGCGAAGAAGCGCAGTTCGTCCAGAATGGGCGGCATCTCCTCCCGGGCGGTCAGCCCGAGCGGCTTGCCGGTGTCGCGGCACTCGGCGGCGACCAGCTCATCGGCGCGCGCCTCGACGGCGTCCGCGATCCGCAGCAGCGCGCGCTGCCGCTCGGCCGGTGTGGTGTCCCGCCACACCTCGAAACCCGCGGCGGCCGCGTCCATCGCCGCCGCCACATCGGCCTCCGAGGAGACGGGCGCGTGCGCGTACGTCTCACCGGTGCTCGGGTCCAGCACCGGCGCCGTCCGCCCGTCGGCCGGGTCGGCGCGCGACCCGCCGATGACGTTCTGCAGCACGGGCGACGCAGCGCTCACTGATCGGACCTCCCCGGTCGGCGTTGACGGACCTTGACACACGCCAAGCCGTCAAGACAAGGGAATCCGAAGCATTTTCCAAGCCCGAAACGAAATCAGGGGTATGGGTACGTTCCCGCGACGCAATCCGAGGTGGACGGGCGACCGCAAGAAGCTTCCCGTGGCGGCACCGCGGCCCGGTGGACCGGCCGGGGTGCGGTGCCGCCCGTGGCGGTTCAGGCGGTGACGGGCAGGGCGCCGAGCGCGCGCCCGGCCTCGCGGGCGGCGCTGAGCGCGCCGGCGTGCATCCGGGCCGCCTCGTCGGTGAAGGCGTCCAGCGCCGGGTTGACCCCGACCAGGGTGAACTCCCGCTCGACTACGGTCAGGTCGGCACCCCAGGAGTCCGCGATGATCCGGCGCAGGTACGGCGTGGAGTGGTCCCAGCCCTCGCGCGGGGTGCCGGAGCCGTACGCCCCGCCGCGCACCGTGGCCAGCACGACGGGCTTGCCGGCGAGGAACGGCGTACCGAATCCGCGCGGGTCCGTGGCGACCAGGTCGATGTACGCCTTGAAATGCTGGGAGACGCCGAAGTTGTAGAGCGGCACGGCGAACAGGATCGCGTCGGCCGAGAGCAGCTCGTCGACGAGCGTCGCGGCGAGGGCCACGGCCGCGCGCTGCTCCTCGGTGCGGTCGTCCTCCGGCGTCATGCCGGCGCTCACGGCGGCGGCCCACGCGGTCGCGGGCAGCACGTCCACGCCGATGTGGCGCTGCACGACGGCGTCGCCGGGGTGGGCGGCGCGCCACTCCTGCTCGACGATGTCCGCGATCTCGCGGCTCGCCGAGCCGTGCGTACGGATGCTGGCGTCCAGCCGGAACAGGGTCACGGCAACTCCTCGAGGTTGGGTTCAAGCTTGAAGTCACCGTAGCACCACAACTTCAAGCTTGAATCCAGATGCGAGATCGGTCACGTCGCTTCACCCGTGAAGTCGCGTCGTACGCTGAACGGCATGCCGGAGGAACCGCGGTGGCTGCAGAGCTGGGAGCGTGACGCCTGGCTGGCGCTCGCCGGGCTGATGTTCAAGCTGCCCAGCGCCCTGGACGCGCAGATGCTGCGCGACAGCAACCTCACGCTGTTCGACTACTTCGTGCTCAGCCAGCTGTCCATGTCCCCGGGGCGCACGCAGCGGCTCAGCGACCTGGCGCACCACGTCAGCAGCTCGCTGTCGCGGCTGTCGAACGTGGTCAAGCGGCTGGAGCAGCGCGGCCTGCTCCGCCGGGAGCCCGACCCCGAGAGCCCTCGCTACACCACGGCGGTGCTCACCGACGCGGGCTGGGACGTCGTGGTCGCCGCGGCGCCCGGGCACGTCGCCGCGGTCCGCCGGTACGTCATCGACGGGCTCACCGAGGAGCAGGTGCACGTGCTGCGGGAGGTCGCCTGCCACGTGGCCCGGCGGGTCGACGAGTCCTGCGGCGAGGCGCCGCGGGAGGCGCCTAGGGAAGCAGCTGGTCCAGCGCCGGCGGCCGGGTGAAGATGCCGTCCTCGCTGCCCAGCGTGGCGAGCCGCTCGAGCGACGGCCGGTTGATGTCGTGCGGCCAGTCCGGCAGGATCATCGACGTCCGGACCACGTCCGAGATCGGCGTGTACGTGCCGATGATGTCGCGGACCTCCTCGGGGTGTGCCGTCGCGTAGGCCATCGACTCGTTGATCGCCGCGGTGAAACGGCCGACCACATCCGCGTCCTGCGTGGCCGTCGTGGAGCCGGTGAAGTAGAGCGCGACCGTCAGGTCCGCGGCCGTGTCCACGAAGTTCGAGGCGATCACCTGCGAGCCCTGGGTGAGCGCCTCCGACAGCTGCGGCTCGACGACCCACGCCGCGTCGATCTGCCCGGACTGCAGCGCCGCCGGCATCTCGGGGAACGGCAGGGCGGTGAAGACCAGCTTGGCCGGGTCACCGCCGGCCCGGCGCACGGACTGCCGTACGGTCGTGTCGCCCAGGCTCTTCAGCGCGTTGACCCCGATCTTCTTGCCGGCGAGATCCTTCGCGCTTTTGATCGGGCTGTCGTCGGGCACCACGACGGCGGAGAAGTCGCGCCCCGGCCGCCCGTTCGACGTGACGCCGTTGGCCACCACCTTGAGCGGAACACCGTCGGCCTGCGCGGCCATCAGCGAGGTCGCGTTGCTGAACCCGAACTGGTACCTGCCCCCGGCCACCCCCTTGACGATGGCGGCGCCGCCCTGCTCCTGCACCAGCGTGAGGTCGAGGCCGCGGCTGCTGAAGAACCCCTTCTTCTTCCCGAGGTACGCCGGGGCGACATCGACGATCGGGATCACGCCGAGGCTGATCCGGGTGCCGCCGCCCGCCGGGGGCGCCGGTTTCCCGCCGTCGTCGGAGGTGCAGGCGGCCGCCGCGAACACGGTCGCCGCCACGGCGAGCGCGGCGAGAATCCGGCGCATGAGGAACTCCTGTAGGTCACGACACGAACACGCTCGCCGCACGCTACCCGCGAGTTCGGCCGTGCGGAACCGGCCGGAACGGACGAAGATCCGCGCCGAACCGCCGACCGGACCGGAACCTGCCGAACTGCCCTGGTACCGCCGGAACGCGGCGGCGAGGATGGCGGCATGGACGACAGCAGCCTCACGGCATGGCTGCTCGACGGCGATCCGGCCGGGCGCTGGAAGGTGACGGGCGACCCGTGCGACCGCGCGCGCATCGCCACCGAGGGCTGGGGAGCGCGGCTCCTCGCCGAGCAGGATCCGCAGGGCACCTGGCCCGTGGTGGCGCCGTACCCGGGCAAGCAGTGGTTCGTGCCGGAGCCGCGCGGGCTCAGCCGCCGGAACACCGCCCGGGCGCGGGCCGTGCTGCGCTGGTGGGACGGTTAGATCATGATGACCCGGGGCGGCGGGAAGCCGTTGAAGCGCGACGCGTAGACGCTGGTGTACGCCCCCGCCGACCCGATCAGCAGCTCGTCGCCCTCGCGCAGGTCGGCGGAGAGCAGCACGTCGCGGGCGAACGTGTCCTGGCTGTCGCAGGTCGGCCCGGTCAGGTGGTAGCAGCGGCGCAGCCGGGTGCCGCGGGTGTCGTGGATCGGGTAGTGCAGGTGCCCGCCGGACTCCAGCACCTCCATGAGCCCGTGGAACACGCCGAGGTTCGTGTGCGCCCACCAGCCCGACGGGCGCTCGGCCACCCCGATCACCCGGCAGCGGAACGTCCCGGCCTCGGCGACCAGGCAGCGGCCCGGCTCGGCGAAGACCTCGACCGGGTACGGCAGGTCCGCCAGCCCCGCGGCCGCCACCCGTCCGAACGCGGCCAGCGGCGGCACGGGCTCGTCGTACGCGGCCGGGAAGCCGCCGCCGATGTCCACCATCTCCAGCCGCACGCCGGCCCGCAGGAGACGGTCCATGATGCCGGCGACGTCGCGCAGGGGTTGCTGCAGCGCCGCCGGGTCCAGCATCTGCGACCCCATGTGGAAGGTGATCCCGTACGGCACCAGCCCCAGCTCGCGGGCCTCCAGCAGCAGCCGTACGGCGCCGGTGGCGTCCACACCGAACTTGCCCTCGCTGGGTACGACGCTGTCCTGCCCGCCGCTGATCAGGCGGGCGTACACGCGGCTGCCGGGCGCTTCCTCGGCGACCCGGTGCAGCTCCTCGACGCTGTCCACACTGAACCGGTGGACTCCGGCGGCGGCCGCGCGGGCGGTCTGCTCGCGGGCGCGCACGGGGTTGCTGAAGATCAGGTCCTCGGCCCGTACGCCCGCACCCGTGAGGGTCTCGATCTCCTGAAAGGAGGCGACCTCGAAGCCGGAGCCGGCGTCGTGCAGCGTCCGGAGCACTCCCGGATGGGTGTTGCATTTCGTGGCGTAGAACGGGCGGACGCCGGGGAAAGCGGCCCGGAAGGTGTCGAGCGCGGCGACGATGCGGTCGGCGCGCATCTGCAGGACCGGGCCGGTCCGGGTGTCGACGATGGGATCGACGGTCACGACGCGAGGAAATGACTGGCGCACCGGGATGCCCCTTACGCTGAGTTGTCGTTTCAATGCGGAGCGTGTGCTACTCAGTATGCATGGCGCCCGCGGAAACGTCGATGACCTGGGGGCATGGAGATCAATACCGAATGATCAAGCTATTGAGCTGGGTAAACGCAATTCGGGACACCCGCGCGGATGCCCCGAATGCGTCGTGCTACTCCCCTGATCAGCGGAGTTGCACCATCTTGAATTCGATCATGGCCCTTCGGGAAGTTGACTTTGAGTATCTACTTCCCATCTCTGAGTACAGATCGGTAGGCTCTCAGCGGTTGATATCGAACTCGCCGCACTTGGCCGAGTTCACAAACTCGGTCCAATGCGCCGGGTTGAAGATGAGAGCGGGACCGGAAGGGTTCTTGCTGTCGCGAACGGCAACGGCTGTGTCGAGGAAGGCGACCTCGACACAGTTGTTGCCGCCGTTTCCGTTGCTGCGACTGCTCTTTTTCCAAACGGCAGCGTTGAGATGGTGCGCTGGCATGCCCATGCACCTCCCTTCCATATGCGGTTGTGCGTGCCGGCCCCTTACGCGCGCAAGAGGCTCTCGATCATCTTAAGCGTGAGGCGCGGGTCGAGCGCCCGGGTGCTCAACTGATCGAACTCCGCACGGTAACGTGCGACCTCTGAATGTTGCTCTTCGTAGAGGTCTCCCGCAAGACCCTCCAGGTAAACTACATCCAGATGAGTGGTCTCCGGGAACTCCAAAAGTGCTGCTGAACCGCCCAGGAACGGATGTTCGCCGGCGTCGAACGGCAGGATTTGGACCGTCACGTTCGGTAATTGAGCCACGTCGATGAGAGACCGCAGCTGGTGATCCATCACGTCGGGGCCGCCTACGGAGCGTCGCACCACCGATTCATCGATGATCGCGAAGAGCTGGAGCGGGTTGGCGCCGCGCAGCCGGTCCTGCCGCTTCAGCCGCAACGCGACCCGCCGGTCGATGTGCTGCGGGGAGTCCGTCGAGCGGCCCGTGCGCATGAGCGCGCGGATGTAGTCCTCGGTCTGCAGAAGCCCTGGTAGGACGATGGGTTCCCACACCCGCAGGGAGGCCGCCTCCGCCTCCAGGCCGATGAAGTTGCCGGGGCGCATGATGTCGCGGTAGTCGGTCCACCACGTCTTCTGGCGCGACGAGCGGGCCAGGTCCATGAGGGCCTCGCGGTACTGCTCGTCGTCCACGCCGTACAGCACCAGCAGGTCACGGACGTCGCGGGGAGTGACGGCGACCCGTGCGGTCTCGATCCGGGTGACCTTGGCGGCATGCCATTCGAAATGCCGGGAGACATTCTCCTGGGTCAATCCGGCGCGTTCGCGGCACCGTTTCAGCTCCGTGCCCAAACGACGTCGCCGCAGCGTAGGACCTTCGTCTGTGGACACCCGTGGCTCCCTCGATCGTGGGACGTCGACAACCCGTCTGTATCGCCCCGTGATCCATCGTAGACGGGCGGGGTCGACGAGAAGTCTAGTACTTCTTGCATTGTCCTCGGGGGTCGGTACATGATGCTCCCGACAGCGAGTTATTGCCTTCTATACGGGCAGTTGCCCGACGGCGTAACGGTTCGATGTGTCTTAAGGAGTGGCGGCGTGCTGGCTGACCAGTTCTTCCTGATCGCGCACGAGGACCGCACCGGCCGGTCCCGTCTGCACCCCCGGGCCACCGGTCTGGGTCTGGCTGCCGCCCTGCTGGGCGAGCTCATGCTAGAGGGGCGGCTGCGCTGTTTCGACGGCGACCTCTACATAGAGAGCCGGCAGCCGCCGCGTGACTCCCTCGCGCACTCCGTGCTGGAGCTGCTCATCTCGCAGCCGCAGCACCGTGAGCTGCGCACCTGGCTGGCGTACCTGTCGCAGGACGCGGCCGACCGGGTGGGGGAGCGGCTCATGCGCTCGGGCGCGGTCGAGTCGGTGACCCGCCGCCGCATGCTCAGCACCCAGACCTTCTACATGCCCAACAACGAGGTGCAGCGCAACGCGGCCGCGTGGGCGCCGATGCGGCTCGCCAACATCATGGTGCGCGGACTGGAGATGTCCATCAGCGACCGCGTGCTGGCCGGCCTGGTCGTCGCGACCGGCCTCACCCGCCACGTGCTGTGGGACTTCGAGGTCCACCGGCACGCCCTCACCCAGCTGCCCACCGCCATCGGGTCGCTGCCCGAGGACCTGCGCCAGCTCATCGAGCACACCGAGGCATCCGTCGGCTCCGTGCTCGCCGTCGGTCGGCGGTGAGTGCCGTCGGCCGTCACCATCGCCGGCGGGACAACATCGACCAATGGGCTGGGAGGCTCTTGATGGGGAGTGACGTGACAGAGCCCGACATCGTGTCCACCGCCCTGGCACGTAACCGGCTCGGCGTTCCCTCGGTGGTCTTCTTCGGAGTCGCGGGCGCCGCTCCCCTCACCGTCATCATCGGGGCCATCACCACCATCTACGCCGTGGTCGGCAACACCGCCGTCCCGGTGGTGTACCTGGTGGTCGCGGGGATCCTCTCGATCTTCACGGTCGGGTTCGTCGCGATGAGCCGGCACATCGTCAACTCCGGCGCGTTCTACTCGTACATCAGTCACGGGCTGGGGCGGATACCGGGCGTCGGCGCGGCGTTCGTGGCGCTGCCGGCGTACGCGATGATGCAGATCGGGCTGTTCGGGCTGTTCGGCGTCGTGGCGTCCGGGGTGCTCAACGGGCTCGGGCTGAACGTCGGCTGGTTCGCCTGCGCGATCGCGGCGTGGGCGCTGACCGCGGTGCTCGGCGTGCTGTGGGTCGACCTGAGCGGCAAGGTGCTCGCCGTGCTGCTGGTCGCCGAGATCCTCATCGTGCTCATCTACGACGTGGTGATGGTCGCCAACCCGGCCGACGGCTCGGTCAGCTTCTCCACGCTCAACCCGGCGCAGGTCCTCACCCCCGAGGTCGCGGCCATGATGGTGCTCGCCATCGCCGGGTTCGTCGGCTTCGAGGCGACGGTCGTGCTCTCCGAGGAGGCCAAGGACCCGAAGCGGACGATCGCCCGGGCCACCCACTGGGCGGTCATCCTCGCGGGCCTGCTCTGCGGGCTCTCCGCGTGGGCGATGTCCGTGGGGGCGGGGCCCGGCAACATCGTCTCGGTCGCCAAGGCGGAGGAGACGGACCTGGTCTTCACGCTGGTCAGCCCGCACGTGCCCGAGGCGCTGATCAACATCGGCTACGTGCTGTTCATGACGAGCATCTTCGCCGCGTTGCTCGCGTTCCACGCCGCGGTCTCGCGCTACCAGTTCGCGCTGGGCCGGGAGGGCGTGCTGCCGCGGGCGTGGGGCTACACGCATCCGCGTACCGGCGCGCCGATCGTCGGCTCGATCACGCAGAGCGTGCTCGCGCTCGGGGTGCTGGTCGTCTACCGGCTCACCGGCGCCGACCCGCTGGTCTACCTGTTCGCGTGGCTCACGGTGGTCGGCGGCCTGGGCGTGCTGATCCTCATGTGGAGCGCGTCCGCGGCGGTCATCGCGTTCTTCGTCCGGCACCGCCACCAGGAGAACGTGTGGCGCGGCAAGATCGCCCCGATCACCGCGTTCGTGCTGCTCAGCATCATCCTGGCCGCGACGATCTACGGGCTCGGCGACCTGCTGCAGGTGGAGTCCGGCTCGATGTTCCACTGGATCTTCCCGACCGGGTACGCGGTCTTCGCGCTGGTCGGCTTCGTCTGGGCCCTCGTCATGCGGGCCGCCCGCCCCGAGGTGTACGCCGCGATCGGCCGCGGCGCGGACGGCGGCTTCATCGCCGACGCCCCGCGGCTCAAGGGATCGCACACCGAGCCGATCAGCGTCCGCGCGATGCTGAACGCCGGCGCCGTGCCGCAGCTCCCGCCGGAGCCGGACGCGCCGCCGGGACCGCCCCGGTGGGAGACCCCACCCGAACCGTCCCGGTGGACCTGACTTTTCCCCGCGACGACACGCCGGACCGCCCGCCGACCCGAAGCGAAAGGAGGTCACCCGTACGGGCCGGAATTCCGTCAGCCCCCCAAGAGCCCGGTGCTCCGGCCGGCGGCGGCGGGCGGTCGGCGTGTCACACGATCCAGGAGCTGCTAGGCCGCCTGCGGGAACTGGTAGATCCAGAACTGCTGCGCGTCCATCATGCTGGCGTCGCAGTTGCCCGACAGCCGGTGCAGCATCAGCCGGATCACCCGGCTCATCTTGCGGGCCTCGTCGTTGTGCTGGCAGAAGTCCAGCCCGATGATCCCGTTCTGGGCCGCGGCCAGCAGATACATCGCCTCGACCAGGTCGGCGAACGACGACCGGGCGGCCGGGGTGGGCAGCACGGCGACGAAACCGCAGTACCAGATCTTGCGCTGGGCGTAGAGCTCGGGCCAGCGCCGCTCGAAGTACTGCGGTGAGATCAACGGCATCGCGTCGAGGTCGTTCGTGTACGTCGACATCCCGCACATGTTTCCCTCGTCGTCGAGGCTGAGGTACTTCTGTACCCGGCCGTCGCGCATGACCTCGTCGAACTCGTTGCGGTACATGAGGTGCCGCTGCACCGCGAGGGCGTTCAGGCCGCGGAACGACTCCTCGTACATCTTCCAGGCCGACTCGATGAGCTCGTCGTCGTTGATCTGCTCGACAACCTTGATAACCATGCGATGCTCCCCGAATGACTGATGGTCGAGGCCAGCAATGCCCAGGCACTCAAGCCGATCGATGGTCTTTCTGACCACAGCGTACGGAGCGTATTCGTCGGATTACAAGGCGTGATTTATGCCAAGGTCAACGTGTCCTTTAATGACCGGCGAGCGTGATCAACCGGACGAATGAACCGCTGCTCATCCTGGGACGTGCGTCAGAAGCGATCGTACCCCCGCGAGGGTGCTTCCACCCCGGTGCCGGTGGGGACAGGGTCCATGACGCCGAGTCTAGGACTCGTGTCTGAAAAGGATCAGCCCTGTCGATCTTTCTGCGGAGCGCTCCGGGCGTCCGCGGCGCCCTGGGCATCGATGCCGGACGATAGGGTGTGGCGTCCGTACCGCCTGCGCCGGAGGCTTCTCGACGATGCGATCTTCCCGGACCGGGGCACGGCTCTGCGCCGTCCTCTCCGCCGTTGTCACCGTACTCGCGGGCGGCACAGCTGCCGTCGCCGCGCCGACATCCCCGCCCACCGCCGTGACCCCGTCGGGCACCCAGCCCGTCTACGACTACACCCAGGCCATCCGCGAGCAGGTGTGGGTGCAGGCGCCCACCGACAGTGACGCCGACGGCGAGCCGGACCGGGTGGCGGTGCGCATCATCCGCCCGCGGGAGACCGAGGCCGGCGTCAAGGTCCCGGTGATCTTCCAGCCGAGTCCCTACTATGCGGGGCTCAACGACGTACCGAATCATGACGACGTCGACCGCGACGGCGCCGCCGCCCGGCGCAGCGCCTCCCCGGGCGCGGACCGCGCGGCCGAGACTGTCACTTTCTCCGGTTACCTGGACAACTACTTCGTTCCGCGCGGTTACGCGGTGGTGTTCGCCGACAGCCTCGGCAGCGGCGGCTCCACCGGCTGTCCCACCTCGGGCGGGCGCAACGAGACGCTGGGTATGAAGGCGGTCGTCGACTGGCTCAACGGCCGGGCCCGCGGCGTCGACGCGACCGGCGCGCCGGCCCGGGCGTCCTGGTCGACCGGGCGCACCGGCATGATCGGCGTCTCCTACAACGGCACGCTGCCCAACGCGGTCGCCGGCACCGGCGTCAAGGGGCTGGAGACGATCGTGCCGATCGCCGGCATCTCCAGCTGGTACGACTACTACCGCGCGAACGGCGGGGTGGTGGCGCCCGGCGGCTTCCAGGGCGAGGACACCGATGTGCTGGCCAAGGCCGTCCTCACGCGGGCGAACCCCGAGGTGTGCGCCGGCGTGATGGCCGACCTGGAACGCGAGCAGGACCGGGTGACCGGCGACTACAGCGCGTACTGGGCCGAGCGTAACTATCTGCGGGACGTCGGCAAGGTCCGTGCCAGCGTGTTACTGGTGCACGGGCTGCATGACGACAACGTCCGCACGGGACAGGCCGGGCAGTGGTGGGACGCCCTGGCCCGCCGCGGGGTGCCGCGCAAGATCTGGCTGCACCAGGCCGGGCACACCGACCCGTTCAACGTGCGCCGCGACGTCTGGCTGGAGACCCTGCACCGTTGGTTCGACCAGTGGCTGTACCGCATCGACACCGGCATCATGCGCGAGCCGATGGCCGACGTCGAAGTCGCGCCGACGGTGTGGCGTACGTCCGCGACCTGGCCGCCGACGGGCACCCGCGCCACCACCTTCGCCCTCGGCGGTCCGGCCGCGGACGGGCGCCCGGGCACCCTGCGGCCCGGCACTGCGGGGCCCGGTGCGCGGCAGACGTTCGTCGACGACCCGTCCCGTACCGCGGAGGACCTCGTCGCCGACGAGCTGAGCGCCGACCCGGACCGGCTCGCGTACCTGTCGGCGCCGCTGGAGCGGGAGACCCGGCTGTCCGGCACGCCGCGGATCTCGGTCCGCGCCGATCTCGCGGGCGAGTCGCCGTACCTGACCGCGCTGCTGGTGGACTACGGGCCGGCCGACCGGTACGCGGGGCTGCGCAGCCTGCCGGTGCAGGACTGCGTCGGCCCGGGTATCCCCGAGGACCCGGGGTGCTTCACCCGCCGTGAGTACGTCACCGCCACTACGCCGCTGGAGATCGTGTCGCGGGGCTGGATGGACGTCCGGAACCGGATCTCCCCGTGGCGCACGACGCCGATCCGGGCGGGGCGGCCGTACACGTTCCGGTGGGATCTGCAGACCGAGGACCACGTCTTCGCGGCCGGGCACCGGATCGGGGTCGTCGTGATCTCCACCGAGCGCGATCACACCCTGCGGTACCCGGGCGGCACGACGGTCGGCGTGCGCCTCGGCGTGTCCAAGGTGGTCCTGCCGCTGGCCGGCTGACGCGCACCCGCGGACGGGCGGATCGGCCTCGTGCCGGTCCGCCCGTTTGTCGCTTACTTTCGAATTTTCCGAGGAAAGTTCAGCCCTATGAGGCAGAAGTTCTGGTGCGAGCGTCGATAGTGGACCAAGATATTCACAGCCGTGCATCGAGCCGGTAACAGGAGTTCGAAGGAGCAGCATGGTCCGTGCTCTCGTCCTCAGCCTCATAGCCGCGTCCGCCGCAGTCGCCGCCCACCCGGCCGCAGCGTCCGCCGCCGACCTGCCACCCCAGGAGCCGGGGGTCACCCTCCGCACGTTCGACACCCGCGTCCCGCTCACCCGCATCTGCACGCTCAAACCGGGGCAGACGCCGAACGTCGACAAGCTGATGCCCGACGTCGACTACACCGGCGACGAGTTCGGCCTGCAGGACAACTTCGTCGCGCATGTGCTCGGCAACCTGACCGTGCCCGCCGACGGCACGTACACCCTCCGCCTCGCCAGCGACGACGGCTCCCGCCTCGCGATCGACGGCAAACCCGTGGTCGACAACGACGGCCTGCACGGCGTCGAGTCCAAGGAGGGCACCGTCGAGCTCGGCGCCGGGCCGCACGCCCTGTTCGTCGAGTTCTTCGAGGCCGGCGGCGGCCAGCAGCTGACGCTGTCGTGGCGCCCGCCCGGCGCCGACGACTTCAGCGTCGTCCCCACCTCCGCGCTGAGCACCGACGCCGGCGTCGTCCGGGTGACCGCCCCCGGACAGAAACAGTGCGAGGGCGCCACCGACACCCCCGGCGACGGGCTGCCGCTCGACGCGGTGAACCCCGGTTACACGCTGACCGACCTGCGTCCCAACGGTTTCGAGCCGCAGGTGTCCGCGATGGACTGGACCAAGGACGGCCGGCTCGTCATCGCCACGTGGGGCGGCAGCGAGACCACGAACGGCGAGGTCTACATCCTCGACCACGTCACCGGGCAGACCGACCCCAGCAAGGTCTCGTACAAGAAGGTCGCCTCGGGCCTGAAGGAGCCGATGGGCGTCGCGGTCGTCGACGGCTCCATCTACGTGTCACAGAAGCACGAGCTCACCGAGCTGGTCGACAGCAACGGGGACGAGGTCGCGGACTCGAAGCGTACGGTCGCCACCTGGCCGTACGGCGGAAACTTCCACGAGTTCGCGTTCGGCCTGCTTTACAAGGGCGGAAACTTCTACCTCAACCTGTCGGTGGCCATCGACTACGGCGGCGCCACCACGAACCCGCAGCCGGCGGCGAACCGGGGCACGAGCATCGTCGTGAACCGGCGCACCGGCAAGGTCACGTACGTCGCGGGCGGGCTGCGTACCCCCAACGGCCTGGGCTGGGGTCCCGGCGGCGGCCTGTTCGTGGCCGACAACCAGGGCGGCTGGCTGCCGGCGTCGAAGCTGGTGGAGATCAAGCCGGACCGGTTCTTCAACCACTACACGAACCCGGCCGGGCCGTACGACGCCAACCCGGTGACCAAGCCGGTGCTGTGGCTGCCGCAGAACGAGATCGCCAACTCGCCGAGCACCCCGGTCCTGCTCCAGCAGGGTCCGTTCGCGGGCCAGATGCTCTTCGGCGACGTCACGTACGGCGGCCTTCAGCGCGCCTTCCTCGAGAAGGTCCACGGCGAGTACCAGGGCGCGGTGTTCCGCCACACCCAGGGCCTCGAGGTCGGCGTCAACCGGACCACGATCGGCCCGGACGGGTCGCTCTACATCGGCGGGCTCGGCGCCGGCGGCAACTGGGGCCAGGAGGGCAAGCTCACGTACGGCCTGCAGAAGCTGACGCCCAACGGCACCACGGCGTTCGACATGAAGTCCATGAGCGCCACCCGCGGCGGCTTCACCGTCGAATACACCAAGCCGCTGTCCGACGAGACAGTCGCGAACCTCGCCAAGGCGTACCAGCTCGAGCAGTGGCGCTACGCCCCGACCGAGCAGTACGGCGGCCCGAAGGTCGAGGAGGAGAAGCTGACCGTCAGCGGCATCCGGCTCTCCGCCGACCGCCGCCGGGTCACGCTCACCGTCGACGGGCTGCTGCCCGGCCGCGTGGTGCACCTGCGCTCACCACGGCCGTTCAGCGCCCAGGGCGGCGAGCAGCTGTGGAGCACCGAGGCCTGGTACACGCTCAACGCCATTCCAGGTGCCCAGCCCGACCAGGTGTTCTACGAGGCAGAGGAGGGCCGCCGCCAGGGCGGCGCGGGCGTCGGCACCGACCACCGCGGCTACTCCGGCATCGGATTCGTCGACAACTTCGGCACCCTCAACGCCTCGACGACGATGCACGTCGACGTGAAGAAGGCAGGCGACTACGAGGTCGGCCTGCGCTACTCCAACGGCCCCAACCCGTTCCAGGGGAACAAGACCGTCAGCGTGTACGTCAACGGCAAGAAGATCCGCCAGACCGTCCTGCCGACCACCAACACCTGGGACGACTGGGCCACCAAGACGGAACGGCTGGCGCTGCGCCGGGGTGACAACACGGTCCAGTACCGGGTCGACGCGGAGGACACCGGCCACGTCAACCTGGACCTGATCACCGTACGCAGGCCGGGGGAGCGGATCGTGCTGTTCGACGGCACGGACCTCGCCGAGTGGCAGCACACCGACGGGCGTACGGCGAGCTGGCCGCGCGTGGGCGACGGTGCCATGGAGGTGTGCTGCGGCGACCTGCGGACCCGCCAGGCGTTCGGCGACTACAAGCTGCACGTGGAGTTCAAGGTGCCGCTGCTGCCGCCGGACGTCACCGGGCAGAACCGTGGCAACAGCGGCGTCTACCAGCAGGAGCGCTACGAGCTGCAGGTGCTCGACTCGTACGGCGACACCACCCTCGACACCAACGAGGCGGGCGCCATCTACCTGCAGAAGGCCCCGGACGTGAACGCCGCCACGCCGCCGGAGACGTGGCAGACGTACGACATCGACTTCCGGGCGGCCCGCTACGACGCGGCCGGCGCCAAGACGGAGAACGCCCGCATCACGGTGGTGTGGAACGGCGTGAAGGTGCACGACAACATCGAGATCACCGGCGTGACGGGCGGCAGCATCGCCGAGGGCCCGGCCACGGGCTCGATCCGCCTGCAGGACCACGGCAACAAGGTCCAGTACCGCAACATCTGGATCGAACCGCAGAACTGAACCGCTTTCCGGGGATTGGCTGTCCCACCGCGGCCTCGGCCGCGGTGGAATCGCTCCATGTCCGTCGTCCGCCGGTTCTGGCAGCTGTACGAGCCCCTGCACGCCGTCACCTACTTCGCCCCGCAGGCCCGGGAGGCGTTCGAGAGCGCCGGACTGCGGGGCTTCTGGCGCGGCTACTTCGCCGGACGGGCCGCTCCGCTCGGCGCCGTACGGGCCGCGCCCGTCACCGCCCTCTTCTACGGGTTCGCGCCCGGCATGGTCGCCCGTGCCCTGCCGGACGTGTGGCACCGGGCAGCGCCGGAGCAGGCGCTCGCCGCCCGCCTCGACGGCGCGGTGGCCGCCCTGCGGGCCGTGCTGCCACCCGACCCGGCCGCATGGGCGGAGGCAGCCGGGCTCCTGGAGCGCGCCGCGGCGGCGGCGGTCACGGACGGCCGCGCGCTCGGCGCCGCCAACGCCGCCCTGCCCCGGCCCGAGGGCGAGCTCGCGCGGATGTGGCAGGCCGCCACGGTGCTGCGGGAACACCGCGGCGACGGACACATCGCCGCACTGGTCGGCGCCGGGCTCAGCGGCCTGCAAGCGCTCGCCCTGCGCGACGCCCTGTACGGCGGCCGGGACCAGCTTCAGCCGAACCGGGGCTGGACCGACGCGGAATGGGACACCGCAGTTGTGGCGCTGGCCGAGCGGGGCCTGCTCGACGCCGAGGGCCGCCCCACGGCGTCGGGGGAGGAGACACATCGGAGCGTCGAGAGCCGTACCGACGTGCTTGCGGAGCACCCGTGGACGGCGTTGAGCGCTGTCGAGCGGGACCGGCTGGCGGAGCTGCTCGTGCCGTTGGCCCGGGGCGCAGCGGCGGTGGTGCCGTACCCGAACGCGATGGGCCTGCCCCACCCGGACGGCGCGTAGCACCGCCTCACCGGTCGGCCCTACAGCGTGCCCTGCCGGGCGTCCTTCCACAGATCCACGGAGGTCGTGCCGGCCTCGAGGATCTTGTCGATGGTGGCGAGCTCCTCGTCGTCGAACGACAGGATGTCCAGCGCCGCGACGTTCTGCTCCAGCTGCTCCACCCGGCTCGCGCCGATGACCAGGGACGTCACCCGCGGGTCGCGCAGCGCCCATGCGAGGGCCATCTGCGCGAGGCTCTGCCCGCGTTGCTGCGCCACGTCGTTGAGGGAGTTGAGCCGCGACACCATCGCGTCGTCGAGCCAGTCCCGGTCGAGGGAGGTGCCCGCGGCGGCGCGCGAATCCTCCGGGATGCCATTGAGGTACTTGCCCGTGAGCAGGCCCTGGGCGAGCGCGGTGAAGCCGATGACCCCGGCGCCGACCTCGTCCACCGCGTCCAGCAGGCCCTCGGTCTCGATCCAGCGGTTCAGCATCGAGTACGACGGCTGGTGGATCAGCAGGGGAGTGCCGAGGTCGCGCAGCAGCCCCGCCATCGTCCGGGTGTGCTGCGCGTCGTACGACGAGATGCCGACGTAGAGTGCCTTGCCCTGGCGGACGGCGGTGTCGAGGGCGGTGGCGGTCTCCTCGAGCGGCGTGGTGGGGTCGAAGCGGTGCGAGTAGAAGATGTCGACGTAGTCGAGGCCCATCCGGCCGAGCGACTGGTCCAGACTGGCGAGCATGTACTTGCGGCTGCCGCCGCCCTGGCCGTACGGGCCCGGCCACATGTCCCACCCGGCCTTGGTGGAGATCACCAGCTCGTCGCGGTACGGGCGGAAGTCCTCGCGCAGCAGCCGGCCGATGTTGACCTCGGCGGAGCCGTACGGCGGTCCGTAGTTGTTGGCCAGGTCGAAATGGGTGATCCCGAGGTCGAAGGCGCGCCGGGCGATGGCCCGCTGCGCCTCGAACGGCCGGTCGTCGCCGAAGTTGTGCCACAACCCGAGCGACAGCACGGGCAGGTCGAGGCCCGAGCGGCCGGTGCGGCGGTACTGCATCCCGCTGGTGTAGCGGTCGGAGGCTGCGGCGTAGGTCACCGGCGGCGACCTTCCCGTGCCGCCGCCTTGACGGTGCCGACGTCGCGCTTCGTGCTGTCGACCGCCTCGGTGGGGGCGGGCGGGGTGGCCTGCTGCACCTGCTTGCGGCCCAGCAGCGCGGCCACACCGGCGGCGGCCAGCACGAGCACCGCCACGATGAGCGCGGCCAGCCAGTCGGGCAGGGCGAGCGCCAGGGCGGCGCCGATGGTCAGCAGGAGGGCGGAGACGCCGTACAGGGCGAGGACGCCGGCGCCGCCGAGCATCCCGGCGCCCGTGCCGGCGCGTTTACCCTTCTCCACCATTTCCGTGCGGGCGAGCTCGAGTTCCTGCCGTACGAGCGTGGAGACCTGCTCGCTGATCTGGCTGACGAGCGCGCCGGCCGACGCATCGGCGGGCCCGTCCTGCCGCATCCGGATATCGGTCATGGCCCCTGTGCTACCCCAGGTCAGGGCGAATATGCCCACCGGATTCGTACGATCGTCCTGCGGTGTGAGCTGAGTCACTCGAATCGGAGAACCGTCGGGAGGTGATCGTCGTCTTGCCTGGTGTGAGACGAAACCTGGACGCGGCCGACGAGGACGAGCTCGTACGCCGCACCGCCCGCGGGGACCGGCGGGCGTTCGACGAGCTGTACCGGCGCACCTCGCCGTGGCTCGCCGTGCGGCTGCGGCGCCGGTGCGCCGACGAGGACGTGGTCGCCGACGTGCTGCAGGAGACCTACCTGGCCGTGTGGCGGGCCGCGGGCAGCTTCGCCGGGGCCGCCACCGCCGGCAGCGCGGTCGGCTGGCTCTGGACGATCGCCGCCAACCGGCTGGTCGACGCGTTCCGCCGCCGGGCGAGGCACGCGCAGCCGCCGCCCGTGCCGCTGCTGGAGACCACGGCCCCGGCTGCGGAGGACGAGGTGATGGCCGCCCGCGTCGGCCAGGACCTCGAACAGGCCCTGCTGCGCCTGCCCACCGAGGTGCGGCAGGTGCTGCGGGCCATGGTTCTCGACGGCCTCTCCGTACGGGAGACGTCGCTGCTGCTCGGGGTGCCGGAAGGCACGGTGAAGTCCCGCGCGCGGCGGGCTCGCATCGCTCTGCGGGAGGCACTGTCATGACCACCCATCCGAACCTCGCCGTGATCTCCCGCTACGCCGAGGGTGACGCGGACCTCGACGACGCCACCGTCTGGTCGGTGGAGGTGCACCTCGAGGGCTGCGCCGACTGCCGGGCCCGGCTCGCCGGCAGCACCACCCCGGACACCCGGGCGCTGCTCGACCGGGTCGCCACCGCCGTGGACGAGGGCATCGAGGCGGGGCCGCGCCCGGCCCGGGTGCGCCGGGCGTGGTCGCCGGTGCGCCGCCGCTGGCTCGTCTGGGCCGCGGCGCCGTGGCTGGGCATGACCCTCAGCGCGCTGGCCTGCGCGGTCCTGCTCAGCGTCGCCCTGCCGGACCTGCCCTCCCTGGTGCTGCTGCTCGCGCCGGTGGCACCGCTGCCCGGCGTCGCCGTCGCGTGGAGCCGCCGCGCCGACCCGGCCTGGGAGCTGATCGCCGGCGCACCCGGCGCCGGGCTGATGATGCTGCTGCGGCGTACCGCGACGGTGCTCGCCGTGGTGGTGCCCGCGCTCGCCCTGGCCGGTGTCGGCACGCGGGAATCCCTGGCGCTGATGCTCCTGCCCAGCCTGGCCTGCACCGCGGCCACGATCGCGCTGGGTGGCCGCTTCGGCGTGCGCCGGGCCGCGCTCTGGGTCGGCGCGACCTGGGCCGCCGCGGTCGTGCTGCCCAGCATCGCCACCGCGGACATCCCCGTCGTGCTGCGCCCGGCCAGCGTCCCGGTCTGGGCCCTGGCCACCGTGGCGCTCGCGGCGTACGCGATGACCCGGGCCGACGACTACCGCAGGCTGGCGAGCCGTGACTGACCACCCGAACGACCTCGAGAGAGAAGTGACTATGCGTACGGTGTCCGCGGCGGAGACCGCCCCCACCACCTATGCCTGGGCGGTCCACGCCGAAGGCCTGCAGGTCCGGGCCGGCCGGCACCTGGCCGTCGACGGCCTCGACCTGGCCCTCGGCACCGGGGTGCACGGGCTGCTCGGCCCCAACGGCGCGGGCAAGACCACGCTGATGCGCTCGCTGGCCACGGTCATCAAGCCGGCCGGCGGGCGGCTGACGCTGCTCGGCGAGACCGTCGACGGCCGCGCCGACCTGCGACGGGTGCGGCGGGCCCTCGGCTATCTCCCGCAGCAGTTCGGGTTCTACCCGCGGTTCACGGTGCGCGAGTTCATCGAGTACATGGCCTGGCTCAAGGAGATGCCCAAGGCGGCCGTGCCCGGCGCGGTGCAACGGGCCATCGACCGGGTCGGCCTGGGTGCCAAGGCCGACGCGCGGATGAAGACCCTCTCGGGCGGCATGCTGCGCCGCGCCGGCATCGCCCAGGCGATCGTGAACGACCCGGAAGTGCTGCTGCTCGACGAGCCCACGGTCGGGCTCGACCCGGAGCAGCGGCTGGATTTCCGTACGCTGCTGCGTGCCCTGGGTGCGGACAGCTGCGTGCTGGTCTCCACGCACCTCGTCGAGGACGTGGTGGCCGCCTGCACCGACGTGGTGATGATCAACGAGGGCCGGCTGCTCTACCAGGGCACCCCCGCGGGCCTGATGGAGCAGGGCGAGCACGGCGACCCAGGCGACAGTCCCGCCGAGCGCGGCTACTCCGCCCTGCTGCGCCGCCACCGGGCGGAGGTGGCGGCCCGATGACCCGCATCCTCGGCATCGAGGTCCGCCGCTCGGCGGCCCTGGGCACCGTGCTGGTGCTGCTGGTGGCCGGCGGGATCCTCCTGTACGCGGCACCGCAGCGATGGGCCGCCAGCTGGATGGCACTGGCCATGGCCGAACGGGAATACCTGGTGCTGCTGTGGCCGCTCGCGCTGGCCGCCGGCGCCTGGCAGGCCCGCCGTGAGCACCGGTCCCACGTGGCGGAGCTGTTCGCCAGCACGGCCCGGCCCCGGGTCCAGCGGATGGTACCCGTCCTCGGCGCGATGGCCATCGCCGCCGCGGCGGCCTACCTGCTGGTGGCCGCGGCCGGCCTGCCCTGGATCATCGACACCGCGCACTATCTGCCGGCCCGGGCGTTCCTCGTGCTGGCCGTCGGCGTGCTCGCGATGATCGGCGGCGTCTGGCTGGGACTCGCCGTGGGCCGGCTGGTGCCGTCCATGGTGACCGCGCCCGTCCTGGCGGTGGCCGGCATCGCGTTCCTGATGCTGCTGCCGGTCGCGACCGGGCACCGGAACTGGCTCAGCCTCGTGTTCTCCCCGATGTACGGCATGGGCCAGTACACCGACTACCAGACGGTGGGCGCCCGGGTCAGCGTCGCGCAGGTCATCTGGCTGATCGCGTTCGCCGTCGCCGCCGCGGTGCTGCTCGCCTCGGGCGGCTGGCGTACCCGGGTGGCGGCACTGCTTCCTGTCACCCTCGGCGCCGCCCTGGCCCTCGCGGTCGTCCCGCGCGGCGAGTTCGTGGACAACCCGACCGACACGGTCGCCCAGGAGCTGGTCTGTGCCGACGGTGCCCCGCGGGTCTGCGTCAGCCGGGTCCACGCCGGCCTGCTGTCCGAGGTCGTACCCCCGGCCCGGCAGGCCCTGGCGGCGTTGGCGAAGCTTCCGGACGCGCCGACCGCCGTGCACGAGGACACCACGACCTACTACCCGTCCTGGTCACCGGCACCGCAGCCCGGCGTCGTCCTGCTCGACGTCCACGTCGACAAGTACGGCCACCTGGCCTGGCCCGACCGGGTCGTGCCCCGGGTGGTGATCGCGGCGCTGACGCCCCCGATCGCCTGCGAGGACGGGTTCAACCCGTCCGCGTCCCGCGCGGCGGCCGCGTACGTTCTCGGCGTCGAACCGGTGGCCGGCTGGGGCGAATGGGACGTCGTCTCCGACCAGCCCGACACGGAGCAGGCCGCCCTGTGGAACGGCCTGCGCAAGCTGCCCGAGCAGGAGGCGGTCGCCCGGGTGGCGGCGCTGCGCCGGGCGGCCGCCGGGTGCAAGGATCTCAAGGACGCGCTCACCGGTAGTGCCCGATGAGGGGGCTGGCGCTGTACGCGCGGTCGCGGCACGTACCGCTGGCGCTGGTGCTGAGCCTCGGGCTGACGGTGCTGCTGTGGTCGCTGTGGTCGATCTTCTCCAACTCGCCGGACGCGGGCGCGCCGATGGTCGTGCTGACCGTGCTGATCCTCGTCACGACGGTCGCCATCACGTTCGCCGGTCCGGACGAGGCCCTGGAACGGACCGCGGCGCTGCCCTGGTGGCCCCGCCGGGCCGCGCACGTGCTGGCCGCCCTTGTCCTCATCCTGGTGCTGCTGCTGGCGACGCTGCCGACCGGCGCCCGCTTCGGCCCGGCGGCGCTCGTGCTGCGCGACGCGGCCGGCCTGCTCGGCCTGGCGGCCCTCGGCGCGGCCACGATCGGGGCGATCCGCGCCTGGTTCGCGCCGCTGGGCTGGACGCTGGCGGTGATCGTGTTCCCGGCCGGGGACACCACGGCGGGACAGATCATCACCTGGCAGACCCAGGAGCCCGGCAACCGGGCGGCGGCGGTGACGGCGGCGGTGCTCGCGGTGGCGGGGCTGATGGCGTACGCGTTGTCCGGGCCGGTCCGGCCGACGCCGGCCGAGGTCGCGCTCTGAGGCAAGCGGTGCCGGCGGCTTCCTGGCACGTGCGACGATGACGGGATGACCGCCGAGCCCGCCGCCACCACCCGGCCGCGCCCGGGTCGTAGCCTCTGGATGCACCTCCTCGCCGCGGGGGTGTTCGGGCTGCTGGCCTGGTCGGGTGTCGCCGCGCTCGGCGAGTCGGCGACCGGGCCGGGCGTGGCGTCGCTGATCGCCGGCGTGGCGGGAGGTGCCGGGTCGCTGGTGATCGCCGGCTCGATGTGGCGGGCCGCGGCCCGTGGCGGTGGCGGCCGGCGGTCCCGGCCCCAGCTCATCGCGCGGACGGCGATGGCGATGGCGGCGGTCGGTGCCGGGGTGGCGGGCGTGCTTCTGGCGCCGGACGGGATGGATCACGGCTTCGTGATCGGGGTCGCCGTGTTCCACGCGGTCCTGCTCGCGCTGTTCGCCGTGCTGTGCGGCGACGCCGCGGCACCGGGCCACCGTGCGGGTGGCGTACCGGAGTCATGCTGATCTGGTGAGGTTGATTCTCAACATCCTGTGGTTCATCTTCGGCAGCGGGTTCGTGCTCGCGCTCGGCTACGGTCTCGCGGCGCTCATCTGCTTCGCGCTCATCGTCACGATCCCGTTCGGCGTCGCCTCGCTGCGCCTGGCCGCCTACTCGCTGTGGCCGTTCGGCCGTACGGTCGTCAGCCGGCCCGGCGCCGGCGTGCCGTCCGGCATCGCGAACATCGTCTGGGTGATCGTGGCGGGCTGGTGGCTCGCGCTGACCCACATCCTCGCCGGGATCGCCCAGTGCGTGACGGTCATCGGCATCCCGTTCGGCATCGCGAACTTCAAGCTGGTGCCCGTGGCGTTCTGGCCGCTGGGACGCGAGATCGTCGACGTGGACCGCTGAGGCGGATCACCCGGGCGCGCCTGCACCCCGGACCCGGCGGTGGCACGCCGGACCGCCCGGCGTGGTCCAATTTCGACATGAAGGTCAAGCTCAGCAAGCAGACTCTGATCATCATCGGTGTGGTCTGCGTGGCCCTGCTCATCGCCTGGTCGGCCACCCGGTCGTCGACCTCGGCGCAGGGGCCCGGGCAGCTCGACGACCCGGCGGCGCAGGCCTGCACCGACTACGCCGACGGGTACGCGCAGGCGCGCTCGAAGACCGCGCGGCTCGCGCTGGCGGACAAGGTGAGCCAGTCCTCGCGGGACAGCGACAACGACGCCATCCAGGACCGGGCGACGGCGCTCGGGCGCAGCGCCGCCGACGGTGGCTCGGCGTGGAAGCAGGACGGCGACGCGTTCGAGGACGCCTGCCGGGCAGCCGGCTGGAACCCACGCTGAGAGGTCCGCGCGACGGCCGCCCCGCCGGGTCAGACGGTGTCCAGCCGGACCGGCAGGGCGGGCAGCCCCCGGGCGCCCGGGCCCGCATCCGTGACGAGCACCGCGCCGTCGTCCGGTCCGGGGTCGTCCAGGCCGCCGCGGCCACTGGTGACCACGAGCGTGGCGCCCACCAGGCAGACACTGGTCGGCTGGCGGGCCGGCAGCGTGACCCGGCGGTCCAGGACGCCGTCGGGGCGGTAGCGGTGCACGGCCGCCCCGCCGAACAGGGCCGCCCAGACGTGGCCCTCGGTGTCCACGGTGAGGCCGTCCGGGGCGCCGTGGTCCGGGTCGAGGCGGGCGAATGGCCGCCGGCCGCTCAGCTCCCCGGTCGCCGGGTCCACGTCGAACCGGTCGATGTGGCCGAGCGGCGTGTCGGACAGGTACATCGTGCGGCCGTCCGGGCTGAACGCGGGGCCGTTGGCGATGGTGAGGTCGCGCAGCACGGTGCGCACCGTGCCGTCGGGGTCGAGGCGGTACAGGGCACCTGAGCGGGGGCTCTGGTCGCAGGCCATGCTGCCCGCCCAGAACCGGCCGGCCCGGTCCGCCACGCCGTCGTTCATGCGCCAGGGCCGGTCCGTCACCGGCTCCGGGGCGGTGAGCGGGCGGACCGCGCCGGCCTCGGTGATCAGCGCGAAGCCGGTGCCCGTGGCGGCCAGCCAGGTGCCCGGCCGGTCGGCGACCTCGGCGACCGCGGCGAGCGGGTCCGGCAGCTTCGCCAGCTCCGTGAGGGCGTCGGCGGTCCGCCGCTCGGGGGCCCCGGGCGCCGGGGCGGTCAGCAGGCGGCCCGCCGGGATGTCGACCAGGACGAGCCGGTCGCCCGCCCAGCGAGAGCCTTCGCCGAGTTCCAGCCGGTCCGGGGTGAGTGCCGTGACGTCGCTCATCGGCTGGTGATCCCCCGGCCGCCGCCGTCCTAATCACGCGGTCGGTCGGAGGCGGCTCACCAGCTCAGGCGCAGCGACAGGGAGGCCGACGGCACGGCCGGGTCGTCGGCGTCGACCACGGCCAGCAGCTCCGCGCCGGTGTCGCCGGACGAGCGCAGCGCCAGCCCCTCGATCTTGTCCGGCCGCGGCAGTACGCCGACCTCGGGCTCGTGACCGTCGGCGAGCACTGCCACCGCGGCGCCCACGACGGGTCCGTCGTCGACGGCGTTCGGCGTGTCCTCGGCCGCCGCGCTGACGATCACCCGCCCGTCGGGCAGCGCCACCGCGTCGGTGACGGCCAGCGCGACCCCGGCGACCGTGCCGAGGTCGTACCGGCGGACGCCGCCCACGCCGACCCGGTCGCTGCCGGCCCCGGTCACGGCGGCGAGCAGCGCCTCGAGCTCCACGTCGACGGAGGCCGACGGTACGCCCGCCGCCGAGTTGCCCCGCTGGAACCACCGCAGCCGGCCGCCGGCGACGCAGGCACCCTCGAGGTTGAGGCTGCCGTCCGCGAGCCCGAGGGCATCGCCGATGGCGTGGTACAGCGGGGTGAGGTCGGCGACGGTGCAGCCGCCCCCGGGCGTGACCAGGGAGGCGCGCATCCGGGCCGGCGACGACCCGGAGCCCAACAGCAGGACGCCGTCGCCGATCGGGCAGGCCGCCTCGAAGTCGGGCTTGAGGTGCTTCGTACCGTCGGCCGAGCTGAACGTCTCGTGCCCGTCGACCGGCGGGATGACCCGGACCCGCTCGACGCCGCCGGGGCGCACCCAGGCCGCGTGCGTGGCGTCGTCCTGGGCGATCAGCCAGCCGTCGCCGAACCGCGCTACGGCGGAGGCGGCCCGGACCGGGTCGCCGTCGTCGAACCGCAGCCCGGTCGGCTGATCCGTTGTCACGCGCATGGTCTCTCCCGGTCCGGTGTCACAGGCGGCGGCCCGGGGCGGGCCGCGGCGGGGGCGGGGGTGGGGCCGGTGTCACGGGCGGCGGCCCGGGGCGGGCCGCGGCGGGGTCAGGGCCGGTGTCACGGACGGTGGGCCTTGGTGGGCCGGGGCCGATGCCGGGGCGGGGGTGCGGTGCTGTCGCGCAGCACCAGTTCCGCGGCCGCGTGCTCGACCCGCGGCTCGTCGTCCGGCTCGCGGAGAGCGAGCGACATGGCCCGGACCCCGATCTCCTCCAGGGGCAGCCGTACGGTGCTCAGCGGCGGCGTCACGTCCACCGAGATCGGCATGTCGTCGAAGCCGATGAGGCTGACCCGGCCGGGCACGTCCACCCCGCGTTCGCGCAGGCAGGCGAGCGCGCCGACGGCCATGGAGTCGTTGAGCGCGGCGATGGCGGTCAGCGACGGGTTGCGGTCCAGCAGCAGGCCCGCGGCCGCCATGCCGCCGTTGCGGTCGAAGCCGGCGTACTCGATGTGCCGGGCCGTGAGGCGGTGGCCGTGCTCGCGGGCCGCGCGGCGCAGGCCGGCGAGCCGGTCGGTGGTCGTGGTGAGGTGCTTCGGGCCGGCGATCACGCCGATCGTGGTGTGCCCGAGCCGGTAGAGGGCGTCGGCCGCGAGGTAGCCGCCGTGCTCGTTCTCCGGGACGATCGCGTCGCCCGCGTGCTCGTGCCGGCCGATCACCGCGACCCGGCCGCCGGTGCTCTCGTAGAGGCGCAGTTTGCGGTCGAGGCGCGCGGTGGTGGGGGCGTCGTGGTAGCCGGAGCCGGCGAGCACGATCGCCGCGGTCCGGTGGGCGTGCAGCAGGTCCACGTACGCCAGCTCGCGCTCGGGGTCGCGGTAGCTGTTGCAGATGATGACGAGCCGGCCGTGGTCGGTGGCGACGCGCTGCAGGCCCCGGGTGATCTCGGCGAAGTACGGGTCGGAGACGTCGTGGACGATCACCCCGACGGCGGTGCGGTGCGCCCGGGCGAGCTGCTGCGCGTTGGCGTTGGGCACGAACTCGAGCTCGGCGACGGCCGCGAGCACGCGCTCGCGCAGCGCCTCGCCGACCGGCTTGGGGCTGTTGTTGATGATGCGTGACGCGGTGGCGGTGGACACCCCCGCACGCCGCGCGACATCCGCCAGGGTCGCCACGCGATCACCCTAGCCGACCGGGGCCGGGCAAGCGCTTGCCCGAGCGCCGCACGCGCCGGTAGCCTGCGAGGAAAGCGCTTACCTAGCGGAGGGTGCCGCCATGACCGCTCGCGTTCCCATCGGGATAGTCATGAACGGCGTGACCGGCCGGATGGGCTACCGGCAGCATCTGGTCCGCTCCCTGCTGGCCATCCGGGACGGCGGAGGACTGCCGCTGCGCGACGGTTCGGTGCTCTGGCCCGAGCCGGTCCTCGTCGGGCGCACCGAGGCGAAGCTCCGCGACGTCGCCGCGCGGCACGGGCTCACCGACTGGACCACCGACCTGGGCGCCGCTCTGGCCCGCCCCGACGTGCGGATCTACTTCGACGCCCAGGTCACCAGCGAGCGCGAGAAGGCGATCCACCAGGCGATCGAGGCGGGCAAGCACATCTACACCGAGAAGCCCCTGGCCACCACGCTGCAGGGCGCCGCCGACCTGGCCCGCGCCGCCGACGCGGCCGGCGTGCGCCACGGCGTCGTGCAGGACAAGCTCTTCCTGCCCGGGTTGCGCAAACTGCAGCGGCTCGTCGACGGCGGTTTCTTCGGCCGCATCCTTTCCGTACGCGGGGAGTTCGGCTACTGGGTCTTCGAGGGCGACTGGCAGGCCGCCCAGCGCCCCAGCTGGAACTACCGGGCGGCCGACGGCGGCGGCATCGTCGTCGACATGTTCCCGCACTGGCACTACGTGCTCGAGCAGCTCTTCGCCCCCGTCCGCGCCGTCACCGCCCAGGTGGCCACGCACATCCCGCGCCGCTGGGACGAGAACGGCGAGCCGTACGAGGCGACCGCCGACGACGCCGCGTACGGGATCTTCGAACTAGACGGCGGCGTGATCGCCCAGATCAACTCCTCCTGGGCCGTCCGGGTCAACCGCGACGAGCTGGTCGAGTTCCAGGTCGACGGCACCGAGGGCAGCGCCGTGGCGGGGCTGCGCGGCTGCAAGGTCCAGCACCGGGCCGCCACGCCGAAACCGGTGTGGAACCCCGATCTGCCGGTCAGCCATGCGTTCCGCGAGCAGTGGCAGGAGGTACCGGACAACGAGGAGTTCGACAACGGCTTCAAGGCGCAGTGGGAGATGTTCCTGCGCCACGTTGCCGAGGACGCGCCGTACACGTGGGACCTGTGGGCCGGCGCGCGCGGCGTGCAACTGGCCGAGCTGGGGCTGCAGTCCGCCCGCGAGGGCCGCCGCGTCGAGATTCCCGAGCTGCACAGATGAGCGCGACCGTGCACCTGCCCGACGGGCCGCTGACCCTGTCGGGCGCCGGCGCGGGCTACGCGACTCCCGGCAAGCGGTTCACGAGCCGGATCGCGTACGCCGCGGCGCACGTGGTCGCCGATCCGAGGGCGGAGAACGTGCCCGGCGCGCCGCCCATCCTCGACTGGGAGGCCACGCTGGCGTTCCGGCGGCACCTGTGGTCGTACGGGTTCGGCGTGGCCGAGGCGATGGACACCGCGCAGCGCGGCATGGGCCTGGACTATCCGGCGGCCCGCGAGCTGATCCGCCGTTCCGCGCGGGAGGCGGCGGCCGTCGGTGGCAGCATCGTGGCGGGCGTCGCCACGGACCAGCTCGCGCCCGGCCCGGCCACCCTCGACGAGGTGCATAAGGCGTACGCCGAACAGCTCACCGATGTCCAGGAGGCCGGCGCGGACCCGGTCCTCATGTGCAGCCGGCACTTGGCCGCCACCGCCACCCGGGCCGGGGACTACCTCGACATCTACGGCCGCCTCCTCGCCGAGGCGGGGAGCCCGGTGATCCTGCACTGGCTCGGCCCGGCGTTCGACCCGTTGCTCGGCGGCTACTGGGGTTCGGACGACCCGGCCCGCGCCGCCGACACCGTCGTCGAGCTCATCGCTGCGCACCCCGGACGCGTCGACGGCATCAAGCTGTCGCTGCTCGACGAGGCGTTCGAGGTCGCGCTGCGGCGGCGGCTGCCCGCGGGCGTACGCCTCTACACCGGCGACGACTTCCACTACCCGGCGCTTATCCGCGGCGACGAGCAGGGGCATTCCGACGCGCTGCTCGGTGTCCTGGCCGCCATCGCGCCACCCGCAGCGGCGGCGCTCCGAGCCTTGGACGACGGCGACGTCACGGCGTACGACGGGATCCTCGCACCGACCGTGACCCTGGCCCGCCACCTGTTCGCGGCACCTACCTGGTTCTACAAGACCGGCATCGTCTTCCTCGCCTGGCTGGCCGGCCACCAGGACCATTTCGTCATGGCCGGGGGAGTCCACAACGGACGGTCACCGGTGCATCTGGCCCGGTTGCTGCGGCTCGCGGACGCGGCGGGCGTGCTGCCCGATGCCGGCCTGGCCGCCTGCCGCGCCCGCGCCTGGGCCGTCACCGCGGGGGTGGCGCAGCCGTGAAGCGCTTCTCGTTCAACCAGGCCACCGCGAAGGGATGGCCGCTGCCGGACCTGGCGGCCGGCTGCGTCGCGGAGGGCGTCACCGCCGTCGGGCTCTGGCGCGAGGACGTTCAGGCGTACGGGGTGCAGCGCGCGGCCGGCCTCATGCGGGACTCCGGCCTCGCCGTCACCTCGCTGTGCCGCGGTGGCTTCTTCCAGCAACCGGGCTGGTTCGACGAGAACAGGCGCGCCATCGACGAGGCCGCGACGCTGGGTGCGCCCGTGCTCGTCCTGGTCTCCGGCGGCCTGCCCGCGGACAGCCGCGACCTCGACGCCGCCCGCGCGCACATCGGCGCGGCCCTCGGGGAGCTGGTGCCGTACGCGCTCGCCGGCGGCGTCCAGCTCGCCGTCGAAGCCCTGCACCCGATGTTCTGCTCCGACCGGTGCGTCGTGTCGACCCTCGAGCAGGCCCTCGACCTCGCCGCGCCGTACCCGCCGGAAGCCGTGGGCGTCGTCGTGGACACGTACCACCTGTGGTGGGACGACGACGTCTGGGCGCAGATCGGCCGGGCGGGCCGGGAACGCCGCATCGCCTGCTTCCAGGCCGCCGACTGGCTCACCCCGCTGCCCGCCGGGGTGCTGCTCGGCCGGGGCCTGCCCGGCACCGGCTGCGTCGAGCTGCGCCGCTTCCGGGAGGCCGTGGACGCGGCGGGCTACACCGGGCCGGTCGAGGTGGAGGTCTTCAACGAGGAGCTGTGGGGCCGCCCGGGACGCGACATCCTCGCCGAGACGATCACGCGGTACCGCACCCACGTCGCCTGATATTTATCTCTGTGGATGCGGTGCCGCTGCCGGCATGGTAGGCCGTTGACATGACGACGACACCGGAACGCTTCGGCCGCGGATCGGGTCTGTTCCGCCGCAAGCCCGTCGAGGACATCACCGACGACACCGGCGAGGGCCTCAACCGCTCGCTCGGCCTGTGGCAACTCACCGCCATCGGCATCGGCGGCATCATCGGCGCGGGCATCTTCGCCCTTGCCGGTGCGGTCGCCCACGAGACGGCCGGCCCGGCTGTGCTCATCTCGTTCCTCATCGCCGGCGTCGCCAGCGCCGCCGCGGCGCTGTCCTACGCCGAGTTCGCCGGCATGATCCCCAAGGCCGGATCCGCCTACACGTACGGCTACGTCGTGCTGGGCGAGGTCGTCGGCTGGTTCATCGGCTGGGACCTGCTCCTGGAGTACACGGCCATCGTGGCGGTCGTGGCGATCGGCATCTCCGGCTACTTCGCGTTCCTCATGGCCGAGATCGGCGTCGACCTGCCGAACTGGATGCTGGGTGCGCCCGGTACGGGTGACGGCCACGTGGTCGACCTGTTCGCCGTGCTGCTGTGCCTGCTCATCGCGTACCTGCTGAACCGGGGGATCCGCGCGGCCGCGCGCGCCGAGACCGCCGTGGTGGGCATCAAGATCGCGGTGGTCCTGCTCGTCGTCGTGGTCGGCTTCTTCCACATCAAGACGGCCAACTACCGGCCGTTCTTCCCCTTCGGCGTCGGCGGCGCGATCACCGGCGCGGCCACCGTGTTCTTCGCGGTCTTCGGCTACGACGCGATGAGCACCGCGGCCGAGGAGTCCCGCGACGCGCGCCGCCACCTTCCCCGGGCCATCGTCTACTCGCTGGCCGTCTCCATGGTCCTGTACGTACTGGCCACCCTCGTGCTCACCGGCATGCAGAACTACCGGGACATCAACCCCACCAGCGGCTTCTCCTCGGCGTTCGCCTCGGTCGGCCTCTCCGGCCTCGCCGACGTCATCGCGGTCGGCGCCATCATCGGCATCCTCACGGTGATGTTCACCTTCATGCTCGGCGTCACCCGCGTCTGGTACGCCATGAGCCGCGACGGCCTGCTGCCCTCCTGGTTCGCCCGCCTCCACCCGGTGCGCCGCGTACCCTCCCGCGTCACCTGGATCGTCGGCGTGGCCTCGGCGATCATCGCTGGCTTCCTGCCCATCCGCGAGGCGGCGGAACTGACGAACATCGGCATCCTGCTCGCGTTCATCGTGGTCTGCGTGGCAGTGATCGTGCTGCGCCGCCGGCGGCCGGAGCTGCCCCGGACGTTCCGGCTGCCGGGAATGCCGGTGGTGCCGGCGCTGGGCGTGGTCTTCTCGATCTGGCTGATCACGTTCCTGTCGCCGGTGACGTGGGTCCGGTTCGTGGTCTGGTTCGTGCTGGGCGCGGTGGTGTACTGGACGTACGGCCGGCGCCACTCCCTCCTCAACCGCGACCGGCCCTGACCCGTAGCCGCCAGAGCGTACGCAGCGTCGTGGCCGCGGCCACGGACAGTGGGCTATGGTGGCCGGCATGCAGGACGGGCGTGGCTTCGGCGGCACCGGCACGCGCTCCACGCTGCCGGCGCTGGTTCTGTGGGCCCTGCTGATGGCCGCCCTGGCCGCCGCACGCGACGGCGGGCTGTGCATCGTCTTCCGGCTGACCCGCCGGGTGATCCCGGGCTGTGTCCCGGCGTGGTCGGCGGACCGGGCCCCGCCGGCGTGGGCGACGAGCATCTGAAGCCGCCCGCTGCGCAGCGTCTCCCATGACGCTGCCCCTTGGCCTGGGAGAACCATGCCGACCTTCGTTCATCCACCATGCACCCGCACGCCCATCGCGCTGCGGTCCGTCACAAGCAGGCGATGGGCATGCTGACCGCCGGCGCGTACGCCCGTCCCGGCGTACGCCATCGACTGGCCCTTGACCTGGGCACCTCCACCGTCCGGCTGTGGACCTCGTCGACCGGCGAGGTGCTCGCCGAACCCGCGGTCCTCTGCCGGCCGGGCAACGGCCGGCACGTCGCCGGCCGGGCGGCGCTGACCGCCCGGGCCGGGGCGGCCCGGACCTGGCCCGTGCGCGACGGCGTCGTACGGGACTTCTTCGCCTGCGTCCATCTGCTGCGGCTGCTCGCGGCCGACCTCGGCCTGCCGCCGGACGATGCGTTCCCCGTGCTCGTCGGCGTGCCCGCGACCGCGACCCTGCGACAGCGCAACGTCCTGGTCGCCGCGGTCCGCCGGGCGCTGGGCGGACGGGTGGTCGCCGTGGAGGAACCCCTGGCGGCGGCCCTGGCCTGCCGGCCCGACCCGGGAGGCGACGACCTGATCGTCGTGGACATCGGATCCGGGCGTACCGAGGTGGCCCGGATCCGCGACCGCAGCGTGGCCGCGGCCGAGCGCGTCGAGCACGACGATCCCGTCGACCGGATCCTGCCGATCGCCGACTCCGTACGCAGGCTCAGCGGTCCCGGCTCCGCCCGCCGGCCCGGTGGCGCCGTCCGCCGGCTGATCCTCACGGGCGGTGGCGCGGCGGTTCCCGGGGTGGCCGCCCGGCTGGCCGCGCTGACCGGCCTGTCGGTCACCGTGCCGGCCGATCCGCCGATGGCCACCCTCACCGGCCTGCGACGGCTGCTCACCGGCTGACCGCCCGTCCCCTCTTTTCCGGCGACCGGCAACCAAGGGCGACCACGTTGACGGGTCGGACGCCTGTCCGGCTTTCCGGCCACCGGCAAGACTTGAGGCTCCGGCAGTCGCCGAGACGCCGGCATTCGCAGAGGAGGTATGAGATGAGCGCGCCCGTGGTTGTCGGCTTCGACGGTTCGGCAGCGTCCGAGGCGGCCGTGCGGTACGGGGCCCGGGAGGCCACGCTGCGCGGAACCGGCCTGAGCATCGTGCACGCGTTCGGATGGGTCATCGTCCCGCCGCCGATGTATCCGCCGTACGACGAGATCCTGCGCGGGCCCCGAGCCGCGCTGCTGGACCTGCTCGCCCGCACCGCCCACGACGTACGCCAGGAATGGCCGGATCTCACCGTGACCACCCGGCTGATCGACGGGTCGCCCGGCGCGGTCCTGACCGCCTATTCGCGGGACGCCGCGCTGCTGGTCGTCGGCCACCGCGGCATCGGCGGATTCGCCGGTCTGCTCGCCGGTTCGACGGCCACGCAGGTCGCCGCGCACGCCGCGGCGCCGGTCACCGTCGTCCGCGACGGGGAACGGCACGACAACGCCGTGATCGTGGCCGGGGTGGACGGGTCACCCCACGCCCTCGCGGCTGCGGAGGTCGCCTTCGCGGACGCCCGCCGCCACGAGGCCGAGCTGGTGATCCTTTCGCATGACCGGATCCACCCGGACGCCGAGGTGGCCGGGCACCTCGAAGCGCTCGGCCGGCGCTACAGCGACGTCAAGTACCGCCACGAGACGGCCGAGGGAGACACCGCGGCGACCGCGCTGATCGACGCGGCCGACCGCCTGGGCGCCGCGATGATCGTCGTCGGGTCACGCGGCCGCGGTGGCTTCCGCGGCCTGATCGCCGGCTCGACGTCCCGCGCCCTCATCGAACACGCCGACCGCCCGGTCACGGTCGTGCCGGTCAGCACCGCCCGCCGGGAGGACGAGGAGCAGGGACGATGACCACCACCGTACGGCCGGTCGTCGACAAGGTCCCGCTTCCCCGCCCGGCGCCCGGCGGCACCGATCCCGACGACCCGGACATCGTGGAGGTGTGGGGCCGGGACTCCTTCCCCGCCAGCGACCCGCCCGCCAACTGGTAGCCGTCTGCCTGAGGAGTTTCAATGACCATGTCAAGCCGCGTTCGCGGTGAGCGGTGGTGAGGGATGGAACTCACGGCCGTCGCGCAGCAGGGCCCAAATAACGTCGATCAGGCGGCGGGCCAGGGCGATCACCGCTTGG
>NZ_JADMLH010000049.1 GCF_016464385.1 Nucisporomicrobium flavum | reverse complement strand
AGGTTGGCCTTCGTGCTGTCGATGCTGATGTCGCGGTCGCCCTGGTCGTCGTGCGAGGTGTCGAAGTACACGATCGCCTTGATGTTCGGACGCTTGGCCAGCTCCGGCAGCACGCTCTTGAACCCGGCAGTCTTGTCCGTCACCTTGCCGACCCGGTGGTACACGCCCCACTCAGCAACCATCAACGGCTTGCTCGCGTGCTTGGTCGTCGCCCAGTCATAGAAGTTCATCCCGTTGGCCGGCTTGCGGTCGAGCAGGTCAGCGAACATCCCGTAGTGGTAATAGCCCTTCTCCGCACTGACGTACGAGTCCAGACCCATCCAGTCCACAACGTCGTCACCCGGGTACAGGTCCTTCCACCACGACTGCGCCATCCACTTCTCATTACCCATGTACGCCATCACATTGATCGCATTCGTGACGCCCTTGGCGCGCAGCCGCTCGATCGTGTGCCGGTACATCGCGGCGAAGTCCTTGGCCTCCCAGCCCGAACCGGCCCGCGCCACCACGTCGTTCTCCGGCTCATGGTTGAGCACCAGGAAAAACTTCTCCGGGAACGAAGACTTCACCCGCGCAGCGAAACGATCGATGCGCGCATCCTGCTCACCCCGGGCCACCTTCGCCCAGCTCGAACCGTACGCAATCTTCCAGTTCATCAGCAGCACCCGCGGCCGCGCGGTATCGCGGGCCATCGCCATCTCAGACTTGGTCGGGAACGGCTCATCACCCTTGTGATACGTGTGGAAAATGCTCGCCGTACGACCGCTGAGCTTCTCCCAATCCTTCAGCGCAGCGTCACGCGGCGCGCTCGTGAAACC
>NZ_JADMLH010000048.1 GCF_016464385.1 Nucisporomicrobium flavum | reverse complement strand
TAAGGCGTGTTTCAAAAGCCGGTCAGAGCCACTCGCTGATGATGGTGATGGTCAGGACGGCTTGGAAGCGGACGGCTAACTTGTCGTAGCGAGTGGCGACGCCGCGGTGGCGTTTGAGGCGGGCTATGCCGTTCTCGACGGCGTGGCGTAGCCGGTAGAGCTGCGGGTCGAACTTCGGCGGGCGTCCGCCGCGTGAACCCTGGGCTTTGCGGTGCGCGTCCTGGTCACTCTTACTCGGGATGCAGGCCTTGATCCCACGTGAGCGCAGATAGCGTCGGTTACCGCGGCTGGTGTAGGCCTTGTCGGCCAGCACCAGGACCGGACGTGATCGAGCCCTGCCGACACCGAGCCGGCTGACCCGGATCCGGCGCAGGACCGGGATGAATTGCGGGCTGTCGCCGCGGTGCCCGGCGGTGACGATCATCGACAGGACTTTCTGGCCCTGCTCGCAGGCCAGATGCGTCTTGGTCGTCAGCCCGCCCCGGGACCGTCCGAGTCCATGATCGGCCGGCTCGTCATGGACCCCGCCGGGTGGTTCCTTCTGCAGGTGCCCGTCGGTGCGGGCGCCGGCGGCGTGCTGGTGGGCGCGGCTGGTCATCGAGTCCACGCTGACCGTCCAGTCGATGCGGCCCTCGGCGTCGCCCTGGGACTGCAACGCTGACAGGATCTTCTCCCAGGTCCCGTCACGTTGCCAGCGACGGAACAGTCCGTAGATCGTGGGCCAGGGCGCGTACTCGGCCGGCACGTCCCGCCATGGGGCACCGATGCGGATCCGCCACCGGATCCCGTCGATAAGCTGTCGTTTCTCCCACTTGGGCGGCCGACCCGTCGGTGACGGCGCAGGCAGCAGCGGGGCCAGCACGGCCCACTGCCTGTCGGTCAGGTCATGCCGCCTCGTCACCGCTAAGGTGGCCACGAGGTCTCCGGTATGAAGTTCTTGCTTGGTCGCAGAACCAGATACCGGAGACCTCTTCAGTTATCGACCACCGCCACGCCGCAACTTCAGATCTCGGCGGGGCTTATGAAACACGCCTTAG
>NZ_JADMLH010000047.1 GCF_016464385.1 Nucisporomicrobium flavum | reverse complement strand
TGTAGTGATCAGCACCGTTGTTGATGCGGGTGATCGGTGGTTGGCCGGCGAGGGCGGTGTGTCCGCGGTGATGGTTGTAAGTGTGCAACCATCCGGGAAGTGCGTCGGCGCGGTCTTGGCTGCTGGTGAAGGGCCGGGAGTAGATCCATTCGTCGCACATGGTGCGGTTGAACCGTTCCGCTTTGCCGTTGGTCTGGGGCCGGTAGGCGCGGGTGAAGCGGGCTTGGGCGCCGAGGTCGGTGAGGGCTTGGTGCCAGGCGTGGCCGCGGCGGTAGGCCAGGGCGTTGTCGGTCATCACGCGCTCGATGCGGACGATGCCGAGCTGGGCGAAGTGGGCGGCGGCGCGGCGTAGGAAGCCGGCGCAGGTGTCGGTCTTCTCGTCGGGGTGGATTTCGGCGTAGGCCAGGCGGGTGTGGTCGTCGATGGCGGCGTGCACGTATTCGTAGCCGACGCGGCGACCGGCGTCGCGTTCGGCTTCGGCACGGCGGTTTTCGGCACTGTCGCGGCCGTGCACGCGCCAGCCGCCGCCCTCGCGGAGCCGGCCGATCTTTTTGACGTCGACGTGAATCAGTTCACCGGGGCGTTCGCGTTCGTAGCGGCGGATCGGTTGCCCGGTGGGCCGGTCGAGCCAGGCCAGGCGGTGCAGGCCGTGACGGGTCAGCACGGCGTGCACCGTCGAAGCCGGCATGTTCAGCAGCGGCGCGAGGCGCCGTGGGCCGCGTTTGAGCTGGGTGCGCAGGGCGCAGACGCGTGCCTCGAGGTCGGGTGGGGTTTTGCCGGGTAGCCGGTGCGCGGTGCTGGGCCGATCGTGCAGTCCGGCGTCGCCTTCGGCGCGCCAGCGAGCCAGCCATTTGTAACCGGTGGCGCGGGAGACGCCGAGTTCCTTGACGACATGAGCGACCGGGCGCCGGTCGGTGATGACACGCTGGATGAGCAGGCGTCGACCATGCAGGGTCAGGCGGGCGTTACGGTGGGCCATAGAGACCTCCGGTTCGGTGAAGCGTCGCAACTTCCACCTCGCCGGAGGTCTTCTCACATCTCAAGCCGACACGCCGCGTCAACAACGCTCGTGATCACTACA
>NZ_JADMLH010000046.1 GCF_016464385.1 Nucisporomicrobium flavum | reverse complement strand
TTCATCTCGTCCGAGTCCTCGCCCGGGTGGAAGTACGGCGGGAGGTACGGGTTCTCCTCGAGCTGCTTGTCGGAGATGTCCAGGTAGAGGCGGTCGCGGAAGCCCTTGAGGTCGTCCAGGGTGAGCTTCTTCATCTGGTGCGTGGCGTTACGCGCCTCGAAGTGCGACCCCAGCGTCCAGCCCTTGATGGTCTTGGCGAGGATGACGGTGGGCTGGCCGGTGTGTTCCATCGCGGCCTTGTACGCGGCGTACAGCTTTTTGTAGTCGTGGCCGCCGCGTTTGAGGTTCCACACTTCGTCGTCGCTCATGTGCTCGACGAGTTTGCGGGTGCGCGGGTCACGGCCGAAGAAGTTCTCCCGTACGTAGGCGCCGGATTCGCCTTTGTAGGTCTGGTAGTCGCCGTCGGGGGTGACGTTCATCAGGTTGACCAGGGCGCCGTCGGTGTCGGCGGCCAGCAGCGGGTCCCACTCGCGGCCCCAGACGACTTTGATGACGTTCCAGCCGGCGCCGCGGAAGAACGACTCCAGTTCTTGGATGACTTTGCCGTTGCCGCGTACCGGGCCGTCGAGGCGTTGCAGGTTGCAGTTGATGACGAAGGTGAGGTTGTCCAGTTCCTCGCGGGCGGCCAGCCCGATCGCGCCCAGCGATTCGACCTCGTCCATCTCGCCGTCGCCGAGGAACGCCCAGACGTGCTGCTGGCTGGTGTCCTTGATGCCGCGGTGGTGCAGGTAGCGGTTGAACCGGGCCTGGTAGATCGCGTTCAGCGGGCCCAGGCCCATGCTGACGGTGGGGAATTCCCAGAAGTCGGGCATCAGCCGTGGGTGCGGGTACGACGGCAGGCTGTGCGGCGCGTGGGACAGTTCCTGGCGGAACCCGTCGAGCTGGTCGCTGGACAGCCGGCCCTCGAGGAACGCGCGGGCGTACATGCCGGGCGAGGCGTGACCCTGGAAGAAGATGTGGTCCCCGCCGCCGGGGTGTTCCTTGCCGCGGAAGAAGTGGTTCATGCCGACCTCGTAGAGGCTGGCGCTCGACGCGTACGTCGAGATGTGCCCGCCCACCCCGATGTCCGGCCGCTGCGCGCGGTGCACCAGCATCGCCGCGTTCCACCGGATGTAGGCGCGGATCCGCCGCTCCACGAACTCGTCACCGGGGAACCAGGGCTCCTGCTCCGGCGGGATCGTGTTGATGTAATCGGTGGACGTCAGAGGCGGCACCCCGACCTGCCGCTCCCGGGCCCGCTCGAGCAGGCGCAACATCACGTAACGGGCACGTTTGGCCCCGCGTTCGTCGATGACTCCGTCGAGCGACTCGACCCACTCACTGGTTTCCTCGGGGTCGATGTCCGG
>NZ_JADMLH010000045.1 GCF_016464385.1 Nucisporomicrobium flavum | reverse complement strand
CTCCATAAGGTTGTTGATCGTCTGGGGTGATGCCCTGGATGCCCGGGGACGGTGGGGTGTGGCTGATGGTTTCTTGTCGTTGGGTGGTTTCCGAGGAGTGGCCGCCCTGCCGTTGCCGATGGCCTGGCTGCTGATTGAGATCTGCGTGCGTCGCTGTTTATGGAGCTGCCGGCAGTGCCATCGACGGGGTTGAGCTGCGGTTATAGGGAGGTTCGGGCCGGTGAAGGTCCGGGAGCAGATCTGGGTCGGGATCGATGTCGGCAAGGCCCATCACCATGCGTGCGCGGTCGATGAGACCGGCAAGGTGGTGTTCAGCAAGCGGCTGGGCAACGGCCAGGCCGAGATCGAGGCGTTGATCGCCCGCGCGGGCAAGGCCGCCGGACACGTGCGGTGGGCCATGGACATGACCTCCGGCAGCGCTGGGCTGCTGCTGGCGGTGCTCCACCAGGCCGGCGCGGAGCTGGTATATGTGCCGGGCCGGCTGGTCAACCGGATGGCCGGAGCGTTCGCCGGAGAGGGCAAGAGCGACGCCAAGGACGCGTTCACCATCGCCGAGACCGCCCGGCTGCGCCACGACCTGACACCGATCACCGAGCCCCACGCGCTGGTCGCCGAGTTGCAGGTGCTGACCGCCCGCCGCGAGGACCTGATGGGTGACTGGGTACGCGGAGTCAACCGGCTGCGCGACCTGCTCGCCTCGATCTTCCCCGCCCTGGAGGCGGCGTTCGACTACTCCACCCGCTCGGCGCTGGTGCTGCTGACCGGCTTCCAAACCCCCGACGGTCTGCGCGAGGCCGGCGCCCACCGGATCGCCGCGCACCTGCGCACCGGCGGCGCCTGGCCCAAAGGCATCCCGGCGATGGTCGACAAAGCCCTCGCCGCGGCGGCCGCGCAGACCATCGCGCTGCCCACCGAAACCGCGGTGGCACCGCTGATCGCCCGGCTCGCCGCTCAACTGCTCGACCTCGACCGCGAGATCAAAGACCTGGACAAACAGATCACCGGCACGTTCAGTGAGCACCCCCACGCCGCGTCGATCACCAGCGTCAACGGGTTCGGCCCGATCCTGGGCGCCCACCTGCTCGCCGACACCGGCGGAGACCTGCAAACCGCCTTCGGCAGCTCGGCCCGGCTGGCCGCCTACGCCGGCCTGGCCCCGGTACCCCGTGACTCCGGGCGGGTGCGCGGCAACCTGCACCGACCCAAGCGCTACCACCGCGGCCTGCGCCGCGTCTTCTACCTCGCCGCCCTGTCCGCGATCAAACCCGACGGCCCATCGCGTACCTTCTACCAGCGCAAACGCGCCGAGGGGAAACTCCACACCCAAGCGGTGATCGCCCTGGCCCGCCGCCTGATCGACGTTATTTGGGCCCTGCTGCGCGACGGCCGTGAGTTCCATCCCTCACCACCGCTCACCGCGAACGCGGCTTGACATGGTCATTGAAACTCC
>NZ_JADMLH010000044.1 GCF_016464385.1 Nucisporomicrobium flavum | reverse complement strand
GCGGCATAGAAAGACGTTCTGCGTGTTGATGCAGGACGTAAGAACGTCCTCCTGATGCGCTTGCGGGCTTGGTGTCCCATCGCAGGAGGAGGACGTTCGTGAGTAACGGTAGCGGCGTGTCCCGTGGTGATCGCAACCGCAACGCACGGCTGGCTAGGCTGCGGGCTTTGGTGCCGGTCTCGAACGCGATCATCGGCATCGACCTGGCGGAGGAGAAGCAGATGGTCGTGGTCACCGACCACGATTCGAAGGTGCTGGCCCGCAAGACGTTCAAGTGCCACGCCTGGAACCTGGGAACGGCGCTGGACTGGGCGGCCAAGCAGGCGGCGGCCAAAGGCTTCGCGGCAGCCACAGTCGCCTGTGAGCCGACAGGGCACCGGTGGCGGGTGCTGGGCCAGCTCGCCGACGAACGTGGGATGCCGTTCGTCTGCGTGCAGCCGATGTTGACCTCCTGGGCGCGGCGCAGCGAAGACCTGACGTTCGACAAGACCGACGAGAAAGACGCCGTGCTCATAGCCCGCCTCACCGCGCAGCTGCGCTGCTACGTGCCCGAGACCGTCGACGAGACCTGGGGCCGACTGCGGCACCTCGGTGCCCGCCGGGCGCAGCTGATCGTGGAGTCGGGCCGGCAGGTCCAGCAGATACGAGCCTTGCTGGAGTGCGTCTGGCCGGCGGTATTGCAGAGTGCGCGGCAACCGTTTCGGTCTTCGACCTGGATCGCGGCGCTCACTGTCGTGGTCGACCGCGACGGCGGCGATCTTGCCCGGACCCGCCGGCTGGGCCCAGCCCGGTGGGAGTCCGCGGTGCGCAAGGAGATCATCCGTCGCGGCCGCAAGAAGCCCTGCATGCGCATCGTCCAGGCCCTGTTCGCCGCGCTCAGTGATCCGGCGGGTGTGACCGCGCACCGCCCCGGCGCCCTGGAACGTGTCGGCTTGGTGCTGACCGACTGGCTGGACACGCAACACCGGCTGGCCGACACCGAGGCGCGGATGACGGCGATCCTGGACCGGCTGCAGCTGACCGACCTCGTCACGTCGATCCCCGGCCTGTCAGCGATCGGCGCGGCAGCGATCCTGGCCGAGACCGGTGACCCGCACCGGTTCGCCAGCGCTCGGGCACTGGTCAAACACGCCGGCCTGGCGCCACGAGAGAAGATGTCCGGCACCTTCATCGGCCGCACGAAACTCACCGGCCAAGGCCGGCCCGGGCTACGGCTGGCCGCGTGGCGCACCGTCTGGGGCGCACAACGCGCGAACCCCGTCTATGCCGCCCGGTTCACCCACCTCACCACCCGGGAGCAGAACAAGCTCACCGTCACCCAAGCCCAAGCCGTCATCGCGGCAGCGATCCTGAGGCAGCTGCACGCCATCATCACCACCGGCCGAGCATGGGATCCCGCCATCGCCACCCACGGCACACGAACCGAGACACTGCCCCTGGCCGCCTGACCTCCCAGGCGGCCCGTCAAGCAGGGTCGGGGCGAGCCCCACGCGGCATTGAGGAACCCACGGTTACCTCGTCTCTCATCAAGGGCAGCCCCGCCCGTCGTCTATCAACCCGGTTACGCGCTGCAGGGACCAACCCCATTACGACTATGCAGGGACCGACGACGGACGAGGCACCCGGCCAACCGCTTGACCAGAACGTCTTACGCTGATGAGAGT
>NZ_JADMLH010000043.1 GCF_016464385.1 Nucisporomicrobium flavum | reverse complement strand
ATCCTGGCCCACTGTCCGGTTCGCCGGCACCCGCGTGTACTCGCCGAACAGGTCGGGCCCGGCGAGCATGTCGCGACGGGCCGTGTACGGAAGATCGACCAGGTCGGTGTCGTCCAGGCGCAGCGAGGCCGATCGTCCGGCCCCGCCGGACGATCGGCCGCTGATCGTTCCCGTCGGCCGTCAGGACCACTTGATCGACGACACCTTGTCGTTCGTCCCCACGTTGAGGTTGCCGGCCGAGCCGCGATAGCCGTCCGACGCGCCACCGAAGCTCGGGTCCTCGAAGTGCTTCGCCCAGCAGTGCGAGAACAGCGTGGACGAGGAGACGCGGTTCACCCAGCCGCTCGGCATCGGGTCCTGGGTGTAGTCAAGGTCGGCCGTGGTGCTCGTGCAGCCGCCGTTGTTGCGCCAGAACCAGTAGGTCCCGCCGAGCGGGTTCTGGTAGTTCCAGTCGTAGGCGATCTCGATCAGCGTCGGGATGACGCCGAGGTTGGCCTGGGCCGCCCTGGCCCCGGGCGCGCCGCCCTTGGGCTCGCCCATCTGCCCGCCCATGGCCACGAAGTACTCGCGGGCCTCCTGGAAGGTGGCGAAGCACTTCTCGGAGGACGGGTTGCCGATCTCGGCCATGCAGTGGTTGGCCACCGGTTCGGCCGGTGCCGCCGACGCCGGCGCCGTGCCGAGGGCCAGCACGCTGCCGACGGCCGCCGCAGCCGCTGAAACGTAACGCATCTGTTGATCCTTCCGGAGGTGGCCCGCCGCGTCGGCCGGCCGATGGGAACCACCGTGGATCGCGGCTGTTGAGCAAACGTTGAACCGTCGTTGAAACGCGGGCCCGAAGACCGACGGTTCGGCGAGTCAGTGCGGGAGGACGACGCAGCCGCATCCGCTTGACCGTGACCGCACTGATCGACTGGCCCGCCGCCGTCAATTCGGCCACCTTCGCCGCGTCCCGCTCCGCAAGAGTGCGCCGGGCCGGCTCGAAAAGATCGTCCTGACGGGCCAGGTGCGGTTACAAGCCGCAAAGGATCTCCGTTCTCCCTCGCCATGGCATGGTTGTGCCAACGTGGATAGCCGATGGACGGAGAAGGATGGCCAGACCAGGCGTTGGGCGGCCGGGGGCTTAATCGAGCGGGACTTGCTCGGCGCTGCGTTGCGGGCCTGCAGGTCTTTATTTCGATCACCGCCTGATCGAGTGACATCGACACTTGCGGGTTGCTGCGTGCGACGCCGCTCGTTGGTCAAGGTGAAGATTCCTCCTATCTGGGAGCCATGACTGGAGCGGAGGCGCGGGCCATGTCCGATACCGAAGCGATTGTTCAAGACCCGGTGACAGGGCTGTTCGGGTTCCGGCTGGAGATGGGTCGTGACCACGAAGGGATTCGGGTGCAGGCCCGGCGGTCCGGCTTCACCACGGCGAAGGCAGCGAAAATTGAATATGTCCGGCTGTGCCGGCAGCGGGACGCGCAGCACCCGACGCCACGACTGAGTGACAGTGTGCAGAGCGTTTGTGAGGGCTGGGTGCTGTCCCGGGAGCAGGAGCTTGAGCCGAACACGGTGTACGGCTACCGGTGGCTGTTCGGTCTGATCTATCCGTACGTGGGCGGTGTACGCGCCGGACGGCTCAGCGCTCGGATGGTCGAGCGGGCCTATCGGGAGTTGGAAGGCTGCGGTTACTCCCGTACCACCCTGCGGACGCTGAACCTGGTGTTGGCGAAGGCCTTCGCGGAGGAGGTCGGCCGGACCTTGGGTGCGCGCAGGCCGCGCGAGAGTGACAAAGAGCGACTGGTGTGGTCGCTCGCCGAGGCGCGGCGTTTCGGAGACCACGTCGCGGATGATCGTCTGTATCCGTTGTGGCGGCTGCTGCTGGTGACTGGGCTACGGCGCGGTGAGCTGTGCGGTCTACGCTGCGGTCCTCGAGCCGCTGCAAGGCGCCCTGACCGTGCGGCGGCAGCTGGTGGTCGAGGATCCGGGAGGCCGGGTTCGGGTGAAGCCGCCGAAGTCACACAACGGTATTCGAACGCTGGTCCTTGATCCGGTGACACTCGAATTGCTCGGGCCGCTCGCAGCGGGGCCGCCATCGCGGTATGTGTTCGCCGGCCGCTGGGGTCAGCCGATCCGCCCTGACAACCTCACCGACCGGTTCAACCAGCTGGCCGCAGCCGCGAAGGTCCGGCCGATCGGCCCGCACCAGATTCGGCACCTGATCGCGTCGACGCTGCTGGACGCCGGCTACGGCGTCCACGAAGTCGCTGAGCGCCTCGGCCACGATCCGGCCACCCTCATGCGCTACTACACCCGAGTCAGCGCGGCCAGGCGCCTGCAGGCCTCGGACCGGATCGCTAAGCTGATGACAGCATCCGAAATCCAACCAAGGCCGCTGCGAAACTGGGCTGACTGCACCACGCACCTTCTCCCTGACGTAAGCAGATCCGTCGAGAACCGCACCCGCTGAGGCCCGGAAGACGCATCCGGCTCTGAGTAATCGCGGGCCGAACCTGCGGGACACGACTCCGAGACTGTCCCGCCTGCATTGCCCGTCAGTGGAACTGCCGCGGCCGTTATAATAATCGATGGAATCGAGCAACGGCGATTGGCCGAAATCGCGGTTGGTGCCCGGGGGAATTTGACGGGAGAATCGTTAGCGAAGAAGAAAGTGCGAGCATGATCGGGTTCCGATCAAGGGTGGTCAATCAGTTGGTGGGTCAGCACGCCGCTCATCGGATGGATCGGCTCACTGGGGCGCCGGCAGGACACTGATAAAGTTCCAGGAGAACTCGTTCGAGGGATCCCGGATAGGAAAGCTCCTGGTAGACAGCCTGCGCTGGGTGCCTCAGGGGGTAGTTGGCAGCCACACCTTTACTCGGCCGGGTATACTTGTCAGCGACCTGGTAAAACGTTTGCTAGCACGTCGCTGGACCTTTCATGTCCTGGGGGTCAAGGGGTCGCAGGTTCAAATCCTGTCAGCCCGAC
>NZ_JADMLH010000042.1:0-2500 GCF_016464385.1 Nucisporomicrobium flavum | reverse complement strand
GGTGAAAGGCCAATCAAACTCCGTGATAGCTGGTTCTCCCCGAAATGCATTTAGGTGCAGCGTCGCGTGTTTCTTGCCGGAGGTAGAGCACTGGATGGTCTAGGGGGCCTACAAGCTTACCGAAATCAGCCAAACTCCGAATGCCGGTAAGTGAGAGCGCGGCAGTGAGACTGCGGGGGATAAGCTTCGTAGTCGAGAGGGAAACAGCCCAGATCACCAGCTAAGGCCCCTAAGCGTGTGCTAAGTGGAAAAGGATGTGGGGTCGCTTAGACAACCAGGAGGTTGGCTTAGAAGCAGCCATCCTTTAAAGAGTGCGTAATAGCTCACTGGTCAAGTGGTTCCGCGCCGACAATGTAGCGGGGCTCAAGCACACCGCCGAAGCTGTGGCACTCACACAATAACTCCGCCGGACGGCTTGATCGTCTGGTGCAGGTGTGTGGGTGGGTAGGGGAGCGTCGTGCTACCAGAGAAGCGGCGGGGTGACCCAGCCGTGGAGGTTGCACGAGTGAGAATGCAGGCATGAGTAGCGAATGAAGGGTGAGAAACCCTTCCGCCGGATGACCAAGGGTTCCAGGGCCAGGCTAATCCGCCCTGGGTGAGTCGGGGCCTAAGGCGAGGCCGAGAGGCGTAGTCGATGGATAACGGGTTGATATTCCCGTACCCGCGTAGGAGCGCCCATGACGAACCTTGTGATGCTAACCGCTTGAACTTGTCTATGGCTTCGGCCGGCGATGAGGGAGACCGGGACCCTCGTGGGTAGTAGTCAAGCGATGGGGTGACGCAGGAAGGTAGCTGATCCCGGCCGGTGGTTGTGCCGGGGTAAGCGTGTAGGCCGTGCCATAGGCAAATCCGTGGCGCATATAGGCTGAGACGTGATGCCGAGCCGATTCAGGTGAAGTCAGTGATCCTATGCTGCCGAGAAAAGCCTCTAGCGATGTTCCGAGCGGCCCGTACCCCAAACCGACACAGGTGGTCAGGTAGAGAATACCGAGGCGACGGGCGAACTGTGGTTAAGGAACTCGGCAAATTGCCCCCGTAACTTAGGGAGAAGGGGGGCCGGACGCGTGAAGGCACTTGCTGCTGGAGCGTGGTATGGCCGCAGAGAGCAGGGGGAAGCGACTGTTTACTAAAAACACAGGTCCATGCGAAGTCGTAAGACGATGTATATGGACTGACGCCTGCCCGGTGCTGGAACGTTAAGGGGACCTGTTAGCTCTTCGGGGCGAAGCGGAGAACTTAAGCGCCAGTAAACGGCGGTGGTAACTATAACCATCCTAAGGTAGCGAAATTCCTTGTCGGGTAAGTTCCGACCTGCACGAATGGCGTAACGACTTCCCCACTGTCTCAACCACAGGCCCGGCGAAATTGCAGTACGAGTAAAGATGCTCGTTACGCGCGGCAGGACGGAAAGACCCCGGGACCTTTACTATAGCTTGACATTGGTATCTGAATGCAATTGTGTAGGATAGGTGGGAGCCTGTGAAGCTCGGACGCCAGTTCGGGTGGAGGCAATCTTGAAATACCACTCTGTTGGATTTGGGTATCTAACTTGCGGCCCTGATCGGGTCGAGGGACAGTGTCTGGTGGGTAGTTTAACTGGGGCGGTTGCCTCCTAAAAGGTAACGGAGGCGCCCAAAGGTTCCCTCAGCCTGGTTGGCAATCAGGTGTTGAGTGTAAGTACATAAGGGAGCTTGACTGTGAGACTGACAGGTCGAGCAGGGACGAAAGTCGGGACTAGTGATCCGGCACTTGCGTGTGGAAGCGGTGTCGCTCAACGGATAAAAGGTACCCCGGGGATAACAGGCTGATCTTCCCCAAGAGTCCATATCGACGGGATGGTTTGGCACCTCGATGTCGGCTCGTCGCATCCTGGGGCTGTAGCAGGTCCCAAGGGTTGGGCTGTTCGCCCATTAAAGCGGTACGCGAGCTGGGTTTAGAACGTCGTGAGACAGTTCGGTCCCTATCCGCCGTGCGCGTTGGATACTTGAGAAGGGCTGTCCCTAGTACGAGAGGACCGGGACGGACGAACCTCTGGTGTGCCAGTTGTCCCGCCAGGGGCACGGCTGGTTGGCTACGTTCGGAAGGGATAACCGCTGAAAGCATCTAAGCGGGAAGCTCGCTTCGAGATGAGGTATCCCACCACCTTTGAGTGGGTAAGGCTCCCAGCTAGACGACTGGGTTGATAGGCCGGAGATGTAAGCCAGGTAACTGGTTCAGTCGACCGGTACTAATAGGCCGAGGGCTTAACCACCTAAAATTTGGTGCTCGATATGCGTTCACTGTGTGATTCACAGCAAACAACCACCCCCCCACATCTTCTGGGTTAACCCCGGGGTGTGGGATCTGGGGAATGTTGGTTGTGCCGCTGATAGGTGTTTCGGTGGTTATAGCGGAGGGGAAACGCCCGGTCTCATTCCGAACCCGGAAGCTAAGCCCTCCAGCGCCGATGGTACTGCACTCGGGAGGGTGTGGGAGAGTAGGACGCCGCCGGACTCAACGT
>NZ_JADMLH010000041.1 GCF_016464385.1 Nucisporomicrobium flavum | reverse complement strand
CCCGCCCGTCGTCTATCAACCCGGTTACGCGCTGCAGGGACCAACCCCATTACGACTATGCAGGGACCGACGACGGACGAGGCACCCGGCCAACCGCTTGACCAGAACGTCTTACGCTGATGAGAGTAGACCGCTGCCAAGGCCACGGAACTGTGCGGAAAGCCCTGGCTACTCGGTCAACCGGTAGACGTTCACCTGCTCTGGAGCGTTTGTCATGCGTCGCTTGGCGACGGTCGGCCGACTGGAGCCGGACGCGATGCTCGGTGATCGAGGCGGGCCCGGGATCCGTCCCTTCTCCAGACTGAGATGTCCCACGAGCGGGTCTGCTGCACACAGACAATGCCTGGTGGGACGGGCCAAGACGAGGCGCCCGACCCGAACTCCCCGGGGCGGGCGCCTCACCATGCCTCTTGCCAGAATTACTACGTATTAGTGGTAACCGTGAACCGCGACGTTGGTACTACGCCAACGGTCCACGCAAGCCGACAAAGATCTCAAGAACCCGGTCGCGGCCACCGGGACCACGGCGAGCGTGGCGCATCCGCTAGTTGTGGTTGCCGGGAATTCTACAGTCGTACAGGCCGCGTGTGATCGAACCGCGAACGGGTAACGGTGACCGATTGCCGCGATACGACCTCATTCTGTGGAAGCGGCGTACGACTGCACGTGACCGTTCGTTCAGGGTTCCACCAAGGCGGTGAGTCGACGCACGTCGGTCTGGTCCCCCCAGCCCTTGCTGGCGCAGGCGTGGGCGAGCGACCGCGCCACCGAATCGACGTGGTCCACTACGTGAGCGAACTCCCTTGGAGCGAGGGCGACTTCATCGCCGGACCCCGACCGGATCGAACACGCACCATCGTCAGCGGTCTCGAACTCAATCCAAAAGGGTCCATCGAAAAACCGCACTTTAGCCTTCCCGGGATGGTTGGACACCTGCCGGACGGCGGCAATCAGTTCAAGGGCGAACACTATCGGTAGGTCGTTCCATCCTGCTTCTGGGTAGGCGTGGCCATCGAAATGGACCCACACGTCACCCCAGATGGTCCCGGATCGCGTAGCTTCCATCCGTTCGGTGCTAACGCAAAACTCAAACTTCATGTCACCTCCATACCGGATAGGCCGTCTCGATCCTACGGGTAGACAAGTCGAGCCACATCTCTACTTCCAGACCATTCGTGGAGCCGCGAAGGAAGCGGCGACTCCCTTGAGACCTGCCAACGACCTCGGCGTTCCGGTATGCCTGGCGGATGGTCGACTCGATCTGCTCGGGCGACATGTCGTCCGGGAATTTCGTCTTGTTCCCGCTCTGTCGGTAGATCCGGCCGCCGGCGGTGTGTCTCTTGATCACATGGTCTAGGTCGATATCGACCGTACGGTGCGAGGGCAGATTTATACGCTTGATGCGCGATGCTTTCTGGGCTGCCCGGCCGCCCTTGATCAACTTACCGGCACCCAGTGCGCCGCGGAGTGGAGCTCCTCCTGGGATCGCCATTGATGCGAGGTCGGCTGTTGTCGCACCGCGGTCGTACCACGGGTTGTCCTCGATGATGCAGAGGGCCTGACGCGACTCTTGGTTGGCGAACTTCTTGAGGAGCCAGCCGTCGGCTCCGAAGCTCAGTGCATTGCGTGCGCCGAAGTAGAAGGACGCGACGTCGACCCGGAGTTCGTGATCATTCCACATGTCACGCCATGCGCATCCCCAGCACAGTCCGGTGGGGTCTGTCGCTTGTAGTGGTCGGTTCTCGACGTAAGCGTAGGGCTGGTTGGTTTCGTCGACCATCGGGTCGACGGTCAGGAACTGTCCGGTTGCCGGGTCGTAGTCGCGGGCGCGCAGGTAGACCAGGGCGGTGATGTCATCGGTCCAGGCGCCGGTGTATCCGATGTTGCTCGTCGCTTCGCCTTCTCGGTGCTCGATCCGGCCGTAGGGGTCGTAGGTGATGGCGGCGGTGCTGTCACCCTCGGTGTTGGTGATATGAGTGACGCTGCCTTGCTGGTCGGTGTGCAGGTATTCCGTGGTTCCGTCAGCGGCCACCTGTGCGTAGGGCGTGGAGGTGGGGCCGTAGAGGTAGCGGTGGGTGCCGTCATCGAGGAGGAGGGGGAGCTCGGATCCTGTGGCCCAGACGAATTTGGCTTCCGCGCCGTTGGCGGTGCGGGAGGCTCGCAGGCCGTCACCGTCGTAGGTGTACTCGACGGTGTCTGCGGTGCCTGCGGTGCTCCCGGTAGACCGGGTGAATGACGTCAACCTGTTGGTCAGGTTGTAGCCGTATTCGATCCGTTGGTCGTTGCTTGTGGCGCTCGTGCGGTTGCCTCGTTCGTCGTATCCGTAGGCGGTGGTGTTGCCGGCCGGTGAAGTTGTTGTGGTGAGTTGTTGCCGGGCGTCGTATCGCTGAGTAGTGCCGTCGGGCAGTCCGTTCAGGAGGCCGGCGGGGGTGACGCTGTACTGGCCGGTGGCGCCGATGCCGCTGGTAGTGGCGATGGAGCCAAGCTGGCTGTTAGCGGTGTAGCTGTAGCTATGGGCGCCATTGGGCTTCGTCGTGCCGGTCAGCTGCCCTGCGTCGTCGTAGCTGTAGCCGAAGGCCGCGAGCGTCGCGGATCCCTTGGCGAGGGTGATGTCGGTAACGGCACCGCGTGGGTTGTAGTCGGTATCGCTGACTACGCCATCGGGGGTCGTCTGGGTGTCCAGCTGGCCGTCGCTGGTCCAGGTGAAGGTGGTGACCTTTTGGTTCGAGTCGGTGGCGGCGGTCATGCGACCGGCGTTGTCGTAGCGGTAGCTGACGGCTTCGCCGCTCGGGTAGGTGAGTGTGGTGAGCTGGCCGGCGTCGTCGTAGTCGTAGCCGACGCTGCCGGCGCTGCCGGCGGCCGTTTTGAGCCGTCCCGCTGCGTCGTAGACATAGTTGGTGATGCCGGGGCCATCGGTCATGCTGGTGCGTCGGCCGGTCTTGTCGTACGTGTAGTGCACCGCGGGGGTGGTGTTGTCGCTGTAGGTGAGGTCGGTGAGGCGGCCAGCGCGGTCGTAGGTGCGGGCGGCGCCGGTGTGGCCGTTCTCGGCGGTCGTCTTGAGCCGGCCGACCTCGTCGTATGTGTACTCGGTGACGAGACCGCCGGGCAGGGTCCTCTGTACCGTCTGTCCGGCGTCGTTGAGGGTGTAGGTGGTGATGGCGTCGTCGGGGTTCTTGACGGATTTGAGGGCGCCGTCGTCGAAGTATTCGTAATCGATGGTGCTCTGATCTGGGGTGATGACCGTGTCGAGTTGCCCGTCCAGCGTGTACATGCTGTAGGTGGTGCGGCCGAGCGGATCGGTGGTGCTGAGCAGCCGTCCGGCGTCGTCGTAGGCATACAGGGTGGTCTTCTTCAGGGCGTCGGTCGTGGCTTCGACTTCGCCGGCGTCGTCGTACGTGACCGTGCTGAGATGCCCGCCGGGGCTCTTGGTAGACAGCAGGCGGTCGCGCAGGTCGTAGGTGTAGTGGGTGGTTCCGGCGGCGGTCGTCTCGCTGAGCTTGTTACCGCGCCCGTCGTAGGTGTAGCTGATCGCGTCACCGTTCGGCTTAGTGACCTTCTGCAGCCGTTCGGCGTCGTCGTACTGGTATCTGGTCTGCCTGCCTGCAATGTCCTCGGCGATGTCGAGGCGACCGGCGGCGTCGCGGTAGGTGTAACTGATGCCCCCTTCGGCGTCGGTGGTCGAGTACGGGGAGCCGTCGGCGTAGTAGCCGAACTTGGTGGTGTATCCCATCGCGTCGGTGATGGTCTTGACCCGCCCGGCGCCGTCGTAGGTGGTGTGGGTGGTGTGCTGCAACGCGTCGCTGACGTCCTGTACCCGGCCGTCGACGTCGTAGGCGTAGGTGGTCTCCCGCTGTAGCGGATCCTTGAACGATTTGAGGTCCCCGTTGGTGTAGTAGTCGTAGGTCGCGGCGTTTCGTCCTGGCCGGGCGACGGCGCTGAGGGCGCCGTCGGCGTTGTAGGTGGACTTCGTGACCATGTGAGCGGGCGTCTCGGCGGTTAGCTGGTTGCCGCGCTTGTCGTAGGTGTAGCGCGTCGTGGCCAGGTCGGGTGGGGTTACCGACAGCAGGTCCCCCGCGTCGTTGTAGGTCCAGAGTGTCTTGCGCAGCATCAAGTCGAGATGCGACAGCGGGTTTCCGGCGGCGTCGTAGGTGTACTTGTCCGAAGCCCCGTCGGGCCAGATGACGGTCGCCGGTTGCGAGGTGACCGGGTCGTAGTCCCATCGGGTAGTGGCGGCATCGGCCGTGCCGGCGGCCTTGGTCTGGGAACGCAGTTGCCCGTCGACGTACTGCTCGACCGTGCGCAGCTCGCCGGGTTCGGTGATCGTCACGGTGGAGGTGCCCACTGCGTCGCCGTCGTCGTAGCGGAAGGTCCAGACTCGGTTCAGCGGCTGGGTCTGCTTGACCACGCGAGCGGCAGAGTCGAATTCGTTGATCGTGAGCCCTTCGCGAGGGTTCGTCGAGCTGGTGAGCAGGTGCCGGGAGTCGTAGCCGTACTTGGTCAGGCCGCCGGCGGGGTCCGTGACGGTGGTGAGGTTGCCATTGGCGTCGTGCGCGTAGATCGCCTTGGCCCCGGACGGTGCGGCGACGCTCTGCAGGTAGCCCGCGACGTCGTAGGTGAAGGTCAACGCGCGACCCGACGCGCCGACGACCGCGGTGAGCTTGCCTGCGGTGTTGTAGGTGAACGACAACACGCGCCCGTCCCGCGCTACCTGCCGGGTGATCTTCCCGGCAGCGTCGAACGTCATGGTGACCTGCTGCTTGCGCACGAACGTCCAAGTCCCGTCGGCGTTCTTGACGAGCGTGGCCAGCAGGCGGGAGGCGCCCTGATAGGTACCGTCGGTCTGCTTGGTGAAGGTGGCGGTGCTGCCGTTCTCCTGGCTGACGACCACGGTGGTCGACTGCGGCAGCTCCTTGACGTTCATGCCGTACGCCCAGGCCCAGCCGTAACCTACGACAGAGGCAGTGGCAGCACCGGTCGAGCCGTACGTACGCGCCATCGACAGGGTGCTGCCACGGTCCTCGACGCTCAGGTCAGTGACCGTTTCGAACAACGCGCCGGTGTCGGTCTGAATGGGATGTCCGTAGCAGGCGTTGCACGGTTCCGACTCGGACGGGTTGCTACCGCCGTTGGTTTCCCCAAACAGGCTGGGACCGCCGCTATCCACAGGACGCTTGACACCGCGGATTCTACGGAGCCAGGTGCCGTCGGCGACGTACACCACGCTGCCGTTAGTCGCTATACCCGTGAGTCCGGTGAAGCGGGCCTCGCTGTAGACGCCGTCGACGTGACCCGCCCCGGAGCCTGCCATCAAGGCGGGGGCGCCGCCGTTCTTGGCGATGCGAGTCAGCGTAAGGGCGGTCCCACCGCTGGACGCATAGGTGGCGTAGAGGTAGTCGCCGACTGACAGCAGGGCGGTCAGTGACGTGGAAGGGAGTCCGGTGGCGATCTGGGTGGCGGTGCCGGTGGTGGTGTCAGCGCGATTCAGGGTGCCGTAGTAGCCGG
>NZ_JADMLH010000040.1 GCF_016464385.1 Nucisporomicrobium flavum | reverse complement strand
ATAGCCCGCCTCAAACGCCACCGCGGCGTCGCCACTCGCTACGACAAGTTAGCCGTCCGCTTCCAAGCCGTCCTGACCATCACCATCATCAGCGAGTGGCTCTGACCGGCTTTTGAAACACGCCTTAGCGGGCCAGCCAGGCGAGCGCGGCGACGACCAGCGCCTCCGTACCCGTGGTCAGGGTGGGCTGGAGGACGGGGGCGAACGCGGCCGAGTGGTTGACCGGGATGTCCTGGGCGACCCGGCCCGCCTCCTCGGCCCGGCGGTACGCCTCCGGGTCGGCGCCGCCGATGCACCAGTACGTGTACGGCACCCCCAGCGCGCGCGGGATGTCGCTGAAGTCCTCGCTCGCCGACTGCTGCGGGACGACCGTGGCGCGATCGGCGAAGTACCCGGCGAACGCCGCGGCCACCCGTTGCGTGGTGGCGGCGTCGTTGTCGGTCAGCGGGTACCGGTCGAAGAGCTCGAACTCGGGCTCCCGCGGCGATCCGGAGGCCTGGCACTCCGCGGTCACGATCCGGCGGATCGCGGCCAGCATCGTCTCCCGCGTGGCGTCGCCGTACGTCCGCAGGTTGAGCAGGAGCTGCGCGGAGTCCGGAATGACGTTGCTCTTGGTGCCGGCCTGGATGCTGCCCACAGTGAGGACGGCGGTCTCCGTCGGCGGCACCTCGCGTGCCACCACGGTCTGCAGCCGGACCACGATCATCGCGGCCAGCACCACCGGGTCGACCGCCGCCTGGGGCATGGAACCGTGCGCGCCGCGGCCGTGGACGGTGATCCGCATGCTGTCCGCGGCCGACAGGACCGGTCCGGCATGCGTGCCGACGAGGCCGGCCGGGAACGGCATGACGTGCTGGGCGAGCGCCACGTCGACGCCGGGCACGATCGCGGCCAGCCCGTCGTCGACCATGCCCCGGGCGCCGTCGCCGGCCTCCTCCGCGGGCTGGAACAGCGCCACGAGCCTCCCGCGCCACGCGTCCCGCGCGCCGGCGAGCAGCCGGGCCGCGCCGAGCAGGCACGCCACGTGGACGTCGTGCCCGCAGGCGTGCATGACGGGCACCTCGCCGCTGGTGGCCGTGCTCGCATAGGGCAGGCCGGTCGCCTCCCGTACCGGCAGGGCGTCCATGTCGGCGCGCAGCAGCACCGAGGGGCCGTCGCCGTTGCCCAGCACGCCGACCACGCCGGTGCCCCCCACGCCCTCGCGGACGTCGTACCCGGCCCGGCGCAGCCCGTCGGCGACCGCGGCCGCGGTCCGGTGCTCCTGGTGGGACAGCTCGGGGTGCTCGTGCAGCGAGCGGTAGAACTCCTCCTGCTCGGCGCGCAGGCCGTCCAACCCTGCGAGCACCGCGGAAACGGTCATCGCGTACGCAGCCGGAACAGCATCTCGCCGGCCCGGGGGACGACCAGCGTGTCCGGGTCCTGCGCGTACGCCGCGGGGTCGACCAGTGCCGGATCGAGGTAGCCCAGGTTCGCCGCGCGGCAGACCTCCTCGGGGATCGACGTGGCGAGGGTGACCCGGACCCGCAGCCGCTCCTCGCCGGTCGCCGGGTCGTACGTGCCGGCGCCGCGCAGATGCGTCGAGTGGGCCAGCACGCCCCACGGCACCCCGGCGAAGCGGTCCCACTGGCCGACGAAGTAGTCGCGGCAGTGGTAGCCGATCTCGTAGATCTCCGGATGGGTGGAGGACAGCTCGGTGACGTGCGGGGCGTACAGGATCACCTCGCCGCCGTCGGCGACCACCGGCTCGACCTTGTAGAAGCCCTTCGCGGCGGTCCAGATCTCGTCGTACATGGCCGGCACGATCGACAGCACCCGCCGGACCGGGGCGTCCAGGTACGTGACGTGGGTGGCGGCGCACACCTCGGCCGCCGACGCCCACGAGGCGCGGGTGTCACCGAACGACACCGAGTGCAGCCCGCTGCCGGTTTCGGCCGTCGGGCCCGCGGCCGAGGCCGGTACGGCGTCGTCCACCGCGCTGTCGACCGCGCCGTCGGCCACCTCCGCGGTGACCACGCTGAGCGCCAGCTTCTCGGCCGGGATCAGCGCGGCGCCGTCGTCGATCAGCGCGCGGACGGGGGTCAGCCCGCTCGTACCGATGATCTCCGCGGAGGTGATCAGGGCGCCGAGCCAGTGCGAGACGTCGATGATGCGCTTGCCGCCGACGCCCGGGAAGAAGTACTTGTTGCCGCCGGACATCCCGACCACCTCGTGGGGGAGCACGGGCCCGACCACCAGCGCGACATCGTGCTCCACGACCGCGCGGTTCAGCAGCACCGGCACGGCGACGTCCATCCGGCCCTCGGACAGCTCGGCGATCCGGGTGGCGGGGACCGTACCGAGATCGGCGAAGGTCTCCGGCTTCCACCACTCGTGGTTGACCACCACGGTGCCCGGATAGGTCTCGGCGAGCCGGCCGGGCTCGTACCCGAGGTGCCGGGCGAGCGCCTCCTCCGTCATCGCGGCGTGCGTGCCCAGCGCGACCAGCACCGTCAGCCGCGTCACCCGTCCGTGCAGGGCGCCGTGCACGGCGCGCATGAGCAGCGGCAGCGGGCACGTGCGCGTCGCGTCCGGCACGAGCACGCACACGCTGCGCCCGTCGAACGGGTGGGCGGTGAGCTGCTCGGTGACGAACGCGGTCACCTCCTCGTCGCCGAGCACCGTGCCGGCGTCACCGACGCGGGCCGCCGACGCTGCCAGGCCGGGCGGGAGAGCACTGATCGACGTCATACCCGTAGCGTCCCCCGGCGCGGCGGTCCCGTCCACCGGCGGCGCAGATCGCGGCCCGAATCCGCTCAGCAGAACGCCGTCGCGGCCGATCAGATCCGTTGGCCGGACCTGCGACGAAAGGCGACCGCATGCTCGCATTGGTGGTCGACGACTCCAGCACCATGCGTCGCATCCTGCAGCGCACCATGGCCGGTCACGGCTTCGCGGTGTACGAGGCGAGCAACGGCCAGGAGGCCCTGGACCTGCTGGTGGAGATCCCGACGGTGCCGGACGTGGCGCTGATCGACTGGAACATGCCGGTGATGGACGGGCTCGAGCTGATCCGCCACGTCCGCAAGATGCCGCCGCTGCGCGACATGTGCATGATGATGGTCACCACCGAGGCCGAGCACAGCCAGATGGTCCGCGCCCTGGCCGCCGGCGCGCACGAGTACGTCCTCAAGCCGTTCGCGCCCGACACGATCAAGCAGAAGCTCACCTACCTGGGCCTGATCCCGCCCGAGCCGCGGCCGTAGTCAGCCGGCGGCCATCTGGAAGCGGCCGGCTCCCGGGCACGGCTCTCCTCGCAGGGATCAGACGACGGTGGCGCTGCGGCGTTCGAGCAGGATGACGTCACGCCAGCGGCCGTGGTGGCGGCCGACGCGCTCGCGGACGCCGATGGTGCGGAAGCCGCACCGGGTGTGCAGGGCGAGGCTGGGCCGGTTCTCGGGGAAGATGCCGGACTGGATGGTCCAGATCCCGGCGCGCTCGGTCGACGCGATCAGCGCCTCGAGCAGCGCCCGGCCGATACCGCGGCCGCCGTACGCCGGATGCACGTAGACGGAGTGCTCCACGACGCCGGCGTACACGGGCCGGGGGGAGACCCGCGAGCAGGCCACCCAGCCGGTGACCGTGCCGTCCGCCTCGACCGCCACGAACCGGTGGCCGGGCAGCTTGCCGCTGTCGAACGCGGCCCATCCGGGCGCCTCGGTCTCGAACGTGGCGTTGCCACCCGCGATGCCCGCGGCGTAGATGTCGAGCACCGGCCCGGCGTGCCCGGCGGTCATGGGCGCGAGCCGGACCGCGGTCACGCCGGCACCGCCGGGAACAGCCGCGCCGACAGCGGCGGGCAGCAGCCCGGGGCCGGTGAGGCGTGTGCGGGAGGAAGAACCGACATGCGGCATATCTTGACACCGTCGGCCTGGCCGCCGCCCGCTGGAGGCCACGGTCTCGCCCGGGTACGGCTGCTGCGGGTGGCCCGCCGGGTGGTTCCCCCGGTTGCCGCGCGCTGCCAGGCTTGAGCGATGAGGCATCCGATCTTCGCCAGGGTCTACGAGCGGGCGAGCGCGCAGATGGACCGGGCCGGCGCCGCCGAGCATCGGCACGCCCTCGTCGCGGACCTGCGCGGCCGGGTGATCGAGGTCGGCGCCGGCAACGGCCGGATGTTCCCGCACTACCCGTCCGCGGTCACCGAGGTGCTGGCCGTCGAGCCCGAGCCGTACCTGCGCGCGGCGGCCGAGGCGGCGGCGCGCACGGCCCCGGTGCCGGTCCGGGTCGTCGAGGGCCTGGCCGACGCGCTTCCCGCCGCCGACGGCACGTTCGACGCCGCGGTGGCCGCGCTGGTGCTGTGCTCGGTGCCCGACCAGGCGGCGGCCCTGGCCGAGCTCCGCCGCGTGCTGCGCCCGGGCGGGCAGTTGCGCTTCCTCGAGCACGTCGTGGCCGAGCATCCCGGTGGCCTGCGGCGGGCGCAGCGCATCGTCGACGCCACCGTCTGGCCGCGGCTGCTCGGCGGCTGCCACACCGGCCGCGACACCCTCGCCGCGATCACCGCGGCGGGGTTCACCGTGGACGAGGTGCACCGGTTCCGGTTCCCGCCGTCCGGGCCGCAGGGCCCCGCCGCTCCGCACGTCCGCGGCAGGGCCACCGCCGCCGTCACGCCGCCGGGCCACCGCCTGGCTGCACCACCCCGTTGACCGTGAGCGCGTACGGCGCGTACTGCCGGACGGTCCCGGTCGGGTCGTCGTAGGCCACGATCGCGACGACCTTCGGGTACGCCCGCAGCGCGGCGGCCCGGTCCACCGGCACCTGCCGCGCCCGCCGCCCGGGCTCGTCCAGTCCGACCAGCCGGACGTTCCACCCGTGCACCGCCACGGGCACGATCTGCGTCGGCGAGCGGAACCCGTCCAGCGTCGTGCCGTCGGCGACGACCCGGCCACCGACCGCCACGTCGCCGACGTACCAGCCGCCCTCGTTCACCGCGCCGTCGCTGACGTAGCGGAAGCCCAGCAGGATGCGCTTGCCCGCGTACGGGGCCAGGTCGTACGTGTGCCGTTGGAAGCCGTCGGTGGTGCCGGTGACCGCGGGACCGAGCGGCCCCTTGACCGTACGGTCACCCGCGATCGCCCGGTACGTGTGTCCACCGTCCACGGACACCGTCACGTAGCCGAAGTCGTAGCCCTGCTCGGCGCCGTACCGGGCCCGCAGGGTCAGCTTCGCGGCGCTGCGGGGAACGGCGACGGCGAGGACCGCGGCGGCGTCGGTCGAGCTGGCGTCGCCGGAGAACAGCGCGCCGTCGCGGACCATCCACTGCAGCGGCTGGGCGGGCAGCGTACGGGCGCCCGAGAACCGCACCGAGCGCAGCGCCGCACCGGTCAGCGGCCGGCCGGCCCGGTCCCGCAGGCGGACATAGTCGGCGCCGTTCGGTGCCGCGCCCGGCCGGTCGTACGAGGCCGGGTTGGCCAGGTTCACCGTCGACCGCAGGCTCGGCGCGCTCACCCGGCCGCGCGACACCCCGGCCATCGTCCCGCCCTCGACCACCTTGTCGACCAGCGTCATCGTCTGGAAGTCGTGCAGGACGCCGTCCAGCCGGGTGTCCTTGCCCAGGGCGGCCTGCACCGCGGCCAGACCCTGCCGGCTGCCGTCACGGTGCAGCCGCGACAACGCGCTCGCGCCGAAGCGGTCGTGCAGGTACAGCATGAACTGGTACGCGTTGCCGTAGTCGGCCAGCACCTCCGCGGGCGCGCCCTCGTCCCACTGGTTCAGCGAGTTCTGCGCGCCCCCGCAGTCCTTGGGGTTCGCGTTGTAGCGCGTGCGTACGGTCCCGAAGCCCTGGAAACAGAAGAGGTGGCTGTCGGCGCCCGGGTGGTGCACGGTGGCGGTGCCGTCGACGTACCCGACGAGGGTCTGCGCGTAGTCGGACAGGCCCTCGTTCACCCACACCTCCTCGTCCGGGTCGGTGTAGTACTGCAGCAGGTGCTGCCACTCGTGCGCGAAGGTGCCCTCGTACATGCGGGGCCGCGCGGGGCGGCTGGTGCACAGGTCGTCGGCGGGCTCGTGCGGCGGGGCGGCTCCGGTGCGGTGCTGCCAGTCGTACGCGTCGATCGTCATGACGTTGCGGTCGACGAGCTCGTTGAGCTGCGCGGAGAAGAAGCCGGCGATGTAGGTGACGGCCTTCGGGAAGTCGAAGTAATTGTCGTCGCGCACGTTGTCGACCAGGGTGACCGTCCGGCCGCCGTCGCCGGTGAAGTCGCCGGTGATCAGCGGATCGGTGCCGTCGCGGTCCGGCGGGGTGCTGAACGCGGCGGTCTCCCGGGGCCGGATGCGTCCGTCGAACTCGCGGATCAGGCCGGTGACCTGGGCGTCGGTGATCCTGGTCGAGGCGGCGCCCCGGCAGTCGCCCTTCGGGAAGGCGATGTCGTCGGCGACCCACACCTCGATGTGCTTCCCGACGCCGCGCAGCGTGTAGTTCTTGCGGTACAGGCTGCCCTTCACGTCGTCCAGGGCGAGCCACTCGCGGACCGTGCCGACCGCCGGCGTGGCTACGGCCCGGGCCCGGCGGCCGACCTCGGGCCGGCGGACGTCCAGCCCGTCGGTCGCGAAGGTCTTGTGGGAGGGCTCGCGGGTGTCGTCCACGACGGCCGCGGCGGCGGGCGACGGTGGTGGCGCCGCCGTGGCCGGGGCGACCGGCGGCAGCAGCGGGGTCAGGAGCAGGGCAGCGGCGATGAGGCGGAAGGAGGCGCGCACAGAACCGCACGGTACAGGCAGATACGGTGCAAAAGGGGCATGACGCGGCTACTCGAACAGGGAGTGGTTCCGGCTGCCCTCGGCCCGGGCCCGCGCCCGTCGCCGCAGCTGCACCACGACCGCGTCCACGACGGCCACCGCCGCCCAGGCGGCCAGCAGCCAGCCCGGCACCGTCCACCCCGCGCGGAACATCAGCACGGACAGGACCGTGCACACGACGAACCCGAAGGCGGCCAGGGCCAGGCGGAGGTTGAGCGGGCTGTACGGCTCGTCGACCGTTCCCCGCCGCCCGCGTGGTTGCGCACCGATCGGCATGGTCCCAGCCTAGTCTCCGGCTACCGGCGTGGCCGGGGCGCAGGGCAGGATGCGCACATGCCGTCTGCCCTCACGACGCCGCCCACGATCCCCGCCGGCACGCTCTGCGCCGGACCGCAGCCCGTGCTCGTCGCGGCCGGTGACCTGCTGCTGCGCCCCTGGCAGCACGCCGACGTGCCGGCCTTCCTCGCCGCCTACGACGATCCCGCGATCCAGCGGTGGCACACCCGCCGGCCCTCGTCGGCCGACGACGTCCGCGCCTGGTTCGCGGAGTACCGGCTGGACTGGGCGCAGGAGCGCGGCGCGCACTGGGCGGTGACCAGCGGCGGTGCCGTGCTCGGGCGCATCGCCGTACGCGGCATGGACCTTGCCGACGGCGTCGCGGGATGTGCCTACTGGGTGGTGCCGGCGGCACGGGGAGCCGGCGTGGCGGCCCGCGCGCTCACCACCGTGACGGCCTGGGCCCTGGGCGTGGCGGGTTTCCACCGGCTCGAGCTCAACCACTCGACCCGGAATCAGGCCTCGTGCCGGGTCGCCACGCGGGCCGGTTTCCTGCTGGAGGGCACCAAGCGCAGCGCCGCCGTCCACGCGGACGGGCGGCACGACATGCACCTGCACGCGCGCATCCGTGCCGGCGCGCAGCACCCGGCGGCCGGGTGATCAGCTCCGGGTGATCGGGTCCGGCCGCTCGGCGAAGATGTCGACGCTCTCGCGCAGCGACCGGGCGAAGTCGGCCGGCGGCAGCTCGCGCCCGCGGTCGCGTTCCGCGTCGGTGATCGGCACGACGTTGATCAGCCGGACCGGGCCGTCGCCGGTCTGCACACAGTCCGGGTCGTCGTCGCTCAGCGGCCCCGCGAGCAGCACCGACGGGCACCCCGGGAACGTCGGGAAGTCACCGCCGAAGCCGATCATGTGTCCCCAGCTCAGCTGGCTGCCGGCCAGGAACGGGTGGATCGCCAGGTTGGCGAGCTGCACGGCGATCGCGTGCTCCTCCGGCCGCGAGAGCGACCCCCGCCGGCGCAGCCGCAGCTCGGCGCGGGCACCCCCGCCGGGCCGCGGCCTCGCCGGCATCTGCTGCGCCGCCATGCCGATGGTCGCGAACGACGTCATGTCCACCGTGGAGGTGGGCCGGTAGACCAGGACGTCGAGGCGGTTGATCGGTGCCTCGTCGTCGGTGAACAGGTAGCCGTCATCCTCCTCCGCGCGATCGCGGTAGGCGTGGAAGACGTCGCGCAGGACGGCCGGAGCGGACATGGGGGCACACACTACCGCCCGGCTACGACACTTCCCGCCGCAACACGCGTACGGTCCCGGCCACCAGGGGCAGCATCACCCAGACGGCGCACGACACCCCCAGCCGCGCCCATTGCCCCGAGCTCATCGCCGGCTCGCTGAGCGGCAGCGAGGTCACGTTGAGGTCCAGCCACCCGGCCGCGTCGTTGAGCCGCTTCACCATCTGCCCGAGCGCCGACCAGGCCGTGGGCAGGGCGAAGTACAGCACGATGGCCAGCGCCGGGCTCATCAGCAGCGCGCCGAACCCCGCGCCCATCAGCACGAACAACACCTGGTTGAGCAGCAGCCGGCCGGCCTGGTCGGCGGTCAGGTGCCAGCTTCCGTCGCCGCCGGTGCCGAGCGCGATCAGGTTGGCGCCGGCGGACAGTAGCGCCGCCGCCGCGGTCGCCGCGAGCGCGATGAGCACCGCCGCGATCAGCTTCGCCGCGACGACGCGCCCGCGGGCCGGGGTCAGCGTGAAGGTGGTCAGCGCGGTGCGCTGCGACCATTCGCTGGTCATCGACAGGATGCCGAGCACCGGCAGCAGCACGGTCGCGGGGGCCAGCCCGAACGAGAGGAATCCCTGGTAGGTCTGCTCCTCGTCGGGGGCGGCGCCGAGCAGGATCGCGGCCGTTCCGGCCGCGGCCAGCCCGATCACGATCAACAGCCAGAGCCCGGCCCGGGTGTCGGCCAGCTTGCGCAGCTCGACCCAGGTCAGCCGGGCGAGGGAGATCTTTCCAACGGTACGGCCACGGTCCTCCTCAGGAGCAACACCGGCTGAGCTGGTCGTCGCGTTCTGCACGGCGGTCATCGGACGGCCTCCTTCACCGAGTCGCCGGCGGTCAGGGACAGGAACATCTGTTCCAGCCCGCCGCTGTCCGCGGGGCGCAATTCGAGCAGGACGATCCCGTCCCCGGCGGCCGCCCGCCCGATGGCCTCCGCGCCGGCCTGCACGACGACGCCCCCGCCGGCCGCCGCCGTACCGGTCAGCCCGTGGCGCCGCAGCGCGGCCTCCAGCGCCGGCATGTCCAGCGCCTTCACGACCGTTCCGGAGGCGGCCAGCAGCTCCGCCTTGTCGCCCTGGGCCACCACCCGGCCGCCCCCGATGACGACCAGCCGGTCCGCGACCGCCTCCACCTCCCGCAGCAGATGGGAGGAGAGCAGGACGGTGCCGCCCCGGTCGGCGAAGTCGCGCAGCAGCCCCCGCATCCAGAAGATGCCCTCCGGGTCCAGCCCGTTCGCCGGCTCGTCCAGGATCAGCACCCCCGGGTCGCCCAGCAGCGCGTACGCGAGCCCCAGCCGCTGGCGCATCCCCAGCGAGTACGCCTTCACCCGCCGCCGCGCCGCCGTCTTGTTCAGCCCGACCCGCTCCAGGCTCTCCCCGACCCGGCGCCGGTCGACGCCCATGGTCAGCGCGGCCAGCGTCAGCACCTCCCGGCCCGTACGCCCCGAGTGCTGCGCGGAGGCGTCCAGCAGCACGCCGATCCGCCGGCCCGGGTTGGCGAGGTGCCGATACGGGCGCCCGTCGACGGTGGCCGTACCGGACGTGGGCGGGGTGAGCCCGCAGATCATCCGCATCGTGGTGGACTTGCCGGCCCCGTTGGGCCCGAGGAAACCGGTCACCGTGCCGGGCTCGCAGGTGAACGACACGTCGTCGACGGCCGGGTGGGACCCGTACCGTTTGCTCAGGTGTTCGACTGTGATCATGCGTCCCACCGTGCCGGGACCACCCGGCCGGCCGCGTCGGCCGGCGGTCGGCGCCGGCGAACCAAGGTCGGCGGGCGGTTACGACTTTGGTCGGTATCGGGGCCCGCGGCGGCGACCGTACGATGACCGGCATGGGGGAGGTTGTGGTGGCGCGACCGCCGGAGTACCGGTGGCTGCTCCCGGCGGCGCTGCGCGACGAGCCGGACGTGCCGCCCGGGCCGCGCACCACCCGGGACTGGGTGATCGACGCCTTCTGCTTCCTGGCCGCCCTGGGCTGGGCCCTGCTGAGCACCGCCGACCTGCTGCAACCCGAGCCGGAGGTGGTGCCGCAGTGGGCCGGCACGCCGGAGTGGCTGGTCTGGACCGACCTGCTGATCGGCGTCGGGTTCTCCGTGGCCCTCTGGTGGCGCCGCCGCTGGCCGGTGCAGCTGGCAGCCGCGGCCCTGGTGTTCGGGCTGGTCTCGGTCGCGATCGCGATCGCCGCGCTGATCATCCTGTTCTCGGTGGCCGTGCACCGCCGCTTCGCCGTCACGGCGGCCGTGAGCGTCGCCGCGACGCTCAACAACGCGGCGTTCTGCGCGATCCGCCCCGAGCAGGGCACGCCCTGGCTGGAGTCGTTCTCCTGGGGCGTCGTCATCATGGTGATCATCCAGCTGTGGGGCATGATCGTACGGTCCCGGCGGCAGCTCGTCGTCTCCCTGCGCGACCGCGCCGAGCGCGCCGAATCCGAGCAGCAGCTGCGCGTCGCCCAGGCCCGCGCGCTCGAGCGCACCCGCATCGCCCGGGAGATGCACGACGTGCTGGCCCACCGCATCTCGCTGCTCAGCCTGCACGCGGGCGCCCTCGAGATCCGCCCCGAGTCGTCACCGGCGGAGGTCGCCGGCGCCGCCGGGGTGATCCGCGCCAGCGCCCACCAGGCCCTGCAGGACCTGCGCGAGGTCATCGGCGTGCTCCGCGAGCCGGCCGGGGAGGAACCGCCCGAACGCCCCCAGCCGACGCTGCTCCAGCTTCCCGCGCTCGCCGACGAGTCCCGCGCGGCCGGCGTGAAGGTGAGCCTCGACGTGAGCGTCGACCCCGCGGCCGACCTGCCCGCGGGGACCGGGCGGACCGCGTACCGGATCATCCAGGAGGGTCTGACCAACGCCCGCAAGCACGCCCCCGGCACGGCGGTGCGCGTCGCGGTCGGCGGGAAGGCCGGGCGCGGGCTGAGCATCGACGTGCGCAACCCGATGCCGGTCGGCCGGGTCACGCCGGGCATCCCGGGCACCGGGACGGGCCTCATCGGCCTCGCCGAGCGCGCCACCCTCGCCGGCGGCCGGCTCACCCACGGGCGCGGCCCCGACGGCGACTTCGTGCTGCGGGCCTGGCTGCCGTGGCCGGCGTGAGCGCCCGGCCCGGTCCGATCCGGGTCCTCCTCGTCGATGACGACGCGCTGGTCCGGGCCGGCCTCACCATGATCCTGGCCGGCGCCGACGACGTGCGGGTCGTCGGGGAGGCCGCCGACGGCTCCGAGGTGCCCGCCGCGGTGGCCCGGCACCACCCCGACGTGGTTCTCATGGACATCCGCATGCCCCGCATCGACGGTCTCGCGGCCACCGAGACGCTGCGCGCGCGCCCGGACGCCCCCGAGGTCATCGTGCTGACCACGTTCGACGCCGACGAGTTCGTCCTGCGCGCGCTGCGCGCGGGCGCCAGCGGCTTCCTGCTCAAGGACACCCCGCCGATCGAGATCCTGCAGGCCGTCCGGAAGGTCGCCGCCGGCGAGGCCACCCTGTCGCCGACGGTGACCCGCCGGCTCATCGCGCACGTCGCGGCCCCCGACCACCACACCGGCCGCCGGCGTGCCCGGGACCTGCTGGAGACCCTGAGCGACCGGGAACGCGAGGTGGCGCTGGCGCTCGGGCAGGGCAGCTCGAACGCGGAGATCTCGGCGCAGCTGTTCATGAGCGTCGCCACGGTGAAGGCGCACGTCTCGCGGCTGCTGGTGAAGCTCGGGCTCAACAACCGGGTCCAGGTCGCCCTGCTGGTGCACGACGCCGGGCTCGCCTAGCGTCCCGCGCGGCGGTCCGGGGGATGTCATCGGATCGTCATATCTCTGCGGGGCCGCCGCGACACCTCCGCGTGACGGTGGAGGGACCGGCGGCGTCCAGTGACACGGGAGATGACGACATGACAGCGGTCTCGGCCACACCCAGTGCGACCGTCGAGCTCACCTGCGACGGCTGCGGTGCGACCACGACGGTGGACGGCTGCGGGTTGCACGACACCGACGTGGTCTACGTCGCGGTCGCCGCGATCGGGTGGGCGGGGCCGCCGTACGCCCGCGGGCCGCACCGATGCCCGGCGTGCGTGTCCGGCCACGAGCCCGCGCCGCGGCAGCGCACCGGCCGGCACGACGGCGGGCCCCGGGTGGTGCTGACGGTGACGTCGCCGGCGGCGGTCGTACGGGTCACCGGCGACATCGACCTCGACGTGGTCGCGGACCTGCGGGCCGGGCTCGAGAACGCCGCGGCGCTGCGGCCGTACGTGATCGTCGATCTGACCGGGGCCGGCACCATCGACTCGCTCGGCCTGGGGGCGCTGGTCCGCGGCCGCGGGGCCGCCCGGCAGCGCGGCGGCGACCTGCTGCTGGTGGCTCCTTCGCGGTTCGTGCAGACGGTGCTGCGGACGATGCGCCTGCACACGGCGTTCCGGACGTTCGGCACCGTGCCCCAGGCCATCACGGCGGCCGTCGCCGCCCCGGCCGGGAACTAACCGCGGACGTCCCCGGTCATGGCGACGAGGGTGACCGCCGCGGCGGCGAAGGCGACCTGCAGGACCACCTCGAGCGCGGTCACGGTGGAGGTGTCGATGCCGGCGAGGCGGCCCACGACGGTGCCCAGCACGGCCGCGCCGACCGCCACGCCCAGCGGCACCCAGAACGGCACGGCCCGCAGGATCCAGCGCGCGCCGAGCCCGAGGACGGCGCCGACGGCCAGGGCGGTGACCAGGCTGCTGAGGGTCATGGCGGGATCCTTCGGTGGCGCGGTGTCCGGAGTCCCGTCCACCCTGGCCCGCCGACCCCGCGGATCGTGCCCTGCCGTGTGACAGTCGGGTGACAAACGGCGGGGCGGCCGTACGGAGCGTGTCGCCGCCGCGGCCGCGAGGCATCATGCGGGTATGGGTTCCGTGCTGCTGATCGAGGACGACGACCGCATCCGGCTCTCGCTCACCATGGCGCTGGAGGACGAGGGGTACACCGCCCACGCCGTCGCCACCGCGGAGGAGGGCCTGGTGGCGCAGCGCAGCAACCCGGCCGACACGGTGCTGGTCGACCTGATGCTGCCGGGCATGGACGGCTTCGAGTGCATCCGGCAGCTGCGCCGCGTCGACGACGTGCCGATCATCGTGGTCAGCGCCCGCGACGACACCCACGACATCGTCGCCGGGCTGGAGGCCGGTGCGGACGACTACATCGTGAAGCCGGTCGCGGTGAAGGAGCTCGCCGCGCGGCTGCGGGCGCTGCGCCGCCGGGCCAGGGCCGCGGCGCCGGCCGTGACGGTGGCCGCCTTCGGCGACCTGGAGGTGCTGCCGGAGGCCGGCGAGGTGCGCCTGCGCGGCGAGCCGGTGGCGGTGACGCGTACGGAGTTCCGCCTGCTGTGCGAGCTCGCCGAGCATCCCGGCCAGGTGCTGTCCCGCCAGCAGCTCCTGCAGCGCGTGTGGGGGTACGAGATCGGCGACGAACGCCTGGTCGACGTGCACGTGGGCCGGCTGCGGCACAAGATCGAGGAGACCCCCGGCGCGCCCCGGCACCTGGTGACCGTCCGCGGCCTCGGCTACAAGCTGCAGCGATGAGGGTCGGGCTGCGGACCCGGGTCAGCGCCGCCTTCGCCGTCGGTGCCCTGGTGCTGTCCGCCTGCGTCTCGATGGTCTCGTACGAGCTGGCCCGCAGCACCCTGTTCAGCGAGCGGGAACGGACGGCGGTGCGCGCCACGTACTTCGACGCCGCGGTGGTCGACGCGGGGTTGCCCGACCGGACGGCCGACGTCGGCGAGGTGCTGCGGTCGCTCGACACCGGCGTCGACCGCCACGTGCTGCTGCACCGCGACGGCCGCTGGTATTCGCCGAACGCGGGCCCGGCGGCCGGTTTCGCGGTGCCCACCGGCCTGCAGGAGCTGACCGCCGGGGGCACGGCCGGCGCGCAGCGGATCCGCCTCGACGGGCAGGCCGCCCTGGTGGTCGGGATCCCGGTGCGCTCGGGCATCTTCTACGAGGTCGTCTCGCTGTCCGAACTGGACCGTACGCTGCAGCTGCTCGGGCTGGTGCTGGCCGCGGTGGCCATCATGGTCGCCGGCGCCGGCGCCGCGGTCGGCTGGTACGTCACCCGGCACGCCCTGCGCCCGCTCACCGCCGTCGCCGCCGCGGCCCGCAACATCGCCGACGGTGACCTGGACACCCGCCTCGACCCGGACGCCGAACCGGACCTCGCCGCGCTGTCGGTCTCGTTCAACCACATGGCCGACCAGCTGGCGCGCCGCATCGAACGCGACCGCCGGTTCGCCGCGGACGTCAGCCACGAGCTGCGGTCGCCCTTGCAGACCCTCTCGGCAGCCGTCAGCGTCGTGGACCGCCGCCGCGACGGCATGGACCCGAAGGCGGCCGCGGCGGTCGGGCTGATCAGCGAGGAGGTCGGCCGGTTCCAGGACCTCGTCGACGACCTGCTCGAGCTGGCCCGCAGCGACCGGCCGGCCGACCGGGAGCCGACCGACCTGCGCGGGCTCGTCGCGCGCGTCTGCCGGGCCCGCGGCCTCCCCGAGGACCTGCTGGAGGTGGAGCCCGGCACGCCGGAGGTCTGGCCGGTGGACCGCCGCCGCATCGAGCAGGCGCTGCGCAACCTGCTCGACAATGCGGTCCGCTACGGCGGGGGACCGGTCGCGGTACGCCTCGGCCGCGCCGGCGAACGGCACGTCATCGAGGTGGACGACGCCGGCCCGGGCATCGCGGAGGAGAACCGTACGGTCATCTTCGACCGCTTCGTGCGCGGCCCGGCGGCCAACGCGCGCGGCGGGGGCGACGGCACCGGCCTGGGCCTGTCCATCGTGGCCCGGCACGCCGCCGCGCACGGCGGCACGGTCACCGCCGGCGAGCGCCCCGGCGGCGGCGCCCGGTTCCGGGTGGAGCTCCCATGACCCCGCGAGCCCGGACGTCCGTGGCAGGTCTGCTGGCCTGCCTGCTGGTGGCGTCGTGCGGGCTGCCGGCCGAGGACGGGCCGCACCCGGTGGACCTGCCCCAGCGGGCCCTGACCAGCCCGGCGCCCGGCCCCGCCGGAACGGATCCCCCGGGCGCGGTCGCGGAGGTGCTCTGCCTGGTGCGCGGCGGCCGCCTGGTGCAGACCGTACGCCGGGTCGGCGCGGCACCCACCCCGCAGCGGCAGGCGGAGCACCTGGTCGCCGGCCCGTCCGAGCCCGAACGCGCCTCCGGTCTCACCACGATGCTCGCCGCGACCTCGCTGACGGTGGACGTACCGCGCGGCGGCACCGAGGCCCGCGTGGAGGTGGCGGGCGAGCAGGGCAGCGCACGCGGCGACGAGACGCTCGCGTACGGCCAGCTGGTCTGCACCCTGACATCCCGCCCGGACGTGAACTCGGTCGTCTTCACCCGGGACGGGGAGGTGCTGCAGGTGCCACGGGCGGACGGGTCGCTGTCCCGCGGGCCGCTCGGTGTCACCGACTACGCCAGCCTCATCGCGCCCTCCTGACGTCCGGTCACCGAACTGTCATCCGGTTGCGCACGGCCTGCCACACGGCTCGGCGACCGTGGTCGGAGAACCCGACCGACCGGCAGGAGCGGCCATGTGGTGGTACACCGACTGGTACAACGGGGCGCCGTACTCGCGGCAGTTCCCGGCAGCGCACGGGAATGGGGCGCGCACGCGTGACGAGCGGCTGGCCAGGGCCGTGGCCGACGCCGTGCTCGCCGACCCGGTGGTGACCGGCGGCCGGATCGACCTCGGCGTGCAGAACGGCGTGGTGATCCTGGACGGGGATGTGGACACCGAGGCGTCCCGCCGGGCCGTGGTCGCGCTGGCCTGGTCCGTGCCCGGGGTGACCGACGTGTGCAACGCCCTCGCCGTCCGCCGGGGCCCGGCCCGGTGACCCGCGGCGGTCCGTGTGTGCGGGCGCCCGCATCGGTACGCCCGCACACGGATCCGCGGGTGGGTTCGGCACCCCGGTCACCCGGCGCCCTCGGCGGTGATCGTGCCGGGGGCATGGCTGATCAGGGCGCCGGGTCTGGTTCCCAGCGTGGCGGCCGGGGATGGCGGGCCCGGCACGACTTCATGACAGTCTCGTGACAGCCGTCCCCGCCGGGCGTCCGGGCTGGACGGTGGTCAGCTGATCGAGCCGGTGCCGCGGTCGCCCAGCGCCACGAGCTCTGACACGGTCGCGAAGCGGAAGCCGCGCGCCTTGATCCCCGCGATCATCTCGCCGAGGTGCTGCAGTGCCACCAGCCGGCGCTTGGCGCCCACGTCGTGCGCCAGGATGATCGAGCCCGGGCGGACCGCGTTCACGATCGCCTCGACCTGGCCGGCCGGGTTGTCCTCGTAGCGGCGTTCGCGCATCTGGTCGGACCAGAGCACGATGTCGTAGCCCATCGAGTCGGCCGCCAGCAGCGTCGAGCCGCCCAGGTGGCCGTAGGGCGGGCGCATCAGCGTCGGTACGCGCCCGGTGACCCGCGCGATCGTCTCGTGCGTCCGGGTGAGTTCCGTGGTGATCGCGCGCAGGTCCAGCGTCGCCAGGTCGGGGTGGGACCACGTGTGGTTGCCGATCTCGTGCGCGCCCATCCGCCCGCGGACGAGCTCGCCGTGCTCGTCCAGGTTGCGCCCCACCATGAAGAACGTGGCCGGGATCCGGGCCGCGTCGAGGGCGTCGAGGACCATCGGCGTCCAGCGGGGCCCGGGGCCGTCGTCGAAGGTGAACGCGACGACCGGCTCCGCCGTCTCGACGTAGTACCGCACGCTCACCTCGGCGCGGCTGACCGCGGAGAGGTTGTCGGCGGCCGCCGCGTACCCGCCGCCCAGTGGGGGATGGTCCCAGCCGCACCAGCGCGGCACCTCGGTGGCGCCCACGGCGCCGACGGCCACGCCTGCCGCGCTGAGCAGGGCGCCCCGGAGAAGAGTTCGGCGATTCGTCATGATCGCGTCAGCCTCGCCCGGCCGGGCGGCCGGCGGTATCCGGCCGGCGACGGAGATCCCCGTGTATCTGCATCAGCCCAAAGTCGCACCCGGCCACAAGGGCTCGCTCGCGTGCCGCTCGGACGCCCGAAGGACGCGCAGGATGTTGCGGCCCGTCAGCTTCTCCAGATCGGCCTGTGACCAGCCCCGATCGGCCAGTTCGGCGAGCAGCCGCGGGTAGCCGGAGACGTCCTCGAGCCCGACGGGCAGCCGGTCGCAGCCGTCGTAGTCGCCGCCCAGCCCGACGTGGTCGACGCCCGCGGTCTCGCGTACGTGGTCGATGTGATCGGCCACCTGCGCGATCGTCGCCTCGGGGCGGGGGTTGGCGGCGAGCCACGGGCGGAAGTCGGCCGGCGGTTCCGGGCTGGCGGGGCCCTCCACGCGGACGGGGGAGGCGGGGATCTCCTCGCCCGGCCGGGGCGCCCGCGGCCACGGGTCGGACGCGGGCGGCAGGCCGAGCCGCTCCCACTCCTCCTCCGCGGCGGCCGCCCACTGCGCCACCTCGGTCGAGACGAACACCGGGACGAACGCCACCATGCAGACGCCGCCGTTGTCGCGCAGGCGCACGAGGACGTCGTCGGGCACGTTGCGGCGGTGGTCGGTGCGGGCCCGCGCCGACGAGTGGCTGAAGATGACCGGTGCCCGGGCCACGTCGAGCACGGCGTGCATCGTCGTCGTCGCCACGTGCGCCAGGTCGGGCAGGACGCCGATGCGCTGCATCTCGGCGACCACGGCGCGGCCCTCGTCGGTGAGCCCGCCGGCCCGGGGCTCGTCGGCCGCCGAGTCCGCCCACGGCGTGTTGTGGTTGTGCGTCAGCGTCACGTAGCGCACGCCCAGCCGCGCGAACGCCCGCAGCACCCCGAGCGACGACGCGAGGCTGTGCCCGCCCTCGATGCCGATCAGCGAGGCGATCCGGCCCGACCCGATCGCGGCTTCGACGTCGGCGGCCGTGTACGCGATCGCGAAGTCCCGCGGGTACGCGGCCACGAGCCGGTACACGGCGTCGACCTGTTCCATGGTCGCGGTGACCGCCTCGGGCTCGGGCAGGTCGGACGGCACGTACACGGACCAGAACTGGCCGCCCACCCCGCCGGCGCGCAGCCGGGCGATGTCGGTGTGGAACTCGGGCCGGTCCGCCGCCAGCCCGTCGACCCGGTAACCGGCGGCCGCGCGCAGCGCCATGGGCAGGTCGTTGTGCCCGTCCACGACCGGCATGGCGGCCAGCGCCGCGGCGACGTCCGCCCTGCTCCCGCTGGTGTCCCGCATCGCTGTTCCTCCTCCGTACGGCCCATGATCGCCTGCGAAGCATAGGCACGCGCGACCCGTGCCGTGCCTGATCGCGGCCCCGGAATTCTCAAGTGCCGACGTTCGTACGGTTCGCAACCCGGCCGCACCGCGACGGGCACGTCGCGCGCACCTGCCGCCCCGGAATCTTCTTCCCATGCCCGGCCGAGACGCGGCCGGACAACTCGGGGGAGTTGAGCAAGTGCGTCGCTCGAAGCTGACGAAGTCCGTGACCGCCCTGGCCGCCCTGGCCGCCGGCGCCGGGTCCGTGCTGGCCGGTGCCCCGGCCGCCGAGGCCGCCGCCGGTGCCGAGCTGAAGCTGACGGCAGCCGACGACACGTACGTCTCGAGCGGCCGCAGGAACGCCACGTTCGGCGCCGAGCAGAAGCTGGCGATCGGCCGCCTCGCCGGCGACTCCAAGACCGCTTTCCTCAAGTTCGTGGTTCCGGCCGGCACGCAGGTCACCGGCGCCCGGCTGACGCTGGAGACGGTCGGCGACGTCACGGGCCGGCTCACCCTCAACCGCGTCGCCGACACCGCGTGGACCGAGAAGAAGCTGACGTCCGCGACCGCCCCGGCGCTGGGCACCGTCGTCGGTACGGCCGCGCCGAAGGCCGACGCCGCGGAGGTCAGCTTCGACCTCGGCGCGACGGTGACCGGCCCGGGTGCGTACGCGTTCGCACTGCGCTCGTCGGCCACCTCCGCGGTCACCCGTTTCCGTGCCGCCGAGGGCAAGAGCGGCGGCCCGGTGCTGCTCGTCGCCACGGGGAGCGCGGATGAGACGCCGGCCGCTCCGGTGGAGGCCCCGGACCCGGTCGACGAGACCGTCCCGCCGGCCCAGCCCGCCACCCCGGTCGAGGACGAGGACATGCCGCCCCCGCCCGCCCCGGCGACCGGCGACTGCGTGACCGGCAAGCTGCTCGTACCGTCCTGCGGGGTGCTGTGGGGTGCCGCCGCCGGTGGTTTCACGAGCGCGCCGCGTGACGCTGCGCTGAAGGATTGGGAGAAGCTCAGCGGTCGTACGGCGAGCATTTTCCACACGTATCACAAGGGTGATGAGCCGTTCCCGACCAAGTCTGAGATGGCGA
>NZ_JADMLH010000004.1:393108-515478 GCF_016464385.1 Nucisporomicrobium flavum | reverse complement strand
CCCCCCCCCCCACCCCCCACAGCAACCACAACCTCAGTCGTCATCCCCATAAAGCCGCCGCCGAACGGAAAGAAGCTCAACCTCAGGCCGCCCAGCAACCTGGTGCTCACACGTATCGACAACTTCCCGCGCATGAGAAGGCTCAGCGGCGACAGCGGCCACCCCGATCAAAGCCCGCCCATGCAGGTCGTGCATCCCCACCTCGGCCACGCTGACCTCGAACTTGCGCAACATCGCGATGATCGGCCGTACGTACGCGCGTTTCTGCTTGAGCGAGCGCGAATCACCGGGCAGGAGCAGGTCGAATACCGCAGTCTCCGTATACATCAGGGAGCAGCGTACGCCCGCCCGCCGACCCGATCATCCGGGTTTGCGGGCGACCACGACGTCCCGCTCGATGCCCTGGTCGACGCGGTGGCTCAGGGTGTCGTGGGCGACGAGTTGCAGGCCGTTGGCGAGCAGAACGTCCTCGGCGAGCTCGCGCTTGGCGACCTTGGTGTTCCAGGACAGGCCGATCGCTCCGCCGGGGCGCAGCAGGCCGGCCCACTGCGGTACGGCGCGTTCGAGCAGGTCCAGCGGCCGGCGGGAAATGCCGCCCTCGTCGTCGTAGCTGCCGTGGGCCACGCCGTACGGCAGGTCCGCCACGACGACGTCAGCGCAGTTGGGGCGCAGCAGGCCGTCGAGCTGGGTGGTGTCAGCGTGCAGCACGGTGACCTTCTGCACGGCGCCCGCCTTGTGGTCCTCCTTGCTGGCCGCCAGTGTCACCTCGAGGCGGCGGGCGGCCCGGCGCCCCTGGCGGCGTACGGGGACGAGCTCCGCGGTGTGCTTGAGGCGTTTGCGCTTCAGCCACGTCTGGAGGAACAGCTTGTACGCCTCCACGTCCTTGCCGTCGATCTCCACGCCCAGCGCGTCGTACCCGTACATGAGGGCCTGGTTGAGCGTGGTCCCGCGGCCCGCCAGCGGGTCGCAGACGGTGAGCTGCTTGTCGAGCATGCGCTCCGCGGAGGCGGAGGCGAGCAGGGTGAGGTTGAGCAGCAGCTTGGTGAACTGTTCGTTGGTCTTGCCGGCGTATTTGGGGATCGTGATGAGGTCGCTGTCGAAGCGGGCGAGCGGGCTCAGCGGTACGGGCCGCAGCAGGTCGTCGCCGGCCTGTTCGAAGAGGGCGTAACCGGCGGACAGGTTCGACAGGTACGCGATGTCCCGGTCGGCGAGGTCGCCCGTGAAGGTCAGGTAGCCCACGCCGCCGATGGTGGTCTCGTCGATGTCGTCCAGCGGGCCGGTCAGCACCGGTGAGAAGGCGGCGAGCTCGGCCCGGGAGAGGCGGCCGGCCTGGTCGGCGTAGACGCGGTTGGCGGAGGGGGCGAGCAGGAGGGCGTAGCGGGACATCCCAGTAGTAAAGACAACGGCCCCCGGTGCCGGAGCACCGGGGGCCGTGGTCATGCCGGGGTCATCAGGCCCGCGGCTTCTCGCGCATCTCGAAGGTCTCGATCACGTCGCCTGTCTGCGGCGTGCCGAAGCCCTGGAGCGTCAGACCACACTCGAAGCCCTCGCGGACCTCGGTGGCGTCGTCCTTGAACCGCTTCAGCGAGCTGATCGTGACGTTCTCCGCCACCACGACACCCTCGCGCAGGACGCGCGCCTTGGCGTTGCGGCGGATGAGGCCCGACCGGACCATACAACCCGCGATGAGACCGATCTTGGACGAGCGGAAGACCTCGCGGATCTCCGCCGTGCCCAGCTCGACCTCTTCGTACTCGGGCTTGAGCAGGCCCTTGAGCGCCGCCTCGATCTCCTCGATGGCCTGGTAGATCACGCTGTAGTAGCGGATCTCCACGCCGGCGCGGTCGGCCATCTCCTTGACCTTGTTCGAGGCCCGGACGTTGAAGCCGATGATCGTCGCGATCTGCTCCGACGAGGCCGACGCCAGGTTGACGTCGCTCTCGGTGATCGCACCGACGCCGCGGTGGATGACCTTGAGCTGGATCTCGTCCGGAATCTCGATCTTGAACAGCGCGTCCTCGAGGGCCTCCACCGAACCGGAGGAGTCACCCTTGATGAGCAGCGTGAGCGAGGTCTTCTCGCCCTCCTTGAGCTGCTCCATGAGCGTCTCGAGGGTGGCCCGGCCGCGCGAGTTGGCGAAGCTCGCCGCGCGACGGCGTGCCTGCCGCTGCTCGGCGATCTGCCGCACCGTGCGGTCGTCCTCGGCGGCGAGGAACGTGTCACCCGCGCCCGGCACCGAGGTCAGACCCAGCACCAGGACCGGACGAGCCGGCTCGGCCTCGGCCACGGTCTGGCCGTTCTCGTCGAGCATGGCGCGGACGCGGCCGTGCGCGCCGCCCGCCACGATCGAGTCGCCGGCCCGGAGCGTGCCCTTCTGCACCAGGACGGTGGCGACCGCACCGCGGCCCTTGTCCAGGTGCGACTCGACCACGACACCCTGGGCGGGGCCGTCGATCGGAGCGGTCAGCTCCAGCGACGCGTCGGCGGTCAGCAGGACGGCCTCGAGCAGGTCGTCGATGCCGATGCCGGGCTTCGCCGCGACGTTGACGAACATCGTCTCGCCGCCGTACTCCTCGGCGAGCAGCCCGTAGTCGGCCAGCTGCTGGCGGACCTTCTCCGGGTTGGCGTCCGGCTTGTCGACCTTGTTGACCGCGACCACGATCGGCACCTCGGCCGCCTTGGCGTGGTTCAACGCCTCCACCGTCTGCGGCATGACGCCGTCGTCGGCGGCCACCACCAGGATGACGATGTCCGTCGCCTGGGCGCCACGGGCACGCATGGCGGTGAACGCCTCGTGACCCGGGGTGTCCAGGAAGGTGATGGCACGGTCGATGCCGTTGTGCTCGTAGCCCACCTGGTAGGCGCCGATGTGCTGGGTGATGCCACCCGCCTCGCCGGCCACCACGTTGGTCTTGCGGATCGCGTCGAGCAGCTTCGTCTTACCGTGGTCGACGTGACCCATGACGGTCACGACCGGCGGCCGGGTGACGAGGCGGTCCTCGGCGACGTCGGCGTCGAGGTCGATGTTGAACTGCGCGAGCAGCTCGCGGTCCTCGTCCTCGGGGCTGACGATCTGCACGTTGAAGCCCAGGTGCTCGCCGAGCAGCAGCAGCGTGTCGTCGGAGCACGACTGCGTCGCCGTCACCATCTCGCCCAGGTTGAACATCTCCTGGACCAGCGAGCCGGGGTTCGCGTTGATCTTGTCGGCGAAGTCGGAGAGCGACGCACCGCGCGACAGCCGGATCTCCTGACCCTGACCGCGCGGGGCGCCCGAGCTCATCTGCGGAGCCGACAGGTTGTCGAACTCCTGACGCCTCTGCTTCTTCGACTTCCGGCCACGGGTCGGCCGGCCACCGGGACGCCCGAAGGCACCCGCGGCACCGCCGCCACGACCGCGGCCGCCGCCACCCGGACGACCGGGGGCGCCACCGACCGGGCCACCGCCGCCGCCACCGGGACGGAAGCCGCCACCGGCACCGCCGCCGCCACCGGGGCCGCCACGGTAACCGCCGCCACCGGCACCGGCACCGCCACCTGGGCCGCCACGGTAACCGCCGCCACCGGCACCGCCGCCGCCACCGGGACGGAAGCCACCGCCACCGGGACCGCCACGACCGCCACCGGGACCGCCGGGACGGCCGGTGCCGGGTCCGGCCGGACGGCCGGGACGCTGCGAGGGCATGGACGCGGGACTGGGCCGCGGCGGCATCGAGGCAGGGCTCGGCCGCGGCGGCATGCCCGCCGGGTTGGGACGCGGCATCGCCGACGGGGTCGGCCGCGCGCTCGCGCCGCCGGACACGCCGAACGGGTTGTTGCCGGGACCGCGGGCCGGCGGGCGCGGAGCGCCACCGGCCGGGCCGGGACGACCCGGGGCCGGAGCGCCCGGCGTGCCGGGACGGGCGGCCGCGGGAGAGCCCGGACGCGGCGGGACCGAGCCGGGGCCCGGGGGCCGCGGCCGGGAGGTGCCGTCGGCCGGGGGCTGCTGCGCCCGGCGCTCGGCGTCACGGGTACGGGCGGCCTGCGCCGCCTTCACCGCGGCTTCCTGCTCGGCCTTGAGTGCCGAGGCGCGCGCCTCGGCGGCCGCCACCTCGATGTCGTGTGCGCTCGCCGGCTTGGCGACCGGGCCGGGCGTGGGGCCCGGACGGCTCGGTGCCGGCGGCTTGGGCCGGGCCAGCGAGCCGGGGCTCGGCGCCGGGGACGCGGGCGCGCTGGGCGCTTCCGCGGCCGGAGCCGTAGGCCGGCGCGGCGGCTGCGGCCGGGCGGTCGTGGGGCTGGGACGGGGCGCGCTGGGCGCCGGGGCGCTCGGCGCCGCCGTGGCGGGAGCCGCGGCAGCGGCACCGTTCTGGGCGTCGAGGGCACCCCTCAGCCGTCGGGCCACAGGGGCCTCGACCGTGCTGGATGCGGACTTGACGAACTCGCCCATCTCCTTGAGCTTGGCGAGAACGGTCTTGCTGTCGACCCCGAGCTCCTTCGCGAGCTCGTGTACGCGGGCCTTACCTGGCACTGCACTCCTCACTTCGAGGTCGTGCGAGCCGAACCCGCAGCGACCTCACTCCTGCACTTGAAGCCTGGTCATTTCAGGGACTTCATCGTGTGCTCATGTCGGTCGTCCTACCTTGCTGGGTCGTGACGGGGCTCCGACGCCTCGTCATCGGTCTTTCCGGGCGGCGTGACCGCGCGGATGTGCTCGGCAAGCAAGCCGGTGTCAGCAACACCGGTGAGACGCAACGCGCGCCCGAAGGCACGTCGCCGCTCCGCCTGCGCGAAGCAAGCCGGATCAGGATGCAGGTGCGCTCCCCGACCCGGCAGTCGGCGGCCCGGATCGGGCTGAAGCAGGAAATCATCTCCCGCTCCCACCGCGACGAACCGCAGTAACTGGGAGGTCAGCGCGCGTGAGCGACAACCGATGCAGGTTCGCACCGGGCCGACCTCCGAAAAGTCTACCCCTCGGACGCGCGGTCCGCGTATCCGGTCAGCTTCCTGTCTCGGCGGCATCCCGCTCCCCGGCCGTGGCCGGCTCGTTGTCGGGCCGGATGTCGATGCGCCAACCGGTCAGCCGGGCCGCGAGCCGGGCGTTCTGCCCCTCCCGGCCGATCGCCAGGGACAGCTGGAAGTCGGGCACGGTGACCCGGGCGGTGCGGGAGGCGGCGTCCACCACCTCCACACGCAGGGCCTTCGCCGGCGAGAGCGCGTTGCCGACGAACTGCGCCGGATCGTCCGACCAGTCGATGATGTCGATCTTCTCGCCGTGCAGCTCGCTCATCACCGCGCGGACCCGCTGGCCCATCGGCCCGATGCAGGCGCCCTTGGCGTTGACGCCGGACACGGTCGAGCGGACCGCGATCTTCGTACGGTGACCAGACTCACGTGCGATGGCCGCGATCTCCACGGTGCCGTCGGCGATCTCCGGCACCTCGAGCGCGAACATCTTCTTCACGAGCGCCGGGTGCGAGCGGGACAGCGTGATCTGCGGCCCGCGGAAGCCCTTGGCCACGTGCACGACGATCGCGCGGATGCGGGAGCCGTGCTCGTACGTCTCGCCGGGAACCTGCTCGGACTGCGGCAGCACCGCCTCGAGCTTGCCCAGGTCGACGATCACGATGCCCTTCTCGGCCCGCGCGGCGTCCGCCTGCACGATGCCGGTGACCAGGTCACCGTCGCGGCCTGCGTACTCACCGAAGTGGGCCTCGTCGGTCGCCTCGCGCAGCCGCTGCAGGATGACCTGCTTGGCGGTCATCGCCGCGATGCGCCCGAAGTCGTGCGGGGTGTCGTCCCACTCCCGCACGATCGTGCCGTCGGCGTCGAGCTCCTGCGCGTACACCGAGGCCGTGCCGGTCTTGCGGTCGATCTCCACCCGGGCGTGGCTCTCCGCGCCCTCGGTGTGCCGGTACGCGGTCAGCAGCGCCGTCTCGATCGCCGCGAGGATCGTCTCGAACGGGATCTCCCGCTCGCGCTCCAGGGCGCGCAGCGCCGCGAGGTCGATGTTCACCTCTCCTCGCCCTCCCCATCCTCGTCGTCGTCTTCATCGTCGTCGTCTTCGCCGGCGTCGTCCTCGTCCGGGAAGACAGCCTCGTCGAGCCGCTTGAACTCGATCTGGACCTTGCCGGGGCCGAGGTCGGCATACGCCACCTCGCGGCTCTCGCCGTCGACGTCCAGGGTCACCGCGGTGTCGCCCGCCTGGGTGACGCGTCCGGTGACCGACCGGCCGCCGATGGTCACCGCGACGAGCCGGCCGGCGTTGCGCCGCCAGTGCCGCGGGAGCGTCAGGGGGCGGTCCACGCCGGGCGAGCCCACCTCGAGCTGGTACTCCCCGGCGAGCAGCTCACCCTCGGCCTCCTCGGCCGCGTCGAGCGCGGTGGAGATCTCCCGGGACACGACGGCCACGTCGTCGAGGCTGATGCCACCGTCGGCGTCCACGAGCACCCGGACCACGTGGCGGCGGCCGGCCCGCGAGAGGTTCACCTCTTCGAGGTCGTACCCCGCGGCCGCGACGACCGGCTCGATCACCGCGCGGACCCGGGCCCGGGCGGCCACGAGGTCGATGCGCGGGGCGGGCGGCGCGGGCGGCCGGCCGGAGGCGTCCCGGCCCCGGTCTCCGGAGCGGCGGTTCACCGGCCGGGCACCGGTGCGACCACGCTGCGTCATCGGCCCCAACCCTTCTGCTCGAATCCGGCGGGCGGCACGCCGCTCACCGGTCAATCGCCGGGAACACCGGCATGCCACCGGGGGTGTATTCCCCGGCGGCTGACGCAGAGCGTAACGCGCCGCGGCCCGGGCCCGGCCGCCGCCGCACCGAATCCCCGCCATGCGCAGGTCAGCGGGGTGCGGGCGCGGGCGCCGCACCGAGCCTCCGGCGGGCGGCACGGATGGTGTTGACTGACCGGGTGGACAGACGTCAGCTCCTGGGCGCCGCCGCGGGGACGGCCGTGGCCGCGTCCACGCTCGCGGGCTGCGGGCTCTTCGACGACGACCCCGATCCCGCGCCGCAGCCCGACGCGCTGCAGCCGCTGCTGGACGAGGCCCTGCGGCTGGCCGCGGCGTACGACCGCGTCGCCGTCGCCCAGCCCGGCCTGCGGAAACGGCTGAGCCCGCTCGCCGAGGACCACCGGGCGCACGCGGCGGCGCTGGCCGCGCTGATCGGGGTCACCCTGCCGTCGGCGGCCGCCTCGGCGGCGCCCGGCGGGGACGCGGCCCAGACGGTGGCGGCGCTGCGGAAGGCCGAGCAGGCGGCCCAGAAGACGGCGGTCGCGGCGTGCCGTACGGCTCCGGCCCAGCGGGTCGCGCTGGTCGGATCGATCGCGGCCGCACGGGCCGCGCACGCCGAGGCGTTGCGGTGAACGCCCAGCTGGCGGCCGCCCTGGCGGCCGAGGAGGCGGCGATCTACGCGTACGGGACATTGGGCGTGAAGCTCACCGGTACGGGTGACCGCACCGAGGCACGTGCCGCCGAGGCCGTCCACCGCGACCGCCGCGACGTGCTCGTCGCCCGCCTCGCCGAGCTGCGGACCACGCCGGCGCCCGCCCCGGCCGGTTACCGCCTCCCGTTCGAGATCACCGGCCGGGAGAGCGCGCTGAAGCTCGCGATCCAGGTGGAGGACGGGGTGGCCCAGGCGTGGCGGGCCGTCCTGCCGGTCACCGAGGGCGCCGACCGGGCCACGGCGCTCAGCGCATTGATCGACTCTGCCGTCCGCGCGACCCGCTGGCGGCGCCTCGGCTCGGTGACTCCGGCGACGATCCCCTGGCCGGGACGCCCCTGACGGACCCGGGCGAGCCCGTGAGCAGCCGGTCACGGACAGCTCTTCCCAGTGCGGTCGGCGTACCCCAGAATCAAGCGGTGTCGACGGATGAGATCGACCTGGGCAATCCGCGCTGGTATCTGGCCACGCGGCTGCGCGACATGGTGCAGCATCGGTGGTCCGCGGAGGTGCGGGCGATCGGCGTGCACGGTTCGATGGCACACGGCGACGACAGCGACCAGAGCGACATCAACCTGGTCGTGGTCACGTACCGTCAAGGTGCCGGTCCCCGGGCGGCGCTGCGCCGCGTCGATGGCATCCTCGTCGACCTCAGCGTCGTGACCGGCGACGACGGCCTGCGCCGGGCCCGCGAGCTGACCCCGCGATGGCCGCTGGAAGCGGACCGCTACCTGACCGTGCGTGACCTGTACGACCCCCGCGGCTGGTTCGGCCAGCAGCGCGACGGCCACCTGGCGAAGCTCGCCGAGACCCGGCCCGGGGAGTTCAGCGGGCTGGCCCGGCGCAACTGGTGCATCGCCTCCGCGGCGCACGCCCGCGCGGTACGCCTCGCCGAGTGGTACGAGACCGACGCCGCGCTGGTGCTGATGGCCGAGGCCCGCCTGCACGCCGCCATGGTGGCCGGGCTGCTCAGCCGCACATATTTCCGGAACCGAGCCGACGCGGTGAAGCGCACGGGCCTGGCGGGCGCGGACATGACCGAGCTGGGCGCGGTGCTCAAGAGCCAGGCGGAGGAGCTGACCGCGCGGGGCCGCCCGGTGGACGGCCCCCTCAACGCGCTCTTCGACTAGGAGACGCCGACGCCGATCAGCGAGCCGACCACGTACGTCGCGCCGGCCGCCGCCGCGCCGAGCACCAGCTGCCGCACCCCGCTGCGCCACCACGACTGACTGGTGAAGCGCGCGACGATCACCCCGGCCACGAAGAGGCCCGCGCCCCCGACCGCCAGGGCGAGCGCGAGGCTGTCGAACCCGAGCAGGTACGTCAGCAGCGGCACGATCGCGCCGATGGAGAAGCACACGAACGAGGACACCGCGGCCGTCCACGGGCTGGGCAGCTCGTCCGGGACCACGCCCAGCTCCTCCTGGGCGTGCACCCGCAACGCCTGCTCCGGATCGGCCTTCAGCACGTCGGCCACCTGGCGCGCCAGGTGCTGCGGCAGGCCCCGGGCGGTCCACATCTCGACCAGCTCGTCGGCCTCGCCCTCCGGGTTCTCCCGCAGCTCCCGTAGCTCCTTGTCGAGCTCGGCGGCGACCTGGTCGTTCTGCGTGCGGACGCTGGTGTACTCGCCGAGGCCCATCGAGATCGCGCCGGCGACCAGGCCCGCGACGCCCGTGAGGATCAGCGTGTGCCGGCCCACCCCGCCGCCGCCGACCCCGGCGATCAGGGCGATGTTGGTCACCAGGCCGTCCATCGCGCCGAACGTGGCCGCGCGCAGCCAGCCGCCCGAGACGTCGGCGTGGTGGTGCTCGACGGCGGTCACGGGAGGGTGAGGATCTCGTACCCGTCCTCCGTCACCACCAGCGTGTGCTCGAACTGCGCCGTCCACTTGCGGTCCTTCGTGACGACGGTCCAGCCGTCGCCCCACATCTCGTACTCGTGCGTCCCCAGGGTGATCATCGGCTCGATGGTGAACGTCATGCCCGGCTCCATCACGGTGTCGAGCCGGGGGTTGTCGTAGTGCGGGATGTACAGCCCGCTGTGGAAGGTCTCGCCGATGCCGTGGCCGGTGAAGTCACGCACCACGCCGTAGCCGAAGCGGCGCGCGTACGCCTCGATCACCCGCCCGATCGCGTTGATCGGCCGGCCGGGCGCCACCGCGCGGATGCCCCGCATCATCGCCTCGTGGGTGCGCTCGACGAGCAGCCGGGCCTCCTCGCTGACCTCGCCCACGCAGAACGTCGCGTCCGTGTCGCCGTGCACACCGTCGAGGTACGCCGTCACGTCCACGTTGACGATGTCGCCGTCCTCGAGCACGGTCGTGTCCGGGATGCCGTGGCAGATGACCTCGTTGAGCGACGTGCAGCACGACTTGGGGAAGCCCTTGTAGCCCAGCGTCGACGGGTACGCCCCGTGGTCGACGAGGAACTCGTGCACCACCCGGTCGATCTCGTCGGTGCTCACGCCGGGCTTGCAGTGCTCACCGGCGAGCTGGGTGGCCTGCGCGGCGATCCGACCGGCCACCCGCATCTTCTCGATCGTCTCCGGCGTCTGCACGTGCGACCCACGCCACTCTTTCGGGCGCTTCTTGCCGACGTACTCGGGGCGGGCGATCTGCGGGGGCACCGCCCGCGCGGGCGAGAGCTTCCCGGGGGTGAGCGGGGCACGAACCGTCATGGGTCCAGACTATCGCCGGGCCGGCCGGCGCCCGGCGCCGCGTGCATCGGTTGTTGCCGCCCCTGGGCCCCTGTGTAATCGTGTCTGCGTGGATCAAGACGGCGCGGAGAACATCTTCTCGGCCACCACGTCCGTGGCCGGAGATCGTGTCACCGTCGTGGTGGCCGGCGAGGTCGACATGTCGACGGCGGACCGGATGTTCCGGGCGGCGACCGGCGGCGGTGCCGCCGCGGTCACCCTCGACCTGCTCGGCGTCACCTTCTTCGACTCGGCCGCGATCCACGCGCTGATCCGGCTCGCCGAGCGCTACCCCGCGGCGCTGTCGGTCATCCCGTCCCCGCAGGTCCGCCGGGTCCTCGACATCTCCGGGCTGGGCAACCAGCCCTGGCTGGTCACGAGCGACTGAGAGCCCGGCGCAGGGTCACCGCGGTGCCCGCCTCGGACCGGGCCACCGACAGCTCCGAGAGGGCGCCGATCAGCGCCAGGCCGCGGCCGCGGAAGCCGGCGCCACCGGACGGACGCCAGCTGCCGGTGTCGCGCACGGTGGCGGTCACCGCCTCGCCGTCCAGCGACACCTCGACCGTCACCACCGGCTCCGCCGGGTCGATCGGGTGCTCGATGGCGTTCGCCGCCGCCTCCGACACCGCCACCAGCAGATCGAAGACGTCGTTCTCCGGTACGCCGTTGGCGGTGAGGAAGTCCTCCAGCCGCCGGCGCAGCACGCTCAGCCGGGTCGGGTCGGCCTGCAACCGCAGCACGAACTCGCGCGGGTCCGTGGCCTCCAGGGCCAGCAGGGCGATGTCGTCGCGGCGGGTGTGCCGGGCCGCCTTACCGAGCAGGTGGTCGAGCAGGTCCTCCACGTGGTCGGCCGGTTTCGCCAGGTCGGCGCGCAGCTCGGCGAGGCCGGCGTCGATGCCGACCCGCCGGTCCTCCACCAGGCCGTCGGTGTAGAGCAGCACGCGGTCGCCCGGCTCGAGCTTCGTGTGCAGCGTCGGATACTCCGAGTCGCTGAGCGCCCCCACGGGCGGCCCCAGCGCGTTCGTGTAGAGGAACTGTCCCTCCCGGCCGGGTGCGGCAACCACCGGCGACGGGTGGCCCGCCGCGGAGAAGCGCAGGTCACGGGTACGGGGGTCGAAGCGTACGCACACCACCGTCGCGAACTGGCGCCGGCCGAGGTTGTCCACCAGCCGGTTCAGCCGGGTCAGCGCCTCCCCGCAGTCGAACCCCTCGAGGATGTACGCCCGCAGCGCGTTCCGCAGCTGACCCATGCCCGCGGCGGCCTGCACCCCCTTGCCGACCACGTCGCCGATCACGAGGACGAGCTGGTCGTCGGGGGCGGTGATGACGTCGTACCAGTCGCCGCCGACCTCGGCCTCGCTGCTGCCCGGCAGGTAGCGGCTCGCCACGATGGCCCCCGGCACCCGCGGCAGCGACTGCGGCAGCAGGCTGTGCTGCAGCGTGCTGGCGATGCGGTGCTCCGCCTCGTAGAGCCGCGCGTTCTCCAGCCGCAGGCCGATCAGGCGGGCCAGCTGGGTCAGCAGCACCGGCTCGGCCGCCCCGTCGGGACCCGACCAGACCTTGAGCTCACCGAGCGGCGCGCCGGAAGTGTCGGGCAGCACCAGCACCGCGTCCGGCTCCGCCGAGGAGGGCGCCCCGCCGTCCACTTCGGCGCGGATGCCGGGCGCGGTCACGACCACCCGGCCGGCCGAGGTCATGCCGCGGACGTGCCGGGCGGCGACATCGAGCACCTCGGCCGTCGTCCGTACGGTGTTGACCGCAGCCGCCGCGTCGACCAGGCCCCGCAGCCGGCTGATGATCTGCCGCCGGAGCTGGCCCAGCTCCAGGTTCGCGCGCACCCGAGCGATCAGGTCACGCGCCGAGAACGGCTTGACCAGGTAGTCGTCGGCGCCCGCGGACAGGCCCTCCACCGAGGACTCCTCGCCGGCGCGGGCCGACAGCACGACGATCGGCACGTCGCGGGTGCGCTCGTCGGCGCGCAACGCCTTGATCAGCCCGAAGCCGTCCAGCCGCGGCATCATCACATCGGTCAGGACCAGGTCGAACGGATCCTCCCGGGCCCGGTCGAGGCCGTCGCGGCCGTCGACGGCCTTCGTGACATCGAAGTACGGCGTCAGCAGCCGCGCGACGTGATCCCGCAGGTCCGCGTTGTCGTCGACCAGCAGCACCCGCCCGCGCCGGGCGTCCTTGACCTCGCCGGGGCTCACCGGGGCGGCCGCCGGCTGCTCGGGCTCGCCGACCCACCAGTGCGCCTCCTCGACGTACAGCCGGGCCTGCTCGTCGGGCGACGCCGTCGTGCGCTCGTCGACGATGCGGTCGGCGGGCAGGTGCGCGGCGCCGAACGGGACGGTGACCGTGAACGTGCTGCCGACGCCGAGCTCGCTGCGCGCGGTGGTCGTACCGCCGTGCAGCTCGGCCAGCTCGCGGACCAGGGCCAGGCCGATGCCCGTACCCTCGTGGCTGCGTGACCAGGCACCGGTGACCCGGTGGAAGCGGTCGAAGAGAAGCTTCTGCTCGTCGGCGCTGACGCCGACGCCGGTGTCCTCTACCTCCAGCACCGCGGAGCCGTCCCGCTCGGCAAGGCGCACGGTGATGCCACCGGCGGCGGTGTACTTGACCGCGTTGGAGAGCAGGTTGAAGACGATCTTCTCCCACATCTCCCGGTCGACGAGCACGGGCTGGGTCAGCGGCGGACAGTCGACCACGAGGGCGAGCCCGGCCCGCTCCGCGGCCGAGCGGAAGGTGCTGGCCAGCCGCGCGGTGTAATCGGCGAGATCGGTCGGACGGTACGCCGCGCGCAGCCGCCCCGACTCCAGCCGCGAGAAGTCCAGCACGGTGTTGACCAACTTCAACAGGCGCAGCCCGTTGCGCTGCATCGGCATGAGCCGTTCCCGCTGGTCGGCGGTCAGGACGGGGTCGGAGAGCAGCTCCTCCAGCGGACCCAGGATCAACGTCAGCGGCGTCCGGAACTCGTGGCTGACGTTCGAGAAGAAGTTCGTCTTCGCCGCGTCCAGCGCCGCCAGCTGGGCGGCCCGCCTGCGTTCCTGCTCGTACGCCCGCAGGTTCGCCACCGCGCGCGAGATCTGCGACGTGACGAGATCCACGAAGTCCCGGTAGGCGTCGTCCAGCGCCAGATAGCGGCTGATGCCGATGACCAGCACGCCGACCCGGCTGGTGCCGGCACCCACCGGGAACACCATCGCCTGCTCGGCCGCGGACTCGGGCGGCTCCTCGGTGAGCAGCGCCACCGGCAGCTTCCCCGCCCGGTCGGCGCGCATCACCTCCTCCACCGTCCGCAGCACCGTGCCGTCCAGCGGCCGCAGGGCCTCGGCGGCAACGCCACAGGCCCCGGCAAGGGCCAGCTCGCCGCCGTCGGCGGGATCGTCCAGGTACAGCGCCGCGAACGGCACATCGCCCGGGTTCTCGCCGAGGACCTGCGCGGCCTGCCGGCCCAGCGACGCCTGATCGGGCGAGTCCGCCAGCCGCGACCCGAGCCGGCTCAGCGTGCGTACCCGCCGGTCGGCCAGCACCCGCCGGGTCGTGTCGCCGACGATGCAGAACACGCCGGTCACCGTGCCGTCGCTGCTCCGGATGGGGTCGTACGAGATGTCGAAGTACGTCTCCTCGAGGAAGCCGTACCGTTCGAGCATGAACGGGTGATCGCCGGCGTAGTAGGACTCGTCGCCGGCGGCCACCCCGTCGAACAACTCCTGCAGCAGCCACCAGATCTCGGCCCACATCTCCCGCCCGGGCCGCGCGAGATGGCTCGGATGCTTGCTGCCCATCGTGGTGATGTAGGCGTCGTTGTAGAGCGCGCAGTAGTCGGGGCCCCAGAAGATGACGATCTGAGCCTTGGAGGCGAGCATCGTCGCCACGGCGTGCACCAGCTCCGCCGGCCACTGCGCCGGCTCGCCGAGCGGGGTCGCGGACCAGTCCAGGGAGAGCATCCGCCCGCCCATTTCGCCGCCACGCTCGAACGCCGTCCGCAGCCGTTCCGGCAGGGCGCCGCCCATGCATCCTCCCGGACGTGTCCGTTCCAACGAGACCTGCACGGTAACCGTAGCTACCCTTGCGCGCGTGGCAACCCCGGGTCTCGAGCAGGCCCTCACCCGACCGGGCCTGCGTCCCCTGCCGCCCACGGCCGCGGAGCTCCTCCACGACCTGAACGCCCCGCCCCGCCTCGGCGCCCACCTCCGAGCGGTCCACGACGTCGCCTGGTCCATCACGGACCGCCTCGGCCGGCGCACCCCTGACCTGCCGTTCGACACGACGGCGGTGCTGTTCGGCGCGGCCACCCACGACATCGGCAAGGTGCAGCACCCCGAAGAACTGACCGGCCCCGGCCACCGCCACGAAGCGGCGGGCCGAGACCTCCTGATCCGGTACGGCGTGCCGAGTCACCTGGCCCGGTTCGCGGCGACGCACGGGTCGTGGGAGGCGGCGGAGGTGGGGCTGGAGGATCTGCTGGTCAGCCTCGCGGACAAGATCTGGAAAGGGGCGCGGGTGGAGTCGCTGGAGGCCCGGGTGGCAGAGCATCTGGGCGGGGCGCCGTGGGAGGCGTTCCTGGCGCTGGACGACCTTGTTCAGGATCTGGCCGGTGGGGCTGAGGAGCGGCTCGCTTTCCAGGCGGCTTTCCCGGTGTGAACCGGGGCGTCGTTTCGCGGGGCGCTCGCTTTCCACGCGCCTCCGCCTTTCCGGCGTCCCCCGCCTTTCCGGCGCCCCCGCCTTTCCCGCGCCCCCGCCTTTCCCGCGCCCCCGCCTTTCCCGCGCCCCCGCCTTTCCGGCGTCCCCCACCTGTCTCGCGCGGAGCGCGGTTTTGGGCGCCGAAGCCCGCGCGGGGGGCTCAGGTTGGGGTCAGGCGGCGAGGGCCGATGTGCCGAGGCCCGCGCGGCGCGCGGCCGCCTGCGCCAGCGCGGCGAAGACCCGCAGGTCACCCGTGCGCTCGGGATGCCACTGCACGCCCAGCGCGAACTCCCGGTCCCGAGCCTCGAGGATCTCGACGACCCGGTCGTCGGGGCACCAGCCGCTGATCGTGAACGTCCCCGGGTCGTCGACCGCCTGGTGGTGGAACGAGTTGACCGTGATCCGCCCGCCGAGCAGGGCCATCGCCCGCGACCCACGCTGCAGTTCGACGTCGTGCCGCCCGAACGCCGACGCGTCCGCCGCGAGCGGGTCGGTGCCGGCGGCGGCCCGATGCCGGTCGTGGCCGATCACATCGGGCAGGTGCTGGTGCAGCGAACCCCCGGTGGCCACGGCCATCACCTGCATGCCCCGGCACACACCGAGCACGGGTACGTCGGCCTCCAGCGCCGCCCGCATCAGCATCAGCTCCGCGGCGTCCCGCCCGGAATCGGCTTCGGTGGCCGGATGCCGCTCGGCGCCCCAGTGCGACGGGTCGATGTCCCCGCCGCCGGCGAACACGATGCCGTCCAGCGATTCCAGCACGTCGGTGCCCGGATCATCGGGGGTGATCAGGACTGCGCGGCCACCGGTGGCGTGCACCGCCTTGACGTACGACATGGGCAGCATCCCGGCCATGACGTCGTTGCCGTTGTACGTGACGTGCTCGGCGTACGAGGTCAGTCCGATCAAAGGCCTGCGCATGCGGCGATCCTCCTCGGGTCTCCAGATCTTCGCTATCGGCCGGCGGGTACGGCGCCTGAGCGGGATTCCCGGCGAATGTGGCAGTCCAGGGCTCAGAAACCGGCCCGCCCCGGCACACCGGCGGGCGGCGGTCATCAACAGGTACGAGGCCGACGGCATTGCCGGCACGATGATGTCTATGACCCGGCTCCGGCCCACTAATCATGCTGAGCAGCCCCGGAGCGAGCCGTCCGACCCGAAGCCTCGTCAACCGACGCCATCGTCGGCGAACCTGCATCGCGGGTTCGGTCGGGTTTCCACCATTATCGCCGCTTCTCGATGCCGGCGATCAAGCCCGTCACTCCAACGAGGGCCCGGGTGGTCCTCCCCACGGTAGCCGCCCGCCGCCGCCCCAGCCCGTTCCGCCGCTGCCCAGGACCGCCGCTGCCGAAGACCGTCCGACCCCGCGAGCCCGCCCGCGAACTCCCTGCCGCACGCCTCCTCAGTGCTGCGACCCGGACCGCCGGCTCCCGTACTCCCTCGCCGCCGCGACGAGTGCCCCGAACAGCCGCTTGTCCCGCACCACCTCCGGATGCCACTGCACCCCGAGCACGAAGGTCCTCGACGGCTCCTCCACCGCCTCGACCAGCCCGTCCTCCGTACGCCCGGTCACCGTGAGCGACCCGGCATCCGCTACGCCCTGGTGGTGGTAGCACTGAACGCGGCGGTCCTCGCCCATGAGCGCGGCGATCCGGCTGCCCGTGGTGAACACGACCTCCTGGTGCCCGTACACGGCGGGCGCCGGGCGGTGTCCCTCGTGGCCGAGCACGTCGGGGATGTGCTGGTGCAGCGTGCCGCCGGCGGCGACGGTGAGCAGCTGCATGCCGCGGCACACGCCCAGCACCGGCATGTCACGGCCGAGCGCCGCCCGGGCGAGCAGCAGTTCCGCCGCATCGCGCTCGGGACGAGTGACCGTCAGCGGCTGGGGGCTCTGCCCGTACAGCTCGGGTTCGAGGTCGGCACCGCCGCTGAGCAGCAGGCCATCGAGCACGCCGAGCACGTCGGCGTCGAGGTCGTCCGGGGGCAGGAGCACGGCCCGGCCTCCCGCGGCGGTCACCGCGGCGACGTAGTCCTGCGGGATCAGCGCGGTGGGCAGGTCGTGCCAGACCCCCCAAGTGGCCGGTTCCACATAGGTGGTGATGCCGATGACCGGACGCATCACAGCGGGGTGACGTACGCGCCGGTGATGCCGCCGTCCACCACGAACTGGGCGGCGGTCATGAACGAGGCGTCGTCGCTGGCGAGGAACGCGACGGCCGCCGCTATCTCCTCCGGCTCGGCGAACCGTCCCATCGGCACGTGCACGAGCCGCCGCGCCGCCCGCTCGGGGTCCTTGGCGAACAAGTCCATGAGCAGCGGCGTAGCGACCGGGCCGGGGCACAGCGCGTTGATCCGGATGCCCTCCCGTGCGAACTGCACGCCGAGCTCGCGGGTCATCGCCAGCACCCCGCCCTTGCTCGCCGTGTACGCGATCTGCGACGTGGCCGCCCCGAGCAGCGCGACGAACGAGGCGGTGTTGATGATCGAGCCCTTGCCCTGGCGCTGCATGTGCGGGATCGCGTACTTGCAGCAGAAGAAGACGCTCGTAGTGTTGACCTTGAGCACCCGTTCCCAGGCCTCGATGCCGGTGACCAGGATGGAGTCGTCGTCCGGCGGCGAGATGCCGGCGTTGTTGAACGCGATGTCCACCCGCCCGTGCCGTTCCACCACCCCGTCGAACAGCGCGCGCACCGACTCCTCGTCGCTGACGTCGCACGCCACGAACTCGCCGCCCACCTCGTCGGCGACCGCCTTACCGGCATCCGCCGAGATGTCGACGCAGATCACCTTGGCACCCTCGGCGGCGAACCGCCGCGCGGTGGCCAGCCCGATGCCGCTGCCCGCGCCGGTGATAACGGCGATCCGATCCTGCAAACGCTCCACTGCCGACCCTCTCAGCTGTCCGTCGAGATGAACACGTTCTTGACGTCGGTGAAGCTCAGCAGCGCGTCGGGACCCAGCTCGCGGCCGAGCCCGGACTGCTTCATCCCACCGAACGGCGTCCAGTAGCGCACCGAGGAGTGCGAGTTGACGCTCAGGTTGCCGCTCTGCACGCCCCTCGACACCCGCAGCGCCCGCCCGAGGTCGCGCGTCCAGATCGAGCCGGACAGGCCGTACTCGGTGTCGTTGGCCAGCTCGATCGCCTCGGCCTCGTCGTGGAACGGCATGACCGACAGCACCGGCCCGAACACCTCTTCGCGCCAGTGCCGGTCGCTGGAGGAGCGCGCGAGCAGCACTGTCGGCGGGAACCACCAGCCGTCGCCGCCGGGCGCCTCCCCGGTGAAGGCCACCTCGGCGTCGCCGGTGTAGGACGCGACCTTGTCCCGGTGCGCGGCCGAGATCAGCGGCCCCATCTCCGCGGTGTCGAGCGCCGGGTCCTGCACCCGGAACGCCTTCACGGCGGGCTCCAGCAGCGACAGGAACCGCTCGTACACGGACTCCTGCACCAGCAGCCGCGACCGCGCGCAGCAGTCCTGGCCGGCGTTGTCGAAGACCCCGCCCGGCGCCGTCGCCGCGGCCCGCTCCAGGTCCGCGTCGGCGAACACGATGTTGGCGCTCTTGCCGCCCAGCTCGAGCGTCACCCGTTTCACCTGGTCGGCACAGCCCGCCATGATCGATTTCCCGACCGGCGTCGACCCCGTGAAGCAGACCTTGCGTACGGCGGGATGCTCGACGAACCGTTGTCCCACGACGCTGCCCTTGCCGGGGATGACGGTGAACACTCCCTCGGGCAGCCCGGCTTCCAGGGCGAGCTCCCCCAGCCGGATCGCGGTGAGCGGCGTCACCTCGGCCGGCTTGAGCACCACGGTGTTGCCGGCGGCCAGTGCGGGTGCGAAGCCCCATCCGGCGATCGGCATCGGGAAGTTCCACGGCACGATGATCCCGACGACCCCGAGCGGCTCGTGGAACGTCACATCGATGCCGCCCGGCACGGGGATCTGCCGCCCGGACAACCGCTCGGGCGCCCCCGCGTAGTAGTCGAGCACGTCCCGGACGTTGCCGGCCTCCCAGCGGGCATTCCCGATGGTGTGCCCGGAGTTGCGCACCTCGAGCGCGGCCAGCTCCTCGATGTGGTCGTCCACCACGGCAGCGAAACGCCGCAGCAGCCGCGCCCGGTCCCCGGGCGCCACTTCCCGCCACGACATGAAGGCCCGCTGCGCGCGTTCGATCGCGGCGTCGGTCTCGGTAACCCCGTTCGCCGGTACGGCGGTGAACACCGCCCCGGTCGCAGGATTGATCACATCAGAGCTGTCCACGCCCCACCTCCTCGCGCATCATCACACGACGGCGGCATCCCGCCGCCCCGCCCCGGCGAACATCACCGCAGGTCCCAGCGCCGACGCGACGCCGCAGCCCCAGCCCCAGCCCCAGCCCCAGCCCCAGCCCCAGCGTCAGCCGCCGGCCGGCCGCGCCCGGACCGACCCCGGCATCGCGACCCGTCACATCCGCTCGAAGCCCCGCCGCAACTCCCAGTCGGTCACCGCGGCGTCGAACGCCGCCAGCTCCACGCGCGCCATGTTCGCGTAATGCGCCACCACGTCGTCGCCGAACGCGGCGGCCGCCACCGGCCCCCGTTCCCACAGGTCCATCGCATCCCGCAATGTCGTGGGCACCCGGGGCGCGCTGCTGTCGTCGTACGCGTTGCCCTTGAACTCGTCCTCGAGGCTCAGCTCGTTCTCGATGCCGTGCAGCGCGCCCGCGACGAGCGCCGCGATGGCCAGGTACGGGTTGACGTCGCCGCCGGGCACCCTGTTCTCCACGCGCATGCCCTGGCCGTGCCCGGCTATCCGCAGCGAGCAGGTCCGGTTGTCGACGCCCCAGCGCAACGCCGTCGGGGCGAACGAGCCGGGCTGGTAGCGCTTGTACGAGTTGATGTTCGGCGCGAACAGCAGGCTGAACTCACGCATGGTGGCGAGCAGCCCGGCGAGCACCTGCTGGCCGATCACCGAGAGGTGCGCCGGCCCGTCGCCCAGCATCGCGGACCGGCCGTCCTCCCCGCGCAAGGAGAAGTGGATGTGACAGGAGTTGCCCTCCCGCTCGTTGGGCTTGGCCATGAACGTCAGCGCCATGCCCTCCTGCGCGGCGATCTCCTTGGCGCCGTTCTTGTAGATGACGTGGTGGTCGGCGGCGGTCAGCGCGTCGGCGTACCGGAAGGCGATCTCGTGCTGACCCAGGTTGCACTCGCCCTTGGCGCTCTCGGGAACCAGGCCCGCGCCGGCCATCTCGTTGCGGATGCGGCGCAGCAGTGGCTCCACGCGTGCTGTCCCGAGCAGCGAATAATCCACGTTGTACTGATTGGCCGGGATCAGATCCCGGTAGTTCTTCGCGTACGCCTGCTCGTAGGTGTCCTTGTAGAGCACGAACTCGAGCTCCGTCCCGGCGAAGGCGGTGAGCCCGTGCTCGGCCAGGCGGTCGAGCTGGCGGCGCAGGATCTGCCGCGGCGAGGCGTAGACCGCCTCGCCGTCGGTGGTCTCGAGGTCGGCGAGGACCATCGCGGTGCCGGGCAGCCACGGCACGTGCCGCAGCGTGGTGAAGTCGGGCCGCATGACGAAGTCGCCGTAGCCGCTGTCCCACGAGCTCATCGCGTACCCGTCGACGGTGTTCATGTCGACGTCCACCGCGAGCAGATAGTTGCAGCCCTCGCTGCCGCCCCGGACGACCTCGTCCACGAAGTAGCGGCCATGCAGACGTTTGCCCTGCAGGCGGCCCTGCATGTCGGTGAGCGCGAGCAGGACGGTGTCGATGGTGCCGTTGTCGACCGCGACGTCGAGGTCCTCGAGGTTCATGGGTGATGTCCTATCGCAGGGGACCGACATTTTCTTCGGGGCCGGGCGGGTGCCCGGCCCCTGTGAGCACGATCACTCAGGCGGTGCGGGCATGGTCTGCTCCCCGTGGGCGGCCTTTTCCAGGAGGTTCTGGCGCGGTCCGGTGAACCATTTCCGGGCGCTGGCGAACCACCACACGGTGGCCGCACCGACCACGACCACCACGGCGACGATCGTGTAGTTGAAGGTCGACGCGGTGATGGGACTCGCGGTCGGCAGAACGAACAGCACGCAGATGACGACGACCCACACGATCGCGATCCAGCCGATCGGGGCACTCCAGCGGCCGAGATTCCACGGTCCCGGCTGGAAATCGTGACTGAGCCGGCGCAACAGCACCGGGCCGACGTACGCGATGTAGAGGCCGATGACCGCAATGGACGTCGCCGCGAGATAGGCCGTGGTGTTCCACAGCGACGGCAGCACCAGAATCGTGCTGATCGTGACGCAGAGCCAGATCGAGTTCGTCGGCGTACCCGTGCGAGGGTTGACCTGCTTCCACAGCCGCGACCCGGGCAACGCGCCGTCGCGAGCGAACGCGTACGCCATCCGGGAATTGGCGGTGACCGATGCCATGCCACAGAACCACTGCGCCACCATGCAGATGAACAGCAGGAACGTGCCGAGGTCGTGCCCGACCGCGTCGATGAAGATCTGCGCGGGAGGCAGCCCGAGATCGGTCGTACGCTCCGCCTCGTAGTCCTGGATCGCCCACGTGATGGCGACCAGCAGCACGAAGCCGGCGATCACGGAAACCACCACGGACATCACGATTCCTCGCGGCGCTGCGCGCGCCGCATCGTGTGTCTCTTCCGCTACGTGCGCCGAGGCGTCATATCCGGTGTACGTGTACTGCGCCATCAACAATCCGATGAGTACGGCGTAAGCACCCGCCCCGGCGAACGTGAAGCCCGTCTCGTTGCGTACCTCGAAGAAGACCTCGGAAATCGGCTTGTGACTGTCGGGAATGACGGCGAGCAGAACGACGATGACGGCGACGCCGATGAGATGCCACCATGCGCTGACGTCGGAGAGGAGCCGGACCAGGCTGACGCCGAACGTGTTCAGCAGGCCGTGCACCACGATGATGACGAGGAAAATCAGGAACGTACGCCCGGCCGTGACTTCCATGTCGAACGTGAGGCTGAGAAAGGCGGACGTGGTGATCGCCGCACCGAAATCGATCGCGGCGGTGACGGCCACCTCACCGAGGAAGTTGAACCAGCCCACGAACCAGGCCCAGGCGGCCTTGTTCCGTTTCGCGAGCGCGGCGGCCCACCAGTAGAGGGCGCCGGCGGTCGGGTACGCCGAACAGACCTCCGCCATCGCCAGGGCCACGAAGGTGACCATGACACCGACGAAGAGCCACCCGACGGTGATGGCGAGCGGCCCACCGGCGGTCATGGCGATGCCGTACGACGTGATCGCGCCGGCGAGGATCGAGATGATGGAGAAGGAGACCGCGAAGTTCGAGAAGCCGGACAGTCGGCGGTGCAGTTCCTGCTGGTAGCCGAGCTGAGCGAGTCGTTCTTCGTCGGTGCTGGGTACAGGGTCGGCACTCATGAAGGCTCCCTAGACCGAGGGGCGGCTGTGACCTGGGCCACCGCCGTTCGGTGATGATCTCCCCCTGGTGTTACGCACGTCAATGAGCCGTGTTAATTGCGTTGCCGCACGCCGTCCGCCGCCCGCACACTCGTACCCATGACAGGGCACCGGAAAGCGCGGCGCGGCACAGCCCGCCGCCGATCAGGCAAGTCCCTGCCGGTGTTCTGACGCTACCGGCGCAACCGGGCGAACCACCCGGATCGGCGCACGAGCAAGCGCGCGAGCCCTCGGCAGGCATCGCGAACACCGGGGAGCACCACACCGGCTCCCATCCCGCGGCGGCGCGGGGCGCGGTCACCTCTCTCTCGACACGGCGGACAGCCGTGCCATGCGCCCGCCCCGCACCGCCGCACCTACCTCGTACGGCGGCCCGACCCGGTACGACGCACTCTCGTCGAGCGCCGCACTCGCCGCCCGATCGTCACCACGGCGCACCCCGCGCACGGTCCTCATCACCGCACACCGGGCGCCAGGCCCCATCACCGCGCACCCCGCGCCCGGCCGTCGTCTCGGCGCAATCCGCACCCGACCTCGTGGCCTCGCACCCGGCGCCCGGTCCTTCGCCGCATCCCGCGCGATACCGTGCCCGCCGCTGTCGCGACCGCCGGACTGCCGCGCCCTCCGTCGCTGCGACTTTCCTGGTTGCTGCAGCTACGAGCCGCCCGCAGCCTGGGCCGCCCGCTCCTGTAGCGACCGGATCTCGCCTGCCTGAGACGCCTCGCCACCCTCGCCCTACCGGGCCGCGGCGGAGCGCCCCGGCACCTACTCGGCGAAGGCCGATTCCCTACTCAACACGCCAGAAAATCTACAGCGGCGAGTCTAGAAATTGACAGTGAACGGGCCTAGGATCGTGGTTGTCGGCACGCACAGCCGACAACGCAACTGGCACAGACGCTGAGTTGGTTAAGGAGGACGAGATACCGCAGCAACGCGAAATCGCCACGTCCCCGACCCGACGAGAGGTGATCGCAGCCGATGCCCAACACTCAGGCCGTCCGCTAGCGGCACGCAGGCGGTAAGGCCTTGCCGACGACGGTCGGCGCAGAATTGAACAGCCAAGGCCCCGGTAACCCGCCGGGGCCTTGGATTGTCTGCAGGACTCCCCGGAAGGCACCATGAGCACCCCGTTCGACGATGCCGACTACCCGGCGTACTCGATGGGCAGGGCCGCCGCCATGATCGGCGTGACACCTGCCTTCCTGCGAAGCCTCGGCACGGCCGGCCTCATCGAGCCGGAACGTTCCGGGGGCGGCCACCGCCGCTACTCGCGCCACCAACTGCTCCTGGCGGAACGCGTGAGGCAACTCCTGAACGACGGCATGCCGCTCGCCGCGGCCTGCCGGATCGTGAAGCTGGAGGACCGCCTGGAGGTCGCCCACCGCCGCATCATCGACCTGGGCGGCACCCTCACCCCCGACGACGACGCGGACATCCCGACCCAGACACGCCCCGACATCGCAACCACCAACTACTACCCCTCCCCGACCACCGAGCGCTCGCCTTCGTCGCCGTGACCCACGCCGAGGGTGGCCAGCCATAGTCACCCTGGCGGGACGCCGCACCGACATGACATGGGCGACCACCGGGCCGGCGCCAGCTGCCCCGCGAGCAGCACCACCTCCGTCACCGTGCCCCATGCCGGCGATGGCCCGACATGGTCACCCTTCCGTCGGCGCCTCACCGACAGGACATGACGAGCGCCGAACCGGCGTCGGCCACCCAGCGAGCGGCGTTACCTGCCCGGCTGTCCGCTCTCGACGAGACCGACCGCCGCCAGACTCGAATCCCACAGCGCCTGAGCGCGCCGGGCGTCCGTGGACCGTGCGGTCGCCCCGAACGGCCGCTGCCACGCGAAGTACCCGCCCGGCACCAGACCAGCCGGATCTTTCGCCAGCCACACCAGGGTCTCGGCACCCTCCTCCGCACTGCGGAACACCAGCGGCAACGTGCCGGCCAGCGAAAAGACGGGACTTCGCCGCCCGAAGCCGCTGCGGATCAACCCGGGGAAGAAGCAGGTCGGCACGATCCCGTACGGCGCCCACCGCCGCGCCGCCTCGATCGTGAACAACAGGTTGGCCTGCTTGCTGGCCCCGTACGCGAGCCACCGGCTGAGCTGACGCCGGCCAGGACGCGCGACGTCGAGCGTGCCCCACACCTCGGCCGCGGACCCGGTCGTGACGACCCGAGCCGGCGTCCCCTCGGTCGCCGCTGCTCGCAACGGCTCCAGGAGCAGATGCGTGAGCAGGAATCCGGCGAGGTGGTTCGTCTGCATGGTCGGGTCGAAGCCGTCGACGGTCGGCCGGCGCACCGACGTGAGCTGCCCGGCATTGTTGACGAGGACGTGAATCCGCCCGTATTCCTCGGCCAGGCGCACGCCGACATCACGGACCTCGCCAAGCACGGCGAAGTCCGCCCGGTACGCCGCCGGGGTCCGGCCGCCGGCCTCGCGGACCACGTCGACGGCCCGCGCAAGCCGTTCGGGGTTGCGTCCGAGCAGCACAACCTCGTCTCCGCCCCGGGCCAGCGCGGCAGCCGCCGCCAAGCCGATACCCGAACTGCCTCCGGTGATCACCACGGTCCGCGCCACCCAACCATTCGATCACCATCCCGGCGCTAGCGTGGAACGCATGCTCGCGATCATGAGGCCCACCACCCCCGGGCAGCACCTGCTCCCGCACGCCCATGGGTGACCACCCCCGCACCCGCGTCGAAGGAGTGACGCCGGCATCTGCGCCGACCCGACCAGCCGGGGCCGACCGCGGCGCCGAGCCCGACCGCATGGACCCCACCGGCACCGACGCGGGCCGCGCCCTGAGCGCCGCCGCCGTTCTCGCGGTCGTCGTAGGCGCCCTGATCATGCTCGTCGCCCTGGTGACCGCGCCGGGCTCGTGGCTGCAGGGATATGTGAGCGAGGCCGGCACCTCCGCTTCGCCGCTGGCGACCGCGTACAGGTGGGGATTGGTTCTTCTTGCAGCCGGCGTGGCACTGCTCGGACTAGCCCTGCGCCCCGCTTCCCGCCTGCTGTTGGCGCTGCTGGGCAGCGCGGGAGTGCTCGCCGCGACCTCCGGCGTCGTGCCCTGCACCGACCAATGCCCCCTGCCACCCTTCGAGCGCACCACGGTCAGCGATGTCGTGCACACCGCAGCAAGCATCGTCGGGATGGCCGTACTGGCCGGCGCCATGCTCACTGTCGCTCTCACCCCCCTCTTCACGCGTGTCATGCGACGGCTCGCTCTCATCGCGACCGTCCTCACCGTCCCGCTGGGCGGCGCGCTGGGCCTGACCATGCTCTTCGTGGGCAGAGGCCTGACCGGCGCCATCCTCGAGCGGATCTTGCTGATCGTCGCGGTGAGCTGGCTCTCCGGGACGGCCCTCTTGACGTTATTACGTTCTTCCGTAAAAGTGTAGGGCATGACGCCGACCGAACCGAATCCCCTCGAGCGCCGCGTCTCCGACCTCGAGCGACGCTTCGCGGATCTCATCAGCAAGATCACCGACGAGAAGCCGCCAGCTACGAAGCACCACACCGATATGTACTGGGCGCTGGAAGGCCTCCGGGAACGGGTCGGCGAGGACAATTCGGGCGCGGTGCTCTACACGGGCACCGTCGACCTGCCGACCGGTGAGCACTACGACTGGCAGCTGGGCACAACCGTCGACGACCTCTTCGATGCCGACTGGTCGGAGTGGGCGGGCACGCTGGGTGCGCTCGGCCATCCCGCCCGGCTCCTGCTGCTGCGCCGGGTGCTTCAGGGCACGCGTACGGCCGCAGAGCTCGCCGCCGACGACGGGCTGGGCACGACCGGGCAGGTGTACCACCACCTCAAGCAGCTCGTCAGCGCGGGATGGCTGCGCTCCTCCGCCCGCGGGCATTACGCGGTTCCGGGCGAACGGGTCGTGCCCCTGCTCGTCGTGCTGTCGGGCGCCAACCGATGAAGCACTTCAGACGCCTCGGGGATGCCGGTCGGGTGACCGCCGCCGAGCAGGCTTCCGGGCGGCGTCGAGGGACCGGCTGAGGCGAGGGCCGCAGGGGTGGACCCGCGCCAGCCGTCCGGATCGGCGCGCGCCGGTCGCGCTGGTCGGCGCGCCGGTCGCGCGGATCGGCGCGCGCCGCACGGTGCTGGTCAGTTCGTCATCCGCCGCACGGTGCTGGTCAGTCCGTCATCCGCCGCACGGTGCTGGTCAGTTCGTCATCCGCCGCACGGTGCTGGTCAGTCCGTCGTCCGCCGCACGCTTTCCAGTCACCAACGCTGGCGGCGCGTCTTCACCTGGACCTTCTTCGTCGGCCGGTTCCGCACCGGCACGGCGTCAAGCCACCCTGCGAACGATCGCCAGCAGCGACTGCTCCACGTCCTCGATAGCTCGGTCCGGCTGGAACACCAGCCAGTCCACCGCCACGACCAGACCGACACCGAAGAGCGCCGACGACGCCACTCGCACGTCCAGCTCGGCGGGCAGGTCACCGGAGTCCACGCCGGCCTGCACCGTCTCCGCGATCACGCCGATCGCCTGTTCGCGGAGAAGCACCAGGGTCTGCTGCCACTCGCGGTTCGTCCGCCACATCTCGGAGAGGAGGAGTTGTGCGAAGGCTCGGTAGCGCCGGATGTATTCCAGTTGCGCCCGTACGAGGGCCCCGACGGCTTCCCGCGGTGGCAGGCCGGCGACGGCGGCACGGAACTCGTCGGTCAACAGACCGATACCGTGGCGCAGCAGCTCCTCGAACAGCGCCGTCTTCGACGCGAAGTTGTAGTACACCGTGCCCTTGGCAACCTTCGCGCGCAGGGCGATGTCGTCGACCGTCGTGGCGGAGAAACCCTGCTCGGCGATCAGTTCCACCGCTGCCTCGTACAGGCGCTGGCGGGTGTCCTCGCGTCTGCGGGTCCGTCCGTCCACGGTTGTCAGATCACCAGCTCCGGGTGCAGGTCCGTTCGAGTCAGCCGACGTTTGCGGCGAGCCACCGCGACCGTCAGCGCCAGGGCGCCGAGGCCGTACGCGAGGAGCGCCAGAACGCCGGTCACCACCGTACCCGTCGGCCCTCCGTCGATCGTGTGGCGCAACGCCTCCACGACGTACGTCATGGGGAGGAGTGGGTGGATCGCCTGGAAGAACCACGGCGTGGTCTGCACCGGATAGGTGCCGCCCGACGATGTCAGCTGGAGCATCAGCAGTGCCAGCGCGACGATGCGCCCGGCAGGGCCGAGAGCCGCGCCCAGCAGCTGCATGATCGCGGCGAACGCCGTCGCCGTCAGCGCAAGCAGACCGAGCGTGAGCAGCGGATTGTGTGGGCTCAGACCGAGGCCGAACACCACGACCAGGAAGAGCAGCGTGGCCTGCGCGAGCCCGACCGCGACCGCGGGCAGCAGCCCGGCGAACGCGACCCGATGTGCGGGCGCGCCCGACACCACGTAACGCCGGTTCAGCGGCCGCATCACCATGTAAGTGATCATCGCGCCGACCCACAGCGCGAGCGACAGGAAGTACGGTGCGAAGCCGACGCCATAGGTTCCGGCCGGGTGTCGCACGGTGCGGTCGACCTGCACCGGGTTGCTGAGCAGGTCGGCACGGTCCGACGGGTCGTCGCCGTACGAGGGGATCTGCCCGGCACCGTCCCGCAGCCCGGACGCGAGCTGAGCGGCGCCACTCTGCAGATCACCCAATCCCGTCGCGAGCTGGCGACCGCCGTCGGACAGAGTCCCGAGACCGCTGTCGAGCTGCCGCGCGCCCGACGCAAGCTGGAAAATGCCGCCGCGCAGCTGCGTCGCGCCGGTCGCCGCGTCGGACGCGCCATCGCTGACCTGCTGCGCGCCCGTGGCAAGGTCCCCGAGGCCGGCTGCGAGGTCGTCGACCTTCGCCCGGGCAGCCGCAACATCGTCGGCCAGGTGCGGCGCGGCCGCCGCCACCTTTCGCGCAGTGGCCGCCACGGTGTGCAACCGCTTGCTCAACCCGTTCAGGTCGGCGCGGTCGATCGTGGACTGCACCCGCTTCGCCGCCGAGACCAGCTCCTTCGCGTACGCGCGCGCCTGGTCGATGCCCGGCGTGTCATCCGGCAGGCCGTTCAGGTAGCGCTGCAGCCGCGTCGCATGACGGACGGCGTCGTCCGCGGCGTCATCAAGCCGGTTGACGTTGGCCGCCAACACGTCGGCGCCGCGGGCAACCTGATTCGCCGCGTCCTCGATGAGCTCGGCGTTGTCCCGCAGCACGGGCTCCACCCGGTTGGCGGCGGCATCCACGGCGTTCGCGAGTTGCCGGCCACCGGCTGCGGCCTGCTGCGTGCCGGTAGCCAGCTGGGCAGCCCCGGTCTGCAGCGCGGCCAATCCGTCGGCGAGATCGTCGGCGCCCTGCGCGGCGGATCCGAGCCCGCCGGACAGCCGGCCCGCGCCCTCCTCAGCGTCGGCCAGACCTGCCTGAAGCTGACCGGCTCCCTTCCGCGCATCCGTGAGCCCGCCGTCGAGCTTGCGCGCGCCGTCGGCCGCTTTGCCGGTCTGCTGCTTCAAGTCCGTGAAACCGATCAGCATCTTGTCGAAGTATCCGGACTGAGCGCTCTGCGCCGCAGCTGCCCGAACCTCCTCGAAGGCGGTACGCGAGAAGATGCCCGACAGGTAGTTGGTGGCGTCATCGTTGACGACGACAAGCTCGGCAGCCCGCGGAGCGGCATCGGCGTCCGGCCCGGTGGTCAGATTCGTCGAGAACGTACGCGGAATGCGCAGCGACAGCTGATACCGGCCGTCGGCAAGCCCCTTCTCGGCGCTCTTCTCGTCGGTCACGTGCCAGTCGAAAACTTCCCGCCGCACCAGCTCATCGGCGAGATCCTGCCCCGCATGCACCTTCGTGCCATCACTGGCGGTCGCGGCCGTGTCCTCGACAACGAGCGCGGCGGGAATGTGGTTGAGGCGCCCGTACGGATCCCAGAACGCATACAGGTAGAGGGCGCCGTACAGCAGCGGAATCACACAGATGACGACCAGGGCGGCGGCGGTGAGCCGGCCACGCAGAAAACGCCGCAGCTCGAACCCCGCGAGCCGCACGCTCGACAAACCGATCACTTGGTCTCTCCAGCAGTCTTGGTGGGATCCGAGGCCTTGAGCACCGCCGTCGTAGGCGCCGCCGCCGTAGGCGCCGCGGTCGTAGGCGCCGCGGTTGTGGGTACCGGCTCAGGCGCATCGGCTAGCGCGACCCGAGCCTTCGGAACGGCCACAGGCTCAGCGGGCGAGGCGATTGCCGGCTCGGCTCCAGGGCCGGCCTTCGGATCGGCTTCAAGCTCAGCCTTTCGCTCGGCCTCGGGTCCGGCTTCACGCTCGGCCTCTGTGTCTGCGTCAGGCTCGACCTTCGGCTCGGCTTTCGGCTCCATCGCGAGCTCGACCTTCGGCTCGGCTTTGGACTCCATCGCGAGCTCGAACCTTGGCTCGGCGTCGGGCTCGATTCCAAGCTCGGCTTCTGGCTCGGCTTCTGGCTCGGATTCAAGCTCGGCCTCAGGCTCGGTCGCGAGCTCGACCTCCGGGTTGGTGTCGGGCTCGGCTTCGGGCCCGGTGGGCGGCGCATCGGCCGGCACGGTCGCCAACTGCGGTGCGTCATGACCATCCACATAAGATGGCTCGTTCAATGCCTCTTGCCCGGAGGCTTCTCCCAATCGGATCACCGTGGACGCCCGCGCCTCGTCCACCTCGCGGGCCGTCACGAGAACCGTCGTCCCGGCAGCGGCCATCTCGTCGATCAACGCCCACAGCGCCTGCCGCTCCCCCGCATCCAGACCTTCATCCACCGCATCGAGCGCGACGATCTGCGGCTGCGTCATCTGCGCCAGAACAATCCCGAGGATCTGTTTCTGGTACGGGCTGAGCGCAAAGCCCCGCAGCTCCGGGTCGAGCCCGCGCAAAGCCACATCGCCCGCTCGGCGTCGACCGGCGAGGAGGGCTCGTTCGCGCACGTGCTCCGCAACGGTCAGGACGGATTCGGGTTCCGACACGCCAGGCACATGACCGAGCGCGGCCGTACCGGACGACTCCACTCGGCCCGACGACAGCCGGAAGCGTTGAGCCAGCGCCAACAACACGGTGGTGCGGCCGCTGCCCGGCGGCCCGACGATCGCCACGATGTCGCCGGCCGAAGCGGTGACGTTCAGGTCTTGGAAGAGCCAACGGCGGCGGTCGCGGACTCCCGCTGCGGTCACGGTCAGAACCGTCATGATGGGTACCTATTCTGCACTGACTGGTCAGTACAAATACTTACCCGACCATGCCATAGATGCACGCCGAGGTGGCCCACCTCACCGTCCGACCTCTCACTGACGCGTCAATTGCCCGACTTGTACGCCGTCTCGACGACGGTCGCTTGCCGGCGGTCGGCGTCAACGGCCGCGGAAGGGCCGCTTCAAGCCGTAAGAAAGCCGCCGCTACGGCTGGCTTCTCCGGCGAGAACCCGTTCCGAATCGGCGTCGCCTCGAACCCCCACCCCACCCGAGAGGCGCCGCCCCGAACCCCCACCCCACCCGAGAGGCGCCGCCCCGAACCCCCACCCCACCCGAGAGGCGCCGCCCCGAACCCCACCGCCAGCCAAACCAAGCCAAGACCCCGCCCACGATCCACGGCACGCTGGACCCGGCCCCGACGCGCAAGGCAGGATCAAGTCATGGTGACGCGATGGGGCATGACCGTTCCGCTCGGCGGGGTTCCGCTGGCCGACCATGCCGCGGTTCTCGCCGCGCTGACCGACGCCGGATTCACCGATTTCTGGTCGAGCGAGGTGAACGGCACCGACGCCTTCACGCCGCTCACCCTCGCCTCCGTCTGGCAGCCCGCGGCCCGCCTCGGTACCGCCATCACGCCCGTCTTCACCCGCGGCCCCGGCCTGTTGGCGATGACCGCGGCGGCTCTTGCCGATGTCGCTCCCGGGCGTTTCCAGCTGGGCATCGGTTCCTCGTCGCCGGTGGTGGTCGGTGATTGGAATGCGGCCGAGTTCACCCGGCCGTACGCCCGCAGCCGTGACATGCTCCGCTTCCTTCGCGCCGCGCTGGCCGGGCAGACCGTGGATGAGGCGTACGAAACGTTCCAGGTTCGGCGTTTCCGGCTCGAACGGCCGCCGGCGGTTCCGCCCCAGATCCTGCTGGCCGCTCTGCGCCCCGGGATGTTGCGGCTGGCCGCGGCCGAGGCGGACGGGGTGATCCTCAACTGGCTCGCCGCCACCGACGTGGCGCAGGTCCTGGGCGAGGCGAAGACGGACAACCCCGATTTCGACGTGGTGGCCCGCATCTTCGTGTGCCCGACGGAGGATGCCGCGTACGCCCGGGCGGTGGGACGTCGCATGATCGCCGCGTACCTGACGGTTCCGGCGTACCTGGAGTTTCACCGGTGGCTGGGTCGCGAGCCGGCGCTGGCTCCGATGTGGACCGCGTGGGCGGCGGGTGACCGGAAGGCGGCGCTCGCGGCCATCCCGGACGAGGTGATCGACGAGCTCATCGTGCACGGCTCACCGGAACAGTGCCGCGACCATGTGCAGCGCTACAGCGACGCGGGGGTCAAGGTGCCGGTCATGGCGCTCATCGGCACGCCTGAGCTGGAGAAAGGCGGCCCGAAGGCGCTCACCAGCCTGATCGCCGCGCTGGGCCGCTGACCTGCCAACCGCCGGGCCGCTGACCCGCCAACCGCCGGGCCGCTCATCTACCGCGCGAGGCCGCTCGCCCGCCGCACGCACGGCCACCGACCCGCCGGGCCACCGACCCGCCGTCCGCACGGCCACCGACCCGCCGTCCGCACGGCCGCTAACCCGCCGCACATAAAGCCGCAAACCCACCGCCCGCACGACCGCCACCCGCCGAGAACGGACCTCGTCAGCTAGAACAACACCGTCGCGAAGCTCCCGCACTGCACGAACCCGCACCGCGCGTAAACCCGCCGAGCAGCAGTGTTGTAGTCGTTCACATACAAGCTCACCGTAGGCGCGACCCGGTGCAGCGCGTCGTGCAGTACCGCCGACATCGCCGCCGCTGCCATGCCTCGGCCTCGGTACTCCGGGTCCACCCACACCCCTTGGACCTGGGTGGTCCGCCGCGTCACGATGGCCAGCTCCGCCTTGAAGATCACTCGGTCTCCGACGAACCGCGCGTACGCCCGTTTGCCCCGTACCAGTTCGGCGATCCGGCGCCTGTATCCCCTGCCCCCATCGTCCAGCAGCGGTGAGACGCCCACTTCCTCGGTGTACATGGCCACGGCCGCCGGGAAGAGCTGGTCGACCTCGTCCGGCGCCACGAGCCGCACCTCGGGGTCCGGGGCGATCGGGGCTTCGCGGTCGGCGACGAGCAGGGGCTGGTGGGGGCGTACGTCGCGGGCGGGGCCCCAGTGGCCGCCGAGGCGGTTCCAGAGGTCGAGGACCGCGTCCGAGCGGCCGATGATCGACGAGCAGATGCGGGGGTCGGCGCCGAGCAGGTCCGCGAAGGCCGAGACCGCTGCCGGGGTCGCGCAGACCGGCACCAGGTGCGCGCCTGACCAGCACAGCGATTCGATCCGCCGCCCGGTGCCGTAGCCGTAGATGCGGCCGTCGGAGCGCCACCAGTTCAGCCCGTGGGCCGCTACGCGCTCCGCGATCTGCGCGCCGGCGTACGGGTCCTGGTCGAGGATCTTCTCGACCGTGGCCCGCTCGGGCTCACCGAGTTGGCGAATCGGCACCGTCAGCACAGCTATCAGATTGCCAGATCCCACGGCCCGCACACCCGGCGCTCCCCCGGCAACTTTGGGCGGGGCCTTGTCGCCGACACGTTGGCGATATATCGTCTAACTATCGACAACAGATCGGAGATAGTCATGAGGCACGAACACATGCGTCGTCTGCACGAGGGCCGGATGCGGGGCTTCGGCTTCCCGCCCGGGTTCCCCTTCGGCCAGGGCGGTCCCGGCGGCTTCGGCGGCGGCCCGGGCTGGGGACCCCCGGGCCCCGGCGGTCACGGCCATCGCCGCGGCGGCCGCGGCAGCCGTCCCAACGTCCGTCCCGCCCTGCTCGCGCTCCTGCTAGAGCGTCCGATGCACGGCTACGAGATGATCCAGGAGCTGGAGAGCCGCACGGGCGGCATCTGGCGTCCGAGCCCCGGTTCGGTCTACCCGACCCTCCAGTTGCTGGAGGACGAGGGCCTGATCGAGGCGGAGGCGACCGGCGGCCGGAAGCGCTTCACGCTCACCGAGGCCGGCCGCGCCGAGGCGCAGACGGCCGCGGAGAATCCGCCGTGGGCCCAGTTCAGCGACGACACGATGTCGCAGGTCCAGGACTTCCGCGACGCGGCGGTCGGGATCATGAGCGCCCTGCGCCAGGTCGGTTTCAGCGGCACCCCCGAGCAGCGCCAGCGCGCCCTCGAGGTGCTCAACGAGACCAAGCGCAAGCTCTACGCGATCCTCGCCGACAGCGAGTGAGCTGCCGGCAAACCCATCGGGGGAAGGGCGCACCGTTTCGGTGCGCCCTTTTTCCAGGTACGGCGCACCGGACCCGACAACCGCATCACCGTCCCCCACCAGCACACAGCACGGACCGCCGGCCCCGCCCAGCGTCGTGAACCGATCGATGAGCTTCCACCTCTTGCCGGGAGCCGGTCATATCCCGTAAACCCATCATTCGTGAGCATCGGTCCCACTGATGTCATGTCCGCAACCCACAAGGTCCTGCTGGCCGCCGCCGTCCCCACCGTCCTGGCCCTCCCATCCGCCCCCGCCGCAGCCCACCCGTCCACGCACAGCGGCCGCGCATCCACCGCGGTCGCCGTGTCGTGTCCGGCCGTGATCGCGCACAAGACCGGCGGCAGCCACGCGCCGGAGAACACGGCTCCCGGGATCGCCGTCGGCAGGTCGCTGGGCGTCGGCACCGTCGAGATCGACATCCGGTTCAACAAGAGCAACTTCGCGTTCGCGATGCACGACGAGGACGTCTCGAGGACCACGAACGGCACCGGGCGCGTCCAGGACCTGTGGATGCCCGATCTGCAGAAGCTCAGCGCCGCGGACTACGCACCCTGGAAGACCGACCCGCGGTACGGCGGCTTCAACGCGGACGGCACGCCGAAGGTCCGGCCGCCGTACTCGTACGAGTTCCTCGACGCGGCGAAGAAGGCGGGCGTCAAGCTGCTGCTGGACGTGAAGGTGACGCCGACGCGGGCGCAGGCGGACTCGTTCGTCGGATACCTGGACCGGCCCGAGTTCCAGATGCGGAACCGGATCGTGTGGATGGCGAACAGCGAGACGGGGCTGCGGACGATGCGCGGCTGGTACCCGGACCTCACGTACTACCTGCTCGAGCGCCCGGCGTCCGGCTTCATGCGCACCGGAGACTCACTGAAGGCGATGGGCGCGGTGGCGTACGCGGTCCCGATCGGCGAGGTGCGCTCGGTGGCGTACGTGGACTACTACCACTCGTACGGGCTCAAGGTCTCCACGTGGACGACGGACGATCCGAGCCTGGACGTGCCCGCGAACTGGAGCAGAGCCCGCTCGTACGGGGCGGACGCGCTCACCACCGACCGGCCGGACGAGGCGCTCGCCCAGCAGGGCGGCTCCGCCTGCACCGGCTGACCGCGGCCCCGCCCGGCAGAGGCGGCACGGGGGCGATGCTGGTGCGCGGGGATCGCATCGGTTGGCTGGGAAAGCGCCACCCCAGCGGCACGGGAAGGCCGCCGCCCAACCCGCACGAGGAACCCGCCACCCGACCAGCCCGGCAGACGCCGCCCGCCCGCGGAGAGGCGGGCGCGCGGCGGGTAGCCGGTCACAGTCCGTGTGCGGGCCCGGCACGGTGTTGCGGTTGTCGGGCCCGTCGCGCCGTACCTGAGAAAGGGCTTGGTCAGTGGACCGTGACCTGCGGGCCGGGCAGCAGCTCGCGGAGCTCTTCCGGCAGTTCCGCGCCCATCTCGTCGGCCAGGCGGAGCGCCTCCTCGACCAGGGTCTCCACGATGATCGATTCCGGCACGGTCTTGATGACCTGGCCCTTCACGAAGATCTGGCCCTTGCCGTTGCCGGACGCGACGCCGAGGTCGGCCTCGCGGGCCTCGCCGGGGCCGTTCACGACGCAGCCCATCACGGCGACGCGCAGCGGGACCGGGAAGCCCTCGAGGGCCGCCGTGACCTGCTCGGCCAGCGTGTAGACGTCGACCTGGGCGCGGCCGCAGGACGGGCAGGAGACGATCTCGAGGCCGCGTTCGCGCAGGCCGAGGGATTCGAGGATGGCCTGGCCGACCTTGATCTCCTCGACCGGCGGGGCGGACAGCGAGACGCGGATGGTGTCGCCGATGCCCTCGGCGAGCAGCGCGCCGAACGCCACCGCGCTCTTGATCGTGCCCTGGAAGGCGGGGCCAGCCTCGGTGACGCCGAGGTGCAGCGGGTAGTCGCACTGCTCGGCGAGCTGGCGGTACGCGCGGATCATCACGACCGGGTCGTTGTGCTTGACCGAGATCTTGATGTCGCGGAAGCCGTGCTCCTCGAAGAGCGAGCATTCCCACAGCGCCGACTCGACAAGGGCCTCCGCGGTCGCCTTGCCGTACTTCTCGAGCAGCCGCTTGTCCAGGGAGCCCGCGTTGACGCCGATGCGGATGGGGATGCGGGCGTCGGAGGCCGCCTTGGCGATCTCCTTCACCTTGTCGTCGAACTGGCGGATGTTGCCGGGGTTGACCCGGACCGCCGCGCAGCCCGCGTCGATCGCGGCGAAGACGTACTTGGGCTGGAAGTGGATGTCGGCGATCACCGGGATCTGCGACTTCTTCGCGATCGCCGGCAGCGCCTCGACGTCGTCCTGCGAGGGCACCGCGACCCGCACGATCTGACAGCCGGACGCGGTCAGCTCGGCGATCTGCTGCAGCGTCGAGTTGACGTCAGCGGTGAGCGTGGTGGTCATCGACTGGACGCTGACCGGGGCGCCGCCGCCGACCAGCACCCCGCCGACGTTGATCTGGCGGCTCTGCCGCCGCTGCGCGAGCGGCGGCGGAGGTACGGCCGGCATACCGAGACTGACTGCGGTCATTTCACACTCACCTGGAGAAGATCGAGATCGGGTTGACGACGTCGGCGGTGATCGTCAGCAGCGTGAACGCGCCGCCGATCAGGATGACGGCGTAGGTCAACGGCATGAGCTTGTAGTAGTCGACGCGGCCGGGGTCGGGTTTCTTGAGTCGAGCGTAGAGCCACGACCGGGCGCGCTCGTACCAGGCGATGGCGATGTGACCGCCGTCCACCGGCAGCAGCGGCAGCAGGTTGAACAACCCGATGAACACGTTCAGCGAGATGAAGATCATCAGGAAGACCTGGGGCACGCCGGCCTCGATCGCCTCGCCGCCCAGCCGGCTCGCGCCGACCACGCTGATCGGGGTGTCGGGGTCGCGCTGCTCGCCCGTGATCGAGTTCCACAGCGCCGGGATCTTCTCGGGGATGCGCTTCATCGCCGCGAACGACGCCTTCACCAGGCTCCAGCCGTAGTCGAAGCTGGCGCCGACGCCGTCGACCGGCCCGTACGTGACCAGTCCCGGCATGTCGAGCCGCGGACCGATGCCGGCGACCGCGACCTGCTTGACCTCGCCCCGCGGGTCGTCGAGCGGCGCCCGTTGCGCGGCGAGGAGCTTCACGGTGGCCGTGCCGGCGACGCCGTCGCGGGTGTACGCGAACGTGACCTCGCCGGGCGGCAGCGACCGGATCGTGTCGGTGAGCTGGCCGTAGTTCTGGATCGGCGTGGCGCCGACCTGGGTGATCACGTCGCCGGTCTTGAGGCCGGCGGCGGCCGCCGGGGCCTGCGGGTCGGTCGGCGAGCAGCCCTGCTGGTCGGTGATGACCAGTTGCACGCACTCACCCACCGAGATCTTGGCCGGGATGGCCCGCTCCTCGGCGGCGGTCTGCGGCAGGTCCGGGTTGGGGAGGCCGACGAAGACGGCCGCGAACCAGGTCGCGACGATCGCGAGCAGGAAGTGCGTGATGGAGCCGGCCGACATGACGACCGTGCGCTTCCACACCGGGAAGCGCCACATGGCCCGCGGCTGGTCCTGCGGCTCGACGTCGTCGTCCTGCGGCGTCATCCCGACGATCTTGCAGAAGCCGCCGAGCGGGATGGCCTTGAGGCCGTACTCGGTCTCGCCGCGCTTGAACGAGAAGATCGTCGGGCCGAACCCGACGAAATACTTCGTCACCTTCATGCCGAACCGCTTGGCCGTGATCATGTGGCCCAGCTCATGCAGGCTCACCGAGATCAAGATGGCGAGCGCGAACGCCGCTACCCCCAACCAGTACAGCATCAGGCTCCTTCAGCCGCAGTAGCGATCATCCGCTGTGCCTGGGCCCGCGCCCACGCCTCCGCGGCCAGCACCTCTTCGACCGTACTCGGTTCGTCGAATCCGGGAGCCGCCGCGAGCACCGCCGACAGGGTCTCGACGATGCCCAGAAAAGGTAGCCGACCGGACACGAACGCGGCCACACACTCTTCGTTGGCGGCGTTGTAGATCGCCGGGCGGCAGCGACCGGCCCGGCCGGCCTCCTTGGCCAGCTCCACCGCCGGGAACGCCTCGGTGTCGAGCGGGCGCAGCTCCCAGTTGTGCGCGAGCGTCCAGTCCACCGCCGCGGCGGCCCCGGGAACGCGGTCCGGCCAGGCCAGGGCGAGCGCGATCGGCAGGCGCATGTCGGGCGGGCTGGCCTGGGCGAGAGTGGAGCCGTCGGCGAACTCGACCAGCGAGTGCAGCACCGACTGCGGGTGCACCATCACCTCGATGTCGTCGTACGCGACGCCGAACAACTCGTGCGCCTCGATCACCTCGAGCCCCTTGTTCACCATCGTCGCCGAGTTGATGGTGACGACCGGGCCCATGTCCCATGTGGGGTGCTTGAGCGCCTCCTCCGGGGTGACGTTCGTCAACTCCTCACGCCGGCGGTCGCGGAACGCCCCGCCGCTGGCGGTGAGGATCAGCCGGCGCACCTCCCGCTCGGTGCCGCCGCGCAGGCACTGGGCGAGCGCGGAGTGCTCGGAGTCGACCGGAACGATCTGCCCCGGCCGCGTCGCCGCAGCCTTGACCAGCGGGCCGCCGGCGACGAGGGACTCCTTGTTGGCGAGCGCGAGCGTACGGCCGGCGTTCAGCGCGGCCAGCGTCGGCGCGAGCCCGAGGCTGCCGACCACCCCGTTGAGCACGACGTCGCAGGGCCACTGTGCGAGCTCCGTCATGGCGTCCGGGCCGGCCACGATCTTCGGCAGCTTGAAGCCGCCGGTCGCCCATCCCCGCTTCTGCGCCTCGGCGTAGAACGCCAGTTGCAGGTCCTGCACGGCGCTGGCGTGCGCCACCCCCACGACGTCGACGCCCAGCTCCAGCGCCTGGGCGGCGAGCAGCGCCACATTGCCGCCGCCGGCACCGATCGCCACGACCCGGAACCGGTCGGGGTTGCGCCGGACGATGTCGATGGCCTGGGTACCGATGGAACCGGTGGAACCGAGCAGGACGAGCTCACGCATGCCTGCCATCTTCCCGGACGCCCGCACGCCCGCGGCGCTCAGCCTTGCCCGCCGGGCGATGCGGGCCGGCCGGGCCGGTTCCGGGCCCGGAAGACCGCCCCGTCCAGCAGGTCTCGCAACTCCATCAGCCGGTCCTCTTCGAGCCCGGCGGTCGGGATCAGGAAGAACTGCTCCTTGCCGAGGCGGACGACCATCAGGCCGGGGAGCTCGTCGTACGCACTCAGAAGCTCCCACACCGCCTCCGTCCGCGCGAGGTCGGTGGCGAAGCCGAACCGGTCGTCGTCGAAGTGGTAGAGGGTCGGACGGGCCAGCAGCCGTACGCCCTCCCGCGTCATGCGGCGGATCACCACCTCGGGCCCCAGCACGCTGAAGATCAGCGCGAGCACGGCCAGCAGCGCGAGGAACGACAGGCCGAAGCCGAAGTAGCCGGTCATCCCGATGACCAGCAGGGGCAGGGCGAGCAGCCGGGCGGGCAGGAAACGCCGGCGCGCCACATGCCGGACCGCCTCGGCGATCTGCCGCGCGTCCGGCTCGGCGCTGAAGGACAGGGACATGATGCCTTCCCGCTGCGGGCAGTGGATGGTGCGGGATCGTAGCGGTCGAATGGGTATGTCAGAAGAATGCGACGACTACGCCGGCTGCTGGCCGCCCCGTTCCGGCCGCTGCAGGGGCGTGACCTCGCGTTGCACGCCGCCGCGGTGACGTTCTACGCCGGGATCGCCGTGGTGCCGGTGGCGCTGCTGGCCATCTGGATCACCGGGCTGATCGCCGGGGCCGACCGGGTACGCCGCCTCACCGGCCGCACGATCGACGCCCTGCCCGACGCGATCGGCGCCCCGAACGCCCTCGAGCGCCTCATCGAGGCGGGCCTGCACCTGACGCCCTGGCTCGCGCTGGCCAGCCTGCTGCCCGCCACCCTGTACGGCGAGGGCCTGCGCCGCGCGTTCGTGAGCCTGCGGGACCCGGGCGAGTCCCTGGTCGGCTGGCGCGGCCGGCTGCTCTGGCTGCCGCTGCTCGCCGCCGCGCCCGCGCTGCTGCTGTCGCTGTTCCTGGCCCTGCCGGTGACGAGCGGCCTCTGGGTCCGCGGCGGCTGGTACGCGGTGGCCGGCGTGATCCTGTCGTTCCTGGCCGCCTGGCTCGTGCTGACGCCCGTGGTGATCTGGGTCTACCGGGGTGTCGCGCCCGGGCGGCCGGAGTGGCTGGCGACGACACTGGTCGGCTCGTTCACCGCCGCGAACCTCTCCGGGTTCCTGCACGGCTTCGTGCTCTTCTGCTCCCTGCCGCTGGACCTGGGCGCGCCGTTCGGCGGGTTCACCGAGATCGGCGGCACGGTGGCGGTGGGCCTGTGGCTCTACCTGTTCCACGTCATCGTGCTCGCCGGGTTCGCCGCCACCCAGAGCGCGAGCGCGTACCAGCGGCTCAGGCGGGCACGGACTGCCGCTGCTCCGCAGGCGCCGGCGGCTCCGGCGTCTCGTGGATCCCGTACCGGGCGTAGAAGCGGCTCAGGAAGCCCGGTGCCCACCAGTTCCAGCGACCCAGCAGCCGCATCGTCGCCGGGACCAGCAGCGCCCTGACCAGCGTCGCGTCCACGACGATCGCGACGATCATGCCGACACCGATGGTCTTGATGACCGTCACGCCGCCGGTGGCGAAGCCCGCCACGACGGTGATGAGCAGCAGCGCGGCCGCGGTGATGATGCCGCCGGTGAACTGCAGGCCGGTCGCGACGGAGGCGGTGTTGTCGCCGGTGCGGTCCCATTCCTCGCGGACGCGCGAGAGCAGGAACACCTCGTAGTCGGTGGCCAGCCCGAAGAGCACGGCCAGCACGAGGATCATGTTGCTGGGCTCGATGTAGCCGGTCGACTCGAAGCGCAGCACGTTCTCGAAGTGGCCCTCCTGGAAGATCCAGACCACCACCCCGAACGACGCGCCGATCGACACCACATTCATCAGCACGGCCTTGATCGGCAGCAGCACCGAGCCGAACGCGAGGAAGAGCAGCACGATCGTGGCGACCGCCATGATCAGCGCCATGTACGGCAGCCGCGCGGCGAGGCTCTCCAGCAGGTCCAGGTCGATCGCGGGCCGCCCGCCGACCAGCACCTCGGCGCCCGGGGGCGGGGCGAGGTCGCGGATGCCGGAGACGATCCGCCGGGCGTCGGCGTTCGGCAGGTCCGGCGGGTACGTCACCGTGATCAGCGAGGCGGCGTCGCGCTGGGCGGTGACGGTGGCGCCACCGACGTCCGGCAGCGCCGCGATGCGCTGGGCCAGGTCGCCGGCGGGTCCCTGGACGAAGACCGAGATCGGGTCCTGCCCGCCACCGGGGAACTCCGCGGCGAGCCGCTCCCCCACCACCCGGGCGGCGCTGCCCGGCGGCAGCACGCGCTCGTCGAAGCCGCCGAACTCGACCCGCAGGAACGGCGCCGCGAAGGCCGCGAGGACCACGAGCACGCCGACGACGTACAGGACGGGACGCCGCATGACGCTGCGCGCGAGGCGCTCCCAGGCCCCGGCGGCCTCGTCGGCACGCCGGCGCTGCGGCAGCGGGATGCGCAGCTTGTCGATGCGGTGGCCGAGCACGGACAGCACCGCGGGCAGGACCGTCAGCGCGGCGAGCATCGCGATCAGCACGGCGGCCATGCCGCCGATGGCCAGGCCGCCGAGGAACGGCTGCGGGAAGATCAGCAGGCTGGAGAGCGCGAGGACGATCGTCAGGCCCGAGACCATGACCGTACGGCCGGCCGTCGCCACTGTGATGCGGATGGCCGTGGGCACGTCGTTGCCCCGCGCCAGCTCCTCGCGGAAGCGGCTGACGATGAACAGCGAGTAGTCCACCGCCATGCCGAGCCCTAGCAGGGTGATGACGTTGATCGCGAAGACCGAGATGTCGGTGAGGTAGGTCAGCCCCCGGATCGCGACGAACGCGCCGAGGATCGCGATGCCTCCCACGAGCAGGGGCGAGAGGGCGGCGATCAGGCCTCGGAAGATCAGCACGAGCAGCACGAACAGCACCGGCAGCGAGAAGATCTCGGCCCGCGTGATGTCTTTCTTGGTCTGCTCATTGGCCTGATCGGTGAAGGCCACCAACCCGCCGACCTCGGTCTCCAGCCCGGGAGCGGCAAGGTCCGGCTCCAGCCGGTGGTACGCGGCGGCCTTGCCGTCCTCGCCGCCGGCCTTGAGGTAGACGGCCGCGTACGTGGCGTGCTTGTCGGTGCTGACCAGGGCCGGTGAGGCGTCGGGATCGGTGTAGCCGGCGACCTTCTCGACGTCGGCCTGCGCCCGGATCCGGCCGATCGCGGCGGAGACGGCTCCGCGGAAGGCCTCATCCGTCACGGTCGCGGTGTCACTGGACCAGAGCACGAGCAGGTCGGGGTTGCGCTGGCCGAGGTGCTGGGCGATCGCCGCGGCGGCGCGGTTGGACTCGCTGCCGGGGTCGTCGTACCCGCCGCCGGTGAGCGCGCCGAAGACACCGGCGCCCCAGGTCGCGCCGGCCACGACCAGCGCCACGGCGGCGGCGACCACCCACCAGCGCAGGCGCACGACCGCCCTGCCCCACCAGCCGAACATCCGCCCGCCTCCCCGCACCCGGCCGCTACGCATAGACGCCGCTCACCGTAGGGGGTGAGCGGGGCTCGATGGCGCCGACTATGACGACCGCCACGCCTGTACCGGTGTCTTACCCGCGACGGCCGGAAAGCACCCGGTGGCCGTCGGCCGGACAGCGTCGAGGAGGCGACGATTTAGGGGGAACTGTCCGCCGATCGGCGCGCTAGAGTCGGCCCTCATGAACGCTCTGCCGCCCCGCGCCGACGTGGTGATCATCGGCTCCGGCCACAACGGCCTGGTCTCCGCTGTGCTGCTCGCCCGCGCCGGTCTCGACGTCGTCGTGCTCGAGGTGGCCGACGTGATCGGCGGCGCCACCCGCACCGAGCACCCGTTCGGCAGGGTGCCGGGCCTCGGGCAGTCCACGGGGTCGTACCTGCTCGGCCTGATGCCGCCCGAGCTGCTGGCCACGCTCGACGTCGACATCCCCGTGCTGCGCCGCGACCCGCACTACTTCCTGCCCACGCCCGGCGGCCCCGGCTCGCCCTATCTGCTGTTCGGCACCGACCGCGAGGCCACGCGCGCGCAGATGGAGCGGTTCTTCTCGCCGCGCGACATCGCGGCGGACGAGGCGCTGCAGGTCGAGATCGCCGCACTGCGCGCCGATCTCGCGCCCGCCTGGCTGCAGGAGCCCGGCTCCGTCGAGGAGATCGCCGACCGGCACATCCGGCCGCAGCTGCAGAGCACCTTCGTGGATCTGGTACGCGGCTCGGTCGCCGACTACCTGCAGCGCTTCGGCTTCAAGAGCGAACTGCTGATGAGCATGTACGCGGTGACCGACGGCCTGTCCGGGCTGAACGCGGGCCCCGACGACCCGGGCACCGGCCACAACTTCCTCGTGCACAACATGTGCCGCCTGCCGGGCGCGGACGGCACGTGGATGATCGCGGCGGGCGGCATGGGCACGGTCTCGCGCACCTTCGCCGACGCTGCCCGCGCCGCCGGAGCCCAGATCTTCACGGGTACGCCGGTGAGCGCCGTGACCGTCACCCAGGGGGCGGCCACCGGGGTCGCGCTGGCCGACGGGCGCACCGTGGAGGCCCGGGTGGTCCTGGGCGCCTGCGACCCGTACCAGCTGATGTCGCTCGTGCCCGAGGGCGCGCTCCCGGAGGAACTGACGTCGCGCATGGCCGCGGTCAAGCGGCCCGGCACCACGTTGAAGCTGAACCTCGCGCTGTCCGGGCTGCCGCGCTTCTCCTGCCTCCCCGCGGATGCCCCCTCGCCGTTCGGCTCGACCATCCACCTCCTGCCGGGCTCCGCGGGCCTGGCCGGGATGGCCGAGTCGGATTCGCCGATGGCGGCGCTGCGCGGCATGTGGGCGGACGTGCAGGCCGGGCGCCTGCCCGCCGAGCCGACCATCGAGTGGTACCTGCACACCACCGTCGACCCGTCGCTGCAGGACGAGGCCGGGCACCACTCCTCGGCGCTGTTCGTGCAGTCGGTGCCGTACGAGCTGGACGGCACCACGTGGGACGAGGCGCTGCCCGGCTACGTGACGCGGCTGCTGGAGATCGTCGACCGGTACGCCCCCGGCACGTCGGACCTGGTCGCGGATCTGATGCCGCTGACCCCGCCTGGCATCGAACGGCACTTCGGCATCACCGGCGGCCACATCCACCACGTCGACAACACGGTGGCGTTCGACCGGCGCATGCCGTACGCGACGGGCCTCGACGGCCTGTACGCGGGCTCGGCGGGCGCCCACCCGGCGGGCAGCGTCATCGGCGCGGCCGGCCACAACGCGGCTCGACGCATCCTGCGCGACCTGGGCCTCGGCCGCTAGTACCGCCCGGCCCGGCCCAGCCCAGCGCGGCGCGGCCCAGCGCGGCGCGGCGCGGCGGCCGTCAGGCGACTGCCCGGACCAGCTCCGACAGCGTGGGCCACAGGGACGGGGCCGCGCCGATCGTCAGCTCGGTGGAGAAGTCCGCGCCGCGCCCACCGAGAACCACGCCGGCCTCCCGGGCGATCAGCGCGCCCGCGGCGATGTCCCACAGGTTCGTGTCCAGCGCCAGACCGCCGTCGAGCCGGCCGGCGGCCTGGTACACCAGGTTCAGCGCTGCCGGCACCCGGCGGATGTCGCCCGACGCCGGGAGCAGCTCCCGGATCACCCGGCCGGCGCGCTCCTTGGTCGCCGGGTTCGGCTGGAAACTCACCCCGACGAGCGCCTCGTGCAGCTGCCGCCCACCCGGCGCGGTGATCGGCTCGCCGTTGAGCAGGGCGCCGGCACCGTCGACGGCGCTGAACGTCTCGCCGGCGGCCGGGTCGTGCACGACCGCCGCCCGGGCCCGGTCGTCGTGGTACAGCGCGATGCACACCGACCACGGGCCGGTGCGGCTCACATAGTTGCGGGTGCCGTCGAGCGGGTCGACGATCCACGACCAGCCGCTCGAGCCGGTCCGGCCGTGCCCCTCCTCGGCCTGCACGGCGTCGTCGGGCCACGCCGCGAGGATCCCGTCGACGATGAGGCGCTCGCTGGCGATGTCGACGTCGGAGACGACGTCGTTGACGTGGGCCTTGGGCGCGCCCATCCGCAGGGTGTCGCGCCGCTCCAGCTGCAGCCGCCCGGCGCGGACGGCCAGCTCGACGGCGAGGTCACGAGCTTCGAGAAGGTCACGGTGGTCCATCGCGACGAAGACTACCGGGTGACCGTCTGGGCGCCGATGACGGAGAGCAGCTCCAGCTTGTCGTAGCTCTCGGTGCCCGGCACGGCGGTGTAGACGAGCAGCGAGTGGCCCTGGTCGGGGTCGAACAGCGCCTGACAGGTCAGCTCGAGAGCACCCACCTCCGGATGGACGAACCGTTTGAGGTGGGCGTACCGGATCCCGATCTCGTGCTCGTCCCAGACCGCGCGGAACTCCTCGCTCCGGCCGAGCAGCAGCTTCTGCAGGTGTGCGGCCCGGGATCGCGGCCCCCGGAGAGCGACCACGTTCCGCAGCCCGGAGGCGAAGACGCGCGAGTGCAGCGGATGGTCGTCGGGGTGGTACAGGGCGCGGGCGGCCGGATCGGTGAACCAGCGGTAGCCGATGCTGCGGGCGGGGCCGGTGAAGCGGGTCAGGTCGCCGTTGAGGGCCACCCCGAGCCGGTTCTGCCGCAGCGTCTCACCCAGCTCGGTGACGATCTCGGCGGGCGTGTCACCGAGCCGGTCGAAGATCCGCAACAGCCCGGGGCTGATGTGCTCACCGGAGTCGCCGCGGACGGGCGGATGGTGCCCGGCGAGGCGATACAGGTGGTCGCGTTCGTCGTGGGACAGGTGCAGGCCCTGCGCTATCGACGCGATCATCTGCTCGGAGGGGTGCGGGCCCCGTTCGCGTTCCAGCCGGCTGTAGTAGTCGGCGGAGATGTGGCAGAGCGTGGCCACCTCCTCGCGCCGCAGGCCGGCCGTGCGGCGGCGCTGTCCGCGGGGCAGGCCGACGTCCTCGGGTTGGAGCGACCCACGACGCCGGCGGAGGAAATCGGCGAGCCCGGCGCGATCGATCTGCATGGCGTTCTCCCTCTGGCGACCCGGTTCTGTCAGTGTCGCCCGGACGGGAGCATGGAAATGCTGGTCAGCTCCTCGGAGACGCGCCAGATCCGCTCGGCGTCCGCCGGACTGCGCAGCCGCGAGTAGAGCTTCTGCTCCGCCGGCGGCCCGCTCAGGTGCCCCAGCCCGCGCGGCCCGTAGAACCCGCCGTCCCGCGCGTCGGCGGCGGTGGCCGCGTACAGGGCCGGCAGGGCCGCCGACTCGGCCGTCCCCACCAGGATGCCGCGTTCGGACAGTGCGCCGATCAGCCGCCGCGCCGCGGTGTCCCGGCCCCGGCCGACCTCCGGACGGGCGGACAGCAGGCTGGTCGGGGCCACGCCCGGATGCGACAGATTGCTCGTGATGCCCCACCCGTGCCGGAGGCTCCGCCTGCTCAGCTCGAGGGCGAACAGGCCAAACGCGATCTTGGACTGGCTGTACGCCCGCATGCCGTCGTACGAGCGTTCCCAGTTGAGGTCGTCCCAGTTGATCCGGTTGGAATTCGCCGCGACGCTGAGCTGACTCGTCACCCGCGCCCGGCCGGCCCGCAGCAGCGGCATCAGGTGCGCCACCAGCGCGAAGTGGCCGAGGTAATTCGTGCCGAACTGCAGCTCGAAGCCGTCCGCGGTCACCTGCCGGTCCGGCGGCGTCATCACCCCGGCGTTGTTGATCAGAAAGTGGATCGGCTCGCCGTCCTGCCGCAGGGTCGCGCCGAGCGCCGCCACCGACTCCAGCGACGACAGGTCGAGCGTGCGCAACGACACCCTCGCGCCGGGCACCTGGTGGCGGATCCCGGCGACGGCAGCCTCGCCCTTGGCCGGGTTCCGGACCGGGATGACGACCTCGGCCCCGGCGGCCGCGAGGCGGGTCGCCAGCCTCAGGCCGACGCCGTCGCTGGCGCCGGTCACGACGGCCCGCTTGCCGGACAGGTCGGGGACGGTGATGGTCACTGGCTTGCGCGGCATGAGCTGCTCCCGGATGTCACTCGCTGGATGTGACACCAGAGTGCGCGGGATCCCGGAGCGCAACCACGGCCCGTCGATCCCAGGCTGCGCGAAAGCCACTCACGCAGAATGAAGGGGCCAGGGCCAGCGAATGCTGGGCCCCGGCCCCGGCCTCGGCGGGAGCGACGGTCCGCACCACCCACCGAGCTACGACCTCTGCTTATGAAGTGGCTTTTTCCGCACGGATCTTGTGGCCGACGCTGGTGAGGCAGCGGCCGCTGGGCAGGTCGAACTTCCATCCGTGCAGCTGGCAGGTGAGCACGTTGCCGTCGACGATGCCGAAGCGGCTGAGGTCGGCCTTCAGGTGCGGGCAGCGGCGCTGGACCGTCCAGTCGCCCAGCTGCGTGTCCTCAGCCTCGACCGTCTTCTCGTGCTCGTCGTACCAGCCCTCGGCGTACTGGAGGCGCTCCTCGCTGAGGCACTTGAAGAACGCGTAGACGAACTCGTTGTACTGGCCGATGCGGGCCGCGGTGAAGCGGCAGGAGAGGAAGAGCGAGTTCACCCAGTCGCCCTCGTCGATGAAGATGAGGTGCTCGATCAGCTCGCGCTGGGTACGGAAGCGGTAGCGGACCTTCTCGTCGGCGTACGGGCGCACCTGCTTGCCGGGGAAGTCCACCACGATCGACTCGACCGCATCGCCGTCGTAGCTGACCAGGTCGAAGCGGACCGGGCCGCCGACGCCCTTGGCCAGGTAGATCGACTCCTCGAGCAGCGGCTCGATGCGCTTCTTCAGCTCGCCCAGCACGTCGATCTCGGGGTGCCGCCACGACGCCTTCTCGGCGGCGATGATCGGCGCCTTGCGCTCGCGCATCTCCTCGAGGTGGGCCTTCTTGTTGGCGAAGAACTCGTCCACATCGGTGGGGTGGGTGGTCTCGATGCCGTCGGTGGTGAGCTCTGAGACGCTGCCGGGCAGCAGGACGACGCCGTTGGTGCCGCCGACCTTCGCGTACTCGCTCATGAACACCGACTGGTCCGGGAAGATGTTGCCCTCGTCGCCGTGGATGTCGTTGAACTGCCACAGCTCGTCGTCGAGGAAACACGGCGGGCCGGCGATCGGGAAGACGTGGTCGGCCTTGAGGTCGTCGATGTACCGCCACGTCCGGTCGAACTGCCGGTCGCGCTTCTGCTTGCCGAACGCGGTCTTGGCGGCCTGGGGCAGCTCGTAGACCATCGGGTACCAGATCGCGCCGGAGAACTGCAGCATGTGCGCGTGCACGTGGCCGAGCTCCGCGAAGACGGAAAGGTCCGTGGGGCGCGCGTCGTTCTGGTTGAGCACGCGGACGCCGTCGTGCTCGACCCAGAGCGACGAGTCACCGATCGGGCCGTCGGTGGGGCTGATCAGCGCCTGGATCATGACCTTGAGGCCGCCGTCGAGCTCGTGCACCTCGTTGCTCTTGGTCTTGAGGAAGCTCGTGAAGCCCAGGTCGCGCAGCTCGTCCTCGAGCTGGCTCGTCGGATACTCGGGCAGGAGCACGGTCGCCTTCTTGCTGACGAACCGCTTGAGGTGCTCGGCGTCGAAGTGGTCCCGGTGCAGGTGGGAGACGTACAGGTAGTCGACGTCGCCCAGCGTCTCCCAGTCCAGCAGCGAGTTGTCCGGGAACGGGAACCACGACGCGAAGTACGCCGGGTTGACCCAGGGGTCGCACAGAATGCTGCCCGCGCCCGTGTCGATCCGCATGCTGGCATGCCCAGTGCCCGTGATCCGCACCGTGTCGCTCCCTCGTCCGACGTTACCGACGGCATCGAAGGTACCGGGTACGGGTTGGTGAGCCGCGCGCGGAGGCGCCGTGCGACACTGACCTCGACGTTCCCACCGTATTTCGCAGGAGGACCGAGTCGTGGCAGAAGAGCCGGTTTACGCGCCTGACCAGCTCAAGCCGGGCAACCGCAAGTGGGCCCGCCGGGGCGCCATCGGATCGGCCGCGATCCTGCTGCTCTACTTGTGGGGCAACCACGAGGGCAACACCGAGAACCTCTGGCTGATCGGCCTCGCGGCACTGCTCATCGTGATCGTGCTCGCCGACTCGGTGCTGCGGCGCAACGGCCTCAAGGCCAACGACCAGTAGCGTCCCGTAACGCTCGACGGCCCGCCTCCCCCTATCCGGGGAAGCGGGCCGTTTCGGTGCGTGGGGCTCAGCGGCCGCGGAGCAGGATGTCCTTGACCTCGCGCAGTGCGGCGTCCACCTCGGCCTCGAAGTAGCCGCCGGGAACCAGCCCGAACTGCAGCGTGTCGAGCTCGTTCTCGGGCACCGGCATCGGGCCGCGACCGGTCATCGCCTGCAGGATGCTCTCGAACAGCCGGTCGACCTGCACCGGGTCGTACCCGCTGCCGAAGCGGCGCGGCTGGAACGTGCGGCGCAGCTGGTCCACCCGGTAGAGCTCGGGGCTGCCGCCCTGGCCGCCACCCATCGGCGGAGGGCCACCCATGGGCGGGCCACCCATCGGCGGGCCGCTCATCGGGGGCGCGCTCATCGGGGCCGGGCCGCCGAAGCCGCCCCGCTCCCGCTCGGGCATGCGGATCTCCGCGGTCATGTCGGCCTTGCCGTGCCGGCCGGGCTCGAACTGCTCGTAGCCGCCGGTGTCATAGCCCTGCGGGGCCTGGGGACGCTGCGGCGGCTGCTGCTGCTGCTGGCCGTAGCCCGGCTCCTCGTAGCGCCCGTACGGGTCGGGCCCCGGCATCTGCGGCCGCTGCGGCATGGGCTGCGGCTGCAGGCGCTCCTCGTGCAGGTACGGGTCGCGGCCGTACTGGTCGTCACGCGCGTACTGATCGTCGCGAGCGAACTGATCGTCACGGGCGAACTGGTCGTCACGGGCGAACTGGCGGTCGTCGCGCACCGGGGCGGGGAGACGCTCGGTGGGCGGGGCGCCGCGGCCCAGCGCCTGGCTCATCCGGTCACCCATGCGCTCGGGCGGCATGCCCCCGCGCATCGGCTCGGGCTGCATGCGGACCTCGGCGCGACCGGCTCCGGGGCCGCCACCGCGCTCCTCGAACTCGGCCAGCTGCCGCTCGACCCGGTCGAGGTGCAGGTCGACCTGCCACTCGTCGTACCCGCCGAAACGGACGCGGAAGACGACGTCATGCACCTCCTGGGCGCCGACGGGCGCGCCGACCTGCTCGCCGGCGAGGGTGGCCTCGACCCGGTCGAGGAAGGCGTCGACCTCGTCCACCTTGTAGCCGCGGCGCAGTGCGCGACGGCGGAAACGCTGCCCCTGACTCGTCACAACGTCTCCCAAATTCGCGTCTGCTGGGAACTGAGCCCAGTCATCGTGCCACCTCCGCGTCGGCGGCGGCGCCCCCAGCGTCCACCACCGTCAGCTCACTTGCGGCCAGCTGGCCGCACGCACCGTCGATCTCCCGGCCCCGGGTGTCCCGCACCGTGGTGGCGACGCCCGCCTCCCGCAGCCGGCGGACGAACTCGCGCTCGACCGGCTTGGGGCTGGCGTCCCACTTGCTGCCCGGTGTCGGGTTGAGCGGGATCAGGTTCACATGCGCCAGCTTGCCGTGCAGCAGCCTGCCAAGCAGGTCGGCACGCCAGGGCTGATCGTTTACGTCCCTGATCAGGGCGTATTCGATGGAGATCCGACGCCCGGTCTGCGCCGCGTAGTCGAACGCGGCATCGAGCACCTCGGCCACCTTCCAACGCTGGTTGACAGGCACTAGCTCATCGCGCAGATCATCATCGGGGGCGTGCAGGGACAACGCAAGGGTCACCGACAGCTCTTCGGCGATCAACCGGCGCATTGCGGGCACGAGGCCCACGGTGGAGACGGTGATGTGCCGTTGTGACAGGCCGAGGCCCTCCGGCGCCGGCGCGGTGAGGCGGCGTACGGCCTGGATCACCCGGGGATAGTTGGCCAGCGGCTCGCCCATGCCCATGAAGACGACCCGGGACAGCCGCGGCGGCGAACCGGTGACCGCGCCCGACGCGGCGACGCCGGCCAGGTAGACGACCTGGTCGACGATCTCGGCCACGGACAGGTTGCGGGTCAGCCCGGCCTGGCCGGTCGCGCAGAACGGGCAGGCCATGCCGCAGCCCGCCTGGCTGGAGACGCAGGCGGTGATCCGGTCGGGATAGCCCATCAGGACGCTCTCCACCATGGCGCCGTCGTGCAGCCGCCACAGCGTCTTGCGGGTGGCGCCGTCGTCGCAGGCGAGCTCCCGCTGCGGGGTCAGCAGCGTGGGCAGCAGGTCCTCGGCGAGACGGGCGCGGGCCGCGGCCGGCAGGTCGGTCATCGCCTCCGGGTCGCGCACGAGCCGGCCGAAGTAGTGCGTGGAGAGCTGCTTCGCGCGGAACGCGGGCTCACCCAGGTCGGCGACGGCGGCCTTGCGGCCGGCCAGGTCGAGGTCCGCGAGGTGGCGCGGGGGCATGGTGGGGCGACGCCGCGTGGTGACCGCGTCGGGAGCGTCGGGGCTGGTCGGGATGACCGGAAGAATCGTCATGGCGTAACCAGTCTCCCACGTCGGGCGCGCACGCCTACCCCGGCGGCGCGATCAGCGAGAGCAGCAGGTATGCGGCCGGCACCGCGAACAGGATCGAGTCGAGCCGGTCCATGACCCCGCCGTGGCCGGGCAGCAGGTTGCTCATGTCCTTGATGCCGATGTCGCGCTTGAGCATGGACTCGGCCAGGTCGCCGACCACTGCGGCGACGGAGATCACAGCCCCGAAGAGCAGGCCCCAGTAGAAAGGTACGTCGTCGAGCAGGAAATACACGAGCAGCGCACCGCCGACCGCCGCCGCGGTGACCGAGCCGGCGAAGCCCTCCCAGGACTTCTTGGGGCTGATCCGGGGCGCCATGGGGTGCTTGCCGAAGAAGACGCCGGCCGCGTACCCGCCGGTGTCCGACAGCACCACGGCGAGCAGCGTGCACAGCACGCGGCCGGGGCCGTCGTCGGGCTTGACCAGCAGCACGCCGAAGCTGAGCAGGAACGGTACGTACACGGCGATGAGCGCGGCGGCCGCCATGTCGCGCCGGAAGCCCACCTTGTGCTCGCTGAAGCGCCAGACCAGGGCGGCCAGCAGGGTGGCGAGCAGGCCGATCTCGAGCGCGTCGGGGCCCTCGTACCAGGCCAGGCCGGTCATCAACAGGCCACCGCCGACCAGCGGGACCAGCGGCGGCCGCGCGCCGGTGACCTTGAGCGCCCGGACCATCTCCCAGATGCCGACGCCGGAGGCCAGCGCGATCACGCCGAGGAACGCCGGCTTCCAGACCAGCATCGACGCGAGCACGACCAGCACGAGGCTCGCGCCGACAGCGATGGCTGCGGGCAGGTTGCGCCCCGCCCGGCCGGCCTGCTGCTTCTGCGGCGCCGGACGCCCGTCCCGCCCCGCCCGCCGCTTCCCGGGGCCACGGCGGGCCGTCTCGGCCGTGGTCAACTCCCACTCCGCCTGAGAGGTGGAGGTGGCGGCGGTGGGCGCGGCCCACGCCGGCTCGGGGACGAACGGCGGGTCAGTGTGCTCCGGAGACGGGGTCACGTGCTCCGGGGACGGGGTCACGTGCTCCGGGGACGGGGTCACCCAGTGGGGGGCGGTCGGCTGATGGGCCCAGGAAGCGTCGGGCTGGTGCCCTCCGCGGACCGGTCCGGTCGGCGGGCCGGCCTGCGCTGCGGCCGGTGGCACGCTGCGCGGTGCCGCCCCGGGCTGCGGCACTCCCCGCGGGCCGCCTTCCTGCGCTCCGGCCGGTGGCACGCTGCGCGGTGCCGGGGCGCCGGGGCCGGTGACGGGCGGGGTGAGCCCCTCGGCGGGCGGCCGGTCACCGGCGTACGGCGACGGGGCGTCGGAGGGATCAGACGCCCGGCTGCCGGGATGCCCGCCGCGGGGCTCGAGGTACGACATCAGACCTCGAGAAGCTCGGCTTCCTTGTGCTTGACGAGCTCGTCGACGACGGCGACATACTTGTGCGTGACGTCGTCGAGCTCCTTCTCGGCGCGCCGGCCGTCGTCCTCGCCCGCGTCGCCGTCCTTGACGAGGCGGTCGAGCTGCTCCTTGGCCTTGCGGCGCACGTTGCGGATCGCCACGCGGCTCTCCTCGGCCTTGTGCCGCGCTACCTTGATCATTTCGCGGCGCCGCTCCTCCGTCATCTGCGGGAGGTGGATGCGCAGCTGGGTGCCCTCGTTGTTGGGGTTGACACCGAGGTCCGAGTCGCGGATGGCCCGCTCGATCGCGCCGAGCTGGGTCTGGTCGTACGGCTTGACGATCACCATGCGCGGCTCGGGGACGCCGACGGAGGCCATCTGCGTCACCGGGGTGGGCGCGCCGTAGTAGTCGACGACGATCTTGGAGAACATCGCCGGCGTGGCACGGCCCGTACGGATCGCGGCGAACTCCTCCTTGGCGTGCTCGACCGCGCTCTCCATCTTCTCTTCGGCCTCGAAGAGGATCTCATCGATCACCGCTCCGTCGCCTCCTTGCTTCTCGTCATGCGTCCGATGGTGGTTGTGGCGCGGGATCAGGCGGTGATCAAGGTACCGATCTTCTCGCCGCTGACGGCTCGGACGATCGTGTCGTCACCCTGGGCCCCGAAGACGAGCATCGGCAGGCCGTTCTCCTCGCAGAGGCTGAAGGCCGCCTGGTCGGCGACGCGCAGACCCTGCTGCAGCACGCCGGCGAAGGTGATGTGGTCGATCTTGCGGGCGTCGGGGTCGGTCCGCGGGTCCGCGGTGTAGACGCCGTCGACGCCGTTCTTGCTCATCAGCACGAGGTCCGCGTGGATCTCCAGGGCGCGCTGGGCCGTGACCGTGTCGGTGGAGAAGTACGGCATGCCCGCGCCGGCGCCGAAGATCACGACACGGCCCTTCTCGAGGTGGCGGATGGCGCGCAGCGGGATGTACGGCTCGGCGACCTGGGCCATCGTGATCGCGGTCTGTACCCGCGTCTCGATGCCCTCCTTCTCGAGGAAGTCCTGCAGGGCCAGGCAGTTCATGACCGTGCCCAGCATGCCCATGTAGTCGGCGCGGTTGCGGTCCATGCCGCGCTTCTGCAGCTCGGCGCCGCGGAAGAAGTTGCCGCCGCCGACCACGACCGCGACCTGGACGCCGCGGCGGGTGACGGTGGCGATCTGCCGGGCGATGCCCTGCACGACGTCGGGGTCGACGCCGACCGCGCCGCCGCCGAAGACCTCGCCGGAGAGCTTGAGTACGACCCGCCGGGGCCGATCGGGTCGCTGCGCCGGAACCTCGCCCACCGCGACAGTCTGCTCGGTCACCATCGTCATGCCGACCCCGCCCTTCCTTCGCTAACAGAAGACCTTATGTGACGGGGAGGCCGGGCGCTTGTGTCGCGTCCCGGCCTCCCGCGCAGTGCGCTGATGCCTGGATTACTCCTGGCCGACCTCGAACCGGACGAAGCGCGTGACCTCGATGCCGGCCTCGGCCGCAACCTGCTTGACCGTCTTCTTGTTGTCGGTGACCGACGGCTGCTCGAGCAGGACGAAGTCCTTGAAGAACGAGTTCACCCGGCCCTCGACGATCTTGGGCAGGGCCTGCTCGGGCTTGCCCTCCTCGCGCGCGGTCTCCTCGGCGATGCGGCGCTCGTTCTCGACCGTCTCGGCGGGAACCTCGTCGCGGGTGAGGAACTTCGGGCGCATGGCGGCGATCTGCATGCCGACGGCGCGGGCGTCGTCGGCGCCGGCCTCGTCGTCCTTGCCGGTGTACTGCACCAGGACACCCACCTGCGGCGGCAGGTCCTGGGCCTTGCGGTGCAGGTAGACCGCGACGGTGCCGTCGAGCTCGGCGAAGCGGTTCACCACGATCTTCTCGCCGATCTTGGCGGAGAACTCCTGGATCACGTCGGCGACGGCGCGGCCGTCCTCGAGCTTCGAACCGAGCAGCGCGGCGGCGTCCCCGGCCTTGGTCTTGGAGCCGTGCTCGACCAGCTGCTGACCCAGCGCGACGAAGTCGGGGGTCTTCGCGACGAAGTCGGTCTCGCAGTTGAGCTCGAGCAGCGCCTTGTCGAAGTGGCTGACGATGCCGTTGGCGGCGGTACGGCCGGCGCGCTTGCCGACGTCCTTGGCACCCTTGATGCGCAGGAACTCGACGGCCTTGTCGAAGTCACCGTCCGACTCGTCGAGCGCCTTCTTGCAGTCCATCATGCCGGCGCCGGTGAGGTCGCGGAGCTTCTTGACGTCCGCGGCGGTGTAGTTGGCCATGACTCTCTCTGATCCTCTGGAAGTCTCGCTGGCTGTCGGTGAACGCCGGCCGCCCGCAGGCGGCCGGCGTCGGCGGACTTACTCCGCTGCGGTCGCGACCGGCTCGGCGGCAGGAGCGGCCTCGGCGGCGGGGGCAGCCTCAGCAGCAGGAGCGGCCTCAGCAGCAGGGGCGGCCTCGGCGGCGGGGGCAGCCGCAGCCGGCTCGGCGTCGGCGGCCTTCTTCTCGGCGCCCTCGTACAGGTCGCGCTCCCACTCGGGCAGCGGCTCGCCGGCGGCGACGGTCGCCTCGGGCTTCGCGTCGGCGTCGCCACGGTTACGACCCGAGCGGGCGATGAGGCCGTCGGCGACGGCGGCGGCGACGACCTTGGTCAGCAGCTCGGCGGAGCGGATCGCGTCGTCGTTGCCCGGGATCGGGAAGTCGACCTCGTCCGGGTCACAGTTGGTGTCGAGCACCGCGATGACCGGGATGCCCAGCTTGCGGGCCTCGTCGACGGCGATGTGCTCCTTCTTGGTGTCGACGACCCAGATCGCCGACGGCACCTTCGTCATGTCCCGCAGACCGCCGAGGGTCTTGGTGAGCTTGGTCTTCTCCCGGTACAGCTGGAGGGTCTCCTTCTTGGTGTACCCGGCGGCGGTGCCGGTCAGGTCACCCAGAGCCTCAAGCTCCTTCATGCGCTGCAGGCGCTTGTACACCGTCTGGAAGTTGGTGAGCATGCCGCCCAGCCAGCGGTGGTTCACGTACGGCTGGCCGACGCGGGTCGCCTGCTCGGCGATCGCCTCCTGCGCCTGCTTCTTGGTGCCGACGAAGAGGATGTGGCCACCCTCGGCGACGGTGTCCCGCACGTACGCGTAGGCCTTCTCGATGTAGTCGAGGGTCTGGCGCAGGTCGATGATGTAGATACCGTTGCGCTCGGTGAAGATGAAGCGCTTCATCTTCGGGTTCCAGCGCCGGGTCTGGTGCCCGAAGTGGACACCGCTCTCCAGCAGCTGGCGCATGGTCACGACGGCCATGGTGGGTTGCTCCCTGTTTTCCCTGGTTGTCACGCTCACCGGCGGTGGGCGTCCTGGCGCCCGGTCGCCGGCCCAGGGCGGACCCGACGGATCGGGACCAGGGAGGGCCGTCGCTGACGGCTCATGATCGAAGGCACTCATCGAACACGGCACGTGGCAGAGGGCGCGCGAGGTCGACCGCACGAGACGGTCGCCGTCGACAAGCATACGCCGTGCGCTTCGGGGCGCGCCTCCGGGCGGGGTGCCGGCCCGGTTTCCGCCCCGGACGGCGATCCACGTCCGGTTTGGGTGCTTTGCCGGAGGCGCTTCGGCGGTCCGCGCCGGCTCGCGTCGGCCGCGCGGCCGTCAGGCCACGGCCAGGCCTGCGGCCAGGAGCAGGACCAGACCGATCGGAAGGTACGCCAGCGGCGGACGCAGCCACGCCTCACGGCCGGCGACGCGTCCCGCCCCGGCGAGGAAGTACAGCCCGGCGCCGGTCAACGGAAGCCCCAGAGTCAGGAGTACGGCCGGCACGACGCCGCGCGCCACCGGATCGCTCACGAAGGTCACGTGCACGAGCAGAAGCAGCGCGGGAACGAGCAGGACGCCGGTGACCGCCGCGAAGATCACTGCGGTGACCGGGCGGCGCGAGTTGTAGACGCTCTCCGGGCGGGACCCGGCCGCCAACGGGACCATGCTGGTCGGCTCGTCGTACGCCGAACTGCCCGGAACGGACGGCGAGGCCGCCGCATTGGGCAGCGCGCCCGCTCCGTACGTCGTGGTGGTCGTGACGGTGGAGACCGCAGGTGAGGCGGATGCGGGGTCGGCCGCCGAGAGGGGGTTGCTGGTCGGCCGGATCGTCGGGTACTCCGGGCCGCGTACGGGAATCCGCATCGAACCCGAGTCGACCGACGACGTCGCGTAGCTGCCCGACGTCGTCACCGGGTCCGCGGGGGCGTACGACGCCGGGCTCGCGTACGGGTCGGCGGGCCGCTGCTCGGGCAACCGGAAGGCGCCACTGGGGCGCTCGTGCACACCGGACTCATAGGGGCTCGAACCGGGCGCGGGAGCCGCGTACGACCCCTGCCCGTCCGACGTCCGCTGCCCGGTGTACCAGCTGGGCTCCGGCTCTTCGGCGTACCGGCGATGTGCGTCCACGATTCCGCACCGTAGGTGACGCGGAGGCGTCATGCCACCGGTGAGCCCCTATCACGTGACAACGGTGACGCAGGGGTTATCCACAGTAGCGCTCTGTCCACAGGCAGCCCCCGGCCGGGCCGCCACCTGCGCCAAGGTGTCGGCCATGACGAACGAGAGACGGGCGGTCGGCGCGTACGGGGAACGCCTCGCGGAACGCCACCTGCAGGACCAGGGCCTGGTGGTGCTGGAGCGCAACTGGCGCTGCGGCGACGGCGAGATCGACCTCATCCTCCGCGACGGCCCGGCCATCGTCTTCTGCGAGGTGAAAACCCGCCGCGGCGACACGTACGGCACCCCCGCCGAAGCGATCAGCCCCACGAAGATCAAACGCCTGCGCCGGCTCGCGGCCCGCTGGCTGACCGAGAGGCACGTACGCCCCCGGGAGGTCCGCTTCGACGTGGTGGCGGTCGTGGCGCAACCGAAGGGACCGGCCCGGGTCGAGCATCTGCGCGCGGCGTTCTGACATGAGCTACGCCAGAGTCCTCTGCGTCGGCCTCGTCGGAGTGACAGGCCACGTGGTGGAAGTCGAGGCGGATCTCTCCTCCGGCCTTCCCGCCGTGGTCCTGACCGGCCTGCCCGACACCGCGTTGCACGAGGCCCGCGATCGGGTGCGCGCCGCGATGGTGAACTCGGGGCAGGTGTGGCCCAACAGACGCATCACGGTCAACTTGCTCCCGGCCATGCTGCCCAAGCACGGGAGCGCCTTCGACCTGGCGATCGCCTGTGCCTTACTCGCCGGGGCGGGCGAGCTACCCCTGGCGCCGATGGAGGGCGTCGCGGTCCTCGGTGAGCTCGGTCTCGACGGCACCGTCCGACCCGTCCGCGGCGTCCTGCCCATGGTGGCCGCAGCCGCGGACGCCGGGATCGAGCGGGTCATCGTGCCGGTCGGCAATGCCCGGGAGGCCGCCGTCGTGCCGGGCGTGACAGTCGGTGCGGTCGATTCACTCCATCGCCTCGTTGCCTTCATCAAGGGCCAGGGCCCGCTGATGGACCCGCCCGCGGCGCGGGCTGCACCACCCTCGAGCGGTCCGGATCTCGCGGACGTCGCCGGTCAGGAACTCGGCCGGCACGGGCTCGAGGTCGCGGCTGCGGGTGGCCACCACCTCGCCATGATCGGACCGCCGGGCGCGGGTAAGACCATGCTGGCCGAGCGGCTGCCCTCGATCCTCCCGCCGCTGGACGACACATCCGCCCTGGAGGTCACGGCGCTGCAGTCGATCGCCGGGGTGCTCGCAGCCGACGCGGAGCTGGTCCGGCGGCCACCGTTCCAGGCGCCGCATCACAGCGCGAGCCTCGCCGCCCTCGTAGGTGGCGGGTCCGGTTTGGCCCGGCCGGGTGCGATCTCGCTCGCGCACCGCGGAGTGCTGTTCCTGGACGAGGCGCCGGAGTTCGCCTACCTCACCCTCCAGGCGTTGCGGCAGCCGCTGGAGAGCGGGCGGGTGGTTCTCGCCCGGTCCCGTGGGAGCACGGAGTATCCAGCCCAGGTCCAGATGGTCATCGCCGCGAATCCGTGCCCGTGCGCCAACCCTGCGGGAGATCAGTACTGCCAGTGCTCGGCCATCGCCCGGCGCAGGTACCTCGGCAAGCTCTCGGGCCCGCTCATGGACCGGATCGACATCCAGATCCGGTTGCAGCCGCTCGGCGTCGCGCAGCTGATGACGACCGAGACTCCGGCCGAGTCCTCCGCCGAGGTCGCCGCTCGCGTCAGCAGGGCCCGCGACGCTGCAGCAGCACGCTGGTCCGCCCACGGATGGCGGCTCAATGCGGAGGTGCCCGGGCCTCAACTCCGCCGAGCGCCATGGCGGCTGCCCCCGAAAGACACCAAGGCCCTGCGTGCCGGGCTGGAACGCGGCTCGCTGTCGGCGCGGGGCTTCGATCGGATCTTGCGGCTTGCCTGGTCGATCGCGGACCTCGACGGGCGCGACCGCCCGACCGGTTCCGATGTGGACGAGGCCGCTCAACTCAGAATGGGAGAAGCAAGTGACCGGCAAGCCGGACGTTGACCACAGACCCGCCGACCACGACGCCGACCGGATGGCGCGCGTGGCGCTGACCTGGCTCGCCGAGCCCGGCAACCGCATCGTCTGGCAGCTGGTGCAGGCACATGGCGCGGAGGCCACGCTCTCACGCTTGCTCGAGGGCGACATTCCAGAAGCCGCTTTGCGTACGGCGGTCCTGACGCGTTCGGGCCTGGGCGATCCCCGGCGGATCGCGGAGGTGGCCATGGGGCGGGCCCGCCGGCTCGGCGCCCGGGTGGTCGTACCGTCCGACGCCGAGTGGCCGACGGGCGTCGAATCACTGGCCACTCTGGAGCTCGACATCGCGGGAAGAATCAATCGCGACGTACGCCCCCCGCTCTGTTTATGGGTACGCGGGACCCGGCCGCTCAGCGACGCGTTCGAGCGTTCGGTGGCGATCGTCGGCGCCCGGGCCGCGACCCCGTACGGCATGCACGTCACGAGCGACCTCGCGTACGGGATCGCCGAGCAGGAGTGGACCGTCGTGTCCGGCGGCGCGTTCGGTATCGACGCGGCAGCTCATCGGGCGGCGCTCTCGGCGGGCGGGTGCACGGTCGCCGTGCTGGCGTGCGGCGTCGACCGGCCGTACCCGATGGGCAACGCCGCCATGTTCGAACAGATAGCGGACAGCGGCCTGCTGATGAGCGAATGGTTGCCGGGCGCCGAGCCGCTGCGCCACCGCTTCCTCATCCGCAACCGGGTCATCGCGGCTGCCACGGCCGGAACGGTGGTCGTCGAAGCGGCCGCACGCAGCGGCGCGGTGCAGACGATGAGCCGCGTGGTGTCCCTCAACCGTCACGCCATGGTCGTCCCGGGACCGGTCACCTCGGCGATGTCGGTGGGATGCCACGAGCTACTGCGCCGCTATCCGCAGGCGCGGGTGGTCACGGGCGTGGCCCACGTACTCGATGAGGTCGGAAGGATCGGCGAATATCTGTCCGAGCCGGCCCGCGGACGCGACCACGTACGCGACGACCTGGACGAGGAGTCGGCGCTGGTGCTGGAGGCGGTGCCCCTGCGCGGCGCTGTCGGGCCGGAACAGCTGGCGGCGAAGGCCGGGCTGGGCGTACGCACTGTCCTGCGGAGGCTGTCGCTCCTGGAGATGAAAGGCCTGGTGGTACGCCGGGACAACGGGATCGCGCTGGCCCGAGGCGGGACCGGCAGATGAGATCGCCCGTATGCCTGCCGCAGTCGCTCTCACCCCTCGGGCGGTTCACGGCCCTTGCCTCGAGAGCGGTTTACGACCCTCGCCGCGGGCGTGGTTCACCGCGGTGGCCGGTGGGCGGTGTTGCTGCGCGACGGCGCAGGCTGCTGCTGCGCGGCGGCACGTCGGCCCGTCCGCGCGATGACCCCTCCGAGGTCCGGTGGGGTCATGCCTCCGCGTCGTCGAGGTCGCGGCGGTGGACCTTCATCCACGCCTCGACGTCCTCCGCCAGCCAGACCTTGCCCTGCTTGAGATCCGCCACCGGCGCGGGGAAGTCGGCTCTGCTGGTGATCTGGTACGCGCGCTGGCGGCTCACTCCGCCCAGACGGAGGCGGATCTCATGCGCACCCATGAGTCGGATCGACTTAGCCACATGATCGACCGTAGACGCATGACTATTAGTCATAGGTCAACTTGGCGAAAGACAGCTAGTTACCCGTCAACTAGGGTTGTCGCATGACTATCCCACGTCAGAGGGGCCCTCAGCAGGCCCTTCATCCGCCTGTCCACAAACGCCAATGGCGCAGTCTGTGGCGCCGCTGCGCCTGCGGACATTCGATCCCGTGCCCGGCGGCCAACCGGCTGCCGTCTCCCATACCGGCCCCAGCAACGGCCGGGTCGGCCTTCGCGCTGACGCCTCCGCGCCCGGAGATGCCCTCGCCCGCAGCAGACCCCGCGAGCGGCGGCGCGCCCAAGCTCACCGCGGATGCCGACGTCAATCACGGCTCGAGGCGGCACCCTACCGGATACCACCTCGGCGGCTTCGAGGCCACGCTACCGATTCCACGCCGGCGCCAACCGCCGGGCGGCTCACGCACGGCACCGCCCGGCATCCCCGCCCCTTCACCTGAGAACCCGCAGGAACGCACGACAGCCGCATCATGGGACCGCCCCGACCGAACGGGAAGTCCCACGGCAGCGTCCTGGCCACCTACGCCGTTTCCCCACCTCTCGCCGCCGACCTTCTCCCCCGCGAACGAGGCACCGTACGACGATCTCCCCGGAGAGTGGCGACGTCATCCACGAAACTTCACCACCCCGACGCGACAACGCCCAACCCCGCAACGCGCCTCGCCTGCCGCTCCACCACCGCACCGACCACGCCACGGCACAACGCCGCTCCTGCACCGCATCCACACGCACAGCGCTCCACATGCGGATACCGCCGGCACCCTCCACTCCTTCGACGATCGGACGTCAGCGGACGCACCTGCGCGTCCGCTGACTGCTGTGCGGGGCGAAGACTCTGGATCGGTCGACACCATGCCGCCCAGACCCGCTCACGCCTGCGCCCCGAACCCGCCGAACCATCCTCCGGACCACACGTCGCGCACCGCCGCCAACTGGCCGGGCCATCCCCCGGCCCGCATCCCACGCGGTTGCGCCACGGACCTACCGGCCCATCCCCCAGTCCGCATACCGCGCGCCGCCGCCGACCGACCGGGCCACCCCCCGGCCCGCATCCCGCGCGCTTGCGCTGCTGACCTGTCTGAGGTTCGCCGAAGCCGCGTTCCGACCACGTTCGCCACGGACTCGGCGAGCGCCCTGCAAGGCGGGCTGAAGGTGCCACCTCAGTGGAACGCTCCGACGATGCCGCTCGCGCAGATCGGGAGAGCCGGCGACCTGACGCCGGCGCAGGCATTCCGCGCAGATCGGGGACCGGCATGATGGCTGCGGTCCTTCGCTCGAACGCCCCTCAGTTCTTCCAGATCGCACCGCGTCGCAACGCCGCCCGACCAGCGCCCTCGCCAGCGGGCCCTCGCACCCGACGTAGCCGCGGATCGACCAACACGCCGGCTTGGCCTGACGCATCATCAACCCCCGGTCCGGCTTGGCGCAGCAGGGCATCACTCAACTCCGTGAGCCGTCGCACCACGGCGCGACCCGGCTCGGCTCAGCACAACGCGGCGCCACCCCGCTTCACACCACCCCGCTTCGCTCGACTCAGCGCGGGACCAACCCGCCTTCCTCAGCCCAGCGCGGCGCCACAACACTCCGCCCCGCTCAGCGCGCCACCTTGCTTCCCCCATCGCCGGCGCAGCAGAGCATCTGGTGCGCCGACGTCAGGCGATGCATGCGGAGTGGTGTCCGGCCGGCGCTCCGGCGTGCGCGACCCCACGTCCGCCACCCCTTGGGGCGCACCGTCTTCAGCGGCGGGGCATCGAGCCTCGCGGTGGCAGGTCCACAGCGGGTCCGAGATCGCGGCGCGGTGGGGCCGCCTGTGGTGAGGTCGTGCGGGGACGTGTCGTGGCCTGCCATCACGCATGTCGGCGTGGGGCCGGACTGGGACTGCGTGGCCTGTACTCAGCCGTGGCCGTGCGCGCAGGCCAAGGAGGAATTGCTGGTCGAGTTCAAGCGGTTTCCGTCGAGCTTGACCATCTACATGTCCGCGTACCTGTCCCAGGCGATCGAGGACTACGGGGCGCACGGCAAGATGCCGCCGCCGGACCTGTGGGACCGGTTCATCGGATGGATCAAGGCGACGAACCCGGCACCTTGACGAAGCCCGGAGTTCGCATCAGACGCAGGACCCTCAACAAGTCCGGCGCCGCCCGCAAGTCGGCACCGCCCGCAAGTCAGGCACCGCCCGCAGGTCAGGCACCGCCCGCAGGTCAGGCACCGCCCGCAAGTCAGGCACCGCCCGCAAGTCAGGCACCGCCCGCAAGTCGGGCACCGCCCGCAGGTCAAGCGCCGCCGATAAGTGAGTCACCGCCAGCAAGTCTGGCGCCACCAGCAAGTCTGGCGCCACCAGCAAGTCTGGCGCTACCAGCAAGTCTGGCGCTACCAGCAAGTCTGGCGCCGCTAGCGAATCGAGCGCAGCCAGCGAATCGGGTGCCGTCAGCAAGCGGGTCGCACGGTCAGCAAGCGACCGGCACGTTCAGCAATTGATCCGCGGTCTGGGCGAGTGACCAGCACTGTCAGCGAGAGAGCCGACGTCACGTGTCCGTAGGAACTGGAGCGCCGACCAGCGCGGAGGGGCGAGACCTAGCGATGCTCGATCAGCCAGCCGCGGCTCGGTACTCAGGCCGTACGGGATGCTGCCGCGAGCCCCTGTTCAGCGAGCCGGCGGGCGATGCAGGGCCAGGAGCTGCCGCAGGCTTCGCACTGGCCGTCACGTCCGGGGCGATGGTCGCGGTGCAGACCGCAGGACAAGCGCCAGAGCAGGGGGTTCGCACCGGTGGGTGGGTCCGCGGGCGGCTGTTCGCCTTCCCAACCCCTGTGCGGCACGGACGCTCCCGCTCGACGATTCGGTGATGGGCAGACGGCGGCCGGGACCTTGGGAACCGCCGACCGCCGCCGCCTTGCACCACGCGATCAAGCTCGGCCTTCTCAGCGTGGCCGGGACATCGTACCGACATCATGTCGTACGTACAATGCTATGGAACATCGTGACCACGTACGGTGTCAGCCATGATCGATCCCTCGGCCGACCGCGCGGTGTTCCGCCAGCTCGCCGATCTGTTGCGCAACCAGATCGAGTCCGGCGACCTCGGTCCGGGCGAGCCGCTGCCGAGCGAGTTGCGTCTGGCGCAGGAGTACGGCATCAGCCGCACCACTGTCCGGCAGGCCATCGGTCAGCTTCGCACCGAAGGTCTGGTCACAGTGGACCGGCCACGCGGCACGTTCGTCCGCGTGCCTGAGCCGACGGAGATGGTGACCCTCGGCCGGGGCGAGAAGGTGAGCGCCCGCATGCCGACGGACGCGGAACGCCGCACCCACCGCTTGGGCGAGGGCGTACCGGTGCTGGTGGTCACGACCGCCGACGGCACGACCACGGTCTACCCGGCGGACCGGGTACAGCTCACCAGGCCCTGAGCGGCCCATCGCCACTCGACCGGCCGGAAAGCAGCCGCGCCGGCGAGCCCGACGAGCGCAAGCAGCCGGCCGAACGAGTGGCTGCGCCGAAAGCCCGGCGAACTCAAGCCAACCGGCCGGATGAGCCGCTGCACCGAAAAGCCCGCAAGCTCAAGCGACCGGCCGGATAGCGGCGGCGCCGAAAAGCCCGACGAGCTCAAGCAGCCGGCCGTACGAGCGGCTTTGCCGACAAGCCCGAGCAAGCTAGAGCGGACCGGCGCTTAATACCGAGGTCTGCGGCGGTAGCCGTGCGTCGCGTCCCAGGACTCGATCACCAGGTGGTCGGCCGGCTCCCCCACGTACAGCATCGACACCTCCCTGATGTCGACGCGGAAGAAGCCCGCTCCCGGATGCTCCTCGCGCGCCGGGATCTCGATGGCCGTGCCCGTGAGCTTTGCCTCGCCCAGCCACTGTTCCGGATGGTCGGGCGGTGGTTCGAGGGTGGGGCTGTGGATCGCGATGCGGGGATCGCGGCGGATGTCGAGGAGCTTCATCGAGCCGCCCATCGAGCCGAACGTCATCTCGCCGTCCGTGAAAGCGAGTTCGGTGCCGCTGATGCGGGGTGAGCCGTCGCGGCGGATGGTGGCGATGGTCTTGTTGGTGCCCGCCTCGAAAAGAGCCTTCACCTTGGCGGCGAACTCCGGTTGGTCGTTCTCGATCTCGTGCCAGCTGGCCATGGGTCGACCCTAGAAGAGGGGTACGACAAGAAGGGGACGTCAGAACAGGTCGTACTGTTCCTTCGCGAGCCTGAACCCGTGTCCCGTGGCAGTGTTCTCGCACCGCATGCCGGCGCTCGCGCTGTCGCACCGGATCGGGCCGGCCTTCAGCGATTCGCCGTACTCGAGCTTGTCCCGGGCTCCCAGGACCGTGTCGCCGGCGCAGGTGAAGGTGGCCTCGCCGTCCTTGCCGACCGCGACACCGAAACCCCAGTCCAGGGTGCACGAATCCGGCGCCGGCGGCGGGGACCAGGACTTCTTGGCGATGTCGCACCGGGCGCCGTCCGCGGTCAGGTAGCAGCCGATGTTGCCCGACGGCGAGGCGAATGCGGCCTCGGTGACCACGCTGGGAGCCGCGGTCGCCGTGGAAGGGCCGGGTCGCGGTGAGGTGTCGGTGGGGCCCGGGGAGTCGTTCGCTGCCGGGGCATCGCCCAGGCCGTCGTTGGAGGCGACGGTCGGCGTCGCAGCGTCGTCGTTGCGGGTGTCGGAAGGGCCTGAGCAGGCGACCAGCGCGGCAACCAGCACGACCGAGGCAGTGAGGGCGAGCCGCCGGACGCCGGGCGTGACACCCGCCGCCCGTAGGCGCGCCGCCGGCGGACGCCCCATCAGCGGACGCGGGGTCAGCCGGTCCGACGAAGGTGAGCGCGCCGTCAGCGGGTCCAACGAAGGGGGGCGCGCCGCCGTAGGGCCCGACGAAGGGGGATGCGCCGCCGTAGGGTCCGACGTCGGTGGGCACGCCGTCGCCCGGCCCGCGGTCGTTGCCATGTCGCTCCCCCCGGTGACCCGTTCGTCCGGGCGCTGAACTGCCCGGACCCGGCGACGCCGGAGCGAAAGAACGGGCCTGATGGGGAATCATAGGCACGTGGAGCAACGCCGATGACCACCCGCGCAGCATTGGCGACGCCGCGCGACCCCGCGCGGCGCGCGAGGCTTCGCGGCGCGCAAAGCCGCAGGCAATCACGCCCCGCACACGAGGCCACAGCGAGCACCCACCCCACCGGCAGGGCGCCGGAGCCCTGCCGGCAATCGCCAAGAGCGCCGGAGGCTCGCGCGCGATCGGCGAGACCGCCGGAGGCCCGCCGGCAATCGGCGAGACCGCCGGAGGCCCGCCGGCAATCGGTAAGAGCTCCCGAGGGCCGCAGGGAATCGGTTGCGACGCCGGAGGCCCCTGGGCGATCGGTGAAGGCGCCGGGAATCCGCCAGCGATCGGTGGGGGCGCGGTGAGCACCCGGGCGACCCACGAGGCGCTGCCGCCCGTCATGCGGGAGGCCGTGGACGAGTTCGGGCTGCACCTGGCGCGCGTCGAGAACCGGTCCGCCCACACCGTCCGGGCGTACGTCGGGGATGTGGTGTCGCTGCTCGATCATGCCGTTCGGGCCGGGTGTGGCACGCCCGGTGAGCTTGACATCGCCGTGCTGCGGGGGTGGCTGGCCGAGCGGATGGCCGGCGGTGCCGCGCGGACGTCGCAGGCTCGGCGGGCCGCGGCCGCTCGGGTCTTCACCGGCTGGGCGCATCGGCGGGGGTTGGCGGCCGCCGATGTGGGGGCGCTGCTGGCCAGCCCGAAGGGGCATCGCGATCTGCCGTCGGTGTTGCGCGCCGAGCAGGCGGCCGAGCTGGTCGTCTCCGCTGCCGACCCGCATGGCGTACGGGACAGAGCGGTCCTCGAGCTGCTCTACGCGACGGGCGTACGGGTGAGCGAGCTCTGTGGCCTGGACATCGCCGACGTCGACGAGGCGCGCCGGGTGATCCGCGTGTTCGGCAAGGGCGCCAAGGAGCGGGCGGTCCCGTACGGCGTGCCGGCCCAGCGCGCCCTGGACGATTGGCTCGCGCACGGCCGCCCGAAGCTGGCGCACGGGACCAGCGGCGGCGCCCTGTTCCTCGGCGCGCGCGGTGGCCGCCTGCAGCAGACCGTCGTACGCCGGATCGTGCGCGCCGCCGCCTTGGCCGCGGGGCTGCCGCACACCAGCCCGCACGACCTGCGCCACTCGGCGGCCACGCACCTGCTGGACGGCGGCGCAGATCTGCGGGCCGTCCAGGATCTGCTGGGGCATTCCTCGCTGTCGAGCACGCAGATCTACACGCACGTGTCGACGGAACGGCTGCGGGCGGCGTTCGAGCAGGCCCACCCGCGGGCGTGACCGCGCGCCGGTGAAAAGAGAAAGATTCGCGAGGTCAGCCGCTTCGTCGCGTACGATCGCAGCGTGAGCGCCGGAGATCCGCCCCCGCCCATTCCGGGAGCGCGGCTCCTCTTCTCCATCGATCCGGGCACCGCCTATCTCAACCACGGCTCGTTCGGGGCCGTGCCGATCGGCGTGCAGCGGGCCCAGCAGCGGCTGCGCGACGAGGTCGAACGCAACCCGATGTCGTTCTTCGCCGCGCCGGGGATCATCGAGCGGATCGTCCACACCCGACGTCATCTGGCGCAGTTCATGGGCGCGGATCCGGAGGGCAGCGCGCTCGTGCCGAACACCACCGCGGGCGTCTCGCTGGTGCTGCAGTCGCTGAGGCTGCAGCCGGGCGACGAGGTGCTGCTCACCGATCACGGGTACGGCTCGAACGCCCTGGCCACCCGGCGGCAGTGCCGGCGGGACGGCGCCACCGCGCGGACCGTGGCGTTGCCCGTGGACGCCGGCGACGCCGAGATCGTGGCCCGGATCCGGGGGGCGTTGCGGCCTGGGAAGACGAAGCTGCTGATGGTCGACCAGGTGACGTCGCCGACCGCGAAGGTGCTGCCGGTGGCGGAGATCGCGGCGGCCGCCCGCGTGCACGAGATCCCGGTGTTCGTCGACGCCGCGCACGTGCCGGGCATGCTGCCGGTCGAGGTGGACCGGATCGGCGCCGACTTCTGGGTGGGCAACCTGCACAAGTGGGCGTACGCGCCGCGCGGCACTGCGCTGCTGGTCGTGGCGCCGGCCTGGCGCCGGCGCGTGGAGCCGCTGGTGGTGTCGTGGGAGCAGGACGCCGGCTTCCCGCTGTCGGTGGAATATCAGGGCACGGTGGACTACAGCCCGTGGCTCGCCGCCCCCACGGGACTCTTCACGATGCGCACGCTGGGCGTGGAGGCCGTGCGACGGCACAATGCGGCGCTGGCGGCGTACGGTCAGCGGGTTGTCGGCGAGGCGCTCGGCCTCGCGCCCTCCGACCTGCCGGACCCGGGCGCGGCGGAGGCCTCGATGCGGATCCTGCCGCTGCCGGCCGGCACCGCGACGACGCAGCCGGAGGCGCATCTGCTGCGCCAGCGCATCGCGGAGAAGCTGGCAACCGAGGTGGCGGTGAACGCGTGGGGCGGCCGCGGGTGGCTGCGGCTGAGCGCCCAGGTCTACAACCGCGCGGAGGAATACGACCGCCTCGCGGAACGCCTGCCCGAGCTGCTCGCCGACGAGTAGGCGGATCACAGCGGGAGCAGGCGGACCCGCCCGGCGCCGAGCAGGGTCAGCGGGTCGAGGTAGTCGTCACCGCGCCGCAGACCCCAGTGCAGGCAGGCGTGCGACGGGCATCCCGGATGGCCCGGCGCGAGCGTGCCCAGTTGCTGCCCCGCGGAGACCACATCGCCGACGTGCAGTGGCCCGGTCGACACCGGCTCGTACGTGGTGCGCAGCCCACCGGGGTGGGCGACGCTCACCACTCCCCGCCCGGCGATCCTGCCGACGAAGACGACCGTGCCCGCCGCCGCGGCCCGGACCGGGGTGCCCGGCGGCGCCGCCAGGTCGACGCCGCGGTGACCGGCCTGCCACGGGTGCGGCGGGGGGTCGAAACGGCGGGTCACCTGGGGGTCGGCGACCGGCCACGTGGCGGTCAGGGACAGCAGGATCGACAGCAGGAAAGCCATGCCCGGCATCGTGCCGGATCCGGCCGGACGCCGCGGGAGGCCTGTGGAAAACCCCGGCGGCGGGGGGCCTGTGGACAACCCCCAGCCGCGGAAGGCCTGTGGAAAACCCCGGCGGCAGGAGGCCTGTGGATAACCCCTAGCCGCCGAAGCCGGCGTCGTCCGGCAGGGAGATGTCGGGCTTCTCCAGCTCCTCGACGTTGACGTCCTTGAAGGTCATCACGCGGACGTTCTTCACGAAGCGGGCGGGACGGTACATGTCCCAGACCCAGGCGTCGTGCATCTCCACCTCGAAGTAGACCTCGCCGTCCGAGTTACGCACGTGCAGATCCACCTGGTTGGCCAGGTAGAAGCGGCGTTCCGTCTCCACCACGTACGAGAACTGGCGGACGATGTCGCGGTACTCCCGGTAGAGCTGCAGCTCCATCTCGGTCTCGTACTTCTCGAGATCCTCTGCGCTCATCGCTTCTCGCCCTCCATGGCCTCATCTTCCCCCACCGGCACCGGCGGCCGAGGCTGCTCGCCCGACGCCACGCCGACGGTACCCTCCAGCGCGGCCTCCAGCATCAGCGGCTCGGCGGAAGCACCACCCGCACCCCCAAGCGAAGCGCCCCCCAGCGAAGCGTCGAGGGGCACAGCGCCGACGAGCGGGGCGTCGAAGAGCGACGGCACAGCCGGAACGGAAGCGGGCCGCCGAGCCCGCGGCGGACGGTTCACCCGCCCGGAAGCCGTCGCCACGTTCACATACGAGAACCGGTGCTCCACGCACGGCCCGTGGGTGCTCAGAGCAGCGCTGTGCTCGTCGGTGATGTAGCCCTTGTGCACCGCGAACCCGTAGTGCGGGAACTGCCCGTCCAGCTCGACCATCAGCCGGTCCCTGGTGACCTTGGCCAGCACGCTCGCCGCCGCGACGCACGCCGCGACGCGGTCGCCCTTCCAGACCGCGAGGCCGGGGGCGCCGAGGCCGTCGACCGGGAAGCCGTCGGTGAGCACGTAATCCGGGGTGGTGGTCAGCGAGGCCAGCGCGCGGCGCATCGCGGCCAGGTTGCAGACGTGCAGGCCGCGGGCGTCGACCTCGGCCGGCGGGACGATCACGACGGACCAGGTCAGGGCGCGCTTGACGACCTCGTCGTAGACGCGTTCGCGGGCGGCCGGGGTGAGGAGCTTGGAGTCGGCGAGCTCGTCGATCTCGCCGCGCCGGCCCTCGGGCAGGATGACCGCGCCGGCCACGAGCGGCCCGGCGCAGGCGCCGCGGCCGGCCTCGTCGGCGCCGGCCACGTTGCGGAAACCGCGGCGCTGCAGCGCCCGCTCGAGGGCGTAGAGGCCGCCTTCGCGGCGGACGACGGTGCGCGGCGGAGCGAGCATCAGAGGCCTCCCGACGGTACGCCCTGAGCCGCGCACCGCCGCAGCAGGCCCGCGAGCCCGGCCGGGTAGATCTCCTCGTCCGAGGTCTCGATCTCGGCGATGGTCCACCAGCGGTGCCCGATGATGCTGAGGCGCTCGTCGGCGTCGAGACCGGCGTCGTCGATGGTCCATTCGGGCGGCCGGTACGCGAAGAAGTCCTGTGCCTGCCGGTACAGCCGCGCGTTGAAGCTGAACTCGGTCACCTCGCTGTGCACCGGCTCGCCGAGGTCGGCGGGGTCCACGCGCAGGCCGGTCTCCTCGAACAGCTCCCGGGCGGCCCCCTGAGCGGGTGTCTCGCCGTCGTCGAGGCCGCCGCCGGGGGTGAGCCACCAGTGCCGTCCGGGCTGGGCCGGGTCGCCGCCGTGGAGCAGCAGCGTGCGCCCGGCGGCGTCGATCAGGAGCACCCGCGCGGCGCGCCGCTCGATGTACGTCACCCGCCCAGCCTATTGCGCCGGACGTCGATCTTGAGCCGGGGTCCGGGCGCGGGTGGCTACTTGGCGGGCGCCGCGTCCGGGATGGCGTCGAACTGGTCGGGTACCGGCAGCCAGGTGGCGCGGTTGACCGGCCAGAAGATGGTGAAGGCGCGCCCGACCACGGAGTCGGCCTTGATCGTGGCCTCCTCGATGTTCTCCGTCTGCTCCCAGTGCTCCAGGGAGTCGCCGGAGGCGGAGCGGTGGTCGCCCATCACCCACAGCCGGCCCTTCGGCACGGTGATGTCGAACGGCTCGTCGGCGGCGGGGTCCTGGTTGCCCTGCTCGTCCTTGTGGATGTACGGCTCGTCGAGCGAGTGGCCGTTGATCATCAGCCGCTGCTGGGCGTCGCAGCAGACCAGGTGGTCGCCGCCGACGCCGATGATGCGCTTGATGAAGTCCTCGCCCTCGGTGCCGCTCTGCCAGTCGGTCGGCGCCTTGAAGACGATGATCTCGCCGCGGCGGGGGTCGCGGAAGTCGTACACGAGCTTGTTGACCAGCACCCGGTCCCAGATGTTGAGCGTGTGCTCCATCGACGGCGACGGGATGTAGAAGGTCTGCAGGACGAAGGCGCGTACCAGAAAGGCGACGAGGATCGCCACGCCCAGCAGGATGGGCAGCTCGCGCCAGAAGGACCCACGGCGCTTCTCGCCGGTCTGCTCGTCAATCACGAACGGAGCCTACGTCGCCGCGGCCGTAACCACAGTCCGGAACGCGCGGATACGCCGACACTTAAGAGGAACGGCAGCATTGCCGTCGTGGTGACCGGATCGGGCCCACGGGCCGGTTCGGCGCCGAGCGGAGGGGCCCCCACGGGATGCGCGGACGCGTACGCCTTCCAGTTGTCGGGGACGGTGAGGCTGGTGAAGCGGCTGGTGGGCCACACGACGACGAACGCGCGCCCGATCACGTTGTCGATCGGCACCGGGCCCTGGCACCGCGCGTCCTGGGAGACGAGCCGGTGGTCGCCCATGACGAACATCTCACCCGCGGGGACGGTGACCTCGGCGAAACGCCGGCTGCTGCACTGACGCGGGTTCGGCGGCTGGTCGAGCGGGGAGTTCTCCTCGACGTACGGCTCGTCGATCGGCTCGCCGTTGACGGTGATGCGGCCCTTGTCGTCGCAGCACGCCACCTTGTCGCCGGGAAGCCCGATGACCCGCTTGATGAAGTCGCGTTCACCCGGGCGGCTGACGCCGACGAGGTCGCCGATCGTGCGGCCGAGCTTGGCGCCGAAGGTGTTGCTGATGGGCTGCGTGGGCTGCTCGGGGGCCCAGTTGTCGGTGCCGCGGAACACCACGATCTCGCCGCGGATCGGGTCGCGCATGTCGTAGACGACCTTGTTGACCAGGACCCGGTCGCCGACGAGGAGCGTGTTCTCCATCGAGCCGGACGGGATGAAGAACGCCTGGACCAGGAAGGTACGGATGAGCACGGCCAGGCAGAACGCCACCACGAGCAGCAGCGGGAGCTCCTGCCACAACGGCATCTCCTTGCGCCGGATCACCCGCCCGCGGCGCCGCCCGGAGGAGGCGCCCCGGTACCCCTGCATCGGTTCCACGCTACGTTTCTCCCGCCGCCGTCCGGGCCGACCCGCCCCGGATACAGCACTACCGCCCGGCCGGCGCCTTGCGGGGCGCTGTCGGGCGGTAGTGCGAATGGCCTACCGGCGCGGCGATCGCCGTGCCGGCGCTGATCCCATCCGTCACTGGCGCAAGCGTAGTTCGCCCGCGCAGCAAACGTCAGTCCGAGTGAATACGGCCCGGACCGGTACGGGGTTCAGCTGACGGTCTGCTTCTCGCGGAGCTCCTTGATCTTGGCCTTCTTGCCGCGGAGCTCGCGCAGGTAGTAGAGCTTCGCGCGACGCACGTCACCGCGGGTCACGACCTCGATGCGGTCGATCTGCGGGCTGTGGAGCGGGTACGTACGCTCGACGCCGACACCGAAGCTGATCTTGCGAACCTTGAAGGTCTCCCGCAGGCCACCACCCTGGCGGCTGATCACGACGCCCTGGAAGACCTGGACGCGGGAACGGTTACCTTCGACGACCCGGGCGTGCACGCGCAGCGTGTCACCGGCGCGGAAGTCGGGAATGTCGGTGCGCTGCGACTGGAGGTCGAGATCGTCCAGCGTGTTCATCGCTGCATCCTCGTGCTACTCAATGCGCACCGGGAGTTCGATGCGCGAATGGGTGATTCTGATCTTCCCCGGGTTGTCTTTCCTGACTGCGAGGAGGATCCTCGTCCGTCCGCCACGGCGTGGGGACGAACGGCAACCTCACTACTTTGCCACACCCGGCCCCGGGATCCGAAATCCGCCCTCCTCGAGCGCGGCCCGGTCCTTCTTGTCGAGCTTCTCCGCGGGATAGGCCTCGAACAGGTCGGGCCGCCGGGAGGCCGTACGCAGCAGCGACTGCTCGCGCCGCCACCGGGCGATCCGCCCGTGGTCGCCGGAGCGCAGCACCTCAGGCACGTCCAGGCCCCGCCACGACGCCGGCTTCGTGTAGACGGGCGCCTCCAGCAGCCCGGCCGCATGCGACTCCTCGGTGAGCGAATCGGCGTTGCCGAGCACCCCGGGCAGCAGCCGGGTGACCGCCTCCAGGATCACGATGACCGCGACCTCGCCGCCGAAGAGCACGTAGTCGCCTAGGGACACCTCGCGGACCGGCATGCGGGTGGCAGCGTCGTCGATGACCCGCTGATCGATGCCCTCGTAACGGCCGCACGCGAAGACGAGGTGGTCGAGCGCCGCGAGGTCGTGCGCGTCCGCCTGGGTGAACGGGCGGCCCACCGGAGAGGGCACCACGAGCGTCGCGGACGGCGACGCCACGGAGGAGAGCGCCGCGGCCCACGGCTCGGGGCGCATGACCATGCCGGGGCCGCCACCGTACGGGGTGTCGTCGACGGTGCGATGCACGTCGGAGGTCCACGTCCGCAGATCGTGCACGGACAGGTCGAGGATCCCGGCGCCGCGGGCCTTGCCGATCAGCGACAGGTCCAGCGGCGAGAAGTATTCCGGGAAGATGGAGATGACGTCGACGCGCACGGCGGGGAACCCTCTTAGAGGTCGAGCAGGCCCTCGGGCAGGTCGACGACGACGCGGCCGCCGGCCAGGTCGACGGTCGGCACGATCTGGCTGACGAACGGGATGAGCGCGGTGCCGCCGGCGGCCTTCTTCAGGACGATGAGGTCGGAGGCGGGCGCGTGGTCGATGCGGTCGACCACGCCGAGCTCGGCGCCGTCGACGGAGACCACCGACAGCCCGATGAGCTGGTGGTCGTTGAACTCGTCCGGGTCGTCCGGGGGCTCGACGTCGGCGCTGTCGACCTGCAGCAGAACGCCGCGCAGCTCCTCGGCGACGTTGCGGTCGTGCACGCCCTCGAACTGGGCGATGACCCGGCCCTGGTGCCAGCGCAGCGACTCGAGGGTCAGCTTGTCCGGCACCTGGTAACGCGCCCCCTGCGGGGCGGCGGTCGCCGGACCGGTGCTCACCCGGCGGTCCCGGGGGACCTCGGTCGTGAACACCGCTCCAGCGACGAATCTCGCCTCTGGATCATCGGTCCGGACGGTCACGAGGACCTCCCCACGGATGCCGTGGGGCTTACCGATCTGACCGACTACCAGCAGCATCGCGGACGACGATCAGTACGCGTCGACGATGTCGACGCGGATGCCGCGCCCACCGATCGACCCGATGACCTGACGCAGCGCCTTGGCCGTCCGCCCGCCACGCCCGATGACCGTTCCCAGGTCCTCGGGGTGCACACGGACCTCGAGCCGCTTGCCGCGGCGCGAGTCGACCAGCCGCACCCGGACGTCGTCCGGGTTGTCGACGATGCCCTTGACGAGGTGCTCCAGCGCGGGCCGGAGCGCCCCGTCAGCTCGCGTCGGCGCCGGCACCGGCCGGGTCCTCTGCGGTCTCGGCGACGGCCTCGCGGTTGGGCTCGGCCGGGTCGACGGCCTTGGTCTGCGCCGGCTTGGCCTCGGCGGCCTCGGGCGCGGCGGCGACCTTGGTGGCCTTCTTGGCGGGCTTGGCGGCCGGGGTGTCGGCGACGCCGGCGGCGGCCTTGGCCTCTGCCTCGTACGCGGCCTGGCGGTTGGCCTTCTCCGGCGCGACGAGCAGCGGCGGCGGGGCCGGGAGGCCCTTGAACTGCTGCCAGTCGCCGGTCTTCTCGAGGATGCGCTGCACGGCCTCGCTCGGCTGGGCGCCGACCGAGAGCCAGTACTGCACGCGCTCGCTCTTGACCTCGATGACCGACGGGTCATGCTTGGGCTGGTAGATGCCCACGTACTCGATGGCACGGCCGTCGCGCTTGGTGCGCGAGTCCGCGACGACGATGCGGTACTGCGGGTTGCGGATCTTGCCCATCCGCAGGAGCCGGATCTTTACGGCCACGGTTGTTTCGCTCCTGATGATTACGTGGGTGAGCCGACGGAACCCACGTGGGGATGCGGGACCGATGTCTCTGAACTGGTTAGGTTCGTGGACTGGCAACGCGATCAGGGTTAGAGGGCGCCTCACGCGTGCCGGATACCAGCTAGCCATTCTGCCAGACGACCCGTCCGCGCTCCCAATCGGGCCGGAAACGCTCAGCCCAGCCGCCGCAGCGAGCTGCGCACGCCGTCGCCGAGAGCGCGCAGGGCCAGGTCGGCGGCGAGGTCGTCGGCCACGACGAGCTGCAGGTCGATGGTCAGGTTGGAGTCCCGGGCCGCGACCTGGAAGGAACCGTCGCCGTCCTGGACCGCGAAGGCCTCTTCGCCGAGGCTCGCCACGTCCCGGACGTCCTTCGGCGCGAAATAGGACCCGGAGGCCTGGCTGCGGTCCATCGAGAAATACAGCTGCGCCACGGGCGCATAGGGGTACCGCGTGACGGTCATCTCACCCATCGCGCGCTGGGTGACGCCGTCAGCGCCGGTGATGGCGAACCGGCAGCGGCGCTGGACTCCCTCACCGGGGGTCTCACCCTCGAAGGGACGGTCCGTGGGCGGATCGATCGGTCCCGGCAGCGCCGTGAAGATCGGCTGGACGTCCACCGCGGGGCAGATGTCGCCGGCGAGCGCCGGGTAGCGGGCCTCGGCCAGGCCGCGGCCGGCCTGGTAGGCGTACGCCACACCGGCGAGCAGGGGAAGCAGGGCGAGCCAGGAGAGGGTACGGCGGGGCGGGCGCGAGATCGGGTCCCAGCCGGCCAGCACGTCCGCGGCAACGGGGGATGGTGCGGTCACCGGGGCAGCGTACGGATCTTGGGCGGGTGACGCTGTCCCGTTTCAGGCGCGGGGAACGGGCGGGCGGTCCCAGCCCTCGGGCACCACCGTGGGCACGGGCCACGACGGGTCCGGGCGGAAGTCCGTCCACGTCCCGTCGAACGGGAACTCCCCCGCCTCGATCAGCTTGATCACGCGCAGGCCCTCGGCGCGTACGGCGGCCTCGTCGTGGACCCAGTAGTGGGCGGGGAAGGCGAGGCGCTCGGCGAACTCGTCCTCGTCCTTCCACTCCCAGGTGCGGTCCGGGCGTACCACGATGTCGAGGTCCTGATCGATGACGTCCACGCCGGCGAGGTGGCCGTCGTCCCAGCGCAGGGCGCGCTCCTCCAGGTTCACGTACCAGTTCTTGAAGCGGTCCTCGTCGTCGCGGAAGAACCAGACCGAGTGGTCGGCGTCCCGCGGGATGAACTTGAGCAGGCTCGGGCCCTGCCAGGTGGCCGGGACCACGCGGTAGCTCAGCCCGATCCACTCTTCGAACGGCATGTCGCGGATGCCACGGCCGTCGGTGGCCACCTCGACGACCACCGCCGAGCCGCGGGCCAGCCAGAGCAGCAGCCCGCGCTCGTCGTCGGAGATCACCCGGCAGGGGCGTACGGACGCGAGCCGCGGCCCGTCGACGTTGCGGTAGAGGACCGTGCGGCCCGGGGCGAACATCAGTACGCGCGCGCCAGGATCGCCTGCACGTCCGGCTCTTCGTCGGACTCGGGCACGGAGCCGTCCGGGCGCAGCAGGCAGCGGACGGTGACCGCCTTGCCGTTCGCCTCGGCCTCGCCCTCGGTGCCGACCGCGGACCACGGCACCCGAGCCCAGCCGGTCTGCGCGGCCTCGATGGCCTCACCCAGGGTCTTCACGTCGACCGTGCGCTCCTCGCGGTGCGCCAGCGCGGCGTCGAACAGCCGCTGCTGGTCCTCGTCGAGGGCCCGGGTCACCAGGCCGGCCACCTCGGCCAGCGCCACCGGGGTCTTGGTGCCGTCGACGCGCCGGGCCACCACGGCGTTGCCCGCGGCCAGGTCGCGGGGGCCGACCTCGATGCGCACCGGGATGCCCTGCAGCTCGGCGTCGACCGCCCGGCGCCCGAACGGCACGTCGGCGCGGTCGTCGAGCTTCACCCGTACGCCCGCGGCCTTGAGCTCGTCACGCAGCTTGACCGCCGCCTCGGTGACGCCCTCGCCGGCCTTGACCACCATGATCTGGGCCTGCACCGGCGCCAGCCGGGGCGGCAGCCGCAGCCCGCTGTCGTCGCCGTGCACCATGATCAGGCCGCCGATCATGCGGGTGGTGCTGCCCCACGAGGTGGTCCAGGCGTGCTCGACGGCGCCGGCCTGCGACGTGTACGTGATGTCGAACGCCTTGGCGAAGTTCTGCCCGAGCTCGTGCGAGGTGCCCATCTGCAGGGCCTTGCCGTCGCCCATCATGGCTTCGAGGGTCATGGTGTTGGTGGCGCCGGCGAAGCGCTCGCCCTTGGTCTTGCGGCCCGGGACGACCGGGATGGCCAGCAGGTTGACCATGAAGTCCTCGTAGACCGAGTGCAGGATGCGGCGCGCGTAGTCGCGGGCGTCCTGCTCGGTGGCGTGCGCGGTGTGCCCCTCCTGCCAGAGGAACTCGGTCGTGCGCAGGAACGTGCGCGGCCGCAGCTCCCAGCGCACCACGTTGGCCCACTGGTTGAGCAGCAGCGGCAGGTCCCGGTACGAGTCGATCCACTTGGCCATGAACTCGCCGAAGATCGTCTCGCTGGTGGGGCGCACCACGATCGGCTCGGCCAGCTCCTTGCCGCCGGCGTGGGTGACCACCGCGAGCTCCGGCGAGAAGCCCTCGACGTGCTGCGCCTCACGGCTCAGGTAGCTCTCCGGGATGAACAGCGGGAAGTACGCGTTCTGCGCGTCGGCTTCCTTGATCCGGGCGTCCATCTCGGCCTGCATGCGCTCCCAGATCGCGTACGCCGCCGGGCGGATCACCATCGTGCCGCGGACCGGGCCGTTGTCGGCCATCCGGGCCTTGGAGATCAGGTCCTGGTACCAGCGGGGGAAGTCCTCCGCACGGGGAGTGAGCACGCGAGCCATGAGGCAGCATCCTAGCCGCGTCCCCCGCAACCATCCGGGCGGGCATCCCGTGTCCTGTGGATGAGAGGCGGTGCTCATGACACCAGGAACGGGGGACGCGTTCGACGCGTTCTACCGCGACACGTCCCGGCGCCTGCTGCGATACGCGTACGGCCTGACCGGTGACCCCGCCGAAGCCCAGGATCTGGTGCAGGAGGCGTACGCGCGGGCGTGGCAGCGCTGGCGGCGGCTGGCGGCGTACGAGGACCCGGAGGCGTGGCTGCGGCTCGTGGTGAACCGGCTGTCGACGGACCGGTGGCGACGGCTGGGCGTACGGCGTACCCATGCGGCGACCGCACCGGCGCCGGTGGCCCCGCCGTCGGAGGACACCGTGCTGCTCGTCCGCGCCATGCGCACACTGCCCGCGGCGCACCGGCGCGCGCTCGCTCTGCACTACCTGCTCGACCGCTCGGTCGCCGACATCGCCGCCGAGACCGGGGCGTCGACGGGCACGGTGAAGTCGTGGCTGGCCCGTGGCCGGGCCGGCCTCGCCGTCGCGCTCGGGGCCGCACCCGCCGTACCCGAAGGAGCGCGCAATGCCCGCTGACCTGGATCAGATGTTCGCGGCGCTCGGCCGGGACGCCGACGCCGTGCCGCTGGCGGCTCCGGATGCCGCGCGGCGCCGCGGCGTCCAGCGCAGCCGCACGCGGGTGCTGGGGGCCGCGGTCGCGTTGGTCGCCGTGATGGGAGCCAGTGCCGGCATCTCGGCGGTACGGGACGCGCCGACGCCTCCCGCGGTGAGCCACGGCGGCCCGCTCGCCGAGGTCGGTTCACCCATCGCGTACGAGTCCGAGGCACGCATCACCCTGTCCGCTGCCGACGCCGACCGCGCGTACGCGGCCTGGGAGGACCACACCGGCGGGATCCACGTGGTCGCCGCGGAGCTGCACACCGGGGCCACGGCCTGGCCCGAGCGGTCCCTGGGCCGGTTCGCGGGGCTCGGAGCGCTGGTCGCGGTCCCGCAGGCCCTGGTGGTGACGGTGGAGCACGGCGGTGACCTCACCGGGAAGCGGTCGGCGTACGTCCTCGACCCGGCGTCGGGCCGGGAACGCTGGCACGTCGCGTCCACCGCCGCCGACGAGTTCCTCTACACCGGCGCGGGGCTCGTCACGGTGTCGGGGCAGACCGGCCTGACCCAGGCGTTCGACTGGGTCACCGGCGCACGCCTCTGGACGGCGGCGCCCGCAACCGACCGGATCGTCCGCACGGCCGCCATGCCCACCCCCGACGACTTCCTGGTCCAGGTCACCGAGGCACGGCAACTGCTGGTCCGGGACCTGCGCACGGGCCGGGTGCTCCGGGAGTTGGAAGGCGCACCGTCCCCGGAGGCCTATCTGGTCGCGTCCGGCGGCACGCTCTACAGCGCGGAGAACGACGAGGGCGCCTCGTACGTCATCCGGGCCACGGACGTGACCCGCGAATCGCCGTCCCGGACCATCTTCACGGGCCCGGAGCAGCGCCGGGTGACCAGCATGGCGATGTGCGGCCCGGCGCGGCTGTGCCTGCTCGACGACTCGGACGCCGGCGGTGAACCGTTCCTCCCGGACGGCACGAACACCGCGCTCACCGCCCTGTCCGTTCCGGACGGGCGCAAGGCCTGGCGGATGGCCGCACCCCACCATGCCCAGACGATCGAGGCGCGGGACGGCCGGATCCTGGTCGGCGGCGGCGAGGGCGGGTACGCCCTGCACGACGCGCAGGGCACGCGGGTGTGGCGCGACCTGGCGCCGGCCGGCTGGCTCACCGACGACAAGCTGATCACCCTGCCGGTCGACGGGGTGCTGAGCGCTGTCTCGGCCACCGACGGGCGGGCACGGGTGATGGGCGGTGTTCCGGTCGATCCGGCGACGTGTGCGCGTACGGCCGACCGGCTGGCCTGCGCGACCCCGACGAGCCTGCGGCTGTGGGAGCTGCCGGGCTAGCGGACGACACAGCCCTTCAGGACGATCCGCTGCGGGGCGCGGACCACGCGCAGGTCGGCGCGCGGGTCCTCGGCGTAGACGACCAGGTCGGCGAGCCCGCCCTCGACCAGCCCGGGGAACCCGAGCCATTCCCGGGCTCGCCACGAGGCCGCCGCGAGGACGTCCTCGGCGGGGATGCCGGCCTCGTGCAGCAGCAGCATCTCCTCGGCGGCGAGGCCGTGCCGGATGCTCCCGCCCGCGTCGGTGCCCACGTAGATCGGCACCCCGGCCTCGTGCGCGGCGGCCACCACCGACGGGAACCGGTCACGCAGGGAGATCATGTGGTCGGCGTACCCGGGGAACTTGGCCCGGGCCTGATCGGCGATGCCGCCGAACGTCCGGATGTTGATCATCGTGGGCACCAGCGCGGTCCCCCGCCGGGCCATCTCGTCGATCAGGTCCAGCGACAGCCCGGTGCCGTGCTCCACCGAGTCGACGCCCGCCCGCACCATCTGCGCCACGGCCTCCTCGGAGAACGTGTGCACGGCGGCCCGCGCCCCGGCGGCGTGCGCGGCCTCCACCGCGGCGGCCATCGTCGCGGCGTCCCACGAGGGCGCCAGGTCACCGACGGACCGGTCGATCCAGTCGCCGACGAGCTTCACCCACCCGGTGCCGGCCTTCGCCTGCGCGGTGACGGTGTCCACCACCTCGGCGGCGTCCACCTCGATGCCGATGTCGCGCAGATAGCGCCGGGTCGGCGCGACGTGCCGGCCGGCCCGCACCAGACGCGGGATCTCCGGCTCGTCGTCCAGCTCCGGATACGGGTACGGCGACCCGGCGTCCCGCAGCGCCAGCACCCCGGAGTCCCGATCCTTGGCGGCCAGCTCCCGGGCCTCGCCGACGCTCTCGATGGGCGTGGCGCCGTACCGGATGCCGAGGTGGCAGTGCGCGTCCACGAGACCGGGCACGATCCACCCCTCGGCGGCGACGGTCTGCGCCCCGGCGACCGGCTCGTACGTCACCCGGTCGCCGACCAGCCACAGATCCCGGAGCTCACCCTCGGGCAGAACGACGCCGCGCACATGCAAAGCCATGCGTCAGTCCTACCGGATGAGCGGTCACTCCCGCTCGCGGGACCGCTCCAGCAGGGCCTGCCGCCGGGCGGTCAGCGCGGGCAGATCGAGGGTCACCGGAAACGCAGCCTACTAGACATGAGACTACTCGTCGCCTGACTATCAGCGCTTGTCGTCGTCGCGCTTGGGGTTGGAGAGTTTGTTGAAGTCGAGCTTCGGGAGCTTGAAGCCCGGCGGCATCCCCTGGCCGCCCGCCAGCGCGCTCGGGTCCATGCCCGGCGGCAGCTGCGGCATGCCGCCCGGGAAGCCCGCCGGCATGCCGGCGCCACCCACGCGGGGCCGGTTGCCGCCCTTGGTGCCCTTGCGCTTGTTCTTCGGGCTCTTGGTGGCCTTGCGCCGCCCGGCGCCGGGCAGGCCCATCATGCCGCCCATCTGCTTCATCATCTTCTGCGCGTCGGCGAAGCGGTTGAGCAGCTGGTTGACGTCCATGACCGTCACGCCGGAGCCGTTGGCGATGCGGGCGCGGCGGGAGCCGTTGATGATCTTCGGGTTGGTGCGCTCGGCGGGGGTCATCGAGCGGATGATCGCGGTGACCCGGTCGAAGTGGCTGTCGTCGAGCTCGGCCAGCTGGTCCTTCATCTGGCCCATGCCCGGCATCATGCCGAGGATGTTGGCGATCGGGCCCATCCGGCGCACGGCGATGAGCTGGTCGAGGAAGTCCTCCAGGGTGAACTGCTCGCCACCGAGCAGCTTGGAGGTCATCTTCTCCTTCTGATCCTCGTCGAAGGCCTGCTCGGCCTGCTCGATGAGGGTCAGCACGTCGCCCATGCCGAGGATGCGGCTGGCCATCCGGTCGGGGTGGAAGACGTCGAAGTCCTCGAGCTTCTCGCCCGTGGACGCGAAGAGGATCGGCTGGCCGGTGACGTGGCGCACCGACAGGGCCGCGCCGCCGCGGGCGTCGCCGTCGAGCTTCGACAGGACCACGCCGGTGATGCCGACGCCGTCGCGGAAGGCCTCGGCCGTGGTGACCGCGTCCTGGCCGACCATCGCGTCGATGACGAAGACGACCTCGTCGGGGTCGACCGCGTCGCGGATGTCGCGGGCCTGCTGCATCATCTCGGCGTCGATGCCGAGGCGGCCGGCGGTGTCGACGATGACGATGTCCTTGGCGGTGCGCCGGGCGTGCTCGATCGAGTCGCGGGCCACCTGCACCGGGTTGCCGACGCCGTTGCCGGGCTCGGGGGCGTACACGTCGACGCCGGCCCGGCCGGCCAGGACCTGGAGCTGGTTGACCGCGTTGGGCCGCTGCAGGTCGGCCGCGACCAGCAGCGGCTGGTGGCCCTGGCCCTTGAGCCAGCGCGAGAGCTTGCCGGCGAGCGTGGTCTTACCGGAACCCTGCAGGCCGGCCAGCATGATCACGGTCGGCGGCTGCTTGGCGAACTGCAGCCGCCGGCCCTCGCCGCCGAGGATGCCGATGAGCTCCTCGTGAACGATCTTGATGATCTGCTGGGCGGGGTTGAGCGCCTGGGAGACCTCCGCCCCGCGGGCGCGCTCCTTGAGGTTGGCGATGAACGCCTTGACCACCGGCAGCGCGACGTCCGCCTCGAGCAGCGCGAGACGGATCTCGCGCGCGGTGGCGTCGATGTCGGCGTCGGTGAGCCGCCCCTTGCCCCGGAGCTTGGTGAAGATCCCGGAGAGGCGGTCGCTCAAGGTGTCAAACACGGCACAACTTCCCGTTGGTCGGTAGGGAGGAGATGCCAGCAAGCCTAGCCGCCCGCCGGAACCCTCACCGGTTGCGCATCCGGTACGTCTTCGCCGCCGCCTCGATCCGCCGCTGGGTCCGCGTTCCCGGGGCGAGCCCCTTCTTCGCCCTGCCGTACAGGTAGACGCCGCCGCCGACCACGATCGCGCCCACGATCAGGTACGAGAGCGCGCCGACCAGCACGTGCAGGAGCGCTATCGCGACCCAGCCCACGACGATCACTCCGGCGATCATCGCCACCAGATATGCCACTGCCTTGCCCATGTCGTCCTCCTCGGGGTGCCCGTTGTCCACCATGCGCCCCGCGCGCAAGCCGGCGCATCAGGGCGGCCCCGTAGGGGTGGGACCCGGCCGTTCCGCCGCGCCACGCCGGTGAACCGCGGTATACCGCTGATATCAGGCGTTACTCGGCATAGCACAGATGTCCGGAAAGCCCACATCGACCGCAACCAACCGGCAGATACCTCCGTTGAGGCTCAGGAACCGGGCGGCTGACCGATCGGCCCCGAACGACATCCGGCGGAAGGACGACCTCGTGCCTCTACGGCGGATCCTGCGAATGGCGCCCTGGGAGGTCCGCTCCCGCGTCCTGCGCAGCATGCAGTACCGGGTGCTCCCCCGAGTCGCCGAAGAACGGCGCCTCAGCGTGGCGCGCCGGCTCGTCCTGCTCTCCCCGCCACCGCGGCTGCCGTTCAGCCGCCGGCGGGACGACGGGCCGACCATGCGCGTCCGTACGGCCCGGGGCCGCGTGACGGCCCGGCGTGACCCGGCGGCCAGCCCGGTGGGCGTACGCCGGCAGAACCTCGACCGGGTCGTCGCCGCGCTCGACGAGGCCGGCATCGAGTGGTTCCGCATCCCCACCCGGGCGTTGCGCACCACCGCGGTGGCCGTACGCGCCACCGACCGCCCCGCCGTGGCCCGGCTGCTCGGGGACCTGACCGCCACCACCGACGGCCGGCTCGACGTCGTGAAACCGCGCCGGGCCAAGCCGGGTGCCGCCGACGTGGTGAAGGCGTCGTGGCCGGTCACCGACCCGGACGGCAGCCTCCTGCTCGGCGCCGAGCTGGGGTGCGAGATCGAGTTCTGGGTCGAGCGGGACGGCATGCTCGCCGGGCCGCGCCGCAACCCGATCGCCGACGTCATCGCGCTCGAGGAGCCGGTGGTGAACGCCCCGGAGCCGGCGTTCGGCCCGTTCAGCTCCCCCGCCGACCGGACCCCGTACCGGACCCGGCAGATCTTCACGCTGCCCAGCCCGGACCGGATCGGCTTCCCGATCGACGTGGTCTACACCTGGGTCGACGGCGGCGACCCGCAGTGGCAGGCCCGCAAGGCCGCCGCGCTCACGGAGAACGGGTGGCTGGACGAGGCGAGCAAGCTCGCCTGCAACGACTCCCGGTACACCTCCCGGGACGAGCTGCGCTACTCGCTGCGGTCGCTGCACTGCTTTGCGCCCTGGGTGAACCACATCTACCTGGTCACCGACGATCAGGTGCCGGAGTGGCTGGACACCTCGCACCCGGGGATCACCCTGGTCAGCCACCGGGAGATCTTCGGCGACACCGGCCGGCTGCCCACCTTCAACTCCCAGGCGATCGAGTCGCGGCTGCATCGCATCCCGGGCCTGAGCGAGCACTTCCTCTACCTCAACGACGACGTGTTCCTGGGCCGGCCGGTCGCGCCGGACCTCTTCTTCACCCCGGGCGGGCTGACCCGCTTCTTCCCGTCGAACGCCCAGGTCGACTCGGCCCCGCGCCGCCCGGACGACCCGCCGGCGGACTCGGCCGGCAAGAACAACCGGGAGCTCATCCGTACGGCGTTCGGCCGGGTGCTGACCCGCAAGATGATGCACACCCCGCACCCGTCGCGGCGCAGCGTCATCGCCGAGATCGAACAGCGCTTCGGCGAGTACGTCGAGGCGACCGCCTCGCACCAGTTCCGCCACCCCGACGACATCTCGCTGCTGTCGTCGCTGCAGCAGTACTACGCGTACCTGACGGGGCGGGCGGCGCCGGGGACCATCGCGTACGCGTACGCGAACCTGGCCAGCCCGGCGACCCCGTTCCGGCTCGCCGGCATGTTGCGCCACCGCGACCTCGACGCGTTCTGCCTCAACGACACCGACTCCGACGCGGCCATCGCGGCCGAGCAGGCGGCGCTGCTCAACGAGTTCCTGCCCGCGTACCTGCCGTTCGCGTCGCCGTACGAGCTGACCGGCCCGCGCCGCGCGCCCGCCGCCGTCCTGACCCAGGTCGACCGTGGCCCGGCTCTCGCATCCGAGCGGGCGCCGGAGATCGCCGTGCCGGCCCAGCCGGCCGGCGGTCCGGCCGCCACCAATTCGCCCGTCGCCTGACGGGCCCTGCAAAGGAGAACTTCTCTCGTGAGCTTCGACGTCGTCATCCTCGGCCTCGGGTACGTGGGGCTGCCGCTCGCGCAGCAGGCCACCCGGGCCGGCATGTCCGTGCTCGGCTTCGACGTCAACCCGGCCGTGGTCGAGGCGCTCGGCGCCGGCCGGTCGCACGTCGACGACCTGTCCGACGCCGACGTGGCCGAGATGGTGGCCGGCGGGTTCCGCACCACCACCGACGAGACCCGGATCGCCGAGGCGGGCACCGCGGTCATCTGCGTGCCGACGCCGCTGGCCGAGGGCGACGGGCCGGACCTGCGGGCCGTCACCGGCGCCACCGAGGCGGTCGGCCGCAACCTGCGGCCCGGCATGCTGGTCGTGCTGGAGTCCACGACCTACCCGGGTACGACCGACGACGTCGTCCGCCCGCTGCTGGAGAAGCTGTCCGGGCTGACCGCCGGCGTCGACTTCCACGTGGCGTTCTCCCCCGAGCGCATCGACCCGGGCAACGAGCGGTTCGGCGCGCACAACACCCCGAAGGTCGTCGGCGGCTACACCTCGGCGTGCACCGACAAGGTGGAGGCGTTCTACGGGCGGTTCATCCAGACCGTCGTGCGCACCCGCGGCACCCGCGAGGCGGAGACGGCGAAGCTGCTGGAGAACACGTACCGGCACGTGAACATCGCGCTGGTCAACGAGATGGCCCGGTTCTGCCACGAGCTGGGCATCGACCTGTGGGACGTCATCCACGCCGCGTCCACCAAGCCGTTCGGCTTCCAGGCTTTCTACCCGGGCCCGGGCGTCGGCGGCCACTGCATCCCGATCGACCCGAACTACCTGAGCCACAACGTGCGCAGCAAGCTCGGCTACCCGTTCCGCTTCGTCGAGCTCGCGCAGGAGATCAACGCCACGATGCCGGCGTACGTGGCCCGCCGCGCGCAGAACCTGCTCAACGCCGACGGGGTGGCCGTGCACGGCGCGAAGATCCTGCTGCTCGGGGTCACGTACAAGCCGAACATCGCCGACCAGCGCGAGTCGCCGGCCACGCCGCTGGCCCGTCAGCTCGCCTCGCTGGGCGCGGTGCTGACGTTCCACGACCCGTACGTCACCGAGTGGAGCGTGCCGCGTACCGACGACCTGGAGGGCGCCGCCGCGGCCGCCGACCTGGTGATCCTCGTGCAGCACCACCGCGAGTACGACGCCGACCACCTGGCGGGCATCGCCAAGCGCTTCTTCGACACCCGCGGCGTCACCACCAGCCGAGAGGCGCACCGCCTGTGATCGAGACGAGCCTCGCGCCCAAGGCGCCCCCTCATCCCCCGCAACATCGCCCCGGCAAGCACGCGGCACGCGAACGGTCGGCGTTCTTCCACCCCGGCTCACGGCACCGCCGCGACATCGAGGGGCTGCGCGCGGTCGCGGTGCTCCTCGTGGTCGCGTACCACTGCGGCCTGCCCGTCATCTCGGGTGGCTATGTCGGCGTCGACGTCTTCTTCGTCATCTCCGGCTTCCTGATCACCGGGCTGCTGCTGCGCGAGGCGCGTGACAAGGGCACGGTGTCCATCCCTCGCTTCTACGCCCGCCGGGCGCTGCGACTGCTGCCCGCCTCGACGGTCGTGGTGGTCGCCACGGTGGCGGCGGCCGCGCTCTGGCTGCCGCCGCTGCGGCTGGGCTCGATCCTGTCCGACGCGCTGCACACCACGATGTACGCGATGAACTACCGGCTCGCGGCCGTGGGCACCGACTACCTGAACGCCGACGCGGAACCGTCGCCGTTGCAGCATTTCTGGTCGCTGGCGGTGGAGGAGCAATTCTACCTCGTCTGGCCGCTGCTGATCCTGCTGTTCGTCCGCAGTGGCCGCGCGCGCCGGCTCGGTACGGTGCTGTCGGTGCTGACCGTGGGCTCGCTGGCCCTCTCGGTGTGGCAGACACAGCACAACGCGGGGTGGGCGTACTTCGGGGCGCACACCCGCGCCTGGGAGCTCGGCGTCGGCGCGCTGCTCGCGGTCAGCGCCGTGAAGCTGCCGCGCTGGTTCGTCCCGGCCGGGCTCGTCGCCATCGCCATCTCGGCCGTGCTGTACACCGCGGAGACGCCGTTCCCCGGGTACGCGGCCGTGCTGCCCGTGCTCGGCGCCGCCGCGGTCATCGCCGGGGGCACCGGCCGTCCCGCGGTAGTGCTGGGCCTGCCGGCGCTCCAGGCGATCGGTCGGCTCTCGTACTCGTGGTACCTCTGGCACTGGCCGGTGCTGCTGATCGCGCCGTACGCGGTGGGCCGCCCGCTGGCCACGTGGGAGAACGTGCTGGCCGCGATCGGCGCCCTGGTGCTGGCGGCGCTCACGTACGCGCTCGTGGAGAACCCCGTACGCCACCTTGCCGCCCTGCAGAACCGGCCGTGGCGCGGCATCGGCGTGGGCCTCGGGCTCTCGCTGCTCGCCGCCGGGCTCTGCTTCGCCATCACGGCGTCCGCCACGCACTTCGGCGGGACGAGCAACTACCGCGCCGCCGCGCTGAATCCCGCGACGTTCGACCCCGGCGAGCTGACCGCCGCGATCGCGGCGAGCGTGAGCGCCCCCGCGGTGCCCGCGAACCTGACGCCCCCGCTGGACAAGGCGATGAAGGACAAGCCGCGCTACTACAGCGAGGGCTGCTCCCAGGCCTTCGACGACGCGACGGTCAAGAAGCCCTGCGCGTACGGCGACCTCAACTCCCCCACCACGGTGGTGCTGTTCGGCGACTCCCACGCGGGACACTGGTTCCCGGCGCTGGAGGCGGCCTCGCTGCAGCGGCACTGGAAGCTCGTCGTGGTGACCAAGAGCGCGTGCACCGCGGCGGACGGCATGATCTACCTGCCGCAGCTCAAGCGCCAGTTCACCGAGTGCGTCCAGTGGCGCCACGACGCGTGGGAGTACGTCCGCTCCCTGCGCCCGGCGAAGGTCGTGATGGGCTCGACGTACCCGAGCAACGAACTGCTCGGGGTCACCGGCTCACAGGACGACGCCTGGGTCGCCGCGTGGAAGCGGTCGATCCGCGCGATGTCCGCGCCCGGCACGGACGTCTACTTCATCAGCGACACCCCGTGGCAGAACGGGCCCACGCCGGAATGCCTGTCGGCGCACATGGACCACCCTGCGGAGTGCGGGCGCAGCCGCGTGGGCGCGCTGGCCGCGCCGGCCCGGCGCAAGCTCATCGCGGCGGCGGCGCGGGCCGAAGGGGCGACGGTCATCGACCCGGTGCCGTGGTTCTGCACCGCGACGACGTGCCCGCCGATCGTCGGCGACATCCTGGTCTACCGGGACCAGCACCACATCACCACGGCGTACAGCCGGCTGCTGGCACCGCAGCTGGGTGCGGCGCTCGCATCGTCCTGACACCTGCGAACACCCGCGTGACGAGGCCCGGCGGTCATCCGCCGGGCCTCTTCGCACCCGTACGGCAACCCGCCGGCGACCACCGTCGTGACGGGAGCACGGCAGGCACCCGGGCGGCAACTCTCCCCTCACACCAAGGCACCTGAAACGGCATCAGCGCACCCCACCGGGCTTCCGAAGGGAATGGCGTACCTGGCGAACAAGCGCCGGGGCGGTGTTCTCGAAAGGTTGTCCCGTGCAGAAGAACCTCGTCCGTCGCCTCGCCACCCTCGCGCTGATCCCCGCCGCCGCGCTCATCGGCCTGGTCACGGTTGCGGCGCCCGCCGAGGCCGCCGTCGTCTCCACCTCGACGCTGCAGACCCAGATCGTGAGCCTGTCGAACCAGCAGCGCGTCAAGGCCGGCTGCCGGGCGCTGCGGGTCAACGCGGACCTGCTCTGGGCCGCCCGCGGCCACAGCAAGTACATGGCCACGACCGGCGTCTTCAGCCACACCGGCGCCCGCAACTCCACGTTCATCACCCGGGCCCGCGCCGCCGGCTACACCGCCGCGCGCAGCGAGAACATCGCCTGGGGCTACCGCAGCGCCGCCGAGGTCGTCAACGCGTGGATGCGCTCGCCGGGTCACCGCGCCAACCTGCTCGACTGTGGCGCCCGTACGTTCGCCGTCGGTGTCGTCTACTCGGCCAACGGCACCCCGTACTACACCCAGGACTTCGGTTCCCGCTGATAAGCCTTTCCCTCCCCCGAAAAAGGCGACCGGCCGGCATGCCCCCGCATGCCGGCCGGTCGTCTTTTCGTGGTCAGGCGGGTACGGCCGCCCCGCTGCGCGAGTACGACATGACCACGTGCCGTCCGAGCCGCTGCGGTTCGGCGGTGAGGCCGGTGATGTTCTCGGTCCAGCGGCGTACGGCGTCCTGCTCGTCGGGGCGGTTCGCGTCGTCGAGGACCACCGTGGCCACCGGCGCCAGGCGGCTCTCCAGCGCGTGCATCGCCGGGTACCGCGCGTCGGGCCCGGTGGCCGTCGGCGGGCCGTCGATCAGCAGCAGGTCGATGTCGCGCAGGTCGGCGAGCTTCTCCACGTCGTACCAGCGGTAGCTCTTGCCGTCCACGACGATGTCGCTCAGCGGGGCGGTACGCACCTCGGCCACCCCCGAGAGCCCGTGCGCGTCCAACTGCTCGCGGGTACGCCCGGCGTAGTCGGCATCGTGGTCGAGCGACACCAGCCGGCCGCCCAGCTTCTCCAGGGCGTACGCGAGCCACACCGTGGACGTGCCGCTGCCCAGCTCGACCACCAGCTGCGGGCGGCGCAGCCGCACGATGTGCAGCAGGTCCAGCAGTTCCGTCGGGTTCAGCGCGAAGTCGCCCGACGACGGCATCGGCGCGCGCGGCGTGAACTCGCCGAACAGCTGGAACATCGCCTCGATCTCGCGGCTCTGCGCGCGCAGCAGCAGGTCGGTGCCGTGGCCGTTCTGCCGCAGCCCGCGGGTGAGGCTGCGGGTCAGCTCCTGGTGCCGGTCGCCGGCGGTGAGCCGTTCCTTCTCCACGGCGGCGACGACGCGGCGCTGCATCTGCTCGACGACCACGCGCAGGTCGCGGTTCGCGGCCTGGTTCGCCCGGTGCAGCCCGCCCATCCACCGCGACAGGTGCAGGATGCCGAGCAGCACGCCCAGCAGCAGCACGGCGACCAGGGACGTGGCGAGGCCCTGGTGCCCGGTGGCGGCCGCGGCCCAGATACCGGCGACGACCGCCAGCACCACCATGAGGACAACCGCCTGCGGGCGGGTCAGGCTCCGCAGCCGGACCGCCAGCCGGCCACCGACGCTGGTCAGGCCACTCATCTGCGCAAAACCTCCGTTGTTCGCCGTCTTCGACACGTTCCCTAACGGCAGCGGCCGCCGCCCGTTACGCCCCGGACCGGGTCATGCGGGTTGGGGTTCCGGCAGCCGCTGGGCGGGCGCGACCGTGCGCGGCGCGTGCACCAGGCCGGCGATGCGATCGACGTACGGCTGGGCGTGGTGGGCCTTCGCCACGACAGCCCGCGCGCGGCGGCTCTGCTCGGCGAAGAGCACCCGGTCAGCGGTGTAGCGCTTGATCAGCCCGGACACCTCGGACGGGGCACAGTAGACGGCGGCGTCACCGAACACGGCCGCGTGCCGTTCGGGCGTCACCACGACGCAGCCCTGCGCGGCCGCCTCCAGGGCCGGCCGGGAGAACGTCTCCACCGCCTCCGGATGCGGGAAGTGCAGGTAGAAGTCCAGCTGGTGCAGGAACGTCCGCAGGGTCAGGTCCCCGGCCTCGTAGACGAGGTGCGCGCGGGGGCCGCCCAGGCTGAAGTCCGTACGCGGCCAGTCCGGCAGCCGCAGCCGCACGTCCACCCGGGCCAGGTCGTCGTACACGTACAGCGACTCCCGAGCGTCGCGCGGCCACACTCCCTGGTCGCACAGGTCGGTGCCGACCACGGGCCTGTCCCGGGTAGCGCCGTCGCGGACCGCCGCCCAGCGCTCGGTGCCCACGACGGTCGGCATGTCCCACGGCGTCAGCTCGATCCACGGCTCGTCCGCGCGCAGCGCCGAGCGCACCTCCGGATCCTGCGGGCACCACAGCACCGGCGCCTCGAACAGCCGCTCCGCCGTACGCGTGCACGCCTGCGGCTCGTAGCGGTGGTCGAGGCCGTCGCGGCGTACCGGGGCCTGGTCGGCGACGACGAGCACCTGGCGAGGCCGCAGCAGGCACTCGTCGCCCGGCGCGAACTGCAGCACGGCGGCGTGCCGCACGATCAGCAGCGCGGCCTCGGCGACGTCGCCGGTGAGCACCTGGCCCACCCGGCCCGTGTTGATCATCTTCTGGACCGGGTCGCACAGCGCGTGCCGGCGCCGCGCGAACGGCCGCCCCGACTCGAGGTGCAGCACGGCGACCCGCAGCCCCCGGTCCGTGAGCGCCCGCAGCTCCTCGATCGCGGACAGCTGCGGGCCCTGCAGGAACCGCCAGTCGCCGGCCATCACCACGTCGTACTCGGGTCGGGGCGGGGCCTCGCCGCGGGCGTACCGGAGGTGGTCGGGCGCGGCGAACGGCCGCTCGCCGCCGTCCCGCGGCAGGTGGGGCTTCGCCGCCCGGGCCGCGATCCGGCCGTGCCACTGCTGGTACGCCGACGAGTACGCCACCCGCGCCGGGTGCATCCAGTACGCCCGGATCTCCGACCGCGACAGCGAGCCCTGGGACAGCCGGATCAGCGCGAGCGGTTCCGACTCGACGTGGCGTACCGCCCGGTCGCCGTAGACCGCGCGCATCCGGCCGATGTACTCGGAGTCGGCGGCCTTGCGGACCCGGTCGAAGTAGCCGATCCGGTCCATCACCACCTGGCGGCGGAACATCAGCGACGACGGGTTGAAGCGGCCGCGGCGTACGGCCGGCCGGGTCAGCACGAGGTGCTCAGTGACCGCCAGGCCGTCGCTGGTCGTGGCGACCACGCGGGGGTTCTCCAGCAGCGGGCGGACCTGCAGCTCCAGGCGGCGCGGGTGGGACCAGTCGTCGGAGTCCTGGAACGCGACGAACTCGCCCTCGGCGGCGTCGAGCCCGGCGTTGCGGCCGGCGTACGTGCCCTGGTTGAACGGCTGCTTCACCAGCCGGACCCGCGGCCCCAGCGCCACGGCCCGCTGCAGCACCTCGTCGAACTCCGGCGGCGAGGCGTCGTCCACGATGATCACCTCGACGTTGCGCCAGGACTGGGCCAGGATCGACCGGACCGCGGTGATCAGCCCCTCGTCGGGGTGGAACGCGGTGACGATCACGGAGACCCGGTGCGGCTCCTCGACCGGCGCGGCCTCGGCGGCGGCGGTCAGCCGGTCGAAGGGTGGCAGGCCGTTCGCCGGCTCCAGCGCCGGGTACGGCCTCGGCATCAGCCGCTGGAACGCGGCGAGCCACGGCGCCACGGGCAGGCCGTCGTCGCCGGTCAACGGGTTGGCCACGTCCATCTCGAGGTCCGTGCGGACGGCCGCGCTGATGTCCGGGTACGCCGCCAGCAGCTCGCGCGCCGCGGCAGCGCCCCGCCACGTGTACGTCAGCTGGGCGTGCAGCCCCTGATGGGCGCCCGGGACGGCCGGGGCGCCGAGCGCGGTGCGGACCAGCTCGTAGAGGGCCAGCGCGTCGTCGCGGTCGCCGGGCAGCATGTCCTGCAACGCGATCGTCTGCGCCAGCCCGGCGATCACGGACGGGCGCACGTCGGCGCGGATCCGCCGCAGCCACTCGGCGTCACCGCCGCGCGCGGCCGCCAGCAGCTCCTCGTACGTGGTCCCGGTGTCCCGCAGCGCCGTGTACCCCAGCAGCCGCCGCATCTCCAGCGACCGCAGCCGGATCGCGACCGGCGGCACGGACCGCTGGACGTGGTACCGGGCGACCCTCAGGTAGTCGTCGAGCAGACCGGCTGGATCCCCCATGCGGCAACAGACCTCTTCGCTACGCCCTGAAATGACATAGAGCGCAACGCCTGCGACCCGCGGGAGGTGACGACGTTCTCAGACCACGCCCAGCACGGCGGCCTCGACCCGGGCCCGTTCCGCCTCGTCCGCCCAGCCTCCGACGAGGTAGAACGCGTCCACCACGTCACCGCCCAGCGTGGAGATCCGCGCGGCGCGCACCTCGGCGCCCGCGTCGTCGAGCGCCGTGGCGACACGGAACAGCAGCCCCGACGAGTCGGGTGCGCGCAGCTCCAGCACGACCGCGTCGGTAGCGGCCTCACGCAGCCACACCACGCGCGGCGCCGCGCCACCCCGGTCCGACTTCGCCCGCGCGCGCAGCCGCTGGGTCACGGACACGTCCCCGACGGCCACCCGGCGCAGGTCCGCGGCGAGCGCCACCGGGTCGGCCGGGGAGCCGTACCGGGGCTGGGTGGTGAACTCGACGATGGCGCGGCCGTCCACCGAGCACGCGTCCGCGGCGATCACGTCGAGGCGGTGCAACGCCAGGCACGCCGCCACGCTGCCGAGCAGGCCCCGGCGGTCGGCCGCGGCCACAGCGACCCGGTCACCCTCCAGGTGTACGGCGGGCAGGTCACCCTCGAGCAACTCCGGGTCGGGCTGGGGCGGCGCGGGCAGGGCACCCGTGTCGAGCGCGGTGTGGACCCTGCGGACGAGCTCCTCGATCAGCCGTCCCTTCCAGTCGGACCAGGCCGCGGGGCCGGTGGCGTGCGAGTCGGCCCGGGCCAGCGCGTGCAGCAGGTCCAGCGTTCCGGTGTCGCCGACCGCCTCGGCCACCGTCGAGATCGTCACCGGGTCGCTCAGGTCCCGCCGGGTGGCGATGTCGGGCAGCAACAGGTGCAGGCGGACCAGCTTCTCCACGGTGGCCACGTCGGCGGGCGGCAGGCCGATCCGGGTGGCGATGTCGGCGGCGATCGGGGCGCCCACGGTGCTGTGGTCGCCGGGCAGCCCCTTGCCGACGTCGTGCAGGAACGCGCCGATCAACAGCAGGTCGGGACGTTCCACGTCGCGGGCGTACGCGCTGGCCTCGTACGCCGCCTGCACCAGGTGCCGGTCCAGCGTGAACCGGTGCACCGGGTGGTGCTGCGGGAGGCTGCGCATCCGGGCCCACTCCGGCAGCCAGGCGTCGATCAGCCCGTACCGGTCGCAGGTCTCCCAGGCCGGCAGCAGGCCCGGACCGGATCCCAGCAGCGAGACCAGCGCTGCCCGGGCCGCGGCCGGCCACGGCGTCGGCAGCGGCGGGCAGAAGGCGGCGAGCCATTCGCAGGTGGCCCGGGCGATGGGCAGCCGCACGGTCGCGGCCGCGGCGGCCACCCGCAGCGAGAGCGTCGGATCCGGGACCGGGCCGATCGCGGTACGCGCGAGCACCAGCTCGCCGTCCTGTTCGACCACGTCGCGGGCCACCGGGCGGCGGACCGGGCGGCCCGGGGCCACCCCGCGGCGGCGTCCGCTGCGCAACCGGTCGGCGGCCCGCCACGCGTCGTCCAGGGCGTGCGCGATCGTCCGGGCGTCCCCCGCCACGCGCCGCAGCAGCGTGTCCCCGTCGTCCAGTTCCAGCAGCTCCGCGACCGTGCCGCGTTCCTGCGCGACGAGCCGGTCGACCCGGCGGCCCACGGCCAGGTGCAGGGCGTCGCGCGTGTCCAGCAGGCGCAGGTCGGCCGCGCGCACCGCGGGGCGCAACGTGTCGGCGACCCCGGCCCGGCCGATGCCGCGCAGGATCGTCATGTCGCGCAGCCCGCCGGCGGCCTCCTTGAGATCGCCCTCCAGCAGGAACGCGAGCTCGCCGTGGGTCGCCCACCGCGTCGCGGTGATCTCCTTCAGCTGCGGGAGCAGGCGTACGGCGGTGCGTCGCCACTGGTCTCCACTGGCGGCGATCAGCTCGGCGGACAGCGCGGCGTCGCCGGCGAGGTGCCGCGCGTCCAGCAGGCCCAGCGCGACCTTCACGTCGTCGTGCGCCACCGACAGCGCCTCGGGGAGCGTCCGCACCGAGTGGTCGAGGCCCAGCCGGGCGTCCCAGATCGGGTACCAGAGCGCGGAGGCGATCCGGTCGATGCCGGCCGTGCCGTTGTGCAGCAGCACGAGGTCCAGGTCGCTGTACGGCGCGCAGTCGCGCCGGCCCAGCCCGCCCACGGCGATCAGGCTCACGCCGGGCAGGTGGCTGGGGAACATCCGGGCCAGCCACGCATCGAGCGCCGCGGCCCGGTCAGCCCGGGCGGCGGCGCCGATGTGTGTCCTCTGATCGGCGGGCGAGCCGCCGGACGGCACCCGAGGCACCGCCGACGGCTCACTCACCATGTAATTCACTCGTGTCCGACAATCAGAGCGCGTCGAGCCCGCGCTCGCCGGTACGGACCCGGACCACGTCGTCGACCGACGTGACCCACACCTTGCCGTCGCCGATCTTGCCGGTCCGGGCGGAGGTGACGACCGCGTCGACGACCTTCTCGACGTCGATCTCGTCCGTGACGACCTCAACCTTGATCTTGGGCAGGAACTCCACCGTGTACTCGGCGCCCCGGTACACCTCCGTGTGGCCCTTCTGCCGTCCGTAGCCCTGTACCTCGCTCACCGTCAGCCCGGCGACGCCCAGTGCGTGCAGCGCCTCCTTCACCGCGTCGAGCTGGTACGGCTTGATGACCGCGGTCACCAGCTTCATGCTCAGTCCCTCCATGTCAGAGAACTTAACCGGCGACCTTCTGGCTGACGTCGGCCTTGCCGTCAGCGTCGATGGACGGGGAGTTGGTGAGGCCGGCCATCGCGAACGCGCCGCCGCCGCCGGAACCGCCGGCCGGGGTGAGGTCGTAGCCGGTCTCGCCGTGGTCGGCGATGTCGATGCCGGAGATCTCGGCCTCCTCGGTGACCCGCAGGCCCTTCGCGGCCTTGATGATCAGCGCGATCACCGCGGCGATGGCGAAGGAGTAGAGGGTCACGACGAAGCTGCCCAGGAACTGACGGCCCAGCTGGGTGAGGCCGCCGCCGTAGAACAGGCCCTCGCTCGCGTTGAGGATCTTGCTGTCGGTGATGCCGGCGTTGACCTGCGCGGTGGCGAAGAAGCCGATCGACAGCGAGCCGATCCAGCCGCCGACGAAGTGGACACCGACCACGTCGAGCGAGTCGTCGTAGCCGAAGCGGTACTTCAGGCCGACGGCAAGGGCGCAGACAGCGCCGGCGATGAGGCCGATCAGCACGGCCGGCAGCGGGGCGACGAAGCCACACGCCGGGGTGATGGCGACCAGACCGGCGACCGCACCGGAGGACGCGCCGACCAGGGTCGGCTTGCCGTCGCGGATCCACTCCACCACGACCCAGCCGACCAGCGCGGCGGCCGTGGCGACCTGGGTGTTGATGAACGCGAAGACCGTGGTGCCGTCGACGGTGAGCTCGGATCCCGCGTTGAAGCCGAACCAGCCGAACCACAGCAGGCCGGCGCCGAGCGCCACGAACGGCACGTTGTGCGGGCGCATGTTCTCCCGCGGCCAGCCGATGCGCTTACCGAGGATGAGGCACAGCGCCAGCGCGGCCGCACCGGCGTTGATGTGGACCGCCGTACCGCCGGCGAAGTCGAGGGCGCGGATCTTGGCGCCGATGAAGCCGCCGCCCCAGACCCAGTGCGCGACCGGGACGTAGACCAGCGTGAACCAGGCCAGCGCGAAGATGACCCAGCCGCCGAACTTCATGCGGTCCGACACCGCGCCGCTGATCAGCGCGACCGTGATGATGGCGAACATCATCTGGAAGGCCATGAAGGCGTACGTGGGGATGCCGGTGTTCGCGCCGAAGAAGAGCCACTCCTCGGTGATCGCGCCGGTGCCCGTACCGAAGTAGGTCGAGAAGTTACCGATGATGTTGTTCAGGCCCGCGCTGCCGTTGACACCGAAGGCCAGAGTGAAGCCGTACAGAACCCACAGGATGGAGACGAGCCCGATGCACGAGAAGCTCATCATCATCATGTTCAGTACGCCCTTGGACCGGTTGAGGCCGCCGTAGAACAGCGCCAGACCGGGTGTCATGAGCAAAACGAGCGCAGACGACAGGAGCAACCAGGCGGTATTGCCGGTGTTGATCTCCACGCTGCCTCCTCTCGGTTAGGTGTCTCCCATGCCCACGCCGCGGCGCAACCGAGAGCGGGGCTCATCGGCCTTCCGGGCAGCGTCGCGCCGGAGGACCGGTGTGGCGGGAAGCCTTCCGGTCAGCTGTTTCGCGCACGGTCTACGCGCGGTTTCCGGCGCGTGACCGGTTGTTTCGTACGTGTGAAGAAACTCTCACAGGCCCGTGGCGAAAACGGCGTGAACAGGGGCCAAAGCCCCGAGAGGAGTGTTACCTGAGCGCGTACTCGAGCGTGTGCCGCTCGTAGTCGAGCAACCGCAGGTCGCGCATCGGCCGGCGCAGATGGCCCTTGTGCACGATCCGCACGAACGCGGGGTCGCCGGCCGCGGCCATCCGCCGGATGCCCTCGACGTGGTCCACGATCCGCTTGCGGATGGTCCGGACCAGGCGGTGCCGGTCGCGCGGGATCAGGCCGTACGCGTCCGCGAACAGCCGCAGCCGCCGCGGCCGGTTGGGCCGCTTCCATCCCAGCGTGTACGAGTCCCGGTCGCTGAACAGCGGCACCCACGTCCACGCCGCATACGCCACGTCGTAGATGCGCGCGCCCGGCGAGGCCAGGTCGAAGTCGATGAGCGCGAGGGTGCCGTCGGGACGCCACACCACGTTGTGCGGAGCGGCGTCGTGGTGGCAGATCACCTCGGTGTCGGGCGGCGGCGGGCCGAAGCTGCGCCACACCGCGTTGGGCGGGGGCTGGAAGCCGTACTGCGCGTCGTGGAACATCCGCAGCATCGTGGCGACCGTGACCAGCGCTTCCTCGGTGGTCCAGTGCGGGGCGAGCGGATACTCACCGCACTCGCCGTCGAGGTACGACAGGACCTCGCGGCCCTTCTCGTCCATCCCGAGGGCGTGCGGCGACCCGGTGAAACCGACCCTCTGCAGGTGGTTGAGCAGCGAGTGCACGGCCGGCGTCCATGGGCCGGCGTTGCGGCGCACGGTGTCGCCGACCCGCGAGACCGTGCTGACGTTGCCGCCGTGCAGAGGGATCTCGCGGACGGGCTCTTGCGTCACCCACGACCTCCCCTGGAAATGCGCTCTCCCCTGGAAATGCGCTGATGCACAGGCCTGCCGTCCCCGAGACTACGCGTCGGAGCCAAGCAACGCCTCGACGAAGGCGGCGGGCTCGAACGGTGCGAGATCGTCAGGACCCTCGCCCAGACCCACCAGCTTCACCGGGATGCCCAGCTTGCGCTGCACGGCGATGACGATGCCGCCCTTCGCGGTGCCGTCCAGCTTGGTCAGCACGACGCCGGTCACGTCCACCACCTCGGTGAACACCCGCGCCTGCTCCAGGCCGTTCTGGCCGGTGGTGGCGTCCAGGATGAGCAGCGTCTCGTCGACCGGCCCGTGCTTCTCCACGACCCGCTTGACCTTGCCCAGCTCGTCCATGAGGCCGACCTTGTTCTGCAGCCGGCCGGCGGTGTCGACGAGCACCGTGTCGATGCCGGTGTCGATGCCCCGCTTCACGGCGTCGAACGCGACGCTCGCCGGGTCACCGCCCTCCGGGCCGCGTACGGTCTCCGCGCCGACCCGCTCGCCCCAGGTGGCCAGCTGCTCCGCGGCGGCCGCCCGGAACGTGTCCGCGGCGCCGAACAGCACCGTACGCCCGTCCGCGATCAGCACCCGGCCGATCTTGCCGCAGGTGGTGGTCTTGCCGGCCCCGTTGACGCCGACGACCAGCACGACCGCGGGGCGCCCGTCGTGCGGGGCGGTCCGCAGGCTGCGGTCCATCTCCGGGTCCAGCGCCGCGGTCAGCTCCTCGGCCAGCTGCTGGCGCACCTCGGCGACCGTACGGGTCCCCAGCACCCGCACCCGCTCCCGCAGCCGCTCGACGAGGACCTGGGTCGCCTCGACGCCGACGTCGGCGCTGATCAGGCTGTCCTCGATCTCCTCCCACGCGTCCTCGTCGAGGTGGTCGCGGGAGAGCACGCTGAGCAGCCCCCGCCCGAAGACGCTCTGCGACCGGCTGAGCCGCGCCCGCAGCCGCACCAGCCGGCCCGCGGTGGGTTCGGGCCGCTCCACGGCGGGCGCCTCGACCACCGGCTCCTCGACGACCGAGGGCTCGGCCGGGCGCTCGATGAGCGGCGGCAGCGTGTCGGTGGACGGCACGGCGGGCGGCCGCTCGAGCGTCGTCGTGCCCGCACCGCTCTCCCCGCGCGGCGGCAGCTCACGCCGGCGCAGGCGCGGCACGACGAGACCCACGGCCCCGACGATCAGCACCGCCAGCAGGATCAGGGAGGCGACCACGTATTCCATGGACGAAATCCTGACAGATGAGCCGGGCGGGCGTGGTGCCACCCGTCCGTGTCCCCCGCCACGCCCCCTTGTCGGCCCCGGTCAGGCCGCAGGTCATCCGTTCGGCCACGCGGCGTCACCTGCCGGTACCAGATAGCGCCCTGGCAAAAAGCCGGACGGCTGGGGAGGATGGAAACATGCTTATCCCCACGGCGCCCACGCTTGTCCCCACGGCGCCTCGGTGAGCGCACACCTGCTCATCGGCCCGGTGCTGCGGCGCGTCGTGGGCGACAAGGCAACGATCTGGGTGGAAACGACAAGCCCCACGCAGGTGCGGGTCGAGGCCACCGGCGGGGGCGCCGGCACGACGTCCACGTTTTGCGCGTACGGGCACCACTACGCGATCGTGGTGGTCGAGGGCCTGCCCGCGGGCGCCGCGTCGGAATACCGCGTGTTCCTCGACGAGCGGAAGGTGTGGCCGCAGGACGACTCGCCGTACCCGCCCAGCGTGATCGTGACCCGCCCGGCCGACGACGCCGCCCCGGTCAGCATGATCTTCGGCTCCTGCCGGGAGGCCACCCCGCACGCCACCGGCCGCCGCCTGCCGCCCGACGCGCTGGACGCGTACGCCCGGCGGTTGATGGCCGACCCCGGCGACCCGGACCGGCGCCCGGACCTGATCGTGCTCCTCGGCGACCAGGTGTACGCCGACAAGACGTCGGCGAAGGTGCGGCGCTTCCTGCGCCGCCGCCGCGAGGCCGGCCACGACGGCCCGGCGCGCGAGGTCGTGTCCTTCGACGAGTACACGAAGCTCTACCTCGAGTCGTGGCGTGATCCCGAGATCCGCTGGCTGCTGGCCACGGTGCCGAGCGTCATGATCTTCGACGACCACGAGATCATCGACGACTGGAACACCTCGGCGTCCTGGCGCGCGGACATGTCGGCGCAGCCCTGGTGGCGGGAACGCATCGCGAGCGGCCTGGTGACCTACTGGATCTACCAGCACCTGGGCAACCTCAGCCCCGACGAGCTCGCCGCCGACCCGCTCCTGGCCAAGATCCAGTCGGTCCCGGACGCCACGGACCTGCTGCACGACTTCGGCCGCTCGGTGGACGAGCCGTCGTCGGCGGAGAACGTGGACGGCCCGTACCAGTGGAGTTTCGCCCTGGACATCGGCCGCACCCGCCTGGTCATGCTCGACAACCGCTGCAACCGCGTCCTGACCCCCCGCCGCCGCGAGATGCTGCCCGCGCCGGAATGGGGCTGGTTCCTCGACCAGGCCCACGGCGACTACGACCACCTGGTGGTGGGCTCGTCACTCCCGTGGCTGATGCCGCCGGCGATCCACCACGTCGAGGCCTGGAACGAGAAGGTCGCGGACTCGGCCGGACCCCGCCGGGCAGCCTTCGCGGAAACCGTACGCCGCGCCTTCGACCTCGAACACTGGGCGGCCTTCCGCCGCTCCTTCGACGCCCTCACGGAACTGTTCCGCCGGCTCGGCGAGGGAGACCGCGGCGATCGCGTCGGCGCAGGCGGAGCGTACGCGGCCCCGGCCACGATCAGCGTTCTCTCGGGCGACGTGCACCACTCGTACGTGGCCCGCGCGCTCCTCGGCCCGCACGTCCGTACGCCCGTGCACCAGCTGACCTGCTCCCCCATCCACAACCAGGTCCCGGCGCCGCTGAAGCCGCTGATGAGGTTCAGCTGGTCCCGCGTGGCGGCCCGGGGAATGCGCGGCCTGGCCCGGTCGGCGGGCGTGGAAAGGCCCGCGGTGACCTGGAAGAGACTCGCGGGCCCCTACTTCGGCAACGCGGTCAGCACGTTGCGCCACAACGGCCCGGAAGCCCACGTCACCCTCGAAGGTACGACCAAACAGGGCAACCTCTTCACGGTGGCGAAGCTTCCCCTCACCGACTGAACCGTCAAGATCCATTGGCCGTCATCTCTGCGACGTAGTACTGTCCCTACATAACAACGGCACGCCATCCGGCAGATGCCGTCATCCCGGCACAGTATGATTCGAGTATGACAAGGCGGATCACCGTGAGCCTTCCCGACGACGTAGCCGACTACCTCGCCAAACACCCCAACAGCTCCGCGGTCGTCACCGACGCGGTGCGCGCCCGCATGCACCGCACCGCCACCACCAGAGCGATGCTCGAAGCGGCGGGTTTCCCCATCACCGATGAGGGAGTCGCCCGGTGGCGCGGCAAGTTCCAACCTCCGACGGAGGCCCAGCGGGCGGAGAGCCGGCGGCGGCTCGACGCGCTCGAGGCGGGCCGCTGGCCCGACAACGAGGAGCGGGCATGACCGACATCCGTGCCGTGCTCGACAGCTCGGCGATTCGTTCCTACGCCCGGGGACACATCCACGTCGGAGAGGTCATCACCGAGGTGGCAGACGAGAGTGCCTACGTCGGCATCCCCACGACAGCCCTCCTGGACGCCTACGCCCATTGCCTGGGCGACAAGATCGCACGGGCCCGTCTCGGCGTCCTGATCCATCTGCCGGGCACCCAGGTGCTCGCGCTCGATGCGGACGCAGCCCTTCACACCGCGGAAACGGTGCCCTTCGCCCACGGCGACCTGTCGCGGGCCCACGCCGTCTGGGCGACGCTGGAGCACACCGCCGTCTACCTCACGGCCGAACCGGACGAGTCCGCACGCCTGGTCGCCGAGGACCGAATCATCGTCGTCCCCGGGGAAGACGCGTAAACGGGCTGAAAATGTCGGAGGGTCGGTCCAGGATGTCACCCGTGACTTCCTGGACCGCGCCCGCGGCGCAACGTGTGACAGAGCCCCACACCGGTGACGAGCGCGTCATGCTCGAGGGCTGGCTCGACTGGCATCGCCAGACCCTGTTGACCAAGTGCGCGGGGCTCACCCCCGAGCAGCTCAAGACGGCCGCGGTGGAGCCGTCCAACCTGACCCTGCTCGGCCTGCTGCGCCACATGTCCGAGGTGGAGCGCGGCTGGTTCCGCATCCACGCGGCCGGCCAGGAGCTCCCGTTCCTCTACTGCGACGACGACAAGAACCGCGACGGCGACTTCGACGACGTGGCCGACGCCGACGCGGAAGCCGACTACGCGGCCTACCTGTCAGAGCTCGACGCCGCCCGCGCAGCCGCGTCAGCCCTCCCGCTCGACCACGAGTTCGCCACCGAACGAACCGCCGCCATCAGCCTCCGCTGGGTCTACATCCACATGATCGAGGAGTACGCCCGCCACAACGGCCACGCAGACCTCCTCCGCGAACGCATCGACGGCACCACGGGAGACTGACAACGGCCGCACCCCGCACCTACCGACGACTGGCAACGGCCGCACCACGCACCTACCGGCAGCCACCGCCGGCCCCGTGGGCGGCCGTCGGTGGTTGGTGCGTGGTCCGTAGTCCGTGGCGGCACGCATCACGCATTTCGCGGCCTTCCGCCGGCCACGTAGACCCACCACCGCGGACGCACACACCCACCACCACCGCGGCCGCGTGACACCCGCCCGTCGCGGCCACGTGGCACCCGCCCGTCGCGGCCACGTGGCACCCGCCCTCGCGGCCACGCGGCACCCGCCCTCGCGGCCACGTGACACCCGCCCTCGCGGCCGCGGGCACCATCACCGCGGACACGCACAGCCACCGCCGCTACCGCGCACGCACCCCACCGGCGGCTGCGCCATCACCATGCGCATCGCGGCCGCTCGCCCTGCCTGCACCACAGCCGGACGTCACCTCATCAGCGTCGATGCACGTCGCGGCGCCGCCGGCCGCCCGGTCGCTCAGGCCGGGACGTCCAGGGCCTTCCGCAGGTACGGCACGTCCTGACCCCCGCTCCACCGGAACGCCAGCAGCTTCGCCGCCCGCGCCCCGCGGATCACGCGGTCGTCGTCGTCCACGAAGAGGGTCCATGGCGCTTCCACGTCGAGGGCTTCGCAGGCGCGGGCGAAGAAGTCCGGGGCCGGCTTGTGGATCTTCAGTTCGGTGGAGCTGATGACGGCGTCGAATTCGCCGGCCAGGCCGAGTAGGTCGAGGTCGTCGCGGAGGCGGTCGGTGGCATTGGTCGCCAGGCCCACGGGCCGGCCCGCGGCGCGGATGTCGCGGACGAGGGCGAGGACCTCCTCGTCGACCGTTCCGCGGTGTTTCTGCCAGTCGGCGACGGCCGCGGCCGCCTCGTCCCCGGGCAGAGGGAGCCGGGTCGCGACCAGGTGCATCCACTCGGCGTCGGTGATCTCGCCGGCGACGGCGGGGCGGAGCAGGTCCCAGGTGAACGCGGTCTGCATGAGGATGCCCGCCGGCAGCGAATGTTCGGCCTCCACCGCCGCCGGTACGGCGGGGTCCCAGCGGCGCACGACGCCGTCCAGATCGATGAGCATGGCCCGGGCGGGTTGGCGCTGCATGCGGTTCGCGGTCCTTCCTCGGCTGTCGGCTGCGCGAACCGGAAAACCCCGAATCCGCGCTGTCGGCTGCCGACCGCGCGAACCAAAAGGCCCGGATCCGCGCCGTCAACGGGTCGACCGCGCGAACCGGGAGAGTCCGGATCCGCGCCGCCAAGCCTACGTCGAGGCCGGGACCACCGATCCGCACAGGACCCCTAGAAGCCCCGCGCCGGACCGGCTCAGTCCTCCTGCTCCCGGTTCAGCCGCTGGCTGATCACCTGCGTCACCCCGGACCGCATCGTCACGCCGTACAGCGCGTCGGCGACCTCCATGGTCCGCTTCTGGTGGGTGATGATCAGGAGCTGGCTCTTCTCCCGGAGCTGCTGGAACAGCGTGATCAGCCGGCCCAGGTTGACGTCGTCAAGGGCGGCCTCGACCTCGTCCATGATGTAGAAGGGGCTGGGGCGGGCCCGGAAGATCGCGCACAACATCGCGACCGCCGTCAGCGACCGCTCCCCGCCCGAGAGCAGCGAGAGCCGCTTGATCTTCTTGCCGGGCGGCCGGGCCTCGACCTCGACGCCCGTGGTCAGCATGTCCTCGGGGTCGGTGAGCACGAGCCGGCCCTCGCCGCCCGGGAACAGCACCTGGAACACCGTCTGGAACTCGCGCGCGGTGTCCTCGAACGCCGACGCGAACACCTCGAGGATGCGGTCGTCGACGTCCTTGACGACCGTGAGCAGGTCCTTGCGGGTGGCTTTCAGGTCCTCGAGCTGGTCCGACAGGAACTTGAAGCGTTCCTCGAGCGCCGCGAACTCCTCCAGCGCGAGCGGGTTGACCTTGCCGAGGAGGGCCAGGTCGCGCTCGGCCTTGTTGGCCCGCTTCTCCTGGGTGGGCCGATGGAAAGACACAGGCTCGGGTACGGGCTTCCCGTCCTTCTCCGCCTGCGCCACCTCGGCCTGCGTCGGGGGTACGAGCTGGTCAGGCCCGTACTCGGCGACGAGCGTGTCGACGTCGAGGGAGAAGTCCTCGGCCGCCTTCGCCTCGAGTTGTTCGATGCGCATCCGCTGCTCGGCCCGCGCGACCTCGTCCCGGTGCACCTCGCTGGTGAGCCGTTCGAGCTCGGCGACCAGGCGCTTCGCGGTGGCCCGTACCTCCTGCAGCTCGGCTTCGCGGGCCGTACGCGCCCGGGCGAGCTCGTCGCGGGCCTCGGCGGCCGCGGCCAGCGAGACGGCGACGCGGGCGAGGGCGGAGGCGGCGCCCAGCGCGACGGCCTTGGCGATCTCGGCGCCGCGGGCGCGGGCCGCCCGGCGGGCCGCCGCCCGTTCCCGGGCCTGGCGTTCGGCGTTGGCCTGGCGCAGCAGCGAGTCGGCGCGCCCGGCGATGGACGACACCCGTTCCTCCGCCGTACGCACGGCGAGCCGCACTTCCATCTCGTTCTGCCGAGCCTGCGGTACGAGCGCAGCCAGCTGGTCCCGCTCCTCGGTGGACGGCTCCTCGTCGAGCGGAGTGGCCTCGGCGAGGCGCAGGCGTTCCTCGAGTTCGGCCAGCCCGGCCAGGTCGCGGTCCCGGTTCCCCTCGGCCTTCTGCCGGGACGCGCCGAGCCGCTCCGATTCGGCCTTGGCGGACCGTGCGGCGGCGCCGAGTTCGGCGAGGCGGCGGGCGGCGGCGTTGCGTTCGCCCTCGGCGGCGCGCTTGGCGGCGGCCGCGACGTTGACGGCTTCCTTGCGCTCGGCGACCTCGGCGCGGGCGTCGGCGAGCTGGGCCTTGAGCTCCCCGATGGACTCCTCGGCGGACTCCCGCCTGGCGCGGGCCTCGTCGACGGCGGCCTGCACCTCGATGTAGCTGGTGGCCTTGCCGGAGCCGCCGGCCGCGGCGTGCGCGCCGAGCACGTCGCCGTCCGGGGTGACCGCCCGCAGTTCGGCGTTCTGCGCCACGAGCCGAGTGGCGGCGGCGAGGTCGGGCACGAGCACGACGTCGCGCAGCGCGCGGTTGAGCGCGGGCCGGATGGTGTCCGGGCAGTCGATGACGTCAGGCGCCCAGGTGGCGCCGTCCGGCAGGGCCGGTCGGAGCGCGTCGAGGGACCCCTGCATGCCCGGCGCGGCGGGGCTCGCGACCACCAGCGAGGCCCGGCCCGCGTCGGCGATCTTGAGCGTACGCATGGCCTCGACGGCCTCGTCGATCCCGGTGAGGGCGACCGCGTCGGCGAGTCCGCCCAGCGCGGCGGCGAGCGCGGCCTCGTGGCCGGGCCGCACCGTGAGCATCGACGCGAGGCTGCCGAGCAGCCCGGGGACCTGGTCCGCCTTGCCGAGCAGCGCGCCCGCGCCGTCCTTGCGCTTGAGGCCGAGGGCGAGCGCCTCCTCGCGGGCCTTCCAGCTGGCGGCGTCCTTCTCGGCGGCGCGCTCGGCGTCGGAGAGCTCCTTGACGACGGCGGCGGCCCGGTCGTGCGCGGCCACGGCTTCGGCGTGCCGGGCGTCGAGGTCGGCGTTGTCCCGGTCGGCCTCGGTGGACTCGGCGGAGACCGCATCGACCTCGGCCTGGGCGGCGTCGGCCCGCATGAGCGCGTCGTTGTGCGCGGCGGCGAGGCGTTCGATCTCCTCCGCGGCGCTGGACGTACGGGCCCGGGCCGCGTTCACCTGCCCGGTCAGCTTGGCGAGGCCCTCACGCCGGTCGGCGATCGCTTTCGCGGCCGTACGCAGCGCGCCTTCGGCAGCGGCGAGCTGGCGTTCGAGGTCCTGCCGGTGCTCGACGGCCTCGGCCAGCCGCATCTGGTCCTCGGTGAGCGCCTCGCGCAGCTCCTCTTCCTGCTCGCGGACGCGTTCGGCCTCGGCAGCGAGCTGGTCGGGGTCGCGTCCGGTGCGCTCGTCGTCCGGGGTGGCGGCGAGGTGGCGCAGCCGTTCGGAGGCGAGCTGCTCGGTGGAGCGGAACCGTTCCTGCAGCGTCGACAGCTTGTACCAGGTGTCCTGGGCGGCCTGCAGCAGCGGCGCGTCCTCGGCGTGCTGGGCCTCGAGGTCGGCGAGCCAGCGCTGGACCTCCCGGTTCTCGTCCTCGACCTGCTGGCGCCGTACGCGCATCGCCGACTCGTCAGCGATTTCCTTGTCCAGCGTCGTCCGCAGCGTGTGCAGGTCGTCGGCGAGCAGCCGGAGCCGGGCGTCGCGCAGGTCGGCCTGGATGCCGGCGGCGCGCCGGGCGATCTCCGCCTGCCGGCCCAGCGGCTTGAGCTGGCGGCGCAGTTCGGCGGTGAGGTCGTTGAGCCGGTTGAGGTTGGTCTGCATCGCGTCGAGCTTGCGGATCGCCTTCTCTTTGCGCTTGCGATGCTTGAGGACGCCGGCCGCCTCCTCGATGAACGCGCGGCGGTCCTCGGGCTTGGCGTGCAGCATCGCGTCGAGCCGGCCCTGGCCGACGATGATGTGCATCTCGCGGCCGATGCCGGAGTCGCTCAGCAGCTCCTGGATGTCGAGCAGGCGGCAGGAGCTGCCGTTGATCTCGTACTCGCTCTCGCCGGACCGGAACATCCGCCGGGTGATCGACACCTCGGTGTAGTCGATCGGGAGTGCGCCGTCGCCGTTGTCGATCGTGAGGGTCACCTCGGCACGGCCCAGCGGGGCGCGCCCTGCGGTGCCGGCGAAGATGACGTCCTCCATCTTGCCGCCGCGCAGCGCCTTGGCGCCCTGCTCACCGAGGACCCAGGCGATGGCGTCGACGACGTTGGACTTGCCGGAGCCGTTGGGGCCCACCACGCAGGTGATGCCCGGCTCCAGCCGCAGCGTCGTAGCGGAGGCGAAGGACTTGAAGCCCTTGACCGTCAGGCTCTTGAGGTGCACGGATCTCCGAGGGTCGCGGTTTGCTCTGGGCAGCAGGGTACCCGCAGGTACGAGCCATGTCCGCGCACGGCGCGCGTCCCGGTCCGTACCACTCCGTGCGTTTTACTGCCTTTTGTCCGGTCAAGCGCCGACGGAACCTGCGCCCACCGCCACGGGACGGGCGCGGACGGCGACGGAGGGCGGAGAAGTTGGCACGCCGCGCGAATCGGCGACCGGGCGCCCGGTGGCCTCCGGGCAAAAAGATGCGCGCCGCCACTGTGTGGAGGCGCGCTTTTCTGGGTGCGTTCCGTGCTGCGAGGGGATCGGGCGCCCGGGTCTCGGCACCCGGCGGAACTCAGGTCAGTGCCGGCTCGGTCAGCCGCAGAATGTCGTCCGCCTCGGCCGATGCCGCGGCTGCCAGACGATCATTCTCCGCCCGGAGGCGGGTGACCTCGAACTCCAGAGCCTGCACCCTGGAACGCAGTCGGGTGACCTCGTCGAGCAGGCGCCGGTCGGGCGCCGCACCTACGTGGCCGTAGAGGGCCTTCGCCATGACTTCTCCTTGTGAGACCATCGCGTCTCGTTGTAAAGCTGCGTCTCTTTAGTCAGCGCTGCCGGAAAGGCCGGCCAAACGCGCGCCCTGTGGTACCGCACGACTGCACCCACGGACACGCGTAGGCACAGAGATCTGCACCCGAGGACTTGCGTGAGATGCAGATTTACCTGTACTCAAAGCTGAGCATGTACCAAAGCTAAGCCGAGCACAGATGGGCGCGACTGGCGACACTTCTATGGTGCGCCGATGACCAGGCTCCGTCAAGCCGTGGGCACCGCGCCGACCCCTGTTCACCAGTGAATCACGCCACCCTGGCACGTCACGAAGCTTTGATCAAGCGATTTCCCCGCCTGGGTGACGGTGGTCAAGATCCGTACGGGGCTGGATGAAGGCTGGCTTATGTCTTTCTTAGCTGGTTTGCCGCGTGTCCGTACGACTGCTTACCGTCACCCGGGTCGAAACCTCTCGATCCCTGAGGACCGCGGAGGCAGGACGTGCACGGGCCAGTGGAGCAGACCGACCGGCGGCTGAACGAGGACACCGGCCGGCACCGCGGGCGGCAGGCGATGCCCTCCCCGGTCATGCTGGCCCTCCCGGTCGCCGCGCTGCTCGCCGCCGTCGCTGCGGGCGCCGCACTGCTGCCGTCGAGCCTCACCGGGCCGGGCGCCGCCGCCGAGCGGCCCGGGTCCGCCGTCGCCGCCTTGGCGCCGGGTGCCGGTGGCGGGGCACCCGGCGCCGGGACGCCGACGGCGGAACCGAACCCGGCACCGACGCCACCGGCCGGGCCGAGCACGCCCCCGAAGGCGAAGCCCCAGCCCAAGCGGACAGTCAAGCCGACAACCAGGCCGGCGACGAAGAAGCCCACGCCGCGCAGGACCGTGGTGGCGGCCGGGCTCACCGGCCAGGAGAACGAGGTCATCCGGCTGGTCAACGTCGAGCGCGACAGAGCGGGGTGTGGGGGTGTACGGCTCAACTCGAAGTTGCGTACGGCGATCCGGCTGCACGTGAAGGAGCTCGGGACGCACGGGAACCTGTACATCAGCCATGTCAGCGATGACGGGCGGGACTTCGTCCAGCGGGCGAAGGAGCAGGGGTACGACGCGCCGGGCGGCGAGAACGTGGCCCGGGGACAGCGCGACGCGGCCGACGTCATGACCTCGTGGATGAACAGCGAGGGGCACCGCGCCAACATCCTCAACTGCGACTTCAAGGCGATCGGGGTGGGCGCGGTCAAGGGCGTCGACGGCACCATCGTGTGGGGTCAGCTTTTCGGGCGTTCGTGACCAAAGCACGCGGTAAATCAGACAAATAGTGCGAACATCTGTCGCCTAGGTGACACCGTCCCGTTACTTTTCGCCGCTGCGTCGTTGCAGCCATCGTGATATCGCCCCCTGCCCGTACGCGGTGCTGACCGCATGCGCATCTGTCTGCTCACCGGGGGCGGCTACCCGTTCCGCCGCGACGCGCTAGGCGGCTGGTGCCGGACGCTCGTCGACGGCCTCGGCCGGTTCCGCTTCGACCTCGTCAGCATCTGCGACCGGGAACCGCCGGGCGGGCCGGCGTACGCGCTGCCGGGGCACGTGGGGTCGGCCCGCGCCGTCGCGATGCCCCGGGAGACGCCGCGGCGCGAGGGCAAGGACGAGCGTGCGGTGGCTGCGGCCGTCCTGCTGTGCCGGGGACTGGTGGCGGAGCGGGACGACGAGTTCGCCCGGGGACTGCTCGGGCTGGCCGTGCTCGCCGAGGGCCGTACGGTGGCCGGCGGGTCGCCGCTGAACGCCGTACCGCTCACGGACGTGCTGCAGGACGCCTGGCGGGCCGGGCGGTCGTCGGGAGAGGGCGAGCGGCTGCCGCGGCTCAGCCTGCGGGACGCGCGTACCGCCGTCACCCTGCTGCGGCACGCCGCGCGGGCGCTGGCCGTACCGTTGCCGCCGGCCGATGTCGTGCACTGCGTGGGCGGGACGACACCGCTGCTGGCGGCGCTGGCCGGCCGGTGGCGCACGGGTACGCCCCTGCTGCTCACCGAGGCCCGCGCGCCCGTGGCCCGGCTGCGCGCCCACGAGGAACGGCTGTCGCCGGCGGTGCGTACGGTCCTGCGGCGCTTCCGTCGTGCCGTGGCCCGGACCGGTTATGCCGAAGCCGGGCTGATCGCGCCGCTGAGCGAGTACCACCACGCGTGGGCGCTGCGGCACGGCGCGGAACCGCGGCGGCTCGTGCAGGTGCCGGCGGGCGTGGACCCGCGGGACTTCCCGTCCGCGCCGGAACCGGAGGCGCCGCCCGCGATCGTCTGGGCCGGAAACGGTGGCCCGGAGAGCGGTCTGCAGGTGGTGCTGGCGGCGTTCACGCGGATCGCCGCGGCCGTACCCGGGACCGTCCTGCACCTGGTCGGGGTGACCGGCGCCCACGAGGACCACTGCGCCGAGCAGGTGGACCGTACGGGGCTCGGGCGCGCGATCCGGTTGCACCCACTGCCCGCCGACCCCAGCGACCGGTACACCACAGGTCACCTCGTCGTGCACGTCCCGGGACCGTCCGATCCGCCGTACCGGTTGATCGAGGCCATGATGTCCGGCCGCGCGGTCGTCGGGGCGGATGTCGGGCCGGTCGCCGAGACGCTCGGCGACGCGGGTGTCGTCGTACCCGACAAAGATCCGGAAGCGCTCGCCGCCGCCTGCGTCGACCTGCTCATCACGCCCGCCCGCCGGCGGGCCCTGGGCGACGCGGCGCGACGCCGCGCGCTTGCCTATTTCACCGCCGACCGGGTCGTCCGGGTCTACGGCGCGCTCTACACCGACCTGGCCGGCCCGCCGCCCGCGCCCGCCTACGAGCTGGCGCTCGCCGTCCCGGCGCCGCGGGAAGCGCACCCGGCCACACTGCGATGGCTCACCGGAGCCGGGGAGGACCGATGACCGCCGATCTCGCCCTGCGGGGCTCCACATTGCGCATGCCCGCCCTGGGCGGAACTCTGCTGCGCTGCGCGCTCTATCTCGGCCCGCTCAGCGCCGCGGTCGCGGCCGCGCGTCCACTCGGGCACGCCGGCTGGCAGGCGCCCACCGGGACGCTGGTGCTCGGCTGGGGCGCCGCCCAATCGCTCGCCGGCCTCGGCGCCCTGATCGCCCGCCGATCCGGGCCGGCCGCGGGCGTGCGACTGGTCGGGCTGGGCTTCGCGGCGGCCGCCGTGCTCTGGACCGCGGTGGCACTGACGGGCCTGACCGGCCCGGACACGACAGCCGCGGTCGCGATCGGCCTGTGCGGCCTGCTGTCTCTGGGTACGGTCACCGCCGCGCTGGTGAGCCGTACGGAGGCGACGGTGGTCCGGTGGAGCCTGCCGTGCTGGCTGCTCGCCGCGGTCGGCATCGCCGGGACCGTCGGGGACACGTACGCGCAACGCGTGCCCGTGACGCTGCTGCTGCCCTTCGCCATCGCGCTGGCCGCCGCGCGCGCCTTCGCCCCGGCGTTCAAAGCCGCACCGATCGGCCGGCTGGACGCGCGGGACCTGCGGCTGGGGGGCGTACGGCTGCTGCTCGGTGCGGCGCAGGCGACCTGCGTGGCGCTGCTGTGGCGGGCCGGGCCGCCGACCGCCACCTCGCCGGTGGTACTGCCGCTGCTCGCCGCCGGGCCGCTGCTCGAGGCGCTGATCGGCTGGCATCGCCGGCAGGTGCAGGCCGGGCTGGACGCGGCGGAGAGCGGGCGGGAGTTCCGTACGCACCTCAGCGGCGTGACCGTGGTGACCGTGGCCGCGCTGTTGCCGCCGCTGGCCGCCGGAGTGGCGCTGGCCGTGGCCGCGTACCGGCTCCCGGCCGGATCCAGCACGGCCGGGGTGCTCGTGCTCGCCGGGGGCGTGCTGCTCAGCGGGGTCCTCGGGATCACCCTGCTGCTCGTCGTGCGGGGGCGTACCGGGGTCGCCGCGCTGCTCGCCGTCGCCCCGCCGCTCGCCGCGCTGGCCACCCCGGTGGTACCGGCCCTGCCACCGAACCCGTTGCCCACGGTCGTCGCCCTGCTGGCGGCGGCCCACCTCGCCGGGCTGCTCATCGTCGCCCGGACCACCGCGGATTCCCGGAGGACGTCGTGAAGACCCTGTTCCCGCCGTACGCGCACCCGTCGCCCGAGCTGGCGCCCGACCCGGACACCTGGGTCGTGCAGGAGCGGCCCGGCCCGCGCGGCTCGGCACACCAGATCCTCGGCCGCGTCGACCTCGACTGGGGCGGGCGCTCCCTCGCCGACGTGCTGGCCGATGTGGACACGTGGCGTGAGGACGGCGCCGAGGGGCTCTTCCTCGACCGGGCGCCGGCCGGGTCGGGCGGGGTCGGGCCGGTGGCGCTGACCGTACGGCTGGCCGCCCGCCGCGGGCTGCACCGGGTCGTGCTGAACCCGGGCGTGCCGACCCACCCGCTCTACCGGGAGCTGGGCGTGCGGATCTGCACGTTCGACGGGCCGTGGTCGGCGTACCAGGGGTGGGACGGCGACGGGACGCTGCCCGGCGACGGGCACCTCGTGCACGGCGTACCGACCGAGCTGTTGACGGCGGCCCGGCGGCTGATGGGCCGGCGCGGCGCGGGTTTCGGGCTGGCCACCGACGCCGGGCCGTACGTCAGCGGAGCGGTTTCCGGGGGCGCGGCTGGCAGCGCGGGCAGCTGAACGACGACCGGTTCATGAACTGCTCCCGGCGCATCGGCGTGCCGCAGCGGTGGCATGGCTGCCCCTCCCGGCCGTACGCGTTCAGCGCCCGGTCGAAGTAGCCGCTCTCCCCGTTCACGTTGACGTACAGCGCGTCGAAGCTCGTGCCGCCGGCCACGATCGCCTCGCCGAGGACGTCGCGTACGTGCGCGAGCAGGCGACGTGCCACCGGCCTGGTCAACGCGTCGGTCGGCCGGGTGCCGTGCAGCTGCGCACGCCACAGCGCCTCGTCGGCGTAGATGTTGCCGACGCCGGAGATCAGCGTCTGGTCGAGCAGCGCGCGCTTGACCTCGGTGCGCTTGCGGCGCAGCGCGGCGACGAACGCCTCGTCGTCGAATTGCGGGTCCATCGGGTCGCGCGCGATGTGCGCAATCTCGGCCGGCAGCTCGGCGCCGCCCTCGGAGACCGACAGCCCGCCGAACGTGCGCTGGTCGACGAAGCGCAGCTCCGGCCCGTCGTCGGCGAACGAGAAGCGGACCCGCAGGTGCGTCTCGTCGGGCGCCTCGGCGGGCTGCATCAGCAGCTGGCCGCTCATGCCGAGGTGGGCGATGATCGCGTCGCCGGAGTCCAGCGGCAGCCAGAGATACTTGCCGCGCCGGGAGACGTCCGTGATGGTGCGGCCGGCGAGGACGGCCGCGAAGTGCACGTCACCCGGCAGGTGCCGGCGGATCGCCCGGGGGTGGCGCACCTCGGCCGCCTCGATGCGGCGGCCGGCGACCCACTTGGCCAGGCCCTGCCGGACGGTCTCGACCTCGGGAAGCTCGGGCATCGTGCAACCCTAAATGGTGTACGGCCAGACGGCCACGAGGTAGGCGCCGTACCAGAGCCCGAACGCGGCCCAGGCGGTGATGGCCAGGATCGCGACGCGGGGGCGGGCACGGGCGGCGGCGACGACCGCGGGGAGCAGAGTCAACAGTACGGGCAGCAGCAGCCGCGGCTTGGAGTGGTAATAGCCGGCCTGGCCGTACACGAGCACCATCGCGACCACGCCGTACACGGCGAGCGGCAGCCACGGGCGGCCGGTCATGGCGACGGCTGCCGCGGCGGCCGCGACCAGCAGGATCAGCGCGACGCTCATGGGGACCCAGCCGTCGCCGACGGTCAGCGTGTCGTGCAGGAACGTGAGCGTGCTGCGGCCGTAGTCGAACGACGTGCCCCAGCCGGCCGTCTGGATCTTGAACCAGGCGTCGGGCTCGCCGACCCGCCGGCCGACCCACCACAGGAACGCCGGCACGCCCGCCAGCGCCAGGCCGGCCGCGGCGAGCGGCGGCCACTTGGGGGCGGCCGGGTCACGACGGACCGCGATGACCGCGGCAACAGCCAGGGCGACCGCGGCCGCGGCGCCGGTCGGGCGGGTCAGGGCACAGCCGAGGCCGAGCAGGCCCGCCGCCCACCACACCTTGCGGTGCGCGGCGACGAACATCCCGGCGAGCAGCGCCAGGAAGAGGCTCTCCGAATACGCCATCGACAGCACCACCGACATGGGCGCCGAACAGCAGATGGCGACCAGGGCCCAGCCGGCGCGGCGGCCGTACAGGCTGGTGCCGAGCAGGTGCAGGGCGACGGCCGCGGCGACGGAGGCGAGCCAGCTGACGGTCAGCGCGGCGGTGCCCGAGTCGAGGCCGAGCGCGGACAGGCCCCGGATGAGCATCGGGTACAGCGGGAAGAAGGCCAGTTCGTTGCCTTCCAGCGCGCCGGTCTGCCCGTACGTGTATCCGTGCGGGTAGCCCTCCGCCACCCGGCGGAACCAGCCGCCGTCCCAGATCAGCAGGTTGTTGCGCAGGCCCATCGGCTCCTCGGTGGCCCGGTCGAGCCACACGAGCAGGACCAGCTGCACGATGCGCGTCGCGGCCAGGATGCCGGCGGCGATCAGGACCCCGTGCCAGCGGCCGGCGGCGTCCCACAGGCGCTCGCCGGGCCCGGGCGGCGCGTACTCCTCGATGACCGGCGCCACGCCGCCGGACTCCGACGCCGTCACGCTCACCGGCCGGCGGCGCTTCTGTCGTCGGCTGCGTTCTTCGCCGCGGCTGCGGCAGCGTCGGCCGCCGCGGTGACGTCGGCCGCGCCGGCGTCCTTCGCGTCGGCTGCGGCGGCCGCGTTCGTGGCGTCCGCTTGTTCGAGGTCGGCGTGGCCGCCGCCCGCGACGGCCGGAGGCGGTGTCTTCTCCTCGGCGCGCTCGGTCAGCGTGCGCCAGGCCGCCGCGGCCGCGCGCTGCTCGGCCTGCTTCTTGCTGCGCCCGTCGGAACCGCCGTAGCGCTCGCCGGCCACGACGACCCAGGCGGTGAACGTCTTGGCGTGGTCCGGGCCCGCATCGTCGATGACGTAGTCGGGCACTCCCAGCCCCAACGCCGCAGTCAGCTCCTGGAGGCTGGTCTTCCAGTCCAGCGCCGCGCCGCGCCCGGCCGACTCCGCCATCAGCGGGTCGAACAGCCGGTGGATCACCTCGCCGGCGGTGTCCAGGCCGTGTTCCAGGTAGATGGCGCCGAGCAGCGCCTCCAGCGTGTCGGCCAGGATGCTCGCCTTGTCCCGGCCGCCCGTGGTCTCCTCGCCCTTGCCCAGCAGCAGGTGCGGGCCGAGGCCGCCCGGGCCCAGCGTGCGGGCCACGTCGGCGAGCGCGTGCATGTTCACCACGCTGGCCCGGAGCTTGGCGAGCTGACCCTCGGGCAGGTCCGGGTGGTTGTGGAACAGCGCCGACGTGATCACCACGCCCAGCACCGAGTCGCCGAGGAACTCGAGCCGCTCGTTGGTGGGCAGGCCGCCGTTCTCGTACGCGTACGAGCGGTGGGTCAGCGCCCGCTCGAGCAGCTCCGGCTCCAGCGGGACGCCGAAGGCCTCCTCGAGCGGCTCCGTGGAGGGCCGTACCCGACGCCTGTCGTTACTGCTCATGACCACCTCTTGCGCTCAGCGGATCCTCGGGAGTCCGGCCCGCGGGACCGGTGATGAAGTCGGCGATGGCCGGGACGGCGGCCCGGCGGTGCAGCGTAGCGGCGAACCCGATGCCGGCGGCCAGGTCCTCGCCCGAGGCGGCGCCGTGGCACACGACCACGGTGCCGGCCACGCCGAGCAGGACGGCCGCGCGCGGCAGGGGCGGCTGCGGCGCGGGGGAACCGATCAGGGCGTACGCGGTCTCCAGGCCCTTGAGCAGCACGTTCCCGGTGAAACCGTCGGTGACCACGACGTCGGCGGCGGCACCGGTGACCACGTCGTTGCCCTCGACCAGGCCGACGTAGCGTCCCCCGCCGGGCAGCTCGAGCCCGGCCAGGACAGCGGGCGCGGCGCGGCGCAGGCGGTCGCCCTTGCCGCGTTCCGTGCCGATGGTCAGGAGGCCGACGCGCGGGGCGGAAACACCGTGCACGACCGAGGCGTACGCGGAACCGAGCCGCGCGTGCATGGCGAGGGTGTGCTCGTCCGGATCGACGGAGGAACCCACGTCGAGAAGGACGATGCGGCCGGCGGCGCTGGGCAGCACGGCGGCCAGGGGCGGGCGGCGGATCCCCGGCCAGCGGCCGAGGCCCAGCGCGGCGGAGGTGACCGTGGCGCCGGTGTTGCCCGCGGAGATCACGGCGTCGGCGCGGCCCTGCGCCACGGCGAGCACCGCCGTCCGTACGCCGGACTCGACGCTGCTGATGTCGCGCTCGTGACCGTGCGGGCCGGTCGGGGCGGCAACGGCGTGGACGCGGTGCCGGGACTCGGGGCCCAGGGCAGCAAGAACCGCGTCGGCCGCTTCGGTCGGGCCGACGAGCAGGAGTGAGAGGGCCGGATCGGCCTGACAGGCGCGCAGAGCGCCGTCAACCACGACGGCGGGAGCTTGGTCCCCGCCGAGGAGGTCGACGGCGATCCGCGCGGTGCCCGGCTCCGTGGCAGCACCGGCCTCGCGGCCGTCCTGCGTGTGGCTCCGGGCACCGGACGGATGCCGGTCGGACTCGACCCGCCCGATGATCGGGCGCGTCACTTAAGTGAAGCTCAGACCTCGAGGACCTGACGGCCGTTGTAGGTGCCGCAGACCCCACAGGCGGTGTGCGGCAGGTGCGGCGACTTGCACTGGGGGCACGCCACGGTCTGCACCGCGGTCGCCTTCCAGTTCGCCCGGCGGGACCGGGTGTTGCTGCGCGACATCTTGCGCTTGGGGACGGCCACGGTACCTACTCCTCGATCATTTTCTGCGGTTTTTGCGGCGAAGCCGCCGCGGACTGCTCGGGGTGAGACAGGTTGCGCAAAGCGGCCCAGCGCGGGTCGGCTTCCTCGTGGCTGTGATCGGCCGGGAGGTCGTCGAAGTGCACCCCGCACTCGGGGCACAACCCTGGGCAGTCCGGCCGGCAGACCGGGTTGGTCGGCAGTGTCAGCACCACCGCGTCCCGCACCGCCGGCTCCAGGTCGATCAGATCGCCCTGCATCCGGCCCACCTCGTCCTCGTCCGTGGTCTCCTCGGTGGTGCTGTCCGCGTAGGCGTACAGCTCCGCGAGGGGGACCTCGAACGGCTCGGAGATCTCGTTGAGACAACGCCCGCACTCACCGGAGAGTGAGCCACGGACGGTGCCGCTGACGTACACACCCTCGGAGACCGACGTCAGGCTCAGATCGAGCTCGAGGTCGGAGCCCTCGGGTGCCGAGATCAACTCAAGGCCGAGGTCCGCCGGCGCCGGGACGACCCGTTTGAAGGCACGCGTCGCCCCAGGCTGGCGCGGGAGCTTCGTCGTGTCGACGACCAGCGGCTGCCTGGGATCGAGGTGGTTCTGCAAGGTCTTGGGCATCGTGAATCCTCAGCCTTGGGAAGGCCGACTGGAAAGGTTACCTGAGCAGGGGGCGTAGCGTCGAATCGCCCCCTCGCGTCAGAAGGGCAGGGGTCGTTCGCTGTCCTCGCCCTGGAAGGTGCCGATCTCGCGCAGCGCGTGCATCTTGTCGCGGCCACGCTCTATCGACGCCAGCGCCCGGGTGAGGAACTGCTCGAAGTTCGCCAGCGCCGTGTCGACGTAGTCATCGACCTCCTCGCGCAGGCGCTGCGCCTCCGCGCGGGCCTCCGCGATGATCCGGGCGCCCTCGTGCTCCGCCGAGACCGTGATCTCGTTCACCGAGACGAGGCGGGCGTGCTCGGTCTCGCCCTCGCTGATGATCCGGTCCGCCTCGCGCTTGCCGGCATCGATGATCTTGTCGCGCTCCTCCAGGAGGGCGACGGCGCGGCGCAGGTCGCCCGGGAGCTCGGAGCGCAGTTCGTCGAGCAGGGCGACCATCTCGGCCCGGTCGAACATGAAGTTCGTCCGGGACATCGGGACGGACCGTGCCTGCTCCACCATGGAGATGATCTCGTCGATGCGGTCGAGCGGATCCACCGGCGCCTCACTCCTGTCAGCTCGCACTCACGCTGAGTGGTGCGATCACGTTACTGCCGAACCCGACGACGGGACCGCGAAGGCCACGCCGTCAGTTTTGCCGCAGCCTCGTCACGAGTCGCTCCCCCACGAAGTCCGGGACGTACGGCGAGGCGTCCCCGCCCCACTTGACCACGTCCTTGACCAGACTGGAAGAGAGGAAGGAATAGAGCGGGTTCGTCGGCATGAACAATGTCTCCACCCCGGAAAGCCCGATGTTCATCTGCGCCATCTGCAACTCGTAGTCGAAGTCGCTGACCGCGCGCAGGCCCTTGATGACCACGGCGGCGCCCTGGGCGCGGCAGAAGTCGACGAGCAGGCCGTGGAAAGACTCGACCCGGACGTTGCCGTACGCGGCCGTCGCCTGGCCCAGCATCTCGATGCGCTCCTCGACCGTGAACAGGCCGGTCTTGGAGTGGTTGATCAGCACGCCGACGATCACCTCGTCGAAGAGCCGGCTGGCCCGCCCGACGATGTCGAGGTGGCCGTTGGTGACCGGATCGAAGGAGCCGGGACAGACCGCTCGTCTCATGATCGGCGACCGTACCAAAGTGTGGTCTCGCCGTAGCGCCGGCTGCGTTCGGCGGTGATGCCGTCCACCCAGTTCAGAGGCGCGCCGCGAACCGCCGTGCGGGTGGACCGCTCGAAGGTCACGACCGCGTCCTCGGCGAGCCAGCCGTTGTCGATCAGCGCGCGCTGCACCTCGTCGATCTCGTCGTCGGCCACCGCGTACGGCGGATCGGCGAACACCACGTCGTACGGGCCACCCTCGGGCGGGGACGCGAGCACCTGGGCCACCTTGCCGGTGATCAGCCGGGCGGCGTTGCCGGCGCGCAGCGTGACGATGTTGTCCCGGATCACCCGGGCGGCCTTGGCGTCGGCCTCGACCAGCAGCGCGTACGCCGCACCCCGGGACAGCGCCTCCAGGCCGATCGCGCCGGAGCCCGCGTACAGGTCGGCGACGCGGGCGCCCTCGAGGTCGGTCATGGTGCCGAGGGCGCTGAAGTAGGCCTCGCGTACCCGGTCGGCGGTGGGCCTGGTCAGAGCACCGGGCGGTGCGGAGAGCCGGCGGCCGCCGTGCGCACCCGCGATGATCCGGGTCATCCGGCCGCCCGTCGCCGAGGATCCGCCACGAGAACACGTTCGAGTAGCACGCTGTGACGCTACGCCACCACAAAGCACCGACCACTGCGGAGTGAACTTTTCCCCTCCCGAAACGGGCAGATCGACACTGATCGCATCCACTTCGGTGCGATCCGTATAGGGAAGATCACGAATGCGCATCAACCCGCTTAGCGAAGCCTGGGACGTTTTTCAGACTCGCCTCAGTCGCTATGGTCGACCGGCCGCCGACGAAACGCTGTCGGCTCGACGATGCGGGGAGGCGTCGTCGCGGGCCCTCGCGGACGCTCATGACCGCGCGACGGGCCGCCTTCAGCCTGCCCTGTGCCGTTCCCCCCGGTCCCCTTCACAGGAGTAGGCGTGAACCTGCTTAAGTCCCCGTTCCGGCGCACCACCGCGATCGTGGCCGGCGCCTTCCTCGGCCTCGCCGGCACGGTCGCCCTCACCGGCCCGGCCAGCGCGCACGCGCCCGTCATCAAGGGCACGGTCAGCTGCGCCGAGGCCAACGGCCAGTGGAAGGTCGACTGGTCCGTCGCGAACGACTACGGCGTCTGGGCCACGGTCCGCGAGGTGGAGACCTCCAACGCCGCCGCCCCGGACGGCGCGATCAAGATCGGCGAGCGGGTCGCCCCGAACTACAGCAACCCGCTGGTCGGCACGAGCGTCCTCGAGGCCTCGGACGGCACGGCCGGCCTCAAGGTCTCGCTGAAGTGGGACGACAACTTCGTCCGCGACGCCACCGCCTCGGTCGCCAAGCCGGAGAGCTGCGCGGCCCCCGCCCCGCAGCCGAGCGCCTCCACCACCCCGAGCGCCGAGCCGGAGCCCAGCGAGTCGACCCCGAGCGAGCCGACGCCGAGCGAGTCGACCCCCAGCGAGTCCACCCCGGTGCCGAGCGCGTCCGCCCCGAGCCCCGAGCCGACGCCCAGCTACGGCGAGGCCGAGCCGATCTTCGAGATCACCTGTGACTCGATGACCGTGGGCCTGGACAACCCCGCCGACGGCGTCGAGATCCCGCTGGTGCTCGAGCCCAGCAAGGGCGAGAAGCGGACCCTCGTCGTCAAGCCGGGCGAGAAGAAGACCGCGACGTTCAAGGCCTCCGAGGGTTTCAAGCTGAAGATCTACCTGGAGGGCTACGAGGACCAGGCCGAGACCATCGCCTGGGAGGCCCCCGAGGGCTGCGCGAACGGTGGCGGCGGTAGCAGCGACGAGCCGTCGCTGCCGCTGACCGGCGCCGCCGCGGGCAGCATCGCCGCCGGCGCGGGCGTTCTGCTCGCCGCGGGTGTGGCGCTGTTCTTCTTCGCCCGCCGTCGCAAGGTGAAGTTCACCGCCTGATCGCGGTGATCCCCACCGCCTGATCGCAGGACGCCCGAGGGGCGCGCGGACCGTCACGGTCGGCGCGCCCCTCGCTCGTTCCGGTGACGGTTGATTCGATGGATGACAACACAGCGCATCGACCCTGATGCCGTCGGTGCAGCGATGGTCTCGGATACGCAACAAGAGCCTTAAGCCGTTCTGAGCCTCTTCCCAGATCCCTAGCAATCGCTAAGGTCAGGCCCGCCGACGAAACGCTATCGGCTCGACGACCTGGGGAGGCGTCGTCCCCGGCCCGTCCCTCGCCCGGCGCCGGTCCCGTCTTCCTGGTCGTTTCCCCCTCTGCTACACCGCCCCCAGGAGTACGCGTGAAGTTGAACTCCCCGCTCCGCCGCGCGGCGACCGTCCTCGCCGGCGCACTCATCGGCCTCGGTGGAGCCGCGGCCGTCACGGCTCCGGCCAGCGCCCACGCCTCGAACGTCAGCGGCGCTGCCGTCTGCGACACCGCCACCGGTACGCGGATCGTCACCTGGACGCTGACCAACGACTACCCCACCGACGCCACCGTGGCGGACCTGAAGACCACGCCCACCGAGGTCGAGAAGTCCGCCGAGGGCAACCTCGTCATCCCGCACGCGCAGGGCCGCAGCAACGGTGAGCTCACGCTCACCCAGCAGGTGACCGGGGACGCGAAGGAAGCCGCCATCTCCTTCCGGTCCATCTGGTCCTCCGACGGGTACGAGGACCAGGACAATTCGGCCAAGGTGGACCTGAGCGAGCCGTGCGCCCCCGCGGAGACGCCCTGCGTCGAGGCCGGCCAGGCGAGCTTCCACCACAGGTTCGGCGTGACGGAGAAGGGCTCCACGGCCACCGTGAGCCTCGACGACGGCGTGAAGCTGTGCGAGGGCGAGCCGGTCACGCTGGTGTCGTACTTCGCGCCCAAGCCGCAGTTCGCCGTGCCGCAGTACAAGTACGACAGCGAGACCGGCTCGATCGACAACGAGCACCGCTCGGTGACGCTGAACGTCGACGTGCCCGACTGCAACACGCAGGTCGACCTCTTCTTCGGTGGCGAGGACGACATCATCGGTGAGATCACCGAGGGCGGCCCCCGCTACGGCGACAAGAAGCTCGGCAGCAACGGCGGCCCCGGCGGCCGCTCGAAGGGCCCGCAGGGCTGGTACAACGGCGGCGGCAAGGGCTGCCAGACCCCGGCCGTCGAGCCCCTGTCGCAGTGCGACGGCACCGTGCAGCTCAACCTCAGCAACACCGGCGAGATCAGCCGCTACGCCGTCGACTTCACCGTCAAGGCCGGCGACTTCTCTCAGACCGTCACCGTGAAGCCGGGCAAGGGCGAGACCGTCACCGTCCCGGCCGGCGCCGGCACCGTCACGGTGAGCGCCGAGGGCATGGACGATGTCACGTACGACTGGAAGGCGCCGGAGGACTGCGCGCTGCCCACGGTCATCGTCGAGAACGACTGCGACACCGTGGCCATCACGGTCGAGAACCCGGAGGGCGTCACCCCGGCGACCGCGAAGATCACGTACGGCGGGAAGTCGGAGACCGTGACCGTGGCGGCCGGCAAGTCGGAGAAGGTCACGTTCGACGCCGGCAAGGCGACGTACGCGACGGTCGAGTTCCCCGGCCTGGACGTCGAGCCGATCAAGGCGACGCTCGAGAAGCTGGACTGCGACAACGGCGGCGGCGCCGGTGGTGGCGACAGTGACGAGCCCGGCCTGCCCGTGACCGGCCCGGTGGCCGGGAGCATCGCGGGTGGCGCGGCCCTGCTGCTGATCGCCGGTGCGGTGCTGTTCATCACCGCCCGCCGACGCAGGATCCGCTTCACCGCGTAGCACCGGCCGTACCCCTCTGAGGGCGCGCCGACCCACCCCGGCGGCGCGCCCATCCCACCCGCGGGCAAGGCGGGACCGGGTGGGAGTCCATGCGCCCCCCCC
>NZ_JADMLH010000004.1:0-393098 GCF_016464385.1 Nucisporomicrobium flavum | reverse complement strand
TTAAACCCCGCCCGCCCCCCGCCCCCCCCCCCCCCCGCCGCCCCCCCCCCCCCCCCCCCCGCCGCCCCCCCCCCCCCCCGGGCCCGCCCCGCCCTTCCCTCCGGCGTCCAAGGCGGAACAGTGTCGAAGTCCTTGCTCCACCGCATCGCGGCGGTGGCCGCGGGCGCCCTGCTCACCCTGACCGGCGCGGCCGCGGTGGCCGGCCCGGCGGCCGCGGCGGGTCCGCAGACGACGGTCGCCGGCGCCGCGACCTGCAACCCGGACAAGGGCGAGTGGCTCGTCTCCTGGACGCTGACCAACAGCGGTGAGACGTTCGCCCGGATCGACAAGCTGCGCACCGATCCCGCCCCGGTGCCCGAGCTGGCGAACGGCTACCTGATCCCGCGCCGCGCCCCCAGCGGCACGATCGGCAAGGTGGTGCTGCACCAGACCCTTCCCGGGGGTACGCCGTCCGCCACGGTCTCCTTCGTCGGCATCTGGGACGACGCCAAGGACACCGACAACACCGCGACCGTGACCCTGGGCGACTGCAAGCCGGCCGAGACCCCCTGCGTCGAACCCGCCGGTGCGACCTTCCACCACGACTTCGCGGTCGGCGACGGCCGGGCCACGGCGACCGTGACGCTCGACGAGGGCGTGAAGCTCTGCCACGACGAGCCGGTCACGCTGGTCACGTACTTCGCGCCGAAGCCCGAGTTCTCGCTGCCCCAGTACGCCCACGACCACGAGACCGCGACCCTGAGCAACGACAACCGCTCGGTGGCGCTCGCCGCGGACCTGCCGGACTGCAACGCCCAGGTCGACCTGTTCTTCGGTGGCGAGGACGACATCATCGGTGAGATCACCGAGGGCGGCCCCCGCTACGGCGACAAGAAGCTCGGCAGCAACGGCGGCCCCGGCGGCCGCTCGAAGGGCCCGCAGGGCTGGTACAACGGCGGCGGCAAGGGCTGCCAGACCCCGGCCGTCGAGCCCCTGTCGCAGTGCGACGGCACCGTGCAGCTCAACCTCAGCAACACCGGCGAGATCAGCCGCTACGCCGTCGACTTCACCGTCACCGCCGGCGACTTCACCCGGACCGTCACCGTGAAGCCGGGCAAGGCCGAAACCGTCACCGTCCCCGCGGGCTCGGGCACCATCACGGTCAGCGCCGACGGCATGGCCGATGTCACGTACGACTGGAAGCGGCCAGAGGACTGCGAGCCGCCGGCGGTGTCCGTGGCCAACGACTGCGAGACGGTCACCGTCACCGTCACCAACCCGCAGGGTGCCGTCCCGGCCGCGGCGACGGTCACCTACGGCACGGAGTCGAAGCAGGTGACAGTCGCGCCGGGAACCTCGGAGGCGGTCACCTTCCCGGCGGGCCCGGACCGCGTCGTGACGATCGCCTTCCCCGGCCTGGGCATCGAGCCGATCACGGCTGCGCTCGGCGACACGGACTGCGACAACGGGGGCGGCTCCGGCGGGACACCCGGCACACCGACGACGTCCCCCACGCCCGGCACGCCCCCGACCGGCGGTGACGGCGGCGGTCTTCCCGTCACCGGCGCGGCCGCAGGGGCGATCGCGGGCGGCGCGCTGGCCCTGCTGATCGCCGGTGGGGTGCTGTTCCTCCTCGCCCGGCGACGCCGGGTCACCTTCACCCCGTAAGGAACCTCGGCGGGGAGAACGAGCCGTCGGGCTCCGGGGTCCAGGGATGGACCCCGGAGACGGCCTCGACCGGGATCGGCGCGTACAGGTGCGGGAACTGCATCCCGCCCGGATCCGGTGGGTCGCCGTCCTCCCAGACCACGGGTACGGGCAGAAGCGCCTCCTCCAGCACCAGCAGCACCAGATCGGTGCGGCCGCGGGCCAGGAAAGTCGCCGGGATGTGCACCTGCTCCGGGGTGGAGCAGTGGATGAAGCCCTGGGTCTCCAGGGAATCCGCGCGGTAGACGCCGCTCGCCAGGGCCGCGTCCCACTCGGCGCGCGGGCAGAAGTGCAGGATCATCCCTTCTCCAGGTATTCCGCTCGTTCCTCGTCCACCAGCGCCGCCACCGAGGCCGCCAGCGCCGGGTGCCGTTCCAGCGCCGGGTCGTCCCGGACCAGCTCGGCCGCCTCGGCGCGGGCGTCGGTGATGAGCTTCGCGTCCCGCAGCAGCGAGAGCAGCCGCAGGTGGCTGTGCTTGCCGGACTGCGACGCACCCAGCACGTCGCCCTCCCGGCGCTGCTCCAGGTCGAGCTCGGCCAGCTTGAAACCGTCCGTCGTGGACGCCACCGCGTCGAGGCGGTCGCGGGCCGGTGTGCCCTCCATCGCCTCGGTGACCAGCAGGCAGATGCCCGGCGCCGAGCCCCGGCCCACCCGCCCGCGCAGCTGGTGCAGCTGCGAGACGCCGAACCGGTCCGCGTCCATGATGATCATCACGGTGGAGTTGGGCACGTCCACGCCGACCTCGATGACCGTGGTCGCCACCAGCACGTCCAGATCGCCGGCCGCGAAGCTGCGCATCACCGCGTCCTTCTCGTCGGCCGGCAGGCGCCCGTGCAGGATCCCGATCCGCAGCCCTCGCAACGGGCCCTCGTCGAGGATCGGGGCCACGTCCAACACCGCGAGCGGCGGGCGGCGGGTGGACTCGTTGTCGCTGGGTGGCTCGCCGTCGTCCTCGGCTCCCGCCGCGTCACCGATCCGCGGGCACACCACGTACGCCTGATGCCCGGCCTTGACCTCCTCCCTCACCCGTTTCCACGCGCGGTCGAGGAACGCCGGGCGCTCCGGCGGGACCACGTGCGACGCGATCGGGGAACGGCCGCGTGGGAGCTGGGAGAGCACGGACGTCTCGAGGTCGCCGTACACGGTCATCGCCACCGTCCGCGGGATCGGCGTCGCCGTCATGACGAGCACGTGCGGCGGCTGGGCGGCCTTGGCGCGCAACGCGTCGCGCTGCTCCACCCCGAACCGGTGCTGCTCGTCCACGACCACCAGGCCGAGATCGTGGAAGTCGACGCCCTCGTACAGCAGGGCGTGCGTGCCCACCACGATGCCGGCGCTGCCGTCCGCGACCTTCGCGAGCGCCGCCCGCCGCGCCGCCGCGCCCAGCGACCCGGTGACGAGCGTCAGCTGCGTACCCTCCGGATCGCCGTCGAGCTCCCCGGCCCGGCCCAGCGCACCCAGCTGGGCGCCGATGCTGCGATGGTGCTGCGTCGCGAGCACCTCGGTCGGGGCGAGCAGCGCGGCCTGACCGCCCGCGTCGACCACCTGCAGCATCGCGCGCACCGCGACCAGGGTCTTGCCGGAGCCGACCTCGCCCTGCAGCAACCGGTGCATCGGATGCGGCCGCGCCAGATCCGCGGCGATCTCCTCGCCGACCCGCGCCTGCCCCTCGGTCAGCTCGTAGGGCAGGGCCGCGTCGAACGCGGCCAGAATCCCGTCCTCCCGGCGGGGTCGCGGCCGTCCGGGAGCGGCGGCCGCGCGGGCCTTACGCTGCACGAGCGTCAGCTGTACGGCGAAAGCCTCGTCCCACTTCAACCGGTGCTTCGCGCGGTACAGATCCTCCTTGGAGCTCGGCCGGTGGATCTCGCGCAGGGCCGTACCGATGCCCACGAGGTTGCGGTTGGCGCGCACGGTGCCGGGCAACGGATCGTCCGGCGGCTGGAAGGTGTCGAGGACCGTACGCACGCACTTCGCGATCGTCCACGTCGGCACGGCGGCGGCCGCGGGATACACCGGGATCAGCGCGCCGGCGAACTCCTCGATCTCCTCGGCCGCCTCGTCCTGCGTGGCGTCGGCGCGCAGCAACTGGTACGCGGGCCCGTTGAGCTGGCGCTTGCCCCGGAAGTCGGTGACCTTGCCGGCGAACAGACCCCACCGGCCCGTACGCAGCTCCCGCTCCCGCCACGCCTGGTTGAAGAACGTGCAGGTCAGCGTCGCCCCGGAGCCGTCACCGACAGTGATCTCCAGCATGGTGCCGCGGCGCTGGCGCATCGGGCGTACGGTCGTGCTCTTCACCTGGGCGAGCAGGGTGACCTGCTCACCCACCTCGAGGGCCCGCAGATCGGTGTGCTCGCCGCGCTCGTCGTAACGCCGCGGGAAGTGGTAGATCAGATCCCCGGCGGTGTGCAGGTCGAGATGGGTGGCGAGCGCCTTCGCGGTCCGCTCCCCCAGCACCTTCCGCAGCGGGGTGGCGGTCGTCGTCGCGGTGGTCGTGTCGGTCATTCCACTCCAACCAGCAGGTGGTATCGAGGCTGGCCACCCGCGTAACACTGCACCTCGACGAACGGCCATACGCGCGCGAGGTGTGCCCGCAGGAGATCCTCGAGGGCAGGCGGCGCGTCGGCGCCGAGCACCAGCGAGACAAGCTCACCGCCGCCGCCCAGCATGCGATCGAGCAGCCGGCGGGAGACCTCGGCCAGATCGCCCCCTGCCGCGGCCGGGGACCCGTCCGGGGTGACGATGACGTGGACCTCGCCGTCCACCAGGCCGAGCAGGTCACCCGGGCGGCAGCGGCCCGCGACGGTGAGCGCCTCCCGGGCTGCCGTGGTCACCTCGCCGTAGCGGCACGCGCCGGCGGCCTCCGCCATGGCGATCACATCGTCGTCGAACCGGCGGCCCGGATCCCGCACGGCCAGCGCGGCCAGCGCCTGCACCGGGGAGCGGGTGGGCACCACGCTGACGCGTACGCCCCGGTCCGCCGCCTCACACGCAGCCGACGTGGCGACGGCGTGGGTGTTCGCATCGTTGGGCAGCAGGACCACCTGCCGGGCCCGGGTCGCGGCGATCGCCGACAGCATCTCGGCGGTGGACGGGTTCCGGCCCACGACGACCGCGCCCTCGTCGGCGAAGAGCGACGTCAGACCGTCGCCGACCGCGACGACGACGGCGCCGCGGCGGTGCTCCTCCGGGGTGGGATCGGCGGCCGGCTCGGGCGGCGTGACCGCAGGTTCCGGCGTGGCAGCGTGGTCGTGGAGGTGGTCCTCCAGCCGCGTCACGGAGATCCGGTACGGCCGTCCCGCCTCCAACCCGGCCTCGATCGCCGCGCCGATGCGGTCGACGTCGACGTGCACGTGGACGTTCCAGGTCGGCGGGGAGCCCTCACCCGTACCGACCACGACGAGCGAGTCGCCCAGGCCGTCGAGGGTGGCGCGGAGCACGTCCGTGTCGGCCGGGGTGGCGTCCAGCAGGTACTGCACCTCGTACCCGTAGCCGGTGGACTCGGGGGCATCGCGTTCGGGTTCCTCGAGGGCTTCCGGGACTGCCGCGTCGGGATTGCTCAGCGCCTCGACCAGCGCGTCGAGGAGGACGACCAGGCCGCGGCCACCGGCGTCGACGACCCCGGCGCGGGCCAGGACCGGAAGCTGCTGCGGGGTGCGGGCCAGCGCCTCGGCCGCCGAGAGCGCGGCGGCCCGGGCCACGGTGACGAGGTCGTCGGACTTGATCCGGCCCGCCCCCTCCGCCGCGGCGGCCACCACGGACAGCACGGTGCCTTCGACGGGACGGGCCACGGCTGCGTACGCCGCTTCGCTCGCCGTACGCAACGCCCGGGCCAGGTCGGCGCCACGGGCGGAAGCCGTGGTGGCGAAGGTGTCGGCCATGCCGCGGAGGATCTGGGAGACGATCACGCCGGAGTTGCCCCGGGCGCCGAGGAGCGCACCCCGGGCCATCCTGCGCATCACGCGCCCCAGCAGGGTGCCACCGGCGCTGTCGGACGTGCCGGCGCTGTCGGACGTGCCGGCTTTGTCCGGCGTGCCGCCGTCCGCGGGGGTCACCGGGGCGGCGGCGTCCTCCGTGCGATTCAGCGAGTCATTGGGGGTCTGAGGGCCCGCCGGCGGCAGTGAGTCCACGGCGACGGGCGACGGCCCGCCCAGGTCCGGGTCGGCCAGACGCCGCCCGCCCAGGTCCGGGTCCGGGTCGGCGCGCGACAGATACGCCTCCACCGCCTCGTGCGCCGAGGTCAGCGTGAGGACGAGGTTCGTGCCCGTGTCGCCGTCGGGCACCGGGTAGACGTTCAGCTCGTCGATCTCGTGCTGGTGCGCGCGCAGGGCCGCGAGCCCAGCGCCGCACCAGCGGCGCACCGCGGCGGCGTCCAGGGTCTCCAGCACGCGAAAAGCGTACTAACCACCTCCGACATTCGCCGGGCCCATCCGCGGCCTCCGGGGCGATTGGCTGTCGGGCGGAGGCATCGGGTAACCTGGCCAGGTTGCCCGGGCGCAGTCTGTCCGTGGCATGCATTCTCCGAGGCACCCTCAGTTCGCAGCCGGGCGTCGTCAAGTCCGCCCGGCGTATCAATCCCAGGAGTACCCCGTGGCTAGCGTGTGCGACGTCTGTGGCAAGGGACCGGGCTTCGGCCACAACGTGTCCCACTCGCACCGGCGGACCAACCGCCGCTGGAACCCGAACATCCAGTCGGTGCGCACCCCGGCCGGTGGCGGCAACACCAAGAAGCTGAAGGTCTGCACCTCGTGCATCAAGGCCGGCAAGGTCGTCCGCGCCTGACGCGCGGGCGCCGGGGCTGACCGCCCCCGCCGAACAGCACTTCCCGTAGCCGCCGGGTCCCCCGTGACCCGGCGGCTACGCGTGTCTGCCCGACCAGCCGCGTGCCCGGGCCACCCCCGGGTCGGCCGGGGCGCACAGGCACGCGCGGCCCGGAGCGGCTACAGGGTGCGGGCGTACGACAGCACCCCCTCCTCACCCTTGTAGTAGCCGAAGTCCTCGATCCGCTCGTACCCGTACTTCTCGTACAGGGCGATCGCCTCGGGCTGCTTGTCGCCGGTCTCGAGAATCACCCGTTTGCGCCCCCGCTCCCGGGCCGAGTCCTCGATCGCGGTGAGGACCTGGCGGGCCACCCCTCGGCCCCGGGCGTCCGCGACCGTGAACATGCGCTTGAGCTCTGCGTCCTCGCCGTGGGTACGCCAGCCCGCGCACCCGACCAGGCGTCCCGTCTCGTCCTCCGCCACGAGGAACGCACCGTCCGGCGGGGCGAAGTGGGACGCGTCGACGGGGGTGTCGTCGCCGCTGCCGCCGTACCGGGCGCTGAGTTCGGCCATCGCGGCGGCGATGAGGCGCTGCACCGCGGGGTCGCCGAAGCCTGCCTCGCGGATCTTGATCTTCTCCACCCCGCCACGCTAACCGGCGCCGCGCCAGGCGGCACAAAGCAGCCCGGCGGTCAGCGGAAGTGGTCCCACCCCGTCCCGCCCTGCCACGGCTTGCGGTCCACGGTCACCCCCGTGCCCTCGTGCACGCTGCCGACCACCCGCCACTCCGGCGGCAGCACCGCCGCCGACGGGAACGTCGCGGCGAGGGCGTGGTCGTCGCCGCCCGCCAGGAGCCACACGTACGGGTCGACGCCCAGCGCCGACGCCGCGTCGCGCATCTGATCCGGGACCTCGAAGGCGTCGCGGCGGATGTCTATGCCGACCACGCTGGCCGTCGCCACGTGGCCGAGGTCCTGGAGCAGGCCGTCCGAGACGTCGATCATCGAGGTCGCTCCGGCCGCCGCGGCCGCCGGGCCCTGCGCGTACGGGACGGCCGGCCTGCGGTACGCCTCCACGAGCACCTTCGGGGTGCGGAAGCCGCGGGACAGCACCGTGTAGCCCGCCGCGGCATAGCCCGTCCGGCCGGCGAGCGCCACCACGTCACCCGGTTGCGCCCCGCCGCGCACCACCGGGGCTCGTCCGCCGAGGTCGCCCAGCGCGGTGACCGCGATGGTCAGGGTGGGGCTCGACGACATGTCGCCGCCCACCACCGTCGCGCCCGTCCTCGCCGCCTCCTCGGAGAGGCCCTCGGCCAGCTCCTCGGCCCACACCGGGTCCAGGTCCGACGGTACGCACAGCGCCACGAGCAGCGCGGTCGGCGTGGCACCCATGGCCGCGATGTCCGCGAGGTTGGCGGCTGCCGCGCGGCGGCCCACGTCCGCCGCGCTGGACCAGTCCCGGCGGAAGTGCCGGCCCTCCACGAGGACGTCCGTCGACGCCACGACCCGCTTGTCCGGGGCGGCCACCACCGCCGCGTCGTCGCCCGGGCCGAGCAGGCTCGCCGGGCCGCTCCCGAGCCGCGCGACGATCCGGGCGATCAGCCCGAACTCTCCCGCCTCCGCGATGCTCACGTCCACCGTCCCCCTCGATACCTCAGGTCCCGCCGAGCCGATCGCCTGCGGGTCGTCCCGCAGCCGGCCGGGCCGCGCGGGCGTCCCACGGTCGGTTCCGCGGGTCGTTCCGGCAGCCGGCCGGGCTGCGCGCCGGGCACACGGCCGGCGTAACGCTCACCCCTTTTACGAGTGCGCGCGCTCAGCATGCCGCGAGGACCGCGCTCCGTACTGTAGTTTCACGTTCGGGTCACCGGCGCGCGGCGGACAGGAGTCGGATTGTGGTCCAGGCATACATCCTCATCCAGACCGAGGTCGGGAAGGCCCGTGACGTGGCCGCGGCCATCTCCAAGATCGCCGGGGTGGTCCGGTGCGACGCTGTCACCGGGCCGTACGACGTGGTCGTGCTCGCCGAGGGGCACAGCGTCGACGAGCTCGGCCGGATGATTGTGAGCAAAATCCAGTACGTGCCGGGCATCACCCGGACGGTGACGTGCTCCGTGGTAAATCTCTGACATGGTCGATGTGGAGACCCGCCCGGGCAAGCAGCCCCCCGCCAAGGATCCGGTGACGCGTAGCGCCGCCCTCTGGGCGACTGTCGTGGCCGTACCGGTGGCTCTGCTCGTGGGGTGGGGCATCTTCACGCAGATCTCGCCGGACGAGCCGAAGGCGAAGCCGGCGGCGACGCAGCCCGCGGTGGTGCCGGACACGCCCGTGCAGATGCCGGCGCCGAAGCTGGGCGAGCGCCCGGCCTCTGTCTGCCTCGCCGTCACGTCGCAGCTTCCGGTGAAGGTCCGCGATCTGCCCGCGCGCAAGGTCAGCGCCGGCCCGGAGCAGAACGCCGCCTACGGCGAGCCGCCCATCACGGTCGCCTGCGGGGTCACCCGGCCGGTGATGTGCACGTCGCTCGACGAGACCGGGTCCGGCTGCGTGCCGCTCGACACCGAGCTGCTGAACATGAACCGGGTCTGCTGGTACGCCGACGCGAAGGCCGACGCCACCACGTTCACCACGATGGACCGTGAGGTGCCGGTGCAGGTCACCGTCCCGAAGCGGTACGAGCAGCCGGCCCAGTGGGCGAACGAGTTCTCCGACGTCGTGGTGGAGACCGACAAGTCGGTGACGCAGGGCGTGCCGTCGGGGTGCGTGTGACCGCCGGTCAGTGCAGGCCGGTCCCGCGGCGCAGCGCCGTACGGATCAGCCGGTCCACGACCTTCGGGTAGTCCAGGCCCGTCGCGGCCCACATCAGCGGGAACATCGACGTCGGCGTGAAGCCGGGCATCGTGTTGATCTCGTTGAGCAGCACCTCGTCGTCGGCCGTGACGAAGAAGTCCACCCGGGCCAGTCCGGCGCAGTCGAGGGCCGTGAACGTGCGGGCCGCGTACTCCTGGATGCGGCGGGTGACGTCCGGCTTCAGGTCGGCCGGGATCTGGTACGGCGTGCCGTCGCCCAGGTATTTCGCGTCGAAGTCGTAGAACTCGTCGTCGGACGTGGTGACGAGGATCTCGGCGAGCAGGGAGGCCTCGGGCGCGCCGCCGGCTTCGCCCTCGAGCACCCCGCACTCCACCTCACGGCCCACGATCGCGGCCTCGACCAGCACCTTGGGGTCGATCTGCCGGGCCTTGGCGACCGCCTCGTCCAGGTCCGCCCAGTCGGTGACCTTGCTGATGCCGTACGACGAGCCGGCCCGGGACGGCTTCACGAAGACCGGCAGGCCGAGCCGCTCCTTGTCCGCATCGGACAGCGAGTTGCCGGCGCGCAGCACCGCGTACGGCCCCACCGGGATGCCCTCGGCGGCGGCGAGCTTCTTGGTGAACTCCTTGTCCATGCCGGCCGCCGAGGCGAAGACGTTCGCGCCCACGTACGGGATCCCGGCCATCTCCAGCATCCCCTGGATCGTGCCGTCCTCGCCGTACGCCCCGTGCAGGGCGGGGAAGACCACGTCGACGCCGGAGAGGACCGCGACGCCGTCGGCGGGGTCGACCACCATCAGCCCGCTCGACGTGGGGTCGGCGGGCAGCACGACGGCCCTGCCGGACGCGGCGGTGACCTCCGGCAGCCGGTTGCCCTCGATGGCGAGCTGGGCCGGGTCCTCACCGGCGAGCACCCAGGAGCCCTCGCGGGTGATGCCGACCGGCACGACCTCGTACTCGTCGGGATCGAGGGCGGCCAGGATGCTGCCCGCGCTCACGCACGAGATGGCGTGCTCGGTGCTGCGGCCACCGAACACGATCGCCACACGGGTTTTGCGAGGGGTCGACATGACATGGCCTCTCGTTGCCGGGGATCGCTACGCTGCCTGCCGCGCCGGGACCGGGCTGCGGGCATGCCGGAGGTGACCCTACTCTGCGTGAACCACATTCTGGAGTCGGCGGGCGGCGGCCCGGCATATAGGGACAGGGAGTCGATGAGACCAGCACTCAACGTGATCGCCTGGCACGGCCCCGGCCGGCTGGCGACCATGGCGCACCCGCGCGGCGGGGCCCGGCTGGCGGACGAGATGGCCGCCCTGGCCGCCGCCGGCGTGGACGTGGTCGTGTCGGCGCTCACCCCGGCCGAGGAGAACCGCCTCGGCCTCTCCGGCGCCGCGGCGGCCGCGGCCGCCGCGGGCATCCAGCACGTGTCGTGTCCCATCCCGGACCGCGGGGTGCCGGACGACGTCGTGGCGCTGGGCGTACGGCTGGCCGCGCACGTACGGGCGGGCCGCTACGTGGTGACGCACTGCTTCGCCGGCATCGGCCGGTCGACGCTGCTGGCCTGCGTGACGCTGGTGATGCTCGGCGTGGGCCCGGAACGCGCCCTGCGCCTGGTGACGGAGGCCCGCGGCCTGCCGGTGCCGGACACGGAGGCCCAGCGCGCCTGGGTGTACGACTTCGCCATCGCCCACGGCGGCTTCGCCCCCTGCCCCCGCTGAGGCGGACCCGGCGACGGCCGGCTCGCCCCCGCTGAGGCGGGCACGGCGACGGCCGGCTCGCCCCCGTGGCAGCCGGCCGCCCGCCCTGCACCCGCTCAGCCCACCGGCCCCGAGCGGATCGCCGCGTGCCGCAGCTCGCGGTGGTACAGGACCACGCCGAGCACGGTTGCCAGCAGCGAGACGGCCAGCGCGATCCCGTACGGCACCAGGCGGGTCAGCACCTCCCCGTTGTCGCCGAGCCCGAGCAGCCCCTCGGCGGCGGCCACCGGCACGAGGGCGGGGATGAGCAGCGGCAGCCCGCCCCACGCGCCGAAGCGGTAGAAGCCGGCGCCCGCGGCGGCGCCCGCGACCAGGTACGCCAGGCAACTGGGCAGGACGTGCCCGAACTCGCTCACCGCCACCGGCACCGACCACCGGGGATAGTCGGCCGGTACGCCGCCGGCGCCCCCGCGCAGCGCGTCCTCGAAGCCGTGCCCGACCGGCACCAGCAGCGCGGCGGCGACGGCCAGGACCACGCCGAAGAGCAGCCCGCCCACGATGAAGTCGCGCCGGGTGATGCCGGCCGCCACGAACTGCCGCAGGTGGACGGCGACGAGGGTGACGCCGACGACGCCGAGCCAGTATTTGACGGCCGACCCGGCGATGAACATCCAGAGGCTGAACGGCGGGTCGGTGAACCGGGCGACCACCGCGTCGGCGAGCCCCACGCCGACGACCAGGAACCCGGCGAACCAGAGCATCTGCGGCCGGTACATCCGCAGGAACGAGGTGAGGACCATGGTTTTCATCGGACCGCCTCCGGGGTTCGCTCTGCCGAGGTGAGGTGGACGAAGAGGTCCTGGATGCCGACCGGCTCCAGGGTCAGCCCGGCGCTGCCGGCGCGGCGCTGCTCGTCGTCGTCGAGGCTGCCGTAGAGGGTGGCCTGGCGGACGCCGCCGAGGCTCTGCCGGGCGAGCACCGTACGCCCCGACACAAAGGTCTCCACCGCCTCCTCGGGGCCGGTCACCGCGACGCCGCGGGACCGGAAGGTGTCGGTGTCCTCCTGCACGATGAGGCGGCCGCGGTCGAGGATCAGCACCTCCTCGAAGAGGTCCGCGACCTCCTGGATGAGGTGGGTGGAGAGGATGATCGTGCGCGGGTGGGCGAGGTAGTCGGCGAGCAGCTCGCGCTGGAAGACGCTGCGGGCGACGGCGTCCATGCCCAGGTAGGCCTCGTCGAGGATGGTGAGCGGGGCCCGGGTGGCGAGGCCGATGACGACGCCGAGGGCCGACCGCTGCCCCCGCGACAGCGCCGAGACCCGCTTGCGGCGGTCGAGTCCGAAGGTGTCGGCCAGGTGGTCGGCGTATGCCGCGTCCCAGCGGGGGCGCAGTCGCGCGAAGAAGCCGAGGACCTTGCCGACGCGGTCGGCCTGCGGCACGTCCGGGGCGTCGCGGACGAACACGGTGTCGCGCATGGCCTGGGGGTTCTCGAAGGGGTCCACGCCGTTCACCGTCACGGACCCGCCGGCCGCCTTCCGGTACGCCGCGAGCACGCTGAGCAGGCTCGTCTTGCCGGAGCCGTTGCGCCCCAGCAGCCCGTAAATCTTGCCGGGCTCGAGGTCGGTGGTGAGGCCGTCGACCGCCACTGTGTCGCCGTAGCGGACGGTGAGGTCCCGCAGCGAGATCATCGGACACCCCCGTCGATGTGCCGCTTGATCTCCTCGACGGAAACGCCGATCATCCGGGCCTCGGCGAGCATGGGGTCGACGACGTCGGTGAAGAACCGCTCTCGCCGCCGGGTACGCAGCTTCTCGCGCGCGTCCGGGGTGACGAACATGCCGATGCCGCGCTTCTTGTAGAGCACTCCCTCGTCGACCAGCTGGGCGAAGCCCTTCGCCGCCGTGGCCGGGTTGATCTGGTAGAACGCCGCGTACTGGTTGGTGGACATGACCTGGTCGTCCTCCTTCAGCGTCCCGCTGAGGACCTCGTCCTTGATCCGATTGGCGATCTGCAGATAGATGGGGCTGCGGTCGTCGAACACCACCGCCTCCTTAGTTCTGCGGTTCATTACTGATGTAACGAACCATAGAACCACGACACTCCTGAGCGCAAGGCGGTGTCGGCTTTAGGCGGCGGCGAACGACTGCGGCAGCACGCCGTCGTCCCACAGCCGGTCCAGGTGGGCGAGGAAGCCGACGAGACTGCGTTCCAGCTCTCGCCGCTGCGCGGCATCGAGCACGGCGAGCGGGTCGGAAAACACCAGGCCCTCGGGATGCTTCGCCCGGGTGCCGACGAACTTCCGGCAGGCCGTGCACCACACGTACGAGACCAGGGTCGGCCTGCGTGCGTTCTCCGGAGCATTCACGTACGCCCGTACGCTGCGACAACCGCAGGCCGGGCAGTCCCGTTCCCCGGGAGCGGCGAAGAAGCTCTCACCCTGCGCCAGCGCGGTCACCTCGGCGCCGCTGAAACTGCTCCACTCCGTCACAGCGTCAACTCTTGTCGAGGGCGGCGCTCAGGTCGGCGACCAGGTCCGGCGTGTCCTCGACGCCACAGGAGAGCCGTACGAAGCCGGGCGCGGTGTCGTCACCCCACTGCGCGCGCCGGTCGGCCGTGGTGTGCAGCCCGCCGAAGGACGTCGCCGCGAAGACGAGCTCCGAGGCCTCCAGGAACCGCGCGACCCGTTCGGCGCTGCCGAGGTCGAACGAGACGATGCCCGGGATGCGGCGCATCTGGGCGGCGGCGACCTCGTACGACGGGTCGGTGGACAGGCCGGGCCAGCGCACCCCGGTCACGTCGGAACGCCCGCTCAGCAGGCCGGCCACCGCGGCGGCGTTGGCGGTCTGCCGGGCCAGCCGCAGGTCCAGCGTGGCCAGCGAGCGGTGCGCGAGCCAGCAGTCGAAGGCGCCCGGGGTCCCGCCGGTCTGCGCCCGCCACGTCGTGACCCGGGCCAGCAGGTCCTCGTCGCCGGTCGCCACGTACCCGAGCAGCACGTCGGAGTGCCCGGTCAGCGCCTTGGTGCCGGAGGCGACCACCAGGTCGGCGCCCAGCTCCAGCGGCCGCTGCCCCAGCGGCGTCGCCGTGGTGTTGTCCACCGCCACCAGCGCCCCGGCCGCATGCGCGGCCGCCGAGACGGCCCGCACATCGCAGACGTCCAGGCCCGGGTTGGCCGGCGTCTCGAGCAACACCAGGCGTACGCCCTCGAACGACGGGTACGGCCCCGCGGTGGGCACGAGCACCGTGCTCACGCCCAGGTCGCGCAGCGTCCCCTCGGCGAAGGCGCGGACGGTGAAGTAGCCGTCGGAGGGCAACGCCACGGTGTCCCCCGAGCGCAGCACCGACAGCAGCAGCGCGGTGATGGCGGCCTGACCCGTCGCGAACGCCCGGACCTGCCCGCCCTCCAGCTCACCGATCGCGGCCTCGAGCGCGCGCCGCGTCGGGTTGTCGGGGCGCCCGTACCCGTTCTCGCCCGGCCCGTTCACCGGGTCCAGGTGGTACGGCGCCGCGAACACCGGACCCGGCAGGAACGGCTCCCCCGGCACCGGCTCGGGCAGCCCCGCGTGCACGACCAGCGTGCCGTCACCCTTGTCGCCCATCTCCGTCACTCCGGCTTCATCTCGCGACCCATGAGCAGCTTCACCGCGACCCGGGGATCGACACCTTCGTGGCAGACGCGCTCGACCTGCTCCGTGATGGGCATCTCGACGCCGTGCGCCCGGGCGAGGTCGCGGATCGCCAGGCAGCTCTTCACGCCCTCCGCGGTCTGCTTCGCCGCCGCCTGCGCCGCCTCGAGCGACTCGCCGCGGCCCAGGTGCTCGCCGAACGTCCGGTTGCGCGACAGCGGCGACGAGCAGGTGGCCACCAGGTCGCCCAGCCCCGCGAGACCCGCGAACGTCATCGGGTCGGCACCCAGCGCCACCCCGAGCCGGGTGGTCTCGGCCAGGCCCCGGGTGATCAGCGACGCCTTGGTGTTGTCGCCCATGCCCATCGCGTGGGCCATCCCGTACGCGAGCGCGATGACGTTCTTGACCGCCCCGCCCAACTCGCAGCCGATCACGTCGTCGCTGGTGTACGGCCGGATGTACGGCAGAGCGATGGCCTGCTGCACGAGCTGCGCCCGGTCCGGGTCGGTGCCGGCCACCACGGTCGCGGCGGGCTGCTCGGCGGCGATCTCCGGGGCCAGGTTGGGCCCGGACACCACCACGACGCGGTCCGGATCGACGCCCGCGGTCTCCACGATGACCTGGCTCATCCGCTTGGTCGTCCCCAGCTCGATGCCCTTCATCAGGGAGACGAGCGTGCAGTCGCCGGGCAGGTGCCCCGCCCAGTCGGCCAGGTTGCCCCGCAGGGTCTGCGACGGCACGGCCAGGAACACCAGCTCCGCACCGGACACGGCCGCGGCCAGGTCGCTGGTGGCGGTGACTCGCGACGGCAGCTTGACGCCGGGCAGCGAGAACTCGTTGGTGTGCTGCTCCCGGATGGCGGCGGCGACGGAGTCGCGGCGGGCCCAGATCGTCACCTCCGAACCGGCCTCGGCGAGGATCTTGGCGAACGCCGTACCCCAGGCGCCGGCGCCCAGGACCACGGAGCGCCTCATGCCGACATCCCCGCCGGGCCGGAGGGCCGGCGCGCCGGGCCCTGGTAGAGCTCGGCCGGCGGCGTCTCGCCGCGCAGGTCGGCGAGCAGGTCACGGCCGGCGAGCTGGATCGCCTCGGTCATCTGGTCGAGCACCGCCCGGGTCGGCGCCTCGCCCTGCCAGCGGCTCAGGTCGACCGGCTTGCCGGCCGCCACGCTCACCGGCCGGCGGGGCTTCAGCGAGATCTTCTTGGTCCGTACGTCGTGCACCTGCTGCGTACCCCAGGTCGCCATCGGGATCACCGGCGCACCGGTGACCAGGGCGAGCCGGGCGGCGCCGGTCTTGCCCCGCATCGGCCACAGGTCCGGGTCCCGGGTGGTCGTGCCCTCCGGGTAGATGATCACGACACCGCCCTGCTGGATCGCCTCGATGAGGGAGTCCAGGGACTTCACCGCCTCCACACTGCCGCGCTCGACCGGGATCTGCTGGGTCTTGCGCAGCATGAACCCGACGAACGGCACCTTCCAGATGCTGGCCTTGCCGAGGAAGCGCGGCCACCGGCCGGACCCGTACACGTAGTGCGCCACGACGAGCGGGTCGAACTGCGACATGTGGTTCGGCGCGATGATGAAACCGCCGCCGGGCGGCAGGTTCTCCATGCCCGACCAGCTGCGCCTGGTCCAGACCCACATGGTGGGCAGCACCAGCATCACCGCCAGCCGCCGCCAGACCCCCAGCCGCCTGCGCTGCGCCACGCCCATCGCCTCCGTCCCCCACACCCTGGGACGAAATCATGCCTGCTCGTGGTCGCCGTAGCCAGGCCGGGTCGCCGTGGCGCCGCCCGCGGCCCCGGCGGTGGCAGGATTGTCGGCGTGTCAGGAGCGGACTGGACGGCGGTCATCCCCGTCAAGCGCCTCGCCGCGGCCAAGAGCCGGCTGCGCGGCGCCGTGCCCGACGCCCGGCACGAGGAACTGGCCCTGGCCATGGTCCGGGACACGGTCACCGCGGTCGGCGCCTGCGATCTGGTCGCCGAGGTGCTGGTGGTCACGGACGACGCCGAGGTGGCCGCGGCGGTCGCAGCCCTCGGCGCGCGGGTCACACCCGACCGCCCACGGGCCGGGCTGAACGAGGCCATGCGCCACGGCGCCGACTCCGTGGCCGGTCCGGACCGGTCGCGGGCGGTGCTCACCGGGGACCTACCGGCGCTGCGGCCGTACGAGCTGGGCGCCGCGCTGCTGTCAGCGGGCACCGGACGCAGCATCGTGGTGGACGCCGCCGGGACGGGGACCGTGCTGCTCACGGCCGGCCCGGGCACCGCCCTGGACCCCCGTTTCGGCGTGGGATCGGCGGCCACGCACGCCGCCTCCGGCGCCCGGGTTCTCGCCGGGGACTGGCCGGGCCTGCGGCAGGACGTCGACACCGCGGCGGATCTGCGGACGGTGCTCGGGCTCGGCGCCGGCGAACACACCTGCACGCTGCTGCGTGACCTCGGGCTCACCCCGGGCTGCGATTGCCGGGTGCCGGTGAGTCCGCCACGGTAGCGTGCACGGCATGCAGGGCACCGTCGCGACCTTCGATCCCCGTACGCACACCGGCACGCTGCTGCTCGACGACGGCAGCGAGCTGGCGTTCCCGGCCGCCGCGTTCCAGGCATCCGGGCTGCGGCTGCTGCGCCTGGGTCAGCGGGTCACGATCGAGGCGGACGCCGGCGGTGATGTGATCAAGCTCCAACTTCCGGGAATCTCCTGAGTCTTGTTCATTTCCCGTTAACCACGGACGGGCAATGATGGAGCGATGACCACCCCGCCCCGGACCCCCCAGACCAGCGCGCCTGCGAACGTGACCCGGCGCCGCGGTCCGGACGGGCGGTTCCTCCGGCGCGACGAAGCATCGGGAACCGCCGGGGTGGCAGTCTCCGACCCGACCGCCATCGAGCCGACGGAGCCCGCCTTGCCCAGCCGTACCCCTGCCGTGGCCCGCACCGAGACCTCGCCCGCCGAGGCCGCCCCCGACGCCGAGGACACCCGTCCCGAGCTGCCCGAGGACCGCTTCCTCAACCGGGAGCTGTCCTGGCTCGACTTCAACTCGCGCGTGCTCGCCCTCGCCGAGGACCCGGGGACCCCGCTGCTGGAACGGGCGAAGTTCCTGGCCATCTTCGCCAGCAACCTCGACGAGTTCTACATGGTGCGCGTCGCCGGGCTGAAGCGGCGCCTCAAGGCCGGCCTGCCGATGCGCGGCGGCGATCGCAGCTCGCTGCGCAACCAGCTGGCGATGATCACCGAGCGGGCCGCCGACCTGGTCACCCGGCACGCCGCCTGCTTCGCCGAGGAGGTACGCCCCAAGCTGCTGGCCGAGGGCATCGAGCTGGTCAGCTGGGCCGAGCTGGACGCGCCCGAGCGGGAGCGGCTGCGGACGTACTTCCGCGAGCAGGTGTTCCCCGTGCTCACGCCGCTGGCCGTGGATCCGGCGCACCCGTTCCCGTACATCTCCAGCCGCTCGCTCAACCTCGCGGTGGTGCTGCGCGACCCCGACGACAAGAGCGGGGAGCTGTTCGCCCGGATCAAGGTCCCCAACAACGTGCCGCGGTTCGTGACCGTGCAGAACGACGGCCGCGGGGTGCGCTTCCTGCCCGTCGAGGAGCTCATCGCCGTACACCTGGATCAGCTCTTCTCCGGGATGCAGCTGCTGGAGTGGCACCTGTTCCGGGTGACCCGCAACGCCGAGGTGGAGGTCGACGAGGACCGCGACGAGGACCTGCTGCAGGCCCTCGAACGCGAGCTGGCGCAGCGCCGGTTCGGCCCGCCGGTGCGCCTGGAGGTCGCCGCCTCGATCAGTGACCATGTGCTCGACCTGCTCGCCCGCGAGCTCGACATGAACGACGAGGACGTGCTGCGGGTGCCCGGCCTGCTGGACCTGTCCTCGCTGTGGCAGGTCTACGGCGACGCGGACCGCGACGATCTCAAGGACCGCCCGTTCGTGCCGGCCACCCACCCGCACCTGGCCGACGGGGAGGTGCCGCGCAGCGTCTTCAACCGGCTGCGCGAGTGCGACATCCTCGTGCACCACCCGTACCACTCGTTCTCGACGAGCGTGCAGCGCTTCATCGAGCAGGCCGCGGCGGACCCGAACGTGCTCGCCATCAAGCAGACGCTGTACCGCACCAGCGGCGACTCCCCGATAGTCGACGCGCTGGTCGACGCGGCCGCCGCGGGCAAGCAGGTGGTGGTGCTGGTCGAGGTGAAGGCGCGTTTCGACGAAATCGCCAACATCGGCTGGGCGCGCACGCTGGAACGCGCCGGATGCCACGTGGTCTACGGGCTCGTCGGCCTCAAGACGCACTGCAAGACAGCCCTGGTGGTGCGGCAGGAGGGCAACCAGATCCGCCGCTACTGCCACATCGGCACGGGCAACTACCACCCCAAGACCGCGCGACTGTACGAGGACTTCGGCATGCTGACCGCCGACCCGGAGATCGGCGCGGACGTCACGGACCTGTTCAACGTGCTCACCGGGTACAGCCGACAGACCGCGTTCCGCCGCCTGCTCGTGGCGCCGCACGGGGTCCGCCGGGGGCTCATCGAGCGGATCCACGAGCAGGCTCGGATCGGCCGGTCCGGCGGCGACGCCCTGGTGCAGTTCAAGGTGAACTCGCTCGTCGACGAGGAGACCATCGACGCGCTCTACCGCGCCTCCCAGGACGGCGTGAAGGTCGACCTGATCATCCGGGGCATGTGCGCGCTGCGGCCGGGCGTACCCGGGCTGTCGGACAACATCCGGGTCCGCTCGATCGTCGGCCGCTTCCTGGAGCACTCCCGGGTCTTCCGGTTCGGTCCCGGCGACGACGCCGAGTACTGGATCGGCTCGGCCGATCTGATGCACCGCAACCTGGACCGCCGGATCGAGGCGCTCGTGCGTGTCACGCTCCCCTCCGCGCAGGACGACCTGCGCAACGTGCTGGAATTGGCGATGAGCGACGAGAGCGAGGGCTGGGACCTCGCCGGTGACGGCACCTGGCACCGGCGCACCTCCACCCCCTCCGACCCGCACGTCCATCTGCAGGAGGCGCTGCTGCGCCGGATCATCGGCAAGGCGGTCTGACTGACGTGACGGCAACGGTGCGCGCCGCGGGCGGAGTGCTCTGGCGGCCTGCCGGGGACGGCATCGAGATCTGTGTCGTGCACCGGCCGTACCGGTCCGACTGGAGCCTGCCCAAGGGGAAGCTGGACGGTTCCGAGCACTCGCTCGCCGCCGCCGTCCGCGAGGTCCTCGAGGAGACCGGCGTACGGGCCGAGCCCCAGCTGCGGCTGCCGGGGATCGCGTACACGATGCCGGACGGCGTACCGAAGACGGTCGACTTCTGGTTGATGCGGGCCGGCGACGGCCCGGCCGGGGAGCCGCAGGATCCGACCGAGGTCGACGAGGTGGTCTGGCTGTCGCCGGCCGAGGCGATCGACCGGCTGACGTACCCGGACGACCGCGGCCTGGTCGAGCACGCCACGACCCTGCCGCCGGTGACCGGGGTGACCGTGCTCGTCCGGCACGCCCACGCCGGCAAGCGCAAGGATTTCGACGGCCCGGACGCCCTGCGCCCGATCGACGACCGCGGGCGCGCGCAGGCCGAGACGGTCTGCGTCGCGGCCGCGCTGTTCTCGCCGCGGCGGCTCGTGTCGGCCACACCGCTGCGGTGCCGGCAGACGCTGGACCCGCTCGCCCGGCGGCTGGGGCTGCCGATCGTCCTGGACGCGGCGTTCGCCGAGCCGGGTGAGGCGGACGAGATCCCGGCGCGGGTGAAGGTGGCCGCGGCCCGGCTGGCCGAGCTGCGCGACGGCGAGCGGGTGGCGATCTGCAGCCAGGGCAAGGTGATCCCGGGGCTGCTGGCGAGCCTGGACGGCGATGGCGACGGCGACCCGGCGGACTACAAGACGCCCAAGGGCAGCGGCTGGGTGCTCACCTGGTCGGGCGACCGGCTCGCGGCGCTGAGCCGGATCTGACCGCCGCGCCCGCCCGGCGCGGCGACGGCGGTGGCAGCGGATCCGTGCGCCAGTAACCGATCAGGTCGCCGGTGAGCCAGCGGGCCCGCCACAGCTCGTCCTGCCGGGGCTCCCAGTCCCGCAGGGGCAGCAGCGCGATCCGCCACGAGAGCACGCTGATCAGGTACCAGCCGTAGAACGGGACGACGCCCAGGACGGCGTCGCGGCGGCGGTACGAGCCGTGCGGCGCCAGCACGTACACGGCGGCGCCGGAGAGCACGCAGGTGACGATCCAGTCCAGCAGGGACAGGCCGGTCCAGTTCTCCGCCGCGTCGCCGAGCATCCAGGCCGGCAGGACGGCCGCCGCGAAGATGCCGGCGGCGATGAGCGATCGGCTCACGGGTCCCCGGGGGCGGGCGGCGGCCCGGGGCGCGGCGGCGCTCCCGTCCGGGGCGGATCTGCGGTCCATGCTGCGGACCGTAGGCTCAGCGGCCACCGTGGCGCCGGGACACGCAAAGGGCGTCCACCGTACGGGTGGACGCCCTTTGTCTCGTCAGCGTGCCGCTGAGCGGGTGCTTCAGCGGGTCTTGCGGGCCGCCGAGGTCCGCGCCGTGGTGGCCTTGGTGGCCGGCGTCGACTTGGTGGCTGCCGTGGTCTTGCGGGCGGCGGACTTCGCCGGGGCCGACTTGGTGGCCGCGGTCGCCGTCTTCTTGGCCGCGGTCGACTTGGCCGCGGTGGCCTTGGTGGCGGTGGCCTTGGTGGCGGTCGACTTCGTTGCCGTCGCCTTGGTGGCGGTCGTCTTCTTGGCCGCCGCCGTCTTGGTCGCCGCCGACTTGGCCGGAGCCGCCTTGGTGGCGGTCGTCTTCTTGGCCGCCGCCGTCTTGGTGGCCGTGGCCTTCGCCGGAGCCGCCTTGCTGGCGGTGGTCTTCTTGGCCGCCGCCGTCTTGGTCGCCGCCGACTTGGCCGGGGTGGCCTTGGCAGCGGAGGCCTTCGTGGCGGTGGCCTTGGTGGCGGTGGCGGCGGTCGTCTTCTTGGCCGCCGCCGTCTTGGTGGCGGTGGCCTTCGCCGGAGCCGCCTTGCTGGCAGTGGACTTCGCCGCCGCGGTGGTCTTCTTGGCGGCGGCGGCCTTGGCCACCTTGCCGCTCGCGACCATCTCCCGGAAACCCGTGCCGGGCTTGAAAGCGGGGACGGACGTCTTCTTCACCTTGACTGGTTCACCGGTGCGTGGGTTCCGAGCCGTACGCGCATTTCGCGCCCGCTTCTCGAAGACGCCGAAGCCGGTGATGGCAACGCGGTCGCCCTTGGTGACGGCGTTCTGCACCTCGCTGATGACCGCATCCAGCGCCGCTGTCGCCGTCTTCCGGTCCCCCAGTCGGGCGGCGAGCGCCTCGATGAGCTCGGCCTTGTTCACGGTTTTCCTCCCGAACGTGAGAACTGAGACTCGTTGACGACGGGATCCTGTGCGTGCCGCGGGTGCCGTACCTGCGGTCCGCTGTCGCCGAACATGCCTCACTGGCCCAATGCGAGCCATTCTGCGCGCACCGTATGCCCTCTGACCAGCAGACACAAACATTCGCGCGAAAAAAAACCGTTGTGTCGCAACGAATTCGCCCCCACCGGCGACCCGGTGGGGGCGAAAAAGCCTGTGCTGACAGGGTTTTGCGGGCTCAGACAACGACCGGCTTGAAAGCCGGGCGATCCTTCTCGTACGCGGTGACAGCGTCCTCGTGTCGCAGCGTCAGTCCGATGTCGTCCAGGCCCTCCATGAGGCGCCAGCGGCTGAAATCGTCGATCGGGAAGCTCCACGCGGCGTCGTCCACGTGCACCTGACGGGCGCCCAGGTCCACGGTGATCTGCTTGTCCGGCTCGCTGTCGGCCATGTCCCAGAGCGCCTCGACGGCCTTCTGGTCCAGCTGCACCGGCAGCAGGCCCTCCTTGAGGGCGTTGCCGCGGAAGATGTCGCCGAACCGGGCCGCGATGACGACCTTGAAACCCCAGTCCCGCAGGGCCCAGACGGCGTGCTGCCGGGAAGAGCCGGTGCCGAAGTTCGGTCCGGCGACCAGGATCGTGGCCCCGGCGTGGGCCGGGTTGTTGAGCACGAACGACGGGTCGTCGCGCCAGGCGCTGAACAGCCCGTCCTCGAAGCCGGTCCGGGTGACCCGCTTCAGGTAGACCGCCGGGATGATCTGGTCGGTGTCCACATCGGAGCGCCGCAGCGGCATGACCTTGCCGGCGTGGGTGGTGAACTTGTCCATGGCTGGTCTCCGTCTCTACAGGTCGGCCGGGGCGGCCAGCTTGCCGGTCACGGCGGTGGCGGCGGCGACCTCGGGCGAGACCAGGTGGGTACGCCCGCCCTTGCCCTGCCGGCCCTCGAAGTTGCGGTTGGACGTGGAGGCGGCGCGCTCGCCCGGGCTGAGCGTGTCCGGGTTCATGCCCAGGCACATCGAGCACCCGGCGAACCGCCACTCGGCGCCCGCGTCCAGGAAGATCTTGTCGAGGCCTTCCTGCTCGGCCTGCTCCCGCACCTGGTACGACCCCGGCACGATCATCATCCGGACGCCCTCGTGCACCTTGCGGCCCCGGATCACCTCGGCGGCGGCGCGCAGGTCCTCGAGGCGGCCGTTCGTGCAGGAGCCGACGAAGACCACGTCCACCGGAACGTCCTTGAGCGGCGTGCCGGCCTCGAGGCCCATGTACTCCAGCGCGCGGCGGGCGGCGTTGCGCTCCGACTCGTCGACGAACTCCTCCGGGTCCGGCACGGCGCTGTCCAGCGCGGCGCCCTGGCCCGGGTTGGTGCCCCACGTGACGAACGGGCTCACGGCGGCGGCGTCGAGGATCACCTCGGTGTCGTACTCGGCGCCCTCGTCGGTGGCGAGCGAACGCCAGTACTCCACCGCGGCGTCCCAGTCGGCACCCTTGGGCGCGTGGTCGCGGCCCTGCAGGTACGCGAACGTGGTGTCGTCCGGCGCGATCATGCCGGCCTTGGCGCCCCACTCGATCGACATGTTGCAGATGGTCATCCGGCCCTCCATGGAGAGCTTGCGGATGGCCTCGCCGCGGTATTCCACGATGTGGCCGTTGCCGCCGCCCGTGCCCACCTGCGCGATCAGCGCGAGGATCAGGTCCTTCGCGGTGACGCCGGGGCGCAGGTCGCCGACGACCGTGACGGCCATCGTCTTCGGCTTGGGCTGCGGCAGCGTCTGGGTGGCGAGGACGTGCTCGACCTCGCTGGTGCCGATGCCGAAGGCCAGCGCGCCGAACGCGCCGTGGGTCGCGGTGTGCGAATCGCCGCAGACGATCGTCATGCCCGGCTGGGTGAGCCCCAGCTGCGGGCCGATGACGTGCACGATGCCCTGCTGGGCGTCGCCGAGCGAGCGGATCTGCACGCCGAACTCGGCGCAGTTCTTGCGCAGCGTCTCGATCTGGGTGCGCGAGGTCGTGTCGGCGATCGTGAGAAGGTCGCCGCGACGGGTGTTGAACGAGGGGTCCGCGTACCCGGTCGGGGTGTTGTGGTCCTCGGTAGCGAGCGTGAGATCGGTACGCCGCACCCGGCGGCCCGCCAGGCGCAGCCCGTCGAAGGCCTGCGGGCTGGTGACCTCGTGGAGCAGGTGCAGGTCGATGTAGAGCAGGTCAGGCTCGCCCTCGGCGCTGCGCACGACATGGTCGTCCCAGACCTTCTCGGCCAGGGTCCTCGGCGTAGTGACTCCCACCATCTGGACATCCTAAATTCTGGGAGGTATGTTTCGGCTTGTGGGACACAGTATGAGCGGTGTCGGCGTTCTCGACAAGGCGGTCGTCATCCTGGCGGCATGCGTCGACGGCGCCAGCCTGGCCGAACTCGTCGACCGCACCAAGCTGCCCCGGGCCACCGCGCACCGGCTGGCGCAGGCCCTGGAGATCCACCGGATGCTGGTCCGGGACACCCAGGGCCGCTGGCGCCCCGGCCCCCGGCTCGGCGAGCTCGCCAACGCGGCGCCCGACGTGCTGCTGACCGCGGCGGAACCGCTGCTGTCGGCGCTGCGGGACGCCACGGGCGAGAGCGCCCAGCTCTACCTGCGCCGCGCGGACGAACGCATCTGCGTGGCCGCCGCGGAACGCGCCAGCGGCCTGCGCGACACGGTCCCGGTGGGCTCGGTCCTGCCGATGGTGGCCGGCTCCGCGGCCCAGATCCTGCTCGCCTGGGAACCGCCGGAAGCGGTCATGCCGCTGCTGCCGCGCTGCAAGTTCACCGGCCGCACCCTCGCGGAGGTCCGCCGCCGCGGATGGGCCCAGAGCGTCGCGGAACGCGAGCCCGGTGTGGCGAGCGTCTCGGCCCCGATCCGCGACCGCACGGGCCGGGTCATCGCCGCCATCTCGATAAGCGGTCCGATCGAACGGCTGGGCCGCCGGCCCGGCGAGCGGCACGCGATGGCCGTGGTGCGGGCCGGGCAGCGGCTGAGCGGCCTGTAGGGCCCGCTTCCCGATTCGCCGCGGCTCGCCGATAGGTCCTTCCGGCGGCTTGCTGTCACCGCCTTCTCCGACGGCTCGCTGTCACGGCTCCCAGACGGCGTTGTCGTGGGCGAAGACGACGCGGGCCGGGTCGAACTCGAGGAGCCGGTCGATCCAGGCCGGAGCAACCGGCAGCGGGTCCTCCACACCGTCCTTTCCGGCCCGCCAGGCCAGGACGTCACCGGTGAAAGCGGCCGCGTGGTCGTGACTCTGGCCGGCGACGATCACGGTGCCGTCGCCACGGCGTACGACGACCGACTGGTGGCCGGCGGTGTGGCCGGGCGTGGGAACGATCACGACGCCGGGCAGCACCTCCGCCTCCCCGTCCAGCTCGACGTAGCGGACGCCCGGCGCGTCGACCAGCCACGGCAGCGTGTAGTCCTCGACGGTCCGCGCGGCCTCCAGCTCCGCCCGCTGGGTGAAGACGGGACGGCCGGCGAGATCCGGATTGCCGCCGCTGTGGTCGAAGTGCAGGTGGCAGTTGACCACGTACCGGATATCCGTGAGCCCGACGCCGACGGCCCGCAACGCCTCCGCCAGGGCGACCCGGCGCGGCCGGTAGTGGGCGTCCACGTCGGGATGCGAGCCCATGCCGGTGTCGACGAGCAGCAGGCCGTCGGGGTGTTCCACCAGGTATCCGAGGCACGGCTCGACGCGCGGGGATCCGGTGCCGGTCTCGGTGGCCGGGCGGACGAAATAACCGAAGTCGACGCGGCGGACGGAGGGATCGCTCACACTGACAGTGTTCCCGGCCGAGCGGGCTGACGGTTACGCCCAGCGCAGAAGCAGCGCCGCCGACCGCGACCAAACCGCCGAAGCCGGAGCCGGGCCGGAGCCGGGCCGGGCCGCCGAAGACGGGCCGCCGGAGCCGGAGCCGAAGCCGGAGCCGGGCCGCCCGGGCGAGCCGGGCCGGAAAAGCGAATCGGCCCGTGTCCGCTGACACGAGCCGATCGATGCTGGTAGTCCCGAAGGGATTCGAACCCTCGCTACCGCCTTGAGAGGGCGGCGTCCTAGGCCGCTAGACGACGGGACCAGGCCTTGCCTTTGTTGCTCTTGCCCGGGCTTTCCCGCTCCAGCAACGGTGCTGAACACTATCAGATGTCCAGCGCCGCCGATCTCGCGGGGAGACCGTAGCGCTGGGGTACCAGGACTCGAACCTAGACTAACTGAACCAGAATCAGTCGGGCTGCCAATTACCCCATACCCCATTGGTACGGCTTGCCGTACCGAGTGGAAACTCTACCCGAGCCCATGGTGCCCTCCAAATCGGGCCCACACCCTGCGTTTCCGTGATCCCGCGATCACACAGAGAAGCCACCTACGGAGTGAAGAGTTCCCGGTGGTCACGGGCCCATTGAGCGAACGTTGTCGCCGGGCGTCCGGTGAGCTCCGCCACGGTCGGCACGGCCCGCTGGGGGTTCGCCGCCAGCTGCCGCATGCCGTCGGCGTACCAGGCCGCGTACTCGCCCATCGCCTGCTCGAGCTGCTGCACGAACTCGTCGTGGGGCAGGTCGACGTACGTGAGCCGCCGGCCGAGCGCCTCCCCGATCAGCTCGACCCGCCGGCGCCTCGTGAGCGACTCGGGGCCGGTCAGCTCGTACGAGCGACCCTCGTGCCCTTCCTCGACCAGGCACCGGGCCGCCACCGCGGCGATGTCCTCGAGCGCGATGGGCGCGTTCGCCGCCGACCCGCAGCCGTCGCGCACCACGTCGCCGGCGCGGATCTGGGCGGCCCACAGCTCCGCGTTGGCCATGAACTCGCCCGGTTCGAGGTGCACGTACGGCACCCCGCAGGCCTCCACGCCGTCCTCGATCGCCTGCCAGTGGTCCCCCTTGGCGCCGGCCAGGTCGACGATGCGCCGTACGCCCGCGGCAGCCGCCATCCGGCACACCTCGGCGTTCGTCTCGATCACCGGTGCGAGGTACATCCGGTCGACGCCCTCCAGGGCGGGCGCGAGGGTCGAGGGCCGGCCGATGAAGCCCCTGACCACCTCCACCTCGGCCGGCAGGGCCGCCTTCGCGGGGTTCACCGTGAGGGCGCGCACGCCGGTCGCGCCGAGCGCCAGGAGTTCGTCCACGACGAGCCGGCCGACGCTGCCGGTCGCGCCGGTGACCAGGATCTTCATCGCGCACCCCGTTCTCGTATGCCCTACGGAAACTGTTCTCGTAGGCTATACGAGAACGGACGGGAGCGCGATGGCGGAGAACGATGCAGACCGGGTGCTGGCGCTGTTGTGGCGGCACCGCAACCCGCCGCCGGGCGCCCGCACGGGCCGGCGGCCGCGGCTCAGCGTCGACGCGGTGGTGGCGGCCGGCGTCGCGATCGCGGACGCCGAGGGGCTCGAGGCGGCCTCCATGGCGAAGGTCGCCGCCCGGCTCGGCGTGGGCACGATGACGCTCTACACGTACGTGCCGTCGCGCACCGAGCTGCTCGAGCTGATGGTCGATCACGTGCTGGGCAGCCGCGACCTCCCCGGACCCGGCGATTCCCCGCCTTCGGACTGGCGAGACCGGATCCATCTGTACGCGCAACGCACGCTGGACATGTACCGGGCGCATCCGTGGCTGAGCCGGATCTCGACCGTACGGCCGCCGCTCGGCCCGGGCACGTTCGCCGAACGCGAGTTCGTGCTGTCCACGGTGGCCGGGGCGGGCCTGCCGATCGGCCGGGTCAACGAGGCCGCGCTCGCCGTCACGATGCTCGTCACCTCCGCGGCGCGGCAGGAGGGCGAGAACGTACTGCTGCGCAGGGCCAGCGGGCAGTCGAACGACTCGTGGTGGGCCGAGCGCAGCGGCTTCTGGGAGGACTGGTTCGACGAGGAACAGCACCCGACGATGACCCGGGTGTGGCACGCCGACGGGTTCGGCGGCGGTACGGAGGAGCAGGCCGCGGCGGCGTTCACCTACGGCCTGCGGCTCCTTCTGGAAGGCATCGCCCGCGAAGGCGCCGGCCCGCCCTAGTCGAGCGTCACCACCGGGTTGCGCAGCTCCCCGATGCCCTGGACGCTCACCGAGACCGTCTCCCCCGCCACGATCGGGCTGACCCCGGCCGGCGTGCCGGTGAGGATCACGTCGCCGGGCAGCAGCGTCATCACGTGGGACACGTACGAGACCAGCGTCGGCACGTCGAAGACCATGTCCTTGGTACGGCCGAGCTGGCGTACCTCCATCTCGTCGGGGTTGCGGCCCACCTCGCAGCGGACCTCGAGGTCGCTCACGTCGAGCTCGGTCTCGATCCACGGGCCGAGCGGGCAGAACGAGTCGAAGCCCTTCGCCCGGGTCCACTGCGGGTCGCTGCGCTGCAGGTCGCGCGCCGTCACGTCGTTGCCCACGGTGTAGCCGAAGATGGCCTTCTGGGCGCCGGCGCGGTCCACGCGGCGGGCGCCGGACGCGCCGATCACGACGGCCAGCTCGGCCTCGTGCTCCACCTGCTGGGTGACCGGCGGGATCCGGATCGCGTCGTTCGGGCCGATCACCGAGGTGGACGGCTTGATGAAGATCAGCGGCTCCTTGGGCACCTCGTTGCCCAGCTCGGCGGCGTGGTCGGCGTAGTTGCGGCCGACGCCGATCACCTTGCTGGAGAAGATCGGCGCGAGCAGCCGGACATCGGCCAGGGCCCAGCGCTGGCCGGTGAAGCGGACGTTCTGGAACGGAATGCTGTCGATCTCAGCGATCGTCAGGCCTGAGGCGGCCTCGCCCTCGACGACGCCGAAGGACACGCCACCGGCATGAACAAAACGAGCGAAACGCACGGTCGAACCCCATCCATCGAAAGCTTGCAGGCAGGGTCGAGGCTACGCGCTGCGCGGCACCGTATCCGTGCCGAGGCGGGGGAACTGGCCACCTCGGCGAAACCCGTTCGGACGTTCCTCACAACCGGTGACGCCGGGGCTCGATAGGACTGGACTTGCTGGATACGCTGGTGCGATGGGGATCAGCGGACGCGCCGGAGGGCATGCCGCCGGTGCGGAACTCGCCGGTGGCGGGCACGCGCTGACCACCGTGCTGCCCAGCGTCAGCTGGATCCCGCTGGCGAGCGCCCACGCGGAGCGCGCCGATGAGATGACCGCGGGGCACCGCGCGCGCAAGGCCGCCGGCGAGAAGCACGCCATAGAGGATTTCCTCTACGACTATTACGGCACCCGGCCGGCCCAGCTGCGCCGCTGGCACCCCGGGGTCGGCACAGGCCTCGCCCCGGCGCCCGACGGGCTCGCCGACCAGGCGGCGTGGAAGTTCTACACGACCCGGCCCGACGGCGTGGTGACGCTCGACGTCGAGGCGTACATGCAGGCTCGCGGGGAGAGCGTCCGCTACATCCACGGCCTGCTCACCGCGACCGCGTCCCGGCCGGCGTTCTCCGGTTGCTTCGGGCTGCACGAGTGGGCGATGGTCTACCGCCAGCCGGAGCACCGCCGCCACCCGCTGCCGCTGCGCCTGGGCCAGGAGCAGACCGACAAGGTCGTGGAGGAGCACCCGATCCGCTGCACCCACTTCGACGCGTTCCGGTTCTTCACCCCCGAGGCGGTCGGGCTCAACCGGCTGCAGCCGACCCGGGCCACGCAGGTCGACCTGGACCAGCCCGGCTGCCTGCACGCCGCGATGGACTGCCACAAGTGGGCGACCAAGCTCGGGCCCGCGGTGCCGGGCGCCCTCGCCCTGGACTGCTTCGCCCTGGCCGGCGACATCCGCCTGCTGGACATGCAGGCCAGCCCCTACGACCTCAGCTCCTACGGCCACCCCCCGGTGAAGATCGAAACCCCGGAGGGCAAGGCCGAGTACGTGGCCCGCCAGCGCGAGTTCGCCCGCCGGGCCGCGGCGCTGCGCGCACGCCTGATCCGGGTCTGCGAGGAGCTGCTCGGCCCGGCGCTGGCCGCGGAGAACCGCGAGGCCGTCGCACCCCACAACCTCTGACGGGTACGCAGTCAGGGGCGCCGCAGCAGGCTCAGCGCGGACGCCGCCCAGCCGGTCGGGTCGTCGCCGGGCGGCACCATCTCCATGGCCTGCCACAACACCAGCAGCTCCAGCCAGGAGGCCTCGGCCGGGGTCAGTGGGCGTACGGCCCGGTAGCCGGCGAAGAACTGCGCGCGAACCTCGGCCGGCACCGGCCCCCAGTCGTGGTAGCGGGTGCCGAGCAGGACCGCCGCGCGGGCCAGCTCGAAGAGCGAGGGCTCGCGCCGGGCCTCCTCGAAGTCGAGGACCGCGACGATCTCACCGCCGGCACACAGGATGTTGGCGGCGCGGAAGTCGAAGTGGACCAGCTGCCGCGGCAGCCGGTCGGGCGGCGCAGCGGCGACCATCCCCCGCAACCCCTCCCGGGCCGCCGCCGGCAGATGTCCGGCGCGCGCGTCGAGCCAGCCGGTGATCTGCTCGGTCAACGGCCGGGACCCGACCGCTGGCCCGGAGAGCCGATCGGCGTACGGATACGCCGCCAGCGCATCCTGCAGGCGGGCCAGCAGCGTTCCGGCAGCCCGCACCTGTCCGGGGTCACCGGTGTCGAGAAGGTCGCCCCCGATCACCCGCTGCAGCCCCATCGAGACGCCGCCGGTCTCCACCTGGAGCCGGCCGTCGCGCGTGGGAAGCGGTGCGGAGACCGGCAGCCCTTGCCCGCCCAACCAGCTCGTCAGCCGCGCCACCTCGGCCAGCCGCGCGAAACGCTCGGGCACCACCGACCACTTCGCGAGCAGCCGGCCGGACGGGGTGCCGACCCACGCCAGCGCGTTGCCCCCGCTCATCACGATCCGCTCGCAGGAGTCCGGGCGGAGATCCCAGTGCTTCTCCACCATGTCGGCGACCCAGCGACCGGCCGCCGGCCCATCATCGAAGCCGAACCGTCCGGCGAGCGCGTCGTAGGGGTCGTCCGGCTCCCACAGCATCTCCACGACCGGCACGCCGCTCACTCCATCTCTCCAAGGCGGTTGCGCTTGACGGGGAGCGACGCTTCCTCTCGCCGATGCGGCGCTACACCGAGCCGCACCCTAACGGGCGCGCAAGTCAAGACCTACGTCCACCTTCGCGCCGGTCATCTGACCACTGGCCGGTCCAGGTGGCGAGATCATGCATCCAGGGCGGGGCGCCCGGTTGCGCCTTCTGCGCCCTCTTGGCGGCGTTCGGCAGCGCGATCTGCGACCCGTGCGGCGCGCTCCTCTACCCGCATCGACCCAGCGATCCGCGCCGACCCGCTCGTTACGTTTGCAAGGGCAAAGGCTGCCCCTCGCCCGTGGCCGTCAGCATGGCGCTTCCGACTCCGCAGAGCATTTCTCCGAGCTTCCACCGGACCTGCAAGAGTTAAACCCTACGGTCGCCTTTGCATCGATGATCCGACCACTGGCCGGTCCAGTCCGCGAGATCGTGCATCCAGGCCGGCGAGTTCGGCTGGGCCTTAGATGCCCACTTCGCGGCGTTCTTCGCCGCGAAGTCGTCGAGGACATCAGGGCCGACCTCGCGCCATGCGGGATACCGTGCCAACCATTGTTCAGCCTGCTCGGGTGTGTGGCCGCTGCCGATCAGCCACTGGGTGAGGATGGCAAGTTCGACCCACGGTGCGGCCTTGGTCGCCATCGCCCAGTCGACGATCCGCAGGCCGTCCGGGGTGACGATGAGGTTGGCCGGGCCGAGGTCGGTGTGCACGAGGGTGTCGCCTTCCATCGCCGGGTGCTCGAATCCGAGCCGCCCCTTCGGGCTGAACAGCCCGACGTCCGGCGCCTGAGTCTTGCCCAGCGCCGTCAACGCTTCCCCGAGAAGGTTCAGATCGGGACTGCCCGGCGACAGGTCGGCGTGCGGGCCGTCGCAGTGCTCGAACCCCACGGCCAGCCAGCCGGCCGCCTCGAAGTGCCATCGGACCGCGGGTGAGTAAGACCCACTGACGGCCTCACTCACCCGCAGCTCGAAGCGCAACGACCTAACCCCGAAGTCAGAATGAGCCGCCTTGAGGAACACCTTCCCGGCTGGCCCGGTGACGGTTGCGGCGATCTCCGCGTGGTCACCGGTCGCGGCGGGCGAGATGCGGCAACCGCCGACTCGGTCGGCGACTTCCTTCGTGACGGCCTCGGGCAACGTGGCCCAGTCAGTGCGCATCGATCAGTTGCCCTTTCAGATGCCCGGGTTCGGCGGGCAGCAGGACTTCGCCTCGCCGTCCCAGAACTCGGGGTCGATGTAGTAGCCGGTCGCCTTGAGCGCCTGACGGGTGTACTCCAGCGAGGAGCCGTCCGCCATGCCCTCGGTCAGGATCGGCACGTGGTGCACGAAGCCTCCCGCGATCTGCTCGCAGGCGGCGGCGTACGCCTCGGTGTGTTGCAACGACGCGTGCCAGGCCGCGTCGACCGGTTCGGTCGGGACGACGCGGTACGAGCGGCCGTCGGGCAGCAGCCGGCCGAAGTCGGGGTCGTGCTGCGAGTCGGCGTGGGCCTTGAGCATGAGCAGCATCTGCCCGACGGCCCGCCGGGCGTAGATCTTGGTGACCTCCTGGCGGGCGGCGAAGAACTCGGCGAGCTTGTCGAAGGTCTCGGGGTCGACGAGGGCTTGCGGGTCCTTGTCGGCCTGGACCGGCAGTGCGGTCGTGAGCGTCACGACTCCTCCTTGGGGGTGTATGGATCGCCGACGCCTGATGCGCCGGTGAAATCCCGGATCAACGGGTCGATTGGTGGCCGATCTGACTCGGCGCGTGGGAGACGTAGTCGACGTTCGGTTCGGTGCGTGCCGCCTGAAGCAGCTCGGTGGCCAGTGCCGCGGTATCGGCGCCGGTAAGCCAGTCCGTCAGCAGGTCGCGTGCTTCGGTGACCTGTGCGGCGAAGGCGGCGGGGTCGACGACGCTGGCGGGCGAGATGACGCGCCGCAGTGGGGTCGAGGCGAGTGCAGCCTGAGCCAGCTTCCCGGCGAGCCAGTAGCCGGTGCGCTCGCGGGCCACGAACGTCACGTGGACGCTTTCCTCGGTCTGGCTGCGCGCGTGCGGGTTGTGCATCCAGCCGCGCGGCAGCACCAGGATCTGGCCGGGACCGAGGTCGAACTCGAAGTCGGGTCGCATCGACTTCATGCGGTCGAGGACGTCGCTGCCCGGCGAGGTGTTGGACGCGAACTGCTCGCGGTGCGGTTCCTCGACCCCGGGCTCCCAGATCTGCCAGGTTTTGCGCCCGGCGAGCTGGTTGATGAAGCCCATGTTCTGGTCCCAGTGGTGATGCAGACCCTGGCCGCCGGCCGGGGTGACGAAGCCGGTGGCGTACGTGCCGTATCCGGTCTCGTGCTGCATCGCCGCGCAGATCGCATGCACCTCCGGGCACCAGCGATGCAGGTTGCGCAGTTGGATCGTGTAGCCCCGGCCCCGCCACTTCGCGACCTTGCCGGGGTCGAGATAGCCGTCCGTCGTGTACGCCCGGGAGTGCAGCGCCGCTCCGTCTTTGATCACGAGGAGCTGCTCTGCGGGCGCGGTACCGGTGTCGAGGTAACCGTTGATGAGAGCCACGTTGACGACGCCGGGCAGGCGGCTGCCGTCAGACGGTGTGTGAAGCGCAGGCTTCGCCGGCCAAGCGGTCATCATCTCGGTGACCGTGGCCTCGTCGAACAACATCGATAGGGACATTCCAACCTCCGGGGGTGTAGGGAGTGGTTACGTCCGGGCGGGCTGCCCTGCTTCCGATCGAGCGGCCCTCACCTTCGCCGCCGTGACGCTGTCGAGCACGAGCTGTTCAGCAGCAACCGCCATGTCATCGGCCTCCAGCTCGATGACGGCTCGGCCCTCCTGCATGTGAATCCACGCAACGCGGTCCAGGGTTGTCCCGCCCCTCACCACGGGCGGCGCATCGAACGCGTCGAGCAGAAGGCCGAGCAGACCGGGGGTTCTTTTCGGCGGTTCCTCGGTTGTCATGCCGCAAACCCCGGCGGTTCGGCCCAGCCAAGAAATCGCTAATAGAGATCGGGCGGCGGCATCCCCGGACCGGCGGTCCAGTCGTCGATAGCTTCGATCAGAAAGGACCCGACGACGATCGACAGGCCGTGCGGAAATCGCTGGTATTGCTCGGCCAGCTCGACGTTGGCGGTAGCGCACGGCCACGGCTGGCCGCAGACTCGGCAGTCCCCACGTAGGGCGCTCGCCGTGGTGCTCCGTACGAGGTATCAGCATCACGCGCCCCTCGCGAACGCCGCTCCTGCGCCGGAGTCAGCGCGCCCGCGCGCCCGATCTGGAGCAACGGCATGGTGTTTGTCTGCCAGCTCGGGACGTTGGGGCGGTGGTTATCGGCGCTCTTACCGGGTCGCTGAGGGCCGTCAATGCGCGGAATTCCTCGCCTTCTTTGCCCTTGGCCATCCATGCCTCGAAGCAGGGCCAGGGCAGGCCGCAGGTGCATCGTCGCCGACGCAAGACCAAAACGCGACGCCACCATGCGCGCTTTTCCTCCCGATGCTGCATTGCGCCACCTGGCAGCATTGGCAGCACCCTGGCAGCACGGAGGGGGAAACCGTGGAAACGTTCGGGCAAGCTGCTCGGCGCCTGCGCGGTGGCATGTCACTCCGCGAGGCTGCTCGGCGCGCACACCTCGATTCCGGGCATCTGTCCCGAGTCGAAGCGGACAAGCGTCCGCCCACGCCTCTCATCGCTCAGGCGCTCGACGATGTCTACGAAGCAGGCGGGAAACTGGTCTCGCTGGTCGAAGCGAACGGCGAGCCGTGGGAGCTGCACCACGGGATGTGGCGGCCGAAGGACTCCGAGCTGCTGGCAGCCGCGGTGCTCACAACGACGCCTACAGCGGAAAACGCCCTCACCCTGGCACATCAATGGTTGATCGCCGAGCCGCCGCAGGTGACCGCCACTCGGGCAGGCCGCCGTATCGGCGTGGCCCAGGTCCAGGAGGTCGAGAAGCGTGTTCACCGGCTCCGCAAGCTCGACGACTACGTCGGTGGGCAGGACACACACGCGATGGTCACCGCTGAGCTAGCGGCTACAACCGCTTTGCTCCGCGATGCCGCCTACACCGAGGAGATCGGCAAACGGCTTCTCGTCGCCGTCGGCGAGTTGGCCCAGGTAGCCGGATGGGTCACCAGCGACGCTGGTCATCATGCCGAGGCCGAGCGCTACTACCTCGCTGGGATGCGGGCAGCTCACGCGGGCGGAGACGTCGCGGGTGCGGCGAACAATCTCTCGTCGCTCGCCTACCAGGTCGCGAACGTCGGTGACGCACGAGAGGCCGTGACGCTCGCGAAGTCGGCCTACGCCGGCGCTCGCAGTGTGGCTACCGCGACCACGAAGGCGCTCCTCGCGGAGCGAGTGGCCTGGGCCGAGGCCCAGGTAGGTGACGTGACCGCCGCCGAACGCGCCCTCGGCACAGTCGAGGAGCAGTACGAACACCGCCAGCCGGCCGACGATCCTATCTGGGTCTACTGGCTCGACGAGGGCGAGATCGACATCATGGCCGGACGGGTTTGGACGCAGCTACGACGCCCGCTGCGAGCGGTCCCCATCTTGGAGAGGGCGACCGCCGGGTACAGCGACGAGACGGGGCGGGAGACCGCGCTCTATATGACCTGGCTTGCCGAGTCCCTACTTCAGGCGAACGAAGTCGAGCGCGCGGCGGAAGCGGCTACGCGAGCGCTTCGCCTCTCGCGGAAGGCCGGAAGCTCGCGGGTCTCCGAGCGCCTCCGTCTTCTCCGCGCCAAGCTGGCCAAATTTCCCGGGGTGCCAGAAGTCGATGCATTCGAGGGCGAGGCCAGCGCCAGCGCGTAGCGCGCCGGACGAGCATCGGTTGCAGCCTTATCCCCGCCGCTGCGAGCAGCAAGCGCCGCTCCTGGTGCACCCCGTCAAATGGGCGGTCCGGCCTCCGCAGCGGATGGGAAGCCGCAAGGTCTGGCATGGCGCGAAACTCGGTGAAAGGATGCGCAACGTCAAAACGATCTCGTCACCGCCGAATCGCTGAACAAGATCAGATCTACCCAGCTCAGCTTCAGACGCGACCTCTTCATCGACTTCTATTGTCGCCTAGGCCGTCCATCTTCACTCCGACTGATCCCCGCAAGACCCCGAACGCACTTAAACACCGCCCGTATCGCGATACTTCTGCACGCTCCCGAAGATCGGGATAAGAGATTGCTTCAGTCTTCGTCGCTGCGGCGGTTGCGTTTGATCTGGGCTCGGCGCTTCTTCTCACCGATGCGGCGCTCGACTGAACCACGAGTGGGTTTTGTCGCGCGGCGCTGGCGGGGCGGGGCAGCGATGGCCTCACCGACCCGCATGGCGAGGCGGGCCTCGGCGGCCTCGCGGTTGCGGAGCTGGGAGCGGTGCTCGGACGCCGTGATGGTGATGACGCCGTCGATCAGCCGGCTGCCGAGCCGCTCAACCGCCCGCTCCTTCAGCGCGGGTGAGAGCAGGCTGGAGGCGAGCAGGTTCCAGGACAACTCAACCCGAGAGTCGGTCGTATTGACACCCTGACCACCCGGCCCGCTGGAACGGGAGAAACGCCAGTTCAGTTCGGCCTCCGGGATGGCGAGACCGGGCCGAATCACTACCTCCGCCATGAGGTCCCCCTTGCGGAAAGCCGGACCCGCGAGTCGGTGGTGTTGCCGCCCGGGCCGCCGGAGCGGGAGAAACGCCACGACAGCTCGGCGGCCGGGATGGTCAGCCGCTCGTTCACCTGGAGGTCGTCGGGCACGCGGCCCAGCATCGCACCACACCGGGCGCGGCCGCCACGCGGTTTGTGATCATGACTGCGACATCCTGGCCCACCGGAACCGGACCGGACGGGCTTCCACCGGGATACTGAAGGCCGATACAGGGAGGTTGCGTGTCTGCTCAGCCCGCGCCGGTCGCCGAGACCGGCTACCCATGGCCCATCGAAACCACGCGCCTGGACAACGGCCTGCGCGTGATCGTCAGTGAGGATCACAGCGCGCCCGTGGTGTGCGTGAACCTCTGGTACGACGTCGGTTCCCGGCACGAGCCGGAGGGCCAGACCGGGTTCGCGCACCTCTTCGAGCACCTGATGTTCGAGGGCTCGCTGCACGTCGGCAAGACCGAGCACATGCGGTACGTCCAGGGCGCCGGCGGCTCGCTCAACGCCACGACGAACCCGGACCGCACCAACTACTTCGAGACCCTGCCGGTGGAGCATCTCGAGCTCGCGCTCTGGCTCGAGGCCGACCGGATGGGCGGCCTGGTTCCCGCGCTGACCCAGGAGACGCTGGACAACCAGCGCGAGGTGGTCAAGAACGAGCGGCGCCAGCGGTACGACAACGTGCCGTACGGGGACGCGTGGCTGCGCCTGTTGCCGCTGCTGTACCCGGCCGGGCATCCGTACCACCACGCGACGATCGGCTCGATGGAGGACCTGAACGCGGCGTCGCTGGAGACGTTCCAGGCGTTCCACGCGCGGTACTACGCGCCGAACAACGCCGTGCTGACGGTCGCCGGCGACGTCACGCCCGGGGAGGTGTTCGCCCTTGCGGACAAGTACTTCGGGACGATCGAGCCGGTTCCGGACGTCGCCCCCGGGCCGCACGGGCACCTGCCCGGGCCGGCCACCAAGCCGGTCCGCCAGACGGTCACCGGGACCGTTCCCGCGCCGCGCGTCTACCTCTCGCACCGCACTCACCCGTTCGGCACCGCCGGGTACGACGCGATCACCGTGCTCGCCGCCGTGCTGGGCAGCGGCCGCGGCAGCCGCCTGTACCAGCGGCTGGCCGACGGCGCCCGGATCGCGCAGCCCGACTACATCGGCGCGTACGGCGTCGACCTGGCCCACGCCCCCGCCCCGCTGATCGTCACCGCGACCGCGAAGGACGGGGTGGACGCCGCCACGCTGGAGGCAGGTGTCGCCGAGGTCGTCGACTCCATGGCCACCGAGCCGGTCACCGAGGCGGAGCTGGAACGCGGCAAGGCCCTGCTGACGACCTCGTGGTGGCGGCAGATGTCCACGGTCGGCGGCCGGGCGGACACGCTGAGCCGGTACGCGACCCAGTTCGGCGACCCGTCCGCGGCGGCGTACCGGTTGCCGCAGTGGCAGGCGGTCACGGCGGACGACATCGCCGACGCCGCCCGTACCCTCTCCCCGGAGTCCCGGGTCACGCTGATCTACGAGCCCGAGCAGACCGCGCCCGAAGGGACCGAAGCATGAGCCTCGTCGCGACCCGCCCCGAGCCGGGAGACGCCCGCCCGTACGCGTTCCCCGCGATCCACCGCGTCTCGGTCGCCGGCGGTGAGGTGGTGGCCGCGCACCTGCCCGGTCAGCTGCTGGCCACCGCGTCGCTGCTGCTCGACGCCGGCGCCGCCCGGGAGGCTCCCGGGCGGGAGGGCACCGCGGGTGTGCTCGCCAAGTGCCTGGAGGAGGGCACGACGACCCGCGACTCCGCGCAGTACGCGCTCGCCCTCGAGGGCCTGGGCGCGGAGCTGAGCACGTCGGTGGACTGGGATTCGTTCCGCGTCGGGGTGTCCGTACCCGTGGGGCTGCTGTCCCGGGCCGTGACCCTGATGGCGGAGGCGGCGCGCACGCCGCGTCTCGACCCGGCCGACGTGGCGCGGGTCCGCGACGACGAGGTGACCGCCCTGCGGATGGATTGGGCGCAGCCGGGGCCGCGGGCGGACGCGGCGCTGCGCCTGGATCTGTTCGGCGCCGGCGAGCGGGTCGGCCGGCCGCTGCACGGCGATCCCGCCTCGGTGGCGGCCGTGACGGTCGAGGACGTCACCGACTTCCACGGCTCGTGGCTGAAGCGGCCGGGTGTACTGCTGGTCGCGGGTGACCTCGACAAGCTGGACCTGAAGGAGCTCGGCGCGGCGGCGTTCGCGGGCACGTCGGGCACGGCGCTGACGCCCGAGGGTCCGCTGCCCGTGCCGATCGCTCCGGCCCGCCGGGTTCTGCTGGTCGACCGCCCCCGCTCGGTGCAGTCGACGCTGCGGCTCGGGCATCGGGCCCCGGAGCGCGCCCACCCGGACTACGTGCCGATCACGCTGGTGGCGACCGTGCTGGGCGGGGCGTTCACGTCCCGGCTCAACCACCTCATCCGCGAGGTCAAGGGCTACACGTACGGCATCCGCGCGGACTTCGCCATGACGCGCCGGTTCGGCCGTTTCGGGGTGAGCTCGTCGGTGCAGACCGCGGTGACCGCCCCGGCGCTGGTCGACACGGTCGGGGAGATCAACCGGATGCGGCGGTACGGGGTCACCGAGGCGGAACTGGAGGTCGCCCGGACGTGGCGGGCCGGTTCGCTGACGGTCGACATGCAGACGCCCGGCTCGATCGCCGCCGCGCTCGCCACCCTGGTGGTGCACGGCCTGCCGGACGACTACTACGCCACGCTGCGGCAGCGTCTGCTGGAGGCCACGGTCGACGAGGTGTCGGCAGCCGCGGCGCAGTACCTGCATCCGGAGGGGCTCACCCTGGTGATCGAGGGTGACAGCGCGTTGATCCGCGACGACCTCACGGTGAGCGCGATCGGGGAGATCGTCGACGCCGAGGTGTGACGTAGCATGTCGGGCCGCCGTCGCCGAGCGTCGGCGGCCCTGCTATTGCCACGCCGTGTCAACCGGGTTTCAATGACCCACAGCGCCTCCCCGAGAGCGCTCTCACCAGCGTTGGGACCCCCGACATGCCCACCAACCTCACCGCGTCGTCCGCCCCGTTCAGCCGCCGCAGCCGGCAGACCATCCCGGCCACCCGGGCCGCCGGCCCGCTCCCGTCGCCCGAGGACGCGGCCGCCGGCACCTGCGCGCCCCGGCACCTCGTCGACCGGGCGCTCGCCGAGCCCGTGGCCCGCGCGTACCACTACCTCGACGTCGTGCAGGACGCGTACGTCAAGGGCGGCGAGCCGCGGCTGCTGCAGAGCTACAACAACGAGAGCGAGCTGATGACGACCGCGTTCGTCTACGACAACGCGCTCGCGGCGCTCGCGTACCTCGCCACCCCGACGGTCGCGAACGTGCGCCGGGCCCGGCTCATCGGCGACGCCCTGCTGTGGATCCAGGCCAACGACGAGACGTACGCCGACGGGCGGGTGCGGCAGGCGTACGCGGCGGGCCCGATGCAGTTCTACGGTGGCGGCCCGGAGTTCCCCGGCCTCCGCCGCGCGGACGGCAAGGCGGCGTTCCTGTGGCCGTTCGGCTTCGGCGGCTCCTCGACGGGCGACATGGCCTGGGTGGCGCTGGCGCTCGCCCAGCTCTTCGTCGACACCCGGATCGCCAAGTACCTCGACGGCGCCGTCGCGCTCGGGCTCTGGATCGCCGAGCGGCAGTCGCCGTACCGCCACGGCGGCTACCACGGCGGGCTGCAGGCCGACGGGGAGTCCGACCAGCAGTGGGCCTCCACCGAGCACAACATCGACGCGTACGCCCTCTTCACGCTCCTGGCCAAGCTGACCCGCGACCGTGCCTGGACGGCCAGGGCGGCCGTGGCCGGCACCTTCGTCCGCGCCATGTGGAACCGCTCCGGCGGGCACTTCTGGACCGGCACCCTCGGCGGCGACCCCGCGGATCCCGAGGTCATCAACGTGAGCAACGTGCCCGAGGACGTGCAGACGTGGGCGCTGCTCGGCGTCGGCGACCACCGCTACGACGGCGCCGTGGACTGGGTCACCGCGACCCTGGGGAACACCGACGGGGCAGTGTCCGGCGTGACGTACAGCACCCAGGCCAAGACCCTCACCGGGCTCGTCTCGGGCAGCGCCCTGCCCACCAACCGGGACGCGGTCTGGCTCGAAGGCAACGGGCACACCGCGCTCGCGCTGCTCAAACGCGACAACCGCGGCGACACGGCCCGCGCCAAGGGGCTGCTGCACGAGATGGTGACCGCCCAGGAGACCCACGGCGCCGGACAGACCGTCGGGCGCACCAGCGACCCGCAGGACGGCCGGCTCTCCAACCCCGGCGAGGGCGGCACGTGGACCGGCACCCCGCTGCCGGCCGCCTCCGGCATCGTCGCGGCGACCAGCTCCTTCGAGACCGGCTTCGGCTTCGGCTACTTCGACCGCCAGCACGTCGGCACCACGTCGTGGTTCCTGATGGCGGCGCAGAACTTCAACCCGTACGCATAGATCCTGGTCAGAGCCTTCCGGACGGGCCGAATGTGACGTACGCCGGATCGCTCGGCCCCGCTGGCGACGGCCGGATACCGTCGCCGCCATGACGATCACCACGTCCGCGCCCGTCGCGAAGCCCGCCCGGGTACGCCGAGCCGCCTGGCTCGTGCTGCTCTGGCTGCTTGTGCTGCCCGGCGCGACGTGGGCGGTGCTGCGCCTCGGCGGCTGGGAACGCGGCCCGCTGGTGCAGCTGTTCGCGTTCACGCCGTACGTGGCGGCGTGGTCGGTCGTGCCGGCGGTCGCCGCGCTGACAACCAGGCGCTGGCTGACGGCGGCTGTGGCCACCGTGGCGCTGGCGCTGCTGGCCACGGCGGTGCTGCCGCGGGCGTTCGCCGACGGCGACCGGGGCCCGCAGACCGGCGTCAAGCTGCACGTGATGACCTCGAACATGCTCTTCGGCAACGCCGACGCGGCCCAGATCGTCCAGCTCGTGCGGGACAACGACGTGGCGGTGCTGGCCGTCCAGGAGTTCACCCCGGCCGCGCAGAAACGGCTCGCCGACGCGGGGCTCGGGCAGCTCCTGCCGTACTCGTCACTCGGACCGGAATACGGCGCGAGCGGCTCCGGCCTCTACTCCCGCTTCCCGCTCACCGACCCGGGCGTCCGCGGCAACGGCGGCGGCTTCCACCAGGCGTACGGCACGATCCAGCCGCCCGGCGCGGGCCGCGTCACGGTCGAATCGGCCCACCCGCTCGCCCCCTTCGCGGTCTCGGTCCTCGACCGCTGGCGCGCCGACCTGCAGGCGGAGCCCCGCGCGGACGCCAAGGAACTCCCCCGCGTCCTGCTCGGCGACTTCAACGCGACCCTCGACCACCAGCCGCTGCGCGACCTCATCAGCAGCGGCTACCGCGACGCGGCCGACGCGACGGGCAAGGGCCTGATCGGCACCTGGGGCCCGTACGACGGCGACCGCATCCCCCCGGTCACCATCGACCACGTCATGGTCGACAACCGCCTCGGCGTGAGCACGCTCGACGTGCACCGGGTCCGCGACAGCGACCACCGCGCGGTCATCGCGGAGCTGATCCTCCCGCCCGCCTGACCCCGCCCAGCACCGCCTCGACGCCGCGCCCGTACGTGGCCGCGGGGACGGCCTCCGGATCGACCAGGTACTGCAGCCCGATGCCGATGTCGATGGCCAGCAGCAGCGCCGCGGACTCCTCCGGGCTCAGCGGCAGCTGATCGCTGAACGCCGCGGCGTCCCGGGCGTGCAAGCTCCGCACGGTGGCGAGCCATCGTCGCAACGCGTCGCGGTTCGCCTCTTCGCGCATGCCGTGCAGCCACAATTCGACGATCGCCATCGCGAAGCGCCGCACCTCGGGCTTGGGCACGTTGGCCTCGTAGTCCTCGGCGAGCCCGCGAATCCACGACTGCAGGGATTCCCGCGGACGCACCGGCTCGTCGGTGTCGAGCTTGCGTTGCAGCAGGGCCGCGATGAGGTCGTTCTTGCCGCCGAAGTTCGCGTAGATCGCGCCCTTCGTCAGCCCGGCCGCCGCGGCGACCTGGTCCAGCGAGGTCTGGTGGATGCCCCGATCGGCGAACAAGGCTTCAGCGCTGTCCAGCAACCGCTGCCGGGTCCGCTCCTGCTGCTGCGCACGGGTCAGCCGCTCCGTCATGCCATCACTGTACCGGTTGACATACGAGACAGTATTTAGATACTAAGTGGTATCTGGATACCGATCGGTATGTGAGGTGGCCGTGCTACACATCGAATCGCTGACCAAGGTCTATCGTCGCGGCGTACGGGCGAACGACGGCATCGACCTGGACGTCCGCGCCGGGCAGGTGGTCGGCCTGCTGGGCCACAACGGTGCGGGGAAGACCACGCTGCTCGGCCAGGTGGTCGGGCTGATCCGCCCCACCGCCGGCCGGATCACGCTGCTCGGCCGCGACCCTGTCGGGGACCCCGCGTACGCCCGCCGGGTCTGCTCGTTCCAACCGCAGGCGCAGGCGCCGCTCACCGGCGTGACCCCACGCCAGGCGATCGCGATGGTCGGCCGCATCCGTGGCGGTAGCCGCGTCGATATAGATCGCAGAACCGCGGACCTGCTCGCCGCCCTGGACATCGAGAAATGGGCGGACTCGCCGGCCGAGAGGCTCTCCGGGGGCGTTCGCCGGCTGATCGCCTTCGGCATGGCGGCGGTCGCACCCGGTCGGCTGGTCATGCTCGACGAGCCCACGAACGACGTCGATCCGGTACGCCGCCGCCTGCTCTGGACCCGGATCCGCGCACTCGCGGCAGACGGCCACGCGGTCGTTCTGGTCACCCACAACATCTCCGAGGCCGAGCGCACCATCGACCATGTCGTCGTGCTCGACGACGGGCGGGTGGTGGCCGCCGGCTCCCCCACCACGCTCGCCGCCGGAAGCGAGATGAAGCTCGAGATAACGGCGCCCGGCGAGGACTCGCTGCCGAGATGGGCGCGGGCTGCCCGCCGCCAGGGCGACCGGCTCACCGTGACCCTCGCGAAGGCCGACGCCGGCCTGGCGGTCGACTGGGCCCGCAGCCGGTCCAGCACCTTCTCCCTCCAACCGACGAGCCTTGAGGACGCCTACGTCGGCCTGACCGGGGGAGGCTCCCGTGCGCACCTGGCTGCGTAGCTACCTGCTGCTCATCCGGTGGACCGCGCTGCGCCTGCGGTTCGTGCTGCCGCTCGTCCTGATCGTCCAAACGTTTCTCGCGGTCGGGGTCGTCATTGGCTTCGCGTACCTGATGCCCTCGGTCGACCCGGCGACGGCGCTTTACCTGTCGACCGGCGCCCCGACCCTCGGCCTGATCACCATCGGCATGGTGATGGCCCCCCAACTGGTCGCGCAGTCCAAGACCGAGGGCACCTTCACCTACAACCGCACGCTGCCCGTACCCCGCACGGCAGTGCTGGCCGCGGACCTCACGACGTGGCTCGGCACCGGCGCACCGGGGCTCGTGCTGGGCCTGCTCACCGCGACCCTGCGCTTCGATCTGCACCTGCGGGTCAGCCCGCTGGTGGTTCCGGCGATACTGCTGGTCGCGCTCACCACCACCACGGTCGGATTCGCCATCGCGTACGCGGCGCCGCCGGCGGTGACCAGCCTCGTGAGCCAGGCACTGGTGTTCATTGCGCTGATGTTCTCCCCCGTGACGTTCCCCGCGGAACGGCTTCCGGGCTGGCTGGAAGACGTACACCAAGCGCTGCCGTTCCAATCCATGGCACAGGTCGTCCGGGAGGCGCTCACGTCACCGCCCGGCGGGATCTCCGCGCTGCCGTACGCCGTGCTCGCCGCCTGGTCCACCGCGGGCCTGGTCATCACGCTGCGGGTGATGACCAGGCGGGAATGACAGGGTCAGGCCGGGGCGTTCGTGCGGGCGAGGCCGTACGTGAGCGCGTCCGTCAGCGCCTTCCAGCTCGCCTCGACGACGTTCTCGTGCACGCCGACCGTGGTCCAGTCGCGGGCGCCGTCGCTGGTCTCCACCAGGACGCGGGTGATCGCGTTGGTGCCGTGGGAGCCCTCGAGGATGCGGACCTTGTAGTCGGCCAGCTCGAAGTCCTTGAGCTCCGGGTAGTGCTTCGACAGCGCCGTACGCAGCGCCTCGTCGAGGGCGTTGACCGGGCCGTTGCCCTCCGCGGTGGCGATCACGCGCTCGCCGCGTACCCGGACCTTGACCGTGGCTTCCGACACGACCGCGCCGTCCTCGCGGTGCTCGACCAGCACCCGGTACGACTCCAGGCTGAACGGCCGCACCAGGCCGGCACCGGGCAGCACGTCGCGGACGAGCAGCTCGAAGGACGCGTCCGCGGCCTCGAACGACCAGCCGCCGGCCTCCAGCTCCTTGACCTTGCGGGTCACCTCGGTCAGGGTGTCCGGATGACCGGCCAGGTCCAGTCCGAGCTCACGGCTCTTGAGCTCGATGCTGGCCCGGCCGGCCATCTCGGTCACCAGGATCCGCATGTCGTTGCCCACAACCGCCGGGTCGACGTGGTTGTAGAGCAGCGGATCCACCTTGATCGCGCTCGCGTGCAGCCCCGCCTTGTGGGCGAATGCCGCGGCCCCGACGTAGGCCTGGTGGGTGTCGGGGGCGATGTTGGCGATCTCGGCGAGCGCGGTGGACACCCGCGTCGCCTTCTCGAGGCATCCGTCCGGTAGGACCTTCAGCCCGAGCTTGAGTTGCAGGTTGCTGACGACGGCGAACAGGTCGGCGTTGCCGGGCCGTTCCCCGTAGCCGTTGGCCGTGCACTGGAAGTGCTTGACGCCCGCCTCGACGGCGGCGACGGTGTTGGCCACCGCGCAGGACGTGTCGTTCTGGCAGTGGATGCCGAGCCGGTCGGCGCTGACCCCGGTGCGGGCGACGACGTCCTGGATCGCCGCGGTGATCATCGAGGGCAGCATGCCGCCGTTGGTGTCGCACATGACGACCCGTTCCGCGCCGGCCTCGAACGCCGCCCGGACCACCGAGGCGGTGTAGTCCGGGTCGTGGCGGAAGCCGTCGAAGAAGTGCTCGCAGTCGACGAACGCGCGACGGCCGTTCGCGACCAGGTGCGCGACGGTGTCCCGGACCATCGCCAGGTTCTCGTCGCCGGTGGTGCGCAGCGCCCGCTCCACGTGCCGGATGTCCGACTTGGCGACCACGCACACGACCGGGGTCTCGGCGTCCAGCAGGGCCTGCACCTGCGGATCCGTGGCCACGTCCACGCCGGCCTTGCGGGTCGCGCCGAACGCCACCAGCACGGCGTGCTTGAGGTCCAGCTCCGTCTTCGCCCGGCGGAAGAACTCCGTGTCCTTGGGCATCGCGCCCGGCCAGCCGCCCTCGATGAAACCGACCCCGAACTCGTCCAGCAGCCGCGCGACCGCGAGCTTGTCGACGACCGAGTAGCTGATGCCCTCGCGTTGCCCGCCGTCGCGCAACGTCGTGTCGAACACCTGGTAGGTCATGGGGAGCGTCCTTTCGGCAGACTTGTTGACCCAACAAAAAGACCTCCCGCGGATGCGGGAGGTCTGCGCGTCGGCGAAATCGTCAGCCGGCGCGCTAGGTGCGAATAATCAGCACGGAGTGGGTCACGTAGGCAGCATGCCACCGACCGCCGGTCCGTGGGAAAGAAGTCCATCATCCGAGACGCCGGGTTTCGTGTGGTGTCGCCCGCACGGGGTACCACCAGGGCATGGCCGATCATCTGCAGAACGACCCGGACCGCGCGGGCGGCCTCGTCGCCGATGCCCAGGGTGAGTTCGTCGAGCAGGAGTCCGGCGGCGCGTTCGACCCGCGGGCCTTCCGCTCCTCCGGCTCCTCGGGCTCCGAGGACTCCACCGACCCGGCCCGCCCGGAGCCGGATGCAACCGCCGGGCCGCCCATGGACGGCGAGCGCATGGTCGGACCGGGTGAGGAGATCGACAAAGCCCGGTAGCGCCCCGGGCGGTTAGGTTGGACGGGTGGCTGCCGACCCGTACCCCCGGACCTTGTCCTTCTCCTCCAGCTACAACTTCCGAGACGTCGGCGGGTACGCCGGCCTCGACGGCCGCCCGGTGCGGTGGCGCCGGCTGTTCCGCTCCGACGCCCTGCATCGCCTCCGCGGCGCCGACCTCGAGACGTTCCAGCAGCTCGGCGTGCGTACGGTCATCGACCTGCGGCGGGTTTTCGAGATCGAGCGGCACGGCCGGGTGCCGGACGCGGACGGGCTGGCGTACCACAACCCGGTCGTGCACCACGTGGACTGGGAGACCATCCCGTTCGCCGCGGACCTTCCGCACGACCGCTGGCTCGCCGACCGCTACCTCAACTTCATCGAGGACGGCCGTGAGGGCCTGGCCGCGGCGCTCGCCCTGATCGCCGACCCGGAGGCCGCGCCGGTGGTGGTGCACTGCATGGCCGGCAAGGACCGTACGGGCGTGGTCTGCGCCCTGACGCTCGCGTTGCTCGGCGTCTCGGACCAGGACATCGCCGACGACTACGCGCTGACCGAGCAAGCCATGACGTCGCTCACGGAGTACCTGCAGCGCACCAACCCCGACATGGTGCAGGACAAGTACCACATGTACGAGTGCCCGCAGAACGCGATGCTGTACCTCCTCGCCGACCTGCGCGAACGCTACGGCTCGGTGGAGAAGTACGTCCGCGAGATCGGCGTGACCGCGGAGCAGGTGGCCACGATGCGAGACCACCTGCTCGCACCCGCCTAAAGAACTCGGTGCACCCAGCCGAACGGGTCCTCGGTGCGGCCGCGCTGGATGTCGGACAGCTCCTGGCGCAGCGCCATCGTGACCTCGCCCGGGCCCCCGTCGGCCACCGTGAACTCGCCCTCCGGGGAGCGCACCATGCCGATCGGGGTGATGACCGCGGCGGTGCCGCACGCGAACGCCTCGCGGATGCGACCCGACTTCACGCCGTCGCGCCACTCGTCGATGCTCACCGGGCGCTCCTCGACCCGGCGCCCGGCCCGCTGCGCCAGCTTGATGATCGAGTCGCGGGTGATGCCGGGCAGGATCGTGCCACCCAGCGGCGGCGTCACCAGGGCGCCGTCGTCCATCACGAAGACGACGTTCATGCCGCCCAGCTCGTCGACGTACTTGCGCTCCACGGCGTCCAGGTAGACGACCTGGTCGCAGCCGTGCTCGATCGCCTCGGCCTGCGCGGAGAGGCCGGCCGCGTAGTTGCCGCCACACTTCGCCGCGCCCGTGCCGCCGGGAGCCGCCCGGGTGAAGTCGGGCGTCACCCACACCGTCACCGGCTTGACGCCGCCGCTGAAGTACGCGCCGACCGGGGACGCGACGACCAGGTACAGGTATTCCATCGACGGGCGCACCCCGAGGAAGACCTCGCTCGCGTACGCGAACGGGCGCAGGTAGAGGCTGCCCTCGTCGGTCTCCGGGATCCAGTTCCGATCGACCGTGATGATCTGCCGCAGGGACTCCAGGAACGCCGCCGGCGGCAGCGCCGGCATCGCCATCCGCTGAGCGGACTGGACGAACCGCGCGGCGTTGGCATCGGGCCGGAACATCGCCACGCCGCCGTCGGGCATCGTGTACGCCTTCAGCCCCTCGAAGATCTCCTGGGCGTAGTGCAGCACCGCGGAGGCGGGGTCCATCGGGATCGGCGCGCGGGCCTCCACGCGGGGCTCGTACCAGCCTTTGCCCTCGGCGTACCGCACGGTGACCATGTGGTCGGTGAAGATGCGGCCGAAACCGGGGTTGGCCAGCAACGTCGCGCGGTCCGCGTCGCTGACGGGCGCCGGGTTCGGACGGATCTCGAAGTCGAGGTTGTCACCACCACTCATGGCAGCTGACCTGCTTTCTCTCGCGAAGAAACGGATTTGAGCATGAGGGAGCACCCGCAGTGCCCCATGAACTTACCCCGAACGGTCGTTCAAAGCCGACCGCGCGAGGGTGCGGCGAAGGCGGTTCGCAGGGGTTCGCGCAGTAGGTCCTCCGACAGCGTTCCACCTGCGATGTCGGTGTCGGCTGTGCCGGAGACGCGCGGGCACAGGGTTTGCCTCCGCACGCCGGCGCGCGGCCGCCGGTCGGCTGTTCCGCCGGCAGCTGTTCCGCCCGTCGACCGTTCCGCCGGGCGGTTGTTCGCCCGGTCGGCTGTTCCGCCCGGGCGGTTGTTCGTCCGGTCGGTTGTCCCGCCTGGGCGGTTGTTCGCCCGGGCGGTTGTCCCGCCCGTCGGCCTTACCCCGGCCGGTCTTGTCCCGGTGGGTGGCGGTCGGTTCTGGGACGCCGGCCGGCTTCAGGCCCGCTCGGCGGCGGTCCCTCCGGCTTGGCGGCCGGCTCGGGTGAGGAGGCCCGCACAACGCCGAGGGCGGCGGCGGGGTGGGATCAGGCGGCCGCGGTGGCGGCGACCCGGTCCCCGACCTCGGCGGTACGCAGCGGCGCCCCCGGCACGCGGGAGGCGACCTCGGCCGCGACCGCCTCGGATACTCGCCGGGCCTCCTCGGGGTGACCGAGGTGCTCCAGCAGCAGGGCGGCGGAGAGGATCGCGGCAGCCGGGTCGGCGATGCCCTGGCCGGCGATGTCGGGCGCGGATCCGTGCACCGGCTCGAACGTCGACGGGTACTTGCGCTCCGGGTTCACGGAGCCGCTGGCGGCCATGCCGATGCCGCCGGTGACGGCAGCGGCGATGTCGGTGATGATGTCGCCGAACAGGTTGTCGGTGACGATGACGTCGTAGCGCTGCGGGTTGCTCACCATGAACATGCTCGCCGCGTCGACGTGCTGGTATTCGGTCGTGACCTCGGGGAACTCGGCGGCGACGGCGTTGAACGTCCGCGACCAGAGCCCCCCAGCGTGGGTGAGCACATTCGTCTTGTGCACCAGCGTGAGATGCCGGCGCTCGCGGCGCTGCGCCCGGGCGAACGCGTCCCGGACCACCCGCTCGACGCCGTGCCGGGTGTTCAGGCTCTCCTCGGTCGCGATCTCGGCGGGGGTGTCCCGGTGCAGGACGCCGCCGGCGCCGACGTACAGGCCCTCGGTGCCCTCGCGGACCACGACCATGTCGATCTCGCCGGGCTTGAGGCCGGCGAGTGGGCTCACGGTGCCGGGCCAGAGCCGGGACGGGCGCAGGTTCACGTACTGGTCGAAGTCGAAGCGGAGCTTGAGCAGCAGGCCGCGCTCCAGCACACCCGGCGGGACGCTGGGGTCGCCGATCGCGCCGAGCAGGATCGCATCGTGGCCGGCCAGCTCCTCTTGCACGGACTGCGGGAGGACTTCACCGGTCCGGTTGTAGAGGCGCGCGCCCAGGTCGTACTCGTTGTAGTCGGCGCCGGGGAGCACGGCCTCGATCACCTTGCGGGCCTGCGCGGTCACCTCGGTCCCGATGCCGTCACCGGCCACCACCGCGATCCGCGCCACCGTCACGTCCACTCCCTCACTCGGTCCGACCGGTCGAGCGTAGCGGGCCGTCCCGACCTCCGGTACGGCGGTCTCAAAGTGTGGTTAGCCATCGTTCAGGTGACTGCGGAAGGGGCCGCAGCGGCGGCCGCCGCGACGGTGGCGGCCACGCGGTGGCGGTGACGGCCGCGTGGTGGCGGTGGCAGGGTCCGCGCGGAAGCAGTGCCCGCGCGTCGGCGGTGGCGGTGGCAGGGTCCGCGCGGAAGCAGTGCCCGCGCGGCCGCGGTGGCGGCGACGGCCGCGGTGGCGGCGACGGCCGCGGTGGCGGCGACGGCCGCGGTGGCGGCGACGGCCGCGGTGGCGGCGACCTGGTCCGGACGCGAACAACCCCCGCGGATCGCGGCAACGATCGCGGGGGCTGTCACGACGAAAACGCTGGCTCGCGCCCGCCGGGGGTGCACAACCGCGCGGAACGGCTGCGGAGATGTCACCCGAAGACACGCCCGCAATGCCCGCGCGGCAAGGACCAACGCTAGCGATGCGGACTAATGTCGCGCAAGACGCATCCCCCGCGTGTCGGCGCGACAATGGGATCGAACGGCCACGGGTATGGCACCATGCGCCGGTGAGTTTCGACCTCGTGGTGTGGGCCATGGACAACGCGGACATGCCGGACGACGTGCGTGCCGCCAACGAGCGGTGTGCGCGCGGCGAGCACCCGCACCGCCCCGCCGACCCCCGCGTTGTCGCCTTCTATGACGCTCTGACCAGCACCTACCCGGATCGCGGCCCGCGCGCCACATTGGACGGTTCGCCGTGGGCGAGCGCGCCGCTGCACGCCGCCGCCGACCACATCAAGATGCGGCTGGACGAGAACTGCGCCGACGAGGTCCTCGAGACCATCGAACGCCTCGCCGGCGAGCTCAACCTCGACCTGCTCGACCTGCAGGACGGCACCGTCTACCCACCGCCCGTCAAGGCGCGCTGAGCCACACCGGCCTCGCCCGGCCCAGCCCAGCCCCGCCCCGTCCGGCCTCGTCCCGCCCTGTACGGCCCCGTCCGGCCTCGTCCCGCCCCCCGTACAGCACGGCCCGGGGCGTGCAGTCGACGGGCCGGCTCAGTCCTCGTCGCGGAGGTCCACGATGCTGCCGCGCGACGAGCCGATCGCCTCGGCCACCGTGGACAGCAGCTCCGCGTCGACCGACGAGTCCACGGTCAGCGCCATCAGGGCCTCGCCGCCGGCCTCCCGGCGTGCCACCTGCATCGCCGCGATGTTCACGCCGGCCTCCCCGAGCACCGAGCCCAGGGCACCCACCACGCCCGGGCGGTCCGCGTACCGGAAGAAGAGCAGCACGCCGCCCGCGTCGAGCTCCAGGTCGAACTCGTCCACGCGGGTCAGCTTGCGGGACTCCCGGCTCCCCGTCGTGGTCACCGTGCCCGCGACGCTCACTGTGCGACCGTCAGGCAGCTCACCGCGTACGGTGACGAGGTTGTGATGGTCCGAGACCTCGCGATCGACGACCAGCTCGACCTCCACGCCGCGGTCCGCGGCGAGCTGCGGGGCGTTGACGTAGGTGACCTGCTCCTCCACGACCGAGGTGAAGAGCCCCTTGGTGGCGGCCAGTTTGAGCACGGTGACGTCGTGCGACACGATCTCGCCGAGCACCTCCACGGTGACGCTCGCCGCGATGCCGCCCGCCACAGCCGTGAAGACCTTGCCGAGCCGTTCCGCCAGCCCGAGCAGCGGCCGTACGTCCTCGTCGACGACACCACCGGCCTGCACGTTCACCGCGTCCGGCACGAACTCACCCTGCAGAGCCAGCTTGACGCTGCGCGCCACGGCCAGGCCCGCCTTGTCCTGGGCCTCGACCGTCGACGCGCCGAGGTGCGGCGTGACCACGACGTTGTCGAACGCGAACAGCGGTGACGACGTCGTCGGCTCGGTCACGAACACGTCCAGCCCGGCGCCCGCGACCCGGCCGTCCGCCAGCGCGTCGGCAAGCGCGCGCTCGTCGATGAGGCCGCCCCGGGCGGCATTGACGATGCGTACGCCCGGCTTGACAGTCGCCAGCTCCTTCTCACCGATCAAATTCAAGGTCTCGGGGGTACGCGGCAAGTGCACCGAGATGAAGTCGCTCTCCCGCAGCAGCTCGTCGAGCCCCACGAGGCGTACGCCCAGGTGCGCCGCACGGGCCGGCTGAACGTAGGGGTCGTACGCGATAAGCCGCGTACCGAAGGCCGCCATGCGTTGCGCGAAGAGCACGCCGATGCGACCCAGCCCGACCACCCCGACGGTCTTGCCCTGCAGCTCCACGCCGGTGTAACCGGACCGCTTCCACTCGCCGCGCTTGAGGGAGGCGCTGGCGCTGGCGGTGTTGCGCGCGACCGCGAGCAGCAGCGCGATGGCCTGCTCGGCGGCCGAGACGATGTTCGAGGTGGGCGCGTTGACCACCATGACACCGCGGGCCGTCGCCGCCGGCACGTCCACATTGTCCAGTCCGACGCCGGCTCGGGCGATGACCTTCAACCGGGGCGCGGCCGCGACCGCCTCAGCATCGACGCGCGTCGCGCTGCGCACGATGATCGCGTCGGCGTCGGCCAGCTCGGCCAGCAGCGCCGCGCGGTCGGCGCCGTCGACGTGGCGTACGTCGAAGTCGCAGGCCAGCACGTCGAGCGCGGCAGGAGCGAGTTCCTCGGCGATCAGTACGACAGGAGTCATGTGTCTCCATCTCGCAGGCCCTTTGCGCGATCGTAGGCTGGCGGGAGACCGGCCCATAATGTCTCTCCGTCGTGTTCGCCGTCACACAGCGGAAACCCTGCCGCACGGCGCCCGTCACCGCAATGGCTTCCCGTGCCCGGCGGCCGGTCGTTCCCAGTCCGGTGGTTGAGGCATCCGATTGTCTCCGGGCCGGCGGTTGGGGCACGCGGTTATCCACAGGTATGGGGTTGGGGCACGCGGTTGTCCACAGGCCGCCGAGCCGGGCGAGCACGGCCCGGGCCGGGACCGATAACCTGCGCAGCATGACGACGCCACCCGAAGAAGAGCACGACGAGGACCACGCGCCGGCGGTGCCGGAGCCGCCCCGGCGCGTCCCCTTCGGCGTGGCCGTGGCCGCGGGCTTCCTCGGCCTGCTGACCGTTCTCCTCCTGATCGGCGCTGTCGCCACCCTGACCAGCTCGGGCCTGTATCGGGACACGGTCGGCGAGGCGGCAGCCGAAGGCCTCGGCACGGCCGTCATCGCCGCAAGCGCCGTCCTGGTCGCCGCGTCCGCATGGGCCTTCGTGCGCAACGGGAACTCCATCGCGTCCACGGTCGTCGGCGGCCTGACCATGGTGGCGGGCCTCATCTGCCTCATCCAGGGCGTCATGAGCGGCACGGACCCCGAGGGCGTACGGGTGGGCGTGGTGGCGCTCGCCATCGGCCTCGGCATCACCCTGCCCCCACTGGCCGGCCACGGCCCCCTCTACCTGGCGGCGCGACGGGTCTGGGCCAAGGGCGAACAGGAGTGGCTGCAGGAACTGGCCACATCGGACACTCCTCCGGTGGCGCCGCACCAGCCGTGGGGTCAGCCGTGGACGCCGTACCCGGCACCGCAGCACCAGCAGGCATGGCCGCACCAGCAGCAGCCGTGGCCGGGTCCGGGTCCTCATCAGGGGCAGCCGGTTCCGTCGTACCCGCCGCAGCCGCAGCCCCAGCAGGGCCAAGGATGGACGTCGCCGCACCCGTTCGACTATCAGGGCATGCCGCAGCCGGGTCCGCCCTGGCCCGGCCCGGACGCCGCCTCGCCACCGCCGGTCCCCGTGGGCGCGCCGACCCCGCCCGCCTCTGCGCCGCCTGCCCAGACCGCCGTACCCGCCTCGGCGCCGCCGGTCGCGTACACCGCTGCGCCCGCCTCGGCGCCGCCGGTCCCGTACACCGCAGCGCCCGCTTCGGCACCGCCAGTCCCGTACACCACCGCACCCGCCTCGGCACCGTCGGCGGAGGCACCCCAGGTTCCGCACTTCGGCCCACCGCACGCTGCCGCCCAGCAGGCGCCGACCGAGCACATCCGCACCGACAACGCCCCGCCGCCGCTCCCCACATCGAGCGCGTCGTCGACCGAAACGCCGGGCACGCCTACGCCGAGCTGACCACTGGCAGCGCGCTCCCAACGCCGAACGGCCGGGCACGCCGGGCGTCACATCGGCGGAGCGAGCTGAACGCGCACGCCGACCGAATGCGCGAGGCGCGCACGCCAGACGCCCACGCCGGGTGCGCCCCGGCGCGCATGCCCGGCCGGGAGCGCATGCCCGGCCGGGAGCGCATGCCCGGCCGGGAGCGCCGGCCAGGCGCCACGGTTCTCATCCTTGTGGCGATGCCCAACTGCGTGCGCGCGGCTGCATGCGCCCCGCTGCACGCGCCCCGCTGCTTCGTCCGGCCGCGTGCACCCGGCCGCGTGCACCCGGCCGCGTGCGCCCGGCCGCGCGTGTCCGGCCGCGCGTGTCCGGCCGCATGTGTCCCGCCGTGTGTGTGGGCCAAGTGCGCTGGACGCGCGCGTCGCCCACGCGCGCGGAACGCGCTGAACGCAGGCGTTCGCCCCGCGCCCGCCGCTTGCGCCGCCCAAGCCTGTTGAAAGCACGCGCCGCCCAAGCCTGTTGAAAGCACGCGCCGCCCAAGCCTGTTGGAAGCACCCGCCGCCCACGTGGGAGGACCCCCGTGTGCCGAACACAGCACCGAACGCAGGTGCAGCGAGCCTGAGCGCCGCCCCGAGGGCAACCGGCGCAGCCTGCCCCGCGTCCCGCGCAAGACGGTCCGCCCGGGCGGCAGATCTGGCCGGAGCAGCCCGCTTCGGTAAGCGCTCGACTCAACCCTCTCAGCCACCGCGCTCGAACGCCGGTCTCCCCGGTCGCCCGCCCGGCAGACGCAGGACCGGCCCGGCCACGCACGGAGATCCGTGTGTGGCCGGGCCGGCCGGTGCTGCTTCTGTCGCGCCGGTGGGCGCGTACCTGTATTCGGTTTTTTACTCCGGCACTCGGCGGTAGGCGCCGTCGCTGGCGCTGGTGGCCATGGAGGCGTAGGCCCGGAGGGCTGCCGAGACCGGGCGCTGGCGGTCGAGGGGGGTGTACGGCTTCGCGCGGCCTTCCTCCTCGTGGCGGCGCTGGGCCAGGTCCTCGTCCGAGACGTTGAGGGTGATGCTGCGGCCCGGGATGTCGATGGTGATCTCGTCGCCGGTGCGGACCAGGGCGATGAGGCCGCCCGACGCCGCTTCCGGGGAGACGTGGCCGATCGACAGGCCGGAGGTGCCGCCGGAGAAGCGGCCGTCGGTGATGAGGGCGCAGGCTTTGCCGAGGCCTCGGCCCTTGAGGAAGCTCGTGGGATAGAGCATTTCCTGCATGCCAGGGCCGCCGCGCGGGCCCTCGTAGCGGATGACCACCACGTCGCCCTCGACGACCTGTTTGCCGAGGATGCCGTCGACCGCTGCGTCCTGGGATTCGAAGACCCGGGCCGGGCCGGTGAACTTCCAGAGCGACTCGTCGACGCCCGCCGTCTTCACGACGCAGCCGTCCGGGGCGAGGTTGCCGAAGAGGATGGCCAGGCCGCCGTCGGCCGTGTACGCGTGCTCCACCGAGCGGATGCAGCCCTCGGCCGCGTCGGTGTCGAGGGTGGCCCAGCGGTTGGTCGTGGAGAACGGCTGGGTGGTGCGGACGCCGCCCGGGGCCGCGTGGAAGAGCTCGAGCGCTTCCGGGCTGGGCGAGCCGCCGCGGATGTCCCAGGCGTCGAGCCAGCTCTGCAGGTCGGGTGAGTGGACCGCGCGCACGTCCGTCTTGAGCGCGCCGCCCCGGTGCAGCTCTCCGAGGAGGGCGGGGATGCCGCCGGCGCGGTGCACGTCCTCCATGTGGTACTTGACGCTGTTGGGGGCGACCTTGCTGAGGCAGGGCACCCGGCGGGAGACCGCGTCGATGTCGGCGACGCTGAAGTCGAGCTCCGCCTCGCGGGCCGCGGCCAGCAGGTGCAGGACCGTGTTGGTGGAGCCGCCCATCGCCACGTCGAGCGCCACGGCGTTCTCGAAGGCGTCGCGGTTGGCGATGTTGCGGGGGAGCACGCTGGTGTCGTCGTTCTCGTAGTACTGCTTGGCGATCTCGACGATGAGCGAGCCGGCCTTCTCGAAGAGGGCCTTGCGGGATGCGTGCGTGGCCAGCGTCGAGCCGTTGCCGGGCAGCGCCAGGCCGATGGCCTCGGTGAGGCAGTTCATCGAGTTGGCGGTGAACATGCCGGAGCAGGAGCCGCAGGTGGGGCACGCCGAGCGCTCGATGGTGCTCAGCTGCTCGTCGGTGACGTTCTCGTTGGCGCTGGCCGACATGGCGTCGATCAGGTCGAGCTTCTCGTGCACGATGCCCTCGATGGCGACCGTCTTGCCGGCCTCCATGGGGCCGCCGGAGACGAACACCGTGGGGATGTTGAGCCGCAGCGCGGCGATCAGCATGCCCGGAGTGATCTTGTCGCAGTTCGAGATGCAGACCAGGGCGTCGGCGCAGTGCGCGTTGACCATGTACTCGACCGCGTCGGCGATGAGCTCGCGGCTGGGCAGCGAGTAGAGCATGCCGCCGTGGCCCATGGCGATGCCGTCGTCGACCGCGATGGTGTTGAACTCCCGGCCCACGCCGCCCGCCTCGGCGACCGCGTCGGCGACGAGGCCGCCCATGTCCTTGAGGTGCACGTGCCCGGGTACGAACTGGGTGAAGCTGTTGGCGATCGCGACGATGGGCTTGCCGAAGTCGTCGTCGGTCATGCCGGTGGCGCGCCAGAGGGCGCGGGCGCCGGCCATCGTCCGGCCGTGGGTCGAGGTCCGGGAACGCAGCTCAGGCATTACTACATACTGCCACCGCCGGTGCGGTACGGACCCGAACCGGTATCCAGGATGTCCACGCTTCGGGATACCGAAAATGATCCCGGTACGGCACAGTGTTTCCGTGCACTCACCGTCCGGCGTGGAGCTGGCCGGGCTGGCGAGCCTCGTCGTCGCTGTCCCGGCCGTCGCCCTGCTGGGCAACTCCGGCCGCAAGCACACCGGGGCCGCCCGGCGCGCCCACCTGCTGCTCGCCGCGGCCGGCGCGGTCGCGACCGGGGCCGCCCTCGCCGGCCTGGTCAGCGACCTCTTCCTCACCCACCACTCGTCCCGCGCCCTCGGTCAGGCCGTGGCGGTGGCCATGGCGCTGGGCACGCTGACGCTGCTGACCGGCACACTCATGCTCCCCGGGGCCGCGGAGAGCCGCCGGGCGGCCCTGCGGCACCTGCTCGACGGGCTCATCATCGCCGCGGCGGTCTGGTTCGTGGGCTGGATCCTCGTCGCCGAGCCCACCCGCATCCTGGGCGGGCTCACCCCCATGGGCTGCCTGTCGGCGCTGCTCGGGGCGGGTGTCGCCACGATCGCGTTCGGCCTCACGACGATCCTCGCCATGCACGCCCACCGCCCCCGTCACATCACCGTGCGGGCGTCCGCGGGGGTCACGCTCGTGGCCGTCGCGGCCACCGCGCTGCCGGGCGGCATCTGCCAGGGCAGCGCGGCCGCGATCCTGGTCGGCGCGGTGCTGCTCCCCGCCGGCCTCGTCGTGGTCGCCCGGGCGGTGAAGGTCGCGGACCGGCCGATCACGGTCACCCGGGACGTCATCCAGCGCGGCACCGGGTACGCGTTCGTGCCGATGGCCGCCATGGTGCTGGCCGGCACGTACCACCTGCTCGCCGGCGGGGAGTTCGGCGGGTTCGGCTTCATCGGGGCCAGCGTCGAGGGGTTCGCGCTGGTCGGCCGGCAGTATCTGGCTCTCGGCGACGTGAAGAGCTACACCCTTCAGCTGCGGCAGCGCGAGGCGCACTTCCGCGAGCTGGCGCACACCGATCCGCTCACCGGGCTGGCCAACCGCCGCGGGCTGGTGCGGGCTCTGCGCGAGCCGGCGTCGCGGCACCGGCCTCGCACGCTGATCGGCCTGGATCTGGACGGCTTCAAGAACGTCAACGACATGCGCGGGCACGACGTGGGCGACGCGGTGCTGGCCGAGGTCGGCAACCGGCTGCGCGCCAACCTGCGTACCGGCGACGTGGCCGCGCGGCTGGGCGGGGACGAGTTCGCGGTGCTGATGTGGGCCTCGCCGGAGGAGGCGATGGCCGCCGGGCAGCGGCTGCTCACGGTGCTCTGCGAGCCGTACGAGACCGACGAGGGCTCGGTGTTCCTGTCGGCCAGCGTGGGCGTCGCCGCCTCCCCCGCGCCCGGCGACACCGGCGAGCTCATGCGTGACGCCGACCTCGCCCTCCGGTACGCGAAACAGCGCGGCAAGAACCGCGTCGAGCGCTACCAGAAGCGCTACGACGAGCTCCTGCGCCGGCACAGCGTGCTGGAGAACGAGCTGCGCCACGCCATCGAGCGGGAGCAGCTGCGCCTGGTGTTCCAACCGGTGGTCGCGCTCCCTTCGGTACGCCCTGTCGGCGCCGAGGCGCTGCTGCGGTGGCACCACCCGGAGCTCGGCGCCGTCCGCCCGGACGAGTTCATCCCCGTCGCCGAGGAGTCCGGGCTCATCAACATGCTGGGCAGCTGGGTGCTCGACCAGGCGTGCGCGCAGCTGGCCCAGTGGCTCACAGCCGGGCACGACGTGTGGGTGTCGGTGAACCTCTCCCCCAAGGAGCTGCACGCCGCCGACTACGCCGGTCAGGTGGCGGCCGTGCTCGAGAAATACGGCGTACCGCCGCAGCGGCTGGTGCTCGAGGTGACCGAGCACGCCGTCGCCACCGACATGGACGAGCTGATCCGCGGGCTCGTCGAGCTGCGGTCCACCGGCGTCCGGATCGCGCTGGACGACTTCGGCGCGGGGTACTCGTCACTCGGGCAGCTGCGCAACCTGCCGGTCGACATTCTCAAGATCGACCATGCGCTGGTGGCCGAGCCGGAGTCGCGTACCGGCACCGCCGCGCCGCTTGTCGACGTGGTGGTCCGGCTGGGGCACCGGCTGGGCCTGGAGGTGCTCGCCGAGGGCATCGGCACACCCGCCCAGCGCGAGGTCGTCGAGGAGGCGGGCTGCAGGCTGGGCCAGGGTTCGCTGTTCGGCTGGGGCGTGCCGGCCGAGCACCTGGAGACCCAGTTGCGCACGGCCCGGCCCACGGGCACCCGCGCGGTGCCGGCGCCGCGCAGCCGCCCCGCCAAGGTCGCACCCAGCGCCCCGGCGCGCAGCCAGATCGTCATGCTGGGCCCCGGGATGCGGCAGGTCCGGGCGGTGCTCCCGACCGACCCCGCCTTTTCGGGTGACCAGGATGTGAGATCAGTTGACGCACCTCGTGAGATGGGGCAGTCTTAGCCGCATGTGTTCGTCGTTCCTCGTACTTAGTTGAGCGCGCTGCCCCTGAGCTCCTGGGCAGTGCGCTAGGTCCCGTGCGGAAGCACGAGGGCCTTTTTTGTTGCGCGGAGATCGACACCCGAACCCGAACGAAGGTCTGAATCGCCATGACGAGACCCACGCCCGAGACCCTCGCCAACCGTGCCACCCCGGCCACCGTCGCGGCCGCTGCCGGCGCCTCGGCCGTAGCCCCGATCTCCCCGGTGCCGGTCACCGGGGCCGGATCGCTCGTGCGGTCGCTCGAGGCCCTCGGCGTCGAGGTCGCCTTCGGCATCCCCGGCGGGGCGATCCTGCCGGCGTACGACCCGCTGTACGACTCGAAGGTGCGGCACATCCTGGTCCGCCACGAGCAGGGCGCGGGCCACGCGGCGACCGGGTACGCGCAGGCCACCGGCAAGGTCGGCGTCTGCATCGCCACCTCCGGCCCGGGCGCGACCAACCTGGTGACGCCGATCGCCGACGCCTACATGGACTCGGTGCCGATCGTCGCGATCACCGGTCAGGTCGCGCGGCCGGCGATCGGCACGGACGCCTTCCAGGAGGCGGACATCCAGGGCATCACGCTGCCGATCACCAAGCACAACTTCCTGATCCAGTCGGCCGAGGAGATCCCGCAGGTCATCGCGGAGGCGTTCCACCTCGCGGCGACCGGCCGGCCCGGCCCGGTGCTCGTCGACATCCCGAAGGACGTGCTGCAGGCGCAGACCACGTTCGCCTGGCCGCCGACGCTGGAGCTGCCCGGCTACCGGCCCACCCTGCACCCGCACGGCAAGCAGATCCGCGAGGCGGCCCGGCTGATCGCCGCGGCCAAGCGCCCGGTGCTGTACGTCGGCGGCGGCGTGCTCAAGGCCGGCGCCACCGACGGGCTGCGCAAGCTCGCCGAGGTGACCGGCATCCCGGTCGTCACCACGCTGATGGCGCTCGGCGCGTTCCCCGACTCGCACCCGCAGCACCTGGGCATGCCCGGCATGCACGGCACGGTCCCCGCGGTGTACGCGCTGCAGAAGGCCGACCTGCTGGTCACCCTCGGCGCCCGCTTCGACGACCGGGTCACCGGCAAGCTCGACTCGTTCGCACCGGACGCCAAGGTCGTGCACGCCGACATCGATCCGGCGGAGATCGGCAAGAACCGGCACGCGGACGTCCCGATCGTCGGCGACGCGCGGCACGTCATCGACGAGCTGATCGCGGCGGTGTCCGGCACGGCGACCGGCGCGGCGGCGTACGAGCCGTGGTGGGCGCAGCTCAACGACCTGCGGCAGCGCTACCCGCTGGGCTACGACGAACCGACCGACGGCACGCTGGCACCGCAGTACGTGATCGAGCGCATCGGCGAGCTGGTCGGCCCGGACGCGGTCTACGTCGCGGGCGTCGGCCAGCACCAGATGTGGGCGTCGCAGTTCATCAAGTACGAGAAGCCCGGCACCTGGCTCAACTCGGGCGGCGCCGGCACGATGGGCTACGCCGTGCCCGCCGCGATGGGCGCGAAGGTCGGCCTGCCGGACACCCCGGTCTGGGGCATCGACGGCGACGGCTGCTTCCAGATGACCAACCAGGAGCTGGCCACCTGTGCCCTGGAGGGCATCCCGGTGAAGATCGCCGTGATCAACAACGGCAACCTGGGCATGGTCCGGCAGTGGCAGACCCTGTTCTACGAGGGCCGCTACTCCAACACCGAGCTGGGTACCCACAAGCACCGCATCCCCGACTTCGTGAAGCTGGCCGAGGCGCTGGGCTGCGTCGGCCTGCGCTGCGAGTCGAAGGCGGACGTGGACGCGACGATCAAGGCGGCGATGGAGATCAACGACCGGCCCGTCGTCATCGACTTCACGGTCGGTAAGGACGCCATGGTGTGGCCCATGGTCGCCGCCGGCACCAGCAACGACGAGATCATGTTCGCCCGGGACGTGCGCCCCACCTTCGACGAGGACGACCTGTGACCACCATGAACAAGCACACCCTGTCCGTGCTGGTCGAGAACAAGCCCGGCGTGCTCGCCCGGGTCAGCGGACTGTTCTCGCGGCGGAGCTTCAACATCGACTCGCTGGCGGTGGGCGAGACGGAGAACCCGGACGTCTCCCGCATCACGATCGTGGTCAACGCCGACTCCTCACCCCTGGAGCAGGTGACCAAGCAGCTCAACAAGCTGGTGAACGTCCTGAAGATCGTCGAGCTGGACCCGCAGCAGTCGGTCCAGCGCGAGCTCCTGCTGGTCAAGGTGCGCGCCGACCGTGCGGTGCGCGGGCAGGTCCTCGAGACGGTCGAGCTGTTCAGGGCGAAGGTGATCGACGTCGCACCGGACACCCTCACGATCGAGGCGACCGGCAACCCCGACAAGCTGGACGCGCTGCTGCGCGACCTCGAGCCGTTCGGCATCAAGGAGATGGTGCAGTCCGGCCTCGTGGCCATCGGCCGCGGCTCCCGCTCCATCACCACCGGCCCCGCGCTGCGCGCGGCGTAGTACTCAGAAACCTCGAGAGGAAATCATGACCGTCGAAACCTTCTACGACGACGACGCGGATCTGTCCATCATTCAGGGGCGCAAGGTCGCCGTCATCGGGTACGGCAGCCAGGGCCACGCGCACTCGCTGTCGCTGCGCGACTCGGGGGTCGAGGTGGTGGTCGGCCTGAAGGAGGGCTCCAAGAGCCGCCCCAAGGCCGAGGAGCAGGGTCTGCGGGTGCTGACCCCGGCCGAGGCGTCCGAGTGGGCCGACGTGATCATGCTGCTCGCCCCGGACACCGCGCAGCGCAAGATCTACGCCGAGTCCATCGAGCCGCACCTCACCGAGGGCAAGGCGCTCTTCTTCGGTCACGGCCTCAACATCCGCTTCGAGCTGATCAAGCCGCCGGCGAACGTGGACGTGGCCATGGTCGCCCCCAAGGGCCCCGGCCACCTCGTGCGCCGCCAGTACGTGGACGGCAAGGGCGTGCCCGCGCTCATCGCCGTGGAGCAGGACGCCTCCGGCACCGCGCAGGCGCTCGCCCTGTCGTACGCGAAGGCGATCGGCGGCACCCGCGCCGGCGTCATCAAGACGACGTTCAAGGAGGAGACCGAGACCGACCTCTTCGGCGAGCAGGCCGTCCTCTGCGGCGGTACGGCCGCCCTGGTGCAGACGGGCTTCGAGGTCCTCACCGAGGCCGGGTACGCGCCGGAGATCGCGTACTTCGAGTGCCTGCACGAGCTGAAGCTGATCGTCGACCTCATGTACGAGGGCGGCATCTCGCGGATGCGCTACAGCGTCTCGGACACCGCCGAGTTCGGTGACTACGTCAGCGGCCCGCGCGTGATCAACGCCTCCGTCAAGGAGGAGATGAAGAAGATCCTCGCGGAGATCCAGTCCGGCGAGTTCACGAAGGCGCTCATCGCCGACGACGAGGCCGGCGGCACCCGCCTGCAGCAGTACCGCAAGGAGGGCGCCGAGCACCCCATCGAGGTGACCGGCAAGAAGCTGCGCGACATGATGAGCTGGGTGGACCGGCCGATCACCGAAACCGCCTGATTCATCGCTTCCCGACGCCGGGTCAGGGGCCTTCCGCAGGCCGCCTGATCCGGCGTTTTGCGTCACCTTTCGATTACCTGAAACGTGGGTGTTACGTCCCGCTTACCTCATTGGCGTCGTCATCGAATTGTGTGTTGATGAGGGGCCTTTCGGTGGTGTGCAACAGGTAGCCTCGCCGCATGCGACTGGCTGATTCTTTCCGGAGTGAGCGCTTCGGCGCGGTCCGGATCCACGAGCTGCAGAGGGTGATCGAGCTCGACTCGGGCGCCGTGCACGATACCGGCCGGCCGGCGCTTTCGGCTGGTAGCCGGGTCGTGCCGCCGGAAGCATTGCGCGCTGTCGAGTCGCAGATGGTCATCATTGTGCCGTGCATGAATGAGACACGAAGCGTCATCGAAGGCGTGCTCTCCGGCATTCCTCATGACTGCCTCATCGTGCTGGTCTCCAACAGCGACAAGCTGCCTGTCGACCGGTACGAGATCGAGGCGCAGACCCTCGAGCATTTCTGCCGGCTCGCCGCGCGCTCCGCCATTGCCGTACACCAGAAAGATCCCGGAGTCGCGGCCGCCTTCAAGGCGGCGGGCATGGCGGAACTGATCGGCGACGACGGGCTGGTCCGCAACGGCAAGGGCGAGGCCATGCTCATCGGCATGGCGATCGCGGCCATGACCGGCCGGCGCTACATCGGTTACGTCGACGCGGACAACTACGTGCCGGGCGCGGTCCACGAATACTGCAAGGTGTACGCGGCCGGCCTGCACCTCGCCGAGAGCCCGTACTCGATGGTGCGCATCTCGTGGCACTCCAAGCCGAAGCTGCGCGACGGGCGGCTCTTCTTCAGCCGCAAGGGTCGCAGCTCGCAGATCACCAACGAATGGCTGAACCGTTTCCTCGCCGAGTACTCGGACTTCGGTACCGAGGTGATCGCCACCGGCAACGCGGGCGAGCACGCGATGAGCCTGGACCTCGGGCTGAAGCTGCGGCTCGCGGGCGGCTTCGCGGTCGAGCCGTACGAGTACATGGACCTCTTCGAGCAGTTCGGCGGCGTGCTGGAGAGCAACGACCCGGACGTCATGGCGGGCTCGGTGCCGGTCCTGCAGATCGAGACGAGGAACCCGCACTTCCACGACAACAAGGGCGAGGAACACGTCCAGGGCATGCGCATGCAGGCGTTGAACGTCATCTACCACTCGCCGGTGACGCTGCCCGCTGTCCGCCAGGCCATCGTCGACTTCATGGTGTCGCAGGGCGCGCTCGAGGTCGGCCAGGAACCGCCGCGCGAGCGGGTCTATCCGCCGGTGGGAAGCCTCGACTTCGAGCTGCTGTACGACGGGCTGGACGCGGAGGCGCTGACGTTCCGGCAGTTCGACGGGCGGGCGTCGGCGGGGCTGCCGCCGTACCCGCCCATCGAGCGGCACTCCATCCCGCGCCCCACGGTCTAGGTTTCGAGCGCGGCTCTGCGGACCGTCAGGAAGGCTCGCTCGGTCTCGTTGCCGGCCAACGCGATCGCCTCGTCGTAGGCGGCCGCCGCCTCGGCGTCGCGGCCGAGCCGCGCGAGGAAGTCCGCCCGCGTCGCCGGGAGCAGGTGATAGCCCGGCAGGTCCACGCTCTCGAGCGCGGCGAGGGCCAGCGCCGGCCCGTGCACCTCGGCGACCGCGACCGCCCGGTTCAGCGCCACGATCGGCGTCGGCAGCACGACCTCGAGCTGGTCGTAGAGCGCCAGCACCTGCGACCAGTCGGTGGCGTCCCCGTCGGTGTGCACGGCGTTGATCGCCGCCTGGATCTGGTACGGGCCCGGGCGGTTGCGCCGCAGGCAGCGGCGCACCAGCGCGTGCCCCTCGGCGATGAGCTCCCGGTTCCACAGCGACCGGTCCTGGTCCGGGAGCAGCACCAGCTCCCCGTCCCGTCCGAGCCGGGCCGGGCGGCGCGCCTCGGTGAGCAACAGGAGGGCCAGCAGACCCAGCACCTCCGGCTCGTCGGGCATCAGCGCGGCCAGCTCGCGCGCGAGCCGGATCGCCTCGGCGCACAGGTCGGTCCTGATCAGCGGGCCGGCCGTGGTGGCGTACCCCTCGTTGAACATCAGGTAGAGCACGGTCAGCACCGGCCCCAACCGGTCCGGCAGCTCCTCGGCGGCCGGCACCCGGTACGGGATGCCCGCGTCGCGGATCTTCTTCTTGGCGCGCACGATGCGCTGGGCGATGGTGGGCTCCGGCACCAGGTACGCCCGGGCTATCTCCGGCACCTCCAGCCCGGCGAGCAGGCGCAGGGTGAGGGCGGTCCGCGCGTCGGGCGACAGCGCCGGGTGGCAGCAGGTGAAGATGAGCCGTAGCTGGTCGTCGCGCACCGGTCCCACCTCCTCGGGTTCGTCGCGGTGGTGCAGCAGCAGCGCCTGGGCGTGCCGGGCCTCGCGTGTCGACTCGCGCCGGAGCCGGTCGATGGCCCGGTTGCGGGCGGTGGTGACGATCCAGGCCCCCGGGTTCGGCGGCAGGGAGTCCCACTTCTCCAGGGCCACCGCGAAAGCGTCCTGGACCGCCTCCTCGGCGAGGTTGATGTCGCCGAGGAGGCGTACCAGGGTGGCGACGCAGCGGCCGTACTCGGCCCGGTAGACGCTGTCCAGATCCATGTCGGTGCGTCGTCGCTCAGACGGGCGGCTCGTCCTCGAAGGGCCGCACCTCGACCGGGCCCATGCAGGCCTCCGAGCACTTCGCGGCCCAGGCGAGCGCCTCGTCCAGATCGGCGCACCGCAGCACCCAGAACCCGCCGAGCTGCTCCTTCGTCTCGGCGAACGGTCCGTCGGTCATCGTGGTGCTGCCGCCCTCGGAGCGGACGACGGTGGCGGTGTCCGCCGGCTGGAGCCCGCCCGCGAAGACCCAGGCGCCGGCGGTCCTGATCTCCTCGTTGACGCGTTCGACCTGGTCGAACATCTTCTGCATCACGTCCGGCTCCGGCATCGGGCTGCCTTCGACCATGTGTACGGCGAGCAGGTACTGCTTCATGGGAGTCCTCCAGTGACTAGACGGTGACATGGTGACAGGTGACACGGGTGCTTCTCAGGCGGCGAGGCGGCGAGCCACGGCCGGGATCACGATCGCGGCGGCCACGAGGTGCGTGAGCATCAGCAGCGCCTTGGTGGCCGGGGCGGCGTCCACGATCACGTCCGGCACGAAGGACAGGACGGTCAGCACCACGGTCGTCCGGACGAACGCGCGCCGCGGGTGCCGGGCCGTCCGCGACAGCACGGCGGCGAGGATCAGCCCGACCACCGAGAAGAGCGCCGTCAGCGTGCCGAAGCCCGCGACGGGGATCGGCGCACCGGCCACGTCGAGGGAAATCCCCACCGCGTGACCGCCGGCGGCGACGGCCATGGTGGCGACGCTCGCGGCCGCGATGGCGACCGCGCCCGTCAGCGCCGACGCGCCGAGGTTCGAGGTGTTCTCCGTGGTGGTGGCGACGGTGGTCATGGTGCCCTCCGGTGCGGTTCTCCGACCGGCGCCGTGCCGGCCTCTCATCAGGGCTACGAAACGGCCGGCCCCCGATCGACACGTCCGCGGAAATTCTTGGCGGGATTTTTCCGCGGGCGGCATCCTGGGCCCGTGCAGCCGAGCCACGCCGTCATGATGGGCCCGTTCGCGGGGTCTGTCGGCGTGCTCTGAGACCGATCAGTCCCCGCCTGTGGCGGGGACTTGTGCTGCGGGCGGGGCGGAAGAAGGGCCATGACCTACTACGTCACCACCGCCATTCCGTACGTCAACGCCGCGCCGCACCTGGGCCACGCGCTGGAGCTCGTGCAGGCCGACGTCCTCGCCCGGCATCGGCGCGCGCGGGGCGAGGACGTCCGATTCCTCACCGGCACCGACGACAACGCCCTGAAGAACGTGACGGCCGCCCGCGCGGCGGGTGTGCCCGTACGGGACTTCGTCGCCGCCAACGCCGAACGCTTCGCCGCCCTGCGGGAGCCGCTCGAGCTCTCGTTCGACGACTTCATCCGTACGTCCGAACCGCGCCATGCATCCGGGGTCGTGACGCTGTGGGAGCGGTCGCGCAAGGACTTCTACCGACGCGGGTACACCGGCCTGTATTGCGGGGGCTGCGAGCAGTTCCTCGACACGGACACGTGCGCGGAGCACGACGCGCCACCGGAGCGGGTCAGCGAGGAGAACTGGTTCTTCCGCCTGTCGAGCTACCAGGATCAGATCCGGCGGATCCTCGAGGACGGCACCGTCCACATCGAACCGCCGGCGCGGCGCAACGAGGTGCTCGCGTTCGTCCGCGCCGGGCTGCGGGACATCAGCGTCTCCCGGTCGGCCGCCCGCGCCGGGGGGTGGGGCATCGCCGTACCCGGCGACCCGGATCAGGTCGTGTACGTGTGGTGGGACGCGCTCGCCAACTACGTGACCTCGCTCGGCCGCGGGGAGGCGTACCGGAAATGGTGGGCCGGAAACGGTGAGCGGGTGCACGTCATCGGCAAGGGCATCGTCCGGTTCCACGCCGTCTACTGGCTGGCGCTGCTGCTCTCCGCCGGTGAGCCGCTGCCGACCACCATCCTCGTCCACGACTACCTCACCGTCGACGGCGCCAAACTGTCGAAGAGCGCCGGCAACGCGGTCGACCCCATCGACCTGGTAGGCCGCTTCGGGCTGGACGCGCTGCGCTGGTGGCTGCTGCGCGAGGTGGCACCGCTGGGCGACACGGACTTCACCGCCGAGCGCCTGGTCCGCCGACACGACCTCGACCTGGCCAACGGCATCGGCAACCTGGTGAACCGTACGGCGAGCCTGGCGTACCGCGACGGGATCCGGCCGGTCCCGTACCGCAGCGACCTGCCGGAACGGGTGGACCGGGCGCTGCGCGTCGGCGACTTCCGCGCGGCGGCCGAGGCCATCACGGACGAGGTGGCCAACGGCAACCGGGTAGTGGAGATCGAGCGACCCTGGCGGCTGACCGGAGCCCGCCGCGCCGAGGTGGTGGGCGAGCTGCTCGGCCGTTGCCTGGCCATTGTGGACGAGCTGGAACCGTTCCTGCCGTCGGCCGCCGAGCGGCTCCGGGCACAGCTGGCACTGGACGGGCCGCCGCGCCCGGCCTTCGGAAGGCTGGGCGCGGCGGTTTCCGTTACGCCAGGTCGTTGACGCAGCGCAGGACCGGCCGGGCGGTCAGTGCGGCCGGGTCCAGCGCGGCCGCACCTCGTACCCGGAAGGTCGCCGATTCCCCCGGCAGCAGCGTGACCCCCGCCTCGTCGGCCTCCGCGGCCGGGTCGAGGCGGTCGGCCTGCAGGGTGACGTCCCGCAGGATCGTCTGTGCCGTGACCGTCACGTGCGTTTCGGTGCCCGCCGCGGTGACCGTCGTGTCGTACTTGGCCGGCGGCCAGGCGACGTCGCGGTCCTCGGCGAAGAACCACCAGGTGCGCTGCTCGCCCGCCTCCGCGACCAACACCTCGGCCGTCGGGTCGCCGGCGGTCGCGAGCTCGGCCGGCAGGGGCAGCGTCGTGGCCGCGCCCGGTGCGACGGTTGCGCCGAGCGCCACCTCGGCCTCGACGACCCCCGCGAGGGTACGGCGGGACACCGTCGCCGACAGCACCCACGGCTGCGCGGAGTCGTTGACCGCCACCAGCGCGAGCCCGCCGTCGCGCGGCTGCACCGTGAGGAGGCGGGGGGCGAAGGAGCGGCGCAGCGCGTACCAGAGGGGCTTCTTGCGGCCGTCGCCGTCGACCGCCGCCCACGAGGTGACCGGCCAGCAGTCGTTGAGCTGCCACATGATCGCGCCCATGCAGGACGGCCGCAGCGACCGGAAGTGCTCGATGCCCAGCGACAGCGCGCGGGCCTGGTTGAGCTGCGTCAGGTAGTGCCAGTCGTCGAAGTCGCGGGGCTGCGGCAGGTGGGCGTCGAGCCCTCGCTGCAGCTTCGCGTCACCATTGCCGGCCTTCTGGTGTGCGCGCATGCCGGGCGAGTCGTGGGCGAGCGGGTCGTCGGACAGGGCCCGGCGCAGGGTGGCGTACGCGGGCGGCGCCTGGTAGCCGAACTCCGCCACGAAGCGCGGCCGGTATTCGCGGTACTTGGCGTAGTCGTCGGTGTTCCACACGTCCCAGATGTGCGTGGTGCCGTACGCGGGATCGTTGGGGTGCTTGTCCTCGCGCCCGGACCAGGGGCTGCCGGGCCAGTAGAACCGGCTCGGGTCCTCCTCGGCGCAGATGCCGGCGAGCACGTCGAAGTAGTAGCCGGCGCCCCACGTACGGCCGTCGAGGTCCTGCTTCCAGCCCCAGTCCTCGTGACCCCAGATGTTCTCGTTGTTGCCGGTCCACATCATCAGGCTCGGGTGCGAGGCGAGCCGCACGACGTTCTCCCGCGCCTCGGCTGCGACCTCGGTGGCGAACGGCTCCTCCTCCGGGTACGCCGCGCAGGCGAACAGGAAGTCCTGCCCCACCATCAGGCCGAGCGAGTCGGCGAGGTCGTAGAAGTCCTCGGACTCGTACCGGCCGCCGCCCCACACGCGCAGGTAGTTGACGTTCGCGTCGAGCGCCTGCCGGAAGCGGGTCTCGAGCCGCTCGCGGGTGACCCGGTTCGCGAACACGTCGTCGGGGATCCAGTTGACCCCGCGGACGAAGATCGGTACGTCGTTGACGACCACGGTGAAGGCGCCGTCCGTGGTGTCGACACGGGCCGAGCGGAAGCCGACCTTGCGGCTCCACGAGTCCAGCGGTTCGCCGCCCGCGCCGCTCAGGGTCACGTCGAGGTCGTAACGGTGCTGGTCGCCGTACCCGATGGGCCACCAGAGCGCGGGGTCGGCGACCGTGACCGTCACAACGGCCTCGTCGTCCTCGGTGGTGACCTCCACCCGCTCGCCGGCGATCGTGGCGGCGACCGTGACCGGGCCGGGGGTTTCGCGCTCGACGCGGACCCGGACCTCGGCCGTGCCGGTGCCGTCCGCGACCGTGACCTGCGGGCGGACCTCGGCGAGCCGGGCCGTCGACCAGCGGTGCAGGCCGATCGGCTGCCAGATGCCGGCGGTGACCAGCGTCGGTCCCCAGTCCCAGCCGAAGTTGCAGGCCGTCTTGCGGATGAAGTTGAACGGCTCCGGGTACGCGTTCGGCCGGTCGCCGAGCCGGTCCCGCTGCGCCTCGGCGTACGAGTACGCGGATTCGAACCGGATGCTCAGCTCGTTGTCGCCGGCGCGCAGCAGCTCACGGACATCGAAGCGGTATCCGCGGTGCATGTTGTACGTGCGGCCCAGCTCGACGCCGTTGAGCGTGACCGTGGCGACCGTGTCGAGGCCTTCGCAGACCAGGTCGGCGCGGCCGTCGCCGGGCTCGTACCGGAAGGTGGTCCGGTACTCCCAGTCGGTGCGGCCGATCCAGGCGAGCTTCTTCTCGTTCTCGTCGAGGTACGGGTCCTCGATGCGGCCGGCGGCGAGCAGGTCGGTGTGCACGCAGCCGGGCACGGCGGCGGCGACGCCGGAGACGTCGCCGCCGCTGAGGGTCCAGCCTTCGTGCAGGGGAAGGTACGAGGTCACATCGCTCCTCAAGACTTGACGGCGCCTTCCATGATTCCCCGGACGATCTGCCGTCCGCCCATGACGAGCAGAACCAGCAGCGGAAGGGTGGCCATGAACGCGCCCGCGAGCACCCGCCGGTAGATGACGTAGTTGCCGCTCGCGAGGTCGGAGAGGGCGACCATCGAGGTCGGGAACTCGGTGCCGTTCAGCGTGATCAGCGGCCACTGGAACTCGTTCCACGTCGCCACGAACGTCAGCAGCCCGAGCACCGCCAGCGCCGGCCGGATCGCCGGCACGATGATGCTCCAGTAGACGCGCAGCGTCAGCGCCCCGTCCATCCGGGCCGATTCGACCAGTTCGTCGGGTACGGCGTGCAGGATGAACTGGCGCATGTAGAACACGCCGAACGCGCTGACCAGGAACGGCGCGATGACCGCGAGCAGCGTGCCGTTCCAGCCGAGCTTACCCATGAGGATGTAGAGCGCCACCACGCCGAGCTGGTTGGGCACGGTCAGGGTGAGGATCACGACGATCATGAGCGGGTCGCGGCCCTTGAAGCGCAGCTTGGCGAAGGCGAACCCGGCCAGCGAACAGAAGAACAGCGTCGATACGGTCACGACGGCCGCGACGATGAAGCTGTTGATCAGCGACGCGGTGAAGTAGACGTCCTGCATCGTGAAGACTTCGCGCAGGTTCGTCATCAGCTGGTTGCCCGGGACGACGGACGGCGGCGTCTGCGAGACCGCCTCGTCGGTGCTCGTGGCGATCACGAACATCCAGTACAGCGGGAACGCCGAGAGCAGCAGGAACGCGGTCAGCGCGAGGTACGTGCGCCAGTTGCCGCGGGTGTCCTGCGGCGCGCGGCCGATCTCCCGGGGGCGTCGCTTGCCGGGCGCGGGTGCGGAAACGGTGGTCATCGCCGGCCTCCTCCGAGACGGTTGGTGAGGAAAGCGTTGATGCCGGCGACGATCAGGATGATCAGGAAGAGCGCCCAGGACATCGCGGCCGCGTACCCGAGGTCGAGGTCCTTCCAGCCGACCTTGTAGATGAGCTGCGCGATGGTCTGCCACTGGCTGTCCGAGCCGCCGGTCGCGGCGGCCGGGTTCTCCTCGAAGAGCATGGGCTCGTTGAAGAGCTGCAGCCCGCCGATGCTGGACAGCACGACCGTGAAGACCAGGACCGGCTGGATCATCGGTACGGTGATCCGCCACAGCTGACGCCACGGCCCGGCGCCGTCGACGGCCGCCGCCTCGTAGACGTCCTTGGGGATCGACTGCATCGCCGACAGGTAGAGCAGCGCGTTGTAGCCGATCCACTTCCAGTTGACCATCGTGGCGATGGCGATCCAGGAGCTCCACTTGTACGCGCGCCAGTCGAGCGGGTTGCTCATGTCGTTGAAGCCGACAAGCGACAGCAGCCAGTTGGCCATGCCGTTGTCACGGGAGAAGAACACGGCGAAGACCAGCGTCGACGCGGCCACCGGGGTCACGTACGGCAGCAGCACGCCGACCCGCCAGAACGTGGTGCCGCGCAGTTTGCGGTTGAGCAGGTTCGCGACCATCAGGGCGATCAGCAGCTGCGGCACCGTGGAGAGGATGAAGATGCCGAACGTGTTGCCGAGCGCGTTCCAGAAGTCCTCGTCGTGCACCAGGCGCTCGAAGTTCGCGAACCCGGCCCAGCCGTCCAGGTCGGGGTCGTCGAGGCGCCAGTTCCGCAGCGCCACGACCCCGTTGAAGATGATCGGGAACAGCCCGAAGACCGCGAAGAGCAGGAAGAACGGCGAGATGAAGACGTACGGGGTGCGCTTGGTGTCGAACCGGTAGAACCACAGCTTGTGCTTCGGCGGGGTCGCCGGCGGGCGGGGTTCCGGGATGTCGAGCACCGGCGGGGCGTTGCGGGTGAGGGACACAGCCACTCCTTCCGGCGAGGGGGCGGCCCGTGCGGGCCGCCCCCGTTAGCGAGGTTCCGTCAGGAGTTGGCGGCCTTCTCGGCCTGCTTGACCGCCTCCGGCCAGGCCTTGTCGGGAGACAGCGAGCCCTGCTGCACGCGGGTGATCACGTTCTCCACCGCGACGCGGGTCGGGCCGTTCTTCTTGCCCAGGTACTGCGGCTTGAGGTTCTCGGCCGTGGAGGCGAAGATCTGCCCGGTCGGCGCGTTGCTCATGAACTCCTTCTTGTAGTCCAGCACCGCGGGGTCCTTGTACAGGGCCGGCTGCGAGGGCAGGTTGCCGACGGTCTTGAAGACCTCGATCTGCTGCTGCGGCTGGATCATCCACTCGACGAACTTGTACGCCTCGTCGGCGTTCTTGCCCTGCTTGGGGATCGTCCACCAGGAGCCGCCCCAGTTACCGCCGCCGCCGGGGATCGTGGCGATGTCCCACTTGCCCTTCTGCTCGGGCGCGGTGTCCTGGATGTGGCCGAGCATCCACGCCGGGCAGGCCAGCACGGCGAACTGGTCCTTCTTGAAGCCCTGGTCCCAGTTCGGCTGGAAGCTGGCGAGGTTGGCCGAGAGCCCGGCCTGGATCGCCTTCATGCTGACGTCGAACGCGACCTTGGGGCCGCCCTCCATCTGCAGCTGCTCCTGCTCGTTGTAGAAGCCCTGCGGCTGCTGCGCGAGCACGGGGTTGAACATGTTGGTGCCGGAGTCGACGAACTTCTTCTTCGTCTTCTGCACGTACTGCTTGCCGACGTTGATGAAGTCGTCCCAGGTCGTCCAGAGCTTGGAGACCTGGTCGCGGTCCGTGGGCAGGCCGGCCGCCTTGAACAGGTCGGTGCGGTAGCACATCGCCAGGCCGCCGACGTCGGTGCCGAGACCGATCTGCTGGCCGTCCTTCGACAGCGACTGCTGCCACTTCCACGGCAGGTACTTCGACTCGTACGAGCCGGCGCCCTTGTCCAGGAGGTTGACGAACTTGTCGGACTGGCCTCGGAACTGGACGATGAAGCCCTCGTCGACCGCGGAGATGTCCGGCGCGCCGCTGCCCGCGACGAGCTTCTTCTGCAGGTCCTCGTGCTGGGCGTTGTACTCGCCCGAGTTGAGCACGATCTTGATGTTGGGGTGGTCCTTCTCGTACGCGGCCTTGAGCTTGTCCAGGCCCATGTCGCCCCAGAAGTTGACCTTCAGGGTGATCTGGCCCTCGGCGGCCTTGTCGTTGCCGCCCTCCAGGCTCTGCCCGCTGCAGCCCGAGATCGTCAGGGCGCCCGCGAGACCCGCGGCGACCAGCGCCCAGCCCCGCCTGCCGAACCGTGTCATGTCTTCCTCCACCCGAGGGGAAAATGTCGAGAGAACTTACTGAACCGGATAAGTGACGTGACCGTATGACGCGTCACATCGACTGTCAATACTGTGTTACGTGTCCGTGTCCAACGGCGTCTTCAACCCCTACGAGCCGTACTAAAGCCCATAAAACGGTCAGGGGCTGTTGCTGCTTGCTTGTGGCCTGTAACACTTAACCGATCAAGCGGTCAGCGGTCGCTGCGGCCATGCCGGGGCCAGGTAGCGTGAGAGCGCTCCACCAGGGTTTGCTGTGGGCAGTGCAGGTCCGATTCGGGCAGGGAGAGGGCGGGCAAGTGAAGCGGCCGACGATCGCCGACATCGCACGGCGGGCCGGCGTGTCCAAAGGGGCGGTGTCCTACGCACTGAACGGGCAACCCGGCGTCTCCGAGGCGACCCGGCAACGGATCGTCGCCATCGCGCAGGAGATCGGCTTCAACCCGAACAGCGCCGCGCGAGCCCTGTCCGGCGCGCGCGCCCGGGCCGTCGGGCTCACCCTGTGCCGGCCCGCCCGCATCCTCAGCATCGAGCCGTTCTTCATGGGCCTGATCAGCGGCTTCGAGCAGGAGCTGGCGGCCCGCTCGTACGCACTCACCCTCCAGGTCGTGGCCACCCCGCAGAACGAGACCGAGGTCTACCGCCGCTGGTGGGGTGAGCGCCGCGTCGACGGCGTCTTCGTCACCGACCTGCGCGAGCACGACATCCGCATCCCGGTGCTCAACGAGCTGCAGCTGCCCGCGGTGGTGATCGGCGGGCCCGGCGACACCGGCAACCTGACCCAGCTCTGGTCCGACGACGCCGGCGCGATCACCGAGGCGGTCCGCTACCTGATGGCCCTCGGCCACCGCCGGATCGCCCGCGTCGGCGGCCTGCCGGACCTGCTGCACACCCGCGTCCGGACCAAGGCGTTCACCGAGGTCTGCGCGTCGCTCGGGCTCAACGAGGCGGTGACCGTACCGTCGGACTACACCGGCGAGGAGGGCGGCCGCGCCACCCGCCGGCTGCTCATCGAGGCGGAACGCCCCACGGCGATCATCTACGACAACGACGTGATGGCGGTGGCCGGCCTGTCGGTGGCCCAGGAGATGGGCCTGTCGGTGCCCGGCGACCTCTCCATCGTCGCCTGGGACGACTCCCCGCTGTGCTCGCTCGTCCACCCGCCGCTGACCGCACTGAGCCGGGACATCGCGGCGTACGGCGCGCACGCGGCCCGCCAGCTGCTCGCGGCCATCGCGGGCGAGCCGGTCAAGGACGAGGAGGAGGGCACCGCCCACCTGACGCCGCGGGGCAGCACGGCACCGCCCCGGGAGAGCTGAGACCGCCGCCCGTCAGGAGTTGTCCCAGACCACCGAGTCGAACGTGACCGTCCCCTGCCGGGCGCTGATCTTCCGTACGGTGAGCCGGGCGATGCGGTCCTTGTTCGTCCGCATGCACAGCACCGCCCCGAGCTCGATGTCGGCGACCTCGTCCACGCCCTGAGCGAACGCGGCCTCCTGACACTGCGCGAACCCGGGAGTGCCACGACCGGCCCACGGCGCGATGAACGCCGGCCGGCCGAGGGCGGCATCGCTGAGGTTCACTTCGCCGGAGCCGATGCGCCGGATGCTCAGATCACCGTCGATCGCGGTGTCATCGAGGGACCGCGGCGGCCGCGCGTCGAGATCGACGGCGTCGCTCAGCCCACCGGTCGAGGCGACGACCGACCCGGACCACCGCACCGGCACGCCCCCGTCGACGGCACCCGTCTCCCGCGGAGCGCCGACGTCGCCGGTCGTCGCAGGCGTGGCCCCGTCCGCGCCGTCCCCGCTGTCCGCCGGAGTACGGGTGGTCGCCGGGTCGGCGGGATCGGTCCGCCGGGTGGCCGCCGGATGCTCGGTGCCGGCGTCGCCGGACCCGCCCCCACCGGCCGTGAGCAGCGCGAACACCCCGGCGATCAACGCGGCGAGAATGGTGCCGGCGAACGTCAGCCAGATGTTGAGCCGCGTGTGATCAGGCCGGCGCTGCTGAGCGGCCCGCGGGTCGCCAGGTGGTCCGAAGTCGCGCTGGTCCGGTGTCATCGCCCCCGCCGTACGCCCATCGATGAGATCGTCCACACAGGAGTGTAAGCGTCGGGGGCGGGTGGCCCGGATCCGTTTCTGAGCCCGGCGGTCGCTCGACCAGCTTGCGCCGCACGGACCTTCGTCCGTGGGAGCCGGCGCCTTTCTGTGCCCGTACTTATGAATTGTCCGGACCGTGAGAATCTACGACCGATGGCTCTCGAGGTAGGCCTCCATGCGCTCCGCGGGGGCGGGGCGGGCGAGCACGAAGCCCTGGCCGTAGTGGCAGCCCGCCTGGCGGGCGCGGTCGACCTGGTCCTGCGATTCGAGGCCCTTGGCGACGATCTCCAGGCCGAGCCGGCGGCCGAGGCTGACCACGACGTCGATCACCGCGGGCGTGGTGCCGGTTTCGGCCGGCTGGTTGATCAGGGCCTGGTCGAGCTTGAGCATGTCGACCGGGAGGCGGCGCAGGTGGGCGAGGGACGCGTGGCCTGCGCCGAAGTCGTCGAGGGCCGCGCGGACGCCGAGCTTGCGCAGGCCGGTGAGCGACGCGACGATCGCCGGCAGGTCCTCGGCGATCCAGGTCTCCTGCACCTCGACGACCAGGCGTTCCGGGGCGATGTCGTGGCGGTCCAGCAGCTCCGCGACGCGTTCCGGGAAACGGGCCGTGAGCAGTTCGCGGGGGGCGACGTTGACGGAGAGCCAGAAGTCGTTGCCGCCCGCGGTCCAGCTCGCCAGCCGGCGGCAGGCCGCGTCGAGCACCCATTCGTCCAGCTCCGCGGCGCAACCGACCGCGCGGGCGATCGGGAGCAGTTCGGCGGGCAGGATCGTGCCGAGCTTGGGGTGCCGCCAGCGCAGCAGCGCCTCGACGCCGACCGGCTGGGTGTCGCGCAGCGAGACGACCGGCTGGAAGACCAGGTCGAGCTCGCCGCGGTCGGCCGCGCCCAGCAGCTCGCGTTCCAGGTCCATGCGGCGGTGCAGCTGGATCTCGACGTCGGTGTCGTACCACTCGACGCGGTCCTTTCCGAGCTGGCGGGCGCGGCTGCGGGCCAGGTCGGCGTGGCGCAGCACCTCCTCGGAGTCCTTGCCGCCGGTGAGCTCGGCGAGGCCCACGCTGGTGTGCAGCTCGACGATCATGCCGGGCAGCTCGTACGGCTCCATCAGCGCGGTCACGATGCGGGTGGCCAGCGCGTACGCGAGCACCGCCCCGTCCGGCGTGAGCACCGCGAACTCGTCGCCGCCCAGCCGCGCCGCTACGTCCTCGTCGGCGAGCAGGCTGCGGATGCGCCGGCCGACCTCGATGAGCACGGCGTCGCCGGTCTCCCGGCCGCGGCTGTCGTTGATCTCGGCCAGCCCGTGCAGGTCGATGACGAGCAGCGTGCCCTGCTGGCCGGGGCGGCGCCGGAACTCGAGGAGGTCGCGCATCAGCGCGCGGCGGTTGGCCAGGCCGGTCAGCTGGTCGGTGTAGGACAGACGGTGCAGGGCGCGTTCGAGGTGGCGCCGCTCGCCGACGTCACGCACGTGCACCACGAGCGCGGCCACCTCGGGCACCGCGCGCTGGTCGGCCACGGTGGACTCGGTGTCGCGCCAGATGCCGTGCCCGTCGCGCAGCCGCGCGGTGAGCAGGGCGGGAGGCCCGTCGGCGTGCTCGCCGGCGATGAGCGACTCGAGCCCGGCCCGGGCGCCGGGAACGTCGTCGGGGTGGATCAGCTCCAGGAACGTGCGGCCCACGACCTCGGCCTCCGCCAGCCCGAACAGGCGCGCGGCGGCCGGCGACTGCCACCGGATCGTCAGCCGCTCGTCGAGCACCAGCGTGAGGTCGGTGGCACCGGCGACCAGCGACCGGAAATGCGCCTCCTTGGTGCGCAGCTGCGCGGTGTACCGCCGGATGTCGCTGACGACGAGCAGCTCCCGCATGGTCAGCACGGCGACCATGGAAATGCCCAGCGCGATCGCGGTGTTGTCGAACCCGCCCACCGCGATCAGGTGGACCAGCGCCGCCACGACACCCACCCCGGCCGGTACGGCAAGCAGCGGATAGCTGGACAGGTAGTGGTCGGGCTCCTTGGGCTTCAGGTCCGCCGGCAGGTTGCGCCGCGACCCGCCCTCCGCGGCCAGCGTCAACCCGGCCACGACGATCAGGCCGAGGGCCGGTACGAGCCGGCCGGTCACGCCGGACAGCACGACGGTGACGACGGCGGACAGGGCCAGCAGCACGATGATCGCGCCGAACCCGCACCGCAGGGCCGCCGGCCGGTGCAGCCGCGCCCGCAGCACGATGACCGTGACGATCGAGACGCCGGCCGCGGCCAGCAATGTGCCGGCCAGCGCCGAAGGCGGGGCTCGGTGCATCGGCGTCACCAGGTACGCCGCGAAGCCCAGGCTGACGCCCAGCCCCAGCCCGTCGAACGCCCGCCGCAGCCGCACCGCGACCGAGGTGGCCGCGCCGGGCAGCAGCATCGTCCCGACCACGAAGAACGCGGCCGTGGCGCCCACACCCAGCGCTGCCCACACCCCGACGGCGGGCGGCCCGAGCAGCAGAACGCCGCAGGTCACGGCTGCGCACAGAGATGCCATGCCGATCAGGCCGGCGCCCCGGCAGGCGGCGAAGGCGGCCTCGGCGTGGTGGATGGCCAGCGCCGTCCGCCAGAGCACGGCGGTGGCGAAGATCGCGGCCACGCCGACACCGGCGACGAGCGATGCCATCGGCGGCATCAGGCCGGCCACTCCGGCGAGCAGGGCGAGCGCCCCGATCACGGGGACGGCAAGGAACGCCACCCGGGCGCTGACCCGGGTGGCGAGGCGTGCGGGGGGCGGCACAGCCACGTCGGCGGGATCCTCTACGGACGTTGTCGGGGTTGTCTGGTGCTCCGCGGAAGCCAGGAGCGGCGCAGGGGACGCTGCTCCCACATCGGGTAACGACTGTCCCCCGGACAGGTTACGTGTGGGCCATCATCCTCCGCACGTGCGGAAAGTCGGCTATGGACGACCGCGCTCGCGAGGCCGCCACCGTGTCGTCATCCTGCTCCGTGTCGTCATCCCCCTGCTATTGACGGGAGGACTTGGATCTCCGCAGCCGAGGGGACCGGCGCGTCCAACCCTCCGGAGCGCCGGCAGTCCTCACCGTCCACGTACACGTTGACGTAGCGCCGCAGGGCGCCGCTCTCGTCGCGGATCCGCCGCTCCAGCCGGGGCCAGCGCTCCCCCAGCTCGTCCAGCACAGCCCGCAGCGAACCGTCCGCGGACACCTCCAGGCGCGACACCCCGCCGGCCTCCGCGCGGAGCACCCCCGGAATCAGCACGCTCGGCATCAGACGCCGGCCGCTCGGACGCAGAGCACGTCGGGCAGGTGGGCGGCCACCGTGGACCACGTCTCACCTTCGTCGGCGCTCGCGAACACCTCTCCGGCGCGCGTGCCGAAGTAGACCCCGGCGGGCGCGCCGTCGTCGGTGCACAACGCGTCGCGCAGCACGACCGGGTAGTACGGGCCGTCCGGCAGGCCCTTGTGCTGCGGCTGCCAGGTCTCGCCGCCGTCGTCCGAGCGGAACACCCGGCACTCCAGATCGACCGGCTGCCGTTCACCGTCGCTGACCAGCGGAAAATTCCAGATCGTGCCGCCGCGCGACGGATGCGCGGCCATCGGGAAACCGAAATCGGACGGCAGGCCGCCGGCGATCGACTCCCACGAGTCGCCACCATCGGTGGAGCGGTAGACCCCGTGATGGTTCTGCGCGTAGTAGCGGTCGGGATCGGCGGCGTCGCGCGCGACCTTGTGCACGCACTGACCGAACTCCGGCCACGGGTCGGGAAGGAAATACGCCTTGATCCCCCGGTTGGCGGCGGCCCAGGTCTCGCCGCCGTCGGCCGTGCGGTAGACACCGCCGGCCGACATGGCCACGAGGATCCGATCCGGGTCGGCCGGGTGCGGCAGGATCGTGTGGATCGCCTGGCCGCCGTAGCCGGCGCCCCACTCGGGCCGGTGCGGGTGGTCCCACAGGGCCCGGATCAACTCGTACGTCCGGCCGCCGTCGCTCGAGCGCCACAGGGCGGACGGCTGGGTGCCGGCATAGACGACGCCGGGCTCGAGCGGGCCGGCGGGCGCGATCTGCCACACCCGCTCGACCGCCGCGTCCGTGCCGGCCGGGAAGGCGAGCGGCGCTGCCTCCGGCTCCTGCCAGGTCTCGCCGAGGTCTTCGCTGATGAGCACACTGGGTCCGAAGTGGGAACTGTCGACCCCGGCGAGCACGCGCGGGACCGGCCCGCGGGTGTCGAACGCGACGGCGTAGATCGCGTGGCCGGGGAAGTGCGCGGAGCTGACTCGCCAGCTCCGCCGGTCGTCACTGGTGGCCAGGAACAGGCCTTTCTGGGTGCCGATGGCGAGCATGTGTGTCATGAGATGCAGTATTCGCGCCGGGTCCGACAAAAACCGCCCGCCGTACGGGTGGAAGGATGACGCTCGTGAGCCGACCCGTCCTGCGCGTCCGCAAGTCCGGCGCCCTCGTCGTCGCCGCCTTGACCGCGTTCGTGGGCACCGTGCCCTTCGCGGGCGCGCGCTGGCATCTGGCCCCCGTGCTGTTGATCCCGCTGGCGGTCCTGGTCTGGGCGTTGCGGGCCGGCACGGACGTGCACCCGGACGGGCTGCGGGTCCGCGCGCTCTTCGGATCGACCTTCGTGCCGTGGTCGCGGATCGTGGAGCTTGCACCGGACCCTCGCAAGCGGATCTCGGCGCTGCTCAACGACGGCGGTGCGCTGCGGCTGACCGGCGTGACCACGGGCAACCTGCCGGCAGTCCTGGCCGCGGGCGGCCAGACGGTCAACGAGCCCGAAGACGCCGCCGCGGGCGGCCAGACGGTCAACGAGCCGGAAGACGTTGAATAGCCGGCGGCTCCTGGTGGGCGCGCTCAGTAGCCGTTCGACACCTGGTTGATCAATGGCTCGCCGGCCGCGAACCGCCGTATCTGGTCGCCGGCCAGCCCGTACGCCCGTGGCAGCAGCCCCACCACCGACCCGGCGCTGTGCGGGGTGAGGAACACGTTGGGCAGGTGCCAGAGCGGGTGGCCGGGCGGCAGCGGTTCCGGCTCGGTGACGTCGAGCGCCGCCGAGATGCGACCGGGAGTCAGCGCCGCGACCAGGGCATCGGTGTCCACCACGGGCCCCCGAGCGGCGTTGACCAGCAGCGCGCCGTCCGGCATCGCGGCGAGGAAGGCGGCGTCGACCATGCCGCGGGTCTGGTCGGTCAGCGGTACGACGAGCACGACCACCTCGGCGTGCGGCAGCAGCTCCGGCAGCGCCTCGACGCCGTGCACGTCCTGGTCGGGCCGGGCCGTACGCGCCACCCGGGTGACCGTGACACCGAAGGGCGCCATGTGCTCCTCGATGGCCCGGCCGATCGACCCGGCGCCCACGATCAGCACCCGCTTCCCGGTGAGCTCCTGGGTCGGCGTGTACGCCTTGAGCGCCCAGTCCTCGCGCTGCTGGGCGCGTACGAACGCGGGGAACTGCCGCATCGCACCGATAGCCGCGCCGAGCACCCACTCGGCCACGGGCTTGTCGTGCACACCCCGCGCGTCGCACAGCTGGACACCCGGCGGCACCAGACCCACCCAGGCGTCGGCGCCCGCGGAGAGCAGCTGCACCACCCGTACGCCGGTGAGGTGGGACACCTGCTCGGCGGCCCGTACGGTCGCGAGAAACGGCGGCACCCAGAAGTCGACCTTCGCCGGGTCGGACGGCCAGCTCGCGGCGTCCTCGCAGACCTCGACCTCGACACCGGCCGGCACCTCGCCGAGCAACGCACGACCCGCCTCGTGGGCGATCCAGACCAACACCCGCCCAACCTAGCCATCTCCCGCCCGGACCGCGACGCCCGGCCCGGCCCTGTGGACAACCGAAGCCCGCCCGGACCGCGACGCCCGGCCCGGCCCTGTGGACAACCGAGGCCCGCCCGGACCGCGACGCCCGGCCCCTCCGGGGACGGTCCTGTGGACAACCGAAGCCCGCCCGGAAGGCGCGGCTACCCTGGTGTGGTGACGAAGGGCCGTGTGATCAAGCGCAGCACCCGCGCCGGTGCGGTGACGCTCGGTGCCGTGCTGTCCCTGACCGCCGGGTGCAGCTTCGGCCCGCCGGACCCGGACGTGGCCGGCGCCCCGCCGAACCTTCCCACGCCGTCGGCTTCTGCCAGCGCGGCGGGCGGCGGCGAGCGCGAGGTGGCCGCCACCGTGCTCGCCTCGGGCCTGGAGGTTCCGTGGGGGATGGCGTTCCTGCCCGACGGGTCCGCGCTGGTCACCGAGCGCGACACGGCCCGCATTCTCAAGGTCGGCCCGGAGTCGGACGCGAAGGGCCTCAAGGTCACCGAGGTGCAGCGGCTCTCCGAGGTCTCGGCGGGCGGCGACGGTGGCCTGCTCGGCATCGCGGTCTCGCCGAAGTATGCGACCGACCAGACCGTCTACGTGTACTACTCGACGGACAAGGACAACCGCGTCGCGAAGCTGAAGCTCAAGGGCAAGCCGCAGCCGATCCTGACCGGCATCCCGCGCTCACGCAACGACAACGGCGGCCAGCTCAAGTTCGGGCCGGACGGGCAGCTCTACGTCTCCACCGGCGACGGCTCGACCGCCGGCACCCAGGCACAGAACGCCAAGAGCCTCGGCGGCAAGATCCTGCGGATCACCGCGTCCGGCAACCCCGCACCGGGAAACCCGGTCAAGAACTCGCCGGTCTGGTCCTCCGGGCACCGCAACGTGCAGGGCCTCGCCTGGGACGCCGGCAAGCGCCTGTACGCGAGCGAGTCCGACCAGCGCACCTCCGGCGAGCTCAACGTGATCGCGAAGGGCAAGAACTACGGTTGGCCGGCGGCCGACGGCGCCGGCTCCGACGCCAAGTTCACGAACCCCCTCGTGAGCTGGCCCGCCCAGGAGTCCAACTGTTCCGGCGTGGCGGTGCTGGAACGCACGATCGCGACCGCCTGCCCGGGCGGGCAACGCCTGTGGATCGTCGAGGTGACCGGCAACGGCACCCTGATCGGGCGGCCCCGCGAACTCCTGACCGGCGAGTACGGCCGGTTGCGGGCCGTGACCGCCGCCCCGGACGGTTCGCTCTGGGTGACCACCTCCAACCAGGAGGACGGCGGTGAGCCGGGTCCCGACGACGACCGGATCATCCGGCTGGTCTTCTCGGACGGGGGCGCGGGCCGCAGCTGAGCAGGGACCTGACCGACGAACCGTTTGAGGACCGGCGCACGGGGGCAGGTGAGCCGTTGACCATGGAAAACAGACTCTCGCCGGTGCTGCGTGCGACGCACCGGGTGACCGGTGCCCTGGGCCGCGCCTGGCGCCATCACTGGGCGCACCGCCTGCGCATCTGGGCGGCCGTCCTGCTGGTGAGCCTCACCGGCGTCGTCGTCGGCACGATGCTGCTCGCCCAGTCGGACATCCCGGTGGGACCGTTCCGCGCCGACATGTCGATCAGCCCGTCGGTCGAAGGCGGCACGGAGGTGGACATCCCGCCGCTGGGCTCGCTGCACCTCGACAGCCACGACGGCCCCATCCACCTCAAGGTCAACCTGGGTTCGCTGGACCAGCAGCGTACGGAGGCGCTGATCGACGACCCGACGGCGATCAGCGCGGCCGGCCAGTCCGCGGTCGACGACGTCACCCGGGGTGTCCTGCAACTCAGCCTGCGCGCGCTCGGCGCGGCCATCGCGTGCGCCCTGCTGCTGTCCGCGCTGATCTTCCGCAACGTCCGCCGGGTGGCCTCGGCTGGCCTGATCGCGCTGATGGTCACGGGCGGCAGCCTGGGCCTGGCGGCCGGCACGATCCGGCCCGGGTCGATCAGCGAGCCGCGCTACGAGGGCCTGCTGGTGAACGCGCCCGCGGTGGTCGGTGACGCCCGCCGCATCGCGGACAACTACGGCCGGTACGCCGACCAGCTCGCCGAGCTGGTCAGCAACGTCAGCCGCATCTACACCACGGTCTCCACGCTGCCGGTGGAGCCGTCGGGCAACACGACCCGCATCCTGCACGTCTCCGACCTGCACCTGAACCCGACCTCGTGGAACGTCATCAAGACCGTGGTGAAGTCTTGGGACATCGACGCGGTGGTGGACACCGGGGACATCGTCGACTGGGGCAGCAGCGCGGAGACGACGTACGTGAACAACATCGGCCAGCTCGGCGTCCCGTACATCTACGTGCGCGGTAACCACGACTCGTCGGCCATCCAGGCGGCGGTGGCCCGCCAGCGCAACGCGATCGTCCTGGACAACACGATGACCACGATCAGCGGCGTGACCATCGCGGGCATCGGCGACCCGGAGTTCACTCCGGACAAGAGCGAAACCCCGCCGGCAGCCAACGCCGACGACCCGGCCACCACCCCGCTCCTGAGCAGCGGCGGCCAGCTCGCCACCACGATCCGCGGCGCCAACCGCAAGGTCGGAGTCGCGCTCGTCCACGACCCGGCAATGGCACCACCCCTGTCCGGCGTGGTCCCGCTCGTCCTCGCCGGCCACACCCACAAACGCGAGGTCAGCATCCTGCCGGCCCCCGCCCCACCCGCCGAGGGCACCGCGCCGTCACCGACCCCGGTGCCGTCCGGCACCCCCACCCCGCCCCCGCTGGAGACCCGCCTCCTGGTGGAAGGCTCCACGGGCGGAGCGGGCCTCCGCGGCCTGCAGAAGGAAGCCCCGACGCCGCTGCAGATGTCGGTCCTCTACTTCGACGAGAACCAGAACCTCAAGGCCTACGACGACATCCAACTCGGCGGCACCGGCCAGTCCAACGTCGAAATGCAAAGAAACGTGGTCGGCGCCGAAAAGCCGGCGCCGACGACAGACCCATCGGTCTTCAACGGCGTCACCCCGGGCGTCCGGCGCAGCTGACCAGCTTTCCGAGGGATCCCGCTTCCTCTCAGGTCCGGACACACGAGGGTCCCGGATCTTTCCACGGGCACGGACGCACCACGGTCACGGCATTTTAAGTACGGACCCACGAAGGTCCCGTGGCACACAGGGCCAGCACCTGCCGTCCCGGCCTGAGTGCCGCCCGCATCCGGGCTGACCTGCCACCCGAGGCCTTCCGGTCGGATGCCCCTCGCCTACGCCGCGCCGGCTCCTGCCGCCCATCCCACCCACGCCGGCGCCCACCGCCTACGCCGCGCCTACGCCCGCCGCCCACGCCGCGCTGCCATCCACCGCCCACGCCGCGCTGCCATCCACCGCCCACGCCGCGCCTGCGGCCCACGCCGCCTGCCGCTGACGCCGCCTGCCAACACCGCCCGCCTGCCGGCGGCTGTCGCTCACTGCCGCGCCTCGCGATCCACGGGCGGCGCCTTCCACCCGCCGCCGCACGCCTACGGTCCACGCGTGGCGCCGTCCAGCCACCGCCTCAAGCTTGCGATCCGCGCCCGGCGCCGTCCACCCACCGCCGCACGCCTACGGTCCACGCGTGGCGCCGTCCAGCCACCGCCTCATGGTTGCGATCCGCGGCCGATGCCTCCACCCAACGCCGCGCTTCCGGCGCGCGGCCGACGCTTGCCTTCTACCGTTGCGCGAGCGGCCTACTGCGGCAGGTGCTGTCCAGCTTCAAGCTGTTGGCATCTGCCGTCCTCCACGGCCGAGTCGGGAGATCAGCGTCGGTCGTCACGACCCCGACCGCTGTCACGACCCCCGCCCGCCCTCACGACCCCCGCCCGCCGTCACGACCCCGCGAGACGCCACGACCCCGCGAGGCGCCACGACCCCGCGAGGCGCCACGACGCCGCCAGGCGTCACGACCCTGCCGGCCGTCACGACCCCGCCGAGCGTTGCGGCTACGGCCGGGCTGGGAGCTGCTGTTCAGCCTTTCAGCTGGCCGGGCTGGGAGCTGCTGTCCAGGCTTTCAGCCGCGGAGCCGGGGCGTAGGCGGCTGCAGCGTGGTTGGGCGTAGCTTGACCGCCGTCCTGGCCGCCATTCCCCGGTCCGCGCGAGACTGCCGGGGGCGGTCGTGGGGTCTCGCGCGCTCACCGCCCGGATGCGGGCGTGCGTAGGCCGGGACGGTAGGGGCCGGGCCGTGTGCCAGTCTCGCTCTGCGGTGTCCGTACTTGGATTCTTTCGTCGTGATCGTCGCTGAATACGGGGTCAGCTGAGGCGGGCGAGGATGAGGTCGCGGACGGTTTTGGCGTCTGCCTGGCCGCGGGTGGTCTTCATGACCGCGCCGACGAGGGCGCCCGCCGCGGCGACCTTGCCGTCGCGGATCTTGGCGGCGATGTCCGGGTTGGCGGCGATGGCTTCGTCGACCGCGGCCTGGAGGGCGCCGGTGTCGGAGACGACGCCGAGGCCTCGGGCGGCCATGACCTGCGCGGGGTCGCCCTCGCCGGCGACGACCCCCTCGAGGACCGTGCGGGCGAGCTTGTCGTTGAGCTTGCCCTCGTCGACCAGGGCCTGCAGCTGCGCGACCTGCGCCGGGGTGGCGCCGACCTCGGCCAGCTCGACGCCGGTCTCGTTGGCGCGGCGGGCCAGCTCGCCCATCCACCACTTGCGCGCGCCGGCCGGGGAGGCGCCGGCGGCGATCGTCTGCTCGATCAGCTCGACGGCGCCGGCGTTGGCGACGGACTGCATGTCGAGGGCGCTGATGCCCCATTCCTCGCGCAGCCGGGCCCGCTTGACGCTGGGCCGTTCCGGCAGCGAGGCCTTGAGCTCGGCGACCCACGCGCGGTCCGGCGCGATCGGCACGAGGTCGGGCTCGGGGAAGTAGCGGTAGTCGGTCGCGGTCTCCTTGGAGCGGCCCGGGCGGGTGTCGCCGGTGTCCTCCTGGAAGTGCCGCGTCTCCTGCGTGATCCGGCCGCCGGCGTCGAGAACGGACGCCTGGCGGATGATCTCGGAGCGGACAGCGCGCTCGACGGAGCGCAGCGAGTTGACGTTCTTGGTCTCCGTACGCGTGCCCCACTCCTCGCCCGGCAGGTTGAGCGAGGTGTTGACGTCGCAGCGCAGCGAGCCCTGTTCCATGCGCACGTCGGAGACGCCGAGCGAGCGGATGATGTCGCGCAGCTCCGTCACGTACGCCTTGGCGACCTCAGGGGCCTTGGCGCCGATCCCGGGCACCGGCTTGGTGACGATCTCGACGAGCGGGATCCCGGCGCGGTTGTAGTCCACGAGCGACTCGGTGGCGCCGTGAATGCGTCCGGTCGCGCCGCCGACGTGCAGCGTCTTGCCGGTGTCCTCCTCGAGGTGCACCCGCTCGATGCCGATGCGGACGGTCTCGCCGTCGATCTCGACGTCGACGTAGCCGTCGGTGCACAGCGGCTCGTCGTACTGCGAGGTCTGGAAGTTCTTCGGCATGTCCGGGTAGAAGTAGTTCTTCCGGGCCATCCGGCACCACTCGGCGATGTCGCAGTTGAGGGCGAGCCCGATGCGGATCGTCGCCTCGATGCCGGCCCGGTTGGCGACCGGCAGCGCGCCGGGCAGGGCGAGGCAGACGGGGCAGACCTGCGTGTTGGGCTCCGCGCCGAACTCCGTCGGGCAGCCGCAGAACATCTTCGTGTTCGTGCCGAGCTCGACGTGCGTCTCCAGGCCGATCACCGGCTCGTAGCGGGCGGTCGCGTCCTCGTACGAGGGCAGCACGGTCGTACTCATGCGGTCACTCCAAATCCGGACAAGGCATGCCTGACGGGGTTCGCCGCGTTCCCGGCGCCGAGCTGGGAACGCGGCGGTGGTGCTACAGCTCCGGCGGGGTGAGCGTGCCGACCGCCGACTCGAGGGCCGCGGCCACCCGGTACATGCGGTCGTCCGCCATCGTCGGCGCCATGATCTGGAAGCCGACCGGGAGACCCTCGGACAGCCCGCACGGCACGGAGATCGCCGGGCCGCCGTAGAGGTTGGTGGGAATCGTGTAGAGGTCGGAGAGATACATCTGGTACGGGTCAGCGGTGCGAGACCCGAACGGGAACGCCACGAACGGCGTGGTCGGCGAGATCAGCACGTCGACCTGCTCGAACGCCGAGGTGAAGTCCCGCGTGATCAGCGTGCGCACCTTCTGCGCCTGGCCGTAGTACGCGTCGTAGTAGCCGCTGGAGAGCGCGTACGTGCCGAGGATGATGCGCCGCTTGACCTCCGGGCCGAAGCCCTCGTCGCGGGTCAGCGACATGACCTCTTCGAGCGAGCGCTTGCCGTCGTCGCCGGAGCGCAGGCCGTAGCGCACGCCGTCGAAGCGGGCGAGGTTGGACGACGCCTCGCTCGGCGCGATCAGGTAGTAGGCGGGGAGCGCGTACTCGAAGTGCGGGCAGGAGACCTCGACGACCTCGGCGCCGAGCTTGACCAGCGCCTCCACCGACTCGCGGAACGCGGCGATCACGCCCGGCTCGGCGCCCTCCCCCGCGAACTCCTTGACGACGCCCAGCTTCACGCCGGTCAGGTCGCCGGTGGCGCCCAGCCGCGCAGCGGCCACGACGTCCGGGACAGGCTGCGGGATCGAGGTGGAGTCGCGCGGGTCGTGCCCGCCGATGACCGCGTGCAGGAGGGCGGCGTCCTCGACCGTACGCGCGCAGGGCCCCGGGGTGTCCAGCGAGGACGAGAAGGCGATCAGCCCGTACCGCGACGTGCCGCCGTACGTGGGCTTCGCGCCGACGGTGCCGGTGACCGCGCCGGGCTGACGGATCGAGCCGCCGGTGTCGGTGCCGATCGCGAGCGGAGCTTCGTACGCCGCCAGCGAAGCGGCACTGCCGCCGCCGGAGCCACCCGGGATGCGCCCGAGGTCCCACGGGTTGTTCGTGGGCCCGTACGCGGAGTATTCGGTGGACGAGCCCATCGCGAACTCGTCCATGTTGGTCTTGCCGAGCATGACCGTGCCGGCGCCGCGCAGCCGCTCGACGAGCGTCGCGTCATACGGCGGCTTCCAGCCCTCGAGGATCTTCGAGGCGGCGGTGGTGGGAATGCCCTTGGTCGCGATCACGTCCTTGACCGCGACGGGCACCCCGGCCAGCGGGCCCAACTCCTCGCCGCGGGACCGGCGGGCGTCCACGTCGGCGGCAGCCGCGAGCGCGCCCTCCCGGTCGACGTGCAGGAACGCGTGCACCCGCTCGTCGACGGCGGCGATCCGGTCGAGGTGGGCGGTGGCGACCTCGACGGCGGAGGTCTCCCCGGAGGCGATGAGGCCGGCGATCTGCGCCGCCGTCATCCTGGTGACGTCACTCACGGCGCTCACTCCTCCTCGTCCAGGATGCGCGGTACGCGGAAACGGCCCTCGGCGGCGTCGGGAGCGCCGGCGAGAACGTCGTCCTGCTGCAGGCACGGCTGCACGACATCGTCGCGGTAGACGTTGGTCAGCGGCACGGAGTGCGAGGTGGGCGGGATGTCGTCGGCGGCCACGTCACCGATCCGGGCGACCGACTGCAGGATGACATCGAGCTGACCGGCGAACCTGTCCAGCTCCTCGTCGGTCACGGCGAGCCGCGACAGGCGCGCGAGATGCGCGACCTCTTCGCGGGAGATGGCGGCCATCGTGCCCCCTGGTGTCGGTCGGTGATGCTGACCCGGAGAGTCTATTTGGCTCGGCGAGGGGTTTGTCGGGCGGCTCCCCAACCTGTGGACAACTGGCGATCAGGTGGCCGCGAGGGCGCCCGGTTCCCGCCCCGGACGCAGCGGCCTGTACCGCGCCAGCCAGCCCGCGAACTCGGCCGCCGGCATCGGCCGGGCGTGGAACCACCCCTGCGCCGCGTGGCAGCCGTCCGCAGCGAGCAGCTTCCACGTCCGCTCGTCCTCCACCCCCTCGGCCACGACCCGCAGCCCGAGGGAGTCGGCGAGCGCGATGACCGACCGTACGATCGCCGCGTCGCCCCGGTCCGCCGCCATGCCGAGCACGAACGACCGGTCGATCTTGACCTCGGCGAGCGGCAGCCGTCGCAGGTGCTGCAGCGACGAGTACCCGGTCCCGAAGTCGTCGAGGGAGATCGCCACGCCCATCCGGTCCAGCCGGGTGATCGTGTCCAGCACCCGGTGCGGGTCGGCCATCAGCGCGCTCTCGGTGATCTCGAGCTGCAGCTGGTCGGCCGGAACCGCGTACCGGAGAAGGAGGCTCTGGATCTCCTCGGCGATGTCCGTCGCGTGCAGGTCGCGCACGCTGACGTTGACCGACGCCCGGACGGTCCGGCCGGCGGCGCGCCAGGTGGCCAGCTGCGAGATCACCTCGGCCAGAACCCTGCTGGTCAGCAGGCGCATGACGGGGGTCTGCTCGACGACACGCAGCAGCTCCTCGGGCCCCACCATGCCCCGGTCGGGATGCTGCCACCGCAACAGGGCTTCCACGCCGACGACTTCGCCGGTCGCGATGGCGATCTGCGGCTGGTAGTAGAGCATCAGCCCCTCGGCGGGCTCCTGTTGCAGCGAACGCCGCAGGTCGGCGAGGAGCGTCAGGTCGGGTGTGTGGTGGTCGGCGTCACGCGCGTAGACCGCGAACTGGGCTCCACGCTGCTTGGCGTCGTACATGGCGGCTTCGGCCTGCCGCAGCAGGGCCGCGCCGTCGCTTCCCCGCTCGGACTGCAGGGCGATCCCGATCGACGCGCTCACGTCGATGGCCAACCCGTCGACGGCGAACGGCGCCCCGAGCGCATCGGCCAGATGGGTGGCGATCCGCCGGGCCGCGGCCGGCCCGTCGACCCGGGTGGCCAGCACCGCGAACTCGTCACCCCCGAGCCGGACGACAAGATCATGCGCGGGTACGACGGCAGCCAGCCGCTGAGCCACCTGGATGAGCAGCCGGTCACCGTGAGCATGGCCGAGAGCGTCATTGACCGTACGGAAACGGTCGAGGTCCAGCAGCAGCAACGCCATCCGCCGCTCGGGCCGATGCGACCCCCGCCCCGCACCCCGCTCGGCGACCGACGCCTGCAACGCGCGCCGGTTCGGCAACCCGGTCAGCGCATCGACCCGGGCGGCCCGCTCGTACTCGCCCGCCGACCGGACCATCCGGTGCACGGCGTGCAGAGCCAGCAGCACCAGGGGTACGAGCGCCAGCCCCACCTGCGCAGCGGCCAGCACAATGGGCCCCAGCAGCAGCAACGAGGCGGTGGCGAACCACTCCAGCCCCCACCGCTCGGGCCGCTTCGGCTTCCGGCCGCCGGCCAGCACCCGCGAGGTCACGGCATCCAGGCCGTACCGCCCGCAGATCCAGGCGACGGCGGCGGCGATCATCAGCAGCGCCTCGTCCCAGTCCGGCTCCCGCCCGATCCGCAACCCGGCCAGCCCGGCCACCAGAGCGGCCGAGGCGAGCGCGAAAGCGTGCTGGACGGCAAGGTGCAGCGCCCGCCTCGCTGACTGCCGCATCCGCACCCCGGCGACCGCCATGGCGGCGAGTTGCACGGTCAGCGCGGGTACGAATCCCCAGGCCAGCACGATCCCGAAGGTGAAGCAGATCGACGGGAGGATGACGGAGCTGGCCCGCCGGTTCGCGACCACATAGGGGCGTGCGTCCACGGCGAGAGCGAGTACGGCCATCACCCAGAAGGCGGTATCCAGGTCGGCGAACTGCCCGGGAAGGAGTGCCCACAGCGCGACATCGACGACCGCGGCACCCCCGACCGCGGCGACGGCGCCCCGCCTGGCACTGACCGACCCCCGCCCACCCGGCATGGAGCTGCGCTGCTGTGCGGCACCCATGCGACCTCCAGGATGGCATCGACCGACCGAGTCCTCCTCACCATAGATCCACATAGACAAAACTACGCGAAACAGACTCGGCGTTATCAAATTGGCATAAGTCGGAGAACGTGGATCGGTGGAAAGTTCACCCGTTGGAGCCTGATCAAGGGTCCTGGGTGGAACCGGCGACAGGGTCCGGTAGCGGGTTGTCGCAGGTGGAGTGGGGTGCTGTCGGGGTGGCTGAGGCCGGCGCAGGGGCGACGGTAAATGACGGGTCGGCCGGTGCTGGCCGCCTGCCGCCACTGAGGACGGCGCTCCCCTGCCTCACGAGAGTTGGCCTGTCACTCCTTGGGCGGCGTCTCCACGATCTCCGCTACCGCGCGGGCCGCGTCCGGTCCGTCGCTGAGCAGCACCCCGAAGGCGTCCTCGTCCAGCACCGGAACCTTCAGCTGCAGCGCCTTGTCGTACTTGCTGCCGGGGTTGTCACCCACGACCACGAAGGCCGTCTTCTTCGACACCGAGCCGCTCACCTTGCCGCCGCGGGAAGTCACCGCCTCGGTCGCCGCGTCGCGGGAGTACGAGGCCAGGGTGCCCGTCACGACGACCGTGAGCCCTTCCAGCGGCCGGGGACCCTCGTCCGCCCGCTCGTCCTCCATCTGCACGCCGGCGGTGCGCCACTTGGTGACGATGTCGCGGTGCCAGTCGACGGCGAACCACTCACGCAGGCTTTCTGCGATCGTCGGCCCGACGCCTTCCACGGCGGACAGCTCCTCGACGCGGGCCTCGGCGACTGCGGTCTCGAGGGCCTCCATGGACCCGAAGTGCCGCGCCAGCGCCTGCGCGGCGGTGGGGCCGACGTGCCGGATCGAGAGCGCGACGAGAACGCGCCAGAGCGGACGGTGCTTGGCCTCGTCCAGGTTCTCCAAGAGCTTGACCGCGTTGCTGCCGAGGCTGCCGTCCTTGTTGACGAAGAACGGGGACCGCTGCAGGTCGTCGGCCGTGATGGCGAACAGGTCGCCCTCGTCGGCGATGATCTGCGACTCGAGCAGCGCCTGCGCGGCCTTGTAGCCGAGCACCTCGATGTCGAACGCGCCCCGACCGGCCAGATGGAACACCCGCTCGCGCAACTGCGCCGGGCAGGAACGCGTGTTCGGGCAGCGGATGTCGATGTCGCTTTCCTTGGCGGGCGCCAGCTTCGTGCCGCACGCCGGGCACTCGGTCGGCATCACGAAGGGGCGCGCGTCGTCCGGGCGCAGGTCCATCACCGGACCGAGGACCTCGGGGATGACGTCGCCCGCCTTGCGCAGCACGACGGTGTCGCCGATCCACACACCCTTGCGCTCGACCTCACGCGCGTTGTGCAACGTCGCGAGCGCGACGGTCGAGCCGGCCACGCGTACGGGCTCGAGCACCGCGAACGGCGTGACCCGCCCCGTCCGGCCGACGTTCACGTCAATGTCGAGGAGCTTGGTGGTGACCTCCTCGGGCGGGTACTTGAACGCGATGGCCCAGCGCGGCGCCCGGCTGGTGGAGCCGAGGCGCCCCTGGATCGCCACCGCGTTCACCTTGACGACCACGCCATCGATCTCGTGCTCGACGTCGTGTCGGTGCTCGGCGTAGTAGGCGATGTAATCCCGCACGCCGGCCATGTCGGGGACCAGCTTCCACCGCTCGCTCGTCGGCAACCCCCAAGCCTTCAACGCCTCGTACGCGTGCGCCTGCGAATCCGGGGTGAAGCCCTTGCGAGCACCGATGCCGTGCACCACCATCCGCAGCCCTCGCGACGCTGTGATGCGGGGGTCCTTCTGGCGCAGACTGCCCGCGGCCGCGTTGCGTGGGTTGGCGAACGGCGCTTTGCCCTGCTCGACGAGAGAGGCGTTGAGGTCGGCGAACGCGGACCCGGGGAAGTAGATCTCGCCACGAACCTCGAGCAGGTCGGGCGGATTCTCGCCGGCGAGCCGCTCCGGAATCTCCCGGATGGTGCGCACGTTCGAGGTGACGTCCTCCCCCGTACGGCCGTCGCCCCGCGTCGCACCGCGGACGAGCTTGCCCTTCTCGTACGTCAGGTTGATGGCCAGTCCGTCGACCTTGAGCTCGCAGATGAACTCGACCGGCCCACCGGCGTCCCGCTCGGTACGCTCCGCCCACCCGGCGAGCTCGGCGTCGTCGAAGACGTTGTCCAGCGACATCATGCGCTCGGCGTGCTCGACGGGCGTGAACTGCGTGGAGAACGTGCCCCCCACGTTCTGGGTGGGCGAGTCGGGCGTGCGCAGGGCCGGGAACTGGTCCTCGAGCTCCTGCAACTCGCGCAGCAGCTTGTCGAACTCGGCGTCGGAGACAGTCGGCGAGTCGAGGACGTAGTAGCGGTACTGGTGCCCGCGAACCTCCTCGCTCAGCTCGGCATGACGGGCGCTGGCCTCGGGCGTCGGCTCGGCACCGGCGGCCGCGATCTGCTCGGCCGTGGGCTGCCCGGCGGCGACCTCCTCGGCCACGGCGACGTCGGCGGGCGACTCGGCATCAACAGACTGCTTCTCGGGCACCGGGACCTCCGTGTTCGGCTTTCTCCAGGCACGTTAGCCGGACCCTCCGACAAAACCGCCGTCCTGCGGGCCGCCTCGTCTTACGAAGTCGTCACAAGGTCGATCGCCGGGCCCGACCCGCCGAAGCGCAGCCCGACCCGCCGAAGCGCAGCGCAGGCCAGAAACGCGCAGCGCGGGCCAGAAAAGCGCAGCGCCGCCCGGAAGGCCGCGGAGTACCGGTCGCGCACGCTGGACCGCCCGGGTACGGTCTGCCGATGGCGGACTGGCGGTTGTGGCTGGCAGCGGGCCTGGTCGCGGCCGCGGGCGTTGCCCTCCTGCGACACCGGCTCCGCACCGCGCGGCCCACGGCGGGTGACATCTGGTGGGCCACGGTCCCCTTCGCCCGCGGCCAGGGCGCGAAGCTACGACCCTGTCTGGTGCTGCTGAACCACCGCCGCGGCATCGTCGTCTTGAAGATCACCAGTCGGGACAAGAGCCACCGCCGCGATCATGTGCTCATCCCGACGCGTCGCTGGGATCCGTACGCGGAGCGGGACTCGTACCTGAATCTCGGTGAGCCGATTCTGGTGCGCCGCTCGGCGTTTCAGCGTCGCGCCGGCACGGCGAGCCGTTCCATGCGCCGGGTCGTCGCGGCGCGCCGCGGCTTGGGTAAGCGAGACCTGCTGCGGCTGGCAGATCGGCAGGCGGAACGGCCCGACGGCAAGGGGCCGCCGGGGAACCGGCGTGGCCGCTACCAGACCAGACAGAACGGGTGACCGACCGGATCCTCGTACACCCGGAACGTCTCGCCCCCACCGTCCAATCGTTTCGCGCCCGCGGCGAGCACGCGCTGCTCCGCCTTCTCGATGTCGTCCACGCGCACGTCCAGGTGGAACTGCTGGGGGCGGTCGTGGTCGGGCCAGCGCGGCGGGAGGAGGTCGGGGGCCTTCTGGAAGGCGAGGCTCGGGGCGTCGGAGTCGGTGCGGATGGTCACCCAGCCGTCCTCGTCGTGAACGACGTGCATGCCGAGCAGTTCGCTGTAGAACCGTGCCAGGGCACGGGGATCGGGGCAGTCGATGACGACGGTGTCGAGACGTCCAATCATGTCTGCATGATGCCCGCCGGGTGCGACAGAAAAGGCGGAACGCCAACACTTCCGCCCGCCGGACGACCAGCATCGCCGGCCAACGAGCAGACAAGCTTCAGCGCCGGCTCAGATCCGGGCGTCACCGAGGGCGGTCGTCACGCCTCGGACAGGCGCCGACCGGCGTCACGGCAGGCTTTCACCACAGCCCGCACGTACCCGGGGCTCGCTCCGGCCAGTCCGCATGCCGGCGTGACGACGACCTGCTCGGGCAGCCGGTCAGCCCGGAATCCGAGCTTCCGCCACAGACCCCGTACCCGATCTGCGGTTTCTGCCGACGTCGGAGCGTGACCCGCCGACGCAGGCCGGGTCGGCACCGCGCCGGCGAAGAGACCGAGGCCGGCCTCGAGGGCCTCCCCCAGCGGATCCAGATCCTTGAGCAGCGCGAGGTCGATCGACACGGCCGCGGCCTGTGCATCCCGCACGACCTGCAGCGGTACGGCGGGAGCACAGCTGTGCACGATCACCGGCACGCCCACCGCCTCCACGACGGTCCGCAGGCCTGTCGCGGCATCCGGGCCGTCGACGGCCCTGTACGCGCTCAGCCCGCTCTCCGTGGGAACGTGTCCGTCGAGCACCGCGGACAGCGAGGGCTCGTCGAGCTGCAGCAGCACAGTGGCGCCCGGGAGCCGCCTCTGTACGTCGGCGATGTGCCGGCGCAGGCCCTCGGCGAGGGAGTCGGTGAGGTCCCGGACGGCGCCCGGATCGCGCAGCATACGGCCACCGATGGGCAGGTCCAGGTTGGCCGCGAGCGTCCAGGGGCCGGCCGACTGGATCTTGAACGGCCCCGTGTACCGATCGCCCTGCTCGGTCATCTGGTCGAGGTCGCGTTCGAGCAGATCGGCCGTGCGGCGCAGGTCCTTGCCGGGGCGTGGCGCCATCTGCCACCGCCCGGCGTAGAGCTGGACGGGAAGCTCGACGAGGAATCCGGCGCTGCGTCCGATGATGTCGGCGCCCGGGCCGCGGTCGGGGAGCTCGGGGAGGTGCGGCAGATCGGGCAGCTCGCCGAGGATCAGCCGCTGCGCCTCGGCAACGTCCGTTCCCGGCAGCGAGCCGATTCCGGTCGCCGCTCCGCTCGGCCAGGGAAAGTCAGCCATTGGCCGACGCCCCCGTCCCGGACGTCGCGGCGGGGTGCGCGTTCTCCCCGGTCAGGTTCTCCCCGGTCAGGATGGTGGCCGAGCCGAGCACGATGTCCCCGCCGGGATCCGGCCGGTACGCCACGATCGCCTGGCCGGCGGCAACCCCGCGCGCCGGGCTCCGCAGCCGGGCCGTCAACCGTCCGTCCTCGACGGAGACGACTGCGGGCACGACCTCGCCGTGCGCACGCAGCTGCACGTCACATTCGACGGGCGTCTGCTCGCCGTGCCAGATCGGGCGCTCAGCCGTCACCGTGTCGACCGCGAGGTCCTCACGAGGGCCGACTGTGACGGTATTGGTCTTCGGGGTGATGGAGAGCACGTAGCGCGGGCGGCCGTCAGGGGCGGGCACGCGCAGGTCGAGGCCCTTGCGCTGGCCCACCGTGTAGCCGTAGGCGCCCGCGTGCTGCCCGAGCACCGTGCCCGTGCGGCCGTCGACGATGTCGCCGGGAGCTTCACCGAGCCGCTGCGCGAGGAACCCGCGGGTGTCGCCGTCGGCGATGAAGCAGATGTCGTGGGAATCCGGCTTGTCGGCCACGGCGAGGCCACGGGCGGCGGCCTCCTCACGCACCTGGGCCTTGGTCGAGTCGCCGAGCGGGAAGACGGCCCGGTCGAGCTGGTCGCGGGTGAGCACGGCGAGCACATACGACTGGTCCTTGGCGATGTCCACGCTGCGCCGCAGCAGTCCGTCGGCGCCGAGCCGGGCGTGGTGGCCGGTGACGACCGCGTCGAAGCCGAGCGCGACCGCCCGGTCGAGCACCGCGGCGAACTTGATCTTCTCGTTGCACCGCAGGCAGGGGTTGGGGGTGCGGCCCGCGGCGTATTCGGCGACGAAGTCGTCGACGACGCTCTCGTGGAACTGGTCGGCCATGTCCCACACATAGAAGGGGATGCCGATGACGTCGGCGGCCCGGCGCGCGTCGCGGGAGTCTTCGAGCGTGCAGCATCCCCGCGCACCCGTCCGGTACGTCTGAGGGTTCCGCGCCAGCGCCAGATGGACCCCGGTCACGTCATGGCCGGCATCCCTGGCGCGCGCGGCAGCGACGGCGGAGTCGACACCGCCGGACATAGCTGCAAGCACTCGCACGCCGGCAAGCCTATCCGCCGGCCCCGGCAAAACCCCACGGCGGCCGGAATCGGCCGACGTGCTCTGGACCACCCAGGAAAATCCTGTGGATCAAGAACCGTCCGCGCGGCCAACAGCGATAGATGAAGCACAAGACGGATCAGCGGGAGGACGGCGCAAGATGATCATCTTTCGGCTTCTGCGCCGCGGGCTCTCAGGACTGACGGGGCGTCTTCCACGCCGTGGCCCGGCGGGCCCGCTCCACCGCGCCCGGCAGCGCGGCCAGCAGCTCGTCGATGTCCTGCGCCGTCGAGGTCTGCCCGAGGGTGAACCGCAGCGAGGACCGTGCCCGATCATCGTCGGCGCCCATCGCGAGGAGCACGTGCGACGGCTGGGCGACCCCGGCCGAGCAAGCCGAGCCCGTCGAGCACGCGATCCCCTGCGCGTCGAGGAGCAGGAGCAGCGCGTCCCCCTCGCAGCCCGGGAAAGAGAAGTGGGCGTTGCCCGGCAGCCGGTCGACGGGATCGCCGTTGTAGACAGCGTCGGGGATCGCGGCCCGGACCCGCTCGACCAGGTCGTCGCGCAGGGCGGCGACGCGCGCCGCGTGCTCCTGCTGGGTCTTGACGGCCGCCTCGACCGCCACCGCGAACGCTACGACGCCGGGGGTGTCGAGCGTGCCGGACCGTACGTCGCGCTCCTGACCTCCGCCGTGCAGCAACGGCGTGGCGGCCACGTCCCGGCCGAGCAGGAGCGCGCCCACGCCGACCGGTCCGCCGACCTTGTGCCCGCTCACGGTCATGGCCGCGGCGCCGCTGGCTGCGAAGTCGACCGGGACCTGCCCCACGGCCTGCACCGCGTCGGTGTGGAAGGGGATGCCGGCCTGCGCCGCGAGGGCCGCCAGCGCGGGGATCGGCTGCAACGTGCCGACCTCGTTGTTGGCCCACTGCACGCTGATCACAGCGATCTCATCCCCGTGCGCCTGGATCGCGTCCGTCAGCACCGCGGGATTGACGCGTCCGGCCTGGTCGACGGGGAGCCACTCGACGACGGCACCCTCGTGCGACCGGAGCCACTCGACGGCATCCATGACCGCGTGGTGCTCCACCGCCGACGCCACGACGCGGCAGCGCCGGCCGTCGGCGCCGCGGCGCGCCCAGAACAGGCCCTTGGTGGCGAGGTTGTCGCTCTCGGTCCCCCCGCTGGTGAAGACGACCTCGGACGGCCGCGCACCGAGCACCGCGGCGATCCGCTCGCGCGACTCCTCGACGAGCCGTCGAGCGCTTCGACCGGCAGCATGCAGGGACGACGGGTTGCCGATCTCCCGGGCAGCCGCGACATATGCGTCGAGCGCCTCGGCGAGCATCGGCGCGGTCGCCGCGTGATCCAGGTAGGCCATCGTCATGAAGCTTATGCCGTGCGCCGCCAACGGATACGTCGCGTCCGTCACCGTCGCGCAGGACGATCAATATCCAGGGCGGAAGCGCCAAGAGCATCATGGCTCGGGTCCGTCGTGGTCCGAGACGTCGCTCCCGCCAGGGACCGGGTCCGACCGGCCAGTCGCCCGGGGGCTCCTGAACGGCCGGCCGCACCCTGCCACGTGCGTAAGTGGTTGAGCTCACCCCGCACGCGCACGAGAACGGCCCGGCGACCGAGGCCGCCGGGCCGTTCCTCCATCGCGCAGGCCGTCACCGGCCCGCCGCTGTCACTTGCGCTTGCGGATCTCGTCGGTCGCCTGCGGCACGATCTTGAAGAGGTCGCCCACCACGCCGTAGTCGGCCAGCTCGAAGATCGGCGCCTCCGGGTCCTTGTTGACCGCGACGATCGTCTTCGACGTCTGCATGCCGGCCCGGTGCTGGATGGCGCCCGAGATGCCCAGGGCGACGTACAGCTGCGGGGACACCGTCTTGCCGGTCTGGCCGACCTGGAACTGGTGCGGGTAGTAGCCGGAGTCGACGGCCGCACGGGAGGCGCCCACCGCGCCACCGAGCAAGTCGGCCATTTCCTCGACCAACGTGAAGTTGTCCGCATTGCCGACACCGCGGCCACCCGAGACGACGATCGAGGCCTCGGTCAGCTCCGGGCGGGAGCCCTTCGTCTCGGCGACGCGCTCGACGACCTTCGCCAGCTTGTCGGCGTCGGCCACCGTGACCGTCAGCTGCTCCACGGCCGGGGTGGCCGGCGCAGCGGCCGGGGTCACCGAGTTGGGGCGGATCGTCACGATCGGCAGGCCCCGGGTGACCTTGGACTTGACGATCGTGGAGCCGGCGAAGACGACCTGGGTGGCCGTACCGTCCTCGGCGACCTCCACCGCGTCCGTGAGCAGGCCGTTGTCCAGCTTGACCGCGAGCCGGCCGGCGATCTCCTTGCCCTCCTGCGTCGCGGCGAGCAGCACCGCGGCCGGCTGGACGCGCTTGACCAGCTCGGCCACCGCCGTGGCCTTGGGCGCCACGAGGTAGCCGTCGATCTCCTCGCCCTCGCCCGCATAGATCTTCTCGGCGCCGTACTCGCCGAGCTTGGCGGCGAGCTGCTCCGCCGCGCCGGCGCCGCCGAGGACCACCGCGGAGGGCGAACCCAGCCCGCGGGCGATCGTCAGCATCTCGAGCGTGACCTTCTTGACGCCGGCAGCCTGGGAGGCCTCGACGACGACCAGTACCTCAGCCATGGTGGACCCCTCTCAGACGAACTTCTCGGTGGCGAGGAACTCGACCAGCTGCGCGCCGCCGTTGCCCTCGTCGGTGACCTTGGTGCCGGCGCTGCGCGGCGGGCGCTTGGCGAACTCGACCACCGCGGAGGTGGCGCCCGCGAAGCCGACCTCGTCCGGGCTGACGCCCAGGTCCGCGAGGGAGAGGCTCTGCACCGGCTTCTTCTTGGCCGCCATGATGCCCTTGAAGGACGGGTACCGGGGCTCGTTGATGGTGTCCCAGACGCTGACCACGGCGGGCGTGGCCGCGGTGACGACCTCGTAGCCCTCGTCGGTCTGACGCTCGGCGGTCAGCTGGGCGCCGTCGACGGTGAGCTTGCGGGCGCCGGTGAGCGCGGCGATGCCCAGGCGCTCGGCCAGCATGTGCGGCATGACCTGCACGCGGCCGTCGGTCGACTCGGCGCCGCAGATGATGAGGTCGGCGTTGAGCGTGCCCAGCGCGGCGGCCAGGACCTTGGACGTGGCGACGGCGCACGAGCCGTGCAGCGCGTCGTCGGTCACGTGGACCGCCTTGTCCGGACCCATGGAGAGCGCCTTGCGGATCGACTCGGTCGCGCCGGCCGGGCCCATCGTCAGGACGGTCACCTCGCCGCCGTGCGCTTCCTTGATCTTGAGCGCTTCCTCGATGGCGTACTCGTCCATCTCGTTGATGACGTTGCTCGCCGAGCCGCGCTCGACGGTCTTGTCGCCCGCACTCAGAGTGCGCTCGGCACCGGAGTCGGGCACCTGCTTGACCAGTACGACAATGTTCATCGCGCTTCGACGACCCTCCTGTTTATGGACGCACGCCTGCAGCCGGTTTCACGGTTCCTACGGGGATGTTACCCGCCGGTAGCTTTACGGTGCCCGCCACCGACGGTGACACAGCTCACCCGCGACCGCGTTCCCCGCCTCGTGACCATCCTCCACCACCACGAGCCGCGACGGCGGCTGCGGCCCGTGAGCCGATTCTTCACCTCGGCGATCAATAATCGACAGCGTGTTCGACCAGTGGTTCAACCCGCAGAAGACCCCGATGGCCGGCGAGAAGCCGGACTACCGGTTCTCACTGGCCAACGAACGCACCTTCCTCGCCTGGATCCGTACGGCCCTGGCGCTGCTGGCGGGCGGCCTGGCATGCGCCCAGTTCCTGCCACCCCTGCCGATCGAGCACCTGCGCGAGATCATCTCGGTCGCACTGCTCCTCCTGGGCGGCGTCGTCGCTGTACGGGCGGTCGACCACTGGGCGCGCACGGAGAAGGCGATGCGCCTCGGCACCGACCTGCCCAAGTCCCGCTTCCCGGCGATCCTGGCCCTCCTCGTGGCGGCGGGCGCGCTCCTCCTGGTGGTGGCGGTCATCATCAAGGCCGTGCAATGACCGAAGGCCGTCGAGCCGCCGGAGGCGCCCACGCGATCAGAGGCGCCCTCACGGATGGAGGCGGCCCACTAAACGGAGACACCCTCGCGAGCAATGGCAGCCTGGCGGGCGGAGGCACTCTCACGAGCGGGGCCGGCCCCGCGGACCGAGACGCCCACGCGAGCACAGGCAGCCCCACGGACCGAGACGCCAACGCGAGCACAGGCAGCCCCGCGGACCAAGGCACCCACGCGAGCACAGGCAGCCCCGCGGACCGAGACGCCAACGCGAGCACAGGCAGCCCCGCGGGCGGGGAGGGCTCCGCGGACGGAGGCAGCCCCGCGGACAGCGACCAACCCGCGTCCGGGAGCCGCCCTGTGAGCGGGGAGCCGCGAGGTGAGTGAAGGTCGTGGAAGCAGCCCGGCGCCGGGTCATCGGGATCCCGGGGCCTCCGCTGAGCGGACGCGGCTTGCTTGGCGGCGTACCGGGTTGTCGGCGGCTGCCGTGGCTCTGCTTGCCGCGCGGCCTGCTTTCGTGCCGGGCGCCGGCGTCGGGGTCTTCCTCGTCGCGGCTCTGGTGATGGCGGGCTGGGCTGCTTCCGTGGCGCTCGCCTACCGGCGGTCGCGAGGGCTGCGGGCCTGGCCACCGTTGCCCGGCCGGCGCACCGTCGCCGCCTTCGCGGTGATCACCGCCGGGTTCGCGGTTCTCGGTACGGTGCTTGTCATGCTCTGATCGTCGCCGTTCCGCGTACGGCGCGTCATCATTGCCTCATGGTCCGCATGTTCGTCTTCCTGGCTGCGGTGCAGCTGGTGCTCCTCGTGCTGGCGCTGATCAGCTCGCTGTCGGCCGATCGGGTCCGCACCATGCCGCGCGTCCTGTGGGTCCTCGTGATCCTCTTCGTTCCGTTGGCGGGCCCGCTCGCCTACTTCGTCTGGGGCCGCCCCCTGCCGCCCCCACACGAGGGCGGCCCGGTCCGCCGACGCCCGGGGCCGCGCCCAGCCTCCCCGGACGACGACCCCGACTTCCTCCGCTCGATGGACACCGAACAGTCCCGGCGCGACCGGGAGCTGCTGGCGCAGTGGGAACGCGACCTGGAGAAGAACGACGACAACTAGCTGAGCTGCCCCGGAAGGTTCAGGACCAGAACAACCGGGTCTGCGCTGCGCCGACAAGAACGGATGCGCCAAACGGCTGCTGCACCGTCGGGCCGCGACAACAAACGGGCCGGTAACACCGAGCGCGGAAGACGACGACAACGCCCAGTCGCGCCACACGGCGAGAACGACGGACGACCACTGCCCCCAGCGCAGAGAGGATCGACCACACACAGCCGCGCCACACCAGAAGAACAACCGGCGACCGCTCCGCCCCGCAGGCAGGACACCGACCAAACGCAGCCGCGCCACACCGGAAGAACGACGACGACCGCTGCACCTCGCAGGGAGAGCACCGACCACGCACGGTCGCGCCACGGGAAACGACGGAAGACCGCCGCGCCCCCGCGGAGACCGCCGCGCCCCCGCGGAGACCGCCGCGCCCCCGCGGAGACCGCCGCGCTCCCGCGGAGACCGCCGACCACGCGCAGGCGAGCCGCGCGCGGAAGACGACGTCAACAGCCAGCTCACCGCGCCCGGAAGACGCGGCGAGTCGGCTCAGGCCAGGTTGGACGAGCGGGGGTACGCGTCTTCCGGGTCGGTCAGGACGTTGACCAGGTACGGCACACCGGAGTCGAATGCCCGGGTCAACGCCGCCCCCAGGTCTGCGGACTTCTCGACTGTCTCCCCCGCCCCGCCGAGCGCCTTCACCACGTCGTCGTAGCGGAGGCCTGGCTGGAGGTCCGCCGCCACGTCGTAGCCGTACATCGCCCGCATCGGGTGTTTCTCGAGACCCCAGATCCCGTTGTTGCCGACGACGATCACGACCGGGAGGTTCTGGCGGACCAGCGACTCCGCGTCCATCAGGGAGAATCCGGCCGCGCCGTCGCCCATGAGGACGCAGATCTGGCGGTCCGGGTACGTGACCCTCGCGCCCATCGCGTAGCCCATGCCGGTGCCGAGGCAGCCGTACGGGCCGGGGTCGAGCCAGGTGCCGGGCTGGGCGGGCTCGAGGTAGCGGCCCGCGTACGAGACGAAGTCGCCGCCGTCGCCGATGGTGACCGCGTCGGGGGCCAGGACCTTGCGCAGTTCGCCGTACACGCGGGCGGGTTTGATCGGGTCGCTCTCGGCGGCCATGGCCTCGGCGTCGCGGGCCTTGCCGGCGTCCTCGGCGGCCCGCAGGCCGTTGATCCACTCGGCGTGGTCGGTGCGCTTGCCGGTGTGGTTGGCGATCGCGGCGAGGATCCGGCGCAGGTCGCCGGCCGGCGAGACCGCCGCCTGGACGTGGCCGGCGCGCTGGCCGGGGGCGTCGACGATGTGGATGACCTGGGCCGGGTCGAATTCGCCGAAGTTGAGGCGGAAGTCGAGCGGGGTGCCGATGACCGCGACCACGTCGGCCTCGCCGAGTGCGGGGCGGCGGGCCTTCGCGAAGCCGAGCGGGTGGCCCGGCGGCAGCGCGCCGCGGCCCATGCCGTTGGTGAAGACCGGGATCTGCAGGGCCTCGGCGGCCGCGCGCAGTTCGTCGACCGCGTTGCCGCCCCAGACGTCCGATCCGGCGATGATGACCGGGCGCTCGGCCTCGGCGAGCAGGGCCGCGGCGCGGGCGACCTCGTCCGGGTCGGCCTCGATCACGGGTACGGCGGGCGCGCCGGGCGCCGGGACGTCCTCGCTGGAGAACAGCACCTCGAGCGGGAGGTCGAGGAACGCGGGGCCGCGGTGGGCGGTCAGCGCCGCCGTGAGGGCGCGACCGATCTCGGCGGGGATCTCGTCGGTGGCGGTGACCGTCGCCGCGTACTTGGTGACCGGCGCGACGAGCGGCACGTGGTCGATCTCCTGCAGGCTGCCGGAGCCCCAGCGGAATGCCGGCGCCCTGCCGCCCATCACCAGCACCGGCGAGGCGTTGAAGAACGCGCTGGTCAGGCCGGAGATGCCGTTGGTGACGCCGGGGCCCGCGGTGAGCACGGCGAGGCCGGGGCGGCGCTGCAGCTTGGCGACCGCCTCGGCGGCGAACACGGCGGACTGCTCGTGGCGCACGTCGTAGATGGGGAAGTCGCTCTTGTGCGCGGCGTCGTAGATCGGGAAGACGTGGCCGCCGGAGAGGGTGAACATCTCCGTGATCCCGTACGCCCGCAGCGCCGCCAGCGCCAGTTCGCCGCCGTGCCCCTCGATCTTGTCCGTCATGCCCGCTCCAGCCGTGTCGGTGATGCCCAGCACGCTACCCGGCGCGTGAGAAAACGTGAACGAGACTCACCCTACGAAGCGCTGGATGTCGTTGACGATCAGGCGCACGGTCGACTGCAGCGGTACGCCCGTGGTGATGCTGTACGCGACGAGCATGGCGGCCACGGGCGCGCTGACCAGCAGCACGACGCTCAGCATCAGCTGGAACGCGCGCAGCACACGCCCCGGCCGCCGGCGGACCCGGGCAGCGGGCGCCGCCTCCGGACCGTCCCACCGCGCGGTGGGGGCGGGCCGCGCCGAGCCGGACGGCCGGGCGCCGCTGACCGGCCGAGCTGCCCCGGCCGCGGGCCGCGCCACACCAGCCGCCGGGCGTGCTCCCGTGCCAGCACGCGCAGCCCCGGCAGCCGGCGACGATCCCACAGCGGACCGGGACCCAGAAGCGGACCGAGACCCGGAAGCCGACCCGGACCCGGAAACGGACCCGGAGGCGGACCGGGAACCGGAAGCGGACCGGGACGTCACAGCCGCGGCCGGCGAGACCGGACGGGACGACACCTTCCGCGGCGGCGAGGACGTGACCGGAGCATCGGTCGGCAGCTGCGTCACGGGGTTGGGCGCGGCGACCGTGGCGTCGGGGTCGGGTGCCCAGTGCTGCGGCGCGTCCGGCCACGGATCGACCGCCGGCGGGAAGGCGCCCGTGACGTCACGCCGGGCCGTGGGAACGGTCTCCATGTCGTCCACGGAAACCGGACGCGGCGGGGGTGGAGGTGGCGGCGGCGGGGCGGGCGGGCTCGTGGGCTGCACGCGTACGCGATCACCCCGCGAGACCAGCCGCAGCTCGGCCGTCGGGCCCGGAGCCGCGGGTTCCGTCGCCAGCAGGGCGGCGTCCGCCAGGATGCTGCCCTCGGCGACCACCAGCTCCGGCTGCTCGATCGCGACCGGCGCCTCGCCGAGCTCGCGGTGCAGGAGCGTCGCCACCAGCGGGATCCGGCTCGCACCCCCGACCAGGAACACGCCGGCCAGGCGCCCGTCCGGCAGGTCGGCCCAGCGCAGCAGGTCGCGGGTGACGCGTACGGTCTGCTCGATGACCGGCCGGGCCAGTTCCTCCAGCTCGTCGCGGGTCACGTGCAGCTCGACGTCCAGCAGCGGCACCATCACGTCCGCGGACTGGGTGCGCGACAGCCGCTCCTTGGCGATCCGGGCGTCGTCCCACAGCTGCCGCTGGGCGCGCCGGTCCTCCAGCGTCCCGGGCTCGGTGAGCCGCCGCCAGGCGTCCGGGTCCTGCGCCGCGCAGAGCTCGCCCAGGTGGTCGACGATCGCCGCGTCGATGTCGAGCCCGCCGATGTCGTCACGGCCGTCGACGGCCAGAACCTCGAAACCCTCGGCCGTACGGGCGACCACGCTCGCGTCGAACGTGCCGGCGCCGAAGTCGTGCACGACCACGACCGAGCCGATGGGTACGTCGCGGCCCAGCACGTCGGCGAAGTACGTGGCGGCGGCGACCGGCTCGGCGACCAGGCGCGCGCCCTCCAGACCCGCGCGGGCGGCCGCCTCGGCGAGCAGGCTGCGGCGGGTGGCGCCCCAGGTGGCGGGGCAGGTCAAGGTCACTTCCGGGCGTACGGGGCCGACCGCGCGGTGCCACTCCTCGGCGACCCGCACGAGCACCGCCGCCACCAGGTCGACCACGGCGAACTCGCGGTCGCCGAGCAGCACGAGGCCGTCGTCTATGTGGCGCTTCGGGTTGGGCTCGAACCGGGCCGGGTCCCGCCGGGCGCTGTGCACGGCGTCGCGGCCGACCACGAGCAGGCCGTCGGGCTGGGCGTACACGGCGGAGGGCAGCAGCGGGGAGCCGTCGACGAGGATCGGGCGGGCACGGCCGTCGGGCCACCGGGCGACCGCGACGGTGTTCGAGGTGCCGAAGTCGACGCCGAGGCGGTGCCGACCCTGGTCGATGGACATGCGCGTCAGTGTAGGCGCTCCCGCGTACTAGTTGATCAGGGCGGAAGCGCGGTCAGACCAGCCGCCACCGCAGCTTGCCGTCGCGGTCGCGCTCGCACCGCACCACCTTGCCGTCCTCGGTACGGCCGCTCGCGCCCTCGTCCTCGCACCGCTCCCGCACGACCGGCGGGTCCTCCGGCTCGTCCACATCGGGTGAGGAGAAGCCGGGCGAGGACAGGCCGGGCGAGGGCAGGGCTGGCGAGGAAAGGCCAGGCGAGGGCAGCAGGCCAGTCCCGGGCGGGGCGGGCGCGACCGGGCCGGACGACGGTGGCGGCGTCGGCGCGCCGCTCTTGAGCTGCGGCGCAGCCGACGTCAGCGGCGTATCCGTGCCGGTTCCCGCGGACACCGGGGAGCCGCGGGTGGGCCGCCCGGTGCCGCTCGAGGCGTCGGCCACCGCGCCCTTCCGCGGTGGCCGCGACGCCTCCGTGGACGTGGGCACGCTCGACGGAGCCACGACGATCGGCGGCGCGGCGGCCGGTTCCGGGGCGCGCGCGGACGTCGCCGTCTCGTCGTCGCGGTCGAACGTCATGAACCCGATGACCGCGCCGAGCAGGGCCTGACCGGTGACGAGAGCCACGGCGACGATCACGGTGCGGCGCACCGACGTCGTGCGCAGCCCGGGCATCGTCACAGACCGGAACTTTATGGCAACAGATCGATATCCGCGAGATCCTGCCGGGTGTGTCCGGCACTGCGGGGCAGCGAGAACGCCCCTTACGCGATTCAGCGGCCGGTGAACTTCGGCTTGCGCTTCTCCACGAACGCCGTCGTCCCCTCGAGCCGGTCATCCGTGGCGAACAGCCCCGCGAACAGGTGGCTCTCCAGCGCCAGCCCGGACGCCAGATCCATGCTCAGCCCGCCGTCGATGGCCTGCTTGGCCGCCCGCAACGCCATCGCCGGGCCCGTCACGTACGGCTTCACGAGCTCGACGGCGGCGGCGTACACGTCGGCGGCCGGGACCACGCGGTCGGCGAGGCCGATGCTGAGCGCCTCCGCCGCGTCCACCATCCGGCCCGAGAAGACGAGGTCCTTCGCGCGGGCCGGGCCGACGAGCCGGGCGAGGCGCTGGGTGCCGCCCGCCCCCGGGATGATGCCCAGCTTGATCTCCGGCTGGCCCAGCTTCGCGTCCTCGGCGACGACCCGCCAGTCGCAGGCCAGCGCCAGCTCGCAGCCGCCGCCCAGGGCGTAGCCGGTGATCGCGGCGACGACGGGCTTCGGGATGCGCGCCACCGCGTCGAACGCGCTGGACAGGGCTGCCGCCCGTACGGTCATCTCCTGGAACGTCGTCTTCGTGAACTCGGTGATGTCCGCGCCGGCGGCGAAGACCTTCTCCCCGCCGTACACGATGACCGCGCGCACCTCCTCCGAGCCGGCCGCCTCCTGGGCGGCCTCCCGCAGCTCCTCCTGGACCTGGGTGTTGAGCGCGTTCATCGGCGGCCGGCCGAGCCGGATCGTCCCGATGCCGTCGCCGATCTCCAGCTTCACGAACTCGCCCACCGCTTGCCGCCTCCCGATCGATCGTTCAGTCCCGACAGCGTAAGCGGGCGCGCCCCGGGTAAGTAACATGCAGGACGAGGGAGGAGCCATGGTCACCTACTACCGGGACCGGGACGTGCTGGTCACATCGGACGGGGTCCGGATCGGCGAACGCGGCTACCGGCTCGGCGACTTCGCGCAGGTGTGGCACCAGCGCGGGCGCCGGCAGTGGAGCGCGGTGGCGGGGCGCGGCGTCCTCGGCATCGCGATGATCGCTCCCCTGCTGGTCGGCGCGCTCGGGGTGGTCGTCGCGCTGGTGATCGACGCCTCGGTGTCCACCACGATCGCCCTGATCGGCGGCGGCATCCTGATCGGGCTCGCGGCGGCGCCCCTGTCGGACGTGCTGCTGGAGTTCGTGGACCGCTCGTACGACCGCGGCAGCCGCCGGCTGGAGATCTGGGCCGACGTCCGCGGCGACCGTATGCTGCTGCTGGAGACGCAGGACGCCCAGCGGTTCGGCCGCATCTACCGGGCGTTGCAGCGCGCCCTCGACCACGACTCCGTGCCCCGGTGAGGTCCCACGCCGCGCTGGCGGGCCTGCTGGCGACCAGCGGCGTGCTGCACTTCGCGCAGCCCCGGCCGTTCGACGGCATCGTGCCGCGCTCGCTGCCCGGCAGCCCGCGCACCTGGACCTACCTGAGCGGCGTCGCCGAGCTGGCCGTCGCCGCCGCGCTCGCACACCCCCGGAGCCGGCGGGCAGGCGGACTCGCCGCCGCGGCGCTGTTCGCGGCGGTGTTCCCCGCGAACGTCAAGATGGCGGTCGACTGGCGGCACGCGCCGCCGGTGCGCAGGGCTATCGCGTACGGCCGGCTGCCGCTGCAGGCACCGCTGATCCTGTGGGCCCTGCGGGTCGCATCGTCCGGCGACTAGCTCGCGCGGATCTTCGTCGAAACGGCCACGCCGACGCTCGCCGACCAGGCACTATACGGACATCATGCGGGCTACCCGGACGAGTCCGACCGGCGTCGAACGGACGCTCGGCGACGACGAGATGATGGTCACGAAGACCGACCCACGCGGCGTCATCACGTACGCGAACGACGCGTTCCTGCACATGTCGGCGCTGGACGAGGCGGACGCCGTGGGGCAGCCGCACAACGTGATCCGCCACCCCGACATGCCGCGCGCCATCTTCAAGCTGCTGTGGGACACGCTCAAGGACAGGCAGGAGGTCTTCGCGTACGTCGTGAACCTCGCCTCGGACGGCGCCCACTACTGGGTTCTGGCGCACGTCACCCCTTCGTACGACAGCTCCGGCCGCCTCGTGGGCTACCACTCGTCACGGCGGCGCCCCGATCCGGCCGCGGTCGGCGCGATCAGCTCCACGTACGCCGACCTGTGTGCCGAGGAGCAGCGCCACAGCAGCTCCCCCGCCGCGCTGGAGGCGTCGTGGCAGAGGTTCCAGCAGATGCTCGGCGAGCGCGGCCAGACGTACGACGAGTTCATCTGGAGCCTGACGAACGGCGACCCACGATGAACGCGGAGGCGATGCGCCGGCTCACCGAGGCCTGCCGGCGCGCCGCGGCGGGCGACCTGGAGGCCCGGGTGCCACCGCTCGGGGACACGCCGGAGGACCGGGAGCTGCGCAGTACGGTCAACGACCTGTTGGACACCACCGACGCGTTCGTACGGGAGTCGGGCGCGTCCCTGGCGGCCGCCGCGGAGGGACGGTTCCACCGGCGTTTCCTCACCCGCGGTCTGCGCGGCGCCTTCCGTGACGCCGCGGTGCAGATCTCGGCGTCCAGTCAGGAGATGAGCCGGGCGGACGCGCGCCTGCAGGAGGCGGCACAGTCCCGGGCGAGGCTGGCCGACGAGCTGGAGTCGGCGGTGCTGACCGTCTCCGAGCAGGTGGCGACGGCCGCCACGGAGATGGGCGCCTCCGCCAACGGCCTCGCCGACTTCGCCCGCGACGCGGTGACCGGCGCCGAACGCGGTGTGGCGACGGTGGGTGCGCTGCGCAGCGCCTCGGAGCAGATCCGCCGGGCGGTCGACCTGATCAACTCGGTCGCGTCGCAGACCCGGCTGCTGGCCCTGAACGCGACGATCGAGGCGGCACGGGCCGGCGAGGCGGGCCGGGGCTTCAGCGTGGTGGCGAGTGAGGTGAAGTCGCTCGCCACCGAGACGAGTGCGTCGAGCGAGGAGATCCTCGGTCAGGTCACCACCGTGCAGCAGGCCGCCGCCGACGCGGTCGCCGTGCTGGAGGCCGTGACCGGGAGCATCCGGGAGATGAGCGGTCTGGTCGGCGGGATCGCGGCCGCGGTCGACGGCGCCCACGATTCCGGGGTGACCGGCCTGAGCCAGCTCGCCGAGGTGCTGCGCAGCGAGGTGCACCGATTCGTGAGCATGGCCCGTCAGGCGTAGTACAGCGCGTCGATGTCCGCCCGGGACGGCAGCGAGTTCGACGCGCCCACCTTGCGCACGCACGCGGCTCCCGCGGCGTTGGCCCAGCGCACCGCGTCGAGCAGATCGCGCCCCTCGCCCCAGGCGACCGCCAGCGCGCCGGTGAACGCGTCGCCCGCGGCGGTGGTGTCGGCCACGGCCACCCGGAACGCCGGGATGCGCTCGTCGCGGCCGTCGCGGTCGGCGTACCAGGAGCCGCTGCCACCCATCGTGAGCACGACGCGCGGTACGAGCGCGAGCAGCCCCGGCATGTCGAGCCGTTCCGAGCCGGTGATCGCCATGGCCTCGACCTCGTTGACCACGAGCAGGTCGACCGCTTCGAGCAGCTCGGGGGGCAGCTCCCGGGCCGGCGCCGCGTTCAGGATCATGCGGGTGCCGCCCTCGCGTGCCGCCTGCGCCGCCGCGAGCACCGTCTCGCCGGGGATCTCCTGCTGGCACAGCAGGACGTCGCTCTCGGCGATCACGGCGGTCTCCGCGGCGCTCAGGCCGGCGAACGTGCTGTTCGCACCGGGGCTCACCATGATGGAGTTCTCCCCCGCTCTGTCCACCATGATGACCGCGACGCCGGAGGAGCCGTAGCTGGTCCGCAGGCACTCGGTGTCCACGCCCGAGGCGTTGAGTCGCGCCTTGATCGTCACGCCGAACGCGTCCGAGCCGATCGCGCCGAGCATCGTGCAGGCGCCGCCGGCGCGGGCCGCCGCGATGGCCTGGTTGGCGCCCTTGCCGCCGGGCGTCATGACGAAGTCGTCGCCCAGGATGGTCTCGCCGGGCAGCGGCAGCCGCTCGGCGAGGCCGACGAGATCCATGTTGGCGCTGCCGGCGACCACGATCCGCGGGGGCGACGATGCCATCTAGGCCGCCCGGGCGGTGTACCGGTCGCCGGTGCGCTGGACGACGAGCGGCAGGCCGAAGGTCTTGGACAGGTTGTCCGCGGTCAGCGTCTCACCGAGCAGCCCTGCCGCCACGACCGAGCCCTCGCGCAGCAGCATCGCGTGGGTGAAGCCCGGTGGGATCTCCTCCACGTGATGGGTGACCAGCACCATCGCCGGCGCGTCCGGGTCCTCGGCGAGCTCGGTGAGGCGGCCCAGCAGGTCCTCGCGGCCGCCGAGATCGAGGCCCGCGGTCGGCTCGTCGAGCAGCATCAGCTCGGGGTCGGTCATCAGCGCCCGGGCGATCTGGGTGCGCTTGCGCTCGCCCTCGGAGAGCGTGCCGAACTCGCGGTCGGTCAGCGCGCCCATGCCGAGCTGGTCGAGCAGGCCCCGGGCCCGCGCCTCGTCCTGCCGGTCGTAGCTCTCCCGCCAGCGGCCCACCACCGACCACGCGGCCGTGACGACCACGTCCAGGACCCGCTCGGCGGGCGGCACACGGTCGGCCAGCTGCCCGGTCGTGATGCCGATCCGGGTACGCAGCTCGCTGACGTCCGTGCGCCCCAGCCGCTCCCCGAGCACCCACGCCACGCCGCGCGACGGGTGCATGCGGGCGGAGGCGAGGTTGAGCAGGGTGGTCTTGCCCGCGCCGTTGGGGCCGAGGATCACCCACCGCTCGTCCAGCTCGACCTGCCAGGACAGGTTGCGCACCAGGAAGGTGCCGCCGCGGATCACGCTGACCCGGTCGAAGGAGATGACGGTGTCGTCGTCGGGGGGTGTGGGGGTCGCTGCCTCGAGCACGCGTCCATCCAACCACGCACGGCTCACCGCCCCGGACACCGTGCCGTGCCTATCCGGTCGTCGACCCGAAGACCTCGTCGCGTACGGCGTCGAGCGCGGTCAGCAGCGCGCCGTTGAGCACCGGCTCGACCGCCACCTCGCTGATGACGACCCGGGGCGACACCAGCGTGATGGAGGCGACCTCGGCCTCGACCCGCTGCGCCAGCGCCGCGCCGCCGGCCTGGCTGACCTCGCCCGCGAGCACGACCAGCGGCGGGTCGAGGACCACGCAGGTGGCCCCGACGCCGAGCGCGAGCCGCCGGGCCAGCTCGTCGAGCACCGGGTCGCCCGCCTCGCCGGCCGCCACGGCAGCGCGGACGACGTCGGCGGACTCCTTGCCGCCGAAGCCGTACTGCTTGCCGATGGCCTTGGCGGCGTCCGAGGCGACCAGCGTCTGGAAGGCGCCCTTCACCCCGCGCTTCGAGGCGTTGTGCGGCACCTCGGCGCCGGCCACGGGCAGGTATCCGATCTCACCGGCGGCACCCGTGCTGCCCTGGTGCAGCTTGCCGTCGATCACCGTGGCGAGGCCCACGCCGCGGCCGACCCAGATCAGCACGAAGTCGTCGACGCCGCGGGCCGCGCCGGTGTGCTGCTCGGCGATCGCGGCGAGGTTCACGTCGTTGCCGAACACGACCGGCGTGCTCAGGTCCTTGCGCAGCTCGGCGAGGAGACCGCGGTGCCAGCGGGGCAGGTCGAACGCGAACGAGACCTCGCTGGTCTTCGGGTCGACCAGGCCGGGGGTGCCGAGCACGACGCGGTGGATCGAGTCGAGGTCGGTGCCGGCCCGGGTGGCGGCCTGCATGACGGCGCCGTGCACGGCGCGTACCGGATCATCGCTGTCCTGGGTCGACTGCTCGCTGCGCCCGACGATCTCGCCGGTGATGTCGGCGCACGCGGCGATCACCCGGTCGGGGAGCACCTCGACGCCGATCACGTGGGCACTACTGGGAGTGACGGCGTACAGCTGGGCGTTGGGCCCCCGGCCGCCGGCCTGCTCGCCCACCCGGCGTACGAGCCCGCGCTCCTCGAGCCGCTCGACCAGCTGCGACGCGGTGACCTTGCTGAGGCCGGTCATCTCGCCGAGCTGCGCCCGGGTGAGCGGGCCCTTCGCGAGCAGCAGCTCGAGCGCGGCGCGGTCGTTGAGCGCGCGCAACAGCCGGGGGGTGCCCGGCAGGCGGGTGGCGGCCATAACTCTGTCCCTCAGTAGTCAGGATTGTTTGCTATTACCGTCTCGGCGCGCATCGTCCAGCCCGCAGCGTAACGGTCAGCTCATTGGCCGACTGCGGGGCGTGTCCGACAGACATTGAGCGATCATGACAGCTCCCCCGGTCCACGGACAGTGCTCAACCGAGGAAGAGAAAACCATGCCGATCGAACCAGGGCTACGGCGACTCGCGCTCCGCACCCTGCTTGCGGCTTTTGCGGGCAATTCCATGCCGGTTCGGGTGGGCACGCCACTCGACGAGGGCTGGCCGTCGAGCTGACGACCCGCGGGCGTACGGGCGTTCCTCACCTCGTACGGCGCCTCACAAGCCGGCGCCCGGGCTGGCCGATGTGCTCGGGCTCACCGCCCAGCCGGACTTGAACGCGTTCAACAACGGGTCTAACCTGAGCGCATCACTGTTGAACACGTTCAAAGAAGGGTGCGGCTCGTGGACCACAAGGTATGGATGTACCTGGTCTACCTGGCGACCAGCGTCGGGCTCACCGTCTGGGTCGCGACGACCCTGTCCCGCAACGGCCTCGTCTTCCTCGAGGACGTCTTCGCCGACAGCCGGCTCGCCAAGGCGGTCAACCACCTGCTCGTGATGGGCTTCTACCTGCTCAACCTCGGCTACGTCGCGGTGGCGATGCGCTCCGGCGCCCGCATCCCGGACGCCGCCCGGGCGCTGGAGACGCTGTCGTACAAGATCGGTTTCGTGCTGCTCGTCCTGGGCGTGCTGCACGTGCTCAACGTCTTCCTCCTCAACCGCTACCGGCGCGGGCGGCTCCGCCAGCAGCAGACGATGCCGCCGCTGCCGCCGGCCGGACGGCTGCCGATGGGCCCGGGCGGCGGACCGCTCTTCCCGCCGGGCGGACCGGCCGGACCGTACGGACCGGGCACGGCAGGCGGGCCGGGCACGGCAGGCGGGCCGGGCACGGCAGGCGGGCCGGGGGCGGCAGGCGGGCCGGGGGCGGCAGGCGGGCCGGGGACGGCAGGCGGGCCAGGGGCGGCAGGCGGGCCAGGGGCGGCAGGCGGCGGGGGCGCGCAGGGCGCTCCGGGTGGGGCAGGCGGTCGGGGGGCCGCCGGGGCGGGTGCGGGCGGCGGGATGGCGTGGCCCGGGCAGGGCATGCCGGTTCCGCCACCTGCGCCGGCGTGAGCGTGGAGATCGATCCGGCCGGGTTCGGGGCCGGCCGGGTCGGCTACCTCACCGTGCTCTACGACGAGGGGTGCCCGATCTGCCGTACGGCTCGGCGGTGGCTCGCGGGGCGGGCTCAGCTCGTACCGCTGGAATTTGTGCCGGCCGGGTCGCCGGAGGCCCGGCGGCGCTTCCCGGCGCTGGACCCGGCGGCGACGCTGCGGGATCTGACGGTCATCGCCGACAACGGCCTGGTGTACGTCTCCGACGGCGCGTGGCTGGCCTGCCTGTGGGCGCTCGCGGACTACCGGGGGCTGGCGGAGCGGCTGAGCACCCCGGCTCTGCTGCCCACGGCGCGGCAGGTGATCGCGGCGGCGGCCGCCGTGCGGCAGGTGACGCGTTCCGACGACTACGGTGACGGGTGTGACGACCGCTGCCGCTGACTCCGCCGCCGACGACCCCGGCGCCGGCACCCCGCGCCGCGCCGCCGGCGAGGAGCCCGGCCCGGCAGAGGCGACGGACGAGACCCCGAGGAAAGCCCCGGGAAGGGCGAACCAGGCCACGGAAGAGGCGGTCCTGACCCCGGGAGGAGCAAGCCCGGGCACGGGCCAGGCGGACAAGCCGCGGCGGGCGCGGGGCGAGCAGACCCGGCAGTTGATCCTCGAGACCGCGCTGCGGCTGTTCCGGGAGCGTGGCTACGCCGAGACCACCATGCGGGCCATCGCCAAGGAGGCCGGGGTCGCGGTCGGGAACGCGTACTACTACTTCGACTCGAAGGAACACCTGATCCAGGGGTTCTACGACCAGAACCAGGCCGCGCACCGGGTCGCCGCCGAGGCGGTGCTGAGCGCCGAGAAGGACTTCGCCGCACGGCTGCGCGGCGTTCTGCACGCCGGGATCGACGTGAACGAGCCGTACCACTCGTTCGCCGCGACGTTCTTCAAGACCGCCGCCGAGCCGTCGTCGCCGCTGAGCCCGTTCTCGAGCGAGTCGTCGCCCGCCCGGGAGGCCGCCATCGCGCTGTTCCGGGACGTGGTGGAGGGTTCGTCCGCGAAGATCGATCCGGAGCTGCGCCGGGAGCTGCCGGAGCTGCTGTGGCTGGCCTGGATGGGCGTCGTGCTCTTCTGGGTGTACGACCGCTCCCCCGGCCAGCGGCGCACCCGGCGGCTCATCGACGGGGTGGTGCCGCTCGTGGACCGGCTCGTGGGGCTGTCCCGGCTGCGCGTGCTGCGGCCGGCGCTGCGCCAGGTCCTCGCGCTGATCGAGGCTATCCGCCGCGACTGATCACCTTGGGTAGTGGCACCGTTCTCACTCAACGTGATCGGCTGATAGCCAACGCGGGTACGAGCCGGGACCTTGCGCACCGGAAGTGCATGGTTGGGCGAGTCTGTCGCCCAGAGACGGCCGCCCGAACGGTCATATTCCGTACGCAGCGCTTCCGTCGTACGGCGATCACCACTTAGCGTCATGTCCGCAGGTGGGTCTGGGGATGCCGCCGCGGAGCTTCGGACTTCGGGACCAGTCCGAATCGCTGCCGCTGCGGCCCTGGTGGGCCGGGCGCCTCGCCGGTTTCGGGAGCAACCGGCGGGAACAAGCGCCCGGCCCACACTGCCCTCCCCACCGCCGACGCGAAGCACCCGCCGGCGAAACCGCCGGGCCGCGGAGCCCGCGGCGCCGCCAAAGCCGCCGGGCCCGCGGAGAGGCGGGCGACGCCGGCGTCAGGCCACCTGGCGGAAGCGGCGCAGGCGCAGGCTGTTGCCCACCACGAACACCGAGCTCAACGCCATCGCCGCGCCCGCGATCATCGGGTTCAGCAGGCCCGCGGCCGCGAGCGGCAGCGCCGCCACGTTGTACGCGAACGCCCAGAACAGGTTCCCGCGGATGATGTGCATCGTGCGGCGGGCCAGCCGTACGGCGTCGACCGCGGCGGTCAGGTCGTCGCGCATGAGCGTCAGGTCCGAGGCCTCGATGGCCACGTCCGTGCCCGCGCCCATCGCCACGCCGAGATCCGCCTGGGCCAGCGCGGCCGCGTCGTTCACGCCGTCGCCGACCATCGCGACCGAGCGGCCCTCCGCCTGCAGGTTCTTGACCACGTCGACCTTGCCGGCGGGGAGCACGCCGGACACCACCTCGGTGATGCCGACCTCGGCCGCGACCCGTTCCGCCACCGGCTGCGCGTCGCCGGTGACCAGCACCGGGGTCAGGCCCAGCCGGCGCAGGCGGGTGATGGCGGTCGCGCTGCTCGGGCGTACGGCATCCGTCAGGGCGAGGCGACCGCGGACCGTGCCGTCGACGCGGACCTCGACCCACGTCCTGGCGGTGTCGCCGGTGCCCCGCGCGACCTCGATCTCGGCGCCCTCCACCCGGCCTCGGACGCCCACGCCCGCCGTGGCCTTGAAGTCCTCGACCGGGGGCAGCGGACCGTGCTCGGCGGCGGCCCGGGTGATGGCCCGGCCCAGCGGATGCTCCGAGGCCGCCTCCACCGCGCCCGCCAGCCGGAGCAGCGCGGCCGGGTCCTCGCCGGGCTCCGGCGCGACCTGCTCGAGGGTCATCACGCCGGTGGTCACCGTGCCGGTCTTGTCCAGCAGGATCGTGTCGATGCGGCGGGTGGACTCGAGCGCCTCCACGCCGCGGATGAGGATGCCCAGCTGGGCGCCGCGGCCGGTGCCGACCAGCAGGGCCGTCGGCGTGGCCAGGCCGAGGGCGCACGGGCAGGCGATGATCAGTACGGCCACAGCCGCGGTGAACGCCGCCGTCGTGCCCCGCCCGGTGCCGAGCCAGAACCCGAGCGTCGCGATCGACAGCGTGATCACGACCGGCACGAACACGCCGGAGATCCGGTCGGCGAGGCGCTGGACCGCGGCCTTGCCGTCCTGTGCCTCCTCGACGAGCCGGGCCATCTGGGCGAGCTGGGTGTCGGCACCGACCCGGGTCGCGCGCACGACGAGCCGCCCGCCCGCGTTGACGGTGCCGCCGGTGACGGTGTCGCCGGGGGTCACCTCGACCGGCACGGACTCCCCGGTGATCAGGCTCTGGTCGAGGGCGGAGGCCCCGTCGACCACCACGCCGTCGGTGGCGACCTTCTCGCCCGGCCGTACGAGGAAGAGGTCCCCGGTCGCGAGCTGCTCGATCGGGAGCTCGCGGCCGTCCTGGAGGGTGACCGTACGGGCGCCGAGCTCCAGCAGCGACCGCAGCGCATCACCGGCGCGGCGCTTCGCCCGGGCCTCCGCGTAACGCCCGGCGAGCAGGAAGGTGGTCACACCCGCGGCCGCCTCGAGGTAGATGGCGTCGCTGTCGGAGCCGGCGCGCAGCTCGAAGGGGTGGGTCATCCCGGGCATGCCGGCGTCACCGAGGAACAGCGCCCACAGCGACCAGAGGAACGCGGCGAGGGTGCCGAGCGAGACGAGCGTGTCCATGGTCGCCGCGCCGTGCCGCAGGTTGACGAAGGCGGAGCGGTGGAACGGCCAGCCGCCGTAGACCACGACCGGGGCGGCGAGGGTGAGCGAGAGCCACTGCCAGTAGTCGAACTGCCAGGCGGGGACCATCGCGAGCAGCACGACCGGCACGGTGAGCGCCGTGGAGATCAGCAACCGGGTGCGCAGCGGGTCGGCCGGCGCCGCCTCGGGCTCGGGCGCGGCTGCGGGCTCGGCGGCTGTGTAGCCGGTCTTCTCCACCACCGCGATGAGGTCGGCGGCGCTGAGACCGGCCGGCACGGTTGCCCGCGCTTTCTCCGTCGCGTAGTTGACCGTCGCGGTCACGCCGTCGATCCGGTTGAGCTTCTTCTCGATCCGATTGGCGCAGGCGGCGCACGTCATGCCGCCGATCTCGAGCTCGATCTGCCGGGTCATGCCACCACCATATACCCCCTGGGGGTAGTCGGCGACTACTGTGACGCGTCATGCAGACCCTGCGTCGCGCCCGGGCCGCCACCTCGGTGATCTTCGCCGTGCACGGGGCCGTGACCGGCACCTTCGCCGCGCGCGTGCCCTGGATCGCGGACCACGCCGGCATCGGGGCGGGCGGGCTCGGCCTCGCGCTGCTCATGCCCGGGGTCGGCGCGCTGCTCGCCATGCCGCTCTCCGGCCGCCTCGCGCACCGCTACGACCTGCGCGCCCTCACCCGTACGCTGATCCTCCTGTGGTGTGCGGCGCTGATGCTGCCGTCGCTGCCCACGACCATCTATCTGCTCTGCCCGCTGCTCGCCCTCTACGGCGCCGCGGCCGGCCTCGCCGACGTGGCCATGAACGCGCAGGCTGTGGTCATCGAGGAGCGGTACGGCCGCTCGGTGATGTCCAGCTTCCACGGCTTCTGGAGCGTGGGCGGCCTGGCGGGCTCGGCCGTCGCCGCCCTTGCCGCCCGGGCAGGCCTGGACGCGCGCGTGCACTTCCTGATCGCCGCCGGCGCGCTCGCCGTCCTGTCCGTGGCAGCCTCCGCCTGGCTGCTCCCGCACCGGCCGGAGCCGGAGGTCGACGCCCCACCGGCGTTCGCGCTGCCGTCCCGTGCGGTGCTGCCGATCGGGCTGGTCGCGCTCTGCGCCGTGTTCGCCGAGGGCGCCGGCCTGGACTGGTCCGCCGTGTACATCCGCGACGTGCTCGGCGGCGCGGCCAGCACGGCCGCCCTGACCGTGAGCGTGTTCTCGATCAGCATGGCCGTGGCCCGGTTCGCCGGGGACCGGGTGATCCACCGCCTCGGACCGGTCAGCACCGTACGGCTGGCGGCCGTGTGCGCCTGCGTCGGCGCGGTGACCGTCGTGCTGGGCGGTCAGGTGCCGATCGTGGCGCTGGGCTTCGGCCTGCTCGGCGTGGGGATCGCCGTCGTGGTGCCGCTGGTCTTCGCGACGGCCGGGCGGATCGGGGACCATCCGGGGCGCAGTCTCGCGGGCGTGGCCGGCATCGCGTACGGCAGCGGCCTGGTCGCGCCGGGCATCATCGGCGGCATCGCCCACCTGTCGTCGCTGACGGTGTCGTTCGTCCTGGTGGTCGCGCTCACCGCGGTGATGGGCCTGTCCGCCCGGGTGCTGCGCCCAGCCGCGGCTCCGGCCCCGCACTGAAGGCCGGTGCTAGCTTCTGTTCAGCGGCGCTGAGGAGGCCCAGCCATGCGGGTGACGACGGTGGACGGCACGGTGGCGGAGGCGGTCGACGAGGGCACGGGACGGCCGATCCTGGTCGTCCACGGCGGCATGGGCGACAGCACGGCCTGGTCGCAGGTCACCGACCGGCTGCGGGACCGGTATCGCACGGTCCGGCTGCACCGGAGGCAGTACCGGCTGGACCTGCCGCGCCCGGTCACCATGGCGGACGAGGTGCAGCACGTGGCCGCGGTGGCCGCCACGCTGGACCGGCCCGTGATCGTCGGCCACTCCTCCGGCGGCGTTCTGGCACTGGAGGCCCTCACCGCCGATCCCGCGAGGTACGCGGGCGCGGTCCTCTACGAGCCCCCGGTGGTCATCGGCGAACCGCTCGGCGGCGACCGCCTGGTCCCGGCGCGCGCCGCCCTCGCCGACGACCGGCCGGGCAAGGCGCTGTCCATCTTCCTGCGGGACGTCGTGCGCATATCCCCGGTGCGGGCGGCGGTGGCCGGCTTCATGATCGGCCGCACCGGCTACCGGGACAGGGTCGTCCGGCAGCTGGACGACAACGACGCCATCGATGCCCTCGGCGTCCGGCTCCCGGCGTACGCGACGATCGGCGTGCCCGTCCTGTTGATCGGTGGGGACCGGTCACCGCGGCATCTGGCCGAGCGGCTGGACGCGCTCGAACACACCCTCCCCCGCACGCGCCGGCTCCTGATGCACGGGCAGGGGCACGGCGCCAACCGGCAGGCACCGCAACGGCTCGCCGCGGCGATCGCCACCTTCATGGAGGCCGGCCCCGCCTGACGGGCCCGGCCTCCGGTCGCTTCCGGTCGCTTCAGGCCGCCGAGGACGTCTTGACCAGCGTGCGGATCTGCCGCAGCAGCACGGACAGCGCCGCCAGGTCGGCCGGGGTGTCCGAGACGTTGCCCATGGCGTTGCCCGCCCGGGCGATCGACGCCGCGTTCACGTGCTCCCACTGCGACACCCGGTCCTCCGCCGGCAGGTCCCCCGGCGTCGACTGCAGCACCTCGGCCGTCAGCCCGGCCAGCGCCGAGTAGAGGTCGTAGCGCAGCGCCATGCGGGCCAGCGTCTGCCAGCGGTCGCCGCGCGGCAGGCGGGAGATGTGCGAGAGCAGCACGTCGATCTGGAAACGCTCCGAGAGGACGAAGTAGACGTCCGCCACCTCGGTGAGGTCCCGGTCGGTGGCCTTGGCGGTCTCGAGGATGTCGAGCGTGCCGAAGCCGTACACGACGCGGGCCACCTGGCGGGCCAGCTCCTCCGGGACGCCGTTCTCCACCAGCATGTCGACGTGCGCCTCCTGCGAGCGGCGCTCGGTGCCGACGACGACCTGGGGCAGCTGGGCGAGCAGGGCGGTGACGCCGGGCTGCAGGCGGGCGATCTCGCCGGCCACGTCCAGCGGGGAGCGGCGGTTGCTGACGAGCCAGCGGACGGCCCGGTCCAGCAGGCGGCGGGTCTCCAGGTAGACGAGGGTCTGCGCGGAGGTGGGCACCCGGTTGTCGAGCTTCTCCGCCGCCTCCCACAGCTCGCCGAGGCCGTACACGTCGCGGATCACCACGTACGCCCGGATCACGTCGGCCGCCGAGGCGCCGCTCTCCTCCATGGCACGGAAGACGAACGACGTGCCGCCGCGGTTCACCACCTCATTGACCAGCGACGTCGAGATGATCTCCCGGCGCAGCCGGTGACCGGCCATCCGGGCGGCGAACCGCTCCCGCAGCGGCGTCGGGAAGTAGCGGGCCAGCACGCCGTTGGTCCACTCCTCGTCCACGATGACGTCGGCGAGGACCTGGCGTTCGAGCGAGATCTTCACGTACGCGAGCAGCACCGCGAACTCCGGCGCGGTCAGCCCGTCGCCCGCCTCGTAGCGCGCCGCCAGCTCCTTGTCGGTGGGCAGCGCCTCCAGTTCACGGTTGAGCTGTCCCGCCTGCTCCATGTCGGTGAGCATCCGGCGGTGCACCGGGAGCAGCGAATGGGCCTGCTGCCGCGCGTTGCCGAGCGCGGTGGCCTGCTCGTAGTTGTCCCGCAGCACCAGGGCGGCGACCTCGTCGGTCATCGCGGCCAGCAGTTCGTCCCGCTCCGGCAGGGTCATCTCGCCCTCGGTCACCGCGCCGCCGAGCAGGATCTTGATGTTGACCTCGTGGTCGGAGCAGTCCACGCCGGCGGTGTTGTCGATGAAGTCGGTGAAGATGCGCCCGCCCGTACCGGTCTCCGCCTCCTCGTCCCGCGGGCCGCCGCTGCGGGCGTACTCGATCCGGCTCCGCTGGGTGAGCCCCAGGTTGCCGCCCTCGCCGACCACCCGGGCGCGCAGCTCGCGGCCGTTGACCCGGATCGGGTCGTTGGCCTTGTCGCCGACGTCGGCGTGGGTCTCCGACGCCGCCTTGACGTACGTGCCGATGCCACCGTTCCACAGCAGGTCGACCGGGGCGCGCAGGATCGCCCGCATCAGCTCCGGCGGGCTCACCGCGGCGGCGTCGCCCAGGCCCAGCGCCGCGCGCACCTGCGGCGACACCGGGACGGACTTGGCCGTACGCGGGTACACGCCGCCGCCCTCGCTGATGAGCGCCGCGTCGTAGTCCGCCCACGAGGAGCGGGGCAGGTCGAACAGCCGGCGCCGCTCGGCGAACGACGCCGCCGCATCGGGGTCGGGGTCGAGGAAGATGTGCCGGTGGTCGAACGCGGCCACGAGCTTGATGTGCTCGCTGAGCAGCATGCCGTTGCCGAACACGTCGCCGGACATGTCGCCGATGCCGACCACGGTGAAGTCCTGCGACTGGGTGTCGACGCCCAGGTCGCGGAAGTGCTTCTTGACCGACTCCCACGCGCCACGGGCGGTGATGCCCATCTTCTTGTGGTCGTACCCGGCCGAGCCGCCGGAGGCGAACGCGTCGCCCAGCCAGAACTCCTTGCCGACCGAGATCTCGTTGGCGATGTCGGAGAACGTGGCCGTGCCCTTGTCGGCCGCCACCACCAGGTACGGGTCGTCGGCGTCGTGGCGTACCACGTCCACCGGTGGGATGATCTTGCCACTGTGGATGTTGTCGGTGACGTCGAGCAGCGCGCCGATGAACAGGCGGTAGCACTCCACGGCCTCGTCCCGGTCGCCCGGCTTCTGCTTGAGCACGAAGCCGCCCTTGGCACCCACCGGCACGATCACCGCGTTCTTCACCATCTGCGCCTTGACCAGGCCGAGAATCTCCGTACGGAAGTCCTCACGCCGGTCGGACCAGCGCAGACCGCCGCGCGCGACCGCGCCGAAGCGCAGGTGCACCCCCTCGAACCGGGGCGAGTAGACGAAGATCTCGAACTTCGGCCGGGGCTGCGGCAGGTCCGGGATCGCCTGCGGGTCCAGCTTGAACGCGACGTAGGACTTGGGTCGCGCATCGGCGCCGCGCTGGAAGAAGCTGGTGCGCAGGGTCGCCTGGATGAGCGTCAGGTACGACCTCAGGATGCGGTCCTGGTCCAGGCTGTCCACGCCGTCGAGCAGCCCGGTCACCTGCTCGACCAGGTCGTCGGCCACGCGCGCCCGCTCGTCCTCGCCGATCTCCAGCTGCGGCGAGAACCGGGTCTCGAAGAGCCGCACCAGCAGGCGGGTGATCTCCGGGTAGGCGATGAAGGTCGATTCGACGTACCGCTGGGAGAAGACGGCGCCGGTCTGCCGCTGATATTTCGCGTACGCCCGCAGCACCACGACCTGCCGCCACGTCAGCCCCGCGCGCAGCACCAGCTCGTTGAAGCCGTCCACCTCGGCCTCGTTCTGCCAGGCCGCCGCGAACGCGTTCTCCACCTGCGGGCGCACCTCGGACAGCTCCCGGTGCGCGGCCGGTGGCAGCAGGCCGAAGTCGTACAGGTAGACGGTGCCGTCGGCGCGGCGGACCTCGTACGGGCGCTCGTCGACGACCTTCGCGCCCAGCGAGTGCAGCACGGGCAGGACGGCGGAGAGCATCATCGGCTCGCCGTACCGGAAAACCTTGAACCGCACGTCGTGGTCGTCGGGTTCGGCGCAGCCGTCGCGGTTCAGCCGCCGCTTGCGGTACAGGTGCATCTCGAGCTGCCCGGACTCCTCCAGCAACTCCAGCTTGGCGATGTCCTGCACCGCCTCGTACGGCGTGTGCCCGTCCTTGTAGCTGTCCGGGAAGGCTGCCGCGTACCGGTGGAACAGCGCCTTGGCCGGCTCCTCGCCGAGCTTGCGTTCGAGCACCAGCGAGAAGTCGTCGTCCCACATGCGGGTGGCGTCGGCGAGCATCTCGGCCAGCGCGTTCGGGTCCACCGCGCCGGGCGGGTCCGACGGGTCCGTGCGCACGATGAAGTGCACCCGCGCGAGCATCCGCTCGGTGACCCGGGTGGTGTAGTCGACGCCGATGCCGTTCAGCTCCCGCAGCAGGATCTCCTGCATGGCCTGGCGGTTGGCGGTCGTGAAGCGGTCGCGTGGCAGGTAGATCAGGCACGAGATGAAGCGGCCGTACCCGTCTCGGCGCAGGAACAGCCGCAGCTGCCGACGCCCCGCCATGCGCAGCACGCCGACGACCGCCTCATACAGGTCATCGGTCTTGATCTGGAAGAGCTCGTCGCGCGGGTACGTCTCGAGGATCTGCAGCAGGTCCTTGCCGGAGTGCCCGCGCGGCGACAGGCCGGAGCGGTCCAGCACCTCCATGACCTTGCGACGCACCACCGGCAGCTCACGCACGCTGGTGCGGTACGCGGAGCTGGAGAACAGGCCCAGGAACCGGCGCTCGCCGCACACCTCGCCGCGGTCGTTGAAGACCTTCACGCCGATGTAATCGAGGTACGCCGACCGGTGCACGGTCGCCCGCGAGTTGGCCTTCGTGATGATCAGCAGCCGTTTCTCCAGCGCCCGCTGGCGTGCTTCCGGCGCCATCGAGGACAGTTTGCGCGGGGTGCTCTGCTCGCCGCGCAGGATGCCGAGCCCGCTGCCCGGCACGACCGCGAGCAGGTCACCGTCGCCGCCGAGGTGGTACTCGCGGTAGCCCAGGAACGTGAAGTGGTCGTGCGCCAGCCACTTGAGCAGCTCGATCGTGTCGGTGACGTCCTTGTCCGGCACCGGCAGCTTGCGCTCGGAGCCGCGGGCGGCCGCCAGCTCGTCGGCGATCACCAGCGCGCGCTGCCGCATGCGGGGCCAGTCGTCGACGGCGTCGCGGACGTCGGTGAGGATCCGGCGCAGCTCGTTGTGCAGGTGCTCGCGGGCCTCCGCGGTGCGGACCGGGTCGATCTCGACGCGGATCCAGCTCTCCACCAGGTCGCCGTCGATCGCGTCGTCGGGCTCGACGTCCGCCTCGACCTGCGCGAGGGCGCCCAGCGGCTCCCGGCGCACCACGATCAGCGGGTGGACCAGCAGGTGCACGCTGAGCTGGTACGCCGTGAGCAGCTCGACCACCGAGTCGACCAGGAACGGCATGTCGTCGGTGACGATCGAGATGACCGTGTGCGGCTGCGCCTCGGACGGGGCGCTGATGTCGAGCTTCAGCTCACCCGGCAGCCGCTCGGCGGCGAGCTCCCGGTGCCGGCCGGCGGCCTCGAACATCTCCGCCGGGGTGTAGCCGACGAGCTCCTCGTCCGGCGCGAAGCGCCAGAACCGGCCCACGAGCGCCGCGGTGCCGTGATCGTCCCCGGCGAGCGCCACGGCCTCGGTGACGAGCCGTTCCGCGTTCGGCAACGGCTCGTCGAGCTCGTCGTCGGAGGTGCCGAGCCGCCCCGTGAGGGCTAGCCCGGGGCCCGGTTCGAAATCCAGCTCGGGACCGGAATCGGCGGCGGCCTCGTCGGCGACAGGCATGACAGACGGCTCCCCTCACCCACGGCATTGTGGGTCGACGTTTCGCAGCTCCAGCCTAGATCCTGCCCAACCGGAGCCGGGCACACCCCGGGTGCGCAGGCGAAGATCCGACAACGAATTAGACACATCTCACGCAGCGCGGGCGCTCCGGACGAGCGCGGGGAGGTTACCGTTCCGTACGTTTCCTGATTCGTACCTGGGGAGGGGCCACCTCATGCACCGGACCGGACGAGGCCGCCGAGCCGTCGCCGCGCTGGCCGGGCTCGCGCTCGCCGGCTCCCTGCTGGCCGCCTGCTCGGGCTCCAGCGGGCCCGGCGACACGGTCAAGGCCTTCCTCGACGGCTGGCGCAACGGCAACCTGAGCAAGGTCGGCTTCGTCACCGCGGCGGGCGGCCGGATCTCGGCCGAGGACGTGTACGCCCGGCTCCAGGGCCTCTCGGGCGACCTGGCGAAGTCGTCCGTCCTGCTGTCGCAGCAGGGCGAGGCGAAGGAGACCGGCGACATCGCGTCCGCCCCCATCAAGGTCGACTGGACGCTGCCGGGCGGCTCCGCGTGGTCGTACCAGAGCACCGTACGGCTGACGAAGGCGAACTCCGACGGCTGGCGCGTGGTGTGGGAGCCGGCGCTCGTGCACAGCGAGCTCACCGACGGCGACCGGCTGGAGCTGCGCCGCAAGGCCGCCGACCGGGCGGACCTGCTCGGCCCCGACGGCAAGCCGCTGGTGACCAAGCGCGCGGTCGTGGTCGTCGGCATCCGGCCGGACCAGGTCGAGGACCAGGCGAAGCTCTTCAAGGAGCTCGGCACGACGCTGAAGACGGTCAAGGTCGACCTCGACACCGACGACCTCGCCACCCGGGTACGCAACTCGAAGCCCGACGCGTTCGTCGACGTGGTCACCCTCCGCCAGGCCGACTTCGCCAAGGTGAGCGCCAAGCTGAACGCCCTCGGGGGCACCCTGTTCCACGACGAGCAGCGCGAGCTCGCGCCCACCCGGCCGTTCGCCCGGGCCACGATCGGCACCGTGGACGAGGCCACCCGCGAGGACCTCGACGCCAACCCGGACACGATGGCCCAGGGCGACCAGGTCGGCCACGGCGGGCTGCAGCAGCGGTACGACGCCCAGCTGCGCGGCACACCCGGACAGGCCGTGGTGATCGCGCGCAAGACCCCGGACGACAAGATCGAGGACTCGCAGCTCTACAGCATCGAGCCGGTGGCCGGGAAGCCGATCAAGATCACGCTGGACACCCGTACGCAGAACGCGGCCGACGTTGCGGTCGCCGCGGAGAAACAGCCGAGCGCGCTGGTGGCGATCCGGATCAGCGACTCGTCGGTGCTCGCGGTCGCCAACGGCCCCGACGGCGGCGGCGTGGACACCGCGCTGAGCGGCCAGGTCCCGCCCGGCTCCACCTTCAAGATGGTGTCCACACTGGGCCTGCTGGACAAGAAGGCGGTCACCCTCGACGGAGTGGTGGCCTGCCCGAAGACCAGGAAGGTCGCCGGCCGCGAGTTCAAGAACTCCCACGACATGGTCCTCGGCTCGGTACCGTTCCGCACCGACTTCGCCAAGTCGTGCAACACGGCGTTCGTCGAGCTCTCCTCGAAGCTCGGCGCGGACGGCCTCAAGGACGCCACCACGAAGCTCGGCATCGGCGCGGAGTGGGACCTGGGCACGGCGGCCTTCTCCGGCAAACTGTCCCCGGCCGACAGCCCCACGGAACTCGCGGCGGCAACCTTCGGCCAGGGCGCCACGGCGGTGAGCCCGCTCGCCATGGCCGGCGCCACGGCGGCGGTGGCCCGCGGCCAGTTCAAGCAACCCCGGCTCATCCTCGACCCGGCACCGTCCAAGCCGGCCCCCGACGGCCCCAAGCTCGCCGCCACGTCGACCGACCCGCTGCACACGCTGATGCGCGAGGTCGTGACCAAGGGCACCGGCGACGACCTGCAGGACGTACCGGGCGGCGACGTGTACGGCAAGACCGGCACGGCCGAGTTCGCCGACAAGTCCGAGGAGACCCACGCCTGGTTCGTGGGCTGGCAGGACGACGTGGCCTTCGCGGTGATGGTGCAGCGCGGCGGCGCGGGCGCTGAGGCGGCGGTCCCGATCGTCAAGCGCTTCCTGACGGAACTGAACCGCTGACGGACTCAGCCGCTGAGCGACCAGCTCAGCGGCTGACCGGCCGCTCAGCCCTTGCCGACCAGCTCACTCCTCGACCGGCCAGCTCAACCCTTGCCGACCAGCTCAACCCTTGCCGACCAGCTCACTCCTCGACCGGCCAGCTCAACCCTTGCCGACCAGCTCACTCCTCGACCGGCCAGCTCGCTCCTGACCGACCAGCTCGCTCTGTGACCGGCGGTTCAGCCGCTGGGACGCCGGGTCGGCGGGACGGTCAGGTGATGTCGGCGGGCGCCTCGGGTCCGATCTCGAACGCGGGGCGCTGCGCCGGCAGGCTGAAGTCGTCGATCTGCCGGGGACGCAGCATGCCGGGCATGGTGGCGGGCAGCGGCTCGGAGTCGAGCAGCGGGGCCTGCCCCAGCGGCCGCAGCGCACGTTCCTCGTGCTCGGCATCGTGCTCATCCTGGCTCGGATGCTCGTCCTGGCTCGGATGCTCGTCCTGGCTCGCGTGCTCGGCCCGGCTCTCGTACTCGGCCCGGCTCGCGTGCTCGGGCTGGCTCTCCTGCTCGGCATCGTGCTCGGCCTCGAGCTCCGGCCCGGCGACGATCTCCGCTTCCACCTCGTCGTCGGGCGGCGATTCGGCGGACGGCCCGGCGTAGGCGTCCAGATCCGGCTCGACGTCCGGCTCCTCCACCTCGGCATCGATCACCCCGTCGACATCGACGTCGACGTAGACGACGGCATCGGCATCGGCATCGGCATCGGCCACACCGGAGCCGGCGTCCGGCCCTTCCGGCACGCCGCCGTCAGCACCCAAGTCGTCGGCGACGAGCTCCACGTAGGCCGCGTCGTCAGCGTCGGCAAAGTCCGCCTCGGCGTCGACATCGGGGGCGTGAAGGTCGGCATCGGGGGCGTGAAGGTCGGCGTCACCCTCGACGACGGCATCGGGAACGTCACGGTCGGCCTCAACGTTGGCCCCAGGAGCGTCAAAGTCGGCGTCGAAGCCCGCACCCGGTGCGGGATCGAAGGCCGGGCCGGGGGCGGGTTCCACCACCCGCGCTTCGACCTCGTCGGCCTCCTCGACCGCCATCAGCGTCGTCGCCGGCACCGCCACCTCGTCGAAGCTGGCACCCGGCCCGCCGCCCGACATCCCGGCCGCTGCGAGCGCCACATCATCCGCCGCCGCAGCAGCACGCCGCTCCTGCACAGGATCGGCCGCGGAGCCCACCCCGGCAGCCGAAGCCGCGGCCGCCCCGACAGCCGGCCCGGAGCCCGCGTCGAAAGCCGACCCCGAAGCCGGCGCGGAACCCACCCCGGAAGCCGGGTCCGAGGCCGGCGCGGAACCCACCCCGGAAGCCGGAGCCGAGGCCGGCGCGGGGGCGAGCTTGCCCGGTGCGCCCGGCGCGAGGAGGTCCTGGCGGGCGGCGACCAGGTCCGGCCGGGCCTCCACCGTGTGCGCCGACTTCAGTCCGGCGACGATCGCCGCGGTGATCTCCTCGGCGTAGCGGCCGTCGGGGTCGTAGTCCGGGTCGAAGACCGTGATCTCCACGCCCAGGCAGTGCGGCGACTCCACCAGGCCGGCGAGGAGCAGCTCCAGCTCGGGGAACGCGATGCCGCCCGGCTCCGGCGCGTCCACGGCCGGCATCACCGCCGGGTCGAGGACGTCCACGTCGAGGTGCACCCAGTAGCCGGCGCAGTCGACGAGTTGCTCGCGGGCCCACTGGGCGCTGCGGGCGGCGCCTTCCACGCGCAGCGTCGGGACCGGGCGGGTGACGATGCCCGCGGCCTGGAGGTCGAGGCGGTATTCGTCCTGGGCACGGATGCCCATGACCACCACGTCGATGTCGCGGTAGTACGGCCGCCGGCCCTCCATCGCCGCCAGGTCGACCTGGCCGCGGCCGGTCACGAGGGCCAGGTCCTCGCCCGCGGCCGCGCCCACGTACGAGGCGTTGCCGGGGTGCCGGAAGTCCGAGTGGCCGTCCACGAAGACCAGTCCGATGCGCCCGCCCACGGCCTCGCCGAGGCGGTGCATGGCCAGCGCCGAGCCGAGCACGATCGAGCAGTCCCCGCCGAGCACGACGGGGAACTCGCCCTGGTCGATGATCGCGCCGATGCGGTCGGCGAGCCGGCGCGAGTACAGCGAGATCTCGGAGGCGTGGCAGACGCCGTCGCCGGGCCGCCACTCCCCCGGGTCGTAGCGCGGGGGTGTGAGGCAGCCCGCGTCCCGGGCGTCGAGCCGGCGCAGCAGCCCCTGGTCGCGCAGGGCTCCGGGCGCCTTGGCGCAGCCGGGGACCGACGTCCCGGTCGGCGGGCGCAGTCCCAGGTTGGACGGCGCGTCGAGCACGGCTATGCGGCGCATGGGGCCCCCGTACTGTGCCTAGAAGAGCGCGCGGGCAAGCGCACGGCGCGCGCTCGCCACCGCCGGGTCGTCCGGTCCGGCGACGGTGAACAGCGACAGCAGGTGCTTGCGGACGGCGTCGCGCTCCTCGCCGGCGGACCGCTTCACCGCGGCGACGAGGCGCTCGTACGCCTCCGGCGCCTGTCCGCTGAGGACCTCGATGTCCGCGGCGAGCCGCTGCGCGTCGAGGTCGTCGGGGTCGGCGGCCGCCTTCGCCAGCACCGCGGCCGGGTCGACGCCCTCGATCCGGCGGTAGAGCTCGACCTGGGCGAGCCCCGACTCGGCCGCCCGGTCCTGCGGGGACTCGGCGAGGATCTTCCGGTACGCCGCCTCGGCCTCGTCCAGGTCGCCGCTCATCAGCGCGTCGTCGGCCGCGTCCATCCGCGGGTCCTCCGCCGGGGCGACCTGCACGCCGCCGGCCTTGAGCACCGCGTCGACGTACCGGCGCACCTCGGCCTCGGGCAGCACGCCGGTGAAGCCCTCGACGAGCTGGCCGCCGACGACCGCGACCACCATCGGGATGCCCTGCACCCGCAGCGCCTGTGCCAGCCGCGGGTTGGCGTCCACGTCGACCTTGCCGAGCACCCAGCTGCCGCCGCCCTCGGCGGCCAGTTTCTCGAGGATCGGGCTGAGCTGCTTGCAGGGCTCGCACCAGTCGGCCCAGAAGTCGAGGATGACCGGCGTCGTCATCGACAGCTGCAGCACCGTCGTCTGGAAGTTCTCTTCAGTCACGTCGATCACCGCGGCGGGCGAGCCGCCCGGGATGCCGGTGGCCGGGCCCGCAGCGGGCGTGGCGGCGGCGCCTGCGGCCGGCCCGGAGGCGGCCTGGGCGGACGGCGTGGGCTTGCTCGCCGGGCGCAGCGCGCCGAGATCGACCGCGCCGCGGGTGAAGATCGACGGAGTGGTCCGTGGGTCGCTCATGGTTACCTAGTCTCGCACGCACTCCCGCGTGTCCGCCGCGCCGCCGGGCAGGCGATATCGGACGTCACAGCCGCTGGTCGTCGCCCTCGGCGAGCACGGGGTCGCCGAGGTAGCGCACCCCGGTCGCCTCCTCCGAGATGCGCCACAGCCGGGCGGCCAGGGCGAGATCGTCGGCGGGCGGCACGAGCGCATCGAAGTGCACCCTGATGTCCTTTTTCCGCGGGGCGAAGCCGAGGAAGACGCCGGTCCGGGCGGCCGGGTCGGTGGCCGCGAACGCGAGCGGCAGCGCGGCCTGCTCGACCGGCCGGCTGAACAGGGCACCGCCGATCGTGACCATCGCCCGCTGCGCGAAGGTCCGGGCGCTGTCGTGCATCGGGGTGGACGCCATGCCGGGGTGGCTCAGGAAGCTACGCACCGGGCTGCCCGCCCGGCGCAGCCGGCGGTCGAGCTCCGCTCCGAAGAGGATGTTCGCCAGCTTGGACCTCACGTACGCGGTCCCCGGCGAGAATCCACCCTCGGCGCTCAGGTCCTCGAAGTCGGTACGCACCTTGATCCGCCGGTAGAGGTTGGACCCGACCGCCACGACGCGCGGATCGTGATCGGGCCGGAACAGGTCGAGCAGCAGGCCGGTGAGCGCGAATGCACCGAGGTGGTTGGTGGCGAACACGCTCTCGTGGCCCTGGCGCGTCAGCTCCCGCGTCTGGCCGCCGATCCCCGCGTTGTTGACGAGCACGTCGATGCGCCGGCGGTCGGCGCGCATCCCCTCGGCGAAGCTCCGGACCGAGTCCAGGTCGGCCAGGTCGACCTGCCGCACCTCGAGGTCGCCGGTCAGCCCGGCGCGGGCCCGTTCGCCCTTGGCCACGTCGCGGACCGCCATGATCACCGACGCGCCGCGCCGGGCCAGCCGATCGGCCAGCACGAGGCCCAGCCCGCTGCTGGCGCCGGTGATCAGCACCGTCCGGCCGGTCTGGTCCGGCATGTCGTCGTAGTTCCAGCTGAGTGCCATCGGTGCCTCCAGGGACGCAAAGAACGGATTCTTTATCCGCTAAGAGCCGACAGTAGCACGGCAGCGGATGGGTTATCCTCTGCCTGTGACCTTGCGCGCAGACTCCGCCCGCGTACGGGCCCAGACGCTCGCGGCCGCCCGGGCCCGGATCGCGGCCGGCGACCTGGAGCTGCCGATGAACGCCATCGCCAAGGAAGCGGGCGTGGGCGTGGGCACGGTGTACCGGCACTTCCCCAGCCGCCGGTCGCTACTGGAGGGCCTCGCGACCGAGAGCTTCACCGAGCTGGTGGCGGAGGCACGGGCGGCGGCGGAGAACCCGGACATCGCCACGGGCCTCGCGAACCTGCTCCGGGCGGCGCTACGCCGGCAGCTCACCGATGCGAGCCTGGCGGCGGTGCTGTCGGAGCCGGGCTTCGAGTGCGTCGACACGCAGAACCTGAGCAGGGAGCTGGGCGCCGCGTCGCTGCGGGTGCTGGACCGGGCGCGCGAGGCCGGCGTCGTACGCCCGGACGTCACGCCTGACGACTTCAGACGGCTGACCTGCGGCATCCAGCACGCGGCCCGCAGCGGCGGCGACCCGGAGGCCGCCGCCGACCGCTACCTCGACATCGTGCTCACAGGGCTGCGGCCCGAGAAGAACTAGAAGCGGGCGGGCTCGCGGTAGATGCCCCAGACGTCCTTGAGCGCGCCGCAGATCTCGCCCAGCGTGGCCTCGGCCCGGGCCGCGTCGAGCATCGCGGGGATCATGTTCCCGTCGCCGCGGGCGGTCTCCACCAGGCGCGCCAGCGCCTGCTCCACGCGTACGCGATCACGGTTGTCCTTGCGAGCGGCCAGCTCGCGCCGCTGCACGACCTCGACCTCGTGCGAGACGCGCAGGATCTCGAGGTCCTTGGCGACCGTGCCGGTGTGCACGTTGACGCCGACGATCCTCTTGTCGCCCTTCTCGAGGGCCTGCTGGTAGGTGAACGCGGCCTCGGCGATGTTCGCGGTGAACCAGCCGTCCTCGATGCCGCGCAGGATGCCCGAGGTCATCGTGCCGTCGTGGCCGAGGTCGCGGATGCGCGCGAAGATCTCCTCCGCCTCGGCCTCGATCCGGTCGGTCAGCGCCTCCACGTACCAGGAGCCGCCGAGCGGGTCCGCCACGTTGGTCACGCCGGTCTCCTCCATCAGCACCTGCTGGGTCCGCAGGGCGATCTCGGCCGACTCGTCCGTGGGCAGGGCGAGGGTCTCGTCGAGGGCGTTGGTGTGCAGCGAGTTGGTGCCGCCGAGCACCGCGGCCAGGGCCTCCACGGCCGTACGCACGACGTTGTTGACCGGCTGCTGCGCGGTGAGCGACACCCCGGCGGTCTGCGTGTGGAACTTGAGCCAGAGCGCCTTCTCGCTGGTGGCGCCGTAGTCGTCGCGCAGGTGGCGGGCCCAGATGCGGCGGGCCGCCCGGAACTTCGCGATCTCCTCGAAGAAGTCGACGTGCGCGTCGAAGAAGAAGCTGAGGCCGGGCGCGAACGTGTTGACGTCGAGGCCGCGGGAGAGCCCGAGTTCGACGTACCCGAAGCCGTCGGCCAGCGTGTACGCGAGCTCCTGCGCAGCGGTCGAGCCGGCCTCGCGGATGTGGTAGCCGGAGACCGACAGCGGCTTGTAGCGCGGGATCTCCCGGGCGCAGTACTCCATCAGGTCGCCGATCAGGCGCAGGTGCGGCTCCGGGGCGAACAGCCACTCCTTCTGCGCGATGTACTCCTTGAAGATGTCGGTCTGCAGCGTGCCGTCGAGCTTGCCGAGGTCGGCGCCCTGCCGCTCGGCCGCGACCAGGTACATGCAGAAGACCGGCACGGCCGGGCCGGAGATCGTCATGCTGGTCGTGACGTCCTGCAGGTTGATGCCGTCGAACAGCACGTCCATGTCGGCGGCCGAGTCGATCGCGACGCCGCAGTGCCCGACCTCGCCGAGCGACTGCGGCTCGTCGGAGTCGCGGCCCATCAGCGTCGGCATGTCGAACGCGACGCTCAGCCCGCCGCCGCCGGCGGCCAGGATCATCTTGTAGCGCTCGTTGGTCTGCTGGGCGTTGCCGAAGCCCGCGAACTGCCGGATGGTCCAGGTCCGTCCGCGGTAACCGGTCGGATAGAGACCCCGGGTGTACGGGAACTCGCCCGGCCAGCCGATGCGGTCGAAGTCCTCGACGGTGTCGCCGGGCGCGGGCCCGTAGACGGGATCGACGCTGGTCCCGGACAGCGTGGTGAAGTCGGCGTCCCGTTTGCGGGCGTCGTCGTAGCGCTTCTGCCAGCGCTCGCGACCGGCGGCGATGTCGGCTGCGTCCATGGCGCCCATCGTAGGCACAAACCTGAACGATCGCTAAGCCCCGGACGGAAGTGATCGCCGATGCTATGACGTTTTCAGGATATTCACAGTGCTGCATATCAACGGAAGTCTGACCGCGTGGCCACCGCCGCTCCCCCCAACGGTCAGGAGACCCCCCGAGTGAAGAAGTCCATCGCTGCCGTCGGCACTGCCCTGCTCCTGGGCGGACTGCTGGCCGGCGCCGAGGCCGCGAACGCGGCACCGGCAGCCGATCCCCTGTCCCCCTCCGCCCACCGCGCCGCCGTCAAGGCGAGCACCGCCGACGCCTTCGCGGTCATCGCGAGCGCCAAGGACGCCGACGGCACGACCCACGTGCGCTACCGCCGTACCTATCAGGGGCTGCGCGTGCTGGGCGGCGACTTCGTGCTGCACGGCGCGAACGGGGCCCTGCGCAGCGCGTCGGTCGGCCTCACCGCCCCGCTGTCGCTGAGCACCACGCCCTCGCGCAGCGCCGCATCGGCCGCCGCCGCGGCGAAGAGCCACTTCACGGGTACGGTCACCGACCTCGGCTCGCCGGAGCTGGTGGTGGACGCGACCCAGGGCTCGGGCACGCTCGCGTACGAGACGGTCGTCGCCGGCATGGCCCCGGACGGTCAGACCCCGTCGCGCCTGCACGTCGTCACCGACGCGACCACCGGCAAGGTGCTCAGCTCGTGGGACACCGTCGAGACCGCCACCGGCAACAGCCTCTACTCGGGTGCCGTCTCCATCACCACCACGCAGGTGTCGACGAGCAGCTACAGCCTCAAGGACGCGGCGCACGGCAACGGTACGACCTGCGACATGAACAACCGGACCTCCGGCTCGTGCACGCTGTTCACCGACGCCGACAACGTCTGGGGTACGGGCACCACGAGCAGCCGCCAGTCGGCCGCGGTCGACGCGCACTACGGCGCTGCGAAGACGTACGACTACTACAACTCGACGTTCGGGCGGAAGGGCATCTTCAACAACGGCACCGGCGTGCCGTCGCGGGTGCACTACGGCAACGCGTACGTCAACGCGTTCTGGGACGGCTCGCAGATGACGTACGGCGACGGCTCCGGCAACGCCAAGCCGCTGGTGTCCATGGACGTGGCCGCGCACGAGATGTCCCACGGCGTCACCGAGCGCACCGCCGGCCTGACCTACTCGGGCGAGTCCGGCGGCCTCAACGAGGCGACCTCCGACATCTTCGCCACGATGGTCGAGTTCTACGCCGGCAACAGCAGCGACCCCGGTGACTACCAGATCGGCGAGAAGATCAACATCAACGGCAACGGCACGCCGCTGCGCTACATGTACAACCCGTCGCTGGACGGCCGCGGCAGCCAGAACTGCTGGTCGACCAGCACGAAGAGCGTCGACGTGCACTACTCCTCGGGCGTCGGCAACCACTTCTTCTTCAACCTGGCGGAGGGCACCGGCGCCACCGCGTACGGCACCTCCCCGGTGTGCGGCTCCGCCGGCGCGGTCACCGGCATCGGCCGGGCCAAGGCGGCGGCCATCTGGTACCGGGCGCTGACCACCTACTTCACCTCGAGCACGACGTACGCGAAGGCCCGCGGGTACACCCTCTCCGCGGCGACCGACCTGTACGGCCGCTGCGGCACCGAGTACAAGGCCGTGCAGAAGGCCTGGACCGCGGTGAACGTGGCGGGCACCGACGCCGCCTGCTGAACTACCGGGCGGTAGCTTTCCCTCGTGAGATTTCTGCGGATCACGGCCCTGGTCGCCGTCATCGCCGGTGTGGCGCTGACGGCGGCCGGGGCCGCCACCGTGTCCGGCCTGCTGCCCTACTTCACGATCCAGAGCAATGTGGCGTACGGCCTCTTCGCCGGCTGGGCCGCCTTCCGCGGACCGATCGACCGGCCGGCGCTCAAGGGCGCGGTCACGCTGTACGTGGCGATCACCGGCCTCGTGTACCACCTGGTGCTCGCGAACCCGGCGAGCGGCTTCTCGATGGGCCCGGTCGATCGCACCCCCGCCGAGGCGGTCGGCAACCAGCTGCTGCACACGGTCGTCCCGCTGCTCGCCGTGCTGGACTGGCTGATCTTCGACGAGCGCCGCAGGTTCCGCTGGCGGTACGCCGCCTTCTGGCTCGCCTTCCCGCTCGGCTACCTCGGCTTCGCGCTGGTCCGCGGGCTGATCACGCACACGTACCCGTACCCGTTCATCGACGTCACCGATCTGGGCTACGCGGGGGTCTCGCTGAGCGCGGTGTTCTTCGCGGTGGCGTTCTGGCTGCTCGGGCTCGCGTTCGTGGCGATCGACCGGGTGCCCTGGCGAGCGGCGGCGGGCGAACGGGACCCGGTTACTTGATCCCGGCGTCGCGGCAGAGCGGGGCGAACCGCCCGGCGCAGACGGCCTTCTTCTCGACGAAGCCGTCCTTGATCACCAGGTTGATGTCCTTCTTGGCGATCGGCAGCGGGTCCAGCAGCACGGCCGGCACGTACGCGCCCGACTCCGGGTCCTTCACCCGGTCGCCGGTGGTCGGCCGCTCGCCGCGGTAGAGCCGGATCGCCAGGTCCGCCGCCGCGTCGGCCTCCTTCTTGATCGGCTTGTACACGGTCATGCACTGGTCGCCGGCGAGGATGTTCTGCAGGCCCTGAACGGTGGCGTCCTGGCCGGTGACCGGGATCTTGCCGTTCATGCCGTCCTTCTTGAGGATCGAGATCGCGGCGTTGCCCAGGCCGTCGTTGGCGGCCAGAACGCCGTCGATGTTCTTGTTGGTCTGCTCCCACATCTCCCGGAAGACCACGCCGGCCTCCTTGTTGTCCCAGTCCTCGACGGACTGGTCGGGACCCTTGAGGTACTCGCCGCTGTCGTACCTGGGCTGCAGCACCGAGTCGTAACCCTCCTTGAACTGGGAGGCGTTGTTGTCGGTCGGCGAGCCGTTCAGGTCGGCGATCATCGGCGGCTCGGCGCCGGCCGTGGCGCCCCCACCCATGCAGCGCACCAGGCCCTGCCCCTGCAGCACGCCGACCTGCTCGTTGTCGAAGCTGACGTAGTAGTCCGCGCCGCCGTTGAGGGTGAGCCGGTCGTAGTCGATGGTCCGGACGCCCTCGGCCTTGGCCTTGTCGAGAACGACCTTGCCGGTCGCCGAGTCCAGGTTCACGATCATCAGCACCTTCACGCCACCGGCGATCATGCTGTCCGCGATCCGCTGGAACTGGGCCTTGTCACCCTGGGCGTTCTGGATGTCGACCGGCACGTCGGCCGCGTCGAAGGCAGCCTGCAGCAGCTTCGGGTCGTCGGTGCCCCAGCGTTGCGAGGTGGTGGTGTCCGGCAGGATCACGCCGACCTTGCCGGCGCCGGCCCCGGCGCGGGTGCCGCCGCCCGAGGCGGCGCCGCCGTCCCCGTCGTCACTGTCCGTGCATGCGGACATGCCGGAGAGCGCGGTCGCGGCGACCGCGGCGAGGGCGAACAGTCTCGTACGCATGGAGTTCCTCCTGGCCAGAGGGCGGCAAGGCTACCAGCGGGAACGCGTCGTCAACCCTGGCGGAAAAGACGAGTTACTCCTTGCCGCACCAATATCACTGACGGTTACCGGTGGGCAGGTGGCGCCGGTGCTCCTTGGTGGCGTACATCGCCATGTCGGCCGCGTGCAGCAGGCTGTCCGGGTCCTGCCCGCCGTCGCGCCCGACGGCCATGCCGATGCTCGCGCTCAGCGGCACCTCCACCGCGCCGACCCGGGCGGTTCCCCGCAACGCCCGGGCGAGGTCGTCGGCCACCTGCCGGCGCCGGTCGTCCGAGACGTCCAGGATCAGCACGGCGAACTCGTCGCCGCCGAGGCGGGCCACCGTGTCGCCGGCGCGGACGCAGCCCCGCAGCCGCCGGCCGACCTCGATGAGCAGCCGGTCGCCGGTGGCGTGCCCGTGCGCGTCGTTGACCGGCTTGAAGTCGTCCAGGTCGATGAGGAACACCGTGACCGGGCCGGCCGCCAGCCCGTCGGCCAGCCGCTGCATGAACAGGCCGCGGTTGGCGAGCTTGGTGAGCGCGTCGTGGTAGGCCATCTCGGTGAGCTGGGCGGTCAGCTCGTCGCGTTCCCGCAGCAGCTCCGCGATGTGCCGGAACGCCGCCACCTGCCGGGCGACGACCAGCGCGGTGGTCACGTTGGCCCCCGCCACCACCACCCAGGCCCGCAGGTCCAGCCCGTGCAGCGCCAGGACGGCGGCGGCGAGCAGCCAGACGGCCGCCATGGCCGCGTACGGCAGCAGGCTGTACGGCCGCTTCGCACCCCGTGGAGCCGGCGGTGGACCGGCCCGCACCGACCGTTCCTGGATCCGCGCGCCGATCGCGATCAGGCCGCAGACCAGTACATTCCCCGCGAACAGCCAGGTCATGGTGGCGGGCGCGACGTAGTACGGGACCGGCACGGCCTGCAGCAGCGCCTGCAACCCGGCGGCGGTGCCGCTCAGGATTCCGGCGGTCCGCACGAACGCCGGCTGACGGCCCAGCACGATCTTCACGACGGCGAAGACGGCGACCAGGAACAGGCCGGGCTGGACGAGCATGAGGGTCGCCGTGTCCAGGAACCAGCCGGCGTCCCGCGGACCCGGTGGAAGCTCGAGGACCCACAGCCCGAACGTGGTCGCCGCCGCCATCACCGTGGCTCCGTCGATGCGCATCCGTAAGCGTTGGGCGGCGCCCATGTCGCCCATCGGATAGCGCAGCAGACCGACGACGATCAAGGCCATGGCGAGCGCGAGGGAGCCGTACTGGAAGTCTGAGCCGATCGCCGCGCCTACGGACAGGGGGTCGCGCAGCACGAAGCCCACCTGCACGACGTTGCCGAGCACCAGCACCGCGCCGGCCACCGAGAACAGCCGCCACATGGCGCGCCCGGCGGCGCCCCTCGGGTCCGAGGACGCCGGGTGACCCGACACCCGCCAGGCCGACACGGCGAAGGGCACCTGCACCGCGATCATCAGCAACCAGAACGCCGTGACGTGGGCAGCAGTCGGACCCGCACCGGAACCGAAGCCGACCACCGTGGCCACGAGCAGGAAGACGAGGGCGACGAGCAACGGATCGGCCCGCCGAAGGCGCGCGAGAGGCCGCCGCACCATGGCCACCTCGATCCCGGTCCTGCTACCCGCCGGAGCGCGGGATGCCGATTCCTCCCATCGGCGCTGCGGCGGCCGGGTTGAGGCGCACAGCTGTGAATCCCCTATGTATTCGTCCCGAGCTCGGACAGCAGGGCTTCGGCGGCCGCGTACGGATCCAGCTCGCCGTCCGCCACCTGGGCGGCCAGCTTGCTGAGGGCCGTACCCTCGCGGAGGTTGCCCATGCGCGCACGCAGCGTGCCGAGCGCGATCGCCTCGACCTCGACGGCGGCCCGCTTCTCGTGCACGGCCCGCAGCGTGCCGGACTTCTCCAGCCACGCCCGGTGCTTCTCGATGGCCGCCACCACGTCGTCGATGCCCTCGCCCCGGACCGCGGTGGCCCGCACGACCTGCGGCCGCCAGTCACCGGCACCGCGCTCGCCGAGGCTCAGCATTCCCTGCATGTCGCGGTACGTGGCGTCCGCGCCGGGCCGGTCGGCCTTGTTGACCACGAAGACGTCGGCGATCTCCAGGATGCCCGCCTTCACGGCCTGGATGGCGTCGCCCATCCCGGGCGCGAGCAGCACCAGCGTGGTGTCGGCCAGCGAGGCGATCTCCACCTCGGCCTGGCCGACACCGACCGTCTCCACCAGCACCACGTCACACCCGGCGCCCTCCAGGACGCGGACGGCCTGCGGCGTGGCGGCCGACAGCCCGCCCAGCTGACCCCGGCTCGACATGGACCGGATGTACACGCCGGGATCGGTGGTGTGCTCCTGCATGCGGACGCGGTCGCCCAGGATCGCGCCGCCGGTGAACGGGCTGGACGGGTCGACCGCGAGCACCCCGACCCGGCGGCCGGCCGTACGCAGGGCGCGCACCAGCTCGTTCGTGGTGGTCGACTTGCCGACCCCGGGTGAGCCGGTGAGGCCGACGACCTGGGCGCGGCCGGCGTACGGCGCAAGGGCGGCGGCGACCTCGGCGAGCTTCGGGTCGCCGTCCTCGACCATGCTGATCAGGCGCGCGACGGACCTCGGGTCGCCCTCACGCGCCCGCGCGACGAGCGTCGGGACGTCCCGGCGCCTGGCCCCCTTGGACGCCGCAGCGCCCTCGCTCATGCCGCGGGCACCTTGATGATCAGAGCGTCACCCTGCCCGCCGCCGCCGCACAGGCCGGCCGCGCCGACGCCGCCGCCGCGGCGCTGGAGCTCCAGCGCGAGGGTCAGCACCAGCCGGGCGCCGGACATGCCGATCGGGTGACCGAGCGCGATCGCGCCGCCGTTGACGTTGACGATGTCCTCGTTGACCTTCAGCTCACGCATCGAGTGGATCACGACCTGCGCGAACGCCTCGTTCATCTCGATCAGGTCGAGGTCGGCGACGGTCAGGCCCTCCTTGGCCAGCGCGTGCTTGATCGCGTTGGCCGGCTGGGCCTGCAGCGAGCTGTCCGGCCCCGCGACGTTGCCGTGCGCGCCGACCTCGGCGAGCCAGGTCAGACCGAGCTCCTCCGCCTTCGTCCGGCTCATCACCACGACGGCCGCGGCGCCATCCGAGATCGGGGACGCGCTGCCCGCGGTGATGGTGCCGTCCTTCGCGAACGCCGGGCGCAGCTTGCCCAGCGACTCGGCGGTGGCGTCGGGGCGTACCCCCTCGTCGGTGTCGACCACCTCGTCGACCCCGCGCAGCCCGGCCTTGACCGGGACGATCTCGTCGGCGAAGTGCCCGTTGCGCTGGGCGGCGGCGGCCCGCTGGTGGCTGAGCGCGGCGAACGCGTCCTGCTCCGCGCGCGAGATGCCGAGGTCCTTGCCGCTGCGCTCGGTCGACTCACCCATGGAGATGCCGTCCCACGGGTCCATCAGGCCGTCGTACGCGGTGTGGTCGCGCACCAGGATGTCGCCGTACTTCTTGCCCTGCCGCTGACCCAGCATCAGGTGCGGCGCGTTGGTCATCGACTCCATGCCGCCGGCCACCACGATGTCGAACTCGCCGGCGCGGATCAGCTGGTCGGCCAGCGCGATCGCGTCGAGGCCGGAGAGGCACACCTTGTTGACGGTCACCGCCGGCGTGGACATCGGGATGCCCGCGGCGACCGCGGCCTGCCGAGCGGTGATCTGCCCGGCACCCGCCTGCAGCACCTGGCCCATGATCACGTACTGGACCTGCTCCGGGCGTACCCCGCCGCGCTCGAGCGCCGCGGCGATCGCGTAACCGCCGAGGGCGGTGGCCGGAACGTTCTTGAGGTTGCCGAGGAGGCGGCCCATCGGGGTACGGGCGCCGCTGACGATCACCGAACTGGTCACGGGAGCTTCGCTTTCGGGTGGCGTGGTCGCTTCAAGTGGCGTTGTCCGGGGGCACGACTGTGCCCTCATGGGACCGGCCGTGACGCCTGAACGATGGTTAGGTCAGACTAGCCGGATGACGGTTACGTCACCCAGCGGGGACGAGAGCGAGAATGTCACACTCTCCGACATGGAATCCTTGCCGCCGGTAGGCCTCCTGCGCGTCGATCACGTGGGGATCGCCGTCGCCGACCTCGACGAGGCCATCGCCTTCTACGACCGCGCCTTCGGCATGCGCTGCGTGCACGAGGAGACGAACGAGGAACAAGGCGTCCGCGAGGCCATGATCGCCGCCGGTCCCGACGGTGAGGGCGCCCGCATCCAGCTGCTCGCGCCGCTGCGACCCGACTCGGCGATCGCGAAGTTCCTGGACCGCAACGGGCCGGGGCTCCAGCAGCTGGCGTACACGGTGCGCGACGTCGAGGAGGCCTCGGCCGCGTTGCGCGCTCGCGGGCTGCGGCTGCTCTACGACGAGCCGCGGCGGGGCACGGCGGGGTCGCGGATCAACTTCGTGCACCCGAAGGACGCCGGCGGGGTGCTCGTCGAGCTGGTGGAGCCCAGCCGGCCCGCCTGACCGCGCGCGTCGCCTGTTTCGTACGCCTTGCGGGTGAATAGTCCCCACGCAATGGCTGCGTACTGGCAGGATCGAGGCCATCGAGGAGCGCCGCACGCCCCCCGTGTGAGACGATCTTCCGCACCTTGGCTGCACAGCAGGTAGCGGCGTGGCGACGCTGCGCGGGCGGCCCCTTAGGGGGTGCTGGCCGAACGGCCGACGAGGGCTCGACAGCCAGGTCGAAGGTGATCTTAGGCCGGAATACCCGGCCCGTACGCTCTTGCGTAGCCCCCTGGGGGGTCTGCCAGTATGTCGCAATGCCCCAGCAGCAGGATGCCAATCTCGCGTTCTTCGAAACCGCAAACTCGCAGCACGACTTCACTGTTGTCCTGCGTGGATACGACCGCGGGCAGGTGGACGCCCACCTCGGCCGGCTGGTCGCCGCCCTGAACCAGTCCGAGCAGGCCCGCGGCGAGGCCGAGCAGCGGATGAACGACGCGCAGCGCCGGCTGCGGCAGGCCGAGCAGCGCCTGAACGCGCTCGAGCAGAAGCTCGCGGACAGCAACAAGCTGCTCGAGGAGAACAATCGGCCGACCCTGTCCGGGCTGGGCACCCGGGTGGAGCAGATCCTGCGGCTGGCCGAGGAGCAGGCGAACGACCACCGTAGCGAGGCCAAGCGGGAGTCCGAGGGCATCCTCTCCGCGGCGCGGCTCGAGGCGCGTGAGATCACGGACAAGGCTCGTGCCGAGGCGGCCGCCATGAAGGCGACGGCGGAGCGCGAGGCGGGGCAGGTCCGGACGCACGCCGAGCGCGAGGCCGCCGAGGCCCGGGTGCAGGCCCGGCGCGAGGCCGACACGCTGCGCTCCGACGCCGACCGCGAGACCAAGCAGCTGCGTACGGTCACCGCGCACGAGGTCGCCGAGCTGAAGTCGACCGTCGAGCGGGAGGTGGCCTCGCTGCGGGCGACCGCCGAGCGGGAGATCACCCAGCTGCGCGCCAAGGCGGCCCGGGAGGCCGAGGAGAAGCGCGCCGAGGCGACCAAGATGCTGACCGACGCCCGGGACAAGCGCGACAAGGACCTGCAGGCCCTCGCGCTGGAGATCGCCGAGCGCCGGGAGAAGGCCGAGCGCGAGGAGTCCGAGCGGCACGCCGCCCAGGTCAACGCGACGCAGAAGATGGTGTCCGAGGCCGAGGAGCGCGCCCGCGCCGCCGAGGACCGCGCCAAGGAGATCGAGCAGCGCGCCGAGACCCGCCGCGTCGAGTCCGAGCGGCACGCGGTCGAGACCGTGGAGAAGGCCCGCGCCCACGCGGACAAGACCGTCACCGAGGCGCGCAGCGAGGCACAGCGCCTGCTGAGCGATGCGCGCACGGAGGCTGAGCTCACCACGCAGGCCGCCCGCCGCGAGGTCGAGGACCTCACCCGTCAGAAGGACGCCGTCACCAACCAGCTCGGCCAGATGTTGTCCGGTCTCTCCGGCCTGGTCCCCACGGTCGGCGGTGCCGCGGCCAAGGCGGTCGAGACGGTGCAGGCCCAGGCCAAGGGCGCCGAGGCCGCCGCACCGGAAGCCCCGGCGCAGCGTGCCGCCGAGGACGGCGCGGACGCGGACAAGCCGGAAGTTGCGGCGAAGACGAGCTGAGTTTTTCACCACTCGGTCCCCGGTTGCGCCACCCCGGGCGGTGCGCAACGGTTAAGGGACCGGGCCGGCTGTGCGAAGACGTGTGAGCGGGCCGTACCGGAGCACCTCCGGTACGGCCCGCTGGTTTTCCCCGCGTAGCCTGAGCACGGACAAATGCTCCACCCGTTTCGGGCGGGTGGGTGGAAACCACGACCAGACGCACAGTCCCGGCCAGGCCGGTGTGTATCGGCCCGTCACGGGACGAGGCGTATGTGAGGATGGACAGCATGTCGCACGGCGGTGAAATCTTCGGCCTCGGCGGGGAGACCCCTCCGGAGCCCAGCTTCGAGACCGCCCTGCGGGGTTACGAGAAGAAACAGGTCGAGCGCTACGTCGCCCGCGCGGAGACGGAGATCGCCACGCTGATCAGCGAGCGCGACAGCGCCCAGCTGCAGAACCAGGCGATGATGGGCCAGCTCGACCGGCTGCAGCAGGAGCTGGCGCAGGCCCGCCGCAACCCTGGTGTCGGCGCCGAGGTGTCCTTCCGCCACCTGGGCCCCAAGGTCGAGGAGATCCTCGCCAAGGCCGAGGAAGTCGCCGCGGACATCAAGAGCTCGGCCACCGACGACATCGCCGCCCGCCTCGCCGAGGCCGAGCGCATCCGCGCCGAGGCCGAAGCGCACGCGCACAACGGCATCCGCGACTTCGAGATCGCCCTCGCCGCCCGCCGGGCCGAGGAGGAGAAGGTCGACGCCGCCCGCCGCGCCGCCGCCGAGAAGGCCGTCGCCGCGACCCGCCAGGGTGCCGAGCAGATGCGCGCCGAGGCGGAAGCGATCCTCTCCCGCGCCCGCGCCGAGGCCCAGCAGCTCAGCGAGCGCACCGCCCAGGAGACGCAGCGGATCCGCTCCGAGGCCGACGGCTACGCCAAGTCCACGCGGGTCCAGGCCGACCAGGAGATCAAGGCGCTGCGCGACAAGGCCCAGCAGGAGATCGCCCAGCTGCGCGCCGAGGCGGACCGGCAGCTCAAGGAGCTCCGCGCCACCGTCGAGCGCGAGGTCGGCGAGCGCCGCCAGGAGGTCGTCCAGGAGCTCGGCCAGATGCGCGCCGCCGCCGAGAAGCAGTGCGCCGACCTGCGCAGCGAGGCCGACAAGTACGCCGAGGAGGTCCTGCGCCGCTCCGACGAGCAGGCCACCGCGGTCCGCAAGGAGATCGCCGGCCACCAGGAGAAGGCGGCCGTGGCCGCCCGCGACCTCGAGGCGGCCCAGGCCAAGGTCACCGCGGCGGAGAAGAGGCTCGCCGACGCCGAGGAGCAGGCCCGTTCCGCCGAGCGCGAGGCGGACCGCGTCCAGCAGCGACTGGCCGAGGTGCAGCGCGAACTCGAGACCGAACTCCAGCACGTGGCGGAGGCCAAGCGCGCGGGTGAGGCCGCCCAGCGCCACGCCACCGACGTACGCCGCCAGGTGCAGAAGGAGGCCAAGCGCGTCGCCGAGCTGGCCGCGGCGGCTGTGCTCGCGGCGGCGGCCTCGCCCGACGACGAGGACGACGCCCCGGACACCGCACGCGCGGCGACTCCGGCTCCCGCCCCGGCCACGCCGAACCCGGCCCAGGCCAGGCCGAACCCGGCCCAGGCCACGTCGAACCCAGCCCAGGCCGCGGCGGCTCCGGCCGCCGGAAGCGCGACCGCTGCCCCGGCCGGCGGCAACGCCGCCGCACCGGCCACCGGGACCGCGACGGTGGCGCCGCAGGCTTCCCCGGTCGCCGCGGCCGGCCAGCCGCAGGACAAGGCGGGCCCGGCACCGGCCGCGACCCCGGCGAAGGTCACCGCCTCCGCCAAGGTGACCTCCCGCCCGTCCTCCACCACCCGCGTCGGCGCCGACGCCGACTGACCAGCGGACACGCCGCCCGGCGGGTGGCGGGTCATACGGCCCGACCGATACATTGCCCGCCGGGATCTCCGGTCGCCGCGTGGGTGACCTCCCCGGACGCGAGTGGAGGTAACGGTGACGGCTGACGAGCCCCGTCCCGACGAGGTTCCCGCGACGCCGGTCCCCGCACCCGCCACGGACGCGACGCGCGCCGTCGACCCGGACCCGGTGCCGGCGGATGCACCGGGCATGACGGCGGCGGCGCCCGGTGCCGTGGCCCGCGATCCGGAAAGCAGCGCGGCTGCCGCGCGCACCTCAGAAAGCAGCACGCCGGAGGGCGGCCCGGCCGCCACGGGCAGCGCCCGCACGTCAGAGGGCGGCGCCGGCAGGCTGGGGGACGCGGCGGCTGCGGAGCTCGTCAGCGGCGATTTCGGGGCGCCCGGTCCCCCGCTGAACCGGCGCAACCCGTTCCTCATCGGCCTGCTGGGCGGGCTCGGCGTGCTGGTCGCGTACGGGATCTTCCTGGGCCTGCGCAACGCCGCCTCGATCCTCGTGCTGATCTTCGTGGCGATGTTCCTGGCGATCGGGCTGAACCCGGCGATCGTGCGGCTGCGCAGCTGGGGCCTGCCCCGCTGGCTGGCCGTCACCGTGGTCTCGCTGACCGTCGTGCTGCTGCTGTGCGGGGGTGTCGTCGCGCTCATCCCGCCGCTGGTCACCCAGACCGGTGAGCTGGTCGGGAACCTGCCGGGCTACATCCAGAGCCTGCAGCGCAATCAGACGATCAACGACCTGGTCGAGCGGTACGACATCGCGACGAAGCTGGGCAGCGCACTCAACCCGGGTACGGTCACGAACGCGCTCGGCGGAGTGGTCGGCGGCGCGAAGCTGCTGTTCGGCACGATCTTCAACGTCCTGACCGTGCTGGTGCTGACCATCTACTTCATGGCCGCGTTCGAGCGGATCAAGGAGGCGGCGTACGGGCTGGTCCCGGCGTCGCGGCGGCACCGGGTGCGGCTGCTGACCGACGAGATCCTGACGAAGGTCGGCGCGTACATGGTGGGTGCGCTGGCCATCGCCGTGCTGGCCGGCATCTCCACCTGGGTGTTCGCCATGATCCTGGGGCTGGGTTATCCGTTCGCGCTGGCCGTGGTGGTGGCGGTGTGCGACCTCATCCCGCAGATCGGCGCGACGCTGGGCGCGGTCATCGTGAGCCTGGTCGGCTTCGCGGACTCGCTGCCGCACGGCATCGCCTGCCTCGTGTTCTTCATCATCTACCAGCAGGTGGAGAACTACCTGATCTACCCGAACGTGATGCGCCGCTCGGTGAAGGTCAGCGACGTGGCCGCGGTGACCGCCGCCCTGCTGGGCGTCGGCCTGTTCGGCGTGATCGGCGCGCTGATCGCCATCCCGCTGGTGGCGGCGATCCAGCTGATCGTCCGGGAAGTGGTCAACCCCAGCATGGAGACGAAGTGAGCTGAGGCGCCCGCCGCTCGTTCTCGGCATTTCTTCCGATGTGCCGGCCCCTGCCGTGCTGGCAGGCTCGGGGAACTCTGGTCGTAAGGAGTTCGCCGAGTCTTCCTGGAAAATGCCCCGGCCGGGAGCCGTCATCACTTCCTCGTGCTCGCCCTGTCCGGCCGCCCCGGCGTGGTCACGGTGAGCCTGTGCGGAGAGCTCGATCACGCGGTCGCCCCGGAGCTCTCGTCGCAGGCGAACGCGATGCCGGTCCGGAGCGGGACCGTACGGGTGAGGCTGGACCTCTCCGGGCTCACGTTCGTCGACGTGGCCGGCGCCCGGGCGGTGATCGCGCTGTACGCGGAATGGGCCGCGCGCGGCTACGACGTCGCGCTCATCGCCGACAGCCCCGTTCTGACCGAGATGCTCGGCCTCATGGGCTGCCGGGGCGCCTGGCTCAGGCTCACCGCCGCGTGGACGCCACGTCCGGTCCCCCTGGGGGCCGGCCTGCGTCACCCGCGGCGGTGACGAGCGTCGCCGGGGTCCGGAACAGGCACTACGCTCGGGCCGTCGCTCGGAGGTTGGTGGGTCCCGGGACGGTGATGGTGGCGTGGCACCGGTCGATCCGGAAGGCACGGTGGCGCAGATCGCCGCCGTGGCGGCTGTCGGCGGCGCGGCCGAGGAGCGCGCGCTGGCCCTCCTGGAGCCGTTGCGCCGGGTGTACCGCTTCGACGCGGCTCTGATCTCGCTCTTCGATGCCGAGCGGCGGGTGCAGGTGCCGGTCGCGCGGCGCGGCTACGAGCCGATCCATCAGTACCTCGACAGCAGCACCTTCGTCGACGAGATAGAGCGCGCCTCCCTCCTGCGCGCCGCACGCCCGATGCGGGTGAAGGATCTGCCGGTGGCCCCGATGGAGCTGCCCACGTGGGCCGAGCATCTGCAGCCGGCGGGGTTCCGCGAGGGCCTCGGCGCGGGGCTGATCACACCCGACGGCCGCTGTCTCGGGCTGCTGTGGTTCAAAAGCGGCGATGTCACGCCGGCGAGCGACGAGGCGTGCGCGCTGCTGCAGCGGGTGCTGCCGCTGATCGCCGCCGCGCTCGACCCCCTGCGGTCCGTCCGCACGATCGCCGGCATCGTCGGGGAGGCCGACGCCGCCGCTGTCCTGACCCGTTCCGGGCGGATAGAGCCCCTGCCGGGGCGCGCCGGCCATCCGGTGGTTCACCCCGGGTCCGCCGTGGCGGACGTCGCCGCCGCCCGGCTGGAACGTGACGGCGCCTGCACGTCGTTCCTGTATCCGGTGGACGCCGGCATCCGCACCGGCGAGCTGGTGCGGGTCACCGCACTGTCGTGCGCCGCCGTCGCGCCCGGCACCTTCCGTGCCGTGCTCCTGGTGGCCACCGCCCCGCCGCTGCACGGGCTCACGCGGCGCGAGCTGGAGGTGCTGGGCGGGCTGGTGGAGGGCTGGTCCAACGCCCGCATCGCGGCCGCCCTGTTCGTCAGCCCGCGTACGGTGATCTCCCACGTCGAGCACGTGATGGCGAAGCTCGACGCCGGCTCCCGCACGATGGCCGCCATGCGCGCCGCCCGGCAGGGGCTGTACCTCCCGGTGGAGCTCTACCGGGGTTAGGGCGTGTCCTGGGCGAGCGGCTTCGGGACGGGGACGTCCGAGAAGGCGGCGACGGTACGGTCGGCGTACGCGTTCATGTCGCCCGACTCCATCGGCCCGTCCCATTCGCGCGGCAGCGGCACCGGCACGCCGGGGGCGACCCGGCGCACGATCTCGTCGAGGACCTTCTCGGCGTCGCCGACCCACAGGTGCTTGGCGCCCGGGACGCCGACCACCTCGGCCTGCGGGATCGCCTGGAACCGTTCGACGGCCTCGGCGGGACGCAGGTAGTCGTCGAACTCGGGGACGAGCGCGGTCACCGGTTTCCCGTCCGCCGCCCAGGCCGCCAGGTGCTCGGGCCCGGAGAAGCGCAGGGGCGGGGAGAGCAGGATCGCGCCGCTGATGCCCGGGTCGAGGCCGTGCATCAGCGTGAGGTCGGTGCCGAACGACCAGCCGACGAGCCAGATGTCCGGGAGGTCGTGGAACTCGGCGTACTCGATCGCGGCGGCGACGTCGTACTTCTCGTCGACCGCGCCGGAGAAGGTGCCCTCGCTGGTGCCGCGCACGCTGGAGGTGCCGCGGGTGTTGAACCGCAGGACGGCCAGGCCGGCGAGGGCGGGCAGGCGCCAGGCGGCCTTACGGAAGACGTGGCTGTCCATCATGCCGCCGTGGGTGGGCAGCGGGTGCAGGCAGACCAGCGTGGCGACCGGGTCGCGGTCGAGCGGGCGGGCCAGCTCACCGACCAGCCGCAGGCCGTCGGCGGTGTGCAGCTCGATGTCCTCCCGGTGTGCGGGAAGGATGGAGTTGGCTCGAATCGCAGCGGTCACGCTGACCATCCTTACCCATAGCGGGGCGCGTTCCGCGAGCGCTCCACGGCCGGGCCGCGCCGGTCGCGCGCCCGCCAGCATCCGGTGTGCCAGTGTCGGCGGTCGGAGGCGTCACCGCGCTCGTCCGCGGGCCACGCGACAATGTGCGCGACGCCGGGACGGATGTCCTGCAGGCAGCCCGGGCAGCGGTACGTCTTGACGGCGGCCCCGCCGAAGATCGAGCGGACCATCCACTCGCCGTCCTGGTACTGCTGGACGCCCTCGACGCCCCGGCGTACGCGCTCGTCCGGCATGAACGAGGTCGCGTCGCGGCGGGCACGATTCCGGCGGGGGCTCACAGATCAAGCGTACGTGTGAGGCGCGTAACGCCGAACGCGACTTAGACTCGCGTTCATGACGGCTACGCGTACTCCCGGCATGCCCGTGGTCGAGGACGGCGTCCTCATCTCGACCAGCCCCGCGACCGGCGCCGAGGCAGGGCGCGTACCCATCTCCGGCCCGGACGACGTCGCGTCGGCCGTCCGGAGGGCCCGCGCGGCCGGCGCCTGGTGGGCGGCCCTGGGATTCGACGAGCGCAGGACCCGGCTGTTGCGGTGGCGGGCGCTGCTCGCCGAGCGCATCGACGAGCTGGCCGAGCTCACCCACACCGAGACGGGCAAGCCGCCGGCCGACGCGATCGTGGAGGCCGCCGCCGCGATCGAGCACATCGACTGGGCCGCGCGCAACGCCAAGCGGGTGCTCGGGCCGCGCCGGACGAAGATGCGGCTGCTGCTGGCTGAGCACTCCGGGCACCTGGAGTACCAGCCGTACGGGGTCGTCGGCGTCATCGGCCCCTGGAACTACCCGATCCTCACGCCGCTCGGCCCGATCTCCGGGGCGCTCGCGGCCGGCAACGCCGTCGTGCTCAAGCCGAGCGAGTACACGCCCGTGGTGGGTCAGTGGATCGTCGACACGTTCGCGGAGGTCGTACCGGAGCAGCCGGTGCTGCAGGTGGTGCACGGGCTCGGCGACGTCGGCGCCGCGCTGTGCCGGGCGGGGATCGGCAAGCTGGCCTTCACCGGCTCCACCGCCACCGCGAAGAAGGTCATGGCCGCCTGTGCGGAGACCCTGACCCCGGTGCTCATCGAGGCGGGCGGCAAGGACGCGCTGATCGTCGACGCCGACGCGGACGTGAGCGCCGCGGCCGAGGCCGCCGTGTGGGGCGGCATGACGAACGCCGGGCAGACCTGCATCGGCATCGAGCGGGTGTACGCCGTGGCGCCCGTCTACGACGCGTTCGTGGAGGCCGTGGTGGCCAAGGCGGGCAAGCTCAAGCTCGGTGAGGACATCGGCCCGATGACGATGCCCGGTCAGCTCGACGTGGTCCGGCGACACATCGACGGCGCCCTCGCCTCGGGCGGCCGCGCGGTCCTGGGCGGCGCCGGCGCGGTGCAGCCGCCCAGCGTGGCGCCGACCGTGCTGGTCGACGTACCCGAGGAATCGGCGGCGATCCGGGAGGAGACGTTCGGTCCCACGCTGACCATCACCAAGGTCACGGACGCCGACGAGGCCGTGCGGCGGGCGAACGCGCTGCCGTACGGCCTGGGCGGCGCGGTCTTCGGCAAGGCGAACGGCGTGCGGATCGCCCGGCGGCTGAAGGCCGGCATGGTCGCGGTGAACTCGACGCTGACCTTCGTCGGCATGGCCACGCTGCCGTTCGGCGGCGTCGGCGACTCGGGCTTCGGCCGCATCCACGGCGACGACGGGCTGCGCGAGTTCGGCGTGCCCAAGTCGATCACCGTACGCCGGGGGCCGTCGCTGCTGCCCTCGATGACGTTCGAGCGCACCCCCGCGCAGGTGCGGCGCATCGTCAAGGCGGTGAAGCTCCTGTACGGCCGCCGCCCCTGACCCTCTTTGCTAGCGTCAGCCGGTGGATCATTCCGCGATCGAGGTCCGCGGCCTGTCGGTGAGCTACGGCTCCACGCCCGTGCTGGTCGATGTCGACCTGACCGTGCCGATCGGGGCCGGCGTCTGCATCACCGGCGAGAACGGCATCGGCAAGTCCACGCTGCTGCGCTGCATCACCAGCCTGCAGCGGCCCGACGGCGGTGAGGTCGAGGTCTTCGGCGGGCCGCCCGGCTCCACGCCGGAGTTCTGGCGCGCCGTGGCGACCACCGTCGAGCCGCCGACCTGGTATCCCGGGCTGACCGCGCGCGAGCACGCCGAGCTGGTGTGCCGCGCGCACGGGCTCGGCCCGCAGGACGCGGGCATCGACGAGGCGCTCGGCCGCTTCGGCCTCACGTCGCACGCGGACGCGATCCCGCCGTCGCTGTCGTCGGGGCAGAAGCAGCGGCTGACGCTCGCGCTCACCCTGCTGCGCCCGAGCCGCCTGCTGATCCTGGACGAGCCCGAGCAGCGCCTCGACCCGGAGGGCCGCGCGAGCGTGGCCGCGATGCTGGCGGCGTACCTCGAGGACGGGGGCACGGTCCTGATCGCGAGCCACGACGAGGTCTTCGCGGCCGCGGCGGGCACCTCGGTGGTCGGCATGGCCGACCTGCACACCCCATGACCGAGCGGACCGACGTCGCGGCGGTGCGGCGGTGGGTACGCCGGACCCGGTCGGCGCATCGCGAGCGCGGTGAGACGCTCGGGAACTTCTACTTCGCGGTGCTGTTCGTGGTGATCGTCGGCGGGATGCTGCACCGGCAGCTGGCGGCGGTCTTCTGGCCGGGCGCGCCGAACGTCTCGGAGCTGGCCGCGTACTCGCTGGCGGCGGCGCTCGCCGGCGGCCTCTATCTGGCGCTGCGCCGCCTGGGCCCGCTCGCGCTCAGCCGGCCGGCCGCGTCGTGGCTGCTCACTGCCCCGGTCAGCCGGCGCCGGCTGCTGCTGCCGTCGCTGGGGCTCGCGGTCACCGCCGCCGCGGCCGCGGGCGCGCTGGGCGCCTTCGCGATCGTCGGGCACGTCGCCGCACGGCCGGTGCCGGCCGAGGTCTTCGCTTCGCTGCCGGCCGGTGGCGCGCTGCTCGGCGGCGCTCTGATGCTGACCGCGCTGGGCGCGCAGGGCGAGCGGCGGTGGTCGTCCTGGTCAGACGATGCGGCGTACCTCCTGCTCGCGGCGGGGCTGGCCGGGCTCGTCGCGGACTCCGCCCTGGCCGCGCCGCGCGCGCCCGCCGGGTGGCCCGCGGCCTGGGTCGTGGCCCCGGCGGCGGGCGCGCTGGCGGTGGTCGTGCTCGCGTTCTTCCTGCTGGCGGTACGCGGTCTCGCCGGTACGCCCAACGACCGCATCCTGGAGGCGTCCCGCACAGCCGGAACGTTCGCGGACTCGGCGTTCGGGGTGGAACCGTCCTTCGTCACGGAGATGGTCGAGCGGCGCTACTGGGCCCGCCGCCGGCTGCGGTCGCTGCGGCTGCCGGAGCGGCTCCCGGTCCTCGTGGCCCAGGACCTGCTGATGGTGCGGCGGCGGCCACGGCGGCTGCTGTGGCTGGCCGGGGGCGCGGCGCTGCCGTCGCTGCTGGCGCACGCTCCCGGCTGGGTGCTCGCGGTCGCGCTGCTGGCCGGCGGCATGGTCGCCGCCGGCGTCACGACCGCGAGCGTCCGCACCGACGCGGGAAACCCCTGGATGCTGCGGATGCTCGGACTGAGCTCGCGGACGGCGATCCTGCACCGGCTCCTGGTCCCCGGCGTCCTCGCCGCCCTCTGGTACACCGCCGCGCTGATCCTGCTCGACGTCCTCGGCGACCTGCCCCCGGGCCCGTGGTGGGCGCTGGGGGTGGCCCTCGGCCCGGTGGGAGCGGTCGCCGCCGTCCGCAAGGCGCGTACGGGCTTCGTGGACAACTCGCTGCTCCCGCTGGACACGCCCATGGGGTCGATCGCGACCGGCCCGCTGCTCGCCGCCTTCGCCGGGGTGGACGTGCTGATCCTCGGCCTGCCGACGATCGTGCAGCTGGCCCAGGGCGGCCCGCTGTCCTGGACCGGCGTGATCGTCCAGGCCGCCGTGGCCGGCTTCGGGGCGCGCGCCTACCTCAGCGGCACGACGGCGGCCGACCGGGTGGAGCTGAGCGCCCACTAGACCACTGGAAACTGGATTAACTATTATCTTGTGGCGGCGGACATCGATGACCGAGGATGAAGGCCCCCTTCGGATCTCATCCCCGAGAAGAGTCCTTCATGCCCAGAGGTCTGCTCAAACGCGCCCTTACCGGCGCATTGGCGCTGGTCACAGGCGTTGCTGTCGCGGCCGTCCCCGCCGCGCCGGCCGCCGCGGCCGACCCGTTCAAGGTGCTCGCCTTCTACAACGGCACCTGGGACGACGCGCACATCGACTTCGACGCCGAAGCCCGCGACTGGTTCCCCCGCCTCGGCGCGGCCAACGGCTTCACCTGGGAGGCGACCACCGACTGGAGCCGCCTCAGCCCGTCCGGCCTGACCGGATACAAGGTGATCATGTTCCTGGACGACGGGCCGCCGGCCGACCGCCGGGCCGCCTTCCAGCAGTACATGCAGAACGGCGGCGCGTGGATGGGCTTCCACGTGAGCGCCTGGACCGACAACGCCGACGCCTGGAGCTGGTACCACAACACGTTCCTGGGCACCGGGAACTTCGCCACCAACACGTGGGGCCCGACCGCCGAGACCTATCGCGTCGAGGACCCGTCCCACCCGACGATGGCCGGGCTCCCCGCCACCTTCCCGAGCTCGGTCAGCGAGTGGTACTCCTGGAGCCGCGACCTGCGGCAGAACCCCGACATCGACATCCTCGCGTCGATCGACACCTCCAGCTTCCCGGTCGGCACCGACCCCAACCAGCAGTGGCGCAGCGGCTTCTACCCCCTGCTCTGGACCAACCGCAACTACAAGATGCTGTACGCCAACTTCGGCCACAACGCCATGAACTACGAGACGAAGACCCGCCTGTCGTCCACGTTCGCCTCCGCGCAGCAGAACCAGTGGCTGGTCAACGGCATCAAGTGGCTGGCCGGCGTCACCGGTGACACCCCGCCCCCGCCCCCGCCCCCGCCCACCGGCGACCCGATCGACCCGGCCCGGTGGTATTCCGTGACCAACGCCAACAGCGGCAAGTGCGTCGACGCGCGGGCCGCCGGCACGGTCAACGGCACCGCCATCCAGCAGTACACCTGCAACGGATCGAACGCCCAGCAGTACCAGTTCGCGGCGACGAGCGGTGGCTTCGTCCGCGTCGCGACCCGCGGGAACGTCGCCCAGGTCCTGGACGTCAAGGACGTCTCCAGCGCCGACAACGCGCCGATCCAGACCTGGGCCTACGGCGGCGGCGCCAACCAGCAGTGGCAGCCGGTGGCCGAGCCGGCCGGCACCTACCACTTCGTCAACCGCAACAGCGGCAAGTGCCTCGACGTCCCGGCGGCGGCCACCGCCGACGGCGTCCAGCTGGTCCAGTACACCTGCAACGGAACCGCGGCCCAGAGCTTCCGGCTGCGGTGAGAGCTAGAAGAGAGTGAGCTCGTTGCGTTCCATGCCGCGGAGCTTGTCGTAGTCGACGACGACGCACCGGATGCCGCGGTCGGTCGCCAGCACCCGGGCCTGGGGCTTGATCTCCTGCGCCGCGAACACGCCCTGCACCGGCGCGAGCAGCGGGTCGCGGTTCATCAGCTCCAGGTACCGGGTGAGCTGCTCCACCCCGTCGATCTCGCCGCGCCGCTTGACCTCGACCGCGACCGAGCCGCCGGCGGCGTCCTTGAGCAGCAGGTCGACCGGGCCGATCGCGGTCATGAACTCGCGGCGCACCAGCGTGTGGCCCTCGCCGAAGGTCTCCGGGTGGGCGGCCAGCAGCTCCTGCAGGTGCGCCTCGACGCCGTCCTTGACCAGCCCCGGATCCACGCCCAGGTCGTACGAGGTGTCCTGGAAGATCTCCTCCAGGGTGATCCGCAGCTCCTCGCCGGCCTTGTTGACCACCTTCCAGACGCCCGGCGCCTCCTGCAGCTTGCAGGGCGGGCTCATCCAGTTCAGCGGCTTGTACGCCCGGTCGTCGGCATGGATCGACACCGACCCGTCCGCCTTGACCATGAGCAGGCGCACGGCCGGCGGCAGGTGGGCGGAGAGACGGCCGACATAGTCCACGGAGCACTTCGCGATGACCAGACGCACCGCACGAGGGTAGCCGTCGCTTCCGGGCGGGGCGAGCGCGGCGGTGCCATGCTGAGATCGTGCTCGAAGCGCTCACCGGTAGCGGCCTGGCGGCATCCGCCGGGCTGAACGCGTACATTCCCCTGCTCACGATGGGTCTGCTGGCCCGGTTCACCGACACGATCGAGCTGCCCGGCGGGTGGCAGTGGCTCTCGAACGGGTGGGTCATGCTCATCCTCGCCGTGCTGCTCGCGGTCGAGGTCGTCGCCGACAAGGTGCCGGTGGTGGACCACGTGAACGACGTGGTGCAGACGGTGGTCCGGCCGACCGCGGGCGGCCTCGCGTTCGGCGCGGGGTCGACCTCGGAGACCGTGACCGTCTCCGACCCCGGCGCCTTCTTCGGCTCGCACCAGTGGGTGCCGGTCGCCGCGGGCGTCCTCATCGCGCTCTGCGTCCACGGGCTCAAGGCCGCCTCGCGACCGGTGGTCAACGCGACCACGGCCGGCGTGGGCGCCCCGGTGGCCAGTACGGCCGAGGACTTCACCAGCATCGTGCTGTCGGTCCTCGCGATCCTGTTGCCGGTGCTCGTCCTCCTCGGCCTCGTGCTGCTCGTGCTCGCCGCGGTGTGGGTGTTCAGGCGACGTCGGCGGCGCAAGCGGGAAGGCCGGCGTTCAGAGGGTGTCGGTACGCAACAACTCTTTGGTTGACTCCTGCGGTGCCCGCGATCGCCGTTCCCGCCTTCGCCCTGACCTGGTGGCTGGGTTGCTACCTGCTCGGGCGTGATCCCACCCGCGTCGTGCTCTGGCGGGCGGCGGGGGCGCTGGGGGCGTACGCGCTGGCCGTCGCCGCGTGGACGGTCGCGCCCGGCTCCCCGGCCGCCCGGGTGCTGCTGTGCGTACCGGCGCTGTGCTGGGCGGGCGTGGCGACGGCCCTGCTGCCCCGCGAGGCGCCCGAGCGGCGGCAGGTGAACCAGGGCTGGGTGTTCGTGTCCGCGCTGTTCCTGGTGCTCGCCGCGGTGCTGCCCGGCGTCGGCAAGCTGGTCGCGCTGGCACCGCTCGCCGGGGCGACCGTCCTGCTGCTCCGCTACCGCGACAAGGTCCGTCCGGGGCCGCTGCCGATCGCGCTCGCGGCCGCCGCCGCCCTGTACGCGGTCGCCCTCGCGGGCCTGCTAGCCCCCGTGGACCTCGGCTCGCCGGAGCTGGTGCTCGCCACCGTGGGCCTCGACCTGCTGCTGCTCGGCTATCTCGTGGCGGTGCACGACGCGGCGGAGACCGGCGAGCGGCTGCTGCCCGACCTGCGTCGCTCGCTGGTGGCCGCGGTGGTGGCGGGTCTGCTCTGCGGCGGCCCGGCGGCGCTGACCATGCTCGCCGCCCCCGGCCTGCGAGTGGTCACGGTGCTGCAGTTCGTGCTGGTCGCAATGGTGATGGGCGCGGTGGGGCTGGCCGGCCTGCTGCGCGGCGGCCTGGACCGGGTCGCGTTCCTGCAGGACGAGCGCCTGCGTGCCGAGCGGTCCGCGCTGCTGCTGGCCGCCGAGGCGCTGCCCCGGCGCCGGGAGCGGCACCGGATGATCGCGCTCAGCGAGGACGAGTTCAAGCAGCTGACCCGTCGCGCCCTCGAGGACTTCGCCGACGTGGGGCGGCTGCTGCGCAACCCCCTGGTCGACCTGCCGACCGTGGACCGGCGGCTGCACGCGCGCGGCGCCGGGGTCGCGGACCAGCCGCTCGTACGGGTCGCCGAGCTGCGGGCCGTCCTGGCGGAGCACGTGACCCGGCTCAAGCCCGCCGGCTCGTTCGGCACCACGGACGAGTGGCGGTTCTACAACGCCCTGCACTACTGCTGCGTGCTGGGGCTGCGGCCGTACGACCGGGCGCCGCAGTCGGAGGGCCTGGACCGCGACGCCCGGCAGGCGCTCGACTGGTTCCGGCGGTACGTGCCGCGCCGCAGCCTGCACCGGTGGAAGACCGAGGGGGCGGATCTGGTCGCGGCGCGGCTCTGGCGGGACCTGGTCAGCGCCGATCCCCGCTGGCTGTCCCGGGCCGGCGCGGCGAAGCCCGCACTCCGGCCCCGGTGAACACCGGCCACCCCGGGGCGCGGTGAACGCGACACACCGCCCAAGAGGTCGATTAAATGGCCAAAGTGGTTAAAATCCCCCAACGTGGACAACGGGGGGTGGAGTGGGTCAGCGCAACGCACTGGTCGCCGTCGTCCGGCAGGAGCTGGCCGAGGCGCGCGGCACCGCCCGAGCCGTGCTGGCCGCCGCCGAGTCCGCCCGTAACGAGGCCCAGCGCCGGCGACGGCTGATCCGGGACGCGTACTCGACCTGCCTCGCCCAGCTGGCCGAGGCCCGGGAGACCGCCCGGCAGGACATTCTGCGGCGGACCCGTACCGAGGCCGCCACGCTCACCCGCAACGTCGAGTCCCTGGCCGCCCTGAGCGCCCCGGGCGCCGCCGGCACGTCGTGGCGCTACTGGACCCCGACCGAGCCCGACCGGGTGGGCCGGCCCGGCCTGCTGCGGATCGGGACGGTCGCGTACGAGGCCGGCGAGGAGCGGACGAAGCTGCCCGCGCTGGTGCCGTTCCTGGACCACGCCCACGTCAACGTCCTCGGCGACCAGCCGTCCGCGGACGGGCTCATCTCGGGCCTGCTGCTGCGCGCGCTGGGCACGACCCGCCCCGGCGACGTGCGCGTCAGCGTGTACGACCCCGAGCAGCTCGGCGGCACGCTGGCGGCCTTCGCCCCGCTGGGCAACGCGGGGCTGCTCTCCTTCGTCACACCGGGCGGGCTCGGGGCCGCCCTGGACGAGCTGGTCGAGCACATCTGCCGGGTCAACGAGACCGTGCTGGCCGGCGAGTACCTGTCGCTCGCCGAGCTGACGGCCGCGACCACCGGCCCCCGGCCCGAGCCGTGGCGGATCATGGTGCTGCTCGTCGACCGCGCCGACGACCTGACCGACGCCCAGCGCGCCCAGCTGCACCGGATCGTGCGGACCGGCGTGGCCTGCGGCGTACACCTGATGGTCCGGGGTCTGGAGCTGGCCCCGCACCCGACCGTGGAGCGCGTCGCCGTGCGCGGCCAGTCCGCGGCCTGCGACACCACCGGCGAGCTGACCGTCACGCTCGACACCCCGCCACCGCCCGAGCGGATCACGGGCTTCTGCCGGAGCACCGCCGAGCGGCTGCGGCAGGGCCCGCCCCCGGCCAGCTTCGCCGACCTGCAGCCGAAGAAGATCTGGACCGAGTCGTCCGCGGCCGGGCTGCTGGCGCCCATCGGGGACAGCACCGACGGCTCGCTGATCGAGGTGCCGCTGGGCGACGACCCGCCGCACGCGCTGATCGGCGGCCCGTCCGGCTCCGGCAAGACCAACCTGATCTACGCGTGGATCGGCTCGCTCGCCAGCCGCTACGGCCCCGGCGAACTCGCCCTCTACCTGCTCGACTTCAAGGAGGGGGTGTCGTTCGCCCGGTTCGCGCCGGGCCCGCGGGACCCGAGCTGGTTGCCGCAGGTCCGGCTGGCCGGCATCAACGTCAACGGTGACCGCGAGTTCGGCCTGGCCATGCTGCGCCACCTCGGCGAGGAGCTGCGGGCCCGGGCCCAGGCCGCCAAACGGTACGAGGCCACGAAGCTGTCCGAGCTGCGGGCGGAGGACCCGGGCGGGCACTGGCCCCGGATCGTCGCGGTGATCGACGAGTTCCAGGTGCTGCTCGCCGGCCGCGACGCGCTCGCCGAGGAGGCCGTGACGCTGCTGGAGGACCTGGCCCGGCGCGGCCGCTCCCAGGGCATCCACCTCGTGCTCGCCTCCCAGGACGTCTCCGGCATCGAGGCGCTGTGGGGCCGCTCCGGCCTGATCGGGCAGTTCACGCTGCGGATCGCGCTGCCCAAGGCGCGCCGGATCCTCGCCGACACCAACCTGGCCGCCGCGGTCATCCCGCGCTTCCACGCCGTCGTCAACGCCGACTCGGGCGTCGCCGGCGCCAACCACGTGGTCCGGCTGCCCGACGCGAGCGACCGGTCCGCGTGGCGCACGCTGCAGCACAAGCTCTGGCGGGCCCGTACGCCCAGCTGCACGCCCCCGCGCCTGTTCGACGGCGACGCCGTGCCGCGGCTGCCCGACACGTACCGGCCGTCGGGGCGGGTGCCGGACGCGAGCGCGGACGTGGGCTCCTCCCCCGGCGCCGTGCTGGGTGAGCGGATCGACGTGGCTGCCCGTCCCGCCCGGCTGCGGCTGGGCCGGATGCCGGGGCGCAACCTGGCGGTGCTCGGGACGCGTACGGACGAGGCCTGCGACGTGCTCGCCGCCGCCGCGCTGTCCCTGGCCGCGCAGGGGCCGGCCCGGTTCAGCATCACCTGCCTGGACCCGGGGGCGGAACGGGCCGCCGCGCGGCTGGTGGCCGAGCTGCCCCAGGCCGACTGGTACGGCCCCCGCGACCTCGACGAGCTCTTCGCCGGGTCCGCCCCGGACGGCATCCCGCATTACGTGCTCGGGTACGCCTGGGACGCGGCGGGACCGGCGTACCGGGAGCGGCTGCGCGCGCTGCTCGCCGACGGCCCCGAGCAGCGCCTGCACGTCCTGGGCTGGTGGCGTTCGGTGGCCCGGCTGCGTGACGACCTCGGCGGCGTCGGCGCGCGGCTGGACACGATCGGCGCCTGGGTCGCCCTCGACGTGCAGGGCCCCGAGCTGAGCCCGCTCTCCCCGCAGCCCGGCGGCCCGGTCTGGTACCCGCGCCGGCGCCGCGCGCTGTTCTTCGACCGCTCCGTCCACCGCCATCCGGAAGTGATCATCCCGTACGAGGTGAACAGTGACCACACGTGACCGCGACTACCAGCTCATGATGGCCGCGCTCGCCGACGTGGCGCGGCGCCGGGACGCCGAGCTGGAGAACGCCGAGCAGGCGTACCAGACCAGCGCCGCCCAGGCCGCCGGGGAGCTGGCCCGGGCCGAGGGCGACGCGGCGGACGCGGACCGCTGGGCGGGGGCCGCGGCGGCCCAGGTGCTCGACGTGGACCGGGAGGCGGCGCGGCTCTGGGACCAGCTGCGCCGGGCTCGCGGGATGCGCGTACGGGCCCTGGGCGAGGTGCCGGAACCGGCTGCGGTCGAGGCGCTGCCGCGTGTGGCCCTGGAACGGTCACCCGGCTCGGGAGCATTGGCGCCCGCGCCCCGCCAGTCGGCCCGGACGCTGCTCGCCCGCGCCGCGGAACGTATCGACGTGACGGCCCGGCCGGCCGAGCGGCGCTCGCTGCCCCGCTGGGCGTTGCCGCTGCTGCCGCTGGTGGGCGCGCTGGTCGCGGGGCTCACCGGGCTCATCGCGGCGGGGCTGGTCACGGTCGGGGACTCCGCGGCGGCCGGCGGTACGGTGTTCCGCGGCCTCGGCTGGCTGGCGTTCCTGGTCGCGCCGTCGGCGGGCGTACCCGTGGCGGCCCTGTTCTCGCACCGGCGCCTGAACGCCCGGCTCGACATCGGCGGCATCGGGCTGACGCTGATGGGCGGGATGCTGGCCGCCACGGTCCTCTCGGTGACCTTCGCCGCCAGCCGCTGAGCTAAGTTCCCTCCATGAGGGACGGGGCAGCGATCGAAGTCAGGGGCCTGCGCAAGGTCTACGGCGGCACACCCGCGGTGGACGGCGTGGACCTCACGGTGCCCGCCGGCGAGATCTTCGCGCTGCTCGGCCCGAACGGCGCGGGCAAGACCACCACCGTCGAGATCCTCGAGGGCTACCGCAAGCGCGACGGCGGCGAGGTCAGCGTGCTCGGCATCGACCCGGTCGCCGCGGACGCCGCCTGGCGGTCCCGGGTCGGCATCGTGCTGCAGGGCACGGGCGAGTTCGACGAGCTGACGGTCGGCGAGGTGGTGAGCCACTTCGCCCGCTTCTACCCATCGCCCGACGACCCCGCCGCGGTGATCGCGCGGGTCGGGCTGACCGGCAAGACCCGCGCCCGGACGCACACCCTCTCCGGCGGCCAGAAGCGGCGGCTCGACGTGGCGCTGGGCATCATCGGCCGGCCGCAGCTGCTCTTCCTCGACGAGCCGACCACCGGTTTCGACCCGGAGGCGCGGCGCGAGTTCTGGGAGCTGATCCGCGACCTGGCCGGCGGCGGCACCACCATCGTGCTGACCACGCACTACCTGGAGGAGGCCGAGGCGCTGGCCGACCGGGTCGGCGTCATCGCGGGCGGGCGGCTCATCGCCGTGGACACCCCCCGTGACCTCGGCGACCGCGACTCCGCGCCGGCGACCGTGTCGTGGCGTACGCCGGAAGGGGTCTGGGAAAGCGCCCGGAGCGCGACGCCGACGGCGCTGGTGGCCGACCTGGCTTCGCGCTACGGCGGCGAAGTCCCGGGCCTGACGGTGACCCGGCCGACCCTTGAGGACGTCTACCTGGAGATGATCTCCGCATGAAGCTGCAACTGGGACTGAGGCAGGGTGTGCTGGAGGTCCGGCAGTTCCTGCGCAGCCGGGAACAGGTCGTGTTCACGCTCGCGTTCCCGGCGATCATGATCCTGGTGTTCGGCTCGATCTTCACCGGCGACATCGGCGGGGGCGTGAAGTTCACCCAGTACTTCGTCACCGGCATGATCGCGACCGGGCTGATGACCGCCGGCTTCCAGGCGCTGGCCATCCAGATCCCGATGGAACGCGACCGCGGCGTGCTCAAGCGCCTGCTCGGCACGCCGATGCCGCGCTGGGTCTACTTCGCCGGCAAGGTGCTGATGGTCGCCTTCATCGCGGTCCTCGAGACGGTCATCCTGCTCACGGTCGCCACGCTGCTGTTCGGGCTCGACCTGCCGGACACGGCCGGCCGGTGGCTGACGTTCCTGTGGGTGTCGGCGCTGGGCATCACGGCGTGCACGCTCTGCGGGGTGGCGTTCTCGTCGCTGGCGCGTACGGGCCGCAGCGCCCCGGCCGTGGTCACCCCGGTCGCGCTGATCCTGCAGTTCATCTCCGGGGTGTTCTTCGTCTTCACGAGCCTGCCCGGCTGGATGCAGAACCTGGCGTCGATCTTCCCGCTCAAGTGGATGTGCCAGGGCCTGCGCGCGGTGTTCCTGCCCGCCTCCTTCGGCTCGCAGGAGCCCGGCGGCTCGTACGACCTGCCGAAGGTGGCGCTCGTGCTCGGCGTGTGGTGCCTGGTGGCCCTCGTGCTGTGTCTCACCACGTTCCGATGGACCACCAGGCGCGACGGCTGACGCTCGCTACACCTCGTACGTGTAGAAGCCCTTGCCGGTCTTGCGGCCGAGGTCGCCGGCGGTGACCATGCGCTGCAGCAGCTCCGGCGGGAAGAACTTCTCGTCCGCGGTGTCGCGGTAGATGTTGCCGGCGGCGTTGAGCATCACGTCGAGGCCGGTGAGGTCGACGGTGGCGAGCGGGCCCATGGCGTGGCCGAAGCCGAGCTTCATCACGGTGTCCAGGTCGGCGGCCGAGACCACGCCCGACTCGACCAGCTGGATCGCCTCGACCAGCAGCGCCGAGAACAGCCGGTTGGAGACGAAGCCGGCCACGTCCCGCTTCACCTCGACGCAGGTCTTGCCGACCTCCTCGGCGAAGTTGCGGGCGCTCGCCAGCGTCTCGTCGGAGGTCTGGTAGCCGCGGACCAGCTCGACCAGCTTCATCATCGGCACCGGCGAGAAGAAGTGGATGCCGACGACCGACTCGGGGCGCTCGGTCACCGCCGCGATCTGCGTGATCGGGATGGCCGAGGTGTTGGTGCCGAGCACCGCGCCGGGCTTGCAGATCTTGTCCAGCGCCCGAAACACCTCGTGCTTGGCCTCGACCTTCTCGAAGATGGCCTCGACGACGACATCGGCGTCGGCGGCCGCCTCGAGCTCGGTGGTCGTGGTGATACGCCCGACGGTGGCGTCGGCGTCCTCCTGCGTGATCTTGCCCTTGGCGGCGAAGCGCCCCAGGGAGTCCCTGATCGCGGCGACGCCCCGCTGGAGCGAGGCCTCGTCCAGGTCCCGCATGGTGACCTGCCATCCGGCCTGAGCCGCCACCTGGGCGATACCGGAACCCATCAAGCCGGAGCCGATGACCGCAAGCCGACCCGCCATGTGTGCCTCTCCTTCGTCCGAGCCCACCGCTCACCTTTGAGCCGTTGGCCTCAGCCTAGCGGGCCCACTTAACGGAGACTCAGGGCCTCTATCGGGGCAAATCCAGAGAAATGGGCGCTCTGCGATGCCAGACTGTGCGCATGCCACCAAGCGACGGCTGGTACCTCCTCGGGCCCTTCATCGCCGTCGCCCTGGTCGGCTTCCTCGCCGCGATCTTCTGGCACATGGGCCTGCAATGGACCCGCACCGGCAACGACCCGCTGCGCGACCTGTACGAAGGCCTCGCGATCTTCGACTGCGGCGACGACTACGGGCTGCTCTGCCCCGCGGCGGTCACCGACGACCCCGGCATCGCCCGCGAGATCCGTACGCTGCTGCGCGCGGCCGGGATCCGCTCCACGTCGGCGACCCGCCCCGACGGGCGCCTGGTGGTGCTGGTGTTCCCCGAGGAGGCCGAGGAGGCCCGCCGGCTCGTCGGCGGCTCCCCGGCGCTCTGAAACCCCTAGAAGTCGTACGTCGGCTCGGTGACGACCGCGCGTTCCACGTCCACGCCGAGCTTCGCCAGGTCCGACACGAAATCCGGGTAACCGCGGTCGATGTGGTGCACCTCGCCCACCTCGGTGATCCCGTCGGCGCACAGGCCGGCGATCACCAGACCGGCGCCGGCCCGGATGTCGGTCGCCCGCACCGGCGCCCCCGACAGCCGCTCCCGGCCGTTCGTCACGGCGTGGTGCCCATCGGTACGGATGTCCGCACCGAGCCGCACCATCTCGTTCACGAACATGAACCGGCCGTCGAAGATGTTCTCGGTGATCAGCGACGAGCCCGAGCTCACCGCCGCCAGCCCGAGCGCCATCGGCAGCAGGTCCGTCGCGAACCCCGGGTACGGCAACGTCACGATGTCGACGGCCTTCGGGCGATCATCCATGCGTACGCGGAACAGGTTGTCGCCGGGCTCCACGACCGCGCCCGCCGAGACCAGCTTGTCCAGCGCGATCTCGAGATACTCCGGCCGTACGCCGTGCACCGTGACGTCCCCGCGGGTCATCGCCGTCGCGAAAGCCCACGTGCCGCCGACGATCCGGTCCCCGACCGTGGCATGCCGTACGGGCTTGAGCTCGTCGACCCCCTCGATCGTCAACGTCGACGTCCCGGCCCCGTCGATCCGCGCCCCCATCTCGGTGAGCATCTGACAGATGTCGACGATCTCCGGCTCCCGCGCCGCGTTGTCGATCTCCGTGACGCCCCGGGCCAGCACGGCCGCCATCAGGATGTTCTCGGTCGCGCCCACGCTCGGGAAATCCAGCCAGATCTTGCCGCCCCGCAGCCCCCGAGGAGCCGAGGCGATCACGAACCCGTGCTCGCCCGAGATGTCGGCACCCAGCCGCGCCAGCCCGGACACGTGCATGTCCAGCCCGCGCGACCCGATCATGTCGCCCCCGGGCAGCGCGACGCGCACATACCCCCGGCGGGCCAGCAGCGGCCCCAGCACGCAGATCGAGGCCCGCAGCCGCCGTACGAGGTCGTAGTCGGCCTCACTCCCCGGCTCGGCCGGCACGTCGATGACGGCTTCTCCGCCGTCGAACGACACGTCGCACCCGAGCCGGCGCAGCACCTCACCCATGATCGCGACATCGGTGATCCGGGGCACGTTCGCCACGACGCTGCGCCCCTCGGCCAGCAAAGCGACAGCCATAAGCTTGAGCGCAGAATTCTTGGCGCCGCCCACGGTGACATCCCCGGAGAGCCGCGCTCCGCCCTTCACCCGAATCACATCCACGCGCGCCATCGTATGGGGCCCGCCGGACGGACCCGGCACGGCGGGGGGCTCGGGCGCGCCTCGAGGGTCGCTCGAGGGGTCACCCAGCGCGGCAAGGACGCGCCCACGGACCGGCCGGACCGCGGGATGGGCTGGGCAGGCGGGCTGGCCGCGCCGGCCGCGGGCCGTCCGCAACGCGAGCTGGCCGGCCGCAGCGCGAGCTGGCCGGACCGCGGGTGGCCGGGCGGGCTGGCCCAGCGCGGTGCGGGCTGACCCGGCGAAAGCGGGGCGGGTGCGGCCGGGCGGTTCGCTCTCGGGCCGGGCTCCGTAGGGTGGGTCCATGGCCGTGCATCTCACCCGCATCTACACCCGTACCGGCGACGCCGGATCGACCCGCCTCGGCAACAACGAGGTGGCCGCGAAGACCGATCCGCGCATCGTCGCGTACGCCGACGTCGACGAGTGCAACGCGGCGCTGGGCGTGGCCCTCGCGCTCGGCGGCCTGGCTCCTGACATCAGGAGTGTGCTGACCGCCGTACAGAATGACCTGTTCGATGTGGGTGCGGACCTGTGCAATCCGCTGGCCGAGGATCCGCCGTACCCGCCGCTGCGGATCAAGGAGGCGTACGTGACGCGCCTCGAGGGCTGGTGCGACGAGTACAACGAGCAGCTGCCCGAGCTCGACTCCTTCATCCTGCCGGGCGGCACCCCGGGCGCGGCACTGCTGCACGTGGCCCGCACGGTGGCGCGGCGCGCGGAGCGGTCGGCGTGGGCGCTGATCGAGGAGGACCCGGAGCGGACCGGCCCGTTGCCGGCGAAGTACCTGAACCGCCTCTCGGACCTGCTGTTCATCCTCGCCCGTACGGCCAACGGCACCGCCGGCGACGTGAAGTGGGTCCCCGGCGGTACCGCGTCCTGACAGGACCGGCCAGCAGGCGGTGGGCCGGCAGCCCGGAGGCAGCCGGGCCCGTCAGGGCAGCCCGGCCGACGAAGTTGGCGGGCACGCCGAGGCAGGCCGGTCGACGAAGGCGGGCGGGCACGCCAAGGCAGGCCGGTCGACGAAGGCAGGCGGGCCGCCGTGGTGGATCAGAGGCAGAGCGAAACGGCCGGGATCGTCAGTTGTCAGCCGGGCGCGGCGTGATCACCGGGCGGGGGCCGACGCTGCCCGGCTGGCCGGGTGGCGCCGCCTCCAGCCAGGACAGGAAGCCGGTCACCGTCGATTCGGCCATGGCGATCTCGATGCCCGCGCCGCCCTGGCGGCAGAGGAGGATCACCCAGTGGCCCGGCATGGTGAGGCGTTCCGGGCCTTCCGGCAGGCGGCGGCATTCGACGGCGAGGGTTCGGCGGTCGAGGACGCGTTTGGGGCGGAAGGCGAAGCTGAACATGCGGTGGAAGCGCAGCTCGTCGCCGACGAACTGGGCGACGCCGGTGGACCAGCCCCGGCCCGGGACGAGCGTGCTGACCCGGACCTGGGCGCGAATGGTTCCGCCGCCGAGCATGAGCAGCCGGCGGCGGAAGAAGATCGCGAGGAGGACGAGCAGGAGCGCGGCGAGGCAGATTCCGACGATCTCCAGAATCCGCATCGCCGGGCGTCAGTGGGCGTCGGGGGTGGCGGGGGACGCGCTCTCGGCGAGGACGGTCACGCCGTTCGCGTCGACCGAGAGGAAGCCGCCGGTGACGTCGTAGGTGAGCTGATCGCCGCCGGCCAGCTTGACGCGGACCTGGGACGGCTCCTTCAGCAGGCCGAGGAGCGGCGAGTGGCCGGGCAGGACACCCAGTTCGCCTTCGGTGGTGCGCGCGACGACCATGTCGGCGTCGCCGGACCAGACCTTCTCCTCGACGGCGACGACCTGGACGTGCAGCTGCTTGGCCACGCTGTCTCCCTGTAAAAGCCTGCGGCCCCCGGTGAAGCGCGACTTCCGGTGCAGTGCCACCTGCGGTGAAGTGCGATCTCCGGTGAAAGCCTGCGGAACGCTGGTAAAGCCGGTGAACTCTGTAGAACCTGCGGATCTGCTTGCGCAAAGTCTAAACGGCCGGGTGACACCCCGTGGCGCCGGGTGGCGAGCGCCACTGCCGGTGCCGGCGTCAGAGCTTCTGGAGGAAGTCCGGGTTGCTGACCAGGAACGACGAGATGGTGTCGTCGTTGACGGACGCGAAGAAGTCCTCCGCGCTCGGGTCGAGTCCCTCGCCTATGTAGTCGCGGCCGTTGAACAGCGACTTGCCCGGCAGCTTCACCAGCGTCATGTCGTCCGAGCGCAGGTTGCGCAGGGCCAGGCCCCAGTCGACGACGTTGTGCCCGTTGCCGTCGAAGATGAGCGCGTCGCCGGCCGCGCGCAGCACCTGGTCGAGCTTGATGGGGTTGGTCACCACGTTCTTGCTGAGCGCCTGATCGGCCATGGCTTTGATGAACTGCTGCTGGTGCCGCTGGCGGTCGTAGTCGCTGCGGGGCAGGCCGTACCGCTGCCGGACGTAGTCGAGCGCCTGCCAGCCCTTGAGGTGGTACGTGCCCTTCTTGTACTGCGCCTGCGGCCCGATGTACGGGTGGGCGCAGCTGTTGTCGGCGCACTCGGGCCGGCGCGGGCGGGGCTTTCCGTCGGGCTGCAGGTGCTCGGACTTCACGTTCTGGTCGATCGTCATGGTGACGCCGCCCATGGCGTCCACGATCTCCTTGAACCCGTTGAAGTTGATGATCGCGCCGGCGTTGAACTTCTTGATGCCGGTGAGCTTGCCGACGGTCTTGGCGAGCAGGTCGAAGCCCTGTGCCACGTCGTGCTTGCCGCCGCCGATGCTGCTGCCGTACGACATCGCGGCGTTGATCTTCGACGTGCCGCCCTGGAAGCCGGTCTTGGAGAAGGGCGGGATCTCCACGCGCAGGTCGCGCGGGATGGAGAACATGTACGCCTGCTTCAGCCCCTTGGGGATGTGCACGACGATGATCGAGTCGGAGAGCGGCGCGGTCGTCGCGTCGCGCGGGTCGATGCCGACGAGCAGGATGTTGATCGGCCCCTTGATGTCGGTGACCGGCTCCTTCGTCGCCCCGCTGGCGGCGTTGCCGAAGAGGTCCTTGGTCTCCACGGCGCCCGCGTACCGGGACACGAGCACCTGGCTCGTGATCAGCACGCCGCCGCTGACGACCATCAGCACGCAGCCGAAGATCGCGCAGAGGCGCGCCCACAGGGGCGACCGCCGCCCGGTCCCCGGTTTCCCACTCTTCGCCACTAGCTCCCCAACCGCCGTCGATGGGTTGATCCGCGACATGATCGCAGGGCCGCGCCGTCAGCTCTGTCAAGAATATCCGAACAACGAAAGAAACTTTCAGGTCCGGATATCCCGGTACTGCGCAGTCAAACGGACAAAACGGGCCACAGGACACGCGTACGGGGCCCCGGAAAGCGTCGCCGACCTGCGGCAGCCGTCCGAACCACCCACCGCCGTCCAACCGGTCGAAGGATAGACGGGCCACACAAGCCGCTCGACGGACGAGGCGCGCGGAAAGGGCCTACGGGGGTACACAAGAGGCCGCGCCGACGATGACGTCGGCGCGGCCCCGTGGAATGCCGGTGGATCAGCCCTTCATGAGCTCGTGCGCGTTCTTCTCGAGGTCCTCGAGGCCACCGCACATGAAGAAGGCCTGCTCCGGGAACGAGTCGTACTCGCCCTCGCTGATCTTCTTGAACGCCTCGATGGTCTCCTTGAGCGGGACCGTCGAGCCGGGAACGCCGGTGAACTGCTCGGCGGCGTACGTGTTCTGCGAGAGGAAGCGCTCGATGCGGCGGGCCCGCTGCACCGTGACCTTGTCCTCCTCGGAGAGCTCGTCCATGCCGAGGATGGCGATGATGTCCTGCAGGTCCTTGTACTTCTGCAGGATTCGCTGCACCTCACGGGCGACCGCGTAGTGCTCGGCGCCGACGAACTCCGGCGCCAGGATCCGCGAGCTGGAGGCCAGCGGGTCCACGGCGGGGTAGATGCCCTTGTCGGAGATCGACCGCTCGAGGTTGGTGGTCGCGTCCAGGTGGGCGAACGTGGTGGCCGGCGCCGGGTCGGTGTAGTCGTCGGCGGGCACGTAGATCGCCTGCAGCGAGGTGATCGCCTTGCCGCGGACGGAGGTGATCCGCTCCTGCAGCTCGCCCATCTCGTCGGCCAGCGTGGGCTGGTAACCCACGGCGGACGGCATGCGGCCGAGCAGCGTCGACACCTCGGAACCGGCCTGGGTGAACCGGAAGATGTTGTCGATGAAGAGCAGCACCTCCTGGTTCTGGACGTCCCGGAAGTACTCCGCCATGGTCAGGGCGCTCAGGGCGACGCGCAGGCGGGTGCCCGGCGGCTCGTCCATCTGGCCGAAGACCAGCGCGGTCTTGTCGAGCACGCCACCCTCCGCCATCTCGAGGATGAGGTCGTTGCCCTCGCGGGTGCGCTCACCCACGCCGGCGAACACCGACGTACCACCGAAGTTGCGGGCGACCCGGATGATCATCTCCTGGATGAGCACCGTCTTGCCCACGCCCGCGCCGCCGAACAGGCCGATCTTGCCACCGCGCACGTACGGCGCGAGCAGGTCGAGCACCTTGATGCCGGTCTCCAGCATCTCGGTCTTCGGCTCGAGGTCGGCGAACGCCGGGGGCTTGCGGTGGATCGGCCAGCGCTCGGTGACCTGCAGCGTCTTCGGGTCGGCGTTGAGCACCTCGCCGAGGGCGTTGAACACGTGGCCCTTGGTCACGTCGCCGACGGGCACGGAGATCGCCGAGCCGGTGTCGGTGACCTCGGCGCCGCGGATCAGGCCGTCGGTGGGCTGCATCGAGATCGCCCGGATCACGTTGTCGCCCAGGTGCTGGGCGACCTCGAGGGTGAGCGTCTTGGTGCCCTCGGAGAGGGTCACGTCGACGTGCAACGCGTTGAAGATCTCGGGCATGGCGTCGCGCGGGAACTCGGCGTCGACGACCGGGCCGATGACCCGGACGACGCGGCCGACGCCGGTCTCCGTCTTGGTGGGCTCAGCTACAGCAGTCATCACACATCACTTCCCGACGTGGACAGCGCCTCGACGCCGCCGACGATTTCACTGATTTCCTGGGTGATCGAGGCCTGCCGCGCGGAGTTCATCTCGCGCGTGTACCGCTTCAGCAGGTCGTCCGCGTTGTCCGACGCGCTCTTCATCGCCCGGCGCCGCGACGCCGACTCGCTCGCCGCCGACTCCAGCAACGCCGCGTAGATCCGCGTGTTGAGGTACTTCGGCAGGAGCGCCTCGAGCAGCTCGTCGGCCTCGGGCTCGAACTCGTACGCGGCGCGCAGCCCCGGCTCGCGCTCCTTCTCCTCGACCTGCATCGGCGCCAGGAAGCGCGCCTGCGGGGTCTGGGTCATGAGCGACTTGAACTGGGTGCTGACGATGTGCAGCTCGTCCACGCCCTGGATGCCGTCGGGACCGTGGTGCTCCTCCGCGTCGTCCGCGCCGGAGACGAACGCCTCCAGCAGGGACTCCCCGATGTGGCGGGCGTCCTCGAAGGACGGTCGCTCGGAGAAGCCGGTCCAGCTGGCGGCGATCGGCCGGTTGCGGAACCGGTAGTAGCCGACGCCCTTGCGGCCGACGACGTACAGCGCCACGTCCTTGCCGTCCGCCCGCAGCCGCGAGATCAGCTGCTCGCAGGTGCGGATGGCGTTGGCGTTGTAGGCGCCGGCCAGGCCGCGGTCGCTGGTGATCAGCAGGACGCCCGCGCGCCGCACCCGCTCACGCGGCTGCAGCAGCGGGTTGTCGATCGAGGCGTTCGAGGCCAGCGCCGTCAGCACGTGCGTGATCGCCTCCGCGTACGGCTTGGAGGCGGTCACCCGCTCCTGCGCCTTGGCGATGCGGCTGGTGGCGACCAGCTCCTGCGCCTTCGCGATCTTCTTGGTCGACCGGACGGTGCGGATGCGCCGCCGGAGGGCCTGTACCTGACCGGCCATGACTCAGCCTTCGTCCGAGGAGCGGACCTCGCGGGTCACGGTCTCGCGGCTCTCGGTGCCCTCGGCGAGCGGCTCGGCCGGGGTGTCCCGCGGCCCGCCGGTGGTCTCACCGCGCTTGAAGAGCTCCTTGAACTCGTTGACCCCGCTCTGCAGCGCCTCGAGCTGGTCGTCACCGAGCAGGCCGGTGGACGAGATCGCGGTGAACGCGTCGCTGCGGTTGCGCTTGATCCAGTCGAGGAACTCGGTCTCGAACCGGCGCACGTCGCCGACCGGGATGTCGTCCAGCTGGCCGGTGGTGCCGGCCCAGATGACCACGACCTCCTCGGCCACCGACAGCGGCGAGTACTGCGGCTGCTTGAGCAGCTCGACCAGGCGCGCGCCGCGCTCGAGCTGGGCCCGGGAGGCCTTGTCCAGGTCGGAGGCGAAGGCCGAGAAGGCCTCCAGCTCGCGGAACTGGGCCAGGTCGAGGCGGAGCCGGCCGGAGACCGAACGCATCGCCTTGACCTGCGCGGAGCCGCCGACGCGGGACACCGAGGTGCCGACGTTGATGGCCGGGCGCACACCGGACGCGAACAGGTCACCCTCGAGGAAGATCTGGCCGTCGGTGATCGAGATGACGTTGGTCGGGATGTAGGCCGAGATGTCGTTGGCCTTCGTCTCGATGAGCGGCAGGCCGGTCATCGAGCCACCGCCGAGCTCGTCGGAGAGCTTCGCGCAGCGCTCCAGGAGCCGGCTGTGCAGGTAGAAGACGTCGCCCGGGTACGCCTCGCGGCCCGGCGGGCGGCGCAGCAGCAGCGACACGGCGCGGTACGCCTCGGCCTGCTTGGTCAGGTCGTCGAAGACGATCAGGACGTGCTTGCCGTTGTACATCCAGTGCTGTCCGATGGACGAGCCGGTGTACGGAGCGATGTACTTGAAGCCGGCCGGGTCGGACGCCGGGGAGGCCACGATGGTCGTGTACTCCAGCGCGCCCTGCGCCTCGAGGGTGCCCCGGATGCTGGCGATGGTGGTGGCCTTCTGGCCGATCGCCACGTAGATGCAGCGGACCTGCTTCTCCGGGTCGCCGGACTCCCAGTTGGCGCGCTGGTTGATGATCGTGTCGAGCGCGACCGTGGTCTTGCCGGTCTTGCGGTCGCCGATGATCAGCTGGCGCTGGCCGCGGCCGATCGGCGTCATGGCGTCGATCGCCTTGATGCCGGTCTGCAGCGGCTGCTTCACGGGCTGGCGCGCCATCACGTTCGGCGCCTGCAGCTCCAGCTCGCGGAAGCCCTCGTTGGCGATCTCGCCGCGGTCGTCGATCGGGTTGCCCAGGGCGTCGACCACGCGGCCGAGGTAGGCGTCGCCGACCGGGACCGAGAGGACCCGGCCGGTCCGCTTGACCCGCTGGCCCTCCTCGATGCCGGTGTAGTCACCCAGGACCACGACGCCGATCTCGCGGACGTCGAGGTTCAGGGCGACACCCAGCGTGCCGTCCTCGAACTCGAGCAGTTCGTTCGCCATCGTCGAGGGCAGGCCCTCGACGTGCGCGATGCCGTCGCCCGCATCGGAGACGATGCCGACCTCCTCACGGGAGACCTCGGGCGTGTAGGACGAGACGTAGCGCTCTAGCGCCCCCCGGATCTCGTCCGAGGAGATGGTCAGCTCGGCCATCCTCTGCCTTCTCTAGTCGGCTCGGGGCGTCGCCGCGCCCGAGGGCTTTCGGTAGCGTCGCCGCCGCCGAGGGGAAGTAACTATTTAGCGAACGCCTGCCGGGCTTCGTTGAGTCGCCGCAGGATCGTGCCGTCGTAGAGGTCGGAGCCGACCCGGACGCTGAGGCCCCCGATGATGCTCGGGTTCACATCGACCTTCAGCGACACCTGCCGACCGTAGATGCCGGACAACTTGGTGGCGAGCCGCTGCTCCTCGGCGTCGGTGAGCACCTTGGCCGCCGTCACGTACGCGACCTCGCGGTCACGCTTGGCGGCGGTCAGCTCGACCAGCTTGGTGAGCGAGCTCTCGAAGCCCCGGCCACCGAGTCCCTCGAGGGCGACCAGGACCAGCTGGACCGTCGCCGCCTGGGCCTTGCCCTTGAGCAGGTCCTGCACCAGCTTAGCCCGCCGCTCGACCGGCGCACCCGGGTCACCCAGGGTGACGGCCAGCTGCGGGTTGCCCGAGACGACGTGCCCGAAGCGGAACAGCTCGTCCTCGACGTCGGCCAGAGCGTCGGCCTTGCCGGCCGCGGTCAGCACGGTGTCGACGCCGAGCCGCTCTGTCGCGTCCAGCAGTTCCCCGGGCGCCGACCAGCGGCCGGACGCCAGGGCCGCCAGCGCGTCGACCGTGGTCGCACCGACCTTGCCGGTGAGCACCGACCGCACCAGCCCGGCCCGGTCGGCACCCGCGCGCGACGGGTCGGTCAGCGCCCGGCGCAGCCGCGGCTCGCCGCGCAGCAGCCGCGCCACCGACAGGATCTCGTCGGCGGTGCCGGCCAGCTGCGCGGCCGTGGCCGTCTGCGTGTCCGCGGTGAGCTTCTCCGCGGCGGCCGCGTACGACTCGCGGTTGGCGATCGCCATCAGCGACCGCCCGCCGCGCCGGCGCCGAGCTCGTTGATGAACCGGTCCACGGTGCCCCGGCTGCGGGCCTCGTCGGCCAGCGACTCACCGACGATCCGGCCGGCCAGGTCCACCGCGAGCGTGCCGACCTCGGAACGCAGGTCGCGCACGATGCTCTCGCGCTGGGCGGCGAGCTGGTCGCGACCGGCCGCGATGATGCGGTCGGACTCCTCCCGCGCCTTGGCGAGGACGTCCTGCCGGATGCCCTCGGCGTCGGCACGGGCCTCGTCGCGGATGCGCGCGGCCTCGGTGCGGGCCTCGGCGAGCTGGGCCCGGTACTGCTCGAGCAGTTCGTTCGCCTCGGCCTGAGCGGCCTCGGCGCGCTTGATGCCGCCCTCGATCGCGTCCACCCGGGCCCGGAACGTCTTCTCCATCTGCGGGAAGACGAACTTCATCAGGATGAAGCAGAGCACGGCGAACGCGACCGACCCGACGACGATCTCCTGCCAGACAGGAATGATCGGGTTGTGCGGGGACGCGCCCTCTTCGGTGGCGGCAGCCAGGATATTGGTGATCATGACACCTCCCAACGAGGCAGAGGTCAGAGCTGGCCCTGCCAGATGAAGCCGAAGGCGATGCCCAGCAGAGCGAGCGCCTCGATGACGGCGAAGCCGATCCAGACGTACGGGAGGGTCAGGCGCGACGACTCCGGCTGACGGGCCGTCGACTGGATGTAGGCCGAGAACACGAGACCCACGCCGATGCCGGGGCCGATCGCGGCGAGGCCGTAGCCGATGGCGGCGGTGCTGCCCTCAACGGCGGCAAGAACGTCTGCAACCATTACAGATTCCTCCTGGTATCTCGCGTGACTGTCACGCGGGACGACAAACGGGGTGGTGCTCCAACAGCTCTTTAGTGCTCGTCGGCGAGTGCGCCCTGGACGTAGCTCGCGGTCAGCACCGTGAAGACGTACGCCTGCAGGCAGATCACCAGGAACTCGAGCAGGGTGAGCGCGATCGTCATGATCCACGAGACGATCGAGAACGGTGTGAACCAGACGTTCTCGCTGATCATCGCGAAGCCGCCCAGCGTGAACACCAGCAGCAGCATGTGGCCGGCGAACATGTTCGCGAAGAGTCGGACCGCCAGGGAGAACGGGCGGACCAGGAAGTTCGAGAAGAATTCGATCGGGATCAGCAGCGGCAGGATGAACCACGGCGCCGGCGGGATCAGCGCCGTCTTGAAGTACTTGACGAAGCCGTGGTGCCGGATGCCGACGATGATGAAGAGGAAGTAGCTGATGATCGCCAGGAACGCCGGGAACGCGATGTGCGAGTTGGGCGAGATCTGCACCAACGGCACGATGCCCCAGAAGTTGTTCAGAATGATGAACAGGAAGAGCGACGTGAGGTAGGGCGCGAACGCCACGCCCCTAGGCCCGATCATCTCGACCGCGATGTTGTTGCGCACGAAGCCGTACGCGCTCTCGGCCATCCACTGCTTCTTCGAGGGCACGAGCTGGGGCTTCCGGTACGCGACCAGGAAGAAGAGGATGATGAGCGCAACGGTCAGCCAGACCAGGAACGTGATCTTGGTGAACCAGTAGGACTCGTGCCCCCACGGCAGGATGCTGGGCAGGTAGAAGTCCTCGACGCTGGGCGGGAACTCCGCTGCGAGGACCGTCGACTGACCGATCACCGTAGCCCTTTCCTGTCAGGCGCCGAGACGGCGCACGATGAGGTAGATGCCACCGCCGATACCGACGACCGCGCCGATGCCGGCGAAGATGCCCTTGGTACCGACCCAGTGGTCGACCAGCCAGCCGATCCCACCCCAGACCAACATGCCCGCGAGGAGATAGGTGAGCGCGGTCATGCCCATCCCGGTGTCGGGAGGAGGCGGGCCGTCGTCACCGGGGGATTCGTGGGGAGGTTTCTGACCGGCCATGACGGCAAGAAAGATATCAGTCGTCAAACACGAAGCTAAGCGGGACCCCCCGCACAACCGCAGTTGTCCAGGCGTCAGGGGTCTCGCAACTAGCCAGACACGGTACTCCCCCTCTGCCAGAACCGGACACCATTGCCGTCCATCCGTCACCGGTTCGTGGATCGAGACCCAACGAACCGGTACTGACGTGGCGAAACGTGCGTGCCGAAGATCACTTACGGCGGCCGGCGAGACGCGCCACCCACCAGATCTGCGCAGCGGTCCAGCCCAGAACACCAGCGACGATGCCCCAGCCGAGCGCGTTGCGGCCGGGCCATTCCGAGGAGATCACGAATGCCATGATCACGCCGAGCAACGAATACTTCACCACGTACGTGATCATTCCGAGCGGCATGATCAGCGCCGGGCGCACGGTGTCGGCCCAGGCCAGCACGAGCGTCGACATCGTGTAGCTGACCGTCACGACCGCGATGCCGGCGGCGGCACCGACGGCCGCGGGGGCGCCCGCGGAGAGGAAGCCCACCGAGGCGGCGCACATCATCAGCGCGAACGAGAACGCGGTGAGCAGCGGCAGATGCTCGACCCGCCAGCGCGGATCGGCCGGCAACGGCGGCAGGTCCGGCAACGGCCGCGCGTCATCGTCGTCGTCCAGCTCCGGGGACGCGACGTGCGGATCCGTGCTCAAGAGAAGACCTCCGCGATCGGGTACGCCGGAAAGCGCCCGACGAGCGCAGCGACTTCCTCGGCCGCGTCACGCAGACTACCCGCGCCGGCGACGGAGGCCGGATCCGCTCGGACGGCGGCCGCGATCAGCCCGGCGATCTGCCGCATCTCCCCCTCCCGCATGCCCTGCGTGGTGACGCAGGGTGAGCCGACCCGGATGCCCGACGCGGTCGTGGGCTTCTCCGGGTCGTACGGGATCGCGTTCTTGTTCAGCGTGATCCGGGCCCGGTCGCAGCGCTCCTCCGCCTCCCGCCCGCTGACGCCGAGGTCACGCAGGTCGACGAGGGCCAGGTGGGTGTCCGTCCCACCGGAGACGGGACGCATGCCCTCGGCGGCCAGCCCCGCCGCCAGCGCCTGACTGTTGCGCACGACCTGCTGGGCGTACCCCTGGAAGCCGGGCGACGACGCCTCCCGCAGCGCGACCGCCTTGGCGGCGACCGCGTGCATGAGCGGGCCGCCCTGGGTGAACGGGAACACCGCCTTGTCGATGCGGGCGGCGAGGTTCTCCCGGCACAGGATCATGCCGCCGCGCGGCCCGCGCAGCACCTTGTGGGTCGTGCACGACACCACGTCGGCGTACGGGACGGGCGACGGCACGGCCCGTCCCGCGACCAGGCCGATGAAGTGCGCGGCGTCGACCATCAGGTACGCGCCCACCTCGTCGGCGATGTCGCGGAAGGCCCGGAAGTCGATGAGCCTCGGGTACGCGGTGGCGCCGCAGACGATGAGCTTGGGGCGGTGCGCCTGGGCGAGATCGCGTACCTCGTCGTAGTCGATGAGCTCGGTGTCCCGGCGTACGCGGTAGCCGACCGGGTGGAACCACTTCCCGGAGAAGTTGACCTTGCTGCCGTGGGTGAGGTGGCCGCCGTGCGGCAGGTCCATGGCGAGCACGGTGTCGCCGGGCTGGACGAGCGCGGCGTACGCGGCCATGTTCGCCGCCGACCCGGAGTGCGGCTGCACGTTGGCGTGCTCGGCGCCGAACAGCTCCTTCGCGCGCTCGATGGCCAGCTCCTCGGCCCGGTCCACCTCGGCGCAGCCGCCGTAGTAGCGCCGCCCGGGGTAGCCCTCGGCGTACTTGTTCGTCAGCGTCGAGCCCATGGCGGCGAGCACGGCCGGCGACGTGAAGTTCTCGCTCGCGATCAGCTGGAGCCCTCCGCGCTGCCGCTCGAGCTCGCCCGAGATCACCTCCGCGATCTCGGGGTCCTCGCGCCGCAGCGCGGAGAAGTCCGGACCCCAGAACGTGACCATGGCGCGCTCCCTCGGCTCGGCGTCGTCGCCGGATTACGAGCATATGGCTTATGGGCCCCCACCTGCGGGCACAGTGGGAGGATGCGGTGTCTGGTGACGGGTGCGACGGGGTACATCGGCGGTCGCCTGGCGCCGCGGTTGATCGAGGCGGGTCACGACGTCCGGGCGCTCACCCGCAGCGCCGGCCGGCTGCGGGACGTGCCGTGGGCGCCGCGGGCCGAGATCGTCGAGGGCGACCTGGGTGACCCGGTGTCGCTCGAGCGCGCGCTCGACGGCGTGGAGGTCGCGTACTACCTCGTGCACTCGCTGGGGCTGCCGGACTTCGAGCGCCGCGACCGTGAGGCGGCCCGCAACTTCGCGCGGGCGGCGTACGCGAAAGGGGTCCGCAGGATCGTCTACCTCGGCGGTCCGGAACCTCCGGCGCACGAGCGACCGTCGGCGCACCTGCGCTCCCGCGCCGAGGTGGGGCGGATCCTGCTGGACAGCGGCGTGCCCACCGTCGTGCTGCGCGCACCGGTGATCATCGGCTCCGGTTCCGCGTCGTTCGAGATGCTGCGCTACCTCACCGAGCGGCTGCCGGTCATGGTCACCCCGCGCTGGGTGCGCAACCGGATCCAGCCGATCGCCGTACGCGACGTGCTGCGCTACCTGATGGCCGCCGCGGAGCTGCCCGAGGACGTGAACCGGGCGTTCGACATCGGCGGCCCGGACGTGCTCACGTACCGGGAGATGATGCAGCGCTACGCCCGGGTCGCGGGTCTGCGGCGCCGGATCATCCTGCCGCTGCGCCCGCTGAGCCCGTGGCTGTCCGCGCACTGGGTCGGCGCGATCACCCCGGTGCCCAACAGCATCGCGCGGCCCCTGGTCGCGAGCCTCATCCACGAGGCGATCGCGCACGAGAACGACATCGCGGAGTACGTGCCCGACCCGCCGCTGCCGTTCGACGACGCCGTACGCCTGGCCCTCGGCAAGGTCCGCGACGCCGAGGTCGAGACCCGCTGGTCGAACGCCTCCGGCGCGGACGCCGACGCCGAGCCGCTGCCGAGCGACCCGAAGTGGTCCGGCGGCACGATCTACATCGACGAGCGCAGCCGAGAGGTGAACGCCCCGCAGGAGGCACTGTGGCGGGTCATCGAGGGCGTCGGCGGCGACAACGGCTGGTACTCGTTCCCGCTGGCCTGGTCGGTACGCGGCTGGCTGGACCGGCTCGTCGGCGGCGTCGGCCTGCGCCGGGGCCGGCGGGACCGCGACCGCCTGTACGTGGGCGAGGCGCTGGACTGGTGGCGGGTCGAGGAGATCAAGCCCGGGGAGCTGCTGCGGCTGCGCGCCGAGATGCGGGTGCCCGGCCGCGCCTGGCTCGAGATGAGCGCGTCACCGGGCCCGGACGGCACCAGCGTGTACCGGCAGCGGGCGCTGTTCGTGCCGCGAGGGCTGGCCGGGCACGCGTACTGGGGCAGCGTCGTACCGTTCCACGGGGTGATCTTCAGCGGGATGGCCCGCAACATCGCCCGGGGCGCCGAGGAGAAGGCCCGTTAGGCGGCAGCGCGGCCGAGCCGGTCGCGGATCGCCAGCCACTCCTCGGTGTCCGGCGGGGACTTCACCAGGATCGTCGCGACGCCGGCGTCGTCCAGGCGGTGCAAGGCGGCGTAGAGGTCGGCCGCATACTCCCGCGGATCCGCGCTGAGGATCTCCGCACCGGGCACGTCCGCGGTCTCGTACGTCAGCACGCCGACCGTCCCGTCGACGAGCGCGAGGTCGACCTCGTCGGTGAGCACCACCGTGGCGCGCGGCGCGTAGTGGCGCTTGCTCATGCCAGGTGAGGGCCGGGCCGACCCGTCGGCGACGTCCTCGGGCAGCAGCACCTTGCCGGTCACCTCGCGGATCTCCCGCAGCCCCAGCGCGCCCGGGCGCAGCAGCCGCGGCACCGGGCCGGTCACGTCCAGCACCGTGGACTCGATGCCCCAGGACGCCGGGCCGCCGTCCAGCACCAGCGGCACGTCGGGCAGGCTGCGCAGCACGTGCTCGGCCGTGGTCGGCGAGATGCCCTCCGACCGGTTGGCGCTCGGCGCCGCCAGCGGCAGCCCGCACGCCTCGAGCAGCCGCAGCGCGACCGGGTGCGCCGGCACGCGGACCGCGATGGTGCCGGTGTCGGCGCCGACCTGGGTGAGGTGCGGCGCCCGCTCGACGACCAGGGTCAGCGGTCCCGGCCAGAACGCCGCGGCGAGCCGGTCGGCCACCTCGGGCCATTCCCGGGCCAGCCCGCGGGCCGCCGCTACGTCGGGGACGTGCACGATCAGCGGGTTCCACGAGGGCCGGTTCTTGAGCCGGTAGACCTCGGCGACCGCCTTCTCGGAGAACGCGTCCGCGCCCAGGCCGTACACGGTCTCGGTGGGGAAGGCGACGACCGACCCGGCGCGCAGCAGGGCGGCCGCGCGGCGGATCCCGCCGGCGTCAGCTGGGACGATCACGCGGACCTCGGCGCTCCCGGCAGCAGGACGTCGACGAGCGCGTACAGGGACTCGTCGATCTCGTCGGCGACGCGCTGGAACGTCTGGTCGCCGCGGCCCCACGGGTCGTCCAGGTCGTCGCCGGGCAGCGGCTCCTTGTCGCCACGGCCTCGGTCGGCGGCCACGACCAGGGCGGCCGCCCGCGCGGCGAAGCCTTCCGGCTCGGTGCTCGCCGGGGGCAGCGCCGCGGTGTCGATCTCGCGCAGGATGCGCCCGAGGTGACCCAGGACGAAGCTGCGGTGCGCGGCGTCGGGCAGCAGCGCGTGCACGTAGTCGGTCTGGTCCGCCGTGGCGGTGAGGATCAGATCGGCGCCGGCCAGGTGGCCGCTGGTCAGCTTGCGCGCGGTGAAGCCGTCCACACTGCCGCCGCGCAACCGGATCTGCCGGGCCGCGGGCGGGTTCATCTCCTCGCCCTCGTGCCAGCCGCCGGTGCCGGCGCTCTCGCTGCGCAGCAGGTCCTCCAGGGCGGCGCCGGAGCCGAGCTTGGCCAGCCGCTGCCGGGCCGCGAGCACCAGCAGCCGCTCGGCCATCGGCGAGCGGCAGATGTTGCCCATGCACACGTGCAGCACGGTGAACGGCGGCATGGTCAGGACCCCGCGGGCAGCAGGTCGGGGACGACGTCGCGGAGCTTCTCGTACGGCAGCGCGCCGTTGCGCAGCACGCGCGGCACCTCGCCGCTCACGTCGACGATCGTGCTGGGCGCCGGATCGTGGGCCACCCCGGCCTCGAGGTAGATGCGGACCGCGTACTCCAGCTGGTCGCGTGCTTCCTCGGCCGTGACCGGCGCTGCCTGCCCGGCCTTGTTCGCGGTGGTGACGGCCATCGGGCCGACCTCACGCAGCACCTCCAGCGCGACCGGGTGCAGCGGCATCCGCACCGCCACCCGCCCGCCGGTCTCGCCCAGGTCCCACTGCAGGCTGGGCGAGTGCTCGACGAGGATGGTCAGCGCGCCCGGCCAGAACGCGTCGGCCAGCTCGCGTGCCGCCTTGGGCAGCGAATACACGAGCCCGTCCAGCGTGTGGCGGGAGCCGACCAGCACCGGCGGCGGCACGCGCCGGTCCACCCCGCGGGCGTTCTGCAGCGCGGTGACGGCATGCGGCGTGAACGCGTCCGCGCCGACCCCGTACACGGTGTCGGTGGGCATGACGACGAGCTCGCCGCTCTTGACCGCCTCGACGGCCGCGGCGATGCCGCGATCCCGCTCGGCCACGGCCCGACAGTCGTAGAGCATCACGAGATGCAGTCTGCCATGGTGCCCGCCATCGCCGTCAGGCCCGGCGGGCCGTCGCGAAGCGCGGGCGGCCCGCGAGGTCCCGGTGCGCCGCGACGTCCGTGAAGCGGCCGTCCGCCCGCAGGAGATCGGGTACGGCCGAACCGTGCACGTCGTCGTGCTCGATGCCCACCACGCCGCCGGGGCGCAGCAGCTCCGCGGCGCGCCCGATCACCGGCCGGATCACGCTCAGCCCGTCCGCGCCGCCGAACACCGCCTCGGCCGGATCGTGGTCGGCGACCTCCGGCGGCACGGGCGTCCCCTCCGGCACGTACGGCGGGTTGCACAGCAGCACGTCGACCTGCCCGACCAGCTCGTCGAGGAGGTCGGGGGCGGTCACATCGGCCTGGACGACCCGTACCCGGGGAAAGGCCGCGGCGTTGCGCCGCAGATAGACCGACGCCTCGGCGGAACGCTCCACGGCCACCACGAGCCCCGGCTCGGCCTCATCCGCCACGGTCAGGGCCAGCGCACCCGTGCCGCTGCACAGATCGACGACCGTGGCGCCCGGCGCGGTGTGTTCGATGCCCCATCCGGCGAGCAGTTCCGTCTCGGGCCGCGGCACGAAGACGCCCTCCCCCACGGCGAGGTCCAGGTGCCGGAAGGCGGCCGTGCCGAGCAGGTGCTGCAACGGGATCCGGCGCGCCCGCTGCTCGATCAGCTCCTCGAACCGGCGCAGCTCCGCACCGCGGACGGCGTCCACGAGCAGCAATCGGCCACGGCCGATCCCGAGCACGTGCGCGGCGAGCAGTTCGGCATCGACCCGCGGCGATTCGATCCCCGCCGCCGCGAGCCGGTCTGTCCCCTTTGCCAGGGCGGGTGCCAGGCGGGGACGGTCCGTGCCCTCGGAGGGGTGTTCGTGCGCGAGTGTCACGGCATAATCATGGTGCGTCGTCTCGCGACGGTGACCGGCCGGGTCTCCGATCGATGAACGGCGCCGGCAGGAGGGGCCTGAATGGCCGTGGCGGTCTCATGACCTGGTTGGACCAGCTACCGGATTGCGTGGACGACCTGCGCCGGGCGGGTGAGCTCCAGCAGGGCGGCCGCTCCGCCGAGGCGCTGACCATCCTCGACAAGGTCCTCGAGGTCACCACGGACCCGCTCACCCGGGCGTACGCGCTGGTTCAGCGGTTCGGCGCGCTCATCAACCTGGGCCGGGTGGCCGAGTTCGCCACCGCCATGACGCTCGCCTCCAACGCGGTGCACGAGACCTCCGACCCGTACCTGCGCGGGCAGATGCACGCCTTCGCGGCGCTCGGCGCCCACCTGCAGAGCGCCCTCGACCGGGGCGTCACCCACCTGGTCCAGGCGTCCCGCGCGCTCGCGGCGGTGCCCGACGGCGACAGCGAGACCGCGTGGGGCTGGCACGACCTCGCCATGGCGTATTCGTACCTCGGCTTCCACGGCCACGCGCTCACCGCGATCGAGCAGGCCCGGCAGGTCGGCGCGGCGGCCGGAATGGCCCCGGAGCTGTTCGCGGCGCCCGGCATCCGGCTGCGCAACGCGGTCGCCCTCGACCACCAGGGCGACACCGACGGCTGCCTGCGGGTGCTGCGCGACATCGACGCGGAGCTGACCCGCTACGTCGCCACCGGCGCCGAGAACCGGCTGCGGCCCAGCAGCCGCCCGGTCTACGGGTACGCCCTGGCCCGTCGCGCCGCCCTCGGCGAGCAGACCCAGACCGCCGTCAGCGACCTGCTCAGAGGCGGCGGCGACAGCGTCCGCTCCCGGGACCTGCGCCATCTCGCCGGCGTCTGCCTCGACATCGCCGCCGACCGGCCCACCGAGGCGTTGCGCAAGCTCGACTCGGTGCCGGTCTCCCCCGAGATCCTGGGCCCCGCGGAGCCGGCCCGGCTGCGCAGCATCTGCCTCGCCACCGCCGGCGACCACGAGGCCGCACACACCGCCGACCGGTACGCGTTCCGCCTCGCCGCCCAGCGCATCGACCGGCTCCGCGACGGCTACCTGGACGGGGTCGCGGCCCGCCTCGACGCCCAGGAGACCCACCGCGACGCCGGCCGGTACGGCGACGAGACCCTCACCGACCCGCTGACCGGCCTGCCCAACCGCCGCCAGCTCGAGCGGTACGTGACCGCCATGCTGGCCCGCGGCGAGCGCGCGGCGATCGGCGTCTGCGACCTGATCGGCTTCAGCGCGGTGAACGCGCGCCACGGGCGGCACTGCGGCGACCTGGTGCTGCAGCGCATCGCCGGCGTGCTGAACCGCGTGATGCGCCGCGGCGACTTCGTGGCCCGCTTCGCCGGCGACGAGTTCGTCGTGGTGCTGCCCGGCGCCGGCACCGCCCAGGCCGCGGAGGTGTCCCGGCGCATCAGCGCCGCCGCCGCGGGCGAGAACTGGCAGGTCCTGGTCCCCGGCACGCCGATCGGACTGGCGGCCGGCTGGTCCGAGGTGGGACCCAGCACGCGCAGCCTCAGCGCCGCGCTCGCCGCCGCGGCGGCCAACCGGACCCCCGCCTGAGCTGCGCAACCCCTACGCTTCCGCCATGGGGGTCATCGAGCTCGGACTCGTCACGGACGCCGGCGACCAGCCGCTCGAGACGGTCGCGCGCCCGATCCGGCACGGCGACGTCCGCCGGGTGCTGCTGGCCGCGCTCGCGGTGCTCTGCCTCTTCGGCGTGACGGCCTCCGCGCTGCCCGTCTCGCACGCCCCGCGGCAGCTCTTCACCGTGCCGTTCCGCGACGGCAGCGACGGCTTCACCGTCACCCCGGAAGTCGTGTACGTGCTCAGCTCCATGGACGGCAGGCTCACCGCGTACGCCAGCCACACCGGCGAGGTTCTCTGGTCCAGCACCGAGCTGGGCGGCGCGTCCTGGGTCGGCGCGGTGGAGTCCGGCGTGATGCTGCTGCCCGCCGACGACGCCACCGTGCAGGTCGAGGACACCGACGGCAGCCAGATCTTCCGCCAGTTCACCCGCCGGACCGTCGCCGTGGACTCCGCCACCGGGCGGCAGCTGTGGCGCCGGCCCGGGGACTTCTCGGCCTCGGCGGGCGGCCTGGTGCTGCTCGCGGAGTGGAACGACGACGGCTCCTCCGCGCGGACGCTGCGGGTGGTCCGGCTGCGCGACGGCTCCGAGCTCTGGACCCGCCCGGGTGGCGGCCTCGAGACCTGGGTGTCCGGCGGCTGGCTCGGCGGCGGCTCCGACCGGCTCGTCACGGTCACCGGTACGGGCGCCGCGACGGTGTACGCGCTCGCCGACGGGCGTGAGGTGGCGAGCGGGCGGCTGCCCTGGAGCCGGCAGGACCGCGAGGACGGCACCTACACGAACCTCACCGTCGACGGGCACACGCTGTACCTCGAGAACGTCGCCGACCAGCGCGGGACGGTCAGCGCGTACGACACCGAGACGCTGCACGAGCTGTGGCGGGTCGACGAGCGGTCGTACGGCGGCTTCACCGGCTGCGGACCGGTCCTGTGCGTCAGCACGCCGCGGGGCACCTCCGGCTACGACCGGGCGACCGGCACGCTGCGCTGGAGCCGACCCGACGCGGCCAACGTGTTCCCGATGAGCGGCGGGCTGCTCGTGGTCGACCGGGAGAACGGCAGCCGGCGCGCGGTGATCGACGCGGGCAGCGGCCGGGACATCGCCGACCTGGGCACGGCGAACCTGGTGTGGGACTTCACGTCGCGGACCGACATGCCGTACCTGCTGGCCCGCACCCAGGAACCCGCGGGGCGGATGGCCGTCAGCCGGCTGGACGCGCGCACCCACCAGGTGCGGCTGCTCGGCACCATCGGCGCGATCTCCGACAACAGCTGTCAGAGCGCGGCGACGATCCTCGCCTGCGTGACCGCCGCCGACGGGCGCCTGGCGGTCACGGACGTCGGCTGATCTCCGTGTCGCCGGCGAGCCGCGCGGCCCGGTCGGCCTCGGCCAGCGCGTCCAGCACCGCGTCCAGCTCCCCGCCCAGCACCAGATCCAGGTTGTACGCGGTGTAGCCGATGCGGTGGTCGGTGATCCGGTTCTGCGGGAAGTTGTACGTCCGGATCCGCTCCGAGCGGTCCACCGTGCGTACCTGTGCCTTGCGGGCGTCGGACGCGGCCGCGTCGGCCTGCTCCTGCGCCGCGGCCAGCAGCCGGGCCCGCAGGATGCGCATCGCCTGCTCGCGGTTCTGCAGCTGGCTCTTCTCGTTCTGGCAGCTCACCACGATGCCCGTGGGCAGGTGGGTGATCCGCACCGCGGAGTCGGTCGTGTTGACCGACTGGCCGCCCGGGCCGGACGAGCGGAACACGTCCACCCGGATGTCGCCCGGGTCGATGTGCACGTCGACGTCCTCGGCCTCGGGCAGCACCAGCACCCCGGCGGCCGACGTGTGGATGCGGCCCTGCGACTCGGTGACCGGCACCCGCTGGACGCGGTGCACGCCACCCTCCCACTTCAGCCGCGACCAGACGCCGTGGCCGCCCTCGGGCATGCCCTTGGTCTTCACCGCGACGGAGACGTCCTTGACGCCGCCCAGGTCGGACTCCTGCGCGTCGATGACCTCGACCGTCCAGCCGTGGCGCTCCGCGTACCGGGTGTACATGCGCAGCAGGTCGCCGGCGAACAGCGCGGACTCCTGACCGCCCTCGCCCGCCTTGATCTCGACGATGACGTCCTTGGCGTCGTGCGGGTCCCGGGGGATCAGCATCTCGCCGAGCTTCTCCTCCAGCGCGGGCAGCACGGCGGCGACCGCCTCCACCTCACCGGCGAACGAGGGGTCCTCGGCGGCCAGCTCCTTCGCCGCGGCGAGGTCGGCACGGGCCGCCTCCAGCTCGGTGTGGGCGGCGTACAGCGGCGCCAGCTCGGCGAAGCGGCGCCCGACCCGGCGCACCAGGGCCTGGTCGGCGTGGATGGAAGGGTCCTCCATCTGCTTCTCGAGCTGCGCGTACTCGTCCAGCAGCGTGGTCAGCCGGTCGTTGCTCACAATTCTCCCCACATACCAACGGCGCCCGGCCCCGCACTGCGGGAACCGGGCGCCGTCGAGGCAGTTACTTCTTCTTGCTCGCGTTGACCTTGGCGTACTTCGCCTGGAACTTGGCGACCCGGCCCGCGGTGTCCAGCACGCGCTGCTTGCCCGTGTAGAACGGGTGGCAGGCGCTGCAGGTCTCGACGCGGATCTCGCCGCCCTTGGCGGTGCTGCGGGTCGTGAACGTGCTGCCGCAGGAGCAGACGACCTCGGTGGTCGTGTACTCCGGGTGGATTCCGCTCTTCATGTCTTCTCGGTCCCTCTCGATGAACGGGTCGCCGGGTCGCCGTCAGCACCGTCGCCCCGCCAGGGCGGACGACTCGAGCGTGAACCGGAACCTTTGCTGGCCGATGGACCAGTCTGCCATGCCGTACCCCCTGATCAGAAATCAGGAGGCGTCGACCGGTCCGCCCTGGATAACGTGAGCGCCCCTCCAGGCATTCCCACCAGGAAAGGACTGCGCCATGACGCTGCTCGCCGACGTCCTCGACCCGGTCGAACTGACCACCGCGGTCGACAACGGGCACGTGCGGATGCAGCGTCACCCGTCGCGGCCGTACGTGATCTACAACTACACCGAGGCCTGCCAGTACGCCGGCGCCTGGACCCCGGTGACCCTCGCCTGCCGGGGCCTCATCGCCGCCTCGGACAGCGGCGAGGTCCTCGCGCGCCCCTTCCCCAAGTTCTTCAACCACACCGAGGGGCGTGCGCCCTCGCTGCGCGCCGAAGCCTCCGTGCGCGTAACGGACAAAGCGGACGGCTCGCTCGGCGTGATCTTCCGGGACGGGGACGGGTACGCCGTCGCGACCCGGGGGTCGTTCGCCTCGGCGCAGGCGCTGCACGCGACCGAGGTCCTGCGTACGCGGTACGCGAACTTCGTGCCGCCCCCGGACCTGACCGTGCTCGTCGAGATCATCTACCCCGGCAACCGGATCGTGGTCGACTACGGGCCGATGGACGACCTCGTGCTGCTCGGGGCGGTGGAGATCGCCACCGGACGCACCCACGGGCCGGACGCCGTGCCGGGCTGGCCGGGCCCGGTGGTGGAGTCGTTCACCTACCCGACGCTGGCCGAGGCGCTCGCCGCCCCGCCGCGCGACGGACGGGAGGGGCTGGTCGTGCACTTCACCGGCACCGACGAGCGCGTCAAGATCAAATACGCCGAGTACGTCCGGCTGCACCGGCTCGTGACCGGGCTGACCCCCCGTACGGTCTGGGAGGTGCTGGCCACCGGCGGCGACCTGGACGCGCTGACGGAACCGCTGCCCGACGAGTTCCACGCGTGGGTTCTCGGGGTGGCCGGCGACCTCGTCGCCTCCGTCGACGCCCTCGCCGAAGGGGTGGAGAAGGAGTTCGCGGCGATCGTGGCGGACCTTCCCGGCGGGTGGGGCCGGCGCGAGTTCGCGGCCCGGGCCGTGCGCAGCCCGAACCGGGGTGCGCTGTTCCTGCGCCTCGACGGCAAGGATTACCGTCCCGGCCTGTGGCAGCTCGTCCGGCCGCCGGGCGACGCCACGACACCCAGGTGAGCGAGAGATGACACGACTGCTGATCACCCGGGGGCTGCCCGCCTCCGGCAAGACCACCTTCGCGCGCAAGCTGCAGCCGCAGGTCGTCCGGGTCAACCGGGACGACCTGCGGCGCATGCTGCACGGGCAACGCCTGTTCACGCAGAGATCCGAAGGGCAGGTGACGCACGCGCAGCGGGCGGCCGTCGAGGCGCTGCTGCGCGCGCATGCCGACGTCATCGTGGACGACACCAACCTGCGGGCGAAGACGGTACGGGAGTGGGCGGAACTCGCCGCCCGCTTCGACGCGTCGTTCGAGGTGCACGACTTCACCGACGTGCCGTTGGAGGAGTGCATCCGGCGCGACACCGATCGCCCGGAGGACGAACGGGTCGGCGAGGACGCGATCCGCCGCATGCACGAGCGGTATCTGGCCGGCCGGAACCTGCCCCTGCCGGTGCCGTACGTGGAACGGGGTGGGCCCGGTCTCGTCTACCGGCCGGACCCGGAGCTGCCCGCCGCGGTGCTCGTGGACATCGACGGCACGGTCGCGCTGATGGCCGGGCGCAGCCCGTACGACTGGTCGCGGGTCGGTTCGGACCTGCCCAACCAGGCGGTGATCGACGCGGTCCGGGCGATGCACGCGGCCGGCAACACGATCGTCTTCTGTTCGGGGCGGGACGAGGTGTGCCGGCCGGAGACCGAGGCCTGGCTGGATCTTTACGTCGGGGTGCCGTACGAAGGACTATTCATGCGGCCCGAGGGCGACTCGCGCAAGGACGCGATCGTGAAGCGGGAGATCTTCGACCGGGAGATCAGCGGCCGCTGGCGGGTCGTCGGCGTCTTCGACGACCGGCAGCAGGTGGTGCGGATGTGGCGCGCGCTGGGACTGACCGTGTTCCAGGTGGCGGAGGGGGACTTCTGATGAGCGGGCAGGCGGCGAAGTATCCGCGGACTTTCCACCTGCCCGACTCCCCCGGCGCCACCGCGGACGACAAGGTGCAGCAGGACCTGTCCTGGTTGGACGGTGAGCTGGTGGTGACCGAGAAGCTCGACGGCGGGAACCTCACCTTCACCCGGGACGCCATGTACGCACGCTCCCCCGACTCCGGCACGCATCCGTGGGACCGGCCGGCGAAGGCGTCGTGGGCGATGACGGCGTACCGCATCCCGGACGACTGGCGGGTCTGCGGCGAGTCGATGTGGGCGCGGCGCAGCATCGCGTACACGGATCTTCCCGGGGTGTTCATCGTCTTCGGCATCTGGGACGAGACCGACACGCTGCTCGGCTGGGACGACACGGTCGACTGGGCGCAACGCCTCGAACTGCCGGTGGTGCCCGTCCTCTACCGCGGCGGAAGTCTCAGCGAGGCCCGGGCCGCCTGGGCACGCCGGCACACCCCGGAGACGTCGGAGGGCTTCGTGGTGCGCAGCGCCGGGCGCATCCCGGCCGAGGAGTTCCCGGTCAAGGTCCTGAAATGGGTACGGGCGGACCACGTACGCACCGAAGCCGCGTGGCGCCACCGCGACGACTTCGCCGTGAACGAGTTCGCCTAGTTCTTCGCGTACGGGCAGCCGCTGTCGTCGGGGTAGAAGTTCGGCCGCAGGTCCATCTCCTCGTAGTACCGGTGGAAGACCGGGGTGATGCCGCCGGAGACGGGCGGCACGATCCACGTCCAGTCGGCCGGCACCGGGCGGCCCGCCTTCTCCTCGTTGGCGAGGTGCCGGATGAAGCGCTGCGACTCGGTGTGATGATCCGAGATCTTGACGCCCGCCTTCTCGAACGACCACAGCACGGCCCGGTTGAGCTCGACCAGCGCGCGGTCGCGCCACAGAGTCGACTCGCGGCCGGTGTCGAGGCCCATCCGGGCGGCCACGGTCGGGAGCATGTCGTAGCGGTCGGCGTCGGCGAGGTTGCGCGCCCCGATCTCACTGCCCATGTACCAGCCGTTGAACGGCGCGAGCGGGTAGTTCACCCCGCCCACGGACAGGCGCATGTTCGCGATGGCCGGTACGGCGTGCCAGCGCAGGCCCAGCTCGGCGAACCAGCCGTACTCGGGGTGGCTCAGCGGCACCTCGAGGATCGCGCGCTCGGGCAGCTCGTAGAGGCGTACGGGCTCCCCCGGCACTTCGATGGCCAGCGGCAGCACGTCGAACGCCTCGCCCTTGCCCTGCCAGCCGAAGCTCTGCATCGCCGCGGTGAACTCGGCCTGCCGCGGGTCGCCCACGTGGCCGTCCTCGGTGCGGTACCCGGCGTACCGGATCAGCTGCTCGTTCCAGATCCTGGCGTACGGCTGCCCCGGCTGGGCGGCGGCGAAGATGCTGATGACCGGGCGGATCCGGCCCGCCTCGCGCCCGCCGCCGGCGGCCTGGAGGTGGTGCACGAGCAGGGAGAAGACCTCGTCGGCCGTACGTGCGCGGCGCCGGTCGAGGACCACGAGGCTGCGCCAGTAGAGCCGGCCGATGCAGCGGCTCGCGTTGCGCCAGGCCATCCTCGCCCCGTACGTGAGCTCCTCGGTGGTGTGCACGTAGCTGCCGGTCGCCGCGATCTGCGCGCGCACGATGGCGAGCCGAGGCTCGACCGGGCCGAGGCGCGGGTTCTCCAGGTAGCAGCGGCGCAGGAAGTCCTCCGCCTCGCCCGGGTCGACCGGCGCGCACCGGTCCCAGGGTTCGGCCGGATGGTCCCGGTAGCCAGGCACGATCATCGAGCGCCCTCCCCCAGACTGAGTGGACCTTTTCAACGTGGCGAGGCCGACCCTGCCCGTCACCGGCGGACGGCTCGGCACTCTCGGGCTCGATGCCAGGTTGACAAAGGTTCATTAGGTAGTCACGGGAGGTTCGCACGACCCCGTACGGGCCGAACCGCACATCATGTGCGACAAAAGGGCGGCCACCGTCCGGTGACCGCCCTTTTCGCCGACCTTCGACCCCTACCCAGCCGGGTGGGGAGAGTTACTCACTCCCCCGGGGTGGACTTCGCGATCTGCATGAGGAACTCGATGTTCGTCCGGGACTGCTTGAGCCGGTCGAGCAGGAGGTCCAGCGCCGCCGAGGACTCCAGCGAGCTCAGCACCTTGCGCAGCTTGTGGACGATCGCCAGCTCTTCCTTGCCGAGCAGGATCTCTTCCTTGCGGGTGCCGGACGGGTGGATGTCGATGGCGGGGAACGTCCGCTTGTCGGCGATCTTCCGGTCGAGCTTGAGCTCGGCGTTACCCGTGCCCTTGAACTCCTCGAAGATGACCGTGTCCATCATCGAGCCGGTCTCGACCAGCGCCGTCGCGAGAATGGTCAGCGAGCCACCGTTCTCGATGTTGCGCGCCGCACCCAGGAACCGCTTCGGCGGGTAGAGCGCGGTCGAGTCGATACCGCCGGACATGATGCGTCCGGAGGCCGGCGCCGCCAGGTTGTACGACCGCCCGAGCCGGGTCACCGAGTCGAGCAGCACGACGACGTCGTGACCCAGCTCGACGAGGCGCTTGGCCCGCTCGATCGCCAGCTCGGCGACCGTGGTGTGGTCCTGCGGCGGCCGGTCGAACGTGGCCGCGATGACCTCACCCTTGACCGAGCGCTGCATGTCGGTGACCTCTTCGGGCCGCTCGTCGACCAGCACGACCATCAGGTGGCACTCGGGGTTGTTGTGGGTGATCGCGTTGGCGATCGCCTGCAGCACCATCGTCTTACCGGCCTTCGGCGGCGAGACGATCAGGGCGCGCTGGCCCTTGCCGATCGGCATCACCAGGTCGATGACGCGGGTGGTGAGGATGTGCGCCTCGGTCTCCAGCCGCAGACGCTCCTGCGGGTAGAGCGGGGTCAGCTTGTAGAACTCGGGGCGGCGGCGCGCCTCCTCCGGCTCCATCCCGTTGATGGTGTCGAGCCGCACCAGCGGGTTGTACTTGTCCCGCCGCTGGTCGCCTCCGCTGTCGCGCGGGGCTGCCCGCACGGCGCCGGTGACCGCGTCGCCGCGGCGCAGGCCGTGCTTCTTGACCTGCGACATCGACACGTACACGTCGTTCGGGCCGGACAGGTAGCCGGTCGTCCGCACGAACGCGTAGTTGTCGAGCACGTCCAGGATGCCGGCCACCGGCACCAGCACGTCGTCCTCGTTGACGTGCGGCTCGCGGCCCTCACGGCCACCGCTCTCGCGGCCACCGCCCTCACCGTCACGGTCCCGGCCGCGACGACGGTCCCGGAAGCGGCTGCGACGGCTGCGACGGCCGCCCTCGCCGTTCTCGTTGTCGTCGTCGTCGTGGCTGTCGTTGCGCGGACCCCGGTCGTTGCGGTCTCCCCGGTCGTTGCGGTCGTTGCGCTCACCGCGGTCGTTGCGCTCGCCGCGCTCGCCCCGGTCGTTGCGCTCGCCGCGGTCGTTCCGGTCGCCACCGTCGCCGCGCGGCTGGTTGCGCTGGCGGTCGCGGTTGCGCTCGCCGCGCTCCGGGCGGTCGCCGCGCTCGGCGGTGTCGGTGCCCTCGGTGCGGGTTTCGCCCTGGTCGCGCGGCTCACGGTCCTGCCGGTCCTGACGGTCCTGCCGTTCCGGCCGGTCCTGACGGTCGCGGCGGCTGCGACGGCCCTGCTCGGGCTCGGTCTGCTCGGAAGGCGGCGCCTGCTCCGTCGCCGGAGCCGCGGCGGTCTGCACGACGGCGGGCTGCTCGGCCACGGGGGCCGCAGCCGGCTGGACGGACACCGCGGCCGGAGCGGACTCGGCGCGCACCGCGGCCGGAGCGGACTCGGCGCGCACCGGCTCGGCCGGGGCAGGCTCGGCGCGCACCGGCTCGGCCGGCGGCGCCTCGGCGCGGGAGGCACCGTTGCTGCGGCGCGCCCGCGGGGCGCTCTCGGCAGCGGCCGGCGCGCCGCCGTTCTGCCGCTCCGTGATGGCCGTGATCAGCTCGCCCTTGCGCATCCGGGCGGTGCCGGAGATGCCGAGGGACGCGGCGAGGCTCTGCAGCTCGGGCAGCAGCATCGCGGACAGGCCGGTGCCGCCGCGGCGGCGCTTGGTGACAGCCGCGGTGGTGGTGGCGCCGTCATCAGCGACGTCAGAAACACCCGACGTCACGTCGGTGGTGTCGCTCAATGGATTCCTTCCGTCGAAAAAGCCCAAGACCACCCGGGTCGTGCAGCAGCCTGGTGGCCGGGTGCCCTCGGAACCCGCTTCGCACCTGCGGCGCGGGAGTTTTGCAGCACGGCAGCTCGACGGTTTCCCGACCCGTCATACGGTGACGAGTAGGTCTCGGCGAGCGCAGCGATCTGGAGACCTGCTGCTCGGCGTGTGCCTTGATAGAGAAGTGAGACGAGCCAGATCGGCAAAAGTCTCGGGGGTGCGCGCCGAACCGCAGAGATCGCTTGCTTCGCGGCTGTGCTAGGTCTTGAGCGTAGTCAACTCTTGCGACCTGCGGCAACAGGGTCCCGCTCGGCGTGTTCCACCATACTCCCTCTGACAAGGGCCCCGTCGGCATCCACGCCCAACGTTTCCGCCCGCCACTGTGTTCCCGGGTGGAAATCCGCAGGTACCGAGGTCAGAGCGAGCACGGTCGGCCCCGCACCGCTGACCACCGCGGCCACCCCGACGGAGCGCAGCGAGGCCACCAGCGACGTCGTACCCGGCATCGCCTCTGCCCGATATCCCTGATGCAGGCGGTCCTCGGTCGCGGCGAAGAGCAGCTCCGGGTCGTGCTGCAACGCGTGCACCAGCAGCGCGGCCCGCCCGGTGTTGAACGCGGCGTCCACGTGCGGCACGCTCGCCGGCAGCGCCGCCCGCGCCGTCGAGGTCAGGCCCCGTTCCTGCGGAACAAAGACGGTCGGGCGTACGGCGTCAGCGGTCGGCAACCGCACGGCCCGGGCCCCGGAGCCCTCGGTCCACGCGATGGTGAACCCCCCGAGCAGACAGGGCGCGACGTTGTCGGGGTGCCCCTCCAGCCGGGCGGCGATCCGCAGCGCATCCTCATCGGTGATCTGCTCCTTGACCAGCCCCCGGGCCAGCTGGACGCCGCCGACGATGGCCGCGGAGGACGAACCCAGGCCGCGCGCCTGCGGGATCCGGTTGACGCACTCCACCGCGACACCCGCGGGCCGGCCGCCCAGCTCGTCGAAGGTGGCGAGCATGGCCCGTACCACCAGGTGGGACTCGTCGGTGGGCAGCTCGCCGGCGCCCTCTCCGGACACCGAGACGGTGAACCGGTCGCCGGTGACCCGGGCGGAGAGGTCGTCGTACAGGGCGAGCGCCAGGCCCAGCGTGTCGAAGCCCGGCCCGAGGTTGGCGCTGGTGGCCGGGGTCCGGACGCGTACCGGCTCGGAGACGAAGGTCAGGCCCATCGCCACATGCTAGGCCTTGATCATCAACGGCGCGTCACCCGCCGGACCCCCGGAATGTCGTACGGCTGGTCTACGGTCGCTGACATGACCGTCGGCTACCTCTTCTCGGGCGTCGTCACCCACCTCCCGGTCCTGGCCGTCCTGATCGGCGGCCTGATCCTGGTGGCGACCCGCCGCGCCCGCCTCGGCCGGCGCAGCGCGACCCTGGCCCAGCTCGGCCTCGGTGCGCTCGTGCTGGGTCAGATCCTCGACATCATCTGGATCATGTCCCTGCCCCAGATCATCGGCGCGATGGACTACAGCAGCCGGACGTATGGCCTCATGACGCTGGTGGTGGGCATCGTGCTGGCGCTGGTGGTGGCCGCCGGGATGGGTCTGCTGATCGCGGCCCTGGTGACCCGCTCGCCGGAGGGCCCGGGCGGGCCGTTCGAATCCCCGCCACCGCCCTACCAGGAGCCGCTCAAGTCCCGCAGCTATCCGTCACCCACCGGCGGCTTCCCACCACAGGGCGGGCGCGACGTGCGGCCGCCGATGTAGGAGATTCCAGGCGCTCGCCCACCGACTCCGCGCCGTTGCTGCGGCCGCGCGGCCCGGTCGGCGTCACCGTTCGGCCGGCTTTCCGGGTCGCTGCCGGTCGGCTCCGGCCAGCGGTGGCCGACTCCCGGCCTGCGGCGGGTGACTCCGGCCGGGGCTCCTGGGGTGGCCGTCGAACGGCTGCGGGCCGTCGCGCGCCCGTCAGCCGGTGCCGCGGGTGCCGTCGATTCGTGCCGTGTCGTCGTCGGTGGGTTGGCCGTCGCCGTTCTCCGGGGCGGTGTCCGCCAGCGTCAGGTGGCGGGTCGCGATGCGCCAGCCGACCGCGTACAGCACGGTGATCAGGCCGCAGCCCACCAGGATGACGCGCTCGTCCACGTGGTCCACGAAGAGCGCCGCCCCGAGCTGGCTGACCGAGATGGCCAGCGTTGCCAGCATCATGTCGGTGGCGAAGACGCGGCCTCGCAGGCGGTCCGGCACCTCGCCCTGGAGCGCGTAGTTGGACAGGACCCAGTTGGTGCCGCCGGCGAAGTGGGCGACGAACACCAGTGCCAGCACGAGGGGGAACCACGGGGCCGCCGCGACGCCGATGTAGCCCAGGCCGTACAGGCTCATCGACAGCGCCAGGCCGGGCAGGAGCCAGGTGCGGTGGTTCAGGACCGAGCGCATCACGAGCGGGCCGACCAGGGCGCCGGCTCCTCGTACGGCGAACAGCGCGCCCGCGCCCAGCGAGCCGACGCCGTACACGCCGGCGAGGAGCGGGAAGACCGTCAGGACGCCGTTGCCGAGACCCACGGCCGACTTGACCGTGACCAGGGCGCGGATGCGGGGGCGGGCGCCGATGTAGCGCAGGGCCTCGATCAGGGCGTGCCAGGTTCGCGGGGGCGGGGCGGACGTGTCGCGGGGGGCCTGCAGCGGGCGGCGGATCAGGGCCGTCAGCCCGGCCGCCGCGGCGAGGCCGGCCGCGGCCACCGCGAAGCTCACGTACGGGCCGAAGGCGCTGCTCACGATGCCGCCGAGGGAGGCGCCGACGATCGTCATCGTGCCCCAGGCGGAGCCGGCCACCGCGTTCGCCGCCGCGAGGTCCTCCGGGTCGACGACGTTCGGCAGGGCCGCCGAGGCCGCCGGGGAGTAGAACGCCTTGGCGACGGCCACCGCCCCGATCGCCACCAGGGCGAGCGGTGCGGTGGCGGAGGAACGTACGAGAAACAGCAGCAGCATGGCGACCAGCGCGGCCACGTTCGCGGCGATGAGGATGGCGCGCCGGTCGAGCCGGTCCGCGACCGTACCCGTGTACGGCAGCAGCACCGCGTTGATCCCGGTGTCCACGGCGAGCACGAGCGCGCCCCACACGCCGCTGCCGGTGAGCTCGGGCAGCAGCACGAGCAGCGGCACCATGACGAACCAGTCGGAGCCGAAGACCACCAGCTGGGCCGTGAACAGGCGCCGGAAGTCACGGTTGCTGGTAAGGACCGAAAGTGGAGATGCCACGTACACACACAGTACCGGCCGGCCCGCGGCCGATCACCCGGAGCGGGCCCGAACCCGGCGGCCGCCCGCGGAGGAGCGGGCCGGAACCCGGCGGCCGGCCCCGGGACGACCGGGCCGGAACCCAGCGGCCGGCCCCGGGACGAGCGGGCCCGAGGCCGGCGGCCGGCCCGGGAGGACCGGCCGCCGGGGCCAGATGTCAGGCCGGCGGCGGGGTGGCGGGACGCCGCGGCATCTTCAGGACCTCGAACTGGTCCGTGTAGCCGCGCAGCGCCCCCGGGGCCTCGCCCTCGGCGCGCGCCGGGCGGCCCGCCGGCTCGTCCTCCGGGGCCTCGTGCGCGCCGCCGCTGGACTCCGGCGCCGGGGCGTCCGCCGGGACGTCGCCGTCGGGGCCGCCGTCCGCCGCATGCCGCGGCGTGCCCGCACCCGAAGAGGCCGTACCCGAAGATGCCGGGGCCGTCGAAGCCGCATCGGACGAGGCCGGGACCGTCGCGTCCGGGCCCGGGACGGCCGCCTTGCGGGCGCGCTTGCGGTCCCGGCGTTCGCGGCGCTTCAGCTTGGTGTTCTCGACCATCGTGTAGAGGGCCGGTACCAGCACCAGCGTGAGCAGTGTCGAGCTGACCAGGCCGCCGATGACCACGATGGCCAGCGGCTGGGAGATGAAGCCGCCCTCGCCGGTCAGGCCCAGCGCCATCGGCAGCAGCGCGAAGATGGTCGCGATCGCCGTCATGAGGATCGGGCGCAGGCGGTGACGGCCACCCTCGACGACCGCCTCCCGGACGCCGAGTCCCTCTCTCCGGTAGTGGTTGATCAGGTCGAGCAGCACGATGGCGTTGGTGACCACGATGCCGACCAGCATCAGCACACCGATCAGCGCGGGTACGCCGAGCGGGGTGCCGGTCGCCAGCAGCAGCGCGATCGCGCCGGTCGCCGCGAACGGGATGGAGACCAGCAGCACGAGCGGCTGGATCAGGCTGCGGAACGTCGCCACCATGATGACGAAGACGATCGCGATGGCCGCCAGCACGGCGAGGCCCAGGTCGGCGAACGCGTCCGCCTGGTCCTGGCTGACGCCGCCGATCGAGTACGACGCACCCGGCGGCAGGGTCAGCCCGTCGAGCCGCTTCTTCAGGTCCGTGGTGGTCGCGCCGACGTCGGAGCCGGTGGCCGTGCCGTTGACCGTGACGCTGCGGTTGCCGTCGATGCGGGTGACCTCTTCGGGACCGGCGACCTCCTTGACGTCGGCGACCGAGTCGAGGGTGACCACCTGGCCGGTCGGCGTGGTCAGCGGCAGCTTGCGGAGGGCGTCGGCACTGCCGGGCGCCGCACCGAAGGTGACCACGACGTCGCGGCTCGCGCCGTCGACCGTGATCTTGCCGGCCGGGGCCGCCCGGAACGAACCGGCGACGGCCTGGCCGACCGCGGCCTCGGTGAGCCCGCGGCGGGCGGCGGCCTGCCGGTCGACCTGCACGTCGAGGCGCGGCACGCTGGCGGCCAGGGTGGAGCTCACGTCGGTGACGTTCGCGGTGCCGGCCATCGCGTCCTGGACCTGCTTGGTCGCGGTGGTGAGGGTGGCCTGGTCGGCGGCCTGCACGACGACCGACAGCTGGCTGGCGTTGAAGCCCGTGCCGTTGTCGCCGCCGACGGTCACCTCGCCGACGTCGGTCATGCCCTTGAACTGCTCGCGCAGCTCGTCGGAGACCTTCTCCGCGTCGGCGTCCTTCGCGAGCGCCACCGTGAAGCTGGCGCCGCTGGCCCCGCCGGAGCCGACGAACGGGTTGAACTCGCCGTTGCCGACCGTGACCTGGTAGGTCTCGACGTCGTCGCGGGCGGCCAGCAGCGTCTCGACCTTCTTGGCGGCCTCGTTCGTCGCGGCGAGGCTCGTGCCGACGGGCAGGTCCTGGGTGACCTGGATGGTGTCCTGACCGGACTCGTCGAGGAAGTTGGTCTCGAGCCGGCTCGCCAGGCCCAGCGTCCCGAGCAGCACCACGACGCCGATCGCGACGGTGGACCAGCGGGTGGGGCGGCTGCGGGTCGCCCAGCGGATGACCGGAAGGTACGCCCGCTGCAGCGGGCTGCGCAGCTCCTTCTCCTCGGCGGCCCGGCGGACTTCCTCCGACTCGCTGCCGCCGGCGGCGGGACGCAGGAACCAGTACGCGAGCACGGGTACGACGGTCAGCGCCACGAAGAGCGAGGCGACGAGGGCCACGGTGACGGTGATGGCGAACGGCGCGAACAGCTGCCCGACGAAGCCGCCGACGAGCGCGATCGGGGCGAACACGGCGACCGTGGTCAGCGTGGAGGCGGTCACCGCGCCGGCGACCTCCTTCACGCCGGACATGATGGCGTGCACCTTGGCTTCGCCGTACCCGAGATGGCGTTTGATGTTCTCGAGCACCACGATCGAGTCGTCGACGACGCGGCCGACGGCGATGGTCAGCGCGCCCAGCGTGAGCAGGTTGAGCGAGTAGTCGCCGATCCACAGCCCGATGAGCGCGATCAGCACCGACAGCGGGATCGAGACCGCCGTGACGAGCGTGGAGCGGACGGAGAGCAGGAAGACCAGGATCACGATCACGGCCATGATCAGGCCGAGCAGGCCCTCGGTGGTCAGGCTCTCGATCGAGCGCTCGACGAACGGCGCCTGGTCGGTGATCACGGTCAGCTTCGCGCCGGACGCCCCTTCCAGGTCGGCCAGCTTGTCGCGCACCTCGTGCGAGATGGCGACCGCGTTGCCGTCGGGCGCGGCGGTGACCGCGATGCCCAGGCTCTCGACCCCGTCCGTACGCGTGAACGAGGTGGCCGTGGCGAGCTGGCTGGTGACCGACGCGACGTCGCCCAGCCGGACCGGCCCGCGGGCGCCGGTGAGGTACAGGTTCTGCAGCTGCTCGACCGAGTTGATGGGGCTGCCCACCTGGACGCTGAGCGACCGGCCGTCGTCGGTGATCGCGCCGGCGGGCACGGAGATGCCGTTGCTCTGCAGCAGCGTGGTGATCGCCCGCGGGTCGGCGCCGGCGGCGCGCAGCTTGACCAGGTCGGGCTTGATCACGACCTGTTCGGAGCGGGTGCCGGTGACCTGTACGTCGCGCACGCCCTCGATGGCGTTGAGCTCGGGGACGACGTCCTGCTCGAGGCGCTGGGCCAGGTCGGACTGGTCGGAGCCGCCGGTCGCGGCGAGCACGATCGCCGGGATGTCGTCGGTGCCGCCCGCGAAGATGGTCGGCTCCACGTCGTCGGGCAGCGTCGGCTGGATCCGGTTGACCGAGGTGGTGAGCTGGTTGATCGCGTTGTCGAGGTCGGTGCCGAACTCGTACTGCACGATGATCGTCGCCGAGCCCTCACGGGTGGTCGACTGGATGGTGTCCAGGCCGTCGGCGCCCTTGACGGCGTCCTCGATCGGCTTGGTGACCTGCTCCTCCATGATCTCGGGACTCGCGCCCGGCAGCACCACGCCGATGAACGCGCCCGGGAATTCCAGCGAGGGCAGGAGCTGCTGCTTCAGCGACGGGATGGTGTACACGCCGAAGCCGGTGATCACCACCGCTATGAGGGCGACAAGCCCTCGATTGGCGAGACTGAGCCTGGTCAGGAATGACATGTGCTCCCCCGAGAAAGTTCGGCCAAGGCATATAGTTTGCCCGACGCGAACAAATGGTTTTCGCCGGGGTCCGCTGGTAACGTCCCGTCACGCGACGGACGCCGACCGGCCATCGGCGCGCTACACAGGAGGTGCGTTGGCCGAGAACGAACGACTCATCGCGGACATCATGCACGCCCAGCAGCAGCTGCAGCACCTGTTCGCGTACGACCGCTCGGACCCGCTCTTCAGCAGCCAGCTCACCATGCCGCAGCTCAAGATCCTGCTGTTGCTGCACCGCCTCGGCGACACCTCGGGCCGCGAGCTGGCGGGCCTGCTCGGGGTCAGCCTGGCGACGCTGAGCGGCATGGTGGACCGGCTCGTGACGAACGACCTGGTCACCCGCGCGGAGGACCCGCACGACCGCCGCGTCCGCCGGATCCGGCTGAGCGCCACCGGCACCGAGATGATCTCCCGGATCATCACGGCGGGCACCGAGAGGCAGACCCGGCTGCTGCGCAAGCTCACCGACGCCGAGCTGCGCACGGTACGCGACGCGATGCAGGCGATGGTCCGCGTCGCCACCGAGGACGCGACCGACACCGAGGCCGGCGACCCCACCGTCGGCGCGGCACGGAGAGTGACCGAAGCGGTGGCGGCAGAGGTCGCCGAGAGCGCGGCCGCCGAGGTGGCGGACGCCGTAGCCGCCGAGATCGCCGACGCCGCGGCGGCCGAGGTCGCCGAGGCCCGCGAGACGACCGCCCGCAGACGAGCCGGCCGCGCCTGACCGCGCAAGCCGCACCCGACCGCGGGCCGCGCTCAATGCGGGCCGCACCCCAACGCGGGCCGCGCCCAACGCGGGCCGCGCCCAACGCGGGCCGCGCCCAACGCGGGCCGCGCCTGGCCGCGGCCGATCGCGGGCCGCAACTGACCGAGCCGGCCGCGCTTGACCGCGGCTTACGTCCCACCGCGGGCCGCGCCCCACCGGGCGGGGTCAGGTCAGGTCGAGGGCCCGGGCGGCGGCGAGGACGTCGTTCTTGATGGTGGTGGGCGACGGCGCCGTGGAGATGGCCCACTCCGGGTCCTTGAGGCCGTGCCCGGTCACCGTGCAGACCACCGTCGCGCCGGGCGGGATCATGCCGGCTTCCGCCTGCTGGAGCAGGCCCGCCACGCTCGCCGCGCTGCCGAGCTCGACGAATACGCCGACCTCGCGGGCGAGCAGCCGGTACGCCGTGAGGATCTCCCGGTCCGTCACCGCGGAGATCAGGCCGCCCGAGGCGTCCCGGGCGTCGAGTGCCTTGGTCCAGCTCGCCGGGTTGCCGATGCGGATGGCGGTGGCGATGGTCGACGGCTCGGGCACGACCTTGCCGTTGACGATCGGGGCCGCCCCGGAGGCCTGGAAGCCGTACATCTTCGGCAGGACCTTGGCGTTTCCGGCCTCGTGGTCCTCCTGGTAGCCCATCCAGTACGCGGAGATGTTGCCCGCGTTGCCGACCGGGAGGCAGTGGATGTCGGGGGCGTCGCCGAGCGCCTCGACGATCTCGAACGCGGCCGTCTTCTGGCCGTGCAGGCGGAAGATGTTGACGGAGTTGACCAGCGACACCGGGAAGTCCTGGGACAGCTTCGAGGCGAGCGCGAGGCAGTCGTCGAAGTTGCCGTTGACCTGCAGCAGCTTGGCGCCGTGCACCAGCGCCTGGGCCAGCTTGCCGAGCGCGATCTTGCCCTGGGGCACGAGCACCGCGCAGGTGAGCCCGGCGCGGGCGGCGTACGCGGCGGCCGAGGCGCTCGTGTTGCCGGTGGAGGCGCAGATGATCGCCTTCGAGCCCTCCTCCACCGCCTTGGACACGGCCATCGTCATGCCGCGGTCCTTGAAGGAGCCGGTCGGGTTGGCGCCCTCGACCTTGAGGTAGACGTCCGCGCCGGTGCGCCGGGAGAGCACCGGGGCCGGCACGAGCGGCGTGTTGCCCTCATGGAGCGTGACCACCGGGGTGGCCTCCGAGACCGGGAGCCGGTCACGGTACGCCTCGATCAGTCCCCGCCACATGGTCTTTTCCTCTCAGCTGACTTGCTCAAGGATGCACCAATCCGCCGAATGGCGAGACGGAGCATCCACTATGCGGGACCGTGGGACACGGCCTCCACGTTGTTGCCGTCCGGGTCGCGGACGAAGGCGCCGTAGTAGTTCTCGTGGTATTCCGGGTGGAGCGCCGGCTCGTGCAGCACCTCGGCGCCCGCCTCCACGGCAGCGGCGAAGAAGGCGTCGACGGCCGCCCGGTCCGCGGCCTTGAACGCGATGTGCGACTCCCGGAAGCCGTCGCCCGAGTCGAACACGCTGATCCAGAAGTCCGGGAAGTCGCCGCCGTACCCCATCGCGACCTTGTGATCGGCCAGCCGGCGCAGGCCCAGCGGGGCGAGCACCGTGTCGTAGAAGGCCGCACTCGCGGCCATGTCCGCGCACTGCAGACCGACGTGGTCGAGCATGCTCAGACTCCCCCCTCGACGCGCAGCACGCTGGCGATCGAGCGGACGATGTCCAGCGAGCGCAGATCCTCCACGGTGGCCGCGAGGTTGGCGTCGGGCGCGCCGTGCGTGACGATGACCAGCGTCGCGTCCTCGTCGCGGCCGGACTGCCGGACCGTCGCGATCGACACCTCGTGCTTGGCGAAGACGCCGGCGACCGTGGCGAGCACGCCCTGCCGGTCGGCCACGTCGAGGCTGATGTGGTAGCGGGTGACGGCCTCGCCGATCGGGCGGATCGGCAGATGGGCGTACGCGCTCTCGCTCGGCGCGCGGGTGCCCGCGAGGCGGTTGCGGGCCGCCGCCACGATGTCGCCCAGTACAGCGCTGGCAGTGGGCGTACCCCCGGCTCCCCGGCCGTAGAACATCAGCTGCCCCGCGGCCTCGGCCTCGACGAAGACCGCGTTGAACGCGTCGCCCACGCTCGCCAGCGGGTGGCTGCGCGGGATCATCGCCGGGTGCACGCGCACGCTGACCGACTCCTGGCCGGTCGAGTCCGGTCCGCGCTCGGCGATGCAGAGCAGCTTGATCGTGCAGCCCATCTCCTTGGCGCTGGCCACGTCGGCGGCCGTCACGCCGGTCATGCCCTCGCGGAAGACGTCGGCCGCGGTCACCCGGGTGTGGAACGCGAGCGAGGCGAGGATCGCGGCCTTCGCGGCGGCGTCGAACCCCTCCACGTCGGCGGTCGGGTCGGCTTCCGCGTACCCGAGGTCGGTGGCCTCCTCGAGAGCCTCGCCGAAGCCGGCCCCCGTGGCGTCCATCGACGACAGGATGAAGTTGGTCGTGCCGTTGACGATCCCGGTGACCCGGGTGACGCGGTCGCCGTGCAGCGACTCGCGCAGCGGGCGCAGCAGCGGGATCGCGCCCGCGACCGAGGCCTCGTAGTAGAGGTCGGCGTCGCCCTGGGTGGCAGCGTCGTGCAGCGTCGCGCCGTCCTCGGCGAGCAGGGCCTTGTTGGCCGTCACGACGCTCTTGCCGGCGCCGAGCGCCTCGGTCAGCCAGGTGCGCGCGGGCTCGATGCCGCCCACGACCTCGATCACCACGTCGACGTCGTCCCGCTTGACCAGCCCGAGCGCGTCGGTGGTGAACAGCGACGGATCGACCGGCAGGTCACCGCGCTGACGGCCGGGCCGGCGCACGGCGATGCCGACGAGCTCCAGCGGCGCCCCGATCCGCGCCGTCAGGTCCTCCGCCTGATCGTGGAGCAGGCGGACGACCTCACTGCCGACCGTGCCGCAACCGAGCAGGGCCAGGCGAACCGCAGGCTTACCAGAACTCATCCCACATCCAATGCGAGCAGATCTTCTTCGGTCTCCCGGCGCACGATCACCCGCGAGGCACCGTCGCGGACGGCGACGACCGGCGGCCGCGGCACATGGTTGTAGTTGCTGGCCATGCTGCGGCAGTACGCACCCGTGCCGGGCACGGCGAGAAGATCTCCGGGCTGCACGTCGGCGGGCAGGAATTCATCCTTCACGACGATGTCCCCGGATTCACAATGCTTTCCCACGACGCGGGCGAGCATGGGTGGCGCCTCCGAGGCGCGGCCGGCGACCGTGGCCGAGTACGACGCGTCGTAGAGCGCCGTACGGATGTTGTCGCTCATCCCGCCGTCGACGCTCACGTACGTGCGGATGCCGTCGACGTTCTTGACCGTGCCCACCTCGTACAGGGTGAGCACAGCCGGCCCCACGACGGCCCGGCCGGGCTCGATCGAGAGCTTGGGCCGGCGCAGCTTCTCGGCGGCGCACTCCGCGTCGACGATCTTGTTGATCCGCTTGGCGAGGTCGCCGGCGGACGACGGGTCGTCCTGGGTCGTGTACGCGATGCCGAACCCGCCGCCGAGGTCCAGCTCGACCAGCTCGACGCCGCGCGCGTCCCGGATCTGCGCCTGCAGCTGCAGCACGCGCCGGGCCGAGACCTCGAACCCGGACGTGTCGAAGATCTGGGAACCGATGTGCGAGTGCAGGCCGCGCAGGTCGAGCACGTCCTCGTCGAGCACGCGGACCGCGGCCTCGAACGCCGCCCCGCCGGCCAGCGAGAACCCGAACTTCTGGTCCTCGTGCGCGGTGGCGATGAACTCGTGGGTGTGCGCCTCGACGCCCACGGTCACCCGGATCAGCACGGCCGGGCGTTTGCCGGCCTCCCGCGCGAGCGCGGTGAGCCGGTCGATCTCCTGGAACGAGTCCAGGATGATCCGTCCCACCCCGGCGTCCAGGGCCCGGCGCAGCTCGGAAACCGACTTGTTGTTGCCGTGGAAGCCCATCCGCTCCGGCGGGAAACCGGCGGCCAGCGCGACCGCGAGCTCACCTCCGGAGCACACGTCGAGGAAGAGCCCCTCCTCGTCGATGACCTTGACCACGGCCTTGCACAGGAAAGACTTGCCCGCGTAATAGACGTCCGCGTCGGCGAAGGCGGCCGCGAAGTCGCGGCACCGGGCCCGCAGGTCGTCCTCGTCCAACAGGTACGCCGGGGTGCCGTGCTCCGCCGCCAGGTCGAGGACGCTCACGCCGCCGATCTCCAGGGCGCCCGCTTCCGTACGGCTGACCGTACGCGGCCACAGCTGCGGCACGAGCGCGTTCACGTCCTCGGGGGTACGCAGCCACGCCGGCTCTCGGTTGCCGAGGTCGCCGTGCATCGCCCCGGCCTCATGTGCCCGCATGCCTACATCCTCTCGGGCGCGCTGACGCCCAGCAGTGCCAAACCGTTCGCGATCACCGTTCGAGTGGCGTCGTTCAGCCACAGGCGGGAGCGCTGGAGGTCGGTGATCGGCTCGTCGCCCACCGGCAGCACCCGGCACTTGTCGTAGAACCGGTGGAATTCCCCCGCGACCTTCTCCAGGTAGTGCGCCACCCGGTGGGGCTCGCGCAGCTCGGCGGCCGTGGCCACCACGCCGGGGTAGTCGCCCAGCGCCTTGAGCAGGCTGTGCTCCTTCTCGTGCGTGAGCAGCTCGGGGTGGAAGTCCTCCGGCTCGCCCCGGGTCAGCCCGATGTCCGCGGCGTTGCGGGCAACGCTGGCCGTCCGCGCCGCGACGTACCGCACGTAGTGCACGGGGTTGTCGTTGCTGGCCCTCGTCCACTTCTCGATGTCGATGTCGATCGGCTGGTCCGAGGAGACGCGGGCGAGGGCGTACCGGGTCGCGTCGACCCCGAGCGCGTCGACGAAGTCCTCGAGCGTGATGACCGTGCCGGCGCGCTTGCTCATCCGCACCGGCTCGCCGTCGCGGACCAGGTTGACCAGCTGGCCGATGAGGATCTCCAGGTTGGCCGCCGGATCGTCGCCGAAGCACGCGACCATCGCCTTCATCCGGCCGATGTACCCGTGGTGGTCGGCGCCGAGCATGATGACGACCTTCTCGAAGCCGCGCTTGCGCTTGTCGAGGTAGTAGGCGCAGTCGGCGGCGAAATACGTCCAGTCGCCGTCGGACTTGCGCACGACACGGTCCTTGTCGTCGCCGAAGTCGGTGGTGCGCAGCCAGGTGGCGCCGTCGGCCTCGTACACGTGACCCTGCTCGGTCAGCCGGTCCAGCGCCTCCTGCAGCTCACCCCGGTCGTGCAGGTCCTTCTCGTTGAAGTACGTGTCGAAGTGGACGCCGAACTCGGCCAGCGACTGCTTGATCTCGGCGAACATCAGCTCCACGCCGAGGCGCCGGAAGGTCTCGAGCGCCGCCGGCTCCGCCTCCTCCAGCACGCCGGGCGCCTGCCCGATCACCGCCTGCGCGATCTCGCCGATGTACGCGCCGCCGTACCCGTCCTCCGGGGCGGGCTCGCCCTTGGCCGCCGCGTACAGGGACCGGGCGAAGCGGTCGATCTGCGAACCCGCGTCGTTGAAGTAGTACTCGGTGCCGACGTCGGCGCCGGCCGCCCGCAGCAGCCGGGACAGCGCGTCGCCGACGGCGGCCCACCGGACCCCGCCGATGTGTACGGGACCGGTGGGGTTGGCGGAGACGAACTCGAGGTTGATCCGCAGCCCGGCGAGGCGGTCGGTGTTGCCGTACTCGGCGCCGGCCAGCACCACGTCACGGGCCAGCACACCGGCCGCCGCCGCGTCCAGGCGGATGTTCAGGAAGCCCGGACCGGCGATCTCCACCGACTTGATCCCCGGGCGGCTGCTCAGCTCCTCGGCCAGCGCCGACGCCAGCTCGCGCGGCGGCACGCCGGCCTTCTTGCCGAGCTGCAGCGGCATCGTCGAGGCGTAGTCGCCGTGCTCGGGGTTGCGGGGCCGCTCCACCGTCGTCGTCTCGGGCAGCAGGGAGACATCGAGGCCGCGGGTGACGAATACGGCACGCGCAGCTGTGAGAACAGTGGAAGCGAGGTCAGCGGGAGTCACTGAGCCATGCTATCCGGGTAGACTTTGGCGCCCGGCGGCGTACCGGGGCGCTGCGTGCGGGCCCGCGCCGACCTCCCTGATGAATTGACGAGGCACGATGAGCATGAGCACCCCGGGTCCCGAGCGGGTCCCGTCCACCGTGAAGGTCGACAAGACGTCCGGCCAGGGCAAACCGCCCGCCGCGAAGTCGGGTGCCAAGCCCGGCGGGGGCTCCGGCGCCAGGCCCGGCAACCGTCCCGGCGGCAAGGGCCCGCAGGGCAAGGGCGGCGGCAAGGGCCGCAAGCCGGTCACGCCGGTCAAGGTCAGCGGCGGCCGCAACTGGGGCCCCATCCTCGTCGCCGGCGTCGTCGTGCTCCTCGCGGCCGGCATCATCGGGTACGGCGTCTTCGCCTCGATGAAGGGCGCCGAGACCTGGGAGGACAAGGCGGCCGGCATCGAGGGCATCGTGAACTACCGGGAGCAGAAGAACCCGCAGATCGACGCCCGGGACCACAAGGACGGCGCCCTCACGTACGTCACCAACCCGCCGGTCGGGGGCGCGCACAACGCGCAGTGGCAGAACTGCATGGGCGACGTCTACACCGAACCCATCGCCAACGAGCACGCCGTGCACAGCCTCGAGCACGGTGCCGTCTGGGTCACGTACAAGCAGGGCCTCGGCGCCGACCAGGTCGACAAGCTCAAGTCCAAGGTCCAGGGCAAGGACTTCCTGATGCTGAGCCCGGTCGCCAACCTCGACAAGAACATCTCGCTGCAGGCCTGGGGCTACCAGCTGAAGGTCGACAACGCCGACGACAAGCGCATCGACGAGTTCATCAAGGACCTGCGGGTCAACGCGACCCTGGAGCCCAACGCGGGCTGCTCCGGCGGCAACACGGCCACCGGCCCGGTCACCGGTGCGGGCAACGGCACGAACATGGACCAGCCGGGCAACTGATGACCGTCTCCACCGATCCCGGCCCGGCAGACCAGGACACCGCCGCGGCCGACGGCCCCACCCCGACCGGCGCCCGCCGGTTCGGGGCGGGCTGGATCGCCCTGGCGCTCGTCCTGGGCCTGCTGCTGGGTGGCGCCGCGGGCTTCCTCGGCGCCCGCACCATCGGCACCCCGGGCGAGGAATCGGCCGAGGCCGGCTTCCTGCGCGACATGAGCACCCACCACGCCCAGGCGGTGGAGATGTCGATGATCGCCCACGCCAACTCCACCAACCCGCAGATCGTCACCCTCGCCGGCGACATCGCCCTCACCCAGCACGGCCAGATCGCCACCATGCAGGCCTGGCTCCGCGACTGGAAGCTCAGCCTCACCGGCACCGGCGAGCCGATGGCCTGGATGCCGGGCTCCGAGGGCTCGATCCGCAACGGCCTCATGCCGGGCATGGCGACCCCGGAGCAGCTCGCGGCCCTGCGCAAGGCCACCGGCAAGGACCTCGACATCCAATTCCTCACGCTGATGCGCCAGCACCACGTGGGCGGCATCCACATGGCGCAGGAGATCCTCGACATGTCGGACAACAAGGACGTGCGCTGGATCGCGGACTCGATGGTCCGCGGCCAGCAGGGCGAGATCAACCTGATCGACTCCATGCTCAAGCAGATCCAGGGCGGCTGAGCGGCGCGCCGGGGAACCGGTTGGCGGGGGTTCCGGCGGGCCTGCTAGAGTTTCACCCGCTGAGCCCCCGTAGCTCAGGGGATAGAGCGTCGCCCTCCGGAGGCGAAAGCGCAGGTTCGAATCCTGCCGGGGGCACAAGTTCTCACCCGTACTTCTCAGGCCGCTGACCTGCCCAGACAGGTCCAGCGGCTTTTTCGTCCCCGCCCTCAGCGGTGACGCTAAACTCGCCGGCCATGGGCCTCCTCACGTTCAGCATCAACCTCACCCTGGACGGTTGCGTCGACCACCGGGAGGGCATCGCCGACGATGAGACGCACGCCTTCTTCACCCGCCTCCTGGACGAGAGCGGCGCGATGCTGTGGGGCCGCGTCACCTACGAGATGATGGAGGGGTACTGGCCGGCCGTCGCCCGCGGCGACCTGGAGGCTCCGCCGGCCATCCACGAGTGGGCGGTCAAGCTCGAGGCCAAACCCAAGTACGTGGTGTCGTCGACGCGTACGGACTTCTCGTGGACCAACAGCCACCGCATCGCCGGCGATCTGCGCGAGGGCGTGCAGAAGCTCAAGGACGCCACCCCGGCCGGAGTCCTCCTCGGAAGCGGCAAGCTCGCGACCGAGCTCGACCGGCTGAACCTCATCGACGAGTACAGGCTGCTCATCCATCCCAGGATCGCCGGCCACGGCCCGACGCTGTACCAGGACGGGCTGCCCCGCACGCGCGACCTGGAGCTGGTCTCGGCGGAACCGCTCCGCAACGGCGTGGTGGCCATGCATTACCGCCGCGCGAGCTGAGTCGCCGGGCTCCTGCCTCGGTCGTTCGGCCGCACCTCGGGACCCTCGCCTCTGCCCGCCCCTCCCCTGTCACGGTGAGTATCGAGACAAGCTCGGGTGAGGAGGGCCGTGGAGATGAGACCCGCGTTGTCCACCGCACCGGCCGGGACCGCGGCGACCCGTGAGTCCTGGCTCTCCGGCCTCTGCCTGAGCCTGGCGGGCATCGGCATCCTGATGGGCAGCATCACCGCCGAGGCCCTGTTCACCGGCGCGTACACCACCCATACCGACACCCTGAGCCACCTCGGCGCCTCGGAACCGCCGGAGAGCGTCGTCACGCAGCCGTCCGCGGCCGTCTTCGACGTCACCATGCTCGTGACCGGCGCGCTGATCGTGGCCGGCGCCTGGTTGATGCGCAGGGACGGTACGCCGAAGGCGCCCAGCATCTTCACCGCACTGCTGGGCATCGGGGTGTTCGGCGTGGGCGTCTTCCCGCTGACCCACCCCGGCCAGCACACGCTGTTCGCGATGACGGCGTTCTTCTCCGGCGGCATCGCGGTGATCCTGTCGGCACGCTCACTCGCTCAACCGCTTCGCACGCTGGGGATTCTGCTCGGTACGACGTCCCTGGCCGCCATCCTTCTCGGCATCTTCCTGATCGACTGGGCGCCGGTGGCGCGGCTCGGCGAGGGCGGCATCGAACGATGGAACGCCTACCCGATCGTGCTGTGGCTCGTCGCGTACGGCAGCCACCTGATGAGCGCCCGGCCGGATGGACGAAAGGGTGCGCCATGACCCACGCGATTGAGCACGCCCCGTCGCCGACCACGGATCCGCGTCCGCGCGGGGCAGCCACCTCCCCCACCGCAATCGGCCGCGTGGCGACCTGGCTCGCCGCGTCGGCCGGCGCGCTCGCCCTGACCGCAACGCTGGCCGGGCTGCTCGTCGACGACGTGTACGCCGGTGACGTCTCGACGGCGGAGATGTTCCGTGGATTCGACCTGGTGACCGCGATGGCCGTCGTCCCGGGCCTGGCCTGGGCCATGCACCTGGCACGGAACGGCTCCGCCCGGGCGCGCCTGATCGTCACCGGCCTGCTCGCCTACCTGATCTACACCTACGCCTACTACCTGTTCGGTACGGGGTTCAACGACCTCTTCCTGCTCCATGTGGCCGTCTTCGCCGCCGCATTGCCGGCCTTCACCCTGAGCCTGGTCACGGCCGATGCCGGGCCCGCCGCCGAGCGATCCGGCTCGCGCGTGATCGCCGGCATCCTGGGCGCGCTGGCGGTGGCGCTCGGCGGCATGTGGGTGTACCTGGCCGCGAGCAACGCCGCGACCGGCGGCGTGCCCGCCGGCAGCCGGCTCGTCGAGACCGACACGGTCGTGCACCTCGGGATGGCCCTCGACCTGAGCCTGCTCGTACCGCTGTACGCCACGACGGCCGTACTGCTGTGGCGACGCATGCGCTGGGGCTCCGTCCTGGCCGCCGTGGCTCTGGTCGCGGGCCTGCTGCATCAGGTCGACTACATCGTGGCCATGCCGTTCCAGGTAGCGGCCGACGTGCCCGGCGCGGTCCCGTACGACCCGGCGGAGCCCGTCATCGTGCTGCTGTACCTGGTCGCGACCGCCCTGCTGTTCCGCCGGGGCGGACGCCCTAGGCCCGGTCGTGGATGGTGACGGCGTACCCGTCGGGGTCGGTGAAGGTGAAGGTCCGCCCGAAGGGTCCGTCGAACGGCGGCACCGTGATCGGGACGCCGTTCGCGTGGAGCTTGTCGTGGACCCCCTGCGCGTCGTCCGCGCCCATCCACAGCACGACACCCGTGCCCGGCTGGGGCGTGACGGCGTCGAGGTCCACCCCAGGGAGCGGTTCCCGTACGGCGAAGGCGATGGTTCCGGTGGCGAAGACGACCGCGTGCGGCGGGGCAACCGGCGCGCGCTTGAGCCCGAGCTGCGTCTCGTAGAAGGTTGCCGCCTTCTCGAGGTCGCGCACCTGCAGGGCGATGAAGTCGGGTCCGGTGACGGTCATGGCGCTCTCCTCATGTCAGCATGTTGACACGCTCATTGTGTGTCATCATGTTGACATGAGTCAAGCCCCAGACTTCCGGCCCGTCGACGAGCAGGTCGGATACCTGCTGAAGAAGGCGGCCAGCGCGCTGCGGGCGGCGATGGACGACGCGCTCCGCCCCCTGGACCTGACCGTGTCGCAGTACGCGTGCCTCGAGCTGCTGCGCCAGCAGCCCGGACTGTCCGGCTCCGAGCTGGCCCGGGCGATGTTCGTCAGCCGCCAGTCGATGAACCTGGTGCTGAAAGGGCTCGAACGCCGCGGACTGCTGACCCGCTCGGCGGTTCCCCCGCACGGCAAGGCGTTGCCCACCGAGCTGGCGCCGGCCGGCTTGGCGAAGCTCGCCGCGGCGAACGAGGCGGTCAGCGCGGTCGAGAAGACGATGCTCTCCGCCCTGAGCCCGGAGGCCGAGCGACGGATGTGCGCGGACCTGACAACGTTCGCCGCGGCGCTGACCAACCTCGCAGGGGACGCCGAGCCCGAGTGAGCTAGCGGTCGGTGCTTCCCCAGCCGTTCGCGGCGTAGAAGTTCGCCGGGTCCATCCCGTTGAACAGCGAGGGGACGAAAGCCAGGTTCACCACGGCGAGCAGAACCGATCCCGTACGGACCCAGCGCGGCAGGGTGGCGGTCCGGTGCGCTCCCACGGCCAGCGCGACCAGGAACGCGGCGATGAGGATGCGTGCGATCGGGCCGTGCAGCAGCGCCATGCCGTTGGCCAGCGGGCCGTCGACCGTCGGGTCCCGGGATCCGTCGGGGTACTGCAGCGCCACGCCCGCCTCCAGTGAGGCGGCCACCAGGGTCATCGCGGCGTACACGACGCCCGACACCGCGGCGATGTCACCGGCCAGGCCGGCGCCGGGGCCGAGCATCCGCCGCGTCCCGGTGACGAAGACCAGGAACGCCGTGAAGATCACGACGGTCAGCAGGTTGCGGACGAGGACGTTTCCGGCCGGCGGCGGTCCGGCGTGGACGAAGTACAGCGGGATCATCACCAGCGACAGGGCGCCGGTGAGCAGGGCGCAGGAGCCGGTGAGTTTCCGGTCCGTACGGGTGAACATGTCACACACTCCTTTGTCGAGACCGGTTCAGGAGAGCGAGCAGAAGCACGGTGGCGAGACCCCAGACGAGCTGCATGGCCACGTCCGGCGCACCGTGCTCGGCGGCGACGGCGATCGCCCCGAAACCGGTGTGCGCCAGGAGCGCCCCGCCCAGGGCGGCGAGCTCATGACGGGGTGTCCAGCCCGGCACGGCGGTCCAGTGCCGGAGGGCCAGCCCGGCCGCGACGGCGACGACCGCCGCGACCACCATCGGCACCAGGACCCACAGCCCCTGCGTGAACGCCGGCTGCCGCGCCCCGCCGAACGGGTAGAGCAACCCGAGATACGCCAGCACGGCGGCGGCGCAGGCAGACCCGACGAGGGCCGGGCGAGGCGGGTCGGCGCCAGGCCGCTTCGAACCGGACGGCAACCGTACGGCGCACACCGCCAGCGCGACGATGAGCATGACGAGCACGGCCAGCGCCGGAACCGGAAGGGTGTAGCCGGGGTCCTCCGCCGGGGGCACCGAGGCTCGCAACAGTCCGACGCCGAGAACAGCCACGATCGCGGTGACGATCAGCCCGCCCCCGCGCAGGAAGGGCGTACGCCGCAACGCCGGGAAGATGCGCTCCACCAGCGCGATGGGGATCGCCACGCTGAAGACGGCGTGATACGGCAGGTTCAGCTCCGCGTAGGCGGCGTTGATGCCGAAGGGCCGCGGGGACCAGCCGGCGGCGCCGTACAGGTGGGGGCTGGTCAGGCTCTGCAGCGCGATGCCCTCCTCGACCAGCCCGTACGCCAGCCCCAGGAGCAGGATGCCGCCCCAGCCGGCACCGGTGCGCCGGGCGATCTCGCGGATCAGCAGGACACCGGCGCCGTAGACGGGCAGGTAGACGACGACCACCCAGATCATCGCGAGGGGGACCGTGCCGAGCGTCACCTCGGCGACCATCGGGGCGAGGACGACCAGGGTCAGCGCCGCGCGCCGGCGTCCGGGCTTGCGCGGCCGGGCCGGTGTGGTGAGAGGGCGCTCGGTCATGCACAGACGGTAGGGATCGCGCTGCCGGGGGCGCCTCCGCCGGCGGACGGGTCTTGCGGCTCCGACGTCAGGATGAGGGCCGCGGCCGCACCACTCCGAGGTCGTACGCGAGAACGACGGCCTGAACCCGGTCCCGGGCGCCGATCTTGCGCAGGATGGCCGACACATGGGTCTTGACGGTCGCCTCGGTGACCACGAGCCGGGCGGCGATCTCGGCGTTGGACGCCGCCCGGGCGACCAGCTCGAGGACCTCCCTCTCCCGGCCCGTCAGCGCGGACAGCTCGGGCCGGCGTACCGCCAGGTCGTTCGGCAGCGCCGTCACGAAGCGGTCGAGCAGCCGTCGCGTCACGCTCGGGGCGAGCAGCGCCTCACCCGCGGCGACCACCCGCACCGCCTCCACGAGGTCCGCCGGGCGTACGTCCTTCAGGAGGAACCCGCTGGCGCCCGCCCGGAGCGCGGCGTACATCGGTTCGTCCTCGTCGTATGTGGTCAGCACGACGACTCGCGGCGCGTCCGGGAGCGCGACGACCCGGCGGGTGGCCTCGATCCCGTCCATGCCCGGCATCCGCACATCCATCAGCACGACATCCGGGCGCAGCTGGGCCGCCAGCCGCACCGCCTGCTCACCGTCCCCCGCCTCGCCGACGACCTCCAGGTCCGCTCGGGTCTGCAGGATCATGCCGAAGCCCGCGCGGACCAGTTCCTGGTCGTCCGCGATCAGCACCTTGATGGTCACGTCCGCTCCTCCAGCGGCAGCCGGGCACGTACCCGGAACCCGCCGGCCGGGTCGGGTCCCGCCTCCAGCGACCCGTGGACCAGGGCTGCCCGCTCGCGCATCCCGACGATGCCATGCCCCTGCGGCCGGGCCTTCGCCCGGGTGAGCCGGGAGGCCGGCGGCCCGCCGTCGTCGCGGACCTCGACGAGCAGGTCGCCGCCGGCAAGTCGCAGCTGGACCTCGGCACGCTGCGCGCCGGCGTGCCGGAGGGTGTTGGTGAGGGACTCCTGGACGATGCGGTACGCCGACACCTGCACCCCCGCCGGGATGCCGGCTCGCTCGACCCCGTCGGAGCGGACCACCACCTCGAGCGCCGTCCCTGACAGCGACTCCACGAGCCGGTCGATGTCACCGAGGCCGGGCTGCGGTTCACCGTGGTGCCCGTCCGGCTCGTCGAGCGGGCGTACGGTCCGCAGGAACCGCCGCAGCTCCCCCATCGCCTCCCGGCCGTACGCCTCCATCCGCCGCACCGCCTGCCGGGCCCGCGCCGGGTCCGCGTCGAAGACGTCGTCCGCCGCGGCCGCCTGCACCACCATCACGGAGACCGTGTGCGCCAGGACGTCGTGCAGCTCACGGGCGATCCGGGCACGCTCCTCCAGGACGGCCCGGCGCGCCTCCGGCCGCCGGCGTGCCCAACCGGCCCGGCCCAGCGCTCCCCAGCTCCATGCCAGCAGTGGCGCCACGAACCCCAGGACGATCTCGACCACAGGAAGATCAGCGCGATCCCCGGCCCGACGGACGGGTACAGCACCGCGAGGCCGGCTCCGGCGACGAGCGCCGCGGCCATGGCGGCGACCGGCCGGCGTTCCATCGACCACACGGCGAGCATCTGCAGCCCTACCAGCGCAGCGGCCACGACGCGGCCGGGCACCGAGGTCAGGTGGTGCGGGGCGAGCAGGAACACCGGGACGAGCACCGCGCCCGCGCAGGGCAGGAACACGGGCCGCCACCAGCGCGGCAGCGCCACCTCGGCCGGGTCGGCCGGCACGGGGCTGAGATTCCGTCCGGACACGACATCATGGTCGCGCACCGGCGGAAGGTCCGGCCAGACTCCAGAGCGGGCCGAGCCGCGCCTGCCCGGCGTCAGCGACGGTCGAGCCCCGGGCGCCGGTCCGGCTCTTTCCAGGCGGCCAGCCCCGGCGCGAGCAAGCCCCAGAAAACCATGCCCAGGGCCGCAACCCAGGCCCACCACGGAATCACCGACTGCGGGCCGATGAGGTTGCTCATCCACTGGTACGCGACATCGAGATAGGCGTCCATGCGGCCTCCCCGTACTGATTGTGGTCCCCAATATCGGCCGGCCCGGTCGCGTCCTGAGCAGTTCGGCGTCAGGCGTACGGCGTGCCCACCGGGCACCGGCGAGGACCCGGAGATCTGATCAGGCGGGGCGCGTCATCAGGTTCGGGGTGCCCGCCACGCAGGTCACCGTCATGCGGATCCGGCTGGTGGTGTGCCGGAAGACCACCGCCACCGCGAGCGTGGGTCCGGCGTTCACGCGCTCCACCTCGTACGGCTTGGTCGGCTTCCACGACAGGAGCTCCGCCCGGTGGTCGTCGATGCACCGCGCCGTGACGCTGCCGCCTGCCGAGGTGAACGTTCGTCCCTTGGGCGACGGCTTCGGGCGGGGCTTGGCGGGAGCCGCCGGCTTCCGCTTCTTCGGCGGCGAAGCGGTGGTGGCGGTGGTGGCGGCGGTGGCGGACGACGCGGGTACGGACGGTTGCGGCCGGGCGTCGACGGGCTTGAGGGACGGTCGCGGCTTCGCCGGGGCGGGCGACGGCAGCACAGCTGCGGGCGCGCTCGGGCCCCGAGGCGTATCGGCCGGCAGCGCCAGCCAGGCGTGCGCGGCGAGTGCCACGGCCACCGCCACGACCCCCACCAGCAGCATCGTCCGCAAACGGCCCGGGCGTGACTCCGCCGGCTGCCGGCCCGAGGCGAGGACCCGCGCCGCCTCCGCCGCGCTCGGCCGCTCGGCGGGCTCTTTGCGCAGACAGCGGTTGACCAGGTCGACGACGGCGGGCGGCACCCCGGTGAGCTGCGGCAACGGCGTGGGTTCGACGTACACGTGTGCGGTGAGCATCTGAGTGGTGCTGTCGGTCGTCCACGGCGACTCGCCGGTCAGCAGGCGGTAGAGCAGCACGCCGAGCGCGTACACGTCGGAGGCCGGCTCGACCGCCCCGCCGATCACCCGTTCCGGCGCGAGGTATGCCGGGGTGCCCAGCAGCTCGTCGTCCGGCTCGACCGGCCCGGCGGTCGCGGCGAGCCCGAAATCGACGACCTTCGCGCCGTCCGGCGTGACCATGACGTTGCCCGGCTTCACGTCCCGGTGCACCAGGCCGTCGGCGTGGGCGGCCGCGAGCGCAGACGCCACCTGCGCGCCGATCGTGCAGATCTCCCGCGGCTCCAGCCCGCCGTTCCGCACCCGTTGCTGCAGGGTGACGCCGTGGACGAGCTCCATGACCACGTACGGGGTGAGCCGCCCGCCGTCGAAAGCCTCGCCGTAGTCGTAGATCTGCGCGATGTGGGGGTGCGACAGCGCCGCGGCGGCTCTCGCCTCGTCCCGGATGCGGGCGCGGGACTGTGCGTCCCCGGCGTACCGTCCGGCCAGCAGTTTGACGGCGACCAGCCGGCCCAGGACCTCGTCGCGGGCGCGCCACACCACCGCCATTCCTCCGCGCCCGAGGACGTCCAGCAGGGTGTAGCGGCCACCGAGCATCCGCTGCTGCGCCTCCACGGCGAGCCAGTCTGCCCGCCCGGCTGCGTTCCGCCCAGAGAGATCCTTTGACGGATGCGAATTTGAGTACACAGACCACTCAAATCGGTAAGTGATCACGTGTTCACGCACGGCTGCTTGCCCTGGGCGCCGGGTACACCAGAATGGATCTTCTGCGACGGCCCCTGGGAGGCGCCCGATGAACTCACCGCTGGGACGTCTGCTGCGCCTGCCGCCGCCGCGCACGCGCTACACGGTGGAGACCGGCGTCCGCATCCCCATGCGCGACGGCGTCGAGCTCCGGGCGACCCATTACGCGCCGCGGGACCGGGCGCGGGGCACGGTTCTGATCCGTACGCCGTACGGCCGCGGCCTGCCGGCCTCACTCCTGCAGGGCCGCATGCTCGCCGCCCGCGGTTACCACGTGCTGGTCGGAAGCGTACGGGGCACCTTCGGCTCGGGCGGCACGTTCGTCCCCATGGCGCAGGAGACAGCCGACGGGCAGGACACCGTCGCGTGGCTGCGGACCCGCGACTGGTTCGACGGGCGGCTCGCCACGCTGGGGGCCTCGTACCTGGGCTGGGCCCAGTGGACCCTCCTGCTGGACCCGCCGCCGGAACTGACGATGGCGGTGATCGCCGTCGGCCCGCACGACTTCCGCGACGCGGTGTTCGGCACGGGCGCGTTCACGTTGGGCGACTTCCTCAGCTGGAGTCACCAGATCGCCGGTCAGGAGCAGCGCGGCGTCAACCGGGTCCGCCACCTGGCGACCGCCCGCCGCCGCGTCCGGCCGGGACTGCACGGGCTCCCCCTGGCCGACGCCGCCGAGCCGGTGCTGCAGGGCCGCGCGCCGTGGTACCGGGAGTGGCTGTCACACCCTGAGGGCTCCGACCCGTTCTGGGACGCGTACCGGGCGGGGCCGGCGCTGGACCGGGTCACGGTGCCGGTGCTGCTGATCAGCGGCTGGCAGGACCTGTTCCTCGACCAGACCCTCACCCAGTACGAGACCCTGCAGCCCCGCGGCGCCGACGTGTCGCTCCTGGTAGGACCGTGGACCCACCTCGGGGTCGCGACGAAGGGCACCACCCGGACGGAACCGGTCACGCTGGCCTGGCTCGACCACTACGTGGCCGGCGACGCGACCCCGGCACCGGCCGGCACGGTCAGCGCCTACCGCACCGGCGAAGAGAAATGGCACGACCTTCCCCTCTGGCCACCCACGACCGGGCAGCGAGCCTTCACGCTCACCCCCGACGGCACCCTCTCCTCGGCGAAGACGGCACCCCCGGGCGCCGTGATCTTCCGGTACGACCCGCGCAACCCCACCCCCTCGGTCGGAGGCCGCGTCCTGTCGGGCAGCATGGGCGTCCGCGACAACCGCAAACTCGAGGCCCGCGGCGACGTGGTCACCTTCACCAGCCCGGCCCTCACCGCCGACCTCGACCTGGCGGGCAACCCCACCCTCGAGCTCGACATCTCGGTCGGCAACCCGTACGCGGACGTCTTCGCCCGCCTCTGCGACGTGGACCCGTCGGGCCACTCCCGCAACTTCTCGGACGCCCTGCTCAGGCTGGACCCGTCTGTGCCGGCGGGCGCGGTGCAGAAGCTCACGCTAAGGCTGGACTCCTGCTTCCACCGGGTACGGGCGGGACACCGGCTGAGGCTGCAGCTGTCGGGCGGCGCGCACCCCCGGTTCGCCCGGAACCTGGGCACGGACGGCAAGCCGGTGGACGGGGCGGAGCTGGCCCCGTCCGTGCACACCATCCACTGCGGAACGTCCCGGTTGATCGCGCCGATCACCTCGTAGCGGGCGGGCGGCTACCGCGCGGCCGGCAGTCACCGCGCGGCCGGCAGTCACGCCCCAGCCCGGCGGCTAATCCGGGTGCTTCATCCACCACTCGGTGAACTGTCGCGCCCGGCCGGTCTGGTCCAGCCGCAGCACCCACAGGTTGCTGTAGGTGCGGGCCGGATCCTCGTACCGGGTCGCGGCCTCCACGATCGCCAGGTCCTCCGTGACGATCACCGGATGCCAGTCGAACGTGGTGGTGCCGGGCGCGTCCCGGTGCTCCAGCCACCCCGCGACGATCGCTTCCCGCCCGACCCAGGGCTTGGCATACGGCTCGGTGAAATACGCCCCGTCGTCGGTGAACAGGTCGCCGATGTCGGCCGGATCGTTCGACTCCCAGGCGGCCCGGTAGCTCCCGATCCAGGCGGCGACCGCGTCCAGATTTGTCATGTCAGCTCCCCTGCCCGGATCCCGCCGTGTACGCCAGCCTCGAGAACTCCTTCTGCGCCCCGCTCCACAGGAAGTCGCTGACCTGGGTGAACGCGATGGCGATGAGGCGCTCGTGCGGATCGTTGAACCACGTGGTGCCGTAGCCGCCGGACCAGCCGTACCGCCCGGGGGCGGAGACGTCGTCGGCGGTGATGCTCACGCCCACGCCGAAGCCCCACCCCGATCCGCCGAGCAGCTGCCCCGCGGAGACGACCTGCTCCGGGGTCAGCCGGTTGGTGGTCATCAGCTCGACCGACTGCTCGGACAGCAGCCGGGTGCCGCCGTGGACCCCGCCGTCGAGCAGCATCCGGGCGAACGTGCAGAACTCGTCCACCGTGGAGACCAGGCCCGCCGAGCCGGACGGGAACCGCGGTGGGCTGCTCCACACCTCCGGCCCGGTGTTGGTCGCCGCCACCAGCTCGCCCGTGCCCGGCTCCCCCGCGTACGAGGCAGGCAGCTCACGGGCCCGCTCGGCCGGGAGCGAGAAGCCGGTCTCGCGCATGCCCAGCGGGTCGAACAGCCGCTCGCGCAGCACATCGCCCAGCGGCTTGCCGGCAGCACGCGCGAGCAGGACGCCGAGCACGAGCGTGCCGGTGTTGTACTGCCACTTCTCACCCGGCTGGGTCATCAGCGGCAGCGTGCCGAAGCGGCGGATCCACTCGTCGGGGTCGTGCGGGGTGCGAGGGTCCGGCGGCCCCATCACGAGCTCGAGGTCACGGGCGGCCTCGACGATCGGCCACGGCGGGTCGAAGGTGGGCTCGGTGATGAGGCCGTGTCCCATGCGGAAGGTGAGCAGGTCCTCCACCGTGATGGGGCGGTGCGGCGCGACGGTGTCGTCCAGCGGGCCGTCGATGCGCGCCAGCACCCGCTGGCCCGCCAGCTCGGGCAGCAGCTTGTGGACCGGCTCCTCCAGGTCGATGACGTCGTCCTCGACGAGCGCCATCGTCGCGGCGGCCAGCACCGGCTTGGTGAGCGACGCGATCCGGAAGATCGTGTCGCGGCGCATCGGCACGGCGCCGCCGAAGCTCGTCACCCCGATCGCGTCGGCCCGCACGTCGTCGCCGCGAGCCACGAGCGTGACGATCCCGGGGAACTCGCCGCGCTCCATGCGTGCCGTCATCGCCTCGTGCAACGTCATGCGGACCACCTTGCCAGGCCCGTACGACAGAAATCAGAACCCGGCGAGAACGATCTTCCCGACGGTGGCGCCCGCCTCGACCGCCGCGTGCGCCTCCCGCAGGTTCGCGGCGGTGATGCCGTCGATCCGCCGGGTCAGGGTCGTGTGCAGGACGTCCTTGTCGACGAGCTCGGCCACCTGCCGCAGGATCTCGTGCTGGGCGGTGCTGGTGGGGTCGTACAGGGAGCGGGTGAACATGAGCTCCCAGTGCCAGGCGATGCTCTTGGACTTCAGCGGCAGCAGGTCGAGGTTCGGCGGCTCGTCGATCGCGACCACGGCACCGAACGGCCGCACGATCGTCGCGAACGTCTCGATCATGCCGGCCGAGTGCGGCGTGAACACGTAGTCGACGCCGTCGGGCAGCGCCTCGGCGAGATCGTCGTGGTGGTTCACGACGCGGTGCGCGCCGCGTTCCAGCACCCAGCGCCGGGATTCCGGGCGGGACGCCGTACCGATGATCTCCAGATCCGTGAGCCGGCGGGCGAGCTGGACCAGGATCGACCCGACGCCACCGGCCGCGCCGAGCACCAGCAGCGTTCCGGTGCTCTGCGAGGTCAGCCGCAGCCGGTCGAACAGCGCCTCCCACGAGGTCAGCGCGGTCAGCGGCAGGGCGGCCGCCTGCGCGAAGTCCAGCGACGCGGGCTTCGGTCCGGCGATGCGCTCGTCGACCAGGTGCAGCTCCGCATTGGTGCCGGGACGGGCGATGGAGCCCGCGTACCAGACCTCATCGCCCGGCTTGAAGAGCGTGACGGCGGCCCCGGTCCGCTCGACGATGCCGGCGGCGTCGTAGCCGAGCACCTTCGGCTCGCCGTGCGGGTCGCTGCTCGCCCGTACCTTCACATCCACCGGATTGACCGAGACGGCCCGGACCCGCACGACCAGGTCGTGGTCGCCTGGTTCGGGCACCGGCAGCTCGAGATCCAGCAGGGAGGACGGGTCCGAGATCGGCAGGTTCTTGCGGTAGCCGACCGCGCGCATGAGTTCAGCCATGCCGCGGACGCTATTCCGTACGCCCCAGTTACCGTCAACGGATACTGGTATCCAAAGGGAACTAAGATGGCCCGATGCCGACCACCTCCTGCGGGCGTACGCACGACGTCTACGACGCCTCCTGCCCGTGCCGCCACATGCTGGATCTGCTGGCCAACAAGTGGAGCGCGCTCGCGCTGGGCGCCCTCGAGGACGGCCCTCGCCGCTTCGGCGCGCTGCGCACCAAGCTCGACGGCGTGAGCCCGAAAGTGCTCACCGCCACCCTGCGCAGGCTCGAGGAACACGGCCTCATCGACCGTACGGTGTACCCCGCGGTGCCTCTGCACGTGGAGTATTCGCTGACGCCGCTCGGCAGGGACGCGTGCGAGCCGCTGGCCCTGCTGCGCAGGTGGGTGGTGGACAACATCGAGCGCTTCCCGGAGGCGGCGGTCCCGGCCGGCGCGCGTGCCACCTCGCGGGCGGCCTCGGGCGCGTAGGCGGGCCGCCCCAGGAATGTCGGACCCCCGGGCTAGTTTCGTGTCGTGACGAACGAGTGGCGGCAGCTGCCCGCACCGGCCCGGCCCATCGCGGCGGCGACCTCCGCCGCCGTGGCGGGTGCGCGCGCCCATGACGAGGTGGCCCTGGCCGAGGCGATCGCCGAGCTCAGCGCGCAGGACCAGACCCAGGCCGGGCTGATCCTCGGCACGGCGGTGCGCCTCTTGCTGGAGGACGCGCATCCGGACGGCCTGGATGCCGACGACGTGCGCGGCGTGCTGGCCGGCAGCGTCCGGGCCGCTGCGGCGTGGTGCCCGCGGGTCGACCCGCAGACGATGCTGTATCTGCTGGCGGGCGCGCTGGGGGTCTGGGAGGACGACGGCTCGCCGCCGCCCAAGCCTGAGGAGCTGGCGTTGCACACGGCGCTGCTCATCGACCACCTGATCGGGCCGCGACCGATGACGGAGGTGATGACGGCGACGCTCGACGAGATCCAGCGAGCACAGCTCAACGACTGACTCCCACCGGCGTGGCGGCCTCGGTTTCGCGGTTCTTCGAGCGGAACGCGTGGCGGTAGGCGTGCGGGCTCGTCCCCACGACCCGCTTGAACCGGTCCCGGAACGCCGTGGGCGACCCGAACCCGACCGTGGCGCCGATGCGGTCCACCGTGACCGCCGTCGTCTCCAGCAGATGCTGCGCGCGGCGCACGCGGGCCAGGTGCAGCCACTGCAGCGGCGTCGTGCCGGTCTGTTCGCGGAAGCGCCGGTTGAGAGTGCGCGTGCTCATCCCCGCCTGGGCCGCTATCTGCGCCATCGTCAACTCGCGGCCGCAGTTGTCGCCGAGCCAGCGCAGGAGCGGCTCCATCGTGGAGCCGCGCGGGGCGGGTGGCTGCTCGGCCACCATGAACTGCGCCTGGCCGCCCTCGCGTTCGAGCGGCATCACGGAGAGCCGCGCGGCGTCCGCGGCCACGGCCGAGCCGTGGTCGCGCCGGATCATGTGCAGGCACAGGTCCAGTCCCGCCGCGGCGCCGGCCGAGGTGAGGAACTGGCCGTTGTCGACATAGAGGACACCGGGATCGACGTCGACCGCCGGGAACCGCTCGGCCAGCTCGGCGGCGGCGATCCAGTGCGTGGTGGCGCGGCGCCCGTCGAGCAGCCCGGTCGCCGCGAACACGAACGCGCCCGCGCAGATGGAGGCGATCCGGGTGCCGCGCGCCGCGGCCGCGCGGAGGGCGCTCACGACCTTTTCCGGTACGGGCACAGCAACGTCCGCCACCCCGGGAAGGATGACCGTGTCCGCCTCCTCGACCACGTTCAGTCCGTGCGGCGCGCGTACGACGAAAGCACCCGCGGCGACCTCACCGTCCGGCGCGCAGACGCGCACGTCGTAGGGGGCGCTGCCGTCCGCGAGGCGGGTACGGCCGAACACCTCGAGCGGCGTCGACAGGTCGAAGGCGACGACGCCGTCGAGGGCGAGTACGGCCACGATGTGCATGCCACCGGAGCCTAGCCGTACCCGTGGCTGAAATCCGTTGGCATGTGGCATTCCGGCCACTGTCGGCGAGTTTCCGTGCTCCCTACCGTCGGCTACCGTGACGAAACTGCTCCTGTCCCTGCACGTCCTCGCGGCCATCGTGGCGATCGGCCCGGTGACCGTCGCGGCCAGCATGTTCCCCGCCGCGCTCAGAAAGGCGCCCTTCGGCGGCACCGCACCGGCGCTCCTGCACCGCATCTGCCGCGTGTACGCGGGACTCGGCCTGCTCGTACCCGTGTTCGGCCTCGCGACCGCGAGCAGCCTGGGCGTCCTCACCGACGCCTGGCTGATCGCCTCGATGATCCTCACGGCCCTCGCCGGCGTGATCCTCGCCTTCGTGATCCTCCCCGCCCAAGCCGCGGCCCTCGCCGAGCCGGGCGGACCCCGCCCAACCCTCGCGGAGCCGAGCGCGCAGACTGCGAGCACGAGCACGACCGCGCCGGCCGGGCAGAACCAGCGGGGAGCGGCCCGGCTGGGCATGGTCACCGGCGTGTTCAACCTGCTGTGGGCGACCGTCGTCGTGCTGATGATCATCCGCCCCGGCTCGACCACGGGGGTGTGAGCGTGCCGTCGCGCCCCCTGCGCCTCGCCGCGCTGATCGAACTGGCCTCACTCCTCCTGCTCCTCGCCAACCTCGCGACCGTCCACGTACCCGAGGTCGCCTCGCTGGTGGGGCCCGTGCACGGGTGTGCGTACCTGGTCGTCGTGGGAGCGACGCTGCGGGAGAGCCGGGACGGGCCGGCCAGGCTGCTCGCGGTCGTGCCCGGTATCGGCGGTCTTCTGGCGATTCGCCGGATACACCGGACGCTCGGACGTCGAAGTCGGCACGCCCGGCTGAATCGATGAGCGGGTACGGGTCGTTGAGCCCTGCGGTGACGGCATCCGGCCGCGCCGACAGTTGCCCGACAGGAGGCCCGTCATGGCCAAGGAACGACCGGTCGCCGCCGGCGGCAGGACGGCCGATCCGCGGGGCCGGGAGTCCGCCCCGCCGCGCCCGCACCCGGCGCGTTCGTCGCCGGCGCCGGTGGCTCCCGGCCCGCGCCGCCCGCCGAGCGCGACCGACCCGCGCCCGATCGCGTCCCCGTTCCTGACCGACCCGGCGCAGCAGGCGGACGCCCCCGCCGACGAGACCCAGCCGCCGACGGTGGGCGCAGCCGCAACGGAAACCGCAACGGAAACGACCGCCGCGCCGCTCGAAACGGCCGAGGCTCGGACAGATACCGCGGAAGAAGCGCCGGCGGCGGCCGAGGCCCCCCAGGCGACCGCGCAGGCCGACACCGAGCAGCGGGACGCACCGAGCCGGGGCGTGGCGAAGGTCCCCGCCCCCTGGCCGGGCCTGCAGTTGCAGCCGATGGTGCACGTCGCCGACATGCCCGCGGCGGTCGCGTTCTACGAGAAGCTCGGCGGCGACCTGGTGCACGGCGAGCGGGACGGCGACTGGGTGCTGATGCAGGTCGGTACGTCCCAGGTCGGGCTGGTCACCCGCCCGCCGGACCCGGCGCGCGGGGAGAGCACTGTCGAGCTGAACTTCTCCGCCACGATGCCGCTGGACCGCCTGGAGCGGCTGCTGCGCGACCGGGAGGTCCGGATCGTCCGGATGGCCGTCGACCCGGACCTCGGTACCCGCCTGCACGTGGAGACGCCCGACGGCATGCCGATCAAGATCCACCAGGTCGAGCCGGACCTCTTGATCTGAGGGTGCCGGTTGATCCAGGTACCGGGGCCGGCCCGCGCTACCCGGCCGGGCCCGGCCTCGGCGGCGGGCAGGCGGCGGACCGGTGCGCCGCGGACGGCACCGCCAGCCGCAGGATCAGCAGCCCGGCCAGCGCGCCCGCGGTGTTGGCGATCAGGTCGTTGACGTCGACCGTACGGCGGCTGCCCACCGTGAGGCCCAGCACGAGCTGCACCAGTTCGATCGTCGCGCTGGCGGTGGCCGCGTACGCGGCGAGCCGGCGGTAACGGTCGGCGGCCGGCCGGAGCAGCGGGACGAGGATGCCGAACGGGATGAACATGATGACGTTGAGCGTGAAGCTGGGCGCGTCCACGTCGCCGGGGATCCAGTGGAACATCTCGGCGAGCGGCTCGTCGGCCCAGTACGACGCGGGGTGCGGGCGGATCGGGAAGATGGTGATGGCGATGACGCCCGCCGCGTACAGAAGCAGCATCCCGACCGTGACCCGTCGCCCCATGATGGGTCAACGGTAGGCCACCCGGGAGGAGCACGGCCCGGGTCCACGCCGGACGGTCAGGCGCCGCGGGGGGCGTACATGATCAGGGCGACGCCGGCGAGGCAGCACGCCGCGCCGATGAGGTCCCAGCGGTCCGGCCGGAATCCGTCGACGAGCATCCCCCATCCGAGGGACCCGGCGACGAAGACGCCGCCGTAGGCCGCCAGGATCCGGCCGAAGTTCGGGTCGGGCTGCAGGGTCGCGACGAAACCGTACGCGCCGAGCGCCGCCACCCCGAGGCCGACGTACAGCAGGCCGCGGTGCTCGCGGACACCCTGCCAGACGAGCCACGCTCCGCCGATCTCGGCGACGGCGGCAAGCAGGAACAGGGCGACGGAGCGCAGCACGGACATGCGCTGCATTCTGCCCGGCAGGAAACGTCCGGGCGGCGGCGAACGGGAGACGCGCCTGCGGACCTCCGCCGGGCCGGCAAACCCGGCGGGGTCCCCCAGGACCGTCGTCAGCTGGGGCGCAGGCCCACCGAGGTGCGCGGGGAGGGCGGTTCGGCGCAGCCGAGGAGGCCGACCAGGCCGGAGATCCAGAGCTGCCGGTACACGGTCGGGCTGGGGTGGCTCACCGCGAGCTTCACGCCGGACGCGGCGGCCGCGTGGAAGCAGGCGACGAGGATGCCGATGCCGATGCTGTCGATCAACATCACCCGTTGGAGGTCGAGGTCTATCTTGCCCGGCGTCTGCGCGGTCAGGACGTCGTTGACGGCGTCCCGCAGGACGTGGGCGTTGTCCAGATCGATTTCCCCGCTGGGGGCGATCTCGACGGTGCCATCGGCCAACTGGCGAGTGGTGATCGGCAGATACACGGCTGCCCTCTTCCTGGCGTCGTGCGGGCGACGCCGAACGTTCCGCGAGGTCTTCGCGCTACCAGCCGCGCGGCTCGGCACCTCACCCGGGCGCCGGCTGGACCTCGGTGCCGGCTGGACCTCGGTGCCGGCTGACCTGGCCCCGACAACTATCCGCTGGTCTGCAAGTTACGCCAGGTAGGCGCGGAACGCCAGGGTAGTTCATCTGGCCGGAATGTGCTGGATCGGTCACCCCCGGTCGGCGCGAGATTGACGATCCACTGTTCCGGGCCGAATACTCACCGTATGCGTGGGGATGCCGTGCGACATGGTTGACGTTCACCTGAGGACGGTGACGCCCCCCTTGGCAGACCGCGCCACGGCGGGTTTTCGCAGTTCCGACATCGAGGACATGCGATCGTTGCTGGCCAGCTTCTTCTATCCGCTGGCCATCGGTACGCCCGACGGTGCGGAGGGCTTCCAGTTCCGCGCGGATGTGATCCAACTCGGACCGTTGACCGTCGGTCATATCGGTTTCGGGGCCGCCGTCTCGATCGCGTCGACGGATCTGGACGCCTACCACGTCACCATCCCCACGTGCGGCCGCGTGCACGTCCGGCACGCCGGTCAGGAGCTCACGGCGGACCCCGGCACGGCCGTCGTGTACGGCCCCGGCAAGCCGGTGTACACGCTGCACGACGCGCACTCGGCCGAGCTCGATGTCAAGATCGAACGCTCGGCGCTCGAGGCGGAGCTCGCCGATCTGCTGGGCCATCCGGTCGACGGCCCGCTGGACCTGCCGGCGCAGGTGGCACTCGGCGACGGCGCGGTACGCAGCTGGAGCGAGATCGTCCGGATGCTGCACGCCGAGATCGCCCGTCCGGGGAGCCTGATCCGGCAGCCGCTGATCGCCGAGCACCTGCGCCGCAGCATCGTCTCGGGGCTGCTGCTGAGCATGCCGCACCGCTACACCGAGGAGCTCACCGCGCCGGCGCCCGCGATGCCGCCCCGGGCCGTACGGCGCACGATGGACGCCATCCGCGACGAGCCGGAGCGGCCGTTCACGGTGGCGGACCTGGCCCGCGTCGCCGGGGTGAGCGTGCGTTCGTTGCAGGAGGGGTTCCGGCGGCACGTGGGGTGCGCGCCGATGGCCTACCTGCAGCAGGTACGCCTGACCCGGGCGCACGAGACCCTGCGCGCGGAGGATCCGGGCCGCACGACGGTGGCGGCGGTGGCGCACCGCTGGGGTTTCGCCCACCTCGGACGGTTCGCGTCGGCGTACCGGACCCGCTTCGGGGTGTCGCCCTCCGACACGCTGCGGGCGCGGGGGTAGGCGCTACTCGCCGGGATCGCAGCGCCGGCGCCGAGGGAATTCGTCGACCCTGGCCGACGTCTCGTGGAAGCCCTCGAAAAGGTTGCCGCGGGTCGGCGTCCAGTCTCGCCAGGGCCCGAGGTGCCGGGGCACCGCGACCGCCACCCCGTCGCCCGCGCCCTGCAGGGCACGCAGGTAGGCCAGGACCCGGCCGGCCGCCGTACCGCCGTCCCGGGCCAGGGCGGCCAGGGCCTCGCTCTCGTCGCCGAGGTCGGCCCCGCGCGCCCGCAACGACGCCACGAGCGCCTCGAGCAGCCGTACCACCTCACCGGCATCCCGCTCGGCGTCGGGCAGACTGCTCACCTCGCCTCGCCCCGCTCGGCCGGGCCGGAGTGGGGCCACGCTGTCCAGCGATCGCTCATATCATGTTCCCCTCGCCACGGGCGTGCGCCTTCCCCGCCGGAACGCTCATACACGTGGCACGGCAGAAATGTATTCGGCCCGCTACGCACCGTCCATCCGATGCGCGCGGCGGCTGTCCGAATCGCGCTCGCTTGGTGCCCCAACGAATCGATCGTCCGATTCGGCGTGGGTGCGTGGAGAACTGCACCGGGGGGTATGCCGGGGTCCAGGACGCACATGTGGCTCTTGGAGGACCGATGACCGATCAGAATCAGCCGCCGCTGGAGGAGACCCCGGAGGTGGCCGACGCCATCGAGGACGACGTCGCGGTGGACGCCTTCATCACCGGGGGCGGCCCCGACTCCGACAACCCCCAGTTCCAGCAGCCGGGCGAGGAGCCCGCGGACCCGACGCGTACGGCCCCCTGACTCACTCCACCGTCACGGTGACGCTGTGCCAGCCGGTCGCGCCGGACGGGTACGGCGTCGCCCGCTGCTCGGTCTGCACGTCGCCGGTGCCGTCGGTCGCGCGTACCGAGAGCGTGTGAGGGCCGGGTGTCGCATCCCACTCATGGCGCCATTGAACCCAGGTGTCCGAGGAGGGTACGGGCAGCAGCTCCGCCTTGCGCCACGGCCGGTCGTCGACGCGTACCTCGACGGTGCGGATGCCACGGCCCTGCGCCCACGCCACCCCGGCGACCGTCACCTTCCCCGCGGCCGGCCGGGCGAAGGGCTGCGGGCGGTCGATCCGCGAGGCGGTCCTGACCGGCCCGTTCGCCGCCCAGCCGCGCCGGACCCAGTACGCGTCGAAGTCGGCGAACGTGGTGAGTTCCAGCTCGGTGACCCACTTGCAGGCGCCGGCGTAGCCGTACAGGCCGGGGGTCAGCATCCGCACCGGGAAGCCGTGTTCCAGCTGGAGCGGTTCCCCGTTCATGCCGACGCAGAGCATCGTGTCGCGGCCGTCGAGGGCTGTGGCGAGCGGCGTACCGATGGTCATGCCTTCCGCGGACCGCGCCACGATCTGGTCGGCCGCCGCGTCGACGCCGACCTCGGCCAGCAGCGGCGCCAGCGGTACGCCCAGCCACCGGGCCGTCCCGATGTACGGCCCGCCGACCTCGTTGGACACGCAGTTCAGCGTGATGTCGCGCTCGATGAGGGGCCGCTCGAGCAGGTCCGCGAGGGACAGCGAGACCTCGTCCCGGACCATGCCGTGGATCTTGAGCCGCCACCCGCCGGCGTCGATGCGGGGCACCGTCAGGGCGGTGTCGACCCGGTAGAGCTTGTCGGAGTAGAAGCCCGGCGCGATGCCGCTGGGCAGGGGTTTCGCGGGGTCCGCGGCCGCGGGCAGGGTGATCGCCTCGCGGGATTGGGCCACCGCGCCACCCTTGATCCGCTTGACCGTCTCGGCCGCGGCGCCGGCCACGACGGTTCCGCCGGCCACCAGCAACGCAGTCCGCAGGAAGCGGCGCCGGCCGGGTGGAGCGGGCGCGGCGGGCGCCCAGATCAGCAGGACCGTACCGGCGATCGCGGCGCCGAGCAGGGACGGCACGGCGTCGTACGCGATGGCGGCCGGCCGGGACAGCGCAGCGGCGGCGCCTGCGACACCGAAGATCGCGGCCCCGGCCACGGCGACCCACCGGCGGCGGGCGGCGAGAATGCCGACCACGGCGGTGAACAGCAGCAGGACCAGCACGATCGAGCCCAGCAACACCGGCTTGTCGTGCGTGCCGAGGGTCCGTACGGCGAACTCCTTGACCGGCGTCGGTGTCGCGTCGATGACCGCCCCGCCGACCGCGACCAGGGGTCCGGCCGCCGGCCGGGTGGCCGCCGCGAGGAGTTCCGCGGCGGCCACCCCGAGGGCGGCGGAGAGCATGCCGGCCAGGGCCGGACGCGTACGCCGGAGCACCGTGATCAGCTCTTCGGCATCAGGACGGAGTCGATGATGTAGACCGTCGCGTTCGCGGTCTGCACGTTGCCGCAGACGACCGAGGCGTCGCCGACCTTGAAATCGGTGCCGCTGCCGGTGACCTTGATCGAGTCACCCTCGAGGGTCTTGTGCGTGCCGGCCAGGTCGGCGGGCGCGAGCTTCCCCGGGACGACGTGGTACGTGAGGATGCTGGTCAGCGTCTTCTTGTCGGCGAGCACCTTGTTGAGGTCCTTCGACGGGATCTTCTCGAACGCGGAGTTCGCCGGCGCGAAGACGGTGATCGCCGGTGCGGTGTTGAGCGAGTCGACCAGCCCGGCCTTCTTCACGGCGGTGACCAGGGTGGACAGCACCGGGTTGCCCGAGGCGGCGGTGGCGACCGGCACCTGGGCCATCGCCTCGAAGCTGCCCGGGTTCGAGGAGTCCTTCGGCACGGCCGCGCAGCCGGAGCCGAAGTTGGTCATGGTGTCGGTGCCGGCGTCCGACGACATCATCGGCGCGGCCGAGGAGGTCATCGGCGCCGGCGCGGCGGCCGCTCCGGCATCGTCCGAGGTGGAGTCGTCGCCGCAGGCCGCCAGCGAGACGGAGAACAGGGCGGCCGCAGCGACTGCGGTGAACTTCGTGGCGCGCATTTCGTACCCCTCAGTAGTGGTATTTGCCTTCACTACTGATTCGGACCCGTATGCGCGCCGGATTGCTCTCAGGCCAAAGAAACTTTGGCGACCACTGTGCCCGGTCGCACCGAACCGCCCGCCGGCTCCAGCGACACCGCGAAGACGTCGTTGCCCGGAACCCCGTTGACCACCGCCACCGCGGACTGCTGCCCGGGGTTCATGACACCCGGCGAGACGGGCTTGCCGGTGCCGCGGATCGTCCACATCTGGAACGCCTGGCCGGCGCTGGGGGCCCGGTCGGCCTGGAGCGTCACCACGCTCGCGCCCTGCAACGCCGAGGACGCCACGGTCACCCGTCCGCCCCCCTTGACCGGCGCGGTGCGGACGACGAGGTCGGGAGCCGAGAGGATGGACTGCGTACGCTGCTGCTGCTGTTCGGCGGCCGAAGCGATCGCGCGCTCGTCGCGTACCCGCTGCTCCTGGATCGCGTAGACGGTCGTGCCCGTGCCCGCTGCCAGGACCACCGCGGCGGCCGCGGCCACCGAATACCGGCGCCAGCGGCTCTCCCGCGCCCGGCCGGCCGGTCCCGCCGCGTCCGGCGGCGGCAACTGCCGGGTCCGGCCGATCGCGGCCATGACCTCGGTCTTCAACCGCGGCGGCGGCACCGACCAGGTCCCGTCGGCCAGCCGGGCCGCGGTCTCCCGCAGCTCGTCGACCTCGGTACGGCAGCCCTCGCACTCGGCCAGGTGCCGTTCGAAGGCGACCCGTTCCAGGTCGTCCACCGCGTCCAGGGCATAGGCGCCCACCAGCGCGTGCACATCCATTCCGGTCATGCGGTCACCTCCACGCCCAGGCAGTCGCGCAGGCGGATCAGGCCGTCGCGCATCCGGGTCTTGACCGTGGGCAGCGGCGTCTCGAGCAGATCGGCCACCTCGCGGTACGAGTGGCCCTGGTAGTACGCGAGCGTCACGGCCTGCCGCTGCAGCTCGGTGAGATCGTCCATGCACCGGCGCACCTGCTGGCGCTCCAGCCGGCCGGCCACCTCGTCGACCACCTCGTCGTACGGCGTGTCGACCGAGGCGGCGCCGACCTTCAGGGTGCGGTCGGCGGAGGCCTGCTCGGCGCGTACCCGGTCGACGGCGCGCCGGTGGGCGATGGTGAACACCCAGGCGGTGGCCGACCCGCGGGCCGAGTCGAAGCGCGCGGCGGTGCGCCACACCTCGACGAGCACCTCCTGCGTCACCTCCTCGGCCTGCGCCGGGTCGCGCAGCACCCGCCGGATCAGCCCGAAGACGCGCGGCGCCACCAGGTCGTAGAGCCGCCCGAAGGCCGCCTCGTCACCCCGGGCGATCCCGCGCAACAGGTCGCCGACGTCCGTGGGCGGCGCCGGAACCGCCGCCAGATGGTCGGGCCGGTTCCGGGCCACGCCGTACTCCGCCATGCTGGCCCTCTCTTCGTCCACAGCCATTCAACGTCGATTCGGAGCCGGACGCTATGCGGATGGGCCGCCGTACAACCGAACCCGGCGAACTTCCGTCTAGCAGGTGTGTCGGCGACGGGAGCTGGGATGGCTGACGGGACGGATTCGGAGTACGTGGCGTACGTCCACGGGCGGGCGGCGGCGCTCCGGCGCACCGCGTACCTGCTGAGCGGCGACGTGCACCAGGCCGACGACCTGGTGCAGGAGACCATCACCAAGCTCTACGCGCGCTGGCCGCGGATGGGCCGGGTGGACAACCTCGACGGGTACGTGCACGCCATCCTGGTGCGCACGTTCCTCGACGAGAAGCGCCGGGGGTGGTGGAAGGTGCGGCTCGGCGCCCCACCGGAACGCCCGGTCCCGGCCGGCGGCCATCCGGACGTCGAGGAACGCACCGTGCTGCGCGCCGCGCTGTCCCAGGTGCCGCCCCGGCAGCAGGCCGTACTCGTCCTGCGGTTCCTCTGCGACCAGTCCGTCGCCGACGTCGCCCGGGCGCTGAACTGCAGCGAGGGCACCGTGAAGAGCCAGACGTCGCACGGGCTGGCGGCGCTGCGCCGCATCCTCGGCGACCGCATCGAGATCGGGAGCAACCAATGAGACACCACCTCGACGACGAGCGGTACGGCCGGGCGCTGCTGCGCCCCCTCGCGGGCGAGCCGGCCGGGCAGCCCCGCATCGACGTGTCCCGGGCCATGGCGCAGGGCCGGCGACGCCGCCTCACCCGCTGGTGGGCGAGCGGCACGGCGATCGTCGCGCTGACCGCCACCACCGCGGCGGGCGGCACGCTGGCGTTCTCGGCGGTGGGCCGGCCGGGCACCGCCCCGCGGCCGGTCGCCACCCCCGCGCCCTCGATCACCGCCGCCGCCCCGCTCGAGCGGCCGAAGGACTGCACGGTCACCCGGCTGCCCACCGGCGGCGTGGAGAAGGCGCTGGTCACCGGCGGCGACCCCAGCGGGCACTGGGTGGTCGGGCGGACGTACCCGGCCGGTAAGGACGACGGGTCACGTCCCCTGGTGATCTGGAAGGACGGCAAGATCGCCGACACCGTCCGGATCGGCGGGCAGGATCAGAGCTTCGAGGACATCAACAAGCGCGGCAATGCCGTGGGATACACCTTCGAGCCCGGGGTGCGACCGTACGCCTACAGCAACGGCAAGGTCACTCCGATCCCGGGCGGGGAGGCCGTCGCCCAGGCGATCAACGACGACGGCGTGGTGGTGGGCAGCCTCGGCCCCATCTACGAGGGGCTGCCCGTCCGCTGGTCCTCGATCACCGCCCAGCCGGAGAAGCTGCCCGTACCGCGCGGCACGGAGTCCGGCGCGGCGATCGACATCGACGAGGACGGCACCATCCTCGGCACGGTGTCGCCCAAGGGCAAGGAGGGCAGCGGATACCTGTGGCTGCCCGACGGCACCCACCGCGCGATGCCGCTACCGAAGATCGACGGGAAGAAGGCCACCATGTTCTGGCCGGCGTCGATCCGCAACGGCTGGGTGGTGGGACGTTCCGTCGTCGACACCGAGCAGGAGCGCCGGTTCGAGTTCTTCCGCTTCCGCATCGCCACCGGCCGGTACGAGCGCCTGCCGGACGACTCGGGCATGCCCGACCGGGTGGCCGCCAACGGGTGGATCATCGGGACGGCCCGGCGCCCCGTCATCACCAGCGACGGCAACGTGACGACGGAGCTGCCCGGGTACCGCAAGGCGAAGGGGCGGCAGGACTACCTGATCTCCAGTTTCAGCGATGACGGGCGGACCGCCGCGGGCTACTCCAGCGGCGAGGGCGTCTCCAACCACCCGCTGCTGTGGGAGTGCCGCTGACCCACCGCTAGCCCAGCTTGACGGTGGCCCCGGTGGAGATCGACTCGGCGGCCGCGGCGAGGATCGCGACGACCTCCGCGCCGAAGCGCACGTCGAGCGGCGACGCCGGGCCGCCGTTCGCGGCGCCGATCAGCGCGTCGACCGCGCGCCCGAACGCCTCCACCGGCAGCCACTCGACCGGGGGCACACCGGCGACGCCGGACTCGCCGTACAGCACGGCGTCCTCGCGTTCCAGCTTCGCCGGGGCGTCGACCGAGAGGGTCAGCGTGCTGATCGCGCCGCCGGCGTGCCGCAGCAGGACGTGGGTCATGTCGCGGGCGCCGGCCAGCGCGGTGACCTCGGTGACCCCGCCGAGCACCGGCAGCACGAGCGCGACCGCGTGCGGGCCGACGTCCCACAGCCCGCCGCTCTCCTTGCGCCAGGCGGACTCCCCGAACGGGTTGCCGGGCTGGAAGATCGAGCCGAGGTGGTCGATGCGCGCCTCGAGCCAGCCCCCGGTGGCCCGGGCCTGGTCGATGAAGGTCTGGATCGCCGGCATGAAGCGCCGGGTGAAGAAGACCACACTGGCGACGTCGTGCTCCGTCGCCGCGGCCACGATCTCCTGGGCGGCCACCGCGGTGAACGCCACGGGTTTGTCCAGCAGCAGGTGCTTGCCCGCGCGCGCCGCCCGCAGCGCGATGTCCGACTGCACGTCCGGCGGGAGGGCGACCGCGATCGCGTCCACGTCGGCGATCAGCGCGTCGATGTCCGCGTACGGCTTCGCGCCGTGCTCACCGGCCAGCTCGGCCGCCTTCTCCGCGTTGCGTCCCCACACGCCGACGAACTCGACGTCGTCGTGGGCCGCCAGCGCCGGAGCGTGCGCCTGGTGGGCCCAGGGCCCCGTGCCGAAGAGTCCGAACCGCATGCCGTGCCGCCTTCCGCCGCTGATCACCCGGGCGAAAGCTAACACGCGCCGGCTGGTCAGTACGCTGTGCCGGTGATGAACGGCCCCCTCTCGATCGCCGTGATCGTGGTGGCGCTGGCGCTGGCGGTCTGGTACCTGATCCGGACGGCCCTCGACCGCCGCCCGACCAACGCCGACCTGTGGTCCATGCTCGGCCTCGGCGCGCTGGTGGCGGTCCTGGTCGTGGTCGCCGTGGTCGGCTTGTTCATCGGCGACCGCCCGGCCGAATGGACCACGTTCGTCGGCTACCTCATCACCACGGTCGCCTTCGCGCCGGTCGCGGTGTACCTCGCGCGCCTCGAGCCGACCCGCTGGGGCACCCTCATCCTCGGCGTCGCCGCGCTGACGCTGCCGGTCCTCGTGCTGCGCCTGCAGCAGATCGCGGAGGTGACCAGTGGCTGAGCAGCCCACCCCGGCCCCGGCCCGCCCCCGGGACGCGGCCATCGGGACCGGCCTCGGCCGGGTTTTGCTTCTCGTGTACGGGATCTTCGCGCTGTCGGCGAGCGCCCGCGCCCTGGTCCAGATCACCACGCACTTCTCCGAGGCGCCGCTGGCGTACCTGCTGTCGGCGTTCGCCGGCCTGGTCTACATCGCGGCGACGGTGGGTCTGGCGATCGGCGGGGCACGCGGTCGCCTGATGGCGCTGACCAGCTGCTCGATCGAGCTGATCGGCGTGCTGGTGGTGGGCACGCTGAGCATCGCGGACGCGGTCGCGTTCCCGGACGACACGGTCTGGTCACGCTACGGCAGCGGGTACGGCTACGTCCCGCTCGTGCTGCCCTTCATCGGCCTCTGGTGGCTCTGGCGCAACCGCCCGCGCCCCTGAAACGACACACCGCCGGCCCGGCAGGAGCCGGACCGGCGGGTGCGATGTGGGTAGGGAGTCGTCAGCTCGCCTGGCACGACGGGGTGGCGGTGGGACCCGTGCCGGTCCCCTGGAAGCCGAACTCGGTGTTGCCGCCGGCCGGGATCTGCCCGTTGTAGCTGACGTTGCGGAAGCTCACGGCGCCGCTCGTGCCGCTGTTCGTCGCGCTCCAGGTGCTGGTCACCGCGCCACCGGACGGGATGGTCAGGCTGACCGTCCAGCCGTTGACCGCGGCGGAACCGGCGGTGACCCGTACGTTCGCCACGTACCCACCGTTCCAGGAGTTCAGCGTCACCGACGCGGAGCAGGCGCCCGTCCCGGGGTTCGGCGGCGGCGAGCTCGGCGAGCTGGGCGGCGGGTTGTTGGTGCCGCCGGCGTTCAGCGCGTTCAGCACCGAGGTGTACGCGGCCTTCTTGTTCCCGGAGTTGTCGAACAGCAGCGGGTTCTCGCCGGTACGCCACGAGTCGCTGTCGCGGATGCCCCAGACCGTGATGCCGGTGCAGCGGGACACCGCCATGCAGGCCTTGGTGACCGAGGCGTAGACGTTCGCCTGGTTGGAGCCCTGGGCGACGTCGAGCTCGGTGATCTGGACGTCGACCCCCGCGTCGGCGAAGCGCTGCAGGTTGGCCTGGTAGTCGCCGGGGATGCCGGTGCCGAGGTGCGACTGGAAGCCGACGCAGTCGATCGGCACGCCGCGGGCCTTGAAGTCCTTGACCATGTTGAGCACGCCGGTCGACTTCGCGTTGACGCCGTCGGTGTTGTAGTCGTTGTAGCAGAGCTTGGCGTTGGGGTCGGCCGCCCGGGCGGCGCGGAACGCCGCCTCGATCCAGTCGTTGCCGGTGCGCTGCAGGTTCGAGTCGCGGCGGCCACCGCTGCCACCGTCGGCGAACGCCTCGTTCACCACGTCCCAGGCGTAGATCTTGCCCCGGTAGTGGGTGGCGACCTGGGTGACGTGGTTGATCGCGGCGTTGCGCAGCGCGGTGCCGGACATCGACTGCGCCCAGCCCGGCTGCTGCTGGTGCCAGAGCAGGGCGTGTCCGCGCACCTTGGCGCCCATCGAGATGCCCTGGTTCAGGATGCGGTCGCCGCCGCTGTAGTTGAACTGGTTCTGGTTGGGTTCGGTGGCGTCCCACTTCATCTCGTTCTCCGGAGTCACCGAGTTGAACTCGGTGGTCAGGATGCGGCTGTAGGTGGAGTCACCGAGCTTGCCGGCCGCGATCGCGGCGCCGAAGTAGCGGCCGGTCTGCGCGGCCGAGGCGCCGAGGGTGGAGGCCGCTTCGGCGGTGCCGACGACGGCTACGCCGGCGGCGAGGACGGTGGCCGCGGCGCTCGAGAGCAGCAGGACGCGACGTCTTCCGAGTGGGGGCATGGTGGGGGAACCTTCCGGTGTCGGAGCGTGGGAGCGCTTCCATGGGGTAGCCCCATATTGCCCCCAGGTTTCCCGGACCCTCAAGATCCGACTTTCTGGGCGGGCCACCCATAACGCTTTTCAGCGTGGCGGTCGCACCCGGAACGAGCCGTCGGCCCGGAACGCGTCGCTGCCGTCGAACTGATCGATCCACAGTTGATCGCCCACGTGGCGCAGGAAGAATCCCCGGTAGTTGAACGACTCCAGCGCCACCGAATCGGCCACGAAGCCGTCCCGGCCGCAGAACGTCGCATCCCGCCGGAAGAGGACGGTCCCCTCGTCCGCGCTGAGCCGCAGCCGGAACGAAGAATGTCGCAGGTAGCGGCCGTCCGGCCGGCGGAACGAGAAGCACGACGCGTCGGCGAGACCGGGCTCGGCCATCAGGGTGGTTCGCTCGCGCGTCGCGGCGTCGCTCCCCGGGCCGATCGTGGCGAGCACCCCCTGATCACCCGTCACGGCGACGAAGCGACCTGCCGAGGTGGCCGACTCCAGCGACACCCGGCCGGCCCGCAGCGCCCCGGCGGGCGGATCCGGCTGCGGCGGTCCGGGCCGAGGCAGCGCCCGCGCCGCCGCGACGCTCGAACGGGTCAGCGGCACGACGGCGGTGGCCGATGCCGTGACGCCGACGACCAGCATCCCCGACGCGACCGTGGCCGCCAGCGGATGAGCGACGGCCACCTGGACGATCCGCCCCAGCCACGAGCTGAGCACGGCACCGCTGGGGAACGTCTTGCCGGCCACCGCGGCGGTCAGCGCGACGGGCACGGGAAGCAGTGCGATCCCTGCCAGCAGGCGGTCCAGCGGGATGAGCCCACCGGAGGCGGCGCCGCAGACCCGGCACGACTCGACGTGCCGGGTCAGGCGCTTGCGCCAGTAGCCGCTCGGGACACCGTCCCACTCCGCCGCGACGTCGCCGAGCACGTCACAGCCGGGCATCGCCTCGAGCGCCGCGACGACCCGCCGGGCGGCCTCGAGCTGCTCGCGCGTCCGCTGGATCCGTACGCCGGCATGAGCGACGCTCGTCCCCAGGGCCGCGGCGACGTCACGGCGGGTCAGCTCGCCGACCGCCTCCAGCCACCACAGCGAGTACACGGTGCGCTCCTCGGCGCCCATCCACCGGGTCGCGTGGCCCACCTGGCGGCGCTGACCGGCCAGCTCGGTCCGGAGCACCGCCGGCCCTTCCACCTCCGCACCGGCATCCGGACGGCCGGCCACCTCGTCCAAGGGCACCGAGCGGCGGGCGGCGAGGTCCTCGCGGGACAGGTGGCTGCCGATCTGGCGTACGGCGATCGCGGCGAGCCACGGCCGGAAGCTGCCCGGCGACCGCAGGTCGGACAGCTGCCGCAGCGCCCGCACCATGACGTCCTGCACCACGTCGTCCACGCCGGGATCGTCGTGCAGCGCCTGCCGGACGAGCGCGTACACCATCGGCAGGTGACGGCGTGCCAGCTCGTCCCACGCCGCCCGGTCGCCGGCACGCGCAGCGACGACGACGGCTTCCTCGCGGGCGTGGGTCGGCTGGGCCACGGCAGTGTCCTGACTCGGGTACGGAGCGGCCGAAAAGTGAACGGTAACATTGATGAAACCGTTTCGTCATTGCTCTCGGCCGGCCCGGCCCCGGGTCAGGCGATGAGGTGCGCTCAGCGCTCAGCGATGCGCCGATAACGTCGGTGGGGCGAGCGAGCGGGTGCAGTGAACGCAATCCGCCCTTGGGCCTCGAGCGTGTTCAAGGCTCGAAGAACCTTCGTCCAGCTCAGGCCCGTACGTTGTTCCAGCTCCCGGCGACTCAACTCGGATTGATCCGTGAACGCGGCCAACACCTCGTCTTCGACGCTCCTCGCAGGCGGTAGTGCTTCGAACCCGCGTTCGGCACTGCCGTCGGCAGGGGCCAGAAGATAGCGAGCATGGCGCCGTTCACCGATCCGCACCGCGACCCCCCGGTTGACGAGATCGGAAAGTTCGGCGGTCGCGCGGTGCGCCTCCAGACCCAGATTTCGCATGGAACCGTTCGTCACCGGACGACCTGCGCGCATCTCCGCCAGAGCCAGATGCTGTGTCGGCGTGAGGCCCGCCTGACCGAGGCCGGCGATCCACCTCATGGTTTCGTCACCCAGCAGGGCATGCCTCGGCATGACGACCTTGAAGCGAGTGATACGACTGTGGAACTCGGGTGGCGGCGATCCGATCCGGCGGAGTTCTCGGAGCATCGTCGGGATTCCGCTGGCCCGGTTCTCGCACACCATGCGGCCGCTCTCCGGCAGACGGACGTCCTGCAGCACCTTCGCCAACACGGAATTGCGCGTCGACGTGACCCCTTCACCGCCCAAGTCGTCCGTCGTCACTGCGCCGAACAATCCCCCCGGATTGGCGATGACCAGCCGGTCCGCGTACAACGTGATCTGCACGGGCGTTCCCCGCGAGTACGGTGAGTAGTCTCGATGCAGGAGAGCGTTGGCGACGGCCTCGCGGACGGCCTCCGCCGGGTAGTCGTACACATCGGTACGTCCGGTGCCTTCGACGAACGATCGCACGGAGGTGTTGCGCAGGACGGCCGTGACGGCTTCATCGACGATCATGGGGATCGGCCCGTCGAAGGATCTGTTGTCGAGGAAGCGAGGCCCGTTGATCGGCACATCCTCGGCCGACAGCCCGGGATAGACCACAAAGGTCACATTGAGCTGCGGAAAGAACTGCTGCGGATACCCGCCGAGCGCCAAGAGTCCACCGAGCGTCGGCCGGAGACGCCCATCAGGGCCCTCAGCCAGGACGTTGAGTCTCCGTAGCACCTGCTCCGACGGGAGACCCGCGAAGGCCCGCGGCTGCCGAACACGAACTCTGTCGACCAGAGCTCGCAGCTCCGCAGAATCCAGATCTTCGAGGGAAGCGCCGGCGACAGGCTGCCGGTCGTCTTCCGGCTGGCCCCGGTTGGTGTGGAGCAGGTGGATCTCGAAATCCGTCAGCCGACGGTCGCCGTCTCCACCCCGCGTGAAGGACCCGTTGTACTCACCGCGAGCGGCGACGTAACACGGCTTGAAGCGCGGGTCGAGTTCGCCGACCTCTCCCACGACCACTAGTGAACCCTCGAAGGGCACGATGTCGATCTCGGCGCGTACCGGCGGGTGCAGGTCGTCGCTGCACGCTGCGGCGAGGGCGTCGCGGATCCGCGCCGCGTCGAATCCAGCCGCAGGACGGAAGTCATCGTTTTCGTCCAGACCCAGAAGCAGCGTGCCGCCACGGTCGTTGCTGAATGCGCTCAGCGTGTCCCGTACGGACTTCGGCAGACCTCCGGCCGCTGCCTTGACCTCCACGTCCGTGAGGTCCGTACGCGCTTGCCGCAGCAAGGCCACAAGCCTTGCCAGTTCCGGACCGCCCACCGCCACCTCCTTGCTAAAGTCTTTTGCAAAAGACTTTAGCAAGCAGCCGTGACCATGTCAGCTGATGAGGTGCGGGAGGAAGTTGCAGCGGTCCTTCGTGACCAGGCCATCCGTGCCCAGCCCCTCGCGGATGCCCATGCCCGCCGGCTCGCCGTCGATCAGCCAGGAGCCGATCACCGGGTGCACCGTCCCCTCCAGACCGTCGTACGAGGGCAGCTCCAGCAGCTCCTGCACCACGAACCGGCCGTCCGCGCCGTACTCGGAGGGGTGTTCGGTGATCGTCACCCCGTCCTTGACCAGGGTGACCGATCCGCCCTCCCGACCCCAGACGGGCTTCTTCGCGTAGCTGGTCAGCTTGGCCGCCGACGAGGACTCCGCGAAGTACGCCGGGAGAAGGTACTTGCTGCGCTCCGGGTCATCGCCGAACAGCTTCCACAGCACCGGCAGCAGCGCCTTGTTGCCCAGCAGCGCGGCCTTGTACGGAGGCTCGATCCACACCGTGCCGCGTTTCGCCGGGTCGGCCATGTTGCGGAAGAAGGCCTTGCCGCCCTCCTCGTTCCAGAACCACTCCCACGGGTACAGCATGAAGATCACGTCGATCGGCTCGGCCTTGTGTTCCTGGCCCGGGGCGGGGACGAAGAGCACGCGGTCGCCCGCGACGTCCCAGCCGATCTGGCTCATGGCGATGAGCTCGACCGGGTAGCCGGCCTCCTCCGCCGTGGCCATCAGGTAGGCGACGTTCATCCGGTCCTCACCGGACGTCTCGCTCGTCTCGTACGCGAAGAAGATCTTCGGCTTCTCCGGCAGCCAGGGCCGGGCCTCGCGCAGCTTGCCGATGTTGCGCCGCCAGGCGCCCGGGTTGGCGGGCTCGCCGTCGGCGGCCTCCCAGCCGACGAGGCGGTCGTGGATGGAGTTCCACTGCCGCCAGGGGTGCTGGGTGAGGTTGGTCTGGTCCACCCAGTGCCACTGGATGACCGCGGACTCGACCAGCGACGTGGGGGTCTGCGCGTTGAACTCGAGCAGCCGGGGAACGCTGCCGGCGCCGTCGTACCAGAGGTCGAAGCGGCCGTAGATGCTCGGCGAGTAGTCCGGCGTCTGCATCGGGACCATGTTGTCGGGGTCCTTGTCGCCGTGGGTCCAGGTCTCCGCGTCACCGTCGAACCACGTACGGATGATCTGCTCGTGGGCGTACTCCGGGATGCCGATCTTCGTCAGGAAGCAGCTCTTCGGGGTGCACACCGAGGCGAAGTAGCCCTGGCGGCGGCCCTCCAGCGTGCGCCGCGGGCACTGCCGGACCATCCAGTCGCCGGCGTCGAGGCACATCTGGTGCAGCACCGAGGTCGCCGTCTCCAGCTCCTCGATCTCCGCCTCGGTGAACTCGTAGTACGGCCCCTCCTGCCAGTACGAGATCATCGTCCCGTCGGGCAGCTCGGTGTCGTTGTAGGTCAGCCCGAGGCTGTAGTTGGTGAGCCGCCAGCCGTCGCGGACCGGCCCGTACGGGACCCGGCGCACGGCTCAGCCACCCGACCGGCTGGACTTGCCGGACGTGCCGCTGCCACCCTTGCCGACGACGCTGGTCTTCACCGTGCCGTTGCTGATCCGGCCGCTGGACGGCAGCCCGAACCTCGACCGCGACGCCTTGTCGTTGTACGCGAACTTCTGACCGCCCGCGGGCAGCCGCGAGCCGACCGGGTAGCCGGAGCGGTAGCTGGTCGAGTGCCAGATGAAGAAGCCGCCGCCGAAGCCACCGCCGCCGTCGTTGTCGTCGTCGCAGTAGTCCTCGTCGACGATGGTCCCGTTCTCGTCGGCGCAGTAGAAGCCCTCGTCCTGGTAATCGTCACCGTTGTCGCACGCCGCGGCGCCGCCGGCGGCCAGCAGCAGGAATGTGCTGGTCAGCGCCACACTACGAGAGCTCATCCGTCGGTTCACTGAACGCTTCTCCGCCCTTTCGCCCATCGGGGTCGCCCACCTACCTGTGTAGCGACCCCGATCAAGGCAAACGCTACCCGCGGGGACCGCCGGCCACGTAGATCACCTGGCCGGACACGAACCCCGCTCCCTCACTGACCAGGAAGGATACGGTGTTGGCGACGTCTTCGGGACGGCCCGCCCGGCCGACGGGAATCTGACTGATCGCCGCCTTCTCGAAGTCCGCGAAGTCGACGCCGACGCGCGCGGCGGTGGCGGCGGTCATGTCGGTCACGATGAAGCCCGGCGCGACCGCGTTGGCGGTGATGCCGAAGCGGCCCAGCTCGATCGCGAGCGTCTTGGTGAAGCCCTGCAGCCCGGCCTTGGCGGCGGCGTAGTTGGCCTGGCCCCGGTTGCCCAGGGCGGACGTGCTGGACAGGCTGACGATGCGGCCGAAGCCGGCGTCCACCATGTGCTTCTGCACCGCCCGGCTGAACAGGAACGCGCCGCGCAGGTGGACCGCCATGACGGTCTCCCAGTCGTCGTCGCTCATCTTGAACAGCAGGTTGTCGCGCAGCACCCCGGCGTTGTTCACCAGGACGGTGGGCGCGCCCAGCTCGTTGACCACCTTCTCGACCGCCGCGGTGACCTGGGCCGGGTCGGACACGTCGGCGCCGACCGCGAGCGCGGTCCCGCCCGCGTCGTGGATCGCCGTGACCGTGCCGGCGCACGCGCCCTCGTCGAGGTCGACGACCGCGACGGCCAGGCCGTCGGCGGCGAGCTTGCGCGCAGTCGCCTCACCGATGCCGCGCGCGGCTCCGGTGACGATCGCTACCCGACTCGGCTGGGTCATTCGTGGCCTCCCGCAGATCTGGTTTTCGGCCGACTCTAGCCGAGTTGTTACCGGCGGGTCACCAACGGAGCCGTGGCTTAATTCACTTCGAGTGCAGGTTGTTCACGGCTTGCGGCAGAGCCGGATCCAGCGGTATCCGTACCCGGCCACGGGCAGCGCGTCGAGCTTGCCGAGATCCGGGTACTCGCTGTCGGCGAGCACGTCGTTGGGGAACTGTGCCTCCGGCTCCAGCGAGCTCAGGTCCACGACGCCGTCGTCCGGGCCGAGGTTGTGGATGAAGACCATCGTCCCGGTGGTGTCGTCGGCCCGGTGCACGAGCACCCCCGGCGGCACCGGCACGTCGACGTGCTTGCAGGTGCCGCTGCCGACCTCCGGGGCCTCGCGCAGCGTGCGGATCATCCGCTCGAACCAGGACAGCAGCGACGCCGGGTCGTGCCGCTGCAGCGTCACGTTGACCGTCTCGTAGCCGTACTCCGGGTCGGAGACGACCGGGCGGACCAGGTCCTTGGGCGCTGCCGTCGAGAAGCCGCCGTTGGGCAGGGAGGACCACTGCATAGGCGTACGGATGGCGTCGCGCCCCTTCTGCGAGAGGTCGTCACCCATGCCGATCTCCTCGCCGTACCGCAGCACCGGAGTGCCCCTCAGGCTGAACTGCAGGGCGTACGCGAGCTCGATGCGCCGCCGGTCGCCGCCCAGCATCGGGGCGAGCCGGCGCCGGATGCCGCGGCCGTACAGCTGCATGTTCTCGTCGGGGCCGAACTCGGCGAAGACGTCGTTGCGCTGCTCGGCGGTGAGCCGGGAGAGGTCGACCTCGTCGTGGTTGCGCAGGAACGTCGCCCACTGACCGCCGTCCGGCAGGGCCGGGGTGTCGCGCAGCGCGTCGATGATCTGCTCCGGGTCGTGGCGGGCCAGCGCCAGCATCAGCCGGCCGTTGAGCATGAAGTCGAAGAGCATGTGGATGCGGTTCGAGGAGCCGCCGCCGTCACCGAAGAAGTGCTTGAGCTGGTCCGGTTCGACGTTGGCCTCGGCGAGCAGGACCGCGTCGCCCTTGCGCCACTGGATGTGCTGGCGCAGGTCGGTGAGGAAGGCCAGGTCCTTGGGCGACTGCGGATTGCCCGGCTCGGTCTCCTCGATGATGAACGGCACCGCGTCCATCCGGAAACCGGCGACACCCAGCTGGAGCCAGAAGGCGCAGATCTTCTTGATCTCCTCGCGGACCTGCGGGTTGGTGATGTTGAGGTCCGGCTGGAACTTGTAGAAGCGGTGGTAGTACCACTGCTTGGCGGTCCGGTCGTAGGTCCACGTCTCGTTCTGCTCGCCGGGGAAGACCATGCCCTGGTGGCGGTCCGGCGGCTGGGTCTCGGACCAGACGTACCAGTCCCGGTACGGCGAGTCCGGCGACGACCGCGCCGACTGGAACCACGGGTGCTGGTCGGAGGTGTGGTTGACGACCAGGTCGATGATGACCTTGATGCCCCGGTTGCCCGCCTGGTGCAGCAGCTCCGCGAAGTCACCAAGGTTCCCGAAGCGCGGGGCCACGTTGTAGAAGTCCTCGACGTCGTAGCCGTCGTCGCGGTTCGGGGTGGGATGGATCGGGTTGAGCCACAGGCACGTCACGCCCAGCCGGGCGAGGTAGTCCAGCCGCCCGATCAGGCCGCGGAGATCACCGACGCCGTCGCCGTTCGAGTCGGCGAAAGTGTCGATGTCCAGGCAATAGACGACTGCCTTCTCATACCACCGGTCGCTCATGCGGCTCTACATGACCCGAGCGCCGCCGCAGGAAACCCCGGACCCACTCCACGGGACGAACCTTCTCGAGTGCCAGGAAGCTCGCGAGCGCGGCGAGGTGCGGTGCGAACGAGATCGTGATGGTCGCGAACGTGACGGCGTGGAACGAGTAGAAGAACGCGACCGCGCGGTTGCGCCACCTGCCGTGGAGCAGGAAGATCGCCGGGCTCGCCAGCTCGAAGAACATGATCCCGAACTGCGCGAGGATCAACAGGTACGGCACCCCGGCGATGAGGTCGGCGAACTCCGTGCCGCGCCGGACGATCGCCCGGGCGAGCACCGAGCTGGTCACCCAGTCGAGCCCGCCGAACCGCACCTTCGCCCAGGCCGCCAGGAAGTACGTGCACACGACCGCGATCTGGGTGACCCGCAGCGCCCAGCCGCCGGCCTCCGTCCGCGTCGGATCGCCGTGCCGCGCCCGCCCCACCGTCGGCAGCGCGGCCAGCGCCACGAGCAGGCCGACCCGGTCGTGGTCGACCTTGCCGTAGCTCATCGCGATGATCATCCACTCGAAGTACAGCGCGAAGACCGTCCAGCCGAGCAGCCGGGGCGCACGCCCGGTGGCAGCCGCCAGCGACACCGCCAGCAGCACCCAGAAGATGGCGTGCACCAGCAGCGACGTGGGCGTGGGCAGGTGCAGCAGCCGGCCCACGAGCAGCGGCTCGTAGAGGTCGCCGGGGGTGCTCGCGTGGTGGCGTACCCAGGGCGTGAAGATCACCAGGTCGGCGGCGACGAAGAGGTAGATCAGGGTCCGGAACGCGGCGACGCGGCCCTTCGGCACGGGCTCGGTCAGCCACGAGACCACGCGGCTCACGGCGTACCCGTCCAGGCGGCGACGACCTCGTCCCGGCTCTCCCCGGTGGGGCGCGAGTCCTCGATGCCCGCCCAGCGGATCACGATCCGTACGGTGGTCAGCGGGGCCGCGCCGGGGCTCTTCTCCGCGTACGCCACCGCGATCTGGCGCAGCCGGCCGGGGTCGGCGACGTACGCCTGCTGCTGGCCCTCGATCTCCGCCCGGCGCAGGCCGCTGTTGGCCTCGGTCAGCACGATCGTGCGGCCGGTGGTGTCGACGCCCTCGACCCGCGTGTCCGGTGCGTCCGCATCCGGGTCGGGCGCGGTCGAGTACATCCGGAAGGGGCCGAACGGGAAGTCGTCGTCCTGACCCCAGAAGGTGCCGGCGAGCAGCAGCACGGCCGCGACCGCGGTCACCGCGACCCGTACCGTGCGCCCCCGGGTGCTCAACGTGTCCATCGCGCCCGGACCCTACCCGGTGGCCGCCACCTGCCGGGTCCCGGCTCTCCGGCCGGCCCAGGTTCGCGATCACCCAGCCGGGTAACACTTGAACCATGCATGTCCTGGCGGCGGAGACCGACCTCAACAGGCTCACCGGGCTGACCGGCTGGGTCGCGTCCGTGATCGAGTCCCTCGGTGCGGTGGGCGTCGGCCTGCTCGTCGCCCTGGAGAACCTCATCCCGCCCATCCCGAGCGAGATCGTGCTGTCGATGGCGGGCTACCTCGCCAGCGAGGGCAAGGTCGACCTGATCCTCGTCACGATCGCGGCGACGGCCGGCTCGGTGGTGGGCGCGCTGGCGCTCTACTGGCTGGGTCACGCGCTGGGCGAGGACCGGCTGCGCCACTGGCTCGACCGCATCCCGCTGGTGGACGCCGACGACCTGGACAAGGCCGACCGCTGGTTCGAGAAGCACGAGAGGTCGGCCGTGCTGTTCGGCCGGATGGCGCCGGTCGTGCGCAGCCTCATCTCGATCCCGGCCGGGGCCAACCACATGCCGCTCGGCCAGTTCACGCTCTTCACCACGATCGGCAGCGGCGTCTGGAACTGCATCTTCGTCGGCGCCGGGTACGCCCTCGGCTCCCGCTGGCAGAACGTCGAGCAGTACAGCACCTGGATCAACTACGCGGTCTGGGCGCTGATCGCGCTGGTCACCGTGCAGTGGGTCGTCAAGAAGGTCCGCAAACGCCGGCGCGCGGCCGCGGATCGGTGATCCACGGCCGCGCGTCGCTGGTAAGGGGTCAGAACCCGGCGCTGATCCGGGTGAACTCCCAGTCAGCCTGGGCGATGCCCGAGCAGTTGGAGACGACGCCGCCACCGGCGCAGCCGCGGTCACGGTTGACCGCCCAGAAGGTGAACCGGGCGAAGCCCTTGCTCTTCGCGTAGTCCCGGATCCGGGTCCACGTGTCGGGGCTGGTGAGCTCCTGCTGGTCGGACAGGCCGTTCATGCCGGAGATGCCCATGTGCGAGTACGCCTGCGCGTCGGTGTAGCCGAACGTGCTCTTGAGCAGGTTCTTCAGGCCCTCGGAGGCGCCGACCGTGCTGGCGTACATGTCCGCGCCGCCGCCGAAGTCGAACGGCATCTGGGTGAAGATGTCGATGTTCGCGTTGAGCGCCTTGGCCTGCTGCACGAGCCGGGTGCCGAAGTAGTTCGGGCCGGTCGTCGACGTGCCGAAGGTCAGGATCGTCTTCACGTTCGGGTTCTTCTGCTTGACGATCTTCAGCGCGTTGAGGATGCGGTCCTGCACGACGGTGTTCTCGAACTCGTCGGAGTTCTCGATGTCGATGTCGATCGCGCCGAGCTGGAACGCGTCGATGACCTTCTGGTACGCCCCCGCGAGCGCCTCCGGCGTCGAGCAGTTCGGGCCCAGCTTGTTACCGCTCCAGCCGCCGATCGACGGGACCACGCTGCCGCCGGCCGCCTTGATCGCGCTGATCGTGCTGGCGTGCACGCCGCCGGTCAGGCCACCCTCGCCGTCCCAGACCGGGTTGCAGCCGTTGGCGAGCACGAACGCCATGGTGAACGCCTTGATCCCGGTGGCGTTCATGACGGTCGAAGGCGCCGGCGGGTTGCCCCAGCCCGGGTAGATGTACGGCGCCGACGCCATCTTGGTGCCGGTCGCGGGCGGCGTGGTCGGGCCGGTGGGCGGCGGGGTGGTCGGGTCGGTGGTGCCGCCGCACACGCCGTTGTCGGCCCAGACGTCCCACTGCCCGCTGTGCGTGGCGGGGCTCTCGTTCTGCGTCCACCACTTGGCCGTGTAGTTGTGACCGTTCTGGGAGGCGGTCATGTCCTTGGTGTAGACCGCGGACGAGCTCCAGGCACCGGCACAGGCGACGGCCGCGTTGGAGGCGGTCATGGGGATGACGGCGGCCGCGGTTCCGGTGAGGGCCACCGCGAGGGCGGCCAGATAGCGCATCTTGAGCTTCATTCGGGGGTTCTCCGCTCAGGGCAGGGCGTGGACGTGGGGGGATACGGCGTTGGCCCATCCGTTGCCGGCGGTGACGTCCCAGTTGATCGACCAGGTCATCGCGCCACGGAGGCCGGGGTAGGTGCGCGGCGGCCGGAAGGAGCCGCAGTTGGTGCCGCGGGCCAGGCAGTCCAGCGCCTGGTTGACCACGGACGGGGAGACGTAGCCGCCACCGGCCGCGCCGGTGGTGGCCGGCAGCCCCATCGCCACCTGGTCGGGGCGCAGGCCGGCCTCCAGCTGGATGCAGGTCAGGGCGACGATGAAGTTCACCGAGCCCTGGCCGTACGCGGCGTTGTTGTCGCAGCCGAGCATCGCGCCGGAGTTGTAGAACTGGGTGTGGACGACCGTGAGGATGTCCTTGATGTCCAGCGCGAGCTTGAAGTACGAGCCGGCCGGGTTCTGCATGTCGATGGTCTGCGGCGCCATCGTGATGATCAGGCTCGAGCCGGCCTTCGCCCGCAGGCTGCGCAGCGCCTGGGCCATGTAGGTGGGGTTGAGCCCGTTCTCGAGGTCGATGTCGACGCCGTCGAAGCCGTACGTCTGCATCAGCGAGTAGACGGAGTTGGCGAAGTTCGTCGCGGCGCCCGAGTCGTTGACCGACACCGAGCCCTTCTCCCCGCCGACGGAGATGATCACCTTCTTGCCGCGCGAGTGCAGCGTGGCGACGTCGGCCTTGAACTGGGCGTTCGTGTAGCCGCCGACGCTGGCCGACAGCCCGGCGTCGATGGTGAAGGAGACCGCGCCCGGCGTGCTGGTCGCATCCGCGAAGGCCACCGCGACCAGGTCGTACGTGTTCGGCACCGCGGCGAGCTTGATCTCGTTGGCCGGGTTGTCGAAGTTCTGCCAGTAGCCGGTGACGATGTGCGCCGGCAGCGAGCCCGAGGCCGGCGGCGTCGTGGGCGGCGTGGTCGGCGGGGTGGTCGGCGGAGTCGTGGGCGGCGTGGTCGGCGGCGTGGTGGGCGGGGTGGTCGGCGTGGTGCCGCCGCCGCACGCGCCGTTGTCGGCCCAGACGTCCCACTGCCCGCTGTGCGTCGCGGGGCTCTCGTTCTGGGTCCACCACTTGGCGGTGTAGTTGTGACCGGACTGGGAGGCGGACATGCCGTTGGTGTAGACCGCGGACGAGCTCCAGGCACCGGCGCAGGCGACGGCCGCGCTGGCGGTGGAGGCGACGTAGACCGTGGCGGCCGCGGCGGTGGTGACGGCTGCCGCGGCCAGGACTAGGGATCGGCGCATGGGGGTGGGCCTTCCACGGGGACCGGTGGGGGTGCGCCAATTATTAGGACTGTTAACAGAGGAAGTAAAGGCATCCGTGAACTTAACTTTCAATCAAGCAGCGGGGCCGGCCGCGCAGCTCGCGCGACCGGCCCTTCCGTGTACGTATTGAAGAAAGCAACTACCTGCGGAATTGCAGCCAGTTGACGTTGACGAAGTCGGCGGGCTGTCCGCTGGAGAAAGTCAGGAAGACGGTGTGCCGCCCGGACACGTTGGACACGTTGCCCGGCACCGACCGCCACGACTGCCAGCCGCCGGTGTTGCCCAGGGCGAAGGAGCCGATGGGCGCGTTGCTGCGGCTGTCGATGCGGACCTCGATCAGGCCGCTGACTCCGCCGGCCGCACCCGAGGCCACCCGGGCCACGAAGTCTCGGACGCCGCCCGTACCGAAGTCGACGTTGTTGTACTGCAGCCAGTCGCCGTTGCCGATCCAGCCGACGTCCTCGCCGCCCTCCGAGCACGTCTCCTTCTGCACCGCCGAGGCGGCGTCGTAGGACTCGGCCTGGATCGTGCCGTACGCGTCCCGCGTCCCACCCGTCGGCGGCGGCGTGGTCGGCGGCGGTGTGGTGCCACCACCGCCACGGCTGTAGACGGCGACGTAGTCGACAAGCATCGAGCGGCCCGACACGGTCGAGCCCGTGGGCGTGCCGGAGCCGGCGACACCGTTCGGGAACGCGCCGCCCATCGCCACGTTGAGCAGCAGGAAGTATCCGGCGTGCCCGGTCATGTTCGTCCAGTGCGGCTCACCGACCTGGCTCTGGCTCACCGAGTGGAACTGCTGCCCGTCGACGTACCACCGCAGCTGGTTGGGGCTGACGCTGCGGTCCCACTCGAACGCGTACGTGTGGAAGGCCGACTGGCAGCTGGACCCGGGGCAGGCCCGGTTGGCGCCGATGCCGAGGGTCTCGTTGCACGGGCCGCCCGGGTTCACGCCGCAGTGCAGCACGCCCCAGACGGAGTTGATGCCGTTGACGTTCTCCATGACGTCGAACTCGCCGACGCCCGGCCAGTTCTGGTAGTTGCCCCGGTACGGCGCGCCGAGCGCCCAGAACGCGGGCCAGTAGCCGGCGGCCTCGGCGCCGGTCACGTTGGGCATCTGGATGCGGCCCTCGATGCGCAGCACCCCGCCCGAAGGCGCCTTGAAGTCCGAGCGCTGCGTCTCGATGCGCGCGGAGGACCACTGGCCGGAGCCGTTGCGTACGGCCGTGATGCGCAGGTTGCCGGAGCCGTCCTGCGCCAGGTTGGTGGTGCTGTTCGTGTACGTCTGGATCTCCCCGGTGCCCCACTGTGCGGGGCCGCCCGGGTAGCTGGTGCCGGTGTCGATGATCCAGTTGCCGGAGCTGGGGAGCGTGTTGGCCGCCCCGGTGAAGTCGTCCGCCCAGACCTGCGTCCAGCCCGACGGGGGCGGGGGCAGGGCGGCCTGGGCGGAGACGGCGACGGCGGCGGGGGCGGTGAGGGCGGCGCTGGCGGCCGCGGCGGCGAGGAAACGGCGACGGATTCTCATACGACGGCTCCCAGGGCTGTCGTGGGGACGAGAGAGCGCTCTCAGAAAAGTGTCGGGCGCGTTTCACAAAGTTGTCAACATTAAGAACTTTCGATCTTTCCGCAGATCAGCGGCGCAAGATCAGCTGCTCAGCCGCGGTCCACGCCGTCGACGTCACCAGGTAGAGCCCGGCGGCGAGCGGCAGCCACGCCACCGCCGCCACCGACAGGTACGGCACCCCCGCCAGCACCCGGCGCAGCGGAGCGTCCGGCGCCATGGAACGCCGTACCCGCCGGGACGACCACCACGCCAGCAGGACCGTGAGGGCGAGCAGCACGGCGAAGACGGGCAGGCCGCTCAGCAGGTGCGCGGTCAGCGGGACCCCGAACAACTGGCCGGCCAGGACCCCGGTCGGCGCTCCGGCCCCGGGCTGCACCACGTGGTACATGAGCATGAAGAACGGCGCCTGAGCGAGCGCGGGCAGCAGTGCTGCGTACGGGCTCACCCCGCGCGCACGCTGCAGGGCGAGCGTCTCGGTCGCCAGCGTGGCCGGGTCACCGCGGTGCTTCTCCCGCAACGCGGCGAGGTCGGGCGCCAGCGCGGCGCCACGGCGGCCGGAACGGGCCTGCAGCCAGCTGAGCGGGCTGATCAGCAGGCGGACCGCCATCGTGAACAGCACGACGGCGAGGGCGGCGGTGAAGACACCGGCCGACGGCGCCAGAAGGGCGGCGATGCCCCCGAGGGCGGATTGCGCGATATGGACGAAAACGGACATGGGCGTACCCCTGCGGTCTGAAGGAAATCGGACGCGGAGGCGGCCGTGCGTGCGCTACGCGAGCGCGGCCGCGGGGTACGCCGAGGGTGCCCGAGGGCGCGGACGCCCGGCTGCGTCCGGATCCAGGAAGCGGGGTGCCGGGCGGGCGCCGGCCCGGCCCGCCGCATCGACGGCGCCGGCCGGGCGCGGCCGGGCGGGCGGAGCCAGCCCGGCAGCCACGAGCGCCACGAGGAGCCCGGCGAGGACCGCCGCGAGGCCCAGCACCAGATGCGACGACTGGGTGCCCGCGCCCGGCAGGGCGACGACGGCCCACAAACCCAGCAGCAGCACGGACATCACGCTACGCCCGCAGCGCAACATTCGTTTTCGGGCAGAGCGCGGCGGGTACAAGCGGCGCATGGCGACGTCGGACACTGCGGCACAGGCGACCACGATCTCCGAGGAGGTCGCCGAGGAGGCAGAGGCGCAGGGTCTTCTGACCCTCGGCGTCGAGGAGGAGTACCTGCTCGTCGACGCAGTCGAGCCGCGGGCGGTGGAAGCGGTCGACGACGTCCTCGACCACCTGCCCGACGACATGCGCGAGTCGGTGCAGCTCGAGTACATGCGCAGTCAGATCGAGACCGCGAGCCCGCCCCAGCTGCAGCTCTCCGAGCTCTACGACTCCCTGCGGCGGCTGCGGTCCGGGCTCGCCACCGCGGCGGAGGCCGCCGGCGCCCGCCTGGTCGCGGTCGGCGCCGCCCCGGCCGTCGGGCCGCACAGCCGGGTCGTGGACAAGCCGCGCTACCACCGGATGCGGGAACGCTTCGGCGACCTCTCCCCCGGCTCCGGCCTCAACGGCATGCACGTGCACGTCAGCATCCCCGACCCGGAGACCGGCGTGCAGGTCCTCAACCACCTGCGGCCGTGGCTGCCCATCTTCCAGGCCGCCGCGGCGAACTCGCCGCTGTTCGCCGGCCGCGACACCGGGTACGCCAGCTGGCGCTCGATGCTCTGGGAACGCTGGCCCACGGTCCAGCCCACGCCGCACCTGGAATCCCACGACCACTACCTCCAGATCATCTCGGACCTGCAGGCGAGCGGCGCGGCGCTCGACGAGGGAATGCTCTACTGGTACGCCCGCCTGTCGGCGAACTACCCCACGGTCGAGATCCGCATGGGCGACGTGTGCCCCTCCCTCGACGACACCCTGCTGCTGGCCGCGCTCGCCCGCGCCCTGGTCGCCACGATCCTCGGCGACATCCACGACGGCAAGGACGCGCCGCAGCTGCCGTACCCGCTGCTGACGGCCGCACACTGGCGGGCCGCGCACGACGGGCTCGAGGGCGTCAACATCGACATGGCCACCCGCGAGCTGCGCCCGGCGTGGAAGCTCATGCGCCAGCTCCTCGACTACGTACGCCCCGAGCTGGAACGCCACGGCGACCTGGAGATCGCGACCGTGCTGATGGGCCGGCTGCGCTCGCACGGCACGGGTGCGGCCCGGCAGCGCGCGCTGCTCGCCCGGCAGGCGACGGTCTCCGACGTGGTCGACTGGCTCGCCCTGACCACCAAGAGCGCCCCGCTCGGCCCGGGCGCCCAGATCGACCCGGCGACGCCGCTCGACCCCTCCACGCCGCTCGACCCCTCCACGCCGGCCGACCCTTCGACGCCGGCCGACCCTTCGACGCCGGCCGACCCTTCGACGCCGGCCGACCCTTCGACGCCGGCTGATCGGGAGGCTTCGTGAAGCTTGTCGTCGTCGGCGGGGACGCGGCCGGGATGTCGGCGGCGTCGCAGGCGCGCAAGCTCAAGGGGCCGGACGAGCTCGAGATCGTCGCGTTCGAACGGGGTCACTTCACGTCGTACTCGGCCTGCGGGATCCCGTACTGGATCGGCGGGGCGGTGACCGACCGGGACGCCCTGATCGCCCGCGAACCGGCTGCGTTCGCGAAGGCGGGCATCACCGTACGGTTGCGGCACGAGGTCGTGGCGATCGACCTGGACCGGCGCGAGGTCGTCGCGCGGGACCTGGACGGCGGCGGCGAGCGCCGCGAGGGCTTCGACCAGCTGGTGTACGCGGCCGGCGCCGTGCCGGTGACCCCGCCCTGGGCCCGCATCGACGCCGAGGGAGTCTTCGGCGTCCAGACGCTCGACGACGGCACGGCCATCCACGCCTGGCTCGACCGCGAACCCCGGCCGCGCCGGGCGGTGGTGATCGGCGGCGGCTACATCGGCGTCGAGATGGCCGAGGCGATGGTCCGGCGCGGCCTGGACGTCACCCTGCTGGAGAAGTCCCCGCAGCCGATGTCCACGATGGACCCCGACATGGGCGAACGGATCCACGAGGCGATCTGCGGGCTGGGCATCGAGGTCCGCACCGGAACGCACGTGGAGGGCCTGGAAACCGCGGACGGCCGGATCTCCGCGGTGGTCACCCCCGCCGGGACGGTCCCGGCGGACATAGTCGTTCTCGGTCTGGGCGTACGGCCGAACACGGCGATGGCGGAGGAGTCCGGCATCCCGCTCGGGGTGACCGGCGGCCTGCGGACCGACCTGCAGATGCGGGTCACCGGGGCGCACGGGCGCATCGACGGGATCTGGGCGGCCGGGGACTGCGTGGAGAGCGTCAACCGGATCAGCGGTCAGCCCGTCCATGTGCCGCTGGGCACCCACGCCAACAAGCAGGGCCGGGTGGCGGGCATCAACATCGGCGGCGGCTACGCGACCTTCCCCGGAGTCATCGGTACGGGCGTGACCAAGGTCTGCGACCTCGAGGTGGCGCGTACCGGCCTGAGCTCCCGGGAGGCAAAGGCGGCGGGCTTCGACGTCGTGACCGCCTCGGTCGAGTCGACGAGCCGGGCCGGCTACTACCCGGGCGCCAGCTCGATGCTGATCAAGCTGATCGCGGAGCGGCGTACGGGAATGCTCCTGGGCGGCCAGATCGTCGGCCGCGAGGAAGCCGCCAAGCGCATCGACGCGCTGGCGATCGCAGTGTGGAACCGCATGACGGTCGAGGAGATGACGGCGCTCGACCTGAGCTACGCGCCGCCGTTCTCGCCGGTGTGGGATCCGGTGCTGATCGCGGCGCGGAAGGCGACCGAGCAGGTGCATGCCTCTCGCTGACCGGGTTTCTCTCCGCAGTCCGGGGGTGACGCGTCTTTCGCGGTGACGCGTCCTTTTTTGCTGAGCCGCCGCGATCGCGCTGCCTGCGGTGATTACTTTCGGCCACTCGATGATCACGAATACGGTATCGTTTTTGATCTTGCTGCACGGTAGGCATGACGGATGCCGCCGCAATCCCCCGATCGTCCGGCACCGCGACCAGGCCCGCGCCACTCAGCCACGACCGAGCGGGCCCGGTTCGACGCGCTCACCGGCGGCACCGGCGGCTTCCCGCACGTGACCGTCCTGGAGGGCGAGACCGCCCTCGGCCGGCACCGCCGCCCCGAGTCCCTGGCCGACAGCACCACGCTCCGTCCACCCGCGACGCCACGCATCGCCGGCGGCCGGCGCGCCACCCTCGACCTGAGCCCGCGTTCCCGCTCCGGCTCCGAGGGCCGCTCCGCCTCGCGGAACCGGTCCGCTTCCGGATCCACCGCGGCTCACGGCCGGTCCGCTTCCGGATCCACCGCCGCTCGCGGCCGGTCCACTGCCGGGTCCTCCGCTTCGGGCCGGGCGGCGCGGGGCCGGCACGCCGCCGCCGATCCCCTGGCCATCACCGTGCGCCCGCTCCCCGCCGTACGCGACGCGGCCGGCGCCCTCCGCGACTGGGCCCGCGCCGACAACGGCAAGCCCCCGGTCACCGGCGCCCACCGCGCCCCCGGCACCCTGCCCATCGAGTCGTGGCTGCTCATCGGCCGGCACCGCCAGCAGGCGCTGCTCGCCACCCTGGTCGCGGTCGGCCTCATGCTGATCGTCATCCCGATGCAGCGCGGCGGCGGCACGGACGTCAACCCGATCAACGCGGCCGACCACGCGATCGTCACCACGACCGCCCCGGCCGCGAAGCCGCCGGCGAAGAAGCCCGGCGACACCCCGGCCGCACCGGCGAAACAGCGCGACCCGGCCGCCTCCGAGCCTGCGACCGCACCCAAGCCGCCGGCCGGAAAGAACACGCCGTCCACCGCACCGAGCGCCGCCGCACCGAGCGCACCGGCCGTGCTCGTGCCGGAAGGCACCGGACCGGCCAGATCGCTGCGCACGACGGGCACCGAGACGGTCGCGCTCACCTTCGACGACGGGCCCGACCCGGTCCAGACCCCGAAGATCCTCGAGCTCCTCGACCAGTACGGCGTCAAGGCCACGTTCTGCCTCGTCGGCGACCAGGTGCGCCGCCACCCCGACATCGTCCGCAAGATCGCCGCGGCCGGTCACACGCTGTGCAACCACACGTGGAACCACAGCCTCACCATCGGCAAGGACAAGCCGGAGACCATCCGGAAGGACCTCGCCCGCACCAACGCGGCCATCCGCGCGGCGGTGCCGGGCGCCGAGATTCCGTTCTTCCGCGCGCCGGGCGGCAACTTCACCGACCGCCTGGTCGAGACGGCGTACACGGACGGCATGACGTCCCTCTACTGGGAGGTCGACCCCCGCGACTGGGACCACCCGGAGCTGGAGGACGAGAAGACGCACGTGGAGAAGGTCGTCAAGGGCGTACAGGACCACGTCCGGCCGGGCTCGATCGTGCTGTCCCACGACTTCAACCAGCCGGACACGATCTCGGCGTACGGGAAACTGCTCCCGTGGCTGACGGAGCACTTCACGCTGGGGCTCCCGTCCCAACCGGCCCCACCGGCGGCACCCGCGGAATCAGCACCCGCCTCCACCGACCAGTAGCCGCCGGCGATCGGCTCCCGCTCGCGGGTCAGGTCGCCGGCTGGCAGGTCGGGCACCAGTACAGGTTGCGTCCGGCCAGCGGCCCGCGCAGCACCGGCGTCCCGCACACCAGGCACGGCTGCCCCGGACGCCGGTACACGTACACCTCACCGCCGTGCCGGTCCACCCGCGGCGCCCGCTGCATCGCCTCGGGGGTGTGTGCGGTGTGGACGGTGTCGATCCGCCCGCGCGCGACGCCTTCCTTCATCAGCGCCCGCAGGTCGTCCCACATCTGCTCCCAGCAGGTGGCGGAGATGCTGCGCCCCTGCGTGGTGGGGGCGAGACCCGCGCGGAACAGCACCTCGTTCGCGTAGATCAAGCCACACCCGGCGACCACCGTCTGGTCCAGCAGGAGGGCGAACACCGGCTTCATGCTGCTGCGGATCCGGCCGTACGCCACCAGCGGGTCGGCATCGTCACGCAGCGGATCCTGGCCCAGCCGCGCCCGGAGCACCGCCACCTGGCCCGGGTCGAGCACCTCGCACGCCGTGGGCCCGCGCAGTTCCAGCCAGTGCCCGGCCCCGACCATCACCATCCGCAGCTGCCCGACGGGCGCCGGGGCCGGCCCGTCACCGTCCGCGAACTTGCCGTAGAGGCCGAGGTGGATGTGCAGGCTCCGCTCGCCCTCGTAATGGTGCAGCAGATGCTTGCCGTACGCCTCGGTGTCGGCCAGCGTCCGCCCGGTGAGAAGGGCGGCTCCGGCGGCGAACCGGCCTTGCGGGCTAGACAGGGCGACGGCATGCCCGGCGAAGAGCTCCCGATGACGCGCGGCAAGCCGATGAATGGTGTGTCCCTCTGGCACGGTCCGCAACGGTAGCCGATCCCCCACCGCCTCACCCACCGCCATGATCAAAAAGGTCCCCGGCCACATCGGGCCGGGGACCTCGCGTCGGTCGATCGGGGGCGGGCTCAGCCGCCCAGGCTGTTGTAGAGGCTGTCCGGCGCCTCGGTGATCTGGTTCGCCGGCGGGCGCTGCGCGTCGACCGTCGTGCCGTAGTCGGTGTACAGCACCTCGAGCGGCTGGGCCTGCTGACCGTTCACGGCCGGAAGCTGGATCGTCAGCGCGGACAGCCGGCCCTGGTCGTCGACGCCCGCGGTGAACGGCACGTTCTGCGCCTGCGCGCCCCAGGTGCTGACCATCTTCTGGTCGACGCCGGCGACACCGGCCGCCTTCGTCAGGTCCAGCGTGCCCTTGTAGCTACGCGAGTCCACCTGCTGCACGTCCGTGGTCGAGCTGAGCAGCTGGGCCGTGTTCGCCGGGTCGATCTGCCCGGGCCGCAGGCCGACATTGGCGCCCTCCGGCAGCCGGGAGACGTCCAGGTGCGTCCACGTGCCGGCCTTCGTGATGCCCGGGACCTGCACGTACAGGTCCTTGTCCACGAGCAGCGTCTTCACTTCGATCTCGGTGTTCGGCCCGGTCGCGGTCAGCGTGGCCGTACCGATGCCCTTGGTCGCATCCATGGCACCGTTCATCTTCAGCCCCGGCCCGGACGTCACGGTCACCTTGAAACTCTCCGTGCCCAGCTTCGCGGCGGCCGAGGCCAGCGCGGAAGCGGCGGCGGGATCGGCCGCACCGACGCTGGCGGAGGCGCTCGGCCCACCGCTCGCCGGGCCGCCGGCACCGGGATCCGCGTCGCCGTCGGCGGAGCATCCGCCCACGGCCAGAGCAACAGCGGCCACAGAAGCGAGCCCCAGCCCACCGATACGAGCGGTACGCATGTCGATCCTCCCTGCCCTCCGTCGCCGCCCTGGCAACGGCTTCCCTACCCATCCGTCACCACCCTCGGCGACGGCTTCCGTGCGCAGCCGACGCCACTCGGCGACGGCTTCCGTGCGCAGCCGGCGCCACCCTCGGCGACGGCTTCGCTGCGTATCCGTTGCCACCCTCGGCGACGGTGCACCCCGTTTTCCCGATGCGCCGCAAAACGAAACGGCGGGACGGGCGTCGGCATAGGACGAACGGCAGAAAAGGGAGAGGCCGGGCGGATCAGTGACCCACCCGGCCATTCAGGCTCAGCGCCCCGCGCCCCGGGCCCCGGAGGACAGGGCCCCCGACGGCTCGCACGCCCCTGGAAGAACTGCCGAAGCTGCTCGGCGGCCCCGAACGCAGCGGGACCGCCCCGGAGCATCGCAACCGCCGAAGAGCATCGCGCCACCCGAGGGGAACGCGGCCCCGAACGCGGCGACCCTCGAACGCAGCGACCCCTGAAACAGCGTCGCCACGAGCGACGGCACAGCCGAACGCGCCGGTCACGGCCGAACCCGCCGGCCACGGCCGAGCAGCACGGCCGCACGGCGCTCAAGCACCACAGGCCCCCAGCCATCCGCGCGCGGCGGACGGCCGGGAGCCCGTAGGCCGAGCCATCCGCGCGCGAGCGGAGGTCGGGAGCCCGTGTGTCGAGCCGTCGGGTCAGGCGTTGAGGACGCCCGAGAGCTGGCTCGGCATCTCGCCCACCTGCGAGGCCGGCGGGGCTTCCACCGACACCGGGGTGCCGAAGTCCGAGTACTTCGTCTTGATTTTGCCGGTGCCGGGCTGGATCGCGCTCATGTCGAGGGTCAGCTCGACCAGGCGGCCCTCGCTGTCCTTCTTCGCCGTGAACGGGATCTTGGTCGCCTTGTCGCCCAGGGACTTGAGCTGGTCACCCTTGTTGAAGCGGGGCGACTTGGTCAGGTCGAGGGTGCCCTTGAAGCCGTCGGTGCCCACGCGCTCGACGCTGGTCACGGCCTGGAGCATGGCCTTGGTGCCGGCCGGGTCGTCCTTCGGCAGGGCGAAGTTGCTGCCCTCGCCGAGCTTGGTCGCGTCGATGTGCATCCAGGGCTTCGTGCTGGTGCCACCCTTGAGCATCTCGCCGAGCTGGCCGCCGAACTTCATGTACAGGTCGTCGCCGAGCTTGCGCATCTCGATCTTCGTGCCCTTGCCGAGCGCGCCCATGTCCATGCTCATCCTGGCGGTGCCCGCCTTGGGGTCGGCCACGCCGGTCATGCTGAGCGCGCCGGCCATGTCCATGTCGACCTTCACGCTCTGCTCGCCGAGCTTGCTCACCGCAGCGGTCAGGTCGGCCGCCGGGTCCAGCTTGCCGGCCGCCTGCGTTGCCGCCGCTCCGGAGCCGGTGGCGCCGGTCGACGTGCTGTCGTCCGGCCCGCAGCCGGTCAGGCCGAGCCCGGCGATCAGCGCCAGGCCGGCGATCGCCAGCCGTCGATTCCTCATTGCGTTTCCTCCCCGTCGGAGCTCTTGTCGGGGCACACCGTAGCGAAGGCGTGCGACATTTTCCGCCCCCGGCTGACCGCCGGGGGGCTGCGGCCGGGCACTAAGCTCGGCTCATGGCTGACCTGCTGGACGCGGAATCGGTACGCAGCGCCGTGGCCGTGCTGGACGGCTGGGAGGGCGGGCCGGACGCCATCGTGCGTACGGTGGGCCTGCGCAGTTTCCCGGTCGCGATAGCCGTCGTGGACCGGGTGGCCGAGGTCGCCGAGCAGATGGACCACCACCCGGACATCGACATCCGCTGGCGCACGCTGACGTTCCGCTGCAGCACCCACTCGGCGGGCGGCGTGACGACCCGCGACATCGCCCTGGCCAACCGCATCGACCGCATCGTCGCCGACGCGTCCTGAGTCCCCCACCGCCACAGCCGGCAGCGGACCAACCACGCCCACCGCGGCCAAGCAGCGCCCACCAACGGACCCGCCGCGCCCGCCAGCGGATCAGCCACGCCCCGCCGCGGTCAAGCAGCGGCCGGCACCACCCTCATGGGGCACGCGAATCCCCCACCCGCGGCGAAACGGCGTAGATCACAACACTGTCCGCGCCCCTGATTCGCCGCTGCCGGGCGGCAGACGGCATGATGGCCAAGGCATGCGCACGCCCACGAACCGGGAGGTCACGTGAGATTCGAGGTCAGCAAGGTCCTCGACGCCATCGAGGCCCGTCTCACCACCGACCCCGCTCTCGCCCGCGCGGTCGTCGATCTTTCCGAGATCGTCCGGTACGCCGACCTCGACGGCGGGCGCCCCGCCAGCATGCTGCGGCTGGGCCTGGTCATCGACGCGCTCGGCCGGCACGTGGCCGAGGAGAACGTCCCGGTGTACGCCGTGGTCCCGCGCGGTCTGCTCTCCGACGCCGACCTCACCTCCAACGAGCGCATGGTCGTCCGCCGCTGGGCCGACGACGGCGTGGTCGAGGTGGTGCCGCAGCTGGACGACCGGGTGCTCGAGGTGGCGGAGCTGCTGGGCCTGCCGGTGCTCACGCGTACGCGGGCCGAGCGCTTCCGTGACCGCCGCCCGTGGGTGGAGGATCCCGGCCGCCTGCTCGCCGCCGTACCGGGCGCGGGCGGTCCGGTGCTGGTCGCGCGGGTCGGGCGCGGGGAGGTGCCGGCCGTGGCCGAGCCTTCGCCGCTCGGGCAGAAGCTGCTGTCCCGCGTCTGGGGCTGCCCGGAGAACTGCACCGCGTACGGTTCGGGTGGCGATCCGGACAGCCCGTTCGCCGACATGCGGAAGACGACCAGCCCGGTCTCGCAGCCGCCGCCCGCCCTGCGGGCCGGTGTGCCGACCTGCCCGCGCCACGGCACCCGGTTGCGCGACGCGGGTCCGCGCCCGGCCGTCGAGGTTCTTTCCGTACGCATCGACGGCATCATCCGCCAGCGGTTCGTGGTCTCCACGGAGAAGCCGGTCGTGGTGGGCCGGGCGCCGGAGGGCGACGGTGGCGTCATGCTCGGGCAGTGGCTCACCGACGACGCCCGCAAGTGGATCAGCCGCGGGCACGTCCGGTTCGCCCTGCACAGCGGCGAGCTGAGCGCGCAGGACGTGAGCACCAACGGCACCGGCATCCGCCCGAACGGCTCGTTCGACGACGACCAGCGGGTCACGCTGAACCGCGACGAGATCCGCACGCTGGGCCCGGACGACATGGTCGAGCTGTACGCGAACGTGCACGTGGGCCGCGCCAAGCTGTGGGCGTCCGGCGGGGTCAGCCAGCCGCACTCGGTGATGGCCGAGGCGCCGACCATGGCGATCCGCAAGTTCGAGCGGTAGAACCGCGGCCGCCGCCGCCCTGGCGGAGGCGGCGGACGGCCGGGCGGCGACCGTACCGGCCGCCTCTGAGCAAGACGGCCGGGCCCCTACGGAACGCCCGATGGGTGCGATGAGACCCGGCCGTCGCGCAGGACGGCCGGGGGCCGGTCAGAGAATCGCGGCCAGCTGGGCCACGGCGTGGTCGATCTCCTCGGCCGTGACCACCAGCGGCGGGGCGAGGCGGATCGTCGAGCCGTGCGTGTCCTTGGCGAGCACGCCGCGCTCCGCGAGGCGTTCCACGGCCTGCCGGCCGCTCATCAGCGCCGGGTCGATGTCGACGCCGGCCCACAGACCGCGCCCGCGTACGGCGACCACACCGTGCCCGATCAGCGCGTTCAGCCCCTCGTGCAGCCGCGCGCCGAGCTCGGCCGAGCGCTGCTGGAACTCGCCGGTCGCGAGCAGCCGGACCACCTCGGCACCGACGGCGCAGGCCAGCGGGTTGCCGCCGAAGGTGGAGCCGTGCTCGCCGGGCCGGAGCACCCCGAGCACGTCCCGGTTCGCGGCGACCGCGGACACGGGCACGATGCCCCCGCCCAGCGCCTTGCCGAGCAGGTACATGTCAGGGACGACGCCCTCATGCTCGATCGCGAACGTCCTGCCCGTACGCCCGAGCCCGGACTGGATCTCGTCGGCGAGGAACAGCACGTTGTTGTCGGTGCACAGCTCCCGTACGCCCGCGAAGTAGCCCGCCGGCGGCACCAGCACGCCGGCCTCGCCCTGGATGGGCTCGAGGAGCACCGCGACGGTGTTCGGCGTGATCGCGCCGGCGAGCGCTTCCAGATCCCCGTACGGGACGATCGTGAAGCCCGGGGTGTACGGCCCGAAGTCGTCGCGCGCGTCCGGATCCGTCGAGAAGCTGATGATCGTCGTGGTCCGGCCGTGGAAGTTGTCGGCCGCGACGATGATCTCGGCCTGCCCGTCCGGCACGCCCTTGACCCGGTAGCCCCACTTGCGGGCCACCTTGATGCCGGTCTCGACGGCCTCCGCGCCGGTGTTCATCGGCAGCACCAGGCCCTTGCCGCACAGCTCGGCGAGCCCGCGGCAGAACGTGGCGAACTGGTCGTGCACGAACGCCCGGCTGGTCAGCGTGAGCCGGTCGAGCTGAGCATGCGCGGCGGCGATCAGGCCGGGGTGCCGGTGGCCGAAGTTCAGCGCCGAGTACCCGGCGAGAAAGTCCAGGTAGCGGCGGCCGTCGACGTCGGTCACCCAGGCACCCTCGGCGTCCGAGATGACCACGGGCAGGGGGTGGTAGTTGTGCGCCGTCCAGCGCTCGGCGTCGGCGAGCGCTCCGGGCGTACGCATGTCCAGGTCAGTCACGAGCGAACCTCCAGGGTGCAGCACTTCGGGCCGCCGCCGGCCTTGCGCAGCTCGCTCACGTCGACCCCGACAGTTTCGTAACCGGCGGCCTGCAGGGCCGCCGTCAGCTCGGTGGCCTGCACCGGCAGGACAACGGTACGGCCGTCGCTGACCGCGTTGAGGCCCAGGACCTCGGCGTCGGCCGGCGTGGCGAGGACGGCGTCCGGGAACAGGCGGCGGAGCACCTCCTGCGAGCCGGGCGAGAACGCCGACGGCAGGTACGCGATGTTCCGCTCGTCGAGCACGCACAGCGCGGTGTCCAGGTGGTAGTACGCCGGGTCCACCAGCTGCAGGCTGATCACCGGGCGGCCGAACACCTCCTGCGTCTGGGCGTGCGCGGCGTGGGCGGTGCGGAAACCCGTACCGGCGAGCAGCACGTCACCGGCGAGCAGGATGTCGCCCTCGCCCTCGTTCGTGTGCTTCGAATCGAAGACCGGGAAGCCGGCATTCTCGAACCACGCCTTGTACGCGGGCGCCTCATCGGCGCGCTCGGCGTCCCGGAACTGCACGGCGAGCACCTTGCCGTCGACCACGGTCGCGCCGTTCGCGGCGAAGACCATGTCGGGCAGGCCGGGCAGCGGCTCGATCAGCTCGACGGTGTGGCCGAGGCCGAGGAACGTCCGGCGCAGGGTCTCCCACTGGCTGACGGCCAGGGCATTGTCGTACGGCGCCGTCGGGTCCATCCACGGATTGATCCGGTACGTGACGGCGAAATGGGTCGGCCGGCACATCAGGTAGCGGCGCGGGGCGGCGGTCGTCATGACGGAAACGCTATGCGGGAAGTGCCTGCGTACGCCCCGGAACAGTGTTGCGCACGGCGTCGATTCGTTGCGTGATCCGCGCTCGGCGCGACGATTCGTTGCTCGAGGTTTCCGGCGGGGCGGGTGGGGAGGCGGGCCGGCGGGCTGCGAGCGGCGGCCGGAGATCTCGGGGCCGGCGGGCCGCGGGACAGGTACCGGGCGCGGTCCGCGGGCGGCGGGCCGGGCGGCAGGCAGCGGGCGGCAAGCCGGGCCGGGCCGGGCCGCGGGTGGCGGGCTAGGCGCGGGCCGCGGGCCGGGGCCACGTGTCGGGCGACAGCGAGGCCGCGGTAACGCCGCGGATGAGGCGGGGACCAGGTTCGGACGTGCGTCGGGGGCGGCGAACCGCCGCCCCCGCACAACGAATGCGGCTCCATCCGAGTCTGTCGACGGTTATCGCCGATCGGTCTCGACCGCGCTTTCCGGCGCACCGCCGGATGTTTCCGGGGCGGGAAGGCTCATGGCCGTCCCGGTTCCGAGGGGGTCACCGTCAGCGCATCGCCTCCGGTGAATGTCAGGTACCCGTCAGAAGCGGTCGATAAACTGTGCGTCAAGCCACTCTCGGACGCTGGTGACGGGCTGCATGTCGGTGCCCAGCCAGGAGAGCGAGCCGGTCAGCGCCAGCACGCCCACGACGATCGCCGCGAGCGCCAGCACGAGGCCGATCAGCGCGTCGGTCTTGCCGGCCACGTGACGCTTCTTGGTGGCGCGCAGGCCCGCGACGGACAGGATCAGCGACAGCGCGGCCACGCCGATGCCGTAGCCCATCAGCGGCCCGGAGAGCACCAGCAGGGCGCCGGCCACACCGGTGATCAGGCCGAGCGTGGCGAGCAGGCTCGCGCGGGGCTTGGGTCCGGCGGGTACGGGCGTACGGTCGGCCTCACGGCTCGCCGCAACGCTCGCGCTGCCCCGTCCGGCCGGGGTGCGGTCGGCGGGCACCGTGTCGAAACGCTCGGTGCGGTCCGGGTCCCGGTCGTCGACCTTCGCCATGGGGGCGGCGCGGTCGTCGGACCGCAGGTGGCCGGTGCGGTGCTCGCCGGCCCGCGGCTCCTCAGCCCGCCGCGCGTCGGCGTGGACGGCGTCCTGCCGGACCTCGCGCTCGCCGGCGCGGGAAGCCGCAGCACGGTCCGACGCCACAGCACGGTCCGAGGCAGCGGCACGATCGGCCGGGGCACGGTCCGAAGCAGCAGCACGGTCGGCTGCGGCGCGATTGGCCGCGGCACGGTCGGAGGCCGCGAGGTCCGCGGCTCGGTCCGACGTCGTGGCGGCGCGGTCGGCCTGGACCGCTCCGGCCTGCGGGGAGGCGTCGGTACGGGTGGAAACGGGCGCTCTGTCCGCGGTCTCCGCGGTGGTGTCGGACTGCCGGGAGAAAGACGGGAGTCTCACGTCAGCCACCTCCTTCGAACCTTCGGGGATGACATCGCTATACCCCGATGGCCGCCGGCGAACACAAACGGGCGTACGGAAGGCCCGTACGCCCGTTCGTGAAGGTGGGTCAGACCAGCGCGGACGTCGCCGAGACGTCGGCCGCCTTGGAGATCACGTGGTCGACGATGCCGTAGTCCTTGGCCTCCTGCGCCGTGAACCAGCGGTCGCGGTCCGAGTCGGCCTCGATCTCCTCCGGGGTGTGCCCGGTGTGGAAGGCGATCCGCTCGTTCATCGTCTTCTTGATGTGCAACATGCTCTCGGCCTGGATGGCGATGTCGGCCGCGGTGCCGCCGATGCCGCCGGAGAGCTGGTGCATCATCACCCGCGCGTGCGGCAGGGCGTAACGCTTGCCCCGGGTGCCCGCGCAGAGCAGGAACTGCCCCATCGAGGCGGCCATGCCCATGGCGATCGTGGCCACGTCGTTCTTGATGTACTGCATCGTGTCGTACACGGCCAGGCCGGCGCTGATGGAACCACCGGGCGAGTTGATGTACAGGGCGATGTCCTTCTCGCTGTCGGCCGAGGCCAGCAGCAGCATCTGCGCGCAGATGCGGTTGGTCACCTCGTCGTTGACCTCGCTGCCGAGGAAGATGATGCGCTCCCGGAGCAGCCGCTCGAAGACCTGGTCGTCAAAGGATGCGCCACCCGACCGCATCACCACATCGTCAACACTCATGGACCCACCCTCTCGCACCTGCCGGACGCGGTGAGCACCCACCCGGCATCGGACTCTCCTACCTTCCCCGGTAACGAGCGCCACGCCCAGCGATTCTCCTCAGGGCGAAAGCCGGCCTGCCCCGGCACGCGCGACCGGCGCCGTGCGGTCCGCCGACGGCGGTGGAAGCGCCACACCCGGCACGGCGGTCGCAGCCGGCTGCGGTTCAGCCGGAGCGTACGGACGTGCGCCGCGCCGACCAGTCGGTGCCGAGCGGGCGGGGCTGGGGCCGGTTCTCCTCGATCCAGGCGTCGATGCGGGCCCACCAGTCGTACAGCCAGCGGATGCGTTCCTCCTCGCCGGCCGGGACCTCCTCCGGCGGGACGCTCCAGAAGCGCATGATCAGCTGCTTGTCCATCGGCAGCTCGCGCCAGATGTCCGCGACGGTGACGAGCTTGTCGAGGCCGGTGTGGGCCACGAAGATGACCCCGGAGTCCGGGGCGGCGTCGATCGCGGAGAGCAGCCCGCCCGGTTTCGGCGGGAGGACGTTGCGCAGGCCTTCCGCCCGTACGGCCATCTCCTCGAGCCCTCTGGCCCGCAGCCGTGCGATCGCCCGCAGCCGGCGGTGCGGGGTGAAGTTGCCACCTTCGGGGAAGATGACGAACGCGTCGTTGTCGTCGAGGCCGCTCGCCAGCGCGCCGACGTGTTTCTCCAGGTCGGGCACCCCGGGGCGGCCCGGCGTGATGAACCGGTTGGGCAGGCGGTTGAGCAGGATGTCGACGGCCGGGTCCCACTGCAGGGTCGCCTTGAGCACGATGCGCGGCTCCCGGTCGAACCAGTTGACCAGCGAGTGGATCAGCACGAACGAGTCGCCGGGGCCGGCGTGCCGGCTGACGACGATCTCGGGGCGGCCGGGCATGCCGGTGTCCGGGTCGGTCCCGACGACGTCCAGGCTCAGGTGCAGCGACCACTCCGCCACCCAGAACAGGGCGGCGAGGAAGCGCCCGGTGAGCACGTAGTGGGCGCGCTGGAACGCGGGGCTGCGGATCTTCCACCCGAACCCGGAGGCGACCCACAGCGCGGCGAGGCAGACGAGGGCGGCGGCGTCCCAGACGATGTACACGATCGCCAGGAACACCAGGCGCGGCACCCGCAGGTGGCCCGGGACCAGGGGCGACGCGGCAAGCGCCACGAGCAGCCAGACCGGAAGCGTCGTGAGCAGCACGAGCGCCAGCACGACCACGGCCGGCGCGATGACCAGCCGACGGACCCAGGGCGGCGGAAGCATCAGGCGCCGTCGTCCGGCGCCGGCGGAACGAGAGACTGCAGGTAGCGGCGGGACGCGGTGTAGGCCCGGCTGATGCGGCGCCCGGCGGCGGCCATGTCCCGGTATGCCCAGGGCTGGTCGTCGCGGTTCTCGCCACCGCCGGTCGGAAGAACGTGCACCTGGACATCGTCGGGCAGCGACGCAAGCTCCCGGGCGAAGCGGTGCCGCCGGGCGATCTCGAACGCCACCTGCGCCACCTCCCACGGCCGGCGCGGTACGGCCAGCGGCCGCTCGATGCGCCCCACCTGGAGCACGAAGATCCGTTTCGCGCCCACCCGGACGGCCTCGCCGATGGGGATCGAGTTGACGATGCCGCCGTCGACGAAGTGCTCCCCGGCGATCTCCATCGGCGGCAGCAGCCCGGGCACCGACGCGGACGCGAGCACCGCTTCGACAAGCGGACCGGTGTCGAACCAGTGCTCGGCGGCGCGCTCGATGCTCGCGGCGCAGCAGCGGAACGGGATCTTCAGGTCGGCGAAGCTCGACTGCTCGCCCAGCTCGGCGGTGAGCAGGCGGCGCAGCGGGAGCGGCGAGTGCAGGTGGGTGCGGGCCGCGAACCGGCGGACCTGGCGGGCGATGGAGTCGCCGTACACCTCGGCGGCCTCGGGGGACGACCACAGCCGGACCAGCCGGTCGGTGACGGCCTCGGTGGGGTCGGCCGCGACCAGGGCGCCGTTGACGGCGCCGATCGACGTGCCGACGACGACGTCGGGACGGTAGCCCGCGCGGAAGAGTGCGCGCAGCATGCCGACCTGGACGGCGCCGAGCACGCCTCCCCCGCCGAGCACGAACGCGACCGGACTCTCCACCATGACCTCATCGTTCCACGTCCGCCGGGCCCCGGACCCGTTGTCCACAGCGCTGCAATGATCTTGCGCCCGGCGACGGAATGCGGCAACCGGCGCCGCCCGGGCGGGCGGCGCCGGTTGCCAGAGGATCAGCCGAGGCCGTTGAGGAACGGCTCGTGCGCGTTCTTGAACTCCCACGAGTAGAACTTGTCCCAGTTGATCGACCAGGTCATCAGCCCGCGGAAATTCGGGTTGGTGCCGCTGCGGACGGTGTACCCGCCGCAGTTGCTGCCCTTGACCAGGCAGGTGACCGCCTGCTGCACGCCGGCCGGGGCCACGTACCCGTTGCCGGCACTCACCGACGACGGCGCGCCGAAGGCGATCTGGTCTTCACGCAGCGCGGGGAACATGTTCGCCGTGTTGCCCGCGACCGGGAAGCCGGCGAGCAGCATGTCGGTCATGGCGATGTGGAAATCGGCGCCGCCCATGCTGTGGTACTGGTTGTCGAGGCCCATGATCGAGCCGCTGTTGTAGTCCTGGACGTGCAGCACGGTCAGGTCGTTGCGCATGGCGTAGATGACCGGCAGGTACGAGCCCGCGCGCGGGTCCTGCCCACCCCACGGCCCGGATCCGTAGTACTGGTAGCCGAGCTGTACGAAGAACGTCTCCGGCGCCATGGTCAGGACGAAGCCGGCGCCGTACCGGGCCTTCAGCGACCTGAGCGCCGCGATGAGGTTGACGATCACCGGGGTGGTCGGGTTCTTGAAGTCGGTGTCGCCGGTGTTGAGCGACAGCGAGTGGCCCTCGAAGTCGACGTCGACGCCGTCGAGGCCGTACCTGTCGATGATCGCGCTGACCGAGCTGACGAACTTGTCGCGGGCGGCCGTGGTGGTGAGCTGCACCTGACCGTTGGCGCCGCCGATGGAGAGCAGCACCTTCTTGCCGGCCGCGCGCTTCGCCTTGATGGCGTTGATGAAGTCGGCCTCGCTCTCCACGCCGGGGCATTCGGTGGCGGGGCAGAGCATGAAGCGGATGTCGCCGGAGGTCGCCGACGTGGGCTCACCGAAGGCCAGGTTGATGATGTCCCAGTCGGCCGGTACGTCGGCCATCCGCAGGTAGCCGGAGCCGTTGGCGAAGCTCGCGTGCAGGTAGCCGATCAGCGCGTGCTTGGGCAGCCCACCCACCGGAGGCTGGGTGGGCGGGGTCGTGGGAGGCGTGGTGGGCGGAGTGGTGGGCGGAGTGGTCGGCGGGGTCGTGGGAGGCGTCGTCGGAGGGGAGGTCGGCGGCGTCGTTCCACCGCAGGCGCCGTTGTCGGCCCAGACGTCCCACTGACCGCTGTGGGTCGACGGGCTCTCGTTCTGGGTCCACCACTTCGCGGTGTAGTTGTGACCGGCCTGGGAGGCGGTCATGTCCTTGGTGTAGACCGCGGACGGGCTCCAAGCAGCCGCGCAAGCGACGGCGGCATCGGCGGACGAGGCTATGTAGACGGCGGAGCCGGACGCCGCCAGCACGGCGGTGACGGCGAGGAGCAGGGATCGGCGCATGGGGGATGGCCTCCAACGTCGGTATATCGACAGTTGGCCAATTATTAGGACTGTTAACTGATCCTGTCCAGGGCCTCGTCCGGCCGGATGCGGCGGCCGGTCCGGTCGAACACCAGCAGATCGTCCCAACTCACCCCGACGGCGAGCTCGGTGCCGACCTCCGCGCGCGCCGGCGTCGCCATGCGGATCATGACCTCGCCCATCGGCGGCGGCTCGAGCGACTCGTACGCGGGCTGCAGCCCGTACGGCGACCGGTCGGCCGGCGGCCCGGTGCGGGGGCGGGGCAACGGCGACGACGTCTCCAGCCGCGCGGTGGCCGCGGGCGTCGGCACTCCCCCCACGTCGAGGTGGACCAGCAGCTCGTGGCCCAGGTTCTCGACGGCGCGTACGGTGCCGCGCAGCTCCAACGGCCCCTTCTTGTCCGGCGACAACGCGCGCAGCGCGACGGTCACCCGGGCGGTGTCGTGGCGGGCGAGGGCCTCCGTACGGGCGTCACCCGCCGGCAACTCGAGCACCTGCGACCCGAGGTCGAGCAGCACGCGCCCGTCCGGCACCGACACCACGGCCTCGAGCAGGCTGGTACGGGGCGTGCCGAGGAAAGCCGCGACGAAGACGGTGTCAGGGTCCGCGTACACCTCAGGCGGCGGCCCGACCTGTTGCAGCACGCCCCGGCGCAGCACCGCGATCCGGTCCGCCATGCTCATCGCCTCGATCTGGTCGTGCGTCACGTAGACCGTGGTGACGCCCAGCCTGCGCACGAGAGCAGCGATCTCCCCGCGCAGCGCCGCCCGCGCGCCCGCGTCCACGTTCGACAGCGGCTCGTCCAGCAGGAAGACCGCCGGGCGCCGGATCAGGGCCCGTGCCATGGCGACCCGCTGCCGCTGCCCGCCCGACAGGTGCTGCGGATAGCGGCTGAGCAGGTCGTCGACGCCGACGTGCCGGGCGATCTCCGCCACCCGGGCCGCCACCTCCCCCGCCGGCAGGGGCAGCACGTGCAGCGGGAAGCCGATGTTCTGCGCGACGGTGAGATGCGGGTAGAGCGCGTACGACTGGAAGATCATCGCGATGTCGCGCTCCGCCGGCTCGGCCTCCCGGACCGGTACGCCGTCGTAGAGCACCGTCCCGGCCGTGGGCTCCTCGATGCCGGCGAGCAGCCGCAGCAGTGTGGACTTGCCGCACCCGGTCGGGCCGAGCACCACCAGGAACTCGCCGGAGCCCACCTCGAGGCAGACGTCGTCGACGGCCACCGCTCCGTCGTCGAACACCTTCGTGAGCCCGCGCGCCGCGATAGCCACCATCCCCTCATGGTGAGGGTCGACGGCCACCGATGAAAGGCTCAGCGGCGGACGGAGCGATCCAGCCAGCCGTCGCCGTCGTCGTCGTACATCCGCTTCTCGAAGACGCCGTCGTGGTCCTTGTCGTAGTCGGCGTAGTCGACGCGGTTGTCGAGGTCCTTGTCCACGCCGACGAAGTCGGCCCGCCCGTCGCGGTCGAGGTCCACCACGATCTCCGCGCCGCCGCCCCGGTGCCCCCGGTAGGTCGCCCTGTCCAGCGTGCCGTCGCCGTCCGCGTCGACCCGGTTGTGGTAGCCCTCCGGCGCCGGCAGGTGCGCGTCGCCGAAGCCGGTGCGAGGGGCGTCGCCCAGCCGCGAGGCGGCCGATCCCAGGCCCGCCCCGGCCCCGCGGGCCGCGTGCGCGTCCCCGAAACCCTGACGGGCGCCGTATGCCGGCCCGATCCCCGCCGCACCGTCCGCCGGCGACCCGACCGGAGCGTCGGCGAGGCCGCCGAGCGAGCCGAAGATGCCGAAGGTGCTGGACTTGGTGACCCGTTGCTCCACCGTGGCCGCCTGAGCACCCGCGTCGCCGGCCACCTGCTGCCGCAGCAGCGCCACCTCGTCGGGCGCGAGGCGATAGCCGGCCAGCGCCGAGTCGGGGTCCCGGGCCAGGCACGCCTGGAACGCGGGGTCGGTGCACAGCCGCTCGAGCACAGCGTCGAAGTCACCCATGCCGCCCACGGTAGGCGGCCGGGGCCAGTGTCCGGTATCGGCCGGTCAGTCCAGCTCGGGCATGGCGACCGGCTGCGGCCGCGGGCGGCACGTGCCGCACTGCACCGCGTCCTCCACCACCAGCGCCTCGGCCCGTTCGCGGGTCACCGACCTGCTGACCTGCAACAGGTACGGCCCGAACCGGGCATGGTCCTCACACACACCGCGTCCGCAGAACCGGCAGGTGCCACGCGCAGCCTTGGCGCAGAAGAAGCAGAGCACGGGCTCATCCAATCACGGGCGGGCTCGTGTCCGACGGCTCCGGGTTCGCCGGCGGCGACGACGTCGTGGTCGGCGGGCTCGAGGGCGGGTCGGGGCTCACCGGCGGCCGGCTGGTGCTCGGCGGCACCGTCGTCGGGCGGATCGTCGGCCGGGTCGTCGGCCGCGTGGTGGCCGGCGGCCGCGTCGTCGCGCGGGTCGTGGTCGGCCGCGGCTGGTCCGGCGTGGCCGGCCCCGGATCGATCGTCGTCGGCGGCACCGTCGGCGGCGTCGAGCTCAGCGTGGGCTCCGGCGTCACCGACGGAAGATCCGACGGTACGTCGCTCGGCGACTCGCTGGGCGAGCCCGCGGGCGGTTCCACGGGTACGCCGTCCCCGCAGCTCAGCGACGTCACGTTGGCGGTGACGGGCGTGCCGCCGAGGAACACCCGTCCGGTGGCGACGGTGATCGCACCAGGGTCGACACCGAACCACGCCGGTCCCTCGTTGGTGGCGGTGCCGACGGTGGCCTGCACGGTCAGGCGCAGCGGCTCGTACGCGCCACTCGTGCTGCCCGTGTCGGCGAGCACCCGCCCGGCGCGGACAGTCAGCACGCCGTGCGGCACTCGCGTGCGCCCGGCGTCGGTGGCCAGCGGGCCCACGTCGGCCTGCGTACCCGCGCAGAGCAGCGTCGCCGAGCCGCCCTTGAAGGTGAGCCGGCCGGACGCGCGGGCGGGCACCTCGATCCGGGTGCCCTCGTCGACGTAACGGCGCTCGCCCGCGGCAAGGCGGACGGCCCGCCCGTCGACGGTGACGGCGAGCGTGCCGCGGTCGGCGGTGAGCAGCGCCCGGTCGGTCGGCATCTCGGCCCAGGCCGGCCCGGGCGCGAAGTTCAGCCCGGTCAGCAGCAGGGCGAGCAGGAGCAGCAGCAGGACGAGCCACCACATGCGCCGTTCGAAACGGCGGTCCACCTCGGGGTCCTCGGTGCCGTCCGGCGGCCCCGGCGGCACCGCGAGCGGCGGGTACGCCCCCGCGGAGTGCACACCACGCGACGCGGCGGCACCGTCCACAGCGGCCACGGTCGAAGCGGCCGGCCCGGGACCACCCACGAGCGGCGGGAGGTCGGAGGCGTCCGGGATGACCCAGAGCCTGGCCGGCGTACGCGTCTGGGCGACCGTACCGGGCTCGCCGTCGCCGACCGGGCCGATGAGCGTGCCGCGGCGCAGCTCGACGCCGTCGGGCATGGCGATGACGCCGGACTCGATCACCACCGCGTGCGTCGGCCCGGGCAGGTCCACCGGCGCGCCCGGCTCGAGGTCCACCGGGTGCGCGGTGGCGATCAGCGCGAGGCGCTCGTCCCCGGCCAGGCCGGCGAGCGCGGGGGTGTCGGCGAACAGCGCCTCGGCCTCGGCGCGGTCGACCGGCGGCGGTCCGGGCAGCGGCCCCACGACCGTGGCGACGGTGGCCGTCGGTACGGCCAGCAGCGTGGTCCCGGCGGTGTGCCAGTCGAGCGAGGCGGGGCGGCCGGTGAGCGCGTTGGCGAGGCCGACGACGCCGCCCGCACCGACGTGGTGCCGGATCGTCCCGCCCGGGTCGCCGGGCCTGCGGGCCTGCATGGCGCCGTCGACGACGACGTACACAGCCTGCTGGGTGTTGCCGGCCAGGACCATCGGGGTGCCGGACGGCGGGCGTACCCACCGGGCGCGGGCGGCCAGGCCGGCGAGGGCGGGCTCGGGCAGGCCGCCGAGGTCGGAGTTGCGCAGCGCGTCCAGGCGGCGCGGGGCGTCGGCCTCCCGCCGCTTCTCGGCGGCGCGCAGGCGGAAGCGGCGCCACGAGCGGAACAGCCAGCCGACGGCCAGGTACACCAGCGGGGCGCACAGCCCCGCGACGACCAGGACGAGCAGGAGCCGGCCGCCGGCGCCGCCGTTCCACAGCCCGGTCGCCAGCCCGGCGACCCGGTCGGCCCAGATCCGGTAGCCGAGGTTCAGGGCGACGGCCAGCCACAGCATCGCGAGGATGCCGTACAGGGCGACGATCCGCCCCTCCCGGTCCAGCCCGCCCCAGGCCGGCGGGCGCCCGCGCAGCCGCGACGCGACCCACGCCAGGCCGCGTCCGCGCAGGTTGGGGATCTCCAGCCAGTCCATCAGCAGGTAGTAGCCGTCGAGCGCGAGCAGCGGGTTGAGGTTGAACAACGCGTTCAGGTACCAGGCGAACGCGAGCTTGAAGGCGAGCGGCCCGAGCGCGGGCACGGCGAGGCCGACGAGCTGCATCGTGCCGGCGAGGACGAGGCCGGTGGCCGGGCCCGCCGCGGTGACGAGCATCCGGGCGCGGCGCCCGGCCATCCAGACGTCGGTGGTGTCCACGAACACCGACGGGATGCCGAAGTAGACGAGCACCCCGGCCGCGGGCACCTCCCGCCCGGCGTGCTTGGTGGCGAGCGCGTGCCCGAGCTCGTGGCTGGCCAGCGCCAGCACGTTGAGCAGCAGCAACACGACCGCACCGAGCAGGTACGACCCGTTGGTGAGGAACACCGCCTGGCTGCCGCGCCACCACGTGCTGACGAAGAGGCCGAATCCCGCCAGCGCGAAGGCCGCCATGACGATCGCGGCCACCCGCGTGAACAGCAGCTTGCCGCCGGCGCGGTACAGCGCGGTGATCAGCGGGTCGACGTCGAAGACGAGCATGCGCCGCCCGCGCGCCGCCGCGAGCACGCCGCTGCCGACGCGGCGGGGCAGCGGCTTGCGTTCGAGCTCCTGCAACGGCCGGAACGCGTCGACCGGCAGCTCGTCGAGCATGCGGTTGCCGGCCAGGTCGGCGACGACGCGGCGGACCTGGTCGGGGGCGAGGCGGCCGGCGAGGCGGGCGAACTCGGCGACCAGGCGGGCCACCGTGTGCGTGCCGTCCATCATCAGGGCCAGCTGCCACTCCTCCGGGGTCAGCCGGAGATAGCAGGCGCGGCCGCCGTCGTCCGGCGAGCGCAGCATCACGTACGCGGCCCCGCGCACGCTGGTCAGCTCGACGGCCTCGATCCCGGCGCGCAGGACGGGACGGGCCCGGGCCGGGTTGAGGCGGTCGACGACGGCGCCCCAGAGCCCGGGGTCGGCGGGTCCGGAGGGCTCGCCGGGCGCGCGTCCGGCCAGCGCCTCCCAGACGCTCATCCGGGTCTCGACGTAGGTCACGGTGCCGGCCTTCCACTGGCGCGATGGGCGAATGGAGAGTAGGCGGTGTGCCGGGCCGAACGCGAGCCCCCGATTTGCCACACGCCCGCAGATAGCTCGCGGAGGGGACATAAAAGCGCGGTGGGGGGGGGGGGCGCCCCCCCCGGGGGGCGCCCCCCCCCCCCGGGGGGCGCGCGGGCTGCCCCGCCACCGCCGGTCGGGGGCCCCCCCCCCCCCCCCCCCCCCCCCCCCCCCCCCCCCCCCGCGGGGGAGGTGGCGCCGCCCGATGGCCCGGGCGGCGCCGGATGCGGTCTGTCAGGACGCCTCGGTCAGCGTGGCGTTGACCGTCTGCTCCTGGCCGTTGCGGGTGAACTTCACCGACACCGTGTCGCCCACCTTGCCGCTCTGGATGACGGCGATGAGGTCGTCGGAGTCGTTGACCGGCTTGCCGTTCACCGCGGTGATGACGTCGCCCTGCTCGATGCCGGCCTTGGCGGCCGCGCTGTTCGGGTTCACCGTGCTGACCACGGCGCCGCCGCCCTCGGCCTCGGTGACGCTGACGCCGAGCGCCGGGTGGCTGACCTTCTCGCCCTTCATCAGCGCCTTGGACACCGTGGTGACCTTGTCGCTCGGGATGGCGAAGCCGAGGCCGATGTTGCCGGAGCTCGAGCCCGAGGTCGCGATGGCCGAGTTGATGCCGATGACCTCGCCGTTGGTGTTGACCAGCGCGCCGCCGGAGTTGCCCGGGTTGATCGGCGCATCGGTCTGCAGCAGGCCCGACATCGACGTCGTCGCGGACGGCTGCTCCTGCTGCTGGCCGCCGCCGAACGGGTTCTGCGGGGTCTGCTGGTCCTCGCCGCCGGACCGGATCGTGCGGTCCTTGGCGCTGATGATGCCCTCGGTCACCGAACCCTCCAGGCCCAGCGGGCTGCCCAGCGCGAGCACGGTGTCGCCCACCTGCATGTTGGCGCTGGAGCCGAACTTCGCCGGCTTCAGGTCGGAGACGCCGCTGACCTTCACCACCGCGAGGTCCGTACGCGGATCCGTCCCGGTGATCGTGGCCGACGCCTTCTTGCCGCTCGCGAAGATCACCGTGACGGTCCTGCCCTGCGCGGTGGCGACGACGTGGTTGTTCGTGACGATGTAGCCCTGCGTGTCGAGGACGACGCCGGAGCCCTCGCCGGTCTCCGTCTTGATCGAGACGACGCTGTCCTTGACCTTGGCGACGATCTGCGCGAGCGACGAGCGGTCGACCACCGGGGTCACCGCGGAGTTGCTGGCCTGCACGGTGCTCGCGCTGTCGTCGTCGTCGAAGGCGAGGGCGGTCGCGGCGCCCACACCGCCGGCGCCGAGCGCGATGAGCAGCGCGGCTGCGCCGGTGACCAGGATGCGGCGGCTGCGGCCGGCCCGCGCGGGATCGCGGTGGGGCTCGCCGCCGACCTGCGTGGCCCAGATGGGCGCGTCCGCGGTCTGCTGGGCGGTCCAGGGACCCTCGGCGCCGGGCTGACCGTACTGCGGCTGACCGGGCGGCAGCGGCGGCTGACCGAGCTGCGGCTGACCCGGCTGCTGCACCGGCGGCTGGCCGGGCTGAGCCTGGTAGGCGCCTGCATATGCGGGCTGCGGTGCGGCGGGGTGCTGGCCGGGGTGCGGCGGGAACGGCTGGCCGGGGTAGGGCTGCTGGCCGTACGGCGGCTGCCCACCGCTCTGCCACGGCGAGCCGTGCCACTGACCGGGCTGGTGCTGCGGCTGGCCGGGGTGCGGCTGCGGCGGCTGGATCGGCTGCTGCTGGGCGGGCTGCCACGGCGCGGAGCCGCCGCTCACGACGGGCTGCTGCGCCGTGGTGTCGGACTCTCCCCGCTCCGGGCTGCTGCCTGCGGGGGAGGCGTCCGCGGACCGGTGCGACTGCTCCTCGGGCGAGGAGTCCTCGTGCCGCTGCGGGTTGGTCTCGGGCTCGTTCATGCGGTCAACATTGCCCCCGACCGCTCCGACTGACCTGTGCTGGCCCTGAAGGTTTTCTGTGAATGGCGGATGCCGGGATGATCAGGATTCGTCCGGCACGAGAGCGGGCAGAGCGACCCGGAACGTCGCCCCCTTGCCCGGCTCGCTGATGACGTCCACGGTGCCGTGGTGGGCCCGCACGATCGCCGCCACGATGGCCAGCCCGAGGCCGGTGCCGGTGGCGTCCCGGTCGGCACGACGGGTCCGTGCCTCGTCCACCCGGTAGAAGCGCTCGAACACGTGCTCCTTCTGATCCGGTGACAGCCCCGGTCCGGTGTCGGTGATCTCGACGACCGCCTGGTTGCCCTCCTCGGCCGACAGCGACAGCATCACCGAGGCGTCCGGCGGCGTGTGCACCAGCGCGTTCGTCATGAGGTTGCCGATGACCTGCCGCAGCCGCGCGTCGTCGCCGTACGCGACCAGCTTCTCCGGCACGTCGCGGATCTCCAGCGTGATCTTCCGGTCGGGCGCCGTCGCCTGCGCCGCCTGGACCGCGTCCATGGCGAGCACCGGCAGCTCCACGGGCGCCAGCTCGATCGGCCGCTCCCGGTCCAGCCGGGCCAGCAGCAGCAGGTCCTCCACGAGCAGCCCCATCCGGGAGGCCTCGTCCTCGATGCGGCGGACGAGCTTCGCGGTGTCACCGGGGCTGGCCACCGCGCCCTGGCGGTAGAGCTCGGCGAAGCCACGGATGGACGTCAGCGGCGTACGCAACTCGTGCGAAGCGTCCGCGACGAACTGCCGCATCTTCTCCTCGGAGCGCACCGCCCGGGCTTCCGACGCGCGAGCCGCCTCGGCGGCGTCGCGGGCCTGCGACTCCGCGGCCCGGGCCGCGGTCTCGGAGAGCGCGCGGGCCGTGAACGCCGCCTCGATCTGGGCCAGCATCGCGTTGAGCGCGCGGGACAACCGGCCCAGCTCGGTCTGCGGCTCGCCCTCGTCGGGCTCCGGATCGGGTACGCGCTGGGTCAGGTCACCGGCCGCGATGGCCGCCGCGGTCCGCTCGATCTGCACCAGCGGGATGAGGCTCTGCCGCACGATGGCCGCCCCGATCGCCGCGAGCGCGAACAGCACCCCGGCGCCGACCAGCGTGTCCACCCAGATCAGCCGGCTGATCGCGTCGTCGATGCCGACCAGCCGCTGCGCCACGTGCAGCACCGAGCCGCCCTCGTCGGTGATCAGCATCCGCCAGTGCACGGTGCCGTCCGCCGATTCGACCGTGAACGGCTTGTTGAGGTGCCTGGTGACCTGGCCGATGCCCTTCACCAGGGGCGGCAGCTCGGACGGTTTCAGGGAGGTGTCGTACTTCTCGTTGCCCGGGTTGCCCACGCCGTCGACCGTGGTGAGGTTGACGTAGTAGTCGGCCGGCAGGATCGCGCGCTCGTTGTAGTCGAGCTCGTTGATGATCTGGGTGAAGCGGAGCAGCTGCGCGTCCAGCCGCCCGATCATGTACTTGTGCAGCGCGTACGTGCTCGCGGCGCTGATCAGCGTCAGCGCGGCGAACACGAGGGCGAGCACGGACGCGACGAGCTTGGTGCGCAACGGCACCCGGCGCAGCCCGGTCTGCAGCGGGACGTGGCCGCGGACCCGGTCGGTGAGGGTCACCGGTGGCTCAGACCGCGGGTTTGCGCAGGACGTACCCGACGCCGCGGAGCGTGTGGATCAGGCGCGGCTGCACGTTGTCCACCTTGCGCCGCAGATAGGAGATGTACGACTCCACGATGTTGTCGTCGCCGCGGAAGTCGTACTTCCAGACATGGTCGAGAATCTGCGCCTTGGACAGCACGCGGTTGGCATTGAGCATCAGATAGCGCAGCAGCTTGAACTCCGTCGGCGACAGCTGCACCCGCTGCCCCGCGCGGTAGACCTCGTGGGTCTCCTCGTCCAGCTCCAGGTCGGCGAAGACCAGCCGCGACGGCTCGTCGTCGCCGGCGCTGGTGCGGCGCAGGACGGCACGGATGCGCGCGGTGAGCTCCTCGAGGCTGAACGGCTTGGTGACGTAGTCGTCGCCGCCCAGCGTCAGGCCACGGATCTTGTCATCGGTGCTGTCACGCGCGGTCAGGAAGACGACGGGAGTGCGCGCACCGCCCTCGCGCATGAGCCGGATCACCTCGAACCCGTCGAGGTCCGGCAGCATGACGTCGAGGACGACGAGGTCGGGCGTGGCGTTCTTGGCCGCGCTCACGGCGGCGCTGCCGCTGGTCGCGGTGCTGACGTCGAACCCGGCGAAGCGCAGGCTGGCGGAGAGCAGCTCGAGGATGTTCGCGTCGTCCTCGACGACGAGGAGCTTCGCCTCGCTCTGCTTGCCCTGGGTCTGAGTAGCGGCCATGGGCCCATCCTCACGCAGGTGACTGCACCTGCGCTGCACAGTACCTGAAAGTTTTCTGTGAGCGCCCTAAGCGGCGAGGCCGAACGTGGCGCCGCGCAGGCCGGCCGACGCCTGTGCCGCCCGCGCCAGCGAGCGCCGATCGGCGCCCGGTTCCGGACGCAGCCCCGGCGAGCCGACGAGCGTCACGGTCAGTCCGCGCAAGCCGGCCACGCGGCGTACCGAGGACCACAGGGTGTCCTCGCCGATGAAGGACGCCGACGGGGACGCGTACCGGATGGAGATGGGGACGACCGTGGCGCCCGCGTCCACCGCCGCCTGGAACAGCGCCGGGCGGAAGCGGCCCCGTTCCGCGCCGCAGAACGTCGTACCTTCCGGGAAGACCGCGACCGACCGCCCGGCCCGCAGCGCCGCGGTGACCTCGGCAACCGTCGCGGGCAGGCTCTTCGGCCGCTTGCGGTCGACGAAGATCGCGCCGGACCGTTTCGCCATCGCGCCCACCGCGGGCCACGCGCCGACCTCGCGCTTCGCGACGAGCCGGACCGGCGTCACCGCCAGCAACGCGAGCACGTCCAGCCAGGAGACGTGGTTGGCCACCAGCAGGCTGCCGGGCCGCGGCGCTCGACCGCGCCACACCAGGCGCACCCCCAGGACCGCGAGCAGGGCGCGGGCAACGGTCCGCACCGCGGCGCCGCGCAGGAACGGCACGACCATCAAACCGCCGATAAGTACGGCCGCAGCAGTAACCAACCGCAACACCGTCGTCAAACCGTGCACGGCTTCGTCCCCACCCGGCCGGCACTGCGGACCGCACGCCGACACGGGCTGCCAGATCATCGCGTGGCTCCGAGGAAGTGCCGCCGATAGCGGGGGTCCAACCGGTCCATGGAAAACAGCACGTAGAAGTCGGCGCACTGGAAATCGGCGTCGTACGCGGGCTCCCCGCACACCCAGCTGCCGAGCCGCAGATAGCCCTTGAGCAGCGGCGGCGGCTGCAGGCGGGGGTCGCCCACCAGAGAGGTCTCCGCGAGCCAGTTGCGGCGCGGCTGCACCCGCAGCGCGGGCGGCGACATGTGCTTGCTCTGCACGCGGGCCCACACCCCGGCGGCGGTGTGCCCACCGTCCTCCAGCGACACGGAGGCGCACCCGCCGAGCCACCGCAGGTTGTTCAGGTGCAGATAGCGGGCGATGCCGGCCCACATGAGGTTGACCACGGCGCCCGTACGGTGGTCCGGGTGCACGCAGGAGCGGCCGGTCTCGACCAGCTGGTCCCGCAGTGGGCGCAGGCCGCTGAGGTTGAACTCCCCGTCGCCGTAGCGCCGGCCGGCCCGCTCGGCGCCCTTGGGCGTCATCATGCGGTAGGTCCCGACCACGTCGCCGGTGGTGTCGTCCCGGACGATCAGGTGGTCGCAGAAGTCGTCGAACTCGTCCACGTCCCGCCCGTCGGGCGTGGCCCCGCGCAGGGTGGCCCCGAGCTCGCCGGCGAAGACGTCGTGGCGCAGACGTTGCGCGGCCGCGACCTGGGAGCTGTCGTCGGCGATGAGGAGCGAGTAGCCGCTGGTCCCGGTGGGTGCGGCGGCGGTCATCAATACCGTCATGAGAACTGTGTAAGGCTCGCGATTGCCGACGGCGTGGCGTCGCGGGTGAACCCGGATGTCCGGTGGGTGAACGCCTTTGTGTCCTGCACCGCCACCCGTGTGGCCCCGGCGCGCGCCGGGGCCACACGGGTGGCGCTGAACAGGTAGGTTGAGGCCCCACCGAAGGACAGGAGTGAGCGTTGACGGCCGCGTCCGAGGAGATCGTCGTCTCCCACCTCACGAAGCATTACCGGCAGCTGCGCGCCGTCGACAACCTCTCGTTCACCGTGCGGCCCGGGCGGGTCACCGGCTTCCTCGGCCCCAACGGCGCCGGCAAGACGACGACGCTGCGGATGATGCTCGGCCTGGTCCGGCCCACGTCGGGCACGGCCACCTTCTCCGGCGTGGCGTACACCGATCTCGATCAGCCGATCCGGCACGTCGGCGCGGTGCTCGAGGCGTCCAGCGCGCACAAGGGCCGCAGCGGCATCAACCACCTCCGGGTGATCTGCGCGTCGGCCGGCCTGCCGCGGCAGGCGGCGGACGAGGCGCTCGCCCGGGTCGGGCTGAGCCCGGCGGCCAAGCGCAAGTTCAAGGGTTACTCCCTGGGCATGAAGCAGCGCCTCGGCATCGCCGCCGCGCTGCTCGGCGACCCGCGGGTGCTGATCCTCGACGAGCCCGCCAACGGCCTCGACCCCGAGGGCATCCGGTGGATGCGCGACCTGCTCAAGTCGCTGGCCGCCGAGGGCCGCACGGTCCTCGTCTCCAGCCACCTGCTGGGTGAGATGCAGCAGCTCGCCGACGACGTGGTGATCATCGCGGCCGGGCAGCTGATCCGGCAGGGCCCGGTGGAGGAGGTGCTCGGCTCCATGTCCGGCGTCAGCCACGTCCGGGTCCGCACGCCGAAGCCCGCCGAGCTCTCGGCCGCCCTGGCCGCCGAGCAGGCGACCGTGGCCACGCTGCCCGACGAGGCGCTGATGGTGACCGGCCTCGACGCGGCGCGGATCGGGCACATCGCCTTCACCGCCGGCATCGAGCTGCACGAGCTCACCGGCGAGCGAGCCGACCTCGAACAGGTGTTCCTGCAGCTGACGGCCGGAAAGGCGGGCATCCGATGAACCTGGTCCGGGCCGAGCTGCTCAAGATCCGTACGACCAGCACGTGGTGGGTCTTCGGCCTCATCGCGCTGCCGCTGTGGGCGCTGACGCTGCTGGTCAACTGGGTCAGCGCCAACGCCACGCTGAACCTGGACCCGGCCGAGGCCGGGCTCGACGCCGACCAGGCCGAGCAGGTGCGGGTGGCCTCCGAGTCGGTCAACGTCGCCAGCAACCTCTACACCAGCGGGCAGTTCTTCGGCGTCCTGGTGGTCATGCTGCTCGCCGCGATCGTGGTGACCAACGAGTTCTTCCACCAGACCGCGACCACCACGTTCCTGGTGACGCCGCGCCGCGAGTCGGTGATCGTGGCCAAGCTGGTCGCCTCGGTGCTCCTCGGGCTGGTCTTCTGGCTGATCACCACGGTGCTCAACCTGGTGCTCGTGCCGTTCATCCTCAACGCGCTCGACGTCGGCGTGCAGCTCGGCGAGCCGGCGGTGTGGCGGGCCGTCGGGCTCAACGCGCTCGCGTACGCGCTGTGGGCGGTCCTGGGCGTCGGCGCGGGCGTGCTCATCCGCAGCCAGCTCGGTGCGACCATCACGCTCAGCACCGTGTACGTGATCGGCTACCTGGGCGCCGCGACGATCTTCGCGCTGCTCACGCCGCGGATCGGCGACTGGTTCGGCAAGCTGCAGGTGCTCGTGCCGCCGCTCGCCTCCCAGCTCATGATCTCCGGCACCGAGCTGCCCGGGAACCCACCCCGCTGGGTCGGCGCGCTGGTGCTGGTGGGCTATGCGGCGGTCGCCGGCCTGCTCGGCACCTGGCTCACGAAGAAACGGGACATCACCTGACGTATCGGGCAGGGCCCATGTCCCTCTCCCGCCTCAGCCGTTGGTCACAGTCCGGACGTGCGCATGGCTACGCGATTGTCACGGCGTAGCCTTGACGCCGAATCCTTCGTCCTTCGTCCCTGTGACGAACGTCGCGTGCTGACAACATGGTGAAAGAGGCGAACACGGAAGTGTCGACCCAGCAGACTTCGCATGAGAATCCGCTCGCGGACTTCGGTCCGAACGAGTGGATCGTCGACGAGATGTACCAGCGCTACCTGGCCGACCCGTCCAGCGTCGACCCCGCCTGGCACGATTTCTTCGCCGACTACAAGCCGGCCACGGCCGCGGGCTCGATCGCGACGCCCGACCAGGCCAAGGCCGCCACCGCGAAGGCCACGGCCGCCAAGGCCGGCACAGACGCTCCCGCAGCGGCCACCGTCGCGCCGGCCAAGCCGGCCGAAGCACCCGCCCCGGCTCCGGCGCCGGCGCCCGCGACCAAGCCGGCTCCCGCGCCCGCCGCGGCCGCACCCAAGACGGCCCCCGCCCCGGCACCCGCCAAGGTCGCTGCCAACGGCGGCGCCCCCGCCGGCGCGAAGGTCAGCACGCTGCGCGGCGTCGCCGCCCGCATCGTGCAGAACATGGACGCCTCGCTCGAGGTGCCGACCGCCACCTCGGTGCGCGCCGTGCCGGCCAAGCTGCTGGTCGACAACCGCATCGTGATCAACAACCACCTCGCCCGCGGGCGCGGCGGCAAGGTCAGCTTCACCCACCTGATCGGGTGGGCGCTGGTCCGGTCCGTCATGGCGCACCCCGAGATGAACAACTCCTTCGCCGAGGTGGACGGCAAGCCCGCCCTCGTGCAGCCGGAGCACATCAACCTCGGCATCGCCATCGACCTCGCCAAGAAGGACGGCACGCGCACCCTCGTCGTGCCGTCCATCAAGAACTGCGAGCAGATGGACTTCCGGCAGTTCTGGCAGGCGTACGAGGACGTGGTGCGCCGCGCCCGCCGCAACGAGCTGACCATGGACGACTACGCCGGGACGACGATCTCGCTGACCAACCCGGGCGGCATCGGCACGGTCCACTCCATCCCGCGCCTCATGGCGGGGCAGAGCGCGATCATCGGCGTCGGCGCGATGGAGTACCCGGCGCCGTACTCCGGCATGTCCGACGAGATGCTGACCGACCACGGCGTCAGCAAGGTCACCACGCTGACCAGCACGTACGACCACCGGGTCATCCAGGGCGCGCAGTCCGGCGAGTTCCTGAAGGCCATGCACGAGTACCTGCTCGGCGAGCACTCGTTCTACGACGACATCTTCACCTCGCTGCGGATCCCGTACGAGCCGGTGCGCTGGGTGCGCGACGTCGCCCGGACCTCCGAGGGGCAGATCGACAAGGCCGCCCGGGTCGTCGAGCTCATCCACGCGTACCGGGTGCGCGGCCACCTCATGGCCGACACCGACCCGCTGGAGTTCAAGATCCGCCGGCACCCGGACCTGGACGTGCTCCAGCACGGCCTGACCCTCTGGGACCTGGACCGCACGTTCCCGGTCGGCGGCTTCGCCGGCAAGCAGAAGATGAAGCTCCGCGACGTCCTCGGCGTGCTGCGCGACACCTACTGCCGCCGCGTGGGCATCGAGTACATGCACATCCAGGGCCCCGAGGAGCGGCGCTGGATCCAGGACCGCATCGAGATCAAGTACACGAAGCCGGACCAGGACGAGCAGAAGCACGTGCTCAACCGGCTCAACGCGGCCGAGGCCTTCGAGACGTTCCTGCAGACCAAGTACGTCGGCCAGAAGCGCTTCTCGCTCGAGGGCGGCGAGTCGCTGATCCCGCTGCTCGACGCCGTCCTGCAGTCGTCGGCCGAGGCCGGGCTGGACGAGATGGTCATCGGCATGGCCCACCGCGGCCGGCTCAACGTGCTCGCGAACATCGTCGGCAAGCCGTACGAGAAGATCTTCAACGAGTTCGAGGGTCAGATGGACCCGAAGTCGGCGCACGGCTCGGGCGACGTCAAGTACCACCTCGGCCAGACGGGCAAGTACACGACGCCCGACGGCGACACCTCCACGACGGTCAGCGTGGTCGCCAACCCGTCGCACCTGGAGGCCGTCGACCCGGTCCTCGAGGGCATCGTGCGGGCCAAGCAGGACCGCCTCGACCTGGGCCTGCACGGCTACACGGTGCTGCCGGTGCTGGTGCACGGCGACGCCGCGTTCGCCGGTCAGGGCGTGGTCGCCGAGACGCTCAACCTGTCGCAGCTGCGCGGGTACCGCACCGGCGGCACGGTGCACATCGTGGTCAACAACCAGGTCGGCTTCACGACGGCGCCGGAGTACAGCCGCTCCTCGCTGTATTCGACCGACGTCGCGCGGATGATCCAGGCGCCGATCTTCCACGTCAACGGCGACGACCCCGAGGCCGTCGTCCGGGTCGCGAAGCTCGCCTTCGAATACCGGCAGGCGTTCAACAAGGACGTCGTCATCGACCTGGTCTGCTACCGCCGCCGCGGTCACAACGAGGGCGACGACCCGTCGATGACCAACCCCAAGATGTACGAGATGATCGACACCAAGCGGTCGGTCCGCAAGCTCTACACCGAGGAGCTGATCGGACGCGGTGACATCACCGTGGACGACGCCCAGGAACAGCTCCGCGACTACCAGGCCCAGCTGGAGCAGGTCTTCAAGCGCACCCGGGACGCGGCCGGGTCGCCGCCGAGGGTCCGCCAGGCCCCGGGCGAGGAGCCGGAGCCGCAGGTGGAGACGGCCGTCGAGGCCGCGACGGTCAAGGCGGTCGGCCAGGCGCACGTCGACCTGCCCGAGGGCTTCACCCCGCACAAGCGGGTCCAGCAGCTGCTCGACCGGCGCGCCAAGATGTCCACCGAGGGCGGCATCGACTGGGGGTTCGGTGAGCTGATCGCGTTCGGCTCGCTGCTGGCCCAGGGCGTCACCGTCCGGCTCGCCGGCCAGGACTCGCGCCGCGGCACGTTCACCTCGCGGCACGCGGCGATCATCGATGCGAAGACCGGCGAGGACTTCCTGCCGATCTCGACGCTGGCCACCTCCAACGCCCGCTTCTTCGTGCACGACTCGCTGCTCAGCGAGTACGCGGCGATGGGCTTCGAGTACGGCTACTCGGTGGAGAACCCGGACGCGCTGGTCCTCTGGGAGGCCCAGTTCGGTGACTTCGTCAACGGCGCCCAGACCATCGTGGACGAGTTCCTCTCCTCCGGCGAGGCGAAGTGGGGCCAGCAGTCGTCGCTGGTGCTGCTGCTGCCGCACGGCATGGAGGGCCAGGGCCCGGACCACTCGTCCGGCCGCATGGAGCGTTTCCTGCAGCTGTGCGCGCAGGACAACATGCGGGTGGCCAACCCGACCACCCCGGGCAACTACTTCCACCTGCTGCGCCGCCAGGCCCTGTCCAGCAAGCGCAAGCCGCTCGTGGTGTTCTCCCCGAAGTCGCTGCTGCGCCACCGCCTCGCGGTGTCGTCGGTCGCCGACTTCACCACCGGCACGTTCCAGCCGGTCATCGGCGACGCCGGGATCAACGGCACGCCGCTGGACGCGAACGCGGTCAAGCGGGTCCTGTTCTGCAGCGGCAAGGTCTACTACGACCTGTTCCAGGCGCGCGCCGAGCGGGGCATCACCGACACGGCGATCATCCGGATGGAGCAGATCTACCCGCTGCCGGTCGACGAGCTCAAGGCGGTGCTCAACCAGTTCCCCCACGCGGAGGACTTCGCCTGGGTGCAGGAGGAGCCGGCCAACCAGGGCGCCTGGTCGTTCGTCGCGCTGAACCTGCTCGAGCACCTCGAGGGCGTACGGCTGCGCCGCATCTCGCGCCCGGCCGCCGCCGCCCCGGCGGTCGGCTCGGCCAAGATGCACGAGGCCGAGCAGTCCGCGCTGGTCGAGGCGGCGCTCCCCCGCCCCTGACCCGCATCTCTCCGGCAGCGCCCCGTCGTTCGCGGCGGGGCGCTGCTGCTTACTATTCAGCGCATGTACTTCACCGATCGCGGTATCGAGGAACTGGTCGCGCGGCGTGGCGAGGAGTCGGTGACGCTGGAGTGGGTCGCCGAGCAGCTGCGGACGTTCGTCGACGTCAACCCGGAGTTCGAGACCCCGATCGAGCGGTTCGCCACCTGGCTGGCCCGCGCCGACGAGGACGATGAGGAGTAGCCCCGACCGTCCCGTCCGCCGGATCGAGCTCGACCCGGCGGCCGAGGTCGACCGGGGCGCCTGGTGGGCGACGATCCCCGCGGTGGCGGCCGTCCTGGAGCAAGGGCTGAACATCCCGGCCGGCGTGACGTTCCTGGTCGGCGAGAACGGCTCCGGCAAGTCCACGCTGATCGAGGCGCTGGCCGCCGCGCACGGGCTCAACCCGGAGGGCGGGTCGCGCAACGCCCGGCACAGCAGCCGGGCCAGCGAGTCCCCGCTGGGTGCGGCGCTCAAGGTGGTCCGTACGCCCGGACGGCGCGCGAACGCGTACTTCCTGCGCGCCGAGACGATGCACGGGCTGTACACGTACCTGGAGAACCTGCCCGGGTCGCCGGACGGCGACCTGCACGACCGCAGCCACGGCGAGGGCTTCCTCGAACTGCTCGCCCGCAAGTTCAACGGCTACGGCTTCTACCTGATGGACGAGCCCGAGGCGCCGCTGTCCTTCACGTCGACGCTGGGCCTGCTGGCGCGGCTCGAGGCGCTGCGGGCCGACGGTGCCCAGGTCGTGGTCGCCACCCACTCCCCGATCCTGACCGCCCTGCCCGGCGCGACCATCCTGGAGCTGAGTTCGGCCGGCATCCGCCGCACCACCTGGGACGAGCTCGAGATCGTCGGCCACTGGCGGCGCTTCCTGGCACATCCGCAGGGGTATCTGCGTGCCCTCACCTGAGTCGCGGCCGGCGTGCCCACTGGGGTCTTTCGCCCTTGTCCACAGGGTCGCGCGACCCCCGGCGCGATCAACGCCGGGCCGGTAGGTTGAGCCTTGTGGCAAGCAGCGTCTACGTTGCCGGGCTCGGACCCGGCGTCGGCAAGGGAACCGTCGCCCTCGGGCTGGTCGAGCTCCTGTCCCGTCAGGTCGCCCGCATCGGCGTGTTCCGGCCGCTGGTGGCCGGCACCGGCGACGATCCGCTGCTGACGCTGCTGACCAGCCGATACCCGCTCGTCGCCGGCTACGACGACTCCTACGGGGTGACCGCCGCCGAGGCCTCCGCCATGGTCGCCGACGGGCGGCGCGAGGAGCTGATCACCCGCATCGTCGAGCGCTACCGCGAGGTCGAGCGCCGGTGCGCGTCCGTGATCGTGATCGGCAGCGACTTCGCCGACTCCCAGGACGAGCACGGCGACGAGCTGCCCCGGGAGCTGGCGTTCAACGCGCGCCTCGCCAACGAGTTCGGCAGCGTGGTCGTGCCCGTGGTCAGCGGCCAGGGGCGCGGGGATCTGGGGGCGGCGGTGCGCTCGGCGTACCACTCGCTCGTCGATCTGAGCGCGACCGTCCTCGCCGTGATCGCCAACCGGGTCCCGGAGGGCGTCGCCGCGCCCGGCGGCCTGCCCGTGCCGGTGTGGGCGATCCCCGAGGTGCCCGCAGTGGCGGCGCCGACCGTCGCCGAGGTGGCCGCGGCCCTCGACGCGACCGTCGTGACCGGCGGCGAGGCCGCGCTCGACCGCGACGTCCTCGACTTCGTCGTCGGGGCGGCGCACGTCCCGGCCGTGCTCGACCACCTCACCGACGGGGCCCTGCTGATCACCCCCGGCGACCGCGCCGACCTGCTGGTCGCGGCGAGCGCCGCGCACGCCGCGGGCAACGTCACCCTGGCCGGCCTGGTGCTCACCATCGGCGAGCTCCCCGACCCGCGGGCCGTCCGCGTCATCGAACGGCTCTACACGGGACTCGCCATGCTGGTGGTGCCGTCCGACAGCTATCACACGATCAATGCCGCCAGCCGTATCGAGGCCACGCTCAGTCCCGCCACACCGCGCAAGGTGGAGGCCGCGCTCGGGGCGTTCGAGAAGCACGTCGACACCGCCGAGCTCAACCGCCGGCTCGACGTCACCCGGTCCAGCCGGGTGACGCCGCTGATGTTCGAGAACGACCTGATCGACCGGGCCCGCGCGGACCGCCGTCGCCTCGTGCTGCCGGAGGGCACCGACGAGCGCATCCTGCGCGCCACCGAGACGCTGCTGCGCCGGGGGGTCGCCGGCCTCACCCTGCTCGGCGACCCGGCGGAGATCACCCGCCGGGCCCGCGAGGTCGGCGTCGACATCGGCGCCGCCCAGCTCGTCGACCCGGCCACGAGCGAGTGGCGCGACGACTTCGCCAAGCAGTACGCGGAGCTCCGCAAGCACAAGGCCGTCACCCTGGACCTGGCGTACGACGTGGTCCGCGACGTCAACTACTTCGGCACGATGATGGTCGCCGCGGGCCTCGCCGACGGCATGGTCTCCGGCGCCACTCACACCACCGCCGCCACCATCCGCCCCGCCTTCGAGATCATCAAGACGGTCCCGGAGGTCTCGGTCGCCTCGAGCGTCTTCTTCATGCTGCTGGCCGACCGCGTCCTCGTGTACGGCGACTGCGCCGTCAACCCGGACCCGGACGCCGCCCAGCTCGCGGACATCGCCCTGTCGTCAGCCACCACAGCGGCCGCCTTCGGCATCGAACCCCGCGTCGCGATGCTCTCCTACTCCACGGGCAGCTCAGGCGCGGGCGCCGACGTGGAGAAGGTGGCTGCGGCGACGGCCCTGGTGCGCGAACGCCGCCCCGACCTACCCGTGGAGGGCCCCATCCAGTACGACGCAGCCATCGACCCGGCCGTGGCGGCCACCAAGCTCCCCGACAGCCAGGTGGCGGGCAAGGCGACGGTGTTCGTCTTCCCCGACCTGAACACGGGCAACAACACGTACAAGGCGGTCCAGCGCTCGGCCAACGCGGTCGCGGTGGGCCCGGTCATGCAGGGCCTGCGCCGCCCGGTCAACGACCTCTCCCGCGGCGCGACCATCAAGGACATCGTCAACACGGTGGCGATCACGGCGATCCAGGCGCACTCATGAAAATCCTCGTCCTGAACTGCGGGTCCTCGTCGGTCAAGTACCGGCTCTTCGACGACCCGTCCCCCTCCTCCTCTTCCGGCTCTGCCGGGCCCTCCACCGGCTCTGCCGGGCCCTCCACCGGCTCTGCCGGGCCCTCCACCGGCTCTGCCGGGCCCTCCACCGGCTCTGGGTCGGGTTCCTCGGGCGGTCCCCGCACGCTCGCGAAGGGCCTCATCGAGCGGATCGGCGAGCCGGACGGCGACGCGGCCGACCACACGGCGGCCCTGCAGCGCGTGATGGAGTCCGTGGACCTCACCGGCCTGGGCGCCGTCGGCCACCGCGTCGTCCACGGCGGCCCGCTGTTCAGCGCCGCCTCGGTCATCGACGACGAGCTGGTCGAAGCCGTCGAGAGCCTCGTCCCGCTCGCACCCCTGCACAACCCCGCGGCGCTCAGCGGCATCGCGGTGGCCCGCAAACTGATGCCTGACGTACCGCAGGTCGCGATCTTCGACACCGCGTTCCACCAGACCATCCCGCCGGCCGGCGTCTCGTACGCGATCGACGCCACCCTCGCGGAGCGCTGGCAGATCCGCCGCTACGGCTTCCACGGCACGTCACACGCGTACGTGGCCCGCCAGACCGCGGCGCTCCTCGGCCTGCCCCCCGAGGAGGCCAACATCATCACCCTGCACCTGGGCAACGGCGCCAGCGCCACCGCCGTCCAGGGTGGCCGCAGCATCGCCACCTCGATGGGCATGTCACCCCAGGCCGGCCTCGTCATGGGCACCCGCAGCGGCGACATCGACCCCACGGTGATCTTCCACCTGCACCGGGTCGCGGGCATGCCGGTGGACGAGATCGAACGCTCCCTCACCCGCCAAGCGGGCCTCCAGGGCCTCATCGGCGACAACGACATGCGCACGGTCGAACGCCGCCGGGAAGAAGGAGACCCCGCAGCCACCCTCGCCTTCGACGTCTACTGCCGCCGCATCAAGGAGTACGTCGGCGCGTACCTGGCGCTCCTCGGCCGGACGGACGCGATCGCCTTCACGGCCGGCGTGGGCGAACACTCCCCGCTGGTACGAGCGGCATCCCTGGAAGGCTTGTCGTCGCTCGGCATCGAAGTCGACCCGGCCCGCAACGAGAAAGGCGACGGCATCATCTCGCCGGACGGGTCAAGGGTGACGGTCTGCGTGGTGCCGACCGACGAGGAGCTCGAGATCGCCCAGCAGACCCGGCACGCACTCGGCGACAGCTGAGGGCGTCCCGAGCCGAAGTTGGCGCTACCGGCGCCAGGCCGCCTACCAGGTCTGCCCCTACGGCAAGGGCGCCCGCGGGATGCATCGTGACAGCTCCGCCTCGGCCGGCGACGGCCCCGCCTCGGCCGGATAGCCAGTCCGGGCGGTGCCACCCGCCGAACCGTGCCGCCAGCCGGGCCGTGCCGTGCCACCAGCCGAGCCATGCCGCCAGCCGAGCCGTGCCGCCGGCCGGGCCATGCCGCCAGCCGGGCCGACGCCACCAGCCGGGCCGACGCCACCGACCGCGGCGGCACGGCCTCGCGCGCCCTTCGATTCGGCGCCGCGCCGCTGCCTGGGCTCATCTCCGTGCGGCGCACTTCCGCGGGACGCAGTTGCCCCGGGCGCACCGCTGCGCGGGCTGACCGCCGCAGCGCGCACCGCTGCGCGGGCTCATTTCCGCGAGACGCACCGCCGCGAGACGCAGCCTTCAGAGCGCACCGCTGCGAGGGGGCACCCGGCTCACGAGCTGAGTCCGGCGCCGTCGTCCGGGTGGCGTGTCAGCCGATCGCGAGCCAGGCGATGACGGCGATGAGCACGACGGCGACCACGGCCGCCCCGATGATCAGCGGGGTCTTCGAGGCCGGCGCGGGCTCCTGGGGACTACTCTGCGTGAAGGCGCGGAAGGCCTCGGTGTTGCCGCTCGGATCGACGCTGTTGTCAGACATGCGCACGACCATAGCGAAGCCGTACCCGTGCAGCCAGGCCGTGCCCGGCACCTACCAGGGCGTTCCCGAACGCCCGAAGATTTTCACCCGTCCGTGGGAGTGTCCGCGCGACCGACCTACCCCGTTGATGACGATTCGCCTACCCTTCTCGCTCACACGACCCCCACACCGTGTAAGCCGCATGATCTTGACGGTCCGTCGCGGGGCAACCTTGCCGGGCACAATGATGGTCATGAGCCGCCGTACCGCCGCACTGATGACAGCGGTCGCCTTGGCGCTCACCTCCTGCTCGGCGAAGGACGGCGGCCACCCGGCAACCTCGCCCAGCGCCGGCGCGACGCCTTCCGCCCGGCAGTCATCCGCCTCCTCAACCGCACCGAAGACCACCACCTCCGAGGCGCCGGTTCCGGTCGGTACGGCACCGGACCAGGCCTTTCCCGTACGCGTACGCAAACTGCACCTCAGCAGAGGCAAGAACCGGCCGCTCCCCACGACGATCTGGTACCCCGCAACCGGCGACGGCCCGTACCCGGTGGTCGTCTTCAGTCATGGCCTGACGGGCCGCCCCGAGGACTACGCCTCCCTGCTGACGCGCTGGGCGCGGGCCGGTTTCGTGGTGGCCGGCGCTGCGTACCCGCACACCTCCCGAGGCGTCGCCGACTTCACCGTGCTCGACCTGCTCGATCAGCCCGCGGACGCCTCGTACGTGCTCACCGAAGTGCTCGCCCTCAACCGCAAGAGGGGCGACCCGCTCGAGAACCGCCTCGACGAGAAGCATGTCGCCGCGGCCGGCCATTCGGGCGGCGGCATCACCACGCTGGGCATGCTGTCCGGCACCCGCGACAAGAGGCTGACCGCCGCCCTGGTGCTCGCCGGGCGCCAGCTGCTGCCCGCACCCTTCACGGGCCCACAGATCCCGGTGCTGTTCGTCCACGGCAAGCTGGACAGGACCGTCCAGTACGCCGACGGCCTCGCAGCCTTCAACGCGGTGCCCTGGCGCAAGGCTCTGCTGACCCTGCCCCGGGGCGGCCACGTCACCACGAGCGGCCCCGACTTCGTCCGCGTCGCAACAACCACGACCGACTTCTTGCGCTGGTCCCTCTACGGCGACGCGTCGGCACGAAAACGGCTCGCAGCCACGGACAACCTCCGGGACAACCTCTGACGTCGTCCCCGCCACAAACCAAGCCATCGCGTGGCAGAGCACCTCGCTAGCGCGCAGTGACTCGCGCGGAGCGCATGGACCTCTTGCCGGAGCGGCGGCGGGCCCTCAGTGCAGGTGGTCCACCGCGACCTTCCCGAACACCTCCCCCGAGTTCAACCGGGCGAAAGCGTCCGCCACCGCCGAGAATCCGTACGTCGAGTCGATGACCGGCCGGATGCCTTGGGCAACGCAGAGGTCCAGCAGCTTGGTGAGCTCGTCCGCCGTGCCCATGGCACTGCCCAGGATTTCGAGCTGCATCATGAAGACCCGCCGCAGGTCCACCTTCGGGAACGGGCCGCCCGTCGCGCCGCACACCACGATGCGGGCGCCCGGGGCGGAGCACTTCAGCGAGTGCTCGAAGGTGGGGGCTCCGACGGATTCGATGACCACATCGACGCGCTCCGGCAGGCGGGCGCCCGGTTCGACGGCCGTCGCGCCCAGCTCGGCGATTCTTTCCCGCTTGGCTGCGTCGCGGCTGGTGGCGTACACCCGTTTGCCGAGCGCTCCGGCCAGGATCACCGCGGCGGTCGCGACGCCCCCGCCGGCTCCCTGGACCAGGACCGCGTCCGCCTCGTCGACGCGGCCGCGTGTGGTGAGCATGTGGTACGCCGTGAGCCACGCGGTCGGCAGGCACGCCGCGTCGAGGAACGAGATGCCGGCAGGCTTGGGCACGAGGTTGCCCGCCGGCACGGCCACGCGCTCCGCGAGGGTGCCCGGCCAGCGCTCGGAGAGCAACGAGAAGCCGCGCGGGTCTTCCTTGTCCTCGATCACCGGGTGGACGACGACCTCGTTACCGTCGCTGTCCACACCGGACGCGTCGCAGCCGAGAATCATGGGCAGCCGGTCGGCGGGGAGCCCTACGCCGCGCAGCGACCACAGCTCGTGGTGATTGAGCGAACTGGCTCGGACGTCGACCGTCACCCAGCCCTCGGGCGGTGAAGGCTCGGGCAGGTCGCCGACCGTGAGGGCAGCGAGCGGTTCGTCCGGTTTCGTGGCACTGGCGTAGGCGGCGCGCATGCCAGGAACGCTAGTCACCGCCCGGGGTGCACGCCACCCACTCGGCCGACCCTGTGGACAAGGCAGCCGCCGAGGCAGACCGGACGCGGTCCTGTGGACAACGGCGACGCTCTGACCAGGGCCGGCAGCGGAAGACCGGCGGGCGCCCCTGTGGAGAACCACGAGCGGGGAGACGGGCAATCCTCGCTCTGTGGATAAGTGCCGAGGTCGCGGCCGATACGCGGCATGCTGGGCGGGCCTAAGCAGCGGAGAAAGGAGCGAGCCCGGCATGAAAGCGACGAGCACGAACGGCGTGGAAGCGACGACAACGAACAGGGCCGGATGCGACGGAAACGCGTCCGGCCCGGCTACAGCCGGGCCGGACGACGAAACAGCGGCGGGCAGGCCGGTGTCGGCCTCGGCAACGGCAAGCTCAGCTGGAGGCCACGGTCCCGCTCGCGGAGAACACCGCCCCGGGCGAGCTGACCGCAGCCGGCGCCGGAATCACCGGCACCTCGGCAGGGACAGCCATCCGGGCGACCCCATCCCGCTCGGCTGCCCGTGCGACGGCTGCCGCCACCGCGGGTGCGACCCGCGGGTCCAACGCCGACGGCACGATGGCGTCGGCGCGCAGCTCGCCGGCCGCCACCTCGGCGATCGCCTCGGCCGCGGCGACCTTCATGCCGGCCGTGATGCGGGTCGCCCGGGCGTCCAGCGCCCCGCGGAAGATCCCCGGGAACGCCAGCACATTGTTGATCTGGTTGGGGAAGTCGCTGCGGCCGGTGGCCACGATCGCCGCGTACTTGTGGGCGATCACCGGCGGGACCTCGGGGGTGGGGTTGGCGAGCGCGAAGATGATCGCGCCCGGCGCCATGCCCGCGAGCGCGGTCTCCGGGATGGAGCCGCCCGACACACCGACGAGGACGTCGGCGCCGATGAGCGCCTCCTTGATTCCTCCCGTACGGCCGGAGTAGTTGGTCTGCTCGGCGAGCGCGGCCTTCACTCCGGTAAGTCCGGGGCGATCGGCGTGGATGATGCCCTGGGAGTCACAGACGATCATGTTGGCGCCCTGCACGCCCGCGGCGATGAGCGTGTCGGTGATGGCGACTCCTGCCGCCCCTGCGCCGCTCACGACGACGCGGAGGTCGGGGAGGCGGCGGCCCAGCAGCTTCACCGCGTTGCGCAGCGCGGCGAGCACGACGATGGCCGTGCCGTGCTGGTCGTCGTGGAAGACGGGGATGTCGAGGGCCTCGTCGAGGCGGCGCTCGATCTCGAAGCAGCGGGGAGCGCTGATGTCCTCGAGGTTGATGCCGCCGAAGGACGGGCCGAGCGCCTTGACCACGGCGACGATGCCCTCGACGTCCTGCGTGTCGAGGCAGATCGGCACCGCGTCGACGCCGCCGAACTGCTTGAACAGCACCGCCTTGCCCTCCATGACGGGCATCGCCGCGCGGGGGCCGATGTTGCCGAGGCCCAGCACGGCCGAACCGTCGGTGACCACCGCGACCGTGTTGCCGGTCCAGGTGTAGTCGTAGTAGAGCGACGGCGAGGAGGCGATCTCGGTGCAGACCCGGGCGACGCCCGGGGTGTAGGCCAGCGACAGGTCGTCGCGGCTGGCCAGGGGAACCGTGGGGGCGATCGCCATCTTGCCGTGCTTGTGCAGGTCGAAGACGGGGTCCGCGGCCAGGGCAGGGTCGAGCTCAAAACTGAAGAAGGACACAAGGGCTCCAGACACGCATCGGAGGAGAGCGTCGACGTCGGGGTGCCGCGGCGCAGGGCGCGCGGGCGGACGTCGGAGGGCCAGCCGGTCGTGATGCGCGAGTCTGCGCGGACCGACGTGCGATGCGGGGGTCACCCGGTGAAGCAACCGCAAGACTTCGGTGTGCTGCGGTTACCGGACATTAACTTAGCCGACCGGGCCGGGGCCAGTAGCGAAACACGACGCGTCCGATGACATCCGCCACCCCGTACGCCCGCGAGTCGTCGGTGACGAACTCGTTGTCGCCGTGTATCCACCAGCCCTGGTCCTGGGCCCTGACCGCACGCTTGACGACGAGCAGGTCGGGCCGCGAGCGGAAGCGGGCGACCACGACGTCGCCCACCCGGACGCGCTGGGTCCGGCGTACGACCAGGGCGTCTCCGGAGCGGAGCGTCGGCGCCATGGAGGGGCCCTGCACCAGGACGGCGAAGAGCGGCAGTTGCAACCTCATGGCATCAATCCCGGGTCGAGTATGCGTTCGGATGTAAGGGGTAGTGTCAGGACCGGATCATCGCAAACTCATGGAGGGGTCCTGATGCGACTTCCGCGTATCTTCACGCCGCGCACTGTTGTCAGCGCGCACTGCGACCTGCCGTGTGGGGTTTACGACCCCGCGCAGGCCCGCATCGAGGCGGAGTCGGTGAAGGCCATCGCCGAGAAGTACCAGGCGAACACCGACCCCGAGTTCCGCACCCGCGCCATCCTGATCAAGGAGCAGCGGGCCGACCTGGTCAAGCACCACCTGTGGGTGCTGTGGACCGACTACTTCAAGGCTCCGCACTTCGAGAAGTACCCGCAGCTCAACCAGCTGTTCAATGAGGCCACCAAGCTGGCCGGCGCCTCCGGTGCCAAGGGCTCGATGGACCCGGCCGTCGGCGACCAGCTGCTCGCGAAGATCGAGGAGATCTCCAAGATCTTCTGGGAGACCAAGCAGGCGTGAGCCCGGCGACGATACGGCCGGTACGTCCCCAGGACGTGCCGGCCGTCGTTGCGATGGTGCACGAACTGGCCGAGTTCGAGCGCGAACCCGAGTCATGCCACCTGACCGACGACCAGCTGACCGCCGCGCTCTTCGGCGATCGTCCGGCCCTGTACGGGCACGTCGCGGTCGGCGAGGACGACACTCCTCACGGCTTCGCCCTGTGGTTCCTGAACTTCTCCACGTGGGAGGGCGTACACGGGATCTACCTGGAGGATCTCTACGTCCGCCCGGGCCACCGCGGTACGGGCGCCGGCGCCGCGCTGCTCGCCGAGCTCGCCCGGATCTGCGTCGAACGGGGGTACCGCCGCCTCGAGTGGGTGATGCTCGACTGGAACCCGGCGGCGGACTTCTACGCCGCCATCGGCGCTTCGGTCACCGAGAACTGGCTCCCCTACCGGCTGACCGGCCCCGCTCTGGAGCGACTCGCCCAGCGCGCACCAGCCGTCAGGCGCTAGAGTCTCGTCCATCGGGAGGATGGGGCCGGTGACTCAGCTGCAGACCACACATTCGGAGCCGGCGTTCGGAGACGACGTCGTGCTGCTCACCGTGCCCGCCGACGGCGGCTACCTCGGGGTGCTGCGCACCGCGACGGCAGGCCTGGCGGCACGCCTGCACTTCGCCCTCGACGAGATCGAGGACCTGCGTATCGCGGTCGACGAGGCGTGCGCGATGCTGCTCGCCATCGCGACCCGCGGCGCCGAGCTCGAATGCCGCTTCGCCGTGACCGACGACGCGCTCACCGTCGAGGTCACCGTGGCGACGGTACGCGGGGCACGCCTGCCGTCCGAGTCCTCCTTCGCGTGGAAGGTGCTGACGGCGCTGACCACGTCGGCGTCGGCGGAAGCGACCGGCCGGTACGCGACGATCCGCCTCCTCACCCGCCGCACCGAGAACTGACACCCACTCAAGCGACGCGAACCGGCAAGCACGCCACAAGCGGAAGCACCGCGAAGCGGTAAACACCGCGAAGCGGTAAGCACCGCGCATCGGAGCGGCAGCACAAAGCGAGACGCCCGAACAGTCCGCAAGCAAGCGAGCGCCGACACCCCTACTGCTTGTTCGCCTCCGCGATGTAGTCCAGGTGCCGCCGCCCGACCTCCATCGCAGCCGCCGGATCCCGGTTCTTCACGCAGGCCAGCAGCTCCCGGTGGTCCGCGTCGATCCGCGTCCAGTACCCGTCCGGCAGCGCCTCCACGACCTCTTCCCCGTACGTCACGTGGTAGAGCGGCCGGGTGACCAGCTCGAACAGCGGGTTGCCGGTCGCCGATGCGATCGCCGCGTGGAAGGCCGCGTGGGCTGCCAGCATCGTGTCGAGTTCGTCGAGGTCGGGGTCGAACATGGCGCCGCGCAGCTCGATGAGGTGGGCGTCGGTGCGCCGTTGCGCCGCGAGCCCGGCCGCGGGGACCTCGAGCGCCCGGCGGAGTTCGAGCAGGTCGGCGAAGCCCACCTCGGCCGAGTTGGTGAGCAGGGTGAGGCCGGTGGACAGGCCTTCGGAGAGCTGTTCGGCGTCGGGGTGGGCGACGAAGCTGCCGCCGGTGACGCCGCGGGTCGTCACGATCAGGTACTGGCTGGCGAGGAGCCGGAGGGCTTCGCGGACGGTGCTGCGGCTGACGCCGGAACGTACGCACAGCTCGGGTTCGGGTGGCAGACGCTCGCCGGGCTGCAGGCGCCCGGATGTGATCTCCGCCCGCAGCTCGTCCGCCAGAAGCTGATATGCCGGCGGACGCACCGTCGATCCGGTCAAGCCCCTCACCCCCTTGTGATCCGACTCTCAGAGTAGGCCCTCAGCCGCAGGTGGGAAGTGCTGATGGACGACACCCGGGAGCCCTCCCACCCCAGGCCACGAGCCTGAGTAGGCAGGCGGGAGAAAGCCACCGGGAGGTGAGTAGGACGGCGGCCGAAATCCCGAGGGAACGCGCCCGCACGCTAAGTAAGGGCCGCCCGTCACACGAGCCGAGCAAGGAAGGACAGGCAAGAGAAGGGCAGGGCGGGCGAGGACGGGCAGGAAGGGCGAGGCGCGCAAGGAAGGACAGCAAGGCGAGCCGTGCGAAGAGAGGCCAGCCGGCCGAGCCGGAAGGAAGCAAGGAGCAGACGTCAGTCGAGGCCGAGCGCCCGGGTCGTCGGCGGCAGCAGGCACAGCAGCGCCACCCCCGCACCGAGGACCATCATCAGCGCGCCCGCCCAGGCCGGTCCCGTCTGCAGCAGGAACCCGCCCGACGCGATGATGAAAAGCTGCACCACGATCGCAGGCCCGCGCGCCCGGGGTGATCGTCGCGCCAGCGCGCGGCCGACCAGGAAGACCGCCGCGGCGCCGAGGGCCGCGAACACGGTGAGGGAGATCGCCACCGCGAGGCTGCCGGCGTCGGCGGTCACGTCCAGCACCATCAGGTACGCCGTGAGCACGATCAGCCCCACCGCCTCGGCGAGCAGCAGGCGTACCGCCCAGACCAGGGTCGCGGGGGAAGTCACCGCTGTACGATACCGGCCAGCTCAGCGGGGTCTTGAGGGGTACAGTGCCGCGCATGCGAGCGTTACTGGTGGTTAACCCCAAGGCCACCACGACGAGTGAGCGCAGCCGAGACGTGCTGGTCCGAGCCCTGCGCAGCGAGGTCGAGCTGACGGTGGAGTACACGCTGAAGCGCGGGCACGCCACGTCGCTGGCCCGGGCCGCGGCCGAGAGCGGCGTCGATGTCGTGGTGACGCTGGGCGGCGACGGTACGGTGAACGAGGCGGTCAACGGGCTGATGACCGCCGAGCCGGGTCTCACCTCGCGGGGCACCTCTCCGGCGTTCCGGCTGCCGGCGCTCGCGGTGGTTCCCGGCGGCTCCACCAATGTCTTCGCCCGCGCGCTCGGGCTGCCCCGGGACTGGGTCGAGGGCACCGGCGTGATCTTGGACGGGTTGCGCTCGGGACGGCACCGGGTGATCGGGCTGGGCCGCGCGGACGACCGCTATTTCACCTTCACCGCCGGCATGGGGCTCGACGCCGCGGTGACCCGCCGGGTCGAGCAGGCGCGGCTGCGCGGACGGACGTCCACCCCGGGGCTTTATGTACGGTCGCTCATCGGCCAGGTGTTGTCGGGCGAGGACCGCAAAGCGCCGCCCCTGACGATCGAGCGCCCGGGCGAGGAACCGGATTCGGGGCTGGGGACCGTCATCATCCAGAACACGGCCCCGTGGACGTACGTGGGCGACCGGCCGATCAACCCGAACCCGGACGCCTCGTTCGACCGGGGACTTGACGTACTGGCCCTTCGTAGCCTAGGCGTGGCGACAACAACACGCACAGTGACGCAGATGACGGTTCGGAATCCGGATCCGCGGGGGCGCCACGTGCTCCGGCTGCACGACCAGGCGGAGTTCACCGTGGTCGCCAGCCGCCCGCAGGCGTTCCAGCTCGACGGGGATTACCTGGGTGAGCGTCAGAAGGTGCACTTTCTGTCCGTCCCCCAGGCGCTACGTGTGATCTGCTGAGGACTGGGTAGGTCGGGACAGGTCGCCGCTCACGATCCGTTACAGAAACACGGCCAAAAGGTCGGCAATGCGGCCCGCACCGTACTACATTGATGGGAGCGTTCATCCGCCGGCACCGGGAGAAGCCCCGGAACCGGACAAAGGGGTCGTGAGCTAGCTCACCCGCTCGGAGATTTTCCGAGCGCTACCCTTGACATCGCGGGAGTTCGTGAAAGCATTCACAAGCGATATGAAGTAACCGGATGCCGCCCGCCCGCGTTCCTAATCCAGAAGACGCGGAACGGCGTCCTGAACAAAAGCTTGCTCACGCACTGGTGACCGGACGAACGCTGTCCGTCGGCCGCCACCGCGTATGCAGATAAAAGTAAGTAGTTAGTCCGCACCATTTCGTTACCCCATCCGAAACAAGGAGTGTTGCCGCCATGGACTGGCGCCACGATGCGATCTGCCGCGACGAGGACCCGGAGCTGTTCTTCCCGATCGGGACGTCCGGCCCCGCGCTCCTGCAGGTCGAGCAGGCCAAGGCCGTGTGCCGCCGGTGCCCCGTGACCGAGTCCTGCCTGCAGTGGGCACTCGAGTCCGGTCAGGACGCCGGCGTATGGGGCGGTATGAGCGAGGACGAGCGGCGCGCCGTGAAGCGTCGCGGCGGCCTTCGGGTCGGCGCTCCGACTGCCTGACTAATCCCTCACAGCATTCACGCCCCGGGCCCATGACGGCGCCGGGGCGTCGTGCTGTCCGGGGAATCATCGACCGTTTCCACGCGATTACGGCAAGCAATGGTGACGCAGGGCATGAATGAGATCACGGATCTTCGCGAAATGATCTCGAAATCGTCGCAGTCGTTGACACCATTGGTTCCCGCCCCCACACGCTCCGTTGTGGACGAATCCCGCGCAGCCGCGGGACCGAAGGCGATCACCCGGAAACGCACAGTCACCCACCTGGCGTAACCAGGAAGCACCGCGGGCACCTCAGGGGCGGCGAACGGGCAAGTTGCCCACCGTGGAGCGACAGCCGCTCAGGCGGCGTACGCGGCCTCGGCCCGGGCGGCAGCCGTCACGCGCGCAGCCACCAGCTCCGCCACGGCAGGAACATCGGTGAGCGGCTCAGCCACCACCCGCACCCCGGCCTCCCGGGCCGACGCCACCGCGGAATCCCACAGCAGCCCGGGCGCGAGGAAGTACGACGCCAACCCCACCCGCCGGCACCCCGACCCGACAAGATCGCGTACGGCGTCCCCGGCGAGCGGCGGGGCGGCCGAGGCATAGGCGACGCGGCAGGGAACGCCCAAGCGAGCGCTCAGGGCCGCTGCCGCCTCCTCCACGGTCCCCCGCGCCGCGGCATCCCGGGTCCCGGCCGCCGCAAGCACCACCCCGTCCACCAGACCATCAGCACCCGCAGCCCGCACGCCGCCGGATGAGCGACCAGCACCCGCGGACCGCAGCCTCGACTCCAGCCCGTCCAGCAGAAGCTCCGGCACCCGCCCGCCGACCGGCCCCAGCACCTCGGCCAGCGCGACGTCCAGCCGTACCCCGTCCGCCCGCGCAGCGGTGATCTCGCCCGGAACGTCGACGCGGCCGTGGTAAGCCGCCGTGAGCAGCAGCGGCACCAGCACCGCGCGCCGGTGGCCGGCCGCGTCGAACGACGCGAGCACCTGGCGGGGCCGGGGAACGCTGTGGTCGAGGTACGACGCTCGGACGTCCCACTCGGGGTGCCTGGCGCGCACCACGGCCGCCAGCGCTTCGGTGGCCTGCGCGGCTCGCGGGTCGCGGCTGCCGTGGGCGACCAGCGCGACGGCTAGATGTGCAGGCCGCATTCGGTCTTCTCGAACATCGCCCAGCGGCCCGCGCGCGGATCCTCGCCGGCCTTGGTGCGGCGGGTGCACGGCCAGCAGCCGATCGAGCCGTACCCCTTCTTGAAGAGCTCGTTGACCGGGACGTTCCAGCGGGCGATGTAGCGGTCCACGTCGGACTGGGTCCAGGCCGCGATCGGGTTGACCTTGACCTTGCCCTTCTTCGCGTCGAACGCCACCACCGGGGTGTTCGCGCGGGTCGGGGACTCGTCGCGGCGCAGGCCCGTGGCCCAGGAGTCGTAGTCGGCGAGGGCGCGCTCGAGCGGCTCGACCTTGCGCAGGAAGCAGCACTCGTCGGGGTTGCGGGCGAACAGCCGGGGGCCGAACTCGCCGTCCTGCTGGCCGACGGTCATCCGCGGGCGGATCGAGCGCACGTTGACGTTCATCGTGCGGGCGACGGTGTCGCGGATCTTCAGCGTCTCCGGGAAGTGCAGGCCGGTGTCGAGGAACACGACGTCGACGCCGGGGGCGACCCGCGAGAACAGGTGCGCGACGACGGCGTCGGCCATCGAGCTGGTCACGCAGAACCGCTCGCCGAACGTCGAGGCGGCCCAGCGCGCGATCTCCTCGGCCGGCGCATCGGCAAGCAGCGCGGCGCCCTCCGCGGCCAGAGACGACAGTTCAGCGCGCGAGCGGCGCGCGGGGTCGGCCGGGGTGGCCGGAGCCCCGAGGGACACCAGGCCGAGGTTGGCGGCTGTCACGACAGTCATCGGTTCACTCCCTTGGAAAGCAGCCCGTTGAACTTGACCGTGAAGACTCGGGCGCAGGAGTGGCACTCCCACGCTCCATGCGAGGCCTCATTCGGGTAGAGGTCCTCTTCGCCGCAGTAGGGGCAGTACAGCGGGGTGCTTCTGGCGTCGCTCATTTCAGCAACTCCTCGTCGGCCCGGACGACCCAGTCGGCGAAGGCCTCGCCGCTGGTGCGCCCCTCCAGGTATCGACGGGCGAGCCGCTCGACGTAGTCGGGAAGTTCTTCGGCGGTGGCCTTGAGGCCACGCACCTTGCGGCCGAAGCCGGCGGTCTGGCCCTGCGCCATGCCCAGCCCACCGCCGAGGTGGATCTGGAAGCCCTCGACCTGCTCGCCGTGGGCGTTCATGACCAACTGGCCCTTGAGCCCGATGTCGGCGACCTGGGTGCGGGCGCAGGCGTTCGGGCAGCCGTTGATGTGGATCGAGATGTCCGCGTCGAAGTCCTTGATCCGCTCCTCGAGGCGGGCCACCAGCTCCTCGCCGCGCGCCTTGGTCTCGACGATCGCGAGCTTGCAGTACTCGATGCCGGTGCAGGCCATGGTGCCGCGCCGCCACGCCGACGGACGGGCCTCCAGCCCGATGCCGCGCAGGCCCGCGATGAGCGGTTCCACCTGGTCGTCGGCAATATCAAGAACGAGAAGCTTCTGGTACGGGGTCAGGCGCACGCGGTCTGATCCGTGCGCCGCCACCACGTCGGCCAGCCGGGTGAGCTGGGTACCCGAGGAGCGGCCGACGACCGGGGCGGCACCGACGTAGTTGCGCCCGTCGCGCTGCTTGTGCACGCCGATGTGGTCGATCGGCTTGTCGGGCAGCGCCGGCGGCGGACCGTCGATCAGGGCCCGGCCCAGGTACTCCTTCTCGAGCACCTCGCGGAACTTCGCCACACCCCAGTCGGCCAGCAGGAACTTCAGCCGGGCCCGGTTGCGCAGGCGCCGGTACCCGTAGTCGCGGAAGATCCCGACCACGCCCTCCCAGACGTCGGGGATCTCCTCGAGCGGCACCCAGACGCCCAGCCGCTCGGCGAGCCGCGGGTTGGTGGACAAGCCGCCGCCGACCCACAGGTCGAAGCCGGGGCCGTGCTGCGGGTGCACCACGCCGAGCATCGCGATGTCGTTGACCTCGTGCGGCGTGTCGGCCAGCCAGGAGATCGACGTCTTGAACTTGCGGGGCAGGTTGGAGTAGCGCGGGTCGCCGAGGTAGCGCTCGACGATCGTGTCGATCGCCGGGGTGGGGTCCACGACCTCCTCGGTCGAGACGCCGGCGACCGGGCTGCCCAGCACGACGCGGGGACAGTCACCGCACGCCTCGGTGGTCTCCAGGCCGACCGCCTCGAGCCGGCGCCAGATCTCCGGCATGTCCTCGACGCGGATCCAGTGCAGCTGGATGTTCTGCCGGTCGGTGATGTCGGCGCTGTCGCGGGCGAACTCGGTGGAGATCTGGCCGATGGTGCGCAGCTGCGCGAGGCTCAGCGCGCCGCCGTCGATGCGCACGCGGAGCATGAAGTACTCGTCCTCGAGCTCGTGCGGTTCGAGCACCGCCGTACGCCCGCCGTCGATGCCGGCCTTGCGCTGGGTGTAGAGGCCCCACCAGCGGAAACGCCCACGCAGGTCCTGCGGGTCGATGCCCGCGAAGCCGGTGTGGGCGTAGATGTTCTCGATCCGGGCCCGGACGTTGAGCGGGTTGTCGTCCTTCTTCATCCGCTCGTTCGGGTTCAGGGGTTCACGGTGTCCGAGCGCCCACTGACCCTCGCCGCGCGCCTTGCGGGGGCGGGCTGCGGGAGTTGCGGGGGTGTTGCTGGGCGCCATGGCGGCGGTCCTCCGGAGATCGTGGGCACGCTGCGACGCTCACGGCAGGTCCCGCGACATCAGTGTCTGGAGGAAGCCGGCGCGTCGGGCGCGCCCGAGAAAATCAGTCGGGCGGCGTCAGGAAGCCGGACACATCGCGCTGCGGACGCGGCCGTAGTCGACGTGGCGACGGGCCACGAAGCGGCGGTCAACAGCAGCGGTCATGCCGGTAAGCCTCTCACGGGCGGCCATTCTCGGCCAGTGCGGTCCAGATTTCGGGAGTGTGTCGGCGCACACCTGCTTCGACGTTCATCTCGTGGTAGCCCATCCACCGTCCGCGATTCACCGGGCACCGCTAGAACCGGACGGCGTGACCGCCGCGACCCTCACCCGGACAGAAGAGACACCCGCCGAGGCGTCGCCGGGCGGGCGGATCGGGCCTCTCGTCTACCCCGCGGCGCTGCCCGCCCTCGCGATGCTCATCGCCGGGGCGATCGGGCTGACCCGGCCGGCGCTGGGCTGGGACGAGCACGCGACGTGGTCGGCGGCGGCGCGTACGCCGGGGGAGATTCTCGAGCTGGCGCGGACCATGGACGGGGTCATCGCGCCGTACTACCTGTTCGTGCACGTCTGGACGGGCGTGTTCGGGGACTCGGTGGCCGCGATCCGGGCGCCGTCGCTGATCGCCGTGGTGCTGGGTGCGGGGCTGGTCGGCGAGCTCGGGCGGCGCCTGTTCACCCCGGGCGTCGGGCTGACGGCGGGGCTCATCGTGGCCGCCGTACCGCAGCTGTCGCGGTATGCGCAGGAAGCTCGCGCGTACGGGATGGCCTTCTTCTTCGCAGTCCTCGCCACGCTCCTGCTGCACGTGGCGCTGGGCCGGCCGACGTGGCTTCGATGGATCGCGTACGGCATAGCGCTCACCCTGCTCGGCTACACGCACCTGATGGGTCTGCTGGTGCTCAGCGGTCACGTCGTCGCGGTGCTGCTGCGGCGCGACCGGCGGGTGCTGATCCGCTGGGCGGCCATGGTCACCGCCACGCTGCTGCTGGTCTCGCCGCTGGTCCGGCTCGGGCTGGCCCAGCGCGGCACCCAGCTCGAGTGGATCCCGCCGATGGACCTGCACCAGGTCCTCATCGCTCCCGGCGTGATCTTCGGGACGCCGGTCGCCGGCCTGCTCGTCGTCGGCCTCGCCCTGACCGCCCGCTGGGCACGCCCGCGGGTGCTGGGCGAGCTGGCCGCGCTGGCCGCGCTCCCACCCGCGCTGCTCATCGCGGTCTCGTTCGTCACCTCGCCGCTGTGGGTGCCGCGCTACGTGCTGGTCGTCGTCGTGCCGCTGGCCCTGCTGGCCGCCGTGGCGTTGCGCGGGCTGCCCGGCCGTACCGTCGTCGCGCTCGTCATGGTCGTGGCCGTGGGATTCGAGTCCCAGCAGGTGGTGCGCGGGCCCGCGGCGCACGGCGGCATGGACTTCCGCCGGGCCGCGGCGATCGTCCGCGCCGGTCAGCAGCCGGGTGACGGGGTGGTCTACGGCCGCATCGGTACGTGGTCCCTGCGCGCGGGCCTCGACTACGAGCTGCGCCACGGCCCGAAGCCGACCGACCTGCTGCTGCGCCGGACCGCGGCCGACGCAGGCGCACTGGAGGCGGTCGAGTGCCCGGAGCTGACGTGCTTCGACGCGCAGCGGGTCTGGTACGTCGGCGCGCGCCACCCCGGCGACCCGATGGCCGACGCCGGCGATGCGCTGCGGGCGAAGTTCGAGGCCGAATACCGCCGGACCGGCTACTGGCTGCTACCGCTGGGAACTATCGCGCTGTACCAGCGACGCACAGGCTGAGCTGCGACGCTGAGGGTGTGCAGACACTCGCACCCCTCGCTCCCCCGCGGCCCGAACCGGCGGCGGGAACAACCGTCCGTGACGAGTTGTGGGCCCGATGGCTGTGCTGGCTCGTCCCCACCGTGGTAGCCGGCGCGGTCGTCGGCTACCGGGCCGGTACGCCGGGGCCGTGGCGGGACGAGCTGGCGACGTGGAGCGCGGCTCACCGTACGGTGCCGCAGATCGTGGAGCTGGGCCGGCACATCGACGGCGTGACCGTGCCGTACTACCTGCTCGCCCACGTCATGGCCGGCTACGGCGACTCGATCCTGGTGCTGCGCACGCCCTCGATGCTCGCCGCCACGGCCACGGCCGGGGTTACGGCGCTGCTGGCCCGGCGGCTGTGGGGTACGCGCGCCGCGCTGGCGGCCGGGCTGCTCGTGGCGGCGATGCCGGTGATGTCGCGGTACGGGCAGGAGGCCCGCGGGTACGCCCTGGCCGCCCTGTTCGCGGTGACGGCGACGCTGTGCCTGCTGCGCGCGCTCGACTCGGCTCGATGGTGGGACTGGCTCGCGTACGCGACAAGCGCCCTGTTCCTGGGGTGGTCGCACCAGCTCGCGCTGCTCCTGCTCCTCGGCCACGCGGTGGCCGTCACGGTGATCAAGCGGCGGGCCCTGCTCGCGTGGCTCGCCGGTGTCGCCGTCGCGGCGGCGGGCATCCTGCCGTTCACCCTGCTCGGTGTGGGCCAGCACGCCGCCCAGCTCGGCTGGCTGTCCGCGGCCGAACCGTCGGACCTGGCCGGCATCGCCGAAACCGTCTTCCTGTCGGGCGTGATCGGCGGCGCGGTCTGCGCCCTCGCGGTCATGGCGCTCCGCGGCCGCTGGGCGCCGCTGCTCTTCCTGTCGGCCCTGCTACCGGTGCTGGCCCTGTACGCGATCGACCAGCTCGTCACGCCGATGTTCGTGGGCCGGTACCTGACGTTCGTCGTCCCGCTGCTGTGCGCGCTCGCCGGCCGGGCCCTCGCGGATCTCCGACTGCCGCTGGGCCTGGCCGTCGTCCTGGTGCTCGGGGCGATCGGGTTGCCTCTGCAGGAGGACCTCCGGCGTACGCACTCGGGCTCCGACTACCAGCGGGCGGCGGCGATCATCCATGACCAGGCCCGCCCCGGCGACGGGATCATCTACGCGCCGCGCGGCGGCTGGCACTTCGCGGACCTCGCGCTGCGGTACTACCTGGGCGACGACGTACCGAAGGATGTGCTGCTGCGGTCGGACGAGGTGGCGAACGCGTCGCTGTGGGCGACCGAGTGCGCCGAGCCCGCGGCCTGCCTGGCGGGCACGGACCGGGTGTGGACGCTCAGCGGCGACGACCTGGAGACCGGGCGCCGGGCGGGCCCCACCGACCAGCTCACGCCGGCGCAGCAAGCGGCGCTGAACGGCTCGTTCCGTCAGGTGTCGCAGGTGCGCGTCGACGGCTTCACCATCGCGCTGTTCGTCCGTTGACCGTTCATTCCAGGGGGATCTCGACCTCGTCGCGGAGGAGGCCGTAGATGACCATGTCGCGCCAGATGCCGTGGCGGAAGCGGACCCCGCGGAGCAGGCCCTCGCGCCGGAAGCCGATCTTCTCCAGGGCCGTCTGCTCGGCGACGTTCTCGGCGTCGGTCTGTGCCTCGAGCCGGTTGGCCGTCGTGTAGCGCAGCAGGTACTGCACCAGCATGCTCTGCGCCGCCGTGCCGTAGCCGCGGCCGCGGTGCTCGGGGAGCAGGGCGAGGCCGATCTCGTAGCAGCCGCCGATCGGGCCGCCGCGGGTGCGCGCCTCCCAGCTGGCGATGCCGATCACCAGGTCGTCGGGACGTACGACCGCGAGCGCCGTCGAGCGGGTGCCGATGTAGCCGTCGGTCTCCCAGCGGCGGCGGCGGGCCCGCGCGTCGGTGAAGCCCGCCCATTCGTACGGGCCCAGCGCGTCGGGATCCGTGTCCAGGCGTTCCAGGAAGGGCAGGTCGCCCTCGACGAAGGGGCGCAGGGCCGGGGAGTCGTGCATGCACACCTCGAAGGACGGGCGGCCGGGCCGCGGAGGATCAGGATGTCACCGGGGCGGGCCGGCGGGCAGCGCGAGGGACAGCGCGAGCGACTCGTCGAGCACCATCAGCCCCCGGCCGGCGAACTCGTCGAGGGCCTCGCGGATCTGCGCCGGCGTCAGGCTCCCGCCCAGCCGGTCGTGCACCGCCGCGGCCGTGATCGGGCGGTCGCTGCAGGCGGCGTACAGGTCGGCGAGCGGGCCCTCGAACGTGTACGTCCCCTCCGCGCCCGGGTGCCGGCCGTCGTAGATCTGCACCAGGCCCGGCGACGACCAGTACGTCAGGGTGGGGCGGCGGGCCGCGGACCACGCGTCGGACCAGGCCGCGGTCTCCTTCACCAGCGCGGTGTACGCGTCGGGCGGCAGCGCGCCGGGCAGGTCGTACTCGAAGAAGTAGGCCGCCTTGCCGAGGTCGACCGTGTCCGGGTACACGTACCGGTAGGTGGCCTCCGGGGTCCGCGACGGCGACTGGCCGAACAGCGGGCTGAACCGCTCGATCCACACCCGGCCGGCGCCGGTCGGCGGCTGGAGATGCACCAGGTGCGGCAGCACGGCGGCCTGCTGCGCGTAGTCCTGCTCGGTCTCGCCGGGGAATCCGTACAGCAGGTTCCAGCCGACCTCGACGCCGTAGTACGCCGCCCAGCGCAGCAGGTTGATGTTCTGCGCGGCCCGGGAGCCCTTGCGCATCAGCCGCAGCACCCGCGAGCTCAGCGACTCGATGCCCGGCTGGATCTGCGTGATCCCGGCCTGAGCCAGCGTGCGGACCTGCGCGCGGGTCAGGTTGGCCTTGACCTCGTAGAAGATCTGATACGTGACGCCCTCGGCGGCGAGCACCGGGAACAGGTCCTTGAGGTAGCCCATGTCCACGATGTTGTCGACGCCGTGGAAGCGGAAGCTGTGGTAGCGGCGGGCCTGGGTGACGAACTCGTCGGCCATCCGCTGCGGCGACTTGGCGCGGAACATCATCGTCGAGCCGTTCAGCCCGCAGAACGTGCAGTGGTGCTTCTCGCCCCACCAGCAGCCGCGCGACGACTCGAACGGGATCGGCACCGCGCCGGGCCCCGTACGCGGAAGCAGCCCCAGCCGTCCCGCCCGCTCGAAGTACTCGGCGTAGTCCGGCGCGGGCAGGTCGTCGAGCTGCCGCAGCGGCGGAGCCGGTGGCGTGGTCACCACCTCCCCGTCGAGGCGGCAGGCCACGCCGGGCTCGCCCGTGGGCGGGACGCCGGCGACGAGGCGGTCGAGCAGCCGGGGGAAGGCGGTGTCCGCCTCCCCCACGACGGCCAGGTCCACGCTCTCCACCGCGCGGACCCATTCCGGCCCCATCTCGCCGTCGAAGTTCGCACCGCCGAAGACGGTGATCAGCTCCGGGCGGTCCCGCTTCAGGCGGCGGGCGAGCGCGAACGACGCGGCGTTCTGCTGGAACGTCGAGGTGAACCCCGCAACCTTGACGCCGTCCCACACCGGGTCCGCGGCGAGCCGGTCGAGGTACGCGGGCACCTCGACGCGGCGGGTTTCCAGCAGCCGCGCCCGCCAGTCCCGCGAGTCGTCCCCGAGGTCGGCGAGCTCCGTGGCGAAGTCGTCGAGCAGCCGGCCGTCGGGGTCGGGTGCCTCCGGCCCGAACGCCTCCACCGAGAACAACCATTCCGCGATCAGGCGCGCCTGGCGACCGGCGAGCTGCCGGTAGTAATCGGCACCGATGCGGGCGGCGAAGTCCAGGTTGGCGTGCAGCGTGCGGACCGGGAAGCCGTGCCCCCGCAGGATCTCGCCGAGCAGGCCGAGCTGGATGGACGGCCAGTCGATGTCCATGAACGGCATCGACACCAGGACCACGGGCCACCCGGCACGATCGGCCGGATCGACCCGTGCCGGGTTCGGCAGAGGCGCGAGGGGCATGTCAGGGCTCGGTCACGACGATGCGGTTGATGGGGAGGCTCTCCGTCTGCGCCGCGCCCGGTGTGAAGGCGGAGCGGAACTGCTCCTGCACCGACGCGTCCCGCGGGGCGTCGCCGGTCGTCACCCCCAGCGCCGCACCGAGCACCGCGCCGGCGGCCAGACCGCCGAGCAGGACGACCGTGGATCGCCGTCCGGTTGTGCGTTTTGTGGTGTCGGACATTGTCATTCACCTTTCCTCAATGGATGGACGAGCTTTTCTCCCGCGAGCCGGGCCCGCGGCTGGTCGGCCTGGGGGTGGCCGAGGTCGTCGAGGATGTCGCCGGCTTCGCGCCACAGGGCGCCGGCCGCGGCGGGGTCGCCGGCAGCCTGCCGGGTGTCACCCAGGCGGAGCAGGGTGGTGGCCACCTCGTACCGGTCGCCGAGCCGGCGCCAGAGCTCCAGGGCGTGCTCGAAGCACACCGTGGCCTCGGCGTAGTCACCGAGCTGGTGGGTGGCGAAGCCGAGGGTGTCCCAGGTGTCGGCCTGACCGGGATAGTCGCCGACCTCGCGGTGCAGCTCCAGCGACTCCCGGCAGAACCGCAGGGCGTCGGTGTGCTGGCCGAGGTTGGCGGAATACCAGCCGATCCAGTTCAGCGCGTCCGCCTCGCCGGACCGGTCGCCCGCCTCCTGGAACAGGTCCCGGGCCAGCCTGGCCCGGTCCAGCGCGGCGGCGTGGTCGCTCTGGCGTTCCAGGATCCGGCCGAGGTCCAGGTGCAGGCGGGCGCTGCGGGCCTTCTCGCCGGACTTGCCGTACAGCTCGAGCGCCTGCCGGGCGTGGTCCGCGGCCTTGTCGAGGAGGTCCAGCTGGAGCAGGGCGATGCTGAGCAGCCGGTGGGCGAGCGCGGCGCCGTTCACGTCGCCGGTCCGCTCGCAGGCCTCCAGGGCGGCGCGCAGGCAGCCGGCCCACGCGTGCCACTTGCCCTGGTAGTTGAGGAACGCGGTGATGGTCCAGGTGAGCTGGCTCGCGTGCGCCGGGAAGCCGGCGCCGGTGGCGTGCATGATCGCCTCGACCAGGACGGACTGCTCGGTCAGGAACCAGGCGAGGGCGGCCTCGGCGCCGGTGAAGGTCAGGACGGTCGCCGCCGGGTCGGCGGGATCCACCGCGATGGGTTCCCGGTACGCGTACAGCAGCCGGTCGGCGCCGTGCGAGGTGTGCAGGTAGTGGTCGAGCACCCGGCGGGTCGCGGCGTGCCGGTCCGGTTCGGGGTCGATGTCGTGCGCCTGCTCGGCCGCGTACGCCCGCAGCAGATCGTGGAACGCGAACCGTCCCGGCGCCCGTTCCTCGAGCAGGTGTGCCCCGGACAGCTCGCCGAGCAGCCGCCGCACCTGCCGTACGGGCACCCCGGCCAGGCTGGCCGCGGCCGGATAGGTGATCTCGGGCCCGGGGTGCAGCCCGAGCAGCCGGAACAGGCGCGCCGCGTCATCGCTGAGCTGGTGGTACGACCACGACAGCACGGCCCGGGCATCGCTGCTCTCGGTCTCGCCCATGAACGCGTCCAGCCGTCCGGTCGCCTCGCGCAGTTCGGCGGCCAGCGCGGACAGCCGGTGGTGCGGGAACGCGGCGGCCCGGGCGGCGACGATGGCCAGCGCCAGCGGCAGCCCGGCGCACATGGTGACCAGGCCGGCCACGGCTTCCGGCTCGGCGGCGGCGCGCTCGGCGCCGAACCGGCGGGCCAGCAGCAGCGCGGCTTCGTCGTCGGCCAGCAGGTCCAGGGTCACCGGGACCGCCCCGGCGGCGACCAGCGCGGAGAGCCGGCGGCGGCTGGTGACCACGGCGGCGCTCCCGTGCGTGCCGGGCAGCAGCGGCAGCACCTGGTCAGTGTCGCGCGCGTTGTCGAGCACCACGAGCACCCGGCGACCGGCCAGGAGGCTGCGGAAGCGGGCCGCCCGGTCCGGCACGGTGGCGGGGATCTGCTGGGCCGGCACCCCGAACGCCTCGAGGAAACCGCGCAGCACCACGCCCGGGTCCATCGGGCCGCCCTGGGGGTCGAAGCCGCGCAGGTTCACGTACAGCTGGCCGTCGGGGTAGTCGGGGGCCACGCGGTGCGCCCACTGCAGCGCCAGCGAGGTCTTGCCGACGCCGGCGGTGCCGGTGATGGCCACGATCATCACGCTGTGGTCGGTGCCGGCCAGCGCGGTCAGCCGGTCCATCTCGGCCGTACGCCCGGTGAAGTGCGCCAGGGCGTGCGGCAGCTGGGCCGGCCCGGACGCCGCCGGGGCCTCGCGGGTCGCCGGGGCCGGCGGCGCGGGCGGGTGGGCCGCCGGGGCGCGGCGGGAGAGCTCGGCCTCGCCGTTGAGGATGCGCTGGTGCAGCATCTGCAGTTCCGGGTCGGGGTCGATGCCCAGTTCCGCCAGGAGGTGGTCGCGGGCCTCGCGGAAGGCGGCGAGGGCCTCGCCCTGCCGCCCGTCGCGGTACAGCGCGCGCATCAGCAGCCCGCGCAGCCGTTCCCGCAGCGGGTGCGCGGCCACCAGCCGGCGCAGCTCGGCCACGAGGTCCTGGTCGTTGCCGAGGGCCAGGTCGATGTCGATGCGTTCCTCGAGGGCCAGGATGTGACGCTCGGCGAGCCGGTCACGTTCGGCGTCCAGCAGCGGGCTGCTCAGCCCGTCGAGCACCGGGCCGCGCCAGAGGGCCAGCGCGGCGTGCAGGCGCTCGGACGCCGTCGCGAGGTCACCGGCCGCCCGGGCGGCGCGCGCCCCGGTGAGGCCCCGGTCGAAGCGCTCGAGGTCGAGGTGGTCCGGGGGCACGGACAGCAGGTATCCGGCGTCGGTCCAGGACAGCACCTCGGAGCGGGTACGGGCGGAGCGGACCGGGTCCAGCACCTGCCGCAGCCCGGACACGTGCTTCTGCAGGAGGTTCACCGCGTACGTGGGTGCGTCGTCGCCCCACACCGCGTCGATGAGCTGCTCGCGGCCGATGGGACGGTTGGCGTGCAGCGCCAGCGCGCCGAGGACGACCCGCTGTTTGACCGACCCGAGCGGCACCGCCGTCGTCCCGTGCCACGCCTGCAGCTGACCGAGGATGTCGAGGCGGACCGGACCATCGAGCGGGTTACTCACCACAGACCCTCGTCCGGCATCGGCATGCCCATTCCGATCGTGAACACGGTGGTGTCGCCCCCGAAACGAACACGAATGTCGAGTGTAGACGGAGAGACCCGGGGCGCTCCCCATCGAGCGAACCGGTCGATTTCCCGTCAAGGTGAAACTCTCCCATGTCGGACCGTAAAGGTCCCCTAACCGTCCGGTGTCCGACGAATGGTTCATGACAGCGCCGCCCGGATCGCCGCCGCGGTCGAGGCCACGGCGGGCGGATGCAGGATGCCGTAGTGGCCGGCGGTGGTGGAGAGCTCCCGGACACCCCCGTGGAACCGGCCACGCCAGTACGGCGCCCAGTCCTGCGAACCGTGCGCGGACACCAGAAGTGCCGCCGCGGCGAGGTGGCCGGCCGCCCGGTATCCGGACAACGCGGCGGTCCGGGACACGAAGACGGCGTACCAGCGTTCGAGGTCGCTCAGCAGGGTTCCGGGCGGGGCCGGGCGATCGGCCAGATGGTCCGCGAGAACGGCGAGGTGCTGCGCCGCCGACAACCGGGGCAGGACGGGCGCCGGGCGGCCCAGGCCCCGCAGGACCTCCCCGGCGAACAGGGCCGCGAGGTCGTCCGCCGGATCCGGCCGCCACCGGTCCGTGCGGTACGGCGAGTCGATCAGCACCACCTGCGCGACCGTGCCGCCCTCCGCCTCCAGCCGCCGGGCGGTCTCGTACGCGACGATCCCGCCCCCGGCCCAGCCGATCAACCGGTACGGCCCGTCCGGCTGGCTGCGCCGGACGAGCTCCACGGTGCGGGCGACCACGGCGTCGAGGGAGCCCGGCGGGGCGGCCCCGGCGTACAGACCGTCCGCCTCGATCCCGTGGAGGCGGACGGCGCCGTCGAGGCCGCGGGCGAGGGCGGCGTACTCGTGCACCGTCCCGCCCACCGCGGGCAGGGCGAACGCGGACACCCGCCCGGTCGTGCCGAACGACACGACCGGGCCGCCCGCCCGCACCGCGCCCCCGCGAGGCACGCCCAGCCGGGCCGTCAGCGCCGCCCGTTGCGCCTCGCCGCCCATCGATCCCGTTCCTCCCGCGGGGCCGCCCCGGCACCTGGCCGGGGCGGCCGTAGCCATGTCAATCACCGTCAGCGGCCGCAGCTCACGACACGAGCTCGCGCAGGATCGCGGCCACCTCGTCGGCGCCGGGCGACTGCAGGAACGAGTAGTGGTCGCCCGCCACCGTCCGGTAGTCGGTGTCCGGCCCGAGCACGCCCCGCCAGTGCGGGGTGAAGTCGTACGACTGCTCCGCCGTGACGACCACCGTGCGGGCGGCCGCGGCCCGGGGCCGGTGCCCCGCGATCATCCGGGTCTGCTCGCGGAACACCGCGAACCGCCGCTCGATCTCCGCCCGTGCCGCCTCCGCGTCGCCGGTGCCGTGGGTGAGCCGGTCCGCCAGCCAGGTCAGCTGCTCGGCGGCGTCGCCCTCGGGCAGTTCGGTGGCCGCCGGGCCGAGCGCCCGCGCAGCGTCCACGACGAACTGGCGCGCGGCGGCGTCCTCGGACAGGCCGGTCAGGTCGGCCGGCTCGCTCGGGGAGTCGAGCAGCGCCACCAGCTCCACCTCGGCGCCCTCGCTCTCCAGCCGGCGGGCCATCTCGAGGGCCACCAGACCGCCCAGTGACCACCCGCCCAACCGGTACGGCCCCTCCGGCTGCTCGGCGCGGACCTGCGCGACGTACCGGGTGACCATCTCGCCGAGGTCCGCCGCGAACTCCCCGGGGCCGGCCGCGCTGATGCCGTACACCCGCAGCGTGTCGTCGAGCCGACCGGCCAGGCCGGCGTACGCGAAGACCGTGCCGCCGACCGCGTGGACCAGGAAGAGCGACCGGTCCGCCGGGCCGGCGTTCATCGCCACGACCGTGCTCGCCGAGGCGACCGGGTCCGACGCGACCGTTTCCGCGCCGGCGGCGGGCGCCTCCTCCAGCGCGTCGAGGTCGATCTCGTCGAGCCGGGTGTCCTCGAGGCCGTGCCGGTCCCGCAGCATCTCGGTGAGCTGGGCGGGGGTCGGGGCCAGGAAGATCGCCGAGACGTCCGAGTCGACGGCGAGCTCCTTGCGCAGCTGGGCGATGAGCTGCATGGCCTGCAGCGAGTTGCCGCCGAGGTCGAAGAAGCTGTCCTCGACGCCGACCCGGTCGCGCCGCAGCAGCGCCGCGAACATGTCCGCGAGCACCGCCTCGATCAGCGTGCGCGGGGCGACGTATCCGGCGTCGTGGCCGGAGTCCTCCGGCGCGGGCAGTGCGGCGCGGTCCACCTTGCCGTTGGCGTTGAGCGGGAACGCGTCCAGCACCACCAGGTGGGCGGGCACCATGAAGGCCGGCATCCGAGCGGCCATGTGCACGCGCAGGTCGGTCGGGTCGATCCCGGGCCGCTGCGCATCGCCGCGGACGTAGCCGACCAGCTGCTTCTGGCCGGCGGCGTCCTCGCGGACCAGCACCAGCGCCTGGGCGACGGACGGGTGCTCGGCCAGGACCGCCTCGATCTCCCCGAGCTCCACCCGCAGGCCGCGGATCTTCACCTGGTCGTCCGAGCGGCCCAGGTACTGCAGGTTGCCGTCGGGCAGGCGCCGGGCCACGTCCCCGGTCTTGTACAGCCGTGCCCCGGGCTGGGTGCCGAACGGGTCCCGGATGAACTTCTCCGCGGTCAGCTCCGGCCGGTTCAGGTAGCCGCGCGCCACCCCGGCGCCGCCCAGGTGCAGCTCACCGGGGACCCCGACCGGTACGGGATTGAGGTGCTTGTCGAGCACGTACGCGGTGTAGTTCGGCAACGGCAGCCCGATCGGCGGCGGGTCGAGCGGCGAATCGGCGTGGCACTCGGCCATCGTCGAGCCGACCGTGGTCTCGGTGGGGCCGTACCCGTTGATGAACCGCATGCCCGGCCGGGCCCACTTGCGGACCAGCGCCGAGGAGAACGCCTCCCCGCCGGCGATGACCACCCGCAGCGCCGGGAAGTCCTCGTCGGCGAGCAGGTTGAGCACCGCGGGCGGCAGGCACATGAACGTGATGCCCGCCCCGCGGATCAGCTCGGCGAGCCGCGGCGGGGACAGCAGGGTCTCGCTGCGGCCCAGCACCAGGGTGGCCCCCGAGAGCAGGGCACCGAACATGTCGAGCACGGACACGTCGAAGTTCAGCGAGGCGAACTGCAGCACCTTGTCGCCCGGCCCGAGCGGCCAGTGCTCGATCTCGCCGGTGGCGAAGTTGACCGCCTGCCGGTGCTCGACCACCACGCCCTTGGGACGGCCGGTCGATCCGGAGGTGTAGATGACGTACGCCGCGTTCGCCGGGCCGGCCAACGGCTCGAGGGGTCCGCCGTCGAGGGCCGACAGCTCCGCCCAGTCCCGGTCGAGCGAGACCACGGCCGTGCCCTGGACGGGCAGCGACGCCTCGCTCTCGTCGTCGGTGACGACCACCGGCATGTGGGCGTCCTCGACCATGAAGGCGAGTCGGTCCGCCGGGTACTGCGGGTCCAGCGGCACGTAGCCGCCGCCGGCCTTCAGGATGCCGAGGATGCCGGCGAGGCGGCGCACCGAGCGCTGGGTGCACACGCCGACCAGCACCTCCGGGCCGACGCCCAGCTCGCGCAGCCGCCGGGCGACGCGGTTGGCCTGGGCGTCGAGCTCCGCGTACGTGACCGTCTCGTCGTCGAGCCGCACCGCGATGCCGTCGGGGGTGGCCGCCGCCTGGGCCTCGAACTTGTCGTGCAGGCACCACGACGGGTAGTCCGCCCGCGTGGCGTTCCAGTCGTGGATCTCCTGCCGCAGCTCCTCCGGCGTGAGCAGGGGCAGCCGGGACAGCGGGCGGGCCGGGTCCGCCACGAGCCCCTCGAGCAAGGTACGGAAATGGCCCAGCATCCGGCGTACGGTCGCGGGGTCGAACAGGGCGGTGGCGTACGAGGCACCGACGACCAGGCGCCCCTCATCCTCCACGGTGGACACGAGCACGTCGAACTTCGCCGCGGTGCTCGGCAGCTCCTCGGTCTCCCACTGCACGCCGGCCACATCGAGGTCCCGGCGCTGGTTCTCGGCGAGCATGAAGCCCACCTGGAAGAGCGGGTGGCGGCTGGCGTCGCGGGGTGCCCGTACGGCCTCCACGATGGCCGCGAACGGCAGGTCCTGGTGGCCGTACGCGCCGACGGTGGCGGTCCGGATCCGCTGCAGGAGCTCGCCGAACGTGGGATCGCCGGAAAGGTCACCCCGCACCGGCAGGGTGTTCACCAGGTACCCGATGAGCGGCGCCAGCTCGGGCCGGGTGCGGTTGGCGCTGACCGTGCCGACGACGATGTCGTCCTGGCCGCTGTAGCGGTGCAGCAGCACGTGGAACGCGGACATCAGCGTGACGAACAGCGTCGTGCCCTCGCGCCGGCTGAGCGCCTTGAGCCCGTCCAGCACCTCCCCGGAGACCTCGATGGACTCGGCCGCGCCGTCGTACGTCTGCACCAGCGGCCGCGGCCGGTCGGTCGGCAGCTGCAGCACGGGTGCACCGGCGAGCGTGCTGCGCCAGTACTCCTGGAGTTCCTCCAGAGCCTGCCCGCGCAGGCGTTCCCGCTCCCACACGGCGTAGTCCGCGAACTGGATCGCCAGCTCGGGCAGCTGCGCCGGGCGGCCCGCGACCCGGGCCTCGTAGAGGGCGCTCAGCTCGCCCACCAGCACGCCGAACGACCAGCCGTCGAAGACCGTGTGGTGCACGGTGATGACCAGGACCTGCTGTTCCTCGGCGAGCTTGACGAGCAGCAACCGCAGCAGCGGGCCATGCTCGAGGGTGAAGGGCCGGGCGGCCTCCTGCCCGATCTCCTGCCGGTAGCGCTGCTCACGCTCCGGTTCCGCCAGCCCGCTCAGGTCGGTGACCGGGAGCTTGACCTCGGCCGGCTCGTCGATCACCTGCACCGCCCGGCCGTCGCGCGCGACCAGGCGGGTCCGCAACGACTCGTGCCGCCCGACGAGGGCCGTGACGGCGGCCTGCAGCGCGGCCGGGTCGAGCGGCCCGGTGAGCCGTACCGCCCCCGCGATGTTGTACGTCGCCAGGCCCGGAGCCAGCTGGTCGATGAACCACAGCTGCTCCTGCCCGAACGACAGCGGGACGTCCACGAGCCCCGGTGCGCGCCGGGGAATGCCCGCGACCGCCTGGTCGGCTCGGCCTCGGCGCAGGCGGGCCGCCAGGAGGGCCCGCTGAGTATCAGACAACATGCCGTGTCACCCAGTTCCTTGTCGTGGTTGTCAGTCGTTGACGGCCGACGTCGTGGCTGTCAGTCGGTGGCGGCCGACCCGGCGAGTGCCGGGGCCTGCGGGTCGGCGGGGCGGTCGGGGATCTCGGTGAGCCGGAAGACCGGCGAGAACAGCAGCCAGGCCAGCGGGGTCGCGACCCCGAGCACGCCGACCATCAGGGCGGTACGCGCGCCGGACAGCCCGGCGAGGGACCCGCCGGTGAACGCGCCCAGCGGCACAGTGCCGAACAGCAGCAGGCGGTAGCTGGCGTTCATCCGGCCGAGCAGCCGGTCGGGGGTCACCGACTGGCGCAGGGTCAGCGCGTTGACGTTGAAGACGGCCAGGTTGGCGCCGAGCACCGCCAGCGCGGCGCCGAGCACCACCAGCGAGACCGTTCCGGAGTCGCGCGGCAGCAGCAGGAACAGCGGTGCCACGCAGGCGAGCACAGTGGACCAGCGCAGCGCTCCACCGATCCCGAGTTTCGCCCGGAGCCGGTTCGCCGCGAGCGCACCGGCGAGGGCCCCCACCGAGCCGGCGCTCACCACCAGGCCCAGCGGGGTGGGCCCGATGCCGAGGACCCGCACCAGGTACACCAGCAGCACGGTCAGCACGACGTTCTGGAACAGGTTGAACGTCGCCGACTGGGTGGCCAGGTGCCGCAGCACGGGGTTGCCGAAGACCGCCCGCAGCCCCTCGGCGATCTGCGAGCGCATCGAGGTCCGCTCGCCGGGCTCGGCGGGCGTCGTCTCCTTCGTGCGGATCCGGCTCAGCGCCAGCGCCGAGACCAGGTACGACACCGCGTCGACGGCCAGGGCGATCGGCGCCGTCAGCACGCCGACCAGGAAGCCGGCCAGCCCCGGCCCGCCGATCCCGGCGACCGAGTAGCTGGCGGCGATCTTGCTGTTCGCGTCGCCGAGGTGCCGGCGCTCCACCAGCCCCGGCACGTACGACAGGATGCCGACGTCGAACAGCACGGTCAGCAGCCCGGCGCCGAACGCGACCGCGTACAGCCAGGGCATCGACAGCACGTGCAGCAGGCTCGCCACCGGGACCAGGCCGACCAGGACGGCCCGGCCCAGGTTGGCCGCGATCAGCGTGGGCCGCCGCCGGCGCCGGTCGAACCACACCCCGGCGAAGAGCGTCAGCAGTACGTACGGCGCGTACCGGGCCACGTTCAGCAGGCCCACCTCGAACGCGCCCGCGTGCAGCGTCAGGATCGCCACCAGCGGCAGGGCCAGATCGGTGACCTGGGAACCCATCAGCGAGACGGTCTCGCCGCCCCAGACCTTGACGAAATCCGGATTGCGCCAGACCGTCGCCGGCGCGGAGCTGTCGGTGCCCACCGGGAATCAGCCCCGGTCCGCGTCCGCGGCACCCACGCCGGCCAGCTCGGCCGGTACGGCGTGCAGCCCGAACTCCTCGTGCAGCACGGCGGCGGCACGGTCCACCTGGTCCACCTCGACGTGGCAGGAGAACCGTCCGGGCGTACTCGTGACCAGCTGGGGCCTGATGCCACCCCCCTCGAGCGCGGCGAGCATCCGGGAGCCGATCTCCGGCCGGTTGCCGACCGCCGGGCAGACGACGCTGACGCTGCCGAGGTCGTCGCGCACGTCGACGGCCACGCCCGCGTCCGCCAGCGCGGCGACGACGTCCGGGACCTCCGAGCCGGGCGCCGTGAACCGCAGCCGGCCGAGGTCCGGGATGATCGAGCCGACGGCGGCCCCGCGCCGCGCCAGCGCCCCGGACACCGTGGCCGGGGTCATGTCCCGCACGGTGTAGACCGGATCCCGGCGCCGGTGCGCCACGCCGGTGATCCTCGCCTGCTCGAACACTGTCGCTCCCCTTCGGATCCAGGTGCCTTCCGCCGCGGTGAACGTGGAACGCACGTGAATGTCGACCTCGTGGGCGGCGGCGAGTTCCACCGCCCGTGTCTGCAGAACCTGGGCGCCCGCGTCGGCGAGCTGGAGCATCTCCTCGTGCCCGAGGCAGTCCAGCTGCCGCGCCCCCGGCACCACCCGGGGATCCGCGGTGAAGACGCCGGTGACGTCGGTGAAGATGTCGCACTGCCGCAGCCCCAGCGCGGCGGCCAGCGCGATCGCGGAGGCGTCCGAGCCACCGCGGCCCAGGGTGGTGACGTCACCGGTGGCCGACGTGCCCTGATAGCCGGTGACCAGCACGATCAGGCCGTCGTCGAGCGCCTGCACCACCCGGGCCGGGTCCATCTGCCACAGCCGGGCGTTGCCGTACGCGTCGTCGGTGCGGAACCCCGCCTGCGCGCCGTTGAACGAGATCGCCCGCTCCCCCAGCTCGTGCACCGCCATCGCGGTCAGCGCGCAGGACACCACCTCGCCGATCGACAGCAGCGCGTCCAGCTCGCGCGACGGGGGCCGGCCGGTCATCTCGTACGCGAGCCGTACCAGGTCGTCGGTGGTGTCCCCCATGGCCGACAGCACCGCGACGGTCTGCGTACCGCGCCGCTTCGAGGCGACCAGGCGCCGGGCCACCGCCCGCAGCTTCTCCGGGTCGGCCACCGAGGAGCCGCCGAATTTCCACACGACCCGCTCGGGTACGGCCGGCGCGACAGCCGGTGCGACGGGCGCCGGCGCCAGCAGTGTGCTCACCGGGCCACCATCCGGTCGTGGACGAGCCCCACCCAGCTGGCGAAGAAGATCAGGCTGTGGCTGCGCCAGCGGTTCACCGGCTGCTCGAGGTCCACATTGGCCGGAGGCAGGACGTCGGTCAGTCCCGCGCCGACGTCCCGGCGGTACTCCTCGGCCAGCCGCCCGCCCGCGTACTCCGGGTGGCCGATGTGCATGACGACCTGGTGGTCGGCGGACTCGGCGATGACCGTGCCGGCTTCCGTGGACCGGGCCACCGCCCGCACGTGCGGACTGCGGTCCAGGGCGTCGTCGTCGAAGCCGGCGTACCGGCTGTGGGTCGACCAGAACCGGTCGTCGAGGACGGAGGCGATCGGCCCGTCGTCCACCAGCCGGTCGGTCTCGTACATCCCGGAGACCTTCGTCGGGTAGACCTCTTTCGGCACTCCGTACAGCAGGTGGGCCACGGCCAGCGCACCCCAGCAGAGGCCGAGCACGGGCGTGCCCTCGTCGGCGGTGCGCTGCACGACCGGGCCCAGCTCGGGCAGGAAGCGCACCTGCTCGTACGGCAGATGCTCGACCGCCGCGCCGGTGACGATCAGCGCGTCCAGCGGGGCGTCGGCGACCGCGTCGGCGTACCGGACGTACTGCCCGGCGATGTACGCGGGGTCGTCGAGCGAGAACTTGCGCTCGCCGAGCCGGATCCACACCGGCTCGAACGCACGCGCCGCCGCCAGCTGGGGCATCAGCCACCGCTCGTACTGCTCGGCGTGCGGCATCAGGTTGACGATGCCGATGCGCGGGAGGCGCTCCGGCGGGGCGGTGAGCAGGCCGGCGACCCGGTCGGCCACGGTCGCGGTCATCACGCCACCGCCACGAGGTCGTGCTCGACCGCCCGGGCCGCCGCGCGCATGATGGCGAGCGCCTCGTCGGCCGTCTCGGCGGGCAGGTTGAGCGCGGGCAGCAGCCGGACCACGCAGTCCTCGCGGCCGCCGATCTCGACGATCAGCCCCCGCCGTAGCGCCTCGCGCTGGAACCGGGACGCCACCTCGGAGGCCGCGACCGTGCCGCACGCGGACATCTCCATGCCGAGCATGAGGCCGCGACCCCGCACGTCGCTGATCAGCGCGGTGTCGACCTGCAGCTGCCGCAGCCCGGCCATCAGCTGCGCGCCCCGCTCGCGGACGTGAGCCAGCAGGTTGTCGCGGGCCACCACGTCGAGGTACGCGTTGGCGCTGGCGAAGGCCAGGTTGTTGCCGCGGAACGTGCCGATGTGGCTGCCCGGCGACCACCCGTCGAGCCGCTCGTTGAACATGATCACCGAGACCGGCAGGCCCATCCCGGACAGGCCCTTGGAGGCCACGATCACGTCCGGTTCGATGCCGTACTGCTCGAACGCGAACCATGTGCCCGTACGGCCGCAGCCGGTCTGCACCTCGTCGACGATCAGCGGGATGTCGAGCGCGCGGGCCAGCTCCGCGATCCGGCGGACGAACGCCACCGGCGCCGGGATCGACCCGCCCTCGCCCTGGACCAGCTCGAGGATGATCGCGGCCGGCGGCTGGATCCCGCCGTGCGTGTCGTTCAGCGCGTTCGCCAGGAACTCCGCGCAGTTCGTGGCGCAGGTGTCCGGGGTCAGGCTCAGCGGGCAGCGGTGGCAGTAGCCGTACGGCGCGAAGTGGATGCCGGGCAGCAGGTTGTGCAGGCCGGCCTTCGGCTGGACCTCCGAGGTCAGCGACATCGCCGCGTGCGTGGACCCGTGGTACGAGCCCTGGAACGCGACGACGGTGCCCCGGCCGGTGGCCTTCTTGCAGAGTTTCACCGCCGCCTCGACGCCGTCCGCGCCGGTCGGGCCGCAGAAGTGCATCTTCATCGAGCCGCGCATGGACTCCGGCAGCATGCCGAGCTGGCGGCGCTTGAACTCCTCCCGTACCGGGGTGGGCAGGTCCAGGCCGTGGGTCAGCTTGCCCAGCTGGGACTGCACCGCGGCGATCAGGTGGGGGTGGTTGTGGCCGAGCGCCAGCACCCCCGCCCCGCTGAGGAAGTCGATGTAGCGACGCCCGTCGACGTCGGTGATGTACGAGCCCTCCGCCTCACCGATCGCGACCGGCAGCCGGCGCGGATAGGTACGGGCGCTGGACTCCGTACGCGACTGGTGGTCCAGCAGTTCACGGCCGAGCGGTCCGGGTTCGGCCAGGTCGATGACCGCCTCGGCGGTCGCTTCCAAGGTCTGCATGTCGGATCTCCTCTATCGGGTCGCGGCGACGGCTGCCGCGCCCACCAGGTCGGCGGCGGCCGTCGCGGGCTCGGGTGCGGTCAGGCGCCGGCGGAGGCTGTCCACGATGGCCTGCGACCGCAGGGCGAGCAGGCTGAACGAGCCGGCGTCGCCGAGGCCGTGGGTGGTCTCGCAGAGCCCGTTGATGTAGATCGGCGGGGCGTCCCGGCCGGCCGTGCTGTTCTCCACGCGGTAGTCGAGGCCGACCGCGAGCCCGGCGTCCGGGTCGACGGCGAGCACGTCGGCGATCTCCCGCAGCAGCGGCGGCAGCTGTTCGGCGCGCCCGGACGTGCCCAGGTCGCGGTAGCCGGTGGCGAGCACCACCCGGTCCGCCGCGAGCTGCTCGCACTCGCCGGTGATGCGCTCGGTCAGGTCGAGGGTCACCCCGGCCTGGTCGTGGCGTACGCCGGTGATCAGCCGGTTGCCGCGCAGCGTCACCCGGCTCCGGCCGTCGAGCTCGTCCTCGTACATCCGCATGTAGAGCGCGTCGATGACGTCGCGGTCGGCGGCGGAGTAGTTGGTCGGGCGGAGCTGGTCCCGCAGGCGCCGCTTGCCCTCCTCGGAGGCCCGGTAGTAGTAGTCGACGAACTCCGGGAAGTAGACCTCCTCGGAGAACGGGCTGGTGTCCTTGAGCCGGTAGCCGTAGCCCGACATGACGTTGACGATCCGGGCGGCCGGGAACCGGTTGGTGAGGTCGAGGATCACCTCGATCGCGCTCTGGCTGGCGCCGACGACCGCGAGCGTCCCCGCCCAGTCGCGGTCCAGGTCCGCGACGGCCGGCAGGAACCGGGACGTGTGCGCGGCCTGCGGGAACGGCACGGTCTCGAACACCGCGGGCAGGTACGGGCTGCGCCCCGGCGCGACCACGACGGACCGGCCCAGGTAGCGGCGGCCCTCGGCGGTGACCACCTCGACCGGGCGGGCGCCGGTGCCGGCGTCGGCCCCGGCGAGCCGGATCGCGGTGACGTTCTGCCCGTAGTCCACGTCGGCCGGCACGGTCTCCGCGACCCACTTGACGTAGCGGGCGTACTCCTTGCGCAGCGGGTGGTGGCCGGGCAGGTTCAGGTGCTTGAACAGCCGGCCCTGCTCGTGCAGGTAGTTGACGAAGGTGTAGCGGCTGCGCGGGTTGCGCGGCGTGACCAGGTCACGCACCGGGTGGTTCTGGATGTCGGCGCCGTCGAGCATCATCGCCGGCTGCCAGGCCGGCGCGGGCTCACGCTCCACGAACTTGACCCGCGCGGCGGGCCACAGCTCGTCGAGTGCGACAGCGAGCGCGATGTTGGCCGGACCGAATCCGACACATAAGACGTCGTACACGAAAAGTCTCCCCCTGAGAATCGCCCCGACGGGCTCAGCCCGCCTCGTCGACGCGGTGGCCCCCTGCTTTCCATCGTCGGGAGGCGGCTGGAGCGCGTGCTGGACTGCCCGCTGGACTCGGCGTTGGAAGCCGGTCTGGACAGCGGGTCAGGAGCGGTTCAGGGGCGGTTCAGGGGGGTGGGGGTCAGCGCTTCCCGAGCGGGACCACGAGCACGGCCTCCGTGCCGCCGCCGGAGCGGTTGCGCAGCTCGATGCTGCCGCGCAGCTCGCCGGTCGCGAGCGCGCGGACGATCTGCAGGCCGAGGCGGCCGCTCGCGTCCGCCTTGAAGTTCTCCGGCAGGCCCCGGCCGTTGTCGGCGACCGTGACGTGCAGCTGCTTGCGGAAGCGGTGGGCCGAGACCACGACCTCGCCCGCCGGCGCCGGCGGGGTCATCGTGGGCTCGACCGGGGCGGCGTCCTCGGGCGGCGCCGGGAAGCCATGCTCGACGGCGTTGATGAGCAGCTCGTTGAGGACCATCACGAGCGAGGTGGCGATCTCCGCGGGCAGGACGCCGAAGGTGCCCTCGCGCCGCATCTTCACGGTGATCTCGGTGGCCGCCACCTCGGCCGCGGCGGTCGCCACCCGGTCCACGATCCCGTCGAACTCGACGGCCTCGTCGCTGGACATGGAGAGGGTCTCGTGCACCAGCGCGATGGACGCGACCCGGCGTACGGACTCCTGCAGCGCGTTCCTCGCCTCGGGGATGTCCACCCGGCGGGCCTGCAGCCGCAGCAGCGCGGCCACGGTCTGCAGGTTGTTCTTGACCCGGTGGTGGATCTCGCGGATCGTCGCGTCCTTGGTCATCAGCGCGCGGTCCCGTCGGCGGACCTCGGTGACGTCGCGGACCAGCACGAGCGCGCCGATCGGCACCCCGGCGGGCATCAGCGGCAGGGCGCGCATGAGCACGGTCGCGCCGCGCGCCTCGACCTCCTTGCGGGGCGGGGACTCGCCGCGCAGGGAGGAGAGGATGCGCTCGGCGGCGTCCGTACCCTCCAGCGGGTCGGCGGCGAGCCGGCTCGACAGCACCGACAGCTCCTCGCCGACGAGGTGGGCGTTGAAACCGAGGCGGCGGTACGCGGACTGCGCGTTCGGGCTCGCGTACGTGACCTTGCCGCTCGCGTCCAGCCGGATCAGCCCGTCCCCGACGCGCGGTGCGGACGTGGTCTCGCCGGGGTGCCGCGGGGGCGGGAACGTGCCGTCGGAGACCATCTGCGCCAGGTCGTCGGCGGTGGTGAGGTAGTTGAGCTCGAGCTGGCTGGGCGTCCGGGCGGTGGACAGGTTGGTGTCGCGCCCGATGACCCCGATGACCTCGATGTTCTCGTCCTCGCCGCGCAGCCGGACGGGGATGGCCTCGTGGCGGGCCGGGGTGTCGCCGTACCAGACCGGGTCGCCCTCACGCCAGATGCGCCCCTGCGTGTACGCGATGTCCAGGTGCGCCACCTCGGGACCACCGACGATCCGGCCCACCTGGTCGTCCTGGTACGCCGTCGGCGCGGTGGTCGGGCGCACCTGCGCGACGCACAGGAACGAGCGCGGCACGCCGGGCTCGGACCGCACCGGCACCCACAGCAGCAGGTCGGCGAAGGACAGGTCGGACAGCAGCTGCCAGTCGCCGGCGAGCCGGGTGAGGTGGTCGATGTCGACGGGGCCGAGGCCGGTGTGCTCTTCGGCGAGATCACGCAGGGTGGACACGGAACAAGCCTGCCATGCGTTGTCAGAGCGTCGCTGTGACCTTTTTCAAGCCGCGTGGCGCGTCGGGGTCCTCGCCGCGGGCCAGCGCCAGGGACAGCGCCAGCTTCTGCAGCGGCAGGATGTCGAGCAGGGGCGCGTACCGCTCGTCGACCTCGGGGACGGCGAGCCGCCCGGAGGCGCCGGGGATGTCGTGGGCGCCGACCGTGACCACGTCCGCGCGCCGCTCGCCCAGCCGGGTGACCACGTCGGCCATCGAGCCGCCGCCGGGCCCGCTGCCCACCACGGCCAGCACCGGCACGTCCGGGTCGGTCATCGCGAGCGGCCCGTGCAGCAGGTCGGCCCCGGAGAACGCGAGCGCCGGCAGGTACGAGGTCTCCATGAGCTTGAGCGCGGTCTCGCGCGCGGTCGGGTACGCGTACCCCCGGCCGGTCGTGACCATGCGCGAGGCGAAGCGGTAGCGCTGCGCCAGCTCCTCCGCCCCGCGCTCGGCGAGGGTGTCCTCGGCGAGCTGCGGAAGCTTGTCCAGCGCGGCCCGTTCGTCGGCCGGCAGCGTGCCGTCCCCGTTGCGGACTCCCTCGACGAGCAGCAGCAGCGCGAGCAGCTCGGCGGTGTACGTCTTCGTCGCGGCGACCGCGCGCTCGTGACCGGCGGACACGTCGACGGACAGCTCGGCGCTCTGGGCGAGCGGCGAAGCGGGGTTGTTGGTCACCGCCAGGGTGAGGGCGCCACTCTCCCGGGCGACTTTCAGCACCTCGGTGAGGTCGGGCGAGCCGCCGCTCTGGCTGACGCCGACGACGAGCGCGCCGGCGAGGTCGGGCCGGGCGCCGTAGAGGGTGATGGCGCTGGGCGACGCGAGACCGACCGGGATGCCGAGGCGGATCTCCGTGAGGTACGCGCCGTAGAGCGCGGCGTGGTCCGAGGTGCCCCGCCCGACGAAGACGACGTGCCTGGGGCGCTGCTCGGCGACCCGGGACGCCACGGCCGCGATGGCCGCCGCGGGTTCACCCTCGAGCAGCCGCGCGTATCCCGCCGGCTGCTCCGCGATGTCGGCCGCCATGCCCTGGCCTCGCTGCGTCACTGGACCTTCCCCCTCTGCGCACTACCGCTCGTACGGTGCGCAGTCTTGCACGTTTGAGCGCGCAATCGCAACGCATTGAGCACTACTGCGCAGCCGGACAGGACTGACATATCGAGGATCGTCGCCTAGGCTCGCGTGCGGTGGCACACGGCGTGCCACCACTCGCGTGGGGAACGGTGTCGTCGGCCGGGCCCGCGCGGCGAGGAAGGCGTGGCCATGGACGACTCCCGGCGCTCCGCGGACCGCGACCTCGAGCAGGCCCGCGCGGCCCTCGAACGCGGCGAGATGCACCACGCCGCCGACCACCTGGCCGGCGCGATCGCGCACGCGCCCACCCTGCCCGAGACGCACGAGCTGCTCGGCCGGCTCGCCGCGCGCGCCGACGGCGGCCTCGAGCTGTTCCCGCTGGAACAACACGCCTTCGTGGGTACGGTCGTGGCCCGTGCGCACCTGCTCGCCGCCGCCGGACGCCCCGAGGACGGGCTGCCCCTGCTAGCCGCAGCGAGCGGGCACACACCGGGCGTGGACTGGGCCGGGGTGCCGTGGGTCAGCGACCCGGAGCTCGCCGAGCGGCTCGAGCCGGGGCTGCTCGCCCGGATCGTCATGCAGCTGTGCACCGCGATCGGCGACCCCGCCCCCGAGGACGGGCGCCCGGCGCTGCAGCCGTACCTGACGCTCGTGCGCAACGCCGTCGCCGCGCACGCCGAACACGCGATGTTGCTGGGCGCCGGCTCCGCGCTGGCGCGCCGGCTCGGCGAGGTGGGGCAGGCGGTCGAATGGGCGGCGCTCGGAGCCCGGATGCGCCCCTCGAAGCTCGCGGAGATCTGGCTCGGGTACGCGTACCGCAGCGCCGGCCGCATCCCGGAGAGCCTCGCCGCCCTGCGCCGCGCGGTGATGTACGACCCCGACGACCTGTCGGTGTACGCCGACATCGCCGGCACCCTCGCCGACCACGGCCGCCTGGACGACGCCCTCGCCTGGATCGACCGCGCCCTGCTGAAGAACCCCGAGTATGACTGCGCGGTGCACACGGCGCACCGCCTGCGCTACCGGGCGGACGGCGACCTGGCGCACCTCGTCCGCCTCGCCGACTTCCAGCGCGACCACCCGGACGACTCGCACGAGCACGGCGACCTCGCCGAGTGCTGCGCCGACCAGCCGTGGCTCAGCCGGGTCCCGCCGGCGCCCGGCACGCCACCGGACCCCGCCCGGGAGCCGTTCGTCGCCGGCCGCCCCACGCCCGCCGCGGTCGAACGGCTGCACCGGGTGGCGCACCCGCTCTGGCCGCATCCGCCGGCCGCGTACGACGCCGCGCTCGGGCTCGTCCTGGTCGAGGTGGAGGACCTGCTGGCGCTGATCGCCACCCCGCCGTCGGCGCCGGACGACGAAACGGGCCGCGCCCTGGCCGCCCACGACCCGGCGCTGTGGCACCGCTGCGCGACGGTGTGGGCCTGCCTCGGCCTGCTGCACCATCGCACCGACGAGCCCTGGGCCGGGTCGGACCGCCGCCGGCTGCTGACCGAGCTGGCCACCGGCGGCCTGGATCGCATCACCGAGGCGGCGCTGTTCGCGCTGGTCACGTACGCGTGGGTGGATCCGGCGGCGCGCCGGGACGTGGCGGAGCTGGTGACCCGCCGCCTGGACGAGGCGGCGAGCACGGCGGTGGCGTGGTCCGTGGCGCACCTGGCCCTGTCGACGCCGGAGCTCGCCCCCGAGGTGCGCGACCGCGCCGCCGCGATCGTCCGGGCCGAGGAGACGTACGACGTCCCGCTCGTCCCCCACCAGCGGGTACGCCGCCGCGGCGGGCGCCTGCGCCGGTGGCTGCCGGGACGCTGACCTACTCGATGACGGCGATCAGGTCGCCCTCCTGGACGACGTCGCCCTCGTTGACCGCGAGCTGAGCGAGGACCCCGTCGGTCTCGGCCAGCACCGGGATCTCCATCTTCATCGACTCGAGGATCACCAGCGTGTCGCCCTCGGTGACGTCGGCGCCGGCTGCGGCCACGACCTTCCACACGTTGGCCACCATCTCGGCACGGATCTCGTCGGCCATGGTGCTCCTCCTCATCGAGGTTCTCAGGTGACGGTATCCAATCACGGGTCGCCCACGGGGGCATACGGGACGTGCCGCCGGGCCGTCTACGATCGGCGGGTTGGACGTACCCGCGGCCGTCGCCGCCGGGAGACCGCACCGCCCGCCCCGCGCGGCCGGAGGACGAGGAGAACGACATGGCCAAGAAGGCCCGCAAGAAGAAGGCCCGGAAGAAGAGCAGCGCGAACCACGGCAAGCGCCCCAACTCCTGAGCCGTGGCAGACGAAAGGCCCGCAGCGTGAGCTGCGGGCCTTTCTTCGTCGTGCCGGACGACCTAAGCCAGGTACTCCCGGCTCTCGGCGTCGACGGCGTACTCGCTGAGCTTGGTCCGGAGCCGCTCGCGCAGCTCCTGGGGGGCGGTCTCGTCGCCGCAGCAGCGGGCCACGAGCGCCTTCACCTCGTGCTCGATGCCGTACTCGCGCAGGCAGTGCGAGCAGTCGTCGAGGTGCTGCTTGATCAGCGTGCGCCGCTCGTCGCTGCACTCCAGGTCGAGGTACAGGTACACCTCGCTGATCACGACGGAGCAGTCGGTCTTGTGGTCATCGTCGCTCACGTCGCTCACGCCTCCTGTGCGGCCGGAGCGCCGGACGTGCGCGTGATGCCCCGGTCCACCGCGTACTGCTCGAGCAGCTTGCGCAGGTTGCGCCGGCCGCGGTGCAGGCGGGACATGACGGTGCCGATCGGCGTACCCATGATGTCGGCGATCTCCTTGTACGAGAAACCCTCGACATCGGCGAGGTAGACGGCCAGCCGGAATTCCTCCGGGAGCTGCTGCAGCGCGTCCTTGACGTCGCTGTCGGGCAGCCGGTCCAGCGCCTCGGTCTCGGCCGAGCGCAGGCCGGCGGACGTGTGCGACTCGCTCGCCGCGAGCTGCCAGTCCGAGATCTCCTCGGTCGGCGCCTGCACGGGCTGCCGCTGCTTACGCCGGTACGAGTTGATGTACGTGTTCGTCAGGATGCGGTACAGCCAGGCCTTGAGGTTGGTGCCCTCCTCGAACTGGTGGAACGCGGAGAACGCCTTGAGGAACGTCTCCTGCACCAGGTCCTCGGCGTCGGCCGGGTTCCGCGTCATCCGCAGTCCCGCCGCGTACAGCTGATCGACGAACGGCAGCGCGTCCCGCTCGAAGCGCGCACGGCGCTCGTCGGTCCGCTCGCTGCGTCCGGTTCGTTCCAGTCGTTCCGTTGGCCGCTCTGTTGGCGTCACCCGCACGTCTCCCCTCGACCGCCCCGCCGAGGATACGGGTAGTGCCCCGTCCGCAGATTCAAAAACCGCGGGTGTGCTGACACTCACCGATGGTGTGAGGGCCGCCGGCGACACCGCGGGCCATTCCGGGGAGTGCAGGAGCTCCTGCATCTTCCTGGCCTGCGTGCCGTCGCGTTCGACGAATCCGATTCCGGCTTGCACCTCAAGTGCCCCTTCCGATGTACAGCCTTCGCAGGTGGTGTAACGGATTGGCACATGTCCGCATTCCGACTTACCGGGTCCAGCCGTGGCGGCGCAACCAGCCGACGGCGATCTCCGCGGTCCCCGGCAGGTCGCGACGTAGGTCGTGGACGGCTCCGGGGCGTACGGCAACCTCGACGCTTCCGCGCGCCTCGGGCACCCCGAACGGGTCGCGGTCGCCGTTGACGACCAGCACCGGCAGGTCCGCGGGCAGCTCGTCGGCGCGGCTGCGGTCGGGCTTGCCCGGCGGGTGCAGCGGGAACGCCAGCGCGAGCACCCCCGCGGCGCCGAGCGCGTGCGCCGTCCGGCAGGCGACGCGGGCCCCGCTGGAGCGCCCGCCCACGATCAGCGGGAGCCCTTCTTCACGGATCCCGGCGACCACGGTGGTCCACGCCTCGTCGAGGTGTCCGGCGGGTGCGGGGGCGCGGCGGCCCGCCACCCGGTAGGGCTGGGTGACCAGCGCCACCCGTACGCCCGCGGCGACGGCGGCGTCGTGCACGGCGGTCAGGTCGGGCGCGTCGACGTCCCCGCCGGCGCCGTGGCCCAGCACGAGCAGGGCTGCGGGGGCGGTGGAGGGCTCGGTGACCTGCATGCGGGCGGGGCCGCGCGGCGTGTCGATCTCGTGGCTGGGCACGGACCCATGATGACCGGCCCGCGGGTCTTCCGGGCACGGATGAGCCGGCCGGCGCGGGTGCGCCGACCGGCTCGGGTGCTGCGGCCTACCGGCTGGCCGGCTCGAGGGTCAACAGGCGGCGGTCCTCCTCGTCAGGCCCGTCGTCGACCGGATCGCCGTTGGGCTGGACCCGCTCGCGCCAGGCGATCAGCATCGCGCGGCGCTCGCGGGGCGTGGTGCCGCCCCAGACCCCGTGGCAGTCGCCGACCTGCAGCGCCCAGGCCAGGCACGGCCCCTGGACGTCGCAGGCTCCGCAGAGCGCGACAGCGCTCTCGGAGGGCTCGTTCGGAGCCGGGAAAAAGGTTTCCGGATCGACCGTGCGGCAGGCGCCGCGGGTGCGCCAGGCTTCGTCGGACCGGCGTTCCGCGATGGCTTCCAGGAGCCTCGGGTCACGCCGTGCAATGGCAACTTCGTGTGGACGCGGCATACGAGCGCGTGTCATCAGCCCACCTCCCCCGTGGGTACCGGTAGAGCCGTGGCGACGCAGTCCGCACCGTGCGTACCGTCACCACACCGGCGCTGGTTTCTATCGCACGGAGGAAGATCAGAACAAGGGTCTTATCTATCTCGCAACAAAGTTGGCAGTGGAAAAGCCGAACCTATGCGGGCAAAGCGGCACGCCAATATCCGGTGACACGGCAATTCGGACACCGCTTCCGGCCGCATTGCGGGATCCGGAACCGGTCAGAACAGCGTTCCCTCCAGCTCTGCGGGGGCCGCGGCGGGCGTGACCAGCTCCGGTCCGTCGTTGCGCACGTTGCCCACCCCGGGCCCCACCGGGCGCACCTCGATCGCGGCCAGCTCGCGCTCGGGCAACGGGCGCAGCAGCTCGTCGGCGTCGCCCCCGCCCGCGAGCCAGGCCGGCCAGCGCTCGGCCGGCAGGATCAGCGGCATCCGGTCGTGCACGGCCCGCAGGCCGCCCAGCGCGGCGGTGGTCAGCACGCTGCAGGTCAGCGCCTCGCCCCGCCACATCGTCCAGATGCCCGCGAACGCGAGCACGGAGGAGTCGAGCGGGGTCATGTAATACGCCTGTCGCTGCTTGCCCGTGCGGACCCACTCGTACCAGCCGTCCGCCGGGACCAGGCAGCGGCGGCGCTGGAAGGAGGGCGCGAACGCCGGCGACTGCGCGACGGTCTCGGCCCGGGCGTTGATCATGCGGGACCCGGCGCGCAGGTCCTTGGCCCACGGCGGCACCAGGCCCCAGCGGGCGGTGTCGACGACCCGCGCGTCGTGGCGCTCGGACATGCGGATCAGCGGCACCGGATCGGTCGGTGCGACATTCCAGCTCGCGGCCGGCGCCTCGGCGATCGCGACAGCGTCGAAGAGCTCGCCGAGATCGGCCTCGCTCTTCGTCGTCGCGTAGCGCCCGCACATGCGCCAGACCCTACGCCGCGCGCCGTCCGCCCGCTGACCCGCGGCGGATGCGGCACGCCCTTCGAGCGTTGTCGTACCCGGACGGCAGAATGGGCGCCGTGACAGCAGAAGCCCGCCCCTGGACAGCGCCGGTCGCCTCGGGTCCCGTGACCGCCACCGTGCGGCTGCCCGGGTCGAAGTCGATGACCGCGCGCGCCCTGGTGCTCAGCGCACTCGCCGACGGGCCGTCCGAGATCCGCCTCCCGCTGCGCGCCCGCGACACCACGCTGATGGCGGCCGGGCTGCGGGCGCTGGGGGTCGCGATCGACACGTCGTCCGACGACACGTGGACGGTCGAGCCGGGTCCGTTGCGCGGGCCGGCCACGGTGGACGTCGGCCTGGCCGGCACGATCATGCGGTTCGCGCCCCCGGTCGCGGCGCTGGCCGACGGCACGGTGACGTTCGACGGCGACCCGCACGCGCGCAACCGCCCGCTGCGGCCGATCGTCGACGCGCTGCGCGCCCTCGGGGTCGTCGTCGACTCCTCGCCCTCCGGCGGGCTGCCCCTTGTCGTGCACGGCACCGGCATGGTGGAGGGCGGCGAGGCAGTCATCGACGCCTCCGGCTCGAGCCAGTTCGTCTCGGGTCTGCTGCTGTCCGCGCCGCGCTTCGGCAAAGGGCTGGTGCTGCGGCACGAGGGCCCGCCCGTGCCGTCCGCGCCGCACCTGCGGATGACCACTCACATGCTGCGCGCCGCCGGAGCGGTGGTGGACGAGAGCGTGCCGGACGTGTGGGCCGTCGAGCCCGGCCCGCTGCGCGGGCACACCTGGGAGATCGAGCCGGACCTGTCCGGCGCCGCGCCGTTCTTCGCGGCCGCCATGGTCACCGGCGGCGCCGTCACGCTCGCCGGGTGGCCGCGCGACAGTTGGCAGCCGGTCGGCACCCTGACCGAGCTGCTCACCGCGCTGGGCGCGCAGGTGAGCCAGGGCGAGGAAGGGCTGACCGTGCGGGGCACCGGCGAGCTGTGCGGCATCGACGCCGACCTGTCCGAGGTCAGCGAGCTCACCCCGGTCGTCGCCGCGCTCGCCGCGCTGGCCGGCTCGCCGTCGTCGCTGCGCGGCGTCGCGCACATCCGGGGGCACGAGACCGACCGCATCGCCGCGCTCGCCCACGAGCTCGGCAAGGCCGGCGCCGGCATCGTCGAGCACCCCGACGGGCTGGACATCACCCCCGGCCCGCTGCGGCCGGCCACCTTCGAGACCTATGCGGACCATCGGATGGCCCACGCCGCGGCGGTGATCGGCCTGGCCTCCCGGGGTACGGAGCTGACCGACGTAGCGTGTACGTCGAAGACGCTGCCCGAGTTCCCCGAGCTCTGGGCCGGCCTCGTGACAGGGAGCTGAAGCTGCCGCCGCGCAAACGGGAGTACGACGAGGACGACGTCCGGATCCGTCCGGGCCGGTCGTCGCGCCCGCGTACCCGCACCCGCCCCAAGCACGAGGACGCCGTCGACGCGCTCGTGATCACCGTTGACCGCGGCCGCTACGGCTGTGTCCGGGAGGACGCGGACAGCGAGGACGAGATCATCACCGCGATGCGCGCCCGTGAGCTCGGCCGCAAGTCCGTCGTCGTGGGCGACCGGGTGGCGCTGGTCGGCGACGTCTCCGGGGACGCGGGCGCGCTCGCCCGCATCGTGCGCATCTCCGAGCGCACGTCGGTGCTGCGCCGTACGGCCGACGACGACGACACCACGCCGGAGGGGCGCCTCGAGCGGGTCGTCGTGGCCAACGCCGACCAGCTCGTGATCGTCAGCGCGCTGGCCGACCCGCCGCCGCGCACGGGCTTCATCGACCGGTGCCTGGTGGCCGCGTACGACGCCGACGTCGAGCCGCTGCTCTGCCTCACCAAGGCCGACCTGGCCGGCCCCGAGCAGGTGCTCGACTACTACGCCGAGCTGGACCTGCCGTACGTGCTGGTGCAGCCGGAGAGCGACCTCGCCGAGCTGCGCGAGCACCTCGCAGGGCGCATCTCGGTGCTGGTCGGGCACTCCGGCGTCGGCAAATCCACGCTGGTCAACCGGCTCGTGCCGGACGCGCTGCGGGCGGTCGGCGTGGTCAGCGCCGTGGGCAAGGGGCGGCACACCTCGACCAGCGCGGTGGCGCTGCGGCTGCCCCGGGTCCGCAGGAAGGGCGATCCGGGCTGGATCGTCGACACGCCGGGCATCCGCAGCTTCGGGCTCGCCCATGTGAGCGCGGAGAGCCTGCTGCACGGCTTCCCCGACCTGGTCGAGGGCACGGTGGACTGCCCGCCCAACTGCGGTCACACGGCCGCCGACGTGAACTGCGCCCTGGACGCGTGGGTGGCGTCCGGCAAGGCGGATCAGCGCCGGCTGGCCTCGTACCGCCGGCTCCTGAGCAGCCGCGCCGGCGACCTGGACCCGCGCGACCACATCGAGTGACCCCGCGCGGGGCGGGCGGTGCGCCCGACCCCGTTGCGAGCGATCGGCTAGCGTGCCCGCATGGCTTCGTACGCCGACGACCTCGCGCTCGCCCACCTGCTGGCCGACACCGCCGACTCGATCTCCATGGCGCGGTTCCGGGCGCTGGACCTGCACGTGCAGTCCAAGCCCGACCTGACCCCGGTCTCCGACGCCGACACCGCCGTCGAGCAGGCGATCCGCTCGACGCTGGCGCGGGCCCGGCCCCGCGACGGCGTGATCGGCGAGGAGTTCGGCAGTTCGACCGCGCCGGCCGGGCAGGGTAACCGGCACTGGGTGATCGACCCGATCGACGGCACGAAGAACTTCATCCGCGGCGTGCCGATCTGGGGCACGCTGATCGCGCTCATGGAGGGCGAGCGGCCGGTCGCCGGGCTGGTGTCCGCGCCCGCGCTGGGCCGCCGCTGGTGGGGTGCGCTGGGGCACGGCGCGTACGCGGGCAAGCACCAGCGGGCCGCCACCAAGATCTCCGTGTCCGGGGTCCGGCGGCTGTCCGACGCGAGCCTGGCGTACGCGAGCCTGCCCGACTGGGAGAAGGCCGGCTACCTCGAGCCGATGCTGGATCTGATGCGTGACACCTGGCGGTCCCGGGGCTACGGCGACTTCTACGGCTACATGCTGCTCGCCGAGGGCGCGGTGGACGCGATGGTCTACCCCAACCTCTCGCTCTGGGACGTGGCGGCGCTGATCCCGATCGTGCTCGAGGCGGGGGGCTCCTTCACCGACCTGGCGGGGCAGCGCGCGCCGGGCGACGGCAGCGCCATCGCTACCAACGGTCACCTCCACGAGGAGATCCTCGGTCGGCTGGCGCGCGGGCGGGCCTGACGCACCGTTCGTCCTCCGGGGTACTCCGCGGCTGGTCTATCCTCGCCGAGTGATGTCCGCGGGCTGGGTCTACCTGGCAGCCATGATCGGCGCGTACGGGGTGGCGAACCTGCTGCAGTCGGTGGCGGCGGCGCGGACGAGCGTGCACCACACCTTCGATCCGCAGCTGCTGGTGCGCCTGGCCTGTCACCGTACGTATCTGTTCGGGGTCGTCTGTCAGGTCCTGGGCTTCGTGCTGGCGTTCCTCGCCCGCAAGGATCTGCCGTTGTTCCTGGTGCAGGCCAGCGTAGCGGCGGGGCTCGGCGTCACCGCCCTGCTGGGCGTCATCGTGCTGAAGTGGGCGCTGCCCGTCGCCGAGCTGGCGCTGCTCACGCTGCTGCTGGTCGGCATCACCGCGCTGGTGGTGTCGGCGCAGCCGGCGCCGTCACGGCCGCTGGGCATGACCGGCGTGGTCGGGCTGACGGTCGCGCTCGCGGTGATCGGCCTGCTCGGTTTCTTCGCGGTGCGCCTGCACGGCGCCACCGGCTCGGTCGTGCTGGGTTCGCTGGCCGGCATCGCCTTCTCGGCGGCGGCCATCGCCGCGCGCCCGCTGGCGAACGAGCACTCCGCCTCCGGCTTCCTGACGAACCCGCTGCTCTACCTCCTGATCGCGCATTCGGTGGTCGGTCAGCTCCAGCTGGGCCTGGCCATGCAGCGCGGCTCGACCACGTCCGCGGTCGCCGCGATGGACGCCGCCGGGGCGGTGCCCGCGGCGATCGTGGGGCTGCTGCTGCTCGGCGACCGGATCCATCCGGGGCGTGAGTGGCTCGCGGCGGTCGGCTTCGTGGTCACGCTCGGTTCGGTCATCGCGATGACCCGCTACGCCGAGCCGCAGCACCACCACGCGACGACCAGGGCCGCGAGCGGGCGACGGGCGGAGGGGGCACCCCTGCGCCCGGCCGCTCGATGAGATGTGCATGAGCGGCGGCCGGCGGGGTACAGACCTCCCCATGACCATGCTTCGCTTATGCATCAAATAGTGCATACCGCGCCAAAGTCTAGTCCTGCAACAATGCGAGCTTCCTACGCGTTATGCACAATGGAGTGATCATGCCGAGCGAGGTCCGACACCGGGTCGACGGCGGGCTGACCTACCCGGTCGTCCGCCTGACCGGGGTGCTCGACACGGGCTCCGCCCCCGCCGTACGGTCGGCCCTGCTCGACATCCTGGGCGGGCAGCCGGAAGCCCTGGTCGTCGACGTGCGTGAACTCTCCCTGGACGAGCCCGAGGCGGTCACCGTGCTGCGCGACGTCGCCCGGGCGGGTGCCGAGTGGCCGGGCGCACCCCTCGTGGTCTGCGCCGCCGGGGACGCCCGGGCCTGGCACGGGCTGGGGCTGCCGACGTGGTCCACGCCCGAGGAGGCGTTCACCGCCCTCGGCGATCCCGCCCCCGACCACTTCCTGAGCACACCGCTCCAGCCCATCGTCGGCGCCGCCCGGCGCTCCCGCGAGCTCATCACCGAGGCCTGCGCGCGCTGGGAGCTGCGCGACCTGGCCGGTCCCGCGTGCATCGTCGTCACCGAGATGGTCAACAACGTGGTGGCGCACGCGAACACGGACATGGTCGTCCTGCTCGGGCTGCACGGCGGGACGATGACCGTGGCGGTGCGTGACCGCTCCCCCGACGTGCCCCGCTACTCCGGCGAGCCCGTGCCGGTGACCTCGTACGGCGGCCGGGGCCTGCTGCTCATCGACTCGGTGGCCAGCCGGTGGGGCTGCCTGCCGGTGAGCGACGGCAAGGTGGTGTGGGCCGCGCTCGCGGGCGACGAGGAGCCGGCGGGCGATCTGCGCGGCACAGGCATGGCCGGGCGCTCCCGCGGGTAGCTTGCACGGTATGCGAGACGACGACTTCCCGACCGAGGTCTCCGATCCGGAGGCGTCCGGCCTGCCCGAGACCGCGGACGACGATTCCAACGCGTACGACGAGGTGGAGAGCGGCCGCTGGGCCGACGGCCCCGACCCCGCCGCGCTCGCGGGGGTGGGACCGGGTGGCGCCAGCCGCTACGGCAACACCGCCGAGGAGCAGCGCGAGGGCGAATCGCTCGACTACCGGCTCAGCCAGGAGCGGCCCGACGTCGGCGCCGAGGACCCGCTCCCGCCGCGGCGCGACCCGTACGACGAGACGGTCGACGACCCCGAGCAGCGGCAGCTCGACGCGGACGTGTGGGGCCAGAGCCCGACGTCCGACCCGAACTCCCCCGTCTCGATGTACGACGACGGCCAGCTCGACGACGCGAGCCCGCGGCCGGTGGGACGCCTGGTCGAGTCGGACGAGGGCTTCGGCACCGACGACGAGCCGGACAGCGTCGCGTACGACGCGGGGGCGGCCGGCGGCGGCGCCTCGGCGGAAGAGGCGGCCATGCACGAGACCAACGCCCCGAACTACCACTGAGAGCCCGGGTGCCCCGGCGGCGACGGCCGCCGGGGCGCTCGTCAGTCCAGGCCCTGCTCGATCGCGTAGCGGGTGAGCTCCACCCGGTTGTGCAGCTGCAGCTTGCCCAGCGTGTTCTGTACGTGGTTCTGCACGGTCCGGTGGCTCAGCACGAGCCGCTCGGCGATCTGCCGGTAGGACAGCCCCTTGGCCACGAGCCGCAGCACCTCGGTCTCGCGCTCGGTCAGCTTGGGTGTCATGCCGTCGTCCCCGGCGGGCTCGACGGCCAGCCGCCGGAACTCCCCCAGCACCAGCCCGGCCAGCCCCGGCGTGAACACGGTGTCGCCGGCGGCCGTACGCCCCACCGCCTCGAGGAACTCCGCCTGACCGGCCGACTTGAGCAGGTATCCGGACGCGCCGGCCTTGACTGCGTCGAGGACGCTCTGCTGCTCCCCGCTGGCGGAGAGCATGAGCACCCGGACCGACGGCAGCGCCGCGAGCAGCCCGGTGATCACCTCGACCCCGGAGATGTCCGGCAGCTGGAGGTCGAGCACGACCACGTCGGGCCGGGCGGCGCCGGCGATCCGCACGGCCTGGCGGCCCTCCCCGGTCGTCGCGACGACGTCGTACCCGGCCGCGGCGAGGTCCCGCGCCACGCCGTCGCGCCACATCGGGTGGTCGTCGACCACCATCACCTTGACTGCCACGCCGCTCACCCTATCGAGGGGCGCGGGACGCGGAGCTCGACCTCCGTACCCTGGCCGGGCGTCGAGGTGATCGTCACCGTGCCGTCGAGGTCGGCGACGCGGCCCCGGATCGACTGGGCGACCCCGAGCCGCCCCTGCTGCTCGGCCTCGGTGAGGCGCTCGGGCGCGATGCCGCAGCCGTCGTCGCGCACGCTGACCGTCACGAAGCCGGGCTCGTCCTCGACGAGCACCCACACCTTGGTGCCGGGGTCGCAGTGCCGGGTGACGTTGTCGAGGGCGGCCGCGACCGCGGCCGCGATCTCCGTGGCGGCGTGGCCGGGCAGACGGACCGCTCCCGCGGGTGCCGCGACCGACACCGTCGATGACGCGTACGGCTCCAGCAGCGTCATCAGGTCGACCTCAGCGTTGGCGTCCACGGGCGCCGCGGTACGCCCGGTGACGAGCGTGCGCAACGCCGCCTCCTGCTCACCGGCGAGGCGCGCGAGATCCCCGGCCTCCCCGTCGAGCCCGGCGCCCCGGCGCTTGACGAGGGCGAGGACCTGCAGCACCGAGTCGTGGATGTCGCGCGCGAGCCGTTCCCGCTCCCGCGTGGCGGCCTCCATCTGGATCGCGCGTTCCAGGCGCCGCTGGGACACCTCGGCGATGCCCACCATGTAGCCGACGGCGAGCGCGGCGAGCAGCATGAGCACGGTGCCCGTGTACGCCGCCTGGTCGTAGTGGTTGCGCACCACCAGGTCCGTGGCGCCCATGGCGAGCGCCGCGGCGATGCCCCAGCGGCGGCCGCCGGCCACGGCCCAGGCGATGACCGGGGCGACGTGCCAGGCGACGGCGAGGGTGGGCTTGCCGTCCTTGAGCGCGGCCGGGCCGACGATCCACGCGCTGGACGCCATCACCGCCATGGTGACGACGAGGTCCGCGACGAACAGCGGCGGCCGGCGCCGGGCCGGTACGGCGTACGCGTACGTCGTGAACACGGTCCAGCCCGCGGTCAGCGCGAGCACCGGCCAGGCGAGCACGGGGCGCTCGTACACGCTGACGTTCTGCACCACGAGGATGGTCACGTACACCAGGGCGGCGATCCGGTACACCGCGATCGCCCGCCAGAGCGGCGTCTGCAGCCCGCTCGATTCCGCCATGGGCCGACCCTACTCACCGAGCGGAATGATCAGGGGTCGCCTACCGTCTGAAGACATCGGTACGGAAGTGCTCATCTCCGAGACGTTCGACCGCAGCCAGGTCGCGGCGCTGCGGCATGCCGTCGCGGCCCGGGCGGGCGCGGCCGGGCTCACCGGCGACGGGCTGGACGATTTCGTCGTGGCCGTGAACGAGTTGCTGACCAACGCCGTGCGGCACGGCGGCGGCACCGGCCACCTGACCCTGTGGTGCGAACCGCGCGCCATCACGTGCGAAGTCGCCGACCACGGTGCCGGAGTGGGCCGGCTGCGCGACGGGAAACCCGCGCCCGACGAGCCGGGCGGGTGGGGCCTTTATCTCGTCCGGGAGCTCACCGACACATTCGCGATCAAAAGCGGACCCGAAGGGACGGCCGTACGCATCTCGAGCCGCACCCCCGGCTGAAAACCTGAATCTTTTTTTAATTGCCCGGATTCACCCTTGACCTTTGCCCCTGGATCTTCTTAGGTCTCTGCTGAAGCACCAGCAACACCGCCACCGCTCCCCCGGAGGTTCCCCCGTGCCGCGACACAGCGCGCAGCAGCAGCCCGCCTGGCTGCGTCCCCGACTCGTCGTCACGCTCGCCGTCGCGACCGCCGGCCTGGCCACCGCGATCTGGCTGCCGACGCGCAACGACAGCGCGGACGCGTCGGAGCGCGACCGCGCGGGCAGCACCGAGCAGCGTCACGGCTGGCCGGGCGACACCTCGCTGGACAGCTTCACCGACGACTTCGACGGGGCGGCCGGCAGCACCGTCGACCCGCAGAAGTGGGTGCTGGACACGAGCCGCTCCGACGACGGCCTGCAGTTCAGCCAGAGCACCCGCAACGCGCGCCTGGACGGCGAGGGCAACCTGCTGCTGACCGCCCGCGAGGGCCGCCGCAGCGGGCTCACCTCGGCCCGGCTGGTGTCCCGGCAGACGTTCCGCCGCGAGTCGGGCGAGATCTCGGCCCGGATCCAGACGCCCGCGGACGAGGGGATCAAGCCGGCGTTCGAGGTGATCACCGCGGGCGGCGGCGCCATCGACCTGCTCACCGAGCCGGTCGGCGACGGCTTCCACACGTACGCGCTCGCCTGGACGCCCGACTCCGTCACGTTCTCCGTCGACGGCGGCGTGGTCCGGCAGATGCAGGTTCGCGGCGGGACCGACCGGCCGTTCAGCCTCGCCCTGAGCCTCGTGGTCACCGACGCCCGCCGTGCGGAGCTTCCGGCCCGCATGGTCGTCGACGCGGTGAGCGTGGCCGCGGCGGCCCCGACCACCTCGGCGCCCACCGAGGAACCGACCGCGCCGGCGACCACCCCGCCGACGACGGAGCCGACGGCCGAGCCGACCACTCCGCCGACGACCGAGCCGACCGTCGCGCCCACCACGACCGCCCCGCCCACGACGCCGCCCGCGTCGAAGCCGGCCAAGCAGGCGTGGAAGCCGTTCACCGACTACACCGCCGGCCAGATCGTGACCTTCAAGGGTGCCGACTACGAGGTCCTCGAGGCGCACACCTCGCTGCCCGGCTGGGAGCCGACCGCGCTGCCCAGCCTCTTCAAGAAGCTCTGAGGGAAAACCTCCGCGGGAAAACGGTTATCGGGGAGTTCCGGAACTGATCTCCCTTGACTGGCGGCAGTCGATTTGTAAAGACTGCTAAGAGTGTTACAAACCTCTTCCCCCGGAGGCACATCCCCATGCGCGCAGCACGAGTTCTCCTGGCCGCGGCGGTAGTCGCGGTCACCGTCTCGGGCGGCCTCTTCGCCGCCTCCCGTAACGACACAGCCGACGCCGCGATCGGCGGCATCACCTGGTCCGACGAGTTCAACGGCTCCGCCGGCTCCTCGATCGACCCCGCCAAGTGGAAGTTCGACATCGGCGGCAGCGGCTGGGGCAACGACGAGCGGCAGTACTACACCAACTCCACGAGCAACGTCTCGATGGACGGGCAGGGCCACCTCGCGATCACCGCGCGCAAGGAGAATCCGGCCGGCTACCAGTGCCACTACGGCACCTGCCAGTACACGTCCGGCCGCATCCTCACGGCGGACAAGTTCTCCCAGACGTACGGCCGCTTCGAGGCCAGCATCAAGATCCCGCGCGGTCAGGGCATCTGGCCGGCGTTCTGGATGCTGGGCGGCAACAGCTGGCCCAACACCGGCGAGATCGACATCATGGAGAACGTCGGCAAGGCCCCGAACACCGTGTACGGCACCGTGCACGGCCCCGGTTACTCGGGGGCGGAGGGCATCGGCGGCAACCGTACGCTCGGCTCCCCGCTGGCCGACGGCTTCCACAACTACCGGGTCGACTGGTCGCCCAACCTCATCGTCTGGTACCTCGACGGCTCGGAGTACTTCCGGGTCACGCCGTCCAACCTGGGCGGTGACCAGTGGGTGTTCGACCACAACTTCTTCATGATCCTGAACGTGGCGGTCGGCGGCTACTGGCCGGGCTACCCGGACGGCACGACCCAGTTCCCGCAGACCATGCTCGTCGACTACGTCCGCGTGTCGGCCTGGAACAACGACGGCGGCAGCACGCCCCCGCCGGCCACCGGCGGCACCGCGCTCAAGTCGAACTTCAGCGGCCGCTGCATCGACATCCCGGGCGCCAACCCGGCTGACGGCTCCCGGCTGCAGATGTACGACTGCAACAACAGCAACGCGCAGAAGTGGTCGTTCGCCGGCGACGGCACCCTGCAGGCGATGGGCAAGTGCATGGACCCGGCCGGCGGCGCGCTCAGCAGCGGCACGCCGATCCAGCTGGTGACGTGCAACGGCAACCCGGTGCAGCGGTTCACCCTCTCCGGCGCCGGTGACCTGGTCAACGTCTCCGCCAACAAGTGCGTCGACATCAAGGACTGGAACAGCGCCAACGGCGCCGCGCTCATCCTCTGGGACTGCACCGGCGGAAGCAACCAGAAGTGGACGAAGGCCTGACGTCGTCAAGCCACCCCGGCGGCCGGTGACCCGAGAGGGCGCCGGCCGCCGCCGTTCACGCCACGGCGAAGCGGTCGCCGTACACGTGCCAGGTCAGCGGCGCGTCGAGGTCGAGGTTGCCGGTACGCAGGAACACCCGCTGGGCCGTCTCGACCCGGCTGACGTCGCTGTGCGCTTCCTCCGTGCGCATCTCCGCGACCCGGGCGTCGAGGAATGCTTCCAGCCAGACCGTCTCGTCGCCGCCCTGCTTCGGGGTCTTCGCGACGCGCAGGGCGGCCGAGCGGATGCTGCGCAGCCCCGACATGCCGTGCATGACCGCCGCGTCGTAGTACGCGAACTGACCGAGCGCCCGCACCCCGTCGGCGGTGGCCAGGGTGACCGCCGGGTCGAAGTACATGCTGTCCCGCGCGTCCTCCTGCGTCCTGCGGAAGACCGGGTCGGCGGCGGCGGCCTTCCACGCGGCGGGGAAGCCCGGGTCGAGACCCGCGTGCGAGTCCGAACCGTCGACGGCCCGCAGGGCGGGCAGATACCTCGCGAGCTTGTTCTGCGGGGAGCGCCGGGTGTACTCGGCGACCACGGCCAGCATGTCCGAGGTCCCGGAGCAGAAGCCGATGATGCCGCCGGTGTAGCCGCGCCCGTCCCGGATGTCCTCGAGGTAGCCGAACTGCCCGCGCCAGTTCAGCGTCGAGTTCTCCGCGCTGGAGACCAGCTGGAAGGCCAGCTCCTTCTTCGCGGGGTCGGCCAGCCCGGTGGCCGCGGGCGGCACGGTGGCGGGTGCTGTGGTGGGCGTGATCCGGCCGGCCGGGCCGGGGCCGTACGCCTGCATCTCGAACAAGGAGTATCCCGAGGCCCACGCGCGCTGCGTCGCCAGCAGGCGCAGGTAGCGTCCCGAACCGCGCAGGTTCTTGAGGTCGTCGGCACCGCCGTTGCCGGTCCGGGTGCGGTAGATGTCGGTCCAGGTGGCGCCGTCCGCGGACAGCTGCAGCCGGTACGCCCGCGCGTACGCCTTGTCCCAGGTGAGCCGTACGCGGGTGACCGCCTGCGTACGGCCCAGGTCGAGGCGCAGCCACTGGGTGCCGGCCGCGGTGGAGCTCGTCCAGCGGGTCGTGACGTCGCCGTCGACGGCCATCGCTCCCGTCCGGGCGGCGTCCTTGGCGCTGGACGCGAGCACCGGGTGCGTCCGGGAGAGCAACACGTCCGGTGCCGCGTCCGCGGTCATCGACACGACGAGCGGCACGGTGCAGACCGCGGCGATCCCCACGCCCAGCGCGACGACGCTTGCCCGCAACCTCACCCCTCGACGGTAGGGGCGGCCCCTCAGCGGCGTTTGCGGTTCCGGGAAATCAGGACGACCGCCAGGATGATGCCGCCGACCACGAGCAGGCAGCACAGCCCGCCGACGATCGGGAAGAAGCCGAAACCGCTGCGCCGGCGGCGGTACTTCGCCGCCTCCACGACGACGCCGTCGACGCCCTTGCTCGCCGCCCAGGCGTGCACGGGCACTACGAGGGTCAATGCCACTCCGGTCACGGCCGCGCTCAACCGGGCCCACCACTTCGCTGCAGAAGACATGGCACCCAGTCTGGCCGATCTCGGCAAGACCGGCCGGGCGGGTACCCCCGCATAGCCGGGACAGGGCAGGGTATGCAGCAGGAACTTCAGATAGGGGGCGAAGTTGGACGCTGAGCTGACCGCGCTGGCCGAGGCGCACGGGGTCGCGACCTGGTACGAGGACTGGCACCGCGAGCGCAAGGACGTCTCATCGGAGTCGGTGATCGGGGTGCTCGGCCTGCTGGGCGTGGACGCGTCGTCCCCGGCCTCGATCGAGCGCGAGCTCGCCGCCATCCGGGCCGCGGAGGAGCAGCAGCGGCTGCCCGGCACGATCGTGGTGCGGCAGGGCGAGTCGAGGCCGCTGCCCGGGCCCGGCAGCATCGTCCAGGAGGACGGCACCGCGCTGGAGGTCACGGAGATCACCGCGGACCTGCCGCTGGGCTGGCACCGGCTCACCGTCGCCGACCAGGAGGTCACGCTGGTCGTCGTGCCGCAGCGCCTGCCCGAGCCGCCCGAGGCGTGGGGCTGGATGATCCAGCTGTACGCGCTGCACTCCGCCGCCTCCTGGGGCATGGGCGACCTCGGCGACCTGCGGACGTTCGTCGAGCACAGCCACGGCGCCGACCTGATCCTGCTGAACCCGCTGCACGCCATCACGCCCACCACACCCGTGCAGACGTCGCCGTACTCGCCGTCGAGCCGGCGCTTCGCCAACCCGCTGTACCTGCGGGTGGCCGACACCGACGCGTACCGGCGGGCCGACGCCGAGCTGCGGGCGCGGGTCGACGCGCTGCGGCCCGGTCCGACCGCGGACGGCCTCATCGACTACACCGCGGTGTGGGAGGCGAAACGAACGGCCCTGGAGCTGCTCTGGCCGCTGGCCGGCGAGATCGACGTGGACGCCGACCCGGGCCTGACCGACTTCGCGACCTTCTGCGCGCTGGCCGAGGAGCACGGCGCCAACTGGCACGACTGGCCGGAGGAGCTGCGCCGGCCGGACACCCCGGAGGTACGCGAGGCCCGCAAGGGCGAACGGGTCGCGTTCCACGTCTGGCTGCAGGACCTGCTCAACGCCCAGCTCGACGCGGCGAACGAGGCCGCCCGGGCGCACGGCATGCCGGTCGGGATCGTGCATGACCTCGCCGTCGGCATCGACCCCAGCGGCGCGGACGGGTGGCTGCTGCAGGACGTGCTGGCCGCCGGCGTGCACGCGGGTGCCCCGCCGGACGCGTTCAACCAGCTCGGGCAGGACTGGGGGCTCGCGGCGTGGCGGCCCGACCAGCTCATCGCCACCGGCTACGCGGCGTACCGCGACATGCTCCGGCGCATCTTCCGGCATGCGGGCGGCCTGCGCGTCGACCACGTTGCCGGCCTGTGGCGGCTCTGGTGGGTGCCGCCGGGCATGGGTCCCGCGGAGGGCACGTACGTGCACTACGACCCCGACGCCATGCTGGGCATCCTCGCGCTGGAGGCCGAGCGGGCCGGCGCCGTGGTGGTCGGCGAGGACCTCGGCACCGTGCTCCCGGTGGTCACCGAGACGCTCGAGGACATGAACATGCTCGGCTCGGCGGTGCTGTGGTTCACCCGCGACTACGAGAACGATCCGGACGAGGGCTACCTGCCGGCGTCGCGGTACAAGCGCAACGCGCTCGCCACGATCTCCACCCACGACCTGCCGACCGCCGCGGGCTTCCTCGCCGGCGAGCAGGTGAAGGTACGCGCCGAGCTCGGCCAGCTCGCCGGCCCCGTCGAGGACGAACGCAAGAACGCCGACAGGGACCGCGAGCAGCTGCTCGTCCGCCTCACCGAGGAGGGGCTGATCACGACGGAGAGCACGCCCGAGGACATCGTGGTCGCGATGCACGAGTTCCTGGCCCGTACGCCGTCGCGCTTCGTCACGGCCTCGCTCTACGACGTGCTGGGCGAGCTGGACCAGCCCAACCTGCCCGGCACGACGGATGAGTACCCGAACTGGAGGATGCCGCTGCGCACCGCGTTGGAGAATATCGGGGAGGATCCGCGGGTCGCGCGGATCGCCGGGGTGCTGAGCGCGAGGAGGGCCCGATGAGTTTCCTGGACAAGGCGAAGGAGTTCGCCGACAAGCACGACAAGCAGGTCGACCAGGTGCTGGAGAAGCTCGGCGACGAGGTCGACAAGCGCACGGGCCACAAGTACACGAGCCAGATCGACCGGGGCGTGGACGAGGCGCAGAAGCGTACGGGCGACGGCGACACCCGCCAGTGAGGTTTCCGAGGCCCCTGACCGGGAAGTTCGTGAGGCGTACACCGAGGAGAGGACGACGCCATGAGCTTCATGGACAAGGCCAAGGACTTCGCCGACAAGCACGACGAGCAGGTGGACCAGGGCCTCGACAAGGCCGGTGACCAGGTCGACCAGCGCACCGGCAACAAGTACTCGGACCAGATCGACAAGGGCGTCGACCAGGCGCAGGCGCGTACCGGCGAGGGCGACACCCAGCAGCAGTGACCCCATGACCCGGCCCCGCCGGCTCGCCCGTCAGACGGCGAGCGGCGGGGGCCCCGGGTCGTCGTCCAGGGCGAACAGCATCGGGTGCACGGCCAGCCGGTGGTCCCGTTCGCGGCAGCGGGCCGGCGGGAGCAGCGACGAGCGGTGCTCCGGGTGCTCCGCGCAGTGGCGCATCGCCCGGCTCACGGCGTCGGAGTGGTGCCGGCCGCCGCCGTACTCACCGCAGTTGCCGCAGTCCCAGCGCCAGTACGCCGGCCCCTCGTCGGACTCCTGCCGCCGGATCTTCAGCGGCGGCCCGGACCGGTGCTGGACGGCCGCCAGGACTGCCGTCATGTCGGTGGCCGGTGGCTCGGACGCCCGCCCCGGCCCACCACCGATGATCTCCGCCAGTGCGCTGCCCGTACCCGACACCACTCACCTCCGCATTCGTCGATCGCGCCCAGTGTGGACCGCCCCGGCGGAACGGCACGGGCGTTTCACGTTTCCAGGCACCGGCTTTCACCCGCAGCGGTGCCCCGGCCGCCATCGCCTGCCCGGCCGGGATCGGGACGGTGTTACCGTGGTCGATCAGCGGTACTCGGAGGTGACCAGGTGGTTTTCACCCACTCCGCGTTCCTCTATGACGGCGATTCCGCGTACGCCTCCACTTTGTCCGGGTTCGTCCGGGACGGGCTGGAGCGCGGCGAGGCGGTGGCGGTGGCCGCGCCCCCGAGCCGGCTCGAGCTCCTGCGCGACACCCTGGCCGGCGACGCCAAGGTGGTCCGCTTCCTGCCGGCCGACGAGTGGTACGTGCGCCCGGTGCGCACGATCGCCGGCTGGGCGCGGATCCTGCGGTCCGCGGCCGACGACGGACGGCCGTACACCCGGCTGATCGGGGAGATCCCGTACGCCGACGGCGCCGACTCGTGGGTGCGTTTCGAGGCGGCGCTCAACCGCAGCCTCGCCGAGCTCCACGGCCATCTGCTGTGCCCGTACGATCGCTCCCGCCTGCCGACGACCGTCCTGGCCGCCGCCGGACGCACCCACCCCCGGCTGCACGACGGCGACTGGCGCGACAGCGCCGGATACGAAGCTCCCGAGCAGTTCCTCACCGTCACGCCCGAGCCGCTCTGGCCGGTCACCGGCAATCCGCTGCTGACCGTGCCCATCGCGCAGACCGTGGCGGAGCTGCGCGTGGCCATGCGGCAGCGCGCGTCGGCGGAGGGGTGGCTTCCGCCCGATCGCGCGGAGCTGCTGGCCCTCGCGGTCAGCGAGCTCGCCACGAACGGCATCCGGCATGGCGGCGAGCGCCGCGAGCTGCGCATCTGGGTGCTGGACGACGCCGTGGTCGGCGAGATCATCGACGACGGCCCCGGCACGCCCCAGCCGCTGGCCGGCTACCTGCTGCCCGACCCGAGCACGGTGGGCGGCATGGGGTTGTGGCTGGTCCAGCAGCTGTGCGACTCGCTGTCGATCCACCGCGACGGCGGCTTCACGTACGCCCGCTTCGCCGTGCGACGCACCTAGCGTGCCTTGACGACCCCCAGCGTGGACGGGTGCACTCCGGGGAAGACAGCCGCCACGTCGGAGACGCCGCAGCGGGCGCGCAGGATCTCGCCGATCACCGCCCGGTAGTCGGTCGTGACGGCCAGGTCGCCGTCGACGAGCCGGTCCGCGGCCAGGCCCGGCCACTTCCCGTGCACCTTGCCGCCGCGGACGCCGCCGCCGAGCATCAGCATCGCGTTGCCGTACCCGTGGTCAAGCCCGCCGGATCCGTTCTGCCCGACCCGGCGGCCGAACTCGCTGATCGTCACCAGCGTGACCCGGCCCAGCCCGCCGGGGCCGAGGTCCCGGGCGAATGCGGCGAGGGCCGACGCGAGCGCCGCGAGGTGGTCGTACATGCGCTTCCCGGGCGCGGCGGTGCCGAGGTTCTCGTGCATGTCCCAGTCGCCGGAGTCCACGCACGCGCTCATCAGGCCGACGTCCGCCTTGATCAGCCGGGCCACGTCCTTGAGCGCCCTGCCCAGGTCGGTGTCCGGGTACGCGGCACCGTCGGCCGGGGTGTAGCCGGTGGCCTTCAGCCGCGCCGTGGTGGCCAGCGCGGACGTGGTCATCGCCGTGGTGGCCGCGAGGGCCGGCGGGGCCCCGGCGTACAGCGCCGCGATGGTGGCCGCCATCGGGCGGTTCTTGTCCTCCCCGGAGAGCACGAACTCGTCGACCGCGCTGAGTCCCAGGTCCGGGGCCGGGCCCGCGAGCACCCGGGCCGGCATCGCGCTGCCCACCGACACGGCGTCGAACGCGCCCGTCGCGCCCAGCCCGCCCATCATGCGGTCCAGCCAGCCGGTACGGATCGAGGTGCCCGGCGCGGCCCGTTCCAGTTCCTCCATGGCGGAGAAGTGCGACCGGTTCGGCGCCGGCTGCCCGACCGCCTGCACCGCGCCCAGCGTCCCGGCCTTCCAGTACGGCAGCAGCGGCGCCAGCGCGGGGTTCAGCCCGAAGTACGCGTCACCGCCGATCAACTGCCGCTTCGGTACGGCGATCCCGGGCCGCGCGGCGTAGTACCCGGCGTCCCCGGCCGGCACGACCGCGGACAGCCCGTCGAAGCCGCCCCGCAGCGAGAGCAGCACGAACACGTCCCCGCCGTACCCGGGCGACGCGAACGCCAGCTGGGTGCTGAGCTGCTCGCCGGCGAGGCCCGCGAAGAGCCCGGCCGCGCCCGCCGCCAGGAGCTTGCGCCGGCTGACCGGGCAGCCGCATTTCTCGGTTGTCTTCACGGTCACCTCAGGGCGAAGTAGGGAGAGTCGAGCAGCAGCGCGGGCAGGTACGGGAACGCCCACCCCGCCGCGGCGTCGCCGGCCTTCAGCGGGCTGGCAGGTTTCTTGCCGTAGAACGCGGTCAGGGCGGCGGTGTGCGCGGCGGAGAGGGTGCGCCCGAGCAGGCGGGTCGCGACGGCGTCGACCAGGGCGCCGTACGTGGCCGGCAGGCGGCCGCCCGCGTACTCCGCCAGCGGCGACGCCGGCCGCTGCAGCGTGGTCGGCCACCAGCCCGCGGCGATGCTCAGGTGCGCGTTCCAGCGCTTGACCTGGCCGGACGGCGACGCCCAGGCGCTCGCCACGTCCGGGTAGCCGTTCGGCGGGGCCCACGCCATCGGCGCCTGCCCGGCCGCCTCGGTCATCCAGTACAGCGCCCGCAGCCCCTGCGTGCCCGACTTCTCCGGCGCGTACCCGAGGGTCCGGACCGTGGCGACGATGTCCTCGTACGGCGTCCGGGTCTTCGCACCCACCGACGTGGCGAACTCCGGCGAGGCGAACAGCGCGCGGAGCACCGGGGCGATCGCGGTGCGGTTGTCGAGGTAGACCTTGGCGAGCTTGGTCACCAGTGTGGCCGGGGGCTCGTCGGCGACGAACCGTACGCACAGCTTCGTGGCGATCCGCTTCGCCGTGGCCGGGTGCGACGCCAGGTGATCCAGCAGCGCCATCGCCGCGGCCTGGCCCCCGGACGCGGTCGCGTTGGCGTGGCGGAAGCCCAGCACCTTCACCGCGCCGGTGGCGTGCTGGCCGGCGTCGTACCGGTAGCGGCCGGTGTCCCAGCTGACGGTCATGCCGGTGAACAGCCGGGCGGCGCCCTTGACGTCCGCCTCGGTGTAGCCCAGCCCGGCGGTGTGCAGTTCCAGCAGCTCACGGCCGTAGTTCTCGTTCGGCGCGGCGCGGGTGGAGAACCGGTTGTCCAGGTACGTCAGCATCGCCGGGTGCCGGGCGCTCGCCTTCAGCATGTCGGCGAAGCGGCCCAGCGCGTACGGCCGGATCACCGTCCGGTCGTAGTCGGGGCGGCTGTCCCACACGTCGCCGGAGGGGTTCGCCACGTTGAGGTGGTTCGACCAGAACGCGACCATGACCTCGAGGAGCTGCCGCTCGCTCCAGACCGCGCGGGCCACCGTGGCGTACCCGAGCTCGAACATCGGCTCCCAGCCGTACATCTTGTACACGCCCTCGCGCACCTTCGCGCGGGCGCCATCGACGCTGAGCCCGCTCAGCGGCAGACGCCTGACCAGGTCGTCGGCGGCCGGGTCGGCGATCGAGGCGGGTTTGAGCTGCCGCTCCAGCCAGGCGGTGGCCCCGAGGCGGCGGATCTCGGCGGTCGAGGCCGGGGTCGGTCCGTACGTGGCGCGGCGCAGCAGGTGCAGCAACGGGTCAGCGGGCAGGAAGTCCGTAGCCGTCACATCCACCGTCGTCGGCCGCCCGCGCCGGGTCCGTCGCATTCCGGCCGCCGTGCTCCCCAACCGCAACCGGCATACTGTGCAGCCGTGGCGCAGCGCAGGCGGGGTGAACGGCGGGTCGAGACGGTCGGCTCGGGGGTCGCCGAGCTCGCGCCCGACCCGGATCGACCGGACGGATGGACGCTGCTGCTCGACGGCGCCCCGCAGTCGCACGTCGACCTCGGCGACCCCACGCACCTCGAGTTCGAGTACATCCGCCGGATGGCCGCGGCGATCGACCTGCTGGCGGCGCCGGGCGCGCCGCTGCGCGTCCTCCATCTGGGCGGCGGTGCGCTGACGCTGCCCCGCTACATCGCGGCGACCCGGCCCGGGTCGCCGCAGCGGGTGGTGGAGATCGACGGCCCGCTGGTCGAGCTGGTGCGCGGCGCGCTGCCCTGGGACCCCCGAGCGAAGATCCGGGTACGCGTCGGCGACGCGCGCGAGGCGGTGACGGGCATGCGCGACGCCGGGTACGACGTCGTCATCGTCGACGTGTTCGCGGGCGCGCGCACCCCGGCCCACCTCGCGTCGGCCGAGTTCGCCCGGGAGGTGGCGCGGGTGCTGGCGCCCACCGGGTGGCTGATCGCCAACGTCGCCGACGGGCCGCCGCTGGCGTACGCGCGTACCCAGGTCGCCACGATCCGGTCCGCGCTGCCGCAGGCCTGCCTCGTCGCGGACGCCGCGGTGCTGCGCGGGCGCCGCTTCGGCAACCTCGTCGTGCTCGCCGGGCGGACCCCGCCCCCGGTCGCGGAGCTGAGCCGGCGGGCGGCGGGCGACTGGTTCCCCGGCCGGGTGGAGACCGACCTGGATCGATTCACCGGCGGCCGCCGGCCGGCCACGGACGCCGACGCGGTGGCGTCCCCGGCGCCGCCCGAGGGCCTGTTCAGCGCGCGACCCTAGATCCGAGTACGGCTCACGTCCGCCGAAGGTTCAATCGATTCAGCACGTGCGGACCGTCGTTGCTCCATGCGGCAATCCGACAGTTCCACGACTTGTAGGGCCGGGCGCTCCCCGATCTAATCGAGGGCATGCTGGACCCGACCTTCCCGGCCCACCAGCCCGCATATATTCAGCCCTCGTCCGCCGCCCGGCCCGCAACCTCTCCGCCGGCCCCTGACATCTTCGGGCCGCTGCACGGTGGCGAGCGCGAGCTGTGGCGCGGCCGCTGCGCCGTGGCGGAATACGCCTTCGACCGCGCCGCCTCGCTCCCGCGCTGGACGCTGCCGGAGTCGACCGAGGTCCTCGTCACCGACCACCGCATCCTGTACGCCCACACCACCTCCGACTCCCCCGACGACCTCGAGATCACCTCGGGCGAGCTGCGCTGGCTCTACCCGCAGCATCTGCGCGTGCAGCCCGGCTCCCGCACCCCCGGCCGCCCCGCCGTGGCCACCCAGGTCCAGCTCGTGTGCGGCGGCGCGGACGGCTCCTTCCCGGCCCTGGTGTTCGCCGGCGGCGACGTGACCGAGGTGCGCGAGGCCGACCGCCTGGCGAACGTCATCCGGCACGGGATCGCCCGCTTCCGGGTCGACAACGCGGAGAAGCTCGGCCTGACCACGCCGCAGGCACGGATGCTGTCGCGCCTGCTGATCGGGCCGGAGTTCACCAGCCTCCACGGCGGCGACGGCCAGACGATCTCGCTGCTCGGCGCGCTGCCGGTGCCGCACGCGGCGACGCCCGCCGAGCCCGCCCCGGAAGCGGCCCTCTACCTGGACCCGCAGCTGTCCGACGGCCTCGCCCCGGCCGAGGTCCCGCCGCTCGACCACCTTCCCGAGCCGGCGCCCGCGCCCGCCCGGCACGCGGTCGGGACGGCCGGACCGGCGCGCCTGCCGGGTCACCGCCCTGGCCTGGCCGCGGACGAGGCCCGCGCCCTGCAGGCCGCCGCGGCGGAGGAGGCCGTCCACCAGGCCCACCCCGATCTGGCGACCCGCGCCGCCGAGCTGGCCGCCCGCGTGGCCAACCTGGTGTCCGGCGCCGAGGTGGTGGACCGCTCCGACCAGCCCACCCGCGACCTGTCGGCCCGCGCGGAACGCGTCCGTCGCGCATCGGCCCGCTTCGCGGCCAACTCCGCCAAGGGCAAGGCGACGGTCCGCCGCCCCGAGCGCGAGCCCGGCACGACCCCCCACGGCCACCGCCGCTGACCCGTCCAGCTGCGCGCGGCGGCCGGCTGCGCGCGGCGGCCGGCTGCGCGCGGCGGCCGGCGGGCGACGGCCGGCTGCGGGCGACGGCCGGCTGGGATCGGCTGCGGCGGCTCGGCCGTGCCGGGCCGAGCTACGCCTGGACCGCCGGCTCGGGGGCCGGGACGAAGCAGACGCCGGCCGCGAGCCGCTGCTCGTGCAGCCGGTGCGTGCGCTGGAGCAGCTCCATCAGCTCCTGCTCCTGACGGATCCGGGCCCGGTACTTGGGCGGCAGCCCCTTGATCCGCTCCTCCTCCACGACGAGCTTGTGGAAGATCTCGTCGCAGTACGCCGGGTCCGTCTCGATGTCCAGGTACTCCAGGGCGTGCCGGCGCGCCGCGGCCACGTACGTCTGCGCCCGGCCCTTGGGGCTCAGCAGCGACACGATGACGGTGATGGTCAGGACGCCGATGATGACGCCCAGCGACGCCACCGTGCTGATCTCCACCACCTCGACGGAATCCCCGCTGTTGATGAACGGCACGTTGTTCTCGTGCAGCGCGTGCAGGACGAGCTTCACGCCGATGAACGCGAGGATCGCCGCCAGCCCGTACGACAGGTAGATGAGCCGGTCCAGCAACCCGTCCAGCAGGAAGTAGAGCTGGCGCAGGCCGAGCAGTGAGAACGCGGTCGCGGTGAAGACCAGGTAGACGCTCTGGGTAAGGCCGAAGATCGCCGGGATCGAGTCGAGCGCGAACAGGATGTCGGTGCCGCCCAGGGCCACCATGACCAGCAGCATCGGGGTCATGACGCGGTGCCCGTCGCGTACGGTGAAAAGCTTGTCGCCGTCGTACTCGTCGGACGTCCGCAGGAACCGGCGCGCCACCCGGATGATGATGTTGTCCGCGGAGCGCTCGTCGCCCTGGTCGGACCGCAGCAGGTTGCCGGCGGTGATCAGCAGCACGAGCCCGAACAGGTAGAAGACCCAGGCGAACGAGTTGATCAGGGCCGCGCCGAGGAAGATGAAGCCGGTCCGGGCGATCAGCGACACGACGATGCCGAACAGCAGCACCTTCTGCTGGTCGGCGCGCGGCACCTTGAAGCTGCCCAGCAGGATGAGGAAGACGAAGAGGTTGTCGACCGACAGCGCCTTCTCCGTCACCCAGCCGGCGAAGTACTCGGCGCCCATGTCGCGGCCGCCGAACACCAGCACGCCGAGCCCGAAGACGACGGCGAGACCGACGTACACCGAGGACCAGATCGCGGCCTCGCGCAGCGACGGGATGTGCGCGCGCCGGACATGGAAGTAGAAGTCGAACAGGACCAGGCCGATGATCCCGGCCACCGTGAGCGTCCAGACGAGCCCGGGCACCTGCATGACTGGCACACTCCAGCTCTCGGCCGATCGACAAATTCATCCTAGGGGTTGGTGCGCACGGGCGCGTTTCGCTGGTGCGTCCGGGAAGAAAGCGGGCCGGGGCGGCCGGGGCGGCCGTACGCTCGCCTCAGCAGCCACTCCCATCAAGGACGGTCGATGCTTCGCCGCGTGCTCGTCGCTCTCCTGCTCGCCGCCCTGACCACCGTCGCGGCCCCACCGGCGCTCGCCGCCACCCCGGCGCTCGCCGCCACCCCGGCGCGCGCTGCGGCCCCGGCTCTCGCAGCCACCCCGGCTCCTTCAGCCGACGCCGCGGCCGTGAAGTACTACGTGGTGCGCAACCAGTTCAACGGCGAGCCGGAGTTCCTCTTCGAGATCGCCCAGCGCTTCCTCGGCTCCGGCGACCGCAACGAGGAGATCTTCGCGCTCAACCGGGGCCGGCTGCAGCCCGACGGACTGCGGCTCACCAAGCCGGAGTCGATCCTGCCCGGGTGGATCCTGCAGCTCCCGGCGGACGCCGAGGGCGTGGGCGTGCAGACCGGGCCGCTGCCCACCGTCACTGCCACCGTCCCGGAGTCGGCGCCCGCTCAGGGCCTCACCCCGGCCGCGAGCGGGCCGGCTTGGTGGATCTGGGCACTCATCGCCTCCGCGGCGGTCCTCGTGCTCACCGGCGCGGGCGCGGCGTGGTGGTGGCTCGCGCGTCGCCGGCGACTGGCCGCCGCGCCGCGCACGCCGGCACCGCTGTGGCCCGACACCGACCGCTACTACCGCCTCGAGGACACCGCCGGCTGAGGCAACCGGGTGGTCCCGTCGGTCACCGCGGCCGTGAGCTGCGACTCCGTGAGGAACAGCGCCCCGGTCAGATCGGCTCCGCGCAGGTCCGCGCCGCGCAGGTCGGCGCCGGTGAAGTCGGCCAGGCGCAGGTCGGCGTCGCGCAGGTCCGCCCCGATCAGCAGCGCGCCCCGCAGGCTGGCTCCCCGCAACGCGGCGCCGCGCATCCGGCGGCCGATCAGGTTGGCGCCCCGGTGATCGGGACGCCGGCCACCCGCCTGGGCGCGTACGAGCTCGCTCGCCTTCTGCAGCAACGGGTTCACCCTGGCCCGGTGGGCATCCACGTCGAGCGCCATCAGCTCCTCGGGCGTACCCCTGGTGAGCTGGACGGTCTCGTCGAGCGCCGCCCGCAGCCGTGGATGCACCCGGCGGGCCGCGGGCAGGTCCAGCGCCTGGGTCACGTACCAGAGCAGCTCGTGCAGCTGGCGCATGACCGGCAGGGCCGCGAACATCGGGCCGGCGACGCCGGGCGTACGCCAGTCCCGGCCGGCGAACGTCACCTGGGTGAGGTGCTGGCCGGCGCCGAAGCAGTCGAAGACGACGCAGCCGGGGAAGCCCTTCTCCGGCAGCCGGTCGTGGATGCCGCAGCGGAAGTCGTCGCCGAGGTTGGGGCAGGGCCGCCCGGCCGGTTTGTCGATGGCGAAATCCGACGATTTGGCGAATGCGGGCGCGACACAGCACAGCCCCACACACCGGCTGCAGTCGGCGCGCAGCACCAGCTCCGTCATCCCACTCTCTCCCCTGACCCGCCCCACGATATCCGATTCACCCCTTACCTGCCGCGACCGCCTGCGGTGACCGAAAGTAACTGCGAGTCGCCGCCCCGATCGTCCTACCAGCCAATAACCAGGACCGTCCGTACGGGTGACTACGCACAGTCATTCTATCTAGGCTTCGGTGACCGCCCCCGAACGCTCAAGGAGACCCTGCTGATGCGTGCACGCAAGACGGCCCTGTTCGTCGCCCTCGGCCTCGCCGCCGCCGTCGGCCTCGCCGCCCCCGCGGCGGCCGCCGACACACCGACGATCTCGGCCCCGGCGAGCCGCCAGGGATACGGGACGATCACCCTCACCGGTACGGCCACCGCCGGCGCGACCGTCGAACTGTACGAGTCGGCGTACATCTTCAACGACTTCTACCCGTCGCCCGACTACGCGACCGGCGGCTACGTCACCACCAAGGCGAGTGGCTCCGGCACCTGGTCGATCAACCGGCTCCTCGACTCCGGCTTCCGCTTCTACGTGAAGGTCAACGGCGTCGAGTCCCGCCGCATCTCGGTCGCGATGGGCATCGTGCCGTCGATGACGCTGACCGCCGAGAACGGCACCGTCAACGTCAACGTCTCGGCCGACCCCGCGCAGCCGCACCTGCGCGTGCACATCCAGCGCGGCGCGAACGGCGTGTGGACCGACGTGGCGAGCGGCTACACCTCCGACCCGGCCGCCATCTACGGCGCCACACTCACCGGTCAGGGCAGCGGCACCAAGTACTACCGCGCCGTGATCGACGCCGACACCGAGAACAACCTGCTCAAGGGCCAGACCGAGAGCGTCGCGATCAACGTGGGCAGCGGCACGGGCAGCGGCGGCGGCGAAACCCCGTCGACCCCCGCGCCGACCACCCCGTCCACCCCGACCGTCAAGGCGGGCGCCGTCCAGTTCTCGAAGATCCAGTACAACTCCCCGGGTACGGACACCGGCAGCAACACCAGCCTCAACAACGAATGGGTACGCCTGACCAACAAGACCTCGGCGACCATCAACCTCAAGGGCTGGACGGTACGCGACGCGGCGGGTCACACGTACACCTTCGGCAGCGACTACCGCCTGGGCGCCGGCAAGTACATGTACGTCCACACCGGCAAGGGCACGAACGGCAAGCCCGACACGAAGCACCGCTACTGGAACCGCACCGGCTACATCTGGAACAACGGCGGCGACACGGCGTACCTGCGTACGGCCTCCGGCAAGTCGATCGACTCCTGCAAGTGGGGCAGCGGCAGCGGCATCACGTACTGCTGACCCGACAAGCCCGACGCGGCTCCCGGCCCGCCCCCGGCCGGGAGCCGCGTTGTCCTTTCCCCGCCTGCCCCTGCTTCCCCGGCAGGGTTCTGCGGGCGCCGCGCTGCTTCTGCCTCACCCTGCCGGGCGGGCTCTCCGGGCGGCCGTGCTAACGTTGCCGAGCCGACGCGGGGTGGAGCAGCTCGGTAGCTCGCTGGGCTCATAACCCAGAGGTCGCAGGTTCAAATCCTGTCCCCGCTACAAAGTGCGGAAGGCCGGTTCTCGACTCGAGAACCGGCCTTCCGTCTTTCCCGCTCCGAGTGCCGCTGTCTCTCCTCCTGCGCGGTCGCCCTTCCGCACCTTGCCAGCCGATCGCCTGTCGCTGGGCCGGCCGCCCGCTTAACCTTCGGCCGGCGCGGCCGCTCATCCCTTGGCCGGCGCGGCCGCGCACCCCTTGGCCGACGCGGCCGCGCACCCCTCGGCCGGCGCGGCCGCTCACCGCAGGCGGGCGGCGCTCATTCCGCGGGCCGCGTCGAACCTCTTGGCCCCGCTGTTCGCGGCGGCTCGGCGGGCGGCCGGGCTCACCCGGCTCCTCGGCTCCTCGACCGCGTTCACCCGTTCGGGTGACTCCGGTCGTGCCGGTGACCGGGTGACAACCGGGATGGGACCCGCACCTGCCGCGGCCGCCACCGCAGGCAGGTGCGGACGAGGCGCCGGTCGCGTCGGGGCCAGAACGCCATCCGGCCCGTCGGGCCGCGTCGCCGCAGGTGGCGTGTCGTGCGGCGACCGTCGGGTGCGCGTCGGCAGCACGCCGAGGGCGGTCAGCACCGCCAGGCCCACCAGGGCGAGCATGATGATCGTTACCTGCACCACGAAGACACGACCTCTCTCTCGGGCGTGCAGCGACGGGTGGCGGCCCGGGCCATTGGCTTTCCAACCAATGACGCTATCAGCACAGTGCCCTTCAACCAATCGCCGCGCGGTGTCGCAAGCCGCTTATGCTGTGCCGATGAGCTTCGGCGGCTACCTCAAGGAAGCGATCCAGGCCGCCCGCTTCCCGACGCCCACCCACTTCGCCCGCGCCGTCGGCATGGATCCGTCCGTGGTGCTGCGCTGGCTCAGCGGGGAGCAGCGGCCCACCATCCGGTCCATCGAGCGGATCGCGCCCGTGCTCGGCCGGAGCATCAACGAGCTGGTGCTCGCGGCGTACCCGGATCGGGTGGGTGGTCCACAGCCCCAGCCGCCGGCGACCCACCCGCTGGTCCACGAGCTGGCCCGCATGCTCGCCGACGACTCCCCGATCCCGGCGGAGGACCGCCGGGCGCTCGAGACCGTCCTCGATCGGATGATCGATCCATACCGGAAGGCGCTCCGCCGGCGACGCACCGCGTAACTGCCATTCGCGTGACGCGCCCGACATCCGTAATCTCGGCATCATGACAGCGCGGGCCAAAGCCGACCACGGATCCGCCGCGAGTGGGCTGCACCTTCAGATGAGCAAACTCCTCATCTCCTGCCTCATCGTCGCCATCGCCGCGACGGGCGCCCTGGTCGTCACGCTCATCGTCGGCTTCCCGGAACGCCCCGGCCCACCCCCCGGCATCCCCGGCGTGCCACCGGGCCCGCCCCCGAACTTCCAGGGCGTGGCGGTCCTGGTCGTGGTGACCGGCATGTTCGTCCTGGCTTGGCTCGCCGTCCTCGTCGCCTTCTCCCGCGACCAGATCCTCAGCCGCCTCTCCCCCGAGCAGGGCGGAACCGTGGACGAGGACCAGATGAAGGACCTGCTCGCCGAGGTACGCACGGCGCTCGCCGCGGACCGCGAACGGGAATGGCAGGCCATCAGCGAGCGGCTCGCGGAGTACGGCGAGCAGCGGGAGACGGACGGCTACCTGAACGGCATGCGCGTGGCCACGGAGAGCCAGCCGGTCGAAGCGAACGTACGGTCCATCCGCCGACCACCGGCCCAGCGCTGACCTCACCCGCGACCGCGGTCGTAGCCGGCACGGCGCCCGCTGCGCATCTCCAGCCGGCACGGCGCCCGCTGCGCGCCCTTACCGGCGCGGCACCCTCGGCCACCGGCCTTCAGGCCAACTCACGCAATTCGTCAGCAGCCTGCCCGATCAGCGCCGTCAGGTCGGAGCCCGACGCACCGTCCCACTCCCGGCCGGCCCGCTCGAAGACAGCAGCGCCCACTCGCGCGGCCAGACGCGCCGTAGGCTCAGCAATCCCGCGATCCTGCAAGGCACCGATCAGCGCATCCGTCACGGCATCCCGCTTGGCATGTGCCCTCTCCTGCAATGCGGGAGACGTGGCAATGATCTTCGCCCGCCGCTCGGCCACGGGACGGCCGGCAACGAAAAGCGGCACCGCCGCCACATACGCCTGCAGCACCAGCGCCAAGGGTGCGGGGCTGCCGGGAGCCGAGGCGATCGCGCCGGTCATGACCTCGCGCAGCTCGGCCTCGCCGTCGAAGAGCACCTCGCGCTTGTCGGGGAAATGCCGGAAGTAGGTCCGCTCGGTGACCCCGGCCCGGGCGGCGATCTCGGCGGTGGTCGTGGCGTCATAGCCGCACTCGCCGTACAGGTCCAACGCTGCCTCACGCAGTCTCGCCCGCGCCTCGGCACCACTTCTCGGCATGGGCACATCCTAGGTTGTGTCAGTCACTGTCGTTACGGTGATAAGGTCAGTCACTGACACAACCTCGAGGAGACATCATGCCGGCTGTCCCGTCCCGCGCCATCCGCTTCCACCGGACCGGCGAGCCACTCGCCGTCCTGCAAGAAGAGCGGATCGAGATACCAGACCCACCGAAGAACCGCGTTCGCGTACGAGTCCTCGCCACGGGACTCAACCCCGCGGACTGGGAACTGTGCCGTGGCTTCCTCCCGGGCGCACTGCCCCGCGGCATCGGCTACGACGTGGCCGGCATCATCGACGCGGTCGGTGACATCGACGCGGCCGGGGTTATCGACGCGGCCGGGGTTATCGACGTGGTCGGTGACATCGATGCGGCCCGCGAGGAGGAAGCGTCGGACAGCGGCGGTGATGCCGGGCAGCCGGCGAGCTCTCGCACCGAAAGGGCCGGAGTGGGCAACCGCGGCGGTCACGCCGGGACCCGCAACGAGACGGCCGGGGTGGGCGCCGTCGTCTTCGGCACCGCCGACTTCATCGAGCAGCCGAGCGCCGGAGCGGCCGACGTGGCCCTGCTGAACAATTGGTACCGCGTGCCCGCCGGCCTCGACCCGGTGCAGGCGGCGGCCCTGCCCATGGTCGTACAGACGGCCGCCTGGACCCTCGAGACGATGCGCGTCGAACCGGGCGCCACGCTCCTCGTCCACGGTGCAGGCGGCATGGTCGGCTACGCCGCCGTGCAGATCGCGCTGCGTCTCGGTGCGCGCGTCGTCGCCACCGCCGGCCCCACGTTCGCCGCGGACCTGGAGCAGCTCGGCGCTCGGGTCACCCCGTACGGCAGAGGCATGCCCGACCGCGTACGCGCGCTGACCGGGGGTGAAGACGTCGACCTCGTGCTGGACACGCCCCGCCCCAGCCCGGGCACCATGCCGGACCTCATCGCGCTGGCGGGCGGCGATCCCCGGCGCGTCATGACGATCAGCAACCACGAGGAGGCCCGCCGGCTCGGCGCCCGCGTCAACCTGGACGAGCTACGGCCCGGCCTGACGCCGCCCGCCAAGCTCCTGCCGGAGTACGCATCCCTCGCCGCCGAGGGTGCATTCCATCTCCCGATCGCGAGGGCCTACCCGCTGGAGCAATGGCGCGACGCGGTGGCGCTCAGCCTGTCGGGCAACCCGCACGGAAAGGTGATGCTGGTGCCGGGCCGCGAAGCCGCCGCGTAAGCGATCCGCAGGCCAGGCGACCTCGCCGAAACAACAATCCGAGACGCCACGGCAATCCGAGACGCCACGGCGATCCGAAAACGCCGCGGCAATCCGAAGACGCCCCGGCGGAATGGTGAAGCGACCACCATATGGCGAAAGGCCCGTCACCCAGCTGGGTGACGGGCCTTCAACCTGCACTTCATCTCGTAGCGGGGACAGGATTTGAACCTGCGACCTCTGGGTTATGAGCCCAGCGAGCTACCGAGCTGCTCCACCCCGCGTCGGTAGCTCAACCCTAGCGTGCGGCTCCGGCGCCTGCAAAACGACCCCCCGTAACGCTCCCCACACCTGCCGGCGGCCGGGCGGAAACCAGGCCCGAGAGGTGGAGCGGCCGGCCGACAAAACGGCTGGCCGGGAGAGCGAAGCGGCCGGCGCACCAGGGCCGACCGAGGAACGAAGCGGCCCGCCGGAGCGCGGGCCGACCAGGAAACGAAGCGGCCCGCCGAGAATCCCCGGCGGGCCGCACACACTGACGAGAAACCGTCACCCACCGCTAGGCGTGGGCGCCACCGAAGATGGAGGCGTCGAGGCCGGCGTGGATGGCGGCGTCGAGGGTCCCGCCGACGGCGTGGCCGGCGTGTTGGCCGCCTTCTGGGCGTTCTGGAAGTTGTTCATCGCCGTGTCGAGCGCCTGGAGCGCCTGGCCGTACCGGGCGAAGTCGCCGGACTGCTGGGCCGCCTTGACGTCCGCGATGGCCTTGTCGAGGTCCGCAGCCGCCTGGGTCAGCTGGCTGTTGGCCGGTGGCTGCGTGCCGGACGGCGGGTTGTTGTTCTGCGTGGATGTGGGCGGTTGCTGGTTCTTGCCCTGTGCCACGAGCGCCTTCAGGCCGTCCTGGAGGTTGTTGGCCAGGACCGCGTACCGGCCGCCGTCGCCGTACGACATGAGGACCTTCTGCAGCAGCGGGGCCGCGTTGGACTGCTGGCCGCTCTTCACGTACACCGGTTCGACGTAGAGCATGCCGTTGCCGACCGGCAACGAGATGAGGTTGCCGAAGAGCACCTGCGCCTGGTTGTTCGTCTGGAGCAGGTTCAGCTCGGGCCGCACCGTACCGTTGCTGGTCATCTGTTGATGCACCTGCGCCGGGCCCGGGATGGCGGTCTCGTCCGGCAGTTCGAGGACCTCCAGCCGTGGCTTGCCGTCGACGTACGAGCCGGAGATCATCGCCGCCAGGTTCTCCCGGTTGCTCGGGGTGACGGCCGAGGTGAGCTGGAACCGGGTGGCGTCCTGCCCCGGCAGCTGCACGTTCAGGTAGAACGGCGGCTGCTTCTTCTGCTCGGAGCCGTCCGGCGTGTTGGGCACCGCCCAGAAGTCGTTGCCGGTGAAGAAGTCGGCGGGGTCGGTGACGTGGAACTTGGTCAGCAAGTTGCGCTGCACCTTGAACAGGTCGGACGGGTAGCGGAAGTGCGCCTCCAGCGACGCCGGGATCTGCGCCTTCGGGGTGATCAGGTCACCGCCGAACGCCTTGTTCCACGCCTTCAGCACCGGGTCCTGATCGTCGAACTCGTACAGCGTCACCGTGCCGTCGTACGCGTCGACCGTCGCCTTGACCGAGTTGCGCATGTAGTTGACGTTGTCGCGGGCGAGCGCGAACGTGCCCCGGTTGGTGAGCTCGTCCTGCGTCTCCTCCTGCAGGTTGATCCGCTGCGCGTACGGGTACGTCGCCGCGGTCGTGTACCCGTCGAGGATCCACTTGATCCGCCCGTCGACGACGGCCGGGTACGGGTCCCCGTCGATGGTCAGGAACGGCGCGACCTTCTCGACGCGCGAGCGCGGGTCGCGGACGTACATGACCCGCGATTCGCTGTTGACCGCGTCGGAGAGCAGGAAGTTGCTCTCGGTGTTCTTGATCGCGAAGACCAGCCGGCGGAAGAACGAGTCGATCGGGACGCCGCCCTGGCCGTCGTACGTGTAGCGCTGCTCGGCGTTGCTGTCCGTGGGCTGCGGCCGGTCGAACTCCACGTTCTTGTCCTTGTCGGCCTGCCCGACGATCGCGTACTCGCTGGACTGCTCGCCGTAGTAGATGCGCGGCTGGTCGACCTTGATCTGCTCGGACGGCGAGGAGCAGTTGGCGGTCTGGGCGCCCCCGCCGAGGAAGCCGGAGACGAAGTACGGCAGCCCGCCGCACGACTGGTTGGCGGGCGCCGCGACCAGCCCGTACCCGTGGGTGAAGACGGTGTGCCGGTTGAGCCAGTTCTGCTGCTGCTGGGTGAGCGCGCGGTCGTTGATCTCACGGACGCCGACGACGTAGTCCTGCGTCTTGTCGGCCACCGTGTAGCGGTCCACGTCCAGCTTGGGGCCGAAGTCGTAGAAGCCACGGACCTGCTGCGACTGCGTGAACGCCTCGGAGACCAGCTGCGGGTCGATGACCCGGATGTTCTGCGCGCTGGCGTTGGTCGCCAGCGCCGGAGGCGGTACGACGCTCTCCGCGGCGTACGGGGTCACCTGCGTGTCCCCGAGCCCGAAGGCCGCGCGCGTGGCCTGGATCGACCGTGCGATGTACGGCGCCTCCTTGTCCGCCAGGCTGGGCTGGACCTGGAAGTTCTGCACCGCCAGCGGGTAGATGCCGCCGATCGCGACCGCGGAGATGGCGAGCAGGGCCAGCGAGACGCCGGGCCAGACCAGGTTCCGCATGACCGCGTTGGAGAACACGATGATCGCGATGGCGACCACGATCGAGATGTACGCCAGGATCTCCTTGGCCGGCAGCAACGCGTTGACGTCGGTGTAGCCGGCGCCGTAGAGGCCGGGCGACACGTGCTGCTCGAGCAGGAGCGCGCGCCGGTCGAGGATGTACGCGACCGCCTTCAGCAGCACGAACACCGCCACCAGCGTGGTCAGGTGGGCGCGGGCGGCCGACGTCATCCGGTCGCCGACGCCCTGCAGCCGTACGCCGCCGAACACGTAGTGCACGGCGAGCGCGCCGATCACCGACAGCACGACCGCCGTGAAGCCCACGCCGAGCAGGTAGCGCAGCAGCGGGTAGTCGAAGACGTAGAAGCCGATGTCCACGTTGAACTGCGGATCCCGTACGCCGAAGGGCTGGGAATTCTGGAAGAGCATCCAGTCCTTCCAGCGGCTCTGCGCGGACAGGCCGGAGAAGAACCCGATGACGACGGCGACGACCGCGATCCACGTGCCCAGCCGCGGCTGGATCACCATGCGGTAGCGCTCGAGGGTGGCCTGCTCGGCGGAGTGCGGGCGGAGCAGGGGCCGCAGCCGGTACGCCAGGTAGAGGTTGCCCGCGATGATCAGCGCCATGGCGAGGCCGATCGCGAGGAACAACAGGAGCCGGGTCAGCAGGACGCCCGTGAAGACCTCCGTGAACTGGACCTCGTCGTACCACAAGTAGTCGGTGTACGCGTCGATGCCCCAGCCGAGCAGCGTAAAGAGAAGGAAAACCCCCACGAGGACGCCGACGGTCACGCGACCGCGCCGGCTCATCCTCGGTAGAGGACTGTTACGCATGACCACCGTGAACCCCACTAAGTTTTCAAGACCGGTTCTTCACTTTAGGGTGTTGCGTCGTTCCGCTCTGGTGCCTGTGGACAAGTCATGTGGCCGTGCACGGTTTCGGCGTTCCGCCGCTGGTGAAGGTCTGCAGGGCGGTCAGGGCGTCATCCACAGTCGCGACCTCGGCCATGGGCAGGCCGGGCACCGCGTTGCGCAGCGCCTCGGCACAGTTGTCGATCGGGACCAGGAAGAGCTGGGCGCCGGCCTCCCGGGCGCCGACCAGCTTCTGCGGGATGCCGCCGATGGGTCCCACGTCGCCCTGGTCGTCGATCGTGCCCGTACCCGCGATGATCTTGCCGCCCGTCAGGTCCTCGGGCTTGAGCTTGTCGATGATGCCGAGGGTGAACATCAGCCCCGCGCTGGGCCCGCCGATCTCGTCCAGGTCGATGGTCACGGTGAACGGGTGCGGCTGGCGGTAGCCGATGCCGACGCCGATGCGCGGTTTCTGGCCGCTTTCCAGGTTGTCCGAGACGATCTTCACGGTCCCCGTCTTGCCGTCCCGGGTGTAGCCGATGGTCAGGCCGGTCCCCGCGGGCTTGGACTGGATCAGCTCGGTGAGCTTCGCCGGCCCGGTCACCGCCACGCCGTCGACCGAGGTGATGACATCGTCCTTCTCCAGCCGTCCCGCCGACGGCCCGTCCTGTGTCACCTGCGTCACGTATGTCTGCACGGGATAGCCGAGCTTGCGCAGCGCGACGGTCTCGGCGCTGGACTGCGAGGACTTGAACTCCTCGGCGTTCTGCTGCTCCACCTGCTGCTCGCTGCGGTCCGGCGGGTAGATCAGGTCGCGCGGCACGACCGCCTGCTCGTTGCTGAACCAGCCCCGGATGGCCCAGACCAGCTCCACGCTGGGTTGCACCCCTACGGTGGTCAGCCGGAGCTGACCCTTACTGGTCGAGGTCTGGGCCTTCGTCACCTGGATGACCTCTTTGCCGTTGTCCGATCCGAGGGTGTTCACGGTCGGTCCGGGCTTGAGCACCACGTACGGCAGGGGAAAGGCCATGACTCCGACTGCCAGCAGTGCGGTGATCAGGGCGCCGAGGATGACCGTGACACCGCGACGTCTCATGCGCGTGACCGTACCAACCGACCCTGAGTTCTCTCTGAGCTGACACCGGCATTGGTCCCGAAGCGCCTTGACGCGCGTACGGTTGGGGACGTGCCTGATATCCCGTTCGGCTTCAGCCTGCCGGGCGCCCAGCCGCCCGATCCCTCCGACCCGCAGCAGATGCAGCAGTTCATGAATCAGCTGCAGCAGATGTTCGCCGCGCCCGGAAGTGGCCCGGTCAACTGGGATCTGGCGCGCCAGGTGGCCGCCAGCCAGCTGAGCGCGACCGGTGACCCGTCGGTGAACATGTACGAGCACAATGCCGTCTCCGAGGCACTGCGCCTCGCCGACTTGTGGCTCGACCCGGCGTCCGCGCTGCCCTCGGGCATCCGCGACGCGACCGCCTGGAACAGGAACGAGTGGGTGTACAACACCCTCGACGTGTGGAAGAAGCTGTGCGACCCGATCGCGGGCCGCATGGTCGGCGCGATGGGCGACCTCGTGCCCGAGGAGGCCCGCGCCCAGCTCGGCCCGATGCAGTCGATGGTCGCCACGCTCGGCGGCGCGCTCTTCGGCGGCCAGCTCGGCCAGGCGCTGGGCCAGCTCGCCGCGGAGGTGCTGTCGGCCGGCGACATCGGCCTGCCGCTCGGCCCGGCCGGCACCGCCGCGCTCATCCCGTCCAACATCAAGACGTACGGCGACGGCCTCGAGATCCCCGAGGACCAGGTCCGGCTCTACGTGGCGCTGCGCGAGGCGGCCCACCAGCGACTGTTCCAGCACGTGCCGTGGCTGCGCGCGCACGTGCTCAGCGCGGTGGAGACGTACGCGAACGGCATCACGGTCAACCGGGAGGCGATCGAGGAGGCGATGAGCCGCGTCGACCCGACCGACCCGGAGTCGATGCAGGCCATGGCGCTCGAGGGCATCTTCACGCCGGAGGACACGCCGCAGCAGAAGGCCAGCCTCGCCCGCCTCGAGACGGCGCTCGCGCTCATCGAGGGCTGGGTCGGCCACGTCGTCGACTCGGCGGCCGGCGACCGGTTGCCGTCCGTCGCCGCGCTCAGCGAGGCGTTCCGGCGCCGCCGCGCGGCCGGCGGCCCGGCTGAGCAGACCTTCGCGGCTCTGGTCGGTCTCGAGCTGCGCCCGCGCCGCCTCCGCGAAGCGGGCGCGCTGTGGGCTGCGGTCACCGAGGCCCGCGGCGTGCAGGGCCGCGACGCGCTGTGGGACCACCCGGACCTGCTGCCCACTGACGAGGACTTCGCCGACCCGCAGAAGTTCGCCACCAGCAAGCTCGACTGGGACATCTCCGAGCTCGACAACCTGGGCAATTCCGACGAAGGCAAAGAACCAGGATCACAATCCTGATGTCGTAGCTCGGCGGGTGGTACAGATCGTCGCTCCCGCCGAGGCCGGCCGGGGGCCCAGCATCCGCTGGCCCTCGGCCTTCATGCTGCGTGAGTGGGGAAGATCAACCCCCGAGAACCGCCCGGGTGTTCTCCCAGCCCTCCAGACCCATGTCGAGGGTGGCGAGGTCGGCCGGCCCGCGCAGCCGGCGCCACTCGGGCGTCGACTCGACCAGACTCGGCCGCGGAGCCGTCCGGCGCAGCGTCATCGGCGTGGCATCGTCCAGATCGGTGTCCGCCAGCCACTCCGGCACGGGCAGGTTCGCGGCCACCGCCAGCACCCCGCCTCCCGGCCCGGCCGGTGCCACAGCCACGGGCTTGCCGCCCAGCGGCCGCAGGAGCTTCCCCAGAATCATCCCCGGCACGTCGGCGGCGTCGGCGGCGAGCACGGCGCCCTGCTCGTACCCGTCCTCGGCCGCTCGCCGCAGCACCGGCAGCACCGTCGCGGTCGGCACCTCGTAGATCGGCATCCCGGGCCACGCGATCTCCCGCGCGAGCTCCAGGTCCTCGGGGACGGCCGCGATCGCCGGCTCGGCCTGAGCCAGCCGGGCCAGGAGGTCGACGACGTCCTCGGCCAGCGCCGCACGCCATCGGCCCAGCTCGACGCCGGGAGGACTCCAGGTCACGGGGTTGAGCAGGGCCACCACGACGCGTCTGGTCACGCCCGCACACTAGTCGTCGGCGAGGACCAGCCCGGTGGCGGCGGAGATGCCCTCCAGGTAGCCACGCGCCCGTTCCGCCTTCGGATAGCGGTTCACCAGCTCCCAGAAGGTGGCATTGTGGCTGGGCACGACCAGGTGGGTGAGCTCGTGCAGGAGCACATAGTCGATGACCCAGTCCGGCATCTCCTGGATACGGTGGGAGATGCGGATCGTGCCATCGTCCGGCGTACAGGAGCCCCAGCGGCCGTTCTGGTTGGTGACCCATCGCACGCTGGCCGGGATCACATGCCTCGCATGGTCGGGCAGATATCGAGCCGTGAGCCGCTGCGCCCGCGCGAGCAGCTCCCCGTCCGTACGCTGGACGCGCTCCTCACGGGCGGCCAGCCGCTCGAGCATCCGCGCGACCCACTCGGTCTCCTCGGCGCGCGAGAACCGGTCGGGAATCAGGACGACGACGCGCTCGCCCTCGCGGTACGCGGACACCGTGCGACGACGGCGCTGGCTGCGCCGCACTTCGACGACAGGCTTGCGCGTCCTGGCCATTACCGGCCTGCGCAGCCCACACTGGGGTTCACATTGCGACGTTAATCCGTCAGGGCCAGGTGGCCGCAAGGGTACGGCAAACGACACGCACCCAAAATGTGAGCTTCGCCCCAGAAAATCCGAAAATATTTTCCAAAGCTGCAACATGCAGCGGGGAGCACGACCCACGCTATACGCCGTCAACGTGACCACCGCGGGCGCCCCTAAACCTCCTGCCTCCAGAAAAAGCTCTGAGGTCCGGTGCCACCGACCGCCACCGCCGCCGCCCTCTTCGCACTCCTCCACGCCCGCCTTCGCGCCAGCCCCCACGCACTGCCTTCACGCCCGCCTCCAGGCCCGCCCCGCGTCCGCCTCCACGCGCGCCCCGCGTCCGCCTCCAGGCCCGCCCCCGCGTCCGCCTCCAGGCCCGCCCCCGCGTCCGCTTCCCGTCCGACCCGCGTCCGCCCTCTCGCACGGGTCTGCCTCGGCAGCCCCGCCCTCCTCTCCCCCCTCTGCCACCTGCCTCTTCCCCCACCCCCCGCCGCCCACCTCCGCGGCCCACTCAGCCCACCCAGCCACTACGGCAGAAGCTCCCGCCTAGTCCTGTTTTGGGTTTTCTGGGCGCTTCGTCGGCGTGTCTGCCTGAATGTTCCGGAAAAGCAGCATCCTGACCGGCAGACTCACGACGTCGACGACACCGCCGGCGCCGCGCTGACATGGAAATGGCCGGAGCTGGGTAGTGACCGCCCCGAACGGGTGGCCACATCCACGTGGTCGCGGAGCGGTCCAGCGCCGAACACAGATCGCGGCCTGTCGCCGCGAGCAGGGACCCCGGGAGGTCCAGGTCCTCTCCAGGATCTGGCCGCGCCCGGACCATCGGGCCGACCCGGCCGACAACATGACGAGGAGGAACCGTGGCCGACAACACGTACAACGGCTATTGCGTGAAGTGCAAGGAGAAGCGCGACTTCCAGGGGACTGTCGAGGTCTCGAAGACCGGCATGAACATGGCCAAGGGCAAGTGCCCGGTCTGCGGCACCACGGTGAACCGCATCCTGGGCAAGGCCAAGGCCTGACCGGACGCACTCGACGGTAGGGGCGGCCGCGCGGCCGCCCCTACCGTCGTCCCGGCCCTGGACGACTCACCCGCCCGGGGCATAACCGTGTTCGCCCCGCAACGTTGAGTAGTTATCCACGCGTGCCGCACCCCTGTGGATAACTCGCCCCAGCTTGTGGACAACCGAGCACGAGCGACCGGGCGCCTGTGGACAACCACACCCCTCCGCGTCGACGCCGTGACAACCTGTCACGCATGAGCCGCCTCCCGCTCCCCTCAGCACCGCTCCCCTCAGTGCCACGCCCCGGGTCAGCAGCGTCCCGCTCGGCGGCCTCGCGCTCCCCCTTGCCGCGCCCCACCCTCGTGCCGGGCCTGCGCCGCATCTGGCGAGACGCCCGCACCGTGCAACTCGGCACCCACCCCACCCGTGCCTACCTGCTGGACCTCCCGGACCCCTCGGCCGCCGCGCTGCTCGACCTGCTCGACGGCTCCCGCCCGGAACGCACGATCCTGCGCCACGCCGCGGCCCTCGGCGTACCCGTGAAGGACGCCCTCGCCCTCCTGGACGGCCTCCGCGAAGCTGGCCTCGTGCTGCCGGCGCCGGCCCTGTACCCGGCCGCCCTCGACGAAGACACCCGCCACCGCCTCTCCAGCGAAGCCGCCGCGATCGCTCTCCGCCCGCTCCCGCCCCTGCCCCCGGCCACATCCGCCGCCGACCCGGTTGCTCCGGCGGTCGTCCTGCGCCGGCGACGGGCCGCGCGAGTCACTGTCACCGGCCGCGGGAGGCTCGCCGCCGGCATCGCGGTAGCCCTGGCCGAAGCCGGTGTCGGGCACGTCCACGCCGACGTGCCCGGAGCGGTCACCCACCACGACCGCCCCGGCAGCCCGCTGCGCGACGCCGACCTCGGCCGGCCCCGCGCCGAGGCCATCGGCGCCGCCATCCGCCGGGCCGCCCCCACCGCGGAGACCCGACCGGTACGCCGCGGCGGCGCCTCGCTCGTCGTCCAGCTCGAGTACGACCAGCCGGTGGCCCTGCTCGCCGCCGGTTACGCCCAACGGCGCCAGCCCTACCTGCCGGTCACCATCCGCGAGGCGGTCCCCGTCATCGGACCGCTCGTACGCGCGCCCGGCGGTCCGTGCCTGAACTGCGTGGACCTGCACCGCCGAGACCGCGAAACCCGAATCCTCGACGGCTCGACGGCCGCGAGCAGCCCGGCCACGGCTGACAACACGGGCTGGGCACATCCCCGTCCGGGATCGGCAGAGGCGGAGCCGTGCGCCGTCTCGACCCTGCTCGCCGCCACCGGCTATGCCGCCGGGGAGGTTCTCGCCTTCATCGACGGCGACCCGTCGACGGCGTTCGGGGCGGAGATCGAGATCAGCGCCCCGGGCCGCGTCCGCCGCCGGAGCTGGACCTCGCATCCCGCCTGTTTCTGCATGCCGGGGTGGTCGTCCCCACGCTCGCCCCGGGCCGGGCCTCCGCTCCCGAGCGGTCGATCGGCCATTTCTCGGTCACAATGATCTGGTGACCGACATCCCGCGTCGTGCGGCGTCCCGGACAGCCAAGCTCGCCGCCCTCCCCCTCGGCTTCGCCGGCCGTACGGTGCTGGGGCTCGGCAAGCGGGTGACCGGGATCGCCACCGACGTCATCTCCGCCGACATCCAGCAGCGCACCGCCGAGCAGCTCTTCAGCGTCCTCGGGCAGCTCAAGGGCGGCGCCATGAAGTTCGGGCAGGCGCTGTCGGTCTTCGAGGCGGCGATGCCGGAGGAGATGGCGGGGCCGTACCGGCAGGCGCTCACCAAGCTGCAGGAGGCCGCTCCGCCGATGCCGGTCGCCAGCGTGCACAGGGTGCTGACGGAGCAGCTGGGGGCGGACTGGCGCGACAAGTTCGCCGAGTTCGACGACAGCCCGGCCGCGGCGGCGAGCATCGGGCAGGTGCACCGGGCGGTCTGGAAGCTTCCGCCGACGCGCAAGGGCGCCCGGCCCAAGACGCTGCCGGTGGCCGTCAAGGTGCAGTATCCGGGGGCGGGCGACGCCCTGCTCGCAGACCTCAAGCAGCTGGGCCGCCTGGCCGGCATGTTCAAGATCATCCAGCCGGGCATGGACATGAAGCCCCTGCTGGCGGAGTTGCGGGAGCGCATCACCGAGGAGCTCGACTACGCCATGGAGGCCGAGACGCAGAAGGCGTTCGCGGCGGCGTACGCGAACGATCCGGAGATCTTCGTCCCACGCGTGGTCGCCTCGGCGCCGACGGTGCTCGTCACCGAGTGGGTCGACGGCACGCCGCTGTCCCGCATCATCAGCGACGGTACGGAGCCGGAGCGCGACGAGGCCGGCCGGCTGATGGCCACCCTGCACTTCTCCGCCCCGGCCCGCGCAGGCCTGCTGCACGCCGACCCGCACCCGGGCAACTTCCGCATCCTGCCGGACGGGCGCCTCGGCGTCATCGACTTCGGCGCGGTGGCCCGCCTGCCCGACGGCCACCCGGAGCCGATCGGCCGCCTGGTCCGCCTCGCGCTCGACGGCGACGCCGCGGCGGTCGTCGACGGGCTGCGTGACGAGGGCTTCATCAAGCCGGACGACGACCTGGACGCCCAGGCGGTCCTCGACTTCCTGCGCCCGATGATCGAGCCGGTCGCGGTCGACGAGTTCCGTTTCACCCGCAGCTGGATCCGCTCCGAGGCGACGCGCCTCTCGAGCCCTCGCTCCCCCGCGTTCCAGCTGAGCCGCAAGCTCAACCTGCCGCCGTCGTACCTGCTGATCCACAGGGTGACGCTCGGCTCGATCGGCGTCCTCTGCCAGCTGGAGGCGAAGGCGCCGTACCGGGCGATCCTGCAGAAGTGGCTACCCGGCTTCGCCCCCGTGCCGTAGCAGTACGCCCGCCCGCCACCGGCAGATGACGCGGCGGGGTGCGCCGCGGTTCAGCGTCAAGCAACGGCCGGCCGCAGAAAAGAGGGACGCGGCGCAAGGGCGCGCTCAGCGCGGCGCAAGGGCGCGCTCAGCGCGGCGCAAGGGCGCGCTCAGCGCGGCGCAAGGGCGCTGAGCGCACCGCAAGGGGGCGCTGAGCGCGGCGCAACGCCGGTGAGCGAGCCGCAGCGACGCGCAAGCCTTCCACAGCGACGCGAGCGCACCGCAGCCAAGCCCGAGCCTGCCGCAGCAACGCCGAGCGCATGGAAATGGCCCCGCCCGCAGCCGATGTGACTGCGGGCGGGGCCGTAGTGGGCCGTCCGTCGTTTCAGAGGCGTCCACCCAGTTCCCGCGCCGTACGGTGGCGGGCTGTGATGGCGATCTGGCGTGCGGGGCGGTGCGCCTCAGGGTGCTGGTCGGCCTGAGGCCGACGCATTCGTGCTCGGGAGAGCGCTTCTTGGATGAGTTTCACCTTCGGGGCTCCGTTCGGGCTCATAGCTACGTCTTCCGTCTTCCGGTATGGGGTGGTGAGGGTGGTCATGTCAGGCCGCCAGCCGGACCGAGTTGCGGGTCTCGACGCCGCTCGCAGCGAGCCGCTCCTCCACTTCGACCGCGAGTTCCGCGTCGCGGGCCACGTCGACCTTCCGCGGGCGGCCGCGGGGCCGCTTGCGGGGGACGACTGCGCCGCGCTCGAAGATCTCGCCGCCCCAGACACCCCAGGGCTCGGCTCGCTCGACCGCGCCGGCCAGGCACTCGACGCGCAGCGGGCAGTCCCCGCAGAGCGACTTGGCCAGCTCCAGCTGGGCCGGGGAGTCGGAGAACCACAGGTCAGGGTCGAACTTCCGACAGGGCAGGTTTGCCTCCATCTCGACGCTCACGTCGAGGGGGGCCAGCGCCAGACTCATAAAGCCCGGTCACCTCTCTCTTTGTCGATCTTCTGGATCGTGATGCTGTTCGCACCGGCCGGTAAGCCGGCAAAAAAAGTAGGCCGCGGATCCCGGTTACGGGTTCCGCGGCCTCGAGGTGAGCCGGAGGTCTGATCGCTCAGACCGGCCTTCCTCGAGGCGGGACACCGTCGGCACCATCCGTCAGACGACGCTTCATGCCGTTGCTGCCCACGAACCCAGTGGTCCCGTTGCTTCCATCGACGGACGCCAGGATCCGGACCAGCTCGGCCTGGATCTGGACCTGGTGCGCCTGCGAAGCCGGGGCCCGCTCGGCAGCCGGCACCGCCACATAGGCGGACTCCGTCGCAAGGACGGACTTCGCCACGGGCGCGGAGACGGCAAGCCAGGAAGCGGACGGAGTGCAGACAGCAGGCAGCGTCGACGGTCGCTCGATCGTGTAGTTGAGCTTCATCGGTGCCACCTCCTCCATCGCCTTGCACTCGTCGTAGAAACCCCGTTGAGCATGCCGCTCGCCAAGGTGTGAACTGAGGCTATGCCGTCCCCGCAAGCGAGGGCAAACGAATTAACGCACTAGTTTTCAAAGTTTTTTGGGGCGTCCTCCGGCGACACCTCAGCCGGGTCCGCGCCGCCCACCAGAGCGAACACCGCGGCGCCGTACTGGCCGAGCTTGCGGGGGCCTATCCCGGCGATGGCGAGCAGCTCCGGCGGGGTGCCGGGGCGGCGCTCCGCGATGGCCACGATCGTGGCGTCCGTGAACACCACGTACGCAGGGACTTTCTGCTCGGCGGCGGTGCGGGCGCGCCACGTCTGGAGCCGTTCGAACAGCTCCTCGTCGAGGTCGGACGGGCACGTCGGGCAGCGGCCCAGTTTGCGGTCGGCGCCGGCGAGGAGGGTGGCCCCGCAGATGCGGCAGGAGACCACCTGGGCGCGCCGGGTGACGGGTTTCCGACTGCCCGCTCCGGCCTTTTCGAACGTGCGGTGCCGCGTGTCGGTCAGCTGCGGCAGGAACCGGCAGGGGCGCCGGCTGCGGCCGCCGGACGAGCGGGATTGACCGTACGAGAGCCAGAGCCACTGCCGCGCCCGGGTCACGCCGACGTAGAGCAGCCGCCGCTCCTCCTCCAACTGCTCGGGCGTTTTCGCGTACGTGGTGGGCAGCGTGCCGTCGGCGAGCCCGACCAGGAACACGGCGTCCCATTCGAGGCCCTTGGCGGAGTGCAGGGACGCCAGCGTCACGCCTTCCACGGCGGGGGCGTGCTGCTGCTCGGCGCGCCGGGCCAGCTCCTCGTTGAACGCGGACAGGGACACGTCGCGTTGCACCGCCCCGGCCTGGCCCAGCGGCAGCACGTCGGGGCTGCGTTCGTACTCCTCGGCGAGGGCGACGATCGCGGCGAGTGCCTCCCACTGCTCGCGTTGCGCGCCGCCGGGCGGAGGGCGGTCGCGGGCCCAGCCGGTGGCGGAGAGCGCGTCGACGACGGCCTGGACCAAAGGGGTCTCGCCCGGCGTGGAGCGCACCGCCGCGCGCAGGGCGATCACGGCTTGGCGCACCTCGGGGCGCTCGAAGAAGCGTTCGGCGCCGCGGACGACGTACGGCACCTCGGCCTCGGCCAGCGCCTTCTCGTACGTCTCGGACTGGGCGTTGGTGCGGAACAGCACCGCGATCTCCCGCGCCGGGGTGCCGGCGGCGATGAGCTCCCGGCAGCGCTTGGCCACGGCGACCGCCTCGGCCGACTCGTCCGGGAAGATCTTGAGGTCGGGCTCGGCGCCGGGCGGGCGCTGCCCGATCAGCTCCAGCCGCAGCTTGGCCTCGGTGCCGCGGGCCTGGCGGATCACCGCGTTGGCGAGGCCGACCACCTGGGGTGTGGAGCGGTAGTCGCGGACCAGGCGGACCACGACGGCGTCGCGGCGCTGCCGGGGGAAATCCACAAGGTACGACGACGTGGCGCCGGTGAAGGAGTAGATGGTCTGGCTGGCGTCGCCCACCACCGTGAGGTCGTCGCGGCCACCGAGCCAGGCGTCCAGCAGGCGCTGCTGCAGCGGGTTGACGTCCTGGTACTCGTCGACGACGAAGTGCCTGTACTGCGAGCGGACCTGCTCGGCGACGTCCTGGTGGTCCTCGATGCCCCAGACCGCGGCGCGCAGCATGTCCTCGAAGTCGATGACGCCCTGGCGCCGCTTGAGCGACTCGTACGCGGAGAACACCTCGGCCACCTTGGCGGCGTCGTACGGCGGCTCGCGCAGCGCCTTGGTGGCGGCGACCACGTACTCCCCGGGCTCGACGAGGGACGACTTGGCCCACTCGATCTCGCTCGCCAGGTCGCGGGCGGCGGTGCGGTCGGCGCGTACGCCCGCCTTGGCGGCGGCCAGGGCGACCAGCCGCGCCTTGCTCTCCACGAGCTCGGGCATCGCCCGGCCCTCCAGCAGCCGCGGGGCGAAGTAGCGCACCTGCCGGAGCGCGGCGGCGTGGAACGTGCGGGCCTGCACGCGGCCCGCGCCCAGCCCGGTGAGGCGCGCGCGCATCTCCGCGGCGGCCCGGGCGGTGAACGTGACGGCGAGGACGTGCCGCGGGTCGATCTCCCCGGAAAGTGTTCGGTATGCGATGCGGTGGGTAATCGCTCTGGTCTTACCGGTGCCGGCCCCGGCCAGGATGCACACCGGCCCCGCGGGAGCGGTGACCGCCCGGCGCTGATCGGGGTCGAGCCCGGCAAGAACGCGTTCCGCTGTCACAACCGGGAATCATGGCACCCGGGTCCGACGTTTCGTCGGATGGCGTAGTGCCATGTGACCTCTGCGAAGGGACCAGACCGATGCTGACCATGTACTCGACGCCCTGGTGTGGCTACTGCCACCGGCTCAAGTCGCAGCTCGACCGGGAGGGCATCGCGTACGAAGTCATCGACATCGAGCAGGACCCGAAGGCGGCCGACTACGTGATGAGCGTGAACGGCGGCAACCAGACGGTCCCGACGATGCGCTTCGACGACGGCACCGCGATGACCAACCCGTCGATCGTCCAGGTCAAGCAGCACCTGGCGAGCCTGTCGGCCTGACGGCAACGGAACGGGCCGCCTCCGGAACCCGGGGGCGGCCCGTTCCTGTCCGCGCCGGCACCCCACCCGTGGCGGCGGGCGAGGGCCGGTGGTCGCGCCCCGCACCCAGCCCGGGGCGGCGGGCGAAGGTGCGGGGACATCCGGCGGAGCGGGCTCGGCGGGGAGAGGCCGGCCGGCCCGCCCCGGGTCACGGGATGAGCGCGGGGATGCTCGAGTCGAGCAGGCCCTGCCGCTTCAGCTCCACGTACAGCGGGGTGGTCTCCGGGTAGTGGCCCCAGGCGTGGTCACCGGTGCCGTCGCCCGCGCCGCCGAGCAGCTGCTGCTGCACCGGGTTGAACGTCTCCCACTCGGGCGTGCCGGGCAGGTGGGCGACCTCGTCGCGGCCGGCGACCCAGCGGTACGTGTACCCGAAGAAGGCACCCACGCGCGTGATCGGCGAGTAGTTGTCCGAGCGCGCGTGCCACAGCCGGCGGTCGAAGACGACGAGGTCGCCGGGGTTGGCGGTGATCTGCAGGGCGCCCTCGGGCTGCGGCCACGGCACGCCGCGCGACGGCGGGCCCGGAAGCCAGTTGGTGAGGTGGCTGCCCGGCAGCACGGTGAAGTTGCCGCGCCCGGTCTCGGAGACGTCCGACAGCCAGTACGCGAGCTTGACGCTCATCATCGGTCGCGGGTCGGTCTCGAGCTCCCGGTTCTGCCGGCCGCCGTCCTGGTGCCAGTGCCACCAGTCCTTCTGCTTCTCGTGGATCTGCGGGTGCACGTCGACGTGCGAGTGGTACACGTGCACGTTCCAGCCCAGCATCGACCAGATGTACTTGAAGGCCTTCGGGTGGTCCAGCAGGAACGCCAGCTCGGGGTTGTTGGTCACCGCGGACAACTGGTGCAGGGCGCCGGTGGGCCCCAGACCTCCTTCCCGAGCCGCTTTCTCCTTGGATCGCAGGATCGCGGTCCGTGCGACCGCGACCTCGTCCTCGTTGAGTACGCCGGGAATGACGAGGAAACCGTCGCGCTGGAACTGCGCGCGCTCGTCAGCGGTCATCGGGGTCCAGGTCTGCTCCGCAAGCAGCGACATGCCACTACCACCTCTCCGTGTCTGATCTCCCAGACGCGAGAGCCTGCCCCGATGGTTGCTAATTCCGTGTGAAGATCCCTCTGATTAGAGAAATGTGAATCCCTTATCGGGCGGAATCCCCCAACCATCGCTCAACCAGATAAAAGGCGATGGAAGAGCGCATGGGCAGATTCATCCGTACGCCGCTCGCCGGGTCCACGAAATCACCGGCGATCATCCGGGCGATGTCCGAGCGGGTGAACCAGCGCGCTTCGTCGATCTCCTCGGGGTCGAGGGCGAGCGCCTGGTCGCGATCCGCCTCGGCGGTGTACCCGAGCATCAGCGACCCCGGGAAGGGCCACGCCTGGCTGCCCTCGTACACGACGGAGCGGAGCCGGACGCCGGCCTCCTCGCGGACCTCGCGGACGACGGCGGTCTCGGCCGACTCGCCGGGCTCGACGTAGCCGGCCAGGCAGGAGAACCGGCGGATGCCGTCGACCGCCGGCCAGGCGGCGTTGTGGCCGAGCAGGCACCGGCCGTCCGGCCCGGCGACGCCGTCGTGCACCAGCACGATCATCGCGGGGTCCGTCCGCGGCCACATCTGCCGCCCATCCTCGTCGACGCGCGACCAGCCGGCCTCCACCACCCGGGTCTGCTGCCCGGAGCGCGGGGAGAACCGGTGCGTGGCGTGCCAGTTGCCCAGCGCGGCGGCCGTGGTGAAGATGCCGGCGTCGCGCGGGTCGAGCCGGTCGCCGATGTCGCGCAGGTTGCGGACCTCTGCGCCGGCCGCCTCGGGCAGCGGCGCGTCGACGGCGAAGATGGGCACCCCGGCCGGGTCGACGCCGAGGAACAGGCGTTCCCCCTCGGGCGCCTCCTCCGCACCGACCAGCACGAGCGACGGTTTGTCCCCGTCGGCTCCGGCGATCAGCGCGCGGCCGCCCTTGGCGATGTCGATCACCAGGACGAGGCCGCTCTTCCACGCCTCGGCCAGCCACGCGTCGTCCTTGCGGCGGTGCGCGGCCCGGTCCAGGCTGGTCCGCGCCAGCGGCGGACCGTCGAGGCCGGGCTGCTCGCCGACGTCCGGCTGGTCCTCCTGCACCGGCCCGGTCACGCGGCGCCGCGCTCCACGCTCGTCAGGGCGGACAGCTGCCCCTCCACCTTCTCCGCGTCGCCGAGCACGACCGACACCGCCCGCGACGGCGCCAGGTAGCGGGCCGCGGCCTCGGCCACCTGCTCGCGGGTCGCCGCCGCGAGCGCCGCCGAGTGCTCGGTGAGGTAGTCCAGCCGCAGCCCGAAGCTGGCGTAGATGCTGGCCAGCCCCGCCAGGCCGGCCTGCGTGGACATGCCGAGGCGCAGGGTGCCGAGGGCGTACCGGCGGGCCTGCTCGAGTTCTTCCTCACCGGGCGGGAGGCTGGCGATGCGGCCGAGCTCGTACAGCGTCTCGAGCAGCGCAGGGCCGGTCACCTCGGTGGCGACCTCGGCGGCCACCACCAGCGAGGAGCCGGCGACGAAGTGCTCGATGGCGGTGTGCGGGCCGTACGTGTAGCCCTTGTCCTCTCGGATGTTCTCCACCCACCGCGAGGAGAAGTAGCCGCCGAAGACCATGTTCGCCAGCTGCAGCGCCGCGTGGTCGGGATCGGTGCGCGGCACCGCCGGCAACGCCATCCGCAGCGACGACTGGACCGACGCCGGCCGGTCGACCAGCAGCAGCGGGCCGGGCTCGAGCGCGGGCGTCGGCGGCACGGCCCCGTCGCGGCCCGAGCCGATCCAGTCGCCGAGCGCCTTCTCCGCCGCGTCGATCGCCTTCTCGACGTTGATGTCGCCGACGAGCACCAGCACCGAGCCCTCCGGGCGCACCCGCTCGGCGTGCAAGGTCCGCAGCTGCCCCGGGCGTACGCCCCTGACCTGCTCCGGCTCGGGCGTCTGGACCGCGTACGGGTGCTTGCCGTACATCCGCTTGAGCAGGGCCGTCCGGGCGAGGTGCGCCGGCTGGCTCTGCGCCACCTGGATGTGGTCGACGAGCCGGTCCCGCTCGGTGCCCACCTCATCGGCCGGGTACGCCGGGTCGGTCAGCACCGCGGCAAGGATCTCCAGCATCCGGTCCAGCCCCGCGGCGAGCGAGTTGCCGGTGATGAGCAGCCGGTCCGGGTCGAGCCCCGCGGAGAGGCCGCCGCCGACCGCCTGCAGCTCGGCCGCGATGTCGATGCTGGACATCGTGGCCGTGCCGGTGAACAGCGCCTGCGACAGCAGGGTGGCCCGGGCCAGCGGGGCACGCCCGAACGGCACCCGCAGCCGCAGCTCGACCAGGGGCACCGCCGGCCGGCGGATGGCGATGACGGTCAGGCCGCTGCTGAGCGTGCGCTCGGCCTGCTTGGGCAGCTTGATCTTCGAATCCGGCACGAGGTCCGGCAGGGTCTTGACGCTCACTGGTTGGCTCCCGGGACGACCTCGACGGTGGCACGGCTCTCGGGCCGCAGGCTGGCGGCGGCCGCGACGATCTGCGCCTCGGTGACCTCGCCGACGAGCCGCGGCAGCTCGTTGAGCAGCTCGGGCCTGCCGCGCTGCAGCTCGAGCACGGCCATCGGCAGGGCCCGGCCGAGCACCGCGTCGGTGTCACGCAGCAGGTGCGTCGCCATGCGGGCCTGGGTGCGGGACAGCTCGCCGGGCGCGAGGCCTCCGGTGGCCAGCCGGTCGAGCTCCTCGTCGACCACCCGCAGCACCTTGTCCGCGTCGCCGCCCGGCGGCATGTGCGCCTGCAGCAGCAGCGCGGTGGGGTTGCGCACCTGGTACTCGTCGCCCATGAATCCGATGTAGCCGCCGACGCTGGTGACGATGCGGTCGCGCTGCACGAGCCGCTCGACCAGGCGGGACGCGTCGCCGTCGGTGAGGACCTCGGCGAGCACCACGTACGGCAGGTAGGCGCTGAAGTCGGCGATCGGGTCGGGCACCCGGTAGCCGGCCGCGATGGCGGGCAGCGGGGCGAGCCGGTCGACGTAGCTCTCCCGGCGCTCGGCGCTCAGGCCGGGCTCGGCGAAGTCGGGCAGCTCCGGCTTGGGCCGGGCCGGCACGTCGCCGAAGTGCGCCTCGATGAGCCTGGTGGCGGTGGCCACGTCGAAGTCGCCGGCGACCGCCAGCGTCGCGTTGCCCGAGGCGTAGTACTTGCCGAAGAACTCCTGCGCGTCCTCGACCGTGGCGCTCTCCAGGTCGGTGAAGGAGCCATACCCGTCGTGGGCGTTGGGGAACGTCTCGAACATCACCGGCGGCAGCTTCAGCCAGGGGAAGCCGCCGTACGGGCGGTTGAGGACGTTGACCCGGATCTCCTCCTTCACCACGTCCACCTGGTTGCGCAGGTTCTCCTCGGTGAGCCGGGGGCCGCGCATGCGGTCCGCCTCGAGGAACAGCGCGCGCTCCAGGGCGCCCGCCGGGAGCACCTCGAAGTAGTCGGTGTAGTCGAGGTGGGTGGAGCCGTTGAAGCTGCCACCCGCGCCCTGGACGTGCCGGAAGTGGGCGAGCTTCTCGAGGTTCTCCGAGCCCTGGAACATGAGGTGCTCGAAGAGGTGGGCGAAGCCGGTGCGACCCTCCGGTTCGGACCGGATGCCGACGTCGTAGACGACGGCCACGCCGACGACGGGAGCGCTGCGGTCGGGCGTGAGGACCACCCGCAGGCCGTTGTCGAGGGTGAACCGTTCGACCGGGTATTTCGTCGCGGGGATCTTCATTGTGCGGGCCACCCCAAGAATCTATCCCGCCGCGGCATCCGACGGGTACGCCCGGTCACCGCGTCGACGCTCGATGCTAGCTTCGCCTAGCAGTGTCCGCGAAGCCAGAAACGTGCATCGATATGACACGGGGAGACTTTCATGCCGGTTGAGCTCCGACTGGAGTGTCCGTCGCCGGAGGATGCCGAGTCGCTGCACCGCTGGCTGCGCCGGGAGGACGCCGTACGCGTCGACGGCCGGCTGGCCCGGGCCCGCAGCGACGACCCGCAGACGATGGGCACCCTGCTCGACGTGCTGACGCTGGTCATCGGCAGCGGGCTGTCGGCCGGTCAGCTCGCGCTCGCGGTGGCCTCGTGGCGGGACTCGCGCCGGCCGTCCCCGAAGGTGACGATCGTGCACACGGCCGCGGACGGTGCCACGACGCGGATCGAGGCGGCGGACCACCGGACGCTGGCCGACGCCCTGGCGCGGCTGGAAGAGGCGGGCGGAGGGCGGGCGGCAGGGACCGATGAGTGACGTCGCCGACCCGGCCGCCTCGCAGGTCGTGCTGATCGGCGTCTCGGCGTACCGGAGGCTCCCGGAGCTGCCGGCCGCCGGGCGCAACGTGACCGACCTGCGCGAGCTGCTGGCGGGCGAGGATCTCTGGGGTGTCCCCGCGGACAACTGCCAGGTGCTGGTGGATCCGGAGGATCCGGCCGAGGTGAGCCGCGCGGTCCGCCGGGCCGCCGCCGCGACCGAGCGCGACGGGCTGCTGCTGGTGTACTTCGCCGGGCACGGCCTGGTCGACCCCGACGACGACCGGCTGATCCTCGGCCTGCCCGGCTGCGACCCGGAGGTGCCCTACGAGCGCGGGGTCCCGTACGAGTGGATCCGCCGCGCGGTCGCCGACTCCCGCGCCCGCCGCCGGGTCGTCATCCTCGACTGCTGCTACTCCGGCCGCGCGGGCGCCGAGATCGGCGGGGACAGCAGCGGCACCGACGCGGTCGCCGACAAGGCCGAGACCGACGGGACGTGCCTGCTCGTCTCCGCTCCCGCCAACCGGCCCGCGATGGCGCCGCGCGGGGAGGTCCACACCGCCTTCACGGGCGAGCTGATCCGGCTGCTCCGCGACGGCCTGCGACCGCCACCGCCCGAACCGGCGCCGCCCGCGCTGACCGTCCACGCCGTCTGGCGCACGGTACGCCGCGCGATGCTGCGCCGCGGGTTCGAGCGTCCGGAGCTGCGCGCCCGCGACTCCGGCGGCGAGATCGCGCTGGTGCACAACCCCGCCGCGCCCAGACACAACCTCGCCGGCACGGTGCTGTACGCGGCGCCCTGGTTCGTCGACGAGGACCTCGGCCGCCGGGCGATGCTGGTACTGCGGCACAACCAGACCGGCGCGCTCGGGGTCTGCATCACCCGGCCGGAGGGCGAGCTGCCGGCCGACTTCCCCGACTCGTGGCGGCGGCTGCTGCGCAACCCCGTGATGCTGTTCCACGGCGGCCCGGTCGCCCAGGACGGCTACATCGTCGTGACGTTGCTGCGGGCGGGCGCGCCCAAGCCGCTGCGCTTCACGCCCGTACGGGAAAGGCTTGGCACGTTGCACCTCTCGGGTAACCCGGAGGATGTGACCGGCAGCGTGGACGCCATGCGGGTGTTCGTCGGCTACCTGGGCTGGCGCTCGGGCGAGCTCGAGGAATACCTCGACCGCGGCGCCCTGGTCGCGAGCCGGCACACCGCCCGCCAGGTGTTCACCGAACGCCCCGGCGAGCTGTGGCAGTCGCTGCAGGCGGGCCGATGACGGCGCCGGAGCCGGACCCGGCGGGCGACGGCCTGAGCCCCGGCGAGCGCCTGCTGATCGACCGGCTGACGGCAGCCCTGCAGGACGCCGACCAGATCACGCTGGTGATCGGCTCGGGCGTCACGGCCACCGCCGTCCCCCGGGTGCAGGGTGTGCTGGAGATCGCCGACAGCTACGCGGCGGGACGCAACGACGACGGCGCGCTGGAACGGGCGCTGGCCCAGGCGCGCGCGGAGCTCGTCGGCGCGCGGCCCGTGGACGTGTACAGGGCGTACCGGCGGGTGTTCACCGACTGGGTGTCGGGCGGGGCGTTCGACGTGATCGCGCAGCAGGCCGTGCTGAAGGCGTACGCGGCGCCGGACCCGATGGAGTCGCCGCTGGCCACGCACGGGCTCGGGCAGCGCCTCGACCGTGCGGTCGGCGAGGGCGTGGAGAACGACCGCTTCTCCTGGCTGCTCCCGCGCGGGGTGCAGGCGCTCGGTCACCTGCTCGCGAGCATCCCCGAGGCGTTCGACCACCGGGTGCTGACCACGAACTTCGACCCGCTGCTCGAGATCGCCATCCGCGACGCGGGCGGCCGGGCGGTCAGCCTGCCGCTGGACTCGGCGGGCGGCTTCGGGCACGCCGGCGGCTCCGACGGCGCCGTACGCGTCTTCCACCTGCACGGCTTCTGGCGGCCCACCCTGCACGTACGCGGCCCCCAGCTGCTGCACGATCCGGCGCACCTGGCAGAGAACGCGCCCCTGGTCGCCACCACCGCCGACCTCATCCGCGGCGACACCGTGTGCGTGATCGGCAGCAGCGACTGGGCCGGGACGATCACCGCGGCGGTCGCCCGGACCCGGCCCGTACGCGTGCTCTGGACGCTCAACGACCCGGACGCGGCCACCGCCCTCAGCGCGGCCGCCCGGCTGCGCGAGAACACGGGTGTGGCCGTCGAGTGCTTCCCCGGCGTCGACTCGGAGCGGCTCCTCCCGGCCCTGGCCGAACGCGCCGGCGTCGCCGTGCCGCCGCGTGCCACCGGGCTCAAGAACCGCGTACGCCACCACGCCTGGGAACGCCAGCTCGTCTCCCAGCCGGACAGCAGCCCGCCGCGCGACGTGCCGGGGCTGCTGCTCCAGCTCGAGCGCCGGTTCGGCTGGGTGACGCAGCAGCGCGGCACGGTCCAGCCGATCCGGCTGCTCTGGCCCGTACGCCTGCGCCCCCGCGCCTCCGTGATCCACATGGTGCAGGCGTTCGTGGCCGGCGCTCTCGCCCGTCTCGGCGTGGAGGTGCGCGTCTGCATCGACGACGTCGGCCTGCGCGACACCGAGGCGCAGACCGGCTTCCGCGACGACCTCGACCGCTGGATCGACCACACCGGTCACGGCGCGGTCCGCGAGTTCGTCAGCCTGTCGGAGTTCCTCGACCGGGGCGCCCGGTATCCGGCCGCCGGCAACCCCGAGGCACTGCTGCGCCCGACGGACCCCTGGTCGGTGGCGCGGATGTTCTACGGCGAGCACAACCCGTCGCTGTACAGCCTGCTCGCGGCGGTGAAGGCCGTACCCAACCTGACGTCGTGGGACGAGCTGGAGAAGAACGCGTGGCCGATCGTGCAGGCGGTGCTGCGTACGGACGCGCGCAACCTGCTGACGCCGCTGACGCTGTGGCCGTACCTGAACAGCATGCTCCTGGAGAGCACGACCAACGACGTGATGACGCTGGGCGGGCGCGACGAGGCCATCCTGTGGGCGCAGTGGCGGCAGACGTTCGGGTTCGGGCCGGGGCACCTCTACAACCCGTACATCAGGAACCTGAAACACGACGCCCACATGCTGCGCTGGTCGTCGCAGGAGGAGCTGACCCGGCATCTGCACCGGACCCGGGAGCTGCCGGGATGGGACGCGGAGGGCAGCTACATCCCCTGGCTGTTCCAGAACGCGCTGCTGCTGCCCGGCTACCTCAACCACGAGCCCGTACCGGAGACCGACGACTTCCCGCTGGACTCATGGGCGGCCTTCGTCGCCGCGGACGAGGACGGCAAGCCGGTCCTCGACGACCTGGCCGCCCGGGTGACAAATGTCTTTCTGCCATGAAAGACCGTTCGGCGGTCGCGGTCTTGGCGGTACGGAGCTAGCGTCGAGGCATGACTGCCGCAGTTGTGGAACGCGTCGGGCACCGCATCGCGACCGTCGACGACCACGCGGAGCTGTGCGTCACGGTGCTCGGCCGGGAGCTGACCGCGTACGTCGCCGGGGCCTCGAGCGTGGGCGAGTTCGAGTCCTGGTTCGCCGCGCCGACCCGCCCCGGTTACCTGGTGCGCCGGCGGCTCGCCGCGGCCGCCGAGATCGTCAGCGTCTTCGAGACGGCCAACCGGACGGCGCTCGCCGCGGCCTGGCTGCGCGAGATGGACCCGCAGGGTTACGTGCCCGCCCGGGTGCTACGCCTCTCCGAGGGCGACGAGACCAGCGTGAAGGCGCTGCTCGAGACCGCGGCGGCCTGGTCGGTCAGCCCCGCGGCAGGGTAGCGCCCGTCGCGTTCTCGAAGGGTGCCAGCGAGCCGTTGAGGTAACGGCTGGCGTGCCCGGTCAGGTCCACGTGCTCGCGGAAGTGCCGGAGCACCGCCGCCCGGGCGCCGACCCGCGGCAGGCGGAACGTCCTCTTGCCGCCGTTGATCACGTCCTCCACCGCCAGCTCGCCGTCGGCGCTGATCAGCAGCGTCGAGTTCGGCGCCCGGTGGGTGCTGGTGAGCCGGATGTCCATGGCCACACCGTCCGCGGCGCTGCGCCGCACCAGCTCCTCCACGACGCCGTGCACGCCCTCCGGGGCGAGGAGGTCCGCGCGGCGGGGGTCGGCGGCCTTGCCGACCGGTACGACGACGTGCAGCACCCACGTGGTCACGCCCAGATCCGCCACCTGGTCGCGCAGGGCGAGCAGGCCGGGGAGGTCACCGTTGCGCCGGGTCACCACGGTCTGGACGCTGCACGGTACGCCGGCCCGTACGGCCCGCCGGATCGCGTCGCGGGCGTACACGGCCGAGCTGGTGCCCGGCGGCACGAACTGCCGGTTGGCGGGGCGCAGCGCGTCGTTGACGGCCTGGTCGGCGCTGTCCAGGGAGACGCGTACGTGCACGTGGTGACGTTGCAGCAGGGGCACGATGCGGCTGAAGTCGCCGACCCCCGAGGTGTCCAGCACGACCGCCTTGCCCGTGGCGGCGAGCCGTTCCACCAGGCGCTCCGTACGCTCCGCCCGCGCTAGCGGCTCCCCGCCGGTGACCACGCCGACCATCGCGGGGGTGGCTCCGGCGACCCGCAGCACCCGGTCGAGCCCGCGGTCGTCCTCGCGTTCCCGGTAGCCGGGGGTCATGAGGTCGTCGGCGTGGCAGTAGCGGCAGCGCAGCGGGCAGAAGGCGGTCGAGAAGCAGTTCACGACCAGCGGCTCGGTGACCGCGGGGAGCGCGGCGAGGTGCCCGACCACGGAACGGCCGAAGAAGGCGCGGCGCGGGGTGGCCGGCTCGGTGTCACAGATGCCCAGTTCGGCGAGCGTACGGATGGCTTCGTCGTCGCCCGTGCGGCGGCGCAGGACGGCCTCGTGGCGGGCGTCGAGGGCGAAGAAGTGGTCCCGGCGCGGGACGTACGCGATCGACCCGCGGACCCGTACCCCGGGCGCCAGGCGAACCACCTGTGACGTCCGACGGCGCTCGGACACGGCGAACACGCGCAGATAGTGCCACAGCTCGTGGTCATTTGTGTTTCGCCCGCGCGGGCGGCGCCCGGCCGGCGTCACCCCATCGGGGGGCTTCTCCTACTAATCCGGCAGAGGAACATCCCATGATGCGGTTCGGGGTTGACGCCGATACCGCACCTCGTCCACTATTCCCATCCATCAGATAGAGAAAGCAGAGTTTGCTCCGCCGGACCGAGAGGACATCCCCCCGTGTACGTCTCGGCACGCACCGACTACGCCGTCCGGGCCATGCTCGCGATCGCCGCTGACCACCCCCACCTGGTCAAGGCCGCGTCGCTCGCGGCCGGCCAGGACATCCCGCTCAGCTTTCTCCAGGGCATCCTGCTCGACCTGCGCCGCGCCGGCCTGCTGCACAGCCACCGCGGCGTCGACGGCGGGTACGCCCTGGCCCGGCCGGCCGACGACATCACCGTCGGCGACGTGGTCCGGGCCGTCGGCGGGGCGCTGACCACCGTTCGTGGCCTGCCCACCACGACCACGACGTACCACGGGGTCGCGACCGGCCTCAAGGACGTCTGGCTCGCGGTGGAGGAGGCCATCGAGGGGGTCGTGAACCACCGCACCCTCGCCCAACTCACCGTCTCCGCTTAGGAGTGACAATGAAATCCCGCGCTCTTCGTGCGCTTGCCGTTGCCGCCGCCGCGCTGCTGTCCGCCTCGGCCCTGACCGCCTGCGGCAGCGACGACGCCGCCGCGAGTGGTGACGCGAACACCCTGCGGCTCGGGTACTTCCCGAACATCACCCACGCGCCCGCGCTCGTCGGCGTCAAGAACGGCCTCTTCCAGCAGGCGCTGGGCGACACCAAGCTGGAGCCGAAGACCTTCAACGCCGGCCCGGCGGCGATCGAGGCGCTGTTCTCGGGGGCGATCGACGCCACGTACATCGGGCCGAACCCGGCCATCAACGGCTGGGCCACCTCCAAGGGCACCGCGCTGAAGATCATCGCGGGCAGCACCTCGGGCGGCGCCGGCCTGGTCGTCAAGCAGGGCATCAACAGCCCGGCCGACCTCAAGGGCAAGAAGATCGCCACGCCGCAGCTGGGCAACACCCAGGACGTCGCGCTGCGCGCCTGGCTCAAGGAGAACGGCCTCAACGCCGACCAGCAGGGCGGCGGCGACGTCTCCGTGCTCCCGCAGGACAACGCGACCGCGGTGCAGGCGTTCGCCCAGGGTGCGATCGACGGCGCCTGGGTCCCCGAGCCCAACCTCAGCAAGATGGTGCTCGAGTCCAAGGGCAAGATCCTGGTCAACGAGAAGGACCTGTGGCCGAACGGGCAGTTCGTCACCACCCACCTGATCGTGAAGCAGGAGTTCCTCAAGAAGCACCCGGACACCGTCAAGAAGCTGCTGCAGGGCCACATCGCCGCGGAGAAGTACATCGCCACGGACAGCGCCGGCGCCCAGAAGGCCGCCAACGAGCAGCTCGCCGCCCTGTCCGGCAAGCCGCTCAAGGACGACATCCTCGCCGCCGCGTTCAAGAACCTGACGTTCACCAACGACCCGATCGCCTCGTCGCTCTACACCAGCGCCAAGCACGCCGAGGACGTCGGCCTGCTCAAGCCGGTGGACCTCAAGGGCATCTACGACCTCGGCCCGCTCAACGAGCTGCTCAAGGCCGACGGTCAGCCCGAGGTCAGCGACGCCGCCGCCTCCTGATCGCCGCCGGACAACCGGGAGTCACGTCATGAGCATTCTCGAAGCCACCCACCAGCGCACCCGGCAGGCGGTCGTCAGCCTCGACAGCGTCTCGAAGCGGTACGGCACCGGCGCCGACGCGCTGCTCGCCCTGGACAAGGTCTCGCTGAGCGTCGGCAAGGGCGAGTTCGTCTGCCTGCTGGGCGCCTCCGGCTGCGGCAAGAGCACGCTGCTCTCGCTCGTCGCCGGGCTCGACCGGATCAGCGGCGGCACGCTGGACACCGGCGGCCGGGCCGTCTCGCTGATGTTCCAGGAGGCGGCGCTCTTCCCGTGGCTCTCGGTTGCCGGCAACGTCGAGCTTCCCCTGCGGCTGCGCGGCATCCCCCGCGCCACCCGCAGGGAACGCGCCGAACAGCTGCTGGAGATCGTGCGGCTCAAGGGCTTCGGCCACAAGCGGCCGCACGAGCTCTCCGGCGGCATGCGCCAGCGCGTCGCGCTGGCCCGGGCCCTCGCCCAGGACGCCGACATCCTGCTGATGGACGAGCCGTTCGGCGCCCTGGACGCGATGACGCGCGACATCCTGCACGACGAGCTGGAGCGCATCTGGCGCGAGCAGGAGCTCACCGTCCTGTTCGTCACCCACAACGTGCGCGAGGCGGTCCGGCTGGGCGACCGGGTGATCCTGCTCAGCAGCCGCCCGGGCCGGGTCATCGAGGACTTCCCGGTGACCCATCAGCGGCCGCGGCGCATCGACTCCCCCGAGGTGGCCGGGCAGGCCGCCGAGATCACCGACCGGCTCCGCGCGGAGGTCGCCCGTCATGCAGGCTGAGATCCCCACCCAGGCCCCGGACCAGCGGACGGAGTCGGACCGGGCCGCCGACCGGGTCACCGGGCTCGACGCGCTCGAACTGGCCGGCAAGGGCGAGCAGAGCGCGCTCGGCAAGCGCATCTGGCGCAGCGCCTGGCCCAAGCTCCTCGCGGTCGCCATCGTGGTGGTGGCGTGGCAGGCCGTCGTCTGGGCGGAATGGAAACCGGCGTACGTGCTGCCCGGCCCGGCGACGGTCTTCGAGGACCTCGGCTCGCTGATCACCACAGGGGACTTCTGGGACGGCGTACGGCTGACCATGACGCGCGCGGTCACCGGCTTCGCGCTCGCCGTCCTGATCGGCACGATCGTCGGGGCCGCGGTCTCGCGGTTCGCCCCGCTGCGGGCGGCCATCGGCTCGCTCATCACCGGCCTGCAGACCATGCCCTCGATCATGTGGTTCCCGCTGGCGATCCTGCTCTTCCAGATCAGCGAGAGCGCCATCATGTTCGTGGTGGTCATCGGCGCCGCCCCGTCGGTCGCCAACGGCCTCATCAGCGGCATCGACTACGTGCCGCGCACGTGGCTGCGGGTCGGTCAGGTGCTGGGCATGACCGGCTTCGCCAAGTACCGCCACCTGATCCTGCCGGCGTCGCTGCCGTCTTTCATCTCCGGGCTCAAGCAGGGCTGGGCGTTCTCCTGGCGCAGCCTCATGGCCGGCGAGCTGCTGGTCATCGTGCCGGGGGCGCTGTCGATCGGCGTACGCATGCAGCAGGCCCGCGACCTCAACGAGTCCAGCCTGGTGATCAGCTTCATCATCGTGGTGCTGGTGATCGGCATCCTGATCGACCTGCTCTTCAACGCGGCGGACAACGCGCTGCGCAAGCGCTGGGGCCTCACCGGCTCCTGACCCCGCTCAGAGCGGCCGTACGGACTTCAGCACGTCGTCGATCACGTAGTCGAACTGCTTGTGGGTGCCGGGGATCGACACGTACAGCACGGCGGCCGTGGTCTTGCCGACGTCGATGACGGCCACTGCGGACAACTCCTCGGTGGCCGTCAGCCCCTCGGCCTTGAAGTGAAGACGGAACTCGCTCAGGTACGCAGGCCGCCCGCCCAGCGTGGTCATCCCGTCGCGCAGCGGCTCGAGCGTGTTCGGCTGCGGGTAATACTCGGCGCGGACGTCCGCCGCGACCTGCCGCCCCACGCACTCCAGGTTCAGCGTCACGGCATCGTTGTCGGCCGCCGGCACCGCCGCCGACAGGATCGACGCGTGATACGTGCCCCCGCTGTACGTCTCCGTCACGAAGTGCTGCCCCACCTTGTACGGAACCTCGAGCGTGCCCGCCCGCCACGTCGTGTCCCAGGGCACCCACGGCGCGCCGTACTTCCGGTAGGAGATGCCCGCCTCGGTGTCGGTCGTCCGTTCCCCGGTGGCGGGCGGGACCTTCTGCGGCTTGCCGGTCGGCCCCTGGCTCGGCGCCACGGTCGGCGCGGGACACATCTGCGCGAGCGGCGGCCGTACGTCCGTGGGACCGGACGCCTTCTTGCCGCCGAAGGCGTCACCGTCCGAGGTCAGCGCCACGATCAGGATGATGGTCAGACCGATCACGACGATCGCGCCGGCGATCCCACCGAAAACCATCATCTGCCGCCGGCGCCGTCGTGGCCCGTCACCGCCGGGCGGCTCCGGCGGGGCGGGCGGCGGAGGCGGCACGAGCGGGGGTACGCCGTAAGCGGTGACCGTCCCGGAGGCCCACGCGCCACCCGGCCGCGGGAAGGCGGTGGGGGTGGGCGTGCCGTCGGACATCATCCCAGTGAACACCACGGGGCGATGTGACGGGTCATCGCCCGGCTCCGGCGGCGCCTTCCCGCCGGTCAGCGGGCCACGGGTTCTCTTCCCAGCTTCGTCAGCGGGTTCTTTCGCCAGCGGGTTCTTTTGCCAGCGGGTTCTTTCGCCAGCGGGTTCTTTCGCCAGCGGGTTCTTCTGCCAGCGGGCCGCGACGGTTTCTCTCGGGCCGGTCAGCGGGCCGCGGCCACCGGTGCCGCCTTGGGTGGCACGGTCTCGACGACCCCCGCGCCCGTCCCGCCGTAGCCGGACGACGCATACCAGGGGGCGAAGGCCACCACCAGCACCAGGCACAGGCCCAGGACCGCCAGCGCCACCACGATCGCGAGCTCGCGGCGTGCGGACACGGTGTCCATGCGGGTCCTCCCGGAAAGTGCGAACCGGATGATCCCCGTCAGCGTGGACCCCGGCGCGGCTCAGCGCAGTCATAGGTAAGACGCAGCCGACGGCAGATCGGTTGCATCTCTCCCAGGAAAGGTTCATGCGGCCCCGGTACCGTAACCGGATGGAAATCGTGTATCCCCCCGTGATCGCCTTGGCAAAGACGATGTTCCGGGTGCTCGACCTGCGGATCCAGGTCGAGGGTGCGCACCACATCCCAGCGACCGGCGGGGCGGTCCTGGCAAGCAATCACGCCAGCTATCTCGATTTCATCTTCTGCGGGCTGGGCGCCCAGCCGACCAAACGCCTGGTGCGGTTCATGGCGAAGAAGTCGGTTTTCGACCACAAGGTGAGCGGTCCCTTGATGCGCGGCATGCGCCACATCTCCGTGGACCGCAAGGCCGGCACGGCGGCGTTCCAGGAAGCCGAGAACGCCCTGCGCCGCGGCGAGGTGGTCGGCGTGTTCCCGGAGGCGACGATCAGCGAGTCGTTCACCGTGAAGGCGCTGAAGTCGGGCGCGGCCCGGCTCGCCGAGGTGGCCGAGGTGCCGCTGATCCCCATGGCGGTGTGGGGGCCGCACCGGCTCTGGACCAAGGGCCGGAAGAAGGAACTGACCAAGCGTCACGTGCCGGTCATCATCAGCATCGGCGAGCCGATCACCGTGACGACCGCGGACGCGACCACGGTGGTGCTGCGGCAGCGGCTGAGCGCGCTGCTGGACCGGGCGCAGCAGGACTATCCGGAGCAGCCGTCCGGGCCCGATGACCGGTGGTGGCTGCCGGCGCACCTGGGCGGTACCGCACCGCGACCGGAGGAGCTGGGCTATCCGCCGCGGCCCGAGGACGCGGGCAACCCGGCCCCGCTGGACGCCTGAGGACGCCGGCCCGGCCGTCCACGAGCCCGGCGGCCGCCCGGCGGCCGCCCGGCGGCCGCTGGCCCGGCTCGAGGGCTCCTGCTGGCCCGGCTCAAGGGCTGGCGCTCGCACAGCGCGAGGGCTGCCGGCGCGGGACCGCGGGCGACGGGCAGCGGGCTGCGGGCGACGGGCAGCGGGCAGCGGGCAGCGGGCAGCGGGCAGCGGGCAGCGGGCAGCGGGCAGCGGGCAGCGGGCAGCGGGCAGCGGGCAGCGGGCAGCGGGCAGCGGGCAGCGGGC
>NZ_JADMLH010000039.1 GCF_016464385.1 Nucisporomicrobium flavum | reverse complement strand
ACGACTACAAAAAGCTGTACGCCGCGTACAAGGCCGCGATGGAACACACCGGCCAGCCCACCGTCATCCTCGCCAAGACCATCAAGGGCTGGACGCTGGGGTCGCACTTCGAGGCGCGTAACGCCACCCACCAGATGAAGAAGCTCACCCTGGACGACCTCAAAGGCTTCCGCGACCGCCTCTACCTGGACATCTCCGACAAGCAGCTCGAGGAGAACCCGTACCTCCCGCCGTACTTCCACCCGGGCGAGGACTCGGACGAGATGAAATACCTGCAAGAACGACGGCGCGAGCTCGGCGGTTTCGTTCCGGCCCGTACGGTCAGGAGCAAGCCGTTGCCCCTGCCCGGCGACGAGGCCTACGCCGCGGTGAGACGGGGTTCGGGCAATCAGCCGGTGGCCACGACCATGGCGCTCGTACGGCTGGTCAAGGACCTGATGAAGGATCCCCGGATCGGCCACCGGTTCGTGCCGGTCATCCCCGACGAGGCCCGGACCTTCGGGCTGGACGCGCTGTTCCCCAACCGCAAGATCTACTCGCCGCACGGCCAGACGTACGCCTCGGTCGACCGTGAGCTGCTGCTGAGCTACACCGAGTCCACCAGCGGCGTGTTGCTGCACGAAGGGATCACCGAGGCCGGTTCCACCGCGTCGTGGACCGCCGCGGGCACCTCGTACGCGACGCACGGCGAGCCGATGATCCCGTTGTACATCTTCTACTCGATGTTCGGCTTCCAGCGCACCGGGGACGGCCTGTGGGCGGCCGCGGACCAGATGACCCGCGGCTTCCTGCTCGGGGCGACCGCCGGGCGCACCACGCTCAACGGCGAGGGCCTGCAGCATCAGGACGGGCACTCGCTGCTGATCGCGGCGACCAACCCGGCGTGCCTGAGTTACGACGCCGCCTACGGCTACGAACTGGCCCACATCGTGCGCGACGGCCTGCGCCGTATGTACGGCGACGGGCAGGAGAACGTCTTCTACTACCTGACCCTCTACAACGAACCGATCCCCCAGCCGGCCGAACCGCACGACGCCGACCTCGACGGCATCCTCGCCGGCATGCACCGCATCAGCGGTACGGGCGAGCCGGCGGCGCACATCCTCGCGTCGGGGATCGCCGTACCCGCCGCGCTGCAAGCACAACGTCTCCTCGGCGACGACTGGGGTGTCCCCGCCGACGTATGGTCGGTCACCTCGTGGACGGAGCTGAGCCGCGAGGCGCTGGCCGCCGATGACGACGAGCGGGTCCCGTACGTCACCCGCCGCCTGCGCGAGCATCCGGCGCCCGCGGTGGCCGTCTCGGACTGGATGCGCGCGGTCCCCGACCAGATCGCCCGGTTCGTGCCCGGCCGGTGGGCGTCGCTGGGCACCGACGGCTTCGGCCGGTCCGACACCCGCGCGGCGCTGCGCCGGCACTTCCACGTCGACGCGCCGTCGATCGCCGTACGGGTGCTGCGGGAGGTGGTCGCCACGGGCGCGCTCGACCCCGCGACGGTCGGCAAGGCGCGGGCGGCGTACGGGCTGGGCTGATACAAGAGGGCTCAGCGGCCGGCGTGGGCTTCGATCAACGGCAGCGGGTTGATGTAATCGCGGCAGAACACGACCTGGCCGTCGCGTACGCGCCACACGGAGATGACCGTCTGGCGAAACGGCGCGCCGGTGGGGATGAGCGTGCCGTCGGCCTCGTACTCCACGATGATCACTTCCGGGTCCAGGGTCTCGTGCATCACGACGTCGCGGTGGCGGTCGAACCGGACGAACGTGCCGGCCACCTGGGCCAGGTGCGCACGGATCTCTGTGCGGCCGCGCAGGCCGGCGGGCGCTCCCGGCGGCCGGTACGGCCATTCCAGGTGCGCGTCGGGTGCCAGCAACGCCACGAAGCCGTCGATGTCCTGGTCGAGGCTCGCCTGGAGGATCCGGGTGACGACCTCGCGTGCCGGGAGCGACATGGCACCTCCTCGTTCCACGCTCGTTGATTGAACGACCGTAGAACGAATGGCCGGTACGGTCAACGTCCGTAGAATCGGCGGGTGACCGACCCGACCGCCCGGCCGACCCGGGCGCAGCAACGCCGCCGGACCGAGGAGGGCATCCTCGCCGCGGCCCGGCGGATGTTCGCCGACCTCGGCTACGAGCGCACCACGATCCGCGCCGTGGCCCGGGCGGCCGGTGTCGACGCCGGCCTCGTCATGCACTACTTCGGCTCGAAGGATGCGCTGTTCTCCCGCGCCGCCGAGCTGCCGGCCGGAGAGGCGCCCGGCGAGGTGGCCGGGAGCACGCCCGGCGAGGTGGCCGAGGCCATGCTCAGCGCGCTGGGTGCGCGCCTCGAGGCCGAGCCGGCGGCCTCACTGGCCGTGCTGCGGTCGATGCTGACCAACGCCGACGCCGCCGAGCGCTACCGCGCCGCGGGCGAACCCCTGCTCGACCGGATCAGCGCGTCGATCCCCACCTCCGACGCCGGCCTGCGCGCAGGTCTGCTCGGTGCGATCGTCCACGGCGTGATCATCGAGCGCTATCTGCTCCGGTTCGGCCGGCTCGCGGACGCCTCGCCGGAGGAGATCGTCGACCTGCTCCGCCCGTGCTTCCTGCTCCTGGCCGGGGCGCAGGCATCCCCGAACAGCTAGCGGGCCGCGTACGCCTGCGCGATCTCCACCAGGTGCCGCCGCTCGGCGTCGAAGTCGCGCGGCCGGGGCGTGTCGGGGTTGGCGTCGAGGATGACCTCGCTCGCGCCGAGCTGTTCCAGGGTGGCCACGTCCTCCACGACTTCCGCAAGGGTGCCCACGCCGAGCGGCCGGCCGGGCCCGCCCGACGCGGGCTGCAGCCGCGCCTTGATGCGTACGACCAGGTCCGGCACCGGACTGCCGAGGTCGGCGGCGGCCGCCCGCAGCGCCGGGACGCCGCGGTCGCGCAGCCACTCGTACGGCGGGTTGATGGGGTGCCAGGCGCTCGCCCAGCGGGCGGCCCGGCGGATCGCCCGGGGTGACGCGCCGCCCGCCCAGACCGGGAGGCGCCCCGCGGCCGGTCGCGGGCCGGTCGCCGCGTCGGTGATCCGCATGCCGGGCAGCTCGGCGCTGACCCGCTCCCGCGCCCAGGCGGTGGTGATGAGGTCCAGGTACCGGTCGGTGACCTGGCCGCGGGCCGCGTGGTCGGCGCCGAGCGCGGCGAACTCGGTCGCCGCCCAGCCCGCGCCGACGCCGAGCACGAAGCGGCCGCCCGACATGAGGTCCAGCATCGCGCTCATCCGGGCGGTGTGCAGCGGGTGCCGGTACGGCAGGACGACCACGGACGTGCCGAGCCGGACCCGGGAGGTCTGCCCCGCGAGCCAGGCGAGCAGGACGAACGGGTCGTGGAACGGGTCCGGGTAGAGGGCCGTCACCTCGGGCGTGGGAACGACGTGGTCGGAGACGACGAGCGTGGCGAAGCCCTCGTCCTCGGCGAACCGCGCCCAGTCCAGCAGCGCCCCGACCGTGGCCTCGGCACCGAAGTTGGGCACATTGACGCCGAGCGGGATCATCGCCCGCCCCCGAAGGCGCCCGCGGCGTCCACTCCGGAGTCACCGCGGCGGGCGATGCCCGGCAGCACCGCGGTGACCGCGTCGATGAGCCGTGCGGTCGTCGCCGGGTCGCCGTCGATCCACGCCGGCACGCTCTCCTTCGGCGCCGCGAAGACGATCTCGCTGACCCCGGACGCGGCGGCGACCAGGCGGCAGATCGCGCACGGCTCGCAGCTGGAGTAGACGACGGCGCCGGAGAGGTCGAGCGTGCCGAGCCGCCGGGCCGCGTCGCGGATCGCGGTGACCTCGCCGTGCGCGGACGGGTCGAGGTCGGCCATCGCCGTGTTCACGCCGGCGCCGATCACCTTGCCGTCGCGGACCACCAGCGCCGCGAAGGGCAGCTGCCCCGCGACGCGGTTTCGGCCCGCCAGCTCCACCGCGCGAGCGAGCGCGGCGTCCTCGCCGAGCGCCGCACCGATCAACTCGTCGACATCCACTGTGGTCATGGAGGCGAGGCTAGTGGAAGCGCCACAGCCGGTCGCGGCTCGTGCCGTCGCCGGTCTCCACGATCCGTTCGGCGCGGGTCAGGCCGAGCACCTGGCCGGTGGACGCGTTCTGGATGCGGAACGTGCCGGCCCCGCCGTAGCGCAGCCGCCACAGCTGACCGAGCACGGACCCCGTCTCCGCGTTGCGCAGCTGGAAACAGCCGTTGACCCGGTAGTCGGCCTCCCACGAGCAGTCCGGGCCGCCGAGGCGTACGCCGGTGGCGGCGTGCTCGATGCCGCGCCGGCCGTCCGGCACGAACCACCACGCCTGGGCCCGCGGCCCGGCGTCACCCAGCAGCCGGCCGGTACGCAGCTCGCGCAACTGCTGGGTGCCGTCGCCCATGTCGGCCGGCTGCCACGGGCCGCAGACGCCGTCGTCCGGCGCCCACCGCCAGGTCAGGGCATCGCCGTCGGCGGCCACGTCGCGCAGCACGAGCACCGCGCCGGTGCCCGCGTTCACGAGGCGGAACACCATCTCAGCGGGCGCGTCTCGTGACGAGGCGCTGCAGGACGATGAACCCGAACAACAGGATGCCGATGACGATCTTCGTCCACCAGGAGCTGAGCGTGCCCTGGAACGTGATGATGGTCTGAATGAGGCCGAGCAGCAGCACGCCCAGGACCGTGCCGAACAGGTAGCCGGAGCCGCCGGTCAGCAGGACCCCGCCGATCACCACCGCGGCGATGGCGTCCAGCTCCATGCCCTGCGCGTGCAGGCTGTAGCCGGAGAGCATGTAGAAGCTGAGCAGGACCCCGCCCAGCGACGAGCAGAAGCCGCTGACCGTGTACACCGCGATCCGCGTACGGCCCACCGGCAGGCCCATGAGCAGCGCGGAGTCGGCGTTGCCACCGATCGCGTAGACCGTACGGCCGAAGCGGGTGTACGCCAGCACGTACGCCGCGACGAGCACCACCACCAGCGCGATCACCACGCTCGTGGAGATGAAGATGCCGGGCGCGAACCGGATCCGCTTCTGGGCCATCGCGGTCCAGAACGGGTCGGTGATCGGGATCGAGTTGCGGTTGATCAGCAGGGACAGCCCGCGGGCGAGGAACATGCCGGCGAGCGTGGCGATGAACGGCTCCACCTTGAAGTAGTGGATGACCGCGCCCATGCCGAGGCCGAGCAGCGTACCCATGAGCAGCACGAGCGGGAGCACGACGGCCGCGGGCCACCCGGCGTGCAGCAGCGTGGCCGCCACCACCGTGGTCAGCGCGACCACCGCGCCGACCGACAGGTCGATGCCGCCGGTGAGGATCACGAAGGTCATGCCGGCCGCGACCACGAGCAGGAACGCGTTGTCCACGAAGACGTTGAGCAGGACCTGGGTGTCGGAGAAGTTCTCGTAGTTGGCCACGCCGGTGCCGTACATGCCCACGAGCAGGGCGAGCGTGACGAGCACGGGCACGTGCCGCCGGTCCGCCCAGCGACGGCGGCGGGCCGCCGAGGTGGGCGGGGCGGTCCGGGGCGGGGAGGTGACGGCGGTCATGCGGGGGCTCCTGCGGTGCGGCGGCGGCGGAGGACGACGGCCCGGAACGCGGCGGACTGGCTCAGGCAGAGCACGACGACCACGACCGCCTTGAACAGCAGGGTGGTCTCCGCCGGGATGCCGATCGTGTACGTGGTGATGTCGAGCGCCGAGATCAGCACCGCGCCCAGCACGCTGCCGGCCAGCGAGAAGCGGCCGCCGGTGAGCGCCGTACCGCCGATGACGACGGCGAGGATGGCATCGAGCTCGATGAGGTTGCCGGCCGCGTTGCTGTCGGCGCTGGCCACGTTGGAGCTGAAGATGAGGCCGGCCACCGCGGCGCAGACGGCCGCGAAGACGTACGCCATGATCGTCAGTCCGCGGGCCCGGATGCCGGCGAGCCGGCTCGCGGTGGGGCTGGCGCCGACCGCCTCGACCAGCACGCCCAGCGCGGACCGGCGGGTCAGCACCACGGCGATCGCCACGACCGCGGCGACGATGAGCACCGACACCGGCAGCGCCAGGAAGTAGCCGGCGCCGATGACGCGGAACGGCGGCGACGAGACGTTGATGATCTGCCCGCTGGTGAGCAGCTGGGCGATGCCGCGGCCGGCGACCATGAGGATCAGCGTCGCGATGATGGGCTGGATGCCGATCACCGACACCAGCACGCCGTTCCACAGCCCGAGTACCACGGCGAGGCCGATCGCGGCGGCGACGGCCAGCAGGACGCCGCCGACGCTGTCCTGGTTCGGCAGGTCGCCGATCATGAGGCAGGCGACCGCGCCGGCGATCGCCATGACCGAGCCGACGGAGAGGTCGATGCCGCCGGTCGCGATGACCACGGTCATGCCGAGCGCGACGAGCACGAGCGGGGTGCTCGAGCGCAGCACGTCGATCAGCGAGCCGTACAGGTGGCCGTCGTGCACGGTGATGGAGAAGAAGCGGGGTGCGAAGAAGACGTTGCTGACCAGCAGCACGACCAGCACGGCCGCGGGCCAGAAGAGGCGGTGGCGGGTCAGGGCGGTCATGCGGTGGCTCCGCTCGCGATGGTCTGCATGATGCGGTCGGCGTCGACGCCGCCGGTGTTCTCGATCTCCTCGACCAGGCGCCGGTCGCGCAGCACCTCGATCGTGTGGCTGAGCCGCAGCACCTCCTCGAGCTCGGCGCTGACGAAAAGCACGGCCATGCCGCCCCCGGCCAGCTCCACCAGGAGTTTCTGGATCTCCGCCTTGGCGCCGACGTCGATGCCGCGGGTGGGCTCGTCGACGATGAGCAGCTTGGGTTCGGTGATCAGCCAGCGGGCCAGCAGCACCTTCTGCTGGTTGCCGCCGCTGAGGTTGCGGACGGGGATCTCCGGGTCGGCCGGGCGGATGTCGAGCGCCTTGACGTACTTGGCGACGAGTTCGTCCTGGCGCCGGCGCGGGATCGGGCGGGACCAGCCGCGCGCCGCCTGCAGGGCGAGCACGATGTTCTCCCGCACGGTCAGGTCGCCGATGACGCCCTCGGTACGCCGGTTCTCCGAGGAGAACGCGATGCCGTGGCGCATGGCCGTACGCGGGGCCCGCAGCGTGACCTGCTCCCCGCCGATCTCGACGTGCCCGCTGTCCGCGCGGTCGGCGCCGTAGAGCAGGCGCGCCACCTCCGTACGCCCGGAGCCGAGCAGCCCGGCGAGCCCGACGATCTGACCGGAGCGGATCGTCAGGTCGAAGGGCTGGACCGCGCCGGTCCGGCCGAGGCCGTGCGCGGCGATCACCGGCTCGCCGGGCGCCGCGGTGGTGCGCGCCTCGTCGTCGAGCCGGTCGAGGACGGTCAGCTCCTTGCCGATCATCTTGGTGACGAGCTGCATCTGCGGCAGTTCCTCGGTGCGGTACTCGCCGATGAGGCGGCCGTTGCGCAGCACGGTCATCCGGTCGGCGATCTCGTAGACCTGGTCGAGGAAGTGCGACACGAACAGGATGGCCACGCCGTCGCGCTTGAGCCGCCGCATCACTTCGAACAGCCGCTCCACCTCGGAGGCGTCGAGGCTGGACGTGGGCTCGTCGAGAATGAGCACCTTGGCCGAGATGTCGACGGCGCGGGCGATCGCCACCATCTGCTGAATCGCCAGGGAGTACGAGGAGAGCGGTGCCGCCACGTCCAGGTCCAGGTCCAGACCGGCCAGGAGCGCGGAGGCCCGGCGGCGCATCTCGCCCCAGCGGATGCGGCCGAGCCGGCGCGGCTCACGGCCGATGAAGATGTTCTCCGCCACCGAGAGGTTGGTGCAGAGGTTGACCTCCTGGTAGACGGTGCTGACCCCGGCCTGCTGGGCCTGCAGCGGACCGGCGAAGTGCACCGGTTCCCCGGCGAGGCGGATGTCGCCGCCGTCGATGCCGTACACGCCGGTGAGGACCTTGATGAGGGTCGACTTGCCGGCGCCGTTCTCGCCCATGAGGGCGTGCACCTCGCCGGGGAACAGCCGGAAGTCCACGCCGTCGAGCGCGACGACGCCGGGGAAGGTCTTGCGGATCCCGGTCATCTCCAGGACGGTCCGCTCGGTCATGGGTGGTGCCCTTCTGCGCAGGGCCCCGCCCCGCTGGTCGCGGGGCGGGGCCGCGGCTGTCAGTACTTGCGGCTCGGCAGGGCGGCCTTGGCCTGCTCCTGGTCGAACGTGGTCTCCTCGGTGAGCACCCGGTTGGGGATCTGCTCGCCGGCCTTGACCTTCTTCGCCAGATCCATCAGCTGTGGGCCGAGCAGCGGGCTGCACTCCACGATGTAGTTGATCTTGCCTTGGGACAGGGCGGTCATGCCGTCCTTCACCGCGTCCACCGTGATGATCTTGATGTCCTTGCCGGGCTTCTTGCCGGCCGCCTCGATCGCCTCGATGGCGCCCAGGCCCATGTCGTCATTGTGCGCGTACAGCACGTCGATGTCGGGGTACGTCTTCAGGAAGGCCTCCATGACCTCCTTGCCGTCCGTACGCGTGAACTGCCCGGTCTGCGACGCGATCACCTTGAACTTCGGGTCGGCCTTGATGACGTCGGCGAAGCCGGCCTTGCGGTCGTTGGCCGGCGCGGCGCCCGGGGTGCCCTGCAGCTCCACGATGTTCACCGGGTCGTTCTTGCCCTGGTACTCCTTGACCAGCCACTCCCCCGCCTTCTTGCCCTCGAGCACGAAGTCGGAGCCGATGAAGGTCTTGTAGAGCGAGGTGTCCTGCGAGTCGACCGCGCGGTCGGTGAGGATCACCGGGATGTTGGCGTCCTTCGCCTCCTTGAGCACGGTGTCCCAGCCGGACTCGACCACCGGCGAGAACGCGATAACGTCGACGCGCTGGGCGATGAACGAGCGGATGGCCTTGATCTGGTTCTCCTGCTTGCCCTGGGCGTCGGAGAACTTCAGGGTTATACCGGCGCTCGCCGCCGACTCCTGGATGGACTTCGTGTTGGCCGTACGCCAGCCGCTCTCGGCGCCGACCTGGGAGAAGCCCATGGTGATCTTGTCGCCGCCCGAGCCCGAGCCGGACCCGGAGCCGGCGTCGTCGCCGCCGCAGCCGGTCACCCCGGCCGTGACCAGCGCGCCGGCAAGCAGCGCGGCGAACCATTTCCTGCGCATGACGTCCTCCACTAGCTGTTGTTAGCGTTCACAATTTGGATCTCGGAAAATGCCGGTCGATGACGGAAGGGGGGACCGGGCGGCGCGGAGGTACGCAAGATCAAAAGCCGAGCGAACCTGCGCCAACCAAGGGCTTCAATGCAGTGGCGTGCACCACACGGTGCGTTTCAGGAGTGTTACCGTTCTCAAACGCGCCGTCAAGAGGTAACCGCGGATCTACACTGTGATCGATCAGTGAGATCGACAGGGGGGCCGCGTGCCATCGAAGAAGCGGGTCACGGTCATGCGTGACGTCGCCAAGCTCGCCGGGGTGTCGCACCAGACGGTCTCGCGCGTCCTCAACGAGCATCCGAACGTCAAACAGGAGACGCGTACGCGCGTGCTCGAGGCGATGCAGTCGCTGAACTACCGCCGCAACCTCGCGGCCCGCACGCTGGTCACCCGGCAGTCACACACGCTGGGCCTGATCGGCTTCGAGACCACCCTGTTCGGCCCGGCGTCCATGCTGTACGGCATCGAGGACGCCGCCCGCGCGGCCGGCTACCTGGTCAGCATCGCGACGGTCCGCAACCTGGAACGCCGCGAGGTCCTCGAGGCGGTGGACCGGCTCTCCCAGCACGCCGTCGACGGCATCATCGCCATCGCGCCGAAGCCGGCCGTCACCAACGGGCTGCTGCAGGCGCCGGGTGGCCTCTACTGCGTCGCGGTCGGCGGCGCGGGCGAGACCGACGCGGTGCCGACCGTACGGGTGGACAACGCCGCCGGCGCCCGCCTCGCCACGCAGCACCTGCTCGGGCTGGGACACCGTACGGTCCACCACGTCGGCGGCCCGCACGACTGGCCCGAGGCCCAGGAACGCGTCATGGGCTGGCGCGACACCCTGTACGAGGCCGGCGCGGTCGTGCCCCCGGTCGCCTTCGACTCCTGGACCGCCGAATGGGGCTACCGCCGCGGCCAGGAGCTCGCCCGCGACCCCGAGGTCACCGCGGTCTTCTGCGCCAACGACCGGATCGCGCTCGGCGTGCTGCGCGCCCTGCACGAGGCGGGCCGCCCGGTCCCGCACGAGGTGAGCGTGGTCGGCTTCGACGACATGCCGGACTCGGGCTACTTCCTCCCGCCGCTGACCACGGTCCGCCAGGACTTCGCCGAACTCGGCCGCCGCAGCCTCACCCTGCTGCTGCAGCACATGGCCGACACCGACGAGCCCGAGGCGCCGGCACACATCGTGGTGACCCCCGAGCTCGTCGTCCGCGGCAGCACCGCCCCGCCCCCGCGCTGAGCCCCGGGGTCGCTCACAGCGGTGGCCGTACGGTGAAGGCGACCGGCCATCCGCTCAGCCCCAGCCGCCCGCGGCGCAGCGACAGGAACCTGTCCGCCTGGTTCTGCGAGCTCAGCAGCACCGTGTCCGTGCCCCGGCCCGCCTGCGGGCAGAACGTCGCGTCCCCCGCGTAGTCGCCCGTCCCGTCGCGGCGGTCCAGCCAGATGCCGCCGTCGCGGTGGCGCAGGAACGAGCCCGGGTAGTTGACCGACTCGAACGAGACGCAGCCCGTGCCGGCCAGCCCAGCGCGCACCGTGAAGGTGGAGTCGGCGCGGTCGAGGGACGGGCTGCCGGCGTCGATGCGGTCGATGCGCGCCCGGAAGTCGCGGTGCCGGACCCGGTAGCCGGTCATCCCGGCCGGTTCCAGGCCCACGCCGCGGCCGATCGTGAATGGGCCGCGGCGCTCCGGCGCGCGGGTCCGGGTGGGCCGGGGGCGAGCCTCCGACGGGGAGGCCGACGGGCGCACCGAGGAGGCCGTGGGCGCCGGGCTGTGCGCCGAGGCCGAGGCGGAGGCGGACCCGATCGGGTTCGCGGCGAGGGAACGCTCGGCGGGGCCCGCCGAGGGCGAGGCGGACGCGGGGCCGAGCGGGGGCACCGGAACCGTCGGGACGACCGGCAGCGCCACGAAACGTGGCGGGCCGGGCCGGGTGGTATGGCCGCTCTCGTAGGCCATCACGCCGGTCACGGCGAGCACGGCCAGGGCGGCGCAGGCGGCGATGACCGCCCGGTGGCTGCGGCGGTCCGGCCCGGCGGCGCCGGACGGACGGCCGGGCTGCGGCACGGCGGCGCTCGCGGCCGCGAGGAAGGCGTCGGGCAGCGGGGAGGGGCCGGTGGCGCTCTGCCGGTACGGCGGCACCCAGCCGCCCACGCGCAACTCGGCGGTGCGGGACTGATCCTCTGTGGACATGCACTTCCGTTCCGTGGCGGCGGAGCATGACGTGCGAAAGACGCGCAAAGCGCCGCAGCCATATTCGTGCCAAAGGTCACGGAACGCAAGACCGACATGACGCGCGAGGAGGCCCGGGACGCGGGGATGGAACCACGTCCCGGGCCGGCTCTCGACGCCGCCCCGCTTCTCACGGCGGGGCGGCCCCTGTCACGGTGAGGTGCAGGCGAGGTTGTTGACGCTGGTCGGGGCGGTGCCCGTACCGGTGAAGCCGAACGTGGTGGAGCCGTTGGCGGCCACCGTGCCGTTCCACGACTCGTTCTTGACCGTCGCCGAGGATCCGGATCCGGTGTACTTGCCGCTCCAGAGCTGGCTCACCGACTGCCCGCCCGGGAACGTCCAGGAGACGGTCCAGCCGTTCACCGCCGAGGTGCCGGCGTTGACCTTGACCTCGCCCTGGAAGCCGCCACCCCAGTTGCCGGTGGTCGTGTACGTCGCCGTGCAGCTGCCGTTGCCCGCGGGCGGCGGCGTGCTCGGGTCCGTCGGCGGGGTGCTGGGGTCGGTCGGCGGCGGCTGCGTGGTGCCGTCACCGACGCCGGTGACCTGGCCGTTGCCGCCGTCGAAGACGACGTCGGAGCAGCCGTAGAAGGTCTCCGTGCTGTCCGAGCGCGACCACACCGAGTAGATGATGTGCCGGCCGCTCTTGCCGGACGGCAGGTTCGCCGTCCACGAGTAGCGCCCGTCCTCGGTGCCCGGGCCGCCCACGGAGGTCGGGTTGACGACCTGGCTGAACGGCGTGGACTCGAGGTCGCTCCAGGCCAGCGCCCGCGTCGGGCTCCAGCTGTCCTTGGTGACGTACAGCGAGAACGTCCCCGGGTGCTTGGCCCAGTTGTTGTAGTCGAAGCGCATGCTCGCGCCCGACGTCAGGTGGGTCACCGGGAAGTCGTTGCGGGCCAGGTTGAACCCGGTGAAGTTGTACGGCCCGCCCGTACCGCCGCTGCACAGCTGCCCGTCGGGGATGAAGCCGGAGGTACGGCCGGCACCGTCGGAGCGCAGCACCGCGAACCAGTTGTACAGCGGCGTGGTGCCGCTCTGGGCCACGGCCGCGGCGCAGGCCGCGTTCTTCGGCTGGATCGCGCCGTTGTTGGTCAGCCCGTCCTTCCAGCACAGGTACGTGCGGCTGCCGGGCGCCATCATCGCGCCGTGCGCCTGGGCGGGCGCCGACTGCAGGACCGCGACACCGGTCCCGGTGAGCAGCAGCATCGCGGCCGCCACCCATCTCGCCTTTCTCATCGTGTCTCCTTCTTCGGTGGCTGCGGGGTCAGCCGTTGGGGAACAGGCGGGCGTAGTCCGCGTAGCCCGTGGCCACGTCGACCTGGGCCCAGAAGCGGTGGTAGTTGAAGGTCGGCGCGGGGCCGCCGTCCAGGTACGCCTGGACCTTCGGCCAGTCCGGGTCCTTCTTGTAGAAGGAGCGGATGTCCAGGAAGGACACGCCCGGCTTGATGACGTCGCCGTTGGGCATCTTGCCGCTCCAGCCCGGCGGGATGTAGATGCCCTGGCCGGTGGCCGCGTCGTAGACGTCGTCCATGCGGTTGTAGTCCGCGCGGGTCTCGGTCACCGACACGCCCTTGCCGTCCTTGTACGCCCAGATCGCGTCGAGCAGCCCCTTGGCCGCCGTCTTCGCCCGGGTGTTGCCGGACTTGGCCGCGTAGTACGTGAGCAGCTTGGCGAACGAGCCGGCCACACCGAGGTCCTGGCCCTTGCTGGTGACCTCGACGTGCAGGCCGGTGTTGGCCGACGGGCTCGACGGGTTCCAGGTGTTGGGCTTGCCGGTCCACGCCAGGTCCGACGGGATCGAGAAGGTGCTGGTGCCGATGGTGCTGTTGTCCAGCGCCCACGGGACCCACTTGTCGAGCACCGACTTCGCCTTGGTGTCACCGGTCGTGTAGTAGTACTCGGCGAGCCGCTCCAGCGACCACGTCTGCATGCCGAACCAGCGGTTCGACGGCGGGTCCTCGTACACCGGAGCCTCGACGTAGGACAGGCCGTAGAACGTCGGGGTGCCCGACGGCGGGGCCTGGTAGGCGCCGTTCCAGCTGTTCGTCGCGCCGCCGGCGATGCCGCCCTCGGACGACTGCAGCCACTGGTAGAACTCCAGCTGCCGGTTGAGGCTCGCCTGCCAGTCCGCCTTGGCGGTCGCCGACTTCGGCGTCAGCGCGCTCACGTTGCTCAGCACGTACGCGGCCATCGGGTTCTGGTAGCCGAAGTGGCTGGTGCTGGAGCCGATCCGCCAGGCCCAGCCGGCCTGCGTGTCGGTGGCGCCGCCCCACGCGTAGTACCAGGACATCAGGTTGTTGGAGCTGCTCTTGCCGCTGCCCGCCGGGCAGGAGGTCGAGGTGCAGCCGGGGTTCTTGAAGTACTTGTCGTAGAAGGAGTAGCGCAGGTAGTCGCCCATCTTCGCGGCGTTCGCCACGGAGGTGGAGATCTGCGACGCCTTGCCCTGCTGGGTGGCCCAGGTGTACGCCCAGTACGCCGCCTGCACCGCGCGCGAGTCCGCGTCCGGGGCGTTGGTGTACTTCCACTGCTTGGCGTACGAGGCGTCCTTGGTGAACAGGTCCAGGTAGCCGTTGGGGCCGCCGAACTTGAACGTGTCGCAGGACGGCTGCGGCACGGTCTCGAACGTCGACTCCTGCGGGCCGCGCTGGAACGTGTTGATGTACGCGACGCGCGTGGTGCCGTCACCGCAGCGGCCGAAGCCGTACGTGTTGTCCACGTCCATCAGCCAGTGCATGCCGTAGATGTCCGGGGTGCCGTACGCGCTCTTCAGCTCGTTGGCCAGCGGGTCCGTGCCCACCGACACGCCCGACTCGAGCTGCGACGGGTACTGCGACGGCAGCGGGTGCTCGGCGGCATACGTGGCCGGCTTCGACGGGTCGTACTTGTCGTTGGTGGGCTGGTCGGCGTGCGACGGGATGATGTACTTCTCCATCGTCTGCCACGCGGTGTTGAACGGCGTCCACTCGCCGGTGACCTGGCCGTGCTCGGCCTCCAGCCACAGCCAGTAGCTGAACGCCTCGCTGGTGGTCTCGTGGCCCTGGTCGGGCGCCTCGTCGATCAGCGTCTCGACCGAGTGGTACGGCACGCCCTCCGGGCTGAAGTAGCCGTTGGCCGGGTTCTTGATGTCGGTGTAGAGCTGGGTGAACCGGCCGTCGGCGCTGCCCTCGGCGACCACCAGCGCGGTGACCGTCGCGGCGGTGAGGCCGGTGCCGGTGGCGCTGAAGGTGGCCTGGGTGTTGGCCTCCGCCGCCTCGGCGGCCGTCAGCGTGACCGTCTGCGGGGTGCTCCAGTTGGCCGTGGTGAACGTCAGCGTCGCGGGCGAGGCGGAGACCGTGGTGGCCCCGGCCGTGCGGGCGATCGAGACGCTGGTGCTCGAGGACGGCGCCTTCGACAGCGACACCTTGAACGTCGCCGTCTTGCCCGGCGACACGGTCACCGAGGTCGGGTCGACGACCACCGAGGGATCGGCGGAGGCGTCGACGAAGACCGGTACGTCGGCGGTCGTGCTCTTGACGCCGCTGGAGTCGTACGAGATCGCCTGCACGTGGTACGCCGCGGTCTGCGCGGGCACCCCGCTCCAGGTGTAGCTGTACGGCGACGTGGTGTCGGTGCTCAGCAGCAGGCCGTCGTGGTAGAACTCGACCTTGCTGACCGTACGGCCGCTCGCCGCGGTCGCCGTGGCGGTGATCGGGATCGACGCCGGCGCGGTGTAGCGGGTGTTCGCCGCCGGGCTGGTGAGCGCCACGGTCGGCGCGGCCGCGGTGCCGTTGCACGTCGTGCCGTTGAGCGTGAACGCCGTCGGTACGGGGTTCGCCGACGTGAACGTGCCGTTGAAGCCGGTGCTCACGCTGGCGCCCGTGCCCAGGTTGCCGTTCCAGGAAGCGTTGTTCACGGTGACGTGCGCGCCGCTCTGGGAGTACGTGCCGCTCCAGCCCTGGGTGACGCGCTGCCCGGCGTCGGGGAAGTCGTACTCGAGGCGCCAGCTGGTGACCGGGTCACCAGTGTTGGTGATCGCGATGTCACCGGTGAAGCCGCCGCTCCACTGGCTCGCGACCTTGTACACCACCGTGCAGCCGGCTGCGGCCAGCGCGGGTGGTGGGGCGGCGGTGATGACGAGGCCGGTGCCGAGGAGCGTGGCACCGCAGGCCGCGAGGGCCCTTCTAGCCTTGCGTCTCATGGGCTTCCTTCCTAGACGGACGGGCTGCAGGTGACAGGGGACGGAACGGGATTGCTGCCGGTCCAGGTGCCGAGGAAGCCGAACGTGGTGCTGGTGTCCGGGGCCAGGGCGCCGTTCCAGCCGGCGTCGTGGACGGTGACGCCGGTGCCGGTCTGCGTGCCGGTGCCGCCCCACGCCTGCGCGAAGGTCTGCCCGGCGGTGAAGGTCCAGCCGACCGACCAGCCCTTGGTCGTGGTCGGGCCGGTGTTGCGTACGGTCACCTCGGCCTGGAAGCCGCCGCTCCAGGACCCGGTGATCCGGTACGCCGCGGAGCACCCGGCCGAGGACGGCGGCGGGTTCGACGGCGAGGGGTTCGACGGCGTGGGGTCGGACGGCGTCGGGTTCGACGGGCCCGGGTTCGACGGCGTCGGGTCGGACGGCGTCGGGTTGGACGGCGACGGGGTGGTGGTGCCGCCCTGCCGGTCCGCGTAGAGGATGCCGCGGCCGTTGGTGCCGAGATAGACGCGGCCGTAGACGCGCGGGTCGCCGGCGAGGGCCTCGCCCGCGTTGCCGTACTGGTGGGCGTCGTCGTTGATGCGGACCCAGGCGGCACCGGTGTTGTCGGAGCGGAAGACGCCGGTGACGCCGTCGACCGTGCCGACCAGGAACACCGCCGGGTACGCCGCACCCGGTGCCGCCTTGCCGAACGCCACGTTGATGCCGGAGCTCACCGAGGCGACCGCCGCGAACGTCGCCCCGTAGTTCGTGGAGTGCAGCAGCCCGGACGTCCCCGCGAGCCACACGTCGCCCGCCTTGCCCGGTACGGCGTGGAAGTGCACCGTGCCCGACGCCGGCACGGTCGCGCCCGAGGCGGTGAAGGTCGCCCCGCCGTCACGGCTGACGTAGAACTTGCCGGCGGCGTACCCGTAGAAGGTCTTGGCGTCGGCGCGGTCCGACTCGACCGTCGCGCCGGCGGGGATGCCGGTGGAACGGGTCCACGAGCTGCCGCGGGTGGTCGAGTAGTGCACGTCGGCGCCGGCCGGGGCCCAGACGAAGGCGCCCGCGTCGGCGGAGACCGCGATGGTGCCGCCGCCGGTCACGCCGCCCGGCTCCTGACCCTGGTACCACGTCTTGCCGCCGTCGGTGGAGACGCCGATGTGCGGGGCGGCGTCGGCGTTGCCCACCCGGGCGAAGACGGTGGGCGTGGCCTCGGCGAAGTCCAGGCTCGTGGTGCTGGTCAGGCTGGGGGTGTCGTGGAAGTTCGCCGGCACGGTGTCGAGGTCGGCGTGGTGGAAGCCGCCGATGTCGCCGAGCGCGCTGACCAGCGGGGCGCCTGACGGCGGGCTGGCCAGGTCGAGGACCGCGGTCTCCTCGAGCCCCTTGGCCATCGGGCGGATCGTGAACGTCGTGTTGCGGTCCCAGTTGGTCAGCTGGGTGGTGCCGTAGACGGTGGCGCCGGTGCCGTACAGCAGGCGGTTGGAGTCGAACGGGTCGATCTCCACCGACTCGTTCATCCAGCCGAGCTTCGGCGTGGCCTCCGGCGGCTGCGGGTTGGTGTTGAAGTCCAGCCACGGGTTGGCGGAGATGTCCATGGTGTAGCGCTTGGACTGGTTCGGGTAGCTCGTCCAGTCCCAGATCCGCGTCCACGTCGCACCGTTGTCGGTGCTGCGGAAGAAGATCGCGTCGGGCCACCAGGAGACCTGCGTCGCGACCATCAGGGTGCCGGGGTGCTGCCGGTCGACGGTCAGGCCGGAGTAGCCGAAGTACAGGTCGCTGCCCGCGCTGAGCTTGACCGGGCTGACGTCGGTCCACTCCCCCGTCGCGGTGTTGAGCCGGTACACCTGGCCCTTGCCGCCGTCGTACGGACCGCCGGTGTCGCTGGTGGCGATGTACAGGAAGTGGTTGACCGGGTCGACGACGCCCTTGTGGGCCAGGTAGCCGGTGGGCTGGCCGGGGATGCGGGCCCAGGTCGTGCCGCCGTCGGTGGAGCGGTAGACCGGGTTCTGCTTGTCGGCCACGCCCACGTAGACGTCGCGGGTCACGTCGTCGAAGGTCACCCAGGTCAGGCCCTGGTTCTGGCTGAGGTAGCCGTTGGTGTCCGACGGGTCCTGCACGTAGTTGCCGGCGTTCGGGAAGGCCGTCACCTTCGACCAGCTGGCGCCGTAGTTCGTGCTGCGCCACAGGCCGTTGCCGCCCTCGGCGGCGAAGTAGACGTTGCGGTTGTCGTGCGGGTCGACGGCCAGCCGCTCACCCATGCCGCGGCCGGGCATGTTGCCGCCGTTCTTGAACGGGAGCGTGCTGACCTGCCAGGTGGCGCCGCGGTCGGTGGAGCGCAGGATCGCGCCGTTGTTGGGGTCCCAGCTGTTGGTGTACATCCCGACCGCGGCGTACACCCGGTTGGCGTCGACGGGGTCCGCGGCGATGCTCAGCACGCCGTTGTAGCCCCAGTTGTTCTGCCCCACCCAGTCGAGCAGCGGGGTCCAGCTCTGGTTCGCCTGGTTCCAGCGGTACGCGCCGCCGATGTCCGTACGGGCGTAGATGAGGTTCTTCTCGGCGCGGCTGAAGACGAGTCCCGGGACGAAACCGCCGCCGTCGATGCGGACGTTCTTCCAGGCGTACGTGTCGCCGGCTGCGGCGGCGAGGGCGGGCGCGGGCCGGTGGGCGGCCTGGCCGACCAGCGCCGCCGCGCCGACGAGAGTCAGCGCGGCGGCGACGGCGATGAAGCGTGGGCGATGCAAGGGGCAATCCTCTCGGGGACGTCGGCGGCGCCCTGGGGGAAGCACCATCGACGGACGTCTCTCATGGGAGCGCTCCCATGACTGTCGGCCGTGTTCACCTGGAAGTCAAGAGCCGGAAACAAACCCATCGGCAGATGCCGATGTTGACAAGGACTTAACCGAGTAGGTAGACATAGGCCTGTCCACCGTCATGGGAGCGCTTCCTACACCGATGGAGGACCCACCCGTGAGAAAACGCAGCCTTCTGGGCGGCCTCGCCGCCCTGGCCACGGCCCTGGTGGCCGGGGCGACGCTGACCGCCCAGCCCGCCCAGGCCGCCGCCGGCTTCACCGTCAGCGGATCGCGCATCCTCGACGCCAACGGCAACGCCTTCGTGATGCGCGGCGTCAACCACGCCCACACCTGGTACGCCGACAAGCTCGGCGCGCTCGCCGACATCAAGGCCCTCGGCGCCAACACCGTGCGCGTGGTGCTCAGCAGCGGCGACCGCTGGACCCGCAACGACGCCGCGGACGTCACCAACGTGATCAACCAGTGCAAGGCCAACCGGCTCATCTGCGTGCTGGAGGTGCACGACACCACCGGGTACGGCGAGGACGCCGCGGCGACCACGCTGGCCCGGGCGGTCGACTACTGGATCGGCATCAAGAGCGCGCTGGCCGGCCAGGAGCGCTACGTCATCCTCAACATCGGCAACGAGCCGTACGGCAACACGAACACCGCGGGCTGGGTGGCCGACACCAAGAACGCGATCACCCGGCTGCGCGCGGCCGGCTTCGAACACTCGATCATGGTCGACGCGCCGAACTGGGGCCAGGACTGGTCCTTCACCATGCGGGACAACGCCGCCTCGATCTTCGCCACCGACCCGCAGCGCAACACCATCTTCTCGATCCACATGTACGGCGTCTTCGACACCGCCGCGGAGATCACCGACTACCTGGGCCGGTTCAAGAGCGCCGGGCTGCCGATCGTGGTGGGCGAGTTCGGCTTCAACCACTCCGACGGCAACCCCGACGAGGACACCATCATGGCCACCGCGCAGGCCGAGGGCATCGGCTACCTGGGCTGGTCGTGGAGCGGCAACGGCGGCGGCGTCGAGTACCTCGACCTCGTCACGAACTTCGACGCCACCCAGCTGACGTCGTGGGGCCAGCGGCTGTTCAACGGCGCCAACGGCATCAAGGCCACCTCGCGCGAGGCCAGCGTGTACGCCGGCAGCTCCACGCCGCCCTCGACGCCGCCGAGCGGCCCGTCCACCCCGCCGTCGAACCCGCCGGCCGGCAAGTCGTGCTCGGCCGCGTACGCGATCACCGGACAGTGGGGCGGCGGCTTCCAGGGCGCGGTGACGGTCAAGGCCGGCAGCGCGGCGATCAGCTCCTGGACCGTGACCTGGACGTGGCCCAACGGCCAGCGCTTCACCAACACCTGGAACGCGACCGTGACGACCTCCGGGGACGCCGTGACGGCGCGCTCGATGTCGTACAACGGCTCCCTGCCGGCCGGGGGCAGCACCAGCTGGGGCTTCACGGCCAGCTCGACCGGCACGAACACCGCACCGGCCGTGAGCTGCGCGGCGGCCTAGATGTAGTGATCAGCACCGTTGTTGATGCGGGTGATCGGTGGTTGGCCGGCGAGGGCGGTGTGTCCGCGGTGATGGTTGTAAGTGTGCAACCATCCGGGAAGTGCGTCGGCGCGGTCTTGGCTGCTGGT
>NZ_JADMLH010000038.1:9703-23399 GCF_016464385.1 Nucisporomicrobium flavum | reverse complement strand
CCACGGGACACGCCGCTACCGTTACTCACGAACGTCCTCCTCCTGCGATGGGACACCAAGCCCGCAAGCGCATCAGGAGGACGTTCTTACGTCCTGCATCAACACGCAGAACGTCTTTCTATGCCGCTCGCATCGCACCCTCGGGCGGGCCGGGTGCCATGGTCCGGTGACCAGACGCAGATGGATCGCCGCGGCGGTGGCCGCGGCGGCGGTGGCCGTACCGCTCACCGCCGACCGGGTGACCGAGGAGGTGGCCGAGCACCGGCTCGCCGGCCGCCTGCCCTGCCTCGCCGGGGCGGAGGTGGAGCTCGGCGGCTTCCCCGTGCTCACCCAGCTCGCGAGCGGCCGGCTCGACTCGGTGAGGGTGCGGGCCGACGACGTACCGCTGACGAAGGTGACGGTCCGCCACCTGGACGCGTCGGCCCGGGACGTGCGGCTCGGCGACGACGGCGCGCGGATCGGTTCGGTGACCGCCGACGCGACCGTGCCGTACGCCGCCCTGCCGGGGCTGGGCGCGGCCGAGGGCGTCCGGATCCTCGGCGGTGACGACGCCGGCCGGCTCGTGCTGGAGGCGCAGGTGCCGGTGCGTGGCATCACCCTGCCCGCCACCGTCTACGCCGACCTCGCGCTGGACGGCGGCCGGCTCACCCTCACGCCCGCGGAGGTGGAGCTGTCCGCCTTCGGCGTACGGCTGCCGGCCGGGAGGCTGCCCGCCGGCGCGCGGAAGGCCCGCAGCGCCGACCTGCCCCCGTTGCCGGCCGGGCTGGCGTACCGCTCGATCCGCGCGACCCACGACGGCCTGCAGGTCTCCGTGGGCGGCGACGACCTCGACCTGACCGGGGCAGGGGCCGGGGGAAAAACCAAGTCCAAGAGCTGCGGGGGTACGGCGTGAGCACGATCGAGACAGGCACCCTGCACACCGTCATGGCCCGGGTGGCCCGGTTCGTCACCCGGCGCCCGTGGCCCGTCGTGGCGGCCTGGCTCGTGCTCGCCACCACCGTCGCCGCCCTCGTGGCCGGCTTCGGGCGGCCCACCGACGAGGACGCCACGCTGCCCGGCAGCTCCGCCCAGCACGGCCGGGACCTGCTCGAGGCCCACTTCACCGGCTCGGGCAACGCCACCGGCCAGGTCATCTTCCGCGGCCCGGTGACGACGGCCGCCCTCGCCGGGCCCGCTCAGCGCATCGACGCGGTCGGGCACGTGTCCGCCGTCGGCCGGCCGGTGTTGGGCGCGGACGGGCGTACGGCGTACGTCGACGTCACCTTCGACCTCGGGCCGCGCGCCCTGACCGCCGCCCTGACCGGCGACGTGCTCGCCGCGGCGGCCGCCCCCGGCCTCGAGGTGCTGCCCGCCGGGGCGCTCGCCCGGCCGCACACCGACACCCGCCGCAGCGAGGCGCTCGGCATCGTGGTGGCGCTCGTCGTGCTCGTCATCGCGTTCGGCGGCCTGGTGGCGGCCACCCTGCCGCTGCTCACCGCCGCGCTCACGCTGGTCTGCGGGGTGGGCGCCATCGGCCTGGCCGGGCACCTCACCGGCATCCCCACGGTCGCGACCACGCTCGGCACCATGATCGGGCTGGGCGTCGGCATCGACTACGCGCTGTTCCTGATCACGCGCTACCGGGCCCTCCTGTCCGCAGGGGCGGAGCCCACCGGCGCCGTCGTCGAGACGGTCGCCACGTCCGGCAGCGCGGTGGTCTTCGCCGGCGGCACGGTGATCGTCGCCCTCGGCGGGCTGACCGTCGCCGGCGTGCCCATCCTCGGCACGCTCGGCTGGACGGCCGGGCTCGTCGTGCTCGTCGCGGTCGGCTCCGCCACCACGCTGCTGCCGGCGCTGCTCACCCTGCTCGGCGCGCGCCTCGGCCGGGGCCGTACCGGCGGCCGCCCGTCGCGCTGGGGACGCCTCGCCGACCGGGTCACCGGCCGGCCGTGGCGCTACGCGCTGACCAGCTCCGTCCTGCTGCTCACGCTGGCCGCCCCGGTGGTGTCGATGCGGCTGGGCCAGACCGACGCGGGCGACGACCCGGCCGGTACGGCGACCCGGGCCGGCCACGACGCGATGGCGCAGGCGTTCGGGCCGGGAGTGAACGGGCCGCTCACCGTGGTGGCCGCGCTCGACCCGGCGGCCACCGGCAGCACCGACCCGAGGCTGGCGGAGCTGTCGGCTGCGGTGGCGCGTACGCCCGGCGTGACGAGCAGCCAGTCCGCCAGGCTGTCGCCGGACGGCCAGGTCGCCTCCGTACGGGTCCAGCCGTCCACCGCACCGAGCGACCCTGCCACCCGTGACACCGTCCATCGCCTCGACGCGCTGACCGTCGCCGGGGTGGACGTCGCGGTCACCGGGCAGACCGCGCTCCGGGGTGCCCTCGCCGACCGGGTCGGTGCCCGGATGCCGTCCGTCATCGGGCTGGTGGTGCTGCTCAGCGCGCTGCTCATGGTCGTGGCGTTCCGCGCGCCGGTCGTCGCCGTGAAGGCGGCGCTGATGAACCTGCTGTCGGTGGGGGCCGCGTACGGCGTGCTCACCGCGGTCTTCCAGTGGGGCTGGGGCGTGCGCTGGACCGGACTTGACGGGCCGGTGCCGATCGAGGCGTACGTGCCGATGGTGCTGTTCGCGCTGCTGTTCGGCCTGTCCATGGACTACGAGGTGTTCCTGCTGACCGCGGTGCGCGAGTCGTGGCTGCGCACCCACGACAACCGCCGCTCGGTGCGCGACGGCCTGGCCGGCACCGGCCTGGTCATCACCTCCGCGGCGCTGATCATGGTGTGCGTCTTCGCGAGCTTCGTCCTCAGCGCCGCCCCCGTCGTCAAGATGATGGGCCTCGGGCTGGCGGTCGCGATCGCGGTCGACGCCACGGTCATCCGCGGCCTGCTCGTGCCGGCGACGATGGCGCTGCTCGGCCGGGCCAACTGGTGGCGTCCCCCGGCGCGGCTCCGCCGGCCGGCGGTCAGCCCGCGGTCTCCCGGCGTACGGCCATGACGGCGATGTCGTCCGTGGCGGGGTTCTGGGCGACCTCCGACATCACCAGGCTGCACACGGTGTGCGGGTCGTCGGCCTGCACGGCGGACACCAGGGCCTTGAGGCCGACGTCGATGATCCGGTCGCGCCGCTCGACGAGCCCGTCGGTGTAGCCCAGCAGCAGCGACCGCGGCGGCAGGGCGACCTCCGTGGTGCAGCGGCGCGGCGGGTGACCGACGCCGAGCGGCGCGTTGACCGGCGCGTCCATCAGCACCGTGTCGCGGCCCGGCACGGCCAGGACCGGGGGCAGGTGACCGGCGCTGGAGAGCCGAACGACGGAACGGTCGGGGGAGATCATGGTGTAGAGCGCGGTCGTCAGGCTGCCCGCCTCGAAGTGGTGCACCTTGCGGTCGAGCAGCGACAGCACCTCGGCCGGATCGTCGCTGACCAGGGCGTACGCGCGCAGCGCGCTGCGGATGCGACCCATCACCACCGCCGAGGCCAGCCCGTGTCCGGAGACGTCGCCGATGACCAGGCCCGTCCAGCCGGAGGGCAGCGGGAACACGTCGTACCAGTCCCCGCCGACGCCGAACTCGTGGCCGGGCAGGTAGCGGGCGGCCATGCTCAGGCCCGGGAGCTCCGGCAGCTGCGGCGGCAGCAGGCTGCGCTGCAGGGACAGGGCGGCCTGCTGCTCGGCCTTGGCGGAGCGGATGTGCCCGGCGACGCCGGCCCGGTCGGCGACCAGCTGCAGCAGGGCGATGTCGTCGGCGCCGAACCGGCGAGGGGTGAAGGTGCCGACGTGCAGCACGCCGACGACCTCGCCGGCGGCGAAGATCGGCACCCCGAGCAGCGACCGTACGCCGGTCTCCAGCAGGATCGGGTTGATCACGTTCGCCGGGGTCACGTCGGTCACCACGACCGGTCGGCGGCTCTGCGCGACCCGCCCGGCGAACCCCTGGCCGACCGGGATGCGCACGCCCTGGCGCACCTCCGCCTCCAGGCCCTTCGCCGCGGTCGCCACCAGCTGCCGGGCGTGGGGGTCGAGCAGCAGGATCACCGCCGTGTCCGTGCCGAGCAGCACGCGGGCGCGATCGAGCAGCGCGTCGAGCATCGCGGGCACGCCGAGGCGGGACAGGGCGACGTCGGTCACCGCCTCCATCCGGCGCAACCGCTCCCGCATCACCGCCTGCTCGTCCACCGGTGTCAGCGTACTGCCGGGGTGGCCCGGTCGCGCCCTGCCGCTTGGCGGAGTGCTGGATGTCGGCTCGAACACCGTGCACCTCCTGGTCGTCGACGCGCACCGCGGCGGCCATCCCGACCCCATGCACTCGGAGAAGACGGATCTGCGCCTCGCCGAGCACCAGGTGCACGGCTTCATCGCCCGGATGGCGTCGGCCGACCTGGCCGGCCTGGAGGGCGTCAGCTCCGCCCGCGCGCACCAGCTCGTGGCGGGGCGCTGGTGGCCCGGGGCGCGATGCCGGCACCGCGCCTGATCCGGCGTCCGTCACCGGCCGTACCCGTGATGTTCATCGCGGGGGGCACCGGGTGCCGCAACGGTGCCGGCCGCCAGGTCTACGGTGATCTTCATGATTGGTTACCCCGGTCGGCCGGTCGAGGGCAGCACCGTGGAACTGGCCGAGAGGAACATGCGGGAGTTCGTCGCGACGCTCCGCGAGCAGCTCGCCCTCGAGGTCAGGGTGCACGGGCACAGCGCCGAGTTCGGCGAGCCGGTGCGCGATCGCGGCCTGGACGGCGCCGGCCGGTACGGATGGTCGTTCTCGCTCGGGCGGGCCCGCGTCTCGGTTCTCATGCCCGGCGTCGAACCGGCCCGCCTGGCCGAGGTCGCGTCCAGTCCCGCGTACGTGCATGTCAACGGCTGCCCGGTGCCGTGGGCCGAGGCCGTCCACCACACCGTCGCGCTGCGCCGCTGACCGCCGGGCCGCTCGTGGCCGATCGGGGGATGTGCGGGCGCGGGTCCGGCGGACGAGGGTGACCTGAGGGGACATCAGCGGATCTCTATCCGGGAGCGTGCCAATGGAGCGCCACGTTCGCAGGAGCCGGGCCCGCCGCGCGTTCGCCGCGGCCGTCGTCGCCGGCACCGTCATCGGCCTGGTGGGGTACGTGCCCGCCGCCTCCGCTTCCGCCCCAGCCGCGGGATTGTCGGAGACCGGCCGGCTGGGCGACCGCAGGTTCGTGGTCACCGGGGACCGGATGTACGAGGTGGGCGCCGAGGACGGCACCTATCCCGGCACCGGGTGGCACATCCGCGGCGAGATGGGCGGCTTCTGGACGCCGCCGATCAAGCTGCTGGACGGCGTCTGGTTCGGCGCGAACGGCTCGTGGCTGAGGGCGGGCCGGTTCACCGCGGGTCCCGGGTACACATCCATGGATCTGACGGGGCCGGGCGGGCTGACCGTCCAGCGGGTCGACGTCGTGCCGGACGGCGCTCGGGCCGCGCTCATCGGGCTGCGGTTCCCAGCGGGTGCCGGCACCGTACAGCTCACCGTGGACGCGCACTCCGAGCTGCTGTCGGCGTACCCGTGGGGGTTCACCGCCCCCGGTCAGGGCACGGCCAACCTGGCCGATACCGGCTCCTTCGACGGCCGCAGCCTGGTCTTCCGCGACCGGGGCACGCCGCCGGTCCCGAACGCGCGGCCGCACGACTGGGCGGCGCTGGTGGGCAGCAGCCTGACGCCGGCCGGGCACGCGCTCGGCCCCGGCATGCGCGGCCCGCAGGGTGGTGTCGTCTGCGGCGACCCGGCCCCCGCGGTGTGCGACGACGGCCCCGACGGCAGGGGTACGGGCGGCCGGCTCACCTACGACGTCGCGGTCGGCGGCTCCGCCCGTACGGTGTGGTTCGCGGTCGCGGGGTCCGACCGGGGCCTCGGGCCCGCACGCGCGGAGCTGGCCCGGGCGCTGCACGACCCGGCCGGCGCGTTCGCGGCGAAACGGGCCGCCCGGGCCGCGGTGGCCCGGCACAGCCGCGTGGACCTGCCCGGCGACCGGCTCCTGCAGCGGAGCGTGGAATGGTCCAAGCAGAACCTCGCCGACTCCGTTCAGGAGTCGCGGGACCTGCGGGTGTTCGCCAGCAACCAGGGCACCGAGCTTCCCCCTCCGGCCGGCGTGGTGGACCGCGCGCGGTGGATCGGCGCGGGCTGGCCGGACTATCCGTGGATCTTCGCCACCGACGGCGAGTACACGGCGTTCGCCGCGGTTGCCGCCGGGCAGTTCGCGGCCGTGAAGGACCACCTGCGGACCCTGCGCGACCTCAGTGAGATCGTCAATCACCGCTCCGGCAAGGTGGTGCACGAGGTCACCCCCGACGGCCAGGTCTACTACGGCACCGAGGCCGACCCGGGCAACACCGACGAGACCGTGAAGTTCCCCAGCGCGGTCGCCCTGGTCTGGCGCTGGACCGGGGATGACGCGTTCCGCGACGACCTGTACGACTTCTCGGTCCGGACCATGCGGTACGCGCTGCGCCTCGACGACGACGCCGACGGCTGGCCGCAGGGCAGCGGCAACGTGGAGCGTCCCGGGATGGGCGACGAGAAGCTGGACGTGACCGTCTACACCATCCGCGGCCTGCTCGACCTGGCCGACCTGGCGCGGAGCAGGGGTGACCGCGCCACCGCGGCGTGGGCCGGGACCCAGGCCACGCAGCGGATGCGCCGGTTCGAGGCGGCCTGGTGGTACGGCGGCGACGCGCGCTCGTACGCCGACTCGCTCCTCGACCCGGGCAACGTGAAGCTGTACCAGCGCTACTGGATCGGGGCGACGCCGATGGAGGCGGAACTGCCCGGGTGGGGCCCGCTCGCGCCGGCCGGCCACGCGACCACCGCGCTGGCCCAGCGGGAACGGGACTGCTTCACCGGCGAGTTCGGCTTCTTCCACACCGGAACGGGACCCACCACGGATCCCGCCGGCAATCCCGGGCCGTCGTGCGACAGCGTGGTGTCCGCCGTACCGTCGGAGCGGAGCGTCTTCTCGCTGGGCAACGCCATCATGGCGGTGGCCGAGGGGAACTACGGCCGCATGGCGCAGCAACAGCGCTACACCACGGCGAACGCGCGCAGCCAGCTCGACCCGGCCGTGTGGGAGATGCCCGGGGCGATGCCGGAGATCCTGCCCTCGCCGGACTTCGGCTCCAACCTGAGCAAGGACTTCCTGAGCAGATCCAGCGTGCTGCAGGCCTGGGGCGCGTACGGCGTGCTCTGGCCGGTGCTCCACCAGCAGCTCGGCGTGGCACCCGATCTGGGCAACGGGCGGCTGTCCGTGGTGCCACAGGTCCCGGCGGGCGGGCGGATCGCCGGCTCGGACATCCTGGTCGGCACCGGTCACCTCGACGTCCGCGCGTCCAGCCGCGGCAATGCCCTGTCGGTCACCGTGCACGCGGCGGTGCACGCGCGGTTGACGCTCGGCACCGTGCTACCGGCCGGCGCGAAGGTCGCCTCGGTCACCGTCGACGGGCGTCCTGCCGGAGCGCGCCGGGTGCACACCGCGCGCGGCGACGAGCTGCTCACGACGACCGGCTCCGGACGGCACACGCTGGTGGTCACCCTGAGGTGACGGCGGGCCGCTCAGTCACCGGCGGCCCGCACCGCGGCGGCGATCGGCTCGAGCTCGGCGATCAGCTCGTCGAGCTCGGCCGCGCCCAGCACCTCGTACGCCGGCCCCGCCAGGTCGTCGGTCAGCGCCTCGATCCGCTCCCGGGTCTCGCGGCCGGCATCGGTGAACCCGCCGTCGGCGTCCACCAGGCCGCGGGCGCGCAGCCCGTCGATGACCGCGGCCAGGCGCGCGGCGGGCAGGTGGTGGATCCGGCCGAACTTCTCCGCCCGCATGCCGAGGGAGAGCGCGAGCAGCACGTGGGCCTCGGTGCCGCCGATGCCGTGGGTCACGAGGGCGGCGTTGTGGCCGTCCCCGCGGTGCTCGCGCAGCAGCGTCGCCGCGTGCCAGAGCCGGGCCACCGGTTCCCGGGGCACGTCGAGCGCCCGGAGCCCGGCGTACAGGGGACGGCCCACGGTCGGGGCGCTGACCGCCGCGCGGGTGGCGAGGTCGGCGGCGCGTACCAGGCCGGGGGAGTCGGCGAGCTCCCCGATCAGCTGGCGCAGCGCGGCGGCGCTGCCCCGCTCGCGGACCGCGATCGCCTCCTGCGGGCTGATCTTCCCCCAGACCCACGGGATGTGCCGCGCCACCTCGCCCTCGGCGAAGTTGTAAAAGATCGCGTGTACGACCTCGGCCGGTGCCGTTCCCAGCGGCGCGGCGCGGCCGGCGAAGTAGCCGTCCCAGTAGTTGCGCATGCCGACCGCGAGGAACGCCTCGTTCGGCACCTCGGAGAAGGTTACGGTGGCGATCGGCTCGAGGAGCTCGAACATGCGGTGGACGGTGGCCGGTGAGTGCGGCATGGCTCAGCTCCTGCGGTCTCGGCGGCGCCCGCGCGGGTCGCCTCTCACGCTAGCGACGAACGGCCCGGCCCGGATCCGACACCTTCCGGTCAGCGACCGTACGCCTCCAGCAGACGCAGCCACACCTCGCTGACGGTGGGGAACGCGGGGACGGCGTGCCACAGCCGGTCCAGCGGGACCTCGCCGACGACCGCGATCGTTGCCGCGTGCAGGAGCTCCCCGACGTCCGGGCCGGCGAGCGTGAACCCGACGACCACCTGCCGGTCCTCGTCGACCACCATCCGCGCCTGTCCCCGGTATCCGTCGGCGTGCAGCGCGGCACCGGCGACGGCGCCGAGGTCGTGGTCGACGACCCGGATCCGCAGCCCGGCGGCCTCGGCGGCGGCCGCCGTCAGCCCCACCGACGCGATCTCCGGGTCGGTGAACACCACCTGCGGCACCGCGCGCTCGTCGGCGGTGGCGGCGTGCCGGCCCCACCGCCCGTCCTCGACCCGAGCGCCCGTGGCACGTGCGACGATGGCGTCGCCCACCGCGCGGGCCTGGTATTTGCCCTGGTGGGTGAGCAGCGCCCGGTGGTTCGCGTCGCCTGCGGCGTACAGCCACTCGTGGCCGGGGACCCGGAGCGTGTCGTCGACGATGAGCCACGAGCCCGGCGTCAGCCCGATCGCGTCCAGGCCGATGTCCCGGGTGTTCGGCGTACGCCCCACCGCGACGAGCAGTTCGTCGGCCTCGATCCGGTCGCCGCCGGTGAGCGTGAGCCGCACCGTCCCGTCGCCGTACCGCTGGACCGAGGCGGCCTCGGCGCCGAGCCGCACCGACACGCCGGCTTCCCGGAGCGACGTCGTGACCAGCTCGCCGGCGAACGGCTCGGCGTGCGGCAGCACCCCGTCGCGGGCGAGGACGGTCACCTCGGAGCCGAGGGAGGCGAAGGCGGTCGCCATCTCCGCCGCCACCACGCCACCCCCGATGACGGCGAGCCGGCGGGGGACCTCCTCGGCGGCGGCCGCCTCCCGGTTGGTCCACGGCGCCGCCGCGCGCAGCCCCGGGATGTCCGGGACCAGGGCGCCGCTGCCGGTCGCGACGACGACCGCGTGCCGGGCGGTGAGCGAGGTCGTGGTGCCGTCGCCGCCGGTCACCTCGACGGTGCGGGCGGCGGTGATCCGGCCGTGCCCGCGGTGCAGCGCGATTCCGGCGGAGTCCAGCCAGGACACCTGGCCGTCGTCGGCCCAGTTCGACGCGAAGGAGTCGCGGCGGCGCAGGACGGCCGCCGGGTCGAGGTCCCCGGTCACCGCCTCCCGGGCGCCGGGCACGTGGCGGACTGCGCGGAGTGCGGCCGCGCCGCGAAGCAGCGCCTTGGTCGGCATGCAGGCCCAGTAGGAACATTCCCCGCCGACCAGTTCCCGTTCGACGACGGCCGCGGTCAGGCCGCCCCGGACGACCCGGTCGGCGACGTTCTCCCCGACCGGTCCCGCGCCGATGACGATGACGTCGTACGTGGTCCCGGTCATGTCAGTTGCCCTTCGCGGTGCGGCCGAGTCGCAGGGCCGAGATGAGGAAGAACACGGCGCCGGGTACGGCGTACCCGATGGCGTTGACCAGCGTCGGGGCGTCCGCGGAGGCACCGGCGATGAACGATCCGCCGGCGAGTACGGAGATCCCGCCGCTGAGGATCATCGGCCACTGCCCGCCCATGCCGCGGCGGGTGATCCCGACGACGAGCTGGATCAGCCCGGCGACGACCGCCCAGGCGCCCCAGACGCGCAGGACCGCGGGGATGCCGGACGAGGCGGCGACGGCCAGGCCGGCCGCGGCGGGCAGGCTGACCGCGATGTTGGCGTACAGCAGGGCCGCCGAGCCCGTGGAACGCGAGGCGCGGGCGTCGACGACGGCGGCGGCCACGTCGAACAGCGGGTAGAGCACGAGCAGCGTGGCGGCCAGCGGCCCGAGATGATTCGCGGTCGTGAGCATCACGAGCGCCCACCCGATGGCGAACACGAAGCGGACGAGGTACAGCCGCCGCAGGGCGGCCGCCGTCCGGGAGAGGGCGGGCGCGGCGGTGGCGGTCGTCATGACGGCTCCTCAGGGAGAACGAACGTTCTGTCTCACTGATGATGAGCGCTGCGCCGCGGCGTTGTCAAGAACGAACGTTCTGTCGCTACGATGGGCGCATGGCACCCAGCGAACCCGGCACGCGGCCGTCCGAGGCGCGGCTGCGGCTGCTCGCGACGGCGTCCCGGATCTTCTACTCGGAGGGCATCCACTCCGTCGGCGTCGACCGCATCATCGCCGAGGCCAAGGTCACCCGGGCCACGTTCTACCGGCACTTTCCCGGCAAGGAGGACCTCGTCCTCGCCTACCTCCGGGCCGCGGACCAGGCCATCCGGCAGCAGGTCGAGGCGGCAGCCGCGGCGGGGCTCGCGCCCGCCGACGCGGTCCGGGCGGTGGCGGCGTCGATCGCCGAGGGCATCCGGTCCCCGGGCTTCCGCGGCTGCGCCTTCCTGAACGCGGTGGCCGAATACCCCGACCCGGACCACCCCGTGCACCGGGCCGTCCTGGCGCACCGGCAGTGGTTCCTCGACACCGTCAACGCCCTGATGGCCCGCATCCACCAGGACTCGGCCGAGCCCGCGGCGCAGCACTTCGTCATGCTCCGCGACGGCGCTATGGCGGCCGGCTGCCTCTTCGACCCGGCCCGCATCTGCGAGACCTTCCTGCGCGGCGTCGACGGCCTCGTCGAGACCCACGCCGCCCGGCAACCGGCCTGAGCCCGGGCACGCCCGGCCCTGCCCGGTCTGGCGCGGCCCGGCCCTGCCGGGTCTGGCGCGGCGGTGGGCCGGGCGGTCCGTGAGCGCGTCAGAGGTGCCGGGTGGCGGCCTCCTCCACCGGGAGCCCGGCGCGGTAACGGCCGATGAACGCCTCGAACCCGGCGACGTCGTCCGCGGCCGGCGTCTCGGTCTGCAGGGCGGCGCCCTGGAAGACCCGGTCGGCGAGATAGCCGGTCAGGCTCTGCCCGGCGGTGCGGTCGCGCAGGTACGCGGCGAGCACGGCAATGCCCCACGCGCCGCCCTCGGCCGCCACGTCCCCGACGGAGACGGGCGCGTCGATGGCCGCCGCCAGGAACTTCTGTGCGACGCCGCGGGTCTTGAACAGGCCGCCGTGGGCGAACATCGCGTCCAGGCCCACGCCCTCGTCCTTCTGCAGCACGTCCATGCCGATGCGCAGCGTGGCCAGCGCGGCGAACAGGTGCGTACGCATGAACGTGGCCAGGTCGAAGCGGCTGCCGGGGGAGCGCAGGAACAGCGGCCGGCCCTCCTCCAGCCCGGTGATCGGCTCGCCGGAGAGGTAGTTGTACGCCATCAGCCCGCCGCCGTCCGGCGCACCGGCCAGGGCGGCGGTGAACAACGTCTCGAAGACCGTCGACGGGTCCGACGGCGCGCCGATGGCCTTGGCGAACTCGGTGAACAACCCGGCCCAGGCGTTCAGCTCGCTGGCGCCGTTGTTGCAGTGCACCATCGCGACCAGGTCGCCGGCGGGGGTGGTGACCAGGTCCAGTTCCGGGTGGACGCGGCTCAGCGGCTGCTCGAGCACGACCATGGCGAAGATGCTCGTGCCCGCCGAGACGTTGCCCGTCCGCGGCGCGACGGAGTTGGTCGCGACCATGCCCGTACCGGCGTCGCCCTCGGGCGGGCACAGCGGGACCCCCGCCTGCAGCCGGCCGGTGGGGTCGAGCAGCTTGGCGCCCGCGTCGGTGAGCTGCCCGGCGGGCTCACCGGCCGACCTGATCCGCGGCAGGAGCCCGGCGAGCGTCAGCTCGGCGCCCGCCTCCGCGGCGAGCTCGTCGAAGCGGGCGAGCATCGCGGTGTCGTAGCCGCCGGTGGCGATGTCGATGGGGAACATGCCGCTGGCGTCGCCCACCCCGAGCACCTGCTCGCCGGTGAGCTGCCAGTGCACGTACCCGGCGAGCGTGGTCAGGTGGGCCAGCCGGCCGACGTGCTCCTCGCCGTCGAGGATGGCCTGGTACAGGTGGGCGACGCTCCAGCGGTGCGGGATGTTGTGCCCGAACTCGGCGCTCAGCCGCTCGGTCGCCGCGCCGGTGTGGGTGTTGCGCCACGTCCGGAACGGCGTCAGCAGCTCGCCGGCGGCGTCGAAGGCGAGGTAGCCGTGCATCATCGCGGACACGCCCAGCGCCCCGACGGTGGTCAGCTCGACGCCGTACTGCCGCTGCACGTCGGCGGCCAGCGCGGCGTAGCACTGCTGCAGGCCCTCCCGGACCGCGTCGAGCGAGTACGTCCACATCCGGTCGACGTACTGGTTCTCCCAGTCGTGGCTGCCGACCGCGAGCGGCTGGTGGTCCGGCCCGATCAGCACGGCTTTGATCCGGGTCGAGCCCAGCTCGATGCCGAGGGCGGTGCGGCCCTGCGCGATGTCGGCAGCGCTGTCGGTCGTCATGTCGGTTCGGCTCCTCCGCTCGGCGACACAGCCTCGCCGGGTCGCGCTGTCACAGCGCGGCTTACGCTACTGGTTCGGGCCGTCCCGGCGTACGAGCCGGCTGAACCGCCCCGCGTCGGTGGCGCGGGGAATGTTATTGAACATCACGTACGCCGGTCCCGCGCCGACGGTCTCCGCCAGCCGCGCCAGCTCGGCTTCCGTGTACACGTGGCCGGCGCCGCCGATCCCGTGCAGCCGGTAGTAGGCCATCGGGGTGAGGCTGGGGCGCAGGAACGGGTCCGCGGCGTGGGTCAGGTCGAGCTCCTCGCACAACCCGCGGACCACGTCGTCCGGCCACGGGCCGCGCGGCTCCCACAGCAGCCGGACGCCGACCGGCCGGGGCGCCTTGGACAGGAACACACGCATCCGGGCAATGGCCGGCTCGGTCGGCCGGAAGCTCGCCGGACACTGCAGCAGGATCGCGGTGGCCTCCAGGATGGCGGCGCACGCGAGCGTGGTTTCCCAGGCGCGTTCGACCACGGGGGTCCACCGGAAACCGCCGACCTGGGTGCGTTCCTCGTCGCTCAGCGGCGTCCGCAGCCGCCGGTACGTGGAGCTTCTCGCCTCGTGCGTGATCAGCTGCCACGCCTTGATGGTGAACTCGAACGCCGGTGGGACATCGGCGCGCCACCGCCGCAGGGTCGTCTCGCGGGGTGGCTCGTAGAACGTCTGCTGCACCTCCAGCACCGGGAAGCGTTGCGCGTACGACGTCAGCGCCATGCCGGCGCCGCACAGTCCCACCTTCACCGGCGTCATGAACCGGGGGATACCCGCCGGGGGGGGGGGGGGGGGGGGGGCGGGGGCCCCCCCCCCCCCCCGCCCCGGGGGGGGGGGCGGATGAGGTTTGT
>NZ_JADMLH010000038.1:0-9693 GCF_016464385.1 Nucisporomicrobium flavum | reverse complement strand
CCGGGCGTCATCACCGGGGGTAGCCCCGCGGGGCGGGGGCCCGACGCGGCGGGGCCCGGCGCCGCCTGTCACGGGAAGTTGACCAGGTACGAGTTGTTGTTGGACGGGTTCGCCGCCGCTCCGGTGTCGTTGATGATGTGCGAGATGGTGCCGACGCCGCCGAGGGAGACGGCCGCCATGTTGTGGAACTTCACGCCGGCGACCGCGGGAACCTCGAACGCGCGAGCCGAGGCCACCGAGTTGTTGACGTTGAAGAAGCAGTAACTGCCGAGCCCCCACGCCTCGAACGTGGTGACCCCGGACGCCACCTTGATCGCCGGGTAGCCGTTCTGCGAGCCGTTCATCCAGGCGGCCTGGTTCGGCGGGTCGTACGGCATCTCGTTCTGGAAGAAGATGATCTTGCCGTTGGCGCCGTTCCAGACGACCTCGTTCTTCTGGTAGTGCTCGACGAACAGGCCGGTGGCGAGCACGTTGTCACCGTTGACGGTCAGGCCGTTGTCGGCGGTGTTCGTCGTCCAGCCGATCCCGTTGCCGTGGTCTGCCCGCCAGGCCCAGGTGTGGTCGATGATCGTGTTGTTGGTGTTGACCACGAGGCTGTTGGTGGCCTTGCCGGCCACCATGCCGCCGATCCGGAAGAACACGTCCTGCACGGTCGTCGGGTTCGCCGCGTGCGACACCCCCGATTTCGCGAGGCCGACCTTGAGCAGGGTGTCGCTGTTCGTGGTGCCGGCGTCGAAGAGCAGGCCCTTGAGGCGTACGCCGTCGACGTCGGCCACGTCCATCGCGTTGACGCCGTTGTCCGGGATGATCGTCGGGTAGCCGATGCCGAGGACGACCGTGTTGGCCTTCGTCACGTGCAGCGTCTGGTTGACGTGGTAGATGCCCGGGGTGAAGAACACGTTGCACCCGTTGGCGAGCGCGGTGTTGATGGTCGCCGCCGAGTCGCCCGGCTTCGCGACAAAGAAGGTGCTCATCGGCACGGAACTGCCCGGGGTGCTGCCGCCGGCCCAGCTCGGCCCGGAAGCATTGGTCCGCAGCGAGGGCAGGAACACCCGGTACTTGCCGGCCGAGTCGAGGTACAGGTACGGCACGTCGCGCGACACCGGCGTGGTGCCCAGCGTCGTGAAGCGGGGACCGGCCGCCGCGGTGTTGAAGTTGTTCGCGGGAGCGCCGTTGGTGCCCGAGAACACCATGTTCCAGTTGGAGCCGCTCCAGCTGCCGAGCGTGCTGTCCTTCGTGTACCACTGCTGCTGGGACGCGGACTCGACGTTGCCGTCGACCTTGCTGTCGGCGATGTAGCCGCCGCTGGCCCAGCCGTAGCTCGCCGGGAACAGGTTGAGCCCGCCGATCACGTGCATGCGGCGGTACGGCGCGGCCTGCGCGACGGCCCAGCGGTTGGTGCCGCCGTTCGTGTTGATCGACATGTTCTCGGCGGAGCGCCAGAAGTTCTGGGTCGCGTTGCCGGCGTCGCTGGCGTTGAACGCGTCCACCGTGACCGCGCCGTTGATGCGGACGTCGTCGGGGTTCTGGCCGAGGCCGAGGATCGACGTGTTGAAGCCGATGTTCGCGCCCACGTTGTACGGCGTCGTGCTCGGCTTGAAGACCAGCGCGTCCCGCCGGGTGGCGAACTGGGCCGAGAGCGTGTCCTTCTGCGCGTTGAAGACGCTGTCCAGCGACGACTGGATGGCCGCGTCGGACATCGAACGGTCGTAGATGTGCACGTTCGGGCCGAAGTCCGGGGTGTCGGAGTAGGTCGGGCAGGTGCCCGGGTTCGTCACGGTGCCGACCTGGAACGTCTGCGCGCCGGTGCCGTTGCAGTCGTAGATCTGCAGCCGGGTGCCGTTGGCGGTGGCCCCGCCGGGCGCGTCCACGCAGCGGCCGGACTGCGGGTTCTTCAGCGAGCCGTTGCTCTGCTGCACCCACTGCTGGGCGCCGGTGTTGTTGCACTCCCAGAGCTGGAGCACCGTGCCGTTCGCCGTCCCGCCGTTGGCCACGTCGAGGCAGCGGCCGATGGTGGTCAGCGCGGTGCCGTTCCACGTCCAGTGCTGGTCGGCGGCGTTGGCCTGGCAGTCCCAGAGCTGGACCGCCGTCCCGTTGACGCCGGTGTCGTCGCCGCTCACGTCGACGCACTTGCCGCCGGGCCCGGCGATGGTGGCGCCGGTGACCGCGGCCGAGGCGGACTGGCCGAAGCCGGTCACGCCGAGCGCCGCGACCACCACCAGGGCCAGGGCCGCGAGCAGCCCGCGCCTTCGGGGGACAGGTGTCATGTGCCGTCCTACTTCCTTCTTGCCTGCCCGCGGTGCATGGGGGTTCGAGCAGGGGGATTGCGCCGCAGGGGCGAGGAGTGGGGCAGATGTGAGAGCGCTCTCACAAAAGTTTCCTAAGTGTTTCGCCGGGGCTCCAACTGTGTCAATAGGCCGAAGTGGACGACCCCCCGTCCAACCACCCCACCGCCACCCACATCCCGACTGAAGGCTCCCCTTTTGGGCGCACCTTCGGCCGTTTTCCGAATGCGGGCTTTTCGACCGCTTTACCGTCTCCGCATGCTTTCAGCTTCGATTGCGCGCTATGCCCTGCCGCGGCGCCGTCACCTCGGTGCGGTGCTCGCCGGCGTGCTCGCCGTGACGGCGATGCCCACGGCTTCCGTCGCCGCCACCCCGCTGGTGTCCGCCAAGCCGGCCCCCTCGGTGGCCTTCGACGGCCTCGTGTACGCCACCGCGTACGCCGGTTCCACGGTGTACGTGGCCGGCAGCTTCCGGAACGCCGTCGTCGACGGGCGCTCGGTGCCCCGCAAACGGCTGGCCGCCCTGAACGCCCGTACCGGGGAGCTGCTGCCCTGGGCGCCGGCGACCAACGGCACCGTTTTCGGGCTGACCGCGTTCGACAAGTCGCTCTACATCACCGGCAAGTTCACCACCGTCGGTGACCAGGCCCGCGGCGGCTTGGCCGGCGTCGACCTGCGGACCGGCGCGGTCGGCGCCCTGCGGCACACGATCAAGGGGGAGGGGCACACGCTGGCCGTGGGCGGCGGACGGCTGTTCCTCGGCGGGGAGATCAGCGCCGTCGACGGCAAGACGCGCCGAAACCTCGCGGCGTTCGACCTCGCCACCGGCGCCCTGGACGGCGCGTTCGCCGGTGGCGCCGACGGCGGGGTCAAGGCGCTGACCGTGGCCGGCTCCCGGCTGTACGTCGGCGGCGGCTTCAAGCGCCTCAACGGCGCCGCGGGCACCGTACGGCTCGCCGCTCTCCGGCTCGCCGACGGGCAGGTCGACACGTCGTTCCGGCCGGTCACGCCGTACACCGTCATGGCGATCACCGTCGCGCCCGACAAGGTGTACGCGGGACTCGCCGGGCCCGGTGGGCGGGTGGCGGCGTACCGGCCGGACGGGCAACTGGTCTGGAGCACGGTCACTGACGGCGACGTCCAGGCGATCACCCACCTGGGCTCCGCGGTGTACGCCGGCGGCCACTTCACCGTCGCCTGCACCGTACCGTCGCGGACCGCGACCTCGTGGTGCCCGACCAGCCTGCGCAGCCAGCCGAAGCTGATGGCCCTCGACGCCGGCGACGGCTCGCTGCTGCCCTGGAACCCGAAGAGCAACGGCAGGTGGGGGGTCCTCAGCATGGACGTCCACCCGGCCCTCGGCAGGATCGCGGTGGGCGGCGAGTTCACGGCGTTCGGCGGGGTCAGCCGGCCGCACTTCGCACAATTCACCACGCCCTGCTCGTACGGCTGCGCCGCTCGCTGACGCACGGAGTGGCTGTCACGGGGCGGTGCCGGGCTTCCGGTGCCGCCCCGTCGGCGTTGCAGGAAACTAGGCGCATGAGCGACAGCACACACCGCACGACGGCCGGAGCCGGGTTGGACGTCACGCGGATCCGCGCCCACTTCCCGGCCCTCGAGCGGGGGGCGGCTCACTTCGACGGGCCCGGCGGCTCCCAGACCCCCGACGTCGTCGCGGACGCCATCCGCGACACGCTGCTCAGCCCGCTGGCCAACCGGGGCACCACCACCGCCGCCGAGCGCAACGCCGAGCGGGCCGTCACGGAGTGCCGCGCCGCGGTCGCCGACCTGCTCGGTACCACCGCGGACAGCGTGATCTTCGGCCGCAGCATGACGGCGCTGACCTTCGACCTGTCCCGGATGCTCGCCGCGCAATGGTCGCCCGGCGACGAGATCGTGGTGTCCCGGCTGGACCACGACGCCAACGTCCGCCCCTGGGTGATCGCCGCCGAGCGCGCCGGGGTGACGGTCCGCTGGATGGACTTCGACGTCCGCACCGGCGAGCTGCCGGTCGACGCGCTGCACCGGCAGCTCAGCGGGCGTACCCGGCTGGTCGCCGTCACCGCGGCCTCCAACCTCATCGGCACCATGCCTGACCTCCCCGCGTTCGCCCGCGCGGCACACGACGCCGGCGCCAAGCTGTACGTGGACGGCGTGCACTACACCGCGCACACCCTGGTGGACGTTGAAGCGCTGGGCGCCGACTTCTTCGCGTGCTCGCCGTACAAGTTCCTCGGGCCGCACTGCGGGGTGGTCACCGGGAGGCCGGAGCTCCTGGAAGAGCTGCGACCCGACAAGCTGCTGCCGTCCCCGGACCGGGTCCCGGAGCGCTTCGAGCTCGGCACGCTGCCGTACGAACTCATGGCCGGAACGACCGCCGCCGTCACGTTCCTCGCCGGCCTGGCGGGTGCGGACGGCTCCCGCCGGCAGCGGCTCGAAGCCGGCATGGCGCTGGTGGAACGCCACGAGGACCGCCTGCGCGCCCGGATCGAGGACGGCCTGGCGCGCCTGCCCGGCGTCACCGTCCACTCCCGCGCGCGGCGGCGCACCCCGACGTTGCTGCTCACCTTCGACGGCGTCGAGCCGGCCGCCGTCAGCTCGTTCCTGGCCGGCCGCGGCGTCAACGCCCCGGCCGGATCGTTCTACGCCCACGAGACCGCCGAGCTGCTCGGCCTCGGCAAACCGGGCGGGCTGCGCATCGGCCTCGCCCCGTACAACGACGACGCGGACGTGGACCGCCTGCTCACGGCGCTCGACGAGTTCTTCACGCGGTGAGCAGGTCGATCACCCTTCGGTCGCGACGACCGAGCCGTTCTTGACGGCGACGAACTTCTCCGGCCGGATCGTCATGATGACGCGGACGTCCGCGTCGGGGATCGGGTAGACCATGTCGTAGCGCTCCTGCAGGGAGCGGTAGAACGAGGCCTGCTCGTCGTCGCCCGTGACGTCCTCGACCACGCCGCGGATCTCCAGGAAGCGGTAGGGGTCGTGCGGGTCGGCGATCGACAAAGCCACCCGGGGCTCGTTCGCCAGGTTGCGGAACTTCTGCCGGGTCTTGGTGTGGGTCATGCGGATGCGGTCGCCGTCCCACGCGAACCACATGACGCTCGACTGCGGCGACCCGTCCGGCCGGACCGTGGCGAGGTGGGCGAACGTCGGCTGGTCCAGGAGATCGGCATGACTCTGCGGTGGCTTCACCCCTCCACCTTTTCACGCCCGCGGCGCAGGTGCCGAACGATCACTGGTACACCTCCAGCTCGTAGATGCGGGCCGCGGGGTCGTCGGTCTGCGTGGGGGTGAGGACGTCGAGGCGTACGTAGCGGCCCGTCGCCACGACCTGGTGCTTGGTGGGGCTCGCCGTGTTGCCCCGCACCTGCGCCACCGGTGTCCAGGTGGTTCCGTCCGCGGACACCGACAGGTCGAAGTCGCGGGTGTTCCACTCCGCCGGCTCGCCGCCGGCCGAGGCGTGCTGGACGGTGATCGAGCGGATCGGTACGGACGCGCCGAGGTCCGCCTGCAACCACGGGTGTGCGCCCTTCGAGCACCACTTCTCGGTGGCGCCGGAGACCCGTCCGTTGACCGCTTTGGCGGGGCCCTCCTCGGGTGCGCAGGAGGAGTCGGCCGTCGCGGCGGCGCCCAGCGCGAGGTTGAGGGGTGCCTCGATGCCGAAGGCCTCCACCTCGGCGAACTGCATCATGCGCAGCGACGTACCGGTGATCCGGATCTTCTCGGCGGTCCGGGTCGGGAACTGGAACACCTGGCCGGCGCCGTTGTCCGGCCGGGGATGCCCGGTACGGCTGATCACGGTGGCCCAGGACGAGCCGTCCCACACGTCGATGGTGAAGGTCGCGGGGAAGTTCTGTCCCGCCGAGCCCGCGTCGCCGCGGGGGTAGAGCACCACGCGGTTCACCGGGGCGCCTTCCGGCAGGGCCAGCTCGAGCCATTCGGTGTGGTCGTTCTCCTGGCAGCACCACGAGCTCCACCCGATGTCGCCGGTGGTGCCGTCCGTCGCGCCGGCCACCGACCAGCCCCAGCCCGCGCTGCTGGAGGCCGTGCCGGAGCCGCCGAGCAGCAGGTCGGGGTTCGTGCGGGTGCCGAACGGGCCGATGGCCCCCGCGTAGCCGCGCCGGGGGGCCGCGAAGGACCGGCCCGTCGACGCGAACGTGTACACCTTGGTCTGGTAGCCGCCACAGCAGGCGTACACCGCGGCCACGTCGGTGCGCGGGTCGCCGTCCGCGTGCACTGTGGACAGGGCCGTACGAGTGGCGCACCATCCGCCCTCGTGACCGGTCCAGAGCGCGGGCGGCTTGGTGACCGTACGGTCGGCGTTGCCGTAGAAGGCGTGCAGCGACGCGGAGCAGTTGCCGTGGTCGTAGAGGGTGACCAGGTCCCCGCGGCCGTCGGCGTCGAAGTCGCCGGTCACCAGCTCGGTCGACGCCCAGCACCACGCGCCCGGGCCGGAGTCCCACATCAGCTTGCCCGGCGTGAACGCGGTGCCCGAGGAGAAGTTGGTGAACATCCGGGTCCGGCAGCCCGGATCCTGGTAGAGGTGCGAGAAGTCGGGCCGCCCGTCGCCGTCGAGGTCCGTGGCGAACACCTTGATGTCGGCCCACGCCGCCCCGCCGGCGGCCGGCTGCGTGTACCAGGTGGCAGGGGCCGCGAAGGTGGGTTCGCCGGGGGAGCCGTCGGCCACGAGCATCCGTACGGTGAAAACGTACCCACCCTCGTTGTAGACCACGCCGATGTCGTCACGACCGGCCGGGTCGGCGTCGAAGTTCGCGGCCAGCAACTTGACGGCGGAGATGTTCCAGCCGCTCAGAACCTGCGCCGGGGCGCCGAACAGGCCGTTGCCGGACGAACGTTGCACGCTCAGCCGGACGTCCGGACCGTCCTGCTGGAGGACGGCGGTGTCGCTGCGCCCGTCGCCGTCGAAGTCGCCGTCGACCACCCGGGTGGTGGCCGTCGGGTACGTCGTGGCCACGTCCTGCAGGGCCGTCGGTGCCGACACCCCGCTCGTGGCCCCGTCCCAGCGCCACAGCGTCGAGGTGCCGCGGCCGGCGTCGGCGAACACGGTGACGTCGGCCCGGCCGTCGCCGGTCGCGTCGCCCGGCACGGCGGCCGTCGTGGTGGCGGCGTTGGCCCGGAACTGGCGGGTGCCCGGCGCCTGCGGCGCCGTCGGCGGCAGCGGTGAGCGGTTGCCGGCCTCGTCGACCGCCACCACGGTCAGGAAGTTCTTGGCCAGCCCGGAGGCGACGGGCACCACCGGTACGGTGGCCAGCCCGTTCATCCCGGCGGGCGCCCAGCTGGTCGGTACGGTCTCGACCGGCCCGACCCCGTAGTAGTAGCCCACGATGTCGGAGTCCCCGGCGGCCGGTACGAAGGTGGCCGTGACGGGCGCCCCGACCGTGGTGGTGGACGGTGGCGCCGCGGGGAACGCCGGCATCCCGGCCGTGTTGATCCCCGGGGTGCCCGGCGTGGCGTTGTCCACGACGAACTGGCACCACGGCGAGGATCCGCTCTCGTCGGTGCCGTCGAAGCCCCGTACCCGCCATTGGATGGTGTGGCCGTCGGGCAGGCCGGTGGGTGGCAGCCCCACCTCGAAGGTGTGCGGCGGGACGACCGATGCGGTGTCCGGTACGGCCGTGACCGCGGTGCCGGCGGTGAGGTCCTGCCACTCGAAGCGCGCGAGCACGGTGGCGCCGTCGTCGGGGTCGCGGACGGTCGCCGACAGCCGGGCGCCGTCGGTGGCGTTGATCCGGGCCTTCGTGGCACAGGAGGCCTGCTGCGAGGTCCCGATCGTGGACAACTCGTCGGGTACGGCCGGCGCGGTGTTGTACTTGATCAGCAGTTGCGCGTCGTTGCGGAACCTCTTCCAGCTGCCCGGCATGCTGCCCTCGTTGCCGGCGCGCAGCCCCAGCGTGACCGTGGACCAGCCGCTGGACGCCGCCTGCCGGACCGCCTCGTACGCGTTGAAGCTCACCCAGCCGGGCCCGTTGGTGCACCCGTTCTTGCGGGCGACCGTGACGCTGTCCAGTTGCTGCATCCAGCTGTGGTTGCGCCAGTTCGTCGCCGACGACACGGCACCGGTCAGCCACAGCTGCACGGGGTCGGCGGTGCAGTCGTACGCCCAGGTCTCCCAGGACTGGAACGTGGCGGCCTGGACGTGCGTGCCGTGGATGGCCGACGAGACGCCGAACTCCCACGCCAGCCGCTTGACCTGGTTGCGTTCGCAGTTCGACTCCACGTTCACGTCGCACCAGCCGACGCCCTCGTCCGGGGAGAAGTTGTAGTACTCCTGGTCGGGAAAGCCGCTGGAGACCATCGCCCAGTCCTCGCGTCCCGCTTCCACCTGCGGGTCCAGGTAGACCGGGTAGACGGTGGCGGGATCGTCGAGCACGGCCCGGTCCGGCCGGAGCGTCACCGCGCCGCCGCCGATGCGGGTGGGCACGGCGGTCAGCCGGTCGCCCTCGGCGGGGCGGTCGGGTTCGCGCGGTGCCCCGACCCCGCCCGCGCCGCCGGCCGAGTCCCACATGGTCGGCGCCGGACTGGTGAAGACCGGGGCGCCGGCGTCGTCGAGCGCCACGAAGCCGCCCGCCGCGGCGCGGACCTCGAGCCCGGCGGCACGCAGTCCCATGCGCAGCTCGCGCAGCTGCGGGTTGGCGGCGGCCTCCCGGGTGTGGATCACCAGGGTCTGCGCAAAGCCCTGCGGCCGGGCGGTGAGCACGAGGTCCACTCCGGGCAGCACGTCACCGTACGTCGCCCGGGGACCGTCGAGCGTGGGCGCGGGCAGCGGCCAGGGCACGCTCAGGGACAGCTCGTGGCCGCGACTCGCGATCCGCATGGCCGGCTGCCGGCCGCCCGCCGAGAAGTCGAGGCCGGTCGCGCTCGCGGTGGGCCGTACCCGGGTGCCGTCGCGGCGCAGCGTGGGGTCCACGTCGCTCCAGGAGCCGTCCGCCCGCCGGATCCGTCGCGGCACCGCGGAGGCCTCGAGCGTGTACGAGCCGTCGGAGTTGGCGAACACCCGTTCCCGCTCGGAGCGGCGGCCGAGCACCTCGACGCGGTCCCCGCAGGCGCGCGCGGTGGCCATGGCCGAAATCTCGTCCGCGGCCACCGCACCCCCCGTCGCCTGCCCGCCGGCCTGCCGTGGGCACGGCCGTACGGGTGCCGCGTCCGCCGGTGCGCTCCCGCCGAGCTCCACCGTGGGCACCGCGCCGAGCAGCGCGACGGCCAGGGTCGCGATGGCTCGGCGAACGATGGATCGACGGGCAACGGTCATGGTCTCCTCCATAAGGTTGTTGATCGTCTGGGGTGATGCCCTGGATGCCCGGGGACGGTGGGGTGTGGCTGATGGTTTCTTGTCGTTGGGTGGTTTCCGAGGAGTGGCCGCCCTGCCGTTGCCGATGGCCTGG
>NZ_JADMLH010000037.1 GCF_016464385.1 Nucisporomicrobium flavum | reverse complement strand
CCGCGTACAGCGGCCTTCTCGGTGCGCGGATCGCCCGGGCCGGCCGGGTGCCGGCCGAGGGGGGAACCGAGCCGGCGCAGAACACGCCGGACGAGGTCGCGGCGACGTTGAAGCAGCAACGCCTCCTCCAGTGGGCCATCCCGGCGCTGACCGGCACGATGATCGCGATGGGGGCACAGCAGGGTGAGCAGCAGCGCCCCACCCAGATGTGGAGCGGTATGGCCGGCAAGCTGTCCGGCGTACTGGGCCGCTGACCGCTTGAGCTGACGACCGCCTCCGCCCGCACCTCGGGCGGAGGCGGTTTCCGTTCACCCGGTCAGCGTTCGGCACCCGCCGGCGCGACGGCCGGGTGGTCGCCGCTCGCGGTCACCGAGGTCTCCATCGGGGGAAGCACCGGCTCATCCTTCTGGTCCCCGTCGGGATCCGTCACGGGCTCCGGCCCGTCGGCACTCACGGTGCCCGGCGGCTCGCGATCCGGGGTGGGTTCCCCGTCCGGGTGGCCGACCAGATAGCGGACCGCGGTGTTGACCACCGCGAGCAGCGGGACGGCGACCAGGCCGCCGATGATGCCGGCGACGAGGACACCGGTGGCGATGGAGAGGATGACGGCCAGCGGGTGCAGCGCCACGGCGCGTCCCATGATCACCGGCTGCAAGACGTGGCCCTCCAGCTGCTGCACCGCGATCACGACGCCGAGCACGATGAGCGCCTTGACCGGCCCGACGGTGACCAACGCGACCAGTACGGCCACCGCACCGGTCAGCGTGGCACCGATCACCGGGATGAAGCCACCCAGGAACACCAGCGCCGCCAGTGGCAGCGCGAGCGGGACGCGCAGCACGCCCAGGCCGGTGCCGATGCCGACGGCGTCGACCAACGCCACCAGCACGGTGGCGCGCACATAGGAGACCAGGGTGTGCCAGGAGTAGTGCCCCGCCCGAGCCGCCCGGATGCGGGCACCACTGGGCAGCAACCGGCAGAGGAAGGTCCAGATCTGGCCGCCGTCGCGCAGGTAGAAGAACAGTGTGAACAGCACGAGAAAGAAGCCGGCCACGAGCTCGCCGACGGTGGCGGCGGTGCTCAGTGCGCCCGTGGTGAGCGCGCTCTGGTTGTCGGTGATCGACGTCCTCAGCCGGTCCAGACCGTCGCTGAGCTGGGTCTGGGACAGATGCAGCGGACCCTGCACGAGCCAGTTCTGCACCTCGGCGATACCGTCGCCGACCTGCGCGCTCAGATCGTCGAGTTGTGAGATGAAGGTCTGCACGATCAGCGCGAGACCGCCGACGACCACGAGCAGCGCGGTGAGCAGGACGAGCCCGGCCGCGAGCGAACGGTTCATCCCCCGCTTGCGCAGGGCGGCGGCGACCGGTTCGAACATCGCCGCCAGCAGCAGCGCGACCACGACGGGGATCACCACCACGCGCAGGAGGCTGACCATCCGGATCAGCAGATAGGCGGCCCCGACCAGCAGGATGATCCGCCATGCCCAGGCACCGGCCGTACGCACCCCGCGCGGGAGCCCGTCATCGACGGTCGCAGCGCGCTCCACGAGCGTCACCCGAGTGGTCGCCCCGCCGAGTTCCGGGGCGGCGGTGAACGGCGGGACTATGGGCCCGCGCCGGGCAGCGGCGAGCCGTTCCCGTGCTCGTTGACGAGCGGTGTCGCGCCAGACCATGGACATAGCTCGGCTCCTTGCTTCAGGAGGCACATCCGACCGTCACGACGCGACAGCGGATCAAGGCCGTCCGGACGGGAACACGCCTCGGGAGGGCGCGGACGGCGGGTGCCGTAGGCGAGAAGGGCCGCAAGGGTCCGGACGGCCGCCGCGAGCGCCGGCAAGGCGGCCGCGGCATCGAGCGTTATGCGTGGGGCGTACCCGGAACGGGTTCGGGCACAACGCCCCCCGCCCGCACCGTCCTCGTCACGCAGGCCACCGCGGCGAAGGGCCGGCACCGGACGGGCGTACGGTGGACTTGTCGCTCCGGACTTCGGCGGCCCTATCCGTCAGGAGACCAGACAGATGACCATCTCCAAGGCGGCCGTCATCACCGCCCTCCGCCAGCGCGGCCAGCACTCCAGGGCCGACTTCGTCGACCGGGAACTGCCCGACCGCATCGACACCACTCGCCATGGCGGGCTGCTGGCCACCCTCCACCTGGATCCGTCTGAGTTCGCCGAAGCCGACCGGCCTGACGGAGACGGTTGCCATCGACCCGCATGACCGAGGCGTGGGCGCGGCGGTTTTCCGATCCTCATCACCCCAACAGCGGCGCGCACCACTCTGCCTTCGTGCGACGGAACGGCGTCCCACGAGGCGGCTGTCGCGTGCACCAGCCGCAGTCCCCCGCCCCCGTTCGTCGAGCGCGGCCTCGAGGTCGGCGAGCCTCAGGTCACTCGGGTGCGGGAACCTGCTGACGCAGTCGTGAACCGTCACGTGCAGTTGCGCGCTGCTGCGCGACACGGTGATGACGAAGTCAGTGCCGGTCTGCGACGACCAAAGCTGCTCCTAGGCACCCTGTGGACGGGTATGACAGCATGGCAAGGCTCCCGGTCACGCACTGCAGCAGACTTCACAGATTCAGAGAATGGGCAAGCGGAGCGAGATCCAAGCAATGCGATGAGGTCATTCAATGGTTTGTGGGGGCATCGACCGCGACCGCCTGACTCGTAGCGGTCTCGTCGGGGCCTGATGGAGTCGGTCAGTCGCGCAGGGAGCTCCAGCCGAGCATCCCAGTAAGGTCGTGGAGTCGGTGGCCGACGCTGAGACCTTCGTCGGCGATGTGGCAGGTGTACATGCCGTTGTCGTGGCGGCTGTTGCGCATCTTCAGGACGTTGACGGCCCGGCCGATCTCGGATCGGTGTTCGATGTAGCGGACCGGAACCACGTTGTGGAACAGAAACATCAGTCCGACCAATGGTTCCTCCATCGGCCCGAACGTTCTGGTCTCGCTGGTGACCCACAGGGACGCGCCGGCGGCCCGGACGACGCCGAGCAGGCTGCGCAGGTAGGCAGGGAACCGTTCGGCCTCCCGCGCGGCGTGGACCATCTCGGCCAGATTGTCGATCACGACCCGGGTGATCGCACCGTCGGTGAGACGGTGGCGAATCACCGAGGCCAGGACATCGAGGTCGAGGTCACCTACGGGTACGTGGGAGATCACCAGCTGGTCACCGGCGCGGGCGGCGGCGAAGTCCCACCCGAACGTGCCTGCCATGTCGACCAGCTGATCCATGGTGTCCTGGAAGGTGATGTAGAGGCACCGCTCGCCTCGGGCCAGGCCTTCGGCGACGAAGTTCAGACAGCTGATCGTCTTACCCACCCCGGACGGTCCCAAGACAAGAGTGGCGTCACCGTGCGGTATACCGCCGCCCATCAACGCATCCAGGCCGGGGACGCCCGAAGGGATCCGCTCGCCCTTGGCCGGTACGTCGTGCGGCAGCAACGACTCGACCCGGGGAAACACCTGCAGGCCCTGGGTGGTGATCTGCACCGTGTGCGTGCCGCCGAGATGGTCGGCGGCGCGCATCTTGACCACCCGCAGTCCGCGCCGGTCGACCGGTTCGCGGGACTGATGCGACAGCTGCACGATGCCGTCGGCCAGGGTGAACTCCACTCCTGTCTGCATGTCCTCAGGGGTGTACTCCCCCAGCAGCAGCAACACCGCCCTGCTGTGCGCGACACGGCTGGTCAGGTCGTAGAGCGCCATCCGCAGAGCGTGATCGCCGACGAAGTCGCGCAGCATCTTGCTGCTGTCGATGACCACCAGAACCGGCTCGTCGTCGAGGGCCCTGCGGACCACCTCGTTGATCAGCGGCTCGAGGTCGTTGTCGCCGGTGTCGCGCAGCATGTCACCCAGGTGCACGTACTCGACCTTCGGCCCCAGGGCCGCCGGGTCGAAGAACGCGAAGCCCCGCAGGTGCTCCACCAGTTTGGAGTGGGGCTCCGACAAGGTCGTGTAGTAGACGGCCTTGTTCTCGGCCGTGGCGTTAATGAAACAAATCTGCTGCGCCAGGATGGTCTTACCCGAACCGGGCGGCCCGGCCACGACCACGGCCGAGCCCGGCTGCAGCCCACCGCCGAGGATCAGGTCCAGGTCCGCCAGTCCGGTCGACAGCCACTTCACTTCGTGCCCCGCCCTTGTTGAAGCAGCTCCTCAGCCGCTGCGAGTATCTCGGTGCGCAGGTACGGCTTGGCCAGCGCGGTGTCAGCATCGACCGCCAACTGCCAGTCCCCGCTCACCGAGAGGATCGGAATCGACGTAGTCACCGGGTCGGCCCGCAGCCGACGGATGAGCTCCACGCCACCCATCACCGGCATCATCATGTCCGTCACCACCAGATCCGGCGGCGACTGGTGCACGGAGGCGAGCGCGGCGGCGCCGTCGCCGGCCTCGGTCACCTCGTGACCGGCACGGGTGAAGAACCGCCGCAGGATGAACCGAAGATCCGGCTCGTCATCGACCACCAGAATCCTGCCCACCGCACCCCGTCCGTCCACCAGGCGTCTCCAGTGCCCTGACCAAGACCAGGGTATACCTGGGCAATATTCACCAAAGCCCGCTCGCTCAATCGCGGCCGCGGCGAGCCGTGAAGCTTCTCCAGTAAGCAGTGCGGCGGGGCTTCGCGTGCGACTGGCGGCGCCGCGAAGCACGAGGACGGACCCGACGCGACGGAACGCTTGCGACGAGTCCGCGGCACCGGGTGAGTTGGCCACGCCCGGCCCTGGAAGGTTCAATCTCCGCGGGCCGTCCACCAGTTCTTCGCCCGATGCACCAAGCCCGCCGGCGAAGCTCCGGCCGGCCCCGTGTGACGGTCCTGGCGGTCATTGTCAGCGGGGAAACTCCATGTTCTGAGCGGCCGTCAGCCTTGGGGTGTGCGGTGCGATCGCTTTGGTGGCGTGGTGGCCCAGGCGCATCATCAGGTACGGACAGTCGAGGTCGGGTACGGCGCGTCGCAAGGTTTCGCGGGCACCGGCGTGTTCGATCGGTGCGCTGAAGGGCAGGACCGACACGCCGAGCCCGGCGGCGACGAGTGATCCGGCGGAAAGCGCCTCGCCCGCGTGCAGCCAGTCGACGTCCTGATCACGGCAGCCGTGCAGCACCGCGAAGGTCGCGGCCCGGTCGTGCTCGCCGTGCGCGATGGGCGACCTCAGGTCGTTGAGGGCGCCGGCGATGCGATCACTGCCGGCCCACAGTGCCAGTTCCGCGTGCCACTGTGCGTCGGCCGGTTCGGTGTTGCGGGCGTGGGCGGTCGCCACGGCGAGCTGGAGGATCTGGTCTGGGCGTAGCACCGCGACGCGGACGCGCTGAGCTTCGAAGGCCGCAGTGATGGTCCGCAACTGCGCCGGCTCGACCGGGCCACCGGTGACCGCGCGCGGATCGGTGTGACGCAGCCTGATGGCGCGCGCCAGGCCGGCGGTGTCCGGGCTGACCGGAGCAGACCCGTCGATGTGCAGGCGCGCCAGGTGGGTCGGGTCCGCAGCGTCGGGCCGGCGCGTCACCGTCGCCCGCCAGCCTCGCGCGGCGAGGGTGAGGCGGGCGTGGTGCAGGGCGGCGCCACAGCTGATCGTGGCGAGTCGCCCGTCGGGGTCGGGGAACTCCCGCATTCGATCGTGGTCCACGAACAGGTCCAGCGCGCCGTTGCTCACCCGCCACCGCCACGGCTGCGTGTTGTGCGCCGACGGCGCCCGCCCCGCCGCGGTGACAGCCCGGTAGAAGGCCTCGTTCATGATGCGATGGCTGCCCGGGCGTACCCCGCTGAGCGCGGCCGGCGTCATCGGACTGCCCGCTCCGGCGGCAGGCCGAGCCCGCCTCCCTCACTCTGACAGCCATCCTGATCCCGTCCCGTCTCCGGCCGGCCCGATGCGCCGAATGCTGGTCCGGGTGGCGCCACACGCACGGTGAACGTACCGCCGTCGGCGCAGAGCACCGTCATCATGGACGGGGACTGCCCGGCCAGGTAGCCGAGGGTCACCGTACGGCCGTCCGTGATGATCTCGTGCGGTCGGGCCGCCCAGCCTCCGACGCTCAGCAGCAGCCGTGTCACCGGACCCCGGACGTGTTCGAGGACCGGCACCAGAACGCGCAACTCCGCGTCGAGGTCGGCCGAACTCGGCCACCAGCCCGCGTCGAGAAGCGTGTGACGAAATGCCTTCGGCTCCAGCTGCGCCTGAGGCGGTTCGCAGGCGGCTGCTGAATCAGGCTGGTAGGTCGGTGATGCCATGAGACGTTCCCGTCGTCGGGACCAACGCAGGCGCGGGTCCAGCCCGATGACAGGGGCAAGACGAGGTCCACCGAGGCCGGTGAAGGGCACGGCCTCCGGCAGCTGCCAGGCCGCGCACGCCGGCCGAGGCCGGCACCGATGACGAAGCCATCGGTCACCACTGACTGTACGCGCTCCCGACTCGCAGACACGGACGGTGGAGTTACGCTGGCGGCTCGGCGTCCTGTACGACGCACACTGCGCCCCGCTCCCGGTGCGTGAATGTCGTCGACTGGTCTTCGGCAATCCGACACCCCAGCGTCCAGCACGCCGGCGAGGTCCTCCACAGCGCTGAGGCCCGACCGCGCGATGAGACCTGGCTATTACGCCGCGCAGATTGCCTTCCTCCTGGCCCTCGTGGCTGCCGGCATCACCGTCCTCGTGGTGATCGGGGACTCATGCTGGCAGTAGCTCGTGGCCGGGTACTTCGCGGTGCTCTCCACCCGGTCGACGAACACACCCGTCACCACGCACACCCCAACGACGAGGAGAGGGATCCGGACATCGGCGCGGGTGCCTCATCTTCACCGAACGGCAGGCCCACGCCAGCGGGCCCATTGCGCAGACCTTCCACCGCTACCAGCGCTAGTTGCACACGTGATCTCGACACTGCTGTGCTGTGACGGAACGACGTCGAAGTCAGCCCCTACAACCCCACCTCGGATGGAGCGGCCGTACGCGCGGCCCGGCCGGTGGACACCGCTGGTGACTGACCGAGCGCTCGACCGTTCGCGCCGGCGATGGGTTCCCGGCGGGCCGATGCCTCGTTCATCACCATGGGTGGTTCGTCGTTTTCCACCAGCCGGTCACCGCCCAGCGACGGCACGAGCGCGTCGCGGCCGCATTGGAACCGGCCACACCGGCCTTCCTCCATCAGCAGCGGCAACCGCAGGCACCGGCGTGAGTCTGACCCCGTCAACGTTGCGCAGCCCGCGCGTACCGATGCGATAGCCGCCGGCCAGGCGTTAGTGACTTCCCGTCCCGGGTATGCGGCCGCTCGGCCTGTCACGCGGAGTATGTGGGAGGGGACGACGCATCGCGGGGACACGAGGACCGACGCCGTCCGTCATCTCCGTACGCCCCGGCAGACACGGAGACGCCTCGGGTACATGCCCCGGAACGAACCGCAGCCGGCGGGCCTCCGAGCTCACCCGGAGCAGGGCCTGAGCCACGGTCGGGGTGAGCAGTTCCGCGTCGGACTGCTTCGGCGGACGTCTCGTCGTGCGCCGCCGTCGACTGATCTTCAACACCCTTTGCGGGCGTCCGCAGCACCGCGGCCGTTAGGACTTACTCGTCGAGAATCCGTTCCGACAACGCTTCATCGTCTGCTCTGATGCTGCGTCACCGCTTACGGTTGAACCTGTTGGCCAGTTCACGCAGCTTCCGTTGGGTTTGCGGCTTGGCCATTTCCTGCCGTCCCCGCGTAACTGCACGCCGGCCTCGAGGGCCGGACAGGAATGCCTTGATGTGTTGCGCCATCGATGTCATTTCATGTCTCACTTCTGTCGTTGTCCGTCCTCAGTGCGGTGCCGGACCGGGCCGGCTGTCTGAGATACATCTGCGCGACCCGGCGTGGCGGCGCCGGCTGGCGCCCTGAGCAGCTTGCTGTCTGGTACGTCGCCCGGCCGCGCCGGCGGGTCCGGGGTTAGTTCCGGCAGTCGATATCGGCGAGCAGCGCGGGCGTGTGCTGCCGGTTGTCCGAGGTAGCGGCGGCAGTCATCGCGGTCGCGGCCCAGACCGCAGTGGCCCGCGCAGGCACGACCAACAGGTCGATGCGGTCTCGACCGAAGTCGCAGATCATGGTCAGCAGACCGGCTGGCTGGGAGGTGTACCAGCCCAGGCGAATGGCTCGACCGTCGACGATGAGCTGGCGCTGGTGGGGCAGATCCCACTCGGCTGCGTTCAGCAGCACATGGGTGATCGGTCCTCGAAAGTTGTCCAGTCCTGCGATCAGGGCCGGAAGTTCGGTGCCGGCAGCGCTCGATTGCGGCCACCAACCCCCGTCGAGAAGGGCGGCGCGTGACGACGTCGGTTCCAGCTTCAGTCGTAGCGACGGTGCCGCGTTTGAGGTGCGGGCTTCGGTGATGGGCACGGTAGGTACTTCCTCCCGGTTGGCAGGTCTGGCTCGTCGGACGATTCGGCGAGGACCGCAGACCGCGTGGTCGACTCGCTTGGGCGTTGATGAGCCAAGGGCTTGCGGTTCGGCTACGTCGCACCTCAGCGGCACTGGAAAAGCCTTCGCAATCGAGCGATGCACGCGATCAGCAGGACCAGGGGTCACGTGCGGTCCACGCGGCTTCCGATCGGGTGGACCACCACCGCCGGCAAGTTCGAGGACTGCCGCGGCGGATCGGCTCTCTGGGAGATCCGGCGGCGCACCGGCCGATTCTGTGACGGAGTGCAGAGCAGACTTGGCGTCGCCTGCACGGGAGCCGGTATGGCGCACCTCAGGTGAGATGTCGTCGGTTCCGGGGTATCCATATCGTACGCCCGTTCGGCCCGCTCGAACGAGTTTACGGTCGACCGATATCGCACGGTGAGTCGCTCACCGATCGAAGTTCAGGGGCCACCCGTCACGCCGAAAGGTAGGTTCGGCGAATCGTTCACGAATTTCGAGTTCCTCGGCCCACGAACTGCGATCCAAATCGACGATACGCTGCCAGCAGAAAACCGGCGCGCTGACCGTGGCGCCCCGTCGGAGTCGCATCGGCATCGACCGGCCAACCGGCGGGGTACGCATGTGATCGAAGCCATCGCCGACGTGCGGAGGGTCTACCGGTGCCACGCGACGTCGGAAATCGCGTCGGGGCCGACCCGAACTTCACCCCGCGCTGACGCGTTCGTGGATGCGGTCAGCTTCAGACGTGCGGGAGCTCCAGGGGTGACCGGGGCAGTGGCGGTGAGGATGGCGCGATGTCGTCCTAGCGGGCGCGGGGCGGCCGGTGACCGCCGTTAGCAGCGCCGTCATCAGCATCGAGCCGATGAGGGTACCGGCGGACGCGTCAGGGTCGTTGCGGGCGGTCATGGTGATCGCCATGCCGGTCACCGAGGCTCCGATCAGGGTGTAGGCGCCGACCAGCGTGATATCGGTTTGCGGGTCCACTGCCGTCCGCGCAGGGCGCCGATGCCGACGGCGAGCGCGGCGGGGACGACGATGCCGAGGTCCATGAACTTGACCAGCCAGAACGCGGTGGGACTGGACAGGTACTGCACGGGCGGCCGGGTGGTCGCGCATCGCGTCGGCGAAGCTCGGGAGGTGCAGGCCTACGACGACGAACGCGGCGATGGCCAGCAGCACGATTCCGGCCGTACGGTCGGCGGGAAGGTCTCTCTCTGTCCGGCACGGCAGCGCGTTCAGGTGTCACGCGAGGCTCCTTGGGGCACGGATGCGGTGCGGCGGCGGGCGACCCAGCGGGCCGCTTCGTCGACGCCCCAGACGATGAAGGGGAACGGGGCGATGATCGCGAGCTGGGTGGCGCTGAGGGCGGCCGTACCGAAGATGTGCTGCAGCCACGGGGTGTAGATGACGGCGGCGGTGAAGATCAGTTCGAAGAGGATGCCCCAGAGCAGCAGCGGATTGCGGAACAGTCCGATGGTGAACAGGGAGGCCCGGTCGGTGCGCGCGGCGAACGCGGTACCTATCTGGCAGGCGACGATCCCGGCGAACGTGATCGTGGTGGCCTGCAGGTAGGCCTGGTGCAGCGCGGTGCCGGGCCCGGTGGGATCGCCGAGGTGCCAGCCGGCACGCATGAGGGTGTAGAGGTAGCCGCCCATGACCAGGATCGCGGACACCCCGCCGAGCAGCAGCCATGCGCGGAGCAACAGCCTGCGGTCGATCACTCCGGTGCGGCGGGGCCGGGGCGGGCGGTCCATCAGGCCGGGTTCGGCCGGTTCGCGGCCCAGCGCCAGTGCGGGCAGCGTCTCGGTGCCGAGGTCGATCGCCAGGATCTGCAACACCGTCAGCGGCAGCGGAACTGCCCCGCCGGACAGGGCGAAGATCAGGAACGGGACGACCTCGGGTACGGCGTGGGCGAAGATGTAGAGCACGAACTTGCGAACGTTGGCGAAGACCCGCCGTCCAGCGCTCACGGCGGTGACGATGGTGGCGAAGTTGTCGTCGGTGAGGACCATCGTCGCGGCTTCGCGGGCGACGTCCGTACCGGATCGGCCCATCGCCACCCCGATGTCGGCATGCCGCAGCGCGGGGGCGTCGTTGACGCCGTCGCCGGTCATCGCCACGATGTTCCCGCCGGCGCGCAGCGCTTCGCAGATCCGTAGTTTCGCCTCCGGTGACGCCCGGGCGAAGACGATCTCGTCGTCGCCGCCGACCAGGTGGTCGAGGCCGGCGTCGGTGAGCCGGTCGAGTTCGTCGCCGGCGACGATGCGGCCGCCGGCCCGGCCGATCCCGACCTGGTGGGCGATGGCCGCGGCGGTGGGCCCGTAGTCGCCGGTGATGACGTGGATGCGGATACCGGCTCGGTGGGCGCTGGCGACCGCTTCGGCCACACCGTCCCGGGGCGGGTCGACCATCGCGACCAGACCGAGCAGCGTCAGCCCCGTTTCGGCCTCGCCCCGCCGCACCAGGGCGGGCTCGCCCGGAAGGAGGACCCGGCGGGCGATGGCGAGGACTCGCAGCCCGCTGTCCGCATAGCGGTCGATGGTGTGTTGCAGCTCGCGACGGGTCGGCTCGTCAAGCTCGGTACAGCACGGCAGCACCGTCTCGGGTGCCCCCTTGGTGTGTACGGCCACGACTCCGGCCATCTCGTCGACGCTGGTCATGCGTTTGAGATGAGCGTCGAAGTGGAAGATTTTCCGGCGGCCGGCGTCGCGTGCCGCGGGAGGAACCGCCGCGCCCTGATGCTGGGCCAGGCGCAGCAGGGCCAGTTCGGTGGGATCGCCGCTTCCGGCGGGCTGAGCGTCGGTCGGTGTCTGCGCGCTGGTGCAGGCGGCCGCGGCGGCGGCGAGGATCGCGGCGCGCGGGTCGTCGATCGTGCCGGTGGCGTCCATTTCGGCGCCGGGCAGCCATAGCCGGGTGACGGTCATCCGGTTCTCGGTGAGGGTGCCGGTCTTGTCGGTGCAGATGATGGTGGTCGAGCCGAGGGTCTCCACGGCGGAGAGCCGTTTGACGACGGCGCCCTTGCGGGCGAGTTCCCGGACGCCGACGGCCAGGGCGAGGGTGATGATGGGCAGCAGACCCTCGGGGACATTCGCGACGATCAGGCCGATGGAGAAGTTGATCGCGGCGCTCCACCCGAGCCCGGCCCAGACGCCGATGGGCAGGAACGCCACCCCCACGGCGACGGCGACGACCGCGATGATCCACGTCGCCCGGCGGACCTGGGTCTCCAGCGGACTGGGCTGGGCTTTCCCGCGCTGTGCCAGAGCGGCGATGCGGCCGAGTTCGGTGTGCATCCCGGTGCGGGTCACGACGGTGCTGGCCTCGCCGCCGGTGCAGGTGGTGCCGCTGAACAGCAGGTCATGGGCGTCCAGCAGGGAGCCGGTGACCTCGGCGGGCTCGGCGCTGCGGTCGGCGGGCACCGACTCGCCGGTCAGCGCCGACAGGTCGACGGTGACCGCGCCGCCGATGAGACGGGCATCGGCGCTGACCCGGTCACCTTCGACGATGATCAGGACGTCGCCGGGTACCAGGTCGCGGGCGGGGATCTCCGCCCGTACGCCGTCGCGGATCACCCGGGCGGTCGCGGGCAGGAACGCGGCGAGCGCGTCGACGGCGTGTTCGGCCTGCATCTCCTGGACGAACGCGAAACCGGCGTTGAGCAGGATGACCGCGACCACGGCGACGGCGAGTGCCGGGGTGCCGCCGGCCCAGGCGAGGCCGGCGGCGACCGCGAGCAGGATGGCCAAGGGCTGGGTGAACTGTGACAGCAACTCGCCGGGCCAGCGCCGGCCGGTACGCCGGGCCAGCTCGTTGGGCCCGTACACGATCAACCGCCGGGCGGCTTCCCGCCCGGCCAGCCCGCGCGGTGAGGTGCGCAGGTCACGGAACAGTTCGGCGAGCGGCTCCCGAGCATTCACCTCGGTATCGGCGCTGCCTGCCGCGATGGTGACGGCGCCGGCCGTTTTCGTGGGTGTGGTCATCGTCGGACCCTTCACATACCGGTGATACACGTTGCCGTTGAACCGACAGCCGGCCGCCGGGCCCTGGCCTCATTCGGAATCACGACGGTGGGGCAGACCGCGTGCCGGCCTGCAGCAGGACCTGCGCCGGCGGCCCTTCCCGGACGTGGGTGGTGACGGCCACGGAGTTGTCGTATTCGCCCTGCACCTGTGCCACCGTCTCCGCCAGGACCTGCTCGGCGTGCGGTGGTCTTGGTGCTGACCGGCCATGACGAGCTCCTGACAGTGCGAACCCGCCACTCGTACGGGGCAGGGCCGATGATCACGGTGTGCTGACGGAACGCGGTAGGCGACGGCGTACGCGCTCCGACGGGCGGACCGCGTACGCCGGGCAGGGACTACGTGAGCCAGGTGTTGCGTCGTACGAGTGCAGTCGCCGCCCACCGGCGGCCGAGACCCCACGTGGTTCCGGCGCCCAGCAGCGCCAACAGGATCAGGACCGCGGCGTAGACGAGGTGGTCGTCCATGAACGGGTTGGTCTCGGGCGGTAGCACCGCGGTCCACATCAGGACGGTCAGCAGGGCTCCGGCGGCCGCGGCGATGCGCATGCCGATGCCGAGGATCAGTGCCACGCCGATGCCGAGCAGCGCCGTCATGAACAGCGTGTCGACGGCGGCGTTACCGGCCATCGAGTGGTAGACGCCGGCGAAGGGACCGGTGGCGGCTTTGCCGAGGAACCCCGCGGTGGGACTGCCGCCGTCCAGCCAGGCGTTCGCGGCTGGGGTGCTCCGGCCGAGGCCGAGCAATTTGTCGATAAACGCCCACAGGAAGATCCAGCCCAGGGCGAGGCGGATGCCAGCCAGCAGGTATCGCGTCGCGGTCGCGGTTGTCCCGGTCGCGGACGGTGCACCGTCGGGGATGACCGCGGTGGCGGAGTGGTGCCTCGCACCGCGTTCTGTCCGTTCGGTGGAGGTCATGGGCGGCGACGATTCGTGGTCGTTGGCGATGTTGACCATCGCACTCACATTCCTTCGGGTGTTCATGACACGAGTTCCGCAGCGCGTCGAGCGCAGCCACGGATCGATCGGATTGCGGCGCCACCTGCTCAGGGCGGCAGCCGTGCTCCTGTACGGACTTGGAGCCGTTCGAGACCATCGGCGATGGCGCGAGGATCCACGATCGGTGGGAGGCGTCGACGGCGTCGGTGGGCTCAGCGGCCACCGGGGTCCAGGGCGACAGTTCGACCGTACGCGCATTACGCCAAGTCTGCTGGCAGCCGGTGCCTGATCCCGCCGGCGTCAACAGGCGTAGGGTCAAGGTGTCGCCCTGGACCCCGGTGGCCTGGTATTTGGCCGCTGCGAACGTTCGGTGTCACTTCGCCCGCCGCAGCGATCAGGTGCGTTACGCACCCAAGACTGTTCTCGGGCACGACTATCCGGCTGCGGCCGAAGTCTGGATCTCCCCCATGTGGTACCTGCTGATCGTTCTCGTCGTTCTGTTCCTCCTGGCCTCCCTCGCTGTCAAGGTCGTGAAGCAGTACGAGAAGGGGGTCCTGTTCCGGCTCGGCAGGGTCATCGGGACCCGTCCGGCCGGGCTCACCGTGATCATCCCGTTCGTCGACGTGCTGAACCGGGTGAGCCTGCGGATCGTCACCATGCCGATCCAGTCGCAGGGCATCATCACCCGCGACAACGTCAGCGTCGACGTCTCCGCCGTCGCCTACTTCCGGGTCGTCGACGCCGTCAAGTCGGTCGTCGCGATCGAGAACGTCGGCGCGGCGATCAACCAGATCGCCCAGACCACCCTGCGCAAGGTCGTCGGGCAGCACACCCTCGACGAGACCCTGTCCGAGACCGACCGGATCAACATCGACATCAAGACGATCCTCGACGTCGCCACCGAGGACTGGGGCGTGGAAGTCACCCTGGTCGAGCTCAAGGACATCCAGCTGCCGGAGAGCATGAAACGGGCCATGGCGCGCCAGGCCGAGGCCGAACGCGAGAAGCGCGCGAAGATCATCGCCGCCGAGGGTGAAGCCCTCGCCGCCGACGCGCTCGGTTCCGCCGCCGACATCATGATGGCCCACCCGCTCGCCCTGCAGCTGCGTAACCTGCAGACCCTCGTCGAGCTCGGCGTCGACAAGAACAGCACCGTGGTGTTCCCGGCCCCGCTGATGAGCACCATCGGCGAACTCGGCACCTTCCTCGCCCGGGAGAACAAGGCGGCCGCCACCACCGCGGCCACGACCCCGGTCAACGGCAAGCTACTGCCCACGACGGCCCTCTGATGTCCGGCCTCCTCTGCGTGACGCGGGGTGAGCCGCTGGCAGCCGACGAGCTGCGCCGCGTGGACGCGTACTGGCGGGCGGCGAACTATCTGTCCGTCGGGCAGATCTATCTGATGGGCAACCCGCTGTTGCGCGAGCCGCTGCTGCCGGAGCAGGTCAAGCCGCGGCTGCTCGGGCATTGGGGCACCACCCCCGGCCTGAACTTGATCTACGCCCACCTGTCGCGGATCATCGCGGCCCGCGGCAGGGAGGTCATCTACGTGACCGGGCCGGGCCACGGTGGTCCCGGTCTCGTCGCGAACACCTGGTTGGAAGGTACTTACTCCGAGGTCTACCCGCGGATCTCGCAGGACGTCACCGGCATGCAGCGGCTGTTCACCCAGTTCTCCTTCCCCGGCGGCATCCCGTCGCACGTCGCCCCGGAGACCCCCGGCTCGATCCACGAGGGCGGCGAGCTCGGCTATTCGCTGTCGCACGCCTACGGCGCCGCCCTGGACAACCCGGACCTCGTCGTAGCCTGTGTCATCGGCGACGGTGAGGCCGAGACCGGCCCTCTCGCGGCATCCTGGCATTCCAACAAGTTCCTCGACCCGGTCGGCGACGGCGCCGTCCTGCCGATCCTGCACCTCAACGGCTACAAGATCGCCAACCCGACGGTGCTCGCGCGGATCGGCGATGCCGAGCTCAGCGCACTTCTCGAGGGGTACGGCCACAAGCCCTACCTGGTCGCCGGCGACGACCCCGCCACCGTCCACCAGCTTCTCGCCGCCACCCTCGACACGGTCTTCGACGAGATCACCGAGATCCAGCGGGCCGCCCGCGAGGACGGCGTGACCGACCGACCGCGCTGGCCGATGATCGTGCTGCGTACCCCCAAGGGCTGGACCGGACCCAAGGTCGTCGACGGCTTACAGGTGGAAGGGACCTGGCGCGCCCACCAGGTGCCGCTGACCGCGGCCCGCGACGACCCCGCGCACCTGGACGCCCTGCACACCTGGATGACCTCCTACCGGCCCGAAGAGCTTTTCGACACTGCCGGCGGCCCGCAGTCCTGGATCGTCGACTGGCTGCCCCGCGGTGACCTGCGGATGTCGGCGAACCCGCACGCCAACGGTGGCCGGTACCCCCGCGACCTGGAGTTACCCGCATTCCGCGACTACGCGGTCAAGGCCGGCGAGACCGCGGAGGCGACCCGGGTGCTGGGTGGCTGGCTGCGTGACGTGATGGCCGCGAACGCCGCCTACCGCAACTTCCGGGTGGTCGGGCCGGACGAGACCGAGTCGAACCGGCTCGGCGCGGTCCTCGGCACCACCGGCAAGGCCTGGCAGGCCCGCGTCGACGACGTGGACCAGCACCTGGACCGGCATGGCCGGGTCATGGAGATCCTGTCCGAGACCACCTGCCAGGGCTGGCTGGAGGGCTATCTGCTGACCGGCCGGCACGGCCTGTTCTCCTGCTACGAGGCGTTCGTCCACATCGTCGACTCGATGGTCAACCAGCACGCCAAGTGGCTCAAGACCACCCGGCACCTCGGCTGGCGCAAACCCGTACCGGCACTGAACTACCTGCTCACCTCCCACGTCTGGCGTCAGGACCACAACGGCACCTCCCACCAGGACCCCGGCTTCATCGACCACGTCGTCAACAAGAAGGCCGAGGTCGTCCGGGTCTACCTGCCGCCGGACGCCAACACCCTGCTCTCCGTGGCCGACCACTGCCTGCGCAGCCGCGACTACATCAACGTCATCGTGGCCGGCAAGCAGCCCGCGCCGACCTGGCTGGACATGGACGACGCCGCCCTGCACTGCGCCCGCGGCCTCGGCATCTGGGACTGGGCGAGCAACGACGACGGCAACCCCGACGTCGTCCTGGCCGCCGCCGGCGACGTACCCACCATGGAAATCCTCGCCGCGACCGACCTGCTCCGCCAGCACCTGCCCGACCTCAAGGTGCGGGTGGTCAACGTCGTCGACCTGATGCGCCTGCAACCCACCTCGGAACACCCGCACGGCCTGCCCGAACCCGAGTTCGACGCCATCTTCACCACCGACCGGCCGGTCATCATGGCCTACCACGGCTACCCGTGGCTGATCCACCGCCTGACCTACCGGCGCACCAACCACGACAACCTGCACGTCCGCGGCTACAAGGAAGAAGGCACCACCACCACACCGTTCGACATGCTCGTCGTCAACGACATGGACCGCTTCCACCTCGTCATGGACGTCATCGACCGCGTCCCCGGACTCGCCCGCAAAGCCGCCGTCCTGCGCCAGCACATGGTCGACAAACGCGCCGAACACCGCGCCTACGTCCGGCGCACCGGCGAAGACCTGCCCGAGGTCCGCGACTGGACCTGGCCCACGGTCTGATCCGGCACGGCACGTTCGTCGCTCACTACCGCACGAGGAGACCCACGATGACGTCCACTCTGACATTCGACACCGCGGCCGTGACCCGGGCGCTGACAAATGCCGCCACCGCGGCAAGCCACGCCCCGTCGATCCACAACGCCCAACCGTGGCGGTGGCATGCGCACGACGACCACCTCGACCTGTCCCTCGATGAGAGTCCTGCCCTGGCCGTCGTCGGCCTGGATCGCCGCCTGGCGATCCTGAGCTGCGGCGCCGCGCTGCACCACGCCCTGGTTAGCCTTGCCGCGGACGGCATGCACGCCACCGTGACCCGCCTGCCCCGGCAGGCCCGGTCCGGCCACCTGGCCACCATACGAGTCGACGCCCGGATACCGGTCGAGCCGGCAGCGAGCCGGCACCTGCAGACCATCGCATGGCGGCAAACCGACCGCCACGCCTTGAGCGGCACCCCCGTCGACGCGGACACGCTGCGGTCGATGGCCGCCGCCGCCGAGTCGCAGCAGACGCTGCTGCACGTGCTGCGTCCTCGCCAGGTCCTGGACCTCGCCTCCGCCTCGGATCACACCCGCGGCGACGAGTCCGATGACCAGGCGGAGCTACGGGAGTGGACCGGTGGAACCCGCACCCTCGGTACCGGCAACGCCGATACCGTCATCCCCCGCGGGGCGTCGCCCACGACGGTGCCCGGACGCCCCTTCGGTCGCCCCGGCGACATGGCAATCGCTGACTCCCGCGACCGGACGGCGGTCTTCGCGGTCCTCTACGGCCCCGGCGATGGCAACCTCGACTGGCTCCGCGCCGGCGAGGCCCTGTCCGCGGTGTGGCTCAAGGCCACCGAACTCGGCATCTCCGTGCTGCCGTTCAGCTCCACCACCGAGGTCACCGCCACCCGCGAAACCATCAGGCACCTGCTCTCCGGCCTCGGCCATCCGTACCTCTTCCTGCGGTTCGCGGTCCTCGGACCCGACACCGCCGGCCCACCGAACACACCGCGCCGGCCGACGGGCCAGACCACCGAACATCGGTGACCCGGCACAGACCATCAGGAGCCACCGGCCCGCTGGAACGGACGAGCAGCATGCGCCCACCGATCATCGACCCCGAACGCGGCGCCCCGCCCAGCGGCAGCACCGGCGTCGACACACTGCCACCACCGGCCGGAACGCCCGGCGGGCTCTCCTCGCCCGAGGCGGCGGATCGGTTGGTCCGCGACGGAGGCAACGTGCTTCCGGCCCGGCGCCCACCGCCGCTGTGGCGCCGCGTGGTGTCACAACTGCGTGATCCGCTGGTCCTGGTCCTGCTCGCCGCCGCCGGCTTCACGCTGGCCACCGCCGACTTCACCGACGCGTCAGTCATCCTGTTCGTCATCGTCGTGAACACCACGGTCGGGGTGATCCAGGAGGTCAAAGCCGAGCGGGCGATCTCCGCACTGTCCGCGCTGACCGCACCTGCCGCCCGGGTCGTGCGTGACGGCGGGCAACGCGAGGTACCCGCCGCGGACCTGGTCGTCGGTGACCTGCTCGTCCTCGCCGAGGGTGACATCGTGCCCGCCGACGCCCACGTCGTCGAGGCCAGCGCCCTGCTGATCGACGAGGCGGCGCTGACCGGTGAGTCCGCGCCGGTCGACAAATCCGCCGCCCTGGACGGCCCTGCGGCGGACGTGTCCGCAGGAACCGTCGTAGTCCGCGGGCGCGGGCACGCCGTCGTCACCGCGACTGGCGCGGCCAGTGCCATGGGCCGCATCGCCGCGATGATGTCGACCGCCCCTGCCATGACACCCCTGCAGCGCCGCCTGGCCGGCGTGGGCCGATTGCTCGCCGCCGGTGCCCTGGTGCTGTGCGCCGTCGTCCTGGCCCTCGGAGTGTTCCGCGGCCAGCCGCGACAGCTGATGATCGTAACCGCGATCACCCTGGTCGTCGCGGCCGTACCCGAGTCCCTGCCGGCCGTCGTCACGCTCAGCCTCGCGCTCGGCGCCCGCCGGATGACCGCCCGGCACGCCGTCATCCGACGCCTGCCCGCGGTCGAGACCCTTGGCTCGGTCACCGTCCTGGCCACCGACAAGACTGGCACTCTCACCGAAGGTCAGATGGTCCTGCGACAGTTGTGGACCCCGGCCGGGGATGCCGTCGTCGCCGGGTCCGGGTACGCGCCGCACGGTGACATCCGCCGCGACGGCACGGTCGTGGCAGATGGTGACGTCCCGGACCTGTCGCGGCTGTTGCAGGCCGTCGTGTTGTGCAACGACGGCGCCCTGCATCCACCTGACGACGACAACCAGGACTGGCTGCCGGTCGGTGACCCCACCGAGGCCGCCCTGCTCGCCGCCGCCGGGAAACTCGGTATCGACCGCGAGACCCTGCTGGCCCGATCGCCTCGCATCGGTGAGGAACCGTTCGACAGCGTCCGCAAACGCATGTCGACCACCCATCAGCTCCCCGGCGGCGCGACCCGGATCGTCTGCAAGGGCGCACCCGAAGCCATCCTGCAACCGGCGGTCCTCGCCGACCCCGCGGAGCTGATCGACCTGGCAGCAGCCCGCGCCGACGCGCTCGCCGGCGACGGCTACCGGGTCCTCGCCGTGGCCCAGGCCGACCATGCGGCCTCCACCGCCGCGAGCGCCGCGGAGCGGGGTCTGAGCCTGCTCGGCCTCGTCGCGATCCTCGACCCGCCCAGGGACTCAGCCGCCGCGACCATCGCCGCATGCCAACGCGCGGGCATCACCCCGGTCCTGATCACCGGCGATCACCCGGCCACCGCCGGCGCGATCGCCGTCGAACTCGGCATCATCGACACCGGCGACGATGTGGTCGACTGCCGCACCGCCGAGCCCGGCGCACGCGCTGGACACGGCGCGCGAGTCTTCGCCCGGGCAACCCCGCAGCAGAAGGTCGCCATCATCGACGCCCTACGCGCCGCCGGGCAGGTCGTCGCGATGACCGGCGACGGCGTCAACGACGGCCCCGCCCTGCACCGCGCCGACATCGGCGTCGCCATGGGAAAACGAGGCACCGAAGTCGCCCGCCAAGCCGCCGACCTGGTCCTGGCCGACGACGAACTCGCCACCGTCGTCGCCGCCGCCGAGGAAGGCCGCCGCGTCTACGCCAACATCCGCCGATTCCTGCTGTACGCCCTGTCCGGCGGCGCCGCAGAGATCGCCGTGATGCTCGCCGGGCCGTTCGCCGGTCTCGCGCTGCCTCTGCTGCCCGCGCAGATCCTCTGGATCAACCTGATCACCCATGGGCTGCCGGGACTCGCCCTGGGCAGCGAACCCGTCGACCCCGACGTCATGGACAAGCCGCCGCGGCCACCGTCCGAGACCATCCTCGGCGCCGGACTCTGGCAACGCATCGTGCGCGTCGGCACGGTCATCGCCGCGGTCACCATCGGCGTCGGCTTCTGGGCCCACGCCACCGACCGCCCATGGCAGACCCTGACCTTCCTCGCCCTCGGCGTCACCCAGCTCGCCGTCGCGCTGGGCTCCCGGGCCCGGCCCGGCACCCGGGCCAACCCGATGCTGCTCGCCGCCGTCGGCGCCGCACTCGCCCTGCAACTCGCCGGCATCTACCTACCGCCCCTGCAATCTCTGCTGGGCACCCAGCCGCTGGCGATCACCGACCTGCTCATCGTCACCGCCGTGGCGAGTCTCGGCTATGCCGCGATCCGCCTCGACCGGCACGTGCACACCACCGAACGCCCGCCACCCGCAGCATGACCACGCCCCGCACGGCCAACCGGGTCGCACAGCTTCAACACAGCACAGGAGACACCCATGGCCGGGGCTTGACATGCATCCTGCGCGGGCGAGTCGTTGCCGAGCTTGGGGATCTGCAGGTGGCTGAGATCAGCGGTACGCGCATCTCGATCCGTGGAAGGCGGCTGGGTGGCCGACACGTTCGCGGCCCCGGCTCGGTAAGCGGAACCAGGCCAGCACACGGTGCCGGCGTGCTGGACCGGCGTGGTGCGGCATCCTTCTGGTAGCCCGCGCCACGGGCGCCCTAGCGGCGCTGGCATCGCACAGGTCTCCAGCAACTTCCGTATCGCGCCAGCGGGGTACAGAAATCGGCGGGTTCAAGCGAGGGAACATACAAGGCGGTGCGGATCGCCCTACCTGCGCACTTCCGGGGCGGCGCACCAGAAGCTTCTCAGCTACCCGGCTGACGGATTGCGGCGCCCGGATCGGTGCTCTGCTCAAGGGCCGTCCACCACTCCTCCAGCTCATCGACCCGGCTCTGGAGTGCGGCGTTCGCCGCCCGGGCCGTCGCCAGTTCCTCGGTCAGCGCACCGATCGGCCCGGAGGCGGTCAGGGCGTCGAGCCAGCCCGCGACCAGCCGATCCTCAGCGGCGACCCGGCGGAGCGCGGAGGCCACCACCTCCGGTGACAACTCAGCCACGAACTCTCTCGGGAGCGTGAGCAGGCGAGCGACCTCGCCGAGGCTCCGCGCGGCGCTCATCTGGCGCCGAAGGCGCTCGGCGGACGGCACCGCCGGTTCGGCCGGTGTCGCAGCCACGATCGGCTTGGCGGGAGAAGCAGCGGGCTTCGACGCAGGCGCGGGCGTAGGTGCCGGCTCCGGGTCAGGCTCGGCCTCTGACGGGAGTTCGGGAAGGTCGTCCCCCACCCAGGCGTAGGCCAGAGTGTCGCCCTTCTGCCGCCGGACGACATTTGGCCACTTGGGCAGAACCGCCAGCGCGCGGGGCCCGTGCCGGGCCCACGTCTCGTTCCGGAGACCGAGCTCGGCCAGACGCTCCCGGATCTCTCGCACCTTCAGCGGGACCGACGACTCGGCCAACAGGTGGAGAACCACCGCGAGGGGCTCTTGGGCGAAGACGGCGTGGAACAGCCGGGAGTCGGACAGAGCCAGGAAACGCAGCGAACCCCTCGTCGCGACGTGAACGCCGGCGCCCCGTGGGACAAGCTCTTCCTCATCGGTGTCATCCCACTTGACCTGATAGTTTGTCCCGTCATCCGCGAGGATCGATCCGGCTCGGGTACGACGTACGCCGAACGAATCGGACACCCGGACAAGACCCTGATCTGCGCTCACGAATGCGACTGTAATGGTTGTCGTCGCGGCCGGGGCGCCGGCCGGAGTCAGCCGATCCTGGCCAGGCTCATCGGCCGTGTGCGCCCAGCGCCGGCTTGGTGGAACAACTCTGAGGGGAGACGGGCGCGCTTGCCGGCCGCTCGTCCGGACAGATCGGTGAGCTTGCCACTCGGTTCGAGGTCGAGCGTGAACGTGTGCCCGTCCCGGGGCTTCCTGGACGCGCTGCTGGCACGGATGGGCATGGAGACCCGCCAGAGGCAGTACGAAACGTTCAGCGCTGGCCGCGTGGACTCAGCCGCCGGCCGGACCCGTTAGACGCGTTCGCCGATGCCGAGTCGCGCGTGGACTTGCTGGGCTCGTTCCGCGGCCGCGCTGGCACCATAACGGCGTGGCATCTCTTCCGAGGACCGCCCCATCAGCAGCATCAAGTCGCCGGTATCGCCGCCGGCCAGCTTCCATTCATGGGCGAAGCTGTGCCGCCACCGCTGTGCGTGGACATGCTCGACCCCAGCTCTGTTCCCCAGTTCCCGGAGCCGGATCTTGATGCCGTTCGGCTTCAGCGGCCGGGCGCCCTTCGCGGCGATCCACAACTGGTCGATGCCAATCAAGCCCGGGCGTCGGCTGCGGGCGCGCACATACCGGCGCAGAGCACCCGCAGTTCTGGCCCCGAACCGCACCTGGCGTTGTTTGCCGCCCTTACCCGTCAGGACGACCGAGTTATTGTCAAGATCAACGTCAGGCACCAGGAGATCGCCGATTTCAGCCAGCCGGCCGCCAATGTTGTAGAACATCCTGACCAGCGCCTGGTCACGCAGCTGCACGAAGCCGCGCCCCTCACAGACCTCGAGAATGCGTCGCGTTTCCTCATCGCTGAGGACCTCAACGAGCTCCTGCACCGCTGTCGGCTGCGGCACCCCGTCCATCGGCGACCGCTCAACTTCGCCCTCGATGACAAGCCAGCGGAAAAACTGCTGCAACGCCTTGTACTTGTTCAACCCCGTCCCCGCCGAGCGCTCCTCGATCACCGCCGCTTGAAACGCTGTCACCTGCCGGCTGTCCACCAGGCTCGGATCACAAGCACCGCCTATCTCCGGCATCCGCTCGCCCCGATACTCGGCCAGCTGCGAAGCAGCAAGCACATAGTTGTACCGAGTGGTCTCCGGATGATTCCCGGCGCGCAACGATCGGTCCTAGTCTCTCAGCAACACCGCCCAGGCCTGACTCTGAACACCAGCCAGGAGATTATCGATCTTCAATGTCATCTCCCTGGTCAAGGAGTCGCTGCCCGGCACCGCATCTGTCCGAGTCAAGGAGTCGTGCAGCGGGGTGCTCACGTCCAGCAGCCAAAAATCCGGTCCGCGACCCCGGCTCACGAGTAAAGGGTGGTGCCGCCGGGTCAACGGCCACAAGGGGCAACACCCGAACGGCCTACACGGCCCGCTGACCTGCAGCGATACACAGCGGAGCCTCGAAGACCCATTCGATCATCAACGGCGAAGGCAGCCAAGTAAAGGAGTCCGCGAAAACGACCGCCCGGCCCATCAGATTGGCCTTGAGCTGCGGAAACATCTTCCGGAATGCTCTTCAATCCGCTCGCGCGGATGCCGAGTAAAGGGCTCCACGGACCTTTGGAATCAATCAGCGTGAATAAAAAGAACGCCTCCGCAGGATTCTGACCTGCGAAGACGTTCTAAAAGTCGGGCTGACAGGATTTGAACCTGCGACCCCTTGACCCCCAGGACATGAAAGGTCCAGCGACGTGCTAGCAAACGTTTTACCAGGTCGCTGACAAGTATACCCGGCCGAGTAAAGGTGTGGCTGCC
>NZ_JADMLH010000036.1:1590-26762 GCF_016464385.1 Nucisporomicrobium flavum | reverse complement strand
CCGCGTACAGCGGCCTTCTCGGTGCGCGGATCGCCCGGGCCGGCCGGGTGCCGGCCGAGGGGGGAACCGAGCCGGCGCAGAACACGCCGGACGAGGTCGCGGCGACGTTGAAGCAGCAACGCCTCCTGCAGTGGGCCATCCCGGCGCTGACCGGCACGAGCCCGGGCCGGCCGGGTGCCGGCCGAGGGGGGAACCGAGCCGGCGCAGAACACGCCGGACGAGGTCGCGGCGACGTTGAAGCAGCAACGCCTCCTGCAGTGGGCCATCCCGGCGCTGACCGGCACGATGATCGCGATGGGGGCACAGCAGGGTGAGCAGCAGCGCCCCACCCAGATGTGGAGCGGCATGGCCGGCAAGCTGTCCGGCGTACTGGGCCGCTGACCGCTTGAGCTGACGACCGCCTCCGCCCGCACCTCGGGCCGAGGCGGTTTCCTGCCTGCGTCTCGGACAGGCGTACCGTTGGACCCGTCGCTCCGGACTTCGGCGGCCCTATCCGTCAGGAGAACCGACAGATGACCATCTCCAAGACGGCCGTGGTGGCCGCCCTCCGCGAGCGCGGCCAGCACTCCAGGGCCGACTTCGTCGACCGGGAACTGCCCGACCGCATCGATCCCACCCACCACGGCGGCCTGCTGGCCACGCTCCGCCTCGATCCGTCCGAGCTCGCCGAAGCCGACCCGGCCTGACGGAAGGGCCGCGGCCCTTCCGTCATGACGGCTCGGGGAAGTCGGTGGTCACGCTGAGGTCGCGCCATTGCTCGATGTCGGCGCGCTGGTCGTCGAGGGTCCGGCCGATGACGGTGACGGCGTCCGAGCCGAGCAGCAGCAACGCCGGTGGCCGGCCGGAGTCGACGGCGGTGATCAGCGCCCGGGCGGCCCGGGCGGGGTCGCCGGGCTGGGTGCCGTGGGCGGTGTCGTTCTCCTTGCGGCGCTTGCCGGCGGTGTCGGCGTAGTCGTCGATGACGGTGGCGGACTGGGTCAGCGAGCGGCCGGCGAAGTCGGTACGGAACCCGCCGGGCTCGACCGCCGTCACCCTGATCCCCAGTGGCTCCACCTCCTTGCGCAGCGAACCGGACATGCCCTCCAGCGCCGCCTTGGCGGCCGCGTAGTAGCCAGAGCCGGGCGGGCAGATCCGCGCCCCGATCGACGAGACGTTGAGGATCGTGCCGCTGCGCCGCGCGCGCATCCCCGGCAACACCGCCTTGATCATGGCGACCGCGCCGAAGAAGTTGGTGGCGAACAACCGCTGCACGTCGGCGTCGTCGCCCTCCTCGACGGCCGCGCGGTAGCCGTACCCGGCGTTGTTGACCAGCACGTCGACGCCGCCGAAGCGGTCCTCGGCCGCCCGGACGGCGGCGGTGACCTGCTGCGGGTCGGTGACGTCCAGCGCGAGCGCCAACGCCGTGCCGGGATACCCGCCGGCCAGGTCGCCGACCTTGGCGGCGTCGCGGGCGGTGACGACCGCGTTGTCGCCGCGCGCGAGGACCGCGTCGGCGAGGGCGCGGCCCAGGCCGCTGGAACAGCCGGTGATCAGCCAGGTGGTCATACGTTCTCCAGGTCATGGTCGGGCGTTGATGCGTACGCCCTGTCATCACCGGTCTCCGCGTACGGTGGGTCGGCAGCCCCCTCGACCGCCGGCCCACCGAACGGTTCGTCTCGAGGAGGTTTCCGCCCTCACGGAAAAGACCCCGACTCATCCATGCCGCGCGACATCGATGACACCGGGGTCCGGGGTGACAACGCGACGCTACCCGTACGCAAACGGCGCCGGAAGGGCCGCAGGGCGTGGGAAGCGGTCAGCGCGTGCGTTCGATTCCGGCGAGCAGGTCGGGGGTGTGGCGCTCGTCGGCGGCATCCGCGGCGGCGGCCATGGCCGTGGCGGCCGACGCCGGGCCGGCGCCGGGCGGGACGACCAGCAGATCGAAGCGGTCGCGCCCGAACTCGGTCATGATCGTGACCAGTCCGGCCGGCTGGGACTGGTACCAGCCCAGCCGCACCGCCCGGCGGCCGGCCGCGGCACGTCGCGGATGCGGAAGATCCCACTCCGAGGCGTTCAACCCCACCGTACGCTCGCGCGGCGCGAAAGCGCGGCGCAGACTCTCCGCGGGGCAGGCGCGGCCGGTCCCCGGTCGTGAAGCAGGTGTTTCGCACGGGCGACCAAGGGCACTCCCTAAGCCAAGCACCGCCGCTCAGCGAGGCGTCGTCAGCCGACGAGGTCCATGCGTGAGCGCGGGGAAGGATCGTCATGGGACTCGACGACAAGATCAGCAACAAGGCCCAGGAGGCCGGCGGAAAGGCCAAGCAGGGCCTGGGCGAGGCCACCGACGACAAGGACCTCAAGGCCGAGGGCAAGGCCGACGAGACGTCGTCGAACGTCAAGCAGGCCGGCGAGAAGATCAAGGACGCGTTCAAGAAGTAATCCTTGTGCATGCGGAAGGGGATCGGCTCGAGCCGGTCCCCTTCCGCATGGGCGGCCGCGGACCGACGTAGCGTTGCGGCATGGCGACTACGGTGCTACGCGTCCGGCTTGTCGGCGGCGACCGCTTGGACATCACATACGACGACCCCGGCCTCTCCGACGAGGACGAACTCGTCGAACACGCGATCTCGGCCCTGGCACAGGACTCAGGAGTGCTGCGTACCCGACACGGCGACCGGCTTGTCGTGCTCTACGGCCGCGGCGTCGCCGCGATCGAGGTGGCGCCGCGCGGCGCTGTGATCTGAAGGGGCGACCGAAGCTCCTGGCCGAGGCGCCCTGCTCACCGCCTTCGCGGCGCCGGACCGGCCGGTGAACCCGCCCGGGCGCCCGTGACATCCGGCCGCGGCGAGGTCCCCTGGGAGTCACCCGGCCCGGCTCACCGGCCTTCCGGCCCTGACGCCGCCCGGCACGGGGATGCCAACACTGGAGGATGTCCGTCGCTGGTCGGAGAGGGGCTCGCGATGACCGCCACCCGGTTGATCGTCGGCTCGGGCAAGGCGCCTCCGGCGTCGCGTCCCCGGATCTGTGGAACAGGTGGGGCATCGCGGCACGGCCCGACCGCCGGTGCGGCGATGGACATCGACAGCCGGGGCAGCAGTCTGGGCCGATACCCCTCTCACACCAGGTGTAGCCATGAGTCAGCAACGCAGACTGCGACTCTGGAGCCTGATCGTCGAATCGGCGCACGGTCGGTCCGTCACCATCGACGACGTGGGCGCGGCGGTACTCAGCACTGGCGGGATCGACGCCGCCGCCATCGCGGTCACCCTCCCGGCTGTACCGCGCGAAACGATGTACACCAGCGGCAGCCTTGCCGACGCGTTGGAAGACCTCACCATGACGATCGGCGAGGGACCCAGCGCGGAGGCGATCGCCGACGGTCCCTCGATGATTGCTGACCTCGACGATCCGCAGTGCCTCGCTCGCTGGCCCGTTTTCGCACCGGCAGTGATCGGCCACGGTGTCCGGGCGGTCTTCGCCTTGCCGTTACGCGTCGGGGCGATCCGGCTCGGCGTCATGGATCTGTACCGGCGGGAACGCGGTGCGTTGGAAGGCGAGCTGTTGGCCGACGTGCTGGTGCTGACGGACCTGGCGTGTGCCCTGCTGTTGGGCACCGTCCGGGATGACCGGAAGGGCCGGGATGGGCTGCCCGAGCGGATCGTGCTGCAACACCCCGAGGTCCACCAGGCCACCGGCATGGTCACCGTGCAGCTCGGGGTCAGCGCCGCCGTGGCGCTGGCCCGGCTCCGCGCGTACGCCTATGCCACCGACCGGACCCTGCGCGATGTCGCCGGCGACGTCGTCGCGCGGGTCCTCCGCTTCGATCCCGACGAGGGCACCGACGCCGGATAGCCGTTCTTTTCCGTCGCCGGCGCGAGCCGGCTCACCGCAACCAACCGACCGATCTCCTGCGTGACGAAGGTGAATGACGTGGCTGAGACCCAGCTGGCGGACGTGTTCGTGGAATTGTCCGACACGCTCGTCGACGACTTCGACGTTATCGACTTTCTGCACGGCCTCACCAAACGCTGTGTAGAACTCCTGAGTGTCTCCGCCGCGGGGCTGCTGCTCACCGACGGCCGGGGGACCCTGCAAATGGTGGCCGCCTCGTCGGAGCAGACCCGTCTGCTGGAACTGTTCCAGCTGCAGACCGAGCAAGGTCCGTGCCTGGACTGCTTCCACACCGGAACAGCGGTGTCGGTCCCCGACCTCCAGCGGGCCGGCCGATGGCCACGGTTCACCGCGGCCGCCACGGAGACCGGCTTCGCCGCCGTGCACGCCCTCCCGATGCGGCTGCGGACCGACATCATCGGTGCCCTCAACCTGTTCGACACCGCGCCCGGCGCCCTCGCCCCCGACAAGCAACGCATCGGACGAGCCATGGCCGACGTCGCCACGATAGGACTGCTCCAGCAACGCGCCATCCGTGACCGCACCGCCCTCACCCAGGAGCTTCAGAACACGCTCCACAGCCGGATTTTGATCGAACAGGCCAAGGGCGTACTCGCCGAACGACTTCACATCGGCATGGAAGACGCCTTCACGGCTCTGCTCACCGGTGCCCGCAACCGGAACCAGCCCCTGGCCGTGCTGGCGGCGAACATCGTCAGCGGATCCGACGAGACCACCCCGCTCAGGTAGGGAATGCGGGGAACATCGATCATCCGTCGAGCATGCGGCGCGTGGTGACCTGGCTGATGCGTACGGCCTGTTGCGGCAGTGGCAGCATGCCGGGCACGGGTTCAACTGTCAGCGCATTGTCTGCACATCGTGGGCCTCGCTGACCATGGCGTGCAGACGCTGCACGGGCACGTACCGACGCAGCCGCGGGAATTCCGCGCTTTCCTCGTGAGCCATGTGGTCCAGGAGGGCTTGATGCAGGTTCGCAAATCTCGCATCGAATGTGATGTCACCGGTCCCGAGCCTCTGAAGCTCTGACACCTCGCGCAGAATTCCGCCGGCTTCCACCATGCACGCCACGGCGTCGGCCCCACCGCCTGTCGTGTGATCGACGACCGACGGATGGACAATTTTTCGGTCACTGGCTTCGTGGCTGTTCACCAAGTCGGCAAGTTCGTCGAACAAACGCTGTTTGTCTGAACGGGCCGCCGCATTCACGTCGTCGCAAAGCCTGCGGATCCGGTCGTGTTGAATCGACGAGAAGTCGACGATGTCGTTGATCATGATTCAACCTTCACTCTGGACGGCCGAACAGCCGGATGTCCGGTTGGTCCGGACCTGCCATGCGCCGGTTGTCACTTGTCGACCGATGCCGCTGCCGGCGGAAGCGATGGAGGCTTCCGCAGGCATGACCCGGTCCACTATGACAGCCTGATCGTCACCTTTGCCCGCCGATAGAGGCGTTCGGCCCGGCGTCACCGTGACCCAGCCACAGCGACCACGACGGCCCACGGGCGCGGCGACGATCAAGTCGGTGCCGGCGATCAGGAGGGCCTGGCCGGATCGGATGCAACCCACCGCGGCAGAGCGGCTCGGCCTTTTTCGTTGCGCCTTCGTCCGGGACCGAGCACGCAAAGAAATAGGACGCTCGCGTCGGCCGTATGCCGGGTTCGCCCGGCCATCTCCTTACAAAGGACGAACACATACGCCGCTGACAGAGTTTCAAGCCCTCTGCAGTCTCACCAACCGGGGGACACCTCGGAGCCACAGAGGACTTTTGGCCCTGTACAAAACCCCGCGGGCCGCCCAGAATCACAGGGATCAGGGACGGTCCCTCACGCTCCCGTGGTGGTCGGGTCGTAATACCGACTCCGCGAACGAAGATGGGAGCACCGATGGTCACAGCCCAGGTCTCCAACGCATTCGTGGAAATCGCGGACACCCTCGGCGAGGATTTCGACACGTCGGTGTTTCTGCAGACCCTCACCGACCGAAGCGTCCAGCTCATGCACATCACTGCGGCAGGTGCCCTTCTCGCCGACGAGCACGGCACCCTTCGCCGCAGCACCGCCTCGTCTCGGCGGGCTCTCCTCCTGCAGCAGATCCAGCTGCGAACCGGGCAAGGCCCCGGTGTGGACTGCTTCCGCACCGGGCGAGCCGTCGACGCCGACAACCTGGCCACGGACGACCGCTGGCCGGAGTTCGCGGTCGGCGCCGCCGGCGCGGGCTTCGCGGCCGTCCACGCGGTTGCCATGCGTCATCGGGCCCGGACGGTCGGCGCACTGAATTTCTTCACCACCCAGCTCGGGCCGCTCGACCCGGGTTCTCTCAACACCGGCCGGGCACTGAGCGCGATCGCCACCATCGGACTGCTCCAGCGCGAAGGCGTCCGATCACGGGAGCGCCGGGCCTCGCAGCTGCAGACGGCCCTGGACAGCAGGATCCTCATCGAACAGGCCAAAGGGATCCTGGCCGAGAGGCTGGAAATGAGCGTGGATGACGCCTTCAGCCTCCTGAGGCAGTACGCCCGCAGCCACAACCGGCGTCTGCGCGATGTCGCGCAAGGCATCGTCAACGCGACCGAACAGCTCAACCCTCCGACATCCGGCCGGCCAGCGGCACCGCATCCCACCGGCGAAGCGGTTTCCGCGCCGTGGATCGGCGTCGAGGCACCGCTCAGGATGCCGCACCGGCCTCCCGGCTGACGTCGGCATCTCACGTCCGGCCTTGCCGATTGATCGGTGCACTGCAACACCGCCACGGGTCCAGACCTAGCCCGCTCACCACGTACGCCGTGGAAATTGCCGGCCAGGAGGATACATGTCCATCAATCGGCTATCCGCCACGTCAATGCAGCTACGCATCGTGTCCAGGTGGTTGTCGCGAACCGCCGTGCAGATCACTGTGATCGGCGAGATCGATTCGGCCACCGCCGGCCGGCTGGAAGCGAAGCTGCTCGCCTTCATCCAGACCAAGTCTCTGCAGCGCATGGAGATTGACCTCGCCGGGGTCACGTTCCTGGACTGTCGCGGGCTCAGTGTCCTCATCGTCGTGGGGCAGGCCGCCGCCCGTGCCGGGTGCTGCCTGCAGGTCACCAGACCGCAACCCATCGTCCGGCGCGTCCTGGAACTGACCGGGCTGCTCGGCATCCTCATGTCGGAAGGAGACCATGGTGCTGCATTCCGCGGAGGCGCCTCCGGGACCGGAGCCACGACGAAACGGAAACCCGTTCGCGACGGCAGCCAATCCGGCGGTGGCGCAAGAGGTGGCGCCACCACTGCACAGGCTCGCGGATGACCCGGTGCCGCCGGACGTCGCTTGGCAGCTTGTCCATGACGAGTTGATGCTCGACGGCAACGCCCGGCTGAACCTGGCCACGTTCGTGACCACCTGGATGGAGCCCCAGGCGACGCGGTTGATGGCCGAGTGCGTCAACAAGAACATGATCGATAAAGACGAGTACCCACAGACCGCCGAACTCGAGCGGCGCTGCGTGGCCATCCTGGCCGACCTCTGGCATGCGCCCGACCCGGCCGACGTCATCGGCTGCTCCACGACGGGTTCCAGCGAGGCGTGCATGTTGGCCGGCATGGCGCTCAAGCGGCGCTGGGCCGCCCGCCGGCCGCGCGGCGGGACCGCCCGGCCGAATCTGGTGCTGGGAATCAACGTGCAGGTGTGCTGGGAGAAGTTCTGCAACTACTGGGAGGTCGAGCCGCGGCTGGTCCCGATGGAAGGTGACCGGCTGCACCTGAGCGCCGACGAGGCGGCGGCGCGCTGCGACGAGAACACCATCGGCGTGGTGGCGGTCCTCGGCTCGACCTTCGACGGCAGCTACGAGCCGGTCGCGGAGATCGCCGCCGCACTCGACGCGGTGCAGGAACGCGCCGGCTGGGACATCCCGGTACACGTCGACGGGGCGTCCGGCGCGATGATCGCCCCGTTCCTCGATCCCGGCCTCGTGTGGGATTTCCGGCTGCCCCGAGTGGCCTCGATCAACACCTCGGGACACAAGTACGGCCTGGTGTGTCCGGGAGTCGGCTGGGCGCTGTGGCGCCACCGCCGGAACCTGCCGGAAGAGCTGATCTTCGAGGTGAACTATCTGGGTGGCGACATGCCGACCTTCGCGTTGAGCTTCTCGCGGCCGGGTGCCGAGGTCGTCGCCCAGTACTACACGTTCTTCCGGCTCGGACGGGCCGGCTTCCGGGCAGTCCAGCAGACCTCCCGCGACGTGGCGACCTACCTGTCCGGGCAGATCGCAGCCATGGCTGAATTCCGGCTGCTCAGCCGCGGCGACCAACTACCCGTGTTCGCGTTCACCACCACTGCGGAAGTACGCGCGTTCAACGTCTTCGACGTGTCCCGGCGGCTTCGGGAGCGGGGCTGGCTGGTGCCCGCCTACGCCTTCCCCGCCAACCGCAACGATCTGGCCGTGCTGCGTATCGTGGTGCGTAACGGGTTCACCCGCGACCTGGCCGACCTGTTGCTTACCGACCTGCGGCGGCTCCTGCCCGAGCTGCGGCTTCAACCCGGGCCGCTTCACCCGATCCAAGACGCCACCGGCTTCCACCACTGAACCTGCGGTCAGCCACGAACGACACCGGGCGAGCACGGCATGTGTCGACGTGCATCACACCAGCCGAGACATCTGCATCCGGATGTCCGGTCGCCCGCAGCGCTCGATCGCGGACAGCCCGACAGGGCTCCTCGGGCGCGGTCCGCCTGGCTCCTGGTGACGTCAGTGTCCCGACGAGGGTCGTGGGCCTCTGTCCGAGCGGCGCTGCGTCGAGTGACGGTGGAATGGGCCGCTCGTCGCGTGCGGATAGCCTTCCGCGCCGACCGTGGCGACATCGGCCTACGGACGGAGGAGATGTCATGAACCTGATGACGACTGATCGTCACGCCACGCTCGAACCGCTGCTGACGCTTGATCCGAACGACATCGGTCAGCTTCCGTGGTGCCCCGTGCCGGACTGCCCCGGTGTCGTCGCGAAGGAACTGTGGGCCGCCGGCGACCTGAATGACACGCTGATCTCGTACGGAAAGGGTTGCGCCACCCCGGGACGACCACACCTGGCCGCGCACCAGCACATCTGGGTGATCTCCGGCTCCGCCTCCATTGCGGCGCGGACCCTCGTCGCCGGTTCCTACGTGTATGTGCCGCCAGGCACGACCCATTCGATCACCGCTGGTGCCGGAGGATGCCTGCTCCTGCAGATGCACCTCCCGCTTTCATGACCGGTCGGTGATGGGGATGGCCGGGACGGCCTGAAACCGGACGGCCGACTTGCCGTAGGCAAGGACTACCGGCCCTGCCGGACAACTGCCTGCCGAGAGCACGGTGAGAGTGCAGGCACAGCGGATCCGGGCGGGAACTCCTTCCGCCGATGTGCCGTCGCCCCGAACTCCGGCGACTGGATCGCCTGTCGACATGACCGTCCAGGAGGGGCCATGTCTCTGTCCGCGACGTCGCTCTCAGGAACCAGGGCCTGGCTGACCGGTACGCTCCCGGACCGGCCGGGAGTCTCCACGGCCCCATGCTGAAACTTGTCAGGCAGGCCGCCTCGTACGCCCCAGCCTTGCGGCACCTCGACACGGTCGGGCGCGCCGGCCGTACCGCCTCGGGGACGTGATCGCGATGTGGAGCACCCCGGCGAAGTACGTGGTCGAGCCGGACGCCTGCGCCATCGACGACATCGACGCCAACGCTCGCATCCGGCCGGACCATGCCGCTTTCGCCCGTAAGGTCGACGGCGTCTGGCGCCCGGTGACCTCGCGGGGATTCCTGGACCAGGTGAACGCGCTGGCATCGGGTCTCGTGGCGGCCGGCATCGAGCCCGGAGACCGGGTCGGGCTCATGTCGAGCACCTGTTACGAGTGGACGCTGTGCGACTTCGCGATCTGGGCCGCGGGTGCGGTCACCGTACCGATCTACGAGACCTCTCCCCCGGCCCAGGCCGCCTGGATCCTCCAGGACTCGGGCGCGGTAGCCGCGTTTGCGGAGAACGATCAGTGCGCCGCCGTACTCGACCAGGCCGATGTACCCGGGGTGACGCTACGGTGGCAGCTGGACCGCGACCTCGACAAGCTGATGGCGACCGGCCGGTCCCGGCCGGCGGGACCGCCGGCCGACCGGCGTCAGGCCGTCGGCGCTGCTGCACCGGCGACCATCGTGTACACCTCCGGGACGACCGGCCGGCCGGAGGGCTGCGTCCTCACCCACGACAACCTCGTCGCCGAGGTTCGCAACGTCGCCCTGGCGGACGGTCTGGCCGAACAGGTGCTGACCGAGAGCAGCTCGCTGCTGCTGTTCCTGCCGCTCGCGCACATCTTCGCCCGGATGGTGGCGCTGGTCGCCGTGCACAACGGCACCCAGCTGGCGCATCTGAGCGGGCCCGGCGACCTCGCCGCCGAGCTGCAGCAATACCGGCCGACCCTGATCCTGGGGGTTCCGCGGGTCTTCGAGAAGCTGCACGACAGCGCCAGATTCGCCGCCGCCACGGCCGGGCATCCGCGCCTCTTCCAGCTGGCCGAGACGACGGCGGTCGCCTACAGCCGCGCGCTCGAGCGCGGCCGCCCGGGTTTGTGGCTACGGGGTGCACATCGGTTGTTCGAGCGGCCGGTCTACACCCCGCTGCGTGCCGCCCTGGGCGGGCATGCCCGATACGCGAGCAGCGGCGGTGCCCCGCTCGGCGCTCGTCTCGGTCACTTCCTGCGGGGCGCCGGCGTGACCATCCTGGAAGGCTGGTGCTTGACCGAGACCACCTCCGGATCCACGTTGAATCTTCCCTCCTCTCAGCGGATGGGGACCGTCGGCCGGCGGTTGCCGGGCTGCTCGGTCCGCATCGACACTGACGGTGAAGTGCTGGTGAAGGGACCGAACGTCTTCGCCGGCTACTGGCACGACGACGAGGCGACCGCCGGCATGTTCGACGCCGACGGCTGGCTACGCACCGGGGACCTCGGCGAGCTCGACGACGGCTACCTGCGCATCGTCGGCCGCAAGAAGGACCTGATCATCACCGCGTCCGGCAAGAACGTCGCCCCGGCGCCCCTGGAGGACCAGGTCCGGGCGCACTGGCTGGTCGGCGACTGTCTCGTGGTCGGGCAGGGACGCCCCTACATCGCCGCCCTCGTCACCCTCGACCCCGACGGCTTCGAACGGTGGAAGCACCAGCACAGCCTGCCGGCCACAACGGCGGCCGCGGACCTTCGCGACGACCCGGCCCTGCGGGCCGAGATCCAGACCGCCATCGACACCGCCAACCGCACCGTGTCCCGCGCCGAGGCGATCAAACGGTTCCGCGTCCTGCCGCCCCCCTTCCAGATCGGCGCCGAGCTCACCTCGAGCCGCAAGGTTCGCCGGGACTATGCCGAGGCGAGGCTGGCGGCCGACATCGGCGAACTGTTCTCGCTGTAGCGGCCCTCGCCGGCCGGCCCGCGGCGGTCTCTGCCGTCGGCTCGGCGATGCCGGTTCCACACCGTTCGGCAAGCCGGCGGTTCACAAGACCCGGCTGGACGCCTGGTTACCGACGGCGAGGTCCAGGACGATGGACAGATCCGGACGATCAAGAGCCTCGCGAACGTGGGTCAAAGCATCATCCTCGATGCGCTGCTGCAAGGCGGTGATGTCCGCATCGGCATCGGCGCGTACTGCGATCGACAGCCGGGGTTCCGTGGGACTCCCGTACACCTTGGCCCGGCAGGCGTCGACACCCCGATATGCGGTGATCTCCGCAGTGACCACATCGGTGAGGGCGTCAGCGTCCAGAACGGTCGCTCCAGCAGCTCGGTCAGCGCCGATCGCGATGTCGCCGACGCGGGGGCGCGGGGAAAGGACGGCGATGAGCCAGCGCAGCGCAAGCAACGCGGCGACCACCCCGGCGACGGCCACGGCCGGCCAGAACCAGATGCTGTTGTCGCCGATGTATCGGACGGCCTGGTTGTCGGTCAGGTGCCGGTCGGCGAGGTGATCGCCGAAGACGCCGGTACCGGTGAGGAGCCCGCCCACGCCCGCGGCGAGCAGGGCGACACCGAGCAGGGTGAGCAGGGCGCGGTTGGTGCGGTCGGCGTACATCACGGCTCCCGGGTGGTGACCCGGACCGACAGGGTCGGCGGGTGGCTCAGGTGCAGGGCGTCGAGCTGCCGCTGCGCGGTCTCGGTCAGCGTTGCCCGCACCGCGTCGATGTCGGTGGCGCGGGTGCTGGCGCTGATACGCGCGCGGTGCCGGCGGGCGCGGACGTGCACCCGGCTGACGCCGTCGACGTCGGTGACGGCCCGTCGCAGGGTGTGTGCCAGACCGCCGCGGGTGATCGCAGCGTCGGTGGCGGGGTTGCCGGCGGTGATCGGTAGCCGGGCCGGGCGTCGGGGTGTGAGCTGTGCGACGAGCAGCAGCAATCCGACCACTATCAGGCCGATGCTCAGGAGCAGGACGGGAGCAGCACCCCAGGACGTGCGGGTGGCCCAGGAGTGAACCTCGGGCCAGTCCAGCAGGACGGGGCGGCGGTGGGCGCGTTGTGCGATCACCTCGATCACCCCGACCGTGGCGGCGAAGACGACCCCGATGGCCAGGGCGAAGGCGAACAGGCGGTTGAGGACTCTCATGGCCGTGCCCGATCGGTGCGGGTGAGGTCGGCATGGGTGAAGTCGCTGATCAGGCCGGTGACGGCAATCCGGATCCCGGTGACGTTCAGCCCGGTGAGCTCGTGGACCCGGGTGCGGACATGCTCGCGTACGCGGCGGCTGACCCGGCCGATGGACGCAGGCCATCGGGTGCTGATGGCCAGGTCGAGATAGACGGTCAGACCGTCGACGTCCGCCTTGACCTTCGGCAGCTGACCCGGGCCGGTGCGGCGGATGCCCAGGTGCCCGGCGCCGGGCATCGCGTGGCCGAACATCCGGGGCGCGGCGCCGCCGGCGTCGGGAACCTCCAGAACGGCCCCGGCGGCGATCTTCTCCACCACGTGAGCGGCAATGGTGATCTTTCCGAGCTCCGCTTCTCCGGCCGGAGGTGGGTTGGCGTCGAGCTGGTCCTGTTCGGTCGCGGCGGTCATCGGTGGCTTCGCCTGCCTTGGAGGTAGCCGCTGAGGTCAAGATCGCCGGCGAGGGCCCGGGCGACGGTGAGCCCGAGGCCGCCGAACAGGGCGACGATGAGCATCTGGCCGAAGCTGCCGAAGGCGAGGGCGAAGCCCAGTGCGAGACCAACGATCGTCCCCAGGAACATGCGGTTCATGGTGTCCTCTCCTCCAGCGCGTGGTGCCCCCGGGCCGGCGGCGGGTCGTCGATGTCGGCGATGATCACGTCGACGCGATGCTGCGGGGCCATCGTGCTGACCACGCCTCGGATCTGCGCGACGAGGTCGGTGACCGGTGCCCAGCGGATACGGACCTGCACTCGTATCGTCCCGGCGGTGACGGTGATTCCGTCGATCCGACGGCCCGGCAGATAGGTGGCCGCGCCGGACGGGTGACCACCGATCAGGTCCGCCACGGCCGGGCACCGGCGCACGGCGGCCGCGACGAGGTCGACGTCGACTCCGTCGACGACCGCGTACACGGGCCCGGCCACGGTGGTGGTCATGAGACGCGGGACTCCGGACGGTCCTCGGGCGCTTCGGGCATGTGGACGTCGTCGACGCTGACGTTGACCTCGACAACGTTCAGGCCCGTCATCCGCTCGATCGCGGACTTGACGTTGCGCTGGATGCTGCGGCCCAGCTCGGCGATGCTGACCCCGTACTCGACGACGATGTCCAGGTCGATCGCGGCTTCTGTCTCGCCGACCTCGACACCGACGCCCTGCGCGACGTTCGGGCCGTTGCTGCCCGGGATGCGCTCGCGGAGCGCCCCGAACGCGCGGGTGCCGCCGCTTCCCATCGCCTGGACACCGGACACCTCACGGCAGGCGATACCGGCGATCTTCTGCACCACGTTCTCCGCGACGGTGATCTTTCCCTCGGCCGTGGCGAGCCGGCTCTGACGCGGCAGCGGCGCCAACTCGGCCGTGCTGCGCGAGGCTGTCGCCGGCGCGGTCTGCTCATCGGTAGGCAATGCGGTTGTCATCGGACCACGTGCTCCTTCGGATGAGGCGCATGCAAGCGCCTTCAAGATGGATTCCGCGGCGGGGTCCGGGCTCGCAGATGGTCATTGCGTCTGTCCAGCCGTTGGCCGGACAGCACTACCTGTGCCGGGCTCCGCCCGTTCGGGTCCTGGCGCCCTTCACGACGCCGGCGGCTTTGTCGATCATTTTTCCGGCTTGGGTTCTGGCCTGGGCGAGCCGCTCCACCGCTTCGGCAGAGCGACGATCGGCCCTGCCTTCGCGTTCCAGTCTCTTGTTGCCGGTGAGGGTCCCGGCGGCCTGCTTGACCCGACCAGTCCACCGTTTCGTCTTCGCGCCCATCACGCGCCTTCTTCCTCGGGCATTGCGTGCGCACCGGCCGTACCGGCCTACACGCCCATGGCGAGCGTTGCACTGCCGCCGGCGCGCGCACCAGGGCCACATGGCCCCACCACGTCGACCGGTACGGAACGGCCACTCACGGGTGAGGGTTCGTGAAGAGTTGCCCAGCGAAGCACGGTGGAGCGCCACCCGTGCGGCCCAGGTCGGTCGTGAGAGAGACGAGGCGTGCAGGTGCCTTCAGCGTTGGGGTGTCGACCGGCCGTCCACTATCCCATCGGCCACCCGCCAGGCGTTGGCCATGATGGTCAGGGTCGGGTTGGCCGCGGTCGCGGTGGGGAACGGGCCGCCGTCGACCACGAAAAGGTTGTCCACCTCGTGCGCCCGGCAGTCGCGGTCCAGGACGGACGTTCCCGGATCGTCTCGACGCCGTCGCCGGTGACGACTTGGTAGGCGATGTGGTTGGTGGCTTGCAGGCGACGTGTGGCGCTGACCCGGGCGTAGTAGCGCATCAGGGTGGCCGGGTCGTGACCCAGACGTTCCGCAACCTCATGAATACCGAACCCGGCGTCGAGCAGATTCGACGCGATCAGATGCCGGATCTGGTGCGGGCCGAGCGGCCGGACACCAGCCGCGACAGCGATCTGGTTGAACCGGCCGGTGACGTTGTCCGGCCGCAGATGCCGTCCCGCACGGCCGGTGAACAAGTACCGCGACGCCCGGCCCGACGTCGCTCCCCCGGTCAAGCCCTTGAGGGTGTTGTCGTCCAGGATCAGCGTGCGAAAACCGTTCGGCGACTTCGGCGGCTTCACCCGGACACGGCTACCCGGATCCTCGGCAACGATCTGGCGGGGCTTACCCCCGGATCTTGGACACGGGGTTTATGCGGCCGGGGCCAGCGTATCTGACGTCGCTCGGATGCGGTTCTCGTTGGTGATCGGGGATTGTTGTCCGAGGCGGGAGTGGCGGCGGACGGTGTTGTAGCGGTGCAGCCATCGGAACGAGGCCAGGCGTGCTTCGCGTTCGTCGGTGAACGCTCGGCGGCCTTGCAGGGTCTCGCGTTTGAAGCTGGCGTTGAACGACTCGGCGAGGGCGTTGTCGGCGGAGCTGCCGACCTTGCTCATCGATTGCCGGACGCCTGCGCCGGTGCAGGCGGCGGCGAAGGCCTTCGAAGTGTATTGAGCTCCGTGGTCGGTGTGCATGATCGCTCCGTCGAGGCTGCCGCGAGTCCGTCCGGCCGCGTGCAGGGCGTCGATGACCAGGTCAGTGCGCATGTGATCGGCGATCGCCCACCCCGCCAAACGGCGTGAGTGCAGGTCGATAACCGTTGCCAGGTAAAGGAATCCGCGTTCACCGACCGGGAGGTAGGTGATGTCGCCGACGTAGCGCTGGTTGATCGCCGCGGCGGTGAAGTCACGACCGATCAGGTCTGCTGCCTTCGTCGCGGCCGGCTCCGTGATGGTGGTGGTCACTCGTCGGCGCAGCCGCAGGCCCTGGATGCGGTAGCGGCGCATCACCCGGGCCACCTTCTTCCGGTTGACCCGCTCGCCCCGGTCGTGCAGTTCGGCGGTGACCCGCGGCGCCCCGTAGGTGCCGTCGTGGCGGGCGTGCACGGCCCGGATCCGGGCAGCCAGAGCCGCGTCCGCGGCGTCGCGGGCGGCCCGGTCGGCGGCGGTCGCCTTCCAGTAGTAGAAACTCGAGCGAGCGATGTTCAGGATCTGGCACAACCGCTTCACGCCGTAGCGCTGCTGGTGGTCGGCGACGAACTGGAAGCGGTTCACCAGCGCGTCTCCCCGGCGAAATACCGGGCCGCCTTCCGCAGGATGTCCCGTTCTTCTTCCAACTCCCGGACCCGCCGCCGCAAATCGGCGTTCTCCTGCTCAACCGTGCCCGCCGCCTCATCGGCCGCCGGGATCTCACGCACCGGCCGAGGACTCACGCCACGACGCTCGTCGTCGAGCCGCACCCAGCTGCGCAACATCTCACGGTTAACGCCCAGGTCATCAGCGATCGACGCGATCGTTGCACCCGGCCGAGACCGATACAACGCCACCGCGTCAGCCTTGAACTGCACGGGATAGTGCTTGTTCGCCATCTTGCTTCAGGACTCCTGATCTACCCGGAACCCACAGGATCCCAGGTTCAAGTGTCCAAGATCAGGGGGCAAGGCCCCCTCGATGGCTGTAATATTTGGGGTTACCTGGTTGACCTTCAGTCCCCATGAGTCGGCCACCGAGACCACTCCGATCGCCAGGAATGTGTCGAACTGTTCCCTGATCTGTGCGGTGGACGGCATCGGGTCGTCGGTCTGCTCCTCACGGGCGATGTCTGCCTTCGTGACTCGGTTCGGGACGGTGCCGGTCCGGACGAGCAGCCTGTGGTTGATGACGAGGTTCGCCAGGGCCATGAGCAGATGCCACTCCTTGCGGCCGTCGGCGAGCAGGTCAGCGAAGCGCGCTCGCAGAGTTGCGTCGCTCAAAGCCTGGGGCAAGGTGTGTCGGGTCATGGCGCTCGCGTGCGTGTAGGGGGGGGTCGCATTACAATTCGGTTAAGCAGTATCAGCACGTGCTTTTATGTACGCAGAGGCGGACAGAACGGCACGGCCATGCCGCCCGATTTCAGCCAATCCTGGAGAAGTTGATCAATGCTGTGACCAGGCGCGTGACCACGGCCAATCAAGTGCGGTGACTGTCATCCGATGCGCGCACCATTCCGAGAGTCAGCTGACATAATCCCTGCTCCCGCATACTTGGCATATTAGGGCTCAGCTCGGCGGAGTACGGGAGCGAAGATGCCACGGCTGATGGTGTCATCAGATCTCTTGCCGCGCCGAGGCGAGATCCAGCCTTCGATCAGTTGACGAATGTTCCGATATCCCGCGGGGCGGTTAGCTGGCTCCATACGCCACCGAGCCCTCTCGCCGATGAGTCGGTAGCAGCGGGCCCCGCTGAAAATCAGGTGATGGTCGCCGTCCTGCTCCCATAAGGCAGGACCGGTGTGGGTAGCGAGCTGAGTCCACGTCTGATCGTTGCAAGTCACAAATCCGTGTCTCGGGAGGGGCCATCGTCGCAGCGAGTCGGCCAATAGTCGGTCGGCGGTGACGCCGGCCAGCGGATTTACGGCGAATTCCAGGTCGGCCTCTGCCATGTAATGCTCGAAGTAACGCCAGGCCTCGCCAAGTGCGCCCGTACCGTCGAGGCGCATACCAAGCTCCATGCCGCCGGTCAGGCCCATCGTGGTCATGAAGTTGGCCGAGAAGAGGGAACCGATGCGGCAATCCGCGAGGCATCCTTTGGCGTGCGTAAGCGTGTCGGCGTAAATTTCCGCTCCGGCCGCCTGGAATGCGGCTGCCTCGGCTCGTGACGATTCAACGTGGTTGCGGCCACGCAGCAGCAGTCGCACCCGTACACCTCGTTCGATGGCGCGGCACACAGGCTCGTAGAGGATCCCGGGTCGGGCGGGTGCCTTCGGCATGTCGAAGGTCATATTGCCGATGCTGAAAGTGCCCAGGATCACTTCATGCTCGGCCTGGTCGATCGTCCGTCGGATGTCGTCGAGAATGCGATGCTGGTCCTGCCAGGTCCATAGCAGGCGGCCGGATTCGGGGCCCTCGTCCAGGGCATCGTCTGCCGGGCTGCGGTCGCTTACGGAGTGGTACGACGGTGCTGGCGGCATGTCCCAGGGACTTTGCCGCCACAGGCGCCGGAAGGCCCAGGCCAGCACGGCGACCTCGTCGATTCCATCCAGCACCACGCCGTTCTCGCCGACGCAGGTGAACGAGCGAGTGACCAGATTGGCGCTGGAGACCAGGGCACGAGCATCGTCCACGACGGCGAACTTCGCGTGGAGCCCCGGGTAGCCGCGGACGTAGATACCGCTGGTCGTCAGCCGGTGGAAGTTGCGGAACTCGGTCTGGGTGTCGACGTCCATGGTGTCGGATGCGTCATTGATAGCCTTGCTCAGCCCGCGGTCGTCGAGCGCCGAGACGACATAGACGCCGCCTTGAAGCCGGTCGGCCGCCCGTTCGAGAGCCTGTCGGACCTGCTCGTCACCGAGGAAAAGGGTGGCAACGAACACTCGCCGGGTCGCCGAGTCGATCAGGCGCACCAGTTCCTCGCGGATGTTCGACCCTCCACCGTCGTAGGTGAGACAGTGCCGCACGCCGTCCTGCGATTCGGTATCGCGGGGGATGAAGGGGCTACGGGTGGGCGGTCCGTCCTGGCGCCTGAGGAAGAAGGCGCCTTCCACAGTTCGCTTTCCCAGGTCGATGACCTGGCCCAGGTTGCCTGCCGGAAACTCATTCACCGGGGAAGTCCTCCTTTCGGCGCAGGGCGTAGACGTGCTGGTAGTGTTGTCCGGTCCACAGCGCGCTGCGTACGTCGGCCACAGTCAGACCGTCCGGCGGCAGGCCGTACCGTTCCGTACTGGCCGCCGTGATGGCTGCCAGCTGCCCGGAATCGATGTTGGCGACCGATCTGGCCGACACTTCGGCCACGGCATGCTGGAGCGCGAAGATTCGTGACGCATGCTCGTCGCCCGGAACGAACTCGACATCGACGTAGACGACGTCACGTTCACCGTGGATTAGCAAACCACCGGGGTGGCCCAGCCGGATCCTGTCCGCAGCGGCGGAAGCGGCTGCCTCCTGGCCCAACTCGTAGCGCCATCTCCCGCCCGTTCTCGTCGCCACCGCGGGTCCCCATGCGTCGGCAGCCGAGTCCGCTTGCTGAGCGAGGTCCTCCCATCGGCTGGCCAGCTGGTTCGCGAACGGGATCTGCAGGGTGAGGCGTTTGGAGGGACCTATTTCGATTTTCAGGTAGGCGCGGGACGTGCCGTCGGCGCTGACCCGCACATATCCGCTGCAGCGGAACTGCTTACACACGTCGGCGATCAGTGTCTCGGTGGCTACCGGACTCACAATGTCCTTCGGAAGCCCGCGGATTGCTTGTCTAGCAATGCGCTCGGCGATGAGAATGTGCTGACTGGTCAGACCGGTGCCACGAGGGACGTCAACGAAGCCGGCCGATTTCGCATTGTGCAGGCGCGGTGCCCGCCGACCCGCATTGGGGGAAAGTGCCACGATCTCGTCGGTGTCCGCGAGGTACAGCAGCGTGACTTGAGTCTGGCGCAGTCTCACCGCGGCGGCCTGGTCCAGCGCGGGCTGGGCATAGTCCGTCGCGACCGCGCCGTACCCGTCGGTCTGGAGCAGGCCGAGGCTCCCGAGTCTGCTGATGATGCCGTCCACGGCTTCGGCTGGAATGCCGGTGATCTCCTCGATGTCAGCAGCGTGGACGGGATCCAGGGCTATCGCCGCCTCAAGGATCAGCCGGTCGATTGCGGTCAGGTCCTCCTCAAACTTGCTGATCATCGGCACGTCCGGCCAAACGTCAAGGCCGATGAGCGATTCTTGTACGACGACGGTCGCCTTGGTGTCGGTTTGCCGTGCGGCGTGGAACTCGAAGCGGACCGTCATAACCGGCGAACTCGCATGAAGTCGTCGTCCTGGTCGACGAGCCGGAAGAGGTTCTCGTAAAAGATCCGCGCAGGACCGGGTTCTGCGCCAGCGGAGGGAGCGCCGAGCGCGCTGAGAGTAGGGCCATGGCCGACGAACACAAGGGCGCGGCGAGCCCGGGTAAAGGCGACGTTGAGGCGCCGGATGTCTTGCAGCCATTGGCCGTACCCTGGGCCGATTCGCCCGGTGTGTGCCCTGGTGAAACTGATGATGACGAGGTCGCTCTGCTGGCCCTGAATGCGGTCGATTACGTCGATGACCTCCCACTGCAGGTGTGGCAGGTCCAGGCTGCGTAGCCGGCGTGATAGTTGTTGGGCCTGAGCCCGGTAGAACGCCAGAACGCTGACAGTGACGGGCTTGGAGCCGCTTCGCGCGAGATCTTCGTTGTAGAGGCGGCAGACGCGTTCTACGAAGTACTGCTCTCGTTCGTTGGCGAAGCCGTGATCCTGTGGCGTGTCACCGGAGTCCCGGAAGTGGCTGGTGTCGACGAATGTCACCGGTTTCGTCAGCGTCTCGGCGAGCACCAACGGAGTCAGCCCGATCGCAGCGAGATCGGCGGGAGGCGGTGTACGGTATCGCCCTCCATAGACCGGGTCGGCAACGATCCGGGCCAACGGTTCGATCATGCGCCGCTGCCAGACGAGTTCTTGCCGCAGCCCGGCGGGAACCTGGGGCGCCACCCGCTGGAACAAGCTTTGCACCAGGTGGCGCAGCATGGCCGTGAGCACCTGCCGGTCCGGATCGTTTCGGTTGCCGGATGACTGGACGCGACGGTACGCCGAGTCGAAAGGGTCCCGGAAGCTCGCGGCCCACAGACCGCTGGAGCTCAGCTCCTCCGCGACGGCCAGCACACTCTCGGCACGGAACTTGTGGAGTTCCTCGTCCTCGGCCCAGACCTGCGCCAGGTATTGCACGGAGGCTTCGAGGCTCTCGCCGGCGCCGCGGTGGAAGCGGTGCAGGGCGGTCAGCGCGTGCAGGAAATGCTCGTCGCGCTGGTCGACGTGCGGGGGCAGTTGGTGTTCGTCGCCGACGAGAATCCACCGTCGCGCCCGTGTGGCGCCGATGAGGAACTCGCTCTCGGTCACCCGGCTCGCCTCATCGACGATAAGGGTGTCGTAGTCGGCGTACCGGACGACCTGGCTGCCTCGTCCGACGATTCCTTTGGTGGTGGCACACACGAGGTTCGCGGCCCGGACGAGCGACTCGCGGATGTCGGCCAAGAGCAGGTCGTCAGACTGGCCGCTGGTCAACTCGCACCATCGTTGGTGCAGTGACGGAAGTCGTCGTAGTACGTGCAAGCGGCGCTCAAGTTGCTCAATGTTCCGGCTATGGTCCGCCGAGTTTTTGGACTGCCCGGCAAGGATCTGGCTGATCTTTTCGACTCGCTCGACTGCGGCATCGTAGCGGCTCTGAGTTTCGGTGAAATCCTGCTCAGCAACGGCAAGCGAGCTTGCGGTGCGAGCTCTGCCCAGCTCCAGTTCCCGCTGGCACCAGGTCTGGTCTTCCAGGGCGGACCGCCGTTCCTGCCGTGCCGCAATGAGGTCCGCCACAGCCTGTGACAACTGCCCGGCGATCTGAGCGACCGGTCCCAGCGCGGTCAGCTTTCCATGGTCCGCGCCTGCTGGCGGCTTCCCGGCGAGGAGGTTCGGAACCGTTCCGGCTAGGAACGCAGCGACTCTCCGCCTCTCGTTCATGTCGGCAAGCCCTGTCAAAGCAGGTTGAGCGTCGCCGATGGCCTCCGCGAGCCGGATCCACCGCAAGGTGCTCTGCCGCACAGCCGCATCCATCTGCTGCCGAGCGTTGCCGGTACGTTCTCGTGCGGCCACGACGTCGTTGGTGCGGGGGGCCTCGATAGCGACCAAGTGGCCTTCGGCCCTGCGTTTCCAGTCCATGGCTGAGCGTGACCGGTTCTGCCAGTAGGCGACCGCTGACTCTGCCTCGTCCGCCCGGCGGCGGGCGGCGGTGACGCGACCGAGATTCATTACCGTCAGCATCCGCCCGAGCTGGTTCTGATCGGAGACCGCGTTGTCCAGGTTCAGCTGCGCCCGCCGCAACTCCGTCAAGGCGTCCTCCAGCCGCGCCACCACAGCACGGTGGTCCAGGTCGGCCCGTGTTACGGCGTTTCTCGCCTCTGCCACATCGTGGTTCAGTTGCCCTGTTGCCCTGTTGAGTTCGGTGTTCGCGGCGCCGAGAGCGCTCGCGGCGGTCGCGGCTACCCGCATCGCCGCCTGCCAGCTCCGCGCGAGCGGGGGCAGCGGCTCGAGTATCGGACGAGCCGTCGCGAGCAGGGCATCGTGGATGCGGACGGCTCGGCTCAGCGTGCTGGAGGCAGCATCGACGCGAGCTGTCGCCGACTCCGTCGCCCCATTCAGGGTGGCCAACTCCTGATCGGCCCTGACTCGGCTAAGTTCGAGGCGTTCGGCGGCCGCCGCGAGCGCGACCCGCGTGTGGGCCAAAACAGTCGCCTGACGGCGTTTGTCCGCGATGGCGGAGATCGCTCGTCGGGCGTCCTGGATGCGCACCTCAACCTGAGCCAAGTTTTTGGCCCACTGTGGGTCGCGAGCGCCCTTCTCGGGTCGGACGACGAGGCCCGTAAGACCGGCTCCGACATTGGGCTCGAGGTAATCGCGGACGGACTCGTGCACCCGGTCGTCATCCCAGGTGATGCGTAGCGGCCGGACGCCGGGCTTATGCCCGATCCTGCCCAGAACCTCGTCGACAGCGACATGAGTCGGCGCCAGAAGCAGCACCCGCTCGCCCCGTGCCGTCAACTGTCTGACGATCTCACAGATGACCTCGGTCTTGCCTGTTCCCGGCGGACCCTGCACCAGAAACGCGTGCGGGGTCGAGACCGCACCGGCGACAGCTCGCCGCTGCTCATCGTTCAGAGGCACGCTGCTGTCGCTGTCGTCGCAGAAGAACCGCTGGGGCAACGCGATTGGCTCCTTGGCAGTGAGGCCCTGGGGGCGGCACATCAGGCGGGCCAGATCGTCCCAAGAGCCCTCCACCTCGCCATTGAGAAAGCTTTTGAGCGCCAGTGCGTTCTGGCGCATCCCGAACGGTCTGACGAGATTGACGGTCACTTCGGTCCCGCGCTTGGGCGACCAGTGACCGGTTTGCCGGACCGCGAGTCGCCCGGCGCGTACTCGTTGGACGCTGGTGTTCACCGTGACGCCGCTTGAGGCGGTGATCGTCACCCGTCGGCGGTCGAAGTCGGCCAGGTCCGTGGCGGCCTTGACCTCGACGACCACCGTGCCCGCTCCGTCGATGCCCTCCTCGACGGAGAGAACGATGCCCGAGACGGTTTGCTCGGCGGCTTCCGGACGTTGCTCAACAATCTCCAGGAGCCGCTTCAGTCGGCCGTACTCCAGGTAAACCGCGCGCTTGAGCTGTTCGGAAGCGGGCGCTCTGAAGCGACCCTCGTGAATCTGACGCCACTGTTCCAGCTGCCTGAGCAAGTCCTCCATATCGAAGGCCAGCTCGCGATAGTTCGGCTCAAAAGAGACGACGGCCGGCACGATGCGGTCATACCGGCGAGGCATCGAGGACGTCAGCTCGATGGCCGTCACCTCGGCCAGCCAGGCTCCCGACGACTGACCTTTACGACGCCGGACCCGGGCCTCGAATCGGGAGCCGCCGAGCCGATAGGTTTGAGGACCCTGCTGTCCCGATGAACGGTATCGGGCGATCCAAATTCCGCCGGCCATGTCGTCGCTCACTTGGTCCAGCGTGGCGCCATCCGGTAAGGCAAACTTCTGCTGCGTGGACAGCAGGATCTCCGCGATCCGCATGGGCGGCGGGTGACCGGCGTTCGGTTGATCAGGCTCGAGTAGGGGCGGTGCCATCAAATCTCGCTGACGAACCGTAGCGTCTCGATACGCTCGGTGATGTTCTGCTTTGGTTCGTGGACCTGCCAGAAGTGATGCATAAGAGCACGGGCCCGCCCGCTGAGCTGAGCGCTCTGATCCATTGACACCGATGCGGTGCCATGGGCGAGAACCGACCGGTTGCGGGTGTCGACCACACCACGCATGTTGCTGATAGCGGATGGCGTCGTCCAACTGATCCGCTTTAACACCGCGTCGTCCTTGAGATACAGCAAGAGCATCGCGTCCATCAGTGCGATCTTGCGTGGCAGGGTGTGCGTTGGTGCCCCGTACACCTCGGTGGTCAATGCGGCATACCGGGCTTCCAGGTCGTCCACGTCACCCAGCTTGGCGTAGTCGGGATCGACTGGGTCGAGCCCGAACTCACTGGAAAGTCGTTCCTCGAACGCCTTCTCGATGCTTCGGTAGTAGAGAAGCGCGGCGAAGTCGTGACGGCCCTGGGCCCGATAGTGCTCGCCCAGAAGGAAGAAGTTGAGCAGCATCGTCGGCCCGTCCCGGCCCGCGAGCGCCTCCGCGAACTCCAGTTGGTTCGTAATCCTTCGCGCGATGGGGACAGCGAGCGCCATCCGGTTCTCACGCAAGTGATCCCGAACGCGAACGATCAGATCCGGCAACCCGTCGACGTCGAGGTTGCACCAGGCCTCGTACAGGGCGGCGAGGTCGCGGAGGAACCGCACCCGGGTCGGTTCGGCGATCGAATCGCTCAGCTTCTCGAACAGCGCATGCGCGCCGGAATACACGCCGCTGCCGAACATGGCCATCGCGGCGGTCAGGTCCTTGTCCCCGAACAGTGCCGTCGGATTCGGTAGCACACACAGCCGTTCGCTGCCGGGAAGGGCCTGGCGGATCTCGGGGTCAAAGGTGCTGTCGATGTAGCACATCGGAAGGTCTAACTGGGAAGCGGCCAGCGCCGCACCAGCGCTCATCGCCTTCTTCCCACCGGTGATGTCGATGATCACCCGTGGCGGCCGCCCAGCAGCCAGCAGGGAGCGGACCTCTCTCAGCACGATGTCGTAAATGCTGGTCGGATCGACGGGATCGCAGGTTACATGCCGGACCTCGGAAAACTTAATCTTGCCAGCGAGCTTCTCCCAGATCGCGTCGATCGTCTTCTGGGTGCCCTCCGACGTGATGATCAAGATCCTCGCCGGCCGGGTCAGCGCGAAGGCGAGGAGCGTCGTCTCCGGGGAGAACCCAGAAAGGCTGATCAGCAGATCGACTGCTGGCCGCTCGACGTCCGTGGAGTTGGCTCGTGCGACTTCGACTGCTTCATCGTAGATCTCGGCCAGCCGGAAGGCCTGGGCCTGCTCGGCCGCCGTGCCCTCGCCATACTCCTCCTCGCCGCGGAAGATCCGCCGCATGCGAGAGTGCTTCTCATCCAAGCTCCCCATAGGAAAGACACTCTATCGACAACGCCGTCGACGGCGCGGTATTTGTGCGCGCCCGCATCTCCCGGCGCCCCTCCCTGCCCCCATGTATGGATGGATGATCTGAGCTGACGC
>NZ_JADMLH010000036.1:0-1580 GCF_016464385.1 Nucisporomicrobium flavum | reverse complement strand
GGGACCAACCCCATTACGACTATGCAGGGACCGACGACGGACGAGGCACCCGGCCAACCGCTTGACCAGAACGTCTTACGCTGATGAGAGTGCACTTTTCTCTGGGGCAGCTTGCCCGAGTGCAGACCCGGATCGGCGCTTCTGTTGGACCCAGGGACAGGCATCTCGTCATGATTGATGTGCGCGAGGGACTGTCAAGAAAACGGTGTAACTCGATCTTGTTGATGGGTTAGTTGCGGCCTGCGGACAGGCGGCCTTCGAAGGCGAGGTCGAAGGCGTTGAGGGCGGGTTTCCAGCGCATCGTCCACCGGCGGCGGCCGGCGCCGGTCGGGTCCAGGGCCATCACGGCGAGGTAGACGCATTTGAGGGCGGCCTGCTCGTTCGGGAAGTGTCCGCGGGCCCGCACGGCCCGGCGGATGCGGGCGTTCACGCTCTCGATGGCGTTGGTGGAGCAGACGACCTTGCGGATCTCGGCGTCGAAGGCCAGGAACGGCACGAACTCGGCCCAGGCGTTCTCCCACAACCGGACGATCGCCGGGTATTTCTCGCCCCAGGTCTCGGCGAACTCGAGGAACCGTTGCTCGGCGGCTTGCTCGGTCGGTGCGGTGTAGACCGGCTTCAACGCTTTGGCGATGGCGTCCCAGTGCTGTCGGCCTGCGTATTTGAACGAGTTGCGCAGCAAATGGACCACGCAGGTCTGCACCACGGTCTTGGGCCAGACGGTGTTGATCGCGTCAGGCAGCCCGGTGAGGCCGTCGCAGACGGCCATCAGCACGTCCTCGACACCACGGTTCTTCAGCTCGGTGCACACCTGCAGCCAGAACTTCGCGCCCTCACCACCGTCGCCGGCCCACAGCCCGAGAATGTCACGGGTCCCCTCGACGGTGACCGCCAGAGCGACGTAGATCGGCCGGTTCGCGACCTTCCCGTCCCTGATCTTGACGTTGATCGCGTCCAGGAACACGACGGGATACACCTTGTCGAGGGGCCGGTTCTGCCACTCGGCCATGCCGTCCATCACCTTGTCGGTGATCGTGGAGATCGTCTGCCGCGACACCTCGGCGCCATACACCTCGGCCAAATGGGCGCTGATCTCTCCGGTCGTCAGGCCTTTCGCGGACAGCGACAGGACCATGTCCTCCACACCCGTGAGTCGCCGTTGCCGCTTGCGCACGATCTGCGGCTCGAACGAGCCGTCCCGGTCGCGCGGCACGGTGATCTCGACCGGGCCGACGTCGGTGAGAACGGTCTTGGCGCGGGCGCCGTTGCGGGAGTTGCCGCCGTCCTTGCCGGCCGGGTCGTGTTTCTCGTAGCCGAGGTGGTCGGTGATCTCACCGTCCAGGGCGGCTTCGATCACCCGCTTGGTCAGCTGCTGCAGCAGGCCGCCTTCACCAGTCAGTTGCAGGCCCGCGGCACGGGCCTGCTCGACCAGCCGGCCGACCAGCTCGGCGTCCACGCCCTCCGGCGTGCTCGCCGGAGTCTTCTTCTTCGCCACCGCGGAAGTATCCACGGCATCCGTCATGACGGTCATCAGGTGCGTCTCCTTGATCAGGAGTTACACCGTTCGTTTTACAGTCCCG
>NZ_JADMLH010000035.1:8690-32387 GCF_016464385.1 Nucisporomicrobium flavum | reverse complement strand
CCTGCCGCTCCCGGGCCCGCTCGAGCAGGCGCAACATCACGTAACGGGCACGTTTGGCCCCGCGTTCGTCGATGACTCCGTCGAGCGACTCGACCCACTCACTGGTTTCCTCGGGGTCGATGTCCGGTGCGGTGGTCATGCGTACTGCGCCCGATTCGCGGGCGTGGTGTCGATGAGCTGAGCGGCCGGCAGACGCGGGGTGCGTCGCGCGGCACCGGACTCCGGCTCGGCGATGCCCAGCCGCAACGCCAGGTACGGGTGGTCGAACGCCGTGAGCATCCGGCGCAGCCGCTCGCGGGTCCCGGCCACCGCGACGACGTCGCTGATCGGCAGCACCGACACGTTCAGCGAGGTGGCGGTGAGCCAGATCGACGACAGGGCCTCCCCGGCCGCCAGCCAGCCGCCGGGATCGTCGTCGTCGCCGTAGAGCAGCGCGTACGTCGCCGCCCGGTCGTGGCCGCGCCCGATCGGCAGCGTGCCGGCGTGGCCGAAGCCCCGGCCGGGCACCGTGGTCTGCGGCGGCCGCTCCGGCAGCACCGCGTCCGGCAGCCCGGTACCCTCGCCCATCGTGCGGCTCGTCCAGTACCGCAGCTCGGCGCAGGCCAGGGGGTCCCGCACCTGCAAAGCCGCGGCCCGCGACGAGGCGGCGGACAGGTCGAAGACCTGCTCGCCGGTCAGCACGTGCAGGTGGGCGCGGTCGCCGGCCGCCGCTGCGATCGCACGGACGACCGCAGGAGCCAGCCGCTCGTCACTGACCGGGCGGCGATCCGTGTGCCGGACGCCCAGGACGTACTCCTCGTGTCGTGCCCGCGGCGTGACGGCGATCCGGTCGAAGCCGGTCAGCACGGCCAGCAGGCCGGGCAGGGAAGCGCTGGTGGTCCGGTGCACCCGGCAGGTCCAGCCGCGGGCAGCGAGTGCCACGCGGGCGTGGTGCAGGGCCGTGCCGCAGCTGAGCGTCAGCAGCCGCCCGTCCGGGTCGGTGGCCGTGAGCTGGCGGCTGCGATCAGCGAACAGCTCCAGCCGATCGGTGTGCACCCGCCAGCGCCACGGCTGGGTGTTGAGCACCGAAGGCGCATGGGAGACCGCCACCGAGGCGGCCTCGATCAGGACGTCGGTGAGCGTGCGCCGGCCGGATTCGCAGGTGGTCGTGTTCATCGCGGGCTGCCGTCGGAGTTGCCGGTCCACAGCGCGAAACCGGCGCAGAAGCCCATCAGCGCGATGACCGCCATGCCGCCGCTGCCCAGCAGGATCGCCAGGCACGCCGCGACGACGCCGGCCAGGAACCAGTCGACGGCGCCCATGCCGCACCACCGGCGCAGGGCCGGCTGCGGGGCCGCCGTACCGATCCGCTCGGCGAACGACGGATCCTGAACCCGCAGGTCCCGCTCGATCTCACTCAGCCGCCGCTGTTCGGCATCGCTCAGCATGGTCGTCCCTCCACCTCGGCCGGATCGTCGACACGATCAGCATCGCTCGGCGGGGTGCGGCCGGGGCAGGCGTGGGAACGGCCACCATGCCGGGCCTGCTTTGCCGACGCCCGGCAAGGTGGGCGGCTGCTAGGCGTTCCGGGACAGCCGGCCCGCGTCGTCCGCGGAATCCGTCGCGGCGAGGGAGCCGAGCAGGGCCAGGGCGCGGGCGCTGTCCGAGCCCGGCTCGGCGTGGTAGATCACCAGGAGCTGGCCGCCCGAGTCGCCGATCGGCAGCTTCTCCCGGCGCAGGTGCAGCATGCCGACCTGCGGGTGCAGCAGCCGCATCGGCGCACCCGCCAGCGGCTTGACGTCGTGGCGGGCCCACAGGCGCCGGAACGGCTCGCTGGCCAGCGACAGCTCGCCGACGAGCTGGGCGGTGCGCGGGTCGTCGACGTCCGTGCCGATCGACGCCCGGAACGAGGCCACCATGCCGGCGATGGCCTGATCCCAGTCGGGGATCTCGTCGCGCACGTCCTCGTCCAGGAAGACCGAGCGCAGCCGGTTGCCGCCCGGGCGGATGCTGGGGGACAGGGCCGTGGCCAGCCGGTTCGCGGCGAGCACGTCGAACATCCGGCTCTCCACGAACGCCGGGAGGTTCAGCGCGTCCAGCAGCTGGCGGATCCCCGTCGGTACGGCCTCGCGACGGGCCCGCCGGCCCGTCGGCCGGCTCGTGGACAGGCTCAGCAGATACTCGGTGGCGGTCGCGTCCAGGCCGAAGACCCGGGCCAGCGCCTCGAGCACCTGCGGCGACGGGTTCCGGTCGCGGCCCTGCTCGAGCCGCAGGTAGTAGTCGGCGCTGATCCCGGCCAGCGTCGCCACCTCCTCGCGGCGCAGCCCCGGCGTCCGCCGGACCCCCACGACCCGCAGGCCCGCGTCCGCCGGATTCACCAGCTCACGGCGGGCCCGCAGATACTCACCCAGCACGTTCGACCTGGCCACGCCCCCATCGTACGGTCGGCCGCGCGCCGGATCCTGGTCCCGCCACCCCCAGGATGAGCGGGGCCCTGCCTACCCCTTCGCGCCCGGGGCATCGTGGGCGACAGCTCGCCGGAACACGCCGCGAGCGGAGAGGACACCATGGCAACCCACACCCTCGGGGGTACGTACCGCGTCGGCGACCTCGAGCTCACCCGGGTCGGCTACGGCGCGATGCAGCTCGCCGGACCGGGCGTCTTCGGACCGCCGAAGGACCGCGACGCCGCGATCGCCGTGCTGCGCGCCGCCGTCGGCCTCGGCATCAACCACATCGACACCGCCGACTTCTACGGCCCGTACGTCACCAACGAGATCATCCGCGAGGCGCTCGCGCCGTACCCGGCCGGCCTGCACATCGTCACCAAGGTCGGCGCCCGCCGCGACGGGAACGGCGGCTGGCCGCACGCCCGTACGCCCGCCGAGCTGACGTCCCAGGTCCACGACAACCTGCGCCGCCTCGGCCTGGACACGCTCGACGTGGTCAACCTGCGCATGGGCGGCGTCGAGAGCCCCGAGCCCGGCTCGATCGCGGCGCAGGTCGAGGCGCTCGCCGAGCTGCAGCAGCAGGGCCTGATCCGGCACCTCGGCCTCAGCACCGTCAACGCCGACCAGCTCGCCGAGGCGCAGCGCATCGCCCCGATCGTCTGCGTGCAGAACCTCTACAACATCGCCCACCGCGAGGACGACGCGCTGGTCGAGCTCACCGCGCGGCAGGGGATCGCGTACGTGCCGTACTTCCCGCTCGGCGGCTTCTCACCGCTGCAGTCGGAAACCCTGCACACGGTTGCGAAGCGCCTCGACGCGACCCCGCTGGCGGTCGCCCTGGCCTGGCTGCTGCAGCGCTCCCCGAACATCCTGCTGATCCCCGGCACCTCGTCGGTCGACCACCTGCGCGAGAACGTGGCCGGCGCCGCCCTCGAGCTGCCGGCCGACGCGGTGGCGGAACTCGACGCCATCGGCGGGGCGGCGGCCTGAGGGCTTCGTACACTCGCTGCCATGCCGGAGATCGTGCAGCTGCTCGCATCCGCCGTACACCGGTATGAGGGCCGGCCGTCGGACGGCCCGGCGCCGGCCCCACCGGGCGAACTCACCACGACGGTCCAGGTCCGCGCGGGCCTGGGCATCGTCGGCGACCGCTACTACGCCCACCCCGCCCACCGCGACGCCGCGATCACGGTCATGGCGGCGGAGAGCCTCCCGGCGGGCGCCGACCTCCGCCAGGCGCGGCGCAACGTGCTGCTGTCCGGCGTCGCGGTGGACGACCTGGTCGGCTCGATCCTCACCCTGGACTCGGGCGACGGCCCGGTCCGCCTGCGGATCCGCCGGCGTGCCAACCCGTGCGCCTGGATGGACGTGGCGATCGGCCCGGGAGCGTTCAGGGCGCTGCGCGGGAAGGGCGGGGTGCGCTGCACGCCGCTCAACGACGGCATCCTGCGCGTCGGTCCGGTCACCGTCGAGATCGAGCCCGGCTAGGAAGCGGGCAGCTCGCGTACCTGCCGGGCAAGTGCCTGACGACCGGCTCCGAGGCCGCTCAAGCGATCGATCGACCCGTGAATCGCGGACCTCTCGGCCGGCGCCAACTGGCGCCATGCGAGTTGCGCCAGCTTGAGCCCGTGGTACTGCTCGTTGCCGGAGCGCGAGGCGCCGATCGCAGCCTGGATCGTCTCGCCGTCCGCGAGCGAGGTGTCGCCCTCCATCAGGCCGAGTGCCAGCGCGCGGATGACGGGCGATCCCTGCCTGAAGAGCGACCGCACCTCGTCGGCGTTGAACGTGTGCAACCGGGCGGTGTCGGCGGCACGTTTCAACAAGACATCCTCGACCGCGGCTCGTGTCGCCTTGTTCGCGTCGCCGGGAAGCTCGGCGTGAACGATCGCGTAGGACTGCGCGAGGCCGGCGAGCTCTGTGTGCCCGAGGATGGCCGCCGTGTCGGGTGCGGTCTGCGCTATCTCGGTGACCAGGCTGAACGTCACCCCGTCCGGGCTCACCGAGAACTCCCGCAGCCGGTGAAGGATCAGCGGGCTCACGAACAGCAGGGCGCCGGTAATGACGATCGCGACCACATTCCCCCCGTCGCGGTCCGCGATCGTCAGCGCGACACCCGCTAGAACCATCACGGCTCCGACGATCCCGATCGTGCGTCTCCATCCGTCCGAGGCCGGCAGCCGGGATGAGCGCGACAAGGTGACCTCCGGAGCTCGTGGACGGTTCCTGGTGACGGCCTAGTGTCGCCACCCCGGCCTATCGACCGGGGCTCGCCGCGCCGGGCAGCACAGACGGAAACGCCCCGGCCGGGTGGCCGGGGCGCCTCGGTTGGCGGGGTCTACTTCGCGGCGCGGGCGCGGGCGTACTTCTGGCGGAACTTCTCGACGCGGCCCGCCGTGTCGAGCAGGCGCTGCTTGCCCGTCCAGAACGGGTGGCTGCCCGCCGAGATGTCGACGTCCAGGACCGGGTAGGTGTTCCCGTCCTCCCACTCGATCGTCTTGTCGCTGGTGGCGGTCGAGCGGGTCAGGAAGCTGTAGCCGGCGCTGCGGTCGCGGTAGACGACCGGGCCGTAGGTGGGGTGGATGCCGTTCTTCATGGTCGGACCTCCTCGGAATCCACCGGGAAGAAGTCCGCGAAGGGGTCGGATATTCCGGCCCAGGCCGCCTCGCCGCCGGCGAGTTCGGCGTCGGTGAGCAGGCAGCCGGTCAGCCGGCGGGTCAGGTCCGGGCCGTCGAGGGCGAGGCCGATGAAGGCCAGGACGGTACGCCGGTCGCCGTAGTACGGGTCCCAGTCCAGGTCCGCGGTGAGGCGGCGCAGGACGCCGGCGTCGTTCCAGGCGGCGGGTGGCTGTGCGGCCAGCCAGGGTCCGAGGCTGCCCAGGCCGATGCCGCCGCCCGCCGACTCCCAGGCGACGGCCAGGTCGGGGCGGGTGGCCAGCCACAGCTGGCCGCGCCCACGCAGCGTGTCGCCGGTCAGGCCGTCCAGCGCGTCGTGCAGGCGTTGCGGGTGGAAGGGCCGGCGGGCCCGGAAGACCAGCGCGGTGACGCCGTGCTCGCCGGCCGGCTCGTCCACGCCGATCGGCCGTCCCTCGAGGGCCCGGGCGAGCACGCCGGGCTTGGCCGGGTCGTGCCGTCCGGTACGCCGCAACCGTTCAGCCAGCCCGGCACAGTCGACCGCCGCCGTGTCGCCGACGCGTACCTGGGAGGCCCACGGGGCGAGGCGGTGCAGGACGGTCTCCGCCACGCCTGTCGGGTCGGGGCGGCCCCAGACGACGAGGGTGTCGGCGTACTCGATCTGGCGGGCGAGGACGTCGGCGACGCAGCGGTGGTCCTCCTCGGCGGCGTGCAGGTCGCGGTGGCGCAGGTCGTCGGTGGCGGTCAGGTCGGCGAGGAACGCGGATCCCTCGACCACGGTCACGTACGAGTCGAAGCGGACCGCGTCCGTGACCGGCACGCCGTCGACGGCGCACTGGGTACACGCCGCGGCGAGCGCCTCGGGTTCCACGGCGGGCGGCAGGACCAGGACGATGTCGCTCTGCGGCCGGGTGGCGGCGAGGCGTACGAGGGTCGGCAGCACGTCCTCCCGCAGGGTGCAGGCGGCGCATCCGTGCACGAGGTGCACGAGCTCGTCCTCGAGGACCGCGCGGGAGGTGCGGACCGTCCGGCGGACGAGGCCCTCTCTGAGCCGGCTGATGTCGTGGCGGACGAGCAGCAGCGCCGGGTCGGTGACGAGCAGGCTCCGGGCCACCGCATCGGTGGCGGGCGCGGAGAAGCCGGCGAGGACGGTGACACGCGGCGTGGCGGTGACGGTACGGGCGCTCATGCCTCCATCTTGTTGGAAACGATTTTCATTGTAAAGTCGCCGGGCGCACGGATGCCCGGGCGGGTCGACCGGGAGGGTGGATCAGGCGACGTGGGTGTTGCCGGCGATCATGCGGATCGTCCAGCCGTCGTCGCCGGCGCAGGCCGCGACGTGGTTGCAGGACTGGTGGGTGATCCACAGGCCGCGGCCGCCCGCGGCGCTGTCGAGCGCCGGCAGCAGGCCGGCGTACGGGTCCTTGGGGCCGGGGCCCTGGTCCGTCACGGTCACCACGATGCGGTCGGCGCCGCTCCAGACGCGCAGGCACACGGGCGGGGCGCCGTACCGGAGGGCGTTGGTGACGGTCTCGCTCACCGCGACCACCAGGCCCTCCACGTCCGCGGCGGGCAGCTGTCCGCGGTCGGCGGCGTGCACGGCGTGCCGGGCCTGGCCGGGGGTGGGATCGGCGAGCTCCACCGTTGCCGGGCGGGACTGCAACGGGTCAGGAACCGGGGGGTGCGCCTCGGACAGATAGACGCGGGGCTCGGTGTACGTGGGGCTGTCGGCATGCGTGCCGCCGGGCAGCGCGTACCGCGGGTGGGTACGGGCCACGTCGGCCAGCACCGGCTCGGGGGTGATCCGGGCGTCGTACGCGCACATGCTCCACAGCGGGAAGTCGTCGTACGCGTGGTTGATGGCCGACTCGTAGCGCGCCCACCAGTCCCACGTGTTGCTGGTGACCGGCACCTCGCCGATGATCCGGATCTGTCCCGCCCCGGCCGCCGTCTGCTCGGTGAGCAGTCGGCGGTAGGAGCGGATGGCGGCGGCGGGGCGGGCGTACACGTCGCCGGCGGTCAGGAATCGCACCCCGGAGTCACGGGGCAGCGCCGAGCGGACCAGGGCGGCTGTCCGCTCGCCGAACGACACGAACGTGGGCTCGCCGGCCTCGACGCCGCCCAGCAGGAACGGCACGGTGACGGCCAGCAGCTCGTCGTCGGAGGCGTACCGCACCGCCGCGTGGAAGTAGCCGGCGTGCCCTTCCGCCGCACCCGTTCTCATCGGGCGGTCTCCACGCGCAACGACGTCAGCTCCAGCAGGCCGGCGAGCCGGGCAGCGGCCGGCACCGCCGTGCGCAGCACCGCGGTGGTGCCCAGCGCGCGGGCGTGCGCGTCCAGGTGCAGCAGCGAGTTGTGGTCGATGAAGGCGAGGTCGTGCCCGTCGAGCACCAGCTCGTCGCCGCCGGGGCGCAGCGCGGCGCGGTCGAGCGCCTGCAGGAACAGGGCCCGGGTGGTCTCGTCGATCTCGCCGGCCAGGGCGGCGTCCCCGCGGCCCGCGTGGGGCGTGAACAGCCGGAACGGCGCGTCGGAGACCGGGTGCACACAGGCGAGCTGGTCGGCGGCCTCGTCGCCCATGCGGACGCGGTCGAACGCGCACAGCGCCGAGAACGGGTGCGTACGGACGTAGCGGTCGACCTGGATCTCGTACCGTGCGAACGCGTCGACCTGCGCCGGGGTGCGCAGCAGCGTCGTGACGTCGGCGGCGACCCGCAGGCCGGTGTACCCCTCGGCGAGCGCCTGCTCGGTGGCCTGCGCGTACGCCGCCAGCCCCGCGGCCGGGTCGATGACGCTGTCCTCCGGATACTGGTCACCGAGCGTCACGATCCGCGGCGTGATGTCCCAGCCGTGCGGTGCCTCGGGGGCCAGATACCAGACCTGTTCGCCCGCGGCGAGGCCGGCGCCGAGGAAGTCACGGGCCGCCGACTGGAACTCCGCCGGATCCTCGTAGGTCAGGCAGGCATGCCGGTACGGCTGGCACACGTCGGCGCCGATGGTCCCGCTCATGCCCATCATCCGACTATAGGCTGCACTTTCCGCCGCCCCCATCGCGCGGCGTGGCCCCCCGGGGTCAATCTGGCGAGCAGCCACTCGTCCGGGCGGGTGAACAGTGGCGGGCAGACCATCCGCCGGGCCAGGTTGCCGGTGACGCCGAAGAGGCCGGCCGGGAGAAAGTTCAAAAAAATCGGCCGGAAATTGAACCGGGGAAATTCGCATTCCCGGTGAACCGTGCCGTGGCCGGACACCGTATCGACTCCCGACACGACAACGAGGTCCGACGACGAGGAGTGGTGATGAGACTGCGTCAGCGACGAGGTACCGGCGTCAACCGCAAGGCGATCGGCGCCGTGGTGTTCGCCGGGGTGCTGGTGGCGGGCGGCATCACCGGCCTGCAGTTCGCCTCCGCCGGGGAACAGGCGAAGGCCGCCGAGATCGTGGTGGTCGACGGCCAGGACTTCAACATCGCCGGGTGCGAGAAGTTGGAGATCAACGCGGGGGACGTCGTCTGTGACGGCGAGAAGCTGCAGCCGGAGCAGAAGGCGGGCGCCGCGGAGGCCGCCGCCGCGTCGGCGCTGGCGCTCGAGACGTCCTGCGACCAGTTCGCGATCGATCAGGCCGCCGCCGACGCCGAGGCCGCCGGCGAGGGTGACGCGGGCGCCGGTGACGCCGCGGGCGCCGGGCAGGAGAAGGGCGCGGACAAGGCGGCGAAGGCGAAGTCCAAGAAGCTGAAGAAGGCCATCGCCAAGCGGTACGCGAAGAAGATCGCCCACGCCAAGGAGAAGGGCCAGGCGAACGGCAAGGGCCAGGCCAACGGCAAGGGCCAGGCGAACGGCAACGGCGAGGCGAACGGCAACGGCGAGGCGAACGGCAACGGCGAGGCCGGCGCGGGTGACGCGGCTGATCTCGACGCCGCGGTGGTCACCGCTCGCGAGGGCCTGCTGGCCGCGTGCCTGACGCTCGCCGACGCAAAGGCTGCCGCCGGTGACGCCGGCGCGGGTGACGCCGGTGCGGGCGACGAGGCGGGTGCCGGTGAGGACGCCGGAGCCGGCCAGGACGCGGGCGGCGAGGACGCGGGCAAGGGTGACGCGGGCAAGGGTCAGGATGCGGGTGCGGGCGACGCTGCCGACGAGCAGGCCGGTGACGCCGGCGCTGCCGACGAGGCGGGCGCCGGCGCCAAGAACTGACGCGGGGTGAGTCAGAGGCGGCGCGGTCCCCGGGCGGGGGCCGCGCCGTCGCGCTGTCCGGGGTCACCGGCGGCCGGGGGCGCGTACGCCGTCGGTCGTGGGCTTCCAGTCGGCGCTGTCCCGCGAGTCCACGGTCAGTCCGAGGCTCGGGGCGAGCACGATCAGCAGGAGAAACAGCAGCAGTCCGAGTGCCATGGTGGTCACATCCCTGTCCGGCGAAACGAGAGCCGGTGCGCACCGGGGATGACTTCAGTCTGGTCCGCCGGGCGGGCCCCGGACAGTGGCAGTAATGCCATACATCTTCAAAATCCTGCCAACCGGCCGTACGCTGGCCGCATGCTGGACAAGGTCGCCGTCATCGCGCTGCCGCCCGTGGCCGTCTTCGAGCTCGGGGTGCTGTGCGAGCTGTTCGGCTACGACCGCACCGACGAAGGGCTCCCGGCGTACGAGTTCTCCGTGTGCACCGTGGGCGGGCGTCCCGTCCGTACCCATGCCGGGTTCTCGCTGATGCCCGGCCACGACCTGGCGCCGGCCGAGGAGGCCGACCTGGTCGCTGTCGTCCCCAACGACAGCGACGAGGATCCGCCGGAGGAGGTCCTCGGTGTCCTGCGCCGCGCGCACGAGCGCGGCGCCTGGGTGATGAGCGTCTGCACCGGCGCGTTCGTGCTCGGCGCCGCCGGGCTGCTCGACGGCCGCCGGTGCACCACCCACTGGCGGCACACCGCCCGGCTCGCCGAGCGGTTCCCGACCGCCAAGGTCGATCCGGACGTGCTCTACGTCGCCGACGGCAACGTCCTGACCAGCGCCGGCACCTCCGCCGCCGTCGACTGTGGCCTGCACCTCATCCGCGCCGAGCAGGGCTCCGCCGTCGCCACCCAGATCGCGCGCCGCATGGTGGTACCGCCGCACCGCGACGGCGGCCAGGCACAGTTCATCGAGACCCCGATGCAGCCGATCGAGTGCGAGACGTTGCAGCCGGTGCTGACGGCGGTCATGGAGACCCTGGACCGGCCGCACACCGTCGAGACGATGGCCGCGCAGGCGCGCATGTCGCCGCGTACGTTCGCCCGGCGGTTCCGTGCCGAGACCGGCGCGACCCCGCACGACTGGCTGACCAACCAGCGGGTGCTGCTTGCCCGCCGGCTGCTCGAGGACTCGGGCCTCGGCATCGACATGATCGCGGTCCGGGCCGGCTTCGGCAGCGCCGCCACCCTGCGCCACCACTTCGGACAGCGGCTGAGCACCACCCCGCAGGCGTACCGGGCGATGTTCAGGAGCCGGGTGGCGTGACCGCTTCCAGCACCGGCTTGAGCAGCACCGGCTCGCCGTCGCGCCGGCCCCACTCCCGGGGATAGCCCAGCGACACCTCGTGGAAGCGCACCCCGTCCTGCCAGGTCACGCGCGGGATGTGCAGGTGCCCGTAGACGGCGGCCGCCGTCCGGAAGCGGGTGTGCCAGTCCGCGGTGAGCTCGGTGCCGCACCACTGCGCGAACTCGGGGTACCACAGCACCTCGGTCGGGTGCCGGTGCAGCGGCCAGTGGCTCACCAGCACGGTCGGCAGGTCCGGATCCAGCGCGGCGAGACGCCGCTCGGTCGCCGCGACCCGGGCGCGGCACCAGGACTCGCGATCCGGGTACGGGTCCGGATGCAGCATCTGCTCATCGGTGCAGACCACGCCCGTGCGGTACGCGTACGCCAGCGACTCCTCCTTCGTGGTGGTGCCCGGCGCCCGGAACGTGTAGTCGTACAGCAGGAACAGGGGGGCGATCGTCACCGGGCCGCCCGCGCCGTGCCAGACCGCGTACTCGTCCTCCGGCGTACGGACGCCGATCTCCCGGCACATCTCCACCAGCCGTTCGTACCGGGCCACCCCGCGCAGCTGCACCGGATCCTTCGGGTGCGTCCACAGCTCGTGGTTGCCCGGCGCCCAGATCACCTCGGCGAAGCGGGATCGCAGCAGCCGCAGCGTCGTCTCGATGTGGCCGAACACCTCGGCGACGTCGCCCGCCACGATCAGCCAGTCGTCCGGTGACGGCGGGTGCAGGGCCTCGACCAGCTTGCGGTTCTCGGCGTACGCGACGTGCAGGTCGCTGACGGCGTACAGGGTCCCCGTCACCCGTGCCTCCCGTTGGTGTCGATGTCCGGCGCTCTCCGGCCACTATGCCCGGCCCGCGCCGACAAAAGAATCTTGGGCTCCGCTGTCACGCCGACGCTCCGCTGTGGACCTACTTAGGTGGGTGTTCGTCGGCGAACGGAGGCAGCGGTGGTGGAAGCGCACGGCGCGCCGGACGTGGCGGACGGGGAACCGGCCCCGCCGCGACCGGCCATCGCGAACCCGCCCCCGGCGGCGGAGATCGAGGAGTTCTTCCGGCGCTACTGGGAGGGGCTCGTCCGCAACCTGCTGCGCGAGGGCGCCGACCGCTGGGAGGCGCAGGACGCGGTCGCCGAAGCCATCCGGGAGGCGCTGCGGCGCTGGTCCGACCTTACCCACCCGGTCGCCTGGGTCCGCACCGCCGCCCGCTCGCATTGGCTCAAGCAGCGCCGCGCCGGCGGCCACGGCGACGAGGTGCTGGTCGCCGACGTCGCCGAGCTCGACGAGGGGCGCGCCGACGATCCGGGGCTGGTCGCGTACGAGCTGCAGGAATGGTTCTCCGGTGTGCTCGCCCAGCTGCCGCCCGCCCGGCGCGAGGCGCTCGAGCTCTCCGCGCAGGGCCTCACCCCGTCCGAGATCGCCGCGCGGGTCGGCAAGACCCCCGAGGCGGTACGGACCGCGCTGAAACTGGGCCGCCGCCAGGCCGTGGCGCTCTGGCAGGCGATACCCACCCAGCGCGCGCCGAAGTCCCAGCCTGATCTTGGAGGCGAGAGCTGATGGCCGAGCCCGCCCGGCCCGGGGGCGCTCCCGACGGGGACGACCCGGTGCTCACCCACGCGATGATGATCGCCGCGCTCAACCAGATCCTGGGCGAGTGCGGCTACGACCCCGTGCCCGACGAGGAGCCCCCGGCCACCGGCGACAACGCCGCCGACCGGCTCATCGAGGACGCGAGGCAGCGCGCGGACGGCATCGTCGCCGCCGCGCTGGAGACCGCGCTGCGCTACACCGACGCCGCCCTCGACCAGGCGGCCCGTACGGTGCAGAGCGCCCGGCGCACGCTCGCCGGCGCCCCGCCCGCCCCCGCCCCGGTGGAGCTGGCGCCCATGCCCGCCGCGACGGACCTCGGGCGCACGGTCGGGGAGACCTGGCTGGCGGCCGCCACCGCCGCCGGTGTCTACCTGCCCGTCGCCGGGCCCGTCGCGGCGCAGACCCTCGGCGTGTACGCCGCCTGCCTGCACGACGCGGCGCACGCCACCCCGGCCGACGTGGACGCCGCGTACCGGATCGGCCTGGAGGTCGTCGCCCTCGGCATCGGCCGCCCCGAGGCGCTGCCCGCGACGATGGCCGTGGTGCTCGACCACCTGGCCGACGGCGACGAGCTCAGGCCCCCGGCCCGGCAGGTGGCCGGCGCGTTCGCCGCCGGTTTCGCCGCCGCCCTGCAGGCGCGCACCCTCGCCCAGCAGGAGTCGCTGCACCGCGCCACGCAGCGGGCGGCCCGCGAGTTCCAGCTCGCGCTGCACGACAGCGAGGCCCGCTACCGCCGGCTGGCGTTCTACGACCCGGTGACCGGGCTGGCCAGCAAGTCCCGGCTGGTGCAGCGCCTGCAGCAGGCGGGGCACGGCGGCCACCCCGGCCGGCACGTCGGGGTGTGCCTGATCGACCTGGGCGGGCACGCCGCCGTCTGCGAGCAGTTCGGTGCCGACGGGGGCGACCACGTGCTCGCCGAGGTGGCCCGCCGGCTGCAGGTCCTCGCCCGGCACCCGGACTACCTGCTGGCCCGGCACGGCGGGCAGACCTTCGCGGTCCTCGTGCAGGACAGCGGCGGCATCGCGCACCTGGCCGAGCTGGCCGAGCGGATCACCGCGGCGCTGCGCGAGCCGGCCTCGCTGCCCGGCACCGGCCTGACCGCCGACCTGGACGCCCACGTCGGTGTGGTCGACGTGCCGACCGAGGGGCTCGACGCCGGGCGGGTGCTGGTCGACGCGGAGATCGCCGTACGCCAGGCCCGCGCCGGCAGCAGCGGCTGGGCCCTGTACGACCCGCAGCCCGCCGACCCCGTCCGGGGCGGCGGCGCGACCGCGGTGGCGGGGCTGGTCACCGGGCCGCCCACGTACCAGCCGATCGTCAAGCTGAGCTCCGGGCGCATCGCCGGGCTGCACACCCGGATGGCCTGGCGGCACCCGCATCTCGGCACGCTCGACCTGGGCCGGATCGGTCAGCTCACCGGGGACCGGGAGACCACGATGCGGCTCGCCGGCAGCCTCGTGGACCAGGCGTGCCGGCAGGCGATGCAGTGGGACGGCGGCAAGAAGGGCCCGTTCGTCGGGCTCGACCTGCCCGTGCACCAGATCGGCTACCCGGACGCCGTCGAGCTGGTCCGCGAGGCGCTGGCCGGCAGCGGTCTCCCGCCCAAGCGGCTGCACCTGCACCTGTCCGGGATCGACGCCGTGCCCGCGGGGGCGCACAGCCACACCGTGCTGGCCGCGCTGGCCGCGCTGGGCGTCCGCATCGTGCTGGACGACTTCGGCACCGGGCCGAGCAGCCTCGCGTACCTGCGGGACCTGCCGGTGCACGGGCTGCGTACCCCGGCGAGCCTGCTGCACGAAAACCCGGCGAGCGCCGAGGCCGACCGGGACCTGGTCGCCGGCATGGCCCGCATGGCGCACGCGCTCGGCCTGACGCTGACCGTGCACGGCGTCGACGACGAGCTGCGCGCCGCCACGCTGGTCGGCACGGGTTGCGACGGCGCCCAGGGGCTGCGTTACGGTGCGCCCACGACCCCGCACCAGGTTCCGGCGCTGCTGCGGCGTACGGGAAAGCTCGTGCCGGTACCGGGACGGGTGGCGTCATGACCGACCACAGTGGAGTAGGGTTCCTCGGCATGGCTGACGCCGACGCGGATCCCTCCACCCGCCCCAGCAGCGCCCGCATCTACGACGCGCTGCTCGGCGGCAACCACAACTTCGCCGCGGACCGGGAGGCGGCCAAGCGGCTGCTCACCGCGATCCCGGGCGCCGGCGACATGGCCCGGGCCAACCGCGCCTTCCTCAGCCGGGCGGTGGAATACCTGCTGGAGCGGGGCGTACGCCAGTTCCTCGACATCGGCAGCGGCATCCCGACGGTCGGCAACGTCCACGAGATCGCCCAGCGTCGCGAACCCGGGGCGCGCGTGGTCTATGTGGACATCGACCCGGTGGCCGTGGCGCACAGCAACGACATCCTCAAGGACAACCCGGCGGCGGCGGCGGTCCAGGCCGACATGCGCTTTCCCGAGGCCATCCTCGACCATCCCGCCGTCCGTGACCTGCTCGACCTCGACCAGCCGATCGGGCTGCTGCTCGTGGCGATGCTGCACTTCGTGCCGGACGACGACGCGTACCTGGCCGTCGACCGGCTGCGTGCGGCGCTACCGCCCGGCTCGTACGTGGTGATCTCGCACGGGGTCTCGGACACCCCGGCGGACGCGGCCTCGGAACAGGTCGCCGCCCTGTACCGCCGCACGGACGTCTCGGCGGCCCACGGGCGTACCCGCGGCGAGATCCTGCGCTTCTTCGGCAACGCGGAGCTGGTGCAACCGGGCCTGGTCTGGGTGCACGAATGGCCGGACGCGGGCAACGGCGAGCCGCACGGCATGGCGGTGGTCGCGGGAGTCGCCCAGATCAACCCCTGACCGGCTCCGGCTCCGCCGGCTGCTGCCAGTGGCCGCGGTGCACGACCTCCTCGCGGGGGCGGCGGCGGTCGCGCAGGTCGCGGGGAGGTTCGTCGCTGTAGCCCACCGAGATCGCCCCGATCGGCGCGAAGTGCGCGGGCACGCCGAACTCCTCGCGGAACGCCTCGACCCGGCCCGCCGGGAGGCCGAAGAAGCACGCCCCGAGGCCCGCGTCGACGGCGGTCAGCAGCATGAGCAGCGAGGCGAAGCCGGTGTCGATGTCCCAGTACGGCGCCGGCCACCAGGCGTCCGAGCGGTCCGTGAAGCCCTTGTCCGCCTGCGCGTACCGGTCGAGGTAGGCGTCCTTGTTGGACAGGGCGACGATCAGCAGCGGCGCCTCGACATTCGCGGCGAACCAGCGGTCGGGGTTCTCGGCGGGGCGTACGGCGGCCCGGAAACGCTCGAGGTCGGCCGGCTGGTCGAGCACCAGGAAGCCCCAGCCCTGGGAGAAGCCGGCGGAGGGCGCCCGCAGGCCGTTGTCCACGATGCGGTCCACGACCTCCGGCGGGATCGGCCGGCCCGAGTCGTAGCGGCGGACCATGCGGCGGCGACGGACGACGTCCTGGAATTCCATGGCGGCAATGTATCCGGGTTGCGCCAATATCCGGACCGATTTCTGCCGCGGCGGTAACGTCCGGTTTGCACCGTTCGAGCTTCCGCCGCCCGACAGAGGACGCCATGATCCGCCCGCGCCGCCTTCTCATCCCGACTCTGCTCGCCATGGCGACGCTCGTCCCGCCCGGCGCGCCCGCGGGGGCGGCGCCCGCCGGCACGGTCACGGCGAACCTCTTCCTCCGCAACTTCACCCTCCCCGCCGGCGGGCCGGCCGTCGAGGAGGAACTGAGCTTCTTCCTGAGCTCCGACCGGCCCGGCTGGGCGGACGAGGTGACGATCTCCGTCGACACCGCTTCGGTCGCGGCGGTGGCGGACGTCGAGGTTGAACCGGCGCAGCCCGAGGTGACATGCCGGACGACCGGCCCGGTGACGCGGTGCACCGTTCCGGGGCCGCAGCAGGTCCTCAAGCTCCCCGAGACCGGCAGCTTCAGCCTCTTCACGATCCCCAGCGTCACGATGCGCCTCACGGCGAAACCCGGTTCCGTGCCCGGCGACGCCGGCACCCTCACCGTCACGGCCAAGGCCGACGACGGGCCGGCAACCACGGAAAATGCGAGGGTACGCATCGGAGCAGGCGTGAACCTCACGGCGATCGACCCGCGGCCGCGTACGGTGGCGCCCGGCGGCTCCGTGGCCCTGCGCCCGCAGGTGCGCAACACCGGCTCCCGGGGCGTCGAAGGGCTGGTGCTCACCCTCGCCGGCGCCGCCCTCGCGGACACCGACTTCGGCAACTGCGCGTACGAGGACGACGGCGGCGCGGTCTGCACCTTCGACGCGACGCTCGCGGCCGGCCGGACGTACCAGACGTCGCAGCCCTTCACGGTGCGGATCCCGAGCGACGCCGCAGCCGGCAGCGAGGCGCGGACGGACGCGCAGTGGCTGACCCTCGCGGAATGGCAGGACTGGGAGGACTCCCTGGGCGGCCCGTCGACCGGGCGGCAGGGCGCCGGCCCCGACCTGGACCTGATCGAGGTGCCCTCGGCCCGGGCGGCGCAGGTGCCCCAGGCCGACACCGACGCCGACGACAACGGTTCCTCCAGCACGGTCACCGTCACCGGTCGCCGGCGAGCCGATGTCGTCGCTGTCGGAGCGATGGTCACCGGCCGGCCGGGGGAGGCGCGCAGGATCGAGGTGGGCCTGGTCAACCGCGGGCCCGGCACGCTGCGGTACCCGCCGTTCGGCAACAACCTGCCGTTCGTCTTCGTCACGATGCCGCCGGGGCTCTCCGTCCTCAGGGCCGACGCTCGCTGCTCGGCGCTGTTCGCGGAGGACCCGCCGGGCCCACCGCCGTCGGCAGCCGCCGGGGGTTCCGGGAGCGGCCCACTGGAGTACGCCTGCACGCCGCAGTCCCTGCGCCTGCGGCCGGGGCAGCGCCTGACCTTCGCCTTCACCGTGCAGCCGGGGCGCGCCGCCGCCGACGCCGAGGGTGCGGTCGAGGTGCTGATGGACGACGTGGCAGCCATCGACCGGAAGCCGGCGAACAACAGAGCCGCCATCGCGCTGCGCCTCGGCGGCCAGGGCGGCGGTCTCCCGGTCACCGGTACGACCGCGGCGACGATCGCGGCGGAGGGTCTCGGCCTCCTCCTCGCCGGGGCGACCGTCCTGGCCGCCCTGCGCCGCCGACGCCGCCCATGACGGGTGGTCGGCTACTCTGCCGGGCGTGGGACATGTGCTCGCCCGGCTGACCGGCTTCGGAATGGTCCTTCTGCCGCACTGGCCGTACGCGTTCGAGCGCGAGCGGGACGGCTCGGACGCCGTACGGGTCACCCGCTGGACCGCCGCGGGGGTGGAGCAGGCGGTGATCGAGCCCGGCCGGCACCCCGGCGGCGGTGACGTCGTGGACGTCGCGGACGGGCCGGACACCCCGTTCTGGCGGGTCGAGACGTCGGTGTTCCGGGTGCGCTGGCCGCTCGGTCTCACCCTCGAGTCGCCGCAGGACGCGAGCGACGGCACCCCCTTCTACCTGCAGGGCCCGGGTCAGGCGACCATCTTCCCGCAGGGGCCGGTGGCGCGGGCCCGGCTGGCGGATCCGGACGCTCTCGTCGCACCCGGGCAGAGGGTTCTGCGCCGGCACACCGACGATGTGGGCGTCACCGTTGTCGAGCTGGGCTACGAGCACGACGGCGAGCCGTGGTGGCAGGCGCACTGGACGATCCCGTACGGCGACGACCAGTACCTCGTCATGACGGCCCAGTCGCCGGCGGCCGAGGCCGAGCAGACTCGGGAGGCCGCTGTGACGGTGGTGGAGAGCGTCGACGGGCCCGGGTGAGCCGGACGCCGCTCAGCCGGAGGAAGTCGCCATGATCGAGCCGGCGCGGTTCATCGCCGCCGCCGGCCGCAGCCTGTGGCGGCGGGACGTCGCCGCCCGTCTCAGCCGGGCCGGTAGGCGCGCAGGAAGGCGGCCACGCCGTCGGCGATGATCGCGGCTGTGTCCGGTGGCCGCGCCCCGGCCCGCTGCGCGGTGACGGCCTCCCGCGCGAGGCCGATCGTCAGGGCGGTGAAGTGCCGCACGGCGAGGGCCGGATCGGGAGCCCGGATCGCGCCCTCGGCCGCCAGCTCGGCGAAGCGCTTCTCGAGCATCTGCTCCGGGCGGTCGCGGTCCGCCTCGGGCAGCCGGAGCGCCGGCCGCTGCTGTGCGTCCAGGTGGCGGAAGGCGAAGTAGTCCGACGACGCCAGCGCCCGGTCGACGATGCGGTGCCCGAAGGCCGTCAGCGCCTCCTGCAGGTCGCGGCCGGGGAGCAGCTCCTCGTCGATGGCGGCGCGGATGGTGGTCACCAGCGCGTCGTTCACGCGTTCCAGCACCCGCAGGAAGATCGTCTCCTTGTCGCCGAAGTGGTCGTACACGGTCCGTTTGGAGACCTGGGCGCGACCGGCGATGGCGTCCACGCCCGCTCGCTCGTAGCCCTCGCTGATGAACAGCGCCTCGGCGGCGTCGAGGATCGCGGCCCGCTTGCCTTCCGACCTGCGCCGGCGCCCAGGGGTCTGCACTTCCGCGATCACCTTCGGCACGCGCATCAGGGTACGCTGCGGCGATAAACTACACTCAGCAGTGTGGTTTTACAGGGGAGGGGCAGCATGACGTCACCGGCCGCCGGCATCCGGGCGGACAGACTGACCAAGAGGTACGGCGGCCGAGCGGTCGTGGACGACCTCTCGTTCACCGCGGAACCGGGGGTGATCACGGGGTTCCTCGGGCCCAACGGGGCGGGCAAGAGCACGACGATGCGCATGCTCTTCGGCCTGACCAGACCCACGGCCGGCACCATCACCGTCGGCGGGCGGGGCATCGCCGGCCTGGACGACCCGGCTCGCACGGTCGGCGCGCTGCTGGACGCCCGCGCGGTCCACCCGCACCGCACCGCGGCGCAGCACCTGCTGGCATACGCCCAGGCCGCGGGTCTCGACCGGCGACGGGTCGACCAGGTGCTCGACACGGTGGGGCTGCGCGATGCCGCGGACCGCCGGGCGGGTGAGTTCTCGCTGGGCATGCTCCAGCGGCTCGGCATCGCGACCGCCCTGCTCGGCGATCCGGGCGTCCTGGTGCTCGACGAGCCCCTCAACGGCCTCGACCCGGAGGGCATCCGCTGGATCCGTACGCTCATGCGGGATCTGGCGCGCGAGGGCCGCACCATCCTCTTCTCCAGCCATCTGATGTCCGAGATGGAGCTGACCGCGGACAGCCTGGTCGTCATCGGGCAGGGCAGGCTCATCGCCGAGGCCACCCTCGACGAGTTCGTCCGGGCCAACACCACCCAGGCGGTCAGTGTCCGGGCCCAGTCGCCGGCGGAGCTGGCCCGCGCGCTGCAGGGTGCCGGCGTCGCGTTCACCGCGCAGCCGGACTCCTCGTTCCTGGTGACCGGGGCCGACTCCGCGACGGTCGGCACCATCGCCGCGGCCGAGGGCATCGCCCTGGACGAGCTCGCCCGGGTCCGCGAGTCGCTGGAGGACGTCTTCCTCCGGCTCACCCACGACATCACCGAGTACGAAGGGCTGGCGGCATGAGCGTGCTCCGTTCCGAATGGACCAAGCTCCGCAGCGTCCGCAGCACCTGGATCGCGGCGGTGAGCGCGGTGGGCTCCTGCGTCGCCCTGAGCGTGCTCGGCGCCTCCGACCTGCTCGGTACGGCGCCGTCCGGCATCCCGGCCGGCTGGGACCCGACCGCCGAGAGCCTCAAGGGCTTCCTCTTCGCGCAGCTCATCATCGGGATGCTGGGGGCGCTCAGCATCACGCCGGAGTACGGCACGGGCATGATCGGCGCCAGCCTCGTCTTCGTGCCGTCACGGTCCCGGCTGCTCGCCGCCAAGGCGACCGTGGTCGCGGCGTTCGGGCTCGTGGTGGGCCTCGCCACCTCGGTGCTCAGCTTCGCCGTGGTGCAGCTGATGCTCACCGGCGCCGACCTGCCCGCCGCCGGCCCCGGCGACCCGGGAGTCGCCCGCGCGCTGATCGGCGGCACGCTCTACCTGACCCTGGTCGCGCTGCTCGGGCTGGCCCTCGGCACGCTGGTCCGATCGGCCACCAGCAGCCTCGCCCTGCTGGTCGGCGCCCTGCTGCTGGTGCCCGCGCTCGGTCCGGGCCTGCCCGGGTTCCTCGGCGACTGGTTCGGCAGATTCTGGCCGACCACGGCCGGGCAGGCCGCCTACGCGGTCGTGCCGGTCGACGGGATGGTCGGCCCCGGCGCCGGGCTGCTCATCCTGATCGCCGCCGCCGTCGCGGTCAGCATCGCGAGCCACGCGACATTCCGGGTACGCGACCTCTGACGGCCGAGGACCGCGGCGCGTATCAGGTGCCGAGGAGCTCGCAGACGCGGGGGATCACCTCGGTGCCGTAGAGGTGGATCGCCGTCATCAGGGATTCGTGCGGGAGGGTTCCCGCCGAGTACTTGAGGTCGAAGCGCTGGATGCCGAGGGCGGTGACCGTACGGGCGATCTTGGCGGCCACCGTCGCCGGGGAGCCGACGTGCCAGGCGCCCTCGGCGATGTCCGCCTCGAAGCGGTCGCGGGTGAGCGGGGGCCAGCCCCGTTCCGCGCCGATGCGGGTGAGCACGCGCTGGGCGTGCGGCCAGAGGGTCTCGGTCGCCTCCTCGTCGGTGGCGGCGACGAAGCCCGGCGCGTGGACGGCCACCGGGAGCCGTTCTCGGTCGAACTCGGCGAGGGCGCGGTGGTACAGGTCGACGTACGGGGCGAAGCGGGCCGGGTCGCCGCCGATGATGGCCAGCACCATGGGGAAGCCGTACTGGGCGGCGCGGACCACCGACTCGGGGCTGCCGCCCACGCCGATCCACGTGGGGATGCGGCCGGCCTCGGTCTTCGGGTACACCTCCTGGTTGTCCAGCGGCGGGCGGACCGTGCCCTGCCAGGTCACCGCCTTCTCGGTCAGCAGCTCGGCCATGAGGTCGGCCTTCTCCGCGAAGAGCCGGTCGTAGTCGGCGAGGTCGTAGCCGAACAGCGGGAACGACTCGGTGAAGGAGCCGCGGCCCAGGGTGATCTCCGCGCGGCCGTCGGAGATCGCCGCCAGAGTGGCGAACCTCTCGTACACGCGGACGGGGTCGTCGGAGCTGAGCACGGTCACCGCGGTGCCCACCTTGATCCGGCGGGTACGGGCCGCGACGGCCGCCAGGACGATCTCCGGCGCTGACACGGCGTAGTCATCGCGGTGGTGCTCGCCGAGACCGAACACGTCCACGCCGACCTCGTCAGCAAGTACCGCCTGGTCAATCACGTTGCGGATGACCTGGGCGTACGGCAGCAGCTCACCGTCAGGCCCGACAGTGACGTCACCGAATGTGTCCAAGCCGAATTCCACGCGCGCCATGGCGTGATCCTAGATCGCCGGGCGGAGCCGTGAACCCGCCGGCGTGGCTGTGCCCGTACTTAGATGACTTTGAACTTTGGGCTCACCGTGGTCTTACGGATCGACCGGCATGCTCCCCGGCGATACATCGAAGAGGGGGAGGACATGGGTCGTCGGAGAACATGGGGCTGGGGGCTGGGCATCGCGACCGTGACCGCGGTGACCGCCTTCGGGGTGGCCTCGTGGCACGCGAACGCCGCACCGTCGCCGAACCCGGCGCCGGGCGCCGCGGGGGAGCAGCCGCGGGTGTCGAATCCGGACCCGGGACCGGAACCGGCCGCGGGGGTGGGCCGGGACGGGCTGACCAGCGGCGAGGTGGACCGGGCGCGGGAGCTCGCGGTGACGCCGGAGCTCGCCGCCGGTGCCGAGGACGTGACCGGCGCGAAGGGACCCGAATACCTGTCCGCGGATGTGCTCGCGGACGGTGGCGGGCGCCGCGCCGAGCTGTACTACTACGACTACAAGACCGACAAGCTCGTCAAGCAGGTCGTCGACCTGAAGGCGGGCAAGCTCGCGGGGTCGTACTCGGCCGCCGGGATGCAGCGGCCGGCGTCGGAGCGTGAGGTCGCCACGGCGCTCGACATGCTGCTGGCCGACCCGCTGGCGTCCGAGCTGAAGGACGCGTACCAGAAGGCGACCGGGAAGCAGTTCGCCGGCAAGGACGGGCTGACCGTCAAGGCGCACGTCTACAAGGCCCGGCCGGCCGACACCAGCGCCGCCCAGTGCGGCAAGCACCGCTGCCTGCAGCTCGTGGTGGAGACCGGCGACGGGCTGTTCATCGACGTGAACGACATCATCATCGACCTCTCCGGGCGCACGGTCGCCCGCCTGAAGTAGACGGGGACCGACCAGCAATGACGTACCGGAAGACAGCCGGCGCCGCCGCCCTGCTCACCGTGGCCTCGCTGGGGCTGGCCGCGAGCCCGGGCAGCCCCGCGGCCGCCGCGCCCGCCGCAGCCGCGGCCGAGCAGTGCGCGGCGTCCACCACGGTCAAGGAGACGCTGCCGAACGGCACCACGTGGCAGCTGTGCTGGCGGATGCAGGAGCAGGCCGGCCTGATCCTGGAGAAGGTGTTCATCTCCTCCAAGCGCTACCCGGAGCCGGTGCAGGTGCTCGACTCGATCCGGCTCGCGCAGCTCAACGTGCCGTACGACTCGGGCGACACCGAGTACAACGACATCACCGACTACGGCTTCGGCGGCTGGAACCTGCAGACGCTCACCGGGGACGACTGCAAGGGCGGCTCGGCGCGTACCGGCTCCGACGGCGCTCCCGAGCCGGAGCGGCGCAAGGTGCTGTGCGTCAGCGCGGAGGCGTCGGGTCTGGCGTACCGCCTGCACGGGTACGAGGACAACGGCAGCGAGCCGGTCTACTCGAAGCAGGGCCACGACCTGGTGCTGCGGGCGATCAGCAAGGTCGGCTGGTACGAGTACGTGACCGAGTACCGCCTGCACGACGACGGGCAGATCTCCGCCCGCCTCGGCGCGACCGGCGACCTGTCCCCGGGCGACTACGTCAACGCGGACAAGGGCTGGCCGATCGGCAAGGGCGCCCGCGACTACTCCGCGATGCACTACCACAGCGCGTTCTGGCGGGTGGACTTCAACATCGCCGGCAAGGGCGGGGAGAAGGTCGAGCAGTACGACACCAAGCTCAACGGCCAGGGGTCGATGACCGCCAAGCTCAAGACCACCAAGACGGCGATCGACAAGGAGGGCAGCTTCTCCAAGGTGAACCGCCGCTGGTGGCGACTGGTCAGCTCGACCAGCAAGAACAAGGACGGGCACCTGCGCTCGTACGAGCTGATCCAGGGCGCCGACGACCGGTACGAGGCGCACCCGGAGACCACGCCCGACGTGACGTTCTCGCAGAGCCACGCGTGCGAGAAGTTCGCCACCGGCAACGCCGACCCGCAGTGCGCGTCGAAGAAGTCGATCCTGGACTTCGCCAAGGACAAGGAGACGCTCAAGGACCCGGTCATGTGGGTGCGGGTGGGCTTCCACCACGTGCCGCGCGACGAGGACCAGAGCCCGATGCCGCTGCACTGGCAGGGCTTCGACCTGCTGCCGCGGGACTTCACCGAGATGAACCCGCTGACCCCGGCCGGCCGTGCCGGCGCCAACGGCCAGCAGAACTGAGCAGCGCGGCCGGCCCGGCCACACCACCCGGGCCGCCCCCCGCCCCT
>NZ_JADMLH010000035.1:0-8680 GCF_016464385.1 Nucisporomicrobium flavum | reverse complement strand
GCATACCGGCCCCGGGCGGCGGCCCCGCACCCCCGCCGGGGCCGGCCGCCGTCCCTGAAAGGACCACCCGTGCCCTTGCGCCGCCTCGCCGCCGCGCTCGTGCTGGCCGCCACCGCGCTCGCCGTCCTGACGTTCGCCGTCCGGGGCCGGGCCGAGCACCCGAGGCAGCCCGTCGCCGCGGCTGCCGCCGCGACCGTCGCGGCGCCCAGCACCGCCGACCTCGAGTTCGCCCGGATGATGGTGGCGCACCACGAGCAGGCCGTCCGGATGAGCCGGGCGCTGGTCGCCAAGCCGGGCGTGCCGGAACGGGTACGGCTGATCGCCGACTTCATCGCCCACGACCAGCAGCGCGAGATCGACGAGACGAACGCCTGGCTCGACGCGTGGGGAGGGGCGCACGCGGGCCACGCCCACGCCGGCGGCTCGGACGGGATGCTGACCGACGCCCAGCTGCGAGGGCTCGACGCCGCGCCCGGGCCGCAGGCGAGCCGGATGTTCCTGCGGCTGATGATCGAGCACCACACCGGCGCGATCACGATGGCCCGCTCACTGCTCGACGGCGACGGGCGCAACGTCTACACCCACGGGATGGCGAAGCACGTCATCAACGAGCAGACCGCCGAGAACGACGCGATGCGCGCGCTGCTCTGACGCAGACTTGTGGCATGGAATTCTTCTGCTACCACCGGGACCGGCGAGGTTCCTCGGCACTGCGCGACGAGCTGCTGGAGGAACACTGGTCCTACATGGACCGGTACGCCCAACAGATGATCGCCCGCGGCCCGACCTTCGCGGACGACGGCGATACGCCCACCGGTAGCGTGCACATCGTCGACCTGCCCGACCCCGCCGCGGCCCGCGCGTTCGCCTTCGACGAGCCCGGCTATCAAGCCGGGGTGTACCGGGACGTGCAGCTGCGCCGCTGGCGCAACCTGCTCGGCAGGACCATGTGGGACTTCCCCGGAGGCCGCGACGGTGGCAACCGCTATCTGGTGCTCGGCCTCGGAATCGGCGCCGGCGAGCTCGCCGGCCCGGCCGACAGGGACGAGCTGATCGCGTACGGGCCGCTGCTGTCCGACGACGGGGCCACCTGGATCGGTACGGCGGTGCTGCTGCGAGCATCAGACCCGGACGAGGCGCGCGCTGTCCTGGACCCGGCCGTGTACGCCGAGGTCGAGGTGCACAGCTGGGCGTTCGGCGGACGGCAGTGAGGCCCTGGGGACCTTGCACACGTTCTCAGGTCGTCAGCCCGAAGCGTTCCACGATCTCCGGCAACCACTCCGGCTCGCCGAACTCCAGGCCGTAGCGCTCCGCCAGGTCGCCGCCCTCCCCGGCCGCCGCCGGCCCGGCCGCGATCAGCTCCGCGACCTCTCGGAAGAAGTGCTCGAAACCGGCCGGCGTGATGATCTCGATCATCCGGGCGGGGGCGGCGCCGGCGTTCCACATCGCGTGCAGCTCGCCGCGCGGCTTGGTGATGTAGCCGCCGGGGCCGAGCACGACCTCCCGGTCATCCGACCGGAAGCCGATCTCGCCCTGCGTGACGATCGAGTACTCGTCCTCGCGCGTGTGCCGGTGCGGCGCCACCAGTGCGCCGACCGGGAACGGGTGCTCGACGATCGCGAACGCGCCGCCGGTGTCCTCGCCCCAGAGTTTGAAGTGCACGCCGATGTCGCCGAGACTGCCCACGCGTCCGCCGCCCGGCTGCACCACGGTCAGCGGCGGCGGCTCCGATGTCGTCATGCGACGTGCCTACCGCATCGCGGAGGACGCCGGCCACCGAATTCGGCGAGCGGTACCAGTTCCGTACGCTGGTACCTCGTCAGCGTTTGGAAGACTCGCTGCATGACGAATTCCTCCTCGAGGCCCGCCGTGGTGGTACGGGCCGCGGACGGCGAGCCCATACCAGCGGCCGGAGTACTGCATCTCTTCAAGCTGACCGGCGAGCACACCGACGGCCGCTTCGGCCTTGAGGAATTCACCGTGCCGCCGGCCACGTTGGGTGCCCGGCCGCATATCCACCGAGGCCACGACGAGTATTTCTACGTCCTGTCGGGTCAGCTGACGGTGACAACCGGGAGTGGCGAGATCGTGCTCGGCCCTTCGGACCTGGCGGCGGCATGCCGGGGCTCGGTGCATGGCTTCCGCAATGCGAGCGAGGACACGCCGGTCCGAGCCCTCTGCATGTACACCCCTCCGGGCTATGAGCAGTACTTCCGTGACGTCCATGCCGCAGTGGCCGCCGGCACCGAACTCACCGTCGACCTGCTCGCGGAGCTACGCGGCCGATACGAAACCGACAGCCTCTGAACTTGCCCCGCGCGTGCCGCCCCGTCGGGTATGACCCTTCAACGGGTTGACAGTCGTCTATGGAATGCCGGACGGTCGTGAGATGCTCACGTACCGTTTCCGTGCATTCCTGGCCGTCCTGCTCTCCGCCGGCGCGCTGTTCCTGGTCGCCGACCGTGCCGCAGCGGCGGCGGCGCCATCCGCGCCCACCGACCTCCACGTCACCTCCATCAGCCCGACCTCGGTGACCGTCGCCTGGACCGCTCCCCCCGGCGGTCCCGTCGCTTACTCGCTCACCTACTGGCCCGCCTTCGGCGACGTCGGCTACAGCCAGCGCGTCGGCGACGTCACCACCGCCACCGTCACGTCCGGCATCGGTCCGAACGGCCAGTACCAGTTCAACGTCCAGGCCATCGACGCCGACGGCCACTCCTCGACGGCGAGCAACACACTCGTCGTGGTCACCCCGGCGAACACCACCGGCGACATGACCGCGCCGACCGCCCCCGGCAACCTCACCCTGACCGGCGTCAGCCCGGCCGGCGCGCAGCTGACCTGGACGGCGTCCACCGACGACGTGGAGCTGACCGGCTACTACGTCTACCTGTTCGACGGCTGGTACGTGTCCCGGTATCTCGGCACCACGACCGGCACGTCGTTCACCGCGCCGATCCTGAGCACCCAGACCGGCATGATCCGCTACTACGTACGGGCCCACGACGCGGCCGGCAACCTGTCGATCGCCTCCAACCAGGTGTCCACGACCGCCACGCCCCCGACCCCGCCGGCCACCCAGTGCAAGGTCGCCTACAAGACGACAAGTGAGTGGCCGGGCGGTTTCGTCACCGAGGTGAAGCTGACCAACACCGCGACCACGGCGGTCAACGGCTGGTCCCTCGTCTTGTCCCTGGGTGGCGACCAGCGCGTCACCTCGTCGTGGGCCGCGAAGTGGGCCCAGTCCGGCTCCACGGTGACGGTGACCAACGAAACCTGGAACGCGACGATCCAGCCAGGAGCCGACCTCACGCTCGGCCTGGTCGGCACGTACGCGAAGAGCAACGCGCCGGCCACAACCGCAGCGCTGAACGGTACGGCCTGCACCCTCGCCTGACCCGCTGGGGCGTCCCATCGTGGGCGCCCCGGCCCCAGGCTCGCTCAACGCATGAGGGTGAGCCGCGCAGCTGCCAGGTAGGCCGCTCCTGCATGCCTTCCTGATGGTCCGGGACGAGAACGGAGAGGGTCAGCACACTTGCATCTCCATCTACTGGAGGTAGGAGGCTGACCGGCGTGGACGAGGGAACGCTGTACTCGATCGGAGACCTGGCCCGGCGTACCGGCTTGCCGGTGCGCACGATCCGGTTCTACTCCGACGCCGGCGTTCTGCCGCCCACCCACCGCAGTCCCGCGAACCACCGGCGCTACGACCTGACCGCGATCACCCGCCTGGAACTGATTCGCACGTTGCGTGACCTCGGCCTCGACCTGGTCACTATCCGCCGGGTGCTCGCCGAGGACATCACCATGTCGCAGGCGGCCGCCATCCATGCCGATGCGCTCGACGTGCAGATCCAGGTCCTACGGGTACGCCGGGCGGTCCTGCGCCTGGTGGCGAAGCGGGACTACAGCCCGAAAGAGATGGAACTCATGCACCGCATCGTGCAGCTGTCCGAAGCCGAACGTCACCGGCTCATCCACGACTTCATAGACAGCACGTTCGGCACCGTCGACGCCAACCCCGAGCTGGTCGAGCTCCTGCGCTCCACTATGCCGAACCTGCCCGACGAACCGACCGCCGAGCAGGTCGAGGGGTGGATCGAACTGGCCGAACTCGTCCAGGACGCCGGCTTCAGAGCCGGCATCCGCCGGATGGCGGAGCATCAGGCGTCCGAACGCGCCGCCGGGGACCGGACAGGACTGCACCACGAACTGACCAACCACATCCGCGACCGTGTGACGGCAGCCATCACGGCCGGAATCCAACCACCATCGGCAGCAGCCGCCGTGATAGTCACTGGACTCGTCACCTGCTACGCCCGTACGTTCGGGAGAACCGACAGTCCCGAGTACCGCGCCGACCTGCTGGCCCGGCTGGAAATCGCCAACGACCCACGAGTCGAGCGGTACTGGCGGCTCATCTCCGTCATCAATGGGTGGCCGACCGGACCGTCGCTCGCACCGGTCTTCGACTGGTTCATTCAGTCACTTCGACACCACCGGAAACCCTGACCAGTCCCGTTTCGTCACCCACCTGTCCGCTCATCGGCACGACCGGACGTTGACGGCACCGAGTGGCCGTGATGTTCAGCCCAGATGGTTCGCGGGGGTGTGGAGTAGGTGCCGGACAGTGCGCCCGGTGTTGCGGTGGAGATCATCGCGATGAGCAGGATGGGCTCGGCACGCCGCAGGCGTTGGACGGTGGCCGGCTACGAGAGGACGGCGAGCGGGGTCATCTGGCGTCGTAGGCGCTTCGTGCCTGCTGCACCGCGGGGAGGTGGGCGTCGGCCCAGGTGGCCAGGTGAGCGAAGAGCGGACCGAGGCTGGCGCCCAACTCGGTGATCTCGTACTCGACCCGGGGTGGCACCTCGGCGTAGTAGGTGCGCGCCACGAGCCCGTCGCGTTCCAGCTGACGGAGCCGCTGCGTGAGGACCTTCGGTGTGATGCTGGTCAGCCGGCGCTCCAGCTCCACGAATCGCTGCCGGCCGTGCTCGTGCAGAGCCCACAGGATCGGGGTTGTCCACCGACTGAACACGATATCGACGACCGGTGCGACCGGGCACGCGATCTCGGGGTCCGCTGAGCGTTGCATGTGCCCTCCGCCACAAAGCTGACACTATCTCCTAGGTACCTACTATACGCAGGCTACTAGCGTCTTTTTCGACCGCGCGAGCGACGCGGTTGAACGGGAGACGGGACATGTTTGTCGTAACAGGAGCCACCGGGAACGTCGGCCGGACGCTGTTGTCGATCCTGACGAGGTCGGGTGCTGCGGTCACGGCGGTGTCGCGTGGACGACGCCCGGTCGCCGTGCCGGACGGAGTTCGTTACCACCGCGCCGACCTCGAGAACCCGGAGAGCCTGAGTCCGGCACTCGCCGGCGCCGACGCCATGTATCTCCTGGTCGAAGGCGCCGGCGCGAACCTCGACGGGCCCGAGATCCTCAAAGTGGCCGCTATGGCCGGGGTGAAACGGATCGTGCTGCAATCCTCACAAGCCGTCGGCACCCGGCCGGGGTCGGCGTCACACGCCCCCCTGCACGCCATCGAGGAACAGGTACGCCAGTCGAGCCTCGGCTGGACGATCCTGCGCCCCGGCGGGTTCGCCTCCAACGCCTTCGCCTGGGCCGACTCGGTCCGGTCCGGCCGGATGGTCGCCGCACCCTTCGGTGACGTCGGCCTGCCAGTGGTCGACCCTGACGACATCGCCGAGGTGGCCGCCATGGCCCTCCAGGGCGGCCACGACGGTCACACGTATGAGCTGACCGGCCCGGCGCTGAGCACGCCACGCCAGCGCACTGCCGAACTCGCCGCCGCACTCGGCGAGCCGATCCGCTTCGTCGAGCAATCGCCGGACGAGGCCCGCCGACAGATGCTGGCATTCATGCCGCCGCCGGTGGTCGACGGCACACTGGCGATCCTCGGCGCGCCGACCGGACGCGAGCAACGAATCAGCCCCGACGTGACGCAGGTGCTGGGCCGACCCCCGCGGCCCTTCGCCGAGTGGGCCGCGCGCACCATCGCCGCCTTCCGCTGACCCGTCGAACCACCCCGGCGACTGATGACCGGCCGGCTTGATCGGCCGTCCGGTCATCGGCATGGGCGTGTGCGAGAAGGCCCCGGCAGGGTCACGGCAGGCCGCCGCAGCACGGTGACAGCGGGAGCAGACGGTTGCTCGGAGCTACGAGCCGGTGGAGCGTCCTACCGGCAGGTTCACCCGGCGTCCCATACCGAACTGTGGCGCATTGGTGTCGGTGACCATGGCGAACGCACCCTCGGGCACTCCCTTCCGGGTGGCCACCCTGGATGCCGCTGCCAGCAGCGTCTTCTCGCTGGCCCCGGCGATGAAGAAGATGTAGACCTCGCCGTACTGCTCGCCGTCGTCATACTCCTCAAGCCCAAGTTCGTCTTCCAGGTCGATGAGATAGTCCCCGATGTCATCGATCCATTCGACGTCGTCGGTCATCGGAACATGGATCTCCACGAGCACGGCCATGCGGACGATAATCCAGCAACGGTCATCGGCGACTGCAGGCAGGGGCCGGATCCTCACGAAGCGCCGTGCACCTGCATGACGAGCGCCATCTTCAGTCACACGGCACAGCCGTTGCGGCCCCGCGGGGCGCGCATGCCGACCACGGTGACGTTGCTGTATCCGGGCCGCTATAGCTTGCAAACCATTGAGATCCCACCGGTTGCGAGCGTGAAAAGCCGGAAAAACGCCTGCGAGACCTCCGGCTCCTGATCGAGCCGCTGCAACGATTCGTACCTCGCGGGAGCAACATCGATCGTGGCGAGGCCGCCGGACGCACTGCCGCCGGCCATGGCGAACAACACCAAGCATCGATAGCTGCGTACAGCACCTTGGCGCTCTTCACGCATCAGCGATTGCAGGACGACGGCATCCTCCCTGACCTGGCTGCGCAGCGCGTCCGCCGAAGACCACCGAGTCGCCAAGCCCAGCCGCTCCGCCTCCAGTTGGATATGGAGCAGCGTCTTGAAGCTGATCTGACAGATGCGGAAGTCGTCATCGGCCGGTTGAATCATCGGCATCGCGCACAGGCCCGTATCAGTCGGCGTCCAGGCTTCACGCTCGTAGCGTGCCAGAGCAGGCGCCATGACCGAACTCTGGGCGGGTCGGAGGCCTGCGCGCACGATCAGCGGCAGATGAGGAGGTCTGCCGCGGTGAACCCGGCCGCACTAGCTGTCGAACCAGACAATGAGTCGTACGTTGTCGCCACCGTATCGCTCGGCGAGATCGCGCATCGTGTCGAACAGCTCGCGCAACTGCGGGTCGGACCGCAACACGTCACCCTGGGAGAGACGCTCTACCCGCCAAATCCGATCGTCGGCACGCCACTCCGTTCCCTCCGTGTAGCTGCTGCCCCTGGGATCGGCAGACTCGCCGGCCACTGCACGCCAGGCGCTTCCGTGGTGGCCGGCTTTGCCGACGAAGAGCATCCCTTCGGCTGTCACCTTGTACTCGTGAATCCGATCGTCGACACGAGGCGCTTGCGCGCTCCAATCGATGCGAGCCAGCTCCGTCCATGACACCCACGTGTGGTCATGTTCGCCCGCTGAGAGTTTCGACCCGAAAAGCTCCGGACTGGCGTCGTCTGGTAAACCACGGCCAGGGGCAACCGCGTCGAACCCGGCGAAGTTCCTTACGCCGAACAACAGACCGTAGGCGTCGTAGTGGCGAGGCAGGTCGTCCAGACTGACGTCGGTCAAGACCCAGGACGAGCCCGGACCATGCGGGCGGACTTCCACCGCACCGGCGATGTCAGTGCCCATGCTCGCCTGCCTCAACGACGTCGACCGGAACGATGCCTGGCGCCGAGACTGTCGAGGCTGAGGCGATACCGACACTACGTGGTCTGACTTCGTACGGTTCGGGCAGAGCCGGATGCGGGCGGCGACCGTCGGTAGGTCATGACAACGGCAAAGCGGCAGAGGCCGGCGGCCGAGGCCCAGCCCCGCTGTGCAGATATGCCGTCCATCCCTGCAGAACTTGGCCTGACAGCTGCTTCGGTTCCGCCCACGGTCGGCGGCAGATTCGGATGTTCAGGCTCGCATCCTGGAAGCGTTCGTGGGCTGGAAGATGAGTGACATGTCAGGACGTCCAGTAACTCGTGGTCCGAACGACGATCCGTCGCTGTCCGATGACGAGCTCATCCGCCGGCGAACGGAGTGGTTCGCGGCTTACACCTCCCAGAAGAACGTAGTCGCGCCACAACGCGACGCTCCCTACACCTGCCCGTGCTGCGGCCACGCGACCTTGGCCGAGCGAGGTGCATACGAAATCTGCGACGAGTGCGGGTGGGAGGACGATGGCCAGGACAACCACGACAGCCACGTCGTTCGTGGTGGCCCTAACGGTTCCGAAAGCTTGGACCAGGCGCGCATGAGATTCGTTCAAGGAGGTGGAGTGGCGCAACCGCACCTGCCGCCCTCGGATGCGGTTTGATGCACTCCTCTCGGCATGAGCATGCGCCGGACGGTCAGTTGACGTCTACGCTGCGTGACTGCACCTCCAACGTGGCACGCACGGCCGGCGGCATAGAAAGACGTTCTGCGTGTTGATGCAGGACGTAAGAACGTCCTCCTGATGCGCTTGCGGGCTTGGTGTCCCATCGCAGGAGGAGGACGTTCGTGAGTAACGGTAGCGGCGTGTCCCGTGG
>NZ_JADMLH010000034.1 GCF_016464385.1 Nucisporomicrobium flavum | reverse complement strand
CTCGCTGCGCCTGGACGACACCGACCTGGTCGATCTTCCGTACACGGCCCGTCGCGACATGCTCGCCGGGCCCGACCTGTTCGGCGAGTACACGCGGGTGCCGGCGAACCGGACAGTGGGCCAGGATCTGGTCGATGACGCAGACCCGGTAGAAGCCGACCACGACCGACAGCCGCCGGGAGACCGTCGAGGACTGGTAGCGGCGGACCTCCTGCAACCATCGCACGTAGCGTTCGACCTCGGCTCGGCCCAGGTTCAGCGGATCAATTTCCTGACCTGAACACCAGGTCAGGAACACCTTCAGGTCAGAGCCGGTGTGCACCCGGGACTCACCCCGGTACCGGCCCAGGTACGCGGCCATCGCTGCGCGCAGCACGCGCTCATCGGTGGCGGCAGCAAGCGGATCAAAGACAGAAGAGGTAGCCATAGCTCACGGTGCGTCACCGCCAGCAAGAGCTCCAACGCCCTCGACGCGGCTCGTAAGTATGCCGCCGCCTTAAGCCCAGATTCCTGTAGCCCTCTCTGACGTATGGGTGGTGGCACCTGCTCGACCAGCTATGCCAGGGGCCGTAACGTGCTCAAGCGCCAGCGCGCTCTCAGGAGCGGAACCAAGCCCGAGCAGACTCCGGCGTCACGAGCAGCAGAACCACGGCTGCGGCCAACGCGGCGCCCAGCGGGTCGCCCATAAGCAAACGGGCCACGATCCCCAGCGTCCCGAAAACCAGAGTCACGATCCACGCCCCACGTCGTCCCTTCCACAGCAGGTACGCCACGAGGGCAACCAGCACCGAGCCGATCATCCCGCCTGCCTGGTACGCACCGAAGCCGCTGGCAGTCAGGCGCAGGAGGGAGGACAAAACGGCGTACAAGCCCACCACCGCCACCGCCACCATCACCGGCCAGGGCGGTCGTTGGGTCCCGGCCTGACCGCCCGCTTGGCCGGCATACGGTGAATACGCCAAGCGCGGCTCGTGCTGGGGACCGTACGTGTGGGCTGTCATGGGCCAAGGGGAGGGCGCGGACGGGGCGAGTCGCGCGTCCGCCGGAGCGGCGAAGCCCGGAACAGGGGGCGTGATGAGCTGCGTGTGCGAGGTCCACTGGGTACCGTCCCACCACCGCTGTGCCGCGGCGTTGTCCGGATCGGCGTACCACCCAGCAGGCGCCACGGTGGGTGGCATGTAAGTCATAGGAGTCCTCGTCGGGGGTATGGCAGCGTTGTATCGGCTCCTCGATCGGCCCGGATTCCGGCAACATGAGCATTTACGGCCATGAGGGTGCGGTTGCCGACGCACCGTTGACTCGGCTGATGGCTCAAGACCCGCGCGGGTTCCTACGCAGAGTGGGCGGGGTGAGTGCCCGTCGATCGGCAAGTGGCGTTGTATCAACTACCGCCCGTCGGCATCCCATAGCCTCCGGCGGAAGCCCGATGTCAGGGCAGTTTTGGCTGCCCAATCGCGGGCGAGGGGGTATCAGCCTTCAGATCTGTGCCCATCACCCGGTGAGCGTCCGATGTCGTGGCCCGGCTGCTCGTCAGGCGCTACCTATGGCTGCGCGAGGGACGTCCGAGCGTGCTCACCGTCACCGACGGCCGCACCCAGCCCCTGCTGTACCTCGCCCGCACCGCCAGGAGCCAGGCTCGTGCGCGACCGGCCCGACGTCCCCGCTGTCGACCTCCACTCACTCGCAGCAGACCCGGGTGGAGTGTCGCTTCGATTCCGATGAGTCAGCCCGAGGTCGGCGGCTTGTCTTAAGCGCGGTCAGCGCGCGGACGGCGGCAATTGAGTAAGCCGTCGCAGGGACAACAATGCTGAATATGCGTCCGTGGGCCAGTTCAGGCCAGGCGGCGCGAGCTGGCGGTTACCCTCCGTGGCCGACTTCTGCTTGCGGCGCGCACGGACGGCGGCAGAACAGTGCGCCGGCCCGGTTGCTCTTGGAGTCGCCCGAAACCCCGGTTCGGCGTACACGCTTTCGATGCGTCGTGTCACGTTACGCCAGGTCTTAGACGGACTTCGAAGTGATCCAGAATGGAGTCTGCAATCAGCTCCGGCATCTCACTGAGGGGCCGTTGAATGCCGGCCTGAGCCTCCATCTCCCAAGCGATGACGGCTGTCAACTGCTGCAGGATTTCGTCGTCTCCGACGTCGTCCATCACACACCCCCTCGTGCGGGCCTCCGAACCCGGATCTTGCCAGCAAGCGGTACCAGCGCTGTCGGCGAGGTAGTCATGCCGCAGGGGGTAAGGCGCCGGTGGGATGGACCGGCGCGTTGAGCGTAGGCCTACGGTGCATGACGTGCGCGTCTGCCATGAGCGCGCACGGACGGCGGCAGAAGGGGATGCTGATCAGTCTCGCCGGCCGTCTACCAGGTGGATGTGTCGTAGGCCGGGAGTAAAGGCGGCGACGTGGTTTGTGGTGCCGTGGTGAGGCTTGGACGGCGTAAAGCGGCCTTCAGCGACGGCGGCGTCGTAGGCACCTCCGTAGGGATACTCGGCCAGGATGCCGGTCACGCCGTGGTCAGCCGCCCAGGCGAGCCCGGCCTCTTCTGTTTCGAAGGCGGCGGAGGCGTATCGGGCCTGTTCACCGTGGAAGATCCAGACGGTCAGGCGCAGCGAACTCTGCTGGTCGGCGGTGGGCCGGCGACGCAAACCTTCCGGGGTGAACGAGAACGAACTTCTGAAATCTCCCGGTCGATGGCGCACGGCGAACACGACCGGTTCTGGATGTACACCCTGTCGCTCATCGGTGCCGGCGTCTGCGAACGTGTTCCAGAGATGAAGACAGATCAGTTCGTCGTCCGGACTCGCTGTGGTGTAGCCGAGCGTTTTGGGCGAGAGAGGATTGGTGCTGCCAATCCACAGCGACGGTGCGCCGAACCTGTCTATGGCCTGGGACAGCGTCCGGTCTTCTGTGACCCAGTCGCCGATATCGGCGGCCAGCCGTCGATATTCGGCCGCCGACAAGGTGCGATCTAGGTCGAGCCAGCCGCATCGATGCGCAATGCTGGCGTAGACGGATGCCGTGGCTTCACGTAACCCGTTTGCCGGTAGCACGTTGCAGTAAGCGCCCTTTACTCCTATGGCGGTGAAGGCGCGACGTTCGCGGAGCCCGGCGAGCTCTGCGGCCCATCGCGTCGAGCTGCCGTCGACGGCAGCCATCGCACCCAGGAGTAGCTGCTCGGCCATCTCGTCGCGGCCGTACATACCGGGGCGCCGGAGCACAGCGTTCACATGCTTCCGATGATGCTCACGGGCCTCACCGAGGATGGAATTTTCACCGCTGCTCATAGCCGTTGATCATGTCATTCAACGACCTCCGCGACATCCGCTCATCGGCAGATCCGTGCGTCGATCATGCCGCTCGAGCAGCCACCGTTGCACGAAGTGCGAGGACCGCGGGTCATGGGTCGCTCATCGCCGCCACGTCGACGACAGCGGCAACAAGCCGGCCGCGCTGGAGCCCACCGGCAACCCGCCCACCCCAACGCCGTCCACGCACGCTCGGCACCGACGCGAACACCCACGAGACAAGGGCTGGGTGTCGGGGATGCCCACGGGTGACTGCGCTGCCGTTCATCATTCCGCGGATACAGCGGCTCAGTCGCCGGAATAGCCCCATATCGCAGTCTCCGTCGGCAGGCCTTGTACGTAGAGTGCCGCGCAGTAGCCGCTCCATCGCCGACCGTCAAATGTTAGATAGTCCGCTCCGGTCCTGCGCAATGCCGCTTCGAAGTCTGCTCGAGCTGGTCTTGTAGACCTGAAGTGGCGTTCAAGCTCGTCGGATCGCAATGGACGCAGGGTCCCGTGGTCATCGACGTCGCTTGAGCCGATCACGCGGAAGATGTCGAGAACCGAATGGGTCCCTTCTTCTTGGACGTCCTCGTTCGCGTAGAGCTCCTCCATGGTGGCCGGCCATTTATCTTCGTCGTCGGGCACGAAATAGTAATCGCGTTCTCGGAAGACCTGCCGCCGGAGGGACTCCAGGCAATTCTCGAGGTCTTTGTCGAATGGCACCACGTACCACCATGACGATGCGCCCATGACGTTATGGGCTCTCGTGTGTCTGGTAGGCGGCGGCGTCCTCGTACACGACCCGTGGCACGGGCTTTCCGGCAATTTGGTCGCGCTGCCACGTCGGACCGGGTCTGAGAACCGACGCTAAGGCTCGGAACACCTGTGCCACCTGCTGTGGCCCGTATTGGCGGTAGTCTTCGGTGGCCTGTAGCCAGAGGCCGCCGTGCTCCAATTCGGAAACTTCGTGGAAGGAACCGGAGGCTCGGAGGGCGGCCGCGCCGCCGAGCCGGTCGGTGAGCTCCGCCGGGACGATGGTCAACCAGGCATAGCCGCGCAGCCACCGACGGCTTTCCGCGATGGTGTGCTCCGGGTCACGGTACTCGAAGTCCAGATCTGGGTGTAGCGCCTTCTCCAGCGCGGTACTGCCCGTGGTATCGAAGCCGTAGTCGACCTGACCGAACGCGGGGTTGTACCGGTCGGCAAACGATCGCAGCAAGCCCAGCCACAACCGTTGTACCTCGACGCCGTACGCAGGGTCGACGAAAAGCGGTTCCGCGACGTATGCACCGATCCTCTGCCATCCCGGCGATTCCTCCGGCCGGTGGACGAACAGGGACGGCCACCAGCTCTGCCGCGAATTAGGACCAAGGCCGGCGGAAAGCCAGAAATGCATCCCTGCTCGCTCCGGGCCGCCGTCGAGTTGCTCCCGCAGCCACGTCATGGCCTTGGGCCCGTACTGTTTGGCTCGCCGACCCGAAACCTCTACCGAGCCGGACAGCGTCACCGCGACACCGGCAGGATTCCAGGACGCCGGGTCGACGAAGGGCGGCGACAACGGCACCGGGGCGCCGTCGTCCATCGCCGCTCGCGCATCGCCCAGCGCCACCCGGGAAGCTTCCTCGAACCACTCGAAGGCGACGGCGCCCGCATCACTCAGCGATGCGTCATCAAGATCCAGCTCGAGGTTGAGCCCGAAGCTTGTCATGCGAACTCCTACTGTTCCTTGCCATTCCGGTCTGTCAGAGTACGGCGCATGCACCGGGGTCCGACACGCTAGCCACCCGCCGCCACCAGGGCAGCGCCCTCCTCCACCATCTCGATGCCGGCCGGCACGCTGACGACATCGTCCGCGACTCCCGCCCCGCCGGTGGCGACGTCTTCGACGACCGTGGCGGTCAACAGGAGCACGCCGCCGGCGAGCAGGGCACCGCCACCGACGGGCTTGAGCCAGCCCCAGGAGCCATCGTGTTTGCCGTCGTCCTTACCGCGTTCCTGCCCACGCGTCTCGCCGGCTGTGCTCTGCGAGGTGTTCTGTTTCTCGTCTTGGCGCCGCCGGGTCCAGTAGCGGATGATCCCGTCGAACTCTGGTGCGGGTCTACCCGATAGAACCGCTGATTCCACGACAAGGGTGCTCTTGGGGTCACTGGGTGCCGGATCGCGGTAGAGCCGGGGAATAGCGAAGCCCTTTTCCATGTCGTATCCCTTGACCTCGGGATTGTTTTTTCTGAGGTCCGCCATGTAGTCGTCCAGCTCGCCTGGGCCTCTTTCCTCGGTGCGGCCGAAGCCTCGGGCGGTCTGGTTGTCCCGACCGATCTTGACTTCCCACACGAAGAGGCGCTTGTTCTTGTGGTCGAAGGCGATGATGTCGACGGCTCCGTCGTTCCCGGTGCGGACCCCGTTCTTCTTCTGCTTAGAACCGCCGACCACCGGATACTCGAAATGCACTTCTAGCTCGGGGTGGGTCGCCTTGATCCACTCCACAGCCGTGGCGACAGCGGCATTGTGGTCGGGGCTCCAGTCCTTCTTTGTGCCTGAGCCGTTGCCCTTCGAGGGCGTGCTGCCGCCGCCTTTGGTGGGCTTGCTGCCACCGCCGGTCGGCGGCTTGTAGACACCGTCGCCGTCTGGGTCCACGCAGCCTTGACCACCGGTACGGCAGTCGTCCAAGCCAGTCGGGTCGCTGAGGGTGGTCGGGTTGTTGCCGGCGTACGTGTAGCCGTTGAGGGACTGTTCGTCACTGCTGTTCAGGACAGGGTCCACGGAGATGAAGCGGCCGATGGACGGGTCGTATTCGCGTGCCCCTATGTGAGTGAGACCCGTCGTTGTATCGGCAGTCTTGCCCAGGAAGCCCTTGTCGTCCGGCCAATTCGCGGGTTTGGTGCCGCGAGGAGCGCCGAAGGGGGTGGTGTACCGCTTGGTGTAGGTCTGCGCGACGGGCGTCCCGTTGACGATGGAGCCCTCGATAGCGAGGCTGGCCGTGCCGTGGTTGTCTCCGGCGAGGAAGTTGAGCTTGCTGCCGGTGACACCGGCGGTAGCGGTCCGCACAGCCACCGTACGGTTACCGACGCTGTAGTAACGGCTGCCGGAGAGCTTCTTCGTCGTCGCGTTGAGGTGCACCTCGGTGGCTCCGAGGTAGAGCACGGTATCGCCGGAGCCACTGGTGGCACGGCGAATCAGCAGGCCGCCGTCGGCGTCGTAGAGATATCCGGTCTTGGTCGTCGACTCGGTGAGCGTCTGGAGCTTGCCCTCACCGTCCCAGGTCAACGTTTGCTGAGCCGTGGTGCCGGGACGGTCGATGGTGTTGCCGGCTGCGTCGTAGCCGTAGCTGCGGCGAACCGCCGTGGTTCCACTCTTGGCCGTACTCGTGCTGCTGAGGGCATGTGGCGGCGCGCCGTTCTCGGCGTAGGTATAGCTGATCAACGTGTCGCCGCCTACGGCGTGTTGCGTCTCGGTCTTTCGAAGACCGGCATCGTTGTACCAGTAGCTGCTCCAGTACGGTGCCGCCCCGCCGAGATTGGTAGCGACTCGACCGCTGGGGGCGCAGTCCGCGGTCTTGGGTGTCCATGCCTCCGTCAGGCGCCGGTAGCCGTCGTAGGCGAAACACTGGTTGTCCGCCTGCCCCGAGCCACCCAGAGTGCTGGCATCGGTTATGGAGGTGACGTTCCCCGCGTCGTCGTAGCCGTACGTGAGGTCCTGCAGTTTGTAGTTGTGGCTGGTGTCGGTGATGCCGGCGGTCTTGAGTCGGTGGGTGCCGGGTTCGTACGTGCTGGTGAGTGTGACTTGCTTCGGGTTGGTTTTGGACGTGCCCATGACCTGCTGTTGCAGTTGCCCCAGCTGGTCGTACGCCGTACTCAGCAGGTACCCGGTGTCACCGGCCATCGTGGTGGGCATGCCGAGCGCGTTGTAGCCGAAGCTGACAGGTTCGTGCGGCAGGCCCGCGACGGCCGGTTCGTCGGTGTACTGCGGGGTTCCGTCGACGTTGTAGGAGTTGGAGAACTTGAGGGTCGCGGGGACCCCGGCGGTCACCAGCGGGTCGTCGGCCGGCAGCTGCAGTTCACTGGCGGTGCCGCGGTACAGGTCATCGAACTTGGAGGTTCGCTTGGTGTACGCCTTGCCCGTCAGCCCGCCGACATAGCGGGTGGAGCTGTCCTGCACACCTTTGAAGACGTTGTCGTAGCCCCAGGTCGCCTGCAGGGTGGCGTCGCTCTTGCTTCCGGCCCACTCGTGTGCGCGACGGCCGAGCTCGTCGTACTCATAGATCAGTTTCTTCTGGTTGGCGTCCTTCGTCCACTCGACTTGGTCGAGCGTGGTGTAGCCGGTGGTGGTTTCGCCCTTGTCCGGGTCTTTCTCGTACGTCTTGCGGCCGAAGAGGTCGTAGCCGTATGACCACGACGCCTTGTCGGGTCCGGTGATGGTCTTCGGCTGTCCGGACGGCGTGAAGGTGAACGAGGTCGAGGTGTACGTGGCCCCGTCCGGGCTGGATCCTGCGTAGGTACGGCGTTCGGTCACCCGGCCGAACACGTCGGTGAACTCCCGCGATGCCGAGTCGCCCGTGACGGCCGTCGTCGCGGCTGAGTCGCCGGTGTACGAAGCAGTGGTCGACCAGCGCTTGGCGCCGTAGCTCAGGAAGGTACTGGTGGCGACGCGGCCCGCGCCGTCGTAGGTGAACTGAGTTTCCGCGGGGGCCTGGGCGTTGAGGGTGCCGTACAGCTGCCCGTCGGGTTCGTTCTTGTCGTCGTAGATGTCGGCGTACGTGGTGCTTTTCTGCCCGCGGCTGTCGTAGAACGTCTCGTTCAGCAGCCGGCCGCCCAGCGGCGAAGGGCTCTGCACCTGGCGGGGCCGCAACAGCGAGTCGTACAGCTGATAGGTGGTGTTGTACTTACTGGTGCTGTTACCGCGCAGGGTCGCTGTGGAGACGTACGAAGCGTCGGTGGACGACAGGTGGTAGCCGTACACAATGTTCGGCGATGTCCCGGCGGGATGCGCGATGTTGGGCAGGAAGACCTTGGTCAACCGGCCGAAGCTGTCGTAGGTCAGCGTGGTGATCCGGGAGTTCGGATCGGTGATGGTGGTGGGAAGGCCCAGCGCCGGGTCGATGTCGGTGACCACGCTGTAGCCCTTGGGGTCTGTCGCGGTGGTCTGCGTCAGGGGGCCATGGTCGGCGGGTTCGTAGCTGGTCGTACTGGTGTGCTGCAGCGCGTCGGTGCGGCTGGTGATCCGGCCGAGGTCGTCGTAGACCGTGGTGTTCACCGTCTGCCAGACCGGGCTACGGTCGGCTCGATAGCCGCCGGCACGGCCCGCCCATCGCGGCTCCCCTCGAGTGGGTACCTGCTGGTCGCTGTACGCGGTGGTGTCGTAGGCGAACGCGGTGTCGGAGATGACGTCGCCTGAGGTGGTGCTGTCTGCGGGCAGCTTGGCCGCGTCGACCTTGGTGCACACCGTGGCGAGCGTCTGGGTGCGCGACACCAATGAGGTGAGCCCGGCCGCGGGGTTGCGGGCGTACCAGGTGCGGGCGCAGGTCTCGTCGCCGGTGACCGCCTCGTCACCCTGATCTTCGACGGCGGACGGCAGGCCGTAGTCGTCGTAGGTCGTCGTCACCGTGCGGTGGCGGGTTGTCGGCGCTGCGCCGCTGGTGACGCGGACACGGGAGTGGGTAGCTGCGGTGCGGGTGTATCCGGCTGAGACGTCAACCCACGAGTAGTGCCGTTCCGCCGTCTGCTTTCTCCACGGGTCGGACACCACACCGGATACCTCGGGGCCGCCCACACCGTTGTAGGTGACGCTCTCACGGGCGAAACCGGACAAGGCGTCGTCGTCGGCGATCGGTGCGGCCGTTATGCCGGAGGCAGTGACCGAGCGCTTGCTGCCATCAGCACGGCGGTCGCGGTTCATGCCCTGCAGGTAGATCGTGGTGGTCTTCGACGGGGTCAACTCCGTCGGGTCGCCAGTGATCGTGCTGACCTTGGCGAAGCCGCGCCACTGAGACCAGGTGCGCTCGCTTGGCGAGGACATGGGGTCCTCGGTGTAGTGCCAGGCCGGGCTGCTGTAGTCGTAGTGATAGAGCAGCGGCCGCGATCCGCCGATGGGATCGGTCGTCTGCACATCGGTGACGACATACTTGTGGAACCAGTCCAGCTGGCGGTCGCCGTCACCGCCGTTGGGTCGCCAGCGCACCGGGAAACACCGCATGTCGTTGTCGTCCTCGGCGGCTGGCATCCGGCGGTGGTTCGGGTCGGCGTCGCACTGAGCGTCGGAATATGTGATGGTGGTGACGGCGCCGGTCTCCGACGTGACCACATTCAACCGTGGCTTGTTCAGCGGCAGGATGTCGTCGGTTTTGTCCACCCGGTTGGTTCGCCAGGTGTGGGTGAAGGTGACCGGGGCGAGGCTGAGGTCGCCGCCGATGTGACCGGTGTGCGTGATGGAGTCCAGCCAGAGGCTTTGGTCGCTGGAGTCGCCGATGTCGCCCGGGTCGAGGAAGCGTTGGCGTAGCGCCCACGAGTCGACGGGCTGGAAGGCTCCGTCCTTCCACGCGAATGTGGTGATGCCGGTCAGCCGCTTACGAGTGAAGAACGTGGGCCCGTCGCGTCCGATGCAGGACTCGTCGTCAGCGCAGATGGCGTCGAAGGGCACATCGGGCCAGTTGGCCTTGGTCTCGTAGGTGAGACCGTCGCAGTTCTGCAGGCACCGTTCGGCGGTTTGGAGGACGACCTTGTCAGTGGGGTGCGTCCCGCTGTCGAACAGGTGCCCGTCGCGCTGGCCGTACTCGATGCGGTCGAGGTAGCCACCGCGGACGTAGTTCGTGCCGGGCTTGTCCTTGCCGTTCTTGGCGTAGTTGTTGTGCTCGGCGGTGTACCAGTACGTCAACGCGTTGTGGTGGGTGTCGGTGACGTAGTCGAGGTTCCACCGCCATGCCTGCACGCAGTCGGAGGTGTCGAAGGTGTCGCCGTGGCAGGGTTCGTCGGCGTCGTCGCCGAACACCGGTACGGTCCAGACCGAGTGGGTACGGGTGTCCTTGTCGGCGCCCGGCAGGCGGTCAAGGCCGAACACGTACTGGTCGCCTTCGCCGGTGGTGACCTTCCAATACTCCCCGGCGTGGGCGCCGTTGTCCGCGCCACTGAGGTGCTCGACCTTGGTGCCGTCGTCGTCCTTGAGCCGCCACGTCTCCGGCTTGCCGTCCCCGGGGTGCCGGTCACCTTTCGGGTCGTCCATGACCAGTTCACTGGCCTTGCCGTTGAGGACGAGGCTGGCGTTGTCGTACTTCCAGCACAGGTCGTGTTTGTCCTTGTGCCCATCGTCGTCGCACGAGTTGTAGGACCGCTCGATGTACGAGGAGGTGATGTCGAAACCGGTGCCGACGGTCGTGCCCTGATTGTTCGACGATGCGGTCTGCCCGTCGACTCGGCCGGAGTCGTAGGAGATTGTCAGATCCGGCATCGGTCCGGCCGCCGTCGGCGGGGCCTTCAGCGGATAGCTCCAGGCGAAGGAGCCGGACGAGCTGCCGGCCTGCCACGTTGACGACGCGGACAGTGGTGTGGCGCTGAAGCTTCCTGCGCCCGACTTGGTGCCCGCGGTCAGAGCCAACAGCATGGGTTGGGTTTTGGCGGCGGGAAGGGTCAGCTTGGCATCGACGCGCTGCTCGGTACGCCGGTTGTGGAACGGCACCGGCGTGCGAGTGCGGCAGGCGGCTCGCTCAGGGCTGGTGAGCGCGCAGACCGGCAGGTGGCTCACTGTGAGGCGGCCGCCGAAGTCACCGCCGTAGGCGCCGGCGAAGCCGGCGTATCCGACGCCCACCGTCATATTCGCAGCGGTGCCGCCCTCGGAGGCGACGGACAGCAGAACGCCGTCCACACCAGCTCGGCGGGCCTGGGCGCGGCTGAAGGTCCGCACCCTCACGTCGACTGCGGCGGATCGCTCCCCTGTCGGCTCATGGGCGGCCGTCACGGGAAGCGAGCCGGGCGTGGCCGTGGCCGTGCCGGTCCCTGAGATGGTCAAGGTCGCGGTGGCAGCCGTCGGCCACACGGCGGGACGGGCCTGGTCCAGCCGCGCCCGCTGCGCCGCTGCATCGGTGGCCGCGTGCGCGGTGGACGCCCGTGCCAGCGCCCGCCGCCCTTCGGCGGTGGGCTTGACCGGTACGACTTTGTCAGCGTGGGGCTTAGGCAGTGGCGGAGTCCCGAGCCCGGCCGCGGCCAGCGCCGCCGTCGGCTGCCCGACGAACGTGACCGTCAGAAGCCATGCGGTCGCCGCCGCGTACATCTTGCGCCGTGTACCGCGGCCGGCGTTCCACCCGTTCATTTCTCCCCCGTCGTGTCGTCTGGCAGCGGTGGTCACTCGGTGTCGCAGTCGGTCGTGCAGATGTCGAGGATCTGCGTGATGATTTGTTTGCGGGTCATCGCGCCGGCCCACATGCGGACCTCGCCGACCTGGCCGGGCAGGTATCGGCCCCAGGTCCCGCCGGCTCGGCCGCGGCCGATGGACAGCTCGCCGGATCCGCGCTGGACGTACGGGAAGGTCGGCGGCAAGTCGTCGGCGATCTCCTCCTGCTCGCCCACGTACAGGTGCAGGCTGTCGTCCAGGGCGTCGTAGACGCCCGTCACCTGCACGACCGGGTCGGCGCTCAGGTCGACGGTGTCGGCGCTGTGCGCCTCGCCGCTGCCGATCACACGCGACGAGCCGTCGATGGCGGTGCGTCCGAAGAACCAGCGGCCCTGGGGTACGCCGGCGGCCACGGAGTCGAGCCGGTACCAGAGCCCCCACGAACTCTCGCCGGAGCTCTGCTGCCCGGCGATCTGGGCGAGGTATCCGGCCGGCTTCTGCGCGATGGCGGCGGCGTCAAGGCGTACGCGGGCGGTGACGGTGAAGGAGGCGCTCTCGTCGACGACCGGCCCGGCAGCGCCCGCGTAGCCGGCGGTGCCGTCGAGCACAACGACGCCTTCCTCGCTGAGCGCAGCGCCGGCGTTGAGGGTCATCGCGGACCTGGAGTATCCGGAGGTGTCCGCGATCGAGGTGCCTGAGCCTTGATCTGCCAGCCAGGCGCCGGCCAGCACGGTCGCGGAAGTACCGTCCGGGCCGACGAGCTGGGCGTCGAGGCGGATCTCGTCCGCGGCCAGCGCCCGGTTCCAGACTTCGACTTCGTCGATCAGCCCGCCGGTGTACTCCCCCGGCGCGGCGGTGTCGCCGCCCCGGCCGATCTGCAGTCCCCCGGAGGTCAGGATCGGTGTCAGGTCGGCGGCCACCGGCACGGGGGTGCCTTGGGGCCGGCCGTTGACGAAGAGCTGCACCGTCTTGGCGGTCGCGTCGTAGCTGCCGGCGATGTGGGTCCACACCTTCGCCGGGGTGGCCGTGACCTGAGCGACGGAACGCGCGATCTTGGCGGTCTGCCCGGCGGGGGCGCGGTGCCAGTCGAAGACCCAGCCGGTCGCCGGCTGGTAGCCCAGGTTGAAGCCCGTACCGGCGCCGTCCGTCTGGCTCGCGATGCTCTGCGCCCGGCCTGTGTCAGTCAGGTACGCCCACCCGGCGATCGTGAACGACGTCGCGGTATTGACGACCGGCTGGCTCGTGGCCGCATACCCGGTCTTGCCGTCCACTGCCAGGGCATGGTCGCCGACGGTGTCCCCGCGGCGCGCCCGCGTGTCGAAGGAGCTTCCCGTGGCCAGTGTCAGCGGGTGCCGGATGCCGTCGGCGGCGGTGTCGGCTGCGCTCGTACCCGATGTCTCGCCGAACTGCCAGCGGCCCACCGGGCCGCTGGGAGTTTCGACCTTGAACGAGAAGACCTTCGGCGGCCCGTACCGATCGGGGAGGTCCTTGGCCTCCACGGTGAGCAGCAAAGTGCCGGCAATCGGCGGGGTGACGTCACTGACGGTGACGGCGGCTCCGGTGACGTCGTGCGGTTTGCCGCCGGTCAGCGTCCAGCGGTACCCGGTGACGTCCTTGTCGGCCGGGTCCGGCTGGAACGTGAACGCGCCCTTGACACCGGGACCGCCGCCGGGCGCGCAGGCGTTCGCGGTGCACTCGGTGTAGGGCCCGTGCGCGTCCGGCACGATGACCGGCGCCTTGGGGGCCTTGGAGTTGACGGTGAAGTAGCACCAGCCGGAGAACGCCGATCGCGGATCCTGAGTCTTCCCGCCGTAGCTGCCGTGCGACACGGTCTGCGCGTGCAAGCGGTAGCTCTTGCCATCGGCCAAGGTGCTGGTCTGCGGAGATTCCTTCGTACCGTCGACGGCGTAGCCGCTACCCGGCACGTCCTGGCCCCAGACCTTGCCCCAGGACTTTTTCGTGGTGTCGTACGCCTGCACCTCGAAGCCGGCGCGCAGGGAACCCTTGCTCTCGCTACTTGTCGGCTGGACCGACGTCTGCACCGTCGCGCTCACCGGCGGCGTAGGGTCGGCAACCGTCACGGCATGTGCGGAGTCGCGGCAGGTGACCGACTTGGGGTCGTTGGTGGCCTGCACGCCGACGCCAGTCGGTACGCCCGGGGCCGGGAAGTACGTCACCTGCAGAGTCGCGTCGTTCTTGAACCGCTTCCAGCTGTTCGGATCCGACTCGTCATTGGCACGCAGCATGACCGTCAACGTGGACCACGTGCCCTTGGCCAGGTTCGCGACCGTGGACGTCAGGTTCTCGTTGCTCTCGTCCGGGTTGTCGTTGAACTCCACCGCCGCAGCCGGCTGGTCAGGATCACACGCCGAACCACGCCCGTGCGACACCTTCCGATCGCCGAGCAGATCGACGGTCGACGGACCCGGCCAGCGGGTGGCCTCGGAGATGTCCCCGGACGTGCGATACAGATTCACCCACGACGGCGTGCAGGTGAACGACCACGTCTCCGTCAGCCGGAAGGTCGCGTCCTGCACGATCTTCCCGGCCAGCTTCGACCGGCTGAACGAGAAGAACATCCGGCTGGTGAACGCCGGGGAGGCACACATGATGCCGACGCCGTTGGTCACCTGGGAACTGCAACGGCCCACGCCGCGACCACGGTCACGGTGGTTGTCCTCATCGTAGTCGTTGTCGAACTGCCAATAGTGGTGGCCGTTGGACGTCACGACGGTCCGCTTCGAGGCGCTCAGCCCGACCGGCGGGTCGATGTAGACCGGGTAGCTCGCGGCCTGCAGGAGACTCGCATCCGGTACGACGGACACGGATCCGTCGCTGATCCTTACGGGCAACTCGGCGGACTTGTCGTCCAGATCCGGGCCGTCGACCGAGTCGGGACCAACTTCTTGCGCGGGCTCGGTCCCGTCGCCCGCCGCAACCTTCGCGGTCTTCTTGCCGGTCGCCGGGGTCTCGTTATCGCCGGTCGAGTCCCACATCAACCCGGCAGGTCCGCTGAAGGTGGCATTGCCGTCGGCGTCGACGGCGCGTACTCCGCCGCCGGGCCCAGACACGACCCGGACCCCGGTTCCGTGCATCGTGAACCGCACCGGGGACCGCTCAAGGTTGTCAGCCGCGGTCGGGGTTTTGACGACCAGGACCTGCCGGTACCCCTCGACGGTCGCCGTGAGTCGAAGGTCCACACCGGGCAGAACCTCGGGATAGACCGCCGTGTCGTCGATGATCTGCGGCGTAGGTAGGCTCCCCGGCCAATCCACCGTGACGGCCTGACCGGCGCGAGAAAGCCGGATCAGGCCGGAACCGTCACCCTTGCCGGCGAACGCAAGGCCGGTGACAGCCGCACGTGGCCCTACCGAGCCGTCGGGATGAGGCACCAGCGTGGGATCCGGGTCGGACCAGCTCCCATCCGCCGCGCGCGCCCGTTGCGGAGCAGTCGATTCCTGAAGGACGAAGGAGCCGTCCGGATTCGCGAACGTCTGCGAGTACTCGTCCCTCGCTTCGACGACCTCGACCCGCTGGCCGGTCGCGGCCGCGCGCTGGGAGGCGTCCGCGGCAGGATCCGCTGATGCAAGAGGCTGTCGCGCGGAACCAGCGACGCCGACCGGACGCGGTGAGGCGCCGGCTGGTGATGCGTGAACGGTCACCGCCGCTACCGCGGCGACGACGGCCACGAGCGCAGAACTCCGCCGAATGTGGACAGCATGGGACGCGACAAGACCAGCCATACAGACCCCCGTGAATGCCGTTACGGCGAGGGAAGACTACGACTCATCGATCTTGGACACAAGGACGATCATGAATACCTCGCTTGAGCGGCCCTGCTTAGAGCCGAGTCCGAAGTTCGACGACGCGCGCTGAGCACCTTCGACCATCCGCTGCAGCGCGCGGATCGCGGCATGACAGTGCGTTGGGGTCCGGTCTCCGCGAGTAGCCGACCGAGCGACTCAAGAGCAGGATTCAGGTACTGCCCCAGCCGCCTCACGGGCCGCGCTTTCGTATTGATCCTTACGGAAAGTGAAGGGGCCGAAGCGTCCATAATCGCGTCGAGGACGGAACGGCTGCCCGAAACCGCGCCAGGTGACGAAGTCGTCCTCGATGAGCACCTGCGACTCCAACGGCCAGCAACCCACTTCGCCGCAGTCACAACCGAGCAGAGCGATCACACCTCTGCCCGTCGAATACGCGGCGTCCGGCCGGGCGGTGAGGTAGGCGATCAGATCACCGAAGTTGAAGTGGTCGAGCACCAGCCCGGCGTACGCGCCTGGAACATCGAAGCCGGCTGCGTGTTCATAGCCCGACACCAGCTCGACCAGGCTGACGTTGTCGACGAACGGAAGTAGCTCGCGGGCGGGGTCGGCGTTGTCGCCCCACGGGCGAATGTCGAACCGGACCCGTCGGATGGGCGGCAGCGTTGGCACGCGCCAAGTCTGCACTCAGCAGGATGGCTGGGCCAGAGGGTTTGCCGGACGCAGGAGCGGACTGCGGCAGATCAGTGCGTCAGCATCTCGTGGCGCCGAACCGCGAAATGTGCACCAATGTGGGAATCAGTATTCGTCCGGTGACTGAGGAGGGGTTTCGTTCTGGGAGTCTTGAGACGGCATGAGGTAGCTGAGTCCGCCGATCAAATTTCGCCGATCAGGTGGGCCAGGATCGACAGGCGAAACAGTAGTGCCCGGGCCGCACCCTGCACGCTTCAACCGTCGACGCAGCAGCGCGTCCGGGTCGGCAACCTCGGCACCGTCGGGGACGCGCAATACGATGGTGCTGCCGGCGGGGAGGGCTTCGTCGAAGGTCAACCATTCACGATCGGCGGCATGGGTGATTGCCTCCGCAGTTTGATCAGGCGCGGCCAGCAGCCGCTGCGCTAGCTGATCGACTGTGCAGGCGATCTCGTGCGCCGGAGACCAGGCCGCCACGGCGAAGGCGTCCGCCGCGAGTTGTGAAGGTTTGAGGTTGCGCTCGGCGGTGTTTGCCCGGCGCAGCCAGCGCGGCGGCCGTTCACGATGCTGCGGCCACCACCGCAGCCGCCACTCGCCTCCGCCGGCCTGGAGCCAACGGTGGCTCACCTGCACCCGATATTTCTCCCCGCTCGGCAACGACACCGCCTGCTGTGCCCAACCGTCGGTCATGTGTGTCAAACCCACCGATGCTGATCCCGACCGGTACGGGGTCTCGAAAGCCTCCGCCCATTCTGCGCCGACCGGCGGAGGCCGCTGATCGTGCACCTCCAAGATCACGCGCTGGGGCCCTGAGGTGCACACGAGCTGCATCCAGCCGGCCCCGGCACGGCCGATCGTGCCGAACCCGATGCGCAGACCGCCCTCGTCCAATGCTTTCGGCGGGCACACGTACTCGTCGTCGCCAGCCATCACGCCATCACGGACGACCACTGTGCTGAACTCCGGCCAGTACTCGTCATCGCGGACATATCCGACTACAGCCACAACCAGAAGCTAACACCAGAGGTTCCGCACCAGCACGAACTTCACGTGACGCCAACAGGCGCGACGCCGGCTGACCGTTCCATCGATGCCTGCGACCGCTGGAGCCGCGCATGAACGCGGCAGATGAAGGCGTTGCTTTAAGACGCACCGTCCGCCCGGCATAAAGAGCGCTCGCGAGTTGGCGTCAACTGGGCCGATTCTGCGCGGATCTCCAGGCATGCTCGCCTTGTGGGCTATCGCGACGACCTGGATTCCGACGTTCAACGTCTGCTCAACGAGCTATGTATTCGGCTGGGGTTCTGCCTTTCGCCCGAGGACAGCCGCCGTCTTCTCGAGTCGCCTCCAGAGGGTGTGGACGCCTTTACCGACGCGGTACTCGAGGCGGAGGGCATGGGCGACATGAGCTACACAGACGTCCGCCGCCAGGTGCGAGAAGTGGTCGACCACTACATGAGCCGCTGGGTGCAGGTGCAGGGCCGGGATACTTCTGGCTGAGTCGGCGCACAACCGATAAGCCACGCACCGCTCTCGCTCGTCCGGCACTCAGCCCGTCGAGGCCGGGTCACCACCAGTACTGGTTGCTGCCCGCGGACGGCGGCAGAAGAGGATGCTCGTGCTGAGGTTGCTGATCGGCCGCTACAGCACGAGGATGCGGCGGTGGCGATCGACACCTCTGGCCAGCACTGGCGCGGCGAGGACATGACGGACTACCTGCGAAGGTTCCGAGCCGGCGGTCATGCCGTCGAGGAGGTCGTTGAATCGGTGTGCGCTGTTTGTTCGGGGCGGTCTTTTCGCGTTGCGATCGACGACGAAGAAGGCTGCGCCGAGCGCGTGTGCGTCGCCTGCGGCGCCGGCGTGTACCTGGCGGACAGCGCTGCATACGCCGACGAGGCAGAACTTGGGCCGTGTGAGTGCCCGTGCGGCGCCGACACGTTCGCGGTTGCGCTCGGCTTCGCGCGTGCGGCAGACCGGGAAGTCCGGTGGATCAGTGTCGGGCTGCGTTGCCTCGTTGACGGCACACTCGGCGTCTACGCGGACTGGAAGATTGACTACTCGCCCACCGCTCATCTTCTGACCAGCGCTTGACCGACCTAACCGATGACGAGGACATGGGTCAGCGCGCACGACTCGCGGCATGCTAGTTCGCCGCCGGGGTTGTCACCGATTGCAGAGCGGTAATTTGTGGGCGTGAAACTAGAATGGGACTGGCGCCAGGAAACTGGGTTCCCCGGCTTCCTGGCAGCAACCGTAGACCAGGCCCGCCGAGTTCTTGACGCTGAGGGCAACGACCAGACCTATGAGGCGGGTACGTACTTCGCGGGTCTCGCGGCTGCAGGCTTGTCCGTAAGCTGCGATGTCGACGAGCTGTCCGAGGTTTCTGGTGCTCTGGCGTTGATCTGGGGGGAACTGACTGACGCGATGGACGCTCCTGGGACGGGATCACCGGAGCAGGATGTGCTCGCGGTCCGACAGATGAAGCGGGCGTCAGCCGAGTGGCTGGAGGTCGTGCATTTACCTGAACGGAGGTCTTCCTACCTCGACCATTGGGTCCACGACGAGTGCGGCTATGCGCGATGACTACTGCGATTCCCACGGCCCGATGAATTCGGCCGAGAAGCGCCAACTTCACCCGAGTCACGTAAACTCACGTCGGCAGATCCGCGCCGTTAGTCGTCAAGGAGCACCGGGCCGGATGGCTGGCGCACCAAGCCTGATCTTGGAATCGCTCACGGTCGTGCCACGCGGTTCGTGTCCAGTCCCCGGTGCGGGCCCGGCATACGATGCGGCGTGACGTTCACTCCTCGGGCCGGGTGGGCCGACACGCCGGAGCCTGTGCGTGCGGCCGTCGCTGAGGCGCTCGGCGCCGCGATTGTCCGTCATAGCGATCTGCACGGTGGTATGTCGCCTGGTCCGGCCGCGGGCCTGTGGCTGGCCGACGGACGACAGGTTTTCGTCAAGGCGGCGTCGGCTGAGGTCCGGGCGCACAACCACAAGATGATCCTGCAGGAGGCCGCGATTCTCGATGTCCTGCCGAGGTCGGTGCCGGCGCCGCGGCGCCTCGCCGCCGTCGAGTACGGGCCGTGGGCTGCCCTGGCCACTACCTGGGCCGCCGGCGCGACCGCAACGGCCTGGACCGACGCTTCGATCGAGGCTGTGGCGCACGCATGCCGGACGGCGAGCTGGCACCGGGCACCCGGCAGCCTGCCGCCCGTCGCGCAGCGCATCTTCGACTTCGACGGCTGGGCCCGCTCGGCCGAGACCGGCGCGAACGACGACTGGGAGGCGGCCTACGTAGGGCCGGCGGCCGACGTGGTGGCCGGGTGGGAGAACTGGACAGCCGGTGACGCGTTGGTTCACCGGGACCTGCGTCTGGACAACACGACAGTCGACGCCGGCAAAGGCTCGGCGGTTTTAGTCGATTGGGCCTACGCTGCGGCCGGCGCCGCGTGGATCGACCTTGCCCAGCTGGCCGCCGACGTGGTCGCCACCGGACACGTCGGCGGGCCGCGAGTAGCTACGGACCGGGCTTATCAGCTGCTGCGGACGCTGCCGCCCGAGGCGTCGCGCTTCGTTGTGGGATTAGCCGGGATGTGGTGCATCCGCGCCGCCACAGTCCCGGACACCTTCAACCTCAGGATCTCCTCCTGGCGGCGCGCGAGGTCAGCCGCGTTGCGGCCATTGGTGGCCCGCCTGATCACCGACTTCCGTCAAGGAGACCGGAACGGAAAGTAACGCCGCCCAGAGCCGGGGACCTCGACGCCCTCGGCTACCTCCGCAGGCCAGCCCACGCTGCCCACCCCCCGGCCCGCGGTCGCGTACGCCCGCAGGTGAGAATGCGTGTCCTTCACCGGGAGCCGCTGGGCGCAGGAGGGGGTTAAGCAGTTCCCCATAGCATCGGGTGGTGCGGATCGGGGTTTGCCAGACACCGGAGATCCTCGGCGATGTGGACGCTGCGGTGAAGGTGGTGCAGCGCTTCGCTGAACGGGCTGCTGCCACGCAGGTCGATTTGCTGTTGTTTCCCGAATGTTTCGTGCAGGGCTACCTTGTCACCCAGGAGCACGTTCACTGCCAGGCCTTCGAGATCGGGTCCGCGGCTTTCGACGCCCTCCAGGTCTTTGAGCTTGCACATCCGGGTTGAGCGCCTCGAGGGACACACGAGGCACTGATCTCGGCTATGTCCGGGTGCCGATCACGCCCGATCGCACTCTGGCGACTGTGGTTGAGGCGCGCCGGGCGGCCGCTCGGCAGTCAGCGGGATGGGCCACTACCGTCGAGGGCTGGTAGCGGCGGACCTCCTGCAACCAGCGGATGTAGCGCTCGATCTCGGTCCGGCCGAGGTTCAGCGGATCGAGGTCGTGCTCTGAACACCAGGTCAGGAAAGTTCTGAGGTCGGAGCCGGTGTGCACTCGGGACTCACCGCGGTACCGGCCCAGGTACGCGGCCGTGGCTGCGTGCAGCCATGCGCTCGTCGCCGGCCACAGCAAGCCGTTGGGAGATAGAAGAGGTAGCCATGACTCACGGTGCGTCGCCGCCGGCAAGAGCGCCAACGCCCTCGACGCGGCAGATGTGCTCACGTGATCAAGCGGTTGACGAGTCCGATAGTCACCGTTCCGCTGCGCCTGGAGGCTTTGGGGTTCACTTCTCGATCCTCCGACGTAGCGACGGCGAGAGCGCGGCCGCGACAGCTTTCCCTACGCGGCGAGGCCACGGAACAGACCTTCGAGGTCCTGTTCGCCGTCACGGGTCTGCGCGCCATTTGCCAGCCCCGCGCCCATGAGCTGCGCTGTGCCGGGGCGGAAGACGAGTCCGGCCCACGCGTCGTTCTCCCGGGCCAGGCCTTCGACGTGCTCGCTCGGGACGATGGCGTGTTTGGCCGCCGCGACGACGCCGTCGGGCAGCGCGGCGATGTTGCCGGCGAGGCGGTCGACGAACTCGTCCAGCTCGCTGGCGGGGACGGCGCGGTTGACCCAGCCGTACCGCTCGGCGGTCTCGGCATCGAACAGCTCGGCGCCGAGCACGACCTCCAGAGCACGGTTGCGGCCGATGCGCTCAGTGAGGTACTGCGTGGCACCGCCGCCGGGGACGATGCCCATAAGAGCTTCGATCTGGCCGAGCCCAGCCCGGCCGATCGCGGCGAACGCCAGGTCCGCGGCGGCGACGAACTCGGCTCCGCCGCCGCGGGCCTTGCCGGCGAGCTTGACGATGGTCACCTGCGGCTGGTGGCGCAATTGCTCTCCGAGGGCCTGGAAGACATTGACGCCGTCCGGCAGGTCCGCCATCAGGCCCGCGAGGGCTTCGGGGGTGGCGGTCATATCGACGTGGGCAAGGAAGAAGTCCGGGTCGGCGCTATCGAACACGATCACGCGTACGGCGCCGTCGCCGGCCAGCGTGGTGAGTAAGTGCCGCAGCTCGGTCATGACGGCGACGCTGAGGACGTTGATCGGTGGGTTGTCGATCGTGGCGCGGGCGACTCCGTCCTTCTGGCTGACCCGCAAGGTCTGGTACGCGTCGTGATCCATAGTTCCTCCGTGGTATTCGCCAGGATCTTGGTTCCTGATGTATACCTACTGTGAAACCTGCTCTGAGCTGGGTCAATGACGCACTTTAGGCATCCCAGGGATCATGGAGGATACCGTCGTGGCCACTTCTGAGCCCGTTTATCGAGCCATTGCCGAGCATGACCTTGGGTTCCGGTCCGACTGTTCGAGCCGGCCCATCCTCGATCAGATCGCCGACAAGTGGTCGATGATGGTCATGGCGGTCCTGACCGAGCCACGCCGGTTCAACGAGATCAAGCGCCGCCTCGAGGGTGTGACCCAGCGCGTCCTGACGCAGACCCTGCGCCGTCTCGAGCGCAACGGGATGATCGAGCGCCGTGTGTTGCCGATGTCGCCGGTCGGCGTCGAATACTCGCTGACCGCGCTGGGCGAGTCCCTGCGCGAGCCGTTCGGCCACCTCTACGACTGGACAGTCGCCAACGCGACCGAGATCCAGGCCCGCCAGCGCGACTACGACCGGCGCGTTCAGCGCTGACACCGACATCGACCTCGGCGCACTCTCATCGGCAGATCCGTGCGTCGATCATGCCGCTCGAGCAGCCACCGTTGCACGAAGCGTGAGGACCGCGGGTCAGCGGTCCACGCTCATCGCCGCCACGTCGACGACAGCGGCAACAAGCCGGCCGCGCAGGAGCCCACCCCGGCAACCCGCCCACCCCAACGCCGTCCGCGCACGCTCGGCACCGACGCAAACACCTACGAGACCAAGGGCTCGAAGCGACTCGCCCACTCCCCTATCGGGCAGAACATCGATCCCAACCCACGACCACACCGGCCGACCGGCGCCTACCCCAGCACACCAGCCGACCGACGGGACAACCACCGACAACCCGGGACAACCACCGTCAACTTTTACATCCGGCCACCAAGCGCGATCATGGAATCACCGGCCCGACCGGCTCACCACCCAAGATCACCGTACGAGCGTCCGTGTCTTCCAAGTGTCACGATCATCCACAGTAGACAGCAGCGTCCTCGATAACCACGGCCACCTTCGGAACCCGAGCCAACCACCCAGAGTCACGTATCCCCAGCTCAGCGCCCCGCCCCAGGAAAGCAGGACCCGAAGCAGCACCGCACCACAAGCGGAAAAGGAAGAGCCGATCAACGACAGATGCGTAAACCGTACGCGCGTTCGTGCAAAAATGCGTGTCGCGATGATCGAAATACAGTTACGCTGGCAAATGAAAAAGGCCAGCTGAGCTGGCCTTTCACAACGTCGGGCTGACAGGATTTGAACCTGCGACCCCTTGACCCCCAGCATTTCGAGGGCCCAGCGACGTGCTAACAAACGTTTTACCAGGTCACTGAAAAGTATACTCAGCCGAGTAAAGGGGTCCATGGAGGCAGCGCCTGATTGCTCTCTCACATCATATCTGACCTGGCCTTTCGCCTCTCGACTTCTGTCAGATCGGCCGTACGCTGAGACTACAGACGGGCAATCCGCACACTGTTGCCGCGGAATCCCCTCTCGCCGATCCGCATGCCAGGCCGTTGCTGACCTCTCGTTCGCTGCGGATGGTCTTGAATCGCCTGAAAGGCAAGGCGCACCGGCGCCGGCCTACTTGTTCGACCGTCCCAAGCCAGCGGGTGGCCGCACATGCGAGCGCTCACGGCTGCGAGCTGCTCTGCGGTGAAGGCGCCGGTGTCGACAATGACGAATTCGGTGCAAGTCATGGCGTGCCAAGGGGTGTGCATCGTTTTGTTGTCTTCTGATACCTCGAATCTTGTCTTCCGATGTACCGGCCTGACACCGCGGTCCTGGGCTTTGTCGGTTCGCGATCTATGATTAGATAGAATGTTTGGGAGCTTACCCCTGGCAATTGGTAGAGACGTTCACTTGCTGGCACAAAGGCCGTCTCCTTTTGCGCGGGTCGCAAGAGCGCGTACGGGCTGCGGCAGCTTCCCGTCGTTGGGCGCGTTCACTCCAACGAGAGATATATCGCGCCCAGGGTGGCGCGGACCCCGTCGAGAACAGCCGGCGGAAGCCTTCGTAGGCGAATCCGAGCCGCTGGTGGAACGCCGAAGGGTCACCCCCAGCCCAGTACGCTGCCGAGTTCGCCGAGGTGCTCCGCCAGCACCGTACGGGTGTCCTCAGCCGACGACGAGCAGAATCTCGCCGTAGCGGCCGGCCGAGCGCAGCAGCTCCGGTACGAGCACGGTGAGCAGGTCGTCGTCCGACTCGATGATCACCGCCGTGTGCGCCGTACCGTGACCCCGACCGGACGTCATGATCGTCTCGCGGGCGGCGCCGGTGCTGCCGTGAGCGGCGCCGTTGACCTGGCTGTCAAGCCGTGTCCGGCATGGTGTCGTGGTGGTCGTCATCCGGCTGAGTCCGGAACGGGTGCCGCAGACGGTTCATCATCTCCGCGCTCCGATCGGCAGGCGACCAGCATGGCATGGAGGTGGCAGCGGCTTCGGCCAGAAACGTCAGCGCGACAACGGGCACAAGATCTCCTCAAGGCCTGCCGATAAGGGGTGAACTACGGCAATAAGTACGCCCACCGATCGTGGCCAACCCACAATGACCTGGCCGGCTCCGCAATCGGGCGCTCAGGCGACGGCGCCACGCAGGGCGATGGAGATGCCGATGCAATGAGCGATGAAGGCCGCGACGGTAAGGGCGTGGAAGACCTCGTGAAAGCCGAACCAACGCGGGTTGGGATCGGGCCGTCTGACGCCGTAGACCACGGCGCCGAGAGTGTAGAGCACGCCACCGAGGATGAGGAACGTGACCACCGGCGCGCCGCCGGTCTGCCGGAATCCGGGCAGGTACATCACCGCAACCCATCCCAGGGCGACGTACACCGGCACGTACAGCCAACGGGGCGCGCCCACCCACAGCACCCGGAAGGCCACACCCGCCAGCGCGCCGCCCCAGACGATCCACAGCAAGCCCCGCGCCTGGCCCGGCGGCAATGCGAGCACGCAGAACGGCGTGTAGGTGCCGGCGATGATCAAGAAGATGTTGGCGTGGTCCAGCCGCTTCAACACGCTGTAGGCCCGCCCGGTCCAGCGACCGCGGTGATACAGGGCGCTGACGCCGAACAACAACGCCGACGACACCGTGAACAGCGCCAACGCGAGCCGGGGACCAGCGCCCGGGGACAGCACCGTCAACAGCGCCCCAACAGCCACGGCCACAGGAAATGTGCCGGCATGCAGCCAACCCCGCAGCCGCGGCTTCACGGAGGTCCACCCGCGGGTGACTGCGGGCCTGCCGTGACCATGACGGTGCAGCAGGACGTCGAGTGCCGCCTCATGGCCAACCCCTTACGTGCACAGATCTCCACACGCCGAGGGCTGGGGCGCCGGCCGTTGACCGGCCACACCGACGACGATACGCGGGGACCGGTCACGGCGCACTTCGCGCCGAAATCATCCTTACCTGATCGACACGATGAGCGGGACACGCCCGGCTGGCCCGATATCGGAGACGGCTGGCCGCGCTCCAGGACAGCGACCCGAAGGTCTCGCCGGTCTCGCCTCGTTACGAAGCTGCCCTGCACGTTCGGCAGGTGGCGATCACCGCGCAGCTGGAGGAGCTTTTACGCCGGCGGGACGCCGGCCGGCTGCCCGATGAGGGACTGCGCGTGCTGGAGCGTGAACTCGCCCTCGAGGAACGCCTACTGCCCGACCGGCCGGCCCGCCGGCGTGGAACCGCTTGACCCCCGAGGGAGCCGCGGATCGTCAACCCGGCGTCGAAGCCAGGAGCTGTCGCCAGCGGGCCTCGGTGTACCGGAAGGGCTCGGTGACCGCCAGGAAACGCAGCAGCGTAGGCAGGAGCTGTTCCGGCGCGGTCTCGTGCGGATAGTGGCCCGCGCCGGGGATCTCGACCAGGTACGGCTCGGTGAGCAGGTCCGCCGCGGCGCGGTGGTGGTGCGGCGGGATCGTCTTGTCGTCGCTGCCCCAGGCGAGCAGCACCGGCAGCCCGGAGAGTTGGTTGAGGTGCTCGGTGGCGTTGACGGCCTGTCCCCGCCAGGTGATGACGGCGCGTGCCGTCCGCACGAACGACTGGCGCCGGCCGCGGTGGGTGAGCAGCTGAAGGCCCTCGGCGACCGCGTCGGCGTCCGGCCCGGCCAGCAGGCTTGGCATCATCGCTGTCAACAGCGGCAGCACCCGGCGGGTCACCGGCTGCGGCACACGGGCCAGCGCCGCCACGAAACCTTGCGCGCCCGGCAGCGTCGCGCCGCGCAGCATCGGGGTCAGCTGAGAACCGAGCCCACCACTGCTGACCAGCACGAGCCGGCTGACCCGGTCGGGGAACTGATAGGCGAACTGCAACGCGATCCCGCCACCCAGGCTGTGGCCGACGACGGTCGCCGACGCATGGCCGAGGGCGACCAGCAGGTCCCGTACGGCCGTAGCGTGCGCTCCGAGCGAGTAGTCACCACCCGGTGCGTCGGAGTCGCCGTGGCCGGGGAGATCCGGAGCGATGACGGTGTGGGTGGCGGCGAGCGCGTCGATCAGGTGGTCCCAGGTACGACGGGTGCCGCCGAGGCCGTGGAGCAACAACAGCGGCTCCCCCGCGCCCGCGGTCGTGTACGACATGGTGCGTCCCGCGATCCGCAGGCGGGCGTCGGAGCGAACGGCCGGAGAAGAAAGCTCAGCGGACGGCTGAGTGGTGGTGGCGATCGTAATGGTGGTTCTCCCAGGAAATTCGTCGGTCTGCCGAATGCAGGGCTCCGGTGGCCGATGCCGGACCGGGCGCTGGTGACAGGGAAGCCGCAGGCCATGTGGCGCTACGGTCGCTCCTACGCTACTCCGGCCTACACCTTCGCCGTTCGTACCTCGCCCGCGCGGTGCAGTTGCAAGCTGGTGAGAACGCCTGCGACCAGCGCCGCGGCGAGGGGGCCGGCTGATCGACGACACGACATGCGCGACTCCAGGTGTTTGCTCTGGTCACCGGCGGGCATGCGCCACATGTCGGAGACGTCCACTTCCGTTCAACGCACCCGGCTAGGGCTGGTCAGCTTGTGACTCCGCACAGGGTGCCCGGCAGAGGGAAAGCGATGTCATCCGTTAGCGATACGCCTTGACCTGGGCTTATGGCGTTCAGGACGGCCTGCCGGTCCTGGCCCTGAGCGGGAACCTGACCACGGCGGCCAGTACGTTGCTGCACAGACTGTTGGGAGAAGCACGGCAGCAGGGTCAGGCTGCGGTGCTGATCGACGTGTCGGCCTTGGCGGTGAACGATACGGAGACCATCGCCCTGTTCGCGAGCATCATGATCGAGGCGCTGCAATGGCCTGACGTGTCGGTTCTGATCTGCGCGCCGACCACCGAAATGAGGAATCTGCTGGGTGCGGGCGCGGTGGATCCGAGACTGCTTTTCGACAGTGTCGCCGCCGGCCGGGCGGCTGCGATGGTGGCGGTGCCGTCGATCACCGAGGACCTGCTGCCGATCGCCGGTGCCGCGCGCCGGGCCCGCGACGTGGTCACCGAAGCATGCCTGCGGTGGGACGAGCCCAGCCTGGTCGGCAACGCGGCACTGGTGATCAGTGAGCTGGTGACCAATGCGTCGATGCATGCGAACACGATGATGACGTTGCAGATCCGGTTGCGGTCGTGCCACCTGCATATCGCCGTCTTCGACGGCTCAGCCACCCACGCCGTGGCCCGGCAGGCCGGATCGGCCGGTGTCGGCGGCCGTGGCCTGCAACTGGTCGACGCCGTGTCCGCGGCCTGGGGCTCGACGGCCCTGGCCACCGGCAAGGTGGTGTGGTCGGCGCTGGACCGCCCCGGCAGCCCCTGAACGCCGGGCGGTTCGAGGTCGCCGATTCAGTGCGATCGCGAGGTGGGCCCGTTCACCGACAGCGCGATCACCGCGACGTCGTCGTCGACCTGGGCGAACGTGCCGAGCAGGCCGGCCAGTGCCTTGACGACCACCGGGGCGCTGGTCGGGCCCAGACCCTGCGCGAAGTCCCGCAGCGCCTCGTCGCCGTACCGCGCGCCGGTGGCAGTCCGTGCCTCGGTCAGGCCGTCGCTGTACAGAATCAGCGTGTCGCCCGCGCCCAGCGAGATCGTCCGGGCAACCAGGCGCGGCTCGGCCAGGATGCCGACCAGAGTGCCTCCGTCCGTGGTGTGATAAGCGGCCGAGCCGTCGGCGCGCACGACGAGAGCCGGCGGGTGGCCACCAGAGGCCACCGTGGCCGTGTAGCCGCCGCCCTGCCGTTCGAGAATGCCGACGATGACGGTGCAGTGCCGGTGCCCCGGCGCGGCGTAGTCCTGGTACAGCACGGTGTTGAGATTCCGCAGCACGGCGACCGGCTCGGAGTCGTAGACGGCGGCCGCACGCAAGGTGTACCGGGCGGCGGCGGTCACCGCGGCGGCCGCCACCCCCTTTCCTCGGACGTCGCCGAGGAAGAAGCCCCACCGATCGCCCGACAGCGGGAAGAGGTCATAGAAGTCGCCGCCGACCTCATCGGCGGAAGCCATGTGGTAGTGGGACGCCGTCGTCATGCCGGGCGGAACCGCCAGCGAGGTGGGCAGCAGACTGCGTTGAAGCCCGGCGACCACCAGCCGGAGCCGGTCCCGTTCGAGGTCGGCCACCTGCCGGGCGGCCAGCAACTGCCTCTCGTACGCGCGCCACTCGCGCGCGTCGAAGACGGTGGTGCGGATCATCAGCGGAGCGCCGGCGCGGCGCATTTCGACGGTAGAGGTGGTCAGGACCGGCAGCGGCGCGTCTCCGTCGGTTTGCAGCTCCAGCGCGACGCCGCTCGTCTCCCCCTGGAGCCGCAGTAGGGGTGCATACCGCGTCTCGTAGCGAAGACGGCTGCCGGGAGTGAGCAGGTCGGTGAAGCGACGCCGGCCGATCAGGTCCTCGCCGGCCGCTCCGACCCAGGCGAGCAGGGTGGCGTTGACCTTCACGATCGTGCCGTCCGGCAGCGTTGAAACGAAGCCGCACGGCGCGTTGTCGTAGAAGTCGTCGAGGTCGTCCTCCGGCAGCGCCGCCTCGCTCCGACGGCGGGAGCGGCGACCGATCGGCCACGCTACGCGCAGATGCAGTCGGTGGCCGGATGTCCTGGTCGCTTCACGAGTCGAGTCTCTCATCCGGGATAACAACACGTCGCCTCCTGGAGTCCTCCGCCGGGCGGCGAGGCGTCAGCCACCGGGGTCTGGAGCGACATATGCACGGTACGCCGTCCGGGCGTCCGCCGCGAGCACGGCCCGCGAGGCGTCCTCCGGCGTTTAGCGGCCCGCACGCCGGGCACGCTGTAAATCCATGGCGTTTCGCCTCCTTCGAGCAGTTCTTCGGACGTCACCGCCGGCAACCGGCCGGGTGCTCATCCGGCGTGACCGCTGTCCGGCTCACGCTCCGTCGCCAGATTGAGGAAATCGCCATGACCGAGTTACGCCCTTCCCCGTCCCCGCTCGTCCGGCAGGTGCCGGCGCCGATCGCGGAGGACGTGGGCTGGTCCGCCCTGGACGTGCGTGCCGTGGACACCGCCCGGCTGCTGGCCGCCGACGCCGTCCAGAAGGTGGGTAACGGTCACCCGGGCACGGCGATGAGCCTGGCGCCGCTGGCGTACCTCCTCTTTCACGACGTGATGCGGCACGACCCGAACGACGACCAGTGGCTCGGCCGGGACCGGTTCGTGCTGTCCGCCGGGCACACCAGCCTCACCCTGTACACCCAGCTGTACCTCAGCGGGTACGGCCTCGAACTCGACGACCTGCGCGCCCTGCGCACCTGGGGCTCCGCCACACCGGGGCACCCCGAGTTCCGGCACACCCGCGGTGTCGAGATCACGACCGGGCCGCTCGGCCAGGGCCTCGCCAGTGCCGTCGGCATGGCCATGGCCGCCCGCCGCGAGCGTGGACTGCTCGACCCGGACGCCGCGCCGGGACAGAGCCCGTTCGACCACCACGTGTACGTGATCGCCTCCGACGGCGACCTCATGGAGGGACTCACCGCCGAGGCGAGTTCGCTGGCCGGACACCAGCAGCTGGGCAACCTGGTGGTGTTCTACGACGCCAACCGCATCTCGATCGAGGACGACACCGGCATCTCCTTCAGCGAGGACGTCCCGGCCCGTTACACCGCCTACGGCTGGCACGTACAGACCGTCGACTGGACCCGGACCGGTGATTATGTCGAGGACGTCGACGCGCTCCGCTCGGCAGTCGCGGCGGCGAAGGCGGAGACCGACCGGCCGTCGCTCATCCAGCTCCGGACGATCATCGGGTGGCCCGCACCGACCAAGCGCAACACCGGCAAGGCCCACGGCTCCGCTCTCGGCGCCGACGAGATCGCCGCGACGAAGCGCCTGATCGGCTTCGACCCGGATGTCTCGTTCGCGGTCGACGACGACGTCCTGGCGCACACGCGCGAGGTCGTCGCGCGCGGTGCCCGCGTACACCGGGAGTGGTTGTCGGGTTTCGAGGCTTGGCGCGGCGCCCACCCGGAGCGCGCCGCGCTTCTGGACCGCCTGCTCAAGCGACAGTTGCCGGACGACTGGACGGCGGCGCTGCCGACCTTCGCGCCCGACCCGAAGGGTATGGCCACCCGCAAGGCCTCCGGTGAGGTGCTCACCGCGCTCGCGCCGGTTCTCCCGGAGCTGTGGGGCGGGTCCGCCGACCTGGCCGAGAGCAACAACACCACCATGACCGGCGAGGCCTCCTTCATCCCGGCCGCCCGGCAGACTCGCGAGTGGGCCGGCGGCCCGTACGGCCGGACCCTGCACTTCGGCATCCGCGAGCACGCCATGGGCGCCATCCTCAACGGCATCGCCCTGCAGAGCCTGACCCGCCCCTACGGCGGCACGTTCCTGGTGTTCAGCGACTACATGCGACCCGCCGTCCGGCTGGCCGCGCTGATGCAGCTTCCCGCCACCTACGTCTGGACCCACGACTCCATCGGCCTCGGTGAGGACGGCCCGACCCACCAGCCCGTCGAGCACCTCGCCGCGCTGCGCGCCATCCCCGGCCTCGACGTCGTCCGGCCCGGCGACGCCAACGAGACCGCGGTCTGCTGGCGCACTATCCTCGAACACACCGACCGGCCCGCCGGCTTGGTCCTCTCCCGTCAGAACCTTCCGGTGCTCGAGCGTGGCCCCCAGGCGTACGCCTCGGCTGCCGACGCTGCCCGTGGCGGCTACGTCCTGGCCGGAGCGGGCACCGACGCGGACGTCGTCCTCGTGGGCACCGGATCCGAGGTGCAGGTCGCACTCGACGCCCGGGAGCTGCTTGAAGCCGAGGGCCTCACCGTCCGCGTGGTCTCCATGCCGTGCCGGGAGTGGTTCGCCCAGCAGCCGTCCGCCTACCGTGACGAGGTCCTGCCGCCCACGCTGCGCGCCCGGGTCAGCGTCGAGGCCGGCGTCGGACAGGGCTGGCGCGACATCGTCGGCGACGCCGGCCACATCGTCAGCCTCGAGCACTTCGGCGCCTCCGCCGACTACCAGCGGCTCTACCAGGAATTCGGCTTCACTTCGCAGGTCGTTGCCGGGGCCGCCCGGGACAGCATCCGAGACGCCGCCGGCCCCGTACGCCCCGGCGGCTCGCAGCCGACCGCCAGCCCCACGGCCGGCGGCACCGGCGACCGGCCCGCTTGAGCGGGCCTTCTCACCCGCGCCGCGACGTGGGCGTAGGGTGACGCCTACCAGTTACTTCGGACAAGCTGCTGCCCTGGACCTCGGCGGTTCCCCGATCGAGGGAGAGGTGCAGCCATGAGAGACCACCCGCGTCCTCGAGCCGCCCGAGCGCGGCGCGGCGGACCACCCGGTGGGCGTCGTGGATGAGCGCGCCGTCCGGGTGCACCGCCTGGTCGCTGACGAGCCGGCGCGTCCCGGCGACGGCCACGGCGTCGCCGGCCGGCTGCGCCGGCTGTGCACCGCCGCCGGGCGGGCCCTGTCCGCCTCCGGCGCCGGGGTCAGCGTGCTGGCCGGGGACGGCATGCGGGGCGTGGCCGCGGTGTCCGAGCCGGCCTACGAGCCGCTGGAGGAGCTGCAGTTCACGCTCGGCGAGGGCCCCTGCCTCGACGCGGTCACCAGTCGTCAGCCCGTGCTCGTGCCCGATCTCGCGGACGGCGCGATGGGACGGTGGCCGGGCTACGCGTCCGCCCTGCACGACACGGGGGTGCGGGCGGTGTTCGCGTTCCCGTTGCAGATCGGCGCTGCACGGCTCGGAGCCCTCGACGTCTTCCGCCGCGAGGCGGGTTCCCTGACGGCCGGGGAGCTCCGTGACGCGCTGACCTTCGCCGACGTGGCTGTGACGACGCTGCTCGACGGTCAGGCTCGGGCGGTGCCCGGGTCGGCCGCCGACGGTCTGGAGGACGAGGTGGTGGGGCAGCGCGCGGAGTTGTTCCAGGCGCAGGGGATGGTCGCGGTCCAGGTGGGTACCTCCTTGGTGGATGCGCTGGCCCGATTGCGCGCTTACGCGTACGCCGAGGACAAGCCGTTAGGAGACGTCGCACGCGACGTGGTCGCGCGTAGGGTTTCGTTCGACGGCGGCCAGTCATGACCGCAGTCGTATTCGCCAGAAGGGGCGGTATACCGCTGTGACCACCGTTTCCCCCGAGCGGCTGGCGACCCTGTTCGTCGATGTCGCCGACACACTCGTCGACGAGTTCGACGTGGTGGAATTCCTGCAGATGCTCACCCGGCGGGTGGCCGGCCTGTTCGACACCGGTGAGGTCGGGCTGATGCTCGCCGATCACCGCGATCGGTTGACGTTCATGGCCGCCTCCGACGAGAGTGCCCGGCTGATGGAGTTGTTCCAGCTGCAGTACGGCGACGGCCCCTGCCTCGACGCCTTCCGCACCGCCCGCCCGGTGACCAACGTCAACCTGGCCGCGGCGACGGAGAAGTGGCCCGGGTTCGCACCCCGCGCCGCCCTGGCCGGCTTCGAGTCGGTGCACGCCTTCCCGCTGCGGCTGCGCAAGCAGGTGATCGGCGCGATGGGCGTGTTCGGCAGCTCCACCGAACTGGACGACGCGGACGCCCAGATCGTGCAGTCGCTCGCCGACGTCGCCGTGATCGGCCTGTTGCAGGAACGCGCCATCCGCCGCGGCGAAGTGCTCACCGGCCAGTTGCAGGGGGCCCTGAACAGCCGCGTCGTCATCGAGCAGGCAAAGGGCATCGTCGCCCAAGCCCGCGCGGTGAGCCCGGACGAAGCGTTCACGCTGATCCGTGACTTCGCCCGGCGCAACAACCGGCGCCTCGGCGAGGTGGCGGGCACCATCGTCACCAGCCTGCCGGCTCTCCCGGATCTGGGCGGCCGCTGATCCGGGCGGGGTGTCTCAGGCCGCCGGCGCCCGGGACCGGACGAAACTTCTGACCGCGGCGGCCGTCTCGGCGCCGGCCGTCGTCACGACGTTGTGGGCGGCGCCGTCGACCGTCACCACCGACACCCCTTCCAGACGCACGGTCATGCGGGCGAGCCAGGAGTGCGGTGCGATCGGGTCCCGGCTGCCGCGCAGGAGCATGGTCGGCACGTGGATCGCCGGCAGTTTGCCGTAGATGTCGTCGGCCACCGCGTGGCGGAGGGTGGTGCGGATGCGCCGGGTTCCGGCTTCCCGGATGTCCCTCGCGAGAATGGGAATCTGCCGCACGTCCTCGTAAATCAGGTCATGCAGCAGCCGCCTGGTCTGCCCCCAGGCGGTGGCGGCGGCCGGGTCGGTGGTCGGTCCGACGAGGATCAGCGCGCCGACCAGGTCCGGGCGGCGCACGGCCAGCTCGGCGGCGACCTGCCCGCCGAACGAGTTCCCGAGCACGGCGGCGCGGCCGATGCCGAGCGCGTCCATCAATGCGGCGACCGTCGCGGCGTGCGCACCGACATCAGCGACGACCGCCGGTTTGCCGGACAGGCCGAAGCCAGGTAGGTCTGGCACGTAAACCGAGCCTGGTCCCAAACGGCGTGCGGTCGGCATCAGGTAGCGGTGCGACACCGCGAGACCGTGCAGCAGCACCCAAGGCGTTGCGGCCGGGTCGGCCGACCGCCGGCGGACGTGCAGCCGCGAACCGCCGGCGAGTTCCGTCCGGCTGACGAATCCGTCCGCCTCACCCGGCGCGGCCAGGGCCGCACGGCGGTCCGCCGGGCCGAGGCGTCCCGGCCGGTTCGCTCGCGGATTCTTGGGTCGGGTGTCGGTGATGGCAGCCTCCTACGAAGTGGGTGTCCCCGGGCACCGCTCACTCCTTCGTCCAAGGACGAACGCAGGGAGCCGGATGCGCGAGGCGATCCTGCAGGCCGACCAGTGTCCCCCCTCTGACGGCGGCCCGCAGGATCCACCAGACTGCAGAGCAAAGCATGAGTGTTCCGGCGGTGGGCCGGAAAGGACGTCAGCGGGACATCGCCCGCAGCGGGGCGCCGACGGCGTGCAGATGCTGCAGGGCCTGCCGGTACGACTCGATCAAGCTCGTCTCCACATAGGGGATTCCGGCTCGTTCGCAGTACTCCCTGACGATGGGCTGCGCCTTGGGCAGATTCGGGGTGGGCATCGCCGGGAAGAGGTGGTGCTCGATCTGGTAGTTCAGTCCGCCGAGGGCCAGGTCGGTCAGCCGGCCACCCTTGACGTTGCGGGAGGTCACCACCTGCTTGCGCAGGTAGTCCTCGTCGCCGGTCGGGTGCGGCATCCCCTTGTGGTTGGGGGCGAAGGTCATTCCCAGGTAGACGCCGAACACCGCGTGGTGCACGAGGAAGAACACCAGTGCCTGCAACGGGGACAGCACCAGCAGCAGCGCGGCCACGTAGGCGATCAGATGGCCGGCCATCAGACCCGCTTCGAGGCCGCGGCGCTTCATACCCGGACGACGTAGCGCCTTGATACTGGAGATGCGCAGGTCGATGCTGAGCAACGTCAGCAAGGGAAAGAACAGCCCCGCCTGATGACGGTTGACGAAGCCCTTGATCCCGCGCCGGCCCCACGCCGACTCGGTGGCCCAGATCAACAGCTCGGGCTGAACGTCCGGGTCGAGATCGTCGTGATTGGGGTTGTTGTGATGGCGGGTGTGCTTATCCATCCACCAGCCGTAACTCATCCCGACAGCGACGTTCGCGGCGATCCGGCCCGCCGTGGCGCTGGGCGTCTTGGTGCGGAACACCTGCCGGTGGGCGATGTCGTGGGCCAGCAGGGCCGTCTGCGAGAACGCCACCCCCAACAACCCGGCCACCGCGATGCTCCACCACGACGAACCGATCACTGCGAAGGCGACCCACACACCGGCGAGCATCACTGCGACGACACTCATGCGTACGGCGTAGTAGGCGGGCCTGCGTTCCAGCAGCCCGGACCGGGCGATCTGGCGGTTCAGCGCGGCGAAATCACTGCCGGCGACCTTCGGCCGCTGTATTACCGATGCGCTCATCGCGCGACTCCTAAAAACCTGCTTGCCGGGTACGGCGATGGCGCGGAGCCCGGCAAACGTGAACTGACGATGAGGCCGCGGAGTCTGGACGGCCGGCGCGTCACCGCCCGAGGCGGCTGGCGCAGTACTGCAAGGGTTACCCGCGGGCGGACTCAGTAAACCGGTTGCCGGGCGCCACCCGGATGACCAAGGCGCCGCCGTCGACTCTGCGCACCGTGGTCATCAACGATGGCCGGCCGACGATACGCACTGCCGAAATGGGCGCACGTAGGGTGAAAAGACACCGACTTCTCGACGTCTCCTCCGACGAGCGCACCGCGCCCGCCCTTTTGATGGCGCGGACGTCGCCGACCGGAAGGCAATCCGCTGATGAGGACCACGACCAGCACTTCACGAGTACCGGACGATGCCGTACGCCTGCGAATGGACCCGGTGCCGTCCCGCACCACCGTCCTCGACGGAGCGTGGTGGCCCCGGTCCACCGACGTGGTCGCGGAGCTTCCCGCGCTGGTCGATGCCCTGCCGATCTCCGCGGCCCGATCACCCACGTGCTGTTGAACGCCGGCGAGTGGGATCTCCCCCATCCGCGCCGGGCCACCGCCGGCGGCCGGGCGGTGCGTCTGGGCTGGTTCACCTCCCAACCGGCGGGCCTGATCACCATCATGAGCGACTTCGGGCGTGACCGTTTCGACCTGCTGGTGGTCCCGCCGAACGCCAGCCGGGCATCGGCCGACACGACGCTGGCCGCCGCGGCCGACCCGAACGACAAGCGCCACACGCCCGAACTGCTCGCCGGGGTCCAGCACGCCGGTTGACCGGTGTTGCCGCCGACCGCTCGAAAGCGCACCGGCGGGTCTACACTGAGACATGCGCGGCTCCGTGGGAGCCCGTTGCCCCAGACTTCGGCATCGAAGACCTCTTTGATCGAGGGACTCTCATGCCTGAAGGTGCTGGCGGCCCCATTTTCGGCGTTTCCTGCCCGCTCGACTCCTCGCCGTCCGACGTTCTGGCGGCGATGTCCTCCCTTCCTCTCGACCACCCCGCGCGGTCGGCGCTGCGCGACCGGGCCGTCGAGGCCTGGCTGCCCCTGGCGGTCCGGCTCGCGCAGCGCTACCGCCGTCCCGGGCAGCCCACCGACGACCTGATCCAGACCGCCGCCGTGGGACTCATCAAGGCGGTGGACAGGTTCGACCCGGACCGGAAGGTCGACTTCGTCGGCTACGCGATCCCGACCATCGTCGGGGAGATCAGGCGCTACTTCCGTGACCGTTCCTGGGATGTCCGGGTGCCTCGCCGGATCCAGGAGATGCGACTCGCGATCAACGCGTCACAGGGCCCGCTGACTCACGAGCTGGGCCGGTCGCCCACCGTCGCCGACATCGCCGCGTACCTCGGCACCACCGAGGAGCAGGTGCTGGAAGGCCTGGAGGGCGCGCTCGCCTACACCGCGACGTCGTTGTCCACGCCGGTGGGCCACGAGGGCTACCGCGACCTGGGCGACACGCTGGGCGAAAACGACCACGAGTACGAGATGGTCGAGGGGCGCGCCTCGCTCGAGCGTGCGATGAGTCTCCTCGAGGAGCGGGACCAGACGATCCTGATCCTGCGCTTCTACGGCAATCACACGCAGGCCGAGATCGCCGGCCGGCTCGGGATCTCGCAGATGCACGTCTCCCGGTTGCTCACCCGGTCGCTGCTCCGGCTCCGACGCGCCCTGGCACCGGACCACGGCTGAGCCGACCGCCACAACCGAACAGGGGTGTCATCGTGGTGCCGGAGAACAGCAAGTGTGTCGTCACCATCGTCGCGCGGGACGACCGTACCGTCTGGATGCGTCCTGTCGGCGCGCTGGACATCGACGCCGACCCGGTCCTCGCCGCGGCCGTCACCCGCCTGAGTGAGCTGGCGCCGCGCGCAGTGGTCCTCGACCTCGCCGGAGTCACGTTCGCGGGGGCCACGCTCTGCCACTTCCTGGTCCGCACACGCACGACTGTTCCCGGCGCGGCGATCCTCATCCGGAACGCCTCGCCGCAGGTCCAGTTCGTCATGACGGCGACCGGCATCGACGGCCTTGTCGTGGACGGTGCGAAGCGGCTGCCCCGGAGCGCGGGCTGACCGGGCCCGCCGCCCATGGCACAGGACGGGCCGATGAGCGTCGAACCATTCGGCCGAACAGGTCCTGCTGCACCGTTTGAGCCCCACCTTTCCGGGTACTCCTGAATTGACAGCGACAAATAATTGCCGCCGACCGGGCCGATCATCCGGCCCATTGTTTCCGCCAGCCGCATGCCGTCGACAAACGATGTGCCGGTCGCGGTTTCATGGCTTTTGGAGAATTTCTTGACCAGTCCCAAACTCGAACTTCCCGGCACGACGTGACCGCCGCCAACGGGGTTGCGCGCCGCCACCCGGCCGAGACCAAGGCCGCCTTCAAGACCACCGAGTTCATCGCATACGTCGTCATCACGGTCGCGATCCTCATCGCCTCGCTGGTCGCCGACGGCAACGGCAACGGCGACAACGGCAGCAGCGCCGACTACTTCCGCGCCGACCGCGCCTGGCTGTACATCACGCTGCTGACCATCGGCTACATGATCAGCCGCGGACTGGCCAAGGCCGGCACCCGCGCCGACGACAACTCCTGATCGCACCGGCCGGCGCCGCCACCCCGAGTTCCAGGGTGGCGGCGTCCGCTGTTTCCCGCCCCTTTCCCCGACCACGAGGACATCCCGCCATGTCAGCACCGATCACATCCCCGCCGGCGCAACCCGGTGTGCTGCAGACGGCCGTCGTCGTCAACCCGACCAAGGTGGCCGACCTCGACGAGCTGCGCCGGACCATCTCCGGCGCGCTGACGGCCGCCGGCTGGCCTGAGCCGGCGTGGCTGGAGACCACTGCCGACGACCCTGGCGCCGGTCAGTGCGCCCAGGCGGTCTCGGACGGCGCCGAGCTCGTGTTCGCCTGCGGTGGTGACGGTACGGTGATGGCCTGCGTGACCGCTCTCGCCGGAACCGACGTCGCGCTGGCGGTCCTGCCGGCCGGCACCGGCAACCCGCTGGCCGCCAATCTGGGACTGACCGACGACGTTGCCACGGCCGTCGAGGTCGTCCTGCAGGGCGGCCGCCGGCGCATCGACGTCGGCGCCGTCGGCGAGCAGAGCTTCGCCGTGATGGCCGGCATGGGCTTCGACGCCCACATGCTCGACGCGACCAACGCCACCGCGAAAAAGCACATCGGCTGGCTCGCCTACGCCGCCGGAGCCGCCAGACACCTACGCGACAGGCCCATGCGGATCAGCATCAAACTCGACGACCACACGGCGTTCACCCGCCGCCCCCGCACCGTCATCGTCGGCAACGTCGGCCGCCTGCAGGGTGGCATGCGACTGCTCAACGATGCCCAGCCCGACGACGGGCTCCTCGACGTCGCCGTGCTGAGCCCCCGCACGCTGCGGCACTGGGCCGCCCTCGCCTGGGGCGTCCTGCGCCGCAAGGACACCGTCGCCCGGATGGAGACCTTCACCGCCGGCCGCGTGGAGATCCGCAGCAACCGGGCTCAGCCCCGCCAGCTCGACGGCGACCTCATCGACCCCGGCACGCACCTTCTCGTCACCGTACGGCCGAAAGCACTCCTGCTCTGCGTGCCGCAACCGGCGACCGACCCCGACCTCGCCCACGACGCCGACGCCGTCCGCCGCGAAGCGGACGAGGTCCGCACCCTGCGATAGCGGCTGCACCACCGGGGTTTGCGCAGGTCCGCCCAGGGCACCCCAAAGATGTCAGAGCTTTCCGCCACCGGCAGTCCCCGCCGGATCCGCGGACCTCCTCCACCTCGACCCGGGTTCGCCGAGCGCCCTTTGTTCGCCGGCCGACCCGCGCGGTCACACCTGTACGTCACATGGACCGGCCACACGGACCGGCCATCACCGGGCTGCACCCCGGGCCCACCGGAAGGAAACGCATGATTACCCAGGCCGACCTGCAATACCTGAACGGCGCCGACGTCTACGCCCCCGACGGCACGAAGATCGGTTCCGCCGGCCAGGTGTACCTCGACGACCGTACGGGTGCTCCGAAGTGGGTCAGCGTCCGCACCGGCCTGCTCGGCACCAAGGAGTCCTTCGTGCCGCTGGAGAAGGCGACCCTGGCCGACAACCGGCTCGAGGTTCCGTTCGACAAAACTCGCGTCAAGGACGCCCCGCGGGTCGACGACGACCGCGACCTCAGCCCGGCCGATGCGGACAAGCTGCACACCTACTACGGTCTCGGCTCCGGCCGGGACAGCGGCGACACCGGCAAGGACACCTCCGGCCCGAACACGGACACTGCCATGACGCGCTCGGAGGAGCACCTCGTCGCCGGCACCCGCACCGAGCAGTCCGGCACCGCGCGGCTGCGCAAGTACGTCGTCACCGAGCAGCAGTCGGCGACGGTGCCGGTCAGCCACGAGGAGGTCCGGATCGAGCGCGAGCCGATCACCGAAGGCAACGTCGGCGCCGCCCTGGACGGACCGGCCATCAGCGAGGAGGAGCACGAGCTCACGCTGAGCGCCGAGCGGCCCGTCGTGACGACCGAGACCGTCCCGGTCGAGCGAATCAAACTCAACAAGAAGACCGTCACCGACCAGGAGACGGTGAGCGGCGAGGTCCGCAAGGAGCAGATCGACGTCGACGGCGACTCCGCCCCCGGGCAACGGCGCTGATCGTCTCCCGCTTCACCGACGATCCACAAACGAAGGAGCATCAGATGAACGACCGTCACACCACGATCCGCACTCTGCACGACGTCGGCGCCGCAGTCTGGATGGGCGGTTCACTCATGGGTGCGGTCGGCCTCAACGGCGCCTCGCAGGACGTCGCCGACGCCGGCGAACGCACCCGGG
>NZ_JADMLH010000033.1 GCF_016464385.1 Nucisporomicrobium flavum | reverse complement strand
ACCTTGTACACCTGCGGCGCCTCGAACAGGTTGTTCGTGCTGTCACTCATGATCGTGGTGTACGACGACCCGAAGCTGCCCGGGAAGTTCCCGATCGGCATGCTGGCCCGGTAGATCTTGCCGTTGTCCCCGGCGAAGAACAGATACATGTTCTGTCCGTCGCCGATCAGCGTCTGGTCGATCGGGCCGGTCCCCGAACCCGAGATGCTGCCGGTGAACAACGTCTGCGCCGACGACCACCCGTTCGGGTTCGTCGGATCCGTCGACGTCTTGTACGAGAACGCCGTCGGACCCCACTGGTACGCCAGCACCCAGATGCTCTTCGGGGCGAAGTAGAACAACGTCGGCGCGACCGTGCCCTGGCTCATCGCGTTCTGACTGGCCGAGGCCATGTCCGACCAGTTCGTGAACAGGCCGAAGTTCATCGACCCCCAACTCGAACCCGTGTCATGCGTGGTCGCGTACACCAGATGCCGGCCGTTGTACGGCACCGTCGTGAAGTCCTTCAACGACACCCACCCCGACCGCGGCGTCGCCAACGCACCCGTGGAACTCCACCGGTACGACGACGGCAACGTGCACGAACCACTCGGCGGCGGGCTCGTCGGCGGCGAGGTCGGCGGGGTGGTGGGTGTCGTGCCGCCCGTGCAGGTCACCCCGTTCAGGGCGAACGTGGTGGGTACGGGGTTGCTGCCCGTCCAGGAGCCGGTGAAGCCGAACGGCACCGTCCCGTTGGTCGCGATCGAGCCGTTGTAGGCCACGTTCTGCGCCGTCACCGCCGAGCCGCTCTGCGCCACCGAGGCGTTCCACGCCTGGCCCACCGTCTGCCCGGCACCGAACGACCACCGCAGCGCCCAGCTCGTCACGGGGTCGCCGAGGTTCTTGACCGACACGTCGGCGTTGAACCCGCCCTGCCATTGCGACGACACGGCGTAGGTCACCGAGCAGCCCGCCGCGGCGGCCTCCGCCGGCATCGCGACGGCGACGGCCGTGGCCGCCAGCATCGTCACGCCGGTCGATACCAGAACGGGGACAGTCGCTTTCCGTTTGCTCATAGAAATCTCCTGACAGGATGACGGCGTGCGCATTCGGGATGCTACGGGAGCGCTCCCACAGACTCAATGAATGCAATTTCCGGTAAGAGCCGGTGAAAAACCGTTATGCCGGTCGCCCGCAATAGGTCGCGGTATCTATGAGCTTGAATGCCACGAAATCTGCTGGCAACGTGGAAGCGCTCCCACCGTGCCGACCCGAAGGAGATCAGGATGCACCGCGCGCATCCGCGGCTGTGGATCGCCGCGAGCCTCGCCCTGGCGCTCAGCGTCGCCGGGATCTCGGTCGGGTCCAGTGCCCGCGCCGCGGCCGCCTGCCGGGTCACGTACACGGTGACCAACCAGTGGCAGGGCGGCTTCGGCGCCTCCGTGACCATCGACAACCTCGGTGACCCGATCACCGGCTGGCGGCTCGGCTGGGCGTTCACCGCCGGGCAGAGCGTCACCCAGCTGTGGAACGGCTCGGTCACCCAGTCCGGCTCGCAGGTGACCGTGACCAACGCCGAGTACAACGCCTCCCTGCCCACCGGGGGGAACGTGTCCTTCGGGTTCAACGGCGCGTCCCCGTCCGGCAACCCGGCGCCGACCGGCTTCACCCTGAACGGCGTGGCCTGCACCGGCGAGCCCGCCCCGTCGACCCCGCCGTCGAGCCCGCCTCCGTCCAACCCGCCCCCGTCGGACCCGCCGCCGACGGACCCGTCCGCGCCGAGCACGTTCACCAACCCCGTGGTCTGGCAGGACTTCGCGGACGGCGACATCATCCGGGTCGGGGACGTGTACTACTACTCCGCCTCGACCATGCACTACTCGCCGGGCGCGCCGATCCTGCGCTCGTACGACCTGGTCAACTGGGAGTACGCCGGCCACTCGGTGCCGCGGCTGGACTTCGACTCGTCCGCGTACGACCTGAGCGGCGGGCGGGCGTACGTGAAGGGCATCTGGGCCTCGGCCTTCAACTATCGGCCCAGCAACAGCACGTACTACTGGCTCGGGTGCACGGAGTTCAACCGCACGTACGTCTACACCTCGTCGTCGGTCAGCGGTGGCTGGAGCAAGAAGGCCCGCATCAACAACTGCTACTACGACGCCGGCCTGCTGTTCGACAACGACACCCCGTACGTCGCGTACGGCAACGGCACGATCAGCGTGGCCCAGCTCTCGTCCGACCTCACGTCCCAGGTCCGCGCCCAGACGGTGTACCAGACCCCGTCGAGCATCGGCACCCTCGAGGGCTCCCGCATGTACAAGCGGGGCAACTACTACTACATCTGGCTCACCCGGCCGGCCAACGGCCAGTACGTGCTGCGCTCGACCAGCCCGTGGGGACCGTACGAGCAGCGCCAGGTCCTGCTGAACCTGCCCGGCCCGATCAGCGGCGGCGGGGTGCCGCACCAGGGCGGGCTCGTGCAGACCCAGAACGGTGACTGGTGGTACATGGCCTTCACCGACGCGTACCCCGGCGGCCGGATGCCGACGCTCGCGCCCATCACGTGGAGCGGCGACGGCTGGCCCGTCCTGCAGACCGTCAACGGCCGGTGGGGCGCCAGCTACCCGCGCCCGAACCTGCCCTGGCACCCGCTGACGCCGATGACCGGCTCGGACTCGTTCGCCGGCACCACGCTCGGCCAGCAGTACGAGTGGAACCACAACCCGGACACCAGCAAGGTCACGGTCAACAACGGGCTGCGGCTGTCGACCGCCACCGTCACCAACGACCTCTACAACGCCCGGAACACGCTGACCCGCCGCATCCAGGGCCCGTCGTCCACGGCGACCGTGCAGCTGGACTACTCGGCGATGGCCGACGGGGACCGTACCGGCCTGGCCATGCTGCGCGACTCCTCAGCCTGGATCGGCATCCGCAAGGACGGCTCCACCACCCGGGTCTCGATGACCAACGGCCTCACCATGTCGACCAGCGGCTGGACCACCACCGGTACGGGCACCGAACAGGCCGGAGCCACGGTGAGCGGCGGCCGGATCTGGCTGCGGATCAACGCCGACATCCGGCCCGGATCCGGACGCACCGCGCGCTTCTCGTACAGCACCGACGGCACCACGTTCACCACCCTCGGACCGGCGTTCACGCTGAACAACGATTGGCAGTTCTTCATGGGCTACCGCTTCGGCATCTTCAACTACGCGACGCGCAGCCTCGGCGGCGCGGTCACCGTCAACCAGTTCTCGGTGGCCACGCCGTGACGCCGCCCCGGGGACGTCTCGTGACATCGCTGCTCTCCGTGCTCGGCGCGGTCCTCATGATCCTGGCGGCGCCGCTGCCGGTCCGGGCCGACAACCCCATCGTCCAGACCATCTACACCGCGGATCCGGCCCCGCTGGTGCACAACGGCCGGGTCTACCTCTACACCGGACACGACGAGGACAACTCGACGTACTTCACGATGAAGGAGTGGCGGGTCTGGTCGTCCGCCGACATGGTCAACTGGACCGACCACGGTTCACCGCTCGACCTGTCCGACTTCAGCTGGGCCGCCAGCAACGCCTGGGCGGGGCAGGCCGTCGAACGCAACGGCAAGTTCTACTGGTACGTGCCCATGACCACGAAGGCCACCGGCCGGATGGCCATCGGGGTCGCGGTCGCCGACAGCCCCACCGGACCCTTCCGCGACGCGCTCGGGCATCCACTCGTCGAGACCAACGAGATCGACCCGACCGTGTTCATCGACGACGACGGGCAGGCGTACCTCTACTGGGGCAACCCCAACCTCTGGTACGTCCGGCTCAACGCCGACATGATCTCGTACTCCGGCAGCCCGGCGAAGATCGCGCTGACAACCGCCGGCTTCGGCACGCGTACGGGGGACGCCAACCGGCCCACCCTGTTCGAGGAAGGCCCCTGGGTCTACAAACGCAACAACCTCTACTACCTGGTGTACGCCGCGAAGTGCTGCTCGGAGTTCATCGCCTACTCGACGGCGCCGGGGCCGCTCGGACCGTGGACCTACCGGGGCACCGTCATGCCCACCCAGGGCAGCAGCTTCACCAACCATCCGGGCGTCATCGACTTCGCCGGGAACTCGTACTTCTTCTACCACAACGGGGCGCTGCCGGGCGGTGGCGGCTACACCCGCTCGGTCGCCGTGGAGAAGTTCAGCTACCGCTCGGACGGGACGATCCCGACCATCACCATGACGACGGCCGGCGCACCCCAGGTCGGCACGCTCGATCCTTACGTCCGGCAGGAGGCGGAGACGATCGCCTTCGAGTCCGGTGTGGAGACCGAGGCCCTCGGCACGAGCGGACGTGCGGTCAGCTACATCGACAACGGCGACTGGATCAAGGTCAAGGGCGTCGCGTTCGGTACTGGCGCGTCGACGTTCACCGCCCAGGCCGCCTCCGCCACGTCCGGCGGCCGCATCGAGGTACGGCTCGACGGCACGACCGGCACCCTCGCGGGGACCTGCACCGTGCCCGGCACCGGAGGCTGGCAGACGTACACCGGCGTGAGCTGCCCGGTGACCGCCACCGGCACGCACGACCTGTACCTGCGGTTCACCGGTGGCAGCGGCAGCCTGTTCAACCTCGACCGCTGGCAGTTCACCCGCACCGGTACGCCCCCGACCGACCCGCCGCCGACCGACCCGCCGCCGACTGATCCGCCCCCGACCGACCCGCCGCCGACCGCCGGGTGCAGCGCGGCCTTCCGCACCACCAACACCTGGTCCGGCGGCTTCCAGGCGGAGGTCACCGTGACGGCCGGATCCGCGCCGGTGAACGGATGGCGGGTCAGCTGGACGGCCGCCGGGCAGAGCATCTCCCAGGTCTGGAACGGCACGCTCAGCACCAGCGGCTCGACCGTGACCGTCGGCAACGCGTCGTACAACGGCGCCCTGGCGGCGAGTGCGTCCACCACGTTCGGGCTGCTCGCCAACGGCAGCCCGGGCACCCCCTCCCTCACCTGCACCACCACCTGACCGCGATCCCCAGGAGTCACCGTGCTCAGACAACGGACGTCATCCCCATCCTCCGATCGAGTCCGCCGCCTCGCCTCCTCGGTGGGCGCAGCCGTCGCCGCGCTGGCGCTGGGCGCGGCGATGGTGACCGGTGTGCTCGGTGGCACCGCCGCCGCGGCGCCGTCCGCCGCGGCTGCCACGGCCGGCTGTGGCAAGGCACCGACGCTGACCAGCGGCACCCGGACGATCTCGAGCGGCGGGCAGAACCGGACGTACATCCTGCGCGTCCCGGACGGCTACGACCGTAATCGGCCGTACAAGCTGATCTTCGCCTTCCACTGGCTGAACGGGACCGCCCAGGACGTGGCGACCGGCGGGTCGTCCGGCGCGGTGTGGGCGTACTACGGGCAGCAGCAACTGTCGAACAACAGCGCGATCCTCGTCGCGCCGCAGGGCATCGACAACGGGTGGGCGAACACCGGCGGACGGGACCTGGCTCTCGTCGACGCGCTCACCTCGCTGATCGAGAACGACCTCTGTGTCGACACGTCGCAGCTGTTCGCCACCGGCTGGAGCTACGGCGGGGCGATGAGCTACGCCGTCGCCTGCGCCCGCCCGACGGTGTTCCGCGCGGTCGCCGTCATGTCCGGCGCGAACCTGAGCGGATGCTCCGGAGGCACCCAGCCGGTCGCCTACCTCGGCATCCACGGCACGCATGACAGCGTTCTCGACATCTCGCTCGGCCGCCAGCTGCGGGACACCTTCGTCCGCAACAACGGCTGCACGTCGCAGAACCCGCCGGAGCCGGCCCGGGGCAGCCTGAGCCACATCGTGACCGCGTACTCGGGGTGCCGCGCCGGCTACCCGGTGACCTGGGCGGCGTTCGACGGCGATCACACCCCCGAGCCGGTGGACGGGACCACGAGCACCAGCGGTGCCCGTACGTGGACCGGCGGTGAGATCTGGCGGTTCTTCTCGGCGCTGCCCAGCACCAGCACGCCGCCCACCTCGCCGTCGACGCCCCCGTCCTCGCCGTCCACGCCGCCTTCCACGCCGCCGAGCTCGCCGCCGTCCGGCCAGCCCCGCGCCTGCACCGCCACCTTCAAGGTCGTCAACACCTGGCAGGGCGGCTTCCAGGCCGACGCCACGGTGACCAATACGGGTACGGCGGCCACGACCGGCTGGCGGGTCAGCTGGACGCTGCCGTCCGGGCAGACGATCAGCCAGGTGTGGAACGGCACGCTGAGCACCTCGGGCGGTACGGCCACCGTGACCAACGCGTCGTACAACGGCGCGCTGGCACCCGGTGCCGGAACCACCTTCGGCATGCTCGTCAACGGGAACGCGGGGACCACGCCGGCCCTGGCCTGCGCCGCGCAGTAACCCGGCAGCACCCGACCGGCCGGCTACCGCATCGGTGGCCGGCCGGTCAATGCGTGGACGCGATGGCGTCCCTGATCGCCCGCGCGTCGCTGTCGAGCAGCGACCTCTCGCGTTGCGGCGACTCCGCCCTGAAGTCCCAGCCGTCGTCCGCGTAGCGCGGGATGACGTGCAGGTGGAAGTGGAAAACCGTCTGGAAGGCGGCTTCGCCGTCGCAGAGAAACACGTTGATCCCCTCGCACCCCAGGCTCGAGCGTCGCAGTGCCCGGGCCAGATCGTGACCGACGGACCAGACGTGGGAGCTCGTGGCCTTGTCGAGGTCCTCGAGGCCCACCGCGTGCACCCGTGGCACGACGAGAAGATGGCCGCGCGTGACCGGGTTCAGATCCATGAAGGCGACGACCGTCTCGTCCTCGTACGCGATGCTGGCCTCGGCCTGACGCGCCACGACGGCGCAGAAGACGCATCCCCTACGGTTCATCGGTCAGCTCCGAGGTGATGGAGGACGCGCCGCAGGATGAGCTGCTGGCCGGCCGGTGACGGGTGCACGCCATCCTCCTCCAGGACATCGGCTCCGGCCGTCTGCGTGGCCCCGTACAGGTCGACGGCGTCCGGCACGACCTTGCGGACGATGCCCGCCACCTCCGCCACCGCGGTGGCGTCCCATCGCACCGGGCCGTCCCGGAAGTATCCGTCGATGCGGTCCTGGTCCACAACGGACGGCGTCAGCACGGTGATCGGCGTCCTCAGGTCCCGCGTGACGAGCTGGACGAGCGCACGCAGGTTGCGTTCCGTCTCGTGGATCGTCGCCATGCGGTGGCCGCCGCCGGGGCCGTGGGCGCGGGCGTCGTTGGTGCCCAGCATCAGCAGGACCCGGCTCGGCCGGGACGCCTGCACCAGGTCGAAGCGTTCCAGCACGTCCGCGGTGGTGTCGCCGCTGACGCCCAGGTTGACCAGGGTGGGCGCGGGCGCGCCCGCGAGGGCGAACGACGCGGCGAGTACGTCGAACCAGCCGAGGCGGTCCGCGGTGATCGAGTCGCCGACCGCGACGATGCGGTCGTCCGGCCGGAACGGCAGGGCGGCGAGGGCGTCCCGGTAGTCGCTGCCGGTCAGCAACCGCGCCGCTGCCGCCTCCGCCTCGTCACGCAGCGAACGGATCAGGGTGCTGATGCTCTCGGGGCTGGTCGACAGCATGCGGGCCAGCAACTCGGCGTGCAGGTCGTCGCCCACGGGGTAGCGCTGCAGCATCGGCCACGACCGGGTACGGGTGTAGCGCAGGAAATGGCGGCGTTCCGCGTCGGTGAATGGGCGCTCCACGGTCACGCGCGCCACCGGTCGCCGCGGTCCGCGAGCGTCAGCACGTCATCGGTGCCGTCCACTGCGCCCTCCGCCTCCCACGTGAGCCGGTGGGACAGATCCCCGACGTCGACGTGCAGGGCCGCCGACGTGCTGCCGTGCCGCCACCGGAGGGCGATGGTGGTGCCGGAGCACTCGTGCTCGAAGGACCCCTGGAAGGCCGGGTGGTGGGCGCGCAGGCGGATCGCGGCGAGCTGGGCCCGGACGACCGGGCGGCCCAGCTCCTGCTCGGCCTCGCCCGGAGCGTAGTGGTGCCGGTTGACGTCGCGTCCCACTCCCGTACGCCGCAGCAGCTCCACGTCGTTGCGGCCGGCGAGCAGACCGACGTAGTAGATCTGTGGGATGCCGGGCAGGAACAGCTGTATCAGGCGCGCCAGGAGATACCGGCGGTCGTCCCCGCCGAGCGCGTCGTAGAACGTGCAGTTCACCTGGTAAAGGTCCAGGTTGCCGGCGGCCGTCCCGGTGGCGAGCCGGCTGGCGCCGCCGCTCGCGTCGTGCACCGCCTCGACCAGCGCGTGGATCTGGTCCGGGGCCAGCAGCCCGGGCTCGCCCGGCAGGAGCGCACTGGCGCCCACGTCCACGATGCCGATGCCGTCGTGCGTGTCCAGCACGGTGACCAGGTTCGGCGGACGGACGGCCAGCCAGCGCGCCAGCGGCCGGGCGTCACGCGCGTGCAGGGCGTGCAGGACGAGCGGCGGCAGGGCGAAGTCGTAGACCAGGTCGACGGTGGGTGCGAGGTCGAGCTGCTGGCGGTAGTGGCCGTGCATCTCGAGCAGGACCCGGGCGCCGTGCTCGTTCGCGTACGCGCGCAGCCGCCGGATGAAGGCGTGCGTCCTGTCGGTCATGAAACACGTCGTGCCGGCCTGCTTGCCGACGTACCCGACGGCGTCCAGCCGCAGCATCGTGACGCCGGCGCCGGTGAGCCGGTCGATGATGCCCGTCAGGTACTCCCAGGTGCCGGGGTCGCGGACGTCCAGATCCACCTGCTCCGGGGTGAAGGTCGTCCACACCAGCCGGGGCCGTCCACCGAGGATCATCGTCGTGAACGGCAGGCCGGGCCGGGGCCGGTAGATCGCGGCGAGTTCCGCCTCGGTGGCGCCGTCCGGGAAGACCGAGCCCAAGGTCAGGAACATGCCACGGTACGGCGAGTCGTCGCCTCGGGCGATCACGTCCTGGAAGGCCCCGGCGCGGACCGACATGTGGTTGACGATGACGTCGGTCATCACGGTGTGCGTCCGCGCGAGCTCGCCGACGTCCGCCCAGCTGCCGAGCCGCGGGTCGGGTTCGGTGTGGTCCTCCGGGTCGAAGCCGGCGTCCGCGCCGTCGTACGGGCGGAAGAACGGCAGCACGTGGACGCCGCCGAAGACGCCGTCCAGCGGGCCGCGCAGCAGGCCGGTGAGCGCTTGCAGCGATCCGCCGAGCCGGTCGGCGTACGCGATCAGGTGTGGAGCGTCCATGTCTCAGCCCTTGATCGAACCCTGGAGCAGAGCCGCGACGAAGCGGCGCTGGAAGATGAGGAAGACGGCCAGCGTGGGCACCAGGATCAGCAACGCACCGGCGCACAGGAGCGGGATGTCCGTACCCCACTGTCCCTGGAAGGCGCCCAGCGCGCCGGCCATCGTCCGCTTCGCCGGGTCGTCGACCAGCACGATCGCGAGCAGGAAATGGTTCCACGTCCAGAGGAACAGCAGGATCCCCAGCGACGACAGGGCCGGCATGGCCAGCGGTACGTGCACCCGCCAGAACAGCTGCCACGTGCCGGCTCCGTCGATGCGGGCCGCCTCCGAGAGGTCATCCGGCATCGTGACGAAGTGCGCGCGCATCCACACCACGGAGAACGGCATGAACAGGCCGATCAGCGGCAGGATGATCGCCCACCGGCTGTTCAGCAACCCCATGTCGCGGACCTGGTAGTACAGCGGGGTGATGATCCCCTCGAAGGGCAGGGTGAGGCCGAGCAGGAAGACCAGGAAGCCGATCCGGTGGCCCGGGACGCGCAGGTGCCCGAAGGCGAAGCCGGCCATGGTGCCGAACACGAGCGCGGCCGGGACCACGCCCAGCACGATGAGGCTGCTGGAGAGCAGCAACTCGCCCATGCTCGCGGCGCGGAACGCATCGGCGAAGTTGCCCCACTGCGGGTCGTCCGGCCACGACAACCCGGAGGGATAGGTCCCCTTGGGGTGCAGCGCGGTGACGAACAGGCTGACGAACGGTACGACGGTGACCGCCATCAGCAGCCCCAGCAGGAGCCGGCCGGTCCACGCCTCGCGACGGTTGGTGATCATCGCGAGCCGTCCCGGGTGAGGCGCTGCAGGGGCAGGACGCACGCGAGGACGAGCACGACCAGGGCGACCGCGAGGGCCGAGGCCATGCCGATCTCCCGCTCCGAGAAGGCGAGGTAGTAGATCTCCAGGCCGGGCACCATGGTCGCGTTGCCGGGACCGCCCTGGGTGGCGATGTAGACGATGTCGAAGCTGGCCAGCGCGGCGATCACCGTCACGGTGACACACACGCCGATCTCCTGGCGCAGGCTCGGTAGCGTGATCGAGAAGAACTCCCGGACCGGGCCGGCGCCGTCGAGCCGGGCGGCCTCGTACAGCCCCGGGTCGATCTTGCTCATGCCGGCGAGCAGCAGCAGCGTGCACAGCCCGACGAGAACCCAGGCGCCGATGACGCCGACCGCGGGCAGCGCGGTGCCCAGGTCGCCGAGCCACGCGCGGGTCAGGCCACCGAGCCCGACGGCCGACAGCACCTCGTTGACCACGCCGGTCGAGGAGAGCAGCCAGCTCCACATGATGCCGGCGGCGACGAGCGGGATGACCTGGGGCAGGAACAGCACCGTACGGGCCACCGTCGCGAGCCGGCTCTGCGCGATGCCGCGGATGGTGGCCGCGACGAACAGGCCGAGCAGCACCGGGATCAGGCTGAAGAACAGGATCAGCTCGAACGCGTGCAGGATCGACGAGAACAGCTCGGAGTCGGTCAGCAGGCGGCGGTAGTTGTCCAGGCCCACCCACCTCGAGGGTCCGATGCCGTTCCAGTCGTACAGCGAGTACTGGACGGTCAGCGACAGGGGGCGCAGCACGAACGTCGCGTACATGATCACGGCCGGCGCCGCGAACAGCCAGCCCAGCCAGCCGGCTCGGGGGCGGCGCGTACGCCGCCCCGCGATCGGTGCCGGCATCAGTCCTTGACCTGGCTCTCGTAGTCCTTCTGCACGGACTTCAGCAGGCCGTCCGGGGTCTGCTGGCCCGCCACCAGCTTCTGCAGCTGGGGCGTCCAGCTCTTCGCGTAGATCGCGCCGGTGGCATTGGCGATGAAGTCCATCGCGCCGTTGTCCTTGCCGATGGTCGCGCCGGCGGCCAGGGTCGCGGCCGTGACGGTGTTCTCCGCGACGGGCGGCATGTACGCGTCCGACGGGCCCATCGGGTGCGAGCCGCCGACCTTGACGGCGATGTCACGCGCCTGCTGGTTCGTCGCCACCCAGTTGAGGAAGAACGCCGCGCAGTCGGCGTTCTTCGCCTTGCTGCTGATGCCGTACGTCAGCGGCGCCGACATCGCGGCCTGCTTGCCGCCCGCCTGCGCCGACGGCATGAGGAAGAAGCCGACGTTGCCGGCCATCTGCTTGTCGAGGTTCCCCGACTCCCAGTCGCCGTCGAAGATGAACAGGTTCTTGCCGCCGATGAACCGGCTCATCATCGTCGCGTAGTCCTGCGAGTTGATGTCCGACGCGAAGTAGCCCGCCTTGATCCACCTCTCGAGGTGCTGGGCGGCCTGCAGGTTCGCCGGGGTGTCGATGGACGCTCCGGGCTTCTGGAAGATCCAGTCGTTGATCGCGCCGGGCTCGCCGTACGCCGACATCAGGTTCTGCAGCGGGAACGCCAGGCCGCCGGTGGCACCGCCGTTGAACTGGTTGATCGGGGTGAGCCCGGCGTCCTTCGCCTTCTGCAGCACGGCGTCGAGCTCGGCCAGCGAGGTCGGCGGCTTCGTCATGCCGATCTGCGTGGCGAGCTTCTTGTTGTAGAAGATCCCGGTCATGCTGAAGTTGAGGCCCATCGCCCACAGCGGGCCGTCGCCGCGGGCGCCGGTCGGGGAGACCCGCATCTGCTCGAGTTGCGAGGCCGGCCACTTGTCCCAGCCGAACGCCCGGGCGTACCCGTCCAGGTTCTTCAGCACGCCGTCCTTGACGAGTTCGGACACCTGGGGCAGGCGCATCAGGTCCGGCGGGTCGTCGGCCAGCACCCGCGGCGCGTTCTGCGTGATGACCGCGAACTGGTCCTCCCGGATGTCCCACTTGACGTTCGGGAACTGACGGGAGAACTCGTCCGCGAGGTTCTTCGGCAGCGGGAAGCCGGTCTCGAAATACCCTCGGAGCGTGACCGGCTGCGTCCCGCAGGTGGCGGCCGTGACCGGTGCGGCGCTGGCGTTCGCGCCCTCGGAGGGGGTGTCGCTGCCCGGCGCGCTGCAGGCGGCGAGGCCGGCGAACAGGGAGACGGTGAGGGCGGCGCGTAGCGGGCGGCGAATGGATCCGTGAGCCATGTCGGGCCTCCAACGGGGATGGATGGATCAGGCGGGCGTCAGGAAGTGCGCTTGGCGCAGGCCCCGCAGGACGTCGTCCTGCCAGGTGCGGGCCGGCGGCCAGGTGCCGGTCAGGGCGAGCGAACCGTGTACGGCACCGGGATAGCAGTCGTGGACGACCGGTACGCCGGCCGCGCGCAGCCGGTCCGCGTAGCGTTCGCCGTCGCGGCGCAGGGGGTCGAACTGGGCGGTCATGATGCGGGCTGGCGGCAGCCCGGCCAGATCCTCGGCGTACAGCGGTGACGCGAGAGGGTTGCGCGCTTCGTCGGCGGACGGCAGGTAGAGGTCCCGGCAGAGCGCCATCTCGGCGAGCGTGATGCCGAAGCCGTCCCCCAAGCCGGACTCGCGCATCCCGTCGAGGGTCAAATCGAGCGGTGGCACCTCGAGCAGTTGCAGCCGCAGCCGTGGCCCGCCGCGTTTCCGCGCCAGGAGCGCGACGGCTGCGGCGAGGGTGGCGCCCGCCGAGATCCCGCCTACGGAGATGTTCGCGGGATCGCCGCCGAGCTCGGTGGCATGGTCGACGGCCCACCGCAAACCTGCGTAGCAGTCCTCGAGGGGCGTCGGGAAGGCGTGCTCGGGGGACAGCCGGTAGTCCACCGCCACCACCACACAGCCGGCTCCGGCGCACCGGCTGCGGCACGCCGCCTCGTTGACGTGTTCGTCGATGGAACCGAGCCAGAAGCCGCCGCCGTGCAGGAAAACGTGCATCGGCAGGCCGGGCTCGTCGCCCGGGCGGTAGACGCGGATCCTGATCCGGCCGCCGGGTACGGGAATCTCGACGTCGTGCTCCCGGTGGGCCGGGGGCACCGGCCGGCCGAACATCGCGAACAGGCTGTCGGTTCCGGCCCGGATGACCGTCCGCCGCTGCTCGAGCGGAGCGTCCGGATCGCCGGAGTCCGGCTTCGTGGCCAGGAACGTCCGCACTGCCTCGTCCAGTCCCATGGCCACCTCCCGGGCTCGTGTTACAAGCACGAAACCTCATGGCGGGAGGAGTGTCAAGTGTTTCCATTAAAGCACTTTTATTGTGCGTACAGCGGTGCTGAGCAGGGCTTGCTTGGCCGAGGGTCAGGTCGTGGACCGCTCCACGAGGCGCACGTCCAGCACCGTCGTGGACCGCAGATCCGAGCCGTCGATGTGGCCGAGCAGCACGGTGAGGGCCGCGCTGCCGGACTCCTCGAACGGCTGCCGCACCGTGGTCAGATCCGCCGCCGTCGCGGCTTCGCCGTCGTCGAACCCCATGACGGCCACGTCGGCGGGGACCCGCAGGCCCCGGTCGCGGGCGGCGAGGAGCACACCGACGGCGAGCACGTCGTGGTGCGCCATGATCGCGCTCGGCCGGTCGGCGGCGTCGAGGAGCGCCGCAGCCGCCCGCCGTGCCGCGTCCACGGAGTTGTCGCTGGTCGCGACGGCGACCTCGGCACCGGCCTCCGCCATCACCCCCCGAAACCCGGACAACCGCTTGATCGCCTGGGACTCGTAGTCCGAGACCTGTCGCTCGAGCAGATACCCGACGCGGCGGTGCCCGCGGTCGCGCAGGTGCTGGGCGGCCAGGCGGCCGCCCTCGGTGTCGTCGATGACGACGCGGCTGAACAGGGTGCTGTCGGCGTCGACCGCGACGGTCGGCAGGCTCCGCTCGCGCAGCCGCCCGGCGATGGCGTCCTCGATCGGCAGCCCCATCACGATCAGCCCGTCCAGCCGGCCGTGGATGGGCATGCTGGCCAGCACCGGGGACGAAGCCAGCGCCGCCGACTCGTGGTCGAACACCACGACGTCGAGCTCCAGTTCCGTGGCGGCCGACAGGATCCCGGCCAACCGGCGCAGGTACGACCCGTAGGCGGTGAACGGGGCCATGACGCCGATCCGGCCGGTGCCGCGGCGGGCCAGGCTGACCGCCTGCACCTTGGGCACGAACCCGAGATCGTCGGCCGCGGCGAGGACCCGCGCGCGGGTCGCGGGGCTGACCCGGTCGGGCTTGTTCAGGACGTTGGACACCGTCGAGATGCTGACCCCCGCACGGTCCGCGACCTCGTAGATCGTGACTCGGTGCCCCGCCGTCGACATCGCCTCGCTCGGTTCCGGCCGCCGGCCGTTGAAGAGTTTTACGTGAAGCACTCTATCCAGTCGGCGGCCGGACCGTACGGTCCTCCAGCTTGTCAGGTGATCAGACGCGGGACCATCGCTGGTTCGCGGCCGCCGTGCAGGTCCACAGCAGCACGACGGTGCCGTTCGCGGTCAGGTTGTGGTCCACGTCGAGGCACAGCCCGGAGGCTACGCCGCGGATCGTGCCGTCGCTGCCGATTGTCCACTGCTGATTGGTGCCGCCGTTGCAGTCCCACAGCTGGACCTTCGTACCCGGGGCGGCGTTGGCCGGGGTGTCCAGGCACCTGCCGAGGGCCTGGAGGGTCTGGCCGCTCTGGGTCCAGCGCTGGTTGGTGCCGCCGTTGCAGTCCCAGATGACCGGCTGGGTGCCGTTGGTGGTCGCGCTGTTCGGCACGTCGAGGCAGCGCCCGGACGCGGCGCTCACGAGCGTCGTCGTGCTGCTGGTGGGCGGGGTGGTGGTGCCGCCGCCGCTGACCCGGTACACCACCGTGCCGTGTCCCGGTACGGACGCGCTGATGGTGCCGGTGCTCGTGCTGGTCGCGCCGCTCCAGGCGTCGGTCAGGGTGAACGAGCTGCCCGACTTGCCCACGGCCGCCGCGGTGGTCGAGACGGTGGTGGTGCCGCTGCCCTGGTTGAACAGGGCGACCGCGACGTCGCCGTTCGCGAGCCGCTTCGCCAGCACGCGGCGGGTGCCGTCGTTGCTGACCTGGGTCGCCTGCAACCCGAGCGAGTCCTGGTTGATCGCGATGAGGTTCTCGTTCTCGAGGATCGTCCGGGTGGCGGTCGTCATCGACCGGATGTCGTTGCCGGCGATCAGCGGCGAGGCCATCACGGCCCACAGCGCGAAGTGGCTGCGCTGTTCGGTGTCGCTCATACCGCCGCGGCCGACCTCCATCATGTCGGGGTCGTTGAACCCGCCGGGCCGGGCGTACCCGGCCAGCGGCACGGTGACGTTGACGATGTTCTGGATGCCCATCGGGTACCCGTTGGTCTGCCCGGTGTCCCAGGCGTTGGTGATGTCCTCGGTCGTCCGCCACATGTTCGCGACGTCGCCCCAGTTGCGCTGCGGGCCCGTCTTGGCGTGGATGCTGTTGGGATTGATGCTGTAGACGATCGGCCGGCCCGTGGCGGCCAGCGCGTCGCGCATCTTCGCGAACGTCGTGACCTGGTCGTTGATCGACCCGTTGGGGGAGCACCAGTCGTACTTCAGGTAGTCGACGCCCCAGGCAGCGAACTGCCGCGCGTCCTGCGCCTCGTGGCCCTGGCTACCGGTCGCGCCCGGATAGCTGCCGAAGTACTGGGCGCACGTCTTGTTGACGGGCACCTGGTAGATGCCGAACTTCAGCCCCTTGCCGTGCAGGTAGTCACCCAGCGCCTTCATCCCGCTCGGGAACCGGCTCGGGTCGCCCTGCAGGTTCCCGGACCCGTCGCGGTTCGGGTTGAACCAGCAGTCGTCGACCACGACGTACTGGTAGCCGCGGTCGCGCATGCCGGAGCTGACGATCGCGTCCGCCATCTGCCGGATCAGCGTCTCGTTGATGCTGCAGCCGAAGGTGTTCCAGCTGTTCCAGCCCATCGGCGGGGTACGCGCCACGCCGTTGTCCAGCGCCTGCGCGGGGGACGGGGCGAGGACGGCGGTCACGGCGCCGGACAGCAGGAGCAGCCCCGCGGCGAGCGTCGTCTTCAGACGTTTCATGGTCATCTCCTGGTCCAGCGCTGGTTCGCGGAGGCGGTGCAGGACGACAGCACGACGGTGGTGCCGTTGGCCGTGCCGCCGCCTGTGACGTCGAGGCACAGGCCGGACTGCTGGTTGCGGATGGTGCCGTCGGAGTTGATCGTCCAGCGCTGGTTCGTGCCGCTGTGGCAGTCCCACAGCTGCGCCTTGGCGCCGGACGTCGCGCCGGTCGGCGAGTCGAGACACTTGCCGAGCGACCGCAGGGTCTGCCCGTCCACCGTCCAGCGCTGGTTCGCCGCCCCGCTGCAGTCCCAGATGATCGGCTGGACGCCGTTGGTGGTGCTGCTGCCGGGCACGTCGAGGCAGCGCCCGGAGGCCGCGCCGACCAGCGCGGATCCGGTGGTGGTGGCCGGGTCGCCGATCGTGCCCGGTACGGAGCGCAGGGCCGCGTACCAGGCGGCGGCCATCTTGTCGTAGCCGCCCGCGGTGGGGTGGATGCCGTCGATGAGGTCGGCGGTGGTGAGGGCGGCGTGCATGTCGACGAGATGGACGTGCTTGCCGGCGTTGGCCTTGTTCTGCACGATGCCCGGTACTGCGGCGTTGAACGTACGGGCGGCTGACTCCTGGCCCGCGTTGCTGAGCGGGATGATCGTCGCGACGAACACGTCCGCCGAGGGCGCGGCGGCGGTGATGTGGTCGATCAGCGTGGACAGCCGGCCCGGGGCGCCCGAGACGTTGTAGTTCTGCAGGATGTCATTGGTGCCGATGTGCAGCAGGACGGTTCGCGGGTTCGTCGAGCCCAGCCAGCCGCCGATGTTCGCGTCGATCTGGTCGATCCGCCACCCGGGATGGCCCTCGTGGTCGTGATCGCCGAGGGACGCGGGACCGTTGTACTGCGACCCGACGAAGTCGACCCGGTAACCGGCGCCGGCGAGGCGCTGCCAGAGGCCGATGCGGTAGCCGCCGGGAACCTGCGTCCCCTCGGTGATCGAGTCGCCCAGCGGCATCACCCGGACGCCTCCGTTGGACTCCGCGGCGGCGGCGCCGGGGTTCGCCGCCAGGCCGGCGGCGGTGACCATGGCGGCCAGCACGGCTCCGGCGAGCCATCGTTTCCTTCGGTGCATGTCAGCTTCTCCTTCGGGGGGCCGGAAAAGACGGAGCGGCGCCACGTCGCGCTCGAATTGAGAACGGTAACAACACGCATTGTGAGATTGCCAGAATGTTTCAACGCATTCAAGGGCGTCAACGCGTACGGAACGGATTCAGGAATCCCCCCGTTTTCTGTTATGTCGCGTGCCGCCGGACGGTCGTACCGCGAACGGCGCCCCACCGCTTGACGCCGCCCCCGGCGTCGAGCACATTGGACCGGCGCGACACCCCGGTCCGGTGCGACGACGGTGATGTGGGATGAGAGCTGGGGGCACGATCGACACGGGCACGGTGGGCGCGGCCCGCTCCGGTGACCGGCAGGCCATCGAGGAGCTGGTGGCGGTCGGCCTGCCGCTGGTGTACACGGTCGTCCGGCGGGCGCTGGACACCGATGACATCGATGACATCGACGACGTGGTCCAGGACGTCATGGTCCGGGCCCTGCGCGGGCTGCCCGACCTCCGCCGGCCGGAGAGCTTCCGGAGCTGGCTGACCGCGATCGCCGTCCACGAGATCGGCACCCACCTGCAGCGCCGCGACACCGCCGCCCGGCGAAGCGCGCCGCTGGAGGTCATGGCCGGTACGCCCGATCCGGGCGCGGAGGTCGAGAACCTCACCGCGCTGCATCTGGACCTGTCGGCGCAGCGGCAGCAGGTCCGGCACGCGGGCTACTGGCTCGACCCCGAGGACCGGGTGGTGCTGTCGCTGTGGCTGCTGGAGACCGCCGGCGAACTCACCCGCGCCGACCTGGCGGCCGCACTCGGCATCAGCGTCGCGCACGCCGGCGTCCGGGTGCAGCGGATGCGCCAGCAGCTCGACGCCGGCCGGGAGATCGTCGCCGTGCTCGAGAACGGACCGGCCTGCACCGGGCTCGACGCGGTGATCGACCACTGGGACGGCGTCCCCGGCCCGTTGTGGCGCAAGCGGCTCGCCCGGCACATCCGGTCGTGCGAGACCTGCCGGACGTCCGCGGACGCGATGATCCCGGTGGAGCGGCTGCTGCCGGGGCTGGCGCTGTTGCCCGTACCCGCGGGCCTGGCCGCCACCGTCATCGGCAAGAGCGGGGTGGCGGCCACCACGGCGGCGGCGCTGGCCACGACCTCGGCCACCTCGGGCGGTCTCGGCGTCAAGGCCGGCCTCATCGGCCAGCTCGTCCAGGCCGTGACGGCACACCCCATCGCCGCGACGATCGCGGCCGGGGTCGTCGCCGCGGGCGCCGCCGCGACGGTGACGACCCTGCCCGACCCCGCCGCACGCGCCCCCCGGGTGATCGCGGCGCCCTCCGCGGCGCCCTCCCCGACGCCCGCGCCGGCCTCCGCGACGCCGGCAGCACCCCGCCCGCGTCCGTCGTCCGGCCGGCCGGCAGCGGGCCGGCCATCGGCCACCGGTCCCAGCCTGCCGGTCGCCGGACGGTCCCTGTCCCTCGAGTCCGCGGACCGTCCCGGGCTGTTCGTCACGACCACCGGCGACCTCGGCGTCCTCGCCCCGGCCGACGGCGCCACGGCGCGGCACCAGGCCACTTTCACGACGGTCGAAGGCCTGGCGGACCGCACGTGCTTCTCGTTCCGCGCCCGGGACGGCCGCTACCTGCGGCACGCGTCGTGGCGCCTGCGGCTGGACGGCGATCAGGAGACCGACCTGTTCCGCGGCGATGCGACCTTCTGCGCCCGGAGCCGCCCGCAGCAGGGCACGATCGCCCTGGAATCGGCCAACTACCCGGGCTGGTTCCTCCACCGGCGCGGCCTCGAACTGTGGGTGGACCAGCAGAAAGGCAGCGCCGCCTTCCGGGCGGAAACATCCTTCCGCGCGCGGCCGGCGCTGGCTGACTGACCCGGCCGGGGACGCGTCAGCCCCACGCCCGGATGAGCTCGTCCGGCCCGTACGCCGCCGTCAGACCGGATGCGGTCACGCCGCTGCGGCTGAGGGCCAGCAGGGGGACCGGCTCACCGGTGACGGCAGCACGGTGCCGTTGGAGCGCAAGCAGGTCGTGATCGTCGAACGGAGAACGTTCCAGCCACTTGATCGAACCGAGGAACAGCAGTTCCCGGGCCACCGGGGCGCGATCTGCGCCGACGATGTCGATCTCCACGCTGTTGGATCTGGTCCAGTAGGCGCCCACCGCGGGGGCTGACGGCAGCGCGTCGTCGGGCAGCAGCCGCGCAAGGGACTCGCGCAGGAGCGGCTCGATCGCCCGGCCCCGCCAGGTGGCCCAGCCGGCCTTCGCCCGGCCGGCGGTGACGTCACCGCGAAGGCGTTCGATCTCGGGCAGGTAAGGCCTCACGAACGTCAACCAGAAGCGCAGGTACGGATCGGTGACCCGGTACCGGCGCTCCTTGGACGGCACGGTGGAGAGCGGCAGCTCCCCGGCGACCAGCCGCTTTTCGACGAGGACCTCGAGCGCCCGGGTCAGGGTCGTGTGCGAGATGCCGCCGGCGGCGCGTGCGATGTTGGTGAACGTCCGCTCCCCGCTGCCGATCGCGGACAGCACGGCGGCCGCCATCGCGGTTTCCGGGAATTCGGCGGCGAGGGACCGCTCGGCCGACACCAGCAGCGGCGACACCGGATCGGCGAGCTCGCGGTCCAGGAAGGTGCCGAGGTCGCTGCCCGGCTCCCAGGCCGCGCAGATCAGCGGCAGGCCGCCGGTGACCAGGGCGGCGTCGAAGGCGGCCGCCGGGTCGAGGCGCAGCATCAGCCCGACCTCGGCTGGGGAGAGCGGCCCCAGGACCATCTCGGTGCCGCGCTGATGGAACGGGCGCCCGTAGCTGCTCAGCGCCTCCATCATCGACAGATCCGATCCGATGAGGATGAGCAGCACCGGTTTGCGGCTCAGTTCGCGGTCCCACGCGCGTTGCAGTATGCCCTCGAACGCGTCCACCCGCTCGGCCAGGTACGGCACCTCGTCGATGACGACGATGCTCGGCCGGTCGCCGGGAAGGATGCCGGCGAGCTGCCGGAACGCCGCGCTCCAGTTGCCGGGCCGCGCGTCGGTGAACACCTCTCGCTCCGGCAGCGTGGACGCGGCCACCGCCTCGGTGAACGACTCCAGCTCGATGTCGGTCGAGGCGCCGGACGCGGTGAAGAACAACGCAGGATGGGCGGCGCGGTCGACGAAGGCCTCGACGAGGCTCGACTTGCCGATGCGACGTCGGCCGCGCATCAGCAGACAGCGACCGGGGCGATCGTCGGCCGTGTCCCGCTCGACCTTACGCAGGACGCTCAGGAGAGAGTCGAGCTCCCGCTGCCTCCCGACGAATGCGGCCATCGGTCCTCCGCTCGGCCGACAATGGTTACATCAGAGATACTATCGCATCGGATACTATCTCTGATGTGACTATCATCGGCTGGTCAGTGTGACCGGGGTCTCGAGATCGGTCTGGCGCTGGTCAGGAAGGGAGGGGGCCTCGCTTGCCGGGTTGCGGAAGCGGCGGACGAGCGGCAGGGCGACCGCCACCAGGATCGCCAGCCCGGTCACGATGCCGACCGTCGCCGTGGGCACGTCGAGCAGCTTGAGCGAGCTCGCCAGCAGCACGATCACCAGGGCCGTACGGATGACGCCGCCCGGGGCGCGGGACGAGATGCGGGCGCCGATCAGGACGCCGGGGATCGAGCCGACCAGCACCGCCGCGGCCAGGTCGAGTTTCAGGTCGCCGAAGAAGGCGTGGCCCAGGGCGGCCGACATCACCAGCGGGATGGCCTGGACCAGGTCGGTGCCGACGAGGTCGTTGGCGCGCAGCTTCGGGTACAGCGCGAGGAGCGCGACGATGATGAGCGAGCCGGAGCCGACGCTGGTAAGCCCCACGATCAGCCCGCCGCCCGCGCCGAGCAGGAGCGTCGGGATCGGCCGTACGGTGATCGTCGCGGGCGGCCCGTCGCCGCGGTTGCGCCGGCTCACCCAGGCCTTGAGCAGCAGGCCGCCGGCTGCGAGCAGGAGCGCCACGCCGAGCGAGACCTTGATCGTGTGCTGCACGGCCTCGTCGTCGCCGAGCAGGCGCAGCAGGAGCACGCCGAGGAAGGCGCTGGGCACGCTGCCGGCGCACAGCCAGGCGACGAGCCGCCAGTTCACCGTGCCGCGCCGGGCGTGCACGAAGCCGCCGAACGGTTTCATCACCGCGCTGGCCGCGAGGTCGCTGGAGACCGCGGCCACCGGTGGGACGCCGAAGACGAGGACGAGGATGGGGGTCATCAGCGCGCCCCCGCCCATGCCGGTCAGTCCGACCACGATGCCGACGCCGAGTCCGGCGAGCGCCAGGGTGAGATCCATCGGTCGAGTCTCGGCGAGAATCCCTTCCTTGTCTACTAACTGGGTCGAGTTTATGGAGTTTTAACGGTGCCGTCCCAGGGTGTGAAATCTGCGGTCGGCGCGTCGGGGTGAAACCGGGCAAATCGGCCAGCCGGTCGGGAGGCCGCACGGGCCTGGGCGGCCTCCCCGGCTCGGGCGCCGCGCCGGCTGGTGGACGCCGCGCCGGCAAAGGGGCTCGGGCGCCGCGCCGGCTGGTGGACGCCGCGCCGGCAAAGGGGCTCGGGCGCCGCGCCGGCAAGAGGGCTCGCGCGATGCGCCGATAAGAGGGCTCGGGCGGTGCGCCGGTAAGAGGGCTTGGCGCCCGCGTCGGCTGGTGGGCCGCGCCGGCTGGTGGGCCGCGCCGGCTCGGGAGGCTGCGCCGGCCGGCTTCCTGGCGGCTGCGACCAGGCATGTGACCAGGCATGTGACCGCTAACAGCGAACCCACAGACTCCGCGTTGCCAGGTCGTTACGCCTTGACGACGGAAATGTTAGCGATAACACTGCAGGGACGCATCGATCGACGATGATCCTGTGGGAGGGTGCCATGGTGGTCCGGCCCGTGCCCGATCCCGCCCACCGGGGCCGCATCGAGCTGCGCCAGCTCCGCTACCTCGTGACCCTCGCCGAGGAGCTGCACTTCGGCCGGGCCGCCGCGCGCGAGCACATCGCACCCTCGGCGCTCAGCGCGCAGGTGCAGCGGCTCGAGCGGGCGGTGGGGGTGTTGCTGGTGGACCGTACGAGCCGGGCCGTGGCGCTCACCGAGGCGGGCGTCCGGCTCGTTGTCGAGGCGCGGCAGATCCTCGAGCACGTCGACCGGGCGGCCGTCCTCGCCCAGGGCATGGTGCCCGCCGCGCCCACGCTGCGGGTCGGGGTGCTCGACGAGGGGTACGACGCCGTCCGGCCGGTGCTGCGTGCGGTGCAGGCGCGCCACCCCGACCTCGAGATCCACCAGGTGCAGGCGGGGGTACCGGAGCAGTGCCGGTTGCTGGCCGACGGGCGGCTGGACATCGGGGTGGGGCGGCTGCCCGGTGGCTCGCCCGGTATCGCCGCGGACATGTTCCGGCTGGAGCCGCTCGGGGTGCTGGTCGCCGCGCAGCACCCGTACGCCGGCCTGCCGCGCGTCCCGATCATCCGGCTCGGCGGCGAGACGCTGCTGATGGCCGACGAGGAGCTGGCGCCGGAGTTCAACGCGTTCGTGGCGGAGGTGTGCCGGTCGGCCGGCTTCTTCCCGTCGGTGTTCCCCGGCAGCGTGCAGACGCTGCGCGCGGCGGTGGATCTCGTCGCGCAGGGCCGGTGCGTGCTCGTCACCCCGGCGTCGACCGCGACCTGGTCACCGGAGGTGGTGTGGCGGCCGCTGGGACCGTCGGTGCCCCGCTACCCGTGGTCGATCCTGTGGCGCGCCCACGAGCCGTCGCGCGCCGCCCTCGACGTGGTCGCGACGGCCCGCCGCCTGGCCGTGGAGAACGGCTGGCGGCAGGCCGCCGCGGAGAAGGCCAGCTAGCTGAGCCGGAGCATGTTCCACGACAGCGGCGGCAGCACCGCCTGCAGGCGGCCCCCGTCGAGCTTCGGGTCGTCCAGCGTCCGCGGCTTCACCCGGTCGGGCTCGGCGGCGGTGTTCACCGCGTCCGGGTCGTCGTCGAAGAGCGCCGTGTGGGTGGCCGCCGACAGCGACGGCAGCGACCGTACGTCCACATCCACGCTCATCGGCGTCGTCTGGGACCGGTTCACCGCGAAGATCACGACCTGGTCGCCGGAGCGTACGGCCGCGGCGTCGAGCAGCGGCACCTCGCCGTGCCGGGCGGTCTCGTGCACCGGCGACTCGAGGGCGAGCTGCAGCACCGTGCCCCGCCCGTGCGCCGAGGTCAGCGCGAACGGGTGGAACGAGGCCTGCCGCCACGCCGCGCCGCCCGGCTCGGTCATGATCGGGGCGATCACGTTGACGAGCTGCGCGAGGCAGCCGATGCGGACCCGGTCGGCGTGCCGCAGCAGGCTGATCAGCAGGTTGCCGACCACGACCGCGTCGGTGACCGAGTAGACGTCCTCGATCAGCCGGGGCCGTTCGCGCACCTCCAGGTTGGTCTCGCCCTCGAAGCGGCTCAGATACCAGACGTTCCACTCGTCGAAGGAGACGTTGATCCGCTTCTTGTGCCGGCCCACGGCGCGCACGTGGTCGGCGGTCGCCACGAGCTCCTCGATGAACGCGTCCATGTCGGTGGCCGACGCGAGGAAGCTGTCCCGGTCGTCGCCGTGCTGCTCGTAGTACGCGTGCGCCGACACGTAGTCGACCGCGTCGTACGCCTCGGCGAGCACCGTCGCCTCCCAGCTGCCGAACGTGGGCATCTGCCGGCCGGAGCTGCCGCACGCCACCAGCTCGATCGAGGGGTCGACCTGGCGCATCGCCTTGGCCGTCTCCAGCGCGAGGCGGGCGTACTCGTGGGCGGTCTTGTGCCCGATCTGCCAGGGGCCGTCCATCTCGTTGCCGAGGCACCAGGTCTTGATCCCGTACGGCTCCCCGCCCCGCAGGTCCGACCAGTACGTGCCGCCCGGCAGGTTGCAGTACTCGACGAGGGACCGGGCCGCGTCGATGCCCCGCGTGCCGAGGTTGACGGCCATCAGCGGTTCGACGTCGGCCGTCCGCGCCCACGCCACGAACTCGTTCACGCCGACCTGGTTCGTCTCGAGCGAGCGCCACGCCAGGTCCAGCCGGGTGGGCCGCTCGGAGACCGGTCCGATGCCGTCCTCCCAGCGGTACCCGGAGACGAAGTTGCCGCCCGGGTAGCGCACGATCGGCACCCCGAGCTCGCGGACGAGCGCGGTGGTGTCGGTGCGGAACCCCCGCTCGTCGGCGTGGGGGTGGCCCGGCTCGTAGATGCCGGTGTAGACGCAGCGGCCCATGTGCTCGACGAACGAGCCGTAGAGCCGCGGGTCCACCTCGCCGATCCGGTAGGCGGGGTCCACGGTCAGAGAGGCGACGTGCATGTTCACCCTTTCAGGCCGGTGCCGGCGATGCCTTCGACGATATTGCGCTGGAACAGCAGGAACACGGCGACGAGGGGGATCGCGCCGAGGATCGCGGACGCCATCGTGTCCGCGTACCGGATGCCGAACGAACCCTGCACCGTGGCGAGGCCGACCGGAACCGTCATGATGTCAGGGTTGCTGAGCACGAGCAGCGGCCACAGCAGGTCGTTCCACGACCCCACGAACGTGAAGATGGCGACCGCGGCGACCGCCGGGCGGGCCAGCGGCATGATGATCCGCCGGTAGATCCGCAGGAAGCCGGCGCCGTCCATCCGGGCCACCTCCTCCAGTTCCCGCGGCAGGCCGTCGAAGAACTGCTTGAAGATGAACACGGCGATCGCGGTGGGAATCTGCGGCAGGCTGACCGCCCAGAACGTGTTGAGCAGCCCGAACGAGTCCATCTCCCGGAACTGCGGCACGATCAGCACCTGGCCGGGGATCATGATGCCGGCCAGCACGAACCAGAACACCAGGTTGCGGTGCCGGAACCGCAGCCGGGACAGGGCGTACGCGGCCAGGCTGCCGGTGAGCACCGCGCCGACCGCGGTCAGCGTCGCGATGAACAGGCTCGAGCCGAACCACCGCAGGATGTCGGTCTCACGGAGCGTCCGGCTGAACGCGCCCAGGGTCGGGTCGTCGATGAGCCACGTGGTCCGGGTGGTCTCGGCGTTCGGTTTGAGCGCGGTGTCCAGCGCCCACAGCAGCGGCATCAGCCAGAGCAGCGCGAACGCGATGAGCACGCCGGCGCAGATGCGGTTGAAGAGCTTGACGCGGGTCTCGATGCTCACGGCTCAGACCTCCTTCTCCTGGCGGCGGATCAACGCGAACCACACGGCGGAGACGCCGAGCACGACGAGGAAGAACAGCATCGACACGGCCGAGGCGTAGCCGATGCGGAAGTTCGTGAAGCCCTCGTCGTAGACGTACTGCAGGATCGAGCGGGTGGCGAAGTTCGGCCCGCCGGAGGTCATCAGGTACATCTGGTCGAAGACCTTGAGCGAGGCGATCACCTGGAGCACGGCCACCAGCGTCGTGGTGCGGCCCAGCATCGGGATGGTGATCGAGCGGATCTGCTGCCACGGGCTCGCGCCGTCCATCGACGCGGCCTCGTACAGGTCGCGGTTGATCTCCTGCAGGCCGGCGAGGTAGAGCACGAAGTTGAAGCCGAGGGTCCACCACAGCGTGGTGAGCGCCAGCGACGGCATCGCCCAGTCCGGGTCGCCGAGCCAGGCCGGCGCGGTGATCCCGAGCTTGCCCAGCCCGGTCTCGAGGAGGCCCAGCCCGGGCGTGTAGAGCCAGATCCAGATCAGCGCCACGACCGCCGACGGCAGGATGTACGGCGCGAAGAACGCCAGCCGGAAGAACCAGCGGCCGTGCTTGACCCGGTCGGCGAGCAGCGCCAGCCCGAACGCGACGATGATCAGTGGCGGCGTGGTGAGGATCGTGAACCAGATGGTGTGCCACAGCGACGACCAGAAGTCCGCGCTCTGCAGCGCCTCGGCGTAGTTGCCCAGCCCGGCGAAGCTCGACAGGCCGGGTTTCACCGCGCTGGTGTCGAAGAAGCTCATCAGCAGGCCGTACAGCGCGGGGCCGATGATGAACAGCACGTAGAGCAGCAGGAACGGGGTCAGGAAGCCGGCCGCGGGCAGGCCGGCACCGCGGCCGCGTTCCGGCGGGATGTCCTCCCGCGCCGAGCGGCCGGTGCGTACGGCGGTCTCTGCGGTCACTGGGCACCCCCTTTCTCAGACCGGCGGGGCGGTCGTGGCGAGGTTCGTGAGCTTGTCGCGGATCTGCGCGATCGCGGACGCCGGCGACTGCTGCCCGGCCATGACCGAGGCGATGATCGAGCCGGTGACGATCTCGAAGTTGGAGCCCGAGCCGGAGTACCAGCCCTCCGGGTCGTAGACGGCGGCGTCGGCGGCCGTCGCGTAGTTGGACTGCGGCGTCATGGCCTTGTAGTCCGCGCTGTCGCGGAACGGCAACCAGGCCGGCACGTGCCCGCCCTCGGCCCAGGTCCTGCTCTGGTCCAGCATCGACCGGATGAACAGCAGGGCCCGGTCGATGCGCTCGGGGTCCCGGTCGGGCTGGCGGGGGATGAGCAGGGTGTGCGAGTCGGCCTGCACGGCGTACCGGCCGCCGCCGAAGACGTTCGGGAACAGAGTCATGGAGAAGGGCAGCTTCGCCGTCTGGAACGTGGAGATCTCCCACTCGCCCTGGAAGTAGAAGCCGGCCTGGCCGTTAGCGAAGGTGGCGATGGCACCCTGGTAGTCGATGCTCGGCGGGGCGAGCCCGGAGCGGGTGAGGCTCTGCAGGAAGGTGAGCACCCGGCCGGCGCGGTCGTCGTCGATGACCACCTTGCGGCCCTGGTCGGCCAGCATCTCGCCGCCGAGCTGGCTGTACAGCGACTGGTAGATGCGCCACGGGGTGGCCGTCTCGTTGGTGACCGCGACGACACCGCCGTACGCCTTGGTGATGTCCTTGGCCTTGCGCAGCGCGTCGGTGAACTTCTCCGGGGTGTCCAGCGGGGCGAGCGCGCCGGAGGGGTCCAGCAGGCCGGCCTTCCCGCAGATGTCGGTGTTGTAGAACATGACGAACGGGTGGGTGTCGAGCGGGATCGCGTACGTCCGGCCGTCGACCAGCCCGGCCTGCCAGGGCCGCGGGGCGAACTTGTCGGCGGTGAGCCCGTGCCGCGCGAGATCCTCGGGGAGCAGCTCCTCGACCAGGCCGGCCTGCACCATCGTCTTCATCCGGGTCAGGTGGGCGACCGCGACGTCCGGTGGCTTCTCGCCCAGCGTGGCCAGCGACAGCTTCGTGTAGTACGGGTTGCCCCAGGCCAGCGTCACCGCGTCGAGGTCGACGCCCCGGTTCGCGGCGCGGAACGTGTCGAGCATCTGGGTCATCCGGACGCCGTCGCCGCCGCCGAAGAGGTTCCAGTAGTCCAGCGAGCCGCCGCCGCGCCGCCCCGGCGTGAGCCCGGCGCACCCGGTCAGCCCGAGAGCCGCCGTGGCGGCGGCGCCGCCGAGCAGCGCGCGTCGGGTCAGAGTCATGAACGGAGCCTGCCGTCGCGGCGCGGGCCCGGTCCAGGGATCGGCCTTCGCAAGACGAGAAGGCCCGGACGCGAACCGAGAACGATCAGGTGGGTACGGCGGGCCGCAGCAGCCGGCCGACGTCCTCGCCGGTCATCGGGCGCGCGAAGTGGAAGCCCTGCGCGTACCGGTAGCCGGCCTGGTGCAGGCGCTCGGCCTGGTCGGCGGTCTCCACGCCCTCGGCGACGGCCTGGATCCGCAGCCCCGAGGTGATGCCGATGAGGTGGTCCACGATGACCGCCTGCGGGCTCCTCGTGGTGACCCCGTCAACGAAGGACTTGTCGACTTTGAGCACGTGCACCGGGCAGTCGACGAGCAGGCTCAGCGACGACTGGCCGGTGCCGAAGTCGTCGAGCGCGACGCGGATGCCCAGCGTGCTGAGGTCGCGGACCGCCTCGAGCGCGGCGCCGGTGCCGAGCACGGCGGTCTCGGTGACCTCGGCGACGAGCACGCCGGGGTCCACGCCGGCGCTGCGGACCGCCGCGGCGATCTCCTCGACGAAGCCGGGTTCCCGCAGCTGCCGCGCGGAGACGTTGACGCTGACCCGCCCGGGTGCGGCGGCGCCGTACTGCCGCTGCCACGCGGCCGTCTGCGCGACGACCTGCTCGAACACCCAGCGGCCCAGCTCGATGATCGTGCCGTTGCGCTCGGCGAGCGGGATGAACACCGCGGGGGAGACGTCGCCGTGCCGGGCGTGCCGCCAGCGCAGCAGCGCCTCGACACCGACGATGCCGCCGTGGGGCAGTTCGACGATCGGCTGGTAGAGCACGCGCAGTTCGTCGCGGGCCAGGGCCTGGCGCAGGTCCGCGCCGAGCCGGGCGTCCTGGTCGGCGAGCCGGTCCATCGCCGGGTCGAACCAGGCCCAGCGGCCGCCGCCGGCGTTCTTGGCCGCGTACATGGCGACGTCGGCGCGGCGCAGCAGCTCCCCGGGGGTGTCGCCGGGGATGCTCGCGGTGACCCCGATGCTGATCCGCGGGACCATCTCGTGCCCCTCGATCAGCAGCGGCTCCTGGACGGCGCGGACCAGCCGCTGCAGCAGCGTGGCGGCCTCGTCGCCGGTCAGCCCTGGCAGCAGCAGCGTGAACTCGTCCCCGCCGAGGCGCGCGACCGTGTCGACGTCGCGCAACCGGTTGTGCAGCCGCCGGCTCACCGCCTTGAGCAGCGCGTCGCCGGTGCCGTGCCCGAGCCGGTCGTTGACGACCTTGAAGTCGTCCAGGTCGAGCAGGGCGACGAGGAACTCCTCGCCGGCGCCGAGCTGGCGGGTGACCTGCTCCTCGAAGCTGGCCCGGTTGGCGATCTCGGTGAGTGTGTCGTGCCGGACCTGGTGGGCTAGCTGGACCTGGTAGTCGCGCAACTGGCGCAGGTTGGCGTCGACCGTCTCGAGCAGGCGGGTGTTCTCCCGCAGCGTGGTGATCTGCCGGACGACGACCAACGCCGTGATCGCGACCGTGGCGGCGGCGATGGTCCTGCCCTCGGCGGAGTGGGTGATGTCCGTGCCGAGCAGCATCGCGTCCATCCCGGCCACGGCCAGGTACGGCACCACGCTGAAGCGCCGCGGCACCGGGCGGGCGGCCTGCGCGTCGCCCGCGCTCCGCGCCTGCCGCAGCGCGGACAGCTGGGCGCAGAACGTGGCGATCGGTACGGCGAGGAAGCCGGTGTTGAGCTGCGGCCGCGACTCCAGAAATGGCATGAGCGACGCCGAGGCGGCCGCCGCGCCGGTGCCGAACGACAGCAGGTGCATGGCGCGCCGGTCCAGCTCGCCCGCGCCGGCGAACGCGACCTTGGTGAACGCGATCATCGACACCGAGGCGACCATGGCGATGGCCAGCACGGGCAGCGCCGTACCGGTCTGCGAGGCCCACGCCTCCGTCCGGGTCAGCGAGAAGTGCCAGATCAGCACGCCGGTGGTGATCAGGATGATGCCGGTGTCGAGCCCGAAACGCACCCACTCCGACCGGGACCGTTCCCAGGCGGGCAGCCGCAGCAGCGCCCAGACCGCGAAGCCCAGGATGACCATGTACAGGCAGGCGGCGAGCGTGCTGATCCGCTGGAAGCCACCCTCGGCTCCGAGGGCATCGTGCGCGTTGATCGAGACAGTCACGGCGAGCAGGACGCAGCAGGCCGTCGCATGCCTCCAGAACCGGCGCGTCGCCGCGTCCAGGTCGGTGCGGCGCGAGGCCCGGAGGCAGGCGTACGCGGCCAGCAGCGACATCACCGGCAGCGGCAGCCACCCCGTCACGGGCAGCCGGAACTCGATGAAGAAGCCCACCGCGAACCGGACGAGGCTGTACGCGAGCAGCACGGCACCCGTGATCAGGGGCAGGCGGTCGCGTACGGGCATGGCCGGACCATCGGTGCGGCGCGTACGGACCTGAAGACAAATGCCGGGGAGATCCGGGGCACAGCCGGGCCGCGTACGGGCGCCTCCGCGGGGTAAGGAGCCACCTCATGGAGCAATTGCAGTGGCTGGGTCTGGTCCGGCACGGCCAGAGCACCGGCAACGTCATCGCCCAGGACGCGGAGACCGGCGGGCTCGAAGCCATCGACATCCCGGAGCGCGACGCCGACGTACCCCTGTCGGAGCTGGGCCGCGAGCAGGCCCGCGCGGTCGGCAAGTGGCTCGCGGGGCTCGGCGACGACGAACGGCCCGAGCTGGCCGTGGTGTCGCCGTACCTGCGGACGCGGCAGACCGCGGAGCTGGCGCTGGAGGGCAGCGGCGTGCCGACGGTCGTCGACGAGCGGCTGCGCGACCGCGAGCTCGGCGTCCTGGACCTGCTGACCGGGCGCGGCGTGCAGGCCCGGCTGCCCGGCGAGTACGCCCGCCGCGCTCGCCTCGGCAAGTTCTACTACCGTCCGCCCGGCGGCGAGTCGTGGGCCGACGTGCTGCTGCGCCTGCGCGCCCTGCTGCGCGAGGTGCGCGAGGACCACCCCGGCGGCCGGGTGCTGTGCTTCGGCCACGAGGCCACGGCGTTCCTCGTCCGCTACCTGGCCGAGGAGCTCAGCGAGGCCCGGCTGATGGAGATCGCCCACGCCACCACCATGGCGAACTGCTCGATCAGCACGTGGCGGCGCCACGGCGGCGAGCTGCGGCCGGAGCTGTTCAACGACGTCTCCCACCTGCACGACGTGGGGACGCCGCCGACCAAGCAGGAGGACGTCGATGCCGAGCCGGTCTGAGGAACGGGTCATCACCCCGCAACTGCTGCGGGAGTGGCCGCTGCCCAGCCCGCAGGGGAGCAAGGAGGCGCGCGGCACGGTCCTGGTGATCGGCGGTTCCCGGTACACGCCGGGTGCGGTGCTGCTCGCCGGGGTCGCCGCCCTTCGCGCCGGGGCGGGCCGGTTGCAGCTGGCGGTGACCGGCTCGACCGCGACGGCGCTGAGCATCGCCGTGCCCGAGGCGAAGGTCGTGGGCCTGCCCGAGAACGACGGCGGCTCGGTTCTCGGCGACGTGCCCGACCACCTGCTGGAGATGGCGGCCACGGCGGACGTGCTGGCGATCGGCTGTGGGCTCGACGACATCGAGGAGACCCAGCGGCTGCTGCACAGGGTCCTGGACGCCGCCGGCAAGGACGCCTCCGTGGTGCTGGACGCGTACGCCCTGGGCGCCCTCAGCAAGGAGCCCGGCCTGCTCGCCGACCGCCCCCAGTCCGCCGTGCTGACCCCGAACGTCACGGAGGCCGAGCACCTGCTGGGCCGCGCGACCAGGGACGACCTCGCCGCCGAGGCGATGGAGCTGGCCCGCCGCTACGGGGCCACGGTCTCGCTGTACGGCCACATCGCCGACCCGGACGGCCGGGCCTGGCGCGAGGAGAGCGGCGACGCCGGCCTGGGCACCTCCGGCAGCGGCGACGTGCGCGCCGGGATCGTCGCCGGGCTGCTGGGCCGCGGCGCCGAACCGGCACAGGCCGCCTGCTGGGGCGCGTTCGCGCACGCGGTCAGCGGCCAGCGGCTGGCACCCCGGTTCGGCCGTACGGGCTTCCTCGCCCGCGAGCTCGTGGACGAGGTGGCGTACACGATTGCCACGGTCTGAGCCGGGTACATCGACGAGGACGAACACACCGAGTGAAAGGAGCGACACATGCCCACAGCCCGCGAGATCATGACGGCCGACGTCACCTGCGTCGGCGAGAAGGAGACGCTCGCCCAGGCCGCGCACAAGATGGCCGAGCTCGGTGTCGGCTCGCTGCCCATCTGCGGCGAGGACAACCGGCTCAAGGGCATGGTCACCGACCGCGACATCGTGGTGAAGGTGCTCGCCCGGGACCGCAACCCGGCCGACTGCACGGCCGGCGAGCTCGGCGAGGGCAAGCCGGTGACGATCGGCGCGGACGACGACGCGCAGGAGATCCTGCGCACGATGTCGCAGCACAAGGTGCGCCGGCTGCCGGTCATCGACGGCCACCAGCTGGTCGGCATCGTCGCCGTGGCCGACGTGGCCCGGGCGCTGCCGGACCGCCCGGTCGGCGACCTCATCGACGCGATCTCCGAGTAAGCACGGGTGAACCGTCGTCGAACATCCGTCAGAAACGGGCCTTGACGGCGTGCGGCTCTGCTACAGAGAGCTTCATGACTGTCGATTCCCACGCCAAGGGTGCGGTCGATCGCCGCACCCTTCTGCGTCTCGCCGGCCTGTCCGCCGGCGCCGGCCTGGTAGCCGCCGCGACCCGGCCCGCCGAGGCCCACGCTGCGGCCGGCCCCTTCCAGCACGGCGTCGCCTCCGGCGATCCGCTGCCCGGCGGCATCCTGCTGTGGACCCGCGTCACCCCCACCCCGGAGTCGGTGCCCGGCTCGGGCGCCGGCCCGGAGGTCACGGTCGCGTGGCAGATCGCCGCCGACGCGGACTTCGCCACGGTCGTGCAGGCCGGGGAGGTGCGCACCGGCCCGGCCCGCGACCACACCGTCAAGGTCGACGTGTCGGGGCTGACCCCCGCCACCACGTACTGGTTCCGCTTCGGGCTGGACGGCAGCTGGTCGCCGGCCGGGCGCACGATGACCGCACCGGCAGCGGACGCCGCGATCGCCCGGCTGCGGATGGGCGTGGTGTCCTGCGCCAACTGGGAGGCGGGCTACTTCGCCGCGTACCGGCACCTGGCCGAGCGCGGCGACCTCAACCTCGTGGTGCACCTCGGCGACTACATCTACGAGTACGGCACCGGCGACTTCGCGGCCGGCGACGTGGTGGTCCGACCCACGAAGCCCGAGCACGAGACCCTGACGCTGCAGGACTACCGGATCCGCCACGCGCTGCACAAGACCGACCCCGACCTGCAGGCGCTGCACGCCTCGGTGCCGTGGATCATCACGTGGGACGACCACGAGGTCGCCAACGACATGTGGAGCGGCGGCGCGGAGAACCACACCCCGGGCACCGAGGGCGACTTCGGGGCGCGGGTGGCGGCCTCGCGGCAGGCGTACGCGGAGTGGATGCCCGTACGCCTCGGCGCCGACGGCCACATCTACCGCCGGCTGCGCTACGGCACGCTGTTTGAGCTGTCCATGCTGGACCTGCGCTCGTACCGCTCGGAGCAGGCGGACCGCACGGGTGACGACGTCGACGACCCGGACCGGACGATCGCCGGCGAGGACCAGCTGCGGTGGCTGACCGACGGGCTGATCGCCAGCACGGCCCGGTGGAAGCTGGTCGGCAACCCTGTGATGATCTCGCGGCTCGACCTGGCCACGCTGCCGGCCTGGCTGCTCGGGCCGCTCGGCGACCTGCTGGGCCTGCCGGACAACGGCGTGGTGCTCAACCCCGACCAGTGGGACGGCTACAACGCCGACCGGGAACGGCTGGTCGACGCGCTGCGCGCCGCCCGTACCCGCGACGTGGTGTTCCTGACCGGCGACATCCACACGTCCTGGGCCAACGAGCTGACCACCCGCGACACCGGCCCGCGCAACCCGGCCGCCGCCGAGTTCGTCGTGCCGTCGGTGACCAGCGACAACCTCGACGACTTCCTGCACACCCCGGCCGGCGGCCCGCTCAGCAGGCTCGCCGCGGACCTGATCCGGGCGACGAACCCGCACGTCAAGTGGGTGGAGATGGACGGGCACGGCTACGGCGTGCTGGAGGTGACCACCGACCGCTGCCGGATGGACTGGTTCCACCTCGCCGACCGGACGAAGCGCGACACCGCCGCGCGGTGGGTGGCGGGCTGGTCGGTCGGCACCGGCTCCTCGCGGATCCGCCAGGAGCCGGCGCCGGCCGGCTGAGAACGGCCCGGGGTGGGAGTCGCGGGACCCGACCCCCACCCCGGGGACCTTGGCCCCCCTGGTCCACGAGGCCCCTAGTTCACCAGCACCTCGTAGATGCGCGCCGCGGTGTTGCCGTCAGAAGCGGGCGTCACCACGGCTATACGAACATAGCGGGCATCGACGTTCACCGTGGTGGACGTCGAGTCCGCCGTGTTGCCGCGAACCTGCGCCCGGGTGGTCCACGAGGACCCGTCGTCCGAGGTCTGGACGTCGAAGTCCCGCGTGTTCCACGCCGGATATTCGCCGCCCGCTCCGGCGTGTCGGATCACCACAGTGGACACCCGCTGCTTGCTCCCCAGATCGGTCTGCAGCCACTTGGCCGAGCCCTGGGAGCACCACTTGTCGGTCCAGCCGGCGAGCCAGCTGCCGTTGAACGCCTTGTCCGCGCCCTCGTTCGCTCCGCACGACGAGTCGGCCGCGGACGGCCGGCGCAGGGCGAGGTCGGTGGGGGCGCTGCTGCTGCCGTACACCTCGAGCTCGTACACGCGGGCCGCGGTGTTGCCGTCGTTGGCCGGCTGGGTGATGTCCAGGCGGACGTAGCGGGCGGTGCGCGCCACGATCGGCGTGTACGTCCGGCTTGCCCGGGAGCTGGTCACCGTGACCGCGTTGCTCCAGCTCGTGCCGTCGGTGCTGGTCGAGATCGTGTACGCGCCGGTGTTCCAGCCGGTCTGCTCCCCGCCCAGCCCGGCGTGCTTGACGATGAACGAGCTCACCGTGCGCGCCGAGCCCAGGTCCACCTGCACCTGCTGCGGGGCCGTACCGGCGCAGAACTTGCTGTTGCCCGCGAGCACGCCGTCCACCGCCTTGGCCGTGGACTCCGAGCTGTTGCAGGTCGCGGAGCCGCTGGTCGGGCGGCCCAGGGCCAGGTTCGCCCCGAGATCCGGCTCGGCCGCCGGCTGCGAGCGCCCGTCACCGAAGCTCGGGGGTACGTCGCCCGCCCCGGTGCCCCACGACGACGGGCTCGACCCCATCGTGAACGCCACCGTACCGCCGTTCGCGATGTCGCCGTACCGGAAATAGCTGTGGCTCGTGGTGGAACCACCCACGGACAGCGACTGCACGTAACGGTTCGTCGCGCTGCCGCCGGTGATCGTGATGTTGCCCGGGGCCCGCTGGATCAGCGCGCTGGAGAACGTGCCGCCGTGCACCGCGAGGGTGTCCGCGCCCGGGGTGACCGGGTAGAAGCCGAGCGCCGACCAGACGTACCAGGCGGAGGTGGCGCCGAGGTCGTCGTTGCCGGGCAGGCCGCCGGCGCCGGTCGTGAAGGACTCGGCCATCACCCGGCGGACCGCGTCGCTCGCCCCGGCCGGCTTGCGCGCCGCGTTGTACGTCCAGGGCACGTTGTGCTCCGGCTCGTTGCCGATGTAGAAGTACGGCCGCACGAGGCCGCCGTTGAGCTCGGTGAAGTGGTGGTCGAGGCGCTGCACCGCGGTCTGCGGGCCGCCCATGAGCGTGATCAGCGCGCCGAGGTTGTGCGGGACCATCCACGTGTACTGGGCCGCGTTGCCCTCGACGTACGGGTTCTCCTGCGCGGGGTTCAGCGGCCAGGTGTACGCCCCGCCGCTGTCGCGGGTGTGGATGTACGACGACTCGCCGTTGAACAGGCTCCGCCAGTACTGCGAGCGGGCGCTGTACGTGTCGTACCCGGCGCTGTCCCCGACGGCCTTGGCGAACTGGGCGATGGCGAAGTCGGAGGACGCGTACTCGAGGGTCTCCGACGGGTTGCCGGGGATGAACTGGTTCGTGCCGTAGACGCCCTGGTTGCCGCGCAGCACCACGCCCTGGGTGCTGCCGCCGGTCGCGCTCTTCTTCATCAGCGCCAGCGCGGCGGCCGTGTCGAAGCCGCGGACGCCGAACGCGTACGCGCTGCCCACGATGATCGGCCCGGGGTCGCCGGGCATCACGAAGTCCTCCACGCTCTGGTGCGACCACTTCGGCAGCAGGCCGCCCTGCTGGCCGTCGAGCACCATGGACTTGACGATGTCGCTCATGACGTCCGGGGCGATCAGCGCCACCAGCGACGCCCAGGACCGGTAGATGTCCCAGCCGGAGTAGTTCTGGTAGACGGGGTGCGAGGCGCTGTGCACGGCATTGTCGAAGCCGCGGTACTCGCCGTTGGTGTCGCTGGCGACGTTCGGGTTCTGCAGCACGTGGTACAGCGCCGTGTAGAACTTCTGCAGGTCCGTCGCGCTGCCGCCGCTGACCTGGATGCGGTTGAGCGCGGTGTTCCAGGCGTTGCTCGCGTTGGTGCGTACGGTCGCGAAGGACGCGGCCTCGGCGGTCGCGTTGTTCTGCGCGTTGGCGACGCTGACGAACGAGATGCCGACGGTGGCGTTCACGACGGCGTTGGACGTGGTGTCGAAGGTGACGTACGCGCCGGTCTGCGTCCCGCTCGTCGAGGTCGACCCGGCGCTGACCGTGCCGCCCTTGAACGTGCCGACGCCGGTGGGGGTCCGGTCGAACAGGATCGAGTAGTACATCTTGAACGTCCGCCCGCCGCAGAAGCCGCCGGCGGTGTGCTCGCCCCAGACGCGGTTGCCGCTGATGGTGACGTTGCCGTCGCGGTCACCCGTGGCGGAGCGGCTGGCGTTGATGAGCACCCGCGCGGTGGTCGACGCGGGGTACGTCAGCCGCAGCGCGCCGGTCCGCGTGGTGGCGCTCAGCTCGGCGTCCACGCCGTACTTGTCCAGCCGGTTCTTGTAATAGCCGGGAGAGGCGGTCTCGTTGGACTTCGTGTACCCCGACGCGTAGCTGGTCCAGGCCGAGCCGGGGGAGGACCCGAGCGCGCCGGTGACCGGCAGGATCGGGATGTCCTCGTTGTTCGGGCAGCCGGCGCCGTTGAAGTGGGTGAGGCTGAACGATTCGATGGTGCGGTCGCGGTCACGGTAGCCCGACGGCGACGCGGTGGGGGTGTCGGGGCTGAACTGCACCATGCCGAACGGCACGGTGGCGCCGGGGAAGGTGCTGCCACCGGCGCCGCCGCCGACCGGGTTCGGGGAGTTGCTGTCGTCGGTGCCGATGAACGGGTTGACGTACTGGGTGAGGTTCAGGTCCGCGGCGGCCGCTGCCGCCTGCGGAACGGACAAGGCTGCGGCGGCGAGGACGACCGACGCGGCGAGGGTACGGAGCATGGGGGTGCCGTCCCTTCCAATGAGGACAACGTGACAACGTTGTCAAGATGGAAGTAATAGAAGCACGGCAATATTGCTATCTGTCAATACTGTGAACGGTTCCGGTACCGGACGAGCGTCGCCGCGGCCATCGCGGTGCCGCCCGTGCCGACGCCGCCCAGCACGCCCAGCGCGAACCGCTGCTCGTGGCGCACCTGCCGGTCGTGCGCGACCTGGTCACCCGGGCGCGGGTTCTGGCTGACACCGGTGAGCGCGCTGATCCCCGCGACCCAGAAGGCCAGGAACACCACGCCGGCCACGACCAGCCCCCACCGCGGCAGGTCGACCGGCGGCGCCCACACGTCCCGGATGAACCAGCTCTGCGGCCGGCGCCCGCGCAGCGCCCGCCGGTTCGTGACGATCCCCGCGGTGAACCCGGGCAGCACCAGCGCCGCGGCCACCAGTGCGGCCGGGCCGGTCGGCACCAGCGTCTGCCCCCGCAGCAGCCCGGCGATGAGCACGCCGCACCACAGGACGCCGGCCAGGCACAGCACGTCCAGCAGCAGCAACACCCGTCGTGAGATCACCGGTGACCGACGTTATCGGCCGGTACGCCCCCGCACGGGCTGTTCCACCTTTTTCCTCGGCACGTGCCGCCGGTACGCGCTCACGGTCGGGTCGCCGGCGATCCAGAACCGCCACGGCACGTCGTGGGCCGCGGTCACCCCGACCCGGGGACCCGCCTCGATCAGCCCGACCGGCCCGTCCGGCTCGCTCAGCGTCGCGGGGCCCGTACCGTCGATCACCGAGGTGCCGTTGGCGGCGCGGTCGATCGCCAGGACCTGCATGAGCTTGGCCGGTCCGGCAGCCAGGTCCCGGTCTTTTCCGGCGGGCCGGCGGGTGCGCGCGAGCTCGAGGCCCTCGACGACCTCCCCCGCGCGCAGCAGGACGGCAGAAGCCACGCCGGCCTCGCCGCAGACGACGTTGGCGCAGAAGTGCATGCCGTAGATCTGGTACACGTACAGCTTCCCGGCCGGCCCGAACATGACCTCGTTGCGGCCGGTCATGCCCCGGTGCGCGTGGCTCGCCGGATCCTTGCCCAGTCCGCTGTACGCCTCGACCTCGGTGAGCCGTACGGTCACGCCGTGCGCGGTGAGCCGCCACCCGAGCAGCTGTCGTGCGGCCTCGTCGACGCGGGCGGCGGGCAGATCGAGCCAGGATTCGGTCACGGCACCAAGACAAGCACAGAGCCTTTAGTCCTTCTGTGGGTGGTGGCGGGGTGGTCGGACGGGGCTAGCTGGTGGGGCGTGTGGGGCCGCTCGGCCGCCGGCGTTTCACCGGCCCGCAGCAGCCGCCGGGACGATTCGGGCCGAAGGGCCGGGTCGGGCCGAACTCCGGCCGCTTGCGCCGGCGCCGCCGCGCGGGCCCGCTCGGCCCGGTCACCGGCCCACTCTCCCGCCGGGCGTCGTCCGCCTCCGGGCGGGCGTCCCGCGGGGCCTCATCCGACGAAGTCCTGGGTCAACCAGACGATGCCCTTGCCGTCGCGCACCACGCTCAGGCCGATGCGCTTGAAGCCGCTGCTGAGCAGGTTCTTGCGGTGCCCGTCGTTCGGCGGCACCTCGGCGAGCATGCTGTCGGTCAGGCCGTTCGCCGCCTTGATGATGTCCGAGTCGCTGCTTCCCGCCGAGCCGTAGCCGATGTTCTCGCCGGCCGAGCTCCACCGCACGCCCTGGGCGCTGAACCGGTCGCCGATGCCGCCCTCGCCCGAGCACTGGTGCGACAGCCCGCAGCCGTCGATCATCAGCTGGTTGTGCAGCGCCGACGCCTTCGACAACGAGGAGTCCAGCGTGTACGCCCCCAGCCCCTTGTCCGCCCGGGCGGCGTTGATGTGGCCCAGCACCTGGTCGATGATCGAGCCGCTGGTGGCGGGCGGGTTCTTCGGCCGCGTCGGGATGGCCGGCGCGGTGGTCCGCCGCTTCGTGGGCTTCGGCTTCGGCTTCGTGGTCGTTCGGCTCGGTTTCGGGGTGGCCGACGGCGACGGGCTCGTGGCCGACGGCGTGGCCGAGGGCGGCGTGGAAGCGGTCGCGGCGTCGTCCAGCAGCAGGTCCGGCCCGGTGCCCGCGTCGCCGAGGTCGGCGGGCGGCTGGGTGACCAGCGGCGCGTCGGAGGCGGCCCGGTTCGCGGCGGCGTCGGAGGAGTGCCGGTTGAGCCCGACGACCGTGAACCCGATGCCGATCACGACGGCGGTTGCCCCCGCCGCCAGCGTGTACCGGACCTGGTGGGCAGCGGACTTGGACACGGACTCGGTCACCTCGGAACACTCGCCGGACGGCCGCGGCACAGGGCACGGCACGGCGGCCGCGGGAGCGGCGCCCACCGACTATGGCCGCCGGGCGGGCCATACGGGCGCCACCTCAGGAGCGCTTAAGGATCGACACACGAAGACCTAAGATCCATTGCCCGTTCAGCCCTCGGCGCCGAGCAGACGGAGCACGAGCAGGCCGGCCACGACGGCCCCGGCCCCGAGCAGCGCCCGGCGGCCCGGTCGCGGCCCGTCGCGCAGCATCGTCACCCCCAGCGGTACGAGCGCCACGCACAGTCCCCCGGCCGCGATCAGCGACTGCGGCACCTGGGTTCCCTTGAGCGTGCCCAGCGCCAGGGCCGCCATCAGTCCCAGCGCGATCGCCCGCGGCAGACCCAGCACACCCGCCCGGTACGCGCCCACCGCCAGCACGATCCACCCGGCGAGGATGGCCAGCGCGGGGGAGCGGAACAGGTGCCAGGCGGTGTAGCTGTCGGCCACCGCCCTCGTCGCCGGTTCCGGCCCCTGCACGCGGACCAGCTGGAACGCCAGGTGATCGATCCCGCCGTGGAAGGTCCGCGTGAACAGCCCCAGCAGCGTGAGCGTGGCCCCCCACGCCGCCCACATCGGACGGCTGCGGCCGATGAGCCCGGCGAGGGCCAGCACCGCGGGGGCCAGCACCACCGTCCCGGCCTCGAACAGGGCGTACGCGGCCGTCATCAGCCGGGGGTGGTCCGCGTACGCCGCGAGCTGCTGCGGGAAGAAGAAGTGGTGGCGCACGCGCAGCAGCACCCCGGCCAGTACGAGCAGGGGACCCGCCACCAGGGCCGTGCCACCCATCCACCGTCCGGGGAACGTGTATCCGTCAGTCATGCCGATGACCGTCGCGCAGCCGGCCCGGTGACGCGTCGGCCCGTGGTCCGCATCGCATCGCACGGCGTACGACCCTGGTCCGACGACGGCGGCCCGGTACGCCGATAGCGTGCAGGAGTGATCCTCGATTCGGTGTGGGCGGCGGCGCTGCTGCTGTTCGTGGCGTACGCGACGAGCGACCCGCCCGGCCCGCCCTTCCCCGGCCCGGCGTGGGCGGTGTGGCCGGCCGCGGTGCTGGTCGCCGTACCTCTGATCGCCCGCCGCCGGTGGCCGCTCGCCGTGCTGGCCTGGGTCGCGGCTGCCGGAGCGGGCGCGATGGCCCTCGGCGTGGCCGGTGCCGGGGTGCTGGCCGCCACCTTCGCCCCCGCAGCGCTCGCCCTCGGCACGGTCGGCTCGCGGGAGCGGCCCAGCCGGTCCGTCCCCGCCCTCGCGGTCACCCTGCTCGTCGTGGCGGGCGCTGTCTCGTTCTTCTACGCCGTACGCCTCCCGCGGCTGCCGCCGGTCGCCATGGCGGAGGCCTCGCTGTGGTTCCCCGGCGAGCTCGCCGCCGCCCTCGTCGTGCTGGTGGCCTGCTGGGCGACCGGCGTGCTGGTGCGGTGGCGGCGCGGCATCGCCGCCGAGCTCGCCCACGCGGCCGTCCTCGACGAGCGGCTGCGCATCGCGCGCGAGCTGCACGACATCATCGGCCACAGCATGAGCCTCATCTCGGTCAAGGCCACGGTCGCCAACCACCTCGCCGGCACGCGGCCGGAGGAGGCACGGGAGGCGCTCACGGTCATCGAGCGGACCAGCCGCACGGCCATGGCCGACATCCGGCGCTCCCTCGGCGCGTTGCGGACGCCCGGGGATGCCGCCGCCGAGCTCACACCGGCGCCCGGCCTGGCCGATGTGCCGCGCCTCGTCGAGGCCGCCAGGTCCGCCGGCGTCGAGGTGGGCCTGCGCGTCCACGGCGTCGGCGAGCTGCCGCCGGCCCTGGGACTGACGGTCCACCGCATCGTGCAGGAGGCGCTGACGAACGTGCTCCGGCACTCCGGCGCCACGCACGGCCAGGTCGTGGTCGAGGCCGTGGACGGCGAGCTGCGCGTGGCGGTCACCGACGACGGGCGCGGCGGCACACTCTCCGGCGGCGGGCTCGGCCTGGCGGGCATCCGCGAGCGGGTCCAGCTGTACGGCGGCAGCACGGTCGCCGGTCCCCGCCCCGGCGGCGGGTTCGCGGTCGAGGCGAGGCTCCCGTACCCGTGAGCGTCATCCGCGTCGCCCTGGCCGACGACCACGCCCTGCTGCGCGACAGCTTCCGGCTGCTGCTCGGCAACAGTCCCGGCTTCGCCGTCGCGGGCGAGGCGTCGACCGGCGCCGGCGCCGTCGACCTGTGCCGCCGCGAGCGCCCGGACGTGGTGCTCATGGACGTCCGCATGCCGCGGACCGACGGCATCGAGGCGACGCGCCGCATCTGCCGCGACCCGGCCACCACGGGCGTCCGCGTGCTCATGCTGACGACGTTCGACCTCGACGAGTACGTGTACGCCGCGCTGCGCGCCGGGGCGAGCGGCTTCCTGGTGAAGGACACCAGCGCCGCCGACCTGCTCACCGCGATCCGGGTCGTGGCGTCCGGGGAGGCGCTGCTGTCACCGGGCGTCACCCGCCGCCTCATCGCGGAGTTCGTCGCGCGCCCACCCTCCCATGCCGTGGACGCCCTGCCCGCCACGGTCACCGATCGCGAGCGTGAGGTGCTCGCCCTCATCGCCCGGGGCCGCTCCAACGCCGAGCTCGCGGCCGAGCTGCACGTCAGCCCCGGCACGGTGAAGACCCACATCGGGCGGCTGCTGAGCAAACTGGGGGCGCGCGACCGGGCGCAACTCGTCATACTCGCGTACGAGACGGGGCTGATCTCACCGAGGAGCTGACGTGGCCGACCTGCCGGAGGGTTACCGACTGCTGGAGGGCCCGCCGCCCGTCGACGAGTACCTGGCGCTGCGCCGCGAGGCCGGCCTCACGCCGCCGTCGCGCGCCCAGGCGGTCGCCGCCCTGCCCGGCAGCTGGTCCGCCTGCCACGTCCTGCACGAGCCGACCGGCCTCGCCGCCGGCATGGGCCGGGTCATCGGCGACGGCGGCTGGTACTTCCACATCGTCGACATGGCGGTGCTCCCGGCCCACCAGCGCCGCGGCCTCGGCGACGCGATCCTGACGGTGCTGCTGGACCGGATCCGGCGTCAGGCCCCGCCGGGCGCGTTCGTGAACCTGCTCGCCGACCCGCCCGGCCGCCGCCTGTACGCCCGCCACGGCTTCACGGAGACCGCGCCGTACTCGCTGGGCATGGCGATGACCCTCCGCTGACGCCTCATCCCACCCAGGCCAGGAACCGTTCGTAGAGGTCGGCCGGTGCGGACTCGCCCAGCGCGGTGAGGTCGTGCACCGCGTCGTACATGGTCGAGGCCATGTAGATGGCCAGGCCGGACGGGAAACGGCGGTACTGCGCCGCCAGGTCCTCCTTGGCGTTCGCGCACGGCCACGAGCGCTCACACACCAGGCAGTCCCAGGACGGGCGGGCCGGCAGATGGTCGGTCCGCGGAACGAGCATCAGCGGCCGCCCCGCGCGGCCGGCGTCCGCGCCGCCGTCCGGGAGGGGACGGCGTCGCCGTCGGGGATCGGCCGCTCGTCCGATCCCCGGTCGGGGCAGGGCCAGCTCAACCCGCAGGAGCATCGGGTACGCCAGAAGCCACGCCGTACCCGCAGATGCGCGGGTGCCATCGGCGTCCGATCGTCCGCATGCGGGGTCTCCGCCATCACGCGTCCTCTCCGGCCCCGCTTCTCATCACTTTCGGCGATGAAGGGGCTACACAGAGGAGCGTGCTTGACCTAATCTCAGGCATCAATGGCTGGAAGCGAGAATCTCGGATTCACGCATCTCACTGTCTCGTTCGGCACAACTGCAATGTTCCCGACAGCTGGAGGCGCTGGTCGTGACCGCTTCGTCCTCGTCGCGGGCCGCCGCGCCCGACCCCCGCACCGCTTCGTCCTCTTCGGGGGCCGCTGCGTCCGACCTCCGGCATGCTGAGACGGGCTCCACCGTGCCGCGCAGGCAGGTGGGGCGGCTCATGCGGCAGCTTCGCGAGCGGGCCGGCATCTCCCTCATGGCGGCCGCCGAGGAACTCGAGTTCTCCCGCGCGCGGATGTACCGCATCGAGAACGGCGAAGTGTCGCTGCGCAAACACGACGTCCTCGCGATGTGCTCGGTCTACGGCGCCGACGCCCAGATCACCGAGGTGCTGGTCGGGCTGGCCCGCGAATCCAAGTCCAAGGGCTGGTGGCACGCGTACGGCGACGTCGTCCCCGCCTGGTTCGAGCTGTACGTCGGCATGGAGACCGCGGCCCAGCGGCTGCGGCAGTACGCGCCCAGCGTGATCCCGGGGCTGCTGCAGAACCGCGAGTACGCCGAGTGGGTCTTCCACAAACGCACCGACCTCGACGAGGCGGGCGTCCAGAACGCGGTGACCGTACGCCTGGAACGTCAGGAGCTGCTGCGCCGGCACAGCCCGCGGCCGCCGGTCCTCGACGTGATCATCGACGAGGGCGTCCTGCGGCGGACGATCACCGACACGCTCGGCATGCAGAAGCAGCTGGCCCACCTGGTCAACATCTCCCAGCGCCCCGGCGTGAGCGTGCGCGTCCTGCCCTTCTCGGCCGGCCCGCACAGCGCGTCCAGTGCCGGTTCGTTCACCATCCTCGACTTCCCGACGGTCGGTACGGCGGCCCCCGAACCGACGACCATCTACAGCGAGAATCTGACCGGCGCCCTCTACCTCGACAAGCCCGGCGAAGTGGAGACTTACACCGCCATCTGGCAGGAGCTCGACCGGGCGGCCCTCGACCAGCGGGACTCCGACGACCTCATCGGCGCGATCATCAAGGAGAGCGATGGCTGACCTGACCGGTGCCCGGTGGCACAAGAGCACCCGCAGCGGCAGCAACGGCGGCGACTGCGTGGAGGTCGCGGACAACCTGCCCGGCATCGTGGCGGTCCGCGACAGCAAGGACCCCGAAGGCCCGGCCCTGATCTTTCCCCGCGACACGTGGCAGGCGTTCATCACGGAGCTCAAGGAGCAATAACCTGCCCGGGTGACCGTTCCCGCAGACCTGCCCGCCCCCGGCCCGATGTGGCACCGCTGGGCCACGCTGGCCGCCGCGCTCACCGCCCTCGGCTTCGACGACACCTGGACGGTGGACGAGACGGGAGCCCACCACGACGACGGCGGCGGCAACTGGTCCCACCTCACCCTCATCGAAGCCGGCCGCGCGGTCCTGTACGGCTACGACCACGAATACAGCGACACCACCTACGAGGAACCCCCGATCGACCTCCTCGCGGACGCGCCGGAGTGGGTGCCGTGGGACGACCTCCTCCGGCACGCCGGCCAGGACCAGCTCGGCTACGCCCTCTGGTACGACGACGGCCACTGGAGCCGGGCCGCGTACCCGGAAGGCGTCAACGACGGCCTGACCGCGACCGCGGGCCCGGTCCTGACCGACGAGGCGGCCCGCGCCGAACTCATCGGCATCGTCTTCGAATGGGGCAAGCACCCGGCCGACACCCCCACCGAACGCGCCCGGATCGCCACGGTGGCAGACCGCCTGCTCCACCGTTTCGACGAAGAGTCCCTCCAGGCCCTGCTCGACGACCTACCCACCTTCGACGCGTACGCCGGCCACGCAGTCGCCCGCCGAGCAGGCCTCCTCCCCGGCACAGTGGTCCCGGTCAGCGCGGAGGGAACCCGCCCGCCACGCCGCACCGTCCGCAAGCTCAGCGAGACGGAACACGACCGGCTCATCTGGTCGGCCATGCACACCGAACCCGAACGCAACCGCCCGGCACCGGTCCCGACCGGAGAACTCGGCGCGCTGGTGACCTGGCTGAGAACCCATGCCCCGGCGGGCGACGGCCGCTGCTCCCTCCTCGCGTACGCCGACAACACGACGGTGTCGGCCCGCCACGGCAACCACCCACCGGCCGACAACCCGGACGAAGGAAGCCTGGGAACCTTCCGAGACCTCAGCACCCTCATCCGCAACCTCCGCCAGGCAGAAGCGGACGACGCGTACGGAAGCTGGCTCTTCGTCCGCATCGAAACGACGGCGGCGGAGGTGACGGTGGAACGCTTCTACGACTCCTGGCCGTCCTGGTGGGAGGACAACGGCCGCTCAGGACCATGGCGAAGCCACCTGAGAGCGGAGATCGACGGTCGTTCGCAGGAGTGGAAGCCCTCGTGGGCGGGGCTGCTGCTGCCGGAGGTCGCCTACCGCCCGGTGGAGTAACAACCCGCCGCCCTGCGTCTTGTCCCCTCTCGGTCCTGTCCCCAGCTCGGTCTTGTCCCCGGCTCGGTCTTGTCCCCGGCTCGGTCTTGTCCCCGGCTCGCGCATCGCGCAGGTAGCCCCTGCGTCTTGTCCCCGGCTCGCGCATCGCGCGGGCAGGGCGCGTCTCGTCCCGGCTCGGGCATCGCGCGGGCAGCCCCACGACTGGTTCACGACTGGTTACAGTGCCGGTCGTGAGCAGACTCCTCAACGGCATCGCCGACACGCTCCGCCGCATCGCCGGCGGCCGCACCCGCACCCCGCAGGGCACAGCGTCCACCGGCACGGCGTCCCCTGGCGCAGCGTCCCCCGGCACCATCTCCCGCGGGACCCCCCACTCGTCGTCGCGCCACGTCCCCACCGCCCAACGAGGCCGCCACCTGGAGTACAGCCCCAACCTCGACGGCGACGCCGACCCGGGCGAAGTCGTCTGGACCTGGGTCACATACGAGGACGATCCGAACCAGGGCAAGGACCGCCCCGTCCTCGTCGTGGGCCGAGACGGCCGTACGCTCCTCGGCCTGATGCTCTCCAGCCAGAGCGAACGCGACGGCCAACGCAACTGGCTCGCCCTCGGCCCCGGCGCCTGGGACCGCGAATCCCGGCCCAGCTGGATCCGCCTCGACCGCATCCTGGAGGTCGACGAGGACGGCATCCGCCGCGAAGGAGCAGTCCTCGACCGCACCCGCTTCGACCAGGTAGCGGACGCCCTCCGCCGCGACTACGGCTGGGCATAACCCCTGCCGCCCAACGCCACGCTCGCGCCGCGCGGCCGCGGTCTTGCGGTCGCGCGCCCGGGCTCTTGCGCTCGCGCGCCCGGGCTCTTGCGCTCGCGCGCCCGGGGGCTTGCGCTCGCGCGCTCGCGGTCGTGCGGCCTCGCGGTCTGAGGCCTCGCGGTTTTGCGGCCTGCGGCCGGGCGCTCGCCTTACGCCCGGTGGCCGTGACCTCTACGGCTCGTCGCCGCGCGCTCTGGACCTCCCGCCTGCGGCCCCGCCGCCGCTTGCGGTCTCGCGCCTTGCGCTCGCACGGCCGCGCGCTTGCCGCCTCACGCTCGCGACTCCGCGTCCGCCCAACCACTCGGGCTCCGGAGCTCACTCCCTAGGACCCGCCCGCACCTCCACCCACGCAGATCCGTCAGTCACTCACCCCCGTCCGACCGGGCATAACCCGCACTACGGCAAGGTTGCCCACTACCGTGGTGGACATGGACAAGGACGTCATGGTCGGTTTCGGCGGCAAGCAGGCATGGCTGGCCATTCGCGACGGTGACCCGGCCGAGGTCCTGGCCACACTCGGCCTTCGCGACCTGGGCCACGTCCCCTGGCGCGACGGCATAGACCTCGCGCACCTGACGGACGACCGGGTGGCCGTGACGCCGCCCCTTCCCGGCGCCGACGGATCCACATGGGTCCTCGTGGTGGGACGTTTTCTCCTGCGCCCGGAGACGGCCCTCGACCTGACCGACCTGTCGAAGCGACTCCAGACCGAGGTCCAGCTGTTCGCGACGCACCGGGTGACCGAAACCCACCGCTGGCAACGGGCCGCCGACGGCACCCTCATCCGCGCCTTCGGGTACGTGGGGCAGACAGGCGACGTCACCTCCTGGTACGGCGATCCGGACGAGGTCGAGCTGGCCACCGGCCTGCCCGCGACGTACCGGCTCGACGATGACGACCCCGACCCGGAGCAGCCCCTCGACGAGTCGATGCTCGCGTCGCTCGATGTCGAATTGACCCAGCTCCTCGACGAGGGCGGCGAGGTCAGAGCCAGTGGCGGCGACGCCTCGACGGTGCTGGTCTCCGAGCACGACGTGCTCCGCGTCGCCGAAGGGTGGAGCATCGACCCCACAGGACTCGACGGACGCATGGCGCCGGGTCCGCTGCGCCTCGGCGCGGCGGCCTGAGAGGGGACGACACGATGCGCAAGTACGTGATCATGGGCGTGCAGGGCAGCGGCAAGGGTACGCAGAGTCAGCTGCTCGCCGCCGACCTCGACCTCGTCCACATCAGCGTCGGCGACATCTTCCGCTGGCACGTGCAGCATCACACCAAGCTGGGCGCACAGGTCCGCCGCGCCATGAGCGCCGGTGAACTGATCAGCGACGACCTGGTCGAATCCGTGGTGCGCAACCGCCTCGACGACCACGACTGGAACTTCGGCTTCATCATCGACGGCTTCCCGCGCAACGGCCGCCAGGCGGAGTTCTTCATGGAGAGCTTCGACATCGACGGCGTCATCCACCTCGAACTCCCCGACGACGAGGTACGCCGGCGCGTGCTCGCCCGCCGGCTCTGCCCGAACTGCGGGATGGATTACAACCTGATCGCGGACCGCCCGGAGGTCGAGGGCCGCTGCGAGATCTGCGGCACCGAGCTTGTCGTCCGCGACGACGACACCCCCGAGGCACTGACGGCACGCCTGCGTGACTATCACGAGAAGACCCGTCCCGTCCTCGAGCTCTTCGGCCGCAAGGAGGTCGTCCACGACATCGACGCCCGCCCCGGCGCGGACGAGGTCCAGCAGCAGATCCGCAAAGCCCTCAACCTCCCGCCGTACGTCCCGAGCACCAACTCGACCTCACGCTGACCGTCCGCCGCGACGGCTGCGACTCACTTGTTGGCGGTCTGCGTACCGGATTCCGTCTCCGTGGGCGCGTCCAGATCCCAGCCCCGCCGCCTCAGCTCCGACTCGATGGACTCGCACACCGTCTCGACCACGGCGAGCCGCGCATAGTGCTTGCTGTCTCCCGGGACGACATGCCACGGCGCCCTCTCGTGGCTCGTCCGCTTGAGCATCTCCTCGACCGCAGCCTCGTACGCCGGCCGCTTCTCGCGGTTGCGCCAGTCCTCCTCGGTCAGCTTCCACGTCCGGAGCGGGTCGTTGGCGCGGCTCTCGAAACGCCGCAGTTGCTCCTCCGGCGAGACGTGCATCCAGAACTTGACCATGACCATCCCCTCCGCCGTGAGGGTGCGTTCGAATTCCACGATCTCGTCGTACGCCCGGCGCCACTGTTCCTTGGTCGCGAACTCCTCCACCCGTTCGACCAGCACCCGGCCGTACCAGGACCGGTCGAAGACCGCCATGCCGCCCCAGCCAGGCAGCTTGGGCCAGAAGCGCCACAGGAAGTGATGCCTCTTCTCGTCATAGGTGGGCGCGGCGAACTGGGAGACCCGCACGTGGCGGGGGTCGAGCGGGCTGACGAGGCGCTTGATCGCGCCCCCCTTGCCCGAGGCGTCCCAGCCCTCGAAGACCACGCACAGCGGTGGACCGATTTTCTTCTCGCCGATCTGGCCGCCCAGGAGCAGACGTAGCCTGAGCAGCCGCTGCTGGGCCTCTTCCAGCTTGGCGGCGGCCTTCTTCTTGGACAGCTCGACGGGCGGCTCGGCGGATCCCAGGCGACTCATGGGGCAAGCCTGGCACCTGCGTACGACGAAAGCATCCCGAAGCGGGTCCCGGAGACGGACCGTAAGCAGATCGTCTGAATCCCGGTGTGAATCATGGACCGGCATGCAGGACAATCGGTCCGTGACTCTCGTTGACGACATGCAGTGGCGCGGACTGATCCAGGACTCGACCGACCCCGATGAGCTGCGAAAGCATCTCGACGGCGGCTCGATCACGTTCTACGTGGGCTTCGACCCGACCGCGCCCTCGTTGCACGTCGGCAACCTGATGCAGGTCGTCACCGCCCGTCGCCTCCAGCTCGCCGGCCACAAGCCGCTGCTGCTCGTCGGCGGCGCCACGGGCCAGATCGGCGATCCGGGCGGCAGGTCGTCCGAGCGGCAGCTCAACCCCCGCGAGGTGACGGCCGGCTGGGTCCTGCGCATCCGCGATCAGCTTGCGCCGTTCGTCGACTACGAGGGCGCCAACGCCGCGACGCTGGTGAACAACCTCGACTGGACCGGTGAGCTGTCGGTGATCGACTTCCTGCGGGACGTCGGCAAGCACTTCCCGGTCAACAAGATGCTCGCGCGCGACGTCGTGCGCAACCGTCTCGAGAGCGGCATCAGCTTCACGGAGTTCAGCTACCAGTTGCTGCAGGCCAACGACTTCTACGAGCTGCACCAGCGCCACGCGTGCACACTGCAGTTCGGCGGCTCCGACCAGTGGGGCAACATCACGGCCGGCGTGGACTTCGTGCGCCGTCGCGGTGGTGGTCCCGTGCATGCCTTCACGACCCCGCTGGTCCTGAAGGCCGACGGCACGAAGTTCGGCAAGACGGCCGGCGGTGCCACGTGGCTCGATCCGACCATGACCTCGCCGTACGCGTTCTACCAGTTCTGGGTCAACGCCGACGACCGCGACGTCTCCAAGTACCTGCGTTACTTCAGCTTCAAGCCCCGCGAGGAGATCGAGGAGCTGGAGAAGGCGACCGCGGAGCGCCCTCAGGCCCGCCTGGCCCAGCGCGAGCTGGCCTACGAGATCACGGCTCTCGTGCACGGCGAGGACGAAGCCAAGCAGGCGGTCACGGCAAGCCAAGCGTTGTTCGGCCGAGGATCCCTGGCCGAACTCTCGGCAGACACGCTGCGGGCCGCGCTGTCCGAGGCCGGCCTGATGGAGGTACGCGGTGAGCTCCCGCCCGTCACCGCGCTGCTGCAGCAGACGGGCCTGGTGAAGAGCGGGGGAGAGGCGCGCCGGACCATCGCCGAGGGCGGTGCGTACGTGAACAACGAGCGCGTCACGGACCCGGAAGCAACGGTTCCGGAGACGGCGCTGTTGCAGGGCCGCTTCCTCGTCCTCAGGAAGGGCAAGCGCACCTTCGCCGGCGTCGAACGGGTGTGACGCAGGTCAAGTCCAGCGGATTTGCGGCCGCGCGGCTCCGCGACGTAACTTTCTTCCTGCCCGCGGGGTGGTTCGCGACGATCGAGGATCGTTCGAGTGCCTTCCGCGGGTGGGAAGAACCCAGGTCCGACGGTGGATGATCACCACGGAGCTGGACCGGGCGGTGCGGACCAGACCCCTTCGAGGGGCCGATTTGGAGCCGCGAAGCCGACCGGGTAGAGTTCTTCAAGTCGGCAGGGAAACGGACGCAGAAGCGGACGGCCTGCCAAACCTCAGGAAATCGCTTCGGTTAAGGTCGTTCGCGGCCTCAATTCGGAGAGACGGATCGAGGAGCTTGCGCGAATTACGAATCGCCAAACCGGGAAAACCCCGGATTTGACGGCCGGAAAGAGCGCGAGTAAAGTTGAACGAGTGCCCCGGGGGCGGGCCGCCGAGTAAGGCGGCAAGTTTGCCGGTGTGTGGTTGTTCTTTGAGAACTCAACAGGGTGCTTGATAAGCCAGTGCCAATTGATGATTTACCCCGGCCAGGCCTTTTGGTTTGGTTGGATTCCTTTGGCAGCATTACATGTTGCCGGGACGCTTTTCAAGTTTTTGTTGGAGAGTTTGATCCTGGCTCAGGACGAACGCTGGCGGCGTGCTTAACACATGCAAGTCGAGCGGAAAGGCCCTTTCGGGGGTACTCGAGCGGCGAACGGGTGAGTAACAC
>NZ_JADMLH010000032.1 GCF_016464385.1 Nucisporomicrobium flavum | reverse complement strand
TAGGTGGCGTAGAGGTAGTCGCCGACTGACAGCAGGGCGGTCAGTGACGTGGAAGGGAGTCCGGTGGCGATCTGGGTGGCGGTGCCGGTGGTGGTGTCAGCGCGATTCAGGGTGCCGTAGTAGCCGGGGAAGTAGATGTAGGTGTTGTCGGCGGCGATGGCTCCGCCGGGCCGGTAGGTGTTGCTCACGCCGAAGCGGGTGGCGGTGCCGCCGCTGGTCAGGTCGTAGCGCCACAGGTAGGTCTGGGTGTCGTGCAGGTAGAGCCACTTACCGGCGATGGTGCCGTAGACCAGCGGGTAGCTGGCGCCGGCCAGGCGCTGGGCGACCGGGGTAGTGGTAGCGCCAGTGGCCGGGTCGACGCGGCGGACACCGCAGTTGTCGATCAAGTAGATAAACCGGCCGTCGGAGCCGACGATCCGGATGACACCGCCGGGCATGGCCACGAACCGGACCTGGCTACCGGTCGAGCCGTCCTGGCAGGTGGTGGTGTCGGCGGAGCCGGCGATCACGCTGGTTGCGCCGGTGGCGCGGTTGACCCGCATCAGTTCGGTGCCCTTGTTGAGGTAGGCGTAGTCGTCGAGGACCGCGACACCGTTCGTGCTCGCGCTGCTCCCGCTCAACGCCCCGTCAGCGGGGACCGTGGAAACCGAGCCGGCCTCCATCACTGGACCCTCAGCGGCGGTGGGAGTTGTGGCCTCCTGGGCGAGGGCTAGAGTAGTCGCGTTGAAGCCTGTTGGCAGGGCAGAGAACCGGTATGCGCTCTGCACGGCTGAAGTTCGCAATGAGGCAACCGATTCAAGATCAGCCCACATGGTGCCGGTGACGGCTGCGGTAGCGGCTATACCGTGCGCTGCGGTCAGCGCCACGCGCGCCATGTGGCTGGCTGCTTGGATCGTGGCAAGAGGAACCGCCTTAGGCGCCGAAGTATCGTTCGCGCCGCCTGACGCCGCGCGATTGCCGAGGCCTGCGGGCACACCCGGGATACCGACCGACTGTGCAGCCTGCGCTGGTGCCGCTGCGAGGCTGCTGATCAAGACCGCGACCAGTGCGGACGCCACCACCGAACACCTGCGCGAGCTCACTACTACGGATCGGTTAGATCCCGCACGCACCCAGCGACTTGTCATCTTCAACCTTCCACATGACCAGAACGAGAAAAAAGTACGCATTCTGCGTCCTGGGCGGGAGCAACTCGGGTGCACGACGCGTCTATAGTCGGCGGCCCTTCGAACCCGGCCCGCTGGAAGTTGGTAGACGAAAGGACGACGCGAACCTCATCAGGACCTCATTGCACGCCACACAAACCGACAGGGGTACCAATACTCACGCCTGCGCCGGCGACGGCGACCGTTGATAGGAACCTCTCAGCCAAGAGACCTAAAGTGATGCGACGTTGTAGGCCACTGGTCAGCTCCCGAAGAGCAAACCCGCATTTCGGCCTGAAAAGTGTCCGTACGCACGGCTGAACATGCGAGCGGCACGAGTTCCAGTGCACTCACATCGGCAGATCCGTGCGTCGATCATGCCGCTCGAGCAGCCACCGTTGCACGAAGCGTGAGGACCGCGGGTCATCGGTCCACGCTCATCGCCGCCACGTCGACGACAGCGGCAACAAGCCGGCCGCGCTGGAGCCCACCCCGGCAACCACCCACCCCAACGCCGTCCACGCACGCTCGGCACCGACGCAAACACCTACGAGACCAAGGGCTCGAAGCGAGTCGCCCACTCCCCTGTCGGGCAGAACATCGACCCCAACCCACGACCACACCGGCCGACCGGCGCCTACCCCAGCACACCAGCCCATCGACGGGACAACCACCGACAACCCGGGACAACCGCCGTCAACTTTTGCACCCGGCCACCAAGCGCGATCGTGGAATCACCGGCCCGACCGGCTCACCAGCCCAAGATCACCGTACGAGCGTCCGTGTCTTCCAGGTGTCACGATCATCCACAGTAGACAGCAGCGTCCTCGACAACCACGGCCACCTTCGGAACCCGAGCCAACCACCCAGAGTCACGTATCCCCAGCTCAGCGCCCCGCCCCAGGAAAGCAGGACCCGAAGCAGCACCGCACCACAAGCGGAAAAGGAAGAGCCGATCAACGACAGATGCGTAAACCGTACGCGCGTTCGTGCAAAAATGCGTGTCGCGATGATCGAAATACAGTTACGCTGGCAAATGAAAAAGGCCAGCTGAGCTGGCCTTTCACAACGTCGGGCTGACAGGATTTGAACCTGCGACCCCTTGACCCCCAGTCAAGTGCGCTACCAAGCTGCGCTACAGCCCGATGCCACGCCCCGAGATCCCCCAGTGCGCGGCAACACGACTACCCTACCCCAGCTCCTCAACCCGATTCACACCGGCATGCCGGGAAGCACCCGGCAGGCTGGAGACCACCGGCAAGCCGGGCAGCCGAGACACCGGCAAGGCCACGGTCACCCGTGTGCCTTGCCGCGCCCACCAGGGCCGAGCTTCTTCCGGGGCCGTACGGCAACCTCCACCGGACTCCCCTCGAACCCGAACTCCTCCCGCAGCTTCCGCTCCACGAACCGCTGATACCCGGCATCAAACGGCCCGGTCGTGAACAGCACAAACCGAGGCGGAGCCACCCCGGCCTGCGTAGCGAACAGCACCCGAGGAGCCCGCCCACCCCGTACCGGGTGCGGCGTGGCCTGCGTCAGCGCCGTCAACCACTGGTTCAGAGCACCCGTCGGGATGCGCTTCTCCCAGCTGGCCAAGGCGCGCCGGATAGCCGGCGCCAGCTTGTCGACAGCGCGGCCGGTCTTGGCGGAGATGTTCACCCGGATAGCCCACGGGATGCGCTTGAGCTCCCGGTCGATCTCCTTGTCGAGGTAGAACCGCCGGTCATCATCGACCAGGTCCCACTTGTTGAAGGCGATCACGAGCGCCCGCCCCGCCTCGACCACCGAGGTCAGCACCCGCTGGTCCTGCTCGGAGATCACCTCCCCGGCGTCCAGGAGGACCACAGCCACCTCGGCGGCCTCGACCGCGCCGGCGGTGCGCAGGGACGCGTAGTACTCCGTGCCCGAGGCCTGGTTCACCCGTTTGCGCAGGCCCGCGGTGTCGACGAATTGCCAGATTTCGCCGTCCATCTCGACCAGGCTGTCGACCGGGTCGACCGTGGTGCCGGCTACCGAGTCGACCACCGCTCGCTCTTCGCGCGCCAGGCGGTTGAGCAGGGACGATTTGCCCACGTTGGGGCGGCCCACCAGCGCTACCCGGCGGGGGCCGCGGGGGCCGCCCTCGATGATCGGGGGCGCCGGGGGCATCGCGTCGAGGATGGCGTCGAGGAGGTCGCCGGAGCCTCGGCCGTGCAGGGCCGAGATCGGGTACGGCTCGCCCAGGCCCAGGGACCACAGCGACGTGGCCTCGAGCTCGATGGTCTGGTTGTCGGCCTTGTTGGCGACGAGGATCACCGGCTTGTTGCTGCGGCGCAGCATGCGGACCGCTTTTTCGTCCATGTCCGTCGAGCCGATGGTGGCGTCGACCACGAAGACGACCACGTCCGCGGTCTGCACGGCGATCTCGGCCTGGGCGGCGATGGCGGCCGCGCGGTCCTTGGCGTCCGGTTCCCAGCCGCCCGTGTCGACCACGGTGAAGCGGCGGCCGTTCCACTGGGCGTCGTACGGGACTCGGTCGCGGGTGACGCCCGGCACGTCCTCGACCACCGCCTGGCGGCGGCCGATGATGCGGTTGACCAGCGTCGACTTGCCCACGTTGGGGCGGCCGACGATGGCCACGACGGGCTGCGGGCCGGCCGGCTCGTCGCCGTCGCCCGTCGTGCCGTCGCTGAAGGTCACGTCGTCGAACTCGGAGAGGTCGACGGGGAAGTCAGTCACTTACTCACCTTGCTGTTCAGCATGTCCAGGAGCCGGTCGACGACCTCGTCGATGCCCAGGCCCGTGGTGTCGAGCTCGGTCGCGTCGGCCGCCTGCTTGAGCGGGTCGGTCGCGCGCGACGAGTCGAGCTTGTCGCGCCGGGCCAGGTCGGCCTCGGTCGCGGCCACGTCGGTGGCGTCCTCGGCGCTGCGCCGCTGCGCGCGGGCCGCGGCGGACGCGGTCAGGTACACCTTGAGGTCGGCGTCGGGCGCCACGACGGAAGCGATGTCGCGGCCCTCGACAACGATACGCGGGGCACCGTTGATGATGTCCTGCTGGAATTGCACGAGCATGGCTCGTACCTGCGGGATCGCGGCGACGGCCGAGACCGCGCCGGTGACCTCGGGCCCGCGGATGGCCGCGTCGACGTCCACCCCGTTGGCCTCGAAGTGCGGCGCCAGCGGGTCGGTGCCGATCGAGAGGTCCGTCTCCTGGGCGACCTTGACGATCGAGTCGGTGTCGGTGAGGTCGACGCCGGCCTGCAGAACGGCCCAGGTCACGGCCCGGTACATCGCGCCGGTGTCCAGGTAGATGCCGTCGATCGCCGTGGCGAGACGCCGCGAAACGGTGGATTTGCCCGATCCCGAGGGACCGTCGACGGCCACCACACACCGCTCGGGCCGTACACCTTGCGCCACCGTGACCTCCAAAGCCGGGGAAGACGAACGGTCCTATTGTGCCCGGTGCCTCCGACAGGATTGCGCCCGCCCGCGTCGTGGTCCGGCAGAGGAATTCACAAGTACGGCTGACGGCGCGCAGCGCAAGCGGCGGGGCGGGAAGGTCGGCAGCGGCCGGCGAGGCGGAACAGCCAACGGAAGGTGGTGGTCGGGCGGCGCGAGGGCCTCTCGGCGTAAGGCCTCCCCCTACCCAGCCGGCTCGTCCCGGCTGAACAGGGCCATCATCAGCGCTGCCAGGCCGGCCAGCAGCAACGTCGCGTGCACCGCCGGCCACGCCCGCTCCCAGTCGGTTTCCGGGTCGAAGACCGCAGGCGTCCACGACGGCGGACCCGCGACCGCCTCGATGTCGCGCACCTCCGGCGGTGCTGGAGGTGCGGGAGCCCACGCCGCGAGCACGGCAAGGTCCGGCGGGGGCGACCACCGGGCATCGCTCACGCCATACGCCGGGACGTCGGGCTGGTACTTCTGCCAGACCGCAGAGTCGACCGTGGGGGCGATCACATTGTTGTCGCTGATGTAGCCGAGCCCCGCCATCGCCATGGACACGACGGCGAGGACGCCGGCGGAGGCCTGTCGCCGCACGCGGCCGGACACCAGTGCGGCATTGGCCGCCATCACCAGAGCGGCAACGACGACGGCGGCCGTCAGAAGGATCGGAACCTGGGGCACCAGTGCCGGCGGCCGCATCCACCCCGAGATGATGCGGGGACGCACCATGAACTCCGCCACGGCGAAGACGTACAGGGCGGCCAGGAGCGCGGCGGGCACGTTGCGCCACCGCCACGGAGACCCCGTGCGGCCGAGCACCGCGGCGGCCAGGGCTGCGCCTGCCGCCGTCAGCAGCGCCGGTTCCGTCATATCAGCCCAGTGGTAGCCGTATCCCGCGGCGAACTCGGCCGGCCAGCCGTACCCGCCCGTACGGTGGTCCACCAGGAACGCGGTCAGCGTGAGCAGGGCCAGGCCGGTGAGCGCCGCGCGGTGGGTCCACCGGCGCGGGCCGCGGGGATCCGGGTCGAGCCGGTCCGACGGATCGGGGCCGGAGGCGGCCAGGGCGAACAGGGCGGCCATGGCGACCGTGCCGCTGTACGGGACCAGCCGGCGATCGAGGAACAGGGCGGCAACCTGCAGGCCACTCGCGGCAAGAAAGCAGAGCCGTAACCACCACGTCGCGAGCACCTCGTGATCGTGGCGATTGCGGCGTCGGCAGACCATCGGCGTCCGGTCCTGCACGGGGGTGCGGCTGGTCGGCAGGAGATCACCGTCGGTCGAGCTTGAGCGGAAAACGGCTGGCAAATCGGTCGACAGGCCGCCGGGCCGGCGCGAGCATGGCCGCATGGACGTCGATGGCTTCGTACGCGACGGCTACACCGTGGTCCGCGGCGCGTTCGATGCCGCGACCGCTGCCGCCTGCCGGGATCGCATCTGGGACGAGCTCGCCGAGCACGGCGTCCGCCGCGACGATCGCGGCACCTGGCAGCGCCCGGCCATCAGGATCAACACTCCGGCCGGGCCGTCGTTCCAGGCTGCCGCGGCGTCACCCTCCCTGAGCGCGGCCTACGACGAGCTCATCGGGCCGGGAAGGTGGAACGCCAACCCCGACGTCGGCGGCACGGTGCCGGTCCGGTTCCCGTCCGAGGCGTACCCGGGCGAGGTGGGGTGGCACATCGAGGGGTCGTGGTGGGGCGGGTCGGACTGGTGGGCGAACGTACGGTCACGGGACCGCGGGCTGCTCGCCCTGTTCCTGTTCTCGGACGTCGGACCGGACGACGCGCCGACCAAGCTGATCCTGGGCTCGCACCGGTACGCCGCTGCGGCCTTGGCCACGAAGGGTGAAGCCGGCATGCCGGGCGGCGACATCGCGTTGCTGCTGCGGGAGTCGACGTTCTGCCGGACGACGGCGGAGGCGACCGGCGCGGCCGGGGACGTGTACCTGTGCCATCCGTTCGTCGTGCACACGGCGACGTGGCCGCATCGGGGCAGCGAGCCGCGGATGATGGCGCAACCCGCGATCCACGCCGACGGGTTCGCGCTGGATGGTTCCGACCCGTCGCCGGTCGCCCGCGCGATCGTCGAAGGCGTCCGCGACACCAGCCAGCTCCGCCCCTGAGAAACCCGTCAGCCGGTGTCGGTGCCCGCGAGCACGGCCAGCTTCCGCCGGTCGGGCAGCCTGCCAGGGCCGGGCACGCGACGGGGGCCCCGCGCGACACGACGGTAGGCCGAGGTCCCGGGACTAGTCGCCGACCGCCTTGAACAGCGCCGCGATCTCCGCGTTGGACAGGTGCCGGAAGCCGCCGGGCCGCATGTCCCCCAGCCGGATCGGGCCGACCGCCGTGCGGATCAGCCGGGACACCGGGTGGCCCACCTCGTCCATCATCCGCCGGACGATGTGCTTGCGGCCCTCGTGCAGGGTGATCTCGACCTGGGCAGTCTTGCCGATCGCGTCGACCAGCTTGAACGCGTCGACCTTCGCCGGGCCGTCCTCCAGCTCGACGCCGGCCAGCAGGCGCCTGCCCACGGTACGGGGCAGCGGGCCGGCGACCTCGGCGAGGTACGTCTTGGAGACGCCGTACGAGGGGTGCATCAGCTTGTGGGCCAGCGCGCCGTCGTTGGTGAGCAGCAGCAGGCCCTCGCTGTCGGCGTCGAGCCGGCCGACGTGGAAGATGCGCTGCTCGAACGTGCCGAGGAAGTCGGCGAGCTCGTTGCGGCCCTTCTCGTCGTCCATGCTGGAGACGACGCCACGCGGCTTGTTCATCGCCAGGTACACCAGCTTGGTGTCGGTCACCACCCGCTGCCCGTCGACGTGGATCTCCGCGGTGGCCGGGTCGACCTTGTCGCCGAGCTTGGCCACGCGGCCGTTGACGGTGACGCGCCGGCGGAAGATCAGATCTTCGCAGGCGCGCCGGGATCCGACCCCGGCGGTTGCGAGAACCTTCTGCAGCCGCACGGAGTTGTCCGGATCAACCTGAGGCATCGAGCACTTCTTCCACGTCGTCGGGCAGGAACGGGGCCAGCGGGGGCAGCTGGTCCACCGAGTTGAGGCCGAGCTTCTCGAGGAACAGCGCCGTGGTCCGGTACAGGAATGCCCCGGTCTCACCCTCGGTGCCGCATTCCTCGATGAGGCCGCGCGTGACAAGGGTACGCATGACCCCATCACAGTTCACACCGCGGATGGCCGAGATCCGCGACCGCGTCACCGGCTGCTTGTACGCGACCACCGCGAGCGTCTCCAGCGCGGCCTGCGTGAGCCGCACCGACTGCCCGTCGAGCACGAACCGCTCGACGTACGGCGCGTACTCCGGCCGGGTGTACAACCGCCACCCCCCGGCGGCCCGCCGCAGATCGAACCCGTGCCCGGCCGCGGTGTACCGCGCGGAGATGTCCTCCAGCATCGCGGCGACCCGCTCGGTCGGCTGCTCCATGATCTGTGCCAGCTGCATCTCGGCGACAGGCTCGTCGACGACGAGCAGAATCGCTTCGAGCGCCGCGCGCAATTCCTGATCATCGAGGGGCTTGAGCTCTACTTCTTCAACTTCTTCGACGGTACGGGTCGAGGCGTCAGCAGAAGCAGCACCGGCTGACCGGCCGCGCCGCCCCTGCCCGGGCACCGAGGCACGGGAAGAGCCCCGCCCAGCCGGCTCCGCAGCGGCGTCCAGCTCGACCCCCCGGCCGTCCCCCCGCGCCGCGCCCCCGCGGGCCTGCGCGTCTGCGCCGGCCTGCGCGTCCCCGGCGGCCCGCGCGTCCCCGGCGGCCCGCGCGTCTCCCGCCGGTTGGGCGTCCCCGGCGGCCCACGCGTCCCCGCCGGCCTGCGCTTCCTCCGCACGCTGCGCGTCCCCGCCGGCCTGCGCGTCCCCGACCGGCTCCGGGTCGGGCTCGTCCTCGTCGTCGACCGGCTCCGCGGCGGCGCCGGGCACCTCCTCGGCGAACAGCAGGTCCCCCTCGGCGTCGTCGCTCAGGTCGTCGTCCGCGGCATGGTCGAACACATCACCGGCGTCGTCCCCGTCGGCCGGCAACGGCGCGTCGACCAGCGGCGCCGACCCGATCTCGTTCTCCGCGGCCTCCTCGATCGCCCCGGGAATCGGCACCTCCGGCCCGACGCCGAGATCGGTGGGAGCGAGCTCCTCCTCCCCCGGCACCTCCCGCGGCGCGTCGACGGTGGCAGGCCCGCCGGCCTCCCCCGGCACGGGCGGCAGCTCCGGCGGAACCTCACTGTCCGCGGCCGGCTCGCCCTCCGCGGCCGGCTCAGCCTCCGCGGCCGGCTCGACCTCGCTGACAGACTCGGCGTCGCCGGCAGCCTCGGCGTCCTCGGCCGGGTCGGCGTCGTCCGCCTGGTGGGCCGCGGCGTAGGCGGGGTCGGGCGGGCGCTGCGCCCGTTCCCAGGGCGGGACCCAGGAGGCCGCCTGTGCGGCCAGCGAATCGGGGCGTTCGTCGGTCATGCGTCCTTCTCCGAGTCCTGGTCCGATGAAGCTTCCGCCCGGTCGTCCTGCTCACCGTCGGCCGATCCCGCGGCGACGGCCACCGGCTCCGCGTCGACGTCCGGGTCCAGGGCGGCGGTGTCCGGTTCGGGCGGCGTGCCTTCGTAGTCGTCGATGTCTATGTCCGTGCCCGCGTCGTCGCCGCCGATCCAGCGGACGGTCAGCTCGTCGAGGGAGACCGGCTGCTCGAAGTCGACAAGGCCCTCGCGGTACAGCTCGAGCAGGGCCAGGAAGCGGGCCACCACCTCGAGGGTGTTCTCGCAGTCCGCGACCAGCAGCGTGAACGTCGCCGTGCCCGCCCGGCGCAGGCGTTCGCGCAGGAGGGTGGCGTGTTCGCGGACGCTGACGCGTACCTGGTGGATGTGGGCGATCGAGACCTGCGGCGGGCCGGGTTTCGGGGTGAACTGCTTGAGCGCGAGCTTGAAGAGCCGTTCGGCGCCGATGCCGAGGACGAGCTCGGGCAGCGCTTCGGCGTAGCGGGGCTCGAGCGACACCGCGCGTGGCCAGCGGCGGGCTCCGGTGCTCTCGAGCTCGGAGATGTGCGCCGCGGCTTCCTTGTACGCCTTGTACTGCAGGAGGCGGGCGAACAGCAGGTCGCGGGCCTCGAGCAGGGCCAGGTCCTCCTCGTCCTCGACCTCCGCGGCGGGCAGGAGGCGGGCCGCCTTGAGGTCGAGGAGGGTGGCCGCGACCAGGAGGAACTCGCTGGCCTCGCCGAGGTCCCAGTCGTCGCCCATGCCGCGGATGTACGCGATGAAGTCGTCGGTGACCTGGTGCAGCGCCACCTCGGTGACGTCGAGCTTGTGCTTGCCGATGAGCTGCAGCAGCAGGTCGAACGGCCCGGTGAAGTTCGTCAGCCGCACGGTGAACTTGCCGCTGTCCGCCTCGTCGGCCACGGGAGTGCCGTCCGCGGCATCGGAAAGGCCGACGGGCGCGGCGTCGACCGAACCGGCGAGCGCGGCATCGGGCGACCCGGCGGGGTCGCCGGGCGGGGGGATGACGGGCTCTTCAGGCACGTGCTGACCGTAGACCACCGGTCCGACAAGCTGTTCCCGGCTCACTGCTCGCACCCCCACACCGTCGGCCGCGGCGCCGGCCGGGCAGCTCTCGCCAAGGTCAACGTCACGGCGCCGAAGCGGTAACTCGCCGCCGGGCTCAGTCCGGCAGGTGGAGCTGGGCGAGGCTGACGGCCACCCCGTCGCGGGTCTGCAGCCGGACCAGCTCCTCCCCGTCGCCGAGCCACTCGTCGAAGTCGGCCGCGGACGCCCGGCAGGTGGCGGCTCCCGTGCTGTCCGCGCACCGGGCCGGGTCGTCGGGGTCGAGCAGGGCCAGGCCGCCGTCGTCCGCGCGGGGCAGGGTGATCGTGGCTTCGCTGCCGGCGATGTTCCAGGGGTACGTGCAGCGCTTGTCGTCGGCCGGGATGCCGAACGCCTGGCAGAAGCCGGGGTTCGTCATGAAGACGACCGGTTCCACGACGACGGCGGTGTTCCGGCCCGGCCGGAACGACATCAGCTTCACGATCGAGTCGGTGTCGCCGCGGCTCACGTCGGTGAAGCCCGGCGCGGTCGCCGGCGCGGGCGAGGCCGTGTCGCCGAGGGTACGGATCTCCAGATCCCGGGACGCCACCCCACCGTCCTGCCCGTGATTGTCCAGCCCCAGCTCGACCCAGCCGGTGATCAGGTCCCGGTCGTCCACCCGGGCCGCGACCACCGGTGTGTCGTCGAGCATCGCGGTCGCCACGTCGTCGCGGATCACGAGCTGGAACCGGTGGTCCTTGCCGTCGGCGAGGGCCGCGGTCCGGACCGTACCGATCGGGGTGCTGGTGTCGTCCCCTTCGTGCGAGAGCGTCACCTCGTCGCCGCACAGCGATGCCACGTAGCCCAGGCCCTCGCCGATGCGCCGGAATCCGAGGGAGGCGCAGCTGTCCGGCTTCAGCAGCGCGACGGTGACATCGATCGACTGGTCACCGGCGAACTTGTCCTCCGGCCCGTGGCAGACGTAGTACTGGGAGTCCTCGCTGCTCACGACGAGCCGGCCGCCGGTGAACGCGCAGGTGCCGACCTCGTCCTCGGACGCTCGCCACTGCCCGGCGCGGTCCAGCCGATCGATGATCACCGGGCCGTTGCCGATCGCGGGTGCCGCCGGGGGCGGGGCCGAGGCGGAGACCGTCGGCTTCGGGGCCGGGCTGCTGGTCACCGCCCACGCGCCGGCTCCGGCCAGAACCGCCGCCGCCACGGCGGCACCGGCGACCACCATCCGACGCCGGCCCCGGCGGGGCCGGCCGGGAACCCGCGGAGGCCGGGTCGCGCGGGCCGCCCGGGCGGCCTTCTGCAGTTCGGGCCGGCCGGCCAGCTCGGCGAGGCTGTGCGAGCCGGTGTCCAGCAGCAGCTCCAGCAGCTCCGCCGCGGTGGGCCGGTCCGCCGGGTCCTTCGCGAGCGTCAACGCCACGATGTCGCGCAGCGGGGACGGCAGTTCGCCGAGGTCGGGCGGCTGGGTGAGGATGCGCGCGGCGGTGGCGGCCGGGGAGTCGGCGCGGAACGGGGTACGGCCGGTCCCGGCGTACGTGACCACCACGCCCCAGGCGAAGACGTCCGCGGCGGGGCCGACGCCGGGCCGCTCGGTGTCGAACCGTTCCGGCGCCATGTACGCGACCGTCCCGACCATCTGGTCCGTACGCGTGTGGTTGCTCGTCGCGTCGAACGCCCGGGCGATGCCGAAGTCGATCACTTTCGGGGTGCCGAGCGAGAACAGCACGTTGCGCGGCTTGAGGTCGCGGTGGATGACCCCGGCGCCGTGGATCGCGGTCAGCGCCGTCGCCACCCCGATCGCCACGCTGTGCAGGTCGCCGCCGGTGAGCGGGCCGCGCTGGGCGACCACCTCGGCGAGGCTGGGCCCGTCCACGTACTCGACGACCAGGTACGGCGTGGCGTGTTCCGGGTCGGCGTCGAGCACGGGGGCGGTGCAGAACGACGGCACCGCGCGGGCCCGGTTCACTTCGCTGCGGAACCGGGCCCGGAACTCGGGCTCGTCGGCGAGCTCCGGCCGGATCGCCTTGACCGCGACGAGCCGCCGGTCGGGGCCCTGTCCCAGGTAGACGGCGCCCATGCCGCCCTGACCGAGCCGGCCCAGCAGCCGGTAACCACCCAGTGTCTGGGGGTCACCGGGGCGCAGCGGTTCGGTCGGCACGGGTTCGCAGGTTACCGCCGCGACCTCACCGGATGCCAGCAGCGCGGGCCGTCGCGACTCGTTCCCGGGACACGAGGGCCATCGCGAGCACCGCCACCAGGCTGATCACGGGAGCCAGCAGGAACCCGTACCGGATCTGCATCCCCACCAGCGTGCCGGTCAGCGCCGCGCCCAGCGCGCTGCCCACCGTGAACGCGGTCATGATCCAGGCGAACGCCTCCACCGCCGTGCCGCTCGGCGCGAGCCGGTCGGCGGCGAGGAACACCGCGGTGAGCAGCGGCGGCAGCGCCAGCCCGCTGACCGCCACGAGCACCGCCATCACCCCGGCACTCGGCGTGAGCAGCAACGGGACGTACCCGATGACGAAGGCGACCGCGAGCAGCGGCAACCGGCGCGCGTCGCCGGGAGTCGCGCGGGTGTAGAGCAGGCCCCCGATCAGCGCCCCGCCGGCCTGCGCCGCGAGCAGCCATCCGGTGAGCGACCGGTCACCGGCCGCCTCCGCATACCCGGTGAGCGCGACGGGGAGGCTGCCCACCGCCGCGCCGACGCAGACGATGCCGCCGACCAGCAGGGCGAAATGCCGGACCCGCAACGGTCCGGCCCAGTGCCGGTGCGCCGGCATGCCGTGCCATTGGCGTACGGCGGGAGCGAGCGTGAAAGCCGCCACACCGGCCAGCTGGAGCGCCGCCGCGGCGAGGAGTCCCGCCGCAGGTCCGGCCAGCGCGACCGCCGCCAGCGTGATCAGCGGCCCCACCACGAAGATGATCTCCTGAACCGCGATGTCCAGGGTGTACGCGGCCGGCACCAGAGCCGGCGGCACCAGCGCGGGCCACAGCGCACGCAGGCACGCCTCGAGCGGCGGCGTGCCGAGGCCCGCGACGACAGCGCCGACGAGCGCGACGGGCAGCCGGTCACCGCCGTACGCGACGAGGACGAACCCGCACGCCGACAGCGCCGCGGACCCCCACAGCACGGGCGGCTGCCGCCAGCGGTCCACCGTACGCGCGAGCAGCGGCGCGCTGACCGCCATCCCGGCGGTGTAGACGGCGACGATGATCCCGGCGAGCGCGAGGCTGCGCTCCTGCCGGGCGTGGATGAGCAGCGCCAGCGGCGCGGACGCCAGCGGCAGGCGGCCGACCTGGCTGGCGGCGAGGACGAGCAGCACCTGCGGGGCACGGAGCACGGCTCGGATGCCGGATTCGGGCATGGGAAATCGCTCCCGGAGATCGGGGACAGGGACTCGGGCGTGAGGAGGGACGCCCGGTCAGGGAGCGAAGTCGCCGCGGTCGTGGTCGTCGCCGTACAGCGGCAGATCAGGGGTGACCCACTGCGCGTACGCGGCGGCGACGGCCTCGAGCGGGATCACGCTGCGACCGTAACCCGGATCGCGCCGCAGGCATAAGGGATTCAGCCGGTCTCGAGGCCGAGCGTGCCGAGCAGGGCGAAGAACTGACTCTCGACGAAGTCCCGCTCCCGCGCGAGCGCCGCCTCGACCTGCGCCACCGGCGACGGGCTCAGCCCGGCCTCCTCGGCCCACGCCACCGCGGCGGGCATTCACTCACGGCGATGGAGCTGCTGCCCTACCTAGACTGGGACATGGGATCGACGATGGGCGCAGTGGCGCGAATCCTCAGCGACAGTGACCGTAACGACGACATCCCGCTGGTCTTCTACGCGTTCAGCGTGGCCGATCGCGCGCACCGGGGCCAGCGCCGCCGCAGCGGGGATCCGTACATCACGCATCCGGTCGCGGTCGCCACTATCGTGGCGGGCAACGGTGGATCCACTCCGGCGATCTGTGCGGCCCTGCTGCACGACGTCATCGAGGACACCCCGGTGCGGCCGGCCGGTCTGCGGGCCGAGTTCGGTGCGGAGATCACCGGCACGGTCGAGGCGCTCACCGCCGGCGCGATCCGTACGCCTGATCCGATCGGCCGTGAGGTGATGCTGGTGGCGGTCGCCGACCGGCTGCACAACCTCCGGACGTTGCGGCCGTGCCCGCCGGCGAGCCGCCGCCGGGTCTCGCTGGACACCCTGGTGCTGCACGTGCCGATGGCCCGGCGGCTCGGTGTGCCGGCGGTGGCCGCGGAGCTGACCGAGCTGGCCTGCACGGCCCTCGAGGATCTGGACCGTGGCCCGGCTGCCCGGCGCCGCAGGCTGGTCGCGGGCGCGGTCCGCCGGGTGGATCCGGTACGGGCGGCCGAGGCGGTCGCGGCCGCCGGCGGGGCGGCCGTGCTCGGCGGAGGGATCGATCCGGAGCTGGCGCTGGCCACGGGTGGCGCCGGTCTGGTCGCGCTCGCCGCCGCGGTGCTGCTGGGCCGCGACCCGGAGGCGGCCCGGCGGCTGGCGCGGCTGCTGGAGGCGTGGCGGCGGCGGTAGGTCAGCCGACGCGCCAGACCCAGGCGTCGGCGTACTGCTCGCCGGGGCCGACGAGCTGGTTCACCATTTCCCGGACGTTGTCGTTGGCCGGACGGGCACGCAGCACCAGTACCGACCCGCGGAACCGCCGGATGTCGTCCTGCACCTGCGCCCGCACCTTCGGCGTGATCAGCGGGACCTTGTTCTCCTTGACGGTGCGGTTCACCAGCCTCGTCAGCATGCTGGAGGCCACGCCCGCGCGGCCGATGCCGTTCTCGTTCGGGCCGAGGAAGTAGCCTTCCGGCACCGGGAATTCGTGTTCGGCCCAGGCGCTCCAGCCGAGCGCGTCGCGCCCGGCGAACTTGTTGGGCGGGGGCAGGGGGATGAGCGAGCGGCCCTCCGGGACGTACGCCTTCCACGCCCCGGAGGTGATGAACAGCGGCGGCCGTTCGTCCACGATGGCCGGCAACGGCTTCGGGATCAACGGCACGAGGGCCGCGATGATCGCCAGCATGCCGGCGCCGGACGCCAGGCGGACCGGCAGGCTTTTCCGGGGTACGCGGCTGAGCGCGTCGAACGCCACCGCGATGATCAGGGCGAAGATGCCCACCACGCCGAACGTGAGGCGGCTGGGCACGAGCAGGCCGATGACCGGGAGGTCGTCCGGGATGTAGTGCCAGATCCCGGCGACATCGGTGTACGTGCCGGCCCAGCGGATCCGCGGCCCCATCGAGAAGACGGCCAGCACGATCGCGGTGATGGCGGCGACCCGTACGGTGACCGAGCGCCACACCAGCGCCAGGATCGCGATCACCACGACGGTGGTCAGCGGCCAGCCGAACCAGCTGTTCTGCTCCGGGCGCCCCATCGTCTTCTCGACGATCGGGTCGCCGACGATCGTGTCCCGCGCGAACGTCACGTACGTGACGAGGTCCTCGCCCCACGACTGGTACGTGGGCAGCGACGCGAACGACTGCGGCCCGTTGAACTGGAACCACAGCGGGTACGCGCACAGCGTGCCCGCCACGGCCGTGGTGACGGCGGCGGCGAGCAGGAAGTGTTTCGCCCGCCGCCAGGCCGCCCGCGGTCGCAGGGCCGCGTACACGATGATCGCCACACCGCAGCTCAGCGCGGTGACCGTCAGGTTCTCCTCGTTGATGAACACCTGGTAGGTGACCAGCAGCCCGAGGACGATCCCGTCGCGCAGCCACCGCCCGGTCACGCCGAGGCGCATCACCGCGATGATGATGAACGGCAGCACGAAGTTGCTGACGAAGTTGGGCTGCCCGTTGGCGTGGTGCACGACGCCGGGCGCGAACCCGGCGAACGCCCCGCCGAGGAACGCCGCGGTCCGGGAGCGCACGACCCACCGCTGCAGCACCCAGTACGTGGCGAAGGCCGTGCCGGCGAGCCCGAGGACCATCCACACCACGTACGCGACCTTCGGCCCGAACAGCATCGTCACCGGCGCCAGGGGCAGCGTCACGCCCAGCACGGACGTGTTCGCCATCATGTTCACGCCGGCGGGGTAGTTCTGGCGTACGGAGAAGAGCGGGTCGCTGAGGTGCCGCACGCTGTACGCCCCGTGCGACAGCAGCCACTCGAACCAGGTGTTGTCGTTGGCGAGGTGGCCGGAGACCCGGTCGTTGGGCGCGCCGACGAAGTGGGCCATGACGAGCAGCCCGAGCCCGAGGTAGACCAGCGCCGCCGCGAGGTGCCAGGGCCACCGCCGCGGGCTGCGGGCCGGCGGCTCCGGGGTGGACGCGGGCTCGGCGACCTCGGGCGCGGCGTCCGTCACCGCTGGTTGCACAGACACCTGTCGCCGCCCCTGTTCCACTCCCCCGCCAAGAACCCGTCCATCGTTTGGGGCCCCGGTCCGGGTGTCAAGGCGGGAGCCGTCGGTGACCGGGCAACTACGTCGCAGGTGCGCACTGGAGATGCCTCGCGGCGGTGACCAGAGTGCTGAGGATGCTGACCAGACACGACATCCCGTCCCCGGTCCGCGAGACCCCCCGGCCCCCGATGGAAGCCATGCTGCAGAGCCTCCCGGACCGGCACCGGGAAATCATCATCGCGACCTATTTCCAGGGCCGCACGACAGGGGACGCCGCGCGGGCGCTCGGCCTCGCGCCGGACACCGCGAAGGCACGGCTCTACCACGCGATGCGCGTCCTGTCCTGGATGGTCGACACGTACCGTCAGGACGTGCCGTACCGGAACTGACCGGCCGGCGCACGCCGTCCGCCCGGCATGATCGTTGATCTCGGTAGCAGTCCACCGGTCGATGCCGAGGAGCCCGATCACAGATGTTCTCGCGCCATGTTCTGACGCTCGCGGTCGCGGGTGCCACGCTCGCCACCGGAATCGGGTACGCCGTCCCGGCCGCGGCCTCGGTGCGCTACGACCCGGCGGCCAAGGCCGGTTTCGCCGACGCCGCGGACGTCCGTAAGGCGTTCGGGTGGAGCGAGGCGGCGCTGACGGCACACGCCGCCGGCCTGGACTTCGGCCACGAGTTCTGGACCGAGGACACGTACACGGTGTCCTGCGGAGCCGGCTCGTTCACGGTGCGCCACCAGCGGGAGTTCGGCCGGTTCGCGCTGGCCGACCGCGTGGTCCGCGAGGCTCGCCGTGGCGCGCCGGCCGGGTACGGCGCCCCCGCCCGCCTGGCCGGCTTCCGGATCACCGGCCCGTACGCGGGCATCTCGGGCACCTCCGTGCCGCCGGCGGTCGGCGGGCCCTGCCCCGAGCCTCGCGGCCAGAAGGTCACGCGGGCCACGCTGACCGCCACGACCGCCGGGTGGTCCCTCACGGTCAGCTCGGGCGCGGCGACCAGGGTCCTGCGGCGCGGCCCGGGCGGCCTATGAGCCGGCCGGGAGATGCTGGACGGCGACGATGCCCGGCATGCCGCTGACCTCGTGGGCCATGCCCCCGAACAGGCCCGGGCTGGCGAGATCGATCTCCCAGTAGTACGGCAGGGTCTCGGCGACGCCCGCTGCGACGCGGCCGTCGTCGCAGTACGCGTCCGTGAACCCGGGGGTGGTCGTCCAGCTGAACGTGTAGCCGCCGCCGAAGCCCCGCCGGAACGCCGCCTCGATGAGGTTGCGGTCCTCGGCCCTGGTGGCCGGGTCGATGAAGATCCGGGACCGGTAGCTCAGGCGGGCGCTCGGCGGGTCCACGACCCCGGAGGGCACGTCCGGCGTGCACAACTCAGCCGCCACGGGCCGGGTGTCCGACCGGTACAGCCCCAGCCCTGCCACGACCACAGCGGCGGTGACCAGCGAGGCGAGCAGGCCCGGCCGGTGCCGCAGCCGGCCCGCCGAGCCCGCCGCGCGGCGCACCGCCCGGGCCACCGGGGCCGGCGGTTTCACCACGAACACCACCGCGACCATCAGGGCGGCGAGCATCCCGGCGAGCAGGGCGGGGCCCGCGCCGAGGTAGACGAGGCCCTGCCAGTACGGCGAGGCGGTCTCGTCCGCGTCGCCGCCGCCCGGCAGGGCGAGCAGTGCCGCCGGGAGGATGCCGAGCAGGCAGCAGATCGTGCCGGTCACCCCCAGCGCGGCGCCCAGGTCGGACTGCACGCGACGGCTCATCCAACCGGTGAGCAGCCAGGACAGCGCCGCGGTGAGCAGGCCGGCGAGCCAGGCGACGCCGGTCAGCCACCACGGCTGCCGGTGCCAGATCGTGTACATGGCGTTGCCGTCACCGTCGTACCAGGGCGCGCCGGGGTAGAGGTAGTCGGCGAAGTGCAGCACCAGGGCGCCGCGTTCGGCGGTGAAGCCCTCGGCCCGGTCGGCCGGGTTGGCCCCGACCATGTCGGTCTCGTCCAGGGGCGGGTCGACGGCGGTGATCCGCCAGCCGGCCGCCTCGAGCCGGGCCCGGGCGGCCGCGGTGTAGGCGGGCACGTCGCGGGTGGCGGGGGTGGACTTGACCCAGTTGACGGCGTACCCGTATTCGACGCCCTCGCCGTCGCCCTGGGTGACGATCTTCTCGGCGTCGCCGCCGCCCCAGACGGTCAGGCCGGGGAAGACGGTCCCGTTGATCTCGGCCGCCTCGGCACCCACCGGCAGCGACCCGACCGCCTCGAGGCCGAGCCGGCTCGCCGCGCAGGAGCCGACGAAGCCCGCGGCCGCGGCGACGAGCAGCGCCAGCACGACGATGCCGCGGCTGCGCGGCCGGCCGAGCCGGGCCCGGCTGCCGTGCCGGACCAGGTTGACGGCCTCGGACACCGTCGGCCGCCGCCGGCCCGGCGGCGCGCACTCGAGCAGCGTGTCGAGCAACTCCTCGCGCCGCGGTCCGGGCGGGTAGAACCGGATCAGCCGGCGGTACGCGCGGACCAGCCGCGGGTCGGCGCTCACCACGCCGGGCGCCCGGCCGGCGGGAATGCTGCGCCGCGCGCGAAAGCGTCGCCCGGCTGGAAGGTGGCGGTGCCCGGCCGGAACCGCTTGAGCTGCGCGGCCGCGGCATCGGCGCTGGCCCGCAGACGCTCGGTCTCGGCGCTCAGGGCGGTCGCGCCGGAGCGGGTGAGCCGGTAGTAGCGCCGGGTCCGGCCCTCGACGAGCTCCTCCCGGTCGACCTCGATCAGCCCCTCGTCGGCGAGCCGGTCGAGGGCGGCGTAGAGGGTGCCCGCCTGCAGCGTGACCCGCCCGCCGGACAGCGCGGCAGCCTCGCGGATGACGCCGTACCCGTGCCGGGGCTCGGGCGCCAGCGCGGTGAGGATCCAGAACGTGGGTTCACGCATCGAAGCGGCCATGCCGGCCAATGTATAGATCATCTGACTATGCGGCAAGGGGGCCGTGTCGATCCGCGCTCCGCCCGTTCGACGTTAGGGTGCGAGAGCCGAGACGCGGCCCGCCGGACGAGGAGAACGCGATGGCGAAGTACCTGCTGATCATGCGGGGCACGGACGAGTCGAACGCCGCCATGATGGCCGACATCGACAAGGCGATGGCCGACACCCGCATGTACATCGAGGAGATGGTGAAGGCCGGTGTCCTGCTCGCCGCGGAAGGGCTGGACGACCCGAGCCGGGGTGCCGTGGTCGATTTCAGCGGCGAGACCCCGGTGGTCACCGACGGCCCGTACGGCGAGACCAAGGAACTCTTCGGGGGCTTCTTCCTGCTCGACGTCGCCTCGCAGCAGGAGGCGGTCGAGTGGGCCCGGCGCATGCCGGCGGCCCGCGGGTCCAAGATCGAGGTACGCCGGGTGCCCGGGGACGACGAGGTCCCGGAGCAGGACGGCACGTTCGCGCCCGGCACCGCCGAAGGCGTCTGATGGACACGGCCGGCGTCGAGGCCGTCTGGCGGATCGAGTCGGCGCGGATCGTCGCCGCGCTGACCCGGTTCACCGGCGACTTCGGGCTGGCCGAGGACGCGGCCCAGGAGGCGGTGGCCGAGGCGCTGGTGTCGTGGCCGCGGTCCGCCCCGGCGAACCCGGCCGGCTGGCTGACGGCCACGGCCCGGCGGCGGGCGATCGACGCGATCCGCCGCCGGGCCGCGCTCGAGGACCGGTACGCGCTGCTGGCGGCGGACCTGGCAACCGGCGCGGCGACCGGCCGCGCCCTCGACGAGGACGTGGATCCCGACCGCATCGACGACGACGTCCTGGCCCTGATGTTCATCAGCTGTCATCCGGTGCTCTCCCGCGAGGGCCGGGTGGCGCTGACCCTGCGCGTGGTCGGCGGCCTGTCCAGCGAGGAGATCGCCCGCGCCTTCCTGGTGAGCGTGCCGACCGTGCAGGCCCGCATCACCCGGGCCAAGAAGACGATCGCGGCGGCCGGGGTGCCGTTCGAGCTGCCGCCGCCCGCCGAGCGCCGGGAACGGCTGGGCGGCGTGCTCAGCGTCCTCTACGTGATCTTCACCGAGGGCTCGACGGCCACCTCGGGCGACCGGCTGCTGCGCCCCGGCGTCGCGTACGAGGCAATCAGGCTAGTCCGCACGCTGGCCGCGCTGCAGCCGGACGAACCCGAGGTGCACGGCCTGCTGGCGTTGTGCGAGCTGACGGCTGCGCGCTTCCCGGCCCGGACCGCTCCGGACGGCTCGCCCATCCTCCTCGAGGACCAGGACCGGCGGCTATGGGACATCTCGGCGATCCGCCGTGGACTGACCGCGCTCGCCAGGGCCTCGGCCCGCGGCCTCGGCCCGTACGGCCTGCAGGCCGCGATCGCCGCCGCCCACGCGTCGGCGCCCTCCGTGGAGGCGACCGACTGGGACCGCATCGTGGTGCTCTACGAGGCGCTCGGACGGGTCGCGCCGTCGCCGGTGGTCGAACTCAACCGGGCCGTCGCGGTGGCCATGGCGTCGGGCCCGGCGCCGGCCCTGGCCATCGTGGACGAGCTGGTCGCCACGGACCGGCTCGCGGGCTCCCACCTGGTCCCGACCGTACGCGGCGAGCTGCTGACCCGCCTCGGCCGGCGACCGGAGGCGCGCGCCGAGCTGGAGCTGGCCGCCCGGCTCTGCACGAACCACCAGGAACGCTCGGTACTCCTGCGCAAGGCGGCCGCCCTGGGCTGAGGTGGCGGTCAGGCGTACAACGCGGTCGCCCCGCCCCACAGGGCTCCCGCGTTGAGCCGGTGCGGGAAACGCCTGAGCATGGCGTTGAAGAAGTCGAGAGCCGTGTCGTTCTCCTTCAGCAGCTCGGCGGCGGCGTTCAGGTAGGACCGGGTCTCCTCGATGGTGCGCGCCGCGTCGTCGTCGAGATTCCTGTCCTTGTGACCGGCGACGACGAAGCGCGGGCGCAGGGACTCGACGGTGTCGATCGCCCGCAGCCAGCGGGCGATGCCGTCGCCCTGTGCCTCGCGCAGGAACTGGTGAACGCCGTTGTAGATGACGTCGCCCGCCACGACGAGATCGAGGGCCGGCACGTGGAGCACGCTCGTCTCGTCGGTGTCGCTGTGCCCGACCTCGACGATCCGCAGCGCGTGCCCCTCCAGCTCGAATCGGTTGCCCGCCGGCACGACGGCGGTCACGGGCGTGCCGGCGATCTGACCTGGGAAGAGCGTGTCCCAGAATTGCGGCCGGATCTGCACGTTGAGCCTCATCTGCTCGATGGTTCCCGCCGAGGCGACGACCCGGGCGCCGAAACGCTCGGCCAGCGCCGGCGCACCGAACCAGTGGTCGCCGTGCCCGTGCGTGACGACGATGTGCGTCAAGCGCTTGCCCTTCGCCTCCACCCAGTCGCCCACCACCTCGGTCTGCTCGCTCGTCAGTGGCGGATCGACGAGGACCGCGTCGCGCTCACCGGAGACGAGGGTGATCGAGAGCGGCGAGAAGATCCGCCTGTCGCCGTTCGGCACCAGGCCGGTGACGTTCTGGGGGATCTGCTCGGTGACAAGGACCTCATAGCGCAGAGGTGTGGACATTTCTTCTCCTCGGTTGCCGGGAAGGCTGCCCATCCGAAACTACACCGCTAACTTCATTATTTGAAGTCAGATGAGCTGCAGTCGTCATGTGAAGTCAGCTACGGTCGTGGCATGGACGCCATGTTGCTGCCCGCCAACAGGTCCTGCCCCATCGCACGGACACTCGGCGTGCTCGGCCAGAAGTGGAACCTCCTCCTGCTGCGCGAGGCGTTCCTGGGGCGCACCAAGTACGCCGAGTTCCTGCGCATCGGCGTTCCGACCGCGACGCTCGGCGCCCGGCTGCAGGATCTCGTGGACGCCGGACTGCTGACGCGGCACGCCTATCAGGAGAAGGGCGAGCGCGCCCGGGACGAGTATCTGCTGACCCAGGCCGGCCGCGATGCCATGCCGATCCTGGCGGCCCTGATCGGGTGGGGCGAGACCCACCTCCCGCCCGTGACCGCGTACGCCATGACGACCGGCGACGGCCGCCCCGTGCGTCTGGCGTTCGTCGACGACACCGGCACCGTGGTGGACGCTGACGCCGTGGCCATCGCCAAGAAGCCGGAAGGCGCCGCGACGCCGGGCTGACACCCGCCGATGGCCCACCGCGCCGATCGCGCGACGAGCCGGCCGCGAGGGCTGACGGCCGGACAACTCGGCACAGTTACGCAGAGATAGATCAATGTTGATATTTCAGGGCCTAACTGCTTCACTGTCTGGGAGCGCTCCCATGATCTGTACCGAGAAACGGAGGTCGTCCTGTGCTTTCCCCCAAGCTCGATCGATCCGCCGCCCGATCCCGATCCGCCGCGCGCCAGCCCCTGCGCGTGTTCGTTCTCCTGCTCGCCCTTGTCGCAGGCATGCTGCCCTTCACCGGCGCGGCCCAGGCCCACGGCACCATCGTCGGCCCGGCCACCCGGGCGTACCAGTGCTGGCAGACGTGGGGCAGCCACCACACCGATCCGGCCATGCAGCAGCAGGATCCCATGTGCTACCAGGCGTTCCAGGCGAACCCGGACACCATGTGGAACTGGATGAGCGCCCTGCGGGACGGTCTCGGCGGCCAGTTCCAGGCCAAGACCCCTGACGGGCAGCTGTGCAGCAACGGCCTCTCGAGGAACGACAGCCTGAACCAGCCGGGCGCGTGGAAGACCACCACGATCGGCCGCAACTTCTCGCTGCACCTGTACGACCAGGCCACCCACGGCGCCGACTACTTCAAGGTCTACGTGAGCAAGAACGGGTACAACCCCGCCACCCAGAAGCTCGGGTGGGGCAACCTCGACTTCATCACGCAGACCGGACGGTACGCGCCGGCCAAGGACATCACGTTCAACGTGTCGACGTCCGGCTACACCGGCAACCACATCGTGTTCGTCATCTGGCAGGCGTCGCACCAGGACCAGACGTACATGTGGTGCAGCGACGTGACGTTCGCCTGATCGCACCCGCCGCACAGCTCCGGCCCGGGACGTCCGCGTCCCGGGCCGGAACTTTATGGTGATCCCATGGAGATCCCCGGCCTGGGCCCGGTCACCCGGGACGACGACGCCTACCTCAGCGAGCCGCTCCCCGTCCCGGTGCTCGGCGCGGGTCCGTGCCGGTTCGTCGTCGAGGGGTACGACGATGACGAGGCGCCGGAGGACTTCCACGCGGCGATCCGCACCTTCCTCGCCGCCGGCCCCGACACACTCCGGGCCGCGGCGCCGCACATCTTCGCCTACTACCGCGACGTCATGAGCCAGTTCTCCCCGGGCGACGAGGAGTACGTCGAGATCGCCGGCCCCGACGACGTGCTCGATCACGTACGGCCGGGCGCGGAGCCGGTGGTCAGCCGCGACCGGTACGGCGACGGGCGCGTCCACGTGTCCGTCGAGTGCGAGTGCGCCTGGGAACCCGAGCACGGCCTGCAGATCGTGTTCCGCGAGGGCCGTACGGTGAGCAAGGTCGGCCCGTACGACGGGCACCTGAGCACCGGGTCGGCGGAGGTCTACCGCTCCTTCAACGCCTGAGCCAGCACCGTCGTCACCACGGTGCGCACCGCGGCCGCATCCGGCGCCCCGCCCGCGAACCTCAGGTGGGCCGCCCCGATCAGCATCGCCGCGAGCGTGTCCGCGTCCGCCTCCCCCGGGATCCGGCCCAGGTCCTGCTCCGCGGCCAGGTACTCGCCGATCATGACCGCCGCGTCCGTCAGCACCGGGATACCCGCCGGCCAGGCATGCCGCAGGCGGGCCCGCAGCTCGTCGCGGAACGCCACGAGCGGCACGATGGCGAGCGCCACCGAGCCGAACACGGCCGTGAGCGCGTCGGTGAGGTTGCCGGCGACCGTGCCGGTCCCCGCCGAGTCGCGCAGCCCCGCGGCGTCCATCCGGTCGAGGCGGTCCAGCACGAAGTCGGCGAGGAACGCGTCGAAGTCGGCGAAGTGCCGGTGCAGCACGCCCTTCGCGACGCCCGCCTCGGCGGTGACCGTACGGCTGGTCAGCGCGCTCGGCCCGGCGCGCAGCAGCACCCGCTCGGCCGCGTCGAACAACTGCTGGCGTACGTCTCTGATCGCGACCCCGGTGGGCACCCAGAACTCCAGATGGTTGACGAGTGGGCGCATGCCCACTAGGAATGGGCACATGCCCACTTTACCGTCGGAACCCCACCGCGAACACCAGGTCTCCCGCTCGTTCGGCGTGGACCCCGACCGCTACGACCGGGCCCGCCCGCGCTACCCGGCCGCCGTCCTGGACCGCATCGTGGCCGCCGCCCCGGGCAAACACCTGCTCGACGTCGGCTGCGGCACCGGCATCGAGGCCCGCCAGCTGCGCGACGCCGGCTGCACGGTGCTCGGCGTCGAGCCGGACGAACGGATGGCCGCGTTCGCCCGGCGTACCGGGATCGAGGTCGAGGTGGCGCCCTTCGAGGACTGGGACGCCGCCGGGCGGACCTTCGACGCGGTCGTCGCCGGGACGGCCTGGCACTGGATCGACCCGGTCGCGGGCGCGGTCAAGGCCGCACAGGTGCTGCGTCCGGGCGGCCTGCTCGCCCCCGTCTGGCACATCTTCGAGCCGCCGGCCGACGTGGCCCGGGCCGCCGCCGAGGCGTACCTGCGGGTCGTGCCCGACTCGCCGCTGCGGCCCGGGGTCGCTCAGCCGGGAGTGCCGGGCTACCAGCCGCTGCTCACCCGGGCCGCCGACGGCATGCGGGCGGCGGGCGCGTTCGAGGAGCCCGAGCAGTGGCACGTCGAGTGGGACCACGCCTACAGCCGGGACGAATGGCTGGAGCAGATGCTCACGACGGGAGGCATGACTTCCCTGCAGCCGGAGCAACGCGACGAGGTCCTCGCCGGCGTCGAGGCGGCTGTCGGCGACACCGTGACCGTCCACATCAGCACCGTGGCCGTGACCGCGAGGCGTCAGACCTGACCCCAGATCCGCAGGAACAGCACCCCGAGGACGTCCAGGATGGTCAGCAGCAGCGGATAGCCCAGCGGGAAGAAGCAGAAGATCAGCAGGATCAGCACGCCGAGGTTCTTGTCCTCGAACCACAGCCGCATCCACTGCATGCCCGGCCCGGGCCGCTTCTGCGCCGACCAGAGCGCCCCGAACCCGTCGAGCGGCGGGATCGGGATCAGCGCGAGCAGGCCGAACGCGAGCAGGCCCGTGGCGAGCGACAGCAGCACCTGGTCGAGCACCGGCAGGCCGAGGCCGGCGTGCAGGATCTCCCCCGGCCGTAGGTACGTGAGCAGGTTCAGGTCGGTGCTGAGGGCGTACGCCGCGAAGCCGAGCTGGGCCACGACGATGCAGGTCAGCGGGCCGGCCAGGAAGACCGCCGCCGCGCGTCCCCGGCCGCGGAAGCGCGGCACCTCGTCGACCGTGATGACCTTGCCCCAGCCGGTGCCGCCAACGGCGGCCGCCACCGCGCCGAACGGGTCGATGTCCTCGCGCAGGCGCGGGCTGACGGTCTCCCGGCGGTCGGCCAGGCCAAGCGTACGGGCGGTCAGCCGGATCGCGACCGCGCGCAGCACGAGCGCGAGCAGGAAGGCGACGACGAGCGCGGCGAACGCGACCGGCTCGCCGAGGGCGAAGAGCACTCCTAGCCTCGCTCCACCTTCGCGGCGATGACCTCGCGGGCGAGCTGGCGGTAGTTGCGGGCGCCGGAGGAGGCCGGGTCCAGCGTGGTGATCGGCGCGCCGGCCACCGTGGACTCGGGGAACTTCACCGTCTTGGTGATGACCGTCTGGTACACCTTGTCGCCGAACGCCTCCACGACGCGCTGCAGCACCTGGCGGCAGTGCGTGGTGCGGGAGTCGTACATGGTCGCGAGGATGCCCTCGAGCTCGAGGTCGAAGTTGAGCCGCTCGCGGACCTTGTCGATGGTGTCGAGCAGCAGGGCCACGCCGCGCAGGCTGAAGAACTCGCACTCCAGCGGGATGAGCACGCCGTGGGCGATGGTCAGCGCGTTGATCGCCAGCAGGCCCAGCGAGGGCTGGCAGTCGATCAGGATGAAGTCGTACTCCTTGCGCACGGTGCGCAGCACCCGGGCCAGCGCCATCTCCCGGGCGACCTCGTTGACCAGCTGGATCTCCGCGGCCGACAGGTCGATGTTGGCCGGCAGCAGGTGCAGACCGGCCACATCGGTCTTGATGATGACGTCCTCAGCGGTGACGTCGTCCTGCATGAGCAGGTTGTAGACGCTCAGGTCGAGGTTGTGCGGGTTCACGCCCAGCCCGACCGAGCAGGCACCCTGCGGGTCGAAGTCGACGAGCAGGACCTTGCGGCCGTACTCGGCGAGCGCCGCACCCAGGTTGATCGTCGTCGTGGTCTTGCCGACGCCGCCCTTCTGGTTGGCGAGCGCGATGATCCGCGCCGGGCCGTGCCGGTCCGTCGGCATCGGCTCGGGGATCGGCCGGCGCATCGTGTACGCCGTCGGATCCGCCGGGCCCAGGTCCGCGCCCAGGTCGAGGGAATTCTGCTGATCCCTCAGGGCCGAGGTCCAGGCCTCCGCGCGCTGCTCGTGTCCCGCCATGTCCCGCTAGCCCCCTCTCGACCCGCAGCCGGAGCCGATGCCCGACTGTACGCCACGAGGACAGCCCATCCCGGGTCACCCGTTCGGCGTGTCGTGATGGCGTGTCGTGGACTCGTGCGCATCGACTAACGAGCACGCGGGTGTGCGGTGGCGTACACCTCACGCAGCCGGTCCACTGTCACCAGCGTGTAGACCTGCGTGGTCGTCACCGAGGCGTGCCCGAGCAGCTCCTGCACCACGCGGACGTCGGCGCCGCCGTCGAGCAGGTGGGTCGCGTACGAGTGCCGCAGTGTGTGCGGGGACACGGCGTGCGCCCCGTCCACCGGCAGCCCCGCGGCGGCCGCGGCGCGGCGCAGGACCGTCCAGGCGCTCTGCCGCGACAGCGCTCCCCCGCGCGCGTTGAGGAACACCGCCGGGGTGCCCTTGCCCGCCGCGACAAGCACCGGCCGGGCCCGGACCAGGTACGCGTCCAGCGCGGCGCGGGCGTACGACCCCAGCGGCACGAGCCGGGTCCGGCCGCCCTTCCCGCGCAGGGTCACCACCGCGGCGTCGAGGTCGTCGACGGCCAGCCCGACCGCCTCGGAGATGCGCGCGCCGGTGCCGTACAGAAATTCCAGCAGTGCCCGGTCGCGCAGCGCGAGCGGCTCGTCGCCGGTGACCGCGGCCAGCAGCCGCGACACCTGGTCGACGTCGAGGGCTTTCGGCAGGCGCTTCGGAGGGGCGGGCGGCTTCACGTCGCGGCTGACGTCGTTGCCGGTGATGCCCTCGCGCGCGGCAAAGCGGTGCAGGCCGCGGACGGCGCTGACCGCCCGGGCCGCGGAGGCCGCCGACAGCGCCTGGTGCTCCGGCGTGCCTTCCCGCAGCTCGGCCAGGTGGCGGGTCAGGTCGGCGGGGGTGACCGCGGCCAGCTCGGTGACGCCGGCCGCGGTCAGCGACTCCAGATAACGGTCCAGGTCCCGGCGGTACGACGCCAGGGTGTTGCGGGACAGGCCGCGCTCGACCGTGAGGTGGTCGAGATAGGTCTGCACGGCCCGCCGCAACTCCGGTGACGTCACCGGTTTTCGCTTCGGTTTTCCGCCGCGGTCAGGCTCAGCTCAGCACCTCGTCGACGGTGAGCGCCTGCATGCCGTGGGCCTCGGCGACCGGCCCGTACGTGACGTGCCCGGCGTGCGTGTTGAGGCCCAGGGCCAGCGCCGGGTCGGCCTTGAGCGCGTCGCGCCAGCCGCGGTTGGCCAGCTCCAGCGCGTACGGCAGGGTCACGTTGGTCAGCGCGTACGTGCTGGTGTGCGGCACCGCGCCCGGCATGTTCGCCACGCAGTAGAACATCGACTCGTGGACCTGGTAGACCGGGTCGGCGTGCGTGGTGGGCCGCGAGTCCTCGAAGCAGCCGCCCTGGTCGATCGCGATGTCGACGAGCACGCTGCCCGGCTTCATCCGCGACACGAGCTCGTTGGAGATCAGGTTCGGGGCCTTCGCGCCGGGCACCAGCACCGCGCCGATCACCAGGTCGGCGTCGATGACGGCCTTCTCGATCTCGTACGCGTTCGACGCGATCGTCTGCAGGTGACCGCGGTAGTCGGCGTCGGCCGCGCGCAGCCGGGCGATGTTCTTGTCGAGCACGAGCACCTCGGCCTGCATGCCCAGCGCGATCGCCGCCGCGTTCATGCCGGACACGCCCGCGCCGATGACCACGACCTTGGCCGCGTACACGCCGGGGACGCCGCCCATGAGCACGCCGCGCCCGCCGCCGGAGCGCATCAGGTGGTACGAGCCCACCTGCGGGGCGAGCCGCCCGGCGACCTCGGACATCGGGGCGAGCAGCGGCAGCGAGCGGTCGGGCAGCTCGACGGTCTCGTACGCGATGCCGGTGACCTTGCGGTCGATCAGCGCGTCCGTGCACTCCTTCGAGGCGGCCAGGTGCAGGTACGTGAACAGCACCTGCCCCTCGCGCATGCGGCCGTACTCCTCGGCGATGGGTTCCTTGACCTTGAGCACGAGGTCAGCGGTGGCCCACACGTCGTCGGGCCCGTCGAGGATGGTGGCGCCGGCGGAGGCGTAGTCCGCGTCGCTGATCGAGGAGCCGGCACCCGCCCCGGCCTGCACGTACACCTGGTGGCCCGCGCGGGTGAACTCGAAGACACCCGCGGGGGTGATCGCCACCCGGAACTCGTTGTTCTTGACTTCGCTCGGAATGCCGACCTTCACGAGTCGACACCGTCCTTTCCGGGAGAGACGTCGATGGCTCATACCCGAGACGGGCTGCTTCGCAGATTACCGTCCCACCAAGTGGAAGATACTGCCGATCCGTTGCCCGAAGATCAAGAAGTCGGCACCGGCGGGTATCCGGGCCCGGTCAGACCGCCACGATTCCCCGGATGACGTCCATCGCGCGCAGCCGCTCGGCGCCGGTGCCGAGCAGCCGATCAGGCACGATGAGCTCGTCGAGGCCGATCGCCCGGTACGCCTCGATCTCCTCGGTCAGCTTCGCGACAGAGCCGCCGATGGCCGGCATCGGGAGGTCGCCGGGCAGGTCCCCGCCGACCTGGGTCAGCGCCTGGGCGGTGCGCGCGATGGCCTTCGGCTCGCGCCCCACCGCGGCGCAGTGCTCGTCGAGCACCGCGGACTTGTGCGCGATCAGATCCGGACGGCCCCACGTGTTCCACGCGTCGGCGTACTCGGCGACGATGCGCAGCATGCGCTTCTCCCCGCCCCCGCCGATGAGGATGGGCAGCGGGTCCTGCACCGGCTTGGGCTCGCAGATCGCGTCGGTGAGCCGGTAGTACTCGCCGTCGAAGGTCGTGCGGGGCTGCCGCAGCAGGCCGTGCAGCACCTGCAGCGCCTCGACGAACCGGTCCAGCAGCTGCCTCACCGGGGGCAGCTCGATGCCGTACTGCTCATGCTCGTTGACCTGCCACCCGGCGCCCATGCCCAGGGTGAACCGCCCGCCGGTGATGTGGTCGACAGTGGCGGCCATGTTGGCCACCACGGCCGGGTGCCGGTACGTGTTGCCGTAGACCAGCGTGCCGATGCGGACCCGGGGCACGCTCGCGCCCAGCGCGGCGACCAGCGAGCCGGCCTCCAGCGTCGGGGTGAACGGGTGCCGGCCCGGGGCCGCGTTGGGCATGAAGTGGTCGGCGACCCAGACGCCGTCCCATCCGGTGTCGGCGGCGTGGCGGGCCACCTCGAGCATGTCGGCGTAGGGCTGCCCCGCGCCGGGCCAGATCGACAGTCGCATACCCGCCACCCTGCCACCGCCGGCAGGCGTCGCCGCAGCCGGGCCCTGCGGGGTCACCAGCCGCGCGTGCCGGGGCCGGCGGGGTCACCAGCCGCGCGTGCCGGGGCCGGCGGGGTCACCAGCCGCGCGTGCCGGGGCCGGCGGGGTCACCAGCCGCGCGTGCCGGGGCCGCCCTTGAACGGGCCGGTGATGTCCGCGGTGATCCACCCGCCGTAGAAGTCGCCCTCCTGCGCGCGGACCACCTCGCCGTCGACGCGGCACTCGTCGACCCGGCCCGGATAGAAGGCGACGGCCTCGGTGAGCTGCGCGTACTCGGGGGTGGGCCGCTCGTACGACCAGGCGGCGGCCGGCACCTCGGCGTCCGCCACGACCAGGTCCCAGTAGGTCGCCGTGCCCTTGAACTCGCACCACGACTGGCCGGACGCGGGCCGCAGCACACCCTCCGCGACGTCCCCGCGGGGCACGTAGTAGACCGGCGGGTGCGAGGTCTCCAGCACCCGCAGGCATCGGCGGCTGTCCGCGACCACCTGCCCGGCGTGCGTCACGGTGATCCGGGCGGTGCTGCGCTCGACCCGGGGCGGACGCGGGTAGTCCCAGACGGATTCCACCGGTCCACCGTACGTCGGCTCACATGGTTTCCAGCGCCGCCGCGATCAGGGCCGCCGACGCCAGGGCGACCATCGCGTACGCCGCGACGCCGCTCCACGCCGCCGCCTTCACGCTCCCGAGCCTCCGCACCACCACGTACGCGAGCAGCGCGGCGACGAACGCGGCCAGCGCCAGATAGAGGATGAGGAACCAGCACAGGCCAACCGCGAGCCCCGCACCCGCCGAGACCGCCACGGCGGGCCCGGGGCGCAGGTCGCGGCGCACCACCAGGAACGTGAGCGCGGCGCTCAGGACGGTCAGGACGACGGCGATGACGATGATCAGATCCACGCCGGCATCGTGGCAGCCGGCGGGCCGGGCGGGCCGGTCCTGCACACAACCTTCACAGGACCCGCCCGTCCCGTCCCCGGGTCAGGCCAGCGGCGGGGTGACCACCGGGCGCAGCGTCGCCCAGCCGTCGTCGCGCGCCCGGGCGGCGGCGAGCAGGCCACCGACCGCCGCGGCGTTGGTGACCTCGCCGCGCAGCACCATCGCGACGGCCTCGTCGAGATCCACCCAGCAGATCTCGATGTCCGCCTCCTCGTCCTGCCGCTCGTGCCGCTCGTCCTCCGGCACGGCCGACAGCTCGCGGGCGAGGAAGATGCGGATCGTCTCCGCGCTGAAGCCCGGCGAGGTGTGCAGGTCGACGAGCAGGTCGAGGCGGGCGGCGTTCAGGTCGGCCTCCTCGGCCAGCTCCCGCCGGGCGGTCACCGCGAGGTCCTCGCCGCGCACGTCGCACAGCCCGGCGGGCAGCTCCCACAGGTGCCTGCCGACCGGGTGCCGGTACTGCTTGATGAGCACGACCCGGCCGACCTCGTCGACGGCGACCACGCCGACCGCGTTCGTGTTGACGACCACGTCCCGGTGGGCCGTACCGCCGCCCGACATGGTGATCTCATCGGTGTAGACCTTGAAGACCGGCCCGGAGTACTTCTCCTCCCGCGACCTCGTCTCGTGCCGGAACCTGGTCATGAGGCGGGCACCGCCGCGACGGTGGTGTCGGGGTCGGCGGAGGCCGCCACCTCGACCGGGAGCTCGTCGGCGGCCGCGTACGCGACGGCGGCCTTGACGAACGCGGCGAACAGCGGGTGCGCCCGGGTCGGACGGCTCTTCAGCTCCGGGTGGGCCTGGGTGGCCACGAAGAACGGGTGCGTCTCGCGGTCCAGCTCGATGAACTCCACGAGCCGCCCGTCCGGCGAGGTGCCGGAGAACGTGAGGCCGGCCTTGGCGAGCTTGTCGCGGTACGCGTTGTTCACCTCGTAGCGGTGCCGGTGCCGCTCGGAGATCTCGGTGCTGCCGTACGCCTCGGCCACCACCGAACCCTCGGTCAGCTTCGCCGGGTACGCCCCCAGCCGCATCGTGCCGCCCAGGTCGCCCTTGCCCGCGACGATGTCCTCCTGGTCGGCCATCGTGGAGATCACCGGGTACGGGGCCCGCTCGTCGAACTCCAGCGAGTTGGCGCCCTGCAGCCCGGCCAGGTTGCGGGCGGCGTCGATCGTCATGCACTGCAGCCCGAGGCACAGCCCGAGGATCGGGATGCCGTTCTCCCGCGCGTACCGGGAAGTGTTGATCTTGCCCTCGATGCCGCGGATGCCGAAGCCGCCGGGGATGACGATGCCGTCGACGCCCTTGAGCGCGGCGGCGGCGCCGGCCATGGTGTCGCAGTCGTCGCTGGGCACCCAGCGCAGCTGCACCTTCGCCGTGTTGGCGAAGCCGGCCGCACGGATCGCCTCGCTGACCGACAGGTACGCGTCCGGCAGGTCGACGTACTTGCCGACCAGCGCCACGGTGATCGTGCGGCGGGGGTGGTGCACCCGCTCGAGCAGGTCGTCCCAGCTGGACCAGTCGACGTCCCGGAACGACAGGCCCAGCCGGCGCACGACGTACGCGTCGAGGCCCTCGCGGTGCAGCACCTTGGGGATGTCGTAGATGCTCGGCGCGTCCGGGCAGGCCACGACGGCCTCGGCGTCGACGTCGCAGTACAGCGAGAGCTTGTGCTTGAGCTTGTCCGGGATCTCCCGGTCGCTGCGGCAGACCAGCGCGTCCGGCTGGATACCGATGTTGCGCAGCGTGGCCACCGAGTGCTGGGTCGGTTTGGTCTTCAGCTCGCCCGACGGCGCCAGGTACGGCACCAGCGACACGTGCAGGTAGAACACCCGGTCGCGGCCGATCTCGTGGCGCACCTGGCGGATCGCCTCGAGGAACGGCAGCGACTCCATGTCACCGACCGTGCCGCCGACCTCGGTGATGACGACGTCCGGCACCCGGCCGTAGTCGTCCGGAGCGGCCATCGCGAAGATGCGCTCCTTGATCTCGTTCGTGATGTGCGGGATGACCTGCACGGTGTCGCCGAGGTACTCGCCGCGGCGCTCCTTGGCGATGACGGCCGAGTAGATCTGCCCGGTGGTCACGTTGGCCTTGCCGGACAGCGCCCGGTCGAGGAAGCGCTCGTAGTGGCCGACGTCCAGGTCGGTCTCGGCGCCGTCGTCGGTGACGAACACCTCGCCGTGCTGGAACGGGTTCATCGTGCCCGGGTCGACGTTGAGGTAGGGGTCCAGCTTCTGCATGACGACCCGCAGGCCGCGCGCGGTCAGCAGGTTTCCGAGGCTGGAGGCGGTGAGGCCCTTGCCCAGCGAGGAGGCGACGCCCCCGGTGACGAAGATGTGCCGCGTCTCGCGCACTGTTGCTGCCAAGGCCTGCTCCCGTGGTCCGTCAGTTCGGTCTTGCAGACCGGCGCCGACCGCCTCCGGAAATCTCCGGATCGCAGGTCGGGCCATCCACGGGATTTAACCGTAACACCCCCGCCCGCGCGCGCACGTCCGGGCTGCTCGCGCGCGTGTCAGCGCACGGACGCGCCGGATTTGTCCGGCGCCGGGGTGTGCCGGGCGGACAAGCCGGGCCCGCCCGGGCCGTCGGTCTCACCGTCCGGGCGCGTCCGGTCGGCCGCATGCTCCAGAACGCGCATCGTGGTCAGCACCATCACGGGTACGGCCACCGCCGCGGCGGCACCGGCCACGGCGAACGCCGCCCCGCCGAAGATCCCGGCGAGCACCACGGCGACCGTGGTGCCGGCCAGCGCCGCCCGCAGCGCCGGGTGCAGCCCGAAGACCCGGTTGAGCCCGCCCCACGGGGAGAACTGGCTGAACGCGAGCATGAGCGCGCCGCCCACCGCCAGGAACGTCAGCGGGCTGTCCAGGGCGAGCCCGCTGGCGGCGGCGGCACGCTGGATCGCCGGGCCGGCCGTACCGTCGCCCAGGGCGGTCAGGAACCGGCCCACGCTGCCCTGCTCGAGGGCGGGGCGGCGCAGGTCCAGCACGGCGAAGCCGATCGTCACCGCGAGCCCCGCGACGGTGGCCCAGGCGAAGCGCGGGAACGTGAGCCAGCCGCCGGTGCTGATCGCGGCGGCCACGCACACCCCGGCGGTGACCGCGATCGCCCCGACCGGGTCGGCGCCCAGGTACGGGCTCCCCACCATGATCACCGCGAAGCCGCCGACCAGCACGACCACGACCGGGCGCCAGGGGCGGCGTACCCACTGGGCGGCGCAGCCGGCGACCAGCAGCGCGCCCGCGACGAAGACGCCGAGCCCGACGCTGCCCACGCCCGAGTAGCGGGCGCCCTCGACCGCCGAGTAGCCGGCGACGCCGTTGAGCTGCAGCCGGGCCCCGGTGAGCAGGTCCGCGCCGACCACCACGGCCGCGCCGGCCGCGATGACCCCCATCGGCCACAGCGTGCGCGGGTAGCGCGGGGCCAGCCGGACCGCGGCCGTGCCCGCCGCCACGACCGCGAACGTCAGCAGGGCGAACACGATGCCCGGCCGGCCGGTGCGCCACCACGGCAGCGCGTCGGTCAGCAGCGCCGCCGGGATCGCCAGCGCCGCCGCGATGAGCAGCACCTCCACCGAGCGCACCATCAGCCGCGGCGCCGAGGCCGGGCCGGTGGGGCCCGCGTGCCGCCGGGCCCGGATCATCAGCGGCACGACGAGCAGGAACAGCGCGACCTGCACGGCGGCCAGGCCGGTGAAGAACATGCCCGCGATGCCCCGCTGGGCGGCCGAGCGCCGGTCGGCGTCGTGCTCGCCGAGCACCGAGCCGGCCAGGTCCGCGGGACGCCCGTCGACCGAGCTGGCCGTACGCCCGCTGAACAGCCCTTCCGGCGCGGGCCGGCCGATCGTGGTGAGGACCGTCGGCGCGAGGTCGACCAGCTGGAGGTAGCCGTCGCGGCCGGTGCCGGCGGAGGTCAGCCAGCCGCCACGCCACCCGGGCCCCTCGGCGATGGCCACGTGCAGCCGCGACGAGGTGTCGGTGTCCGAGACGCCCGCCACGACGACCAGGGACTGCTGGGGGCGGGCGGCCAGCACCCGGGCCAGGGTCGAGTCCGCCAGCGCCACCTGCGCCTGCCGGGCCGTACCGGTCGCGGTGATCGAGCCCAGGTCCACCAGGCTCAGCGGGCACTGGGTGAACAGGCCCTGCGGGTCGTCGGGCAGCGCGGGGGCGTACCGGTCGACGCGCCCGTACGGCCGGGCAGCGCCCACCGCCGCACCCGGGCCCACCGCCACCGTGCACCGCACCGACTCGGACAGCGCGCCGGGCACCGCCCCGTACGGCTGGTTGTCGGCGTTGGCGCGTACGACGCGGGCCATCTCGGGCAGGTTGGCGCCGATGCCGTCGGGCTGCTCCACCACGGGCGCGAGCGCCGGGCACTTGCCCGAGACGCGGCGGGCGTTCCAGACGGCATAGTTGCCGGCGCCCAGGGTCAGCCATCCGTCGGCGGGACAGGTCGCGTGGTGCGCGGAGCGGACCGACAGCCAGCCGATCGAGCCCTGCGTGGCCTCCTGCCACAGCGCCGGGGTGCGCTTCGGGTCGAGATCGTCCCAGCGCAGTCCGGCCGCCCCGGCGACGATCACGTAGTCGGCCGTGTCGCCGGGCACCCCGGTGGGCGGGCGCACCGAGAGGCCGGCCAGGCTGGCCAGGGCCGCCAGGACCACGAGGGCGTACGGCACCCACGCCCGCCGGCGCGGCGACCGCGACGGCGGGGCCGAGTCCGGACGGTCCCCGCGCCGTACCGAGGCGAGCAGGCGCCGCAGCAGCTTCACCCCTGCCCCGCCCGGGCGCCGGTGACGGAGGCGTACGCGGCCAGCACGTCCGCCACGGTGTCCGCCTCGTTCGGCCAGGTCGCGGCCTGCCGGGGCCCGCGCGCGGCGTAGTCGGCGAGCTTGCCGGCGTCGGCCAGCATCTCGCGGACGGCGATATCGAGCGCGTCCACGTCACCCGGCGGGATGAGCACGGCGGCGTCACCGACCAGCCCCGGCAGCCCGCCCACCGCCGTCGCGATCAGCGGTACGCCGGCCCGCAGCGCCTCCTGCGCGAACAGCTGCCGCGCCTCCCAGTCGCTGGTGATCACGGCGAGGTCGGCGCCGGCGAGCAGGTCGGGCACGTCGGTGCGGTGCCCGAGCAGGTAGAACTTGGCGTGCAGCTCGGAGGCGCGCTGGGCCAGCAGCATGTAGCTCGGCCCGGAGCCGGCGATCACGGTGACCGGCTGGGGATCCAGCTCCCGCCACCGCCCGGCCGCCTCCAGCAGCACGTCGTAGCGCTTCTGCGGGTGCAGCCGGCCCACGGACAGGATCAGCGGCGCGCCCGGCGCCAGGCGGAACTCGGCGCGCACGGCGGCGCGGCTGCGCTTCGCCGCGGCGAACTCGGGCGAGGCCACGGCACCGAGGCGGGCGCTGCGGGCGCCCAGCGACAGGGCCCGCTCGACGAGGTCCTCGGAGGCGCCGAGGGTCAGCGCGGCGGAGCGCGCCACGATCCGCTCGACCAGCGCGGAGGCGCTGCCCCGCAGGCCGCGGGCCAGGACGGCGTTGTGCCAGGTCACCACCAGCGGCGCGGGCGGGCGGGCCAGCGCGGCGACGAACCCGGCGCGCAGGCCGTGCGCGTGCACCACGTCGAGCTCCCGGCCGGCCAGCGCCCGGCGCAGCGAGCGGATCGCGCCGGAGTCCTGCGGGCCCGGGCTGGCCGGGATCTCCACCGGCGCGAATTCGGCCCCGGCGGCGGCGAAGCCGAACAGCTCGTCGGTGGCGGCCGGCCCGCAGACCAGCACCCGCCGGCCCGCGGCGAGCAGGCCGCGGGTCAGCGAGGAGACGTGCCGGCCGACGCCGCCGGTGCTGGAGCCCAGCACCAGCGCGACCGTGCCGGAGGTGGCCTGCGCCGCGTCGCTCACCTGCGGTTCCTCCCGGTGACTCTCGAGACCAGCGGACGGAGATCGCGGCGGGCCGGCGGGTACGCCACCGCGGCGAAGACGACCGCGACCGTGATCCCGCCCAGCATGCCCTGCAGGAGGCTGGTTCCCGCTGCCGGGGTGCCGCCGGACGCGTGGCGCAGCGCCTCCGCCACGCCCCACCCGGCGAACCCGGCCGCGACCGCCGCCACGATACCCACGGCGGCGGCCCGCGGCAGTCCCGTGAGCGCCAGTGGGCCGGCGTGGCGGCGTACGGCCAGCGCCAGCAGCAGTCCGATCGCCGACATGCCTACCGCGTTGGCGGCGCCGAGTCCGATGAGCTGACGGTCGGCGGGCAGCACCGCGGAGAGCACGACGGCGGCCACGGCGGCGATGCCCCATCCGGCCGCGGTGGCGGTCGCGGCGGCCACCGTGGCGCCGCGCGCGTACAGGGCTCGCGACAGCAGGGCGAACAGCGCGTAGCCGAGCAGGCCGGGCGCGAAGGCGACGATGCCGGGCGCGGCGGCGGGCGCCCCGACCAGGTACGCCACCGGCCACGCCAGGGCGGCGATCGCGGCGGCGCCGAGGCACGCGAGCAGCACGACCGGGCGGGCGGTGGCGGCCAGCGATCCGGCGTACGCGTCGTCGTCCCCGCGCGCCACCGCGGCGGCCAGCCGGGGGTAGACGGCCGTGGCCAGCGGCACCGCCAGCACGGCCCAGGGCAGCAGGAACACCGTCTGCGCCGCGTTGTACGCCGTCAGCGGCCCGCCCACGGCCACCGCCACGACGACCAGCACCATGATCTGCTGCGAGCCCACGGTCACCGCCCCGGCCCAGCCGAGCCGCAGCGCGCGCCTGCCCTCGTCGCCCGGGAACCGGTAACCCGGCCGTAGCCGCAACCGCAGCCGGCTCAGCGGGATCAGCAGGCACAGCGCGAGCACGACCACGCCGAGCGTCGTACCGGCGGACAGGATCAGCTCCCCGGTGCGGCTGAGTCCCGCGAAGTCCGTCCGCGCACCGTCCGCCACCGCGTAGCTCAGGTACGCCCCCATGACGGTGACACTGGACAGCAGCGGCGCGATGACCGGCCAGGCGAACCGGTGGTACGCCTGCAGCACCCCGGTCAGCACGATGCCGATGCCGTACAGGGGCAGCTGCGGGGCGAAGACCCGCAGCATCCGCGCGGCCACCACCTGGTGGTCGGGTGGCACGTCGAGCAGCCCCGCGATCGGGCCGGCCAGCAGCGCCACCAGCACCGCCAGCGGCACCATCAGCGTGAGCACCCAGGTGAGCAGCGCGGACGCCACCGCGCCGACCCGTTCGCGGTCCCCGGCCTCGGCGGCGCCGGCGATCAGCGGCACCACGAGGCTCGCCAGCGCGCCGCCGGCGACCAGCTCGAACACGATGTTCGGGATGGTGTTGGCCGCGTTGTAGACGTTGGCCAGCCCGTCGGCGCCGACGGTGTGCAGGAAGACGAACGTACGCCCGAAGCCGGCCAGGCGCGACACGACGGTCAGCACCGTGATGACGGCGGCGGCGCCGGCCACCCCCGCGCGGGTGCGGGCCGCGGAGGTCACGAAGCCGGGCGGCGGCCCAGCGCGTCGAGCTCGCGCAGCCACGGGGTGTCCTGGATGACCTTGGTGAAGCTGACCTTCTCGCTCGCCGCGGTCAGGCCCGCGAGCACGGTCAGCGCCAGCGCGCGCCCGGCCGGACCGGTCCGCGCCGCGAGGGCCACCCCGAGCAGCGCGCCCAGCGCGTTGGCACCGGCGTCGCCGAGCATGATGGTCTCCCCCAGGTCGTCGGGGAGCAGCGCCGCGCCCGCGCCGAGCGTGCCGGCGGTCATCGCGCCCCCGCGGCCGGCGACCAGCGGCGTACCGATGATCGTGGCGGCCTTGATCGCCCGGCCGGGCCGCAGGTCGAGCAGGTTGAGCAGGTTGGCCGTGCCCGCGATGACACCCGCGCCGAGCAGCACGTCGCCCGAGCGGCGCAGCACGCCGCCGCGGGCCCGCGCCCGGTGCGAGCGCACGCGCGGGTCCCGGGCCAGCAGCGTGGCCGCGACCAGGCTGGCGGCACCCACCCCGGCGATCTTCACGAGGCCGCTGGTGACCCGCCCCTCGCGCAGCGCGCCGAGGTGGCCCTTGAAGCCCTTGGCGGTCTTCTGCTCCGGGCGGTTGCCGACCACGTCGTCGTAGAAACCGACCGCTCCCGAGGCCGCTCCCGCCACGACGGCCGCCGCGGCGGCGGAGGCGCTGGCGGCCCCGGCGGCGGCGCCCAGCGTGGCGCCGGCGGCCAGGGCGGGCCCGCCGGCGAGCGAGACCGTCCGGCCGTGGAAGTTCGTGCGCTCGAGCTCGGCGGAGCGCGGATCGCTGCGCACCCAGGCCAGGGCGGCGCGGGCGGCGAGCGCGCCGATGCCGGACGACTTCACCCTGCTGGCCATGCGTGTGTTCTCCTGACTCGCCGGGGCCGCGCCCACGGCGGCCGACCGCTGAGTCTAGGTGGTGCGTGCCTGCCGGGGGCGGCGGCGGTGCCGGGTCAGCCGACGGCCTTCGGGAGCAGCGCCGACGCACCGGCGGACACGCCGTACTGCCCGACCTTGGCGGCCACGACCCGCTCCACGGTCACCATCGCGGTGGCCAGCTGGCCGTACGCAGTGGTCACGTTGTCCACCGTGGACACCTCCTTGACCAGCTTCGGGTCGCCGCGCACCTCGGAGATCAGGTTGCCCTCGCCGATGCCGTTGCCGGCCACGACGACCGGCCGGTTCACCGAGAACTGGGTCGTCAGCGTGACGGCGTTCTGGTTCTTCTTGCCCGCGTCGCGGTCGACCGGCGGCAGCCCGGAGACCACCACGGTCGCCTCCGCGCCCGGCACCATGTCCTTGGAGACCCCGATGTACCCCGGTTCGGTGTACGCCGTCAGCACCGCGGTCAGGTCCTGATCGGTGACCGCGGGCGCCTTCTGCAGCAGCGCGAGCGCGAGCAGGGCGCTGGACGTCTCCACGCCGTCGCTGTTGAGCGGGAGCTTGTCGGCGGGCACGGTGGTCTGCGACGCCCGCTCGGCGAGGTCGAGCAGCTCGTACGCGTTCGCCGGGTCGAAGAACTTGTCCTCGATCGTGACCCGGCCGGTGATCGTGGCCCCGGCCACCTCCAGCATCGAGGACACGCCGTCCGCGTAGTCCTTGCCGCTCGGCAGCACCACGACGAGGATCTTGCGGCCGGTGAGCTTGCCGTTGAGCAGCGCCGGCGACACCTGGGTCGCGAACTCCTGGCTGCGGTTCAGCTCGTCGCGGTACTGGTTGGCCTGGTCGCGGTAGTTGCTGTTGTCCTTGCTCAGCGCGTCGACGCGGTCCTTGAGGGTGTCGACCACCGGCCCGTTGAGCGCGGCGGTGCCCACCACCAGCCCGATGGCGAGGGCGAGGAAGACCGCGGTGAGCGACACCACGTGGTACCGGAAGTTGATCACGGGAGAAAGCCTCTTGGTCGTTTCGCAGGCGGGTGGCCGGCTAGAAGAGCTGTCCTAACTGGAAGACGAGATTGTCCCACCACTCGGAAGCCACGGAGAGGTACGCCTGGCCGACGGTCGACACGGCCACCGCGGAGGCCATCGCCGCGACCGCGGACAGCACGAGCAGCAGCAGCGACGACCCGGAGATGTTCTGCTTGTAGAGCCGGCTCACGCCCTTGGCGTCGACGAGCTTCCCGCCGACCTTGAGCCGGGTGAGGAACGTCGACGCCATGCCGCCGCGCCCCTTGTCCAGGAACTCCACCAGGTTGGCGTGGGTGCCGACGGCGACGATGAGCGAGGCGCCCTTCTCGTCGGCCAGCAGCATGGCCAGGTCCTCGCTGGTGGCGGCCGCCGGGAACGTGGTCGCCTGCACCCCCAGCCCGTGCACCCGGTCCAGCCCGGGGGCGCGCCCGTCCGGGTACGCGTGCACGACCACCTCGGCACCGCAGCGCAGCACGTCGTCGGTGACCGAGTCCATGTCCCCGATGATCATGTCGGGCGTGTACCCGGACTCCACCAGCGCGTCGGCGCCGCCGTCCACGCCGATGAGCACCGGCTTGAACTCGCGGATGTACGGCCGCAGCACGTCCAGGTCGGCCTTGTAGTCGTACCCGCGCACGACGATGAGCACGTGCCGCCCGGCGATGCGGGTGTCGATGTCCGGCACGCCGACGCCGTCGAGCAGCAGGTCCCGTTCCTGCTTGAGGTAGTCCATGGTGTTCGCGGCGAACGCCTCGAGCTGCACGGACAGGCCCTCACGGGCGTCGGCCATCGCGGCGGCCACGCTCTGCGCGTCCTGCCGCACGCCGGTGGCCACGGGCTCCCCGTTGAGCAGCACGGAGTCGTTGTCGAGGCTGACCAGGTCGCCCTCGCTCAGCCGGTCGAAGACGCCCTCGCCGAGGTCGTCGATGAGCACGATGCCGGCCTGCACGAGCACCTCGGGACCCAGGTTCGGGTAGCGCCCGGAGATCGACGGCTTGGCGTTGAGCACGGCGGCCACCCCGACGGCGACCAGCGAGTCGGCGGCGACCCGGTCGATGTCCACGTGGTCGATGACCGCGATGTCACCGGGGCGCAGCCGCCCGACCAGGCGCTTGGTCCGGCGGTCGAGACGGGCGGTGCCGGAGACAGCCCCGGGTTCGACGCTCCGGGTCCGGCGCAAGGTGGGAAGTCGCATCCCGGCCATCCTGACACGGCCGATCGAGAGCCTCGTACGCGACATGCACAAGGTCACCCCCAAAAGGGGCAAAACGATCGCCCCGTCAGGCCCGCTTCTCCCGGTCGGCCACCGCCAGCAGTTCCTCGGCGTGCGCGATACCCAGGTCGGAGTCGGGCAGACCGGCCAGCATCCGGGCGAGCTCCCGGGCCCGGTCGGTCTCCTCCACGATCTTCACACCGCTGGTGGTGATGGCGCCACCCGTGTCCTTGGCGACCACGAGGTGCCGGTCGGCGAACGCGGCCACCTGCGGCAGGTGCGTCACCACCAGCACCTGGTGGGTACGGGCCAGCCGGGCCAGCCGGCGCCCGATCTCCACCGCCGCCTGGCCGCCCACGCCCGCGTCCACCTCGTCGAAGACCAGCGTCGGCGGTCCGCCCGCCCCGGCGAACACCACCTCGATCGCCAGCATGACCCGGGACAGCTCACCGCCCGAGGCGCCCTTCTGCAGCGGCAGCGCGGGAGCGCCCGGGTGGGCGATCAGCCGCAGCTCGATCTCGTCGGCGCCGTCCGGACCGGCCGCCAGCCCGTCGATGGACGGCTCGTCGCGCCCCGCCGAACGCGGCAGCACCACGATCTCCACGCGCGCGTGCGGCATCGCCAGCCCGGCCAGCTCGACGCTGACCTGCTCGGCGAAGCGCCCGGCGGCCTCCGTGCGGGCCGCCGTCAGCCGCCCGGCCAGCTCGGCGACCTGCGCCGCGAGCCGCTGGCGCTCCTTGTCGAGCTCCTCGAGCAGCTCGTCGGAGGTGTCCAGCGCCGCCAGCCGGGTGCGGGCGTGGTCGGCCCAGGCGATGACACCCTCGACGTCGTCCGCGTACTTACGGGTGAGCGCCCGCAGCGCCGCCCGCCGCTCGTAGATGGCCTCCAGCCGCGCCGGGTCCGCGTCGAGCTGGTCCAGGTAGGCCGACAGCTCCGACGACACGTCGGCGACGAGCGTGGCCGCCTCCTCCACCCGCGCGGCCAGCTCACCCAGCGCGGGGTCGACGCCCGACTGCGCCTCCAGGGTGCGCCGGGCGGTGCCCAGCAGCGTCGTCGCGTCCGGGGTGTCGTCGGTCGCCTCCACGCCGCCCGCCAGGGCCTGCGCCGCCAGGGCCGCCGCCGTGCGCAGCCCCTCGGCGTGCTCCAGGCGCTGCAGCTCGGCGCGCAGGTCGTCGTCCTCACCCGGCTGCGGGTCGACCCGGCTGATCTCGTCGAGGCCGAGCTTCAGCAGGTCGGCCTCCTGGCTGCGCTCGCGGGCGTTGCGCCGGCGGTCCGCGAGGTCGTCCACCACGGTGCGCCACTGCGTGTACGCCTGCCGGTAGGTCTCCAGCAGCTTCTCGTGCTCCGGGCCGGCGTAGCGGTCCAGGGCGGCCCGCTGCTCGGCCGGGCGCAGCAGGCGCAGCTGGTCGGACTGCCCGTGCACGGCCACGACCTGCTCGCCGACCTCGCTGAGCATCGCGACCGGCATGCTGCGGCCGCCGACGTGCGCGCGCGAGCGGCCCTCGATCGTCACCGTGCGGCTCAGCAGCACGGAACCGTCGTCGTCGACCTCGCCGCCGGCGTCAGCGATGCGGGTCTGCACCGAGTCGCCGAGCGCGCCGCCGAGGCGCAGCCGCCCCTCCACCACCGCCCGGCCCGGGTCGGCCCGCACCCGCCCGGCGTCGGCCCGGCCGCCGAAGAGCAGCCCGAGCCCGGTCACCACCATCGTCTTGCCCGCGCCGGTCTCACCGGTGATGGCGTTCATGCCCGTGGTCAGCCGCAACGTCGTGTCGTCGATGACGCCCAGCCCGGTGATCCGAAGTTCCTCCAGCACAGGCGAACAGTATCGGTGCCCACCGACAATTGCCCACCGCGGGCCGCTCATCAGCGTCGATTACCGCGCCAGCCCTCCACCGGCAGGTGGAACTTCGCCACGAGCGTGTCGGTGAACGGGCGCGGCTTGAGGCGTACGAGTCGCACCGGCAGCTGTCCCCGCTCGACGGTGACCTGGGCGCCCGGCGGGAGGTCCCACGTCCGCCGCCCGTCGCAGCACAGCACCGCGAACGACGTGTACGGGTCCACGGTCAGCACGAACGTGGAGGTCGGCGCGGTCACGATGGGCCGGCTGAACAACGCGTGCGCGCTGATCGGCACGAGCAGCAGCGCCTCCACCTCCGGCCACACCACGGGACCACCGGCCGAGAACGCGTACGCCGTCGAGCCCGTCGGTGTGGCACACACGACACCGTCGCACCCGTACCGGGACAGCGGCCGCCCGTCGACGTCGACGAGCAGCTCGAGCATCTGCGCGCGCTGCCCCTTCTCGACGCTGACCTCGTTGAGGGCCCACGACTCGGCGATCAGCCGGCCGTCGTACTCGGCGCGCACGTCGAGGGTGAGGCGCTCGTCCACGGTGTAGTCACCGGCGACGATGTCGCGCACGGTCTCGTCGATGTTCTGCAGCTCCGCCTCGGCGAGGAAGCCCACCTTGCCGAGGTTGATGCCGAGCAGCGGCACCTTCGCCGGCCGGGCGAGCTCGGCGGCGCGCAGGAACGTGCCGTCGCCGCCGAGCGCGAACACGATCTCGACGCCCTCCGCGGCGGTCGGGTCGTCCACCGGCGTCACGCCGGGCGGCAGCTCGAGGTCGGCCACCTCCTCAGCCAGCACCCGCACCTCGAAGCCGGCCGCGACCAGGTCGGCCGCGACGGCCTTGGCGTGCTGGGTGCTCTGCCGCCGGCCGGTGTGCGTCACCATGAGCGCCGAGCGGCTCATGCGACGACCTGCCGGGCCGGCGCGGCTGACAGCGCGGAGCGGGTCACACGTCCTCCAAGGGGGGCGAATCCGGCGTCGGTACCGACCCGGCGGAGGTTACCGCGCCGGAGGGCCCGGCGGCGACCACCGCGCGCACCCGCTCGGGGTCCACCGGCGGTGCCCCCCGCCGGAACCAGACGAAGAACTCGACGTTTCCGCTGGGACCGGGCAGCGGGCTCGCGGCGACGCCGGCCACACCCAGCCCCTGCTCCGCGGCGGCGGCGGCCACGTCCACGACCGCCTCGGCGCGCAGCAGCGGGTCACGCACCACGCCGCCGGAGCCGACCCGTTCCTTGCCGACCTCGAACTGCGGCTTGACCATCAGCGCCAGGTCGCCGTCCGGCGCGGTGCAGGCGGCCAGCGCGGGCAGCACCAGGCGCAGCGAGATGAACGACAGGTCGGCGACGGTCAGCTGCACCGGCCCGCCGAGCATGTCCGGGATCAACGTACGGACATTGGTACGTTCCATCACCGTCACGCGCTCATCGGTGCGCAGCGGCCACGCGAGCTGGCCGTAGCCGACGTCGACCGCGTACACGTGGGCGGCGCCACCGCGCAGCAGCACGTCGGTGAAGCCGCCGGTGGACGCGCCCGCGTCGAGGCAGCGGCGTCCCCGCACGGGCAGGCCCGCGAACGCCTTGAGGGCACCCGCCAGCTTGTGGCTGCCGCGCGAGACGTACTCGTCGGCCGGGTCCTCGCCGGTCACCACGACCGGGTCCGCCGGGTCGATCATGGTGGCGACCTTGGCCGCCACGGTGCCGCGCACCTGCACCCGGCCGGCCGCCACCAGGGCGGCGGCCTGCTCCCGGGAGCGGGCGAGCTTGCGGCGCACGAGCTCGGCGTCCAACCGCGCGCGGCGGGCCATCAGAACACCCTTTCGGGGGTACGGGTCATCAGCGGTCGATGCTCGCCAACGTCTCCTGCAGCACCTGGTGCGCGGCCTCGTACTCGGCGATCTGGTCGCCGGGCGCGAGCGTGGCGGCGTTGGCCAGCGACTGCAGCACGGCGTCGACGGCGGGGTGCCCGGTCGTCTCCGACCCGTCGAGGATGCCGGGGCTCGCCTCCACCCGCGGCGGCGCCGAAGCGTGCCCTGGAGGCGGCGACGGGCGGAACCCACCGGGCGGCGGCGCCGGACGGAACCCGCCGGGCGGCGGGCCCGGGCGCGGGACGGGCGGCTGCTGGTTCGGGTATGTCACGAGGCCTCCGGCGTCGAGGATTCCGGGCTCGCCGCCTTCTTGGCGGGCGCGCTCTTCGCGGGGGTGGTCTTCTTCGCCGCGGTCTTCCTCGCGGCGGCCTTGGCGACCTTGGTGGCCTTCGCCGGGACCGCCTTCTCGGGCGCCTCGGCCGCGGGACCCGTCGTGGCCGGCGTCGGCACGGCCTTCTTCGCCGCCTTGCGCACCGGGGCGGAGGTCGTGGTGCCCGCGGCGGGCATCGCGTTCGGCGTCGCCGTCTTGGCAGCCTTCTTCGCCGGCGCCTTCTTCACCACGGCCTTCTTCGCCGGCGGCACGACCGCCGCGGGGCCCGGCTCGGCGATGGTCAGGCCGGCCGGGGCGCCCTCGGCCGCATCGGCCCGGGCCTGCGCCGCGCGCAGCTGCTTCTCCAGGTCGCGGACGCGGGTGGTCAGCTCCGACACCTCGTCGGCGGTGGCCAGGCCGACCTTGCCGAGCGCGCGGTCCACCTCGTACCGGACGATGTTGGTCAGCGCCTCACGGTTGGCCAGCCCGGTGGACATGAGGTCCTCGACGAGCCCCTGCAGCTGCCCGGCGGTCGCGCCGCCCTTGGTCAGCAGCTCGGAGGCCACCTTCTGGGCCCGTTTGCGCGGCGCCTCCGTCAGCCCGAGCGCCATCTCCAGATACGCCCGCCATGCGTCCTGCATGTCCCTCTCCCCTCGCGCCCGTGCTCTATGCCGATTCGCAGTCCTCGGATCGTGCTGGTGCCACGCTACAAGGCATACCCCGCCCGCCCGTCGGGTACCGTGCGTACGGCGTCGGGTGTCGCGGAGGGAGCGGGCTGAATGGCGAGCGTGGACGAGTGCCGGCAGGCGTTGCACGACCTGGCGGCCCGGCTGGACCGCAACGCCGAGACACGCGGCAAGCTCGACCTGGACCGCACGCTCGCCTGCCGGGTGCCGGACCTGTCGACGGCGTTCCACGCCCGGCTCGCCGGCGGGCGCCTGCTCGACATCGCGGACGGTGACGACCCGAAGGCGAAGATCGCCCTGACCGCGAACAGTGACGATCTCGTCGCCCTGGTCACCGGCCGGCTGGACGTCACCCGCGCGATCGCCTCGCGCCAGGTCTCGGTCAAGGCCAACCCCTTCGACCTGCTCAAGCTCCGCAAGCTGCTCTAGGCGTACGTCCGGGGGCGTAGGAACAGGGCCGCCCGGCAACGGATGGAGCAGGCCCCGGACGCGGCGACGATGAGCGTCATGACCGCACCCGTCGAGACCCGGGGCCTGACCAAACGGTACGGCCCGCTCACCGCCGTCGACTCGCTGGATCTGCGCGTACGCGCCGGCGAGGTGTACGGCTTCCTCGGCCCCAACGGCGCCGGGAAGACCACCACGCTGCGCATGCTGCTCGGCCTCGTCCGGCCGACCGCCGGGCAGGTCCGGTTGTTCGGCCACCCGCCGGGGCGGCTGGACGCCGTGGGCGCGCTGATCGAGGGACCGGCCTTCTACCCGTACCTGAGTGGACGCGACAACCTGCGCGCGGTGGCGCGGCATGCCGGCGTATCCGTCTCCCGGGTCGCGGCGGTCCTCGACCAGGTGGAGCTGACCGACCGGGCGGCGGACCGGTACGCGGCCTACTCGCTGGGCATGAAGCAGCGGCTGGGCGTGGCCGCGGCGCTGCTCAAGGACCCGCGCCTGGTCATGCTGGACGAGCCCACCAACGGCCTCGACCCCGCGGGAATGGCCGACATGCGCCTGCTGGTACGCCGCCTCGGCGCCGCCGGGTGCACAGTCCTGCTGTCCAGCCACCTGATGAGCGAGGTCCAGGAGCTCTGCGACCGCGTCGGCGTCATCGCGAAGGGCCGGCTCGTCGCCGAGAGCACCGTCGCCGGCCTCCGCGGCGAACCGACCCTGCGGCTCGTGGCCGAACCGCTGGCCGCGGCCGCCGACCGTGCGCGCACGCTGCTCGGTGCTGACGCCGTACACGTGAACGGAAACGGCCTGGACCTGGCAGTGCCGCCGCGCCGGGCCGCCGAGCTCAACGCCGTCCTGGTCGGCGCGGGCATCGCGGTCAGCGAGCTGCGGCCGCAGGAACGCAGCCTGGAACAGGCATTCTTCGACCTGACGGGAGCGACCGGCCATGCGTGACCACATCCGCGCCGAGACCCTCAAGCTGGTACGCCGCCCCGCGACGTGGGCGCTGCTGGCGATCGCGGTCGGGCTGAGCCTGACCTTCACCTACCTCATCCCGTACGCGGGATATGCCGGCGGCACCGGCGGACCGCGGGCCGAACGCGGCCTGGCGGCGCTGCTGCCCGACCAGCTCGTCGGCAACTCGGTCGGCGGCCTCCCGGTGTTCCTGGGCGCCCTCATGCTCATCCTCGGCGTGCTCGCGGTGGGCGGCGAATACCAGTGGGGCACCTGGAAGACCGTGCTGACCCAGAACCCCGGCCGGATCATCGTGTACGCCGCCAAGCTCGCGACCCTCTGCCTCGCGGCCCTGGCCGGGCTGCTCGCCGTCTTCGCCGCGGGCGCGGTCGCGAGTGCCGTCATCGCCGTCGCCGAGGACCGCCCGCTCGCCTGGCCCGGCGCGGCCGACCTGCTCGCCGGCATCGGTGCGGGCTGGCTGATCGCGGCGATGTGGACGGTGCTCGGCGCGCTGCTCGCCATCGCGCTGCGCGGGGTGGCGCTGCCGGTCGGCCTCGGGCTCGTCTGGCTGCTGGCCGTGCAGAACCTGCTCGCGCTGATCGCCGCTCCCCTGCTGGACTGGGTCGCGCAGCTGCAGAAGGGGCTGCCCGGCCCGAACGCCGGCTCGCTGGCCGCATCCCTGGGCGCGGCCACCGACACCCCGGGCGTGCAGGCCACCGTCGGCGGGGCGCAGGCGGTCGTCGTCGTCGCGGCGTACCTCGTCGCGTTCGCGGTCCTGGGCGGTCTTCTGCTGCGCCGCCGTGACATCCTGTGAGCCTCATGCACCGGCTGCGTCCCCTCCGTGCCGACGGGCCGATCGCGCTGGCGCTGCTGGCGGTCGGCCTCTCCGGCACGGCCCCGGCCGGGCGCAACCAGGGCATCGACCACATCCCGGCCTGGGCGTACGGGTGCGTCGTGGCGGCCGCGCTGGCCATGGCGTTCCGGCGTGTCCACCCCACCCCCGCGCTCGCGACGACCACGGCCGCGACCGGGCTGTACCTGCTGGGCGGCAACCCGTTCGGCCCCGTCCTGCTCAGCCTGCTCGTCGCCGTGTACACGATCGGCGCGCACCGGCCCCTGCGCCGGGCCGCCACCGCCGCGGGCGTCGTCCTGGCCCTGCTGGTGGTCTGCGCGCTGATCGGCCTCGGCGTGGGTCTCGACGCGGTCATGCCCCAGGTGGCATGGGTCGCCGGGCCGCTCGCCATCGGCGTGACCGTCCGGGTGGGCCGCGAACAGGTCCTCCAGGCCCGCCGCGACGAGGCCCGCCGCCAGGCCGACGCCGAACGTCTCCGGGTCGCCCAGGAGGTGCACGACGTCGTCGGGCACGGGCTCGCGGCGATCACCATGCAGGCCGAGATCGCCCTGCACCTGCTGGACAAGGAGCCGGCCCGGGAGTCCCCGGCCCGCGACGCGCTGACCGCGATCAGCCGTACCAGCCGCGAATCCCTCGACGAACTGCGCGCCACGCTCGGGGCCGTACGCCGCGGCGACGACGATCGCGCTCCGGCACCCGGGCTCGCCCGCCTCGACGACGTGGTGGCGCGGACCCGGGCGGTGGGCGTACCCGTGACGGTCGAGGTCGAGGGCTCGCTCGCCGGCCTGCCCGCGGCGGTGGACCTGGCCGGCTACCGGATCGTGCAGGAGGCCCTGACCAACGTCCTGCGCCACGCGGGCACGGCGAGCGCGGAGGTCCGGCTGCGCCGCGACGACGAGCAGCTCACGGTGTCGGTGACCGACACCGGTTCTTCCTCGCCCGGCTTTTCGTCGCCCGGCGTCTCGTCGGCCGGCTCTTCGTCGTCCGGCTCCTCGGCGGCCGGCTTCTCCGGGGCGGACGGGCCTGCGGCCGGGCACGGTCTCGCCGGGATGCGGGAGCGGGTCGGCGCCCTGGGCGGGTCCCTGTCCGCGGGCCCGGGCCCGGACGGCGGCTTCCAGGTCACCGCGACGATCCCGGTCCGCCGATGATCTCCGTCGTGATCGCCGACGACCAGGACCTGGTCCGCATCGGCCTGCGCACGCTGCTGTCCAGCGAGGACGACCTGACCGTGGCGGCGGAGGCGGCCGACGGGCTCACCGCGGTCGACCTGACCCGCGCGCACCACCCGGACGTGGTGCTGATGGACGTCCGGATGCCCGGCATCGACGGCATCGAGGCCACCCGCCGCATCGCCGCCGACCCCACGCTGACCGGCACCCGGGTGATCGTGCTGACCACCTTCGAGCTCGACGCGTACGTCTTCGACGCGCTGCGGCACGGCGCCAGCGGCTTCCTCACCAAGGACACCCGGCCGGCCGAGCTGATCCGCGCGGTCCGCCTGGTCGCCGCCGGGGAGGCCCTGCTGTCGCCCTCCGTGACGCGCCGGGTCGTGCGCGAGTTCGCCTCCCGGCCGGCCCGGGTGCTGCGCCCGCACCCCCGGCTGGGCACGCTCACGGACCGGGAACGCGAGATCGCCGGCCTGGTCGGCGAGGGCCTGAGCAACGACGAGATCGCGGCCCGGCTACGCCTGAGCCCGGCCACCGCGCGGACGCACGTCAGCCGGGCCATGGTCAAGCTGGCCGCCCGCGACCGGGCCCAGCTGGTCGTCTTCGCGTACCAGTCGGGCCTGGTCGACTAGGGAATCAGGTCGGCCAGCACTTTCGCCGCGGCGTCGGAGCCGGGCTTCGGCTTCCCGCCGTCCCACACGTACGCCGCGAGCAGCCGCAACGCGTCCACGGCCGAGCCGTCGCCGTCGAGCCGCCCGTCGGTGAGCCGCCACCCGCCGGCCTCGTCCGCCCCCGCCGGGATCCGCGCGTCTTCTGCCGCACCGAACAGCCCGCTCAGGTCGGCGGCCACGTACGTCGGACGCCGCGACGGCGGGGCGGCCAGCACCTCGGCCGGCCCGCTCACCCCGGTCAGCACGAGCAGGCTGTCCATGCCCGCGCCGACCGCGCCCTCGATGTCGGTGTCGAGCCGGTCCCCGACGGTCAGCGGACGCTGCGCCTTCGACTGCGACGCAGCCGTCTCGAACAACGCCGGCGCCGGCTTTCCGACCACGACGTCCGGTTCGCGGTCCAGCGCCGTCCGCAGCACCGAGACCAGCGACCCGTTGCCGGGGAGCGGCCCGCGCGGGCTGGGCAGCGTCCGGTCGGCGTTCGTGGCGATCCACAGCGCCCCGGCCCGTACGGCCAGCGACGCCTCGGCGAGGATCTTCCAGCCGACCTCCGGCCCGTACCCCTGCACGACCGCCGCCGGGGAATCCTCGGCCCGCTCGACGACGGTGAGGCCCGCGTCGCGGACCTCCGCCCGCAGCGCCTCGGCGCCGACGACCAGCACCGGGGCGCCGGCCGGGAGCCGCTCGGCCAGCATCGCCGCGGACGCGCCGGCCGAGGTCAGCACCTCACCGGCGGCCGCCGGCACACCCATGCCGCTGAGCAGCCCGGCGACGTCGGCGGCACGCCGGGAGGCGTTGTTCGTGGCGTACGCGACCGGGACGCCGTCGGCACGCAGCCGCTCGACGGCCCCGGCCGCACCCGCGATCGGCTTGTCGATCAGGTAGATGACTCCGTCCAGGTCGAAGATGACCAGGTCGTACGCATCGACAAGCCGACCGCTCACGCGTTGCCCTCGGCCCGCGGCTCGTCCGTGTCGGCGCGCCCGCCGACGAACTCGTCGCTGCCGGCCTTCGGAGCGTCGTCCTCGTCGTCGTCCTCGTCCTCGTCGGAGCCGACGGCCGGCTCGGCGGCGATGTCGGTCTCGTCGCCGACCAGGTCGTCGTCCGCGTCGTCATCGTCGGCGTCGGCGTCGGCGGCTTCGTCCTCCGGCGAGTCGATGCCGGCGTCGACGTCGAACTCCTCGCCGTCGACCAGCTCGTCCTCGTCGTCCTCGTCGGCGTCGGCCTCCCGGTCGCCCGTCTCCTTGTCGTCGAGGAACGCCGCACCGTGGTACGCCTCATCCTCCTCGTCGTCGTCGGAGTCGTCCTCGTCGTCGAGGTCGGCGTCGTCCCCGTCGGCCACGGCGGTCTCGTCGCGGTCGCCCAGGGCGGTCTCGCCGCTGTCACCCTCGTCGTCGTCGCGGGCGGCCACAGCGGACCCGCCGCGGTCACCGTCCTCGTCGCGGCCGGCCATCGCGGTCTCGCCGCCGTCACCGTCCTCGTCGTCCTCGTCGTCGTCGCCCTCGATGGTGACGCCGTCGAGCTCGAGCAGCCGCTCCGCCGCGTCGGTCACGTCGTCCTCGTCGGCGGCCGCGGCCCGCGAGAACCACTCCCGCGCCTCGTCACGCCGGTCGGCGGCGAGCAGAGCATCGGCGTACGCGTACCGCAGCCGCGCCGCCCACTCCGCGTCCTCCTCCGAGGTCAGCTCCTTGACCTGCAGCATCGCCACGGCGGCGTCGTGCTGGCCCAGGTCGCCACGGGCACCCGCGGCCACGATCAGCAGCTCGATCGCGCCGGCCTTGTCCATCGCCTCACGGTCGGCGCCACGGAACAGATCGATCGCCCGTTCCGGCCGGCCCAGGGCGCGCTCACAGTCGGCCAGCTCGGCCAGGTGCGTCTGCCGCCCGGTCATCCGGTGGTACGTCCGCAGCTCGGCGATAGCGGTCGTCCAGTCCCCCGCGGCGTACGCGGCAAGCCCGACGGCCTCCCGCACCACGGCGATCCGCGAAGCCAACCGCCGCGCCGCAACCGCGTGCTGAAGCGCCAGCTCGGAATCCTCGTCAATGATCGTCCCGGCGGCGACAAGATGCCGCGCCACCCGGTCGGCGGTGTCCCGCGACAGGCTCAGCAGCTCGGCGCGAACCTCCTTGTCGAGGTCGCTCGCGGCGATGTCCTCGGGAATCTCGGGAGCCTGGAATGCGGGCTGCTGATCGTCCCGCCCCTGCTCACCACGGAAGCCGCCGCGCTCGCGATCCCGGTCGCCCTGGTACCCACCGCGCTCCTGGCCCCGGTCGCCCTGGTACCCGCCGCGGTCCCGGTTGCCCTGATCCCGGCTGCCCTGGTAGCCGCCGCGGTCCTGACCCCGGTCGCCCTGGTAGCCACCGCGGCTCTGACCCCGATCGCCCTGGTAGCCGCGGTCCCGGTCACCCTGGTAGCCGGTGCGCTCCTGGCCGCGGTCACCCTGGTAACCAGTGCGCTCCTGGCCCCGGTCGCCCTGGTAGTTGCCGCGGTCCCGGTCGCCCCGGAACCCGCCCTCGCGCGGCCCACGGTCGCCCTGCGGACGGTCCCCGTACGGCCGGTCCCGATCGGTCCGGAACCCGCCGCCGCCACCACCGCTGCGGTTGCCGGGCCGGTCGCCGCCCCGGAACCCGCCCCGGTCGTCCCGGAAGCCGCCCCGGTCGCCCTGCGGACGGCCGCCGGTCTGCCCCCGGTCCCGGTCGCCCCGGAACCCACCGGAACCACCCTGGAAGCTGCCCCGCGCGCCGCCCTCGGAGCGAGGCGCGTCGCCACGGTCCCGGAAGTTGCCCCGGTCGCTCTGGTAGCCGCCCCGGTCCTGGCCCCGATCGCCCTGGTACCCGCCGCCCTGCCGCGGACCCCGGTCGCCCTGGAAGCCGCCCTGACGCGGACCCCGGTCACCGCCGTCACGGGGGCCGCGGAAGCCACCTTCACGCGGAGCCCTGTCGCCGCCCTCGCGGGGGCCCCGGTCACTCTGGAACCCACCGCGGTCACGGTTGTCCCCGCGGAAACCACCACGGTCCCGGTCCCCGCCGCGGAAACCGCCCCGGTCGCCGTAGCTGCCACGCTCGCCGCTACCGCCACCACTGCGGAACCCACCACGGTCCCCGCCACCGCTGTATCCGCCACGGTCCCCGCCGCCGCTGTATCCGCCGCGCTCGCCACCGCCGCTGCGGAAACCACCCCGGTCCCCGCCGGCGCTGCCACCGCTACGGAAGCCGCCACGATCGCCACCGCCGCTGGAGGAACCGCCACGGTCCCGGTCTCCGCCGCGGAAGCCACCCCGGTCGCCGCCGCCGCTGTAGCCACCCCGGTCCCGGTCACCGCCGCGGAAGCCGCCACGGTCACCACCGGAGTAACCACCCCGGTCGCCACCACCGCTGCGGAAACCACCCCGGTCCCCGCCGGCGCTGCCACCGCTACGGAATCCACCACGGTCGCCGCCGCTGCTGCCTCCGCTGCCTCCGCTGCGGAAGCCACCACGGTCGCCGCCGCCGCTGTAGCCGCCGCGGTCGCTGCTGCCACGTTCGACGCTGTTGCCGCGGAACCCGCCGCGGTCGCCGTAGCTGGGGCGCTCGCCGCTGCCACCGCTACGGAACCCACCACGGTCACCGCCGCGGTCAGCACCACGGAACCCGCCGCGGTCACCACCGGATGAGCCGCCCCGGTCGCGGTCACCGCCGCGGAAGCCGCCCCGGTCACCGCCGGAGTACCCGCCCCGGTCGCCACCGCGGTCCCGATCACCGCCGCGGAAGCCACCCCGGTCACCACCGGAGTACCCACCACGGGATCCCCCGTCCCGGTTGCCGCCGCTGTATCCGCCGCGCCCACCGTCCCGGTTCCCGCCGCTGTACCCGCCACGGTCACTGCCGCCGCTGTAACCACCGCGGTCGCCGCCCCGGCCACCGTCACGGTCGCCGCGCGGGGCGCCGCGGTCGCCCTGGTATCCGCCACGCGATCCACCGTCGCGACGGGGGGCACCCCGGTCGCCCCGGTCACCGCGGGGGTTCGCGCCGGATCCGCCGTCCCGACCGCCGCCTGGCCGGCCCTCGTCGTCGCGGTTGCCGCCGTCCTGCGGTCCTGGGTTCACGGGTCAATTCCTTCCAACGTTCGGCATTGCCGTCGCACTATGGTCGATGGCCGCCGGAGCACTTCCGCCACGGGGGGCACTACGGGTACGTCTGATCAAGGTCCACGGCGCACCGGGCGCCGCGGCCGAGCCGCTCGGGCGTGCACGGGCACACCGGTCGAGCGTCCGTCCAACGCTACTAGGCGCTGGACGCACAAAAGCAGTCGAGGGCCAACCCCCGTAGGGGAAGGCCCTCGACTGTACGTTGAGTCCGGCGGCGTCCTACTCTCCCACACCCTCCCGAGTGCAGTACCATCGGCGCTGGAGGGCTTAGCTTCCGGGTTCGGAATGAGACCGGGCGTTTCCCCTCCGCTATAACCACCGAAACACCTATCAGCGGCACAACCAACATTCCCCAGATCCCACACCCCGGGGTTAACCCAGAAGATGTGGGGGGGTGGTTGTTTGCTGTGAATCACACAGTGAACGCATATCGAGCACCAAATTTTAGGTGGTTAAGCCCTCGGCCTATTAGTACCGGTCGACTGAACCAGTTACCTGGCTTACATCTCCGGCCTATC
>NZ_JADMLH010000031.1 GCF_016464385.1 Nucisporomicrobium flavum | reverse complement strand
CCTGCCGCTCCCGGGCCCGCTCGAGCAGGCGCAACATCACGTAACGGGCACGTTTGGCCCCGCGTTCGTCGATGACTCCGTCGAGCGACTCGACCCACTCACTGGTTTCCTCGGGGTCGATGTCCGGAAGCTGGCTCGGCAGGCCGTCGCTGATCACCGGGCGCTTGCGTTCCGTGGCCACAGGCATTCCTCTTGGTCGGTGTCGGACCGTGCGCCCCATTGTGTGAATCGCACGGGAATGGCTCCATCCTGCCCCCTGACGGTGGCTGGCGTCACGCCTACGGTGGTGCTGGGCGACGCTCGACACACGTACTGAGCAGTAACTTCTTCAGCCGTTCAGGAAGCTGAACCGCACCTGGCGCTCCGGATTGTCACCGTTGGGGTCGACGAGGCAGATCGACTGCCACGTACCCAGAGCGATGCGACCGCCGATGACCGGCAGCGTCGCGTACGGCGGGATCCAGGCCGGCAGGACGTGATCACGGCCGTGACCTCGCGAACCGTGCCGGTGCCGCCACTTGTCCTCGGCGGGCAGCAGCTCGTCGATCGCCGTGAGCAGGTCGTCGTCCGACCCGGCACCGGTCTCGATGATCGCCAGGCCCGCCGTGGCGTGCGGCACGAACACGTGCAGCAGCCCGTCGCCGCGGCCACGGGCGAAGGCTTCCGCCTCGCTCGTGATGTCGGCCACGACCGGCCTGTCGCCGGTACGGACGGTGATCACCGTGGTGTCCATGACCGGGAAGTCTTACACGTAGAGGTCCATCGCCAGGAAGGCCGTCCCCACCGCGAGGAACCACAGTCCGCAGAGAACGATCCGGGTCAGGCCCGCGCACAGCGCCATGCCACCAGATCAGCACGCCGTACCGGGTCCGCGCAGGCGGTTCGCCGTGATTACCTCGCGCGCCCGCGCGAGCGTCCACATCGTCGGTGGCGGGGCTCGCCATGGTCGGCAATGCTGGGTCGCGTGACCACCCCGCAGAACCTCGACGAGCGTTTCCGTGACGCCGTCGCCGGCCTGCCGCCGGCCGGGACCCGCCGGCCCGGCGACGACCCGGTCCGCGAGGGCTCCGCCCTCACCGGCGACCGGGCCCGGCAGCTCTTCGACGCCCAGCTGGTCAGCCGCCACCTCGACCTCGCGGCCCGCTGGCTGCGCAGCTTCAACGAAGGCTTCTACACGATCGGCTCCTCCGGCCACGAGGGCAACGCCGCCGTCGCCGCCGTGCTCCGCCCCACCGACCCCGCCCTGCTGCACTACCGATCCGGCGCGTTCTACTGTGCCCGCGCCGCCCAGGTCCCGCCGCTCGAGCCCGGCACCGACGCGCTCGTCGAGGCGGCCCGCGACGTGCTGCGCGGCGTCGTCGCCTCCGCCGCCGAGCCGATCGCCGGCGGGCGGCACAAGGTCTTCGGCCGGGCCGACCTGCAGATCATCCCGACCACGTCCACCATCGCCTCGCACCTGCCGCGGGCCGTCGGGATCGCGTACGGGATCAGCCAGGCGCCCGCCCTCCGCGGCGTCGAGAGCCCCTGGCCCGGCGACGTGATCGCGGTCGCCTCGTTCGGCGACGCCTCGGTCAACCACGCCAGCGCCACGGCAGCCCTCAACACGCTCGGCTGGTACGAGCACACCGACCGGCACCTGCCGCTGCTGCTGATCTGCGAGGACAACGGGTACGGCATCAGCGTCGCCTCGCCGCCCGGCTGGGTCGCCGAGACGCTGCGCGCCCGCCCCGGCATCCGCTACTTCGCCGCCGACGGCTGCGACCTGGCCGCCGCGTACGACACCGCCCGCGAGGCCGCCGACTGGGTACGCGACCAGCGCCGCCCCGCCGTCCTGCACCTGAGCACGGTCCGCCTCATGGGCCACGCGGGCGCGGACGCCGAGGTCGCGTACCGGTCGAACGAGGACATCACCCGTGACCTGGACCGCGACCCCCTGATCACCACCGCGGAGCTGCTCGTCGCCGGTGGCGCCGCAACCCCCGACGACCTCATCACCCGGTACGACGAGCTGGGCTGGCAGGTCCGCAAGGTCGCCGAGGAGGTCCTGGGCGAGCCGAAACTGGCCACCCCGGCGCAGATCGCCGCCCCGCTGGCGCCCCGCCGCCCGCTGCGCGCCGCCCGGCACGTCGCCGACGCCGCCACCCGCGCCTCGGGAGCCGGCTCGGCCGCCCGTACGCAGGCCTTCGGCGGCCGGCTCCCCGAGCAGGGCGGGCCGCTCACGCTGGCGCAGACCATCAACGCCACCCTCACCGACGCGCTGCTCACCCACCCCGGCGCCCTCCTCTACGGGGAGGACGTCGCGGTCAAGGGCGGCGTGTACGGCGTCACGAAGAACCTCCGCGACCGCTTCGGCGCCGACCGCGTGTTCGACACCCTGCTCGACGAGACGTCCATCCTGGGCCTCGGGCTCGGCGCCGGCCTCGCGGGCATGCTCCCCATCCCGGAGATCCAATATCTGGCGTACCTGCACAACGCCGAGGACCAGCTCCGCGGCGAGGCGGCCACGCTGTCCTTCTTCTCGCAGGGCGCCTTCCGCAACCCCCTGGTCGTACGCGTCGCCGGCCTCGCCTACCAGCAGAACTTCGGCGGCCACTTCCACAACGACAACTCGGTCGCCGTGCTGCGCGACGTACCCGGACTGGTCCTGGCCGTGCCCGCACGGCCGTCCGACGCGGCACCCATGCTGCGCTCCTGCCTGGCCGCGGCGGCCGTCGACGGCACGGTCAGCGTCTTCCTCGAGCCGATCGCGCTCTACCACACCCGCGACCTCCTCCAGCAGGGCGACAACGAATGGCTCGCCCCCTACGCGCCGCCAAGCGAGTGGGCCGGCGCGCACATCCCCGTCGGCCGTGCCCGCACCTACCCCTTCGGCTCCGCCGAGGACCTGACGATCCTGACGTTCGGCAACGGCGTCCGCATGTCCCTGCGCGTCGCGTCCAAGCTCGCCGCCGACGGGTACGGCTCCCGCGTGGTGGACCTGCGCTGGCTGAGCCCCCTGCCGGTGGCCGACCTGATCCGCGAGGCCTCCGCGACCGGCCGCGTGCTCATCGTCGACGAGACCCGGCGCTCCGGCGGCGTCGGCGAAGGCATCCTCGCGGCCCTGGTGGACGGCGGTTTCGTCGGCGCGGCCCGGCGCATCGCCGCCGCCGACTCGCCGGTTCCGCTCGGTCCGGCGGCGCAGCAGGTCCTGATCGGGGAAGATGCCATCACACAGGGTGCCCACTCCCTGCTGGCACGGTAAATTGCCTCACACTCGGTGCGCCACTTGCGCGCGGCGGCCCGAGTGTGTGGACTACCCCCACGACAACGGCGTGCACAGCGTCGTCAACAGCGGCACCGCCCGGCGGCGGCGTCGTCACCAGCAAGGAGGAATTCGACAGTGAGCGCGACCGCTGGTCAGGCCGACGGCGTACGCAGCCTGGCGGACCGGTTCGGCCTCGAGCCGAACATGGTGGTCATGGAGATGGGCTACGACGACGACGTCGACGAGGATCTCCGTGACGCCCTGACCGAACGCGTGGGCGATTTGGTGGACGAGGACACCGACGAGGTGGTCGACGCGGTGCTGCTCTGGTACCGCGACGGCGACGGTGACCTCTTCGAACTGCTCACGGATGCCCTGGGCCCGCTCGCGGACAGCGGCGTGGTGTGGCTCCTGACCCCGAAAGCCGGCCGCGACGGCCACGTCGAGCCGAGCGAGGTCAGCGAGAGCGCGCCGACCGCCGGCCTCCAGCAGACCTCCACGGTGAACGCCGGCAAGGACTGGACCGCGGCCCGGCTGGTCTCGCCCCGCGGAGCCAAGAAGAAGTAGCCCCCGCCCTTTCCCCCAGCCCGGCCCTCCGGCGGTCCTCTGCCGGGTCCGGGCCCTTCATGCTGTCCACCGCCGGGCCTTCGGGCCGGCCACGTGGGCCTTGGCTATCGTGTCCGGATGCCGATCGACGTGGGCAACGAGGCGCCGGGCTTCACCCTCAAGGACCAGAACAACCAGGAGATCACCCTCGCGGACTTCCACGGCCGCAAAGCGGTCCTCCTGGTCTTCTACCCCCTGGCCTTCACCGGCACCTGCCAGGGCGAACTCGCCGAAATCCAGGACAACCTCCCGGCGTACGCCAACGACAGGGTCCAGATCCTGACGATCAGCGTCGACTCGGTCTACAGCCACAAGACCTGGGCCGACCGGGAGGGCTACACCTTCCCCCTCCTCGCCGACTTCTGGCCGCACGGCGAGGTGGCCCGGGCGTACGGCGTCTTCGACCCGCAACGCGGCCACGCCAACCGAGGCACCTTCCTCATCGACACGGCGGGGGTCGTACGCTTCGCCCAGGAGAAGCGCCCGGGAGAGCGCCGCGACCAGACAACCTGGCGCGACAGCCTCGCGAAGATCCTGGACCGACGGCCAGGGTAGGATGACGGCTCCGGTTTCAAACCCGGGCGCGTAGCTCAGCGGGAGAGCACTCGCCTTACAAGCGAGGGGTCGCAGGTTCGAAACCTGCCGCGCCCACCATCCAACCAGCGGCTATCCGGCCTCGAAACCAGCTGTTCTGATGCTGTACTCGGCTCATGGGGAACCTTCTCCGCAGGCGCCTGGTCGCCGGCGTCGTCGGGACAGTGGGCCTGCTGCTGGCGGGCGGATGCTTCGGCGAGGACCGCAAGCCCGTCGAGAACACGCGGGACCAGGTTCTTACGGACTACATGAGCGCCGTGCAGGCGGGAGACGCGGCACGCCTTCGCGAGGTGAGCAACCCGGAGTTTCCGCCCGCGGAGATCGATGCCGCCATCAGCCGGAAGATCGGCGCCGTCGGTGCACGTCGCTGGGTCGGCCCCGAGGTGCGGTGGACCGAGCTGGTCACCCCCGAGATGGCCAAAGCGACGATCATCGCCTCCGACGACGCCGGCCACCGGATCGTCGACGAGGTCTACGTGGTCGTCGTCGACGACAGATGGTGCGTGTCCTTCGGGCCCGACACGGCGGCTCTGCGTACCGGGTAGCGCAGGTGGAGCACCCGGTCGCCCTGGAGGACCACGTCCGGATCCTCCAGCAGATGCTGCGCCTGCACCGAGCCGAAGTAGCGCTTGCCGGACCCGAGAACCACGGGTACGACGTCCATCCGTACCTCGTCGATCAGGCCCGCGGCGAGCACCTGACCACCGACGTCGCCGGCGGCGACCTCGACCGTACGGTCACCCGCGAGCTTCTGTGCCGTGGCCACGGCCGCCTCGACGCCGTCGACGAAGTGGAAGGGCGCCTCGGGGTTCCAGCCTTCGGGTGCCGGGCGGTGGGTCACGACGACGACGTGGTCGATGCCGCTCGGGGGCTTGCCGTCCCAGCCGTCCGTCATGTCGAAGACATGGCGCCCGCAGATCGTCACGCCGATCTCGTCCCAGTACGCCCTGACGTAGTCGTAGGAGGTCTGCGACACCTTCAGCATGCCGCTGTCGTCCAACGGGACGTCGCCGCTGGACAGCCAGTCGAACAGCGGTCCGGGCTGGTCGTTCTCGTCCGCGACGAAGCCGTCCACCGACACCGAGCTGTACATGACCACCTTGCCCACGGCGTTCTCCTCTGCCTTGCCGGTGCACCCAAGTTAGCGGGCCGTGAGCCGGCGTTCTTGTAAGAAATCAATCGGCCGGCAGCGGCCAGCCGTCCAGCACGTGACCGGGATGTTCGCGCAGGAATTGTCGTCGGACCTCGACGTACCGGGTCGGCGTGAAGCCTGTGAACGCCCGGAATTCGTGGCCGAAGTGGGCCTGGTCGAAGTAACCGGCGCGACCGGCGAGCTCGCCCCAGTCGACCGGTCCGGCGGGGTCGATCGTGAGCACGGCGGCGGCGAAGCGGTACGTGCGGGCCAGCCGCTTCGGCGTGACGCCGATGAGCTCCCTGTACCGCTGTGCCAGATGGGTGCTGCTGACACCGGCCGCCGCCCGCAGGTCGCCGATCGCCACCGCCCCGCCGACGGCTGCGATGACGCTGCTCGTACTGCGGACCAGACCCAGGCCGGTGGTCTCGCTGAGCCGTCGCATCAGCTCGTCCTCGAGCAGCGTCAGCATCTCGTGTGGCCCGTTCGCCGTGGCCAGCCGGTCCCGCAGCTCGGCAACGGCGGGCCGGCCCCACACCTGTTCCACCGTCACCGGACGGTCGCACAGCTCGGCCGCGGGCATCGGCAGGAACGGCGCCAATCCCCACGGCTTGAGGTGTACGCCGACGGACCGGGTCGGGCGGGGGTAGCCGAATTCCAACGCCTGGGTGGGCGTGGTGACCACGCAGCCGTCGGCGTACTCGACTGTCTCGATGTCGGCGCCGGCGCGGATGCGGAAGGGCGCCCCCAGGTTGAGGATGAGCAACGCTGCGGGCATCGGCGGCAGCTTCAGCCGGGCGTACGGCGGTGTGCCCTCCAGGTAGTAGAGGTCGTCGATCAGCCCGTCCAGCGGCGGTCGCGGCACTCTGGACACGTACTCCACGCCCCACAGCATTCACCATCGGCCGGGGACGCCGCCGCTTCGTCCGAGGCCGGTAACGGACGATCAGGCGATGTCCGGGCATTCGCGGCGGGGGACAAGCTGAGACCGTCGTCCGGGTCAGCGGTACGGACATCTACGACCTGGACCGGGACAACGACGGCTACGGCTGCGGCTGAGGGGTGGGGGTCCGATGAGCGACGGACAAGCGACGCACGGGACCAGAGGTGTGTCGGTGCAGGACCTGGCGACGGTCGACCTCGCCGGGGAGATCGAGGGCATGGCGGGCCGGCAGCTTCGCATGCGGATGGTGACCATGGAGCCCGGCGGCGTCTTCGGTCCCGTTCACGACCACGTGGGACGGCCCGGCGTCGTCTACGTGCTGCAGGGAACAATTACCGACCATCGGAACGGCGTGGACACCGACTACGGGCCCGGGTTCGGCTGGCCGGAGGACCGGCACACGACCCACTGGCTCGAGAACAAAGGGACGGTTCCGGCCGTGGAGATCTCGGTGGACATCGTCTAGGTCTCAGGAAACGGTGACCGCGGCGGTGATGGTCTTCTTCGTGTCGCCCGGCTGGATGGCTCCGCCGTACAGGAGCTTGATGAGCTTTTGATCGAGCGCCGAATAACGGGTCGGTGCCGACCAGTATTGGCCGTAGAAGACGCTTGACGGGTGGTCGTTGGCGTCGCGCATCAGGCCGGTGCTCTGGGTGAGTTCCTCGCGGATCAGGTGGCAGCGGATCCGGGAGCTGATGCCTGTCGTGCGGATGAGGACGTTGGCGTTCGTGATGATGTAGCCGGTCGACCAGTCGACGTGGAAGAAGCCGTCGTTGTTCGGCACGTAGTTCGGTTCCAGGGATTTGAAGCGGCTCACCGGCGCGAAATGAACCCGGATGTCGGCTGTCGCCGAGGTCGTGAGCTTGAGGTCGGTGGTCGCCGTCAGCTTGTTGAAATCCGACACCACGCGGCCGAGGCAGTCGCGGTCGGCCGCGCTGGGCTTTCCGGCGACGCGTACGGTCACCACCGGTTTTATCCATCGGGTCACGACGTGGATGTTGTCGCCGTACTCGGCGCCCAGCGCGATTTTGAAGAAGTATTTGAGGGCCGCCTTGTCGATTCTGGGCTTGGCGGTCCTCGGCTTGCCGGGCGCGGGCGGCGTCGTCGACGGGGAAGGGCTCGGGGTGCCGAGCGCGGCGGTGGCCGCGACGTCCGGGGGTGACTTCTTGTCGTCCGGGGTGGTGCAGCCGGCCACGGCGAGCGTCAGCGCGAGTGACGCCAGGGCCAGGCGGCGAAGCGGCACTCGACGCGATCTCACCCCGGCATCCTACGGTCGGAGCAGCCCCGGACCGCGGGCCGGGCTCGGGAGCCCGGACCGCGCGGGACGGCCGGCGCGAACGCTAGGAGCCGGCCGGCTGGCTGACCCGGAAGTGGTTGCCGAACGGGTCCCGCCCGCCGAAGTCGATGCCGTACGGCTGCTCCGTCGGGCCGTCCGTGAGCTCCACGCCCTTGGCCTTGAGCTCGTCGTACGTCTTGCGCGCGTCGTCGGTGCTGAAGCCCAGCGTGAAGCCGCTCGCGCCCTTGGCGATCAGCTCGCGCAGCTGCTCGGCGGTCTGCGCGTCCATCGCCGGCGGGCCCGGCTTCTCCAGCAGGATGACGCGGTCCGGGTCGTCGCCGGGCACCCGTACGGTGAGCCAGCGCATGAAGCCGAGGTCGATGTCGTCGGCCACCTCGAGGCCCAGCTTGCCGACGTAGAAGTCCAGTGCCTCGTCCTGGTCGGCGACGAAGACGTGAGTGATGCGGATCTTGTTCAGCATGGACTCACGCTAACGACCGGCGACGCCGCGATGCTTATCCAAAAATGACGTCCAGGGCTATGGTCCCCCGTCCGGGAGAGAAGCCGGCCGCATATAGGCCATACCGAAACAGTTCGGCACGACCGACGAGACCGCCCGCTTCCGGTACGCCGTCGGCGACTCCCCGAGGATCGCGTGGAACGTCCGGCTGAACGTCCCCAGGCTGCTGAACCCCACGGTCATGCACACCTCCGTCACACTCCGATCCGTCTCCCGCAACAGGAACATGGCCCGTTCCACCCGCCGCCGCTGCAGATAGCGGTGGGGCGTCTCCCCGAAGGTCGCGCGGAACGTGCGGATGAAGTGCGCGGGGGAGACGTGCGCGATCCGGGCCAACGCGGGAATGTCGAGCGGCTCCGTGTACGCCCGGTCCATAGCGTCGCGGGCGCGCAGCATGCGGCGGTTCGACTCCTCGACCGCGCGGCTCACGTGAGCACCGCCCGCCACCTGCTGACCTTCATGGCCGGAACCCTAGCCCCGGCCTCCGACAATCCCGGGTGCCGTGCTGCCCGCCGTACGGATGAAAGGGTCGGTAGCCTGTCGCGGTGGATATCCGTGCCGCCATCGCCGATGAGCGACGCCGCATCGCCGACCTGGTCGAATCGCTGGAGCCGCGGCAGCTCGACACGCCGAGCCTGTGCGGCGAGTGGACCGTCAAAGAGGTGGCGGGGCACCTGCTCGCGGCCCTCGGCAAGCCGCCCGTGCCCGTGTTCTCCCTGCTGGCCCGCAACGGCTTCCGGATCCACAGGGCGAACGCCCAGCTGGCGGTGCTCACGGCCGACCGTCCGGCGGCCGACCTCGCCCAGGCTCTGCGCGACAATGCCGACAACCCTTTCAAACCGCCGATCGTCGGGTACGCGGGGCAGCTCACCGACCTGCAGGTCCACGGCCAGGACATGCGCCGCCCCCTCGGCCTGCCGCACGGCCTGCGGCTGGACCGGCTCAAGGTGTCGCTCGAGTTCCTCACCAGCGGCCGGGCGATCGGGTTCACGTCCAAGCGACGGCTCGCCGGCCTGCGGTTCGAGGCATCGGACCTGAACTGGTTCTCGGGCGTCGGACCGCTGATCGCGGGGCCGGCGGAGGCGTTGATGATGGCCATGTGCGGGCGCGGCGTGGTGCTGCCCGAGCTGGACGGGCCGGGAGTGCGGATCCTGGACGGCCGGCTGACCCGGCGGCGCTGATGCATCCTGACCATCTGCTGACGTATGCCGTCCGGGATGCCCGCTTTGGCCTGTCTCGGGCCGCCGATCGGTCGGCTCGCTGACCCGAAACGCCGGGGCCCGCGACGCGCCCGCGAGAAAAGTGTCGGTGCGGGTCCCTACCGTCGCCGCATGGACACCAACGAATTCGCGCCGGAGCAGGACCGGCGCCCGCACACCCAGCTCGACCGGCACTTCACGGCGGCCGGCAACGTCTACCGGATCACCGCCTCGGGCACCGGCGACGATCCGATCACCCTCACGCTGACCGGCTGGGGACCCGATGGGGAGACGGTGAGCGAGATCAGCGGAGGGATCTCGCCCCACGACCTCCCCGACGTCACCCAGGCCCTCACGTCGACGCTCACCGGCCTGTCGGCGCTGCGCAACCAGCGCAAGGCGGCCCGTCCGGCCGAGGAGAAACCGAAGCGCTATCCCAACCGGGGCGCCCGATGGTCCCCGGAGGACGACGAACGTCTCGTGGCCCGCTACCGCGCGGGGGCGGGCGAGCGTGCGCTGATGGAGGAGTTCGGCCGCAGCCGGGGCGGCATCCGGGCCCGCTTGGAGAGCCTCGGAGAGCTCGCGCCCGACGGCCCCACGACGTACGGGCAGGGGGCGGCGTCCGAGGAGAGATCGGCAACGGAGGCGGTGTCGTAGCTGCCGGTCGGCCCGGTCGCGGGTCCTGGCACGCCCGGGTGCGGCTGGTCCGCGGCCGGCGGACACCAGTGAGGGGCTGACCTGCGCGCCGGGTGCGTGCGGCGTTCGCTCTTGCGGGACGCGTTCCCGCGGGTGCGGCCTCGGTCGGCGCGCTCCCGGCAGACGCGTGGGCCCGGCCTCGATCTCGGTGGCATGTCGTGCATCGAGGCCGGGTGCGCATTCCCCGTACTGCGCGCCTGCGGCCTGGGTGGGTCAGTCGGCCGTCCGTCCGTCGCATTCTGTCCGGTCGGGCGGGTCTCCCCGGACGGCATCGGAAACGGCACGCCGGACGCGGCCATCACCCGGCAAGACCGGTGGAGTCGCCGGATCGTTGGCCCGATGTCAGGTGCCGACCAGCAGTGGGAGGTTGGCACGGTGAACGTGGTCATTGACGGGCGGTTCGTGCTGAACGCGGCGGACCTGCACCACAGACTGGCCGGCGCGCTCGGCTACGGGCCGTACTACCGGCACGACCTGGCGGACCTCCGCCGTCACCTCGCCGCCGGCGACCCACGGCCGGTGCACCTGGTGTGGACCCACGCCGACAGCATCCGGATGGCGCTGGGCGCGAGCGCATACGAGCAGTTCGTCGCGACGCTCACCGAGATCGAGGCCGGCGACGAGGGGTCGCGCTGGAACGACCGCTTCATCTTCCGCTTGTTGGACTGAGCTCCTCCCAAGCCCGGCGGCGCCGGTGCCGGTCCGCGCCGCCCGCGCCGCACGCGTCCGCGCTTGCGCCGTCCGCTTGCGCCGTGCGCGTGCGCCCGCACCTGCGTCGGCCGTGCCGTCCGTGTGCGTTCGCGCTGCGTGCGTCCGCGGGCCCCTGCGTCGGCGCGTCCGCGCCGCCCGCATCCGGGCCGTTCGCGACCGGAGCGGGCTCGCCGGTCCGCCGTCCGGTGGCCCCGGCCGAGAAGCGGTGCACCCGCGCTGCACCCGCGCCCGGCTCAAGTGCGGCCCTCGGCGCCCGATTCCTTCTGGCACCTGCGGACGGCTCCGCGGGTGAGCGGGCCCGACCGTACCCCCTCGGCGGACGGGCCCGCTCTGCTCCCGCCGCCGCGGCCGTTCAGGAGTACCCGGGCCGCCGACCGTCAGAGGCACCGCGCCGGGAGGCGCCGGGCCGGGAAGGGTGTGCGATGACCGGACACTCCGGCCGACCCGGCCGCGCTGTTGGCCGACCCGGCCGCACCGTTGGCCGACCCGGCCGCGCTGTTGGCCGACCCGGGCGCGTCGACGGCCTGGTCGCCCGAGGCGATGGACTGTTCATCGGCGCCGACGACGAGAAGATCGTGGTGTCGCCGTACCCGATCAGGATGCGGTCCGGGCGCGCCCGGCGGAACCGGCAGGGGTCCGTCGTCGAGGTGGTGCCGGTCGCGCCGAGCGGGCGCAGCCGGGAGGACCGGGTCCGGTTCTCCTCACAGTTGTCCCTGGCATTGCTCGTGCTGGTCGCCGTGCTCGCCTCGGTGGGCATTCCGTGGTGGGCCGGGCTGGCCGGGGCTGTGGCGCTGGTCGGGTTCGTCAGCGTCGAGCAGGCCAGGGCCGCGCGGACCGGGGTGCTGGCGTTGCCGCGCGGTGACGACTCCTTCGTGTTGCTGGCCGCCGAGGAGCGGGTCGCCTACGGGCGGGCGTTGACGGTGGCCCGGCGCGTACGGCTGACCTGGCCGGCGCTGCGGCACATGATCGACGCCGAGCAGGCCGACCGGGACCTCACCGCCGCGTTGCGGGATCTCGCCGCGATCATGGCCCGCCGGCAGCAGATCCGGCGGCTGCGGGACGAACTGGGCGTCGCGTCCCGGCACGATCTTCCCGCCGACAGCCCGGCCGTGCAGGCCCTCGCCGAGCAGCGGCTGCGCGTCGAAGGGCTGTGGCGTTCCACGGCCGACGCGGCCAACCGGATCCTGGCGAGCATCAACGCCGCCGCGCTGGCCGGCGAGGACCTGCTCCGCGAGCAGCGCATCGGGCGGACGGCCCGGGACGCCGAGCTGGCGATCTCCCGGCTGACGGCTGCGGCGGCTGCACCCGCGGACTCGGGTCCGGAGCTGGCCGAACGCACGGCAGCCGTCATCGCCGCCTACCGGGAGCTGGCCGCGGACCGCTGAGCCGGCTGGAACGCCGCCACCGCCTGCCCGACCTCTTCAGTGATCAGGTCCATGTTCAGCTGGGCCGCCGTGTGCAACCCGGCCGCCGCCGAACTCACCACCTGGGCCATCTGGTCAGCCACGTTCCCGGCCACCCAGACGCCCAGCACCGGCGTACGGCCCGACGGCTCGGCCGGCACCGACGATCCGAAGTCGTTCTCGGTGGCCGAGAGTCCCAGCAGCCCCAGCATCCCCGCGTTGGCCACGAACCGGGGAGCGACGACCAGCGCCTCGCGGGGGACCAGCGTGCCGTCGGTCAGGCGTACGCCGGTCAGCGTGCCGTCCTCCGCGACCACCTCGGCCACCTTCTCCGTCACGACCGTGATGCCGCGGGCCGCGAGTTCCCGGGCCTGGGTTTCGTCCGGCGCCGGGGCCGTGTGCAGGAAGAGGGTCACGTCGTCGCTCCACTGCCGCCACATCTGGGCCTGGTGCAGTGACATGGGGGAGGAGCCCAGGATGCCGATGGCCTTGCCGCGAACCTCGAAGCCGTGGCAGTACGGGCAGTGCAGTACCCCGTGCCCCCACTGGTCACGCAGGCCGGGGAGGTCGGGCAGTTCATCGGTGAGACCGGTCGCGACCAGCAGCCGCCGCGCCTCGAACCGTCGCCCGTCGGCAAGCGTCACGAAGAGCAGGCCGCCGCCGGAGGACGCCGGTTCGCCGTCGGAGGACGCCGGTTCGCCGCCGTCCGCGAGCGCGGAGAGCGGGGTGGCCTCAGGCGGGGAGAGCCGCCCGGCCGCGGTGACCGTTCCGTCGATCACCTCGGCGCCGTACCGGACCGCTTCCGCCCGTCCGAGCTCGCGGTACTCCGCCGGCGGGACCCCGTCGCGGGTCAGGTAGTTGTGGATGCCCTCGGCCGGTGCGTTGCGCGGCTCCGCCGCGTCGACCAGCAGGACCTTGCGCAGCGCTCGGCTCAGCGCCACCGTCGCACTCAACCCGGCGGGTCCGCCGCCGATCACGATCACGTCGTATGTCATGGGACCACGGTGGCCCCGCCCGGCCGGAAGTGGCAAAGTTATTTGCTGTGATGGCAAACGATGAGGTGCTGGCGGCGGTCGGGCCGCGGTTGCGGGCGTTGCGGCAGGAGCGGGCGACCACGCTCGCCGCGCTCTCCGAGAGCACCGGCATCTCGGTCAGCACGCTGTCGCGGCTCGAGTCCGGGCAGCGCAAGGCCACGCTCGAGCTGCTGTTGCCGCTGGCCCGGGCATATCAGGTGCCGCTCGACGACCTGGTGGGGGCGCCGCCCACCGGCGATCCGCGGATCTACGCCCGGCCGATCAAGCACAGCAGCGGCCAGACGATCCTGCCGCTGAGCCGGCAGTCCACCGGCCTGCAGGCCTTCAAGCACCTCATTCCGCCGGGCCCGGTCGAGGCGCCGGACCCGAAAACCCATGAGGGGTACGAGTGGCTGTACGTGATCAGCGGCCGGCTCCGCGTCGTCCTCGGCGAGCATGACCTGGTCCTGCCGGCGGGGGAGGCGGCGGAGTTCGACACCCGCGTTCCGCACTGGTTCGGCAGCGCCGGCGGTGAGGCCGTGGAGTTCTTGTCGATCTTCGGACCGCAGGGCGAACGCATGCACGTCCGCGCCAGATCAACCCGGAAGTAGGCCGGCGAGGAAAGCGGAGGCCGGCCGGCGAGGACAACGGAAGCAGGCCGGCGAGGGAAACCGAAGCAGGCCGGCCGGCAGACGCGGTCAACCCGGTAGGAGATCTTTGGCGAAGAAGCAGTCGGCGAACGGCGCCTGCTTCCACGCCGGCACCTCGCGGAATCCCACCGCGGCGTAGAGGGCCCGGGCCTCGATGAGATCGGTACGGGTGTCCAGCCGCAACCGCCGCAGCCCCCGCTCGCGCGCCGCCTCCTCGACGGACGCCAGCAGCCGCCGTGCCACACCCGAGCGGCGGGCCGGCGGTGCGACGTACACCTTGGTCAGTTCGCCGGTGTGCGGCCCGGCGACGCGCAGCCCGGCGCAACCGACCGGTTCGCCGGCGCGGTAGGCGACCAGCAGGACGGCGACGTCGTCGGCGGGTTCGTCGGCCAGCGCCCCGTCCACGGTGGAGGCGGGCATCGGGCGCCGGTGGTAGCGGTCCACGACCTCGGTCATGTAGGACCGGATGAGCGCGACGGCGTCCGGGGCGTCCACGGGTACCGCTCGGATGGTGACCACGGCCGCATCGTGCCAGGATCCGTTCGCCGGCCACGAGCGAATTTCATGCGCGGAGGGTGATCATGTGTTCACCCGTTCGGGTGACTGCTTACCGCAAGGTAGACCAATACGGTGACTCGGACATGCGCTTCCCCGGCACCGCCCGCATACCGTCCGCCACCGGCTCCGAAGAGCCGGTGGACGGTGGGTGCGCGCCGCCTGCAAAGCCAGGACCAGCTCGGAGCGCCGGGAAGTCAAGCTCCGGCAAGTCGGCGGCCTGCGGCGACTCAGGCGGCCCGGCGGGCCGTGGACATCTGCCGCGGCACGCTCGGCGGCACCCCCGGCTGCGGGCGGCGGCCCAGCGCCTCGAGCGCGTCGAGCAGCATCGCCTGCACGGTCGCCGACGCGGGCAGCCGCCAGCCGTTCTCCTCCGGGGTGACCGCCCAGCGCACCTGCCCGTCGGGGGTCCGGCTGGGTGCGGCCGGGATCCACGAGCCGCGGCCGTGCCGCAGAACGTCCAGGCAGGACCCCAGCTCGGGGCCCAGTTCCTCGCCGGGGCGTACCAGGAACATCCAGCGTCCGGAGGGTGCGACCGCGACCGGGCCGCGGGCGTCCTCGCGTTCCGGGCCGATCACCCCGGTGTGCAGCCGGACCGCGCCGAGGACGCGCAGGCCCACCGCGGCCGGCACCTCGAGGACGTCGAAGGCGCCGCCGGTGGCGAGCAGCACCGTGTACGGCCGGTCGCGCCACCAGGCGGCGATGCGCGCGGGATCCGTGGACGCGTCGTCCTCCCAGCACTCGATGGCGGGATGGCAGCCCATGATCGGGCAGCCCGGCCGGCCGCAGGCGAAGCGGTCGCCGTTGAGGTACGCCCCCGGTGTCACCGCCCAGCCCTGCCGGGCGTAGCGCAGCGCCGCACGGCGCAGGCGCAGCCGATCGAGGAGGGCCCGTGGGCCGATCGGCTCTCGGTTGCTCCACTGCATGGTCGGTTTACCCCCGGTTCGGGACTCGCTGCCGCTATATCAGGCGGGGTTGCCGTTACCAAGCGCGACACGCGTCGTTGGTTCGGTCAGATCACCCATTGCAAGTTGCATGAGAAACTACGAGCAACGGTGGGCAGGCGATCACACAACCTGTGCGACCAGCACGGACGAGTGAGGTCCACACTGCACGTGAAGCACCGGGTTGCTCACCGGCGGGGGTCGCCGGATGAGTTTGGGGAGGCACCGTGGACGAGCTGCCGATCGGCCGGCGAGTCGCCTACTGGCGCGGCCGGCGCAAGATGTCCCAGCAGGTCTTCGCGGACCGGCTGGGCAAGTCCAAGAGCTGGGTCGACAAGGTGGAGCGGGGGGTCCGCCGGCTCGACAAGTTCTCCGTCGTCTACGAGATCGCCGACGTGCTCGCCATCGACGTCCAGCTGCTGCTGGGCAAGGACGTCGAGCGGCGGCCGGAGACGCAGAACTGCATCGACCAGGTCGAGGTCGAGGAGATCCGCGCCGCGCTCGAGCGCTACGACCAGATGAGCGCGTTCTTCCATCCCGTACCGCAGGCGCCGCCGCTGACGGAGATGCGCAAGGCGGTCAGCCACGCCTGGCTGACCTATCAGCACGCGAAGTACGGCGTGCTCGCCCGCAAGCTGCCGCAGCTGCTGCGTGACGCGCAGGCCGCGGACAGCGCCCACGCGAGCGGCGACGAGGCACGCGACGCGGCGCACCTGCTCGGGCAGGTGTACCAGATCGCCTCCTCGGCGCTGCGCAAGGTCGGCGAGCACGAGCTGTCCTGGCTGGCGGCGGACCGGTCCATCGCGGTCTCGCAGCGCGCCGGCGACCAGCTGCTGGCCGGTATGGCGAGCCACCGGGTCGGCATGGCGCTGCTGTCGCTCGGCCGGGTCCGCTCGGCCCTCGAGGTCAACGTCAACATCGCGAACCGGCTGGCACCGACGACGCCGGACTCGGCGACGCCGGAGCGGCTGAGCGTGTACGGCCTGCTGCTGCTCACCGGCGCGATGGCGGCGGCGCGCATCGGCGACAGCGCGACCGTCCGTGACCTGGTCACCGGCGCCGAGCAGGCGGCCGGCGCGCTCGGTGGCGACTTCAACTACTACTGGACGTCCTTCGGGCCGACCAACGTGGAGCTGCACCGGGCCGCGGCCGCGGTGGAGCTGGGTGACGGCGGCAAGGCGGTCGAGACGCACAACCGGATCGACCCGGAGCACTTCGCCGCGATGCTCCCGGAACGGCGCGCGCACCACTTCCTCGACATCGCGCGCGGATACACCCAGCTGGGCGATGTGGAGAAGGCCAGCGAGATGCTGCTGGAGGGCGACCGGCTCGCCCCGTCCGAGATCCGCTGCCGCCCGCTGGCTCACGAGGTCATCTCCGACGTGCTGCGACGCACGCGGGGCACCCCGCCGGCACCCATCGCGGAGCTGGCCGAACAGATGGGAGTCGGCGTATGAGGTGGGTTCTGCGGTGAGCACGGCCAACCCCGCGCCCGGCGTGCTCTACATCCTGGTGTGCGGATCACCGATCGCCCGGGACGTGGGCGTGCTCGTCGACCTGGCCCAGCGTGACGGCTGGGAGGTCTGCGTGATCACCACGCCGGACGGGCGCAAGTTCGTGGACGCGGCGGCGTTGCAGGCGCAGACCGGGCACGCCGTCCGCAGCTACTACAAGAACCCGGGCGACGACGACCTGCTCCCGCCCGCCGACGCGATGATCGTCGCGCCGGCCACGGTCAACACCGTGAACAAGTGGGCGGCCGGTATCACCGACACGCTCGTGCTGGGGCTGCTGATCGAGGGGTACGGCTTCGGCATCCCGACGGTCGTGGTGCCGTACACGAACAAGGTCATGGCGATGCATCCCGCGCTGCACGACAGCATCGCCAAGCTGCGTACCTGGGGTGTCGAGGTGCTGTACGGCGACGACGTCGTGAGCCTGGGCGGTCCCGGCCAGAACGACCGGTTCCGCAGCCGGTTCCCGTGGCGGCGCGCGCTGCAGACGCTGTACGCCCGCTTCGAGACGGGCAGCCGGGTCGAGCCGGGAGCCCGCTCCTAGCCAGTAGAGTTGGCGGCCGTGACCGACTCCGCGCTCGCCCCACCGACCGTCCGTACGGTCATCGCCGCCCTCGACCGGCGATATCCCCGGTCGTGGGCGGAGCAGTGGGACCGGGTCGGTCCCGTGCTGGGCGACTTCGACCGGCCCGTCGAGCGCATCCTGGGTGTCGTCGACTGCGTCCCGGAGACGGTCGAGGAGGCGGTCTCGGTCGGCGCCGACCTGATCGTCGCGCACCACCCGTTGCTGCTCAAGGGCGTCTCGTCGGTGGCGCCGGACACGTACAAGGGCCGGATCGTGCACCGGCTGATCAAGGCCGACATCGCCCTGTACGTCGCGCACACCAACGCCGACACCGCCAACCCGGGCGTCTCGGACGCGCTGGCCGCCCGGCTGGACCTGGTCAACCTGCGCCCGTTGGCGCCCGCGGCCCCGGGCAGCCCGGCCGCCGGTGAGGGCCGGGGGATCGGCCGGGTGGGTGAGCTGGCCGCCCCGATGACGCTCGCCGAGCTGACCTCGTTCGCCGCCCGCCGGCTGCCGGCCACCGCGGCGGGGGTCCGGGCCGCCGGTGACCCCGATCTGCGCGTGCGTACGCTGGCCGTCTGCGGCGGCGCGGGCGACTCCTTCCTGCGGGAGGCGACGGCTGCCGGCGCCGACGCGTATCTCTGTGCCGACCTGCGCCACCACCCCGCCGGCGAGCACCTCGCCGCGGGCGGCCCCGCCCTGCTCGACGTGGCGCACTGGGCCAGCGAACGCCCCTGGCTCGACGAGGTGGCCGGATGGCTGCGCGCGCAGTTCGGCGTCGCCGTTCTCGTCTCCGACCTCGACACCGACCCCTGGACCGTGCACGCGGTCGCCGACGACAAGGAGATCCACCCGTGAAGGCCGCCCCGGAAGCCCAGCGCCGCCTGCTCGACCTGCAGGCGATCGACACCACGCTCAACCAGCTGGCGCACCGCCGCCGGTCGCTGCCCGAGCTCGCCGAGATCGACACCGTCGCCCGTGAGCTCTCCGCGCTGGAGGACGAGCGGGTCCGCGCCCAGGTGGCCGTCGACGACCTGGACCGCGACATCTCCCGCTACGAGAAGGACATCGACCAGGTCCGTACCCGCAAGCAGCGCGACCAGGCCCGCCTCGACGCCGGCGGCGCGCTGCGCGAGATCGAGGGGCTGCAGCACGAGCTGGCGACGCTCAACCGCCGGCAGTCGGAGCTGGAGGACGCCGAGCTGGAGCTGATGGAGCGCCGGGAGAGCGCCGAGCAGACGCTCAACGAGGTGCTGAAGCGGATCGCCGAGGCCGCCGAGCGCCGCGACGCGGCCGAGGCGCGCCGCGACGAGGCGTACGCGGAGATCGCCAAGGAGCAGGAGTTCAAGTCCCAGTCGCGCGGCCCGCTCGCCGCCGATCTGCCGGCCGACCTGGTCACGCTCTACGACAAGATCCGTGAGGAGACCGGGCTGGGCGCCGCGCTGTTCCGCTCCGGCCGGTGCGGCGGCTGCCGCATCGAGCTGTACGGCGCCGACCTCGCGCGGGTGAAGTCCGCCCCCGCCGACGAGGTGGTCCGCTGCGAGGAGTGCCGCCGGATCATGGTGCGTACGGCGGAGTCCGGCCTGTGAGCGGTGACCTCCGGGTGATCGTCGAGGCCGACGGCGGGTCGCGGGGCAACCCCGGCCCGGCTGGCTACGGCGCAGTGGTGCTCGACGCCGCCGGCGAGGTGCTGCTCGAGCGGTACGGCTCGCTGGGCACCACGACGAACAACGTCGCCGAGTACCAGGGGCTGATCGCGGGCCTGCGCGCCGCCGCCGAGCTCGGTGCGGCGCGGGTCGACGTACGGATGGATTCGAAGCTGGTCGTCGAGCAGATGTCCGGCCGCTGGCAGATCAAGAACCCGGGCCTGCGCCCGCTCGCCGCCGAGGCCGCCACGCTGGTGAACGGCTTCGCCGGGGTGACCTTCGACTGGATCCCGCGCGAGCGCAACAAGCTCGCCGACGCGCTGGCCAACCGCGCGATGGACGAGGCCGCGGGCAAGCCGGTCCGGGACCGGATCGAGCCGGAGGTGATCGAGCCCGAGGCGAAGGCGCCGCCGCGGAGCTGGGCGCCGCCGTCGCTGGAGGCGGCGACGCGGCTGATCCTCGTGCGGCACGGCGAGACCGCGTTCACCCAGCAGGGCCGGTATTCCGGCCGCGGCGACGTGCCGCTCACCGACGAGGGCGAGGCGCAGGCCATGGCCGCGGCCGGGCGGGTGGCCGGCATCAGCCGCGACGTCGCGGCGGTCGTCTCCTCACCCTTGAGCAGATGTACGCGCACAGCCGAGCTGATCGCCTCAGAGGTGGGCGGCGTCTCGGTCACCGTCATGCCGGAGCTGATCGAGTGCGACTTCGGCGACTGGGAGGGCCTGACGTTCGGTGAGGTCCGCGACCGCTGGCCGGCGGAGATGGACCGGTGGCTGGGTTCGGCGAGCGTGGCGCCGCCGGGCGGGGAGTCGTTCCAGGCGGTGTCCAAGCGGGTCCGGGGTGCGCTGGCGACGCTGCAGTCCGCGTACCCGTCCTCGGTGGTCGTGGTGGTCTCGCACGTCTCGCCGATCAAGCTGATCCTGCGCGACGCGCTCGCCGCGGGTGACGCCTTCCTGCACCGGCTGTTCCTGGACGCCGCGGGCGTCTCCACCATGGACATGTGGCCGGATGGGGGCATAGCGGTGCGTTCGGTCAACGAGACGGCGCATCTTCGATAGATCGGCTTCTTGCTTCTCCAGATCAGGGCGTTTAGCTTCCTCAATCAGGAAAGTTTGTTAAATGCTTCGCCCCTGGAGGGCTTCATGCGCGGATACACCCGTCGCTTCCTCGCCGTCGCCGCGGCCGTCCTGGTCGGCGTCACCGCCGCACCGGGCACGGCCCAGGCGCACGGGAAGAAGCCGTACGTCAAGGTCGGGTACTTCACCCAGTGGGGGATCTACGGCCGTGGCTTTCAGCTCGCCAAGGTGGAGAAGTCGGGCGCGGCCGACCGGCTCACCCACCTCAACTACGCGTTCGGGCCGGTCACCGCGGCCGGCGTCTGCGACTCGGCCGACCCGTGGGCCGACTGGCAGACGCCGTTCTCCGCGGAGCTGAGCGTGGACGGCGTCGGCGACGTGGCGGGCCAGCCGATCGCCGGCAACCTCAACCAGCTCGCCGAGCTCAAGGCGAAGAACCCGAACCTGCGGGTGCTGATCTCGCTCGGCGGCTGGACCGGCTCGGCGCACTTCTCCGACGCCGCGCTCACCGACGAGTCCCGCAAGAAGCTGGTCGGCTCCTGCGTGGACCTGTGGATCAAGGGCAACCTGCCGGGCCTGGCCGCGGGCGTCGCCGGTGGCATCTTCGACGGCATCGACCTCGACTGGGAGTGGCCCGGCTCCGAGGGCAACGCGGGCAACGTGATCCGGCCCGAGGACAAGCACAACTTCACGCTGCTGACCGCCGAGTTCCGCAAGCAGCTCGACAAGCTGTCGCGCACGACGAAGAAGCACTACGACCTCACGGCGTTCCTGCCGGCCGCGCCCGCCAAGATCGACGCGGGCTTCGAGACGAAGATCTTCAAGTACCTCGACTTCGGTACGGTGCAGGGCTACGACTTCCACGGCTCGTGGGAGGCTCGCACGAACCAGCAGTCCGCGCTGCGCGTGCCGAAGGGAGCGCCGGACAACCCCGATTTCTCCGTCGAGGGCGCGATCGGCGCGTGGCGCGACCGGGGCGCCCCGAGCGGCAAGCTCGTTCTCGGCATCCCGTACTACGGGCAGGGCTGGACCGGCGTGACCGGCGGCGGCAGCGGCCTGTTCGCCCCGGCCACCGGCGGCGCGCCGGGCACGTTCGCGGTCGGCACCGAGGACTACAAGGTCCTCAAGAACCTGCCGGCCCAGGGCTACACGGTGCACCGGGACTGGCGGGCCGGGCACTCGTGGCTCTTCGACGGCACCACCTTCTGGACGTACGACGACCCGGCGCAGATCCTGCAGAAGACGGCGTACATCCGGGCGCAGGGGCTGGGCGGGGCGATGATGTGGTCGCTCGACGGCGACGACGAGAACGCGTCGCTGACCCGTACCATCTCGGCGGGTCTCTGGTCGCCCTGGCGGCGGTAATCACTGTGCGCGAGGGTGGTGTGCCGTTCGGCGCACCACCCTTGCCGTTCGGCGCAAGGTGATCTCCACTGTGAGTCCCCTGTGAAACCTCTCGGTAACGTGCGGCCGATAACCGTCATTCACTCCGACCAGGAGGATCCCACCCATGACGGAACCGGTACGGTCCCCGCGCAGTGATCGCAGCCCCTGGTACTGGCTGCTGCTCATCCCCGTCGTCCTGCCCCTGGTGACCCCGCTGTTCAACCGCGACTCGCCGCGGTTGTGGGGGTTCCCCGCGTTCTACTGGCTGCAGTTCCTCTTCATCTTCGTCGGCGTCGCCACGACCTCGGTGGTCTACCAGATGACCAAGCGGCCCACGCGGGCGTCCGCGCCGGAGACCCGGGAGGCCGTCGATGAGTGACCACATCACCGAGATCGTCGTCTTCTCACTGCTCTTCCTGCTGGTCAGCGGCATGGGTTTCGTGGCGGCCCGCTGGCGCGCCCCGAAGGACATGGCCCACCTCGACGAGTGGGGGCTGGGCGGCCGCAGCTTCGGCGGCTGGATCACCTGGTTCCTCGTCGGCGGCGACCTCTACACGGCGTACACGTTCGTCGCCGTGCCGGCGCTGATCTTCGGAGCCGGCGCCGCCGGGTTCTTCGCCGTGCCGTACACGGTGGTCATCTACCCGCTGTTCTTCCTGATCCTGATCCGGCTCTGGTCGGTGTCGCACCGGCACGGCTTCGTCACCCCTGCCGACTTCGTCCGGTCCCGCTTCGACTCGCCGCTGCTCGCCCTGCTCGTGGCGATCACCGGCATCGTGGCGACCATGCCGTACATCGCGCTGCAGCTCGTCGGCATCGAGGCGGTGCTCAAGACGATGGGCGTGACGGGGGAGAGCGCCCTCGCCCGGCACCTGCCGATCATCATCGCCTTCGCGATCCTGGCCGCGTACACCTACCAGTCCGGCCTGCGGGCGCCCGCGCTCATCGCGTTCGTCAAGGACACGCTGATCTACATCGTGATCATCGTGGCGGTGCTCTACCTGCCGTACAAGCTGGGCGGCTGGGGCAGCATCTTCGACGACGCGAACGCGAAGTTCCAGGCGTCGAAGGCGCCCGGCGACGGCATCACGCTGAACGCCAACAACCAGATCCAATACATCACGCTGGCGCTCGGCTCGGCCCTGGCGCTTTTCCTGTACCCGCACAGCATCACGGGCGTGCTGGCCAGCAAGAACCGCAACGTCATCAAGCGGAACATGTCGGCGCTGCCCGCGTACAGTTTCCTGCTCGGCCTGATCGCGCTGCTCGGCTACATGGCGATCTCGGCGGGCGTGAAGCCGCTGCCCGGCGCCAAGGCCGGCAGCGTGGACAGCAACACCGTCGTGCCGCTGCTCTTCGACCAGCAGTTCCCGTCGTGGTTCGCGGGCGTCGCCTTCGCGGCCATCGGCATCGGCGCGCTGGTCCCGGCGGCCATCATGTCGATCGCGGCGGCGAACCTGTTCACCCGCAACATCTACAAGGAGTACCTGAAGAAGGACGCGACCCCGGCGCAGGAGGCGAACGTCTCCAAGATCACGTCGCTGGTGGTCAAGGTCGGCGCGGTCGCCTGCATCATCTTCCTCGACCCGCAGTTCTCCATCGACCTGCAGCTCATCGGCGGCATCATCATCCTGCAGACCGGGCCCGCGGTGGCGCTCGGCCTGTTCACCCGCTGGCTGCACCGCTGGGCGCTGATCGCCGGCTGGGCGGCGGGCATGGGCATGGGCATGTGGATGCTCTACAACATCCCGAACGCCACGACCGGCCGCAAACACTTCGGCGGCTCGGCGTTCCCGCTGTCCGACCTCGGCTTCGACAGCCCGAAGACCATCTACGTGGGCTTCGTGGCGGTCGCGGTCAACCTGCTGGTGGCGGTCGTCGTGACGCTCATCCTGCGGGCCGCGAAGACCCCGGACGGCATCGACCACACCAGCCCGGACGACTACTTCGCCGACGAGGGCGACCCGCGCCTCGAAAAGGCCCGTACGACCCCCGACGCGGACGCCGTCACCTCCTCGACCTGACCCGCTCCCTTTCCTCCCGCGGCCTCGGATGTCCTATCCGAGGCCGCGGCCTTTGATGTACGAGTCCATGTCACGCGTCAGCCGCTCGAGGACGCCGGCCAGCTCCTTGCGCTCATGGCTCGTCCAGTCCTTGAGCAGCACGTCGTACAGCTCCCGCCGCGCCTTGGCGACCGCCTCCACCTGGGAGAGGCCCCGCTCGGTGGCGGCGATGACCGTGCCCCGCCCGTCGTCCGGATCCGGATGCCGCTCGACCAGCCCGTCCCGGTGCATCGCGCTCACCTGCCGGGTCACCGTCGAGCCGTCGAGGTTCAGCCGGTGCGCCACCGCCGACACGTTCTGCGGGCCGGACTCCTGGAGCAGCCGCAGGATCACGTACGCCGCCCGGTCCAGCGCCCGATGCGGCCGCGGTGAACTGCGCCGGGTCGCCTCACCCAGCCGGATGAGCATCGCGACCTGCGTCTCGATGACGCCGAGCGCCGCCTCGTCGTTCGCCATGTGCCCTTCCTCGTCTATCACAATGCCCGGGACGACCATTCTCACCGGAAGGCGCGCCACAGCAGGACCAATCCGATCACCGCGCCGAACGTGACAATAAGAACCTTCAACACCTTTGCCGGCAAACGACGTGCCAGCTTCGCCCCCGCGTACCCGCCCACCACCGTCGCGGGCGCCACCACCAGCACGGCCCCCCAGTGGATCGGCGCGAACACGGCGAACACGATCACGGTCACCAGCCCGACGCAGGCGGACAGCACATTCTTCAACGCGTTGATCCGGTTCAGGGTTTCGTCCAGCACCAGCGCGAGCGCGGCCACGTACATCACCCCGAGGGCGGCGCCGAAGTAGCCCCCGTACACGGCCCCCACGAACACGACAACCGGCAACACCCCCCGCCGCCGCCGGCTCGCATGCCCCACGAGCGCCCGCAACCGATCCTGGAACCCCAGCGCGGCGGCCGCCCCGAGCACCAGGAACGGCACGATCAGGTCGAACGCGCGGGCGGGCGTACCGAGCAGCAACGCACACCCGGCAGCCGACCCGGCCACACACACCGGCACCAGCGACACCAGCCGCCGCCACTGCCCCCGAAGATCCGCCCGGCTCCCGACGACACTGGACACGTACCCCGGAAAAACCGCCACCGAATTGGTGACGTTCGCGGCAACGCTCGGCAGCCCGACCCCGATCAGCGTCGGAAAGGTGATCAGCGACCCGCCACCGGCCATCGCGTTGACGACACCCGCGACCAGACCGGCGGCGAGCAGCAGAAGAACGTCTCCGACATCCATGATGCGAATGAATCTACGGTGATCGGCCGAGCACATCCCGCGCCGGGCCGCGCGGTCCGCCCGGGTGGCTGCGTCGGCCTTGCCGCTTCCTTCCCCGGCCCGGCTTGCTGCCTTCCTCCGCACCCTGCTCGTTGCCTTCCTCCACGGCCCGCTTCCTTCCTTCCTGCCCGGGGCTGCTCGCCGCATGGTGGCTGGTGCGGCGCCTGCCATCGAGGAATGGCCGCTGCCGTAGGATGACCGCGACGGACGAGTCGGCTGGGCGGTCGCGTCGGCACCCCCTCACCGGGATGCCGCCGAGGAACGTCCGGACTCCGCAGAGCAGGGTGGTTGCTAACGGCAACCCGGGGTGACCCGCGGGAAAGTGCCACAGAGAACAGACCGCCGGCCCACGGGCCGGTAAGGGTGAAACGGTGGGGTAAGAGCCCACCAGCACCCCGGGCGACCGGGGTGGCTCGGTAAACCCCACCCGGAGCAAGGCCAAGAAAGGCCGCCGCCGCAAGGCGGCGACCGGCGCAGGCGTCCGAGGGCTGCTCGCCCGAGCCTGCGGGTAGGCCGCAAGAGCCTGTCGGCAACGGCAGGCCGAGATGGATGACCGCCCAGCGGCGAGCAATCGCCGCGGACAGAATCCGGCGTACAGGCCGACTCGTCCGTCGCCCCCCTCGTCGGATGTGCAAAGCTCGCCGGCGGCCGGCGGCCGGCGGACGCGGTGAGTCAGGAGCTGGACACGCCGAGTAACCATTGACGCATGAAGATGGTTCGTTCCGCCGTGGTTGTGGTTGCCCTCGTCCTGAGCATGCTGGCCGGCATTGTGGCGTCGCCGTGGTTGATGTCGCCCGTTGTCGGCCGCGTCGAGGACTGGCGCGAGTTGTCCGAGGCCGGCCAGGCCTATGGCGGTATCTCGGCGATTTTGTCCGGGTTGGCGTTGTGTGGCATCGCTGCCTCGCTTCTTCTGCAATGGCGCCAGGTCCGGGTGACGCAGGAGATGACGACGCGGGAGCGGCATTTCGAGCTGGTGAAGCTCGGTCTCGAGGACGCCGGCCTCCGCTTTCCCGGCGCCCGGGAAGGGGAGACGGAGGACCTCAGGCAGTGGGCGTACGCGAATTTGTGGGTGTCTCTCTGGGCCGCACTGTGGGATGTGGGCTCTGCGGGGCCGGTGGAGGTCCGGAGGCACTTCGATCTGCTCTTCCGCGACGAGTGCGCGCTGCGCTGGTGGGGAGAGTGGGGGCCGTCGTGGACCGTCAGCCACAACAAGAGACGCAGGGCTTTCGTGGCGATAGCCCATGCGGCCTACGCGGATGCCGTTGAGTCGAGGCGGAACGGTCCCGCCGGGCGTTCAGAAGATGTCGGCGTGACGCTCGATATCGGCGACCGGGAGGATGAGCCGGGAGTTTGACAGGTGGATCGTTCGGTGTGATGGCAGGAGCCTGGTCGATGTGGCCGGATCGTCGCCCGTTCCCAGATTCCGTTCCCACCGCGGATGCGATCCCCCCGCGACGATCAGCCGGATCCGGTTGCCGCGCGCGAACCGGTGCGCAATCGGCTCGAGTTCGATGCGGACCACGCCCGCCGGTGCCGAAGGGCCGAGGCGGATGAATCCGTCGCTGACGTTGCGCGATCGGCCCCTGGCGTCCACCTCCGACACCCGGACGAACAGGTCCGCGAAAGGGTTGTCGGAGCGGTGGTCCAGCTCCACGACCGGGCTGTCGAGGATTTCGAGCGGCGTGGTCAATGGCTTGGAGGTGAAGGCGAGTACGTCGGACCGCGAGGCGAGGGCGCTGTCGTCCACGTAGCCGGCGGTGATTCCCGGGGAGACCTGCGTGACGAACGCACCGCCGTACGTCGGTGTCGGGTCGGTGGGGTCGTAGGTGAACGTGTCGACGGCCGTGGGGCCGGCGGGCTGAGGGGTCAGTTGTCTGTCCGCGCCGGGGTGGAGGGTGTGTTCGACCGTCGGCGGCGGCCAGGCTGGAAGGTTGCGCCAGCCGGCGCCGGTCACGAAGACCTTGACCGGCTCGGCGCGGTGCCCGGTGGACGAGCCGGCCAGGTGTTCGTCGAGCCACGCCAGGGCTTCGGGGAGCAGGATGCGGGCACCCGCCGCGCCGCCTTCGGCGTGGGTCCAGGGGCCGATGGTGAGGGCCACGCCGGTGCCGCGGGCGGTCAGCCGGGCGTGGGCTGCCGTCGTCTGGCGGAGGAAGCCGTCCTGCCAGCCGCCCTGAAGCAGAACGGGTACACGCACCCGGTCCAGCGCTTCCGTCAGGTCGGCGGGTTCCCACCAGGGGTCGCCCATGTCCCGCCGGCTGATCCACTCGCCGTACCAGGGGGCCTTCCCGTTCAACAGCTCCTTCGCGGCGTCGGCCAGCGGGAGGGCTGCCAGCGCTCGCCTGATCCGGCCCCGGGCGGCGAGGATCGAGGCCATGCGGGGCAGGATCGGCTGCTCCTGTCTGGTCGTGACGAACGACCATTCGAGGAAAGTGCTGAGCAGGAACGCCCCACCGGGGTGAACGGCCGCGACGAGGTCGTACGGCGCGCACGCGACGATCGCGGTGGTCAGTTCCGGTGGCGGTCCATCAGCAGCGCCCATTGGGTGAAGCCGAGATAGGAGTAGCCGTGGGTGGCGAAGCGCCCGTCGAACCACGGCTGTTCGCGCATCCAGGCGACGATGTCGGCCGCGTCGTCGACTTCCCGCATGAACGGTTCGAACGTTCCGCCCGAGCCGAACGTGCCCCGGCATCGGACCAGCACGACCCGGTAGCCGCGCCGGGCGAACAGTCCGCCGGTCATTGAGGAGCCGACCGTGTTCACCCCGTACGGGGAAGTCACGAGCACTGTTCCCGACGCGGGGCCCTTCGGCAGCAGGACGTCCGCGAGCAGGCCGACCCCGTCCCTCATCGGGATCCGTACGCCGCGACGGACGGTGTAGTCGCTCGTGGCGGCCGGTAGGTGCGCGTACCTCGTCCACAGCCGGTCCGCGAGCCGTTCGCCAGGCGTGCGCTTCACGTCGGAGAGTCTGCCGCCTCCGACATGAACTTTCAATGTTTTCTGAAAGCCCATGGTGGCCCGGTATCGTCCCCGGTGACATGACCGAGGGGAGTTCCGTGCCGCAGGATGAGGTCGGCAGGTTTGTCGAGCGTTTCGCATCGACCCTCACCGACGCCGGCTTTCCCCGTCTCGCCGCCCGCGTCTTCGCGACGCTCCTGGTCAGTCAGAGCGGGCGGATGACCGCCGCCGAGCTCGCGGAAAGGCTGCACGCCAGCGCCGGCGGGGTCTCGGGCGCCGTCCGCTACCTGGTCCAGGTCCGGCTCATCCGCGCCGAGCGGGAGCCGGGAACGCGCCGCCACACGTACGTCGTCGACGACTCCTGGTACGAGGCCACTGTCACCGGGAACCCGTTCCTCGAAAGGGGCGAGGCCGATCTGCGCGACGGCATCGCGAACCTGGGCGATTCGCCGGCGGCCGACCGTCTCACCGAGACGCTCGAGCTCATCCAGTTCCTCCGGGAAGAGACGCGCGCGATGATGCTCCGCTGGCAGGAACGCAAGGCGGCGCTGCGTACGCGGCAGCCCTGACTGCGCCCCTCACATCCGGGCTCTCAGGACGTCGAACTCGCAGCCCGGCGTGGACGGGTCGAAGCCGTGCGCGAGCAGCCACCGGACCGCGAGCAGGCTCCGCATCGACCACCAGGCGCGGATCACGTCGCGGTCGACGTCGGTGCCGTAGCCGGCGATGACGTCGTCGAGGTGGTCCTCGTAGCCGAGCGTCAGGACGGCGAGGTCGTACAGGGCGTCGCCGCGGGCCGCCTCGGACCAGTCGATCACGCCGGTGACCTCGTCGTCCTCGATGAACACGTGGTTGGTCTGGAGGTCGCCGTGCGTGAACACCGGGGTCCAGGGCCGGAGCGCCGCCTGGGCGATCTCGCGGTTGCGTGTGATCAGTTCGGTGGGCAGGACGGCGTTCGCGACGAGCCACTCGCATTCGGTCTCGAGGTCCGCCGTGATGTCGTCCAGCCGGGGACCTTGCCACGGCGGCAGCGGGGCGTCGTGGAGCTTCCGTACGGCGGCACCGGCGGCGGCCCACGCCGCCGGCGACGCGATGGATGGCCGGCCGAGGTGGCCCAGTTGCGTGCCCGGGACCGCGGCGATCGCCAGCACCGGCGGCTTGCGCCAGAGAACGTCGGGGGTCGGGATCGGCGCCAGGGCCATCGCCTCGATCTCGACATCCGTACGTTTCTGATCGCCGTCGACCTTCAGGAACACGTCCCCGACCCGCAGCGTCGCGCGCTCGTCGTGGGCGACGACCACCTTCACCTCTGCCACGCCGGCAGATTCGCCGGACCCGGACCCGGACCCGGGGCCGGGCCGGGAGTCCGGGTGTTCCCCGGCGACGTGGAAGCCGTCGAAGAGCGGACCGCCGTGCCGGTCGAGGATTTCCTCGATGAGGTTCTCGATCGCGGCGGGGTCGTCGTGGGCGCGCAGCCATCGGCCGGCCAGCTCGTCGTCGAGGTCGCGGAGTTCGCGCAGCAGCCACTTGCTTGTGCCCGTCCAGTGGTCGGCCAGGGTGAGGGCCTGCTGAGCGGCCGACGTCCAGGCGGCGGTGGCGATGACGGTACGTTCGCCGGGGTCGGTGGCGTGGCGGAGGTCGTCGAGCAGGTCGGTGAGGTGGTAGCGGGCCTGGGCGCGCTGGTGTGCGGGTAGCGGCGCCGGTCCTGCTGCCAGGACGGCCGCGCAGTGGGTCTGCCATCGGCGGGGGTCGCCGGAGACCGGGATGCCGGTGGCGACCATGCGATGCATGATCGGACGTCGGCCCGGGAGGTCCTTGGCCAGGTAGTGGCTGAGGGACTGCTCGTCGTGCACGAACAGTTCGACGGGCCAGCCGCGGAAGTGGCGGGAGTCGCGGTGCGGAACCTGCCCGTCGCCCTCGGGCAGGAGGACGACGATGTCGAGGTCCGAGCCGGTGGTGCGTTGTGCGGTGGTGACGCTGCCGGCGAGCACGGCCCACCGGTTCCGGGGGAACAGCTCCGCGACGAGGTCGCGCGCGTCGGTCAGCGGATCGCGATGCATCCGCTCAGCGTGCAAGGCGCGTGGTGGTGAGCAAAGCGGATTTCGCCGACCCGTGGCCCGGCGATGAGCGAGGATCGGGCGGTGAGGCGGCGGAAGTGGGGACGGATTTCGCGCACTGTGGACATCGTCCTGGTCGTGCTTCTCTGCGTACTCTTCGTCTGGATGGTCTGGGTGGTGGCGACCTGGACCGGCTGATCGGGGGAGAGGCCATGACGGACGACAAGCCCGGCTGGGGCGGCGGCATCTGGGCCGCGGCCGATCTGCTGACCCCGATGGCCGTCCGCGTCGCGGCGACCTTGCGCTTGGCGGATCACATCGCCGCGGGCATGCGTACGGTCGAAGCGCTGGCCCCCGCCGCGCACGCCGAGCCGGACGCCCTGGCCCGCGTGATGAACCACCTGGTGACCGCCGGTGTCCTGAGCCGTACGGGCGACGGCGTCTACGCCCTGACCGAGCTCGGCGAGCAGCTGCGCGACGACCACCCGGAGGGCATGCGGGCCTGGCTGGACCTCGAGGGCGCCATCGGGCGAGCCGACCTGTGTTTCACCCAGTTGCTGCACACGGTGCGGACCGGCGAGGCCGCCTACCCGCGGCAGTTCGGCCGGCCGTACTGGGATGACCTGGCCGCCGATCCGCGCCTGGCCGCGTCGTTCGATGCGCTGATGGGTTCCCGGCTGGTCGACGGTGACGGGGTCGCCGCCGCTTATCCGTGGGGTGAGCTGGGGCACGTCGTGGACGTGGGTGGCGGCAACGGCACGCTGTTGATCGCGCTGCTCCGGGCGCATGCGGGCCTGCGGGGCACGGTGGTCGATCTGGCCGGTGCCGCCGCGCGGGCCGAGGAGGCGTTCGCGGAGCTGGGTGGCCGGGCCGAGGCCCGGGCCGGGAGTTTCTTCGAGCCGCTTCCCCCCGGCGCGGGCGGCTATCTGCTGTCCGGCGTGCTGCACGATTGGGACGACGAGAGTGCGGTGCGGATCCTCGAGCGGTGCGCGGAGGCGGCCGGCGCGGACGGCAGGGTCATCGTCATCGAGGACGGCGACGGCGGCGCGCCGGACACCGAGGGTGACCTGCGGATGCTCTGTTATGTCCGCGGCCGCAACCGGACACCCGACCAGATCGGCGTGCTCGGCCGGGCGGCCGGGCTGGAGCTCGGGCCGGTGCGGGTCGCCGGGCTGCGGATGATCATCGAGTTGCGTCCCGTGCCCCGCCGCCTGGCGGGTGCCGGCGAAGGCGATGGTTCGCGCTGACTGACGTCATCTGCAGGCGGCGATGACCCGGGTCAGTGCCGCGTGCAGGTGCTGCAGGTCGGCGACCGGCAGGCCCAGCCGCTCCACCACGGCCGGGGGGATCTTCTCGGCCTCGGTGCGCAGCTCCCGGCCCTTGGGGGTGAGCGTGATCGCGAGGCTGCGCTCGTCGGACTGGTCCCGTTCGCGGACGAGATAGCCGACCGCCTCGAGGCGTTTCAGCAGCGGGGAGAGGGTGCCGGGGTCGAGGGCGAGCAGTTCGCTGAGCCGGCGTACGGACAGCGGTGCGTACTGCCACAGCGCCAGCATGACCAGGTACTGCGGGTGGGTCAGGCCCATGGGCTCGAGGAGCGGACGGTAGACCGCCACCACGCTGCGCGCCGCCACGGAGAGGGCGAAACAGACCTGCTGCTCCAGGGCGAGCGGGTCGGTGATGTCACTCGGGTCACTCACTGCTGATCTCCTCGGTTCGCCCGCTAGACTACAACGGTTGGGGTACCAACTATTTGTGCACTAATCATTTTTGGATCTTGGGGGCGGCCATGCCGACGTCGAGCCCGGAGCGGGGCCGGTTCCTGCGCTGGTTCCACGCGACCTTCGACAACTGGTTCTTCCGATCGCTGATCGGCCCGGCCCAGACGTCGAATGCCGTGCACGGCTGCGAGCAGGACGCGCGCGACGGATGGAAGCGCGACCTTGAGGCGCGCAAGCAGTACACCCGCGAGCAGCGCGAACGCAAGCGGTTGGCACGGGAGGCCGGACGGCGTCCTATGTGATGCATTTCTGTCGGGCATCCGGCTGCCGAGTTCCCGACAGCGAACCGCCGACCTAATCTGCGGGCAAGCCGTTCCCCCAGGAGGCGAGCATGCAGACCCCCCAGGACACCGCCGAGTTCGTGGCCCGGCCGGCCGACGCCGTCGCCGGCCTCTTCCCCGATCAGCGAGGCGCGCAGGCGGCGGTGGCGTCGCTGCAGGCCGCGGGTTTCGCTCCCGTCGAGGTACGTCCGCGGCACCCCGAGCGCTGCCGGCTGCGCGACTGGGGCGGCGACGCGACGATCATGAACCTGTACGTCGAGGGTCTCCACAAGGGACATTCGCTGCTGGTGGTCCCGGCGTCACGGGCCGACCGGGAGCTGATCGGCCGCCTGCTGGTCCGGCACCAGGGGCACGCCGTCTACTACTTCACCCGCGACGGGGTCGAGTCGCTGACCGTCCTGGTGTAGGGCCGGCGCCGTTCGACGGAATCGGTTGTCGCGATACGGAAAGCGGGGGAGCGGGAATCCCGGCCCGGCGCGGCCCCGGCGGTTTCGGGCGCGGCAAAGCTGCACGGTACGTGAATGAATTGCCATCGCCGTCGGGCCGCCGAAAGCCCGGTGATCCGATCCGCCGGTAGGTGCCCCCGCGGGCCCGGAATGGCCGTGGCATGCCATTTAGCTGCGACGATGTCCCATCGGCCGAGAGGTACGGCCGGTGATCGGGCCCTCCGCGCAGCCCTCCGAGGCGGGCATGGCGGGTCTGTCCGGATGTGACTACTCACGCAGATCGACTCCGCTCATCGGCGTACCCCCGCGGAATAGGGTGAAATAGCTGGTGGTTAACTCTGTCCGGAGCGGACGGCCGGGTGAGTAGTCCGGCGACGGTGTGACGCGCCACCGTGCTGCATGATCGTGAACTTCTCCACGTGCCGCTCCGGTTGACGTGCAAGTTGCACACTCATAGTGTCTGATATGTGACGCCGAGTGTTCGCTGGATGTCCGGTGCGGTCGCGTCGCGGTATGCAGGGAATTCGGTCGGCGCGAGGAGTTCTTTGTGAGTGTCAGGATCGGCATCAACGGTTTCGGCCGTATCGGGCGCAGCATTATGCGCATCGCCGCCGCCGCGCCGCAGGCAGGAATCACCGTTGCTGCCATAAATGACATCGCGCCGCTGGACCGATTGGCATACGCGTTGAAACGCGACAGCTTACGCGGCCGGTTCGCGGGCACGGTCGAGGCGGCGCGCGGGCGGCTCGTCGTCGCTGACCGTCCGGTGTGGGCATTCCGCGAGTCGCAGCCGGGACGGATCCCGTGGTCCGACGCCGGCGTGGACGTGGTGATCGAGGCGACCGGCCGGTTCCGCAGCGGCGACGTCGCCCGGACGCACATCACCCACGGCGGCGCCCGCAAGGTCGTGATCAGCGCGTCGGCCGTCGACCCCGACGCCGTCCTGGTGTGGGGCGCCAACCACCACACGTACGACCCGGCCCGGCACGACGTCGTGTCGCCGGCCTCGTGCGGGGTGAACGCCCTGTCGATGATGGCGAAGGTGCTGCTCGACCGGTTCGGGCTGCGGGGCGTCCAGACGTCGGTGGTGCTCGCGGCGCAGGGCTGGCAGAAGATCCACGACACCACGAGCGGCACCTCGCGCGACGACCCGCGGCTGGGCCGCGCCACCGCGGAGAGCATCATCCCGCACGACCACGTCGCCGGTGACCTGATCAGCGTCGCGCTGCCGCAGCTCGGCGACGTCCGGTACAGCTACTACTGTGTGCCGACGCCGATCGGCTCGCTCGCCGAGCTCGGCGGGTACACAGACCGCCCGGTCGGCGTCGACGAGGTCAACCGGGCGATGGCCGAGGCCGCCGCCGGTCCCCTGCGGGGCCTCATCGACTACGAGCCCGACCCGACCGTGTCGATCGACGTACGGGACAACCCGGCGTCCTGCCTGTTCGACCCGTCCGGCACGCAGACCACCGCGGACGGCGGGGTCAAGGTGCGCGGCTGGTTCGACAACGAGTGGGGCTTCTCGCACCGGCTGCTCGACCTGGCCCGCCTGGTGGGGGAACGCGAGCCCGTGCCGGCGGGCGCCCGCTACACCCCGGCCGTGGTGTAGAACGGATCTGGTGATCCCTGCCGCCGCCATCGAGGCCGCCGCCCGCCGCATCGCCGGCCGGGCCCGGCGGACGCCCGTCCTGACCGACGGATCCACGACCTACAAGCTCGAGCTCGTCCAGCACGCCGGGTCCTTCAAGGCGCGGGGCATGCTCAACAAGATCCTGGCGGCCGCCGAGCACGGCCTGCCGGAAGCCGGGGTGGTCGCCGCGTCGGGCGGCAACGCCGGACTGGCCGCCGCGTACGCGGCCCGGGAGCTGGGCGTGCCGGCCGAGATCTACGTGCCGGTCACCGCGCCGCCGGTCAAGGTCGCGAAGCTCGGCAAGCTGGGCGCCCGGGTCAGCCAGGTCGGCGAGGAGTACGCGGAGGCGTACGCGGCGGCCGTGGTGCACGCCGAATCGACCGGCGCGCTGTTCTGCCACGCGTACGACGACCCGGACATGGTGGCCGGCAACGGCACCCTCGGCCTGGAGCTGCTGGAGCAGCTGCCCCGCGGCTTCGACACGGTCCTGGTGGCGGTGGGCGGCGGTGGGCTGGTCGCCGGGCTCGGCGCGGCACTGCACGGGCGGGCGAAGGTGGTGGCGGTCGAGCCGCGGACCGCCCGTGCCCTGCACGCCGCGCTCGAGGCCGGCGAGCCGGTGGATGTTCCGGTGTCCGGGGTGGCGGCCGACTCGCTCGGCGCCCGCCGGGTGGGCGACATCGGCTTCCGGACCGCGGTGGAGGCCGGGATCGAGGCTGTGCTCGTCGACGACCAGGCCATCGTCGAGGCCCGCCGCCGGCTGTGGGAGGACTACCGCCTCGCCGTCGAGCACGGTACGGCCGCAGCCCAGGCCGCCCTGACCACGGGCGCGTACGTCCCCGCGCCGGGCGAGCGCGTCGTCGTGCTGCTGTGCGGCGCCAACACCGACCCGTCGACCCTTGCCTGAGCGGCACGAGCGGCTCATCGCGCGTACCCGCGAGGTCTGCGCCGCCGACGACCGGCTCGCCGCCGCGCTGATGTACGGCTCCTTCGCGACCGGCGAGGGCGACGAGCACAGCGACATCGAGTTCTGGCTGTTCTTCGCCGAGGATCCGGGCGACGAGCGGGCCTGGATCGAGCGGATCGCCCCGGTCACGTACGTCGTCCGCAACGAGTTCGGCAGCCACGTCGCCTTCTTCCCCGGCCTGATCCGCGGCGAGTTCCACTTCGCGCGCGTGGCCGACATCGCCGCCGTGGCCGAGTGGCCGGTGAGCCGCATCGTGCCGATCGTCGACCGCCACGGTCTCCTGCCCGAACCCGCCGGCGAGCTCGACACCGGAGCCGACGTGTGCGGGCGCTTCGCCAACTGGTTGCTGCTGGCGTACCACGTGGGGGAGCGCGGCGAGCGGTTGCGGCAGCTGGACGCCCTGGCGCATGCGCAGCGGCATCTGCTGTGGATGTCCCGCCTCGCCGAGGGCCGCACGGAGCACTGGCTGACGCCGTCGCGGCGCGCGGAGGCGGAGCTCGGCGCCGCCACTCTGGCCGCTCTGGGGCGTACCCATGAGGATGTGGGCGCGGCGTGGCGGGCGGGCCGCGCCCTCTGGCTGGAGCTCGACCCCGCACCGCCGGGGGAGTTGTTCGCCGAGCTGGACCGGGCGTTAGGCGCGTGACCGGGCCGCGGCCGTCACGCCGAGCAGCGCCAGCAGCAGACCGGTGAACCACAGCATCGCCGTCGTGGCCGGCAGGTAGCGGGTGGCGATGCCCAGGCCCAGCGCGGGGCCGATCAGGCCGAGGTAGGCGATGAGGAACAAGCCCGCGAGAGCCTCGCCCCGCGCGTGCGGAGCCGCCGCCGCGGCGACCGAGCCGATCGCCGACTTGAACAGCAGCCCCGCGCCCGCTCCGGCGATCGCGCCGCCGGCGAGGAACAGCGGCAGCGACGGCAGTTCCATGCCCGCGGCGAGCACGACGAGCCCGGCGGCCTCGGCGGTGAGCCCGGCGGTGAAGCGGCGCCCGGCCGGCAGCGCGCCGGACGCGGCCTGGCTGCCGGCCGCCGCCCCGAACACCACGAACACGACTACCCCGGCGAGCAGCCGGCCCGGGTGGTGCAGCGCGCCCGCGACGAACGTGGGCGCCAGCGAGGTGAACAGGCCGAAGACGGCGAACGCCGCGAAGGCGCCGAGCGCGGCGGTCACGTACGCCAGGCGGTCGGTCCCGGCCACGCGGATGCGCTGCGGCCGGTAGCGCGGCCGGGCGGTCGGCGCGGCCACCGTCTCCGGCGCGGCAGCGACGGCGACCGCGCTGAGCGCGAGCAGAACCAGGAAGACGACGTACGGGGTACGCAGCGGAGCCGTCACGAACTGGGCCAGCGCCCCCGCGGCCAGCGTCCCCGCCCCCAGCCCGCCGAGGTTGGCGGCCGCGGACACGAGCTCGAAGCGTCCCCGCCCCGCGTCCGGCCGGTGCGCGGCATGCAGCTCCAGCAGGTACGCGGTGGCCGTCGCGGTGATCATGCCGACGCCGAGACCGGTGACGAAGCGGGCCACGATCAGTCCGGGCAGCGCGGGCCACCCGAGGAACAGCACCGCCGCCAGCGCCTCCAGGCCGAGCGCGGGAAGCAGGATGCGGCGGCGGCCGGTCCAGTCGGAGATGTGCCCGGCCAGCAGCAGGCTGGTGACGACCCCGAGGGCGTACACGGCGAAGACGACCGTGACCGTGAACGAGGTGAAGCCGTCCTGCGCCTGGTAGAGCGGGTACAGCGGGGTGGGCACGGTCGAGAACGCCATCGAGATGGCGAAGACCGCGCCGATCAGCCAGAAGCTCACGCCGTGGCGGGCGGAGCTGCGCGGCTCGGCGGTCCGGGTGGAGACGGGTACGGCGGTGACTGTCATGCCTCGACGGTGCGCCGGCTCAAGCATCAAGTCCAACGAAGATTGATGCTGACGACAATCACCGGATGCGATAGTTGGGCGATGGAGCTGCGCCACCTCGCGTACTTCGTCGCCGTCGCGGACGAGCGCAGCTTCACCCGGGCGGCGGCGCGCCTGCACGTGGTGCAGTCCGGGGTGTCCGCCGCGATCAAGGCGCTGGAACGGGAGCTGGGCGCCGCGCTGCTGGAACGCACGTCGAAGCGGGTCGCGCTGACCGACGCGGGGGAGGCGCTGCTGCCCCGGGCCCGGGCCGCCCTGGACGCCGCGCGGGCCGCCCGCGACGCCGTCGACGAGGTGCGGGGCGGGCTGCGGGGCACCGTACGGATCGGCACCCTGACCTCGATCGCGCTGGTGGACGTGCCCGCCCTGCTCGGGGCGTTCCACCGGGCCCACCCCGCTGTCACGCTGCGGCTCACCGTGTCGACGCGCGGCTCCGGCGGGCTCGTCGACGCGCTGACCGACGGCAGCCTCGACCTGGCGCTGGTGTCCGTACCCGGGCGCGCGCCGGGCGGTGTCCACCTGCGACAGCTGCTCCGGCATCCCCTGGAACTGGTCCTGCCCGCCGGGCATCGGCTCGCCGGGCGGCCCGAGGTCACGGTCGCGGACCTCGCCGACGAGCTGTTCGTGGACTTCCCGATCGGGTACGGCAACCGCACGGTGGTCGACCGCGCGTTCGCCGCGGCCGGGATCGAGCGGCAGGTGTCGCTCGAGGTCATCGACCTCACCACCGCGGCGGGGTTCGTCGCGCACGGGCTGGGCGTGGCGATCCTGCCGCGGTTCGCCGTACCGGAAGGTCTGGAGCTCGTCATCCGGCCGCTGGCCGGCGCGGACCTGGACTGGCCGCTCGGGGTGGCCACCTCGGCGGTACGCGCGCCGAGCGCTGCCGCCCGGGCCCTGCTCGGCATGATCGACGATTACCTGCGGCCGCCGGCGGGCTGAGCCAACCGTCTGCGGGCGCGGGGTGATCTCCGCGATGCTGAGGACCATGACAGCTGACGACGTCCGCGTGCGGTCGGTGCGGCAGTTCCGCCGGTTCGCGCTGGTGGTCTGCCTCGCCGGGGCCGCCGTACAGCTCGCGTTGACGGCGTACTACCTGGGCATGGGGCACAAGGCGACGCCGCACCACGTACCCGTCGGCCTGGTGTCGCCGGTGGGCAAGCAGGCCGCCATCAACGACCTGCTCGAGCGCGACGGCGTCTTCGAGGTGCGGATGTACCGCGACGCCGGCGAGCTGCAGGCCGCCATCCGGCGCCGCGACGTGTACGGCGGTGTCGACGTGACCGCCGCGCAGCCGCACCTGTACGTGGCCGGCGCCGGGGGGACGGCCGCCGCGAGCCTGCTGCGGACCACGTACACCGCCGTGACCACGCAGCAGAACGGCCAGCAGCTCGCCGCCCTCGCCCAGCAGGGCGGTACGGTCTCCATCGCGCAGGCGCAGGCGCTGGGCACACCACCGCCGGTGACCGACGTGGTGCCGCTGCCCGCCGACGACGTCAACGGCGCCTCGCTGGGCTTCCTCACCCAGGCGCTCGCGCTCGGCGGCACCATCGCCTCCGTCGGGCTCGGCCGGCTCATCCCAAGGACCCGCCGGTCCTGGCGGCGTGGGCTCGCCCACCTGGCCACCCTTCTCGTGTACGCGCTGGGCTCGGCCGCCGTGGTGCTCTGGTCGATGAGCTGGTTCGGCGTCGGCGCGGGCGCGGACCGCGGGGAGATGTTCGGGATCTTCGCGCTCGTCTCGCTGGCGATCACCGGGTCGACCGCGGGCGCGGTGGCGCTGCTGGGTCCCGGCGGCGCGCTGCTGGGCGGCCTCTACTTCACCGTCGGTACGGTCATCAGCGGCGCGAGCATCCTCCCCGAGTTCCTGCCCGCGTTCGGCCGGGTGCTCGGCATGAACCTGCCGACGGGTGCCGGCGTGCAGGCGGTCCGCGACAACCTCTACTTCCCGGCCGCGCCCATCGGCGGGCACCTGCTCGTGCTGAGCCTCTACGCGGGCATCGGTTGCGCGCTGGTGCTGGTCACGAACCTGTTGCCGAACCGCAGCGACCGCACCTCGGAGCTCGATCTGGAGGTGCGGGACCGGATCGAGGGCAACGACGTGCGGGAGCCGGCGCGGATTCCCCTGCCCGCTTCTTGATCCGTTGTGACGTTCAGCTCGTGGATTCCCATGACCGATGCGGAGTACGGTCGATCCGTACTTGAAGCATCAAGTGCCAGAGGGAGCCACCATGTCTTTGGGTATTCGCAGCCGCGTCACCGTCCCGCTCAAGTTCGCGGACGGGTACGCGACCACGGCGGAGGTCATCACCTTCGACGGCCTCGCCGACGGCAAAGAGCACCTCGCCCTGGCGCTCGGCGACGTGGCCGGCGCGAGCGTGCCGCTGGTCCGGCCGCACTCCGAATGCCTCACCGGCGACGTGTTCGGCTCCGAACGCTGCGACTGCGGGCCGCAACTGCGCGAAGCCGTGGAACGCATCGCCACTGCCGGCGGCTACCTGCTCTACCTGCGCCAGGAGGGCCGCGGCATCGGGCTGTACGCCAAGCTCGACGCGTACGCGCTGCAGGACCGGGGGCTGGACACGTACGAGGCCAACCGGGCGCTCGGGCACGCCGACGACGAACGCGACTACACCGCCGCGGCGCAGATGCTCACGGTGCTCGGCGCCACCACGGTCGACCTGCTGACCAACAACCCGGACAAGGCCGCGCAGCTGCGGGCGCACGACATCGACGTCCGGACGGTGGTGCCGACCGGCGTGCACGCCTCCGACGCCAACGTGCGCTACCTGCAGGCGAAGGTGTCGCACACCGCCCACACGATCGACCTGCCGCTGGCCGTCTGAGTTCCTCCTCACGCTCAGCCATCGCGGGACCGCGCCGAACGGACAGGGGTCAGGCCGGACTAACGCGCGGAGGTTTCGCTGTGGGGATCGAGGCCGTCAACAACCGGATCGCGGACATCCAGAGCCGCATCATCTCGCTGCAGACCCAGCAGGCCGCCAAGTCCGCGCCCGCCTCGTCGGCCTCCCCTTCGTCGGCCCCCTCCGCCTCGGGGGCCTCGTTCGCCTCGGCACTCGCCGACGCGATGGGGACCCAGGCGTCCGGCTCCACCGCCGCGGCGAAGACCTACAAGCTGAACGGCAAAGGCATTCCGGTGGAGCTGGCCGCGTACGGCAACGGGAAGATCCCGGCGTCGGCGCTTTCGAAGGTGGGCGCAACCGGGCACAAGCTGTGGGCGCCGGCGGCCGAGTCGCTGAACCGGATGATGGCGGACGCCAAGGCTCAGGGGGTGCACATCGGGATCACCGACTCGTACCGGTCCTACGGCGAACAGGTCGACGTGGCTCGGCGTAAGGGGCTGTACTCGCAGGGCGGGCTGGCCGCTAAGCCTGGTACCAGTGAGCACGGGTGGGGGATGGCTACCGATCTCGACCTGAACTCCAAGGCTCAGGCTTGGATGCGGTCGCATGGTTCCGAGTACGGGTTCGTCGAGAACGTTCCTCGGGAGCCTTGGCATTGGGCCTATAAGCCTTCTTCTTAGGTTGTGGTTGCTGTGGGGGGGTGGGGGGGGGGGGGGGGGGGGGGCGGCCCGCGCCGGGGGGGGGGGGGCGAGAGGGGGGGAGGCGACACCCGGGGATCGCCTCACTCCGGGCGGTCAGGCTTGATCCCTGCGTGAGGCGATCCCCGCCCCCGAAGCCGTTGTGGTCCACCTGTTCGGTCAGGCGCGGGCTATGAGCTCGCCGTGGAGGATCGACAGCCAGCCGTCGTTGTCCGCGGCCCACTTCTGCCAGCCTTCGGCGATGCGCTGAAGCTCTGCCTCTGTGGCGGCTTTGCTCTTCAGGGCTTGGGTGGCCATGGCGGATTTGGTGATGCGGTCTGCCCAGAGGGTGCCCCACCAGGCGCGGTCTTCTTCTGTTGCGAAGCACCAGGTGCTCGATGTCGCAGTTACGTCGGTGAGGTTGGCGGCGTGGGCCCAGGCGAGGAGGTGGCGGGCGGCGTTGGGTTCGCCTCCGTTGGCGCGGGCTATGCGCTGGTAGAGGTCGAGCCATTCGGTGAGTTCGGGTAGTTCGGGATACCAGGTGAAGGCTGCGTAGTCGCTGTCGCGGACCGCGATGATGCCGCCGGGGCGGGTGACGCGGCGCATCTCGCGGAGGGCCTGGACCGGGTCGCCGACGTGTTGCAGGACCTGGTGGGCGTGGACCACGTCGAAGGTGTCGTCCGGGAAGTCGAGGGCGTGCACGTCGCCGACGGCGAAGTCGACGTTCGTCAGGTCGCGGCGGGCGATCTCCGCCCTGGCGAGGTTCAGGGCGTCCTCGGTCTGCTCGAGGGCGGTGATGCGGCCGGGTGTGATTCGCGTCGCCAGGTCGGCGGTGATGGTGCCGGGGCCGCAGCCGACGTCCAGCACGGTGGCGCCGGAGGTCAGGTGGGGGAGAAGGTACGCGGCCGAATTTTCTGCGGTGCGCCAGCGGTGTGAGCGCAGGACCGATTCGTGATGCCCGTGGGTGTAGACAGCAGCCATGCCACCGACGCTAGGACCGCGTCTCGTATTTCGGGAGAGCGATCCCGATAGGTGAGATCGTGACGGATACCTGATTTCCGTACGCGCAGATGGGGCCGTACTTTTGTCGCCATGAGGATCGGCATCGTCGGCGCGACGGGACAGGTCGGTGGCGTCATGCGCCGCATCCTGGCCGAGCGCCAGTTCCCAGTGGACCAGCTCCGGCTCTTCGCCTCCGCGCGCTCCGCGGGCCGCACCCTGCCCTGGCAGAACGGCGAAGTCACGGTCGAGGACGCCGCCACGGCGGACTTCCGCGGCCTCGACATCGTGCTGTTCTCGGCCGGCAAGGGCAGCTCCAAGGAGTACGCGCCCCGCGTCGCCGAAGCCGGCGCCGTGGTGATCGACAACTCCTCCGCCTGGCGGATGGACCCCGGCGTCCCGCTCGTGGTGGCCGAGGTGAACCCGGACGCCGCCGCGCAGCGCCCCAAGGGCATCATCGCCAACCCCAACTGCACCACGATGGCCGCGATGCCGGTGCTGCGCCCGCTGCACGACGAGGCCCAGCTGGTCGCGATGGTCGCCACCACGTACCAGGCCGTCTCCGGCGCGGGGCTGGCCGGCGTGGCCGAGCTCGACGAGCAGATCAAGAAGGTCGCCGACCGGGCCACCGAGCTCACCCACGACGGCGCCGCGGTCGAGTTCCCGGCGCCGCGCTCGTTCGCCCGGCCCATCGCGTTCAACGTGCTCCCGCTCGCCGGCTCGATCGTCGACGACGGCCTCGGCGAGACCGACGAGGAGCAGAAGCTGCGCAACGAGAGCCGGAAGATCCTCGGGATCCCGGACCTCAGGGTCTCCGGCACGTGCGTGCGCGTACCGGTCTTCACGGGCCACTCGCTGCAGGTGAACGCCCGCTTCGCCCGGCCGCTCAGCCCGGAGCGCGCCCGCGAGCTGCTCGCCTCCGCGCCCGGCGTGGAGCTGTCGGACGTGCCCACCCCGCTGCAGGCGGCCGGGCAGGACCCGACGTACGTGGGCCGCATCCGCGCCGACGAGACCGCCGACAACGGCCTGGCCCTGTTCCTGTCGAACGACAACCTGCGCAAGGGTGCCGCGCTCAACGCCGTACAGGTGGCGGAAGTGGTTGCCAAGTCGCTCTGATCGCCGCTCCGTAAAGCCCGTCCCACCGCGTCGGTGGGGCGGGTTTTGTCGTTCCTTCGGGGGGTCTTCGCGACGCTCCACTATGGAAAAACCGGGCTTTTTGCCTGAATCGGTAGCGCATGGTCGGTTTGAGGTGCACAGTGATGTCATGAACGACAGTGGGCCTGGCGGGGGCGGCTATTTCTGGTGCCTCCGGCATGACCGGGTCGAGTCCGGGGACGACGTGTGTCCTGCCCAGTTCCGGCTCGGTCCGTACGCCTCCGCTGACGACGCCACGCGGGCACTCGAGACCGTCGAGAAGCGCAATGCGGCGTGGGATGCCGAGGATGCCCGCTGGACCGGGGAGGTCAGCTAGACCCGGCACGACCGCTGTGTCCAAGCCGGAATCTTCGGTCTCCGTGCGGAGACTAGCCCGCAGTCATTCGCTAGGAGGAACGACCCCATGGCCGTGACCAAGAAGGCCGCCCCGACCCGGGCTGCCGCGACGAAGCCCGCCGCCAGGCCGGCCGCCGCGCCGAAGCCCGCGGCCGGCAAGCGCGCCGTCGCCGCCACCTCGGCCGCCGGCAAGCGCGCCGCCACCACCGCGACCGCCACCAAGCGGACCGCCGCGGCCTCCTCGGCCGCCACCAAGCGCACCACCGCCGCAACGGCCACCCCGAAGCGCGCCTCCGCCGCCACGCCGACGGCCGCCAAGCGCACGTCCGCCGCGACCGCGACCGCCACCAGGTCCGCGTCGTCGGCCAAGGCGTCGACCGCGAAGGCCTCGAAGGCTTCGGCCGGCGCGAAGGCTCCGAAGCCGGCCACCGCGGCGGTCAAACCGGCCGCGGGCAAGGCCTCGAAGCCGGCCGCCGGGAAGGCGAAGGGCGGCGCGGCGGCCAAGGCGACGTCGGCCGTGAAGTCGGTCGCGGCCAAGGCGACCGGCGCGGTGAAGTCGACCGCGGCCAAGGCGGCGTCGGCGACCAAGAAGGCGGCCCCGGCCAAGCAGACGGCCGCGAAGAAGGCGCCTGCCAAGACCGCGACCAAGGCCACTGCCAAGACCGCCGCGACCAAGGCCACTGCCAAGACCGCCGCGGCCAGGGCCACCACGACCAAGACCGCCGCGGCCAAGAGCACGATGGCCAAGAAGGCGCCGGCCAAGGCCGCGACGAAGACCGCCCCGGCGAAGAAGGCGTCGACCGCGAAGGCGGCTCCCGCGAAGAAGGCGTCGACCGCCAAGGCTGTCCCCGCGAAGAAGGCGTCGACCGCGAAGGCGGCTCCGGCGAAGAAGTCCGCGACCGCCAAGCCGGCCCCGGCGAAGAAGGCAGTGTCCGGTAACGCCGCCGCCGCGAAGGTGCGGCCCGCCGCCAAGTCGGCCAACGCCAAGTCGGCCAACGCCAAGCCCGCGTCGATGATGAAGACCTCGGCCACCAACGCCGGCCGGGTCAAGCAGCCCGCGAGCCCCGCCGCCGCCCGCAAGGCCACCGCGGCCAGCAACGGGCGCGCGGCGTCCACCACGGCACGCAAGGCGACCGCCAAGCGCTGATCCCGCCGTACACCTTCAGGGCCGTGCCGTCGTCGGTGCGGCCCTGTCGCGTGTTAGGAATGACCCGTGCCGATCAAACGGGTAGTGGCTCCGCGCATCGACTTCTCCGAGCTGCGGAGGGAGCTGCACCTCCCGGACGGGTATCCGGACGCGGCGCTGGCGGAGGCGGCGGAGGCGGCCGCAACACCGCTGCCCGCCACCGATCGCACCGACGTGCCGTTCGTGACCGTCGACCCGCCCACGTCCCGGGACCTCGATCAGGCTTTGCACCTGAGCCGCCGGCCCGGCGGCTACCGCGTGCGGTACGCGATCGCCGACGTCGCCGCGTACGTGCGGCCGGGCGGTCCGCTGGAGGCCGAGACCTGGGTACGCGGCCAGACCGTGTACCTGCCGGACGGCAAAGTCCCGCTGCACCCGACCGTGCTGAGCGAGGACGCCGTGAGCCTGCTGCCGGACGTGGACCGTGCGGCCGTCCTGTGGACGATCGACCTGGACGCCGACGGGGCCATCGCGGCCGTCGAGCTGGAACGGGCCCGCGTCCGCAGCCGTGCCAAGCTCGACTATGCCGGGGTGCAGCAGGCCGTCGACGCGGGCACGGCTGCGGAGGCCGTCGCGTTGCTTCCCGAGATCGGGGCGTTGCTCGCCGCGCGGGCGGCCGCCCGGGGCGCGGTGAACCTGCCGCTGCCCGAGCAGGAGGTCGAGCCCGCCGGCGACGGGTGGCAGCTGACGCTGCGGGCCCCGCTGCCCGTCGAGGAGCACAACGCCCAGATCTCGCTGCTCACCGGCATGGCCGCCGCGACGCTGATGCTGGACGGCGGCGTGGGGCTGCTGCGGACGATGCCGCCGCCGCGGCCGGAGGCCGTCGCGAAGCTGCGGGCCGCCGCGGCGTCGCTGGGCGTGACGTGGCCGGACGGCGCCTCGGTCGGCGCGGTCGTCTCGTCGGTGGACCCGGCCGCTCCGCGAGGTGCCGCTTTCCTCATGCAGGCGGCCGAGCTGCTGCGCGGGGCGGGGTACACGGCCTTCGACGGGGCGGGACCGGAGCAGACCGGGCACGGCGGCGTGGGTGCGCCGTACGCGCATGTCACCGCGCCGCTGCGCCGCCTGGCCGACCGGTACGCCACCGAGGTCTGCCTCGCCCTGCACGAGGGCCGGGAGGTGCCGGACTGGGTCCGCGAGGCCCTGCCGCGCCTGCCGAAGACGATGGCCACGACGGACCGGGTCGCCTCGGCCGCGGAACGGGGCGCCGTCTCGCTCGCCGAGGCGGTGCTGCTCGCGCACCGGGTGGGGGAGACGTTCGAGGCCGGCGTGCTGGACGTGGACGATCCCGCCGAGGCCGGTGCGAAGCCACGGCCGGCCGGCGGGACGGTGGCGATCGACGAGCCGGCCGTGCAGTCCCGCTGCGTCGGAGAGCTGCCGCTGGGCGAGCGGATTCCCGTACGCCTGGCCGAGGCCGACCCGAAGACGCGTACGGTCCGCTTCGAGCGCCCCTAGGGCAGTTGCGGGACCCCGGCGGCGTCCAGCGGCCAGGCGGGGTTGTGGGTGATCTCCCAGAGGTGCCCGTCGGGGTCGGTGAAGTAGCCGAGGTAGCCGCCCCACTCGGCCGGGCTGCCCGCCTTCACCAGCGTCGCGCCGGCCTGGACGGCGGTGCGCAGGGCCTCGTCGACCGCGGCGGGGCTCTCCACGTTGATCGCGAGCATCGTGCCGCGGAAGTCGGTGGCCGGGTTCGGGGGCGTGGGACGCGTCGGCAGACCCGCGTCAGCCGAGATGTCGTCCGTGGCCACCAGCGAGAGCAGGCCGCCGGCGGTGTGGAAGAAGCTCACCACCCCGGGCACCGAGGCGGGCGACAGCCGCCAGCCGAGCGAGCCGTAGAACTCGGTCGCGCGGACGACGTCGGCCACGCCGAGGGTGGCGAGGCTGACCCGGGCAGGAACGGACACGTGACACCTCCTGGTACGAAGTCTGCCACGATAGATGATCTTGCCCGGGTTCGCCCTCGATCTAGAAGGTGTGCTCCGCGGTCGGGAACTCCCCGTTGCGCACCTCGTCGGCGTAGCGGCGGGCGGCCTCACCCAGCACGCCGGCGAGGTCGGCGTACCGCTTCACGAAGCGCGGCGCCCTGCCCTCGCGCAGCCCGGCCATGTCCTGCCAGACCAGCACCTGCGCGTCGGTGTCCGGGCCCGCGCCGATGCCCACGGTCGGGATCGGCAGCTCCTTGGTGATCTGCTTGGCGACCTCGCCGGGCACCATCTCCAGCACCACCGCGAAGGCGCCCGCCTCGGCGACCGCCCGGGCGTCGGCGATGACCTCCTCGGCGGCGCTGCCGCGGCCCTGCACCCGGTAGCCGCCGATGGCGTGCTCGCTCTGCGGGGTGAAACCGACGTGCGCCATCACCGGGATGCCGGCACCGGTGATCGCGCGGATCTGCTCGGCGACGCGGCGGCCGCCCTCCAGCTTGACGGCGTGCGCGCCGCCCTCCTTCATGAACCGTACGGCGGTGCGCAGGCCCTGCACCGGGCCCTCCTCGTACGAGCCGAAGGGCAGGTCGGCCACGATGAGCGCGGTGGTCGTGGCGCGGACGACCGCGCGGACGAGGGGCAGCAGCTCGTCGGTCGTGACGGGCAGCGTCGTCTCGTACCCGAAGACGTTGTTGGCCGCGGAGTCGCCGACCAGCAGCACCGGGATGCCGGAGCGGTCGAACAGCGCGGCAGTGTACTGGTCGTACGAGGTCAGCATCGCCCAGCGGTCGCCGCGTTCCTTGGCGGCGAGCAGGTCGCGGGTGCGGACGCGGCGCGTGGGCGGGCCGCCGTACAGGGTGGGCACCTCGGCGGGTGTCTCGGACATCGTCGTCTCCTTCCCTCGAGGCCGCGGTGTGCGGTCCCCGGGTCTGATTCGCATCGTCGCACCCGGGGTGGCCCCGCGGTCAGAGGTGAGTGGAGCCGGTCACAGGAACCTCAGGCGTTCTCCCGGAACCGGTTGGTGATCGGCAGGCGGCGGTCGCGGCCGAACGCCTTGATGGAGATCTTCGTCCCCGGCGCGGACTGGCGGCGCTTGTATTCGGCGATGTCGACCATCCGCAGCACCCGGTCCACCAGCGCGGCGTCGTGGCCGGCGGCGACGAGGTCGTCGCGGCCCAGGTCACCGTCGATGTACCCGGACAGGATCGCGTCGAGGATCTCGTAGTCGGGCAGCGAATCGGTGTCCACCTGGCCCGGGCGCAGCTCGGCCGACGGCGGCTTGGTGATGGAGTTCTCCGGGATCGGGGGCTCGCCGCCGCGGTGCGCCGCGTCCTCGTTGCGCCACTTGGCCAGCCGCCACACCATCGTCTTCGGTACGTCCTTGAGCGGGTTGAAGCCGCCGACGGAGTCGCCGTACAGCGTCGAGTAGCCGACCGCCAGCTCGCTCTTGTTGCCGGTGGTGAGCACGAGGTGGCCCTCCTGGTTCGACAGCGCCATGAGGATCACGCCGCGGACGCGGGCCTGCAGGTTCTCGACAGCGAGGCCGGAGAGCGACATGTTGGCCAGGAACGCGTCGACCATCGGCTGGATCGGCTCGCTGCGGTAGTCCAGGGCGGTGCGCTTGGCCAGGTCGGCGGCGTCGTCGCGGGAGTGGGTCGAGGAGTAACCGCTGGGCATGGAGACGCCGACCACGCGTTCCGGTCCGAGCGCGTCCACGGCGATCGCCGCGACGACCGCCGAGTCGATGCCGCCGGACAGGCCCAGCACCACCGAGCGGAAGCCGTTCTTCTCCACGTAGTCGCGCAGGCCGAGGGTGAGCGCGGACCAGATCTCCGCCTCGTCGGTGACGCGCTCCGCGATGCCGCCGACCGCCGGTCCGTCGCTCAGGGGGCGGGGCGTGGCGGTGAGGCGTACGCGTTCGATCGTCATGTCGTCGTCGCCCTGGTCCTCGCCGTGCGGCGCCTCCGAGGAGGAGGGCGGCACCGGCGGGGTGGCCGCGTCGACCGGCGCGGACTCGACCTCCACGTCGTGCACGAGCAGCTCCTCGGTGAACTGCCCGGCCCGGGTGAGCAGCTCGCCGGTCGCGGTCACGATCATCGAGTCGCCGTCGAAGACCAGCTCGTCCTGCCCGCCGACGAGGTTCACGTACGCCACGGTCGCGCCCGCCTCGGCGGCCCGGCGCTTGACCAGCGGCAGTCGCACGTCGTCCTTGTCGAGTTCGTACGGCGAGGCGTTGATGGTGACGACCAGCCCGACGCCGGCCCGGCGCGCGGCGGCGAACGGGCCGCCGGCCTGCCACAGGTCCTCGCAGACGGTGAGCGCCACGTCGACCTCGCCGAAGCGCACCACGGTCAGCGAGGTGCCCGGCTCGAAGTAGCGGTCCTCGTCGAAGACGCCGTAGTTGGGCAGGTGGTGCTTGAAGTACGTGGCCGCCACCTCGCCGCCGATCAGCAGCGCTGAGGCGTCCCGGCGACCGCTGCCCGGCACCGCGTCGGCGCTGGTGGGTGCGGGACCGTCGGCGTCCACGTATCCGACGACCACGGCGACGTCGCCGAGGCCGTCCGCGGCGAGGTCGGTGGCGAGCTGCCGCAGCGCGTCCTGCGAGGCCTTGACGAACGAGTTCCGGAACACCAGGTCCTCGATGGGATACCCGGTCAGCATCATCTCGGGGAACGCGACGAGCTGCGCGCCGGCGTCGGCGGCCCGGCGGGTCCAGCGGCGGACCGCGGCGGCGTTGCCGGGAATGTCACCGACGGTCGAGTTCACCTGGGCAAGGGCGATGCGCAACGAGGGCATGCCACTATTCTTCCCCAGGTGGGGAGATCCCATGTCGGTGTCCCCTGCCGCCGGGCCCTCATGGCCAGCGTAATCTCGGCGTAACGGAACAAGGGGAGACTGGCCGCCGGGCGAGTACGAGGGGTTGACGTGGACCGACAGCAGGAGTTCGTGCTCCGGACGCTCGAAGAGCGGGACATCCGTTTTGTCCGGCTCTGGTTCACCGACGTGCTCGGCACCCTGAAGAGCGTGTCGGTCGCGCCGGCCGAGCTCGAGTCCGCCTTCGAGGAGGGCATCGGCATCGACGGCTCGGCGATCGAGGGCTTCGCCCGGGTCTCCGAGTCCGACATGGTCGCCATGCCCGACCCGACCACCTTCCAGGTCTTCCCGTTCGAGGGCGGGGCCAGCGGCGAGAGCGCCCGGATGTTCTGCGACATCCTGCTGCCCGACGGCAGCGCCGCCTGGGCCGACCCGCGCCACGTGCTGCGCCGCATGCTCGCCAAGGCGGCGGAGAAGGGCTTCACCTTCTACACGCACCCCGAGGTCGAGTTCTTCCTCGTGCAGGACGGCCCGCTGGACGGCTCGGTGCCGATCCCGGTCGACGGCGGCGGCTACTTCGACCACACCACGCACTCGGTCGCGCGCGACTTCCGCCGCCAGGCCGTGCTCGCGCTCGAGCGCATCGGCATCTCGGTCGAGTTCAGCCACCACGAGGTCGCGCCCGGCCAGCAGGAGATCGACCTGCGGTACGCCGACGCCCTCACCACCGCCGACAACATCATGACGTTCCGGCACGTGGTCAAGGAGGTGGCGCTGTCGCAGGGCGTGCGCGCGACCTTCATGCCGAAGCCGTACACGGACCAGCCCGGCAGCGGCATGCACACGCACCTGTCGCTGTTCGAGGGCGAGAGCAACGCCTTCCACGACGCCGAGGACCCGCTGAAGCTCTCCAAGACCGCCCGCGCGTTCATCGCCGGGCTGCTGGTGCACGCCCGGGAGTACACGGCCGTCACCAACCAGTGGGTCAACTCGTACAAGCGGCTGTTCCCGCTGCAGCTGCCGGACCGGATCACCGAGTCGCCGGCGTTCGTCAGCTGGGGCCACCTGAACCGCTCCGCGCTGGTCCGGGTGCCCGCGTTCGGCAAGCCCAACTCGGCCCGCGTCGAGGTGCGCTCGATCGACTCCGCGACCAACCCGTACCTCGCCTTCGCCGTGCTGCTGGGCGCCGGGCTCAAGGGCATCGAGGAGGGGTACGAGCTGCCCCCGGGCGCCGAGGACGACGTGCTGGCGCTGTCGCCGCAGGAGCGCAAGGCCATGGGGTACGACTCGCTGCCGGAGAACCTGGCCGAGGCGATCGACGTGATGGCCAAGTCGGAGCTGATCCCGGAGGTCCTCGGGGAGCACGTGTTCGACTTCTTCCTGCGCAACAAGCGGCAGGAGTGGGAGCAGTACAGGCGCGAAGTCACGCCGTACGAGCGGCAGCGCTACCTCGGGACACTCTGATCTTTCGCCCGGCCGGTGGATCACCCGCCTGTGCTGGTCCGATACGGTGCCTCTGACGTCATCGCGAGGGAGACACCGTGCTGGAGAATCTGCTGGAGGGCGCCGGACGCAGCATCGTGTTCGGCGCGGTCGGCATCGGGCTGATGGCCCTGGGCTTCGTGCTCGTCGATCTGCTGACCCCGGGCAAGCTGCGTGACCTGATCTGGGTCGACAAGAACCCGAACGCGGCCCTGCTCCTGGCCTCGAACCAGCTGGGGATCGCGGCGATCGTGTTTACGGCGATCTTCACCAGCTACTCGAACTTCGGCGAAGGGCTGGCCTCCACGGCCATCTTCGGCGTGCTCGGCATCGCGGTGATGGCCCTGGCGTTCCTGGTGCTCGACTGGATGACGCCGGGCAAGCTCGGCGAGGTCATCTGCACCCAGGAACGGCACCCGGGCGCCATGGTCAGCGCGGCCTCGCACTTCGGCGCCGCGCTGATCGTCTGCGCCTGCATCGCCTGACGCCGCCCGCGCCGTGCAGATCGACCTGGAGCCGGTCACCGCGGACAACTGGCGTGCGTGCGCCGCTCTGACCGTACGGCCGGAGCAGCGTGAGTTCGTCAGCGACGTCGCGTACTACCTCTGCCTGTGCCACTACGGCGGCCTGTGGCACCCGCTGGCCGTCACCGTCGGCGGGCAGGTCGCCGGGTTCTGCATGTGGGCCGTGGACGACGACCGCAGCCGGTGGATCGGCGGGATCGTCGTGGACCGGTCGCGGCAGCGGCAGGGCATCGGCCGGGCGCTGGTGCTCGCGCTGCGCGACCGGCTCGCCGCCGAACCGGGCACCCCGAACGTCGCCCTCAGTTACTCGCCGCTCAACGCGGCCGCCCGGGCGCTGTACCTCTCGCTCGGGTTCGCCGAGACGGGCGAGACGGAGGGCGACGAGGTCGTGGCCCGATGGAGCGTGTCCCACGCCGCGTGAACGGGGTGCGGGCGGGGTTTCCGTCGGTCCCACCCGATAGCCTCGACGGGTGGGTACAGCACTGGTGATCGAGAACGACCCGTCCGACGATCTGCGCCGGCTCGGCGACTGGTTCGCCGAGGCGGGGCTCGAGCTGACGGTCGTACGGCCGCACGCGGGCGAGCCGCTCCCGGAGAACCTGGACGGGTTCCTGGGCCTCGTGGTGCTCGGCGGCGACCAGAGCGCCTTCGCCGACGCCGACGGCCGGCCCGGGGCGCCCTGGTTCCCCGAGCTCGAAGGGCTGCTGCGCAAGGCGGTCCGGCACCACGTGCCGACGCTCGGCGTCTGCCTGGGCGCGCAACTGCTGGCGCAGGCGCACGGCGGGCTGGTCGAGCGCAGCACGTCCGGCCCGGAGATCGGGCCGGGCCTGGTGGGGCGCCGCGACGCCGCGGACGGTGACCCGCTGTTCAAGTACGTGCCGCTGCTGCCGGACGTGGTGCAGTGGCACGCCGACGAGATCACCGAGCTGCCGATCGGGGCCGTGCTGCTGGCCGCCTCGAGCCGTTACCCGCACCAGGCGTTCCGGCTCGGCGACCGGGCCTGGGGCCTGCAGTTCCACATCGAGTGCGACGCCGGCATGATCGCCGCCTGGGCCCGGTCGGACGCGGCCGTCCTCGAGGAGCTGGGCTACGACCCCGAGGTCGTCATCGCCGCCACCGCCGACGTGCTCGCCGACGTCGAGGAGGTCTGGCAGCCGTTCACCGCCCGGTTCGCCGCGCTGGCCCGCGGCGAGCTGCCCGGCGCCGACATCCCCGCCCCCGGCACCCCGCGCACGCTGCCGCTGCTGGGACAGTGAGATGACCAGGCCCAGCCGGCTCGCCCGGTACGGCTTCGCCGACGACGGCGCCCGGGTGGCCGACCTGCTCGGGCCGGCCGGCCTGCGGCTGTGGAACACCGAGGCGCAGGAGCCCGTCGACGCGCCCGCGTCCGAGCTGATCCAGGCGCTGTCCCGGGCCGCCGACCCCAACCTGGCGCTGCGCCAGCTGCACCGGATGGTCGACGCGGCCGCCCGCGCGGCGCTGCGCGGCAACGGCGGGCCGGTGACCGGGCCCGGCGGGGAGATCGTGGCGAGCCCCGCCGCCGACGCGATCGTGGCGGCCCTCGCCGAGGACGGCGGGCTGCGCCGCCGGCTCATCGCCGTGCTCGGCGCCTCCAGCGCGCTGGGCGACCACCTCGTGGCCAACCCCGATCAGTGGCGGGTGCTCGCGACCACCCGGACCGGGCTGCCGCCCAGCGCCGAGGGGCGCCTGGAGTTCGACGACCCGGCGGGGGAGGGGCCGCCGAGCGTGCCGGCGCTGCGCACGGCGTACCGCACGGCGCTGCTGCGCATCGTGGCGGCCGACCTCACCGGCGGTCGCGGCCTGGAGCCCACCATGGCGGCGCTGTCCCGGCTCGCCGACGAAACGCTGTGCGCCGCGTACGCGATCGCCGTGGCGGAGCTCCCGCAGCGGACCCCGCCGCCTCGGCTCGCCGTGGTGGCCATGGGCAAGTGCGGTGGCAACGAGCTCAACTACGTGTCCGACGTGGACGTCATCTTCGTGGCGGCCGGCGACGAGGACCTGAGCGCCGGCACCACGGTCGCCGCCCGCCTCATCGAGGTCTGCGGGCTGGTGGCCTGGCCGGTCGACGCCGCGCTGCGCCCCGAGGGCAACCGGGGCCCGCTGGTCCGCACGCTCGCCAGCCACCAGGCGTACTACCGCCGCTGGGCGCGCACGTGGGAGTTCCAGGCGCTGCTCAAGGCCCGCCCGGCCGCCGGTGACCTGGCGCTCGCCCAGGAGTGGATCGACGACGTCGCGCCGCTGGTCTGGCACGCCGCCGAGCGGCCCGAGGCCGTCGCCGACGTCCGGGACATGCGCCGGAAGATCATCGACAACGTGCCGGCGAAGGAGGTCGACCGGGAGATCAAACGCGGCCCCGGCGGCCTGCGCGACATCGAGTTCGCGGTCCAGCTGCTCCAGCTCGTGCACGGCCGCGTCGACGAGAGCCTGCGGGAGCCCGGCACGCTGCCGGCGCTGCGGGCCCTGGTCGCGGGCGGGTACGTGGGCCGCGAGGACGGCGAGACGCTGCTGCGGGGCTATCGCTTCCTGCGTACGGTCGAGCACCGGCTGCAGCTGCAGAACCTGCGGCGTACGCACACCGTGCCCGACGACCCGCAGGCGTTGCGCTGGCTCGCGGCCGCCCTCGGCTACAAGGCGCTCAGCGGGCGCGACGCGGTCGAGGCGTTCCGGTCCGACTGGGTGAGCCACGCCGCGCAGGTTCGCCGCCTGCACGTCAAACTGTTGTACCAACCGCTGCTCGAGGCCGTTGCCCGGGTGCCGGCCGAGGCGCTGCGGATGACCACCGAGTCGGCCGGGCGGCGCCTGGAAATCCTCGGCTTCGCCGACCCCGCCGGCGCGCTGCGGCACCTGCAGGCGCTGACCGGCGGCGTCAGCCGCACCGCGGCGATCCAGCGCACGCTGCTGCCGATGCTGCTGCAGGACTTCGCCGACGCGCCCGAGCCCGACCGGGGGCTGCTCAACTACCGGCAGGTCTCCGACAAGCTCGGCAGCACCCCCTGGTATCTGCGGCTGCTGCGCGACGGTGGCCCGGTCGCGCGCCGGCTGGCCCGCGTCATCGGCCTCTCCCGGTACGCGACGGACCTGCTCATCCGCGACCCGGAGGCGCTGCGCCTGCTCGCCAACGACGCCGAGCTGCAGCCCCGCCCGCGCGAGGTGCTGCGCGAAGGGTTCGTGGCCGCCGCCGACCGGCACCTGCGCGACGGCGCGACCGACCCGGGCCCGGCCATCGCCGCGGTCCGCGCGCTGCGCCGCCGCGAGCTGTTCCGGCTGGCCTGCGCCGACATCCTGAGCCGGGCCGGCGACCTCGCCCCCGCCAACCCGCTCGACGTGCACGCCATCGGCATCGCCCTCTCCGACGTCGCCGACGCCACGCTGGGCGCCGCGCTGCACGCCGCCCGGCGGGTCCACCCGGGCCCGGAGGGCCTGCGCTTCGCGGTGATCGGCATGGGGCGCCTCGGCGGCTACGAGCTGAGCTACCCCTCCGACGCCGACGTGCTGTTCGTCTACGACCCGCCGGAGGGCGCCCCCGAGGGCCAGGCCGCCACGACCGCGCAGGCGATCGCCGAGGAGATGCGCCGCACGCTCGGCGCGCCGGCCCCCGACCCGCCGCTGGGGGTGGACGCCGACCTGCGCCCCGAGGGACGGCAGGGTCCGCTGGTCCGCAGCCTGAACGCGTACGCGCAGTATTACGCCCGCTGGTCGAAGGTGTGGGAGTCGCAGGCGCTGCTGCGCGCACGGTTCGTCTGCGGCGACGAGGATCTGGGCCGCGAGTTCGAGCGGCTCGCCGACACGATGCGGTACCCCGACGGCGGCCTCACCCGCGAGCAGGTCATCGAGATCCGGCGCATCAAGGCGCGCGTGGAGACCGAGCGGATGCCGCGCGGCGCCGACCCGAACACCCACGCGAAGCTGGGCCGGGGCGGGCTCGCCGACGTCGAATGGGCCGTGCAGCTGCTGCAGTTGCGGCACGCGTACGCGCTGCCGGGGCTGCGCCGCACCCGTACCCTCGAGGCCCTCACGGCGGAGCGGGAGGCCAAGCTGATCGACAACGTCGACGCCGCCGCGATGACCGCCGGCTGGACCCTGGCCGCTCAGGTCCGCAACGCGCTGACCCTGGTCCGCGGCCGCCCCACCGACCAGCTGCCCCGGCACGGCGTCGAGCTCGCCGGGGTGGTGCAGCTGCTCGGCGGCGGCGACCCGGGCGAGTTCGTGGACCGGTACCTGCGCCTCACCCGGCGGTCCCGCGCGGCGATGGAACGCGTCCTCGATGCCTGAGGCGCTGCCGCGCCGGTCCGTCGCGCCGATCGGCGGCGCCGTGCTGGTCGCGGTGCTGCTGCGCGTGCCGTTCCTGTTCACCGGGCTCTCCACCGACGAGGGCGGCTACGCGTACGTGGCCCGGCAGTGGGCGCGCGGCGACCGGCTCTACACCGACGTGTGGCTCGACCGGCCGCAGGGGCTGCTGCTGACCTACCGGGCGCTGCTGGCGATCAACGGGTCCGGGTGGGCGGTCCGCCTCGGCGTGGTCCTGGCCGGCGCGATCATCACCGTCGCGGTGGCGGTGATCGCGGGGGTGCTCGCGGGCCGGACCGCCGGTGCCGTGGCGGCCTGGATCTACGCGGTCGTCGGCGTCGCCCCGCACCTGGAGGGCATGACGCTCAACGGGGAGCTGCTCGCCAGCGTCCCGTCCACGGTGGCGATCGCGCTGACCGTGTTGTGGTGGCGGCGGGGCCGGTCGCTGTGGTGGCTCGCCGGCGCCGGGGTGCTCGCCGGCGTCGCGCTGACCATGAAGCAGTCCGGCATCGACGGCGTCCTCGTCGGCGTGCTGGTCCTCGCCCTCGCCCGCCGCGGCCGGGCGGTGCCGGTGTTCCTGGCCGGGGTCGCGGTGCCGCTGCTCGCCTCGGCGCTGCACGGGCTGGCGGTCGGCTGGTCGGCGTACTGGACGGCGCTCGTCGGCTATCAGCTGTCGGCCCTGGGCGGCACGGGCTCGAACACCTCGACCCGGCTGACCGATCTCGGACGGCACGCGGGCGACATCGCGCTCGGCGTCGTCCCGGTCCTGCTGGTGTCGCTGCCTGGCTGGCGGGTGCTGGACCGCGGGGCACGGTGGCTGCTCGGGGTGTGGCTGTTCGCCGGGTTCGTGGGCATCAACCTCGGCGGTTCGTACTGGCCGCACTACTTCGTCCAGCCGCTGCCGGCGCTCGTCGTGCTCGCCGCCGTGACGGTCGCCGGCGTGCGGGCGGTGCGGTGGCGCTGGGCGCTCGCCGCCGTCGCCACCCTGCCGACGCTGGTGTGGCTGGCGGCGCTCGTACCCATGTCGCCGGGCGGCCGGGCCGACACGATCCCGTACGATGCGCTCGCGGCCCGCGACGACCGGATCGCGGCCGTGATCAGGGCGTCGACCGGCCCGGACGACCGCATCTACGTGCTGGAGTCCGAGGCCTACCTGTACTTCGCGGCCGACCGCGAGGCCTCCTATCCGTACCTGTGGGGTAAACCGATCGACAAGATCCCGGACGCGCTGCCGCGGCTGCGCGCGATGCTGGCGTCGCCGCAGCGGCCCGCGCTCGTCGTCCTCGACACCCCGCCGGCCGCGGTCGACCCGTCCGGCGGGATCGCCGCCGACCTGGCCGCCCACTACCACCCCGAGACGACCGTCGAGGGTGTGCCGATCCTGCGGGCGAACCCGTGACCGGCCTGCGCTCCCGGGCGGCCGGCCCGGCCGGGCTCCGCTCGTGGCTGCAGCGTCCGGCCGGCGTGCGCTGGCTGGGCTTCTTCGGTGCGGTGTGCTGCGCGGCCGACGCAGTGCTCTTCGGTGCGCCGCCGTGGATCCGCCAGGGCGTGTCGGTTGTCAGCATCCTGCGTGGCCCTGACGGCGTCGCGATCATGCTGCTGTGGATCGCGGGCCTGACCGCGCTGTGCGCCGCCTGGTGGTACGGCCGCCGCCTCGAGCTGTCCCGCCGCTGGATCCTCGTGACGGCCGCGCTGTGGATCGTGCCGCTGCTCGCCGTGCCGCCGTTGGCCAGCCGGGACATGTACGCGTACGCCTGCCAGGGCGCCCTGTTCGACGCGGGCTTCAACCCGTCGCAGGTGGGGATCGCCGCCCAGCCCTGCCCGTGGCTCGACTCGGTGTCGCTGGTGTGGCGGGACACGCCCACCCCGTACGGGCCGCTGTGGATCCTGCTGACCGGGTTCGCCGCGTCGTTCGGCTCGCAGGCCGTGGCGCTCGGCATCTTCCGGGTGTACGCCGTCCTCGCCGTGGCCGCCCTCGCGGCAGCCGTCCCGGCTCTCGCACGCCGCCGGGGCGTGGCGCCGGAGAAGGCCCTGTGGCTGGTGCTGTGCTGTCCGCTCGTACCGGTGCACTTCGTCGGCGGCGGCCACAACGACACCCTGACGATGGCGCTGCTCGCGGCCGGTCTGGCGCTCGTGGCGGGCCGGCGGCCGATACCCGTTCTGATCGCCGGGGGTGCGCTGGTGGGCGCCGCCATCGCGGTCAAGACCACGGTCGGGGTGGTCCTGCCGTTCGCCGCCCTGCTCGCCGCCGGCGGCCTGGAGCTCACCCGGGACGGGCTGCTGCGGTTCCTGCGCCGCGGCGGCGCCGTGGTCGGGGGAGCGGTCGCGCTGCTGGCCGCCCTGTCCGTCGTCTCGGGGCTCGGGTTCGGCTGGGCGGTCGCGTTGTCCGGCGCGGGCGAGTCGCGCAGCTGGACATCCCCGCCCACCGCGGTCGGCATCGCCGTCAACGCGGCCGGGAAGTGGTTCGGCGCGGGCTACGACGTCGTGCCGGTGCTGCGTACCGTCGCGCTGGTCCTGCTGCTCGTGGCGCTCGTGGTGATCTGGTGGCGGTTCCGGCGCGCCGACCCGCTGCACGGCGCCGGGCTCGCCTGCCTCGCGGTCATCTTCCTGGCCCCGATCACCCAGCCCTGGTACCTGTTCTGGCCGCTCACCCTGCTCGCCGTGACCACGGTCGGCCTGCGCCGGCTCGAGATCACCGTCGTGGCCTCGATGTTCCTGATCCTGCCCGACGGCGACGGCGCCTGGAAACCGCTGCAGGTGCCCTTCGCGTTCCTGGTCACGGCCGGCGTGATCTGGGTGGCGCGGCGCTCGTGGCGCTGGCTGCGGGCACCCGCACCCGCGGCGGAGGTGCCCGCGTGCGACTGACCCCCCGGCTCGTCCGCTGGGGTGGGCTGGCGGGCAGCGCGGCCACGGCGGGCACGGCCTGGCTCGGCGGCGCCGGTTTCGAACGGGTGCCCAGCATCAACCCGGTGACCTTGCTCAGCGGCCAGCGTGGCGTCGCGCTGCCGATCCTCTGGGTGCTCGGCACCGCGGCGCTCATCACGGCGTGGTGGTTCGGCCGGCATGTGGTGCCCTCGACGCGGTGGGCGCTGGTCACGGCCGGGCTGTGGTTCCTGCCGGTGCTGCCGTTCCTGCCGCTGGGCAGCGCGGACGTCTACTCGTACGCGTGCCAGGGCTACGTCCAGTACGCCGGGGGAGACCCGTACGCGACGGGGGTCGGTGAGTTCGGCTGCCCGTGGGTGAGCTCGGTCGCGTCGTCGTGGCTGGACTCGCCGGCCCCGTACGGCCCGCTGTTCCTGCTGCTCGCCGCCCGCGTGGTGGCGATCGCCGGCGACTCGCTCGCCGGGGTGGTGGCGGGGCTGCGGGTGATCGCCGTCGCCGGGGTGGCACTGATCGCCGTCGGAGTGCCGGCGCTGGCCCGCCGCTGCGGCATCGATCCGGCCCGCGCGACGTGGATGGTGCTGGCCTGCCCGATCGTCCTGGTCCACCTGGTGTCCGGCGCGCACAACGACGCCCTGATGGTCGGGCTGATCGTGACCGGTCTCGCGCTGGCAGCCGGCGCCTCCGCGCCGCGGCCGCCCTCTCCGCGGCGGCCGGACGGTACCGTCCCGCTGCCGGCGGCCGGGGCCTTCTGGGTGCGGCTGGCCGTCGCCGGGGCGGTGCTGGGCTTTGCGGTCGGCGTGAAGGCCACCGCGATCGTCGTCGTCCCGTTCGCCGTCCTCGCCGCGCTCCCCGCGGACCGCCGCGCGCTGCGGGACCTGTGGCGCCCGGCCGGGGCGATCGGTGGCGGGCTGCTGCTGTCCACGGCCGCCCTGTCGGTCGCGTCCGGGCGCGGCGCCGGCTGGGTCGCCGGGCTGCTGCGCAGCGGCGACAGCGTGACGTGGGGATCGCCGTCCACCGCCGTCGGCCTCGTGATCGAATTCGGTACGGGGCTGCCCGCCGTACCCGTGACGCGGTTGATCGGGGTGGTGATCCTGGCTGTCGTGCTCGTGGTGCTGTGGTGGCGGGCGCGCCGCGACGACCCCCTCGGCCACGCCGGCCTCGCCCTGGCGGCCACCGTGCTCTGTGCCCCCGTCTTCCATCCCTGGTACGCGACGTGGCCGCTCGCCGTGCTGGCCGCCACCCGCGCGGAGAACCGGTGGCTGCTCGGCTTGTGCGCGTTCGCCGCGACGCTCACCACGCCGGCCGGCTACAACTGGGCGCTCTACACGCGCCTCCCGGGAGCCCTCATCGTCACGGCGGCCCTGGTGACGCTCCTGGTCGTGGCCGTGCGCAGGCGCCGTAGGGTGGTCGCGTGAACCGCCGGATCATGACCGTCGCCGCGCTGGGGGCCGTCGCCGCCGGCACGCTCGTGTGGGCCGCGATCCTGCACTACTACTTCGACTCGGCCGTCTACGCGGGGGCGGTGCGCTACTGGTTCCGCGACGGCGGCATGGTGTACGACTACCTCAAGCCCGGCTCGCCGTACGGCTTCACGTACCCGCCGTTCGCCGGCCTCCTGATGGCCCCGATGGCGTACCTGCCGCTCTGGGCGATCGCGACGCTGGCGTCGGCCGCGACCGTGATCGTGACCGTGGTCGTGGTCCGATGGCTGGTCACGCCGCTGATCGAACGCGAGGGCCGGACCCCCTGGTACGCCGTCGCCGTCGCGTCCTGCCTGGCGCTGATCTTCGAGCCGGTCCGCGAGACGTTCGGCTTCGGCCAGGTCAACCTGCTGCTGCTCGCCCTTGTCGCGGGCGACGTGCTGTTCGGCGTGGCACGCGGCCGGCGGTGGGCGGGGATCGGGATCGGGGTCGCGACCGCGATCAAGCTGACTCCCGGCGTCTTCATCCTGTACCTCCTGGTCACCCGGCGCTGGCGTGCCGCCGGCACCGCCGTCGCGGCCGCCGCGGTGACCACCCTGGGTGCCGCCGCCGTCTGGCCCGACGCCTCGCGCGAGTTCTGGACGGCCGCGCTGTGGGACACCAACCGGGTCGGCAACCTCGAGTACGTCTCCAACCAGTCGCTGCGCGGCCTGCTCGCCCGGCTGCCGGTGGACGCGTGGGAATCCCAGCTGTGGGTGCTCTGCGTGCTGGCCGTCCTGGCGCTCTGGGCCTGGCGGGTACGCCGGGCGGACCCGCTGGGCGGCCTGGCGCTCACCGGGATCGTCGGCTGCCTGATCAGCCCGGTCACGTGGGTGCACCACTGGGTGTGGCTGCTGCCGGCCCTGGTCCGCTGCGTGGAGGTGGCCCGCGCCGACCGGCGGGTGCTCTCCCTCGGCGTCGCCACGTACGCCCTGCTCAGCGCCCACATCGTCTTCCTGTACGAGCGTGGCCCCAAGCCGCCGCTCGCGGTGCTCGGCGCGAACCTGTACGTGCTGTTCGGCCTCGCGCTGCTGGTGTGGTTGCCGGCGCGGCTTCCGGCCGGGTCAGGCGGTGCCGGGGCGGGGCAGCTTCACGACGATCGAGCCGGCGGCGCGGTCGTGCAGGCCGCGGCGGTCGGCGTCCATGATGACCGCGGGCACGAGTAACGCCAGCAGGACCCCGCGGAGCAGGCCCTTCGGGATGCCGATCGCGCCGCCGTCGGTGACCGAGACGCAGCGCAGCCGGGCGAGCGCCATGCCGGGCGTCTGTCCGAACAGGCCGATGAAGAACGCGTTCAGGAAGATCAGCACGACGACCGGCGGCCAGGCCACCACCCGCGGGTCCGCGTAGAAGCTCGCGGCCAGCAGGCACAACGCCCAGTCGATGAGGAGCGCGCCGAAGCGCCGGCCGAAGTCGGAGGGCTCGAAACGGGCCGGGTCGATCGCGCGGGTCGCCACGGTTGATCAGCGTAATCGCCGGAGGCTGATGTGCCGTGAACCGGCCCCCGGGGTGCCGGTCGGACGCTAGGGTCGCTCATGGTCACGCGACTCACAGGCTCCGTAACACGGCGGAAACAATAGGGATACGCCCGGGCAACGGCCAGCCCATAGCGTCGCGACCAGCCTAGCCACGAGGCGGCCCGCGCCGCCCCGCGTACAAAAAATCGTGCCAGGAGGACGTGTGTTCGCCAATCCCGAGGAACTCCTGCGATACCTCAAAGACGAGGACGTCAAGTTCGTCGACGTACGGTTCTGTGACCTTCCCGGCGTGATGCAGCACTTCAACATGCCGGTGGAATCGTTCGACGACAGCGTCGTCACCGACGGCCTCGCCTTCGACGGATCGTCGATCCGCGGGTTCCAGGCCATCCACGAGTCCGACATGATGCTGCTGCCGGACGTCACCACGGCCTTCGTGGACCCCTTCCGGATCCAGAAGACGCTGGCGCTCAACTTCTTCATCCACGACCCGTTCACGCGCGAGCCGTACTCGCGTGACCCGCGCAACGTCGCGAAGAAGGCCGAGACCTACCTGGCCTCCAGCGGCATCGCGGACACGGCGTACTTCGGCGCCGAGGCGGAGTTCTACATCTTCGACTCGATCCGCCACTCCACCTCCGCGAACGAGTCGTTCTACTACATCGACTCGATCGAGGGCGCCTGGAACTCCGGCAAGGAGGAGGAGGGCGGCAACCGCGGCTACAAGACCGCGTACAAGGGCGGCTACTTCCCGGTCGCCCCCGTCGACCACTACTCCGACCTGCGCGACGCCATGGTCCGCCGCCTCATCGACGTCGGCTTCACCGTCGAGCGTTCGCACCACGAGGTCGGCACCGCGGGCCAGGCCGAGATCAACTACAAGTTCTCGACGCTGCTGCACGCCGGCGACCAGATGCAGATGTTCAAGTACATCATCAAGAACACCGCCTGGGAGCACGGCAAGACCGCGACCTTCATGCCGAAGCCGCTGTTCGGCGACAACGGTTCCGGCATGCACACCCACCAGAGCCTCTGGCTGGGCGGCGAGCCGCTGTTCTACGACGAGACCGGGTACGCCGGCCTGTCCGACATGGCCCGCTGGTACATCGGCGGCCTCCTGCACCACGCGCCGTCGCTGCTCGCGTTCACCAACCCGACGGTCAACTCGTACCGGCGCCTGGTGCCCGGCTACGAGGCCCCGGTCAACCTGGTCTACTCGCAGCGCAACCGCTCGGCCTGCACCCGCATCCCGGTCACCGGCAGCAACCCGAAGGCCAAGCGCGTCGAGTTCCGCGTGCCGGACCCGTCGTCGAACCCGTACCTGTCGTTCTCGGCCCAGATGATGGCCGGCCTCGACGGCATCAAGAACAAGATCGAGCCGCCGGCCCCGATCGACAAGGACCTGTACGACCTGCCGCCGGAGGAGTGGGGCTCGGTCAAGCAGGTCCCGGGCTCGCTGGACGCGGTCCTCAACTCCCTCGAGGCGGACCACGACTTCCTCACCGCCGGTGGCGTCTTCACCGACGACCTGATCTCGACGTGGATCGACTGGAAGCGCGCCAACGAGATCGACCCGGTCCGCCTCCGCCCGACCCCGCACGAGTTCGAGATGTACTACAACGTCTGACGTTCCACAGGCCGCCACCCTGGCCTCGGACTCACCGTAGTGAGCGGCGGTCACGCTCGGCTTCCAGCCGACGTGGCCGCCGCTTCGCGTACGCCCGGAGCGTGCATGTAGTCGTTGAGCGTGAACGGGATAACGTCGAGGCGTTCACCGGCTCGATATCGTCGTCCACCTCCACCGGCGCACAGCCTCCGTCCAGGTGCTCACGCAGCGCTGCAGCGTCAGCGGCGGGCGTCGAACACCGGTGCGTGGTCCGAGGGCGACGTCAAAGTCGTCCGGCGCACCAACACCCCACCGATCCGCAGCATTGAGGGCCAGCGACCGCGGAGCGCCACGCACGCCAGTGAAGCGAGCATCCACGCGGATCTGACGCTCTTTGCCGAGGTCATCACCGTCGCTTACGGCCGACCAGGTACTGACGTTCGGCTCGTCTGCTTCACCGGCCGGAGCAACGCAGTGCCCGCCAGCGCTGGTGAGATCGCGGAGATTGTGTGGTTCACCGCCACAGACACGAACCGCTGTGCCCCTGCGGTCCAGCAATTGCTGGGCCAACTCATCCGCTGCGGTCTGATCGACTGACGCTCCCATTTCGCGCAAGTCGTCGATCAGTTGGATGAGAAGAGGTGCTCGGTGGGGGTGTAGTCGATCTTCCAGTCGGTGTAGACGCCGAGAGTGCCGTCGCTCAGGCAGCGAAGTCCGAGGCTGATCCAACGCACCTCGTCGTCCTGCGTCATGGCGTAGCCGACGCTGGCTGTGAAGGTCTCTCCGCCGCAGGGGCAGGCGCATCCTTCCAGCTCGGCGTCGTCGATGTGCTCGGCGCTGTCGGCTACCAGAGTTCTGGCACCGCACTCCAGGCAGTCTGCGGCGGCGGCACCCTGCTCGTCGTCGACGAGCGCGAGGAAGGTTGCGTTGCCGCACAGTGCGCAGGCGAGCCGCCGGACGTGCTCGACGGGGTAGCCGCCGGCCCGGAAGTCCCTGAGGTAGGTGGCAAGATCCTCGTCATTCTGGCCGTGCCAGAACCTCGCACTCCTGCTGATGGCCACGGGTGGCTCCTGGATCGGTAAGCATTGTGAACGTCTCGCGGGCAAGGTAGCGCTTGAGGAAACGCATGATCTCACCGTAGTGAGCGGCGGTCAGAGCGTGCACGTACTCGTTGAGCGTCGACGGGATAACGTCGAGCCGTTGACCGGTCTCTGGGGCGACGGTGCTGTCCGCTGATCCGATGGGGGGATCATGAGCGAGTTCTCCGTTGACGCTGCCGGGCTCAACAGCCTGTACAACGTCTTCGTGCGGGCCAGCGGCGATGCGTCGGACAGCCTCGACTACACGCGTCAGCACTGCGACCTGAGCTTCACCGAGGTTGGGCTGATCATGCGGCTCATCTCGCCGCACAAGCATGCGTACGGTGAGGTCACCGACGCCCTGACGCAACTCAAAGACCTCGCCCAAGGGGCCGGCACCCAGATCAACGCCGCGCAGAAGGACTATGCCCGGACCGACGAAGGTTCCGCCGCCCGCCTCGACGCGGGGTATCCCGGCGCGAAGGACCCCATCTCGTTGCGGGGCACGCTGAGCCAGGGACGGCCTGATCTGCGAGGCCGGCGTTCGGGCTTCACCGACGTGGCCGAGCCGACCGCGCATCTGAAGAACCCGGAGTACGCGATCGGCGTTGAGATGTGGTCGATCAACCCGTTGGCTGACCTGATCAGTCCGTCGGCGTGGCTGCGGCAGGTCAGCATCTGGTTGTTCAGCTACGACCCGTTCGAAGGCTGGGCGTCGCAGTTCAGCGGCGACTGGAAGGCGTACGTCCACTGCGGCAACGCGATGGGCCTGGCCGGAGCTGCCGCGTACGACATCGGCCGCAATCTCACCGCGGCAGCCGCCGACGTACCGGCCGTGTGGCGCGGCAAGGCCGCCGAGGCCGAGCAGGAGTTCCAGCTCGCGCTCGGCGGCGCGGCGATGGACCTGCAGAACGCGTGCCGGCACTTCAACGAGCTGTACCTGCAGGCGGCCGAGGCGGTGAAGAAGCTGCTCGACGTGGTCAGCGGCCTGATCAGCGACCTGCTCGACGTCCTGATCATCATCAACGCCTCGGCGGCGGTCGGCACCGCGACCATCGAGACCGTGGTCGGGCCGATCGCCGGGTACGGTGTCGCCGCCTACTACACCTGGCAGGCGTACGACCTCTACAAGGAGATCTCCAGCTTCTTCGGCAACGCGGAAGACCTGCTGAAGCTGATCGGCGGCTCGATCACCGGTATCAAGGCCACGCTCGCCGTGAAGGATCTTCCCACCGTGCAGCCCTACAAGCACCCCGCCGGCTACTGACCCGAGGAAGGACCCGACCCGCCGATGAACGGCGACATCACCCAGGACCCGCTCGCCCGCTCGGTGCTGCGTCACCTGGCCGCGACCCGGGGCAAGGACGACGCGCTCGGATCGCTCGCACGTACGGTGCTCAACGGCGAAGCCGGTCTGCAGTCGGCCGCGAACAATCCGTGGCACAGCCAGGCCCTGGCTGCGGCAGCCCAGGAGGCCCAGCAGTCGCAGGACCGCATGTCGCCTGAGGAACGCGCCGACATCGACGCGGCGGCCCGCAAGCTCCAGCGCGGCGCAGATGCTTCCGGTGGGATCGACGGCAGGGAGTCATGAACGCATTCCGACGCTGGCGCATCGCGGTGCCGCTGGCCATCCTCTCCGCCCTGCTGCTCGGAGCCACGGTCCTCGGTGCGTGGGCCTACTGGTCCGAGGACAGCGCAGCCGAAAACGCCCTGACCGCCTTCCTCTGCCTGATGTTCGCCGCCTGCCTCGGCATCAGCATCTCCATCGGGGTCGACCGGCGCATCGACGACGTCCCCTGGCTCCGCATCGGCACCGTCGTCATCTTCATCGCGCTCGCCTGCGGCGTCAGCTGGGTGCGGGACACCCTGTAGCGCCCATGCCGCGCTACGCCGAAGCCTCTAGCCGGATCTGCGGGCGCCGGTCTTCAGAACCGCGCGAAGCTCGGCGAGGTGCTCGGTCTCCGGCGGCAGGTCCAACCGATCCAGCAGGCCGAGCGCGGCCGCCGGTTCGAGGTCGCCGTAGACGTCGTGGTAGCTGGTGCGCAGGCCCTTGAACAACGCCGGATGCAGCTCTTCCACGGCTGCGACGGCCTCGTACACATCATGCTTGTCGGCCCAGCGGACCGGCCCCGAAATCTCGAGGACCCGGGCGGCCCTGCGGTGCAGCGGGCCGGTGGCCAGCACGCGCAGGTCCGGCCTGGACCGTACGTCGTCGCCGAGCACCGCGGCGAAGGCCGTACCGGACGAATCTTGATCTTCGAACCAGTCGACCCACAGCGAGTACTGCAGCTGCTCGCTTGCCTCGACGGCCTCCAGGCGCTGCCGACAGGCAGCCCAGAAGGCGGCGCTGATCGCCGGATCCGCCTGTCCGGTGACGAACCAGCGAAGCTCGACGGTCACCCAGTACTCGTCCAGCAGGTCGAGGAGGCCGAAGCCCCACCGCAGCCGCTGCATCGGGGTCAGGCGATCGTCATCCAGCAACGCGGCCGCCCACTCATGGGCGAGATCGTTGGTGCTCTGCTTCCATCGTCCCGGAGCCAGGGGCGTGACGCCCTGCTCCGCCAGCCAGCGCAGTGCCTCGTTCGCTTCGGGTGTGTCGTGCACCCCCGCAGTCTGGATCATGCGTCCACCCATATGCCCTTCCAGGGACCGCGAACCTGACAAGTTTCAAACGTACGGCGACCACCCTGACTCCGTGACGGCCGGAAATCCGTCCGGCCCGCCTGAACACGGAGGAAGGCCATGCGTGGAAGCCGTACGGTCGTTGCCGCGATCGCATTCACCGCACTCTCGGCGTGCACCTCGCCGGCCACAACCGGGAACGACGACAGCACCGGGGCGAAAGTGGCGACGCTGGCCAGCGCCGGCACCGGCATCAGCGCCGGCGCCAGTCCTTCGGCGAGCGCCGGGCCTGTCTCGACCCGACCGCGGTATCGGTTCGATATGACCGCCGCGGATGAGGACGCTTTGTGGGCGCCGTACAACAAGTGCTTGAAGGCGCATGGCTATACGCGGGTGGATGCCAAGAAAGCCGAGGATGCGGCGGCTCGTGGGCGTCACGTCGACGATAAGAAAGCCGCCGCGCTGAAGGAGTGCGAGGAGAAGTATCTGCCGCTGCCCGAGTGGGAGAAGGATCCGGCCAATCCGAAGGCGTCCGACTTCGCGCGCGCCGTGAACAAGTGTCTCAAGGCCAAGGGGATCAAGATGGACGGTGACTCGATCGATGACAGCGAGAACGTCGCCAAGGCGTTGGACGCGTCGGGCGACTGTGAGCGTGAGGTAGCCGCCTCGAAGTATTGACCGGCCCTGGTCGTGAGGGGTGACGGCAGGGCCGGTGCGGCGGCTAGAGGGTTTCGGTCGTACGTGATGCCGTGCGGTAGCGCTCGTTCTGACGGAGGGCCTCTTCGAGCTGGTCCTCGAGGATGATGATCCGGCACGCGGCGGCCATGTCGGTGCCTTCGTCGCAGAGTTCCCTGGCGCGGGCCGCGAGGCGCAGCTGGTAGCGCGAGTAGCGGCGGTGGCCGCCCGCGGAGCGGAACGGGTCGATCAGTTTCGCCTCGCCGAGCCGGCGGAGGAAGTCCTGGGAGACGCCGACGATCTCCGCGGCGCGGCCCATCGTGTAGGCGGGGTAGTTCTCGTCGTCGAGCATGTCGTCGGGTTGGGCCATGCCACCTCCATGTCGAGGGCCCCGGCGCCAACAGCGCCGGGGCCCAGGGTTACGGGTCTGAAACACCATCTACCGGCATGTGTACCGGCAATTCTTCTCCGCGCCGGCCGCTGACGACGGCTCAGGGTGCGGGGATCGCATAAGCGTGACCGGAGACCACCTCGCAATCGAGGGACACTGCGGTATCCGCCCGGCCGGTCTCCCGGTCGCGAGCGGGCGATCCAACGGTGTACGGCCCTCCCTTTCCTCTGCGTTCTCATCGTTTGCGCACTGCTTCAGGTCGAGCCCCGGAAATCACCTCGGCCCGGCCTGCTGATGGTGGTGCGACCGGGGCCGCAACGTGCTCGGCCCCGATCCTTCGCCACTTTCGGGCGGTCCGTCCGCGTCTTTGTTCTTCGTTCTCGACCTGAGGAACGTTAGTCGACGACGGGCAGGAAATCTAGTAACCGCCGACAAGATTTTCTGCGAGTCGCGGGTGAGACGCCGGATGCCCCTTGACGCCGTGCTCGGTAAGTCGTAGCTTACCGTTCGTGGCAACTTACCAATCCGACGACGGGTGGAACGCGCTCGGGGATCCCACGCGCCGGGCCATCGTCGCCTGCCTCGCCGAACGCCCCCGCGCCGTCGGTGAGCTCGCCGACGAGCTGCCCATCAGCCGCCCCGCCGTCTCCCAGCACCTGAAGGTGCTCAAGGAGGCGGGCCTGGTCACGGATCACGCGACCGGCACCCGGCGGGTCTACCGGCTCAACCCGGCCGGCGTGGCCGCCCTGCGCGACCAGCTGGACACCTTCTGGAGCCGCGCGCTCGACAACTACCGCGACGTCGCCGAGCAACCGGCCGAATCAGCGAACGAATCACCGAACGAGGAGTTTCAATGACCATGTCAAGCCGCGTTCGCGGTGAGCGGTGGTGAGGGATGGAACTCACGGCCGTCGCGCAGCAGGGCCCAAATAACGTCGATCAGGCGGCGGGCCAGGGCGATCACCGCTTGG
>NZ_JADMLH010000030.1 GCF_016464385.1 Nucisporomicrobium flavum | reverse complement strand
TTCGTCCGTGCGCCACTTTCGTTTGCTGTGTCCGTACCCGTGAATGGGGTCAGGCGGTCTGCTTCTCGTGCGCGCCCTCGGCGATTTCCTCGAGCATCTTGGCGCAGAATGCGGGGAGGTCGTCGGGTTTGCGGCTGGTCACCAGGCCCTGGTCGACGTAGACCTCTTCGTCGACCCATGTGGCACCGGCGTTGGCGAGGTCGGTGCGCAGGCTGGGCCAGCTGGTCAGCGTGCGGCCGTCGACGACGCCCGCCTCGACCAGGGTCCAGGGGCCGTGGCAGATCGCCGCGACCGGCTTGCCCGCGGTGAAGAACGAGCGAACGAATCGGACGGCGTCCGCATCGGTGCGCAGGAAGTCCGGATTGGCGACGCCGCCGGGCAGGACAAGGGCGTCGTACTGGTCGGCGTCGGCGTCTTTCACCTGCTTTTCCACCGGGTACGTGCCGGCCTTGTCCATGTGGTTCACGGCCTGGATCTCGCCGTTCTTGATGGAGATGAGCTCGGCCGTGCCACCGGCCGATTCGACGGCCTTACGAGGCTCGGTGTACTCCACTTCCTCGACGCCGTCGGTCGCGAGGAAGGCGACCCGCTTGCCCTTGATGGAGGTGGCCATTATCGGTTTCCCCTTTCGCGCGGCGGTGTTGCCCCGTCAGTAGGAGCGGTTCCCGGCGCGGGCACGGGCAAACGTGGCAGCGCGGCGGTTCACGAGCTCGCCGCCGTACCAGGCGCCGAAGACGGCGCCCGCGAGCGCGAGCATTTCGACGGCGAGGAGGCCACCGCCGGCCACGCGGTCGGGGGTGCGCATGCGCAGCATGAGGATCACCGCGAAGAGGATCAGGACACCCATGTTGGCCAGGCTCTGCAGCACGCCGATCCGCTTGGCGGCCGTGCCGTTCGGCACGAACATCAGATCGACTGCTCCGGCGAGGGCGGCCAGCACGCCGCCCACCAGCCCGGCGACGATGTTCCAGTACGCGAGCGCGCCGAGAATGGCGGGGCCGCCGAGCAGATCTGCGACGTCGAAGAGTACGGCCATGGAGAACAATCCCAAGGGGAACATCACAAGGACGGGTTGCACCGCCTGGCCGGCGATTCTCAGTCGGCTCTCCATGGTGCTCACCCTCCCCAGGCCGTGGTCCGGCTGCATTCGTCCCGTTCGTGCCGCTCGATCGTCCCTGGGCCTACCCGGCGCCCATGACGGTGAAACGCGTGGTGGCGGCGGTTACGGGAGTCGATTTCTTGATCGATAAGGTGTGCCGCATGGAGCTGGCTGCGCAGATCATGGTGGGCGTCGTAGCCCTCATCCACGTCTACATTCTCGTCCTGGAGATGTTCCTCTGGCGGACAGATCGGGTGCGGGCCACGTTCGGTACCACCCCAGAGTTCGCGGCGCAGAGCGCCACCCTGGCGGCGAACCAGGGCCTCTACAACGGCTTCCTGGCGGCCGGCCTCTTCTATGGTCTCATCTCGGGCAGCCTGGCGTTCCAGGTGTTTTTCCTGTGCTGCGTCATGATCGCCGGAATTTATGGTGCCGCGACCGCCACCCGCCGGATCCTGTTCGTGCAGGTCATCCCGGCTGCGATCGCCCTGGCGCTGGTCCTGCTGGCGCGCTGAACCCCGCGGACCGCCGGTACGCAATCTGCGAGGTGGCAGGTTGAAGTGTGGCGAACAGCGCGGTGGCGTGCTGTACTGAGGGCAAGCGGAGCCGAGGAAGAGACAGCAACGGCACCCGGCGGCAACCGGGTGCCGTTGTCGGCTTCCCGGACCGCCCGGAGTGACGTACGAGCGAGGCGGGGAACCTTCCCTGCGCCAACGATGGCTCGCCTTTCCTCTCCTCGCTTCCGCGCTGGAAGCAGGAAAGGGGTGATCGCATGCGCCTCTACTACCGTGGGCCCGACGCGATGGTGACCAGTGAGCACTTCGTGCATCGCACACCGAGCGCGACAAAGGCCTTTCAGGTGCGCGACCTGCGCAATGTCTGCATCACGCAGGCCGACAACTCCGGGCTGCCCGTCGCGTACGCCGCCGGTGCGGCCGTGCTCCTGATCGCGGCAGCCTGGTCCCTCGGATCGGTTTCCCTGGTGTACGGCGTCGCATTCCTCGGCGCCTCGGGATTCGCGGTCGCCGCCGTGGCGATGTACCGGCGAGGCCGGCCCCGGGCGTGGGTGCTCGAGGGTGTGTACCGCGGCGAGGCGGTTCGGCTCTACGAAGCGTTCGACGGCCGCGTGTTCAACCAGGTCAGCCGCGCTTTGCGGCGGGCGATCGAGGATGCGCGGCCGCCGTCGTCATGGGACGACTCGGCCGCTGCCTGACCTGCGTGTACGCAATCTGCGATATGGCATGTTGAGGTATGGCGATCAGCTTCCTCGCCTGCTGTACTGGACGCAGGTAGAAGGGGGAAGACGAGAGAGGTGAAGCACCGGCACCCGGCGGCAACCGGGTGCCGTCGTCTCTCTCGGCACACCTTCTCGGGCAGGGCGGGAAACGCGCCGGCCGCGGCCGCGACTTTCCTTCCCCGCGAAGCGAATGGAAGGAGTGGCTCCATGCGCACCTATTACCGAGGCCCCGACGCACTGCTCACCGACGATCACTTCATCTGGCGCACCCCGAGCTCCACCCGGATGTTCGCCGTCCGGGAGCTCCGCGACGTCACTCTCGTACGGGGAGAGCCGACCGGCTCGAGCGTCGCCGGTCTGGCGGCGACGGCGGCCGGGCTCGTCACTCTGACGGTGGCAAGTTGGAGCATCGCCGGACCCGCTGCCGGCTACGTGGCGGCCGCCGTTGCGGCCCTCATCGCCTCGATAGTGGTAGCCGCGCGGAGCAGTCGATCGGCTCGGCGGTGGAGTCTGCAGGGTACGTACCGGGGGATGCCGGTGCTGCTGTACTCGTCTCCCGATCCGCGGGTGTTCAACCAGGTCACGAGGGCTCTGCGACGGGCCATCGAGGACACCGGCCCGACGCGGCCGGCACGGGGCCTGGCAGTCGTCTGATGATCACTGCGAGTCCGTAGCGCTTCACTTGTCTCTTTTCGATGAACCTTGCGCAGGGGCTCGTTCGTTCTGATATGACGATGAGTAGAGTGGCGCGCGACCTCGCTTGCTGCGTACTGGCAGACAGCGAGGTCGCAGCCTCGATCCCGTCGTTCTCAGCTCCAGCCGTCGTTCTCATCGGAACTTCCGCGCGTCACTCCATCGAAACTCTGAAGGACCTATGACTGAGGCCGTCACGCCCACCGTCGCGCGTAGACGCGTGCGCTTGGCTCTGCGTGAGGCACGCGAAGCCAAGGGGCTGACGCAGCAGCAGGTCGCGGACGAGATGGAGTGGTCCCTCAGCAAGGTCATCCGGATCGAGAACGGCGATGTGACGATCGCCCCCAACGATCTGCGCCCGCTGCTCGGCTATTACGGCATCAAAGACCGCGACAGCGTGAGCGAGCTGCTCACCGCCGCAAAGGTCGCGCGCATGCGTCAGCGGCAGGCCTGGTACCAGGCGCAGGAGTATCGCGATCAGCTCTCGGACGCGACCCGCCGCCTGATCGAGTACGAGGCCGAAGCGGTGGCGATCCGCGCCTACTCGATCTATTACCTCCCCGGCTTCCTGCAGATTCCGCAGTACGCGGAGGCGCTGACCGGGAAGTTCCGCGAGGACATCGGCGACGACCGGGTCAAGGTACTGCTGCGGGCCCGGGAACGGCGCCGCCAGACCCTGATGGCCAGGCTGGACGACGTGCAGGTCTATGTGCTTCTGGAGCAGTCGGTCTTCATGCGGCCGATCGGTGGGCCGACCGTCTTCGCCGGCCAGCTGAAGGAGATGCAGACGCTGGCCACGCAGGACCACATCCATCTGCGCATGCTGCCGTTCGACCTGGACTACCCGATCCCCAACAACGGGAGCTACGACCTCGTCGCGCTGAGCGAGAACAGAGCCGACAGCGAGGTCCTCTACCGCGAGAACGCCATGACCGACGAGATCGTCGAGGACAAGGCGAGCACCACGCGGCACCGTTCCCGTTTCGAACAGCTTTGGAATCTGTCGACCAACGAAGCCGACACGATCGACTTCGTCGACACCCGTATCAAGGAACTGGAGACAAAATCACCAACCCGCTGATGAGTCGTTGATGATGTGACTGGTGTGCCAATGGTGGCACGCATCTGAATCGGAGAGACCGTGGCCATGAACGAGACGCCCGAGTGGCGTAAGAGCACGTATTGCAGCAACGGCACCTGCATCGAGGTGACGCGCGTTGCCGACGAGTACCTCATCCGCGATTCCAAAAGCCCGGCCGTCGCGCCGCTGCGCTTCACCCCGGATGAGTGGGACGCTTTCGTGCGGGGAGTCAACGAGGGTCAGTTCACCTTCGAATGATGTGATGGCCGCCAGGGCTTCCTCGACGAATGTTCGATGTTCGAGGGACCCGGCGGCCATTTCGCTATTCGAGGGCCGATGCGCCGTCCGGCTCTGATCCACAGCTGTGCTCGATTGTCGACGTGCGGGAAAGCGTGTGCCCCGGATGCTTCCGGGCCAGGTCGCTGACCTGCGTGACCGGAGGTCGTGGTCCATGCGTCACGTGCTCGCGAGTTCTACCGGGTCCGGATGTGCCCGGCGCTCACGGACGTCTCGTCCGGCTGCTTGTTCCGGCAACCGCAATTGTTTGACGTGGTCGTCACCGTAGAAAATATCGAGTGCTCCGGGTATTGATTGTGTCGGCATTGCTGGCGGCCGGCGGTGGTGCCCGGTATTCTCGAAGTCAATGCCGGCCCTCGGCGAAACTCTTATTATGGAGTTCGCGTCGGGCGTTCCATATGAATCGCCGGCACCGTAGCGGCAACACCTGAGCATGTCACCCCCATTCACCGTGCAGGACAACCATATCCGGAGCACGGCGGGACGGCAGTAGGGCGAAACCGACACAATCGGATTCGCGGATCGGGCGGAAGGAGACGGACACCTTGCGTCCTGGTTATCAGTTCATTCAACGTATGCGCGGCCGGTATGGTCGTGCGTACTCACGGAGAATTGCAGATGAAGATGGACAGTGGTACCCCGACCCGGTGGCGCAGGAGCAGCCGGTGCGCCGACTGCTCCTGCGTCGAGGTGGCCCGTTACGACGGTGTCGTCCTGGTTCGTGACTCCAAGCAGCCCGGAGTTCCGGCGCTGGCGTTCACGGAACAGGAGTGGACGGACTTCGTCGCGGGCGTGATGGCGGGCGAGTTCTAGGTTCCGGCGTCGCACCGCCCTGCGCATGGAAGGTGACAGACCGTGCGCAGGGCGGTCATAGCGTCCGGCTCCGGATCTCCTGATCACGACGCTCCTTCCGATCCCGGCTGGCCCGTGCGGGCGTCGCCTACCGTGGGGCACGTACCCGCTACGGAGGAGCGAAGATGATCGAGTTTCCGAAGCTGGAGTGGCGCAAGAGCAGTCGGTGCGCCAACGAATCCTGTGTCGAGGTGGCCGAGAGCGAGGGCCAGTACTTCGTCCGGGACTCGAAGGTCCCGGACCTTCCGTCGCTCCGTTTCACCGCAGCGGAATGGGCCGCTTTCATCGACGGCGTCAAGCGGGGGGAGTTCGGCTGATCGCGCGATGATCTCATTCCGGTCGGTGGCCGGCGGCATACCTGTCGCTTTGCAGGTGACCTCCGGCTCTCTACTCCCGTCGTCCGCGGGAGTGCGGTAATAGGCCGTCCGGAGTACTCATCAGCCGCTTCGCGCACGAAAGAGATGCCAATCCGTGCGTGAAGTGGTCAAACCTAACTCACAAATCGGGTTATAAGCCGCTTATCCCGTGTTCAGTGCGGTTCACTCACCGGCGCCCTTCTGCCGCATCCCGTCGATGTCGCCTACCGTGGAGCCGTCAACCGTCACGGAGGAGCACCACATGGCTAAGTCGACGGAACAGCCGGTTTGGCGCCGAAGCCGGCGCTGCGCCAACGGCACCTGTGTGGAGGTCGCCAAGGTGGGCGACGACTACCTGATCCGGGACTCGAAGAACACGGAGGGCACGCCACTCCGCTTCTCGGCCGACGAGTGGAGCACCTTCGTCGACGCGATCCGTGGCGGGGAGTTCGACCTGGGCTGAGGCGGACGCTTTCGACAAGGACGTCGACTGGGCAGGCCCTCATGCGGCCGAGCCCCGGTCCGGGGCCGGCCGCGGCTCCCCACCAGCCACTGCCGGGACGGCCGCAGTGCCCGCACGGCACTGCGGCCTGGGTCGGGCGCGGTGCGATCGTGCACCTGTGGCCGGAGCCGGCGGTGGTTCAGGCGCGTCTTACCCGGGGTTGCGGACGGTCACCGGCGAGCCGGTGGACTCGAGCGACGTGGGGTCGGGGTTCGGCAGAGGCCGGATCGATCCGGCGATCGTGGTGGCCACGGCCAGGACCATCGCCACCGCCGTCAGGCCCTTCAGGACCGTGATGTGGTCGCCGAGGAAGCCGATCAAAGGCGGTCCGCCGAGGAACGCGCAGTAGCCGATCGAGGCCACCACGCTGACCCGGGGTGCCGCGCGGGACGGGTCGTCCGCTGCGGCGCTCATGCCGACCGGGAAGCCGAGGGATGCGCCGAGGCCCCAGAGCAGGGCGCCCGCGAAGGCTGTGGCCGTGTTCGGGCCGAAGATGAAGATGAGCAGGCCGGTGAGGCTGAGGACGGCCAGGGCTCGCAGCACCGCCACGCGGCCGTAGCGGTCGAGCAGCGGCGGGCCGAACCAGCGGCCCACGGTCATCGCCGTCAGGAAGAGGGCGAAGGCGAGGGTGCCGGTCGTCGCGGCCGTACCGTAGTCGTCGATCATGGCGACGCTGATCCAGTCGATGCCCGCGCCCTCCGCGAAGGCGAAGGCCAGGACGAAGAGACCGATGAGCAGCGTACGGGGCTCCCGCCAGGCAGTGAGCATCGTCGCGCCGGTGGACGATGGGGCGGGGGAGCTGTGCGGGGCCGCTGCCGGGGCGTCGGAGTCGTCCGGGATGAACGTGCGTACCGATGCGATCACGGCCGCCGCGACCAGCAGGGCCGCGCCGATCAGGTGGGCCGTGACCGAGATGTGCAGGGCGACCGCCGCCGCGCCCACCGCGGCGCCCGCGACCGTGCCGACGCTGTAGCCCGCGTGGAAGCGGGGCATGATCGCTTTGCCGAGGCGGCGTTCCACCACCGCGCCCTGGACGTTCATCGCGACGTCCCAGGCGCCGTTGGCGAAGCCGAAGAGGAACAGGCCCACGACCACGGGCGGGATGCCGTACGGATATCCCAGCGCGACGGTTGTCACCGCCACGCCCAGGAGCGCCGCCATGGCCACCACCGTGCGGCGGGAACCGAACCGGGCGACGATCTGACCGGCCAGGACCAGCGAGATGATCGAGCCGGCGGCGATGGCGAGCAGCACCATGCCCAGGCGGGACGGGGTGAGGCCGAGGCCGTCGCGTACCTGGGGGATGCGGGTGGCCCACGAGGCCATGGCGACGCCGGCGCCGATGAAGGCGATGTAGACGGCACGGGCCGCCGCCGTCGCGGACGCGGGGTGGGTGGTGGTGGTCATGATCCTGCTTCCAGGGGTACGAGGCGGCTGATGATGTCCCGGGTCTCGGCTCGGGTGGCGCCTCGGGTGGTGGCGAGGACCTTGTGCATGACCAGGCCCTCGATGAGGGCGTCGACGCCGCGGGCGGTGGTCGGGTCGATGAAGCGTTCGAGCACCGCGCGGCTCGTGTGCATCCACGACTCGGTGACTTCGCGCAGCGCCGGGTCGCGCAGCGCCGCCAGATACAGCTCGTACGCCACGGCCCAGTCGTGCGGGTCGGCGTCCGCGTCGCTGTGGATCAGGTTCGTGACGGCTTCGACGAAGTCCTCGCGCGTGCGTACGGTGTCGAAGGCCGCCTCGTAGGCGCGGGACATGCGTTCCGCGTGCCGGCGGAAGGCCTGCGCGAGCAGGTCGTCCAGGCCGTTGAAGTGATAGGTCAACGACCCCAGCGGTACGTCCGCGGCGGCGGCGATCCGGCGGTGGGTGGTGTGGGCGATGCCGCACTCGGCGATGATCTCGACGGTGACGTCGATGATCCGCGATCGGCGGTCCGGATCATGCCGCCGAACCGGGCGGGAAGGGGCGGTCACGGCTCTACCTCGCGGATGATGCGGGCCGGGTTGCCGACCGCCACGACGTTCGCCGGGAGGTCGCGGGTCACGACCGCGCCCGCGCCGACCACCGTGTTGTCGCCGATGGTGACGCCGGGCAGGACGATGGCGCCGCCGCCCAGCCAGACGTTGTCGCCGATGGTGATCGGGAGCGCGGCCTCCCATTTCTGGCGGCGGGGACCGGCCGCGACCGGGTGGGTGGGGGTGAGGAGCTGCACGTTCGGGCCGATCTGGACGTCGTCGCCGATCGTGATGCGGGCCACGTCGAGGCACATCAGCCCGAAGTTGGCGAAGGTGCGGGCGCCGATGAACGTCTGGTAGCCGTAGTCGCAGCTGAAGGGCGGCCGGATCTCGCTGTCGTCGCCGTACGCGCCGAGGAGCTCGGTGAACAGCGCGCGGAGCGCCGGGCGGTCGGTGGGGTCCATCGTGTTGATGCGGTGCCGCAGGGAGGTGGCCCGTTCCATGTCGCGGAACAGCTCGGGGTCGTCGGCGATGTAGAGCTCTCCCGCGAGCATCCGTTCGCGCATGCTGGAGCCGGTCATGCGTACGAGCGTACATATCTAGTGTACAGATGTACACAGCGCCGATCGTTAAACTCGCGCACGTGGTGGCGGAGTGGGACGTGGCCGTGGTCGGCGGCGGTCCGGGAGGCCTGGCGGCGGCCCATGCGGCGGCGTCGGCCGGTGCCCGGACGATCGTGCTGGAACGCGCGGAGCACCCGCGCTACAAGACGTGCGGGGGCGGGCTGATCGGCACGTCCCTCGGGATCGCCGGCCCGCGGGTGACCGTGCCGGCCCGCGACACGATCACCGGGATCACCTTCACCGACCGGGGGCGGCACGGCGTCACCCGCCGCTCGCCGCGCCCACTGCTGACGATGGTCCGGCGCGACGACTTCGACTTCGCCTGGTACAAGGCGGCGGTGGCGGCCGGGGCACACGTACGCCAGAACGCCCAGGTGCGGGCCATCGACCAGGACGACGCGGCGGCCTCCGTGGTGCTGGCCGGCGGTGAGGTCGTACGGGCCCGGACGGTCATCGGCGCCGACGGCTCCGCGGCGATCAGCTCCCGGCACGTCGGGGTCGCGTTCGACCAGCAGGACCTGGGGCTGGAGATCGAGGTGGCCGCCACGGCCGAGGACCGGGCGGCGTACCGGGGGCGGGTCGTGCTCGACTGGGGTCCGGTACCGGGATCGTACGGGTGGGTCTTCCCGAAGGACGACGAGCTCACCGTGGGCGTCATCATGGCGAAGGGCAAAGGCGCCGAGACCAAGCAATACCTTTCGCAGTTCGTCGCGCAGCTCGGCCTCCAGGACCGCCGGGTCGTCCGGGACTCCGGGCACCTCACCCGGTGCCGCAGCGCCGGTTCCCCGGTGCGCCGGGGCCGCGTCCTCGTCGTCGGCGACGCCGCCGGTCTGCTCGAGCCGTGGACCCGGGAGGGCATCAGCTTCGCGCTGCGCTCCGGAACGTGGGCCGGGGAGGTGGCCGCCCGCGCCGGCACCCCGGACGGGCTGGCCGAGTACGACGCGCTGGTCGAGCGGCATCTGGCGCCGGAGATGGCGGCCGGGCGGCGGCTGCTGCGGGTGTTCGAGCGGCACCAGCGGCTCATGCACACGGCGATGCGGACGCCGGTCGGGTGGCGGGCGTTCGAGAGGTTCTGCCGCGGCGAGCTGTCGATGGCCGACGTGCTGCACCGCCCGGCCATCCGGATCGCCGCGGGCCTGCTCAGCCGCTAGGTGAGGAGGCGACCAGGTGCTCCCTGGCGTCGTACCGCACGAACTTCGGCAGGGCCAGCGCCAGGGCCGCCGTACCGATGATGCAGAGAACGCCGCCCACCCAGATCGAGCCGGAGACGCCCAGCCGGCCGCGGGCCATCAGGCCCGACCGGAGCTGGCCCAGCAGCGGTCCGGTCGTGTACGACAGCATCTCGATGCCGGCCAGCCGGCCGCGGAGGTGGTCCGGGATGGTCTGGCTCCAGATCACCATGCGGAAGATGCCGGAGATCATGTCCGCGGCGCCCGCGAAGGCCAGGCAGAACAGCGTCAGCCAGAGCATGTCCGACAGCCCGGCACCGACGATGCCGACGCCCCACAGCGCGGCGGCGATGATCACCATGAGGCCGTGGCGGTGCACCCGGCCGGTCCAGCCCGAGGCCAGCGTGGCGAGCAGGGCGCCGGCCGCCGGGGCCGCGTAGAGCAGGCCGAGGACGCGCGGACCGCCGAGCTGGGTCGCGAGGAACGGGTACAGCGCCTGCGGCATGCCGAAGAACATGGCGTTGATGTCGACCAGGTACGTGCCGAGCAGCTCCTGACGGCTGCGGGCGTAGCGCAGCCCGGTGACCACCGAGCGCAGGGACGGCCGGTCCGCGTCGGGCGGGGGCGGCACCGCCTTCACGAGCGTCAGGCAGGTCACCGAGACCACGAACGTCACGAGGTCGAACGCGTACACCAGGGTGAGGTCGACCGACGCGATGAGGACGCCGGCCAGCGCGGGCCCGCCGAGCTGGGCCACCTGCATACCGAGCGAGCGCAGCGCCATGGTGGCCGGCAGCTCCTCCGGCCGGACCAGGCGCGGGACCATCGCCTCGAGGGCGGGCCGCTGGACGCCGTCGACCGTGGCGGTGAGCGCCGCGACCAGGAACAACAACCACAGGTGCGGCCGGTCGTCGAGGGCGTTGAGCAGCAGGATGCCGCAGAGTCCGGCGAGGGCGAGCTCGCCGCCGCGGACCAGCAGGCGGCGGTCCAGGAAGTCGGCGAGCGCGCCACCCACGAAGGCCATCACGAGCAGGGGTACGAGCTCACAGACGCCGAGCAGCCCCACCATCAGCGGATCGTCGGTGAGCCGCGCGACCTGGTACGGGATGGTGACGTACGTGATGAACGACCCGACGCCCGACACCGTGCCGCCGAAGAACACCAGGCGGAAGTCGCGGGAGGTGCGCAGCGGGGTGAGGTCGAGCCCCAGCCGCCGCCGTCCGGGCCGGTCGGTCACGTCCCGCATCCTGCCCGCGGGGTTCGGTCCAGGCGAGCCTATTTGAGGACCATGCGCCCGGTGGACTCGAAGGCGGCGAGGTCGGCCAGCGTCTCGTCGATGACCATCGACTGGGGGCCGGGCAGCGCGTCCAGCGGGAAGAACCCGGCGTCGACCGATTCCTCGGTCACCTTCTGCAGCTCACCCTCCCAGGCGTGGATCCGGAACGACATGAGGATCTGCTGGTACGTGTGACCCCACTCGTTGGTGTACGTGTACGCGCTGTAGAACGCGAACGGCGTCAGCGAGGTGGCCCGCAGCCCCGTCTCCTCCCACACCTCCCGGATCGCACACTCCTCCATGCTCTCGCCGAGCTCCATGGCGCCCGCCGGGATCGCCCAGCGGCGGTTGTCGGAGCGCTGGATCAGCAGCAGGCGCCCCTGCTCGTCGAGGATGACCCCGCGCGCCCCCACGAACAGCAGGGTGTCGGTGTCGCCGACGCTGGTGCGTACCCGGCCCAGATAAGACTCAGCCCACGTCAATGCCACGGGACCAGATTAGTCACGAGGCCTTCTTCGCCGCTTTCCTGGCGGGTGTGGCCTTCTTCGCGGCGGTGGTCTTCTTGGCGGCCGCCTTCTTCGCCGGGGCCGCCTTCTTGATCGGGGTGGCCTCGGCGGCTTCACCGCGGGCGGCCTTGGCCCGCTCGACAGACGCCTTCAGCGCGGCCATCAGGTCGACCGCGGCGGCGGGGGCCTCCTCGGCCTCCTCCGGGGCGACAATCTCGCGGCCCTCGACCTTGGCGTCGATGACCTCCTGCAGCGCGGCCCGGTAGTTGTCGGTGAACTCCTCCGGCTTGAAGCTGCCGGCCATCGAGTCGATCAGCGAGCTCGCCATGGCCAGCTCGGCCGGGCGGGTCTCGATGTCGTCGTCGAGGAAGCCGAAGTCGGGGGTGCGTACCTCGTCGGGCCAGAGCATGGTGTTGAGGACCAGCACGTCGTCGTGGACGCGCAGGGTCGCGAGCTGCTCCCGCTGGCGCAGTGCGATCTTGACGATGGCCACCCGGTCGGCCTCGCTGAGGGCGTCGCGGAGCAGCACGTACGGCTTCGCCGCCTGGCCCTCGGGCTCGAGGTAGTACGACTTGGCGAACAGCAGCGGGTCGATCTGCTCGGCCGGCACGAACTGCAGCACGTCGATCGCCCGGGACGTGGTGAGCGGGAGCTCGGCGAAGTCCTCGTCGGTCAGGATGACCATCTCGCCGCCGCCGATGTCGTACCCCTTGGCGATGTCGTCGTAGCTGACCACCTCGCCGTCGATCGAGCAGGTCCGCTGGTACTTGATCCGGCCCCCGTCGGTGCGGTGCACCTGGTGGAACCGGATGTCCTTCTCCTCGGTGGCCGAGTAGAGCTTGACAGCGATCGACACCAGGCCGAACGAGACCGCGCCCTTCCAGATCGCTCGCATACTCGCCTCCTACCCCCGTGAGCTGCGCCTCGATCAAGGATGGCATTAGTGAGACGCCTGCGTAAGGTGTTCGCTCGTGCCTATGGTGATCAGGTGCCGGGCGCGCCCCTGTCTCCCATGCTCGCGACCGCGGGGCCGCTGCCGGCCGGCGCGGGGTGGAGCTATGAGTTCAAATGGGACGGCGTCCGCGTCCTTGCCTCCTTCGTTGCCGGCGGGCCGCCGCAGCTGTGGGCGCGCTCCGGCGCGTCCGTGACCCCTGCTTATCCCGAGCTCGCCGCGCTCACGCTGCCGCCGGGCTCGGTGCTGGACGGCGAGATGGTGGTGCTCGACGCGGCGGGGCGGCCCTCGTTCACGTCGCTCGCCGAGCGCATGCACGTCCGGGACACCGGCAAGGCGGCCCGGCTGGCCGTGACGCTGCCGGCCACGTACATGATCTTCGACCTGCTCCGGTACGACGGCGCCTGGCTGCTGGACCTGCCGTACGAGGAACGCCGCGCCCGCCTCGAGCGGCTGGACCTGGGCGCGGGGCCGTGGATGGTGCCACCGGCGTTCCCCGACGGCGCGGCCACGGCGGCGGCCGCCCGGGAGAACAGCCTCGAGGGCGTGGTCGCCAAGCGGCTGGGGACGCCGTACCTGCCGGGGGTGCGGTCGCCGGACTGGATCAAGGTGAAGTTCGACCGTACCGGCGACTACGTCATCGGCGGGTGGCGATCCGGGGCGCGCAAGCTCGGCGGGCTGCTGGTGGGCGTACCCGCGCCGGACGGGCGGATGCTCTTCCGGGGCCGGGTCGGCGGCGGGATCGGCGCGGCGGCGGAACGCGAGCTCCTGTCCGTGCTGGAGCCGCTGGCCACCCGCGAGTCGCCGTTCACGCCGGGGGCCGTGCCGCGCGAGGATGCCCGTGGGGCGCAGTGGGTAAGGCCCGACCTGGTGGTCGAGGTGCGCTACGGCAACCGTACGCCGGACGGCCGGCTGCGGTTCCCGCGTTTCCTGCGGCTGCGCCCCGACAAGTCGCCGGCGGAATGCGTGGAGGACGACGATGGTGGCTGAGTCTGCCCGCGGCGGAAAACCGAAGCCGAAGACCAAGGAACGCTTTGCCGTCCAGATCGAGGGCCGCGACCTGGAGCTGTCTAACCTGGACAAGCTGATGTACCCGGAGGCGGGGTTCACCAAGGGCGAGGTCGTCGACTACTACACGCGGATCGCGCCGGTGCTGCTCCCGCACCTGCGGGACCGTGCGCTGACCCGGATCCGCTATCCCAACGGCGTCGACGGTATGCATTTCTTCGAGAAGAACGCGCCCGGCGGAACCCCTTCCTGGGTACGGCTGGAAACGCTGCCCGTACCCGGCTCCACCAAGTCCCGGGAAACCATCGACTTCGTGGTCGTGGATGAGCTGGCGACGCTCGTCTGGGTGGCGAACCTGGCGTCGCTGGAACTGCACACGCCACAGTGGCGCATCGGCGAGCACCCGGACCTGATGGTCGTGGATCTGGACCCGGGCGCCCCGGCGGGACTGCGGGAATGCTGCGCGGTGGCGATGCTGATGCGCGACCGGCTCGCCGGGGACGGGCTGAGCGCGTACCCGAAGACCTCCGGCAAGAAAGGCATGCAGCTGTGCGTGCCCATCTCCGGCACGCAGGATTCCGAGGTCGTCTCCCGGTACGCCAAAAAGGTCGCCGAGGAGCTCTCCGCGCAGGTCCCGGGCTCCATCACGGCGAAGATGGCGAAAGCGGTCCGGCCCGGCAAGGTGTTCATCGACTGGAGCCAGAACGCCGCGGCCAAGACGACTGTGGCGCCGTACTCGTTGCGGGCGATGGCGGCACCGACCGCGTCCACGCCGCTGACGTGGGACGAGGTCTCGGCGATGGCGCTCGGTGACGAGCAGGCGCGGCAGTTCGGCGCCGCTGAGGTGCTGGAGCGGGTGGAAGATCACGGCGACCTGCTCGCGGATCTGCTGGTCACCGGGCCGCCGCTGCCCGTCTCTTGAGGTACCTTGCGACGCAAGGTACCGTGTGCCGCATGGCAGACGTCGCGCAGCTCTCGACAAGTCTGCGGCGCGGGACCCTCGAGTTCTGCGTGCTCGCGATGGTCGAGCACGAGGACCGGTACGGCACCGAGATCGTGCGTCGCTTCGGTGACGAACGCGGCCTCGCCGCCTCCGAGGGCACCATCTACCCGCTGCTGTCCCGGCTGCGCCGCATCGGCTGGCTGGACAGCAAGTGGAGCGAGTCGCCGTCGGGTCCGCCCCGGCGCTACTACGCGCTCACCGACGACGGCCGGTCGGCGCTGGAGCACTTCCGCACGGAATGGGTGTCGTTTCGACAGACCGTCGACCGTCTCGTAGGGACCGGTGGGGCATGAGCAGCGACAGATGCGACGAGGTCGTCGCCGAGTACCTGCGCGAACTGGAGCAACGCCTGGGCGGCCTGCCCGTCCTGCAACGCCGGGAGCTGCTCGGCGACCTCGAGGCGCACATCGTGAACGAGCGCGCGGAGCGGGGCGTCACGTCCGAGACCGAGCTGCTGGTCGTGCTGGAACGGCTGGGCAGCCCCGAGGTCGTGGCCGCCGCCGCGTACGAGGAAGCCGGGCTGCCGAAGCCGGCGGTGGAACTGGCCGGGGCGAGGCGAGGAACGGTCACGGCCGCCGCCTCCGCGCGTTTCACCGGGCGAGCCGAGCGGACGGCCGCCCTGGACAGCGCCGAGGTCTTCGCGTCGGCCGGGCCCACGCCCCAGCCCTACGCGCCTCCGCCCGTCTCCACCCCGGTCGTGCCGCCGCCGGACGACCTCTTCCGGGCGCGGCGCGGGCCCTTCCCGCCGGGCGGCGGCCACCTCTTCCCGAGCGGTCCCGGCGGGCGGCCGTGGTCGGACGCGGGACCGCCGCCGTTCGTCGGCGGGCCGCCCTTCGCGCCCCCGCCGCCGCGCCGGGAACCGTCATCGCGCGCCTGGGTGCGGGCCGCCGTCGGAGCCGCGATCGGCTTCGCCGTGCTCGTGCTCTTCGGCTGCCTCGCCGGAGCCTTCCTCGTGCAGGGCAGCAGCGTGGAGGAGCCGCCGACGGCGGTGTCGGTGGAGGTGCCGGAGCCGGCCGACCCGCCCGTACCGCCCGTGCGGCCGGTGCGGCCGACCGAATAGCGCCGGTCAGTCCACCTGGGGCAGGGGCGGGCCGAGCACGTCGTCCGCGTCGACGATCGTGTACGCGTACCCCTGCTCGGCGAGGAACCGCTGGCGGTGGGCCGCGTACTCGGTGTCGATCGTGTCGCGTGACACCACGGTGTAGAAGTGCGCCTGGCGACCGTCCGCCTTGGGGCGCAACACGCGGCCGAGGCGCTGGGCCTCCTCCTGGCGCGAGCCGAACGTGCCGGACACCTGGATCGCCACGGCGGCCTCCGGCAGGTCGATGCTGAAGTTGCCGACCTTGGAGATGACGAGCGTCCGCAGGTTGCCTGCGCGGAACTCGTCGAAGAGCCGCTCGCGCTCCTTGTTGGTGGTGGAGCCCTGCACGATCGGGGCGTCGAGGTACTCGCCGAGCTCGTGCAGCTGGTCGATGTAGCCGCCGATCACCAGCGTCTGCTCACCCGCGTGCTTGTTCACCAGGGCGCGGACCACGGGCAGCTTGGTGCGGGCCGTGGCCGCCACCCGGTAGCGCTCCTCGGAGTCGGTCACCGCGTACGCCATCCGCTCGGCGTCCGTCAGCGTGACCCGGACCTCGACGCACTCCGCCGGGGCGATCCAGCCCTGGGCCTCGATGTCCTTCCAGGGCGCGTCATAGCGCTTCGGGCCGATCAGCGAGAACACGTCGCCCTCGCGGCCGTCCTCGCGCACCAGCGTCGCGGTCAGGCCGAGCCGGCGGCGGGCCTGCAGGTCGGCCGTGAAACGGAAGATCGGCGCCGGCAGCAGGTGCACCTCGTCGTAGATGACCAGGCCCCAGTCGCGGGCGCCGAACAGGTCGAGGTGGGTGAACGCGCCGCCCTTGCGCGAGGTGAGCACCTGGTACGTGGCGATGGTGACCGCGCGGATCTCCTTGCGCTCGCCCGAGTACTCGCCGATCTCCTCCTCGGTCAGCGACGTGCGGGCGACCAGCTCCCGCTTCCACTGCCGTCCCGCGACCGTGTTGGTGACCAGGATCAGCGTGGTCGCCTTGGCGGTGGCCATCGCGGCCGCGCCGACCAGCGTCTTGCCGGCGCCGCAGGGCAGCACCACCACGCCGGAGCCGCCGGCCCAGAAGCCGTCCACCGCCTCCTGCTGGTACGACCGCAGCGTCCACCCGTCCTCGGCGAGGCTGATCTCGTGCGCCTCGCCGTCCACGTACCCGGCGAGGTCCTCGGCGGGCCAGCCCAGCTTGAGCAGCGCCTGCTTGAGCCGGCCGCGCTCGGACGGGTGCACCACGATCGTCTCGTCGTCGATGCGGGCGCCCAGCATGCCGGCCAGCTTCTTGCTCTTCGCCACCTCGACCAGCACGATCCTGTCCAGCCCGCGCAGGACCAGCCCGTGCGTCGGGTCGTTGGCCAGCTGGAGGCGGCCGTACCGGTCCATGGTCTCGGCCACGTCGACCAGCAGCGCGTGCGGCACCGGATAGCGGGAGAACTTGATCAGCGAGTCGACCACGCCCTCGGCGTCGTGGCCCGCGGCGCGCGCGTTCCAGAGCCCGAGCGGCGTCAGCCGGTAGGTGTGCACGTGCTCGGGTGAACGCTCCAGCTCGGCGAACGGGGCGATGGCCATCCGGCACGCCTGGGCGTCGGGATGGTCGACCTCCAGCAACAGGGTCTTGTCGGACTGCACGATCAGGGGTCCGCCGGTGCTCACCAAGAAGCCCTTCCACGAACGAGAGGAGACCCTCCAGTCTGACACGGGCGCGCGCGTACCGGTGGGGCTTGATCCGGTGTGCAACGCTTCGGCGGAACCCAGGGCCCGTCCTGGACGGATCGCGCGCGGCTAACGGGGGCGCGCGGTCCCGGTCAGTCCTCGAGGACCGCCGCGGTCACCCGGTGCAGCGCGAACGTGTGCAACGTCTCGGTCCGCTCGTCCTCGGCGCGCAGGTAGCCCGCGCTGAGCGAGACCGGGCGGACCAGCCTCGACAGCGTCGCGCCGTGCGTGTCGACGTACCCGACCCAGACCCGGGCCTTGTCCCGCACGGCCTGCTGAAGCACCGCCATGGCCTGCGAATGGGCCTGCACCGAGGTGAGACCGGGCACGCTCTGGCCGTTGGCAGCGCGCTCGCTACCCGCGCGGCGGGCCGCGCGGGTAGCGATGTCGCCGCGGCGGATCTGCTCGACCACGCCGGCCAGTCGGGGCCCGGCCAGCAGCGGCGGCCCGGCGGGCTCGGCCATGCGGACCGAGACGGGGGTACGGCTGGCAGCACGGCGAACCTTCGGCCGGCTCAGCACAGCGGCCCCCGCGGAATCCTCGGCGACCGGCGCGAACCCGGCGTCCCGGAGCGCGCCCAGCAGCCGGGGAAGCTGCAGCGGGCTGACCAGCACGGTCGGTGCCAGGCGGCGCAACGCGAGGGTGGCCAGGCGCTTGTCCGCCAGCACCTCCGCGACCAGCGCCTCGTCGTCGCTGCGCAGGTACGAACCCGCCGAGCCCGCGCGCAGGCCGCCGTGCTTGCGGGCCGCATCGTCGATCAGGTAAGTCAGCGCCTGCGGGACCGGCGTACGGGACCGGCGGCGGAACAGGGAGTGCAGGTCGGTGGCGGCGTACCCGACGTCGAGGGCGCGCCGGACGCTCGCGGCGGTCACCCGGTGCACGCTCGCGCCACCGGCCGACTCGAGCTCCGCGACGACCTCGAGCTCGGCCGCCAGCTCGGGCTCGGGCGGGCCGGGCACCACCACCGACAGGTCGGCCTGCACGAGCACGTGGTCGACCGGGGCGGGCAGGAGGCCGTCGAGGGCGCGTACGGCGTCCGAGGTCCCGGGCGCCCGCTCGCCCCCGGGGCCGGCGCCCAGCGGATCGTGGTCGTCGTGCTCGTCGCCGGCGTGCAGCAGCCGCCCGTACGACGTCAGCGCGCCCAGCCCGGTCAGGCCCAGCGTGGCGGCCCCGGCCAGCGCGTCCCGGTGCGCCGCCTCGCGTCCCCGCGCCCGCCTTGGCGCCTGCCAGGCCAGGAGGGCGACCACGTCGTCGGGCTTCGGTGCGGTGCCCGGCGGCAGGTCGGCCAGGGCGGTCAGGACCTCCCGGCGTGCCTGCGGGGCCCCGGCGCGCTCGGCGTCCGGAGCGAGCACGGTGATGGGCCGGTCGCGGTCGTCGCGCTGACCGATCAGGCCGGGCTGGCGGGACATCGCCAGCCACGCGTTCGCCAGGGCCTCCCAGCGCCGGGCGGTGCTCAGCGCGCGCCACAGGTCGTACGAGCCGGTGGGCAGGAAGATCTCGTCGGCCGTACCCGTGGCCCGGCTGGTCGTCACGCCGCGGCCGGTGCCCGCCACGTCCGCCTCGCCCATGAGCCCCGCCGCGTGGACCACCTCGAGCAGCAGAGCCGCCGCGGCCTCGTCCAGGCCGGCCGTGCGGGCGAGGCGCTTGTGGTCGCGTACGCCCAGGCCGCCCGCCTTCAGCACCGCGGCCGGCTCGGCTGCCAGCGCCTCGAGCAGCGCCTCGGCGCTGCGGACCGCCTCCATGACCTGGCCGGCGCCCGCCGAGTCGACCGACTTCGCGTCCCGGACCGGACCCTCCGGCACCGGCGGGAACGGGCGCAGCCCACCCAGCGGGCCGCTCTCACGGCGCAGCAGCAACCCCACCTCCCGGGGCAGCTCCACCAGCTCACCGTCGGCGCGCGGCGCCCGCCCGGCCTCGGAGACCGGGACCAGGATGTGGTTGTCGATGAGCCAGCGCACCGGCTCGGCCACGGTGCCGCCCGAGCTCAGCGCGCCGACCGGCGGACCGGCGGCGAGCCGGTCGAGGACCGCCCGGGCGCCCGCGGGCGCGGCGAGCACCGTACGCCGCAGCCTGGCCCGGTCGGCGCAGAGCGCGGCGGCCTGCGGGTCGAGGTAGTCGGCGGGCCGCCCGAGGCCGGCCGGATAGGGCGACGTCACCTCGTCGACTGCGCCGACCACGTGCATCGCGTCCTCCGGCCCGTGCAGCAGGAAGCGCGCGCGCAGCCGTCCCACCGCGACCCGCACGTCGTCGTCCTCGGCAGCGCCCGAGGTCAGCGCCAGAATCTGCGCGAGCGACGTCGCCGCGGTCTCCTCGGACCGGCTGAGCCGGGCCGCGTCCAGGACGGCGAGCGTGAACTCGTCCAGCATGTCGAGGCAGCGGGCCACCGAGCCGCGGGACTGGGCGCGGACCGCCAAAGCGGAGATGTCGGAGGGTACGGGCACGACAAGATCCGGGCGCAGCTGGATGAGCGCGCCCAGGGCGTCGTCGGACAGGGACCGGAGCTGGTCGGCGAATGCGGTGGCCATCGTCTTCAACGCTAGCCGCCATGGGACCATTGGCGCAGGGTCCGGAGTGTGGCCGGGCCGACGACGACCAAGGGGAGCGAGCTGTGGGGGCTGACAACAAGATGCCGGGTACGGCCGTCGAGCAGGGCGTGGCCACGCAGAAGCCGGGCCGGCAGTCCTCGATCAAGGAGGGCCATCTCACCGTCTCCGAGATCGTGAGCGACCGCCCGGCCGCGCCGTCGCCGTTCGGTGACGACCAGACCTTCCCGCTCCCGGTGGACCAGCTCACGTACACCCCGACCACCACCCCGTGAGGCTGAGCCGGCAGTTGTCATGCCCTCCTGGCCCTCGCGTGCGAGGCCGTCGTCCGGCGCCGGGCGGTGCCGCTCGGTGCAGTCGGTCATGACCGGGGTCGGCTTCGATCTGGACATGACCCTGATCGACTCCCGGCCGGGGATCAGGGCGGCGTACCGGGCGCTGACCGCGGAGACCGGGGTGCACGTGGACGCCGAGCTCGCGGTCAGCCGGCTGGGGCCGCCGCTGCGTACGGAGATCCGGGAGTGGTTCCCCGAGGCGGACGTCGAGGAGGCGGTCACCACCTACCGAGCCCTGTACCCGCTCCACGCCATCGCGCCGACCGTGCCCATGCCGGGGGCGGTCGCGGCGCTGGCCGCCGTACGGGAAGCGGGTCTGCGGGTCGTGGTCGTGACCTCGAAGCTGGGCAGCCTGGCCGCCCTGCACCTGGAGCACCTGGGCCTGGCCTACGACGAGCTGGCCGGCGACCTGTTCGCCGAGGGCAAGGCCGCGGCGCTCACCGAGCACGGCGTGCGTTGGTACGTCGGCGACCACGTGGGTGACATGGTCGCGGCCGCCACGGCCGGCGTCCCGGGCATCGGGGTGGCGACGGGCCCGTGCACGGAGGAGGAACTGGCCGCCGCGGGCGCGACGCACGTGCTCGGGGACCTGACCGGGTTCCCGGCTCTGCTCGCCCGGATTACGGTTGGGACCTGACCCGCCGCCTCGATAACCTTGCCGTGAGCAATCAAGCCCATTGAGTGAGTTGAGGTCAGCGGTGCCCACGGGTCGAGTGAAGTGGTACGACGCGGCGAAGGGTTTCGGCTTCGTCACCAGCGACGAGGGCGGGGACGTGTTCCTGCCCAAGGGCGCCTTGCCGTCCGGGGTCGCCGACCTGCGGGCGGGTCAGCGGGTCGAGTTCGGCGTGGTGGACAGCCGGAAGGGCGCGCAGGCGCTCGGCGTGAAGGTGCTGGACGCCCCGCCGTCGGTGGCGGAGCTGCGCCGGCGGCCCGCCGACGAGCTGCACGGCATGGTCGAAGACATGATCAAGGTGCTGGAGGCGAAGGTCCAGCCGGACCTGCGCCGAGGGCGCTATCCCGACAAGCGGGCCTCGCAGAAGATCGCGCAGCTGGTGCACGCGGTGGCGCGGGAGCTCGAAGTCTGACGCCTTCTGAAAAAGGCCGCGCTTCCGCGCGGCCTTTTTTCATTTGATGAGGCTGGGGATCGCTGGGGTCAGCCCTGCCGCGGCGGCGCGGCTCAGCAGCGCGTCGGCCGCCGCGAGCCCTTCCTTGCCGAGGTCCAGCGTGAACTCGTTGACGTACAGCCGGATGTGCTGGTCGACGACCTCCGGCTCCATCTCCTGGGCGTTGGCCAGCACGAAGTCGCGGCTCGCGTCGGGGTCGGCCCACGCCATGCTCACCGAGGTGCGGATCCACTCGGCGGCCTCGTGCGGGTCCACGACCCCCTTGCGGGCCAGGATCGCGCCCAGCGGGATGGGCAGGCCGGTGTCGGACTCCCACCACTCGCCGAGGTCCACGAGGGCGGTCAGGCCGTACCGCGGGTAGGTGAAGCGGGCCTCGTGGATGACCAGGCCGGCGTCGTAGCGGCCCTCGGCCACCCCCGGCATGATCTCGTGGAACGGGACCACCTCGATCGTCGCCGGGGCGTTGCCCTGCGACCAGAGGCGGAACAGCAGATATGCCGTCGTGCGGTCGCCGGGCACCGCCACGGTCGCGCCGGCGAGGTTTCCGTCGTGGCCCTCGCGGGTCAGCACGAGTGGGCCGCAGCCCCGGCCCAGCGCGCCGCCGCAGGGGAGCAGCTCGTAGTCATCCAGCAGCCACGGCAGCGCCGCGTAGCTCACCTTGACGAGGTCGAACTCGCCGCGCTCGGCGGCGGTGTTCGTCACGTCCACGTCCGCGAAGGTCAGGTCGACCGTCGCCGCGCCGGGGATGCGCCCGTGCACGAGGGCGTGGAAGACGAAGGTGTCGTTGGGGCAGGGCGAAACCGCCAGAGAAAGCGCCACGTCCCTCACCGTAGCCACCGCGGCGGCCGGATCCGGGGATCGCCGGGTGTCTGCATTGCCACACGTCGCGTGCCCCACACCCGCCCGTCCACCGGTCTATCCACAGGGTTGTCCACAGGCCCGCGCGGCGGCGGTGAGGGCGGCGAACGCCTCGCCCAGCCTCCAGGCGGACCGGTCGCGCGGCCCGACGGGGTTGGAGATCGTGCGTACCTCGGCGAAGGGCAGGCCGGCCGCCCGGGCCGCGCAGGCGACGCCGTGGCCCTCCATGGCTTCGGCGGCGGCGTCCGGGAACCGGTCGCGCAGGGCGTCGGCGGTCGCGGCCGTACCGGTGACCGTGGCGAGGGTGAGCACGTCACCGACGACCGCCTCCGGCAGGGCCGCGGTCAGCGTCTTCAGCAGGGCGGAATCGGCCTCGACGATGCTGCTGCCGAAGCCGAGCTGCTCGACCGGGAGGAACCCGTCCGGGCTCTCGGCGCCAAGATCGGCGGCGATGCTGCGGGCGCCGAGGACCGTCGCGCCGATGCCCGCGCGGCCTGTGAAGCCGCCCGCGATGCCGGCGCTGAGGACGGCACGGTACGGCTTTCCGGCCGCCTCGGCGAGAGCGAGCAGACGTGCGGTGCCCGCGGCCGCGGCGGCCGGTCCGACACCGACCGCTGCGACGTGGACGGTGCCGGGGGCGCCGGCCCGCCACGCCTCGGCCTCTGGCTCGACCGCGGTGACGACAAGCAGCGTCACGAGTCCGCCTCGTCGCCGCGCGGGCCGCCGTCGGGGGTGGACGAGGTCGGGCGGTAGATGTGGAAGCCGGGCGGGGCGAGGTCGTCGTTCGCCGGCGTCGGCATCGGCATCGGCGGTCCAGGCATCGGCGGTCCAGGCGTCGGCGGTCCGGGCGTCGGCGGTCCGGGCAGCGGCCGGTCGGCGGTCGAGGGCTCAGCGGCCGGGGGCGGCGGCGGTCCGGCCGTGGCGTCGTTCTTCGCCGACGAGCGGGAGAAGAGGCGCCGCTTCCCGCCACGTTCCCGCGCGGGCGGGGCGGCGATGTCCGGCTTGGGGTGCGCAGCGGCCGGCGGCGGGGACGTCGCAGGGCCGGGGGCAGGCGTCGCCGAGCGTGGTGAGGGGGGTGCGCCGACGGGCGCGGGAGAGGTCGGGATCGGAGCGGTGACCGGCTCGCCCTCGGCTCCCGGCCCTGCCGGGGTTCCCGGCTCGTCCGCGGCTCCCGGCTCGTCCGCGGCGAGGTCAGGGCGGCCGTGCAGGCGTTCCTTGCGCAGCCGGCCCGCCACGATCGTGCCGCGTACGGCCGCCGCCACCGCGAAGACCGCGGCCACGGCGATGCCCACGCGGCCGTCCAGCGGGATGATGCCCACGGCGCCGCCGACCACCCAGGCGATCATCAGCACCGTCTCCGAGTGCGCGAACGCGCTGGCCCGCAGGCGTTCGGGGACCCGCTCCTGGATGCTCGCGTCGACCGCGAGCTTGGAGATGCCGCTGAAGATCGAGGCGACCAGCGACAGCAGCGCCACCATCGGCAGCGTGAAGAAGATCGCCGACAGGACGGCCACGCCGGCGGTGATGGTCAGGCCGCTGGACTGCAGGGCGGCGGGGCGGCGGATCCGCAGCCGGGTGCCGACCGCGGTGGCCAGGAACGTGCCGACCGCCAGCGCGCCGCCGACCACTGCCACCGCGCCCTGGCTGCCGACGTCGCGTCCGAAGAGGTCGGTGCCGAGCCCTCCGGCCTTCACCGCGAACGCGAGGTAGAGCAGGAGGAAGCCGTACAGGCAGCGAAAGCTCGCGCTGCCGATCAGCGTGTTGATGACCAGGCTGCCGGACAGCGGGCGGTCCGGGCCGCGGCGCAGGCGCAGCATCGTGCGGAACGGCCGGGGCACCGCCTCCGGCGGGTCGGAGTCGGCCCGGGGCGGCAGGCGCAGCGAGATCACCATGCCGACCACGAAGATGACCGAGGAGACGCGCAGCGGCCACTGCGGACCGAACTTGAAGGCGAGCAGGCCGATCGGGGCCACCACCGCGCCGGCGAAGGTGCCGTACACGCTGGCCCGGGCGCCGACCTGGGAGAGGCCCACCCCCTCGGGGAGCAACCGGGGCACGGCGGCGGAGCGGGCCACACCGTACGCCCGGGAGAGCGCGAGCACCCCGAACGCGGCCGGGTAGAGGCCCCACCCGAGCAGGTTGTCCGAGATGACGTACGCCAGGAACGCCCGGCCCAGCATCGTCACGGCGAGCGCGTACCGCCGGCCGTGCCGGAAGTGGTCGAGCAGCGGGCCGACCACCGGTGCCAGCAGCGCGAACGGCACCATCGTGATGAACAGATAGAGCGCGACCTTGCTGCGGGCCTCGCCCAGCGGCACGTTGAAGAAGATGGTGCCGGCCAGCCCGATCGCGATGAGCGTGTCGCCGGCGCAGGACAGCGCGTGCAGGTCGAAGAGGCGGATCATGCCGACCTCGTTCGCCGCGCCGCGGGCCCGGGCGTCACCGACCCGCCGGGTCGCCCAGGCGCTGCCCCGCATGCCACCGCGCACCAGCATCCGCAGGGCCTTGATACCGGTGCCGGCGGTGCGTCCGAGGGTGGGAAGCAGCGGCATCGCCCCATCCTGTCGCATCGGCGCGAGCCCTCCAACGTCCGGATGTGGGGGAGTCGTTGCCACCGGCTCCCATGCGTGGGGAAGAATGGGTCCGTGACCACCAGGACCGCGGGCCGTGCCGCCCGACTCGACCAGGTCTGCGCCGACGCGGTCGGGGTGGCGCGAGGCGCCATCACCGAGGTTGATCCGGCCGACATCGGCGAGCATCTCGAGGCCGTGGCCGAGGGCGACCGGGTCGTGACGCACTTCTTCGACAGCAGGCTGGCCGGCTACAAGGGCTGGCGGTGGGCCGTCACCGTGACCCGGGTGCCGCGGTCCCGGCACGTCACGGTCTGCGAGACCGTGCTGCTGCCCGGCCCCGACGCGCTGCTCGCCCCGGGCTGGCTGCCGTGGAACGAGCGGGTCCAGCCGGGCGACCTGGGGGTCGGCGACCTGATGCCGACCGCGCCGGACGACGAGCGGCTCGCCCCGGGGTACGTGCTCAGCGACGACGCCGCGGTCGAGGAGGTCTCCTGGGAGCTCGGCCTCGGCCGGTCCCGGGTGATGTCCCGCGAGGGCCGCCTCGACACCGCCCAGCGCTGGTACGACGGCGACTCCGGCCCCGAGGCCCCGATCGCGACGGCCGCCCCGCGCAACGCCAAGTGCGGCACCTGCGGCTTCTACCTGCCGCTCGCCGGCTCGTTGCGGAGCATGTTCGGCGTCTGCGGCAACCTGTACGCCCCGGACGACGCCCGCGCGGTCAGCGCCGACCACGGCTGCGGCGCGCACTCGGAGGCGCTGCTCGGTTCGACGGAGCAGCCGGTCGAGGAGCTGCCCACGGTGTACGACGACAGCGAGGTCGAGGCGGTCGCGGTGAGCCGGGCCCCGGGTTCGGTCGAGGGCAGCGAGCCCGCCGAGGACTACGGCCACAGCTGACGGCCGGCGCGGCGCGGCTCCCGGCCGGACCGGCGCGGGGGCTCAGCCGGCGGTGTCGGTGACTTTGAAGTCCGGGTGCGTCAGCGCGCGGCGGCGGCGCCGGTGGGCGTCGTGGCGCAGCATCGTGATCAGGCCCGGGATGCCGACCAGCAGGCCGGCGACCGCGATCCGCAGCCAGTCCGAGGGGCCGTGCGCCAGCAGCAGCACCACTGCGGCGACCGCGAATGCGGCCATGCCGCCCACGGCGAACGGGACCATCGGCGGGTCGAGCGGCTCGGGGCGTGGCTTCGTCCCGGTCACCGCGTCGAGGCCGGGCACGTGCGGCTCCGGCGCGGGGCGGGGGCCCGGCGCGGCGGCGGGCGATGCGGGGGACAGGTCGGCCACGTCCCTGAGGGTACGTCGGCGGTGATCGTCCGTGGGGTTCCGTGACGGTTGTAACAGTACTGATCTTTTACCGAGGTCAGCGGTCTGATTCGATGCGCGTAACAGTTGCCGCTCGCTCCCGTGGAAGGGCACCGATGTCCACTACCTCCGCCGACGAGGGACTCGCCTCGTCCGGGCGTACCCCCCGAAACGGTTTTGACCGGTTCTTCGAGATCTCGGCCCGCGGCTCGACCGTCGGGCGCGAGGTGCGCGGCGGCCTCGCCACGTTCTTCACGATGGCCTACATCGTCGTGCTCAACCCGCTGATCCTCGCCGCCGGCGTCGACAAGACCGGCGGGAAGCTGCCCGTCGCGGCGCTCGCCGCCGGTACGGCCCTGGTCGCCGGCGTGATGACGATCCTCATGGGCGTCGTGGCGCGGTTCCCGCTGGCGCTCGCCGCCGGGCTGGGCGTGAACGCGCTGGTCGCGTACGAGATCGCGCCCGAGATGACCTGGGCCGACGCGATGGGCCTGGTCTTCCTGGAGGGCGTGATCATCGCCGTCCTGGTGCTGACCGGGCTGCGTACGGCCGTCTTCCGGGCCGTGCCCACGCAGCTGAAGACCGCCATCGGCGTCGGCATCGGTCTGTTCCTGATGATCATCGGTCTGGTCGACGCCGGGTTCGTCCGCCGCATCCCGGACGCGTCGGGCACCACCGTGCCGGTCGAGCTGGGCCTCGGCGGCAAGCTGACGAGCTGGCCGCTGATGGTCTTCTGCGTCGGCTTGCTGTTCACGCTCGTGCTCTTCGTGCGCAAGGTGAAGGGCGCGATCCTGCTCGGCATCCTCGGCACGACCGTGCTGGCGATCGTCGTCGAGGCGATCGGCAACATCGGGCCGTCGTTCGTGGACGGCAAGCCGAACCCTTCCGGGTGGTCGCTGAACGTGCCGACGCTGCCCGACAAGATCGTCGACACCCCGGACCTGTCGCTGCTCGGGCACTTCAACGTGCTCGACTCGTGGGGCCGGGCCGGCTGGCTCGTTGTCATCATGTTCATCTTCACGCTGCTGATCACCGACTTCTTCGACACCATGGGCACGATGGTGGCGGTCGGCCAGGAGGGCGGGCTGCTGGACGCGGAGGGCATGCCGCCGCGGACCCGGGAGATCCTGCTCGTCGACTCCGTGGCGGCGGCGGCCGGCGGTGCGGCCAGCGTCTCCAGCAACACGTCGTTCATCGAGAGCGCCTCGGGTGTGGCCGAGGGTGCGCGTACGGGCGCCGCGAACCTCGTCACCGGCGTGCTGTTCCTGCTGGCCACGTTCCTCGCGCCGCTGGTCACCGTGGTGCCGTTCGAGGCGGCGTCGACGGCGCTGGTGGTGGTCGGCTTCCTGATGATGATGGCGGTCCGGCAGATCGACTGGACCGACTACGAGATCGCGATCCCGGCGTTCCTCACGATCACGCTGATGCCGTTCACGTACTCGATCTCGAACGGCATCGGCGCGGGCGTGGTCTCGTACGTGCTGCTCAAGGTCGCCGTCGGCAAGGGCCGGGAGGTCCACCCGCTGCTGTACGGCGTGGCCGTGCTCTTCGTCCTCTACTTCCTGCGCGGTCCGCTGGAGGCCGTACTGCTCTGACAGCCGTCGTGGTCACCGGGTGCGTTACCGTGCCCGGTGACTACGGTCATACGCATTCCGAATGTCGTTAGCCAAGCTCATTAGCTAGGCTAAGAAACTGTGATGGAGCGGCCGGTGGCGGAGCGGGTGGAAGCCGAGCAACTGGCCGTTGCGCTGCGCGATGCGATCACCCGGCTCAACCGCCGGGTCCGCCAGGAGCGACCGGTCGGCGATCTCACGTTCAGCCAGCTGTCGGCCCTGACGAGCCTGCAGCTGGCCGGGGCGCTGACCCCGCGGGAGCTCGCCGACGTCGAGCGGGTCCAGCCGCCGACGATGACGAAGATCGTCGGCAAGCTGGAGGATCGCGGTCTCGTCGCGCGTACGCCCCACCCGACCGACCGCCGCCAGGTCATCCTGGCGGCGACCGAGCAGGGCCGGGCCGTGTTCGCGCAGTTCGAGAGGGCACGCAACGAATGGCTCGCCCGGCAGCTCGCCGAGCTGGGCCCGGACGAACGCGACACGCTCGAGCGGGCCGCGCAGATCCTGCAGCAGGTGGCCCGGGCCCAGTAACTGCCCTCGCCCCACCTCTGGTCGTTCCGTCACACGGCGATGACGCGTACGACCGACGAGGAGGCGCACCCGAGTGCGGGCAGTGCTGAGCACGACTTTCCGGTCCCTGCAGGTTCGTAACTACCGACTGTTCGCCACCGGCCAGCTCGTGAAGCTGGTCGGCGTGTGGATGATGTTCACCGCGCAGGACTGGCTGGTGCTCGACCTCTCCGGCAACTCGCCGGGCGCCCTCGGGGTGGTCACCGCGCTGCAGTTCGTACCCGTGCTGGTGCTCACCCTCTGGGGCGGCAAGCTCGCCGACCGGTACGACAAGCGCAAGCTGCTGATCCTCGCGAATGCGGTCTTCGCCGTCACGGCGATCGTCTTCGCTCTCCTGGTCGCCTCGGGCGTCGTCGTGCTGTGGCACGTGTTCCTGTTCGCGCTGCTGCTGGGCATCGCCAACTCGATCGAGACCCCGGTGCGCCAGGCGTTCGTCTCCGAGCTGGTCGAGCTGCCCCTGCTGCCCAACGCGCTGGCGCTGTCCGCGGCGACGTTCAACACCGCCCGGATCGGCGGCCCGGCGCTGGCCGGCGTCGCGCTGGCGGTCTTCCCGACCGGTTCGGTTTTCCTCATCGCCACGGCTTTGTCGGTCGCGCCGGTCTTCAGCTACTGGCGGATGAGCGCGCGCGACCTGTACCGCTCCGACAAGCGTGCGGAGCCGGGCGACACCCGCATCGTCGACGGCCTCAAGTACGTGTGGAAGCGGCAGGACCTGCTGCTGCCGATCGGCCTGATGGCGGCGATCGGCATGATCGGCTTCAACTTCCCGGTCACCCTCGCTTCCCTCGCAAAGATCAACTTTCACGCCGGGCCGTCGTCCTTCGGACTGCTCACCACGGCCCTGGCGGTGGGCGCGCTCGGTGGCGCGCTGGCCGGCAGTGGCCGCCGCAGCCGACCCGGGGCGTACGTGGTGCTGGGCGCGGCGCTCGCCTTCGGGGTCTTCGAGATCGCCGTGGGCTTCGCGCCGAGCTTCATCGTCGCGATGCTCCTGCTCGTGCCGACCGGCTTCTTCTCGATCTACCTCGCGCAGGCGGCCAACCACCGCGTGCAGATGGGCGTGGACGCGCAGTACCGCGGCCGCGTGATGGCGCTCTACGTGCTCGTGTTCCTCGGCACCACGCCGATCGGCGCGTCCCTGGCCGGCTGGTGGGGCGAGCACTTCGGGGTGCCGTCGAGCATCTGGGCGGCCGGGGCGTTCTGCCTCGTCGCGGCGGTCGTGGCGCTGACCTGGCAGCTCCGGTCCAGCGGCGACCGGCTGCGGCTGCGGGTGGGACCGCGGCCCCGGCTCAGCCTGGTCCACAGCGAGCCGCTCGAACGCGAGGCTCCTGCCAAGATCGCCGCTTGAGTCACTCGCAGGTCGCCGTGTACGCGGCTGCCTCGGACGACGCGGCCTCGGCGTCGCCGGCGCGTACGGCCTCCAGCAGCCGGCTGTGGTCCATGTACTCCTCCGGCCGCAGCGAGGCGCCGAAATGCTCGCGCAGCGACTCGCGGATGACCTGCCCCAGGTCGGCGTAGAGCTCGATCAGCACCTCGTTGTGCGAGGCCGCCACGACAGCCAGGTGGAACGCCGAGTCGGCGTCCACGAACGCGTCGCGCTCGCCGCTCGACCACGCCTGTTCGCGCTGGTCGTACAGGGTGGCGAGGAGCTTGAGGTCCGCGTCGGTGCGGCGGCGCGCCGCGAACCCCGCTGCCGCAGCCTCGAGCGTGCCGCGCAGCTCCCGGATGTGCGCGGGGTCGGCGGCCGCGAAGCGTCGCTGCATGACGCCGGCCAGCTCGCTGGTGGCGGCCACGTACGTCCCCGACCCCTGGCGGATGTCGAGCAGGCCGTTGTGCGCGAGGGCCCGAACCGCCTCGCGGACCGTGTTGCGGGCCACGCCGAGCTGCGCGACCAGCTCCGGCTCGGTCGGGATGCGCGAGCCGACGGGCCACGCGCCCGAGGTGATCTGCTGCCGGAGCCGGGCGATGACCTGCCCGGACAGGGTTTCCCGCGGCACGGGGGCCAAATTCATCCCATGATTCTATGATGGGAGCATGGCGATGACCAGCACCGACCGCGCGGACACCCGGCGTCGTGCCACCCCCGTCCTGGCCGTGACCGCGCTCGTGCTGGCGGCGATCAACCTGCGGCCGGCCGTGACCAGCCTCGGACCGGTGCTCGAAGAGGTGCGCGCGAGCCTCGGGATGAGCGCCGCGGTGGCGGGACTGCTCACGTCCGTACCGGCCGTGAGCTTCGCGCTGATCGGGTCGACGGCGCCGCTGCTCGCCCGCCGATGGGGCACGGGCGGTGCCGTTGCGGTGGGCGCGGTGGCGCTCGTGCTCGGCCTCGCCGTACGCCCCTTCGCCGGCGGGACCGGGCTCTTCATCGCGCTCACCGCGCTCGCGCTGGCCGGCATCGCGCTCGCCAACGTGCTGCTCCCGGTCGTCGTCAAGCAGCGGTTCCCGTTGCGGGTCGGAGCGATGACCGGCCTCTACAGCGTGGCGCTCAACCTGGGGGCGTCCACCGCGGCGGCCGTCACCGTGCCCCTGACCGGCGTGCTGGGCGGCGACTGGCGGCTCGGCCTCGGCGTGTGGGCCCTCGTCGCGGCGGTGGCCGTACCGCCGTGGATCCTGCTCGCGCGGGATCGCGTACGGGAAGATCCGCAGGTGGCGGCGGACGTCGCGCCGGACCTGCGGTTGCGGCACCAGCCCGTCGCGTGGGCCCTCGCCGTCTACTTCGGCCTGCAGTCCACCGCGGCGTACGTGATCATGGGTTGGCTCCCGCAGGTTTTCCGCGACGCCGGCCTGTCCGCGAGCACGGCCGGTCTGCTCTTCGCCGTGACGTCCGTGCTCGGGGTCCCGCTGTCGTTCGCCCTCTCGGCCGTCGCCGGCCGTCTCCCCCGGCAGAGCGGCCTCGCCGTCGGCACCGGACTCTTCGGCATAGCCGGGTACGCCGGACTCTGGGCCGCCCCGGCCGCCGCGCCCTGGGTGTGGGCCGTGCTCCTCGGCGTCTCGAACTGCGCGTTCCCGCTGGCGCTGACAATGATCGCCCTGCGCGGGCGGAACACCGCGGTGGTCGTACGGCTCTCGGCGTTCGCGCAGAGCACCGGCTACCTGCTGTCCATCCCGGGCCCGATCGTCGTCGGTGCGCTCTACCAGCACAGCGGGAGCTGGAGGGTGCCGCTGGCGCTGATGGCCGCGCTGATGATCCCGCAGATGATCGCCGGCTTCCTCGCGGGCCGGGACCGCCAGCTCGGCTGACTGCTCCGTGGGTTCTGAGCGCGATCTCCCTGCTGGATGACGGTCCTTTTTGCGGGATCCGGAATCTGGCAGGCCGGGTCATCCGAACGGCTGTCTCGGTTTCCCGTCCCGACGGCTTAGCGTCATCCCGTGGCAATCACGCACGTCGTTGTGCTCGTCACGGTTCTGCTGTGCCTGCCCTGTGCCGTGGCGATCGTCGTCTGCGCGGACACCCTGCCCCGACGCCGGGTGTGGAGCCGCGGCGGGCGGCAGGACCTCCGGGCCCTGCGCTGCCTGGACCGGCAGTTGAGCGGTCCGGGCGCGGCCCTGCGCCCGAGCGACGGTCCACCCTGCCTGGACGAGGTCGCTGCCGACCTGCGCCGGCTGCGGCGGCAGCGGTGCGGGGGACCGACGACCGGTTCGGCCGTGTGGCTGGCCGCGGTGATGCGGGCGTACGACGACCGGCTGCTCATCGCCAGCGAGGCGTACGGTGTGCGCCACCACCTGACGGAGCTCGAGGGGATGGACCGCGAGCTGGAACGGATGCGCGTCGAGGAGCGGTTGCGGGCGGCCGGGCTTCAGCTTCGCTAGGGTCGCGGCGTGCGGCTCTTCGTGGCGGTCTACCCGCCGGACGGCGTACGCCGGGACCTGCGCCGGCGCCTCGACGCCGCGGTGGCCGGCCGGAGGGCGCGTCTCACCGGCATCGAGAAGTGGCACGTCACGCTGGCGTTCCTCGGCGAGGTCGCACCGGAAAGCCGGCCCGAGGTCGAACGGGCCCTGGACACGGTACAGGTTCCGCGGGGGCGGGAGCTGCGCATCCGTGGCGGTGGTGGCTTCGGGCGGCGGGTGACGTGGGCCGGGGTGGACGGTCAGCTCGGCGAGGTGGCCGCCGATGTCCGCGCGGCGCTGGTCGCGGCCGGGCTGCCGTCCGACGACAAGCCGTTCACCCCGCACCTGACCGTGATGTACGCCCACGACGACCGCGTGCGGGCCGCCCTGGAGGAATACGAGGGACCGGCGTGGCAGCTCGACCGGATCGAGCTGGTCCGTAGCGATCCCGGCGGCACCTACACGACGCTCTGGGCCGGTTAGGAGCTTTCCCGGGCGGCCGGGCCGCCGCCGAACAGCACGTCGTCCCAGCTCGGCAGCCGCTTGCGTGGCTTCGCGGTCTCGTCGGGCTCGGCCTCGCCGGGCTGGGTGCCGACCGTGCGCCGCGGGCGGAGGACCGCCAGGCTGGGCACGGCCGGTACCTCCTTGGGCAGGTCGGCGTCGTCGTCGAAGGCCGATCCGGCGCCGCCGCCGAGCAGCGCCGCGGCGCCCCCCGCGACCGGGCGACGGGTGTCCTGGGCGGCCGGCTCGAGGCCGCGGCCCGGTCGGTCGTTGCCGAGCGGGCGGTCGAGCGAGGCGAGCAGGGCATCGCGTCCCGCACGGATCGGGTCGCGGGTGGGGCGGGGCTGCTCCGCCGCGGGCAGGCCGCGACCGCCGCGGCTCGGCTCGGCGACACGGGACGGGCCGGGCAGGCCGTGGCCGCCGCGCTCGTGCGCGCCGCGTTCCGGGGCCGGCTCCTGGCCGAGGATCGGGGTGGGGCGTTCGGCGCACAGGTACTGCGCCATGTCGTCGTGCGGCGACACGACCTGGCGGCCCTTGTCCAGGTCCCAGACGGCCTGCGCGGTCGCCTTGCCGGACGGCCAGGTCGCCACGATGCGCCAGGTGCCGTCGTCGCGGCGGAACGCGTCCCAGGAGATCTTCTCGGTGTCGATGCCGTGCTGCGCGAGCCGGCTGTCGACCACCTCGGCCAGCGGCGCGCCCGAGTCGGACGTCTTCAGCCGGGTGCGGCGGGCGTGCTGGGCGAGCATGGCCCGCTCCTGCAGCACGGGGCCCGCGTACCGCAGGACCCGGTCGACCGGCACCCCGGCGACGCGCGCGACGTCCTCGGCGGACTCGCCGGAGCGGATCCGCGCCTGGATGTCCCGCGGGGACAGTGATGCCATGGTGTCGGGGCCGGACACCGCCACCGCGGTGCCTGGTGAGCCCGATGCCGGGGAACCGCCCTCGTGATGCAGGACGCTGCTCACCCGATCGTCGATGGGGAGTGCCAGGAGCCTGCCGACCTCGTCGGCGAGCACCAGGGCCTGACCGTCCTCGGAGATGGCGACGAAGCGTACCGGCCGCATGCGTTGCCTCCGTCCCGTCGCTGGCCTTGATCCCGAGAGTCAGCCACCCGGGCGCGTTTCGACAACACGGTACGCGCCCCGGTCACCCAATGGTGGTAAGCCACGCCGTCGAACTCATTGACCAGCAAAGATGATCTTCAAAGACCGGCACTTCACAGGTACGGCGCCAGGCGCTGGACAGAAGCAACACCGCGCCGGCCCCGCACACGGGGATATCGCGTTGCGCGCACCACCACCCCCCTCTAGAAAGGCGGGATGAGCGTCGAGCTGCGTCCGGTCACCAGAGCCAACTTCCGGGACGTCATCAAGCTGGAGGTGCTCCCCGAACAGTCGAACTTCGTCGCGTCCAACGCGGTGAGCATTGCCGAGACGTACATCCGGCCGAACGCGGAGCCGCGCGCGGTCTACGCGGACGACGAGCTCGTCGGCTTCGTGCTGCTGGCCCCGGGCATCCGGCCCGGCGAGCCCGAGCTGGTCCGGCTGATGATCGATCACCGGTTCCAGGGCCGCGGGCTGGGCCGCCGGGCGCTGGAGGCCGCTGTCGACCACGCCGAGCGCGAATACGCCGCGCAGTCCGTACGCCTCACCTTCGTGCCGTCGAACGAGCGGGCCCGGGCGCTCTACCTCTCCGCGGGTTTCGAGGAGACCGGGGAAGTCGAGTACGGCGAGACCGTCATGGTCCGCAAGCTCCGGACTTAGCCGTTGACGGCGCGGCGGGCGGCGTACTCGGTGGTGCGGTGGGACGGGTACGGGATGAGGTTGTCCGGTTCCTCGTCGAGCGCGGTGTTCCAGGTGCGGCGGGTGTCGAGCGGGTCCTCGTCGTACGCGGGCCGGACGCGGAACTGGCGGCCGTAGTCCAGCATGCCGTCGATCAGCCGGTCGACGTCGCGGGCCGGTCGCACCACGAGGCGCATGAACTGGCTGGTCATGCCCAGCTTGTTGCCGCACTCGCGGGTGTAGACGCCGTGGTTGGCGACCAGATAGTCGCGCAGCGCCACGCCGGACCATTCGGTGGGCAGCTTGACCAGGATGAAGTTGCCCTGCGACGGGAACACCGTGAGGCCGGGGATGCGGGCCAGCTCGCCGGCCATCGTGCGGCGGTCGCGGCTGAGCAGGCGCAGGCTGTCCTCGTACTCTTCCTCGTGGTCCTGGATCATGTAGACCACCTTCTCGGCGAGCGAGTTGAGGTTCCACTTGGGCAGCGCCTTGCCGAGCTTGCCGGCGATCGCCGGGTTGGCCATGAGGTAGCCGAAGCGGATGCCGTGCAGGCCGAAGTTCTTGCCGAGGCTCTTGAGGACCACGGCGTTGGGGCGGATCACGGCGTCCGGCCCGACCGACGGGTACTGCTCGGCGTCGGAGAAGTCGATGAAGGACTCGTCGACGACGACCAGGTCGAGGTCGCCGAGCGCGTCCATGAAGCGGATGACGTCGCGGCGCGCCAGGTAGCCGCCGTCCGGGTTGTTGACGTTGCAGACCACGGCGACGCGGGAGCCTCGGTCGCGGATGAAGCGTACGTATTCGTCCAGGTTGAGCCGGAAGCCGTCGCGTTCCTGCAGCGGGAACATGTCGACCCGCTTGCCGGTCTCCAGCGGCTGGTCGGTCCAGCGGCCGAACGTGGGGATCGGGATCGCGACGCTCTCGGTGATCAGCAGGTGGTCGATCCAGGTGATCAGCTCGGTCGAGCCGTTCGCCATCGCCACCGTCTGGGGGTGCAGCCCGAGCACCGCCGCCAGCTTGTTGGTGATGCTGGTCGAGTCGCTCGGGTAGTACTTCAGGATGTTCTTCAGGTCGCGGGAGAGCTCGTCGAACATCTCCGGCGTCGGGAAGTACGGGTTGCACGGGATGCAGAAGTCGACGATCTCCGCACCCTCGCCCATGCTTCGAGAGAGATCGAAATAAGAGGCGCTGTGCGCACCCTTGTGCAGGATCGAGGTGTCGATTCCGGTCCGCGCCATGACGACTCCCTCTCCCGCAGCGACATTGCCGCCCGTCAGTACGGGCGGCGCCGCTCAAGGGTTCAGAGTCGCTCGACGACGTAGTCGATGCAGCGGGTCAGCGCTTCCACATCGGCCGGGTCGACCGTGGGGTAGAGCGCCACCCGGAGCTGGTTGCGCCCCAGCTTGCGGTACGGCTCCGTGTCCACGATGCCGTTCGCGCGCAGCACCTTCGCAAGCGCGGCCGCGTCCACCCCGTCAGCGAAGTCGATCGTGGCGACCGCGTTCGAGCGCAGCGTCGGGTCGGTGACGAACGGCGTGGCCACGGCCGAGCGGTCCGCCCAGCCGTAGATCGCCGCGGCGCTCTCCGCGCTGCGCTTGGCGGCCCAGCCGAGCCCGCCCTGCGCGTTCATCCAGTCCACCTGCTCCGCGGCGAGGAACACCGTGGCCAGCGCCGGGGTGTTGTACGTCTGCTCGAGCCGCGACTGCTCGATGGCGGTGACCAGGTCGAGGAACTGCGGGATGTACCGGCCCGACGCCTTGATCTCGTGCGCGCGCTCGATCGCGGCCGGCGACATCAGCGCGATCCACAGGCCACCGTCCGAACCGAACGCCTTCTGCGGCGCGAGGTAATACACGTCGGTCTCGGTGAGGTCGACCTCCAGGCTGCCGCCGCCCGAGGTGGCGTCGGTGAGCAGCAGCGCGCCCGGGTCGGCGCCCGCGACCCGCTTGACCTGCACCGCCACGCCGGTCGACGTCTCGTTGTGCACGCTCGCGTACGCGTCCACGCCCGCCTCGGCGGTCAGGTACGCCGCGGAGCCGCCGGGCGCCTTGTGCACGGTGGGCTCGCCGAGGAACGGCGCGTCCTTGACCGCCTTGACGAACTTCGCGCCGAACTCGCCGAACTCCGCGAACTGGGCCCTGTCGCGGATCAGCCCGAACGTGGCGGTCTCCCAGAACGCGCTGGTGCCGCCGTTGCTGATGATCACCTCGTAGCCGTCCGGGATCGAGAAGAACTCACCGATGCCGCGGCGCAGGCGGGCGACCTGCTCCTTGACCGCCTTCTGCCGGTGCGACGTACCCATGAAGGTCTTCGCGACCCGGGACAGCGCCTCGACGCCCTCCGGGCGGACCTTGCTCGGACCGGAACCGAACCGGCCGTCGACGGGCTTGAGGTCGTCCGGGATGCGGATCGAGTCGGTCACGGGGGGTCCTTCCAGGCGGGGCAGGTGCTCCCAGCGGTGGCCGGGCGGCCAGGGTGACTACAGATTATGCGGGACCGCGTCCCAACCCTCGACGTCCTGCGGCTTGCGGGAGGCGGGGCCGACATAGAGAGCGCTGGGGCGCACGATGCGGCCGAGCTTCTTCTGCTCCAGGATGTGCGCGCTCCAGCCGGCCACCCGGGCGCAGGTGAACATCGAAGTGAACATGTGCGCCGGCACCTCGGCGAAGTCCAGCACGACCGCGGACCAGAACTCCACGTTGGTCGCCAGCACCCGGTCGGGCTTGCGGGCCTGCAGCTCGGCGAGCGCCGCCCGCTCGAGCGCCTCGGCCACCTCGAAGCGGGGCGCGCCCAGCTCCTTGGCGGTGCGGCGCAGGACGCGGGCGCGCGGGTCCTCGGCGCGGTAGACGCGGTGCCCGAAGCCCATCAGCCGCTCGCCGCGGTCGAGCACGCCCTTCACGTACCCCTCCGCGTCGCCGCTGCGCTCGACGGCCTCGATCATGTGCAGCACCCGCGAGGGCGCGCCGCCGTGCAGCGGCCCGGAGAGCGCGCCGATGCCGGAGGAGATGCAGGCCGCGGCGTCGGCGCCGGTGGAGGCGACGATCCGGGTCGTGAAGGTGGACGCGTTGAGGCCGTGCTCGGCGGCGGAGATGAAATACGCGTCGACCGCCTTGACGTGCCGCGGGTCCGGCTCGCCGCGCCAGCGCTTCATGAACCGCTCGACGATGGTCTGCGCCTTGTCGATGTCCTTCTGCGGCACCGCGGGCAGGCCGAGGCCGCGCGCCGCCTGCGCCACGAACGACAGCGCGGTCACCGACACCCGCGCCAGATCGGTGCGGACTTGTTCGTCACTGATGTCCAACAGCTGGGACAGGCCCCAGTACGGCGCGAGCATCGCGACCGCGGACTGGACGTCGACGCGGATGTCGCCGGAGTGCACGGGCACGGGGAACGGCTCCGCCGGCGGAAGCCCGGGGCCGAACCGGCCGTCGACCAGCAGCGCCCAGACATTGCCGAACGAGACGTGACCGATGAGGTCCTCGATGTCGACGCCCCTGTACCGCAGGGCGCCACCGGCCTTGTCGGGCTCGGCGATCTCGGTCTCGAAGGCGATGACGCCCTCCAGGCCCGGTTTGAAATCCGACACGACGCCTCCTGGGGATCCCGGCTGGACGAAAGCCGTGGGTGTCTCATCTTGCCGTCCGCTGACCGGCAGGTCGACCCACGCCGAATGTGCTGTCTGTGACACCTATCCTCGCTGAGCGGACGCACCGGCGTGGGCGACTTAGGTTCGTTGGGTGATCCCCGACCGACCGACGCCGGCCGAGATGCGCCGCGACTACACCGAACGCGGCGCGCTGCTCGAGTCCGACGTCGCCCCCGCCTGGCCCGACCAGTTCGCGCGCTGGTTCGCCGACGCCCTCGAGTTCGCGCTCCCCGAGCCCAACGCCATGATCGTGGCGACCGCCGACGCCACCGGCCGGCCCAGTGCCCGTACGGTGCTGCTCAAGGGGTACGACGAGCGCGGCTTCGTGTTCTTCACCAACTACACCTCGCGCAAGGGCTCGGAGGTCTCGGCGAACCCGTACGCGAGCCTGGTCTTCCCGTGGTTCCCCATGCAGCGGCAGGTGATCGTCTGCGGCGCGGTCGAGAAGGTGGACCGCGCGGAGACCGAGGAGTACTTCGCCACCCGGCCGCGCGGATCGCAGCTGGGCGCGTGGGCGAGCCCGCAGAGCCAGGTCCTGCCCGGCCGGGAGGCGGTCGAGGCGGGGCTGGCCGCGGCGGTCGAGCGGTTCGGAGCCGACGGTGCGGTTCCCGCGCCGCCGCACTGGGGCGGGCTGCGCGTCCTGCCCGAGACGGTGGAGTTCTGGCAGGGCCGCAGCAATCGGCTGCACGACCGGCTCCGGTACCGCTCGGCGGACGGCGGCTGGGTCGTCGAGCGGCTGGCCCCGTGAGTCAGGAGCCGGTCGAGGCCGCGGAGCGGGTCACCGAGGAGAGCGTCGGGAAGGAGCGCAGGAGCTGGGTCATCGACGTCCGGCCGCTGCGCGGGGTCGCGTACCGGCGGATGTGGGTCGGCAACGGCGTCTCGTACTTCGGGTTCCAGTTCACCGCGGTCGCCGTACCGGTGGAGATGTTCTCGATCACGCACTCGTCGGCGTGGGTGGGGCTGCTGGGCATCGCGGGGCTCGTACCCCTGATGGTCTTCGGGTTGTGGGGCGGCGCGGCCGCCGACGTGGTGGACCGCCGCAAGCTGCTGCTCGCCAGCTCCACGCTGGCGTGGCTCTCCACGGTCGGCCTGCTGGCGCAGGCCCTGCTCGGGGTGCGCAGCGGGGTGCTGCTGCTCGCGCTGACCGCGGTGCAGTCGGCCGGGTTCGCGGTCAGCTCGCCGACCCGGCAGGCGATCATCCCGCGGATCGTCCCGGCGCAGCTGGTCCCGGCGGCCAACACGCTCTCCTACACGGCGACGACCGCGGGCGGCGTGCTCGGCCCGCTCGCCGCGGGGCTCATCTTCGGCGCCTGGTCGACCGGTGCCGGCATCACGATCGCGTACGCGGTGGACGCCGTACTCTTCACCATCTCGTTCTGGGCGACCTACCGGTTGCCGCCCATCCCGCCGGTGCACGACGACGGCGACGGCGAGCGGCCGACAGCGGGCCTTCGCGGCATCATCGACGGCCTGCGCTTCCTCACCACCCAGCCGGTCCTCCTGCTCTCGTTCGGGGTCGACATCATCGCGATGGTGCTGGCGATGCCGAGGGCGCTGTTCCCGGAGATCGCCGAGGACCGCTTCGGCGGCGGGTGGGCGGTCGGCTGGCTGTTCGCCGCGATCGCCATCGGTTCCGTGCTCGGCGGCCTGACCTCCGGCTGGATCGGCCGGGTGCAGCGCCAGGGCGTCGCCCTGGTGGCGGCCGTGGTCGGCTGGGGCCTGGCCATCGGCTTCGCCGGCTTCGCCACCTCGCTGTGGCTGATGGTGCTACTGCTCGCGGTGGGCGGCGCGGCCGACCTGGTCAGCGCGGTCTACCGGCAGTCGATCCTGCAGGTGTACGCGCCGGACCGGCTGCGCGGGCGGCTGCAGGGCGTCTTCACCGTCGTGGTGGCCGGCGGCCCGCGCCTGGGCGACCTGCGCGCCGGTGCCACCGCCGGCGTGACCGGCGCGACCGCGTCCTGGGCGGGCGGCGGATTCGCGGCCGCGGGGCTCGCCGTCGTTCTGGCCCTGGCTTTCCCCGCCCTCGTTCGGTACCGCCCTCCCTCGGACGCGGAGAGCAACCACTAATGTTCTGCCCATGACGGAGCGCAGCGACGGCATCAGTAAGCGCAGCCGGCTCGTGCCTCGCGGCGCCGGGGAGCGAAGCGAGGCGGGGTCGTGAGGGGCGTGGTTGCGGCGAAATCTGGGACCCAGTGGACCATCGAGGCGGAGGGTCACCGGGCCACGGTCGTGGAGGTCGGCGGTGTGCTGCGCGGCTACTCCGTGGGCGACCGTGAGGTGGTGGACGGCTTCGGACCGGACGAGATCTCGCCCGCCTCGGCCGGCCAGATGCTCGCGCCGTGGCCCAACCGCATCCGCGACGGGCACTACACGTTCGAGGGAACGGCGTACCAGCTGCCGCTCACCGAGCCGGACAAGCACAACGCGATCCACGGGCTGACCAACTGGTCGCGCTGGCGGCTCGCCGAGCAGGCGCCGGACTCGGTGACCCTCGAGTTCGATCTGCCGCCCCAGATCGGCTACCCCTGGGCGCTGACGCTGCGGACCCGCTGGACGGTCTCCGCCGACGGCCTGCGCTCCGACCAGGAGGTCACCAACACCGGCGACGCGAACGCGCCGTGGGGCTTCTCGGTCCACCCGTACGTGCAGCTGCCCGGCGTCGCGGTCGACGACACCCTGCTCCGGGTGCCGGGGCGCAGCAAGATCCTGGCCGACCAGCGGCTGCTGCCGATCGGCGCGGTACGGGTGGCCGGGACGGAGTTCGACTACACCGAGCCGCGCCGGGTCGCGGGCGCGGTGCTCGACACCACGTGGGGCGACCTCATCCGGGACGGGGACGGCGGCTCGTCGGTCACCATCGCCGCGCCGGACGGCAGCCGGGCCGTGACGGTCTGGGGCGACGAGAACTTCCACTGGTGGCAGGTCTTCAGCGGGGACACCCTGACCGGTGAGCGGTTCCGCCGGTCGTTCGCCATCGAGCCGATGACCTGCCCGCCGGACGCCTTCCGCAGCGGCCGCGACCTGATCGTGCTGGAGCCGGGAGCCACCTGGCGCGCGTCCTGGGGCATCCGGCCCTCGGCGGCCTGAGCCGTGGAGTTCGACGAGGTCGTCCGCCGGCGCAGGATGGTGCGCACGTACGACCCGGAGCGGCCGGTGCCGCCCGAGATCGTCGACAAGCTGGTCCGGCACGCACTCCGGGCGCCCTCGGCGGGCTTCTCGCAGGGATGGGGCTTCCTCGTGCTCCAGGAGCCGGAGGACCGCGAGCGCTACTGGGCGGCCACGTCGTCGGGCGGGCCGGACGACTCGTGGCTGCAGCGCATGCGTACCGCGCCGCTGATCGTCGTCGCGCTCTCCAACAAGTCGGTGTACATCGAGCGGTACGCGCAGGCGGACAAGGGCTGGACGGACCGCGACGAGCGCCGGTGGCCGGTGCCGTACTGGGACGTCGACACCGGCTTCGCCGCGCTGCTCATGCACCTGACGGCGGTGAATGAGGGTCTGGGGTCGCTGTTCTTCGGCGTACCCGCGGACAAGGTCGCCGCATTCCGGGCGGCATTCGGCGTACCGGACGAATTCACCCCGGTCGGCGCGCTGACGGTGGGATATCCGGCACCCGACAAGAGGTCACCGTCACTACGCCGGGGGCATCGCCCGGTGGACGAGGTGGTGCATCATGGCCGATGGACCGCTACCGGCACGGCGTCCGCGGGTGCCGGCTGACAGCGGGCAACGCCGTGGGCCATCGCCGGCCCGGCGGCTCGTTAGGCTGGCAGGCGTATCCGCCCGTCCGCCGGGTAAGGCCAGAAGCGAGGGACCGGAGGGGAGCGTGCCGTCGTGATCTTCAAAGCGGTACGGGACGGAGCGCCGTACCCCGACCACCACACGACGCTGAAGAGGTGGGCCGAGATCCCGCCCCGCCCGATCCGCCTGGCCGATCTCATCACGACCAAGCGGGAGCTGGCGCTGGACAAGCTGCTCGCCGAGGACTCGACGTTCTACGGCGATCTGTTCCCCCACGTCGTGGAGTGGAACGGCGGCCTGTACCTGGAGGACGGTCTGCACCGGGCGCTGCGGGCGGCCCTGCAGCAGCGCAACCAGATTCACGCGCGGGTTCTCGTCATCGAGGACTAACACTGTTAGTTTAATTCGCATGGCCGTGTCACCGCTGGACCTGCTGGACCTCGACGAGCTGCTCAGCGACGAGGAGCGCGACGTACGGTCGCTGGTGCGCCGCGTCGTGGACGACCGCGTGCGCCCGCACGTCGCCGACTGGTACGAGCGCGGCGAGGTCCCCGTCCGTGAGCTGTCGCTGGAGTTCGGCAAGCTCGGCCTGCTCGGCATGCACCTCGAGGGGTACGGCTGCGCCGGCGCCTCGGCGGTCCAGTACGGCCTGGCCTGCATGGAGCTCGAAGCCGCCGACTCCGGGGTCCGCTCGCTCGTCTCCGTCCAGGGCTCGCTCGCCATGTACGCCATCCACCGCTACGGCAGCGAGGAGCAGAAGCAGCAGTGGCTGCCCGGCATGGCCGCCGGAGAGCTCATCGGCTGCTTCGGGCTGACCGAACCGGACCACGGCTCCGACCCGGGCAACATGTCCACCCGCGCGCGCCGCGACGGCGACGACTGGGTGCTGCACGGCGGCAAGATGTGGATCACCAACGCCCCGGTCGCAGACGTGGCCGTCATCTGGGCCCGCGCCGAGGAGGGCGTGATCGGCTTCGCCGTACCGACGAACACGCCGGGGTTCTCGGTGCGCGAGGTCAAGATGAAGCTCTCGCTGCGGGCCTCGGCCACCGGCGAGATCACCCTGGACGAGGTCCGGCTGCCCGAGTCGGCCCGGCTGCCGCTGGCCAAGGGCCTCAAGGCGCCGCTGTCCTGCCTGACCGAGGCCCGGTTCGGCATCATCTGGGGTTCGCTGGGCGCGGCGCGTGACTGCCTGGAGACCGCCATCGCGTACGCGACGTCCCGCGAGCAGTTCGGCCGCCCGATCGCCGGCTTCCAGCTCACCCAGGCCAAGCTCGCCGACATGGCCCTCGAGCTGCAGAAGGGTTACCTGCTGGCGCTGCACCTGGGCCGCCGCAGCGACGCCGCCGGGCTGCGTCCGGAGCAGGTCAGCGTCGGCAAGCTCAACAACGTGCGCGAGGCCATCCGGATCGCCCGGGAATGCCGCACGATCCTCGGCGGCAACGGCATCAGCGGCGAGTACCCCGTGCTCCGGCACGCCAACAACCTCGAGAGCGTGCTCACGTACGAGGGAACCTCGGAGATCCACCAGCTGGTCATCGGCCAGAAATTGACGGGTCTGAACGCGTTCGGCGGCTGAGCGGCTGCGGGTGTCGTACCCCTTCCGTACCGTGGGTACCAGAAGCGTCTCCCGCGGAGCGCGGACAAGCGTCTCCCGCGGAGCGCGGACCGAGGAAGGGGTGGTCGACGATGGCCCAGTCGCCCGGTGTGGACGAGCCGACCAAGGAATACCCGGCCGTCGACGAGGCTGCACCGCCCGCCGCGGCGCCACCGCCAGCCGCGGCGCCGCCCGCCGACGCGCAGGTGCCGGCCGAAACGCCGCGGGGCATGGGCGCGTTCGCCCGGGTCCTGATCTTCACCGGCGTGGTGTTCGCGCTGATCGTCGCCATGTGCCTGGGGCTGCGCGCGATCAACGTGCTGCCCGGTTTCGACAACCCGTTCTCCGACAAGACGACGGACCGCAGCCAGCCGGTCCTGCTGCAGTCGATGCGCGACCTGAGCCGCTACGTCGCCGCCGACGGCAACTTCCAGGTGATCGTCGACCTGCAGGAGAACAAGGAGAACGTCCCCGACTTCCTGCTCAACAAGCGCACCCTGTTCGTCGGCGCCGGCACGGTCGAGGCGTACGTGGACTTCGGCCAGCTCTCCACCGGCGCGCTCTCCCTCGACGAGGCGAACAAGAAGGCCACGATCAAGCTGCCCCCGCCGCAGCTCGGTCAGGCAGCGCTCGACATGCAGCGCAGCTACGTGGTGGCGGAGGAGCGCGGCCTGCTCAACCGCATCGGCGACGCCTTCAGCAACGACCCCAACCAGCAGCAACGGGTCTACCAGTCGGCGCAGCAGCGGATCACCGAGGCGGCGCGCAGCAGCGGGCTGGAGCAGCGGGCCCAGCAGAACACGGAGAAGATGCTGCAGAGCCTGTTCGGGCGGCTCGGGTACACGACGGTCACGGTGGAGTTCGCCAGCCCGTAACCCCGCGGGGTATCACTGCACCTGAGGCACCCTCTTCACCGGACAAGTGCGGATATCCCCCGATGATGGGATAACTCGCGCCTGCATCGGGACGCTGCTCGGGACGTGCTCCTGGCCGGGTTCCTCGGACATCTCGATCAGCTTCCGTCGCAGCATCGCCAAGGTGGGACGCATTCGTCCAAGCCCGAGGACGATGAGCGCCGACCCGATGATCAGTCCCATCGTGCCGAACATCGTTGCATCGGAGAGGAAGCCGATGCCGTTTCCGAGGAGGCTCAGGCCGAACGGGATCGTCGACGAGGTGAGCAGCGCCTCTCTCCCGGCATGATCGCGATGCCGGCCATGAGGAGCGACAGGGCGGCCGCCGCCATCGTCACCGCGAACGCGCCGGTGGCATGCTCGAGCAGGTCGTCGGCCCAGACGGTGACCCCCGCCAAGGCGCAACCGAGGATGACGCATACGAACGCGATCCGATCATCGCCGTTCAGAAGTGCTTGGGCGCCGGAACCCACCATGGTCACCGTTGTCCCGGCGGCGATCATGCGCATCAGAAGCTTGATCGCTCTGGTCGGATCGCTCTGCATGATCACTGCCGCACCGCCGAAGACCGCCGAGATGACGGCGATGGTTACGGCCAGGGTGGTCGAGGCCGTCGCTGCCCACGCTGAGCCGGCCAGAGCGCCACACGCGGCGATGCGGGTCGCGTAGCGGGTCATCGCGGCGCCGGGTCGTTTCCGCAGCCATTTCACGGTGACCAGGCTGAGGGCCGTGACGGCGGCAACCGCCAGTCCTTGCAGCGCTGTGCGGTCACTGAACACGTTGACGAATGTCCCGGCCGCGACGGCGGTGGCGATCTGGGACGTTCTGTCGGTCCAGCTCGGGCGGCTCGGGGAGCTCTGGTCCTGCGATGGCGGCACGCTCAAACCGTCGCATGTCCGGTCAATATCCGACGGTCCGGCCTGCGTTGACCCCATTCGGGGTCATAGTCGTGAAGGGCTTGCGGATAAGCAAAGGGACGGCGTCCGCGGGAACGCCGTCCCTTTGTCATGCCGTCGTCACTCGTTGGGCAGGAGGACCCAGAGGACCAGGTAGACGATGAACTGCGGGCCGGGGAGGAGGCAGGACAGGACGAAGATCAGCCGCATGACGGACGAGGACACGCCGAACCGGCGCGCCAGGCCGGAACACACGCCGGCGATCCATCGGTCGTCGCGGGGTCGGGCCAATCGGCGGGGCATGTCGCTCACTCCTCGTGTCGGGGTCGGCCGGGCTGGCGCCTCGACCACGGTCAACAGTAGGCAGCGCCGGACCCTCCGCCCTCGGTCTGGAGGGGGAGAAGCCGTCTCACGTTCCCGTAAGGGCACCCCGTACCCGGCTCGGCGCCGCTGTTAACATCGGGGCTCATTCGCCCCCTACTCCCTGTGGCTTGGGCGGGTTCTATGGGAGGGATGACTCGGTGACGCTTGCCGTTTTGTGCGGCAGCACCGGCAACGACCTCGATCCGGCCGCGGCCGGCAGGCTCGCGGACGAGCTGACCGTGGCGCTGACCGCGGCCGGGGCATCGGCAGTGCTGACTCTCTCGCGCGCCGACGTGGCCGCTCAGCTGCGCGAGACCGCCCGGATCGCCGCGGAGGCGAGTGAGCCGCTGCTGCTCTGCGCCGACGATCTCGTCGCCCATCCCAGTCTCTTGTGGACGCTCGCTACCGAGCCGGCCGGGCGCAGCACCGCGCTGGTGGCGGCCACCGGCACCGGCGCGGGCGGTGACCTCCGAGAGGATCGGGGCCGGCTCGTCGCGGCCGGGGACGGTCCCGTCCGGTTCCTCGGCGCGCTCTGCGTCGCCCCCGCCGATCTGGGCCTGCTGGCCACGGCCGCTCGGGAGGCCGCCGAGGCCGCCGAGCGCGGTGGTGACGCCGACGTGCTGACCCGGCGGGCCACCGGCAACGCGATCGATGCCCTGATGCCGGCGCTGCTCAGCGCGGGGCTGGTGCCGATCGCGACCCGCGTACGCCTGCTGCACGCCGAGCGGGTGCACACCGACGCCGCCCTCGCCGGTGCCCGCGCCGCGGTCGCTGCCGTGGATGAGGACAAGGCGCTGCTGCGGCTCGCGGTCAAGGAGAAGGACGACTTCTTCACCACGTACGCCGTGAGCACCTGGTCGCCGTTGGTCACGAAGTGGTGCGCCCGTGCGGGCCTCACGCCGAGCGGCGTGACCGCGTTGTCGGTGCTGTTCGCCGTGGCCGCCGCGCTGTCGTTCTGGCAGGCGTCGCGCCCGGCGATGGTGATCGGCGCCGTGCTGCTCTACCTGGGCTTCGTCCTGGACTGCGTCGACGGGCAGCTGGCCCGCTACACCCGGCAGTTCGGGGCGTTCGGCGGCTGGCTCGACACGATGGCCGACCGCGCGAAGGAGTACGCGGTCTACGCCGGTCTCGCCGCCGGCGCGGAGCGGGTGGGGCTGCCGTACGCGTGGCCCCTGGCGATCACGGCGATCGTGCTGCAGACGGTCCGGCACATGACCGACACCTGGTACGGCGCCCTGCACGACGAGGCGGCGGCCCGGCAGACGGTTGGGACGGCCGGCAACACCGACGCGGGCGGCGGGGTGGGCGCCAAGCTGAGCCGCGCCTCGAACAAGGTGCAGGCGGACACGGGGTCGGTCGCGTACTGGCTGAAGCGGATCGTGGTCTTCCCGATCGGCGAGCGCTGGGCGTTGATGGCGATCCTCGCCGCCGTCACGAACGGGCGGGTCGCGTTGACCGCCGTGGTGGCGTGGGGGCTGCTGGCCGCGGCGTACACGCTGGCCCTGAGGTCTCTGCGGTCGGTCTCGATGCGCGTCGGTGTGCTGGACACGGTCGACACGTCGCGGCACCGCGACGACGGCCGGCTGGTGCGCGGCACGGTGAGCGCGGCCAACCTGTCCCGGCCGCTGGTGTGGGCCGCGCTGGCGGCCGTGGCGCCGCTGATCCTGATCGGCGCGGTGGCCGCGGAGGTGGTGCCGCGGGGCACCCGCTGGGGCTCGTGGTGGGGCGGTGACCTGCACGTCGAGCTGGTCCGCGCGGGTGGTGCCGGGGTCTGGCTCGTCGTCGCGGCGCTGCTGGTGCTGAGCGCCGGCGCCGCTGCCCGGTCGTCGCACGGCGGACCGCTGGACTGGCTCGTGCCGGCCGGTCTGCGCGCGGCCGAGTATCTGATGGCGGTGGCCGTCGCGTTGATCTGTGAGGTGCCGCCGGCGGTGCTGTTCGCACTGCTGTTCGCGCTCGCGCTGCACCACTACGACCTGACCGCCCGGATGGAGAAGGGCGCGCCCGGCATCGTCGGGAAGCGGGCCCTGCTCGGCTGGGACGGCCGGGTCCTCCTGCTGGTGATCTTTGCGCTGGCGGGCGTCGCCACGGCCGGGGAGCTGCTGCTCGCCGTCGCGGTCGGCGTGCATTTCCTCACGGGGGCTGTCCAGGACTGGCGAACCGGAGGAAGACGATGACCCTGCTCAGCGTGGTGCTGCCCGTCTACAAGGTGCAGGGCTATCTGAGTCAGTGCCTGGACTCGCTGCTGGAGCAGCCGTTCACCGACTTCGAGATCGTCGCGGTGGACGACTGCTCGCCCGACAACAGCGGTGCGATCCTCGCCGAGTACGCCGCCCGCGACCCCCGCGTCCGCGTCGTCTCCCTCGCCGAGAACGTCGGCCTGGGCCGGGCGCGCAACGCTGGGCTGGACCACGCGACGGGCGAGTACGTGTGGTTCGTCGACAGCGATGACTGGCTGGCGCAGGGCGCGCTGACCGCGGTGGCCGACCGGCTCGCCGACACGGACGCGGACGTGCTGATCGTCGGCTTCGACCGGGTGCACTGGGACGGCCGGGTCACGCCGTCCGGCTCGGTCAAGGCGCTCGCCGAGGCGCCCGAGTCGTTCACGGTCGAGCAGTGGCCGCGGGTGCTGAACGTCCTGCACGTGGCCTGGAACAAGGTCGTCCGCCGGGATCTGCTGGTCAAGCTGGGCTTCCGGTTCGAGGAGGGCTGGTACGAGGACGTCTCGTTCACCTTCCCGCTGCTCTCGGCCGCGCCGCGGATCAGCGGCCTGGCCCGGGTCTGCGTGCACTACCGTCAGCGCCGGACCGGGGCGATCACCCGGACGCTGGGCGACCGGCACTTCGAGATCTTCGACCACTGGGCGCACGCCATGGCCCTCGTGGACCAGTACGCCGACCGGCCCGAGGCGCTGCGCCCGGCGCTGTTCCAGCGGATGATCTGGCACTACCTGACGGTGCTGCGCAACGCCCAACGGGTGAAGAAGGCGTCCCGCAAGCGCTTCTTCGACCGGATCACCGAGGACTTCCACCGCTACAAGCCGGCGCAGGGCTACGAGCCGCCGCCGGGCGCGCAGGGCCTGCGGCACAGGTTCGTCGCGCGCGGGTCATTCTTCGCGTTCCGGACTTTGCAGCGGGTCATCGGCGTCGTCAAGTCCACCGAGCGGGTGCGCAAGCTGCCCCTGGTGAAGGCGAAGGGCCTGGTCAAACGGGTACGCCAGGCCGCGTACCGGGCCTACTACAAGCTCCAGCTCCGGCTGCCCGTGGACGACCGGCTCGCCCTGTACGCCGCGTACTGGTATCGCGGGGTGACCTGCAACCCGGCGGCGATCGCGAGCAAGGCGGAGGAGCTGGCTCCCGGCGTCCGCAATGTCTGGGTCGTCGGCCGGGCCCGAGCCGCGTCCGTGCCGCCCGGCACCGACTACGTGGTCGCGGGCTCGCTTGCGTACTACCGCGCGCTGGCCCGCGCCCGTTGGCTGGTCAACAACGTGAACTGGCCGAACTGGGTGGTCAAGCGGCCCGGCGCGACGCACGTCATGACCCACCACGGCACCCCGCTGAAGATGATGGGCATGGACCAGGCCGACCACCCGGCCGCCGCGAAGGACCAGAACTTCCACGCCCAGATGCGCCGGGCGGACCGCTGGGACTTCAGCATCACGGCGAACGCGCACACCACGATCGCGTGGGAGCGGGCGTACCCGTGCCGGCACGAGACCCTCGAGGTCGGCTATCCGCGCAACGACCGGCTGGCGGGTGCGACCCCGGCCGACGCTGCCGGCGTACGGGAGAAGCTCGGCATCCGGCCGGACGAGCGGGTAATCCTCTACACGCCGACGCACCGGGAGTGGCTGCCGCGGGGCCGCCAGGTGCTCGACGTCGAGGCCTTCGCCGACCGGCTGGGCCCGGACACCGTGCTGCTGGTGCGCGCCCACTACTTCTACGTGGCTCCCGATCAGCGGGTGCAGACTCGGCGCGGGCGGGTCGTGGACGTGTCGGCGTACCCGGTGGTCGAGGACCTCTATCTCGCGGCCGACGTGATGATGACCGACTACTCGTCGGCCATGTTCGACTTCGCGGTGCTCGACCGGCCGCTGGTGATCTACGCGCCGGACTGGGAGGCGTACCGGGAGCTGCGCGGGGTGTACTTCGACCTCATGGAGCTGCCGCCCGGGGAGGTCGCGACGACCTTCTCCGGCCTGGTCGACGTCTTCGCCGACGGCTCGTACGCGAGCGCGGACGCGACGGCGAAGCGGGCGCGGTTCCGGGAGCGCTTCTGCTACCTGGACGACGGCAAGGCGGCCGAGCGGGTGGTGCGCCGGGTCCTGCTCGGCGAACTGGCCGGTTAATTTCCTGATCCGGGTAAACGGGTCCCACCTGCACCGGAAGCGGCGTACGCGGCTGGCCTGCGGCAACGATCATATTTATCGATCTTGTCAAGGCATTCATGGGTGTGACGGTCTGGTGACTGACGGCGAATGGCCGTTCACCCGATGGCAAGCATCGATGCGCCTGGTCACGCTAAGCCATCGTCGCAGCTCATATGCAGGAGGTTGACGGTGTCCACCGTCGCGCTCAAGGACGTCACGAAGGTCTGGCCGGACGGCACCGTGGCCGTCGACAAGGTCAGCCTCGATGTGCAGGACGGCGAGTTCATGGTCCTGCTGGGCCCGTCCGGATGCGGCAAGTCGACGGTGCTGCGCATGATCGCCGGTCTGGAGGACCCGAGCGACGGCGCGATCCTGCTCAACGGCGAACCGGTCATGGACCTGGCGCCGCGGGACCGGCAGATCGCCATGGTCTTCCAGGACTTCGCTCTGTACCCGCACATGACGGTCGGGGACAACATCGGCTTCCCGCTCAAGCTCTCCCGCGTCGAGCCGGGTTCGCGCGGCGAGCGGATCGGTGACGTGGCCAGCGCGCTCGGCATCGGCGACGTGCTGGGCCGCAAGCCGGCCCAGCTCTCCGGCGGCCAGCGGCAGCGGGTCGCGATGGGCCGGGCCATCGTCCGCCGCCCCGGCCTCTTCCTCATGGACGAGCCGCTGTCCAACCTCGACAGCGGGCTGCGGGCCGAGCTGCGCGCGGAGATCACCGGCCTGACCCGGGAGCTCGGCGTCACCACCATGTACGTCACCCACGACCAGGCCGAGGCGCTCACCATGGCCGACCGCGTCGCGATCATGCGGCGCGGCGTGCTGCAGGACATCGGCACCCCCACCGAGGTGTACGGACGCCCGGCGACCCTCTACGTCGCGGCGTTCCTCGGCTCGCCCCGGATGAACCTGCTCGAGGCCTCGGTGTACGTGCACCTCGACCGCTACATCGCCCTGAACCTCGGCGAGCAGGCGCTCTACCTGCCCTGGACCGACCTGCGCGCCCGGGCCATCGCGCACTACCACGGCGAGCGCATCGTCGTCGGCATGCGGGCCGAGGCGCTCACCCCGGTCGCGCCCGACGCGCCGGGCGACGTGCTGCAGGGCCGCATCCGCTACCTCGAGCACCACGGACACGAGTCGCTGGCGTTCCTCGACATCGGCGCCACCGCGATCGTCGTCGACGAGATGGGCGGCGTGACGGACACGCCGGCGGCCGGTGGTGGGGCGCTGCGGCGCTTCGGTGGCGCGCTGCAGCGGCTGACCGGGCGTACGGAGCGGGCGGCGCTGGAACGCGAGGGGCAGGAGAAGGCGTCGGTGCTGAGCGACCCGGGGCGGCACCACCGGCGTCCCGCGGAGCTGGCGGTGCGGCTGGCCCCGTACCCGGCCGTGTCGCCGGGGCATCCGCTGGCGGTCGGCGTACGGATGGACGCACTGCACTTCTTCGACGAGCGCGGCGACCGCATCGACATCGGCTGGCGCTGAAAGCACCCGTTCTTGCACCTTCTGAGAGCTGCGACCCCTCGACGCTCCGGTTCCGTTGACACGGTGCCGTACCGTTCGCCGCACGTCGGTGCGAGGGCGTATCGACGTCCAACCCCAGAAGGGTGGCGATGATGGCGAACGCGTCCGGACTGTTGGTGATCGAGAGGATCCTGCGCGACCGGCAGAGCATCTGGCAGCAGGTGGTCGAGGATCGGTCGTTGTCCAAGCTCACCGGGCAGATGATGGTGAGCTCGATGATCGCACTGGCCTGCTACGGAGCGGTCCTCGGCTCCTTCCACAGTGTCCTGATGGCGCTGACCTCCGCGGTGAAGCTTCCGCTGCTGTTCCTGGTCACGCTGGCGATCTGCCTGCCGACGCTGTACCTGTTCAACCTGGTGTTCGGCGCGCGGCTGTCCGTACGCCAGTCCCTGGCCCTGGTCATGGTGGCACTGACCGTGACCGCGATGCTCGCGCTGGCGTTCGCGCCGATCGCGCTGTTCTTCCTGATCACGGCGCCCGACTACAGCTTCTTCAAGCTTCTCAACGTCGTGATCCTCGCGCTGTCGGCGCTGGTCGGGCTGCGTTTCCTCACCGGCGGCATGCGGGTGCTCAACGAGCACGGCCTGCTGGCGCCCGCCGCCAAGGCCGACGTGCCGGCCGAGGCTCCGGTCAGCCCGGCCGTCACCGTGGCCGAGCCCGTCGCCGTCGGCGCCGCGGCCAACGGCACGCCGCCGGCCTCCGCGCCGCCCGCGCCCGCCCCGGCGGCTCAGCCTGCCGTCCCGCCGGGCTACATGCTCACCCCGATCGGCCACCCCCGTCCGGCGCCGCGGCCGGTCAAGCAGCCGGCCCCGCCCAGCATGACGTTGCTCTACGTCTGGATCCTGCTCTTCGGCTTCGTCGGCACCCAGCTGGCGTGGACGCTGCGGCCCTTCTTCGGCAGCCCCGGCATGAAGTTCAGCCTCTACCGCGAGATCGACGGCAACTTCTACGCGGAGATCTTCCGGACGCTCTCGCACCTGTTCTGACCCGATGTCACAGGGCTCCACGACTGCCACGGAGGCGGTACACAGCGTAGGCTGCTCGGCGGTGGAGGAAACCGTCGACCACGAAGTGCTGCGTCCGGCTCCGGGCAGGGAGCCCTCGGGCGCCCCCTCGGCGTACGGAGAAACCGGCCGGCTGCTCGACCGGGTGTTCGGGCGCAACGACATCACCGTCCTGCGGCACGAGGTGCTCCAGCACCTCGACCGCCGCCTGCTCGGCGACCGGCTCGACGGCTTCGTGCTCGCGGTCAACGAGGTGATCACGAACGTCGTCCTGCACGCCGGCGGCAGCGGCCGGCTGGTGCTGACCCGCACGGCGGACACGGTGTGGTGCACGGTCACCGACTCCGGGCCCGGCATCCCCGAGCGGTTCCGCCGGCCGCCCGCGGTGCCGGCGGCGTTCGAGGACGGCGGCCGGGGGATCTGGCTGGCGTACCAGCTGTGCGACGAGGTCACGATGGCGACCGGCCCGATCGGGACGACTATCGGACTGCGGGTCGACCTGCCCGGCCGGCATACCAGCTCCGACCTGGTCAATGGGGCTACAAGCGGAACCTGAACCACGGATGAAACGCCGTGGAAATGTCGACAACGGCATTCAAGCGCGTCGGCCGACGCGGGCGACTACATTAGGCCGGTGCTCGGACTACCTCCTCATGTGACGGCATGCCTTTTCGATCTCGACGGCGTGCTCACCCAGACCGCCCTGGTTCACAACGCGGCGTGGAAACAGACCTTCGACGCGTTCCTCCAGGAGTGGTCCGCGCGGCACGGCCAGCCCTTTGTGCCGTTCGACACCGGTGCCGACTATCACCGGTACGTCGACGGCCGGCAGCGCGCCGACGGGGTCCGCACGTTCCTCGCCTCGCGGAGCATCACCCTGCCCGAAGGCGCGCCCGAGGACGGTCCCGACGAGGAGACCGTCAACGGCATCGGTAACCGCAAGAACTTGCTGGTCCTGCAGAAGATCCGTGAGGGCGCCGTACAGGTCTACCCCGGATCCGTGGACTACCTGCACGCCGCGATGGACGCGGGTCTGCGCCGCGCCGTGGTGTCGGCGAGCGCCAACTGCAAAGACGTGCTGGAAGCAGCAAAGATCGCTGATCTCCTCGAGGCGCGCGTGGACGGCGTGACGGCTCGTGCGGAACAATTGCCCGGTAAGCCCGCGCCGGACACGTTCCTCCACGGCGCGAAGCTGCTCGGCATCCCCCCGGAGAACTGCGCGGTCTTCGAGGATGCGCTCGCCGGCGTCGAGGCCGGCAGGGCCGGTGGGTTCGGCATCGTGATCGGCGTTGATCGGGTGGGTCAAGCCGACGCTTTGCGGGAACACGGCGCTGACATCGTGGTGCAGGACCTCGCCGAGCTCCTCACCCGGTAACACCCCCATATCTGACTTTCTCTTTCTCAGTTGCGAGAGGCACCACCGTGATCCGTGAACGGGCCTATCCCGTCGACCCCTGGCACATCCGGGAAACCCGGCTGGACCTTGATCTGCTGGCCCAGTCCGAGTCGGTCTTCGCCCTGGCCAACGGCCACATCGGCATCCGCGGGAACCTGGACGAGGGCGAGCCGCACGGCCTGCCCGGCACCTACCTCAACTCGTTCTACGAGCTGCGGCCGCTGCCGTACGCGGAGGCCGGCTACGGCTTCCCGGAGTCGGGGCAGACCATGGTGAACGTCACCAACGCCAAGCTCATGCGGCTGCTGGTCGACGACGAGCCGTTCGACGTGCGCTACGGCGAGCTGCGGTCCCACGAGCGCACCCTCGACCTGCGGGCGGGCACGCTCGAGCGGACCGTGGAGTGGGTGTCGCCGTCCGGCCAGGCGATCCGCGTGCGCACCGTACGCATGGTGTCCTTCACCCAGCGGTCCGTCGTGGCGTTCCTCTACGAGGTCGAGCCGATCGACGCCTCCGCCCGGCTGATCCTGCAGTCGGAGCTCGTCGCCAACGAGCAGCTGCCGCCGACCAGCAAGGACCCGCGCGTCGCGGCAGTGCTCGACCACCCGCTGCAGGCCGAGGAGATGCTCGAGCAGCGCACCGGCGGCCTGCTCGTGCACCAGACCAAGGCCAGCGGGCTGCGGATGGCCGCCGCGATGGAACACCTCGTCGACGCGCCCGGCAAGCACGCCATCACCACCGAGGGCCACCCCGACTGGCTGCGTACGACCGTGGCCTGCAAGCTCGAGCCCGGCCAGAAGCTGCGGGTGGTCAAGCTCGCCGCGTACGGCTGGTCCAGCCACCGCTCGCTGCCCGCCGTACGCGACCAGGTCGGCGCCGCCCTCGCCAGCGCCCGGCTCGACGGCTGGGACGGCCTGATCGACGCCCAGCGCGAGTACCTCGACGAGTTCTGGGACCACTCCGACGTCAAGGTCGAAGGCGACCCCGAGGTGCAGCAGGCGGTCCGCTTCGGGCTGTTCCACACGCTGCAGGCCGGCGCCCGCGCCGAGCAGCGGCCGATCGGCTCCAAGGGCCTCTCCGGCCCCGGCTACGACGGCCACACGTTCTGGGACGCCGAGACGTTCGTGCTGCCCGCCCTCACGTACACCCAGCCCTCGGCGGCCGCGGACGTGCTGCGCTGGCGGCACTCCACGCTGGATCTCGCCAAGGAGCGCGCGCAGACCCTCGGCCTGCAGGGCGCGGCCTTCCCGTGGCGAACCATCCGCGGGCAGGAGTGCTCGGCGTACTGGCCGGCGGGCACGGCCGGCTTCCACATCGGCGCCGACATCGCCGACGCGGTCCGCCGCTACGTCTCGGCCACCGGCGACTACGACTTCGAACGCGAGGTCGGCCTGGAGCTGCTCGTCGAGACCGCCCGGCTCTGGCGGTCCCTCGGCCACCACGACCGCCACGGCCGCTTCCACATCGACGGCGTCACCGGCCCGGACGAGTACACGGCGGTGGTGGACGACAACGTCTACACCAACCTGATGGCGCAGCAGAACCTGTTCGCGGCGGCGGACGCGGCCAAGCGCCACCCGGACCTCGCGCGCAAGCTCGGCGTGGACGACGAGGAGTCGGCGTCCTGGCGGGACGCGGCGGCTGCCGTGCACATCCCGTACGACCGTGAGCTGGGCGTGCATCAGCAGTCGGAGGGCTTCACGCGCCTGCAGGAGTGGGACTTCGAGAACACTCCGCCGGAGGCGTACCCGCTGCTGTTGAACTACCCGTACTTCGACCTCTACCGCAAGCAGGTCGTCAAGCAGGCGGACCTCGTCATGGCGATGTACATCCGCGGTGACGCGTTCACCCCGGAGGAGAAGGCGCGCAACTTCGCCTACTACGACGCCCGTACGGTCCGCGACTCGTCGCTGTCCGCCTGCGTCCAGGCGGTCATCGCGGCCGAGGTGGGCCACGTCGAGCTGGCCCACGACTACCTGGGCGAAGCGGCCCTGATGGACCTGCACGACCTGCACCAGAACGCCCGCGACGGCGTGCACGTGGCGTCGCTGGCGGGCTCCTGGATCGCCCTCGTGGCGGGCCTGGGCGGCATGCGCGACTACAACGGCCAGCTCTCGTTCGCCCCGCGCCTCCCGAGCCGCATCAACAACCTGGAGTTCTCCCTGCTCTGGCGCGGCCTGCGACTCCGCGTCGAGGTGGCACCGACCGAGGTCACGTACTCGCTGCGCAACGGCGGCGGCTCAGCCCGCCTCGACCTCATCCACCACGGCAAGGAAGTGACGATCACCCAGGTGAAACCGGTCGTCCTCCCGATCCCACCGGCCCCGCCGACCGGCCCGGCCCCCACCCAACCAGCCGGCCGCGCCCCAGTCCGCCGCGCCACAGGGTCATAGGCCCGAAAGATCACGGCACGTTGTCGTAACTCGGCGGGTGGTACAGATCGAAACTCCCCGTCGAGTCCGGCCGGGGGCCCAGCATTCGCTGGCCCTCGGCCTTCTTTCCGTTGTCCCGTGCGGTCCCGCGGCCACCCCGGCGTTAGTCCCGTTCTGTACTGCCGCCTGCCGCCTGCCGCCTGCCGCCTGCCGCCTGCCGCCCGTTTCGTTGTGTGCGAGCCGGCGGCGTTGACCCGTCGCCCTCTTTTGGGCAGGTTCTGACGCCTGGATCTGCCGGGCATGTATCAGCGGTCACCGACCCGCCCCCACCACTCGTCATCAATCGCGATCTCGCCGCTGTCGAACACCTTCCGCACAAACTCCGACGAATCAACCGCCCGAGCCACGCCCCGCCGAGCCACGGCAACCACCTCCTCAGGCAACACCACGCCATGAACCTCGACGTAGTGGCTGAGCCCTTCCGGCCAGACAAAGTACTCACCATCCGTGAGCTCCGCCCCGCCGTTAGCTCCCCCGCAAATCCTGCACGGCGAAAACCCAGCAGCGGCGGCGAAGGGCGTCCCGGACCGCAAATACGCGGCCACTGCGCTACCCGCGGCGCCGGTCGCCGTGCCCGAGCTCACGAAGTCGCGTACGTCCGGCCAGCGCGAATCGTCCGGACTCTCACGCCAGTACCCGATCAGTCGAAGAACCTTCTGAGCCATGACTGTCACCGATCGTCGCAGCAATTCAAAACGCAATAACGGCAACCAAAAGTCTGCCGCTTTCTGTACCACCTCATCGGCCGCCCGCTGTCCGCTGTCCGCTGTCCGCTCGACGCTCGACGATATCGACACACGAAGGCCGCGCATACCGCAACGCTTGGTCTTCGATGTTCAGCGCCTGCGACGACCGCAATCCGATGTGTCATCGGCCGCGCCGAGCTGCGATCCTCCGCCAGCCGGGATGGGATCCGCCTGTGCGCCGCCTGGGCTGGGCTGCGCCTACGTGCCGCTTGGGCTGGGCTGCGCCGACGTGCCGCTTGGGCTGGGCTGCGCCTCCGTGCCACTTGGGCTGAGCTGCGCCGACGTGCCGCTTGGGCTGAGCTGCGCCTACGTGCCGCATGGGCTGAGCTGCGCCGACGTGCCACTTGGGCTGAGCTGCGCCGACGTGCCACTTGGGCTGAGCTGCGCCTACGTGCCGCATGGGCTGAGCTGCGCCGACGTGCCACTTGGGCTGAGCTGCGCCGACGTGCCGCATGGGCTGAGCTGCGCCTACGTACCACTTGGGCTGAGCTCAGCTCACGCTCCGGCCCTGCCGGGCTCAGCCTGTGCGCCGTTTGTGCTGGGGTGCGTTCGTGCGTCGGCCGTGCCGTGCTCAGCCCATACGTGGGTTGTGCTGGGGTGTGTTCGTGCACCAGCGGTGTTGCGCTCGGCCCGTGTGCCGGGTTGTGCTGGGGTGCGTTCGTGCGTCGGCCGTGCCGTGCTCAGCCCATGCGTGGGTTGTGCTGGGGTGTGTTCGTGCACCGGCGGTGTTGCGCTCGGCCCGTGTGCCGGTTGTGCTGGGGTGCGCTCGTGCGTCGGCCGTGCCGTGCTCAGCCCATACGTCGGTCGTGCGGAGCTGCGGCCGTGCGTCGGTTGTGCTGGGCTGCGGCTGTGCGTCGGTCGTGCGGGGCTCCGGTCGTCCGCCGGCCGGTTCGGGGCGCGGTCGCCGTGCAGGCGGCGCAGCTTTGTGGCGTGCCTTTGCGTCAGGCCCCACGCCCGGTGGCGAGCGTGCTCGCGACGAAACTCCTCCCGCGCGGGCGAATAGCCACGTGATGCGGTCCGGTCCCGCATCGCGGCCAATTCGGCCGTCGAGAACAACTGGAGCTGTCGCATAGGAGAATTGTTCCGCAACCAGCCTTCAAGCTGTACTAAATGATCACGCCGAAAACGCGATGACTGTCACAGAGAAGTGTCCGTCGACTTCGGTAGGATCGGATTAAGGCCGGGTCGGGCGCATCATTCCCCGCGGCGTCGGCGGTAACAAATACTCGGGGTCGGCAATGGTCCCGGTAAGGCCGGTGTAATGGTGGCGGGCGTGAATGCTGACCAATGCGGCCGGGGGGTGACTTCGGAATGTCTTCTTCAAGGCAGGGCTGAAGACTGTGGCGACGGCCGTAGGTCGCCATGGGCCACGTCCACGTCCACATTCGCCGGCGGCCTACGAGTCGGTCGAATCGGGCACGCGAGCTCACGACCACGTTGTGCCAGCCGGGCTCGGTGTACCCGGAGTCGACGTCGCGGCGGGCAGCGCTGCGACCCATGGCTGCGAGAGCGCGGCGCCCGTGGCCGCCCCGTCGCCAGCCGGCGCCGGTGGGTGGGTGGCCGGGTGGGCTCCAGGGGGATGGCGGCGTGGGGATTGGTGGGTGGGTGGCCGCGGGCTCCGGCGAGGCCGGGGGCGCCGGCATCAACGGGCGGATCTCTGCGGGGCTCCAGCGAGGCCGGGGTCGAGGCGGAGGGCGTCGGCGTCGGTGGGTGGGTCGCCGCGGGCTTAGGGGACGCTGGGGCGTGGGGGTCGGCCGGTGGTCCCGGCGGGGCGCCAGCAAGGCCGGGGGGTCAGGGTCCGGGTGGGGGCTACTTGCAGCGGCAGGGGGGCGTCGGGGTCAGCCGATCGTTCTTCGCGTTCCTTGTAGCCGGGCCGAATAGCCGGGGGTCGGCGGGTCGGGCCGTGCGGTGCTTCCGGCCGGGTCGGGGCCACGAGGCCAAAGGGGGCGCGCGACAGCGGGCGGTGAGGCTGTTTCGGCGGAATCGGCTTGGGCAGCGACGGCGGTGGGCTGGGTTGATGCGGTCGTCGGCGGTGGCGGGCTTTGGGCGGGTTCCGGTCGCCGTCACTCGGGGGTGGTTGCAGCAAGAAGCCCCCATGTCCTCGCTCTGGGCGGGGGATGGGGGCTTCCGGCGCGGTGGGGCCTGGGGCCTGGGGCGTGGGGCGTGGGGCGTGGCTAGAGCATGGAGACGTGGACGTGGTCTGTGTGGTTGCTGACCCCGTGGTAGTTCTTCCAGCCTGTTGCCGGGAACCAGATCATGCGGTTCCAGATGACGTAGAGGATGCCTAGTCGGTCGGCGTTGCGGACCAGGAAGGCCATCAGGTTGTTGCCGTACTCGCGGGTGTCCTGGTTGTGCCAGGGTGCGAAGCCGCTCTTCTGCAGGGACCAGTCGCAGGCGCGGCCCTTGGGGTGCTCGAATGGGCCGCCGTTGCGGTGGCAGCCGACGAAGCGGTTGAAGCCGGCCTTCTTGACTTCCTTGTACATGTGCAGCGTGCGGGCCGTGACGCAGCCGCTCGTCGTCGGGTCGTTGACGTTGCAGGCCTCGGGGCCGAACTCGCCGTCGGCGTTGCGGGGGGCGGGGGCCGCCTTCGGGGAGTTGGCGAGGACGAAGCCGCCCGTCACGGTGTCGCCGCCGACCAGGTTGAGGGCCTTCTCGGCCGACTCCTTCTGCTTCTGCATCGCCTGGAGGTTCTGCTTCTGCGCCTTGACCTCCTGGTCGAGCCGGGCCTTGGCGGTGGCGACCGCGTCGATGGCCGCGTCGAGCTCGCGGAGCTTGCCGTCGTTGAGGGCGTTGATCTCCTCGAGCGAGACGGCCTTGTCGATGAAGCCGCCGGGCGAGCGCACGTTGAGCAGGAAGCCCATGGTGGACAGGCCGCCGGTGCGGTACTGCTGGGCCGCGACGGCGCCGACCTGCGGCAGCAGCGCGTCGCGCTTGGCCTCGGCGTCCTTGACCTGCAGGGCGAGCGCGAGCTGGTTCTTGGTCGACTTGGCGACCGCCGCCTTCGCCGCGAGGTAGCGGCGGCCCGTGCTGTCGAGCACCTCGTTGAGCATGGGGTTGTCGTCGCCGTCGTCCGCGGTCGACGAGTTGCCGCCGCCCGGTGCCGCGCCGGCGGGCGAGGCCGGGGCTGCGATCAGCGAGATCGCGACGAGGGGTGCCAGGGCGAGAACGAGCCACTGGCGTGCTCTTGCCGTCATCCAGTTTCCTTCCGTGTTGCCGCCGACCGGGTTAGCTGACGGGTTCGGGACGGAAGCGATCCCTACCGCTGGCTGAGCGGATTCACCCCATTACTACGTGGTTCCCCGGCTCGCCTCTCGGCGATTGAGCGGTGGTCCGCCGGCACCTCGGGGGCGGTGCCTTCTTGGCAGTGACCGGCGGAAAGCTTACCTGACTCCGGGCCGGTCCTCAGGACTCGCGACGCTCGAAGAATCTGTTACGTCACAACGACTTTGCGTCACCACTCGATGGAATGACCCAGGTCATACCGCGTAACCGTTCATCAATGTGAGTCGTTACATATTCTTCTGCGAATTCTGACGATGCGTGGTCATTCCGCAACCGAGAGTGCGACACCTGTCGATAAGGCGAATCGATGGGTAGTGTTCGTCACGGTTCCATCACGGAATCGCCGCCCAATCGCCGCGAGGCGAGCCGGGGACCCATCCGGTAATGGGGTGAATCCGCAGGTCGCGGTAGGGATCACTTCCATCCCGAACCCGTCAGCTAACCCGGTCGGCGGCCGACGGAAGGAACGTACGTGAGGCTCGACCCTGTCCGCCGGCGATTAGCCACGGTGCTCGCCGTCCTCGCCGCCACCACGGGGCTGGCACTCGTCGCCCCGGCCGCGGCCACCGCGGCTCCCCGCCCGCTCGCCGCGCCCGGAGACTCCGGCGACGACGGTGAGGGCGGCTCCAAGTCCCTCGTCGAGCAGCTGGAGGCCGCGTCCAAGGGCTTCGTCGAGGCGAAGGAGGCGCTCGACCGCTCGAAGCGGCGCCAGCAGCAACTGGCGACGCGCCTCAAGGAGATCGACGCCGAGCTCGGACCGAAGCAGGGCGCGCTGGATGACATCGTCCGGCAGTCGTACCGCACCGGCCGGCTGGGCCCGATGAGCGCGCTGCTCACCGCCGACTCCACCGACGGTCTGATGGACCGCGTGGCGACGTTGCAGACGGTCGCGGTGAAGCAGGACCGCGCCATCCGGGATCTCAAGGACGCGCGTACCAAGCAGGCGCAGGCGAAGACCGCGATCGACGCCGAGATCCGCGACCAGCAGCGCCAGGTCACCATCATGGCGAAGCGCAAGGCGCAGGCGGAGAACGCGTTGAAGGCCGCCAACGCGGCCGCCGGCGATGAGGGCTCCAACGGAGCGTCGAGCGGCTCCAGCGGGTCGAGCGGCAACAGCTCCCGGGCGTCGGCGGCGCCGCGCAACTCCGACGGGTCGCTGCCGGACGAGTCGTGCAGCGTCAACGACCCGACCACCAGCGGCTGCATCACGCCGCGCACGCTGCACGCGATGCAGCAGGCGCAGGGGGCCGGCTTCAACCATTACGTGGCCTGCTTCCGCCATCAGAACAGCGGTGAGCATCCGAAGGGCCGGGCGTGCGACTTCGCCGCCGACAAGAACGGCTTCGGCGGCGTGGCGTCCGGCAGCAGCCGGGACTACGGCAACCGGCTGGCGAACTACTTCATCAACAACGCGAGCCGGCTGGGCGTGCTCTACGTCATCTGGTTCAAACGGATCTGGCTGCCGAGCAGCGGCTGGAAGGCGTACAGCCGGGGCAACGGCGACCCGTCCAGCGACCACACGAACCACGTGCACCTGTCGATGCGGTAGCGCCGCGGACGCAGAAAAGGGGCGGCCTGAGGGCCGCCCCTTTTCTGCAAGAAAGTCACTTCTTGACGAATGACTCGTACTGCTTGAGCACTTCCTCGGTGGGCCCGTCGGCGCGGATCAGCCCCGACTCGAGCCAGATGCAGCGCTCGCAGGTGTCCCGGATCGACTGCTCGCTGTGGCTGACCAGGAACACCGTGCCGGCCTCGGCGCGCAGGTCACGGACCCGCTGCTCGCTGCGCTTGCGGAACTTGGCGTCGCCGGTGGCCAGCGCCTCGTCGATCAGCAGCACGTCGTGCTTCTTCGCGGCGGCGATGGAGAAGCGCAGCCGGGCGGCCATGCCGGACGAGTACGTCCGCATCGGCAGCGAGCTGAAGTCGCCCCGCTCGTTGATGCCGGAGAAGTCGATGATCTCCTTGACCTGCGACTTCACCTGGGCCGGGGACATGCCCATGGCCAGGCAGCCGAGCACCACGTTGCGCTCGCCGGGAAGGTCGTTCATCAGGGCCGCGTTGACGCCGAGCAGCGACGGCTGACCCGCGGCGTAGATGGCGCCCTTCTCCACCGGCAGCAGGCCCGCGATGGCGCGCAGCAGCGTGGACTTGCCCGAGCCGTTCGTGCCGATGAGGCCGATCGCCTCGCCCTTGTACGCGACGAAGCTCACACCCTTGATGGCGTGAACCTCGCGCAGCGTGGCGGGCTTCGTGCCGGTGACGATCCGCTTGAAGCTGGCGAGCGGGCTGCCCGTACCGGCGGTGCCGGCCTGGTGGACCCGGTAGACGACGTGCGCGTCGTCCACGATCACGGTGGGTTCGCGCTGGTCAGCCACGGCCGTACCCCTTCTCTCCGCGCCAGAAGTAGACATATCCGCCGAGCCCGACTACGAGCGCCCAGCCGATGGCCTCCAGCCACAGCACCATCGGGCTCGCCGCGAGCGGTACCTCTTCCATCAGCGCGTGGCGCATCAGGTCGATGAAGACGAGCAGCGGGTTGGCCTCGACGACGTACAGCGCCCACTTGTGGGCCTGCAGGTGCTCGTTGGAGCTGAACTTGGTCACCGGGTAGAGCACCGCGGAGCCGTACAGCCAGATCCGCATGATGAACGGCACGAGCTGCTTGATGTCGGCGACCTTGGAACCCAGCCGGGCGGCGGCCATGGCGAGGCCGGCGTTGAAGACCGACTGCAGCAGGAAGATCGGCACGACCAGGAGCCACTCGAACGTCAGCGGCTCGCCGAAACCGAGGACGATGATCATCAGTACGGCCATCGAGGCGAACATGTTGCGGACCTCGACCATGGTGATCGCGAGCGGCAGGCTGGCGCGCGGGAAGTGCAGCGCGCGGATCAGCCCGAGGTTGCCGCTGATCGCCTGGACGCCGGCCTGCACCACGGACTGGGTGAACTGGAAGATGAAGACGCCGGTGCACAGGTACGGGACGAAGTTGTCCACGCCCCGCGCGGTGCTCAGCACGAGCCCGAAGATCACGTAGTACACGGCCGCGTTGATCAGCGGCGTCAGCACCTGCCACAGCATGCCGAGCCGGGTCTTGCCGAGCGCCGAGGTGACCTTGGCATTCGCGTACGAGGCGATGAAGTACCGGTACGACCACAGCTGCCGCGAGTAGGCCGGCAGGCTGGGCAACTTGCCCGCCGCGGTGAGGCCGTGCCGGCGGGCCAGCTCTCTCAGGGGGAGGCCGGTGTCCGAATCGGCGACCGCCGTCTGTGTCATGGGGTGGCGCTCCGATCTGGTCGGTCCGTCGGGGTGGGACCTGGGTGACTTGCGCGGGAACACAGTAAACAGTCTGACGCGATGAAACGCTATCGTATCGACGTTGCGCAGAACTTAACCGACGAAGCGTCGAAACGCAACCGTTGCGTCCTCGCGTATAGTGACCTGGTGGCGACAGCGAAACGCGCACCTGCCGGAGCGGCGGTGCTCCGCGGTGACATCACCGCGGCCATCCGGAACGCGGTGATGAACGAGCTGGCCGAGGTCGGCTACGGGCGGCTTTCCATCGAGGCGGTGGCGCGCCGGGCCGGGGTCGGCAAGACCGCCATCTACCGCCGGTGGAGCAACAAGCTGGAGATGGTCCTCGAGATCGTCTCCGGTGTGGCGGAGCGTAGCGTGCCGATGCCCGACACCGGTAGCTTCGCCACCGATCTGCAGCTGCTGATGTTCATCGTCAGCAAGGCGCTGCAGCACCGGATCGCCTCCCAGATCATCCCCGACCTGATGGCCGAGGCCGCCCGGAACCCGAAGATCGCCGAGACGCTGCAGCGCGCGCTGCGTACCCACCAGCTGGCCGTGGGCGAGAAGATCGTCGGTCAGGCGGTCGAGCGCGGCGAGCTGCCCGCGGGTACGGACCCCGAGCTGGCCGTGGACCTCATGCTGGGCCCGCTGTACTGGCGGCTGGCCGTGGCGCGGACCCCGATCGACGACGACTACCTGGAGAACCTGGCAGCCGCCGTGACCGGGGCCCTGCGGGTGGGCAAGCCCTAAGGGGCGGCGTTCAGCAGGTCCAGCACGCTGTGCTGGCAGCTGTGGTTGGTGCTGACGTACGGGCCGGCCCAGTGGCTTCCGTACGCATCGAAGCTGTTCCGGTCTTTCGCGTACGCCGAATCCGCCTGCCGCCGCAGGTACGCGTCATACGGCCGGCCCACCGCCGCGTTGAGCACGCCCAGCCCGCGGATGAACGCGCCCTTGAACGTCACCCCGTCGCCGCTGCACTGGTCGGGTTCGTTGGGCTCGCGCAGGATCCCGTTGCTGTTGAGGTACGTGCTCGTGGTGGCCGCGTCCGCCACCCGCCGTGCCACCGTGAGCGCGTTCGAGTCCCCGGTGAGCCGGTTGAGCTGCACCAACGCGTTGATCAGCACGCCCTGGTTGTAGGTCCACGTCACGTCGCCGTTGTTGCGGCAGGTGCTCAGGTTGAGGCCGTCGTTGACGAGATTCGAACTGTTGATCATTCCGCTGCCCTGGAACCACGCCCAGCCCGCCTGTGCCCGCCCGCGGTAGACGGTGTCACCGCCGATGCGCTGCGACAGCGCAGCGTTGAGCTGGATGTAGAGGCTGTTGGCGATGGCGTTCTTCACCGTACGGCCGGTACTCCAGTAGATGCCGCCCCCGCACCGGGTGTCCCAGTACGCGTGCATGTGGTCGGCGTCGGCCCGGGCGGTGTTGAGGTAGCGGCTGTCGCCGGTGCGGTCGTACGCGGCCACCCAAGCCAGCCCCCACCACCCGCTGTCGTCCAGGTAGTCGTTGCGGAACTGCCCCTGCAGCGCGTTGATCTGCTTGTCGTACGTGGTGGCGATCGCGTAGTCGTAGCTGTGCATGCCCGTGACCCGGCTGGTCTCGATGAGCGCGGTCAGCGCGTTCGCGCCGGTCCACCAGCCGTTGGTGTCGAAGAGCCCGGTGTTCCGGTCGTAGCGCATCATGAGCGCGGTGGCCGCGGCCGTACGCCGGTCCGCCGCGTTCCAGTTGCTCCGGGCCCACGGCGTGCAGACCAGCTCCGGACGGTCGCCGGCCTTGCCGCAGGCCCGTAGCACCCCGACGCCGCGGGTGTTCCAGTCGTCGACGTTGAACATGGCGGTACGCCAGCCGGCGGCGCCGGCGGGGACCGTGGTGTCGCCGAGCCGGCTGTCCCCGGTCCAGCTGCGGCCGCCGTCGAAGGAGCGGTCCAGCCAGACCTGATCTCCGGGCTGCCCGTTGTCGAGCGTCGCCCAGATCATGGCGTCGGTGTCGTTGACGTGCACCTTGAAGGTGCGGCCGTACAGCGTGGCGGAGACGGGGACCCGGTCGCCGGGGGAGAGGGCGGGGTCGCGGCCGTCGCAGTAGCGGTTGCAGACGGTGGCCGCCCGGGCGGCCTGGATGCCCTGAAGCTGCAGGGCTGCGGTGGCGGCGATCGCGGCGAGCGCGATCCACTTCTTGTGGCGCATGGGGATGTCACCTCTCGTGTGGGGGATACACGTCGGTAACAGTTAATAATGTAGTGAAATCGTTAACAGTCAATGTTCAAGATTTTCTCAAGCCGAACGCCGCCGGACCGAAAGGAGAGGTCCCCGCCCCCGTACGCCCCCGGAGCACCATGCGAGACATCCGCGTCGACACCACGATCTTCGGCACTGCCTCCCTGCTCGCGCTCGCGCTCGGCGGCGCGGAGGACGCCCTGCGGCCCGAGCCGGAGCGGCCCGACGGCCCGCCCGAGGGTTTCACCGGCCTGTGGCGCAACGCCGACGGGACCGTCCGGCTCTGCCTCGCCGCCGACTGGTCGTACGAGGGCAGCGTCGCGGGACGCCGCCGCAGCGCGAAGGGCACGTACCGCCGCGAAGGATCGCTCCTGGAGCTCAGCGACGAATCGGGGCTGCGTACCCCCGTCGTGGTCGCCGAGTACGGCCTCGAGATGGCCGGTCATCAGCTCTACAAGGCGTGAGCCGCTAAAAGATCCCGGCGACGGGCCGATCGAACAGACATGCGGCCCATCAAGCTCCTGCTCCCGCTGCTCGCCCTGCCTCTCGCGGCCGGTGGGTGCAGCGCGCTCGGGTTGGAGTCCGGCACCGCCACGCCGAGCGCGAGCGCCACCCCCGCGCCGGGCAGCGACTGGATCGTGGTCGCCAGCGGCAGCCCCACGCCGAGCCCGACGGTCAGCTACCGCGGCTCCCGATCACCCGCCCTGCCGCCCGTCTCGTTCCTGCCCACCCCGCCGCCGGGCTGCGCCAAGGCGTGGACCGTCGATCCGGTGCTGATCCCGCTGGAGGTCAAGCCGGGAGCCGGGAAGCTCACCGTCACCTGGCCGCGGCAGTACGACTCCGACTACCGGATCACGGCGGTCAAGCAGCCGCTCGTGTCGGGCACGCAGGCGCCGTACACGTGGCAGAAGGTTCCGGCGGGCAAGGGCTGCACGGTCACCGCCACGATCGCCGGGCTCACCCCGAAGGTGCCGTACATCGTCTGGCTGGACGCGCCGGGCACCGGATACGAGCGGGACGGTGCGCGGCACCCGTACAGCGGGCGGTCCGGGGTCGTCTACCCCAACTAGGTCGCCGTGGTGTTGCGGCCGCTCCACTTGGCCGCGTACAGGCGGTCGTCGGCCACCCGGAACAGCTGGTCACCGGTCATGCCCGGCTTCCAGCCGGCCACGCCGACGCTGACGGTCAGGCGGACGTCGGCGAGGATCGCGGCCCGGGCGACCGCCGTACGGATGCGCTCGCCGACCTCGGCCCCCACGGTCGCGTCCCCGCGCAGGAAGATCACGAACTCGTCGCCGGCGTAGCGGACGGCCTCGTCCCCGGCCCGGCAGTGCGCCCGCAGGATGGTCGCCACCTCGCGCAGGGCCTGGTCGCCGGCGCTGTGCGAGTACGCGTCGTTCACCGCCTTGAAGTGATCGAGGTCGATGAGCAGCAGGCAGAGCGGCTCCTCGCCGGCCGGCGAGATGCCGTCCATCAGCACGTCGAAGCGGCGGCGGTTGCCCAGGCCGGTGAGCGGATCCCGGAGGATCTCCCGCTCGGCGCGGGCGCGGGCGGCCTCGATCTCCTCCCGCTGGCGCGCCTGGCGCAGCATCGCGAGCCGCTGCAGCCGCAACTGCCACAGCTCGCGGACCTGCGCCTCCACGGTCTGGAAGAGGTCCCGGCTCGCCTGGCCGCCGTCCAGCGCCAGCGCGGTCAGCGCCAGCTCGAAGCGGATGATCGGGCGCTCGTCCGGGCGGGAGCCGTACCCCGGCAGGTCCCGGGCGGCGATGAACTCGCGGCGCGCCTCGTGCAGGAACCCGTGCTCGCGCAGGCTGATCCCGTGCGCGAGGTGGGCCATGCGGGCGTACTGATGGGTGCCGGCCGCGCGCAGCTCGCCGATCACCGAGCGTGCCAGCTTCTCGGCCACGGTGGTCTCGCCGAGCTTCGCCAGCGCGAGGGCGTGCACCGCGGTGACCGTGGGATCGGGGTGATCCTCCAGCCAGGCGCGGGTGATCTCGGCACTGCGGCGCAGGCGGCTGCGCGCCTCATCGGATCGTCCGACATGCGACAGCCGCAGCCCCCAGTAGAGCAGCGTGACCGCGTGCACCAGATCGAACGACGCGGAATGGTGGCGCAGGTGCTCGTACGCCCAGGCCGCCGTCTCGTACAGCTCCGCCGCGGTGGCCGCCTCGGCGAACGAGCACATGGCCGACCTGCGCCGATCCGTGTCGGCGTCCAGCTCGTCCAGCAGCACGCCGGCGCGGGCGAGGTTGCGCATGCAGTCGACGTAGTGGCCGCCGAGCATGTGGACCTGTGCCAGGTCGCAGAGCGCCTTGGCCTCGCCGAGGGCCGAGCCGATGCGGCGGTACTCGTGCAGCAGCGACGAGCCCAGGGTGTTCGCCTCCGGGATGCGCCCGAGGGCGAGCATCGCGTACATCTTGCCCTGGATGAGGAAGCGGGTGGTCTTGTCGTCGCCGACGGCGCGGGCGATGGCCAGGTAGGCGTCGGCGGCCTCGACCGCCTCGTACGCGAGCCCGTTGTTGGCCATCCGGTGCACGGTGGTGGCGAGCAGATGCAGCGGACCGTACGCGGTCACCGGCACCGGCAACCGCTCGTGCGAGATCCAATCCGCCATGACCCCAGTATCGGCAGTTCGCGCGTCAAGTAAATCCCCGACGTCGCCGATCGAGGTCCGTCGACCGTCCTATTCGGGACAGTCCGGCTCCAGCCATCGATGCGTATCGTGAGTTCATGGGCGCGTGGAGCCGGCGACGGGCCGTCGCGGCTGCCCTGGCGGTGGAGATCGTGCTCGCCGGGGTGGCGATCGGCGCCGCCCGCGTCACGTCACCGGAGCTGGGCCCCGACTACGTGCCCATCCGGCGTGTCCCCGCCACGGTCGCCGGGCCGGCCGCCGGGTCGTACACGTGGGACTGCGGGCGCAACGAGATCGGGCACCGCAACACCGCGAACATCGTGGTCACCCCGCGCCGGGCCGGGCCGCCCCACCACGTCCATGACTACGTCGGCAACCTCGCGAACGACGTGGGCGCCACCGTCGAGAGCCTGCCGGGCGGCGGCACGACCTGCCCGAACGGCGACGAATCGACGTACTACTGGCCGGTCCTGCGGGTCGTGAGCGACGGCGCCGACGGGCACGGCGGGACGATCCAGGTGCCGGCGGCGGTCACGCTCACCTTCTTCGGCAACCCCCGCAGCCCCGTCGTGCAGATGCCGCGCCTGCTGCGGGGAGCGGTCGGGGACGCGTACGCCGTGACGAACGGCGGCGCGCTGGCCGCACCGGTGTGGAGTTGCGCCGGCGACGAACTGCGCCGGGCGACGCGCTATCCGATCTGCCCCGCGGGTCACGCCGTGCTGCGGATCTTCGATTTTCCGAGCTGCTGGGACGGGCGCCGCCTCGACAGCCCGGGACACCGCCGGCACCTGATCTTCCCCGAGCCGGGCGGCGGGTGTCCGGAGTCGACCTTCGCGGTGCCCCGGCTCGAGGTCGTCGTCGCGTACGCCGTGCCGACGGGCGCCCGCTACCGGATCGACGCGTTCGACGCTCAGCGGCACAGTCCGCGTACCGATCACGCCTTCTTCGTCAATCTGATGCCGGACGCCCTGATGGACGAGGTCGTCGAGTGCCTGAACGCCGGCCGCACGTGTGTCAGTTCCCGGGGGTGACCGGGTCGGCCGGAGCCGGCTGGATGGCGTCGGGCAGGGGCTTCGTCCGGCCGCCGGTGGGGCCGACCGCGAACCAGGTGCCGTTGACGCCCTGGCCGAGGATGTCGCCCGGCTTCTCGTCGCGGGCGAAGTAGTAGACCGGCTGCCCGTTGATCGTCACCTGGCAGTGACCGTCGGCGCGTTCCACGTACCCGAGGATCTTCGGGTCCAGGCCCTTGGGGAAGATCTTGCCGGGCGACTTGATCAGCAGGGGTGGCCACGCCTTGGCGCAGTCACCGTTGCAGGTCGCCTTGGGCGGCTTGTTGCTGTCCTTGTCGAAGCGGTACAGCGTGCGTCCGGCGCCGTCGGTGACATACGTGCCGATCTGCTCGTTCTCCGTGGCGTTGAGCTCGACGGTCCTGCTGCCCTTGCGGATGCTCCGCGGCGGCGTGACGTCCTTCCTGGACTGGCCGCTGTAGATCTTCACCCACTTCTGCTTCTTGGCGACGGTGGGCTCGGGCACCGGGGCGGCGGGCGGGTCGGGTGTCTCCGCGGCGAGCCCCGGCGCCGGGGGCCCGTCGTCCGGCTCCGGCGGCACGTCGGCGCTGGGCCCGGCGGCCGGCGCGGCCACGAACTCCACGGCCGGAGGCACGTCCGTACGGGCGCAGCCGGTCAGCGCGAGGATGCTCACCGCCACGGCCGCGGATGCCAAGCTGATGCGCTTCATGATTCCCCCTGTGGACGAAGCGAATGCCTCACACACGCCACCGGTCCCGATCCGGTTCAGAGAAATCTTCCGAACCCGGTGAACCGCATCCGCCGGGCGTGCGTGTGAGGGGAGTCAGACCGACGAAACGGGGGTCGAGGGTGGCCGGACACGCGCTCCGTCCGGCCAGCCTCGGCATGTGGACCGCCGTGACCGGGGGGATGAGATGCCGGGCTTGAGGCTCCAACGTCGCCGGGAGGTGGCTGATGAGGCACTGGTCAGATCGCTCTTCGCCGAGCACGGACGGGCGATGCTCGCGTACGCGACGCAGCTGACCCGGGACCGGGCGGCCGCCGAGGACGTGGTTCAGGAGGCCCTGGTCCGCGCGTGGCGGCACCCCGACAGCCTGGTCAACGGCAAGGGGTCGGTCCGCGGCTGGCTGCTGACGGTCGTCCGGAACATCGTCACCGACCAGATCCGGGCCCGCAACGCCCGCGCCCCCGAGGTGCGGGAGAGCCCGATGGACGTGGCCTCCGACGACGACCACGCCGAACGGGTGGTCAACTCGATGGTCGTGGTGGATGCGCTCAGCCGGCTCTCCACCGAGCACCGTGAGGTCCTGGAACAGCTGTACCTGCAGGGCAGCACGGTCACGGAGGCGGCCAAGACGCTGGGCATCCCGCCCGGGACCGTCAAGTCGCGCTCCTTCTATGCCCTCCGGGCCTTACGCGAGCTGAAATCGCTGAGCCCCGCCGGAACGGAACGGTCTGCATCATGAACACGAATCACGTGGACCTCGCCGGCTACCTGACCAAGTCGCTGGACGCGGAGCAGCGCCGCGAGGTGGAAGCGCACCTCGCCGACTGCGACGAGTGCCGGGCCGAGGTGGAATCCCTGCAGGAGTGGACGATGGCGCTCGAGGCCGTGCCCGAGGCGATGCTGCTGGACGGGCCCCCCGACGATGCCGACCTGCTGCTGCAACGCACGCTGCGGCAGATCCGGTCGGAGTCCGCCGGGAGGCGGCATCGGCGTACGGCGCTGGTGGGAGCCGCCGCCGCGGTAGTGGTCGCGGCCGCGATCGCCTCCGGGGTCGCGGTCGGCCGGTCGACGGCGGACGAGGGCACCCCGGTGGCCCGGCCGCCGGTCACCCAGTCGCAGCCCACGACCGCGCCGGGCACCCGCACGGCGACGGCGGTGGACCCGGGCACGGGCGCGCGCATCACGGTCGCCGTGGCGCCGGCACCGGGCTGGGTACGGATCAAGGCCGCGGTCTCCGGGATCCCTCAGGGCGAACGGTGCCGGCTCGAGGTCGTGGCCAGAAACGGTACGGCGGTCCTCGCCGGCAGCTGGCTCGTCTCGGAGGCGGGCGCGGCGGACGGGACGACGCTCGACGGCAGCGCGCTCATCCCGCCCGACCAGGTCGCCTCGGTCCGCGTGGTGACCGAGGGCGGCAAGACGTACACCAGCGTGAACGTGTGACGCGGGGCGGCCCGGCCGCCCCGCATCCCGCTGGAACCGTCAGAGCGTCGGGAGCCCGGCGGCCTGCCAGGCCTTGAAGCCGCCCTCGAGGTCGGTGGCGCGCAGCAGGCCGAGGTCCTGCAGGGCGGCCGCGGCCAGGCTGCTCGTGTAGCCCTCCTGGCAGGTGACGATCACGTCGAGGTCGTAGTGCGTGAACGACAGCCGGGCGTCGCTGCGGGGGTCGAGCCGCCACTCCAGGACATTGCGCTCGATGACGATCGCGCCGGGGATCTCGCCGTGCTCGGCGCGCTGGGCGGCGGGCCGGATGTCGACGAGGACGGCCCCGCGCTGCATGGCCTGGTGGGTCTCGAGCGGCCCGAGCCGGTCCAGCCGGGTACGGGCAGTGGCGAGCAGGTCGTCGATCCCGCGGGACCCGGGCGGGGCGATACGCAGCACCGGGGCGCTCACCACTGCGCTCCGGCCCGCTCGACCGTCACCACGTCGAGGCCCGAGGCGCCGATGCGGTAGCGGGTCATGGTCCGCAGCGCGGGGGCGTACGCGTGGATGCTGATCGCCGGCCGGTTCGTACGGTTGGTGATCCGGTGGATGTGCCGGCTGCCGAACCGCCGCCCGGCGCCCTCGCCCAGCTCGCGCGCGGTGATGCGGGGCGGGCTGCCGGGCGCGACGCCGACCGTGTCCTCGGTGAGGGTGCCCGAGAAGACGTGGAACGCGCCGGCGGACCCGCCGTGGTCGTGCAGGTCGGTGCCCTGGCCGGGGAGCCACGTCAGCAGCCAGACCTCGTGGTCGTCGGCCTCGGCGAGCCGGTGGTACCAGCGCGCTGACGCGTCGAAGCGGGGCGCGACGGGCCACGCCTGGGGATCGGCGGCGAACCGCTGGGCGACGGCGAGGTGGTCGAGGCGGAGATCGGTGACGGTCATGACGGCTCCCGGTTCCCATACAAAACCTATTGGTCCTATAGGTTTACCGCGTCGGTCCGGGGGCGGGGTCGCGACGCGCGGGATCTACCACAGTGTGGGAACCGCCTCGGCCGGTCCGTGGCGTGCGGGGAAATTCGCCGCCATGGATGAAATGTATTGCGCAGCAATTTCCGGGGCAACCACGGAAGGCCGGAAAATGTGAATGTGAAACACGGTGGCCCGCGCCTAGAATACGCAATTGCGATGATCGTAAATGTCTACACTGTCTTTGCTGGCAAAGCATCGGTAATATGTTGAGAACGGACATAAGTAACATAAATCCTAAAATGGTATGGCCGCGCGTGAAGCGTGCCTTTGAAGCAGCTCCACGCGGGACACGAAAGAGCCTCACGCGACTTTGCTTCTTTCTTGGAAGGTCTCCAGAAATAGACCTGGAGCGACCGTACGAATACTCTGCGTTTTTCCCGACGGCTGTTGAATCACCGGATCGGCCTATGACCTCAACCGTTCAGGCGGAATGGAGTGACGACGGCAGCAGTCGCTATCCGCAGCGTTATATGGTCGGCGACGCCTGCGAGAGCCGGTGCCCGGAGGTCACCCCTCGCCCGCCACCTCCGAGCCCCCCGATGAACGAGGACGGACACGTGTCGAACTCCCGCCGCGGTTTGCTCGCCGCCGGCCTGGCCGCCGCCGTAGTCGGCTCCATGGGGGTCGTGTGGACCCTGAACGCCGATGCCGACGAACTTCCCGCTCCGGAGACGCCCGCCGCCGTCACCGCGTCCGCCGACCCGGCGGGCGACGCAGATGCCGCGGCGCCCTCCGCCGACGTCACCCAGCCGGCCGAGGTGGCCCAGCCGGCCGACGTCACGTCACCCGCCGCCGTGGAGCCGGCGGCCGATCCCGTACCCGTACCGGCGGCGAGGGGCGTCGACGCCCCCGTGCCGCCGAGGCTGCTGCCGTGGGGCCAGCGGCCCTCGAAGCTCAAGCGCGCCTGGGCCGGAGCGACCAGCAAGGAGGTCGCCGCCGCCGACGCGGATGCCGCACCGGCCGACACCAGCGGATCTCTGGAGCCGGTGCCCGAGTACGCGCCCAAGGGGCGCAGTTCGCGCTCCGGCATCCTCAAGCGCGCCAGGACGACCGTGGTGCCGCCGGCCCCGCCGGTGGCCGGCGCGGCGGCCGCCCTCGACGACGTCTTCTTCCACTACTCGGTCGGAACCCAGATCGGCGACACCGACGGCAGCTGGGCGAACCTGACGATCGCCAAGCCGTACCTCGCGAGCGGCGACTTCCACACCCTGACGGAGATCGCGGTGCAGTCCGCCGACGGCCGTCAGATCGTGGAGGTCGGCTGGACCGTCGACCGGGGGGTCAACGGCGACAGCGACCCGCACCTGTTCGTGTACTACTGGAAGGACCGGGTGCCCAGCTGCTACAACGCCTGCGGCTTCACGATGTACAGCAGCTCGGTCAAGCCCGGTGACACGCTGCCCGTCGGGGCCACGAAGCGCTTCGGCATCCAGCACTTCGACGGGGTCTGGTGGATCGCGTACGACTCGGAGTGGATCGGGTACTTCCCCGACTCGCTCTGGAACGGCACGTACACCCGGGCCGGACTGACCCAGTGGTTCGGCGAGGTGGCCGCCTCGACCAACCAGCCCTGCACCGACATGGGCAACAGCCTGCCCGCCGGTGACATCTCGGCGGCGCGGATCGGGTCGATCTCCATGACCAACGGGCCGCTGCCGCTGGCCGCCGTACGGGCCACGAGCCCCTACTACAGCGTGCAGTCGCTGACCGACCGGACGTTCCGGTTCGGCGGATCGGGAGCCTGCTGAGCCGCGTACGCGCCGGACGCGATGCCCGGTCCCCGCCCGAGGGGGCCGGGCAGCTTTGTGTCCGCAGGTGTCGAACCGGAAGCCGCCCGCCGGGGTACAACGAGGCGACACCCCTGGTGGGAGGCAGCGAATGAGGCGACGGGTGAGTCCCGCCGAGGAGCTGATGACCGCGCTCTACACGGAGCACTACGCGGTGCTGCTCAGCTTCGTCTCGCGCTACGTGTCCGACCGGCACAAGGCCGAGGACCTGGTGCAGGAGACGCTGCTGCGCGCGTGGCGGCACATCGACCACCTGGAGCCCGATCCCGGGCGGACCCGCTCGTACCTGCTGACCATCGCGCGCAACGTGGTGACCAACGCCTGGCGGGCCGAGCAGCGCCGCCCGCACCTCGTGGCGGACGACGCGGCGGTGGAGTCGGCCCCGGCCGCCGACAACGTCGACCAGCTGGTCGAGGGCTGGCTGGTCGCCGAGGCGCTGGAGCGGCTCTCCGCCGACCACCGCGCGGTCGTGCAGGCCATGTACTACGAGGGCCAGACCGTCGCGGACGCGGCCCGGAAGCTGTCGGTGCCGGAGGGCACGGTGAAGTCGCGGGCGTACTACGCCGTACGGGCCCTTCGGCAGGCCTTCGAGGAGATGGGGGTGCTGCGGTGAGTGCCGACCACGACGAGCTGCGCCGCCTGCTCGGCGGTTACCTGCTCGGCGGCCTGGACGACGGCGACACCGACCGCCTCGACGCGCACCTGCTGCACTGCGACGGATGCCGTGCCGAACTGGAGCGGCTGGGGCCCGTACCGGAGCTGCTCCGGTCCCTCACCAACGCCCCGCCGCTGGTCGTCGCGCCGGGCACCCGGCCCAGCCAGGCCCGCGTCGAGGGTCTGCTCGGCCGGATGCGCGCCGAACGGGCGCGCGAACGCCGCCGCGCCGGCGTCCGGTGGCTGGCCGCGGCCGCCGTCCTGCTGCTCGCCGCGGTGTCCCTCGGCGTCGTGCTGACCCGGGACCGGGACGTGCCCGAGTCGCCGCAGGCCGCGGCGAGCCGTCCGCCGCTGGTCACCGCGCAGTTCGAGGCGGCCGACGGCAGCGGGCTCGCGGGCCGGGCGGTGCTCACCGGCAAGACGTGGGGGGTGTCGGTGGATCTCACTGTGTCCCGGCTGAGCGGCCGGGGGCCGTTCGTCTGCCAGGTGCGCCGGGCCGACGGCATGACGGAGCAGGCCGCGATCTGGGGACCCACGCCGAGCGGCAACGCCCGGGTCACCGGCGCCAGCTCGATCCAGCTGCCGAGCGTCAGCACGGTCGCGGTGGCCGACCAGGAAGGGCACATCCTGGGTACGGCCCGGGTGCGGTGACGCTCAGGCGCCGGGGCCGTACAGCTTCTCGCGCTGGGCCTGGGGGAGTGAGCAGGCCGCGGTGCCGCCGGGGAGCAGGTGACGGTGGCCGGCGATCCAGCGGTAGATCGGCCAGGCCAGCAGCCCGACCGGCTTGACCTGCAGCGCGCGGCCCGGCACCTCCCACAGCCGGCCGGCGTCGCGCAGGAGCAGCGCGATGGCGTCCGGCCCGGAGGCGACCGTGCCGTCCGGGCCTACCCACTGCACCGCCTCCTCGACCTGCTCCAGCGTCAGGCCGAGGGCGTCGAGGTCGGCGAACTGCCACGGGACCACCGTCGCGCGGGACGGGATGCGACGCTCGATGAACTGCGCGCACGTCGTGCAGAAGGAGCAGTCGCCGTCGTACACGAAGGTCGGGGTGTTCATGGGCCGAGCCTAATGGCATGCCCTCCTGGCCCTTGCTTCGCTGCGGTGCAGTCGGTCATGCCGGGTTTGTCAGGTCACGCGGCGGAGCTTGACCAGGTACGTCTGGGCGACGACCACCACGGCCAGGAACGCGCCGCTGATGACCTGCTGGTAGCTGCTCGGCACGTTGCCGACCTGGTTGATCATGTTCTGGATCACGCCCAGCAGCAGGACGCCCGCGATGGTGCCGGCGATCGTGCCCGCGCCGCCGGTCAGCAGCGTGCCGCCGATGACCACGGCCGCGATCGCGTCGAGCTCCATGCCGGTGCCGAGCACCGTGACGCCCGAGCCGAGCTTCGCCGCGTTGATCGCCCCGGCCAGGCCGGCGAGCAGGCCGGACATGATGTAGACCCAGACCTTGGTGCGGCGTACGGCGATGCCCATCAGGCTCGCCGCGTCCTCGCTGCCGCCGACCGCGTAGACGGCGTGCCCGAAGCGCGTCCGCGACAGCAGCACCATGCCCAGCGCGAAGACGACCACGACGAGCCACACCGGGTAGCCGATGCCGAGGAAGGAGCCGGTGCCGAAGCTGCGGAACGCGTCGTTCGTGACCAGGTACGTCGTCGAGCCCTCGTCGCTCAGGGCCCGCATGAGCCCCCGGGCGCCGAGCAGCGCGGCCAGCGTGACGATGAAGGGCGCCATCCTCGTGTACGCGATCAGCAGCCCGTTCACCACGCCGATCAGCCCGCACACGCCCAACGGTAAGAGGAATGCAGGAATCAGTCCCCACTGCGACGCATAGGCTGAGACCACTCCACCCAGGACGTAGAGCGAGCCCACGGAGAGGTCGATGCCACCGGTGATGATCACGAATGTCATGCCGAGCGCGATGAGGGCGGGCGGGGCCGCCGCGACCAGGATCGTGCCGGCGTTGTCGTAACTGCGGAAGTTCGGGAAGGCCACGGAGGCGATGACCACGACGGTGATGAGCACGGCAAGGGCGCCCTGCCGCTGCACCAGGCCGACGACGCGATCAGTGCGCTGGGCCCGGCGCTCGTCGGCTGCCACCACCGCGGCGGCGGGCGGTGGCGACGTCATCTGCTGGGTCACCGGCTCTTCCTCTCTCGGGCGACGTACACGGCGATGAGGATGATGACGGCCTGCACCATCTCGGTCGTGGACGGCTGCAGGTTGTGCTTGATCATGGTGGCGACCACGAGCTGCATGAGCAGGGCGCCGGCCACCGTACCCAGCACCCGGACCTTGCCGCCGGTGAGCGGGGTGCCGCCGACCACCACCGCGGTGATCGCGGAGAGCTCGATGAGCAGGCCGACCGCCGAAGCGTCGCTGGACTGGATGCGTGCCACGGCGAGCACGCCGGCGATGGAGGCCAGGACCGAACAGATCACGTAGACCGTGATCAGGACCCGCTTCACCGGGACGCCGGCCAGCTCCGTCGCCGGCCGGTTGCCGCCGATCGCCAGGAGCCGGCGGCCGAAGACCGTACGCCGCACCACGAACGCGACCACGAGTACCAGCAGCGCGGCGATCCAGACCAGCATCGGGATGCCGAAGACGTTGCCGGAGCCGAGGAAGATGAGGTCCTCGTTACGGACATCCTTGAGCTGACCGTTGGAGATCACCAGGGCCAGGCCGCGGCCGCCGACGAACAGGGCCAGGGTGGCCACGATGGGTTGCAGCCCCACCCGGGCCACCAGGGTGCCGTTGACGAGGCCCACCAGCACGCCGGCGACCAGCGACATGAGGATCGCGGCGATGACGCCGTACCCGAGGTAGAGCGGGATCAGCGCCGCGGCCAGGGCCATGACCGAACCCACCGACAGGTCGATGCCCTCGGTGCCGATGACCAGGGCCATGCCCAGCGCCACGATGACGATCGGGGCGACCTGGACGAGCTGGATGCGCAGGTTGCTCAGGGTCAGGAAGTTGGGGGTGAACAGCACGTTGTAGCCGACCAGCACCAGGATCGCGACGTAGACGCCGTACTTCGGCAGCCAGGCGCGGACCCGGGCGAGGTCGAGGGCGGGCCGCGGGGCGGTCGCAGCCTCAGTCGTCATTGCCTACCTCTTTCGCTTCGACCGCCGCCGCGGCGATCGTCTCGAGCAGCGCCTCGGTGGTCACGTCGTCGCCGCGCAGCTCGCCGACCACCGCGCCGTCGCGCAGCACCACCACCCGGTCCGAGCCCTCGACGAGCTCCTCGGCGTCCGAGGAGACCAGAACCACGCCGAGACCCTCGGCAGCCAGCTCGTCGATGAGCCCCTGGACCTCCGCCTTCGCGCCGACGTCGATGCCGCGGGTGGGTTCGTCGAGCAGCAGCACCTTCGGCTGGGTGGCGAGCAGGCGGGCCAGCAGCACCTTCTGCTGGTTGCCGCCGGACAGGTCGCCGACGCGCTGGTCCGGGCTGGACGCCTTGATCTGAAGCCGCTTCATGTACGTGTCGACGATCTCGTCGATCTTCTTGTCGGAGACCAGGCCGAGCTTCGACATGCGCGGCAGCACGGCCAAGGCGATGTTCTCGCGGACGGACAGGCCGGCCACGATGCCCTCGGCCTTACGGTCCTCGGGCTGCACCGCGATGCCGGCCTTGACGGCCTGCACGGTGGTGGGCCGCTTCAGGTCCCTGCCGTCGACCTGGATCTCGCCGCTGTCCACCGGGTACGCGCCGCCGATCGCCTTGATCGTCTCGCTGCGCCCGGCGCCGAGCAGCCCGCCCAGCCCGACCACCTCACCGGGCTTCACGGCGAAGCTGATGTCGTGCAGCTTGTGCCGGCTGTTGAGGTCCGTGACCTTCAGGACCGGCGCGGCGTCGACGGCCTCAGGGTGCTCGCCGGCGAACCCGGTGAAGCCCTCGCGGCGTACGGCCGACATGTCGCGGCCCAGCATCAGCGACACCAGCTTGATCCGTTCCAGGTCGGCGAGCCTGCCGGTGTGCACCACCTTGCCGTCGCGCAGAATCGTGACCGCGTCGCAGATCTGGTACAGCTCGTCGAGGCGGTGGCTCACGTAGATGATGCCGATGCCCTGCGCGTGCAGGTCCCGGATGACGCCGAAGAGGGTCTCCACCTCGCGCGGCTCCAGCGACGAGGTGGGCTCGTCCATGATCACGACCTTCGCGTCGATCATGACGGCCCGGGCGAGGGCGACCATCTGCTGAGCGCCCAGCGCCAACGTGCCGAGCTGCCGCCGGACGTCGGTGGTGACGCCGTAGCGCAGCAGGATCTCCTGGGCCTCGCGGAACATGCGCTTCTCGTCGAGCAGGCCGAACGCGTTACGCGGCTCGCGACCCAGGAAGAGGTTGTGGGCCACGCTCATCAGCGGGATGAGGTTGACCTCCTGGTAGATCGTGGAGATCCCGGCATGCTGGGCGGCCATCGGGGTGTCGAAGCGGGTCGCCTGGTCGCGGTAGCGCAGCTCGCCGCCGTCGGGCTGGTAGACGCCGGTGAGGACCTTGATCAAGGTGGACTTCCCGGCGCCGTTCTCGCCGACGAGCGCGTGGACCTCACCGGGTTGCAGGGTGAAGGACACGTCGTCCAGGGCTCGGACGCCCGGGAACACTTTGGAGACATCGACGACTTCTAGCAGCGCCATGAACGCATTCACTCACTTCTCAACATAATCCGTCAAGAGTTGAACATTGTCTTGGGGTTGCGGTGGGGGGGTGGGGGGGGGGGGGGGGGGGGGGGGGGGCGGCCGGGGGGCGGGGGGGGGGGGGGGGGGGGGCCCCCCCCCC
>NZ_JADMLH010000003.1:571457-780711 GCF_016464385.1 Nucisporomicrobium flavum | reverse complement strand
CCCCGTGTCATGCGTGGTCGCGTACACCAGATGCCGGCCGTTGTACGGCACCGTCGTGAAGTCCTTCAACGACACCCACCCCGACCGCGGCGTCGCCAACGCACCCGTGGAACTCCACCGGTACGACGACGGCAACGTGCACGAACCACTCGGCGGCGGTGTCGTGGGGTCGGAGCCGCCGCCGACCCGGGCGAGCTGCCACTGCTGGTTGCTGCCGTTCCAGTCGGAGTACTGGACGATGTTGCCGCCGTCGGCGGTGGACGCGCCCTGCACCTCGAGGGCCTTGCCGCTGTTGCGGTTGATCAGCTGGATGTAGCCGTCGATGTCCTGGATGCTGAACTGCTGGTTGGCGGCGTTGTTGTCGGTCCACTGGACGACGGAGCCGCCGTCGGCGGTGGACCAGTTGTAGACGTCGAGGACCTTGCCGGACAGGCGGGACTTGAGCCGGTAGTAGCCGCCTCCGGAGTCGACGAACTGCCACTGCTGCTGGTTGCCGTCGTTGCGGGACCACTGGGTGATCCGGGCACCGTCGTTCGTGGCGAGGTTGTACACGTCGAGCGCCTTGCCGCTGTTGCGGTTGACCAGCACGTACCAGGCGCTGGTGTCGATCGTCGCGGCCGACGCCGCGGGGGCGTTCACGGTCGTGACCACGGCGCCGGCCAGCACGGTGAACGCTGCGGTCGCCACCGCCAGCCAGCGGCGTCTCAGGGATGGTTTCACGCTTCTCCTCCAAGAATTCGAATGTGGCCTGGGGGCCGGGGGGAATGGCGGCCACATCGCTGCCCGTCACCGGGCCATCGGCCATTGATGCCGCGAAAGTGAACGGTAACAACAGCGCGTAATCGAAACTTCCGGACCTCGGTCAACGGATGTTCGCATGTTGCCAGAGCATTTCGCAGACATCAAGGGGCATCGTTGCGACGCCCGCGCCAGTCCCACCGAAAGCCGATCTACCAGCGAAGATGCCGACGCCGACAGACTGGACGGCCGGTACGTAACAAGTTTTCAGCGACGTTTCCTTGACCGCGTAATCGCGGATCCGGAACGGCGCGACGCGACGAGTTCCGGAAGTTTTCCGGAAGCCATTGTTTCGGCGGTGTTGCTGTGCCAGCATGACGTCAGATCGAGCTACGTCATTCTTCCGTCCGGCAGGGCGATCCCCTCGCGCCGCTCGCACGCATGACCGCGACAGTTCCGTCATGCGTGCCGGTGCCGTGCGCCCAGGACGCAGAAACGAGAAAGGACCCCATCGTGGCAAGCAGTTCTCCTGACGCAGCCACCGGTTCCCGGAGGAACCGGCCGCTGCGGTCCCTGCTGGCCGGCGGCGCCGTCGCGGCCCTCGCGGTCGCGGGGGTGGTGACGATGATGCCCGACGCGAACGCCGCGGCGAGCACCCTCGGTGCCGCGGCCGCGCAGTCGGGCCGGTACTTCGGCACGGCGATCGCTGCGGGCCGGCTCGGCGACTCGACGTACGCCACGATCGCCGGGCGCGAGTTCAACATGGTCACCGCCGAGAACGAGATGAAGCCGGACGCGACCGAGCCCCAGCGCGGCCAGTTCAACTTCAGCTCGGGCGACCAGATCTACAACTGGGCCACCCAGCGCGGCATGAAGGTCCGCGGCCACACCCTCGCGTGGCATGCCCAGCAGCCCAGTTGGTGGGGCGGTATCAGCGGCAGCAACCTGCGCCAGGCGATGATCGACCACATCAACGGCGTGATGGCCCACTACAAGGGCAAGCTCGCCGCGTGGGACGTCGTCAACGAGGCCTTCGAGGAGAACGGCAGCCGCCGCAACTCCAACCTGCAGGCCACCGGCAACGACTGGATCGAGGTCGCGTTCCGCACCGCCCGCGCCGCCGACCCGGGGGTCAAGCTCTGCTACAACGACTACAACATCGAGAACTGGTCGTACGCGAAGACGCAGGGCGTCTACAACATGATCCGCGACTTCAAGTCCCGCGGCGTACCGATCGACTGCGTCGGCCTGCAGACGCACTTCACCGGCGGTAGCTCGCTGCCGAGCAACTTCCAGACCACGCTGTCGAGCTTCGCCGCGCTCGGCGTGGACGTCGCGCTCACCGAGGTCGACGTCACGAACTCCAACACCAGCCAGTACGCGGGGCTCACCCAGGCCTGCCTCAACGTGCCGCGCTGCATCGGCATCACGGTCTGGGGCGTACGGGACAGCGACTCGTGGCGCTCCAACGAGAGCCCGCTGCTGTTCGACGGCGGCGGCAACAAGAAGGCCGCGTACAACTCGGTCCTCAACGCCCTGAACTCCGCTGGTGGCGGCGGCCCCTCGTCGCCCCCGCCGAGCGACCCGGGCGGCTCCCCCTCGGTGCCGCCGGCCGGCAACGGGAACCGGATCGTCGGCGCCCAGTCCAACCGGTGCATCGACGTGCCGGGCGCGACGCAGAACAACGGCACCCGGGTGCAGCTGTACGACTGCAACGGCCAGAGCAACCAGCAGTGGACGCTCACCTCGAGCAAGCAGCTGACCGTGTACGGCAGCAAGTGCCTGGACGCCGCGGGATCCGGCAACGGTTCGGCCGTCCAGATCTACAGCTGCAACGGGCAGACCAACCAGCAGTGGAACGTCAACTCCAACGGCACCATCACCGGCGTCCAGTCCGGACGGTGCCTGGACGTGTGGGGCACCGGCAACGGCCAGCAGGTGCAGATCTACGACTGCAACGGGCAGGCCAACCAGCGGTTCAGCATGAGCTGATCGCGGACGTACGACCGGAGGGTGTGGTGGCGATCTGCCGCCGCACCCTCCGCCTTTTTCAGGTACGCGCGACGCCCGCGATCTGGGGGTTGAACGGGATGAACGGGCCGTGCAGCCGGAACGGCTCGATGACCACCTCGGCGAACCCGGCGCCGCGCAGCAGGCCGGCGAGGTCCCGTTCGCAGGAGCAGCCCTCGAAGGTCCAGCCCCACGGCCGCCGCAGCGCTCTCTGCAGGGCGCGCGTGGGCGTACCCGCGGGAGCGGCGACGTGCTCCACGAAGCGGAAGGTGCCGCCGGGACGCAGGACGCGGCGCACCTCGGCGAGCACGGCGGCGGGGTCCCGTACGGTGCAGAGCACCAGCGAGGAGATCACGGTGCCGACGCTGCCGTCCGCGAGCCCGGTCCGTTCGGCGACCCGGTCGCGCAGGTCGAGCCGGACGCCGTGGCGCTCGGCCGACGCCCGCAGCCGGGCGTGCATGGCGGCGTTGGGCTCGATCGCGACAAGTGTCGACCCGGGCCGCAGGTAACGCAGGTTGGCGCCCACCCCGGAGCCGAGCTCGACCACCGTCGAGGGCAGCCCGGCGAACACGCGCTCCTTGTGCCGCCGCAGGCTGAGCTCGATGACCGGGCCCATCACGCTGAAGAACGCGGCGTTGAAGGGCCCGCGCGCCCTGTGCACCTCGAAGCCGGTCGTCGCAGACATGCCCCCATCGTGGCGGCCGGTCCACCGGCGAGTCAGGCGTGGAACTACCCCACTGCCGAGTCACGCCGCTCGCTGAACCAGGCGGCGATCTGCGCGCGGGACCGGAACCCCAGCCGCAGCCGGATCCGCTCGACGTGCCCCTCGGCCGAGCGCTGGTCGATCCCCAGCCGGGCCGCGATCTCGCGGTTCGTGCGGCCCTGGCTGACCAGCTCGGCCACCTCCCGCTGCCGGGGAGTCAACCCGGCGGCGCGACGCCGGGGCACGGGCAGGCCGAGAAAGCGGCGGACCACGCGCACCAGCTCGTCGCGGTCACCGGCGTACGGCAGGTGGGAGCGGCCCGGCAGCAGGGTCAGCTCGGCGCCGGGGATGCCGCGTGCGAGCGCCTCCGCCTGCGCGACGGGTGCCGCCCGGTCGCCGGTACGGTGCACCACCAGCGTCGGCGCCCGTACCCGGCCGAGGCAGCCGCCGACGTCGAGCTCGTAGCTCAGCGCCAGCAGCGCGCGGGCGGTCCCGGCGCTCGAACAGGCGCGCTGGTAGCGGGCCAGCTCCGCCCGGGTCGAGCGGTCGGCGTCCGGCGCGAAGATGTCGGTCAGCACGTCGGAACCGAGCCCCCAGTGCGCGCCGACCAGCCCGAGGACATGGTCGCGGACGCCGGGCGGGGACAGCTCGGCGCCGCGGGCCCAGCCGCCGTACAGCACCAGCCGCCGTACGGTGTCCGGGTGCGCCGCGGCCCACGCCGCCGCGACCGGGGCGCCCATCGACGTACCCATCAGGTCGAACGGCTCGTCCAGCGGCGCGGTGACCGCGGCCAGCTGCTCCAGCTCGAACGCCAGGGAGGCGGGCCGGTCCACGGCGGGCGACAGGCCACAGCCGGCGCGGTCGTAGCGCACCAGCCGGCAGCCCTGGGCCAGCGACTCGTAGAGCGCCCGCTCGGCCGGCAGCTCCCAGCCCAGCTCGAGATGCGTGAGCCAGCCCATCACGTACACCAGCGGGCGGCCCGTGCCGGCGGAGGCGTACGCCAGCACAGTGCCGTCGGCCGACACCACGCGTCCGAGCCGCTGCCGCATCACGCCATTGTCACCCCCTAGGCGCAGAAAGCCCGCAGGGACTCCTCGTCGGCCGGGTCCATCCATTCGTACGTGCCCCGCAGCTGATCCGCCCGCTGGTCCACGGTCGCGACGGTGGCTGCCATGTCGCCCCAGGGCATGCTGATGTGCAGCAGTGTCCGCACGATCCCGGGCGGCAGGTGCAGGCTGTCGGCGGGTGTGGCACGCAGCAGCAGGCCGCTGGTGGACACGTCCTCGACGTGCCCGGACACCGCCACCAGCCGTCGGCCCGGTTCGGAGTCGAGCTCCGCGGTGCCCGTGGCGGCGTACATGCCGGGACGCCGGACGGCACCGCGGCGCTGCACCACGTCGGTGGGCGGGACGCCGGTCGCGGTGAGGGTGCCGTCGCGCAACTCCGCCTCGACCCAGGTGACGCCGGCGCTGCTGACCAGCTCCAGGATGCCGAAGCGGCGGCTGCCCGGGCCGTCCGGGCCGAGCACCGGGATCGGCGGCAGCTCGGCCACGAACGCCGCGCTGACCTCGGCCAGCGCGATCAGTGCGAGCGGCTGCTCACCGGGGCACCGCAGCACGAGCGTGCTGCCCGCCGGGACCGTGACCATCGGATCTCCCCGCTCGTAGGTTCGCTCCCCGCACGGTCCCACGGCCCGGTCGCGGCCGGTGGCCATGCCGCGGACCGTCACGCTCCCGGCGTACGGTCGTGGTCTTTCGCCACGAAGCACCCAAGCCGTATCGTCTCTGGCGGCTGACGCACCGTCGTATGGGGGTCGATGTGCGGTTTGGTGTGACCGGTCACCGCGTGCTCCCGCCGGGCATCGCCGAGCTGGCGGTCAACTACTGGCGCCGGGCGCTGCCCACCGGGGCCGGCCTGCTCGCGGTGTCGAGCCTCGCCGACGGCGCCGACCAGTTGTTCGCCGCCCACGCGCTGTCCGTCGGGGGCACCCTCGAAGCGGTGCTGCCGTGCGGGAACTACGCCGGCTCGCTGCCCGCGGACGGCGCCCGGGCCCGGTTCGAGAACCTCGCGCGGGCGGCGGCCACCGTGATCACGATGCCGTACCCCGAGCCGTGCGAGCAGGGCTATCTCGCCGCCGGCCACGCCCTCGTGGATCGCTGCGACCACCTGTTCGCGGTGTGGGACGGCCTCCCGGCCCGCGGACTGGGCGGCACGGCGGACGTCGTCGCGTACGCACGGGCCCGCGGCTGCCCGGTGACCGTGCTGTGGATCGACGGTGCCCGCCGGGCCTGACTACCTGTCCGGCACGGTGGCCGGGAGGTCGGCGACCGGCGCAGCCGGCACGCGCAGGTCGGCGAAGATCTGCCGGGCCCGGTCGCGGTACGGCCCGGCGCGACCCGGATCGCCGGTGTCCCGCAACGCCGCGGCGATGCCGTCGTGCGCCCGGGCCTGCTCGTACCGATCTCCTATGTCCTCGGCGAGGGCCCGCGCCTGACCGTGCTGAGCCTGGGCCCCGGCCGCGTCCCCGGCGGCGAGCAGCACCTGGCCGAGGTCGTTGAGCGCCTCGGCCTCGCTGGCCCGGTCCCCGATCCGCCGGTGCAGCATGAGCGCACGGCGCAGATGACCGGCCGCCTCCGTGAGGAGCCCTTGCCGGGCCTGCACCGCGGACAGGTCGGTCAGCACGTACGCCTCCGCTGTCCGGTCGCCGGTGCGCCGCACGGTGTCGAGGCTGCGCTCGAGGTGGGCGGCCGCACGCTCCAGCGGGGCCGGGCGGTGCGGGAGCCGGGCCAGCAGGGACACCACGTACGCCTCACTGAACCGGTCATCGAGCGCGGCGTACAACTCCAGGGCGGAGCCGAACCGCTGCGCCGCCTGCGTGTGGTCGCCCAGCCGCGCGTCGATCAGCCCGAGGCGGACCAGCGCGTCGGCCTGGCCGGCATCCTCACCGCGCTCCCGGTACAGCGTCCAGGCACTCCGGTAGTGGTCCGCGGCCTGCCGGTAGTCGCCGAGTCTCCAGTGGACGCTGCCGAGGTTGCGCAACACGAGTGCCTCCGCCGCACGGTCGCCGAGGTCCGCGTAGAGCAGCAGCGCCTGCCGGTAGGTCGCGGCGGACTCGTGCAGCCGGCCCTGCCGCCGGTGCAGCCGGCCCAGGTTGGACAGCGCCCGCGCCTGCGCGTCGCGGTCACCGAGGGCCTGCGCCGCGGCCACCGCGGACGCCGTGACGGTCGCCGCCTCGGCCACCGGCCCGCCCGCGTCGAGATAGCGGAACATGGTCCCGGCGAGGGCGACGGTGTGCTCGTACCAGCCGTGCGTCGCGCCGTACGTGCAGAGCGCGGCGAGGTTGGGCCGTTCCGCCTCGATCCAGATCCGGGCCGCGGCCAGGTCGCCGGCGCTCACGGTGCCGTCCGGATACAGCGCGGCCATCGCCGCGCTCGCACCGGCGAGGTAGTGGTCGAACAGGCGGGTGAGGGCGGCGCGCCGGTCCTGCTCGGCGTCGTGCCCGGCGGCGAGCTCCGCGGCGTACGCCCGCAGCAGGTCGTGCATGCCGTACCGGCCGCCCGGGCCGGCCTGGACCAGACTGGCGCGGGTCAGCACGCCGAGCAGGCGCCGGGCCTCGCCGGAGCCGGTGCCGGTCAGCGCCGCCACGGCGTCGACGTGCGCGGTCTCGCCGGGGTGCAGCCCGAGCAGCCGGAACACCCGCGCGGCTCCGCCGGGCAGGTTCTGGTACGACCACGAGAACACCGCGCGGATCTCGGCGCGCGGGTCGCCGCCCGCGTCCAGCAGGTCGAGGCGTCCCTGATGGTCGGCCAGCTCGGCGACCAGCTCGGCCAGCGGCACGTCGGTGCGGTCCGCGGCCAGCTCGGCGGCGATCCGCAGGGCCAGCGGCAGCCGGGCGCAGGCCGCGGCCAGCTCGGCGGCCGGCGCCGGCTCCCGGTCCACCCGGGCGCCGATCAGCTTGGCCAGCAGCCCGACCGCGTCCGGCAGCGGCAGCAGGTCCAGGTTGACCCGTTCGGCGCCGTGCACGGCCACCATGCCCGGCAGCGAGTCGCGGCTGGTCACGAGCACGAGGCAGGACCCGGTCCCCGGCAGGAGCGGCCGGACCTGTTCCACCGAGGAGGCGTTGTCCAGCAGCACGAGCATCCGACGGCCGGTCAGCTCGGACCGATAGCGGCCGGCCCGCTCGTCGGTGCCCGGCGGGATCTCGGACCCGCGTACGCCCAGTGCGGTGAGGAACCCGGCGAGCGCGTCCGCCACCGCCACCGGCTGTTCGGCGTCGTAGCCGCGCAGGTTCACGTAGAGCTGACCGTCGGGGAACGCGTCGCGGACCCGGTGCGCCCACCGCACGGCCAGCGCCGACTTGCCCACCCCGGCCGTGCCGGACAGCAACGCGACCGTCAGCGGCGGTTCCTCACCGCCGGGCGGCGCGAGCAGGCGGTCCAGCGCGGCCAGTTCATCGGTACGCCCGGTGAACGCGCGAACGTCGGCGGGCAGCTGGGTGGGCATGGTCGCCGCGGTGGCGGGCGGCGGCGCGGGCCTGCGCGGGTCGGCCACCGGTCCGGCGAGGGCGGGATCGGCGGCGAGGATCTGCTCGTGCAACCGGCGCAGCGCGGCGCCCGGGTCGCTGCCCAGCTCGTCGGCGAGGCAGCGGCGGATCCGCCGGTACTGCTCGTCCGCGTCGGCCTGGCGGCCGCACCGGTACAGCGTGAGCATCGCCTGCCCGGCCAACCGCTCGTCCAGCGGGTGCTCGGCCACGGCGGCGGACAGCGCCGGCAGCAGCTCGCCGTGCCGGCCCAGCCGCAGCAGTGCGTCGTTGCGGTCCAGCTCGGCGGCGAACCGCTCGTCGAGCAGCGTCCGGCGCATCGCGTCCAGCCACGGCGTGTCCAGCCCGGCGAACGGGTCGCCCCGCCACAGGTCCAGCGCCTGCGCCATCAGGTCGGCGGCCGGCCGGTCCGACTCCGCCGCGCGGGCGAGGGTCATCAGGCCGCGGAACCGGTGCAGGTCCACCGCCTGCGGGTCCACGGCGAGCAGATAGCCGCCCGCCTCCCGCCGGATCTCGACCCCGCCGGCGCCCGCGACGGCACGCCGCAGCCGGGACAGGTAGCTGTAGAGCGCGCCGGCGGCCCGCTGCGGCGCGTGGTCGCCCCACACGCGGTCGATCAGCTGGTCCACCGTGACCGGACGGCCGGCCTCGACGAGCAGCACGCCCAGCACGCACCGCTGGCGGGCGTGCCCCAGCTCGACGGACCTGCCGTCGATCCAGGCCTCCACCGCGCCGAGCACACCGAACTGGGACGCCAACCTACCTCCGCATGCCTGCCACCCGACCAGGGGATTCAAGAAATCTACAAGGACCGGTGCCAGTATCCCATGCTTCGTACAAGATCCGTCGGCGAGCATTGTCGTCGTTGCAGGGGCAGGTGGCCCTCGCCCGATTACGCAAGCGTACGGGGGAATCGGGACGCCACAGCGACACGGAGAGCGACGGGCAACCTGTCCTGCAACAGCCTTCGGCCGGCCCGTCCGGTCGGCCGCCATCGACGTACCCCACAGTGCTGCGGCACAATCTGGCGCGAACTCGCGACGGGGGGCCTCGAGATGGCTTATGACGCCTTCATCTCCTACAGCCATGCGGCCGACGGCGCCCTGGCGCCGGCATTGCAGCGCGGCCTGCAGCGGCTGGCGAGGCCGTGGCACCGGCGCCGGGCGCTGGAGGTGTTCCGCGACCAGACCGGCCTCGGGGTCAGCCCGGCGCTGTGGTCGTCGATCCGGGCGGCGCTCTCCGGTTCGCAGTACTTCGTGCTCATGGCGTGCCCGGAGGCGGCGGAGTCACGCTGGGTCAACCAGGAGGTCGAGGCCTGGCTGGCGCAGCACCCGGTGGACCGGCTCCTGCCCGTCGTGACGTCCGGCGAGTGGGTGTGGGACGCCGACCGTGGCGACTTCGACTGGGAGCTGTCGACGGCTGTACCGCCCGCGCTGCGCGGTGTGTTCCGCGAGGAGCCTCGCCACCTCGACCTGCGCTGGGCCCGTTCGGAGGGCGAGCTCGGCCTGGACCACGGCCGGTTCCGCGAGGCCGTCGCCGAGCTCGCCGCCGCCATGCACGGCATGAGCAAAGAGGACCTGGACAGCGAGGACGTCGCCCGGCACCGCCAGGTGACCTGGTTGCGGCGCGGCGTTCTCCTGGTCATGGGCCTGCTCATCGTGCTGGCCGGCGCCACGGGGGCGCTCGCGGTGCGCAACGCGCGTACGGCGGCCTCCTCGGCGGTCGAAGCGTCGCGGCAGCAGCAGCTCGCCGAACGGCAGCGCGACTCCGCCGCGGCGTACGCGGCCGAGGCGCACCGTCAGCAGCAGCTCGCCGGGGACGAGCAGGACCGTGCTCAGCAGGCCGCCGCGGACGCCCGCCGGCAGCAGGGCAACGCCGAGCAGGCCGCCGCCGAGGCGGACCGGCAGCAGGACAGCGCCGAGCAGGCCGCGGCCGACGCGAGCCGGCAGCAGACCCGGGCCGACCGCGCCTCGGCGGAAGCCGAGCGCCAGCGGGTTCTCGCCGTGGAACAGCAGCGCAAGGCGGCGGACGCCGCGGCCGAGGCGCAGCGGCAACGTGACCTCGCCGACCGGCAGCAGGCCCGGGCGGACCGCGCGGCGAAGGAGGCTGAGCGCCAGCGCGCCATCGCCGCCGAGGAGCAGCGCAAGGCGGCGGACGCGGCCGCCGAGGCGCAGCGGCAGAAGAAGGTGGCCCGCACGGAGCAGCGGATCGGCGTCAGCCAGCGCCTGATCAGCCAGGCCGACGCCGTCCGGCAGAACGATCCGCGGACCGCGACGCTGCTCGGTGTCGCCGCGGAGCAGCTGCACCCGGGGGACCGCGCCGAGGCCGCGCTGGTCAACACGCTGGCCGCGACGCGCTACGCGGGTACCCTCACCGGCCACACAGGATCGTTGACCTCGACGGAGTTCAGCGCCGACGGGCGCCTGCTGGTGACCGGGAGCGCGGACAGCACCGTACGGCTGTGGGACCTGCCCGAGCGCGGCACCCCGCGGAGCCTGGCCCGGATCACCGGCCACACCGACTCCGTCGCCGGCGTCGCACTCAGCGGGGACACCACGCTTCTGGCCTCGGGCAGCTGGAACGGGGAAGTCCTGCTGTGGGACCTCACCGACCGCCGGCACCCCCGCCGCCTGGCCGGCCTCGCCGATCACACCGACGCCGTCACCACGGTCGCGCTCAGCGGCGACGGGCGTACGCTCGTCAGCGGCAGCTGGGACGGCTCCACGCGGGTGTACGACCTCGCCGATCCCCGGCACCCCCGCCCCATGGCCACCCTCGGCGACGACGACGCGACGGTGTCGGACCTGGCGCTCAGCACCGACGGGCGCACCCTGCTGACCAGCACGTGGAACGAGACCGTGGTCTGGGACCTGACCGACCGCCGCGACCCGCAGCGGCGGGGCGCGCTGGCCGAGCTCGCGCACTCGCAGGCCGACCTGGCGCTCAGCGCCGACGGTGACACGCTCGCCGTGAGCCAGCAGGACCGGCCCGTCTCGGTGTGGGACCTCGGCGACCGGCGGAACCCGCGCCGGGTGGCCCAGCTGACCGACGGCACCGGGTGGGTCAACGCGATCGCGCTGAGCGCGGACGGGCACACCCTCGTGTCCAGCTACGTGAACCACGCCGTCCTGGCCTGGGACCTCGCGCGACCCGCCCAGCCCGTGGTGATCGGCCGGCTGAGCGACTACTCCGGACCGGTGAACTCGATCTCCCTCAGCGCCGACGGGCGGACGCTGGCGATGGAGGGCCGCAACTACACCGAGCAGCTGTGGGACCTGAGCGACCGCACGGGCCCGCGCCGCCTCGCGCAGGTCACCGGTCACAGAGACGAGATCAGCGGCGTCGCCCTCAGCGCCGACGGACGCATCTTCGTCACGGGAAGCTACGACGGCACGGCGCTCGTGTGGGACCTGTCCCGTCCCGCCGAGCCGCGGCAGCTGGGCCGGTTGGAGGGCCATCTCGACTCGCTCGACGCGGTCGGGCTCAGCGCGGACGGGCGCACCGTCATCACGAGCAGCGTCGACGCCGTACGGCTGTGGGACACCGCCGACCTCTCCGCCGGCCGCCCGGTCGTCACGATGACCGGCTCCACGCCGGTCACCGCGGCGGCGCTCAGCAGCGACGGACGGCTCGTGGCCGTGGGCCTCGGCGACGGCACGGTGGAGCTGTGGAACGTGGCCGACCACCGGGCGCTGCGCCGGTGGGCCCGCTTCCCGGGCATCGACAGCGGGGTCGAGACGATGACCCTCAGCGCCGACGGGACGACCCTGGCCGTCAGCAACGGCGCGAACGTCCAGCTGTGGGACGTGACCAGCCCGGCCGCGCCCCGGAAGGCAGCGCTGCTCAGCGATTCCACCGGCGCCCTGGACGAGGTGTCGCTGAGCGCGGACGGGGGCACCCTCGCCACCGCCGGCTCGTACGGCGTCGTGCTGCTGTGGGACACGACCGATCCCGGACAACCGCGCCACGTCGCGCAGATCGTCGGCGAGGCGGGCGCGACCCGCGCGGTGACGCTCAGCCCGGACGGGCGCACCCTGCTCAACGGCGGCGCGGACGGCGCCGTTCTGCTGTGGGACCTCACCGACCGCAGCAACCCCCGCCGCCTGGTCGCGCTCGACGCCGACGTCAGCTCGACGTCCACGATGGCGTTCAGCGCCGACGGGAACAGGCTGGCCGCGGGCGTACGCCGTACCGCGGGCGTGTGGGACCTGACGCACCTCACCGAGCTCCGCCACCACGCGGTCGAGCGCGCCTGCGCGATCACCGGCGGCCTGACCAGGGAGGAGTGGGCCCGCTACGTGCCGGACGTGCCGTACGAGAAGACCTGCCGGCGCGACTGAGCGCGCCGGCATGCCGCCTTCATCGAGCGTCCCTCGACGGTGTCAGGATCTGATCCACTGCTGGTTGCTGCCGCCGTTGCACGTCCACAGCTCGACCTTGACGCCGTTGGCCGTTCCCGCTCCGGTCACGTCGAGGCACAGCCCGGACTGCACGCCCACGATCGTGCCGTCGGCGTTGATCCGCCATTGCTGGCCGGCGCCGCCCGTGCAGGACCAGATGCGGATCGAGGTGCCGGCCGCCGTCCCCGGCGCGTCGAGGCACTTGTTGCCGTACACGGTGAGCTGGTTGGTGGAGGTCGCCGTCCAGGTCTGGTTGGCGCCGCCGTTGCAGTCCCAGATCTGCACGGCCGCGCCGTCGCTCTGGCTGGCGCCGTTGACGTCCAGGCACCGGTTGGAGCCCGAGCCGCGGATCGGCCCGGTGGGTGACGTACTGCCCCCCAGCGGGGTGACGGTCAGGTTGTCGAACTGCGCCGGTACGCCCTGCCCGGTGGCGTAACCGATCTGGCCGGCCACCCACGCGGAGTCGCTGACGCTGCCCAGCGTGGTGCCGTCGAGGGCCGCGGTGAGGCTTCCGCCGTTGACCGTCAGCGACAGCTTGTGCCAGCGGCCGGTGCCCAGCGCGGCTGTGGTGCCGCCGGCGAGGGTCCGCTGGTTGCCACTGGTGTTGTTGCTGCGGATGGACCACGAGCCGTTGTCCGCGACGCGCAGGTAGTAGGCGTTGAGGTTCTGCGGGCCTTCGTGGTTGTAGTTGGTGGCCCGCGCGATCAGTTGCAGGTAGCCGCTCTTCTCCAGCATGACGTCGGAGGAGACGGTGTAGTTGCGCCAGCTCAGGTCGCCCAGCAGGGAGAACGGCTCGGCGTGACCCGAGGTCCAGAAGATCGGCGTCTGCTCCGACATCTGGCGTACGCACTGGCCGGTCCGCCCGCCGCCGCACGCGACCACCTCGAACGAGCCCTGGTGGTCCATCAGGTACTTGGCTTCCCGCCCGCTCTGGTACCCGTCGAAGTCGTCGGCGTACGGCAGGGCCAGGCTGCCCTGACCCGGGCTGACCGCGGTGCCCCTGCCCTGGCCCGTGGTGGTGGTGATGCTGTAGACGTACCCGGGCTGGACGGTCAGCGAGAACGTCCCGTTCGACGGCGTGATGTCGGCGCGCCGCACGAAGTGGTCGGCGGTGTTGTTCGACCGGACGTTCGTGGACCACACGTGTACGGCGCCCGTCGACAGTCCGCCGGTGACGGTGAAGCTGAGGTCCTGCGCCGAGCCGGCGTCCATCGTCTCGATGATGGTGCTGTAGTCGCTGTTGTTGGGCGACTTCAGGGACACGTAGCTGCCGTTGGCCTTGTTGCCGCCGAGATATCCGCTGGCACCGTCCAGATAGCGCCAGCCCGGCGCGGTGAACTGGGTGGTCTGAGCCATCACCCAGGTGTTCTTGCCGATCGAGTAGTACCCGGACCACGGCTGCGGAGCCACCGCCACGCCGGTGGTGCCCCAGGGCACGTTCGGGGTGATCGCGGCGATGACCGGCCAGTTGAGGTACGCGGTCATCTTCCCGTCGATGTAGTCCCGGTTGATGCCGCGGGCCAGGGCCTGCGCGCCGGCGTTGTAGTCGTCGGAGCCGTTCTCGCTGGCCCACAGCGTCTTGCCGGAGTTGATCGCGTTCGCCGAGCTCGGGCAGTCGGTCTGCGCGCTGCGGTACCCGCAGACGTAGTGGCTGCCGACGACCGACACCGCGTTGCCGAACGCGGGGTCACGCTGGGCGTCGTCGGCGGTGCCCCACCCGAACTCGTCCGACGCCACGATCTTCACGTTCGGGAAGCCCCGGGAGTTGAGCGCCGAGCGGAGGTTCTTGTACCAGGTCAGGTCGCGGCCGCGCTCGTTCCAGCCGCCGAGGTAGTCGATCGTCAGCCCGTGCGAGGCGGCGCAACCCAGCCAGGCGATGAGGTAGTCGATCGAGTCGTTGGACCAGAAATTGCCGTTGCCGATCCAGCCGGGCGCTCCCCAGGACAGCCCGACGAGCTTGATGCCGGGGTTGCGGGCCTTGGCCTGGCCCATCAGCCACCATTCGTACCCGCGGTCACAGTTCACCGCGCCGCGGACGTGCTCGTGGCTCGGTTCCGCGCCGGACGTCGAGTTGGTGTCCCCGCCGATCTCGACCTTCATGATCTGCATGGCCGCGCCGTACCCCGGCTTGAACAGGTAGTCGAGGATGTCGCTGCGCTGCGGTTCCGGGTAGTCGATCAGCAGCCGGCTGTTGCCGCCACCGCCGCTGATCGCCCCGACGCCGTCGAACACCCGCCCTCCGGACGTACCGTTCACGGTGATGGCGGTCGCTGCCCGGGCCGGGGCGGGCGACGCGACCAGCACGCCGGCGATCGCCAGCACCAGGGCCGCGGCCACCGCCCAGATGCGGGACGGCCGGTACGCAGGTGTCGTCATGATGCTCCCCTTCTGCCGGCCCTCCGGTCCGGCGCGCGCATTCGCCGGACCGGAGGGAACTCGGGCGGTTCAGTTGGAGGTACAGGTGACGGCGGTTCCCCCGCCGTTCCCGGTGCCCTGGAAACCGAAGGTGGTGCTCTGGCCGGCGGCCAGCCGTCCGTTGTAGCTCTGGTTCGTGACGACGACAGTGCCGGTGGTGCCGGTGGCGACGCCGTTCCAGAGCGAGCTGATCGAAGCTCCGCTCGGCAGGCCGAGGGAGACGCGCCAGCCGGTGACCCCGCTGGATCCCGCCGTGACGGTCACGGAGGCGACGAACCCGCCGCTCCACTGATCCTGCACCGCGTAGACCGCGGAGCAGCCCGGGGTCCCGCCGCTCGGTGGTGGAGGCGGCGGGGTCGTCGGGGTGTCGCCGTCGAGCGTCAGGTTCTTCTGCTGTACCTGCCACTGGGTGTGGCAAAGCCCGCAGTCGGAGCCGACGAAGGTGGTGCCGGCGGCGGTGTCGCCCTTGAGACGCCACTTCAGCCAGAGCACCGCCACGCGGCCGAACTCGCCGCCGTTGACCTGGTCGTACGTGCCGCCGTGCCCGACGTTGAGGTTGCCCATGAAGGCGGGCAGACCGGCCGGCAGCTTGCCCCAGTCGTCCATGGCGTTCGGGTACGCGATGTCGCTCTGGCCGCCGATGAAGTAGGCGATCGGCCTGGTCAGCCGCCGGAGCTGATAGTCGTCGGCGTCGTTCAGCAACCCGCTGCTGAAGATGAGGGTCGTGGTGACCCGCGGGTCGTTGGAGACCGCGTACGCCTCCAGGCCGCCGCAGGACCAGCCACCGACCGCGATCTTCGTGACGTCGAGCCGGCCGTAGTACTTGCCGCCCTGCCGCGAGTTCTCCGCGACGGCCCAGTCGATCGACTGGGTGAGCATGGCCGACGTGGTGGAGCCGGAGCCGTTCGGAGCCCCGCTGGCGATCACCAGGAACCCGTGCGAGGAGATCTCCCGGAGGAAGTTGATCTGCCCGGTGCCGTTGGCCGCACAGCCGCCGTTACCCCACACGAAGATCGGGAGACGCTCGGACGGCAGCGTCTGCGGCCGGTAGATCGTGTGGTTGGCCAGGGTCGCCGAGGTCTCGTAGTCGGCGGGGTACGGGCCGGAACCGCCGACGGCGGCGTTGGCCGGTGCCGCGCCGAGGGCCATGACCCCGGCGGTGATCGACATGACTGCGGCGCCCACGATCGCGCCCATCCGCCGGCGGTTCATCGCTGGATGGTGAGCAGTCCGGGCCGCCACGGCAGGTTGTTGTAATCGCCGCCGGCACTGGGGTTCTTGCCTTGGTAGAGCAGTTGCAGGTTGCACGGGTCGACGGTCTTGGTCTGGTCCGGGTTGGTCCGGACCAGGTCGCCGTGGCTGATGTCGTTGGTCCAGGAGGCGCCGCTGTTGGCCTTGCCCGCGAACGGGTTGCTCTCGGTGGCGGCCTGCGGGGTCCACGAGCCGTTCAGGCTGCTCGCGGTGAACGAGCGGAAGTAGCGGCCCTGGCTGCCGATCGCCTCGACGATCATCAGGTACTGGTTCTGCCCCTGCACCTTGTAGACCTCGACCGCCTCGAACAGGTTGTTGGTCGAGTCGCTCATGATCGTCGTGTAGGAGGCGCCGAAGCTGCCGGGGAAGTTGCCGATCGGCATGCTGGCCCGGTAGATCTTGCCGTTGTCCCCGGCGAAGAACAGGTACATGTTCTGCCCGTCACCGATCAGCGTCTGGTCGATCACGCCGTAGGGAGCATCCGGAAGAGTCCCGGTGAACAGCGTCTGAGCGCTGGACCAGCCGTTGGCGTTGGTCGGATCGGTGGAGGTCTTGTAGCTGAACGACGTCGGACCCCACTGGTACGCCAGCACCCAGATGTTCTTCGGCGCGAAGTACAGCAGCGTGGGCGCCACCGTGCCCTGGCTCATCCCGTTCTGACTGGCCGACGCCATGTCCGACCAGTTGGTGAACAGGCCGAAGTTCATCGAGCCGTACGACCCGTTGGCGACGTTCGACGCGTACACCAGGTGTTTGCCGTTGTAGACGACGTTGGTGAAGTCCTTCAGAGACACCCACCCGTTCTTCGGCTCGGCCAGCGGTCCGGTCGACGTCCAGCGGTAGCTCGACGGCAGCGTGCAGGTGTTGCCCGGCGGCGTCGAGGGCGGGGTGGACGGCGAGCTCGGCGGCGGGTCGGACGGTACGGACGGTGAGGACGGGACCGTGCCTCCGGTGCAGGCCACGCCGTTGAGCGCGAACGCGGTCGGCACCGGGTTGCTGCCGGTCCACGAGCCGTTGAACCCGAACGACACCGTGCCGTTGGCCGGGACCGAGCCGTTGTAGCTGACGTTCTTCGCGGTCACGGCCGAGCCGCTCTGGGTCACCGTGGCGTTCCACGCCTGCGTCACGGTCTGTCCCGCGCCGTAGGACCACGTCAGCGTCCAGCCGGACAGCGGATCACCGAGGTTGGTGATCGACACGTCGGCGTTGAACCCGCCCTGCCACTGCGACGACACGGCGTACTTGACCGAGCACCCCGCGGCCGCGGCGCCCGCCGGCGACACGGCGATCGCCGCCGACGCCGCGAGCACGACGGCACCGGCGGACGCCAGGACGACGGTGGCCAATCTTGATCTGGTCATGGCTTCTCTCTTGCCCGTGAGGTGAACGGTAACATTGATGCTCGTCATAGTATGGGAGCGCTCCCAATTCCTCAACGGAAAGTGCTACGTTCACAATCATGTTCGTCGATCTCTTTCGCGCCGCCGCGGCGGGTCTGCTCCTCGCCGGTGCAGCGGCCCTCCCCGCCGCCGCGGCCGCCCCCGCCACCGCCGATCCGGACACGCCGCCCGGGGCGCCACCCGGCGTCTGCGCGGCCGGCGTCCCCACCGAGCCGCCCCTGCCCGGCACGGCGCTGTCCGCCACGCGGATGCAGGGCGGGTTCTCGTTCCTCGAGGGACCGGTCTGGATCGCCGGCCAGGGCTCCCTGCTCGCCTCCGACCTCGGCACGGCCACCGGGCCCGAGCAGGTCCAGCCGTCGGCAATCCGCCGCCTGGCCCCGCCGGCACCGGCCACGACGTTCGTCGCCGCCTCCGGCAGCAACGGCCTGGCGCTGAGCCCGGACGGACAGCAGATCATCGCCGCCACCCACGACAACCGCGGCGTCTCCGCGTACCGGCTCTCCGACGCCACCCGCACGGTGATCGCGGCTGACTATCAGGGCCGCAAGTTCAACTCCCCCAACGACGTCACGGTCCGCGCCGACGGGGTCGTCTACTTCACCGATCCCAATTTCCAGCGGGGTCGCCGCGCCGACGAGATGAACGGCCGGACCGGGGTCTTCCGCGTCGTGAACGGGCAGGTCTCGCTCGTCGACGACACCGTACGGCAGCCCAACGGCATCGCCCTGTCCCCCGACGGCCGCACGCTCTACGTCGGCGCGTACTCGGAGAACCGCATCTACGCGTACGCCGTGCAGCCGGACGGAAGCACCGGCGCCCGGACCGTCTTCGCCACCATCGGCAGCCCGGACGGGGTCACCGTGGACTGCGCGGGCAACGTCTACTGGGTCTCGCACAACGAGGGACGGGTGTACGTGTTCTCGCCGGCGGGCGCCCGGCTCGGCACGATCACGTCCGGCCCGGAGGCCACCAACGCGGCATTCGGCGGCCCCGACCGGCGCACCCTGTACATCACGTCCGGCCGGACCGGCGACTACGGGATCTCCGGCATCCGGCTCGGCGTACCCGGCTACCCGTACTGAAAGGTCAACTCCATGCGTGCTGTCACGCTGGCCGTGCTGCTCCCGGCGCTCATGGCGGCCGGCGGTCTCCCGCCGGACGCCCCGGCCGACACCACCCCGCCGACCGCGCCGGCCGAGCTGCACGCCGACGCGCTCACCTGCGACTCGGTCACCCTCACCTGGTCGGCCGCGACCGACGACGTCGGGGTCGACGCGTACGACGTCTACCACGACGGTCAGCTCGTGAGGTCCGTACCGGCTTCCACGACCTCGGCGACCCTGCCCGTGGTCGGCGGCGTCGCGTGGGGCTGGTACGTGAACGCCCGCGACGCGGCCGGCAACGTGTCGCAGGCCGGTCCCACGGTGACCGTCACGCCGCCCTACTGCCAAGTCGACAAGCAAGCGCCCACCGTCCCCCGCGGGCTGACAGGCAAAGCCACCGGCACCACAGTCGCCCTCACCTGGACGGCCGCCACCGACAACGTGGCCGTCACCGCGTACGTCGTGTACCGCGACGGGGTGGCGATCGGCACCATCACCGGCTCGGCCGCGAACCCGCCGGCGACCTCGTACACGGACAGCGGGCTGCGCCCGGACACCGACTACCGCTACGCCGTGGTCGCGCGCGACGCCCAGGGCAACGCCTCGCGGCGGAGCGCCACGGTCACCGTCTCCACCGGCGCGAGCTGCACCAACCCGGTGTGCGGCGCCGCCGTGGTGACCACCGAGCCGGACCTGCCCTGGGGCCTGGTCCAGCTTCCCGGCGGCACGGTCCTCTACGGACAGCGTGACGTCTTCGACGTCATCGCGATGAACCCGGACGGCAGCGGCAAGCACAGCATCGGCACCGTACCCGGGGTGGAAGGCACCAACGGCGAAGGTGGCCTGCTGGGCCTGGCGATCGGACCGGACTTCGAGACCGACCGGTGGCTGTACGCCTACCACACCACGGCCACGGACAACCGGATCGTCCGCATCCGCTACGACGGCACCCTGCAGACCGACACGCTCGAGGTGCTGCTGACCGGGATCCCGCGCAACAAGTACCACAACGGCGGCCGGCTCCGGTTCGGCCCGGACGGCATGCTGTACGCCGCGGCCGGCGACGGCCAGGACCCCGACCAGGCCCAGGACCTCGCCAACCTCGGCGGCAAGGTGCTGCGGCTCCGGCCGGACGGGGGCGTACCGGCCGACAACCCGTTCCCCGGCAGCTACGTGTGGAGCTACGGGCACCGCAACCCGCAGGGGCTCGCCTTCGACTCCCGGGGCCGGCTCTGGGAGCAGGAGTTCGGCAACAACGTCATGGACGAGACCAACCTCATCGTCAAGGGCGGCAACTACGGCTGGCCGGCCTGCGAGGGCACCAGCGGCGACTGCTCCGACCCCGGCCTGGTGGCGCCGGTACGCACGTACCCGGTCGCGTCGGCCTCCTGCAGCGGCATCGCCATCGTCCACGACGTCCTCTACATCGCCTGCCTCCGCGGCGCCCGCATGTACCGAGCGGTGATCAGCGGCGACACCCTCACGGACGTCCAGCAGTACTTCGTCGGCACGTACGGCCGGCTGCGGACCGTCGAGCCGTCGAACGACGGGAACCTGTGGCTGACCAGCAGCCCCGGCGGCGACAAGGACAGCGTGCCCAACAACAGCAACGCGAAGATCTTCACGGTGACCCTGGGACAGGACTGAGCCCGGCCGGCATTCCGGCCTCACGTAGTCTCGCCGGCATGGTCGATACGCGGGTCGGCATAGGTGTCGACGTCCATGCCTTCGAGACGGGCCGCCCCTGTTGGGTCGCCGGGCTGCTCTGGGAGGGCGAGACCGGCCTGATCGGGCACACCAATGCCGATGTGGCGGCCCACGCCGCCTGCGACGCCATGTTCAGCGCTGCCGGACTCGGCGACCTGGGCAGCAACTTCGGCACCGACCGGCCGGAGTGGGCCGGAGCATCGGGCACCGCCATGCTGGCCGCCACGGCCGAGCTGGTGCGCGCCGCGAACATGTCCGTCGTCAACGTCTCGATCCAGGTGATCGGCGTGGGCCCGCGGATCAGCACACGTCGCGCGGAGGCTGAGCGGATCCTGTCGGAGGCCGTGGGCGCCCCGACGACGGTCTCGGGGACCACCACGGACCACCTGGGGCTGACCGGCCGCGGTGAAGGTCTCGCCGCAGTGGCTGTCGCGCTGCTGTCGTGCGACCCGTTCATCGCTGACAGACCTCTTTGACAGGCGATGCGACGACTTCGATCCCGCCGACCGGGCCGTACACGGTGAGGGCGCGCGTGCAACCCTCGAAGGTCTCCAACCGGCCCTGCAGCCGCCGCGCCTCGTCGGCTGACGCGACGAGGAAGGCGCAGCTGGGCCCTGTGCCGGAGATCAGCCCGCGCAATGCGCCCTGCTCGACGCCGAAGTCCAGCAGCCGGCCCAGCTGGGGGCGCAGCCGTAGCGCGGTCGCCTGCAGGTCGGTGTACATCTCCGCGGCGAGCGCCTTCGGGTCGCCGGTCACGAGCGCGTCGCGGAGCCCGTCCGTGGGCCCATCCGGCAGTGCCGCCACCCGGCCACGGGCTGCGGCGCGGAAGCGGCTGTGCGCCCCGTAGACGTCCACGGTGAGCAGGCCGCGGTTCGTACCCGCTATCACCCAGTGGAACGGTCCGGAGCTGACCATCGGCTCCAACAGGTGACCCCGTCCGCGGCCCACAGCGGTGCCGCCGTGCAGCATGAACGGCACGTCGCTGCCGAGATCCGCGGCGATCGCGGACAACTCCGCGCGGCTGCACCCGGTCTCCCACAGCAGGTCGCAGGCGACCAGCGTCGCAGCCGCGTCCGCACTGCCGCCCGCCATGCCACCGGCGACCGGGATGTGCTTTCGGATCCGGATCGACACGGTCGGCGCCCGGCCTGTGTAAGCGGCCAGCGCGATCGCGGCACGCGCGGCCAGATTGGTCGGGTCGCACGGCACCGCGGGCGCACCGATGCGGGAATCGCCGGTCACCGACACCTGCAGCATGTCGGCCGGGGTGACCGAGACCTCGTCGTAGAGCGAGACCGCCTGGAACACCGTGACCAGATCGTGGAAGCCGTCGGCACCACGGGCACCTACGGCGAACTGCAAGTTGACCTTTGCGGGAACCCGTACGGTGACAGCGTTCATCGCACACCCACCATCATGTGAGCTACCTCTTCCAGAGTGGACTCAAGGCTGGGGCCGTCGATGCGGCCGGGGTCGTACACCGCGTCCAGGGTCAGCGCCCCCGGGCGAACGCGGCAGTTCAGCGTGATGCCGTGGATGGTCGCCGGTGCCGTTCCGCGTGGCAGCCAGGTGAATTCCGTCTCGGCGCCGGGCAGCACGGGCGACCGGGGATCCTCGGCGACGTTCAGAAACAGGTGGGGCGTGTCCGGGCGACGGTCATACAGATCCGGCGGGAGAACGGCCTCGAACGGAACCATGCTGTGCTGGAGCGCCCGGGAGACGTTCTCCCGTACGGCGGCAAGGAGGGCGTCCGGAGGCTGGTCGTACGGTAGGTCCAGATAGACGCGGTTGTTGTAGTAACCGATCGCCTGCCGGGTCCCGGGCCAGACGCGACGCGAGATCGGGAAGACCAGGCCCAGCGGCGTGCGCGGCTGCCGGCGCCGGAGGGCCGCCGTGAGGGCCGCCACGAGCAGCAGGAATGGACGCCGAGGCGCGTTGGTGACCTCACCGGACCACCGAAGGGCCGGCCGGGACGGACCGTCCCGCCGCAGCGGCCCGGTGGAGAACGGTCCGGCCGCCGGAATCCGCTCCCGCCAGTACGCGAGCCCAGCCGCGCCGTCCGGAGCCGACAGCCATGAGGCTTCACGCGCACCGAAGGTCGTGTAGTCCGAGCCGTCGATGTCGGCCGCGCCGCCGCACAACAGTTCCAGGTCGCGCAGGAACGGCGACACAGACCCGCCGTCGAAGACGATGTGGTCGACGGCGATGCCGAGCAGTGCGGACGTGTCCGTACAGCGAACCAGGACCGCCCGGCGCAGCGGTGCGCTGTCCAGCGGGAACGGAGCACGCAGCCGGTCGAGCTCCGCCTCGAGAAGCGTCGGCACGTCCTTGCCGCGCAGATCAGCGACCCGCAGCGGCCAGCCGTCCGGCGGATCGCACACGGCCACTCGCCGCTCCGGGTCGATCCGGTAGCGGAGGGCGCTGTGCCGCCGCACGAGCTGGTCGAGGGCGCGGCCGAGCAGGGCCGGATCGGCCTCGCCGCGGATCCACACGCCGAAGTAACACGGTGACTTCAGCCAGCGGTGCGGACCCAGGGCCAGCGCAATGCGCCCTGCCTGGTTGGCAGCGAGCGGGATGGCGGTCAGCTGCACAGGACCTCCTGACGGGAGTAGGAGCGGTGGAAGACACGCGGCACGGCGAAGGCGACCGCGGTGAGGGCGGCCGCCGTGATCAGAGGGCCTGCCACCGGCTGCCCGACCAGGACGGCGGTGACGATCAACGGCCCGGCGAGATCCTGCAGGCCCGTGCCCATGGAGAACGCGCCCAGGTAGGCGCCCTCGGAGCGGCCGCGGATCAGCCCGTACGCGAGCCCCCAGCCGCCCGCGGCCTGCGTGACCTCGCCCGCCGTCAGCAGGACGACGCCGGCCACGAGCACCGCTACCGCGGCGGAGAGCGGCAGCCACGCGGAGACGAGCATCGTCAGGCACGCCGCGGCGGTGAACAATCCGGACCAGCGGAGCACATCGGCGGCCTCCGCCGGTGTACCGGCCCGGCCGGCGGCGCGTACCTGCAGCAGCACGGTGAGCACGGTGTTGGTGGCGTAGAGGGCCGGTACCAGCCACACCGGCGCGCCGATCCGTAGCGTCACCCAGAGCGGCAGCCCGACGTTGAGGATCGCACCGTGCAGCGACAACCCGCCGTTGAGCAACACCACGGTCAGGAACGGCCGATCGTGCAGCACGGCGTGCCACTCCGGGGGCTCGGCCTCCGTGGCCGGCCGCTCGGCCGGCGGCAGCCGCAGGAGCAGCAGCGCGAGGCAGAGCAAGGCAACGCCGTTGCCCGCGATGAGCAGGCCGTAGCCGGTGACGGATCCGGAGGCCATGGCCAGGGCCGCGAGGAGCGCACCGGCGGAGATCCCCACGTTTGCCACGGTTCGCAGCCGGGCCTGCGTGAGCACCCGCTCGGACGGCGGGAACAGCAGGGCGACCAGCGCCTGCCGGGCCACGGAACTGCCGCGCTCGACTGCTCCGAGCACGGCCACGACCGCGATGAAGACCGTGTACGTGTCGGCCGCCAGCAGCGCGACCATCGCAGCACTGTGCGCAAGCCCGTACGCGACGGCGATGTTCCGGGGCCGCCGGGCCCGGTCCACCACGGCGCCCAGCCGCGGTGCGCCGAGCAGGGCGCCGGCTCCCGCGAAGGCGAGGGCAAGACCGATCTGATTGGCGGAGAGCCCCAGCTCGGCCCTGAAGTAGAGGACGCTGGCCGGAACGTACAGCCCGCGTCCGACGGACGTGACGAGCATGCCGAGTGCGAGCACACGGTAGGTCCGGGACACTGTGTCTCAGATCCGTTCGAAGGACACGACGCCCGCGGCTTCGGCGGCGAGCCGGTCGAGCAGCGGCGGCACGGCATCCAGGCCCGGCGCGTCCACCCATAGGTCTGCGACGCGCTGGCCGCTGCCGTACTCCCAGTCGAGCACGTCGCCCGCCTCGGTGAAGCGGTCCACCCGCCACACCCCGGGCAGGGCGCGAAGGTCCCGGGACGGGGGCACCGCGGCGACCTTCACCCGCGACTGCGGCGGCACGATGCCGAACCACACCGCCGCCGACCGGAACACCGGTTCCGGGCAACCGGTCGGCAGCCCCAGGGCGGCCAGCAGGCCCAGACGCACGAGATCCAGCCCGGAGGCACGGTCGATGAGGCGAGCGACGAAGCCGCCCAGGCGTCCGTTGACCTCGATGATCCGCGGTCCGTCGGGGGTCAGTTTCACCTCGGTGTGCGTCAGGCCGTGCCGTACACCGAGAGCGCGTACCGCGTCACCGGCCAGGGTGAGCACGTCGGCCTGGACGCCGGGCGGGAGCGCGGTCGGCGACACCATGCCGGTCTCCCGGAACGGCCGGGCCAGAGGCAATTTGTCGGTGATGGCGAGGTGCCTGACCACGCTACCGACGGCCAGCGACTCGACGGAGACGTAGTCGGCGAGGAAGTCACCGGCCGGATGGTGTCCCGGCGTGAGCAGCGCCTCGACGGCCCAGGCGGCACCGTCCCCGCGGTCCAGGGCGTCGCCCAGCCGCAGCTCCAGATCGGCCACGCTGTCGCAGCGGTAGGTGAAAGCGCTCGCACTGCCGGTCAGCGGTTTGGCCACGAGGGGGAACCCCACGGCCGCCGCGGCCGGTGCCAGGTCGGCGCGGGTGCGGACGACCGTCGCGGGCGTCGCGGCCCGAAGAGCCAGGTTCAGCGCCTCGCGCTGCAGGTGCTTGTCGGTCAGCAGCCGAGCGGTCGGCTCGTCGTGGTACGGCAGGCCGAGCAACGCGGCGATGCGGCTGGTCCGCTGGATGCAGTCCTCGGCGAACGTGGTGATGCCCTCGGCGCAGGCGAGCAGCCGCCGCAGGTCCGCATCCGTGGCGGTGGCCAGATCCACCACGCCGGCCCCGAAGCGCGGCAGCATGTCCGCGACCGCGCGGGTGCTCTCGTCGCGACTGTCCACCACGAACCACACGTCGGCCAGGTCGCGCGCGGCCTTGGCGATCTGTGCCGGGCCGGCGGCGCCGAATCCGTACACCACGGCAACGGTTGGCGTCGTCACCGCCGCCTACCGTCCACCGGCGAGCGTGGCGAGCTCGGCCAGCGTGTCCGTGGTGAACAGGTCCGGAACCTCGATGCGAAGACCGTTCTCCCGGGCCCTCAGGACGACCTCGACGGCCTGCATGCTGTCGGCACCGAGGTCGAAGAAGTTGTCGGCGGCGTCGACCTCGTCCAGTTCCAGGACCTCGGTCCAGATCTGCCGGAGGGCGGCCTCTGCTGTCAGTTCCCCGTTCATGCTCTCTCCTTGCTGTGCGTCGTGGACCTCACGCGAACGCCGCAGCCAGGCGCAGGCGGTCGATCTTCCGGCTGTCGTTGAGCGGCATCGCCGGTAGATGCTGGATCCGGCTCGGAACCATGTACTTGGGCAATTGCGTGCGAAGGGACGACGTGAGGTCCGCGGTGCGTACCGCTCTGCCGGTCACCGCCGCGACGATCTCCAGGCCGCCGCGCCGTCCCGGGACGGCGAGCACGATGGCGTCGTCGACGGTGTCGTGCGCACGGACCAGGGCCTCGATCTCGCCCAGCTCGATGCGGCAGCCCTGCACTTTGACCTGGTGGTCGAGCCGGCCGAGGTGGACCAGGCCGGAGCTGCCGGTCCGGACACGGTCGCCGGTGCGGTACCAGAGCGTCGCGTCGAGCGGGCCGGCTCCGTCGTACGGGTAACTCGTGTGCCCGTCCCAGGCCAGGAAGCGCCCCGCGTTGTCGGCGGGGTCGAGGTATCCCCCGAACCGCTGCGGGCCGCGTACGCACAGCTCGCCTTCGTCCGCTTCGCACCCGTTCTCATCCAGGACCACCGCCTCGAGGTGGGGGTAGACATCTCCGATGGGGACGGTGCCGTTCGCGGTGACGGGCCAGGCGGCGCGGTCCGCAGGGAGACGATAGGCGGTACACGTCACGGTGAGTTCGGTCGGCCCGTAGGTGTTCTCCACCGTGCTGCCGGGCGCCGCGCGCTGCCAGGCAGCGGCCTCGTCGAGGGTCAGCCGGTCGCCGGCGAACAAGCTCCAGCGCAGGTTCGGCATCGCACCCGCGACCAGCAGTCCGAGCCGGTCCGCCATGGCCGCGAACCACGGCACGGAGTACCAGTGGGTGATGCCCTTGCGGTTGATGTAGTCGACGGGCGCCATCAGCTCGTCCCGCCGGGGCACCACAACCGTCGCCCCGGAGCCCCATGCGACGAAGAGATCGAAAAGCGACGGGTCGAACGTCAGGTCGAACGACTGCGAGAACCGGCATCCGGGGCCGGCACCGTACCGGGCGATGCTCAGGTCCAGGTACTCCACGGTGTTGGCGTGCGTGATCGGCACGCCCTTGGGCACGCCGGTGGAGCCGGAGGTGAACAGCAGGTAGGCGATCTCGGTGGACGCCGGCGGGAGGGCGACGGCCGCGTCCGGTCCGGCCGCCGACAGAGCGGGGGCGTCATCGCGTACGACGACCACGGCCGTGGCTTCCGGCAGCCCAGAGGGTGCCTCGACGTCCGTGACAACGACGTCCACCTCGGCCCGAGCGCACAACAGGGCGATGCGCGCCGCGGGGAACGCCGGGTTCAGCGGCACGACGGTCGCGCCGATGCGCAGCGCCGCGAGATATCCGGCGTACGCAGTCAAGCTCCGTCCCGCCAGCACGCCGACCCTGCGGGGCCGGTCCGAGCCCGAGGCCTGCAGCAGGGCGGCCAGGCCGTCCGCGGCGTCTGCCAGCTGCCGGTACGTCAGCCGGTGGTCCGCAACCTCCAGGGCGATCTCGTCCGGCCGTCGCCGCACCGTCCCGGCGAACCGGTCGTACAAAGTCGGGGTGCTCACTGTGGCTTCCTTCCTCACGAAACGGCGGGTTCACGGCTCGATGCGGTACTGACGCAGGACCGCGGAGGAGCGGATCGTGCGGCGGAGGATGCCGGTCGCGGCGGAAACGGCGGTCTGCCGGTCGGCGAGGACGAAGAAGAGGACGAGGTCGATGCCGGCGGGGCGGATGCGCACGTGGAGATGCTCGAGGCGCTCGCGTCTGCGGGTGTGCGCCCAGACGACGTCCGCGACCGCGGCCCCCGCCGGATCACCGGCGCCGGACAGTGCTGACAGGCGCAGGACGACGAGCTGCATACCGACCCCACTCGAGTCCGTTACGACCACGCTTCACCAGGACCACCTCCATCGAACGACCAACCCGGATCCCTTTCGATCCTGCCGAAAGCGCGGCCGTCGATTGATGATTTGCTATGGCAGGTCGGTGCCTGGCACGTTGCTGCCACCAGCGGAACGGGGTCGCCGCCATGGTCGGCGACGGTTACGATCCGTGTCTTGCACGAGGGAAGATCCTGCGGGCCGGGGGTGTCGGCTGGGTGCTGGAATCGTTTGGACTGACAAGACTGACCGAGTCGGTGTACCGGCTGGTGCTCGCGGAGCCGTCCTGGGGCGTCGATGAACTGGTCACCCATCTCCGCACGGACGAGGCGGCGATCCGGTCCTGCCTCGACGAATTGGCCGAGCTCGCGCTGCTGCAGCCCTCGTGGGACGAACCGGGCGGCCTGCGTCCGGTCAGTCCCCAGGTCGGGCTCGCCGCGCTGGTCGCTCAGGCCGAGGCGGACATCGCTGAGCGGCAGCACCGGATGGAGCGGGCACGGGCGGCCATGCTCGCGGCCGCCGCGGAGCACGAGACCCACCGCGACCGCGTCGCGCTCACCGTCCTGCGCGGTCTCGACGAGGTCCGCGGCCGGCTGGAGGAGCTGGCGGAGTCGGCGGTGCAGGAGGTGTGCTCGCTGACGCCGGGACAGGCGCACCGCGAGGACACCCACTCGGCCGGGCGGTCGACGAGCCTGCGGCCCCTGGAACGGGGCGTATCGCTGCGGGGACTGTATCTGGAGAGCTTCCGCAACGATCCCGCCACGCTCGACTACCTGCGCTGGATGACCGAGCACGGCGGACTGGTGCGGACCGTGCCCACCCTGCCGATGATGATGGTCATCGTGGACCGGCAGAGGGCACTCGTCCCGCTCGACCCGGACGACTCACGGCTCGGCGCGATCGAGGTGACGGCGCCCGGCGTGGTGCTGGCACTGCACGCGCTCTTCGAGCAGATGTGGGCGGCCGGCACCCCGTTCGGGGAGCGCGCGGCGCCGGTGGACGGCCTGACCGGCCAGGAGCGCGAACTGATCCAGATTCTTGCGGACGGCGCCACCGACGAAACGGCCGCCCGGCGTCTGGGTGTGTCACTGCGTACCGTGCGCCGCATGATGGCGAACCTGATGGAGCGTCTCGACGCTTCCAGCAGATTCCAGGCGGGTGTTCTTGCCGCGCAGCAGGGCTGGCTCGGGCCGGCTCAGTAATTCGTCACCGTTCGTTGACGACGAACCGTTGCGGTGATAAGCCCACACTGTGCTGCGGGGGGATGCCCGCCCGGCGGCGCCGGCTTCGCCGCCCGTGCGGATTCAGCTGCTCGGAGGGTTCGGCGTGGACCGGGACGGGACGCCCGTCCAGGCCCGCGAGTGGCGGCTGCGCAAGGCTCGTACGCTGGTCAAGCTGCTGGCGCTGGCTCCCGGTCAGCGGATGCACCGCGACGTGCTCCTGGAGATTCTCTGGCCGGGACGGCCGGTCGCGTCGGCGGTGAACAACCTGCATCAGGCCGCCCACGTCGCCCGGCGGGTGCTCGGGGGCGACGGTCCGCACGGCGGCCTGCTCGAGCTTCACGACGAGATGGTGATGCTCTCCGCGACCGGCTCCCTCGACGTGGATGTGCGGCGCTTCGAGCGGCTGGCGGCGGCGGCCCGGGCCGGGGGTGATCTGGCGGCGACGCGCGCGGCGGTCGAGGCGTACACCGGTGATCTGCTGCCCGAGGACCGGTTCGACGACTGGGCGGTGCGGCGCCGCGAGGACCTGCGGGAGATTCTGTGCGAGCTGCTCGTCGATCTCGCGGCGAAGGCCGGCGAGGCCGAGGCGATCACGGCGCTGCAGCGGGCGCTCACGATCGACGCCCTGCACGAGGGGGCCGTCCGCGAGCTGATGCGCCGCCTGTCCGCGGCGGGGCGGCGGCCGGAGGCACTTGCCCGCTACGAGCGGTTGCGGGACGACCTGTCCGCCGGCTACGGCAGTGACCCCGACCCCGAGACGCGGCGGCTCTATCGCGACCTGCTGACCGGTGGCCGGGAAGAGGCGCGGCCACCGCCGCCGGCGGCGCCGCGGCACAACCTGGCGCCACCGCTGACCAGCTTCGTCGGCCGGGAACGGGAGATCGCGGACGTGCACCGCCTGCTTGCTCGCGGTGGCCTGCTCACGTTGACCGGAGTCGGTGGCGCGGGCAAGACCCGGCTCGCCGAGGAGGCCGGGCGCCGGCTGATCGGTTCCTACCGGGACGGGGTGTGGTTCGCGGACCTGGCGCAGGTCACCGATGCGCGCCTGGTGGCGAATACGGTGGCTGCCGCCCTCGGCCTCGATCCGGGTGCCGGCGCCCATCCACTGCGGACGCTGGTGGGCCGGTTGGCGCCGCAGAGGCTGTTGCTGATCCTCGACAACTGCGAGCACCTGCTCACCGCTTGCGCCGAGCTCGCCGGCGCCGTACGCCGCGACTGCCCGGGAGTGACCCTGCTGGCCACCAGCCGGGAGCCGCTGCACGCAGCCGGCGAGGTGACGTTCCGGGTGCCGTCGCTCGAGGTGCCCGACGCGCAGACCGGAGGCGACCTCGCCCGCCTCGCAGCGCTGTCCTCGGTACGCCTGTTCCTGGACCGCGCCCGCGACGTCCGCCCCGGGTTCGCCGTCGACGCGGGGAACGCGGCCGCGGTGGTGGAGATCTGCCGCCGTCTCGACGGGATCCCGCTCGCGCTGGAGCTGGCCGCGGCCCGGATGTCGCACCTGGAAGCGGTCGAGATCGCCGAACGGCTGCACCAGGCGCTGGCGCTCCTCGGCCGCGCCGGCCGGCTGACCCGGCACGCGACGTTGCGGGCCACGCTCGACTGGAGCCATGCCCTGCTCACCGGCGACGAGCAGGTCCTCCTGCGCCGGCTCGCTGTCTTCGCCGGCAGCTTCTCCCTGCCCGCGGCCGAGGAGGTCTGCGGCGACGAGCGGCTCGCCCGTCCGGACATCCTCGACTGCCTCGGCAGGCTCGTGGACAAGTCACTCGTGCAGATCGAGCGTGCCGGCGACCGGTCGCGCTACCGGCTGCTGGAGACGATCCGGCAGCTCGCCAGGGAACGGCTGGGCGAGGCGGGCGAGGCCGACGCGTTCGACGCCGCGCACTGCCGGCATTTCCTGCGCCTGGCCGTCGACAGCGACACGGACCGGGCGTCCGGGATCGTGGTCGAACGTCCGCAGGCGCTCGACATCGACCACGACAACCTGCGCGCGGCCCTCGGCTGGTCGGTACGCCACGACCCCGGGCAGGCGCTGCTGCTGGGCGTGAGCCTGTGGCGCTACTGGCTCGCGCGCGGTCATTTCGTCGAGGGTTCCGGCTGGCTGGAGCAGGTTCTCGCCGCGGCCCCGGAACCGTCCCCGGAGCATGCGCGCGCGTGGTTCGCGCTCGCCGTCCTGGATGCGCGCCGTGGGCTGAGCGACCGGTTGCCGAGCCTGGGTGACGCCGCCGTCGCGGCCGTGGAGCGCTCGGGGACGCCGATCGACGTCACGTGGGCCCGGCTCATGCGTGGCATCCTGCTGGTCGGCGTCGCCGAGCTCGACGACGTCGAGCGGACCGCCCGGGCAGCGCTCGCGGACGACGGGTCGCCGCCGCCCATCGTGGCCACCGCGCACTGGCTGGCGGCGCTCGTAGCCCTGTTCCAGGAGGACGTGGGCGTCGCCGGACACCGATTCCACCGGTGCCTGCGGCACCTGCGTCTCGTCGGCCCCACGGTCGCGCCGTTCCTACCGGCGGTGACCCTCTCGATGCCGCTGGTGCCGGTCGCCGGGTCGCTGGTGCCGATCTTCGAGGAGACCTGGCTGCTGGGCCGGCGGGTCGGAGCGGTTCAGGGACATGCGTACGCGTTGTCGGCGCTCGGCTACGTCCATCGGCTCGCCGGTGACCTGGACGGTGCTCTCGACACCACCTGGCAGGCGGTCGACGCGTTCACGCGCAGCGACGACCCCGCCGGGCTGGCACACGCGCTGAACCATCTCGGCTGCGTCGAACGCGACGCCCGGCGGTTCGACTCCGCAGGCGAGCACCTGCGGGCGGCGTTGCGGCTGCGCGAGCGCCTCGGCGACCGGCGCGGCGAGAACCTGAGCCGCGCCAACCTCGGCCTGTTGTCGGCCGCGGTCGGTGACGTCGCGGAGGGTCGCCGGGTCGCCCGTTCGGCTCTCGACCGGTTCGAGGCCGTCGACGACGAACCCGGCGTCGGCGGCGCCCTGCTCAACCTCTCGGTGGTCGAGATGTTCGCCGGCGAGCGGCACCGGGCGCGGGTCCTGGCGGAGCAGGCCGTGGACGCGTTCGCGCCCCAGGGGTATCTGCGGCTCGACGCGTGGACCCGGCTGCTCGCCGCCGAGCTCGCCGTCGCCGAGAACGACCTGCCGGCCGTCCAGCGCCACGGCCGCGCAGCGCGTGCCCTGTTCCGGCGCCTGGGCTGCCGCATCGGCCGGGCCCGGGCCGACGCCCTGCCCCTCGGCGCAGCGGCGGCCGAACGGCGCTAAGCCGCTGCAAAGGTCGCGTTCCTAGCGTCGGAGCCGACCGAACAGCTGCGACAGGGGGCAACAATGATCAACACACTGGGGGACGCCACCATCGGCGAGCTGGCCCAGGCCTTACGAGGTGACGTGATCCGTCCGGAGGACCCGGGCTACGACGAGGCGCGGTCGATCTGGAACGGCGCCCACGACCGCCGGCCGGCCCTCGTCGTCCGGTGCCACGGAGTCGCGGACGTGCTCAAGACGGTGGAGTTCGCCCGCAGCGAGGGACTGCCGCTCGCGGTCCGCGGCGGAGCGCACAGCATCCCGGGCTTCTCGTCGGTGGACCAGGGCATCGTGCTCGACCTGGCTCCGATGAGAGGCGTCCGGGTCGACCCGGGCCGGCGTACGGCCACCGCGCAGGGCGGCAACACCTGGAGCGACCTCGATGCGGAGACCCAGGCGTTCGGCCTCGCGGTGACCGGCGGTCTGATCTCCACCACCGGCATCGCCGGGTTCACGCTGGGCGGCGGCATCGGCCTGCTGGTCCGGCGCTGCGGCCTGGCGGCCGACAATCTGATCGGTGCCGACGTCGTGACCGCCGACGGCCGGTATCTGCACGCCACCGAGGACGAGCACGCCGAGCTGCTGTGGGCGCTGCGCGGCGGCGGCGGCAACTTCGGCGTGGTCACCTCTTTCGAATACCGCCTGCACGACGTCGGCCCGATGGTCTTCGCCGGGCCCGTCTTCTACCGCGGCGAAGACGCGGAGCGGGTGCTGAGCGGGTTCCGCGCCGCCACCGCCGACGCGCCGGACGAGCTGTCCATGGTCGTCAACCTGACCACCGCCCCGCCGGCGCCGTTCCTGCCCGAGGAGATCCACGGCAAGCCGGTCGTCGCGGTGCTCGGCATGTGGTCGGGCCACGCGGAGGACGGCGACACCGCGACCCGGCCGTTCCGCGAGCTGGCACCCGTGGTGGTCGACCTGTTCGGCCCGATGCCGTACGTCGCGATGCAGAGCCTGCTCGACCCGCTGTACCCGCGCGGCCTGCACAACTACTTCCGCTCGGCCTTCTTCGGCGCCCTCGACGACGGCACGACCGGCGCGATCCTCGACGCGTACGCCCGGGTGCCCAACCCCCTGTCCGAGGTGCACATCCATCACCTCGGCGGCGCTATGGGCCGGGTCCCCGCCGACGCGACGGCGTTCGGCACCCGCGACCGGAACTTCATCCTGAACATCGTGGCCCGGTCGGCGGACGCCGGCGGGTACCCCCTGGCGGTCGAGTGGGCCCGCGCAGCCACCGGCGCCCTCGGCCCGGACGCCGCGGCGTACGTGAACTTCACCGGTGAGGCGACCGAGGACCGGGTCCAGGCGTCCTATCCGAAGGCCACGTACGAGCGGCTGGTGGCGGTCAAGGACCGTTACGATCCGACGAACCTGTTCCGGCTGAACCAGAACATCCGGCCCTCCGCCCACCGGTGATCGCCCTTGTCCCGCCGGTCCGGGACGGACAGGATCGAAGCCATGCCGGGCCGGCTGGGATACGGAGCGCACCTGCCGCTGATCGATTTCGACGGCCGGGGCTGGAGTCCGGGCAGCATCGCGGCGTACGCCCGGACCGCCGTCCGGCTCGGGTACGACGCGCTGGCGGTCAACGATCACCTGGTCTTCCAGCGGCCGTGGCTCGACGGCATCGTGGCCCTGGCCGGCGTCGTGGAGCACAGCGGCGACCTGCAGCTCGTCACCACCGTGGTGCTTCCGGTGGTCCGCGGCCCGGTCGTCGTGGCGAAGTCGGCGGCCGCGCTGGACGTTCTCTCCGGCGGACGGTTGGTGCTGGGTGTGGGTGCCGGCTCGTCCCCACGGGATTACGAGGTTGTGGGCCTGCCGTTCGACGAGCGGTGGCCACGCTTCGAGGAGGCGGTCGGGGCCCTGCGGGCCCACCTGGACGGCGCGGCGCTGCCCGGTCGCCCGGCCGGGCCACCGATCTGGATCGCGAGCTGGGGTTCGGACACCGGGCTCGCGCGGGTCGCGCGGCTCGGCGACGGCTGGGTGGCCTCCGGATTCCACGCGACGGCGGATCGGGTGGCGAAGGCCCGCGAGGTGCTGGCCGCCGCGCTGACCCGGCACGGCAGGTCGATCGACGGCTTCCCGTGCGCCCTGGCCACACTGTGGACCTACGTCACCGACGACCGTCGTGCAGCCGAGGCGCACCTGACCGGCCTGGCGGCGATGCTGGGCCGCCCGGTGGACGAGCTGGCGGACCGGGTGCTGATCGGGGCGGCGGAGCGGTGTGCCGGGGTGCTGCGGGCGTACGCGGAAGCGGGTGTCGACCGGGTCTTCATCTGGCCGGTCGCCGACGCCGAGGAGCAGTTGGCCCGCTTCATGCGGGACGTCGTGCCGCTGGTGTGACCCCGGCATCGCGCCGGGTGGCGATGTCCTGCAGGATCTCGGTCATCGTCCGGACCGCGGGCGACGGGAACCCGTCCGTCTGGTGGGCCACGCTGACCCGTCGGACCGGCGTGGTGCCGCGCAGCCGTCTCACCTCGACGCCCGGGACCGTCGTGGCGACGGCCAGGGCCGGGATCACCGCGACCCCGAGACCCGCCGCGACGAATGCCTGGACGGCGCGGTAGTCGTCGGAGGCCAGGGACGTACGGGGCTCGAAGCCGGCTGCCCGGCAGGAGTGCCGCACGATGCTGTACCACGCGCTGCCCGTGTGGCCGCCCACCCACACCTCCTCGGCCAGGTCCGACAGCTCCACCCCGCCACGCCGCCGGGCGAGACGGTGCCCAGCCGGCAGCACGGCCCGGTAGGGGTCGTCGAACAGCGGCACCCGGCGCAGGCCGGGCGCACCGGAGGGCAGGACCTCGTGGTCGAAGACGACGGCCAGGTCCAGCGTGCCGTCGGCCAGGCGGGGCAGGAGGCCCTGCAGGTGGTCGTCCACCACGGTCAGCACGATCCCCGGGTGCTCGCGGCGCAGCCGGGCGATCGCCATGGGTACGAACGTGGTGAGGGCCGTCGGGAAGCTGCCGAGGCGGAGCCGCCCGGACCGGTGCCCGGCCAGTTCGCCGAGCTCCTGCTCGGCGTCGCCCAGGCGGGCCAGGATCGACGTGCCGTGCCGGACGAGGACGCGTCCGGCCTCGGTGAGCTCGGCCGGGCGGCTGCCGCGCTCCACGAGGGGCAGCCCGGCCTCCCGCTCCAGCGCCGCGACGTGCTGGCTCACGGCCGACTGGGTGAGGCCCAGCGCGTCGGCCGCGGCGGAGAAGGAGCCGCGCGCGCCGACCTCGCACAGGGCCCGGATGGCGCGTACGTGCCCTATTAGCTTCACTACAACTCCTTAAGGCCTGTGCATTGATGCTAATACCGTCCGCACCTAGCGTCGGGGCCATGACACAGACTCAGCTCGATACCGACAAGGTGATGGCCTTCGTCCTCCGCGCCGTCGACGAGGTCGGCGCGGCCCTGAACTGCGCGCTGGTGGTCATGGGCGACCAGCTCGGCTACTACCGCGATCTCGCCACGCACGATCCGGCGACCCCGGAGGAGCTGGCCGGACGTACGGGCACCGGCGTGCACTACGCCCGGGAGTGGCTGAACGCGCAGGCCGCCGGCGGCATCGTCGACTACGACCCGGACACCCACCGGTACACGCTGCCCCCCGAGCACGCGGTCGCCCTGGCCGACGAGAGCAGCCCGGCGTTCCTGCCCGGCTTCTTCCAGCTCGCGCACGGCACCACCCGGGACACGGCCATGGTCATCGACGCCGCCCGGGCCGCCGAGGGGGTGGGATGGCACCAGCACAACAGCGACGTCCGCGTCGGCTGCGAACGGTTCTTCCGCCCGGGGTACGCGGCCAACCTTCTGCCGTCATGGCTCCCGGCACTGGACGGCGTGGTGGACAAGCTCCGCAACGGCGCCAAGGTCGCCGACGTGGGCTGTGGTCACGGCGCCTCCACCGTCCTCATGGCCGAGGCGTACCCGCGCTCGGCCTTCGCCGGGTCGGACTACCACGCGGAATCGATCGCCACCGCCCAGGAGCGGGCCTCGGACGCCGCCGTCGGGGACCGGACCCGGTTCGAGGTCGCCGCCGCCACCGATTTCTCCGGCGCCGGCTACGACCTGGTGACCATGTTCGACTGCCTCCACGACATGGGCGACCCGCTCGGGGCGGCCCGTCACGTCCGGCAGGCCATCGCGCCGGACGGCACCTGGATGATCGTCGAGCCCGCCGCCGGCGACGCCGTCGAGCAGAACCTCAACCCCGTCGGCCGCGCCTACTACGGATTCTCCACACTGCTGTGCACCCCGGCGTCGCTGTCCCAGCCGCCCGGCGCCGCGCTCGGCACCCAGGCGGGCCCAGCCCGCATCCGCGCCGTGACCGCCGACGCCGGCTTCACCCGCTTCCGGAGGGTGGCGCAGACGCCGTTCAACCACGTCTACGAAGTCCGGCCCTGAGCTGAAACGGACTTCAGGTTCGCCGGACCCGGGGGTGGCAGGATGGCCTGGTGCGGCTGCTGATCGTGGAGGACGAGCGCGAACTCGCTGATTCGCTCCGTCGCGGCCTGACCGCGGAGGGCTACACCGTCGATGTGGCCCATGACGGGAACGCCGGGCTCGACCTGGCCTTGAGCGAGGGCTATCAGGCGGTCATCGTGGATCTGATGCTGCCGCGGATGAACGGCTATCAGGTGTGCGCTCGGCTGCGGGAGTCGCGGGTGACGACGCCGGTGCTGGTCCTGACCGCCAAGGACGGCGAGTACGACGAGGCGGAGGCCCTGGACACCGGGGCTGACGATTATCTGACCAAGCCTTTCTCGTACGTGGTCCTGCTGGCTCGCGTGCGAGCCCTGCTGCGCCGGGGCGGTGAGCCCCGGCCGGCGCTGCTGAAGGTCGGTGATCTGGTCGTCGACCAGGCGCGGCGGGTCTGTTCGCGCGGGGCGACGCCGATCACGCTGACCGCCAAGCAGTTCGCGGTCCTGGCGTGCCTGGCGCGCCGGGCCGGCACGGTGGTGAGCAAGGCGGAGATCCTGGACGAGGTGTGGGACGCGGCCTACGACGGCGACGTCAACATCGTCGAGGTCTACATCCGGGCACTGCGGCGCAGGATCGACGTCCCATTCGGCCTGCTGAGCATCGAGACGGTCCGCGGCGCCGGCTACCGGCTGGTCGACGCCGGTGCCTGAACCGCAGCTGCCGGTACGGGTCCGGGCGGCGGCCGCGGCGGCGCTGGCGGCCGGGTTGTGCCTCGGCGGCGGGGCGCTCTGGCTGCGCCACGTGATCCAGGCGAACAGCGTGGCGGGGTCCCTCGCTACCGCGCAGTCCCAGGCACGCGCTATCGCCTCGACGTACGACAAGCCTGCGGCGAGGATCAACGCGGACGGGGGTGTGTTGGCCGACAGCCCGGGCAGCTGTGACGTCGAGAAGGATCCTGCGCGCTGCGCGTACGACAAGTGGTACGAGTTCCCCTATTACGGCATGGGGATCAGCTTCGCGGTGGTCGACAATCGCGGCACAGTGCTGCTGGCCCAGAATCAACTGGCTTATTACGTACGGGAAAGCGGTCTGGCCTTTCCCGCCGTCCCACCACAGATGGACGAGGATTTCTTCGGCCGCGTCGACGTTCACCTGCGACCGGCACGCAGTGGCGCCCGAGGGCAGCTCGACGGTCGCGACGTCACCCTGGTGACCTACAACGTCAGCCCCTCAGGCGCGACCGTCTACCTGCTCGTCTCCCCGCTCGACGCGGAGGCCGCCGTGGCCCCGGTCGACCGTTGGCTTCGCATCGGGCTGCCGGTGGCCGTCCTGTTCGTCGCCGTGGTTGCCTGGTGGGCGGCCGGGCGTGCGCTGCGCCCGGTCGAGCGGATGCGCAGCGAGCTGGCGCGCATCACCGCCGCGGACATGAGCAGCCGGGTGCCCCAGCCGCGTACCGGCGACGAGATCGCCCGGCTGGCCGTCACGATGAACGAGACCCTCGACCGGCTCGGCGAAGCGGCCGAACGGCAGCGCCGGTTCGTCGCCGACGCGGCGCACGAGTTGCGCAGCCCTCTCGCGGGTCTGCGCACCACCGCCGAGGTGGCCGCCGCGCACGGCGGCACGATCGATCCGGAGGTGCTGCGTACCGGGACCGAACGGTTGCAGCGGCTCACCGACGACCTGCTGCTGCTCGCGCGCCTGGAACGGTCCGCACCGGCCGGTGGGAAGCCGGTCGACCTCGCCGCGATCGCGGAGGAACTGGTCGGCGAACGGCGCTACCGGACGCCGCCGGACGAGCGGTTCGTCGTGGTGGCCGGTGCGCCCGCGCTGGTGATCGGGCACGAGGAAGAACTGGCCAGGATGGTGAGAAACCTTCTGGACAACGCCTCCCGGTACGCGCGTGACCGCATCACGGTGACCGTCGCGGAAGCCGGCCCCGGCCTCGTGCGTCTGGAGGTCCGCGATGACGGCCCCGGCATCCCGTCGGCCGATCGGGAACGGGTCTTCGAACGGTTCGCGCGGGTCGACGAGGCACGCGATCGCCGCCACGGCGGCGCCGGCCTGGGCCTGGCGATCGCCCGGGACATCGCCGTACGCCACGGCGGCCGCCTGTACGTGGCCGGCACCACCGGCGGTGGCTGCCTCGTCGCGGAGCTGCCGCGCGCCTGAAGTTCCTTCAGGTCACTTCAGCGACGGTTCAGCCGCGGCGCTCGAATCTCGCCGCATGTCCGCACCCACCGTCCGTCCCCCGGCTGTCCGGAAAAAGGCCGACCCGGCACCGTATCTGCTGGCCACCGCCCTGTTCCTCGCCTACGCGTCCTGGTCGGTACACCGGCATCTGCGGCTGGAGACCAGCGGCTACGACCTGGGCATCTTCGAGCAGGCTGTCCGCGGCTACGCCCACCTCCACGCCCCTGAGGCGACGATCAAGGCGCCCGGTTTCCTCCTGCTCGGCGACCACTTCCATCCGATCCTCGTCGTGCTCGCCCCGCTGTACCGGCTGTTTCCCAGCCCGATCACCCTTCTGGTCGCTCAGGCCGTCCTGATCGCCGCGTCGTCGATACCGATCACCCGGCTCGCCGTCCGGATCGTGGACCGGAGGGCCGCGGTGAGCGCCGGGCTGGCGTACGGGATGTCCTGGGGTCTGCAGGCGGCGGTCGACTTCGACTTCCACGAGGTCGCCTTCGCCGTTCCCCTGCTGGCCTTCGGCTTGACCGCGCTCGTCGAAAGGCGCTTCCTCGCCGCCGTCGCGTGGACCCTGCCGCTCATCGCGGTGAAGGAGGACCTGCCCGCAACGGTGGCCGTGATCGGCCTGCTGGTGGCGCTGCGCGGCCCGCGACGTCTCGGCACGACGACGACGCTGATCTGGATCTGTTCGGGCCTCGTCATCGTCGGGGCGATCCTGCCGGCGCTGAACTCCGCGCACGTCTACCCGTACGCCGCCGGCGCGGCCCTCGACGGCCAGGACCCGCTGCACCGCCTTCTCCTACCCGCCGTCAAGGTGCACACCCTGCTGTGGCTCCTCGCGCCGACGTTGTTCCTCGCGCTGCGCTCCCCGCTGCTTCTGGTCGCTGTACCGACACTGGCCTGGCGGTTCTGGTCGACGAACCCGCTCTACTGGGGCACAGCCTTCCAGTACAGCGCCGTCCTGATGCCCATCGTGTTCGTGGCATTCCTCGACGCCCTCACCACGACGGGCCCCGCACGCCGTGCGCGAGCAGCGGTCCACGCCACCTGCGTGATCGCCGTCGCCGCGACGATGCTGACTCCTTCGCCCCTACGCGGCCTGCTGAGCCCGGACACCTGGACCACAGACGCCGAGGCGCGGCAGGTACGCCTGGCGCTGGCCCGCATACCGGACGACGCCCGGGTCGCCGCGGACAACCGGCTGGCGCCGCAGCTCACCTCCCGCGCCACCGTCTCCTTCTTCCCCGCGTACCCCCAAGCCGGCGTCCGGCCCGAGTGGGTCGCCGTCAGCGACCCGCTGGACACCACCATGGCGACGCCCGCAACGATGGCTGCCGCCCTCGACCGCCTGCCCGGGTACGGCTACCGAATCGCGCTGCGGACCAGCGAGGTGATCATCTTCCGCCGCAGCTAGACAGCATCCCGCTGGTTCAGCCACTTCAAAATCGCCTCGGTCGTTTCCTGCGGCTTCTCCTGCTGGATCCAATGGCCGCAGTCCAGACTGACCACGTCCACATTCGGCACGAATTCCGTCAGCCTTCCGGCCCTCGCGACCGGGTCGCGGTCGCCGTAGATCATGAGGGCGGGCTGTCGGATGATCGGGTCCGCATCCGCCAGCAGGCGCCAGTTGCGGTCCAGGTTCCGGTACCAGTTGATTCCGCCCGTGAACCCTGTCGACTCGAAGGCGGAGACGAAGACAGCGAGTTCGCTGTCACTCATGACGGGGTCACCGAGGGGGGTTTCCGCTCTGGCGAGGTTGATCAGCGCGTTGCCCGGCTGGGGCTCCGCGAAGGGCACGTTCTTCCGGTACAGGTTCCGAAGGAACTGGGACGCGTTCTCCCCGAACACGGCGTCCGCGATGCCCGGCTGCCGGTTGAAGTGGACGAAGTAGAAGTCGGCGCCGAGCGCGGCCTCCATGACCTCGATCCAGGGCCTCTCTCCGCGCTCCTGGTAGGGCAGGCTCAGCGCTACCACGCCGTTGACCCGCTTCGGGTGCAGCAGGGTCAGGCCCCAGACGACGAACGCGCCCCAGTCGTGGCCGACGAAGGTGGCATCGTCGTAGCCGTAGTGATCGAGGAGGGCGACGAGGTCACCCGACAGGTGCTCGAGGTCGTAGTCCGTCACCTCGGCGGGACGGGACGAGCGGCCGTATCCCCGCTGGTTCGGGACGATGACGTGGTAGCCCGCGGCGGCCAGGGCGGGCACCTGATGGCGCCAGGAGAAGGCGTGCTCCGGCCAGCCGTGACAGAGCACGATGGGGTTCCCCGCGTTCTGCCGGCCGGCTTCGAAGACTTCGAGTTCCACTCCGTTGACCGACATGCGGGTGGGCTCGGGAAAATCGGTTGTCATGCCGGCATCTTGCGGGCCCATACCGGTCATCTCCTGACCGGTTTTGGCGGAAGTGTTGTCCGCATGCGAGCCGACCGGTTGATGGCCATCGTCCTGCTGCTGCAACATCGCGAGCAGGTGACCGCAGCGGAGGTCGCCCGGGAGCTGGAGGTCTCCGAGCGCACCGCCCGCCGCGACCTCGACGCCCTGGGCATGGCCGGCGTGCCGGTGTACTCCGTGCAGGGCCGGGGCGGCGGCTGGCGCCTCGTGGGCGGCGCCCGTAACCGACCTGTCCGGGTTGACGGCGAGTGAGGCCCGCGCCCTGTTCCTGGTTGCCGGCCCGGCCTCGTCTGCCACGCCGGCGGTGAAAGCGGCGCTGCGCAAGCTCGTCCGCGCCCTGCCCGAGCCGTTCCGGGCGCAGGCCGAGGCGGCGTCGTGGTCGCTCGTCACGGACCCGCAACGATGGGGGTCGAGCCGGGTGGAGCCCCGACGGCCCCGCTTCCTCGACGAGCTCCAGGACGCGGTGATCCGGGGCGTCCAGGTCCGGCTCGGCTACGTCGACCGCGAACGCACCGGGACCGAGCGGACCGTCCACCCGCTGGGCATCGTCGCCAAAGGCCCGTCGTGGTACCTCGTCGCCCACACCGGGACCGGCCGGCGGACCTTCCGGATCGACCGCGTGTCGTCCGTCGCCCCGACCGCCGAACCCGTGCATCGGCCCGCCGACTTCGACCTCGCCGAGAGCTGGCGCGCGATCGCCGACGAGGTCGAACGCAAGCGGACACCCCTCGAGGCCCGGGCGATGTGCGCGCCCCACGCGACAGACGTGCTCCGCATGGCCTTCGGCGCCCGACTCGAAGTGGGCGCTACCACGACCGACGGCCGCATCGAGATCGTGATCCGCGGCAACGACGAGCGCAAACTCGCCGGCGAGCTTGCCGGGCTGGTCGACTACCTCGAGGTGACCGGCCCTCCGCGGGTGCGGGACCACCTGGCCGCGATCGGCAACACCCTCGCCGAGCGATACGGCTCGGACCGGGCAGCTGGGACCCATGAGCGGACATGACAAGAGGCCGCGGTCCGCGCTTTCGCGGACCCACGGCCTCTGTATCTCGTGGGCGATACTGGGATCGAACCAGTGACCTCTCCGGTGTGAACGGAGCGCTCTCCCGCTGAGCTAATCGCCCGGGACGCAGCAGACTGTACCGGACCGGCCCTCCCCCACGCGAACCCGGGGTCGGCGCGTCGCGGCCGGCCGGGGGTGACGTGTGGCCGGCCGTCAGGTGCCGGTGAGGAGGGCGCGGAGCTCCGTGGCCAGGTTGATGCCCATCGTGAGCTTGACCGAGAGCCAGACGACGCTGCAGATGAAGACGAAGCCGGCCAGGCCGATGACCGCGCGGACGGGCAGGGACTGCTGGAGCACCCAGCGGGTCCAGGACTGGACGTGGCGCTTGGTGAACTGGAGGAGGTGGCGGGCCCAGACGAACTCGACCGCCCAGATGGCCAGGCCGAGGATGACGATCGCCCAGCCGGGGCCCGGGAGTGGGATGAGCACGATGCCGACCGCGACCACGATGGCGCCGAGGAGGCCGACGCCGATGCGCAGGGCGAGGCGGCCGGTGGGGTTGGCGCGGATCCGGTCGAGGACGCCCCGGGGCGCGTGACCGGCGGTCGGCGATTCGGTCACGGGGTCTGATTGGGACATCTCGTTCACTTTCACGGCAAAGATCGCGGGCTCCCGGTCATTTCATCCCCTAGTGTTCCGCTCCCCCGTCACTACCCGGGAGGAATGGACGTTACCGGAGTGAGTCAACTGCTGGACCACCCGACGCCGGGCGGAACCGAGTACTTGGGCAGAACAGGACAAGATACCGTTTTACGGCTCGTCCGGAGAGCTTATCGGAACCGTCTTCCCACTACTGGGTGAGATCAGCGTATGGCGGAGCGTAATGACAGGGATCACCTGAGTATGGGAAACGCGGGGTTCACCAGCCTCGCAGCGGTGCCGGGGGGAGTTCGTCCATGAGTACCATTCGTCCAACGACCGTCGAGGTCGAAACCTCGCTGCGGCTCGTAGCGCCTGACGCCACGGCCCTGCCCGTGCGTGCCAGCCTGCGGTACGACCCAGCCGACCCGTACGCGGTCCACGTTTTGTTCCACGCAGAATCAGCCGGTGGGGAAGCCGTGAGCTGGTCCTTCGCGCGGGAACTTCTCGTGACCGGGCTCGACGAGCCCGCAGGGATCGGAGACGTCCGGGTGTGGCCGTGGGCCACGCCGCGGGGGGACTTCGTCGCCCTGGCGTTGTCGTCACCCGACGGCAACGCGCTGTTCGAAGTACCACGCAGCGTTCTGGTCCGGTTCCTGCGGCGCACCTATGTGGTGGTTCCGCGGGGCCGGGAGTCCGATCATCTGGACGTGGACGCGGCGGTCAACCGGCTGCTGGCCGGTCGATAGCGACAACGCGCAATTCCGGGGCGACCCGTGCGGACACTGCCGGTCCGCGCGGGTCGCTTTTTGCGTACGCAATAGACGTCTTTTTTGTCCGTTTCCGTGCTCGATTTCCCGACTGTCTGCCGGATATCCGCCGCCCCGTGGACTCCCACGTGCATCGCTGGTCACGGGCGGATACGGTCGCCTCGATGGTCGCTTCCGGACGAACCCGCGCGCGGTCCGCGCCCGCCCCGCTCTGGGCCGGGGTGGGCACGTCCACGCTGTCCGAGACCGATCTCGCCGCCGGCGACCCGGCGCCCCGGCGGCTGCCCTACCACCTGCTCGCGCTGACCACCGCCGGTCACGGCACGGTGGAGATCGATTTCGCCGCGCACGCGTGCCGTCCGGGCACCCTTCTCTGGGTACGCCCGGGGCAGGCGGTCCGCTTCGGCGCCGAACCCGGGCTGGACGCCACCCTGATCACGTGGAACCGCGACGTGCTGTCGGCGGCGGAGATCACCGGCGTACCCGTGGACGACCTGCCCGGCCCCGCCCGCTGGCAGCTGGCCGGCGAGGACGAGGACGCGGTGATCACGGAGGTCGCGCAGCTCGGGGTCGACTGCGCGCGGCACACGTCCGGCCCGGTCGCCGCGGGACTGCTGCGGCACCAGCTCGCCGTCGTCCTGCTGCGCATCGCCCTGCTCACCGGCGACGGCGATGCGGCCGGCGCTTCGACCTCCGAGGCCCGCACGTTCGCCCGCTTCCGCCGCGACCTGGAGGCCGGCCACCCCCGCAGCCGCCGCGTCGAGGACTACGCCGCCCGGATCGGCTGCTCGGTCCGCACGCTCACCCGGGCCAGCCTGGCGATCACCGGGCGGACGGCGAAACAGGTCGTCGACGACCGCGTGGCCCTGGAGGCCCGGCGGCTGCTCGCCTGCACGGACCTGTCGGTGGCGGAGATCGGGCGGCGGCTGGGCTTCGGCGAGCCGACGAACTTCGGGCGCTTCTTCCACCGGGAGGTGGGGCTGAGCCCGGGCGCGTTCCGGGCCGAGCTCGGGGTGCGGACGGGCGCGGAGGGCGGCGCCGAGCTGGGCCGCCGGGTGCCTGTGCAGCGCGGCGCAGCCGACTGAGCCGCAACCCCGCAGCAGATCACGAAAGAGTGAACCGCTCGTCACGCACTGACGCTGGGTGATGCCCGAATTCCCGTAATTCCTGGGGTGGAGGAGGGGCACGCGTACGGAAGGGGCATGATGGGGCGGTGCAGATCTCCGCGCGCGGCGATTACGCGGTACGGGCGGCGCTGAGCCTCGCCCAGACGTACCCGGCCCTGATGTCCGCCCAGGCCATCGCCCAGGACCAGAACATGCCGAGGAAGTTCCTCGAGGCGGTCCTGGCCGATCTGCGCCGTGCCGGGGTGGTACGGGCACAACGCGGCGCCGAGGGCGGCTACACGCTGTCACAGTCGCCACGCGACGTGACGATCGGTCAGATCCTGCGCGCGGTCGACGGCCCCCTGGCCGGGGTGCGCGGGCTGCGGCCGGAGGAGACCCAGTACACGGGCGCGGCGGAGAACCTGCCCAACCTGTGGGTCGCCGTACGCGCCGCGGTGCGCGAGGTGGTCGACGAGGTGAGCCTCGCGGAGCTGATCAGCGGCCGCATGCCGGCGCACGTCCGCAAGCTCACGACCCGCCCGGACGCCTGGCAGCCCCGCTGAGGGACGCGCGAGCGCGTTTCGGAAAATCGGCCATCGGGAATCTCCGGGACACCTGACGATTCCACGGAAGGACTCCCCCGATGGGTATTCAATACCGCAGCCGTAAGAAGTTCGGCCCGCTCATCCTGAACTTCACGCAGCGGGGCCTGTCGTCCTGGACCATCAAGATCGGCCGCTGGTCCTGGAACTCCAAGGCGAAGGCGCACCGCGTCGACCTGCCCGGCCCGCTGTCGTGGAAGCAGGACAAGTCCAGCTCCCGCTCCTGACAAGCGGCGGGCGGTGGCCGGTCGCCGGCGACCGGCCACCCACGAGCCCTCAGCCTCAGGCCGGGGCGATGACCACGTCCCCGCCGAGGCGCCCCTGCTCGGGACGCCGGGTCACCGCCCCGGCGTCCAGCAGCGTGTGCAGCACCCGCGTCGCGTCCGCCGCCCGGTACACCGTCTCGGTCAGCGCGTACGTCCGCAGCTCCGTGACCGTCGCCTCGCCGGCCTCCGCGAGCCGGGCGAGCAGCTCGCGTCGCAGCGGGCCGGGGTGCGGCGTGAGGGAGATGTCGAGAAGGTGCCGTTCCGGGTCGCCGGGGTCGCGGTAGCGCACGCCCGCGTACTCGTCGACCGCCCACAGCAGGTCCTTGAACGCCTCGAGGCTCTTGCCGAGCGTCGTGGCGTACATGAGGATCTCGCCGGGGTCGTCCGACGCGGCCAGTTCGACCGCCGCCGCGAGCGGGAAGCCCGCTTCCCGCAGCGCCGTGCGCATCGCCGGCACCGGCGTCGACGGCGGCAGCACGATCAGCGCCTCCGCCGGCTTCCCGGTGGCCAGGGCCTCGAGGACGGCCGCGCCGGGCGGTTCGCCCGCATCCAGGAAACCGAGCAACGGTACGCGCACAGCGCCGGCCGCCCGCAGGGCGACGCCGAGCCGTTCGGGCGTGCTGCCGGGGACGGTGTGGACGGTGAGTCCCGCCCCCGCGGGCAGTGCCTTGAGCCGGGCGTCCACGTCGGTGAGGTCGGTGCCGACCGCGACCATCGTCAGCTCCCGGCCTCTGACCAGGTCGGACTGTTCGGTGAAGACCCGGGCGGCCGCCTCGGCCAGCGCGGCCGTGGTGTCGGCGTACCCGTGGGCGTAGGTGGCCCGGCGGGCCCGGTGCAGGGCCGCCGGCGCCCAGGCCTCGAGGTGGCGGACGAGGATCTCACGTTTGACGTCGGCGACGCTGTCGGCGCTCATATCCGAGTTGTACCGTGTCGCGGGGCACAACAGGTACACGCCGCAGGACTTGTACCTACCGTCGCCGAGCAGACACTATGGGCCACGTGCCCCTTCCGCTCGCCGAACTGACCGCCCAGGCGCAGACGTTGACGGCCGAGGGCGACCTCGCCGGCGCCCGGGCCGTCCTCGCCGGCGCGCTGGATCCCGCCGAGATCGACCCGCACCGTGCCTCGCCCGACCTGGCGCTCGCCGCCGCGCTGCAGGCCCGCATCCTCATCGCGCTGGGCGACGCCCACGCGGCCCGCACCTGGGCGGGCTTCGCGCACGCGGCCGAGGAGCGGCTGCACGGGCCCCGCGACGAGCGGACGATCGCGGCCGCCGCCACCCACGCCGCGGTGCTGCACCGGGTCGGCAACCACGGCCGGGCGGCGCAGCTCTACCACGATCTGGTCGGGGAGCTGACCGCCGTCGAGGGGCCGCTGTCGCCCCGGGTGCTGGCCGCGGAGGCGGATCTGGCGACCGCCGAGCACGCGGCCGGCTACTGCACCGCCGCGCGTACCCGCCTCGCCGACGCGTGGGGGCGTTACCGGGAGGCGTACGGCGACGCGTCCGCCCCGGGCATCAAGATGCTGGCCCGGCTCGGCGCGATGGAACGCGAATGCGCCCGTACGGCGGAGGGCAACGAGCACCTCGCCCTGGCCCAGGAGCTGTGCGCCCGGCACCTGCCGGCCGACCACTCGCTGGCCCAGCAGGTGGCCCGCCTCGCCGGTGCGCCCCCGACCGGGCGGCACGTCTGCGGCCGGGTGCAACGCTCGACGGGCCCGGTGCCCGCTCAGGCCCCCGGCCCGGCGGAGCAGGCTGCGGGCGCGCCACCCGCCCCGCCGATCTTCCGCTCCGCCCAGGGCGGTCCGGCGCCGGACATCAGCCGGATGCCGGCGACGGTCCCGGGCGTGCACCCGGTACTGCCGGAGCCTCCCGTCCCGGGCGAACCCACCGGCCGCCACGCGGTTGCGGAACCGCCGATCCCCCTTCCCCTCACCTCGCCGGCGCCCGGTCCGGAGGCGCCCCCGGTGAACGAAGAAGCCGCGGCGACCGGCCAGGCCGCCGCGACCGGGAGGGCCGGCACCCCGCCCTCGCAGTGGCCGGCACACGGACACGTCGCCCAGGCCCTGGCCGCGGTCCACGACCAGGCCCCGGCCCCGGCGGCGGACCCGGCCACCCACGCAGCAGGGCCGGCCGTCGCGCCGCCCGGGCCGTACCCGCCGGATTCGTTCCCGCCGGCCGCGACGGCTCCCGGCGTGTACCCGCCCGGTCCGCGGCTGCCCGTGGACCGCGCGAGCGCGAAGGTCGCCGACCGGTTGCCCGTACCGGTGGAAAGGCCGGACGAGCACTCCAACCGCCAGCCGTTCATCCTGGCGACCGTGCTGGTCGCCGGGGTGGCGGCCGCGGCGGCGATCGTGGCGGTGACCCTGCCGCGCGGCGACGATGCCGGGCCGTCCACCGCCGCGCCGCCGGTCAGCGCGGCCGCCACGACCGCGTCCGCCTCGACCGCGCCCGCCGCTGCGCCGCCGTTGAGTGCGGCTCCGTCCGGGACGGTGAATCCGATCGCGCCGGTGGACGTCCGGCTTCGGGACCGCCGGGACAGCGTGGCGCTCACGTGGCGGTATCCGAAGGGCTCCGAGGGGCCGGTGCTGATCTCCGGCGGCCGGGCGGGGCAGGAGCAGCGGGCGTTCCAGCAGCTTCCCGCGGGCACCACCGACTACGTCGTGTACGGCCTCAACGAGCAGAACAACTACTGCTTCTCGGTGGCCGTCGTCTACACCGTCGACAAGGTCGCCGCGAGCCGGCCGGTCTGCACGGACCGCCGATGATCCGGCAACCGATCTGCACCCGGCCGACACCTCAGTACTGACCGTCTCCGTCCGATCGGAGAGGGATGCCGAGGACCTCACCCGAGGACCCGACGGGGAAGGCGGTCCTGTGACGACGGAGGCGGCACCCGCGACGGTCGTGGTCGCGGACGAGCGCGCCCAGCTCGAGGCCACCCTGGTGGAGCTCGAGGCGCGCCCGCAGTCGAGGTACCGGTCGACCGCCGTGCCCGCGGCCACCGTCGAGCGGCGGGCCGAGGCGCTGGGCCTGGAGGATGTCGCCATGCGGGCCCGGCTGCTGCGCGCCCACGTGCTGGTCCGGGAGGGCCGGTCCGAGCGCGGCGGCCGCTGGGCGCATCAGGTGCTCGCCTGGGCCCAGGAGCGCGAAGATCCGTTCCTGCTGGCGCGGGCGCACCGGGTGCTGTCGATCTTCTACCGGCAGGTCGGCGACCTGGCCGAGGGGCTCACCCACGCGGTGCAGTGCTATTCGCACCTGACCGACGACGAGCCGCTGACCATCCGCGCCCGGCATCTCATGACGCTGGCGGTGGCGCTGGACGAGAGCGGGTCGATCGCGGAGGGCGACCGGCGGTTCCGCGAGGCGCTGGCCATCGCGACCGAGGTCGGCGACGTCGAGCTGAGCCTGAACATCCTCAACAACATGGCGTACACGGCGTTCGAGAACGACGACGAGGCCGGCGCCCGGGCCCTGGTCGCGCAGATGCGGGAGGTGCAGACGCGCAGCCCGCGCACCTTCAGCGCGATGGAGCTGGACACCATCGCCCGGATCGAGATGATGAGCGGCCGCTACGACGCCGTCGAGGAGACGCTGCACGTCATGCTCGACGGCGGCCAGTCGAAGATCGAGGCCAACGAGGGCGACACGCCGGCCGTCTGCCTGCTCACGCTCGCGGAGGCGCGCCGGCTGGACGGCCGCCCGGAGGCGGCGCAGGAGGCTCTCGACCGGGCGGTCCTGATGGCCGAGGAGCGAGGCCTGGATCGGGTACGCGCCCAGGCCCGCGAGGAGCAGGCCGCGCTGTACGCCGCCACGGGCCGGTTCGAGCACGCGTACGAGGAGCACCGCGCGTTCCACCGGGCGACGGCGGCGTTGCACTCGGCGCAGCGCGAGGCGCGGGCACGGGCGCTGCAGGCGGTGTTCGAGGCGACCGAGGCGCGCCGGGCCAGCGAGCACTTCCGGGAGATGGCCCACCGCGACGCGCTGACCGGCCTCTACAACCGGCGGTACGTCAACGAGCGGCTGCCCGCGCTGCTGGGTGAGGCGGTGGTGCGGCGTACGCCGATGTCGCTGGCGATCCTCGACCTGGACCACTTCAAGCGGATCAACGACACGCTGTCGCACAGCACCGGCGACACGGTGCTGCAGCACGTCGCCGAGCTGCTGCTGGAGGCGGCGACCGGGCCGATGATCGCCGCGCGGATGGGCGGCGAGGAATTCCTGTTGATCATGCCGGGGATAGGCCTGGAGGAGGCGGCCGAGCGCTGCGAGCGGCTCCGGCTGCGGATCCGCGCGTACGCCTGGGGGCCGATCACCGGCACGCTGCCGGTGACCGCCAGCATCGGCGTGACCACCTCCGACGACGGCCGGGGCACCCCGTCGTCGGTGCTGTCGCTGGCGGACCGCAATCTGTACGTGGCCAAGCGCGAGGGCCGGGACAGGGTCGTCCGCGACGTCTGAGCCGCCCCCGGGCGGGTACCAGGAGGCATGCTCCGTCTGGCTCTCTCCGCTCCCCGCCCGTACCGAGGCTGGATCAGCCGCTGGTCGACCGTGGCCGGCGTCCGTACGCACGAGCGGGTCCGGGCCCGGCCGGTGGACGCCCTGCCCGTCGTGATGCTGCACGGGCTGGCGGTGTCGCACCGCTACCTGATGCCCACCGCCGACGCGCTGGCCGACCGGCACCCCGTGCTCCTGCCCGACCTGCCGGGCTTCGGGCTGAGCGACAGGCCGGGGCGGGCGTACGACGTCGAGGAGCACGCCGCGTTCGTCTCGGCCTGGCTGGACGCGCACGGGCTGAACCGCGTGGCCGTGCTGGGGCACTCGTTCGGCGCCGAGGTCGCCGCCGCGCTCGCCCGTCGGCGCCCGGACGTGGTCGCCGCGCTGGTGCTGGCAAGCCCGACGGCCGACCCGGCGGCGCGTACGCGGCGCGGACTCGTCGGCCGGTGGTTCGCCGACCTGCCGGGCGAGGTCAAGCGGCAGGCCGTGATCCTGGGCCGGGACGTGTACGACGCGCGCCCGTGGCGGGTCTGGTCGACGATCGGGCATTCCGTGCGCAACCGCGTGGAGGATGATCTGCGCCGGGTCACCGCACCGACGCTCGTGCTGGGCGGCGACCGCGACACGGTTGCACCGCTGCCGTGGCGTACCCGGGTCGCCCAGCTCACCGGGGGCGTCTCGGTGACCCTGCCGGGGGCGGCGCACAACGCGCTGACCACGGCCGGGCCGGCGGCCGCCGACGCCATCGCCGCGCATCTGGCCGCCCCGGCGAATGCGCCGCGATGAAACGGGTACGCGGGCCCGCATGCGCATCGGAAACACTGAAGTCCGGTTCTTCGGCGGCCTGCCCGGCTGCCTCATCATGATCGTCCTGTCGGTGGCGCTCTCGGTCCTGCTGACCGTGCTGGTCAACGTGGTGCTTTAGAGGTCGAGTTCCACCCGCAGCGGATAGTGGTCGGACGCCCATTCGGCCTCGTCGCCGCGGACGACGCGGGCGGTGCGCGCGCGGGCCGCGAGCTCGGGTCGCGCGAGCAGGTAGTCCAGGCGCATGCCGGCGTTGGAGAACTCGTGTCCCCCGCCGCGCGTGGTGGGCACGGTGAGGCCGTCCCCCGTCCCGGCCGAGCGCCACAGGTCGACGAAGCCGGCCTCGGCGAAGGAAGCGATCGCCCGTGTGTCCGGCCGGCCGTCCGCGCCGAGGTGGCGGCGGCGGTAGAGCTCGGGCAACCGGGCCAGCCGCTCGGTGTGGGCGGTGTGCGGGTCCAGCGAGTTCAGGTCGCCGGTGATGACGGTCAGCGGGCCGCGGTAGCGGTGCGCCAGCCAGCGGGCCTCGCGCAGCCGCCGGTACGGCCGGAACGGGTTGAGGTGCGTGCTGACCACGGTGAGCGGGCCCGCGGCGGTGGGCACGGTGACGGCCGCGGCGGCGTGGTGCAGGCGCCAGCGTACGGCCGACCGGCCCGCGATCGTCAGCGGCGGCCGGACCAGCACCCCGACGGGCTGGCCGAAGACCGAGGGGGCCAGGAACCCGGCCATGCCCAGCGCGTCGGCGACCTCCCGCATGCGCCGCCTGTCGTGCCGCTGGAAGTCCCGCAGCTCCTGCAGCGCGACGATGTCGGGGCGCTCCCGGGTCAGCAGCGCCACGATGCCGTCGAGCCGGCCGCCGCTGCCGCCGGTCTTGACGTTCCAGGTGAGCAGGCTAAGCGTCACGGCCGGCGTCCGCCTTCGGCCGCTCGCCGTCCGCGTCGGACCGGCCCGCATCGGCGACGCCCGCCTCGGGCCGGGCCGCATCCCGGGCGACCGCGACGGCCGCGTCGGGCCGGGCCGCGTCCCGGCCGCCGGCGTCCCGGGTGAGGGTCGCGTTGGGGCGGATCGAGAAGTACAGGACCGTGAGCCAGCCGGCGGTCAGCAGCGCCGCGCCCAGCATGTCGCTCGGGTGGTGCATGCCGCGGTACATCCGCGACACCGCCACGCCCAGCGGCATGACGACCGCGAGCCCCACGAAGATCCACCGCCACCAGTACGCCCGCAGCCGCGGCACGAGCAGCACCGCGATGGCCACGTACAGGCACATGGTCGCGGCGATGTGCCCGGACGGGAACGACGACGTGGGCAGTTTGCCGTCGAGGTGCTCGACCGGCGGGCGGGGGCGGCCCACGGCGGCGGCCGTGCACAGGAAGAGGGTGAGCTCGCCGAACATCGCCAGCACCACGTACAGGACCATCCGCCACTGCCGCCAGATCGCGAGCACGATCGGGCAGAACACCAGCGAGACGATGAGGATGGCGTGGGTGTCGCCGGCCTTGCTCCAGGCGTAGCTGACGTCGTCCCAGGTGGGGGTGCGGAACGTCTGCAGCCAGCGCGGCACGCCGTCGTCCACGTGCTGGATCCAGGTGCCCGCGGTGTGGTTCGTCAGCGCCCAGCCCAGCACGTACAGCACGCCGAACACGAGAACCCAGCCGACGATGATCTCCATCGCGCCGGCCCACGGGTGCGGCAGCAGGCGCTCCGCGGGGTCGCCGGGCCGCACGTCGCCCGCGGCCTCCGGCTCCAGGCCGTCCTCGATCGGCGCCACCGGGCGGCCGGTCTCGCGGCGCCAGAGGCGGAAGGCGTACGCGGTGACGCCCAGCCACGCCGCGCCGAGCAGCCAGCCGGCCAGCACGTCGGACACGTAGTGCACGCCCAGCCCGATGCGGGTCAGCCCGATCGCCGCGACGACCACCGCGATCACGGCGATGAACCACTTGCGGTGGCGCTCCGAGACGGCAGGGAGGAAGACGAGCAGCAGGGCCCCGTACACGATCATCGAGCCGAGGGCGTGCCCGCTCGGGAAGCTGTTGCCCGGCGCGTGGGTGACCGGGACGTCGACGACCGGTCGGACCCGGGCTACCAGCGCCTTGAGCGACGGGTCCAGCAGCAGCGCCCCCACGCCGGTGACCACCAGGTACGCCGCGAGCCGGAACCGCCGCCGGATGAGCATCGCTACCACGGCGATGGTGACCAGCCAGAACATGATCGGCCGGCCGCCGAGGCGGGCGACCGCCTCCAGCGCCTTGACCGCGGGCGGGTGCGGGGACACGAGCCGGTTGAGTCCCTCGGCGACGCCGCTGTCGATGCGCTCGAGGGGTCCCCAGTGGAAGCGGACGAGCAGCAGCAGGACGCCGAATCCCAGGCCCAGCGCCACCACGGCGAGCAGGCCGAGGATGCTGCGCTCGGCGAAGTGCGTCAGCGGTTTCCAACGCACCGGCTCGGTGGGAGCCGGCCTCTCCTGCTGCTCGGTGACCATGGTCGGAGCTCCTGGGGTCGCGGGGGCGGGTGCGCCGCTTTTACCCCGTCGGCTGTTTCGCCACACCGGCCTCGTCGGAGCCCGGCTCCCAGCGGTCCCGCAGCGCCGGACGGGTGACGCCGACCCGCTGCGCCTCCAGCTGGGCGGCGAAGGCCAGGCCGAGGAAGAGCGCGATGCCGGTGAGGTTGGCCCACAGCAGCAGCGCCATCATCGCGGTGAGCGGACCGTACGTAGCCCCGAAACCGTCGCTGATCAGCACGTACCCGGCGAGCAGCAGGCTGGCCACCCACCACAGCACGGTCGACAGGGCGGCGCCGAACAGCAGCCAGGTGAGGCCGGGCTGGCGCCGGCGCGGCGAGTGCCGGAACAGCAGGCCGACCGCGAAGACGATGAGCGCGAGGCTCAGCGGCCACCGGACGATGTCCCAGGCGCGGTGGACCCCGTCGCCCCAGCCGGATTGTCGCGCGATCGAGTCGCCGGTGGCGTGCCCGGCCACGAGCAGCAGGAAGCCGAAGAGCGCGGGCAGCCCGGCGACGACGGCGAGCACTGCCGCGCGGGTGTACTTCGCGAGGGCGCTGCGGTCGCGTTCCACGCCGTAGATGCGGTTGGCGCCGCGTTCGATCTGCGCCATCGCGGTGGTCAGCGCCACGAGGCCGGTGAGCAGGCCCAGCGCCAGGGCGAGCTCGCCGGCGTCCTCGGTGCGCTCGTCGTCCTGCAGCAGGTCGCGGACCAGCGGCTCGCTGGCGCCGGGGGTGAGCGCGAGGACCGTGTCGGCGACCACCTGGCCGCCCTCCTCGACGCCCAGGTCGGTGGCGAGGCCGGACAGCGCGATCATGAACGGCACGATCGCGAGGCACAGCTGCAGGGCGAGCGCGCGGGAGTGGCTGAAGCCGTCGCCGTACCGGAACCGCACGAACGCGTCCCGCAGCAGATGCCACCGGCCGTAGTGCCGCAGAGCGAGGAACGCGTCGTCCGCCGAGAGCTCGTCCCCCGGCATCATCTTGGTCTCGGGTACGGGCGAGGTGCTGCTCACTTGGCGTCCTCGGCCGCGGCGCGTACCTCCTCGGCGGCCTTCTCGGCGGCGCTGCTGTCGTACGCGAGGTCGGGGTCGCTGTCCGGTTGCGGCACGCACAGCAGCAGCGCGCGGTGCCGTACCCCGATGGTCATGCTCTTGCCCGGATCGATGAGGTCGCCGTCGAGCTGCCGCGGCTGCGGACGGTTGCTGCGGATCTCGATGCGCTCGGCGGTGTACGTCTCCATCCGCGGCACCCGGTCGCGCCGGCGCATCACGGCCCAGCCCAGCGCCGCCCAGTGGGCGAGGTTGTTGGGGCTCAGGATCGCGACGTCCAGCTTGCCGTCGGCCGGGTCGGCCTCGCTGAGCAGCCGTACGCCGCCCTGCAGCCGCCCGACGTTGCCGACGATGACCGTGCGCACCCGGCGCCGCAGCGGAGGTTTGCCGTCCAGTGAGATGCGTACGGGCATCGGCCGGTCCCGCAGGTGCTTGAGGGCGCCGCCCACGTACGCGACCCAGCCGATGTGCTTCTTCGCCGTCTCGGAGGTGCCCTCGAGCATCTGCGCGTCGAAGCCCATCCCGGCCATGACGGCGAAGCACTGGTTGCCTTTAGTCCGATTGTGGGTGGCGGTGGGGTGGTTGGAAGGGCCGACCATGCCGACGTCGATGCGGCGGCGGCCGCCGTCCAGGGCGACCTGCACGCCGACCGCCGGATCGGCGCTGAGGCCGAGGTTCGCCGCGAGCAGGTTGCCGGTGCCGGCGGGCAGCACCGCGAGGGCGACGTCCGTGCCGGCGAGGGCGCCCACGACGGCCATGACCGTGCCGTCGCCGCCGGAGACGAAGACCAGCTCGGCCCCGTCCTCGATCGCCTTCTCGGCCTGACCCTTGCCCGAGTCCTCCGGGGTGGTCTCCAGCCACATCGGCTCCGGCCAGCCGGCCCGGGCCAGCCCTTCGCCGATGGTGCGACGCAGCAGGTCCATGTCCGGGACCTTGACGGGGTTCACGACGACAGCTGAGCGGGGTCCGGTCACGGCGACAGTGTGCCGGACGGACCGCGCGACGGCGACCCGGGCACGGACGGGTTACAGTGGGAGCCGAAGTTGAACACGTTCAAGTGCGATGGAGCGAGGATCTGGAGGAGCCATGCGCGTGCTGATCAACCTGCTCGTCGCGGTGGGCATGCTCGTCGTCGTGCCGGCCGGCCTGCGGCTGCTCGCCGACCCCGCCGCCGCCGTGGCCCGGCGGGTCTGGCCGGTCGGGGCGGCCGCCGGTGCGCTGAGCCTGTGGCTGCCGCGCGGGACGGTCGCCACGGGACTGGCCACGGTCTACGCGATCGCGGCCGCCGTGCTGTGCGCGTACGCGATGAGCAGACCGGCCCGCCCCCGCCGCGAGTGGCCCGCCGAGGCCGCGGTGCTGACCGCCCTGGCCGGTCCGGCCGTCGCCGCGAGCGCGCTGGTCGCCGAGCGCAGCGGCTACCACCTGTTCGGCTTCGACCTGGGGGTGCTCGCGCTGACGGTGGCGCACTTCCACTTCGCCGGGTTCGCCGCCGCGCTGATCGCGGGCCTGCTCACCCGGACCGTGCCGGGCCGCGCGGCCGACGTGGCGGCGCTGACCGTGCCCGCCGGCACGCTGCTGGTCCTGCTCGGCTACTTCACCGCCGAGTGGGTGGAGCTGGCCGGCGCGCTCGTGCTGACCGCCGGCATGTGGATCGTCGGCTGGCTGACCTGGCGGTACGCCCGCACCACGGTCGCCGACCGGCTCACCACCGTCCTGCTCGGCGGCTCGGCGCTGGTGCTGGCCGCGTCGATGGTGCTCGCGGTGAGCTGGGCGCTCGGCGAGGCCACCGGCCTGCCGCACCCGTCGCTGGCCTGGATGGCCGCGACCCACGGTGTGGCGAACGCCCTCGGATTCGCCCTCTGCGGCATGGTCGGCTGGCGCCGCGCCGGGGCATTGTGAGAACACAGGGAAAGGGAAATCGATGACGGGCTACACGTACGCCGAGGTCGGCGCGACGCGGCACGACCCGCTGCCGCCCGGGTACCGGCACCTGCACTACCGCACGTACCTGGGATGGGGCGTCTTCGACTGCGCGGCGGAGGCCATTCTGACGTTCCGCATGCACCGCGGCACCGGTGCGCGGGTCACCAGCGATGCGCTGCGCGCCGCCCCGGGCGTACGGGTCAAGGTCGGCCTCGGCCCGGTGACCGTGCCCTGCGAGGTCGTGTGGGCCGTCGAGGACCCGGACCGGGCCGGCTTCGGGTACGGCACGCTCCCCGGCCACCAGGCCACCGGCGAGGAGGCGTTCACGGTCGAACGCGACGCCGACGGCGGGGTGTGGTTCTCGGTCACCGCGTTCAGCCGGCCCGCGCGACCGCTGATGCGGCTGGGCGGCCCGGTCGCGGTCCTCGCCCAGCACCTGTACGCGCGGCTCTGCGCCCGAGCCCTGCGCCGGGTGTGTGCCCGGTCCCGTACGGTGGATCCGTGAGCGACACGAGCGTCACATGGTGGGGGCACAGCACCATGTGGCTGACCGACTCCGGCGTCTCGCTGCTCACCGACCCGCTGCTCACCGGCCGGCTGGCCCACCTGCGCCGGATGGCCGGGCCGGCACCCGCGCTGCCCGGGCCGCCCGACGCGGTGCTGCTGTCGCACCTGCACGCCGACCACTTCCATCTGCCGTCGCTCAAGGCGCTGCCCGGTGAGCCGCTGCTCGTCGTCCCGCGCGGTGCGGCCGAGTTCGTGGCGAAGGGCCTCGGCAAGGCGTACGGCGACCGCTGCGTCGAGCTGGTGCCCGGCGAGGAGACGAGGATCGGCGACGTGACGGTCCGGGCCGTACCGGCCACCCACGACGGCGGCCGGGGCCCGTGGTCGCGGCTGCGCGCGGTCGCGATGGGCTTCGTCGTCGAGGGCACCACCCGCACCTGGTACGGCGGCGACACCGGCCTGTTCGACGGGATGGCCGAGCTCGGCCCGCTCGACCTCGCGCTGATCCCGGTCGGCGGCTGGGGCCCCACCCTGCACGCGCACGGCCACCTGGACGCGGAGGGCGGCGCCGAGGCGCTGCGCCGGGTCAAGGCCTCCTGGGCGGTGCCGGTGCACTACGGCACGTTCTGGCCGGTCGGCATGTCCCGCCTGCGCCCGCACATGTTCGCCGAACCGGGCACCGAGTTCGCCCGCCACGCCGCCATGGCCGCGCCGGACGCCGAGGTCCGGGTCCTGGCCCACGGCGAGACCCTGACGATCGAGCCGGCCGCGTGATCTCCGAACTCGGCGCCCTGGCCTGGCTCTTCACCGTCGTGGCGTTCGGCGCGATCGTCCCGGTCGTCCCGACCGGCGCCGCGGTCAGCGGCGCGGCGGCCCTGGCCTTCCACGACCACCCGCTCCTCATCGTCCTGGTCATCGCGGCGGGCGCGGCGGGCGCCTACGCGGGAGACCTCGTCATGTACGCCATGTGCCGCGCGGGCGGCGAACAACTCGCCCGCCGCCTGCGCTGGCTCCGCGACGAGGAACACCTCGCGTCGGTGAAGGAACGCCTGCAGCACAGCCAGATCCCGGTCCTGCTGGTCTCCCGGCTCCTGCCCGGCGGCCGCGTACCGGTCCTGCTCGCGGCGGCCTTCCTGGGGCTGAGCTGGCGCACGTTCGTGGTGGCCAACCTGCCGGCCTGCGCGTTGTGGTCGGCGGTGTACGCGGCCATCGGGGTGGTGGGCGGCTCGATCTTCCCGGAGCCATGGCAGGGCGTGATCGCGGCGGTGGTGCTGGTCGTGATCGTCACGCAGGTGGTGAGCATGGTGAACAAGCGCCGCGCAGCCCGCTCCGAGGCCCGCGACGCCGCCGAAACGGCCTAGCGGCTCAGCACTCGGAGCACTTCTGCCCCACCATCAATGATGCCGAGGCAGTACGGCCGTTCCCCGCCGCACTGCCACAACAACCCGCAGTCAGTCGAGCGTCAGGACAAGGACACCTTCACCCCGCCGGAGAACATCGAGTCATGGAGCTCGATTGCGGTCAGCTTCGTCGATTTCGGCACGTCGAAGATGAGTCTGCCCTTCACCTGGTTTCCAGGATTGATCTCCTGCAGGAAGGTGGGACTTCCCTCGTTGGCGTAGATTTCGGCGCTGGTGTCGTTCGAGAATTCCGTGCCTCCGCCGTCGTACGCCTTCTGCGACGATCCGTCGAAGATCTGAGCTTCCTTGCCGATGTTCTTCACCGTGACAGAGATGATGCAGAACTTGCCCTGAGCCTTTTCGTTCAGATATTCCGACCCGACCTTGGACTTCGAGCAGTCGAGCTTCGTCACGGTGAACTCGAACTTGCCGTCACGGACGGGATCGCCCATGCCGGGCCCGGACTCTCGGGTCGCGACGGGTTCCGTCGTCGGCTTCACTGCCGGAGCTTTGGTCGCGGCCTGGGCGTCCGCCTTGGTCGTGGCATCCTTCGCGACGGGCGCCGTTGTCGCTGAGGCGCCGGTCTTGTCGTCGTCCCCGGCAATCGCGACGATCGCACCGCCGCCACAGCACAGAACCAGAACGCCACCGATGATTCCGAAGATCAGCTTTTTGTTGCTCTTCTTCGTCGGCGGAGGGCCATACGGCGCCTGCCCCGGCTGAGGCGGATATCCGGGCGGCGGAGGACCGTAGCCCTGCGGAACCGGCGGTTGCTGTGGTTGATAAGGGTCCGGCGGCTGATAAGACATATGGGAGCTCCGTGCTGGACCGGGAGAGGACTGGTGATGCGACCGGGCCCCAGTCCAAGAAGCCCGGCCGCCTGATCACTCTCGGGGTAGCGACGCGGATGCAGCGCCAGGCACGCCAGCAGAATGGATGGTCAACGCACGGGTCGATACGGAAGTCGAGACAGGACTGTCCGGTCGGGTGTATCGGTCGACCCGGTGAGCGGGCGACATGACCCGAATGAGCCTGCACGCCGTCGTACCGCCCGGCCGACGGATGGCGTCGTCAATCTTTCCGGACCACTCGAAAGAGCGAAGAAAAACGCGAACCTGCCGACGGTTAATTCGTAGGTACATCGCTTCGTCGGGTCAGTATTTGAGGTATTGCCTCGTCAGCTTGGCGACCTTCTCGACCAGCTTGATCCCTGCCGGCATCGACTGGTTGTTGTGCGACAGCACCGCGATCGACACGTCCGTGTCGTCCGAGGTCACCCGGCCGATGGTGTTGATCGCCCACAGCCCGCCGTCCGCCGTACGGGTGTCCCAGCCGTTCTTCACCGTGGCCGTCTCACCCGCCTTCGCCACCGACGGGATGCCCCAGTCCTGGGTCTCGTCGACCGTGCTCATCAGCGTGAACGCCGTCCTGCGCGACTGCGCGTTCAGCGGCCCGTCCTTGTCGACCAGCGCCGACAGCAGCTTCAGCTGGTCGTTGACCGTCGTCTTCGTCAGGCCCCAGGCGGTGTTGACGACCGTACGGGTGAGCCCGATGCGCGCGTTGCACCTGCTCACCGCGCTGCGGCCGCCGAGGTGCTGGAAGAGCGAGGTCGTCGCGTTGTTGTCGCTGAGCCGGATCATCGGCTTCGCCAGGCTCATCTCGCCGGACGTGGGCTTGCGGCCGGCGTCCTGGGCCTGCAGCAGCATGCACGCGAGGATCTGGGCCTTCACGATGCTGGCGGTGTCGTACCGTTCCTTGCCGCGGTACGAATACTGCTGGCCGGTTTTCTTGTCGAGGACCGCAACCGAGAACTCGGGGGCGGAGGCGGCGTACTTCTTCAGCGCCGCGTCGAGTTTGCGGGCCCGGGCGGCGCGCTCGGCCGCCGCGAGCTCCTCGGGGCTGGGGCCCGTCGGGGTGGGGGACGCGGTCGGCTTCGGGTCGTCGCCGAACGTGAGCGAGCTGGGCAGGAGGCCGCCGCCACCGCCGCCGCTGTCGTCCTTCATCCCGAAGCCGATGAGGGCGCCACCGCCCACGATGACCATCGCCGCCAATGCGAAGATCAGAAGCCGGGTACGTCGCACCCATGCATAGTGCCGTGCTTCGCCCGTGATCCCAAACCCGTCCACCCTGGGCATGATCACCAGTACGGTTCGTGATGGCTTTCGGTGGGCACAATGAACCCATGGCTCTGCTGCCCTCACCCGCCACCCTTGTCGAGTTCACCCGCTCCGCGATCGGTCAGGTGGCCGGGGCCGCGGCGACCGTGGCGACCGTGCCGTTCCGGGTGCTGGGCCTGCTCGGCCAGACCGAGCTCATGGTCGGCCGGATCACCGTGCTGGCCGAGCGCGCCGAGGCGCTGATCGACCGGGTCGAGCGGGCGGTCGGCTCCGCGGAGGGCCTGATCGGCCGGGTCGACGGGGCCGTGGGTGAAGCGGAGGGCCTGATGGGCCGGGTCGACGGGGCCGTGGGCGGCGCGGAGACGCTGATGGGCCGGGTCGACGGCACCGCGACCGCGGCGGGCGCACTCGTGGCCCGCGCCGGCGGCACGGTGGGCGAGGCGGAAGTGCTGGTCGCGCGCACCGCGGGCACGGTGGCCGACGCGGAGACGCTGGTCGCCCGGGTGGACGCGACCGCCGGCCAGGCCGCGGACAGCGTCCGCGAGGTGAAGGTCATCCTGGCCGCGGCGGCGCTCGCGGTGGAGGGCGCCGCGGCGATCGTGGAGGAGGCCGGCGCGATCACCGGCGCGGCCGCCGGGGTGGTCGAGCAGGCGAGCGGCACGTCGGCCGAGGCGATGGAGCTGCTCGAGGGGTACGCGCCGACGCTGCGCCGCGCGGCCCCGCTCGCGGCGCGGTTCGTGCAGGAGCTGACGCCCGAGGAGGTCACCGCGGCGATCAGGATGATCGACGAGCTGCCGCGGCTGCGCGAGCACCTGACCGGCGACGTCCTGCCGCTGCTCAGCAAGCTCGACCAGGTCGGGCCGGACCTGCACAAGCTGCTGGAGGTCACCAACGACCTGCACCTGGCGATCGCCGGGCTGCCCGGGCTGAAGCTGTTCCGCCGCCGCGGCGAGGAGCGGATCGCCGAGGAGAACCTGCCCGACGCGCGGCAATAAGCCTGACCTGCGCCTATTCACGAATGTAAACATTGACGAAACATGGTGTGACGGTTAGCCTCACCGGACCGTGAGAGCGCTCTCACGGGTCGCGGTTCCCCGCCGCGGCTCAGGCGACCCCCGAGTCCCCACCGGAGGCACCGCACCATGACACCCCCGCTCCCCCGCCGCCGGCGCCGCCTCGCCGGCCTGGCCACCGCCACCCTCGTCGCCCTCGCCGGCGGCATCCTCGCCGTCACCGTCGGAGGCTCCGCCGACGCCGCCACCGTCGGCGCCGGCAGCTACACCGAGTCCCTGCCGGCCGGCGCGAAGCTGCCCACCGGCTGCGGCTCGATGTCGACCAACCCGCGCCAGTACCTGACCGCGAACGCGCCCGCCGGCCCGGTGCCCACCAACGACTGGTGGTCGTCGCTGCTGTTCAAGAAGGGCGACGACTGCAACTTCTCCCAGCCCCTGTTCGCCGGGCCGGCCGCGTACCGGCCGGTGGCGAGCGGGCTCGGGCTGTCGTACCAGACGGACCCCGCGATCAGCGGCAGCGGCACCGGCCTGGGCGAGTTCCACTATCCGTACGCGCAGCACGTCGTCGTCGGTGTGGCCGGCCTGAACGCGTCGCAGGCGCTGGTCGACGGGTGGAGCGACTGGACCGTCACCCCGTCCTGGAGCGACGGCGCGCGCACGATGAAGGCGACGATCGGCCACGGCTTGCCGATGTCGTACTACCAGGTCACCGGCGGCGACGCGCTGCTGACGATCACCGGGCCGCCGACCGCGTGGCAGAACAGCGGCAGCCGGATCGGCTTCTCGATCGGCGGGCACGACTTCGTCGCGTACGGGCCGGCCGGCTCGACGTGGACGGTCAGCGGCAGCACGATCCGCTCCTCGCTCGCCGGCAAGGGCTACTTCTCGGTGGCCGTCCTGCCGACCCTGTCGAGCGCGAGCACGGCCGACAAGGTCGCCCTCGCCGACACCTTCGGGCAGTACGCGCACAACCACGTCACCGGCACCCGGCTCGCGTACACGTACAACCAGGCGGCCGGCACGGTGAACACGACGTACTCGTTCACCACCACCGCGCGGGAGGGCAGCGGGTCGGGCACGGTCATCGCGCTCTACCCGCACCAGTGGCGCTACCTCACCGGCGCCAGCCCGCTGTCCCGCACGTACGTGTCACCCCGCGGGGCCATGAAGATCGTCACGGGTACGTCGTTCAGCACCTCGATGAAGTACACGGGCGTGCTGCCGGAGATCCCCGCGGTCGCCGACTCCAGCGGCACCGACCTCACCCAGGTGACGACGTTTTTGAACAACGAGCTGAACAACCCGGCGGACTTCCGCGGCGACGACACGTACTGGACGGGCAAGGGCCTCGGCCGCGCCGCGCGGATCGCAGAGATCGCCGACCAGCTCAACCTCACGTCCGTACGGGACTCCGCGCTGAACGTCATCCGTACCCGGCTCACCGACTGGTTCACCGCCTCCTCCGGCAAGACGTCGCGGCTGTTCTACTACGACAAGAACTGGGGCACGCTGATCGGCTACCCCGCGTCGTACGCCTCGGACGAGGACCTGAACGACCACCACTTCCACTACGGCTACTTCGTGGCGGCCGCGGCGACCCTGGCGAAGTTCGACCCGGCGTGGGCGGCCACCGGCCGGTACGGCGGCATGGTCGACCTGCTCATCCGCGACGCCAACAACTACGACCGCACCGACACGCGGTTCCCGTACCTGCGCGACTTCGACATCTACGAGGGCCACGACTGGGCCTCCGGGCACGGGGCGTTCGGCGCGGGCAACAACCAGGAGTCCTCGTCGGAGGGCCAGAACTTCGCCAACGCGCTCATCCAGTGGGGCCAGGCCACCGGCAACAACGCGGTCCGTGACGCCGGCGTCTGGCTGCACACCACGCAGGCGGCGGCCATCAACGAGTACTGGTTCGACGTCCGCAACGAGAACTTCCCGTCGACCTGGGGGCACAACTACAGCGCGATCGTGTGGGGGTCCGGCGGCGCGTACGCGACCTGGTTCTCGGGCGAGCACGCCATGGTGGTCGGCATCAACATGCTGCCGATGACCGGCGGCCAGCTCTACCTCGGCGACTACCCGCAGTCCGTACGGGACACGTACGCCGAACTGGTCCGCAACAACGGCGGCGAGCCGACCGTCTGGCGCGACATGCTCTGGCAGTACCTGGCCCTGGGCGACCCCGACGCCGCCTTGGCGAAGTTCCGCGCGAACAGCTCGTACACCTCTGAGGAGGGCGAGAGCAAGGCGCACACCTTCCACTGGATCCGTAACCTGGCTGCGCTCGGCCAGGTGGACACGGGCGTGACGGCCAACCACCCGCTCGCCAAGGTGTTCGCCAAGAACGGCGCGAAGACGTACGTCGCGTCGAACATCACCAACGCCGCGCTGACCGTCACGTTCTCCGACGGCCGTACGGTCAACGTCCCGGCCGGCAAGACGGTCGCGACCGGTGCCGTCTCGTGGACCGGCGGCAACGCGACCGGCGGCGGCACCAGCACGACGCCGCCCACGACCACCCCGCCCACGACCCCGCCGACCACGCCGCCCGCCTGCACGACCGGCCCGCTGCTCTCCCAGGGCAAGCCAGCCACCTCGTCCAGCGTCGAGGCCGGCTACCCGGCGAACCTCGCCGTGGACGGGGACACCGCCACCCGCTGGTCCAGCGCCTTCGCCGACCCGCAGTGGCTGCAGGTCGACCTCGGCTCCGCCCAGGCGCTCGGTCGGGTGGAACTGAACTGGGAGGCCGCGTACGGCAAGACGTACCAGATCCAGACCAGCACCGACGGCAGCACCTGGACCACCGCGGCCACGGTGACCGACGGCGCGGCGGGCGTCCGTACGGTCGGAATCTCGGGCACTGCCCGGTATGTACGGGTGAACGGGACGGAACGCGGCACGCCCTACGGCTACTCGCTGTGGGAGTTCAAGGTGTACGGCGCGTGCACCGGCACCACGCAGCCGCCCGCCACGACCCCGCCGACGACCAACCCGACCACTCCGCCGCCCACCACGACCGCACCCAGCGGCACGGCGTGGGCTCCCGGAACGGCGTACGCGGTCGGCGCGGTCGTCACCTACAGCGGCGTGCGGTACCGCTGCCTGCAGGCGCACACGTCGCTGACGGGCTGGGAACCGCCGAACGTGCCCGCGCTCTGGGCCACGGCCTGACAGTTTCGCCACGGCGGCCCTCCGTCCTCGGAGGGCCGCCGTTTCACATGTATTTAACGGACAAACCGGCAGGGTCGGCCCCATGGCTGACTTCACCCGGCGGACCCTGATCACCGGCGGCGCCTCGGCGGCCGCGCTGCTCCTGCTCCCCGGCGCGGCGCGCGCCACCTCGGGCCTTCCCGACCTGGAACGCAGGTACGCGGCGCGGATCGGCGCGTACGCCCTGGACACCGGCAACGGCCGCGTGGTCCGGCACCGCTCGAGCGAACTCTTCCCACTGCTGTCCACGTTCAAGGTGATCGCCTCGGCGGCGGTCCTCGACCGCGCCCGGCACTGCGAGCCCGGCCTGATGGACCGCGTCATCCACTACAGCGCCGACGACCTCGTCTCCTACTCGCCGATCACCGAACAGCACGTCGAGGACGGCATGACCGTCGCCGAGCTGTGCCGGGCGGCGATCACGTACAGCGACAACACCGCGGGCAACCTGATCCTCGACCGCATCGGCGGCCCCGCCGGGGTCACCCGCTACGTCCGCGGCCTCGGCGACCGGGTCACGCGCCTGGACCGGTACGAGACCGACCTCAACCTCTGGTCGCCCACGGAGGTTCGCGACACCACCACGCCGGAAGCCGCGGGGCGGGACCTGCGGGCGCTCACCCTCGGCTCCGCGCTGCACCCCGACGACCGAGCGCAGCTGGTCGCCTGGTTGCGCGCGAACACCACCGGCGGCCAGCGCATCCGCGCCGGCCTGCCCGCGGACTGGACGATCGGGGACAAGACCGGGTCGGGTGACGCGTACGGCCCGGCGAACGACCTCGCGCTCGTCCAGCCGCCGGCCGGTGCGCCACTGATCATGGCGGTTTACACGAACAAGCTCGCCGCGGACGCCGCGTACGAGAACGCGCTGATCGCGGAGACGGCGACCGTACTCGCGCGCTCGCTCGGACGGCTCTGACCGGGCTCACCCGACGGCGAGGCGCATCCTCGTCAGCTCGTACGAGGCGATCTCGGCGCGGATGCCGACCGTCGGCGCGGTGACCATCCGCAGGCCCGGCTCCGCGAAGAGCTTGCGGAGGAAGATGTCGGTCTCCTGGATCGCGATGTACGCCCCCGGGCAGCGGTGCGGGCCGTCGCCGAAGGACAGCCCGGCATCGGCCACACCATCGGCCAGCGGCCGCGCCGGACAGACCTGACCGGCGTCGGCGCCGACCGCGCCGGGATCCATGTTGGCCGCCGCCACCCCGATGTCGATCCGGGCGCCGGCCGGGATGACGGCGCCCGGCATGGGGAGGTCGGCGGTGGCGCGGCGGGCCAGGTTGGCCACCACCGGCTCCAGGCGCAGGATCTCGTGCAGGATGGCGACCCGCTGCTTCTCGTCACCCTCGGCGTACGCGGCCCGCAGACCCTCGTCGGTGAACAGGTGCCAGGCGACCAGCGTGATGAACTCGCGGGTCGTCACCATGCCGGCCGCGGCGAAGGTGACGCACTCGCCGAGGATCTCGCTGTTGCTGCAGCCCTCGCCGAGCAGGTGAGAGATCAGGTCGTCGCGGCGTTCCCGGCGGCGGGCCCGGATCGCCGGGCGCACATCCAGCCAGTAGAACAGCGCCATGTTGGCGTTGGAGCGGATCTCCTTCCAGAGCGCCACCAGCCGGTTGGCCGCGGCCTTCTCCTCGAAGAAGCGGTCGAGCCGGCGGGCCATGCCGCGCCCGCTCTCGGTGAGGCCGATGACCTCGCCCGCGACCGCGACGGCCAGGGCGAAGGACAACTGCGACAGGTCCGCCTCCCCCCGCTGCCGCAGCACCGCGCACTGCTCGTCGGCGAGACGCTCCATCAGCGACCGGTACGCGGTGTCGACGCGCCGCGGCGTGAAGTACTTCGCCGTCTGCCGACGGTGCTCACGATGCTCCGGCCCGTCGCGGTACAGCACGGGCATGCGCATCCGGCCCTCGAGTTTCCGGGCGTTCTCGGCGCCGAAGCCGGCCTGGCGGGTCTCGGTGCTGCGCAGCATCGCCCGCGCGGTCGCGAAGTCCTGCACGTGCCAGACACCGTCGGCGTCGGCGTGGACGGGGCATCCGGGGGCGAGCTCGCCGCGCGCGATCTTGCGGTGCGACTCGACGGGGGTCTCAGCGGGCATCCCGCCATTGTTCTTGCTTAATAGACGGATGTCGACTTCTTGCACCGGGACGGCAGAAAGGCCCCGGCGGGCGGCCGGGGCCTTTCCGTGGTGGAGGATGGCTCTGTCAGAAGACCGAGACGCCGTACACGCTCAGCGGCTCCGTCACCGGCTGGAAGTACGTCGTGCCCCCAGAGCGACAGTTACCGCTGCCGCCGGAGGTCAAACCCAGCGCGGTGGTGCCGGAGTACAGCGAACCGCCCGAGTCGCCCGGCTCCGCGCAGACCGTCGTACGGATCAGGCCGGAGACCGAGCCCTCGGCGTAGTTCACCGTCGCGTTGAGCGCGGTGACCCGGCCGGAGTGGGTGCCCGTGGTGCTGCCGCGGCGGTACACCGTGGAGTTGACGGCCGGCGTGCCCGCGGAGGTGATGTCCTGCCCGCCGACGCTGCCGCTGATCCCGCTCGTGTTGGTGTAGCGCACGATGCCGTAGTCGTTGCCCGGGAAGCTGGTGCCGGCCCGGGTGCCGATCGTGGTGGAACCGTTCGTCCAGGTGCTGCCGATGTTGGTGCAGTGCCCGGCGGTCAGGAAGTAGTAGGTGCTGCCGCTGCGCACGTTGAAGCCGAGCGAGCACCGCGCGCCGCCGGTGTAGATCGCGTCGCCGCCGGAGAGCCGGGTGCTCAGCGTGCCCGGTACGGACTCGAGGCGCGCCTTGTCGCCCAGCTTGGCGACGATCGCCTTCACCGCGGCGAGCTTCGTGCCGGTCACCGTGCTGTCGGCGGTGACGAGGATCTGGTTGCTCATCGGATCGACGGCGAAGGACGTGCCGGGGGTCTTGAGCGTCGACTTGAGCGTGGCGTCGGCGGCGGCCAGCGCGGCGCCGCTGCGCTGGACGTACCGGGGCGTGGCGCCCGCGGCGGTCACGGACTGGGCGGTGGCGGCGTCGGTCACGTTGACGACGAGCTTGCCGCTGCTGTCGACGTACGAGCCGGCGGTCCGGTCACCGAGCCGGGCGTCGAGGGTGGACGCCAGCGCGGACGGGGCGAAGGACGGGTCGGCGGCGGGGCCGGTGGGGGCGGCGGACGCGGGTGACGCGAACGCGCTGCCCAGCAGCAGGGCGGCGGCCAGGCCGACGATCGGTCGGCCGAGCTTGGAACCGGGGTTACGCACGGGGGCCTCCGGTGGGGGATGGGGGTACGCCGGGAGCCCGGCGTACCGAGTGCCATCCGAAGTATTGAGAACAATCGATGACAACTCAAGGCTTCCGATTTCTTGCGTACGGTTGCCTAGACGGTGATCAAGACGCCGGTGACCTGGGCAGATGCCGCATGCATAACATCGGGCTATCACTCAGCCGGGATGACGGGCCGATGAATTCGTACCGGTTGCTGCCGAGACTGGCGCATGCCGGTCGATACGGCCATGATTGCTGCGTGACAGGCCGCCATCGTCGACACCTCAAGCCCGCCGCGCGCTTCGCCGCCATCGTGGCCGGCGCGCTGGCCGTGGCCGGCGTGGTCGTCGGCGTGCGCACCGGCGTCGGCCGGGTCGACGCCGCCACCTGCTCCACCCCGGTGCGGCTCACCGTGGCCGCCCCGCAGGAGATCGCACCCGCGCTGCGCACGACCGCCGCCGAGTGGACCCGCACGACGGCCGGCAAGGGCCGCTGCGTCGCCGTCGACGTCCAGGACCGCAGCGCACCGGACGTGGCCGCCGCCGTGAGCCGGGAGCAGGGGGTGACGCTCGCCGGCGTCGGCACCGCCCAGGCCGCGACGGTGCCGGACGTGTGGGTCGCCGACTCGGCCTCCTGGCTGCTCCGCCTGCGCGCCGCGGCACCCGCCTTCGCGTTCACCGAGGACGGATCGCTGGCGCAGAGCCCGGTCGTCGTGGCGATGCCCGAGCCGGTCGCCAAGGACCTCGGCTGGCCCCGCAAGCAGCTCACCTATGCCGACCTGCTCCGGACGATGACCACGGACACCAGCGTCCGCGCCGGCACGGTCGACCCCAGCCGGGACGCCGCCGCCCTGTCCGGGCTGCTCGCCCTCAACGCCGCCGCGGCCCGCCAGCCCCGCGCCGACGCCGCCGGGGCCGTCCTCCGCGCGCTCGCCACCGACGCCTCCACGCTGCGCGAGGACCTCATGGCGCAGCTGCCGCAGTCCGACGACCCCGGGACCCTGGCAGGCAGCCTCGGCCTCGCCGTCATGCCGGAGCACGACGTCATCGCGTACAACTCCGACAAGCCGGCCGTACCGCTCACGGCGCTGTACCTGACCCCCTCGGCAGCGCCCCTGGACTACCCGTTCGCGGTGCTCCCCGACGCCGACGCGGACCACGCCGACGCCGCCCACCGGCTGTACGAGCACCTCACCCAGAGCCCGGCGTTCCGCGACCGGCTCGGCGCCGCGGGTCTGCGCTCGCCCGACGGCACCATCCCCACCGGCCTGCAGACGCCCACCGGAGCGCCGAGGGCGACCCCTCCCCCGGCCGACGGCGGCAGCGCCGCGAGCCCGAAGGTCGATGACGCCGCCATCAACCGCACGCTGGCCGCCTGGTCCGCGGTGGTCGCCCCGGCCCGGGCCCTCGCCGTCGTCGACGCCTCCAGGAGCATGAGCACCCCGGTCCCGTCGGCCCGCAACGCCAGCCGCATGCAGGTCGCCCTCTCCGCGGCCAAGGGCGGCCTCAAGCTCTTCGGCGACGACTGGCAGCTCGGCCTCTGGATCTCCGCCGCGGGCCTCGACGCCGGCGGCAACCACCGCGAGCTCGTCGGCATCGGCCCGCTCCGCGACAACCGCGGCTCCGTCGCCGCGGCCCTCGGCGCGGTCCGCCCCAGCGGCGGCGACGGCGCCCTCTACCGCACGATCGTCGACGGCTACCGCCAGCTCCGCGACGGCTGGCAACCGGGCCGCGTCAACTCCCTCATCGTCCTCACCGACGGCGTCGGCGACGAGGAGATCTCCCTGCCCGACCTGCTCCGCCAGCTCAAGGGCCTGCAATCCGCGGACCGCCCGGTCCAGATCATCATCGTCGGCCTCGGCGACGCGGTGGACCGCCAGCCGCTGGAACAGATCACGGACGTGACGGGCGGCGGCGTCTTCGTGGCGGAGGACCCCGCCCAGATCGAGGCCGTCTTCCTCCAGGCCTTGTCCCTGCGCACAGCCACGCCGCGCTGACCACCGAGCACGGTCCACGGCTGCCGCTCCCCGACCGGCAGGCATTCTGGACCGGCCGAAGGCGCCGCAGGTGACCATTACGGCCGTCAACCTATAAGCCTTTCGGCTCAGAGGAACGGTCACGGCCGGCCGGGCACGCCGGCCGAAGGCGGCCATTGTGGTCTATGGGCGTTGCCGGTGACCGAGCATTCCGGGCGCTCCCCTGCCATGCGCCGCCGGGTCGGGCCGGACGGTACAGCCTGCGCTACCCCCACTGTCCTGCAACCGGGATTGCTGCGATCGACGACGAAAAATACGGTCGTTCCATCGAGCAATTCAACGGGAATGGAAAACTGCGATGCCAATGAATAGCGCTGCGATGGATGTCGGTTCCGCTTCGGGAATGGTGGCGGCCGGGTCCGCCGTACGAGTTCAGCAACTGCGGAAGGTTTACGGCTCGGAGCCGCAGGCGGTGACCGCGCTCGTCGGCGTCAACGCGGTCTTCCAGCGGGGGACGTTCACCGCGGTGATGGGCCCGTCCGGCTCGGGCAAGAGCACGTTGCTGCAGACCGCGGCAGGGCTGGACCGCCCGACCAGCGGCATGGTGTGGGTCGGCGACACGGAGCTGTCGCAGCTCTCGGAGACGAAGCTGACGAAGCTGCGGCGGTCGAAGGTCGGGTTCGTGTTCCAGGCGTTCAACCTCATCGGAGCGTTGTCCGTGCAGGAGAACATCCTGCTGCCGCTGCGACTGTCAGGGCAACGCGGGGATGCCGCCTGGATCCAGCAGGTCGTCGACCGGGTCGGGCTCACCGACCGCCTGACGCACCGGCCCGCGCAGCTGTCCGGGGGTCAGCAGCAGCGTGTCGCGATCGCCCGCGCACTGGCCACCCGGCCGGAGGTCATCTTCTGCGACGAGCCGACCGGCGCCCTCGACACCCAGACCGCGGGCGAGGTCCTGGCCCTGCTGCGCTCGGTGGTGGACGAGACGGGGCAGACGGTGATCATGGTGACCCACGATCCCGTGGCGGCCTCGTACGCCGACCGGGTGATGGTGCTGGCCGACGGCGAGGTCGTGCACGACATGCCGCAGCCGGGTGCGGAGCGCATCGCCGAGCACCTGGCATCGCTCGGCCGCCGCCCGCGTGCGACCCAGGAGGGCTGACCGATGCTGAAGCTCGCCGCACAGATGCTGCGCCGCCGCGTGGGCAGCGTGTTCGCCACCCTCCTGGCGCTGACGGTGGGAGTGGTGATCCTGATGTCCACGGGAACGCTCGTGGAGTCGGGCCTGCGATTCAAGGCAGCCCCCGAGCGGTTCGCCGCCACGGACGTCGTCGTCGCCAACAATGAGATCAGCCTCGACGAGAAGACGATGGGAGCCGAGGACACCGCCACCGTGACGCTGCCGGAGGGCGGCTCGGTGCCCGCCTCCCTGGCCGACCGGATCCGGCAGCTGCCGGGCGTGGCCGCCGTCGTCGCCGACCGGACTGTCACCGCGATCCTGCCGAACGGCAGCGCCATCGGCCACGGATGGAAGAGCACCGCGCTCACCCCGTACCGGCTGATCTCCGGCGCCGAACCCGCCCGTGACGGCGAGATCGCGCTGGACGAGCGCCTGGCCGGCTCGGCAGCTCCGGGCGTCGAGGTCACGATGCTGGTGAACGGGAGCCCGAGGGCGTACCGGGTGAGCGGGATCGTGCGTCACGAAGGCCCCCGGCCCGGCCCCGCCGCCTCGCCCGCGGTGTTCTTCACCGAGAAACACGCGGCCTCTCTCTACCCCCGTAAGGGCCGGGTCGACGTCATCGGTGTCTTCGCCGAGCCCGGCGCCGACCGCGCAGGCCTGGTGGCCGGCGTGCGCCGGCTGGCCACTGAGGCCGGTGTCAGGGCTTACGCCGGCGACGACCGAGGAAAGCTGGAACAGTCCGAGGGCCAGGCGGCCAGCACCCTCCTGGTCATGCTCGGCTCGGTCTTCGGCGGGTACGTGGTGCTGCTCGTCATCTTCGTCGTGGCGGGCACCATCGGCCTGTCGGTCCGGCACCGCCGCCGCGACTTCGCCCTGCTGCGCGCCATCGCCGCGACCCCCGCGCAGGTCGCCCGGCTGATCGTCATCGAGGTCGGGCTGCTCAGCGTGCTCTCGGTCGCCGCCGGTGTCCCCGCGGGCTGGGCCGCCACCCGATGGCTCCGCCGGGAACTCGTCGACCGGTCGTTCATCCCGGACACCTTCCCCATCCGCGCCGGTCTGCTGGCGGCGGCCGCGGTGGCCGTGGCGACGATCGTGGTGGCGGTGTGCGCCGCGCTGATCGCCGCCCGCCGGACGGTACGGATCCGCCCCACGGAGGCGCTCGGCGAGGTTGCCGTGGAGTCAGGCCGTAACAGCAGACTCCGCCTGATTCTCGGGCTCGCCGCCCTGGCCGGTGGCTTCTTCCTGACCACAGCCACCACCGCGGCGAAGGGGACCGCTGCCCTGGGTGCCGCGACCGGCCTGCTCTACATGTTCGTCCTCGCGGTCGCTCTGCTCGCGCCGTGGATCAACCGGTTGGCCGCCCGCCTTCTGGCCCCGCTGCTGCGCGGGGTGTGGGGCAACAGCGGCTACCTCGCGGCGGCCAATCTGCGCGCCAACGCCCAGGGCATGGTCACCGTCCTGACCGCGCTGGTGCTGTCGGTCGGCCTCGGCGGCTCGGTCTGGTTCCTCCAGGACAACCTGGAGCGCCAGATCGTGACGCAGAGCCACGACGGCATGCTCGCCCAGCATGCCGTGATCTCGGCCGCCGGCCTGCCCGACACCGCCCTGGACGAGGTCCGGAAGGTTCCCGGCGTGGTGGCCGCCACCGGCGTCCGCACCACCGCGCTGATACCGGACGGGGCCTCCGAGAGCGCGAGTGTCCAGGGGGTCGACCCCGGCGGCCTCGACCACATCATGGACCTCGAGGTGCACAGCGGCGACCTGGCCGACCTGCACGGACCCGCCATGGCAGTGGCGACCCAGCAGGCCGAAACCCACGGCTGGAAGATCGGCGACCAGGTCAGGGTGATTCTGGGCGACGGCTCGCGGACGGACCTACGCGTCGTCGCGATCTACGACCGGGGCATGGGCTTCGGCGACGTCACCGTCGACAAGAAGGTCATCGCCGGTCACACCGCCGCCACGGGCTATGAACGGATCCTGGTGCGCACCGAACCGGGCCGGGATGCCACCGCCGCACTGGCCGACATCGCCGCCCGGTACCCCGGCAGCGTCCTGACCGGTACGGCCGACATCACCGGCCAGCTCGCCGAGGCCTTCGCCCTCAACGCCTGGATCAACAAGCTGCTGATGGGCATCATGATCGGCTACGCCGCTCTCGCCTCCGCCAACACGATGGTCATGGCGGCCCTCGCCCGCAGCCGCGAGCTCGCCCTGCTGCGCCTGGTCGGTGTCACCACCAAGCAGGTCAAGCGCATGGTTCACGCGGAACAGGCCGGGCTGCTCGGGGTCTCGCTCCTCATCGGCGGTGCCATCGCAGCCGTGACCCTGGTGTCGGTGGTGAACGCGCTCACCGGGCAGATGGTGCCGTACGTGCCCCCGCTGGGATACGTGGCTGTCATCGGCGGCACGACTCTGCTCGCCCTGTTCACCACCATTCTGCCCATCGCGCGGCTGCTGCGCGTACCGCCGGTCACGAGCATCGGCATCAAGGAATAGCTGGATTGCGAGCGTGATTCGCCCGGCCGCCATTCGGCGGCCGGGCGACCGATGATCGCTATTCACGGTGACGGTAATGGTGGACCACCAGAGATACGGCGCAGCTGAGAGCGATGACACCGAACAACACGCTGACAAGCGTCGCACCGATGCCCGACGTGATGGCGTTCGCCGTGACGCTGAGAAAGAACAGCAGCCACAGGGCCGGTCGGAGGGGGCTGCTGTTCGAGGAAATGTGGTCCGTCATGACCACACGCTAATCGGAAAAGCGGTAAGTGACGATCCCGCCACCTCAACGACATTCAGTACAGCCTGCTGTACTGCTTCACCACCCCTCGCTGGCCTAGCGTCATGGCGCGAAATGAAATCGCTGGAGGCGGACATGCGGCGGTATATGGGTGAGCGGATACGAGCCACGGTCGACGCCCTGGAACATCTGGTCGGTGGTCTCAGCACGGCGATCCTCGCCGTCGCGGCACTGTTGTGTCTGCTCGTCGTGTTCGCCTTGAGTCTCGGCGGCGCCGGAATTCCGTTGATCCCTCATGCGCTGCGGGCCGTACGGACGGCCGCCGACCGCGAACGAGGCCGGCTTTCGCGCTGGGGCCCGGAAGTCTTCGGCGCACCACCCGTGCCGAGGCGGATCGGGCCCGCGCTACGCGACCCGGCCGTGCGTCGCGAACTCGTCTGGTTGCCGATGCACGCCTCCCTCGGCCTTGCCCTGGGCATTCTGGGGCTGACGTTTCCGCTGACCGGGTTGCAGAGCTTGACCTTTCCCCTCTGGCACCGTCTGGTGCCGCCCGAGGAGGGCGGCCCGGGGCTGGTCTCGTGGCGGATCGAGGATCTGGGCGACGCGATCGCCGTGTCCCTGCTGGGCGCCGTCATGATCGGCGCGCTCTTCGGCGCGGGCCAGTGGCTGGCCCGGCTGCAGGCGTGGCCGGGGCGCCGGCTCCTGACGCCGGCTCCGGGCACCGACCTCAGCGTGCGCGTCGCCGAGTTGACCGCCAGCCGCGCCGCCGCCCTGGACGCCCATGCCGCAGAGTTGCGCCGGATCGAGCGCAGCTTGCACGACGGTACGCAGAACCGCCTGGTAGCGGTCACCGTGCTGCTCGGCGCCGCTCGCCGGGCTCTGACCCGAGATCCGGCGGCCGGCGAGGAATTGTTCGACCGCGCGCAACGTGCCGCCGAAGAGGCTCTCGACGAGCTCCGCACGGTGGTGCGCGGCATCCTGCCTCCCGTCCTCGACGACCGGGGACTCGCCGGTGCGCTCGACGGCCTGGTCGCCGGATGCGCTCTGCCGTGCCTTCTGGATGTGCATCTGCCCGCCCGATGCGCGGCGTCGGTCGAGGCGACCGCGTACTTCCTGGTCGCGGAGGCGTTGACCAACGCGGTCAAGCACAGCGGCGCCACGACCGTGGCGGTCACCGTCGTGATGGACACGCGGACGCGCCGGCTGCGGCTCAGCGTGAGCGACGACGGTCGCGGCGGCGCCGACGAGACCGGCGGGTCCGGCCTTGCCGGCATGCGGCGCCGGGTCGAGGCGTACGACGGAAAGTTCGAGCTGACCAGCCCGCCCGGCGGGCCGACGACGATGAACGTGGAGCTGCCGTGCGGATCGTGATCGCCGAGGACGACGCCCTGCTGCGGGAGGGTCTCGCGCTGCTGCTGCGGGCGGAGGGGCTCGACGTGGTGGCGACCGCCGACAACCCGGCCGGCTTCCTCACCGCCGTGGAGCGGCACCAGCCGGACGTGGCCATCGTGGACGTCCGCATGCCCCCCACCCACACCGACGAGGGCATCGTCGCCGCCGGTGAAGCGCGGCGCCGGCAGCCCGGGCTCGCCGTGCTGGTGCTCTCGGCCTATGTCGAGCACAGCTTCGCCACCACGTTGCTCGCCGACGGCGCCGACCGGCTCGGCTACCTGCTCAAGGAGCGGGTCGGCCGGGTCGAGGAATTCCTCTCGGCCCTGAGCCGGGTCGCGGACGGCGGCACCGCGGTCGACCCGGACGTGGTCGGGCAGCTCCTCGCCCGCAGCCGCCCGGACTCCGCCCTGGACCGGCTCACCCCGCGGGAGCGGGACGTGCTGTCGCTGATGGCCCAGGGACTCGGCAACACCGCCATCGCGGCACGGCTGTTCGTCACCGAGGGGGCGGTGCACAAGAACATCCGCAGCATCTTCGCCAAGCTCGACCTCACCCCGCTCGACCACGCCGATCGCCGGGTCACCGCAGTGCTCCGCTACCTGGAGGACACGCAGGCGCAGCCGTGAGAGTGCCGGAAACGGTGCCGCGCCGGGCCGTGTCCCAGGCTGCTGCGGGGTCACCGATCGTCGTCCGGAACCGGTCGGCCACGGCATGGGCGGTGGACAGGTCGAAGAGGTCCTGCGCGTAATACAGGGCACCGGTCATTCCCACGGGCCGTCCCCGGCTGTCGAACCGCACCGACAGGGTGACGTCCAGTTCGTAGACGGTCGTGCCGGTCTCGACCGGCCGGATCGTCGTGCGGGCGCCCGGGAAATCGACTCGCGGCGCCGCCGCGCCGAAGGCGTCGAACGCGAGCAACACCTGAGCAGGCTGCGGGGTGTGTCCGGCCGGCGAGTGGAGGTACCTGACGTCGTCGATGGGGAGGTCACGGTTGGCGAGCGCGGCCTGGTCGGCCTCGGCAACCGTACGAAGCAGCGCGTCGAACGACAGGTTCCGCGCCAGCACGCTACGCAGGGTCACGAAGTTGATGAAGCACCCGACCAGCTGCCGGAAGTCGCGATGGAAGCGTCCGGCGACGGGTGAGCCGATGACGATGTCGTCGCCGGCACCGAGGGAACTCAGGGTGACGGCCAGAGCGGCGTGCAGGACGACGAACAGCGTCACGCCCGCGTCCTTCGCGATCCTGCGCAGCGTCGCGTACGCGTGGGCATCGAAGTCCAACGGGACGGCCGCGCTGCGGTAGGCGGGAATCCCGGACGGCCGCCGGTCGTACGGCAATGCGGGCTGAGCCGGCATGCCGGCCAGTGCCCGCTGCCAGTACGCGGTCTGGCTGGACCAGCGGCTCGTCCGGTCGGCGACGTCACCGAGGCGGTCCCGCTGCCAGCGGATGAAGTCGGCGTACCGGCTCGGCAGGGCCGCCCAGACGGGTGCCGCACCCGCGAGCCGGCTGGTGTAGGCGTCGGTGATGTCGTCGGCGAACGGTTTCGCGGACAGCCCGTCGAAAGCGACGTGGTGGAGGACGAACAGCACGGCATGCTCGGCAGGCGCCAGGCGGTACGCCGTGACGCGGATGGGCGGTTCGGTCGCCAGGTCGAAACGCCGCCGGGCTTCGTGGTGCAGCTGCTGATCGAGGTCCGACGCCCCGATCGTCACCGTGCGGAAGACTTCCGGGACGGACCCGGCTCTCATGATTTCCTGTTCCAGCCCGGTCGCGTCCGGTCGGAACAACGTCCGCAGCGGCTCATGCCGCGCGATCACGTCGTGGACGGCCCGATGCAGGCATGGCACGTCGAGGGGCCCTGTCACGCGGAGAACCGTCGCGATGTTCGACATCGCGGTGGGGTGGTGCAGCTGGTTCCGGCGCCAGTAATGCGCCTGCGCGGCCGATGCGGGGGTGCGTCGCTCGACGCGGGACAGCGTACGCATGGCGGCTCCAGATCCGGATCACGTAGGGCGACAGCACTCGGGCCGGTGCGGTGGCATCGCCCACCGCACCGGCCCGGAGAGGCTTGTCAGTTGCTGGCGCACAGGGCCTTGTCGAACAGGGCGAGGATTTCCGCCTGATGCGCCTCGTCGCTGGTTCCGACCAGCGTGACGGCCCGGCCGTCCGGGGTGATCGCGGCGCGGCTCTGGAAACCGTCGGCGTCGCCGCCGTGCCCGTACGCGGTGATCCCGCAGGAGAGCTTGAACTCGATCGTGCCCAGGCCGTAGCGCCAGCCTTCGGGGAATCCCGGCGCATCCACCGTCGTGCGCATGGCCGCCAGCTCGCGGGGCTTGAGCAGCCGGCCGCCCTGCAGCGCGACGAGGAACCTGTTCACGTCGCTGGGGGTGGCGATCATCTGCCCGGCCGTACCGGCGATCGACGGGTCGAACCGGGTGATGTCGACCAGGTCGCTGCCGGGGATCGGCCTGCCGTTCTCGTCCGGTGTGAACATGTAACCCCGCGGGTGCGGAGCGCGGATGCCACGTTCACCCGGAGCAGGGAAGTAGGTCTCCGTCAGCCCGGCCCGGTGGAGGATCCGGTCCGTGACCACCTCGGCGAACGGCCGCCCCGTCACCTTCTGCGCCACCAGGCCCAGCAGGATGTAGCCGGCGTTGCTGTAGCTCCACACCGGCTTCTCCCCCGGGCCGAAGGTCGGCTTCTGGGTCAATGCCGAGTCCAGCAGTTCCCGGGCGTCGAAGAAGCGGTTCCGGATTGGGAGGATTCCCTTGCTCACAAACGTGTAGGAGTCCAGCCCGCTGGTGTGTTGCAGCAATTGCCGGACAGTCATCTTCCGGCCGTCGAGGGGCGCGCCTTCTCCGGTTCCGCGCACCACTCCGGGCAGGTACTTCTCCACCGTGTCGGTGAGGGCGATCTTGCCCTCACCCACCAGTTGGAGAACGACCACGGCGGTGTACATCTTGGTGATACTGGCGATCCGCGTGTAGCCGTCCACCGGCACGTCCGCCCCTGTCCGGACGTCGCCCACTCCGGCCGTGTAGTTCGTCACCCGCCCATTGCGGTCCCGCACCGACATCAGAGCTCCGGGCAGCGACCCGTCCTGGACGATCGCGTCCAGGCTCGCCTGTAACGCCTTGTTCTTCGCCGGTCCCGTTCTGCTCCCGGACTCGCCCGCCGACGCCACCCCCGCGACCGCGATACCGGCGGCGGCCACGGCCGCCATGGTCACGGCCAGCACACCACGACGCCGCCCGAAGGCCGCTCTGGCCTTTCGCGCCGATTGATACACAACAGTGGACACGGAAACTCCTGATCACTCGTTCGGAATTGTCTTCGACAGTTTGGTCAGCACGGCCGGAAACGGCGATCCCCCGTGCTGCACAGCGTTTGGTACAGCCAGCACTACCAATATCGGGAGCGACATTCTCACTTCTTGCAGAGCGCGGCTTCGACGAGTGCCGACCGGTCCGTCTCCACCGATTGGTCCTTGACCGATCCGCGGAGGGAGGTGACCACGACGGTCACCGCCCGCCCGTCGTCGGTGACCGCGTTGGAGGTCGAGTAGCCGGGAATGTCACCGCCGTGTCCCCAGGCGAAGCCGCCGCAGCTCAGCGCAAACCTGAAGAGGCCGAGCCCGTAGGACTGGTCCGCCCCGGGTCCTACCGGGACGGTGGTGCGCATCTCTGCCAGCTGAGCGGGCTCGAGGAGCCTGCCCTGCAGCAGCGCGCGGACGAACGTGTTGAGGTCGCCCGGCGTGGAGATCAGCTGGCCGGCGGCCCACCCCCAGCCGGGGTCCATCCGCGTGAAGTCGAGCAGCTCGTCGGTCGCCCCGTCGCGCTGGTAACCGTGCGGATGCCGGCCGCGGATCTCCTGGTCCCCGGCCTCGGGCACGTACGTGTCACGCAGGCCGATCCGCCGGATGACCCGGTCGGTGACCAGCTCGTTGAACGGGCGGCCGGTGACCCGCTGCGCGATCAGACCGGCCAGCACGTAGTTGGTGTTGCTGTACGACCAGTGCTCGCCCGCGGGTACGCCGTCCGGCATGGCGTTCGCGAGGTCGACCAGGTCCCGCGGTGCGAGGTAGACGTGCTGGTACGGCAGGATGGCGTCCCTCGTGGGGAACATCGCATCGGTGTAGTCGGGCAGACCGCTGGTGTGCTGCAGCAACTGACGCACCGTGATCTTGGTGGCGTCCACGCCCTTGCCGGACACCAGGCCGGGAAGGTAGCTCTCGACCGAGGCGTCGAGCCTCACCTTGCCCTCTTCGACGAGCTGCAGCACGACGACAGCGGCGAACATCTTGCTGGCACTGCCGATCCGGACCCTGCCGTTCAGCGGAACCTTCGCGCCGGTCCGCAGATCACCGACGCCGGCCGCGTAGTACCGGGTCCGACCGTGCCGGTCGCGGACTGCGGCGAGCGCGCCCGGGTGCCGGTCGGCGCCGACGAGCTTGTCCAGGCTTTGCTGCACCGGGTCGTGGCGGAGCTCGGCCTGGGCGGCCGGTGCCGGGCCCGTGAACGCGAGTCCGCCGGCCGCGATCGCCGCGGCGGCCACCGCGGCGATCGCACGGCGACGCCTCCCGGAAGACAGTCGATCCCGTTCGGAAAGGTGCACAGACAAGGTGGACAGCTCCTCTGATCGAAGGAAGTCGGTACGTCGACTTCGGACGAACCGAGTCTTCGCGTCCGCATTCGAACGATCTATCCCGCCTGCTGCACAATCGAGGTAGCGGAGGCACCCTAAGCGCCGGCGATTGTCACCGGTCCCGCGTCGGACACGTTGGTGATCTTCAGCTGAGCCAGCGTGCCGGCCGGGGTGGAGCTGCCCGGCATGACGACGGACGAGATCCTCACGCCGGTGATCGCCGCGCCCGGCTGGCCGTTGATCCGAGCGGGCGTGGTGCCGGCGTCGCGGACGCGTACCCGGGAGATCGTCACCCCGTCGACCGGCCCGACCCCGAGCGCGGTGCCGGTCCAGAGAGCCAGCCACGTCCGGTTGCCGTCGTTGCTGAAGCTCAGGTGTTCGATGTCGACGTCGGAGAACGTGATGCCGGCGGCCTCGGCCGCGCCGTACTTGTGGTGGACGCCGATGCCGACGGCCGCGTCGTGGACGACGACGTTGCGGAAGGTCACGTCGGTCTGCGGTTGCAGGACGCCCTGCCCGACCTTGACGCCGTAGCAGTACGTCCACGAGATGATGTCGTCGAAGACGACGTCGTCGAGCGGGCGCGAGCCGCCGGGAACGTTGCGCAGGATGTCGGTGTCGGCCGCCCACGTCTTGGTGCTGAACGGGTCGTCCAGCCCTATCCCGATGGCATGGGTGACCCGGACGTTCGTCGACTCCATGACGTCGATGCCGTCGTTCTCGCCCATGTCGAACCGGTTGAACGTCTTGACGTTGCGGAACGACAGGTTGGTGGAACGGGTCGGGGTCACCGCCCAGCTGCTGGACTCCCGGAACGTGATGCCGTCGGCGGTGAACCCGTTCGTCAGGACCGGCACCAGCAGGTTGACCCCGAGGTTCGAGGGCTGCAGGCTCGCCGCGCCGTTGCCGTCGATGACGCCCCGGCCGTAGACGGTGATGTTCGTCGACGAGTACCGCGTCGAGAGGAACCAGGTGACGTCGCGGTTCTGCGAATCCTTGTGCCAGTGCGCGGTGTAGTTGGCGCGCACGCCGGTGTAGCGCAGTACGGCGCCCGGCTCGAGGTACAGCGCAAGGTTGCTGCGCAGGTACAGGTTGCCCAGCGTCCACACCCCCGCGGGTACGTAGACGATGCCCTGCCGCCCGTTGGCCGAGCCCCACGCGGCGGCGTCGTTCAACGCGTTCTGGAACGCGGTGGTGGAGTAGCCGCCGGTGCCGGGCTGCGCGGAGTACGGCGCCGACCGGACGTTGTAGACGCCGGCACCCGACGACGCGGGCCGGTTCGTCTCGGCCGGGTCGATGGCAAGCACCAGGTTGGGGCGGCCGTCGAGCTTGACGATGAGGTATTCGTCGCTCGGTACGGTGAACGTCAGGGTGGATCCGCTCACGGAGCCGGCGAGCCCGAGCTTCTGCGGGCTGATGCTGTACGCCCCGATGGTCGTGTTGTTCAGCTTCGTGACGGCGACCGTGGCCGTCCCCGAGCCCATCGCGAGCTGGGCGACGTCGTACCCGGGCAGCTTCATGACGGGAACGTCGACGCCGTTGACGGCCAGCCGGTAGTCGCTCGACGCGGGATAGATCGATGGGACGGGATAGACCTGCAGGGCGGCCGGCGCCGCGGCAGCGGCGGCGGGTCGCATCAGGACGACGGCACCGACCAGCACGAGGGCGATGGCAATGAGGTGAGAGAACGTCGATCGGGCTCTGGTCAAGGCGGAACAGCTCCTTCGAGCGGGCAACGGATGCCCCGATCCTTCTGAGCTCGTTCCGGGTGGTCCATCCAGCTCACTACCCAATCGCCGGCTGCTATGCCACCTTGGCGAGTTCGCGGCCCGGCTGGAGGTCGGTCGCCAGGCTCCGCGCCTGCGCCCGGATCTCCGGCACAGCGGTCGTCTCCCATTGCGTGCCTCGCCGCAGCGGCCCGATCAGCCAGAGCCGGTCGTGCACCCGGCCGTCCGCCGCGACCACCCGGCCCTGGGCGTCGATGGCCAGCCCCAGCTGGTGCGGCCCCGGCGTGGCCAGACCGGCCTCCAGCAGCCCGGCGACCAGCGGCCCCGCGCTGCCCGGCAGCCGGCCCGGGCCCGCGCAGTTGACCACGGCCGCGTAGTCCGCGAGGCCCGGCCAGGCGGCCACCCCGCCGCGGCGGATCTCCAGCAGGCCGGCCTCGCGCAGGCCGACCACCCGGGCCGCCACCTCCGGGGCCATGCGGTGCCGGTGACATTCCCACGTACGGGCGAGGTGCCGCAGGAAGGCATCCTGCTCGTCGGCGGTCAGCGCGGTCCACAGGCGGTCCAGGTACGGCCGCATCCCGTCCACCACCGGACGCCAGTCTCCCGCGTCGCCGGCGGCGGCCCGTACGGCCCGGACGACGTCGCGCAGCGTGGCACAGTCGTCGAGCGCCGGCGCGGCGGGCGGCGCGGCGGCGACGGTGTGGGTGAGCGGCAGCAGGCCCCGCCGGCTCACCGCGACGACGGGGGCGGTGCGGCGGCCGTCCGCGGTGAGGGTCAGGGCGACGTCGACGGCGGTCAGGCCGGTGCCGACCAGCAGCACCGGCCGGTCGGGCGGCAGGGCGTCCAGCGCACCGGGGCGCCACGGGTCGTCGATGTAGTTCGGGTGTCCCAGCCGCTGCCGGGCCGGAGCGGGACCTCCGGTGGCGAGGACGATGTGGTCGGCCCGCACCGCCGTACCGTCGTCCAGCACGACCGTGCCGCGGCCGGCTTCGGGAAAGACCCGTGTGGCCCGGGCCTGGCGTAGCCGGAACCGGCCGGGGTGGGCGGCAACGGCCGCGTCGAGCACGGTACGCAGGTAGCGCCCGTACTCACTGCGCGGCCGGAACTCGGCCGGCGCGGCACCGGACCAGCGCGCGAAGTGACCGGGGTCGTCAGGGTCGGCGCTCATCGCCCCGGCCCGCGAGTTCAGCAGATGCCAGGGCCGCGCGGAACCGTACGCGACGCCGCCGCCGGGCTCCCCCGGCTCCACGAGCACGACGTCGTCCTCACCGTTGCTGAGAAGCTCCCGCGTCACCAGAACGCCGGAACAGCCCCCGCCCACCACCGCCACCGTACGCCGCATGGCTTCCCCCTATCTCCTATTAACACGATAGGGAAAACAGGCTTTGGAAGCTAGAGAGCCACGCCGCCACCTTCGACGACAACCGGAACGAAATCGGACGACCGAAGCGGAACAAGACCGGGCGGACCGGCCGAGCAATGCTCGCACCGGCGAGAAAAAGGCGAGCGACCCGGCGCGAGCGGCCCGGCGCGAGCGGCCCGGCGCGAGCGACCCGGCGGGGCCCACGGGGCCGGATGGCGGCGTGATCCCGGCCGGGACGGCAAGCGGCCGGGCGTGTGCCACTCCCGCTTCACTGGGGGCGTACGTGAAAAGGCGTGGACCTCGCCCGGGCACCGCGTGAGGCCGGCCTGCTCAGGATTCGTCGACGGTGATGGTTGCTTCGTCCGAGAGCCGGTAGCCGACGCCGTACACCGTCGTCACGATGTCGGGGTTGCCGAGCTTGGTGCGGAGCCGGCTCACGTGGACGTCGACCGTGCGGACAGTGGTGTGGGTGTGTCCCCAGACGTGGCCGAGGAGCTGGTTCCGGCTGAAGACCTGGCGGGGGTGGTGGGCCAGGAAGAGGAGAAGTTCGTATTCGAGGCGGCTCAGGTCGAGGGGGTGGCCGTCGAGGGTGACCGTACGAGGGCGGGTCGAGAGGCGGAGGCCTCCGGTCGCCGAGGGCAGGGCCTGCCCCGGCAGGGTGGGCGCATCGAGGGCGATGTCGGCGCCGGGGCCGGCGGCGGCGAGCAGGTCGCGGAGGGCGGCCAGGACGCGTTCGCTCTCCTCCGAGCCGGGGGCGCCGAGGGTGATGGTGACGGTGACCGACGAGGCCGGGTCCGCCGGGAGGGCGCGCAGGCGGGCGGCGGCGCGGGGGCGGCCTGCGGGGCCCCGGCGGGCGGGGGCCGTGCGGCCCAGGGACAGGTCGGCCTGGGTGGTGCGGCTCGGGGACAGGTCGGCGACGGCGAGAACGGACATGGTTTCGGCCCTCCGGAGGGTGTCACCGCAGCCGGATCTCGGCGGCGGATAAACAATACTTTTCCCATGTGTGGGATAGGTTTATAGGCGCACCGCGGCGCGCAGAAGATCATGCAGAAGGGGTACCGGCGGGAGTCAGCCGGCGCACCGGGGGATCAGCAGGCGCAACACCGGGCACTCGCGCACCGGAGGAGATCGATGGCGAGGCGGGACGTCAGTCGTGCGTCGCGCAACTGCATACGTGCGATCCTTCTCGCTCCGCCGATCCGGGTCAAAAGAAATCCAGAATGCGGGAGTATTTTCCACCGAAAATACAAAGCCGGCGCGCCGCCACCCGAAAAGGTGACGGCGCGCACATTTGACATTCCTGTCCGGCCGTGACCGGACCGGCGAAAGTCATCTACTCGCGGCGGTCGGCCCCGGCCCGGACGGACGGGATCAGCCCGCAGCGCCTACCAGCCGCTCCGCTTCGCGACGGGCGACCTCGGCCCGGACCGACGGGATCAGCTCGCGGCCGTAGTCGACCGCGTCGTCCAGCGGGTCGTACCCCCGGATCAGGAACGTCGTGACGCCCAGGTCGTAGTAGTCCAGCAACGCCCGGGCGACGGTGTCCGGGGTGCCGACCAGCGCGGTCGAGTTGCCCGCCGCGCCGCTTGCCTTGGCTGTGGCCGTCCACAGTGCTCGGTCGTGCCGGTCGCCGGTGGCCGCCGCGGCGAGCAGGCGCTGGGAGCCGACGTTGGCCGGGTTGTCGCGGTCGCGGTTGCGGAAGAAGCGGGGCGCCGACACCGCGCCGATGCGGTCCAGGATGCCGTGCGCGCGTTCCCACGCCAGCTCCTCGGTGGGACCGAGGATGGGGCGGAAGGACACCGAGAACCGGGGGTACGGGCGCCCGGCCGCGTCCGCTGCGGCGCGTACGGCCGCAATCTGTTCCTCGATCTGCGCGAGCGGTTCCCCCCAGAACATGTGGACGTCCGCGTGTTTCACGCCGGTGGCATAGGCGGCCGGCGAGGAACCCGAGAAGTACAGCGGAATCGTGCCGTTCACGGGCCTGACCTGGGAGACGAAGTCCTCGAAGCGGTAGAAGCGCCCCGCGAAGGAGAACGGCGAGTCAGACGTCCACGCCTGACGCAGGACCGTCAGGTATTCGTCGGTGCGGGCGTACCGGTCGTCCTTGCTCAGGTAGTCGCCGTCGCGGCGCTGCTCCCCGTCGTGGCCGCCGGTGATGATGTTGAGGGTGACGCGGCCGCCGGTGAAGTGGTCGAGGGTCGCGAAGGTACGGGCGGCCAGCGTCGGGGCCACGAAGCCGGGGCGGTGGGCCACCAGGTACGTCAGCGTGGTGGTGTGCGCCGCCGCGTACGCCGCCACCTGCGCCCCGTCCGGGTACGCCGAGCTGTATCCGATGAGCACCTGGTCGAAGCCGGAGTCCTCGTGCGCGCGGGCGATCCGCGCGGTGTACGCCGGGTCGACCAGCGCCGTGGTCGCGGGCGTGCTCTCGGAGCCGTCCTGGGTGGCGATGAGGCCGATGAAGTCGACGGGCATGTCAGTCCTTTCCGGACGGCCGGAGGGAAGGCAGGTTGACGACGATGGCCTCCTGCGTGGTACGGGCGATGACGACGACCGCCTCGTTCTCGGGGTCGGGGTTCTCCTCGCGGTGCGGCACCCACGGCGGCACGAACACGTAGTCGCCGGGTTTCGTCTCGAGGCGCCGTTCCGTGCCGGTGTCCGGGTCGAGGAAGACGAAGACCGGGTTGCCGCGGACGACGTAGATGGCCGTCTCGGACTCCCCGTGGTGGTGGTTGTCGCTGGCGGTCGACGCGGCGACGTGGGTCTCCCCCATCCACAGGTCCTTGCTGCCGACGGTCTTGCCGCTGATGGCTTCGACGCGGCGCATGCCGGTGGTCTGCGCGGTGTCGCCGGAGAGCCCGAGCGGCGCGATGTGGTGCAGCCTCTGGTGAAAGTCGTCCGTCATGGGTTCTCCAACGGGGGTTCGTAGGCGCGGACCGGCGGCAGCGGCCCGGTGAACGGGGAGATCTCGACCCGGGCCTGCTGGCCCGTACAGCCCTGGGAGAGCCGGGACGTGCCCGCATCGGCGGTCAGCGCGTTCGGATTTCCGTGTACGCAGGTCGCCACGTCCGGCGCGGACGGGTCGAACCACGCGCCGGTGGCCAGCTGCGCCACGCCCGGCATGCAGTCGTCGGAGAGCACCACCCCGGCCAGCAGGCTGCCGATCTCGTTGTGCACACGCACGACGTCTCCGGCCCGGATGCCGCGCGCCGCGGCGTCGAACGGGTTCATCCGCAGCGGCTCGCGCCCGTGCACCTTCGAGTCGCGGGACACGGCACCCATGTCCAGCTGGGAGTGCAGGCGGGTCGGCGGCTGGTTGCAGATGAGCACGATGGGTGCCGGCTCAGGGCGGAAGTACGTGGGCACGCCCGGGCAGTCGTCGTATCCGAAGCCCGCGACGGTGTCCGACCAGAGCTCGATGCGGCCGCTGGGGGTGTCGAGCGGACGGCCGGCCCGGAAGTCCGCGAACAGCACGGTGTCCTCCCGGCGTCCGGGCAGCTCCAGCTCACCGAGCGCCCAGAACTCGTCGAAGGTGGGCCCGTGCGGCCAGCTCTCATAGAGATGACGCAGCCACTCCGGCACGGTCCGCCCCTCGGTGAAGGCATCGCCATACCCGAGCCGGGCTGCGAGGTCGGTGAAGATGGCGTAGTCGTCGCGGGCCTCGGCGTACGGGGCGTCCGCGGCCTGCATCGCGATCAGGTGGGTGTCTCCGCGCCCGACGCCGAGGTCGTCGCGTTCCAGCGGGGTCGTCACCGGCAGCACCACGTCGGCGTGCCGCGCGGTGGCCGTCCAGTACGGCTCGTGCACCACCACGGTCCGGGGCCGCTGGAACGCGCGCCGCAGCCTACCGAGATCCTGGTGGTGGTGGAACGGGTTGCCGCCGGCCCAGTACACGAGCTCGATGGGCGGGAACGTGTGCCGCCGCCCGTCGTAGTCGAACTGCTCCCCCGGGCGCAGCAACAGGTCCGCGACGAGCGCACACGGGATGAAGTCCGGCACCGGGTTCGGGACCTGCGGGAAGGTCGGCAGGCCGTACGGGAGCCGGCCGCCGCCGACGTCGCCCATCGAGCCGTACCCGTGCCCGAAGCCGCCGCCCGGCAGCCCGATCTGGCCGAGTGCCGCGGCCAGCGCGAGGCCCGCCCACAGCGGCTGTTCGCCGTACGGGGTGCGCTGCAGCGACCAGCTCACCGTGACCAGCGTGCGGCCGGCCGCCATGCGCCGGGCCAGGTCCACGATGGACTCCGCTGGCAGGCCGCTCTCGGCCGACGCCCAGGCCGGGGTCTTGTCCTTGACGTCCGCGAGCAGGCGTTCGGCACCTACCGTGCGCCGCTCGAGAAAGTCCAGGTCTGCGAGCCCTTCCTCGGCCAGCACGTGGATGAGCGCGAGCATGACGGCCACGTCGGTGCCGGGGCGGATCGGGAACCAGTCTCCGCGCAGTTCCGGCGAAAGGTCGTCGCGGAGCGGGGACAGCGAGGCGACGCGCAGGCCGCGGGCCGTGGCCGCGCGCAGGTGGCCGCGGAAGTCGTGCGTCGCCCGGCCGCCCGGGGTGACGGACGTGTTGGCGGTCCGGATGCCGCCGAACGCGACGATCAGGTCGGTGTGGGCGGCGATCACCGGCCAGTCGGTGCCCGCGCGGATCACGTCGTGGGCGCCGCGCGGGCCGACCAGGTGCGGGAACGTCACGAGGGACGCGCCGAGGCTGTAGCTGTTGCGCGACCCGGTGAAGCCGCCGCCGAGGGCCAGGAAGCGGTGCAGCTGGGACTGGGCGTGGTGGAAGCGGCCGGCGCTGGCCCAGCCGTACGAGCCGCCGAAGATCGCGCTGCGGTCCCGGACGCCGGCCAGCGCCTCGGCCACGGCGTCGAGCGCGGTGTCCCAGGTGACCTCCTCGAAGGAGTCGTACCCGCGCCCCGCCCGGTTGCGCCGCAGCGCCGGCCGCGCCACCCGGGAGCGGTGCCGGTGCGCGGCGGCGATGTTGCCCAGCAGCGGCGAGGGATCCGGGTCGCCGGGGCGGGGCGTGACGCGCAGCGCCGGTCCCGTCCCGTCGACCCGGAACGCTCCCCAGTGCGAGCTGCTGGTGGTGGTCACCGCTCGACGACTCCCAGCTCCGCGAGCAGCTCGGCGCGCAGCGCGACGAACGCCGCGTCGCCGCGGGAGCGGGCCGCCGCGGTGACCCGGTGGTCGGCGGCGATCCGGCCGTCGCGCATGGTCAGCACCCGGTCGGCGAGCAGGATCGCCTCGTCGACGTCGTGGGTGACCAGCAGCACGGCGGGGCGGTGCCGGGAGATGAGGTCGCGGACCAGGCCGTGCATCCGGATGCGGGTGAGCGCGTCCAGCGCGGCGAACGGCTCGTCGAGCAGCAGCAGCTCCGGCTCGCGGACCAGGGCGCGGGCCAGCGCCACCCGCTGCGCCTCGCCGCCGGAGAGGGTGACCGGCCACGCCTCCGCGTGGTCGCCGAGGCCGACCTCCTCCAGCGCGGACTGTGCCCGCGCCCGGGCGGTCGAGCGCGGCAAGTTGATCGCGACGTTGCGCCAGACCCGCCACCACGGCAGGAGCCGGTGCTCCTGGAAGACCACCGTGGACGACGGCGGGACGGTCAGGTCACCGCCGTCCACCGGGTCGATGCCGGCGAGCGTACGCAGCAGCGTGGTCTTGCCGCACCCACTCTTGCCGATCAGCGCGACGAACTCGCCGCGCCGGATCTGCAGGTCCAGCTCGTGCAGCACGGTGCGGTCGCCGTAGCGGCGGGTGACCGAGCGCGCGACGACGGCGGGCGCCTCGACGGCGGTGCTCACAGCTTCACCGCGTGCTCGGCGATGTCGATCTTGCCGCTGAGCACCTTGCGCTCGCTGAGCCAGTCCGCGCCGGCCTGGAGCGCGGCGATGCCCTCGTCGTTGATCAGGCTCCACGTCGTCTGCACGTTCTGCTCCACGATCTTGTCGACGACCGGCTGCGGGTACTTGGACACCTCGTTGCCGATCTTCTGCGCCTCGGCCTGGTTCGCGTTGGCCCAGTCCGCCTCGGCCTTGTACGCGGCGATCACCTTGCGGATCGTGTCCGCCTCCTTCTTGGCATACTCCTCGCGGACCAGGTATGTCCCGAAGTCGATCTGCCGGTCGAGCTCCTTGCCGTCGGTGAAGAGCCGCTTGGCGCCGTACTGCACCTCGGCGAGCTCCATCGGGCCGGACCAGATGCCCCACGCGTCCACCTTGCCGCTGGCGAAGGCCGGGGCGGCGTCCGGCGGGTTGAGGTACGTGAAGGTGACCGACTCGCGCGGCACTCCGTACTTCTCGAGCGCCGCGACGAGCAGGAACTCGCCGAGCCCGGCCTTGTTGACGGCGACGTTCTTGCCGGCCAGGTCCTTGACGGAGGTGATGCCCGAGTTCGGCAGCACGAGGATCGACGACAGCCGCGGGGCGGTCTTGGCCCAGGCGACGTACTTGAGCTTGTTGCCGGACAGCAGCGCCTGGTCGGCCGGGGTGGAGCTGCCGCCGAAGCTGAAGTCTGCGGTGCCGGTGGCGACGGCCTGCAGGGTGGGCGCGTGGTTGGGGAACGGGCCCACCCACTCCACGTCGATACCCTGATCCTTGAGCGTCTTCTCGAAGACGCCGCGGGTCTTGGGCACCGAGATCACGCCGTACGTGAGCCGGACCTTCTTGCGCCCGCCGGCCTCGGCCGCGGTGCTGCCGCACGCCGCGAGCACGGGAAGAGAGAGGGCCGCTCCCAGCAAGTTGCGACGGGACAGGGTCACTTGGTTCCTCCGGTGTAATTGGGGTGCCAGGCCAGGAGACGTCGCTCCAGGGCCCGGGCGATCAGGTCGGTGGTCAGGCCGATGAGCGCGTACAGGACGATGACCAGGACGATCACGTCGGTCTGCAGGAATTCGCGGGCGTTGGTGGCCATGTAGCCGATGCCGGCGGGCGCGCCCACCGTCTCGGCGATGACGAGCGCGAGCCACGCGTTGGTGAGCGCCAGCCGTACGCCCAGCAGCACGGACGGCAGCGCGCCGGGCAGGATCACCGTGCGGACCAGGCGCAGCCGGGGCAGGCCGATGACGCGGCCCATCTCCAGCAGCTTCGGGTCGACCTGGCGGATGCCGAGCACGGTGTTGAGGTAGATCGGGAAGAGCGTGCCGAGCGCGACCAGGAAGTACCGGCCGCTCTCGCCGACGCCGAACCAGACCATCACCAGCGGCAGGATCGCCAGGAACGGGATGGCCCGCACGATCTGGATGTTGCGGTCGACGATGGCCTCGCCGAGCCGGGAGAAGCCGGTCAGCGTGCCGAGCACGAGCCCGAGGCTGCCGCCGATGGCGAGCCCGATCGCGGCCCGCTTCAGGCTCTCCCACAGGTGGGTCGGCAGCTCGCCGGTCTCGGTCAGCCGCCAGGCGGTGGTGCCGACCGAGCTGGGCGCGGGCAGCACGTTCGGTGCGATCACCCCGGCCCGGGCGAGCAGTTCCCAGACGCCGAGCAGCAGCAGCGGCACGGCCCAGGAGATGACCTTGTACGGCAGCCCGCGACGGCGCGGAGCGACCCTCGGTGCGCTGGTCTGCACCGCCGGACCGCGGAGTTCGACAGCGGTGATGGCAGGGGTGGACATGGCGGCAACTCTTGCGGTGCCAAGTTCTCCATGTCAAGTAAACCCCCTAGGTTTACTAGGATATGGGATCACCGTTGACACCTCGCCTGCGAGAGGCGCACGGTAAGGCCCATGCCCACCCCCGCCGCGGATGCCCAGGCACTGCCGAAACCAAGACTTTCCCATCTATTGGACGTCACCGCGACCCTGGCCGCCCACGCCGAGACCCACGACCGGACCGCCGAGCTGCCGGTCGACGGCCTCGCCGTCGTCCACGAGGCCGGCCTGCTCACCCTCACCGTGGGCACCGGGTACGGCGGCCCCGGCGGCACCCTCACCGACACCGTGCGCACCCTCACCGCGCTCGGCCAGGGTGATCCGTCCGTGGCCCTGATCAGCGCGATGACGCTGTTCGCCCACGCCGCCCAGGCACAGACCCACGGGTGGCCCGCCGAGCTGTACGCCGAGGTGCTCGCCGAGTCGGCGCAACGCCCCACGCTCATCAACGCGCTGCGGGTGGAGCCCGACCTGGGCACCCCGGCACGCGGCGGCCTGCCCGCCACGACGGCCCGGCGTACCGCGGACGGCTGGGAGCTCACCGGTCACAAGATCTTCTCGACCGGGGCCGCCGGGCTGCGCTGGATGCAGGTGTGGGCACGTACCGACGAGGATCCGGTGCGGACGGGGGCGTTCCTGGTGCGTACGGACTCCCCCGGCATCGAGATCGAGCGCACCTGGAACCACCTCGGACTGCGGGCCTCGCGCAGCGACGACGTCACGTTCGACCGGGTGCCGGTGGCGGCCGGCGCGGTGCTAGGGCTGGGCGGGCAGGAGGGCGGCGACCTTAGGGCGTGGAATGCGCTCGGCATCGCGGCGATCTACCTCGGAGTGGCGTACGCGGCCCGTGACTGGCTCGCCGGCTACCTGCAGGAGCGCGTGCCGACCAACCTCGGCAAGCCGCTCGCCTCCCTCCCCCGCTTCCAGAGCGAGGTCGGCGCGATCCAGGCGTCGCTGGTGTCCGCGCAGACCCTGCTGACCGCCACCGCTGATTCCGGCGACGTCACCCACGCCAACCTCGCCAAGACCGTGGTCACCAACGCAGCGATCGACGCCGTGCAGCGCGCCGTGGCGCTCATCGGCAACGCCGGCCTGACCCGCCGCAACCCCCTGGAACGGCACCTGCGCGACGTGCTGTGCGGGCGCATCCACACCCCGCAGGACGACGTGGTGCTGGGCGCCGCCGGCCGCGACCTTCTGGAAGGAACCGTACGATGACCGTGGAGTTCGTCGGGATGATCGGCACGCGGGACGTGTCGGAGACCCGGGCGCCATCGGGGCCGCCGATCGACCCCGCGTACGTGCGCCGGTTCTCCCGCGCGCACGAGGATGCCGGCTTCGACCGGATCCTCATCGGCTACGGATCGTCCACGCCGGACGGGACGCAGGTCGCCGCGTACGCCGCCGCGCACACCACCGAGCTGGGCCTGCTCATCGCGCACCGGCCCGGGTTCGTCGCGCCCACCACGGCGGCGCGGACGTTCGCCACCCTGGACCAGCTGTCCGGCGGGCGCGTCGCGGTGCACACCATCACCGGCGGCTCCGACGCCGAGCAGCGCCGCGACGGCGACTACCTGACCAAGGACGACCGGTACGCCCGTACCGAGGAGTACCTGCGGATCCTGCGCCGGGCCTGGTCGTCGCCGGAGCCGTTCTCCCACGAGGGCCGGTTCTACCGGTTCGAGGACTTCTCCCTGCTGGCCCAACCGGCGCACCGGATCCCGCTGTACTTCGGCGGCTCGTCGGCGGCGGCGTACCGGGTCGGCGGGGCCGTCGCCGACGTGTTCGCGCTGTGGGGCGAGCCGTTGAAGGAGACCGCCGAGCAGATCGCCTCGGTGCAGGCCGCCGCGCGGGCGGCGGAACGGGGGCCGCTCGGCATCAGCGTCTCCTTCCGGCCCATCCTCGCCGCCACGGACGAGCTGGCCTGGGAGCGCGCCGAGCGGATCCTCGCGGCCATCGAGGCGAGCGGCGGCGGGAAGGGCTCCTTCACCGGGGACAAGACGCGGGTGCTCGGCGGCCCGCAGCCGGAGAACGTCGGCTCCCAGCGCCTGCTCGCCGCGGCCGCGAACGGCGACCGGCACGACCGGGCACTGTGGACGGCCACCGCCCGGGCCAGCGGGGCGCAGGGCAACTCGACCGCCCTCGTCGGCTCGCCGGAGACCGTCGCGAAGGCGTTGCTCGACTACATCGACCTCGGCGTCACCACGATCCTCATCCGCGGCTACGACCCGGTCGACGACGCCGTCGACTACGGGCGCCACCTCATCCCGCTGGTCCGCCAGGAACTGGCTCACCGCTCGCTCGTATCCGCTTAGGGGGGCACGTGACCGTCACCACGCTCGTGGACGCCGACCTCTTCCGCTCGCTGCTGCGCCGCCACGCCGCGGCCGTCGTCGTGATCACCGCGCCGGGTACACCGCCGGCCGGCTTCACCGCCACCTCGTTCACCTCGGTCTCGTTGGACCCGCCACTGGTCTCGTTCTGCCTGGCCCGCACGGCCTCCGCCTGGCCCGCGGTGCGGGCCGCCGAGACGATCGCCGTGCACGTGCTGACCCGGGAGCAGGAGCACGTGGCCCGGACGTTCGCCACCCGGGGCATCGACCGGTTCGCCGCGCACGGCGCCTGGCGATCCGGCCCGGACGGCGTACCCCTGCTGGACGGTGTCCTCGCCACGCTGGTCTGCCGGGTGACGCAACGCGTCGAGGCCGGCGACCACACCATCGTGCTGGCCACCCCGTCGCAGGGCGAGCACCACGAGGACGCCTCCGTCACCCCGCTCGTCTACCACGACGGCAGCTACGCGCACCTGAAGCGGACCGCGTAGATGCACGTCCACTGGTTCCTGCCCACCGCCGGGGACAGCCGCGGCATCACCAGCGGCGGGCAGGCCGCTGCCACCGTCGCCACCGAGCGGCCACCGGACCTGGACTACCTGGCGCTGGTCGCACGGGCCGCCGAGAAGCTGGGCTTCACCGGGGTGCTCACCCCGACCGGCACGTTCTGCGAGGACTCGTGGCTGACCACGGCGGCCCTGCTCGCCGAGACGCGGACGCTGCGGTTCCTGGTCGCCTTCCGCCCCGGCCTGATCTCGCCCACGCTCGCCGCGCAGATGGCGTCGACGTACCAGCGGATCTCCGGAGGGCGGCTGCTGCTCAACGTCGTGACCGGCGGCGAGTCCACCGAGCAGCGCCGCTTCGGCGACTGGCTCGACCACGACCAGCGGTACGCCCGCACCGCCGAGTTCCTCACGGTGCTGCGTGGGGCCTGGTCCGGCGATCCGTACGACTTCGACGGCGAGCACTACCGGGTCGCGGGGGCCACGACGCGGGCCGCGCCTGTGCCCGTACCCCCGGTGTTCTTCGGCGGTTCCTCGCCGGCTGCGCTGCGGGTCGCGGCGGCACATGCCGACACGTACCTCACGTGGGGCGAACCACCGGCGGCCGTCGCGGCGAAGCTGGACGCCGTACGCAGCCTCGCCAAGGAGCACGACCGGACCCTGACGTACGGGATCAGGTTGCACGTCATCACCCGCGACACCGCGGCCGAGGCGTGGGCGGAGGCCGACGCCCTGCTGAACGGCATCCCAGCCGCCGCCGTGGCCGCCGCGCGGGAACGCTTCGCCCGCACCGAGTCCGAGGGGCAGCGCCGGATGGCCGCCCTGACCACCGGCGACGACCTGGAGATCTCGCCGAACCTGTGGGCCGGCTTCGGCCTGGTCCGCCCCGGCGCGGGCACGGCGCTGGTCGGCAGCCACGCCGAGGTCGCCGAGCGGATCGCCGAGTACCGGGCTCTCGGCATCGACCATGTCATCCTGTCCGGGCAACCCCACCTCGAGGAGGCGTTCCGCTTCGGCGAGGGCGTCCTCCCGCTGCTCAACCTCAAGGAGCCACCGGCATGAGCGGAATCGTCGTCGTCTCCGGCAACCCGCGGGCGGGGTCGCGCACCTCGGTCCTCGCCACGGCCGTGGGGGCCGCGCTGGGCGGGGCGTCCGCAACGGTCGAGGTCGGCGCGCTCGGCCCGGGGTTGCTCACGCCCGGCGACGAGGCGACCGCCGCGGCCGTCGCCGCCGTCCGCGACGCCGAGGTGCTGGTCGTGGCGACGCCCACGTACAAGGGCAGCTACACCGGTGTGCTCAAGGTGCTGCTCGACCAGCTGCCCGCGAACGCGCTCGCCGGCGTCCGCGCCGTACCCGTGGTCACTGCCGGCGTGGCACCGCAGGCCGAGGCCGCCGCGAAGCTGTTGTCGCAGCTGCTGGGCGAACTGGGCGCCACCGTGCTCCCGGCGCTGCCCGTGGTGGAAGCCGATCTCGGCGAATCGGCGGCGCTCGCGGGCAGATACGCCGCCGCGCTGGCCGCCTGACTGGCCCTGACCTGGCACTATCGTCGCATGGGAATGGAGATCCTTTCGGTCGTCGTGCTCGGGGCGCTGCTGGTCGGGCTGATCCTGCTCGCCGTCGGGACGGCGGGCATCGAGCGGCGGGAACGGCAGCGCATCACGGCCCGCCTCGCCACGATCGAGAACAAGCTCGACGCGGTGATCGCCCATCTCGGCGCGGTCGTCCCGGAGCCGGCGTACCCCGAGGTCGAGAACCTGCTGCGCAACGACCGGCTGATCGACGCGGTGCGGGCGTACCGGGCGGAGACGGGCGCGGACCTGCTCACCGCCAAGCAGGCGGTGGACGCGATCGCCGCCCGCCTGCGCGCCTGAGGCACCACGGATCGCCGATTGGCTCTCCCGGCGGCTGTCACCCCCGGGCAGGCTGGCGTACGTGATCAGCTTCGCCGCCCTGCTCGGGGTCGCCGCCGTCGCGCTCGGCATGGTCCTGACGCCCGGCCCCAACATGATGTACCTGGTCTCGCGCAGCATCACCCAGGGCCGCCGGGCCGGCGTCGTCTCGCTGGGCGGCGTCGCGATCGGCTTCCTGGTCTACCTGACCGCCGCCAACCTCGGACTCTCCGTGATCTTCGTGCACGTGCCGGAGGCGTACGTGGTGGTCAAGCTGGCCGGCGCCGGCTACCTCGGCTGGCTGGCGGTCAAGACGCTGCGCCCCGGCGGCACCTCGGTCTTCGCCCCCGGCGAGCTGCCCGTCGACTCCGGGCGCCGGCTGTTCACGATGGGGCTGCTGACCAACCTGCTCAACCCCAAGGCCGCGATCATGTACCTGTCGCTGATCCCCCAGTTCGTCCGCCCCGGCGCCGGCAACGTCATGGTGCAGGGCTTCGTGCTCGGCGGCGTCCAGATCGCCGTCAGCCTCGCGGTGAACCTGGCGATCATCTCTGCGGCCGGCACGATCGCGGTCTTCCTGGCGCGCCGGCCGGGCTGGCTCCGGATGCAGCGCTACGTGATGGGTACGGTCCTCGGCGCCCTCGCCCTGCGCCTCGCCACCGACCGCGCCCGCCCCGCCTGACCGGGGCCGTGGTCTCTAGGTACGGGCGCACAGAGCGAGCCGTACCCGGTTGGGGCTGCCCGTCTTCGCCATCAGGCTCGTGATGTGCGTCTTGACCGTCGTCACTCCGATGTGGAGCCGTTCGGCGATCTCCGTGTTCGACAGCCCTTCCGCGACCAGGTTCAGCACGTCCCGCTCGCGCGCGGTCAGCCCCGCCACCGGCTGCGGCCGGTCGGCCCGGGCGTGCACGGCCCGCTGGACCAGGCGGCGCAGGACGTCCTGGCTGAACGGGCTGTCGCCCGCCGCCGCGCGGCGGATGCCGTCGAGGAGTTCCTCCGGGGGTGCGTCCTTGAGCAGGAAGCCGCAGGCTCCCGCGGTGAGCGCCGGGTACAGGTGGTCGTCGTCGCCGAACGTGGTCAGCACGAGCACCCGGGTGGCGGACCGGGCGGCCAGGATGCGCCCGGTGGCGGTGATGCCGTCGACGCCCGGCATGCGCAGGTCCATGACGATGACGTCGGGCGTGAGCCGGGCGGCCAGTTCGATCGCGTCGCGGCCGTTGGCCGCCTCACCCACCACCGTCAGGCCCGCCTCCGCCTCGCAGAGCATGCGCAGCCCGGCCCGGATCAACGGCTGGTCGTCCACCAGCAGCACGCGGATCACGCGACCCCCTCGGCGGTCGCGGCGGCCGGTGCCGCCGGAAGCACGGTCTCCACCCGCCATCCGTTGCCGGACGGGCCCGCGGTCAGCCGGCCGCCGAGCACCTCGACCCGTTCCCGCATCCCGGTCAGGCCGTGGCCGCCGCCGGAGGGCAGGCCGGGCGCCTCCCCGCCGCCGTCGTCCGTCACCGACCAGCTCACGTCCCCGCCGGCCACGGCGACGCGGACCCGGGCCCGGGCGGCGGGACCGGCGTGCCGGGCGACGTTGGTCAGCGCCTCCTGCGTGAGCCGCAGGACCGCCATGCCGCGTACGGCGTCGATGGTGCCCACCTCCTCGTCGATGTCGCTGTCGACCGTCAGCCCGGCCTGCTCCGCCGTGGAGACGGCCGCAGCGAGGGCGGCGGGGAGGTCTTCCGGGCCGATCGCGGTGAGCGCCGCGTCGGTGCGTACCGAGGGGTCACGCAGCACCGCGACCAGCCGGCGCAGGTCCGCGAGCGCCGCCGTGCCGGTGCCGTGCACGTCGTCGAACACCTCGGCCACCCGCGGGTCGAGTCCGGGCAGCACGTGCCGGGCCACGCCGACCCGGAGCACCATCGACGCCACGTGGTGCGCCACGACGTCGTGCAGTTCCCGGGCGATCGCGGTGCGCTCCGCGGCCCGGGCCGCCCGGGTCTCCGACTCCTGCCGGCCGCGCTCGGCTGCCGCCTTCGCCTCGGCCTGCAACCCCAGTTCGCGGGTGGTCCGGATGACCAGGCCGAGCAGCACCGGCAGGCCCACGACCACGGTCAGCCCGACGACCGGCGCCTGCCACTGCTGCGGGCCGCGGGCGTACCCGTCCACGAGGTAGATCGTGGCGACCATGCCGGCGCCGCCCCACAGCAGCGGGCGCCGCGGCGCCCACATCGTCAGCTCCAGCAGCGCCCAGCCGGTGCCCACCTGGTTGATCAGCGGGTCGTCCAGCAGCACGAGCGCGGCGATCAGCAGCGCGGACTGCACCAGCAGGTTGGCCACGCGCCAGCGGTGCAGGGCGAGCGCCGCCGCGAAGGCGGTCCCGGCGAGGATCCACTGCGCGGTGGTGGGCGAGCGGCCCGGCGTGCTGAAGATCAGGTACGACAGGCCGCTGAGGTCGAGCAGCAGCATCCGCACGAACGAGTCCCGTGCGTCGAACAGCCGCGTCACCCATCCCACGGGGACCACCTTAGGCCGGGCCGCCGGTCACGCGGCGAGGGTCAGCTCGGGTCGCCGGGCCCGGATGACCGCGGTGGCGGCGACGGCGGTTCCGGCGGCGAGCGCCGCGAAGGCCGCGACAGTGAGAGCGTCCGGGCGCAACAGCGGCTGGGCCCGCAGCGCCTGCCAGGTGAGCAGCAGCGTGAGCACGCCGTACGCGGAGCCGCCGACGGCCAGCAGCCGCAGCCGGGTCGCCTCGTCGAACCGGCGGCCCAGGAGAAGCGCCAGCAGCGGCAGCGCCTGCAGGGCGTGCAGCCCGACGAAGTGGCCGATGCGCAGGTCTCCCCCGGTCGTGCTCCAACCGGTCAGCGGCAGGCCGGGCCCGCCGTCGGCCACGCCGACGCTGTGCGCCATCCGGGACTGCGTCATGGGTACGGCCACCAGCATCCCCAGCAGCGTCAGCCCGAGCCCCCACCGGACGGCGTGCGCGGCGGGACGATCGGCGATGCGGGCGCGCAGGACGACGAGGCCGATGACCAGATGCCCGGCGAACAGCACCATGATCGCGATGCCCATGACGCTCCACAGCGCCGAGTTCAGCGGGGTGGTCATGTTGTAGTGGCTGGTGGTGCCCCGCAGCACCTGCCCGACGATGACGATCATCTCGGCCAGGCTCGCCGCGACGACGACCGTGGCGGCCCGCTCGGCGGCCCGGCTGCGGCGGGGCAGCAACGACAGCATCCACGCGAGTGTGGCGGCGTACAGGGTGAACGAGACGGCGAACTTGAACGGCTTCGCCCAGATCGGCATGCCGGTCAGGACGCGGGGATCGGCGACGATGCCCACCGCGGCGACCACGACGAGCGCCGCCATGGCGGCGGTGAGGACCATCAACGGGCGGTGCAGGCGCGGCACGGAAGTCATACCGCTGATGCTGTCCGGCACGACGCGCCGTTTCGCCCGACCGCCGGTCCGTCCGGTCGTCCCCGCGGCCGGGGCTCCTCCTCCCGCGGTAGGAGGACCGTACGGCCATACTGTGCGGCGTGAACGAGGTCGTGTTTCCCCGCGGTGCGGACGGTCGGCGCAGCAGCTCGGAGCTCGGGCGTGCGGTGGTCGCCGACGCCCTGCGGGCCGCCGACCCCGCGGCCGCCGACGCCGCGGCGGACGAACGCGACTGGCGCAAGGGCTATCTGCGGCACTTCCGGGCGCTGGTGGAGGCAGGCCTGGACGACGGGTACGACCTCGCCGCGGCCGGCCTCGAGTCGGTGCACCGCCGGATGGCCGTCGAACGGGCGGGCGGGGACGCGCCGCTCGGCTCGGTGTTCGAGGGCGATGAGGAGCCGCCCGGCACGGTGACCGTCACGGGCGAGGGCGAGCCGGAGCGTGAGCTGATCGTGCCGTGGCGCGGGGAGCTGCTGCGGGGCGACTCGCTGCTCCGGCGCCTCGACGCGTGGGTCGCCGCCGGCAGCATCGAGGCGTCGTGCGCCGGGATGGTCCGCGAGGTGGTGGCGAACCCGGGCTGGCTGGACCTCTCCGATCACCGGCTCGTCGTGCTGGGCGCCGGCGCGGAGATGGGACCGCTGCCTGCCGCGCTCGGCTGGGGTGCCACGGTGGTGGGCGTCGACCTGCCGCGGCCCGAGCTGTGGGCGCGGGTGGCTGCGACGGCACGCCGCAGCGCCGGGACGCTGATCGCGCCCGGAACCTCGGTGGAGACCGCCGGCGTGGACCTGCTCAGCGGGCTGCCCGGGGTCGCGCGCTGGCTGCTCGGCATGCCCGGGCGGCTGGTGCTGGGCAATTACGTGTACGCGCCCGGTGCGGCGTACGCCCGGCTGTCCGCGGCTGTGGACGCTGTCTCCGTCCATGTCATGGCGCAGCGGCGCGACACGGCGCTGGCGTTCCTCGCGACCCCGACCGACGTCTTCGCGGTGCCCGGCGAAGCCGTGGCGCAGTCCACAGCCCGGTATCGCGAGCGTTCGCGGACCGCCCGCCTCGCCCACCTGTTCTCCGCGGAGCGGCTGCTGACCCCGAACTATCCGGAGGGCGCGGACCCGGGCATCGCCGACAGCCTCGTGCCGCAGCAGGGGCCGAACTACGCGCTGGCCAAGCGGATCCAGCGCTGGCGCGCGGCGGTGGCCCGGCAGGCCGGCACGACGGTCAGTCTTTCCGTCGCGCCGCCCACCCGGACCCGATCGGTGACGAGCAACCGGCTGCTGGCGGCGGCGTACGCGGGCGCGCACCTGTTCGGGGTGGAGGTCTTCGAACCGGCCACCAGCAACCGGCTCATGGCGGCACTGCTCGTGCACCAGCTGCGCAACCCGCGGGCCGCGGCGCCGCAGGCCTGGCGGGACGAGGCGTTCGGCGCGGCGCACGGCGGCCTGTGGCGGACCGCCTACCAGCCGCGTTCCGCCCTGGGGCTGGCAGCTCTGCGAGGTCTGCCCGCGGCGGTCCGCTGAGGACGGACGGTCACCAGGGGATCTCGCCCTCGTCGTCGAAGAAGCCGCCGGTCGGGCCGTCGTCGGGCAGGGTGGCGAGCCGGATCGCGATCGCCGCGCCCTGTTCCGGGGTACGCACGCCGCTGAAGGCGTTCAGGTCGGTCGCGGTGTAGCCCGGGCACGCCAGGTTGATCAGGATGTTCGTGTCCCGCAGCTCCCTGACGTACTGCACGGTGACGGCGTTGAGGAACGTTTTCGACGTCGAGTACGCGGCCGCGATGGGGCCGACCTGCGCACCGGGTGTCGACTGCCGGGTCAGGGAGCCGACGGTGCTGGACATGTTGACGATCCGCGGCGAGGCGGAGCGGCGCAGCAGCGGCAGCATCGCGTTGGTGACGCGGACGACGCCGAGCACGTTGACGTCCACGGCGGCCAGGATCGTCGCGGGGTCGACGAGGGTCGGCTCCTGCGGCCGGCCGCCGGTGATGCCCGCGTTGTTGACCAGCACGTCGAGGCGGCCGGCCCGGTCCTCGATCAGCCGGGCGGCGGCGGTCACGCTCGCGCCGTCGGTCACGTCCAGCGGTACGCCGAAAGCATCGGCCCCACCCGCGCGCAGCTTCGCCACCGCGGCCTCCCGGCGCTCCTCGTCACGGGCGCCGACCCCGACCTGCCAGCCGAGCGCCCCGAGGCCCGCCGCGATCTCGTACCCGATGCCCTTGTTCGCGCCGGTGACCAGCGCCATTGTTCGATCGCTCATGTCCTCGATCCTGTCCGCGTCTCATCGCGGCGACCAACACCGAACGGGTGGCCGGCGATACCTCCCGGGTATCGATCCGGGGATACGATGGCGGCGTGGAGACGCGGGAGCTGCGGTACTTCGTCGCCGTCGCCGAGGAGCTGCACTTCGGCCGGGCGGCGGAGCGGCTCGGCATCGCCCAGCCGCCGCTGTCCCGGGCGATCAGCCGGCTAGAACGGCGCCTCGGCGCGACGCTGCTCCGACGCACCAGCCGGTCGGTCGGCCTGACGGAGGCCGGGGCGGTGCTCCTGCGCGAGGCACGGGCGGCGCTGGACGCGGTGGAGGCGGCCGAGCGACGCACCCGGCGGGCCGCGCAGGCCGGGGATGGCACGGCCGGCGTGGTGCTGGCCACGAAGGCGGGCGCGGCCGGCGAACTGCTGGCGAAGCTGCTCGACGCGTACGCGGCCGAACCCGACGCCGTGCCCGTGGACGTGCTGCTGTGCGGGATCGGCGAGCAGGAACGGCTGCTGCGCGACGGCCGGGCCGACGTGGCGCTGCTGCACCGGCCGTTCGACTCGGTGTCCGGGTTCGACGTCGAGGAGCTGCGGACCGAGGGTCAGGTGCTGGTCCTGCCGGGCGGCCATCCCCTCAGCGGCCGGGCCTCGGTACGTGCCGCCGAGGTGAGCGAGCTGTCCGGACTGCCGCTGCCCCGATGGCGCGGCCGGGACGGGACCTATCCCGCCGGCCCCGGGCCGGAGGTACGCGACCACGCCCAGCTGCTCCAGCTGATCGGGCTGGGCCGGGCGGCCGCGGTGCTGCCCGAGTCGGCCCGGCCCCACCTGCCCGGCGAACTGGTCGTCGTGCCGGTGCCGGACGCGCCCATGGTCACCACGGTCATCGCCTGGCCGCCGCACAGCCGCTCCCGCGGCGTCGCCGGCCTCGTCCGGACGGCGACGCGGCTCTAGAAACCGGGGTGGCCGAAGAGGCCGGGCAGGCCGCCGGTGTGCAGGAACACGACCTTGCCGGCGGGCGGGTCCGCGCACAGCCCCGCGAACGCGCGGCCGGTGTACGTCGGATCCAGGAACAGCCCCTCGGTCCGGGCGGCCAGGGACAGCGCGGCCCGTACCGGCTCGGTCAGCGTCGCGTAGCCCGCGCCGACCTGGGAGCCGTCGATGCGCAGCGCGGCCGGGTCCACGGGCCGTCCCATCTCGGCCAGCAGCGCCGCGACGGTCCCGCGCGGGTCGGGCAGCGCGCCGGTGTCGACGCCGCACACCCGTTCCGGGCCGAGGTGCGCGACCAGGCCGGCCATCGTGCCTCCCGAGCCGAGCGCGACCACCACCGTGTCCAGCTCCGGCAGCTGGGTGAGCAGCTCCCGGGCGCAGTCGACGTACCCGCGGGCGGCGAACGCGGAGGTGCCGCCGAACGGGATCAGGTAGCCGTCCTGGGCGGCGGCCACCTCGTCGAGAGGCGCGTCGCCGGCCCAGACGACCGTCGCGCCCGCGAGGTCGTCGAGGATCAGGTTGCCGCGGCGTTCCGCCGGTGGGTGCCCGCGCAGCACGAGCGTGCAGCGCAGCCCGAGCCGGGCGGCCGCGGCCGCGGTGAGCCGGGCGTGGTTGGACTGCGGCGCACCCGTGGTGACCAGCGCCGTCGCTCCCGCTTTGACCGCCTGCGCGCAGGAATACTGCAGTTTCCGGACCTTGTTGCCGCCGCCGCCCAGGCCGGTCAGGTCGTCGCGTTTGATCCACAGCTCGCCGAGGTTCAGCGCGACCGCGAGGCGCAGCGCCGGCTCGAGCGGCGTGGGCCACGTCCCCAGGGGTATCGGCGGGATGTCCACGACTGCCGAGCATAGGATGCCCGGCGTGTCACTGCGCGGTGTGCTGCTGGACCTCGACGGGACGCTCTTCGACCACCGGTCCGCCGCGGACGCGGGCGTGCGGGCCTGGCTGCCGTCGATCGGCCTGCCGGCCACCGACGAGGCGGTCGCGCGGTGGACCGCCCTGGAGGAGCCGCACCTCGCGGCCTGGCGGGCGGGCACGATCAGCTACGCGGAGCAGCGCCGTCGCCGGTTGCGCGATTTCCTGGGTACGGACGGCAGCGACGCGGAACTGGATGACGTCTTCGCCGGCTACCTGCGGCACTACGAGGCGGCGTGGCGCGCGTTCGACGACGCGGCGGACGCGCTGCGGATGATCGCGGCGGCCGGGCTGCGGGCCGCCGTGCTGACCAACGGCTCCACGGTGCAACAGAACAGGAAGCTGGCCCGTACGGGTCTGAGCGGGCTGGCCGGCCCGGTGTTCACGGTGGACGGCCTGGGCGTGGCGAAACCCGATCCCGAGGCGTTCCGTCGGGCGTGCCGGAGCTGGGGCCTGGCCCCGGGCGAGGTGCTCAGCGTCGGCGACAACCACGCGCTGGATGTGGTGGCGGCCCGCGCCGCCGGATTGCACGCGGCGCATCTCGACCGGCCGGGCCGGGGGCCCCTCGACGAGCCGTGCCGGCTGAGCAGCCTCCGCGAGCTCAGCTCCTGCCCGGTCTGGCCCTGAGGCGGCCGGCGGTCCGCTGCACGAGCAGGGTGAGCACCCCGGCGGTCACGATCGCGGCGATGTTGATCAGCAGTTGCAGCGCGGAGCCGGTGGCCTCGTTCGTCACCCCGTACGCGAGCGCCACGGCCGCGTTGGCGGCGGCCGGGACCGTGGTCACCGAGATCAGCACGCCGACCAGCGTGCCCGCCTTCGCCGAGGTCAGCGAGAGCATCCCGGCGATGCCGGCCAGGAACCCGACCACCCAGCTGAGCGCGTCCGGCTGCCAGATGAAGCTGGTCAGCGGCCGGTCGCCGAGCAGCATCGACCTGTCCACCAGGTCGAGCGCGTCCAGCAGCCAGGTGGTCGCGACGGTGACCGTCATACCGGCGGCGAACCCGGCGGCCAGCGAGCCGAGCGCCCGGCGCACCATGTCCCAGCGGCCCCTGACGACGCCCACGCAGAACGCGGCGAGCGGGCCGAACTCGGGGCCGACGACCATCGCGCCGACGATGAGGATCGGCTGATCCAGGAGCACGCCGATGCCGGCGATCACGGTCGCCACCATCATGAAGGTGAGGAACGCCCAGGACAGCTCGCTCTCGGCGGCGGTGGTCTGCTCGACCTCCTCCCAGACGACGGCGTCGACGCCGAGCCCGGGCACCCGCTTCTCGGCGCGCGTCGCGGCCGCGGACAGCGTGGTGTCCACCTTCTCCAGCATGATCGAGCCGTCGCGTTCCACGCCGAGCTCGCGCAGCGCGGCGATCAGGTCGCTGGTGCCCTCCCGGACGACGTCGCACAGCACCAGGTCGCCGTGCGGGTCGCGGGCCGTGCCCGGCAGCACCACGACATGGGTGACCGCATCGTCGCCGGTCAGCAGCTCCTCGACCGCGGCGGTCCGGTCCGGCGGGCAGATGATCCGTAGGTGCAGCACCGGGCCATCAGATCATCCCGCCGCCGTGGATCGGGCCCGAGGTGCCGGAGAGCCGCCGCCCCGAGCCGTGCCGGCCCAGCGCCACGATCTCCGCGGCCACGCTCACCGCGGTCTCCTCCGGCGTACGGGCGCCGAGGTCCAGCCCGATCGGCGAGCTGAGCCGGTCCAGCTCCTCCGCGCCCAGCCCCGCCTCGCGGAGCCGTGCGAGCCGGTCGTCGTGCGTACGCCGTGAGCCCATCGCGCCCACGTACGCCAGCGGCAGCCGCAACGCCACCTCGAGCACGGGCACGTCGAACTTCGGGTCGTGGGTCAGGACGCACACGGCCGTACGCCCGTCCACCCGGCCCGCCGCGGCCTCGCCGGCCAGGTAGCGGTGCGGCCACTCCGTCACCACTTCGGCGCCCGGGAACCGACCGGCCGTGGCGAACACCGGCCGGGCGTCGCACACCGTGACCCGGTAGCCGAGGAAGCCACCGATCCGCGCGACCGCCGCCGCGTGGTCGCCGGCGCCGAAGACGAGCATCCGGGCGGCCGGCGGGAACGAGGTGACCAGCACTGTCGCCCCGTCCCCGAGCCGGACCGGGCCGCTCTCGGCGGCGGCGAGCAGCGCCCGGCCGCGCTCGGTGGCGGCCTCGTCGATCGCGTCCCCGCCGAGCGATCCCCACCGCCGCTCCGGCGTCAGTACGAGGTGCCGGGCACGAACCCGGCCCGCCACCCCGGTCAGGAGGGCCACCGGCCGGTCGGCGGCCACCTCGGCGGCGAGCACCTCCGCCTCCGGGAAGCCGGCCGGCTCCACGAACAGCTCGATCGTTCCGCCGCACGGCAGCCCCACGCCGAAGGCGTCGTCGTCCGTGACGCCGAACTGGACCGTACGCGGCTCGCCCGACTCCGCTACTTCTCGGCACAGCTCGTACACCGCGCCCTCCACGCAGCCGCCCGAGACGCTGCCCAGCGCCGTACCGTCCGCGCGGACCAGCATCGCCGCGCCGGGCTGCCGGGGCGCGCTGGACCAGGTAGCGGTGACGGTCGCCAGCCCGGCCCGCTCGCCGGCCCGCCAGGCGTCGGCCAGGGGTCCCAGCAGGTCACGCATGCGCTGCGGGAACGTCGAGGTCGGTGTCGTCGGCCACGTCACCGACCGGCACGACGCGCACCTCGCCGGCGTGGGCGCGCAGGTAGTCCCGGGCGCCTCGGTCACCCGACGCGCTGCGGGCGATGCCGTCCCAGTGGTCGCGGCCCAGCAGCACCGGATGCGAGCGGCGGCCGGCGTACCCGCCCATCGCCAGGGCCGACGGGGTCGCGTACGCGGCGATGCGGCGTACCGCTGCGGGGGTGACGCCGGGCATGTCGACCAGCAGGACCACCGCTGCCCCGGCCGCCGTCGCGCCCAGCGCTGCCAGCCCGGCCCGCAGCGACGACGCCATGCCGGTATCCCAGGCGGGGTTCTCGACGAGGGTCAGCTCCGGCGCCGCGGCACGGACGCGCTCGGCCTGCGCGCCGACCACCACGACAGTGCGGGCGAGCCCGGCCTCCGCGGCCACGTCGGCGGTGCGCTGCACGAGCAGGCGGCCATGCCACGGCACGAGCGCCTTGGGCATCCCGTACCGGCGCCCGGCGCCCGCGGCGAGGACCAGCCCCGCGATCTCCATCGGCCGAGCCTATCGGGCGTGACAGCATCCCGACTCGGTGTTCGCCGCCGGCGCCGAGCTGTCGATCGCCCCGGCCGCGAACGGACGCCCGGCCATGGTCATCGGCCTGCGCTGCCGCCGCAGCCTCTTCGAGCGGGTCCTGCGGGAGGCCGCCCTGGCCCGGAGCGGCGTGACGCTGGTCCGCGGCCACATCGACGACGTGCTGCGGTCGCGCGGGCGGGCGGCCGGGTTGCGGGTGGACGGCCGGGAGCTCCCCGCGGACCTCGTCGTCAACGCCTCCGGGCGGGCCGAGCGGATCCGCCCCTGGTTCGACGACCACCGCGCCTGGGACCGCGACCAGGTACGCCAGCTCGCCGGCGGGGACGTCGACCTCGGCCGCCCGCTGACGTCGGGCCACATCGTCGCGGCCGCGGAGCACGACCCGTCGCTGATGCCCGTCGTCGGGCCGTACCTGTCGATGACGGCGCTGCCCGCGACGCTGGCGCAGGTGGAACCGGCGGCCCGCGCGATGTACGCGTCCGGCTGGCGCCCGCCCGTGCCGGACAGCCCGGGCCGCGACGACCTCGCCGAGCTCGTCCGCAGCACAGCCGCCGTCACGGTGTGACCGGCGCGTCCTCGCCGCGCGCCCGCAGCCGGCGCAGCATGCGGGCGTCGCCGAAGCCGACCGCGCGGGCCGCCGCCTCGACCGTCGACCCGTGGCTGATCAGGTGCTCCGCGCGTTCCAGCCGCAGGAGTTGCTGGTAGCGCAGGGGCGTACGGCCCGTCGCGTCCTCGAAGCGGCGAGTCAGGGTGCGCTCGCTGACCCCCGCCTGCGCTGCCAGGTCCGCCAGCGGCAGTGGCTCGGCGAAACAGGCGTCGATGCGGTCCTGCACGCGGTGCACGACGTCGCTGAGGTGCCCGCGGTGCCGCAGCATCGCGCTGACCTGGTGGTCGTCGCCGTTGCGGCGGGCGTACACCACCATCTGGCGGGCCACCCGGGCCGCGGCGGCCGGGCCGTGCCGCATCGCGACCAGGTGCAGGGCGAGGTCGATGCCGCTGGCGATCCCCGCCGAGGTGATGACGCGGTCGTCGGAGACGTACAGCACGTCACGCACGACGGTGGCCCGCGGGTAGCGCCGGGCCAGCTCGTCCTGGACGTCGTGGTGGGTGGTGCAACGGCGCCCGTCGAGCAGGCCGGCGCGGCCGAGGGCGTCGGCTCCCGCGCAGACGCTCGCCACCGTCCCGCCGGACGCGTGGTGGGCGGCGATGCGACGCAGCGAGTCGTCCTCCAGGTGGCCGCTGCCGATCAGGTGCGGTGACCGCCAGCCCGGGACGACGATCAGGTCGTCCGGCCCGAGCCGTGGCCAGGTGGTGTCGGCGCGCAGCCCGACGCCCTGGTGGGTCGGGACGTCGGGCTGCTCCGCGACGTACGTCAGCCGGTAGTCGTGCCCGAAGTCGGCCGCGGTGGAGAACACCTGAGCGGCACCGGCCAGGTCCAGCAGGTGCAGCTGCGGCACGAGGACGAACACGGCTCGGATCACGATCCGGTCAGCTCCCCGGTCAGCTCGGCGACGGTGGTGACGGTGGCGAACCGGCCGGCGAGCGCGTACTCGGTGCGGGCCACGACGTCTGCGGCGCTCAGCGTACGCGGATCCGCCAGCAGCTCCTCCACGGTCTGGTCGGCCGGGGCTTCCCAGTGCGGGATCGGGAACGTGGCGGTGGCGTCGGTGACGAACGTGACGGCGTACCCGAGATCCGACCCGAGCCGCGCGGTGGTCTCGACGCACTGTTCCGTCCGGATGCCGCACACCGTCAGGTGCCGTACGCCCCGCGCGGTCAGCACCTGCTGCAGATTCGTGGTGGTGAAGGCGTTGTGCGAGGTCTTGGTGAGCACCGGCTCGCCGGGGTGGGGCTCGAGCTCCGCGAACACGCGGACGTGCCCGGAGGCCGGGTCGAACACGCCGCCGCTGCCGGGCTCGGCGTGCAGCACCCAGACGACGAGGTCGCCGGCGGCGCGGGCGGCGTCGACGAGGCGCTGGACCCGGGCGGCGATGTCGGGGGTGCCGACCGCCCGCCAGAGCGGCCGGGCGCGGAACGATTCCTGGACGTCGATGACGATGAGCGCGTTGGTCATGGGTCCATCCTCAGGCCCGGGCGGGCCGCGGCATAAGGCACGGACCCGCCCGGCACCGGAACGATCCGGTCACCGACGCAACGCCGGGATCCACATCGGCCGGTAAGGTGCGACGGCATGACGGGGACCTTGACCGGCAAGACGGCAGTGGTGACAGGAGGATCGCGCGGCATCGGCCGGGCGATCGTGGAGCGGCTGGCGAGCGACGGCGCCCGGGTGATCTTCGGCTACCTCAGCCGGGGCGACGAGGCCCGGGCGGTGGAGGCGGCGGTGCCGGGCGCACGCGGCGTCCGGGCCGATCTCGCCGAGCCGGCCGCGGTGGAAGCTCTGCTCGGGCACGCCGGGGACGAGCTGGACATCCTGGTGGCCAACGCGGCGGCCTCCTTCCGGGCCACGCCCATCGCCGAGATCACCGAGGCGGACTACGAACGGATCTTCGCCGTCAACGCCAGGGCGACGTTCCTCGCGATCCGGTACGCGGCCCGCCACATGCGCGACAACGGCCGGATCATCACAGTTTCCACGCTCAACACCGCCCGGCAGCCCCCGGGCGGCAGTCTCTACGTGGGCAGTAAGGGCGCGGTCGAGCAGTTCACCGCGGTGGCGGCCCGGGAACTGGGCGCCCGCGGCATCACCGCCAACGTCGTGTCACCGGGCGCCACCGACACCGAGCTGCTGCGGTCCACCAACCCGCCGGAGGCGCTGGAGGCGGCGGCGAACAGGACCCCGCTGGGCCGGCTCGGGCAGCCCGCCGACATCGCGGCCGTGGTCGCGTTCCTGGCCGGCCCGGACGGCGGCTGGGTGACCGGCCAGAACCTGCACGCCGACGGCGGCATCACCTGACAGCCGGCCCCGGCCGCCGGCACGTCCGCGCGGCGTGGCGGGGCCGAGCTCGGCGGGCGTCTTGCGGTCCGCGGCGGGCGCAGGCCGTCAGCGGACCACGTCGTCCGTGGCCGATCGCAGGGCGGCGAGGTCGTCGCGCGACGGCAGGCCCTCGCAGTCGCCGGGCAGCGTCACCGCCCACGCCCCCGCCGCCACCGCCGTCTCCAGCCGGGCCGCGGGCGCCGCGCCGGCGAGCCGGTCGGCGAGGTAGCCGGCGACGAACGCGTCGCCTGCCCCGACCGGGTCGACCACTGTCACGTCGAGGGCGGGCACGGTGAACGTGTCGCCGGCGATCAGCGCCGTGCAGCCGCGCGGGCCGTCCTTGACGATCACCTCGGCCGGGCCGAGCTTCGCCAGGCCGGCGACCGGTGGCCCGTCGACCACGATCGCCGCCTCGTCCGGGCCGGCGAAGACGATGTCGGCCCGCGAGACGAGGTCGAGCAGGACCGGGCCGGCGTCGAAGCGGGACCACAGCTTGGCGCGGTAGTTGACGTCCACGCTGACCGGCACGCCGGCGGCCCGGGCCGTCTCGACCGCCTGGAAGACGGCCGCGCGGGCGGAGTCACTGAGCGCCGGCGTGATGCCGGTGACGTGCAGCAGGTCCGCCGCCTGCAGCGCGTCGACCGGGATGTCCGAGGGGCTCAGCCGCGAGCCCGCGCTGCCGGCCCGGTGGTAGTCGACGTGCTGGAGCGCGCCCGTGCGGCGGTGCCGGACCATGAGGCCGGTGAAGGAGGGGTCGCGGATCACCACCGCGGCCACGCCCTCGGCGCGCAGCCGCCGCTCGACGAGGTCGCCGGTCGCGTCCCGGCCGACCCGGCCGATCCAGGTGGCGGCCGAGCCGAGGTGGGCCACGCCGATGGCCACGTTGCTCTCCGCCCCGCCGATGCCGAAGCGGAAGCCGCGGGCGTGCTCGAGCGGTCCGATGCCGTCGGCGGCGACCAGGCCCATGGTCTCGCCGAAGGTGAGCAGGCCGGTCATGCGCGCGCGTACGCGACGGCGTCGACCGCCCGGCGCGCCCGCTCGGCCAGCTTGGCGAGGCTGCCACCGGCGGCGGCGTCGCCGATCAGCGGCCCGCCCAGCCCGACCGCCGCGGCGCCCGCGGCCAGCCAGGCCGCCACGTCGGCGATCTCGATGCCGCCGGTGGGCATGATCCGTACCCCGGGCAGCGGACCGTGCAGGTCCTTGAGATAGCGCGGGCCCACCACCGAGGCCGGGAAGAGCTTGATCAGCGGCGCGCCGGTGCGGGCGGCCGCGAAGATCTCGCTCGGCGTGAACGCACCCGGGTACGCCGGCACGTCGAAGCCCTCGATCCCGGGCACGGAGACCGGGGACACCAGGAAGGCCGCGCCCGCGTCGATGCTGGCCTTGGCGTCGTCGGGGGTGAGCACGGTGCCGGCGCCGACCACCACGTGCGCGGGCAGCCGGCGGCGAAGCCCGCCGATGGCCTCGATCGCCCCGCGGGAGGTGAGCGTCACCTCGAGCGCGGTGATGCCGGCCTCGACGAGCACATCACTCATGGCTGAGAAGGCATCCGCGGTCGGTGCGCGCAGAACCGCCACCACCCCGCTCCGAACGACCGCCTCCGTGACCGACAAGCCCGACATGGACGCCTCCCCAGCGAGTCCTGCACCGGACTCGATGATCCCGCGGTCCGGGCAAGATCACCCAGTGACGCTCGACTCGCGGGACGCCGACGACCCCCGCCGCAGGTAGCCCCGCAGTGACCGCGGCGCCGTCCCGTCCGGAAGCGGGGGCGGCGGCGTGACCTCGATGCCGAGCTCCTCGCGGATGGCCGCCTCCAGCTGCTGCATCACCAGCGGTACGTGCCCGAGCATCTCCCGCGGCGACTTGGCCGGGTCCACCCCCGGCGGTGGCGTGGGACGGGCCGCGTACAGCTTCTCCAGCAGCAGGTGCACGGCGAGCGCGGCGCTGCGGACCTGCCCCGAGGCGAGCAGGCGTACCTGCATCAGCGCCGGGCCGACCTCGTCGAGATACGTGTACGGGCCGGGCATCGGCTGGCCGCCGTCCAGCGCGGCGCGCATCCGGTACGACGCCCGCTCGAACTGCGTCAGCAACGCCACATACGCGTCTCGGCGCTCGGCGTACCAGCGCCGGGTGCGCTTGGCGCGGCTGCGCAGGTAGTTGTCGCGGGCGGACACCAGAAGCGTCGCACCCGCCCCGGCCAGGGCGGACACTGCGGCGATGAGGGGCAACCCCCACCACGGGATCTCAGACACCCGACAACGGTAGCGACGCCGGGCCCGGCGGTCGCGGGCGTGCCCCCGATCGTGACCGGGAGGTCGCCCGGCGGCCCCGCTCGGCCGGGTGTCAAGACTCCCGCGGTGCACCCTTGACCTCAACTCCGCTTCAGCTTGCACAGTGGCGCCCATGAGAGCCGCCGTGTTCGACCGCTTCGGTCCGCCCGATGTCCTGCGCCTCGCCGACCTGCCGGATCCCGAACCCGGCCCGGGTCAGGTCAGGGTCCGCGTCCGCGCCGCCGGGGTGCAGCCCTTCGACGTGGCCGTCCGGCACGGCCGGATCGCGCCGGTCCCGGTGCGTTTCCCGCAGCAGGTCGGCCAGGAGTACGCGGGGGTGGTCGACCGGCTGGGCGAGGGGGTGACCGGGCTCTCCCCGGGCGACGCCGTGCTCGGCTCGACGATGCTCAACGGTCAGGCCACGCACGTCGTCGTCGCCGCGGACACGGTGGTCGCCAAGCCGCCGGAGCTGGACTTCCCGGTCGCCGCCGCGCTGGTCGCCGCCGCCCAGACGGCGTCGGGGGCCCTGCGGGAGCTCGGGGTGGGCGCCGGAGACGTGCTGCTGATGCACGCCGCGGCCGGGTCGGTCGGCACGGTCGCCACCCAGCTCGCGCGCCTCGCCGGGGCCACGGTGATCGGTACGGCGAGCCCGGCGAACCACGCGTACCTGCGGCAGCTCGGCGCGATCCCGGTCACGTACGGCGACGGCCTGGTGCAGGCGGTACGGGCCATCGGCGCGGTGAGCGTGGCCCTGGACGCGGCGGGCGGCGAGGCGATCGCCCAGTCCGTGGCGCTCGGCGTGCCCCGCGAGCGGATCGGCACGATCGTGGACGACGCCGCGGCAGCCGAGCACGGCACGCGCGTGGTCCGGGCCGGCCGCTCCCCCGCCCGGCTGGCCGAGGTCGTCGCGCTGGCCGCCCGGGGACTCGTGACGATGCCGGTACGCGCCTACCCGCTGACCGCCGTCGCCGAGGCACATGCCGCGGTCGAGTCCCGCCACGGCCGCGGCAAGGTGGTGCTGGTCGTGGACGGGTGAGCGCTCAGACCCGGCCGGCGTGTGCCGCGGGCGGGGCGGGTTTGCCGTACAGCCAGCCCTGGGCGAGGTCGCAGCCCTGCTCGCGGAGCCAGTCCCGCTGCCCCTCGGTCTCGACGCCCTCGGCGACGACCCGCAGGTTCATCGCCCCGGTCATGGCGAGGACCGCGCGCACGATGGACTCGTTCGCGCCGTGCCTGCCCACCTCGGAGACGAACGAGCGGTCGAGCTTCACGATGCCGACCGGCAGCCGGTTGAGGTAGCTCAGCGACGAGTAGCCCGTACCGAAGTCGTCGATGCAGAGGGTGACGCCCAGCCCGCGCAGCGCCTGCAGGGTGGCCAGCGCGGTCTCCAGGTCCTCCATGACGCCGGACTCGGTGATCTCCAGCCACAGCGCCTCGGGCGGCAGGCCGGTGCTCGCGAGCACGTCGCGGACGATGTCGACGAGCGCGCCGTCGCGCAGCTGCCGGACGGACACGTTGACCGACACGTGCAGCGGCCGGGCGTGCGGGCCGCGCTCAGCCCGCCAGGCGGCCAGCTGGGCGGCCGTTTCGCGCAGCAGCCACGCGCCGCTCTCGACGATCAAGCCGGTCTCCTCGGCCACCGGGATGAAGTCCAGCGGCGACACGTTGCCCAGCTCGGGGTGCTGCCAGCGCATGAGCGCCTCGAAGCCGTCGAGCTCGCCGGTCGCCAGGTCGACGATGGGCTGGTAGTGCACGGCCAGTTCGCCGCGCGGCAGGGCGCTGCGCAGCGCCTGCTCCAGGTTCATCCTGTCGCGGACCTGCTCGCGCAGGGAGGTGTCGAACAGCGCGTACGCGTTGCGCCCGGACCCCTTCGCCTTGTACATCGCGGTGTCGGCGTCGCGGATCAGCTCGAGCGCGTGCGCCCCGCCGTACGACTTGGCGACGCCGATCGACGCGGAGATCACCACGTTGCCGACGGACAGCTCGAACGGGCGGGCGAACTCCTCGAGCACCCGGCCGGCCAGCGACTCGGCCAGCGCGGAGTGCGACGGGCTGGCCAGCGCGATGACGAACTCGTCGCCGCCGATGCGGCAGACCAGGTCCTGCGAGCGCACCTGCGCGCCGAGCCGGCCGGCGACCGCGCAGAGCAGCTCGTCGCCGACCTGGTGCCCCCAGTGGTCGTTGACCATCTTGAACCGGTCGAGGTCGATGAAGAGCAGGCTGATCTCGAGCTGGTCGGCGGCCGCCTCGTCACCCCAGCGTTCGACGGTCTCCGCGAGCAGCTCGCGGTTGGGCAGGTCGGTGAGGGGATCGTGGGTGGCGCGTCGCCGCGTGACACGCTCGGCCCGCGCCCGCGAGTCGTTGGAGCGCACCACCCGGTACAGCACGGTGAGGACCAGCAGCACGCACAGGACCGCGCGGACCGTGCCGTGCAGCAGCCCGCCCGGCGGCTCGACGGTCGTGATGACGACGGGGCCGGTCACCGCCACCCCGATCAGGGCGGTCCGGACCTTGCTGACCTCCTTGACCACGATCCGCTGCGGCTCGGTCAGCGTCCGCATCGACGGATGCAGCGCGGCGGCGCCGACCAGCAGGAACGTCGCGGTGAACAGCACGTCGAGGGTGTGCTGCGACACCTCGCCCAGCGCGCCGTCGCGGAGGATGAACAGGAAGTCGCCGGTGAACATCACCGTGGCGGCGCCGATCAGCAGCCACAGCGAGGGCTGGCGCGCGCCGCCGGAGAGCGCGAGCTGAGCGACGAGCACCAGGATCACGACGTCGATCACGGGGAAGACGGAGTTCGAGATCCTGGTGACGGAGAGCTCGGGGTGCGCCATCGACGGCACCATCAGGTACGTCCAGCACATGAACGCCGCAGCGAGCCCGACCAGGACGGCGTCCACCCGTGCCGGGTCGTCCTCGGCGGCCCGCCGGCGGCGCAGCATGCTGCCGAAGGCGTACGCCATCATCAGATACCCGACCAGCACGAAGGCATCCGGGAACAGGGCCATCGCGGTGGGCGGGGCGGCGCCCGCGCCGGGTACCACGCCGCGGATCACGATGGCGATGAAGAACATCCACGCGCTCAGGTGCAGGGCCTGCCAGGGTGCCCGCCCGGCGGGGAGCGCGACGCGCTGCGCCCCGTACGCCATGGCAGCGAGCCCGCCGGCGACGGCGACGGCCATGAGCGGCAGCCGCAGCCACTCCGGGCCGGCCGCGAACCAGGCCAGCAGGACCCCGGCCGCGCCGATGTACGACCAGGCCACGGCCTTGCTGCGCGGCGGCGGCGCGGGCCGGGCGGAGGCCGGCGGCGTGGGCACGGCTTCCGCGCGCTGGGGGGCGAGCACGGAGGTCACATCCTCCCATCGGCACCGCGCGCGGGGGCATTAACGATCCCCTGTGATGCGGATCCGGTGTCTGCGGAAACGGCTACGGCACCCCCGCCGGACGCGTACGTTTCATCCTGATCTGCGCCGATCCAAGTCTTTCGCGGGGGGAAACGCGTGAAGCACGTGCACAGGCGAGTCATCAGTACGGCATTGACCACGGCAGTCGCCCTGAGTGGCGCGACGGTGGTCCTGGGAAGCGGCGGGCACCGGCCGGACCTGCTCGAGGCCGCGCGCACCGGCACCGAGCCCAGCCTCCAGACCATCGACCTCGGGCCGGCCACCGGGTCGTCGCCCCGGGGCTTCGCGGCGCCGGGCACGCTGCGGGACGGGTCGGCGGCGGCGCGTACGGTCGCGCCACGCTCCACCGGCCCGTTCAGCCTGGTCGGCGTCACCTGGACCGACCCGGCGGCAAAGCTCACCGGCGCGGTGCAGGTACGCACCCGCTCGACCGCCGGCGGCACGTGGACGCCCTGGCAGACGCTCGAGGCCGACGGTGCCGATCCCGCCGAGCCGGGCTCGGTGGACCGGCACGGCGTCCGTGGCAGCACCGACCCGCTGTGGGTGGGCCCGTCCGACGCCGTCGAGGCGCGCGTCGAGGCCGGCCCGGCCCGCACCACGCCCCTCCCGGCCGGGCTGCGGGTCGACCTGATCGATCCCGGTACGCCCGCGCCCGCCCCGGTCCCGCGGGCGCTGGAGGTCACCGTGCCCCCGCGACCGGTCCCGGACGTGGTGACGCGCGCGCAGTGGGGCGCCAACGAGAACCTGGTCGAGAACGCGCCGGAATACACCAGCGACGTGCAGGTGCTCTTCGTGCACCACACGGCCGGCACCAACAACTACAGCTGCTCGCAGTCGCCGGCGATCCTGCGGAGCATCCAGGCGTACCACGTCAAGAGCAAGCACTGGAACGACATCGGCTACAACTTCCTGGTCGACAAGTGCGGCACGTTGTTCGAGGGGCGCCGGGGCGGGATCACCCGGCCCGTGCTCGGCGCGCACACGCTCGGCTTCAACTCGCGCAGCTCCGCGATCGCGGTGCTGGGGTCGTACGGCTCGCGCGGCGTGTCCACCCGGGTCCGCACGGTCATCGCGCAGGTGGCGGCGTACAAGATCGGGGCGTCCGGCAACCCGCCCGCCGGCCGCGTGGCGATGACCTCCAGCGGCAGCGACCGGTACGCCCGCGGCAGTACAGCCATGCTCAACCGCGTCTCCGGGCACCGCGACACCGGCCGGACCGAGTGCCCCGGCAACACGCTGTATTCGCAGCTCGGCTCGATCCGCAGTCTCGCCGCCGCCGGCCCCGCCGACCTCACGGTGACGAAGATCAACGGGGCCACCAGGGTGGGGAGCACGTACTTCACCCGGGGCACGATCCGGCCGTTCTGGCAGGTGGGCACCGTGAGCGCGCTGATGAACCGCTACGACCTGTACGTCGACGGCGAGCCTGCCGCGTCCGTGCCGGCCGGACAGCGCCAGCAGCTGCTGCAGCTCACCCCGGGGCGGCACATCGTCCGGGTCCGCGCGGTCGCGCTCAACGGCCGCATCGCCGTCACCGACACCGCGGTGTACGCCGACCGGACGCTGCCCGAGTTCACCGCCGGGCCCAGCGTCTCGCTGCGACCGGGCTCGCTCAACGGCATCGTGCCCGTACGGCTGCGCTGGGCGGCGAGCGACGCCGGTGGCCTGCGGACGGTGACGCTGACCAGCCCGGCGACCGTGGACGTGGGCACCACAGCCACCACGTGGGCCGGTTCCGTGAAGCCCGGCGTCGCGGCCACGTACGGTCTGCGCGCCACGGACCGGGCGGGCAACGCGCGGTCGGTGGCGGCGACGCGTACGGCGGTCGTGCTGCCGGAAACGTCCGCGGACCGTACGGGCACCTGGCGTGCGGTCGGCAGCCCGGCGTACCTGGGCGGTTCGGCGCTCCGGGCCACCACCGCGGGCGCCGCGCTGAGCTGGACGTTCACCGGCCGGTCCGCGGCGCTGGCGGTCAGCCGCACCTCGGTCTCCGGCCGGGTACGGGTGTCCGTGGACGGCGAGCCGGCCGGCGTGGTGGATCTGCGCTCGCCCGACGCGCTCCACCGCCGCGCGGTGTGGACGCGCTCGTGGGGTGCGAGCGCGGAGCACACCGTGAAGATCGAGGTGGAGGGCACCGCCGGGCGCCCCGGGGTGATCTCGGACGGGCTCGTCTACCTGCGGTGACGGGGGTCCGGGCCGGGCTCGGTCCGCTGATCGAGCACGGCCCGCAGGGCCCGCATGGCGAAGTACAGGCGGGACTTGAGCGTCGCGACCGGCACCCCGCGCGCGGCGGCCGCCGACTCCAGGGAGACGCCCTGGTAGAAGAGCTCCACGAGGATCTCGCGATGCGCGTCCGCGAGGTCGTTCATCGCCCCGACGACCGTGGTCTCGGCGAGGGGGGACGGCGAGCGCTCCGCCGGCGCGACGACGGGGCGGTCGTCGTGCCCTGCAGGGGCGGAGCGCTCGCCGTCGCGCAGCACCGTACGCGCCGTGAGGACGAGCCACGGCCGGACGGCGGAAGCCCGCGGGGGGTAGCGGGCAGGATCCTGCGCTGCGCGGTAGAAGGTCTCCTTGAGCACGCTGTCGGCCGCCGCCCGGTCACCGTCGGTCAGGCGCAGCACGTACGCCTCCAGCGCGTCCCGGTGCGGCTCGACGAGCCGGTCGAACGCCTCCGCGGCCCGCTCCCGCGCCGCGTACGCCGCGGCGGTGCCCGGCGCGGGCGCGAAGAGGTCGGCGTGCAGTGGCGGCCTGCCCGGCCGGTCGGCCGCGTGGCGGCCCATGGGTGCCCCTTCCTCGTCGGTGATCGAGGGGTCCCATCGTGATCCACCGGCCCGGCCGCGGCACCGGGGAAAGTACCCACGATCCGGGATTCGGGTATCACCCGGGTAGTTCTCCCGTGTCCGCCCGGCGTGTCGCGACGAACTCTTGGCGCCGGGAGGAAGTCAGATGCAGTGCAGACACGTGCCGCCCTGTCCGGGCGCGGCCGACACCGACCGGGAAGCCGCCCGCGTGGTGGCCACCCACCCTGAGCAGGGCTGGAGCCTGCTCTGCAACGGCGTGGTGAGCTTCGACGACTGCGGCGAGCTGCTGCCTGACGGCCGGGCCGTGGCGGCGCCGGTGCGCGCCGGGCTCGCCCTCGCGGCCCGCGCGGAGGCGTCCCTGGGCATCCGGCACGCCGCGATCGGGGGACGTACGCACTAACGTGCTCGTATGAGCACCGCCACAGGCGCGCGCGGTTCCGTCGGGAACCTGCCCGCCGAGGTCACCAGCTTCGTGGGCAGGCGCCACGAGATGACCGGCGTACGGCGGATGCTCTCCACCAACCGGCTGGTCACGCTGACCGGCGCCGGCGGGGTGGGCAAGACCCGCCTCGCCCAGCGGGTCGGGCTGGAGATGCGGCGGGCGTTCGCCGACGGCGTGTGGCTCGTCGAGCTGGCCGAGCTGCGGGACCCGGATCTGGTCGCGGTCACCGTGGCGGAGGCTCTGGGCGTACGCGAGGAAGCGGTGAGCCCGGACGCACCGGGGCTGGCGACGTTCCTGGCCGACCGGCAGGTGCTGCTCATCCTCGACAACTGCGAGCATCTCGTCGCGGCCTGCGCGGACCTCGCCGAGACCCTGCTGCGCACCTGCCCCGAGCTGCGCATCCTGGTCACGAGCCGGCAGGCGTTGCGGATCGCCGGCGAAGCGACTCTGACCGTGCAGCCGCTGTCGGTGCCCGAGGCCGACCTCGAGTGCACCCCCGGCGACCTGGCCCGGTACGAGGCGGCGAGCCTGCTGGTCGAGCGCGCCACCGCGGTTCTGCCAGGCTTCGAGGTGACCGACGCCAACTGCACGACGGTCACGGCTCTGTGCCAGGCGCTGGAGGGCGTACCGCTGGCCATCGAGCTCGCGGTGGCCCGGCTGCGGGTGCTGACGCTGGACCAGATCCTGGAGCGGCTGACCGACCGCTACCGGCTGCTGACCACCGGCCCGCGCAACGCCCCGGCCCGGCAGCAGACCCTGCGCGCGCTGATCGACTGGAGCTGGGACCTGTGCGGCGATCAGGAGCGCCGGCTGTGGTCGCGGCTGTCGGTCTTCTCCGGCGGGTTCGAGCTGGACGCCGCCGAGCAGGTGTGCGCGTTCCCGCCGCTGGCGCCGGAGTCCATCCTCGACCTCATCGCCTCGCTGGTGGACCAGTCCGTGATCTCCCGCGTCGGCGACGGTCCGCGGGCCCGCTACAAGATGCTCGAGGTGGTCCGCGAGTACGGCGTCGCCCGCCTGGCCGAGGCCGGCGAGCAGGCCGAGGTGGCCCGCCGGCACGGCGAGTGGTTCGCCGAGCTGGCCCGCTACGGCGACGGGCACTGGGTCGGCCCGGAGCAGGCGGCGCTGATGATGCGGCTGCGCCACGAGCAGGCGAACCTGCGCGTCGCCCTGGAGCACGCGGTCACCACCGGCCCGCCCGAGACGGCCCTGCGCTTCGCCGCGGACCTGCAGAACCACTGGTTCGTCCGGGGCTTCCTCTCCGAGGGGCGGCACTGGCTGGAACGGGCGCTGGCGATGCCGCCGCCGCGGCACTGGACCCGGGTACGGGCGCTGCGCGTCGCCGCGTGGATCGCCTGCGTGCAGGGCGACCGGGCACGGGCGGCGGCGCTGCTCGACGACGCCAAGCGGCTGGCCGCCGAGCTGCCGCCGTCGGTGGAGCTGGCGTTCCTGGCGGTGGTCGAGGGCAACATCGCCATGTTCGGCGGCGACCTCACCGGCGCGCTGCCGCTGTTCGAGGAGGCGTACGCCCGCTTCCGCTCGCTGGAGATCCGCAGCGGCGAGATGTGGTGCCTGGCCGTGCTCGGGCTGGTCCGCGGCCTCTCCTCGCCGTCACCCACCGCCGGGTACGCCGACCTCATCGCCTGCCGCGACCTGGCGGCGGCGAACGGTGAGGTGTGGTGGCGCTCGTTCGCGATGTGGGCGCTGAGCGTGCTGCGCTGGCGGGCCGGCGACAACGCGGGCGCGGCGCAGGCCGCCAAGGAGAGCCTCGAGGTCGGCAAGCTCGTCGAGGACGAGCAGTTCGGGGTGGGCCTGGCGCTGGAGTCGCTGGGCTGGGTGGCCGCCGCGGAGCACCGCGACCAGCGCGCGGCGCAGCTCCTCGGCGCCTCGGACCGGATGTGGCGGGCGATGCACGCATCGCTGTCATCGTTCCGCACGCTGCACGACTTCCACGACGAGTGCGCCGCCCAGCTCCGGGACCGCCTCGGCGACCGAGCCTACGACGCTGCCTTCGCCCGCGGCGCCGAGCTCAGCCGGGCGGAGGCCGTCGCGCTGGCACTCGAACGGGTTCCCGGGCCGCGCCCCGCGCCACCGCCGGCGGACCCGGCCCGGCTGGGCGAGCTCGGCCTGACCCCGCGCGAACGCGAGGTGGCGGCGCTGGTCGCGGAGGGCCTGACCAACCGGGAGATCGCGGCCCGGCTGGTGGTGGCGCAGCGAACGGCGGAAGGCCACGTCGAGAACATCCTCAGCAAGCTCGGCTTCACCTCGCGCGCCCAGGTGGCGGCCTGGCTGGCCTCACAAAGCCGTTCCGGTACCTGACAGAAGATGTCAGCTTCTGGGGCGAGGATGGGTCGCGTACCCACACGGAAAGGCAGCACAATGCCCGGATTCGCCTCTCTGGCCATGATCAACCTGGACGCCACCGACCCGGCGGCGCAGGCGGCCTTCTACTCCGGCGTCCTCGGCTGGGACGTCCAGCACAGCCAGGCCGAGTACGCCATGATCGGCGACGGCTCGACCAGCCTGGGCTTCGGCCAGGTCCCCGGCTACTCGGGGCCCGGCTGGCCCCGGGAGACCACGCCGAAGCGCTACCACCTCGACTTCTACGTCGACGACCTCGACAAGGCCGAGCAGGAGGCGCTCGCGCTCGGCGCCACCAAGCCCGAGGAGCAGCCGCAGCCCGATCGGTGGCGGGTGCTGCTCGACCCGGAGGGCCACCCGTTCGACATCTGCCTGCGCTCCTGACGGCACCGGCCGGCTGAGGAATCCTGAGGAGATCCACAGGATTTCTCAGCCGGTCCACAGCCGACCGTCAGCAGGCTGTCGGCATGCGTATCGTCCTCGCCACGCTGGCGGCCACCGCCCTGCTCACCGCCACCGTGGCGACCAGCGCGGCGGCCCACGACCCGAGACACCGCACCGCGTCCGCGCGGCACGACCCGGCAGGCCTCTCCGGTCCCGCGGACAAGCCGGTGCGGCGTCTGGCCCCGGCCGCCTTCTTCCCGGTCACCGAGGGCGCCGGCACCGTCCGGGATGCCGGTTGAGGGATCATCTCCGGATGACGTCCGCGCTGCACGACCTGGTGTCCGTCCTGCGTCCGTACGACGACCTCGAGGCCGCGCACCGGGCGGACACGCTGGCCTGGCTTGCGTCCACGGACGACGTCTACCGCCGGGTCAGGCCGGACACGCCCCCGCGTCACCTGGTGTCATACGTGGTTCCCGTCGATCCGGGAACCGGTGACGTGCTGCTGGTCGACCATCGCAACGCGCGGCTGTGGCTGCCGCCGGGCGGGCACGTCGAGCCGGGCGAGGACCCGGCCGCGACGGCTCACCGCGAGCTCGCCGAGGAGCTGGGCGTGGCCGGCGCGGCCGCCGAGCCGGTCTTCCTCACCGTAACCGAGACGGTCGGCGTGGACGCGGGTCACACTGACGTCAGCCTCTGGTACCTGGCCACCGTCGGGCGCGACGAGCCGCTGAGCGCGGACGAGGGCGAGTTCGCCGCGGTCCGCTGGTGGACGCGGGCGGAGATCGCGGCCGCCGACCCCGCGCGGTTCGACCCGCACCTCGGCCGCTTCCTCGCCAAGACCGCCGCCGAGGGCCGCTGAGCTTGTCGTCAACTGCCGCGACTTGGCTGCGGCGAGCGTTGGCGAACGGGCCCGATCGGGGTGGCACTGAGCTAGAACCGCGCGTTGTATGCGGCAGTTCAGGGCGTTCGCGCGTGCGGTATGCGAGGCGGTCGCGCTCCGAAGTCTATTTGTCTCCTGGCGCCTGGTGAATCGTCCGCCTCGGTTCGTACCACGTGCTGCCGACGGGTTCACCCGTCATGTTCCAGCTCCACGAAATGCTCGGGGTGATGCGCATGTAGATGCCTGGCCCCACGATCCCGACTCGTTCGTATGGCCCTTCGGCGCGCCCGTAGACCCGGATCGAACGGGCGATGAACGGATCGAACGACACCATGTCGTCGACCACGAATGCGACCCGCTGGTTGCCGGCCTGGACGTTGCGGAACTTGCGGGTATCGAGCACGGAGCGCGCGGAGCCTCCCACCCAGAAGAAATCTCCGTCGAATTCGAAGGCGAGGGGAACCACGTCGGGCTGCTCGTCGGCGCCAAGAGTCGCGAGTCGCAGAACTGGCTGCGATCGAAGATATGCGATCTCTTCGTTGGTGAACGACATGTCGTTCCACTCCTTCCGTCGGCACCTTCCGCGTGGAGCAGTTCCTTCCTGCCGTTCAGTGTCGCACTCAACTCGGCTACTTGTTGACTGGTGGCACGACCGCGCCCGGCCAGGCATGGGTTCGTAGCCGTGGGGAGGTTCCGCCACCGCGGCTCGCTGAGTCCTCAGCGGACTCTCAGCATCGGGCGCCGAGGATGGCGCGCATGAGGCGGGGGTCAGTTGGCGTGCCAGATCGCCGCGTTGAGCGCCGTCGCATAGGTGACCCACGCCCAGTACGGCACGAGCAGCCAGGCGGCGGGCCGCGACACCGGGCGGAACAGCAGCACGGTGGCTCCGATCAGCAGCCACAGCAGCGCGATGTCCAGCAGCGCGAGGCCGTACCGGCCGAAGCCGAAGAAGATGGGTGTCCAGAGCGCGTTGAGCACGAGCTGGACCGCGTAGACGGTGAGCGCCGTGGTCCAGCCGGTGCGGCGCCAGACCAGCCAGCCGGCCACCGCGATCATCGCGTACAGGATGGTCCATACCGGGCCGAACAGCCACGACGGCGGCGCCCACGACGGGCGGTCGAGGCTCTGGTACTCGCCGGCCGTGCCGGCCACGCCCAGGCCGCCGATGAGCGCCGCGGCGGCGACGGCGAGCCCGAACGGGACGAGGCCCCACCAGGAGCGGTGCGAGGGTCCGGGCCGGTACGCGACGTGGCTGCTCATCCCCCACAGCTACCCGACGAGACCCGCGATCATGCGCCGGGCGACGTCCTCGAAAGCCGGTGGCGCCACCGCTCCCCCCTCGGCGAGCACCGCGGCGAGCCGGGGGTACGCGCCGCTCGCGACCGCCTCGCGCAGCGCGGCGACATGTTCCTGCACCCGTTCGGAGTCGGTGACCCCGGCGCGCGCCTGGGCGAGCTCGTTGGTCACGTAGCTGGCGACGAAGCCGGTGAGCAGCGCGAGGATCTCCATCTTCGCTCCGCCCGGCAGGCCGGTCGGCTCCAGGGCGGTCAGCCCGCGTTCCAGGTAGCCGAGCGTGTTGGGGCCGCCGAGGCGCCGGTTGCCCAGGGCGGTGGGCATCCAGGGGTGCCGCAGCATCAGCTCGCGCTGCCAGCCGAGCAGGCCGAGCAGGTCCGGCTCGCCCAGCGCCGGGTCGAACTCGCTGACCTGGTCGACCATCAGGTCCACCAGCTCCTCCTTGTCGCGCACGTACGTGTACAGCGACATCGGCCCGGCCCCCAGTTCGGCGGCCAGCCGGCGCATGGTCAGCGCGTCCAGGCCCTCCGCGTCGGCCACGGCGATCGCGGCCGCGACGACCTGCGATCGGGTACGCGCGGGCGGGCGGCCTCTGGGCACGGGCACCTCCGGGATGCTATTTTCAGTACAACGTACGGGAAAGGGACGCGGTGATGGAGCGACTGCCATTTTTCCTGCGGGCGATGCGCCGGCGCACCCGGGCGTCCGCCCCCTGCGACGTCGAGTGGGAGCCCGGCCTGGAGGTGCCGGCCGCGGACGGCAGCGTCCTCGTCACCGACCACTACGCACCGGTCACCGACGAGGAATGCCCCGTCCTGCTGGTGCGCAGCGCGTACGGCCGCGGCTTCCCGTGGAACTCGCTGTTCGGCACGGCGTTCGCGGAGCAGGGGTTCCGGGTTCTGATCCAGAGCACCCGCGGCACCGGCGGATCCGGCGGCGTGTTCCACCTGTGGCGCAACGAGGCCGCCGACGGGCAGGCGACGGTCGAGTGGATGCGCAAGCAGGAGTGGTTCCCGGGCGCATTCGCGACGATCGGTCCCAGTTACCTGAGCTATGTGCAGTGGGCGCTCGGGCTGGATCCTCCGCCGGAGTGGCGCGCCGCGGTCATGCAGGGGGCGGTACACGACTTCTACGACGGCATGCACCCCGGCGGGCACTGCACGTTCCGGCTCGAACTGGCCCTGATCAGCGGGACGGCGTTCTTCCACCAGGCGGCCGGGCCGGGGGCATACCTGCGCGCGCTCCTGCGGCTGACCCGGCACCTGCGGCACGCCGTCCGCGGGGTGCCGCTGCTCGACTCCTACCGGCGCGCGCTCGGGGGGCGGCGGCAGGAGTTCGAGGACTGGGTGAGCCACCCGTACCCGGACGATCTGGTCTGGGCCGGCGCCGACGCCGGGCCGGCGGCGGACCGGATGACCGCGCCCGTCAGCCTGGTCACCGGCTGGCACGACCTCGCGCTCGACCAGACCCTGCGGCAGTACGCCCGGCTGCGCCTCGCCGGCCGGGAACCCACGCTGATGATCGGCCCCTGGACCCACACGTCCATGTTCGACCGCGGCCGGGTCGAGGTGACGGCCGACGCGCTGGACCACCTGCGCGTGCACCTTCTCGGCCGGGGCGAGCGGTCCGCAAAGGTGCGGGTGCACATCGGCGACGAGTGGCGTGAGCTGCCGGAATGGCCGCCACTCAGCACCCCGGCCCGGTTCCATCTGCGGCCGGACGGCCGCCTGGGGGACCTCGCCGCCGGCACGACGAGCTTCCGTTACGACCCGCGCGACCCCACGCCCTCGTTCGCCGGGCAGCTGCAGTCGCGCACGGCCGGCGCGCGCGACAACCGGCGCCTGGAGGCGCGCCCGGACGTGCGGACCTTCACCACCGGGCCGTTGCCCGAGGCCCTGGAGATCATGGGTACGCCCTCAGCCGACCTGTACGCGGCGGGCAGCACCGGCCACTTCGACCTGTTCGTGCGCCTGTGCGACGTGGACCCGCAGGGCCGCTCGGCGAACGTGTGCGACGGCTTCGTGCGGCTCACGCCCGACCACGCCGACGAGGACGTCGTGCACATCCCCCTCGGCGCGGCCGGGCACCGCTTCGCCGCCGGGCACCGGATCCGGCTGCAGGTCAGCGGCGGTGCGCATCCCCGATATGCCCGCAACTACGGCACCGGGGAGCCGCTCGCGACCGCCACCCGCCTGGTCGCCACGACGACGACCGTGCACCACGGCCCGGACCACCCGTCCGTGCTCACGCTGCCGGTGGTTTGAAAGATCTCGATTCAGGGGTACATGCGGCGCCGCCACCTCCCCCACAGATTCGAGGCTCTCATGTCGATCCAGGCGTTCTTCTACATCGTCGCGGTCATCCTGCTCGTGCTGGCCGCGCTGCCGATCGGGACGCGGGGCGTCTCCCTCGCGCTGCTCGGCGCCGCGTTCGCCCTGCTCGCGTTCTCGTGGGACACCATCACCGCGTGAGCGTGCGGCGGTAGACCACCACCTGCCAGGGCTCCAGCTCGAGACCGGCCGGCGCCGGGGCGTTCGTCAGCACCAGTTCCGCCGACGACCACGCCCCGGCGTCGTCGATCCCGGCCCGCGCCGGCTCACCGGAGAAGTTCCCGATCACCAGCAGCTCGGTGTCGCCGTGGCGGCGGGTGAAGGCGTACAGGCGCTCGTCGTCGGGCAGCAGCATGGTGAAGTCGCCGTACACCACGACCGGGTCCTCGTGGCGCAGCTCGATCAGCCGGCGGTAGAAGTGGTAGACGCTGTCCGGGTCCTTCGCCGCGGCGGCCGCGTTGATCTCCGTGTGGTTGGGGTTCACCGCCAGCCACGGTGTGCCGGTGGTGAAGCCCGCGTGCGGCGAGGCGTCCCACTGCATCGGCGTCCGCGCGTTGTCCCGTCCCCGGGCCCGCAGCACGGTCAGCACGTCCTCGGGCGAGCGCCCCTCGTGATCCACGGCCTGGGCGTAGTGCCCGAGCGCCTCGATGTCGCGGAAGTCGGCGATGGACGCGAACGGGGCGTTGGTCATGCCCAGCTCCTCGCCCTGGTAGACGTACGGCGTCCCGCGGTGCAGGTGCAGCACCGCGCCGAGCATCTTGGCCGAACGCTCCCGCCACTGCGGTGAGTCGTCGCCGAAGCGGGAGACCACCCGCGGCTGGTCGTGGTTGTTCCAGTAGAGGCTGTTCCAGCCGACCTCCGCCAGGCCCGCCTGCCAGCGCGCGAAGATGCCCTTGAGCTTGGTGAGCTGCAGCGGGTAGAGCGTCCACGGGTCGGGGCCGCGGTCGACGTCCACGTGCTCGAAGGCGAAGACCATGTCGACCTCACGCCGCGCCGGATCGGTGTAGCGCACGGCCTCCGCCACGGTGACGCCCGGCATCTCCCCGACGGTCAGCATCTTGTCCCGCCCGGCGAAGACGCGCTCGTGCATCTCGCGCAGGAACTCGTGCATCCGCGGCCCGTCGATGAAGGACGGCCCGCCGTCACCGTACGCCGAACCCGCCCGTACCGCGCCGTCGGGCAGCGCGGGGTCCTTGGAGATGAAGTTGATGACGTCCATCCGGAAGCCGTCCACGCCCCGGTCGAGCCACCAGGTCATCATCGCGTACACGGCCTCGCGGACCTCGGGGTTCTCCCAGTTGAGGTCGGGCTGCTTGCGGCTGAACAGGTGCAGGTAGTACTCGCGCGTGGCGGGGTCGTACTCCCAGGCGGACCCGCCGAAGACCGACCCCCAGTTGTTCGGCTCCGCGCCCGGGGTGCCCGGCTCCATGCCGTCGCGGGCGGGCCGCCACCAGTACCAGTCGCGCTTCGGGTTGTCCGTGCCGGAGCTGCTCTCGGTGAACCAGGGGTGCTCGTCCGAGGAGTGGTTCACGACCAGGTCCATCACGAGCCGCATGCCCCGCTCGTGCACGCCGGCGAGCAGCTCGTCGAAGTCGGCCAGGGTGCCGAAGACCGGGTCGATGTCCTGGTAGTCGCTGATGTCGTACCCGTTGTCGTCCTGCGGGGACCGGTAGATGGGCGACAGCCAGATCACGTCCACGCCGAGGCCCGCGATGTGGTCGAGGTGGTCGATGATGCCCCGCAGGTCGCCCATGCCGTCCCCGTCGGCGTCGGCGAAGCTGCGCGGATAGATCTGATAGACGACGGCCCGATGCCACCAGGGGTTCTCCATGGTCCCTCTTTAACACGCGAACCCCGGACGAAACACGGGTAACGACCCATACTGAGGATCATGAAGGTGGCGCTGCTCGGACCGGTCGCATGGCGTACGCCCCCCGTCCACTACGGCCCGTGGGAACTGATCACCAGCCTGCTCGCCGAGGGGCTGACCGCGCGGGGCGTGGACGTGACGCTGTTCGCCACGCTCGACTCCGTCACCAAGGCCACGCTGGACGGCGTCGTCGCGCGCGGCTACGAGGAGGATCCGGAGATCGACGGCCGGGTGTGGGAGGCGCTGCACGTCGCGTACGCCCTCGAGCGCTCCGGCGAGTTCGACCTCGTCCACAACCACCTCGACTGGCTGCCGCTCGCGTTCTCCGGCCACTGCCGGGCGCCCATGCTCACCACGGTGCACGGCTTCTCCGGGGCGACCATCCTGCCGGCGTACCGGCGGGCCCGGTCGGCCTTCGTCTCGATCTCGGACGCCGACCGCTGCCCGGACCTGGACTACGTCGCGACCGTCTACCACGGCGTGGACGTCGACGGCCTGCCCTTCTCCGCCGGCGGCGGCGAGGACCTGGTCTGCTTCGGGCGGATCCATCCGGACAAGGGCACGCACGCGGCCATCGAGATCGCCCGGCTGGCCGGCCGGCGGCTGACCCTGTGCGGGATCGTGCAGGACGAGGCGTACTTCCGCGAGCGGGTGGAGCCGCACATCGACGGGGACCGCGTGTCCTATCTCGGCTCCGTCGGGCCCGGGGACCGCGCGCGCATCCTGGGCGGCTGCGCGGCGCTGCTGCACCCGATCCGGTTCGCGGAGCCGTTCGGGCTGTCGGTCGTGGAGTCGATGATCTGTGGGACGCCCGTGGTCGCGTACCGGAAGGGCTCGATGCCGGAGGTGGTCGACGAGGGCGTCACCGGCCGCCTCGTCGACGGCGTCGAGCAGGCCGTGGCCGCGGTCGACGGGATCGGCCGGCTGGACCGGGCGGCGTGCCGGGCACGGGCCCGCAGCCGCTTCGGCGCGGACCGGATGGTCGAGGACTACCTGAGGATTTACCGCGAACTGGTCGGTTGAAATCAGCTTCCTTGTTAATGTCCCATTACCGAATTGCGGCATTCTTTCGGATTCGCCGCAGAATAGCTGAAGCGTGCGCACACGCTCCGCGTCCGCGTGCGCCGGTCCGCGCTGCGGGGAGGCAGCCGCCTGAGCAGAAAGGCCTGTCATGCCTGCCACGTACGGCTTTCTCAGCACCTATCCCCCGACCCAATGCGGTTTGGCCACCTTCAATGCGGCGCTCGCCACGCACCTCACCGGCGGCGCTCCCGGCAGCGGCGTGGTCCGGCTGCTGTCCGCGGACGCGGCCGGCGGCGGCCTCGAGGTCGACCACACGGCCCCCCGGGTAGTTCACACGTGGCACACCGACGCGCCCGGCGGCTGGCCCGCCGCCGCCACCGCGCTCAACCGCTTCGACGTCGCGATCGTCCAGCACGAGTACGGCATCTATCCCGGCGTCGACGGCGACGAGGTGCTCCCCCTGCTGGACGCACTGAAGGTGCCGACCATCGTGGTGCTGCACACGGTGCTCAGCACGCCGTCGCCCACCCAGCGCTCGGTGCTGGAACGCATCGCCGCCACGGCCGACGCGGTGGTCACCATGACCGACACCGCCCGCACGCGGCTGACCGCCGGCTACCGGGTCGACCCTCGCAAGGTGACCGTCATCCCGCACGGGGCGGGCAGCCACTCCAGCGCGCCGCGCGAGACCGGAGCCGTGCCGCACCTGCTGACCTGGGGACTGCTGGGGCCCGGCAAGGGCATCGAGTGGGCGCTGCGGGCACTCGCCGAGCTCGACGACCTGGACCCGCTGCCCGCGTACACGGTGGCCGGCCGGACCCATCCCAAGGTGCTCGAGCAGCACGGCGACGTCTACCGGGAGTCCCTGCGGAAACTGGCCGCCGAGCTCGGCGTCGAGAACCAGGTGCGGTGGGAGGACGTGTACCTCGACCAGGCCGCGCTGAGCCGGCTGATCCGCTCGGCCGACGTGGTGGTGCTGCCGTACGACTCCACCGAGCAGGTCACCTCGGGCGTGCTCATCGAGGCGGTCGGCGCCGGCGTGCCCGTGGTCGCCACCGAGTTCCCGCACGCCGTCGAGCTGCTCGCGGACGGGCCGGGCCTGCTCGTGCCGCACCAGGACCCGCAGGCCATGGCCACGGCGATCCGGCACCTGCTGCAGCGGCCCCGGACGGCCACCCGGCTCGCCGGGCTCACCGGCGGACCCACCCTGCGCTGGCCGGCGGTGGCCTCCCGCTACCACAACCTCGCGCAGCGGCTCGTCGCCGGCCGTACGCCCGTAGCCACCTCCGTCCCGGCGTGAGCGTGACCCTGCGGCTGGTGCCGCCCCCGCTGTCCATGCTCGACGCGCCGGAGCCGAACTGGTCGCACATCGCCCGGCTCTCCGACGACACCGGCCTGCTCGAGCACGCCCGCAACGCCATCGTGCGGCGGGAGCACGGATACTGCGTCGACGACGTGGCCCGGGGGCTGCTGGTCGCCTGCCGGGAACCCCAGCCGACCGCCCTGGTCGTCGGGCTGGCCGAGCGGTACCTGGCGTTCCTCACCCACGCGACGGCGCCCGACGGCCGGGTACGCAACCGGCTGGCGTACGACCGTCGCTGGCTGGACGAGCCGAGCACCGGCGACTGGTGGGGCCGCGCCGTGTGGGGGCTCGGCACGGCCGCGGGCCGCAGCACCGTCGGGTGGATCCGCAAGGAGGCCCGGGCGGCGTTCTCGATCGTGGCGCGGCAGCGCTCGCCGTGGCCACGGGCGATGGCGTTCGCCGGGCTGGGCGCCGCCGAGGTGCTGCGCGCCGACCCGCGGGCCGGCGAGGCGGCGCAACTGCTCGCCGACGCGGCGACGGTGATCGGGCTGCCCGGCGGCGACCCGCGGTGGGTGTGGCCCGAGCGCGAGCTGACGTACGCCAACCCGGCCCTGCCCGAGGTGCTCATCCAGGCCGGTGACCTGCTCGGCGACGAGCCGCTGCTCGCCGACGGGCTGCGGATGCTCGGCTGGCTGTGCCGGATGCAGCAGCACGACGGGCACCTGTCGGTGGTGCCGGTGGGCGGCCGGCGGCCCGGCGCCGAGCGGCACCGCTTCGACCAGCAGCCCATCGAGGTGGCCGCGACCGCCGACGCCTGCGCCACCGCCGCGGCGGTCACCGGCGACGACGCCTGGGAGGCGCCGCTGCTGCGGTCGATCGCCTGGTTCCTGGGCGACAACGACACCGGATCCGTCATGTACGACCCCCTGACGGGTGGAGGCTATGACGGATTGACGCCGGATGGCCCTAATCTGAACCAAGGTGCCGAATCCACTCTCGCGCTCGTCTCCACGTTGCAGCACGCCCGCGCGTTGGCAGCCCGGAGCGCGACCCGACCGTCAGGCGGCCTAGCGTGACCGCAACTCTCGACCCCCAAGCCCGGTCCACCTCCTCCCTCGCCGTACGCCACCCGCTGACGATGCAGCCGGACGGGCGGCGCGTGGTGATCAAACTGTTCGTGCCGGGCGAGGACGCGCAGCTGGTGCAGAACCGCGCGTCCAGCCTCATCGAGCGCATCCTGCAGCTCGACGAGGACGAGATCGCCCGCCTGCTCGACGAGGTGCTGAGCCGGTTCGCCGGCCGGCACCACGACCTGCTCGGCGTCTTCCACCACCACTACGAGCTGGTGCAGCACCGGGTGCCGCCCGACCTCGAGCTGTCGGCGAACGCGCGGTCGCTGATCGGCGCGTACTTCAGCCACGAGTTCTCGGTCGAGGCCGCCGCGCTGTGCAACCCGTCGATGGTGGCGCACCCCGACCAGAGCGGCCTGGAGGCCGGCGAGCTGCGGGTGGCGATCAGCCTGCGGCAGATCGGCGAGGGGCACATCTCGTCGATCGGCTTCTGCTCGGCGGTGCTCGGCCCGGGCGACACCATCCGGCTCGAGGACCGCGACGGGCCGCTGATGATCGGTGAACGCACCGGCGCCCGGCACTACCGCGACGCGCTCGCCGCCGGCCTCGCGGAGCTGGAGTTCGACAACGAGCTGTCCGCCGCCACGCTGGCCTCGCTGCCCGAGCGCTACTCCGACGACGAGTTCGAGGACGTCCTCGGCCACATGCCGGGCGAGCTGCTGGCCCGGCCCACCACCGGCGAGACGCTGGCGGTGATGCGGGAGATCGTGGCCGCGGACTACGCCGTGACCTTCCCCGCGGCCGTGCCGCTGCACCAGCGGGTGCTGTGGCCCGCCTCGCCGGCCGAGAGCAACGGCATGGAGGACGCCCGGTTCGTCCAGGTCGTCGAGCCGGACGGGCGGACCGCGTACCAGGCGACCTACACCGCGTACGACGGACGGCACATCGGCGGCCGCATGCTGCACACCCGCGACCTGCGGCACTTCGAGGTGACGGCGCTGCGCGGCCCGGCGGCCCGCAACAAGGGCATGGCCCTGTTCCCGCGGCCCGTGAACGGCCGGTGCCTGGCGCTGTGCCGCTCCGACGGCGAGACGCTGGGGCTCAGCGAGCGCGACGAGAACAACCGGTGGCAGGAGGCCGTACCGCTGCTCGTGCCGCACCGCGGCTGGGACCTGATCCAGGTGGGCAACTGCGGGTCCCCGGTGGAGACCGAGGCCGGCTGGCTGGTGCTCACCCACGGGGTCGGCCCGATGCGCCGGTACGCCATCGGCGCGATGCTGCTCGACCTCGAGCACCCCGAGCGGGTGCTCGCCGACCTGCCGTTCGGCCTGCTGGACCCCGACGAGGAGGAGCGCGAGGGGTACGTCCCCAACGTCGTCTACTCCTGCGGCGGGCTCGTGCACGACGGGCGGTTCTGGCTCCCGTACGGCGCCAGCGACGTCCGTGTGGGCTTCGCCAGCATCTCGATGGACCGCCTCCTGGACGCGATGATCGTCGTACCCTGACCCGCGCGGCACCGTACATTTCGGTCGTCTACATTGAGCGCCATGGATGGGATCAAGACCTCTCGCCGCGGGCTGCTCAAGCTGGGCGGCGTCGCCGCGGTCACCGCCGCCGCCGGGGCCGGCGCGGTCACCGCACTGCCTGCCGTCGCCGACGACGAGGCGCCGCCGGCCGGCTTCCACCTCGGGTCGTACACCTCGGCGGGTGGCCCCGGGCTCGCCCGCGGCCACCTCGATCCGGCGACCGGCGCGCCCACCGTGGACGCCACCACGACGGTGCTGCCGGATCCCTCGTGGCTGGCCGCGAGCCCCGCGGGCAGCATCCTCTACGCGGTCAGCGAGCGGGACGACGGCACGGTCAGCGCGCTCACGCCGGACCTGGGCGTGCTCAACACCGTGCCCACCGGCGCCGGGCCCGCGCACGTCGCGGTCCACCCCAACGGCAGCTTCCTGTTCGTGTCGCTGTACGGCGGCGGCGCGGTCGTCACCCACCCGATCGGGGCGGACGGCACGGTCGGGGCGGCCACGGACATCCGCCGCCAGGGCACCCAGGACCAGCAGTCGCACGCCCACCAGGTCGTCGTGGACCCGCTCGGCACGTACGTGCTGGCGGTCGACCTGGGACGCGACACGGTGTTCACGTACACGCTGGACGCGCAGGCGGGCGTGCTGAGCGAGGTGAGCCGGGCCGCGCTGGCCCCCGGCAGCGGCCCGCGGCACCTCGCCTTCCACCCCGGCGGCGATGTCGCGTACGTGGCCGGCGAGCTCGACTCGACGATCACCGTGTGCGCGTGGGCCGACGGCAAGCTGACCCCGGGCCAGGTCGTCGCGGCCGCCCCCGCCACCGGCGTGCGCAACTACCCGGGCGAGATCGCTGTCTCCCCCGACGGCACCCACGTCTACGTCAGCAACCGCGGCACCGACACCGTGGGGGTCTTCACGGTCGGCCGCAACGGCGCCAAGCTGAAGCGGGTGGCCGCACCGTCCTGCGGCGGCGTCTGGCCCCGGCACCTGGCCCTCGACGCCGCCGGCCGGTGGCTGTACGTCGCCAACCAGCGCTCGGGCACCGTCACGTGGCTCCCGGTCTCCGGCGGCGTTCCCGGCGCCGTCGCCGGCTCGATCACCGTCCCGGGCGCCGCGCAGATCCTCCTCTGACACCCGGCATCGACTTTGGTCGGGCCGCCCGCGACCCTCGGCCGTATCGCCGCCGGGGTCGCCCCCGCGATGCTCGGAGGGTGATCGACGAGCGGACGGTGGCGACCCCGGCGGGGCTGCGGGTGGCGGTGTGGCTGGGGCTGGCGGCGATCGGCGGCGGGCTCGGCTGGGTGGTGCACGAGCTGCCCGGATGGCTCCTGCGCATCCCGTTCGTGCCCCTGCGCGGCCCACTCCGGTTCGCCGCCGGGCTGCCCGAGCCGGCGGCGACCGTCGTCACCGTCGCGGTGGGCACGCTCCTCGGCCTGGCCCTGGCCTGGCTGGTGGACAAGGAGTCGCTGACCGTACGGATCACCGGCACGGACGTGGTGCTGATCCACCCCGGCGTCCACCGGACCGTGCCGCGCGCCGAGGTCGCCGTGGCCTACCGCGAACGCGACGAGCTCGTGCTGCTGGGAAGCAGCGGACGCGAACTGGCCCGCGAACCGCTGCTCGTCGGGGGACAGCGGCTCGCGGAGCTGTTCGGCGCGGCCTGGACCGCTCAGGACCCGTACGCGGCCTCCTATCGGCGCTGGGTGCCCGGCCTGCCGGACGTGCCCGCCGAGGCCGAGGCGCTGCTCACCGCCCGGCAGAAGGCCCTCGCCGACCACGACACCGACGACGCCCGGCAGCTCCGGCAGGAGCTGGCGCGGCTGGGTTTCGTCCTGCGCGACGAGAAGCGGCGGCAGTTCTTCCGCCAGGCTCCCTAAGCGGTGCCGGCCAGGGCCTCGCCGTACCTCTCCACCCCGATGTACGACCGCAGGTGCGCATGCCGGCTGCCGACCGCGATGTCGCGCCAGTACCGCTGCAGCGGGTTCGCCGACGCGAAGCCGCTCGCCCCGTGCAGGTCCAGCATCAGCTCCACCGCGGCCCGGCAGTCCCGGGCGGCGTCCACCATGTCCAGGTGCAGGCGCGCATGGTCGGCCGGCGAGACGTCACCCCCGTCGGCCGCGTCGGCGATCGCCAGCAGGGTCCGCTCGGCGCGGTCCACCAGCAGGGTCGCCTCGGCCAGCCACTGCCGTGCGGCCGGCGACTCTCCCATCCGGGCGTACGCGGTCATCGACGGCTTGCGGTCCGAGGCGAACATCGCGTCGGTCACGTCGAGCGCGCCGCGCGCCGCGCCCACCAGCGGGGCGAGGACCGTGGTCCCGTAGAAGACGTGCAGGGCGGGGCCCGGGGGTCGCGCCGGACGGATCCGGGCCTCCGGCACCAGCACGTCGCGGGCGACGAGGGTGTGGCTGCCCGTGCCGCGCAGCCCGGCCGCGTCCCAGGTCCGCTCCACGCTCAGGTCCGACGCGGGGATCGCCGCGAACATGTACGTCCCGTCGACCATCACCGCGAGCCCGGCCCACGCGGCGTCCTCGCAGCCGGACACGTACGCCCACCGCCCGTCGACGCGGACGCCGTCAGGGCCGCGTACCCCGGTCGCGGTCGGATGGCCGGAGCCGCACGCCAGCGATTCCGGATCGGCGAAGAACTCGTCCGGAGCTTCGGCGCCGAAAACGTCCCCGACGAAGGTCTTGGCGGTCACGCAGGTGCCGGCGACCCACGCCGTGGCCGGGCAGTACCGGCCCAGCTCCGCGAGGCGCCGTACGGTCGTGGCCGCGTCCGCCCAGGTCCCGCCGAACCGCTCGGGCACCCGCAGCGCGAACGCCCCGGCCCGCCGGGCGACGTCGAGGCTCTCGGCCGCCGGCCGCTCCTGCTGCTCGGTCTTCGCCGCGTTGGCCAGGAGGATGCGGGCCTGGCCGGCCCCGATGGTTTCGCTCATCACGTCCATCGACCCAACCAGCCGCGGGGGAAGCGGACCATGCGCCATCGGCCCACCTTCATGCGCGGCCGTTCCGGGGCCGGGCGCGCCCGGCCTACCCTGCGGCCGTGGACATTCTCAGCGAGGTGATCGGCAGCATCCGGTCCGGCCGCGCCTCCGCGCGCCGCATCACCGAGTCCGGCGCCTGGGGTGCCCGCTACCCGCCCTTCGTCGGCGTCGGGTTCCACATCGTCCTCGCCGGCACCGGATTCCTAGTCACGCGTGGCGGCAGCAGCGTCGCGCTGGAGCCCGGCTCCGTGGTGCTCGCCCCGTTCGGCGCCGAGCACGGTCTCAGCCACGCGCCCCGCCCCCTCGCCTCCCTGCCGGTGGCGAGCATGGGTCCCGAACCGCCGCGGCCGGCACCGTACGACTTCGAGTTCCTCTGTGGCTGCTACCGGCTCGACCGTGGCCAGATCCACCGCTTCCTCCGGGACCTGCCCGACGTCGTCGCGATCCCGCCGGACGACGAAAGCCATCCGCACCTGCCCGCGATGACGGCCCTGCTCCGCGACGACGTGGCCGAGGACCGGCCGGGCACGGAGGCGACCCGGGCGGCGCTGCTCGACCTGATCCTCGTGCACGCGCTGCGCCGCTGGCAGGACCGGTCCGGCGGCGGCGACTGGCCGGCGGTCACCGACGCGGGGATCGCCGCGGCGCTGCGGGCCGTCCACGACGAGCCTGAGACACAGTGGACGGTCCAGCGGCTGTGCGACATCGCGGGCATGTCGCGTACGGGCTTCGTCCGCCGCTTCACCGCGCTGGTCGGCAAGCCCCCGATGGCGTACGTGACGGGCTGGCGGCTCACCGCGGCGGCCCGCCTCCTGCGCGAGACCCGTGACCCGCTCGCCGCGATCGCCCAGCGGGTCGGCTACTCGACGGAGTTCACCTTCGCGAGCGCCTTCCGCCGCGAGTACGGCCTGCCTCCGGGCCGTTTCCGCCGCAGCGTCCAGGCCGGCTGACCTCCTACGCCGGACCGAGCCGCAGCGTGGTGGCGGCGGCCTCAGCGGTGACCATGGAACCGGCACCGGACCCGTACTTGGTGCGGTACGCGGCGTCCACGCGGGCGGTGACGTCCGCCGACGAGTCGCCGAGGTCCTCGACGGTGACGTCGGCCTCGAACCCGGGCACCCGGACCCGCGCCCGCCGGGAGCGCAGCGCCGCGCCGAACCATCCGGTGTCCCGCCGGTGCCAGCTCCGCACGTACGCCTGACCACCGGCACACACGACCCAGACCGGCACCCAGCCCCGCAGTGACCCGTCGGCCCGCCGCACAGCGATCTCCAACTCCCCCGCCGCATCCACGAGCCGCAGCTCCTCAGCAGTCCATCGGCTCGCCATGGTCAATGCATAGCAGGCCGCTGGACGGTGGCGGTGGCCACCCAGATGGTGAGGACGGCGAGGAAGTCGCCGCGGTCGCCTGCCGTGCCGACCTGGCCCAGCCATTGGTCGCGCAGCCCCGGCGGGGTCGGCCAGGCTTCCTCCGGGACCTCGGGGTTGACCATCGGCAGCACCACGGCCGCCGAGGCCGGGTCGCCGAAGAAGCAGGTGACCGGGGTCGCCGTGACGTCGTGCAGGCCGCGGTCGAGCAGGCGGCGGCGCAGGGTGCGGCCCATGTCGAGCTGTTTCGGGGTGAGCCGGCCGTGCATGTGGCCGACCACCGTGCCGGCCAAAGCGCCGTCGACGCCGTCGAAGGCCAGCGACGACCAGTCGGTGTCGAGCAGGCAGATCCGGCCGCCGGTGCGGGTCACCCGGACGAGCTCGCCGATCGCGGCGTCCGCGTCGTCGACGTGCTGCAGGACGCGTTCGCACCAGACGCCGTCGAAGGTCTCGTCGTCGAAGTCGAGCGCCGCCACGTCGCCGGTCACGTACCGGATGGCGCCGCCGGTGTGGCGTTCCCGGGCGGCGGCCAGCGTCGCGGTGGAGTAGTCGAGCGCCACGATCTCGCCGCCGGGGGCGACCGCGGCGGCCAGCTCGCGGGCCACGTCGCCCGCGCCGCAGCCGGCGTCCAGCAACCGCTGGCCGGGCGCGGGGCGCAGTGCCTGCCAGGCGGTGTGGCGGACCCGCTGGATCTCGGGGTGGCGGGACATCGCCTCGAGCGCGCCGACGATCAGCGCGAGCATGTGGGGCGGTATCCGGTCGAGATCCGCGAACGGGGTGCGGTCGAGCTGTGCGGGTTCCATGGCGCAATGGTGGCTCGCTGATCCCGCGACTGCGGGCGCTCGTCAACCTTCCGACACGAGCCGTTCACCTTGCGTGGTCGCGGCCGCCGCCCCCTGCCGGTGGCGGACCGTGGTTTGTAAGATCCGCAACATGACGGCAACACGGATCGGTCTGGCAGGGTACGGCTCGGGCGGGCGCATCTTCCACGCTCCCCTGCTCGCGGCAGCCGCGGACGTCGAGTTCACGGGGGTGGTCACCCGCTCCCCCGAGCGCCGGGCGGAGCTCGCGAAGGGGTATCCGGACGTGCCCGCGTACGACTCGATCGCCGACCTGGCGGCCGCCGGCGCCGAGGCCGTCGTGATCTCCACGCCGGCCGCCACGCACACCGATCTCGCCCGGGAGGCGATCGGGCTGGGGCTCGCCGTGGTGGTGGACAAGCCGTTCGCCCTCGACGCGGAGGCCGCCCGGGAGGTGGTCACGCTGGCCGAGGAGGCGGGCGTGCCGCTGACCGTGTACCAGAACCGCCGCTTCGACTCCGACTTCCTGACCGTGCGGCGGCTGATGGACGAGGGGGCGCTCGGCGAGGTGCGCCGCTTCGAGTCCCGGTTCGAGCGCTGGGACCCGGACCGCCGGCCCAAGGCCGCGGGCGGCGGCACGCTGCTGGACTTCGGCGCCCACCTCGTCGACCAGGCGCACGTGCTGTTCGGCCCGGTCTCCCGGGTTTACGCGGAGCTGCGCACCGACGACGGCGAGCTGGACAGCGACGTGTTCGTGGCGCTGCACCACGACAGCGGCGTCGAGTCGCACCTGTGGGGCAGCATCCGGCAGGCGGCACCCGGCCCGCGGTTCCGGGTCAGCGGCACGACCGGCACGTACATCGTCGACGGCCTCGACGGCCAGGAGGCGATGCTGAAGGCGGGACGCTCGCCGGCCGCCCTCGGCGAGCGCTGGGGCGTGGAGCCCGAGCACGCCTGGGGCCGCCTCTACCGCGGCAAGACGGGCGCGCCCGTCCGCAGCGAGCGCGGCCGCTGGGACAGCTTCCACCCGGCGTTCGCGGCGGCGGTCCGCGGCGAGGGCCCGCTGCCGGTCGACCCGTGGGACTCGGTACGCGCCATGGACGTGCTGGACGCGGCCCGGATGAGCGCCACGACCGGCGAGACCGTGGACCTCGGCCAGCGTCCTCAGGGCGTGAGCACGACCCGGTAACGCGCCTCGCCGGCGAGCATCCGGTCGTACGCGGCACCGGCCTCGGCGAGCGGCCGGGTCTGCGTGATCGGCCGGATGCCGGTCAGCGCGGCGAACTCGAGCGTCTCCTCGACCTCGCGGGCGGTGCCCGACGGGTGGCCGTGCACCGACCGGCTCGTCGCGATCAGCTGGAACGGGCTCACCCGGATCGGTTCCGGGTCGGCGCCCACGACGACGAGCTCGCCGCCGGGACGCAGCCCGTCGACGGTGGCGCTCATCGCGGCGGAGTCGCCGGCGGTGGCGAGCACCACCCGGGCCCCGCCCAGCTCCTGCAGCCGCGCGGCGACGTCGCCGGCGGTGCTGTCCACGTAGTGGTGGGCGCCCAGCCGGGTGGCCGCCTCGGCCCGGTCCGCTCCGCGGGCCACGACCACCGTCTCGAAGCCGAGCTTGACGGCGAACTGCACGGCCAGGTGTCCCAGCCCGCCGAGGCCCAGCACGGCGACGAGGTCACCGGCGCGGGCCCGGCTGCCGCGCAGCGCGGTGAACGTCGCCACGCCGGCGCAGCCCATCGGCGCGGCCTCGACCGCGCTGATCGCGTCGGGGATGCGGGCCGGGGCGGTGGCGGGCACGACGACCGCCTCCGAGTAGCCACCCGGGTACGCCCACCCCGGCACCTGGATGCGCTCGCAGTGGATGAAGTCGCCCTCCCGGCAGCTCCGGCAGATCCCGCAGTTGCCGCCGAACCAGCCGACCGCGACGCGGGTGCCGACGGTCCACTGCTGCACGCCCGCGCCGACGGCGTCGATGCGGCCGGCGATCTCGTGGCCGGGGACGAGCGGGAACGGCACCTCGGGGAAGGCGGCGCCGACGAACGCCGCGTCCGTACGGCACACCCCGCACGCCTCGACGGCGATCCGTACCTGGCCGGGCCCCGGCTCGGGCAGCTCGCGCTCGACGATGCGGAACGGGCCGCCGGGCTCGGCCACCTCGGCGGATCGGATCGTGGGCATGGCACACCTCGTGGTTCTCGCTGGTTCGCGGCGACCGGTCGGTGCCGCCCGTCGATCACACCGCGCCGCACGGGCCGCCGGGGCCTCCGGGCGAGCCCCGCTGTGCCTAGGAACGCCGGACCCACCTTCGGCTCCCGCGGCGGTGGCCGACGGCCGGATACTGGTCCCGTGGTGCATGCCGAACTCAAGGAATTCCTGCGTTCCCGGCGCGCCCGGCTGCGGCCGGAGGAGAACGGGATCGCGGGCACCGCCGGCGGCCGGCGCGTGCCGGGGCTGCGGCGCGAGGAACTCGCCCGGCTCGCCGGCATCAGCGTCGACTACTACGTCCGGCTCGAGCAGGGCCGCAACCTGAACCCTTCCGACGCCGTCCTCGATGCGATCGCCCGCGCGCTGCGCCTCGACGACACCGAACGGGCCCACCTGTTCGCGCTGGCCCGCGCCACGCCCGCCCGGCGCCGCCGGCCCGTACGCCCGCAGCGCGTCGCCCCGGCCACCTACCAGCTGCTGGAGACCCTGGACGAGGCGGTCAGCCCGGCGCTGGTGCTGGGCCGGCGCCTGGACGTGCTGGCGATCAACCGGACCGCCCGCACGCTCGTGGGCGACTTCCTGGCGTGGCGCGGGAGCGCAACTACGCCCGCTTCGTCTTCCTCGACGCGGCCGCGCGCGACCTGCACCCCGACTGGGCCGCCGTCGCGGCGGACACGGTCGCCACGCTGCGCCTCGACGCCGGCCGGCACCCGGACGATCCGGCCCTGGGCGCCCTGGTCGGCGAGCTGTCGGTGCGGGACGAGGACTTCCGGCGCTGGTGGGCCGACCACCGGGTGCTCGCGCGCAGCAACGGCACCAAGCGCTACCACCATCCCGTCGTCGGCGACCTGACGCTCACCTACCAGGCGCTGACCCTGCCGGACGACGCCGACCAGACGCTGTTCGTCTACACGGCGGCGAGCGGCACGCCCGCGCACACCGCGCTGCGGCTGCTGGCGCAGTGGAGCGCCGAGACGGCCCGGCCTACAGCAGCGTCTGCCACAGATGGCGCAGCGAGGAAGCGTCCATAGCGTCGGTGTTGACGAGCACCACGAGGCGCCGGCCGGAGTCCGGAAGGCACGCGGCGAACGTCTTGTAGCCCGCGTTCTGCCCGTCGTGGTGGAACCAGGGCTCGCCGTTGTAGGAGCCGACGAACCAGCCGTACCCGTAGCCGTGCGAACGCTCGTCGGCCGGGTCGGCGACGGCCCGCTCAGTGGTCATCAGCGTGCGCCACGGCTCGCCCAGCAGGGCACCGGCGCGCAGCAGGTCCATCCAGTGGATCATGTCGGTGGTCGTGGACCAGACGTCGCCGGCGCCCATGCCGACGACGTCCAGGTCCCAGGACGGCATCGGGGCGCCCTGCGCGTCGTGCCCGGGGGCGATGTCGGGCCGGTCGCCCGGCGACCCGGCGAAGGTGCCGGCCAGCCCGGCCGGCACGAAGATGCGGCGGTCCAGGAATTCCCGGTACGGCGTCCCGGCGACCCGCTCGACGACGTGCGCGGCGAGCACGTACGCGGGGCTGCTGTACGCCCACCGCGCCCCGGGGGCGGACAGCGGCGGAACCGAGCGGAACGTCTCGAGCAGCTCGCCGGGCTCCACCCGCGCCCCCAGGTCGATCATCGGGTAGTCACGCCAGTGGCCGATGCCGGAGGTGTGGTTGAGCAGGTGGTGCAGCGTGACGCCGGGCCAGCCGGGGATCCACCGGTCGAGCGGGTCGTCGAGGTGCAGCAGGCCGTCCTGGGCGAGCAGCAGCACGGCGGTGGCGGTGAACTGCTTGCTCACCGAGGCGAGCTGGTAGCGAAGCGGCGACTCCTGCCCGATCACGACCTCGCTGCCCCGCTTGAGCAGCACCATCCCCCCGTGCATCATGGGCCGACCCTAACCGACCACTTCCGCCAGCGTCCGGGCCGGCCGACCGGTGAGCTGCTCGATCGCGGGGTCCACGGTGGACATCTCGCCGGCCGCCACCGCCGTGTACGTGCTCACCCACGCGTCCACCTGCCAGCCCGGCGCGCCGTAACGGGCGCGGGACGCGTACGCCTCCTCGAGCGTCTCGTCGTGGAAGCGGGCGCCGACGGTCGCGGCCATCTCGGCGAAGGTGAGCGCCTGCGGCCCGGTGAGGTCGTACGTCCGCCCGGCGTGCGCGGCCGGGTCACGCAGCACCGCGACGATCGCGTCGGCGATGTCGTCCTGGGCCGCCACCGCCGCCCGGCCCTCACCGCCGGGACCGCGGATCACGCCGTCCTCGCCCACCATCAGCGGCACGAAGTCGGCGTAGAGGTTGTCCCGCAGAAACGTGAAGCCCAGCCCCGAGGCGCGAATGTGCTCCTCGGTCGCCCAGTGGTCGCGGGCGAGCGTGAACGTGGCGTCGGGGGCCGCGCCGACGAACGAGGTGTAGACGAGGTGGCGCACGCCGGCGGCCGCGGCGGCGTCGACGAAGGTGCGGTGCCGGTCCACCCGGTCGGGCGTCTCGGACGCCGACACCATGAGCGCCGTCGTGCTGCCCTCGAGCGCGGCGCGGACGGCGGCGAAGTCCGCGTACTCGGCGCGGGCCACCTCCGCGCCGGGGACCTGCGGTGCCCGCGCGGGGTCGCGGACGAGGAGGCGCTGGGGCCGGTCCAGGCGGGCCGCGACCCGGCGGCCCAGCCGGCCGGTGGCCCCGCTGACCGCGATCATTGCCGTCATTGAACTTTTTTCAACGTGGCGAGGTCGGCAGTGACCGCCAGATGTCGACGGCCCGGCAGTGTCAGGCTCGATGCCAGGTTGAAAAAGGTTCACTGTCCGACGATATGCCGGGGGCGGACCTCCGGACCGAGGACCCGGGCGGTCGCGAGGGATTCGGCGAACGTGGCCGGGTCGAGGTCCAGCCCGGCGGGGAGCCAGCTGAGCTCCGGGCGGCCCGGCTCGGTCATCGCCGCCAGGACATCCTGCGGGGTCAGTCCGGCCTCCTGCAGGGCGCGCAACTCCCGGGGGTTGATGGCAGGTGGCAGTGGCCCGTTGCCCAGGTCGGTGCCGTACCGGAGCTTTCCGCCGTACCCGAGGAAACGCCGGAGGTTGGCGATCGCCGTGCCCCGCGCCGGGGTGGGGGTGCCCCACCCGTGGATGTCGAGCGTGCTGATCCACGTCATCCGGCCGGCGCAGTCGCGCGTGAGCCCGTCGTCGAGCTCCTCGGTCCACGGCGTGTGCGCGAGCAGGTCCGCCCCCGATTCGTACGCCGCCTCCACCGTCCCGGGCCCCTCGGCGTGCACGACGACCGGCAGCCCGAACGCGTGCGCCGCCGCGACCACCGCCCGCAGCGTGGCCGCCGGCAGCAGCGGACCGCCGGCGTGTGCGGTGACCTTGATCAGCGTCGCACCCGCGGCGTGCGCCTCGCCGACGGCGTCGCCCGCGTCGGTGGCCGAGCGGAGCTCGCGGCAGCTTCCGGCGGGCGCCCACGCCCGGTCTGTCGGGTAGCCGCCGGGAGCGGTCAGGAACGGGCCCGCATAGCGGACCCAGGGATGGCGGGCCGCCAGCGCCGCGACCTTCCCCGGTACCCCGCCGAGGTCCCACACGTACGCGAGCCCGCCGGCGCGCAGGGTCGGCACGTCGACGAGCGCCGAGTGCACGTGCGCGTCGCCGAGCCCGGGCAGCACCGTGCCGGGCAGCCGCAGCCGCTCCTCGCCGGGCGGCACGTCGGCGAGCGGGACGACCCGGCCGTCCCGCAGCGCCACGCCCGTCCGCAGCCGCCCGTCCCACCAGAGGGAATCCGGGACCAGCCAGGTCACGGCTGCTTCTCGACCAGCTCGCGCAGAACCTCCAGCCCGCGGTGGAGCTCGGCGAAGCTGGTGCTCAGCGGTGCCGGGCCGATCCGCAGCCCGTCGGGGCGCCGGTAGTCGGGGATGACCCCGCTGTCCCACAGCGGCTCGAGCAGCTGCTGGAAACCGGGACGCCGCAACGTCACGTGGCCGCCGCGACGCCCGGGGTCCCGCGGGCCCGCCACCGTCACGCCCAGCGGCGCCAACCACCGGTCCGCCACGTCGAGCACGTAGCCGGTCAGCAGCAGCGACTTCTCCCGTACCGCCTCGATGCCGGCCTCGGCGAGCAGGTCCAGGTTGGCGTGCAACGGCACCATGGCCAGGATCGGCGGGGTGCCGCTGAGCAGCGCCCGGGCGCCCGGCGCGGGCTCGTGCCCCGGGCCCATCTCGAACGACGCGCGATGGCCCATCCAGCCCCAGATCGGCTGCCGCACCTCGTCCCGCAGCTCCGCGCGCAGGTAGGCGAACGCCGGCGCGCCCGGGCCCCCGTTGAGGTACTTGTAGGTGCACCCGACGGCCAGGTCCGCACCCCACGCGTCCAGCTCGACCGGCACCGAGCCTGCCGAGTGGCTCAGGTCCCACAGGGTCAGCGCGCCGGCGGCGTGCGCCACCCGGTTGATCTCCGCCATGTCGGCGACCCAGCCCGAGCGGTACGCGACATGGCTGAACAGCGCCAGCGCGGTGTCCTCGCCGACCACCTCGGCGACCTGCTCGGCGGTGATGCCGGCGGCCGGGTCGGTCTCGATCCACACCAGCTCCACACCGCGCTCGGCGGCGACCGCCTCGCACACGTACCGGTCGGTGGGGAAGTTGTCGGTGTCCAGCACGATCGTCCGGCGCCCCGGCCGGGCGTCCACCGCCGCGCGGACCAGCTTGTAGAGCAGCACGGTGGTGGAGTCGGCGATGACGGTCTGCCCGGCCGCCGCGCCCAGCGCCACAGCGCCCAGCCGGTCGCCGAGCCGCTCCGGCCACTCCAGCCAGCCGTCGGTCCAGCCCCGGATGAGCCGGCCCGCCCACTGCTCGCGGATGAACTCCTCCATCAGCTGCGCGGTCGCCCGCAGCGGGCGGCCGAGCGAGTTGCCGTCCAGGTACGAGACGACGTCGAAGTCGTCCGGCGCGAGGAACCGCTCCCGCATCGGCGCGAGCGGGTCGGCGGCGTCCAGGGCCGCGGCGCGTTCCAGCAGGTCGTCGGTCACCGGGCCGGCTCCCCGATCTCGGTGCGGACGGCGTACAGCTCGGGGAAGAACTCGATGTCCAGCGCCTGGCGCAGGAAGTTCACGCCGCTGGAGCCGCCGGTGCCGCGCTTGAAGCCGATTGTGCGCTCCACCGTCTTGAGGTGCCGGAACCGCCACAGCTGGAAGTTCTCCTCGAGGTCCACGAGCTCCTCGCAGGCCTCGTACGCCTCCCAGTACTTGTCCTTGTGCTCGTAGATCGCCTGGAAGACCGGCACGAGGTCGGCGTGCATCGTCCACGGCTGGGTCACGTCGCGGTCCAGCAGCGCGTGCGGCACCGCGTGGCCCGCACGGGCGAGGAAGCGCAGGAACTCGTCGTAGATGCTCGGCGTCTCCAGCGCCTCGGTGAGCATCGCCTGCGCGGCCGGGTCGTCGTCGAAGATCTTCAGCATCCGCCGGTCCTTGTTACCGAGCGTGAACTCGACCGCCCGGTACTGGTACGACTGGAAGCCCGACGACGTACCCAGGAAGCTGCGGAACTCGGCGTACTCGCTCGGGGTGAGCGTGGCCAGCACGGACCACTGCTCGGTGAGGCAGCGCTGGATGTGCTTGACCCGGGCCATCCCCTTGAGCGCGGGACGCAGCTCGTCGGCGGCGAGCCGGCGCCGCACCTCCCGCAGCTCGTGCAGCACCAGCTTCAGCCAGAGCTCCGACGTCTGGTGCTGCAGGATGAACAGCAGCTCGTCGTGGTGCTCCGGCACGCTGACCGGGTGCTGCGCGGACAGGATCTCGTCGAGATGCAGATATTTCCCGTACGACAGGTTGACCCTGAAGTCGCGGACGATCCCGGACTCCAGCGGCCGCTGATTCGGCGCCACGATGCTCCTCCTCGAATGATCCCTTGCAGCAGATCACACGAGGTCAGATGTTGGCGAGGGTCCCGTCGGTAAGGATCGGACCCCAGTACACCCACTGACCGTCGTGGCGGACGAACCGGCTCCGCTCACGCATCTCCCCGGGCCGGCCGCCGTCGCGGTAGTGCGCCCGGAACTCCACCACACCCTCGGCGTCGAACATCCCGCCGCCGCTGGACTCCAGCACGTCCAGCCCGGTCCAGCGCAGCTGCGCATCCGGCTCGACGGACGCCGGCCGGGTCTGCGGATGCCACGAGGCCAGCACGTACGCGGCGTCGTCGAGCACGAAAGCGGCGTACCGGGAGCGCATCAGGGCCTCGGCCGTCGCGGGCGCCCGCCCCTGATGAGCGGGACCGCAACACTCCCCGTACGCCTGCCCCAGCCCGCAGGGACAGGCCCGCCCCTCCTCGAACCCACCCACACCCGCCGGCCGGCGCCGCGTCGCACGTTTGCCCATACGCCTATTGTTCCCCGGCCGGCACCTCGACCGAGCGGTAGTAGCCGATCTTCTCCCGGATCTGGGCGCGCTGGAGGATGAGTTCGTCGATGCGGCGGCCCAGTTCGGCGTCGTGGTGTTCGAGGAGTTCGCGGCGGTCGGTGACCGTCGATTCGTCGCGGCAGAGGTCGGCGTAGCGGCGCATCGAGGCGATCGGCATCCCCGTGTTGCGCAGGCAGCGCAGGATGTTCAGCCAGGCGATGTCGTCGTCGTCGAAGACGCGCTGGCCACCCGGGGTGCGCGCGATCCCGTCGAGCAGCCCGATGCGTTCGTAGTAGCGCAGCGTGTCGAGGCTGAACCCGGTCCTCTCGGCGATCTCGCCCGGCGTGTAGGTCGGCATACCCGGATTCTGCCCCGGGCGGGCGCCGCCGTGGGGGCGCGGTCAGCCGGCCTGCTGCTCGGCCACGATCCCGCTGATCACCTTCTGGCAGCGGTCGAGTTCCTCGATGAGGGCCTGCATCTCCTCGATCGCCGAGACCGCGTTCTGCGTGTCGGCGCGGATGCCGCCGACCTGGCCGCCGATCTCGTTGGTCGCGGTGGCCGTCTCGTTGGCCAGGTCCTTGACCTCGCTGGCCACGACGGCGAAGCCGCGGCCCGCCTCCCCGGCGCGGGCGGCCTCGATGGTGGCGTTGAGGGCGAGCAGGTTGGTCTGCTTGGCGATCGTGGCGATGAGCTGGACGACCTTGCCGATCTCCGTGCTGCTGGCGTCGAGCCGCTGGATGACGGCGACCGCGGTCTCGGCGGCGCGTACGGCGGACCGGGTGGCCGTGGCCATGTCGCTGCTGACGTCGGCGAGCCGGTGCACCGAGTCGCCCGCCGCGGTCCCGTGGTGACCGGTGTCCTGCGGGTTCTCGCCGGTCCAGTCGCCGGCGGCATCCCATTCACTCATCGCGCACCACCCATCACTCGTCTCCGCACCAACATCCCATCTCGCCGCGGTGGTGCGGGGCGGTTTCCGGGGACTGATGGAGTTCGCAATTTCGGTCATGGATCCGTCCGGTGCTGCAAGACTCGGTTCAAGATTTGCAGAGCGCTGACGTAGGATTCCGTCGTGACCAAACGTCTGGCCGAGGTGGCCAAGAAGGCGGGCGTCAGCGAGGCGACCGTCAGCCGGGTGCTCAACGGGCGCAGCGGGGTCTCCGAGGCGACCCGCGCGTCCGTACTGACCGCGCTCGACGTGCTCGGCTACGAGCGCCCGACGAAGCTGCGCGGGGAGCGAGGGCGGCTGGTCGGCCTCGTCCTGCCCGAGCTGCAGAACCCGATCTTCCCGGCGCTCGCCGAGGTGGTGACCGCCTCGCTGGCCCAGCGCGGGTTCACCCCGGCGCTGTGCGCCCGCACGATCGGCGGCGTGCCGGAGCGCGACTACATCGAGATGCTGCTCGACCATCAGGTGTCGGGCGTCGTCTTCGCCGGCGGGTCGTACGCGCTGGCCGACGCCGAGCACGGCCACTACAAGCAGCTGCTCGACCGGCGGATGCCCGTGGTGATGGTCAACGGCGGCGTCGACGACCTCGGCTTCCCGCACATCTCCACCGACGACGCGGTCGCCGTCGAGCAGGCGTACGGGCACCTGCGCTCGCTCGGCCACGAACGGATCGGCATGGTGCTGGGCCCGGAGGACCACGTGCCGTCGCGCCGCAAGCTCGCCGCGATCGCCGAGGCGGGGGGCTGGACGGACCCCGTGGAGCAGTGGCCGGTGGAGCGGACGACGTTCTCGATGGAGAGCGCCCGCCTGGCCGCGACGCGGCTGATCCAGCGCGGGATCACGGCCCTCATCTGCGCGAGCGACGTGCTGGCCCTGGGCTCGATCCGGGCCGCCCGGCGGCTGGGGCTCGACGTGCCGGCGGACGTCTCCGTGGTCGGCTTCGACGACAGCGCGCTGATGACGTGCACGGACCCGCCGCTGACCACCGTGCGCCAGCCGATCGAGCTGATGGGCCAGGCCGCCGTCGACGTGCTCGTGAAGCAGATCGAGGGCGCCGCGGCGTCCACCGACGAGCTGCTGTTCGAGCCGGAGCTCGTGGTGCGCGGCTCCACCGCGCCGGTGCCGGCGCGCTCGTGACGGGCGGCTGACCAGCACATTCATCACCATCACCAGGGCGGGCCCGGCGGGCCCGCCCTTCTTCGTGCCCAGAACCGCAAGAGTCGCAAATTTTCTACTTGCCGTCGAGTTCTTGCGGGACCTCGTTTGACTTTGTATCGTCATCGCCACGAAACATGACAGCGAGAGCCACGTCACATTTCGATCCACCCATAGACGCGCACCCCATCCAGGAAGGGGCGTAATCCCCCATGTTCACCAGCAGGTTGCGCAGTGCCCTCGGGCTGCTGCTCGTCGCCGGCGTCGCCATGTCGGCCGCGGCGTGCGGCGGGGACGACGACACAGAAGCGGCGAAGGACGGCAAGGTCACGCTCGTGATCAACGGCCTCCCGCCGGCCACCGAGAAGGCCACCCACGACCGCTTCCTCGCCAACGTCGCCGAATTCGAGAAGGCCAACCCGACCATCAAGATCGACGCCCGCGAGGGCAAGATGGACCCGCAGACCTTCCCGGCGAAGCTCGCCGGCGGCCAGCTCGAGGACGTCTTCTACGTCTACTTCACCGACCCGGCCAACCTGATCGCCAAGCGGCAGGTCTCCGACATCGGCAAGTACCTCAAGGACTATCCGGTCACCTCGCAGATCAAGCCCGAGGTGCTGCGGGTCTTCCAGGACGACAAGGGGAACACGTACGGGCTGCCGTACAAGAACTACTCGATGGGCCTGCTCTACAACCGCGACCTGTTCACCAAGGCCGGGCTGGACCCGAACAACCCGCCGAAGACCTGGGCCGACGTGCGGACCGCGGCGAAGAAGATCGCCGGGCTGGGCAACGGCACCATCGGGTACGGCGACTACAGCAAGAGCAACACCGGCGGCTGGCACTTCACCACGGAGCTGTACTCGCTCGGCGGCGAGGTCGCGGTGAACCAGGGCGGCACCTGGAAGGCCGCGTTCAACGGGCCCCAGGGCAAGCAGGTCCTCCAGCAGCTCAAGGACATGCGCTGGACCGACAACTCGATGGGCCAGAAGCAGCTGCTCGAGTGGGCCGACCTGCTGCAGCAGATGGGCTCCGGCAAGCTCGGCATGTACCTCGCCACCGCCGACAACATCCCCACGATCGTCAACCAGTACAAGGGCAAGTACGAGACGTACGGCCTGGGCCCGATCCCGGACGGCAAGGGCACGCTGGGCGGCGGTGAGGGCTACATGTTCAAGGCGGGCCTGAGCCCCGAGAAGATCCAGGCCGGCCTCAAGTGGCTGACGTTCTGGTTCACCTCGGCGGACCGGTACGAGGCCGAGAACAAGTGGTCGAGCGAGACCAAGCAGCCCGTCGGCCTGCCCGAGCCGGCCATCTTCACCGGCGCGGCGGCGCAGACCCAGGCCGCGGCCGACAAGAAGTACGCCAACGTCCCGCAGCAGAACTACGCGCCGTTCGTGGCGAGCATGGGCTCGATCCCGGTCAAGCTCGAGCCGCCGAACGCGCAGCAGATCTACGCGACGCTCGACGTGGCGATGCAGAAGGTGCTCACCGACAAGAACGCGAACGTCGACCAGCTGCTGGCCGACGCCGAGACCCAGGTCAACCAGATCCTGGCCACCGTCAAGTGAGTGCACTTCCCTCGGTGGCTCGCGCGCGCGGCGCGCGCGCGGGCCACCTGCGCCGCAAAGCCTCCGACAACCTGCTGGCATACGCCTTCATGGCCGCGGGCCTGGCGTGCTTCGCCTTCTTCTCGTGGTACCCGCTCGTCAAGGGCGTGATCCTCAGCTTCCAGCAGGACAACTTCGTGGTCCCGCCGTACTGGGTGGGGCTCGACAACTACCGGGCGCTCTTCGACGACCCGCTGTTCTGGACGGCCTGGAAGAACACGCTGTTCTTCACCGGGCTGGCCCTGATCTTCGGGTTCGCGCTGCCGTTCTTCATCGCCGTGCTGCTCAACGAGTTCCGCCACTTCAGCGGCTACTTCCGGGTGCTGGTGTACCTGCCCGTCATGCTGCCGCCGATCGTCGCGGTGCTGCTCTGGCGCTACTTCTACGACCCCGGCGCCGGGCTGTTCAACACGCTGCTGCGCGGCGTCGGCCTGCCCGAGTCGCAGTGGACCCAGTCGTCGACCACCGCGATGATCTCGCTGGTCCTCGTGTCGACGTGGGCCAACCTAGGCGGCGCGACGCTGATGTACCTGGCCGCGCTGCAGGGCATCCCGGGCGAGCTGTACGAGGCCGCCGAGCTGGACGGCGCGAGCGTCTGGCAGCGGCTGCGGCACGTCACGTTCCCGCAGATGCGGTTCATCATGCTGGTCCTGCTGCTGCTGCAGATCATCGCGACCATGCAGGTCTTCATCGAGCCGTACGCGCTGACCGGTACGTCCAACCCGGACACGATCACGGTGATGGTCCTGGTCTACCGCTACGCCTTCACCGTCAACAACGACTTCGGCCTCGCCGCCGCGATGAGCGTGCTGCTGTTCGTCGTGCTCGGCGCGTTCTCCGCGCTGTACCTGCGGCTGACCCGCAGCAGCGGGGACTAGGAGACCACGATGACCCTCACCGCCCCGACGCAGAGCCCGGCCGGCCCGGTGCCGCCGGCGCCCGCGCCGCCCCGCCGGAAGCGGACCGTCGGCGCCACCGGTACGGCGAGCCGGACCCTCATCTCCGCCGTCGACCTGCAACGGCACCGCACGCTCTACTTCCTCGCGCTGGGCGCCACGCTCGTGGTGTTCACGCTGGTGTTCCTCTTCCCGCTGTACTGGATGGTCACCAGCGCGGTGAAGTCGCCCGCCGAGTACGCCCAGAGCACCCCCACTTTCATCCCCGAGTCCTGGCACCCGGAGACGTACGCGACCGCGTGGACGAACATGCGGATCGCCAAGTACTTCACCAACACGGTGTTCTACGCGGTCGGCGGCTGGCTGCTGTCGCTGGTCGTCGACGTCGGGGTGGCGTACGCGCTCAGCAAGCTCAAGCCGGTGTTCGGCCGCGTGGTGCTCGGCGCGATGCTGGCGAGCCTGATGCTGCCGGCCGCCGCGCTGCTGGTGCCGGCGTACAAGACGGTCGTGGACGTGCCGCTGTTCCACGTCAACCTGCTCAACACGCCGTGGGCGCTGTGGCTGCCGGCCGCCGCCAACGCGTTCAACGTGTACGTGCTCAAGCGCTTCTTCGACCAGATCCCTGACGACCTGCTCGACGCGGCGGCGATCGACGGCGCGGGCCGGCTGCGCCAGCTCTGGTCGATCGTGCTGCCGCTGTCGCGCCCGGTGCTCGGGGTCACCTCGATCTTCATCATCGTCGCGATGTGGAAGGACTTCCTCTGGCCGCTGCTGGTGTTGCAGGACCCGGAGTCGCAGACGCTGAGCGTCGCGCTGGCCCGGCTCGCCAACACCAGTCAGGTGCCGCCGACCGAGCTCATGGCGGGGCTGGCCATCGCGAGCGTACCCATGATCGTCGTCTTCCTGATCTTCCAGCGCAGCATCATCGGCGGGCTCTCCGCGGGCTCTCTCAAGGGCTGAACGTCAAGAAAGCAGGTCACTGTGCCCAATTCCTGGTGGCGCGACGCCGTCATCTACCAGGTGTACCCGCGCAGCTTCGCCGACTCCGACGGCGACGGCGTCGGCGACCTCGACGGGATCCGCGCGCGCCTCGGCCACCTGGCAGCCCTCGGCGTCGATGCGATCTGGATGAGCCCCTGGTACCCGTCCCCGATGGCCGACGCGGGGTACGACGTCGCCGACTTCCGCGACATCGACCCGGTCTTCGGCACGCTCGCCAAGGCCGAGGCGCTGATCGCCGAGGCGCACGCCGTCGGCATCCGCACGATCGTCGACATCGTGCCCAACCACGTCTCGAGCGAGCACGTGTGGTTCCGCAAGGCGCTCGCCGATCCGCGGGCGCCCGAGCGGGAGCTGTTCTGGTTCCACCCGGGCCGGGGTGAGAACGGCGACGAGATGCCCACCGACTGGGCCGGCGAGTTCGGCGGCACGACGTGGACCCGTACGACGAACCCGGACGGCACGCCCGGCGACTGGTACCTGCACCTGTTCACGCCCGAGCAGCCCGACCTGAACTGGGACCATCCCCGGGTCCGCGCCGAGTTCGAGGACATCCTGCGGTTCTGGTTCGACCGCGGCGTCGACGGCATCCGCATCGACTCGGCCGCGCTGCTGTTCAAGGACCGGGGGCTGCCGCCGGTGGTCGACGGGCAGCCGCACCCGTTCCACGACCTCGACGAGGTGCACGAGGTCTACCGCGCGTGGCGCCGGGTGTCGGACGGCTACCCCGACCGGGCGCTCATCGGCGAGGTGTGGATGCCCGAGGTCGACCGCTTCGCCAACTACCTGCGCCCCGACGAGCTGCACGCCGCGTTCAACTTCGACTTCCTCGGCTGCGCGTGGGACGCCGTGCTGATGCGCGCGTGCATCGACCGTACGCTCGACGCCCACCGCGCGGTCGGCGCGCCCGCCACCTGGGTGCTGTCCAACCACGACGTCACCCGGCACGTCACCCGGTACGGCCGCACCACGACCACGTTCAGCTTCGAGAACAACCTCGACGGCACCCCGGTGGACCTGGAGCTGGGCACCCGCCGCGCCCGCGCCGCCGCGCTGCTCTCGCTGTCGCTGCCCGGCGCCACGTACGTCTACCAGGGCGAGGAGCTCGGCCTCTGGGAGAACGAGAACATCCCCGTCGAGCGCATGCAGGACCCGATGTACGCCCGCCGCGGGCACAGCCGCGACGGCTGCCGCGTCCCGCTGCCGTGGAGCGGCGACGAACCGCCGTTCGGCTTCTCCACCGCGGAACCGTGGCTGCCCCAGCCGCCCGAGTGGAAGGACCGTACGGTCCAGGCCCAGACCGGCGACCCCAGCTCGATGCTGGAGCTCTACCGCTCGGCCATCGCCGCCCGCAGGGTCGAGCCCGGCCTGCACGAACCGGCGATGACGTGGCTGCCGAGCGCCCCCGGCGTGCTGGCGTACACCCGGGGCGCGGGTTTTGCCTGCGTCCTCAATCTGTCTCCGGAAGCCGTCGAGCTTCCGGTGCACCACACCGTCCTTCTGACCAGCAGCCCCCTGGAAAACGGTTTCCTTCCCCCGGACACCGCCGTGTGGCTGCGCCTGGCCACCTGACGAAAGGCATCCCCATGGCCGTCCCCCGAAAACTGGCCGTCGTGGCCGCCACCGCGGTGGTGGTGTCAGCCACCGCGGTGGCTACCTGGACCGCAGCCCCGGCGCAGGCCGCCGGGCTCTCCCCCTTCGACGTCCCCGGACGCGGCGCCACCGTCCCGTTCGCCGAGCAGGAGGCGGAGAGCGCGGCGACCAACGGCACGAAGACCGGCACCAGCCGCTACTACGGCCAGCTGTCGTCGGAGGCGTCCGGCCGCGAGGCGGTCACCCTCGACGCGGCCGGCGAGTACGTCGAGTTCACCCTCACCAAGCCCGCCAACGCCATGACGTTCCGCTACAGCATTCCGGACGGCAACAACGGCGCGGGCCGCGACGCCTCGCTGGACGTACGGGCCAACGGCTCGGTCGTGAAGTCCGTACCGGTCACCTCGAAGTACAGCTGGTTCTACGGCGGCTACCCGTTCAACAACAACCCGGGCGACTCGAACCCGCACCACTTCTACGACGAGGCCCGGACGATGTTCGGCACGACGTACGCGGCCGGCACGAAGCTCCGCCTCCAGGTCTCGTCCACCGCGCAGTCCCCCACGTTCACCATCGACCTGGCCGACTTCGAGAACGTGCCCGCCGAGCTCGGCAAGCCGTCCGGTGCGATCGACGTGGTCGCCGACTACGGCGCCGACCCGACCGGCGCGACGGACTCGACGGCCAAGTTCCAGGCCGCGGTCAACGCCGGGTCGTCCTCCGGCCGTACGGTCTACGTGCCGCGCGGGAACTACACGCTCTACAGCCACGTCATCGTCGACCGGGTGACGCTGGCCGGCGCCGGTCCCTGGTACACCGTGCTCGGCGGCCGGCACCCGACGCAGCGCAACCAGGCCGCCGGCATCTACGGCAAGTACGTCTCCGACGGCGGCCCGAGCCAGAACGTCACGGTCCGCGACCTCGCGGTCATCGGCGACATCCGCGAGCGGGTCGACGACGACCAGGTCAACGCGTTCGGCGGCGCGATGAGCAACTCGACGATCGACAACGTGTGGATGCAGCACACCAAGGTCGGCGCGTGGATGGACGGCCCGATGGACCGGTTCACCATCAAGAACAGCCGCATCCTCGACCAGACGGCCGACGGCGTGAACTTCCACATCGGCGTCACCAACTCGACGGTCACCAACACGTTCGTCCGCAACACCGGCGACGACGGCCTGGCCATGTGGGCGCAGGACGTCCCCAACGCGAACAACTCGTTCACCCACAACACCGTCGTGGCGCCCATCCTCGCGAACAACCTCGTCAGCTACGGCGGCCGGGACATCGTGATGACCGACAACGTCGTGTCGGACACGGTGACCAACGGCGGCGGCATCCACGTCGCCAACCGGTACCCGGGCGTCACCGGGCCCACCGCCGTGGCGGGCACCTGGACGCTGGCCCGCAACACGCTGATCCGGGCCGGGAACTCCGACTACAACTGGAACTTCGGCGTCGGCGCGATCTGGTTCGACGGGCTCAACGCCCCGCTCACCGGCGCGACCATCAACATCACGGACACCGACATCCTGGACAGCTCGTACGCGGCCCTGCACTGGATCGAGGGGCAGTCCAGCGGCATCCGGCTGAGCAACGTCAACATCGTCGGCGCCGGCACGTACGCCCTGCAGGTCCAGGCCCCCAGCCAGGTCACCTTCGACAACGTGCGGGCCAGCGGCATCGCCCAGTCCAAGCCGATCCACAACTGCGTCGGCTCCGGCTTCCAGATCACCCGGACCGGCACGAACACCGGCTGGTACACCGACACCCCGGACTGCGGACCGTGGCCCGCGCCGCAGTGGACCAACGGCTCGACCACGCCGCCGTCGAACCCGACCACGCCGCCGTCCGACCCGCCCACGACCCCGCCGGCCACCGGGAACCTCGCTCAGGGCAAGGCCGTCACCACCTCCAGCACCTCCGGGCCGTACACCGGCGCGAACGCGGTGGACGGCAACGCGGCCACGTACTGGGAGAGCGCCAACGGGTCGTTCCCGCAGACGTTCACCGTGGACCTGGGCTCGGCGCAGAACGTCGGGCGGCTGGTGCTGAAGCTGCCGTCCGGCTGGGAGACCCGCTCGCAGACCATCGCGGTCTCCGGGTCGGCCGACGGCTCGTCGTACTCGTCGCTCGTGGGCGCGCAGGCGTACACGTTCAATCCGGCGAGCGGGAACACCGCGACCGTCACCCTGCCCACCGGCAGCCGCCGCTTCGTCCGGCTGACCTTCTCGGCCAACACGGGGTGGCCGGCGGGTCAGCTCTCCGAGCTCGAGGCGTACGCCGACGGCGGTAGCACCACCCCGCCGCCCACCACACCGCCCACCACCCCACCGCCCACGGGGAATCTGGCCGCCGGACACACCGTCACCGCGACCAGCCAGGCGGACGTCTACACCCCGGCCAACACCGTGGACGGCAACGCGAACACGTACTGGGAGAGCGCGAACAACGCCTTCCCGCAGTCGCTGACCGTGGACCTGGGTCAGAACCGTACGGTCTCCCGGGTCGTGCTCAAGCTGCCGCCGGCGGCCGCGTGGGCGACCCGGACCCAGACGCTGTCCGTACTGGGCTCCACCGACGGCTCGTCGTACGGCACGGTCAAGGCGAGCGCCGGCTACACGTTCAACCCTTCCTCGGGTAACACCGCGAGCGTCACCTTCGCGGCGACGACGCAGCGCTACCTGCGGCTGACGTTCACCGGCAACACCGGCTGGCCCGCGGGTCAACTCTCCGAGTTCGAGGTCTACGCCTCGTAGCAAGAACCGCTCCTCTCCCCCACACCGGCGAAGTCCACCCGCACGGAAGAAGGCGCGCCCAACCATGTCTAGATTGCGACGAATTGTGGTGGCTCTTGCCGCCGCCTCCCTCACCACCGCCGTCCTCCAGGTCGTCTCCCCCACCGCCCCCGCCGCTGCGGCCGGACCCAACCTCGCCGCCGGCAAGACCTTCAGCGCCAGCAGCTTCACCGACGTGTACGGCGCCGGCAACGCCGGCGACGGCAACCCGGACACGTACTGGGAGAGCGCCAACAACGCCTTCCCGCAGTGGCTCCAGGTCGACCTCGGCCAGGCCGTCAGCGTCAACCAGACCGTCCTCAAGCTGCCGCCGGCCACCGCCTGGCAGACGCGGACGCAGACCCTCGCCGTGCAGGGCAGCACCACCGGTTCCGGCTTCTCCGACCTCAAGGCGAGCGCGGGCTACACGTTCAACCCGGCCACCGGCAACACGGTCACCATCGACTTCGGCGCGGCCACCACCCGCTACGTGCGCATCTCGGTCACCGGCAACACCGGCTGGCCGGCCGGGCAGATCTCCGAGCTCGAGGTGTACGGCCCGGCCACCGGCGACACCCAGGCACCCAGCGCGCCGGGCGGGCTCGCGTACAGCCAGCCGGCGAGCGGTCAGATCCGGCTGACGTGGGCCGCTGCAAACGACAACGTCGGCGTCACCGGCTACGAGGTCTACGCCAACGGCTCGCTGCGGACCACGGTCGCGGGCAACGTGCTGACGTACCTGGACAGCCAGCCCGACAGCGCGACCGTTCAGTACTACGTGCGGGCACGGGACGCGGCCGGCAACGCCTCGGCGAACAGCAACACGGTGACGCGTACGGGCACCTCCGGCGACACCGTCGCGCCCACCACGCCGGGAACGCTGTCGTACACCCAGCCGGCGACCGGGCAGATCCGCCTCGACTGGGGCGCGTCGTCGGACAACGTCGGCGTCACCGGCTACGAGGTCTACGCCAACGGCTCGCTCAAGACGACCGTGGCCGGCACCGTGCTGACCTACACCGACAACCAGCCGGCCAGCGCGACCGTGGCGTACTACGTCAAGGCTCGCGACGCCGCCGGTAACGTCTCCGCGGCGAGCAACACGGTCACCCGGACCGGCACCGTCACGGGCGGGACCAACCTCGCCGTGGGCAAGCCCATCACCGCCTCGTCGACCGTCTTCACGTTCGTGGCCACCAACGCGAACGACAACGACACGGCCACGTACTGGGAGGGCAGCGCGTACCCGGCGAACCTGACCGTCTCGCTCGGCGCCAACGCCACCACCAGCTCCGTCGTGGTCAAGCTCAACCCGTCGACCGAGTGGGGTACGCGGACCCAGACGTTCTCCGTGCTCGGCCGGGAGCAGAGCGCGAGCGCGTTCAGCACGCTGGTGAACTCGGCGACGTACACGTTCAACCCGGCGAGCGGCAACACGGTGACCATCCCGGTCAGCGCGACAGCCGCGGACGTCCGGCTGAGCTTCACCGCGAACAGCGGCGCGCCCAGCGGCCAGGTCGCGGAGTTCCAGGTCATCGGCGTGCCCGCGCCGAACCCCGACCTCACGATCAGCGGCATGTCGTTCTCGCCGGCCTCGCCGGTCGAGACGGACGCCGTCACGCTGTCGGCCACCGTCCGCAACGCGGGCAACGCCGGCAGCCCGGCCACGACCGTCAACTTCTACCTCGGCAGCACCAAGGTGGGCACCGCGAACGTCGGTGCGCTGGCGGCCGGGGCGTCCACCACGGTCACCGCGAACATCGGCGCGCGCGACGCGGGTACGTACAGCCTCAGCGCCAAGGTGGACGAGGCGAACACCGTCATCGAGCAGAACGACGCGAACAACGCGTACACGAATCCGGGCGACCTCGTGGTCGCGCCGGTCTCGAGCTCCGACCTCGTCGCGTCCGTGGTGAGCTGGTCGCCGTCGAACCCGTCGGCGGGCCAGACGGTCACCTTCAGCGTCACCCTCCGCAACCAGGGCACCGCCGCCTCGGCCGGCGGGTCGCACGGCGTCACCGTGACGGTCCTCGGCGACAACGGCTCGGTCGTGAAGACCCTGACCGGCTCGTGGTCCGGCACGCTGGCACCCGGCGCGTCGTCGCCGGCGATCAGCCTCGGCACGTGGACCGCGGTCAACGGCAAGTACACGGTCCGCACGGTGCTGGCGAACGACACCAACGAGCTGCCGGTCAAGCAGGGCAACAACACCAGCGAGAAGCCGTTCTTCGTCGGCCGCGGCGCCAACATGCCCTATGACATGTACGAGGCCGAGGACGGCACCGTCGGCGGCGGCGCCCAGGTGGTCGGCCCCAACCGCAAGGTCGGCGACCTGGCGGGCGAGGCGTCCGGGCGCAAGGCGGTCACGCTGAACACCACCGGCGCGTACGTGCAGTGGACGACGCGGGCGGCGACCAACACGGTCGTGGCGCGGTTCTCCATCCCGGACACCACGACCAGCTCGATCAACGTCTACGTCAACGGGTCGTTGAACAAGACGCTGCCGCTCACCTCGCGCTACGCGTGGCTGTACGGCAACGAGACCGCGCCGCAGAACTCGGGCACCGGCCCGCGGCACATCTACGACGAGGCCAACATCATGCTGTCCGGCTCGTACCCGGCCGGCAGCGTCATCAAGCTGCAGAAGGACTCCGGCAACGGCGGAAACATCGCGATCGACTTCATCAACACCGAGCAGGTCGCGCCGGTCGCCAACCCCAACCCGGCCACGTACGTGGTGCCCACCGGCTTCGACCAGCAGTCCGTGCAGGCGGCGCTGGACGCGGCCCGGATGGACAGCAGCAAAGTCGGCGTCTACCTCCCGCCGGGCGACTACCAGACCTCCAACAAGTTCCAGGTGTACGGCAAGGCGACCCAGGTCGTCGGCGCCGGGCCCTGGTACACGAGGTTCTTCACGCCGCAGAACCAGTCGGAGACCGACGCGGGCTTCCGGGCCGACGGCACGGCGAACGGCTCCACGTTCAAGAACTTCGCGTTCTTCGGCAACTACACGATCCGCCAGGACGGCCCCGGCAAGGTCTTCGACTTCGCCAACGTCGCCAACGTCACGATCGACAACATCTGGGCGGAGCACACGGTCTGCCTCTACTGGGGCGCGAACACCGACCACATGGTCATCAAGAACTCGCGCATCCGCAACACGTTCGCCGACGGCGTGAACATGACCAACGGCAGCACCGACAACCTCGTCGACAACAACGACGCCCGGGCCACCGGCGACGACAGCTTCGCGCTGTTCTCGGCGATCGACGCGGGTGGCTCCGACGAGATCAACAACGTCTACTCCAACCTGTCGTCCACGCTCACCTGGCGCGCCGCGGGCGTCGCGGTCTACGGCGGGTACGCCAACACCTTCAAGAACATCTACATCGCCGACACCCTGGTCTACTCGGGCATCACGATCAGCTCGCTGGACTTCGGCTACCCGATGAACGGCTTCGGTGCCGACCCGCCGACGGTGTTCGACAACATCTCGATCGTCCGCGCCGGCGGCCACTTCTGGGGCGCGCAGACGTTCCCGGCGATCTGGGTGTTCTCCGCGTCGAAGGTGTTCCAGGGCATCCGGGTCAGCAACGTCGACATCGTCGACCCGACGTACTCGGGCATCATGTTCCAGACCAACTACACCGCGCCCGGCAGCCCGCAGTACCCGATCAAGGACACGGTCTTCACCAACGTGTCGATCAGCGGGGCGCAGAAGAGCGGCGACGAGTTCGACGCCAAGTCCGGCTTCGGCATCTGGGCCAACCCGATGCCCGAGGCCAACCAGGGCCCGGCGGTCGGCTCGGCCACCTTCACCAACCTGCGCCTGAGCAACAACTGGCGCGACATCGAGAACCCGACGACCACCTTCACCATCGTCCGTAACTGACGGGCCGTCGTACGACGCTCACCACACTCCCGCGACGCCACGCGGGGGTGTGGTGAGCGCTCCGGATGCTGCTCCGGCCGGCAGCCGCAGCAGCTCCAGCGACGGCGGGAATTCCCCCACCGCCAGCACGCGCAGGCCGGGGAACTCGGCCCGCAACTCGTCCAGCAGCCACGTGCGGGCCCGCAGTGAGGGCGCCACCAGCGGCGCCCCGCGCGCGTCCGGGAGCGTGCGCCGGACCGCGGCGGCGACACGCTCCGCCACGTCCTCCGCCGTCTGCGGGCCGGTCGCCGCCGCCTTCGCCACCTCCGCCTCGAGCGCGGCGTCGAGCCGGTGCACCGGCAGCGGGCCGTCGCGGGGCACCATGCGGGCGTCCTCTTCCAGCCATCGGCTCCGCAGCGACGCCACGGCATCCCGGGGATCGGGCAGCAGGGCCGGTGAGCGTACGGCCGCCACGGCGACCGGGCCCTCCGACAGCCGTACCCAGCCCGGTGGCGGGGCGGTGGGATCCAGGTCGAGCAGCCAGTCCAGCAGGGTCGCGGGGTGGCGTACGGAGATCCCCTCGTCGACCAGCGCCCGGGCCACCGCGGCGAGCCAGCGCCCGCTGAACCGCTTCTCCACCGCGCGGACGGTGTCGGGCAATGCCCAGCGCAGCGGCTCGAGCACCTCCATGAGCCCGGTGAGCGACACGAGCCAGGACGCGTGCCGCCGGAGCATCGCGAGCAACGCGTCGTGCACCTCGTGGAGCGGGTTCGCGGTGCACAGCGGGATCGCGGGCAGCACCAGGGCGTTGATCCGGATCGCGAAATGCCGCTCCGGGACGTCCGGGTCCACCACGAAGCGGAAGCCGGGACCGAGAACACCCTGCTCGGAGTAGAACTGGGTGCGCAGCGACGAGAACAGCTCCCGGTCCGCCGGTTGCGCGGTGGTCACGTGACGCAGGGTCTCCCGGGTGAACCGGACGTCCACGGTGGGCGACTGCAACGCCGCCGTCAGCGCCTCGGCCAGTTCCGCCGGGTGCAGGGCGTCGCCCGCGTCGTCCAGCACGGCCCGGACCGCCTCCCGGTCCGCGAGGGACACGCCCTGGTCCAGCACGCGCGGGAGGGCGGCGGCCAGGCGCGCCGCCCCGACCCGGCCGCCGTCCAGCTCCCCGGCGAACACCTCGATGGGTACGGCACCGAGCAGGATCGAAGGGCGCCGGAGGATCGCGGCGGCGCACACCGTCGCGGCGTACCGGGGCATATCGGTGGGGTCCGGCAGGTCGGCGCCCGCGCACCGGACCCGCCGGCCGTTGATCCGCAACAGGTACGGCTCCGCCGCGCCGGTCGCCGAAGGTGTCACCGAGACCACCGGCCGGCCCGGGAGCCCCAGCGCGGTCAGGTGATCCTGCACCACCCGGGTCACCTCGTCCGTGGCCCGCTGCAGCACCGCGGCGTCGGCCTGCCCGCGGTACGGCACCCGCAGCGACACGGCGACGACCCGGTCCGCACCCTCGGGCCTGGTCAGCAGCTCGGAGAGCCGCCCGCCGCGGTCCGCCGCCCGGACCACGCGGGTCCACATCGATTCGGACGCGGTCATCGGCGCAGCTCCCCTCTCGCCAGCACGGTGGGCCGCTCGCCGCACGCCGCCAGAAGCCGCCAGACGATCGGCCGCAGCTCCGGCTGATCGACGACCACGGGCTCGCTCGGGTCTCCCCCGCCGTGCCACCACTCCCGGAGCCGCTCGGTGACCGCCAGCGCGTCCGGCCGGTCGCGCTGCCACGCCGAGGGTTGCGGCGTACCCGTGCCGGTGTCGGCCGCGCCCGCGACCAGGCCGGCGGCGAGATCGGCGGCGAGATCGGCCGGCAGCTCGCGTCCCTTGCGCTCCGCCGCATGGTCCGGCAGGAAGTGGACGAGCCGCGCGCGGGCGGCCTCGAGGGCCGGCATCGCCTTGCACCGGGTCTCGGCGACGGCCGTGCTCACCGTCTCGAGCACCTTGGCGCGTGCCGTCAGCGGCACACCCTCCCACAGCAGATGCCGCAGGACCCGGTGCACGGCCAGCCGGAACTCCCGGTCCTCCAGCAGGTCCCGCGAGGCGTCACCGAGCCCGCCGTCGGCCGCGGCGGCCCAGTTCAACAGGTCGTCCGGTCCGAACAGCCGGGCCAGGTTCGCCACGACGAACGCCTCCACGTCGGCCACGACACCGTCGAGCCCGGCCGCGTCCCCGCCCGCCAGCCGTCCCGAGCGGACCGGCACGCCCTCGAAGCACACCTCGTACGTCTCCGGCGCGAGGTCCGGTCCGGGAACCACCTTGATGCCGGACACCGTGATGCCCATGGCACGCTCGACCCGCTTGCGCATCGCGTGCAGCAGAGGCTGGACATCCGGGGCGCCCGGACCGGCCGCCCGCTCGCCGAGCCGCACCATGACCGGGTTGGTGAGCGGGAAGGTGGCGGCGGGGTCGGCGTCCGAGCGGCGGAGCTGGTACACGCCGTCCAGACGCAACGCCGCCCGCAGCACGTCCACCTGCTCCGCCGTCTCCCTCGGCACGGTGTCGTGCGCGCGGATCTCCGCCAGCCCGTCGACCTGCCGCCAGTAGCCGTCCACGTCGCGGACGAACGTCTGCCCGATCCTCTTCAGACCGGCGACGTCGACGGCGTCGCGCTCGGCCCGGGGAAAACTCGCGGCGAGAGCGGTCGCCTGTGCCGTCTGCCCGAGCTCGACGGCCGCGAGCACCGCCCGCCACCGCAGCCCGGCGCGCAGCTCCGCCACCGCTGCATCCGCTGACTCACGGCGCCCCTCGGCGAGGGCGTCGGCCTGGCGCATGAGCACGTCGTACCAGTCGCGGGCCTGGGCCACCACGCCCTCGGCTACCAGGCCGTCGGCGGCGTCCTGCAGTGCCCGTACGGCCGCGAGCAGCCCGGCCCGCCCCTCGGGCGCATCGGCGTGGGCCACCTCGCCGAAGTGGGTGAGCGCCTCCTGCTCCTTCTTGCGCGACAGTGCCAGCAGACCGAGCGCGCCGTGACACGCCCGCCGGCGAACACCGTCGCGGCCGTCGTCGCGCGCGTCGTCCAGCGCCTCCTGCAACTCCTGCTCGGGTTCCCGGTCGTCGTCCGCCAGCGTCTCGCGGCGCCGGTCGGCCAGCCGCGCCACCTCGTCCAGCAGGGCCCGGGCAGGACCGGCGTCGGCAGCCGGATCCCGCTCGAGGCGCCGTACCAGCTCCGGCAGCAGGATGTCGGCCACGATGACGACGTCCCCGGCGTCCCGCATGCCGGCCATGCCGGCGAGAACGTTCTCGCGCCCCACCTCGGCATCCGAGCGGCGCGGGTCGCCGCGTGCCAGCCGCACCAGCCCGAGAGCGGCCAGGGTGGACCCCTCCCGGTCGGACCGCAACTGCTCCTCGTAGATCTCCTCCGCTTCGTCGTGGTGACCCAGGAGATAGGCGGCGAGCGCCAGCATGGACTGCGCGTCCGCGTCGGTCGCGATGCTCGCCCGGTCGACCTGTTCCCAGTACCACGTGGCCTCTTCGCGGGCTTCGTCGTCCCGCCCGGCACGCTGCAGGCAGAGCGCGCGGGCCATCCGGTACGCCGGTTCCTCGTCGGTCGACTGCGCGGCGAGCACGCGCAGGGCGCCGTCCGGGTCCCCCGACAGCAGCAGGTAGTAGGCGTCCTGGAACGACCGCGCGGCGGCGCCGGGCCTGGCGTGCTGCCGGTCGAGGGCCTCGCCCGCCGCACGGAACCGGCCCAGCTGGAGCAGGGCGGTGACGTGCTCCTGCAGCGCCACCTCGTCGCCGGGATCCAGCTCCAGGGCGTTGTCGCAGGCGACGAGGGCGGTCCGGCTGTTGTCGAGCCAGTTGTGGATCATGGCCAGGAAGGCCCAGCCGGGGCCGTACCGGGCGTCGAGCACGAGCGCGTGCTGGGTCGCGATCGCCGCCTCCCAGCTGCCCCGGCGTTCGTCGCCCTCCAGCTCGCGGCGGGCGTGCCGGATGAGGCCCAGGGTGACGTACGCCCACGCCTCGCCGGGGCCCGGCTCACCGAGGCCCGCACCCTCCTCCCAGCGTTCCGCGGCACGGTCCAGCAGCCCGGACCGGTCGTTCGCCGGCAGGCCGAGGGCGACAATGCGGAGCACCTCGGCCAGCGACCACCGGTAGACCGGCTTCCCCGGGTCTCCGTCGCACGCCCGCACGAGGCAGTCCCGGGCGGACTCGTAGTCGCCCTCGCTCTGGAAGCGCAGGCCGGCCCGGTGGAACGCCTCGGCCGCCGGTACGGGTCGCCCCAGCTCCAGCAGCGTCTCCGCCCTCAGCGTGAGCGCCCGGCTCTCCCGGAACTGGTCCCCGCCCGACACCCCGCGCCTCAGGGCCTCGTCCAGGGCCTCGAGCGCCTCCTCGTGCCGGCCCAGCCGGACCAGCCGCCGGCTCAGACGCCAGTACAGGTTGCCCGGCGCGGGTTCGAACAGCCGGCCGAAGCGGTACCCCGGCGGGGTGCACGACGCCGCGGTGTCGTAGCACTCCTGGGCGCGGAACCAGTCGGCCGTCCGCTCCGCCACGAGACCGAGCCCCACCCAGGCCAGGGGATCGTCCGGCACCAGCCGCGTGGCCGCCTCGAACGCCGCGCGGGCGGCCGCGGGATCTCCCTCCGCCAGCAGGAGCTCGCCCTCGAGCGCGCGGAGCGTGGCCTGGCGCGCGTCCCGGTCGGTGCCGGACGCGCCGGCCACGGTCGCCAGCGCAGCGTCGAGGAACCGGCGTGCCTGCACCCGGTCGGTCTTGCCGGACAGCAGCGACCGGACGAGCAGGCACACCAGGGACAAGCGATGGGGACGGGACACCCCGGCCGCCCACGGGCCGGCGACGAGGGACTGCAGCAGCGGTACGGCGCGCTCGAGGCGGCCCCGGCTCAGCCCGGCGATCGCGGCCGCCGCGTCACCGACGAGCGCGGCGTCGGCCGGCACCGCCGACTCCCCGGGCGTGGTCAGGCGCCGGCAGATCGGGTACTGGCGGGCCAGCATGGCCTCGACGAACGTGCGTACCCAGATCCGGCCCTGCGGCTGCGGCGACCCGGCCGACCGGATCATCTCCTGGCGCTGGTCCCACCAGACGTCGCTGAAGCGCATCTCCTCGGCACGCCGCGACTCGACGCCCTCCAGCTCAGCCCGGGCGGCGGAGGTGATCGACGTCAGCGCCTCGAGCTCCTGGGAGAGGTCGTCGAGCTGGCGGCGCAGCGAGCCGTAGTCGGTCGCACCCGTCAACGGCAGCAGGAGGGCCCGGGTCGCGACGGTGTGCCGCAGCCCGCGCGCCCGCGCCTCCGCCGTCCTGCGCATCCGCTCGACGATGTCGTGGACGTCGCTGCGGACGTCGTCGCGGCCGGCGGCCCCGCGCCTCGGGGCACCGTCGCCGGCGCCCCGACCCTCCGGGCTCATGCCGCACCCCCCGGCTCCGGTGCCACCAGCCGGATCATCGCCCGGTAGAGGTGCTGCACCGCCTGGACGTCGTCCTCGGCGTACCACCACTGGCGGATGATGCGTTCCCAGTGGGCGGTCTCCGCGGGCCAGGCGGTGTCCCGGACCTCCTGGGCCACGCGGGCGCCGACCTCGGGCTCCGGGGCCTCGACGATCGCTGTACGCCACAACGCGTCGATCAGCGCGGCACTGTCCCGGGGCACGGCCGGCAGCACGTCGGCGGGGGTCACGGCCGGGCCCGCGTTGGCCGTACGCACCAGCCGCCCGTCGACCGTCTGCAGGTAGAGCACGGGCGCGCCGAACAGCCGGTCGGCGTCGGCGGCATGGTGGAACGCCTCCCGCGCGTGCTGCACGGCGTCGCCGATCTGCCAGCCCTCGGCGAGGAGCTGGTAGAACGACGACGTGAACCGTTTCGCCTGCGCCGCCGGCAGCGGGTACTGCATCGCGAGCACCGCCGGGAACTTCTCCCGGGCGAGCTTCGGGGCGAGGTTGCCGAACGTCGCCGAGTAGTCGACGGCGGTCGTCTCGCACAGGTGCAGGACCACCATGCGCGGGGTCCACCCCGGACGGATCGCCTCCGCCAGCAGGCCCACCAGCGTGTCCTGATCCCGCCAGACGACCCGGCCCCGATCGTCCTGGAACGCGATCTCGAACTTGCCCTCGCCGTTGGGCCGGGCGGTCCGGCACACCGCGACGACGTGGATGATGTGCGGCGGGTCGTCCGCCTCGCGCAGCTCCGCGCGGATCTTCTCCTCGGTCAGCCGCGGATGCAGCCGCGGCCGCAGCGCCCCCCGGTAGTCCCCGATCTCGGAGAACGTCATGAGGAGCTCCTGGTGCTCGGCCTCGAACCCGGCGAGCGCGGGCGTGAGCATGAAGAACCACACCCGCAGCGGGGGCGGGTCCTCCGGCATCTTCGCCCGGCCCGGTCCCAGCGCCACCCACCGGCTCAGCACGAACCTGGTCTGCGCGGCGATGAAGAAGCCGTCCGGGCCGGGCCGGTACAGGAACTCCCACGGGTAGCCCGCGAGCTCGTCCGGGCCCTGCTCCTCCGAGAGCTCGAAGTTGAGCACCACCCGCAGCGTCTCGCCCTGGTCGCTCGCGGCGTCGTACACCCGGTCGAACGCCGTCGCGACGTCGCCGGTGAACACGAGGCGGTACAGGTGCTCGCCCAAGACCTTGAACGTCCCGGGCACCGGCAGGCCCTCGTACGTCTCGCGCAGCCGGGACAGCACACCCCAGCGGCTCAGCCAGTCCCGCAGGATCTTGATCGTCTGGGTGCGCAGCGGGTCGCTCTCGATGTCCTGCTCGGCGGTCTCGTTCTCGATCTTGACGCCGTCGGCATCGTGGAACTGCCAGCGTGCGGAGATCGTCTTCTCGCGCACGGTGAGGATGTACTCGAAGATCCGCTCGCCCATCAGGCGTCACCGCCGCTCGTGGTCAGTACGGCACCGAAGTCGTTCTGCAGGTAGACCAGCGGGACGCCGAGCATCCGCGGATCCTGCTCGGTGGTGAGCGCGCTCGCGACGAGCCGGCGCCCTCGCTGCACCGCCGCGTCCACCGGCAGCCCGGCGGCGAGCGCGGCGTAGAACTCCGTCGAGAAGGCGGCCGCCATCTCGGGCGTCACCGCGTACTGCATCGCCACCACGAGCCGGGTACCGGAGAGGACCAGCTGCGGCGCGGTGCCCGAGAAGGTGCCGCGGGCCTCCGCCGTCGCGCCCTGACAGGACTCGAGCAGAACCATCCGCGGCGGCACCCCGGCGCGCTGCCAGAGGCCCGCCAGCTCGTCACCGGTGACCATCTTGCTGCTGCCGTCCACGTCGACCAGCGCGACGGTGCCCACCTCGTCCCTCTCGTCGTAGAAGCCGTGGCCGATGAAATGGATCAGGTGCGGTCGGACCTGCTCCACCTCGCGGAGCAGGGCGGCCGGCGTGGCCTCGTCCGTCATCACGGTGACGCGCAGCCAGCTGTGGTCGCCGAGCTTGCCCAGCGCCGCGAGGACCGGCTCGGGTATCACGTCGACCTGGTCGTTCGGCTGCGCGACGACGACGAGCACCCGGAACGTCGGCTCCGGCGGCACCATCGGCCCGCCGACGGCCGGGATGTGGCGCGACAGCAGGACCCGTTCGTGGGTGGCGAGGAAGGTGTTCTGCACCAGGCCCGGCCCGGGCGGGACGTACAGGTACTCCCACGGCAGGGCGGCCAGGTGGCTCAGCGCGGCGCCGGGGAAGGACAGCTGGAGGCGTACGAGGCCGCCGTCCGGGACTCCGGCCACCGTGGAGTCGATGAACGACCACACCTCGCGGGGGAACAGCATCCGGTGCAGCAGCGCGCCGAACGGCCTGATCTCGTCGCGTGTCCAGCCGTCGGTACGCCGCGCCAGCCACCGCGCGAAGACCCGCGCCAGCTCGGAGTCGACCCCGTCGACGCGCCGCGTGCCCCGCTTCGAGGTCTCGTCGTCGCGGCGCGCGGTGACGGTGCCGTCGGTGGACACCGAGACGACGATTCGGGCAGCGACTCGCGCGGCGACGCCCACGACTTCCTCCCGGGCGGGCAGGGCGTATCAGGGTTCTCCATCGCACCGCCGGTGCCGAGATCATGCCCAGGGATCTGCCGAATCCCGACAGTAACCAACGAGGGACGTTCCGTTGACCGCGTCACCGCCGCGCACGAGGCTGGGCTGTGCGCCACCAGGCAGACGGGAGGCCCACGATGACCGCGACGCACTACCTCCAGGGCCCGTACCGCATGGTCTCCGCTTCGATGGGCGAGACGCCTTGGTACATGGTGTCCTTCGACCGCCGGGGACGGTGCACGTCACCGCGGACGGCCGCGGAGATCGCCGAGCGTGCGGCGAGCGGCGACTTCACCGACGTGATCCTGTTCTCGCACGGCTGGAACAACGACTGGATGCAGGCGACCGGGAAGTACGAGTCGTTCGTGGACGGCTACGTCGGCCAGCTGGCCGAACGCCCACCGGCCGGCCGGCAGCGCCGTACCCTTCTGGCCGGGATCTTCTGGCCGAGCAAGCTGCTCACCGGCGCCGAGGGGCGGGGACCCGTGATCGCCGGCGACGACGGCGGCCTGACCGACCCGGAGATGGCACAGGCGCGCGGCGACGTCGACGAGCTCGGGCTGCTGATCACCGCCGAGCAGGCCGAGCGGCTGTACGCCCTGACCCAGCGCGACAGCCTGGGGTTGCCGGAGGCCCGCGAGCTCGCCGAGCTGTTCCTGCCGCTGATCGCCCGCGACGGCGCCGAGACCGGCGAGAGCGGGCCACCGGATCCGGGCGAGATCGTGCGGGCCTGGGCCACCGCCGACCCGCCGGACGATGCCGTGACCGACCTCGGCCAGCTGGGCTACTACGAACAGCCGGCGGACCCCGGCAGCGCACCGGAGACGGCCGGTGACTTCTCCTTCGACCCGCGCGAGATCGTCCGGGCGCTGTCCGTCTGGCAGATGAAGGATCGCGCCGGGGCGGTCGGCGAGCACGGCGTCGCCCCACTGCTGACCGAGCTGCTCCGAACCGGGATCCGGGTGCACTGCGTCGGGCACTCCTTCGGCGCGAAGGTCGTCCTGTCCGCCATCTGCGCCGCCGACGCGGCGGTCGCGGCGGATCGGCACGTACGCTCCGCACTGCTGCTGCAGGCCGCGGTGTCCGCTCTGTCCTTCTCCGCCAGGGTCCCCGGCACCGACCGGCCCGGTGGATATCGCAGCGCCCTGAGCCGGGTGGAGCTGCCCATCCTCAGCACCTTCAGCGGCAAGGACGTGGCGCTGACCCGCTTCTACCACCGGGCCCTGCTGCGCGGCCGCGACCTCGGCGAACCCGACTACGCCGGCGACGGGGAGGCACCCAGCCGGTACGCGGCCCTCGGCGGCTTCGGCCCCGGCGGCATGGACCCGCACGAGGCGACCGTGGTGGACGTGCTCGACCCCGGCCGGTCGTACGGCCTGGGTACGGGCAGCCCGGCGCCCCGCGTGTACGGCATCCGCGCCACCCGGACGATCGGCGGCCACGGCGAGGTGAGCAACCCGTCCACCTGGTGGATGTTGCGCCAGCTTCTCGACGTCGAGGAGTAGCGGTGCAGTGGCCCGAGGAGCTCACCGCCAACGCCTGGACCGGTACGGAGCCGGCGACGGGCGGGCTCTCCGATCGCGCCGCGCAGTGGGCGCTGGGTGACCACTTCGCCGGGCGCCCGGCGTCGCACCGGGCGGCGCAGCAACGCCCCGACCACCGGGACTGGCTGGACCGGCGGGTCGGCTGGGGGATCGTGCTGCCGGACGTACCGGGACTGAGCCGCCCCGAGCGGGCCCGTGCCGACGACGCGCCCGAGCCCCTCCAGCGCCTCGCGGCGGCCCGCAGTGCCACCGGCCAGCCGATCGTGCTGCGGTACGAGCGGGACGATTGGGACCAGCTGTACCGCTACTACCCCGACGGCGCCCGCCACCCGATCCCGACGACCGGCGACGGTCCGCGCGGGGCGGGGCGGGGCGAGCTGCCGTACTACCTCCTGCTGGCCGGATCCCCGGTGGAGCTGCCGTGGGACCTGCAGTTCCAGCTCAATCACGTCTGCTACACCGGCCGCCTCGACCTGGACGACTCCGGCCTCGGCAACTACGTCGAGGCCGCGCTGTCCGGGTGGGCATCGGCCGCGGTGGACAGCTCCAGCCCGCTGATGTGGTCGGTGCAGCATCGGCCCGGCGACATCACCTGGCTGATGCGGCAGGGCGTGGGGGAACGGGCGCTCGCGGCGTGGCGTACGGACACCCAGATCGGCGACCGGGCCGTCGGCCTCCGGGAGGAGCACGCCACCTGCGCCCGGCTCGCGACGACCCTGGCCGAGCGCCGGCCGGGCGTGGTCGTCACGACCAGCCACGGGATGACCGGGCCGGACGCCGACCCGGAGCGGCTGCGCCGGACGCTCGGCCGGCTGGTCGACGTCGGCCACGATCTGCTCGAACCGGACCGGTTGCTGTCGCAGTGGTCGCCGGAAGGCGTGGTCTGGTACGCGCTGGCCTGCTGCTCCGCCGGCGGTTCCGGGCGGCACCAGTTCGACGGCCTGCTGCAGGAGGGCACCCGGGCCGCCCGTGCGGTGGAACGGGTCGTCGCCCTCGGGCCGGTCACCGCGGAGCTGCCCCGGGCCCTGCTCGGCGCGGCCCGGCCGGCCCGCGCCTTCATCGGTCACGTCGAGCCGGCGTTCGACTGGACCCTGCGCCGCGCGGACACCGGGCTCGTCACGACGAGCTCGCTGATCACCGCGCTGTACGACGAGTTCTTCCAGGCCCGGCCCACACCGGTCGGGTACGCGTTCCGCCAGTACTACCTGCAGTCCGCGGCTCTGCGGTCCCGGTGGTCGACCGCCCGTCAGCTGACCGGCGAGGCCGGCGCCCCGTCGACCGCGCTCCTGTGCACGCTGGCGGGGATCGACCGGCAGTGCACGGTCATCCTGGGCGACCCGGCCGTGGCGCCCGCCGCGCTGCCGTGCGAGTGACGTCCCCGCCCTCTCAGTAGCAGAAGCCGGTGCTCTTCGGCATGCCGAAGTCCGCGCACCGGATGTCGCTGCCTTCACCGACCTTCTTCCAGGTCCCGGCGCCCGGCGAGTACTTGAAGATGACGAGGCCGTCGCCCTGCTGGTCCGGGCTCGGCGCGGTGAGCGCGGCGGTGGCCCAGCCCTGCGAGCACCGGACGTCTGCGGGCTTGATCCGGTATCCCTCGGGGTAGTCGGCGGCCTTCTCCAGGGTCGCCGCGCTCACCGGGCAGCCGGTGCCGGCCGGCCGGCTCGACGTAGAGGTCCGCGGCGACGACGGGCGGTGGGCGGTCTCCCGGCGTGTCGGCGTCGTCCCGGTGGGCGTGACGGTCCTGCTGAGCGTGGCGGTCGGGGCCGGGGTGGTGGGCGCGGTGGTGGCGCCGACGCTGGGGACGGTCGCGGGTGGCAGCGCGGGCGACTGCTGCCGCTGCGCCAGCGCGACGGGGACACCGATGGCGAGGACGGCCGCGGCAACCGCACCACCGGAGGCGATCGCCCGGCGGCGGGCCAGCCGGCGGGAGGTACGCAGGGTCCGGTCGTACAGGTCGGTGCTGCCGCCGTGTTCCGCGAGCCCGGCCATGGCCTGACGCAGCACGGGCAGGTCGTCGTCGCTCATCGGGCTGCTCCTTCGGCCGCCGAGGACGCGATCAGGTCCGGGGCGATGGCGCGCAGGCGAGCCAGGGCCTTGCTGGTCTGGCTCTTGACGGTGCCGATCGAGCAGGACAGCTGGGCAGCCGCCTCGGCCTCGGTCCGGTCCTCGAAGTAGCGCAGCACCAGCACGGCCCGTTGCCGTGGCGTGAGCTGGGCGAGAGCCTGGTGCAGGCTCACCTGCAGGTCGACGCGCGCGCTGTGGTCGCGTACCGGGTCGGCGCGGTCGAGCAGGTCGCTGTTCAGGGACTCGGCGAACCGCCGGCGCCGCCAGCGGCTCACGTGCAGGTGGTACATCGCGGTACGGGTGTACGCCTCGAAGTGACCCTCGTCGGCGAGCTTGCGCAACGCCCGGTGGGTACGGGCGAGCGCGTCCTGCACGAGGTCCTCGGCCAGATGCCGATCGCCGGTCAGCAGGAACGCGGTACGCAGGAGGGCCGGCGTCCGCGCCCGCACGAACTCGCTGAAGTCGGCCGCCATCGGACCGTCCACGCCGGCTCCACCCCCGTGCCCCCGCCGGATCACTTCGAGGCGGCACTGTACCGCGTCAGTCCCGGGTCGAGCAGAAGCCGGTGCTCTTCGGCATCCCGAAGTCCTCGCAGTCCAGCGAGCTGCCCTCGCCCACCTTCTTCCACGTCTTCGAGGCGGCCGCGTACTTGAACAGGATCACGCCGTCGCCCTGCTGCTCGGGGCTCGGCGCGGTGAGCCCGGCCGTGGCCCAGCCCTGTGAACAGCGCACGTCGGCGGCCTTGATCCGGTATCCGGCGCTCAGGTGGGCCGCCCGCTGCAGGGTGGCGGCCTGCACCGGGCAGCCGTCGGTCCCCGCCGGCGCCCGGGTCGCCGTCGGTTCGGGCGCCCGGGTGGCCGTGGGCCGGGGCGACTGGGTGGCGGTCGGCTCGGCCGTCGCGGATCCCACCGGGCCGGCGGCCGCCGTGGACGACGGCGCCGGGGCCGCCACGGGCGCGACGGGATTCTGGTCGCCGCAACCGGTCAGGACGAGCAGGGCGGCACCGGCGACGACGCCCGGGACGAGGGTGCGCAAACGCATGGGAGGGAACCTCTTCATCGGTAGGTGTGGAAGTCGAGCACGTCCGCGCCTGCTTCACCGGTATCCGCCTGCGCCGTGAACGCCGCCGGGCCCGGCAGCCGCTCACACCCGGGTACACGCCACCATCGCCGGCGGGGTTGCCGCCCGTACCGAAGAATTTTCCCGGCGCTGTTCACCGCTGCCGGGCGGTGAGGGCGCTGACGAACCAGTCCACCGCGGGCTTCGTGGGTTCGGGCAGCTCCCAGCCGTTCACGACCGACAGCAGAGCGTTGTACCGGTCCCACCGTTCGTCGCCGGCCGTCCGCAACGTGTCGAGCACCGGACCGTCGAACTCGGCGGCCAGCGCGGCGACGGCCGCGGCGGCACCGGGCGACTCCGGCCGCACACCGACGGCGAGCGCCGGCCGCGCGAGCTCACGGGCGGCCGCCACGGGGTCCCGCCTCGGCAGCGCATCCGGGTCGCGGCCGTTCACGTGCGCGGAGATCAGGGCGCTCAGGCTGTCCCGGAAGTCCGCGTCCTCCACGAGCGACATCAGCTCGATCCAGGCGTCCCACTGCTCGGCGGTGGGGTCCTCCGGCAGCTCCGGTGTCAGCGAACGGCGGATTCCCGCGTACGCCGGCGGGCACCCGGCGAACGCGGCGTCGAGGAAGTCGTCGACCAGCCGTTCCCGCTCCCCCGCCACCAGGTCGAGCAGCAGCCGTACGCGATCCGGCGAAGCGCCCGTGGCGACCCGGGACAGCACCACCCGGCGCAGCCGCAGCACCCGCATCTGTACGTCGATCGCGGCGGCGTGGGCCGCGGCGACCTCGGCGAGCTCCGCGTCGCCCCGCACGACGCGGGAGATCGCGGCCAGGTCGAGGCCGAGCTCACGCAGCGTACGGACCAGCGTGAGGCGCGCGACGGCGTCGTGGTCGTAGCGTCGGCGGCCCGCGGAGTCGCGGCGGGAGGGCGGCACGAGACCCCGGTCGGAGTAGAACCGGATCGTCTTCACCGTGAGACCCGTACGCCGGGCCAGCTCGCCGATTGCGAAGTCCATGCGCCCCACCCTGCCGCCTCCCCCGAAGGGAGGTGCAACCCCCGGGCTGGGCACCCGACGATGTCTCCTTGCGGACAAGCACGGCCGGCGAACGCGCCTACATTGAGGACATTCAATTGATCGACGGCGGGTCGCGGCATCCCGCGGCGCCCCGGCGTCAGAATCGTGAGGGGAACACGATCATGATCAAGCAAGCCGTCCGCGCCGCCGCGGTGCTCGCCGCCGGGCTCGCCGGAACCATCGCTCTCGCCGCACCCGGGCACGCCGCGGTGCCGGGTGGGGCCACGCCGGGCTCCGCCGCCGTCGTCTCGTACGAGGACGCCGTCCCGGGCCTGGCGCCGGCCGGGGCGACCGGGGTGTACCTGGACCGGCAGGGCCGCCGCATCGCCCAGCCGGCCTCGGGACCCGCGTCGTCGGCGCAGCCGCAGGCCCTGCTGGGCTGTACGCCGGAGAGTGGCCGGGACAACCCGCACTACTCGTCCGGTGACGTGTCGGGCCACGGCTGGTGGAAGAAGGGCTCCTGCACCGCCGACACCGCGCACGTCTACAACTGTCTCTACGAGTGGTACACCGACGCGTCCTGGCGGCAGAAGGCGTGCTCGCCGACGAAGCAGCTGCGGCCGTACACCGGTAGCGGCGACCGGACCGTCGCCCGCGCGACGTGCAACTCGACCGGCCAGACGATCTCCTGGCGCAACCACGTCGACGTCGACGTCGACGGCCAGATCGACAGCTCCGAGTGGCCGTACAATCAGGCCAATGTGAACTGCGTGGTCAACTGACGGATTGCCGGTGGGGGTGGCGACGATGAGGCTCAGCTACTGCGCGGACACCACCGCGGCCGACTGGCTCGTCCGCTCGGCCACCCCCGCCGACCAGCTCATCACGTTCGGGCCCGCCGGCTTCGAGGCGTACGCCCGGCTCCGCTTCATCCCCGATCCGGGGGATACGAGCCCTCCCGTCGATCACCCCTCGGACATCGCGCAGATGCGGCGCGCCCTGCGGGTGCTCGCGGCGTTCACGTCCACCCCGCAGGAGTGCTACTTCTGCCTGTGGGAGGGATATTCCGACGCCCCGCTGCCGCCCGAGGTGCAGCAGGGCCCCCTCGTCGAGCTCCCCCACCGCAGATACGCCCTGTTGCGCGGCACCCTGACCGACGTCGACGCGTGGGAGGCCGACGTCGGCGGCGGACAGACCATCGCACCGCCGGCGTTCGTCTGGCCGGCCGACCACCGCTGGTGCCTGGCCAGCGACGTCGACCCGTACTGGGCGGGCATCGGCGCCGAGCGGGCGGCCATCGACGCGCTCGTCGCGGACCCCCGGCTCGACGTCGTCCCGGCCCACCCGGCAGCCGCGAGCTGAGGCGTCTCGTCTCAGGCGAGCGTCTCGCAGAGGTTCTCCATCGTGCCGAGCCGCACCGGCACCTCGCGGCTGCCGTCCGGGTGCCGGATCACGACGAAGTCGCCGTGGGTGATGTAGTCACCGCCGGGGAAGCCCACGTTGGACGCCTTGATCGGCAGGGCGTTGTGGCCGTGCAGCTGCGAGATCCGGGTGCCGTCCTCCAGGTAGTACACCCGGATGGAGCCGCTTGCGTCGCGGACGACCGACCTGTGGTTCCCGGTGTTGGTGTACCGGATCACCAGCACGCCCTCGAAGTCCTGCACCTTCGGCGAACCGTCCGGGTAGGTCGCGGGCGTCCGCATCCGCTCGCGGTCCCGGACGATGTCGCCCTTGACCTCGAAGGAGCACACGTCCCCGGCCGGGATGACGAACGGTGGCGTGCTCGTCGGCTCCCATCCGCCGGATCCGGCGCCGGATCCGGACGCGGCAGCCGGCACCGCGGACACCGCCACCATCGCCGACGCCAGAACAAATACCCTCGCCACTCGCATGGGTGGCCTCCCTCATGTCCGTTGCGCTGTCCTGGACATGGTGGGCCGATGCGCCGCGGCGGCTCCACGATTCGGCGCTCACCGAATGGTCGCGCCCGCACCGGCCCCCAGGAGGTCGGTGCCGAGTGCCGTGCGCTGGTAGAGCACCTGGCGACCGGCCCGGCGCGACCGGACCAGCCCCGACCGGCGCAGCACCGACAGGTGCTCGCTGACGGTCGCCACGCTCAGCCCGAGGTCCCGCGCGACCTGCGTGGTGGACAGCGGCAGGTCGAGCCGCGCCAGCAGCGCCGCCCGGCTGCGGCCGAGCAGGTCGGCGACCGGCGGGGGCACCGACCGGGCCGAGCCGTCCCAGACCTGGCCGACACCGCGCGGGCTGTAGACGAGCGTCGGGCACTGTGGATCGGTGTCGACCAGCAGCGAGGGCCAGGCGAACACGCACGGCACGAGCAGCACCCCGGTCCCGTCGAGCCGGCTCTGGGACTGCCAGGCCGGCCACAGGATCCGCAACGCGTCGTCGGCGTATTCCAGCTCCGGGTGCAGGTTGCCCAGCAGCCGCACGATGCCGCCGGAGGTCAGCTGGTCGGCGCGGTGGCCGATCTCGGCGTCGAGCAGGCCGGCCAGCCGGGACCAGACCGGATCGATCGCCACCCGCCAGTAGGCCTGCATCTCGGCGGCCAGCCGGCCCAGGTGCCGTTCCGGATTCTCGTACAGCGGCAGCAACGCATCCGGCAGCGCGCCGTCCCCGGCCAGCAGCTCCAGCTGCGCATGGACGGTTGCCTCCGGCGTGCTGCGCACCCGGGCCAGCTCGTCGGCGAACCTGGTGTCCATCCGGTCCGGCGGCGGCGTCAGGAAGTCGGGCAGGTATCGCCGGCCGGCGAGCAGCGGCCGCAGCAGGTCGAGCCGCAGGGCGGACACGGCCCCGCGCACCGACTGCACCCACGGCTGGTGCATCCGGCTCCGATCCGCGTGACCGGCGATCCGCATGCTGCTCATGAGCTCCTGCACGGGTGACCGTGCGAAGCGGATCCGAGCCAGGTCACCCGGCTCGAACAACAGCTCGATCACCCCTACCACGATACCGATGCCGGGCCGGGACGGACCGGGCTCAGCCGGCCCGCCTCAGCTCGATCGGTCGCTCGCGCCGCGCCGGTGGACGGCCTCGACACCGGCGAGGAACAGGTCCACGCCGGCCAGGAACTGCTCGCGGTCGTCGTGCTCGGGCAGCTGCGCCGCGGCCTTGTGCAGGCGCGGGTACCTGGCGGGGTCGAGCCGCTCCCACTGCGCCGCCACGGCCGCGAGGGACGCCGTCCGGTGCGCGCCGGCCCGAGCAGTCGCGGCGTTCTGGCCGGCCACGCCGAGGATGTAGTTCACCAGGGCGCCCGCCGAGTCGAACAGCGCCGGCTCCGGAACGCCGAGCGCCTCGAGGTGCGCGCCGATGCTCTCGTAGATGTCCAGCAGCGCGGACCGCCACGGCTCCCGGGCGAGCTGGGCGCCCGCCCACGGGTGCGCGGTGATCGCGTCGAACAGGCTCAGGGCGACCGTACGCAGCAACTCGCGCGGCTCGGAATCCGTGGCGGCACCGGCCACGGCGCGGGCGATGACGTCCTCGGCGGCTGCCGCGAGCAGGTCGCTCTTGTTCTCGACGTGGTGGTAGAGCGCCCCGTACCCGGTGTTCAGCCGGACGGTCAGCGCGCGCAGGGTCAGCGCGTCCTCGCCGTCGGTGTCGAGGATCTGCGTGGCGGCCTCGACGATCACTTCCCTGGACAGGGCGTCCGTACGCCGGGCCTTGGTCGCCATAGTGACCAGTCTTGCATGGATCGCCGCTCCACTATCGTGCTAGCTTTGGAGCGTCAATCCAACATAGTGAGGAGCACCGATATGGTGACGATCGTCGGAGCCGGCCTCGGCGGCCTCGTCCTGGCCCGGGTCCTGCACGTCCACGGCATCCCGGCCACGGTCTACGAGGCGGAGCCCTCGCCGGCCGCGCGTACCCAGGGCGGCCTGCTCGACATCCACCCCTGGAACGGGCAGCCGGCGCTCGAGGCGGCCGGCCTGCTCGAGGGGTTCCGCGCCCTCGTGCTTCCGGGCCGCGAGTCGTACCGGATCCTCGACCGCGACGCCACCGTCTGGCTGGACCTGCCCGACGACGGCACCGGCGAGCGGCCCGAGGTGCCCCGCGGCGACCTGCGCCGGCTCCTGCTCGACTCGCTCCCCGAGGGCACCGTGCGCTGGGGCCACAAGGTCGTCGCCGTACGGCCGCTCGGCGCCGGCCGGCACGAGGTGGTCTTCGCCGACGGCTCCACGGTCGCCACCGGCCTTCTGGTCGGCGCGGACGGCGCCTGGTCACGGGTCCGGCCGCTGCTGTCCGGCGCCACCCCCGCATACGCCGGCGTCGCCACGGTCGAGACGTTCCTGCTCGACAGCGACACCCGCCACCCGGCGGCGGCCGCGCTGGTGGGCGACGGGTCGCTGATGGCGCTCGCGCCCGGACGGGGGATCCTGGCCCACCGGGAGAACGCCGGCACCCTGCACGTGTACGGCCAGCTGCTCGAGCCGGAGGGCTGGCTCGCCGGCATCGACTTCGCCGATCGCGAGGCCGCGGCACGGCGGATCGCCGGCGAGTTCGCCGGCTGGGCCCCCGAGCTCACCGCCCTCATCACCCACGGCGACACTCCCCTGGTGCCCCGCCCGATCTACGCCCTGCCCGCGGACCACCACTGGCAGCGGGCGCCCGGGGTGACCCTGCTCGGCGACGCCGCCCACCTGGCACCGCCCAACGGCGAAGGCGCGAACGTGGCGATGCTCGACGGTGCCGAACTCGGCCGTGCCATCGCCGCACACCCCGGCGACGCGGAGGCCGCGCTCGCGGAATACGAGCACGGCCTGTTCCCGCGCGCGGCGGCGGCAGCCGCGGAGGGCACCGACTACCAGCTGATGTTCGCCAGTGACGCGCCCCACGGGGTGATCGCCAGGTGGACCGGTCAGCGGCTGTCGGACTCCCCTCCGGAGACCGCGGCCCGGCCCGCCTCCAGCCTCGCGACCGGCACCCGGAACGGCGAGCAGGACACGTAGTCCAGCCCCACCTCGTGGAAGAAGTGCACCGATTCCGGGTCGCCGCCGTGCTCGCCGCAGACGCCGAGCTTGAGGTCGGGCTTCACCTCGCGCCCCTCCTCCGCGGCGATGCGGATCAGCCGGCCGACCCCCTCGCGGTCGATGGACTCGAACGGTGAGATGCCGAAGATGCCCAGCTCGAGGTAGCGCCAGAAGAAGGCGCCCTCGACGTCGTCGCGGGAGAAACCCCAGCCCATCTGGGTGAGGTCGTTGGTGCCGAAGGAGAAGAAGTCGGCCGCCTCGGCGATCTGGCCGGCGGTCAGCGCCGCGCGCGGCACCTCGATCATCGTGCCGATCTGGACCCGGACGCCGGCGTCGCCGATCACCTCGGCGACGATCTGCTCGCACTCGCGGCGGACCGTCTCGAGCTCCTGGACGGCGCCGACCAGCGGCACCATGATCTCCGGCCGCGGGTCGAGGCCCTCCGCGGCGAGCTGCGCCGCGGCCTCCGCGATCGCCCGCACCTGCATCGCGAACAGACCCGGGATGACCAGGCCCAGGCGTACGCCGCGCAGCCCCAGCATCGGGTTCTGCTCGTGCATCCGGCGTACGGCGTCGAGCAGGCGTTCCTCGTCGGCGTGCGCCTCACCCCGCTCGCGGGCCAGCGCCACGGTCACGGCGAGTTCCTCCAGCGACGGCAGGAACTCGTGCAGCGGCGGGTCGATGAGCCGTACGGTCACCGGCAGCCCGTCCATGGCCCGGAACAGGTCGACGAAGTCGGCGCGCTGCAGCGGCAGCAGGGCGGCCAGCGCGTCGTTGCGGGCGCTCTCGCTGACGGCGAGGATCAGCCGCTCGACCAGCTCTTTCCGGTCGCCGAGGAACATGTGCTCGGTACGGCACAGCCCGATGCCCTCCGCGCCGAAGCGCCGGGCCCGGGCCGCGTCCGCGCCGGTGTCGGCGTTCGTGCGGACGGCGAGCCGCCGGCTGGCGTCGGCGTGATCCATGATCAGGTGTACGGCGTCCACGAGCGACGATTCGACGGTCTCGCCCTCGAAGTACTGCACGACCTCGGAGGGGCGTACGGGCACCGCGCCGAGGTAGACGCAGCCGCTCGTGCCGTCGACGGAGATGACGTCGCCCTCGTTGACCGTACGGCCCCGCACGGTGAACCGGTCCCCGGCGATCTCCAGCTGGTCCGCGCCGCATACGCAGGTGCGGCCCATTCCCCGGGCCACCACCGCGGCGTGGCTCGTCTTGCCGCCCCGGGCGGTGAGGATGCCCCGGGCGGCGATCATGCCGGCCAGGTCCTCGGGGTTCGTCTCGCGCCGGACCAGGATCACGTCCTCGCCGGCGGCGGCCAGCTCGGTCGCCCGCTGCGCGCTGAAGACCGCCTTGCCGGAGGCCGCGCCGGGCGACGCGCCGATCCCCCGGGTGAGCGCGGCCGGCTCGCCGGACAGGTCGAAGCGGGGGAACATCAGCTGCGCCAGCTGGGCGCCGGAGACGCGGCACAGCGCCTCGTCGAGATCGATCATGCCCTCGTTCACCAGCTGGCCCGCGATCCGGAACGCGGCCGCGGCCGTACGCTTGCCGACCCGGGTCTGCAGCATCCACAGCTTGCCGCGTTCGATGGTGAACTCGATGTCGCACAGGTCACGGTAGTGGCCCTCGAGCTTGGCCATGATCTCGAGGAGCTCGTCGTACGAGCGCCGGTCGAGGTTCTTGAGCTCCTCGAGCGGGACCGTGTTGCGGATGCCGGCGACGACGTCCTCGCCCTGGGCATTTGCCAGGTAATCGCCGTAGATGCCCTGGGCGCCGCTGGCCGGGTCGCGGGTGAAGGCGACGCCCGTGCCGGAGTCGGGGCCGAGGTTGCCGAAGACCATCGCGACCACGTTGACGGCCGTGCCGAGGTCGGCCGGGATGCGCTCCTGCCGCCGGTAGAGCACCGCGCGTTCGGCATTCCAGGAGCGGAACACGGCCTCCATCGCCAGCCGCATCTGTTCGCGCGGGTCCTGCGGGAAGTCGTATCCGGTGTGCTTGGCGAAAATGCGCTTGTACGCCTGCACCAGCGCGCGCAGGTCGTCGGCGTCGAGGTGCAGATCGTCGGTGCCGCCCTTGGCCTTTTTCGCGTCTTCCAGGGCGTCGGAGAATTCTTCGCCCGGCACGTCGCACACCGTTTTGCCGAACATCTGGATCAGCCGCCGGTACGAATCCCACGCGAACCGGTGGTCGCCGCCGGCCTGCGTGGCGAGCCCCTCGACGCAGGCGTCGGTGAGCCCGACGTTGAGCACGGTCTCCATCATGCCGGGCATCGAGAACGCCGCCCCCGAACGTACGGAGACCAGCAGCGGGTCGGCCGGATCACCGAGCCGGCGGCCCATCGTGCGCTCCAGCACGGCGAGATGCCCGTCGATCTCCCCGGCCAGCCCGTCCGGGTGGCGCCCCGTCGCCAGGTACGCCTGGCAGGCCTTCGTGGTGACGGTGAATCCGGCCGGCACGGGCAGCCCGAGGCGGGTCATCTCGGCCAGGTTCGCGCCTTTGCCACCGAGGAGCTCCTTGAGGTCCTTGTGACCTTCCGAAAAATCGTAGACGTACTTCTCCCCGGCCATTCTCGCCTCCCATTGCCACGCATGAACGCTCGTTAATGGTGTCCCGGAGGCTAGGGGCGGCGCCACCGGACGCCCTAGCGTTCGTGAAAAATTGCACAAGCCCACGCGCAGCTCGGCGCGGAAGAGCGTGACATCGAGCAGCCGTGCGCACGCCACCGTGACCCGCGGGGGCCCGGTGTCATCCCCGTCATGCTTGATCGCCGCCGGAAATGGGCACGTCACAGGTTCGGTACATGAGCTGGCGAGGCTCCGGGGAAGAGCTGACGACATAGGTGGTCTTGCATGACGGAGTCATTGAGTATCAGCACGGGCGGCGGCGACCCCACCCTCGGCACGGAGCTCACGCTCGGCGTGGAGGAGGAGCTGCACGTCGTCGATCTGCGCACCCGCGAGCTCGTGCCGCGGGCACCGCAGATCCTGGAGCAGCTCGACCCCGGGAGCTTCTCCGCGGAGCTGCACCGGTCGGTGGTGGAGACGAACACGCCCGTCGCCGGCTCGCTGGACGAGCTGCGGGACGGCATCATCGGGCTGCGCCGCCGCGCCATCGGCATCGCCGAGTCCCTCGGTCTGGGCCTCGTGGCGGCCGGCACCGTGCCGATCGTGGACCTCGACTCGCTGCCGGTCACGCCCACCTCGCGCTACCGCCGGATGGTCGACGAATACCAGATGCTCGCGCGCGAGCAGCTCATCTGCGGCGCCCAGGTGCACGTGGGCATCGCCGACCGCGACGAGGCGGTGTCGATCGCCCAGCGGGTGACTCCGGCGCTGCCCGTCCTGCTCGCGCTGTCGGCAAGCTCGCCGTACTGGATGGGCGAGGACAGCGGTTATGCCAGCGTGCGCTCGCTGGTCTGGATGCGCTGGCCGACCGCCGGCGACAGCGGCGTCGTCACCGGCGCGGCCGACCACGACGCCCTGGTCGCCGACCTCATCGCCTCCGGCACGATCAGCGACCCCAAGATGGTCTACTTCGACGTACGCCCGTCGGCGCACCTGCCCACGGTGGAGCTGCGGGTCACCGACTCCAGCCCGGACGCGGACACGGTCGTGCTCCTCGCCGGGCTGTTCCGCGGCCTGGTGCTGCGCGCCCGGCAGGAGTACCGCGCCGGGGAGCCGCTGGTGCCGACCCGCCCGCCGCTGCACCGCGCCGCGATGTGGCGGGCCGCCCGCTCCGGCCTCGAGGGCGACCTGCTCGACCTGCCCCGCTCGCCGGTGCCGGTGCCCGCCGCGGTGGCCGTGGAGCGGCTCGTCGGCGACCTGCGCCCGCAGCTGGAGGAGCTGGGCGACTGGGAGCAGGTGTACGACCTGTCGGTGCAGGCGCTCAGCCGGGGCAGCTCCGCCGCCCGCCAGCGCCGGGCCATGGCACGCCGCGGACGGATCTCGGACGTGGTCGACCTGGTCGTCGCCGACACCCGCGGCGGCGCCACCGGCATCGGTCCCGGCGGGCAGACCGTACCGGCTGGGCTCACGCCGTACGCGGCGGACGGCGACGAGGCGTTCCCGGGCGGCGACGTCGTGCCGGCGTACCAGGGAATCCTCGACGTGCTGAGCGCCCTCGGCCCGGCCGGGCTGCGCCGCCGCGAGGACGCCAAGGACGACGAGCAGCGCGCCCGCGGGATCACGTTCAGCGTGGCCGGCGAGGCCGCCACCCGGCTCTTCCCGTTCGACCTCGTGCCGCGGACCGTACCGGCGAGCGCCTGGAGCCGGCTGCGCGGCGGGCTGATCCAGCGGGTCCGCGCGCTCGACGCGTTCGTCAACGACGTGTACGGCGACCGTACGGTGGTCCGCGACGGCGTCGTGCCGGAGTGGGTGATCGACGGCTCGCCCGAGCTGCGGCCCAGCGGGGCCCTGGTCAGCCGCCCCGGCGTCCGCGCGCAGGTGGCCGGCGTCGACCTCGTGCGCGACGGCGAGGGCAACTGGTGCGTGCTGGAGGACAACCTGCGGGTGCCGTCCGGGATCGCGTACGCGATGCAGAACCGCCGCCTCACCGAGGCGGTCCTGCCCGAACTGCCGTACCCGCCAGGGCTGCTGAGCCCGGAGCGGACGCCGCAGCTGCTCAAGCAGGCCCTGCTCGACGCGGCGGGCCCGGCGGCCGGAGACGACCCGCGCCTGGTGGTGCTGAGCCAGGGCCCCGACGACTCGGCGTGGTTCGAGCACCGCATGCTGGCCGAGGAGATGGGCGTACCGCTGGTCCGCAGCACCGACCTGCTCGTCGACGAGGGTGTGCTGCACCGCATCGCCAACGGCCGCAAGCACCGCGTCGACGTGGTGTACCTGCGCATGGGCGAGGACAGCCTGGTGCACTCCCCCGGCGCCGACGGGATGCCGCTGGGCCCGAGCCTCGTCGCGGCGCTGCACGCCGACACCGTCGTGCTGGCGAACGCGCTGGGCAACGGCATCGGCGACGACAAGGCCGTGTACGCGTACGTCCCGAAGCTCATCGAGTACTACCTCGGGGAGAAGCCGCTGCTCGCGGACGTGCCGACGTACCTGTGCGGGATCCCGGAGCAGCGCGCGGAGGTGCTGGACCGGCTCGAGGAGCTGGTGTGCAAGCCCGTGGACGGCTACGGCGGCGACCGCATCGTCATCGGCCCGCACGCCGGCCCCGAGGACCTCGCCGCGGTACGCCGCCAGATCCGTACGGCCCCGCACCGCTGGGTGGCCCAGGAGGTGGTGAACCTGTCGACCGCCCCGGTCTTCGACGGCCATCAGCTGGCGCCACGCCACGTGGACCTGCGCGCCTTCGTCTTCACCGGCCGCGAGTCGGTGGTCGCCCCCGCCGCCCTGACCCGCGTCGCCCCCGCCGGGAGCATGATCGTGAACTCCTCCCGCGGCGGCGGCTCCAAGGACACGTGGCTCTTGAGCTAAGCGCTTTACGACTCGGAAATGCACCCGAAACGGAAACCGTGGAGGTTGATTAATCATGTGCGGAATCGCCGGCGAGCTCCGGTTCGACGACCGGGCCGCCGATCCCGAGGCGGTCCGGCGGATGCTGCCGAGCCTCGAGTCGCGCGGCCCCGACGGTGAGGGCCTGTGGCACCGCGGCGGGGTGGCGTTCGGGCATCGCCGACTCAAGATCATCGACCTCTCCGAGGCCGGCGCGCAGCCGATGACCGACGAGCAGCTGGGCCTCACGCTCGTCTTCAACGGCTGCATCTACAACTACCGGCAGCTGCGCGAGGAGCTGCAGGGTTACGGCTACACGTTCTTCTCGACGTCCGACACCGAGGTGATCCTGAAGGCGTACCACCGGTGGGGCACCGACTGCGTGCAGCACTTCCTCGGCATGTTCGCCTTCGCGATCACCGAGCACGCCACCGGCACCGTCATGCTGGCGCGCGACCGGCTCGGCATCAAGCCGATGTACCTCGCCGAGACGCCCGGGCGGCTGCGCTTCGCGTCGACCCTGCCGGCGCTGCTCGCCGCGGGCGACGTCGACACCTCGATCGACAAGGTCGCGCTGCAGCACTACATGACGTTCCACTCGGTGGTGCCGGCGCCGCGCACGATCGTCTCCGGTGTCCGCAAGCTGCCGCCGGCGACCGTACGCGTCATCCGCCCCGACGGCACCAGCACCTCGACGGTCTACTGGGAGGCCTCGCACACCCGCATCGACACCCCCTCGAGCCGCGAGGAGTGGGCCGAGGCGATCCACGCCGGGCTGCGTACGGCCGTGGAACGCCGGATGGTCGCCGACGTGCCGGTCGGGGTGCTGCTCTCCGGCGGCCTGGACTCGTCGTACATCGTGGCGCTCCTGGCCGAGCAGGGGCAGCGCGGGCTGACCACCTTCTCCATCGGCTTCGAGTCCGCGGCCGGGGAGAGCGGCGACGAGTTCGCGTACTCCGACATCATCGCCAAGCAGTTCGACACCCGGCACCACCAGATCCGCATCGGCAAGGACCGGTTCCTGCCCGCGGTGGCGCGCACGGTGGCGGCCATGAGCGAGCCGATGGTCAGCCACGACTGCATCGCGTTCAACCTGCTCAGCGAGGACGTCTCGAAGCAGGTCACGGTCGTGCAGTCGGGTCAGGGCGCCGACGAGATCCTGGCCGGCTACAGCTGGTACCCGCCGCTCGCGGACGTGCCACGGGAGGCGGCCGTCGACGCGTACGCGAAGGAGTTCTTCGACCGCCCGCACAGCGACCTGGCCCGCCAGCTGAACCCGGAATGGTTCCTGGACGAGGACGTCAGCCGCGGCTACGTCGCGGCGAGCTTCGGCCGGCCCGGGGCGACCACGGCGGTCGACGCGGCGTTGCGGCTGGACTCGCAGGTGATGCTCGTCGACGATCCCGTCAAACGAGTGGACAACATGACGATGGCGTGGGGGCTGGAGGCGCGCGTACCGTTCCTGGACCACGAGCTGGTCGAGCTCGCGGCGGCCTGCCCGCCGGAGCTGAAGCTGGCCCAGGACGGCAAGGGGGTGCTCAAGGACGCGGCTCGCGGGGTCGTGCCCGACGAGGTGATCGACCGGACCAAGGGCTACTTCCCGGTTCCCGGGATCCGGCACCTCGAAGGCCCGATGCTGGAGCTCGTCCGCGACGCTCTGCACGCACCGGCGGCCCGCGCGCGGGGGCTGTTCCGCAAGGAGTACGTTGACGCGCTGCTGGCCGACCCGAACACTGCCCGTACGACCCTCGGGGCGAACCAGCTGTGGCAGCTCGCGCTGCTCGAGATGTGGTTGCAGGACAAGGGAATCTAGCCAAGCCGAAGGAGGACCCCATGACCGGTCAGCTCAACCGGGTCGATGTCACCGTGCTGCCCGCCGGGTGGCAGACGCTGGGGTCCTACCCGTCGGAGGTCAGCGGCAGCTGGTCCCCGGCGCTCTCGCCGGACGGCCGGCACGCCGCGTACGTGTCGGACCGCAGCGGCACCCCGAAGGTGTGGGTGCAGCCGGTCGGCAGCGACCTGACGTTCCTGGTCGACACCGGCGAGGAGCCGGTGCAGTCCGTGCACTGGTCCACCGGGGGCGGCTGGCTGGCCTGCGTGCTCGCGCCCGGTGGGGCGCCGCGCACCGAGGTGTGGCTGGTCCGGCCGGACGGCTCCGCGCTGCACCAGGTCGCCGGCTTCGGCGCGGACACCGCGGAGAACGTCCGCTGGCTGCCCGGCCGCCCGCTGCTCGCGATCACCGAGAACCTGACCACCACGGTGCTCGTGGACGCCGAGCACGGCACCCGCGAGGTGGTCGCCGAGGGCGACCTGGTCACGCTCTTCGACGTCTCGCCCGACGGCAGCCGCGCGCTGCTGCGGCACGGCGCGCGCAGCAGCCGGTACGTGGTCGTCCGCGACCTGCGGACCGGCGTCGAGGAGTACGTCACCAGCGGCGAACAGGCCTGCTTCGGCCCGGACGGCTCGGTGTGGGCACGCAGCGACGCCGGTGAGCGCCCGGTCCTGCTGCGGACGGCCGCCGGCGCCGCGCAGATCCTCGCCGAGGCGCCCGACGCCGAGGTCGAGTCGTTCGCGCTGACCCCGGACGGCTCGCGCGTCGCCGTGCTGTGGAACGCCGACGGCGGCCTGTCCCGGCTGACCGTCGACTCCCAGGACGTGGAGCTGCCCGGCACGGTGGTCTCCGGCCTCGCCTGGAGCGCCGACGGCAGCACGCTGGCGTTCACCGCGGAGGCGCCGGGTCAGCCACACGGCGTCTGGGTCTGGGACGGCGAGCTCCACCCGGTCTCCGTCGAGCCGCCCGCCCCCGGAGCCGTACGCCCCACCCTGCGCCGCTTCGCCTCCCACGACGGCCTCGAGATCAGCGGCTGGCTCTTCCAGCCGGCGACGCCCGGCCCGCACCCCACGGTGCTGTGGCTGCACGGCGGCCCGGAGGCGCAGGAACGCCCCGGCCACGGCCCGCTCTTCCAGTCCCTGGTGGACCGCGGCATCGCCGTGTTCGCCGCCAACGTGCGCGGCTCCTCGGGCTTCGGCCGCAGCTTCGTCAACGCCGACAACGGGCCGCTGCGCTGGGCGGCCGTCGCCGACGTCGCCGCGTGCGTCGGCCACCTCGTGAGCACCGGCGTGGCCGACCCGGCCCGGGTGGGGTGCATGGGGCGCTCGTACGGCGGCTACCTGACGCTGGCCGCGCTGACCACGTACCCGGAGCTGTTCGCGGTGGGCATCGACGTCTGCGGCATGTCGAACTTCGCCACGTTCTACGAGCACACCGAGCCGTGGATCGCGGCGGCGGCCGTGTCCAAGTACGGCGACCCGGTCGCGGACGCGGAACTGCTGCGCGAGCTGTCCCCGATCACCCGCATCGACCGCCTGCGCGCGCCGCTGATGGTGGTGCACGGCGAGAACGACAGCAACGTGCCGGTGATCGAGGCGGAGCAGGTCGTGGCCGCGCTGGCGGCGCGCGGGGCGGAGCACAAGTACCTGCTCTTCCCGGGCGAGGGACACGAGCTGCTGCACCGGTCGTCGCGCGCCGAGTACCTGCGCGAGACCGTCGGCTGGCTCACCCACCACCTTCGGGTCCCGTCCCTGCTCGCCTGACTCCACCCCGCGCCCCACCGCGGCCCCGGACCCACCGCGAGCCCGGGCTCACCGCGACCCGGCCGACCGCCGCCTCCGGCCGGAGGCGGCCCGACCGGAGCGCGGCCCGACCGGAGGGCGGCCCGACCGGGTGCGCGGCCCGACCGGGTGCGCGGCCCGACCGGGTGCGCGGCCCGACCGGGTGCGCGGCGCCGCGCAGCCGGCTCGCCCCGATGCGCCCTTCCGCCCCCGGCCCCGGCCCGCGCCGCGCGCTCCTCCGCAAGCGGAATCCGCCGAGGTCACCCGCCCGGATGCCGTGACCGGGCACACGCCTGAATTGTGACGTTCGCCGTTGGCGATGGCTGTCCGTCCGCGAAAGGGTGGGAGGCACGCGAGCGGACGAGGTGGGGTTTTTCATGCGAGGCGGTGCCCGCTCCTGGGCGGTCTGGGCCGTCGGCCTCTCCGCATACGTGGTGGCTGTGCTGCACCGCACGTCCCTCGGGGTCGCGGGTCTCGACGCGCAGGCACGGTTCGGCATCGGCGCGAGCGCGCTGGCGTCCTTCGCCGTGCTGCAGCTCCTCGTGTACGCGGGCCTCCAGGTCCCCGTCGGCGTGCTGCTGGACCGCTTCGGCTCGCTGCGGCTGGTGGTCGGTGGCGCCCTGGTGATGGCAGCCGGGCAGGCGCTGATGGCGTTCTCCGACGGTGTCGGCGGGGCCGTGGCCGCCCGGGTGCTCGTCGGCGCGGGTGACGCGATGACGTTCATCAGCGTGCTGCGGCTGGTGCCCCAGTGGTTCCCGTCGCGGCGGGTGCCGGTGGTCACCCAGCTCACCGGCATCGTGGGGCAGGTCGGTCAGGTGCTCAGCGCCGTACCGTTGGCTGCCCTGCTGGCCGGCGCCGGCTGGACCACCGCCTTCATCTCCGCGTCCGCGGCCGGGGTGTTCGTCGCCGTCGTCGCGATGGTGGCGCTGCACGACAGCCCGGAGCGGCGGATCAGCACCGGCGAGGCGGTCACCGCGCGCCGGCTCGGCTCGGACCTCGCCACCGCGTGGCGGCATCCCGGCACCCGGCTGGGGCTGTGGACGCACTTCACCACCCAGTTCCCCGGCACGGTGTTCGCGCTGATGTGGGGCTATCCGTTCCTGGTCGCGGGCGAGGGCCTGTCGCGCGCCACGGCCAGCTCGATGCTGACGCTGTTCGTGATCGTCGGCATGGTCGGCGGCCCGCTGCTCGGCGTGCTGGTGCAGCGCCACCCGTTGCGCCGCTCGTGGCTCGTGCTGGGCGTGATCGCCATGAACGCGCTCGGCTGGGCGCTGGTCATCGCGTGGCCGGGGCGCGCGCCGCTGGCCGTGCTGCTGCTGCTCGTGGTGGCGCTCGGCCTCGGCGGCCCGGGCTCGATGATCGGGTTCGAGTTCGCGCGGACGTTCAACCCGCCGAACCGGCTCGGCACGGCCACCGGCATCGTCAACGTGGGCGGGTTCGTGGCGTCGCTGACCACGATCCTGCTCGTCGGGCTGATCCTGGACGCCCGCACGGGCGGCCGCGCCGCCTACGACATCGCCGACTTCAAGGTCGCCATGTCGGTTCAGTACGCGATCGGCGTGCTCGGCGTGCTCGGCATCCTGCGGACCCGCAGGCTGGCCCGGCAGCGGCTGGCGGCCGAGGGCGTCCACGTCCGGCCGCTGCGGGAGGTTCTGGCCGAAAGAGGCTGGTTTAGCGCGCAGCGCCTCGGTAAAGGCTGAGGTTTCGCGTCCGCACCCGGACGCGTCGTGAGCAGGCTCGGGCAGAGCCTTGATGTGAGGAGGACATGAGCGAGCAGGCACCGGACCGGTTGTGGTCCGGCATCCAGATCAGCAAGGTCGTCGCCGGCACTCTCGCGGCGGTGGCCGCCGCAGTGCTGGGCTCGTTCCTCGGAGTGGCCGGCACTCTCGCCGGCGCCGCGCTGGCGAGCGTGGTGGGCTCCGTGGGGACGCAGCTCTTCGACAACTCCCTCAAACGCGGCACCAAGACCCTCCAGACGGTCGCGCCCGCCTTCATCAAGGTGCCGGCCGCGGTGGGCACGCCACCCGTCGCCGCCGCCACGGAGGAGGAGAAGCCGTCGCACACCGTGCCGCAGGAGCCGGGACGCTTCGCGATCCGGTGGAAGCCGGTCCTCGTCGGGGCGGCCACCGTCTTCATCGTGGCCATGGGCGCGATCTTCGCCCTCGAGGCGAGCGCCGGCCGGTCGCTGGCGTCGATGACGGGGCACGGCTCGAGCGCCGGTACGACGCTCACCAGCCTCGTATCCAGCAAGAGCGACTCCAAGCAGGACAAGCCCGCCACGACGCCCTCCGAGAGCCCCGCACCCGACGAGTCGCCCACACCGGACAGCTCCACCACGGAGTCCCCCGAGCCGGGCGCCACGACGGACACGCCGGAGCCCACCGGGACCACCACGGCCCCGGAGGAGCCGACGACCACCGAGCCGGCCACCGAGGCCCCGCAGCAGACGGACCCGGCCGGCGGCGGCGACCAGCAGTTCGACCAGCAGGGACAGCAGCAGGACCCGCCCACCGAATAGGAGGCGCCACCGTGAACGTGAACGATCTGCTCACCGAGGCGTACGGCCGCCTGCCGGACCTCGTCCGCGGCGCGGTCGACGGCCTCACCCCGGAGCAGCTGCGCACCGCGCCGGCCGAGGGCGCCAACACCGTCGGCTGGCTCGTCTGGCACCTCACCCGGGTGCAGGACAGCCACATCGCCGACCTGCTCGGCGAGGCCCAGCTCTACGCCGCCGGCGACTGGGCACCCCGCTTCGGCCGCGAGACCGACCCGGCCGACACCGGCTACGGCCACTCGGCGAAGGACGTCGCGGCGGTCCACCCGGAGAACACCCGGGCGCTGCTCGACTACTACGACGCGGTGCACGCGCGAACGCTGGCGTACCTCGAGGGCCTCAAGCCCGACGACCTGGACCGCGTCGTGGACGAGGCCTGGGACCCGCCGGTCACCCTGGGCGTCCGCCTGATCAGCATCCTGGACGACGACATCCAGCACGCCGGCCAGGCCGCATATGTGCGAGGCCTCCTTTAAGTACGCCCACAGCAAAGGTCCACGCCTGCGGCGCTCCCGCACTCCCGACCGGGGGTACCGGGGCGCCGCAGTCGTCACACCCGCCGCGCTCGCGCACACCCCCGGCCAAACCGACAGCGCACCCACAGCCCACACCCCGCCGCCAGCAGCGCGGCACGCCAGGCGCACGGCGGCGGCACGCCAGGCCCACCGCGGCGGCACGCCAGGCCCACGGCGACGCAGCACGCCAGGCCGACGGCGGCGCGGCGCGCCAGGCCCACCACGGCGGCGCGCCAAGCCCACGACGGCGCGGCACGCCAGGCCCACGGCGACGCGATACGCCGGGTGCGGCCGCACTGGCACGCCGCCCGGCGCGGAGCACGTCCTCCGCTGAGCGCAGCGGCGTCTACGCGGCGGCCCGGCGACCCCGCGCCCAGCCCCAGCTCTCGACCCGGCCTCGACCCCGGCCCGGCCCACGATCCCCCGCCCCGGACCGGGCCCCCAGCCCGACTCGACCCGGCCCGGCCCGACCCGACCCGGCCCGGCCGGACCCGGCCCCAGGCTCGGCCTCAACCCTCGGCCCCAGCCTCCGACCTCGACCCCCGGACCGGCACCCAGCCCTCGGCCCCGGACCCGGCCTCCGGCCCCAGTCCCCGACCCGGCTCCGGGCCCGACCCCCTGCCCTCGGCCTCAGGCCCCCAGCGCCCGGCGCCCGGCCCCGGCCCACGGCCCTCAGCGCCCAGCGCCCGGCGCCCGGCCCACAGCGCCCGGCGCTCGGCCCACAGCACCCGGCAGCTCCGGTCGCCCTGGCGTCCTGGTCAGCGCGCCGGCGGGACGGCGTGGTGGTCGTCCTCGGGGTCGAAGATCGCTTCAATCGGTTGACCGAAGATCCGGGCCAGCCGGAACGCCAGCGGCAGGCTCGGGTCGTAGCGGCCCGTTTCCAACGCGTTGACGGTCTGGCGGGAGACGTCCAGCAGGTCTGCCAGGGCGGCCTGGGTCCAGCCGCGGTCGGTGCGCAGCTGCCGGATGCGGTTCTTCACGTCCGGTCCGCGTTCAGCGTGCGGCGACGGCGGTGGCCGCCGCCCAGGCGACCATGCCGGCACCGAAGGCCATCCAGGGGGCGGCCGGCGTGCTCAGGCCCGCGACCATCAGCATGCCCAGCACCACGTACGCGATCATGGCGACAGCGAAGCCGACGGCGAGGCCGCGCAGCTGGACCAGTTGGGCGTACTCGTCGGAGCGACGGAGACCGCGCACCACGGCCCGCACCACGCCCAGCACGGGCAGCACGGGCAGCAGCGCCCAGGCGAAGCGCCAGGGGCTGTCGCCGTCGAGGTGACCCCACATGACGACGGCGACGATGGCCACGACGTACGCGGCCATGGCGGGGGCCAGGTCGCGGAAGTAGGCGAAGGCGCGGGCGCGATCCCCGCGGCTCGGCACAGCCGTGTCAAGGTTGCTTGTCATGACTCGACCATGCCCGGCCGCCGCCCGCATGTCAAGGGTCCTTTCCATCACGATCCGCGTCCCAGGCCGGCAAGAAGAGACCTCAAGGCCGGCCGGACGGCGCTCGGCCGGAAGAGACCTCAAGGCCGCCCGGGCGGCGCCGGTCAGCGGGAGGACGGCTCCGCGAGCGGCAGCTTCACCAGGAACCGCGTGTCCCCGGGCTGGGACTGCAGCACGATGTCGCCGCCGTGGCCGTTCACCACGATGCGGTACGAGATGTCCAGCCCCAGCCCCGTCCCCTCGCCCACCGCCTTCGTGGTGAAGAACGGCTCGAAGACCCGCTTGCGCAGCTCCTCGGGGACGCCGGGGCCGGTGTCCCCGATGGACACCACGATGTGGCCGTCCTCGGCGTACGTGCGCAGCGTCAGCGTGCCCGCGCCGTCCATCGCCTGGACCGCGTTGTCGATGATGTTGGTCCAGACCTGGTTGAGCTCGGCGGGGTGGGCCGGGACCTGTGGCAGGCTGCGGTCGTACTCCTTGACGACCTTGATGCCGTTGCCGATCTTGTGGCCGAGCATGACGAGCGTGCTGTCCAGGCCCGTGTGCACGTCGATCCACTGGTGCGCGGCGCGGTCGAGCTGGGAGTACTGCTTGGCCGCCGACACCAGCGACGAGACCCGGCCGGTGGCGTCCTCGATGTCGCTCATCAGCTGCTCGGTCTCGAGCGCGTACCCGATCCAGTGGATGGCCTGGTCGAGCAGCTCGGGCGAGCCGACCTTGGCCTCCATGTCGTCGAGGCACTGCACGTCGAGGCCGCCCTGGGCGAAGACCGGCGCCAGGTCCCAGCCGCCGGTGACGTTGCGCTCGTCCATCCAGTCGCCGAGCTCGTCCTCGCGGTCGGCCGCCTGCATCGCGGTCAGCGCCGGCGCCTTCGCGGCCCGTTCGATGACCTCCTCCTGCAGCTCGACGAGCGCGTCGAGGCGGTCCGGGTCGACCTTGCCCGCGGCGAGCATGCCCAGCTTGTGCCGCATGCCGGCGACCCGCTGACGCAGCGCGCCGGTGGCCCGCGACGCCGCGGCGGCCGGGTTGTTGAGCTCGTGCATGAGGCCGGCGGACAGGGCGCCGAGCGCGACGAGGCGCTGCCGCTCGCTGATCGCCGCCTGGGTGCTGCGCATGCCGAGCGCGAGCCCCTCCAGCAGGTGGATCGCCATCGGGAACCACTCGCGCATCATCGAGCCGAAGTCGGCGGCGGAGAGTACGAAGAAGTCGGCATCGTCGAGCGCCCGCATGGACGCCATGTACTTGCGTTCGACGCCCTCGTCACGGATGTACGCCTGCGTCGCGCCCATGTAGACGCCGCGCTGCTCCGTACGCGAGGTCTGCACGTCGTCCTGGCCGACCCGGCGGCTGAGCGAGATCGTGCCGCTCAGCAGGACCACGAAGAGCTCGGCGGGGTCGCCCTCGCGGAGCACCAGGGAGCCGGCCGGGGCGTGCATGGTGCAGCCGTGGTCGGCCATCCACGCCAGCTGCTCGTCGGTCAGCTTCTCGAACAGGAACAGGGTCTTGAGCTCGGCGGGCGTCAGCTTGCCGGGTTCGCAGGGCTGGAGCTGAACTTCCTCGACGTCGCTCATCACTGTGCCTCCAAGTACCGATGGACCAGCGTGACCGCCATCGCGCCCTCGCCGACCGCCGAGGCCACCCGTTTCACCGAGTTGGCCCGGACGTCGCCGGCGGCGAAGATGCCGGGAACACTGCACTCCAGGTAGAACGGATCGCGGTCCCGATCCCATCCCGCCGGGCGTGTGCCGTTCGTCAACAGGTCCGGCCCGGTGTAGACGAAGCCCTTCTCGTCGCGCGCCACCGCGTTGCTCAGCCAGTCCGTCCGCGGCTCGGCGCCGATGAAGACGAACAGGTAGCCGCACTCGACCGTCGTGCTGCGGCCGTTCTTGCTGTCGCAGATCGTGATCGCCTGCAGGTGCCCGTCGCCCTGCGCGCCGACCACCTCGCAGCGGGTCCGGACGTGGATGTTGTCGATCTTGTTGAGCTGCTGGATCAGGTAGTACGACATCGACGCCTCGAGCGAGTCGCCGCGCACCAGCAGGGTGACGCTGCGGGCGTACCGGGAGAAGAAGAGCGCGGCCTGCCCGGCCGAGTTCGCCCCGCCCACGATGTAGACGTCGCTGCCGGCGCACGACGGGCCCTCGGTCGAGGCGGACCCGTAGTAGACGCCCGAGCCGGTCAGCTCGGCGACGCCGTCGGCGACCAGCGGCCGGTACGCGACCCCGGTGGCCAGCACGATCGAGTGCGCCGACACCTCGCCGCCGTCGCCGAACGTCAGCGTGCGGGCGGAGCCGTCCAGCCGCAGCCCGGTGACCTCGCGGGTGTTGAGCACCTCCGCCTCGAACTTGCCCGCCTGCCGCCGCGCCCGGTCGGTGAGCTGGGCGCCGGAGATGCCGTCCGGGAAGCCGAGGTAGTTCTCGATGCGGGAGCTCTGCCCGGCCTGCCCGCCGACCGCCTGCCGCTCCACGAGCAGCGTCTTGAGGCCCTCCGAGGCGCCGTACACCGCGGCGCCCAGCCCGGCCGGGCCGCCGCCCACGATGATCAGGTCGTAGAAGTCGCGGTTGGGCGCGGTGGACAGGCCGGCCGCCTCGGCCACCTCGGAGGTGGACGGCTGTGCCAGCGCCCGGCCGTCGGCCGTCACCACCAGCGGGATCGCCTCGGGGCCCACCCCGGCGGCCTCCAGCAGGCGGCGCCCCTCCGGGTCGTCCGCTCCGAGCCATTTGTACGGCACGAGGTTGCGCGCCAGGAAGTCACGGATCTGGTACGACGGCTCGCTCCAGCGGTGCCCGACGACGCGGATGTCCTCGAGCTCCCGGTCGCCGGTGGCCTGCCAGGCGTCGAGGAGCGCGTCGATGACGGGGTAGAGCTTCTCCTCCGGCGGGTCCCAGGGCTTGAGCAGGTAATGGTCGACGTCCACCACGTTGATGGCCTGGATGGCGGCGTCGGTGTCGGCGTACGCGGTCAGCAGCGCCCGCCGCGCGTTCGGGAACAGGTCCATCGCCTGCTCCAGGAACTCGATGCCGTTCATCTGTGGCATTCGGTAGTCGGCGAGGATGACGGCGACCCGGCCGCCGCGCAGCTTGATGTCCTTGAGCGCATCCAGCGCGTCGGTAGCCGAGGAGGCCCGGATGATCCGGTAGTTCTCGCCGTAGCGGCGGCGCAGGTCCCTGGCGATCGCCCGGGAGACGGAGGGGTCGTCGTCGACGGTCAGGATGGCGGGGTGACCCATGGAGTTCCTCTGCGTGCTCAGCCGTAGGTGAACGTGGGGGCGTCGGCGACCTTGAAGGCCACCTCGTCCTGGAAGCACCACCACCAGTCCTCACCCGGCTCGTACGACTGCACGAGCGGGTGCGACTCGCCGTGGAAGTGCGCGGTCGCGTGCTTGCCGGGTGACGAGTCGCAGCAGCCGACGTGGCCGCACGTCATGCAGACGCGCAGGTGGACCCAGCGGCCCCCGGCGGCCAGGCACTCCACGCAGCCCTGGCCGGACGGCGTGATGTCGTTCGCCTGGTCGAGGTGGGTGCAGGCGGGTTGTGTCATGAGGGGTTGCCTCCGGTGTCGATGGAGTTCTCGGTGCGGGGTTCGGGTGGGGCGGCGAGCACGTCGGCGTACTCGGGGTGCCGGTCCAGCCAGCCGGCCACGAACGGGCAGGTGACCAGCACCGGGGTGGCGCGCCGGCGGGCGTCGTCGAGGGCGCCCGCGGCGAGCCGGCCGGCCAGCCCGCGCCCCTCGAAGGCCTGGTCGATCTCGGTGTGCGCCAGTTCGACCCGCTCGCCGTGCCGCCGGTAGTGCAGTACGCCGGCCAGCTCGCCGCCGAGCAGCACCTCGTAGCGGGACTGCTCGAAGCTGTCCACGACCACGGCGTCCGACGCGTCGCCGCTGCCGACCTGGGCGCTGCCCTCGACGCGCAGCTTGCGCCGGGCGCGCTCGTAGAACGAGGTCCCGCCGAAGCGGATGACCTGCGCGGCGCCCGGCACGGGGATGATCCGGAGGTGGTCGCCGGCCCCGGCGTGGCCCTGGATGATGCCGTCCACCTCGATGGCGAGCCGGCCGCTGGTCGCCGCCACCTCCAGCTCGAGGTGCTCGTCGGGCGAGAGCATCAGCGAGCGGTTGAACGACGAGTGCGCGGCGGACGCGCTGACCAGGATGCCCTCGACGTTCGGCGAGACGATGGGCCCGCCCGCGGAGAAGCTGTACGCCGTCGAGCCGGTGGGCGTGGCGACGATGACGGCGTCGGCCGCGTACCGGACGAAGTTGCTGCCCTCGACGTTGATGCCGACGTGCGCGAGCCCGTCGCCGGGGACGCGGACCAGCGCGATGTCGTTGAACGCGGAGACTTCCCGGCCGTCGGGCAGCACCGTGCGCACCGCCGTACGCGATTCGATCGTGAACTTGTGCTCGTCGATCGCCGACAGCGCGCCGGCCAGGTCGGGCAGGTCGACCTCGGCGAGGAAGCCGAGCCGGCCGACGTTGACACCCAGCACCGGGGTCTTGCGCCCCTCGACCAGGCGCATGGTGCGCAGCATGGTGCCGTCGCCGCCCAGGCTGACCAGCAGTCCGGCGCGCTCGACCATCTCGTCCGCGGAGACCTCGACGGCGTCGCAGTCGATCCGGGTGATCTCGTCGTGCAGGCCGAGCACGGTCACGTCCCGGGAGGCGGCCCACCGCACGATCGCCTCGATGGCCGATCCGCAGTCCCGCCGGGGATGCAGGACCAGACCGACGACTTTGACCATGCCCATACCCACACCCCACGGCTCTCGCGGACCCGTCCCCCGACGGGTCAGCGTTCAGCCTGACACGTTCGACGGGCAACTGCGAGGGCGCATAAGGGCGGGTCGGGCGCTAAGCGGGCAGCTCGGCGGCGACCGGGGTCATGACACTGACCCATTCCTGTTGATCTCCGACAGCGCCGGGCTGGATCAGGGGGTACGTCGCGAGCGTGCGCAGCAGGCCCGCGGGCGCGTACCCGCGCTGCGGATCGCCGAGCAGCACCGTCGCGCCGCGGCGCATCGCGCGGCCGAGGAACGGCAGCATGCGGGCGGCCATGTCCCCGCTGTACAGGCAGTCGCCGGCCAGGATGAGGTCGGCGTCGCCGCCGTCACCGTCGGTGAGGTCCTCGGCCGAGATCTGGACGGACACGTCGTTGGCGTTGGCATTGGCGTGCATCGCGGCCACGGCGTACGGATCGATGTCGTTGGCCACCACCTCGGCGGCGCCCGCCTGCGCGGCGGCGATGGCGACCAGGCCGGATCCCGAGGCGAGATCGAGGACCCGGCGCCCGGCCACGAGCTGCGGGTGGTCGAGGACGTAGCGGGCCAGGCCCTGACCGCCGGCCCAGGCGGTGGCCCAGAACGGTGCGGGCAGCGGGTGACCGGCCTCGGCCTCGAGGCGCGCCCAGAGCAGGACGGCGTCCTCGGCGAGGAACAGGTGAACCTCGGGCACCAGCGCGGGCACCTGGAGGCGCAGCGCGTCGCTCTGCGGAGCACGCGCGGGGGACGAGGCGTTGCGCAGCAGCCGCCGCTGGAGCGGGCTGTGCGTGTCCGCCGGGTAGGGAGCACCTGTGTAGGTCTTCACATGCCTCGATTCTTGTGACCGTAACGACAAACGCCCGGCGGGATCCGATTCCCACCAGGCGTCGGCAACACTACCATGCGTGACCGCCGTCGAAATCTCTCAACTTTCTTGACAGATCTGTTAACTATCGACAAACTCCGATGCTAGAGAGCGCTCTCCTTCCTCGATTTCCCCAGATCAGCGAAGGACTCACCCGCCATGTCCCGTGCTCTGAAAGCGCTCGGCCTCGGTGCCGCGGCGCTCACCGCCATCGGCCTCCTACCGGCGCCCAGCCTCGCCGCCCCCACACCGGCGCCCGCCGCACCCACCGCGGCGCCCCGGTTCGACATGGCCCCGGGCATGGTGGCGGCCATGCGCCGCGACCTGGGGCTCAGCGACGACCAGATCGCCGCCCGTCTCGCCACCGAGGCCGCCGCGCCGGTCGTGGAGAAACGCCTGCGCACGAGGCTGGGCGGGACCTTCGCCGGCGCCTGGATCCCCCGCGGCGCCGACCGGCTCACCGTCGCGGTCACCGACGCCCGCCAGGCCGCCGCGGTCCGCGCCGAGGGCGCGGTGCCGAAGATCGTCGGCCGCAGCGCGGCCGACCTGGAGTCGTCCCGCGCCAAGCTCGATCGCCACGCCGCGAAAGCGCAGGGTACGGCGATCCGCGGCTGGTACGTCGACGTCGCCTCGAACAGCCTCGTGGTGATGGCCAGGCCGGGCGCGTCGGCACAGGCGCGCTCCTTCGTGGCGGCCAGCGGCGCCGGCTCGGTGACGGTGGTCGACGCCGCCGAGCAACCCAAGCCGATGTACGACATCCGCGGCGGCGACCAGTACGTCATCAACGGCAACACGCTGTGCTCGGTGGGCTTCGCGGTCGCGGGCGGCTTCGTCAGCGCCGGTCACTGCGGCGGCGTGAACAGCCCGACGCTCGGCTACAACAACGTCTCGCAGGGCACCTTCGCCGGCTCGTCGTTCCCGGGCAACGACTACTCGTGGATCCGTACGAACGGCAACTGGACGCCGCAGCCGTGGGTCAACAACTACTCCGGTGGCAACGTTGTCGTCGCCGGCTCGCAGGAGGCCGCGGTCGGCAGCTCGGTGTGCCGCTCCGGCCGCACGACCGGGTGGCGCTGCGGGACGATCCTCGGCCGCGACGAGACCATCGTGTACGCCCAGGGCTCCGTCTCCGGCCTCGCGCGCAGCAACGCGTGCGCCGAGCCGGGCGACTCGGGCGGCTCCTGGATCTCCGGCAACCAGGCACAGGGCGTGACCTCCGGCGGTACGGGCAACTGCTCCTCCGGCGGCACGATGTGGTTCCAGCCGGTCAACGAGATCCTCGGCGTGTACGGCCTCTCGCTCACCACGAGCGGCGGTGGCTCCAGCACCAGCTCTGTGGTCAGCAACTGGAACAACAAGTGCATCGACGTACCGAACGCGAACTTCTCCGACGGCGTACAGCTGCAGATGTACACCTGCAACGGCACCGCCGCGCAGAAGTGGACGTTCGTGAACGGCACGCTGCAGACCTCCAACAACAAGTGCATGGACGTGGCCTGGGGCTCGACGGCGAACGGCGCGGCGATCCAGATCGTCGGCTGCAGCGGCAACCCGGCGCAGCAATTCGTCCTCTCCGCCGCGGGTGACCTCGTCAACCCGCAGGCGAACAAGTGCGTCGACATCAAGGAGTGGAACGGCAACGACGGCGCACTCCTGCATCTCTGGGACTGCGTGGGCGGCGCGAATCAGAAGTGGCGCCGCGTGTAGTTCACAGGAGGAAAAGTGTTATCGCCCGCCGGTTTCGCGATGCGCGACCGGCGGGCGACCCTTCGTGTCCATGATCCCTTACGGAACCTTTAATGATCGTCTTAAAAAACCGGCGGCACGGTAAAGACTCCTGATAATTACGGGGACTTCACATCCCCTTGACGGAGGCACTACCCCCCATGCGCCGCAAGCGAACACTCATCCTCACGACAGCCGCCGTGGTGGCCGCCGGGGCCACCGCCTGGATCGCCATGCCGGCGTCCGCCGCGGCCACCACGGCGGTCTTCACGAAGTCGTCCGACTGGGGCTCCGGCTGGCAGGGCGGCGTGACGATCACCAACGGCGGCCCGAAGGCGATGACGTCCTGGAAGGTCGAGTTCGACCTGCCCGCGGGCGCCACGATCGGCAGCTTCTGGGAAGCCGACATGACCGCCAGCGGCCAGCACCGCACGTTCACCAACCGCGGCTGGAACGGCGCCGTCCCGGTCGACGGCAAGGTGACCTTCGGCTTCATCGGCTCCGGCGGCAACCCGCTCGACTGCAAGCTCAACGGCCAGCCGTGCAGCGGCGGCGGCGCGCAGGCTCCCACGACCGCCCCCACGGTCGCGCCGACGTCCTACCGGCCGGTTCCCCCGCCGGCGACCACGGCGCCCACGACGAAGCCCCCGGCGGCGACGCCCACCACGAAGCCCGCGGACAACCCGAGCCCGCCGCCGGCCTCGAACCTGCTCCCGGTCAAGGTCACCAACGACACCGGCCGCTCCGACGCCGTCTTCCTGTACGTCCTCGGCGTCAACCTGAGCACCGGCAAGCTGGGCTACGTCAACGCCGGCGGCACCTTCACCCCGTGGACGGGCGGCGCGGCCGTACCGGTGCCGGCGCCGGACGTGTCGATCCCCGGCCCGGCCAACGGCTCCAGCACCACCATCAAGATGCCGAAGAACCTGTCCGGCCGCCTGTACATGTCGTTCGGCAAGAAGCTGGACTTCCGGCTCAGCACCGACGGCCTGGTGCAGCCCGCGCCGTGGGCCGGCGGCGACCCGAACCGCGACATCCTGTTCGACTGGAGCGAGTTCACCCTCAACGACTCCGGCCTGTGGCTGAACAGCTCGCAGGTCGACATGTTCGCGATCCCGCACGTGGTCAGCGTCCAGGGCGGCAACGGCGCGACGAGCAAGACCGGCGAGCTCAAGGCGGGTGGCCGGCAGAAGGTCATCGACGCCATCAAGGCCCAGCCCGACTTCGCCAAGAGCGTCGTCACCCGCTCCGACGGTACGGTGCTGCGCGTCCTCGCCCCCGGCAAGGCGGCCGACGCCGGACTCATGAGCGCCACGTACCTGGACCCGTACATCAACCGGGCGTGGAACGCGTACACGAGCAAGACCTTGACCGTCGTGCCCTTCGGCGACCAGCCGAACACGAAGTTCTCCGGCCGCACCAGCGGCAACGTCATGAACTTCACCGACGGCGCCGGCAAGGTGGTGGCCTCGTTCACCAAGCCGTCCACGGCCAACGTGTGGGGCTGCGACGGCGCGCTCGGCGCACCGAACGACCTGGTCGTGGGCCCGATCGCCCGGACGCTCTGCGCGGCCATGCAGCGCACCACGCTCGGCACGCTCGACACCCAGCCGAGCGGCTCGGCCGGCGACTTCTACAAGGGCGAGCCCAGCAACCACTACGCCAAGGTCATCCACGACCAGATGGCGGACGGCAAGGCGTACGCGTTCGCCTTCGACGACGTGCAGAACCAGGAGTCGCTGGTGCACAGCGGCGACCCCCGCCAGGCCGGCATCGTCATGACGCCGTTCTGACCTGCATTTCCCCGAAGGGCCGCCACTTCGTGGCGGCCCTTCGCCGTTGCTAATGAGCCGCGGCGTAGGCGACGTCCGTCTGCTCCACCGGGAGCCGGTGCGGCTGGACGACGAGGAAGCAGACCAGCGTGGCGGCGAGCATGCCGCCGAAGACGACGACGGCCATCGCGACCGTACCCACACCGAGCACTCCGACCAGCGGTGCGGCCAGCGCGCCGACGCCGAACTGGACCGCACCGAGCAGCGCGGCCGCCGTACCCGCGGCCTCGCCGTGCCGGTTCAGCGCCAAGGCGGGCGCGTTCGGCATGGCCAGCCCCACCATGGCGAGCACCAGCCAGAGCGGGATCAGGATGCCGACCAGCCCACCGGTCTCCGTGACGGCCAGCACCAGCAGCACCGAACCGAACCCCAGCCCGGCCAGCAGCGAACTGCTCAGGATCTGCTGAGGCGTCCAGCGCCGCAGCAGCCGCACGTTGAGCTGGGTGGCGCCGATCAGACCGACAGCGCCGCCCGCGAAGACGTACGCGAACTGCTGCTCACTCAGACCAAAACCGTCCTGCAACACGTACGACGAGCCGCTCACGTACGCGAACAGCGCGGCCATCGCGAGCCCGGCGACGAGAATGAGCCCGACGTAGACCCGGTCGGTGAAGAGCCGGCCGTAGTCCCGCAGGGTGCCGGCGATCCCGCCGCTGCGACGCCTGCCGATCGCCAGCGTCTCCGGCAGGACGATCGCGCTGGCAGCCATGATGGCGGCCGCGGCGACAGTGAGCACGACGAAGACGCCACGCCACGAGGTGAACTGCAGCGTCTGGCCGCCGATGGTCGGGGCAAGGATCGGCGCGACGCCGACCACGAGAATCAACCGGGAGAACAGCCGCGCCGCAGCGAAGCCGCTGAACAGATCCCGCACGATCGCCATCGCGACCACGGAGGCGGCCGCCGCGCCGAGGCCCTGCAGCACCCGGAGCGTGCCCAGCACGGCCAGGTTGGGCGCGATCACGCAGAGCACCGAAGCGACCAGGTGAACGCCGACGCCGGCGAGCAGAGGAACCCGGCGCCCCACGGCGTCGGACAGCGGACCGACCAGCAACTGCCCGAAGGCCAGACCGACCAGCGTGCCCGTCAGCGTGAGCTGAACCGCCGCGGGAGTAGCGCCAAGGTCATCGGTGATCGTCGGCAGCGCCGGCAGATACATGTCGATGGTGAGCGGACCCAGCGCGGTCAGGAAGCCGAGCACCAGGACAATCCGGAAGCGGCGGCCGGGAGTAAGGAGCTCCCCGGGGGACGCGTCGTTGTCGGGCAGGGTTTCGGTGCGAGCCACAGTCACCCTTGGGACAAGTCCCCCACGGCCCGGATCCTTCCGCCCGGGGCATGTTGGTAACAGTCGTCACAGAATGCGCGTACGGGCTCCTAGCTGCTGATATTCCGCTTGCGTTCGGCTCAGCGTCAGGCTCACGACCCGCATCCATCGACGCGTGCAGCGAGATCCGCCATGAAAGCAGGCGAGCCTCGGAGTAGTCGAGCGCCATATGCCGAAGCCATGCAGTCGACGAAACACCCCATCGAAATCAGTCGGCTCCCTCTTGCCACTTGACGGCAACGCGCCCAAGACTTTACGGCCAGCAGCGTCCGATCAAACACGGAAAGTGACGATCACTTGGAGGACCGAATCGAGCATCGCCGGGCAACTGGTCACCGCGGCAAGGACCGTTCCTCCAGCTCTCGATAGAGGCTGTCGAAGTCCTCCTGGCTGTACACGAATGGCTTCATTTGAGTCTCCAGCGCCGCACGCCTCGCTTCCTTCGAATCCCAGGACGACCAAAATTCCGAAAGATATTCGACGATTCCCCGTCGTTCTAACGTCCGATTACCAAAAACAAGCCAATCCTGCCAAGATGCGACCTTCGCAAGTTCCTCCCGTTGGCGATGGTAGGCAATTATTTCTTCCAGCAGGCGAGCGTGGATGTCTGCCAGGTGGGAGCTTCCACGAACCGCATCATCAATGTCGCCGCCGAGAAAGCGAACTTCCATCAACGCCCGGTTCAGCGCCAGCAGCTCGAAGTACGCGTCAACACCAAGCATCTCACTCCTACTTGAAGGGATTCGGGCCATGATAGATCACCTGGTCCGGCGTGAATCGGAAGGAGCCGACGTGCGCCATCTCATTGGCCTGGGTGCCTCTCTGCAACACACCGGGCGGCATTCGGAAGGCGATCACATGCGAGCCTCGTCCCACATAGCCCGGATTCCCGGCGAATAGGACACCGTTTGCATCACCCGGCGTGACCATGTCTTGGGTAAAGTACGAGACGTTTTTCCTGTTCGCCTTAACAACTCCACCTTCCATGATCGATGCGTGCCCCGCCTCATCCGTGTAATGGAAGTAGGTGTTCTCATCAAGCGAGTCCGCCAAGTTATCCACGCCATGTTTGGCAGCATCCCCGCAGTTGTGTACGAGTACCGGCATGTTGCCAGCGAGCACATAGTACGTGTTGAGGTCGGCGACGCTGAGGTTGTACATCCAGCGCTGGCCGGGATATGAGCGCGCCACAACCACTCGAGTGCTGCTTCCGTCCACCGTACGGAGGCGAGTCTCCGGCTTCAGGTCGCGAGCATCGCTCCAGACCTTGCGGCTGTCGTCCCAGAAGGGGTGTTCCGGCGTGGTCTGGAGGGTGAACTCGGCGTCCTCGTCGATCCGGACCGTCACGTCGGTCAAATTGCGGTCGTCGTTGACAACGGTAGCCGTCACCGGGCGGCTCTCAGTGCGTTCCGCTTCCGGATCCGTGGCGACTACCTCGTCACCGACCTCGATGTCGCCGATCGGCTTGGTGGAGCCGTCCCCCATCAGCACCAGCGTGGTCGGGGCGAAGCTGTTCAGGCACCCCTTGGGCTTCGCCGCGTTGCGGGCCGGCGCGCCCCCTTCGACACCTTCCAGGGCAGCCGCCGCCGGAGCCTTCGGCTTGCCCTTCATGCCCTTGGGCCCGACGAACATGAGGGCGACGGTCGACACCAAGTGCGAACCCGCGTAGGCCCGTTCGCCCCAGGTGTCCGCGGTGAAGATTCTCTTTCCCTCGGACAGCAGGCTTTTCAGGAAGTTGTAATTGCCACCGCCCATGCCGGCGGAGTTCCAGGTCCGTTTGGTCTGGCCCCAGAGCGCTTCCCACACCGTCATGTCGCCCTTACCGATGGCTGCCCCGTCGGCTTTGGCTTGGGTGTATGTGCTCTCGAACATGGAGTAGACGCCGGTGACCATACCGACCGTCGCCTCGTAGCCGGCGTCGAGTTGCCCTTTCAGGCCGTTGCCGATGATGGAGCGGAGGCTGTTGCCGCCGTTTCCGGTGCCGCTGCCATTACCGCCATTACCGCCGTTGCCTCCATTGCCGCTGCCACCGGAGTCCCCGCCCCCGGTGTCGCCGCCGCTCTCGATGATCTGCCCGATGGCGCCGATGATGCCGATGATGCTGATCGGGTCGATGAAGAACATGCCCGACGGGTCGCTGCGGCCGATCGGGTTGTTACCCGCGTAGGAGTACGCGTTCCACTGCTGCGGCTGCGTCAGGTCCTGCACCGGGTCGACGGAGATGAACCGGCCCAGCACGGGGTCGTACTCGCGGGCTCCGATGTGCGTCAGCCCGGTGGGGTCCTTGTCACCGCCGACGAAACCCTTGAGGTTCGGCCATGCCGGGTCGCCGCCGCGCGGGTCCCCGTAGGGAAGTTGGCGACGGATGGTGGCCTTCTGGGCGGCCGCGGTGACCGCGACCTGCTGGGTGCCCTGGTGGTCCGAGAAGAGCCACGCCAGGCTGTCGGTCTGGTTGGTACGGGAGGCGACGGTCTGGCCGTTGAAGGTGTAGTAACGCGTACCGGTCACGGTCGCGGTGCTGCCCGAGACGTTGCGGCGGATCTCCATGCCCGGCAGGTAGAGAGTCGTACCGTTGGGGTCGCGGCGGATGAGCCGGTCACCGTCGGCGCTGTACAGGTTGGTGAAGCGTTTGGCGCCTTCCAGGATCTGTACGGGCTTGCCTTCGGCGTCCCACGTCAGAGCCTGAGCGGCCGTCGCCCCGGGACGTGCCTTCATGTTGCCGGCGTCGTCGTATTGATACGAGGAGTCGGTGCCGGTCGTCTGACCCGGGAGTGTCGTGGTCATCAGGCTGACCGCGTGGGGACGGACGACGCCCTTCCCCGGCTTGGGCACGGCGTAGGTCCGCTTGGTCTGCCCCGCCGCGCTGTAAGAGATTTCCTCGGTGCGGTTACCGAGGGGGTCGATCTTCCATTCAAGCCCGTACGGCGCCGCCCCGCCGAGGTTGTCCGGGTTCAGGGCCGTCTCACATGCCGTACCTGGTTTCGGCGTCCACGCGGAGTCGAGACGCTGGAGGCTATCGTCAGGCGATCACCTCGGCCGGCACCGGCGCCGCGGCCGCCCTCGATGCGGAGCGCTGGCTCACCGGAGCGCCCGCCGGCACAGAGAACTGACGCCCTGTACTCAGCGAATCCCACCCGGTACGCTGGCAGCGACTTGAAGAGTTCTTCAAGTGAAGAAGTCGCCATATCGACAGGTGTGAACCATGGGTGTCCCGCTGTACCAGGCGAAGGCCGAGCTCTTCCGCACGCTGGGCCACCCGGTCCGCATCCGTGTCCTGGAGCTCCTCCAGAACGGCCCGAAGCCCGTACGCGACCTGCTCGCCGACATCGACGTCGAGCCGTCGAACCTGTCCCAGCAGCTCGGCGTGCTGCGCCGGGCCGGCCTCGTCACCTCGGCACGCAGCGGCTCGTCAGTCGTCTACACGCTCAGCACGCCCGCTGTGGCGGAGCTGTTGGCGGCCGGGCGGCGGATTCTCTCCGCGGTCCTCACCGACCGTGACGAGCTGCTCGTCCAGATCGACGCCGAGAGGCAGCTGTCATGACCGGGCGGCTGACGGATCTTCTTCCGCAGCGCGGCGACTGGGCCGCGGCCCGGCGGCATCCGCGGCGGGACCTCGTGGCGGGGTTGACAGTCGCGGTGGTCGCCCTGCCGCTGGCGCTGGCGTTCGGGGTGGCGTCCGGGCTGGGGGCCCAGGCCGGGCTGGTCACCGCCGTCGTGGCCGGGGCGGTGGCCGCGGTGTTCGGCGGGTCGAACCTGCAGGTGTCCGGGCCGACCGGGGCCATGACCGTGGTGCTGCTGCCGATCGTGCACGAGTTCGGGGCCGACGGGGTGCTCATGGTCGGCGTCATGGCCGGTCTCGTGCTGATCGGGCTCGCCGTGGCCGGGCTGGGCCGGTACGTCCGGTATCTGCCCACGCCCGTGATCGAGGGCTTCACGGCGGGCATCGCGGTGGTGATCGCCCTGCAGCAGGTGCCCGCGATGCTCGGCGTCGGCGACGCGGAGGGCGAGAAGGTCTGGGCGGTGGCCGCCGACGCCGTGGCGCGCTTCGTGTCCCACCCCCACCCGGCTCCCGTCCTGGTGACGGCGGGGGTTGCCACGCTCATACTGCTGGGCGCGCGCTGGCGTCCCGCCGTACCGTTCTCGCTGCTCGCCGTGGCCGGCGCCACCGTGCTGGCCGAGGTCACGTCCCTGCCGTTGGCGCGGATCGGCGCGCTGCCCAGCGGCGTGCCCGCGCCTTCGCTGCACTTCCTGGACTGGTCGGCGGCCGCCGATCTGATGCCCGCCGCGCTCGCGGTGGCCGCCCTCGCCGCCCTGGAGAGCCTGCTGTCCGCCACGGTCGCTGACGCCATGAGCGTCAGCCAGCGGCATCATCCCGACCGCGAGCTGTTCGGGCAGGGCCTGGCGAACCTCGCGGCACCCATCATGGGTGGCGTCCCGGCCACCGCGGCGATCGCGCGTACGGCGGTCAACGTCCGCGCCGGGGCCCAGTCGAAGCTGGCCGCGCTGACCCACGCGGTGGCCCTGGCCGTCATCGTGCTGGCCGCCGCGCCGCTGGTGTCCCGGATCCCGCTGGCCGCGCTGGCCGGCGTCCTGCTGGCCACGACCGTACGGATGGTCGAGACCGCATCGCTGCTGGCGCTGGTCCGGGCCACCCATCGCGACGCGGCCGTCCTCGTCCTCACCTTCACCGTGACCGTGGTCTTCGACCTGGTCACCGCCGTGGCCGTCGGGCTCGGCGTCGCCGTGGTCCTCGCCCTGCGGGCCATCGCCCGGACCGCGGGCATCACGCAGGTGCCGATCGACGACACCGACCACAGCGCCGAGGAGCACGCGCTGCTGCGGGAGCACATCGTCGCCTACCGGCTGGACGGCCCGCTGTTCTTCGCCGCCGCGCACGACTTCCTGCTGGAGCTCACCGAGGTCGCCGACGTACGCGCCGTCATCCTGCGCATGTCCCGGGTGTCCACCATCGACGCCACGGGGGCCCACATCCTCGGCGACGCCATCACCCGGCTGCGGCACCGCGGGATCCTCGTCCTGCTCTCCGGCATCGACCCCGCCCACCGGCAGGCGCTGACCGCCCTCGGCATCACGGCGGACCTCGAGCGCGACGACCTGCTGTGCCGGGACACCCCGGCCGCGATCGCCCGGGCCCGCGAGCTGCTGAGCGCCGTGGCCGCGGAGCCCGACCCCCGGAGCGGCCTCGGCGGGCCCGATCTGACGCCCCGGCCGGCCCACCGGTAGCCGGCCCTCCCGGGAGAGCGGGAGGTTCCGGGAGCTGCCCCGGTCTCCCCCGCCCGTTCCCCGCGAGGAGGCGGCTCAGATGGAGCGTTGGTACACACGGTAGGCGCGGGCGGACAGCCACGCCATCACCGCCGCGAGCGCCAGCAGCAGTCCGATCCGGCCGCCCACCAGTCCCCAGTCCGGGGCGTCGGTCAGGGCCTCCCGGGCCGCCACCGCCGCCCAGTCCACCGGGTTGTAGCGGGCCACGTCGGCGACCCAGCCCGGCATCAGCGACGGCGCGATCATCACCGAGGACAGGAAGGTCAGCGGCAGCACCAGGAATTGCGCCACCGCGATCAGCGCCTCCTGCTGGTGGACGAGGAGCGCGACCGCGTCGGAGAAGGCGGCGAACACCACGCCGATGAGGATCGCGGCGAGGGCGAGCACGAGCATGCCGCGGACTCCCCCGTCGTAGCGGGCGCCGGCGAGCAGGCCGACGCTCACCATGATCACCGATTGGACGAGCGTCACGATCGCCTGGTGGACGAGGGAGGCGTTGACGAGGGCGGCGCGGCGTACCGGTGAGGTGAGCGTGCGGTCCATGACGCCGCGTTCCATGTCCTGGACGATCGACGTGCCGCTCCAGCCGGCGGTCATCATCGCGGTCATGACGACCACGCCGGGGGTCAGGTAGCTCAGGTACGACCCGCCGCCGAAGCCCGGCATCTCCGCGATGCGGCGGAACAGCTGGCCGAAGAGCAGCAGCCAGACCATCGGCTGCACCAGCGTGAACATCAGGTACGCCGGTTGGCGGGACAACGTACGCAGGGAGCGCAGCGACAGCAGCCCGGTGTGCGTGACGAGGGTGGTCATCGGCCGGCCCCTTCCAGCGAGGCGGAGGAGAAGCTGCGGCCGGCGTGGTGCAGGTACACGTCGTCGAGCGACGGGCGAGCCACCGTCACCGTGGTGAGCTCCACCGTGGCCGCGTCGAGGGCGGCGAGGAGGCCGGGAAGCGCCGCGGCCCCGTTCGCGACGCGGGCGTTGACCACCGTGCCGTCGGACTCCACCGCGGCGATGCCGGGGAGCCGTTCGAGCACGTGCCGGGCCCGTTCCGCCTCCGGTGGCGCGGGCAGGCTGACGCGTACGGTCTCCCCGCCGAGCGCGCCCTTCAGCTCGTCCGGGGTGCCCGACGCGACGACCCGGCCGGCGTCGATGATGGCGAGCCGGGCGGCGAGATTGTCGGCCTCGTCGAGGTAGTGCGTGGTGAGCAGCACGGTGAGGCCGTCCTCGCGGGCCAGCCGGCCGATCTCCGCCCACATGCCCATCCGCGCCTCCGGGTCGAGGCCCGTGGTCGGTTCGTCGAGGAAGAGCACCTTGGGCCGGTGCATCAGCCCCATCGCCACGTCGAGCTTGCGCTGCATCCCGCCGGACCAGGTGCCGGTCGTCCGGTCCGCGGCCGCCGTGAGGTCGAAGCTGCCGAGGAGCTCCCGAGCGCGGACCCGGGCCTGGGCCGCGGAGGCGCCGTGGATGCGGCCCTGCAGCACCAGGTTCTCGAGCCCGGTCGCAGTCGGGTCGAACGTCGGGCGCTGCGACACGTACCCGATCACGCGCCGGATCTGTCCGGGGTCGCGGCGGACGTCGATACCGGCGACGGTGGCGCTGCCCGAGTCGGGCACCGAGAGCGTGGTGAGGATCTTGACGGTGGTGGACTTGCCGGCGCCGTTGGGCCCCAGCAGCGCGAAGATGATCCCGGGGCGGACCGCGAACGTGACGCCGGCGAGGGCGTGCACCTCCCGCTTGCCTTTCCCGTACGTCTTCACGAGGTCGACCGCCTCGATGGCGCGGTCTGTGCCGGACATGGGTGCTCCTTCTCGGTCGCCGGGCGGACGCGCCGCCCGGTCGTGGAAGGAGTCGACGGTCGATCGTGGGTTACCGTTCGCTTGCGGTACGCACGGCAGGACCCGGCCGACCGGCCGGCGACTCCGGTGTGTTCCCGCCGTGGCCGCGGTGTTGGCGCACCCCCGCCACCGCCCCGCTTAAGGGTGTAGGGGCGCAGAGCAAGCGGGCCAA
>NZ_JADMLH010000003.1:489723-571447 GCF_016464385.1 Nucisporomicrobium flavum | reverse complement strand
CCGGTGGGCGGGGGGCCCGCCGGCCCGCCCCGGGCGGCGGGGGGGGGGGGGGGGGGGGGGCCCCGGGGGGGGGGGGGGGGGGCCCCCCCCCCCCCACGGCCCTGATTCAGGGTTTCGGGGCGAAGAGCATGCGGGCGATCAGGACGGTCATCGCGACGAAGCCGCCGACCACCGCCAGCCAGGACCAGGCCCAGCCGGCCGTGAGCGTCAACGCCAGGAAGGCCGCGGCGGCCACCAGCCACACCGTGACGGTGTAGATGCCGAAGCGCGCGGCGGCTGCCGGGTCCTCGGTGAAGCGGTCGGAGCCGTACGCCTCCTGCTGCTGCCGGACCACCCACGCCTTGTGCCGGTTGGTCTGGGTGGCGCCCAGGTACGTGAAGAGGGCGGCGGCCACCACCAGCACGAGCGCCCCGGCGATGAGCCACGGGAGGCCGGCGTCACGCAGGTACAGCCAGCCGGCGCCGAGGGCGGCCACGGCGAGCAGCATCGCGGCGCCGTACCCGGCGGCCCGGGCGGGAGGCATCGGGTGGCTGCCCGTGGTCTCCTGCCGCAGCGCGTCGGCGGTGATCGCTCCGGCCACCGCGGCGACCACCACCACGGCGACGACCTGGGCGGCGAACGGCATGTCGACGAGCGTGGCGGCGAGGGCGAGCACCACGAGCCCGGCCGTGGCGAGGGCCGACAGCACCACCGTGCGGACCGCGAACGCCGGGTCGGGCCGTACGCGCCGGGACTGCCAGGCAGCGCCGGACGGGCCGGGCTGCGGCTCGGTCGCGTCGAGGATCCCGCGGACGTCGCCCAGCTCGTCGACGGCCCGGCGGGCCGCGGCCGGCTCGCCCATGCCGGCCGCCGTCAGCTCGGCGACGCGGGCGACGAGGTTGCCGCGCATCTCCTCCTTGAGGTCCTGCTGTTCGGGGCCCATCTCGACGCCGGCGAACGCCTCGTCGAGCAGGCGGTGCACGTGCATGCCGGCCCCGCCCGGGGTCTCGTCTGACAGGGTCACGATGACCGCCTCACAGTCGTGTCGGATGAGCGGGAGCCGTCGTCGAGGTCGAGCAGGGTGTCGATGATGTCGCGGGTGGCCGCCCACGCCGCCGCGTTGCGGCGGTAGACGGCACGGCCGGCATCCGTGATGCGGTAGTACTTGCGCCGGCCGCCCTGGCTCTCGTCACCCCAGTACGCCTCGATGAGGCCGTCCTTCATGAGCCGGCGGTACGTCGCGTAGAGGGTCGCCTCCTTGATCTCGTGCCGCCCACCGGTGGCGTCGCGGATCCGCTTGAAGATCTCGAAGCCGTACCGGTCCTCGCGGCGCAGCACGCCCAGCACGATCGTGTCGGTGTGCCCCCGCAGCAGGTCCGCGGCGAGGACGTCCCGCGAGTTGTCAACCATGCCAGGTACTGTATCAGATTAAGTACTTGGCGAGACACACTGAAAATCGCTGGTAGCGGAACCCCTACCGGTGCGCGAGACTCCGATGCATGCGTGATCTCTCCCGCCGGTGGGCCTGGCTGGGCGTCCTGGTCGTCGGGCTGGTGCTCTACGTCATCGTGCTGCGGACGCTGATCCGCACGCAGAACCTCAACTTCGTGCCCTCGCTGCTGCTGCTCGGCGCGACGGTCGTACCCCTGGCCTTCCTGTCGTTCGCGCAGGCCCGGACCGGCCGATGGCAGGTGCCGGCCGCGGCGCTGGTCATCGCCGCCTTCTTCGGCGGGGTCATCGGGGTCGTCGTGGCCGGGACCCTGGAGTACGACGCGCTGCGCGGGCTCGGCGCGCTGCCGATGCTCTTCGTCGCGGTCATCGAGGAGGCGGCGAAGATGATCGTCCCGGTGGTCCTGCTGTTCGTCCTGCTCGCCCGGCGCGGGCGGCGGCTGCCCAGCGACGGGCTGGTCATCGGGGTCGCGTCCGGCATGGGGTTCGCCGCGCTCGAGACCATGGGGTACGGGTTCAGCGCCCTGCTCGAGTCCAAGGGCAACATCACCGCCGTCGAGGAGACGCTGTTCGTCCGCGGCCTGACCGCCCCCGCGGGGCACACCGCCTGGACAGGCCTCACCTGCGGAGCGCTCTGGGCGATGATCGCGTCACCGACCGGCAAGCGGGTCCTCGCGTTCCTCGCCACCTTCGCCGGTGCGGTGGCCATGCACACGGCGTGGGACACCTTCGGCGGGGTGATCCCGTTCATCATCCTGGCGATCCTCAGCCTGGGTTGGCTGTTCATCGCCTTGCACCGCTACCGCGCGTTCGCCGAGCACACCCAGTGGGCACCCCGCGACCCGCTACCGGTCTAGCTCCTCCAGTAGCCCATGAAGGCGACCGCGTTGCGGTCGATGCCGCGCTCGCCGACGAGGTGGCGGCGCAGGGCGACGACCGTCCGCGACTCCCCCGCGAGCCAGGCGTAGAAGGTGCCGGTGGCCTGCGACGGCACGTCCCACACGATGCCGTCCTCGTCGGCCGGCCGGGCGTCCGCGGCAACCGCGGCGCCGCCGCCCAGCAGGGACCGGACCACGGGTTCGATCCGGTCGCCGTGGGCGCGGACGAGCCAGGTGATGTCGTGGCGTCCCGCGACGGGCAGGCGGTCGTCGGCGTACGGCACCTCGAGGACGGCGCGGGCGGGGCGGTCGAGGGACTCCAGGATCGACGCCGCCGCGGGGAGGGCCGTCGCGTCGGCCGCGAGCAGCAGCAGTTCCGCGCTCGCCGGAGGTTTCCAGGCCACGTCCGTGACCGGGTGCCCCGGGGTCGCGCCGATCATGACGATCCGGTCGCCCGGAACCGCCGCGCCGGCCCACCGCGATGCCGGGGAGGCGTCGCCGTGCAGCACGAAGTCGATGTCGAGCTCGGCCACCTCCGGCCGGTACGCCCGCACGGTGTAGACCCGCAGCGGGGCACCGCACGAGCGCCAGTCCGCCGTACGGGCGAACGCCTCGTGGTCTGCGCCCGGGGGCAGGAACAGCAGATTGACCCGCTGGTCGAACCCGTGGTACGCGAAGTCCGCCAGCGCCTCGCCGGTCAGCGTGATCCGCACGAAGCTGCTGCTCAGCCGGGCCGCCCGGGCCACGCGCAGCGGGAACGGCTGGTACGGCCGCAGCTGCGGCGGCGCCAGGACGGACATCATGGAAGCGAAGGCTACCCTAACTAGGTGGCCCGCCCACGGGTGGTACGGCGGGCGCGGGCGGCGAGCCCCGGGGAGCCGCACCGCTCGGCGAGCTCCAGGCCGTCGCGCAGCACCCGCCGGGCCTGCGGACGCCGCTTGGCCTGGTGCAGCAGCTCACCGAGGTCGACCAGCGCGGTGGCCAGCTCGAAGCGGCGCGGGGCACCCTGCAGGACCCGGACCGCCTCCTCCGCCCGGGCCAGCCCGGCTGCCCCGGGCAGCACCCGGCCCTGGATGCGCAGCGCCCGGCCGAGCGCCGACGCCAGCCCGTGCCGGCGGGTCAGCGCCACCTCTTCCGCGACGAGCCGCTCGGCCGCCTCGGCGGCACCGATGCCGGTGAGGACGTCCGCCGCCGCCGAGCGCCACGGCAGCACGCCGGGGTGGTCGAAGCGGCGGACGGCCACCCGCTCGCCGCACCGGTACCAGTCGGCGAGGGCGTCGCCGGGCCGGCCCGCCGCGCCGTGCAGGCGGCCCCGCACGTAGCGCAGCAGCAGGAACTCGGGGTCGTCGGGCAGGTCACCGCCGAACGGGGCGGCGGCGAACAGCAGGCCGGCCCGGTCGACGTCGCCCATGTCGAGCAGCACGGCGATCCGCCGCGACAGCAGGAGGGCCGCCGTCGCGCCGCCCGGCTCGGCGCCGGAGACGGCGAGCAGGTCGGCCGCGGCCTCGGCGTCGCGGGCCGCTGCGGGCAGGTCGCCGCTGCGGCGGGACACCGAGGAGCGCTGCGAGTACGCCGCGACGAGCCCGGCCGCGTCACCCTCGCGCCCGGCGACCTCGACGGCGATCGTGCAGCCGGCGTACGCGGCGGCCAGGTCGTCGGCGTCTCCCAGGCGGCGCAGAGCGCGCAGGTATCGGGGCAGGTCCGCGGCGCCCCTCGGCGGTTCGAGCGGCACGGAGCGCGGGTGCGGGACGGCGGGGTCCCGGCCGTGGTTCGTCAACCGCGGCCCTTCATGGCGGACGGTCATGCACCAGTCTGTACCCCTTCGGGGCCAGAAACACCTTACGGTTCGGTACACAATGGCGCATGCGCAGTCCCACCCAGCGCGAGCTGGACCTCCGGATGATCGATGCCATGCTGTCACCCGTCCTGGGGACCGAGGTGGTGCAAGCCGCCGAATTGTCCGGTGGCGGCTTCGCGGCGGTGTGGCGGGCGACGCTCGCCGACGGCCGTTCCGTGGTGGTGAAAGCGGGCCCGGCCGACGACGTACGGCTGCTGCGGTACGAACGCGACCTCATCCCCGCCGAGGCCCGGTATTTCCGGATGGTCCGCGATGTCGCGCCGGTGCCGGAGGTGCTGCACCTGGGCGACGGCTGGATCGCCACGACCCTCCTGCCCGGACGGTCGCTCACGGAGGTCCCCGACGCGGCGGCCGTCCGCGAGGAACTGGGCCGCGTGATCGCGCGCGTCCACACCATCGAGGGCGACCTCTTCGGCTACGACGGCGGCCGCCCCTCGGGCCGCGACTGGCCGGAGGCGTTCACGGCGATCATGCGGGCCCTGATCGCCGACGCGGCCGACTGGGACGTGCCGCTGCCCGCCGGGATCCTGGAGACGGTCGAGCGGCATCGGGCGGTGCTGGCGTCCGTGACCCGCCCGGCCCTGCTGCACTTCGACCTGTGGGACGGCAACGTGCTGACCGAGGGCGGGAGGCTCACCGGCCTGGTCGACGGCGAGCGGCACCTGTACGGCGACCCGCTGCTCGACCTCGTCTCCCCCGCGCTGTTCCACCGCATCGAGGACGAGCCGGACCACCCGTTCCTGCGCGGGTACGCCGCCGCCACCGGCCTGGTGCTCGACGACGACGCGCGGACCCGGCTGACGCTGTACCGGCTGCACCTCTACACGCTCATGGTGACCGAGTGCCCGAGCCGCGGCGTCCCGGTCGGCCACGAGTGGCATGTGCGGATGTCGAAGATGCTGGCCGAGGAGCTCCAGCGCCTCTAGCAGAAGCAAGGCCGCCTGGTGAAAAGCCCTCGCACATGCGGCTATGCTGGCCGGCGTGACGACGTACCGCATCGGTGAGGCGGCCGAGCTGCTCGGGGTCAGCGCCGACACCGTGCGCCGCTGGGTGGACGCGGGACGGCTGGCCGCGGCCCGCGACGACCACGGTCACCGCAGCATCGCGGGCGCCGATCTGGCCGCGTACGCCCGCTCCCTGGCGGCCGGCCCGGGTGCCGGCGCGCACCGCTCGTCGGCGCGCAACCGGCTGCGCGGCCTGGTCACGGCCATCACGCGCGACGCGGTGATGGCGCAGGTCGACATCCAGGCCGGCCCGTTCCGGGTGGTGTCGCTGATGAGCCGCGAGGCGGTGGACGACCTGGGCCTCGAGGTCGGCTCCGTGGCGGTGGCCGTCATCAAGTCGACGACGGTGGTCGTGGAGCGGGGGGACGGATGAGGACACGGTTGCCGGCCGCGCTCGCGGCGGTGCTGATAGCGGCCGGGTGCAGCGCTCAGGCCGCCGCCGGGGACGAGAAGGTCACCGTGCTGGCCGCCGCGTCGCTGACCGGATCGTTCGATCGGATCGGCGAGCTCTTCGAGAAGGCGAACCCCGGCACGGACGTCGTGTTCTCCTACGGCGGCAGCACCGGCCTGGCCCAGCAGATCACCGCCGGCGCGCCCGCGGACGTCTTCGCCGCGGCCAGCCCGGCCACGATGACGACGGTCACGGATGCCGGGGACGGCGGCACCCCGGTGACGTTCGCCCGCAACCAGCTGGTCATCGCCGTACCCAAGGGAAACCCGGAGGGCATCACGTCGCTCGCGGCGCTGGCGAAGCCCGGCGTGAAGGTCGCGATGTGCGCGGCGCAGGTGCCGTGCGGCGCGGCCGCGCAGAAGGCCCTGTCCGCGGCCGGCGTCGCGCTGAAGCCGGTGACCGAGGAGCAGGACGTCAGGGCCGCGCTCGCCAAGGTCAAGCTGGGTGAGGTGGACGCGGCGCTGGTCTACCGTACGGACGCCCGCGCGGCGGCGGCCGACGTGGCGGGTGTGGAGTTCCCCGAGTCCGCCTCGGCGATCAACGACTACCCGATCGTCGCGCTGACGAAGGCGCCGAACCGTTCCGGAGCCGACGCGTTCGTCGCGTTCGTGCAGACACCGCAGGCCCAGCAGGTGCTGGCCGACGCAGGGTTCCAGCGGCCCTGAGCAGGCCGCGCTCCCGGGCTCCGCTCGCCCTGGCGATCCCCGCGATCGCCGGGCTGGCGTTCCTCGTGCTGCCCCTGGCCGGGCTGCTCATCCGGGCGCCCTGGTCGACGCTGCCGCAGCGGCTGACCGAGCCGGGCGTGCTGGCAGCCCTGCGGTTGTCCCTGCTCACCGCCACGCTCGCGACCGCGCTGTGCCTGCTGGCCGGCGTACCGCTGGCCTGGCTCCTGGCCCGGACCACGTTCCCGGGGCGACGCCTGGTCCGGGCGCTGGTCACCGTGCCGCTGGTGCTGCCGCCGGTGGTCGGCGGCGTGGCGCTGCTGCTGGTCTTCGGCCGCCGCGGGCTGCTCGGCGGGTGGCTGGACGCGACGTTGGGCGTCACCCTGCCGTTCACGACCGCGGGCGTGGTGCTGGCCGAGGCGTTCGTGGCCATGCCGTTCCTGGTGATCAGCGTGGAGGGGGCGCTGCGGGCGGCGGACGCGCGCTACGAGGAGGCGGCCGCGACGCTCGGGGCGGGCCGCTGGACGGCGTTCCGGCGGGTGACGCTGCCGCTGATCGCGCCGGGGGTGGCGGCGGGGGCGGTGCTGTGCTGGGCGCGGGCGCTCGGCGAGTTCGGCGCGACCATCACGTTCGCCGGCAACTTCCCCGGGCGTACGCAGACCATGCCGCTGGCCGTCTACCTCGCGCTGGAGCAGGACCTGGACGCGGCGATCGTGCTGAGCCTCGTGCTGCTCGCGGTGTCGGTGCTGATCCTCGCCGGCCTGCGCGACCGCTGGCTGGGTACGTCGTGACCCTCGACGCGCACCTCGTGGTGCGCCGGCCCGGCTTCACGCTCGACGTCCCGCTGCGCGCCGAACCGGGCGAGGTCGTGGCGCTGCTCGGCCCGAACGGCGCCGGGAAGACGACGGCTCTGCGCGCGCTGGCCGGCCTCATCGCCCTGGACGACGGGTACGTGCGGCTGCACGACCGGACCCTCGACGATCCCGCGGCGCGGCTGTTCATCGCACCCGAGCAGCGGCGCATCGGCGTGGTGTTCCAGGACTACCTGCTGTTCCCGCACCTGTCCGCAGTGGACAACGTCGCGTTCGGGCCGCGCTGCCGTGGCCTGTCCCGCGCCGAGTCACGGCGGCGCGCGGACGACCTGCTGACCCGCGTGGGCCTGGCCGAGCACGCCGGCAAGAAGCCCCGGCAGCTCTCCGGCGGGCAGGCGCAACGCGTCGCGCTGGCCCGGGCGCTGGCCACCGAGCCGGAACTGCTCCTGCTCGACGAGCCGCTCGCGGCCCTGGACGCGCGGACCCGGCTGGACACCCGCGCGCACCTGCGAACCCACCTCGGCGCGCATGCCGGGCCTGCGGTCCTGGTCACGCACGACCCGCTGGACGCGATGATGCTCGCCGACCGGCTCGTCATCGTCGAGGACGGCCGGGTGGTGCAGACCGGCGACGCGGCCACGATCACGTCGCGGCCGCGTACCGACTACGTCGCCCGGCTCGTCGGGCTGAACCTCTACCGGGGTCACGCCGAGGGCATCCGGGTCCAGGTCGGCGGCGGCTTCACCCTCACCACCGCGACCCCGCACACCGGCGACGTGTTCGTGGCGTTCCCCCCGGCCGCGGTGGCGCTCTACGCCGTACGGCCGGAGGGAAGCCCGCGCAACACCTGGCAGGCGACCGTGACCGCGGTGGCCCGGCACGGCGACGCGCTGCGCATCGAGCTGACCGGCCCGGTGGCGGTGGCCGCCGACGTGACGCCGGCGGCCGCCGTCCAGCTGGGGCTGGAACCGGGACGCGAGGTGTGGGCCGCCCTCAAGGCGACCGAGGCGACCGCCTACCCCGCCTGAGCCGTGAAGGTGTACGAGCCGGAGGGCAGCGCGTACGACGCCGTGCCGTTCTGGAAGCCCTGCGGCACCGCCTCGGCCGGTGCGGTGACCGCGGTGGCCGAGGACGCCGGCACCTGCACCGTGGCGGTGGTGTTCGGCGGCACGACGACGGTCAGGGTCAGCCCCGGACCGCTCCTCGTCCACTGCGTCCGCGTCTCGCCGTACCCGGTCGTCAGCGACGTGGCCGCGGTCGTGAGCGAGCCGCCGGGCTTCGGCGCGATCAGCAGGTTCTGGTATCCCGGCGTGGCCGGGGCGAGCCCGCCGACGCTGCGGTAGAGCCAGTCCCCGACCGAGCCGAGACCGTAGTGGTTGAAGGAGTTCATGCCGGGGTCCTGCAGCGAACCGTCGGTCCGGATCCCGTCCCAGCGCTCCCAGATCGTGGTCGCGCCGCGGGAGTTCATGTAGCCCCAGCCCGGATAGTCCGGCTGCTGCAGGATCCGGTACGCCGTGTCGAGGTGTCCGTGCTCGGCGAGGACCGGCAGCAGGTTCTCGACACCCATGAAGCCGACGGACAGGTGCCCGTTGCGGGACGCCACCTTGGCCGCGAGCCTGTCCGCCACCGCCTGCTGCCGGTCGGCGGGCACCAGACCGAACGCGAGCGCCAAGACGTAGCCGGTCTGGCTGTTGGCGCCTACTGTGCCGTCCGCGGCCACGAAACGGCTGGTGAAGGCCGCGGCGATGCGGTCGGCGAGGTCGCCGTACGTGGCCGCCTCCGCCGTACGCCCGGTCGCGGCCGCCATCCGCGACACGAGCCGCGCCGACCAGCCGAAGAACGCGGTGCTGGTCAGGTCGTTCGCCGTGGGGTCGTCGACGTTGAGCCAGTCGCCGTACGTGTCCTGGTTGCGGATCAGGTCGGCGCCGGCCGTCCCGCGCAGGTAGTCGACCCACTTCGCCATCGCCGGGAACGCCCGGTCCACAGCGGACAGGTCCCCGTAGCGCTGCCACAGCACGTACGGCACGATGACGCCCGCGTCGCCCCATCCGGCCTTGCCGCCCCAGCCCAGCACGTCCGGCGCGACGTCGGTGAACGCCCCGTCGGCGTGCTGCGCGTCGACCAGGTCGTCGGTGAACTTGGCGAGCAGGCCGTGGGTGTCGAAGTTGAACGTCGACGTGGCCCCGAACGCCGCGATGTCACCGGTCCAGCCGAGCCGCTCGTCGCGCTGCGGGCAGTCGGTCGGGATCGACAGCATGTTGGACCGCGCACCCCACAGGATGTTGTGCTGCAACTGGTTGACGAGCGGGTCGGAGGTGGTGAAGGTGCCGGTCTGCGCGCCGTCGGTCCACGCCGCGAGGCCGGTGAGGGTGTCCGCGCCCGGGGCCGCGGGGAGGCCGGTCACCTCGACGTAGCGGTAACCGTGCACGGTGAAGTGCGGCTCGAGGGTCTCCGTACCCTGGCCGGCCAGCGTGAACGTGTCGGTGGCCTGGGCGGCCCGCAGATTCGCGGTGTAGAGCGTGCCGTCCGCGTTGAGGATCTCGCCGTGGCGCAGCGTCACCTTCGCGCCGGCCGGGCCGGAGACGCGCAGCCTGTTCCAGCCGGCGAAGTTCTGGCCGAGGTCGGCGATCCAGACGCCCGGCCTCGGCTGCGTCCACGCCACCGGCTTCAGCTCCTGCTGCACGGTGACGCCCGGATCGACCTGGGCGACCAGGTGCGGCGCGGGCGCCGATCGCACGGTCACCGGCTGAGCCGGGCCGGCTGCGAGGCGGGCGTCCTGATCCTCGCCGTGGTAGAGGTCGTCGGACACGATCGGGCTGGTGGTCGCCGACCAGGTTCCGTCCGTACGCACCTCCGCGCGCGTGCCGTCCGCGTACTCGACGCGGAGTTCCGCCGAGTACCAGGGCGAGGTGCCGTAGTGCTGGGCGCCGGCGAAGCCGATGCTGCCCGAGTACCACCCGTTGCCCAGCAGCGCCGAGAGCGTGTTGTCGCCCTGCTTCAGCGCGGTGGTCACGTCGTACTCCCGGTACTGCAGGCGCTTGGCGTAGTCGGTCCAGCCCGGCGCGAGCCGCTCGGCGCTCACCTTCGCGCCGTTGAGGTACGTCTCGTGCAGGCCGAGCGCGGTGGCGAACAGCCGGGCCCGGGCCACCGGCTTGGTGACCGCGAACGTCCTGCCCAGCCGCGGCGCCGGGTTCGGCACGACCACCTGGTTGCCCCACGGACCGGCGCCCGACGCGGCCGTCGCCTTCGCGGCCGGCCACGCGCTGTCGTCGAAGCCCGGCTGCTGCCAGCCGTCGGGCGCGGTCTGCGCCGCCTTCCACGTCGCGTCGGTGACGACCGTGGCTGCGCCCTGCAGCTTGGCGATCAGGCCGGCCGGGCCGGTCGAGGTGTTCGACGCTGCGACCGCGATGGTGTTGCGCCCGGTACGCAGCTGCGCGCTGACGTCCACCGTGGTCGCCCGCTTCCACGAATCCGTGACGCGGCGCGAGGAGCTGACCGGCACCCCGTTGACCCAGACGTCGGCGGTGTCGTCGCCGGTCACGGCCAGGGTCGTGCGCCCGGTGGCGGCAAGGTCGACCGTACGCCGGAAGTACCGGGTACCGGCCGGGGCCTCCACGGCGGGATCGCCCTCGGGGTACCAGATCCAGGAGGCACCCGCGAGGTCGGCGCCGCCGGGGGCACCGATGAAGGCGGCCCGCCAGGCGTCGAGGCCGGTGTCGAAGCGGGCCGGCGCGCTCCACGGGCTCGGGCGGCCCTGCGCGTCCCAGACCCGTACGCGCCAGTGGTAGGTGCGGTCGGCGGCGAGCGCGGGGCCGCCGTACGTCACGTCGACGGACTGCCGGGACGCGACCTGCCCGCTGTCCCACACGTCCGCCGCGCCCGGCCGGGTGCCCACGGTGACCTGGTACCGGCCCTGCACCTGCCCCTTGGCCGTGGTGACGAGCCGCCAGCCGAAGTGCGGCTTCGCCGCGTCGATCCCGACCGGGTTCGCCCGCCGCTCGGTGGTGAGCCCGGCGACGGTGACGGGCGAGGCGGCAGCGGCCGGGAGCCGCACGTCCTGCCGCCACGGCCCGGTGCCGTACGCCCCCAGGTCGCGCGCCCCGACCCACGTCTGCGGGGTGGAGCCTTCAGTCCGCTTGTGGGCGGCTGCGGGGTGGTCGGACGGGCCGTTCGCGGCCTGCCAGGCGCCGTCGGTGACGAGGTCGGCGGTACCGGCGGCCGACGTGACCCGCAGGTGGCCGAGGACACCGGCCGGGCCTCCGTTGTTGCGGGCGGCGATGGTGAGCGTGTTGGCGCCGGGCCGCAGCGCCGCGGCGAGGTCGACGGACAGGGCCTGCTTCCAGGAGTCGGTGGCCCGCGGGGAGGCGGTCAGCCAGGTGTCGTTGAGCCACACGTCGACGGTGTCGTCCCCGGTCAGCAGCAGCTCGGCGGCGGTGTACGGCCCCGCCGGCGCGGTGAACGCCCGGCGCAGGTAGCGGGTGGCGGCGGCGGGCGGGTCCTCCGGGTACCAGATCCAGTGCGCGCCGGAGAGCGTTTCAATCCGGCGTTCAACGGGACGGGCGCCGGCCGGCGGGGCGCAGAGGGGGATCGAGAGGGCGGCGGCCACGGCGGCTGTGCCGACCCTGGCCAGGACGGTTCTTGCCATGCGGTTCTCCTCGGTGGGTGAGAAGGGCACGGAACCCAGTCACGCATTTAAACGTTTCAATACCGTGACTCCTCGAGCCTAGGCCGAACAGCAAGATCCACTCAAGGGATCGGGCTACCGTGGAGGCGTGCAGGCACTCGAACTCGCCGACTACCGCGCGGCCGTCGCCCACCTCTACCTGACCGCCACCGACCTCGCCGACTTCCGGGCCCGGCGCGACGCGCTCTTCGCCGACCACCCCCAGTCGGCTATTCCGCGCGGCGAGCCGTTCGACGGGCTGCGCTACTTCCCCGGAACCGACGAGTTCGTCGCCGACGTGCCACTGCGCCCTGCGCCGGGCGAGCTCGACATCGACACCGGCGGCGCCGACGGCGTGTGCCACTACGAGCGCGTCGGCATCCTCGACACGCCGTGGGGTGAGCTGTCGCTGTGGTGGCTGGCGGCGTACGGGGGCGGGCTGTTCCTGCCGGTCCGCGACGCCACCAGCGGCCCCGAGACGTACGGCGGCGGCCGCTACCTGACCGACACCGTGAAGGGCACCCACGGCCGGGGCCTGCAGATGCTCGGCCCCGACCGGGTGCGGCTCGACTTCAACTACCTCTACAACCCGAGCTGCGCGTACGACGACCGGTGGCTGTGCCCGCTCGCCCCGCCCGAGAACACCCTGCAGGTCCCCATCCGGGCCGGCGAGCTGCGATACCACTGACGGCAAGACCGGCGCCGGCCCCGACCGGCGCGGCTCAGCGGGGCCGATCGGCCGCGACCAACAGGTCGGAGATGAGCAGCAGGACGTCGGAGACCGACACCGTCATCGCCACCTGCCGGGCCGCCGGGCGGATGCCTGCATCGGCGCACAGCGTCTGCCACAGCTGCTCGAGCTCGAGCTGCGTGGGTGGGCCGTCCGCGGAGCCCGGCAGCATTCCCCGCTGCGCCGCCACGGTGAGAATCGGGACCAGCTGGCTCTCCGCCGCCGTCAGGCTCTGCCGCGTCTCGGCGTAGTCCGCACGTAGCCGGGTCCCGCTGGACACCAGCGCGTGCAGCACGATCGACCGCTCCGCCTCGCGCCGGCGCGCCGTGATGCGTTCGAGCGTCAGCGGGTGCATCCCGCTGCGGGCCGACGACAGCTGCGCCCCGAGGGCCAGCATGTCGCTCTCGGCGTCCGCGTCGCCCAGCTTCTGATAGCCGGCGGAGGCCTGACCGAGGAACTCCGCAGCGGTCGCCACGACGTCCAGCTCGTGGGCCGTGTACGCCCGCATGACGTCGTTGCAGGAGTCGAGAAGAGCCTCCAGCCGTCTCAGCCGGTCGTGCAGGAAACGTTGCATGGCTACTCGAACTCCACGACGGTGTGCGTACGCCCGCTCTCGCCGTCCTGAACGGACCGGAAGTAGACGCCTTCCTCGAGCAGCTCCGCGCGGACGGTGCAGACGGAGGCATCGGTGCTCCCGTTCTTCACCACGTTCGTCACCGGGTTGACGAGCAGGCTGTCGATCGCGGTCCGGTCCACCACGGTCCGTTCACCGACCGTGGCCAGCACCTCCGCCATCGTCGTGGCGAGCAGGTCCCGCCCGCCGTCCCACCGGGCGAAGAAGGCGGTGAGCTCGGCCTCCTCCAGGCACGCCCGGACGACGGCCGTCCAGCCCAGCCTCACCAGCGTGTCGGGGTGACGCGGCTCCGGGTTCGACACCAGTTGCTTGTAGAACTCGGTCGCGAGCTCCTCGACGACACGCGATTGCGGCGGTTCCTTGAGCTCCAGGTCGCTGAGGCCCTTGTCGCGGAGCCGGGCCAGTTCGACGGCCACCCGTACGCCCTTCGCGTGGTCGGCGATGAACGTGACGAAATCCTGCGCCGGGAAGTCGAACCGGACGGTCTGGTCGAACCGCGCGCCGGAAATGAGGATCGGGATGGTGAGGTCCAGCTTCGGCATGGTGAAACGGGGGGCGGGGAAGTAACGCATCACGTCGTCCGCCGCATATCGTTGCGCTACTTCGCGAGAATACCCGTCCGCCATCTCCCGGGCCTTGACAAGCTCCAGGAGAATGAAGCCGGCATAGTCGCTCAAGGTAATTTCGGCCACGGTCGCCCGCCCCTCGTCTCGTCAGTTCACTCGGCCGGAGATCGTCACGCGGAAAGCATTCCGAGAATCTTCTCCAGCCCGGCGGGGATCTCGTCCTGCACGGCCTTCACGTTGACGTTCAACGCGTATTCCTTCTTGACCTCCACATTGGTCGAGGTCTGGCGCTGGTACGACGCGGACACCTTGAAGTTCACCGGGCCGAATCCGCCGCCGACCTCGGCGCCGACCTTCAGCTGGTCCGAGACGCCGGCGGTCTCCACCGAGTTGAGCTTCACGTTGAAGTCGATCACCACCTGCTCGATACGCAGGGACGGGATCGGCAGCATCGCCAGCAGGGGCACCCGGACGAAGACATCCGTCTTGACGGGCTTCCCGGCCTTGTCCAGGTCCGTGCGCTTGTGGGTGAAGTCGACCATCACGAGTTCACGCTTGACGGCCACCGGCTGACCGTCGGCGGGGTCGGGGCCGCTGGTCGTGACAGCGGTGAAGCCCACCTTGTTGATGAAGTCGATGGTGGCCAGCGACGACGCGACCTGCGCATCGACCGCGGCCTGCAACGGGCCTCCGATCATCTTCCGGAAATCGATGTTGTTCAGCTCCGACGTGAAGTTCGTCGTCGGCGCGTCGAGCCCTTGCGGCGCGGCGGCCGCGGCGAGCGTCGCTCCCAGCTGCGCCGCGGCCCGGCCGGCGTCGGCTGCGGCCTCGGTCGGCGAGACGGCCGCCGGGTCGGCGGGCAGCCCGGCCGCCGGGACGGCGGGGGATGCGGTGGCGAGCTCGGCCGACGCCGGGTCGGCCGGCAGACCGGCCGCCGGGTCGGCGGACCGGGTGGTCGCGTCCACGGTGTTCTGCTCGGGCGGATTCGACGAGGTCATGCGGTACCTTCCGATGAATAGCCCCCGGGCGGGGGCGTGACTGTGGTGCCGGACGATGAGATCGCCGGTGACGGTGGCGCCGGACGCGTGCTGACGAATCGCTCACGCACCATCGACATCGCCGACGGCGGATGTCCATGAATTCGATCGCAAAAGATGCTCCGCCCCGAGAGGGGGTGCGACGCTCTCGCCATTCTTCCGCGTTCACCGATCGTTTTCCGATCGCACCACCGCGGCAATTACCCTCTCAGGCTAGAGCGCCGGATCGGACCGGAAAGACACACTGTCGTAGATCTTTCAACGCGTATTCCACAACCGTCGGCGCGGGAGCCGGCGTGATTGCGTACGCTCCGACGGTGCTCGAACTCCCCCACATCCGCATCGTCCAGCTGCCCGTCGCGGCCCTCGAGGCGCTCAGCCGCCAGGACCTCGCCGCCGCGCAGGCCGTCGCGCCCGTGCCGCTCAGTGCCTGGCTCGCCGGCCCGGACAACGCGGGTCTGTGGTCCAGGCGGCACCGGCAGGTCCTGGCCGATCCGGCCGAGGCCGCATGGGTCACCGGCGTCATCCGGGACGAGGCCACGGGGCAGGCGGTCGGCCGGGCCGGCTACCACGGGCGGCCGGAGGACGGGCTGGTCGAGATCGGGTACGCCGTCGACCCCGAGTACCGCCGCCGCGGCTACGGCGGGGCCGCCCTGGCCGTGCTGCTGGACCGGGCGGCCCGGGAGCCGGAGGTCCACACGGTACGGCTGTCGATCGGGCCCGGCAACGTGCCGTCGCTGGCCCTCGCCGCCCGGCACGGCTTCCGTCAGGTGGGCGACCAGTGGGACGACGAGGACGGCCTTGAGCTGGTCTTCGAGCTACCGGCCGCCCGCCTCGACGCGAGGTGAAAATGGCTCACTAGGATCGAGCGGTGACGTTCCTCGTCCAGGGGTGGGAGGCAGCGTGAACGGCGGCAACGCGGAGCGGGGTTCGGCGGACCGGTTCGACACCACGGTCGCGCACCCGGCCCGGCGGTACAACTACTGGCTGGGCGGCAAGGACCATTTCGCGGCCGACCGGGCCTCCGGCGACGCCATCGAGGCGGCGATGCCCAGCATCCGGCTGATGGCGATCGAGAACCGGCGGTTCCTGGGACGGGCCGTGGAGCACCTGGCCCGCCAGGGTGTGCGGCAGTTCCTCGACATCGGCACCGGCATCCCGGCGCCCGGCAACACCCACGACGTGGCGCAGTCCATCCAGCCCGCCACCCGGACGGTGTACGTCGACAACGACCCGATCGTGCTGACCCACTCGCGCGCGCTCATCACCAGCGGCCCGGAGGGTGCGATCACCTACCTCGACGCCGACCTGCGCGAGCCCGACGTCATCCTCGCCCACCCGGATCTGCACGCCACCCTGGACTTCACCGAGCCGATCGCGCTGCTCCTGGTGGCGGTGCTGCACTTCATCCGCGACGACGAGGACCCGCAGGGCATCGTCGACAAGCTCGTCGGCGCCCTCCCCTCCGGCAGCTACGTCGTGGTCTCGCACGCCACCTGGGAGTACCAGACGCCGGAGGCGATCGCCGAGCTGACGGCCAACAACCCCGGCGGCCGCTTCGTGCCGCGCACCGGCGAACGGCTCGCGGAGCTGCTGCACGGCCTCGAGTTCGTGGAGCCGGGCCTGGTGTCGGTGTCCCGCTGGCGCGCGGAGAACGAGCCGCAGCCCCGGCCGTCCATCGAGGACGTCTCCTGCAACGGCGTCGTGGCGCGGATCCCCTGACCCCCGTGGCCGGGGACCCGCGGCCGCCTGTGTTCATTCGTTGCGGGCCGCCTGCGGACCGGTCACGCGCCGCAGCAGCGGCAGGGTCGACGCGATGACCGCCAGCGACGCCAGCAGCCCGCCCGCCACGAACGCGTAGTAGGCCGCGCCCGGCGAGTGCAGGGACAGCCCCATCTGCGCCTTGAGGAACAGGTGGGCGCTGGCGAACCCCGCCGCGACCGACACCAGCGCGGCGCTCAGCAACGGGGTCACGCTCTCCAGCGCGACCATCCGGCGCAGCGTCGCCAGCGGGACGCCGGCGAGCCGCAGCAGGCTGAACGGCCGGGCGCGCTCGGTCAGGCCGCCCGCCACGCTCACCGCCAGGCTCAGGCCCGCGATGGCCAGGCTGGCGAGGATGACCACATCGGACAGCCGCTTCCAGCCGTTGAAGACCCGGCTGGTCTCCGCCTCCCAGTCACCCTCGGTGATCGGCCCCCAGAGCGTCGGGTACGCGTTGCCGATCGCCGTCCGCACCCGTTCCACCGCCGCGGTGCTGCCGTCCGTCTCCGCGACCAGGGACATCGCCCGGAACGAGGTGAGCCGGCCCGGGTCGACGTCCGCGGCCGGCCAGGGACGGGTGAACTGGTCCGGGCCCACCAGGTCGGGGAAGACCCAGGCGACCTCGGCGCCCGGTGCGCACTGCTTGGCCCCGGTCGCGTGGGCGAGGTCGGCGCACGACGCCAGCGCGTACGGGAAGAAGAACTCGGTCTTGCTCTCCGGAGGTCGCGGCACGTCGTCCGGCGCGACCCGGACGGTGACCGCCGCGCGCACCCCCGGCAGTGCAGTGAGGCCGGCGGGCACAACCGTGCCGGTGGGCGCGGTGTCCTCGTCGCGGAAGATCAGCCCCATCTCGTCGGTGTAGCCGGTGCCGCTGCGGTCGTGGTCGGCGGCGATCGCCGTCATCACCCCGACCGCCACGCTGGTCACGAACAGCGCCAGCACGAGCCCGCTGACCGCGCGGAAGCCCGCCTTGGGATTGTCGGCCAGCCGCCGCGCGGCGATGAGCGACTCCGGCCGCCGCGCCCGCCGGGCCATCAGCGTGGCGGCGGCCATCGTCAGCCAGGGTCCGGCCACCAGCAGTCCGATCATCACCACGAGGATGCCGGGTAGGAACGCCAGGATCTGCCCGTCGGTGGTCTCGGGCCTTCGCCCGATGAAGAAGGCCAGCTCGGCGATGCCGAGGGCGAGCGGAATGAGACGGTACGCGCGCGGCGGGCGCGGAGTGACCCGCCGGCTGACCCCCAACGGCGATATCTGTACGCGGCGCAGCGACACCCACGCCATCACGGCCGCCGCCAGCGGTACGCCCAGCGCCACGGCGAGCGCTCCCCCCACGCCCGGCGACAGGTCCGAGGTGAACATCGGCGCCCCGGTGAACGGGATCGCGGCGAGCGGGGCCCGTACGGCGGCGAACAGCGCGAAGCCGGCGGCCGTGCCCGCGAGCGCGGACACCGTCGACTCCACCGTGGAGACGATCGCGATCTGCCGGGGTGTCGCACCGACCAGCCGCATGGCCGCGAACCGCTGCTCGCGCCTGGCCGCGGCGAGCCGGGTCGCCGAGCCGACGAGGATCAGCAGCGGGAACACCAGCGCCGCGGCGACGACGGCCAGGATGAGCTGGAGGCCGGACGACGGGATCCCGGCCCAGCACCCGCCGGGGCAGTTCTCCGCCGCGGTGTCCGGCAGGCGCGAGACCCTGGTCGCGCCCGGACGCGCGGACATCTCCTGCGGGGTGTAGCCGGCGACCGCAACGAGCGAGTTCGGTGCCGGCAGCGCCTCGGGCCCGACAGTGCCGGCGAGGCGGGCGGGGAAGCGGGCGGCGAGCTGATCGGCGGGCTCGGCGGCCAGCAGGTCGCGCAGGGCGGGTGAGGCGTAGAACTCGCCGGGGCCGGGCAGCCTCGGCAGTCCCGGCGGCACCGGGGAGCCCGGCCCGGTGGCGGCCAGGTCGACCCGGCCGATGGGGGCGCGGTCGTACGTGTCCACCCGCAGCTGCCACCAGAGCGGGTCCGGGTCGCCCGGTGCCGCGGGGTGCACCGCGGCGTTCGCCCAGCCGTACCGGTCGTTCTGGCTGCCGACGCCGTTCATGCCGGCCACCGCGGCCAGCACCATCGCGACGCCGAGGGTCACCGCCGCCGCGATGATGACCAGCCTCGCCGCCGCCTCCCGGCCCCCTGCCACCGTGAGCCGGATCGCGAAGCGGATCATGACACGGCCGCCTCGGCGGTCAGCGGGTACGCCTTGCCGTCGCGGACCACGACCTCACGGTCGGCGTACGCGGCGACCCGCGGCTCGTGCGTGACCAGGACGACGGTGGTGCCCTCCGCGCGCGCCGCGTCGACCATGAGGTCCATGACCTGTTCGCCGGTGAGCGAGTCGAGGGCCCCGGTCGGCTCGTCGGCGAAGAGCACCCGAGGGCGCCCCACCAGCCCGCGGGCGAGCGCGACCCGTTGCGCCTGGCCGCCGGAGAGCTCGCCGGAGCGCCGGCCCTCCAGCCCGTCGAGGCCCAGCCGGGGGAACCACTCCCGCGCCCACCGCACCGCCTCGGCACGGCGTACGCCCCCGAGCAGCAGGGGCAGCGCGACGTTCTCCTCCGCGGTGAGCTCGGGCACGAGCTGGCCGAACTGGAACACGAAGCCGAACCGGTCGCGCCGCAACGCGCTGCGCTCCGCCTCGCCCAGCGTGTCGATCCGCCGGCCGTCGAAGTGGATCTCGCCCCGGTCGGGCACGAGGATGCCGGCGAGGCAGTGCAGCAGCGTGGACTTGCCGGAGCCGCTGGGTCCCATGATCGCGACGATCTCCCCCGGCTCGACGGCCAGCCCGGCGCCGCGCAGGGCCGGGGTGGCGCCGAACGAGAGGGCGACGTCGTGGGCGGCGATGATGCTCATCTGCGTACCTCCGCTGCGAGGGCGTCGAGGCGGGCCGCGGTGAGCTCGATCCACCGCAGGTCGGCCTCGAGGTGGAACAGGCCGTGGTCGGCGAGCAGCGCGTCCACCAGGGCGCCGTGCCGTTTGATCTCGGTGAGCTCGCGCATCCGCTTCAGGTGCGCCGCCCGCTGGGTGTCGAGATAGGCCTCGGCGGGACGCCCGAGCATCAGCGCGAGCGTCACCTTGGCGAAGAGCGTGGTCTGCAGGTGCGGCTCGGGCTCCACCGGCTCGGCGAGCCACGTGTCCACCTCGGTGGCCCCGCGCTCGGTGATCACGTAGCGCTTGCGGTCCGGCCCCTCCCCCGGCCCGACCTCGCTCATCACCACCTTGCCGTCGCGCGCCAGGCGGCTGAGCGTGTTGTAGACCTGCCCGTAGGACAGGGGCTTGCCGCGTCCGAAGTAGGCGTCGTAGTCGCGCTTGAGGTCGTATCCGTGGCTGGGCTCGCGCTCGAGCAGGCCCAGGAGGGTCATCGGCACCGTCATGCGACGACTATACGCTCGGCGTATACGCTGAAGGAATAGTAAATCCCTCCCGGTCTTTAAGGCCCCGTTATGAAAGTGCGGGCTACGGTCCTGCCGTCAGATGCTCCGACGAGCCGATCGAGGTGCAGGTGTTGCCGGTCATGGTCGCCGAGATGGACGCCGGATGGCGCCCGCGGCAAGCGCAGTCCATCAACGTGCTGGTCGGCCGCAAGCTGCAGTACCTGCGGCTCGGCCACGCCATCGTGCTCACCTTCGTCGGTGACGCCCAGGTGGTGATCGAGAGCGTCGCCCGCCTGTACGGGCCGCACGGCCGCGCCGACGTCGAGCCGGGCGAGTACCCCTCGGACGCCCTGGCAGCCCTGCTCGGCGACGTGGTCAGCAGCGCGCGGACCCGGGACACCGGCGAACTGGAGCTCGGCTTCCGCAGCGGCGCGCGGCTGCTGGTCGAGGTCGACGCCGAGTTCGAGTCCTGGGCGGTGGCCGGCCCGGGCGGCGTGCTCGTGGTCTGCCTGGCCGGCGGGGAGCTCGCCGTGTGGGGTGACACGCCCCGGTCATGACAAATGTCAGTGGCTGAGTGAGCGCTCGCTCATTAAGCTTCGCCGCGTGACTTCTCCGCGCGAGCACGTACGCCGCCGCCGGGTGCCCGCGATGGCGCCCGACGACCGCCGGGCCGCCCTGATCGCCGCCACCGTGCCGCTGCTGCACGAGATCGGCGTCGACGTCAGCACCCGGCAGATCGCCCGGGCCGCCGGGGTGGCCGAGGGCACGATCTTCGGCGTCTTCCCGGACAAGCAGTCGCTGATCGTGGCATCTCTGCTGCAGGCGCTCGACCCGCAGCACACCCTCGACGCGATCGCCGCCATCGACGCGGGCGCCGACCTGCGCCACCGGCTGGCCCGGGCCGCCGAGCTGATCCACGGGCGGTTCACCGAGAACGCCCAGCTGATGACCGCCGCCCGCAAGCTCGTGCTGGCCGCCGCGGCGCCACCGGAGGCCGCCGCCCGGATGGCGTCGGCCCGCGAGCGCCTGCAGGCCGCCCTCGCCCAGCTGATCGCCCCGGACGCCGCGCTGTTGCGCCGGTCGCCCGGCGATGTCGCCCAGCTGCTGCTGCTCTTCTGCGGAGCAAACTCGTACGGGCCGTTCGGCGACCCCTCGCGCTTCGAAGGCGCCGAGCTGGTGTCGCTGCTCCTGGACGGCCTGCTCGTCCGATCCGAATCAACCACGGGGGTGCCTGAGAGGTGCTGATCCGACTCCTGCGGGACCGGCTGAGGCCGTACGGAAGACCGGTCGCTCTGGTCGTGCTCTTCCAGTTCGTCGCCACGCTGGCCACGCTCTACCTGCCCACCCTGAACGCCGACATCATCGACAACGGCGTGGTGCCCGGCGACACCGACTACGTGCTGCGCGTGGGCGCCGGGATGCTGGGCGTCTCGCTCGTCCAGATCGTCGCCCAGGTCGCCGCCGTGTACTTCGGCGCGCAGACCGCCATGGGGGTGGGCCGCGACATCCGCGCCGCCATCTTCGGCCAGGTCATGGACTTCTCGGCCCGCGAGGTCGGCCAGTTCGGCGCGCCGTCGCTGATCACACGGACCACCAACGACGTCCAGCAGGTCCAGATGCTGGTGCTGATGACCTTCCTGCTGATGGTCTCCGCGCCGATCATGTGCGTCGGCGGCATCCTGCTGGCCCTGCGCCAGGACGTGCCGCTGTCGTCGCTGCTGCTGGTGATCGTCCCGGTGCTGCTGATCGTGGTCTCGCTGATCATCGCCCGGATGCGGCCGCTCTTCCGGACCATGCAGGTACGCATCGACAAGGTCAACCGGGTCATGCGCGAGCAGATCACCGGCATCCGGGTGATCCGCGCGTTCGTCCGCGACGAGCGCGAGCACGCCCGGTACGGGGTCGCCAACGAGGAGCTCACCGACGTCTCGCTGCGCGTCGGCCGGCTCATGGCGATGATGTTCCCGACCGTCATGCTGGTCGTGAACGTGTCCAGCGTCGCGGTGCTCTGGTTCGGCGGCCACCGGATCGACAGCGGGGCCATGCAGGTCGGCGCGCTCACCGCGTTCCTGAGCTACCTCATGCAGATCCTCATGGCGATCATGATGGCGACGTTCATGTTCGTCATGATCCCGCGCGCCGAGGTCTGCGCCGAGCGCATCGACGAGGTGCTGAGCACCCCCGCCTCGGTCCACGTACCGGCCGAGCCGGTCACCGAGCTCGCCCGGCACGGCTACCTGGAGCTGCGCGGGGCCGACTTCCACTACCCCGGTGCCGAGGCGCCGGTGCTCTCCGGCGTCAGCCTCGCGGCCCGTCCCGGCGAGGTCACCGCGGTCATCGGCAGCACCGGCTCGGGCAAGACCACGCTGCTCGGCCTGGTGCCCCGGCTGTTCGACGCGACCGGCGGCGAGGTGCTCGTCGACGGGGTGAACGTCCGCGACCTGGACCCCGGGCTGCTGTCCCGGACGGTCGGGCTGGTGCCGCAGAAGCCGTACCTGTTCAGCGGCACGGTCGGGTCGAACCTGCGGTACGGCAACCCGGACGCGACCGACGAGCAGCTGTGGGCGGCGCTCGAGGTGGCGCAGGCCCGCGACTTCGTCGAGCGGATGGAGGGCGGCCTCGACGCGCCGATCGCGCAGGGCGGCACGAACGTCTCCGGCGGCCAGCGCCAGCGCCTCGCCATCGCGCGGGTGCTCGTGCACCGGCCGGAGATCTACCTGTTCGACGACTCGTTCTCCGCCCTGGACTACGCCACCGATGCGGCGCTGCGGGCGGCGCTGGCCCGGCAGACCGCGGACGCGACGGTGGTGATCGTGGCGCAGCGGGTCAGCACGATCCGCGACGCCGACCGCATCGTGGTCCTCGACAACGGCCTGGTCGTCGGCACCGGCACCCACACGGAGCTCATGGACACCAACGAGACCTACCGCGAGATCGTCCTTTCTCAGCTCACCGAGCAGGAGGCAGCGGCATGACTGACTGCACCGAGCCTCACCCGCCGGCGGCAGACCACGGCCGCAAGCGCGAGGGCCAGGAAGGCATGCCAACAGGAGGCACAGCGTGACCGCGCCGACGAGGAGGCCGGCGCCGCCGATGGGCGGTCCGGCGCGGATGATGGCCGGCGGCATGCCGGCCGAGAAGCTCCAGGACTTCAAGGGTTCCAGCAAGCGGCTGCTCGGCATGCTGCGCCCGCAGCGTGCCCTCGTGGCGCTCGTGATGCTGCTGGGCATCGCCAGCGTGGCGCTGTCCGTCGCAGGCCCGCGCATCCTCGGCCACGCCACGGACGTGATCTTCGACGGCATCGTCGGCAAGAGCCTGCCCGCCGGGGTGCCGAAGGAGCAGATCGTCGAGCAGTTGCGGGCGCGGGGCGAGATGAACCGCGCCGACATGCTCGCCGCCATGGACATCGTGCCCGGCCGGGGCGTCGACTTCGACCGGCTCGGCCAGATCCTGCTGTGGGTGCTCGCCGTCTACCTGGCCGCGTGGGTGTTCGGCGTGATGCAGGGCCGGCTCACCGCCCGCGTCGTGCAGGCCACGGTCTTCCGGTTGCGCGAGGACGTGGAGGCGAAGCTGTCCCGGCTGCCGCTGTCCTACTTCGACAAACAGCCCCGCGGTGAAGTGCTGAGCCGGGCCACCAACGACACCGACAACATCGCCCAGACCCTGCAACAGACCTTCGCCCAGCTCGTCACGGCGCTGCTCACGATCATCGGCGTGCTCGGGGTGATGTTCTGGATCTCGCCGCTGCTGGCGCTGATCGCGCTGATCACCGTACCCGTCTCGGTGTGGGTGACCACCCGCATCGGTAAGCGCTCGCAGCCGCAGTTCGTCGCCCAGTGGGCGACGACGGGCAAGCTCAACGGGCACATCGAGGAGATGTTCACCGGCCACGCGCTGGTCAAGGTCTTCGGTCGCGGCAAGGAGGCGGCCGCGACCTTCGAGGAGCACAACACCAGGCTGTACGCGTCCAGCTTCCGCGCCCAGTTCATCTCGGGCCTGATCCAGCCGGCCATGATGTTCATCAGCAACGTCAACTACGTGCTCGTCGCCGTGGTGGGCGGCCTGCGGGTGGCCTCGGGCTCGCTGTCGCTGGGCGACGTGCAGGCCTTCATCCAGTACTCGCGGCAGTTCAGCCAGCCGCTGACCCAGGTGGCGAGCATGGCCAACCTGGTGCAGTCCGGCGTGGCCTCGGCGGAGCGGGTGTTCGCCCTGCTCGACGCGGAGGAGCAGGAGCCGGACCCGGCCTCCACCGGTCACCGCCGGTTCGAGGGGCGGGTCGCCTTCGAGAACGTGTCGTTCCGCTACACGCCGGACAAGCCGCTGATCGAGAACCTGTCGTTCAGCGTGGAGCCCGGCCAGACCGTCGCGATCGTCGGGCCGACGGGCGCCGGCAAGACCACGCTCGTCAACCTGCTGATGCGCTTCTACGACGTGACATCCGGGCGGATCACGCTCGACGGCGTGGACATCGCCAGTCTGCCGCGGCCGGAGCTGCGCGAGCACATGGGGATGGTGCTGCAGGACACCTGGCTGTTCGGGGGGACGATCGCGGAGAACATCGCGTACGGCGCCGACGCGCCCACACCGTCCGATGTGGCGGGTGCCGCCGAGGCCGCCCACGTCGACCGCTTCGTCCGGTCCCTGCCCGACGGCATGGACACCGTGATAGACGAGGAGGGCGGCAACGTCTCGGCGGGCGAGAAGCAGCTGATCACGATCGCCCGGGCGTTCCTCGCCGAGCCGAGCATCCTGATCCTCGACGAGGCCACAAGCTCGGTCGACACCCGTACCGAGGTGCTGATCCAGCGGGCGATGACCACGCTGCGCTCGGGCCGCACGTCGTTCGTCATCGCGCACCGGCTGTCCACCATCCGCGACGCCGACGTGATCCTGGTGATGGAGTCCGGCGCGATCGTCGAGCAGGGCACCCACGACGAGCTCATCGCCGCGGGTGGCGCGTACGCCCGGCTCTACTCGGCGCAGTTCGCCCAGGCCGCGGTCGAGGTCGACTGACACCGCGGACACGGAACGGGGCGGCCCGATGGGCCGCCCCGTTCGTTTGTTGCTCTGGAGGGTCAGCGCACCCGGATGCGGGAGCTCACCGAGGTGTTCGTCATCAGGCCGACGTCGCCGTCGCCGTAGATCGTCGCCTTGTAGAGGTACGACGCGCCGGACTTGAGGCCGGTGAGCGTCTTGGAGAACTTGCCGTTGGCGTCGAGGACGCCGGTGCCGACCGTGCTCCACGTGCCGTTGCTGTTGGCGCGCAGGAAGCGGACCGACAGGCCGGCGACGCGCGGGTCACCGTAGGCGATCAGGGTCGCGGTGCCCTTGCTGTAGGACCGGGTGAAGAAGTCCGGGTCCTCCTTCAGGTACACCTTGACCGCGTTGGACTGCTGGTCGCCCACGGCCGTCCGGAACCACCAGCCGGTCGTCGTGAACCGCGGGAAGAAGACGTACCCGCCGTTGGAGTTGGCCGTGGTGGTGCCGAGGTTCTGCCACGCCTTGTCCTCGGGCGCGCCGATCGGCGTACCCCACAGCGTCACGGTCTGGCCGGCGGCGGCCGTACCGCTCAGCCGCAGCGAGCCGACGCCCAGGCGGAAGCTCGCCGACGACGCCAGGGTCGGCGCCGGAGCCGGCGTGCCGCCGTCGCTGGCCGCGATGGTGATGACGCCGTTGACGACCGAGCCGTTGACCGCGTTGCCGGAGGCGAGGATCGTCTCAGGGCCCTCGGGCGTGGTGTCCTGGAGCAGGTCGAGCGACGTGATCATCACCGGGCTGCCGGAGAGCGTGCCGCCGTCCACGGTCTTCGAGACCGTGCCCGGGTTGGTGAAGTCGTTCACCGAGGCGGCGGTGCTGCCGTTGACCGACGAGCCGGCGAAGTTGATGTTGAAGACCGTGTCGTCCTGCGCGGTGCCGGTGACGACACCCATGACGTTCACGGTGTCACCCTCTTCACCGACCGCGGAGACGACCTCGAGCGACGGCGCGTCGTCGTCGTTGAGGATCGTCAGGTTCGCGTCCTTGTTGCCCGCCGTGATGTTGCCCGAGGGCGCGAGCGTGACCTTCATCTGCTCGTTGGTCTCGTACACGTCATCGCCGGTGACCAGGAAGTACAGGTACCCCGTGGTCTGCCGCGCCGGGATGGTGACGGTGCCCTGCACCAGGTCGTAGTCGATGTCGCCCGGGTCGTTGCCCGAGTTGGTCGCGCTGCCCGGGACGTCGGTCAGGGTGAAGGTGGTGGCGGTGTCGCTGGGGTTGGACAGCTTGACCGGGAACACCACGACCGAGCTGGTGTCGCCCTCCTGCATGGTGATCGGAGCCACCGTGAAGGTCGGCGTCGCGTCGTCGTCGAGGATGTTGACGCTGACCACGCCGGCGGTGCCGTTGTTGGTCACGTCCGCCGTCGAGCTCGACAGCGCGATCTCGAAGTCCTCGCGGTTCGAGTTGCCCGGCTCGTCGACGTTGTCGCCCACGACGTCCACGGTGAAGGTCTTGCTCAGCTCACCCGGCTTGAACGTCAGCTTGCCGGAGGTGGCGAAGAAGTCCTCGACCTCCGTGGCCGACCCGCCGCCCGTGCGGACGTCGTAGTTCACGGTGACGGTCTGGCCCGACTCACGGTTCAGCTTGACCGTGTAGGTCTTGGCCGTACGCCCGCCGTTGCCCTCGGTGATGTCCGTGGTGGGCGACAGGGTCGCCGTCGGGAGCGGGTCGTTGTCGGTGATCGAACCCGTCGCCTGAGCGTCGCCGATGGTGGCGATCGTCGGGTTGGTGAGGACGACATGCATGTCCTCGTCGTCCTCGTTGATCTGGTCCGAGACCGTCTTGACGCTGATCGTCTGCGCGGTGTTGCCGGGCACCGTGGTGTTCGACGTGGCCGCCGGGAACGTGACGGTGCCGGTCGCCGCGGTGTAGTCCGAGCCCGCCTTGGCGGTGCCGTGCGTCGAGTTGGGCGCGTCCGAGCCGGGGCCATCGGCCGCCGTCCAGGTGGCGGTGACCGGACGCTCCGAGGGACCGCTCAGGGTGGCGCCGAACGCCAGCGTGCCGCCCTCCGCGACGGTCGTGGAGGCGACGTCGATCTCCGGCTGCTCTTCGTCGTCCATGATCGTCACGGGCGCCGAGTCGGTGCCGGTGACGGAGGCGTTCGTGCCGCCCTGGACGGTGAGGGTCTGGCCCGACTCCTCGTACAGGTCGTCGTCGACGATGGAGATCGACAGCGACGTGCTGGTGTTCGTACCGGCCGGGATGGTGATCGAGCCCGGGGTGAACGTGTAGTCCTGGGCGGCGCCCAGCTTCGCCGTGCCCGGCGTGACGGTCACGGGGATCGTGACGTCCTTGCCGGAGATGGCGTCCAGCTCCGCCGTGATGTTGACCACGCCGCCGTTGATGTCCTCGGAGGGCGACGGGTCGTCGACGAACAGCGCGTAGTGCGGGGCGGCGTCGTCGTCGGAGATCCGGCCCTCGGCCTCGAGCGTGTCGCCATTGGTGTCCGTCACGGTGAGCGTGAAGGTTTCGACGTTCTCGTCGAGGGTGTCCTGCAGCGTCTGCACGGTGAGGAACTGGCTGTCGCCGCCGTACGGCGCCGAGTTGTCGGCGGCGAACGTGACGGTGCCAGTCCCGACGTCCGTGTAGTCCTCGTCGACCGTCGCGTCCGTCGGGCCGGTGCCCGTGCTGACCGTCCAGGTCAGGTTCGTGGAGCTCAGCGGGCTGGCGTCCGCGGTACGGACGAGCTCGAAGACCAGGTCGCCGCCCTCGGTCGTGCTGATCGAGTTGTCGGCGAAGGTGAAGCCGGCGAGCGGTGCGGCCTGGGCGGGCGCGCTGATGAGGACGGCCGGGGCGAAGGCGATCGCACCGGCGACGGCGGCCGAGAGGACCGTCCGGACCGACTTGGGTCCACGCAGCATGAACGGTACCGAGCCGCTCTTGGCCGCATGGGCTGGTTGATAGCGCATGTACTTCTGTCTCCTTCGGCGGCTGGGCCGCCTCCCGCTCGGGAGGTCCCTGGCTTTGCGTCCCCGCCTCTCGACGGGTTTGCCTTTCTCGGTGCCGCACGCGACGGCTTGTGGAGCGCCGGCGCAGGCCGGTTCGGCGCGGCCCGTGAAGCGCGGGGACAAAGCTCGCACTTGGGAACTGCGCCGACCGTACTGTAACCAGGGATTTGCGGGGGTGTGGGGGAAATGGACTTTTCGGTCGGATAGCCCCTTCCACGGGACTTTGCGCCGACTTCCTCCCCCTCCGAACGGCGGAGGTTGCGCTGGTCAGGGCATACGCCAGCGAGGGGTGGGCCCACGGCCTCACCCCTCGCGAATTCCGGAAGTCACCCCCGCTTGAAGGCGATCAGGGATTTCGTCAGGCCCATGACCCGCTCACTGCGCAGGATCGACTCGGGGAAGTACGAGCGCATCTGCGTCTTGTCCACCAATTCGGTCCACAAAACGCGGGAGAGGGCCTCCTCGCGCGTACGGCCCGGCGTGTAAGCGAGCGGCCACTTGCGCGCGACCTCGCGGCGGGCGGCGACAGGGAGGAATTGCATGCCCGGCGCGATCCAGTGCGGCTCGATCGGGAAATACCGGTACGGCGTCTGCACCCAGTGCGCCGGGGCGAGGGCGTGCACGGACTCGGCGAAGCGCAGCCGGCGCTCGTGCCCGCCGACGTGCTCGATGACCGAGTTGCTGAACACGAGGTCGTAGCGCCGGGCGGCGATCTCCGGGGGCAGCTCGCAGGCGTCGCCGTGGTCGACCTCGACCCAGTCCGGCAGCTCGGCCGGCGCCGGCTCCAGGTTGACCACGTGGACGTGCTTCGGGCGGACGGGCAGCTGGCGCCAGAATCCCACGCGGCCGCCGAGGTCCACCACCGACATCTCGGACAACTCGGGAAAGGTCTCCGCCAACCAGCGGGACCGCGCCTCCCGGCGCTTGGCGCCCCAGGAATCGGGCCGATCGACGAGCCGCCAGCGCAGGGAGTGCAGGTTCATCGCGGCAGAATACTGGGACCCCGGCCGGGCCCGGGACAGCCGATCGGCCGGAGGTTGGCATTAGGACAACCTTAAACCCGGGTTAGCCCGCCCGATCGAGGGTCGTCACCGGTGGTTGTCGAGGTTACGCTCGGCGACGACCGGCCACAGGGGACCTGGCCGGGACCGAGACACCTACCCGAGAAGGACACGATGTTGCGCAGGGCGCACGTGCCGGCCCACGCGCCGGCACCGCGACGGGGGATCCGTAGCACCCGATCGCTGACCATCATCGGAACGGCCGTCGCGGCCCTGACCGCCGCGACGCTCGTGCCGGTGTTCGCGGACGACGACAACGGACTGACCCTGTACCCGGTGGCCGACACCACCCTCACCCAGGTGCCGCAGGACGGCGACAACAGCATGAAGACGACGCTGGCCAGCTGCCCGACGCTGTGCGACAGCAACCCGCGGGGGCGGCGCGACGCCACCCTGCAGTTCGCCGTGGACAAGCTGCCGGCCAACGCCACCCGGGTCAAGGCGACGCTGCGGGTGTACGCCTGGAACGACTTCGCCGCCCGCATCGTGGCCCGCGCGGTCCCGGGCGACCTCAGCGCGGCCGCCAACGAGGCCAGGCTCGCGGCCGCCCGCTCGCTCGAGGCGCTGGACGAGGTCAAGAAGGGCTACAACGAGTTCGACGTCTCCCGTTCCGTGCAGGGCAACGGCACGTACACGTTCGCGCTGTCGCAGGAGAGCTACAACACCCGGGTCTACTGGGCGTCCCGGGAGAACTCGAAGGAGAACCTGCACCCGCAGCTCGTGCTGTCGTACGACACCGAGACGAAGCCGACGGCCACGCCGACCACGCCCGCGACCGTGCTGCCGCCGGCGGCCACGGCGACCACCACGCCGCCGGCGAGCGCGCCGCCCACCACGACCAAGGCGCCGGAGCCGACGAAGAGCACCACCGCCCCGGCCACCAGACCGCCGGCCGCCACGACGGCACCCGCCCCGCCCACGGGCTGGCGGCAGGTGTGGGCCGACGAGTTCGACGGCGGCACGGTCGACCGCTCGAAGTGGAACCTGCGCGACAACGAGGGCCGCGACATCGACCTCGGCTGCAACGTGGACGACCCGAAGAACACCTTCGTCGGCGGCGGCAACCTCACCCTGCGGGCCCTGCGCGAGAGCGCCACCTGCAGCTCGCAGAACCGGCAGTTCACCCAGTCGTACCTGGACACCATCGGCAAGGCGTCGTGGAAGTACGGGCGCTTCGAGATCCGCGCCAAGTCGCCGAACAAGCCGGAGACGTCCCAGGGCCTGTGGCCGGCGTTCTGGCTGCGGCCCGACGACGGCGGCAACGGCGAGATCGACGTGACCGAGCTGCCCGGCGGCCGGGACTGGTACGACAAGTCCACCGCGGCCATCTTCTTCGACTATTCGCCGGTCAAGCAGGACACCCGGATCGCGCTGCCCGGCGGCGGGTACCCGGGCGACGGCTTCCACACGTACACCACCGAATGGGACGCCAACGCCCTCAAGTGGTACATCGACGGCAAGCTGGTGTGGACGCGGGACCGCAGCACCACCCCGTGGTACGACAAGGCGTTCAACAAGCCGTACAACCTGCGGCTGAACTTCCAGGTCGGCGGCTGGCTCGGCAACCCGGACAGCGGCACCCGGTTCCCGGCCGACTTCGTCGTGGACTACGTACGCGTCTACCAACGCTGACGGTCATCCGACAGGGCCCCGAGGTGTGACCTCGGGGCCCTGTTCCGTTCGATGGACGGTCACCTATCGTCTAGCTCGTGCTGAACGAGTCGACGCGGACCTCCGTACCCGGGCAGCGTGCCCCGTCCGACCCGCTGGTCGGCGCCGGCGACCCCCGCGGGCGCACCGACGGCCTCGGCTGGGTGACCCGGGCGATCTTCGCCGACCCGGGGGTGACGGTCACCGTCGGCGACGATCCCGGGGCGACCGTCCGGTACGCGGTCATCCCCTCGCTCGACAACGCCCGTTTCCTGCTCCCGCTGGCCTCCCGGCGGGTCACCGCGGCCTCCCTGCTGGCCTACAACGCGCTGCGGCCGCCGAAGGTCCGCGCGGGCCGGGCCGCGGTCGGTGTGCTGGCCCGCGCCGGCCTGCTCGGCCTCACCAAGGCGCCGGTCCTGTCCGTGCACGCCACTGAGCCGGGCAACCTGCTCGCCGCCTTCCTGGCCGAGAAGCTCGGCGAGCCGCGGCTGCACGCGGCGATCGGCATCCGCCCGCCGGACCCGCACCACAAGCCGACCCTGCAGCTCTTCGACGACCACGGCCGCCCCCGCGGGTACGCGAAGATCGGCTGGAACGACGGCACCCGCGCGATGGTCCGGGCCGAGGCGGCCACCCTGGCCGACCTGCCCACCGGCGGCGGCTTCCCGCCCGCGCCCCGGCTCGTGCTGCACACCCGGTGGAACGGCCGGGAGATCGCCGTCATCGAGCCGATGCCGCGCACCGTCCGGCGCATCCGCCGCCCCGGCCGTCCGCGCCTGGACGCGATGCTGGCCGTGGCCCGCCGCGGTGGCCCGCCCGCTCCCCCGGCGCCCGTCACGGCGCTGATCGGGACGTGGCGGCAGCGCGCGGCGGGCGCCGACCCTCGCATCCACGGCTTCATCGACGCCCTGGACACCGATCTGACCCTGGAACTCGGCGACTGGCACGGCGACTGGGTGCCGTGGAACATGGCGCGGCATCGCGGAGGGCTGCTGGTCTGGGACTGGGAGAACCGGTCGGCGGGCGTACCGGTCGGCTTCGACCTGGCGCACCAGGCGTTCCAGACCGCCCTGTCCACGCACGGCCGGCCGGCCGCCGAGTGCGCGGTCGCCGTCGACGAGGCGCTGCGCGAGCACGGCCCGGCGCTGGGCCTCGACGCGGAGCGGCAGCGCTTCGTCGCCGACGCCTACCTGGTCGAGCTGTGGCTGCGGACGTACGAGTTGTCCGGCGGCGGCGCGGGCTGGAACCCGAAGCTCCACCCGGCCCTGCTGGACGTGCTGGCCACCCGCCTGCCCCGATGAGCCACGCCGCGCTGCTCGCGGTCGAGCAGTGGTACCGGGAGCGGGTGGCGGCCCAGCTGATCCCGGAGGACCCGGCGGCGGCCCGCATCCGGGCGAGCGCGGTCGCGGTGCTGACGTCCGGCGGCGAGCTCTCCCCGGTCCAGCGCTCGATGCTGCGCGCCGCCATCGAGGAGGTGCAGCAGCGGCCCCGCGACGCGTTCCCGCACAGCGCCGACGTGCTGCACCTGGCCCGCCTCGTCGAGGCCGCGGCCGGGCCCTGATCCCGGCTACCCGATGACGGTGGTGTGCCACGCCACCAGCAGTCCGACCGTGGCGAGACCCAGGCCGGTTCCGGTGATCAGGCCCTTCGCCAGCGGGCGGGTGCCCTTCGCGAGGGCCAGGACCACCACGGCGACGACCATGGCCGGGACAAGCAGCACCTCGAGGAAGACGGGCATGACGGCGAACGCGCGGTCCTCACCGCTCCCGGCGGTCGCGAAGGCGAGGAAGACGAGCACCACGATGCCCAGATGGGGGACCAGGCCGCCGAGCATCGCGCGGTGGAAACGCCGGCCGGCCTCCCGGTCCGCACGCCCCGCCCGCAGGGCCATGCCCACCCGCGTCAGGTGCCACCGAAGGTTCACGCCCGTCGCCCGATCTCCAAGGCTGCCCTGACGGCATCCGTTGGCCAACGAATCGGCGGGTACAGCGCCGGGCTGAGCGGAAGCCCCTACTCGGCCCAGGCGAGCGATAGCCCCAGACGCTCCGCCAGCGCCGCGTTGAACGGCCGGTAGTAGGCGGTCAGCTCGGCCCGTACCGCGGGGTCCATGCCTTTGCTGGGGCGGTCGTTGAAGACGTCGTAGGACTCCAGGTCATGCCGTGGCAGGCCGATGAAGTCGAGCGTACGGGCGTACGTGCCGGCGGGATCCCGGTACAGGGTCTCGCTGGGCAGGAACAGCATCTGCTCGCGCGGGAACCGGGCCAGCCACGGCTCCAGGTGCTCGAGGTAACGCCCGCGCGCCCGGTACGAGTACCAGTCGAACGCCTCGCTGAAGGAGTCGGGCTCCGCGATGAGGCGTTCCCGCTCCCCCGCCGTCCGCTCCGGTTCGGCGGCGAGGGCCTCGGCGAACCCGAGCGGTTCCACGCCCTCGCCCCGGCGTTCCTTCCAGTGCGAGTACGCCCGCTCCACCGGATCGCGCAGCAGCACGATGATGCGCGCCTGCGGCATCAGGTCGGCGACCCGCCCCGCCACGAGGGGATGGAACATGTACAGCGGCGCCGCTTCGCCCACTTTGGGCGGTGCGCCGTACCGTCGTTCGAGGGCGGCCCGCTGCCGCTCGGTCGGGAAGTGCGAGCGGTACCAGGCCTCCCCCCGCGACCAGTTCTCCTCGAAGTAGTGCGAGGTCTTGGTGTTCCACGCCGGGAAGAGGCGGGGCACGAGCGGGTGCTGGACGAGGTACCGCCACAGCGAGGTGGTGCCGCCGCGTTTGGTGCCGACGATGAGGAAGTCGGGCAGCGGGCGACGGGCGCTGGTGCGCTCGCCGTACCGGACCAGGGCGCTGCGCAGCCCGTCCCGGGCGCCCTGCGGCGCCGCGTTCTTCAACCGGTCCAGCACCGTCACGACAGAGCCTCCTGTTTCGCGGGTGGTCGGAGCTGGGTCCGCGCGGCCGCGACGGCGCGCCGGACCCGGGGGCTTGCGAGGGCAGCGGCGCACAGCGCCAGCAGCACGGCCAGGGCGACGGCGAGGCCCGGTACGCCCCGGCCCGCGAGCCCGGCACCGGCCGCAGCCGCGGCGCCCGTGCCGGCCACCACCGCGGCCGCGGCCGCCATGAGCCCGGTCCCGAACAGGGCCTCGCCGAGCACCCGGCGGGCCAGCACGGCGGCGACGACGTTCTCGCAGACGATGCCCAGCGACCAGGCGACGGCCGCGCCCAGGGCGCCGTGCCGCGGGATGAGCAGCACGCACCCGGCGACGTTGACCGCGAGTCCCGCCACCGTGCCCAGCAGGTGACCGCGGCTGTTGCCGCTCATCAGCAGCACCGTCTGCACGAGGCCGACGCCGACGTTCACCATCATGGCCACCGCGAGGACCGCCAGCGGCGCGGCGCCGCCGGAGAAGTCGCCGCCGAACAGCGCGAGGAAGGCCGGCGCGAAAACGGCCAGCAGCAGGTACGCGGGCCAGGAGAGCAGCACGATCCACACCGTCGTGCGCCGGTAGATCTGCGCGGCGGCCGCTCGCCGGCCCGCGCCGAGCAGCCCGGACAGCTGCGGCGCGATCGCGACCCGCAGGCCCTGCATGACGAGCAGCCCCGCCAGCACGTACCGGCCGACCGCGCCGAAGACGCCGGCGGCGGCCGGGCCCGCCAGGGCGGAGGTGAGCAGCACCCCGACCCACATGCTGCTGGCGTCGATGGCCGTGGACAGCGCCCGGGGCAGGGCGAAGCCGGCGAACTCACGGCGGTCCTGCGGGGTCGGCCGCAGCGCCGCGCCGCGCCCGATCCCGAGCGGGCGCAGGCTCAGGACCGCCGCGGCCGCCCCGGCGAAGGCGAGCGGCAGCACCCAGCCACCGAAGCCCGGCACCACCGAACCGCCCGCGGCGACGGCCATGCCGACCAGCACCGGCCGGGCGATGGGCACGGCGACGAGCTGCAGCCCGACGTACGCGCTGACCGGCCGGGTCGCCCGGACCGCGGCGAGCAGGACGGTCGCGGCCACGAACACCGGTACACCGACGAAGGCCAGCCGGATCAGCGCGGCGTCGTCCGGGCCGCCGGTGAGCAGCGCCGAGCCCAGGCGGGGCGCCGCCAGCCAGCCCGCGACGGCGACGGCCGTGGCCAGGGCGACCGTGGGCACCAGCGCCAGCACGAGCAGGCGCGCCCCGTCCCGGGCGAGGCGCTCGCGGCGCGGCAGCGCCCACATCAGGCCCGTGTCGGCGCCCAGGCAGCACAGCGGTCCGATGATGCTGACGAGGCCGATGGCGGTGAACAGCGCACCCGAGTCGGCCGCCCCGAAGACCCGCACGATCACGGCGGTGAGCACGAACCCGCAGGCACCGTTGACCGCGGCGCCGAGCAGCCCGATCAGGCCGCTGCGGGTGCTGCGCCGAACTTCGTCCCTGTCCGCGACGGCCGTCATGTGGTCCTGGTCCTCGGTTCACGGTTGACCGGGCCGTCCACCGCCGCCAGCCCGAGGCCGACGGCGAAGAGCAGCACCGACATGTTGGGGTCGATGTACGAGTAGAACGGCGTGACGACCGCGGCGATGACCGGCAACGCGCTCAGCCACAGACCCGCGGGGCTGACCGCGCCGGACAGCCGGCGGGCCAGGACCAGCAGGATCAGGTAGAAGCAGATCGTGGCCGGGATCCCGTGGCTGTACAGCAGCTGCCAGATCATGCCCTGGGTGCCGAGCGGCTCGGCGGCGTGCGTGGTGTCGACCTGCGTCGGCTGACCGAAGCCCAGCAACGGCGAGCGCAGCACCGCGGCCCACGTCTGCACGTACAGGTCGAACCGGTCGGTGTTGGTGTCGGTCGTCGACGTCCGGTGCGTGATGAGGTCGACCACGGGGATGAACAGGGTCACGACCCAGCCGGCGAAGACGATCAGGGTGATCGGCAGCAGCAGCCGTACCCGGCCCCGGGCCATCTCGCGGACCAGCAGGTAGAGCACGCCGGCGCCGAGGCCGATGAACATGCCCCGGTTCAGCGTCAGGAATGCCGGGACGAGCGACAACGGCAACGACACCAGGAGGACGCCGCGCAGCGCGCCACGACGGACCGACATGAGGTACGCGAGCACGAACGGCACGAGGAAGCTGTACGCCGTACCCCAGTTGTTGGTGTACGGGAACGGCGCCGCCGGCCGGTAGATCGGGTTTCGGCTCGCCGGGTTGAACTCGGTGGCGTCGAGGTGCGCGACGTCCAGGATGTACCGCTCGCCCCGGACGCCACCGGGCAGCATCAGCTCGAACGGGCTCGGCATGCTGAACCGCGGCGCCAGCACGCCGAACCAGCCCAGCGCGACCATGGCCAGCCAGAACAGCGCGAGCGGGGCGGCGATCCGCGCCCACGGGATCCGGTCGCGGGCCAGGTTGTAGACGTAGATGCCCACCAGGAGCGCGGTGAACAGGTGGCCCAGCCGCAGGCCGAACACCACCATCGAGGTGACCCGTTCCAGCCGGGTGCTGCTGATCGCGACGATGCCCAGGAAGATCAGCCAGAGCCAGGTGCCCGGCGGCAACCGGACGTCACCGCGCGTGGCGAGCAGGGTGAACAGCACCACCCCGAAGAACGGCCACATGACGTACCAGACGCCGAGCACCCACCACAGCGGCATCAGCGCGAACATCGCGAACAGCGGCCACATCGGCAGTTTGGCCGTGCGTACCCGCCAGGCCGCCGGGTCCAGGACGCCCGGCTCGACCGCGGCGATCGCACGCGCCCTGGCCGGCACGGCCGCGCGCGCGACGCGCTTGGGCCGCAGGGACGTCCTGGCCAACCTCAGATCCCCCTGCCGCGCTTCTGCGCCATCCGCAGGACCCGCTCGCCGGTCACCAGCCGCAGCACCACGGGTACGGTGACCAGCACGCGCTTCTCCCGCGGGTTGAGCCGCACGACCGCCGCGAGCTCCTTGAGCGCCTCGGTGCGCCGGTTGCCGGAGGCGAGAGCGAACGCGATCTGTCCCCGGAGCCGGGCCAGGCCGGCGCGGCTGCGGGCCAGCTCGGGGTGCTTGGCGATGAGGTAGCGCTGGGCCTCGACGATGGTCGCCCAGCGGCCGAAGTAGAACGAGCCGCCGTGCCAGTCGACGATGACCAGCGCCTGGCGGACGACCGCCACCGGCGTCTGCGCGGAGACCCGCAGCAGCCACTCGTAGTCCTCGCTGTACCCGCCCGGGATCCGCTCGTCGACCTCGCCGGCCGCGGCCCAGGTGGACCGCCGGATCAGCATCGTGCTGGAGTGCACCTCCATCACCCGGTCGGCGAGGAAGTCCTCGTGCGTGACCACGTCCCGGTCGAGCACGCGCTCCTTGTCGATGCCGGGGCCGCGCAGCCGCAGCCCGCAGCTGACCGCGCCGATCGCCGGGTCGGCGAGCAGCTCCACCTGGCGGCTGAGCTTCGCGGCGAGCCAGATGTCGTCGTCGTCGCAGAACGCCAGCAGGTCGCCGGTGGCCGCGTCGGCGCCGCTGTTGCGGCCACCGGGCAGCCCTTGCCGGTGGGTGTTGTTGATGAGCTTGAGCGACCGGCCGGGACCCACGGCCACGTCGAGCTCCCGGACGTCGACGTGGTCGTAGACGACGATGCACTCGACATGGCCGGGATAGTCCTGGCTGAGGATGCTGGTGACGGCGCGTTCCAGCAGGCCGGGCCGGTCCCGGGTGGCGACGATGACGGTGACGTCCGGCAGGTTCTCAGGCACCGCGGCCTCCGGTGAGGACGAACCCGACGGTCTGCGCGCCGGCCGAGCGCAGCCGGTCCACCAGCCGGCTCAGCTCGGCGTTACGGGTGCGGTCCCGGGCCACCACGAGCACCGCGACGCCGCTCTGGGCCGCGCGGACACCACGCTCGTCGGTGTCCGACGGCGGCGCGTCGATGACCACCACACCGGTGTCGGGCTCCTCGCCGAGCGTGCAGAGCCGGACCACGCCGCCGCCGAGGAGCACCACGAGCGGCGAACGCCCGTCGAGATCCGCCGCCGGACGGGCCTTCGCGGGGGCGACGATCGGGGCGGAGGAGGACCGGCTGGCGGACGTCTCCATGATGAGGGTGGCCTCGGGGTCGTTGGAGGTCGCCTTGACCTCGGGCAGCGGGTCGGCCACCCGCATCGGCGAGCCCTGCAGCCGGGTGACCCCGGGCGCCGGGCTGCCGGCGCCGCCGCGGCCCAGGCCGCCGGCGGACGACGAGCCGTTGAGGCCGCCCCCGGAGGGCGACAGCGTGCGGGGCCGCGGGGGCGTGCGCTTCTGGGCGGCGAAGAGGATGCGTTTGAGCTCCTCGTGCGTCTCGGGCGGGGCGCTCAGCGTGACGTCCTGCCCGGCCTCGGCGAGCGCGACCGCGAGGTTGCCGCTCACCGTCGTGCGCCCCTCGTCGTCGCGGCCGGAGAGCACGACCAGGGCGCGGTCCGGGTGCCGGTCGATCCACTTGAGCACGGCGAGCGAGACGTACCGGGCGTCGGCGGCGGCCGCGGACTCGCCGTGCCGCCGCGCCGCCCGTACCACGCCGAGGGCGGGCACGCCGACGATGTCGGCGGCCTGGTCGGTCGAGCGCACCCGGCGGTCCAGCGCCTCGCGCGCGTGCGCGGCGATGGCGCCGAGCAGCAGGCCACCGAGGACCGCGGCGGTCAGGTAGAGCACGGCCGCGTCGTGGCTCGACGGCACCGGCGCGCGGGCCGCGGCCGTGACCGAGCCGGGGCTCAGGTCGGCGGAGATGACCTTCGCGCGGGCGTTCGCGAGCTGGGCGATCTGGTCGTTCAGCGCGCTGACCTGGTCGAGCATGGCCTGCGTACGCGGCGAGGTGGTGTCGGAGCTCGAGTGGTTGGAGGGCAGATCCTTCTGCGCGCTCAGCCGCTGGGCGGTGACCGACTTGATCGTGTTGTCGTACGACAGGATCAGCGCCGCCCGCTGCTGCTTGTAGATGTCCTCGCGGACCCGCAGGTACGTCTCGGCGGCCGTGTTCGCGCCGGTGATCGCGCTGCGCTCGGAGTCGCTGGTGTACTGGAAGCGCAGCACCTGGCCACCGGTCGGCACCTCGGTGCTCAGCGCCTCCCGCACGTCCTCCGGATCCCGGCTGAGGATCCGCGCCGTCGAGTCGATGACGTCGTTGCCGAGCGCGATGCCGTTCTCGGCCGTCATGTTGATGGCCCGGTCCGCGCCGCTGGACGGCAGCGTGAACGGGTCGGTGACCACGGGCCGCAGCACCACCACGGTGGTGGCCCGGTAGGTGGCCGGGAAGAAGAGCAGGTACGCGAGCGCCGCCACCGTCACGATGCCGGCGACGGTGGCCACGATGCGCCAGCGGCGCAGCGGAATCCGTACCACGTCCGCAAAGCCGACGACCCGCTGCCGGCTCGCGGCGACGGAATCACTCACATCCATGTGTCGTCTCTCCCCGACATGCAGTTGTTTACCGATTTCGGACAACTCCCCGGCCGGGCTTCGCTGCCCGGCCGGGGAGGATGCCCCGAGGTGCGTTCCTCGCTACGAGGTGGCGAAGAACAGGGTCGGGTTGTTCCAGGTGGCCTCCGCCGTGGGCGCCGCGACCACGGTGGCCGTCGAGCCCACCACCGCCGTGCTCGCCGCGGGGTCGAAGTCGACCGATCGCAGCGAACCGTTGGTGGAGCCATAGACGAGCTTCCCCGCCACCCAGGTCATACCACGCACAGTGCGCCAGTCGATACCCGTTGTCGGCAACGTGAACGCGGTGCAGCCCACAACGGAGCCGTCCGGGGTCAGGTACCGGTAGAACAGCGAGTTGCTCGACGAGGTCGTGTAGTACATGCGGCCCTGCAGGTAGAAGGCGCCGGTCATGCTGGCGGCGTTGAACCAGGAAGTGTTCCAGCCGCTGCTCTCCCACGGCGCCCCGATGGTGCCGCCGGTGAGCATCGACACGTTCAGCACGCTGCCGGTCGGCTTCGTGCTGTCCGTCTTGGCCCAGTACAGCTTGTTGGAGAGCGCGAACGCGGCCTTGGCGCTGGTCAGCTGCGGCTGGCTCACCGTCGCCGGCGTGCCGATACCGCCGGAACCGAACGACACCTTGGTCACCTGCCCGTTGCCCGCACCGAGGTACAGGAAGCCCGAGTCGGCCTGCGGCGCGTCCTGGACGGCGATCGTGCGGCCGCCGGACTTGGAGAAGTACCCCATCCGGCCGTGGTACTCGTTGCCGAGGCCGTCGGAGTCGTACCCGGCGAACAGGCCGTTCGGGCCGGACCACAGCTCCCACATGATCGGACCCCAGTTGGTGCCGCCGGACGGCAGCTCGCTGCCGGGCGAACGGGTCGGGTTCCAGTTCAGCGGTACGCCGTTCTGCTGGTCCAGCGCGGCGATGCCGTACCGGCTCACCCCGCCGGCGCCCTGCGCATCGTTGCCGTTGGCGTTGTTCTGCCAGCGGAAGTGCCCGCCGACGTAGACGACGCCGCCGGTGACCTCGACCGAGGTGACCGAGTCGGTGCCGGTGAAGTCGACCCAGGTGGCCTTGACGTTCGAGCCGCGGTCGGCCGTCTCCCAGCGGGCGGTGGCGTCGCAGTACGCGTCACCCCGGCCACCGTCGGCGATGATGACGAAGTAGTCACCGTTGTCGGAGAAGTCGACGTCGCGCGCGTAGAACGGGAACGTGCCGCTGTAGCAGGCGGCGACGTACCGGTCGGTGTTCCAGTCGGCGACGGTCGGCGTGCCCGAGGTGTCGATCATGACCGCCTGGTTGCGGGCGTTGCCGTTGACGGAGGTGAAGTTGCCCACCGCCACGACCGTGTCGCCGTCCGGCGCGACGGCCAGGCCCCAGATCAGCTCCGTCGAGTTGTCGTACGGCCGCGCGCCGCTCGCGTCGACCTGGAAGGTGGAGTCGATCGCGCCCGTCGTGGCGTTCAGCCGCGCCAGGAGGGAGTGCTCGGTGCCGTTGACCCAGTGGAACGCGCCGGCGATGTAGAGGTAGTTGTCGTGCACGATCGCCCGGCGGACGACGCCGCCATCGCCACGACCCACCCAGCTGGTGATCGTCGCGCCGGTCGCCGGGTCGAGCTCGACGAGGTTCTTGCGTGCCACGCCGTTCACCGTGCCGAAGCTGCCGCCCACGATGAGCTTGCCGTCGGGGCTGACCGCGAGGGTCTGCACGGCGCCGTCGATGGCCGGGGTGAATCCGGTCTTCAGGGCGCCGGTGGTGGCGTCGTACGCGATGAGGTTGTTCGCGGTCGACCAACTGGTGGCGCCGTCCGCCTTGACGCCGGTGAAGGAGCCGCCCGCGTAGACCGTGTTACCGATCTGTGCGAAGGCGCGCATGCTCCCGTCTTTGGCGTGCGGTGTGTTGTCCGCCGGGTTGGCCGTGACGATGGTGGCCGATGCGCTCGGCGGTACGTACACGGCGCTGGCCGGTATGGCGGTCAGAGCGACCGTCAGACTCGTCACCGCGGCCGGCACCAGCAACCTGGTGAGCCGCCGCGACCGGAGTCGACGCTTCAGGGACACGAGCCCTCCTAATCGGAACGTGAGGATTGACGCAGCCTGGTTCGGCGACGGTCGGTACGCCATCGACCGTACGGACGGCTTCAGTCCGCTTGTGGGTGGTCAGGCGAGCGAACCAGCCGGAACGGCGCGACGCCGGGGACGGATCGTACGGACCAAGCTGCCGCAGTTTCCAGGTCCGCGAGGGTGAGCTCCTCCACCTCACGGGCCACGACGAGTTTCCTGCCTTCCAATTCCCGAGCCATCTCGACCTGGTGGTCGTCGACGTGCTCACCGTGGGCGCGGCGTCGCGGGACGTACACGGCGCGCTTGCCCGCCTGCATCGCCGCCAGCGCGGAACCCACGCCGGCGTGCGAGATGACCGCGTCCGCCTCCGCCAGGGCCTGGCGCATCTCGCCGATCGGCACCTGCCTGCGGGCGCCGGCGGGCATCTTATCGATAACGGTCGAACCTACTTGCCACAGGACGTCCCATTCCGGCGGGAGCAGTCCGACGAGGTGGGTGAGCAGGCGCGGGAACGTGTACCGCTGGTGCGTGCCGAGAGTCACGACCACCTTGCGCACCGGTGGCGGGTCGGCGAACGCCTCCGCCTCGAACGCGTCGAAGATGGACCCGCCGTACCGCCACGCTCCCGCGGCCCAGGCCGGGTACTGCGTGTAGAGCCGCACCCGCGGCACCCGCGCGGCCAGCCGGCCGGTCAGCGACGGGCCCTGCGTCCGGGTCGCACTCTCGATGTACGAGCACGGCACCCCGGCTGCGGTGGCCGGCAGGAAGAACGCCATCGCGACGGCGGCCCCGGTGCTGATGACGTGCTCGTACCGCTCGGAGCGGAGCATGCGGCGGGCGACGACCATCTCGCGCAGCACCCCGGCGACGTCCCGGCTCGTGGCCGGCGGCACGAACACCACGTCCTCACCGTCCAGCAGGGACCGGCTCTGCGGGCTGTCGAACGTCACCCAGCGTCGCGCGCCCAGGCCGAGCCGGGGCGCCAGGTCGTGCAGTTCGGCGAGGTGGCCGCCGGTGGACGCGACGAGCAGCGTGGTCACGGTGCGCCGACCGCCTCGGGCTCGCGCGCGGCGACCGGCGCGGCCGCCGGTGACTCCGGGCGCGGGTACCGACCGGCCAGGATGCACACCGCGAGGGCGAACCCGAGGAACAGCGCCGGCCCGAAGACCAGGCCCGTGATGACGTCGGTCAGCCAGTGCTTCTGCGTGTACAGGCGGGAGTAGCCCTCGTACGTGGCCATGACGAACACCACCGTGCCGAGCGCGACGTGCCAGCGCCGCGACAGCCGCCACGTCAGGGCGGCGAAGAGCGCGATCACGCCGAACGTCATCACGATGCGGGCGATGCCGCCGGACGGGTACGTGCCCAGCCCGGTCGGCGGGTGGCCGCGGTCCACCACCTTGGCCAGGATGCCCTGGACGTACTGCTCGAGCGGGAAGCTGGCGAGGATGGCGAGCAGCGGGACCCAGAACCGCCGGCGCCACAGCACCGCGAAGACCACGGCGGCCACCACGACGACCCGCTTCAGCGGCTCGCGGTCACCCAGCGCGGTGTAGAACCAGTTGAAGTCCTCGAAGGCGGGGTTGCGGCGGTCGGTCACCCACAGCAGCACCGGCCAGTCCACGGCGTCCTCGAGGCTGTGCGCCAGCAGGCCGACGGGCCAGAACACGGCGATCGTCAGCGCCGACCAGAACAGCACGAAGACGGCCGCGGTGGCCGGGCGGCCCAGTGTCGTCACCAGACCCGCCACGGCCTCCCGCGTCTTGCCCGCGAGCCGGCCACGCGCGAGCCGCCGCCCGGGCCCGTACGCCAGCAACGGCCCGGCGACGGCCGGAACCACAACGGCCAAGGCCGCGACGAAATACAGCAATACCACCGAACCGTCCCCACATCCCGCGGTGTCCCGACCGCACGATCCCCTTCATCGCCCCGCGCGTCTAGTACGCGCCTGCGCCCCGCAACACGACCATCGCGGTGCGCATGAGGATCACCAGGTCGACGGTGAGCGACCAGTTCTCCACGTACCGCAGGTCCAGCCGGATCGAGTCCTCCCACGACAGATCCGACCGCCCGCTCACCTGCCACAGCCCGGTCATCCCCGGCTTGACGACCAGCCGCCGGCGCATGTCCTGCGGGTACTGCTCGACCTCGCTGGGCAGCGGCGGGCGCGGCCCCACGAGCGACATCTCCCCCAGCAGCACGTTGATGAGTTGCGGCAGCTCGTCCAGCGAGTACCGGCGCAGGAAACGGCCGCACCGGGTGACCCGCGGATCCTCCCGGATCTTGAAGAGCACGCCGGCGAACTCGTTCTGTTCCCGCATCGCCGCGAACCGCGCCTCGGCATCGGTGTGCATCGTGCGGAACTTGTACATGCGGAACATCTCGCCGCCGCGCGCCACGCGGACCTGCCGGAAGAAGACCGGCCCGCCGGTGTCCAGCTTGATGACCAGCGCGATGACGAGGAACAGGGGTGCGAACAGGATCAGCAGCAGCGCCGCGACGGAGACGTCGAAGACGGACTTGATGAGCCGCCGGCCGCCGGAGAGCCGCGGATGCTCGATGTGCATCATCGGCAGCCCGTCCACCGGGCGCACGGTGATCCGGTCCCCCGCGGTGTCCACCAGCGACGACGACACGATCAGGTCGATGTCGTCGCGCTCCAGCTCCCACGCGAGCCGGCGCAGCATCGGACCGTCCAGCTCCGGGCAGGACAGCACCATGACGGTGTCCGCCCCCGCCGCGGCGGCCGAGTTGGCGGCGGCACCGAGCGCCCCGAAGACCGGCACCTCCAGCGTGCGGGCCGCGTCGGCGAGCTGGTCGGCCGGCAGGCAGGCGCCGATGATCTGCAGTCCGTGGTGGTAGCGCCGGTGCAGCTGCCGGGTCATCTGCGCGACGGCCGGCGCGTGACCCAGCACGAGCACGCGGTGCATGCAGGCGCCCCGGCGGCGCGCCCGGTGCAGGATCCTCCGTAACACGAACCGGCCGGCCAACGAGAACAGCGTCGTCAGGACCAGCGCGATGAGCAGATAGCCGCGCGCGATGTCGGCTTTGAACACGTACGACGCCAGCGCCATCCCGACGGTCAGGCGGACACCGGCGCGCAGCACCCGCTGGTATTCCTCACCGCCGACGAACAACACGCGGCGCTCGTACGCGTGCGTCAGCGCGAGCAGTCCGACCCAGACCGGCGGAATGAGCGCGGAAAGGGCGAGGTACCAGTTCGCGTACGCCGCGCCCTGGAACCGGAGCACGAACGCGGCCAGCGTCGCCACGAGCGTCGCTCCGAAGTCGATGACCAGGAGCAGCTTGACGTACCGCGCCTCCCACACCCAGCGGTCGGCATGGCCCCGCGCCCAGATGTCACCGATTTCCCTTTCGGTGGCATCCGAATACTCTGCGATTTTCGGTATGTCTTGTGTGTCGGCGTTACCCGCCGTTGTTCCCGTCGTTGTCACGACGCCTCTGCCTCCAGTGAGACCCCACGCCCACTCGGCAATTCTGCGAATACCACTCTTTCCACGCCCCCCACCCCTTGGCCCACGACGTACAAGCGCAAGGACGCCCAGGCGGTGAACGCTAGACGAGAATCGGGCCGGGCCCGACCCCGCGTGTCGCAATCTTTACTGAGGAACATCTTGAATTTCGGATGCCGATGCGGAGGGCATCCCCATGCATTGCAGGTGAACTCCGGTCTACATCGGACAAAATAGCAGTCGTCCCGAGCGTGACGGAAGGCTTTCTCCCGCCCCCGAACGATGTCCGGTTTGGACGCATTGGCACTCGTGATTTGTCCGGTAGGGGAATTCGCGGACCCGCACGGTAACACAGCCGACTCGCAACGCGTCCAGGGGCAACTTGTGATCATCGATGTCAGCACCGGCCGGATGGGACATCCGGCCTGGCAGAAACCATCCGGATGTGAGACACGCCCACCGATCGGCCCACTTGACATCGGTCCACGTAGGAGTAGTGCGACCGATAGTGATCATGCTGCGGATGACCTTCACCGCGTAAGTCCCGGGGCGCAGACTCTTTTCGCTCATCGACCGCCGAAGGCGCTTCCCACGTTGGGAACGCTCCCGCCGTTCGGCTGCCCGCTCAGATGATGCCGAGCGCCATCGCCCGGGTCACGGCCGCCGTCCGGTCCGCCACGTCCAGCTTGTTGAACGCGCGCAGCAGATGCGTCTTGACCGTGGCCTCCGAGATGAACAGCTCCCGGCCTATGTCGGCGTTCGTCAAGCCGCGCGCGACCAGCCGCAGCACCTCCGCCTCACGCTGCGACAGGGTCGGCGGCGCGGGGCTGCGCACCTGACGCACCAGGGTGGACGCGACGCTGGGCGCCAGCACGGTCTCACCCCGGGCGGCGGCTCGCACCGCGCCGGCCAACTCCGCCGGCGACGCGTCCTTCAACAGATAGCCGCCGGCTCCGGCCTCGATGGCGCGCAGGATGTCACGGTCCGATTCGTACGTGGTCAGCACCATCACGCGGACGCCCCGGGTGCGCGCGAGGATCTGAGCCGTCGCGTCGACGCCGTCCCCGCCGGGCATCCGCAGGTCCATGAGCACGATGTCGGGGCTCAGCTCGACCGCCCGCTCGACACCCTCGGCGCCCGACGAGGCCTCGCCCACCACGGTCAGGTCCGGCTCTGCCTCCAGCATGCCGCGCAGGCCGTGCCGTACCACCGGATGGTCGTCCACCAGCAGGATCCGGATCACGCGGGAACCTCCAGCTCGATCGTGGCGCCGGCACCCGGCTCACTGCGGACGGTCAGCGTCCCGCCGACCTGACCGGCGCGTGCCCGCATGCCGTCGAGGCCGAAACCGTGCCGCCGCCCCGGGTCGAAGCCCCGGCCGTCGTCGCGCACCACCAGCCGCACCTTCTCCGCCTCGTACGCCAGCAGCACCGACACGTCGCTCGCGGCCGCGTGCCGCCGTACGTTGGTCAGCGCCTCCTGCGCCGCCCGCAGCAGCACGACCTCCACGGCGGTCGGCAACGGCCTCGCCTCCCCGGTCGTCCGGAACGACGACGACGCCCCCGAGTCCTCCGCGGCGCGGGCCGCCTGCCGGCGTACGGCATCCAGCAGCGAACCGTCGCCCAGCGCGGGCGGCGCGAGGGCGGCGACCAGCGCACGCGACTCGGCCAGATTCTCCCGGGCCGTCCGCACGGCCAGCGCGAGCCGCTCGTCGGCGAGCGCCGGATCCGCGGCCTGCAGCAGCGTGATGATGCTGGTGAAGCCCTGGGCCAGGGTGTCGTGGATCTCGCCGGCGAGCCGGGCCCGCTCGGCGGCGACGCCGGCCTCGTGCGACAGGCGGGCCACCTCGGCGCGGCTGCGCTCCAGCTCGGCGATGAGCTCCGCGCGTTCGGTGCTCTGCCGCACCACCCGGTTGATCCAGACACCCAGCCAGGCGGCGGCGCCCGCGGTCATCACGAACACCGGCCCGACATGCAGGAGGTATCCGGCGTCGAACCCGTTCGCGGCGAAGCCGACGGCCAGCGGCGTGAGGTTCGCGACCACCACCGCCACGAGCGCGGGCCGCAGGTCGAGCAGCATGAACAACATCGGGCAGAGGCCGAACAGCAGGTAGCTCACCATGTCCGAGGCGGCCGCGCCGCTCGCGAAGACGGCGAGGACCGTGACCGCGTACCCGATGCCCTGACGCTGTTTGCGCACCAGCCGCCGGCCCCACGCGGCGTAGAGGAGGGCGATCGCGGCGATGCTCGCCAGGCCGGCGACCCGGCCGGGCGCGTCCTGGACGGCCACCGCCGTCGCCACCCCGAGGGCGACGACGGCGAAGAAGACATCCCACAGCACCTCGTCCATGAGCCGCCGCGGGGCACCGGCCGTGGTCATCCGTCGCGGCGGTTCGTCCAGCGGAACGTCAGCAGGCACAGCACCAATCCGATCACACACCAGCCGCCGAGCACCAAGGCGATCCGGCCGAGCTCCCACGCCCCGGCGGCCTCGAGGTCCGCCGCCGAGTCCGGCAGGAACACGTACCGGAAGCCCTGCGCCATCCACTTCACCGGGAAGATCGACGCCACAGTGATCATCCAGTCCGGCAGTTGCGTGATCGGGTGGATGAAGACCCCGGACAGGAACTGCAACGCGACGACGGGGACATTCAGGACCGCTCCCGCCGTACGGGCGGAGCGCACCAGCGCGCTCGCGGCGATGCCCAGCAGGCCGCAGGCGACGACACTGAGCAGGAACAGCCATCCGAAGGTGAACCACCGCCCGGCGTCCGACGGCAACGGCATGTCGAACAACAGCACACCCACGCCGAGCAGCACCAGCACCTCGGCCGCGGTCAGCGCCGCCACCAGGATGAGCTTGCCGAGGAAGTACGCGCCGGCGGTCGCCGGGGTGCCGCGCAGCCGCTTCAGCGTGCCGTCCTCCCGGTCGGTGGCGATGCCGACGCCCATCGTGATGAACGCGGTCGACACGATCCCGTACGCGATCATGCTCGCGGAGAAGACCCGCGCCGCGCTCAGCCCGGGGTGGTCGTAGTCGTCGCCGAAGATCGAGCCGAACAGCAGGAGCAGCAGCGCCGGGAACAGGAACGTGAAGATCATCGCCGTCCGGTCCCGGACGAACTGCAGGATCTCGATGCCACCACGCCGGCGGCCGATCGTCAGGGTGCTGGTCATCGGGCTTCTCCGATCAGGCTCAGGTACGTGTCCTCGAGGCTCGGGCGGCTCACGGTGAGGCCGCTCAGGTCGGCGCCCCGCCCGACCAGCCCGGCGATGAGCGCGGCCGGGTCGTCCGTACGGATCTCCTGATCGCCGCCCCACCGCACGACCGCGCCCGCGGCCGACCGCCCACCCAGCGTCGCGGGCGTCCCCTCGGCCACGATGACCCCGCCGGCGATCACGGCGAGCCGGTCCGCGAGCGCCTCTGCCTCGTCCAGGTAGTGCGTGGTCAGCAGGATCGTCGTCCCTTCGGCGGCCAGCGCCCGGATCAGCGCCCAGAACTGCCGCCGCGCCTCCGGGTCGAAACCGGTCGTGGGCTCGTCGAGGAACACCAGCTCGGGACGGCCCACGATGCCCAGCGCCACGTCGAGCCGGCGCCGCTGCCCGCCGGACAACGTCCGTACCCTGGCGCCCGCCTTGTCCTCCAGCCCGACCAGCTCGATGGCGTCGGTGACCGGCCGCGACCGCGGATAGAACCCGCCCACATGCCGGACCACCTCGGCGACGGTGAGGTCGCCGGCGTCCGAGGCGGTCTGCAGCACGATGCCGATCCGGGTCCGCCATGCCCGGGAGGCGGACCCGGGGTCCTCCCCGAGAACGGAGACGTCACCGCCGGTGCGGCGCCGATGCCCCTCCAGAATCTCCACAGTGGTGGTCTTCCCGGCCCCGTTCGGGCCGAGCAGCGCGAACACCTCACCGGTGGCGATGTCCAGATCTATCCCGTCCACGGCGATCTGGGTGCCGTAGGTCTTGCGCAGTCCGCGCGCCTTGATCGCTGTCATGCCATCGAGAATCGCGGTAGAGAGGTGCCCGGCGGGACGACCGGGAGACGGTCACCCGGTGTCCACCGATCGATGGACACCGGCCCCGTCGTCAACCCGCCGGCGGTGCCAGGTAGCCGTTCTCCGCCAGGTGCTTCGCGTGCCCCTCGTATGCCTCCGGGCTCGGCAGGGCCACCGTGGCCAGCCCGTCGACGTACCGGTTGAACATGCTGAACGCGGCCGCGATCAGCACCGTGTCATGCACCGCCCGATCGTCGGCGCCCTGCTCGCGCGCCCGGGCGACATCGTCCGCGGCGACGCTGCGCCCGTCGAGCCGGACCTTCTCGGCGATGGCCAGCAGCGCCCTCATCTTCGGGTCGGCCTCGGCATCGTCGGCGCTCCGCCCTTCACGGTCGAGCAGATACCGCGCGACCGCCCCGTGGGTGCCGGCGCAGAACGCACAGTCATTGCGCTGCGAGACGTACGCCGCGATCGCCTCCCGTTCGCCCGGACTCAGCGGCGACGGGCCGCGGAGCAGGGTCTGGGCCAGGTCGTTGAGCGGGGCGGCGGTCAGCGGGTAGCGGGCGAGGAGAGCGGCGATGCCCGGCAACCCGGGCAGATCGATGTGCGGCACGCCACCCATGGTCGAGCCGGGCCCGCGCCGTGTCCATCCGACGGACGTCGCGAACGCTAGCGGCCGGGTGTGACACTCTGCCGGCGGCTCCGGCCCAGCAGGGCGAGAAGCCGGTCGAACGGTCCCGTGCCGGGGTCAGGCAGGGCCGGCGCGAACGGCGCTCCCGGCTGGAGCCGGCGCTCGTCGTCCGGGACAGCCTCGACGATCGGCAGGGCCGCCTCGACCAGGTCGGCGTCCGGTTCGTACGGGCTGCCGATCGCGGCCGCCACGTCCCAGCCGTGCACGAGGTAGTCGACGAAGTGGAAGCCGATCGCCATGTGCCCGGGCACCGCCTGCGCTCCGAACTCGGGCACGTCGAAGCCCCGGTCCGGGACGCCCGGGGCGGCGAACGCGCTGATCACCTCCTCGGCGGCGGCCGCGTAGCCGGCGGCGAAGTCCGCGGCGAGCGGTGCCGGAACCCACAGCGCGGGATCGGCGCCCCGTCCGGCGGCCGCCGCCGCGAAGCCCCGGTGCTGCACGGTCATGTGGGCGAGGAGGGTGGCCAGGTCCCATTCCGCGCACGGCGTCGGTCGCGGAAGGTCGTCCGGCGAGACCCCGGCCACGACAGTCACGGAGGCGCGCACCGCCCGCTCGTCAAGCTCAATCATATGCATGCGCTTACGATCCGCTCATGCGTACGGTATGTCAATCGCTATCGTGCACCCGTGGCCGACGACCGCCCCGACCTCGCCGCCATGGTGGGCCGCTTCGGCCGTACCCTCATGGCGGCCGAACGCCCGATCCTCGCCGCGCACCACGTGTCGATGTGGGGCTATGTCGTGCTGACCGCGCTCGCCGACGAACCCATGCGCACCCAGGCGGCCCTCGCGCGGGCCATCGGCGCGGACAAGACGCGGATCATCGCCGACCTGGACGACCTGCAGGAGCGCGGCCTCATCGAACGGGAGCCCGATCCGGCGGACCGGCGCGTACGGCTGCTGCGGTTGACGCCCGAGGGGCGGCGGGTCCACACGGCCGTGCGCCGCGCGATCCGGGCCGAGGAGGAACGCCTGCTCGCGGAGCTGCCGCCGGCGGACCGGCGCACCTTCCTGCGCGCCCTGCAGCACCTGGACCCGGGCACGCCGTAAGCGACACCCGGCGGCGTTACGAGCTGCGGAGACGTGCCGTGCGGCGAATCAGCGCGCCGCCAACGCCTCCTTCAGGCCGCGGGCGGCGAGGCGGTCGGCGCGCTCGTTCTCCGGATGTCCCGCGTGGCCCTTCACCCAGTGCCATTCGACGTCATGGCGCCGGACCGCCGCGTCGAGGCGCTGCCACAGGTCGACGTTCTTCACCGGCTGCTTGGCCGAGGTCTGCCAGCCGTTGGCCTGCCAGCGGGGCAGCCACTTCGTGATGCCGTCGCGGACGTAGATGCTGTCGGTGTACAGCAGCACGCGCAGCGGGGCCCGGGTCAGGCTCTCGAGTGCCTGGATCGGCGCCATGAGCTCCATGCGGTTGTTGGTGGTCGGCGTGGCCTCGCCGCCGCAGAGGTCCTTCTCGCGGGCGCCCCAGCGCAGGACGGCGCCCCAGCCGCCGGGGCCGGGATTCGGCACGCAGGCGCCGTCCGTGAAGATCTCCACCGCCGTCACCGCGCCCGTCATGGGCAGCACCCTACCGAGCAGCCGGGCGACGACGACGCACCGCCGTGCCGGCGAGGCCGAGGGCTCCGCCAAGGCCGCGCAACAGGAGCGCGGGAAACGGCAGACCGGCCAGCAGCAGGCCGGGCAGGGCGAATGTGTCAGGCCGCCGGCCGGGTACCTGTGTGACTGACAGGTTTCCAGGGGGAACCGGCCCGGGCCGGCGGCCTGCCCCCGCAGAACGGGGAACGCTGGGAGCGCTCCCAGCAACGAACCTTACCGAACGACGACGGGCCCGTAAATGCCAATGACGCCGGCCCATCGATGCCGGAGCGGGGCGTACGCCACACCGCGGCGGTGCGCGGCGGGAGCCGGCCCGGCGGACAGTACAGTTTCGGCATGCCCGAAGCCGCCGTGGACGTGCAGGACGTCATCGTCCGGTACGGCGAGGTCACCGCTGTGGACGGTGTCTCGCTGACAGTGCCACGGGCGTCGATCCTGGCGCTGCTGGGTGACAACGGCGCCGGGAAGACGAGCTTGTTGCAGGTCTGCGAGGGGTTCCGGAAGCCCGACGGCGGATCCGTACGCATTCTCGGCCTGGACCCGACCGGCGACCACGACGCGCTCATGCCGCGCCTCGGGATCATGCTGCAGTCCGGTGGCGTCTACCCGTGGGCGACGGCCGGCGAGATCCTGCGGCTCTTTGCTTCGTACTCCGCGAATCCGCTCGATGTGGACATGCTGCTCGACCGGCTGGGTCTGCGGAAATTCGCCAAGACGACCTTCCGGCGGCTGTCCGGTGGTGAGCAGCAGCGGCTGTCGCTGGCCGTCGCGCTGGTCGGCCGGCCCGAGCTGGTGTTCCTCGACGAGCCCACCGCCGGCATGGACGTGGGCGCGCGCCGGACCACCTGGGAGCTGGTCGAGGATCTCCGCGCCGACGGTGTGTCCGTGCTGCTGACCACGCACCTGCTGGACGAGGCGGAGAGCCTCGCCGACCACGTCGTGATCATCGACGGCGGCCGGGTCGCGGCGACGGGCACGCCGGCGGAGCTCACGGCCGCCGCCGGCATCGACCTCCTTCAGGTACGCGCGGAGCCCGGCCTGCCGATCGCCGCGCTGGCCGCGGGGCTGGACGCCAAGGTCACCGAGGAGGCACCGGGGGAGTACGCCGTCGCCGGCGCCCTCGACACCGACGCGATAGCCGCGGTCCTCACCCGGTTCGCGCAGGCCGGCGCGAGGGTGACCGCGGTGAACACCCGCCGCCGCACCCTCGAGGACGTGTACCTCGCCCTGACCGCAGGAGCTTCCCGATGACCGCGAGCACCGGCACGTTCACGCCCGCCCCGCGCCGGGCGCCGATGCGCACCATCCTCCGGTCGCAGATCCGCATGGAACTGGTGCTGACCGCCCGCCGCGGCGAGGCGGTGGTGCTGGCGATGGGCGTACCGCTGCTGGTCCTGCTGGGTGCGGGCCTCACGCACGCGACCAATCTGCCCACCGACGACCGCCTCGGGTACGTCGTACCCGGCGTCCTGGCCCTCACGGTCATGTCGACGGCGTTCACCGGACAGGCGATCACCACCGGGTACGAGCGCAGCTACGGCGTGCTGAAACGCCTCGGCGCCTCGCCGCTGACCCGGCCCGGCCTGCTGTTCGCCAAGACCGCGGCGATCCTGTGCCTGGTCGGCCTGCAGATCCTGGCGCTGGCCGCGGTGGGCGTCGTGGCGGGCTGGCGCCCGGACCTGACCGAGCTGCTGCCCGCGATCGGCGTGACGGTGCTGGCGACCGCGGCGTACTGCGGGCTCGCGCTGTTCATCGCCGGCCTGATGCGCCCGGAGACCGTCACGGCCGCGGCGACCCTCATCTACGTGCTGATGCTCGCGGCGGGCGGCATCATGTTCGCGGCGCCCGGCCTCGGCACGGCAGGCTGGTTCCTGCTCCCCCTCGCCGCCCACGCGGAGGCGCTGCGCGACACGCTCACCCACGGCACGGCGGTGCCGGGCACGATCTGGCTGAGCCTCACGCTGTGGGCGGTGGTCGCGCTGACGGCCGCCGCGCGCAAATTCCGCTGGGAGTAACCGAGCGGAGCCGGGAACGGCCGCCGCGGACAGGGGGCGGGCGGCTCAGGGCCGGTCGGCGCGACGGCAAGCTGGGCGCGATGGCCAAGGCCAGCGCGTCGGCATCGGCCTGGTGATGGGCGGCAGGACGTGGCCCGCCACCCAGGCTATCGGCGGTCCGGCAGGCCGGCCACGTAGGCCGCGGCGACCCGCTTCGGGACCACCATGCGCCACGCGTCCACCACCAGCTCCTCCATCCGGGCAGGGTCCAGCTCGGACAGCCACGCCTGCACCCACTGGAACCGCATGTTCGACGCGTCCGGCAGGTGGAAGACGCGGGGCTCGGAGTCGACCAGGGCCTGCCGCTCGACCTTGGGGAAGCCGAACCCCATGACCGTCTCGTCCCGGGAGAACGCCACGTAGACGATCGCGCCGACCCGGAACTTGACCCGGTCGTGGATCAGATGCTCCGTCGTGCGGGGCAACCCCAGCGCGACCGTTCTGACCTGCTGCACCGTGACCATTCCGGCACGCTAGCGCCCCGGTACGACACTTTCAGGACGACCTCGGCCGGGGTACGGACGGCAGCCGCGTCGTCTCCTGTTCCTCGTCCCCCGCGGCCGGCGCCTGGCGCACCTTGGCCCGCGCGACCCGGTCCGGCGGCAGCCGGTAGGTGGGCGCCGACACGAGCTCGTCCGGCACGAGGTGCCGCCCGCCCGAGCCCTCGTCCGGCGACCCGTCGTCCTCCGAGGTGATGACGCCGGCCGAAAGAACAACGGCCGAGGAGGAGCGCTCCGGCCCCGAAAGGGAGCCGGCCGACGACGACCGCTCACTGATGGGCAGCGTCGTCTGGTCGGCGCCGGCGGTCATCCCGGCCGTCGTGATCACCGCGGGGGTGATCGTGGCCGAGGTCACGACCGCCGTGCCGCGGATCGCGCGGCGGGGGCCGATGAGCCGGGCCGCCATGCTGAAGACGCTGCGGGTCGCCGTGTCGTAGCCGTCCCGGTACGCCTCGTCGCGGTCCAGGCCGGTCCGGTACCACTGGTGCAGGCGGCCGGCCGCGTAGCCGGCGCAGGCGGTGAACACGGCGAGCAGCGTGATGAGCAAGGCGTCGTTCGCGGGCGCGGTCATGAGTGATGATTCTGGACAGCGGCATCGACCGAAGGCTATGGCCCGTTCGACGTACCCCGATCGGTCGACAAGTGCCGCGCTGTGGGATATCCCACGTCAGGGGCGCGAGGGCGGAGGGCCGCCGGGGCCGCCGGACGGCGGGGTACCGCCGGACGGCGGGGTACCGCCGGGTGCGCTGCCGCCGGTCTCCTCGCCGGACGGGTCGATCGCGATGGTGAGGGTCGCCCGGTAGCCGGCGTCCACGCTGCCCGTCACCGTGGCCAGTTCGCGGGCCGCCGAATCGTCGCCGAACACATTGTCCGTGGCGAGCGTGACCTGACCCAGGTTGGTCACGCTCTTGCTGTACCCGGCTGTCGCGTACACCGTCTTGGCGATGTCTTCGGGCAGTGCGATCTGTGAGGTCTTCACGATCGGGCCGGAGCCGCTGGTGGCGTCGTCCAGCGAGGAGTAGACCTCGAAGTGGATGTGCGGCCAGCGGCCGGAGTAACAGGCCGGGAAGATGCTGGTGAAGGCGACCGTACCGGTGTCGTCGGTCTGCTGGATGCCGCGCAGGTAGTTCCGGTCCGTGACGCCGGTGGAATACAGCGAGTAGTTGCCGTCCCGGTCGCAATGCCACGCATAGACGGCCGCGCCGGTCACCGCCGCGCCGTCGAGGTCCTTCACGACCAGAGAGAATTCCAGGGGTACGCCCTCAGCAGTGCCGCCGGCTCCCCCGAACGACGACCGGATGTCCTTGCGCACGATCCCGTCGAGGGTGCGCACGTCGGGCCCGTTGGAACCGTCGGCCGGATAGGGTCCCGCGGTCTCCGACTCCACCTCGGCCAGCGAGCCACCGTTCGGCGAGCCACCGTTCGACGCGGACGCCGCCGGGGTGGTCTCCGCCTCCGCGCCGGTGCCGCAGGCTCCGACGAGGGCCAGCGCCCCGGCGCCACCGAGCGCGGCCAGCAGCCGGCGGCGGGACATCGTACGCAGATCGAACTGCAGGCCCTTGTCGTGGACGCGGCGCACGTACGCGGCGTTGTCTTCCATCAGTGGACGCCCTTTCTGGTCGGCTGTATCGAGCTAACCGGCCGCCGCTGTGCGTCACCTGTGGCATCACTGTGCTTTGCGATAGCACCGCAGTCGCACGGACGCGTCCCACTCCGCGCGCTTCGTCCCTGTCAGAATCCAGCCCAGCCGCTCGTAGAAGCCGGCGGCGCGCCCGTCGACCACCTCCAGCCAACGGGCGCCGTACCGCTCCGCCGTAGTGACCAGCAGAGATGCGAGTCCTCGGCCGCGCCGCGCGGGGTCCACGAAGAGCCGGCTCAGCTCGCCGGCCGGGGTCACCACCACGTGCCCGGCGACCGATCCGTCGCGGAGCACCACGAGGGGCCGGCCCGGTGGGGACAGCCAGCTGATCGGGTCGGCGGGCCAGTTCATCGGGTAGCCGTCGGCTTCGTGCACGTCGCGGAGCAGGCGTACGCATTCTTCGAGGTCTCCGGTCTGCCGGTCCCGCACCATGCGTCCAGCATAAGTAAAGAGCTCTTGCGCAACAGCTCTTTACCATGACAGGGTGATGGCATGGCTCAGATCAAGGACGCCGCCGTGCTGAAGGCGGTCGCTCATCCGGTCCGGCGCCGGCTGCTGGACGTGCTCCGCGTCGACGGGCCGGCCATGCCGAGCGTGCTCGCCCGCGTCACCGGCCAGGCCGTCGCCAACGTCAGCCACCACCTGCGGGTGCTGGCCGAGGCGGGGCTCATCGAGGAGGCGCCGGAGCTCGCGCGCAACCGCAAGGAGCACTGGTGGCGCATGCCGGACCGGAGCATCAGCTGGAACGTCGCCGACTTCACCGGGGACGCGGCCGACCTCGCCGCCGCCGACGCGGCCGAGGCGCTGGGGCTGCAGCGGCAGGTGGAGCTCACCGCGTCGTGGCTGGGCAGCCCGGCGTCCCGGGACGGGGAGTGGGTGGACAGCGCGTTCTCCACCGACGGCTTCCTGCGGCTCAGCCCGGCGGAGCTGGCCGAGCTGAGCCGGGAGCTCCAGCAGGTCATCGACCGCTTCCGGGACCGGCCCGAGGACCCGGAACGGGAGCCGGTCTTCGTGTTCAGCCGCGGCTTCCCGGCCCGCCCGTGACCGGCCCGGGCGAAAGCGCGACCGTGACCGGCCGGCTGCACAAGGGCAGCCGCGGAGGCGTGCTGCGCGACGGCGCGTTCCGCCGGTTGTGGGCGGGCACGACCGTCAGCCAGCTCGGCACCTCCGTCGCCGGGGTCGCCACCCCGCTGATCGCCGTACAGGTGCTCGACGCCGGGCCGTTCCAGGTCAGCCTGCTCACGGCGGTCGCGTGGCTGCCGTGGCTGCTGGTCGGGCTGCCCGCCGGCGCCTGGATGGACCGGGTCGCCCGCCGGCCGGTGATGCTCGCCGCCGACGTGGTGTCCGCGGTGGTGGTGCTCAGCGTGCCGGTGGCCGCGTGGCTGGGCGTGCTCACGATGGGGCAGTTGCTGGTCGTCGCGATGGCGCTCGGGGTCGCCACGGTGTTCTTCTCGGTGGCCTGGACGGCGTACCTGCCGGCGATGTTCGACGACGCGGACCTCGTCACCGCGAACTCCGTCCTGTACGGCACCGAGTCGGGCACCCAGGTCGCCGGGCCCGCCGTGGGCGGCGTGCTGATCGCCGCGGTCAGCGCCGCCGCCGGGCTGGTCGTGGACGGGTTGAGCTTCCTGATCTCGGCGCTCTGCGTCTGGCGCATCCGCCGGCCGGAGCGCCGGCCCGCGGCGGTCGAGCGGCGGGGCATCCGCGCCGACATCGCCGCGGGGGCCAGGTGGTTGCTGGGGGATCCGTACCTGCGGAATCTGATGGTCCACGGCGCCGCGGCGAACCTGGCGCTGACCGGCATGAACGCGCTGCTCGTGGTCTTCCTGGTCCGTGACGTGCGGGTCGGCACGGCCGCGGTGGGCCTGCTGCTCGCCGTCTCCGGCGTGGGCGGCGTCGCCGCGGCGAGCCTGACCCCGCTGCTGGTACGCCGGGTCGGCGGCGCCCGCGCCCTCGTCGCCTGCAAGAGCGCCACCGGTCTTGCGTCGCTTCTGGTGCCGTGGGCCTCGCGGGGGCCCGGACTGGCCCTGTTCGTCGCCGGAATGGCCGGGATCTCGGCCGGCGCGGTGGCCGCGAACGTCATCTCCGGCAGCTTCCGGCAGGCGTACTGTCCGCCCGCGATGTTCGGCCGGATCCTGACCTGCATGCAGTTCGTGAACTACGGCGCGATCCCGGTGGGCGCCGTGCTGGGCGGCGCGGCCGCGGCCGCCTTCGGCACCCGCACGGCCCTGGTCCTGCTCTCCGTCGAGTACGCCCTCAGCGGCCTGATCGTGCTGTTCGGCCCGTTCCGGGGCCGCCGCGACCTGCCCGCCTCCCGGTCGGACGTAGCGCTCGCGGGGTGACCGCGGTCAGCCCTCGGCGCGCCGCGCCCGGGCCCGTCGCTTGCCCTCGTGCATCGCCGCCACCCGGGCCACCGGGATGGTGTGGCCCTCAGCCACCAGCCCGGCGTCGAGCTTCTGCGGTGCGGGCATGCCGTCCGCCCACGGGTCCCGGCCGGCCAGCAGGGCGGGCGCGGTGTGCACGGTGAAGTCCCCCGACGTCACGTCGTCGAGCTCGTCCCAGGAGAGCGGGAACGACACAGGCACCCCGGGCCGCACCCGGGGGCTGTACGCGGCGGCCACGCTCGCGCCACCGGAACGGGTCGCGTCGAGGAACACCTTGCCGTGCCGGTCCTCGCGGATGAACGCGGTCGTGGCGAGCTCCGGGTCGAGCCGTTCGGCGCGGGCGGCCACCGCCCGGGTCGCCGCCGCCACGTCCTCGGTCGCGACGCCGTCGAGCGGCACGAAGACGTGCAGGCCCTTAGAACCGCTGGTCTTGACCGCACCGTCCAGGCCGGCGTCGGCGAGCGCCCGCCGGACCAGCCGGGCCGCCGCCACCGCCAGCCCGAAGTCGCCGCCCTCCGGCGGGTCGAGGTCCATGATGAGGTGGGTCGGGTGGTGCACGTCGGCGACCGTCATCAGCGTCGGGTGGTATTCGACCGCGCGCTGGTTGGCGAACCACAGCAGGGTGCGGCGGTCGTTGCAGAGGGCGTACAGGACCTCACGGTGCGACGCCTCGGCCCACACCTTCGTCCGCGGCACCCAGTCGGGCGTGTACTTCGGCAGGTTCTTCTGCATGAACTTGTCCTGGCCACGCAGCACCCGGACCACGGAGAGCGGCCGGTCGCGCAGGACCGGGACGATGCGGTCGCGGACGGCGTCGAGGTAGTCGACGAGGTCACGCTTGGTCGCCCCGGCGCCGGGGAAGAGCTCCTGGTCCAGGTTGGTCAGGGGTACGCCGTCGCGTTCTTCCTTCTCCGCCGCCATGGGCTCATCCTGCCCGCACGATGCTGATCGCGGGAAGCATCATGACCAGGGTCAGCACCACGTACACGCCACCGGTGAAGTAGAGCCGGCTGCGGGTGGCGATCACCGCCGCGGTGAACGGCAGCACCACGGCGAGCAGGGCGGCGAGGGCGAGCGTGCCGGCCTCCCGCTGGGCGCCGAGCAGACCCCAGCCGAGCAGGAACGGCACCACGACGAGCCACACGAGCGTGACGAGGAGGACGTGCAGCGCCGCTTCCGTGCGGCGCGCAGCGGCCAGCCGGTCCTCGCGGATCTCCTCCGCCGTCCGGTACGCCACCGGCCGGGGCGCCAGCGGCGACCCCTCGATCTCCAGCGTCACGCCAAGGACTTTAGGGCAGCCCGGGCCCGGGCGCGCGTCGTGTCACGAGGCGGCCGGGCGTTCCCCGCTCCCCCGGGCGATGACGGAGGTGGAGATGGTGACCGTACGGGCCGGCCCGGAGAAGCCGCTGATCCGCTGGTGCGCCAGCCGGGCGGCCTCGCGCCCCATGGCGACCGAGTCGTGCGCGACCACCGTCGCGCCGATCACGTCGGCGAGGTCGAAGTCGTCGAAGCCGATCAGCGCCGGTGGCTGCGGGTGCCCGCGCAGCGCCCGCAGCGCCCCGGTGGTCAGCCGGTTGTTCGTGGTGAACAGGGCCGTGGGCGCCGGATCCAGCTCCAGCAGCTCCCGGACGGTCCGCTCGGCGCGGTGCACGTCGTGCACGTCCGTGCGCAGGTACGGCCGCCAGCCGTCGTTGCCCGCGGCCTCCATCGCCTGGACGAACCCGTCGATGCGGCCCTGCTGCGGAGCCATCCGGGCCAGGTCGGCGACCAGGGCGATGCGCCGGTGACCGGCCGCGATGAGGTGCTCCCCCGCCGCCCGGGCGCCGCCGACGTTGTCGATGAGCACCGCGTCCGCCTCGAGGCCGTCCGGCGGGCGGTCGAGGAACACGAACGGCACGCCGCGGTTGCCCTCGATGGCGAGGTACTCGTGGCCCGCGCCGCTGGGCACCACGAGGAGCGCGCGGACCCGCCGCTCGAGGAACGCGTCCACCAGCGCCCGTTCGAGCTCGGCGTCCTCGTCGTTGTTGGCGGTGACGAGCTGCAGCCCGTGCTGGCGCAGCTCGCGCTCGATGCCGCTGGCCACCGCCGAGTAGAACGGGTTGGTCAGGTCGCCGCTGATCAGGCCGACCAGCGCGGAGGTCGCGCCGCGGCGCAGCTCGCGCGCGATCCCGTTGAGCCGGTAACCGAGCAGGTCCGCGGCCTCGCGCACGCGGCGGCCGGTGGCCTCGGCGACGTTCGGCTCGTCGTTGAGCGCCCGCGACGCCGTCTTCAGGCTGACGCCGGCCAGCGCGGCCACCTGCGTCAGCGTGGGTCGGCGCAGGGCCGCCACGTCGACGGCTCCGTCGGCGGACCGGGATGCGGTCATGGCGCTCCGAATCTCACAGGCGGCGGATTCTTCCCATTCTTCCAGCGGTGCGAGGACCCGTTCCTCCAAGCGGTGGAGGACGAAAGTATGACATCGATGTCGGCCACGCCCTACGGCACCGTGCCCGAAACCGTCGGCTTCGGCGGGATTCGAGCGATCTCCGCGTCCGGCCGGCGGACCGGGGTCATGGCAGCATGGGCGGCATGGTTCTTCGCTGGAGCGTGATCGGTGCCCCGTCCAGCGCGGGAGCGCACACGCCGGGCGTCGAGCGTGCCCCGGCAGCGCTGCGCGCCGCCGGCCTCCTCGCCGGCCTGAACGACCGGGGCGTCGCCGTGCAGGACCTCGGTGACGTCGAGGGTTTCCGCTGGCGGCCGGACCTGAGCCGGCCCAACGCCCAGAACGCCACCGCGGTCGTGCGGGTCGCCACGGACGTGGCCCGGGCAGCCGCGACGGCGCCCGGCATGCCGCTGATCCTCGGCGGCGACTGCACCGTCACGCTCGGCCTGGTCGCCGCCACCCCCGGCGCCGCGCTGATCTACATCGACGGCGGGCCGGACCTCTACACCCCGGAGACGCGCCCGCACGGCAACCTCGACGCGATGGGCCTATCCCACCTGCTCGGCCTGCCGGGGTGCGACCCCACGGTCGCGTCGGTCGCGTCGATCACCCCGCAGCGCGTGGTCACGTACGGCTTCGACCTGCCGCCCGGCGACCCGGAGCGGGACCTGGTGGAGAGGCTGCGGCTCGGGTACGTGCCGGCCGGCGAGGTTCACACCGGGCCGGCAAAAGCGGCAGCCCGCGCCCGGTTCGCCGCGGAGGCCGCCGCGACGCACTTCGTCGTCCACTTCGACGTGGACGTGCTCGCGTTCGCGCAGGCGCCGTTCGCCGACGTGCCGGAGCCGCAGGGCCTGACGCTGCAGGAGGTGGTCGAGACGCTGTCGGTGCTGGTGGCGAGCCCGCAGTTCGCCGGGATGACGGTCACCGAGGTCAACCCGGACCACGTACCCGAGGAGGTCGGGCTGGCCCCGCTCGTCGACGCGATCGTGGCCGGGCTCACCTGAAGGCCTGAAGCAGGTCCTTCCAGAACGCCACGGTGGGCCGGGCGCCCTGCACCGGGCCGGGCTCGCCGCCGCCGAACTCGCGCCGCAGGTAGTCGTCGAGGTCGGTGCCGTACGCGACGACGTCCGTCTGCATGACCGACAGCACGGGATGACCTGACGTGCCCCGGCCCGCGGGCAGATAGCGGTGCGAGTACACGGGGATCAGGCGCGGCACAGTCATCAGGAAGCGGCGTGCCACGGTCACCGCGTCGGCGGGCTCCGGTGGTTGCGGGCCCCAGGCGCCGTACCAGAAACCGTTCTCCGCCACGTCGAAGAGCACGCCCTCGACCGGCATCGCCAAGCGGTCGCGCAGCTCGGCCCGGTCACCGTCGCGCCAGTCCGGCCAGCCGCGGCCCACGGGCAGCGCTGCGGCGAGGAAGGCGCGGTGGTCGTCGGCGAACGAGAAGCCGAACTCTCGCTCCACCGCGTCGAACTCGGCGCCGGACAGCCCGGGTCGCGATGCGATCACCCGCTCACCCTAGACGTACATCGATCGCAGTAGCGCGTACTCCGGCGGCGTCCGCCGCGCAGACCCCGGTGGGACGACGCGGCCGGCCCGCGTGCGGCCATAGCGTCGGCGGCATCAATGAGACCCTCATCGGGAGGTGAGACGCATGCGCACTTCTCTGCTGTGGACGGCCGCCGGCCTCACGTTCGTCGGCGTACCGGCCGGTCTGGCGCTGACCGGTGGCACGGTGGACCCCGTGCTGACCTGGTCGCTGGCCTTCTTCCTGGCAACGCTGACCCTGCTGCTGCGCCGGTGGCCCGCCACGGTCCTGATCGTGTCGCTGGGCACGGTGGTGGCGTGGCGTACGGCCGACCTGATCGGCGCCGGCTGGGTGTGGCCGGCGACCGCGGCGTTCGCGGCGAACGTGCTCGCCGGGCGGGTCCGTACGGCGATCGTCGCCGGAGCGATCACCGTCTGGTACGCCTTCGTCTGGGACTACTTCGTGCAGCTGGGCACCTTCGACGCCACGGTCGGCCGGGTCGGCGCCGAGGCGCTGTGGCTGGCCGCGGCGCTCGCGCTGACGCAGGCGTACCGGAGCACCCGGCGCTGGCAGGACGAGGTCGCCGCGCGGCTGCGGCAGACGCTGGAGCAGCGGGAGCTCGAGGCCGGGCGGCGCCGGGCCGAGGAGCGCGTCGACATCGCGCGCGACCTGCACGACGTGGTCTCGCACACCCTGGCCGTGGTGGGGGTGCATCTCAACGTGGCCCTCGACGCGTTCGACGAGGACCCGGCGGAGGCCCGCGACGCGGTACGGCTGGCCCAGGACGTCCGCGGCCGCGCGATGAGCGACCTCCGGGCGCTCGTGGACGTGCTGCGCTTCGACGGCGGTGAGCCGGCGCACGGCCTGGAGGGCCTCGACGACCTCGCTGAGCGGGTACGGTCAGCCGGGGTGCCGGTACGCCTCGCCGAGCGCGGCGAACGGACGGTCGTGCCCGCTCCCGTGGCGACGGCGGTGTACCGCGTGGTGCAGGAGTCGCTGACGAACACCGTGCGGCATGCGGGAGCGGCCTCCGCCACGGTGACGCTGGACTACGGCCCGGACACGGTCGTCGCGGACATCACGGACGACGGCGGCGGCGGCCCGGTGACGGAGGGGCGCGGGATCATGGGGATGCGGGAGCGGGTCGCCGCGCTGGGCGGCGCGCTGACGGCGGGGCCCGGGCCCGGGGGCGGCTTCACCGTCCACGCGACGATCCCGCTGGCGCCGTGACGATCTCCGTCCTGCTCGCCGACGACCAGCACCTCGTCCGGGCCGGGTTCCGCAGCCTGCTCAAGCGCGACCGGGGCATCGAGGTCGTCGGCGAGGCGTCGACCGGTGACGAGGCGGTCCGCACGGCCCGCGCCGTACGCCCGGACGTGGTCCTGATGGACATCCGCATGCCCGGCCTGGACGGCATCGAGGCGACCCGGCGGATCCTGGCCGAGCTCCCGGAGTGCCGGGTCGTCATCCTCACCACGTTCGAGACGGACGAGTACGTGTTCGCCGCGCTGGCTGCCGGTGCGAGCGGCTTCCTCACCAAGGAGGTCGAGCCGGAGGGCCTGCGGCACGCCGTCCGGGTCGTGGCGGCCGGGGAGGCGCTGCTCTCGCCCAGCGTCACGCGCCGGGTCGTCACCCAGTTCGCGAACCGGCCCGCGGCCGCGCCGGGCGGGCGGCGGCTCGAGGTGCTGACGGCGCGCGAGCGGGAGGTGGTGGCCCTGGTGGCCACGGGTCTGTCCAACGAGGACATCGCCCGTCGTCTGGTGATCAGCCCGCTGACGGCGAAGACCCACATCACCCGGGCGATCGCCAAGCTCGGCGTCCGGGACCGGGTCCAGCTCGTCATCGTCGCGTACGAGGAAGGGCTGGCCGGACAATGAGGCGCATTCTGGTGTACGGCGTGACGGGCTCCGGCAAGTCAACTCTCGCCCGGCGGATCGCGGCGGCGACCGGGGTGCCGTACCACTCGGTGGACGACCTGGCGTGGGAGCCGGGCTGGACAGCCGTGCCCGAGGAGGAGCAGCGGCGGCGGATCGCTCGGATCTGCGCCGGCGACGAGTGGGTGCTCGACTCGGCGTACGGCTCCTGGCGCGACCTCCCGCTCGCACGCGCCGATCTCGTGGTGGGGCTGGACCTGCCGCGGTGGCGCTCGCTGGGCCGGCTGCTGCGCCGGACGGCGTACCGGATCGTGTCGCGCACCGAGATCTGCAACGGCAACCGGGAGCGGCTGCGGGAGGCGCTCAGCCGCGACGGCATCGTCGCGTGGCACTTCCAGTCGTTCGCGCGCAAACGTGATCGGATGCGCGCGTGGCGGTCGGACCCGGCCGTGCCGGAGGTCGTGCTGCTGCGCTCGCCGTCCGAGGTGGAACGCTGGTTGAGCACCCTCGGCACGCCGCGATGATGCACGTGGCTAGAACCGCACACGATCGCACATGGATCATGGCGTCCTCGATCGCGTCCAGGGTCCGGCCGTTCGACCATATGCCTAGGTGACGAGCGTGGGCAAGGGGTTCACGGGGTCAAGATGACATCGATGTCAATCATGGGCGATCGTGTTCGGTAGAGACCTTGCATATTGAGACAGGTACACGTGACGATGTGTCGCGGATGTTTCCGTCAGCCCTTCCCCTCAGCCTTGCAAGGAGACGGCATGCACCGGCCACGATGGGGCGCAGCCCTGTTATCCGTCAGTCTCGTGGCCGCGGCCGCGACGGTCGCCGGCGGCGGCGCCGCGCACGCGGCGGCCGCGACCTCGTTCGCGTCGTCCTTCGAGACCGACGACCCGCAGCCCACCTGGACCGACACCGTGGACGGCGATCACAGCAGCGGCGTCGACGGCTCGGTCGCCGTCGGCATGCCGGGCAGCCTGCGCGATCACGTCACCGCGATCGCCGCGAACGCCCAGCCCAACCCCAACGAGGGCGTGAACAACCTCAACGACGGCGACGCGGCGACCAAGTGGCTCGTCGACACGCCGACCAGCTGGGCGCAGTACACGCTGGACGCCCCGGCCACCGTCGTCAAGTACGCGCTGACCTCCGCCAACGACGCGCCCGAGCGGGACCCGCGGGACTGGACCCTGGAGGGCTCCGCGAACGGCACCACCTGGACGACCGTGGACACCCGGACCGGCCAGACGTTCGACGAGCGCTTCCAGACGAAGACGTACACGGTGGCGAACCCGGGCTCGTTCCCGATCTACCGCCTGAGCATCACCGGCCACCCGTCGGGCAACCTCACCCAGCTCGCCGACCTCGAGCTCGCCGACGACAACACCGGGGCGCCGCCGGCCGGACCGATGCAGAGCCGGCCCGGCAACGGACCCGCGAGCTCACCGACCGCCAAGGCCGGCGTGGGCTACACCGGGCTCAAGGCGTTCCAGATCGCCGGACGGCACACCGCCGAGGGGCGCGGGTACTCGTACAACAAGGTCTTCGACGTGGACGTGGCGGTCACCGCCGACACCGAGCTGTCGTACCTGGTGCTGCCCGAGTTCAACCGCGAGGACCTGAGCAACCCGGCCACGTACACCTCGGTCGACCTGGCGTTCACCGACGGCACGTACCTGTCGGACCTGAAGGCCGTCGACCAGCACGGGGTGGTCGTCAGCCCGGCCGCGCAGGGCGCGTCGAAGACGCTCTACACCGCGCAGTGGAACAAGCGCACCAGCCGGATCGGCAAGGTCGCCGAGGGCAAGACCGTCGACCGGATCCTGATCGGGTACGACAAGCCGGACGGTCCCACGAGCTTCCGGGCGTGGTACGACGACATCGCCCTCCGCGAGGTCCCGCCGGCCCAGCCCCGCGCCCACCTCTCCGAGTACGCCGAGACCCGCCGCGGCACCCAGTCCTCGGGCGACTTCTCGCGCGGCAACAACTTCCCGGCCACCGCGGTGCCGCACGGCTTCAACTTCTGGACGCCGATGACCAACGCCGGCTCCGTCAACTGGCTGTACGAGTACCACCGCCAGAACAACGCCGCGAACCGGCCGACCCTGCAGGCGTTCGCCGCCAGCCACGAGCCCAGCCCGTGGATGGGTGACCGGCAGACGTTCCAGGTGATGCCGTCGGCCGCCACCGGCACGCCGGACGCCAACCGCGCCAACCGCGCGCTCGCCTTCGGCCACGAGAACGAGGTCGCGAAGCCGTACTACTACGGCGTCACCTTCGACAACGGCCTCAAGACCGAGTTCGCACCGACCGACCACGCGGCCCTGTTCCAGTTCACGTTCACCGGGGACAGCTCCAACCTCGTCTTCGACAACGTGGACAGCCGCGCGGGCCTGACGATCGACGCCGCGAACCGCGCCGTCTCCGGCTGGTCCGACGTGAACAGCGGCAGCCTCTCCGCCGGCTACACCCGCATGTTCATGTACGCGACGGTCGACGCCCCGATCACCGCGAGCGGCATGCTGCCCACCGGCAACCGGCCCTCGACCGGCTACGTCAAGTTCGACACCGCGCAGGACAAGACGGTGACGATGCGCATCGCCACCTCGCTGATCAGCGTCGAGCAGGCCAAGCACAACCTCGACCTCGAGGTCGCGGCCGACGCCACCGTCGCGCAGATCCGCGACCGGGCACAGGCCGCCTGGGACGCCAAGCTGAGGACCGTCGAGGTCGAGGGGGCGACCGAGGACCAGCTCGTCACCCTCTACTCGAACATGTACCGGCTGTTCCTCTACCCGAACTCCGGCTACGAGAACACCGGCACCGCCGCGGCGCCGGTGTGGAAGCACACCGTGCAGTCGGCGGTCACCAGCCCGGCCAGCTCGCCCACGGAGACGGGCGCGCCGGTCAAGGACGGCAAGGTGTACGTCAACAACGGCTTCTGGGACACGTACCGCACCACGTGGCCGGCGTACTCGCTGCTGACCCCGGACACCGCCGGCGAGATGGTCGACGGGTTCGTCCAGCAGTACCGCGACGGCGGCTGGATCTCCCGCTGGTCCTCCCCCGGCTACGCCAACCTCATGGTGGGCACCAGCTCCGACGTCGCCTTCGCCGACGCGTACCTCAAGGGCGTGCCCGGCATCGACGCCGAGACCGCGTACCAGGCGGCGATCAAGAACGCGACCGTGACGCCGCCGAATGCGAACGTGGGCCGCAAGGGCCTGGCGACGTCGATCTTCAAGGGCTACACCCCGCTCGACGTCACCGGCGAGGCCATGTCCTGGGCCATGGACGGCTACATCAACGACTTCGGCATCGCCAACATGGCCGCGGCGCTGGCGAAGAAGGGCGGCCCCAAGGCCGGCGAGTACGCCGAACAGGCCGAGTACTTCCGCAACCGGGCCCAGAACTACGTGAACATGTTCGACCCCGATGTGAACTTCTTCCAGGGCAAGGACAGCAACGGGACCTGGCGCAACCCGCCGGCCTCGTACGACCCGCGGGTCTGGGGGTACGACTACACCGAGACCAACGGCTGGAACATGGCGTTCCACGTACCGCAGGACGGCCAGGGCCTCGCCAACCTGTACGGCGGCAAGGACAAGCTGGCCGGCAAGCTCGACAAGTTCTTCTCCACGCCAGAGACGGCGACCTTCCCCGGCTCGTACGGCGGCACGATCCACGAGATGCTCGAAGCGCGTGACGTCCGCATGGGTCAGTGGGGCTTCAGCAACCAGCCGTCGCACCACATCCCCTACATGTACGACTACGCCGGCGAGCCCGCCAAGGCGCAGAAGATCGTCCGCGAGGCGCTGTCCCGGCTCTACCTGGGCAGCGAGATCGGCCAGGGCTACCCGGGCGACGAGGACAACGGCGAGATGAGCGCCTGGTACGTCTTCAGCGCGCTGGGCTTCTACCCGCTGCAGATGGGCAGCCCGGCGTACGCGATCGGGTCGCCGCTGTTCACCAAGGCGACGATCAACCTGCCCGGCGGCAAGAAGATCGTGGTCAACGCGCCGGACAACAGCGCGAAGAACGTGTACGTGCAGTCGCTGAAGGTCAACGGGAAGGCGTACGCGTCGACGTCCCTGCCGCATTCGCTGCTCGCCGACGGCGCGGTGCTGGACTTCGCCATGGGCCCCGAACCGTCCACCTGGGGTACGGGCGACGACGCGGCGCCGCCGTCGATCACCACCGGTGACGCGGTGCCGAGCCCGCTGCGCGACCTCACCGGCCCCGGCAAGGGCACGGCGTCGGAGCCGGCGCTGGTGGACGACACGTCGAACACCCGCGCGGTCTTCGCCTCCGCGACGCCGTCGTGGCAGTGGGACTTCACCGGCGGCGGTCAGAAGGCCGACTACTACACCCTGACCTCGGGCGCGGTGGCCGGCGATCCCAAGGCCTGGAAGCTCTCCGGCTCGTACGACGGCACCACCTGGACGACCATCGACGAGCGCAGCGACCAGACGTTCGACTGGCGCCTGCAGACCCGGCCATTCAAGATCGCCAAGCCGGGCCGGTACGCGTCGTACAAGCTCGACGTCACCGCCAACACCGGCGAGACCAGCACCACGCTGGCCGAGGTCGAGCTGCTGGGCAGGCCGGCGCCGGCCTGCACCACGACGATCGCCGACAAGGTGGTCGGCGCGGTGTCGGTCAAGTCGGGCGTCACCTGCATCAAGGAGGGCGCCACCGTGACCGGCCTGGTGACGGTCTCCAAGGGCGCGTCGCTCTACGTCTCCGGGGCGAGCCTGCGAGCGGCGGTCACCGCGACCGGCGCCGGCACGGTGTCGCTGCTGCACGCGACGGTCAACGGACCGGTCACGGTGACCGGTTCGGGTCCGGTGCTGCTGGAGGCGTCGACCATCAAGGGCGCGGTCACGCTGCTGAACAACCGTACCGCCACGGTCGTCGCGGCCGACACGGTCAACGGCCCGCTGACCTGCACCGGCAACCAGCCGGCGCCGGTCAACAACGGCCTCGCCACCACGGGTACGGGCGCCCGCCTGGGCCAGTGCGCACGAATCTGACGATCTGATCACCGAGCGCCGCGGACCCCCACGAGGGGCCCGCGGCGCTCTAGTGTTTCTCCCATGTCCGAGGATCTCTGGGCCGTCATCGCCGCGGCCAACCTGTGCACGCTGGCCACCATCAAACGGGACGGCCGCCCCCAACTCTCCGACGTCAACTACACGGCCGACCCGGCCACCCGCGTGCTCCGCGCCTCGACCCGCTCCACCCTGGCCAAGGTCCACAACCTCCGCCGCGACCCCCGCGCCACGCTGCGCGTCGAAGCCCCGGGTGGCGGCTACGCCGTGGCCGAGGCGACGGCCACCCTCTCCCCACCGTCCACCGACGAGCACGACGCCACGGTCGAGGAGCTCGTCGAGGTGTACCGGCTGGTCGGCGGCAAGGAGCACCCGGACTGGGCCGAATACCGCCGCGCGATGGTGGCCGACGGAAGGCTGGTGCTGCGCTTGAAGGTGGAGCGGCTCTACGGCTGGGTCATGGGCTGAGGTCTCTGCGATCCGGCCAGGGTGAGCGGCGGAGATCACGCTTCGGCGGGCAGCGGGGCGGGGGCGGCCACCGCTAGAGTCCCGCGGATGACAGACGGAACCGCCACCGCGGGGCGCTACGGCCGGATCGTCGGCCGCCTGCTCGCCGTGCTGCCCGGCCCGGCCCGCCGCTACCTGGTACGCCACCGTGAGGTGCTCAAGTTCCTGGTGGTGGGCGGCACGTGCTTCGTCATCACGGTCGTGGTGAACTACGCGCTCAAGCTGACCGTGCTGCACGAAAAGCCCATCGCGGCGCTCACCATCGCCACGATGGTCGCCACCGGCGTCTCGTACGTCCTCAACCGCGAATGGTCCTTCAAGACCCGAGGCGGTCGCCAACGCCACCACGAGGCGCTCCTGTTCTTCGGCATCAGCGCGGTCGGCATCGTGGTCAACGACATCCCGATGTGGATAGCCCGCTACGTGCTCGACCTGCGCGTCCCGGACGTGAGCCGGCTGTCGCAAGAGGTCAGCGACTTCGTGGCCGGCATCATCCTGGGCACGCTGCTCGCCATGGCCTTCCGCCTGTGGGCCTTCCGCCGCTGGGTCTTCCCCCACCCGGACGCCCGGCCCCGCCGCACGCTGGTCACGTTCCCGGCAGACACCGACGAGAGCCGCGCGGCGTAACACGGCCCCGCCGCCCCGAACGCGACATCCAGCCCCGCCGGGCCGCTCCCGACAACGAGCCTCCGCCGGGCCGCACTCGACACCCGGCCCGTGGCGTGCCGCCCCGACAACCAGCCCACCGCCAGGCCGCCCCGGACAACCAGCCCCGGCCGGTCCCGCTCGACAACCGGCCTGTGCCGAGCGAGGCGCTTCGGTCGGACCGAACCGGGCCAAGCGGGGCAGCCACGCCAGGCCAAGCGGCGCGGCCACGCCAGGCCAAGCGGGACCGCCACGCCAGGCCAAGCGGGACCGCCAGGCCGGGCCAAGCGGGGCGGCCACGCCGGGCCAAGCGGGGCGGGCACGCCGGCCGTCGCCGCAGGGGCTGAGACAGCACGGTCCGCGCCGGACTTGCCCCCTCCCCCGCCCGGCCCGACATCGCGCCGGTCCCGTCCTTCGTCGTGGCGTGCCGGCGCGGGTGGGCGGCATTACGCTCGCGGCATGGCGCGGATCAAGGACATTGTCGTGGACTGTGCTCGGCCCGCTCCGCTTGCCCGGTTCTGGGTGGCGGTGCTGGAGGACTATGCGATCGCGCCGTACACGGCGGAGGATCTGGAGCGGCTGCGGGCTCAGGGGGTCGAGGATCCCGAGGATGATCCGACCGTGCTCGTGCTGCCCGGGGCGGGTGGCGGTCCTCGGTTGTGGTTCACGAAGGTGCCCGAGGCGAAGACCGTGAAGAACCGGGTCCATCTGGACGTGGCCGCCGACGATCCCGGCGCGGAGCTGGAACGGCTGACCGCGCTGGGCGCCCGGTTCCTGTGGGAGACCGACACGCTGACCGTGCTCGCCGACCCGGAGGACAACGAGTTCTGCCTGCTCAAGCGAACGGCCTAAGCCTCGGGTGCGCAGCGCTCAACCGGACGTCGCGAGCCCTCGGCCACGCACCGCACACGACGGCGCTCAACCGGACGGCGCGAGCCCTCGTGCGCGGCGAGCACCGCGGCGCTCAACTGGACGGTGTGAGCCCGAGGTGCGCGGCGAGCACCGCGGCGTGGCTGCGGTCGTGTGGCGCCTTGGCCGCGTACACCAGTGTGACGACCGGGTGGGCCGCGAGGATGTCGCGGAGCTCGTCCACTGCCGGGTTGGTCTTCAGTTCGTCGCGGTAGCGGGCGGCGAACTCGTCGAAGGTGCCCTCGTCCGCGTGGAACCATCGGCGCAGGTCGGTGCTCGGGGCGATGTCCTTCAGCCACTGGTCGAGGTGGGCGCGGTCCTTGGAGATGCCACGCGGCCAGAGGCGGTCCACCAGGACGCGGTAACCGTCGTCTGTGGACGGTTCCTCGTGCGCTCGCCGGATTCTGAGGGTCATCGGTGGGCCTGCAGGTGGCTCTCGACGAGCTCGCCGAGCATGCCGCGGAGGCGCACCAGGCGGGCGGCGAGCTCGTCGAACGTGGCGCGGTCGCGGCGGGCGTTGGCCTTCCAGAGGGACCGCAGCGCCGCCTGGCTCAGGGCGAGCTGGGTGCCGGCCGCCTCGACGTAGCGGATCAGCTCCTCGCGGTGCGCGGGCGCGGCGAACTCGACCGCGCCGCGGGCCGCGCGCAGCGGCTCGCCGGGCACCGCGAAGACCGGGTCGGGGTTGCCGCCGGACCGGTCCGCGCCCACCCAGGCGAGCAGGTGCTCCAGGTCGGTCGCCGCCACGGTCATGCGGCCGATCGCCGCGAGCGTCTCCTCGGCAAGCGTCTCCACCCACCGACCCTACCGCCACCCACCCCGACCCCCGCGCCGCAACGAACAACCCGGCCCGGCAAGCAACGCAACGAACGACCCGGCCCAGCAAGCAACGCGACCAGCAACCCGGCCCAGCAAGTAACGCGGCCAACAAGCCGGACCAGCAAGCGGCGCCGGGCGTGGGGTCACGACGGTCGTCGCTCGTGCCAGGTTCGCAGGCCGGTGACCCGGACCCGGTCGAGCGCGACCAGCTGCCCGTCCGCGGCGAGGAGCCGGTCGCGGGCATCCCGCGGCAGGTGCACGGTCGAGCCCACCGCGAGCGGCAGGATGTGGACGGTCACCTCGGCACCGGGGCGGTACCCGGCGTCGCGCAGGTTCACCGTCCATGCCGAGCCGTCCCAGAACCGGTCCGTGGCCGTGCGCCCGTCGATCCGAAGCTCCGCCACGTCCCCGGCCCACGCGAGGTCGAGCAGCACGTCGAGCTCGTCCCAGCCCGGCAGGGTCAGCCGGTAGACCGCGGCCAGCGAGGAGAACGTCTCGGGCGAGGGTGCGGACGGGCGGCCGTCGTGTTTGCCGTACGAGACCGGCACAGCTGTGTCGGCAGCCCGGAGCAGCTCGATCCCCGCGTCGCCGACCGCGGCCGGCACGGGCCCCGCCGGGTCCATCGGCAGGTCGGCGAACCTGCGGGTGGCCGGGTCGTACGCCTGCACCGAAGGCACCCGGCCGCGGGCCGTGACCCGCCCGTCCGGCCCCCATGACAGCTCGTCGGCGGACAGCAGGAGGCGCCTGCCGCCGTCCTCGCAGACCCACGCCGTCCGGGCCGTCTCCGGGTCGAGCAGCAGCACGTCGAGCGCGCCGCCGCCGGCGGTCAGGCGTACGGGGGTGCGGTCCGGCGTGAGGGTCAGCAGCTCGCCGCCGTCCAGCGCGAGTTCCGTGTCGATGCCGGGTTCGGCGGTCAGCACGAGGGTCGGTACGGCGCCGGGCAGCAGGGTCAGCGCCGAGGCGGTGGCCCAGTTCAGCCGTACGCCGCCCGCGGTGAACCGCAGCGGCCACCGGGCCAGGGTTCCGGGCGGGATGTCGACCGGCCGGGACGGCAGCAGGAGCGAGGAACCGTCGAGCTCCACGCGGAACCGGGCCCCGCGGTACGTGGCCAGCGGCACGTGCGGCTGGTGCCAGGCGAGAAACAGGAAGCCGCTGTCGCCGTCGGAGCGCAGCGCCCACCGCAGGGTCTCGGCATCCTCCACTCCGGACGGTCGCGACGAGGGCAGCGTCGACGGCATCTCGGCCAGCGCGGCGCCGAACGCGGCGAGGTAGGCGTGCTGGCGGCGCAGTTCGGCGTGGCTGGGCTGCAGGGTGCCGGCCTCGCCGATGGGGGCGTGGAAGTCGTACCCGAGCCGGGGCAGGTCGTTGGGGTAGCCGGTGGCGTGCGACTCCTGCATGCCGTGGTCGCCGGGCGGGTTGGTGCCGCCGGCGTACATGTAGTAGCCCTGCCAGGCGGACCCGTTGCCGATCTTGCAGTGTGCGGCGGCGGCGATGTCGAGCGCCGCGGGCCGGGGCCGCCGGTGGTACGCCGTCCCCATGCCGCCGCCGAGCTCGCAGGTGGCCGGCGGGAAGAGCGTGGACGGGCTGCGCGGCGGCACGGCGGTGTGCCCCGCGTGCTGGGCGCGGCGGACGTCGGCGCCAATGCCCGGGTCGTCCCAGGTGTGCGAGAAGAAGAAGTGGTCGCGGAACGTCGGGTCCCAGGGCGCGTCGGCGTCGACCCAGAAGCCGTCGCCGTAGCCGCCGTACAGGGGCAGGACCTCCTCGGCGGGCAGGTCGGCGCCGCCCCACGCGGTCGCCACCCACAGCGGGGCGGCCATCCCGGCCTCGCGGGCCAGCCGCTTGAGCGTGACGAGGTGCCCGGGCTGCTCGTACAGCTCGTTCTCCAGCTGGATGGCGAGGACCGGCCCGTCGGCGCGGCAGCGGCCGCCGAGCGCGATGGCGAGCTGGCCGTACCAGTCGCGGACCATGTCAAGGTACGCCGGGTCGTCCGTGCGGTGCCGCACCGGCGCCCGCTGGACCCAGTCGGGGAAGCCGCCGTTGCGGGTCTCGCCGTGGCACCACGGTCCGATCCGCAGCATCACGTCGAGGCCGGCCTCCGCGGCCAGGTCGACGAACGCGGCCACGTCCAGGTTGCCGTCGAAGCGGGGCTCGTCGCGGTGCTCGACGTGGTGCAGCCAGAAGACGTACGAGCTGACCACCGTCACGCCCCCGGCCCGCATCTGCCGCAGCCGGTGCGCCCAGCGTGCCCGGGGCACCCGGCTGTAGTGCAGCTCGCCGGAGACCGGGATGAGCGGCACCCCGTCGCGGGTGAGGTAGCGGCTGGTCAGGCCCAGCCCGGGCCGGACGTCCTCCGCGTTGCTCATCCGCGGCCGGCGCAGGGGTGCGGCCCAGGGCCGGTGGCGCACGGACAGGGGTGGGTGATCGGTCGGCAACGCGAGCCCCTTCGGCGCGGACGCCTGTAACCGGTCACAGGCGAGGTCATCGCACCATACACCGGGTTAACAGCGCGGAAGCAAGCTCTTGACACGCGTGTAAACGAGCATCACTGTAACCGGTTACAGGAATGGCACGCCTGCCTGAGGAGGACCCGTGAGGAAAGCCATCGGCGGCGCGCTCGCCGCATCCCTTCTGCTCCTGGCCGCCGGCTGCAGCGGCAGCGACGACGACAGCGGCGGCACCGCCGGTGGCGGCAAGGTCGAGCTCACCTACTGGAGCTGGGCGCCGAACATGGACAAGGTCGTCGAGGGCTGGAACGCCGGCCACCCCGGCATCCACGTCACCGTCAACAAGCAGGACGGCGGCGATCCCGCGGTCACCAAGCTGCTCACCGCGATCAAGGCCGGCAGCGGCGCGCCCGACGTCATGCAGGCCGAATACCAGAAGATCCCGACGCTGGTCTCGGCCGACGCGATCGCCGACATCGCCGCGGACGCCGGCGGGCTCAAGGCGAAGTTCCCCGATTCCGCCTGGAACGCGGTCACGCTGGGCTCCGAGTCCGTGTACGGGGTCCCGCAGGATTCCGGCCCGATGATGTTCTACTACCGCGCCGACGTGTTCGAGAAGCTCTCGATCTCCCCGCCGGCCACCTGGGACCAGTACGCCGACGCCGCCCGCAAGATTCACTCGGCGAACAAGAAGCAGTACCTCGGCACCTTCTCCGCCAACGACCCGGGCTGGTTCGCGGGCCTGGCCCAGCAGGCCGGCGCGTCCTGGTGGGGCGTGCAGGGCGACTCCTGGACCGTGACCATCAACGACGCCGCGACGCAGAAGGTCGCCGGCTACTGGGGTGGGCTCGTGCAGGAGGGCGTCATCGCGAACACCCCGATGTACACGCCGGACTGGAACGCCGCGCTCAACGACGGCACCCAGGTCGGCTGGCTCAGCGCGGTCTGGGCCCCCGGCGTGCTCGAGGGCAACGCCGCCTCCACCAAGGGCAAGTGGAAGGTCGCCGCGCTCCCCCAGTGGGACCCGGCCAAGCCGGCCAGCGGCAACTGGGGTGGGTCGGCCACCAGCGTCACCACCCAGAGCAAGCACAAGAAGCAGGCCGTCGAGTTCATCACCTGGCTCAACACCGATCCCGCCGCGCTCAAGGCGCTGGCCGGCACGGCGAACATCTACCCCGCCGCCACCGAGGCGACCAGCACCGCGCTGACCGCGCCGCCCGCGTTCTTCGCCGGCCAGCAGGACTTCTACGCGATCGCCGCCGAGGCCGGGAAGGTCACCAACCCGTTCACGTACGGGCCGAACGTCAACGTCGCGTACAGCGCGTACAACGACGCGTTCGGCAAGGCGGCGGAAGCTGAGCAGAGCGCCGCGTTCACCGCCGCGCTGGGCACCATGCAGACCACCACGGTGAGCGACATGAAGACCGCCGGGTTCAAGGTCGCCGGATGACCACGCTGCCCGCGGTGACGCCCGCCGCCGAGAGGTCCGCCGTCACCACGGCGGCGGACCGCCCGGGGCGCGGCCGCCGGCGCTCCGGGACCCCGTACGCCTTCCTCGCCCCGGCCCTGGTGCTCTTCACCGCGTTCCTCGGCGCGCCGGTGGTCTACGCCGGCTACCTCAGCCTGCGCCGGGTCAAGGTCTCCGGGCTGGGGCTCGGCCGGGGCTCGCGGGTCGAGCAGTGGGCCGGGCTGAGCAACTACACCCGCGTGCTCACCGACTCCGAATTTCTGCCCAGCGTCGGCCGGATCGCCCTCTACGGGCTGATCGTCGTCCCGCTGATGCTCGGCGGGGCGCTGCTCATGGCGCTGCTCATCGACGCGGGGCGTAGCCGGGCCGGCCGGTTCGCCCGCACGGCGATCTTCCTTCCGTACGCGGTCCCCGCCGTGATCGCCTCCCTGCTATGGGGCTTCCTCTACCTGCCGCGGATCAGCCCGATCAGCGACGTGCTGAACGGGGCCGGCCTGAGCGCACCCAACGTGTTCTCCTCCTCGTGGGTGCTCTACGCCGTGGCCAACATCGCGATCTGGGGCGGCATGGGCTTCAACATGATCGTGCTCTACACCGCGCTGCGGACGATCCCCGGCGAGTTGTCCGAGGCGGCCCGGATCGACGGCGCCTCCGACGTGCAGATCGCGCTGCGCATCAAGATCCCGGTGATCCTGCCGTCGCTGATCATGACGTTCGTCTTCTCGCTCATCGCCACGCTGCAGGTCTTCGCCGAGCCGATGACCCTGCGGCCGCTGGCCAACACCATCTCCGCGACCTGGACGCCGCTGATGATGGTCTACCGCGACGCGTTCATCCGTAACGACATCCACGCCGCGGCGGCCACCTCGGTCGTCATCGCCGTCGCGACGTTCGCGCTGTCCTTCGGCTTCCTCAAGCTCGTCGGTTCGCGCGCCTTCCGGCAGGAGGACTGAGCATGGCCGTCGCCACCGCCGTCAAGGCGCGGACCCGCCGCAGCCCGGCCGCCACCGTGCTGCTGGTGCTGGGCGCGGCGTACTGCCTGCTGCCGGTGCTGTGGGTGGTGATCGCCTCCACCAAGAGCGCCGGGGAGCTGTTCTCCACCTTCACCCTGACGCCCAGCACGCACCTCTTCGACAACGTCGCCGCGCTCAGCGACTACCGCGGCGGCCTCTACTGGCGGTGGATGGCCAACACCGCCCTCTACGCCGGCGTGGGCGCGCTGGCCTCGGCGTTCGTGTCCGCGATGGCCGGCTTCGCCCTCGCCAGGTACGCCTTCCCCGGCAAGTCCGTGATCTTCAACCTGATCCTCGCCGGCGTGCTCGTGCCCGGGGTCATCCTCGCCGTTCCGCAGTACCTGCTGCTGGCCAAGGTCGGCATGACGAACACGTACTGGGCCGTGCTGCTGCCCAGCATGATCAGCCCGTACGGGATCTATCTCTGCCGGATCTTCGCCGCTGCGGCCGTGCCCGGCGAGGTGCTGGAGGCCGCCCGGATGGACGGCGCCGGCGACTGGCACGCGTTCGCCCGGGTGGCCCTGCCGATGATGCGCCCGGGGCTGGTCACCGTGTTCCTGTTCCAGTTCGTGGCGATCTGGAACAACTTCATGCTGCCGTACATCATGCTCGGCGACGACCGGCTCTTCCCGGTCACCGTGGGCCTGAGCGGGCTGCTCAACCAGGGCGCGACCCAGCCGGCCATGTACACCTCGGTGATCACCGGGGCGTTGCTGTCCGTGCTGCCGCTGGTCGCGCTCTTCCTCAGCCTGCAGCGCTACTGGCAGGTCGACCTGGCCGCGGGCGCGGTCAAGGCATGAGGCCGGCATGGACGCGACTATGATCCCTACCGTGCCGACCTCGCCCGGTACGGGGCGCAAGCGGCCCACCATCCGCGACGTGGCGCGCGAGGCCGGGGTCTCTTACGCCACCGTCTCCCGCGTCCTCAACGGCCGGGAGTGGGTCAGCCCCGAGTCCGTCCGGGCGGTCCGCGACGCCATCACGCGCACCGGCTACACCGCGAACCCGCACGCCCGCTCGCTGGCGACCGGCCGGTCCGGGTCGATCGCGTTCCTGCTCACCGAGCCGCAGCACCTGCTCTTCGAGGACCCGAACTTCGCGGTGCTGTTGCGCGGCGTGGCGCAGGCGCTGTCGGCGCGCGAGCTCACGCTGATCCTGATGATCGCCGCGACGCCGGAGGAGCGCGGCCGCGCGGTCACGTACCTCAGCGGCGGGCACGTCGACGGGGTGCTGCTGGTCTCGCCGCACTCCGGCGACCCGCTGCTGAGCCAGCTCGTCCGCGCCGAGGTGCCGATCGTGGCCTGCGGCAAGGTGCTCGGCCACGAGACGACGATCAGCTCGGTCGCCGCCGACGAATGGGCCGGCGCGCGCTCGGCGGTCGAGCACCTGCTCGCCGCGGGCTGCCGGCGGATCGCGCACATCGCCGGCCCGCAGGACACCTCGGGCGGCGTCGAGCGCCTCCGCGGGTACGCCGACGCGCTCACCGCGTACGGCCTGCCGGTGGACGAGGCGGCGATCGTGCACGGCGACTGGAGCCACGAGAGCGGCGCCGCGGGGATGCGTGAGCTGCTGCGCCGGGTTCCCGGCCTCGACGCGGTGTTCGCCGCCTCGGACGCCATGGCCGCCGGCACGCTGCCGGTGCTGCGCGAGGCCGGCCGGGACGTGCCCGGCGACGTCCGCCTCGTCGGCTTCGACGACTCCGGCCTGGCCGCCACGCTGCACCCGCCGCTCAGCTCCGTCCGCAACCCGCTCGACCGGATCAGCGAGGAGATGGTCCGGCTGCTCGGCGAGCTCGTCGCCGGGCGTACGCCCCTGTCGATCACGGTGCCCACCTCGCTGGTGCTCCGCGAGTCCTCACCCGCCTGACGACCCTGTACCCGCTCCACCACCCTCTCCCCACGGCACCACCCTTTCTCGCTCCCTACCGGAAAGGAACCGCCATGCAGAGGTACCTCCGGGCCGTGGTCGCCGTCCTCGCGACGGCCGCCCTCGGCCTCACCGTCCCCGCCCCGGCCACCGCGGCCGGCACCCTGTCCATGCTCGGCGCCGACGTCTCGTCGCTGCAGCGCAGCCTCGACCTCGGCGCGAAGTACTACGACGCGGCCGGCACCGCCCGCGACCCGATGGACATCCTCAGGTCGGCCGGGCTGAACTACGCCCGGCTGCGCGTCTGGAACAACCCGGCCAGCGGCTACAACAACAAGGCCAAGGTGCTGCAGCAGGCCCGATCGCTGAAGGCCAAGGGCCTCAAGCTGCTCATCGACTTCCACTACTCCGACACCTGGGCGGACCCCGGCAAGCAGTTCAAGCCGGCCGCCTGGTCGTCGCACACGCTCGCGCAGCTGCAACGGGACGTCTACGGCTACACGTACGACGTGTGCACCGCCCTCAAGGCGCAGGGAACCACGCCGGACAGCGTGCAGATCGGCAACGAGATCAACGTGGGCATGCTGTGGCCGGAGGGCCGCGTCGACAACAGCAACTTCGCGCCGCTGGCGAGCCTGCTCAAGCAGGGGTACGCGGCGACCAAGGCGTGCAACCCCGGCACCCAGGTGATGATCCACACCGCGGACGCGGACAGCATGGCGAACGCGCACTGGTTCTACGACGGCATCCGTGCCCAGGGCGTGCAGTGGGACGTCACGGCCCTGTCGTACTACTGCATGTGGCACGGCACGCTGGCGAACCTGTACAACGTGATCACCGACGTGCGCGCCCGCTACGGCAAGCCGGTGGTGATCGCGGAGACGGCGTACCAGTTCACCACCGCGGACGCCGACAGCGAGAAGAACTCCATCCCCGGCACCGTGCTGTGCGACAACATCCCGGCCACGTGGCAGGGCCAGGCGCAGGAGTTCGCCTGGGTGCAGAACACCGCCCGTAACGCCGGCGCCATCGGCGTCTTCTACTGGGAACCCACCTGGTACGCGGTGAAGGGCAACGGCTGGGACCCGGCGAACATCAACGGCACGGGCGACGGCTGGGACAACATGGCGACCTTCGACTGGACCGGGCACGTGAACCCGTACCTGCGCTGGACCCCGTGACGCAACGCCCGGGGCGGTCACGACGGCCGCCCCGGGTCCATAATGGCGGGATGGGTGAGACGCCTTGCGGTTGATCCTCCGCGTCGAGCCGGTGCACCGGGTCGCCCCGGTCTCGGCCCCGCCCGGGCCCGGCGTCCACGTCGTCTACGCCACCGGCACCGGCGAGCTCTTCTCGCTGGGCGGGCGGGCACTCACCTCCTCCGAGCAGGTCAGCACCCGCTACCGCATGCGGTACGACGTGGACACGGCAGACCATCGGATCGTGCTCCGTCTCGAGGGCGAGCCGTACCCGGTGGAGGTGGGATTCCGGGTGCACGATCCGCTCGCCGTCGTCCGCAACGCCGTCGAGGACCCCGAGCCGATCATCGGGGCCTTCCTGAGGGCGCGCGGGATCGATCGGGGCTTCCGCGACGAGATACGCCTGCCCGAGGGCATCACCGTCTTCTCCGTCGAACCGCAGCTCCCACCGGCACAGCACGGCCGTGCCGAGGTGTGGGAACAGTGGGAACAGGAGGTCGTCGAGGCGCGGATCGGCAACGTGCCCGGCGGCGCCGTCCGGTCATCGCCGCCCTCCGGCGACCTCGAACGGTTCCTGATCGGCGAGCTGCCGACGAGCGTACGGGTGGGCCAGGAGTTCAGCCTGGTGGCGCGCATCGCCGTGGACAAGCCGTGGCCCGGCGCCTCCGCGGCACCCCTCGTCGGTTTCCCCACCGGCCCGGACGAGGTGGAGGTCGTCCTGCTCGTGCAGCCGCGGTCCGGGCTCAGGGGCGAGGACCTGCAGGCGACCGTACGCGTCCCCGCGGACGGCGGCTCGGCCCCGGTGCGGTTCGGGCTGCGCGCGCACGAGGTGGGTCTGCTGCGGCTCGAGCTGTCGGCGTGGATCGGCGGCACCGCGCTGGCCGAGCTGACCCTCGAAATCTCCGCCGAGCCCGCCGCGGTCGACGAGCGTACGCAGCACCGGCGCGCCCCCATGTCCGAGCTGGCCTCCCGGCCGGGCGACGTGACGCTGCAGGTGAGCTTCGACGGCAGCCGCTACTTGTTCCAGATCGCGTCGAGCCGGTACTGGTCGGAGCAGATCGTGGCCCGGTCGTTGACCGAGGCTCCGGGGCAGGCGGTGGAGCGGACCGTCGACATGCTGCGCCGGTTCGCGGGCGGGCAGGCCGCGTACGGCCCCGCCGCCGCGCGGCGCTGGGTGCAGGAGACCGGCGTCGGGCTGTGGCGGGACATGGTCCCCGACGCGATCAAGGACGCGTTCTGGGAACTGCGCGGGCAGATCGGCACGTTCACGATCGCCTGCGCCGACGACAGCGTGCCGTGGGAGCTGCTGTACCCGCTCGCCCGCGCCGAGGACCACGGCTTCCTCGTCGAGCAGTTCCCGGTACTGCGCCGGGTGTTCGGCACGCTGTCCGCGCAGACGGTGTCCGTCGACCACGCGCGCTACATCGTGCCCGGGCGCTCGCCGGCGAACGCCCGCGAGGAGGCAGCGGCGGTGCACCGCATCCTCGCCGGCGGTGCGGAACCGGCGTACGTGACGCACCTGGACGACCTCATGGCGGTGCTGGACGGCCCGGACGTGGGGCTGCTGCACTTCGCCTGCCACAACGCCTTCTCGTTGCAGCAGGGTGGGTCCGCGATAGCCATGGAGGGCGGCGCGTTCGTGCCGCTGATGCTCAACAGCGCGGTGCAGCGGAGGCGGTTCGCGGACCGGCATCCGCTGGTCTTCGTCAACGCCTGCCGCAGCGCCGGCGTGGCACCGGAGTACACCCGGATGATGGGCTGGGCGAGCCAGTTCATGCTGGCCGGCGCGGGCGCGTTCGTCGGCACGCTCTGGCCGGTCGGCAGCGCCCGGGCGGCCGGGTTCGCGGAGGCGTTCTACGCCGAGCTGACGGCCGGCGCGGGCCTCGGCACGGCGTCCCTGCGGGCCCGGCAGGCGATCGCGGACCCGGGCGATCCCACCTGGCTGGCGTACACCGCGTACGGAGACCCGACCGCCACGATCAGCCGTGCGGTCTGAGCAGGAGGAGTGCGGGGCCATGGATGTCATCGAGGACGGCGTCGCGGTCACGGACGTGATCGGCACGGTCAAGGAGGTCATCGTCGCGGCCGGGATGTCGCAGGCGCAGCCGGGGCGGGACCTGCGGGTGGCCGGGGTGGAGCTCACCCTGCACACCGTGGTGACCCGGTCCGGCGGCGGGGGCGTCGACTTCCGGGTGCCCGTGCTCGGCCTGCAGCTGCGGCTCGGCCGCAAGCTGACCCGGACGGACCTGCACACGGTGACGATCAGCCTGGTCCCGCCGGACCTGAGGGACCGGGTCGAGCTGCGCGGCGTGGCGCTGCAGGACGCCCTCGTCGAGGCGATCGAGCGGATCCGCGCCGCGGTCCGGAGCGCCGCGACCGGCGACGACCCGTTCGAGCTGGAGGAGAGCACGGTCGAGATGTCGTTCGGCGTCACCGACGAGGGCAGCATCGCGCTGGGCTTCGAGGGGAACCTGAGCGACGACATCTCGCACACCCTGAAGCTGCGGCTGGTCGCCGCTTGAGGCGCCGGGGGGGGGGGCCGGGGGGGGGGGCCCCGCCCCCCCCCGGACGCCCCCGGCCCCCCCCGCG
>NZ_JADMLH010000003.1:0-489713 GCF_016464385.1 Nucisporomicrobium flavum | reverse complement strand
CATCTCCCACCCGCTGTCGCGGGGGGGGGGGGGGGGGGGCGGCGGGGGGGGGGGGGGGGGGGGGGGGGCCCCGCCCCCCGGCCGGTACGCCGGCGCCCGCTCAGGCGAGCGTCAGCGCGTACACGTGGAACCGCGGGTCGTCCGGCAGCGTGATCGACCGGATCTGCTTGCCCTCGGCGATCGGCAGCGACGCCGCGAACAGGCTGACCGGCGGGCCGTCGACGCCCTGACCGGCCTTGATCCGGTGGGGCATCGCCAGCACCGCGGTCGTGCCCGGCGCCGCCGAGCCGCACCAGTCGGCGATCGTCACCGTCGCCGGTGCCGAGGTCCCGTCGGCGTAACCGATGGTCAGGGCCGCCGTCACCGGGCCGTTGTGGGTGGTGGCGACGAGCTTGACCGCGGCGTGGTCGCCGGTGGGCAGCAGCAGCGACTGGCCCTGGGCCTTGACGAAGTTCTTCGCCGTGCCGGTCGGGTCCGGCGCCTGGTAGGTCACGCCGTCCCAGGTGACCGGTCCGGCCGGGGGCAGCAGGTCGGCGTCGTAGCTCCAGCCACCGCCGTCGAAGTTGCCCTCCGTCGTGGCGGCGACCGTCGCCGTGCCGTCGTGGTTGCGCTCGGCGGTGAGGTCGATGCGGCACGCCTCGCCGCCGGCGACGCAGGTGGTGGGTTGCGAGGCGGTGACGGTCGCCGTGCGCTTCACCGTGTTCGCGCCGGGGGCGCCGGCCAGGACCTCGATCGGGTACGCCCCGGCCGCGATCCCGGCCGGGGCCTCGACGGTGACCGTGGCGGTGGTGCCGATCGGCAGGTGCCGGGTGACGAGCACCTTGGGCAGCCGCGGCGACACGGTCACCTTCCAGCCGGCCGGTGCGGTCGCGGTGATCCGCGGGGCGATCGCGACCGGCGCCTGGCCGACCACGTCCACCTCGAAGGTCGCACGCTGCGCGGTGGTCGCGCCGGCGGGCAGCGCCGCGCTCGCCGGGCGGATCGTCGCGTCCACGTGGGTACGGTCGTCAGCCGGCGCCTTGTTCACCGAGGGCGGCTGGGCGGCGGCCGAGGTGCCCCACGCCGACGGGCTGGTGCCGACCGTGTGGGCGAGGGTGCCGCCGCGGGCGATGTCGGACCAGTCCACCCAGCTCTTGGCCAGGTTGCGCCCGTTCAGCCGGACCCGCTGGATGTAGCGGTTCGCGTCGGTGACGCCCGGGGCGGTGATCGTGAAGGTGTTGCCGCCGACCTTGACCTTCGCGGACGGGAACTGCGGGCTGGACACGGCGAGGAAGTTGGCGCCGCTCATCGTCGGGTACAGGCCCAGCGAGGAGAAGACGTACCAGGAGCTCATCGTGCCGAGGTCGTCGTTGCCGGTCATCCCGTCCGGCCCGGTGGTGAACAGCGTCATCGCCGCCCGGACCACGGTCGCGGTCTTCGCCGGGTCGCCCGCCCAGTGGTACATGTACGGCGCGAGCAGGTCGGGCTCGTTGTTCGGGTTGTACGTGGCCTTCGCGTAGTAGTCGTACGGGCTGGCGATCCAGTCGGTGCGCGCCGTGCCGGCCGGGTCGGTGAGCAGCTTGTCGTACACGAAGAAGTCGTCGAGCCGCTTCTCGGTGGCCGCCCGGCCGCCCATCAGCTGCACGAGCCCGGCCGGGTCCTGCGGGACGAGCCACTGGTACTGGTACGACCCTCCCTCGTGGAACTGTTCGTCCGCGGCGACCGGGTCGTACGGCGTCAGCCACGTGCCGTCGACGGTCCGGGGCCGGAACTGCTTGATCGAGGAGTCCCACAGGTTGCGATACCACTGCCCGCGCCCGGCGAACATCGTCGCGTCGTCGGCCTTGCCCAGCCCCTGCGCCATCAGCGCCAGGGCCGCGTCGGCAGCCGCGTACTCGAGGGTCGCCGAGGCGGGGTGCACGCAGTCGTTGTCGCCGCCCTTGTGCACGCAGTCCTTGCCGAGCTGCAGCCCGGACGGGATGTAGCCGCGGTCGGCGTAGTAGTCCTGCCCGGTGCGCCCGTTGTACGGCGACTCCGCCGGCGGCTGGGCGGTGGCGTTCTTGCGCAGCAGCGCGTACGCCTCCTCCTCGTGCCCGGCGAGCAGGCCCTTCGACCAGGCCTCGACCAGGAACGGGGTGACCGGGTCACCGGTCATGATGTTGGTCTCGCTGTTCGCGAGGGCCCAGCGCGGCAGCCAGCCGCCGTCGCGGCCGATGGCCACGACCGACAGCGCGACGTCGCGCGCCACGTCCGGCGCCAGCATCTCGAGCAGCTGGTTCTGCGGACGGTACGTGTCCCACAGCGAGAAGTTCTGGTACGGCGTGTAGCCCTGCGCGGTGTGCACCTGCCGGTCGAAGCCGACGTACTTGCCGTCCACGTCACCGGCCACGTTGGGGTGCAGCAGCGAGTGGTAGAGCGCGGTGTAGAACGCGCTGCGCCGGTCCGCCGCGCCGCCACCGATCTCGATGCGGTTCAGCTCGTCCACCCACGTCTGGCGCAGCGCCGCGCGGGTGGCGTCGAAGTCGTACGAGTCGCCGGTCTCCGCGGCCAGGTTCCTGCGGGCGCCGTCGAGGCCGGTGTACGACAGCGCGACCTTGACCACCACGTCCTTGTCGGCGGTGGCGTCGAACGTGACGAACGCGCCGTTGCCGCCCGTGCCGGCCGCGTCGCGGGAGTCCTTGCTGATGGTCGAGCCGCGCCAGGTGCCGTACGCGGCGAACGGCCGGTCGAACGTGGCGGTGAAGTAGACGGTGTGGTCGTCCTTGCCCGCACAGAAGTTGCCGGCGTGCACGCGGCCCTCGACCGTACGGTCCCCGACCACGTGGATCTCGGAGTCGAACACCGACTGGTTGGCCCTGCCGGTGTTGAACAGCACGTTCGCGGCGTCGGTCGACGGGAACGTGTACCGCTGCCAGCCCGTACGCTGGGTCGCGGTCAGCTCGGCCTTGGTCTGGTACTTCGACAGGCCGACGCGGTAGTAGCCGGGCGACGCCTCCTCGTCGGCGTGCGAGTACGGCGACCGGTACGCGTTGGGGTCGACGGTGCTGACCGCGCCGGTCGTGGGCAGCATGGGCAGCTCGCCCGCCACGCCGCAGCCGACGCCGGACAGGTGGGTCTGGCTGAAGCCGTAGATGCTGTTCTGCTGGTAGTCGTATCCGCCCTGGCCCCCGGTGTCGGGGCTGACCTGCACCATGCCGAACGGCGCGCTCGCGCCCGGGAAGGTGTTGCCGAAGTTCTGCGTGCCCACGAAGGGGTGGACCAGGTCGACCGGCGCCGGCTCGGCGGCCTGCGCGGGCGCGGCGTGCAGCACCGCGGCGGACACCAAGGCGGTCGAGGCGGCTAGGAACCGACGGGTCATGCAAACCTCCGGTCAACGACGTCATCGTCCGGTGACAACGTTGTCACGAGCGCTTTATCGATGTCAATGAGTGCGGAGCGGCGGCGGGCGCACACTTCGTTGCCCGTGACGTCGCTCTCGTGGACCGGAAGCCCTCAAGTTTCGGTGCCACCGATCCGATCTCGCACATGCAGCCGTCTCAGCCGGGACGGATCCACGGACCGGAGAAGAGTCTGATGGCACCCACGAGCGAACCGCCGGCACCGCCCGGCCTGCGCGGCTGGGCGCGGCTGTGCGTCGCGGTCGCCGTGGTCGTGACCGGCTTCGCCGTCGTGCTCGGCACCGGCGTGGGCGGCGCCGGGGCCGCCAAGGCGATCTCCAACCTGGGACTCTGCGCCGCCGCGATCTCCGCGGCGGTCGCCTGCCTGGTCCGCAGCGCCACCTTCCGCGGACGGACCCGCGCCGGCTGGGCGCTGGTGGGGCTCGGCGTGCTCTCCTGGGGCCTGGGGCAGGCGTACGCCGTCTGGCTCGACACGTTCACCGGAACGGTCCCGCTGCCCTCGCCCGCCGACATCGGCTACCTCGGCATGGTCGTGCTCACCCCGGCCGGCCTGCTGATCCTCCCGGCCGCCACGCAGACCCTGGCGAACCGGGCCCGCAGCGTGCTGGACGGGCTGATGGTCGCCGCGTCGCTCATGCTGATGGCCTGGATCTTCGTCGTCGAGGCGCTGATCGAGGCCGGCGGCGACAGCGCGCTGGCGCTCTCCGTGAGCCTCGCGTACCCCCTCGGCGACGTCGTCATCGTCACGATCGTCGTCTACCTGCTCGCCATGCAGCGCCGCCGCGGGCGCACGGCCGCGCACTTCGCGCTGGTCGGCGCCGGCATCGTCGCCTTCGCGATCTCCGACATCGGGTACGCCTACCTGAACCTGGTCGGCGCGTACGCCTCCGGCGGCGTGACGGACATCGGCTGGTTCGCGGGCTTCTCGCTGATCCTGCTCGCCGCCACCCGCCCGCTCGGGTCCCGCCCGGACGCCGCCGCGGAGTCCGGTGCCGGCACGGAGCCTTTCGGTGTGCTGCTGCCGTACGTGGCCGTGCTGGCCGCCCTGGTCACCAGCGTCGTGTGGTTCGCGCGCACCGGGCAGAGCAGCGCGTTCGTCGCGTACAGCCGCTCGGCGCTGATCCTGCTCATCGTCGGCCGGCAGGTGCTCACGCTGCTGGAGAACCGCGGGCTGACCCGCAACCTCGAGGCCCGCGTCGAGGAGCGCACCGCCGAGCTGTACGCCAGCGAGCAGCGCTTCCGCGCCCTGGTGCAGCACAGCTCCGACGTGGTGACCGTCGTCGGCCCGGACAGCGAGGTGCTGTACCAGAGCGAGTCCGTCCGCCGGGTCTTCGGCTACCCGGCGCGGGTGCTCACCGGCCGGCGGCTGACCAGCGTCATCGAGGCCGAGTCCGCGAGCCGCCTCGCCGACGCCCTGCGCTCGGTGAGCGGCCGCCCGTACGCGACCACGGTCATCGAGCTGACCGTGCGGCACCGGGACCGGCGCACCCGGCAGGCCGAGATCACCATCACCAACCTGCTCGCCGACCCGAACGTCGGCGGCCTCGTGCTCAACACCCGCGACATCAGCGAGCGCAAGGAGCTGCAGGAACAGCTGGTGCACGAGGCGTACCACGACGCCCTCACCCAGCTCGCCAACCGCGCGCTGTTCCGCGAGCGCGTCGCCGAGGCGCTGGACGCCCGCGGCGAGACCGACGACGTGACCGTGCTCTTCCTCGACCTGGACGGCTTCAAGGAGGTCAACGACAGCCTCGGGCACCTCGCCGGCGACCAGCTCCTGGTCCGGGTGGCCGACCGGCTGCGCGGGGCGGTCCGCGAGGACGACGTGGTGGCCCGCTTCGGCGGCGACGAGTTCGCGGTGCTCATCCGCTCCGAGCTGGGCTCCGCGGACGGCGAGACCGTGGCCCAGCGCATCGTCGACGCCCTGCACGAGCCGTTCGGCATCGGCGAGCGCGACCTGCACGTGCGCGGCAGCGTGGGGCTGGCGGCGTACGCGGCCCTGGGCACCGGCGACTCGCAGGCCGGCGACGCCGAGCAGCTGATGCGCAACGCCGACCTGGCCATGTACCGGGCCAAGTCGACCGGCGGCAGCGGCTTCGCCGGCTACGACCCGCAGATGCTGGCGGGGCTCGTCGAGCGCCTGCAGCTCGAGGCGGACCTGCGGACGGCCCTGGACCGCGGCGAGCTCAGGCTGCACTACCAGCCCACCATCGACATGGCCGACAGCAGCGTCATCGGGTTCGAGGCGCTGGTCCGCTGGCAGCACCCGGTCCGCGGGATGATCTCGCCGCTGGACTTCATCCCCATGGCCGAGGCCACCGGGCTGATCGTGCCGCTGGGCCGCTGGGTGCTCACCGAGGCGTGCCGCCAGGCCGTGGAGTGGTCGCGGGAGAGCGGGCAGCCGCCGATGAAGATGTCGGTGAACGTGTCGGTACGCCAGTTCGACCGCGGCGACCTGGCCGCGATGGTCCGCGAGGTGCTGACCGAGACCGGCATGCCGGCCGACAAGCTGTGCCTGGAGATGACCGAGAGCGTGCTGATGACCGACACCGAGGAGAACCTCGCGCAGCTCGTCCGGCTCAAGGCGCTCGGCCTGACGCTGGCGATCGACGACTTCGGCACCGGCTACTCGTCGCTGGCGTACCTGCGCCGGTTCCCGGTCGACACCCTCAAGATCGACCGCTCGTTCGTGGAGCGGCTCGGCGGGCAGACCGACGACGCGGCACTGGCCAGCACGATCGTCCAGCTCGGCCAGAGCCTCGGCATGTCCACGGTGGCCGAGGGCATCGAGGAGTACGGCCAGCTCGCCGCGCTGCGGGCCATGGGCTGCACGTTCGCGCAGGGCTTCTACTTCTCCCGCCCGGTGCCCGCCGGTGAGGCCGGCCGTCTGCTGATGGAGGGCGCCGGCGCTCCGCTCGCCCGGGAGACCGCGTGACGGCGCCGGGTTCCTGGCCGGCCGCGCTCGCACCGGACTTCCTCGAGGTCGTCGACATGCCGACGCCGTACCTGGTCACCGACCTGGACACGGTCGCGCGGCGGCTGGCCGCGTTCACCGCGGCGCTGCCCGGCGTGCTGCCGTTCTACGCGATGAAGTGCAACCCGTCGCCGGAGATCCTGCGCACGCTGGCCGACGGCGGGGCGAGCTTCGAGATCGCCTCGCTCGGCGAGCTGCGCAGCCTGCAGCGCCTCGGCGTCGACCCGGCCGGCGTGCTCTACAGCAACCCGGTCAAGCCGCCCGCGCACATCGCGGCCGCGTACGCCGCCGGGCTGTGGCGGTTCAGCTTCGACTCCCCCAACGAGCTGCGCAAGATCGCCCAGCACGCCCCGGGCAGCGCCGTGTACCTGCGGCTGCACGTGGACGACACCGCCAGCTCGTTCCCGCTGTCGCGCAAGTTCGGCGCCGAGCCGCACGAGGCCCGGGAGCTGCTCACGCTGGCGTGGCAGCTGGGGCTGCGGCCGTACGGGCTGACCTTCCACGTCGGCTCCCAATGCGCCACCACGGCCGCCTGGCGCCAGGCGATCGGCGTGTGCGGGCGCATCATGACCGGCCTGCTCCACGACGGCATCCGGCTGGAGATGCTCGACCTCGGCGGCGGCTTCCCCGCCCGGTACGTCGACGAGGTGCCGTCCATCGAGGAGATCGGCGCCGCCGTGCTGCCCGCGGTGGCGGAGCTGCTGCCGTACCGTCCGGGCCTGCTCGCCGCCGAACCGGGCCGGCACCTGGTCGCCGAGGCCGGGGTGCTGGCCGCCACGGTCATCGGGCGTGAGGTGCGCGCCGGGCAGAACTGGCTGTTCCTCGACGTCGGGGCGTACCACGGCATGATGGAGACGATCCAGCTGCCGACGGGCTGGGACTACCCGGTCCGGACCTCGGTGCCCGGGCACGACGAGGTCGCGTTCACGGTGACCGGCCCCAGCTGCGACAGCTCGGACACTATGTTCACCGGGCTCCGGCTACCGGCGGCCATCGACGTGGGCGACGTGGTCTACATCGGCTCGGCCGGGGCGTACACGCTGAGCTACGCCTCGGACTTCAACGGCTTCCCGCCGCCCACCCCGGTCTTCGTGGGGGCCGGCCGCGCGGCCGGCCTGGCCGCCGCCGGTTCCGGTGGCCGCTGAGCCCGGGAGCCCCGGGCAACCCAGGGGTGGCGGGCATCGGCGCGTCGGGCCGGTCGGGCTGCGCCGCGCCGGGCGGCTGCGGGAGCTGGTCGCGGCCGGGGTGGCCGACTCGTTCGGCATGGCCCTCGGCTGGACCGTGTTCGTCCTGCTGGCGGTCTCCCGCGGTGGCCTCGCCGAGGCGGCCCTCTACAACGCCGCCATGCTCATCGGCGTCGTGCTGTCGGCGCCGGTCACCGGCTGGCTGGCCCGGCGCGTCCCCGGCCGCGGCCTGCTGCGCGGCGCGGCGGGCACCGAGATGCTGCTGCGCGTCGGCGCGCTCGCCGGTCTCATCGCCGGCCTGCCGTCCTGGCTGATCGCCGTCGCGGTGGTCGCGATGCACATCGCGGCGTGGACCGGCTTCGCCGCGATGCGCGCGGAGGTCGCGGCCGTGGACGCCCGGCCGAGATCGATGACCCGGTACGCGCTGGCGATCTCCGCGGTCGAGGCGGCCGGTACGGGCCTCGGCGCGCTCCTGCCCGCCGGCCCCGACGGCTACCCGACCGGCCCGGCCCTCGTCGTCGTCTTCGTGCTGTACGCCGGCTCCCTGCTCCCGACGGTGCTGAGCGCCCGCCGGGCCCGGATGACCCCGCGCGGCGCGGCCCGTCGCATCGTCACCGCCCGCTCCCTCGCGTACGGGATGATCCGCGCGACGCGGCACGCCCGGCACACGCCCCACCGCGTCGGCCGCCGCCGCATCGTCGCGCCGCACCTGCTCGTCGCCGGCGGCGGCGTCATGCTGCTCGCCTCCGGACCGACCCTGCTCGCCATCCCGCTGACCACCGAGCTGCACGGCCGGCACTGGGTGGCCGCGGCGGCGGTGGCGTTCAGCCTGGGCTGCCTGCTCGCCACGGCGGCGGTGGAGACGGCCGGCCGGCTGCGGCTGCCGGCCTCGCTGCGCTGGACGCTGTGGGGGCTGGGCATGCTGGTCGGCTGGCTCGGCGCCGCGCTGCACGCGGGCGGGGTCATCCTGGCCCAGTTCCTGGCCGGCGTCAGCCAGACCGCCTTCGAGGGCGACATGGACGCCGTGGTCGCCGATCAGGCCCCGCCGGAGGCGGTGACGACGGCGCTCGCCTACAGCGCGTCCACCCGAGCACTGGGCGGCTCGATCGCCGTACGGCTCCTCCCGGCCCTGGTCACCGCGCAGGCGATCGACAAGGTGGTGAGCGGCGCGGTCCTCATCCTGGGCACGGCCGCGCTGGCGCTGTGGATCCTGACCAACGTGCCGGGCCTGTACCGGCGCCTGGCCCGATAACCGTTTGATCGCCCGGGGCCCGCGCCGGAGGCTGCGGGGATGCGGACCACGATCGACGGCCTTCGCCTGCGGCACCTCGATGCCCGCGACGCCGGGGAATACCACGCTCTCGTACGGCGGAACACCGCCCACCTGACGCGGCTCGGGGACTACCGGGACGAGGCGGCGGCCAGTGTGGACGATGTGACGGTGCGGCTGTCGGAACCGTCACCCCTGCGGTACGGCATCGTCCTGCACGACCGCCTCATCGGCCGGGTCGACCTGGTGCCGGTGGACCCGCCCCGCTACGGGATCGGCTACTGGCTGAGCGAGGACGCCACCGGCCACGGTTACGCGACGGCGGCGGTGCTCGCCGTGCTGGAGCACGCCCGGTCGCTGGGCGCCACGGACGTCTTCGCCGGGGTGACGCACGGCAACGACCGGAGCGTCGCGGTTCTTCGCCGGCTGGGCTTCTCGCGGGTGGCCGAGTTCGACTCGTACGACCGTTACCACCTCGCGGTCGTCCCGGAGATCCGGCTCCTGGAGGAGCACGACCTCGAGGAGATCCCGGCCGCGTTCGCCGCGATCGGATGGCCCGGCAAGGACGCCGCCCTGTACCGCTCGTACCTCTCCGATCAGCGGGAGGGATCACGCACGGTGCTCGTCGCCGCGGTGGACGGCCGGTTCGCGGGGTATCTGACGGTGCACTGGCGGAGCGGCTACGAGCCGTTCCGGGCGGCCGGCACTCCCGAGATCACCGACCTCAACGTGCTGCCGCATCTGCGTCGGCGCGGGATCGCCCGGGCCCTGATGGACCGGGCGGAGGCGCTGATCGCTGAGCGCTCGCCCACGGCCGGGATCGGGGTGGGGCTGTATGCGGACTACGCCGCCGCGCACCTGATGTACCTCCGGCGGGGCTATCTGCCCGACGGCCGCGGTGTCGCGTACGGGGCGACGCCGGTGCCGCCGGGGACGCCCGTACGGGTGGACGACGACCTGGCGCTCATGATGACGCGCCCGCTCAGTTCCGGAACCTGACCGTCATTTTCCGGCCGCACGGCGTCTACCTGCGAAGACGCGAGAACGCGTACGAGAAAGCGCTTCCCGAGCTCTGACCAGGCATTGACACCCGTGAAGTGGACGGTTCAGAGTGTCGTACCAAAGAGCGCTTTCCCCCACTTGTAGTCGCTCGGTAACCAGTACGACACATCCATCCCCATCCCCATCCCCTCTTCTTGATTCCCCGCAAGGAGGAACCCCCGCATGAGTTCCGCTGTGTTCCGAGGCGGTGGCCGCAGACGCGGCCGGGTACGCCTGGCCGCCCTCGGTGCCTCGCTGCTCGGCATGTTCGGCGCCTACTTCGTCGCCACGACCGGCAATGCCGCCGCGGCCGAGGCCGTCGTTTCGCAGGGCAAGCCGACCACCGCCTCGTCGGTCGAGTGGGAGGGCACGCCCGCCTCCGCCGCCACCGACGGCAACACCGGCACCCGCTGGTCGAGCGCGTTCTCCGCCGGCCAATGGATCCAGGTCGACCTCGGCTCCACGATGGCCGTCACCCGGGTCAACCTGAACTGGGAGAACGCGTACGCGACCGCCTTCACCGTCCAGTTCTCCACGAACGGCACCACGTTCACCAACGCCACGAACACGTTGCGGGGCAACGTCGGCGCGCAGAACATCCCCGTCACCGGCAGCGCGCGCTACGTCCGGCTCAACCTCACCGAGCGGGCCCTGTCCATCTACGGCTACTCGCTGTGGGAGTTCCAGGTGTACGCCGACGGCACGACGACGCCGCCCACGACGCCGCCGACCACCCCGCCGCCGGGCAGCGCGGTGCTGCTGTCGTACAACAAGCCGGCCGTGGCCTCGAGCGAGCAGAACGACGTCAACTGCAACCCGTGCACCGCGAACAAGGCGGTCGACCTGGATCCGGCGACCCGCTGGGCGACCAGCTCGACCACCGGCTGGGTGGACCCGGGCTGGATCTACGTCGACCTCGGCGCCACCGCGCAGATCAGCCGGGTGGAGCTGCAATGGGACCCGGCGTACGCGACCGCGTACAAGATCCAGGTGTCGCCGAACGCGAGCACCTGGACCGACATCTACTCGACGACGACCGGCAAGGGCTTCAAGGAGGTCCTGAACGTCTCGGGCTCCGGCCGCTACGTGCGCATGTACGGCACCACCCGCGTCGGCCCGTACGGCTACTCGCTGTACGACTTCAACGTGTACGGCACCGGCGGCGCACCGACCACTCCGCCCGCCAGGCCCGCCGACCCCACGTTCCCGGCCACCCGCCTGGTGTTCCAGGACGAGTTCAACGACCCGGCCGGCACGAAGCCGAGCACCGCGAAGTGGACGTACGACCCGGGCGTCCCGCAGAACGGCGAGGTCCAGTACTACACCGAGAACAGCAACAACGCGCAGATGAACGGCCAGGGCCAGCTGGTGATCGAGGCCCGCAAGGAGACCGTCAACGGCCGTGACTACACCTCGGCCCGGATGAACACCGGCAACAAGTTCAGCTTCCAGTACGGCCGCGTCGAGGCCCGGATCAAGGTACCGAAGGGCAACGGGCTGTGGCCGGCGTTCTGGATGATGGGCGCCGACTTCCTCACCGGGCGCCCGTGGCCGTACAACGGCGAGGTCGACATCATGGAGGTCCTCGGCCGCAACACCAGCGAGGCCTACTCCACGCTGCACGCCCCGCAGTACAACGGTGCCGGCGGCTACGGCCAGAAGTACGCCACCGTGGACCTGTCGCAGGACTTCCACGTCTGGGCGGCCGAGTGGGACAGCAAGGGCATCAAGTTCCTGCTCGACGGCAACCAGGTCTTCTACGCCAGCAAGGCCACCGTCGAGGCGACCCGCGGCCCGTGGATCTTCGACCACCCGTTCTACATCATCCTCAACCTCGCGGTCGGCGGCGACTTCCCCGGCCCGATCGACGCTTCCACCCCGTTCCCCTCCCGGATGCTCGTCGACTACGTCCGGGTCTACCAGTGACCTGACGGCGACATCCACCTCGCCGGGGCGGAGCCCCCATCTCCGCCCCGGCACCTTTCTTCCCCGGAAGGATCCCCATGCGGAAAACCGCAGTCCTGGCCGCCTCGGTGGCCGCCCTCATGACCACCTACCTCGCGCTCACCCAGACCGGCGCCAGCGCCGCGGACGGCCTGCTCTCCCAGGGGCGTACGGCCACCGCATCGTCGACGGAATCCGCGGCCTTCCCCGCCTCCAACGCCGTCGACGGCAACCCCGGCACCCGCTGGTCCAGCGCGTTCAGCGACCCGCAATGGCTCCAGGTCGACCTCGGCGGCACGGCCACCGTCTCCTCGGTCGTGCTGAACTGGGAGGCCGCGTACGCGAAGACCTTCAACCTGAAGATCTCCGCCAACGGCAGCACCTGGACCGATCTCAGAACCAACGTCGCCGGCACCGGCGGCCGGCAGAGCGTCGCGGTCTCCGGCTCCGGCCGCTACGTCCGCCTCGAATCGCTGGCCCGCGCCACCCAGTGGGGCGTCTCGCTCACCGAGTTCGAGGTGTACGGCACCGGCGGCGGCACGGCTCCGCCGCCGACCATCCCGCCGGGCGCCGTACGCGTCGCCGAATTCCTCGCCGACTGCCCGGCCAGCCACCGCCTCCCCGACGACCCGATCATCTTCCCGAACATGCCCGGCGCCTCGCACATGCACAGCTTCTTCGGCAGCGAGACGACCAAGGCGAGCACGACGGTCACCGACCTGCTCAACGCCAACAGCAACTGCAACCCGTCGGTGGACAAGTCGGCGTACTGGATCCCGACCTTCTACAACAACGACGTCCCGGTCGAGCCGACCACCGGCGTCTTCTACTACCTGGGCGAGGGGGTCAGCGACGCGCTGATCGCCCAGACCCAGCCGTTCCCGCTGGGCCTGCGCATCGTCGCCGGCAACGCGAAGGCCACCGGCCCGCAGGACAACACGATCTCCCGGTGGTCCTGCCTGGGCGCCGGCGAGGTGAACCCGTCGCACGACTTCGTGACCTGCCCGGCCGGCTCGATGCTGGAGTCGTACCTGGACTTCCCGCACTGCTGGGACGGGGTGAACCTGGACTCGGCCGACCACAAGAGCCACATGGCGTACCCGGTGAACAACGCCTGCCCGGCCACCCACCCGGTGGTCGTGCCGAAGCTGCGCCAGGTCATGCGGTACCCGGTGAGCGGCAACCCGGCCGGTTTCCGGCTGGCGTCGGGACGCGGGTACACGATGCACGGCGACTTCTTCAACGCGTGGCCGGTGGACGAGATGGCCCGCCGGGTCAACGACTGCATCCGCGTCATCGTGAAGTGCGGCACGAACGGGCGTCCCTGATGTCCGCCCCGGCCGCCGGCGCCGCACCCGGCACCGGCGGCCGGGCACCCCGCACCGCGCCCGGCACCGGCGGCCGGGCACCCCGCACCGCGCCCGGCACCGGCGGCCGGGGACCCGGCCTCGCGGCCGGCGCCGAGGTCGCGCGAGGCTGGGGGCCGGAGAGCGCTCTCAGAGAGATCAGGGCCGGTGCTATAACAGAGCCCATGAATTCCCGGGCCGGTCGCGGCGGCCAGAACCCGACGATGGACCAGGTCGCGGAGGCGGCCGGGGTGTCGCGGGCGACCGTGTCCCGGGTGATCAACGGGGCTCCCAGCGTCGACGCGAAGATCCGGGAGATGGTCCAGCGGGCCATCGCCGAGACCGGGTACGTGCCCAACGTCGCGGCCCGCAGCCTGGTCACCCGCAAGTCGAACTCGGTCGCACTGGTGATCTCCGAGCCGGAGCGGCCGTACGACTCGTCGTTCCTCAACCGGGTCTTCACCGACCCGTACTTCGGCCGGGTCACCGCCGGGGCGACCAGCGCGCTGCGCCCCCACGACATCCACCTGGTGATCATCCCGACCGACTCGACCGACCACCACCACGTGCTGCGGTACCTGCGCCAGGGCCACGTCGACGGGGTGCTGCTGATCAGCAGCCACGAGCAGGACCCGCTGCCGAGGCAGGTGCACGAGCTCGGCATCCCCGCGGTGGTCTCGGCCCGCCCGGCCTCCCCGCTGGCCGCCAGCTTCGTCGACGTCGACCAGCGTCTCGGCGCCCGGCTCGCCGCGGAGCATCTGCTGGCCCGCGGCTGCCGGCGGCTCGCCACGATCAGCGGGCCGCTCGACATGCCGGCCGGGCTGGACCGGCTCGAGGGCTTCCGGTCGTACCTGGCCGACCGCGGCTTCGCCGACGTCCCGTCGCTCGAGGGCGACTTCACCCGGCACGGCGGCGAGGAGTGCGCCCGGCGGCTGCTCGCCGGCCACCCGGACATCGACGGGCTCTTCGTCGCCAGCGACCTCATGGCCGAGGGCGCCCTGCGCGCGGTGCAGGACCTCGGCCGCCGGGTGCCCGACGACGTCGCCGTGGTCGGCTTCGACGACAGCAGCGCGGCGCTGGACTGCCGTCCCCTGCTGACCACGATCCGGCAGCCGGTCGAGGAGATGGCGGCCGAGATGGCCGAGGTCCTGATGGCGCACATCGCCTCGCCGGGCCGGCTCCCCCGCTCGGTGACGTTCCAGCCCACGCTGGTGATCCGCGAGTCCGCCTGATCCCCGCTCGGCGGCATCGGTCACCATAACTGCGTGGGCGACCTGCTGATCAACCTTCTCGCCAGCGTCATCGCCGGTAGCGCGGTGTGGCTGGCCCAGTTCGCGGTCCGGCGCCGCCGGCTCGACCGGGAACGCGCTTTCTTCGGCCTCGCCCCCGGCGCCGGCGCCCTGCTGGTGGCGTCGCGGCACTTCTCGTCACCCAGCGACGACAGCGTGCACCGCCGCGACGTGGCCGCCCTGGTGGAGCTCGCCACGCTGGTCCGCGAGTGCGGCGCCCGCGCGGACGTCGTGGGCGGCGCGGAACTGCGCCAGGAGCTGGGCCGGGTGACGGAGTTCTGCGTCGGCGGCCCCTCGGCGAACCCCCGTGCGGCCGTTCACCTGCGGACGGCCCTGCCGGGAGTGGAGTACCGCCCCGACGAGAAGAACATCTTCGTGATCGGTACCACCCGCTACGCCAACAGCCGCGACGTCCGGTACGCGGTCCTGGCCCGCTTCCGGGCGCCGACGGCGAGCCGGCCGGTGTACTTCCTCGGCGGGCTCAGCTCCGACGGCAACCTGGCGGCGGCGCGCCACCTGGCGGACCACCACCGGGACCTCTTCCGGCAGTACGGCGCCGACCGGCCGTTCTGCCTCGTGCTGCGCATCCGCGAACCGGAGGCCTACGGCACCGACTTCACCGAGCTGGCCGCCGACGTGAGCGACGTCGCGTTCACACCGGCCGGAAACGGAGAAGACTGAGCCCATGGACATTCTCGTCGCCGGCGGGCACGGCAAGGTCGCGCTCCGCCTCCTGCGGCTCCTCGCCGGGCAGGGACACACCGCCCGTGGGCTCATCCGGTCACCGCAGCACGCGGCCGACCTCGAGGCGGCCGGGGCCGTGCCGGTGCTCGGCGATCTCGAGAACGACGAGACGCTGGACGCGTACGTGCGCGGCGCCGACGCCGTGGTCTTCGCCGCCGGCGCGGGCCCGGGCAGCGGGCCCGAGCGCAAGCGGACGGTCGACCTGGGCGGTGCGGTCAAGCTGGCCGACGCGGCCCTCTCCACCGGGGTACGCCGCTACGTGATGGTCTCGTCGATCGGGGCGGACCGGCCGGAGTCCGCGGGCGAGCCGATGCGGGCGTACCTGCTGGCGAAGGCGGAGGCGGACGACTACGTGCGGGCCTCGGGGCTGGACGCGACGATCGTCCGGCCGGGGTCGCTGACCGACGAGCCGGGCACGGGCCTGGTCCGGGTGAGCCGGGAGCTCGGCGGCCGCGGGCCGGTGCCACGTGACGACGTGGCGGCGGTGCTGGCGTACGTGCTGACCTCGCCGCGGACGGCCGGGCTCACGTTCGAGCTCTTCGGCGGCGACACCCCTGTTCCCGAGGCGGTCGACGCCCTTTAGGAGCCCGCGCCGCCCCGAACGGCAGTAGCGTGGCGCATATGGGGACGACGGGGGACACACTGACGGCCGGCACGGAGGCCATGTACGAGGCGGCATTCCGTACCGGCGACTATGCCGAGGCGGAGGCCACCTTCACCGGCCTGCTGGAGCGCGCCCGGGCGGAGGGCGACCGGGCGCTGGAGGCCGCGGCGCTCGACCGGCTCGGGATGCTCGCCCACTTCCGGGCGATCGAGGGCGACCTCGCGCAGGCCGACGGCGACGCCGAGCAACGGCTCTTCGAGCAGGCCCTGGCGATCCGGCGCGAGCTCGGCGACGAGGCCGGCGTGGCGGAGTCGCTCTTCGGCCTCGGGCTGGTCCACCAGGTGCTGCGCGGCGACTGGGACACGGCGATGCCGTGCTTCCGCGAGGCGCTGGAGCTGGCCGAGCGGCACGACGACCTGCTGCTGCGCAGCGAGCTGCACCGGCACATCGGCTTCTTCCACACCCTCGGCGACCTGGGGTCGGACCTGGCCCTGCACCACCTGCGGATCTCCCACGACCTGCGCGCCGAGCTCGGCGATCCGCGCTGGATCCCGGGCGGCACGATGGCGCTCGGTCTGGCCGAGATCGCCGACGGCCTGCGCGATCAGGGCCTGGCCCATGTCCGCGAGGCGCTGCGGCAGGCCCGCGACGCCGGGCTGAGCGCGCAGCGCATCGCCTGGATCGAACGGTTCCTGCACGAGGCGGAGGTCGCGGCGTGACCAGCCTCGAGGAGGCCTGGGGCCTAGGGCCTGTCCTGGCTCGCGAGGACAGCGGGCTGGCCGTGGTCGCCACCCTGCGCGCGGACGCGACGATCCAGTCCTCGCTGGTCAACGCCGGGCTGGTGGCCCATCCGGCGACCGGCGGCCGGGTGCTGGCCTTCGTCACGTACGGGCGGGTGAAGCTGGCCAACCTGCGCGCCCGCCCCCAGCTGACCGTGACGTTCCGCAACGGCTGGCAGTGGGCGGCCGTCGAGGGCCGGGCGGAGCTGGCCGGCCCGGACGACGCGCAGCCGTGGCTGGCACCGCAGGCCCTGCCCGGCCTGCTGCGCGACATCTTCACCGCTGCCGGCGGCACCCACGACGACTGGGCCGAATACGACCGCGTGATGGCCGAGCAGCGCCGCACCGCCGTGCTGATCACGCCGGCCCGGGTGTACAGCAACTGACCCCGTCACGATCTTCGATGATTGAAAACGGCCACGCGGGGGAAAGCGCGCCTCGTGCTGAAGCGAGTGATTCCGGCGCTGCTCCTGCTGGGGCTGGCCGGGTGCGGATCGGTCGGCGAGCGCGGTGATGCCGCCGCCGGCGTGGCGCTCCAGCTGCTGACCGCGGTCGACAGCAAGGACGGCGCCGCCGCGTGCGCCACGCTGGCCCCGGAGACCCTCGAGGAGATCGAGTCCTCCGCCGGTCAGCCGTGCGACCAGGCCATCCTCGACGAGGACCTGCCGGCGCCGGGCCAGGTGACCGGCACCGACGTGTACGGCCAGTGGGCCCAGGTCCGCCTCACCGACGACACCCTCTTCCTCGCCGTCTTCCCGGGCGGCTGGCGGGTCGTGGCGGCCGGCTGCGCGCCCCGCGGGGAGAAGCCGTACAACTGCGCGATCCAGGGAGGGTGAGCGATGCGTACGCTGTTCGTCCTGCTGCTGGTCGTGGTGGGCGCGGGCCTGGCCTACTTCATCACGCTGGGGGTGCTGCACCGGTGAAGCGGTTCGTCAAGGAGAACGCCCTGGGGCTGACCTTCGGGCTGCTGTTCCTCGTCGTGCTGGTGGGGCAGGCGTTCGCCGGGCTCGCCGACTACAACCAGCAGCAGCTCGCCGAGGGCCTCCAGCCGATCGGCTTCGCCCGCTACGTGACCTCGGCGAGCTTCGGCGCGGACGTGGCGGAGAACTGGCAGTCGGAGTACCTGCAGTTCTTCCTCTTCATCTTCCTGACCGTGTGGCTGGTGCAGAAGGGGTCGCCGGAGTCCAAGCAGCTCGACAAGGTCGGCCGGGAGTCCGACAAGGATCAGAAGGTCGGCCCGTACGCCCAGGAGGACTCGCCGAAGTGGGCGCACGCGAGCGGCTTCAAGCTGTTCCTGTTCTCCAACTCGCTGGGGCTCGTGATGGGAGCGATCTTCGTCGTCTCGTGGGTCGCGCAGTTCATCGCGGGGCGGGCCGCGTTCAACGAGGAGCAGCTGGGCAACCTCGAGGACCCGATGAGCCCGGTGCAGTACCTGATGGCGCCGGACTTCTGGAACCGTACGCTGCAGAACTGGCAGTCCGAACTGCTGGCGGTGGCGTCGATGGCCATCCTCGCGATCTACCTGCGCCAGCGCGGCTCGTCCCAGTCCAAGCCGGTCGGCTCGCCGCACACCGCCACGGGCGACGAGAACTAGAGCTTCCGGTAGACCGAGACGTGCGAGCGGGAGTCGGCGGTGAACTCCGCCCCGGACCAGTCCGCGTGCCGGCTCTCCAGGTCCATGCCGGCGAGCTGGGCCATCAGGTCCAGCTCGGCCGGCCAGATGTAGCGGTGCGGCGACCGGCCCAGTCGCGCCTCCCGCCCCTCGCCGAAGCGGAAGTGGTGCGACACGACGTGCTGGCGGAGGGTGTCGTACGTGTCCAGGCCGATGTAGCCCGGCTCGCAAGCGAATACCGTCGCGGCCTGCCCGGGCGGTAGTTTGCGCAGTTCGGGCACCCACAGCTCGACGACGAACCGGCCGCCCGGCGTCAGGTGCCGGGCCGCGTTGCGGAAGCACGCCACCTGCTCGGCCTGGGTGAGCAGGTTCGAGATCGTGTTGTACACGAGATAGACCAGCGTGAACTCGCCCGGCGCGGTGGCGGCAGCCATGTCGCCGGCGATCACCGGGATCCGCGCCTCGCCGGCCTTCTCCCGGAGCCGGGCGATCATCGCCGCGGACAGCTCGACGCCGGTCACGGGTACGCCGCGGTCGGCGAGCGGCACCGCCACCCGGCCGGTCCCGATCGCGAACTCGAGGGCGCGGCCGCCGCCGGCGAGGGCGGCGAGCCGCTCCACGGCCGGGCCGAGCACCTCCGGCGCGAACATGCCGGTGCCCGGGGTGTCGTAGTGGCTCGCGGTGTCCGCGTCCCAGATCTCGTCCTGGCGCATCCGCCCACGATCACCCGCCCGGCCGCGACGGTCCACCGGATTTCCGGGCCGCCCGGCCGGCACGGCTCGGGGCGGGCACCGCGGCGCCCGCCCCGTACGCGAAGCTCGTCAGCTCGTGAGCAGCCGGCCGACGCTCGCCGCGCCCTCCTCGCCCAGCGCGGCCCGCAACGCCTCCGCAGCCTCCTCGGGCGACATCCGGCCGGAGCCGATCGCGTCCAGCGCGGTCTGCGCGCTGACCTGCTCTGCCACCGGGGCGCCGGCCGACTTGGCCAGCGCGTCGATGCTCGCCTGCACGTGGTCCACCCGGTCGCGGATCTGATAGCCCAGCACCGACGCGACGATCGCGCGGTTGAGCGCCCAGTTCGCGCCGACGGTCGGGTTGTTGGCGGCGTCGGCGCCCGGGTTCACGATGCCGCCCGGCGGGATGGTGCCGTTGGCCCCCGACCTGCCCGGGTCGTACGCCAGCACGGCCCGGGCCAGGGCCTCACGTCCGGCGGCGCTGCGCGCCCACTCGGTCATCCAGGCGGTGAACTCGCTCTTGGTCACGTCGTCTGCCTCCAGCAGTCCCCAGGGGCTGGTGTCACGCTCCTGGGCGGTGGTGTAACGCGCGGAGAAGTGCGCGTGCTCGGTGTGGGAACTCGCCCCGGTGTACGAACGCGCTGTCCAGCCCCATGACCGGGACCAGATCCGGCGGTTGTAGATGATGTTCTGCAGCCGGTCGTCGCGGCCCTCCCGATGGCGGGTGACGATGATCTCCACGCACCGGGTCATGGTCCAGCCGGATTCGCGCAGGTCGTCGTCCACGTCGATGGCGTGGACCTCGTTGATGCGGTCGCTGTCCTCGTACGGCGTGTTGCCGGTCTCGTCGGGGTTGTGGTCCGAGGAGCTCGCCGCGTGGGACGTGTCGCCGATGGAGCCGTCCGAGGCCTTGTCCCGGTTCGGCGCCAGCTGGTTGAACTCGTTACGAAGAGCTACCAGGCACGGCACCAGAATCCAGCTGGCCATCCGGCTCCTCCTCCCAGGGGTCGGGGACGGGATCGCCCGCGTAGTCCTCGGGTCGACCGGGATCGTGGTCGTCGGCGTACTGCTCGCCCGCGGCGCGATCCTCGGCGTTGAGAGGGTTCTGCCGCTGCAGGCCGGGTGGGTCGCTCATGGGGCCCTCCTCATCTCCTCGTATCGGACCAATCGGTCCGATGGTGACGCGATTTCGGGCCGCCTGAGTACCCCGGCCGGGCGATCGCGATTCCGGTTCACCGCTGAATACCGCCTTCTGAGATTCGACGGTTCGATCTGCCTGACCGTTATGCCCGGGTGACGCCCCGAAGCTGCCCTGGTGGCCCACCGCCGTCGCGGGCAGTACGGTGACTCGCATGTTGATCAGCTGTGGCTGCCCCGTGTCCGGCGTCTGGGCCGATCCCCTGTCGGTGACCGGGTTCGCGATGCGCGCCGAGGAGCTCGGCTATCACGGGCTGTGGGCGTTCCAGCGGCTGCTCGCCGGCGAGGGCCAGGACCTGGCGCCGGTCTACCGCAGCGTGCTCGACCCGATGCTGGCGCTGACGTACGCCGCCGCCCGCACCACCGACATCCGGCTCGGCGTCGCGGTGATCAACCTGCCGTACCTGTCCCCCACGTACCTCGCCAAGCAGGCCACGACCCTGGACGTGCTCTCCGGCGGCCGCTTCGTGCTGGGGCTGGGCACGGGCTGGTCCGACGTGGAGTTCGCGGCGACCGGCTCGGACCCGAACCCGCGCGGGCGGCGCACCGAGGAGTACCTGCGGGTGCTGCGGACGCTCTTCGCCGGCGAGGTGGCCGCCGTCGAGGGCGAGTTCTACCGGGTCCCGCCGAGCCGCATGGCGCCGCCGCCGGTGCAGGCAGGTGGCCCGCCGATCCTGCTCGGCGGGACGGCCGACATCGCGCTGCGCCGGGCCGGGCGGATCGCCGCCGGGTGGGTGAGCAGCAGCCGCGCGAGCCTGGAGGACATCGCCCGCGGTGCGCAGATCGTGCGGCGGGCCGCCGAGGAGGCGGGCCGGGACCCGGACGCCGTCAGCATCGTGGTGCGGGGCGTGGTCCGGGCCGGGCTGCGTGACGAGGCCGTACCGCTGTCGGGCACCTGGGACCAGATCCGCGCCGGCGCCCAGCGGTACGCGGAGGCCGGCGTCACCGAGCTGTTCTACGACCTCAACTGGGACCCGTTCATCGGCTCACCGGACGCGGACCCACGCGCCGCGGGCGAACGCGCCGAGGAGATCCTCAGCGCGCTCGCCCCGAACGGCTGAGGGCTGCTACTCGAACGGCGTCAGCGTGATGCCGATCGAGGCCGGGTTGCCGTCGTGCACCAGCGACTCCTGGTTGGCGACGTCGTCGAACGCGAACGCGTACGCCTTGCCGTCGGCCATCTGCTCGTGGATGACCTTGGCGTACTCGTTCGTCGGGTCGTGGCGGTAGAAGGTGGCCGGGTCGGTGCTCGGCTCGACCGGCTGCGAGCCCAGCGTGGTGCGCTGCAGCGCCGCGCACAGGCTGCGCGCGATCGGGCCGACGACCAGGTCGTTCGGGGCGCCGAGCTTGCCGTCGCAGCCCCAGACGTCGGCCGTGCTGGGCTTGGTGAACGTGGCGGCCTGCGCCCCGGTGGCGTCGGTGAAGGTCATGACGTCGCCGGCCGTACGGCCCTTGAAGACCTTGCCGGGCTGGTCGGCGAACGGCTTCACGGTCAGGTCGGTGTTCGCGTACGCGGCCCACGCCTCGTCGATGTAGGACGCGAGGTAGTCCGGGTCGAAGGAGCCGCCGTCGGCGCCCTTGCCCGGGGAGAGCACGCGCAGCACGGTGCCGTCGTCGCGGGTCTGCACGAGCTTGGCGAACTCCGGGTCCGCCTTCATGGCGTCGACGACCGCGGTCCGCCCGCCCGGCTTGAGCGCGCCGGTGGCCTGCGTACGGCCGTCCGAGCCGGTCACGCTCACCTCGTGCGGCACGGCGAACATGTCCACCTGCGAGCTGTTGATGAACACCCCGGCGTCGTTGTACGTGAACTCGCTCCAGTCGAACAGGATGTCGCTGTTGGCGTCCCCGGCCGCCCAGGGCGCGGGCTGCACGAGGCCGCCGTCCTGCGCGAGCTTGAAGTCGAGCTTGTCGCCGAAGGCCATGTACATCCGGCCGGAGAGGCCGCGCGGCACGCCGATGGTCTTGCTGGCCCCGTTCGCCGGGCCGTCGATCGACACGTCGGGTGCGGGTGCGGGCGGGTTCGCGCCGCCGGTCCAGGGCGTGAAGGCGCCGGACTCGCTGACATAGCCGAGCTTGCCGCCCGACTCGCCGAGCACGTACAGGTGGACGGCCTCGCCGCGGCCGGAGTTGTTCGTGACCGTCAGCGGCAGCACGTCGGGCAGGGTGGCCGCTTGCGCGGTGGGGATCACCGCGATGGCCGCCGGAACCGCCACGGCCGCGACGGCGAGTCCGAGCAGGGTTTTGCGATTGAGTCGCACAGGCGCTCCAGTGTCCGGCCCCCGGGTGGCGCGGGCCCAGCACCGGCCGGGAGGGATCCCACGCCGGCCAGGCTCGCTTCGGGGGCGGACACGGAAGGGGGATGCGTCCTGGCCGTCACGCTCCGCATCGCCGTCTCGACGGTGAGAGCGCTCTCACCACCATGGTACGAGCGTTCAGAGATGTCAACCGATGACCGGATCCCGTAGCACGCCAGGAAATCTTCCGCAAAGGCGATGATGAAAGGCATTCCTCGCCGCCCGACGCCTCGCTACTGTGTGTTATTTCGTCACTCATCACAGTGGTCGGCTATCCTCTCGACCCGTGAGCATCCCCGCACCGGCTCCGCCCGGGGTGTACCACTCGCGCTCGAGGGTCACCCGGCGCCGCGTCGCGCTCGGCGCGGCCGGCCTCGCGCTGCTCCTGCTCGGCTATCTCCTCGGCCGATTGCAGGACGACCCCCCGGCCCCGGCCCCGGCCGCCGCCGCCCCGGCCTCCCCGAGCGCCGCGCTCAGCCCGTCGCCGTCCGAGGAGACACCGGAGGAGGCGCCGGTCGGCGGGATCGACGCGTACACCACGATCCAGGCGGAGAGCGCCACCAACCAGCAGGGCACGGAATACGAGAACACCGAGGACGAGGGCGGCGGGCAGAACGTCGGCTGGGTCAACAACGGCGACTGGCTGCGCTACGACCAGGTCAACTTCGGCACGACGCCGGCCACCCGGTTCGCCGCCCGGGTGGCCTCCGACGTGGGCGACGGCGTGACCGGCCGGGTCGACCTGCACCTCGACAGCCCGGCCGCGGCGCCGATCGGCGGGCTGACCGTGGGCAACCTGGGCGGCTGGCAGAACTGGCAGACGCAGACCACCATGATCACGCCGACGACCGGCATGCACACGCTGTTCCTCACGTTCGCGAGCGACAGCGGCACCGAGTTCCTGAACCTGAACTACTTCGCCTTCGGCCACTGAGGACGACAAAAGCGGCGCACCCGCCGGGGTGCGCCGCTTTCGTTCGCTCGGCTCAGGCCGCGGAGACCTCGATCCGGCGGGGCCTGGCCCGCTCGGTGACCGGGATCCGCAGCGTCAGCACGCCGTTCTCGTGCCGGGCCTCGAGACGGTCGGTGTCCAGCGTCTCGGCGAGGAAGACCTGACGGGTCACCGTACCCATCGGACGCTCCGCGACGAGGTACCGCACACCCTCACGCTCGGGCCGGACGCGCTCGGCCCGGACGGTCAGAACCTTGTGGTCGACAGTGATGTCGATGCTCGCCGGGTCGACGCCCGGCAGGTCGATGTCGATGAAGAACGTATCCCCGTCGCGGTACGCGTCCAGACGGGCGCCGCCGGTCCGGGCGGCGGTGTCGAACACGCGGGCGGTGAGACGGTCGAAGTCGCTACGCAGCACCATGATGTCCTCCGGGTCAGACTTGAGCGTGGGACGCTCAACTCTCACAACCGGCGGCGTGGCCGCACCTTTCCCGCGGCCGTCGTGATCCGCAGCACTACGCCATGCGGAAGTCGGCGAAGTCGAAGCCGGGCGAGACCACGCAGCTGACCAGCACCGGCTCGCCGCCCACCGGGTACGCGGCCTGCCACACCCCGGCCGGCACGAGCGCCTGCGGGTTGCGGGCATCCACCAGCACCACGTCGCCCGGCTCGGCCGGCTTCTCGCCGCTCCCGCCGAGGCGCAGCTCGAGCGTGCCGGAGTGCAGGAACCACAGCTCGTCGGACGTCACCACGTGCCACGCCGACGACTCGCCGGGCTGCAGCAGGAAGTAGATGCCGGTGGCGGCGGCGCGCGGGCCCGCGTACCCCTCGGGCTCGAAAACGACCCGCGACCGGAACGTCTCGCGGAACCACCCGCCCTCCGGGTGGGGTTGCAGGTCCAGGGCCTCGGCCAGCGGCGGTCGCGTCGTCATGGCCCCATTCTCGGTGTCTGGCAGGATGCCCGCCATGGGCATGATCTTCACCGGCCGCCGGCTGACCCCCGGCCAGGTACGCGACACCGCCGACCCGGTGGTGACCGGCGAAGCCGACGTCGACCTCGACAAGGCGTGGCACGGCATCCACTTCCTGCTGACCGGGAACGCCTGGGAGACGACCCCGGGTGCCGGAGAGGCGATCCTGGGCGGCGAGCCGGTCGGCGAGGACACCGGGTACGGCCCTGCGCGCCTGCTCCCGGCGGAAAGCGTGGCCGCGGTCGCCGCCGGCCTGCGGGATCTGGACGCGGCCGCGCTGCGTGCCCGCTACGACGCGGCGGCGCTCGAGGATGCGGAGATCTACCCGGGCATCTGGGACGAGGAAGACGTCTTCGAGACGTACCTGGGCCCGAACTTCGACAAGCTCCGGGCGTTCTACCTCACCGCGGCCGCGGAAAAGCAGGCTGTGCTGCTGAACATCTTCTGATCGCTTCTTTCGTACAGGCGTTCTAAGATGACGCCGTGGCTGACCAGGCGACCATCCTGCACGCCGACCTCGACTCGTTCTACGCGTCGGTCGAGCAGCGCGACGACCCCGGGCTGCGGGGGCGCCCGGTGCTGGTCGGCGGCGGGGTCGTGCTGGCCGCCAGCTACGAGGCGAAGGCGTACGGCGTCCGCACGCCGATGGGCATCGCGCAGGCCCGCGCGCTCTGCCCGGGGGCGGTGCTCGTCCCGCCGCGGATGAAGGCGTATTCGGCGGCGAGCAAGGCGGTCTTCGAGGTCTTCCGGGACACCACCCCGATCGTCGAGGGCATCTCCATCGACGAGGCGTTCCTCGAGGTGGGCGGGCTGCTCAAGATCCGGGGTACGCCCACCGAGATCGCCGCACGGCTGCGCGCGGAGGTGCGCGAACGGGCCGGTCTGCCGATCACGGTCGGCGTGGCCCGCACGAAGTTCCTGGCGAAGGTGGCGAGCGGGGTGGGCAAGCCCGACGGCCTGCTGGTCGTCCAGCCCGGCGAGGAGCTGGCGTTCCTGCACCCGCTGCCGGTCGAGCGGCTGTGGGGCGTCGGGCCGGTGACCGCCGCCAAGCTGCGCGACCGGCAGATCCGCACGGTCGGCCACGTGGCCCGCATCGGCGAGGCCGCCCTGGTCACGATGCTCGGCGCGCACGCCGGCCGGCACCTGCACGCGCTGGCCCACAACCGCGACCCCCGGCGGGTCCGGGTCGGGCACCGGCGCGGCTCGATCGGCTCGCAGTGCGCGCTGGGCCGGCGGCCGCGCCCGTTCGCGGAGCTCGAGGCGACGCTGGCCGCGCTCGTCGACCGGGTCACCCGCCGGATGCGGGCGGCGAACCGCGCCGGGCGCACGGTGACGCTGCGGCTGCGCTTCGGCGACTTCAGCCGGGCCACCCGCTCCCGGAGCCTGCTCAAGGCCACCGTGCACACCCGGCCGATCCTGGAGACCGCGCTCGGCCTGCTGACCGCCGCCCGCCCGCTGATCGAGGAACGCGGCATCACGCTGGTCGGCGTGGCGGTCGGCAACCTCGACAGCGACGGATCGGTGCAGCTGGAGCTGCCCTTCGACGACCCGCACGACGAAGGGCTGGACAGCGCGCTGGACGCCGTACGCGACCGGTTCGGGTCCTCGTCGGTGACCCGGGCGGCGTCGCTGGGCCGTGAGCTGAACCCCTCAGTGCCCCTCCTCCCGGACTGAGCCGGGCGCGGATCGGGCAGACTGCACGGCGTGCGGAAGATCTACGTCATCGGGATCGGGGCCGGCGACCCCGACCACCTCACCCTGCAGGCAGCCAAGGCGATCGGCCGGACCGACGTGTTCTTCCTGCTCGACAAGGGCGAGGCCAAGGAGAGCATGATCGAGCTCCGGCGCCGGATGTTGAAGGCGTACGGCAAGCCCGGCCGCCGCATCGCCGAGGGCCGCGACCCGGACCGGGACCGGACCCCCGCCGACTACGAGGGCACGATCGCCGACTGGCGGCGGCGCCGGTCCGAGGTGACCGAGGCGCTGATCAGCGAGCACCTGCTCGACGACGAGGTCGGCGCGTTCCTGGTCTGGGGCGACCCGTCGCTGTACGACTCGACCATCGCGATCCTCGAGGAGATCCTCGCGCGCGGCGCGACCCGCTTCGAGTACGAGGTCGTGCCGGGCATCAGCAGCGTCTCCGCGCTGGCCGCGAAACATCGGGTCGGCGTGAACCGGGTGGGGCAGCCGTTCCAGGTCACGACGGGCCGCCGGCTCGCCGAGCAGTGGCCGGCGGGCGTGGACGACGTGATCGTGATGCTGGACGCGCACCAGAGCTTCGGGACGGTCGAGGGCGACGTCGACATCTACTGGGGCGCGTACCTCGGGACCCCCGACGAGCTGCTGATCTCCGGGCCGCTGGCCGAGGTCGCCGACGAGATCCGCCGGGTCCGCGCCGAGGCCCGCGAGCGGCACGGCTGGATCATGGACACGTACCTGCTGCGCCGCCGCACCTGAGGCCGTACGGTCAGAGCTTGAAGGCCGCGACCAGCTCGCCCAGCTCGTCGGCCATCGCGGCGAGGCCGCCCGCGGCCTGCCGGGTCTCGCCCGCGCCCTCGTTCGTCGAGTGGGCGGTCGACGCGACGCCGGAGATGTTCTCCGCGATCTGACGTGAGCCGCCGGCCACCTCGGTGACCGTGCGCCCGATCTCGGCGGTCGTCGCGGCCTGCTCCTGCACCGACGAGGCGATCGACGACTGGATCGCCGAGATCCGCCCCACGACGTCGGCGATCTCGCTGATCGCGGCGTTGGCGTCCTGGGTCGTCAGCTGGATCGCCGAGATCTTCGCGGTGATGTCCTCGGTCGCCTGCGCGGTCTCCGCGGCCAGGTTCTTGACCTCGCCGGCCACGACCGCGAACCCGCGGCCGGACTCGCCCGCCCGGGCCGCCTCGATGGTCGCGTTGAGCGCCAGGAGGTTGGTCTGCTTGGCGATGGAGGTGATCGTGCTGACGATCTCGCCGATCTCCTCGCTGGCAGCGGCCAGCCGGCCGACCGCCTCCGACGTGCTGTTCGCGGTGGTCACCCCGCGGTCCGCGATGCCCACGGCCGACTCGCTGCTGCGGGCGATCTCGCCGATGGACGCGTCCACCTGCTCGGCGGCGGCCGCGATGCCGGCCACGTTCGCCGACACGTCCTCCGCCGCCGACGACACGAGCAGGGCCTGCCGGCTGGTGCCCTCGGCGTTGCCGCCCATCCGTACGGACACCTCGGCCAGCTCCCGTGCCGCCGCGGTCAGCCCCTCGGTACGCGCCGACACCCGCGACAGCGCCTCGCGTACGCCGCCGACCGCGGAGTTGAAGGCCCGGGACATCTCGGTCAGCTCGTCGCGCCCGTTCACGTCGAGGGTGGCGGTGAGGTCACGGTCGGCCATCCGGCGCAGCGCCCCCACGACCCGCTGGGCCGGACCGGTCACGCTGCGGGTGAGCAGCACCGCCAGCACGATGGCCAGCAGGAGGGCCAGCGCGCACCCGCCGACCATCAGCTGCTGACCGCGCGTCGCGGAATCCTTGGCCTTGGTCACGGCGACCGCGCTGCGGCTGGTGGTGGAGTCGGTCAGCGAGGTGGTCAGCTCGGTGATCTTCTGCACGCCGGTGATGTAGACGCCGTTCAGGATCTTGATCGCCTCGTCGACGCCGGCCTTGGTGTTCTGCTTCAGGAGGCCGGCCATCTGCTCCTCGGCGGCCGCCACCGCGGTGAACTGCTGCTTGAGCTGGTCGAAGGTGCCGCGTTCGGAGGCGGTGAGGTAGCCGGTCCTCACCTCGCCCAGCACGGCCAGCGCGGCCGTCTTGGCCTTCACGGCGTCGTCCCGGTTGGTGCCCGGGCCCACCACGTCGGCCGGTGACACGCCGGGGCTCGACAGGTTCGAGAAGTACGCGATGACCCAGCTGTTCATGTCGGCGTTCAGGAACTTGAGCTGCATCGACTGGCGGCTCAGCACTTGGATCGCGGCGGCGTCGGCGGCGGCCTGCTGCTGCCGTCGCTGGCCGGCCACACCGATCGCGGTCACCGCCACGAGCAGGGCGCACACGAGCCCGAACGCGACGAACAGCCGGACGCTCAGTCGTGCGCCACGCAACAGACGAGTCATGAATCAGGCCAATCCGCAGGACGACAGCTTCTCTGCCAAGATCGGTCGCGGCAGCGCCCGGCTTAGCGGGCACTGCCGCGTGACGGTCTGCCTATTCCTTGGTGCCGATGCTCTCCACCGGCGGCACCCGCAGCAGGCGGCCGACCGGCAGCACCGTGGTGACCAGCGCCAGCAGCGCCGTCCCGCCGAGCACGGCCACCCAGCCGAGCGCGGGCACGTACGGCACCGGATCCCCGGTCAAGGCGTTCACCGCCGCGATCAGCGTGGTGGCCGCGATGCCGCCGCCGATCACCAGCGCGACCCCCAGCAGCCCCGCCTGCTCGGCGTGCACCATGCGCTTGACCTGCCGCTTCGTCACCCCGGCCAGGCGCAGCAGGGACAGCTCGCGGCGCCGGGCCAGCGCGGCCATCACCATCGTGTTGGCCGCGGCGAGCGCCGCGTAGCCGACCATCACGCCGATGAGGAGCTTGTTCAGCCACGCGCTGATCGCCATGTCCTGGGCGAGCTGCTTGTTCTGGTCGCCCGAGGCGACGACCGCGCTGCCGGGGTACCGGGCCGCCAGGGACGCCAGCGCCTCGTCGACGTCCGCGCCGGGCGCCGTACGGATCAGGACCTGGTCGTCGAGGTTCCTCGCGGTGTGCCCGGCGACCACCTCCCGGGGCAGCGTCACGTCGCCGAAGCCCAGCCCGCGCTGGTAGATCGCCGCAACGCGGAGCTGTACCGGAGTGCCGTCGCCCAGCCAGAATTCGGCCCGGTCCCCCACCTTCCAGCCGGCGCCCCCGGCCCGCAGCTCGGAGACCGCGACGCCGTCGGCGCCCAGGTCGGCCATGCTGCCCGAGGTGACGTGCAGGTCGAGCGTGCCGGCACCGCCGGCGTCGACGGCCTGGGCCGGCACCGGCTCGGCGTCGCCCAGCGCCTTCAGGATCACCGACGTGTGCCGCACGCCGGTCGCGTTCTGCACGCCGGGCATGGCGCGGGCGTCGGCGGCCGCCTCGGTGGGGAATCCGGCCGGCGAGACGAGCGCGTGCTGAGCGAGCGTGCCCTCGCGGGCCTGCTCGACCGTCTGACGCTCCAGGTTGTCCTGCAGGAACCACACCGAGCCGCCGAAGCCGACCGACAGCACCAGCGCGGTCAGCACGGTGGTCATGCCCTGCGCGTTCGCCTTCAGGTTCTTGGTGGCCAGGTAGCCGCTGGTGCCCCAGACGCCGCGCAGCAGCGGCGTGAGCAGCTGGGCGCTGGTCCGGTTGATCCAGGGCGCCAGCAGCGCCACCGCGAGGACGAAGAGGTACAGCATCCCGATCGCGCCGGCCAGGGCCGTCGGACCGCTGGCGCCGACCGTGAGGGAGCTGGCCGTACCGGCGCCCGTCAGCGTCAGCACGCCGGCCACCAGCCGGACCTTGCCGCTCTGCGCCGGCTCCACCGCCACCTCGCCGAGCGCCTCGGTCGGGCGGATCTTCGTGACCCGGCGCGCGGCGGCCAGCGCGGACAGCACCGCCACCAGCAGCGTCATGACCACCGCGGTCACGGCGGCGAGCGGACCCATGCCCATCGGGAAGCCCGCGGGCAGGAAGCCCCGGTCGACGAACTGGTCGTGGGCCCACTCGGTCGCCAGGTACCCGCCCGGGACGCCGATCGCGGCGCCGGCCAGGCCGAGCAGCATGGCCTCGGCCACGACCATCCGGCGCACCTGGCCGGGGGTGGCTGCGACGGCGCGCAGCAGGGCCAGGTCGCGGCGGCGGTGCCGGACGGAGAGCCCGATCGTCCCGGCCACCACGAAACCGACCAGCATCGCCACATACCCGCCGAGCGACGCGCCGACGGTGATGAGCAGGGTCTGCGGCGATTCCGAGTCGCTCTCGGCCGCGCCCAGACCGCTTCCGGCGTACGCCTTGGCGCCCGCGGTGCCGGCCACCTTGCCGGCCGCCGCGACGATCGCCTTCCTGTCGGCACCCGGCTGCGCCACGATGCCGATCGCGTCGGCCTTGCCCGGCTTCCCGGCGAGCTTCGCGGCCTGCGCGTCGGTGAAGAAGACGCTTTCCGGCCCGGACCCGGAAGCGATACCGCTGACCCGCAACTCCCGGGCCGTACCGCCGACCATCAGGGTGGTGCGATCGCCGGGCTTGGCGTCGCCCGCGAGGCGGGCGTCCAGCACCACGTCCCCGGCCGCGGCGGGCGCGTCACCCTTGATGATTTTGTACGGGGTCAGCACGGCGGAACTCCACCCGTGGCCGGTGGCGGCGCTCTCCCCCAGCACGGGAACCCGGACATCGGCGGCCACCGTGGCCACCCCGGGCACCCTGCGGAGCTCGTCGGCCAGGGCGGCCGGCACCGTGCCGCCCTCCGGCAGGCCGACGGTCACGTGGTTGACGTCGCCGAATTCCTTGGTCGTGAAGGACAGGTCACGGTGGGCGACGACGACGTCGGCCGCGGCGTACTGCTGGGCGGTCGGCCGGTGACGCAGGCCGGACTCGACCATGGCGCCCAGCGCGGTGAGGATCACGACCCCCAAGGTGAGGGCGACCAGCGTGGCGAGGGCGCTGCCGATCCGGCGGCGCAGCATCTGAGCGGCGAGCTTGACCATGGGTCACCGCACCCCCTGCACGGTACGGCCCAGCGACGCGAGCTCCTCGGCGATGCGGTTCGCGCCCGGCTGCGGCATGTCCCGCACGATCCGGCCGTCGGCCAGCACCATGACCCGGTCCGCGTACGAGGCGGCCACCGGGTCGTGGGTCACCATGACGACCGTCTGACCCTGCTCGTCCACGACCGTCCGCAGCAGCGACAGCACCTCGGCGGCGGTCTGGGTGTCCAGGGCGCCGGTGGGCTCGTCGCAGAAGATGACGTCCGGCCGGGTGGCCAGCGCCCGGGCGATCGCCACGCGCTGCTGCTGGCCGCCGGAGAGCGCGCTGGGCCGGTGCCGCAGCCGGTCACCGAGCCCGACCCGCTCCACCACCTCGGCGAGCCACCGCCGGTCCGGCCGCGCGTCGGCCAGCCGCAGCGGCAGCTCGATGTTCTCCTCGACGGTGAGCGCGCCGATCAGGTTGAAAGCCTGGAAGACGAACCCGATCTGGGTACGCCGCAGCTTGGTCAGCGCGGTCTCGGACAGCCGCGACAGCTCGGTGGCGCCGATCCAGACCCGCCCGGACGTGGGCCGGTCCAGCCCCGCCGCGGTCTGCAGCAGCGTGCTCTTCCCGGAGCCCGACGGGCCCATCACCGCGGTGAAGGTCCCCCGGGCGAAGGTGGCGTCCACGCCGGCGAGGGCGGTGACGCCCTGCCCGCCGGTGCGGTAGACCCGGGTCAGTTGCTCGGTGCGCACGGCCACGGCACCCGGGGCCGGCGTGCCGTTCTGGGCTGGCGTTTTCGCTGCTCTCCACATGCCTGAAACGCTATGAAGAGCAGCGCCCGACCTGAATGCCGCAGGCTGCCGACCCTTGGTAGTGCAGGCCCTACCCCCAGGCCCTGCCCTGCCGGTCATGACGGCCTGCGACGGGCCCAGCTTCCGCCTCGCGGCGCGGTCCGAACGGCCGGATACAACCCCGGTATCCGACCGTCCGGCCCACTTGCGAGACGAAACCTGGACTCCGTCTCGGCGTCGCCATGACCGGCAGGGCAGGGCCTAGCCCTCCAGGTCACCCTCCGTCTCGAGGAAGACCTGCTGCAGCGCCGCGAGAGTGTCCGGGTCCGGGGCCTCCCACAGCTTGCGCTCGGCCGCCTCGAGCAGGCGTTCCGTGATGCCGTGCAGGGCCCACGGGTTGGACTGCGTCATGAACTTCTGGTTCTCCGGGTCCAGCACGTAAGCCGCGGCGAGCTGCTCGTACATCCAGTCGGCCACCACGCCGGCGGTGGCGTCGTAGCCGAAGAGGTAGTCGACCGTCGCGGCCAGCTCGAACGCGCCCTTGTAGCCGTGCCGGCGCATCGCGGCGATCCAGCGGGGGTTGACCACACGGGCCCGGAAGACCCGGGCGGTCTCCTCGGTGAGGCTGCGGGTCCGGGTGGCGTCCGGGTTCGTCGAATCACCGATGTACGCGGCCGGCGCCCGCCCGGTCAGCGCCCGTACCGTGGCGATCATGCCGCCGTGGTACTGGAAGTAGTCGTCGGAGTCGGCGATGTCGTGCTCGCGCGTGTCGATGTTCTTCGCGGCCACCTCGATGCGCCGGTACGCGTTCTCCATGTCCCCGCGCGCCGGGACGCCGTCGAGCCCGCGGCCGTACGCGAAGCCGCCCCAGACCGCGTACACCTCGGCCAGGTCGGCGTCGCCGCGCCAGTTGCGGCTGTCGATCAGCGGGAGGATGCCGGCGCCGTACGCCCCCGGCCGCGAACCGAAGATGCGCGTGGTGGCCTGCCGCCACGTCTTGCCCGCACCGGCGTCGACCGTCGCGTGGGCCCGGACGAAGTTGTGCTCCGGCTCCTCCTCCAGACCCGCGACCAGCCCGAACGCATCGTCGAGCAGCGCCACCACGTGCGGGAACGCGTCGCGGAAGAAGCCCGAGATGCGGACGGTCACGTCGATGCGGGGCCGGCCCAGCTCGTCCAGCGTGATCGGCTCGATCCCGGTGACCCGTCGCGAGGCGGGATCCCACACCGGGCGTACGCCGATCAGCGCGAGGATCTCGGCGATGTCGTCGCCGGCCGTCCGCATCGCGCTCGTGCCCCAGGCGGAGAGCCCGACCGACTTCGGCCAGTCGCCGTGGTCGTCGCGGTAGCGCTTGAGCAGCGACTCGGCCATCGCCTGCCCGGTCTCCCAGGCGAGCGCGCTCGGGATGGCCTTCGGGTCGACGGAGTAGAAGTTGCGGCCCGTCGGCAGCACGTTGATCAGGCCGCGCAGCGGGGAGCCGCTCGGCCCGGCCGGCACGTAGCCGCCGTCCAGAGCGTGCAGCACGTTCGTCAGCTCGTCGGTCGTGCGCGCCAGCCGGGGCACGACCTCGCGGGCCGCGAACGCGAGGATCTCCCGCACCTGAGGGTCGTCCGTGAGGTCCGGGACGTCCTCGGGCCAGCCCGCCTCCTCCATCGCCGCGACCAGCGCCCGGGCCTTCGCCTCCACCGCGTCCGTCTCGGCGGTCGAGGCGTCCTCGCGCAGGCCCAGCGCCTCCCGCAGGCCCGGCAGCGCGGCGACCTTCCCGGCCCACATCTGCTTCGCGCGGAGCATGGCCAGCACCAGGTTGACCCGGGCCTCGCCGGTCGGCGCGGCGCCCAGCACGTGCAGGCCGTCGCGGATCTGCACGTCCTTGACCTCGCACAGCCAGCCGTCGACGTGCAGGATGAACTCGTCGAACTCCTCGTCGCCGGGCCGGTTGGCCAGGCCGAGGTCGTGGTCCATCTTGGCGGCCTGGATCAGCGTCCAGATCTGCGAGCGGATGGCCGGCAGCTTCGCCGGGTCCAGCGCGGCGATGTTCGCGTGCTCGTCGAGCAGCTGCTCCAGGCGGGCGATGTCGCCGTACGACTCGGCGCGGGCCATCGGCGGGATCAGGTGATCGACCAGCGTGGCGTGCGCCCGGCGCTTGGCCTGCGTACCCTCGCCCGGGTCGTTGACCAGGAACGGGTAGATCAGCGGCAGGTTGCCCAGCGCCGCGTCGGTGCCGTCCGAGGCGGACATGCCGACGTTCTTGCCCGGCAGCCACTCGAGGTTGCCGTGCTTGCCGACGTGCACCACCGCGTGCGCGCCGAACTCGTCGGCCAGCCACCTGTACGCGGCCAGATAGTGGTGGCTCGGCGGCAGGTCGGGGTCGTGGTAGATGGCCACCGGGTTCGCGCCGAAACCGCGCGGCGGCTGCACCATGACCACGGTGTTCTCGTCGCGCAACGCGGCCAGCACGATGTCGCCGTTGTCGACGTACAGCTCGCCGGGCGGCGGTCCCCAGTGCCGTTCCATCGCCTCGCGCAGGTCCCCGGGGAGCGTGGCGAACCAGGCCGCGTACCGCTCGCCGCTGATCCGGACGGTGTTGCTCTCCAGCTGCTCCTCGGTGAGCCAGTCCGGGTCCTGCCCACCGGCCGCGATGAGCGCGTGGATCAGCGCGTCGCCGTCCTGCTCGGCGACCCCCGGGAACGACCCCGTCCGGTACCCTCGCTCCCCGAGCGCGGCCAGCAGCCGCACGGTCGAGGCGGGCGTGTCGAGCCCGACGGCGTTGCCGATGCGCGAATGCTTGGTCGGATACGCCGAGAGCATGACCACGATCCGGCGCTCGGCCGGCGGGATGTGCCGCAGCCGCGCGTGCGCCACGGCGATGCCGGCGACCCGGGCGGCGCGCTCGGGATCGGGCACGTACACCGACAGCCCGTCCTTGTCGAGCTCCTTGAAGCTGAACGGCACGGTGATGATCCGGCCGTCGAACTCGGGGATCGCCACCTGGGTCGCGGCGTCCAGCGGGGACAGCCCGTCGTCGCTGGCCTCCCACGCCTCGCGGCTGCTGGTCAGGCACAACCCCTGCAGGATCGGCACGTCCAGGTCGGCGAGCACCCCGACGTCCCACGCCTCGTCGTCACCGCCGGCGCTGACCGTCGCGGGCTTGGTGCCGCCCGCGGCGAGCACCGTCACGACCAGGGCGTCCGCCTTGCGCAACTCGGCCAGGAGCTCCGCCGAGGCCGTACGCAGGGAAGCGGTGAAGATCGGCAGCGGCCGGCCGCCCTCCGCCTCGACCGCCCGGCACAGCGCGTCCACGAAGGCGGTGTTCCCGGCCATGTGGTGCGCGCGGTAGTAGAGAACCGCGACCGTCGGCCCGTCGACCGGCTGCGCGTCGCGCTCGAGCACACCCCAGTCGGGCGCGGCGACCGGCGCCGCGAACCCGTTACCGGTCAGCAGAATCGTGTCCGACAGGAAGTCGTGCAGCGCGGCGAGGTTGTCCGGACCCCCGTACGCGAGGTAGCCGTGCGCCTCCGCGGCGACCCCGGCCGGCACGGTCGACAGCTTCATGAGGTCGGCGTCGGGCGCCTGCTCCCCGCCGAGCACCACCACCGGAACCGGACCCGCGAGCAACGCGTCGAGCCCTTCTTCCCAGGCCCGGCGGCCACCGAGGATGCGCACGACGATCAGCTCGGCGCCCGCGGTGAGGGCCGGCAGGTCTTCGACGGCGGTGCGGGCCGGGTTGCCCAGACGCCACTCGCGGCCACTGGCCCGGGCGCTGAGCAGGTCGGTGTCGGACGTCGACAGCAGCAGAAACACGGCTCTCCCCCTCGGGGTCCGCGCCCCGGCTAGGTGCAATCACGGCGACCGGAGTTCCTGGCTCCCGGACCCCCTGGTGGGGCATCCGGTGACAGTGGCGGGACCGCGCCGGACTCGCACCGGCTTCCTCCGCGGCGTCGCCGCACGTGGCCTCCCACTCTGCCGACCCGGAGAGGCCGCGTCAACGTGACGAGGTCGGCGCTCCTCGACCGGGCCGGGAAACTGTCAGGGCCGATCCGTAGTATCCGGGCCGTGTCCTCCCCCCATCGTTCGACCGCGGTCGACGCCTGTCCCGGCGCTCTTCGGCTGCACGACGCCGCCGACGGCCCGCTGGCGCGCGTGCGCATCCCCGGCGGCCGGATCACGGGCGCCCAGCTCGGGGCGCTGCGCGAGATCGCCGCGGAGTGGGGCGACGGGCACGTCGAGCTGACCAGCCGCGCCAACCTCCAGCTCCGCGCGCTGAACGGCGCCCCGGCGGTGCAGCTCGCCGCCCGTCTCGCGGCCGCCGGGCTGCTGCCTTCGCAGACCCATGAGCTCGTACGCAACATCGCCGCGTCCCCATTGATCGGCGACCCCACCCCCATCGCGGCGCTCGACCGGGCCCTGTGCGCGGACCCGGCGCTGGCGGCCCTGCCGGGACGCTTCCTGTTCGCGATCGACGGCGGAGCCGGTGACGTCGCCTTCTCCGCGGATGTCGCGGCCCTGCCGGTGGGCGACCGGATCGCCGTGCTGCTCGCCGGCCGCGACGTGGGGTTGCGCGTCTCCCCCGACGCGACAGTGCCGACGCTGCTGGCGGCCGCGCACGCGTTCCTGCGGCTGGCAGGCGAGGCGGGTGAGCGCCGGCCCTGGCGTCTACGGGAACTCACCGACGGCCCGGCCCGGGTCGCGGCTGCCCTGGGCCTGCCGCTCATCGAGCCTTCGCTGACCCGTCCCGCGACGCACGAGCCGATAGGAGTCGTCGACGCGACGGCCGTGGCTGCCCTCGTACCCCTCGGTCGGCTCACTCCCGCCCAGCTCAGCGCCCTGTCGACGGCCGCGGTTCTCGTCGTCACCCCGTGGCGTGGCATCGTCGTAGCGGATCTGGCACCCGGTGAGACGGCGTCCTGGGCCGACCGGCTGGCCGCCGCCGGCCTGGAGGTCGCAGCCGGGTCGCCGTGGACCGGGGTCACCACCTGCGCGGGACGGCCGGGCTGCGCCAAGGCCCTGGCCGACGTGCGGTCGGACGCCTCCGCGGCCGCGCCCGCGATGGCCGGTGGCCTGCCCGTGCACTGGGTGGGCTGCGCGCGAGGCTGCGGCAGCCCGGCCGGCCCGCACGTGCGGGTGGAGGCGACCGGACAGGGTTACCTGGTGGCCGGTCCGCACGGCGGCGCGGCGGCCGCGGGGGACGAGGTGGCGGCGCTGGTCGCGGCCGCGAGGAAGGGCTGACATGGAGTACGTACGCGACGGTGCGGAGATCTACCGGCGGTCGTTCGCCACGATCCGGGCCGAGGCGGACCTGTCCGGGCTGCCGGCCGACGTGGCGCGGGTCGCCGTACGCATGATCCACGCCTGCGGCATGGTGGACCTCGTCGACGACATCGGCTGGAGCCCGGGCGTGGTGACCGCCGCCCGCAAGGCCCTGCTCGGCGGGGCGCCGATCCTCTGCGACGCCGAGATGGTCGCGTCGGGCGTGACGCGCAAGCGGCTGCCCGCCGGCAACGAGGTCATCTGCACGCTGCGCGACCCGGCCGTACCGGAGCTGGCCGCCCGGATCGGCAACACCCGCAGCGCCGCCGCCCTCGACCTGTGGGGCGACCGGCTGGGCGGCGCGGTGGTGGCCATCGGCAACGCGCCCACCGCCCTGTTCCGCCTGCTGGAGATGATCGAGGCGGGGGCGCCCCGGCCCGCCGCGGTGCTGGGCGTACCGGTCGGCTTCATCGGCGCCGCCGAGAGCAAGGACGCCCTTGCCGCGTCCGACCTGGAGTATCTGATCGTCCGCGGGCGCCGCGGCGGCAGCGCGATCACGGCGGCCGCGGTCAACGCGCTCGCCTCGGAGGAGGAGTAGTGGTGGCTGGTCGGCTGTACGGCGTCGGGCTCGGCCCCGGCGACCCGGACCTCGTCACCGTCAAAGCGGCCCGGCTCATCGCCGAGGCGGACGTGGTGGCGTACCACGCGGCACGCCACGGCCGCTCCAACGCGCGGGCCATCGCGGCGGCGTACCTGCGCGAGGGGCAGATCGAGGAGCCGCTGATCTACCCGGTCACCACCGAGAGCACCGACCATCCGGGCGGGTACCAGGGCGCGATCGACGAATTCTACGCCGACTCGGCCGAACGGCTCGCCGCCCACCTCGACGCCGGCCGCGACGTCGTGGTGCTGGCCGAGGGCGACCCGCTCTTCTACGGCTCGTACATGCACATGCACAAAAGGCTCGCGCACCGGTACGAGGCCACGGTCGTCCCCGGCGTCACCTCGGTCAGCGCCGCGTCGGCGGTCCTCGGCCGCCCCCTCATGGAACGCGACGAGGTGCTGACCGTGCTCCCCGGCACCCTGCCGCCGGACGAGCTGGCGGCCCGCCTGGCCGGCACGGACTCCGCCGCGATCATGAAGTTGGGCCGCACGTTCGAGGGGGTCCGGCAGGCCCTGGAGACCGCGGGCCGCCTCGACGACGCCTGGTACGTCGAACGCGCCACCACCGACCGCGAACGCCACGCCCGGCTGGCGGACGTCGACCCCGCGACGGTCCCGTACTTCTCCCTGGCGCTGCTGCCCAGCCCCGCCGCCACGGCGTTCGCCACCCCGCAGGCCGGCACCCGCGCCCCCGGCCCCGGCGCGGTGACCGTCATCGGCCTCGGCCCGGCGGGACGCGAATGGCTCACCCCGGAGGCACAGGCGGCGCTCGCCGAGGCGGACGACGTCGTCGGCTACGGCCCGTACGTGAACCGGGTCCCGGCCAACCCCCGCCAGCACCGGCACGCCTCGGACAACCGCGTCGAGGCGGAACGCGCGGCATTCGCCCTCGACCTGGCCAAACGCGGCCGCCGGGTGGCGGTCGTATCCTCCGGCGACCCGGGCGTCTTCGCGATGGCCGCGGCGGTGCTGGAGGTCAGCGAGGACCCCCAGTGGAAGGACGTCCCGGTCCGCATCGTCCCGGGCCTGACCGCGGCCCAGGCCGTGGCAAGCCGCGCGGGCGCGCCGCTGGGCCACGACTTCTGCATCATGTCGCTCTCCGACCGGCTCAAGCCGTGGGACGTGATCGCCACCCGCCTCACCGCGGCGGCGGGCGCGGACATGGTGATCGCGCTCTACAACCCGGCGTCGCAGAGCCGCAAGGAACAGCTGGTCCGAGCCCGCGATCTGCTCCTGGAACACCGCGACCCGCAGACGCCGGTCGTGGTGGGCCGCGACGTCGGTGGCCCGGAGGAGTCGGTACGGATCACCACGCTGGGCGACCTCGACCCGGCAACGATCGACATGCGATGCCTGCTGATCATCGGGTCGAGCCAGACGCGGGCGGTCAACCGGGGAGACGGCTCAACCCAGGTCTTCACACCACGCCACTACCCCGCCTGAACCGGACCGCCCTTTCTTCGACTCCCCGCCACGCGCCCACGCCGGGCTCCAGCAGCCGGCCTCAGCCTGCGGGCGTCAGCATCCGTCGGCTCTTTCGAGCATGCTCAGCCAATCCACGGCCGCATCGACCGTCGCGACCGTCGGAACGCCGGCCGGCAGCGGCGGCCGGTCGACCATCAGGACAGGAATCCCCAGTTCGCGGGCGGCGTCCAGCTTGGGCGCCGCCCCGCCGCTGTCCTTGGTGACCAGCACGTCGATGCGGTGCCGCAGCATCAGCTCCCGCTCGGCATCGAGGCCGAACGGCCCCCGGTCCAGCACCACCTCCAGGTGCCGCGGCATCGGCGGGACCGGCGCCTCCACCGACCGGGACACGAACCGGATTTCGTCCAGCCCGGCGAACGCGGCGATGCTCTGCCGCCCCGTGGTGAGGAAGACCCGCATCCCGCCGCCAGCCGTGCCAGGTCCGCCCCCGCCCGGATCGCCCGGGCGCAGCGTCGGCAGCAGGCCGGCACCCACGCCCGGGTCGCTCCGGCGCAACGTCGGCACACCCCCGCCCGGGTCGCCCGGGCGCAGCGTCGGCAGCAGGCCGGCACCCGCGCCCGGGTCGCTCGGGCGCAGCGTCGGTAGCAGGGCGGCGGCCGCGGCCAGGTCGGCGACGCGGTGCCAGCGGTCGCCCGGCTGCTCGGTCCAGCCCGGCCGGCGCAGGACCAGCAACGGGATCCCGGCCCGGGATGTGGCGGCGGCGGCGTGCCCGGTCATGGTCGCGGCGAACGGATGGGTGGCGTCGACGACCGCGTCGATGCGTTCCGCTCGCAGGTACGACTCCAGCCCGTCCACCCCACCGAACCCGCCGGTCCGCACCTCGCCCGGCGGTAGCAGCGGACGCGACGTACGACCGGCGAGCGAGCTGATCACCGGCACCCGCCCCGCCAGGGCACGCCCCTCGGTGGTTCCGCCGAGGACGAGCACTCTCAGCTGCGGCATCGCTCGGTCGAGTACAGGTGGCTGTCCGGGAACTGCGACGCGCTGAGCGCCGCGCCGACCACGATCACCGCGGTACGCCGTACGCCAGCCTCCCGAACCTTCTCCGCGATGTCCGCGAGCGTGCCGCGGAGGATGAGCTCGTCCTCCCGGCTCGCGCGCGCGACCACCGCGACCGGGCAGTCCCCGCCGTAGCTGGGCACGAGCTCGGCGACGACCGCGTCGATGCGCTGGACGGCGAGGTGCAGCACCATCGTGGAGCGGCTGGCCCCCAGCGTCGCCAGGTCCTCCCCGGGAGGCATCGCGGTCGCGCGTTCCGCGGTCCGGGTGAGGATCACCGTCTGCGCGACCTCGGGCACGGTCAGTTCCCGGCGCAGCGAGGCGGCCGCGGCGGCGAAGGCGGGTACGCCCGGCGTCACGTCGTACGGCACCCCGGCCTGGTCGAGCCGGCGCATCTGCTCGGCGACAGCGCTGAACACCGAGGGGTCACCGGAGTGCAGCCGCGCGACATCCTGACCGGCCGCTGTGGCCTGCAACATCTCGCCGACGATCGCGTCCAGGTCCAGGTTCGCGGTGTCGACGAGGCGGGCCCCGGCCGGGCACGAATCGAGCAGCTCCCGCGGCACGAGGCTGCCGGCGTACAGGCAGACCGGCGAAGCGGCGAGCAGCCGCTGCCCCCGTACGGTGATGAGATCCGCAGCCCCCGGCCCGGCGCCGATGAAGTGAACCGTCACCGCAAACCCGCCGCCCTCAAGATCCCCGCCACCGTCGCCCCCACTCCATCGCTGTGAGTCATCGCTTGACCACCGTCGACATCGTCACCGGCATCATCGCCCGACCATCGACCGAATCGTCACCGGCGTCATCGTTTGACCACCGACCAGATCGTCACCGGCATCATCGCGCGCCATCCGGTGAAGCCGCCGACCGGCGACGCCCGGTTGACGGCCACCCGGGTCAGCTCCCCGCCCAGCTTCGCGTACCAGGCGGCGATGACGGCCTCGGACTCGAGCGTGACCGCGTTCGCCACCAACCGCCCGCCCGCGGCCAACGCGTCCCAGGCGGCGTCCAGCACGCCGTCGCGCGTCACGCCGCCCCCGACGAAAACCACGTCGGGCGCCGGCAACCCGGCAAGAGCGCCGGGCGCGCGCCCCTCCACAACCCGCAGATCGGGTACGCCCAGAGCGGCCGCATTGGCCCGGATACGCCCCGCCCGCTCGGGCGACGACTCCACGGCGACAGCCCGGCACGCTCGGTGACTACGCATCCACTCGATCGCGATGCTCCCGGAGCCCGCCCCGACGTCCCACAGCAACTCGCCGGGCTGAGGCCCGAGAATCGCCACGGTCACGGCGCGCACCTCACGCTTCGTCAGCTGCCCGTCACTCTCGTACGCGTCATCCGGCAGCCCAGGAACCACGGGCCGCGCCGCACCCCCACGCCCACACTCGACGGCCAGCACGTTCAACGGATCGAGCCCGGCCGTGTCCAGACTCTCCGCCGTACCGCTGACCACCGTCTCCCCCTCGCCGCCGAGCTGGGCGAGCACCGTGACCGTGCTGTCGGCGTACCCGCGATCCCGCAGCAGCGCGGCAACCAGACCGGGCGACTCGGCGTCGCGGCTGAGCACCAGGATCCGCCGGCCCGGATGGACGAGCGGATGCAACTTCTCCACCGGAGCGTTCACCAGGCTGAGCACGTCGACATCGGCCAGCGCCCACCCGAGCCGCGCCGCCGCCAACGACACGGATGACGGGTGCGGGATCACGCGGACGGACTCCCGGCCGACGAGCCGGACCAGGGTGGCACCGATGCCGTGGAACATGGGGTCGCCGCTGGCTAGCACGGCGATCCGGCGGCCGCGGTGCTGTTCCAGGAGGGCGGGAAGAGCGGGCAGAAGCGGCGAGGGCCAGGCGATCCGCTGGCCCGCCACCCCCGCTGCTGCTCCCGCCAGGCCATCCGTTCCCGCCAGGCCATCCGCTCCTGCCGAGCCGGCCGATCCCGCCGAGCCAGGCGCTCCCGACTGGCCGAGCGCTCCCGCGGAACCGGGCGCTTCCGCCGAGCCGACCGCACCCGAAGGGCCGACCGCACCCGCCGGGCCGAGCGGCGCAGGCGGGAGGAGGGCGAGCTGGCGGTCGCTGCCGAAGATCACGTCGGCGGCGGTCAGTGCGGCGACGGCCGTACCCACGAGGCCGGCCCAGCCGTCCGCGCCGATGCCGACCACGGTGAGGCCGGCGGGGTTCTCAGTCACGCCGTGACCGTAGCCGCCGGCGCATCCCGGCGTCCCGACCGGACCGCCCGGGGATAACTCCGTCACGGCCGCCGACGCGACGGCCGTGATCGCGGCAGCCCGCCGGCTGGCCAGTTCGCAGGCCGCCGGCCTCATGCCCGGCAGCCCGCAGGCTGGTCGGCACCCATTCGGGGGATCACTTTTTCGGCCCGGCGTTGAGCCTTCCCGCGCCGCACCGCGTAGTACCCGTCGACGGCCTCCCGAGATCGGGTCGTCACGTTCGCCGCTGGGGGGTGGCGGCCGACGCGGAAGACGACTGCCGGGCGGGTGAGATCGATGGCGCGACCAGGGCCGATGATGTTTGAGACGTTCGCGGATCAGCGTCCGGAGCCGGACTTCGCCGACCAGCGGCCCGCGCGGGACTTCTGGGAGCAGCCCGATCTCAACGAGGGCGTGCCCCGCGGCGACATCGTGGTCGAGGCGCCGGACGACCCGTCGGGCTGGCACGGTTCCGGGCCGGCGATCGCCACCGACGACCGGCCGCCCGCCGAGGCCACCTCGGGCAACCGGCTGCTCACAGTCCTGCTGTTCTTCGCCGGTCTGGCCACGAGCCTCGCGCTGTGGCTGTTCGAGACCGAGGCCGGCACGGTCAACGACACCCCGACGCTGATGATGGCGATCGGCCGGATCACCGGCCTCGCGGGCGGTTACGTCCTGTTCATCCAGCTGCTGATGATGAGCCGGGTGTCCTTCCTCGAGGAGTGGGTGGGCGCCCGCGACCTGCTGCGCTGGCACCGCTGGCTGGGTACGTCCCTGGTCGTGCTGGTCGGCGCGCACGTCGTCTTCATCGTGTACGGGTACGCGCTGACCGCCGAGACGGGCGTCGTGGACCAGGGCTGGACGATGATCACCACGTTCCCGGACATGATCGGCGCCACGGTCGCCACCGGGCTGCTGGTGTTCATCAGCCTCATCTCGATCCGCGGCCTGCGCAGCAAGCTCCCGTACGAGCTGTGGCACCTGATCCACCTGGCCGGCTACCTCGTGCTGGTCCTCGGTTACGGCCACCAGATCGCGATGGGCGCCAACCTGTCGGGCAAGTTCGCCGACATCTTCTGGCCCGCGCTCAGCGCGCTGGTCATCGCGGCCGTGGTGTGGGGCCGGCTGATCGAGCCGGTGTGGCTGAACGTCCGGCACCGCTTCGAGGTCGCCGAGGTCGTCGCCGAGGGCACGAACACGTTCTCGATCTACATCGACGGCCGCCGCCTCGAGAAGCTGCCCGCGCAGGCCGGCCAGTTCATGCGCTGGCGCTTCCTCACCCGCAACGGCTGGTGGCAGTCCCACCCGTTCTCGCTGTCGGCGGCGCCGAACTCGCAGTGGCTGCGGCTCACCGTCACCGCGGTCGGCGGCCACACGGCGAAGCTGGCCGAGATGGAGCCCGGCACGCCGGTGTGGGCGGAGGGCCCGTTCGGCACCTTCACCGCGCAGCGCCGTACCCGCCGCCGAGCGCTGCTGATCGCGGGCGGCAGCGGCATCGCGCCCATCCGCGCGCTGCTGGAGGACATGCCGCCGGACACCATCGTGATCTACCGCGCCAGCCGCCCCGACGAGCTGGTGTTCCGCGAGGAGCTGGAGGACCTGGCGGAACGCCGCGACGCCTGGGTCCGCTACATCGTCGGCTCCCGCACCGACCCGGGCCCGCGCCGCCTGTTCACCTCGAACGGGCTGCTCGGCCTGGTTCCCGACGTGAACCGCCGGGATGTCTACCTGTGCGGGCCGCCCGGTCTGGTGGGCGCGGCGGTGCAGACGCTGCGGGAGCTGGAAGTTCCGGACAGCCAGATCCACCTCGATCCGTTCGAGTTCTGAAGCCGAATCCGTAGCCCGGGAGTTTTCATGCGACGCAGCACCGCAGCAGCCGTTGGGACGTTGACCGGCGCCGCTCTGATCGTGGGCGTACGCCTCAGCGTCTCCGCGCCGGCCGTGCCCACGGCCGCGCCGCCCGCCGTCGACCTGGCCGGATCCGGTCAGGATGCCAAGCCCGACCCGACCAAGAAGCCGTCCTCGAAGAAGCCGGCGAAGAACGACGCCGACGATGACGCGGACGACGCCGGCGCCTCGTCCGACAACGAAGGATCGTCCGGCGAGGCCGGCGGGAGCGGGCTCAAGGACGGCGTCTACAAGGGCGCGGCGGTCAGGAACCCGTACGGCACGATCCAGGTCTCGATCAAGGTCCAGGGCGGGAAGATCACGGCGGCGGACGCCACGTACCCGACGGCCGGAGAGAGCGCCACGATCAACCCGCCGGCGGTCACGGCCCTCAAGCAGGAGACGCTGAAGGCGCAGAGCGCCGAGGTCAACGCGGTCTCGGGCGCCACGTTCACCAGCGAGTCGTACGTCAAGTCGCTGCAGGCCGCGATCGACGACGCCAACGCGTAGATTGCGCCCATGCGCCACGTCGAGCATGTGATGGGTACGGTCGTCAGCATCGACCTCGCCGACGAGCTGCCCCCCGCGGTGCTGGAGACGATGATCGGCGACACGTGCCAGTGGCTGCACGAGGTGGACCGCCGCTTCAGCACGTACCGCGACGACAGCGAGGTCAGCCGCTTCCGCCGCCGGGAGCTGACGCTCGAGGAATGCTCGCCGGACATGCGGCATGTCCTGGAGGCGTGCGCCGACCTGTGGCGCGAGACGGACGGCTACTTCGACGCGTACGCGGCCGGCCCGCTCGACCCCTCCGGCTACGTCAAGGGCTGGTCCGTGGAGATCGCGTCCGCCCGCCTGGCGGAGGCGGGCTCGGTGCGCCACTGCGTGAACGCCGGCGGTGACATCCGCGTGCGGGGGCTGGCCGCCTCCGGCAAGCCCTGGCGGGTGGGCATCCGGCACCCGTGGGAGGCCGACAAGCTGAGCTGGGTGCTGTCGGTCACGGACTGCGCGGTGGCAACCTCGGGCACGTACGAGCGCGGCGACCACGTGGTGAACCCCCGCTCGGGCAAACCGGCGCGAGGGCTGCGCTCGGTCACGGTCGTGGGTCCGGACCTCGCCATCGCCGACGCGTACGCGACAGCCGCCCTCGCCATGGGCGAACCGGGCATCGGTTGGCTCGCCAAGCTGGTGCCGGACGGCTACGAATCCGCCGCGGTGACCGAGGACGGCCGCGCCTTCAGCACCGCCGGCCTGCCCGCAGCGGTCTGACCGCCGGGCGCTCCCGGCACCCATCAGAAGTCCGCGAACAGGTACGGCATCTTCTTCGGGAACAGCGCACCCAGCGCCTCCACCGCGGGCCCGTCCACCTGGCCGAACCCGCGTATCACCACTTCGACCGGATCCAGCACGCCGTACGCCAGAGCCGAGATCCCCTGGCACGTCAGCGTGGCCTGCGGCTCGTCCTTGGTCTCCTCCACGGTCAGGGAGCCGGCCTCGCCGGTGAGGCGGTATCGCCCGGCCAGCAGTTCGTCGTCCACCACCTCGACGGTGACGCCCGCCTCCGCCCCGGCCCGCAGGCCGTTCAGCGCGTCGATCGACAGCAGCCGCACCATCGGGCCGCCCATACGCGGGAACTCCACCCGGCCCTCGGTGACGACGGCGAGGTCCGTGCCCCACAGCTCGGGCACCTCGTCCGTACCGATCTTGAGCCGGACCCGGGCCACCTGATCGACGTGCCGCGCGAAGAACTGCAGCAACAGCGCGCGGCCCATCGGCCCCGTCGTGAGCAGGTCGTCGCCCACCAGATCACCGCCGTACTCGTCGATCCGGTAGATCACGGCACCCACCACCTCACCCGCGACGCGGGCGATGGCCACCCAACGCGACGGGCTCTCCCGGAACTCCGCGGTGCGCGTCTCGTCGTACACGGAAAAGCCGTGCCGTTCTTCCAGCAGCCGCAGCGTCAGCGCGGTGAAGTCGTCGAACCCCTCCGTGAGGTGCACCCGCTCCACCTCGCCCGGCAGATCGGTTCTGAGCAGGCCCGACAGCCCTTCCGGAGCGAAGCTCACGGTGCGCACGCGCGGAACACCCACGTAGCCGAGGCGGCCGTAGAACGAGGGCCGGAACGGATAGAGCGCGCTGACGGCACAGCCCTGCTCCCGCATCTGCCCCATGAGCCGCGTCAAGAGCTCCCGGACCAACCCGCGCCGCCGAGCGGACGGATGGCTCGTGACCGAGGCGACGCCGGCCATGTCGTGGACGACTCCCCGCACGTTCTGCCGCATCGGGAACGCGGCGGCTCCGGCCAGCGTCTGCCCGTCCTCCTCGGCGATGAGGCTGGTCGCAGTGCGGTAATACCTCATCCGGCGGGCATACGTCTCGCGCTCGGCGTCGGTCCAGGGTGAGGGCATGAACCCATACGCCTGCAGCGGGAACATCGTGCCGGTGCGCTCGTCGGCGGTGACCTGTCGGATCTCCATGGGCCCATCCAACCCGGAAGGGCCGGGTGCCCGCTCGGTTGTTTCGCCGGCCTGTGGATAACTCCCAGTGGTACGGGCGTGAGCTGGCCCTTCTCCCATCCGCCCTTTTTGCGGCCTTCCCCCACGCCCACGCCGCTGACCTGCACCGACGCGCCTGCGGGCATCGCCGCCGGCCCGGGCAGCGAGCCGATCGCGACGCGCCGAGGGACCCCGGTTTGGCAAGGCATGGGCGGACCCGCTAATGTTTCATCCGTCGCCGGGGGAACCCGGAGGGACAAGCGGACGTAGCGCAGCTGGTAGCGCATCACCTTGCCAAGGTGAGGGTCGCGGGTTCGAATCCCGTCGTCCGCTCGGAGAGGCCGCCACAGGTTACGTGCGGGGTCAGCTCGGTGGAGTGGCCGAGAGGCGAGGCAACGGCCTGCAAAGCCGTGTACACGGGTTCAAATCCCGTCTCCACCTCGGCATCAAGATCGAGGGCGATTGGCGCAGCGGGAGCGCGCTTCCTTGACACGGAAGAGGTCACTGGTTCGATCCCAGTATCGCCCACCACACAAAACAGCAGGTCAGAACGGGTTTCGTCCCATCGGGACGGAGCCCGATTCTCGTTTCCGGGCCGCTCGAGAGAAGATCGATCTTGGGAGTTCGGTGACGATCACGCCGTCCCCTTCCTCAGCAGCCGATGCAGGACGGGGACGGGCGACGCCGGCACGCCGCACCCGGCGCGACGATCCACCTCTCCGGCCAACCGCTTCATGACGCCGGTCAGACCTGCTTCCTGGCAGGCGCCAACGGGCCCGAGCTGACCGACAGCCTCGCCCGGGCAGACCACCGCGGACTCATCGCAGAAGGTGTCCGACGAGGCGCCCAGGCCCGCCCCGGACTGACGTCCCATGCAGTGCCGACCTTCGCCCCTGACGGGCAGGGCGGTCCCGCGCGCACGATCGGGCCGTGGCTGGTCAAACTTTTCTTGAAGCAGACTCCGTCGCAGCGGCGTACCTGTTGGGCGCGGTCGCCAACCCGGTGCGGTGGCGGCTGCTGGTGTTCCTGGCCGACGGGGTCACCCGGTGTGTGTGCGAGCTGCAGCCCATCGCGGGCGTGACCACCGGTCTGCTGTCGTACCACCTGAGAGTGCTGCGGGAGGCAGGACTGGTACGGGCCGTCCGGCGTGGCACCTGGGTCGACTACACGGTCGCCTCGGACCTGCCGGAGCGACTTCACCGGGCCCTCCCCGTAACCGAGCATGCCGCCTTGGGCGAGGAGGCGGCCCGGTGAGCGAGCACATCGTCCCCGCCGAGGACCCTGTCCGGCGCCGGCAGCGCCTGGTCACGGGTGTGGCGGCCGTCGCCGGCGTCTTCGCGATGTGGCTGGCCGCGTACCGTGTCAACGAGCCGTGGTGGGACCTGGTGGTGTACCGGTGGTGGAGCCTGGATCCCCGGTCACGGTGGGGTTCGGGGCTGCACTTCTTCCTCTACGACACGGTGAAGATCGTGCTGCTGCTGGCGGGGATCATCTTCGTGGTCCGGTGCTGCGCTCGTACATGAGTGTGGAACGCACCCGGGCCTTGCTGGGCGGCCGGCGTGAAGGTGTGGGCAACGTGATGGCCGCTGGGTTGGGGGTGGTGACCCCGTTCTGCTCGTGTTCTGCGGTGCCGGCGTTCATCGGGTTCGTCGCCGCCGGGGTCCCTATCGGGGTGACGTTGTCATTCTTGATCGCCAGCCCGTTGGTCAACGAGGTCGCGATCGCGCTGCTGCTGGGTATGTTCGGCCCAGGCATCGCCGCACTGTACGTGGCCGCCGGCCTGACGGTCGCCGTGGTGGCCGGCTGGGTGCTGGGCCGCCTGGGTGTGCAGCGGTGGGTGGAGCCGTTCGTGTTCCAGACCCGCCTGGGCGGGAAGGTCATCGACTCCACCGCCGGGCTGACGTTGCGCCAGCGTTTCCAGATGGGCCGGGAAGAGGTCCGGTCGATCCTCGGCCGGATCTGGCCGTACCTGCTGGTCGGCATCGGGCTGGGCGCGGTCATCCACGGGTGGGCGCCGCAGGACTTCTTCGCCCGCTACGCCGGCGCGGACAACCCGCTCGGCGTTCTGGTCGCCGTCGTGGTCGGGACGCCGCTGTACTCCAACGCCGCCGCTGTGATGCCGCTGGTGCAAGCGCTGCACGACAAGGGTCTGCCGATGGGCACCCTGCTGGCGTTCATGATGAGCGTGGTCGCGTTGAGCCTGCCCGAGCTGATCCTGCTGCGCCGCGTCCTCAAACCCCCGCTGCTGGCGGCCTTCGTGGCGGTCACCGCCACCGGCATCGTCGCCGTCGGCTACCTCTTCAACCTCGTCCTCGCCTGAGGGTACGGACATCAACGAACCTGACGGTACGGACATCAACGAACAGGAGACTCCGATGCTGATCAAAGTGCTCGGCCCCGGCTGCGCCAACTGTGTCGCCCTCGAACGCGCCACCCGCCAGGCCGTCGAGGCCCTGGGCGTGGCCGCCGACATCGAGAAGGTGACCGACTTCGCGAGCATCGCGGGCTACGGGGTGATGTCCACCCCGGCGCTGGTCGTCGACGAGCAGGTCGTGCTCGCCGGCCGCGTGCCCACCACGGGACAGTTGCACGATCTCCTGGCCCCGCTTGCCTCATAGCCAGGCAAGCGGTGCAGACCCGGCACGTTCACTGCTTGCCGGCCGGGATGAGGTCGGCCAGCAGCGCCTCGATACGACCCTTGATCTCGTCGCGGATCGGGCGCACCGACTCGACGCCCTTGCCGGCCGGGTCCTCGAGCTTCCAGTCCTCGTAGCGCTTGCCCGGGAAGTACGGGCAGGCGTCGCCGCAGCCCATGGTGACGATGACGTCGGAGGACTCGACGGTGTCGTACTCCAGGATCTTGGGCTTCTGGTCGGTGATGTCGATGCCGACCTCGCGCATCGCCTCGACCGCGGACGGGTTGATCGTCTCGGCCGGCGCCGAGCCGGCGGAGCGGACCTCCACTTTGTCGCCGGCGAGGTGGCGCAGCCAGCCGGCGGCCATCTGGGAACGGCCGGCGTTGTGCACGCAGACGAAGAGGACGGACGGCTTCTCGCTCATGATCTTTCCCTCTGGTTCGGTGGTGATGAGGTAGTTCAGACTCGGCTGCGCACGGGTGCGGTCTCGTCGTGGGGGACGACGACCTGGTCGGCGTTGACGCCGGCGTGGGGGTAGAGCGCGGCGAGCAGGCCCATCCCGGCGAGCAGGCCGACGAGCTGGGCGCCGATGTAGGCGGGCACGGAGGCCGGGGCGATGCCGGCGAACGTGTCGGTGAACGCGCGGCCGATGGTGACGGCCGGGTTGGCGAAGCTCGTCGAGGAGGTGAACCAGTAGGCCGCACCGATGTACGCACCGACGGCGGCGGGTGCGACGGCGGCCCGGCCGGAGCGTACGAGCGCGAAGATGAGCAGCAGCAGGCCGGTGGTGGCGACGACTTCACCGAGCCACAGGTGCGCCCCGGAGCGGGTGGTGGTGGAGATCGTGACCGGGGCGAGGTCGAACATGGAGTTCGCCAGCACGCTTCCCGAGATCGCGCCGAGGGTTTGCGCGGCGGCGTACCCGGCGAGGTCGGAGGCGGTGAGGCCGGTGCCATGCCGGCGCCCGAGCCACCAGTCGGCGGCCGAGACGACGGGGTTGAAGTGGGCGCCGGAGATTGGTCCGAAGGTGAGGATGAGCGCGCCGAGGGCGAATGCGGTCGCGACCGAGTTCTGCAACAGCTGCAGCCCGACGTCGCCGGGTGACAGCGTGGTGGCCATGATGCCGGAGCCGACGACAGCCGCCACGAGCAGTGCGGTGCCGACGAACTCGGCGAGCAGGCGCCGCCAGGTCGCAACGGAGTTCATGAGCTCGGGTTCGGTCATGACGGATCTCCTGCAAGCGTGGGTGCCAGGCGGTCGATGCGCCCGGCCAGATCGGTGTACGCGGCTTCGAAGGCAGCGTCGGTGCCGGCGCGGACCGGGTCCGGCACTGACCAGTGCAGTTGGGGGCGGGGTGCGCCGGTGGTGAGGTCCTCGTGGGCGTTGTCGCAGACCGCGATGATCAGATCGCCGTCGTCGACGACGTCGGCCACGCACGCGGTACCACTCGGGTCGAGGTGCAGCCCGTGCCGGCGCGCCACGGCGACCGCCTGGGGGTGTACGCGGGAAGCCGGATGGGTGCCGGCGGAGGCGGCGGGCCGGTGGGTGCGGTCCGACCACAGCGCGGCGGCCAACTGCGAGCGGGCCGAGTTGTGGGTGCACACGAACACCACCCGCCGCGCATCCGGCAGTCGTGGTGAGCCCAGCAGAGCCAACGTGTCGGGGCGCAGCCGCAGGTACGTGCGGCGCCGGTCGGCTTCCGAGCGGGTGCGCTCCAGCAGCCCCGCGTCGGCGAGCACCTTGACGTGGTGGGCGACCAGGTTGCTCGGCAGCTCCAGGTCACGGGCGATCTCGCCGGGTGAGGCGTCACCGAGGCACAGGGCGTCGACGATCGCGAGCCGCGCGGGGTCGCCGAGCGCGGCATGGATCCGCGCCCGCTCCACCACCGAGGAAGCTTCAACGTTCATTGACTCAATCATCACTGAGCCAAAGTCGTCGGGGCAAGCGAACGCCGACTTGTTCACCTGGCGGCCACCTACCGGTCTCCTCGATGCCGGTCAGTCGCCCCGCATTCGGGCCGCGTGCCGCAACACGACGGCACTGCAGCCAACCCGGGTGAGGCTGCCGGCGACTGCGATCGCGGCGAGCAGTCGGATGGGTACGCCGGACGCCACCAGCATGGTGATCATCGTGACGTCCCCGGCGATGCAGAGCACGGCGATGGCCACCGTGGCGGCAAGGGCCTGGCGTGGGCGGGTTTCGGGCAGCCAACGCATCAGGCGTCCCGTGGTGGCGAGAGTTCCCCCGAGCGTGACGATCGCGACGGCGATCAGTGGGATGACCGGAACGGCCGCCAGGAGCGCCATGACTCCGTCCCGTCCGGGATCGGGGTGCCCAAGAAGGAGCCACCACACGCCGACCAGAGGTCCGGTGGCAAGGAACCAGGCCATGGTGCGCCGCGTGTAAGCGGTGGCCAGTTCACCGGCGAACCCGTCGGCGACCGCCCGCGGCGTGCCGAAGCGGGCAATCGCGGCCGCGGCAGCGTGTTGAGGCGTCAGGCCCGCCGCGCGGTGGTCTCGCGTTGCCTCGGCGAGGCCGTCGGCCAGTTCGGTGAGGATCGCCTGGCGGCATCGGCGCGGCCCTCGCATTCGGACGGCGAGCTCGGCGAGGTAGGCATCGAGCTGGGCGTCGCGGGTGCCGGCGTCCGCTGTTACGTCGCGGCCGGCCATGGCTGCCTCGTCAGTACGGCGGTGACGGCGGTGGAGAACTGGTCCCACACGGCGCGCTGCTCACCGAGCGCCGCCTGGCCCGCAGCCGTGAGGCGGTACGCGCGACGGCGGCGTCCCCGCACGGTCTCCCATTCACTGGTGATGAGGCCCGCGCGTTCCAGCCGGTGCAGCGCCGGATACACCGTGCCGGTCGGCAGGTCGAGAGCGCCGGCGCTGCCGGTCCGCAACGCCTCGATGACGGCGTACCCATGCTGGGCGCCGCCTTCGAGGACTGCCAGCAGCAGGGTGTCAAGGTGTCCCTTGAGCAGGTCCGGTCGCATCGGAAGCACGGGCACTCTCACCTTCCTTCTGGCGCAGCACACCACTTGAGGCGTAGCGTCACAATACTTTGTGATGCTACCTATGAGGTGAGTGATGGACAGCAGCCTCCAGCTCATCAGCTTGGCCGACGCCGGCACCGCGAACCGGGCAACGGTGGGCGGCAAAGCCGGCGTCCTCGGTGATCTCCTTTCGGCCGGCTTTCCCGTCCCTCCCGGCCTGATCGTCACGGAGACGGTGCTCAACATCGACGGATGGGAGACCGGCCTGGCAGCGTCGGCAGGCGTGCTGCCGGGTGAAAGGTTCGCGGTGCGCTCGTCCGGTGCCGCCGAGGACCTTCCGGACGCCTCGTACGCCGGTCTGTACGAGACGTACCTCAACATCACCGTCGACCGGCTGCCCGACGCTGTGCGGCAGTGCTTCGCCGCGGCGGACGCCGAGCGGGTGACGGCGTACCACCGTCGTCAGGGATCCGGCCCCACGGCGATGGCGGTCCTGGTTCAGGCGATGGTGGATCCGGTGGCGGCGGGCGTGGCATTCACCGCGCATCCGGTGACCGGCGACCGGGCTCAGACGGTTATCAGCGCCGTGCAGGGCTTGGGTGACCCGCTCGTGGCAGGCGAAGCAGTCGGCGAGGAGTGGACGATCACCGCCGACGACGTCCGGATGACCCGCCCGGCACCCGGCGACACCGTGGTCATGACGGCCCCGCAGGCTGCGGCAGTGGCGTCGCTCGCGAACCGCGCCGCGGCACACCTCGGCTGTCCTCAGGACGTCGAATGGGCGATCGACCAGGATGGCCGGCTGTGGTTGCTGCAGGGCCGCCCCATGACGGCCCTGCCCCGGCCGGCCTCGTGGGCGGCGCCCGGACCCGGGTTGTGGATGCGCAACTTCCGGCTCGGCGAGTGGCTGCCCGAGGCGGTCACCCCGCTGTTCGCCACCTGGCTGCTGCCGGTACTGGAAGCCGGGTACCTCGACGGGATGTACGACAGCGTCGGTGTCCGCATACCGTTCCGGTACGCGCTGATCAACGGCTGGTACTACAACGTCACCCCGGCACCGTCGCCAAGACTGCTGTTGCAGGTCCTTCTGCAGGGACGCCGCCGGGCGGTGAGGGTGCTGTACAACGCGCTGATCCGGGTCGGCCGGGACCCGGCGGCCGCGGACCGCGCCGTGTTGGCGGACGTGGACCGGCAGTGGCGCGAGGTCCGCCTGCCCGCGTACCGGAACCTTGTCTCCGGCGCCCGGACCGAGGCAGGAACAGCAGCCCCGGATCGCTTGCTGCAGCTGGTCGACGAGCTCGGGAGGGAAGCCGGCATCCACCTGTGGTACCTGGCGATCGTGGGTGGATCGGCATGGAAGATGGAAGCCCGCCTCACCCGATTCTGCCGCCGGTACCTCGCCGAGGTTCTGCCGGATGACCAGGGCGGTGCGCAAGTCCTGCTACGCGGCTTACCGGGCGCCCAGCCGGTTCACGCACCGCACGCGGTGCAAAGCGCCGACTGGTATCACCCCGTCGCCGCGGAGCTGCCCGCCACGACGGCCCCTTTGACCGACCAGGGCCGACGGCTGGCGCGGCTGGCCGACCAGCGCGCCACCGCCGAGCAGGCCTGCCGAGCCGCACTCGCCGGTCACCCCGGGGTGCGCACGCGATTCGAGCGACTGCTGCGGGTCAACCAGCGCTACGCGGTCACTCGCGAGGAACAGGCTCGCGACTTCACCCTGGCGTGGCCGGTGCTGCGCAGATGCGTCCGTGGTCTCGGCGAGCGCCTGGCGGCGGCCGGGGTCATCGATCACGTTGACGACGTCTTCTTCTGCACCCGCGAGGAAGTAGCCCAAAGCCTGACAGGCCGGCCCGCGCCTCTGGCCGGCTTCGTGGCTGAGCGTCGCGAGCTGTGGCACCGTCAGCGGACGCTGGCCGCGCCGTTGACGCTCGGGCAGCCTACCCGCCTCGTCGGCGACGTCATCGAGCGTGCCGTACAGCAAGCGCGCGGGTCGCGCGTGGTCGGCGTCGGCGTGATCGTCGGCCATCCGGCGTCGGCCGGACGCGCTACCGGCCCGGTTCACATGGTGCACAGCCCGCAGGACTTCCCCGAGTTCCGCAACGGCGACGTCCTGGTCGCGAAGGCCACCGCGCCGGCCTGGACGCCGCTGTTCGCGCGAGCCGCCGCCGTCGTCACCGACGGCGGCACCCTCGCCGCCCACGCGTCCCTGGTCGCCCGCGAGTACGCCATTCCCGCCGTCGTAGGTACGGGTGACGCCACCGTACGCCTGCGCCCTGGGCAGATAGTCACTGTCGACGGCACCGCCGGAACCGTCACACCTCGTACTTGACTACGGATCCGGGTGGTTCTGGCCGGCGCGCAGCGCAATGGCGGTGTGACGGACTCGGTTGTCAGAGGGCCCGGAAGTCGTCGGCGGTGGCCTCTGCCTGCTCGGCGAGGTCGGCCAGGTGCAGAGCGGCGCCCTGCAACGCGTCCGGAACCACGCGGTAGTACGTGTACCGGCCGCGGGACTCCGGGGTAACGACGCCGGCCTCGCGCAGCAGCTTGAGATGCCCGGAGATGTTCGGCTGCTTGGCGCCGGTGTCGGCGACGAGGTGCGACGTGGTGGCTGGTCCCGCAGCGAGGATCTGCACGATCTGCGCCCGCAGCGGATCGCCCAGCAATCGCACCACATCAGGTTCTGCTGATATCAGCGTGTCGCGCCGGTCATGATCGATGGACGGCAGAGCCGTGGCGGCAGGTGCCGGCAGGCGCGGCATTGCCGCCGCGTCGGTGCTCAGCAGGCCGCCCAGCAGGTCCAGCGCGTCCGCGCGCAGGCGGTAGTAGGCCCAGGTTCCTACCCTGCGGGCCTCCACCATGCCGGCCTCGCGCAGCACTCGCAGGTGATGCGAGATGGTGGCGCCCGTGACGTCGAACGCATCGGTCAGATCGCAGACGCAGACCTCGTCGGAGGCGGCGATCAGCGACAGCAGGCGCAGCCGGATGGGGTCGCTCAGCGCCTTAAACAACGGGGCCAGCTCTCCCGCGACCTGCGGCTCCAGGGCCTGCGCCGACAGCGGCGGGCAGCAGGCCTGCGCCGCGGTGGTTTCCAGAACGGGAAGAACCGACATGCCGATAGCTTGACATCGCTCTAACTAAGATGCAAGGTAGAGGAAGTTCGACGTTGATCTATTCAGATCAGTCGCTGGTGATGCGATCATCGGCCATCCCGTCGGACTCGACCGCTTCCCGCGCCGTCACGGTACGGCACCACCCGTAAGGGGCTTCGATGAGCCAGAACCCGACCACCGGTCCCTGTTGCGGCACCGTTCAGGCGGCAGCCGCGGCCGACGCCTGCTGTGACCCCGCCGCCAAGACCGAGGCAGTGGCCTCGGGCGCCGACTGCTGCGGCACCGCCCCGGCCGAGACGGCCGAGGTGCCGGTGGCCGGCAACGGCTGCTGCGACCCGGCGAACAACACATCACTAAGTACTGATGTGACTGTCCGGGCCGCCCCCGCTCGAGAATCTGCCGGCTCCGAGTTACCGGTCGTGGTGATCGGGGCGGGACCAGTCGGACTGGCCGCCGCAGCCCACCTGCACGAGCGTGATCTGCCGTTCATCGTCCTCGAGGCCGGCGACGAGGTCGCCGCGTCCGTGCGCCAGTGGGGACACGTCGGCGTCTTCAGCCCGTGGCGCTACAACGTCGACGCCGCCGCCCGGCGGCTGCTCGACGCCGCCGGATGGGCCGCGCCCGACGACGACGGTCTGCCGACCGGCGCGGCGCTCGTCGAGGAGTACCTGCAGCCCCTGGCAAAGCTGCCCGCGATCGCCGCGAACCTGCGCCTGGGCGCTCGGGTGGTCGCGATGAGCCGCGTCGGCACCGACCGGGTCCGCACCGCCGGGCGCGCCGACCTGCCCTTCGTCGTACGCCTCGCCGACGGCACCGACATCCTCGCCGGCGCGGTCATCGACGCCTCCGGCACCTGGCGCACCCCGCACCCGCTCGGCGTCAACGGCCTGCCCGCCCACGGGGAGGACAAGGCCGCCGACCTCATCGACCATGCCCTGCCCGACGTGCTCGGCGCCGACCGCGACGCGCACGCCGGCCGGCACACCATCGTCGTCGGTTCCGGTCACTCCGCGGCGAACACCCTGCTCGACCTCGCCCGCCTGGCCGAGACCGCACCCGGCACCCGCATCACCTGGGCCGTGCGCGGCGGCTCCGCGCAACGCGCGTTCGGGGGCGAGGACGCCGACGAGTTGCCCGCCCGCGGCGCACTCGGCAGCGGCCTGCGCGCTTTGGTCGACACCGGCGCGGTCACCCTCGTGCAGGGCTTCGGCGTCCACACCGTACGCCGGACCGATGGCGGCATCGAACTCGTCGCAGCCGATGGGCGCACGCTGACCGCGGACCGGGTCGTGTCCGCCACCGGCTTCCGTCCCGACCACTCCATCGCCACCGAGCTGCGGTTGGACCTCGACCCCATCCTGGGGTGCACCCGTACGCTGGCCGACCTGATCGACCCGAACGAGCACTCCTGCGGCACCGTGGCTCCGCACGGCTACCGCGAGCTGGGTCAGCCCGAGCCGAACTACTACGCCGTCGGCATGAAGTCCTACGGGCGGGCCCCCACGTTCCTCATGGCCACGGGCTACGAGCAGGTGCGCTCCATCGCCGCCGCTCTCGCCGGTGACTTCGCCGCCGCCGACGACGTTCAGCTCGACCTGCCCGAAACAGGCGTGTGCAGCTCCGACCTCGTCGCCCTGCCCGGCGTCGCCGGCCTGCTCAGCCTCACTCCCGCGGCCGGCGGCAGCTGCTGCTCGTGACGTCACCCGCAACCCGCTTCGTGCCCGCCGGCGACACCGGCGGGCACGAGCCCGTCACTCCCGCGCGAAGGACCGGCATCGTCGCCGCCTTGGCGATCACCCAGACCATCGGGTACGGCACCCTGTACTACGCCTTCGCTGTCCTGCTGACTCCGCTCGCTGCAGACCTGCATGCCTCCACGACCGCGGTGACCGGTGCCTTCACGGCGAGCGTCTTGACCGGCGCTGCTCTGGCCGTACCCATCGGTCGTCGGCTGGATCGGCACGGCGGCCGCGGCCTCATGACCGGCGGATCAGCCGCCGGGGCCCTTCTGCTTGTCGCTCTTTCCCAGGTGGACCATCTCTGGCAGCTGTACCTGGTGCAGATCGGCATCGGCGCCGCCGCCGCTGCCAGCCTCTACGAGGCAGCCTTCGCCGTCGTCATCGCCATCACCGCAGCCGAGCACCGCTCCAGTGCCTTGCTGGCCATCACTGTCGTGGCCGGGTTCGCGAGCTCCGTGTTCCTCCCGCTGACCGGATGGCTCACCGACGTCCACGGCTGGCGCACCGCGCTCGTGATTCTCGCCGTTCTCCAAGTGGTCACCGTGCCACTGCACGCCTTCGCCTTGCGCGGATCCGAGCCGCCACGCCGTGCCCGCCGGGCGCCATCGCGTGGGGTGCGGGCGGCCCTCGCCGATCGCGGGTTCTGGCTGCTCGCCATCGGTTTCACCGCGCATACCGCAGCGGTCAGCGCATTCACGGTCCACCTGGTCGCCGCGCTCATCTCCTGGGGACACCGGCCGGCCTTCGCGGCCACCGTCGCCGGGCTGCTCGGCGTACTGTCGGTCGCCGGGCGGCTCCTCACCACCGGGCTGCAACGCCGCAGCCGCACCACCAGCGTCACCGCCGCCGTGTTCGCCGTCCAGGCAGCCGCGGCTCTCCTGCTCCCTCTCGTCGGCGCCCGTACGGGCGGAGTCATCGGCGCGGTCATCGGCTTCGGACTCGGATTCGGTGTTGCCACGATCGCCAAGCCGGTGCTGCTCGCGGAGCGCTACGACACCCGCCGCTACGCCACCCTCGCCGGCGCCCTCGTCGTCCCGATGACCCTCGCCAAGGCCACCGCACCGCTCGCCGCGGCGTACCTGCACACCGTCAGCGGCGGGTACGCACCCGTGTTCGCCGCCGTCGCGGTCTGCTGCGCGCTCGCCGCCGCCATGATTGCCGCAGCCGGGCGGCTGCCCCGGCCTCAGCGCGCCGTCGCGTGCCGTGCCGGGTGACGCAGCACTGAGTTCAGTACGTAGGCCGCGTCTCGACCGACGCCGCGCAAGGTGGCTGAGGCGAAACTGCGCTGCCGCTCCAGACCCACGAATCCCAAGCCGGGTACGGCAGTCGACACGCCTCCGTCGTGCAGCGGCGCACCGTCCGGACCAAGCGCCCCGGTACCCGCCAGGAAGGGTAGATGCGGCCGGTAGCCGGTGGCCAGCACGACGACGTCGACCGGCTCGGACGTACCGTCTGCCCACACCACCCGGTTGCCGTCGAGCCGGGTGAACAGCGGCCGATGGTCGGGTCGACCGGCGCGGATCGCCGCCCGGTACTTGCCGTCGTCGATCACCGACACCGAGCCCTTGATCAATCGTGGGCCGAGCCGGGAGGTGTCCAGGCCGGTGCGGTTGAGCCACCAGTGGAAGTCGCGGCCGAGGAAGTGCTGCGGCTGGAAGCGCAACGGCCCGCGGGTCGTAAGGCTGACTTTCGCCACCGCGGCCAGTTCCACCGCGATCTGCACCGCCGAGTTGCCACCGCCGACCACCACGATCCGGGAGCCGGCGAAAGGCGCGGCATTGCGGTACTGCGCCGAGTGCAGCACCGTACCGGTGAAGTCGTCCAAGCCCGGCAGTGACGGCCGGTACGGGGCACCGAATCCACCGGTCGCCGCCACCACCGCCCGGCTTCGGACCACCGTGCCGTCCGCCGTGGTGACGCTGAACCCGCCGTCCTCAGCCCGTACGTCGTCGACCCGGCCGGCGAAGCGGACCTCCGCCTCGACTCGTGCGGTGTAGGCGGCGAGGTAGTCGACGACCTCGTCGCGTAGCGGGTAGCGCTCCGGGTCCCCAGGGAACGGGAAGCCGGGCAGCGAAGAGAACCTGGCCGGCGAGAACAACGTCAGGCTGTCGTAGTACGACGGCCACGAGCCCCCCGGCCCGGCCGCGGCATCCAGCACGAGCGGCCGTAATCCCCGAGCGGCGGCGGTGTGTGCGGTGGCCAGACCGGCCTGGCCACCGCCGATGACGACAACGTCTCCACAACTCATCACGGCAATGTATCGTCAAATCGGGAAACGACGAAACGTTGTGATGAGGCAGACTGCGGATTGATGACCACACCACCGGCCCTCGACGGGCCCGCTCAGGACTTCCTCAAGGCGCTGGCGAGCGAGACGCGGCAACAGATCATGACTCTGTTCGCCGGCGGGAAGCAGCTCACCGTGGGGGAAGTGGCCGACTGCTGCGGGCTCGGCCAGTCCACCGCCAGCGAACAACTGGCCATCCTGCGCCGCGGCGGCCTGGTCACTGCCACGCGCGACGGCAAGCTCGTGCGCTACCGCGCCGACCCCACGTCGATCGGCGAACGCCTCAACGAACTCCAGGGCTACCTGGCATGCTGCTGCCCACCATCGGGCACTTCGCAGTAGACAACCGGCATGCGCTCGACCCGTGTGGCGCTCCACTACCGGACGTCGGGGGCGCGGAGGTCCATGACGATGTCGATGAGGGGGCGCAGCAGGGGCGCGTCGGTGTCCTCCGGGCGCCACATCGCGACTTCCGACCATTGCACGCCGAGATCGGTGACCGGTCGCCAGACGGCGCTGCCCAGCTGCAGGACAGGGGTCACCGCCTCCGGCAGGAAGGTGATCGCATCGCCGCTGGCGACCAGGGTGAGCAAAGCTTCCAGGTCCGCCACCTCGCCCGCGACGTCGAGGACGATGTCGTGGCGGCGCATGGCGGCGATGATGTCGTCGTACAGCCGCGGGTAGAGCAGGCGGGGCTGCAGGAGCACCGGTTCGCCACGGAGATCGGCTGTTGTCAGGTGCGTACGCCGGGCATGGCGGTGGTCGGCCGCCAGTGCAACGCCGAGCCGGTCCTGCGCGACTTCCACGTGGTGCAGCGACCGGTCGGTGGGCGGATGGTTGCCGTAGCCGAATGAGATCTCGCCGCCGCGCAGCGCGGCCCACTGCTCGGCGCTGCTCATCGGCGTGAGCGACAGCGCGATCCGGGGTTCGCGCCGGCGGAAGGCCGCCACGATCTTCCCGAGGGTGCCGAAGTACGCGCTGCCGGTCTCGAAGCCGATCGTGATGGCGCCGATTTTTCCCTGCGCGACCAGCGACGCCTCCTCGACGGCCGTGTCGACGCTGAGGAGGATGCGGGCCGCCTTCTCGGCGAAGAACCGCCCGGCCGGGGTCAGCCGCACGCCCCGGCCGTGGGGTTCGAGCAGCGCGATGCCGATCTCGGCCTGCAGGTCGCGCATCTGCCGGCTCAGCGGCGACTGGGACACGTGCAGCCGCTCGGCGGCGCGGTGGAAGTTCTCTTCCTCGGCCAGCGCGACAAAGTACCGAAGGTGGCGGAGCTCCATCGCCTCATGATGCTCCATGGGTCTCGAATTGCGTCCAACAATGTCTTGGACAGCTCGATCCGATGCGACCGACGATGACATGCATGAACCGCATCACGACCGTCAGCCGGCTGGAGGCGATCGTCGGGCGGCCCTCCTCCGCTGTGACGACCAAACAGCTCGACCATGTCGGCGAGGAGTACCGTGCCGTGGTGACCGGCTCGCCGGTCGCCGGCCTCGGGTTCAGCGCCGCCCTCACCGGAGCTCCGGTGAACACCCTCGTCGGCGGCGGGCCCGGCTTCGTCCGCGTGGACTCGCCCCGGAACATTTCGCTCGCCCGGCCCGAAGGGCCGCACCGGCCCGCTCCCGGCGGCGGCGTGTCGTTCCTGTTCCTCCTGCCCGGGATCGGCGAGACCCTGCGCCTCAACGGGTTCGTGGAACAGTCGGGGTCCAGGCTCGGCGTCAGGGTCGAGGAGGTCTACGTGCACTGCGCACGCTGCATCCTCCGCTCCGGGCTGTGGCGGCACACCGAGTCACCCGATGCCGGGCCGGATCCGGATCCCGCCGGCCCGGCCGATCCCGCCGGGCCGCTCCGCCGGCCCGAGGTCGCCGGCTTCCTGGCGGCCTCACCGTTCCTCCTGCTCTCCACATCGGACGGCCGCGGTTCGAGCGACACCAGCCCGCGCGGCGACCCTCCCGGGTTTGCCCGCATCCTGGACGGCCGGACGCTGGCCATCCCTGACCGCAGGGGCAACCGGCGCGCCGACACCTTTCGCAACCTGCTCGTCGACGACCGTGTGGCGCTCACCGCGCTCGTGCCGGGCCGCACGCTCGTGCTGCATCTGCGTGGCACGGCCGCGGTCACCGACGACCCGGCGCTGCTGTCGCAGATGACCCTCACCCGCACGGCACCGCACGCGGCCCTCATCGTCGACGTCGAGTTCGCCCAGCTGGCCGAGAACGAGGCGCTGGCCCGCTCGTCCATCTGGCGACCGCAGGCAGGGGCCGGGCACGGCACGGTACCGGACCTGATCGGCATAGCCGCCAGGCAGGTTGCCAGGCCGCTCGGTGCGGCGCCCCGGCTCACCCGCTTGCTGGTCGATCTGGGCTACCGGGTGCAGCTGTGGCGGGAGGGCTACCGCACCGGCCGCCGACCCTGAAGCGAGCGTTCAGATCACCGTGCAGGTAATGCCGTTGAGGGTGAAGCTCGCCGGTTCGGCGGTGTTGCCCGTATGGGTGGCCTGGAAACCGATCTCGACGGTGGCGCCGGGGGCGAGCGTGCCGTTGTAGTCGACGTTGCGGGCGTTCACCTGGCCGCTGGACGGCGAATAGGTCGCGTTCCAGCCGGAGGTGATGGACTGACCGGAGGGCAGGGTGAAGGTCAGCGTCCAGCCGTTGATGGCCGACGTGCCGGTGTTGGTGATGCTGACGGTCGCGGTGAAGCCGGAGCTCCAGCTGCTCATCGTGTAGGCGACCCGCGGACCCGTACCGGCGGGCGGGGGCGCGCTGACCGACGCGCTGGCCGACGGGCTGGGCGTGGTCGTGCCGGTCATGCTGGTCACGAGGGTCATCACGCTGCGGGCGGGCAGCGTGACGGTGACCGAACCGTTCGCCATGCTGAGCGCGCTCTGTTGCGCCACGTTCCTGCTCGCGTCGGTCAGCCAGGTGGCGACGCTGCCGGACGAGGCGGTGCCGGCCAGCGTGAACTGCTGGCTCACCGACGAGGCGTTCTTGTTGACCGCGACGATGACGACGGTGTCGCCGTTCCGGTACGCCGAGACGAAGACGTTCGACGCCGGGTTCGCGGTCGCGTCGATCCGTACGTATCCGGGGCGTACGAAACGGGAGAAATGCGCCATGACGGCGCCGCGCTTGCTGATCTGCCCGTCCTCCCGCATGGGGCCGTAGCTGCGCCGCAGGTACCACCACACGTACGTCTGGAATCCGGCGTCCACCATGGCGTGGTGCATGTGCTCACCCACGTCGAGCGCGCCGGGCCAGGAATCGGCCGAGTCGCTGCTGTTGGGGTAATAGACCTCGGTCATCCAGAGTTCCTTACCGGCCCCCTTCTGCTGGAACAGCGGGTAAGGGAAATTGGAGTACGGCGTGCCATAGAGGTGCGCGCCGATGATGTCCACGTTGGCGAGTGCCGTGGAGTCGTTGAGGATCGGATCCGACATCGACTTGACGTACTGGAAGGACTCGGGTGCGATCACCCTCGTGCTGATCGAGCCGGCGTTGGCCCGCAGGAACTGAACGATTTCCGCGGCAGTCCACCACGTCCAGGTCGACGCATAGTCCGGCTCGTTCTGCACCGAGATGGCGTACAGGTTGACCCCGTTGTTGCGCATGTAGGCGGTGAAGTCGTTCAGGTGCTGGGCGTAGGCGGCGTACGAGCTGTATTTGAGGCGCTTGGCGTTGGTCTGGGTCCCTCGGGTGAAGGTCTCGGTCATGCTCGCGGGCGGGTTCCACGGCGAGGCGAAGACGGTCACACCGAGCGCGACGGCGCGCTGGGCGGTCGCCAGGTCACGGCTCCAATCCGACTGGTTCTCGTTCACCGGGATCCGCAGCACCGAAAATCCCAGGCGGCCGTCGCCGGTGCCGAACGCGGTTTCCCGCTGGCCGGGGTCAGGTCGCCGATCCAGGCGGCGTGACACATGGCGCCGAAGCCCCGGATCGTCTGCCGCGGTGCGGACGGATTGACGTTCGCGGCCGCGGCCGCGGCTTCCGTGGCCCCCATTATCGACGCCGCGACCGTGACGACCGGCAGAGCTCCCAGCGTCGTCAGAACGGCTCTCCGACTCACCTGCCGGGACGGGGCGGCCACCGACTCGTCATGGTTCTCGGTCATGTCTGGTCCTTGCTGTCGAGGGGGCGGAGCGCACCATGGACGGACCTATGGGAGCGCTCCCATCGAGGAATGCCAATGTTGTCAGTTTGTTTCCCGCCGTTCAAGAGTCCGTTCCGAAATCGAATACCGCTCTCGCTCATAACAGTTTTCGGTAAACCACAATGTGCGCGATCTGCGTGTCGAGCCATCTCCTCGGTGACACGCGCGCGGCACGCCGGCGGCGCCGGGACGGTTAGCGACGCGGTGGGCGGGGGATGGTCCGGGTCATGACGACGCGATCCGTGGCATCGGCCGACCACGAACAGACCTTGCTGGTGCTGGGCGCCAGCGGCGATCTCACCGGCCGCCTGCTGCTGCCGGGCCTGGGCAGCCTGCTGGCCGACAGTCCCGGCGAGAAGCTGTTCCTCGTGGGCAGCGGCAAGGACGACTGGACCGACGAGCACTGGCGTGAGCGGGTGACCGAGGCCTTCTCGTCCGCGACCGGCCCGCAGGTGACGGCCACGGTGCAGAGCACCCGTTATCTCCAGGCCGACGTCACCCGGCGGGAGGACCTGGAGCGGCTCCTCGCCGCGTGCCGGGGGCCGGTGATCATCTTCTTCGCCCTGCCGCCGGCTGTCACCGCGAAGGCCTGCCAGGCGCTGACCGGGGTCGAACTGCCCGAGGGCACCCGGCTGGTGCTCGAGAAGCCGTTCGGCGTCGACACCGCGAGCGCCGAGGCGCTGAACAATCTGCTGGCCACGCTCGTACCGGAGGACCGGGTCCACCGGGTCGACCACTTCCTGGGCAAGTCGACCGTCCTCAACATCCTGGGTCTGCGATTCGCGAACCGCCTGTTCGAACCGGTGCTGAACGCCGAGCATGTGGCGAGCGTCGACATCATCTTCGACGAGAGCCTGGCCCTGGAAGGCCGGGCCGGCTACTACGACACCGCCGGCGCGCTCGTCGACATGGTGCAGAGCCACCTGCTGCAGGTGCTCGGCCTGCTGACCATGGACGCTCCCCCGTCCTTCGACGCGCGCGAGCTGCGCGACCGCAAAGCCCAGGTGCTTCGCGCCACCCGGCTGTGGAGCGACGACGCGCAGGCGTGCACCCGGCGGGCGCGGTACACCGCGGGCGAGATCGACGGTCGCCGGCTGCCCGCGTACGCGGACGAGGCGGGCGTCGAGGAGAGCAGGGGTACGGAGACGCTCGCCGAGGTGGTGCTGGCGGTCGACACCTGGCGCTGGGCGGGAGTGCCGTTCCGGCTGCGCTCCGGCAAGGCGATGAGCGCGACCCGCAAGGAAGCCGTCATCACGTTCAAGCAGCCCTCCCGCGTACCGGACGGATTGACCGGCTTCGAGCGGCCGGACCGGCTCCGCATCGGTTTCGGTCCCGACCGGCTCGCCCTGGACCTCAACATCAACGGCCCCGGTGACCCGTTCGAGATCGACCCGGTGACCCTGGACGCCGAGTTCGGCCCCGGTGAGCTGGCCGCGTACGGGGAGGTGCTGCGCGGGGTCCTCGACGACGACCCGACCCTGTCGGTCCGCGGCGACACCGCCGAGCAGTGCTGGCGGATCGTGGAGCCGGTGCTGTCCGCCTGGCGCAAGGGAGCGGTGCCGTTGCTGGAGTACCCGGCCGGCAGCCACGGCCCGGAGGGCTCCCTGCTCTCGTAGGCGCCGCTGTCGCCGGGATGCGAACCTCCCGGCGACAGCGCAGGATGGAGGCGGTGAGGGGAGAGCGCGGGTTGAGGGTGGCATGACGCGTGCAGGGTTCGCCCGGCGGGACACCGGGGCACGGGAGTTCATGGACTTCCCCGATTGCGACCCCGACCGGCTGGAACGTACCTATCAGCAGTTCCGCACCATCAACCGGCTCGTGTCCGGCTGGCCGCGCATCTACCGGCGATGGATCCGGCCGCGCCTCGACGCCCAGCGGCCCACGACGCTGCTGGACATCGGTTTCGGCGGCGGGGACGTTGCTCGTGCCATTGCCGGGTGGGCGGCCCGGGACGGGCTGACGCTGCGGACCACGGCTATCGACCCGGATGAGCGCGCGCTCCGTCATGTGCGCGCGCTGCCGGATTGCGGGGTTCGTTTCGAGCAGGCGGCGAGTGCGGATCTGGTGGCCCGTGGTGAACGGTTCGACCTGGTGATTTCCAACCATCTGCTGCACCACCTCGACAAGGCGGAGCTCGAGTCTTTGCTGGCGGACAGTACGGCGCTGTCGCGTCATCTGGTCATCCACAGTGACCTGTCGCGGGGGCGTACCGGATATGGCCTCTACGCCGTCGCCACGCTGCCGTTCGCCCGTCGGTCCTTCATTCATCAGGACGGGCTGCTCTCCATTCGCCGTAGTTACCGGCGGCCGGAACTGCAGACGATCGTTCCGCCGGAATGGCGCGTGCGGTCGATGTTTCCGCAGCGCCTCCTGCTGACCCACGAGAAAGCGCAGACATGAGCGGACGCGCGACCGCCCTGATCACCGCCGCCGCCGTGAGCTACGCGAGCAACGTCGCCTTCGGCACTGCCGTGGCCGTCGGGGCGATCGACAACCGGCGTATCCGGTGGGTGCACCACGCCCTGTACGTGGCGACCTCCTCGCTGACCGCCGTCGCCCTCGCCGCCTGCGCTGTCGAGCGCCGAGCCGCCGGACTCGCGCTGCTGCCCGCGGCCGGCCCGCTCGCCGTGCTGCCGTACGCCGGGGGGCGGCTTCGCCGGCATGCCGCCCTCGCCGGGTCGGCGGCGCCCGCCTTCGCCGCCGCCCTCGTTCTGACCTGGAGGAAACGCTGATGGAGTTTCTCGATGTGGTGCGTCGCCGGAAGACGACCAACGGGCCTTTCCTGCCCGGCCCGGTCTCCGAGGAGCACCAGCGGCTCCTGATGGAGGTCGCGGGACGCGCCCCGTCGCAGCTGAACAGCCAGCCCTGGCGGTTCGTCGTCGTGGAGGAGCGCGCGACGATCGAGGCCATCGCGCGGATCAGCGGCGAGAGCATGACCGCGGCGATGTCGAACGGGACGTTCTTCGAGCGGTACAAGCCGTACTTCCGGTTCAGCAGGGAGGAAATGGAACGGCGTCGCGACGGGATGCTGTTCGACCGGCTGCCCGCACCACTGCGCCCGTTCACCAGCCAGGTGTTCACCTCCCGGGGACAGAAGCTGATGAACGCCCTGCGCGTGCCGCAGAGCCTGGGCGAGGAGAACCGGAAACTCGTTGCCGGCTCCCCGCTGCTGCTCGGCGTGATGCTCGACCGGTCCGAGTACCGGCCCGGGGAGCTGTCCTCGTTCTATTCCGTGTTCAGCATGGGCGCGGCGATGGAGAACGTCTGGCTCACCACCGTGGAGCTCGGCATGGGCATCCAGTTCATCTCCTTCCCGATGGAGGTCCCCGGGCGCTGGGACGAGATCGTCCGCCTGCTCGAGGTGCCGGACGAGCTCGAGCTGATGGCCGTCTACCGGCTGGGCTACCTGCCCCAGGAGCAGCGGCGGCCTCCGATCGACTGGACGAGTGAGCAGCGCAAACTGCCCTCGCAGTACGTCTTCCGCGGCACCTGCGCCACGCCGCAGGAGGGCTGGGACCAGCCGGGGCCACGATGAAGCGCCGGGTGCACGCGTGGAAGATCGAGCAGCGGGAGTACGACCGCCAGGAATCCCGCCGCGGGCGCCGGCACGCCTTCACGTCGCTCGTACCGGCACGGACGGCGCTGGTGGTCGTCGACATGGTGCCGTTCTTCGTGGAGGAGAACGAGTACACGTACGGCACCGTGCCGAACATCGCGAAGCTCGCGGATGCTCTGCGCGCGGCCGGCGGTGTCGTGGTCTGGGTGCTGCCCGGCACCGTCGAGCCGTCGCCGGTCGCCCGGGAGTTCTTCGGTTCCGAGGTCGCCGAGATGTTCTCCCGCAGCGGCGGCGAGGGGCCGCTGCGGTCCCGGCTGTGGCACGAGTTCGTGGTGCACGACGCGGATCTGCTGGTCGAGAAGACGGCTGCGAGCGCCTTCTTCCCCGGCCATTCCCCGCTGCCGGCACTGCTGCGGGAGCGCGGCATCGACACGGTCCTGATCACCGGGACCGTGACGAACGTGTGCTGCGAGTCGTCGGCGCGCGACGCCAGCACGCTCGGGTATCGGGTCGTCATGGTCGCGGACGCCAATTCCGCGCCGCGCGACGAGGTGCACAACGCCGCGCTGCACACTGTCTACCGCAGCTTCGGTGACGTGCGAACGACCGGCGACGTGCTCGCGCTCATCGCTGGATAGGGCCGCGGATCTGGCCTTTGTCGATCGTCCAGAGCCAGGTTCCGTCCGGTTGACGCCGGGCGACCTCGGCCGCCGCGCCGCCGTCCGCGTCGTCGAACCAGGTGCTGGTCAGGGCGAGATCACCGTTGATCATGGCTGGTTGCTGGTTGCCCAGGCTGAACTGCGGGCGACGGGCGAGGACGGCGGCGTACTTGGCGCGGATGGCTTCGTGGCCGGTGACGACGCCGTCGCCGCCCGGGCCGGACACGATGGCGTCGGGCTCGAACAGCGCCACGATGCCGTCGAGGTCGCCGGCGTTGGCCCGCTCGACGAAGGAGCGCGCCAGATCGTTCGGTTCTGCGGCCGGTTCGTGGGTCATGGCCTGAGCTTTCCACGGTTCGAGGTGGATCAGAGCGTCGTGATGAGGCCTCCGTCGATCGTGACGTCGGCGCCCGTGAGGTTGGCCGCCCGGTCGCCCGCCAGGAACACCACGAGGTCGGCGACCTCCTCCGGCCGGGTGAAACGGCCGGTCGCCGACTGCCCGGCGGCCGTGCGGGCGACATCCTCCGGGTTGGCGCCCGCCGCCTCGGCGACCGTGGCCGCGACGCCTCCGGTGCCCAGCCACAGCCCGGTGGCGACCGGGCCGGGGCTGACCGTGGTGACGCGTACGCCGTGCGCCGCGACCTCTTTGGACAGTGACTTGCTGAAGCTGCCCAGGGCTGCTTTCGCGGCGCTGTAGTCGATGACGAGGGGGTCGGGCAGCCGCGCATTGACGGAGTTGACCGTGACGATCGCGCCGGCGCCGCGGGCCAGCAGGTGCGGCAGGGCGGCGCGGGTCGTCCGTACGGCGGAAAGGAAGTTGATCGTCAGGGTTGTCGTCCAGTCGTCGTCGGTGACCGTGAGGAAGCCGCCGGTGCGAGGCCGGACCGCGCCGACATTGTTGACCAGGATGTCGAGACCGCCGTGGGCCGCGACGGCGGTGTCGACGAGGCGGGCCGGGCCGTCCGGGGAGGTGAGGTCCACCGCGACCGGGTGGACGGTGGTGCGGGCGGCGAGGTCGGACAGGTCGGTGGTGGTCGTCCGCGCTCCGGCGACGACCGTGGCGCCCTCGCGGGCCAGGGCCTGGGTGATGGCCAGCCCGATGCCCTTGCTGGCGCCGGTGACGATCGCGGTCTTGCCGGTGAGGTGGAGGTCCATGGCGTCAGAGCGCCTGCTGCTTGAGCCAGGACAGGGTGGCGTCGGCGACCTCACGCCAGCCGTGGTCGATCGTGAGCGAGTGCGCCCGGTCGGCGAACTCGAGGATGTCGGTGACGGCCGCCGAGTGCCGGTACTGCTTGAGGGTGGCCCGGGTGACGGCCTCCGGCACCGTGTGGTCGCGGCCGCCCATGATGAGCAGCAGCGGCCCGCGCAGCTCGTTGGCGGTGTCGACCTTCGCCGGCGAGTGCGGGTCGAAGTTGGCGGCCGCGGCCTCGAAGAGGGGCTTCCCGGGCGACGGTACGGCCCAGCGCTCGTACAGGTCGTCGGATTCCTGCTCGGGGATCGCGTTGCCGAAGCCGTACCGGAACTGTTCGGCGGTCAGGGAGACGGCCCGGTGCCGGTTCGCGACGTTCTTGAAGACCGGGAAGGTCACGCGCAGCGACGACAGCGGCAACGGCAGCACCCCCTTGATCTGCGCGGCGTCGATCGCGACGGCCGCCGCGGCGAGGTCCTGGCCGAGGAGTTTCTGGGCGATCATCCCGCCGAACGAGTGTCCGATCAGGATCGGCTTGGCGGGCAGGCTCTTGATGATCTTCGCGTAGTGGGCGACGACGTCGTCGATGCCGTGGTCGGCGACGCTGCCGGGGTCGGCGCGGGCCGCCTCGACGGTGTCCGGCTCACCCGGCCAGCCGGGCGCCGAGGTCCGGTATCCGGCGCCCTCGAACAGCTCCGACCAGGCCGACCAGGACGTGGCGTGCAGCCAGAGACCATGGATGAAGATCACGGGGGTACGGGGGTCAGCATCGCTCATGGCCGCACCGTAGGTCGCGGCGACGGCGCTTCGCTTGGGTCATGTGACGGTATCGCCGGGCAGCGTGGTCCGCAGCTCCGCCCGCGAGGTGACGCCCAGCTTGGGGAAGATGCGGTGCAGGTGCGAGCCGATCGTCCGGTGGGAGAGGTAGAGCCGCTGGCCGATCTCCCGGTTGGTCAGCCCGTCGGCGGCCATCTGCGCGATCTGCAGCTCCTGCGGGGTGAGCCGGTCGCGCGCGTCGGGCGTACGGCGGCGGCTGGTCTCCCCCGATGCGCGGAGTTCGCCGCGCGCCCGCTCCGCCCACGGGTTCAGGCCCAGCGCGTCGAACGTGTCGCGGGCGGCCCGCAGGTGGGCCCGGGACTCGGCCACCCGGCGTTGCCGGCGCAGCCACTCCCCGAAGCTGAGCTGGGCGCGGGCCCGGTGGATCGGCCGGGACCGCAGCGCCGCCTCGAACAGCGGTTGCGCCTCGCCGGTGCCGGCCAGCAGGGCACGCGCGTACCGCAGTCCGGTGTGCAGCGCCGGCGACGGGGTACGCCGCCCGACCGCCGTCATCTCGGCCATCAGGCCCCGGACCTCGCCGGCGCGCCCGCTCCGTACGGCCGCCTCGACCAGGTCCCCGACGGCATAGCAGCGGGTCGCCGGGTGGTACGCGGGGTCCGCCCGCTCGTACATGCGGCGCAGCTCGGCGTACGCGTCCTCGTGGCGGCCGTCGGCCAGCGCGGCCGCGCCCCGGGCGAACTGGACGGCGGACAGCACGGCGTTGGCGTCGACCGGCAGCGCGGTGCGCTCGGCCTCGGCGGCGTAGCGGTACGCGTCGTCCTGCTCGCCGCGCATCCCGACGAGCAGCGCCTGCGTGGCCCGCGCGGTCGCGGCGATCACCGGCTGTGAGGTGTCGCGGGACAGGCGGTACGCCTCGTCGGCGGCCGGGATCGCGACGCCGAGGTCGGCGAGCTGGCCGCTGCACCAGGCCTGCAGGGTCCGCGCCCGGGCCAGCAGCGCCAGCTGTCCCTGCGCCCGCAGCTCGTGCAGCGAGTCGGCGAAGAAGCCGGCGGCCAGGTCGAAGGCGCCGATGGCGTGGGCGGCGTTACCGAGCATGCGGGCGGCCCGTCCGTCGCCCGCATGCTCGTGCCGCCGCAACCGTTCCAGCACCAAGCCGCCACAGTCGACGGGCGAGGCGTACGCCAGGATCACGAGCAGCCGGGGGTCGTTCTCGTCCACCGCCACCCGTGACGCCGTGGCGACGACACTGCGCCGGGCCTCCGCGCCCGGTTCGGTCCACCAGCAACGCAACGCCGCGCCGTACAACAGGTTCAACGCGAGGTCAGGGTCCTCGGCCGCGGCCCGCCCGGCGACCTGCGCCAGCGACCACGCCGCCTGGGCCCGGCCGAGCACCCCGTCGTCGAAGCTGTCCCGGATCCAGGCGGTGCGCCAGCGCTGCCGCTCCGAGAGCCCCACCCGGTCCGCGTCGGCGAGCAGCCGCAGGACGTCGTCGCGCCGGCCGAGCTCGAACGCCAGCTCCGCCGCGTGGAGCAGCCGCTCGCCACGCCGGACCGGGTCGCGGGTCAGCTCGGCCGAGCGTTCCATCGCGGCCCGCCCGGCCGCGATGCCGCCCCGGCGCTGGGCGCGGGCCGCCGCTTCCTCCAGGGCCGCGGCGACGGAGTCGTCGGGCCCGGCGGTCGACGCGGCCCGGTGCCACACCTTGCGGTCGTCGTCGGCGACGACCCGGGCCAGAGCGGCATGGGTACGGTGCCGCCGGCCGGCGCTCGACCGCTGGTAAATCGCGGACCGCATCAACGGGTGCAGGAACCGGACGGACCCGGCGTGGACCTCGACGAGCCGCGCGGCGATCGCGGGCAGCAGGTCGTCCGCGTCGAGCGGCTCGCCGTCGAGGATCGCGGCCGCCTCGAGCAGCTCCGACAGGGCGTCGCCGTCGTTGAGCGCGGCGAGCAGCAGCAACGTCCTCGTCGCCTGCGGCAGGCCGGCCATCCGGGCCGTGAACGCGTCCTCCAGCCGCGCGGTCAACGGCAGTACCGGACCGGCGCCGCCCGTCCCCGCCACGCTGGGCAGTTCCACCAGGGCTAGCGGGTTTCCGGCCGCCTCGCGCAGCACCCATGCGCGTACCTCGGGCGGGAGCCGGTCGTCGACCACGAGCTCGGCCTCGGCGCCGGTCAGCCGCGGCAGCGTCAGCTCGTCCAGGCCGCCGTCCGCGAACGGCCCGTCGAAGCCGTCCCGCAACGCCGCCACCAGCACGACCGGTTCGAACTCGAGCCGGCGCGCGACGAACATCAGCACCTCGGCGCTGGCCAGGTCGAGCCACTGGGCGTCCTCGACGACCAGCAGCACGGGCGACTGCGCAGCGGCCTCCGCGAGCAGGCTGAGCGTTGCGAGCGCGACCAGGAACAGCTCGGGCACCGCCTCGCCGCTGCGGCCGAGGGCGGCGAGCAGGGCACCGCGCTGCGCCGGCGGCAACCGGTCGGCCTGCTCGATGACGGGCCGCAGCAGCCGTTCGAGGCCGGCGAACGCGATCTGCGCCTCGCTCTGCACCCCGGTGGTCATGAGGATGCGCATCTGCCGGTCCGCGGCCTGCCGGGACACCGCGGACAGCACCGTCGACTTGCCGATGCCCGCCTCACCCCGGACGACGGCGGCGCCGCCGCCCTCACCCACCCGTTCGAGAAGCCCGCCGAGGAACCGCAGCTCGTCCTCCCGGCCGACCAGCATCGCCGACATGCCGCTCATCATGCCGACACCCGGGCGTCCCCCGCGATGTCACTCCGTCGGGTTATCGGGCAGCGGCGGATTCGCGCGTATGTTCGGCAGTCGTCGCCGGGGCCGGACGTGGAGAGGGGGTGCCGGGTTGGCGCTACTCGATCGACTCGCTCTGGGTGATCACATCTGCTGGACCGTCGGCGACGACGCCGTACGCCTCGACTCGCTGGCAGGGCTGGTCGGGGCGGGCTTCAGCGAGGGGCACCGGGTCCTCTACTGCGGCGACGACAGCGGTGCGGTCGTCGCCGCCGTGGAACGCCGCGGAGGCTCCGGGGATCTGCGGATCCTGCCGGTCGAGTCGTCCTATCTGACCCGCGGCGTCTTCGATCCGGTGAGCGCCCTGTCCTTCCTCCGCCGCGAGGTCGAGGACGCCCGCCGGGCCGGCTGCGAGGGCCTGCGCCTCATCACCGACATGTCGTGGGCGCGTCGTCCGACGCCCGGCGCCGATCGCCTGCCGAGCTTCGAGGCGGAGGCCAACACGATCTTCGCCGAGGGCTTCGTGCTGGGTGTCTGCGCGTACGACTACCGGGTCTTCGACGCCCCGCGGCTGCGCGACATCGCCCGCGCCCACCCCGGCATCGTCGGCGACGATGTGCCGTTCGACCCCGCCCTCGTCCTGCGGATGCGGCGCACCGAGCGTCCCTTCGGGCTGCGGCTGGAGGGCGAGGTGGATCTGTCCAACGCACCGGCGCTCAGCGCGGTCATCGACCATCTGCTCGGCATCCGGCCGGACCGGGAGGCGACGGTGACCGTCGACGTGGAAGGCCTGAGTTTCGTCGACACTGCGGCCGCCCGGGTCCTGCTGGGCGCCTGGGAACGCGCCGAGGGCCGGTTGCGGCTCGTCGGCCGCTCGCCGGCGTTCGACAGGATCCTCGAGGTGCACGGCGCGGGCCGGATCGTAGGCGTCCGATGAGCGAGGCCCGCACCTTCCATCACCCGGCTCTGCTGTACCGCGGGAGCGCGGAGTACGTCGCGGGCGTCAGCGCGTTCGTCCGCTCCGCCGTGCGCGACGGCGATCCCGTCCTGGTCGCCGTCCCCGGGCCCAACCTGGACCTGGTGCGCGACGCCCTGACCGACCTTCGGGACAGCATCACAGTGGCGGACATGACGGTGGCCGGCCGTAACCCCGGCCGGATCATCCCGCGGGTGCTGCTGCGGTTCGCCGCCGACCATCCGGGCCGCCGGGTGTCGGTCGTCGGCGAGCCGATCTGGCCGGAGCGTACGGAGCTGGAGTACCCCGCCTGCGTCGCCCACGAGGCGCTGATCAACGCGGTGTTCGCCGAGCGGGACGCGGCGATCCTGTGCCCGTACGACGTCGAAGGGCTCGATCCGGCGGTGGTGAAGGACGCCTGGTCCACCCACCCGACGATGATCCAGGACGGCGTCCTGCGGGACAGCGACCGCTACGACGATCCGGCGGTGACGGCGGCCGCCTTCAACCGGCCCCTCCCGCCGCCCGCGCCGGACGCGGAGACGCTGGTGTACGAGGAGACGATCGCCGCCGTCCGCTGCTTCGTCCGGCGGCACGCCGCCGCGCACCTGCCCGAGGATGCCGTGGAGGACCTGGTGCTGGCCGCGAGCGAGGTGGCCGCCAACACGGTCGACCACACCTCGGGACCCGGCCGGGTGACCGTGTGGACCGAGCCGGGCGTCGTCGTGTGCCAGCTGCAGGACACCGGCCACCTGACCGATCCGCTCGCCGGTCGCATCGTGCCGCCGCACATCAGCCACCGCGGCTACGGCCTGATTCTCACGAACGAGCTGTGCGACCTGGTGCGGATCCATTCCAGCCCGTCCGGCACGACCGTACGGCTGCACAAGCTGCGCTGAGCCCGCCTCAGTCCGGGAACCGCAGCTCCCGGGCCTCGGTCTCCATGCGGGACCACCCGGCGCTCATCTCGTCGAGCGCCTCGGTGTGCGTGGCCGCGAAGGTCGTCAGGCGCGGCAGCGCGGCCCGCATCACGACGTCGGCCGCGTGCGCCCGGCAGCGGGCGTCCACGGTGGCCGCCCGGCGTTCGACGGCGACGGCGTCCGGCCAGCCGGGCAGGCGGGCCGGGACGGTTCTGGCTCCGATCGGCACCGCGGGGAACGCCTGCTCCACCCGGGCCTGCAGGGCCGGCAGGTCGGCCGCGTCGAAGCCGTGGGCGCGCAGGCAGCCGCGGTAGTCGGCCGGCAGCGTCGGAGCGACCGTGGCCTGGACCCGGCTGAGCTCCGCGACCAGGGCGGCAGCCAGGTGTTCCTGGCCGTCCGGGGCGAGCCGGACGGTCGTCGCCGTCGCCGTGGCTTCGCAGCGCTGGGCCGTTACCCAGGCGGGCCCGGATCCGCGTTTGGTCCTGGCCATCCATCTGGCGAAATACTCGACGTTCATGGCCCTGAGCACCAGCAGGTCCAGCTGCTCGGCGATGTCGAAGTCCGGGCGGGCCGGGGCGAACCCGAGGAGGTCGCCCGGTGCGACGTACGTACGCTCGCTGACGGGCGTGAATGCCCTGGCCGGGTAGTCGATGCCGGCGCGGTCGCGGCACTCCCGCGCCGCGACCTGCGCGAGGTTCCAGGCCCGCTCGTCGGCGGCTTGCCGCTGGGCGGGCGTGCCGTAGATCCGGGTGACGATCGAGCCGTAGACGGTGGCGGCCCGCGCGTGGACGACGGCCGGCTCCTCGGTGCCGCAGGCCGTCAGGGCGCCGGCGAGGACGAGAGTCAGGCAGGCGCGAACGGCACGTCCGGGCAGGTCCATGGCGGCACCGTAACGGCGGCTCCACGGCGTCGGGGCGCAGGCAGGCCGGGCCGTCACCCGGACGCGCCGGAAGATCGAGGTGGTCAGACCTCGTTGTGCCATCCGGCCTCCACCGCCGTTGTGATCACGACCGGGTGATCGTACGACGGGGAGCCGGTTCGTTCAGTCCTCGCGGCCGCAGGGGAAGCGGGCCACGCCGGCCGCCATCTCGATGCCGCCGAGGATGTGGGCGCGCAGCAGCGGCTCGTTGTAGTACTCGGCCTTGTGCCCCATCGCGGTGTAGAAGGCGCGGCCGCCGTCGTACGGCTGGCACCAGGAGATCGGGTGATGCGGGCCCATGCCGGGTGAGCCGCCCGGCTGGCTGTAGCCGCGCGGGTCGTAGGTGCTCTCGTCCACCTCGGCGAGGACCCGGACGGTGCCGCGCGGGTTGGTCCGGAAGTTGTACCACTCCTCCTCGCGCTGCCAGCGGCGCGGCAGCGGCCACGTCGCGGCGGTTCCGCGGGTGAGGACCTTCACCGTGGCGACCTGGAACTGGTCGTTGACCGCGCCCGGGTGGTCACGGAAGTACGCCCCGACGAGCCCGCCGTACCAGGCCCAGTCGTACTCGGTGTCGGAGGCGGCGTGGATGCCCGCGTAGCCGCCGCCGGCGCGGATGTAGCGTTCGAAGGCGCCCTGCTGCTCATCGTTGAGCACGTCCCCGGTGGTGCTCAGCCAGATCACGACGTCATAGCGGGCGAGGTTGGCGTCGGTGAACGCGGCTGCGTCCTCGGTCGCGTCGACCCGGAAGCGGTGCTCGGCGCCGAGCTCCTGGATCGCGGTCACGGCGGCCGGGATCGAGTCGTGGCGGAACGCCGCCGTCTTGGAGAAGACGAGCGCGCTGAACCGGGGATGCCCGGTCGCCGCCTCGGCCGCTCTCGCCGGGCCGGCGAGGCCGAGCCCCACGACCACCGCGATCAGGAACCTCAGGAACCGTTTCATGAACCCTCCTCAGCGCAGGCACGGGAGCTTCATCGAAGCTTATGACTACGCGTACGGTCGTGCCATGGACGAACTGGGCAGACTGCTGCGCCGGGCCGCCGACGAGGCCGCCGGGTACCGGGCTTCGCTGGCGGATCGGCCCGTACGCGCGGCCCGGGACGCCGCCGACGTCCGGGCTGCGTTCGGTGGCCCGCTGCCGGCGTACGGATCATCGGCCGACCAGGTCCTCACCGACCTGCTCGCGGCGGCCGACGGGGGTCTCGTGGCCACCGCCGGGCCGCGCTTCTTCGGTTTCGTCATCGGCGGCGCGCTGCCGGCCGCCACCGCGGCGGACATCCTCGCGGCCGGCTGGGACCAGTGCGCGTTCAACGCCGTGCTGTCGCCGGCGGCCATCGCGGCCGAGGAGGCGGCCGGCGGCTGGCTCAAGGAGCTGCTCGGCCTGCCGGCCACCGCGTCGGCCGGGTTCGTCACCGGGGCGCAGGCGGCGAACACGGTCGGCCTGGCCGCGGCCCGCCACCACCTGCTGGCCGGGGCGGGCTGGGACGTCGAGCGCCGCGGCCTGCCGGGGGCGCCGCGGCTGCGGGTGATCGCCGGCGTCGAGCGGCACGCCACTGTGGACCGGTCGCTGCGGCTGCTCGGGCTCGGGTCGGACGTCATCGAGCCGGTCGCGGCCGACGCCGGCGGCGCCCTCGACATGGACGACCTCGCCCGGGTGCTGGCCCTCGAGCCGGGCGTGCCGGCGATCGTGTGCCTGCAGGCGGGCAACGTGAACACCGGCGCCTGCGACGACCTGCGTACGGCCTGCGACCTGATCCATCGGTCCGGCGGGTGGGCGCACGTCGACGGCGCCTTCGGGCTGTGGGCCGCCGCGAACCCGCGCACCCGGCACCTCGTCGACGGCGTGGAGCTGGCCGACTCGTGGGGCTGCGACGGGCACAAGTGGCTCAACGTGCCGTACGACAGCGCGTTCGCGTTCTGCTCCCGACCCGAGGTGCAGGTGGCGGCGATGTCGTATGCGGCCGCGTACCTGGTCGGCTCCGGCGCGGGGTCGGGCGGCGCGGACTACACCGCGGAATCGTCGCGCCGCGCCCGGGGCTTCGCCGTCTGGGCCGCGTTGCGGGAGCTGGGCGCCGACGGGGTCAGCGAGCTGGTCGAGCGGTGCTGCCGGCTGGCACGCCGGTTCGCCGACGGGCTGACCGCGGCCGGCTTGGAGGTCGTCAACGAGGTGGTGCTCAACCAGGTGCTGGCCGGCTTCGGCGACGATGCGCGTACCGACCGGATCATCGAGGCCGTGCAGCGTGACGGCACCTGCTGGCTGGGCGGCACCACGTGGCGCGGACGCCGGCTGATGCGGATCTCGGTGTCCGGACACGCCACGACTGAGGCGGACGTGGACCTGTCGGTGGCAGCCATCAGCCGGATCGCACGTTCTTGGTGACCACACCGGTGACGCCGAGGCGTTCGGCGCGTGCGAGGGCCGCGTCCGTGTCCACGGGCCAGGCCAGGACGAGGCCGGTGGCCCGGCGCAGCTCGGCCACCACGGAGGCGGTCAGCAGCCGCAGCCGGATCGAGACGCCGTCCACCCGCTCGCCGCGCAGCCGGGCGCGCAGCCGGGCGAGCTGCACCGCGTTGGCGACGGACAGGATGCGGCGGACGTTCGCGTCCCCGGCGAACGCGTCCAGCATCGGCCATTCCTTCGTGCACACCGCCACCGGGACGCCGGGCCTGCGGGTGCGCAACGTCTCGGCGACGCGGGCGGCCACGGTCCGGGACCGGCCCTTCAGGTCCAGCAGCAGCCGCGGGTCGTCGCCCGCGACCGCGAGGATCTCCTCGAGCTCCGGCACCACGACGTCGCGCCGCCGGGTGAGACCGCTCGACCTGTCCCAGTAGAGCCGAGGGCCGAGCGTGCGGCTGTGCCGCATCTCGAGGGCGCCACGGTAGAGGTGCACGTCGGCTTCGACGAGGTCGGCCCCGGAGGCGAGCGCGGTCCGCAGACCGTCGACGGTGTTGCCGGCCCGGTGCGCGACGATGAGCATGCGGGGCCGGACCATCCCCGTACGCTATCCGCCGCGGGCAAAGCCGGACGGCTGAGGGACATTCATCGACGCCCGGTACCGTTCCGAGTTGCCCGCTTCGGTACATTCGGCGGCCATGCGCAACCACTGGGTACACATTCCGCTGGCGTCCCTGCTCGTCCTGGGCGCCGTGGCCGGCTGCGGCGGCGCCTCGGACGGCGCGGCGAAGCCCCTGTGGTCGGATCCGGTCACCGCGTCCTCCGGTGCGGCGCCGGCCGCGGGCGAGCCGTCCGGCGGCACCGGGACCGCCGGCAAGGGCACGAAGAGCAAGAAACAGGTGTGCAAGGAGGCCGAAGCCGCATCCAAGCCATTCTTCGACACGGTCGTGACCAACGCGCCGACCGTGCAGATCGGCGAACCGCTGCCCGCCGACTACGTCGAGGCCGTGCACACGGAGGCGAAGACGTTTGCCGCCAAGCTGAACGACCTGGCCGCGCAGAGCAAGAACGCCGAGGTGCGGACCGCCTTCAACGACTACGCCGCCAAGGTGCAGAAGACCCTCGTCGACGATGCCGACCTGTCCGAGCTGGCGCCGGACAACTCGGGCTGGTTGCTCGGCCTCGGCGCGTACTGCTGAGCCGACAGGGACGTCGGAACTCCGGTCGATCGGCGGAGGCCCCGGGTCCACCGGCTCTTGCCGGTCTCCCCCACCCAGGAGAAGGCTGCGGGGAGGCATGAGGAGGCAAGAGATGGCCTCACGAAAGGGACTGTCCATCACGTTCATGGTCGCCGCGCTGATGGCCCTGACGACGGCCGGGGCTCTGGCGACACCCGCGGCAGCGGCCCCCGCGGCGTCGGCCCGGGAGGCAGCTCAGGTGAGCCTCGCCGCGCGTCCTACGGTCCGCTACGGCGACAAGGGCGCCACCGTCACGTACCTGCAGCAACGGCTGACCGCGCTGCACTACGACGTCGGCACCGTCGACGGTGACTTCGGCTCGAACACGCTGCATGGCGTGTACGCCTTCCAGAAAGTCCAGAAGATCTCCATCGACGGCGTGGTGGGACCCGTGACCTGGGCCAAGCTCGCCAGCCCGTACCGGCCTACCGCGAAGTACCGGCACAGCGCGGCCGCCGTCGAGGTGAACCTGACCCGCCGGGTCGTCTACCTGACCCGCAACGGCGCGGTCACCCGGATCCTCGACAGCTCGCCCGGCAAGGCGGCCACGCCCACGCCGACGGGCAACTTCTCGATCTACCGCCGGATCAACGGCTGGCGGGAGAGCTCGCTCGGACTGCTGTGGCGGCCGAACTACTTCTCCAAGGGGTACGCGCTGCACGGGTCCACCTCGGTGCCGACGTACGCCGCGAGTCACGGCTGCGTCCGGCTCACCGTCCCGGCGATGAACCGGGCGTGGTCCCAGCTGTTCATCGGGGAACACGTGCACGTCTACCGGTGACCTGACAGCAGGATGCCGCAGGCCGGGCCCACACGACCCGGCCTGCGTCGCCCGCGCCTAGGGTGCGATGGACCAGAGCTGGCAGGTGTTGTTGAGCCACATCCAGAGCTGCGCCCTGGTGCCGTTCGCGGTGCCGCAGTTCTGGTCGTCGAGGACCATGCCGCTGTTCTCCACGACGAGCTCGTAGCGGCCGTTGCCGGCGGGGATGACGGCCCACTGCTGGCAGGTGTTGCCGAGCGGCTGCCACAGGTTGACCGCCGTGCCCAGGGCCTGGCCGCAGTTGACCGCGTCGAGCACCTTGCCCGCGTTGACGTTGGTGATCGTCCACTTGTTCGGGCCGACGTTGGTGAAGCGCCACTGCTGGCAGGTGTTGCCCAGGGACTGCCAGACGTCGATCTGCGTACCGTTGGCGGTGCCGCAGTTGACGGCGTCCAGGACCTTTCCGCTCACCAGGTTCGTGAGCCGGTACGTCGCCCCGTTCACCGGGAACGACACGTTCTTGCCGTACCCGACGGAGACGATGTTGGCCTGCACGGCGTTCTCGGTGGCGTCGCTGGGGTAGCCGCTGGTCATCACCCCCTCGAAGAACGAGCCGACCGAGCCGTTGCTGTTGTCGCCGCCGATGCCCAGGATGATCGCGCCCTGCTTGGTCATCGGCCGGTAGCCCGACTGGCTCGGCAACGCGCCGTCGTAGCGGGTCGCGAGGCCGCCGGACTGGGCGTTGCCGTCCTTGATGGCGTACGTGGAGGTGCCGTTGTTCTTCAGCACCGCCGTCACGAACGCGCTGTTGCGACCGGTGTTGGCGGTCCAGGAGCCGTTGCCGCCGGCGAACAGCCCGTTCTCGAGGTCCGCCGCGACGCGCGGGCCGCCCGAGCAGGGCGAGAACCAGCAGAGGTTGCCGAAGTAGATCGCGTCCATGTCACCGTTGCCGGTGTCCAGGTTGTTCGTCTCGGCGTTGCCGTAGTCGAAGCAGCATCGGTCGTTGACGTGGGTGCCCTCGGTGACCATGTACATGCCCTCGGGCTGGCTGCCGGTGGCGACACCGTTCGTGGCGTTGTTGCGGTAGCCGTTGCCCGCCGAGATGTAGATGCCGTACACCTTGTGGCCGCCGGCCGTGACGGGCAGCGCCGCCGCGTTGGCGCCCTGGTCGGCGGTCGGGTTGGCGCCACCGCCCGGCGCGATGGTCAGGTCGTTGTGCCGGGACGTCTGGTCGTAGATGCGCACGATCGTGCAGTACGTGCCGGAACAGAACGAATCCTGTGCGGCCGCGTTCGCGTACCCACCGGCGGCCAGCACACCGATGTTAGCGGTCGCATTGTCCGACCAGCGGCGTACCTGGTACAGCGGTCCGGAGTAGGAGCCGAACAGGGCCCGGGTGGTGCTGTGCGCGGCGACGCAGGGCGTGCCGCCGCTCGCATAGATGTCGCAGGGCAGCGTGCCGGCTGCCTTGGCTGATGCCGGGGAGAGCACGACGGCCGCCGCGGTGGCGACCGCGGCGAGGACTGTCCGCCATGACGAGCGAGAACCCATGGTCTGCCTTTCGCTGCCGGAGAACCGCTCGATGTGAACGGTAACATAGCTTTACTTCTATGTTTCCGGCTTGTCAACAGAATGGTTTTCGCATAGGCGCTGGAACTTTCAGAATTTTCTCGGCAACGAATATGCCTCGTAGCGCCTGCTTAGACATTGACGAAAGCTATTGCCTCTGCTTAGCGTACGAAAGTCTTCCGGAGTTTGACTGAAACTTTCGGTTGCCTCCCGCCTCCCCAAGGAGTGACCTTGTCCAAGGCTCATCGCGTCGCTGTGGCCGTCCTCGCCGCCTCGGCGCTTCTCGTCCCCGGGGCGCAGCCGGCCCAGGCCGGTGCCTCCCGTCAGGCCACCACCGGGCCGGCCGCCACCGACCGCTCCGGGTACCACGTCCTCACCCTGCGCCGGGCCGCCCCGCGCGACCTGCGCATCGGCACCGCCGCTGCGGGCGGCGGCCACCACGTCGACCAGCCGTACCCCGACCCCTTCACGTACGACCAGCCGTACCGGCGGGTGCTGGCGCACGAGTTCAACTCCGTCTCCCCCGAGAACCAGATGAAGTGGGAGTTCATCCACCCGGAGCGGCACACGTACAACTTCGGGCCGGCCGACGCGATCGTGAAGTTCGCGCGCCGGCACGGCCAGGTGGTCCGCGGGCACACGCTGCTGTGGCACAGCCAGAACCCGGCCTGGCTGCAGGACGGCCAGTTCACCAAGGACGAGCTGCGCGCCATTCTCAAGGAGCACATCGTCACCGTGGTGGGCCACTACCGCGGCAAGATCCAGCAGTGGGACGTCGCCAACGAGATCCTCAACGAGAACGGCGAGTACCGGCAGGAGAACATCTTCATCCGCGAGCTCGGCCCGGGCATCGTCGCGGACGCCTTCCGGTGGGCGCACCAGGCCGACCCCAAGGCCCAGCTGTTCCTCAACGACTACGGCGTGGAATGGCCGGGAGCCAAGGTGGACGCGTACGAGGCCCTCGCCAAGCAGCTCCTCGCCGACCGGGTCCCGCTGCGCGGTTTCGCGTCGCAGGCCCACCTGAGCACGCGGTACGGCGCCCCGGACCAGCTGGCCGCCGTCCTGCAGCGCTTCGACGCGCTCGGGCTCCACACGGCGATCACCGAGCTCGACGTCCGCATGGACCTGCCGGAGAGCGGCGTACCGACCGCCGAGCAGCTGCAGACGCAGGCCACGTACTACAAGACGGTGCTGGACGCGTGCCTCGCCGTGGCCGGCTGCAACTCGTTCACCATCTGGGGCTTCACCGACAAGTACTCGTGGGTGCCGGTGTTCTTCCCCAGCGAGGGCGCCGCGACGGTGATGTGGGACGACTTCGGGCGCAAGCCCGCCTACTACGCCCTGCGCAACACCCTCGCCGCGGCCCACTGGGGTCGCTGACGTGCACCGGGCGCCCCGGACCTCACGCCCGGGGCGCCGCCAGCACGGCTCGCAGCGACGTGGCCGGACGCCCGAGCAGCGTCTCGAGCTCCGGGCTCGTGACCGCGAACTCGCCACGCCGGGAGGCGTGGAACATGCCGAGCAGCATGGTGGCCTGGTCCTGCGGCACCCCGTGCGCGACCAGGCCCGCCACCCATTCATCGTCGTCCACGACGACGCGGCGCACCGGACGGCCGGTGAGCTCGCTGAGGATCGCCGCGGCGTCCGCCAGATCCAGGGCCTCCGGCGCGGTCAGCGGCGGCGTCGGACCGTCGTAGCGCCCCTCCTCCGCGAGCGTGATCGCCGCCGCCTCGGCGAGGTCGGCGTGCGCCGTCCAGGAGACCGGGCCGTCGGCCGGCGCGGCCAGCTCGCCGGTCTCCAGCGCCCGGCCGAGCAGGCGCGGGACCGTGCCGGCGTAGAACCCGTTGCGCAGAGCGGTGAAGGCGACGCCCGCCTTCGCCAGGTAGCGCTCGGTCGCGGCGTGATCGGGCATCGGCTCGAACAGCGAGTGCTCCCCCGCGCCCTGGTGGCTCGTGTAGAGGATGCGGCGGGCTCCGGCCGCGACCGCCGCGTCGATCGCCGCGGTGTGCTGGGCGACCGCCGCCTCCCCCGTGGTGTCCGCGGAGACGATGAGGACCTGCGTCGCGCCCTCGAACGCCTCGGCCAGGGATGCGGGGTCCGTGAAGTCGCCGCGCCGGACGCGGACTCCCCGGCCTGCCAGGCCCGCCGCGCGATCGGGCTTCCGCACGCTGACGCCGATGCCCCGCGCCGGCACCCGCTCCAGCAGCCGCTCGACGATCTGCGAGCCGAGCAGGCCGGTCGCACCGGTAACGATGATCATGATGTCTCCCTTGCTAACGCCGTATCGCGCAACATGCTACCAACGTTAGCAACACCGTTAGCACGATGCGGTTAACATTGGCAGCATGGCGGAGGTCAGACCGAAGACGCGGACGCACATCGTCGAGGCGGCGGCGCGGCTGCTGCGGGAGCAGGGCGCCGGCGCGCTCACCACCCGCGCGGTCGCGCACGCGGCCGGGATGCAGGCGCCGACGATCTACCGCTTCTTCGCGGACAAGGACGCGCTGCTCGACGCCGTGGCGGAGCACGTCTTCGCCACGTACGTCGCTGCGAAGTCCGTCGGCGCGGACGGCGACCCGATCGCCGACCTGCGGGCCGGATGGGACCGGCACATCGAGTTCGGCCTCGCCAACGCCGCCCTGTTCGGCCTCCTCACCGATCCCACCCGCGGCGGGCCCTCCCCGGCCGCCGCCGCGGGCCTCGAGGTGCTGCGCGCCCGGGTGCACCGGGTCGCTGCGATCGGCCGGCTGCGGGTGCCGGAACGCCGCGCCGTCGAGCTCATCCACGCCGCCGGCACGGGCGCGGTGCTCACCCTGCTCGCCACCGCCCCCGAGCAGCGCGATCCCGGCCTCGCCGACGCCATGTACGACGCCGTGACCAGCTTCATCCTCACCGACGTCCCGGCCCTTCCCGCCGCCGGCGCCGCCGGGGCCGCCGTCGCCTTCCGGGCATACGTACCGGAACTGCCGAACCTGACCGGCACCGAGCGCGCGCTGCTCGCCGAGTGGCTGGACCGCGATCGATAGCCGTCGGCGTATGGTGCGTCGATGAAGCGCACCGCTCTGGTGACCGGAGCATCGTCCGGCATCGGCCTGGCCACCGCGGCGTTGCTGGCAGCCCGGGGCTACCACGTGCTCGGCACGAGCCGCGACCCGGCAGCCCTCACTCCCGCACACCGCGCGGCGGACGTCGAATACCTGCGGCTCGACCTCGGCTCGGACGAGTCCGTGGAAGCCCTCGCGGACCGGCTCGCGGACGTCGACGTGCTCGTGAACAACGCCGGGGAGAGCCAGTCCGGCCCGTTCGAGGAGCTGCCCGGCGACGCGCTGCGCCGCCTGTTCCAGGTCAACGTCCTCGGTCCCGTACGCCTCGCCCAGCTGGCCCTGCCCGGCATGCGGGCACGCGGCCACGGCCGGGTCGTCATGGTGGGCTCGATGCTGGCGTCGTTCCCGCTCGCCTACCGTTCCTCGTACGTCGCGACAAAGGCCGCCCTCAAGGGGTTCAGCGACGGCGCCCGGCAGGAGCTCACGCCGTTCGGCGTCTGGCTGACCACTGTGGAGCCCGGTTCCATCAACACCGGCATCAGCGAGCGCCGCACCCGCTACACGACGCCGGACTCCCCGCACCGACAGGACTTCGAGACGATGCTGGCCGCCTTGGACCGCAACCATCACGCCGGCGTCAGTGCCGACCGGGTGGCCGCGGTCATCGTCCGGGCCATCGAGGCGCCGCGGCCGAAACCCCTGTACGCCGTCGGCAGCAATGCGCCGGTCGCGTTCGCTCTGCGCCGGATGCTGCCGGCCACGCTCGTCGAGAAGGCCGTACAGCGCCGGCACGGCCTGCGCCGCTGAGGCGGTACGCAACCGTCTTCATGGACGCACCTCGATCCGATCATCCGGTTTTCCCGAGCCGGATCGGCGACAGCGTCGCGGATCTCCCGCGTGTGACGATGGCGCGGTGCCGGGGCGCTCCCATTGCATTCGCATCGCCGTCGTTCAGGATGCGCCGCTGTACCGCGGCGCCCTGGCTGCCGCCTTCCGTGGTGAGGACGACCTGGACGTGGTCGCCGAGCTGCCGGCCTGGGCCCAGGCGGTGTCGCTGCCCGTACGCCCCGACGTGACGGTGCTGGACCTCGACGGCGCCGACGACGATCCGCTGGTGACCGCGCGGGCGGTACGCCGGGCCGTACCGGAGTCGAAGGTCCTGGTGCTGCTCGCGGCTGACCGGCACGACGTGCTCGCGCGGATCGACCCCGACCGCCTCGACGGGGTGGGCTTCGTGACGAAGCGGGCCTCCCTCGACCACCTGCTGTCGGCGCTGCGCAGCCTCGCGAACGGCAGCGCGGTGATCGACCCGGAGCTCGTCGCGTCGCTGCTGAACCGGCCGCCGAACCCGTTGACGAAGCGCGACCGGGAGATCCTGGCGCTGGCCGCGGAGGGGATGCCGCCGGACGAGATCGCGCGCAAGCTGTTCCTGTCACCCGGTACGGTGCGCAACCGGCTGACCGGCATCGCGGCGAAGATCGGCGCGGACGGCCGGATCGACGCCATCAACCGGGCCCGGCGCGCCGGCTGGCTCTGACGCCGCGGTCCAGTAGCCGGTCATCTCGCGGTAGCGGGCGCTGGCCGCCTGCAGGCTCCGGTGATCGCCGAGCATCGCCCGGTCGCCGTCGAGCAGCAGCACCCGCCGCGACCGCATCGCCGAGCTGATCCGGTGGGCGATCACCACCAGGGCGCCACGGGCGGCGAACGCCCGCTCGACGCGTTCCTCGGCCGCCGGGTCGAGGTGGCAGGTCGCCTCGTCGAGGACGGCCACCGGCGCCGGGGCCACGTACGCCCGCACCAGCGTGAGCAGCTGCCGCTCCCCGGCCGACAGTTCGCGCGGGCGGACCTCGCCGCCCAGCCCGCCGAGCCGCTCCAGCAACGCACCCGCGCCGAGCACGTCGACCGCAGCGAGCAGGTCCTGCTCGCCGGCCCCGGGGTTCAGATAGCGCAGGTTGTCGGCCACGCTGCCGGGGAAGATGTACGCCTCCTGCGGGATCAGCACCCGGTGCCGGGCGCGCGCGGCGGGTTCCAGTTCCTCGATCGGTACGCCGCCGAGCAGCACCTCGCCGTCGTCCGGCCTGATCGTCCCGCACAGCAGACCGGCCAGGGTGGACTTGCCGACGCCGCTGGGGCCGACGACGGCGAGGTGGTCGTACCCGTACACGGTCAGGTCGAAGTCGTGCAGCACGGGCCGGGCCGCGGCGCCGTAGCGGAACGTCACGCCGCGCAGCTCGAGGCGGGAGCCGGCGGGCCGCCGGGCGGACGGACCCGGATCGGCGGCGACCGTGGCGCGCTGCCCGATGCGACGGACGAGCCGGTCCAGGGTGATCACGAAGCGGAGCCCGGCGCTGCCGACCGTCTGCACGAACATGTCCAGCGTCGGCACCACCACCTGCGCCAGGTACGTGAGCACGCCGATCAGCGCGCCGGTGCTCAGCCCGCGGCCGGTGACCCAGTTCGCTCCGGCGAGCACGGCCAGCAGCGGCAGCCATCCGCCCACGGCCACGGTGAGCGAGCGGACCGCGGCGAGGCGGGCCAGCGCCCGTTCCGCCCGCGCCTGGGCGGTGATCGCCTCGTCGGCGTACCGGGCGGCGCGTTCCGTGGCACGGCAAGCGGCCACGTCCCGGGCGGCTGCGGTCACGGCGGCCGTACGGTCGGCGAGTTGCTCGCCGGCGTACAGGAAGTCACGCTGCCGGCGGACCCCCCGGCGCAGCGCCACCGAGAACATCACGATGCTGCCCAGCAGCGGCGGGGCCACCAGGAGCAGCAGGGACGGGGCGAGAGACGCGGTGCCGAGCAGGGCGGCGAGCACGGTCACCACGAAGCCGCGCGAGACGAGGATCAGGCCGGCGAAGGAGTCCCGTACGCCCTCGACCTGGTTGGTCAGGCGGGCCACGGCGCCGTCCGTCGCGGGTGTCCCGGCATGCCGGGCCGCCGTGGTCACGCCGGCGGCGACCACGCGGCGGGTCAGGTCGTCGCGGAACGGCTCGACCACGCCGGCCACCGCCCGATGGGTGTTCCGGGCGCCCCACGCGCCGAGGACCGCGGCCGCGACCAGCAGCGCGAGCCAGGCGGTGCCCGTCCACGGCCGGTCGGCGAGGAAGCCGTCGTCGACCGCGCGCGCCACGACGAACCCGGTGAGCATGGCCGGGGCCGCCTCCGGCACCGACCAGGCGAGCAGGCTGCCCACGGCACGCCGGTGCCGGCGCAGCACCGCCGCGGTCTCGCGCCCGGCGACCCGCGCCGTGGAGCCGCTGTCCGGGCTCACGCCGCATCACCGCCGAAGACGGCACGGTAGTCCGGGTCGTGCCACAACTGCCGGTGTGGCGCGATCGCGCGGACCCGGCCGGCTTCCAGCCACACCACGCTCGCGCACCGTGCCGCCGTACCCGCGCGGTGCGCCACGATCAGGTGCGTCCGCTGCGACTCCCCGGTCAGCAGATGCAGAATCTCCGCCTCGGTGGCGGTGTCCAGGCTGGACGTCGCGTCGTCGAGCACCAGCAACCGCCGGGCGTGCCACGCGCGGGCCAGTCCGAGCCGTTGCGCCTCGCCGCCCGACAGGGGTGTCTCGGCGAGCGGCGTACCCATGCCCTGAGGCAGCCGGGACACGAACGTGTCGGCGCGGGCCGCCCGCAGCGCCGCGTCGACCGTGTACGGCTGCGGGCGTTCCTGCCCGAGCGCCACGGCGGCGCCGACCGTGGCACCGACCAGCACGGGCCGCTCGAACGCCACGCCGATCTCGCGGCGCAGCGACTCGGCGGACACCTCCGTCAGCGGTACGCCGTCCAGGCACACCCGGCCCTCGTCCGGATCGGTGAGCCGGGCGGCGAGCGAGGCGAGCACCGACTTCCCGGAGCCCGAGCGGCCCACGACGGCGACGGGCCGGCCACCGGGGACGGTCAGGGACACGTCCCGCAGCACCGGCTCCCCGGCCACCCGGGCGGTGACGCTCTCGAAGGTCAGGGTGCCGGGGCCGGGCGGCAGCGTACGCGGGCCGTGGCGGGGTGCGGGGCGGTCCAGGATCTCGGCGACCCGGCGGGCTCCGGCGCGGGCACGGGCGACCCGGCCGAACCCGGCGACCAGGCCACCGATGCCCGCGCCCATGGCGCCGTACTGGATGGCCGCGAGCAGTTCGCCCGGGGTGAGCCGGCCGGCCGAGAGCAGCCAGCCGCCGATGGCCACCACCGAGAGCTGCAGCAGCGGCCCGGTGAGAGCACCCTGACCGGCCGACCGGGCGAGCACGTGCCACGTCCGTACGCCCTCGGCGGACAGCGCCGGCAGCGGGCGCAGGCAGCGGCGGATCTCGGTGGGCACGGTCGCGGCGGCGGCGATCGTACGGCTGCCCGCGATCGCCTCGGACAGCCGCTCGGCGATGTCGGCCTGGGCCCGCTGGTACCGCAGCACCGTGCCGGAGGTGTCGCGGACGTGGCGGCGCAGCAGCGCGGTGATGACGACCGCGCCGGCGAGGTAACCGACGACGAGCCGGCCGTCCAGGTACGCCAGCGCGGCAACCGCCCCCAGGACCGGCACCATGCCGATCACGGCGAGCACGAGGGCGACGCCCCCGTGCCCGGCGTCGGCGGCCCCGGTCATCACGCGGCTCACCACGTCCCCCGGTGAGCCGGCGCGGCCGCCGAGGTTCAGCGAGTGCCGGACCAGCCGGCGGCGCAGCTCGGCCGTCCGGTACGCCGGCGCGAGCCCCGCCGCGAGGTCACGGATCGGGTCGGCCACCACCAGCACGGCGATCAGCAGCACCGAAGCGGCGAGCCACGGCCCGGCACCGCGCCGGGAGACCTCGTCGACCGTCCGGCCGATCGCCAGCGGCAGGGCCAGCTCCGCGACGGCGCAGAGGCCCGCGGTCACGGCGAGCAGCACCAGGGTGGACCGGCGCGGTCCCGCGGGAACCATCGGGCCTCCTTCGGTGAGCACGGTGGTGGCACCACGCGGCCCCGGGCGGGCTGGTGGCCGGCACCCGGGGCGCGTGCGTCGCGATCGATCGATCGGCTAGTTGCAGGTGGTGACGCTCAGCGAGCTGTCGCCGCAGAGCAGCAGGGAGGCCCGGCTTCCGCCGCCGCCGCCGTTGCGCTGCTCGGTGGTCAGTTCCATGCCCTGCAGGTCGAGAAGTGCCATGATCGTTCTCCTTCGCGTGATGAGTCGCTCGTGCTGTGGTGGGGGTGCAGGTGCCGGCCATGAGCCGGCCCGTCATCAGTTACAGGTGGTCACGCTGAGCGAGCTGTCGCCGCACAGCAGCAGCGAGGCCCGGCTTCCTCCGCCACCGTTGCGCTCGGCGGAGAGCTCCATGCCCTGCAGATCCATAAGCGCCATGTCCGTTCACCTCCTCCCGTCCACGTCGTCGGTCTCCACGCGCTCCGCGTGGAAGTCATCGGCCCGTCCCAGCAGCGGCAGCGAGGCGCGCCGGCCCGGCTGGGCGAGAGCCAGCGAGAGCAGCACGCCGGCCGTACCGGTGGCGAGGTCCATCGACAGCCGCAGCAGCTGCTCGCCCGGGAAGGCCAGGCCGCCGCCGTACGGCAACGCGTGCCACGCCAACCGGCTGACCTGCGCGGCCACCAGCTCCCGATCGGGCTCGGGCCGCAACGCGAGGTACGCCAGGATGCCGGCACGTCCGGCGAAGAGGCCGGGCTGCACGTACAGCGGCGAGCGGGCGGCGCGGGCGATCCCGTCGGCGGCGCGGGCGAGGTCCTCGTCGCCGGGGCGGTGCCGCAGGTAGCGGTCGAGCACCAGCCCGATACCGACGCTGCCCTCACCGAGGTACGGCATCGTGCGCCACTCCTCGTTCACCTCGAGCGCGCCGTCCGGGCGGGTCACGCAGCGCCGCAGGTCCTGCCGCAGCGCGGTGGCCGCGAGGTCCAGGAACTCGGCGTCGGCCGTCTCCTCGTACATCCGCAGGAACAGCAGCGCCACGCCGCTCGAACCGCGGGTCAGGCCGGCGTACGGGTGCCGCCCGCCGCTGACCTCGGGTACGGAGTCCGGCCCGCCGAGCCGGTCCCGGCTGATCTGCGCCGCCCGGAACGCCGCCGCGCGCAGGCCGGTCTCGCCCGTCCGCCGCGCCAGATGCAGCAGGTTCAGCCCGATGCCGGCGATGCCGGTGCCCAGGTCGGGCCCGAGGCCCTCCCACCGGTCGGTCAGGCAGCGCTCGACCACGTCCAGCGCGGCGCGGCGTTCCCCGAGGTGGTCCAGGACGTACGCGACCCCGTGCAGCCCGTCGAGGAACCCGTGCCGCGGGTCGAACCCGGGATCCGCGGCCCGCTTGAGCAGCCAGTCGCGGTGCTCGGGCGGGATCTCCGCGCCCGCCTCCGCCAGCGCGTAGAGCACGCCGGCGGCGCCGTACGCGATCCCGAGACCCCCGATGCGGAACTGCTCGATGTCGCCGGGGTACAGCCGGTCGTCGCGTCCGGGCGTGGCGCTGGCCAGAATCGCCCGGACCAGCGTGTCGCGGGCCCGCGGCCAGTTCCCGGGCCCCGCGTCGAAGACCGACCAGTCCCGGACGCCGGCTCTGCGTACCCGGTCCGGGTGCGGGCCCTCGATCCGCGCGACGGCCTCGTCGAGCAGCGCGCGCGGCACCGGGAAGTGCTCGGCGATGACGTCCGCGAGATGCCGGGACTTCGCCAGGTCCAGGCGTAGCAGCGGGGTCAGCGGCAGGAACAGGGCGAGCGCCAGGCAGGCGAGGGCGTACTCGTCGACGGCCGGACCGACCCGGTCGCGGGGCGCCGCGAAACCCTGGTTGCGCAGCCCCGGGCGGCGGAGCTCGGTGACCGGGGCGGCCACCTCGAAGTCGAGCAGCGCGATGCGCCCGTCCGGCCGCACCATGATGTTGAACATGTGCAGGTCGCCGTAGACCACCCCGCGCTCGTGCAGCGCACGCACGGCCCGGGCCACCTGGTCATAGACCCCCAGCGCCCAATCCGTGTACGCGCTCAGCGCCGTCTCGTCGGCGTCCGGGTCGGTCAGCGGGTACTTCTGCACGATGAGCCGGTTCAGCGGGTCGCCCTCGACGTACTCGAGCGCCAGGAACTCGTGCTCGCCCAGCGGGAACGTGTCGTGCACCCGGGGCGTGAAGCCGGCGTCCGCGACGCGGTCCAGCATCTCCCGCTCCCGGCGCAGCCGCGTGATGGCGTCGTCGCCGCGACCGTCGAGGCCGGCGTACGGGCGGGCCTCCTTGAGCACGACTCGCTCGCCGGTACGCGTGTCCTGCGCGGCGTACAACCCGCCGGCGTTGCTGTAGTGCAGCACCTCGGTGATCCGGTACGGCAGCCCGTGCGTGGTCACCGCGTTGCGGGCGTCGAGGTGCGGCTGCAGGAACGACGGAAGCTCCACCCAGGACGGGGTGCTGAACGTCGCCTGCCGCCGGTCGGGCTCGAGGACGCCGTCCGGGCCCTCGAGGGCGGGGACGAGGTCACCGTTGTCGCCGACGCAGTACAGGTGCGCGAAGGCGCCGAAACGGACGTGCAGGGGGCCGTCAGCCCAGCGCAGGTCGCTGAGGACGTACGGGCCCGGCTCGCCGGCCAGCTGCTCACCGAGCTCGGCGAGGATCGTGTGCAACGCCTGTTCATCGGCCGGATAAATGGTCACCAGCTTGCCGCTGGAGGCCCGCGGAGAATATTTCGAGTTGCGCATGAACAGCACCTGGCGAGAACGCAGGAACTTGAACGGTATTGACCGCGCTACGCAGTACTCCCAGACCCTGTCGACGATCTTCTCCGCGTTCTCCGGACATCCCGAAGAATGGATCTTCCAGCCCTGCCGGGGCAGGACCGCGCCGACCGGACCGGCGATCAGCCAGTCGTCGTGCGCCTGGATCCGCCACCCCTCGGGAAGCGGCCGGCGCGCCGCCGGGAAGTCCCCGGCCGAGCGCTCGGCGGTCGCGAGGGAGTCGTAGAACAGCGGGTCAGCGGCGCAGTAGGCGTCGTATCGGCGGTCCATGCCGGCTCCTTTCCTGTCCCCACCGATGCTGCCGTGCCGGGCCCCACCGGCCCCAGTCGCCGATGTCAGAAGGTGACCGGCACACACTCACCGAGGATTTCTGACAAACGCAGGGTTTGAGCGAAGGAACCTCGGGAAAAGAGGCGCGCCGCCGTTGTGCGATCACCGCGGGCCGGTGTTACGGTCGCGAGTGGACGGCCGAATTCGTGCGAGAGGAATGAGCTGCGGTGTCGACGTCATCAGCGACCGGACACCTACCTCGGCACATTATCCGGACCGCTATTCGTCTGATGATTGTGAGCGGGCTGGCGGTCGTCGCCTACCTGCTGTTCAGCGCCGAGATGGCGCATGCCGACGGGCGCTCCTCCGGCTCTCCGCTCGCCGCCGTGACCGGTTCCGGGGACAGCGGCCCAGGCGTCGTCCGCAGCGTCGCCGAGACGGTCCGGAAGGCCACGCCGGGACGCGCCGCCACGGGCACCGGGCCCGCCGAGCCGGCGCACCCGGCCAAGACCACCCACGCCACGGGTAAGACGATCCGCTCCGCGGGTAAGACGGTCCGCCCCACCAGCACAGCGATCCGCTCCACCGGCAAGACGATCCGCTCCACCAGCAAGGCGATCCGCTCCACAGGCAAGACGATCCGCTCCACCGGCAAGGCTGTTCGCGCTTCCGGCACGACGGCTCGCTCCACCGGCAACGCTCATCGACCGGTCCGGAAGGCGGTCCGGAAGGCGGTCCGCGACACGGTCCGGCAGCCGGCACCCGCCGTGCGGGAGCGGACCATCCGGTCGGCGGCGCGCCGCCACGCCGACGGGCCGATCGCGAGAGTGCGGTCCACGGTGGACCACACCACCGAGCGGGTGACCGCCCGGACCTCCCCCGTGACGAAGCCGGTGCTCAGGACCGCCAAGCCGGTGGTCCGGCCTGCCGTGCGGGGCGTGCTGGAGACAACCGTCGACGCGGTCGTGCGACCGGCAGCCGAGACCGTGGTCCGCCCCGTCGTCAACGTGGTCGTGCGGCCGGCCGCCGAGACGGTCGTCGAACTCGTCGTGCGGCCGGCAGCCCGGACCGCCGTCGAGCTCGTCGTGCGGCCGGCAGCCGAGACCGCCGTCGAGGTCGTTCTGCGGCCGGTGACCCGTACCGTCGTCCCACCCATCGCCGAGACCGCCGTCCCGCCCGTGCCGCTCCCCGCCGCCCGGACCGGGACGCCCCGGCCGTCCCCCGGCATCGCCGTCTCCCCCGTCCGCGTGCCCACCGCTCCCCAGCCGGGCATCCGCCACGCGCGGGCACCCGCCCTGCCGCCCGTCCTCACGGCACCCCGGCAGGCGGAGCTGCCGCCCGTTCCGGCCTCCGGCGAACAGCCGCTGAACTGCGATGGCAGCAGCACCACCACGACACGGGAGGACCGGTCCGAGCCGCGCGGCGACCGTACCGGCGAACCGGGTTCCGTCCCGGCACCCCCGAACGTTCCCGGGGTGCCCACCCCCGGCATGAGCCCGGTCTCCGCCAGCGGCGGCTCGCAGGCCGGTGCGGGCGGCTGGGCCACCACCGTCTCCGCCTGGCGGCCGGCTCTGCGCCCGGCGGGCCTGCTCGTCCACACCTTCCAGGGTGGCCACGGCCGCCGCCTGACCCTCGCCCTTCCCCCCGGCTGAATCCTTCCCGCGCCCGCCGCGCCGCCGTCGAGGTGGCGTACGGGCGTACCCGAATCCCTGTCCGTCGCCGGTCCGCGCCGTGAGGTGCCCGGACGGAACCGGCAGGCACATTCTCGGGAAGGAATCCGCCGTGATCCGCATTCTGCTGGTCGCCGACGCCGTCCTGCTCAGAACCGCTCTGAGCGCAGCCCTGTCCCACCACCACGACCTCGACGTGGTCGCCGAGGCGACGAGCGCCGAGGTGACCCCGGACCTGCTCGGCACCTGGGACCCGGAACTCGCCGTCGTCGACCTCGACACGCTCAGCCCGTCGGTCACCGGCGCCCTCGACACCATCACCGACCACGAGCCGGGCGGCGGCGTCCTGGCGCTGACCACCGGGGCCGCCTCGGGCGCGCTGCGGCACGCCCTGGGCCGCAAGGTGCAGGCGTTCCTCAGCAAGGACTGCCGTCTCCAGGACCTGGTGGACGCCGTCCGCCGGGTCGCCGCCGGGGAACGGTTCATCGAGCCGTGCCTCGCCGCCGCGGTGGCGCGGCAGCACGCCAGCCCGCTCACCGCCCGGGAACGCGACGTGCTGCGGCTGGCCGCTCAGGGCATGTCCGTACGGGAGATCTCCAGCACCCTGTTCCTGACAGCGGGGACCGTCCGCACCTACCTGTCGACGATCATCCACAAGACGGGCTCGCGCAGCCGGGTGGAGGCGATCCGGACGGCCACCGAGTCGGACTGGCTGTGACCGGCTGACCGGGAACCGGCGGCCGAGCACCACGGCCGCCGGTCCGGTGGCCCGCGTCCGGATCAGCGGGGGCAGGCTCCCACGTGCGTCGGCCCGTGCAGGCGCAGCAGCCGGGTCGCGAGGACCTCACCGGCCACCCCGCGGCCGATCCCGAGGCCTGCCTGGTTGCTGAACTCGAAGTGCTGGCCGCCGTACACGCGCGAGCGGCCGGCCTCGGCGGCGGCCGCCGCGAAACCCGGGTACGCACGCGCCGCCCCGCCCGGCGCGGAGTCGGTGGCGTGGGTGAACGGGACGGCGTCGGTGCAGAGGAAGCCGGCCAGCACGGCAGCCGCCGCCGCGCTGTACGAGCTGTGCCCGGACACGTATTCCGGGGTGCCGCCCACGCTCCCCGCCCGCGCCGTCCACGTCGGATCGGGCGCGGTGAGCGGGTTGCCGTCGGTGTCGGCCTCCCGGATGGCGGTGGTGGGACGCCAGTGCCGGTACGTCGCCTTGGTGCCGACGGTGGCGACCGTGGTGTCCGCGAGCGCCATCGTGAGCAGCGCGGTCAGCCGGGCCTGCTCGGCCAGGGGCAGCCGCCGGTCGTGGGAGACGGTCAGCGCGATCGACAGCCACTCCCCGGGCGGCTGGCTCGATCCGGCCGGCAGCGACCAGAACTGGAACGTGGCCTGCAGCTCGGGGTCCGGCAGCGCGGCGTTGCCGAGCAGCGCCACCTCGGCGAAGGCCGCGGCGTACGGCAGGCTGCCCAGCGCCGGCGGCGGGCCCGGCACGTACCGGCCGGGGTCCGCGACGGCGAACGGCCGCACGTGGCTGTACTGCACGCCCGACCACTGCGCGCGGAAGACGCCGGGGCCGGCGCCCGCGGGCTGGGTCTCCACGGGCGTCGAGCCGTCGTCCGCGCGGGCCGCGACGACCGCTTCGCCGACGTGCGTGCCCCAGGCCGCGCCGCCGTCCACTCCGTGACCGCCGGTCCCGGCGCGCAGCCGGTCCAGGTCGGCGCGCAGGTGCTCGTCGTACGTGGTGGTCCGCGCCGGGTCGAGGCGGATCAGCACCGCGTGCGCGGCGGCGACGGCGGCCGCCTGCGGGTCACCGCCGTGCGGCCCGGCACCGGGCACGAGGGCGTACGCGCGTGCGGGGTGCGACGGCCCGGCGGGGAGACCGTTGACCGCGTCGTACATCGCGACGTCGACCATCGCGTAGAGCCGGGCGGCGTCGGCGTCCGTGGCCCGGTTCGCGCGTACCGCGTCGAGCGCCAGGGTGTTCCAGGCCCGCACGCCGTCGATGTCCACGGCCGCCGGGACCGCGGCCGCGGCGGCACCCGGGCCGGTGGCGGCGAGGGCGAGAACGAGGGTGACCAGAAGCTTCTTCACACCTCCGTACCTTCGTCGCGGCGGGAGCGCCGGGCACCCGATCGGTCGTTGATTCGACTCAGCGTCGCGCCGGATGCGGATCAAGAAGTGCTCAAGGTTTCGCGCACCGGGCCGATAGGGCTGCCCACGCGTCACTGGAAAGGACCCCCGGATGCGCTGGACTTCCCGTTCCCTCACCCGCGGCTGGCTGATGCTCGCCGCCGCGGTCATCACCGCGGCACCGGTGGCCGTCTCCGCCACCGCCGCCGAGGCCGCCACCGGCCGCCCGTCCGCCCTGCCGCACGCCGTCGGGGGGCTGCTGCCGAGCGCGGGCCGTACCCCGGCGCGGGTCCGTGGCGGCGCTGCCGCCCTCGAGGTCCTGCCCACGTCCGTCGATCTGCGGTCGTACGCGCCGGCCCCCGGCGACCAGGGGCAGATCGGCTCCTGCGTCGCGTGGTCCATCGGCTACAGCATCATGGGCTACTACGCGAACCGTACGGCCGGCGCCGGAGCCCCGTACGCGCCGCTCTTCCTGTACATGCGCAACGTGGCGCCCGGCGGCGCACCGACTGCTGGGCTCTACCCGGACGCCGTGCTCGCGAACGCTCAGACCGCGGGCGTCGACACCCAGTCCGACTACTGGCAGGGCACCACGAACTGGCAGAGCCCGCCGACCGCCGGTCAGATCGCCAACGCCCGCAACTACCGGGTCAGCGGCTGGACCCGGCTGTTCAACGGGGCCGGCCAGGGCGCCACGGCCAAGACGTCGATCATGCAGTCGCTGGCCTCGGGCAGCCCGGTCGCCCTGGGCATCCCGGTCTTCAAGGACTTCATGTACCTGCGCAGCCACACCGTCTACTCCACGCTCACCGGCACCAACCTCGGCGGTCACATGATCGCCGCGTACGGGTACGACGCGCAGGGCGTGCTGATCCGCAACTCGTGGGGTACGGGCTGGGGCAACGGCGGCGACGCGAAGCTCTCCTGGGACTTCGTGACCCGGCAGGCGTCGGGCGCGTACACGGTCAGCGGGATCACCACGCCCGCCGCGCCGGTCGCGATGGCTCCCACTGTCGCCGCGCTGTCGGTCGCCAAGGGCACCGCCGGCACCTCGGTGACCATCACCGGGGCCGGCCTGGCCGGGGCGACCTCGGTCCGGTTCGGCGCCACCACGGCGCAGTTCCAGCCGGTCAGCTCGGGCGGCGTCACGAAGCTGGTGGCGGTCGCGCCGGCGCACGCCATCGAGACGGTCGACGTCACCGTGTCGAACGCCGCCGGCACCAGCGCCACCGGTACGGCGAGCAAGTTCACGTACGTCCCGCCGCCGCCCGGCATCACCGGCCTCAGCCCGGCGACCGTGCTCGTCTTCGGCGGGCAGACCGTCACGCTCACCGGCACGGACCTGACCGGCGTCACGGCCGTGAAGATCGGCACGTCCGCCGCGACCGCGAAGGCCGTCACCGCGACGTCGCTCAGCTTCCTCGCGCCGGCGAAGACCGCCGGCATCTACCCGGTCACGGTCACCAACAAGGGCGGGACCAGCAGGACAGCCGGCTCGATCACGTACGAGAACCCGCCGCCGCCCGTGGTCGCCGCGCTGACGCCGGGCAGCGGGCTGACCTACCGCACGACGCCGGTCGTGGTCACCGGCACCTTCCTGACCGGCGTCACGAAGGTCACGCTGGACGGCCGGACGGTCCCGTTCGCCAAGGTCTCCGACACCCAGCTCAAGGTCACCCTGCCGGCGCACGCGGCGGGGGAGGCGGCCTTGCGGATCACCACGCCGGGCGGGGAGAACACGACCGGATCCTTCACGTACGTCGCCCCGCCGGTCCCCGAGATCACGTCGGTCGTGCCGAGCAGCGGGTTCACGTACGCCCGCACCCCGGTCGTGGTGACGGGGGCGAACTTCACCGATTCCACCAGGCTGACCGTGGGCGGCGTGGCCGTGCCGTACACGAAGGTCTCGGACACCCAGCTCAAGGTGACCCTGCCGGTGCACGCGGCCGGCGCCTTCCAGCTGCGGCTGACCACCCGGGGCGGCACGACCGCGGAGGTTCCCGGCGCCCGGTTCACCTGGATCGCCCCGCCGCCACCGGCGGTCACCGCGCTGAGCACGGCGACCGGCTCCACCCGCACGACGACCACGGTGACGGTCACCGGCATCAACCTGACCGCTGCCTCCAAGGTCACGGTGGGCACGCTGACCGTGCCGTTCGTCCGGGTCTCGGACACCACCCTCCGGCTCACGGTGCCGGCCCGCGCGGCCGGCTCGACGAACATCGTGGTGACCACGCCGGGCGGGGTGAGCGCGCCGGTGACGTTCGCCTTCGTCGCCCCCGCAGCGCTCTCGGCGCGGTCCCACACAGTCCCGGGTGGCACGGGGAAGGCCCTGTTCGTCTCCTGAGAACCGGGCCGGTAACGGCGGGCCGGGGGCGGGCACCCTCGGCCCGCCCCGGCGCGCCCGGCATCCTTGGCGCATGACGCTCACCAGCCGGCTCGCCACCCGGGCCGACCTGCCCGCCCTCCGGCCGCTGATCGACGCGGCGATCGCCGAGCTGCAGCGCGGGTTCCTCGACGCGGCCCAGATCGCCGCGAGCCACGCGATCATGGGCCTGGACACCCAGCTCGTCGACGACGGCACGTACTTCGTGGCCGAGCTCGACGGGCACCTCGCCGGCTGCGGCGGCTGGAGCCGGCGCGCCACCCTCTACGGCGGCGACCACTCGGGCGGCCGGGACCCCGCCCCGCTCGATCCGGCCCGCGACCCCGCCAAGATCCGCGCCATGTACACCCATCCGGCGTACGCCCGCCGCGGCGTCGGCCGGCTCATCCTGTCCCGCTGCGAACAGGCCGCCACGGCCGAGGGCTTCACGGTCCTGGAGCTGATGGGCACCCTGTCCGGCCGCCCCCTGTACGAGGCCGCGGGCTACCGGGTCGTCGAGCACCTGACCGACGCGGCGGGCGGCGTACCGGTCCCCCTGGTCCGCATGCGCAAGAACCTCGCCGGAACTGTCGTACCCCCACAGCACGATGCGGACCATGACTGAGCAACGTACGGCCGTGGTCACCGGAGCCAGCCGCGGTCTCGGCAGGGGTGTGGCCCGGGCCCTCGGCACCGCCGGATACACCGTCTTCGTCACCGGCCGCTCGACGGATGCCGGCGTCACCTACCCGGTGGTGGGCGGCAGCGTCGACCTGACCGCCCGCGAGGTGACCGCGGCCGGCGGGCACGGCGTCCCCGTCGTCTGCGACCACACGGACGACGCGCAGGTCCGCGCGCTGTTCGACCGCGTGCGCGACGTGAGCGGCGGCATCGACGTGCTGGTCAACAACGTCTGGGGCGGCTACGCGGCGTACCACGAGGACCGGCACACCGACATGGAGGGACCGTTCTGGGAGCAACCGCTCTCGGTGTGGGACGACATGTTCACCGCGGGCGTGCGCGCCCACTACACCGCGACGGTCCTGGCGGTGCCACTGCTGCGGCCGGGCGCGCTCGTGGCCACCGTCTCGTTCTTCCCCGGTTCCTACCCGAGCGGCGACGACCAGGTGGCCTACAGCGTCGCCAAGGCCGCGGACGACCGGATGGTGGCGGTGACGGCGGCCCAGCTGAGGGCGCGTGACGTCACCGCCGTCGCGCTGTATCCGGGGCTGGTCCGCACCGAGGGAGTCATGCGGGCGGCCGAGTTCTTCGACCTGTCCGACTCGGAGTCGCCGGAGTTCACCGGCCGCGCGGTCGTCGCCCTGGCCGCCGACCCGGAGGTGGCCCGCCATGCCGGGCGCTGCCTGGTGGTCGCCGAGCTCGCCCGCGAGTACGGCTTCACCGACGTCGACGGGTCGCAGCCGCCGTCGGCCCGCCCGCACTACGCCGGGCGGCTGGCGGGCGCCCCCGGCGAGCACTCCGGGACGTAAATTCGGCCCGGCGTGCAACCCGGCGCGGTCCCGGTCTCGTGCTTAACGGGACCGAACGGATAGGGGTGGGGATGAGCGATCGGGACGGGGCGTTCGCCGAGTACTTCGCGGCCCGGTCCGGGGCCATGCGGGCGACGGCGTACCTGCTCTGCGGGGACTGGCACCGGGCCGAGGACCTCGTGCAGGCCGCCTTCACCAAGCTCTACGTGAACTGGCACCGGGTGGGACGGCACGACGCGCTGGACCCGTACGTCCGCAGGATCGTGATCCGGACCTTCATCGACGACGGGCGGCGCGGCTGGTGGCGGCGGGAACGTCCGCAGGAGACGCCGGTCGAGGGGCCGTTGCCGGAGGAGTCCGCCGACGACCGCGTCGATCTGGTGCGGGCGCTGGCCGCGGTGCCGCCCCGGCAGCGGGCCGTCCTGGTGCTGCGGTACTGGGAGGACATGTCCGTCGAGGATGTCGCGGCCGCGCTGCACTGCTCCCCCGGGACGGTGAAGAGCCAGGCGGCGCGCGGGCTGGACGCGTTGCGCTCGCTGATCTCCCACCCCGTGACAGCCGACTGAGAAGAGGCAGCGTGAACGAGAACGACCTGCGGGAGGCCCTGCGCGCCACGATGACCGCCACCCGTACGCCCCCGCCCATGGCGTCGGCGGCCGCGGTGGCAGCCGGGCGCCGTGCCGTGCACCGCCGGGCCTGGACCGGCGCGGGAGCGACCGCCGCGGTGGTCGCCGCCGTGCTGGTGGCCGGCCCGCTGATCGCCGGCGGCCACGGCGACACCCGGAGCGGCGGACCCGTGCAGGCGGGCGGGCCGCCCCAGCCCATGCCGTCCGCGCCCGCGACCGTCACCGGCACCCCGCCCGGCGCGGGCGCCGAGACCAAGCCGTCATGGCCGCTCGACGGCGACGGCCAGCCCCAGGAAGATGCGACCGCGCGGTCCGGCGAGCGCTACGAAAGGGGCAGGCAGCTCCTGGACGAGCTGCTCGCGGTCGTGCCGAAGGGCTACACGAAGCCGGAGGGCACCGCGCGGGACGGGATCCCGCTGCGCGACCACCAGGCCGCTGTCGAGGACCACGACTCGTGGGGCTACCTGGCCTCCGCCGCGGTCGCCGACGGCACGGGCACCGGGCGGCTGCTGGCCGAGGTGCACACCCTCGGCAACGGCCTGCCGACCGACCCGTGCAAGCTGGCGGCCGAGTTCTGGGGCCTGGGCGGGGACTGCCACGTGGTCCGCGTCGGCGCGGCCCGGGTCGGGGTCGCATCGGCCTCCGACGCGGACGAACGCATCAACCAGTGGGCGGCATACCGCCACCCGGACGGCGTCGTGGTTTACGTGGCGCAGTCCCGCACGGCCACGAACGCCGAGCCGGGCCTCGCGCCGCTGAAGAAGCTTCCGCTGAGCGCCACCGACCTCGCGAAGCTCGCCGTGGACCGGCGCTTCCACCTGAACTAGTCAGCAGAAGCGGGGCAGGTGCTTGGCGAGCTGATCCCGCCACGACGGCCAGTCGTGGGGGATCTCGGGGCCCCACAGGTCCAGCTCGTGCCGGATCTGTTTGTCGCCCAGCAGCCGGTCCATCCGCCGGGTGGCCGGGAGCGCGCCGGTCGTGTCCTCCCAACGGCCCTGCCCGCACACCAGCAGCACGGTCAGCCGGTCGCGCAGCCACGCGAGGTGGTCGCCGTGCAGGTTGGCGACGTAGTCCATCGGGTTGTTGAAGTAGACGGCGTCGCCGCGGTCGCCCCAGCCGTTCCACGTGCCGGGGTCGTAGTTGCCGGAGAAGCACAGCGCGGCCGGGAAGAGATCGGCGCGTCTGAAGGCGAAGTTCAGCGCGTGGTACGCCCCCAGCGAGCACCCCAGCGTGACGATCTCCGCGTCCGCGCCGGTGTCGTCGCGGATGTGCGGCACGACCGCGTCGAGGACCCAGGACTCGTACGCGGCGTGCCGCCAGGCCCGTTCCTCGAGCGGCAGGTGGTGCGCGGACCACGTCTCGGCGTCGAACGAGTCGGCGCAGTACAGCTTCACCCGTCCCGCCTCGACGAGCCCTTCCACGGCACCGACCATGCCGTTGCGGGCGAACTCCCCGGCGTCGCCGCCCTCGGTGGGGAACACCAGCACCGGCCGGCCGTAGTGCCCGTACACGGCGAGGGTGCCGCGGCGGCCGCCGGACGGCGCGGCCAGGTCGACGGAGTAGTGGCGCACTCCCCCACGCTAGAGGGACCGTGCCGGGGCCGCGCGATAACGTGGGCCCGATGTGGAGACGCCCGGTTCACGCAGTCGCCGCTCTCTGCCTCGTCGCCGGAGGTGCGAGCTGCTCGGAGAGGCCGCCGGCCGCCCCGCCCGCAACCGCCGCCGCCCCCACCGCCGGGCCCCTGCCGTCCTCCGCTGCGCCGTCGGCGTCCCCGCCGGCTTCGGCATCGGCGCCGGTGGACTGCGCCGCGGGCACGCTGGCGGGGTTGTCGCCGGAGGAACGGGCCGGTCAGGCGCTCATGATCGGCACGCCGGTCGGGTCGCCGCGGGACCTCGAGGCGGCCGTGCGCCGCTACCGCCTCGGCGGGGTGTTCCTGGCCGGGCGCAGCACCCGGTCGGCGGACGCGTTGCGCGCCGACATCACCGCGCTGCGCGGGGCAGCGCCGGTGCCTCCGCTGGTCGCCGTCGACCAGGAGGGTGGCAACGTGCAGACCCTCAAGGGCGCCGACTTCCCCCTGATGCCCACGGCCGAGCGGCTGGGGCGCGGTTCGCCGGACAAGCTGCGGGAGACCGTACGCGACGGCGCGCAGCGGCTGCACGGCATCGGCGTCACCGTGAACCTCGCCCCGGTCGCCGACACCGTGCCGGCGAGCGTGGGCGTGGGCAACCCGCCGATCGGGGCGTTCCACCGGCAGTACGGCTCCGACCCGGGCAAGGTCGCCGCGGACGTGGGGACGGCGGTGACCGCGTCGCAGGGCGAGGGGGTGCTGACCGTCCTCAAGCACTTCCCGGGGCTCGGGCGCGTACGGGCGAACACCGACGTCTCCCGCGACGCCGTGGACGCGACGACCACCGCGACCGACCCCTACCTGCAGCCGTTCGCGGCGGGCATCCGCGCGGGATCGGCCGGCGTCATGATCTCCTCGGCCCGGTATCCGCGGCTGGACCGGGGCGGCATCGCCACGTACTCGAAGCCGATCATCACCGGCCTGCTGCGGGAGCGGCTCGGCTACGACGGCCTGGTCATGTCGGACGACGTCGGCGCGGCGGACGCGGCGGCGGTCGTGCCGGTCGGCGAGCGGGCGATCAGGTTCGTCGCAGCGGGCGGCGATTTGGTGCTGACGATCCGGCCGCAGGACGCCGGCCCGATGGCCGAGGCGCTCGTCGCCGAGGCGCGCCGGTCGCCGACGTTCGACGCCCGGCTGACCGACGCCGCCAGGCACGTCCTGGCGGCGAAGGACCGCGCGGGCCTGCTGCCCTGTTCGAAGAAGCCCGCCGCCGGCGGATAACCGGCGTCACATCGCTTGCCTTGACGCCGGTGGCAAGGCCTAGCTTGGGTCGCATGCTGATCGGGGAGTTGGCCGAGCGGGCCGGCACCAGCGCCCGCACGCTGCGCTACTACGAGGAGCACGGCCTGGTCGAGCCGAGCCGCGACGCCAACGGCTACCGGCGGTACGACGAGGGCGAGCTGCGCGTCGTGCACGAGATCCGGGCGCTGCTGGCCGCCGGTTTCGGGCTCGACGACATCCGGCCGTTCGTGGCGTGCCTGCGCGCCGGCAACGCCGCCGGGCACGTGTGTCCCGACTCGGTCGCGGTGCTGCGCCGCAAGCTCGCCGAGGTCGAAGGCTGCCTCGATCAGCTGTCCGCCGTCCGGGACCGGTTGCGGGTGCAACTGGCCCAGGCGATCGAGGAACGGGAGACCCGATGCCTGAAGATCCGCAAGATCCGCTGATCACCGTCACCGACGCGACCTTCGCCGACGTGGTGCTGGGTGCCCGCCTGCCCGTGCTCGTCGACTTCTGGGCCGAGTGGTGCCCGCCGTGCCGCCCGGTCGCCGTCTCGCTCGCGGAGCTGGCCGGGGAGTTCGCCGGCCGGGTACGGATCGCGAAGCTCAACGCCGACGAGAACCCGGAGACCACGCGGGCGTACCGGGTGCTGTCGATGCCGACGCTGATGGTGTTCCGCGCCGGGATCGTGGTGAACACGATCGTCGGGGCGCGGCCCAAGCGGATGCTGCGGTCGGCGCTGACCGCGGCCGTGGAGCCGTACGCGAACCGCTGACTCAGTCCGGCGCGCCGCTGACGGGCACGCCACGCTCGAGCACCTTGGCCGACACGGTGAGGGTCTTGTGCTTCTGCGCGCCGCCGCCGACGGTGTAGAGCGCGTACGTGTGGGTCTCGGTGGTGCCGACTGCGCCGCCGCAGGAGAACGTGAACTCCTGGCTGCCGTGCTTGCTCACCGGCCCGTACGTGCCCGGGGTGCCGGTCGGGTCGTCGACGGACAGGGCACCCGAGTCCGCGCCGCTGATCTTCCAGCTGATGACCAGCGGGACGGCCTTCGTCTCGTACGCCGTCGTGCCCTGCGGGCACCGGGGCTTCTGCACGACCGTGAACGAGACGATGCGCGGACCCTCCGGCCGGGGCTCGGCCGTCGCGGGCGCCTTCGGGGTCTTCGGCTTGACGACGTCCTCGGTGGTGACCCCGGCGTCGGCCGCCTCGTCTGCCTGGTCCGCCTTGTCCGCCTCGGTGCCACCGAGCCCGGCGACGGCACCGGGGGCACCGGATGCGCTGGGCGCGGCCTCCGGGTCGGCCGAGCCGCCGCACCCGGTCAGAGCGGTCATCGCGGCGGCGAGAACGAGAACGGTCGGGACGATGGGACGGGCGGTCATGCCGGCCTCCTGGGCTGCTCCAACGCCCGCACCGGGCGTGGCACTGACAGTAGGAGCCCGGTGATGCTCGGTAATCCCGGAAACGTGCCGTCTGCGGAACTGGTCGGACGGTTTCACTCAACCGGGGCCCGTTTCCGGCGATTTTCGACACATGACCGGCAGCGCCCTCGTCGAGGCTCCGCGCAGCGCGGCCGCCGTCCAGGTGGCCGCGCTGCTGGACCAGGCCGAGGCACGCCGCCTGGCGGGCGACTACCGGGCCGGCTCGGAGCTGGCCCGGCAGGCCGCCGAGCTGGCCGGTTCGGCCGGCGACGGCGACGGGCAGGCCCGCGCGCTCCGGTCGATGGCCAACCAGCTGCTGCGCCTCGGCGAGCAGGAGGCCGCGGTCGCCGCCTGCCGGGAGGCCGTGGCCGTACTGGAGCGCCGCGGCGACGAGGCGGCGATCTGCGAGGTGCTCACCTCCCTCGCGATGCCGCTGAACGAGCTGGGCATGCACGAGGAGGCCCTCGAGGAGCTGGCCCGCGGCCGCCAGATCGCCCAGCGGCTCGGCGACCGGAACCTGCTGTACTGGGTGCACAACCGCACCGGCGTGGTGCACGGCAGCATGGGCAACCACGAGCTCAGCACGGAGTACCTGATGCGGGCCCTGACCATGGTCGAGGGCATGGACGCCGAGGCTCGCTTCTGCATCCTCAACAACGTCGGCGACAACGCGGTCCATCAGGTGGGGAAGCTGCGGGCTGCGGGCGTCGACGCGCGGGCGCAGGCCATGCTGCACGACGCCCTCGGGTACGTGGACGAGGCGCTGCGGCTGGCGCGCGCCGCGGGCAACCCCTTCCGGGAGGCGATCTGCCTCGACAACTTCGGGATGCTGCGCGCGCTCGACGGCGACTTCGAGGCCGCCGAACGCATGATCGACAATTCCCGGGCGATCGCCGCGATCCACGGGTACCGGTCGCTGGAGTCGGGCGCCCTGCAGCATCAGGCGCGCGTACGCCTCATGCGCGGCGAGTGCGCGGCGGCGATCGAGGGCCTGCTCGCCGCCCTGGACCGGGCGATGGAGGCCGGCGAGAGGCCGATGGCCATGGAGATCCACCGGGAGCTGTCCGAGGCGTACGAGCTGGTCGGCGACTTCGCGGCGGCGCTGCGGCACTACCGGGCGTACCACGGGCTGGAGCGGGCCGCGCACAACGACGTGGCCGCCGCCCGGGCCCGGGTCGCGGTGCACCAGTTCGAGCTGGACAACGCGCGGCTCGAGGCCGAGCTGGCGCGGGTGCGCAGCGCCGAGCTGGAGGAGGCGAGCGTGTCCTGGCAGCGGCAGGCCACCGAGGACTCGCTCACCGGGCTGCCCAACCGGCGCGGCGCGGAGCTGCGGCTGCCGGAGATGACCGGCGGGCCGCTGTGCGTGGCGATCGCCGACGTCGACCTCTTCAAGGGCGTCAACGACCGCTTCGGCCACTTCGTCGGCGACGAGGTGCTGCGCCGGCTGGCCGCGGTGCTGCGGGACAACGTCCGCGAACTGGACCTGGTCGCGCGGCTCGGCGGCGAGGAGTTCCTGCTCGGCCTCGACGGCGCCGACCTCGCCGACGCGCGGGCCCGCTGCGAGCTGCTGCGGGCGCAGGTGGCCGCGTACCCGTGGGACAAGCTGGAGCCCGGCCTGACCGTGACCATCAGCTTCGGCGTGGCCGCGGTCGCGCCGGGCGGCGACCTGGACGACGCGATGGCCCGCGCGGACCAGCGGCTCTACGAGGCGAAGCGCGCCGGCCGCAACCGGGTGGCGGCCGGATAACGGCAGGGCCGGGAGCCGGTTCCCCCCAGGCCCCGCCCTCAGTCCACCGGCGCGGTGTCACCCAGCGGGGCGGCGCGCCCTTCCCCTGTCAGACGCCGCCCGCCGGCGATACGCCGGCGGGCGGCCGGACACGTCCCCCTCGGCCGCATCCGGTGGAAAGATCGGCCCCGGTGTCCCGGTGATACACCGGTGCTCCCCGATGTCGGGTTGAAGACCCTGGCGGCCACCGTGCGTACCGGGGCGGTGACGGGCTGGTGGTCACGGTCGGTCACCGCGGCGCGTCTGCCATCATGGCCGGATGCTTGTCGTTGGTCGCCTGCTCCGAGGCGTCGTCGCGGTCGCCGCCGTCGCCGGTTTCGCCGGGTGCTCCTCGGACGACCCGCCGAAGCCGGACCCGACCACGATCGGCGTCGACACGGTGCGCAACGCGCTGCTCAAGCCGGCCGACGTCGGCCCGACGTGGAAGGCGCCCACCGAGTCCGCGGCTCCGGGGCAGCTGGTCAGCGTCTGCGGCGCGGACACCACGCCCGCGGCCGTGCCCGGCAAGCCGTCCGTCGTCGCGGCTCCGCTCTCCGACGAGGGCACCGAGGGCGTGCAGAGCCTGACCCAGATCGGCCTCGTCTACGAGGACGCCGTCTCCTCCGCCACCGCGCTGGCCACGCTGCGTACGGTGGCCGACGCCTGCCCGCCCAGCGTGCAGCGGCCGGCCAAGACGGGCGACCGGGAGGAGCCGGCGTACACGGAGACCGTCACGACCGCCCCGCTGGAGGAGGGCGGCTGGACCGGCTTCGTCACCGTCCGCAACAAGCAGTACGACAAGGCGCACCCGGCGACGGCCGACGTGGCGGTGGTGGCACTGTCCCGCGGCAACGTCGTGCTCGTCGACCAGTACGCGATCTACCGCCTCGGCAAGTCCGACGCGAGCGCCAACCCGCAGTTCTCCTCCGACTGGAAGAAGCTCGTCGGCACGACGCTGAACCGCATCGGCTGACGGCGGTTACCGGGCCTTGCCCTCGCTGAGCATCGCGACCGACCTGGCGATGCGCCGGGCCCGCGTCTCGTCGGTCTTCGCGCCGGTCACCTGCAGTACGTGCCAGCTCTTGTTGCTGTAGGACAGCCCCTCGAAGAAGCGCTTCGCCTCGGGCGCCTCGGCCAGCGCCGCCGCGAGGTCGGCGGGGACGTCGACCTCGCGGACGGCGGTGTCCAGCTCCACGTCCACGTCGTGCACCTCGCCGGCGGCGATCCCGGCGGCGGCCCGGCGCTCCGCGCTGACGCCCAGCCAGTACGTGCCACCCATCCGGGCGATGGAGCCCTGCCACCGGCAGCCGTTGACGGTCACCACGACCTTCGGCCGGCCGCCACCGCCGAGCGCCGCGACGACCTCGTCGTCCACCGGGAAGCCGGTGGTCGTGCCGCCGGTGGCCTGCAACTCGCCCGTGAACCTCATGCAGCGGAGAATAGCCAGTTCAGGACACCGGATCGAGGTCCCGGCCGGGCGCGCCGGGGGTGACCGGCTCGGCCTGCGGGGCGTCGGGGATCCGGGTGAGCCGGCTGGGCCACCACATCCACCGGCCCAGGTCCAGGGTCAGCGCGGTCACCAGCACCGAGCGCACGACGAGCGTGTCCAGCAGCACGCCGAACGCCACCGCGAAACCGATCTCGGCGAACGCGGTCAGCGGCAGGCTGGCCAGGGCGGCGAACGTGCCCGCCAGCACGAGGCCCGCCGAGGTGATGACGCCGCCGGTGGCCGCGAGGCCGACGAGGGCGCCGCGCCGGGTGCCGTGCTGCTGGGTCTCCTCGCGGACCCGGGTCATCAGGAAGATGTTGTAGTCGATGCCCAGCGCCACCAGGAACACGAACACGTAGAGCGGGAACGACGTGTCCTCGCCGCCGAAGCCGAACACGTGCCGGAACACCAGGGCACTGACGCCGAGCGCGGCGGCGAACGACAGCACCACCGTGGCGATCAGCACCAGCGGCGCCACCACCGCCCGCAGCAGCAGGCCGAGGATCACGAGGACCACGAGCAGCACCAGCGGGATGATCAGCCGGTTGTCGTGGTCGTTGGCCTCGTTGATGTCGAGCGTCATGGCCGTCATGCCGCCGACCTGGGCGCCTCCGTACGGATGGACCGCGTCACGCACCCGCTCGATGGTGGCCATGGCGGCGTCGCTGTCCGGCGCCGAGTCGAGCACGGCCTCGTACATCACCAGGTCGCCGTTGACGACCGGGTCGGCGACCGAGCTGATGCCCGGCGTCGCGGCCACCGCGGACCGGATCTGCGCGGACGCTGAATTCTGGCCGATGACCACCACCGGCTGGCCCTGACCGGCCGGGAAGTGCCGGGCCAGCGCCTGCTCCCCGGCGACCGAGGCCGGCTCGCTGGTGAACTGGTCGGCCTGGGTCAGGCCGTTCGCCTCGAGCTGCAGCAGGCCCAGCGACATCGCGCCGAGCACCACCGCGGTCACCACCCACACGATGCGGGGGCGGCCGGAGATGCGGCCGCCGAGCCGCGCCCAGACGCCGGTCGCCGTGGGCTCGGCCGTGCCGGGCTTGGGGCGTACGGGCCAGAACAGCCAGCGCCCGCAGATGACGAGCAGCGCCGGCAGGAGGCTGACCATCGCGAGCAGGCCGACCACGATGCCCAGGGCGGCGACCGGGCCGAGGCCGCTGGTCGAGTTGAGCTCCGCCAGGGTCAGGCAGGACATGCCGACGGCGACGGTGGCCGCGCTGGCGATGATCGCCGGGCCGGCCCGGTGCAGCGCGAGCGCCATCGCCTCGTGCCGGTCCTCATGCCGGCGCAGCTCCTCGCGGTAACGGGCGACCAGCAGCAGGGCGTAGTCGGTGCCGGCGCCGAAGACCAGCACGGTGAGGATGCCAGCGCTCTGCGCGTTGACCACCAGCCCGGCGTGCTTGGCGAGCAGGTAGATGACCGCCTGTGCGGTGGTCAGCGCGACGCCCGCGGAGATGATGGGCAACAGCCACAGCACCGGGCTCCGGTACGTGATCAGCAGGATGATCGTCACGACGGCGAGCGTCGTGTAGAGCAGGGTGCCGTCGATGCCCTCGAACGCCCCGGCGGAGTCCGCCGCGGTCGCCGCCGGCCCGGCGAGGTGGATCGCGAGCCCGTCCGACGGCGTCCCGGTCACCGCCTTGACGTCGTCCACGACGTCGACGATCTTCTCCCAGCCGTCCTCATCGATCTTGATGGGCACGAGGGTCTGCAGCGCCTGCCCGTCCTTGGCCGGCACGGGACCGGCGACCTGGCCGGTGACGCCCGCGACCTGCTGCAGACGCGCGACGTCGGCCGTGGCCTTGGCCCGGTCCGCCGCCGTGATGCCGCCGCCGCGCTCGTACACGATGACGGCGGGCGCGATGTTGTCGGGACCGAACCGGCTCTGCAGGTCGGCGACCTTGGTCGCCTCCGCGCTGCCGGGCAGCCAGGCCGAGTTGTCGTTCTTCTCGACCCCGGACAGCTTCCCGGCCAGCGGTCCCGCGACCGCGAGCACCACCACCCACAGCCCGAGGACGATCCATTTCGTCCACCGGCCACACACCAGCCATGCCATGACCCATCCCCCCGAGACGTATCCCCCGATCACGTTCGACAGTGCCGGAGAGTAGACCCGTCCGGTCCGAGCAAGAAGCGATAAACCGACAGCTCGGGGGTTAATCAGGGTCGTTGATCATGGGGTTCGGCCGAACGTCCGAGGCGGACGGTCGGGCATCCGGCCGGCGGCCCACCCCAGGCACGGTGGGCCGGTCGGCCATCCGGCCGCCGCGGCGGCGGATCGGTCAGGCGGCCGCCGCGGCGCTGGCGGACTCGACCGCCGCGCGGATGCATTGCGCCAGCCCGACCGCCTGGACGACGGACAGCACCGGCGCCTTCAGCTCGAACGCCAGGCCGCCCGGGCGCAGCGAGAACAGCCGGCTCGTGGTGTGCAGCTGCGCGACCGGGGTGCCGGCCCCGTCGGCCAGCGTGAACTCACGGGCGCTCCAGTTCCCCTTGGTGGCCAGCGTGCGCCCGTCGGGAAGCGACACCACGCCGCGCCCGGTCGGCCCGGTCCAGCCGCTGAACTTCAGCGACAGCAGGAACTGCGACTCGGGGCCCATCACCTCGTACTTGTTGCCCCAGAAACCGGCCTGGGCCCCGGTGGCGAGCAGCGTCGTGCCCGTCGCGTCCAGGATCTCGAAGCGGCTGCGCGCGGAGAGCTTGCGGCGGCGGATGGTGGCGACGGGCAGCCCGTCGCCCGTGGTCACGACCGAGGTCGTGCCGAAGACGGAGGTGTCCGGCAGCAGGAGGACACCGGCGAAGGGTGCGTTCATCGTCACATTCTCGCTACCGTGCGCAAGCCCCGGTAAATCCTTCGCCACGTTCCGGCGATCTCCGTACCCTTCTGCCGTATCACCGCGACCGGAGGGGAGACAGCCATGCGTTACCGCATCGACGTCGTCATCCCCGCGTCGCTCTTCGAGCTGATCCTCGTGTCTGGCGTGCCCGGTCCCGGCCGCGCCACCGGGGCTGGACGTTCCTGACCGCTCCGCGTCTGTCGCGGCGGCCGGGTGGGCGCTGTCCACCGTCGGATCATCTCGGAAGACGAACGACCATGCGCATCCGCAACCTCGGCATCCTCGCGCACGTCGATGCCGGCAAGACCACCCTGACCGAACGGATCCTGTACGCCACCGGCGCCACGTACAAGCGCGGCGAGGTGCACGACGGGACGACCGTCACCGACTTCGACCCGCAGGAGCGCGACCGTGGCATCACGATCTTCGCGGCCGCGGTCAGCTGCGACTGGGCCGGGCACCGGCTGAACCTCATCGACACCCCCGGGCACGTCGACTTCTCCGCCGAGGTCGAGCGTTCGCTGCGGGTGCTCGACGGCGCGGTCGCCGTGTTCGACGGCGTCGCCGGGGTCGAGCCGCAGAGCGAGTCCGTGTGGCGCCAGGCCGACCGGTACGGCGTCCCCCGCATCGCCTTCGTCAACAAGCTCGACCGGGCCGGGGCGGACCTCGGCGCGGCGGTCGCCTCCATCCGTGACCGGCTCGGCGTCGAGCCGCTCGTGGTGCAGCTCCCGATCGGGCGCGAGGACGGCTTCCGCGGCGTCGTCGACCTGGTCGGCATGCGGGAGCTGTCCTGGGAGGACGGCGAGCTGCACGAGGCTCCCGCGACAAGCCCGGAGGCCGTTGCAGCGCGTCGGCGGCTGGAGGAGACGGTGGCCGAGCGGCACGCCGGTGCCCTGGACGCCCTGGAGGACATGTCCGGCACGACGCTGCGCGCGGCGCTGCGGGACCTGACGCTGAGCGGGGACGGAGTCGTGGTGCTGTGTGGGTCGGCGTACCGGAACCGGGGGGTGGAACCGCTGCTCGACGCGGTGGTCGACTACCTGCCGGGTCCCGCGGGCGATCCGGCCGCCGACCCGGCGGCCCTGGTGTTCAAGGTGCACGCCGCGCGCACCGGGCGGCTCACCTATGTGCGGGTGTACGAGGGCACGCTGCGCAAGGGCGACGTCGTGTGGGACGCGGGCGCCGGGCGTACCGAGCGGGTCGCGCGGGTCCTGCGGGTGCAGGCCGACCGGCACACCGAGGTCGACCGGGCGGAAGCCGGCGACATCGTCGCTCTCGCCGGGATCAAGGGGTCACGGGCGGGGGCCACGCTGTCGAGCCGGTCCGCACCGGTCCTGCTGGAGGCGCCGGCCACGGCCGAGCCGCTGGTGTCTGTGGCGGTCGAGGCACGCCGGTCCGCCGACGCGCCCAAGCTGCCGGCCGTGCTCGCGGCGCTGGTCGACGAGGACCCGTCGCTGGCCGTACGCACGGATCGGGAGACCGGCCAGACCCTGCTGTCCGGGCTGGGCGAACTGCACCTCGAGGTGGCGGTGGAGAAGATGCGGCAGGCCTCGGGGCTCGCCGTGACCGTGGGGCGCCCGCAGATCGCGTACCGCGAGACCGTCGTGCGCGGCGTGACCGGGATGCTGTACCGGCACGTCAAGCAGGACGGCGGGGCCGGGCAGTTCGCCCACGTCGTGCTGGATGTGGAGCCGCTGCCGGGCACCGGTTTCGAGTTCACGTCGGCGGTGACCGGCGGGCGGGTGCCGCGCGAGTACGTGCGCGCGGTCGAGGCCGGTTGCCGGGAAGCGCTCGCGGAAGGTCCGCTGGGCGGGCACCGGGTGGTGGGCCTGCGGGTCACGCTCACCGACGGGCTCACGCACCCGAAGGACTCGTCGGAGCCGGCGTTCCGCGCCGCCGGCCGCTTCGGGCTGCGTGCGGCGCTGCGCGCCTGCGGGATGGCGCTGCTCGAGCCGGTCGCGGAGGTCACGGTCACGGCGCCCGCGGACGCGCTCGGCGGGGTGCTCGGCGACCTCGCGGCGCGGCGCGGACAGGTCACGGCCTCGACGGTACGGGCGGTCACCGCGGTGGTGCCGCTGGCGGAACTGTTCGGGTACGCGACCCAGCTACGCAGCCGCACCCGCGGGCGGGGCACGTTCTCGACGCGGCCCGCCGGCTACCGTCCCGCGGCGTGAGCAGTGGTACGGGCTCGGTTCCTGTCGGACCGGGCCCGTACCATGCCGTGCCGTGGGTAGCAGCTATCAGACGGTTCTCGCCACGGGCGAGCTGACGGACGTGCACGCGGCGGTGGCCGCCTCGGGCCAGCAGGCGGTGGTCATCCCGGCCGGCCCGGCGCGGTGGGCCGTGGTCCCGTTCCAGCAGGACGGGTACGCGGAGACCGGCGAGCTGGCACGGCTGCTGAGCCGGCCGCCGGGCGCGCTCGCGGCGTCGTTCAACGTGTTCGACTCCGACGTCATGGCGATCGGGCTGTACCGCGACGGCCGCAACTACCACGACTACCTGTCCGACCAGGAGTACGTCACCGAGGCCTGGGACGACGACGAGAACGAGATCCAGGTCGACTTCCTCGGCCGCGAGTATCCCGAGGACGCCACCCTGCCCGCGGGCCCGTACGGCGCCGACCCGGCCGCGTTCACGCCGCTGGCGGTCGGCGAGGTGGACGAGCGGGCCCTGACCACCGTGCTGACCGGCGAGTACCTGTTCACCGAGGAGCAGCACGCCGAGATGCTGCAGCTGCTCGGCATCGACGCCCGCCCATTGCAGTTCACCTACGCCGAGGCGGTCGCCTCCGGGTTGGGCGTCTGAGCGTCGCGGTCATGACTGCGTGGTGATCCAGCCGCAGCCGGAGCACACGTCGAAGCCGCGGAACTGGGCGAGGCGCCGGCCCGCGCACACCGGGCAGACGACCCGGTAGAGCTCGTGGTGGCCGGCGCGGCGCCGGGATGCGTGCACCACGGTGAAGTGCAGGCGGCGTTGCCACTGCCCGTCCCCCGGGTCGACGGCCACCACGCCGCTGCGCCGGGCCACGTCGACGCGGGCGAGCAGCCGGGTGTCCGCGCCGGCCGCGGGCGGTACGAGCAGCAGCGGCGCCACGTCCGCGGGCTTCACGTCCTCCACGCCGGAGACGACCGCGGCGTCGCGGCGTACGCCGTCCCCGCCGAGCGGGCCGACCGGCAGGTCCGTGCACCAGTCCGGGCGCGGGCCGGGGTCGAACTGGCCCAGCCGGGTCCGGAACACCACCCACAGGCCGAGGTTCTCCGAGCCGGCCAGGCCGATCTTGACGTCGGCGCCGCGCTCGTCGTTGAGGCCGTGCAGCTGCGGACCCCATTTGGTGGCGCGCTGGGCGGCGGCGACGGCGACCCCGATGCCCGGGTACAGCACGTCGGCGACGACCTCGGTGAAGCGCCAGAGCCCGCCGCGGACGACGTCGCCGGCGATCTCCGCGCAGGTGGCGGCCGCCCAGTCCGACACCCGGCGCTGCTGGGGCCGGTCCGGCAGCTGGGGCCGCCGGGGCCCGGGGACGCGGGAGTCCGGGTCGAACCACGACGGTCGTTCGCCGGGCAGATGATGGTGGCCGGAACGCATTGACACATGCTGTCACCGCACCCCTACGGCGACCACCCCGCGCGGCGCCCCTCGAGGGCCGGAAAACCGGGCCTGACCTGCGATGTCACGGCCATGGCGGCGAGCCGCGGACAACCCTTTCGGGGGATTCGTGGCTCGCCACCTTGACGGTGCTGTTAGAAGGCGCCGGTGTAGAGGAGCCGGTTGGGCGAGCCGGAGCCCGGGTTCGTCACGACGCCGGTAGTCGCGTTCGACACGATCGCCGCGTGCACGTCCGCGGCGCTCGCCGACGGGTGCGTGGCCAGGTAAAGCGCGGCCGCGCCGGCCACGTGCGGGGTCGCCATGGACGTACCGCTGATGGTGTTGGTGGCGGTGTCGCCCGTACCCCAGGCGGAGGTGATGTTGATGCCCGGCGCGAACACGTCCACGCAGGTGCCGCGGTTGGGCCAGCTGGGTTTGCGGTCGGCGTTGTCCACGGCCGACACGGTGATCGCGGTCGGCACCCGGGCGGGCGACTGGGTGCACGCGTCGAGGGCGATGATGCCGAACAGCCCGTTGCCCGCCGCGATCGAGTAGCTGACGCCGGAGGCGATGGACCGGCTCACCGCGTTGTCGAGGGCGGTGTCGGCGCCGCCGCCGAGGCTCATGTTGGCCACCGCGGGCTTCACCGCGTTGGCGGTCACCCAGTCGATGCCGGCGACGACCTGCGCGGTGGTGCCGGAGCCCTCGCAGTTGAGCACGCGGACGGCGACGAGCTGCACGCCCTTGGCGACCCCGTACGAGCTCCCGCCGACCGTGCCGGCGACGTGCGTGCCGTGGCCGTTGCAGTCGTCCGCGGCGCCCCCGTCGACGGCGTCGAAGCCGCTGGTGGCCCGCCCGCCGAAGTCCTGGTGGGTGGTGCGGATGCCGGTGTCCACGATGTAGGCGTGCACGTTCGAGGCGGTCGTCGAGTACGTGTACGCCGAGTTCAGCGGCCGGTTGCGCTGGTCGATCCGGTCGAGCCCCCACGACGGCGGGTTGGCCTGGGTGTCGCTGGCGCGGTGCACGACGTCGGGCTGCACGTACGCGACGGCCGGGTCGGCGGCCATCCGGCGGGCCTGCTGCGCGCTCATGGTGGCGGCGAACCCGCGCAGCGCGTGCGAGTACGTCCGCCGCACGGTGGCACCGTGCCGCGTGGCGAGCGTCCGCGCCTGCCCGGCGACCGCCGACGTGTCCTGCTTGAGGACGACGACGTAGCTGTCCGGCACCACCTCGGCGCCGGCTGCGGAGAGGACGGCGGCCTCGGCAGGGGCCGCGATGGCGGCTGCCGGTACGCCGAAGATCGTCAGGGTCGCGGCGACGGTGGCCGCGATCGTCCACCGGATCGACCTGTGCATGTGCGCCTCCGGGGTCAGCGGGGTCGAACCACCCCATTGACGCCCGAGAATATTCAGTCGGCCTCCGCGGGCGCCTCCAGCCCGGCTTTCTCGTCGCGATCTGCCCATTCGAGCAACGGCCGCAAGTCGTACGCGGTGTCGTCGATCGTCGCGTGCAGATCACCGAGCTCGGCGAAGCGCGCGGGCACGGTCCGCAGCGTGAAGTCGTCCGGCTCCACGTCGTCGACCTCCGCCCACCGGATCGGCGTGGACACCGTGCCCCGCTGGTTGCCCCGCACCGAGTACGCGCTGGCGATCGTGTGGTCGCGGGCGTTCTGGTTGAAGTCGACGAAGAGCTTGCGCGGGTCGCGGTCCTTGCGCCACCACGTCGTCGTGACGTCCTCGGGGGCGCGCCGCTCCACCTCGCGCGCGAAGGCGAGGGCGGCCCGGCGGACGTCCGCGAAGCCGTGCTCGGGCTTGACGCGGACGTACACGTGCAGGCCCCGGCCGCCGGACGTCTTCGGGAACCCGGTGATGCCCAGCTCGCCGAGGACCTCGTGGGCCACGTGCGCGACGCGGCGTACGGTGGCGAAGCCGCACTCGGGCATCGGGTCGAGGTCGATGCGCCACTCGTCGGGCCGCTCGGTGTCGGCCCGCCGGGAATTCCACGGGTGGAACTCCACGGTCGACATCTGCACGGCCCAGACGACGTCGGCGAGCTTCGTCACGCACAGCTCGTCGGCGTGCCGGTTGTAGCGGGGGAACGTGACCCGGACGGTTTCCAGCCACGGCGGGGCGCCGTGCGGCACCCGCTTCTGGTGGACCTTCTCGCCGGCCAGGCCGTCGGGGAAGCGGTGCAGCATGCACGGCCGTTCCCGCAGCGCGCGGACGATGCCGTCGCCGACGCTCAGGTAGTAGTGGACGAGGTCGAGCTTGGTCAGGCCGAGCTCGGGGAAGTACACCCGGTCCGGGTTCGAGACCCGTACGGTGTGCTCCCCCGCCTCCACCTCGATCGCGGGCGGCTTCGTGGCCATGGGCTTCAACGTAGCCGGTCAGACGTCCGCGCGGTGCCGTCCCACGTGGATCGGTGCGCGCTGCTCGGGGACCGTCGCGGTCCGGCCGCCACCACGGTGCTTGACCGCGTACATGGCGTGGTCGGCGGCGCGCAGCGCCTGGTCGGGGTCGTCCGCCGCGCCGGCCAGGTGCACGCCGACGCTCGCGCCGATCGCGACCTCGTTGCCGAGCACGAAGAACGGGCGCTCGACGCACAGCCGGACCCGCTCGCTCATCGCGTCGGCGTCCGATCGGTCCGTGATGCCGGGCATGAGCACGACGAACTCGTCGCCGCCGACGCGGGACAGCACGTCGTTGCTGCGGACGCAGGCGCTGAGCCGCTCGGCCACCTGGCGCAGCAGCTCGTCGCCGGCCTCGTGGCCGTACGCGTCGTTGACCGGCTTGAACCCGTCCAGGTCGACGAAGAGCACCGCGACCGACTCCTGCCGCAGCGAGGAGCTCAGCGCGTCCTGCATGCGGCGGCGGTTCGGCAGCCCGGTCAGCGCGTCGTGCTGGGCCTCGTGCGCGAGCCGCTCCTGGAACGCGCGGTTCTCCGAGACGTCGCGGGCGTTGATCACGATGCCGGTGAGGGAGGGGTTGTGCATCTGGTTGGAGGCGGTGAACTCGAACCAGGTCGCCGAGCCGGCGGAGTTGAGGATCCGGGTCTGCAGCCGCAGCACCCCGTTGCGCTCGCCCAGCAGCCGGGCGAACGCGTCCACCATCCGCTGCCGGTCGTCGGGGTGCACCAGCTCGAAGACGCTGCTGCCCTGCAGCGAACCGGCCGGGAAGTGCAGCACCGAGGCCGCGCTCGGGCTGGAGAACGCCACCCGGCCGTCGGCGTCGAGCACCGCGACCATGTCCGGGGCGTGCTGGAACAGCGCCTGGAACTTCTCGTCCGCCCGCCGCCGCTGGACCTGGGTGCGGTACCCGAGGATCGAGATGCCGACCGCGCCGATCAGCAGCATGGCGAGCAGCGTCACGTTGATGGTCTGGCTGCGGCTGTGCACGGCACCGTCGAACGACGCCATGGTCTGGATCCGGACGTACGCCCAGCCGCCCGGCAGCACGTCCCCGGTGACCACGATCGCGATCATGTCGACCTTGCCGGCGCGGTACTCCACGAACGTCGAGCCGGAGGGGTGCGCCTTGACCGCCGCGATGACGGCCGGGTCCGCCTTCAACCCGATCATGGTGGTCTCGCTGGAGAACAGGGCGGCGCCGGTGGTGTCGACGACCAGGGTCCGGTGCAGGTCCGACCGCAGTTTCGCGGTGTACGCCTGCAGCGGCGTGTCGGCCAGCGTGTAGTAGCCGACGAGGAACGCGGCCACGGTCCCGCCGACCCGGATCGGAACGGCGACCGCCTCGACGGCGACCTTCCGGCCGGTGCCGTCGTACACGCTCATCAGCGACGAGAAGCCGGGCTTGCCGGCCAGCAGGTGGGCTCGCATCACGCCGTACCCGGGGTCACTGGGGTCGGGCAGCGGGTGCAGGCGGGTCGCGTTGAGGACCGTGCCGTCCGGCGCGGTCAGCGCGGCCCCGTAGGGGAACACCGCCGACTTGCGCACGTACGTCTCGAGGGCCTGCCGGTCGGCGGCCTGCCCGGCGCCGAGCCCGAAGCTGTGGCTGCCGGCGAACTCGCTGAGCTCCTTGGCGGAGAGCAGCTGCATCTGCCCGGCGAGGGTGGCGTTGTTGACTGCGAGCGCGCGCGAGTCGGCCCGGTGCACCGTGTCGGCCGCCCGCAGCGCCGACCGGTTCACGAGCACGCCGACGATGCCGACAGCCACCAGCAGCAGCACGCTGACGACCACGGCGATCCAGTTGCGCAGCCGCATGGATATGCCTCCTCGCGGTGACCATCGGGCGCCGCGCGGCCGACCTGAGGAGTCCCCGCTCACCGCCGCCAGGGCGCCGGGCGGCCCTGCAGCCACCACTGCAGGGAGCGGGTGACCTGCGGCAGGACGAGGTACGTCATCAGCGGCGTCAGCGCGAACGTGCTGGCCAGCGTGCGCACCACGACGTGTTGCCCGGCGAGCAGGTGACCGAGCGTCACCGCGGAAAGCAGGCTGAGCGGGAAGAACCCCACCCAGATCGTCACCGCCTGCTTCCACCGGGGCGGGGCGGCGGGGGCCGGTTCGGTCACGGAGTGCTCGCGCGGCGGGTCGAACCAGCCCTCGATGCCCGTACGCCTCTCGACCCGGGTGTGTTCCACCATCCCCTGCGCCGAGGACAGCCACCACTGCCGCTGCGACGACTCCTCCCAGGCCCGCAGCGCCTCGGCGTCGGCGAAGCGGTACAGCATGTGCCAGTCGGTCGAGCCCGGGCCGGGCCGGATCCAGCCGACGCCGAGGAAGCCCGGGAAGTCCTCGGCCAGCGCCGCGCCGGCGCGCACCCAGGCCAGCATCTCCGCGTTGCGGGAGGGATCGGCGCGGCGGGTGATAGCCACGGTCACGGGGAGCCGGTGGGGCGCGGTCTGCATACCCCCATGGTCGGCTGCCGGTGTTACGGACATGGCATCTTCCGGCTGTGACGAAGAGCGCGTCCTCCGCCGGTGGGAGTAGGTTCCGGGCATGATTCGAAAGCTTTCGATGGCCGCGCTCGGCCTGGTCACCCTCGCCGCCGCGGGCGGCTTCACCACGGGCGCCCCGGCACCGGTGTGGCGGCTCTCCGACACCGGCGTCACGGCCCGCTTCCGCGGCCTAGCGCCGGTCAGCGACAAGGTCGCCTGGGTGGCCGGTTCCGCCGGCACGGTCCTGCGTACGGTCGACGGCGCCCGCTCGTGGCAGCGCGTGGATCCCCCGGGCACAGCGGACCTGCAGTTCCGTGACATCGAGGCGTTCGACGCGGACCACGCCGTCGCGCTGACCATCGGCGAGGGCGACCAGTCCCGCCTGTACGTGACCGGCGACGGCGGGCGCACCTGGGCGGAGACGTTCCGCAACGACGACCCGGCGGCGTTCTACGACTGCGTGACGTTCCTCGACCGCCGCCACGGCCTGGCCCTGTCCGACCCGGTCGGTGGCCGGTTCCGGATCCTCGCCACGTCCGACGGCGGCCGGTCCTGGTCGGTGCGGTCCACCACCGGCATGCCCGACGCGCTGCCCGGCGAGTTCGCGTTCGCCGCGAGCGGCACGTGCCTGGTGACGGCGGACCACGGCGGCGCCGGCCGAGCCTGGTTCGCGACGGGCGGCGGCGAAAGGGCCCGCGTGTTCGCCACCACGGACGGCGGCCGCACCTGGCAGGTCAGCGACAGCGGCATCCCGAGCGGTCCCAGCGCGGGCGTCTACAGCCTGGCCTTCCGTGACCCGCGGCACGGGATCGCGGTGGGCGGCGACTACGCCGTGCCGGAGACCGCGCCCGGCGCCGCCGCGACCACCCGTGACGGCGGCCGGAGCTGGGTCCCCGCCCGTCAGGAGCCGGGCGAATACCGCTCGGGCGCGGCGTGGCTGGGCGCCCGTACGGCGCTGGCGGTCGGGCCCACCGGCAGCGACCTCAGCCGCGACGGCGGACAGACGTGGACCGAGTTCGACGGCGGCAGTTACGACGCGGTGCAATGCGTCCGGGGAGCGTGCTGGGCATCGGGAGAACAAGGTCGCGTAGCCACGCTCGCCTGGCGCCGATAACACTTCTAAGGAAAAGAAAAAGCCCTCCGCTTAGGGGTCGGTTAAATCCGCGTCGGCGATGTGCCCGGCAACCATTGCCTCGGTTAGGTTGCCGGGCATGTCAGCGTCACAGCCGCGCCGGCGGCGCTCCCTAGCGATTGTCGTCTCCAGTGTCGTCGTCGCCGGTCTCGGCGTCCTCGGGGTCACCCAGGCCATGGCCGCCACGGCCGGCCTGATCACCGGGAGCACCGGCCAATGCGTCGACGTGGCCGGCGCCAACTCCGCCAACGGCACCGCCGTACAGCTCTGGGACTGCAACGGCACCGCCGCGCAGCGCTGGACCGTCGACGGCGAGGCCGTGCAGGCGCTCGGGAAGTGCCTCGACGTCGCCGCGGCCTCGCGCGCCGACGGCGCCCGGGTGCAGCTGTACGAGTGCAACGGCACGGGTGCGCAGAAGTGGTCGGCGCGCAGCGGGCAGCTGGTCAACACCGGCTCGGGCAAGTGCCTGGACGCCGCCGGGACGCGCCTGCAGATCTGGTCCTGCACCGGCGCGGCGAACCAGAAATGGGCGCTTCCGGCAGGAGGCACCACCGCCCCCGCCTCGGGGAAGAAAGGCGTGAGCACCTGGCAGTTCGACGGCCTTTCCGGTGCCGTCAAGGACGTCGGGGCGAAGTGGTACTACAACTGGGGCACGAACAATGACGCGATGCCCGCGGACGCCGAATTCGTGCCGATGATCTGGGACGAGAACGTCGTCACGGCCGCGAATCTGGCCAAGGTGAAGTCCGAAGGTTCGACGCTGCTCGGCTTCAACGAGCCGGACCTGGCCGGCCAGGCCGAGATGACCGTGGAACAGGCGCTGGGCCTGTGGCCGCAGCTGCAGAGCACGGGGATGCGGCTGGGCAGCCCGGCCGTCGCGTACGGCGGGGACACCCCGGGCGGCTGGCTCGACCGGTTCATGACCGGCGCCCGCCAGCGCGGCCTCAAGGTCGACTTCATCACGCTGCACTGGTACGGCTCGGACTTCAGCGACGCGGCCGTCGGGCAGTTCATGGGGTACGTGCAGGCCGTGCACAACCGCTACAACCTGCCGATCTGGGTCACCGAGTACGGCCTGATGAACTTCACCGGCACGCCGAAGTTCCCGGACACCGCGCAGATCACCGCGTTCATCACCAACAGCACGAAGCAGCTGAACGCCGCCTCCTACGTCGAGCGGTACGCCTGGTTCTCGCTGCCGGCGGTCGGCGACTCGCTGCCGTACGGGCTCTACCGGAACGCGACCAGCCCGACCGAGGCCGGCAAGGCGTACCGGGCGGCCGGCTGACGGCTCACCGGCCCGCGAAGGCCAACAAATTGGTCTACTGTGGAGTTTCTCGCTTCATCCGTATTGAGGAGCATGGATTTAAACTCACAAGGTTGACCGCCTCGGTGCTGGCCGGCATCAGCGCTGTCGCAGGCGTCAGTGTGGCGACCGCCGGCCCTGCCGCGGCGGCCGACAGGGCAGGCGTCTGGCGAGCCTACGGGAACACCAATCCCATCGACTCCAGCTCTTCCCGGTGGTACTGCGCCGGCACTAAGTCGATCGCCTCGGACGTGGGGGCTCAGGTCTGCGGGATCAAGGCGCCCAGTGGGATCGCCATTCAGACAGCGGTGATCGTGCGTAACAACCGGTCCAGCAGCTACGCCGTGGAAGCGGCCGCGGACCTCACGACGCCCGATACCGGCTTTGTGGCGCGGTGGGTCTGCTCGCGCTCCGCGGTTGCCCGGGATTCATGGTCGGTATGTTTCGGAGAGACCCGTGAGCAGCACCTTTTCCCGGTGGAGGTACGAGGTGGCGCCAATGGCGTGAACCTCGGCCTGGTCACGTTCTAGGCAGGAGGGCGTACCGGGCGGCCGGCTGACGGCTCACGCGTTGAGGTAGGCGAGCACGGCGAGCACCCGGCGGTTGTCGTCGTCCGACGGCGGCATCGCGAGCTTGGTGAAGATGTTGTTGATGTGCTTGCTGATGGCCTTCTCGGTGACGAAGAGCTTCGCCGCGATCGCCGCGTTGGAGCGGCCCTCGGCCATCTGACCGAGCACCTCGCGTTCGCGCGGGGTCAGCGCGGCGAGCGGTCCGCGGCGGGCGAGCAGCTGCGACACGACCTCCGGGTCCATCGCGGTGCCGCCCGCCGCGACCCTGCGTACGGCGTCGACGAACTGCGCCACGTCGGAGACCCGGTCCTTGAGGAGGTAGCCCACTCCCCCGCGGCGGTCGGTCAGCAGCTCGCGGGCGTACAGCGGCTCGACGTGTTGCGACAGCACGAGGACGGGCAGGCCGGGAACCTCCGCCCGGGCGGCGATCGCGGCCTGCAGGCCCTCGTCGGTGAACGTGGGCGGGAGCCGTACGTCCACCACCGCGACGTCCGGCCGGTGCCGTAGCAGCGCGGGCAGCAGCGCCGGCCCGTTGTCGACCGCCTCGGCCACCTCGATGTCGAACGCCGTGAGGATCCGCGTCAGGCCCTCACGGAGGAGTGCGAGGTCTTCGGCGATGACAACGCGCACGGGAGCTCCATGGTCACGACGGTCGGGCCGCCGGGCGGCGAGGACAGCGTCATCGTGCCATCGAAGGCGGCCAGCCGGCGCCCCATGCCCCGCAGGCCCGTGCCCGCGCCCGGGTCGGCGCCGCCCCGGCCGTCGTCGAGCACCACCATCGCCAGCGCGCCGTCGGCGTACCGGATGGAGACCGCGGCCGTCTGCGCGCCGCTGTGCCGGACCACGTTGGTCAGGGCCTCCGCGACGGCGAAGTAGGCGGCCGACTCCACCGGGGTCTCCGGCCGTCCCGGCAGGTCCACCTCGACCCCGACCGGCAGCGGCAGGTTGAGCGCCAACGCCCGCACCGCGCCGTCCAGGCCGCGCTCCGCGAGGACCGGCGGGTGGATGCCGCGCACGAGGTGGCGCAGCTCGACCAGCGCGGAACCGCTGGCCTCGCGGGCCTCGGCGAGCAGCTTGCGTACGGCGGCCGGGTCGCGTTCCAGCAGTTCCTCGGCGAGCCCGATGGTCATGCCGAGCGAGACCAGCCGGGCCTGCGCGCCGTCGTGCAGGTCGCGTTCGATCCGGCGCAGCTCGGCGGCCTGCGCGTCCACGGTGTCGGCCCGCGTCTCCGTCAGGTGCGCCACGCGCAGCCGCAAGTCCGCCGCCCTGGTCGGGGCGAGGAACAGCCTGGTGAACTGGGCGTCGACCCACCGCAGCGCGGGCGCCACGGCGACGCCGGCCGCCAGGATCAGCACGCCCTGCGGCAGCGACATCATCCCCTCGCCGAGGGTCTGGATCGGCCAGTAGATCCCGTAGCCGTACGAGTCCAGGCCGAGCGAGAGCCACAGCGGCAGCAGCGTGATGCCCTCGATGCCGTACAGCGGCAGGGCCAGCGAGAGGACGCCGAGGACCAGGCCGGCGAGGCCACCGGGAAGCAGCCACGCCAGATCCCGCCAGGTGGCCGGGTCGGTGAGGATCCACCGGTACCGGCGCCAGCCGCCGAGCCGCGCGTTCTCCGGCCGCGGCGCGTACGGCCGCGCGATCGCCACGCCGGCGCGGGCGGCCAGCCGGCGCGCCAGATCGGCCCGTCCGCGCACCAGCCAGGTGACGAACGGCAGCGCCACCAGGCCGATGCCGGCGACAGGGGTGAGCACGAGCGCCACGATCCAGAGCACCAGCAGGGGGAAGTTCGTCAGCGCCAGTCCCACGGCGATCACACCGTCGGCCACGGCGCGCAGCCCGTCGCGTACCCACGCCCGCGTCTCCATGCCGCCATTCTCGGCGGCCGGCGCCACCGAAAGCGGTAGTGCTGGCACCCCTCTTCCATGGGGGTCTGCACTCCTGACTGTCCCGCCCGCCGCCGGGAGCCTTGACGCATGACGACGATCGAGCGGCCCAGGGCCGCGACCGGCAGCGACTTCGCCGAGCTGGCCCGCCGGATCACCGAGGCGGGCCTGCTGGCCCGCAAGCCCGGCTATTACGCCGTACGGCTGAGCGTCGTGGCGCTGATGCTCGCCGGCGGGTGGACCGCCTTCCTGCTCGTGGGCTCCTCCTGGTGGACGCTGGCTGTCGCGGCGTTCCTCGCGGTGACCTTCGCGCAGGTGGCGCTGGTGGCCCACGACCTCGCGCACCGGCAGGTCTTCCGCACCAACGAGCCCAGCGCCCGCGCCGGCCGGATCGCCGGCAACCTGGCGATCGGCATGAGCTACGGCTACTGGATGGACAAGCACACCAAGCACCATGCGAACCCGAACCACGACGACCTCGACCCGGACGTCACGCCCGCGGTGCTGGTGTGGTCCACCGAGGCGGCGCGGAACCGGCGCGGCCGGTTCAACCGCTGGCTGACGCGCCACCAGGCGTGGCTGTTCTTCCCGCTGCTGACCCTGCTCGGCCTGAGCCTCAAGAAGGACAGCATCAGGGCCCTGCGCGCGGGCGGCATCAAGCGCCGCGGACTCGAGGCGGCGCTGCTCGCTCTCCACCTGGTCGCGTACGTGACCGCACTGCTGGTCGTGCTGAGCCCGCTGCAGGCGCTCGCCTTCGCCGCCGTGCACCAGGCTCTGTTCGGCGTCTACCTCGGGATGACGTTCGCGCCGAACCACAAGGGCATGCCGCACCCCACGGGCCGCGAGGACTTCCTCCGCAAGCAGGTGCTGACCTCCCGCAACGTCCGGGGCGGCCGGCTGACGGACATCGCGCTGGGCGGGCTCAACTACCAGATCGAGCACCACCTGTTCCCGGCCATGCCGACGCCGAACCTGCGCCGGGCCCAGCCGATCGTGCGGGCGTACTGCGCGGAGATCGGCGTGCCCTACGAGGAGACCGGGCTGCTGGAGTCGTACGGCATCGCGCTGCGGCACCTGCACGAGGTGGGCGAGCCGCTGCGGTGATCCGGGTTTCGTGCGACGGTGCTTGCACGGGAACCGGGAGGCGGCATGGATCTTCAGCTCGGCGGCAAGGTCGCCGTGATCACCGGCGGCAGCGTGGGCATCGGCCTGGCGGTCGCCCGCGGCCTCGCGGCCGAGGGCGTCCACCTCGCGCTGTGCGCCCGCGACGAGCAACGCCTGCGGTCCGTGGTGGAGACGATCACCGCGGACTTCGGCGTACGGGCGCTCGCCGTCCCCGCCGACATCGCCCGGCCCGACGGCGTGGCGGCCCTCGCCTCGGCGGTCGGCGAGGAGTTCGGCGGCGCCGACATCCTGATCAACAACGCGGGCACCGGGAGCGAGGAGACCATCCTCGAGGCATCCGACGAGCGCTGGCAGGCGTACTGGGATCTGCACGTGATGGCGGCGGTCCGCCTCGCCCGCGCCTTCGCTCCCGGCATGAAGGCCCGCGGCGGCGGGGTGATCCTGCACAACGCGTCGATCTGCGCGACCCAGCCGCTGGGCTACGAACCGATCTACAACGTCACCAAGGCCGCGCTCGTGATGTTCTCCAAGTGCCTCGCCGACGAGCTGATCGGCGACGGCATCCGGGTCAACGCGGTCAACCCCGGCCTGGTGATGACGCCGGACTGGCAGAAGACGGCCAAGCTGCTCACCGCGGGCACGGACACGACGTGGGAGGCGTACCTGCAGAAGGTCGCCGACGACAACGCGCCGATCGGCCGGTTCGCCGATCCCGAGGAGATCGCCAACCTGTTCGTGTTCCTGTGCTCGCCGCGCGCGAGCTACATGGCCGGGTCGACGTACTACATCGACGGCGGCTGGCTCCGCACGACCACATAGGACCACCGTCAACGGCCGTTCGGTCACGGTTCTCCGGCCCATCGGCGGCCGACGCCCCTCCAGCCTCCCTTCGTAGAGTCGCCTCATGCGTCACCAGGAGTGATGCATAAATCACGGGGAGGTTTGGAAACGATGCTGTCTGCCCGAAAACCCGTCGCGGCACGCCTGCGCCGCCTCGGCGCGCTCATGGCGGCCGGGGCGCTGTCCGCCGCAACCCTGCAAGCCGTCACGCCTGCGCCGGCGTCCGCCGCCGGACCCGCCGACCACGTGAACTACTGGAACGGCGTGCTGCTCCAGACGTTCCGGGAGACCAACGACATCGGCCCGGGCCCGCTCGCGCGCTCGGCGGCCATCATGTACGTGTCCATGTACGACGCCGCCAACTCCGTGCTCTGCGCGCAGCGGGCGGTGGACTGCCTCGGTCAGCCGTACACGCTGAAGGTCGGCAGCGGCGGCGACTTCAACACCGCCCTCGACTACGCCGCCCACGACGCGCTCACCGGCGTCTTCGGCCCGCTCGGCTTCAATTTCGACGACGAGCTGGCCACCGCACAGACCGACATCCCGGCCTCCGCCCAGCAGGCCGCCGGCCAGTCGATCGGACAGCAGACCGCGGTGGCCACGCTGCAGCGGCGCGCCAACGACCACGCCGGCGATCTGATGACGTACACCCCAGACAGCGAGGTCGGCGCCTGGCAGCCGGCCACGCCCACCGGCCCGGTCGTCACGCCGAACTGGGGCAACGTCACGCCGTTCGTGATGTCCAGCGGATCCCAGTTCCGCCCCGCCGCGCCGGCCGACGCCGACACGTACGCCGAGGTCCTGGCCAGCGACGAGTACACCGCGCAGTTCAACGAGGTGAAGGCCTACGGCGCGTGGAACTCGACGGTCCGTACGCCCGACCAGACGAAGGCCGCGTTCTTCTGGGCGAACGACGTCAACGGCACCTACAAGCCGCCGGGCCAGCTCCTGCAGCACACCCAGATCATCGCCGACGGTCAGCAGGTGCCGGCCACGGTGAAGGTGAAGCTGTTCGCCCAGGTGGCGACGGGCCTCGCGGACGCCTCGATCCTCGCCTGGGACCGTAAGTTCCTCGGCTCCGTCGACCTGTGGCGGCCCGACATGGGCATCCACCGCGCCGGCGAGGACGGCAACGCGGACACCGAGCCGGACGGGGACTGGCAGCCGCTCTCGATCGACCGGCAGGGCCGCCGCTTCTCGCCGCCGTTCCCCGCGTACGTGTCCGGCCACGCGACCTTCGCCTACACCTGGGCGCACGTCATGGAGCACTGGTTCGGCCGCGACAACATCACCTACACCGGCACGACCGACGACCCGAACGCGTCCGGGCCGCGTACCTTCACCAGCTTCTCCGCCGCGGCCGACGAGAACGCGCACAGCCGCCTCTGGCTCGGCGTGCACTGGCACTTCGACGCGGACAACGTGCTCAACCCGGGCAACGAGCTCGGCGAGTACGTCGTCGACAACACCATGTACTACAACCGCTCCGACACCGAGCTGCTGTACCTCCACAAGACCGGCGTCACCAACCGCAACGAGTGCGACAACACCGGCCGCCAGCTCTCGAACGAGCACCGCTGGGAGTTCTACCGCTGCGTGCACAGCAACAACCGCACGGTCTACGACCTGTACGTCCGCTGACCAGCAAGACGCAGCGCCCGGCCGGGTGGCCGGGCGCTGCGCCCGCTCTGAGCCCGGCCGGACACCGGGCCCGGACGGAAGAGTCGCCGTATCGTTGACCGGTGATCGGCGACCTCGAGACGTTCCAGGACGAGCTGGCCGCCAGCGGGTTTCCGCCGCTGGTCAACAAGCTGGCCGGGCCCGGCTTCCGGGGCCGGATCGAAACCCGTGACCTCGGGCCGCTGCGGCTGGTCTCCCTCGACACGCCCGCGAGCGCCTGTATCGGTCGGGAGCGCGACGCCTCCGACGGCGAACACCTGGCGATCAAGGTGATGGCCCGGGGCCGGACGCGGGTCGAGCAGGGGCGCGGCCACGCCGACCTCGGGCCGGCCGACCTCGTGCTGCTCGATCCCACGCGCACGCTCCGGTTCGAGAGCACCGCCGCGACGCACGTCACCGTCCTGGTTCCCCGCCGGGAGCTCCGGATCCGGCCCGCGCAGCTCGACCGGCTCATCGGCGAACGCATCGACGGCAGCCACGGTCCGGGTGCTCTCGTCTCCGTGCTGGCCCGGGAGTCCGCGCGCTCGGCGACCGGGTTCCGCAAGACGGAGGCGCTGCGGTCGGCGGCCGCCATCATCGAGCTGATCGCGGTCGCGCTGGAGGCCCGGCTGGGTGACGAGCAGCCGGCCCCCGACGAGTGGCTGCGGAACCGGATCACCGGCTACATCGAGGCCCGGCTGGCCGATCCCGATCTGTCCCCGCCCGGCATCGCCGCCGCCCACCACATCTCCGTACGCCGGCTGCACAAACTGTTCGAGGACCAGCCGCTCACCGTCGCGGCCCTGATCCGGCGCCGCCGCCTGGAGCGCTGCCGGGCCGAGCTGACCGGCAGCGGACGTACGGTCACCGCGGTGGCCGCCCGGTGGGGATTCACCGATCCCACCCATTTCAGCAAGCTCTTCAAGTCGACGTACGGCTACAACGCCCGCGCACTGGTGACCAGCAACCGTGCGCAGACGACCAAGACGCGCACGGCCGAACCGGAACAGGATGGTGGTGACCAGGACAGGCAATGACAATGGGAGAAGTCGTGGCGAAGGTGAACATCGTCCGCCCCGGTGAGGGCGAGATCCTCGGCAGCGGGGCGCAGCAGATCCGCATCCTGGAGAACGGCGAGCACACCGACCACCGGCTGGGGTTCGCCGAGGTCACCATTCCGCCGGGCACCCCGAGCCCGTTGCAGCACCGCCACGCCCAGCACGACGAGGGCTTCTACGTGCTGGCGGGAACGTTCCGGTTCACCGTCGGCGAGGACCAGTACGACGCCGGGCCGGGCACCTGGGTCATCGTGCCGACCGGAGCGCCGCACACGTTCGCCAACATCGGCGACGAGAACGCGGTCATGCTGAACACGTTCACGCCGGACCTGTACGTGCAGTACTTCCGCGACTTCAAAGCCATGATCGATTCCGGGCAGCCGGTCAACGCGGAGACCATGAAGCCGCTGTGGAAGAACTACGCCACCGAGATCTCGAACGAATACGCCTCGTGAACCACGCGGCGCCCCCAGCAGGATTCGAACCTGCGGCCTCGACGTTCGTAGCGTCGCGCGCTGTCCAGCTGCGCCATGGGGGCGGGTCTCGTAGGGGGTGGTGGGCCGGCGCGTTGGCGGGGTAGCGCAAGTGTTCCCTGCCGGCGAGCCCGGCGGTCGTCGTACCCGCCGTGGCCGGCCCGCGCCGGTCACCGACCCTCCCGGGCCCCGGTCGAGAGAGCCGTGGCCCTTCCTCTGGGCCGCGGCCATGAAAAAGCCGCCGGCCCGAACCGGGCGGCGGCTTCGGCGAGGCGGTGATCAGGCGCGTCGCCGGGCCGGACCCGGGTGTTGCGTGCGCGGGGTGCGCGATCGGTTCGCGGTGCTGCCGTGCATGCCTACTCCCTCCGGTCCGTGCCGCCGTGCGGAACGGGGCTTACGTTAGGACGCCCGGGCGGGCGCCCTCAACGCATTTACTTCGGCGCGCCCAGGTCGTCGAGGGCCTTGACGGCGCCGCGGTGCAGGGTGACCGGTTCGGTCTTGCGGGCCTTGTCGAGGCTGATCTCCTTGCCGGCCGCGTTGGCCTGGGCGAGCTGGGGTTGCTTCTCGAACAGCGTCCGGGTGAGCGCGCAGGCGACGTTCGCGTCCAGGTTCTCGCGGACCAGCAGGAGGTTCGGGACCACGATGGTGGCCACGTCCGCCGCCGACTTGTACGTGGCCGCGGGGATGGTGCCCTGCTCGTACACCGGATTGATCTTCTTGAGGTCCCCGAGGACCGGCGTGATGTCGAGGAACTGGACCTGGCCGCCGGCGGTCGTCAGGAGGTCCGTGATGCCGGGGGTGGGCAGGCCGCCGGACCAGAACAGCGCGTCGATCGAGCCGTCCTTCATGCCGTCAACGGTCTTGGCGAGGTCGAGGCGCTGCGCCTGGACGTCCTTGGCCGGGTCGAGGCCCGCCGCGGTCAGCACCCGGTTGGCGATGACCTCCGTGCCGGACTTCGGCGAGCCGGTCGAGACGCGTTTGCCGCGCATGCCCGCCACGTCCTTGATGCCGGCCGCCTTGCGGACGATGACCTGGGTGTAGTTGGTGTGGATGCGGGCCAGCGCCTGGACGGGCCGCTTCGCGGTGAAGCTGTTGGTGCCGTTGACCGCGTCGGCCGCGCTGTCGGCGAGGGAGAAGGCCACGTCGAACTCGCCCGCGACGAGCTGCTGGATGTTCTGCACGGAGGCGCCGGTCTCCGACGCGGTCGCCTTCAGCTTGCCGCCGGAGGCGCCGATCTGTTCCGCGTACGCGTTGCCCAGCGCGAAGTACACCCCGGTCGAGTTGCCGGTGGCGATGCCGACGCGGGTCTCCTTGGCGACGTCGCAGGTGACCGCCCCGCCCGTGTCGGTGTCGGCCGCGTCCTGCTTGCCGCCGCAGCCGGTGAGCGCCAGCGTCGCCACCGCCGCCCAGGCCCATGCCTTCTTCATGATCGGTTCCTCCCCGTCGGTGCCGGACGACCTTCCGGTTCCGGACGGCCCGGTTGCGGCCGCCGGACGTACGCGATGCCCGCGGCCAGGGCGAGCGCCACGGCGCCGGCCGCGATGGTCCACGGCGCGAGGTAGAGCAGGAGCAGCCCGGCGAGGCCGCCGAGGACGCGGCTGGGCGTACCCGCCGGTCCGATGCCGGGCACCCAGGCGCCGGTCGCGATGGCGAGCCCGGCCACCGCGAGGGCCGCGACGGCGGTGGCCCACAGGATGCCGGTGACCGGGCCGCGGGCCAGCAGATACTCGCCCCGGCCGGTGAGCACGAAGGCGATCGGCGCCAGGAACGCCGGGAGGGCGTACTTGAGGGCCTGCCACATCGTGGGGACCGCCCGGCCGCCGGTGATCGCGCTCGCGCCGACCGCCGCCAGGGCCGTCGGGGGCGTGACCTCGGAGAGCACCGAGTAGTAGAAGACGAACATCGCGGCGGCCGGCGCGGACACCCCGAGGCCGAGCAGGGCCGGCCCGATGATCACCCAGCCGATGATGAAGCTGGCGGTCACCGGCACGGCGAGACCGAGCACGGCGAGCGCGACCGCGGCCAGGACGACCGTGAGCGCCAGCACCGCCACCGGGTTGTCGGTGATCGCCTGGGCGCCACTGACCAGCAGCGAGGCGAGCTGGGCGCCGAGGCCGGTCTTCGTCGTGGTCGCGGTGATGATGCCCGCCGCGGTGCAGACGGCCACGACCGGGAGGACCCCGCGTACGCCCGCGGACAGCGCCGCGAACAGCCGTTGCGGGGTCAGCCACGCCTGCCGGTCGAGGAAGGACAGCGCCGCCGCGAGCACGGTCGCGTACACCACCGCGCGGGTGGCGCTCTGCCCGAGGGCGAGCAGGACGACGATCAGCACGAGCGACGAGAAGTGGTAGCCGAACCGGCCCAGCAGGCGCAGCGCGCTGACCTGGGGCGCTTCGACCGCCCGTACGCCGAAGCGCCGGACGTCGATCTCGACGGCGAGCAGGATGCCCAGGTAGTAGAGGGCCGTGGGGATCATCGCCCAGCCCAGGACGGTCAGGTAGGAGACGTCGAGGTACTCCGCGACGATGAACGCCGCGGCCCCGAGCGTCGGCGGCGACAGGATCGCGCCGACCCCCGCCGCGGCGAGCATGCCGCCGGCCTGCTCGGGCGGATAGCCGGCCCGGCGCAGCATCGGCCAGGTCACCGCGCCGACGCTGACGGCGGTCGCGGTGCCCGATCCGGACACGGTCCCGAGCAGGAAGCCCGCGGCGACAGCCGTACGCCCGGCAGCACCGCGCGACCTGCGGAACGCGGCCACGGACAGATCGACGAAGAAGCGGCTCGCGCCGGAGAGGTCGAGGACGGCCCCGTAGATCGTGAACAGCACGATGTACGTGGCCGCCACGTCCAGCGGCGTGCCGTAGAACCCGCTCGCCGAGTTGTAGAGCGCGTCGACGATCTGCGCGAAGTCCAGCCCCGCGTGCGCGATGGTCCAGTTCTGCGGCAGGAGACCGCCGTAGTAGCCGTACGCCAGGAAGCCGAGGCAGACGATCGGCAGGGCGAGCCCGGTGGTCCGCCGGCACGCCTCGACGACGAGCACCAGCAGCACGGCGCCGGCGACGACGTCGGTGGTGTCGAGCAGGCCCTGCCGGTCGAGGAAGCCGTTGTAGCCACCGGTCAGCGGGTTGAGCGGGTACAGGCAGACGAGCAGGGTGACGACGGTCAGCGCCCAGTCGGCGACGGTGGGCCGGTTCGGGTGGCGCCGGGCCGCGCCGGGCAGGCCGCTGCGGTAGCCGAGGAAGACCAGCGGCAGCGTGCCGGCCAGGAAGACGATCAGGTAGTACTGGCTGCCCTGGGCGAGGGGCCGGAACACCTGCCACAGCACCAGGAGCGCCACGGTGAAAGCGACCGCGGCGACCCCGGCGCCGACCTTGCCGGTGAGGCTGCGGGCGGGGCGTTCCTCGTCGTCGTAGTGGATGGCGGGCGGGTCCTCCGCGACGCCGGGCGGGGTCGCCGCCGTCGCCGTGGACCCCGGGCCGGCGGGCGCGTCGGAGGCCGCCGCACGGTCCACCGGATATCGACGGTTGACCATGAACGGACGTTACTATGCAGGGCGGTTCTTGTAACGTGACATTTCCGCGACGGTGGATGACGGGGCCCGGCGCATGTCACAAATAGGGCAAAAGTAGTTTCCGAGACTCGATCGTCGCGTTGATTGGGGTTATGGTGCGACGCTCATCGCTGCAGGAGATCCGCGAGCAGACCTACAAGGACCGCGACGCGTGGTGGACGGTGCTGCTCGTCGATCCCGTGGCGGTGCGGCTGGTCCGGCTCGTCTCGCCGTACCGCCGGGTCACGCCGAACCTGCTCACCGGGGTGGCCACGCTGCTGGGCCTGGCCGCGGCCGCCTGCTTCGCGATGCAGGACCGGTGGTGGCTCGTCGCGGGCGCCCTGCTGTTCCACGTGAGCTTCGTCGTCGACTGCATGGACGGCAAGATCGCCCGGCTGAACGGTACGGGCTCCCTCTTCGGCACCTGGTTCGACTTCGTGTTCGACCGCCTCCGCGTCTTCGCCTGCGCGCTGGCGCTCTTCGGCGGCCAGTACGCGAGGACCGGCTCGGCGGCGTACCTGTGGACGCTGGCGGTCGTGGTCTTCCTGGACCTGTTCCGCTACCTGAACTCGCAGCAGATGGCGAAGGTCCGCCAGAGCATGCGCGACCAGCTCGTCGAGGCCCGCGGCCCGGTCCCGCCCGCCGGCCCCGGCGACCCCGCCGCCCGGGTGATCCCGCAGGGCACCCGGGCCCGCCTGCGCCAGCTGCTGCTGTCGCACCGGATCCGTACGCACCTGGTCAGCGGCATCGAGTTCGAGATGGCCGTGTTCATCGTCGGCCCGCTGACCGGCTGGGTGATCGCGACGTCGATCGTGGCCGGCGCGCTCCTGCTCGGCTTCGAGCTGTGGCTGATCTTCCGGCTCTGGCAGGCGACCCGGGCGTTCCCGGTCGCCCTGGCCAAGGAGCACGCGGCGGCCGCGATGAGCGCCGCCGCCCCGCCGCAGGCCCGGGAGGCGGACCGGAAGGTCGGCGCGGCCACCGAGCGCTGACCGCGGGCAAGTGCCGTTGGTCCCGGTGGCCCACCCCCATCCGGGGGTGGCGCGGCCGCGGGCCACGGGAGCAGCCTGGAGCACATGGCGGCGACAGAGAGCACGGCGGCGTTCCGCGTGGCCCGGGACTTCCTGCTGGAGCACCGCGAGGATTACGCCGGCGCCTACGCGGGCTTCGAGTGGCCACGGCTGACCGAGTTCAACTGGGCGCTCGACTGGTTCGACGTCATCGCCGAGGGCAACGACGACCCGGCGCTGTGGATCGTCGAGGAGGACGGCTCCGAGCAGCGCTTCTCGTTCGCCGAGATGGCGCAACGGTCCAACCGCGTGGCCACCTGGCTCCGCGACCGCGGGGTGCGCCGCGGCGACCGGGTCGTGCTCATGCTCGGCAACCAGGTCGAGCTGTGGGACGCCATCCTGGCCATGATGAAGCTCGGCGCGGTCATCATCCCGGCGACGCCGCTGCTCGGTGCCGCGGACGCCCGCGACCGGGTGCGCCGGGGCGAGGCCCAGCACGTCATCGCGCTGTCGTCCGCGGCCGACCGGTTCACCGGCGTCGACACGGTCACCCGCATCGCGGTGGGCCCGCCCGTCGAGGGCTGGCACTCGTTCCACGACGCGTACGACGCGGCCGCCGACTTCCGGCCCGACGGCGTGACGAGGGCCGACGACACGTTGCTGCTCTACTTCACCTCCGGTACGACGGCCCGCCCCAAGCTGGTGGAGCACACCCACGCCTCGTACCCGGTGGGACACATCTCGACGATGTACTGGATCGGCCTGCGCCCCGGCGACGTGCACCTGAACATCTCGTCGCCGGGCTGGGCCAAGCACGCGTGGAGCAACGTGTTCGCGCCGTGGAACGCGCAGGCGTGCGTCTTCATCTACAACTACTCGCGCTTCGACGGGCCGAAGCTGCTGCAGCAGATGCGGCGGTGCGGCGTCACGAGCTTCTGCGCGCCGCCGACCGTGTGGCGCATGCTGATCCAGTCCGACCTCGGCGCGCTCGACACCCCGCCGCGCGTGGTGGTCGGCGCCGGCGAGCCGCTCAACCCCGAGGTCATCGAGCAGGTGCAGAAGGCCTGGGGCGTGACCATCCGCGACGGGTTCGGCCAGACCGAGACCACGGTGCAGATCGCCAACACCCCCGGCCAGCCGGTCCGGCCGGGATCCATGGGACGCCCGGTGCCCGGCTACCGGGTGGCGCTGATCGACCCGCTGACCGGGGAGCCCGCCGACGAGGGCGAGATCTGCCTCGAGCTGGATCCACGGCCGCTCGGCCTGATGGTCGGCTACCACGGCGACGAGGAGCTCACCGGCAGCGCCATGGCCGGCGGCTACTACCACACCGGCGACATCGGCTCGCGCGACGCCGACGGCTACATCACGTACGTGGGGCGTACCGACGACGTCTTCAAGGCCTCCGACTACCGGATCTCGCCGTTCGAGCTGGAGAGCGTGCTGATCGAGCACGAGGCCGTCGTGGAGGCGGCCGTCGTGCCCTCACCGGACGCCCTGCGGCTGCACGTGCCCAAGGCGTACGTGGTGCTGGCCGAGGGGTGGGCCGCCGACGAGGCCACGGCACAGTCGATCTTCGAGCACTGCCGGACGCACCTGTCGCCGTACCTGCGGATCCGCCGGCTCGAGTTCACCGAGCTGCCCAAGACGATCTCCGGCAAGATCCGGCGGGTCCAGCTGCGCGAGGCCGAGCAGCGCAAGTACGCCACCCCGGACGCCGCTCCGGCCACCGAGTTCCGCGACACCGCGGCCCGCGGCGGATCACCGGGGTGACCCGCCGCGGGACCTGATCGATCAGCAGCGGCCGAGGTCCTCCCACTGCTGCGTCCAGCCGGGCTCCGAGCCCTGCGTCCAGTACCGGGCGCGCCACAGGTGCTTGCCCTCACCGGAGGCCGGGCCGTTCGGGTCGCCGTACTTGCTCCTCTCGTGCTTGACGGTCTGGCCCGCGGTGTAGACGGTCCCGAAGGCCCACTCGGGCGCGGTCGAGCAGTTTCCCGCCGGGGGCGGCGTGCTGGGCGACGACGGCGGGGTGGTCGGCGTGGACGGCGGGTTCGTGGGCGGCGTGGTGGAGCATCCGCCGCCGGACGAGTCCACGGTGTCCGTGAACGCCGTGCCCGACGACCGGTAACCGGCCGCCCGCGAGCTGACCTGCGCCGGGGTCAGCGCCTGGTTCTTGGCGAACAGCACCCAGTCGACCTGCTGGATGTACGTGGACAGCCCGCCCGTGTGCGCCGCCGTGTCGATGAACCACAGGTTCCAGTTGATGGTCATCGTCTGGCGCGGGTAGAACTTGCCCGAGTGGTCCCCGACCTGCACGCCGTCGATGTAGTAGATGACGTGACCGTTGGCGACCGTGACGACGAGGTCGTGCCAGCCGTTGAGCGAGCTGCGCTGCTCGGAGTGGACGTTGTCGGCGTACCAGGGGTCGGCGCGGTACGTGTACCAGGTGGTCTGGTAGTTGATCGGCCCGGTCTCGCCCCAGCCGCCGTTCGGCAGGTACTCGGAGACGTCCAGCTCGCTGTACGTCGGGTCGAGGTCGCCGTTGAGCGGGCTGATCGTGAAGAACGTCTCGTTGATGTGGTCGCCGTCGTTGCCGCTGACCGGGGTGTCGGTGAAGCGGACGCGGCTGGCGTACGTGCCCTCGAAGAAGCGCTTCTGGGAGCTGTACAGCTCGGCCTGGTTGGTGCCGGCGCCGGTGCCGTCGGTCGACGCGGTGAGCTGCATGACCTTCTGGCCGTCCGCGGTGGGGAACGTGATGCTGTTCGGCGACCAGGTGGCGCCGGGGACGCCCGGACCGCCGGCGTAGCTGCGCGGGGTCCAGCCGTGCGCCGACAGGTTGGCGTCGCTCGACGACGAGTACGCGAAGTCGTCGAACAGGTAGCCGCAGTCGGCGGCGGAGGCGCTGGTGGCGGTCGCGAGGACCGCGGCGGCGCCGAACGCGCCCACCACGGCGACCGCGGCCAGCGCGGACATTGATTTACGTCTGTCGATGGACATGAGCGGGGTCCTCCAGTACGGGGGAAAGGGGATGGACTACTGAACCTTTTTCAACCTGGCATCGAGCCCGACGGCGTCGGGCCGTCGATCAGCGGCGGGTGGTGCCGGCCCCGCCACGTTGAAAAAAGTTCACTTGACCGCGCCGGCGGTCATTCCGGCTCGGATGTGGCGCTGGAAGGCGACGTAGGCGATCAGTACCGGCAGCATCGCGATCGTCAGGCCGGCGAACAGACCGCTCCAGTCGCTGCGGTAGCCCTGGCTGACCGACAGGGCGGCCAGACCCTGCGCCAGGACGTACCGGTCCGGGTCGGGGTTGAGAACCAGCGGGAGCAGGTACTGGTTCCAGAGCCCGAGGAAATTGAAGATGCCGACCGCCACCAGGCCGGGGCGGGCCATCGGCAGCATGACGCGGAAGAACACCGCGCCGTGCGAACAGCCGTCGAGGAAGGCCGCCTCGGCCACCTCGGCCGGCAGGCTACGGAAGAACGCGTGCAGGAAGAACACCGTGAACGGCACGGCGTACGCCGCGTACACCAGGATCAGCCCCTGGTACGTGCCCAGCAGCCCCAGTTGCTGCACGACGAAGAACAGCGGCACCAGGGCCAGGAACACCGGGAAGAACATGGCGGCGACGAACGTGTAGTAGATGATCCGGTTGCCACGGAACTCGTAACGGGCCAGGGCGTACGCGACCAGCGAGCCGAGCAGCATCGTCAGGGCCAGCGCCCCGCCGACGACGACGAGGCTGTTGAAGAAGTAGCGGCCGATGCTCGCCTCGGTCCACGCCCGGGCCCAGTTGCCCGGCTGCGGGGTCGACGGCAGCGACCACGGGTGGTTGAGGATCTCGTCGTCGGTCTTGAACGAGCTGACCACCGCCCACAGCAGCGGCAGCGCGGTGACGACGCTCCACGCCAGCATCGCCACGTGCACGGGCAGGGTCCGCACCGACCTCGGCGCCCGGGCCGGCCGGTCATCAGCCGGGGCGGGCGGCGAGGGACTGGACCGGGGCGGGGAGACGGAGAGGGTCATGAGGCCTCCACTGTGGAACGCCGGCCGCCGCGCAGCGCGAACACCGCGAGGGTCAGCGTGGCGAAGAACAACGCGACCCCCATGGCCGACGCGTAGCCGAACTTCCCGTACTGGAAGGCGTTGCGGTAGAGGGAGAGCCCGATGACCTCCGTGGCGCCGTCGGGCCCTCCCGGTCCCACCGTCATCACCTGGACCACGGCGAACGCGTCCAGCGCCGCGATGCCCAGGTAGACGAAAGCGACCTGCACGGTGTCGCGGACCAGCGGCAGCGTCACGTTGCGGAACGTGGCCCAGCCGCCGGCGCCGTCCAGGACCGCCGCCTCGAACAGCTCGACCGGGATGCCGTCGATGGCAGCGCTGAACAGCACCACGTAGAACCCGACGGACGACCAGACGAGCACCGCCATCACGGCCGGCAGGGCAAGCGACGGTGAGGCCAGCCACGAGGCGGCCATCCCGCCCAGCCCCAACGCCCGCAGGGCCCCGTTGAGCAGGCCGGTGTTGGGGTTGTAGACGAAGCTCCACAGCACCGCCACCACGACGAGCGAGAGCAACTGCGGAAAGAAATAGATGATCTGGTACGCGCCCGAGCCGGCCACCGCCCGCCGGCCACCCCGGCCGCCGAGGTGGAGCATGCTGGCGAGGAACAGGCCGATGGCGATCGTGACGAGCGGGACCACGACGAGCAGCAGCGCGTTGTTGCGCACCGCGTCCACGAAGAGCGAATCCCCGGCGAGGCGGCGGTAGTTGTCCGCCCCGACGAAGTGCGCCTCGCCGGCCACGCCGGTCCAGTCCGTGAGCGACAGGTAGAAGGCCTGCGCGTACGGCGACAGCACGAAGACGACGTGCAGGACCAGCGCGGGGATCAGCGCCCCGGCGAGGAACCGCCACCGGCCGTGCCTCATCAGCGCGTGTACTTCTGCACGGACGAGTCCTTGGCGATGCCGTCGGCCGCCTTCTGGATGCGCTCCGACCACTGCGCCGCGGTGATGCGCTTGTTCACCAGCTCACCCGTGGCGTCGTCCACCGCCTTGGCGAGTGGGGCGTACCACGTGCGGAACCGGTAGGTGAACGTCTCCGGCCCGGCGGCCTGCACGGCGTCGCGGACCGAGGAGAGTCCGCTGCTCAGCGTCAGCCCGTCGGTCGCGCCGGCCACCGCGGGCAGCGTGCCGGCGGACTCGGCGAAGGCCTTCGCCGACTGCTTCGAGAACAGGATCCGCAGGTACTCCATGCCGCCGGCCGGGTTCTTCGCCTTGGCCGGCACCAGGAACGACTCGCTGCTGGCGGCCTGGACGGCGGTCTGCTTGAGCCGGTCCGACGCGGTCCGCGACGGCACCGGGCCCATGACCATGTCGAAGCCGTCCGGGGTGACGCCCTTCTGCTCGCTCTCCAGCCACGAGCCGCACGGGATGAACGCGGCCTTGCCCTGGCACCAGGCGGCCTGCGCCTCGGTGTGCGACAGCGCCTCCGAGCCGCCCATGATGTAGCCCTTCGCGGCCAGCTCCGCGAACGCCTCCGCCGCACTGACCAGCCCGGGCGCCTTCCACGCGTTCGGCTCCAGGTTGTCGACGGCCTTCACCAGCTCGAGGCCGCCGGTCTTCGCGGCCATCGACAGCAGCGGGTCGTTGATGTACTCGGGGTACTTGCCCTGATACGTCCAGGGCGCGATGCCGGCGGCCTTGATGGTCGCGCACAGCGCCAGCATGTCGTCCCAGGTCTTCGGGTACGCCCACCCCTTCGCGGCGAACAGCTTCTTCGAGTACCAGAGCCCCCACACCGTGTACGTGAAGTTGAGCGTCCGCGGCACCTTGTCGAACGTGCCGTCGTCCACCACGCCGGGCAGCAGCGTGTCCCGCAGCTTCTTGGACGGGTCGTCGAACGCCGGCGCGTCCAGCAGCGTGGTGAGGTCCGAGACCTGCTTGGCGCCCACGAGCACAGCGATGTCGAGCCGGTCGGCGCCGGTGTTGTCCACGACGTCCGGGGGCGTGTTCGCGACGAAGCGCGGCTGCAGCGCCACCCCGACCTTCTGCAGTCCCTTGTGGTCGATCTTCGCGCCGGCGTACTTCTGCGTGTAGAGGGTCTCGGCGTGCTTGGCGTACTCGTCGCCGTACCCGCCTTTGAAGATGACGACCTCGAGCGGGGCGTCGGCCTTGACGCCCAGCGGGTTGTCGGCGCTCTTGGCGCCGGTGTTGCCGGCCGCGGGGTCGTCGTCGTCGCTCCCGCCGGTCACGCACGCGCTCAGCAGGGGTACGGCGGCACCGGCGGTCAGCGCGGTGCGGATCAGGGTTCGTCTCGTCGGGGACATCGGGCCACGCCCTTTCTATGCGGTACGCCGGATGCGCCCGGCGTACCGCTCCTCGAGCTGTTTGTTGTGTTCACGCCCGCCCGGCACGTTGTCGGACAGGTAGATCGGCGGCGTCTCGCCCAGCGCCAGCAGGCGGGCCACCACCTCGACGACGATCTGCTGGGCCAGCAGCGCCGCGGTGATCGAGGAGACCGCCCCGACGGCACCGTCGCCGTAGGACAGGGCCGCGTCGCCGTACGGCGCACCGTTGTCGAGCACGACGTCGGCGAGGTCGGTGAGCTTGAGCCCGCTCTCGTGCCGCGAGTCCACCCGCGCCGAGTGCTCCAGCGAGGTGATCGCCACGAGGGCGTGGCCGCGCTGCTTGACCAGCTGGGCCATCTCCACGACCGCGCCGTTCACGCCGGAGTTGCTGGCGATGACGAACGCGTCGTCGGGCTTGATCGGGGCGAGCTCGTAGAGCCGGTGCGCCACCCGCGGTGTGCGTTCCAGCTGCGGGTCGGCCAGCACGCTCGCCGGCTCGCCGCCGTACAGGACGATGTCCCGCAGGGCGATCTTGTTGGTGGGCACCAGGCCACCGGCGCGGCCGGCGATCTCCATGGCGAGCGCCTCGGAGTGGCCGCAGCCGAACGCCTGGATCACCCCGCCGGCCTTCAGGGTCGCGGTGAACAGGTCGGCGGCGCGGGCCACCAGGTCGCCCTGGCCGGTGCCGGCCCGGTCGATCGCGGCCCGGATCGTCTCGACGTACGCGGCGCTCGTGATGGTCACAGCGGCTTGTCCCTCCGTGCTCGCTTGCGGTTGGCGGGGGTGTCCGGCACGCGGTGGGCGTCCACGGCGCGCACGGTGAGCTCGAGCGCCTCGGCGGTGCGCTCGTACGTGCGCTGGGCGACAGCCACGTAGATCAGGTCGAGGATGAGCAGCTGGGAGTGCAGCGCGGAGAGCGCGGCCAGCCGGAACGTGGTCTCGTGCACGCTGGTGGTGAACACGACGTCGGCGACCTCGGCGAGCGGGGACCGGCCGAACGACGTCACCGCCACGGTCAGCGCGCCGTGGTCGGCCGCCTCGGCGAGCATCTCGATCGCCTCGCGGGTGCGCCCCGAGTGGGACAGGGCGATCGCCACGTCGCCCGGGCCGAGCAGCGCCGCGTTGGTCAGCGCCGTGTGGGTGTCGGCGCGGTACCGCACCGGGATCCGGATGCGCTCGAGGCGGAAGGCCATCTCGCTGCCCGCCGTACCGCTGCTGCCCAGGCCGAAGATCTCCACCCGGCCGGCGCCCGCGATCGCGGCGGCGACCCGCTCGATCGCGTCGGTGTCGAGCCCCGCGGCGGTGGCCTGGATGGCCCGGGTGTCGGCCGCGGTGATGATGTCCAGGACCTTCTCGGTCTGGTCGCCCGGGTTGATGTCGCCGCTGATGTCGGTCTCCCAGCGGGCCTGCTCCGCGCGGCCGGTCTCGGTGGCCACGGCGACGCGCAGGTTCGCGTACCCCTTGAACCCGAGGGCCCGCGAGAAGCGGGTGACCGTCGCCGTGGAGGTCCCGGACCGCTCGGCCAGGTCCACGATGCTGGCGTGGGCGGCCGTCTCCGGGTCGGCGAGGATCGTCTCGGCGATCCGCGCCAGCGCCTCCGGCATGGTCGGTCCCTCGATGCGCAGCCGCACCAGCAGCCCGCCGCTCTCACCCGTCATCGGTGGTCCTCGTTTTCATCGGATAGCTATGCCGATGAAAATTACGACCACTTCGCCGTCTGGTCAATAACGAGTTTCTATGTTTCGATCGGCCCCATGATGCTGGTGGTGGGCGTGGACGCCGGCGGGACGGCCTCGCGGGCCGTCGTCGCGACGACCGACGGCACGGTCGTCGGCCGCGGGTCGGCCGGGCCGGGCAACCCCACCTCCGCGGGTGGTCCCGCCGCGGCCAAGGCGATAGGTACGGCGGTCCGCACGGCACTGGGTCCCCATGACCCGGCCCGCGTGCTCGCCGGCACGGCCGGGGTCGCGGGCGTCGCCGTGCTGTCCGACCCCGCGATCGCCGCCGCGTTCGACGACGAATGGACAGCCCTGGGCCTGACCTGCCCGTTCACCGTCACCGGCGACGCGGTCACCGCGTTCGCCGCGGGGGTGCCGTCACCCGGCGGCGCGGTGCTGATCGCGGGCACCGGCGCGGTCGCCGCCCGCATCGAGAACTGGCACATCCGGCGTACCGCGGACGGGCTCGGCTGGCTGCTCGGCGACGAGGGCTCCGGCCACTGGCTCGGCCTGCAGGCGGTCCGCGCCACCGCCCGCGCCTGGGCCGCCACGGCAGCCGCCCCGCCACCCGGCCTCGCCGCCGCGATCGCCGCCCACGCGGGCGCGGCCACCTGCGACGACCTGATCACCTGGGCGGTACGCCGGCCACCGTCCGCCTTCGCGGCGCTCGCCCCCCTGGTCTGCGCCCACGACGACCCTCTCGCCGTACGCCTCACCACGGAAGCGGCCGCCCGCCTCATCGCCACCCTGCACGACCTCGGCCCGCCGGGCGGCCCGGTGGTGCTGGCCGGCGGCCTGCTGACCGGCGACACCCGCATCCGGGCCGAGGTCCTGGCTGCACTGCCGGGCGTGGCGACGGCCCGCGACCCGGCGGCCGCGGCGGCCTGGCTGGCCCTGCGCCGCACCCTCGACCTGGACGCCGGCTCGGCCGCCGACCTGCACCGCCGGATGCTCGCTCAGGAGGGCCCGGTCAGCGGACCGCGGTGAGGTCGGGGGCGATCAGGACCTTGATGTGGTTGCCGCTGTCCGCGTCCGCGAACGCCGCGGCCGCCTCCTCCAGCGGCCGGATCGCCGTCACGAAGTCCGAGGACGTGACGACCCCCTTGCGCAGCAGGTCGATCGCGTCCGCGAAGTCCTCCGGCAGGTACGTGGCGCTGCCCTGGATGCGCAGCTGGCTGTCCTGCACCAGCGCGAGCGGGAGCCGTACGTCGCCCGGCGGCACGCCCACCACGACCACCGTTCCGCCCTTGTTCGCCACGGCCAGGGCCTGGTGCAGGGTCGACTCCTCGGCCACGCAGTCGAACACCACGTCCGCGCTCTCGCCGAGCTGGTCGCGTACGCGATCCGCCGCGTCCGGAAGGGATGCGTCCACGACCGCGTCCGCGCCGAAGACCGTCGCGCGTTCGCGGCGCTGCGCCGAGCGGGCCGTCATCACGATCCGCCGGGCGCCCTGAGCCCGGGCGACGCGGAGGGTGAGCAGGCCGATCGTTCCGGCGCCCAGGATCGCGACCGCCCTGCCGTCGAGCGGCCCGGCCAGGCGCGCTGCGTGCACCGGCGTCGCCAAGGGTTCGATGAGGGCGGCGGTCGCGTCGTCCAGGTCCTCGGAGATCGGGTGGACGCGGCGGGCGTCGATGGTGAACAGGTCGGCCATCCCGCCCTGCTCCGAGCCGCACCCGAAGAAACCGAGGTTCTCGCAAAGGTTCTCGCGGCCCGCGCGGCACTGCTTGCACGCCCAGCACGGCAGGTCGGGCTCGACCGTGACGCGCTTGCCCGGCTGCACGATCGTCACGTCGGGCGCCACGGCCGTGACGAGGCCGACGACCTCGTGACCGGGCGCGTACGGCGGTGTCACGTTGGGGTGCCGGCCGTGCAGCGCGTGCGTGTCCGAGCCGCACACGCCGGAGACGGCGGTCCGCACCAGGACCTCCCCCGGTCCGGGCGTCGGCTCGGGGGCGGGGACGACCTGCACGCCGTCCGGGGTGACGACGACCTTGCGCATCATTGAACTTTTTTCAACGTGGCGAGGCCGGCAGTGCCCGCCGGCGACGGACGGCTCGAACCGTCAGGCTCGATGCCAGGTTGAGAAAGGTTCATTCCCGGAGGATAGTCGGCCCGCGGCGAACCGGCTGGGCGACGCACTACGGTAGGGGGGTGCGTGCAGCGACGATGGCCGACATCGCCCGGCGCGCGGGTGTGTCCCGCATCGCGGTGTCGTACGCACTGAACGGCCGTCCCGGTGTCTCCGCCGACCTGCGCGAGCGCATCCTCGGCATCGCGCGCGAGCTCGGGTACCGGGCGAACGGCCCGGCGCTGGCCCTGCACGGCGCCGCCGCGCGGGCGGTCGGGCTGGTGCTGCTGCGCTCGTCGGCCGCACTGACCGTGGAGGTCTTCCGGCGGCAGCTCATGGCCGGCATCCAGGCCGAGCTGTCCGGGCACGGCTTCGCGCTCGCGCTGCAGATGGTGACGGACCTCGAGGAGGAGATCCGGGTCTACCGCCGGTGGAGCGCCGAACGCCGGGTCGACGGCGTGCTCATCTGCGATCCGCGCCCCGACGACCCGCGCATCCCGGCGGTGCACGAGCTGGGCCTGCCGGCGGCGCTGATCGGGGTCTCGCCGGACGAGCGGCTGCCCGGCGCCTGGTGCGACGACGTGCCGTGGTCGCACCGGCTCGCCGACCACCTCGCCGACCTGGGGCACCGGCACATCGCCCGGGTGAGCGGGCCGGACGGGATGCTGCACACCAGCGTCCGCGACGAGGCGCTGCGGTCGGCCGCCGGGGCGCGGGGCGTACGCACCACGATCGTCCGCGGGGACTACACCGGCGAGTCCGGCGCCCGCCTGACCCGGGAGCTGCTCGCCGGCCCGGAACGGCCCACCGCGATCGTGTACGACAACGACGTCATGGCCATCGCCGGGCTGGGCGTCGCGGGCGAGCTCGGGCTGGCCGTACCGGCCGATCTGTCCATCGTGGCCTGTGAGGATTCGCCGCTGTGCCAGGTCGTCGGTCCGCCGCTGACCGTGGTACGCCGGGACATCGCCGCGTACGGGGCCCTCGCGACGGCCCAGCTCTTCGCGGCGCTGGACGGCCACGCCGAGCCGCCGGCCCAGGCGCGCGGCGGCGATCTGGCGATCCGCCGCAGCACCGGCCCGGCCCCGGTTCCCGGGTCGAACGGCACTGGGCGACAGTGGCGACCGTGAGTTAACGTCGGGCGGCGTGCGGGAAGTCGATCTTTTTCAGGCGGTGACGAAAACCCTGCGTGAGGGCCCCACCTCACGCCGTCAGATGCTGCGGATGATCCCGGCCGGTGTGGGCGCGATGCTGCTCAGCGGGTCGCGGGCGCCGGCGGCCGAGGAGCACCAGCCACGCGCCGTCGCGACGCCGCGGATACCGCCCACGCCGAGCCCGAAACCGTCCCACCGGCGGCACGGCGCGCCCGACCAGCAGCACCGGCCCCGGCTCAGCCGTCCCGTGTTCACGCTGCGCGAATACCGCAGGGCGGTGCCGGGGCCCGCGTTCCCCGGCGACGCGGTCGCGCTGACCATCGACGACGGCCCGCATCCGCTGTGGACGCCGAAGATCCTGCGGCTGCTGGCCCGGCACCACGTACCGGCCACGTTCTGCATGATCGGCAATCAGGTGCTCGGGCACGAGGCGATCGCCCGCGACGTCGTCCGCGACGGCCACCAGGTCGCCAACCACACGTGGAGCCATCCCACCCACCTCGCCCGCAAGCCCGGCACCAAGGTCAGCAAGGAGATCGAACGGGCCCAGGACAAGATCTACAGCACGACCGGGCACGCCCCCGCCCTGTTCCGCTCCCCCGGCGGCGACTGGTCGTCCACGGTGCTCGGCGCGGCCGCCACGGCCGGGATGGTGCCGCTGGACTGGAGCGACGACCCCCGCGACTGGTCCCGCCCCGGCACGGAGGCCATCCGCCGGCGCCTGCTGGCCGCCGGCCCGGACAGATCCTGCTGTGCCACGACGGCGGCGGGGACCGCTCCCAGACGTACGCGGCGCTCAAGACCGTGGTGCCCGCGCTGAAGGCGCGCGGATACCGCTTCATCGCCCTGGACGGCCGCAAGTAACCACGTCAGGCGGGCGGCGGGGCGGTGCTTCCGCGTGCCACCAGCCTCGCGGGCTCGTCCAGGTGCGGACCCGGCTGCTCCCCCGCGATCACCGCCAGCAGCAGCCGGGCGGCGTGCGCGCCGTACGCGACGATGTCCCGGGTCAGCGCGGTCAGCGGCGGGTGGACCAGCCCGCAGATCGGCGAATCGTCCCAGGCCACGATGGACAGATCGGCGGGTACGGCCAGCCTCAGCTCCCGCGCCGCGGCGAGACCCGCGATCGCCATGACGTCGTTGTCGTACACGATCGCCGTCGGCCGTTGCGGCGCCCGGAGCAGCTCGCGGGTCGCGCGCGCCCCCGCCTCCCCGGTGTAGTCGGTGAACACCGTCATCGCCTCGGTGATGCCACGATCGGCGAAGGCGCTCGTGCGCGTGGCCGTGTGCGCGAGGCCGGGCAGGCCGGCGACCCGGGCGATGCGCCGGTGCCCGAGGCCGGCCAGGTGGTCGACCGCCTCGGCGACGGAGACCGCGTCGTCGGACCACAGGGTCGCGAGCCGGCCGCCCGCGGACGGGGGCCCGACCGCGACCGCGGGTATCCCGATGCGTTCCACGGCCGGCACCCGAGGGTCGTCCGGGCGCAGGTCGCACAGGAGCACCCCGTCGACGCGGCCCTCGATCCACCACTGCCGGTAGACCTCGATCTCCGCGCCCGCGTCCGCCTCGTCGTCGACCATCTGCAGCAGCAGCGCGTACGAACGCGTGGACAGCTCCGCCTCGACGCCGCTGATCAGCTCCATGAAGAACGGCTCGACCCCGAGCGTGCTGGCCGGGCGGCGCAGGGCCAGCCCCACCACGGAGGCGGGGGCGCCGGCGAGCGCGCGGGCGGCGGCGCTGGCCCGGAACCCCAGCCGGTCGGCGATCGCCAGGATCCGGGCGCGGGTCTCGTCGGACACGCCGGGGCGATTGTTGAGCGCGTACGAGACCGCGCCCTTGGACACCCCGGCCTCGCGCGCGATATCGGCGATCGTCGGTCTCTTCACCGGGCCGAGCCTAGGGCAGGAGGCCCAGTCGCCGCGCGGTCACGACCGTCTCCATGCGGCCGTGCGTGCCCAGCTTGCGCATGGCGTTGCGCAGATAGCTCTTCACGGTCTCGGGCAGTACGCCGAGTCGCCGGGCGGCCTCGGCGTTGCTGCATCCGACGGCCACCATCGCGAGCACGTCGCGTTCGCGCGGCGACAGCGGGTCGGCCGGCTTGTCCGGGTTACCGCCGGAACGCGACAGCAGCGAACACACCTGCCGCAGGCGCGAGCGCAGCACCGGGTCCCCGACCTCCTGGGCGATGGTGAGCAGGTCGGCGTGGGCCTGGCGGACGTCCTCCCACTCCCGGGCCGCGGGTACCTCCCGGGTCAGGGCGGCGGCCGCCTCCAGCTCGGCGAGGCGGCGCTCGACCTCCCGGCGTACGGTGGCCTCGGTGCCCAGCCGGAGCGCCACCTGGACCATCGCGTCGAGCGCCCGCGCGCCCACCGACAGGGGTTCACGGGTGCCGGCGTAGAGCACGGCGAGCACCGAGGACCCCATCGCGACCGGCACCGCGGCGATCGCCCGCAACCCCTCGGCGGTGACCGGTTTGTCGTACTCGTGCGAGATCCGCGGGTCGGCCGCGTAATCGTCCACCTTGGCGGCCCGCGCGGTGGTCAGCACCCGGCCGCCCAGCCCGTTGCCGGCACCGACCACCAGGCCGTGCAGCGCGAGCGTGGTCGTACCCGCGAAGTCGGTGAGCCGCATCGCCCGCCCGTCCGCGGAGGCCGCGCCGCCGAACGCGACCGGCAGGCCGGTCACCCGGCGGAGCCGGCCGAGGGCCGCGGTCAGGTCGGCTGTCTCGAGCACGTGACCAGCATGTCGCCCCGGGCATGTCCGGGTCCACCCCCGATCGGGGGTGGCAGCCCGCGGCGGACGGGCTCATGCTGCAGAAATGCTCTCCTACGCCTCCGGGACCTCCGACGTGCCGCTGCTCGGCGAGACCATCGGCGCCAACCTCGAACGCACCGTCGCGGCCTTCGGCGACCGCGAGGCGCTCGTCGACGTGCCGACCGGCCGGCGCTGGACGTACGCGGAATTCGACGCCGCGGTGAACGACGTCGCCCGCGGCCTGCTCGCCCGCGACATCGCGAAGGGCGACCGGGTCGGCATCTGGGCGCCGAACTGCGCGGAGTGGGTGCTCGTCCAGTACGCCACCGCGAAGATCGGCGCGATCCTGGTCAACGTCAACCCGGCGTACCGGACCCACGAGCTGGACTACGTGGTCCGGCAGTCCGGCATGCGGCTGCTGGTCAGCGCGGTCGGCTTCAAGACCAGCGACTACCGGGCGATGATCGAGGAGATCGGCTTCACGGAGACCGTCTTCATCGGCACCGGCGACTGGGACGCGCTGGTCACCGCCGGCGCGAGCCACGACCTCGCCGCCCGGGCCGCCACGCTCGCGTTCGACGACCCGATCAACATCCAGTACACGTCGGGGACGACAGGTTTCCCGAAGGGCGCGACGCTGTCGCACCACAACATCCTCAACAACGGGTACTTCGTCGGCGAGCTCGTCGGCTACACCGAACGGGACCGCATCTGCATCCCCGTACCGCTGTACCACTGCTTCGGCATGGTGATGGGCAACCTCGCCGCGACCTCGCACGGCGCGGCGATGGTGCTGCCGGCGCAGGGCTTCGACCCGGCGGCGGCATTGCGGGCGGTCACCCAGGAGAAATGCACATCCCTGTACGGCGTGCCGACCATGTTCATCGCCGAGCTGGGGCTGGCCGACTTCCCGGCGTACGACCTGTCCAGCTTGCGTACGGGCATCATGGCGGGCTCCCCCTGCCCGGTCGAGGTGATGAAACGCGTGGTCGCCGAGATGAACATGGCCGAGGTCGCGATCGCCTACGGCATGACCGAGACGTCGCCGGTGTCCACGATGACCCGAGCCGACGACAGCCTCGAACGGCGCACCGGCACGGTCGGCCGGGTGATGCCCCACCTGGAGTCGAAAATCATCGACCCGGCATCCGGCCTCGTAGTCCCCCGCGGCGAACCGGGCGAACTCTGCACCCGCGGCTCCTCGGTGATGCTCGGCTACTGGGACCAACCCGAAGCGACCGCCGCGGCCATCGACACGGCCCGCTGGATGCACACCGGCGACCTGGCCACGATGGACCCCGACGGCTACCTCAACATCGTGGGCCGCATCAAAGACCTGGTCATCCGAGGCGGCGAAAACGTCTACCCCCGCGAGGTCGAAGAATTCCTCTACACCCACCCGGACATCGCAGACGTCCAGGTCATCGGCGTCCCGGACGAGAAGTACGGAGAGGAACTGATGGCCTGGCTGGTGATGCGCCCGGACACCGAACCCCTGACGGCGGAGGCGATCCGCGAATTCTGCACCGGACGACTGGCCCACTTCAAGGTCCCCCGCTACGTCCACGTGGTGGAAGGCTTCCCGATGACCGTGACGGGCAAGGTCCGCAAAGTCGAAATGCGCGAACGGGCGGTAGAGATACTGGACCTGCACGACGCCTCCCGAATCCGCAACGCCTGACCCGCCGCCAAACCACAAGGCGACAGTGAAAGGTGTGCGAGGCGAGACGCGACATCGGCGGAAGGAACCTTGTGGCGTCGGTTTTCCGGCGCTGGTGAATCGCATTTTGGCATTGGTTGATGAATTGTGAGCATCGGCGAGCTCGACGGATTGCACCCGTTGAGTTGTGTGAGCCGGGCGGCACCGCACCGCGCACGCCGGGCAGCACCGCACCGCGCACGCCGGGCGACACCGCACCGCGCACGCCGGGCAGCACCGCACCGCGCACGCCGGGCAGCACCGCACCGCGCACGCCGGGCAACACCGCACCGCGCACGCCGGGCGACCGGGAACCGCCGGGGGCGCCGGTCGTGAAGCAGGCATTCTTTGCCGGCATGCCGGTCCGATGAGCGGCAGCCGGACCGGCAACCGCAGCCGGCGCGGCAACCGCAGCCGGGTTGGGAACCCCAGCCGGAGCGGGAGCCGCGCCCGAAGCGCAACCCGTTGCCGGGGCGGCGTTCGTGGCTGGGACGGGATCCGCTGCCGGGGCGGCCGGACGACAAACCTTCTCGGGTCGAGGCGCCGACGCTGCTGCGCTTCGGGTTGCCATCGGCCTTGCCGGGCTCCGGACGCTTGCCGGCCGCTCCTCGCAGCCGCTCCCACGCAGCCGGTGCAGCTTCGTGGCGTGTCGCTGCGCCAAGCCCCAAGCCCGGCGTCGAGCGTGCTCGCGGCGGAACTCCTCCCGCTCGGCAGAATAGCGACGCGACGCGGTCCGATCGCGCATCACCGCCAATTCCGCCGTCGAGAACAACTGGAGCTGCCGCATGCCATTATTGTCCCGCACCCGGCCGCAGCAACACATTATTCGATCATCGCGAAAGAGCGATCACGGTCACAGGAAATCACCCGGTGGTCCTCGATAGAATTCGGGCGCACGCCGCAGTGCGAGTCAATCTTCGACTCCGTACCGTGGCATTGATTTCGAAGGAAGGCGCCCGACGAGCAGGCATAGTCAAGGAAGAAGTCGGCACGTGCGATCGAGCCGAAGACATCATGCGGACGGGGCGGTCAAGGAGGTGAGCGCCGGCGACGAGGCTGAGGCCGCAGGCACGGCCCGAGACCGCAGGCACGGCCCGAGACCGCAGGCACGGCCCGAGACCGCAGGCACGGCCCGAGACCGCAGGCACGGCCCGAGACCGCAGGCACGGCCCGAGACCGCAGGCACGGCCCGAGGCCGCAGGCACGGCCCGAGGCCGCATGGCGCGGTGGGCCGGCATCAGACCGGTGGGTTCGAGCTCGGTGGTCTTCGGGTGGTCGGTCATGGCGGTGACTCGCGCGAGGGCCCTCTCGGCGGACTGACGCCGGCTGAATGCAGACCTGGTGCGAACTAATCTCGCGTGGTGGAGTGGGGCCATGACGGACTACGACATCGTCGTCGTGGGTAGCGGGTTCGGCGGCAGCGTCACGGCGCTGCGGCTTGCCGAGAAGGGGTACCGCGTCGGCGTGCTCGAGGCTGGTCGGCGCTACACCCCGCAGACGCTGCCCAGGACGTCCTGGGACCTGCGTGCCTTCCTCTGGGCGCCGGCGCTGGGGCTGCGTGGCATCCAGCGGATCACGCTGCTCAAGGACATCATCGTGCTGTCGGCTGCGGGCGTCGGCGGGGGTTCGCTGGTCTACGCGAACACCCTGTACCAGCCGCCGGCGCGGTTCTTCGCCGACGAGCGCTGGGCCGGGATCACCGACTGGGCGGGCGAGCTGGAACCGCACTACGACCAGGCGTCGCGGATGCTCGGGGTCACGCTGCAGCCGTCGATGACGCCGTCCGACCGGGTGGTCGAGGCCGTCGCGAAGGAGATGGGCGTGGGCGGGACGTTCCGCCGTACGCCGGTGGGGGTGTTCTTCGGAGAGCCCGGGAAGTCCGTGCCGGACCCGTACTTCGGCGGCGCCGGGCCGGACCGTACGGGCTGCACCGAGTGCGGCGACTGCATGATCGGCTGCCGGGTCGGCGCGAAGAACCGCCTCGACCTGAATTACCTCCACCTCGCCGAACGGGCGGGTGCGACCGTGCACCCCGACACCGAGGTGACCGCGCTGCGGCCGGTGCACGGCGGCTGGCGGGTGGAGACGAAGAAGCGGGTCTTCACCGCGCGGCAGGTGGTGCTCTCGGCGGGCGCGCTCGGCACGCAACGGCTGCTGCACGCGATGAAGGACACCGGCGTGCTGCCCGCGCTCTCCGACCGGCTGGGCTCCTTGACGCGTACGAATTCCGAGGCGTTGCTCGGTGCGCAGGCGGAACGCGTACCCCCGGAACCGTTTTCCCGGGGGGTTGCGATCACGTCGTCGTTCCATCCCGACGAGGACACCCACATCGAACCCGTCCGGTACGGTCCCGGCAGCAACGCCATGGGCCTGCTGACCACGCTGCTGGTGGACGGCGGCGGGCGGGTGCCGCGGCCGGTGCGGTTCCTCGGGCAGGCGTTGCGGCATCCGGCGCTGCTGCTGCGCTCGTTGTCGAACCGGCGGTGGAGCGACCGCACGATCATCGCGCTGGTCATGCAGACCCTGGACAATTCTTTGACGGTACGCCGGACCCGGCGCGGGCGGCTCACCACCGGCCCGGGGCACGGGCCGGCCAACCCGACCTGGATCCCGGTGGGCCACGAGGCGGTACGCCGGATGGCCACGGCGATCGGCGGCCACCCGGGCGGCTCGGTCGGCGACGTCTTCGACATCCCGATGACCGCGCACATCCTCGGCGGCGCGACCATCGGCGACTCCCCGGCGACCGGCGTGGTGGACGCCTACCAGCGGGTGTACGGGTACCCGGGCCTGCACGTGGTGGACGGCTCGGTGATCCCGGCCAACCTCGGGGTGAACCCGTCGCTGACCATCACCGCGCTGGCCGAGCGGGCCATGTCGTTCTGGCCCAACAACGGCGAGGCGGATCCGCGGCCGGCGCTGGGGGCGACGTATGAACGGGTCGAGCCGGTGCCGCCGCGCTCGCCTGCCGTCCCGGCACATGCGCCGGCGGTGCTGCGCTGGACCCGCCGCCCGGCTCCGGCAAGCGACTCGGCGGCCTCGCCGAGCGCTCCCCCGGCTGGAAGCGGTCCCAGGGCCGGCTCGGGTCCGGCGGCCGAACCCGCCGTTGCCGGATAGCGGGCCCGACAGCCGGGCCGGGAAACGGCGGCCGCGGCAGGGCGGCCTGACCCCGGGACGCCGGCCGCCCCGCCACCGGGCTGATCGGTGACGGGGCGGGGCAGTTCGTGCCCGGCGCGGGGCCGGGGTCGTGCGGGCTCAGGCCCGGCTGCAGGCCGTGCCGTTGAGGCTGAAGCTGGACGGTGCGCTGAAGGTGCCGCTGTAGGTGCCCTGGAAGCCGAAGGACGCCGTGCCGCCGGCCGGGATCGACCCGTTGTGCGAGACGTTGCGGGCCGTCACCGAGCCGCTCGATCCGCTCAGCGTCGCGTTCCAGGAGTTCGTGATGGCCTGGCCGTTCGGCAGGGTGAAGGCGAGCGCCCAGCCGTTGATCGCGCTGCCGCCGGTGTTGGCCACGGTCACGTCGGCCGTGAAGCCGCTGCCCCAGGCGTTGGTGCCGTACGTGACCCGGCAGGCCGTGCTGCCGGACGGCGGGTTGCTCGGCGGCGGCGAGGACGGGCCGGTGGGCGGGGTGCCGCTGTTGACCTGGGCGGAGAAGTTGGTGACCGCGAGGCCGGCGCCGCCGATCCACGGCTCGAAGCCCGCCTGGATGCTGGTCAGGTACCAGGAGTTGGTCACCGACGTACGGGTCTTCGTGTCGTTGACGAAGTCCAGCACGTTGAAGCTCCAGCTGGAGATCGGGGACGGCGCCACGTACGAAACGACGTTGTTGGAGCCGTTGCTGCCCTGCCACACCTGCCAGGTGCGGCCGCCGATCGTGGCGTTGCCGACCACCGAGCCGATCGGCTGGATGGAGCCCTGCCGGTTGAACCAGATCATGATTTCCATGGCGTTGACGCCGTCACGCTTGGGCGTCGGGTCGAGCCAGATGTCGTACGCCGCGTCGTACGTCGCACCGCTCACGTAGTTGTACGAGATGCTGCTCGGGGCGCTGCTGATGGAGCTGAGCTGCATCGGCAGGTTGGTGCCCGGCGAACAGTTCGTGTAATGGCAGCCGTAGAACACGGCGGGATACGACACCGGTGCACCACTCGTGCTGCCGGTGCCCTGCTGACTGGTGATGGCGAATCCGGTGCTCGTGACATTGATGCACTGCTGGGCGCTGGTGCCCCACCGGTTGTTCATCACCACGTATCGGCCGCCGATCGTGGTGGATCCGTACTGATCGCAGATCTGCGTGTCGGCCTGTGCGGGGCCGGCCACGGCGAAGGCCGTGACACCGGCGCCGGCGAGCATGACAGCCGCGGCGACGGCGCGGATGGCGCGTCTCATGACAGCTCCTAGGTGAGGGGATTCCCGGGGGACGGGGGTTCGTGGGAGCGCTCCCAGGCAACGTACAACACATCGACGAACCTGAGAAGTGTTGCCACGAAGTTTCCGGGAGCCGACCCGCGCGGGTCGCTCGCCACCCTCGTCACCGGCGAATCATTCCGGCCCGCCGGATCGGAACGCGACATGCGCGAGTGCAATTTGCCTCGGACCGGCCGCGGCGACAGAATGAAACGCGCGACAATTTCGATGACACACGCAACTCGAACAATGACCGCTGTGGGAGCGAGCACATCATGGCCAAGCAGGTAATCACCCTTCTGACCGACGACATCGACGGCGGCGAGGCCGACCGCACGGTCGAATTCGGACTGGACGGGGTGAACTACACGATCGACCTGTCGGAGAAGAACGCCGGCAAGCTGCGCAAGGCCCTGGACCCGTACCTGTCGGTCGCCACCCGCGTGGGCCGCGGCGGCGGCGAGCCCCGATCCGCGCGTCGCGGCGGCGCCCCGGCGAGCACCGGCCGCGCCACCCGCGACCAGAATCAGGCCATTCGCGAGTGGGCCGGCAAGAACGGTTACGAGGTTTCCGAGCGCGGCCGGATCCCGAGCTCCGTCGTCGAGGCGTACCACAACAAGCGATAAGTCGTCCGCCGGCTCGGAAAACGGCGTCGCCGATGCGGCGACGCCGTTTCTCGCGCGAAGAGACCACCGACGAACGGACCAGAAACGACATGCGAGTCGTGATCGTGACCGGGGCGTCCGCGGGCATCGGCCGGGCCACCGCGCTGCGCCTCGGCCGTCCGGGCACCACCGTCGTCCTCGCCGGCCGCCGCGCCGACGAGCTGGCCGCTGTCGCGGCGGAGATCCGGACGGCCGGCGGCGAGGCCGTACCCGTGCCGGGCGACCTGCGGGAACCGGCCGCCATCGAGGCGCTGACCGCGGCGGCGCTCGGCGTCACCGGCCGGATCGACGTCCTCGTCAACAACGCCGGCCTCGGCGGCCCGGCCACGGTCCGCCTCGACGACGCCCAGCTCACCGAGATGGTTGACGTGAACCTGCTCGCGCCGATCCGGCTCATGCGCTCGGTGCTGCCCGCGATGCTCGACGCCGGCGCGGGCTCCATCGTGAACATCGGCTCGGTCGCGGGCGAGGTCGGCATCGGCGGCGTCTACTCGGCCACGAAGTTCGGGCTGCGCGGCATCACCGACTCGGTCCGCCGCGAGGTCGCCGGCACGGGCATCGGCGTGACGCTGATCGAACCCGGCCGCGTCGGCACCGAGATGAACGCCCGCGACGCCCACCGGCTGCCCGGCCCCGAGGTGGTCGTGGACGCGATCGAGCGGGCCCTGCGCCGGGCACGGCGCCGCATCGTCGTCCCGTGGCGGTACCGGATCTCGATGCTGGCCGCCGCGGCGCTGCCCGGCATCACCGACCGCATGTACGCCGGCAAGGCGGCCCGCTCCCGCTGACCCGCCCGGTCCGAAGGCCGGGCGACCAACGGCGAAGGCCGGGCGGCCAAGGACCGGCGGCCAAGGCCGAAGGACCGGCGAAGGCCGGGCGACCAACGGCGAAGGCGGGCGGCCGAGGACCGGCGGCCAAGGACCGGCGGCCAAGGCCGAGCGGGAGACCGCCCAGGGTTCAACCCCGGCTGCCCGGGTAGGGCTTCAGGCATGCGAGTCGTGATCGTCGGAGCGAGCGGTAACGCGGGCACGGCGCTGCTGCGCCGGCTGCGTAACGAACCCGGGATGGACCTGGCCGGGGTGGTGCGACGGCTGCCCGGCACGGACACCGTTCCGTACGACGCGGTCGAATGGCATTCCTGCGACATCGGTACGCCCGAAGCGCCGCGGCGGCTGGCCGAGATCTTCCGGGGCGCCGACGCGGTGGTGCACCTGGCGTGGCAGATCCAGCCCAGTCATGACCAGCGGCGGTTGTTCCGGACGAATGTGCTCGGCAGCCGCGCGGTCGTCGAGGCGGCGCTGCGGGCGGGCGTCCCGTCGCTGGTGTACGCGTCGTCGGTCGGCACGTACGCGCCCGGCCCCAAGGACGCTTACGTCACGGAGGCGTACCCGAAGACCGGGGTGAAGGGTTCCTCCTACAGCCGGCACAAGGCGCTCGTCGAGGCGCTGCTGGACCGCGCCGAGTCGGACCATCCCACGCTGCGGGTGGTCCGGTTGCGCCCCGGCCTCATCTTCCAGCGCGACGTCGGTACGGAGATCGGCCGCTACTTCGCCGGCCCGCTGCTGCCCGCGCGGCTGCTGCGGTTCGGCCGGATCCCGGTCATCCCGTCGCACCCGGGGCTGCGGGTCCAGGCGGTGCACGCCGACGACGTGGCCGACGCGTACGCCCGCGCGCTCGCCTCGGACGTGCACGGCGCGTTCAACGTGGCCGCCGGGCCGGTGCTGGACCCGGCCGTGGCCGCCGAGGCGTTCCACGGCCGGGAGGTTCCCGTACCCGGGTTCCTGCTGCGTGGCGCCGCCGACCTGAGCTGGCGCCTGCGCCTGCAGCCCGTCGACGTCGGCTGGGTACGCCTGGGCCTGAAGGCGCCCCTGATGTCCTGCGACCGCATCGCCGCGGAACTGGGCTGGCGCCCGCTCACCGGCGCCGTGCACGCGCTCAAGGAACTGGTCGCGGGGATGGCCGACCGCGCGCACACCGACAGCCCGCCGCTGTCCGGCGCCCCGGACCTGCCGGGGCGCCTCGGCGGCGTGCTGCGCGGCCGGCTGCCCGGCTCCGGCAACCCGTACTAGGGGCTCAGCGGTCGCACTGCCACGTGATCACGCCGGAGCGGTCGTCGAACGGCCAGCCGACCACGAGACCGGTGTCCGCGATCGCGAAGGGCTCGCCCTTCCCGCCGTTCTCGGAGCTCAGTTCCACGGTGGCGTCGTCACGCAGGACAGTGCCGTTCGAGACGATCCAGCCCGCGGCGTTGACGGCGTTCGCGGGCGCGTTGACGGGCAGGACGGTCACCTCGCCGGTGCGCAGGTCCCACCGGGCCACCTCGCCGGAGGGCCACAGGTTGCCGGTGGCCCAGTCGCCGTGCGCGTCGTTGACCGCGCCCTGCTGGTTGGCCGGCCCGGTCAGCGCCCGTCCCAGCCCGCGCTCGTCCCAGCGGAACGAGGTCAAATCGCCCTTCGCGGAGACGACGCTGCCTAGGATCGAGCCGTCGTCCAGGATGCTCGTGCCCTCGGCGTACGCGGGAAGCGGCAGTTTCGTGGCCGTCGCGGCGTTGGCCTTCCAGAGCAGCACGGCGTCGGTGCGGTCGCCGGAGCCCTGCCGAGTGGCGTTGACGATGATGTCGCCCTGCCGGTTGACCGAGGCATCGCGGAAGGTCCACTTACCCGCCGGCGGGATCATCTTCTCCGGTACGCCGCCGATGTAGCGCAGGACCGAGTCGGCCCACTTGTCCTTCGGGCCCGCGACCGCGGCGACCACCCCGCCGGCGCTGACGGCGTCCGCCTGCACCCAGTCGCCGACCTTCGGCAGCGTCTGCGACATCCCGTCCGTCCACAGCACCGGCTGCGAGTGCCCGACGCCGGCCAGCTTCCCCTGCGGGGTGCTGCGCTTGCTGGACCGGAAGTCGTTGGCGATGACGTAGCGGCCGCCCGGGTCCACACCTGCGGCCCGGACCGCGGTCATCCCGTCGGGAACGGGGAGCCAGGTGGCGGGGCAGACGGCCGTCGACGGGAGGCCTGCCGGCTGGTCGGCGCGCTGACCGTTCGTGTACGCCATAAGCGAGGGAACCGCCGCCAGCAGACCCGTCGCGAGGGCCGCACCCAGCCCCGCCTGCGCGGCCCGCCGGCGCCTGGCCCGGCGGCGACCGCCCTCGACCACCGCTCCCACGCGCAGTTGGGTGGCGGGCACCTCCACCGCCTTCAACCGCTCCCGTACGTCCTGCTCACCCATCATGATCCGTCCCTCGATCCTCGCGCGGTACCGGCCTCGGCCGGGGTGAGAGCGGCGCGCAGGGCGGCCAGCCCCCGGGAGCACTGGCTCTTGACGTTGCCCACCGAGCACTTGAGCGCCTCGGCGGTGGCTTCGACGGTCAGATCGTCGAAGTACCGCAGCACCACCACGGCCCGTTGCCCCTTGGGCAGCGCCCGCAGCGCCGTGAGCAGCGCGTCCCGCTCGACGATGCCGTGCTCGGCGGCGTCGATCGGCGCCGCGTGCGCCGGGACGCCGCCCAGCCGTACGCGCGACCACCGCAGCCGCCGCTCGTCGAGGTAGCGCCGCACGAGGATGCTCTGCACGTACGCGTCGACGTTGTGCGCCGCCGAGACCTTGCGCCACTGCACGTACAGGGCCGTCAGCGTGGCCTGGACGATGTCGTCCGCCCGGTGCGCGTCGCCGCAGAGCATGTACGCGGTCCGGTGCAGCCGCGACAGCCGTCCCGCCACGTACTCGGTGTACTCACGTTCCTCGTCGGCCCGCATCCCGCTCCCTTTCCGGCGCCCTCACCTCACCGTCGTCGGCCGCGCCGGAAAGGGTTGCACGGGAACGCCAGGTTTCCGCTCCGGCCGATCAGGCCGCCCGCCGGCCGCGCCGGAAAGGGGTTGCCCGGCAGCGCCAGATTTCAGCGCTTGCGGATCAGGGTGACGCCGTCGCGCACCGGCAGCATCACGCAGTCGACGCGCTCGTCGGCCACCACCAGGTCGTTGATGCGGCGGATGGCCTGGTCCGCCGGGTCCTGCGCGGCCGGGTCGAGGACGCGGCCGTCGCGCAGGACGTTGTCGAGCACGATCAGCCCGCCCGGCCGCAGCCGCGGCACCAGCTCGGCGTAGTAGTCCGGGTAGCCGGTCTTGTCGGCGTCGATGAAGGCGAAGTCGATGACGGCCTCGCCGGGCAGGGCCCGCAGCGTCTCGACGGCCGGGGCGAGCCGCAGGTCGATCCGGTCCGCCACGCCGGCCCGCTCCCAGTAGCCGCGCGCCACCGCGGTCCACTCGGGCGACACGTCGCAGGCGAGCAGCCGGCCGTCCGCCGGCAGGCCGCGAGCGATGCAGATGGCCGAGTAGCCGGTGAACACGCCCACCTCCACGGCGAACCGGGCGCCGGTGAGCCGGACCAGCATGGTCAGCAGCTCGCCCTCGTCGTGGCTGATCTGCATGCCGGCCGCGCCGGGGAAGGACCGGGCGGTCTCGGCCGCGAGGTCGCGCAGGACCGGGTCGGCGGGCGAGCTGTGCGTCAGGACGTAGTGGTTGATAGCGGGATCGATGATGTCTGCCACGCGGCCATCCTGCCGCACGCGCGCTCAGGGGAGGGTGCCGAGGACCACGCGTTCGGAGGTGAGCAGGTAGTCGCGGAGCAGCTCGGCGGCCCGGTCGCGGTCGCCGGCCTCGTACAGCGTGGTGATGTCGTCGTTCATCGCCACGAACGGCCGGTGCAGGGCCTCCGGGTCGGGCGCCGCCACGAACGCCAGGCGCAGCTCCGCGGTGAGCTGGCGCATCCAGCCGTCGAGGCGGGGGCTGCCGGCCAGCGCCACGATCTGCTCGTGGAAGTGCATGTTGGCCGTACCCACGCCCCGCCAGTCCCCCGCCGCCTCCGCGGCGCGGGCGTCGGTCACGGCCGCCCGCATGCCCTGGGCGCGCGGCGGGCCGGTCGGTGCCTGCGCGAGCGCGGTGCATTCCAGCATGACGCGTACGCGGTAGATGTCGGCGATCTGCGCCGGGCTGAGCGTGGCGACGAACACGCCGCGGTTGGGCTCGCGGACCAGCAGGCCTTCCTCGATGAGCGTGGAGAACGCCTCGCGCAGGGTGTTGCGGGAGACGCCGAGCGGCCCGGTGAGCGAGGTCTCGGCGAGCCGGGTCCCCGGCGCCAGCTCGCCGTTGATCATCGAGTTGCGCAGCTGCTCAGCCGCCCGCGCGGCGGAGCCGGCCCGCGCAGCGGAACCAGTCCGCGCGGCCGAATCAGCCCCCGCGGCGGAGCCCGGCCTCTCCACGGTCGTCACGGCTCCAGTCAACCAGCCCGCGATGTGCGCCCCTCAGTGGGGCGCAAGCGTGAAGCGGACGGTGGCACCGGGCCGCAGCTGCGCCGCGCGATCGGCCGATTCCGGGGTGAGCACCGCGATGACGGGATATCCGCCGGTCACTGGGTGGTCGGCCTGGAACACGATCGGCAGGCCGTCCGGCGGTACCTGCACCGACCCGCGGACGACTCCTTCGCTGGGCAGCTCGGTCGTGCGGGCGCGGGTCAGCGGAGGGCCGTCGAGCCGAAGGCCCACCGAGTTGCTCGCCGGGGTGACCGTGTACTCGGCGCGGAGGAACGTCTCGATCGCCTCGGCGGTGAACCAGTCGTCGCGCGGGCCGAGGTCGACCTCGAGCGGCCCGTCCACCGCCGGGGCGAGCGCCGGGGCGTCCCCGGGCTTGCCGGAGACCGGGCCGATGCGCAGGACGTCGCCGGGAGCCGGCCGGGCCGGGCCCATCCCGAGCTGGTCGGTCGAGCGAGAGCCCAGCACCGGCGGGACGGCGAAGCCACCGCGCACGGCCAGGTAGCTGCGCAGCCCGCGCCGCGGCATGGTGACGGAGACGGTGGCACCGGCGGGGACCTCGACGACCTCCTCCACGCCGGTGCGCTCGCCGTCCACCGTGAGCACGGCGTCCGTACCGGTCAGCACGGCCACCGCGGCCTCGTCGAAACGCACCCGCAGGCCGCCCAGGGTGCACTCCAGGACGGCCGCACCCGGCGGGTTACCGGCCAGCACGTTGGCGCGGGCGTACGCGGCCCGGTCCACCGCGCCCGACGGTGCGACGCCCTGGTGCGCGTGGCCCGGGCGGCCGGCGTCCTTGAACACGGCCAGCGGACCGGTCCGCAGCACTGTCATCGTCATCGCCGTACCGCCTTGAAGGTCACTCGTACGCCGGGCAGCAGCAGCGCCGGTTCGGGCCGGTCGAGGTCCCACATGCGTTCCGTGGTGCTGCCGATCAGCTGCCAGCCGCCCGGGCTGTCGCTGGGATAGACGCCGGAGAACCGGCCCGCCAGCCCCACCGAGCCGGCCGGGATGCGGGTCCGCGGCGTGGTCCGCCGGGGCACGTCGAAGCTGGGGTGCCCGCCGGTCAGATAGCCGAAGCCGGGCGCGAAGCCGGCGAACGCCACGGTCCACGGCGTGCCGGTGTGCCGCGCGACGACCTCGTCCGGCGTGACCCGCAGGTGCTCGGCGACCTCGGCCAGGTCGGGACCGTCGTAGACCACCGGGATCTCGACGGAGCCGGCGTACGCCTGCCCGTGCCCGTCCGGCTCGAGGGCGGCGGCCGCCTCCCGGACCATCGCCGGGGACGTGACCGCCGGGTCGAACCGGATCAGCACCGTACGGGCCGCCGGCACCAGGTCCGTGACGCCGGGCAGGGCGGCCGCGCGCAGGGCCGCATACAGGGCGAGGGCCGCGTCGAGGTCGTCCACCTCGGCGAGCACGGCCTCCCGCCCGCAGCGCAGGAATCTCGTCATGCCTCGTATTCCGTGTCGGGCACGTCGGTCACGAACATGTGCCCGGGTGCGTGGGTGATCGCGTACGGCACCTGCGAGGCCATCACGGCCGCCTGAGGCGTGACGCCGCAGGCCCAGAACACCGGGATCTCGCCCGGCCGGAGCTCGACCGGGTCGCCGAAGTCGGGCTTGGCGAGGTCGCCGATGCCCAGCCCGGCCGGGTCCCCGATGTGCACCGGCGCGCCGTGCACCGCGGGGAACCGGCCGCTGATCGTCACCGCGTCCGCCACCCGGTCCGCCGGGATCGGCCGCATGGAGACGACCAGTTCGCCGCGCATCCGCCCGGCCGGCCGGCAGTCACGCGCGGTGCGGTACATCGGCACGTTGCTGCCCGCGGCGATGTGGCGGACCTCGATGCCGGCCTCGATCAGGGAGGCCTCGAAGCTGAAGCTGCAGCCGATGAGGAACGCCACCAGGTCGTCGCGCCACGCCGCGGTCGCGTCCGGGACCTCCTCGACGAGCTCGCCGTCGCGCCAGATCCGGTAGAGCGGCAGGTCGGTGCGCACGTCGGCGCCGGGGGCGAGGACGGTGGCCGGCGAGCCGGGGTCCGTCACGTCGAGCACCGGGCAGGGCTTGGGGTTGCGCTGCGCGTACAGCAGCATGTCCCACGCCCAGTCGCGGGGCACGGCGATGAGGTTGGCCTGCGCCACGCCCGGCGCGAGGCCGGCCGTGGGCCGGACCAGGCCGGCCCGGAACCGCGCGCGCAGGTCGGCCGCGGCGGTCATGCGCCGGCTCCGGCGAAGGCGGTGATGCGTACGCCCGCAGCCGTGAGCCCGTCGTGCACGGCCCGGGCCATCTGCACGGCGCCCGGCGAGTCGCCGTGCACGCAGATCGAATCGGCCTCCACCTTGATCACCGACCCGTCCACGGCCACCAGGGTGCGGTCGGTGACCAGCCGGACCATGCGCTCGGCGACCTCGGCGGGGTCGTGCAGCAGCGCCCCGGGCAGCCGGCGGGAGACGAGCGTCCCGTCGGGGTTGTAGCCCCGGTCGGCGAAGGCCTCGCGGACGGTCCGCAGCCCGGCGTCCTCGGCGAGCAGCAGGAACGCGGACCCGGGCAGGCCCAGCACCGGCAGATCGGGGTCGTACCGGCGGACCGCGTCGACCACCGCGGCGGCCTGCTGCTCGTGGTGCACGATCGTGTTGTAGAGCGCGCCGTGCGGCTTGACGTAGAGCACCCGGTCGCCGGCGGCGCGGGCGAGGCCGTCCAGGGCGCCGATCTGGTAGATCAGGTCGGCGACCAGGTCGTCGGTCTCGTAGTCGATGAAGCGCCGGCCGAAGCCGGGCAGGTCCCGGTAGCCGACCTGGGCGCCGATGACCACGCCGCTCGACACCGCCCGCTCGCAGGTGGCGAGCAGCGTCCGCGGGTCGCCGGCGTGGAAGCCGCAGGCCACGTTGGCGCTGCTGACGATGCCCAGCATCGCGGCGTCGTCGCCGAGGCGCCAGGTGCCGAAGCCCTCGCCGAGGTCGCTGTTGAGGTCCATGTCTCCTCCTTCGCGCGGGCGGCGTCAGCCGGCCAGGTAGTCGAAGATCGTGCGCGCCGATGTGATGCCCATGTACCAGGTGAGGGCGGCCACGGCGGCGCCCAGTACGAGCAGCCACGCCGGGTACGCGTACCCCTTGAGCAGCTCCCGCCGGCGCCACGCCGCGTACAGCAGGATCGTGAAGCCGATGGGCAGAATGAGGCCGTTGAAGCCACCGGCGAAGACGAGCAGGGCCGAGGGCGCCGTACCGATCAGCAGGTAGATGCCGGCGCTGACGGCGATGAAGGCGACCGTCGCCCAGGCCCGGGGGCGGCCCGCGGTGAGCTTGGGCGAGAAGGCGTTGAAGAACGACACCGAGGTGAACGCCGCGCCGACCACGGAGGTGATGGCGGCGGCCCAGAGGACGATGCCGAAGGCCCGCTCGCCGAACTCGCCGGCCGCCGAGCGGAAGGCCTGCGCGGTGGCGTTGCCGGAGGTGTCGAGGGCGACGCCGCCGGCCACCACGCCGAGGATCGCCAGGAACAGCAGGAACCGCATGAGGCCGGTGACGGCGATGCCGGTGAGCGCTCCGCGGGTGACCTCGCGGACGTGCTCGGGGCCGGCGGTGCCGCTGTCCAGCAGCCGGTGCGCCCCGGAGTACGTGATGTAGCCGCCGACCGTGCCGCCGACGATCGTGGTGATCGCCGCGAAGTCGATGTCGTCGGGCAGCACGGTCTGCTGCAGCGCGGTGCCGACGGGCGGCCCGGACACGATCGCGACGTACAGGGTCAGCCCGATCATGACCAGGCCGAGCACGATGAGCAGCCGGTCCATGGCCATGCCGGCGCGCTTCACGGCGAAGATGACGATGCCGATGAGCGCGCTGATCGCGCCGCCGAGCTTGGGGTCGAGGCCCAGGGCAGCGTTGAGCCCGAGCCCGGAGCCGGCCACGTTGCCGATGTTGAACACCAGCCCGCCGAGGATGACCAGCGCGGCGAGCAGGTGGCCGGCGCCCGGGACGACCGCGTTGGCGATCTCGTGGGCGCGCCGGCCGCTGATCGAGACGATGCGCCAGATGTTCATCTGGACGACGAAGTCCACCAGGATCGACATGAGGATGCCGAAGGCGAACGCGGCGCCCAGCTTCGCCGTGAAGGTGGTGGTCTGGGTGATGAAGCCGGGCCCGATGGCGCTGGTGGCCATCAGGAAGATCGCCCCGATCAGGGCGGTCCGGCGGGTCCTGGCGGGGGTGGTCAGTTCCGTGGTCATCGGCGCTCCTCGATCGGGATGGTTCGAGCGGAGGCACCGCTGACGCTAGGGATTGTTCAACGATCGCACAAGAGTTGTTGAACAATCTCGTGTTACCGGTACGTGAAATGTCCCTGCCAGACGCTCGTCCGGCGCATCGGCACGCTCTCCAGCGCCTCGTTCACCGGCACGTCGTACGTCGACCGGCGCACCATGCCCTGCGTCGGCAGGTACGCCCGCCCCGGGTCCCCCACCAGCACCAACGCGCCCCGCCCGGCCGCCGCGCGCAGGAACGGCAGCACCCGGGCGGCCATCTCGCGGCTGTAGAACACGTCGCCGGCGAGAATGACACCGGCATCGGCGTACCCGGATTCGAGAAGATCTCCCTCGGCCAGCGCCACCTTCACGCCATTTGCACAAGCGTTCGCCTCGGCCGCGGCCAGCGACAGCGGATCGATGTCGTTCGCGGTCACCGAGCGGGCACCCGCCTTCGCCGCCGCCACCGCGACCAGGCCCGACCCGGTCGCCAGATCCAGCACGTCGCGGCCGGCCACGAGCGCCGGGTCGTCCAGCACGTGCCGGGCCAGCGCCTGACCGCCCGCCCAGGCGAACGCCCAGAACGGCGGCGGCTGCTCGGCGCCGGCAGCCTCGGTCAGCTCCCAGAGCTCGATCGGCTCGTCGGCCTGGTGCAGCACCAGCTCGGGGACGAAGGGTACGGGCGCGAGCCGCGTATGCGCGCGGACGAACTCAGCAGTGGTGGACACCCTGCGATTCTGCTCAGCTGACGCGGCACGGGACCGATCAGGGGGCAGCGTCGTCGTCCAGTACGCCGGAGGGAGCAGCATGCCGACACGGCTCGCCGCTGCCCTCCTCGGCAGCCTGATGCTCGCCCTGGCAGTGGTTCATGCCGCCGAGCCGGCCTGGCACACCCCCGTACGCCTCGCCGCCGCCCTCGCCGCGGCGCTCGCCGTCACCTTCGGCGTCCGCCGGTACCGGCCCGTCGCGCGCGGCCCCTGGCAGCTCCTCGCGGCCGCGGTCGCCCTGTCGGCGCTCGGCGACGCCGCCCGCCTCGACACCGCCGTACCCGTGCTCCCCGCCGTGGGCACCGGCCTGCTCCTGGCCGTCTACCCGGTGCTGGCCCTGGCCCTGGCGCTGTTCGTCCGGCACCGCGCCGGAGGGCGGCGCGACCGTGGCGGCCTGCTCGACGCCCTCACGCTGACCTGCGGCCTGGCGCTGCTGGCGTGGACGTTCGTCTTCGATCCGCAGCTCCGCGAAGGCGCCGCCGGCCACTGGGTGGAGCTGGCGTACCCGGTCGGCGGGCTCCTCTGTTTTGCGCTGCTCGCCCGTCTGCTCACCGCCTCCCACCGCCGCCTGGGCGCCGGGGAGTGGCTGACCGCCGGGCTCCTGGCGCTGGTGGTCACCGACGTGGCCCGCTACCGCGACGGGTTCGACCACCTGGCCGCCCTCGGGCCGCTCCCCTGGTACGCCGCCCTCGGCCTGGCCGCGCTGCACCCCTCGATGACCGAGCTGACCCACGCCGCACCCCGGCCGACCACCGAGCTGGGGCGTACCCGGCTGGCGCTGCTGGGCGGGGCCTCGCTCGTCGCACCGGCGGTCCTGGTGCTGCGGGCCGGCCTCGACGGGGGCGCCCGGAACCTGTCGGTGATCGCGGCGCTGAGCACGTGCACGTTCCTGCTCGTCCTGGCCCGGATGGCCGGGCTGATGGCCAGTCACCGGCTGGCCCTGGCCCGCGAGCGCGGCCTGCGCGAGGCGTCCGCGGCGCTGGTCTCGGCGGCCGACGCGGACGAGGTCGCCGACGCCGTCCGCAGGGCCGTCGCCGAACTGCTCCCCTCCGACGTGCCGCACCGCGTGGTGCTGGCCATGGCGATCACCGAACCCGAACAGCCGATCTCGGCCGAGGCCGCGGCCCAGTCCGAGGTCGACCGGGCCACCGGCACCGCCGCGCGCCTGGTCGCCACCCGCGACGTCGACTGGGCGGTCGCCGTACGGCTGACCCACTTCAACACGGTGCTGCGCTGCCCGCTCGTGCTCGCCGACCGCCCCACCGGTGACCCGCTGGTGGGCGTGCTGCACGTCGGCGGCCCGACGACGGCGCTGCTGGGGCTGCAGCGCGCCCTCGAGGTGCTGGCCACCCAGGTGGCGCTCGCGCTGGAACGGATCGCGCTCAGCCAGGAGGTGATCCGGCGCAACAGCGAGGCCTACTTCCGGACGCTCGTGCTCAACACCTCCGACGTCATCCTCATCGTCGACGAGGAGGACCGGGTCCGGTACGCGAGCCCCTCCGCGGTCCAGGTGCTCGGCGCCGACCCGGTGAGCGTCAAGCTGCCCGAGATCATCCACCCCGGTGACCGCGTACGCCTCGCCGGCGTGCTGAGCGCGGTCCGGGCCGGCGACTCCACGCTGGAGGGCCTCGACTTCCGGGCGGTCGGGCGGCGGCGTACCGAGGTGCTGCTCGAGATGCACCTGCGGGACCTGCGCGCCGACCAGACCGTCGCCGGGCTGGTCGTGACGCTGCGCGACGTCACCGAGCGGCGGCGGCTCGAACGCGAGCTCACCCACCAGGCCTTCCACGACTCCCTCACCGGGCTGGCGAACCGGGTGCTGTTCGCCGACCGGCTGCAGCACGCCCTGGCCCGCGGCGCCCGCGACGGCTCGGTGGTCGGCGTGCTCTTCATCGACCTCGACGACTTCAAGATCGTCAACGACACGCTCGGCCACGCCGTCGGCGACCAGCTGCTCATCGCGGTCGCGGAACGGATCTCCGGTGCGCTGCGCGCCGACGACACCGCCGCGCGCATCGGCGGCGACGAGTTCGCCGCGCTGGTGGAGAACGTGCAGGACCCCGGCGCTGTCGAGGAGACGGCCACCCGCATCCTCGCCGCGCTGAACGCGCCCATCGTCGTCGACGGGGAGGTGCTGCAGGCGGTCGCGAGCATCGGCATCACCACCACCCCGGAGGCCGACAACGCCGACGAGCTGCTGCGCCAGGCCGACCTCGCGCTGTACGTGGCCAAGGGCGCCGGCAAGAACCGCTGGCGGCGCTACCAGAGCCACCTGCACAGCGCGATGGTCGAGCGCCTCGAGCTGCGCTCCGCGCTGGACCACGCGGTCAACGAGGGCCACTTCGTGCTGCAGTACCAGCCCATCGTGGACCTGACCACGGACGAGGCAGTGGGCTTCGAGGCGCTGGTCCGCTGGCACCACCCGGCCCGCGGGCTCATCGCGCCGGACCAGTTCATCGAGGTCGCCGAGGAGAGCGGGCTCATCGTGCCGATGGGACGCTGGGTGCTCGACCAGGCCCTGCACACCGTCGCCCAGTGGCGGCGGATCCTGCCGCGCACCCGCCAGCCGTACGTCAGCGTGAACGTGTCCGTCCGGCAGTTCCGGCAGTCCGGCTTCGTCGAGCAGGTGCGCGCGTCGCTCGAATATGCGGGCGTACCGCCGCAGGCGCTGATGCTGGAGATCACCGAGACCCTGCTGATGGGCGACGACGAGCGGATCTGGTCCGACCTCGCGGTGCTGCGGGAGATGGGCGTACGCATCGCCATCGACGACTTCGGCACGGGCTACTCGTCGCTGGGCTACCTGCGCCAGCGCCCGATCGACGTGCTGAAGATCGACAAGATGTTCATCGACGACATGGTCGGCGACGAGCAGCAGTTCGCGCTGGTCCGCGGCATCGTCAGCCTGGCGCAGACGCTCAACCTCACCGTGGTGGCCGAGGGCATCGAGGACGCGACGCACCGCCGGATGCTCGCCCAGCTCGGCTGCCCGCTCGGCCAGGGCTACTACTACTCCTCGCCGCTGGACCCCACCGAGGCGTTGACCTGGCTGCGCAACCCGCAGCCGATCGCGGCCTGACCCTAGAACGGCAGCAGGTCCCTCAGCCCGAAGCCGTCCTCCACCACCATGTCCGGCTCGGGCCAGCGGGTGGCGTCCTCCGTGGACGTCCGCAGCGATCGCATGAGGATCGCCGCTCCGGCCTCGGCGCGGCGGGCACAGACGACGTCGCGGCGGTAGCTGTCCCCGACGAACCAGCACTCCCCGGTGGGTACGCCCAGCCGCCGCGTGGCGTGCCAGATCATCTCCGGGTTCGGTTTGCGCACGCCCACCTCGTCGCTGTACACCTGCGCGGCGAAGAGCCCGCCGACGCCCGCCTTCGCGAGGAAGTCGCGATGCGCCGCCCCGCACAGCGTGTTGCTGACGACCGCCATCGGCAGCTCGGCCGCCCGGGCCGCCCGCAACGCCTCCGGCACGCCCGGGCGCAACGCCCACGTCGGGCGCCAGGCCCAGTCGTAGCTGAGCTTCGCCGCGTTGACCCGTACGGCCTCCTGCGCGCGCTGCGGCCAGCCGGAGGTGACGAAGCGCCGCCACACCTCCGCCTGGGGCAGCTCGTCCGGCTCGTCGCGGTCACGCCATGCCGCGTACGCCTCGGCGCCGTCGACCAGCGCACGGTTGATCTCCCCGGGCGACAGCACGCCGTTCGTGAGGTTGTACAGCCGCAGCACCAGGCCCGGCGGGGCGGGATCGGGCCGGGGGGCCTCGGCGAGCACCCCACCGAAGTCGAGCAGCAACGCGACCGGGGAAGGCAGCATCTCAGCGGGTGTTGAGCGTCCAGGCGCGCACGCCCCCGACGATGCCTGCGGTGTTCGGCACCACCACCACGTCGTCACCCATCCGCGCCAGCTGGGTCGCGGTGATCAGCCGGGAGTTGCCGCCGCCCAGGTAGAGCCGGTCCCACAGGAACACCGGCCGCAGCCCTTCGACGACGTTGCGGACCCGCCGCGACCAGAGCGCGTCCCCCAGCCGCCGGCGCTCGTGCTCGCCGATGTACGTGTCGTAGCTCATGCCCCAGCGCACCGGCGCCTGCGACATCTCCAGGTGCGGGGCGAGCGCGCCGCCGTCGAAGAGCGCGCAGCCCAGGCCCGTACCCAACGTCAGGATGAGCTCGCACCCGGTCCCCGCCACGACGCCGGCCCCGTGCACCTCGGCGTCGTTGAGCACCAGCGTCGGCAGCCCGAACGCCTCGGCCAGCGCGGTGCGTGCGTCGTACCCCTGCCACGCCTCGACCAGCTCGGGATCCACCTTCGTCCGCGGCCCGCTGCGGGTGACGTAGTGCGGCGTCGCCACGACCACGCCGTGGCGCAGCATGCCCGGCATGCCGACGGTCACCCGGTCGGCGGTCGGCAACCGCTCGCCGAGCCCGACCAGCGTCTTCACGAACAGATCCGGAGGTAACGGGTACGGCGTGGGCACGCGCAACGGGTGCGCGCGCATCGTGCCGGCCTCGTCGAGCACCGACCCCTTGATGCCACCGCCACCGCAGTCGATCGTCAACGTGAAAGCCACAGGTGCAGTCTGCCAGCTCGGGCGCCGCTCAGAAGCGGGCGAAGGACCGGACCGGCATCCGGGGGCCGAAGCGGGGGGCCATGATGCCGCCCGCCGCCAGCAGCTCGCAGACCCGGCCCCGATGCCCCTCGTACGGCGCCAGCAGCTCCAGCATCCGCGCGTCCGTGCCGCGCGCCTCCCCGGCCAGCGCCCACGCCACGGTGTTCGGGATGTGGTAGTCGCCCACGCTGACCGCGTCAGGGTCGCCGTACGCCGTCCGCACCACCTCGGCTGCCGTCCACGGCCCGATCCCGGGGATCGAGGTCAGCCTGCGCGTCGCCTCGGCGCTGTCCCCGCACAGTTCCAGCCGGGCCGCCTCGACCGCGCAGCGCAGCAAGGCCTGGGTGCGTTTCTGCTCGACCCCGAACGGATGGAACACCCAGTACGGCGTCGCGGCCACCATCTCGGGATCGGGCGGCAGCAGCAGCTCCACCGGCCCCGGCGCGGGCTCCCCGAAGTGCTTGACCAAGGCCCGGTACGCCCGGTGCGCCTCGATGCCGGTCACCTTCTGCTCCAGCACCGCGCGGATCAGGCGGTGGAACACCAGGCCGGTCGCGGGGAACCGTACCCCCGAGAAGGTCCTGGCCAGCCGCGCGACCAGCGGATGCCCGGCCGCCATGGCCGGGAAGTCACCCAGCTCGTCGCGCAGCCCGGCGATCGCGTCGGCCCGCTCGACGATCCACCCCGCGCCGGGCCCGTGCCCGGTCGCGCTCAGCTCCGCGCCGTCGCGCGCGAGGCACAGGGTCGCAGGACCGTCGGGGGTACGCGCCGCGAGCCAGAACTCGCCGTCGACGAGCTTGCCGCAGGGGTCGTACCGGACGACGAGCAACGACCGCAGCGTCCTCGTGAAGAGGTATCCGTCCGGCGGACTCAGCCGGCGCGTCACGGTCGTCGCCACCCGCGCCACTATACGGACCTTTCCCGGCTTCCCGGCCGGTCCGTTTCCCGCGTCCGGGTCGCCTGCCGTTTCGCTGCGGCCCGGCCCCGGGCATGCCGATGGCCCTGACCGCGCTCCCGGTCAGGGCCATCGGGGAGGGTGGGCGCGGACACCCGAGTCGGTCCGCGTCACCCGGCGGCGGAGCTGGCAGCTCGGCCCGAGCGGTTCCCGCGCCTCCTTTCGTCAGCCGATTACCTGCTCGAACCGCCTGCCGCGGGTGCCGTCCTCAGGGGGATGGACGGCGGTCCGGGTTCCGACGGGGGGTCCCCGGCGGGGCGGCGCCCTGTCAGAGGTGGCGCGGCCCCGCGGGGTTCGGTTCCCGGGTGCGGCAGGGCTCCGTACCTAGTTGTTGTTGCCGTTGCGGCCGCCGTTCTGGCCACCGTTCTGGTCCTGCTGCTGGTTCTGGTCCTGCTGCTGGTTCTGGTCCTGCTGCTGACCCTGGTCCTGCTGGCCGCCCTGCTGCTGGCCGCCCTGCTGCTGACCCTGGTCCTGCTGGCCGCCCTGGTTCTGGCCGCCCTGGTCGCCGTTGCCGCCGCCGCCGACCTCGATGCGGACCGCGTCGAAGGCCGGGGTCTGGTTGGCGCGCTGCATCATCGGGATGCGGTGCGAGCCGTCACCGGCCCACGAGGCGCACTGGGCGGTGCCCTCCTGCGGCAGGCCCGGGACCTGGATCGTCACGGTGTCGGGAGCCCGGCCGCCCTGCTTGTCCTCCGTCGCGACGAAGAACGCGGGGACGGGAGCGGGGTCCGGCGCCTCGTTGGTGCTGGCCAGCATGCGGCAGGCGGTGTGGAAGTGACCGCGGACGATGCCGTCCTGCAGCACCGAGGACTCGACGTAGTAGCCGCCCTGGCCGGCCGCGAGGAACCGGTCACGGATCAGGTTGCGGGTGCTCACCTTGAGGGTGAACGGGGTGTTCGGCTGCACCTCGGTCGGCGCCTCGGTGATGAGCAGCGACGGGTTGTTCTCCTGCGCGCCGACCTCACCGAACTCGGTGGAGACGCAGCGGTTGCCGTTCTGGAAGCCGTCGTGCGGCGTGAGCTGGCTGGTGGAGCAGCTGTTGGTCAGGATGCCCAGGCCCGCGCCCGGAGGCGGGGTGGCGGCGCCACCACCGTTGTTGCCGCCGTTCTGGCCGCCGCCGTTCTGACCGCCGTTCTGGCCGCCGCCGTTCTGACCGCCGTTCTGACCGCCGGCCGCGGTGCTGTTCGACGGGGCCGGGCTTGCGCCGCCACCGCCGTTGTTACCGCCACCGCCCTGGTTGTTGCCGGCGTTCTGCATCACCCACTGGCGGCAGCGGGCCCGCATCTGCTCGGTGGTCGGGATGTCACCCGAGCCGTCGTCGGCGTGCTGGGTCACCCGGCCCTTGTTCGTGGTGTAGGTGCCACGCCGGGTCTCGGTCGACAGCTTTGACTTCTTCGGCGCCTGGATGTTGTTGCAAGCGGCCAGAGCACGCTGCGTGGAACGCTTGGTGCTCGCGTCCGACACCTGCGTGACGGTGACGATGCCACCGAAGGCAACCAAAGTGGCTACCGCGGCGATGATCCGGCGCCGACCGGTGAACCACTTGGAGTACTTGGATTCGCGCCGGTACTGCGACCTTCGCATTGCTGACACCTTTCTCTGTCCACACGTGGCGGGCGGTGGAGCCGCCTGGAGGTACTGCCGTACGGCCTGGTCGGCTGGCCAGGTCGGGGAACCGTTCGTGGGCTAGCGCGCCCGGAAGATGCGCATCGTGGTGACCACGCCGGCCACGAGGGCACCGGCGAGGACGAGCAGGATGACCGAGGTGCTCACCCCGGGGACGCCACCCGGGCTGCTGGCGGCGGCGAGCATCGCGTTGTCGACCGGTACCGGCCCCTTGCCGGCGGCGGCCGGCGGCGGAAGGGTCGGCAGCTGGGAGTAGTCGACGATGCCGCTGCTCTCCAGCAGGGTCATGTGCGTCATGACGAACTGGTTGGCCTGCTGCGCCAGCTTGCGCACCGAGTCGTTGCGCGTGCTGGCCCGGATCGTCGCGATCGCCGGGAAGATCTTGCCGTGCGCGGAGCGGAGCCGGTCGATGTAGAGCTGGTCGAACTGCCGGCTCGTCGGCGCCGTACGCATCTCGTTGAGCCAGCCCTGCTGATCGCCGTTCGGCTGATTCGGCAGTGCCACACCCAGCTTCTTCGCCACCGCGATGTCGAGCTTGTCGAGCACGACGTGCTGGGCCGAGATGTTGCGGCCGATCTCCTGGATCCGCGGGTCGTCCGACTTCTCGACGGCCATGTTGCCCGCCGGGATCTCCCAGAGCCCGGCGAGCCGGACCTTGATGACGAAGTCCCGGTCCGCCGCAGTGACCGTGCCGGTGCCCTTGTCGGTCAGCCCGGTGTTGGGCGGGACCGGCACGGGCGTCGAATCGGCCGCCCGGGCAACGCCGGCCGGGGCCAGCAGGAACGCCAGGGACATTGCCGAGACGCCCACCAGCCAGCGCTGAAGCCGGCGAGAAGAGCGAGCGGCAATCATGAATCACACCTCCGACGACGGGTGGGGAAACGATTCCGGCGAACCGTGGTCGAACGCCGGAAACGCTAGGAGCAGGTCTTGCGGTGTCGCAATGGAAAATGAACTTCTTACGCCCGACTTAAAGAGAACTTATGGGCGGTGATTCGCATACGGGTACACACTCAGTAGCTGTAGTCGGACCCGGAGTTGTCGGAACCGGCGTCGCCGCCGCTGTCCTGCGAGTCGCTGTTCTCGTCGTCGGCGGGCGGCGCCACGGCCTTCGACGGCGGCGGGAGGCAGGTGAGGTTCTTCTTGCCTTCCGGCGTGACGACGAACCACGAGCCGGCCACGTTCTGGCCCTTCCACTGCCCGGGCTTCTTGTCGCCGATGTACGTGTACAGCGGCCACTTGTCGAGGGTCAGCTGCAGCGTGCCGTCCTTGCGCTCGACCGTGCCGACGAGGTCCGCGTCGACGCCCTCGAGCTTCGGCTCCTCGCCCTTGTTGATCACTGCGGGCGGCCAGATCTTCTCGCAGTCGCCGTTGCAGTTGGAGACGACCTCGGGCTTCACCTTGTCCTTGTCGAAGCGGTAGAGCACGAAGCCGTCCTCGTTCTGGACGGTCTCGCCCATCCGCTTGACCTTCTCGGCCTTCAGCTCCGTGGTGACCTCGTCCTCGCTGAGCTCCGGGGTGTCCGAGGCCTCGTCGGAGCCGTCCTCGGTGTCCACGCCGGGCGTGGCACCGGCGGTCGGCTCGGCCGTCGCCTCCGGGGTGGCGTCGACCGCGTTGGCGGCCGGCTGGGCGCCGTAGTCACTGCCGCCGCTGTTGTAACCGGCGGGAGCGCAACCGGGCAGCGCGAACGCCGCCGCGATCGCGGCGCTGACGACGATCAACTTTCGCTTCTCCGGTACCACGAGAGCCCTCCAACTGATCTCTTCATCTCCGTGTTCCGCGCAGTAGTACGCGCCGCCCGGCGCAGCGGTTGAAGAATCGGCGGAATCAATTTCCCGGAAAATTCTTTGAACCCTTCGCGACCCGCGTCCGTGAATGACAGGCCCTCGCGATCATCCGTCGCGCCGCGTAATGGCGTCACCGACAATGCGTACGGACACGGAAAGGCCCGGCCGCATCGGCGGCCGGGCCTTTCGACGAGGGTGGGGTCAGGGAACCCGGACGAGCGTCTCCGTGGCGCCCTTCGAGTCGATCGACTGCACCTGGATGTGCGCGATGTCGGCGCGCGGGAGCGCGGTGGCGGCCTGCAGCAGCAGGGGTTCCGGCTGGGCGGCGGTGCCCCAGCCCTTGTCCCCCACGGTCCAGGTCGACAGCACCTCCGAGTTGCCATCCGTACGGACGGCGACGAGCCGGCAGGTCAGCGGGCCCTTGACGTTGGAGACCGCGAACGACACCTGGGTGCCCCAGTCCTTCGGCTCGAAGCCCACCGAGGCGGTCACGTTGGTCCGCGAGTCCGTGTTGGTGAGCACCTCGCCGGCCAGCGGCGTGCCACCGAGGCCGCCCTTGGCCAGCGGCAGCGGGTCGAGCTGCTTGCTGGACCGCGGCGGCGCCTGCGGGCTCTGCGGGTCGGAGCCGAACAACTGGCCCCCGGCGAAGAGCGCGCCGATCGAGAGCATGGCGAAGACGACGACCGCCGCGGCGAGCGAATACAACCGCCGGCTGTTGGCGCGGCGCCGCTCCTGCGCCACCTCGCCGATCATCTTCTTGAGCACCACGCCGTCGCGGCGCGACTGCTCGGTGGCCACCAGGGCGTCCGCGTCGACGTCCGACAGGATGTCCACCACGGGCAGCAGGGACTCGAGCTCGATCGCGCACGCCGGGCAGTCGATCAGATGGTCCTCGAAGCGGGCGGCGTCGCGTTCGTCGAGCACGCCCAGGGCGTACGCGGCGACGTCGAAGTGCTGTTCCTGTGTCATTACTCCGTCACCCCCCGCTGCTGCAGAGCCGTACGCAGGGCCCGCAGGGCGTAGTACACACGCGACTTGGCCGTACCCAGCGGCAGGCCGAGCACCTCCGCCGCCTCCGGAACGGTCCGGCCGCGGAAGTAGGTCTCGACGAGGATCTCCCGGTGCGACTGGCTCAGCGTACGCAGGGCATCCGTGACCGTCATCAGCTGCAGGACCCGGTCCGTGTCGTCGGCCGTACTCGGGAAGCTCTCGAGCTCCCGGTCGTACGTCTCCGGCGGGCGGGCGCTGACGCTGCGGTGGTCGTCGATCGCGATCCGCCGGGCCACCGTGACCAGCCAGGGCCGCAGCGACTGCTGCCCCTGGGCGCCGAGGCGGTGCGCGTTGCGCCACGCCCGCAGCAGCGTCTCCTGCACGATGTCCTCGGCCCGCTGCCGGTCCCCGCCGGTGAGGCGGAGCACGAACATCAGCAGCGGTCCCGCATGCTCCTCGTAGAGCATCCGGACGAGCGTGTCCTCGTGACTCGCGGTCGCCGACCCGGCCTCATGGCGGGCCTGTCGCGGCATCACGGCGTCATCATTGTCCGCACCACGGCCTCCGTCGAGCGCCTGCCACCGGCCCCCGGAACGCTGCTGCGTCATGACGCGCTCCCCAGCCGGCGCGAGCCGCTCCATGACCATCGCATGCATCGATTCCTCCTGCCGGTGCTTTCCCCGTCGCCTGTCATACGGCCGGGGGCACCCGCCGGGATCAAAGCGGACGGGAAAAATTCCGGGATCCTGGGAGGCGGGGCGGCATCGACACGCAGTCGCAAGAGGGTCCTCCGGTTCCAGGGACGTCGGGCACACCTGATCGCCCGCCGGAGCGGGCAGCCCAGGGCGCGCATGGGGGGCGCAACATCCATCCATAGGTCCCGATATGGGCCTAGGGGCACGCGAATAATACTCAGCGCCGAGCGGGAGTCGACAGACGCGCGGTGCGTACTCCACACGCTCGGCGGATCCGTTGTCGGCGCCGCGTCATGCGACCCTTACCGACCGTTGTGGATCAGGCTCGGAAGCCTAGCGTTGGGTAGCCCGGCGGCAACGGTGAGCAGGTCCGCCGCTTACCGCCGAAAGGGACGAAAGCTGTATATCGCCGATCTGGAGTGAGGGCCGGCGTGCCGACACCGACCGGGTCGCGGACCGCCGACGGGCCGGGTGGCCGATTCGAACGGCCGAGTGGCGACCCGAACGGCCGGGTGGCGACCCGAACGGCCGATCGCAGCCGGTCCGGGCGGGCGGAACCGCCGACGGGCCCACAATGCGGAACCGCCGGCCCGCACGCCGCCCACGGCGGACGCTCGGGCACGCCGCGCATGACGGCCCGGCGCGGCACCGCGGGCCAGCGCGCGCCAACGCGGGCCAGCGCGCGTGCAGGCCGGCGCGTGCAGGCCAGCGCGGGTGCAGGCCAGCGCGCGTCACCGCGGGCCGACGCGCCACCGTGGGTTAGCGCGGGTTAGCGCGCGTCACCGGGGGCCAGCGCGCGCCACCGCCCGGCGCGCGCCACCGCCCGCCGGCGTGCGACCGTGTGGCGCGCTGTGGCCGGTTGTCAGCGGCTTCGGGCCGTTGCCAGCGTCAGTGCCCGGTGCAGCACCCGCGCGTCCCCCAGCATCCCGCGCAGCCGCCGCTCCAGGCCCGCGATCGGCACCAGGTTCTGCGGGGCCCGGGGGTCCTTGTACGCCGACGACGCGAAACGCGGCAGCGTCGCCAGCGAGAGGTCGGCCAGCTCGATGGCTTCCTCGGGTGTCAGGTCCGGCGAGCATTCCACGCGCACGATGCCGGACCACGGCGCCCCGGAGGCTCCGGGGAGGCGCAGGTACCAGGACCAGCCGCCCCAGACCGTGCCGAGCGCGAACACCGGGGTGCGCTGCGCCGGCCGGAGCGCCGTGACGACCTGGGTGAGCTGGGCCGACAGGTACTGCTTCTGCTGGGTCTTGACGTACCCGATGGTGCGGGGCAACTGGCGGCGGTTGCGCAGCGGGCCGTCGACCACGAGCAGGTCCGCGCCGTCGGAGCCGTGGTGGCGGGCCTCGCCGGAGATCTCGATCTCGAGGGCGGTGAGTGGGGCCTGGACGGCCGCGGGGAGCTTGCTGGCCTCGCCGGTGCCGCTGACCCGGTGGATCTCGTAGCGCACGGAGCCCGCCTGGACGTCGCCGGCCGACGGGCTGGCGGTGAACAGGCCGCGACCCACCCGGGCGCCGGCCAGCTCGGCGACGCCGTTGCGCAGGTCGCAGCGGACGACGCCGGCCGCGTACGAGGCGGCGAGGCCCGCGTACGACTGGCCGTCCTCCTCGGCGGTCCACAGGCCGGCGTCGTTGCGGCGTACGCCGTCGACCAGGAACACCACGTCGGGGCAGCGCACCCGAGGCGACACGTCGATGGGCGCCCACTCGGCCGCGGGCACCTCCACGTCGGCGTCGACCTGGGCACTGCTGGGCGAGGCCGGCCCGTCGGAGCCGTCGCCGCCCTCGAACGACGCCCCGTACGCCGGGTCCCACGCGTCGACGAACATCCTGGTCACAGGCCCACCCGTTCCACGTGCGCCGTACGCGCGTCCTTGTGCACCTCGAACCGCACCGGCACCCGTTCCGCCAGGGCGTGCACGTGGGTGACCACCCCGACCATGCGGTCCCCGCGGGCGGCGAGGTTCTCCAGCGTCGCCGCCACCACGTCGAGGGTCGCGGCGTCGAGCGTGCCGAAGCCCTCGTCCAGCACGATCGATTCGAGGCTGGCGGCCGTGGTGGACATGCCGGCGAGCTGCTCGGACAGGGCCAGGGCGAGGGCCAGCGACGCCTGGAACGTCTCCCCGCCGGAGAGCGTGCGTACGCCCCGGCGCAGCCCCGCGTCGTGGTGGTCGATCACGTAGAACTCGCCCTTGTCGTGCATGAGGTCGTACTGGCCGCCGGTGAGCTCGCGCAGGATCCGGGAGGCGCCGTCGACGAGCAGGTCGAGCGCCTCCTCGAGCAGCCACCGCTCGAAATTGTTGGCGCGCAGGTGACCGGCGAGGGACTTGGCGACCCGGCCGTCGCGGACGAGCGAGGCGCGCTGTTCGGCGTACCGCTGGGCTTCCTCGCGGCGGTCCACCAGCCGCTGCCAGGCCGCCTGGGCGCGTTCCGCGGCGACCGCGGCGGCGCGGATGAGGTCGGCGTCGGAGCCGCTCTGCGGGGCGGGGACCGCGCTGTCGGCGAAGAGCGCGACGACCGCCGCCCGTTCCCGCTGGGTGTCGGCGTGTGCCGCTTCGACGGCGGCGACCGCCTCCGCGCGGGCCGTCTCCCGGTGCGCGGCCGAGTCGCGGGCCCAGTCGACCAGCGCCGTCCAGGCCCCGGCGAGGTCGTCGCGGTCGGCCGGCGGCGGGGAGAAGCGGGCCACGGCGTCGCGGACCGTGTCGAAGGAGCGCCAAGCCGTCCGCTGCTGCTCCTCCGCGCCGGCCACCGCGGCCTGGGCGCGGCGCTGGGCCTCCCGGGCCGCGCGGACGTCGGTGCCCGCGTCGTCGAGCTTGCGCTGCAGTTTGGTCAGTTCGGCGAGCCGGGCCCGCAGCGCGTCGGCGCCGGGCGAGCCGGCCAGCCCGGCCTGCACCTCGGCGAGCCGGGCCTTGTGCTGCTCGAACTGGGCCCGTTTGCGGTCGAGGCCGCGTTCCAGCTCGCGGGCGACGGCGTCGCGCTGCTTCCACGCGGTCGAGGCGACGTCCGCGGCCGCCCGGGCCGCCTTGCCCTGCTGCTCGGCGACCTTCACCGCGGAGCCCTCCGGCATCGGCGGCACGGTCGCGACCGGCTGGGTGCACACCGGACAGTCGTCGCCGGCCTTCAGGTGCGCGCGCAGGGCTGCGGCGCGGTCCACGGTCTGCGCCTCGGCGTAGTCCAGCCGGGCCTGCTCGAGCAGCTGCTCGGCCCCGAGGTGGGCGGCGTGGGCCAGCTCGGCGGCGGCGATCGCGTCCCGGTGCTCGACCTCGGCGACCGAGACCTCGCCGGCGAACCACTCGGCTTGGCCGGTCAGCCGGTCGAACTCGACGTGGCGGTCCAGGAGCAGCCCGAGCGAGCCCGCGTCGCCGGCCGCCGCGAGCTCACCTCGTACCTTCTCCTCGTGCTCCTCGGCGGCCCGCACGGCCGTGGCCGCCTCCGCGGCCCGGTCCCGCGCGGCGGCCGCGGCCTCGGCGATCTTGGCGCTGCCGGCGGGCATGGTGACCCGGCTCAGCACCGCGAGCTCCTCGGCGATCGCATCGCGCGCGGCGGCCAGCTCGGTCTCGCGCTCGCGGGCGGTGCGCAGCCGCGGCACCGCCGCCTCGACCGCCGCGGTGAGCTCCCGCATGGCCGTGACCCGCGCCTCCGCCGCCTCGACCGCCGCGTCGTCGGCGTCGGCGAGCCCGGCCAGGGCCTGGTCCACGACGGCGAGCTGGGCCTCCGCCTTGGTGGCGCGGTTGGAGGCGCGGGTCTGCACCTCCTCGTAGACGTGCAGGCCGAGGAGGTTGACGAGGATCTGCTGGCGGGTCGCGGGCTTGGCGTGCAGGAAGTCGGCGAACTGGCCCTGGGGCAGCACGACACAGCTGGTGAACTGCTCGTACGGCAGCCCCACGGCCTCCACGACCGCACGGTCCATCTCCGCCGGGGTGCCCGCGAGCACGTCGCCGAGGTCGTCGAGGCTCATCCCGGTGTCGAGGCGGGTCACGTCGAAGCCAGGTGGCATCAGCTGCAGGCCGGCGCCGGCCGTCTTGACGCTGCCCCGGCCGTCGCGGCGCACCACCCGGGTGGCCACGTACCGCGATCCGGCCGACTCGAAGACGAGCCGGACCCGGGCCTCGGTGGCCGACGGCGCGAGCGCGTTGACGATGCCCCGGCTGCCGCCCCACCGCGGCACGGTGCCGTAGAGGGCGAAGCAGATGCCGTCGAGCACCGTGGACTTGCCCGAGCCGGTCGGGCCGACCAGCGCGAAGTAGTCGGCGTCGGTGAAGTCCACGGTGGTCTCGTCGCGGAAGACCGTGAACCCGGCCATGTCGAGCCGCAAAGGCCTCATTGCTGGGTGCTCACCTCGTCATACAGCTCGTCGAAGAGTTCGCGGACGCCTTCCTCGGCGTTGCCGCGGTTGTCCAGGTAGTCGCCGAACAGTTGCCGGGGCGAGCGGCCGGCGCGCTGGGCCGTCTGCTTGCCGGGCTCGGGGACCATGTCCGGGTCGATGCGCACCTCGAGTGCGTTGGGCAGCAGCTCCTGCACGTCCTCGCGCAGGCCCACGCGCGGCTTCTCACGGACGTAGACACGCAGCCACGCATCCGGAAGGTTCACCGTGGCGAGCTGGTCGAGGCTGCCGCGCACCGTACGCAGCGTCCGCGCCGAGGTCAGCGGCACGTCGCGCACCTGGGCCGCCTTATCCACGGAGACGTCGACGATCGCGACGGAGCAGACGTTCTCCTCCTCACCGAAGTCGACGGCGAGCGGGCTGCCGCTGTAACGCACCGGGCACGGGCCGATGACGCGCTGTGAGCGGTGCAGGTGGCCCAGCGCGACATAGTGCGCGTTCGCCGGGAAGACGGTGGCCGGCACCGCGTATCCCATCACCGTGTGCGCCTCCCGCTCGCCACCGCCCGAGCTGGCGCCGACGATCGTCAGGTGGGCGGTGAGCAGGTTCACCACCCCGGGCTCGTCGAAGCCCTCGGCCAGGCGGGCGATGAGCCGGGCGATGTGGTCCGCGTACGTCTGGTTGGCCTCGGCGGCGGTCAGGTCGTACATCTCCACCGCGCGGATCGCGTAGCGCTGGGAGAGGAACGGCAGGGCCGCCACCTGCCAGCGCTCGCCGGAGGCGGTCTCGCCACGGATGATCAGATCCTCGGGCCTGTCCCGCACCGAGCCGCGCAGCTCGATGCCGGCCGCGTCGGCCCACGGCCGCAGCGCGTCGAGCGCCTGCCCGTTGTCGTGGTTGCCGCCGATGGCGACGACCCGGGCGCCGGCCTGCCGCAGCGCGGAGAGGGCCCGGGTGACCACCCGCACCGAGTCCGGCGACGGCGCGGCCGTGTCGTAGAGGTCACCGGCCACGATGACCAGGTCGGGCCGCTCCGCGCGGGCGACCTCGACGAGCTGGGCGAGCACCTTGATGTGCTCCTCGTGACGGTTCCGCCCTTTGAGGACCTTCCCGACATGCCAGTCGGACGTGTGCAGGATGCGCATCGCCTTCACCTTCGCCCTTTTGGTCTTGATCTGCGCCGAAGGCGCCTTGGCAGGTTAGAACGGGATGTCGTCGTCCGGCGAACCGCCGCGGCCACCGACGACCGCGAACGGGTCGACGCCCTGGACGATCGAGCGCATGCTGCCCGCGGGCGGCGGCCCTGACTCGGACTTGCGGGTGGCCCAGGCCGGGAACGGGAATTCCACGCAGAGCGGCACCGGGATGTCGGGCTGGTTGACGAACATCGTGCCGGGCCGGGCCAGCAGCGCGCGCTGGCGCATGGCCGGGGGCAGGAAGCCGTACTCCGGGCGGGAGGCCTCGGCGGGGTCGAGGCGGCCGACGACCCGGATCGCCGAGTTGGTGACGATGCGGCGTTCCACCTCGCTGGCGGTCTGCTGGGCCCCGATGAGGATCACGCCCAGCGAGCGGCCGCGCTCGGCGATGTCGAGCAGCACCTCCTTGATCGGCGAGGAGCCCTCGCGCGGGGCGTACTTGTTGAGCTCGTCGAGGACGACGAAGAGCAGCGGCCGGCCGGTGCCCGATTTCTCCTTGTCGTCGAACTCGGTCTTCAGCGTCACGCCGACCACGAAGCGCTGCGCGCGGTCGGGCAGGTTGTGCAGGTCCACGACGGTGACCTGGGCGCTCTCGGCGGTCTTGATCTGGTGCGGGCGGCGAGCGGCGAGGTCGCCGCGGATCAGCCGGGACAGGTCGCGCTTGCTGCCGATGAGCCGGCGGGCGAACGCGTTGACCGTGCCCATGTTGACCGCGCTGCCGGCCCAGGTCGAGCGGGTCTCGTCGTCGGTGAGCTGGTCGACCACGTGATCGACGAGGTCGCCGTACGACCCGAGGCGGCGCCCGTCGATGCTGATGCCGCCCTCCGCGGGGACCGCGTGCCGGGCGAGGTGCGCGGTGACCGAGTGGACGACCATCGTGTACTGCTGGCGCTCGTCGTCGGCGTCGGCGAACACGTACGGCAGGAGCCGGTTGGCGCAGAACTCCTCGAGCGTCCAGTAGAAGCTGTCGACGCCGGTCAGCCGGCTGTTCACGTCCGGCGCGCCCGAGGAGTCGCCGGCGCGGGGCGGTGCGTACACCCGCACGTCGGGGAACGCGGTCGCGGGCAGGTCGAGCAGCTTGTACGCCGCCGTCGTCGCAGCGTCCAGCTTGGTGTTGCCGTGGTCGAGGAAGAGCAGGTCCTCGCCCTTGACGTTGAAGATCAGCGCCCGGGCGTTGGTGCCGTCGGCGCCCAGCGCACCCGACCGGAAGACCGAGTAGAGCAGGAACGTCGCGAAGCTGGTCTTGGTGGCCACGCCGGAGATGCCGGAGATGGACACGTGCGCGCCGCGGGTGCCGTCGAGGAAGTCGGCGTTGAGGAACACCGGGACGCCGTCGCGGCCGGTGCCCATCGGCACCCGCCGCTCCATCCGGTCGAAGTGCAGCGCCGCGTCCCGGGCCGAGCCGGAGGCCCGGCGCACGACCGCGCCGGGGGCGGGCGGCACATACAGCTCCGGGTCGACGCGGGTGGTGGTGATCTCGGCGGCCTCCTGGACGAGCGCCGGCAGCGTGCCCTCGGCGATGGCGAAGACGTCCGAGTCGAACTGGGCGCCCTCGTGCCGCGCGCGCACCTGGGTGACCACGCCGGCGATCGTCACCGGCTCCCGGTCGGGCAGGTCGCGCGTGGTCACGACCACGTCGTCGAGCTGCAGGTAGCTGCCCGGCGTCACGGCCGTCCAGAACTGCAACGGGGTGGCGTCGGCGGTGCCGAGCACCCGCCCGACCGGCTCGCTCACTTCGGTTGCTTCGTCAGACACGCCGATCATGTTGCACCAGAGGTACGACACTTGGCGGACGCCCTGTGGGTTGGCACGCCGTGTCCACAACTTCTAGGGGTCATCCACAGGCTTGTCCACAAGACCTAGGCGCTGCGGGCGTACCTCAGGAAAAGCTCATCGCCCTCGGAGAGCACGCTGCGCAGGGCCAGGCGCCGCGCCGGGCCGTCGGGTCCGGCGGCGATGCGGCCGGCGGTGCCGCCGGCCAGCAGCGGCGAGACGGTCAGGCAGACCTCGTCGACCAGGTCCGCCTCGATGAGCGAGCCGAACAACCTCGGGCCGCCCTCGCAGAGCAGCTGGGTGGCGCCGCGCCGGTGCAGCTCGTCGACCATGGCAGCCAGGTCGACCTTCTCGGCACCGAGCGCAAGGATCTCCGCCACGTCGGCCAGGCCCGGGGGCGGCACCGCGCGGGCCGTGGTGACGACCAGCGGCGGGACTGGCGCGTCCGAGAAGATCAGCTGGCCGGGGTCGAGGCCGAGCGAGCCGGAGACGACCACCATCAGCGGGAACTCGGGCAGCCCGTGCGCACGCCGCCAGGCCCGCCCGGCCTCGTCCAGGCGCAGCGCGTCGTACTTCTCGGTGCGTACGGTGCCGGCCGCGGCGATCAGCGCGTCACAGGTCATCCGCAGCATGTCGAAGATCTGTTTGTCGCCGGGACCGCCCAGCCCGCCCGACCGGCCGTCCACGGTCACCGCCCCGTCCACGCTGGCGACGAAGTTGACGCGCAGAGTCGGTTCCCCGCCACGTGGGTAGCGCGGGAGCAGGTCTTCAAGGATCATGGCGAGGCCGGGCCGGTGACGGGCGGCGTCGGCTCGACGGGCCGGTGCTGGCAGTCACACCAGGACCCGCCCCGGCAGTCCTCATGCCGTCGATCGCGGCACGCGCGGCAGATCATGTCGCAAGCCTAAGCGCGACGGGGCAGGACAGGGACCGTACGGCAGGAGAATAATGCGCCCATGACCAGGCAACCCGTCCGTTCGCCGGGACGACCCACGCTCGACGCCGTCGCGGCGCGCGCCGGTGTCGGCCGCGGCACGGCTTCCCGCGTCCTGAACGGGTCCTCGCAGGTCAGCCCGCAGGCCAAGGCCGCCGTCGAGGCGGCGATCTCGGAGCTGGGCTACGTGCCCAACCGGGCCGCCCGCTCGCTCGTGACCCAGCGCACCGACTCGGTGGCCCTGGTCGTGTCCGAGTCGCAGGAGCGCGTCTTCGGCGAGCCGTTCTTCGCCGGCGTGCTGCGCGGCATCAACTCGGCGCTGCTGGAGACGCCGCTGCAGCTGTGGCTGGCCATGGCCGCGTCGACGGAGCAGCGCGAGCGCGTCGAGACCCACCTGACCACGGCGCACGTCGACGGCGTCCTGCTGCTGTCCCTGCACGACGAGGATCCGCTCCCCCGCATGCTGCGCGAGCGCGGCATGCCGTTCGTGCTCGGCGGCCGCCCCGCCAACCCGCACCCCGACGACTTCTTCGTCGACGTGGACAACGCCTCGGGTGCCCGCAAGGCGGTCGAGTATCTGATCGCCGGCGGCGGCCGCCGCGTCGCGACGGTCGCCGGGCCGCAGGACATGGAGGTGGGCCGGGCCCGGCTGGCCGGTTACCGCGAGGCGGTGCGCGGCCCCGAGCTCATCGGGTACGGCGACTTCAGCGAGGAGGGCGGGGCCGCGGCGATGCGTTCCCTGCTCACCCGCGAACCGCGCCTGGACGCCGTCTTCGCCGCCTCCGACCTCATGGCCAGCGGCGCGCTGCGGGCCCTGCGCGAGGCGGGGCTGCGCGTGCCGCAGGACGTGACGCTGGTGGGCTTCGAGGACGCCCCGATCGCCCGGCAGTGTGAACCGCCGCTGACCACGGTCCACCAGCCGGTCGAGGAGATGGGCCGGCGCATGGCCGAGCTGCTGGTGAGCCGCATCGGCGGGGAGCCGGCCGGCAATTCCCACGTTCTGCTCGACACCCACCTGGTCCGTCGCGCCTCCGCCTGACCCGTCATACCCTCGGTGTGATCCGGGGCATACCAGCGCCCCTTGACGGCCGGGACACGGCGTCGCAACCGCTGCGAAACGCCGCCCGGGCACGCTGGAGGCAGCTCGGACGGCACCGCCGTGCCGTCCGTCAGACGGGAGGAGTTGCATGTTGCTGCGCGTACGGGTCACTCTGCCGGACCGCCCGGGTGCCCTCGGCCAGGTGGCGCGCACGCTCGGCGTCGCCGGTGCCGACATCGTCCAGGTGGTGGTGCTGGAGCGGCTCGGCGGCCGGGCCGTGGACGACTTCACCGTCGTCTGGCCGGGCGCGTCGCGGGTCGAGCGGCTCCTCGCCGGGCTCGCCGCCATCCCGGGTGTCCAGGTCGACGGCGTGTGGAAGGCCATCGGCGCCCCGGTGTCCGGCGGCCACGACGCCGAGCTGCTGGCCCAGGTGGCCGCCAACCCGGGCGACGGGCTCGCCACGCTGGTCGACGCGGTGCCCGGGCTGCTCGCCGCGGACTGGGCCGCCGCCGCGGTGGTGCCGGCCGACTGGGCCGCCCGTACGGCCGCGCCGCGTGCGACCCCGGCCGATGAGCCGTCGCTGCGCCTGCCGAACGGGAGCGAGCCGACGGTGGCGTACGCGAGCTGGCGCGCCCCGTCCCCGCTGCGCCTGCCCGAGGTCACGCCACTGCGCGCCCGCCCGCTGACCGGCACGGACGGCACCCGGTACGCCGTGGCCCCGTTCGGCCGGGCGGGGCTGGTGCTGGTGATCGCCCGTACGGACGACGACGACCTGCCGGCGGCCGCCTTCCACATCACCGAGGTCGACCGGATCGCGCAGCTCGTCCGGGCCGCCGCGGTGATCCTCGGCGACCGGCTCGACCGCGCGGGTGTGCCCCCGGTCGCATCGGCTGTGACTGACCCCTCATAGTTTTCCCAGCTCAGGCAATGCGCAGGTAACACCGCGGAGAGAGGCTTAGGGTCGGTCTAGAGCGAAGGGACGGCCTCCTGTGGCGCTGTGGCGGATCAGGGCGACGGTCGACGATCGGCCGGGCTATCTCTCCGTGCTGACCGCCAGCCTGGCGCTGCGGTCGGTCAACATCCTCGCCGTCCAGGTCCACACGACCGAGGAAGGCGCGGTCGACGACTTCCTCGTCGATGCGCCGGACACCATGTCGGAGCAGGAACTGCACGCGGCGATCACCCGCGGCCGCGGGCGCGACGCGTTCGTCACCCGGGCCGAGGCGCAGGGGCTCGCCGACCAGCCGACCCGCGCGCTGGCCCTGGCCGGGCGCATCGTGCACGACCCGGAGGCGCTGGGCGAGGCGCTGGTCGCCCTGCTCGACGCCGCCGAGGTGCGCTGGCGCCCGGCGGGCTCGGTGGTCCTGCACGGCTACGACGAGCAGCGCATGACGCTGATCGACCCGGCCGGCGGGACGTATGAGGTGCTCCGGCCGGCCCCGGCGTTCACACCGGCCGAGTACGCCCGGGCGCAGGCGCTGGTGGAGGTGAGCGGCTCCCTGCTGCGCCGCTCCGCCGAGCAGACCACGCTGCTGCTGCCCGACGGCGCCGAGCTGCTGGTGCGCGAGGCCACCGCGGAGGATCTCGACGGCGTACGCCACCTGCACGGCTGGAGTGACGCACGCCTGCGCCGGCTGCTCGAGCCGTCGAACGGGCTCACGCTGCTCGCGGCGTGCGACGACCCCGCCACCGGCGAGGAACACGTGGTGGCGACGGCGGCCCTGCGCGCCGAGGGCGACCTGGGCGAGGTGGCGGTGCTGGTCGAGGACGCGTGGCAGCGCCGCGGCATCGGGACGGCCCTGCTGCGCCGCCTGACCGGCTGGGCGGCCCGCGCCGACCTCGAGGCTGTCGTGGCGCACGTCGCCGCGGAGAACGTGGCGATGCTGCGCACGCTGCGCCGGCTCGGGGCGACCGGCCCGGCGGACCGCGACGGCGCCATGGTCACGGTGACGCTGCCGGTGGGCGCCCGCCGGCCCGCCACGGATGAGACTCCTGCCACCTCCGGGTGACGGGTGAGAGCGGCGACGGTGGGCCCTTGAGAGGGTCCACCGTCGCCGATGGGTATCACCAGCGGATCAGCTCGGCGGCCAGCAGGTCCATCAGCAGCCCGTCGTGCCACGTGCCGTCGGCGCCGCGCTCGTACTGCCGCATGATCCCGACGGGGCGGAAACCCACCTTGGCGTAGCAGCGGATCGCGGCCTCGTTGTCGGCCGCGGGGTCGATGACCAGCCGGTGGAAGCCTTCGACGTCGATCAGGTGGGTGGCCAGCGTACGGACCGCGTCGGTGCCCACGCCGCGGCCGTGCAGCGCCGGGTCGAGATAGATGTCGATGCTCGCGTGGCGGTAGTCCGGCTCGTCCTCGGAATCCCACTGGATGATCCCGGCGACCCGGCCGTCCACCAGGATCGCCAGGTGGCGGTCGCCCAGCTCGGCGATGGTCTCGCGCGTCTCGGCGGAGGCGTCGTCGTCGCCGCGCCACCGCGCCCGCACCTGCGGGGTCGCCCGGATGGCGGCCAGCGCGGGCACGTCCGCCTCGGTGGCCGGGCGCAACACGATGACCGCCCCCGCCAGCACCGGCCCGGCCGAGGAGGACATGGCCCGCTGCGGCCCGGCCGGAGAAGAAACGGCCGGCGGGCCGGCCGGCTCAGGAGCGGCGGACACCGTGCTCGACGCAGGTCGCCGTCCAGCCGGTCGGCACGACCTGCACCTTCATCCGGCGCCGGCAGTCCGGGCAGTAGCGGGGCGGCTCCAGTTGCCGGGCCGCCGTGCACGCCGTGTGGTCGCCCTCGGCGGCGGGTGTTCCGCAGCGGTCGCAGTACACGAGGACCGTCACAGCGTCGCCGACAGCGCCTTGACCGGCATCTTGAGCTCCTGGAGCAGCTCGAGGTCCGCGGTGGCCGGGCGGCCCAGCGTCGTCAGGTAGTTGCCGACGATCACCGCGTTGATGCCGCCGAGCAGGCCCTCGCGGGTACCCAGGTCACCCAGGGTGATCTCGCGGCCGCCCGCGTACCGGAGGATGGTCCGCGGCATCGCCAGCCGGAAGGCGGCGATGGCCCGCAGCGCGTCCTTGCCCTCCACCACCGGGCGGTCGCCGAGCGGGGTGCCGGGGCGCGGGTTGAGGAAGTTCAACGGGACCTCGTGCGGGTCCAGCTCGGCGAGCTGCGCCGCGAACTCGGCGCGCTGCTCGACCGTCTCGCCGAGCCCGAGGATGCCACCGCAGCAGACCTCCATGCCCGAGTCTCGGACCATCTTCAGCGTGCCCCAGCGTTCCTCCCACGAATGGGTGGTCACCACGTTGGCGAAGTACGACCGGCAGGTCTCCAGGTTGTGGTTGTAGCGGTGCACGCCCATCGCGACGAGCTCGTCGACCTGCTCCTGGGTGAGCATGCCGAGGCTCGCCGCGACCTGGATGTCGACCTCGGCCTTGATCGCCGCGACGCCCTCGCGCATCTGCGCCATCAGCCGCTCGTCGGGCCCGCGCACCGCCGCGACGATGCAGAACTCGGTCGCCCCGGTCGCCGCGGTCTGCTTGGCGGCCTCCACCAGGGCGGGGATGTCCAGCCAGACCGCGCGCACCGGCGAGGTGAACAGCCCCGACTGCGAGCAGAAGTGGCAGTCCTCCGGGCAGCCGCCGGTCTTGAGCGAGACGATGCCCTCGACCTCCACCTCGGGGCCGCACCACGCCATCCGGACCTCGTGGGCGAGCTGGAGCAGCTGAGGCAGATCCTCGTCGGGCAGCCGCAGCACCTCGAGGATGCCCGCCTCGTCGAGACCGACGCCGTCAGCTAACACCTGGGCCCGCGCCCGGTCGAGGATCTCTGGCATGCCCGTACCCTACAAGGGATTCCGGCCCGCGGGTTGCCCGTGGTCAGTGGTAGTTTCCCGGGCGACGACGGGGACCGGCGAAGAGCGAGGATGCGGTGACGGGCTGGCAGCAGGAGCTGGAGCGCCAGGCCCGCACGCGGGCGAAAGCCGGGCTCACACGCACGCTGCGGGCCCGCGCCGCCGGTGACGCCGTCGTCGACCTGGCCGGCAACGACTACCTCGGCCTGGCGGTCCATCCCGAGGTGGTGGGTGCCGCGGCCGAGGCACTGCGGGCGTACGGGCTGGGCGCCACCGGATCACGGCTCGTCCGCGGTTCGACCCGGGCCCATGAGGAGCTCGAGTCCGACCTCGCGGAGTGGCTCGGTTTCCCCCGCGCGCTGGTGTATTCCTCCGGGTTCCTCGCCAATCTCGGCGCGATCCGGGCCCTGGCGGGTCCCGGCACGCTGCTGGTCTCGGACCGGTACAACCACGCCTCGATCATCGACGGCTGCAAGGCCTCCGGCGCCGAGGTCGTCGTCGCCCCGCACGCCGACCCGGCGGCCCTCGCGGAGATCCTCGCGGCCCGTCGAGACCGGCCGGCGGTCTTCGTCACCGAGTCGGTCTTCTCGGTCGACGGCGACCTCGCCCCGCTCGCCGACCTGCACGCGGTGACGTCCGCGCACGGCGCGCTGATGCTGGTCGACGACGCGCACGCGCTGGGGATCCTGGGTCCCGAGGGCGCGGGCGGCGTCGCGGCGGCCGGGCTCGCCGGGGCGCCCGACGTGGTGGTGACGGCGACGCTGTCGAAGTCGCTGGGCGGCGCGGGCGGCGTGGTCGCCGGTCCGGAGGCGCTGGTCCGGCACCTGGTCGACACCGGCCGCACGTTCATCTACGACACCGCCCCGCCACCCGCCGTCGTGGCCGGGGTCCGTGCCGCGGTGCGGGTCGCCCGGTCGGCCGACGACCGCCGCCGGCTTCTGGCGGAGCGAGCCGCCACGACAGTACGCACGCTGAGCGCGGCCGGTTTCGCCGTCTCCACCCCGGCGGCGGGCGTGCTGTCGGTGCCGGCGCCCGGCCCGGAGGCGGCCCTGGCCTGGGCGGCGGACTGCCGCGACCGCGACGTCGCCGTGGGCTGTTTCCGCCCACCGTCCACCCCGGACGGTTCCTCCCGCCTTCGCCTGACCCTGAACGCGGGGGTCGGCCAGGCCGACTTCGACCGCGCCCTGACCGTGATCGTGGAGTGCGCCCCGTGACGAGCGAGCAACAGACCGCCCCGCCGCAGACCCCGGAGGAGAACCCGATCCCGGTCTCGCCGATCTCCCCGGTCCCTGTCTCCCCGGCACCCGTCACGCCGATCTCCCCGGTCCCTGTCTCCCCGGCGCCCCTCTCCCCGGCGCCCTTGTCGCCGGCGCCCTTCTCGCCGGCGCCCTTCTCGCCGGCGCCGGATCTGCCGGAGGCGCCCGTGTCACCCGGCGTGGGTCCCGCGGACCCCGCCGACGCCGACCTTCCCCCGCTCACCGTGCCGGTCCCCGAGCCGGCCGCGGCCGCGCGGCCACCGGAGGCCCGCCCCGAGCCGCGGCCCGCACAGCACGGCGAGTGGCGCGGCATCGTTGTGGTCACCGGCACGGACACCGGCGTGGGCAAGACCGTGGCCACCGCGGCCGTCGCCGCCGCCGCACAGGCCGCCGGGCTGCGGGTGGCCGTCGTCAAGCCCGGCCAGACGGGCACGGCCGAGGGCGGCCCGACCGACATCGACGTCGTGACCCGCCTCGCCTCCCCGCACACCAGCCGCACGCTGGCCTCGTACCCGGAGCCGCTCGCACCGCTCGCCGCTGCCCGGGTCGCCGGGATGCCGCCGCTGGAGCTGTACGAGGCCGTCGACGCCATCCGCGCGGAGGCCGAGAAGCACGACCTGGTCCTGGTGGAGGGCGCGGGCGGCCTGCTCGTGCCGATGGGCGTACGCCCCTCCGGCGAGGCGTGGACGGTGGCCGACCTGGCGACCGCGCTGGGCGCCCAGACGATCGTCGTGTCCCGCGCCGGCCTGGGCACGCTCAACCACACGGCGCTGACCCTGGAGGCCCTGGACCGCCGCGGCGTACCGGCCAAGGTGGTGCTCGGCGCGTGGCCGGCCGAGCCCGAGCTGGTCCACTGGGCCAACCTGACCGAGCTGGTCCCGCACCTGGTGGGCGCGGTGCCGGACGGCGCGGGCCAGATGGAGCCGGGCGTCTTCCGCCGCTCGGCGCCGGGCTGGCTGACACCGGCGCTCTACGGCGTGCTCGACGACTGGCGGGTCTGGGCCGACGAGGCCGGCTGACCGCGCCGGGACCGTACCCTGATGAGCGGGTTTTGCCCGGCGCCCGGGCGGCCACCATCCCGGGTCGCTAGCGTGTGGGGCTCGTGATCCGTTAGCCGAGGGGCTGGGGCTGTCGTGGATGGCATAGGCGGGCAGATCGTGCTCGTGCTGGTGCTCGTACTGATCAACGCGGCCTTCTCCGGCAGTGAGATGGCGCTGGTCTCGCTGCGGGACAGCCAGTTGCACAAGCTCGAGCGCGCCTCCCGGTCCGGGCGGGTCCTGGGCCGGCTGACCCGCGACCCGAACCGGTTCCTCGCCACCATCCAGATCGGGATCACGCTGGCCGGCTTCCTGGCGTCCGCGGCGGCCGCCGTGTCGCTGTCGGAGCCGCTGGTCGAACCGCTGGGTTTTCTCGGTGCGGCCGCCCGGCCGACCGCGATCGTCCTGGTCACGATCGTGCTGACGTTCGTGACGCTGGTGATCGGCGAGCTGGCGCCCAAGCGGATCGCGATGCAGCGTACGGAGGGCTGGGCGCTGCTGGTGGCCCGGCCGCTGGACCTGCTGTCGACGATCTCGCGGCCGGCGGTGTGGCTGCTCAGCGCCGCCACCGACCTGGTCGTCCGGATGGCCGGCGGGGATCCGCGGGCGCAGCGGGAGGAGGTCAGCACCGAGGAGATCCGCGACATGGTCGCCGCGCAGCAGGACTTCTCCGCCGAGCAGCGGACGATCATCTCGGGTGCCTTCGAGATCGCCGACCGGAACCTGCGGGAGATCCTCGTGCCGCGCCGGGACGTGCTGTCGGTGCCCACCGGGCTGCCGGCGCGCGAGGCCCTGGCCCAGCTCATCAAGGGCGGCCACTCCCGGGCGCCGGTGGTGGGCCCGGCGGGGCTGGACGACGTCATCGGCGTCGTGCACCTGCGGGAGCTGGTGGGCGCGGACGGCCCGGTCGACGCGGTGGCCCGGCAGGGGCTCTTCCTGCCGGAGACGCTGCGGGTGTCCGACGCGCTGCGGCAGATGCGGCTCGAGCGGCAGCAGCTGGCGATGGTCGTGGACGAGCGCGGCGCGATCGACGGGATCGTCACGATGGAGGACCTCGTCGAGGAGATCGTCGGGGAGATCTACGACGAGACCGACCGGGACGTGCAGGCCGTGGTGACCGAGGCCGACGGCGCGCTGCTGATGGCCGGGTCTTTCCCGATCCACGACCTGCCGGATCTCGGCTTCGACGGCGGCGCGCCGGACGAGGGCGACTACACGACGATCGCCGGCATGGTTCTGGCGTCGCTGGGCCACATCCCGACCGCACCGGGCGAGGTCGTCACGCTTCCCCAGTTCACCGCGGAGGTGGTCGAGGTGACGGGACGCGCGATCACCCGGGTACGGCTGCGAGCGCTGCCGAGGTCCGGCGACGAGGACGATTAGGACGGTTCGAGCGCGTCCCTGCGGCGTTGCGGGGGACGCGGCGACGGCGGCGCGGGGCGGTTCTCCACCGGGTCTAGCAGGATCGTGGTCGTCTCGCCGTCGGCGAGCGTCACCGGGGTGCCGTAGTGGTGGAACGTCACCTCGGCGCCCGTGGCCTCGTACGTGACCCGCTCCGGCGTGACGGTCACCCGTATCCGGCTCTCCCGCCAGCGCAGGCAGAACCGCAGCCGGGGCAGGTGCCCGGGCAGCCGCGGCGCGAACGACGGCCGCCCGCCGTGGTCCCGGAAGCCGCCGAAGCCCTGGACCAGAGCGATCCAGGCGCCCGCGCACGCGGCGATGTGCAACCCGTCGCCGCTGGACTCGCCGCCGGCGCGCAGGTCCAGCAGGGCCGCCTCGGCGAGGTAGTCGTGTGCCAGGTCGAGGTGGCCGGTCTCCGCCGCCAGGACGGCCTGGACCGGCGCGGACAGCGAGGAGTCGCGGACCGTACGGGCCTCGTAGTACTCGAAGGTGCGCCGCTTCTGCTCCGGCGTGAACTCCGCGGGGTGCAGCATCATCGCCAGCACCAGGTCGGCCTGCTTCACCACCTGCCGGCGGTACAGGTCGAGGTACGGGAAGTGGAGCATCAGCGGGTAGTCGTCGTCCTTGGTCTCGTCGAAGTCCCACTCCTCGAGGCGCGTGAACCCCGCGTGCTGCTCGTGGACCTCGCGTTTCTCCGCGTACGGGATGAACAGACCGTCGGCCGCCTCCCGCCACGCGCTCAGTTCATCGGGGGAACCGGCGGAATGGGAGGCCGCGCCGAGCAGGTTCTGCCGGGCCATGAGGTTGGTGAAGACGTTGTCGTCGACCAGGGCCGTGTACTCGTCCGGCCCGGTCACCCCGGAGATGTGGAACACGCCGTCGTCGTCGGCGTGGCTGATGCGGCACCACAGCCGGGCGGTCTCGCCGAGGATCTCCAGCCCGGCGTCGCGCAGGAACTCCTCGTCGCCGGTGGCCGCGACGTACCGCAACACCGCCGCCGCGATGTCCGCGTTGACGTGCAGCGCCGCCGTCCCCGCCGGCCAGTAGCCGGAGCATTCGGTGCCGCCGATCGTGCGCCACGGGTACGCCGCCCCGGCCAGCCGCAGCTCCCGGGCGCGGTCGCGGGCCGCGCCGAGCGTTCGGTGCCGCCAGCGCAGGGCCAAGCCCACGCAGGCCGGGTGCGTGTACGTCAGCACGGGCAGCACGAACGTCTCGGTGTCCCAGAGCACGTGGCCGTCGTACCCGTTGCCGGTCAGCCCCTTGGCGGCGATGGGGTGCGGGCCCGCCTCGGCGCCGGCCTGCAGCACGTGGAAGAGGCAGAACCGGACGCCCTGCTGCACCTCGGGATCGCCGTCGAGCTCGACGTCCGCGCTGTCCCAGAAGTCGTCGAGGTACTCCCGCTGCCGCTCGAGCAGCGTGTCGAAGCCCAGCTCGACGGCCTCGTCCCGGTCGGCGAGCGCCTTGGTGGCCGGGTCGCTCTCGTGCCACGCGTACGCGAGGAACTTGTCCAACCGCAACGGCTCGCCGGGCCGCAGCGTGGTGCTGACGACGGCCCGGATGCGGTCCGGTTCGCTGGACGTGGTGACGGGCGCGCCGGTGTGGGCGACCGCGGACGCCACCTCGATGCCGCTGCGCCCGGTGCGGTGCAGCAGCACGTCCGGCGAGTGCGAGACCGGCCGCAGCGGCGCCTCGAAGGTGGCCGACGCGCGCGGGTCGTCCCGCTGGTCGGGCTGTTCCTCGTTGGCGAGCAGGTCGGAGTCGATCCGGATCCGCACCGGACCGTCCAGCGCCTCCACCTCGTAGCGGATCGCCGCGACCGACGAGTACGCGAACGACACGACCCGGGTGCTGCGGATGCGTACGGCCGCGCCGGACCCCGACACCCACTCGACGTCCCGTTGCAGGGTGCCCGCCCGCAGATCCAGGCAGCGCTCGTGGCGGCGCAGCGTGCCGGTACGCACGTCGAACGGCTCGTCGTCGACGGTGAGCGCGATGAGCTTGCCGTTGGGCGCGTCCACGATGGTCTGGGTGGTCTCCGGGAAGCCGTACCCGGCCTCGGGGTGGACCAGGTCCCGCTCCTCGTACAGCGAGTTGAGGTACGTGCCCGGCATGCCGTCGGGCAGCCCCTCGTCGAGGTTGCCGCGCAGGCCGATGTGCCCGTTGGCGAGGGCGAAGACGGATTCGGACTGGCGCAGCTGCGCGGTGGTGAGCGTCTCGTCGGTCAGGCCGGTCTCCCGGACGGCCCACGGCTCGGCGGGCCCGATCTCACCCACCGGCGAGCTCTTTCACGCGCTTCTCCAGATCCTCGACGGTCAGGTGCGGCCGTCCGCTCGGGTGCCCGACGGTCGCGCCCGAGGCCGCCACCGCCCACCGGGCGGCCGTCGCCGGGTCGTCACCGCGCAGCAGCGCCGCGGTCAGCGCCGCCGTGAACGCGTCTCCCCCGCCCGTCGTGTCCACGACCTTCTCGCCGGTCAGCGGAAGGCGCACGTCCCCGTCGCGCCACACGAACAGGTTGCCGTCCTCGACGCCGAGCGCCAGCAGGCGTGGGCCTTTCTCCAGCAGCGCGCGGGCCCGCTCGACGGTCGCCTTCCCGCCGAGCAGCAGCTCGGTCTCCTGCTCGTCGGCGCGGACCACGTCGGCCGCGGCGAGCAGGTCGTCCGCCCGCTCCTGCGGAGCGCCGTCCAGCACGACCAGCCGGCCCGCGTCGTGCCCGATCCGGGCGGCGGCCAGCGCGGCCTCGGGTGGCTGCTGCAACTGCACGAGTACGGTGTCAGCACCGGCGATGACCGTACGGGCGGCAGCCACGTCAGCCTCGGTCAGCAGCACGGACGCGGGGAGATGCTGCACGTACCGCCAGTGCCCCTCGGCGTCGAGCACCTCGACGATCAGCCCGGTCAGCGCGCCGCGCCGGCGGACGACCGCGGTGACGTCGATGCCGTCGCGCCGCGCCTGGTCGAGCAGCACGTCGCCGATGACGTCCTCGCCGGCCACGGCCACGAGCCGGGGGCGTACGCCCAGCTGCGCGAGCGCGACGGCCTGGTTTGCACCCTTCCCGCCCAGCTGTTCCCGGCGGTCGAGCGCGTCGGCGGCGCTCCCCGCATCGGGGACGGCGTCCACGGACAGGACGACGTCACGGGCGAGTTGCCCGACTACGGCCGCTACCGGTGGTTTCACGCTGCATTACTACCCCGACAGTTTGTGCGACATTCCCCCGTGCGGGCGAGGTCACCTGGCAATTACCTGGACGTGGGCATTGCGGTGCCCCCCGGAACTTTCACTACGCTCACAGTCACCACCGGCGATCACTGTGTGAGGGGCCTCATCGTGACGAACAGCAGCCCGATCTCGGGCGGAGCATATGAATACCTGGACAACGTCGGCCACGAGGAGCAGCAGCGGCTGGAGGCCGTACGCCGCTACCGGCTCGTGGACCAGCCGGTCGAGGACGCGTACGACCGCATCGCGTTCGTGGCCGGCGCCATCTTCGACACCCCCATCGCCACGGTGTCGCTGGTCGAGCAGGATCGCGTCTGGCTCGCCGCCTGCCAGGGCCTGACCGGTGTCCGCGAGGTCGGCAAGGAGCCCGGCCTGTGCGCCTCGGTCATCGCCCAGGACGACGTCTACGTGATCAACAACGCGGCCGTGGACCCCCGCACGCTCGAACACCCGCTGGTCCGCGGCGAGCTGGGGCTGCGCTTCTACGCGGCGGCGCCCATCCGCACCCACGACGGCTACCGCCTCGGCACGGTCAACGTCATCGACAACCGCCCGCGCGAGGCGACGCCCCGGCAGCTCAAGGCGCTCGAACACCTCGCCTCGATGGTCTCGGACGAGCTGGAACTGCGCCTCATGGTGATCCGCAGCGCCGCGGCAGAGCAACGCATGCGCGAGACGGTCAGCTAGCCGTCAGGCTTGAAAATCCGGGGGTACGGGTAACGGCGGTCGCATGCGTACTCACCGGAAGGTCGCCGTGGTCGCCCACCAGCGCAAGACGCTCGGCGGCGGGCTGGACGAGCTGCGGCGGCTCATCACCGACGAAGGCGTCGAGGACCTGCTCTGGTACGAGGTGCCGAAGAGCAAGAAGGCCCCGAAGCAGGTGCGCAGGGCCGTCAAGGAGCAGCCGGACCTGCTGATCGTCTGGGGCGGCGACGGCATGGTCCAGCGCACCCTGGACGCGCTGGCCGGCGCCAAGGGCGGGGCGAAGATCCCGGTGGGGATCATCCCGGCCGGCACCGCGAACCTGCTGGCGACCAACCTCGGCGTCCCGGACGATCTGCCCGGCGCCGTCCGGACCGCGTTCCACGGCGGGCGGCGCCGGCTGGACCTCGGCGTGCTCAACGGCGAGCACTTCGCGGTCATGGCCGGCATCGGCTTCGACGGCGCGATGATCCACGACGCCGACGGCAAGCTGAAGGACCGGATGGGCAAGCTGTCGTACGTCTGGACAGGCCTGCGCCACCTCGACGACGCCGCGCCGAAGGCGAAGATCAAGGTGGACGGCACCGACTGGTTCGCCGACGAGGCGTCCTGCGTCCTGGTCGGCAACGTCAGCATGATCACCGGCGGCATCACCGCGTTCGACGACGCGAAGCCGGACGACGGCTGGCTCGACGTCGGCGTGGCCACCGCGCGCGGCGCCGCTCAGTGGGCCCGGACCATGGGCCGCATGGCGGTCGGCCGCTCCGAGGAGTCCCCGTTCGTCCACATGACCCGCGCCCGGCGCATCGACGTGAAGCTGAAGGAACCGCTGACGTACGAGCTCGACGGCGGCTCCCGCGACAAGGTCAAGAAGATCCGCGTCGAGATCGCGCCGGCCGCTGTCAAGGTCTGCGTGCCGCGGCAAGGATCGGAAAGCTGACACGGACGTCCGTACCTGCGAATCAGCTTTATACGGTTTTATCGTTCTTAATCCCCTGGAATCGGTCGGAATGCCGTCCCACACTGGGTCGCGACCGCACCGCACAGCCACGCACCTCCAGGGGGTCGCATGACAGCGAGCGTCGCCACCATGATCACCGCCGTCACCGTGCTCACGATCGGCTACCGCGCCGGCCGTGCCCACGCGGCCTGGCGGGACCTCCGCGCAGCGAAGCGCGACGTCCCGGCCAGGCGCAGGATCGCCTGGGGCCACACCCGGCCCCTGCTCATGGGTGTCCTCATCCTGATGGCCACCCTGATCGCCGCCGCCTACAACGCCGCTTCCTGAACCGCCGGCGCGGGGGGGGGGGGGGGGGGGGGGGGGGGGGCCGGGGGGGGGGGGGGCCCCCCCGCCGCTTCCTGAACCGCCGCGTCCGGGATCACAGATTTCCGAGTCGCCGGTATGCCACCCCGTAAGGCGCCGCGCCACCACTTCGCTGAGACTCGACGACCAGGCCCAGGACCTGATCTCCGGTGGTCACCATGCACACGGGCACACTTTTCCGATCACGCAGCTCGGGGCTCGTGAACACGATCTCTGCTTGATGTCCCTTGCCCGACCCTCTGGCCTCGGTAAGGCAATCGGAAAGATCCCCGGCCACCCATATCCGGCCGTTCTCGGTGTAGGAATTATCCGGCCCGAACAGCACGTCGAAGACCTTTGCCGGATCCCCCTGCGAGGCCGCGGCCGTCGCCACGGGCGAGGCGTCGAAGTCCACGATGGTTCCGTCCTCGACCAGGAACGATTCCCCCGGCGTCACCGGCGGTGAGGTCGGCGACGTGGTGGTCGGGGTGGTCGGCGTCGCCTCGCCCCCACCGCCGTCTCCCACCGTCGGCCCCCCGCGATGGTCGTCACCGCTGGTGGAGCGGACAGGACCGCTCGACACCGAAGGCTGACCGGAGCCGCCGCCGGACGGGGTGGGCTGCACGAACAACGGCGGCGGGGAAGGTGTCGGCGTCGGACCCTGACCGACGCCCGGCTGCCGCGGCGCCGGATGCAGCGTCTGCCACAGATCCGGTCCCACCACGGGGATCAACGCCAGCACCAGAGCGCCGAGGCCACCGGCGGCCTTGGCGAGATGCCGCCGCCTGAGTAATCGGCGCCACCATGGTGCGGCCTGGGAAGCACTCTTTCCGCCATCATCTGCACTGTCATTCACATTGCTCTCCAAGAAAGACCGGATTCGCAGGCAAAGTGTGACAGCAGAAGGCAAGCGGCAATGGACAGAAAATGCACCCGGTGAAGAGGCGGCGGAACCGTAACCGATCCGCCGGTTCACTCGTTCTTCAGGGGCGCCAGATCACTATTTCGGTTTCCCGGCGGCGCTCGGCGAAGACCCCCGGCGGCGACACCTCGGCCAGCAGCGACCGCAGGTCCGCCTCGAACTCCCCCACCCGCTCGCCGAACAGGTGCGGCGTCGCGTACGACAGCGAGAACACCGCCGACACGATCTCGTCCGCCGACCGTGCCACCTCCTCGCCGCCGCCCACGACGACGCGGTCCGGCCCGCGGTAGCCGGCCGAGCGCATCACGTCCTCCTCGCCGCCGGGGGTGCCGTTCGGCAGCGTGGACCGTCCGGCGCGCCGCACCGGCCCGAGGTACGCGGCCACCAGCGCGTCGATCCGCACCCACGGTGGCCGCGGCCGGGCGAGCGGGTCGGTGCCGTCCACGCCGCGATGGGTCGTGGCGCCGACATGCACCCAGGCCCCGCCCGGCGCGATCATCGGGCGGACCGCGCGGGCCACGGCCGGCTGGTCCATCCAGTGGAAGGACTGGGCGAAGGTCACCACCCGGAACTCACCCAGCCCGGCCGGCAGCTCCTCGGCGCGCAGGCGGTGCCACGACAACTCCGGAGCCCTGCGGCGCGCCTCCTCGATCATGCCCGGGTCGGCGTCGACGCCGACCGCCTCCGCGAAGAGCGGGGCGAGCAGCGTCGTCAGCGAACCCGGGCCGCAACCGACGTCGAGGAGGCGGCCGGTGCCGTCGAGGCCGAGCCCGGCGCGCAACACGTCGGCGATCGCGGACGGATACGGCATGCGTCCGACGGGGTAGTGCGCCGCACTGCCGGTGTACAGGGAGTCGTCGGGCACTACAGCTGCTGCCACCAGCCGTCGACCGGGGGCGGGTTGTCGACGTCGACCCGCTCGCCCGGCCGGGGGACGGCCAGCTTCACGTCGCGCGCCTTGGCCTCACGCCAGGCGCGGTCGGCCGGCTCGGCCCAATCGTGGAGCGCCAGGTTGAACGTGGCCCAGTGCACCGGGATCATCAGCCCGCCGCGTACGTCCACGTGGGTGGCGACGCCGTCCTCCGGCACCATGTGGATGTCCGGCCACTGGTCGCCGTACGCCCCGATCTGCACCAGCGTCACGTCGAACGGCCCGTGCTCCTCGCCGATCTCCGCGAAGCCGGGGAAGTAGCCGGTGTCGCCGGAGTAGAACGCCTTGCGGGTCGGCCCGGCGATCACCCAGGAGGCCCACAGCGTCTCGTCGCGGGAGAAGCCGCGGCCGGAGAAGTGCCGGGCGGCCGTGGCGACGAACTCGATGCCTGCCACCGTGGCGCGCTCGTTCCAGTCGAGCTCGATGATGCGGGTGGCCGGCACTCCCCAGCGTTCCAGGTGCGCGCCGATGCCCAGCGGTACGAGGAACGGCGCGGCCTGCAGGTCCACCAGGTTGCGGATCGACTCCATGTCGAGGTGGTCGTAGTGGTCGTGCGAGATGACCACCGCGTCGACGGGCGGCAGCGAGCGCAGCGGCACCGGCGGCTCGTGCAGCCGCTTCGGGCCCTGCAGGCGCGACGGCGAGCACCGGTCGCTCCACACCGGGTCGAGCAGCACCCGGCGGCCCTCGATCTCGATCATCGCCGAGGAGTGGCCGTACCAGGTGACGTAGAGGCCGTCGCCGCCCGTCTCGGGCGTGACCACCGGGATCGGCGAGGCGGGGTGGCGGCGCTCGCGGTCGGTCATCGACGCGGCGAGGATCCGGGGCATCGAGGCCAGGGCGAGCTCGGTGGCCGGTACGGTGTTGCGGAACTTGCCGTCCTTGAACTGCGGGGACCGCTGGTAGCGCGCGCCGCGTTCACCCTCGGCCCGGTCGCCGATCCTGCGGGAGCCGATCTGGAGCGGGATGTCCCGGGCGGCCCACACCGCCGCCGCGCCCAGCGCGAGGGCGATCCATCCCTTTCCGAGCCCTCGGCGGCCTTCTGCCTGCTTCGCCATGCGCGATTCCTCCGTGTCAGTTCCGTCTGATTGCCAAGTCTGACCGCCGGTGCCACCACCCCGCCACCGAGGTGCTGTGGATCTCCTCAGCATGGCGACGTGTGTCACACTGCCGCCGTGACTGTGCAAACCCTTCAGAATCAGCAGCAACTCATCGTGCGTCAGCGCGTGCGTTTGATGGTGAACCAGTACGAGATCCACGCCGTCGCACCGGACGGCTCGGAGGCCGGCGTGCTCGCGTTCGCGCAGCAGAAGCGGATGGCCTTCAAGGAGCAGGTGACGCTCTACACCGACGACACCAAGACGACCCCGGTCCTGGGCTTCAAGGCCCGCCAGGTCATCGACCTGGGCGCGACGTACGACGTCACGGACGCCGCCGGCACCCCGATCGGCCTGTTCCGCAAGAACTTCAAGGAATCCCTGCTGCGCTCGACGTGGCACCTGGAGCAGCCCGGGTACGGCGAGATGATCGGCCGCGAGTCGAACATGACCGTCGCGATCCTGCGCCGGTTCGTGGACTCGCTGTCCTGGCTGCCGTACCACTTCGAGTTCCTCCTCGGCGGGCGCCCGGCGTTCTCCGTGGTCAAGAAGTGGGGCCTGCGCGACAAGTACGTCGTGACGATCCACGACCCGCAGCTGGACCGCCGGCTGATCGCGGCGATGGCCGTGGCTCTCGACGCACTGCAGGCGCGCTGAGCCGGGTACGGACACCGATGTAATAGCGTCGGGCGCATGGATGATCCCCGCGCCCGGCGCCTGTTCGGCGACGGCCTCGTCGCCCCCGGCGATCTCGCCGCCAGCCCGTTCCGCGTGGACCGGGACCGGATCGTCAGCTCGCCGTTCTTCGCGCGGCTGGGCGGGGTCACCCAGGTGATCAGCCCGGGCGGGGCCGGCCTGCTGGTGCACAACCGGCTCACCCACAGCCTCAAGGTCGCCTCGGTGGGCCGCGCGATCGCCGAGCGCCTGCTGTCCCGGTACGCCGACACCCTCGAGAAGCTCGGCGGCTGCGACCCGGACGTGGTGGAGGCGGCCGCGCTCGCCCACGACCTGGGGCACCCGCCGTTCGGGCACCTCGGCGAGCGGGTGCTCGACCACGTGGCGCGGCAACGGCTGGGGCTGCGCGACGGCTTCGAGGGCAACGCCCAGTCGTACCGGATCGTGACCAGCACGGAGATCCGCGGTCAGGCGACGATCGGGCTCAACCTGACGGCCGCCACCCGCGCCGCGATCCTCAAGTACCCGTGGACCCGGCGTACCCATCCCGCCCCGCACCCGCGGCACATGGATCCGCCGCCGCGGGGTGCCGCCGCGCCGCCGGACGACCCGGACGGGGGTTCGCTGAAGTTCGGCGCGTACTCCACCGAGGTCGGGGACATGGCGCAGGCGCGGCTGCCGTTCGACGGCCGGGTCGCGCCGTGGCAGCAGACCCCGGAGGCCTCGGTGATGGACACGGCCGACGACATCGCGTACGCGATCCACGACCTGGAGGACGTGCACCGCGTCGGCGTGCTGCAGCAGGGTTCGGTGGCCGCGGAGCTGATGGCGTGGCAGCGGATGTCGTTCGCCGACGTGCCGGACGAGGAGCTGCTGCCGCGCCGGCCGGGTACGTCGATCGAGGCGCTGCGCCGGCAGCTGCACCGCAAGGACGGCTGGGTGGCCGACGACGAGGCGTTCGCGGCGGCGGTGGAACGGGTCCGCGCGGAGCTCGTGGACGGCCTGCTCAGCGTCCCGTTCGACGGCTCGCTGGAGGCCGAGGCGCAGGTGGCCGCGTTCTCGGCGGCGTGGACGAAGCGGCTGGTGGACGCGATCGAGGTGACCGAGTCGCCGGCCGTACGGTCGGGGCACGTGCTGCTCGCCCCGGCGCAGTGGCACGAGGTGCAGGTCCTCAAGTTCGTGCAGAACAGGTTCGTGCTGGCCCGCCCGGACCTGGCGCTGCACCAGCGTGGCCAGGCGCGGCTGCTGGAGTCGCTGGTCGACGCGCTGGTCGCCTGGCTGTCGGATCGCGACGAGGCGGAACGTCTGCCCCGCCGGCTGCGCGACCTGGTGGAGCTGGCCGAGCTCGAGTTGCCGGACAGCACGCCGGAGCGGCTGGCGCGGGCCCGCGGCCGGGCGGTGATCGACTTCGTGGCCGCGCTGACGGACAGCCAGGCGGTGGCGTTCATGGACGCCCTCTCGGGGCGGTCGCGGCAGCTGTGGACCGATGCCTTTGTCCTCTGAGAGCTGAACGCCCGCCATGGCGTAACTGGTGCAACGGTGTAAGCATGTAATCAACGTTGCACTGGGAGGTAGTCATGCGCTTCCGTCCACCCGCCGGCACCCGTACCGAGCCCCCGCCCGCCGACGACGCGGCCGCCTGGATCACCGGCGCCAGCCCCGACGGCTGGTTCACCGAGCCGCCGGAGGTCGTCGTCGACCGCGACGAGATCGTCATCTGGGGCCGGGTCCCCGCACCCGAGCTGTCCGCCGACGCGAGCGACGCCGACCGCGCCGCCGCGCAGGCCGGGCGGATCCACCAGTTCCGCGAGGACACCCGCGACGACCGGATCAAGGTCGCCCGCCAGGTCGAGCACCGCTACCAGCGCAAGGTCAGCTGGGGGCTGCGCTGCGGGGACACCCAGGAGCTGTTCACCCACCTCTCCGCGCCGGTGATGACCCGGCTGCGCCAGCCGGAACGGCAGGTCCTCGACACGCTCGTGGACGCCGGGGTGGCCCGCAGCCGCTCGGAGGCGCTGGCATGGTGCGTACGCCTGGTCGGCGAGCACACCGATGAATGGCTGACCGAGCTGCGCGAGGCGATGACCCGGGTGGCGGACCTGCGCCGGCAGGGTCCCACCACCCTCTAGGGTTAGGCGCGTGCTGCCCGAGGTCACCGCCATCCGATACGTCACCCCGCTGCGCGAGGGGGGCTCGCTGCCCGGCATCGTCGAGGCCGGCAACCTCGGCACGTACGTGGTGAAGTTCCGCGGCGCGGGCCAGGGCCCCAAGGCGCTGGTCGCCGAGGTGGTCTCCGGCGAGCTGGCCCGGCGGCTCGGCCTGCCCGTCCCCGAGCTGGTGGTCGTCGGGCTCGACCCGGTCGTGGCCCGGGCCGAGCCCGACGAGGAGGTGCAAGAGCTGATCAAGGCCAGCGCCGGCGCCAACCTCGGCATGGACTACCTGCCCGGCGCGCTCGGGTACGACCCGGTCGCGTACCCGATCGACGCGGAGCTGGCCTCCCGCGTGCTGGTCTTCGACGCCTTCGTGGAGAACGTCGACCGCAGCTGGCGCAACCCCAACCTGCTGATGTGGCACGGCGACCTGTGGCTCATCGACCACGGAGCGACGCTGTACTTCCACCACAACTGGCCGCGCGCCGCGACGGTGGTGCACCGGCCGTACAAGTGGGACGACCACGTGCTCAAGCCGTACGCGACAGCGGTGCCGGCGGCGGCCGAGGCGATGCTGCCCCAGCTCACCGGCGACCTGCTCGACGACGTGCTGGCGCTGGTCCCGGACGAGTGGCTCGCCGAGTTCGACTTCGACACCGCCGAGGAGGCGCGCGCGGCGTACCGCGACCACCTGCTCGCGCGCGCGGCCGACCCGGCGGCTTGGATCCCCTCATGAGCGCCCCGTACGAGTACGCGATCATCCGAGCCGTCCCCCGGGTCGAGCGCGGCGAGCTGATCAACGTCGGCGTGGTGCTCTACTGCCAGCGGCTCGACTTTCTCTGCGCCCGTACGCATCTGCACGAGCAGCGGCTGCTCGCGCTGGACCCGAACGCCGACCTGGACGGCATCCGGGCGGCCCTGCAGTCCTGGGAGATCGTCTGCGCGGGCGGCGCCGACGGCGGCGCGGCCCGCGAGCTGAAGCAGGGCGAGCGCTTCCGCTGGATGGTCGCGCCGCGCAGCACGATCCTGCAGGCCGGCCCGGTCCACATGGGCCTGACCGAGGACCCGTCCGCCGAGCTGGACCGCCTCGTCGAGCTCCTCGTCCGCTAGTCACCCGAACCGCCCGGGATCGGCGGGCCGCGCGTGACTAGGTAGTGGTGCTACCTTGTCCGCCATGGACCGGCGGACGCAGTGGCTGCGCGGGGTACTCGACCTCTGCGTGCTCGGCGCCCTCGGCCGCGGCGAGTCCTACGGGTACGAGATCGCCCAGCGGCTGGAAGCGGGAGGCCTCGGGTCGATCGCCGGTGGCACGCTCTATCCCGCCCTGCTGCGCCTGGAACGGCTCGGCCTGGTCGTCGCCGACTGGCGGGCCGGCGACGGCGGCCCCGCGCGCAAGTACTACCGGCTCAGCCCCGACGGCGCGGCGGCGCTCCGCTCCGCCTCCGCCGACTGGGCCGTGTTCGTGGACAACGTCACCGCAATGATGGAGGTCCCGTGACCGTCGATGACTGGCTGGCCGCGTTCGCGGCCGAGTTGCGCCGCCGCCGGGTCGAGCCGGCCGCGCTCGTGGCCGAGGCCGCCGGGCACCTGCGCGACAGCGGGCGGCCGCCGCTGCAGGTCTTCGGGCCGCCCACCGCGTACGCCGTCAGCCTCGTGGACAGCCTGCGCGGCGCGACCACCGAGCTGCGCCGGCCACCGTCCGGCGAGCCGCGGCTGGCGGCCGTCAAGATCGTCAAACGGTACGGCCGCAGCACGATCCTGGACGGCGTCGACCTGACCGTCCACGCCGGCGAGGTCGTGGCGGTCATCGGCGCCAACGGCTCGGGCAAGAGCACCCTGCTGCGTATCTGCGCCGGCCTGCTCGCGCCCGACGAAGGTCACGTCCGGATCCGCGGCACGCTCGGCTACTGCCCGCAGGACGGCGGCACCGCCGACTACCTCACCCCGGACGAGCATTACGTGCTCATCGGGGCGGGGCGAGGGGAGTCCCGGGGTGCAGCCCGCGCGGAGGGCCGTGCGGCCGCGGCGACCCTCGACTGGCCGCGCTCGTCCGAGACGGTGACGGCCCGGCACCTCTCCGGCGGCACCCGGCAGAAGCTCAACCTGGTGCTCGCCGGCCTCGGCGACCCCGGCGTGCTGCTGCTGGACGAGCCGTACCAGGGCTTCGACAACGGCAGTTACCTCGACTTCTGGCAGCAGGTGTGGCGCTGGCGCGACACCGGTAAGGCCGTGGTCGTGGTGACCCACCGGCTCGGCGAACTCGACCGCGCCGATGCCGTGCTCGACCTGACCTCGAGGAGCGCGCGATGAGCCGGACGCTGACCGTCGCCGAGATGGCCCTGCGCGAGATCTCCCGCCGCCGCGGGGTGCTGATCCTGCTGGCGCTGCTGCCCCTGGCGTTCTACTACAGCCGGCGCGGGGAGGCGTACTGGCAGTCGGTGCGGTTCGTGTCGCTGGGCATCGGGTGGACGCTGAGCACGGCGGCGCTGTTCGCGGGCAGCGCGGCCCGGGCGGTGGAGCCCCGGCTGCGGCTGTCCGGCTACGCCACGCACCAGCTCTACCTGGGCCGGCTCGCGGCGCTGTGGGCGGTCGGCCTGGCGCTGATCGTGCCGTACTTCCTGCTGATCCTCATCGACCTGGACCAGGTACGGCACGGCCCGGTGGCGCTCATCCTGCTGCTGACCGTGGCGGTGGCCGCGCCGTTCGGGCTGGCGCTGAGCGCCCTGCTCCCCCGCGAACTGGAGGGCATGTTGGTGCTGCTCACGGTCGTCGCGATGCAGATGATGCTCGACCCGGACAAGGCCGTGGCCCACGCGCTGCCGTTCTGGTTCTCCCGCGAGATCGGCGTGTACGCGATCGAGCACGACGCCGGCAGCGGCCACGTCGTCCGCGGCCTGGTGCACGCGCTGATCACGCTCGCGCTGTTCCTCGTGCTGGTCGCCGTCACTTCCGCCGTACGCCTGCGCCGCCGCCCGCACGTCTCCATGGCCTAGGGCCCCGGCGCAGGGCCAGCGCGGCCACCCCGCTGAGCGCGACCGCACCGGCCGCCGCGACGCCCACCGCGGCCCGGCCGAACCGTGCCGGGCCGCCGTCGACGCGCGGCCGGCTGGCGAACACGTTGCCGCTGCTCGGCGGCGTCCGGCGCTGCGACAGCCCCAGCCGGCCCATGAGCGGACCGACCAGCAGGTCGTAGACCGGCGGCAGCGAGACGAAGCCGAACTCGATGAGCCGGTTCGTCGCGCCCACCGACAGCTCGCGCTTCGGGCGGTCGGCGAGCCGTACGACCGCAGCGCCCATCCGCTCGGCGCTGTCCACCGGCGGCGGCGGGCGGCCCACGAAACCGGCGTAGTTGCCGGCGCTGGTGTAGATCGGGGTGTCCACGCTGCCGGGAACGAGCTGGCACACGTGGATGTCCGGCGCGTCGCGGGTCTCCTGACGCAGGGTCCGCGACAGGGCTCGCAACCCCCACTTCGCCGTCGCGTACGCGCTCATGTTCGGCGCGGTGATGTGCCCGACCAGCGAACTCGCCGTGATCAGCGTGCCGTGCCCCTGCGCCCGGAACACGCGCAGCGCGGCCCGGGCCACGTTCGCGGGCCCGAGCAGGTCGGCGGTGACGACCCGGTCGAAGACGTGCGGCGGGATGTCCTCGAAGCGGCCGTACACCATCACCGCCGCGGTGTCGGCCCACACGTCGATGCGGCCGAAGCGGTCCAGCGCCGCCTGGGCGACCGCGTCGACTTCCTCGCGTACGGTCACATCGGCCGGCACGACCAGGGCGTCGCCGCCGCACTCGGCCGCCACCTTCTCCAGGTCGGCGAGGCCCCGGGCGGCGAGCACGACCTTGTCCCCGCGCGCCGCGAAGGCGAGCGCGGCGGCCCGCCCGATCCCGCTCGACGCGCCCGTCAGCACCACGACCCGAGAATTCATGGCGGTCTGATACCCGGCGCCGCGACCGCCGAACGGGCCGGGCGGGCTTTCTTTTCGGCCGTGAGCAGGGACACTGACGGCATGGACCTGCCGATCAACCCGCCCGTCAAGCCGATGCTCGCCAAGCCGGTCGCCGACATCCCGCCGGGGCACCTGTACGAGCCCAAGTGGGACGGCTTCCGCTCGATCATCTTCCGCGACGGCGCCGAGGTGGAGATCGGCAGCCGCAACGAGAAGCCGATGACCCGCTACTTCCCCGAGGTGGTCGAGGCGATCCTGGCGACCTTCCCGGAACGCTCCGTGATCGACGGCGAGATCATCGTCGCCGACACCGGGCGCAACACGCTGGACTTCGAGGCGCTGCAGCAGCGCATCCACCCCGCGGCCAGCCGGGTCAAGCTGCTGTCCGAGCAGACGCCGGCCGGGTTCGTCGCGTTCGACCTGCTGGCCCTGGGCGACGAGGACCTCACCACGCGGCCGTTCGCCGAGCGCCGCGCGCGGCTGGAGGAGTGCCTGGCGGATGCCAAGCCACCGGTCTACGTCACGCCGGCCACGGACGACCTGGAGACCGCGCGCCGCTGGTTCGCCGAGTTCGAGGGCGCCGGGCTCGACGGGCTCATCGCCAAGGGCAAGGATCTGGGGTACGAGCCCGACAAGCGGGTCATGTTCAAGATCAAGCACAAGCGTACGGCCGACTGCGTGGTGGCCGGCTACCGGCTGCACAAGTCCGGCGACAACCGCATCGGCTCGCTCCTGCTCGGCCTCTACGACGAGCGGGACGTGCTCGTGTCGGTCGGGGTGATCGGCTCGTTCCCGATGAGCGTCCGCGAGGAGCTGTTCACCGAGCTGCAGCACCTCGTCACGACGTTCGAGGGGCACCCGTGGAACTGGGCGGCGCACGAGTCCGGCGAGCGGACACCCCGCAAGAACGAGGTCAGCCGCTGGAACGCCGGCAAGGACCTGTCGTTCGTGCCGCTGCGCCCGGAACGCGTGGTCGAGGTCCGCTACGACTACATGGAAGGGCTGCGGTTCCGGCACACCGCGCAGTTCGAACGGTGGCGGCCCGACCGGGAACCCCGCTCGTGCACGTACGAGCAGCTGGAACGGCCCGTCCGGTTCAACCTCGCCGACGTGCTGACGAGCCGCTGAACCACGGGCCCGGCCGCAGCGCGTAGCCTCGTGCGCGGAACAATCGCACGACGAAAGGCCGCGCATCGTGCCGCGTACCTCCCGTCCGGTCCTCGCCGCCCTGGTGGCCGCGGTCGTGGTGACCGCCGGCTGCACCCTGCCGGTCTTCGCCCCCGAGGACTCCGACGGCGCCGCGCCCAAGCCGCCCACGGGCAGCAAGGCGCCGCCCGCCGTACCCGGCACCCAGGCGCAGTGGACGCCGTGTCCCGAGGTGCCGCAGGAGCTCGTCGGCCGGGGCGCGCAGAACATGGCGTACGACTGCGCGTCGGTCGCCGTGCCCCGCGACTGGAACGCCCCGCAGAGCGGCGGCACCTACGACGTGGCGATGATCCGCATCCGCTCCAACGACCAGGGCGACCGGATCGGCTCGCTGCTGATCAACCCGGGCGGCCCGGGCGGCTCCGGCATCGACACCGCGGTCTACCTGTCGTTCGGCCAGGCGCTCGGCGGCCTGCCCACCGAGGTGACGAACCGGTTCGACATCATCGGCTTCGACCCGCGCGGCGTCGGCCGGTCCAGCCCGGTCAAGTGCATCAGCGACAAGGACCAGGACGCGACGTTCGCCGCGCCGCCCGACCCGCGGTCGGACGAGGAGTTCCAGCAGGTCGTCGCGCTCAACAAGCGGGTCGCCGAGGGCTGCGGCCAGAAGTACGGCGACCAGCTCGGCAATTTCAGCACCGAGCAGGCGGCCCGCGACATGGACGCCATCCGGTCCGCCGTCGGCGACGCGAAGACCACCTACCTCGGGTTCTCGTACGGCACGCTGCTCGGCGCCACGTACGCCCAGCTGTTCCCCACCAAGGTGCGCGCGCTCGTGCTCGACGGCGCGATCAACCCGAAGCAGGACTTCGTCGCCGGGTCGGAGTCGCAGGCGAAGGGCTTCGAGCGTGCCTTCACGAACTTCGCCTCGTGGTGCAGGGCCACTCCGGACAAGTGCCCGATCGCGCCGGACGCCCGCAAGGCGGTGACCGATGCGCTGGCCAAGGCGAAGGTGTCCCCGGTACCGGGCGACGACGGGCGCGAGGCCACCCCCGGCTGGATCTTCGTCGCGGTGATCTCCTCGCTCTACACCGAGTCGGGCTGGCAGCAGCTCGCCAAGGCCGTCGACGACCTGCAGGCCGGCGACGCGGGCGGCATCTTCGACCTCGCCGACCAGTACGCCGACCGCAAACCCGACGGCACCTACTCCAACCTCTTCGACGCCAACCTGGCGGTGAACTGCGCGGACACCGACGAGGCGCCGACGGTCGAGCGCATCCGCCAGCTCCAGGGCGAGTGGCGCGCCAAGTACCCGCTGTTCGGCGCCTCGCTGGCGCTGGGCATGATGCCGTGCACGTTCTGGCCGGGCAAGCGCGACCCGTACCCGGCAGGCGCGGCGAACGGCGCCCCGCCGATCGTGGTGGTGGGCACGACCGGGGACCCGGCCACGCCGTACGAGAACACCGCGCAGCTGGCCGGCATGCTCGGCACCGGGCACGTCCTGACCTGGGAGGGCGAGGGACACACGGCGTACCCGAGCACGCAGTGCATCGTGACCGCCGTGGACCGCTACCTCATCGATCTGACGGTGCCGCAGGAGGGACAGCGCTGTCCGGCGCGCTGATCCCCTCGCGCTCGGCGAGCTCCTCCAGGAGCCGGCGGACCACCCGCAGGTTGTTCTTCAGCTCCTCCTGCTCCTCGTGCCGGAACGCGTCGGTGTCCACGATCAGCTTGCTGGCGAAGTGCGCCGTGATCAGCGGTACGACGATCAGCACCATGATGGAGATCAGCAGCGCCGCCATCAAGCGGGCCTCGGTCGTCTTCGGCGAGATGTCGCCGTAGCCGACGGTGGACGCGGTGACCACGCCCCACCACAGCGCGTCGCCGATGCTCACGTTGTGCTCGAAGTGCCGGTACAGCGCGGCGCAGACGAGGATGAGCAGCAGGTACGACAGGATCAGCGTGCGTGGCGAGTTCGCCAGCCAGACCAGTCCCCGGTAGATCTGCCGGAACGGCAGGAGCAGCAACCGCATGGCGTCATCGTGCCCCGGCCGGGCCACCGGACGGCTCAGCCCGACGGGCGTGTCAGGATGGCCGGGTGGCCCAGACGATCTTCCGTACCGCCCGCCGCGCGGATGTTCCAGCGATCCTCCAGCTGCTCGCCGACGACGAGATCTCCCGCTCCCGGGAGTCGGCACCCACGCCGGAGCCGGTGGACGCGGCCTACTGGTCGGCCTTCGAGGCGATCGACGCGGACCCGCGCAACGAGCTGATCGTCGCGGACGCCGGCGGCGAGATCGTCGGGACCTGCCAGCTGACGTTCACCCCGTCGCTGAGCCGCCGCGGCGCCGAGCGGATGACCATCGAGGCCGTCCGCGTCCGCGGCGACCAGCGCGGCCGGGGCCTCGGCCGGCAGATGATGCTCTGGGCGCTGGACCGCGCCCGCGAGCGCGGCTGCCGCCTGGCCCAGCTCACCACCGACAAGCGCCGCACCGACGCACACCGCTTCTACGCCGCGCTCGGCTTCGAGGCCAGCCACGAGGGCTTCAAGCTGCCCCTCTAGCGCTTCTCCTTCAGGTCGCGGTCCTTCGACGGCTGCACCCGCTTGGGCTCCCCCGGCATCTTCGGGTGGTCCGGTGGATAGGGCAGGTCCCCGGCGCCCGCCTTCTCGTCCCGCTCCGACCACTCCAGCAGCGGCGTGATGTCGTACGCGACCTCGTCGATCGCCGCGTGCGGGTCGCCGAGCTGCGCGATCCGCTTCGGCACCGTCCGCAGGTCGAAGTCGTCGGGCTCGACGTCGCCCAGCTCGGCCCAGGTCACCGGGGTGGACACGGTCGCGCGGGCGTTGGCGCGCAGCGAATAGGCGCAGGCGATCGTGCGGTCGCGGGCCATCTGGTTGTAGTCGATGAAGACCCGGTCGCCGCGCTCCTCCTTCCACCAGGAGGTGGTGATGCGCTGCGGACTACGCCGCTCGACCTCGCGTGCCAGGGCGATCCCGGCGCGGCGGACCTGCACGAACGACCACTTCGGCTCGATGCGGACGTACACGTGCACGCCGCGCCCGCCGGAGGTCTTGGGGTAGCCGGTCCAGCCGAGGTCGCCGAGCACCTCGTGGACCACCCCGGCCGCGGCCACCACGTCGCCGAAGTCGAGCCCGGGCTGCGGGTCGAGGTCGATGCGCAGCTCGTCGGGGTTGTCCGGGGCGGACCGGCGCACCGGCCACGGGTGGAAGACGACCGTGCCCATCTGCGCCGCCCACGCCACGTGGGCCAGGTCGGCCGGGCAGAGTTCGTCGGCCGTACGCCCGCTGGGGAAGGTGATCGTCGCCGACTCCACCCACGGCGGGACACCGCGCGTGGCCATCCGCTTCTGGTAGAACATCTCGCCGTCGATGCCGTCGGGGAAGCGTTGCAGGGTCGTCGGCCGGTCCCGCAGGGCGCGCATGATCCCGTCGCCGACGGCGAGGTAATACTCGAACACGTCGCGCTTGGTGTAGCCCCTGCTCGGGAAACACACCTTGTCGGGGCTGGTCAGCCGTACGGGACGGCCGGTGACCTCGACCTCTTCGGCGGGTGACCTGGAAGCTGCCATGCCCCTGACCTTAGGCCCCGGGTACGACAGCGGCCGCCTCCTCGGGTCGAGGAGACGGCCGCGTCCAGCGGAAAGTGCTCAGGCGCTGCGACGCCGGCGGCTGTAGAGGACCGCCGCCGCACCACCCGCGACGAGCAGGGCACCCACGCCGACGGTCAGGCCCATCGGCGCGCCGGTGACCGGCAGGGTTCCGCCGGCGCTGACGCCACCGCCGGTGCTGCGGCTCGGACTCGGGGTCGCCGCGGGCGACGTGGCCGGCAGCTCGCCACCCGGCGGGACGGTGTTGACGACGCCGGTCGGCGTGGTGCTCACGCCCGGCGTCGGCGTGGTGGTGCCGGGCGTGGCGGTGGTCCGCGAGGGGGTGGGCGAGGTGGTGGGCTTCTCGCCGCCGTAGCCGTCGTTGCCGCGGGTGCCGCCACCGGTCGCGTCGTCGTCGCCGTACCCGCAGTCCTCGTCGCGCTCACCCTCGGAGCAGGGCGTCGTCATCACGGCGGGGTGCTGGGCGCGGGCCGCGGCCTGGTCGGCCGTCGCCACGGCGGGCGCCCCGGTGAGGGCGAGGGCGGCGACGGCGGTGACGCCGGCCGCGGGCAGTGCGGCGGCCAGTCGGCGCGTCAACTTCATGAAGGGAATCCGTTCTGTTGCGATAGGTCCGTTGCAGTCCGCTGGGAGTTTAGCGTTTTCTGCCCGATTTGCACGCAAGCTATCCCTTATGAGGGAACTCCACCGATTCTGTGGCTGCGCCAGAGATGGGCCAGGACGGAGACCTTCATCTCGAAGCGGGGATCGGCGGCCAGCATCCCGCCGTCGTACGGCGCCAGCAGCTGCATGCTCGCGCCCGAGTCCAGATAGACCGCGACCACCGTACGGGCGCCCCGCCGCTCGGCCCGCAGGTCGACGACCCGGCTCCACGGCTGCACCCCGGCACCGAACGGGGTGACCGTCCGGATCCCGTCCGACCCCGCCTCGATGCCCAGCCGCCGGCGCAGCAGCACGGCCGCGGGCAGCCCTGCGATCGGCGGCCCGGCCGCCACGAGCAGCCACAGCCAGAGCGGTGCCGGCAGCACGCCCGCCGCGACCAGTCCGGCGAGGAGGCTGAGGCCCCCGCCGGCGAGAAGGACGCCGAGGCACAGGCCCCGGCCGAGCGCCTGCCGCCACGTGGGCCGAAAACGCGCAGCTCCCATGGCACGCTCAACGCCGCCGGTACTCCGCGACGCCGCACTCCCGGTGCGCTCCGACGTACCGTTGAGGCATGGCACCTGACAAGACCACCCTGCCCACCACCGAGGACGAGTGGCGGGTCCGCCTCAGCCCCGACGAGTTCCGCGTGCTGCGCCAGGCGGGCACCGAGGCGCCCTGGTCCGGCGAGTACGTGAACACGAAGACCGAGGGCATGTACCAGTGCCGGGCCTGCGGCGCGGAGCTCTACCCCAGCGACACCAAGTTCGACTCGCACTGCGGCTGGCCGTCCTTCGATGACGCCATCCCCGGCGCGGTCAAGGAGATCGAGGACCGCGGCCACGGCATGGTCCGCACGGAGATCCGCTGCGCCCGCTGCGACAGCCACCTCGGCCACGTGTTCCGCGGCGAGATGATGACCGCCAAGAACACCCGCCACTGCGTGAACAGCCTGTCGATCAGGCTGGACCCGAAGTGACCTCCTCCACCCGGTAGCGCACGCCGGCGTCCGACTGCTGCCAGTCGGCGCCGGCGGTGACCCGCCATTGCGGGCCCAGCTCCGGCGCGTACGTGTCGCCTTCCACCTCGAGATCCACCACTGTCCGCACGACGTGCCCGGCATACGGCAGCAGCGCCCGATACACCGCCTCGCCACCGATCACCCAGAAGTCGTCGTGCTTCGCCAGGAGCTCCTCGACCGATCCGGCGGCCTCGGCGCCCTCGGCGGACCAGCCGGCCTGCCGGGTCAGCACCACGTTGCGCCGGCCGGGCAGGGGCCGGACCCGAGCGGGCAGCGAGTCCCAGGTGGCCCGGCCCATGACCACGGTCGAGCCCAGGGTCCGTTCCTTGAACATCTTCTGCTCGCCGGGGATCCGCCACGGGATCTCGCCGCCGGCACCGATGACGCCGTTCCGGGCCTGCGCCCAGATCATGTGGATCATCGCGCTCAGACCGCCACCGGCGCCTTGAGGGCCGGGTGGTGCTTGTAGTCCACCACGGTGAAGTCCTCGTAGCGGTAGTCGAAGAGCGACGCCGCCGGCGCGAGCTCCAGCCGGGGGAAGTCGTACGCCTCCCGGGACAGCTGCTCGCGCACCTGGTCGACGTGGTTGGAGTAGACGTGGCAGTCTCCGCCGACCCAGATGAAGTCGCCCGGGGTGAGCCCGGCCTGCGCCGCGATCATATGGGTGAGCAGCGCGTAGCTGGCGATGTTGAACGGCACGCCGAGGAACATGTCGGCGCTGCGCTGGTACAGCTGGCAGGACAGGCGACCGTCGGCCACGTAGAACTGGAACATCGCGTGGCACGGCGCGAGCGCCATCTCGGGAAGCTGGCCCACGTTCCAGGCCGACACGATCATCCGCCGGGAGTCGGGGTCGCGGCGCAGCGTGGCCAGCAGGTCGGCGATCTGGTCGGCGTGGCCGCCGTCCGGGGTGGGCCACGAGCGCCACTGCTTGCCGTACACCGGGCCGAGCTCGCCGTTCTCGTCCGCCCACTCGTCCCAGATGGTGACGCCGTGGTCGCGCAGCCACTGCACGTTGCTGTCGCCGCGCAGGAACCAGAGCAGCTCGACCGCCACGGACTTGAAGTGCACCCGCTTCGTGGTGATCAGCGGGAAGCCCTGCGACAGGTCGTAGCGCAGGCGCTCGCCGAAGAGACTGACCGTGCCCGTGCCGGTGCGGTCGGCCTTCGGGACGCCGGTTTCGAGGACGCGGCGCAGCAGCTCTTCGTACTGGGTGTCGGCCATGGCCGACACGGTAGCGCCTCCGCGGGCCCGGGGCGGGGTGCGCCCCGGGCGTCGCGGATCACATCGGCGTCAACGGGACCAGGACTCGCTCATCGCGGAGATCTGCTGGTTGAGCTGGGCGAGGTCCCGGTTCGGCTCCTCGGTCTTCGCGGCCGGCTGCTCGGCCTTGAAGCCGAGCTGGGTGCCGAGCTGCTGCCAGCGGTCGAACAGGATGGCCTCGATCAGGACGTCCTTGACGTCGTCGTGGGCGGCCTTGAGCTCCGTCACGGCAGCCTCGTACCGCTCCACCTTCTTCAGCAGGTCAGAACCCTCGTAGTTGGTCATATCCGCACAGTAACCAGAAATGAACACTCTTCGGGTTGATTCTCAAGAACCTGCCTACAGATCAAATTCCCCATCTTTCGCGCCGCCCACGAAGGCGTCCCACTCGGCCGGCGTGAAGAAGAGGACATCGCCTTCCGGGCGCCGCGAGTCGCGTACGGCCACCCCGTCGTCCAGCAGGGCAACCTCCACGGCCGCCTCTCCCGACGTTGCACTGCGGCGCCACTGCGCGCCGCTCAGATCCGCCTCGAACTTCTTGACCACGGCGGACAGTGTGCCACCCCGGCGGCGATGCATTCGTGCAGGTCGCCCGTACCGGATCGGACGTCAGGACCGCAGCTTCTCGGCGATCCGGATGATCCGCTGGGCCATGTGGTCGAGCGCGGCGAACTGGACGTCGGTCAGCGGGGCGTCGTTCGTGCCGCCGGTGACGTGCGAGACGCCGTACGGGTTGCCGTCGGCGAACTTCAGCGGGTCGGTGTAACCGGGCGCGACCACGACGCCGCCGAAGTGGTAGATCGTGTTGTAGAGCGCGAGCAGCGTCGACTCCTGGCCGCCGTGCGCGGTCATCGTCGAGGTGAAGCCCGCGTACGCCTTGTCGGCGAGCAGACCCTGCTGCCACTGCGGGCCGAGCGTGTCGATGAACTGCTTGAGCTGGCTGGTGATGTTGCCGTACCGGGTCGGGCTGCCGAACAGCACCGCGTCGGCCCAGACGACGTCGTCGGCGGTGGCCTTGGGCTCGTCCTTGGTCCGGTCGAAGTGCTGACTCCAGGCCGCGTTCGAGGCGATGGCCTCCGGCGGCGCGAGCTCGGGCACCTGGCGCAGGCGGACCTCGGCGCCGGCCTTCTCGCCGGCCTGCTGCAGCCGCTCGGCCATGGCATGGACCGTGCCGGTGGACGAGTAGTAGATGACTGCCAGTTTTGCGGTGGCCACAAGGACCCCTTCCGTAGTTGCTTGCATTGTCAACTAAAGATAGGGACGTTCCCCGGGCCTCCGCTGCGAAACGTCAGAGGCGCAACTCGCTGCCGTGCGGGCCCACCTCGTCGGCGTGCTCGTCGTCGAGCCACACCCCGTCGGACGCGAGGTAGCGGAAGCGGTAGTGGCCGGGGTCCAGGCGCAGGGTGACGGTACGCATCCCGTCGCGCCGCGGCTTGAGCTCGTGCAGGCCGGGCTCCCAGTCGTTGAACGTGCCGACCACGCTGACCGGCCCCTGCGGGGCGTCCTTGGGCAGGCAGAACGTCACCCGGGTCTTGTTGCCGAACAGCTTGCTGCGCTTGATCATGTCAACTCCTGGAATACGGGCCTCCTCGTTGATCAACGCCGGAGGTGTGCAGGGGTGACGCATAAGATCGGCGGATGCATCCGCAGCCCTGCGACGAGATCCGGGTGGCGTCGTTCCGCGACCTCGACAACACCACCCTGTACGCGATCCTCAAGCTGCGCGTCGACGTGTTCGTCGTCGAGCAGACGTGCCCGTACCCGGAGCTGGACGGCCGCGACGCCGAGCCCGGCACCCGGCACGTGTGGCTGCAGCGCGGCGACGACGTCCTGGCGTACCTGCGCATCCTCGACGACGGCGGCGGCACCGAGCGGATCGGCCGGGTGGTGACCGCGCCGGCCGCACGCCAGGGCGGCCACGCGAGCCGGCTCATGGAGCACGCGCTCACCGTCGTCGGCAACCGGCCGGCCGTGCTCGGCGCACAGGCACACCTGGCCGGCTTCTACGCGCGCTTCGGCTTCGAGATCACAGGAGAACGGTACGTGGAGGACGGCATCCCCCACGTACCGATGAAGCGTTCCGGAGCTGTCAGCAGCGCACCCAGCTGAAGTTGAACAGGGTGTCGACGTCTCCCTCGCTCGTCGTCATCGACATGCTGCTGCGGGGCGCGGTCGCCGCGGCGTCCACCCGCAGCTCGGTGTTGATGTTCAGCACCTTCTGCTCCGAGCAGGGCAGGTACACCAGCACCGGGGCGACGTCCTCCGTCGACCAGTAGCCGCTGTACGGGCCGGAGAACGTCTCCTCGGTCCGGCTGTTGTCCGACGACCCCTGCCAGTAGTAGTTGGTGCGCTGCAGGCCGGTCGCCCCGCCGGCGAGCCGGGCACGGCCGCGGTAGTCGGCCTCGGCGATCGCGAACGTCCAGCCGGCCGGCACGGAGACGACGACACCGACCTGGCAGTTCTTGCGGCGGTCCGTCGGGTCGGCGCCGGCGCCGGCCTGCGCGACGAAGTCGTGGTACTTGATCCGGAAGCCGCTCTTGTCGGGGGCGGCGACGACCGTGGCCGTGCCGGGCGCGCAGCCGGAGCCGTTGGCCGCGATGACCTCGACCGTGACCGCTCCCTCCGGGGCAGCGGCGGCGGCAGCGTGTGCGGGGGCGGAGGCGGACAACGCGAGAACCGTACCGAGTACGGCGACAATCGCGTGTCTCGCACCGACGAGACTTTCTTTCATAGCATTCCCCTCGGTTCAAGAGCTCAATGTCGACTGAATCAGTGCGTGCAGCGTCGCCGCATTATCGCGAGCTTCGTCGCCCACGGGAGGTGACCTCGGTACACCCCGCGAAGGAATGTAAGGCAGCACGGAGCCCGGACACAAGCATTGACTGTAGTCAATCGGACTCACGATCCCCAGCGACCGCTTACTCCCTGGTGGACGCCGCTCGACTGAGTATCCATAGGCGACTCAACGGGGATGATTCGGGCGCCGCCCGCGCCCGCCTGTCCCGGTTTGGCCGGAAGGTGCGTGTGTGCTTTCTTCAGGGGCGGCCGAGTAACCGAGTCGCCATATCGGCTATTCGTTTCATTGACTTCCATCGATTTGCATTCTTAGCATCGAGCCGCGCGCGTCGTCGCACCACATTCGGAAGGAGTCCCATGCGTAAATTGCTGGCTCGTGCAGGCATCGTCCTGGCACTGCTCGCCTCGCCGGCGTGGGTGAGTTCACCCGCCTCCGCCGGTAGCATCCTCGACGATCCGCCGGCCGACCACATCGTCATCGACCTGGTGGCCATGGCCGGCTCGGGGTGCAAGCCCGGAACGGCCGACGTCGCGGTCTCCCCGGACAACACGGCCTTCACGGCCATCTACAGCGAATACCTGGCCCAGGTCGGGCCGGGCATCTCCAGCACCGAAGGCCGCAAGAACTGCCAGCTCAACGTGCTCGTCCACGTACCGCAGGGTTTCACCTTCGCGATCGCCAAGGTGGACTACCGCGGGTACGGCCTCGTGAAGCAGGGCGCCTCTGCGACCCAGCGGGCGAACTACTACTTCCAGGGCATGAGCCAGGGCACCTACACCAGCCACCCGCTCGCCTCGCCGCTCGACGACAACTGGATGGTCAGCGACGACGTACCGGTTGCCGCCATGGTGTGGCACCCGTGCGGCGAGATGCGCAACCTCAACATCAACACCGAGCTGCGGGTCAGCAAGGGCACCTCGACGGACACCAGCTTCGTGACGATGGACTCCACCGACGGCAGCATCTCCACGACGTACCACTTCGCCTGGAGAGAGTGCCACTGACGTGACGTCGGCGGAGGACCCGACCGGTCCTCCGCCGACAGCGACGGTCAGGGCAGCGCGGCCACGATCTCCGCGACCGAGCGGCGGCGCCCGGTGTAGAACGGCACCTCTTCGCGCACGTGCCGGCGGGCACCGGAAGCCCGCAGATCCCGCATCAGGTCGACGATGCGGTGCAGCTCGTCGGCCTCGAAGGCGAGCATCCACTCGTAGTCGCCCAGCGCGAACGACGCCACCGTGTTGGCCCGGACGTCCGGGTAGCCACGGGCCAGCCGGCCGTGCTCGGCGAGCATCGCGCGGCGCTCCTCGTCGGGCAGCAGGTACCACTCGTACGAGCGCACGAACGGGTACACGCAGATGTACGGCCGCGCCTCCTCACCGGCCAGGAACGCGGGCAGGTGGCTCTTGTTGAACTCCGCGGGGCGGTGCAGCGCCATCTGCGACCACACGGGCGTCAGGTGCCGGCCCAGGGCGGTACGCCGGAACAGCCCGTACGCCTCCTGCAGCGCGTCCGGGGACGAGGAGTGCCACCAGATCATCACGTCGGCGTCGGCGCGCAGCCCGGAGACGTCGTACGTGCCGCGGATCGTGACGTCCTTGCCGCCGAGCTGCTCGAACAGCGCGTCCACCTCGCCGGACAGCTCGTCGCGCAGCGCCGGCAGCGGCGTGGCGGCCCGGAAGACCGACCACATCGTGTAGCGGATCGTCGCGTTCAGCTCGTTGATCCGCGCGGCATTCGTCTGCGCCTCGCTCATTGCCCCTCCAGGTATTTCACAACATCGTCGGCGGCCTTCTCGCCGCTGGCCACGCAGGCCGGGATGCCGACACCGTCGTACGCGGCGCCGGCCAGCGCGAGCCCGGGACGGTCGCTCAACGCGGCCCGGGCCAGGGCCACCCGGTCGAGGTGGCCGGGGGTGTACTGGGGCAGCCCGCCACCCCAGCGCTGGATCCAGGAGCCGATCGGGGCCGGCAGCGACGTCCCCAGCAGCCGGCCGAGCTCGGCGTGGGCGGTCTCGAGCAGGACGGCGTCGTCGTGCTGCAGCCGCTCCTCCTCACCGGCCCGGCCCAGCGAGGCCCGCACGATCACCGGCCCGTCCGGGCGGCTCAGGTGCGGCCACTTTCTGGTGAAGAACGTCGCCGCCTTCACCAGCGTGCCCTCGGTCGGCGGCACGAGGAAGCCGGACAGCTCGGGCAGCGGCGTGCCGGGCGGCAGGGCGAACGCGGCCAGCGCGACGCTCGCATAGTCGAGCACCTCGACCGCGGCGGCGGCGGAGAGATCCACGCCGGCCAGCATCCGCGCGGCCGCACGGGCCGGCACCGCGAGCACCACCGCGTCGACGTCGTCGGTCTGCGGGGCGGGCACCGGGCCGAGCAGCAGGCGCCACCCGTGCGCGGTGCGGGTCAGCTCGCGCACCGGCAGGCCGAGGCTGATCCGGGCGCCGCTCGCGGTGGCGGCGGCCGCGACGAGGCTGCTCATGCCCCCGTCCACGGCGGCGAAGATCGGACGGCCGGGCACCCGTACGGACGCGGCCTGGGCGGCCCGGACGGCGCCCGCGAGGGTGTGCTCGGTGCGGGCTGTGCGGGCGAGCGCGGGCATCGTCGTGGCGAGGGACAGTTCATCGGCGCGGGCGGCGTACACCCCGCCCAGCATCGGATCGACCAGCCGGTCGGCGACCTCGTCGCCGTAGCGGGACCGCACAAGCGCGCCCACGGCGACGTCGGCGCCGGGCTCGAGCAGCGGACGGCCCTCGTCGCGGTCGGCGTCCGCGGCCGGCGTCGCCACCGTGCCGAGCAGGCTCAGATCGCCGGGTACGCCGAGGAGCGTGCCGCCGGGCACCTTCTCCAGCCGGCCGCCGACGGCCAAGGCCGCCGGTATCGGCGCGGGGTGCACGAGCGATCCGCCCAGCCCCACCCGCCGCGCGAACAGCACCGCCGCAGACTCGGCGCCGTCGGGGGCGCCCATGAGGAACGACTCGGCGCCGCGCTCGACCATGGCGCCCGCGAGCTCACCGGTGCGCAGCTTGCCGCCGAGCCGGCCGGCCTGCTCGTACACGATGATCTCGGTGTCGGCGGGCGCCCGGTCCCGGATCCGCACAGCGGCGGCCAGCCCGGCTATGCCGCCGCCGACGATCGCCACCCGCTTCCGCACGCCTTCCACACTGTCAGGTCCCGTCGCTCCCCCGCCAGCGGGGTCATCCGATGTGAGCGGCACGGCACCCACCCTGCCCGGCGATGTGGATCATCGCCCAGGGCCGAAGGTCCCGAGCGGGCTCAGGCGCCGACGGTGTGGATCAGCTCGACGAGCCGGGTCAGCACGTCCGGGTCGGTGTCCGGCATGACCCCGTGGCCGAGGTTGAAGACGTGGCCGCGGGCCGCCCGGCCCTCCCGGAGCACCCGGCGCGCCTCGCGCTCCACGACCGGCCACGGCGCGAACAGCACCGCCGGGTCGAGGTTGCCCTGCACGGACCGGTCCGGGCCGACCAGCCCGGCCGCCCGGTCGAGCGGCGTACGCCAGTCCACCCCCACGACGTCCGCGCCCGCCTCCCCCATCGCCGGGAGCAGCACGGACGTGCCGACGCCGAAGTGGATCCGCGGCACGCCCGCGTCGGCCAGGCCGGTAAGCACCTTCGCCGAATGCGGCATGACGTACTCGCGGTAGTCCGCCTCGGACAGCGCGCCCGCCCACGAGTCGAAGAGCTGGACCGCGCTCACCCCCGCCTCCACCTGGACGCGCAGGAAGGTGAGCGTGATGTCGGCGAGGCGGGAGCAGAGCGAGTGCCACAGGTCCGGGTCGCCGTACATCATGGCCTTGGTCTTCACGTACGTGCGCGACGGCCCGCCCTCGATCAGGTAGCTGGCCAGCGTGAACGGCGCACCGGCGAAGCCGATCAGCGGGATGCTGCCGAGCTCGGGCACGAGCAGGCGTACGGCCTCGGCCACGTAGTCCACCGCGCCGGGCTCCAGCGGGCGCAGGCGCTCCACGGCGGCGGCCGTGCGGATCGGCTCGGCCACCACGGGCCCGGTGCCGGCCACGATGTCCAGGTCGATCCCGGCGGCCGCCAGCGGCACCACGATGTCGCTGAACAGGATCGCCGCGTCGACGCCGTGGCGGCGCACCGGCTGGAGGGTGATCTCGGTGACCAGGTCCGGCCGGCGGCACGACTCGAGCATGCCGACGCCCTCGCGGATCTTGCGGTACTCCGGCAGGGACCGGCCGGCCTGGCGCATGAACCAGACGGGGGTGTGCGGCACGTCCAGGCCGCGGCAGGCACGCACGAGGGCGGAATCCGCGAGAGAGTTGGTCACCCGCGACATCGTGCCACGTGAGTGAACCGGCGCCTGCGGCGCGCCGCGCACGGACGGAAGGCAGTGATCGGCATAGGCTTCCTCCCATGGCGCCCACGTCCGCTGCACCCGAGGCGTTCACCCGCGCCGTGGCCGGGCTGCGCGCCTCCGCGCCGCGCGAGGAGATCCTGCTGGAGGAGATCGCCGCGCCCCAGCGGCTCGCCCCGTGGGGGTTCGCGCTGAGCGCCACGGTGCTGCGCGACGGCGAGGAGGTCGCCAGCGGCCGGCTGATCCTGCTCCACGACCCGGACGGGCACGACGCGTGGCGCGGCAACCTGCGCCTGGTCACGCTGATCACCGCCGAGCTGGAGTCCGACCTGGCCGGCGACCCGCTGCTGCCCGCGGTGGCCTGGACCTGGCTGACCGACGGGCTGGAGCAGCACGGGGCGGCGTACACGGCGATCGGCGGCACGATCACCCAGACCACGTCGACCCGCTTCGGCGAGCTGGCCGGCCCGGCCCCGACGGCCGACCTGGAGATCCGCGCGTCCTGGACGCCGACCTCCGACGACCTCGGCGATCACCTGCAGGGCTGGTGCACGATGCTCGCCTCCACCGCGGGCCTGCCCCCGCCGGGCGTCACCGCCCTCAACCACCAGCGCGCGTCCGCCAATTAGCAGACATCAAAGGCATCACAAGCGGTCTTGATCGGTACGGCGAGACCGATGCCCTCGGCGTCCCGGGCCTTGGCCGTGGCGAGCCCGATGACCTGGTCGTCGCTGTTCACCACGGGACCGCCCGAGTTCCCCGGGTTGATCGGCGCGTCGAACTGGATCGAGGGGCCGTCGGCGTCATCGGGCCGGTACGCGCTCACCACGCCGGTCGTGACGGTGTCCTCGAGACCGAGTGGCGCGCCCACCACGACGACCTGCTGGCCCGGCTTGACCGTACCGGGCGCGGTCTCCAGCCCCGCGATCTTGCGGGACGCCCGCAGCAGCGCCAGGTCCTTGCCCTTGCTGACCTTCACGATCGTCGCGGAGACCTCGTCCCCGCCGCGCTCCAGGAAGACCTTGCGGCCGCCGTTCTCCCACACGGACTCGACCACGTGGTAGTTCGTGAGCAGGCTGGCCTGCTTGTCGCCGCCCTCGCCGACCGCGAACGCCGTACCCGTGAAGTTGCCGGCCCGGACCCGGAAGACGCTCGGCAGCACCGACGACGAGATGGCCTCGGGGTCGAAGACCCCGGCCAGCTGCTTCTCCAGACGCGCGGCCCGGTCGGCCAGCTCGCCCTGCTTCTGCTGTGACGCGGCGAGCTGCGCGGTCAGCCGGCTGTCGGCGCGGTCCAGCCGCCAGACCATGAACCCGCCACCCACGAGCAGGGCGAACGCGAGCAACGCCGGGACCAGCCGGCTGCGGCGCCGGCGCATCTCGTCCGGCTCGGCGACCACCGGGTACGGCGCTCCCCCGGCCGGCGAGGCCAGATAGGGACCGGCCTCCCGGCGCGCCGGACGGGGATGCCCTATCCGCGGCGGCGGCGTGGCGGTCCGGGCGGTGGCCCATTCGCCGGACGGATGGTCGGGCAGGCTGAGCAGGGGATCCTGCGGCAGCCGGCGCGGGCCGGGCGCCCCGAAGGGGTCGAACGCGGTGGTCACGGCCGGTAGTACGGACGGAACCGCCTCCGCGGACGGGTCCGGCGGCGCCTTTTCCGACGCTTGCCCAAGGATGCGGACTGCATCGCATTCGACGCGCCGGTACCCGGCTGCACACGCCCGGGGAGGTACCCCCGTACGGTTACGGTGTGACCGACGAAGCATTTCTGCGCCGTCGGGACGCGCCGGACCACGCAACCGACGGACCGCACGACGTGCCGCCCGACCCGACGTCTGGCGGTCCCGACGAGCCTGCCCGCGCCGCCGTACCGCTGACCGCGCCCCGCGACGGCACACCACGCCCCTTGGAGACCGCCGACGAGCTCGCCGAGGTCGTCGAACGGCTCGCCGCCGGCTCCGGACCGGTCGCGGTGGACGCCGAGCGGGCCTCCGGCTACCGCTACACGCAGCGCGCGTACCTGGTGCAGCTGCGCCGGGAGGGCGCCGGCACGGTGCTCATCGACCCGATGCCGCTGGACGACCTGAGCACGCTCGACGCCGCGCTGGCCGAGACCGAGTGGGTGCTGCACGCCGCCAGCCAGGACCTGGCGTGCCTGGCCGAGATCGGCATGAAGCCCCGCAAGCTGTTCGACACCGAGCTGGCCGCCCGGCTGGCCGGGTTCGAGCGGGTGGGCCTCGCCGCGCTGACCGAGCAGCTGCTCGGCTACTCGCTGGAGAAGCACCATTCGGCCGCGGACTGGTCGACCCGCCCGCTGCCGGAGTCCTGGCTGACGTACGCGGCCCTCGACGTGGAACTGCTCACCGACCTGCGCGACCTGCTCGCCGCCGAGCTGGAGAGCCAGGGCAAGGCCGAGTGGGCGGCGGAGGAGTTCGCCGCCCTGGTGGCCAGCGCCGACCGGCCGCCGCGGGTACGCCCCGACCCCTGGCGCCGCACGTCGGGCATCCACCGGGTCCGCGGCGCCCGCGCCCAGTCCCGCGTCCGCGCCCTCTGGTACGCCCGCGACGGCGTGGCGGCCCGCCGCGACTCGGCACCGGGCCGGGTGCTCCCGGACTCGGCGATCATCGCGGCGGCGGAGCTGGACCCCAAGGACGAACGGACGCTGCTGGGCCTGCCCGGCTTCGGCGGCCGCTCGGTGCGCCGGCTGGCCCGGGTGTGGCTGGACGCGCTGGACGCCGCCCGCGCCCTGCCCGACGACGAGCTGCCGGTCAACCAGCCGGTCGAGGGGCCGCCCCCGCCGCACCGCTGGGCGGAACGCGACCCGGTCGCGGCGGCCCGCCTGCAACGCTGCCGCCAGGTGGTCATCGCGACGGCGGAGGCGCACACCCTCCCGCCGGAGAACCTGGTCAGCCCGGACTTCGTCCGCCGCCTGGCCTGGTCCCCGCCGGACGAGGTCACGCCGGCGACGGTCGGCGACGTCCTCCGCGGCTTCGGCGCCCGGAACTGGCAGGTCGGCCTGCTCGCGGACGAGCTCGCCAAGGTGCTGCCCGACCCTGCCGCCGCGACGGGCTGACAGCGCCGTTCCTCCTGCGGCACCGTGTTCCCTCCGGACTTGTCACATCGACTGGTCCGGTTACTTACCGGCGAGTAACATCTGCCGTGTCACAGCCCTGGGTTCACGCCTGCAAGGAGGCTTGTTGTGCCCCGAGTAAGCCGCGAGGTCGTCTTCGTCGACGGCGTCCGCACCCCGTTCGGCAAGGCCGGCGGCATGTACGCCGAGACCCGCGCCGACGACCTGGTGATCCGGTGCATCCGTGAGTTGATGCGCCGCAACCCGCAGCTTCCGCCCGAGCGGGTGGACGAGGTCGCGATCGCGGCCACCACCCAGATCGGCGACCAGGGCCTGACGATCGGGCGGGTGGCCGCGCTGCTGGCCGGGCTGCCGAAGACCGTACCCGGGTACGCGATCGACCGGATGTGCGCCGGCGCCATGACCGCGGTGACAAACGTCGCCGGCGGCATCGCCATGGGGGCGTACGACGTGGCCATCGCCGGTGGCGTGGAGCACATGGGCCGGCACCCGATGGGCGAGGGCGTCGACCCGAACCCGCGCATCCTCGCGGAGAAGCTGGTCGACCCGTCCGCGCTGGTCATGGGCGCGACGGCGGAGAACCTGCACGACCGCCTCCCGGGGATCTCCAAGGAACGGGCGGACGCGTTCGGCCTGGCCTCGCAGGAGAAGACCGCGAAGGCGTACGCGAACGGCAAGCTGCAGCCCGACATGGTGCCCGTGGCGATCCGCAGCGCCGAGGAGGGCTGGGGCCTGGCCACGGCCGACGAGGCGCCCCGCGAGACCTCGATGGAGAAGCTCGCCACGCTCAAGACGCCGTTCCGCCCGCACGGCCGGGTCACCGCCGGCAACGCGGCCGGCCTCAACGACGGCGCCACCGCGGCGCTGCTGGCCAGCGAGGACACCGCCCGTGAGCTGGGCCTGCCGGTCGCGATGCGGCTGGTGTCGTACGGCTTCGTCGGCGTCGAGCCGGAGGTCATGGGCTACGGCCCGATCCCCTCGACGGAGAAGGCGCTGCGGCTGGCCGGCCTCACCATCGACGACATCGGCCTGTTCGAGCTGAACGAGGCGTTCGCGGTGCAGGTCCTCGCGTTCCTCGACCACTTCGGCATCGCCGACGACGACCCGCGGGTGAACCCGTGGGGCGGCGCGATCGCCATCGGCCACCCGCTGGCCTCCTCCGGCGTACGGCTGATGACGCAGCTGGCCCGCCACTTCGCCGAGCACCCCGAGGTCCGCTACGGCCTCACCGCGATGTGCATCGGCATCGGCATGGGCGGCACGGTCATCTGGGAGAACCCGAACTGGGAAGGGAACGACAAGTGACGGCTCTGCCTGAGTACCCCAACGAGGTCGTGACCAAGGCGCTCGTACGCCTGGTCCGCGTGCCGGGGCTGGAGAAGCCCGCCGCACTGATCACCCTCGACAACGGCTTCGACTACAAGAAGCCCAACAGCTTCGGCCCCGCCGGCCTGCGGTCGCTGGACGAGGCGATCACCAGGGCCACCGAGGCCGAGCCGGCGTTCATCGCGCTGACCGGCAAGCCGTACATCTTCTGCGTCGGCGCCGACATCACCGGCATGCCGTTCATCACCGAGCGGGACCAGGCCGTGGCCCTCGGCGAGCTGGGCCACCGGGTCTTCGCCCGGCTGAAGAACTCCAGCATCCCCACGTTCGCGTTCATCAACGGCGCGGCGCTGGGCGGCGGCCTCGAGGTGTCGCTGCACTGCCACTACCGCACGGTGTCCGGCGGCGCGGCGGCGCTCGGCCTGCCCGAGGTCGCGATCGGCCTGGTGCCCGGCTGGGGCGGCAGCCAGCTGCTGCCGAACCTCATCGGCGTACCGGGGGCGGCGCAGGTCATCCTGCAGAACCCGCTCACCCAGAAGGTGCTCCGGCCGAAGCAGGCCGCCGAGCTCGGGGTCGCCGACGCGCTGTTCGAGCCGGCCGACTTCCTGGAGCGCTCGCTCGAGTGGGCGGCCGGCGTGGTCAAGGGCGAGATCGAGGTGCAGCGCCCCGAGGTCGACAAGGACATGTGGGAGGGCGTGCTCTTCTTCGCCAAGCAGCAGCTCGACGAGAAGCTGCACGGCGCGGTCCCCTCGGCCAACAAGGCCCTGGAGCTGCTCGCGCTCGCGAAGGACGCCTCGTTCACCGACGGTACGGCGGCCGAGACGCAGGCCCTCGCCGACCTCATCATGGGCGACGAGTCGCGGGCCAGCCTGTACGCGTTCGACCTGGTCCAGCGCCGCGCGAAGCGCCCGGTGGGCGTACCGGACAAGGAGCTGGCCCGCAAGGTCACCAAGGTCGGCATCGTCGGCGCCGGTCTCATGGCCTCCCAGCTGGCGCTGCTCTTCGCCCGGCGGCTGCAGGTGCCGGTCGTGCTCACCGACCTCGACCAGACCCGGGTGGACAAGGGCGTCGGCTACGTCCGCGGCCAGATCGACAAGATGGTCGGCAAGGGCCGGATGGACGAGGGTACGGCGGCCAAGCTGCGCGGCCTGGTCAGCGGCTCGGTCGACAAGTCTGTGTTCGCCGACGCCGACTTCGTGATCGAGGCGGTCTTCGAGAACCTGGACCTCAAGAAGCAGATCTGGGCCGAGCTCGAGAAGATCGTCGGGCCGGAGACCGTGCTCGCCACCAACACCTCGTCGCTGTCGGTGACCGAGATGGCGGCCGACCTCGAGCACCCCGAGCGGGTCGTCGGCTTCCACTTCTTCAACCCGGTCGCCGTGCTGCCGCTGCTGGAGATCATCAAGGGCGAGCGTACGGACGACGCCACGCTGGCCACGGCGTTCGCGGTCGGCAAGGAGATCAAGAAGAGCTGCGTGCTCGTCAAGGACGCCCCGGCGTTCGTGGTGAACCGCCTGCTCACCCGCTTCACCAGCGAGGTGTTCAAGGCTGTCGACGCCGGCACGCCGCTGGCCACGGTCGACAGCGCGCTCGACCCGCTGGGCCTGCCGATGCGTCCCATCGCGCTGCTCCAGCTGGTCGGCCCGGCGGTCGCGTACCACGTGGGCGAGACGCTGCACGAGGCGTTCCCGGACCGCTTCGGCGACAGCCCCAACCTCAAGAAGATCGTCGACGCCGGCCTGCCGCTGATGGCTGACGACGAGATCAACCCCGAGGTGGTCGCGCTGATCGAGGGCGGTTCCGCCCCGCTGACCGGCGACGAGGTACGCCAGAAGGCGCTCGACGCGCTCGCCGAGGAGATCCGGCTGATGCTGGACGAGGGTGTCGTCGCCGAGGCGCAGGACATCGACCTGTGCATGATCCTGGGCGCCGGCTGGCCGTTCCACCTGGGCGGCGTGACGCCGTACCTGGACCGCAGCGGCACCTCGGAGCGCGTCACCGGCAAGCGCTTCCTGCCGCGGGGCGTGGCGAGCCTGCCCGCCTGACCCGCCGACGCATCGACGCCCCCGCGCCTTTCCCAGGTGCGGGGGCGTCTTCGTGACAGCACTGTGTTGTTCAACTGACGGATACGGGACGCACGACGTCGCCGCAGGTCGGTACGCTCCTGCGGCTGACGTTCTTAGTTCTGGAGTGCTCATGTCTCAGCCGCCGTACCAGCCCTACCCCGGCCAGCCCGGCCCCGAGTCGGGCGGCGGCTACCAGCCGCCGGCGGCACCCGGCTCATACCCGCCGCCGTCCTCGGGGGCCGGTGGCTACCCGCCGCCCTCCTCCGGCGCCGGCTCCTACCCGCCGCCGGGCCAGGGCTCGTACCCGCCGCCGTCCGACCAGGGTTCCTACCCGCCGCCGTCCGGCCAGGGCTCGTACCCGCCCGGTGACGGCTCCTACCAGCAGCCCGGTGGCGCCGTGCCGCCGTACGGTTCGGCGCCCCCGCCGAAGAAGAAGTCGGCGCTGAAGATCGTGCTCATCGTCGCCGCGGTGATCGCGGTGCTCTGCGTCGCCGGCATCGGCGTCGCGGTGTTCGCGGCCAAGGACAAGGTCGAGCAGGTCGTCGACGCCACGAAGATCACCGTGGTGGAGCCGCAGACCCTCGGCGGCCGGGACAAGGCAAGCGACCCGGCCCTGCAGAGCAGCGTCGAGGGCCTCGACAGCGAGATGGCCAAGATCCCCGGTTCGACCGGCTCGGTCGGCGCGATCTACGGCGACATCCAGAAGCAGGACATCGTCATGGTGGCCGCCGCCTCGTCGATCAACGGCTCCCCGCAGAGCCGCTACGACGAGTTCACCGAGGGCCTCGGCCAGGGCGGCATCAAGCTCCAGGACCTCTCCGACACCGACCCGGGCCCGCTGGGCGGCATCGCCAAGTGCGGCGACAGCAACAGCTCGGGCGTACCGATGGCCGTCTGCGTCTGGTCCGACAACGGCAGCGTCGGCATGATCGCCATGATGTTCAAGGGCAAGGCGGACCTCGAGAAGGAGTTCGTCGCGATGCGCGGCGAGATCGAGAAGAAGTCCTGATCTCCTCCGTGGGCCCCGACGATTGATCCTTTCGGCGCGTCGGGGCCCACGGAACAGGGGACAGCCTTCAGTCCGTTTGTGGGCGGCGGCGGGGCGGTCGGACAGGGCTTGACTTGGACGGCGGCGGCTAAGCTCCTGCGAGCAGTCTGCCGATCGTTGGAGCGTTGATGTCGCAGCCGCCCTACCCGGGCCCGCCGTACCCCGAGCAGCCCGGAAGTGGGCAGCCGCCGCAGCAGCCGTACGGTGGCCCTCCCGGCTACCCGCCGCCGAACCCGGACGTGCCCGCGTCGGTCCCACCCGGTTACCCGCCGCAGCCTTCGTACGGGCAGCAGCCGCCGTACCCGCAGCCCGACCCCACCCGGGTCGACGCGCAGCCCGGCTACCCGCAGTCCGGTCCGCCGATGGCCGGCTACCCGCAGTCCGGCCCGCCCATGGCCATGGGCTACCCGCCGGCGATGGTTCCGCCGCCGGCCCCGAAGTCGCGGGCGCTGCCGATCACGCTGGTGTCCATCGCCGTGTTCCTGGTGCTCTGCGTGGGCGGCGGCACGGCGGTCTACCTCGCCGGCCGCAACACCGCCGACAACCTCGTGGACGTGGTCGTCACGACCGCCCCGACGCCGTGGGACACCGCGACGCCGGACCCGACGCTGCCGACCTTCCCGACCGAGAAGCCCACGCTGGCGCCTCCACCGACGATCACCGTCGTGGAACCCGCGAAGCTGGGCGGCCGGCCGAAGCTCACGGATCCCCAGTTCGCCGGGGCCGCCAGGCAGCTCGAGGAGGGCCTGAAGAAGGTACCCAACGCCACGGCCACGGTCGGCGCGCTGTACGGCACCCCCAGCAAGCAGAACATCGTCATCGTCGCCGCCGCGGCCGCGGAGGTGACCAACCCCACCCGCGAGCTCGACGGCACGTTCCTCGGCGCGGGCGTCGGCGGCCTCAAGCTGACCGGCATCTCCCGGACGTACCCGGGCGCGCTCGGCGGCGCGGCGAAGTGCGGCCGCGGCGAGGCGGGCGGCGCCCCGCTGATCATGTGCGGCTGGGCGGACGAGGGCAGCGTCGGCTGGGTCATCTGGTACTACAAGTCGATGAGCAGCGCCAAGGCCGAGTTCCCGGCGCTGCGGGCACAGGTCGAGAAGAAGTCAAACTGACACGCCGAGGGGCCGCGTCACACGTTCGTCTCGCCTTCGACACGAACGCGACGCGGTCCCGTGCGTTCCGTCACTCGATGCCGTACCGCAACATCGAGCAGCCAGGATGATTCGCCGGGCCCGCCCGGGCCCGTGATCACCCGAATCGACTGGCAGAGGAGCGCACGGTGATCCTCCCGCAACTTCGCCGCGTCCGCTGGGCGGTACGCGCGACCCTGGTGCTGGGCGTCGCCGCCTCCGTGGTCGCCAACATCCTGCACGCCCTCGACAACCCGATCAGCCAGGCCATCGCCGCCTGGCCACCGCTCGCGCTCCTGCTGACCGTCGAGCTGATCTCCCGCGTCCCGGTGCACCGCCGCTCCCTGGCCGCCGCGCGCCTCGTCGCCACGGCCACCATCGCGGGCATCGCGGCCTGGGTGTCGTACTGGCACATGGCCGGCGTCGCGGCCCGGTACGGCGAGACCGGCGCGTCGCCGTACCTGCTGCCGCTGTCGGTGGACGGGCTGATCGTGGTGGCGAGCATCTGCCTGGTCGAGCTGGGCGGCCGCATCTCCGCGATCGAACGCGAGAGCCGCGAGACGGCGCCGGCCGCACAGCCGGCGGTCCCCGGCCTGATCCCGGTCCCGGCCCCGGCGTCGGCACCGACGTCCTCGAACCCGGCGCCGATGCCGACCCCGGCGGCGGCCCCAGCCCCGACGGCGTTGCGGCGGACGACAGCAGCGGCGCTGGCGGAGGTCGCGGCCACCCTGCCCAAGGCCACCCCGCCCAAGGCCGGCCTGCCGAAAGCGCGGGCGTCCGAAACGTCCTCTTTCAAGCCCGTCCTGACCCGCGCGCAGGCGACTACGCGCACCGGACCGGCGAGCCCGGCCAAGCCGAAGACCCGCCGCTCCCCCGCCGAGACGGTCGCCGCGGCCGCGAAGATCAAGGCCTCCCGCCCGGACCTGACCGACGCGCAGCTGGCCGCCGAGCTGGGCATCAGCGTCTCCCGCTGGCGCACGATCCGCCGCGAGACCGGCGCCGACGACGACCTGCGCCTGGCGGCCTGAGACCGACCGACCGACCGGCCGACCGGCCGGCCGGAACCCGGGATCAGCCCGGGGCGATCCCGAGCCCCTTGGCCTTCGGCACGGTGGCCGTCGCCGCGACCACCGGGGTCGTGTCGGCGGCCGGCAGGCTCACCGTGACCTCGAGCCCGCCGCCGGGCTGCGCCACCGCGGACACCGTCCCGCCGTGGGCGTCGCAGACCGCCCGGACGATCGACAGCCCCAGCCCCGACCCGCGCGACCCGGTCCGTTCCCACCCGCCGCGCCGGAACGGCTCGAACAGGCCCGGCACGTCGCCCGGGTCCACCTCGTAGCCCGTGTTGCCGACCACCAGCCGGGCCTGGCCGCCCACGTTCTCGGTACGCAGCCACAGCTTGCCCATGAGGTGGTTGTAGCGGATCGCGTTCTCGATGAGGTTGCCGGCGAGCCGGTCGAGCAGGCTCGGGTCGCCGACCACGTTGGCGGCCTGCAGGTCGGTCGTCACGTCCAGTTTCAGCCGCTCCGCCTCGGCACGGACCGCGGAGAGCCCGTTGTAGACGCTGGTGGCCAGGTCGGCGGGCACCTTGCGGACCAGGCGGCGGCCGGACTGGGCCTCGCTGCGGGCCAGGACCAGCAGCGCGTCGACGAGGCCGTTGGCGCGTTCCGAGGCGTTGCGGACGACCTTGGCCATCCGCCGGTACTCGGCCACGTCCGCCTCGTCATCGCTGAGTGTCACGTCGATCTCCGTACGCATCACCGCCAGCGGCGTTCTCAGCTCGTGCGACGCGTTGGCGACGAAGCGTTTCTGGGATTCGAACGCGCCGGCGAGGCGGTCGAGCATCGCGTCGAAGGTGCGGGCCAGCTCGGCGACCTCGTCGTCCGCGCCGGAGTAGCGGATGCGCTCGTCGAGGGTCTCCTCGCCGAGGCGCCGGGCCGTGGCGGTCACGTTGTGCAGCGGCCGCAGCGCCCGGCCGGCCACCGCGTACGCGCCCGCGATGCCGATGATGCCGATGGCGAAGAGCGCGACAAGGCCCTTGACCAGCAGTTCCCGGGAGGCGCGCTCGACGAGCTGGGTCTGCCAGGTGAGCGCGTCGAGGCGGTCGCCGTTGGAGAGCACGACCTGGGTGCCGGGCTGCAGCTCGTCCGCCGGGTGCAGGGCGTCGCCGACGAGCAGCCAGGCGAGCAGGACGAGGATGGCGCCGGCGCCGACGAGGAGGATGCCGTTGAGCAGGGTGAGCCGCAGCCGGAGCGTCGGCCGCAGCCCGAGCCGTTCCTGCCGGCCGGCGTACACGGTCACGCGAGGCCGCCGGCGGGCGTGACGATCACCGGCTCGGGCACCCGGTATCCGGCGCCGACCACGGTTTCGATCAGCGGCGGGTCGCCGACCTTCTTGCGCAGCGTCATGACGGTGACCCGTACGGTCGTCGTGAACGGGTCCGTGTTGGCGTCCCAGACGCGTTCGAGCAGCTCCTCGCTGGACACCACGCCACCGCGGGCCTTGAGCAGCTCCTCGAGGACGCCGAACTCCTTGTTCGTCAGGTCCACCGGGGCGCCGCCGCGGGTGACCACCCGGCGGGTCTGGTCGAGCACGAGGTCGCCGACGGTGAGCACGGGCGGGGCCGCCGGGGTGGCGCGCCGGCCGAGCGCCTGCACGCGGGCGACGAGCTCGTCGAAGGCGAACGGTTTGGGCAGGTAGTCGTCGGCGCCCAGCTGCAGGCCCTCGACCCGGTCGGCGACCGTGCCGCTGGCGGTCAGCATCAGCACCCGGGTGAGCGCGCCCGACTCGACCAGCGCCGCGCATATCTCGTCGCCGTGCATGCCCGGGAGGTCCCGGTCCAGCACGACCACGTCGTAGCGGGTCACGTACGCCATCTCGTGACCGGCCAAGCCGTCGTACGCGACGTCGACCGCCATCCCTTTGCGGCGCAGACCTCGCGCGATCGCGTCGCAGAGGTTCCGTTCGTCTTCCACCACCAGCACGCGCACCCGCGGCTCCTGTCGAAAAATCGGGTCAGCCGGCGACCAGCTTCGTCGCTGCCGCGTTAAGAGGCTGTAAGTGCAGGCTACCGGTCGGTCACCGGATCGGTCAGGGGCCAGATCGCGACCGAGGCGTCGAGGCCGCGGCAGACGAGCACGTCACCGGTGCCCTGGCAGTCTCCGGAGACGCCGGTGGCCTTGCCGAGCACGCGGACGGCCAGGGTCCGCGGGTCGAGAAGGGCGTACCAGACGACGTCGTCGCCGATCCGCTGCCGCAGCCCGATGACCGTGCCGTCCGGGCGTACCTCGCCGACGGAGCGCCACGTGCCGAAGTCGCCGTGCAGTTCGCCGGTCACCGGGTCGACGACGGCGAGCGGGTATCGCGCCTCCAGCCCCTCGTTGCCCGTGACGAGCAGGTACCGGCCGGTGGGCTCGGCCCACGTCCACCTCTCGCTGGACCATCGGAAAGCGCCGGTCAGCGTGTCGACGACCTGGACACCGCCGCGGTAGCCGAACAGGCAGATGCCGCCCGCGCAGTCCGGCTGCACCCAGCGGCCGGAGAGGTCGAGGTCGTTGCGCCAGCGTTCGCGCAGGTCCCGGAGGTCGTACGCGGTGACGTCGCCGAGCCCGCCGACGAGCACGAGATCGCCGGCGGGCCAGACCGTGATGCCGCGGCGGGACCAGGTGGGCGGCGCCGGCACGTCCAGCGTGGCGGTGACCCGGCCGGTGACCGTGTCGCGGACCTCGAGGTGGCCGGCGACGGTGGCGGTGACGAGGCGCCCCGGGAAGCCGTCGTCGTACCCGGCCTCCGTGGTGTACCCGAGGACGGGCTGGCGCAGCACCCAGCGGTTGCGGCCGGTGGTGAGGTCGACGCCGTACCAGTCGAGGTGGCCGAACTGGGGGCTGTTCTCCCGCAGCAGTGCCACGTTGTCGGCGCGGGACACGCTGAGCAGCCGGGCCGGTGCCCGCCACCGGGCATGGTCGGTGCCGGCCTCGACCGCGACCGTGGCCTCCGCGCCGAGCGTGTCGACCTGGTACGACACCAGAATCGCGTCCCCGGCCGACGTGACGCCGAGGACGCCGCCGGTCACCGCCGCCGTCGTCCGGGACAGCAGGGTGCCGGCGGGCAGCGCGTACGTGCTGACCACCCGGTTCTGCGTCGCGGTGACCCAGCCGACCTCCGGGGCGCTGACCAGGTACAGCCGGTCCTTCTCGACGAACATGGCGTCGCCGAGGCGGGCGGCCACGACGGTCGGGGTGACCGGTGGCAGCCGCGGTACCGAGCCGGAGACGAGCAGGAGCAGCGCGACCGCGGCGCCGGCCAGCGCGGCGCGGAAGGGGGCCGGGCGGTGCGCGGGAGCGGGCGGCAGCGGCTGCTCGTCGTGCAGCTCGCCGAGGTCGATGACGACGTCGCCCACGCCGTCATTGTGCGCCACGTCACGTCACGCGGCGACCATCAGGCGCGGTAGCGGAACACGTCCATCCCGCCGCCGACCCTGCAGGCGACCGTCGCGGTGTCCGCCTGGCACTGCGTGGCCGCCAGCGGGATGCGGCCGAGCGGCTGCACCGCCGTCCGGCCGGCCCGCAGGACGCCGACGCTCGTGCTGAGGTCCGGTTCCGGCCGGGTCAGCACGTACGCCTCATCGCGCTCGCCGCGGACCGCGACGAACCCGCGCCATCCGCTCAGGTCGGCCAGCACCCGCCCGGTGGCCTGCTCGACGGAGCGCAGCGGGCTGGTCTGGCCCCGGACCTCCAGGACTGAGCCGGGGCCGAAGGCGAGCAGGTCGGTGTCCGGCTCCGCCCGCCACAGCAGCCGGCCCGTCCGCGGGTCCACCACCTGCACCTCGGTGAGGCTGCGGACGCAGGGCAACCCGGCGCAGGCCGCGGCGCTGCCCTGCGGATCGGGCTGGTACTGCTGCCAGAGCGGTGCGAGCGTGTCGACGGCGTACGCGACGACCGGGCCGCCCTCCCCGAAGCCGCCGTAGTGCACGAGCAGCACGTCACCGACGGCCTCGCCCCACACCGGGAGCCCGCCGGCGACCCGGGCCACCGCCCGCTCGCGCAGCACGGCGCCGTCCCGGGGTGACCGCACGGTCAGCCGGTCGGCGGAGAGCACGACGATGGCCCGGCCGGTCCAGGCGGTGGAGATCGAGCCGGGCACCGAGGCGGACCAGAGGCGCCGGCCGGTGCCCAGCTCCACCCCGTCGATCGCGGTGCTGCGGGCGGGCTCGGTGTGCAGCTGCTCGGTGGTGCTGCCGTACAGCCTGCCGGGCGCTCCGGTGTCGACGTCGTACTCGGTGCCGGGGCGGAAGGTCTCCCGCAGCACCAGCCCGGTCCGGTCGTCGAGCCGTTGCAGGGGTGTCGCCGAGCGCCACCGCACCGCCCCGGTCCGCGCGTCCAGCACGGTGGTCGAGCGGCGCACGTTCACCATGAGCAGGTCCGGCGTGGCGTCGGTGAGGTAGTACGGCTCCTCCTCGCTCCCCTGCGGTCCGGGCGCTGTCCAGAGCCGCCGTACCGGGTCCGCCGACCATGCCGTGACCAGCGGTGGCCGTTGCTGGAAGTCCAGCGCGTAGAGCCGGCCGCCGAGCAGCTGGACCTCGGTCCCGGCCGGGGCCGGCACCCGGCCGGCGCGCTGCCAGAGCAGCGAGGAGACGGGGGCCGCGCCGCCGAGCGCGAGGGTCAGCAGGGCGGCCAGGGCGAGGCCGAGGCGGCGGTAGACGTATGCGGGCGGTGCGGCGGGCGGGTCGGGCGCAGCCGGCGTCTCGGGGCTCAGCTCGATCAGCGCCACGCCTATCCCTTTCGCTGGTACGCCCAGACCGTGAGATCGCCGGAGGTCGACCGGCAGACCAGCCGGGCCGGCACGGCCTGGCAGTCGCCGGTGCCCGGGGGAAGGTCGGCCAGGAGCTCCGGTTGCGCGCCGTCGGGGGCGGCGACCGCGACCATGGTACGGGCACCCGCGCTCGCCGTCCGCGTCACGAGAAGATGGTCGCCGCCGCCCGCACCGGGAACCGGACGCCACCCGTCCAGGCCGGTGACGACCTCGCCGGTGCCGGGGTCGATCACGCCCACGGGATCGTTCTCGCCGCCCGGGGTGCCGGACGCCAGCACCAGGCCACCGCGCTGCTCGACGCTGCGCCACGCCGGGCGATACCAGCGCAGGGCGCCGTCGGCGGGGTCGATCGCCCGGACACCGTCGGGACCGGCGAGGCAGGCCAGCGCGCCGCAGGTGGTGATGCCGAACGCGGACCCGGCCGGGCGGACCCAGCGGGGCTGCAGCGTCACCGGGTCGAACGCCGAGACCATGCGGCCGCCCAGCGTGGGGTGCCGCAGCAGCAGGAGCCCGCCGGAGAGCACGGGGTTGTCCGGGCCGTAGTCGGCGGGCGGCAGCTGGGCCCGGGCGAGTTCCGCGCCCGTGGTGAGGTCGTGCACGGCGGCGGTGCGGTCGTCGTGGACCAGCAGCATCCGCCACGGGGACTCGGTGGGACCCGGCACGCTGAGCAGCACCGCCGTGGACGGCACGGGCACCGACCACGTCGTCCGGCCGGTCGCCGGGTCGACCGCCTCGACCGAGCCCTGCACGCGCCGGCCCGGCCCGGAGAAGCTGCGCACGTTGGAGACGGCGAGCAGGGTGGACGAGCCGGCCACCGTGACGACGCTGCCGGAGCGCCGCCACCGCACGGAGCCGTTGTCCAGCGCTACCGCCGTGGTGCCCGGGTCGACGCGGGCGTTGCCGGAGAAGGGCCGCAGCAGGATCAGCCCGTCACCCGTACGCAACCGGAAGGTCGGCATCGCCGAGCCCGCCTGCCAGCGCAGATGGCCGTCGCGCAGGTCGTACGACGTCAGCACGCCGAGGCTCTGTGCGAGCAGGTCGCCGTTCTCCGTGAGCGTGTACGGGTCCGCCGGCCCCACCCGCAGCGACAGCAGCGGGGTGAGCGCGGGCGGCGGCGGGGCTGCCGAGGCCGTCGAGCCGAACAGCACGAGGACGGCGACCAGCACGGGCGCGAACCAGTCCGGAACCGTGGACCGGGTGGGGGCGGCGTACTCGTCGGGCTCCCCGCGCGCGAGCCCCAGGTCGATGATTACCGTCGGACCCTCGAACGTCTCCGCCGCCATACCCTCAAAGGTAACGGCTCTATAACGAAAGTGCGCGCCGAGCGACGGCTACGACGCCGGCTGCGGCTCGCCCGGGGCCGCCTCGAGCTTCGAGACCCACTCGGTGACGTCCCGCGCGACATCCTGCGCCGTGAGCCCCAGCGAGGCCAGGATCTCGGCGCGGCTGCCGTGCGGGTGGAAGCCGGTCGGCACGCCGAAGCCGCGCACCGGCAGGTCGGCGCCCGCGTCGCGCAGGGTGGCGGCCACGGCCTCGCCCACGCCGCCGGCCCGTACGCCGTCCTCCAGCGTGACCACGAGGCGGTGCCGGCCGGCCAGCCCGACGAGCTCGATCGGGACCGGGCGCACCCAGCGCGGGTCGACGACCGTGACGCCGTACCCCTGCTCGGCGAGCCGTTCGGCGACCTCCATGCCCAGCTTGGCGAACGCGCCGACCGCGACCAGCAGCACGTCCTTGCGCTCGGCCTCGTGGAGCACGTCCACCGGGCCGGCGCGGCGCACGGCCGGCAGGTCCGCGGCGACCGAGCCGGTCGGGAACCGGACGATCGTCGGCCCGTCGTCGACGGCCACCGCCTCGCGCAGCTCCTCGCGCAGCGTGGCGGCGTCGCGCGGGGCGGCGATGCGCAGGCCGGGGACGACGCCGAAGACGCTCATGTCCCAGATGCCGTAGTGGCTCGGGCCGTCCGGGCCGGTGATCCCCGCCCGGTCGAGCACGAACGTGACCGGCAGCTCGTGCATCGCCACGTCCAGCAGGACCTGGTCGAAGGCCCGGTTCAGGAAGGTGGCGTACACGGCGACGACCGGGTGCAGGCCGCCCATCGCGAGGCCGGCCGCGGAGGTGGCCGCGTGCTGCTCGGCGATGCCCACGTCGTACGCCCGCTCGGGGTACTTCTTCGCGAGCGCGGCGATGCCGGTGGGCTCGGCCATCGCGGCGGTGATGCCGACGACGTCCGGGCGCTCGTCGGCGATGGCGACCAGCTCCTCGGCGAACACGTGCGTCCATTTCACCGTGGGGGCGGCCAGCAGCTTGCCGGTCTCGATGCTGAACGCGCTGCCCGGGCCGTGCAGGCAGTCGGCCTCGTCGTCCTCGGCGGGCCGGTAGCCGTAGCCCTTGCGGGTCACCGCGTGCACGATGACCGGCGCGTTGAAGCCCTTGGCGCGGCGCAGCGCGGACTCCATGGCCTGGTGGTCGTGGCCGTCGACCGGGCCGATGTACTTGATGCCGAGGTCCTCGAACATCGGCTGCGGGCTGACCGCGTCCTTGATGCCCTTCTTGACCGCGTGCAGCACCTCGTACGCCGGCTTGCCCACCACCGGCGTCGAACCGAGCGCGTTCTTCACCAGGTCCAGCACGCGCTCGTAGCCGGGGTTGAGGCGCAGCGTGGAGAGGTGGTCGGCGAGGCCGCCGATCGTCGGCGCGTACGACCGGCCGTTGTCGTTGACGACGATGACCAGCTTGTTCTTCGCCCCGGCGATGTTGTTGAGCGCTTCCCAGCACATGCCGCCGGTGAGCGCGCCGTCGCCGACCACGGCCACCACGTGCCGGTCCTCGCCGCGGAGCGCGAACGCCTTGGAGATGCCGTCCGCATACGACAGCGCGGTGGAGGCGTGGGAATTCTCGATGAGGTCGTGCTCGCTCTCGGCCCGGCTCGGGTAGCCGGAGAGGCCGCCACGCTGGCGCAGCAGGTCGAAGCCGTCCTGGCGGCCGGTCACGATCTTGTGCACGTACGCCTGGTGGCCGGTGTCGAACAGGATCCGGTCGCGCGGGGAGTCGAAGACCCGGTGCAGCGCCAGCGTCGTCTCCACCACGCCCAGGTTGGGCCCGAGGTGGCCGCCGGTGCGCGAGACCTTGGCCACCAGGAAGTCCCGGATCTCGGCGGCGAGCAGGGTGAGCTGCTCAGGGCTCAAGCGCTTGAGGTCGCCCGGCGTGGCGATCGTGCCGAGGATGCCGGTCGTCGTCTGATCACTGCGCTCGCTCATGAGGAGTCAGTCTATCGGCGTACGGCCCGTACGCATCCGGCGCGAACGGCTAGTGCGACCTCCTCCACAAAACCTGCACATTCGCTAGATCGTGACTCAGGTCACAGCTTGCGGTAGGAAGGAGCCATGACCGTCGATGCCCCGCCCGCCGCCCGCCGCGACCGCAGTCATCTGCTCTACATCGCCGTGCTGGTGGCGATGGCCCTGGGCATCGCCGTCGGCTTCCTGTTCCCGGAGTTCGGCAAGGACCTGCGCCCGCTGGGCACCGGCTTCGTCGCGCTGATCCGGATGATGATCGCCCCGGTGATCTTCTGCACGATCGTGCTGGGCGTCGGCTCGATCCGTCGCGCCGCGCAGGTCGGCCGGGTGGGCGGGCTGGCGCTCGGCTACTTCCTGATCATGAGTACGGTCGCGCTCGCGATCGGGCTGGTCGTCGGCAACATCCTGCACCCCGGCTCCGGGCTGCACCTGAGCGCCGAGCTGGCCAAGACCGGTCAGGCCCAGGTCAGCGGCGAGGCCGAGTCGACCGTCGACTTCCTGCTCGGCATCATCCCGGACTCGCTGCTGGGCGCGCTGACCACCAGCGAGGTGCTGCAGACGCTGCTGGTGGCCCTGCTCGTCGGCTTCGCGGTGCAGGCCATCGGCCGCTCCGGCGAGCCGGTGATCCGGGCGATCGGCGTGATCCAGCGCCTGGTCTTCAAGATCCTCGCGATGATCATGTGGCTGGCCCCGATCGGCGCGTTCGGCGCGATGGCCGCCGTGGTCGGCGCGACCGGCTTCGACGCCCTCAAGAGCCTCGCCGCCATCATGGTCGGCTTCTACGTGACCTGCGCGCTGTTCATCTTCGTGGTGCTCGGGCTGCTGCTGCGGCTGATCGCCCGCGTCTCGATCTTCAAGCTGCTGCGCTACCTCGCCCGCGAGTTCCTGCTGATCCTCTCGACCTCCTCGTCGGAGTCCGCGCTGCCCCGGCTGATCGCCAAGATGGGCCACCTCGGCGTCAGCCGCCCGGTGGTCGGCATCGTGGTGCCCACCGGCTATTCGTTCAACCTCGACGGCACCGCGATCTACCTGACGATGGCCTCGCTGTTCATCGCCGACGCGCTGGACAAGCCGCTCTCCGTGGGTCAGCAGATCGGCCTGCTGCTGTTCATGATCGTCGCCTCGAAGGGCGCGGCCGGCGTCACCGGCGCGGGCCTCGCCACGCTCGCCGGCGGCCTGCAGAGCCACCGGCCCGACCTGGTGCCCGGCGTCGGCCTGATCGTCGGCATCGACCGGCTGATGTCCGAGGCCCGCGCACTCACCAACTTCGCCGGCAACGCCGTCGCCACGGTCCTCGTCGGCACGTGGACGAACGAGATCGACCGGGAGCAGGTCGACGCGGTGCTCTCCGGCGCGGCCCCGTTCGACGAGACCAGCTACGACGACGACCCGCACGACGCCCACGAGGCCGACGACGCCCACGCCGGGGACAGCACGGAACGCGAGCCGGCCGCCAGGACAGCCGGCAGCTGACCTCAGCGCTCCAGCAGCGCCACGCACTCCACGTGCTGCGTCATCGGGAAGCAGTCGTACGCCCGCAGCGCCGTCACCCGGAACCCCAGCTCCGCGAACGTCTTCACGTCCCGGGCCAGAGCGGCCGGATCGCAGGCCACGTACGCCACGGCCCGGGGCCCCGCCGCCACGACCGCCCGCACCACCTTCGCCCCCGCACCGCTGCGGGGCGGGTCGAGCACCACCACGTCGACGGGACCGGCGACCCGGCGACGGGCCAGGGCGACGTCCACCTTGGCCGCGACGACCTCGACGTGCCGCAGCGTGGCGAGGTTGCGACGGGCCGCCGCCACGCCGACCGGGGACGACTCCACCACCGTCGTACGGGCCTCGGTGCGCTCGGCGAGGGCCGCGGCGAACAGCCCCGCGCCGCCGTAGAGGTCCCAGGAGACCTCGCCGGGCTCCGGCCGCAGCATCTCCAGGACGGCGGTGACCAGGGTGTCCGCGGCGGCCGGGTGGATCTGCCAGAAGCCTTCGGCCGGCACGTGCCATTCCCGGCCGGCGGCCACCTCCCGCACTTCGGCCGAACCGTCGAGCAGCGCGCGGTCGCCCCCGTGCACCTCGTCCAGCAGCCAGTCGCCCGTCGCCGGGGCAGCCTCCCCCGTGGACCGCGTGGCCACGGTTGACCCGGCCCGCCGGGCGAGCACGCTCACGTCGCCGCCGGTGGACGCCACCGCCTCCACCGCGGCCGCGTCCGGCCAGCGCCGCGCGGTCACGTCGAGCTCCTGCAGGCGGGGGTGCGCGATGCGGCACCGGTCGATCGGCACGACCTCGTGGGAGCGGTGCTTGAGCAGGCCGGGGCGGTCGGCGGCGTCGACCGCGTACCGGATCCGCGACCGCCAGCCCAGCGGGCCGCCGGGCAGCGGCTCCACCCGTACCCCGAGGGCGTCGAGCTGGGTCGCGCTCAGGCCGCCCATGCGGCCGAGCAGCTCCCGCACGACCGCGGCCTTCCACTCCAGCTGCGCGGCCGGCGCGACGTGCTGCAGGTCGCAACCGCCGCAACCGAAGGGCCGGGCGTACGGGCACGGCGGCGTCACCCGGTCCGGCGACGCCTGCTGGACGGCCACCGCCTCGGCGCGCAGGTACCCGCGGTGCAGCTCGGTGATCTCGGCCGTGACCCGCTCGCCCGGCAACGCGTGCCGGACGAACACCACCCGGCCGTGCTCGTCACCGATCCGGGCGACACAGTGCCCGCCGTGCGCCGGCGCCCCGACGACGAGCTCGACGCGGTCCCCCTCGACCAGGTCCTCGATGCCGTACGGGGAACTCATCGGGCCTCGTCCGCCCCGGTCGCGGCGGGCTCCGTGGACGCCGGAGCAGCCGACGTGCCACCTTTCGAGTTCAGGTCGGTACGGCGCGTCCGCGGCCCGCGGGCGGGTGCCCGGCTCAGGTCCCGGTCCAGCCGCTCGAGGTCGCGGTCCTGGCTGGAGCGCAGCTGCCAGGGCACGCTGGTCACCATCACGCCCGGCTCGAACAGCAGCCGGCCCTTGATCCGCAGCGCGCTCTGGTTGTGCAGCAGGTTCTCCCACCAGCGGCCCACGACGTACTCGGGCACGAAGACCGTGACCACGTCCCGCGGCGAGCCGCGGCGCACGCTCTTGACGAAGTCGATGATCGGCCGGGTGATCTCGCGGTACGGCGAGTCCACGACGGTCAGCGACACCGGGATCTGCCGCCGCTCCCACTCCGCCTGGATCTTGCGGGTGTCCTTGTCGTCCACGTTGACCGTGACGGCGGTCAGCGTGTCGGGGCGGGTGGCCTGCGCGTACGCGACCGCCCGCAGGGTCGGCATGTGCACCTTGCTGACCAGTACGACCGCGTGGTTCCGTGACGGCAGCACCGGGCGTTCCTCGGTGGGTTGCAGCTCCTCGGCGACCCGGACGTAGTGCTTGCGGATGGCGAGCATGAGCACGTAGATCAGCACCATGCCGGCGATGGCGATCCACGCGCCGAGCAGGAACTTCGTGATCAGCACGACGATCAGGACCGCGCCGGTCATCGCCATGCCGAAGGTGTTGATCGCCCGCGAGCGGAACATCTGGCGCCGCTTCAACGGGTCCCGCTGGGTACGCAGCAGCCTGTTCCAGTGCCTGATCATGCCGGCTTGCGACAGCGTGAACGACACGAAGACGCCGACGATGTAGAGCTGGATCAGCCGGGTGACCTCGGCGTCGAACGCCATGATGAGCACGACGGCGGCCACGGCCAGGAAGATGATGCCGTTGCTGAAGGCGAGCCGGTCGCCGCGGGTGTGCAGCTGGCGCGGAAGGTAGCGGTCCTGGGCCAGGATGGAGCCGAGCACCGGGAAGCCGTTGAAAGCGGTGTTGGCGGCCAGGAACAGGATCAGGGCGGTGACCGCGCCGACGAGGTAGAGCAGGATCGAGCCCTCGCCGAAGACGGTCTCGCCGAGCTGGGTGGTGACCGTCTTCTGGACGTAGTCCGGCGGGCCGCCGACGATCTGCGACGCGTCCTCGACGAACTGCAGATGCGTCGCGCGGGCCAGCATGATGATCCCGATGAGCATCAGGATCGCGATGCCGCCGAGCAGCAGCAGCGTGGTGGCCGCGTTCTTGCTCTTCGGCGGCTTGAACGCGGGCACGCCGTTGGAGATGGCCTCGACGCCGGTCAGCGCCGCGCAGCCGGAGGAGAACGTCCGCAGCAGCAGGAACACGAAGGCGAAGCTGGTCAGATGGTGTGCCTCGGCGTCGATGACCAGATCCGCGCTGGGGGCGCGGAGGTCCTGGCCGAGCACGAAGACCCGGACCATCCCAGTGATGATCATGCCGAGCACGATGATGATGAACGCGTACGTCGGTACCGCGAACGCCGTGCCGGACTCCCGCAGCCCGCGCAGGTTGAGCGACGCGAGCAGGGCCACCGCGGCGATCGCGATGCCGATCTTGTGCTCGGCGACGAACGGCACCACCGAGCCCAGGTTCTGCACGCCGGCGCTGACCGACACCGCCACCGTGAGGATGTAGTCGACCAGCAGCGCGCTGGCCACCGCCACGCCGAACTTGGGCCCGAGGTTGACCGTCGCCACCTCGTAGTCGCCACCCCCGGACGGGTACGCGTGCACGTTCTGCCGGTAGCTCGCCACGACCGTGATCATCACCACCGCCACGGCCAGCGTGATCCAGGGAGAGATGGCGAACGCGGTCGCACCGGCGATCGACAGCGTCAGGAGGATCTCGTCGGGCGCGTACGCGACACTCGAGAGCGCGTCCGACGCGAACACGGGAAGCGCGATGCGCTTGGGCAGCAGCGTGTGCTGCAGCCTGTCGGACCGGAAAGGCCGGCCGAGCAGCAGGCGCTTGGCTAGGGACGTCGAACTTGCCACAAGCGCCAAGCGTACGGCGGTATCCGCCACGCCGTCGGCCGCCCCGGCCAGCATGCGTCGCGCGGGCATGGCACGCTCTGCACGTACGCATTCAGTGGGAAGGCGTGAAACCTTGCACGTGGTGATCATGGGCTGCGGCCGGCTCGGCTCGACGCTGGCCCACAAACTCGACGCCCGCGGCCACTCGGTCGCGATCATCGACCAGAATTCCGACGCCTTCCGACGGCTCGGTGCGGAATTCGGCGGGATCACGGTGACCGGGATCGGCTTCGACCGCGACGTGCTGCGCCAGGCCGGCATCGAGCGCGCGGACGCCTTCGCGGCGGTCTCCAGCGGCGACAACTCCAACATCATCTCGGCCCGGCTGGCCCGCGAGACGTACGGCGTCTCCCGCGTGGTCGCCCGCATCTACGACGCACGCCGGGCACTGGTCTACGAGCGGCTCGGCATCCCCACCGTGGCGACGATCCGCTGGGCCGCCGACCGGATGGTGCGCCACCTCGTGCCCGAGGGCACCGTCGAGGTGTTCCGCGACCCGACCAGCGCCGTCTCCATCGTCGAGGCGCCGCTGCACCGCGACTGGGTGGGCCGCACGATCAAGACGCTGGAGGAGGGCACCGGGGCCCGGGTGGCGTACCTCATGCGGTTCGGCATCGGCTCGCTGGCCACACCCTCCACCGTCATCCAGGACGGCGACCAGGTCTTCGTGCTGGTCACCGACGACATCGTCGACGACGTGCTCGCGGCCGCCGCGAGCACCGGCGTGGGGGGTCATTGACATGCGGATCGCCATCGCGGGCGCCGGCAACGTCGGCCGCTCGATCGCGAGCGAGCTGATCGGCAACGGCCACCAGGTCATGCTGATCGAGCGCCAGCCCCGCCAGCTGCGCCCCGAACGGGTGCCGGAGGCCGAGTGGGTGCTGGCGGACGCGTGCGAGGTCAGCAGCCTCGAGGAGGCGGACGTGGCCGGCTGCGACGTGGTCATCGCCGCCACCGGCGACGACAAGGCCAACCTCGTCGTGTCGCTGCTCGCCAAGACCGAGTTCGCCGTCAACCGGGTCGTGGCCCGGGTGAACCGCGCCGAGAACGAGTGGCTCTTCACCGAGCAGTGGGGCGTGGACGTCTCGGTGAGCAAGCCGCGGCTGATGGCGGCCCTCGTCGAGGAGGCGGTGACGGTCGGCGATCTGGTGCGCATCATGACGTTCCGCCAGGGCGAGGCCAACCTCGTGGAGATCACCCTGCCGGCGAACGCGCCGTACGTGGGCCAGCCGGTCCGCTCGGTGCCGATGCCCCGCGACTCGGCGCTGGTGGCGGTGCTGCGCGGCAAGCGTGTGCTGGTGCCCACCCCGGACGACCCGCTGGAGGCGGGCGACGAGCTGATCTTCGTGTGCACGACCGAGGTCGAGGACGCCGTCCGCGCGGTCGTCCTCGGCAAGACCGGCGACCTCGGCTAGACCGCCTCGGTCGGCTGCTTCTCGTCCGTCTGGGCCGACGTCACCCGGTGCACGGCCCAGGCGGTGAAGGCGAACGTCGCCGCGTAGATGGGCCAGCTGATCAGCACACGCACGATGCCGATCGCGTTGGCCTGGTCGGCGAGGTAGAGCCAGCCCTGCACGCCGGCGCGGATGAACAGCGACGCGGCCCAGACCAGGGTCAGCCATTGGAACGTACGGAACAGCCGCGGGTTGTCGAACCAGTCGTGCTTCCCGCCGTTGGCCAGCACGCCCCACACGTACCCGATGATCGGGCGGCGGACCGCGACCGAGGCGATCAGCACCACCACCTGTCCCAGCGTGAGCAGGATGCCCGGCAGGTAGAAGTTCTTCGCGTCGCCGGTGCGCCACGCGAGGTACGCACCGATCGCGATGCCGAACAGGCCGTTGACCGCGTGCCGGATCGGTTGCTTGCGGCTCAGCCTGTACGCCCCGATGGCCAGCGCGGAGCCCACGCTGCCGCCGATCGCCCAATACAGCGCGGTCTTCTTCGGCAGATCCAGCCCGGCGTCCCCGAGCAGCACGTTGAGCAGCACGAACGCCAGCACCGGCACGCTCGACTCGATGAGCCCGCGTACCCCGCCGAGCTGCTCGGAGATCTGCTCGCTCATCGAGGGCAGGGGCTCGTCCGCCTCCTCCGGCTCCGGCACCGGATGCAGATCGAGTTCCTCGACAACCTCCTCGGCGACCCGCTCCTCGACCGTTTCGTGCGCGGCGTGACGGGGCTCGCTGCCGGGTGTCACCGGGGCGCCTCCAGCTCGTAGTACGGGTTGTAGATGACCTTGCGGTCGTCCCGGATCGCGATCCGGCCGCGCGCGGTGAGCTGACGTCCCGGTTCGATGCCCACGATCGAGCGCCGGCCCAGGAAGACGAGCGTGACCACGTCACTGCCGTCCCAGAGGTCCGCCTCGAGCGTCGGCAGGTTGGTCCGGGGAGTGTACGCCACCGTGCGCAGCCGCCCCGACACGGAGACGACCTGGCCGCGGCGGCACTGTCCGGCCGGCATCGCTCCGCACTTGGCGCTGTCGCGTTGCAGCTCCTCGGCGTCCAGCTCCTCCTCGGAGGCGGTCAGCCGTTCGAAGAACCGGCGCAGGCCGGTGCGTTGATCGGTCGTCATGACCCTCTGCCACCTCTGGTAGGCACGCCACGGGGAACCGACGGCGGGGCACCGGCGGACGGCCCCAGTGTGGGCAGGGACCGCAACTCCACGGTACGCCGGAAGCACCCCGGTGACCTAGGTCACCGGGGATCACCTCGACCAGCGGGCACCGGTCAGCGCGCGTGGCGTCCGTTCGTACCCGGCATCTGCTGGTTGCGCGCCACGTCCGGCGGCGTCGGGTCCTCGTGTTCGTGGACGTGCTCCTCGGCGGCCTCGGCCATCTCCCGCGGCAGCCGCAGCGGCAGGGCCTCACGCACCGGGCGCGCCTCGTTGTCCCGGACCACGACCAGCCCGCGCAGGCATTCGCCGAGCACGCCCTCCTGGCCGGGATCGGCGGCCGCGAGCCCCTGGAACAGCGCCCGGACCATCCAGCGCGGACCGTCCACGCCGACGAAACGGACGTCGGCCGGGCCCTCGGGCGTGTTGACCCGTGCCGCCAGCTCGACGCCGTACGGCCCCTCGAACTCGACCGGCGACGCACCGTCGGCCTTCATCGCCGTCGCGATCTCCTCGCGGACCTCGTCCCAGATCCCCTCGGTACGCGGCGCCGCGAACGCGCCCAGCTGCAGGGCGCTGTTGCCGTGCACGAGCACGACCTGCTCGACCCCGCCGTCCGGGTTGGCCTGCACCCGCACCTCGACCCCCTCGACCGCGGGGATCAGCAGGCTGCCGAGGTCGAGACGCTGGACCCCCTCGGGCGCCTGCGCGCCGTCCCAGGGGCCGAACTCGGGCGCCGGCGGCAGGTCACCCATGCTCTGGGCGAGGGCCGCCGACTGGGGCGCGTCGTCCGGGCGTACGTGCCGCGGGCCTCCGCGCTTGCGGGAGAACATCTGCTTGCCACCTTCCCGATCGTCAAGCTTCTGCTGCGCCGGGCCGTCGCCGGGCCCGGCCTGCGGGATCCGTCAGTGGGCTCCGGGCGCGGCCGGCGCGTCCGCGGATCCCTTACCCTGCTCCGGCAGCGCACCGTGGCCGCCGGTGGAGCCGTGGCCGCCCGCGCCGCGCGCGCTGCCGGCGAGCTCGTCGACGACGCGGAACACGGCCCGCTCGACCCGCTGGACGACCAGCTGGGCGATGCGGTCACCCCGGGAGATCTTGACGGTGTTCTCCCGGTCGTGATTGATGAGATTCACCAGGATCTCGCCGCGGTAACCGGCGTCGACCGTACCGGGCGCGTTGAGGACCGTCACGCCCAGGCGGGCGGCCAGCCCCGAGCGCGGGTGCACGAGCCCGACGTGGCCCTCCGGGAGCGCGATCGCCACACCGGTCGGCACGAGCTTCCACTCCCCGGGGGCCAGCTCCACGCTCTCGGCCGCGTACAGGTCGGCACCGGCGTCACCGGGGTGGGCGTACGCCGGCAGCGGCAGGCCGGGGTCGAGGAGTCGGACCTGGATGTCCACGCGGAAGTCCTTCACGTCGAGCGGATCGGGGCGGCACTCACCCTGCCATCCTGCCGTCAGCGCGGACGGAGGCGCGCCGTACCCTCACCAGCGTGACACCCGAGCCCTCCGCGCGCACGGTCGCGGCCGCGGCGTACGCCGAACGGCTGCGCGCACCGTGGTGGATGTGGCCGGTCGCGCTCGGGGTCGGATTCCTGCTGGCGGCCGAGATCTGGATGGGCGGCGGGGGCGTACGCGCCTGGCTGCCGTTCGCCGTCCTGCTCCCGCTCTCCGCCTTGCTGCCGTGGTGGCTGGGGCGCATCCCGGTGGCGGTCACGGCGACGGAATTCCAGGTGGACGACGCGCGACTCCCGCTGGCGGTGATCGCCGACGTCGTCGCGCTGGACGCGGACGGCAAGCGCGAGGTGCTGGGCGTGGGATCCCACCCGCTCGCCTTCGTGGTGCAGCGCCCCTGGATCAAGGGCGCCGTACAGGTGGTGCTCGACGACCCCGCCGACCCCACCCCGTTCTGGGTGGTCAGCACGCGTCACCCGGTCGAGCTGGCAACCGCGCTGCTGGCGGCCCGCAGCCGACCCTAGGGCAGCGCCGGGCGGTTCTTGCGGAGGTCCTTGGTGAGCTTCTCGCCGAGGTTGTGCGTGGCGCGGCGGTTCAGGTAGCCCGCCACGGCCGCTCCCGTGAGCAGCGGTCCCATCGTGGTCAGGTTGCGCCCGAAGCGGCGCAGCAGGGACGACTGGAGCTCCTTGCGGGCCGCCGTGCCGAGCACCGTCGCGACCCCGACGCCCGGCACGAGCGGGTTCACGCCGCGCCCGCCGGACCAGGACTGGATCAGGGCGGCCGCCTTCTGCCCGCCGGAACCGGCGACCGGCCGGCCGTACACCTCGTGCAGCTCGCCGATCAGCTTCAGCTCGATGGCGACCACGGCGATCGTCTCCGCGGCGAGCAGGACGGGCGCCGAGAGCAGCGTGGGCGCCACGGCCCACTCCAGCGAGGCCACGCCGCCGCCGGCCGCGCCCACCCCGGCCGTCGCCCGGGCGGCGTTGCGGACGAGGCGCTCGGCGAGGTCGTCGCCGTCGAGGCCGTCGAAGTGCCGGCGCAGCGTCTCGAGGTCACGGATCGGCACGTGCGGCGCCACGTCGGCGACCACGTCGGCCATCCACCGGATCGCCGCCTTCGGCCGGAACATCTGCCCCAGCCCGCGGCGGCGGACGTCGCCGACCAGCCGGCCGAGCAGGCGCCGGCGCTTCTCCGGCTCCAGGTCGTCGGCGGTCAGCGCGGCCACGGTCGCGCCGATCTCGGCATCGACCGCCCCCTGCGGCTCTGCCGGGTCGACCTTCATGAGCTCATGCCCCGGCTCTGCGGTCGGTGCCGAGTTCTCATCTGGGCGGCTCATGGTGGTCGACCTCCCCGTTCGTCTGCCGTCAGCGACCCTTTACCCCGCCGGAGGGGCGGGCACACGGGTCACACGCCGCGCGTACGCCACACCGGCGTCCGTTCGGCGCCCGGCCGTCGGCGACGGCCGGGTAGGTGTCTCTCCTGCGACGGGTACGCGGGTCAGGCGCACTCGCGGCAGATCAGTTCCCCGTTGCGTTCGACCGCCAGCTGGCTGCGGTGATGCACGAGGAAACAACGGGCGCAGCGGAACTCGTCGGTCTGCATCGGCAGCACTTTGACGGTCAGTTCCTCGTCGGCCAGGTCAGCGCCGGGGAGCTCGAAGCTCTCCGCGACCTCGACCTCGTCGACGTCCACTGCGCCCGACTGCGAGTCGGCGCGGCGGGCCTTGAGTTCCTCGAGGCTGTCCTCGCCGAGGTCGACCTCGTCGCGACGCGGGGCGTCGTAGTCGGTGGCCATCGGTGTTCACTCTCCTGTATCGATGTGTCACTTGGCGTAAGTAACGCCGGCGACGACGTATCGGTTCCCGTTCTGACGGACTTTTCTCCCTGACCCGAACCGCAGGGGAACGACCATCCGCCGAGGCGCCCCCACCCCCTCGTGAAACTGCCCCGGCAAACGCGGCACCTTACCGCCCTCGTGGGACGCTTGTACGTCCGCGGGCGGCCAATTGTTCCCGATGTGACTGAGGCGACATCAAGGTAGGGGCCCAGCGGCGTGGATCATCGTCGCCGCGCCGGGAGACGTTCCCTCTTTCCGTGCGCGTGGCGGGCAGATCTTTCCGTGCGCGTGGTGGGCACACGCCGCGGGCATGGCGGGCAGACGCTAACCTCACCGCAGACCGTGGCGTCACCGAGGACGACGCACACCCGAGGCGGGAGTACTGCACCCATGAGTTTTGCGCGCGTCCGAGCGCTCGTCGTGGTCGGCGTCCTCGCCGTCGCGGCGGTGGTCTTCGTCGTCGTGGCGCTGGTCCGCGACACCCAGGGCGGCGCCGTGGCCGGCGGTGGATGCCCCGAGGGCTCGGTGATGGCGAACGTGAAGCTGCCGGACGACCCGCAGGAGGTCACGGTCAGGATCTTCAACGGCACCGACCAGGCGGGCCTCGCCGACCGGGTCACCAACGACTTCAAGAACCGGCGCTTCCAGACCCAGAAGCCGGCCGAGAACAACAAGAAGTTCGACGGCGTCGCGATCCTGCGGTACGGCCCGGACGCGGTCGGCTCGGCGTGGCTGCTGCGGGCGTACTTCCTCAACCAGGCCGACCCGCAGTACAGCGCCAAGCGCAAGGGCGCCGTCGTGGACATCGTCATCGGCGGCCGGTTCCAGCAGCTCGCCACCACGACCGAGGTCAACCAGTCGCTCGTCGAGCTCAGCGAGCCGCAGCTCCCGCCGGGCGCGTGCGCGGCTCCGGTCAAGAAGGACTCCTGACCCGTCCACGCAGGCCCTCAGGCGCAGCCTGAGGGCCTCAGCGCGGTCATCGGGGGGTCAAGGGCACCCCGGCCACTGCGGGACGTCACGGGCCTCCTGCGGCGTCCAGCTCGACAAGCGCATCATGCAGCGCCGGGAAGAGCGCCGGCGGGGCGGCCACGAGCATGTCCTTGCCGGCCGGATGACCGTCGAGTCCGGACACCCGCAAACCCGCCTCGGTCGCGACCAGCCCGCCCGCGGCGTGGTCCCACGGGTTGAGCCCCTTCTCGAAGTAGGCGTCGAGGCTGCCCTCCGCCGCCATGCACAGATCCAGCGACGCCGCGCCGAACCGCCGGATGTCACGCACCCGGGTGATCAACTGGGCCACCACAGCGCCCTGATGCGCCCGGCGCGCCGAGTCGTACCCGAAGCCCGTTCCCACCAGCGCCTGGTCGAGCGTCGTACGCCCCGAGCCGCGCAATCGGCGATCCACGCGCCAGGCACCGCCGCCCAGCGTGGCCGTCCACTCGTCCCCTGTGGCGGCGTTGTGCACCACTCCGGCGACCACTGTGCCCTCGACCTCGGCGGCGAGGGACACGGCGTACTGCGGGAGCCCGTACAGGTAGTTCACCGTGCCGTCGATCGGGTCGAGGATCCAGCGGACCGCGCCGGTGGACGCGGTGCTGTCGCCGTACTCCTCGCCCAGTACGCCGTCGCCCGGCCGCTCGCGCCGCAGTGCCTCCACGACCTGGCGCTCGACGGCCCGGTCCGCCGCCGTCACGACATCCGTGTCGGTGCTCTTGGTCTGCACGTCGGTGATGGCCTCGGCGCGCATGCGCCGCGCCGTGCCGGCGGCCTCCCGGGCAATCCGCACGGCCACCGCGAGCAGGTCCTCCGGCGTCGATGATCTGGGGTTCTCAGCCACTCCACACCGCCCTTTCAGCGGCTACCATTCTCCCGCCCGGCGCCTGCAGCGAGGTCGGCGACCCCCCGCGGCGTGCTGCGGCGGGAGGATCTCGCTGGACGGCGCTACAATTCACCCCTGCCCACGCTTCACGGACACCCGCTCGCCAGGCCCGTCCGCGACCCGAGGGCTCCCACACCCACCGGCCAGCCTCGTTTCGCCGCGTGCTGCGCTGGGCCCATGGCCGTGCTCCATCGCCCTCCGGAAGGTCATTCGTGACAGAAGCCCACCAGACCGGTGCCGACGTTCGCTCTCTCACCGAGGCCCTGATCGCCCACGCGCAGGGTGCGGGTGGGCAGATCACGTCGGCCGAGGTCGTGCAGACGGTCGAGTCCGCCGAGGTGACACCGGCCCAGGCCAAGAAGATCCTCCGCGCCCTCGTGGACGCCGGAGTCACGGTCGTCGTCGACGGCTCGGCCAGCACCCGCCGCCGGGTCGCCGCCGCCCGCTCCGCGACGCCCGCCTCCAAGGCGACCACCGCCAAGGCGACCCGCGCGCCCGCGGCCAAGAAGGCCGCCACCCCGGCGCCGAAGCAACCCACCGACGGTGAGGCCCCGGCCGCCGCGGAGGGCGCCGCCAAGAAGGCGGCCGCCAAGAAGACCGCACCGGCGAAGAAGGCCGCCGCCGGACCGGCGAAGGCCACCAAGGCGACGAAGGCAGGCGCTCCCGGCGAGGGCGGGCCCGAGGCCGCCGAGGACATCGACCCCGAGGAGCTCGCCGCCGAGATCGAGGATGTCGTCGTGGAGGAGCCGCCCGCCCTGGTGCAGGCCGCGGCCACCGATGCCGCCAGCTCGGCCACCGACGGCGACTTCGAGTGGGACGACGAGGAGTCCGAGGCGCTCAAGCAGGCCCGGCGCGACGCCGAGCTCACCGCCTCCGCCGACTCCGTCCGGGCATACCTCAAGCAGATCGGCAAGGTCCCCCTGCTGAACGCGGAGCAGGAGGTCGAGCTCGCCAAGCGCATCGAGGCCGGGCTGTACGCGGCCGAGCGCCTGCGCGCCTGCGAGGAGGGCGAGGAGAAGCTCGACCGCAACTTCGAGCGCGACCTGCGCTGGATCGGCCGCGACGGCGAGCGCGCCAAGAACCACCTCCTCGAGGCCAACCTGCGCCTCGTGGTCTCGCTGGCCAAGCGCTACACCGGCCGCGGCATGGCGTTCCTGGACCTCATCCAGGAAGGCAACCTGGGCCTGATCCGCGCGGTCGAGAAGTTCGACTACACCAAGGGCTACAAGTTCTCCACGTACGCCACCTGGTGGATCCGCCAGGCCATCACCCGCGCCATGGCCGACCAGGCCCGCACCATCCGCATCCCGGTGCACATGGTCGAGGTCATCAACAAGCTCGGCCGCATCCAGCGCGAGCTGCTCCAGGACCTGGGCCGCGAGCCCACCCCGGAGGAGCTGGCCAAGGAGATGGACATCACCCCGGAGAAGGTGCTGGAGATCCAGCAGTACGCCCGGGAGCCCATCTCGCTCGACCAGACGATCGGCGACGAGGGCGACAGCCAGCTCGGCGATTTCATCGAGGACTCCGAGGCGGTCGTCGCGGTCGACGCGGTCTCGTTCTCGCTGCTGCAGGACCAGCTCCAGCAGGTGCTGCAGACGCTCTCCGAGCGCGAGGCGGGCGTGGTACGGCTGCGCTTCGGCCTCACCGACGGCCAGCCCCGCACGCTCGACGAGATCGGCCAGGTCTACGGCGTGACGCGCGAGCGCATCCGCCAGATCGAGTCGAAGACGATGTCGAAGCTGCGGCACCCGTCGCGGTCCCAGGTCCTGCGCGACTACCTGGACTGAGCGTCACCGGGACTGCGAAGCTCTCCCCCGCCGGCTGCCGTCATGGCGCCGGCGGGGCTGCTTCACGCCGGAAGGCGGTCGCTGCGGGGTGGCGCTCGATCGGTCTACGCCACGAGGCGGCTGACGCTCGGCGGACGTTCCCGACGGGGTCCGCTCGTCCGCGGATCGCGTCGTTCCGGGGCGGCGACTCTCAAGATCAGCATTTTGGGTACAGGCACGGACAGCTTGATCAGTACTGGACGATGGGCCCTTCCGTCAACATCCGGTGCCCTTTTGGTCACTACCCGTACATCATCGGGTGGTCATCAGACCGTTGTGCAGAAGTGATCGTTGACGTGGCACCCTTGGGGCACGGCACACTAGCCGGACCACGTGTGACTTGGGTCCCCCCAGGGCACAGTGGGAAGGCTGCAACGGCCAAGGGTGTTGCACGATGGGTGAGCAGTAGCCGAGGAACATGTTCATCGGTGACGACCAGAGGAGGAAGGCGATGACCCCGACTCTCACGCCGCCGGCGGGAAGCGTGGCCGGAACAGCAGCCGATGAACGGTGCGACCGCTGCAATGCAGCCGGGAAGCTCCGTTTGACCCTGGCTGGTGGCGGCGAGCTGGTGTTCTGCGGACACCACGCCAACAGGTACGCCGAGGACCTGGTGAAGATCGCGGTGCAGTACGCGGCCGACCCCGAGTTCACGTGGCGCGGCGCGGACATGATGTCTAACTCCAACTAGATCCCCACAACAAGCAAGGAAAGGGCGTCCCGGTGTGGGGGCGCCCTTTTTCCGTGGGTACCGAAGACGCCGATCCGCCGGCAGCGCGGCCAAAACGTGCTCCAAGCCCGCCCCAGCGGCCGCGTGAGGGGCCGGCGCGCCCTGATTGCGGCCGCACACCATGCAGGCCGGCCCGCCCTGATTGCGGCCGCACACCATGCAGGCCGGCCCGCCCTGGCTGCGGCCGCACCCATGCAGGCCGGCGGCCGCGCCCCCAGCATCCAGTCCGGCGACCGCGCAGCCGGCCCTGAGCGGGCCACCCAACGGCCACCACGCCGCGGCCGGGCCTGGATGCTCAGAGGGTCTGGATGGTGGCGATCCGCTCCTCGAGCTGCTCGATCGTCGCCTGCGCGCTCGGCGGCCCCCCGCACAGCCGCCGCAGCTCCGCGTGGATCTTGCCGTGCGGCAGGTTCGTGCGGTGGTGGTGGGCGGCCACGAGCGTGTTCAGCTGCCGCCTCAGCGCCACGCGGCGCTCCGCCGCGCTCATCGTCGCGACCGGCTCGCGTTGGGCCGGTACGGACTCCTTGGGCGCCGTTGCGGCCGCGCGTTTCTGGGCCGCCATCTGCTCCGACTGGCGCTTGTTCAGCAGGACCGAGACCTGGTCCGGGGTGAGCAGGCCCGGCAGCCCCAGGTACTCCTCCTCCTCGGGCGTGCCCGTACGGGCCCCCGTGCCGAACGAGGTGCCGTCGTAGATGACCTGATCGAGCTCCGCCGTGGCCGACAGCGCCTCGAAGCGTTTCTCGAGCTCGCCCTCCGCGTCCTCGGCCCGCTGGGCGCGTTCGAGGAGGGCGTCGTCGAGGCCGTCCGGGTCCTTCGGCGCGCCGAGGATGTGGTCGCGCTGGGCTTCCATCTCGCTGGCGAGGCCGAGCAGGTGCGGGACGCTGGGCAGGAACACCGTCGCGGTCTCGCCCGTACGGCGGGCGCGGACGAAACGGCCGATGGCCTGCGCGAAGTAGAGGGGCGTGGAGGCGCTGGTCGCGTACACGCCGACGGCGAGGCGGGGGATGTCGACGCCCTCGGAGACCATCCGGACCGCGACGAGCCAGCGCTGCTCGGAGCGCGCGAACTCGGCGATGCGCGCGGAAGCGCCCTGGTCGTCGGAGAGGACCACCGCCGCCTTCTCGCCGGTGATCTCGTCCAGCAGCTTCGCGTACGCGCGGGCGGACTGCTGGTCGCTGGCGATGACCAGGCCGCCGGCGTCGGTCATGCCGTGCGAGCGCAGCCGGGACAGGCGCGCGTCCGCCGCCCGCATCACCTGGGGCATCCAGTCGCCGCGGTGGTCGAGGGCCGTACGCCACGCCTGGGCGATGAGGTCCTTGGTCATCGGCTCGCCGAGACGCGCCGCCAGCTCGTCGCCCGCGCTGGTGCGCCAGCGGGTCTCCCCCGAGTACGCGAGGAAGATCACCGGCCGGACGACGCCGTCGCGCAGCGCGTCGCTGTAGCCGTACACCGAGTCGGAGCGGGAGCGCTGGAGGCCGTCCTGGCCGCGCTCGTACTCGACGAACGGGATGGGGTTGTCGTCGGAGCGGAACGGCGTACCCGTGAGCATCAGCCGCCGCTCGGCCTGGTCGAAGGCCTGCTTGACGCCGTCGCCCCAGGTGCGGGAGTCGCCCGCGTGGTGGATCTCGTCGAGGATCACCATCGTGCGGCGGGTCATGGTGCGCCGGCGGTGCACGGCCGGCGCCATGCCGACCTGGGCGTACGTGATCACCGCCCCGTGGAAGTCACGGGAGCTGTGCACGTCGGAGTTGCGGAACGCCGAGTCGAGCTGGATGCCGACCCGGGCCGCCGCCTGGGACCACTGGGTCTTCAGGTGCTCGGTGGGGCACACCACGGTGACCGCCTCGACCGTGCCGTCGGAGAGCAGCTCGGCCGCGATGCGCAGCGCGAACGTGGTCTTGCCGGCTCCCGGGGTCGCGACCGCCATGAAGTCGGCGGAGCGGTTGCGCAGGTATCTCACCAGCGCCTTGCGCTGCCAGTCACGCAGCGGCGGGAAGGTCTCCAGGTTCGGCAACGGCGGACTCAAGCTGCGACGATCCCTTCCCCATCAGCAAAACGCCCCCGCGGAATGCCGCGGAGGCGAAACCCAGCATAGCGGCGGCGGCGACCACCGCACGGCCACCGCGCCACCCCGCGGCGGCGGCCACCGTCACGGGCGGCGGGCTACGGCACGGCCACCGGGGCGGACCAGCGGCGGTACAGGGCGAGCATCCGTACCGACATCATCGCGGCCGCCGCGAGGGCCAGGGTGACCGGATCGGCCACCCCGAGGCGGCTCATGACGGTGACCGCGACGGCGCCGCCGAGCGCGACCACCGCGTAGATGTCCCGCTGCAGGACCACCGGGATCTCGCCGGTGAGCAGGTCACGCGCGAGGCCGCCGCCGATGCCGGTGAGCATGCCGATCAGGCAGGCGCCCACCGCCGGCATCCCGGCGTCGATGGCCTTGAGCGTGCCGGTGACCGTGAACAGGCCCAGGCCGGCGGCGTCGAGCAGCAGCACCGTACGCCGCAGCCGGTTGAAGTGCGGGTGCAGCCAGAAGACGGCCATCGAGGCGCCGACGGCTGTGATCGCGTACCGCCAGTCGGCGAAGGCGAGCGGCGGCACCGCGTCCAGCACCAGGTCGCGCAGGATTCCGCCGCCGAGAGCCGCCACGAAGCCGACGAAGGCCACACCGAACAGGTCGAGGCGCTTCGCGACCGCGGCGCTGGCGCCGGAGGCCGCGAAGACCGCCACACCGATGAGGTCCGCGACGAGCAGGGTGTGACTCGCCGTCACGTGACTCCCCCGTGGTGAAAGTGGTTCAGACCTGCATCGCCTCGTAGATCTCCTTGCACTGCGGGCACACCGGCGAGCCCGGCTTCGGCGACTTGGTCACGGGGAACTTCTCCCCGCAGAGCGCGATCACGAAGGTGCCCATGACGGCGCTCTCCGCGATCTTCTCCTTGCGCACGTAGTGGAACATCTCCGGCCCGGTATCGGCGTCCTTGGTCTCCGGGCGCTCGAGGATCTGCGTGCTCACGGCATCTGCCTCTCGAATATGTGGTCTCGGCCACCGCGTGCCCCCCGGTCTCCGCGGCAGAAGCTCTCCAACCCGCAAGTCTGACAGCTCACGCCTGGTCGGTCCAACGACCAAGCCCGTTTCCGGGCCCGTACCGTTGCCATCGTGACCGATTCCACGCGGCCGGTGGGCCGCTTCTCCATCCGTTACGGCGACCACGTGACCCGGGCCCGCCTCGACGGCCGTCCGGTGGTGGCCCTGGAGAGCACGATCGTCTCCCACGGCCTGCCCCGCCCCGACAACCTGCGGGTGGCCCGGGAGATCGAGCAGACCGTCCGCGACAACGGCGCCGTGCCCGCCACGATCGGCATGATCGGCGGCGAGCTCGTGGTCGGGCTGGACGACGCCCAGATCGAGCACCTGGCCGGCGCGGACGGCGTGGCCAAGCTCTCCGTCCGCGACCTGGCCCTCGGCGCGGCGACCGGGGCGGACGGCGCCACGACCGTCGCCGCCACCAGCGCCGTCGCGGCCGCGGCCGGCATCGGCGTATTCGCCACCGGCGGGCTCGGCGGCGTGCACCGGGAAGCCAGCACGACGTTCGACGAGTCGGCCGACCTGACCACGCTGGCGCGTACGCCGATCGTGGTGGTCTGCGCCGGGGTCAAGTCGATCCTCGACGTGGGGGCGACCCTCGAGCGCCTCGAGACGCTGGGCGTGGCCGTCGCCGGGTACGGCACCCGCCGCTTCCCCGGCTTCTTCGTCACCGACGGCGGCCACGACGTGGACTGGCAGCTCGACTCCCCCGCCCAGGTGGCGGCCGTCATGCAGGCGCGGGAGGACCACGGGGTGGGCGCGGGCGCGCTGGTGCTCGGCAACCCGCTGCCCGCCGACGAGCAGCTGGACCGGGAGCTGCACGACCGTACGCTCGCCGAGGGCCTGGGCCTCCTCGCCCGCGACGGAATCACCGGCAAGGCCGTGACCCCGTTCCTGCTGAGCCACTTCCACAGCAGCACCGAGGGCAGGAGTCTCGAGGTCAACGTGCGGATCATCCTGCGCAACGCCGCCCTCGCGGCGCAGATCGCGGCGGCGGCGACCCCGGCGCACACCGCGCTCGGTTTCTCCCTGCCGGCATGACACCGGGCCCGGCCGCGACCGCCGCTCACCTGCTGGTCGTCGGCGATCTCGTCACCGATGTCCTGGTGCGGCACGCCGGGCCACCGGCGGTCGGGTCGGACACGCAGGCGCAGATCCGCGTCGGCGGCGGCGGTCAGGCGGCCAACACGGCCGCCTGGCTCGCCCACGCCGGCTGCGCGGTGACGCTGGTCGCGGCGGTCGGCGACGACCACGCCGGGCGGGAACGGGTCGCCGAGCTGGTCGCGGCCGGCGTGCGGTGCGAGGTACGGCACCACACCGGTACGGCCACCGGCAGCGTCGTCGTGCTCAGCTCGGCCGGCGAACGCACGATGATCACCGACCGGGGCGCCGCGCTGCTGCTCGACCCGGGTGATGTCACGGCGGCGGTCAAGGGCGTACCGGACGCGTCCCACCTGCACCTGTCGGGATACCCGCTGCTGCACGCGGGGTCCCGGCCGGGCGGGGTGGCGGCGCTCGCGGCGGCCCGCGAGCGAGGGCTCACGACCAGCGTCGACGCGGCCTCGGCGGCACCCCTGCGCGCGTCGGGTGACTTTCTGGAGCTCGTACGCGGTATCGACCTGCTGCTGTGCAACGCCGACGAGGCAGCCGTGCTGGCCGGCCCCGGCAGCGCGGAGGAGCAGGCGGCCGTGCTGAGCGCGTACGCCCGGAACGTGGTCGTGAAACGCGGCGCGCACGGTGCCGTCTGGCGATCCGGGGACGGGGTGTTGCGGTCGGTGGCGGGTGTGCCCGTACGGTCGATCGATCCGACCGGGGCCGGTGACGCCTTCGCGGCGGGCCTGCTCAAGGCATGGTGTTCGGGCGCGGAGCCGCAGGCCGCGCTGGCGGCCGGCGCGGCGCTCGGGGCCGCGGCGGTGACGACCGTGGGAGCGCGACCCTAGGGCTCGACGTCGATGGTGCGGTGGGCGGTCTCCTCGGCCGTGCGCGGCTCGATCGCCGGCTGGAGCTTCTCGACGCGCGGCGGCGGGGCGACCTTGTGCTTGGGCGGGCGGTCGTTGGCGATCAGGACGGCGGCCCAGGGCAGGAAGACCATGCCGGCCGCGCAGAGAGAGAGCCAGAGCGGGAGCAGCGGCGGGCGCACGCTGATCAGGACCGCGCCCAGGATCAGGCAGGCGGCCCTCAGGCCCATCATCGTCACGTAGCGGATCTCGCGGCTGCGGAGCTGGTCGCTCTGGCTGCGGGCGGCGTCGGTGATCAGCACCGGCCGCTCCGGCTGCTTCTTCACCGGCCCATCCTTGCACTGCCGCACGGAAGGTGCCCAGTATCGACGCAGCCCGCTCGGCAAGCCTTCATTCCGGCGCGCCGCGACCGATCAGGTAGTCCGTGCGCTCGGGCTCCCATGTCTCGAAGCGGCGCTGGGCAGGCGTCGCTCTCGTCGTCGTGGTCACGCTGCTCGGCACGGCGGCGTCCTGGGGCGCCGCCCGCAGTGCCCGCGCCTCGGAGCAGCGCTACGCCGCACAGCTCATGGACCGCTACACCAGCGACCTGAGCAGGGCGATCACGACCGAGGTCCAGCGGTACGCCGACACGCTCACCGACGTGGCCATCGCGCTGGGCTCGCAGACCGACCTGACCGCCGACGACTTCGCGTGGATCACGGCGAAGGTGAGCAACCGGCGGCTGCCCGGCGCGGCCTCGCTGGCGTTCGTGGTGTCGACCCCGGACGCCGGCGTCACCGCGCTGGAGGATTACTGGCGGGGCAAGGGCGCCACAGGCCTGCGGCTGCAGCCGGTCGGGAACGGGCAGGAGCACGCGTTCATGGTGTTCACCCGCTCCTTCGACGGCACGGCTATCGAGGCCGGCGAGGACATGAGCGCCTCGCCGGAGGCCGAGGAGACCCTCGCCGACGCCCGGCTGACCGGTGGGCTGGCGGTGAGCCGCGCGTACGTGCTGCCGGCCGACCGGGCCCTCCCCGTGGCACAGCAGCAACTGGCGTTCACGTTCGCCGTACCGGTGTCGTTCCTCGGCGGGGCCTTCCGCGGCTGGCTGACAATGGGCGTGCACGGCGGTGACCTGCTGAACGAGACCCTGCGTACGCAGTCGCACGGCGCCGTGACCGCCGAGCTGGACGACCCCCTGGACGGCAGCGGCCGGACCGTGGCGCGGGCCGCCGGTGGCGACGCTCGCCCGTCGGCGACGCTGGACCGGGTGTCGTTCATGGCCGCCGGGCTGCGCACCTGGAAACTCGACGTGCACCCCACCAAGCGGCTGCTCGACGAGACCGACCGGGGCATCGTCACCAGCACGTTCACGGTGGCCATGACGATCACGCTGCTGCTCGCCGCGCTGGTCGGCCTGCTCGCCGGCGCGCGCAACCGGGCCATGAGCAAGGTCGACGCGGCCACCGCCGCGCTGCGCCTCGACATCCAGCGGCGGCAGGAGGTCGAGACCCGGCTGCGGCAGCGGGAGAACGAGCTGCAGCTCATGGCCCTGCACGACCCGCTGACCGGGCTGGCCAACCGGACCGGGCTGGACGCCCGGCTCGCCGCGACGGTCGGGCACCGGCTGGACGTCGCGCTGCTGCTCATCGACCTGGACGACTTCAAGCTCGTCAACGACGCGTACGGGCACGCCGCCGGCGACACGATGCTGACCCGGTTCGCCGACGTGCTGCGTGGCTGCGTACGGTCCGAGGACGTGGCCGCCCGCATCGGCGGCGACGAGTTCGTGGTGCTGCTCACCGACGTGATCGACGCCGAGAGCGCGCTGTCCGCGGCGCACCGGGTGCTCGCCGCGGCGGCCGACACGCCGGTGGTGCTCGGCGAGGACACGCTGCCCGTACGGGCCAGCATCGGCGTCGCCACCAGCCGGGCCGGCGACACCCCCAAGGACCTGCTGCGCCGCGCCGACGTCGCCATGTACCAGGCCAAGAACCTCGGTACGCACGGCGTCCAACTGCACGACCCGTCGATGTCCGACCGCCGCGCCGCGGACGCCCAGCTCGGCGAGGACCTGTCCGGCGCCCTCGACCGAGGCGAGCTGACCGTGCTCTACCAGCCGCTGGTCGACCTCGCCGACAGCCGCCCGATCGGCGTGGAGGCGCTGGTCCGCTGGCAGCACCCCACGCTGGGCGTGGTCTCACCGGGCCGGTTCATCCCGATCGCCGAGCGCAGCGGCCTGATCAACGCGCTGGGCATGTACGTGCTCGAGCAGGCCTGCCGCCAGGTCACCTCGTGGCCCGGCGACATGTACGTCAGCGTCAACCTGTCCCCGCGCCAGCTGCAGGTGCCGACGCTGGTGCAGGACGTGCTGTCGGTGCTGGCGCGTACCGGCCTCGACCCGGCCCGCCTGGTGCTGGAGATCACCGAGTCGGCGCTGGTGGACGACGCCGCGAGCATCTCGATGCTGGCCGCGTTTCGCTCGCACGGCATCCGCGTGGCGATCGACGACTTCGGTACGGGCTACTCGTCGCTGCACTACCTGACCCGCCTGCCGGTCGACATCCTGAAGATCGACCGCAGCTTCGTGGCGGAACTGAACGGCACCCCGGAGGGCGCGGGCATCACCGAGGCGATCCTGCGGCTGAGCCACGCGCTGCACCTGACCACTGTCGCCGAGGGCATCGAGACCACCGAGCAGGCGGCCGAGCTGCAGCTCCTCGGCTGCGGGGTGGGCCAGGGCTACCTCTTCGCCGCCCCGCTGCCGGCCACCGACCTGGTCAGCCTGCTGCGTGCTTCGCCGCGGCCTTCATCTCCTTCTTGAACGCCCGTACGCGCGCCAGCGACTCGTCGTCGACGATGTCCGCCACGGACCGGTGCGCGCCCTCCTCGCCGTACGCACCGGCGGCCTCCCGCCACCCGGGCGGCTGCACGCCGTACTGCTTGCCGAGCAGAGCGGCGAAGATCTGCGACTTCTGCTTCCCGAACCCGGGCAGCGCGGCGATCCGCCTGACCAGCTCCTTGCCGTCCGCCACATCCCGCCACAGGTTCGCGGCATCCCCGTCGTAGTCGGCAACCAGCACCCGGCACACCTCCTGCACCCGAGCGGCCATCGCCTTCGGGAACCGGTGCAGCGCGGGCGGCTCGGCGAAGACCGCGACGAGCGCGTCGGGGTCGAAGCCGGCCAGCTCCTGCGCGGTGGGCGCGTGGCCGAGGCGCTGCGTCAGGACGTACGGGGAGCTGAACACCTTCTCCAGCGGGATCTGCTGATCGAGCACCATGCCGATGAGCAGCGCCAGCGGGTCGCTGGAGAGCAGCTTGTTGGCCTCGGCGTCGATGGGCAGCGAGAGCGTCATGGCGCACATCCTATGGACTTCCGGCGTGCCCGGCGGCATTCTCTAGGTTGTCTAGACGACCTGGAGGACCAGTGGCCAAGACGCCGCTCTACGTGCGGATCGAGCGGGCTCTCCGGGCCCGCCTCGAGCAGGCCCGTCCCGGCGACCTCGTTCCCGCCGAGTCCGCGCTGGCCGCCGAGTTCGGCGTAGCGCGGATGACCGTGCGGGCCGCGCTCGACGCGCTCGAGGCCGACGGGCTCGTCGAGCGGATCCAGGGGCGCGGCACGTTCGTGCGGCAGCGGCCCGCGCCGCGTGCCGCCGCGACGCTGATGAGCTTCCACGATCAGGTGCGCAGCTGGGGGCGTCGGCCGTCGTCGCGGCTGGTGGCGGCCGAGGTCCGGCACGCGACCGGCGAGGAGGCGGCCGCGCTGCAGTTGACCGCCGCGGCGCCGCGGGTGGTCTCGATCGTCCGCGTACGCCTCGCCGACGACGTCCCGCTGGCCGTGGAGTACGCATGCTTCCCGCCGCACCTGACGGCCCTGCTGGACGTCGACCTGGAGACCGGTTCCCTGCACCGGGCCCTGCACGACCTGGGCCTGCGCCCCACCCTCGGCTCGTCCACGCTGACCGCGGCGGCGGCCGGGGCCGACGGCGCCCATCTGCAGGTGCCGCCCGCGGAGGCGCTGCTCGTGGAGAGCCGGCTGATCGTCGACCAGCATTCCGCCCCGCTCGAACACACCGTCAGCCGCTACGTCGGCTCCCGCTACGCCCTGCACGTCAGCTTCGACGTCCAGCCACCCCGGACAGGAGAAACCCGATGAACGTCGCCAAGATGATCGACCACTCGCTGCTGCGCCCCGAGCTGACCACCGCCGACGTGCGGCTCGGCTGCGAGATCGCCGCCCGGCGCGAGACCGCGTCGGTGTGCGTACGCCCCTCGGACGTCGCGCCGGCCGTCGCGGAGCTCGCGGGCACCGGCGTGCTGGTCGGCACGGTCGCCGGCTTCCCGCACGGCAGCACGACCACCGCGGCCAAGGTCGCCGAGACGCGGGAGCTCGTCGAGGCGGGTGCCGACGAGATCGACATGGTGCTGCACATCGGCCGCCTGCGCGCGGGCGAGACCGGCTACGTCCACGACGACATCGCCGCCGTGGTGGCCGCCGCGCAGGGCCGGGTCGTCAAGGTGATCCTCGAGAACGCGTACCTGGACGACGAGCAGAAGGTCACCGGGTGCCGGCTGGCCGAGCAGGCCGGGGCGGCCTTCGTGAAGACGAGCACGGGCTTCGCGCCGGGCGGCGCGACCCTGGAGGACATCCGGTTGATGCGGGCGACCGTGTCACCCTCCGTGCAGGTCAAGGCCGCGGGCGGCGTCCGTACGCTGGACACGCTGCTGACCCTGCACGAGGCGGGAGCGACCCGCTTCGGCGCGACGGCGACCGAGTCGATCCTCGACGACTGGGCCGCCCGGCAGCGCGGCGACCGGACGCCGGCCGCCGCGGTGACCGGGGACGGCGGCTACTGATCCAGCGCCCGGCGTACGCGGGCCGCCAGCGTCCGGTCCTCGGCGAGCAAGCTTCGGGTGCGACTTCGCGAGCCCGCGTCGGGTGCCAGGTTGGCCTGCAGGAGCCGGAGCGTGCCCTCCGGCAGGTGCTCGCGCAGCTCGTGAAGGGCGGTGACCACCCGGAGCTGGTCGAGGATGTCCAGGCGCAGCCGCAGCAGGTCCATGCCGTCGATCAGCTTGGCCACCCCGCTGCCCGCCGGGGCGTGCAGGGCGGCGAGGCATTCCAGGACCTCGGGTACGGAGCGACGGAAGTAGCCGCTCGCCGACACCAGCCGCAGCCAGGAGAGCACGTCCTCGACGGGCAGCCGGCCGGCGTCACGGGCCAGCATGCCGAGCAGCATCCGGGCGGCCCGGCCGAAGTGCAGCTGCCGGCCCGCCTGCTCGGGGCCGCCGCCGAAGAGAATCTCGACGGCGCGGCGATATTCGGCGGCCAGGTCGTCCGCGTCTCGCGAGGAGGCGACCCAGACGCGGGTGAGGCAGTGCGCGACCGTGTCCGCGTCGTCCTCGCCGAGCGGGACCACGGTCGTGACCGCGTCCGGCGCCCACTGCCCCAGCGGCTCCACGGCCAGCCGCAGCAGGTCAACTCCCGGCTCCCCGGTGAGCTGCAGCCGGTTCGCCACCTGCTCGTACGGGACCGACGTCCAGGTCCGCGCGCCGGCGGCGGTCCACCGTAGATCGACCGCCGGGAAGCGGCGCTGCGACGTCGCATCGAGCACGACGTCGCGCCGCTCGCCGTCCCAGCTGCGGATCACCGTCATCGTGTCCGCCAGGTCGCTCCAGATGCCGGACGGCACCGCCGCCTCCCATTGCAGCGCGGCCACCCGCAGCCAGTAGGCCGGGTCGGCGGCGTGCACGAAGACTTCCGAGGCCCGCAGCGGCTCCCCGCAGGCGAGCGTCAGGAGCGCCAGATTCAGCGAGTACGTCGCCGTGAGGTGGTCCAGGCGCCGGTCGGTGGGCCGGTACTCGCGCTGAGGGTACGCCGGCCGCAGCACCGCCGCCCGCAGCGCCTCCATGAGCCAGGCCCGTACGGCGGTCAGATCCTGCTCGCCCAGCAGCTCGGTCACGAACGGCAGCACCGTGCCGCGCGCCGCGAGCGGTGTCCAGCCGAGCAGGGTCTGCAGCAGGCCGTCGTCGCGTACGCCCCCGTCGAGCGACAGCGTCATCACCGCGGCCCGGGCGGCCGTGTCACGCACCAGCCGGACCACGAGCCGCGCGACCAGGAACTCACCGAAGGTCGCATGCAGGAACTCGTACGTCTGCAGGGTCTGGCCGTCGCGCAGGGCCCGGGCACGCTGGATGAAGAAGAAACGCCCGATCAGCTCCTCCGCCCCGGACAGGGGTCGCCGGAAGGCCTCGCCGCCGCCGGGGCGCACCGGGCCGACGCCGAGCGCCCGCAGGTCCGCGTCGAGCTGCCGTTCGGTCACCGACTGCCGCACCCGGTTGAACATCGAGAACGCGACCACCGACAGCCGGACCAGCTCCTCGTCCACCAGCGCCGGTACGGCGTGCTCCGGCGCGCCCGGGTGCAGCCGCCGCACCTCCCGCTCGGCGAAGCTGCTGAGCAGCCGCTCGTAGAGCTGCGTGGTGCCGAAGGCGGCGTCGCCCTGCAGCCCGTACGTCGTCGCGTCGTAGAGCGCGAGCATCAGCAGCAGCAGCGGCTGCTCACAGAAGTCGGGGAACCGGCCGACCTGCTCCGGCAGCAGGTCACGGTGGCCGGGGCGGGCCGCGTTGGCCGCGTTCCAGGTGAGCAGCCAGCGCGCCACCTGCGACTCGTCGAAGCCCTCAAGGCGTACGGCGAGGCTGCCGGCCGGCACCCGGGCCCGGTCCCCGACCGCCACCCTGCTGGTGACCATCACCGCCACCGGTCGCCCCTGCACGGCCTCGCGCCGCTGGAACTCGGCCACCCGGTGCAGGTAGTCGGACTGGTGGATGCCGGTGGCCTGCAGCAGCTCGTCGAACCCGTCCAGCAGGATCAGCGGCATCGCGTCGCCGGCGTCGCGGGCCAGGTCCGCCCACGCGACGCTCTCGCCGATCGCCGCGCGGACCGCGACCTCGATCTGATCCTGGATCTCGGCCTCCGCCGGCACCTCGCGCAGCACCACGCGGACCGCGAGGAAATCGGCGGCCGGCAGCCGCGCGGCGAGCACCCGCGTCAGCGCCGACTTTCCGGCCCCCGGCTGGCCGAGCAGCAGCAAAGGCGCCTCCGCCGCCTGCGGCGTCGTCAGATACCGCGCCAGGAAGCCGGCTAAATCGTCGCGGATGTCGCCGTCCCACCAGGAGTCGGTCGCCACCCGGTCCCCCGGACCGGCGGCCTTCACCCGGAACCGCGGATCCAGGTACGCGTCGCGCAACGCGGGCGCCACCAGATCACCGGTGGCGTCGCCGGCCACGGAACGCTCCAGATCCGCCCGGTACGCCGCCGCCAGCCCGGCCCGCCGCGCCGAGGGGTCCCGGCCGGAGGTGGCCCGCTCCAGCAGCGTCCGCAGCTCGGTGAGGCTCTGCCCGATGCGGTGCCGGTCGGCGGCCTCGACCCACAACCCGAATTCGGGTACGTCCAGCGCGAGCTGCCGGTGTGCCTCCTCGTACCGGCGCAGCGCCAGCTCCGGCACGCGGCCCTCGATCAGCTCGGCCGCCCGGCGCTGGTCGGCGTCGCTCGCCCGCTCCCACACCGCGAGCCCCTCGAGGTACGCCCGCACCCGCCGCGCCATGCTCCGATACCAGCCGTCCAGACCGGCGAGCAGCTCCGCGTACGAGGACTCGGCGGCCGGTACGGGCAGATCGGCGTGGAACAGCATGTGCAGCCAGCTACCGTCGACGCGGGTGTCCGAGGCGAGCATGATCTGGTCGGCGCGCGTCAACTCGGGCGGCTCCACCGCGCTCGCCCGCACGGTCACGTCCAGCGCTTCGAAGAAACTCGACACCACGAGCACGCCATGGGCAGCCTGCAGCCGGCTGCTGCGGTCGTAGCGCCCCAGGACCCGTACCGAATCCTGGATCTTCCCGGCCACGACGTGGCCGAGCCGGATCACCTCGGCCTTGGCGTCGAACAGGCTCAGCGCCACCTCGGAGCCGCCGCCGGTCGCGACCGCGAGCGCGCCGCCCAGCAGGTCGTCCATCGTCCGCAGGACGGGACCGGCCCCGCCGAGCAGCTTGACGGCATCGGCGTAGCGCAGACCCTGAGCCATCCGCCCATGATGTCGGCTGCCCGCCACGCCCGTCGATGCGGGTCCGCCACGCCCGTCGATGCGGGTCCGCCGCTTCTCCCGCCGGCCCTGCCCCTCGCGACCTGCTCCCGGCGACCGCCTGCCGCTCCCCTCGCCGGCCGCTCAGCTCGCCGGTCGCTCAGCTCGCCGGTCGCTCTCTTGCCGGCCGCCGGCCGCTCCCCTTGGCGGCCGCTCCCCTTGCCGGCGGCTGGGGCGTCGCCCGGTTTGCCGGACCCCACTTCGGGCAACCACATCACCATGAGCGACAACGACGAGATCGGCCACGGCGAGTACGGCGACATCGACGGCGTCCGGGACGTGCCGAGCACCTCCCGCCCGGAGAACGGCGACGACGACGAGGGCCTGTCGAGCACGATCGCCGCCGGCACCGACCCCGAGCAGCTCCGCAACGGCGGCCCCGGCCCGGCCGGCGGCGGCATCATGACGACGACCGGCGGCACCGCGGGCCCGAACAGCTTCCGCCCGCAGGCCCGGCACGGCCAGGGCGTCGCACCGACGACGACCGGGGACGCCGGGACGGGCGGGATGGACACGCCCGAGCGCACCTACCACAGCGACAACAGCACCACCGCCGTCGACTGACAGCTCTTCCCGGGCCGGCCCCTCCGAGGGCCGGCCCCCGGCTCTAAGCCGGCCCGGCTGCTGCAGGACTAGCCTGGCGACCGCGGGGTCGGTCTTGCTGCTGCGAGATCGGCCTGGCGACTGCGGGATCGGTCTTGCTGCTGCGAGATCGGCCTGGCGACCGCGGGATCGGTCTTGCTGCTGCGGGGTCGGCCTGGCGACTGCGGGATCGGTCTGGCTGGTGCGGGGTCGGCGCGGCGTTCCCGGTCCGGCGGCCGATATGGTGCGTCGGGTGACGGGCTCGCTGCTTGCCTCCGGACGCGAGGCCGACGTGTACGCCCTCGACAGCACCCGGGTCCTGCGCCGCTACCGCCGCGACGCCGACGTCACCGGCGAGGCCGCGGCGATGCGTTACCTGGCCGGCCGCGGCTATCCCGTACCGGTCGTCCACGAGGCCGCGGGCCGGGACATGGTCATGGAACGCCTCGACGGGCCGACGATGCTGCAGGCCGCCCTCGCCGGTGACCTCTCGCCGACCGACGGGGCCGAGCAGCTCGCCGGTCTGCTGCGCCGCCTGCATGAGCTGCCGCCCTGGCCGGACGCCCCGGACGGGACCCGCATCCTGCACCTGGATCTGCATGCCGACAACGTTCTGCTGACCGCACGCGGGCCGGTCGTCATCGACTGGTGCAACGTGCGGGCGGGCGACGCCGACCTCGACACCGCGCTGTCCGCGCTGATCATGGCTCAGGTGTCGCTCTGGGATCACCCGGCGCGGGCGCTGGCGCGGACGTTCCTCGACGCGTTCCTGACCGTCGCGCCGGGCGATCCGCGCCGGATGCTGGACGAGGCCGTGGCGCTGCGCCGCCGTCAGACCGCCACCCTCACTGCCGACGAGATCGGCGAACTCGACACCGCAGCGGAGCTGGTACGCCGATGAGAGCACTGATTCAGACCGTCAGCCGAGCGAGCGTCACGGTCGGCGACGAGGTCGTGGGCAAGATCGAGGACGGGCTGCTCGTGCTGCTCGGCGTCACCCACACCGACACGGCGGCGACGGCCGAGACCATGGCCCGCAAGGTGTACGAGCTGCGCATCCTCGACGACGAGCAGTCCGCCGCCGACGCCGGAGCCCCGCTGCTGGTGGTCAGCCAGTTCACCTTGTACGGCGACGCCCGCAAGGGCCGCCGCCCCACGTGGTCCGCCGCCGCGCCCGCCGAGGTGGCCGAGCCGCTGGTCACCGCGTTCGTCGAGGCGCTGCGGGGGCGCGGGGCGACGGTGGAGACGGGCCGGTTCCGGGCCCACATGCTCGTCGAGAGCGTGAACGTGGGCCCGAGAACCGTCTGGCTCGAGCTCTGAGACCGGGCCGGCATCGGCGGCCCGGCGGGGCGGCCTAGAAGAAGCCGCGGCGCTGGGCCGACTGCTGCAGCCAGTTGTTGAGCTGCGCGGTCCAGTCGACCTGGTCGACCGTGCGGTAGTCGACGTCGAAGCGGCCGAACGCGTCGTGCCCCTCGGTGAACAGCCCGCCGCGCTTGTCGATCTCGAGGACAACCTGAAGCTGCTGCGGCGTCGGGATGAACGTGACCTCGAGCTGGTTGATGCCGTGCGCGAACTGGGCCGGCGGGTAGAACTCGATCTCCTGGTAGAACGGGAGCGTCTGCTGCACGCCGTACACCCGGCCGCGCTCGACGTCGGCCCGGCTGAAGCGGAAGCCCAGCCGCAGGAACGCGTCGAGGATCCGCTCCTGGGCCGGCAGCGGGTGCACGGCCACCGCGTCCAGGTCACCCTTGTCGACGGCGCGGGCCACCTCGAGCTCCGTCCGCAGCCCCATGGTCATGCCGTGCAGGTGCTGGCCGTACACCTCGGTGATCGGCGTCTCCCACGGCACGTCGAAGCGGAACGGCACGTCGTAGCGCGCGCCCGGGTCGAGCTTGAACGAGCCGGTGAGGCGCTGCCGGTGGAATTCCTGGTCGGTGTTGTACTCGCTGTCGCCGCTCTCCACCTCCACGCGGGTGATCAGGCCGACGGCGACGTACTCGATGTCGACGGCGTGCTCGCCGCCCATGACGTGCACCTGGCCCTCGAGGTAACCGCCGGGGCGGCAGTTGGGGTTGGCGAGCACCGTCTCGACCGACGGCCCGCCCACGCCCATCGCCTGCAACATCCGCTTGAAAACCACCGAACCTCCTCGTGGGGAAACGCTCCAGCTGCAGATTACCGGGCTCGGCCAAGGTGTTCGGAATTGTCCACAGGTCCGGAATGTCCCGTGATGCGGGCGTCCTGTCGCCTTCTCGACTCAGGGTTCTCCCTGATTCATGCCACCCGTACGCACTCCTCACCTCCGCTTAACGCCCCGCGAGGAAGACTTCCGATCACACAGCACGAAGCGGCTGGGCAGCACGACATCGGTTAACGCGGGGAGGGGACTGAAAGGTGGTCCTGCAGATGAAGGCGACGGAGTCCACGGTGGTTACCGCCGAGAACATCATGACTGACGGTGTCGAGGCCCTGGCCGACCTGGACGCCACCGACGAGCGCGGAGTCTCCGCGGACCTCGTCCGGGCGTACCTGAACGGCATCGGTCGTACCCGCCTCCTGACGGCGGTCGAGGAGGTGACCCTCTCCAAGCGGATCGAGGCGGGCCTCTTCGCCGAGGAGAAGCTCCCCGAGGCCGGCGACGACCTGGCACCCCTCCTCGAGATCATCATCGCCGAGGGGCGTGCCGCCAAGAACCACCTGCTCGAGGCCAACCTGCGCCTCGTCGTGAGCATCGCGAAGCGCTACACCGGCCGCGGCATGGCGTTCCTGGACCTCATCCAGGAAGGCAACCTGGGCCTGATCCGCGCGGTCGAGAAGTTCGACTACACCAAGGGCTACAAGTTCTCCACGTACGCCACCTGGTGGATCCGCCAGGCCATCACCCGCGCCATGGCCGACCAGGCCCGCACCATTCGCATCCCGGTGCACATGGTCGAGCAGGTCAACCGCATGGTCCGGGCCCGCCGCGACCTCGCCGCCACCCTGGGCCGCGAGCCGGGCGTCGGCGAGATCGCCAAGGCGATGGGCGTACCGGAGTTCCAGATCATCGAGCTCATCTCGTACGACCGGGAGCCGGTCAGCCTCGACCAGGCCGTCGGCGAGGACGGCGAGAGCGCCCTCGGTGACTTCGTCGCCGCGGTCGACCCCAACGCCGAGCCGGGCAGCACGGTCGCCCAGGGCGAACTGCGCAACGAGGTCGAGATCGTGCTGGCCACCCTCTCCGAGCGCGAGTCGGCGGTCATCCGCCTCCGCTTCGGCCTGGACGACGGCCGCCAGCGCACCCTGGACGAGGTCGGCCGCGAGTTCGGCCTGAGCCGCGAGCGGATCCGCCAGATCGAGAAGGTCACCATGTCGAAGCTGCGCGACCCGCAGCGCGCGTCCCGGCTCGAGGCGTACGCGGGCTGATTTGCACACGAGCACTTGAGAGGCCGGTCGCGGTGCGCGACCGGCCTCCGTTTTTCGGGGGACGCGCGGGCGGGCGACGGCTGACATGATCCGTACCGTGGTGGCGCAGTTGTGGAGGGGCCTGAACCTGACGGTGCGGTTCGGGCTGGAGCTCGTGGCGCTGACGGCGCTCGGCTACGGCGGATGGCACGTACCCGGACCGCTGTGGGTACGCCTGCTCGCCGCGGTCGCGTTCCCGGCGGCGGGCATCGCGATCTGGGCGCAGTGGGTGGCGCCGCACGCCCGGCGGCCGATCCCGGATCCGCAGCGGCTCGTCCCGGAATGGGTGGTCTTCGGGGGCGCGACGGTGGCGCTGCTCGCCACCGGACGCATCTGGCAGGGCGTCCTGCTGGCGGTGCTGGCCGCGGGCAACCGGCTGGCGCTGCACCTCCTCGGCACGACGACCGAGGGAAAGTCCGAAGGGGACAGGGAAACCCGCCATCCGGCGTGAGCCGGCACCCGCCCGGGCTGTCAGACGGTGTGGAGGCGGCGGGGACCGGTGTCCGGGCGGGTGCCCGGGTCGCCGTACTCGACGGAGGCGTGCAGGACCGCGTACCCGTCCGGGCGGGCCAGGACCGGGTTCAGGGACAGGGCGCGGACGCGGGGGTGTTCGTCGGCGAGGCGGCCCACTCGCAGCAGGAGATCGATCAGGGCGTCCCGGTCGACCGGTTCGGAGCCGCGGTAGCCGTGCAGCAGCGGCGCCGCGCGGGGCTCGTCGACCAGGGCGGCCGCCGCGCGGTCGGTGAGCGGGGCCGCGCGCCAGGCGAGGTCGCCGAGGAGTTCGCTGGCCACGCCGCCGAGGCCGAAGCCCACCACCGGGCCGAACGCGGGGTCCTCCACCACGTCGATGGTGCAGGCGACGCCCGCCGGCACCATCGACTGGACGAGGACGTCCGGGCCGAACGCCGTGGACAGCTCCCTGTACGCGGCTCGGACGTCGTCCTCGTCGGCCAGGCCGAGGCGTACGGCGCCCAGGTCGATGCGGTGGCGCAACGATCCGCGGGCCGCCTTCAACGCCACCGGGTAGCCGAGGGCGCCGGCCGCCGCGACGGCCTCGTCGACCGAGGACGCCGAGGAGGAGGGTTCGACCTTGATGCCGTACGCGGCGAGCAGGGCGGACGGCGGCCCGTCGACCTCGGCCGCCTCGAGGTCCACACCGGACAGCGCGGGCAGCACCCCGGGCGGGCGCCGGAGCCAGTCGGCGTACGTGGCCACGCGGCCCAGCGCACGCACCGCTTCCTCGACCGACGGGTACGACGGCACCTTCGCCGGCAGCTGCCCGAGCAGGAACGTCGCCACGGTCGGCTTCTCCCCCGCCAGCGCCACGCTGCCCAGGGCGGCGGCGAAGTCGGCGTCCTCGTCGGGGAGCTGGCCGGGCAGCGGCGGCGCGAACACCACGACGAGCGCGTCCACCCGCTCGTCGACGGCCGCGTCGGCCAGGGCGTCGGCGAAGTCGTGGGCGCCGGCCTGCGGGCTGATGTCGCGCGGATAGCCCTGCGCCACGGTGAGCCCGTTGGCGCGGCAGGCCGCCACGGCCAGGCCGGACAGCGCCGACGAGTTGCCGACCACGGCGACCCGACGGCCCGCGGGCAGCGGCTGGTTGGCCAGCAGCACGCCCACGTCGAACAGCTCGGCCACGGTGTCGACGCGGATGACGCCGGAGCGGGCGAACAGCGCGGTGACCGCGCGCGTGTCGGGGCCGGGCAGGTCACCGGCCAGCCCGGGCGGGCGCGTCGCCGAGGCCACCGCGACGACCGGCTTCACCCTGCTCATCCGCCGGGCGAGCCGGGCGAACTTGCGCGGGTTGCCGAACGTCTCCAGGTACAGCATGACGACGTCGGTGCCGGGGTCGTCCTGCCAGTACTGCAGCAGGTCGTTGCCGGAGACATCGGCACGGTTGCCGGCGGAGACGAAGCTGGACAGGCCGAGCCCGCGACGGTCCGCCTCGGCCAGCAGCGCCACCCCGAGCGCCCCCGACTGGCTGAAGAAGCCCACCCGCCCCGCCGCCGGCAGGGCGGGCGCGAGCGTCGCGTTCAGGCGTACGGACGGGTCGGTGTTGGCGATCCCCAGGCAGTTGGGGCCCACGACGCGCATGCCCGCCGCGAAGGCCGCGTCGACCAGCGCCCGCTGGGCGGCCACGCCGTCCGCGCCGGACTCGGCGAAGCCGGCCGAGACCACGACCAGGCCTCCCACGCCGGCTGCGGCCGCGTCCGCCACGGCCGAGGTCACCCCGTCGGGGGGTACGGCGATCAGCGCCAGATCAACCGCAACACCGGGCTGGGTCGCCGACCGGTAGGCCGGTAGCCCCGCCACCCGGTCGGCGCGGGGGTGCACGGGCACGATCGTGCCGGTGTAACCGCCGTCCCGGATGTGCCCGAGGATCGCGGCGCCGATGCCCTGCCCGCTGCGGCTCGCTCCGTACACCGCGACGGCGCGGGGATGCAGGAGCCGCGCGATGGACTTGGCCTCCGTACGCTGCTCGCGGCTCTCCTGCACCTCCCGCGACTTCTCGGTCGGGGCGATCGGGAAGCTCAGGTGCACCACACCGTCGGCGTACTTGCGCTGGATCTGGTAGCCGAAGTCGCTGAAGACGCGCAGCATCCCGGCGTTCTGCGGGAGCACCTCGGCGACGAACCGCAGGATGCCGTTCTCCCGCGCGGCGTCGGCCAGATGCTCCAGCAGCACCGACCCGATCCCCCGCCCCTGGTACGCGTCCTCGACCACGAACGCCACCTCGGCCTCGGGCGAGTCGGGCCCGAGCCGCTCGTACCGGCCGACGGCCATGATCCGGGTGCCCGTGACGATGACGAACGCCTCGCGCTCCCGGTGGTCGACGTTGACGAACCGCTCGAGGTCGCGCTCGGGAATCCGCGGGTACGGCGAGAAGTAGCGCAGATACCGGGTGCGGTCGCTCATCCGCGAGTGGAACTCCACGATGGCCGGTGCGTCCTCGGGCCGGATCGGCCGCAGGTGCACGGCGCTGCCGTCGGAGAGCAGCACGTCGGCATCTCTGGTCACCGCTGTCACCTCCCCAGTCTGGGCGCTCGCGGCAGGGCTGTCGCGGGTCTTCGGTCCTCCCGGCCGGTCCCGGCCGGGAGGTCTGGTGCGGTATGCCGGGCGCGTGGGCCCTGCGGGTCAGTCGCGGGGGTCGTGGGGGTCGAGGCCGTGCTGCGGGAACACCGCCATCCGGGTCGCCATGATGGCCTTGTCGACCGGGTCGTGGGCCGTGCCCGGCTCCCACTTCTCGGCCGGCGGCGGGACGCCGTCCGTGAGGGTCTCCGGGACGATGCGCCGGGGGCAGCGCTCCGCGGCGAGGCGCCGCCAGGCCGGCGGGGTCGGTGTCGCCGGGTCGAGCGGCTCGCCCGTCGCCACCGCGAGCAGGTGGGTCCACGCCCGCGGAACCACCTCGACCAGCGCGTATCCGCCGCCGCCGGTGGCGACCCAGCGGCCGTCGCACACCTCCTCGGCCAGCGCACGCAACGCGACGTAGGCCGCGCGCTGGCCGTCCACCGACAGGCGCAGGTCGGCGAGCGGGTCGAGGCGGTGCGCGTCCGCCCCGCACTGGGTGAACAGGAGCTGCGGCCGGAACGCGCGCACCACCGAGGGCACCACCGCGTGGAACGCTCGCAGCCAGCCGCCGTCGGAGGTGCCGGGCGGCAGCGCGATGTTCACCGCCGTACCGTCGGCCGAGGGTCCTCCGGTTTCCCCGGGGAAGCCCGTGCCGGGGAAGAGCGCCAGGGGCGACTCGTGCAGGCTCACGGTGAGGACGCGGGGGTCGTCGTAGAAGGCGGCCTGCACGCCGTCGCCGTGGTGCACGTCGATGTCGACATACGCGACCCGCTCCGCGCCGAGGTCGAGCAGGCGGGCGATGGCCACGGCAGGGTCGTTGTAGACGCAGAAGCCGGACGCCCGGGCGGCCATCGCGTGGTGCAGGCCACCGGAGACGTTGACGGCCCGGGCGGCCTCGCCCGACCAGACCGCCTCGACCGCGGCGATCGTGGCGCCGCAGATGCGCGCCGAAGCCTCGTGCATGCCCTCGAACACGGGATTGTCGGGGGTGTTGAGGCCCCACCCGCGGAAGAACGGGTCATGCGGTGCGAACCGGACCGCCTCGAGGTAGTCGGCGCGGTGGATGCGGGTCAGCGCCGCGTCGTCGGCGGGCGTGGGCGTCACCATCCGCACCCCGGGACGGTCGAGAACGCCCAGCTCCCGGGCGAGTGCCATGGTCAGCTCGACGCGCACGGGATTGAGCGGATGCTCACCCATGTCATACGCGAGCAGCGCCTCGTCCCACACCACCGCCGTCGTGCCGTCCGCCATGGCAGTCACTCTGCCACGCGGGTCCGACAGAGTCGCGGCCGAAGGCCCGGGGGATTTGTCCCGTACGGACGGCGTGCGGGGCGGTTCGGTAAGGTCTCCACACCACCTCGTCGGCACGAAGTCAACCCCCGGCTACGAGGTAACATCGCTGCTGGGAGGGCCGCACTGTGAATGATCTCGTCGACACCACCGAGATGTACCTGCGCACGATCCTCGAGCTCGAGGAAGAAGGCGTCCCGCCGCTGCGGGCCCGCATCGCCGAGCGCCTGCACCAGAGCGGTCCGACGGTCAGCCAGACGGTCGCGCGGATGGAGCGCGATGGCTTGCTGACCGTGGAGAACGACCGGCACCTGCTGCTCACCGAGCAGGGCCGGGTCGCGGCGGTCGCGGTCATGCGCAAGCACCGCCTCGCCGAGCTGCTGCTCGTCAACGTCATCGGCATGCCCTACGAGGAGGCCCACGAGGAGGCCTGCCGCTGGGAGCACGTGATGAGCGACTCGGTCGAGAAGAAGGTGTACGAGCTGCTCAACCGTCCGACCCGCTCGCCGTACGGCAACCCCATCCCCGGCCTCGAGGTGCTCGGCATCCCGCCGGAGGAGCCGCTGGACAGCAGCGCCACGGTGGTCAACTCGGGCGAGCGCAACCTGGCGTTCCCGGGGCTCAGCGGCAGCGTCGTGGTGCGACGGATCTGCGAGAGCGTCCAGACCAACGCCGGGGTGCTGCGGCAGCTGCACGCGGCCGGCATCGACCCGGGCGCGACGGTGACGGTGGCGCAGGAGCGGGACGGCGTGACGATCGACCGGTCGGGCGACAAGATCCGGCTGCCGCGCGAGGTCGCTTCACGGGTGTTCGTCGACGCCCACTGAGCTCAGGGATGCGCGGGGGTCAGGGCCCGTTCACGTAGGGGCAGTGCCGGCACCCGCGCCCGCAGCACGTCCCCCGGTCCGCGAGGAACGCGGCGGTGAGCACGAACAACCCGGTGCCCGGGTCGAGGTAGCCCGCCTGCCCCGCCTCCAGCGCCGCGGCGTGCGAAGCCAGGATCTCCGCCCGCTGAGGGTGGTCGGGGGCCAGCCGGGACGGATGCGGCTGCGTGAGCGGGCGCGGCGCCAAGGGCTCACTGCCGGACCGCCGTTTCACGGGTACGAGCGTACGGCCGCAGCGCTTGACACTCACTGTCAAGTAGCTGAGGATGGCCGGGTGCCCAGCGAACCGGACCTCGTCGAGCAGATCGTCCGGCTGCTCGACGTACGGCTGCTGGACCCGCTGGAGATCCTGCTCGACGGCGACGACTCGGTGGCCGCCATGCGCGACGTCGTCCGGTCCCGGGCGCGCCGGTGGGCCGGGGTCCTGCGCGACGGCGACGACCGGGCCGCCACGCACACCGCGATCCGGCTCGTGGCGACGCTCTACCCGGGTGACCGGGCGTTCGACCCGCCGCTGGAGTGGTGGCGTACGCCGCTGGGGCAGGTCGTGGCGATGCGGGTGGGGCATCCGGCGGCCGAGTCGGTGTCGCTGGCGACGGCCGGCGCGATGCTGGGCATCAGCCGGCAGGGCGTGCACGACCTCGTACGCCGCGGGAAGCTGCCGCGGCATCCGGACGGCGGCGTACCGTCGGCAGCGGTCCGCGACCGGCTCCGGGCGGCGGAACAGCGAAAGAGGGATGACCTGTGATCAATGACCGTCTGGTCGACGCCGGGACGCTTCCCGTGGCCGTCCGGGACTTCGGCGGGGACCAGCCCCCGCTGCTGCTCCTGCACGGCGCGGGCGGGAATCTGGCGATGATGACGACGCTGGCGCGGGCACTGCGGCCCCGGCACCGCGTCGTCACCATGGACCTGCGCGGGCACGGGCGCTCCGGGGACGGCCCGTGGACCTGGGATGACGCTCTCGGAGACATCGCCGCTGTGGCCGTACATCTGGAATTGGATCGTCCTGCCGTTGTCGGGCATTCGCTCGGCGGAATGCTCGCGGTGCTGTGGGGGCAACGGCATCCGGAATCGCCGGGAGTGGTGAGCCTGGACGGCAATCCGCCACCGTCGCGTGTGGAGCAGTTGCCGGGGCTGGACCCGGAGAAGGCCGCCGCCGAATTGGCGCGGTTGCACACGGTCTTCGACGGGATGCAGGAAAGGATGGGGCAGGTGATTCCGGCCACCGAGCTGCCCGATCTCGTGGAACGGCAGCGGATGGCGGCCCGCGACATGGGCGCCAACGAAAAGGTGTGGATCGAGGGCTTCCGGCGCAATCTCGCGCACCGCGACGGGGAGACGTCGCTGCGGCCGTCCGCCGAGACCTCCGCTTCCTTGCGTACGCTGATGAGCGAGCTCGACCTGGGCCCGGTTTACGCCTCGACGCCCGCACCGACGCTGGCCGTTCTCGCCACCCGCGATCTTCCGGAGCAGGAGCCCTTCGCCGACCTGTACGCCGCACACCGCCGTTATCTGGTGGACCAGGCATCCACGGGCGCGAAGCTGAACCCGCGCATGCGATACCTGCAATTGGAGGACGCGTCGCATGCGATGGTCATCGAACAGCCGGAATTGCTCGCCTCACTGATCGGCGATTTTCTGCAGACCCGCTGATTCCTCCTGTGGGAGCGGGCGCGACGCGGCGGAACCGATGAGGCCGAGCCCGATCGCCACGACCACCACGAGCAGCGCGCTCAGCACGCCGACGTGCTCGGCCAGCAGCCCGATCAGTGGCGGGCCGGCGAGGAAGGCGCCGTACCCGATGGAGCCCGCGACCGACACCCGGATCGCCGCGCGCAGCGGGTCGTCGGCCGCCGCGCTCATGCCGATCGGGAAGCCGAGCGACGCGCCCGCGCCCCACAGCAGCGCGCCGGCCAGGACGGCCGGGATGCCGATGCCGGAGACCACGAGGAGCAGGCCGGCCAGCGCGGACACCGCCGTGAGGCGCAGCGTCGTCACCCGGCCCCAGCGTTCGATCGCGGAACCGCCGAAGAGCCGTCCCAGCGTCATCGCCGTCACGAAGAAGCCGAAGCCGATCGCGCCGACCGCCTCGGAGGCGCCGTAACCGTCGACCAGGCCGATCGCCAGCCAGTCGTTCGCCGCGCCCTCGGTGAAGCCGAAGCCGAGCATGATGACGCCGATCAGCAGGGTGCGCGGCTCGCGCCAGGCGTCGCGGACCCGGCCGTGCGGCGCCGGCTCGCCGTCCGCCTGCGGCACCGGCAGGAAGCGGCGGACCGTGACCAGCATGACCGCCGCCGCCAGCGCCGCGGTGAGCAGGACCTGCGCGGTGACGCTCACGCCGGCCGCCGCGGCGCCCGCGCTCATCCCCGCTCCCCCGACCGTGCCCACGCTGAACCCGGCGTGGAAGCGGGGCATCAGCGTGCGGCCGAGCCGCCGTTCCACGTCCGCGCCCTCGACGTTCATCGCGACGTCCCAGGTGCTGTTGCCCATGCCGATCAGGACCAGGCCGAAGCCGGCGAGCGGCACCGACCCGGCGGCCGCGCCCAGGCCGAGACCGACCAGGCCCGCGACCACGGACATGCTGCCGAACAGCACCGCACGGGCCGGGCCGAGGCGCTGCACGAGGGGCCCGGCCAGCGGAATCGCGGCCACGGCCGCCCCGGACAGGCACAGCAGCAGGAGGCCGAAACCGGCCGGGGACAGCCCGAGATCATCCCGTACGGCGGGGGCGCGGGCGAGCCAGCCACCGAAGGCGAGCCCGTTCGTGGCGAAGGTGACGCCGACGGCGACCTTGGCTCGCTCGAGGCGGGGAGGGTCGAGAAGGTCAGCGCTCACCTTCCGAACTTAACCGTTAAAGCGGTGCGATGCCCGTCATCCAGCGGTCTGTGAACAGCGACACGGGGTGGCCGCGGGTCTGCCCCTCCGTCCTCGACACGGCAGGAAAAGACGCCTGAGGGGCAGGTCCTCATCAGTTCCTGATATGCCGTCGCCAGACTTTCCACCACTTCGTGACCGCACGAAGCCGGAGGTGGTGACGAGGATGACGCAACGACAAGGCGGCAGCCGGCGGGTGTTCCTCGCCCTCGGCGGTCTCACCCTGCTCAGCGCCTGTGCGAAGGAACAGCCGCCCGCGCCCGGTCCTACTGCGCAGGCGCTGCTCCCGTCGACTCCGCCGCCACCCCCGCCGCCGTCTCCGCCACCCACACCGTCCGGCATTCCGGTGCAGCGGGAGCCGCGATACGTCGTACCCGCCTCGTCCGCCCGGAAGGGGTCGAAGGTGGTGGCCCTGACCCTCGACGACGGCCCGGACCCGAGGTACACCCCTGAGATTCTGAAGATTCTGCGGAAGCACCACGTGACCGCGACGTTCTTCGTCATCGGCCAGAGCGCGGCGGCCCATCCCGGCCTCATCCGGTCCATCGCGGACGCCGGGCACGCCGTCGGCACCCACACCTGGTCGCACGCGAACCTGAGAAAACTCCCCGCCGGCAAGGTGAAGACCGAGATAGGACGTGCCGTCGAGACCGTCGCCGCCACGACCGGGCGGACGCCGACCCTGTTCCGTGCCCCCTACGGCAACTGGTCCCGCACCGTGTTCACCGAATGCGCGGCGATGGGCCAGACCTCCATAGCGTGGGATGTCGACCCGCGGGACTGGGACAACCCGGGCAGCGCACACATCAGCTCGAAGGTCCTGAACCAGGTGGGGAACCGGTCGATCGTGCTCACCCACGACGGGGGCGGCGACCGGTCGCAGACCGTGCAGGCACTGCGGCACTTCATCCCGGTGCTCCTCGATTCCGGCTACACGTTCGTAGGGGTGTGACGGCATGGCAGGAGGTCCTCGTCCCCGCCGCCGCTGGCGCCTGGTGCTCGCCGTCGTCGTCGCCGTTCTCGCCACCGGATCGGTGGCGGCCGTGGCCGGCCTCCACGCCCTCTCGGGCCGTTACGAAAGCCGGGTCAACCGGGCCGACCTGCTTCCCGCACCGACCCGGTCCGGCGGCAGGACGGAACCGCCGAAGGTGCGCGGTCCGTTGAATCTGCTGCTCATCGGATCGGACAGCCGCACGAAGGGCGAACCCGGGGACGGTCGCAGCGACGTCGTCATCCTCGTCCACATCCCCGCGGGGACCCGCCACGCCTATCTGATCTCCGTTCCCCGCGACACCTACCTCCCGATCGCCACGGCCGACGGCGAGCCGGGACGACGGGACAAGGTCAATGCGGCGTTCGCCCGGGGCGGTGCACCCCGGCTCGTGCAGACGCTCGACCACTTCACCGGCAGCACGGTCGACTGGCCGATCATCGTGGACTTCGCCGGAGTCCGGAAACTCACCGATCTGGTCGGCGGCGTCGACGTCGTCATCGACAAGACGGCCGTCGACAGGTACCGGTTCCTGCCGGAGGACAGCCCGTACCCGTCGGCGCCGTGCACCGATCCGCAGGGCCGGTCCCGCCGCTGTGTGCTCTTCACCGCCGGCAAGGTGCACCTCGACGGCAAGCTCGCGGAGTACTACGTACGCCAGCGCAGGGGCCTGCCCAACGACGACTTCGACCGGGCCAAGCGGCATCAGCAGTATCTGCGGGCGCTCGCCGAGAAGGTCGCCGACCGGAACATGCTCACCGATCCGCGCGCGCTGGACCGGCTCGTACGGGCCGCGGCCGGCATGCTCACCGTGGACCGCCGCATGCCCGTGCAGCGCCTGGCGTACACGCTGCGGAGCCTGCGCCCGAAGGATCTGACGTTCATGACGCTGCCCATCGCCGAGAACCGCGACGTGGCCGGGGTCGGTGCGGTGATGGTGCCCGACGCCGAGCGCTGCGAGGAGCTGTTCGCCGCGCTGCGCGCCGACCGGCTGGACCGCTACGTGGACAAGTACCCGCCGAACGACGTCAGCCACGGCCGCTGAACCTCTACCGGGCGTAGCGCTGGGCGTACGCGGTCGGGGACTCGCCGACCATAGCGGTGAAGTCGCGGACGAGGTGCGGCTGGTCGGCGTACCCGAGCTCCGCCGCCACCGCCGCCCAGTCGACGCTTCCCGCGGCGAGACGCTCGCCCACCTCGTGCAGGCGGTAGCGGCGGATGACCCACTTCGGGCCGAGGCCCACGTACTCCCGGAACAGCCGCTGCAGCCGGCGCAGCCCCATGCCGTGGTCGCGGGCGAGCTGGTCGGCGCGGGTGATGCGCGGGTCGCGGCGTACGTGCTCGACGATGGCCGCCACCGTACCGGCGAGCGGATCCGGCCGTAGCCGCGCCCACAGGAACTCCTCGATCCCGTCCTCCCGCGGCACGGCGCCGAAGACCTCCGCGGCCGGCACCGACCGTCCCACCAGCGTCGCGGCGGGAGCATCCGCGAAGGGACGGAAACAGCCGGGCCGGAACGCCACACCGAACACCCGCCCGCGCCCCTCCAGCACCCGCACGACATGCCGCCGCGCCGGGCCGGTGACCAGCACCTCGCCGTCCCGGAACGTCACGTGCACGCACGGATAGGGCACGACCTTCTGACGGTACGGCGGCTGCCCGCGAAGATCCCACTCCACGCCCCAGTAGTGGTCCACGAGCGCGGCCAGCTCGGGCGGCGGGTCGGCGTACCGGATGGTCTGGAAGGAAGCCCAGGCACCGCGCAGCTCCCGCGCGTCCCTCGGCATGGCCACCCCCGGCGTCGCGTTTGTTCAAGACCGCCGTCCGCCGCTCACCGTATCGTCGGCGGCCATGCGGGAACACGACCTTCTGAAGCCGGCCCTCGGGCCGACCCTGGCGGTGCTGCAGGCCATCGGCCAGGACCAGCTCGACCTGCCGACGCCGTGCACGGACCTGACCGTACGAGGGCTCCTCGAGCACCTGGCCGAGTGGGCCCCGATCCTCACCGCCGCAGCCGGCAGCTCCGCGGCTCCCCCGCCGGCCGCATCCCTCGCTGACGCGCTCACCGCGCTGGCCGACGCGTGGTCGGACCCGTCGGCGTGGGAGGGCCTGACCACGATGGGCGGCGGCGACCCGCTTCCCGCGACGTTCGTCGGCGGCATGGCGCTCGGCGAGCTCGTCGTGCATGGCTGGGACCTGGCGCGAGCCACCGGACAGTCCCCCACGTGGGACGACGACGTGCTGGCGTTCCTCCACCGGGAGGTCGACCGGACCGCCGAACTGGGGCGGCAGGTCAAGGCGTACGGCCCGGAAGTACCCGTGCCGGAGACCGCGCCGCTGCTGGACCGCGCGCTGGGATTGTCCGGCCGCGACCGGGGCGGGCCGCCGACGGCCTGAAAAACAGGGGTGCCTCCCCCCCCGGCCGGGGTGGGAGGCAACGCTCATCGGGTCAGCGTGTCAGCTGCAGCCTGACGTCGAGCCGCAGCCCTCGCAGACGTAGCAGCTGCCCGCCGGGCGCATCTTCGTGCCGCAGGTGAAGCACAGCGGCGCGTCCGCCGACGTGCCGAGCACCTTCTCCAGCAGCTCCGTCGAGGAGTGCGGGGCCTTCTCGGGCTCCGACGTGATGCCCTCCACCGCGGCCGACACCGGGGCCGGGGCCGCCGGAGTCGTGGCCGCGCCGACCGGGGCGGAGACGGGGGCCGAGGCCGCCATGCCCGCCAGGTCCACGCCGGCCGCCTCCGCCGCCTCGGCAGCGACCTGGGCGGCGCGCTCCTTGGCGGTGAAGATGCCCAGCTCGGCGCGGGTGTCGTACGGCAGGAAGTCCAGCGCGAGGCGACGGAAGATGTAGTCCATCACCGACGCGGCCATGCGGACGTCCGGGTCGTCGGTCATGCCGGCCGGCTCGAAGCGCATGTTGGTGAACTTGCTGACGTACGTCTCGAGCGGGACGCCGTACTGGAGTCCTATCGAGATCGCCACGGAGAACGCGTCCATGACGCCGGCCAGGGTGGAGCCCTGCTTCGACATCTTGAGGAAGACCTCGCCGAGGCCGTCGTCCGGGTACGAGGACGCCGTCAGGTAGCCCTCGGCGCCGCCCACCGAGAACGACACCGTCTCCGACGGGCGCTTCTTCGGGAGCCGCTTGCGGACCGGCCGGTACTCGACGACCTTCTCGACGACCTTCTCGACCTGGGCCTCGGCCGGGGTCTCCGCCGCCGCCTTGTTCGGCTTCGCCACGGAGAGCGGCTGGCCGACCTTGCAGTTGTCGCGGTAGATCGCGAGCGCCTTGAGGCCCAGCTTCCAGCCCTGGAAGTGGATGTGCTCGATGTCCTCGACGGTCGCCGACTCCGGCATGTTGACCGTCTTGGAGATCGCGCCGGAGATGAACGGCTGCACCGCGGCCATCATCCGGACGTGACCCATCGGGGCGATGGTGCGCTCGCCCATGGCGCAGTCGAACACCGGGTAGTGCTCCGGCTTGAGGCCGGGGGCGTCGACGACGTTGCCGTGGTCGGAGATGTGCTCGATGATCGCCTCGACCTGCTCCTCGGGGTAGCCGAGGCTGCGCAGCGCGCGCGGCACCGTCTGGTTGACGATCTGCATCGAGCCGCCGCCGACGAGCTTCTTGAACTTGACCAGGGCCAGGTCGGGCTCGATACCGGTGGTGTCGCAGTCCATCATCAGGCCGATGGTGCCGGTCGGCGCGAGCACGGAAGCCTGGGCGTTGCGCCAGCCGTTCTTCTCGCCGATCTTGATGCCGTCCTGCCACTGCTTGGTGGCTTCCTTGACCAGCGCGGTGGCGACCGGGCTGGTCGGGCGGATCTCGTCGTTCGCGGCGGCGTGCTTACGCATGACGCGCTTGTGCGCCTCGGCGTTGCGGGCGTAGCCGTCGTACGGGCCGACGACCCCGGCCATCTCCGCGGACCGGCGGTACGCCGTACCCGTCATGAGCGAGGTGATGCCGGCGGCGACGCTACGGCCACCCTCCGAGTCGTACGGCAGGCCGGACGCCATCAGCAGCGCGCCCAGGTTCGCGTACCCGATGCCGAGCTGGCGGTAGGCCCGCGTGGTCTCGCCGATCCGCTGGGTCGGGAAGTCGGCGAACGCGATGGAGATCTCCATCGCGGTGATGACGAACTCGACGCTCTTGACGAACTTCTGGACCTCGAAGCCACCCTCGGGGGTGAGGAACTTCATGAGGTTCAGCGAGGCCAGGTTGCAGGACGAGTCGTCCAGCGACATGTACTCCGAGCACGGGTTCGACGCGGTGATCCGGCCGGTCTCGGGGTTGGTGTGCCAGTCGTTGATGGTGTCGTCGTACTGCATGCCCGGGTCGGCGCACTCCCACGCGGCCTGGGCGATGTCGCGGAACAGCTTCTTGGCGTCGATGGTCTCGATGACCTCGCCGTGCAGCCGGCCGCGCAGGTCGAACGTGCCGCCCTCCTCGACCGCCCGCATGAACTCGTCGCTGACGCGCACCGAGTTGTTGGCGTTCTGGTACTGCACGCTGACGATGTCGGACCCGCCGAGGTCCATGTCGAAGCCGGCGTCCCGCAGCGCGCGGATCTTGTCCTCCTCGCGCGCCTTGGTGGTGACGAACTCCTCGATGTCCGGGTGGTCGACGTCGAGGATGACCATCTTGGCCGCGCGCCGGGTGGCGCCGCCGGACTTGATGGTGCCCGCGCTGGCGTCCGCGCCCCGCATGAAGCTGACCGGGCCGCTGGCGGTGCCGCCGGAGGAGAGCAGCTCCTTCGAGGAGCGGATCCGGGACAGGTTCACGCCGGAGCCGGAGCCGCCCTTGAAGATCAGCCCCTCCTCCTTGTACCAGTCCAGGATGGAGTCCATCGAGTCGTCCACGGACAGGATGAAGCACGCGCTGACCTGCTGCGGCGACTTGGTGCCGACGTTGAACCAGACCGGCGAGTTGAAGCTGAACACCTGGTGCAGCAGCATCCAGGTCAGCTCGTGCTCGAACAGCTCGGCATCGGCCGGGGTCGCGAAGTAGTGGTGGTCCTCACCGGCCTTGCGGTAGGTCTTCACCACGCGGTCGATGAGCTGCTTGAGCGACCGCTCCCGCTCCGGCGTGCCGACCGCACCCCGGAAGTACTTGGTGGTGACGATGTTCGCGGCGTTGACGCTCCAGAACTCCGGGAACTCGACGCCCCGCTGCTCGAAGTTGACGGAACCGTCCCGCCAGTTCGTCATGACGACGTCGCGGCGTTCCCACTCCACCTCGTCGTAGGGGTGGACACCCTCGGTCGTCCACACCCGCTCGACGCGCAGCCCCCCGACCGCGGCGCCCCCGTTACCAGCGCGACTGCGCTGCCGACCTGCTGTGATGCCGTCACCGGCCATGAGTGCTCCCCCTCGAACGATCGCGGCTTCCCCACCGCGATCCGTTTTCCGACATCGGTCGCGGTCCGTGGGACCGCGCCTTCTTCCAAGCCTTCTTCGGTACGCGCAGCCTCCGTGCGGCTCCTGCTGCGCTTTTTCGTGCGGCTCCTGCTGCGCTTTTTCAGGTACGGGTGCCGCGAGGCGACCGCCTCCACGTGCGGCACAGGGCGCCCGCCGACGCGCTCCGTGCCCACCCCGCCCTCGCCGAGCTGAGCTCGCCTCTTCCTAGGGCGACCGGTCGCCGATCTTCGGCAGCCGATTGTCCGGCGTGTCCGGGCCTCCCGGCCGCCGCCCGCTCGATCTCGTGGGAACGACGTGGCGCGCGGCCGTCATCTCCCTGGAGTTCGCGGCCTCCCTGGAGTTCGCGGCCTCCCTGGAGCTGGCCGCCTCCCTGGAGCTCGCCGCTTCCCGGGCGTTCGCCGCTTCCCTTGCGCTCGCCGCTTCCCGCAGCTCGGAGATCTCGCGCTCGAACTCGTCCAGCGAGTCGAACGACTTGTAGACGCTCGCGAATCTGAGGTAGGCGACCTGGTCAAGCTCGCGCAGCGGGGTGAGGATCGCCAGCCCGACGTCGTGGCTCGGCACCTCGGCCGCCCCCTTGGCGCGGACCGTCTCCTCCACCCGCTGGGCGAGCAGGGCGATCGAGTCCTCGTCGACGGGCCGGCCCTGGCAGGCCTTGCGCACCCCGCTCATGATCTTCGTCCGGCTGAAGGGCTCGGTGACGCCGCTGCGCTTGACCACTGCGAGCACCGCCTCCTCGACGGTGGTGAACCGCTTGCCGCACTCGGGGCACGAGCGACGGCGACGGATCAACTGACCGTCGTCGGCCTCACGCGAGTCGACCACGCGGGAATCCGCGTGCCGGCAGTACGGGCACCGCACCGCAGTCCTCCTGTCACCGGGCCGTCATCCCCGGCCGTTGCCCCCGGCACTCCCACCTCCAGGCACGCCGAACGCAGCCCCGCGGTGATCAATTTCCGCCTCGGAGCTGTGGCCGAACATGTGGACGACGGGGGGACCAGACCCCAACCTGTGGACGACTTACACCCTTGTAACTACTAGATGTTGGGGTCGACGTTAGGCCCCTGCGGACACCGACGCAAGTTCACCGGCGCGTCGGCGCGCCGTATTTTCTACCTCAACACGACCGGTGCCGCGCCGGTCACGGCCAGCACCGTAAACCTTGATCAACACTCTCCGGCCCTCACTCGATACCGCACGGCGAAGCGTTGTTGATCACGTTCGATCGAGAGTCGGCGAGCCTGAGACAAGGGGGCAGAGCAGGGCGCGGCGCGGGGCAGGGCGCGGGGGCAGGGCGCGGCGCGGGCAGGGCGCGGCGCAGGCGGCGCAGCGCGGGCCGGGCGTGGCGCAGGCCGAGCACAGCGCGGGCCGGGCACGCCGCAGGCGGCGCCGCGCAGGCCGGGCGCGGCGCAGGCCGGACGTGGCGCAGGCCGGACGTGGCGCAGGCCGGACGTGGCGCAGGTGGCGCGGCCGGTGCGCTGCAGGCGGCGCCGCGCGGGCGGGCACGCCGCAGGCCGGGCGCGACGCAGGCCAGGCGCGCCGCATATCGAACCGGCGCAACGCCGCCCGGCGCGTGGGTCGAGCGCTGCGCGGCCGACGCGAGAACAAGGCGTCTCCCGGGACGAGGTGAGAGCAAGGTGTGGCGCAGGATTCGTGCGGCCCGGGTAGGCACGGCCGCCATGGCCTCGCTGCCCGAGTCGCCGGCACAGCAAGCCAGTGCAGCGCGGCAGGCCGCCGCAACGCGGCAAGCCGCTGCAACGCGGCAAGCCAGTGCAACGCGGCAAGCCAGTGCAACGCGGCGCCGCGGGCGAGGTGCGACAGGGCGGGGCATGGCGGCACAGAGCCCGGCCCCGAGGGACATTGAACCGGATCCACAGCGACCCTCAGACCGCCGCCGCCTTTCAGCGCCCGCGTGGGAGGACGAGGGTTTCGCCGGCGTAGACGTACCAGTCGTCGATGTCGTTGAGCTGACGGATGTCGTCGATCACACCGAGCGGCGCGCGGTCCGGCGCGACCCGCTCCGCGATGGACCACAGCGAATCGTTCGGCTGGACCACGACCGTCGGCGCCGGGCCTTGCACCGGGTCGTCGGCGCGTGAGGCAGTGGTCCACAACACTGCGCTGGCGAGCGACGCCATCAGCACGAAGAAGGCCAGGACCACGATCCGGCCTCGCCGCGTCAACCGGAGTGGCGCCGGCCGCCCCGTACGGACACCTGTGGTTACCACGGCGTATTCCTTTCCTCGCATGCGTCGCTCGGACAAGCGTTCGATCGAACGCCCGTACGACGGTGTATCAGAACAGGCGTACGGAAGTCGAGCACTTCCGGGCGACACGCCGAGAGAAAGTCGTACAGATGTTTGAATATGTCGTACCGCGCCGATACGGTCCTACATCAAGAGGGGTCAGCCGGGCGCGAGTCCATCCCCACGACTTCCGTCCGGCTCCGCGAGCTGACCACGTGCCGTCGAGGCCGTGGCCGACAAGGAGGGCGGACGTGTCGAGCGACGACCGGACGATCCGGCAAGACCAGAAGGACTCCAAGCTTGAGGCCGCGAGCACCAGGGCGGGCCTGCGCCGTCGTTCCCCGGCCCGCTCCCGCGCCGCGGACGCGCCGCAGCTGCGGTCGGTCACCCCGGTGGTCAGCCAGTTCCCGGATCTGGTCACTGCCGATCTGACGGCCCGGCAACGCCGGATCCTCGAATTCATCAAGGACTGGGTGGAGCGGTACGGCTATCCCCCGAGCGTCCGCGAGATCGGCGAGGCGGTCGGGCTGGTCTCCCCGTCGAGCGTCGCGTACCAGTTGAAGGAGCTCGAGAAGAAGGGCTTCCTGCGCCGCGACCCGAACCGCCCGCGCGCGGTGGACGTGCGCTCGCCCAGCGACCTCGTCGACGACGAGACGCTGCGGTCGGCGCGCCCGACCCCGGCGTACGTTCCGCTGGTGGGCCGCATCGCCGCGGGCGGGCCGATTCTGGCCGAGCAGGCGGTGGAGGAGTTCTTCCCGCTGCCGCGCGAGCTCGTCGGCGAGGGCGAGGTCTTCATGCTCGAGGTCAAGGGCGACTCGATGATCGACGCGGCGATCTGCAACGGCGACTGGGTGGTGGTCCGCCAGCAGCCCACGGCGAACGTCGGCGACATCGTCGCCGCGATGATCGACGGTGAGGCCACGGTGAAGAGCTACCGGCAGCGCGACGGGCACGTGTGGCTGATGCCGGCGAACCCGGCGTTCGACCCGATCCCCGGCGACGACGCGACCATCATGGGCCGGGTCGTGGCGGTGCTGCGCCGCGTCTGACGGGCACGCCGGGAAGAACGATCGCCCTGCGAAGGGGTGCGACGACAGGCCGACAGCGGGCCCACCGGTCGACGACGGATCAACAGGCGGCGGCCGGCCCACCACCCGGTGGGCCGGCCGTCGTGTCGTCCGTGGCCTTGCGCAAGGCGGGCGGCCTTGCGCTGGGCGAGTGGCGTCACTCAAAGCGCGTGGCCTCGCTCAAAGCGCGTGGCCTCGCTCAAAGCAAGTGGCCTCGCTCAAAGCAAGTGGCCTCGCTCAAAGCAAGTGGCCTCGCTCAAAGCAAGTGGCCTCGCTCAAAGCAAGTGGCCTCGCTCAAAGCAAGTGGCCTCGCTCAAAGCAAGTGGCCTCGCCTGAGGGCTTGCTGTGCCGGGGTCAGCGGCCCTGCGGGTATCGGCCGTCGCGGCCGTACGGGGTGCCGGTGTTCATCGCGCCGTTCTGGCGGGACGGGGCGTGGCCCTGCGTGCCGAAGAAGCCGGCGGGGCGGGGTGAGCCCGTGCTCTGTTGGCGGCCGCCGCCCGGTGGGGGTGGGGGCGGGGCGCCGTAGACGCCTCCGCCGGGCCGGCCTGATCCGCCGCCGCCCGCGGGACGGGGCTGGCCGCCCTGACCCGGCCGCACCGGCGCGCCGCCGGCGGGACGGGCCGGCTGACCACCGGCGGGACGGCCCGGCTGAGCAGCAGGACGAGCGGGCTGCCCACCAGCGGGCCGAGCGGGCTGACCACCCGCGGGGCGCGCCGGCTGACCACCAGCAGGGCGAGCAGGCTGACCACCCGCGGGACGGCCCGGCTGACCGGCGGGACGAGCCGGTTGACCGCCGGCGGGACGCGCGGGCTGACCACCCGCGGGACGGCCCGGCTGACCGGCGGGACGAGCAGGCTGCCCGCCAGCGGGCCGACCAGGCTGACCACCAGCAGGACGGGCAGGCTGACCACCCGCCGGACGACCCGGCTGCGCGACGCCCGGACGACCAGGCTGAGCAGCACCCGGGCGGCCCGGCGGAACGGCACCCGGACGCCCGGCCGGCGCTGCGCCGGGGCGGCCCGCCGGCGCGGCACCCGGGGGCGTCGCGCCGGGGCGGCCCGGGGGCGCGGCGGGCGGTCGGCCGCCGCCTGCGCCGTACACGCCGCCCTTCTGCGGGGCCTTTGCTCCGTACACGGGGCCGGATGCCGCCCCCGCGGTGCGCGGCGGGCCGCCGACGGCGAGGAGTTCGGTCGCGGCGTCGCTGGGTTTGGGGCCGGTCGGTTCGTCGTCGATGTCGTCCGGGGCCGGGTGGGGCTTCTTGCGGGAGCGGACGATGCCGAAGATGCCCGCTCCGACGAGCAGGGCGCCGAGGATGCCGACTGCCCCCACCAGGTACGTGATGTCGGAGAGGCTGAGCTGCGAGAACCAGCTGGGGCCCTTGTCCTTGGCGGCGTCCCCGGCGGCGCCCGCGTCGGCCTTGAAGACCTGCGTGGCCGGGGTGTAGCGGAGGATGTAGTTGGTCGCGTCCTCTTCGTCGATGTCGCCGAAGTCGGACACCGTGGCGAAGGTCTTGCCGTCCGCGCTGTAGGTGATGGCCTCGCCGAACGGCTCGTTGGGCAGGCCCGTCACGCGCGGCTTGTTCTTCAGCGCGGCGAGCACGTCACCGTTGGCGACGTCCCATTCGAAGGCGTCCAGGTACGTCCGCAGCACGACCTTCTTGCCGTCCGGCGACATCGCACCGCCCGTGACGACGCCCTGCGCGAGCCGCGCGAAGGCGGTGCCCGGGGTGGAGGTGCGCGGCAGCTCGACCTGGCCGACCTTCTTCAGCGGTACGCCCTCGGTGTTGTTCGACTTGAGGGCCGCCGCCGGCGCGTAGATCTGGGCCGGGCCGATGAGCTCCTTGGTGATGACGAGCGGCTGGCCCTTGCCGTCGAGGAGCAGCGCCTCGGCGTCGTGGTAGTCGCCGTCCGGGTACGCGAGCCGGTGGATCTTGGGTTCCTTGGATCCGTCGGCCGGCATGGTCCAGACGCTGATCGTGTCGCGGTGGGTAGCCGGCTTCGCGCGTACGCCGTTGTCGCCGGTGTCCGCGATCCACAGCGTCTTGCCGCCCGGCGCCAGGATCATGTCCTCGGTGTCCGCCGGCCCCCGGCCGCTGAAGGAGACCCGATCGGAGATGTCGCACTGCCCGTTGAGGAAGAACACCTTCTCGCGGGACGAGCTGTCCGTGCCGTCGTTGATGACGACGTAGCCGTCGTCGGTCGCCACGATGCCGGAAAGCTCGTTGAGGAGCGGATCGGTGACCTTGCACACCTTCTTGCCGGCCGCAGCCTTCGCCGGGGTGGCCGCGGGGGCCGGTTCGGCGGAGGCGGGCACGGCCCCCAACATCACAAGCCCGGAGGCGAGGATGACCGGGAACACGAGACGCCGCATCCGATCAGTGTCGCATGCGGTGTCGCGTGCCGGTGTTACGCGTGGATCAACCCTGGTGGGACGGGCCGCGCCACCGCCGGCGCCCCGACGCCACAGCCGCCGGGAGGTACGCGAACGGCACGCCGCTCCCCCGTCCACACGGGAGAGCGACGTGCCGTGATGTGCGTTATGCCCGGAAAGGCGCCAGCTCGGCGGCGAGCTGCTCGTCCACCCGTACGCGGAGCTCGGAGCCCTCGTCGGTGTGCCGGGTGTCCAGAACCTGACCGCGCCGGTGGATGCGGGCCACCAGATCGCCCCGGTCGTACGGGAGGACCACCCGCAGCTCCACGGCCGGACGCGGCAGCCGCTGCGCGATGGCCACGTGCAGGTCGGCGATGCCCTGCCCCGACCGGGCGGAGACGAAGACGGCGTCGGGCCAGGTCCGCTTGAGCCGCAGCATCGTCTCCTCGTCCGCGGCGTCGATCTTGTTGACCACCAGCAGCTCGTGGATCCGTTCGGCGCCGACCTCCTCGAGCACCTCGCGGACGGCCGCGACCTGACCCTCGGGGTCCGGGTGGGCCCCGTCGACCACGTGCACGACGAGGTCCGCGTACGCGACCTCCTCCAGCGTCGAGCGGAACGCCTCGACGATGTGGTGGGGCAGATGGCGCACGAAGCCGACCGTGTCCGAGAGCGTGAAAACGCGCCCGTCCTCGGCGGCGGTACGCCGGGTCGTCGGGTCGAGGGTGGCGAACAGCGCGTCCTCGACCAGCACACCCGCCGACGTCAGCCGGTTGAGCACGCTGGACTTGCCGGCGTTGGTGTAGCCGGCGATGGCCACGGCCGGCACACCGCTGTTGGTGCGACGGGACCGCTTGGTCTGGCGTACGGTCCGCATCGCCTTGATCTCGCGCCGCAGCTTCGCGATGCGGTGGTTGATCCGGCGCCGGTCGGTCTCCAGCTTCGTCTCACCGGGACCACGCGTGCCCACACCGCCGCCGCCGGAACCGCCGCCGGCGCCGCCACCCTGCCGGGACAGCGACTCACCCCAGCCCCGCAGACGCGGGAGCAGGTACTGCAGCTGGGCCAGCTCGACCTGCGCCTTACCTTCCTTGCTCTTCGCGTGCTGGGCGAAGATGTCGAGGATGAGCGCGGTGCGGTCGACGACCTTGACCTTGGTCTTCTGTTCGAGGTTGCGCAGCTGCGAGGGCGAGAGCTCGCCGTCGCAGATGACGGTGTCCGCGCCGCTGGCGAGAACCACGTCACGCAGCTCGTCGACCTTGCCGCGCCCGATGAAGGTGGCGGGGTCGGGCCGGCCGCGCCGCTGGATGAGGCCTTCGAGCACCTGGGAGCCGGCCGTCTCGGCCAGCGCCGCGAGCTCGGTCAGCGAGTTCTCGGCGTCGGAGACGCTGCCCTCGGTCCAGACGCCGACCAGGACTACTCGCTCGAGCCGCAGCTGCCTGTACTCGACCTCGGTGATGTCCGTGAGCTCGGTGGAGAGGCCGGCGACGCGCCGCAGCGAGTGCCGCTCCTCCAGTTCCAGCTCACCGGTGGTGACGTCGGGTTCGAAAAGCTCTGTTCGCAAAAGGTGACCTCCTCAGCCCGATCGTGGCACGCCACAGCGGGCGGCGCATCCACATAACAGGGCTGGGCGTTGTCGCAGGAGTGTCTGACTCTTCAGTAACCACCGCGATGGCCACTGATATTCCGGAAGCGCAAGAATGCGGATACTCACCCGCCAACGACGGAGGGACCCCAGTGGTGACCACCCGCCTGCCCAGCGCAGGATTCTCGATCACGATCCGGATCGCCGTGACCGCCGACGCCTCGTCCATCGGCCGGCTCACCACCTGTGTGGGTGAGGCGGGCGCCATCGTGACGGCCCTCGACGTGGTGGACTCCGACCCCGGCCGGGTCCTGGTCGACCTCACCTGCGACACCGCCGACTCCACGCACGCCGACCAGGTCGTCAAGAACCTGGAGGAACAGGACGGCGTGGACGTCCGGAAGGTGTCCGACCGTACGTTCCTGCTGCACCTCGGCGGCAAGATCGAGGTGTCGTCCAAGGTCGCGCTGCGTAACCGTGACGAGTTGTCGCGGGCGTACACGCCGGGCGTGGCGCGGGTCTGCATGGCCATCGCGGAGAACCCCGCCGACGCGCGCCGGCTGACCATCAAGCGCAACACGGTCGCGGTGGTCAGCGACGGCTCCGCGGTGCTCGGGCTGGGCAACATCGGCCCGGCCGCGGCGATGCCGGTGATGGAGGGCAAGGCGGCGCTGTTCAAGCGGTTCGGCGGCGTGGACGCGTGGCCGGTGGTGCTCGACACCCAGGACACCGACGAGATCGTCGCCATCGTGAAGGCGATCGCGCCGGCGTACGGGGGGATCAACCTCGAGGACATCGCCGCGCCGCGGTGCTTCGAGATCGAGATGCGGCTGCGCGAACTGCTCGACATCCCGGTCTTCCACGACGACCAGCACGGCACCGCGATCTGCGTGCTGGCCGCTCTGACGAACGCGCTGCGGGTGGTCGGCAAGAACCTCGCCGACGTCAAGGTGGTCGTGTCGGGCGCGGGAGCCGCGGGTACGGCGATCATGAAGCTGCTGCTGCGTCAGGGCGTGGGCGACATCATCGCGTACGACCGCCGGGGCGCACTGCACCGCGGCATGGAGGACCTGAACCCGACGTGGGAATGGCTGGTGGAGAACACCAACCGGGACAACTACTCGGGTGACCTGCCGGGCGCGATCGTCGGGGCGGACGTCTTCATCGGGGTCAGCGCCCCGAACCTGCTGACCGGCGACGACATCGCCAAGATGGCCGACAAGTCGATCGTCTTCGCGCTGGCCAACCCGGACCCGGAGGTGGACCCGCGGGAGGCCCGCAAGCACGCCGCCGTGGTGGCCACCGGCCGCTCCGACCAGCCCAACCAGATCAACAACGTGCTGGCGTTCCCGGGCGTCTTCCGCGGGATGCTCGACGTGGCCGCCGAGGAGTTCACCGAGGAGATGGCGCTCGCCGCGGCGATGGCCATCGCGAACGTGGTCGGCGAGGAGAAGATCAACCCGACGGTGATCATCCCCAGCGTCTTCGACGCGCGAGTGACCCCGGCCGTGGCCGCGGCCATCCGGGCGACCGTCAAGGGCAACCCGCCCCCGCAGAACCAGGCGGCGGTGCCTCAGGCCGAGCTGGACGAGGCCCCGGCGGAGACCTTCTGACGCCCGGCGGACCAGCCCGTGAGCTCCCCGGTGTGGTCGGTGATGAGCCCGGCCACACCGGCCTCGACCAGGTCCGGCCAGAGCGCGATGTCGTTGGCCGTCCACGGCATGACCGCCACCCCGGCGTCCGCCAGCGCGGCGACCGTCTCCGGTGAGCCGAGCACCGCGGTCATGGACGGGTTGCAGTACGAGACGCCCAGCTCGCCGGCCACCTCGACCTGTGAGGTGTCGAAGCCGTCGCGCAGCAGCCCCCGGCGCACGTCCGGGGCGGCCTCACCGGCGAGGCGCACGATCGCCGGGTCGAAGCTCTGCACGACCGTACGGCCCAGCAGCCCCGCGTCGGCGACCTGGCCGAGGATGACCTTCACCTGTTCGAGGGTGGCGGGCGGCTTGATCTCCAGCAGCAGCTCGACCCGCGGTGCCACCGACGGCGTGACGCCCGCCTGCTCCGCCTCCTCGGCGAGGACCGCGTGCGGGTGCAGCAGCTCCAGCACCTCGCTCAACCGGGGCACGCCGATTCCCGCGTACGCCGGGGAGAACCAGGAGCCCGCGTCCAGCCGCGCGATCTCGTCGAGGGTCAGCTCCCACACCTTGCCGGAGCCGTCCGTCGTCCGGTCGACCGTGCGGTCGTGGATCACCACGGGTACGCCGTCGGCGGTCGTACGGACGTCGAACTCGATGAACGTGGCGCCGGCGAGGACGCCCGCGGCGAAGGCGGGCAGGGTGTTCTCGGGCGCGACGGCGGAGTATCCGCGGTGCGCCACGCGGTGCAGCGCCGCCATCAGCCGAGCGCCCTCACGTCGACCTCGCCGGTGGCGACCAGCACCGCCGGCCCGGCCAGCCACCAGCGGCCCTCGCCGTCCGCGGTCACCGTGAGCCGCCCGCCCGGAAGGTCCACCGCGACCACGCCCGTGGCCAGGCCGGCGTCGCGCAGGGCCACCGCCCCGACCGCGAGGGCGCCGGAGCCGCAGGACAGCGTCTCGGCCGAGCCACGTTCGTAGACCCGCATGTGCACGTGCAGGTCGGTGCCGTCGACCGGCTCGCCCGGGGTGGTGAACTCGATGTTGACGCCCTCGGGGAACAGGGCCGGGTCGTAGCCCGGCGCCGCGTGCAGGTCTAGGGCCGCCAGCTCCACCCCGTCGTGCAGCGCGCTGACCAGGTGCGGGTTTCCGCAGTTCACGGCCATGCCGGGCATGGTCAGCGGGCCGACGGTGGCGGTGCCGGCCGCGTACACCTCGGGGGTCCTCATGTGGACGGAGATGAGCGGGCCGTCGACCAGCGCGCGCACGACGCCGGCGCGGGTGGCGACCGGAAGGCCCTCCGGACCGGCCGTCGCGAGACCCTCGCTGAGCAGGTAGCGGGTGAAGACCCGGACCCCGTTGCCGCACATCTCGGCCGCGGACCCGTCGGAGTTCCAGTAGTCCATGAACCACTCGGCGTCGGCCGCGTGGCCCGCGCCGTCGGGGTGCTTGGCGGCGCGCACGACCCGCAGGACGCCGTCCGCGCCGATGCCGCGGTGGCGGTCGCACAGCGCCGCGACGAGCGACGGTGTCAGGTCGAGCGCCCCATCCGGGTCGGGAAGGATGACGAAGTCGTTGCCGGTGCCGTGGCCCTTGGTGAACAACACGCGCTCCATCATCGCGCAGCCGCCGAACAGGCCGCCAACGCGTCCTCCACACACGTGGGCGAGGCGCCGTCGAGCCAGGTGACGCGCGGGTCGCGCCGGAACCAGGAACGTTGCCGGCGGACGAAGCGGCGGGTCGCCCGCACGGTCTCCTCCCGCGCCTCCGCCTCGGTCAGCTTCCCGTCGAGCTGGGCGAGGGCCTGCTGGTAGCCGAGCGCGCGGCTCGCCGTACGGCCCTCGCGCAGGCCGGCGCGGTCGAGGACGCGTACCTCCTCGATCAGCCCGCCCGCCCACATGAGGTCGACCCGGTCGGCGATCCGCTGGTCCAGCTCGCCGGTCTCCCGGTCGACACCGATCTGGACGGCGTCGTAGTACGGCCGCGGCTCGGGCAGCGCCGCGGTGAACGGCGCGCCGGTCATCTCGATGACCTCCAGCGCCCGCACGATCCGGCGCCCGTTGGACGGAAGGATCTTGGCGGCGGCCTCCGGGTCGGCCGCGCGCAGCCGTTCGTGCAGCCGCGCCGGGCCCGCCTCGGCGAGCTCCGCCTCCCAGCGTTCCCGAATGGCGGGATCCGTGCCGGGGAATTCGAAGTCCTCCAGCACGGCCCGGACATACAACCCCGACCCCCCGACCAAGAGGGGTACGCGGCCCCGCGCGGCGATGTCCTCCACGGCCGCCCGGGCCGCCTCCTGGTATTCCGCCACGCTCGCCGGGAACGTGACGTCCCACAGGTCCAGGACGTGGTGCGGGACGCCTTCCCGCTCGTCGGGGGGCAGTTTCGCGGTGCCGACATCCATCCCGCGGTAGAGCTGCATGGAGTCCGCGTTGACCACCTCGCCGCCGAGGGCGAGGGCGAGGGCCAGGCTGAGCGCGGTCTTGCCGGTGGCGGTGGGCCCGACGACGGCGACCACTCCGGGGGGTGGGAGCAACGGCACGCAGTCACCGTAACGGGCTGGTCACGGTCATCCTCGGGCGCTTCCCCGGAACCGGGTTGGACCTGTGACAATGCGCGAGAAAGAATGCCGATGGAATGATGGCATTCGACTGCGCCATGGCGGCGGTCGAGGGCAGCGAGGCCCGCGACGCCGGGAAGACTGAGGATGGGCTCATGAACGACTGGACGACCTTCGGGCGCGTGGATGCCGACGGCACCGTGTACGTGAAGACGGCCGAGGGCGACCGGGTGGTCGGCTCATGGCAGGCGGGCACGCCCGAGGAGGGCCTGGCCCACTTCGCCCGGCGCTTCGCCGACCTGGTCACCGAGGTCGACCTCGTGGAGGCCCGGCTCAAGTCCGGCGCCGCGGACGCGTCGCACTCGCTGAGCAGCATCAAGCGGCTGCGCGCGACGCTCGACGAGGCGCACGTCGTCGGCGACATCGACGGGCTGGCCGCCCGCCTGGACCGGCTCACCGCGATCGCGGATGAGAAGGCCGGCGAGGCCAAGGCCGCCCGCGAGGTGGCGCGGACGGAGGCGCTCGCCCGCAAGACCGCGCTGGTCGAGGAGGCCGAGCAGATCGCCGCCGAGGCGACCGGCTGGAAGAGCGCCGGCGACCGGCTCAAGGAGATCCTCGACGAGTGGAAGACCATCCGCGGCGTCGACAAGAAGACCGACGGTGAGCTCTGGAAGCGCTTCGCGGCCGCCCGTGACGGCTTCACCCGCCGCCGTGGCGCCCACTTCGCCACCCTCGACGGCCAGCGCAAGCAGGCGCAGACCGCCAAGGAGGAACTGGTCAAGGAGGCGGAGACGCTTGCCGGCTCCACCGAGTGGGGTCCGACGGCGGCCCGGCTCAAGGAGCTGATGAACGAGTGGAAGGCCGCGCCGCGCGCGGCCAAGGAGGCCGAGCAGCGGCTCTGGGAACGGTTCCGGGGCGCGCAGGACGCCTTCTTCACCCGCCGCAGCGAGGTCTTCTCCGCCCGCGACGCCGAGTACAAGGGCAACCTGGAGAAGAAGCAGGCGGTGCTCGCCGAGCTCGAGGCCGTGGACGTCGACGCGGACCCGCGCGGCGCCCAGAACAAGCTCCGCGATCTGCAGGCGGCCTGGCACGACGCCGGCCGGGTGCCCCGCGAGTCGGCCGCCTCGCTGGAGCGCCGCTGGCGCGCCGCCGAGGAGCGCATCCGGGTCGCGATGGACTCGGCGTGGCGCAAGACCACCCCGCAGGACAACCCGCTGCTGCAGCAGATGCGCGAGCAGGTCGCCGAGGCCGAGCAGCGTCTCGCCCGGGCCCAGGCCGCCGGCGACAACCGCCGCATCAAGGAGGCCGAGCAGGCGCTCGCCTCCAAGAAGCAGTTCCTGGCCTTGGCCGAACAGGCCGGCTGACCGTCAGGCCATCACCAGGCTGAGGGTGCCGACGGACTTCGACTGCTTCGCGCGGTACATCGCCAGGTCGGCCCGGCCGATCACGTCGTCGGTCGTGTCGCCCGGCCGGGCGAAGGCGACGCCCACGCTGAGGCCGACGCGTACCTGCTCGCCGCCGGCGCCGATCGGCTCGGACACCACCGCGCGGATGCGGTCGCAGACGGCCTGGACCCCGCCACCGCGGCAGACGATCACGAACTCGTCCCCGCCGAAGCGGCTCACCAGGTCGCCGTCCCGCACGCAGGACCGCAGCCGGCCCGCGACCGCGACCAGCAGTTCGTCGCCGGCGGCATGACCCAGGCGGTCGTTGACCGGCTTGAAGCCGTCCAGGTCGCAGAAGAACACCGCGAGGGAGCCCGGCTCGGTGGCCAGTTCGGCGCCGAGCCGGTCCAGGCAGGCGGCCCGGTTCGGCAGGCCGGTCAGCCCGTCCGACGTCGCGAGCCGGTGCAGGGCCCGCTCGGCGGCACGCCGGGCCCGCGACAGCCGCGCGATGCGCACCATGACGAGTGGGATGAGAGCGGCCGACGAGAAGGCGATGAGGATCCCGTCGACGGGCAGCCCGAGCGCGGCACGGCCGCCGCCGATCAACGGTGACAGCGCCAGCATCACACCGAGGAAGGTGAGCCGGCCACCCGTCAGGTCATCCTCCGGCGCTCGGCCCGGCCGGGTGGCGGACGCCGCGGACGGGTGCAGGGCCGCGCAGCCGGCTGCGACGTACGCCCCGAGGAACAGCGCGTTGGTCCAGTCGGGGCGGAGGCCGGTGACCGGGTCCACGGTGAGGGCCGCGGCCACGTTCCCGGCCAGCGTGAGGGCGATACCGACGGTGAAGAACCGGAGCGAGGTGTGCCACCGCGCCGACACCAGTGAGACCCTCAGCATGGCGCCGAGGGTGCCCACCATCACCAGGACGTTGACGAACAACGCGACCTGCCGGCCGGCCGGTACGTGGCCGGCGGACAGTTCCGGGAGCAGCACCGCGTCCCAGAGCACCCCGCCCAGCGCCACCGCCGTGATGACCGAGTCGATGACACCACCCATGTCCCGCCGGCCACCCTGCATCACCAGGGTGATCCCCGCGCACAGCGACAGAATCCCGCCGGCGGTGAGGAAGAGTTCGGCGACGCTGCCGTCGCCGGTCGTCCGGCCGGAAGCCTCGTAGACCCAGATCCAGGTGAGGTTGCCCACGTTGTACGACATGAGCGAGCCGAGCATCAGCCACCACGGCCGACGCCCCTGCTTCGCGGTCCGCCGCAACGCGACCAGCACCCCCGGCACGGTGCCGAGGGTGACCAGCAGGAAGGGGATCGACCGCTGCTCCATCGGCCACCCGACGTAGCTGACCGTCAGCAGTCCGGCGACCGCGGCATAGAAGCGCAGCAGCATGTGCGCCTCATCGGCAGCCGCGCCCCCGGTCTGAGAAGGAACAGGCCGGCTGACCGGCTACCCGAGGTACGGAGGGGCGACACCCCAGCCCCAGCGCGGCACCGGCGCGTCCCGTATGACGTCGGCGTCGGGCTGGGAGTTCTGGCGGGCCAGGCGCGTACCCCACTCGAGGTAGCCCAGGAACGCGGCGCGGAACTCGGGATCGTCGGGCAGCCCGGCCTCGTCCGCGGCGTCCTGGATGAGGTTCACCCAGCGGCGGCGCTGCGGCTCGGTGATCGCCATGCCCAGGTGCATCGACAGCATGCGCGGATAGCCGCCGTGTTCTTCCGTGTACGCGGGCGGGCCGCCGAACACCTCGGCGAGCCACACGGCCACGTGGTGCGCGTGCTCCGGCGGCATCCGGGTGAACAGCGGCCCGAGCAGGTCGTCCTCGACCACCCGGGCGTAGAAGGCGTCGGTCAGGCGGTCGAACGCGGCCGTACCGCCGGCCCACTCGTACAGCGTCGGTGTGTCCCCCATGCGCCCACCCCAGCATCGGATCACCGCGGCCACAAGTACGCACATAATGGTGCGTGCCCAAGCGATACAGCTGTCCGGTGGAGCTGACGACCGACGTGATCGGCGGCCGCTGGCGCACGGTGATCCTGTCCCGGCTCAAGGAGGGCGTGCACCGCTACGGTGAGCTGCGCCGGCTGGTCCCGGGCATCAGCGAGAAGATGCTCAGCCAGCGCCTGCGCGAGCTGGAGGCGGACGGGCTGATCACGCGGCGCGACCTCGGCACCGCGGCGCCGCACGTCGAGTACGACCTGACCGAGGAGGGGCGCAGCCTCACCCCGGTCCTGCAGGCGCTCTACGACTGGGGAGTCGCCCGCGCGGCCCGGACCGGGGTCGAGGTCGGCTAGAGCGCGCAGCCGCCGGTGGTGGCGGGCAGCGGCGCGGGCACACCCACCGTCGGCAGGCCCAGCGAGACGCCCGGGAGCTTGGGCGTACGGCCGGCCTCGTACGCGTCGCCGGCCCGGGTGCGGCGGTGGCTCAGCGGCTCGCCGTCGGCGTTGAGGTGGTGCGGGGCCGCGTACGTGACCACGGTCTCGACGATGTCGCCGGGCCGCGGGGCGGTCGCGCCGGTGGCGAAGTGCACCAGCCGGCCGTCGCGCGCCCGGCCGCTCATCCGGCCCGTACGCTCGTCCTTGCGCCCCTCCCCGACCGCGACCAGGACCTCGACCTTCTCCCCCACGAGCCGCTTGTTCTCGGCCCAGGTGATGTCCTCGAGGGTGGCGATGAGCCGTTCGTAGCGCTCCTGCACGACCTGCTTCGGCAGCTGCTCCTCCATCGTGGCGGCGGGCGTGCCGGGCCGCTTCGAATACTGGAACGTGAACGCGCTGGAGAAGCGGGCCTCGCGCACCACGTCGAGGGTGCGTTCGAAGTCGTCCTCGGTCTCGCCGGGGAAGCCCACGATGATGTCCGTGGTGATCGCGGCGTCCGGCATCGCGGCCCGGACCTTGCCGATGATGCCGAGGTACTTCTCCGAGCGGTAGCTGCGGCGCATCTCCTTGAGCACGCGGTCGGAGCCGGACTGCAGCGGCATGTGCAGCGAGTGGCACACATTGGGCGTCTCGGCCATCGCGGCGATCACGTCGTCGGTGAAGTCCTTGGGGTGAGGGCTGGTGAAGCGGACCCGCTCCAGCCCGTCGATCTCGCCGCAGGCGCGCAGCAGCTTGCCGAACGCCAGCCGGTCGCCGAACTCCACGCCGTACGAGTTGACGTTCTGGCCGAGCAGCGTCACCTCGAGCACGCCCTCGCGGGCCAGCGCCTCGACCTCCGCGAGGACCTCGCCGGGCCGGCGGTCCTTCTCCTTGCCACGCAACGACGGCACGATGCAGAACGTGCAGGTGTTGTTGCACCCGACCGAGATCGACACCCAGCCCGCGTACGTCGACTCGCGCCTGGTGGGCAGCGTCGACGGGAACACCTCGAGCGACTCGAGGATCTCGACCTCGGCCTCCCGGTTGTGCCGGGCGCGCTCGAGCAGCGCCGGCAGCGAGCCGATGTTGTGGGTGCCGAAGACCACGTCGACCCAGGGCGCGCGCTTGACGATGTCGCCGCGGTCCTTCTGGGCCAGGCAGCCGCCGACCGCGATCTGCATCCCGGGGTTCTTGAGCTTGGTGGGGCGCAGGTGGCCGAGGTTGCCGTAGAGGCGGTTGTCGGCGTTCTCCCGCACCGCGCAGGTGTTGAAGACCACGACGTCGGCCGCGTCCGCCTCCGCGGCGCGGACATAGCCCGCGTCCTCCATCAGGCCGGAGATGCGCTCGCTGTCGTGCACGTTCATCTGGCAGCCGTACGTGCGCACGTCGTAGGTGCGGGGCGCGGCGCTCGGCGCGCTCTCAGTCGGCAGGCTCTCGGTCAGAGGCAGGGTCTCAGTCATGGCAATCAACCAGGGTAGTCCCTGCGTCCGCGAGCGCCGATCCCGGCGGAGCGCTCAGGCCGCGGCGGGGCGTCCCGGGGCCGGTTCGGGCCGCCACCGCGAGCGCGAGCAGCCGGGGCCGGCCGCGCACTCCGGGTCGGAACCCGTGCACGGGCGTACGTGACGGCACTCCGTACCGTCATCGGTTTCGGTCACGTCGACATGCACGGCCCGCAGCGTGCCGTCGGGCTCGGCCAGGACGTACCTGGTCGGGTTGAGGGTGTCGTCGGGGAGCAGGACGTCGGTGCCCAGCCGGACCGAGACGGCGCTGGCGATCGTCGCCTCGTCGATCTCGCCGGGGGTGAGGTAGCAGTCGATCTGGGTCGGGAAGTCACCGCCGATGTGCCAGACGTCGCAGAGGACCGCGCCGGCGGTGGCCGCCTCCAGGGTCGTCACCGGACGCTGCAGCGCACCCGAGACCGCCGCGCGGGCGGTCGCCGGCTCCACGGTCGCCGCGGCGCACCAGCTCCAGAGTCCGTCCGCCGGTTCGGCGTCTGCCATACCGCTCATCGTGGACATCCCTTTCCCCGCAGACCTGCGGTGTTACTGCTCCGTGACCATTCTCGGCGTGAACCGATACAAGCGCGCCCATAGAGTGACCCCATCCGAGTGAAACCCAACGACGGGACGGTGGTCAGACGGTGACGACGAGCGAGCCTCTCATCGTCCTCGAGGGCGTCAACAAGTACTTCGGCCCGCTGCACGTCCTGCAGGATGTCAACCTCTCCGTCGAGCGCGGCGAGGTGGTCGTCGTGATCGGACCGTCCGGCTCCGGCAAGTCGACGCTGTGCCGGGCGATCAACCGGCTCGAGCCCATCGACGCCGGCACGATCACCTTCGACGGCCGGCCGCTGCCCGCCGAGGGCAAGCCCCTCGCGCGGCTGCGCAGCGAGGTCGGGATGGTGTTCCAGTCGTTCAACCTCTTCGCGCACAAGACCATCCTGCAGAACGTCATGCTGGGTCCGGTCAAGGTCCGCGGTGAGAAGCCCGATGCCGTACGGGAACGCGCGATGAAGCTGCTCGAGCGGGTCGGCATCGCCAACCAGGCGGACAAGTACCCGGCGCAGCTCTCCGGCGGCCAGCAGCAGCGGGTCGCCATCGCCCGGGCCCTCGCCATGCAGCCCAAGGCCCTGCTCTTCGACGAGCCGACCAGCGCGCTCGACCCGGAGATGGTGGGCGAGGTTCTCGACGTCATGACCTCGCTCGCCAAGGAGGGCATGACCATGGTCGTGGTCACCCACGAGATGGGCTTCGCGCGGCACGCCGCGGACCGGGTCGTGTTCATGGCCGACGGGCAACTCGTCGAGCAGGCCGCCCCCGCCGAGTTCTTCGACAACCCGAAGAGCGAGCGCGCCCGGGACTTCCTCTCCAAGATTCTGACGCACTGATCCGTCCATTGCGGACACTTTGTACACATTCACCAGGAGGAGTGCGACGATGCGCATCACCCGAATGACGGCAGTGGCCGGGGCGTTCGCCCTGGCGATGGCCGCCGCAGCGTGCGGCGGGGACGACAGCGGCTCGGGGGCGGGCAGCGGCATCGTCGGCAAGGCGAGCAGCCAGAAGAAGCTCGTCGTCGGCGTGAAGGCCGACCAGCCGGGTCTCGGCCTGCAGACCGGTGGCACCTACACCGGCTTCGACATCGAGATCGCGAAGATCATCGCCAAGGGTCTCGGCGTGCCCGAGTCCGGCATCGAGTACAAGACCACGGTGTCGTCCAACCGTGAGCCGTTCATCCAGCAGGGCCAGGTCGACATGGTCGTGGCGACGTACACGATCAACGACGAGCGCAAGAAGGTCGTCAACTTCGGTGGCCCGTACTACGTGGCCGGGCAGGACCTGCTCGTCGCGGCGGACTCCACGATCACCGGGCCGGAGGCGCTGGTCGGCAAGAAGGTCTGCTCGGTGTCCGGCTCCACGCCGGCCAAGCGGATCCAGAACGACTACAAGGGCGTCAACCTGCAGCAGTTCGACTCGTACTCGAAGTGCGTGCAGGCGCTGTCGAACAAGACCGTGGACGCGGTGACCACCGACGACATCATCCTCGCGGGCTACGCGGCCCAGGAGCAGTACGCCGGCAAGTTCAAGGTCGTCGGCAAGAAGTTCAGCGACGAGCCGTACGGCATCGGTGTCAAGAAGACCGACACCGAGGGCTGCAACAAGATCAATGAGATCCTGAAGACGGCGGCGACGGACGGCTCGTACAAGGCCGCGTGGGACAGCACGCTCGGCAAGAGCGGCACCCCGGCGCCCCAGCTCGACGTCACCAAGCTGACCAACTGCAGCTGAGCTGCGGCGGTACGTGGCGGGGCCGGTCCTGTGCCGGCCCCGCCCGGCTGTTGATCTCTTCTCCGGCGTCGCGAGGAAGCGAGGGCGATGGACGTCTTCTCCGATTCAGCCAACATCGACACGTACGTCACCGGGTTTCTCTGGATCCTGAAACTCACCGCGGCCGCGACCGTCGGCGCCCTCGTGCTGGGCGTCGCGCTGGCCGCGTTCCGGGTCTCGCCGATCCCGGTACTGCGCGGCTTCGGGACGGCCTGGGTCAACATCTTCCGGAACACGCCACTGACGCTGATCGTCTTCTTCTGCTACTTCGGCCTGTACTCGGCGCTCGGCCTGACGCTCTCCGACGACATCGACCGCAACAACTACTGGCTCGGCGTCGTCGGCCTCTCCGTCTACACCGCCGCGTTCGTGTGTGAGGCCATCCGGTCCGGCATCAACACCGTGCCCGCCGGGCAGTCCGAAGCCGCCCGGGCCATCGGCATGTCGTTCCTGCAGACCCTGCGGATCGTGATCCTGCCGCAGGCCGGCCGGGCCGTCGTCGCCCCGCTGGGCAGCATCTTCATCGCGCTGGCGAAGAACGCCACGATCGTCGGCACGATCGGCCTCATGGAGTCCTCCTCCGCCATGAAAGACCTGATCAACGCCAACGGCGATGCGGTCGTACCCATCTTCCTGGTCTTCGCGGGCACCTTCGCCGCCGTCCTCATCCCCACCGGCTACCTCTTCGGCTGGCTGGCCAACCGCCTGGCGGTGAAGCGGTGAGCAGCAACCCCGACGCGGTCCTCTACGACCACCCCGGTCCCCGGGCGAAGACCCGCAACCTGATCCTCACGATCATCTTCGGCATCGCCCTGGTCGCGTTGCTGTGGTGGGTCTACGACAAGTTCGACGAGAAGGGCCAGTGGGCCGGACCGCTGTGGCGGCCGTTCCTCGAGGGCTCCACCTGGACCGACTACATCCTGCCGGGCCTCTGGTCGACGGTGAAGGCCGCCGCGGTCGCCATGCTGCTGTCGCTCGTGTTCGGCATCATCTTCGCCGTGGGCCGCCTCTCCGACCACTGGTGGGTGAGCATCCCCGCCGGCGTCGTGGTCGAGTTCTTCCGGGCCGTACCGCTGCTGCTGATGATGTTCTTCATCTTCTTCGGCGTCCCGTTCCTCACCGAACAACCCATGCCACCGTTCTGGGCGGTCGTCATCGGCCTCACCCTCTACAACGGCTCGGTGCTCGCCGAAGCCTTCCGCGCCGGCATCCGCGCGGTGCCCCGCGGGCAGAGCGAAGCGGCGTACGCGATCGGCATGCGCAAGAACCAGGTCATGCGCGAGATCCTCATCCCGCAGGCGGCCAGGGCCATGCTCCCGGTGATCGTCAGCCAGCTCGTGGTCCTGGTCAAGGACACGGCGCTCGGGTACATCATCGGGTACACGGAGCTGCTCCAGAACGGCGTCAACACGCTCGGGGCCAACTACGGCAACACCGTGGCCGCGGCGATCGTGGCGGCGATCATCTACGTGGTGCTGAACGCGTCACTGACATTCTTCGCGGGGGTGCTGGAGCGGCGGACCAGGCGGAGCGGACGGGCTCCTCGGGCCGGGCGGGGCCAGCCGGCCGCGGCCGGGACCGTCGGGGTGAGTGCTGCCGTGGAGCCTCAGGGCTGAGAGGTGTGGCCCGGCGACAGCCGGGCGATAGCCCGGCGGCCGGGCGGAGCCGCGCTGCGAGCGGAGCGCGGGGCTTCGAGCGGAGCGCGGTGGGGTGCCCGCGGAGCGGGCGAGCTCAGCCTCTCACGCACGTTGCAGGGTGCGGCGGTCCGGGAGCCGGTAGGCGATCGGGGCGCCGCACCCGGCCTCGGCGGGAGCGACGGTCCGCACCACCCGCCCAGCTACGACATCCGCCCCTTGCTCTTGATGTTCTAGCGCGCCAGCTCCGTCACCCGGGACTCGCGGACGACCGTGACGCGGATCTGGCCGGGGTAGGTGAGCTCTTCCTCGATCTGCTTGGCCACGTCCCGGGCGAGGACGGCGGCGGCGATGTCGTCCACGTCCTCCGGGCGGACCATGACGCGGATCTCGCGACCCGCTTGCATGGCGAAGACCTTGTCGACGCCCGGCTTGCCGCCCGCGATCTCCTCGATGCGTTCGAGCCGCTTCACGTACGCCTCCAGGCTTTCGCGGCGCGCACCCGGGCGGCCCCCGGAGCAGGCGTCCGCGGCTTGCGTGAGGACGGCCTCGACGGTCTGGGGCTGAACCTCGTTGTGGTGCGCTTCGATCGCGTGGACGACGTCGTCGGATTCGCCGTACTTGCGGGCCAGGTCGGCGCCGATGAGCGCGTGGCTGCCCTCGACCTCGTGGGTGAGGGCCTTGCCGATGTCGTGGAGGAAGGCGCCGCGCTTGACGGTCGGTACGTCGAGGCCCAGCTCAGCGGCCATGATGCCGGCGATGTGAGCCGTCTCGACCAGGTGCTTGAGGACGTTCTGGCCGTAGCTGGTGCGGTAGCGCAGCCGTCCCAGCAGCATCGCGAGCTCGGGGTGAATGTCGGTGATTCCGACATCGACCAGGGCCTCCTCGGCGGCACGCTCGCAGAGGCGGTCGACCTCGTTCTTCGCGCTCTCGAACACTTCCTCGATGCGGTGCGGGTGGATGCGGCCGTCGAGGACCAGCTTCTCCAGGGTGAGCCGGCCCACCTCGCGGCGGACCGGGTCGAAGCAGGAGAGCAGGACCGCCTCGGGGGTGTCGTCGATGATCAGGTTCACGCCGGTGGTCGACTCGAACGCCCGGATGTTGCGGCCCTCGCGGCCGATGATGCGGCCCTTCATCTCGTCGCTGGGCAGGTGCAGGACGCTGACCACGCTCTCCGCGGTCTGCTCGCTGGCGACCCGCTGGATCGCGTCGACCACGATGTGCCGGGCCCGGGTGTCGGCGGTGTGCTTGGCGTCGGCCTCGATGTCGCGGATGAGGATCGCGGCCTCGCGCTTCGCCTGACCTTCCAGCCCCTCGATGAGCTCGGCACGGGCCTGGTCGGCGGTGAGGCCGGCGATCCGTTCCAGCTCCCGCCGGTGCCGCTCCTCCGCCTCGGCGACCTCCGCCTCGCGGGTGCCGAGCGCGGCCTCCCGGGCGGTCAGGTCGGTGTCCATGGCGGCCAGCCGGCGTTCCCGCTCCACCAGGCGCTCGACCTCGTCGGCGTGCAAGCGTTCCCGCTCGTCGATCCGCGCGGCGCGCCGTTCGACCTCGGCGGCCTGCTCCTTGACGGTGGTGTTGAGCAGCGCCACCTCACGTTCGCCGCTGCGGCGGGCGGCGGCACGGACCTGCTCGGCGTCCGACTCGGCCTGGCGGTGCGCATGCTCGAGGATCGTGTCGGCTTCCTCGTGCGCGGACTCCAGAACCCGCCGGGCCTCGGCCCTGGCGGCGGTGGCCTCGGCCTTGGCGGCGGCGACTTCCGCGCGTACGGATGCAGCCTTGGCGTTGGCGTCGTCGACCTTGGCCTTCGCGGCGTGCAACGTCTGCTCGCGGGTCTCCTGATCGGCCACCCTGCTCTCCTGCAGGCGGCGCAGGGCACGCGCACCGAGGACCAGACCGGCCACCACGAAGGCGGCGAGAACGACGATCGCCACTACGAGCACCCACACCAGGGCCGTCATCTCGCCGTTTCTCCCTTCGCCGCGCGCCGCTGAGGTAGCGGGCCGGTCTGTGTCCTGCGCGAAGCACGGGTAAGGGATGCCCGACCAAAGGCTGTCTCGCTGATCTGCGCCGACGCTGTTCTGCGCCGGCGCGGAACTGACCGCGGGTGCCATCGCCCGCCGGGTCGGACGCATCCACTCGGCTCTTTCTGCCGTGTGGGTCGCCGCCGACGACCGACCGCTGTTCGTCCGTACCGCCCGCGCGGTCAGCGGGTGATTCGTCGAGCTTCGTCCTACTCTTCGTCCGGCCTGACGCTTGGGTCGCGCCTTGCCGTTCCCCCGTCCGGCACCTGGCGGGTCCGGACGTGCCGGCCGTCGGGCTTACCGACGGCCTCGCCCGACTGGCTCACCCGGCCGGCCTTCCCCGGTCGCCCAGCTTCCCAGTCGCCGGGTCTCCTCCGGCCGCTGAGCCTTCCCGGTCCCGGTCTGCTCCCAGCCGCCAGCTTTCCCGGCCGTCGGGCTTCCCAGCCGCCAGCTTTCCCGGCCGTCGGGCTTCCCAGCCGCCAGCTTTCCCGGCCGTCGGGCTTCCCAGCCGCCAGCTTTCCCGGCCGTCGGGCTTCCCGGCCGCCGGACTGACTGGGCGGGCTTACCCGGCCGCCGGGCTGGTCGGTCGAGCTTTCCCGGCCGGGCTGGTCGGCCGCGCCGGACTGGCCGACCGGCGGCTGGCTGACCGTCGGGCTGGCCGGGCGCCGGGTTCGCCGGCCGGGTGGCCGCCGGGTGACCGGATTCGCCGTGACGCGGGCCGATTGGCGCGGTGGTGTCGGCCGCCCGGGCGCCGGCTCGGGTGCCGACCTGCGTCGGCTCGGGCCGGCTCGGCGTCGGCCCGGGTGGGCCGGCGCCGATCGGGCGGGTCGCTGGGAACAGCCGTCGGGCGTATCGGCCGCCGGGTGGGCGGTCCGCTGGCGGCGATGGCCTCGCCGGGCGTCCCGTCCTCCCGGTTCGGCGGTCCGGACCGGCGGTGGAGTCCGCCGGGCGTCCCGTCCGAGGCCGGAAGTGATGCCGAAAAGTAATGCGATCTATGTTGTGCGATTAGCCTTCGATGGTCGAGCAAACCTCGTGTAACGCGAGGCTAGGTCGCGAGAGCCGCTTCGGTCAAGGACTCATGATTCGGCAGGGGATGGGACGTTAGGCACAGACCGACACACGCCCAGGTCACGTACGTTGGGGGCATTTCAGGCGTAGCGGGCCCAGACGTCGCGCATCGGGTCCCACTTCTCCCCCGCGCCTTCCTTCCAGTACGCGAGGAGGTACGCCGCGACGGGCGTGGCGGCGTCGTCCCACCAGATTCCCGCCACGGTCCGGCCCGAGACCTTGTACGCGTACTCGACGTAGTTGCCGTTGGTCCGCCCCGACGGCGTGGCCCGCTCGACGGCGGCGCCCACGCCCGGGGTGAGCGTACGGGCGTCGACGTTCTGGCCGAGCGTCGTCACCCGGGCCTTGTCCCGGTCGGCGGTCGACGCGTACTCCACGAAGATCACGCTCATCGCGTCCATCTCGCAGCGCACCCGGGCCTTCTCGCTCTTACCGAGCTTCGGGCCACCCTTGTCGCCGTTGCCGATGCACCCGGACAGGTGCGGCAGCCAGCCTTGCGCGACCGTACCCAGCGAGCCGGTGAACTTCGGCTGGTTGATCGCGACCTGGTTCTGCTCGTACACGCCCAAGGAAGCACTCGAGCTCGGCGCCGGGCCCGCAACCGTGGTTCCGGTGGGGCTCGGCTCAGGGGCCGTGGCGCGACCGGCGAACCAGCCCGCCGTACCGAAGATCAGCAGCCCGGCGACCAGCCCGGCGAGGGCCGGAATGATGAAGCGGCTCTTGGGCTGCTTGGGGGTGGGCTCGATGCGCGGGCCGCTGTAGCTGGGAGCGACCTCGAAACCGAAACGTCCGGCGTCGGAGGCGTACGGGTCGACGGGCGAGCCGGTCGATCCGCCGAAGTGGTTGCTGCCGTAGTCGGCGGGGGGAGGGCTGTCGTTGCCGGGCCCGAAGGGGGAGCTTCCGCCGATGGGCAGACCGTACTGGTCTGTGCCGGCCGATGCTGTGCCGGTCGAGCCCGTGCCGGTCGAGCCTGTGCCGGCCGATGCCGGGCCGGTCGGTGCGATGCCGTAGTGGCTGCTGGGGTCGGCTCCGGGGCCTGAGATGGGGTTGCCCGGGCCCGGGACCGGGCTCCCGGGGCCCGAGACCGGGTTTCCCGGGCCTGAGACCGGGATTCCGGGGCCTGAGACCGGGATTCCGGGGCCCGGGACCGGGCTTCCAGGGCCCGAGGTGGGGGTTGCCGCGGACCAGTTGGGTGGCGCCGAGGTGGGGCCGGCGCCGGAGGTCGGCGCGGAAATCCAGGCGCCGCCGGAGGTGGGCGCGTCGGTCCAAGGGGCGCCACCGGAAGTCGGCGCGGCAGTCCAAGGAGCGCCGCCGGAGGTCGGCGTGACGGTCGACGTGGCGCCGCCGGAGGTCGGGTGCGCGGTGGTGTGGAACGGGCCGTATTGCGCCGTCTGGGGGTTGGGATAGGGCGCGCCGCCGGCCGTGATTTCGCTGGACGGGGAGCTCCCCACGGCCGTGCCCGGCGAGCTCCCCGCAGCCGTCGCCGGTGAGCCTCCCGCGGCCGTGCCCGGCGAGCCTCCCGCGGCCATGCCCGGCGAGCTCCCCGCAGCCGTGGCCGGTGAGCCTCCCGCGGCCGTGCCCGGCGAGCCTCCCGCGGCCATGCCCGGCGAGCCTCCCGCGGCCGTGGCCGGCGGGGCTTCGGGCAGGTTGCGCGTCTGGCCGGTTCCGTTCGCCGGAGCCATCCCCACCTCGTCGTTGTCGCGCGCTCCGGTCGTCGCCGGCATGGGCTGGGGATGCACACCCGGGGTTCCCGGCGCCGTCCAGGCCTGACCGGGCGCGACCGGATACTGCATGGTCGCGTCGGGATCGTGGCCTTGCGCCTGCGGCGGAACGACTCGCTCCGGATGGCCGACGACCCCGCCGCGCGGCGCGGCGTCGGCGGTCGCACCGGTGTCCTGAGGGACGGGTACGCCACCGCGCTGAGCACCGTGGGAGTCGTCTGTCACGACGTTGCAGATTACCAGTACGGCGCCATCGGCGACGCCCCGGTAGATCCACCGGAGAGAATGAATGCGCAGGTCGTGAGGGTGTGATCGGAGCCACCGGCGTCCATGTCGCCACGGGGGGGTCGAAAACGAAACGGCGGGCCGCTCCGGCTCGGGAGCGACCCACCGTTTCGTGCGTCACGTGGTCTGGGCGTCACGCATCTTGCTGCGTTGCGCCGTCGTCCTTCGTCACGCGATCTTCGTTCCTGTTGCGGTTGTGCTGCGTTACGCCCGTCTTGCTGGACGTCACGCTGTCTCGCTGGCATCACGCTGTTCTGCTCGCGTCACGCCGTCCTGGTCGTTGCATCGTCGGCATCCGGCGCGTTGGCGGAGGGCCCGGACTGGGCGGACGACCTGCTGCGGGTTTCCGCCACACAGCCGTCTCACCAGAGGTGAAGACGTCAGGCCTCGGCCTTGGCGACGTCCGTCTCCTCGGGGCGGCGACGCCGCGTCACGAGGATGAGGCCCACACCGCCGGCGGCGATGGCAGCGCCGACACCGGCGACCGTCACGACGTTGGCCCCGGTGACCGGGAGACCCCCGGAGCCGGAGCTGCCGCCGGTGCCACCCGCGTTGTTCGAACCGCCGTTGTCCGAGCCGTTGCCGCCCGAGCCGTTGTCGTCGGAACCGTTGCCGCCGGAGCCATTGTCGTCGGAACCGCCGTCGGATCCGCCGTCGTCGCCGCCGGTCCCGCCACCCTCACCGGGGTTGTTTCCGTCGCCAGGGTTGTCACCACCGCCAGGGTTGTCACCACCACCGGGGTTGTCACCACCACCGGGGTTGTCACCACCACCGGGGTTGTCACCACCACCGGGGTTGTCACCACCACCGGGGTTGTCACCACCACCGGGGTTGTCACCACCGCCAGGGTTGTCACCACCACCGGGGTTGTCACCACCGCCAGGGTTGTCACCACCGCCAGGGTTGTCACCACCGCCAGGGTTGTCACCACCGCCAGGGTTGTCACCACCGCCAGGGTTGTCACCACCGCCAGGGTTGTCACCACCGCCAGGGTTGTCACCACCACCGGGGTTGTCACCACCACCGGGGTTGTCACCACCACCCGGCGTGTCACCGCCGCCGCCACCGCCGTTGTCGGGGTCGCCGGGGTTGTCGTTACCAGGGGTCTCGTCGTCGCCTGCGGCCTTCGTCGCTGAGCCCTCATCCGAGGCGGCAGGCTCGGTGAGGACGACGACACCGCGGGTGGAGACGTGGGTCGTGGACGCGGTGGCCGCGGAGGCACCCGCGAGGGCGGCCACGCCCACGGCACCGACAATGAAGCCCAGCCGCGCTACGGCGCGCACACCGCGATGGCGTGCGAGCTGGTTGGTTCGCATGTTCCTCCCCGTACTTCAGACTCGTCCGTCTTCAGTGGACAATGATCAACACAGTCCGGACGAGCAGATTACCGGCTCACCCCCCAACTTTTCTATCCACCATTGACAATATGGTGGAAGACGGACAATCACCATGCATCAATATGCGTACGGAGGCCGGGCGGGCACGGGCTTAAGGCTCCCCGAGACGGAACCGTTACTGATTTGTTGACTCCGTTGTGCGACTGGAGTCGCCCAGCCGCTGCGGTCGCATAGCCGCCACCGCCTGGACTGGTACACAGCTTCCACTGCTGGACTGGTGCACAGCTTCCACCGCCTGGACCGAGCACCGACAACGCCGCCTTGTGCGGGAGCTGCGGCCGCACGCTGACGCCGCTGGCGCGTGCAACTGCAGAAGCGCCCGCTACACGTGGAAGCGCAGGTGGAAACCACACTTATTCGGCGTGAGCAGTCGCTCGCCTTCTCTGTCCGTTTTCAGCTTGCCGCCCTGTCCGATTGGGAACCTCAACCGGTGCCGGTCAGACACGCGCTGCATCAAACCGCTTACCGATGGGTGCCCGCCTGCACTTTCGGCGCGCGCAGCAAGGGCACTTTCGGCGCGCACCCAGGGCACTTTCGGCGCGCGCACCCAGGGCACTTTCGGCGCGCACACCCAGGGCACTTTCGGCGCGCAGCCAGGGCAACGGACGCGTGCGGTCGAGCAACAGACTCGCGCCCTCGAGCAACAGACGCCTGCTGCCGAACACCAGGGCGACAAACTCGTGCCGTCAGGCCGACGAACTCATCCCGCCGGAGCGACAGACTCGTGCCGTCAAACCGACAAACGCGTGCCGTCGGGGCGACAGACTTGAACCGGCAGGCGTACTGCCGCATACCGTCAAGGCAACGGACGCATGTCGCCACGGAACAGTCGCATGCTGTCGGCTCAGCCCCGGACTGCGCGCAAAGCGGCTCGCGGTCTGCCGGGGTGGAAGCGGAAGCGGGCGTGGCGTCAGGACAGGTTGTCGTTCTCCTGGTCCGCCATGGCGTCGGCGTCGATCTGGTCGGCGAACTCCGCCGCTTCCGCGTCCCGGGCCCCCAAGGCGTCCTTCACCGCTCGGATGGCGACCCCCGCCGGATAGCCCTTGCGCGCGAGCATGCCGACGAGGCGACGGAAGACCTGGTCGGGTGTGCCGGTCGCCGTACGCAGCTTGCGGTCCACCAGCGTCCGTGCGGTCGCCGCCTCTTCGTCCTCGTCCAGCGTCTCGAGGGCCTCGGTGGCGACCTCGGCGTCGACGCCACGCCGGCGGAGCTCGTTGGCCAGCGCCCGGCGCGCCAGGCCGCGGCCCTGGTGCCGGCTGGTGACCCAGGCCCGGGCGAAGGCGGCGTCGTCGATGATGCCGACCTCGTCGTACCGGTCGAGCACCTCGGCGATCACCTCTTCGGAGATCTCCCTGCGAGCCAGCACCTTGGCGAGCTCCGCCCGGGTACGTGGCCGCACGGCGAGCTGCCGCAGACAGATTTCGCGCGCCACTTCGGACTCCGGCCGGGGTGGTTCAGCCGGCCGTTCCGCGGAAGCGTCCCGGCGACCACCCGCCGAAGCGCCGGAGGGGTCGGCCTGCCGGCGGGAGGAGCCCCCACGGGCACCGCCACGGCGGCGGCTGTCCCGCGGCAAGCCGTCGTCGTCCTCCGGTGAACGGGGAGGAAGCGCATCCCATCCGCGCCCGGATCGTGCACCTCGTCGTCCGACCATCGCTCACCGCCTCCTGCAGCAATCTGTCACGGATGGAAGCCGGAGTCGCTCGCGCCAGGCCCGGCGGTCGGCAGCCGACTGCAAAATCCACCGCCATCGGCAGCAGACCGCAAAGTCCACTGCCGTCAGCAGCAAGCTGAAGAAGTCCGCCGCTGTCGGCAGCCGGTCGCAGAAGTCCATCGCCGTCGGCAGCACAGGCATTACCGGGGCGGCCTGCTCGACGACGGGACGCTCGCAGCATCGTCGGCAGGGGCATCGCGTCACCGGCAGTGCGGATCCCGCGTCAGCGCCTGCAAGCCGGAGGCACGCAACGGCCGCCGGGGCGGATCGGCCGCGTCTCGAGGCCGCGCGGCCAAGCGGCGCAGCCAGCGACAGCGGTCAAGCAGCACAGCCTGCGACAGCAGTTGCCTCCGAGGGCAACACCTGAGGATGAACCGCGACCGTAGTCATCCCAAGCCCTCGCGCAGCAAGAGCCGTTGGCGACAAGTGGACGCAAGCCTGGTGATGCCCACGCCGACCGGCAATAAGCTCGGCCCCAGCACCCACGCCCGGCCGGCCGGCAATGAGCTCAGACCCAGCACCCACCCTTAGCCAGCAGCGACGCAGACCCACCGCCAACGCGCAGCCAGCGGCAAACGCGATCCACCGCCGCCCGCCGGCGAGCGACGCACGCAGACCCACCGCCGACACCTCGCCGAGCCAGGGACGCGGACCTACCGCCGGTGCCGTGCCGGGGACGTGAGTCGCCGGCACGGCGTGGCGAAACGAGCGCCCGGGACGGGGCGTTCCGGTCAGAAGTCGACCGGGGGGAGCTCCGGGCCGCCTGCGGCGTCGCCGGTGGTCTGGCCGACGCCGAGCTTCTCGAGGATCTTCTTCTCGATCTCGGCGGCGACGTCCGGGTTCTCCTTGAGGAACTCGCGGGCCTTCTCCTTGCCCTGGCCCAGCTGGTCGCCGTCGTACGTGTACCAGGCGCCGGACTTGCGGATGATGTTCTGCTCGACGCCCACGTCGATCAGCGAGCCCTCGCGGGAGATGCCCTTGCCGTACATGATGTCGAACTCGGCCTGCTTGAACGGCGCCGCGACCTTGTTCTTCACGACCTTGACGCGGGTGCGGTTGCCGACCACGTCGGTGCCGTCCTTGAGGCTCTCGATGCGGCGCACGTCGAGGCGCACGGACGCGTAGAACTTCAGGGCGCGGCCACCGGTCGTCGTCTCGGGCGAGCCGAACATGACGCCGATCTTCTCGCGGAGCTGGTTGATGAAGATGGCCGTCGTGCCGGAGTTGCTGAGAATGCCGGTGATCTTCCGCAGCGCCTGGCTCATGAGGCGGGCCTGCAGACCGACGTGACTGTCGCCCATCTCACCCTCGATCTCGGCGCGCGGCACGAGCGCGGCGACCGAGTCGATGACGATGATGTCGAGCGCGCCGGAGCGGATCAGCATGTCCGCGATCTCGAGCGCCTGCTCGCCGGTGTCCGGCTGGGACACCAGCAGGGCGTCCGTGTCGACGCCGAGGGCGCGGGCGTATTCCGGGTCGAGCGCGTGTTCGGCGTCGATGAAGGCCGCGATGCCGCCGGCACGCTGGGCGTTGGCGACCGCGTGCAGGGCCACCGTGGTCTTACCGCTGGACTCCGGCCCGTACACCTCGATGACGCGGCCGCGCGGCAGGCCGCCGACGCCGAGCGCCACGTCGAGGGCGATGGAGCCGGTCGGGATGACAGCGGTCTGCACGACCGGCCGCTCACCCAGCCGCATCACCGAACCCTTGCCGAACTGCTTGTCGATCTGCGCCAGCGCGAGATCGAGCGCCTTGTCCCGATCAGGTCCTGCCACCATGTCCGCCACCCCTGTATTCGACTTCGCAGGCGTCTTCGCCGCCGAGCTTCTGTTCACCACGCGGGTCACGCTAGACGGTGGGTCTGACAAAAACCGCCGCCCGGCCCGGAGCTGTGGATGACCACGCCGCTGAGGACAATAGCCGAACAGGTGTACGACGATCGAGCGACACGCCAGAACAAACGTACGAAAAAACGGTCAGCGCAGGCGCGAAGGCACCCGATCGGGGTACGCCGCCACCACAGCGCGCCACACAGTAGCCGTATCGACACCTTGGGCGATGGCCTCGTTGATCGTCCGTCCACCCAGGCCGGAGAAGGAATGATCGGCGGCGAAGCTGCGCGCGTACGCGACGCCGAAGGCCTGCTCGAGACGCTGCCAGAAATCCGTCAACCGCACCCGGCAAGCCTACCCGCGGGCCCGGCGGTGCCACGGATCACGCCAGCGCGGCCGCTCCCACCTTCAGGTCCTCGACCAGGCTCTGATACGCGGCGTCGCGGTCATCGGCCCGCAGCACGGCGGACGGGTGGATCGTGGCGAGCGCCTGGATCTCCGCGACCGGGAAGTCCTCGGGGTGCTGTGCGGACGCGGGCCACGGCATGAGCTGGCCCCGCGAACGGGTGACCCGGAACGACGGCCCGAGCAGCGCTTTGGCCGCCGTCGCGCCGAGCACCACCACGAGCTCCGGCTTGAGCAGCGCGAACTCGGCCACCAGCCAGGGTCGGCAGGCGGTGATGTGCGCCGGCCCCGGGCTCTGGTGGATGCGCCGCTTGCCTCGCAGCTCGAAGCGGAAGTGCTTCACCGCGTTGGTGATGTAGACGTTGCCGGGGTCGAGGCCGGCGTCGTCCACCGCCTCACGCAGCAGCCGTCCGGCCGGGCCGACGAAGGGCAGGCCCTGCTGGTCCTCGACATCGCCGGGCTGTTCACCGACGAACACCACCCGGGCGTTGGCGGCGCCGCGGCCGAAAACGGTCTGGGTGGCGTTCTGATACAGCTCGCAGCCTTCGCAGTGCGCGGCCGCGGCCTTGAGCTGGTCGAGCTCGTGCGCGTCCGGCGGAACGAAATGCTGCGCGCCGATGGGCGCCTCGGTCCTGGGCATGCACCGTTTCTACCCCTCGGCGCACGCTCCACGCCCGGCGGCGTCACCTGAACGGGATCAAGCAGGCACGTGCGTCACCTCCCGATGATGGTCACGCCGGGCGAGTGCGCCGCCGCGGCCACGGCCTCGGCGAGCGGTTCCACGGCGGCGTCGTCCAGCGCGCTGATGGTGATGCGTACGCCCGCCGGCTCGTCGATGCGGAACAGGGAACCCGGCGCCACCGCGTACCCCGCATCGCGTAACGCCGTGACCAGGCGGGTCTCGCTGTCTGTGCGTACCCAAAGATTGATGCCTGTCACGCCGTAGGCCTTGACCCCGCGGGCGGTGAGCGCGTCCCGCAGAGCGTCGCGACGGCGGTCATAGCTGCGCCCGGCCGCGGCTATTGCGGCCGCGACAGACTCGTCCTGCCAGAGCCGCACCAGGAGTCGCTGCTGCAAGGTGGACACCCAGCCGGCCCCCGTGCGCATGCGACCCACCACGCGCGCGATCGTTACTTCGTCCCCCGCCATGACCGCTGTGCGCAGATCGGGACCGAACGGTTTGGAGGCCGAGCGGATGAACGCCCAGAAGGGGGTGGAGCCGCTCAACGTGTACAGCGGCACCCCTGCCAGCTCGGCAGCGTGGTCGTCCTCGATGAGCAGCACGGCTTTCCCGAAAGACAGCGCCTTGCGCAGCTCTGCGGCTCGGCTCGCAGTGGTGGCGGCGCCTGTCGGATTCTGTGCGCGGGCCGTGATGACGACGGCTCGCGCCCCGGTCATCACCGCGGCGCGAACGTCCTCCGGCAGCGGACCCTCGTCATCCATCCGCACCGGCACGGGCTTCAAACCGAGCGCGGCGATGAGGTCGAGGAGGTTGGCCCACCCGGGATCCTCGACGACCACGCGGTCGCCGGGGCGAAGGTGCGTCGTGAGGAGCCGCTCGATCGCGTCCAGCGCGCCGCTGGTGACGGCGATCGACGCGCTGCCCATCGGTACGCCGTCTGCCTCGAACCGCAGTCGCGCAGCCTCGATCAGCTGCGGCAGCGGGCCGGCCGCCGCATAGCCGGACGGCGCACCGATCTCGTCGGAGACCGCGCGGAGATGCGGCCCCAACGGAGGCAGTAACCGGACGTCAGGATCTCCCGACGACAGATCCAGCGCGCCAGGCGGCACGGGCAGGCGCAACGACGCCCGCGGGCCGGCCACCGGCGGACGCGGCCGGATCCGGGTGCCACGCCGGCCCGAGGTCTCCACGATGCCGCGCCGCCGCAGCTCCTCATAGGCCTTGGAGACGGTCGCCGGGCTGACGGCCAGCCGGTCGGCGAGTGCCCGGATGGGCGGCAGCGCATCGCCCGAGCTCCAGGCACCGCTGAGGACGCCCGACTCGATGCTCGCGGAAATCGAGGCTGCCGATGAGCCCTCGACCTGATATTGTTCTGGCACATCACGGATTATGTACTAGAACAAAGATCATGGCAAGTCTGATCATGTTGAGGAGGGGCCCGTGACCGCCGTCTACCAGCCCACCGCCCGGACCACGGCCACCCGAAACCGGGGCCGCATGCGCTACGACCGCGAGGCGGCCCACGCCATCCTGGACGAGGGGTACGACTGCGCGGTGGCGTTCGTGATCGACGGCGAGCCCCGCATCCTGCCCACGCTGCACGTCCGCGTCGGCGAGACGCTGTACCTCCATGCTTCGACCGGCGGAAGGCTCGGCTTGACCGCGCGCGGCGACGGTGTCCCGATGTCCGTCTCGGTGACGTTGCTCGATGGGCTGATCTACGCGCGCTCACAGTTCCACCACAGTGCGAATTACCGATCGGTCGTCGTGCACGGAACTGCCCGGCCCGTCACCGACCAGACGGAGAAGCAGAACGCCATGACAGCCCTGGTGGAGAAGCTGGGAGCCGGCCGGTCGGCCGACAGCCGCCCGCCGACGGCCCGCGAATTGGCGACCACCGTCGTTCTGTCCCTGCCGTTGCACGAGGTTTCCGTACGCACCAGAGCAGGCGGTGCAGCAGAGGAGAGCGAGGATCTGCCGTTGCCGCACTGGGCCGGCGTCCTGCCGCTCCGCCGCATCGCGGGCCCACCGGAGCCCGACGCCGGAGTGGCTGCGGCGACCCCGGCCTACCTTCCCGGCCCGACCTCACCGTGGCACACGGCGGTGCCCCTGCGCGGAAAGCACGTGTCGCTCGAGCCGCTCGCCCCCTCGCACGTGGACGGCTTGCTCACCGCGCTCGGCGACGATGAGGTGTGGCAGTTTCTGACCATCCCCCGGCCGGAGACGCGGGAGCAGATGGCCGACATCGTGCAGACCGCAGCTCGGCAGCAATGGCTCGGCGAACGGGTCGCCTGGGCCCAGTGCGACCCGGACACCGGCGAAGTCATGGGTACGACGAGCTACCACGACATCGACCCGTCCGGCCGTGCTCTGGGCATCGGCCACACCATGCTCGGGCGGCGGTGGTGGCGTACGGGCGTGAACACGGAAGCCAAGCTCCTGCTGTTGGAGCGGGCGTTCGACGTGCTCGAGGCCGAGCGTGTGTTCTGGTACACCGACATCCGCAACGAGCGTTCCCAGCGGGCGATCGCGCGGCTGGGCGCGAGCCGTGACGGGTTGCTCCGGCACCATCGGCTACGTCCGGACGGCACGTGGCGCGACACGGTCGTCTTCGCGGTCACGGCCGACGAGTGGCCGGGAGTCCGTGACCGGTTGCGGCAGCGGCTGGCGGCGGGGTGACGGGGCGGCAAAGGATCGTGAGGCCGCGCCCTGGCTCCGGATCGCCGCTCGGTCTGGGCGGCGCCATACCCCCGTAGGCCAGACCACATGATGCCGCGCCCGTGGGCAAGGCCACATGATCCTGTCCTGGCGACCTATCGCCTCGAAACCGCTACCGCCTCAGGATGGTGCCGTGCTGGGCATCACCGACTTCTGGACGTACGTGCTGGGGACCGTGGCGATCGTGCTGCTGCCCGGCCCCAACTCGATCTTCGTGCTCTCCGTCGCCGCCCAGCGCGGGGTCCGCGCGGGATATCGAGCGGCCGGCGGCGTCTTCCTCGGCGACGCGGTGCTCATGGTGCTCGCCGCTGCCGGGGTGGCGTCGCTGCTGCGGACGTATCCGCCGGTCTTCATGGTGGTGAAGTACGCGGGCGGGGCGTACCTGGCGTGGGTCGGGTTCGGCATCATCCGCGGCGCCTGGCGGAAGTGGCGGGAACGCAGTGCGGCGATCAGCGATGAGAGTGGCGCCGAGCCCGCGAGCGACGGCGACGCAGCAGCCTGGCACGCCGACAGCGCGCCAGACGCGGGCGCGAAAGGCGCAGGTGCGGGCGCGACAGACGCGGGCGCGAGCGCGAGAGGTGCGGGCGCGGGCGCGGGCAAGAGAGGCGTCGGCGAGGGCAAGGTCGGGGTGGGGATGCGGAGGCCGTTCCGGCGGGCTCTTGTTGTCAGCCTGCTCAACCCGAAGGCGATTCTCTTCGTGGTGTCGTTCTTCATCCAGTTCGTGGACCCGGGGTACGCCCATCCGGCCGTGTCGTTCCTGATCCTCGGGGCGATCCTGCAGGTGTTCAGCTTCCTCTACCTGAGCGGGCTGATCTTCGGTGGGCAGTTCCTCGCCGGTCAGTTCCGGCGCCGGCGGCGGCTGTCGGCCATGGCGGCCACGGGTATCGGCGCGGTCTTCGTCGGGTTCGGCGTCAAGCTGGCCACGGCCACGGCCGGCTGACCGCCAGCTCACGCCAGCTCACGCAAGCACGCCAGCTCACGCAGGCTCCCGCCAGCTCCCGCAGGCTCCCGCAAGCACGCCAGCTCACGCAAGCACGCCAGCTCACGCAGGCTCCCGCCAGCTCCCGCAGGCTCCCGCAAGCACGCCAGCTCCCGCCAGCTCCCGCAGGCTCCCGCAAGCACGCCAGCTCCCGCCGACTCACGCAGGCTCACGCCAGTTCTGCAAGCGCCCCTCGCAGGACCTTCTCCAGCTCCGCAGCCCACTCCCCCTCGTCCGCTGCCTCGTGCGGCACTCGGAGCCGGCCGTACGCGTCCCGGGCCCGGGTCAGGAGGCCGCCGTGTTTCTCCAGCTCGAGGATCACCTCGACGCCCTCGGCGTCCGCGACGAAGGTCAGCTCCAGCTCGTTCACCGGCCATCCGGGCGGTGCGGTGTGCTCGAGCTCCTGGAAGAACGGGAGCTCGTGGCGTACCCCGTAGATTGCTCCTCTTTCCACGTCGGCGTGGCGGAGGTGGAAGCCGAGGTGGTCCAGGGCTGACAGCACCATCTCCTGGGCCGGCAGGGCGTGGACCGCGAGCACGTCCACGTCCCCGGCGTCGGCCAGCTCTTCGGTGGTCAGCTCGGTGCGCAGGCCGAGGGACATTCCGCTCAGGCGATTGCCGTACGCGTGGGTGATGGGGGTTTCCCAGGGCAGGGTGATGGTGAACGGGATGTCCTGATGCTCACCGGCCGCCAGCGTGAATCCCGCCGCCACCCACGCGCGGTGGAACTCGATGAGGGCGTCGCCGTCCTCGGCTTCGACTCTGGTCACGAGGCCCACCGCGACCGTGTCGACCGCCACGTCGTAGTCGCCGCCGGTGAGGCGGGCCGCGCCCATCAGCGGGCTTCCGGGGTACGCGCCGGAGGCGGCGAGCACCGTGTCGACGCGGGGACCTCCCACGCCGAACCCGCGCAGCACCTTTTCGAAGACCATCCCCGCACCCCTCTCAGACCCGGAGCTCGAGATCGGGGTACACGAAGCCCCGAGGCCCGGGACGGACCGCCCACTTCGGCAGGTCAGCGCATGCGCCTGCCCACCGGTACCGGGTCAGTCTCGTCGTCGAACTCGCCGATCACCTGCTCCAGCAGGTCTTCGAGGGCGACGAAGCCGACTCTTTCCCCGTCCCGGGTGACCATGGCGAGCTGGGCGCGGGCCGCGCGCATGCGAGTCACCGCGTCCGTGACGGTGACCGACGCCTCCAGATCGAACGGCGGGTCCATGAGCTGCGCGGCGGTCGCCGGCACGCCCGCGGTGGTGGCCCTGACCGCCTCCCGGACGTGGACGACCCCCACGACGTCCCCGGAGCCTGCCCCGCCCGAAGCCGGGACCGACGAGCCCGCAGCCGTGGCCGGAGACGAAACACTCGAGGCCGAGGTGGGAGACGAAGGGGTTGGGGAGGAGAAGGCCGGCGCGACCACGGCGAGCCGCGACCGGCCGCTGCGCTGCGACGCCGCCTCCACCTCCGCCGCCGATGAGCCCGGCGACACTGTCACCAGCTGGTCGTCCGGGATCAGCAGGTCCCGGACCTTGGTCTCCTGCAACTTGAGCATGCTGGTCAGCAGCTCCGTCTGCTCGGCCTCCAGCAGCCCTTCCGCCCGCGACCGTTCCAGGAGGATGTTCATCTCCTCCGGCCCGTGCGCCTGGGCGAGTTGGTCCTGCGCGTGCACCCCGAACGGTTTCAGGGCAGCGTTCGCCAGGCCGTTGAGCCCGGCCAGCGCCGGGCGGATCGCCCGGACGAAGGTGCGGAACGGCAGCGCGAGGATCGTCGCCGAGCGTTCCGGGTCGGTGATCGCCCAGGATTTGGGCATCATCTCGCCGATCACGAGGTGCAGGAACGTCACCACGACCAGGGCGAGCAGGAAGGCGATGACGCCGCTGGCGACGTCCGGGAGGCCCACCGCGTGCAGGAGCGGGTGGGTCAGGTGTTCGATGGCGGGTTCGGCGAGCGCGCCCAGGCCGAGGGTGCAGAGGGTGATGCCGAGCTGAGCGCCCGCGAGCATCAGGGCCAGGTCGCGGCTGCCGTCGAGCGCGGCGCGGGCCGCGCGGCTGCCCTCGGCCGCGGCGTGTTCGAGGCGGTAGCGCTTGCTGGCGACCAGGGCGAACTCGGCCGCGACGAAGAAGCCGTTGCCGGCGAGCAGGATCAGGGAGCAGATGATGGCCCAGGAGGTGCTCATCGCGACACCTCCGACGGCGCGGGCAGCGAGATGCGGACCGATTCCGGTACGTGGCGGTCCACCGACAGCACCGCGAGGGCCGTACCCGACTCGAGCGACACCGAGTCGCCGACCTGCGGGACCCGGCCGAGCTCGGCCATCACGAGGCCGGAGATCGTGTCGTAGCCGGCGGCCTCGGGCAGGTCCACGCCGGTGGCGTCGGTGACCTCGTCGATGCGCCAGCGGGCCGGGACGATCCACGAGCCGTCGTCCTGACGGGCCGGGGCCGGCTCGGGCAGGTCGTCCTCGTCGCGGATCGGGCCGACCAACTCCTCGGCGATGTCCTCGAGCGTGATGATGCCGGCGAAGCCGCCGTACTCGTCGACGACGCAGGCGAGCTGACGGTGGCCCGCGCGCAGCCGGTCCAGCACCACGGGCAGGCGCAGCGAGGCCGGCACGAACAGCGGCGGGACGGAGATCTCGGAGATCCGTACGCGGGACCGCTCCGCCGGGGGCACCGCGAGGATGTCCGCGATGCCGACGACGCCGACGATCTCGTCCACGCCCGTGCCGGAGCGGACCGGGAAGCGGGAGCGGCCCGTGTCGAGCAGGGCCACGACCTGCGACGCCGGGTCGGACGCCTGCACGGTGTGCACGTCGACGCGGGGCACCATGACCTCGGACGCCGTACGCCGGCGGAAGTCCAGGCCACGGTCGAGCAGCGCGGACAGCTCGGGGTCGAGGTGCCCCTCGGCGCGCGACTCGGCGATGATCTGCTCGAGGTCCTCCGCGGTGGCGCCCTCGGGCAGCTCCTCGATGGGCTCGACGCCGATCCGGCGCAGCAGCTTGGCGGCGGCCAGGTCGAAGAGCTTGATCACCGGGCCGAAGACGGCGAGGTACATCAGCGTGGAGCGGCTGAGCGCCTTGGCGACCGCCTCGGAGCGGGCGATGGAGAGGTTCTTGGGCGCGAGCTCGCCGAGCACCATCTGGACCACGGTCGAGATGGTCAGCGCCAGCACGAGCGAGACCGGCATGCTGACCGCGGTCGGTATGCCGGCGACGCCGAGCAGCTCGGCCAAACCGTCGCCGATGAACGGCTCGGCGACGTAGCCGACGATCAGTCCGGTGACGGTGATGCCGAGCTGGGCGCCCGAGAGCACGAAGGAGAGGCGTTCGGTGACCTCGAGCGCGCGCTGGGCGGCCTTGTCGCCGGCCTCGGCCTCCTGCCGCAGGCGGCTGCGGTCCACCGCGACGTAGCCGAACTCCTGGGCGACGAAATAGCCGGTGACGGCCGTCACGGCGATCACGAGCAGCACGCCCACCAGGATCAACACGGGGGAAACCAGGAGACGAGGAGGCGGGGGACGGGGAGCCGGGCCGAGCCCGGCTGACTACTGCCGATCACCCGAAGAAGAATATCAGCGGGCACTGGACGTTCGCTGGACGAACGGCCCGGGCGGAGACCCGCCCGGGCCGGCGGCACGTCACGACTTGGTGATCACCACGTTGTCCACCGCCGCCTCGACGAGGCTGGCCGTACCGGCGTCCGCCGCCTCCACCTGCAGCCTGATGCTCTGGCCGGCGTACGGGGACAGGTTCACCGTCGCGGTCTGCCACGCGGCGGCCCGGTTGCTCGCCGCCCCGGCCTGGCTGAACACGGTCGTCGCCGTGCTCCCGGAGATCACCTGCACGCGGAAGTAGTCGGCGCTCGAGGCGTTGTTGAGGTGCGCGAGATACCACGAGAACGACAGCGACAGCGTGCCCGTGGGCAGCGTGATCGCGGGCGAGCGGACGGTGGTCGTACCGCCGTCGACGTCGTTGGCGCCCGCGCTGGCGCCGGCCGTCGCGCCGGTCACGAGGTCGTAGGTGCCGCCTGCGGCCGTACCGAGCTGGGTGGCCACACCGGAGCTGGTCGCCGCGGGGTCACCGCGCTCCCAGGCGCCCAGGGTGGCGGTGTCGGTGCCGGCCGCGTTCGGCGTCCAGCCGGTGGCCGTCTCGAAGCCGTCGGAGTACACCGTCTGGCCGGTCGGCGGGGTCGTGGTGCCGGCTGCGAGCGTCCAGACCGCGTACGCGATCGCGTCGGAGTTGCGGTCCAGCGCGGTGTCGTTGATGTTCGAGATGGTGTCGCAGGAGCTGTGGTAGCAGGCGTCGAACGCGGCCTGCGTACCTCCCCAGAGCTGGACCTGCGCGGCGGTCTTGCGCCCCTCGGCGCCGGTGAAGATGCCGCCCGCGGGGATGCCGGCGGCGATGAACGGCCCGTAGTCGCTGCGGCCGTCGAAGTCGGTGCCCCGGGTCGGTACGCCGATCGACGAGAAGTACGCCGCCAGCGTGCTCTCGATCTGCGCGGAACCCGCGGGACCGGGGCCCGAGCCGGTGCCGTCGGAGTTGTCGCCGTCGTAGAGGAAGTAGCCGGGGTTCGGCGAGGCGACCATGTCGAAGTTCAGGTAACCGGTGATCGCGGCCTTCTGGGCGGAGCTGAGCGAGTTCACGTACGCCGTCGACCCGCGCAGCCCGAGCTCCTCGGCACCCCACCAGCCGAACCGCAGGTGCCGTTGCGGCTGGAAGCCGGTACGCGCCACGGCCAGCGCGACCTCGAGGTTGGCCGCCGAGCCGGAGCCGTTGTCGTTGATGCCCGGACCCGCGGTGACGCTGTCCAGGTGCGCCCCGATCATCAGCGTGTCGCTGGTGTCGCCGCCCGGCCAGTCCGCGATGAGGTTGTAGCCGGTGGCACCGCCGTACGTGAAGGACTGCTGTTGGGTCTGGAAGCCGGCGGCGTCGAGCAGGCCCTTCACGTAGGTGACGGAGGCGAGGTAGCCGGGCCTGCCGTGCGCGCGGTTGCCGCCGTTGGCGGTGGCGATCGACTGCAGCTGACTGAGGTGGTTCTTCACGTTCGCGACGGCGATGTCGGGTGGCGCCACCGCAGCGGCCGAGGCCGGGGTGGGGGCCGCGGCGGCGATGGTCAGCAGCAGGGCCGTCGCGCCGATCAGGGGCAGTGCTCTCACGGGCTTCCTCCGCGGGTCCGGGGGGTCGCCGTCGCCTTCGGGTGTGGCGGCGGCCACGCCGAGCATCGCAGAGAGAGAGGTCGATGCACTCATACCGACTGAGCCATACCTCAGCCCTCGGTGTAGAAGGTGCTGACGATCATGCCCCAGGTCGCGAAGTTCGCCGGCCAGTCGAGGTCCCGGGTGGTCAGGCCGAACGCGTAGGCGTCGCCGTCCGAGGCGATCCACCGGGTCATCGCGTGCATGCGGTCACCCGACGGAGTGTCGTACGCGTACTCCCAGTCGGCGGCGCGGGTGAGCGCGGGGACGCGGCGGATCGCGTACTCGCGGTAGGCGGGCAGGTCGCCCGCCCGCTTGAGCCGGGTGACCTCCGCGCGGCACGCCTTGACCGGGTCGCCCTTGGGGTTGCGCTCCGGGTCGATGCTCAGGATCCGCAGGTTGCCGGGGTCGCGGAAGCAGATCGTGGTGCCGACGTGCTGGTACGTCCAGCCGTCCGGCACCGCGATGTGGAAGTCGTTCAGCGTGAAGTACGACCAGCCGTCGTAGAGCGCCCAGCCGTTGCGCAGCTTCTGCGCGCCCGGCTGTGGTGTCCTGCGCGTGCCGGAAGGGGGCGGGTTCAGGCAGTTGACGGGGCTGAAGCCCTCGGCGACGCCGCCACCGGTCCCGGACGATGTCTGCGCCTGTGGAGACGCGGCGACGGGCGGCGCCGGGGTGTCGTCGTGGCGCAGTGCCAGCCCGGCGGCCACGCCGGCGCTGCCGAGCACCGCCACCGTCACCACCGCGGCCATCGCGAGCCGCGACCGTGAACGGGTGGGCGGCGACGACGGCTGCCGCTGGGCCGGGATCAGCGGAACGCTGGGATGCTCCTCCCGCTCGGACGCCGCCACGGCCGGCTGCGCCGGGGCAACCTCGAGGTCCGGAGGCCGGCGCGGGGACGGCACGGCGACGGTCACGGGCTGGACCGCCAGGATCCCGCGCAGCCGCTCGCCCACCTCCTCCGCCGTGAGCCGTTCGACCGGCTCACGGCGCAGCAGACCGGTCAGGACGGACGTCAGCGGGCCCGCCCGGACCGGTGGGTCCGGCTCGTCGGTCGCCAGCGCCATCAGCGTGGCCATGGCGCTGTCGCGGGCGAACGGCGAGCGGCCCTCGACGGCGAAGTACAGCGTCGCGCCGAAGGACCAGAGGTCGGACTCCACGGTGGAGGCGCCGTCGCGCGCTCGTTCGGGCGACACGTACTGCGGGGAGCCGACGACCAGGCCCGGGCCGGTCACCGAGCCGTCGTCGACGAACGTGGCCAGGCCGAAGTCGGTCAACACCACGCGCCCGTCGGTGCCGATGAGCACGTTGTGCGGCTTCACGTCGCGGTGCAGCACCCCGGCCCGGTGCGCGGCGGTGATGGCCGCGAGCACGTCGAGGCCGATCCGGGCGGCCTCGAGCGGCGGGGACGGGCCGTCCTCGCCGACGACCTGGTGCAGCGAGCGCGACGGCACGTACTCCATCACGATCCACGGCAGGTCCTCGGCGTGCACGACGTCGTAGATCTTCACCACGTGCGGGTGGTTGAGCCGGGCCGCGCTGCGCGCCTCGCGCAGCGTCCGGGTGCGCAGCCGGGCCCGCTCGTCGTCGGTCATCCAGTCCGGCGGGACGAACTCCTTGACGGCGACGTCACGGTCCAGCATCTCGTCGCGCGCGAGCCAGACCCGGCCCATCCCTCCGGCCCCGACCGGCTCGTCGAGACGATACCGACCGGCTATGAGCATCCGCCTGACCGCCATCGGCCCCCACCCACCTCGCTTCGTCATGAGGATAGTCGCGGGCCCCTGACCTGGCCTACCGCGATCACCCGGCCACCGCGTAGACCACCAGGTTGTCCCGGTACGACCGCAGGCTCCGATCGAACACCCCGCCGCAGGTGATGAGCCGAATCTGGCGGTCGGGAGTCGGGCCGTAGACCCGGTCGGTCGGGAAGTCGGATTTCGGATACCAGGCCGTCGCGGTCACCGTGAAGGTCACCGTACGGCCACCGCGGGTCACCTCGATCCGGTCGCCGGTGTCCACTTCGCGCAGCCGATAGAACACTGCGGGACCGCTTCTCGAGTCGACGTGGCCCGCCAGCACCGCGGGGCCGATGTCGCCGGGTGCGGTGCCGTCGGCGTACCAGCCGGCGCGCGCGTCACCCTTCGGCGGCACCAGTTCGCCACCGGCTCCCAGATGGAGCATCTCCAGCTGCGTGTCGATGCCGACGGCCGCGACCCGCAGGCGGGTCGGTGGGCCGGTCAGTGCCGGCTGGGCGGTCCGGAACGGGTCCGCGACACCTTCCGGTTCCGGCCAATCCGAAGGTACGGGCACAGCGGACCCGACTATGCCCGGCGGGACCTGGGCCCACCGGCCGAGCGCGGAGGTGCCCGGAGGCTCGTGGAGCAGCAGGTACCCCGTGCCGACCACGACGCCGGTGAGCAGGGAGGCCGCGACGGGCAGGGCGGCGCGGGCGCGTACCTTCATCAGGCCGTTCGCCGCCCCCGCCGCAGCGCGAGGAACACGCCTCCGGTGACCATCGCGGTGATCGCCGCCAGCAGTAGCGCCGCCGGGAGCGGGTCCTGCGGCCGGCTGCCGCCCGCACCGGTGGCCACCCCACCCTGCGGCACACCGCCCTGACGCGCCGCGTCGATGTGCAGCTCCGGCTTGAGACTGCCCCTCTCGCCGTCCAGCACGAGCAGGGAGTACACGTTGCCCGCGCCGAGCGTGCAGGGCAGGTCGCTGGTCGCGCCGCCGCCGCTGGGCTGCACCTTGACCGTCCACTTGCCCGGGTTCACCGCGCGGTATCCGGTGGTGGTGGCGAACGCGACCCGGTCGGCGATGGTGGCACCGTTGGCGCCGCCCACGTCCAGCACGGGTGCGCGTACGGAAGCCTGGATGATCCGGATCTTCGACTCGTCGCGGCCGGGCAGCCGGAGGTCGTCCTTGAACACGCGCAGGCCCAGGTCGGCGTACCGGCCCACGCCCGCGACGGTGTACGCCCCGCCGTCGCCCACGGTGACCTGCGTCGTGAGCACCGGCCGCGTGCCGGCCGGGGCGCCCGCCTTGCGCATCGCGACGGAGTAGGAACCCGTGGGCAGCCGCAGGTAGTTCGACATGGCGCCGTACGCGACGCCGTCGAACCTCTGATCGTCGACCGCGCCGGACTGCGACTTCAGGTAGACGTCGACCGCCGGGGTGTCCGGCGACAGATGCGCGAGCCGGACGTAGCCGGCGCCGGCGGCCCGGGCGGGGGACGCGGCCATGCCGAGCACGACCAGCCCGGCCAGCGCCCCTGCGATGATGCGTTTCACGAAGCCTCCTGCTCATGGGGCCGGTGTGCATCGACAGATCGATAAGTACGCTCTGCGTTCATCAATGTGCCGCACGTCACCAGACCCGCACCATGGTCCGTCCGGCCGGGCGAGGCCGCTGCCCGAGCGTCCGTCCTGTGGTCCAACGTCTGATTGATGCCCGTCGTCTGATCGGTTCGGCGTCCACCATTCGGACCGGTGACGCCGGTGGATGTCCCCGGGCCGGGCATTTTTGTCGGACCCCCGGGGCACCATGGGGACTGTGCGAGACGTGCTGGAGCAGTTCGGCCTGCCGACCCGGGAGTGGTTCAGGGCCGCCTTCGCCGCGCCCACCGCCGCCCAGGCCGGGGCGTGGCGGGCGATCGGTGCCGGGCGCAATGCGCTGGTCGTGGCGCCGACCGGTTCCGGCAAGACGCTCGCGGCGTTCCTCTGGTCGCTGGACCGGCTGGCGCACGAGGCGGTGCCCGACGACCCGAAGCACCGCTGTCGCGTGCTCTACGTCAGCCCGCTCAAGGCCCTGGCCGTCGACGTCGAGCGCAACCTGCGCGCCCCCCTGACGGGAATCCGACAGGCCTCCGGGCGCCTGGGCGTGCCGCCGCCCGACATCACGGTCGGGATGCGCACCGGCGACACCCCCGCCGACGAGCGGCGTACGTTCGCGCGGACGCCGCCGGACATCCTCATCACCACGCCGGAGTCGCTGTTCCTGCTGCTCACCTCCGCCGCGCGGGAGTCGCTGCGCGGCGTCGAGACGGTGATCATCGACGAGGTGCACGCGGTCGCCGCCACCAAGCGCGGCGCCCACCTGGCGCTGTCCCTGGAGCGGCTCGACGCGCTGCTGGAGCGTCCGGCCCAGCGCATCGGGCTGTCCGCGACCGTGCGGCCGATCGAGGACACCGCCCGGTTCCTCGGCGGCGCGCACGACGTCGAGATCGTCCAGCCCGGCAGCGCCAAGACCATCGAGGTCTCCGTCGAGGTCCCGGTCGAGGACATGACCCGTCTCGACGAGGTGCCCGATGTCGACGCTGACGACCCGGGCGCCGGCCGGCACTCGCCGTCCATCTGGCCCGCGGTCGAGGAGCGGGTGCTCGACCTCATCCAGGCGCACCGCTCGACCATCGTGTTCACCAACTCCCGGCGCGGCGCCGAGCGGCTCTGCGCGCGCATCAACGAGCTGGCCCTGGAGCGTGCCGAGGGCGAGCCGGCGCCCGCCCCCGGTCCGGCCACGCGTCCGCCGGCCCAGGTCATGGCCCAGTCCGGCGAGGCCGGCGGCGCGGCGCCGGTGGTCGCGCGTGCCCACCACGGCAGCGTCTCCCGTGAGGAGCGCAAGCAGATCGAGGAGGCGCTCAAGTCCGGCCAGCTGCCCGCCGTCGTGGCCACCTCCAGCCTCGAGCTCGGCATCGACATGGGCGCGGTCGACCTCGTCGTGCAGATCGAGGCGCCGCCGTCGGTCTCGGCCGGTCTGCAACGCATCGGCCGCGCCGGGCACCAGGTCGGCGCGATCTCCCGTGGCGTGGTCTTCCCGAAGCACCGCGGCGACCTGGTCTCCTGCGCCGTGGTCGCCGAGCGCATGGGCGAGGGTGCCATCGAGGAGCTGCGCTACCTGCGCAACCCGCTGGACGTGCTCGCCCAGCAGATCGTCGCCATGGTGGCCCTCGACGAGTGGCACCTCGACGAGCTGGCCACGCTCGTGCGCCGCTCCGCGCCGTATGCCGAGCTGCCCGACTCCGCGCTGCACGCCGTGCTGGACATGCTCTCCGGCCGCTACCCGTCGACCGCCTTCGCCGAGCTGCGTCCCCGCCTGGTCTGGGACCGCACCACCGACCAGCTCACCGGCCGACCCGGCGCCCAGCGCCTCGCCGTCACCAGCGGCGGCACGATCCCCGACCGCGGCATGTTCGGCGTCTTCCTCGCCGGCTCCGAGCGCGCCTCGCGCGTCGGCGAGCTGGACGAGGAAATGGTGTACGAGTCCCGGGTCGGCGACGTCTTCCTGCTCGGTTCCACGTCGTGGCGCATCGAGGACATCACCCCGGACCGGGTGCTGGTCTCCCCCGCACCCGGCGCCCCGGCCCGCATGCCCTTCTGGAAGGGTGACGCGCTCGGCCGCCCCATCGAGCTGGGCCGGGCCATCGGCGCCCGGCTGCGCGGGCTGACCCGGGCCGGCGACGAGACGGCCGTCGCCTCGCTGCGCGAGTCAGGCCTCGACGAATGGGCCGCCAACAACCTCATCGCCTACCTGCGGGAGCAGCGGGAGTCGACCCGCAACCTGCCCGACGACCGTACGGTCGTGGTCGAGCGCTTCCGCGACGAGCTGGGCGACTGGCGGATGACCGTGCACTGCGTCCTGGGCGCCCGCGTCAACGCGCCCTGGGCGCTGGCCATCGCCCGCCGGCTCAGCGAGCGGTACGGCGTGGACGGCCAGGTCATGCCCTCCGACGACGGCATCGTGGTGCGCCTGCCGGACACCGCCGAGGAACCGCCCGGCGCCGACCTGGTCGCGTTCGACCCCGAGGAGATCGCCCAGATCGTCGAGGAGTCCGTCGGCACGTCGGCGCTGTTCGCCTCCCGTTTCCGCGAGTGCGCCGCCCGCTCCCTGCTCCTGCCCCGCCGCGATCCGCGCCGCCGGCAGCCGCTGTGGCAGCAGCGTCAGCGCTCGGCCCAGCTGCTCGACGTGGCCCGCGAGTTCGCCGACTTCCCGGTGACGCTCGAAGCCGCGCGCGAATGCCTTCAGGACGTCTTCGACGTGCCCGGGCTGGTCGGCCTCATGCGTGAGATCGGCGGGCGCAAGGTCCGGCTCGTCGAGGCCGAGACGCCGCGGCCGTCGCCGTTCGCCCGCTCGCTGCTCTTCGGGTACGTGGGCGCCTTCCTGTACGAGGGCGACGCGCCGCTGGCCGAGCGCCGCGCCGCCGCCCTCGCCCTGGACTCCACACTGCTCGGCGAGCTTCTGGGCCGCGTCGACCTGCGCGAGCTGCTCGACCCCACCGTGGTCACCGAGAGCGAGAGCCAGCTGCAGTGGCTGACCACGCAACGCACCCCGCGCGACGCCGAGGACGCGGCCGAGCTGCTCCGGCTGCTCGGTGACCTGTCGCCGGCCGACCTGACCGCCCGGTCGGTGGACCTGGACTGGATGGAGCAGCTGGCCGGTTCGCGGCGGGCGATCCGCGTCCGCATCGCCGGCGAGGAACGCTGGATCGGTGTCGAGGACGCCGGCCGCTACCGCGACGCGCTCGGCGTGGCCCTGCCCGTCGGCGTCCCCGAGGCCTACCTCGAGCCGGTGGCCGACCCGCTCGGCGACCTCGTCGCCCGGTACGCCCGCACCCACGGCCCGTTCGCCGCGGCCAGCTGCGCGGCGCGCTTCGGCCTCGGCGTCTTCGTCGTCGAGCAGGCCCTCAAACGGCTCAGCGCCACCGGCCGCGTCGTCTCCGGCGAGTTCTCCCCGGGCGGCGCCGGCACGGAATGGTGCGACGCCGAGGTGCTGCGCCTGCTGCGCCGCCGGTCACTCGCCGCCCTGCGCCGCGAGATCGAGCCGGTGCCGCCGCGCGTGCTGGCGGCGTTCCTGCCCCGGTGGCACCAGATCGGCGGCAACGCCCGCGGCGTCGACGCGCTCGCCGCCTCCATCGAGCAGCTCCAGGGCCTGGCGGTGCCCGCGTCGGCGTGGGAACGGCTCGTCCTGCCCGCCCGCGTCGCCGACTACGCGCCGCCCCAGCTCGACGAGCTGTGCGCGGGCGGCGAAGTGCTCTGGGCGGGCTCCGGCAGCATCTCCGGCGGCGACGGCTGGGTCACCCTCGCGTACGCCGACAGCGCCCCGCTGCTGCTCGCGCCGCCCGACGAGGAGCTGGCGCTCACGCCGCTGCACCAGGCGGTGCTGGACGCGCTCGGCGACGGGCAGGCGCTGTTCTTCCGTACGCTCTCCGACAAGGTCCACTCCACCGACGACACCGGGCTCGCGGCGGCCGTGTGGGACCTCGTCTGGGCCGGCCACCTCACCAACGACACGTTCGCCCCGCTCCGGGCCCTGCTCGGCGGCAGCGGCGCCCACCGCGCCAAGGCGCCCCCCGCCCGCACCCGGTACGGCCGCCCGGGACGCCCCGGCCGCCCGGTCATGCCGTCCCGCGGCGGCCCACCGGCGATGGCCGGCCGCTGGTCCCGCCTCCCCGACCGCGACCTCGACCCCACCCGCCGCGCCGCGGCCCAGGCCGACCTCCTGCTCGAACGCCACGGCGTCGTCACCCGCGGAGCCGTCATGGCCGAAGGCGTCCCGGGCGGCTTCGCGGCGGTCTACCCCGTGCTCGGCGCCCTCGAGGAACGCGGAGCGGCCCGCCGCGGCTACTTCGTCGAGGGCCTCGGCGCCGCCCAGTTCGCCGTGCCGGGAGCCGTCGACCGCCTCCGAGCCCTCGCCGAACCGGCCGAGCTCGCCAAACGCACCGGCGCCACGGCCGTCGTCCTCGCCGCGACCGACCCGGCCAACCCGTACGGCGCGGCCCTGCCCTGGCCCGACCGCATCGTCGACAGCGGCAACGGCGAACCCACCCCCGCCACCGGCCACCGCGCGGGCCGCAAAGCCGGCGCCCTGGTCCTCCTCGTCGGCGGCGACCTCACCCTGTACGTCGAACGCGGCGGCCGGACCCTCCTGTCGTACACCGACGACCCGGAGGCCCTGATCGCGGCCGGCCAGGCGCTGGCGGGCTCGGTGAAATCGGGCGCACTGGGGCCGATGTCGGTGGAGCGCGCGGATGGGGAGTCGGTCCACTCGTCGCCGCTGCGGGACGCGCTGCAGGCAGCCGGCTTCCGCGCCACGCCGCGGGGGTTGCGGCTGCGCGGCTGAGCTGAAACCTGAAGGCTGAGGCGCTGCGGATTCGCGGCCGGCTCGGCCGCGGCGCTTCCGATCCCGCGCGGCCGGCCCAGCCCGCGCGGCGCTTCCCATCCCGCGCGGCGCTTCCCATCCCGCGCGGCGCTTCCCATCCCGCGCGGCGCTTCCCATCCCGCGCGGCGCTTCCCCATCCCGCGGCGCTTCCGATCCCGCGCGGTCGGCCCAGCCCGCTCGGCCGCCCCAGCCCGCTCCAGCCCGCTCCAGCCCGCTCCAGCCCGCTCCGGCCCGCTCGGCCCGCTCGGCCGCTCGGCCGCTCGGCTCCAGCGTTTGCCCGCCGCGTCCCGGTCAGCCGTTGACGGTCGGCCAGCGGATCGTGTACATCCAGTCCGGCCCGTCCTCGCCCGGCCCGTCGAGATGGTCCGCCCTGCTCAGCCCCGCCCGCACGGCCACCTTCTGCGAGGGCACGTTCTCCGGGCGTACGCGGGCGAGGATCGGCCACTCCGGCAGGTGTTCACCGGCCCACTTCACCACGGCGTCCGCGGCCTCGGTGGCGAGGCCGATGCCCCAGTAGGCCGGGTCGAGGCGGTAGAAGAGGTTCAGGACCTCCCGTTCCCGGAAGCGGACGAACTTCAGGCCGCAGAAGCCAACCGTCGCCCCCGGCCCGGCACCCATCGCCCCCAGCCCAGCGTCCGCCGCCCCCAGCCCAGCGTCCGCCGCCCCCAGCCCAGCGTCCGCCGCCCCCAGCCCAGCGTCCGCCGCCCCCGGCCCAGCGCCGGTTGCCCCCGGCCCGGCGCCGGTTGCCCCCGGCCCAGCGCCCCCCGGCCCCGGCTCCGCGCCCATCGCCCCCGGCCCGGCGCCCGTCGCCGATCCGGGGTCCCGCGCGGCGGCCACCCAGTAGCCGAAGCTGTGCCGCCGCCAGTGGTCGTCCCAGCGCAGGAAGAGGCGCTTCGCGTCCTCGCGGTCAGTCAGCAGGTCCGACGGGTTGTGGCGGCAACACTCTGGGTTGCTGTGGATCTCGAAGATCGCGTCGAGGTCGCTGGGTGCGGGCCGGCGCAAAGCCAGCCGCGCGGTGACAATCTCCACGGTTCGCGACTTTACGATCTAGACCGGCAACAGCACCAACCTGACACATTCCACCCCGCCCGGTTGAGTAACCGGACGGGGCGGAATGAGCAGGAGACGCGTCAGGACAGCTGCGGTGCCACGGCGCTCGCCACGAGTTCGATCTGGTCGAGGTCGCTCAGGTCCAGCGCCTGCAGGTACATGCGGGTCGCGCCGGCTTCCGCGTACCGGCCGAGGGTGTCCACGACCTGGTCCGGTGTGCCCACGACGCCGCCGTTGCCGCGCATCTCCTCGACCTCCCGGCCGATCGCCGCGGCCCGGCGGGCCACCTCGGCGTCGTCGCGGCCCACACAGAGGACCGCTGCGGCCGAGAACGACGGCGGGCTCGTACGGCCGATCGCCGCCGACGCCTCGCGTACCCGGTCAACCATGCCGGACACGTCCTCGATCTTGGCGAACGGGGCGTTGAACTCGTCCGCGTAGCGGGCGGCGAGCGCCGGGGTGCGCTTCTTCCCCGCGCCACCCACGATGATCGGCGGGCGCGGCGACTGGACCGGTTTCGGCAGGGCCGGCGAGTCGACGAGCTGGTAGTGCTTGCCGTCGAAGCTGTAGCGCTCGCCCAGCGGGGTGGTCCACAGCCCGGTCACGATCTCGAGCTGCTCCTCGAGGCGGTCGAAGCGCTCGCCGAGCGGCGGGAACGGGATGCCGTACCCGGTGTGCTCGGCCTCGAACCAGCCACCGCCCAGCCCCAGCTCGACCCGTCCGCCGCTCATCGCGTCGACCTGGGCGACGCTGATGGCGAGCGGCCCGGGCAGCCGGAACGTCGCCGAGGTGACCAGGGTGCCGAGGCGAATGCGGGAGGTTTGCACGGCCAGGCCGGCGAGGGTGACCCACGCGTCGGTCGGGCCGGGCAGGCCGTCGCCGCCGCCCATCGCGAGGTAGTGGTCGGAACGGAAGAAGCCGTCGTAGCCGGCTTCCTCGGCGAGCTGGGCGACCCGGAGCAGGTCGTCATAGCCGGCGCCCTGCTGAGGTTCGGTGAAGATGACGAGACGCATGGCCCCAAATCTGCCAGACCGGACGACACACCCCGCGGAGGCGGAGCCGCCCCGGCACACACTCAGCGTGCCGACGCAGTAACGTAAACGCCCATGGGCGCCTATGGATGGATCAGCCTCACCACGGACTACGGCACTTTCGACGGGTTCGTTGCCGCATGTCACGGCGTGATCGCTCGCTTCGCTCCGGACGTACGTGTCATCGACGTCACACACCACGTGCCGCCGGCGGACGTGGCGCGCGGGGCCGCGGTGCTCGCGCAGACCGCGCCGCACCTGCCGCCGTCCGTCCATGTCGCCGTGGTCGACCCGGGGGTCGGCACCGACCGGCGCGGCATCGCCATCGGCACGCCCGACGGCATCCTCGTCGGCCCCGACAACGGCCTGCTGGTGTGGGCCGCCGAGGCGCTGGGCGGCGTCGAGACGGTGGTGAAGCTGGCCAACGAGGACTGGTTCCTCGGCGACGTCTCCCGCACGTTCCACGGCCGCGACATCTTCTCGCCCGTCGCGGCCCGCCTCGCGCTGGGCGCCCCGCTGACCGACGCCGGTCCGACCGTCGACCCGGCCACGGTGGTCCGGCTCGCCGACCCGGTCGTGGCGGTCGGCGACGGCTGGCTCGAGGCCGAGGTGGTGACCGTCGACCGGTTCGGCAACGTGCAGCTCGCCGCGGGCGGATCGATGCTGAGCGGGCTCGGCCCCGAACTGCTGGTCGGCAACGTCAAGGCCCGCCGCGCCCAGACCTTCGGCGACGCCGGGCCGGGCGAACTCATCGTGTACGAGGACTCCGCCGGTCGCGTCGCCGTGGCGGTCAACGGCGGCCGGGCGGTCGTCGTCCTGTCGGTCCGCCCCGGCGACATGCTGAGGATCGCCGAACGGTAGCGGTGAGGATTGCGTCGCCCGTCCCGGGGCAGGATGGACACCATGCCCGAGGGTGACACCGTCTGGAACACGGCCCGCGTCCTGGAACGAGCCCTCACCGGCGACGTCCTCACCGGATCCGACTTCCGTGTGCCCCGCCTCGCGACGACCGACCTCACCGGCTGGACCGTCGCCGAGTCGGCCAGCCGCGGCAAACACCTCCTGCTCCGCCTCACCCGCGACGAGCAGACCATGACGCTGCACTCGCACCTGCGCATGGACGGCGCGTGGCGGGCGTACGCACCCGGCGAACGCTGGACGGGCCGGCCCGCGTACCTGATCCGCGTCGTGCTGTCGACGAAACGCTCGGTGGCGGTCGGCTACCACCTGCACGAGGTGACGCTCATCCCCACCGCCGACGAGGAGTCGCTGGTCGGCCACCTCGGCCCGGACCTGCTGGGTGCGGACTGGGACCCGGACGAGGCCGTACGCCGCATCGCCGCCAAGCCGGACGCCAGCATCGCGGAAGCCCTGCTGGACCAGCGGAACCTGGCCGGCGTCGGCAACCTGTACAAGGCGGAGACGCTGTTCCTGCGCGGCCTCTGGCCCTGGACGCCGGTGTCCGAGGTGAAGGACCTGACCGGCACGGTCAAGATGGCGCAGAAGCTGGTCGCGTCCAACCGCGGCCGCTGGACACAGACGACAACGGGCTCACTGCGAAAAGGCCAGACCAGCTACGTGTACGGCCGCAGAGCACAACCGTGCCGCCGCTGCGGTACGGCGATCCAGAAGGCGGAGCAGGACGACCGGGTCACGTACTGGTGCCCGCGCTGCCAGCCCGAACCGAAGCCCTGAGCCGTGCTCAGGCGGCCCGAGTCGACGCGCGCCTGAGGGCCGGGCAACCCGGCCGGGCGCTCAGCCGGCCAGGCGCTCAGCCGGCCAGGCGCTCAGGCGGCCGGGGTCGATGGGCGGCGCAGCTCGGACAGCCCTTCGGCGATCCCCCGCAGCCGGTCGGTCGCGTCGGTCAGGCCCGCCAACGCCGGGTGCGTGTCCGCGACCGGATGCCCGTCCTCGGCGACGTAGCTGGCCGCGGCGGCTACGAGACCCTCGAACGCGGCCACGCCGTCGCTGAACTGGTGGGCCAGGCTCTCGTGGGACTGCTGGAGGGTCGCGCGGCGGTCCGGGGGCGTGAGGGGCAGCGCCCGTTCGACGCCCGCCACCCGCTGGCCGAGGTCACGCAGCCACTGCTCGGCCACGGCCGCCTCGAGGACCGCACCCTCGCCGGGACCGGTCAGGCGGCCGGCCAGCGCCTCGAGGGTGGTGGACGCGCGGTCGAGGCGGTCCCAGGTCTGTGCCACCGCGGAGCCGCGGACCGCGTACCGGTTGCGCTGGCGGCGTACCTCCTGGAGGACCTGGCGGCCGGCCGGGAGGCGTTCCACCGCGGAGATCAGGCGCTGGCCCGGCAGGGCCGGCGGAGGGGCGGGCGTCGCCGCGAGCTCGCGGTGGTCCTGCCACCGCCACCAGGCGAGTGCGGCGGAGGCCCCGGCGGAGGCGGCCCAGACGGCGTCGGCGATCCCGATCCCCGCGTACGGCGTGAGCACCGCGGTGGCCGCGGTGAGGCCCCCGCCGATGACGCTCCACCGCCGCGCGGAACCCCGCAGCCGCTTGAGCCGCCGGAAGTACCTGGTCCGCTCGTCCACCGTCCGCTCCTTCCCGTCCCGCCGAACCTGCCGCCGCATCGCCCGACCCGGCGGCCGACCCGGTCGTCGAACGCGCCCCGGGCGGCCGGCCCGTGGGCCGAGCCACGGCCCGAACTGCGCCGCGGCCCGCCGCCAGGTCAGCCCGCCCACTCGGGGCGGACCGCTCCGCCGCCGGCTCAGCCGGTCAACCGCGAGGCGAAGCCGATCAACCGACCGGGCCGAAGCCGGTCGACCGCCGGGTTGAGCCGGTCAGCCGGCCGCGGTCGTGTCTCCGCGCTTGCTGTTCATGCTGGCCCGGATCTCGTCCAGGCGGGCGACGCTCGCCGGGTCCGACGCCGGGGCCTGCTCGACCGCCGGCTGGGCCGGTGCGCTGCCGAGCTTCTCGCCGGCCATGCTGGCGCGGATCTGCTCGAGGCGCGACGAGCCGGCCATGTCGAGGCTGGACTTCTGCACCTCGAGCATGCGGCCCTCGACCGAGTTGGAGGCGAGCTCCGCGCGGCCCATCGCGTTCGCGTAGCGCTGCTCGATCTTGTCGCGTACCTCGTCGAGCGACGGGGTGTTGCCGGGCGCGGCCAGCGACGACATGGATTCGAGCGACTTGGCGACGGTCTCCTGCATCTTGGCCTGTTCGAGCTGGCTGAGCAGGCGGGACCGTTCGGCGATGCGCTGCTGGAGCACCATCGCGTTGTTCTCGACCGCCTTGCGGGCCTGCCCGGCGGCGGAGAGCGCCTGGTCGTGGAGGGTCTTCAGGTCCTCCATCGACTGCTCACCGGAGACGAGCTGGGTGGCGAGCGTCTGGGCGGTGGACTCGTACTTCTGGGCCTCGGACTCGTCGCCGGCCGCGCGGGCCCGGTCGGCGAGGACCAGCGCCTGGCGCGCCATGCCCTGCAGCTTCTCGACCTCGGACATCTGCCGCGACAGCTTCATCTCGAGCTGGCGCTGGTTGCCGATGACGGCCGCGGCCTGCTGTACGAGCGCCTGGTGCTGCCGCTGGGCATCCTCGATGGCCTGCTGGATCTGCACCTTGGGGTCGGCGTACTCGTCGATCTTCGCGCCGAAGAGCGCCATCATGTAACGCCAGCCCTTGACGAACGGGTTCGCCATATCCGCGGTATCCCCTCAATGTCGCTGCATCGGACGCGCCACCGACGCGGGGCCCGAGGGGTCTCTCACGATGGCGCAGGCTCCATCGTGTCAGCTCCTCGCTACCGCCGTCACGTGACCTCGGGGGGATCTCAGGGTGTTCCAGGGGGATCCCCCACGTCGAGGCTACGCGCCGATCGCCGTTCCGGCGACGCCACCACCGCCGCACCTGCCAGCCGAAAGGCCGACCCGACGAGCCGGCACGGCGCAGCGAAGCGGCAGGCAGCGGGAAGCGAAGCGGCACCGGGAAGCGGCACCGGGAAGCGGCACGGCGCGGCAGGCGGCGAGGCCGCGAGGCGGGACGAGGCGGCGCGACGACGCGGCAAAGCGGTGGGCGGCAGGGCGGGACAAGGCGGTGGGCGGCAAGAAGCGGCGAAGCGGCCTCGCGCAGCGCACCGAGCGAGAAGCGGCCCGCAAGACGCCGAGGCAAGGCCGCGCAGCGCCCAGCCAACGCCCCGGACCGCCGGCGGGCGGCGGGACGGAATCCGGCCCCACCCCCGCCCCGGAGGAAAGACCGGACCTGGCTCAGGCGGCGTAGATGACTTCCCGCTTGCGGCGCGTGCGCAGCGTGGCCTTGAGCGGGGTGTCCTGGCGTACGGAGACCGAGACGGCTCCGTCCGTGGTGACCTGGCGGACCGCGGCGGCCTCGGCAGCCTTCGCGGCGGCCGCGCTCTTGACGGCGGTCGCGGCGGGCTGCGGGACCGGTGCGGCGCCCGAGCCGGCCGACTCGACCGGGGTGGGCTCGACCGGGACCAGCACGGCGTCCATGTCCTCGGCGAGGGCGAGGGTGTCGCTCACTTCGCCGAGCACCTCGGACAGCCGCGCGCCGAGGGCCTCGCAGATCGCGGCGAGCAGCTCGCTGGATGCTTCCTTCTGGCCACGTTCGATCTCGGAGAGATATCCCAGGCTGACGTTGGCGGCGGTCGACACCTCACGCAGTGTGCGGTGCTGTCCCTGCCTGCGCGCCCGAAGTGCGTCACCGATAACCCGGCGTAGCAGGACCATGGCACCTCCTCCTGCGGCGGGGCCGCCGGCAGCCGCCGGAGGCTTCCCGCAACCGTACCCGCTGCGGACCACAGCGACATCCTGCCCCGCCGATTTCCGGGACTCCCGGGAACGGACGTCTTCCCCCGGGACTGTTGGTACGCATCACCGCCGACGATCAACCCCGGTGGTCAGCGCCGCATTCCCGCGTCGACTTTGCGCAGCTCATCGACGAGAAGCGCAAACGCCGACGTCATCGTGTCGTGCCGGATGGCGCTGCGCGAGCCGCTGAGCGAGAGCTCGCGGACGACGGCGCCGCCAGGGCCCGCCACCGCGACGAAAACCATCCCGACGGGTTTGCCGTCCTGGGGTTCGGGGCCGGCGACCCCGGTGGTGGCCAGGCCCCAGTCGGCCCCGCAGCGCGCCCGCGCGCCCTCCGCGAGCGCCTCGGCCACGTCGCGGTCCACCGGGCCACGGTCGGCCAGCAACGTCTCCGGTACGCCCGCGAGCGAATGCTTGAGGTCGGTGGCGTACACGACCAGACCGCCGCGGAAGACGGAGCTGACGCCCGGGATCTCGACGAAGGTGGCCGCGAGCAGTCCGCCGGTGAGCGACTCCGCCACGGCGACCGTCTGCCGCCGCTCGACCAGCTCGTGCACGGCGGCGGCCGCGATCACCCCGGTGTCCATGCCGACGTCGATGTGATTGGTGTCCGAACCGTTGGTGCTCAACCTCTGCCGGCTGCCTCTCTGCGGATGCGTACGGCCTGCAGCACGTAGTCCACGCCCGTGACCACGGTGATCAGCAGCGCCGCCACCATGAGCACGGTGCCCACCGTGTCGAACGGCTCGGGCACCGGCCACAGGAACCAGGCGATCGCCGCGATCTGCAGCGCCGTCTTCAGCTTCCCACCTCGGCTGGCCGGAATGATGCCGTATCGGATCACCCAGAAGCGCAATGCCGTCACGCCCCACTCCCGGAGCAGGATCACCCCGGTCACCCACCACGACAGCCGGTCGTACGCCGAGAGCAGCACGAGCGCGCTCCCGGTGAGGGCCTTGTCGGCGATGGGGTCGGCCACTTTGCCGAACGACGTCACCAGGTGGTAGCGGCGCGCGATCCAGCCGTCGGCGAAATCCGTGGCGGACGCCACACAGAAGGTCAGGCAGGCCACCATGCGCCAGCCCGGCTCGGTCATCGCCGAGACCACGACGAGCACCACGAAGACGGGTACGAGCCCGATGCGGATGACGGTCAGCAGGTTGGCCGGGTTGTTCAGCGGCACCGGCCTGGGCGTTGTCACCGGCACCGGCTCGTCGGTCATGGCGCGGCCGTCGGCACGGGCGCCGCCCCCGCCACCGAGGCGGCGACGGCCCCGGAGGACGCGGTCGCGGAACCGGCGGCGCGCGACCCGGGCACCCGGCCCGCCGCCGAGATCATCTCCACCGGCACGGCGACCAGGTCGACACCCTCGGTGCCCGTGACGCGGGCCCGGACCAGGTCGCCCGGGCGCAGCGCCGCGAGGTCCACCCCGGCGTCGCCGGCCACCAGCGTCGTGGAGCCGTCGACCTCGGGGGCCTGGTGCTCCGCGCGGCCCTCGATCTCCCCGGCGTCGACCGTGTCCACGAGGACGTCCACGAACGTGCCGAGGCGGTCCTCCGCACGCTGGGCGCACAGCTCGTCGGCGAGGTCGCTGATCCGTGCGTACCGGCGCTTGATGGTGTCCTCGCGCACCTTGCCGGACAGGCCCGCGGCCTCGGTGCCGTCCTCGTCGCTGTAGTCGAAGACGCCGATGGCGTCGAGGCGGGCCTCGGTGAGGAAGCGCACCAGCTCGTCGACGTCCTGCCGGGTCTCGCCGGGGAAGCCGACGATGAAGTTGCTGCGCGCCCCCGCCTCGGGCGCCAGCGCGCGGGCCGAGGCGAGCAGCTGCAGGAAGCGGTCGGTGGAGCCGAACCGGCGCATCCGGCGCAGCACCGGCTCGCTGGAGTGCTGGAACGACAGGTCGTAGTACGCGGCGACCCCGGGCGTCGTGGCGATGACCTCGACCAGGCCGGGCCGGGTCTCCGCGGGCTGCAGGTAGCTGGCCCGCACCCGCACGATGCCGTCGATGGCCGCGAGCTGGGGCAGGAGCTTCTCCAGCGCGCGCGGGTCGCCGAGGTCCTTGCCGTACGACGTGCTGTTCTCGCTGACCAGCACCAGCTCCCGCACGCCCGTGCCGGCCAGCCACTCCGCCTCGGCGAGCAGCTCCTGCGGGTCGCGGGAGACGAACGCGCCCCGGAACGCGGGGATCGCGCAGAACGAGCACCGGCGGTCGCAGCCGCTGGCGAGCTTCAGGCTGGCGACCGGCCCGGTGTCGAGCCGCCGGCGCAGCACCTTGCGCAGGTGGGCGGGGGTGTGCTCGTCGACGGTCGCGTGCCCCGGGACGACGACCTTGGCGGTCTGCCGGTTGACCGGGGTGAGCGGCAGCAGCTCCCGGCGGTCGCGCGGGGTGTGCGAGTCGAACCGCTCCCCCGCCAGCACGCCGTCGAGCCGCGCGGCGATGTCGGTGTAGTCGTCGAAGCCCAGCACGGCCTGCGCCTCGGGCAGGCTCTCCGCCAGCTCCCGCCCGTACCGTTCCGCCATGCAGCCGGCCGCGACCACCTTGGCGCCGGTGTCGGCGGCGGCGAGCAGCGTCTCGATCGAGTCCTGCTTCGCCTTCTCCACGAAGCCGCAGGTGTTCACGACCACCACGTCGGCGCCCTCGGCGTCGGTGCTGACCTGCCAGCCGCCCTCGTCGAGGCGGGCGGCGAGCTCCTCGGAGTCGACCTCGTTACGGGCGCAGCCGAGGGTGAGCAGAGCGACACGGCGAACAGGGGGAGTCAACGACACCCGACAAGGTTACCGGCACCCTCCCGGGCGCGGCGTCGCCCGCATGGTTGCCTGTGGATAACCGGCCCAATGATCTTGCTTCGGTTTTCCGCCGCGGGTGAACTCAGTCCAGCCGCAGCGTGGCGAGCGTCGCCTCCAGCTCGTCCGGCTTGACCAGCACCTCGCGGGCCTTGGAGCCCTCGGAGGGACCGACGATGCCGCGGGTCTCCATGAGGTCCATCAGGCGCCCCGCCTTGGCGAAACCCACCCGCAGCTTGCGCTGCAGCATCGACGTCGAACCGAACTGCGAGGTGACCACGAGCTCGATCGCCTGGAGCAGCACGTCGAGGTCGTCGCCGATCTCCTCGTCGATCTCCTTCTTCTTGTTCGCGACCGGGGTGGTGACGTCCTCGCGGAACTCCGGCTCGCGCTGGTCGCGGCAGAACTTGACGACGTCGGCGATCTCCTTCTCGTCCACCCAGGCGCCCTGGATGCGGACGGGCTTGGAGGCGCCCATCGGCAGGAACAGGCCGTCGCCGCGGCCCAGCAGCTTCTCCGCGCCGGGCTGGTCGAGGATGACCCGCGAGTCGGCCAGCGAGCTGGTGGCGAACGCGAGGCGGGACGGGACGTTGGCCTTGATCAGGCCGGTGACCACGTCCACCGAGGGTCGCTGGGTGGCGAGCACGAGGTGGATGCCGGCCGCGCGGGCCAGCTGGGTGATGCGTACCACCGAATCCTCGACGTCACGCGGCGCGACCATCATCAGGTCGGCGAGCTCGTCGACGATGACCAGCAGATACGGGTACGGCTTCATGACCCGTTCGCTGCCCGGCGGCGCCGTGATCTCGCCACTGCGCACCTTGCGGTTGAAGTCGTCGATGTGGCGTACGCCATTGGCCGCGAGGTCGTCGTAGCGCATGTCCATCTCGCGCACGACCCACTCGAGGGCGTCGGCCGCCTTCTTCGGGTTCGTGACGATCGGCGTGACCAGGTGCGGGATGCCCTCGTACGCGGTCATCTCCACCCGCTTGGGGTCGACGAGCAGCAGCCGGACCTCGTCCGGGGTGGCCCTGGTGAGGATCGACACCAGCAGCGAGTTGAGGCAGGACGACTTGCCCGCGCCGGTGGCGCCCGCGATGAGGATGTGCGGCATCTTGGCCAGGTTGGCCACGACGAAGCCGCCCTCGATGTCCTTGCCGAGCGCGACGAGCATCGGGTGGTGGTCGGCGGCCGCGGCGCGCGAGCGCAGCACGTCGCCGAGGGACACGTTCTCCGGGTCGGTGTTGGGGATCTCCACGCCGACCGCGCTCTTGCCGGGGATCGGCGAGAGGATGCGCACGTCCGGCGACTTCACCGCGTACGCGATGTTGCGCGACAGCTGGGTGATCCGCTCGACCTTGACGCCGGGACCGACCTCGACCTCGTAGCGGGTCACGGTCGGGCCGCGGGTGAAGCCGACGACCTGCGCGTCGATGTTGAACTGGTCGAAGACGCCGGTGAGCGCGGCCATGATCTCGTCGTTGGCGCGGCTGCGGGACTTCGGCGGCGTGCCCTTGCCGAGCAGCGTGGGCGGCGGCAGCCGGTAGTCGCCGGGCACCGAGGAGATCTCGAGCTGCTCCGCGCGCGTGGGCAGCGGCGAATGCTCCGGCGGCTCCGGCGTCTTGCGGCTGGCCGGCAGCTTCGCGGCGCGCGGCAGGGCGACCGTGTCGTGCAGGATCTCGTCCTCGAGGCCGTCGCCCTCCTCCTCCGGCGCGAGCCCGATGTCGGCGAGCGCGCCCTGGCGGCGGCGGGCGGGCCGGCGGCGCTTCGGTTCCTCCTCGTCCGGCTCGTCGTCGCCCAGGTCGGGCAGCTCCGGCGTGGGCAGCGGCGCGCGGGCCGTGGACCGGCCCAGCAGCACGTCGGTCAGGAGCAGCAGCCGCTCGGGGATCTTGTTGATCGGCGTCGCGGTGATGACGAGCAGGCCGAAGACGAAGAGCAGGATCAGCAACGGTACGGCGACCCACGCGGTCACCGCGCGCTCGAGCAGCACGCCGACGCCGTACCCGACCAGCCCGCCGGCGTTGGTCAGGCCCACGTCGTCGCGGGGCTGCTCGGCGATGTGCAGCAGGCTCGCGGTGGCGATCAGCAGCGCGCTCCAGCCCACCACCGACCGGCCCCGGTGCTCCGGGTCGGCGGGCTTGCGCATGAACCGGATCGCGCCGTAGAGCAGGAGCAGCGGGAGCAGGACGCCGAGGCCACCGAGGAAAAGGCGTACGGCGTCGGCGAGCCACGTGCCGACCGGCCCGGCGGAGCCCGCCCAGACCGCGACGCCGATGAGGATCGCGAGGCCGAGCATGAGCAGGCCGGCGCCGTCGCGGCGGTGCTCCGGATCGATCTCCTTGGCGGTGGCGGCCTGACGCCCGACGCCGCGGGCCACCCAGCCGACGCTGTGCGCGACGCCCATCCACAGGGCCCCGACGCCGCGGCCCAGACCCCCGGCCACCGCCGAGCCGACGCTGGGCCGGGCACGGGCGGCGCTGCGGGCGCGAGGGCGCGGCGCGGCTTTCCGGGCCGGAGTCGCCTTGCGAGCGGGGGCTGCGGCGGCTTTGCGCACCGGCTGACGGGCGCGCGCCGACGCGGCGCCGCCCTTGGACGCGGTGCGACCCCGGCTCGCCGGAGGAGTACGGCCCGCCATGCCCATACCGTAACGGCGTGGCGCCCGCGACCCCGCTCGCCGCACCGTGACCAGGATTCACTTTTTTCGCCCGTTTAGGATCAAGGAATGCCCGAGCAGCTGCAGCCGCTGAGCCACGACATGATCGTCGCGGCGCTTCAGGCCCGAGACTTCAGCCACTTCGTCGACGACGACGGCGACATCGGCGGCACCTGGCAGGGCTGCCTCGTCTTCTTCTTCCGGCTCGGCAAGAACCGGGAGATCTTCCAGGTCAGGGCGCTGACGCATCCCGAGTTCAGCACCGACGACGTGCCCCGGCTGTACGCGTTCTGCAACGCCTGGAACCACGACCGGCTCTGGCCGAAGGCGTACGTGCACACCGGCGACGACGGGGTCGTACGCGTGGTCGGTGAGGTCGGCGCCGACTTCGAGCACGGCGTCACGCCGCAGCAGCTAGACCAGGTGATGATCTGCGGCATCGCCACGGGCGTCGAGCTGGCCGAGGCGGTGGCGGCGCTGCAGGAGGACGAAACCCGTCCATGAGGTGAGGACCAGCACGGCCACCACGATCTGCGCCACCCACTCGTACCCGTGGGGGTAGAAGACGCCGGCGGCGTAGTTGTCGAGGAAGCCGCCCTGCAGCGGGGGTTGGCCGAGCCCCTCCCGTCCCCGGTCCTGCAGCCAGGTCAGCGGGCAGTAGAGCTTGGCCACCACGATCACCAGCAGCCACAGAGCCGCGACCACCTGCAGCCGGAGCAGGCGCGGCCAGCGCCACGCCAGGAAGCCGCCGAAGATCCCGAACGCCAGGAACGCGTAGTGCGCCGCCACGGCGAAAACGATCATCAGCGTGTATCCCACGCCTCCACGGTAGCGACGCAGCGCCGCCCGCGTAGGACGGAGGATGACCTACGCGGGCGGCACGACTGGGACCGCTGGAACGTCAGTTGTTGTGGCGGTGCCGGCGGTGGTGGCCGCCGCCCTGCTGCTGGCCGCTGCCGGCCGGCGGGGTGGTCGCCTCGGCCGGCGGGGCGGTGGTCGCCTCGGCGGGCGGCGGGGTCGCTCCCCCGCCGGAACCGCCCGCGCCGGTGGTGAGCAGCGTCAGGTTGTTCGTCTCGAGGATCTCGGTGATCGGCTGGAAGAACGTCTCACCGCCGACCGTGCAGTCGCCGGAGCCGCCCGAGGTGACCCCCTGCGCCTGGTCGCCGGAGAACCACGGGCCGCCCGAGTCGCCGCCCTCGGCGCAGACGTTCGTCCGGGTCAGGCCGGTGACCGCGCCCTCCGGGTAGTTGACCGTCTCGTTCTTCGACAGGATCGTCCCGCAGTGCGTACCGGTGGTGGAACCGGAACGGCACACCGCGGCGCCCACCGGGGACTCGGTGGCGCCGCCGACGGGCAGCGCGTTGCCACGGAAGTCGTCGACGAACGGCTGCAGCTCCACGTTCGCGCCGGTCTGCACCACGCCCATGTCGGCGTTGCCGGGGAACACCGAGGCCACGACCTCGCCCTGGGCCAGCCCGTCCAGGTCGGTGGTCTGCGTACCCTCCTCGCCGCAGTGGCCGGCGGTGACGAACCCGCCCTCCACCGCGAAACCGATCGAGCACCGGGCCTGGGCGTTGCCCAGGTTGATGAAGTACGGCTGCGCGCCGACCACGTCGGCCAGCGGCCGCGGGGCGCTCCTGACGGTGACGACCTTGACGGCGGCCTTCGGCAGCCCGGCGTCCGCGACGAGGTCCCACGCGTGGTCCGCGTCGCCCGGCAGCGCCTTCACCACGATCTGGTTCGCGGCGACGTCCACATACCAGCCGGGCAGGTCCCGGTCGGCCTTCGTCGCGGTCGAGTCCAGCGCCTTCTTGGCGCTGTCCAGCTGGGCGACGCTGCGCTGCACCAGCTTCGGCTGGGCGCCCGCGGCCCGGACCTGATCGGCCAGCGCCGGGTCGGTGATCGCGATGTTCAGCGTGGTGCCGTCCTTGGCCAGCCAGGATCCACCGTACGAGTCACCCGAGGTGCTGCGCAGCTGGGCCGCGACGCCGCTGGCCCACTTCGCCCGCTGCACCCGGGCGGTGGCCTCGTCGGCGCTGACGCCCAGGTCGCGCTTCATCGCGGCGAGCAGCTGCGGGGCCACGCCGTCCGACTGGGCGACGGCGCGCCGGGTCGGGTTCGTGCCCGCCATCGACGGCAGGGTGAACGCCACCGCCGCGCCCGCCGCCGTCACCGTCGCCGCGATCGCGACAACCGTTCTGCGCTGCATTCGGTACTCCCCTCGCATCGCGGTGCCGTGGGGGCGGCACCGTGCTCATCGATACGAGGGCGAGCCGGAAACAGTTCAAAAAATGGTCAAACCTCGACCACGGTGGGGACGATCATGGGCCGGCGGCGGTACGCGTCATTGACCCAACGGCCCACCGTACGACGCACGACCTGCTGCAACTGGTGCGTGTCGGTGATGCCCTCCTCCGCCGAGCGGTGCAGGGCCGCGGTGAGCAACGGGATCACCGGGTTGAACGCCTCGGGGTCCTCCGAGAAGCCCTTCGCCATCACGCTGGGCTCGCCGACCACCTTGCCGGTGACCGAGTCGATCACCACGGTGGCGGAGATGAACCCGCCGTCGCCGAGGATCCGGCGCTCGGTCAGCAGCGACTCGCTCACGTCGCCGACCGCCAGGCCGTCCACGTACACGTAGCGGTTCTTGACCCGGCCGACGTGGCGGGCGTGCCCCTCCACCAGGTCCACGACGTCGCCGTCCTCGCAGAGCACGACCCGGTCGGGCGCGACGCCCGACTCGATGCCGAGCTGCGCGTGCGCACGCAGGTGCCGCCACTCGCCGTGCACGGGCATCAGGTTGCTCGGGCGTACGACGTTGAGCAGGTACAGCAGCTCACCGGCCGGGGCGTGCCCCGACACGTGCACCTTCGCGGTGTCCTTGTGCACGACCGTCGCGCCGGCCCGGGCCAGCTGGTTGATCACCCGGTACACCGAGGTCTCGTTGCCCGGCACCAGCGAACTCGCCAGCACCACCGTGTCGCCGGGCGCGATCGTGATGTGCCGGTGGTCGCCGGTCGACATCCGGCCCAGCGCGCTCATCGGCTCACCCTGCGAGCCCGTCGACATGAACACGATCTCGTCCGGCGGCAGGTTCGTCGCCTCGTCCAGGCTCACCAGCAGCCCGTCCGGGATGCGCAGCAGCCCCAGATCGCGGGCGATGCCCATGTTGCGGACCATGGACCGGCCGATCAGCGCGACCTTGCGGTCGTACTCGTACGCGGCGTCCATCACCTGCTGCACGCGGTGCACGTGCGAGGCGAAGCTCGCCACGATGACCCGGCCCTTGGCCTTGCCGAAGATCGAGGTGAGCACCGGGCCGATGTCCCGCTCCGGCGTCACGAACCCGGGGATCTCGGCGTTCGTCGAGTCCGACAGCAGCAGGTCCACGCCCTCGGCGCCCAGCCGGGCGAAGCCCGCGAGGTCGGTGATCCGGCCGTCCAGCGGCACCTGGTCCATCTTGAAGTCGCCGGTGTGCAGCACCAGGCCCGCCGGTGTGCGCACGGCCACGGCCAGCGCGTCCGGGATCGAGTGGTTCACCGCGAAGAACTCGCACTCGAACGGCCCGAGCCGCTCCCGGCCACCCTCCCGCACGGTCAACGTGTACGGGTCGAGCCGCCGCTCCGCCAGCTTCGCCTCGACGAGCGCCAGCGTGAACTCGGACCCGACCAGCGGGATGTCCGGCTTGTGGGCGAGCAGGTACGGGACCGCGCCGATGTGGTCCTCGTGCCCGTGGGTGAGCACGATCGCCTGCACGTCGTCCAGCCGATCCAGAATCGGGGCGAAGTCCGGCAGGATCAGATCCACGCCCGGCTGCTCCACGTCGGGGAACAGCACGCCGCAGTCGACGACAAGCAGCTTCCCGTCGTACTCGTAGACGGTCATGTTGCGCCCGATGGCGCCGAGGCCGCCCAGCGGCATCACCCGAAGGGCGCCCTCCGGCAGCGGCGGGGGCGGATCGAGATCGACGTGCGCTTGACTCATGTGTTTCTTTCCGTTGTCAGAGGTCCACGCCGGCCGCTCGGGCGTCCTGGCGCAGCTGGTTCAGTTCCGCGTCGGTGGCGTCGACGAGCGGCGGACGGACGGGACCCGCCGGAAGGCCCCGGACCTTGAGGCCGGCCTTCACGAGGATCGTGCCCTGCGTCCGGAAGATCCCGGTGTAGATCGGCAGAAGCTGACGGTGCAGCCCGAGGGCCGCGGCCACGTCGCCCCGCTCGTAGGCCTCGATCATCTCCTTGGTCTGCACCCCGACGAAGTGGGTCGAGGTGCCGACGACCCCGACCGCCCCGACGGACAGCCACGGAAGCGTGGAGGCATCCTCGCCGGAGTAGTACGCCAGGTCGGTCCGCCGCAGCACGTCGGACGTGGCCTGGACGTCACCCTTCGCGTCCTTCACACCGACGATGTTCGGGTGCTCGGCGAGCCGGACCAGCGTCTCGGTCGCGATCGGCACGCCGGAGCGGTGCGGAATGTCGTACAGCAGGATCGGCAACCCGGTCGCGTCGGCGACCGTGGTGAAATGCTTCACCAGCCCGGCCTGCGGCGGCTTGTTGTAATACGGCGTCACGACCAGCAACCCGTGCGCCCCGGCCTTCTCGGCGGCGCGAGCCAGCTCGACGGTGTGCGCGGTGTTGTTCGTGCCCACCCCGGCAATGATCTTCGCCCGGTCCCCGACGGCCTCGGCGACGACCCGCAGCAGGGTCTCCTTCTCGGCATCGGTGGTGGTGGGCGACTCCCCACCGGTCCCACTGATGACAAGAGCATCATGCCGCTGCTCGTCCACCAGGTACGTGGCGAGGGCGCCGGCCCCGTCCGCATCGAGGGAACCGTCCGCGGCGAACGGGGTCACCATGGCCGTGATCAGACGGCCGAAGGGGCGGGAGGGGTCCTGCGTCATACCGAACAACTTATCGGACGGCTCGGGGTGGTGCTCTCGGGCTGCTCCTCCCGGGGTTGTTCGGCTGTGCGGGGGGGGTGGGGGGGGGGGGGGGGGCCCCCGGCGGGGGGGGGGGGGGGGGGGCGCGGGGGGGGGGGCCCCCCCCCCCCCCCCCCGGGGGGGGGGCGGGGGGGCGGGGGGGTTGGGGGGGGGCCCCCCGGGGGGGGGGGGGGGGGGGCCGGGCCGGGGGGGGCCCCCCCCCCCCCCCCGCCGCCGAGCAGTCCGGCGTCGCGCAGGATCAGCACCGCCGTGATCCGGTCGTGGCAGCCCAGCTTCGAGTAGGCGTTCTCCAGGTGCTTGTGCACGGTCCGCGCGCTGATCCGGCAGTGCCGGGCCACCGCGCTCGCGGTCATCCCCGCCGCCACCAGGCGCAGCACGTCGAGTTCGCGCGTGGTCAGACCCTCCGGGCGGTACGCATCCAGCCGCCAGCGCAACCGCAGCCCCGGCGCGATGAGGCGGGCGGCGTCGACTTCCACCTCGGAGAACTCGCCGCGTACCCGGGTCAGCACCCACCCGGCGTCCGCGCCCAGCGGCAGCAGGAGCGCCGCATCGAGCCGGACCGGGTCGAGCTGGTTCGGGTGCGCGAGCAGCCAGTCCAGCACCCGCACCCCGGCCGGGTCCTCCGCCGCGACGGGTCCCCTGCCGTCCGCCCCCGGCCAGCTGCAGGACCTCCGCACCCCGGTCGTGTCGTCCTGCACCACCAGGGTGACCCACCCGCACGGCAGGACGCGCCGGAGCACCGGCACCACATCCGTGCCGTTGGCCGCCAAGGGGACAGCCGTTCGCATGCCGATCACGGTAGAAGGTCGGGCGTCCCGGTGATGTCTTCGGTCCGACAGCCGCGGGACGTATCAGGGCGGTTCACTCCTCGAGCCACTCCGGGTTCACCTTCGGGTCGGCGGGCGCGCTCATCCCGGGTTCCCACTTGCCCTTCCACCCGCGCGGGATCTCCAGGGTCCGGAACTCGCCCTCGGCCATCTCCTGGGCGATCCTGCGTACCTCGGCGAGGAACTCCGGGCCGTGCAGGTCGCCGAGCCGGCGGGTGAGCGTGTACGCGTACTCCGCCTGAGGCCCGGCGTGCAGGTACGAGTTGTGCAACCGGGTCAGCTCCGGGTTCGCCGTGGCCCGGCTGCCGGCCAGGAACACGCCGTTCTCGGCCTCGTTGATGCCGCTGCCCGCGCTCCTGAGCCGTTCGCGCATCCAGTCGAGGCCGGGCCCGAACTCCCGTTCCGGGATGATGTGGTGCGCGTGGTACCCGGGCGGCGGATGTTCGTGGCCGGCCCTCAGCATCGAGCCGCGCAGGGCGACGCTGCCCGGTGTCTCGACGAATTGAGCCAGCGGCGGCGGATTACCCGGGTGAATGGTCACGTCCGCCCGCTCGGCGAGGTCGGCCTCGGACCACACGTCGCGGTTCGGCGCCTTGCCGGCCTGAACGCGCTCCATGCGTCCGATCATGTCGCCGAGTTCGCCGCTGGTCACCTCCTCGAGCTGCTCGACGGTCCGGGCGTTGAGGCGCACCTGGTGCCGGCTGAGAAACTCGCCGAGCTCGCGGACCTCGGCGGGCGTGAAGCGCTCCAGGAGCTCCGCGACCCGCCGGACGAGCGGTGCGGAGAGCTTGGTCTTCTTGCCCCTGAACAGGCGCAGGTCGGCGCGGGTGAAGCCCTTCTTCTCCAGTTCGGCCAGAAGCTCCTCCAGCGTGGCCGTCTCGATGTTGATGGGTGCGGCAGGCGGCTCGGCCGGCTCGTCAGCCGGCTTCTCGACCGGCTTCTCGACCGGAGGCGCCTTCTTCGAAGCGGCGGCGGCCGCGCGCTGCAGCTCGGCCTCGTGCACCTGCCGCAGCCGCAACAGGGCCGCCTCATCGAGCTCGCCTTGCCTGGCCGCATTGAGCAACAGCTCCGCCGGAAGGGGGTTGTCGGCCGCGAGCGCCCGGATCACGCTGCGTCCGGCGTCGGCCGACAGCGGCTCGAGCCGCTGGAGGAAGCGTTCCATCGCGGCCGGGGCATGCCGGAACGGTCCGCCGAGGATCCGCGCCGCGACCGCCGGGTCCTGGGTGAGGAAGAACAGCACCCGCGGGGCGGAGCCGAGCTGCGTGAGGGTGCCTGCCTCGCTCAGCGCCTTCACGAGGGCGTCGTCGGCGGCGCCGATCGCGCGCAGGAGCTCGCCCGGCGCTGCCTTGGTGGCGAGCAGCCGTTGCAGCAGCCCGTCGATCTGCCGCTCCCCCGCCGTCCGCAGCAGGCGTTCCAGGCCTTCCGCGGCCGCGCCGGTCAGCTCCGGGCCGTAGAGCTCCAGCAGGGACTGGTACGCGCGGGACCGGTATTCGCGGCCGACTGCGTCGAGCATCTCGGTGAGCTTGGCGCGGAACCCCTTGGCGATGACGGTGCCCGCGTCGTGCTCGACGGTCCGGGCAATCGCCGCCTCGACTTCGCGGGAACCCTTGAGCAGCGCCGCGAGGGTTTCGCCGTACGACAGTCCGGAGCCCCGCAAGGCCTTGGCCGCCTCGAGCGCCGTGGACGCCTTCTCCAGGGCGGGCCGCAGCGCCGGGGACAGCAGCGGGATCACGGCGAACTCCATGACCAGCCCGGCGACGAAACCGTGCTTGAACCGCGTCCAGTAGGTGCCCGGGCTGGACCAGCCGGAGCAGTGCGAGTAGTGCAGCAGGTCGTCGGCGAACTGGTAGGTGACCTCCATGGCCCCGATGCCGACCGCGGTCAGTCCGCCGCGGAAGGCGTAGACGATCCACTTGGTCGCCACCTCGGAGACCAGTTCCCGGGTCACGAGGAAGCCGGCGCCGAAGCCGACCACCTGTTTGACGGCCAGCGACAGGCCCTTGAACCCGACCGCGTCCAGCTCCCCCTTGAGCGCTGCGGTGAGGTACCCCTGCAGAGTGCGGTCCTCGGCGTCGGTCGTGAACCGGTAGATGACGAGTTGCATGCTGACGAAGAAGAACAGCTGCAGCCCCGTCGCGATGCCCAGCTCGATGATCAGCACGCCGCCGAGGATCACGGTCTCGGCGAGCAGGAAGACGGTCAGCGCCTCCTGCAGATGCTCGACGTGGTAGTAGGTCAGGTACGCCTCGAACGCGGTCGGCGACCCGATGATCACGTCGCCGGCCGGCACCCACGGGTTGTCCCCGATCTTCTGCACCGGCTGGTAGTGGACGTAGACCTCGGGCACCCCGCCCTCGGTACGCCGTTCCAGCCTCAGCACCCGGACCGTCCTGCGGAGGGTGACCTTGACCAGGTCCTTCTCCTCCAGCGGCGGCATCTCCTTGGCCGCCTCCTGCATGGCCTTCTGCAGCAACTGCTCGCGGGTCATCCGCTCGCCCGGGTTGCAGACCATCCGCCCGATGAGCTCGCTCACCTTCTTGCGGGTGGGTTCCTTGAGCTTCTCCAGGATCTCCGGCTTGGGCTGGTGGACGCGCGAGGTCTCCGAGTAGTACGGATCGACCACGGCGACGACGCCCGCCGCGTCGTCGGCGCTGTCCCCGGCGGCCCGGACGATCTTGTCGGAGTCGCCGAGCAGCCAGATCTCCTGCTTGTCCACGTCGTACTTACCCCGCTCGCCGCTGTGCACGAGCGCCTCGATGCTCGCCACCACCGCACCCAGCCGCGGATCGCCGGCGTACGAGGAGCCCACCAGCAGCCGCACGACGAGCCGTTTCAGATAGGTGTCGGTGGACCACATCTCGCCCACGGCCGCGAAGAACGCGTCCAGGCTGCCGCGGTCCCGGAGTTCGTCGAGGACCAGCACGAACAGCGCCGGATCCCGCCGCCCGCGGTCCCACCCGATGATGTACGCCCGGAACGCCTCCTTGCGGTCGGCCGACCAGAACCCGTTCTCCAGCCGCAGGATGCGCTGCACCTCGGTGGCCTGCGCGTCGATGAAGGCCGCGTTCGCCTGCCGCAGCACCCGCGTCCGCAGATCGGCAGGCAGCGCGGGACCGAGGTGCACGCCCGTGCTGCGCGGCGGCCACGAACCGTTGACCGGCCCCGTGCGGGCCGCGGCCGGGGCGGCGGGGTCGGCCAGGGCCGCGACGAACGGTCCGAGCGTGGGCCCGAGCTCCTCGGCGACCCGGTCGCTCACCGGCACGACCAATCCGAGCGGACTCCTTCGGTACGCCTTGAGCAGAGCGGTCAGCGCACGCTCGTGGACCTGGCGCTTGACCGTGAACGGCGTGACCACCACGGGGATCCTGTAGTCCGGCAACGCGCGGACGGTCGCGGCCCAGTCGGCGCCGGTCGCGTCGGCGAAGTCCCGCTGGGTGATCAGCGGCCCGGTCTCAGCTATCGGCACCTCGACGGTCCGCTCCGGTTTCAGCTCGGCCACGTCGCCGAGCGTCATCGTCGGCAGCACGATCGCGACGGTGATCGCCCAGCCGCCGGGGAGCATGATCAGCCCGGTGCCGCCCGGGCCCTCCTCGGCGAACCCGCTGCGGCTGAAGTCGGGTACCGACGCGGCGAGCTTCCCGCCCTTGTCGGCCTCGGCGAACGCCTTGCGCAGCTGCCCCCAGCCGCTGATCGACCAGACGTACTCCCCCGGTTTGCGGGTGGCACCGTACGCCGCCGTGACGTCCCTGCTGAGCAACGGGAACTCGTACCGGCGCCGCACCTCGACCAGCCAGGCGACGGCCGTCACCGTCTCGTCCAGCTGCGCGAAGTACAGCTCCATCGGATCCGCCGGGTCCGTGGCCCCGCCGCGACCGAACCGCTTGCGGATCTCGAAGAACCGGCGGACGGTCAGGCGGAAGGTGACCTTCCGCCGAACCCGGTACGCCGCGCCGCCGTCGTCCTGCTTCGCCGCTTCGACCGGCACTCCCCCGCCACGGGCCGGTTTCCTGGCGGGTGGCGGCTCGGCCACGGCGGCGATCGGCAGGCGCTGCTGCTGGGCTGCCCGGCGGACAGCCCGTTCGAGCAGGGCACGCAGCGCGGCCGCCTGATGCGGCAACAGGTCCGCACCGGTCACCTCGGGCGGGTGCAGCACCACTCCGCCGCCGACGACCTCCGCGCTGGGCAACGACCGGCGCGCCGCGGCGAACGCCCGGCTCAGCGCCGCACACCCCGCGTCCTCCCAGGCGTCGCCGGCGAGGATCTCAGCCGGACTGGCACACCGCAGCCGTACGGGAAAGGTGAGCGCGCGATCCCGCTGGGCCGAATCCGTTCCGTCTGTGCTCACGGGTGTCCGATCTCTCGCGCTGACACCATTCAAATGCCAGGCACCGCGGCCGCGGACTCAACTGTCGGACATCCGTACGTTGACCTCGCGCCGCCGGGGTCAGTTCCCGCCGGAGCCGGCGCGGCCGGCATCGCGGTGCGCCAGGCGGAAGGCGCCGGGGGTCATGCCCCGGTCGCGGACGAAAGCGCGGGTGAACGACGGCACCGACCGGTAGCCCACCCGGGCGGCGACGGACTCGACGGGGTCACGGGTGTCCCGCAGGCTCACGGCGGCCAGATCCATGCGCCACTGGGTGACGTAGCTCGCCGGGCTCCGGTTCATGGCCGTCTGGAAGCGGCGCGCCAGGGTCGCCCGGCTGACGTGCAACGCCTCGGCCAGCGTCGTGGTCGTCCAGTCCGTGGCCGGATCGGCGTGGATGCGTTCCACCGCCTCGCGGACGACGGGATCGTCGACCCACCCCAGCCACGTGCCGCGCTGTTCGGCCGTCTGCCGGGACAGCCAGCCCCGGACCAGCTGGATCAGGATGAGGTCGACCAGACTCTCGATCACGGCCCCGGTGGCGAGCTGCGGACGGGCGAGCTCCCGGCCGAGCAGACGCACGATGTCATCCAGGTACGCCGCCCCGGACTCGCCGCCCTGGAAGTGAAAAACGTCGGGCATCTCGTCGAGAACCTGCGTACGCGTCAAGTGGTTGCAGTCGTAGTAGATGGTGAACAGCCGCGTCCGCGAAGGCCCCGAGCCGAGGCGCACCGTCCGGCCGTCCGACGGCCAGCAGACCGACGTGGCCTCCCGCATCGAGGCACCGTCATCGGGAGCGTCGGTCAACCCGTGCGGTGCGCCGGGCGGCAGCATCACGACGTCGCCCGCCACCAGTTCCACGTGCCGCCCGTCCCCCATCACCAGCCACGCGCTTCCGCCGAGGACCGCATGGGTGGCGATCCCCCGATAGTCCGCCAGCTCGGCGACCCAGTGGCTGCCCGCCTCGACGCGCGCCCCCACGGACCCCTTCATGCCGGACAGACGCAGCACCTCGGTGACCGGATCCACGCCCGCAACCCTATGCGATGGACGTGCCGGGTGAGTCAAACGGATAAGAAGGATGCGTCAAACAAGCATCGACCGGCGCACCCGATGATTCATACAGTGAGGTCATGAAGATCGAAGGAAGTACCGCGCTGGTGACCGGCGTCGGGGCCGGCAACCTCGGCCACCATTTCGTCCAGCACCTCCTGGAACGCGGCGCGAAAAGGGTCTACGCCACCGCCCGCCGCCCCGAGAACGTCGACGCCCCCGGCGCCGAGGTGCTGCAGCTCGACATGACCGACCAGCGCGCGGTCGCCGAAGCCGCGGTACGCGCGCACGACGTCGACCTGCTCATCAACAACGCCTCCGTCAACGTCCCCGGGCTCACCTTCACCGACGGCGACCCGGACCTGATCCGGCGCCAGTTCGACACCAACGTGTACGGCACGCTCGCCATGGTCCGGGCCTTCGCCCCCACCCTGGCAGCCAACGGCGGCGGCGCCATCCTCAACGTCCTGTCGGCGGCGGCCTGGTCGACCGTCGACGGGCTGGCTGTCTACGCCGCGTCCAAGGCCGCCCTGTGGAGCATGACGAACAGCTTGCGCGGCGAGCTCGCCGGGCAGGGAACGCTCGTCAGCAGCCTGGTCTTCGGCATGGCCTCGACCCCCGTGATGACGGCGCTGGCGGACAGCATCGCCGGGCCCGGAGCGTTGGCCGAGCTGATGACCGATCCCGGCGTCATCGTCGCCAGGGCTCTGGACGGCCTCGAGGCCGGCCACACCGAGATCCTGGCCGACCAGCTCGCCGTGGACGCGAAGGCGGCGCTGTCGGGAGACGAGAAGTCTGCCTACCGAGCCCTCTCGGAGGAGTACTCCATCCCGCGGTAGTGCATGCCCACCACGCCGTCCCCTCGGCCGGGCGGGCTGACGGCCTACCGGAGGCCCTTCTCGATGGCCTCGATGATGCGCGGGCGGGCCTCGGCGGCCCGGATGACGCGATCGACGGATCCGACCTCGACGGCGCGCTCGATGCTGTGCGTCCGGTCGAACTCGACGGCAAGCTCACCGAGCTTCTCCGCGCGGACCGCGGCGCGCAGCTCGTCCAACTCCGCGGTCAGGGCGCTGCGCGGGGCGCCCGACGCGGCGGCGATCCGGTCCTCCAGGTCGCGAACCCGATGATCGGCGGCGGTTCTCGCGTTCACCTCGTTGGTGAACACCACGGCGGCGGCGGGGGCACCGCCCAGCACCGACGCGAAGGAGCCCTCCAGCGCGAGCACGGTCATGGCCGGGTTCAGCGCCTTGGAGAAGACCACGAACGCGCCGCCGTGATAGCGGGAGATCACGGTGAACACGATGGGACCACGGAAGTTCACGATCGCGCGGCCGATCTCGGCGCCGTACTCCAGCTGGAGCTTGCGCATCGACTCCGGGGACCCGTCGAAGCCCGACAGGTTGGCCAGGACGACCAGCGGCCGGTTCCCGCTGGCCGCGTTGATCGCCCGGGCCACCTTCTGCGAGGAGCGGGGGAACAGGGTACCGGCGGTGTAGGTCTCGGGCCCGTCGGTGGGTGGGAAGCCCCGCCGCGGCACTCCTCGCGATTCGATACCGACGAGGCACACCGGTATCCCGCCGAGCCGCGCCTCCTGCACCACCGCCGTCTCCGCCTCGGCCATGCCGGCCCAGCGCTCGAGCACCGGGTGGTCCTGATCGGCCAGCGCCCGCATCACGATCCTGATGTCGAACGGCTTCTTGCGGTCCGGATTGCTCCGGGCCGAGAAGATCTCCCCCACGCTGGTGAAGTCGCTGTCCGCGATGACGTGCGGAAAGCTCGAGATGTCCCGGTCGACGGGGTCCGTCGTGCGGATACGTCGCGGTTGACGCTCCCCTGGCACGACATAGGTGTGGCTGTAGTAACTCATCAGCAGGTCGCGGGCGGCCAGCAGGTCCGGCGCCCAATACTGCGCCTGCCCGTTGGGACCCATGACCCGGTCGTAACCGCCGATGCCGAAGTTGTCCTCGGCCGACACTCCGCCGGAGAAGTCGAGCGCCTGCTTACCGGTGAGCACCATGGCCGAGTCCGGCGTCATCACCAGAATGCCCCGGGTGTGCATGAGCATCGTCGCCTCGGCGTTCCAGTACGGCTGCGCGCCGACGTTGATGCCCGCGACCACAATGTTGATCTCACCACCGCCCTGGGTGAACTCGACGATGCGCCGCAGGGCCGCGGCCACCCAATCCATGTTCTCGGTCCCCGAGTCCATCGAGATCCGGGCGCCGGCGGAGAGCGCGAACCACTCCAGCGGCACACCCATCCGCTCGGCGAGGTCCAGCGCGGCGATCACGCGGCGGCACTCCGGCTCCGACAGCGCACCGAGCGACTTCGTGGGATCACCGAGCAGGAGGACCCGGGTGATGCCCTCGGGATGCCACCGGGTTCGCGTGGTCACCACGCCGGCCACGATCGCCGCCGTGTTCCGGCCTTTCGGCCGCTGAACCGGGACCAGGGCTGCACTGTCGTCCAGATCGTGTTCGACGAAGTCACCGAGCAGACCGGTGAGTTCGTAGGGATACATCGAGTTGCGGCTGTTCGCCCGCAGGACCTTCAGCCGATACGCGTCGACCGGTTCGATCGGCTCGGTCGTGGGTCGGCCGATGCGAAGCTGCGCGCGACCGGCCGCGTCGAACCCGACGCGTACGGCAATCCTTCTCGACTCTCCCGTTCGCCGACTGCGCTGCCGCGCGATGATGAGGATCTCCTCCAGGCCGGCGCCCGTCGTCGCCGGCAGCAGACGCTCGACGATCGCCGTCAGCTCGTCGCGGGAGATCTCGCCCTGCGGCCACACGTAGAGCACCATGCGGTTGGTGTTGAGGCGCTGGCCCGGGGGACGACGCGCTTGCGCCCGGCGGATGGAGTCCAGGCACAGGGCGAAGACCTCCTCCGCCGCCGGCAGGGCGATCAGCCGGCCGTCCGCATCGCACAGCGGGGTGAGGTCGCGGACCTGGGCGAACACGACGAGCCGATCGTCGAGCGGGTTCTCGCGCGCGACGCATTGAAAGAGATAGACCTCCTCGTCCGACGAGGTGAGGCGGGTGAGGTCGAACCGGCTGAGTCGTTCCAGCTGCATCCGCTCGGCGATGTACGGATGCAGGCCACGGATCAGTCGGTCCTCGGACATGCCGGTGGCCGACGGCCGGAAGGTGAAGTGATGATGCATCGCCGTACCGCGGGCGCCCACCACCGTGACGGTCATCCGGCGAATCTGAGCCGGCACCGCATGCCCCTTGATCATCTCGCGCAGCGTGGCGGCCATCGTGCCGGCGTCGGGCTGGTTCGCCCAGGCGAGATAGATGTCGACGTCGAACACCTGGTGAGCGTCGGCCAGCTCGGCGAGCCCGCGTAGTGCGGCGTCCAGTTCGGCGAACCGCACGGCGGCGGAGACCAGGCACGAATCCGCGCGCTCAGCGATCACGACGGTGTGGCCGGCGACTTCGCTGGTCCGGACCCCGGTGATGCCCTTGTTGCCGTAGTACCGCCGAGTCAGGACCTCCAGCATGACCGTGTTATCAAGTCTGTCCCGATTGAGCCGCTGCCCGAGCAGCCGGACCAGCGGTTCGGTGGTGCTCACCATCTCGGCGATGCGCTGAGCCCGGTCGGGTGCGCCCGGATCGGCGTCCAGCTGACGCAGGTGCCCGCGAATGCGTGCATAGACGCGCGCCCGGTGGCGCAGCAGCAGCGGCCGGCCGAACCAGGCGAACACCAGATCCCGGGCGAGGTCCGCCACCACCGGGAAGCGAACCTGCGTCGCGGTCACCAACCGTTCCAGGGCCGCGCCGACCTGCTCCCGAGGCATCTCCTCGGGCAGCGGCTCTCGCGACCACAGGCGTAGCAGGGTCACGATGAGTGCGGCATCACCGGCAGCCCGCTGCTGAGCCAGGAACACACGGAACACCGCCGCCTCGAGCTGCGGGGAACGATCCAGCTCGGTGATCCCGTAATGGGCGAGCACACCGGCGAGACGGGTCTGGAACGCCGGCGGCAGGCCGGCCCGCTCGACGTCCAGGCTCTGCAGGTACGTGTGGAAGTTCTCCCGGTGACTGTGCACGCTGCCGTGGCCGTGACCACCGGTGTCCTCACCGGCCGGCCGGTTGCGGCTCAGCTCGACGAGATCGGTGAAGATGTCGAGCAAGGCGAGCTCGCCCGCCAGCGGCTGATGGCCGGCCTCGACGGCACGCGCCCGCACGGCGAGATACTCCTCGAGCACCCTGCGATCGTCGTACGGGTCGCCGTCGAAGCCCAGGAACAGGCCGCGCACGTCGTCCCAGGCCCGTGTGAGGCTTTCCCGCACCGGCTCCGCGGACCGGGCGGGCAGGTCCAAGGCGATCACCGGGCCGGCGGCGGTGCTCTCGGCCCCGGCCTCGGCGAGCGGCTCCAGCCGCAGCAACGGCGCCCCCGTCTGGACCTGGTGGCCGACCGCCACGAGGCATTCCTTCAGCCGTGCCCGGAACGGCGCACGCAGTACGGTCTCCATCTTCATGCTCTCGAGGATCAGCACCGGTGCGCCCGCCTCCACCTCGGCGCCTACCGCGACCGGAACAGCGACTACCAGGGCCGGCATCGGACTGCGGAGGACACCGCCCTCGTCACGGGTGACGCGATGCGTCACGCCGTCCACCTCGATCAGATGATCGGGCCCGTGGACGCCGGTGAGCAGCCGGTAGGACGAGCCGTTGACGACGACCCGGCCGGTGTGCCGATCGAAGCGCTCCAGCTCCACGTCCGCGAGGTGGGTCTCGGAGCCGGCCTCGATGCCCAGCCGGAACCGGTCCGCACCCACGCGCGCAGCCCGGACGCGATAGCCGGCTCCGCGGAGCTTGAGGCTGAACGGCCGGCCGCTCTTGTGCTGCACCTGGGGACGCCCGCCGAACGCCGTGGACAGCAGCCGCTGCCGCTCGGCCCGCTCCTGCTCCTCGTACACCTCGACGGCCGCGACGGCCAGCGCGACGGCCGAGTGCCGGTGCGACAGGAGCCCGCCCTCGCCGTGCACCCGATCGATCCAGCCGGTGTCGGCGCTGGCTTCGATCACCTCCGGCTGATGCAGCAGGTCGAGCAGGAACCCCTTGTTCGTTGCACCGCCCTCGATGATCACGGCGGTCTGCGCCACCGCCCGGCGCAACCGGGCCAGCGCCTCGGTGCGATCCCGCCCGTACGCGATGACCTTGGCGATCATGGAGTCGAAGTCGGACGGGATGACGTCGCCCTCGCTGACACCGGTATCGACCCGGATGCCCGGGCCCGCCGGTCGATCCAGCCGCACGATACGGCCGGGGGCCGGTGCGAAGTCCCGGTCGGGATCCTCGGCGTTCAGCCGGGCCTCGACGGCATGCCCGCGCTCCACCGGCGGCTCCCCCTCGAGCCGGCCGCCCGCGGCCACCCGCAACTGAGCCTTCACCAGGTCGAATCCCGTGGTCAGCTCGGTGATCGGGTGTTCGACCTGGAGACGGGTGTTGACCTCGAGGAACGCGACGGTGCGTTCACCCGGGTGGTAGAGGAACTCGACGGTGGCCGCACCCCGGTAGTCGACGGCGATCGCCAGCCGCACCGCCGCCGCCTTGAGCTCGACCGCCAACCCGGCGCTGAGCACCGGCGATGCCGATTCCTCGATGATCTTCTGGTTGCGCCGCTGGACGGAGCAGTCGCGGACCCCGAGCGCCCACGCCGAGCCCTGGCCGTCCGCGATCACCTGCACCTCGACATGCCGGGCCCCGGTCACCAGGCGCTCCAGGAACAGGACGCCGCTGCCGAAGGCCCGCGCCGCCTCCTGGGTGGTCCGCTCGAAAGCATCGACCAGCTCGTCGCGGCTGCGTACCGTCCGGATTCCCCGCCCGCCGCCACCCATGGCCGCCTTGAGCATCAGCGGATAGCCGATCTCGTCCGCGACCGCCAACGCCGCCTCGGCGGTCTCGACCGGCCCCCGGCTCCACGGCGCGACGGGCACGCCGACCTGCTCGGCGATCAGCTTCGCGCCGATCTTGTCGCCCAGCTGCCGCATGGCGTCCGCGCTCGGCCCGACGAAGGTGACCCCGACCTTCTCGCAAAGGTCGGCGAAGGCTGGATCCTCGGCGACGAAGCCCCATCCGACCCACGCAGCGTCAGCTTCGGTCTCCACCAGCGCCCGCTCGAGAATCTTGAGATCGAGATAGGGGCGCGCGGACGCGGGACCGAGGTCGTAGGCGATGTCAGCCTGGTGCACGAAGCTGGCGGCGCGATCGACATCCGTGTGGAGGGCGACGGTCTCGATCCGCGTGCCGCTCTCCTCGGCCAACTCCCGGACCGCGTGGATCAGCCGCATCGCGGCCTCGCCACGGTTCACGATCACGATGCGACGAAACACCGGCCGCCCCCTCTTCCTCAAGCCACCACGCCCGCTGGGTTTCTCATCCGACCAGGGGGCGGCTGAGTTTGGCTAAAGGAAAGCTCGTCGCCCGACTCCCACCTGGACAGCGGCTCGATCAGCCTGCGACCAGGCCGCGCGATCGTGCCATCATGCAGACCCGTAACGGCGTAAAGGGCATCGTCCTGGCCGGTGGCACGGGAAGCCGGCTCTGGCCGGTGACGACGGCCGTGTCCAAGCAACTGATGCCGATCTTCGACAAGCCCATGATCTACTACCCGCTGTCCACGCTCGTCATGGCAGGCGTGCGGGAGATACTGATCATCACGACTCCGCGGGACCGGCAGCAGTTCGAACGGCTGCTCGGTGACGGCTCACGGTTCGGCCTGCGGCTCGACTACGCGAGCCAGCCCACCCCGGCCGGCATCGCCGAGGCGTTGCTGCTCGGCGAGACGTTCATCGACGACTCGCCGGTCGCGCTGATCCTCGGGGACAACATCTTCCACGGTGTCGGACTCGGGCGACAGCTCTCGCGGCACCGGGGCCGCGACGGGGCACACCTGTTCGCCTATCCGGTGGGCAATCCGGAGGCCTACGGCGTCGTCGAGTTCGACGCCACGGGCCGGGTGATCTCCATCGAGGAGAAGCCGGCCGCCCCCCGGTCACGGTACGCGGTGCCGGGACTCTACTTCTATGACCACAAGGTCGTCGACATCGTCCGTGACCTCAAACCGAGCGACCGCGGCGAACTGGAGATCACCGCGGTGAACGCGGCCTATCTGGCCGCCGGCGAGCTCACCGTGACCGTACTGGACCGCGGCACCGCCTGGCTGGACACCGGGACATTCACCTCCATGGTGCAGGCGTCGGAATATGTCCGGGTGATGGAGGAACGGCAGGGCCTCAAGATCGGCTGTCTCGAGGAGGCCGCCTGGCGCGCCGGGCTCATCGACGACCAGCAGCTTGCCGCTCTGGCAGACCCGCTCGTCCCGAGCGGATACGGCATCTATCTGCGCAACCTGCTCGAGTGGACGCCCGCCCACCGGGGTGACGTTCGGGTGCTTACCGGCCAGCGGGCCGACATCGACCACTGAGCAGGTGGCGGGTCGTAGGGAGCCCCCGTACGACCCGCCGCCTTACGTCGTCCGTAGGTCATCGAGTGTCGCCGCAGGCCAGGACAGGCCGCTGCGCACCCGGCCGGCGAGATCCTGGCCGTAGGAGAGTTCCAGCCGGGCTGTGAAGGCAGCGGGGTCGATGTCGTAGTCCTGGCCCCCGGACGACTCCAGGACGCACGCCGCGAGCTGGCAACCGACCGCCGCCGCCTGGTCCATCGGCAGACCCCGGGCCATCATGGCGACCATGCCCGCCCGGAACGCGTCGCCCAGCCCGGTGGGATCCACGTGCCGATCGACGCGGGCCGCCGGCACAGTCACCAGGCCGATGCCCGGTCCCTCGATCTGGACACCGTTCGCTCCCAGGGTGGTGATCCGGGCACCGACGAGTGTCCGGAGCTCACCGGCCCCGAGACCGATCTTCGCGCACAGCAGTTCGAGTTCGTATTCGTTCGTCATCAGCAGGTCGGCTCCGCGGATGAAGCTGAGCAGCTCCGCGCCCGACATCAGGGCGATCTGCTGCGACGGGTCAGCCACGAAGCGCCAGCCCGCGCGGCGGCACGCCGCCGCGTGCGCCTGCATCGCGGCGGGATCGTCCGCACCGATCAGCACCAGATCGGGCGGCTCGGGACCGAGCACCTCGAGCAGGTTGATCCGTGACGCCTCCCGCATGGCGCCCGGAGAGAACGACGCGATCTGGCATTGGTCGGCGTCGGTGGTGCACACGAAACGAGCCGTGAGCTGCTCGTCGCTCACCCTCAGCCGGCAGTCGACACCGAGGCGCTCCAACTCGGCGCGGCGTGCCGCGTAGTCGGCGCCGACCGAGCCCACCAGAATCGGGCGCAGGCCCAGGGACGCCAAGCCGAAGGCGATATTGGCCGCCACCCCACCCTGGCGGATGGTGAGGTCGTCCACCAGGAACGACAACGAGACCTTGTCCAGCATGCCGGCGAGGAACTGCTCCGCGAACCGGCCGGGAAAACGCATCAGATGGTCGGTGGCGATCGATCCGGTGACCGCGACCCGGTCCAGGCTCATCCGGCGGCGTTCTTGAGATCTTGCGCCCGATCGGTGTTCTCCCAGAGCAGCTCCGGCAGCTCCCGGCCGAAGTGACCGTAGGCGGCGGTCTGCTGGTAGATCGGCCGGAGCAGGTCGAGGTCGCGGATGATCGCAGCGGGACGCAGGTCGAAGACCTCGTTGACGGCCTTCTCGATCCGCTCGACCGGAACATTCTCCGTGCCGAAGGTCTCGACGAACAGCGAGACCGGGTACGCCTTGCCGATCGCGTACGCGACCTGGGCCTCGCACCGCTCGGCGAGGCCGGCCGCCACCACGTTCTTGGCCACCCAGCGCATCGCGTACGCCGCCGAGCGATCCACCTTGGACGGGTCTTTGCCGGAGAACGCCCCACCGCCGTGCCGCGCGTAACCGCCGTACGTGTCCACGATGATCTTCCGTCCGGTCAGGCCCGCGTCGCCCATCGGGCCGCCGACCTCGAACCGCCCGGTCGGGTTGACCAGCAGCCGGTAGCCCTCGGTGTCGATGTCCAGGCCCTCGAGCTCCGGCGCAATCACGTGCTCGCGGATGTCGGGCGTCAGCAGCGACTCCAGCGAGATGTCGGCCGCGTGCTGCGACGAGACGACCACCGTGTCCAGCCGGACCGGGCGCAACCCGTCGTATTCGATGGTGACCTGGGTCTTGCCGTCCGGACGCAGATAGGGAATCACCTTGTCCCGGCGGGCGGCGGACAGACGCAGGGCCAGCCGGTGCGCCAGGGCGATCGGCAACGGCATCAGCTCGGGCGTCTCCGAGCAGGCGAAGCCGAACATCATGCCCTGGTCGCCGGCGCCCTGCGAGTCGAGCACGTGCTCCGACTCGCCTTCGCGGAGCTCGATCGCGCTGTCCACGCCCTGGGCGATGTCGGGCGACTGAGCACCGATGGACAGGCTCACGCCGCAGGACGCGCCGTCGAAGCCCTTCTTGGACGAGTCGTAGCCGATCCGCAGGATCGTGTCCCGCACAATGCTGGGAATGTCGGCGTACGCCTTCGTGGTGACTTCGCCGGCCACGTGCACCTGCCCGGTGGTGATCAGCGTTTCCACCGCCACGCGGCTGCGCGGGTCCTGCGCGAGCAGGGCGTCGAGAATGCCGTCACTGATCTGGTCAGCGATCTTGTCCGGGTGCCCTTCCGTGACCGACTCGGAGGTGAATAGGCGGAACGCCATGCGTGGTCCTCTCGTCCGTCAACCACCGGCGTTCTTGTCGCTGGCGGCATCCGATGTCTCCGGCCTGCGGCGCAGGCTCGGCGACTACGTTGCCCTGCGGCGTTCGAACCGCCCTCGACAACGACTTGACTGCCGAGCGACCCGGCACCGAGCCTCAGGCCAGGGTCTCGAAGTTGCCCATCATCATCATGTCCTCATGTTCGAGGTTGTGGCAGTGGAAGACGTACTTGCCGGCGTATCCCTCGAACCGGATGAGGATTTCGACGTGCTCGAACGGCCGGATGTCCACAGTGTCCTTCCATCCGTGATCCCAGGCGCTGGGGCCACCGGTGCCGCGGGACAGCACCTGGAACGGCGCGAGGTGCACATGGATCGGGTGGTGGAAGTCGGAGGCCAGGCGCCACCGCTCCGTCTGGCCGAGCCGGGGTCGCGCGTGGATGTGGTCGGGCGAGAACGGCTCGCCGTTGATGGTCCAGCCGGTCATGCCCTCGATCTCCTCGGACCGGAACACCAGATCCCGGGTGACCGTGGCATCCGCCCTCTGCAGGATCGGAACCTGCGACAAGGTGTCCGGCACCCGGCTGTCGTCGCGCGCCGAGCCGCCCACCCGGAACCGCATGACGTCGACCGTCCGCCCGGCACCGAAGTCGTTGACCAGCGTCACGTCCGTACCGGGGTCGTACTGTCCGAAGTCCACGATCACGTCGTACCGCTCGGCCGAGGCGAGCTCGATCGCCTCGTGCCGGATCGGCCGCTCGAGCAGTCCGAGGTCGGATCCGATCTGCGTCAGGCCGGACCCGTCCTTCGGCGCGGGATCCAGCTTGAGCCGCAACCGTCGCGCGTTGCAGCCATTGAGCAGCCGGAGGCGGTAGCGGGCGCCGTCCACTTCTGCCCGCGGCCAGGCGACGCCGTTCACCAGCATCACGTCGCCCAGCACCCCGCCCCGATACGGATCGTTGACCCCCGGCGCTCCGGTCAGCGACGAGTCGATGCTCGGATAGCGCAGGGAGCCGTCGGCGGCGAAGGACCGATCCGCGATCAGTAACGGGATCTCCCGGTCGCCCCGCGGCAGCGGGAGCCGATCCTCCTCGTCGTCACGGATCAGATGGAAACCGGCGAGACCACGCCACACGGCCGGCGCGGTGAAGTCCATGCGATGGTCGTGATACCAGAGCGTCGCCGCGCGCTGCTCCATCGGATAGTGGTAATCCCGCTCGCCCACGGTGACGTTATGGCTGCCGACGTGATGCCCGTTGGTCGCCGCCCCGCCGACCGGCAGCAGAAGGTCGGTCGGATAGCCGTCGTGCTCCGGCGGGGTGCGGCCGCCGTGCAGATGCACCACGACCGGGACCGGCAGGGTGTTGCGGTGGTTGACCACCGCGCGGCGCCCCCGCCGCGAGACCAGCGTCGGCCCCGGGAAGATCCCGTTGTAGCCCCAGATCGCGGTGCGGACTCCCGGCAGCAACTCGGCGACGGATTCCTTCTGGGTGATCTCGAAGTAGTCGGTGGCACCGTCCGATCGCACCGGGTCCAGCTCCGGCGGCCGCGGGAGCGCGCGCTGGAACGGATCCGGCAGCCGCAGCTGGCTGCGCAGCAACGCGCCGGTGGACGACGATCCCCGGGCGCCGGCCAGAAGCGGAACACCGAGGGCCGCACCCACGGCCGAGATTCCCAGCGAGGCGAGCAGGCTGCGCCGTGTCAGCTCAGGCAACTCCGCTCACCTCGCGCTCGGCGCTCGGTGTGGCCTGACCAGCGCCGGGGAGGAGCCAGGCCCGGCGGGCAAGCAGGAACGACAGAACGATGATGAGCACTCCGAGTGGCACGTGAAAGGTCATGAGACGCGAGAATCCGAGATAGTTCTGCAGGGCCGAGAGGCCCAGCAGAGCGGGGACCGCCGCGACCGGCCAGAGCGGACCACGACCCGGCCAGCGCTGCAGCACCGCCGCCAGAATGGTCACGACGAGAACCATGTCGGTGAAAGCCGCAGTGTTCTGGTGCACCAGAAGCGAGCCGAAGGTTCCGGCCATGATTTGTCCGGCGAAGACAGCCTGCAGCGCGTAGAGCACGGCCACCAGGCTGCTCAGCAGACGAAACGGCAGATGAAACCAGCGGGCCGGTCGCACGGCGCGCGCAGTCTGCGGATCGGGTGACATGGGCCCTCTTCCTCTATGGATACCTCGACGCTGTACTCTACGTCGTAGAATAGGACAATTTCGGCTTGGAGGTCCACCCGTGCGACTCGAGTCCTCGATCCTCACCCCGGTAACCCTCGACCAGACCTGGAGCTTTCTCGCCTCGCCGGTCCAGACCTCACCTCTGTGGGACCGGAGCGTGGCGGAGGTCATCCCGGACTCCGACGGGCCCGTGGGCGTGGGCTGGACAGCCACGACCGTCGCGCCGTCCGGCAATCGTCAGCGGTTCGAAGTCACCCGATTCGACCCTGGCCGGGAGCTCGCGTTCAACCTTCTCGAATCGTCGATGTTCAGGTCGGCCGAACTCACCTTTGTGGTCGCGGCCGCACCCGATGGCACCTGGATCCATCACGTCATCGACCTGCGACTGCGCAACTTCATCCTGTGGCCGATCCTGCGCCTGATCCAGCGTCGGGCGCTCGCGCGTGACCTGCGGGATCTCCGATCCGCCCTGGCCCGGACCTACCTGGGCTGAACACCCCGCGGCGCCCCGAGTCGCGGGCGGCACGGGTCGGTGGAATCGCCGTGGACAGGAAGCTCAGCTCGGCGAGGCGGCCTGGTCCGACTCCCACCAGCCCTGGTGGGTCCGGTACCACTCGACCGTCGCCGCGAGCCCGCGCTCGAAGTCCACCAGGGGGCGATAGCCGAGTTCTTCCGTGATCTTGCTGTGGTCGAGCGAGTACCGACGATCGTGCCCCGGCCGGTCCTCGACATAGACGACCTGGTCCCACGAGGCGTCACAGGCCTTGACGATGCGGGCGGTGAGCTCCAGATTGGTCAGCTCGAGTCCGCCGCCGATGTGATAGACCTCGCCCGGACGCCCGCCCAGCAACGCCAGCGCAACCCCCCGGCAGTGATCACTGACGTGCAGCCAGTCGCGCACGTTCTGGCCGGTGCCGTAGACCGGAACGGTCTGCCTGGCGAGCAGGCGCAGCACGAACAGGGGAATGACCTTCTCCGGAAACTGGTAGGGGCCGTAGTTGTTGGAGCACCGGGTCACCACGACGGGCAGTCCGTGCGTCCGGTGATAGGCGAGGGCGAGCAGGTCGGAGCCGGCTTTCGCGGCCGAATAGGGCGAGCTCGGGTCCAGGACCTGGTCCTCACGCCAGGACCCACGGTCGATCGAGCCGTACACCTCGTCCGTCGACACGTGCACGAAGCGACGGATGCCGTGCCGGACGGCCGCGGCCAGCAGCGTCTGGGTGCCCAGGACATTCGTGCGGACGAACGCGTCTCCGTCTGCGACCGAACGGTCCACATGAGTCTCGGCTGCGAAATGCACGACGGCGTCATGATCCGCCATCAGACGATCGATCAGGTCGGCGTCGCAGATGTCGCCTCGCACGAACGACAGCCGCGCGTCGCCGAGCATCGACGCGATGTTCTTGACCCGGCCGCAGTAGGTCAGCTTGTCGAGGACCGTGAATTGCGCGTCACGCAACCCGCTGAGCTCGCCTCCCAGCGCAGACCGAACGAAGTTCGAACCGATGAAACCGGCTCCCCCGGTCACGACGATTCTCATAGCGGCTGACGCCTAGCGGTCACCGTTCTCACCTTCCCGATACGGCCGACGGACTCGGCACGAAGCGAACCCCATCCCCCTTCCCCGACGAGCGGCTCCGCTCATCCGCGGAGCCGCTCGCTCGCAGCCGGGACGGGGGGCGGCCGGCTGCGTTCGGGGATGCTCGTCGGCCTCAGGCGACGCTGCTTCCCATGCGCTCCTCAAGCACCAGGTCGGTGATGTCGTTGAGCGTGCGGAAGTTGGCCCCGGTCAGCTTCCGCATCGGGATCTCCACGCCCAGATCCTCGCGGATCCAGCCGATCAGCCTCGCCATCTTCAGCGAGTTCAGGGCTCCCCACTGGCGCAGGGAGGTCTCCGGCGTGAGCTCGGCCGCCTGCTCCGGCTCGAGCAGGCCGTTCTTGAAGAACTCGGTGATCTTCCCGAGTAGTTCTGTACGAGCGTCAGGCATTTCTTCTCCTCGCATTGGGTGCGGGTGGACTGAGGGTCAGCAGTCCCACTTCGGATGAGCCACGATGTCGAGAACGACACAACTCCAGTTGAATCCGCCGCCGACGCCGATGATCAGGACCCGCTCGCCAGGCCGTAGCTGACCGGATTCACTCAGATAGGCCAGAGCGGCGAATTGGTCGGCGGCGCCCATGTGCCCGGTCTGGGTCGACCACTGCCACGTGGTACGCGACACGGGAATCCCGAGCGGCTCCAGGCACTCCCGGCGCAGGAGCTCGCGCCCGAAGCCCGGGACGATGACGTGCTCGATGTCGCCGAGGTCGACATCGGCCTCCTTGGTCGCCGTGAACGCGGCCGTCCGCAGCCCGTCGGCCATCCGCCGGCTGGTCTCGGCCAGGTCGGCGGAGAGCGCGAAGTCGAGATTGCGAGCCCGGAAGTCGACCGGGACCTCCTCCTCGACCGGCGAGGAACTGAACGGCAGCCGGCCCCGATGCAGACCCTCCAGAGAGGAGTCGGTCACCGTAACGCTGGAGACCACCCGCGCGAAGCCCTCGGACCGGGAGAGCACGGCGGCGCTCGCTCCGTCCGCGAACACCAGACCCCAGTTGGTCCGCCACCGGTCCCACATCGGCTCGGCGAACTGGTCGGCGGAGGTGATCATCGCGGCGGTCCGGCCGGGCACGGCCAGATAGGCGGCCGCCAACTCGATCGACGCGACGGCGCCGTTGGACAACTGTCGGACCTCGAACGAGAGTCCCGCGCCGCTCAGGACCTCCTGCTGCAGATAGCAGGCGGCGTTCCAGCCGGTGAGTCCACTGTGCGCGGTGACCACGTGAAGCAGCAGTTCCACCTCGTCCGGTCGGAGCCCGGACCGTTGCAGGGCGGAACGGCCCGCCGCCGCAGCCATGACCGGCGTGGGGTGGTCCGGCCCGGCGACGGCCACCATGTCCTGGCCGCTGTCCATCTGCTCCTCGACGTCATAGCGGCCCGACTCGATCGCGTCGTCGACCGAGACCCGCGCGGGCAGGAACGCGCCGACGCCGGCCACATAGAGATCGTCATGCCGCATCCGGCACCTCCGGGTCGTCGGAGGTCTTGGCGACCACGGCGGGACCGGTGTCGAGTGCCCCGGCCAGGTACTCACCGATCCCCTCGACGGTCGGCCGGTTCCAGATGAGCGCGGCCGGCAGGGAAACCTGGTAGCGCTTCTCCAACCGGCGCCGGATGGCCAGGGTCAGCACCGAGTCGAGGCCCAACTCGTTCAGCGGCTGTCGGACGTCGATGTCCTCGGCGGCCTGCCCCATCTCCGCACCGACCTCGAGGGCGATCTCGGACCGCAACCGTTCGCGCAGCGCCTCGCCGGTCAGCCCGGCGAACTCATCGGCGGCGGCCATGCCCTCGCCTCGATCGGCCTCGGCCGAGATCCCGGCCAGGATCGGCAGCCGGGCGATGCCCTCGGCCGTGACGACGGGCAGGACGCTCAGTTGCGCCTCGTCGAATCGACTCGCGTACTCCCAGGCCAGCAGGGCGTCGCCGGGATCGAGGGCACCTACCCCGTGCTCGCGCAGGCCCGCGTCGACGACCTCGTCGACCGCCATGCCGAGCCCCTTCCAGGACGTCCAGCAAAGGCTCATCACGTCCGTCCCGCCGGCAGCACGACGCCGATGCGCCAGGCCGTCGAGGAACGCGTTCGCGGTGGCGTAGCCGGCCTGTCCGGGCAACCGGAGGAACTGCCCGAAGGACGAGAAGAGCACGAAGTGGTCGAGCGTGCCGACCGGAAACAGCTCGTCGAGCACCTGGGCGCCCGCGACCTTGGGTCGCAGCACCCGGCGCAGGCCGTCCCGATCGAGCGTGCGCACCAGACTGTTGTCGAGGACCCCCGCGAGGTGGAAGACGCCCCGGATCGCCGGCATGCCAAGCGCATCGGCGTCGAGCGCGGACCGCATCGCGGCCGCATTCGTGCAGTCGACGGCCAGGGTACGCACCGTCACACCCATCGATTCGAGTCGCCGGATCGCGGCCACCCGCTCGCCGATCGACGCGTCGGCGAGGTCATCCCAGGTGCTTCGTGGCGGCACCGCGGTGCGGCTGGTCAGGATGATCCGCCGGGCTCCGCGGGTCGCCAGCCACTCGGCCACGTGCAACCCGAGCGTGCCGAGCCCACCGGTGATCAGATAGGACGCGTCCGGTCGGCACCACAAGGGGGGACGAACGGGTGGGACGTCGACCCGGGCCAGGCGCGCCTCGGTGAGGGTCCCGTCCCGGAGCGCGACGACGTCCGCCTCGGGCGCCGAGCCCAGCAGGCCGACGAGGTGGCGCACTCCGGCCGAGAGGTCGGCCGGTTCCAGGTCCACGGCGGCACCCCACATCTCCGGGTGCTCGCCGGCGATGATCCGGCACAGTCCCCACAGCGCGGCCTGGGCGGGAGCGGCGGCGCCCGTACGAACGCCGGCCGTGATGCTCCAGAGCCGCGGCGGCCGCAGCTGGCCCTGCCCGGCGATCAGCTGAGCCGTCCGGGCCAATCTCCAGGCGTCGTTCTCCACCTGTTCGTCAACGGCCGGGCCCGGCTGCCCCGCCGGCACGACGACGACATCGGCATCGGTCAGCCCGGCGAAGGCGTCCGGGTCGGCGTCGGGCCCGGCAATCATGCGGTACGGCCTGCGCGCCTCCCGGCAGTGCTGCTCGATCAACCGGACGATCGCGGGGTCACCCCCCACCACCACCACGGCACCCGGCACGGCGGGCGCGGCCCGCTCGGCGAGTGGGTGCCACTCGATGCGGTGGACGAGGCGGTCAGGACGGACAGCGACGGTGTCGCCGTCGAGCTCGGCGAACGTAACGCCGGTCAGCGCTCCGGCCGGCTGCCCGCCGGCTCCGCTGACCAGCACGTCGACTGCGTTCGGCCCGATCGCGCGGATCGACACCCGCGACACTGACTCCGGCTCCCCCGGCAGCTCGATCCGGTCCACGCCGACGAGCAGGCGCAGCACCGGATCGCCGCCGAACACGAGCGGGGCGATCGAGCCCACGGCATCGACGATTCTGGCCCAGGCAAGGTCGGGGCCGGTGCCCGGCTCGATCTCGATCCGGACGTCCGCCACCAGCTCACCGTCGCCGGTGTGCAGATTCGTCACGTCCCACGGCAGCCCGGCACCCTCGATCCCGACGGCGCTCAGATAGGCGCCGACCCGGTCGACCGGCTGCTCCTCCGGGCAGCGATCGGCGACCGACGCGAGCCGCGGGTCGATCTGCGCCGTGCTCTCCTCCGGACCGGCGGCGGCCGTGCTGCTGGTCAGCCACCGCTGTTCGGCCGCCTCGCCGGCCGCGGGCTTGACGAACATCCGCACCCGCCCGTCCCGGACGGTGACCTGGACCGACTGCGGTTCGGTGAGCCGGACCGCGACCAGGAAGCGGACATCCGTGAGCGCTCGCCTGCCCACCGCGGCGAAGAACGTATTGAGCAGGACCGCGGCGGGAACGATCTCCGCCCCGCGGACGATGTGGTTGCCGGGGTAGGGCCGGCTGTCCAGATCGAGCAGGGTACGCCAGGTCAGCCCGTTCTCGGAGTCCGCGAGCTCGAGCCGCGCACCGAGCAGATTGCCGGAGTGGATATCGTGCACCGCGGCGTCGCCGGCGACCCGGGCCGGCTCGCGCCAGTAGGTCCGGTGCTGCCACGGTACCGGCGGCAGGTCGAGCAGCGGCCCGGCGGCGAGCCGGTCGCCGTCGATGCGTACGCCGTGGCAGTGCAACGCCCCCAGGGCGGTGGCCAGGGTGAGCAACTCCGGTTGCCCGCGGCGCAGCGACCCGCCGGCGAAGGTCTCCTCGATGTCCAGCGCCGACAGCGTCTCGGCGATGGAGTGAGTGACCACCGGGTGTGGCGACACCTCCAGGAACGTCCGGTGACCGTCCTCGGCGGCCGCGGTCACGGCGTCGGCGAACAGCACCGGTGAACGCAGGTTGACCGGCCAGTAAGAGTCGTCGCGCGCGGCCGTCGACCGGGCGTCGTCGAGGGCGGTGCTGTAGACCGGGATCCGCGGCGCCGTAGGGCGCAGCGTCGCCAGCGCCGTCCGCAGATCGTCGAGCAGCGGCTCCATCTGCGGGGAATGGAACGCGACATCGGTGTCGACCGCGCGGCTGACGATATCCAGGTCGGCGCAGCGGCGCCGGAAGGCCGCGACGGCCTCGGGCTTGCCGGCCACCACCGTGGACGACAGCGACGACTGCACCGCCGGCACCACGTCCGTTTCGTCGGCGAGCATCTCCGTGGCCTCGCGCCAGGACAGCTGGACCATCGCCATGGCGCCGCCCCCGGCCACCCGCCGGAGAAGGTTCGAGCGCCGGCAACTGAGCATGGCGGCTTCCTCGAGCGTGAGGATGCCACCGACGACGGCCGCCGCGATCTCGCCCACCGAGTGTCCGATCACCGCACAGGGCCGGAGCCCGAGCTCGCGCCACACGGCGGCCAGTCCCACCTGGATCACGAAGATCATCGCTTGGATGCGGTCCACGGTGTCGAGCCGGTCCCCCATGATCACTTCGCGGGGCGAGAATCCCATCTCAGCGCGGTAGACATGGTCGACGGCGTCCACCACCTCGGCGAAGGCCGGCTCGTGGAGCAGCAGCTCACGGCCCATCCCGGCCCACTGCGAGCCGTGCCCCGAGAACACCCAGACAGCGTCGGCCGGAGCCCGGCGCGGGGCATGGCCGATGGTGACGCGAGGGGTGGGTTGGCTCGCCGCGAGCTTGCGGAGCTCATAGCGAAGAGCCATCGCGTCCTCGGCGATGACGACGGCGCGATGCGGCAGGTGAGTACGCCGCGACCACAGCGTGCTCGCCAAGCCGGCCAGGAACGTCTCGTTCGCGTCCCGGGGAACGGCGTCGGCGAGGCGCTCGGCCCCGGCTCGCAGGGCGGCCGGGGAGGCCGCGGACAGTGGATAGGCCGGGCGAACACGCCGGGCGGCCTGACCGTTCGCAGCCGCGGCGGGTGCCTCCTCGAGGACCACGTGCCCGACGGTGCCCCCGTAGCCGAAGCAGGAGACGCCGGCCCGGCGCGGTTGTCCGCTCTCCGGCCAGGCCAGACGCTGCGTGACCACGCGGAGGCCGACCCGGTCCCACTCGATGTCCGGGTTCAGGGCGTCGAACCCGGCCTGCAGCGGAATCTCCCCGTGCCGCAGGGCCAGCACGACCTTGAGCACACCGGCCAGGCCGGCACCGGCCTCGAGGTGACCGATGTTGCTCTTGACCGAGCCGATCAGGCACGGATTCCCTGGTTCCCGGCCGGATCCATAAACGGCACCCAGCGCGGCCGCCTCGATCGGATCACCGGCCCGGGTGCCGGTGCCGTGCGCCTCCACATAGCCCACCGACGCCGGGTCCACCCCGGCCTGGCGCAACGCCGCCCGGACGACCGCTTCCTGCGCGGCACCGTTGGGCGCCATGATGCCGTTGGTGCGCCCGTCCTGGTTGACGGCGCTTCCCCGGATGACCGCGAGTACCCGGTCGCCGTCCTCGACGGCCCGGCTCAGCAGCTTGAGGACGAGCACCCCACCGCCTTCGCCCCGGCCGTAGCCGTCGGCGGCAGCCTCGAACGGCTTGCTGCGGCCGTCCGGGGAGATGGCGCCCGCGGCGTCGAGCACCATGAACAGTGCCGGCCCGACCATGACGTTGATCGCGCCGAGCAGGGCGACCGAGCATTCCCCACTGCGCAGGCTGGCACAGCTCGCATGCAGGGCGACCAGCGAGGATGCGCAGGCGGCGTCGACCGAGAAGCTGGGACCGTGCAGGTCCAGCTGGTAGGAGACGCGGTTGGCGACGACGCAGGGGGCCGCCGCGACACCGGTCCAGGCCTCGATTCGCGGCAAGTCCGACAGCAGCTGGCGGCCGTAGTCGTCGGAGCCGACGCCCATGAACACCCCGGTGTCGGAGCCCGCCAGCGAGTCCGGCGGAATGCCCGCGTCCTCGAGGGCCTCCCAGGTGCACGTAAGGATCAGCCGCTGTTGCGGGTCCATGAGCTCCGCTTCGCGCGGCGTGATGCCGAAGAAGTCGGCGTCGAACGCACCCGGCTCGGTGAGAAAGGCACCGCGGCGCGTGGTGTTGCGCAGCGCGGCCGCGTTCTCCGGCCGGGCGCGCACATAGGCGTCCCAGCGATCCGCCGGCATCTCCCCCACCGTGTCCTGCCCGGATCGGAGCAGCTCCCACAACTCCTCCGGGGTGTGCACCCCGCCGGGCAGCCGGCAGGCCATCCCGACGATCGCGATCGGCTCGGCCACGGTCATGGGCGCGCCCAGGCCGGAACGGCGTGCACCTTGACGATCGCCGCCGCCATGCTCAAACCGGGACCCAGCCCGATCATCAGCAGATGGTCGCCCGCGGTGAGCTCACCCTGCCGGAGCAAATGGTCGAAGGCGAGCAGTTGGTCGCTGGCCGAATGGCCTACCGTACGGTTGAAATCCCAGGTCGAGATGTCGGTCGGCAGGCCCAGTGCCCGGAGTCGTTCGATCAGTTTCGGCCGAGGTTCGCTGGCCATCGCGGCGCGGGTGATGTCCGACAATGTGATGTCGGCCTCGTCCACTGCGCGTGTTACCACTTCCTGCAACGTCTTGAAAAGATGGAGTGCCATGTCCTCGGAAAAGCCGCGATGTGCGGCGAACTCCCGGATGCGGGCATTGAAGTCGAGCCGGTGCCCGAGAAGGATATTCGCAGGATGCAGCGGCTCGTCACCGCGGTGCAGACCTTCCAGTTCGGGAACGGTCGTCGAGGTGACCGACAGCAACTGCGCGAAACCTTCGGTCCGGCTGAGCACCAGCGCCGTGGCGGCGTCGCCCATGGCGAAACCGTCCAGCGCATTCCACCGATCGACGAGCGGTGAGTCGATATTGTCGGACGCGACAATGACGGCCGCCCGCTCCGGCGGCAATGACCGAAGGTAACCGGCGGTCATCTCCAGTGCGCCGAAAACGCCGTTGCAGCCCTGTCGGAAGTTGGCCGCGAGCACGTTGCCGCCCACCGCATGCCGCTGCAAATAGGACTGCGGGCACCAGCCGGTCGGCCCGGTGTGGTACGAGTCCACGTAAAGAAGCAGGCTGAGCAGGTCGGTGTCCTGACCCCACCGGCCCAGGGCCTCGCGGGTCGCGTGCAGCGCCATCTCGACCGCGGGTACGTCGCCGGCCACCGCCGCGCCCGTCATACCATCCGGGGCCGTGCGGGGCGCCTCAACCAGTTCCGGCAGGTAGACACCCGCGGCGTTGATGAAAATGTCGGACGTTCTCACGCATCAGCCTCCTGATCGTGGGGCGTAACGGAAGCATCCTGCGGCCCGCTGCTCGAGACCGGGTCGAGGGCTCGACGAGGCCGCGTGCCGCCTCCGCTGTTTCGACAAACGCCTCGATAACGAAGGATGTAGGGGGGTCTACATCGAACGATGCAACCGCGTGTCATCCGCTACCCCCACGATGTGCCATAGATGTCAGACCCTTGAGGTGAGTCCGGGATTCGCATACTGTCATCGGGGCGGAACCAATCGATCTTCGCCAATCACCTTGAATCACAAACACGGGGAGCATCTCTTGAGGTTCAACGTCCTTGGGCGATTCGAATTCATGAGCAATGGTCGCATCTGCACGCCCAGTGCACCGAAAGTGCGTCGAGTGCTCGCCGTACTGACGGTTCGGGCCGGCCAGACGGTGAGCATTGATTCGCTCATCGAGGAACTATGGGAAGGAATGACACCGAAAAGCGCCGTCACGACGACTCAGACCTACATCTATCAGATCCGTAAAATGTTCGAGCGCGAGGTCGGCGAACGAATGACGGATCAATTGCTCGTGACGCGCTCCCCCGGCTACTCGCTCGAGGTGGACGAGAGCCAGATCGACGCGACCATGTTCACGACCCTGGTCGCCCGGGGTCGGCAGCTGTTCGAGCAGGAGAACTACTCGGAAGCCAGCAAGTCCCTGCACGAGGCGTTGAACCTGTGGACCGGGCCGGCCCTGTCCAACGTTGCCAGCGGACCGGTCCTGCGCAGCCACGCCACCCACCTCGACGAGCAACGTATCACCGCCCTGGAGCTCCGCATCGCCGCCGATCTCCAGCTGGGCAAGCATCGTGAGCTCATCGCCGAACTCAAGTCCCTGGTCGCGATGCACCCGTTCGACGAGTGGCTGCACGCCCAGCTCATCACCTCGCTCGAGCGGTCCGGCCGTCGCGGCGAAGCGCTGCGCGCCTACCAGGAACTCAGGAAGCTGCTCAACGACGAACTGGGGCTCGATCCCTCAGCGGAGCTGCAGCAGGCCCACATGGCGGTGCTGTCGTCCGACACCGCACCCATGCATCCGCTCGGCCGGCTCAGCGCATCCGTACGCAGCAACTAGCACCCACGGATCGTCACGTCTCGCTCCTGGCCAGCACGGACCCGCCGAGGATGACGTCGAGTGCGGCGACGAGGGCCGAAGAGGGGTCGTCCGCCGAATCGTCCACGACTCGCCAGCCGACAAAGCCGTCGGGCCGCACCAGAACGGCGCCGCTCTGCGTCACCCCGTGTGTCTCGGCCCACGAGTCCTCGGGATCGTCCACCTCCCGCCCGACCTGAACGACCTCCACGGGTAACCGGACGACCGATCGGGCCGCCGCCACCCATCGCGTCGCCCGCGGACCCGCCACGAGGACGAACCCGCCTCGATAAAGGTCCAAGCTGGAGATGGGCTGACCGCCACGCCGCAGCGGGTAATGCGGCGCCCTGCTGCCCGGAGAACCGTCGAAGGTCCGAGCCGGCTCGGCGCCGGCGCTCGCGCCCAGCACGGCGGCCGAGTCGTAGCGATAGCCGAGACTGACCGCGAGCGGATCCAGACGGACCGCGTCCTGGGCTAGCCCCGAGACGCGGCTCGTCTGCAAACGGGTGGAGAACTCGGCGGTCAGTCGCGCCACCGGCCGTCGCTCCTGTTCATACGTGTCGAGCAGGGCCTCCGTGGCCTGCCCGCGCACAACGGCCGCGAGTTTCCATGCCACGTTGTGCGCGTCCTGGATCCCGGCGTTGCCGCCCAGCCCGCCCGCCGGCGGGGTGACGTGCGCGGCGTCCCCGACCAGCAGCACCCTGCCGGACCGGAAACGATCCGCCACCCAGGAGGTGAGTTCCCAGGTCGGCAACCGGCCGTCGTCGCCGAGCTGCGACTCGATCAGCCGGACCGGCACCTCTTGCCCGATCGCCTGCCGGATGAGGCCCGGGCAGTCGCCCGGAGTGATGACCTCCCCCTCGGCACACGGGACCATCAGCACCCAGCGCAGGGGATCGTCGATCCGCGTCAGGATCGTATTCGGCACCGGATGATCCAGGTAGCACAGCGCCAGCCGGCGGCCGTCCAGGGGACCGCTGAGGTCCGCCACGAAGGGAATGTTCACGTACCGGATCGCCTGCATTCCGGTCGTGATGCCGATGCCCAGCGCGGCCCGGATCGAGGACCGGTGCCCGTCGGCCGCCACCAGATAGTCGGCGCTCACCGTCGAGGTCTCCCCCGTCACGCCGTCGCGCACCCGAGCGGTCACCCGATGGCCCTCATCGTCGAACGAGACCAGCTGCGTACGGAACCGCACTACGGCACCGCGCCGCTCGGCCTCGCGGCGGAGCACCGGCTCGACCTCGTTCTGGTCGACCACGATCGGGCTTGACGGGCTCACGGCCGCATAGGACCGGGGCGCTTGGCGCGTCGTACGGGATCGTTCCGCCCCGGTGAGCCTCTCAGCGTGCAGCACCTCCGGCAGATCGCGCAGGAAGGACGGCGGCGCCGCCCGGAGTGCCGGCTCGATACCGGCCGCCCGGAACACCTCGGCCGCTCTGAGGTTCAGGCTCCTGCCGCGGGGCAGCGTCGAGGTCGACCGGTGCTGCTCGACGACCATTACCGGCACCCCGAGGTCGGCGAGGAAGAGGGCGGCCGACAGGCCGACCAGACCGCCGCCGACGACCAGAACCGACGTATCGCTGTCCATGGCCGGGACGCTGCCAGCCGGCACTCGCGGCGTGCTCGTGCCACGTCGGAGCCGCCGCCATCCGGACCAGGGTGTTTCTAGCGGTCCTCGAAGCGCGACCGCGACGATGACGGCCCGGCTGACGACAGAAGGTGACCATGACTGACACAGCTCCGGCCCGAATCACGATCGGCCAGTTGCACGACGTAGCCCGCGGATACGTCAAGACGGCGCTGCTGCGGACCGCCCTGGAACTCCGGTTGTTCGACCTCCTGGCTGATCAGGTGAACGATCCCAAGACCATCGCCGGAAAGGTGGGAGCGGATCCCCGGGGCATCCGGATCCTGCTGGACGGCCTGGCCGGGATCGGCCTGGTCAGCTCCGGTGGTGGTGACGGGTACGCCCTCCTGCCCGGCAGTGAGGACCTGCTCGTCAGCACCGGCGCGCACTACTTCGGCAACGCGATGAAGCTCAGCGCGAGCGATTGGGAGTGGGACGCGCAGAAGAACCTGATCGACGCGGTCCGCCACGGCGGCACGGTGACCGAGACCCACGCCCTGACCCCCCAATTCGACTTCTGGGAGGACTTCGCCGAGCACACGTCGTGGTTCAACAACGGCGCCGCCGACCTGATGGCGGAGCAGCTCGTGCCCTGGGCCGCGTACCGCGACACCGTCGAGGTCCTCGATGTGGCATGCAGCCACGGCTCGTACGGTTTCAGCTTCGCCCGCCGCGAGCCGCGCGCGCGGATCACGGGGCTGGACTGGCCGAACGTGCTGGAGGTGACCGCCCGCAATGCGGAACGTCTCGGGCTCAGCGACCGGGTCGAGTTCATCGCGGGCGACATGTTCACGACGCCGCTGGGCGGGCCCTACGACATCGTGATGCTCACCAACGTGCTGCACCACTTCTCCGAGGAACGGGCGACCGAGCTGCTCAAGCGGATCCGCACGGCGGTGAAGCCGGGCGGGCGGATCGCTGTCGTCGGACACACCTTCGACGAGCACGACACCCCGGAGACGAATCCACTCCCGTACATGTTCTCGCTCATCATGCTGGTCCAGACGCCGGACGGTGAGACGCACTCGGTCGCCACCTACCAGCGGATGCTCGAGGCGGCCGGCTTCACCGACTTTCAGACGCACAGCGGCGAAAAGGCGATGCACCGCCTCTTCCTGGCCGAGCGGCCTGCGGAGGAGCCCGGACAGGCGGCCGGATGACAGCCGTCAACGGGCGCCCGATCGTCTCCCTGCCCCGTACGCCCGTGTCACAGGCCCGCGACATCGTCGCCGCGCACGCCGCCGCCGCGGATCGGGATCGCGTGCTTTCGGAACCCGCGGTGCGGGCGATCACGCGGGCCGGCTTCCCCCGGCATTTCGTGCCGAGCCGCTACGGCGGGCGCGACGGCACCTTTGCCGTCTTCCTGCGCGACGTCAGTACCCTCGCAGAGGGCTGCGCCGCGGCCGGCTGGTGCGCCTCGCTCTACGCGGCGCACGCCCGGATGGCGACCTTCCTACCCGTCGAGGGGCAGGAAGAGCTGTGGGGCGAGGAACCCGATGTCCGGATCGCGGCCGGGGTGATCCCCGGCGGCGAGGTGTCCGACAGCGACGGTGGATGGACGCTGTCCGGGTCGTGGGGCTTCCTCAGCGGTGTGGACTTCGCCGACTGGATCCTGGTCTCCGGCTGGGAACCGGGCACGGAACCGCGCCGGCTGCGGTTCTTCCTCGTTCCGAAGAAGGACTGCAGGATCGAGGACACCTGGTTCACCGTAGGAATGCGCGGTACCGGCAGCCGGACCGCCGTCCTGGACGGGCTGTTCGTGCCTCGGCACCGCTCCTTCGCCCAGGAGACGATGCTCGCCGGCCGCCAGCCGGGCCGTGCCGGGCCGGCTGCTCCCGTGCCGTTCCGGATGATCAATGGGCTGACGATGACGGGACCGGTGCTCGGCGTCGTCCGCGGTGCGCTGCGCCACTGGTCGTCGTGGATCTCCACCAAGACGGAGATGTCCATGGGCCGCGTGGTGCACGCGCGGGAGAAGCCCGCCGTGCAGGCGGCGCTCGCCCGGTCCACCGCCGCCGCCGACACCGCTGAGCTGCTGCTCAGCCGGATCTGCGCGCTGGCCGACGCGGGGCAGCCGATCGACGACGGTGTGGTGGCTCGCAGTCACCGCGATTTCGCGGTGGTCGCCGACTCGCTGACCGATGCGGTCGAGCGTGTCCTGCGATCGAGCGGCGCTCGCGCTCAGACCGAGGAAAACGTGATCGCCCGCGCCTGGCGGGACGTCCACACGGCCACCAGCCACGCCGCGCTGCAGTTCGACACGAACGCCGCCGTGTACGCCCAGTACGTACTCGGCTCCTGACCTAGACCGGAAGGACCTGTTGATGGCACCGGAATCCATCCATGATCGGCAGGCCGCGTCGTTGCGGGTGCACGAGCTGGCACACAGCCTCGGGGTGACCGCCGCGCTCGTTGCGGCGGCCCGCCTGCGCATCGCCGACGCGATCGACGATGACGACACCGTCGACGTCGACGAGCTCGCCAAGCGGGTCGACGCCGATCCCGGCGCCCTGGGCCAGCTGATGCGCATGCTGGCCGCCCGCGGAGTGTTCGTCGCGGCCGGCCCGCGATCCTACGGACACAACGCCGAATCCCGGGCGTTGCGGGCCGACGCGCCGGGCAGCCGGTTGCTGTTCGTGCTTCTGGCCGGGGCACCGTTCGCGTGGCAGGTGTGGTCGCGTCTGGACGAAGCGGTCCGCTCCGGTGACAGCGTCTTCCCGGCCGTGTTCGGAAAGGACTTGTTCACCTATCTGGCCGAGGACGATCCCGACGCGAGCGCCCTGTTCGACGCCGCGTTGACCAGTTCGGCGGCGGCGTCGGCCACGTTGCTGGCGGACCTGCTGCCGGTCACCGGCACCACGACGGTCGCCGACATCGGTGGCGGACAGGGCAAGGTGGTACGCGGGTTGCTGGAACGCCACCCGCAGGTGCAGGCCGTGCTGTTCGACACACCGAGGGCCCTGACCGACGTCGACCCGGCCCTGCGCGGCGACGGGGCGCTGGCCGGACGGTGCTCGATCGTCTCCGGTGACGCGCGGCAGGAGGTACCGGTCCAGGCCGACGTCTACCTCATCAAGGGCGTTCTGCACATGTGGAACGACGCCACAGCCGTACGGGCGTTGCGGGCCATCCGCCGCAGCGCACCGGCAGGAGCGCGCATCATCGTGATCGAACAGCTCCTGGACGCGGGCGCGGCACCGGGTATCACCACCGTCATCGACCTGCTGATGCTGGTCACCCAGGGCGGGAAGGAGCGAACGGCGGACGAATTCATGGCCCTGTTCGAGCAGGCGGGACTGCAGTTCCGCGGGATAACGCCGGCAGGACCGATGAACCACTTGATCGAAGCCGTGGTGCCGGCCACCTGAGTCGTCCGCATCACCGGACAGACGAGCGCCCCGCAGGGTTCCTGCGGGGCGCTCGGTCATGCTGGGCGCCGCTTCGTCATCCGGGCGGCTGGGCCGTCAACACCATGGCTGAGTTGAAACCGCCGTAGCCGCGCGCCACGACCAGCGCCGCGCGGACGGGCATCCGGCGGGTCTCGCGCACCAGGTCGATCTCGCACCCCTCGGCGAGGGCGCCGACGTTGACTGTCGGCGGGGCCAAACCGTCCCTGATGGCCAGCAGCGCCATGGCCGCGTCGAGGGCCGCTCCCCCACCGTTGAGCCGGCCGAACATCGTCTTCGGAGCCGTGACCGGCACGGCGCACGGCCCGAAGACGGCCGCCAGCGCCGCGGCCTCGGCCCGATCCAGCTCGGGCACGCCGGCGGCGTCGGCGAACACCAGATCGATGTCACCCGGCGCCAGATCGGCGTCCGCCAGCGCCCCGCGGATCGCCTCCTCCACCCGATAGGGCCGCGGCGATCCCGGACGCGGATCGAACGTCGCCCGATAGCCGGCGATCAGCCCGTAGACCCTCGGCGCGCCCCGCTCCCACGCCTTGGCCGCGTCCTCGACGATCAGGATCGCCCCACCCTCACCCGGGACGTATCCTCGGGCCTCGGCGTCGAACGGGACGTAGGCGCGCCGCGGATCGTCATGATCGCTGAGCCGGCCGTTCGGGACCTGCGCGGCGATGCCCCACGGGCAGAGCGTGGACTCCATACCGCCGGTCACCACCAGCTGTACCCCGTGCCGGGCGTGCCGGCGGGCGTGGCCGATCGCATCCAGGCCACCGGCCTGCTCGGCGACCAGCACCCCGGTCGGTCCCCGAAGGCCGTGCCGGATCGAGATCTGGCCCGTGTTCACCGCGTAGAACCAGGCGAACGACTGATAGGCACTGACGTGCTCCGGGCCGCGCGCCCACAGGTTCTCCAGCTCGCGCTGACCGAACTCGAACCCGCCGGCCGCGTTCGCGGTCACCACGCCCATCGTCAGCGGATCGGCCCGGGACGTGTCCACGGCTGCGTCGGTGAGCGCCCAGTCCGCGGCGGCCAAGGCCATCTGCGTCATCCGGTCGGTCTGCGGAATCAACCGGCCGGGCAGATGGCGGGACGGCTCGAAGTCGTTCACCTCGCCCGCCGTCCGCAGCGGGTAGGCCGAAGCATCGAAGCGCTGGATCTCGGTGATCCCACTGCGCGCGTCGAGCGTGTTCGCCCAGAACTCCCCGATCCCGACACCGTTGGGCGCAACCACGCCGATACCGGTCACCGCAGTCTGCATCTGGGCTCCTTAAACTCGCGCCAGCAACATGGCACTCTGAAAGCCGCCGAAGCCGCTGCCCACCGTCAGCGCCACGTCGAGGCGCTTCGTCCGAGCGGTCAGCGGCACGTAGTCGAGGTCGAGCTCGGGGTCGGGTTCGGTCAAGTTCGCCGTCGGCGGGACGACCCCGTGCTCCAAAGCCAGCGCGGTCGCCGCGACCTCGATCGAGCCGATGCCGCCGAGCGAATGGCCGACGACCGCCTTGATGGAGCTCACCGGGGTGGCGTAGGCGTGCGCACCGAGAGCCTCCTTGAACGCCGCGGTCTCGTGCCGGTCGTTCTGCCGGGTGGCGGTTCCATGCGCGTTCACGTACCCGATGGCTTCCGGCACGAGGCGAGCCTGATCGAGCGCGGCGGTGATCGCCGCGGCCATCTCCCGGCCGTCCGGCCGCAGCCCGGTCATGTGGTAGGCGTTGCTCCGCGAGGCAAAACCGACGATCTCCGCATAGATGTGCGCCCGCCGGTTCACCGCGTGCTGCAACTCCTCCAGCACCAGTACCGCCCCGCCCTCACCCAGCACGAAACCGTTCCGGGTCCGGTCGAAGGGTCGCAGGGCATGCTCAGGGTCGTCGTTACGGTTCGACGTCGCCTTGATCGCATCGAAGCACGCCACCGTGATCGGTGAGATCGGGGCATCGGCCGCACCCGCGAACATGACGTCCACGGTTCCCTCACGGATCAGCTCGACGGCATGCCCCACCGAGTCCAGACCGGATGTGCAGCCGGCCGACACGACACCGACCGGGCCCTCGGCACCGACGTCCCACGCCACCTCCCGAGCCATGGCGCTGGGCACCAGGTAGTCGTAGAGGTGGGGCACCGCATAGGCCGGATCCACCACCCACCGGCGGCCCCCGTCGCTGAGAATCCGGTACTCCTCGTCGAGGTTGATGGTGGCTCCGACCGCGGTGCCCATGCTGACCCCGGTCCGGTCAGGGCTCAGGTCGCGCAGTTCGATGCCACTGTCCGCCCGCGCCTCGCGCACCGAGACGACGGCGAACTGCACGGAGCGATCCATCCGCCGGGCTTCCTGGGCGCTCAGACCTTCGCGCCTCGGGTCGAAGTCGACCTCGGCCGCGATGCGCGACCGGAACGGCGACGGATCGAAACTTGTCACCGTCCGTGTCGCGGTGCGTCCCTCCGTGATCCGCTCCCAGAACGCTTTCGTCCCGGGCTCCCCCGGGGCCACCACGCCGATGCCGGTGATGACGACACGTCTATTCATCGACATTCTCGCTCCTCACGGCGCTACGGCACGGTACGGCCGCGGCACTGTCGTCGACGATGCGGCCCGGCGCTCGACTTTGGCTCGAGCAGCGGTGGGAGGCCTGCACGGGGCGACGTGGACGCGGCGTCGATCCCGGCTCGAGTAGGCCTCACGACGATGACCCTGCGCTGTTTCACCGAGCAGAGGAGGCCGGCAGTGCCGCCCGAGACGCAGGTCACCGGCCGCCCGATGAGCCTTCGCTGCTCGGAGTCGTCCGGCGCCCGTACGCACGTCCACACCCCGACACCCTTGATCATGCAAGCCATCGCGGAGCGGCTCCGCACCGCGCGGCCGCGCATCGACGTCGTCGCCCTGCCGGACGTGACGGGCTGGCACGTCGACCCGGCGGGAAATCTGCGGCACGACAGCGGTCGGTTCTACACGATCGAAGGGCTCGACGTCCTCAGCGCACCGGGCCGGCCGTCTGCGTGGTCGCAGCCGATCATCGTGCAGCCCGAGATCGGCATACTCGGTCTGCTGGTCAAGGAGTTCCACGGCGTTCTGCATTGCCTTGTACAGATCAAGATGGAACCGGGGAACATCACCACGTTCCAGCTGTCGCCGACGGTCCAGGCGACGCGGAGCAACTACACGGGGGTCCACCGCGGCCGGACCGTGCCCTACCTCGAGTACTTCACCGAACCGGCCCGGGGCCGCACGATCACCGACGTGCTGCAGTCCGAGCAGGGGTCCTGGTTCCTCGGCAAACGGAACAGGAACATGATCGTGGAGGTCACCGAGGACGTGCCTGTGCACGATTCCTTCTGCTGGATGACCATCGGTCAACTCCACGAGGCGCTCGGCGTGGCCAACCTCGTCAACATGGACACCCGTACGGTGCTCTCCCACCTGCCCTTCGACGTTGTGCCGGAACGCTCCGAACTGCTCGACGAGGACTCGTTCCTCGGCGCGCTCGCCCGCTCCCGGCGCGTGGCGCCCCGGACCCGGCAATCGCTCACGAGCTGGTTCATCTCGGCCAAGGCGACGCGGGAGATCTCCCGGCAGCGGGCCGGCCTGCGCGGGATCGAAGGCTGGACATCCGTGGCCGGGCACCTGCGGCATTCCGACGGACGTTTCTTCTCGGTCCTCGGCGTCCGGGTGGAGACGGAGGGTCGCGAAACCACCAGCTGGTCACAACCGATGATCGCCCCGGTCGGCCCGGGCATCATCGCCTTCATCACCAAGCAGATCGACGGCGTGCTGCACGTCCTCCTGCAGGCCCGCTCGCAGGCAGGAACGTTCGACGTGGTGGAGATGGGCCCGACCGTGCAGTGCCGGCCGGGCAACTATCCGGACTCCACGCCACCCTTCCTCGCCGACGTCGTCGGCGCGCCGGCCGGCGCCGTCCGATTCGACGTGGTTCAGTCCGAGGAAGGGGGACGTTTCTATCACGCGACGAACCGTTGCCTCATCGTCGAGGCCGACGCGGGCTTCGCGACCGACGTACCCGACGGCTTCGCCTGGTCCACCCTCCACGAGATCTCCGCGCTGATCGAGCATGGCCACTACTTCAATGTGGAGGCCCGCTGCCTGCTCGCCTGCCTCAACTCGCTGTGGCGCGGATGAGCGACGGGCGTTCGGCGGTCGTCCTCGGCGGGTCGGGCTTCATCGGGCGCCGCGTGTGCCGAGCCATGGCCGCCGACGGCTGGGACGTCCTCGCCGTGTCCCGTCGGCCGGGCGTCCAGCCCGGCATCAGAAGCGCGACGGTCGACGCCACCACGGAGGATCTCGGCCCGCTGCTGCGGCACGTGCAGCCGGCGGTGGTCGTCAACGCCGCCGGCGGGGCCTTCGGCGCGACCGACCAGCAGATGTGGCAGCGCAACGTGGTCCTGGTGGAGAACCTCGTCGCCGCACTCGCCGAGCTTCCCCGCCGCGCGCGGCTGGTGCAGCTCGGCACGGTTCACGAGTACGGCGTTGGTGCCCCCGGCAAGCCGCTGAGCGCGGACACACCGGCCCGCCCGACGGCGACGTACGGGCAGACGAAGCTGTTGTCCACCCAGCTCGTGACGGAGGCGCACCAGGCAGGTGCGGTCGACGCGATCGTTCTCCGGATCGTCAATCTGCTCGGCGCCGGTGCACCGCCGAGCAGCCTCTTCGGACGGGTGATCGCCGACTTGGTCCGCCTGCGCGACGAGCAGCCACCTTCGACGTTGAACCTGTCCGCGCTGGATGCCGAACGCGATCACATTGCCGTGGAGGACCTGGCCGACGCGGTGCTGCGGGCGGCTGTCCGCCCGGTCGGCGGTGCGGTGATCCCGATCGGCAGCGGGACCGCGTACCGCGTCCGCGAGCTCGTGCACGACCTCGTGGCGATCAGCGGTGTCCCGGTGACCGTGGTGGAGGCCGAGCAGGCCGCAGGCCTCGGCGTGGGCGCTTCGGTGATCAAGGTGGATGCCACCGTCGCGAGCGCTTTGCTGGGCTGGCGTGCCGTCACTCCCCCGCGGAACTCGCTCCGGGAGATGTGGCATGCCGCCCTCACCCACCAGTCCGCGTGAAGAGAGGCAGCTGATGACCGAAGCCAAGACCGAGATCCTGGAGTTGGTCCGCAAGTACCACCGTCTGCGGTCGGACGACAACTTCGTCCCCGGCGAGACGCTGGTGCAGTCCTCGGGCGCCATGCTCGATGACGACGACCGGGTGGCCCTGGTCGAGGCCGCGCTCGACATGCGGATCGCCGCCGGGGTGAGCAGCAACCGCTTCGAGCGGGAGTTCGCCCGATTCTTCGGACTCCGTAAGGCGCATCTGACGAACTCGGGATCGTCCGCCAACCTCCTGGCGCTGTCAGCCCTGACCTCACCCACCCTCGGCGAGCGCCGCCTGCGGCCCGGCGACGAGGTGATCACCGTAGCGGCCGGCTTTCCGACCACGGTGAACCCGATCCTGCAGAACGGCATGGTGCCGGTCTTCGTCGACATCGAACTGGGCACCTACAACACCACTCCGGAGCGCGTCGCCGACGCCATCACGCCACGTACCCGGGCCATCATGATCGCGCACGCGCTGGGCAATCCCTTCGCGGTCGCCGAGGTTGCCGCGCTGGCACGCAAGCACGACCTGTTCCTGATCGAGGACAACTGCGACGCGGTCGGTTCGACCTACCGCGGCCGGCTGACCGGCACCTTCGGCGACCTGGCCACGGTCAGCTTCTATCCGGCTCACCACATCACGATGGGCGAGGGCGGCTGCGTGGTCACCCGCAACCTCGCCCTGGCACGCATCGTGGAGCAGCTCCGCGACTGGGGACGGGATTGCTGGTGCGAGCCCGGAAATGACAACACCTGCTGCAAACGCTTCGACTATCAGCTGGGGACGCTGCCACACGGCTACGACCACAAGTACATCTTCTCCCACGTCGGATACAACCTGAAGTCGACGGACTTGCAGGCCGCCCTCGGCCTGAGCCAGCTGGCCAAGGTGGCCGAGTTCGGCGCGGCCCGCCGGCGCAACTGGCAGCGGATGCGCGATGGACTCGCGGACGTGCCGGGTCTGCTGTTGCCTCGCCCCACCCCGGACAGCGACCCGAGCTGGTTCGGCTTCGTCATCACGGTCGAGCCGGACGCGCCCTTCACCCGGCGGGGGCTGACCGACTTCCTCGAGTCGCGGCGGGTGGCCACCCGCCGGTTCTTCGGCGGCAACCTCACCCGGCATCCCGCGTATCAGGACCGGGAGTTCCGCATCGCCCACGAACTCATCAACTCGGACGTGGTCACCAACAACACGTTCTGGGTCGGCGTCTATCCCGGTCTGACCGCCGAAATGATCGATTACACGGTCGCGACCGTCCGCGAGTTCGCGGGCGTGGCCTGAGCCCTACGACAAGGAGCAACCGGCATGCGAGTCCTGTTCACCACCACGAACTGGCGTGGCCTGTACTACTGCATGATTCCCCTTGGCTGGGCCATGCAGGCGGCCGGGCACGACGTCAGGTTCGCGTGCGCGCCGACCCAGACCGCCACCATCGAGCAGGCCGGCATCACGCCGGTTCAGATCTTCGAACCGGTCGGTGTGGTGGAGCTGGAGCGGCTCGCGCGCTACGCGGCGGCGGCGCAGGCCCCCGAGACGTTCACCGACGACGTTCCGCTGCTCCATCCGATCACCGGGCAGCCGGTGGCTGACGTGGCCGATTACGACATCGCGGCCGAGGAGCCGCGATTCCGCGAGGAGTCGCGGCACATCATCGGCCGCAACTACCGGTCGGCCGTCGAGTTCGCCCGCGCGTGGCGGCCGGACCTGATCATCCACGATCTCATGACGCCGGAGGGCGTCCTGGCAGCCGCGGTGACCGGCGTGCCCTCGGTCTATCACTCGCTCGGCATGTTCGGAGCGGCCGAGACGAGCCTGTACGACCCCACGGACGCCTTCGCCGCCTACGGGATCAAGCTCGACCGATCGCTCGTACGGTACGTGATCGATCCGACGCCCAGCATGATCATGCCCGCCCACGGTGACGCCCTCCGGCTGCCGATCCGCTACGAGCCCTACAACGGCCCGGGAGCCATGCCGCTCTGGGTCCTCGACAAGCCCGACCGCCCGCGCGTCACCCTGGTGTGGAGCCGTGGCACCGCGAACATCTTCGGCTCGCAGATCCCCGCCCTGCGCCACGCCATCGAGGCGGCGACCAGCGAGGGAGCGGAGGTGGTGGTGACCGCGCCGGCGGCCCAGGCGGAGACGCTGACCGATCTGCCCGACAGCGTGCGCGTACTGCGCGAGTTCCCACTGCGAATGCTCCTACCGACGAGTAGCGCACTCATTCACCAGGGTAGCGGCAATCCGATGATGAGCGGTGCCGCCGCCGGCGTTCCACAACTCATCCTCGCGATGACGGACGACGGTTTCGAGATGGGTCGCCGTTTCTCGCTCGCCGGTTCGACATTGGTGAAATCCGGCCTGCTGGCAACCCCAGGACAGATACGCGACAATGTTTCACAGCTCTTGCACAATTCTGAACTGCAGAATGCAGCCAAGGCGATCCAGGCAGACATGGCATCCAACCCCACCGCGGCTCAACTGGTCGCCCCTTTGGAACATCTCGCTGATAAGGGTCAAATAACCGCGGGTGAACTGTCGCACCTGGTGAACGGCCGGGCCGTTCCAGGGGGTCGCGATGTGCCCGTTTCCGGCAAGCCCGGGGAGCTGTAGGGATCGATACGCTGTCCGGGGCCATCACGGCGTGGGGTCGGCGCGATCGCCGCGATACCGCTGCGGCAGGGCGGCGGATCGCGGCGCCACAGAGGGCCGGCCAGGACCGCGGCGTGCGTTGTCAGGCACGGCGACCGGCGCGGGCACGGTGGGTTGTGCTCGGATCGGGATAGAGAACGTCGATGCCACCGAACGCCCGGTCGGTGGCGGGGCGCAGGTCCCACCCCCGCCACATCCGGGCCACCTCCGCGACACTGACCGGCGTTCCTGCACGGGTCCCGTGATCGGCCGGCAACCGCGTCGACCAGCGCACCACATCGAGGAGGTCCAGCGGCGGCGGGTTCAGCGTATGGGTGATGACCGGCGCCTCGCCGATCACCGGCGACCGGCGCGAGCGCGACCGATCGACCAACGCCAGGATCCCGCCCGCCTCCTGGCGAGCCCGCCGCACGATCACCGCCTGGCGGGTCCTCCCGACCTGCGGGCCGATCTCCGCGTTCGGCAACCCGCCGGCGGCCGGCAGCACAATCCGCGCTCGCTGCACATGCCCGGCAGCCCTGCTCGACGGCCGGCTCACGGGCGGACCCCACCACCAGGACGCGGGACCCACGGCACAGCAACAGACATGCCTCATTGGCGCGCACCCGCACCGTCGAATTACTTCGAACCCGTCACACCAGGCATCAGCCGGCAACACCCGCGACACCCATAAATTACCGAGGGGTAATAAATACGCCCCGAGCGATCTGAGGAGTAATGACGCGCTATGTCCGCTTCAACTCCATGGTTCACTGGTCCCCAATGCCGCAAAAGGCGCAACCCGTGATCCACTCCCCCCTGAAAAGATGTTCTACAGTGTAGCTTCGCTTTATACGCAAGGATTTCAAGAACGACCGTCGACAGCAGTAGGCATGATGATCAACGGCCATGGGGGAACGTTGAACAAGGCTTGCGACACGGTAAAAATTCTCTTGCTCGATCAACAGACGTTGTTCCGGGAGTTTCTTCGGCAGGAATTAGAGAGATTCGACGAATTGCACATCGTCCGCGAAGTCGATGACGTGCACGACGCGATGAGGGTGATTCCGCAGTTCGCTCCGGACATCATCCTCATCGACATGTTTCAGGCCGAGCACCTGATCGAGGTCGTCGAGCTGATCCGGCAGGCCTGCGACGACGCCAAGGTTCTGGTGCTCACCTCACACGAAGCCCCCTGGGTCATCCGTACCACCTTGGACCTCGGCATCAACGGCTTCCTGTCGAAGAACATCTCGCGGCGGGAGCTGAACGCAGCCATCAGCACGGCCGCCTGTCGCGACAGCGGGGTCGTCCTGCTCGTGGCGTCCAAGACCATCGCCGCCGCCATGCGGCCCGAAGCACCACAACAGACGGAGGGCCTCTCCTTGCGGGAACGCGACGTTCTCCAGCTGGCCTCGCGGGGCCTGACCAACGCGCAGATCGGCAAGCAGCTGAGGATTACCGAGGGAACGGTCAAGCGGCACCTGAGCAACATCTACACCAAACTCGGGGCGGTGTCCCGGCTCGACGCGGTGAACAAGGCGACGATCGCCCTGCTCATCCCACCCGCGACGGCGGAGACCGCCGGTCCCCGCGACCTCCCCTCCAGCGAGACACAGGAACTCCCGCGCAGGCGGCCGCCTGAAGCCGCCGCCTGAAGCCGCCGCCGGAGGCGGCCGCCCCTGAGCCCGCCACCAGAGGCCGCCGCCCCCTGAGCCCGCCACCAGAGGCCGCCGCCCCTGAAGCCGCCACCAGAGGCCGCCACCCCTGAGCCCGCCGCCGGAGGCCGCCGGCGCAGGCGGTCGGCTCAGGCAGCCGCCGGGGTGAAGGCGAGGCACTCCGCATAGCCTGGAAGCAGGCCCGCCGCGGCGGCCGCGCTGAGGGTGGGCGCGGCCGCGTCCTTGGCCGACCGGATCGGCTCGTCCGTCAAGCCCCACGGCAGAGCCAGCTCGGGGTCCAGGGCATCGATCTCGATCATGGTGCCGGGCACGAACTCGGTCGAGCAGAGATAGTTCATGCAGGCATCGTCCGTGAGAGCGAGGAAGCCGTGACCGAGGCCGTCCGGAATGTAGATCGCGGCGGGCGCGTCGGCGCTGAGCACCACGGCGTCGAACGACCCGAAGGTCGGTGACCCGACCCGCATGTCGACGACGACGTCCAGGACGGAGCCCCGGGCGCACGTCACCAGCTTCTCCTGACCAGGCGGCAGCACGGTTCCGTGGATTCCCCGGATCGTGTTGCGCCGCGAGGTCGACCAGTAGGACTGGCCGACCACGAACGGACGGCCGATCGCGTCGGCCAAGGCGCTGTTGCGGAACAGCTCGAGGCTGGTTCCCCGGTCGTCCCGGACCGGTTCCGGTACCAGACGTAGCGCGCCCGGCACCGCCATCCGGTGCACTCTCACGAACTACACCAACTCTTCCAGCCGGCGCACGACCTCACTGGTTCGGGGCTGTGCCTCGATCTCCGCACGCAGATCCCGCGCCGCCGAGGCGTACGCCGGATCCTCCAGCACCGCCTTCACCGCCTTGCGGATGGCCTCCGTGTCGGCCTCGTCCTGCGGCAGATGCGGCCCGACGCCGGCGGCGGCGATGCGCTCGCCGTTGAAGATGCCTTCCGGGATCGCGGTGATCGCGACCTGCGGCTTGCCACAGGCGGCCGTGGTCAGCATCATCCCGGTGCCGCCGAGATGCACCACCGCGGCGCTGGTGTCAGCGAGGAGCTGGAACGGGGTCCACTGCACGGTACGGACGTTGGCCGGAAGGTCGGTGAGGTCTCCCCCGTCCGGCTGTGCGGTCGTCGCGACGGTGACGATGACCTCGACGTCCAGACCGGCGATCGCGTCGATGGCCTGGCGGGCGAAGCGCACCACTTCAGGGCCGAGCTTCTTCTCCTGAGTCGTTCCCCAGGTGAAGACCACACGAGGCTTTTCGGCCGGCTCCACCAACCAGTTCTCCACCGATCCGGAGCCGTTGAACCGTACGAACTGCATGTCGTGCTTGGGCGCGTCGCCCAAGTGCGATGACGGCCCGTCCTCGGGCCGCCAGCGCAGGCTCGGCGGGCACGGATCGATCCACGCCGCCGGATTCACGAGCGGTTCGACACCGAAGCGGGTGAACTGCTTGACATAGTCCGGGCGCAGACCGGTGCCCCAGATCGAGTCGCTCTCGACCCGGAAGTGCCGGACCATCCCGTAGAGGTTGCAGACGGCGGGGACGCCGAGGACCTGGGCCGCGACTGGGCCCGCATAGGTCACCGGGTCGTACACGACCAACTCCGGCTGCCAGGCCCGGGCGAACGCCACCGTCTCCTCAACCATGCCCTCGCACCGGAGAAAGGCGATCGGGGCGATCCCATCCACGAACCGCGCGAGGTTCTCCTCGGTGGTCTCGCCGGGCTGCGGTGGCTTGGGCCGGAACGCCCCGCTCGCCATGAAGGCGGCGATGTCGGCGTCGCGGCCGACCGCCTGACCCAGCAGGCCGGCCTCACGCATCGGCTCGGCGATCGCCGGTGCTCCCACGACCCGGACGTCATGACCGGCCGCCTGAAATGCCCAGGCGAGCGGCACCATCGGGAAGAAATGGGGCCGAGTTCCGTAACTCGTGAACAGCACGCGCAAGGCGGTCACCTCCTGGGGAGACATTTGACAGAGGCAGCATCGCCCGGACGCGTCGAGGCCGGATCGAGTGGTCGTGGAGGTCGCCATCCGGCCTTGAATCTCCCCCGTTCCCCCGTCTAGGCCGACGACGCAGGATCGAGGCACCTCTTCTTCGCTTCTGCCGGAAGGACGTTCATGCGCTTGCTCATCACTGGTGGAGCCGGTTTCATCGGCCGTCGAGTCGTCGCTGCCTGCCTCGCGGCGGGCCATGACGTCCGCGTTCTGGACGTGCTCCTGCCGAACGTGCACGCCGGCCGGGAACAGCCTCTGCTCGAGGGGGCGGAGCTGGTCGTCGGAGATGTGCGTGCCGAGGACACCGTGCGGACCGCCCTGCGTGGAGTGGACGCGGTCTGCCATCTGGCGGCCATGGTCGGCCGTGGCCGGGATACCCTCGACGCACCCGGTTTCACCAGCCACAACGACTACGGCACCGGCGTTCTCGTCGCGGCCATGACGGAGGTCGGTCCGACCCAGCTCGTACTGGCCAGCTCCGTCGTCGTCTACGGGGAGGGCCGGTATCAATGCGCCGAACACGGCGAGTGCTCACCCGGGACTCGAGATCGGACGCTCGTCGCCGCGGGCGTCTTCGACCACCACTGCCCGCTGTGCGGACGGAAGTTGAGCCCGGTCCAGGTGCTGGAGACCGCACCGCTCGAGCCGCTGAGCATGTACGGCGCCAGCAAGGTGGCCCAGGAACACCTGATCCGGGCCTGGGCGGCGCACACCGGCGGTTCCGCCACCGCGCTGCGATACCACCAGGTGTACGGCCCCGGAATGAAGCGGAACTCCACTTATTCCGGGGTCGCCTGCGTCTTCCGCAGCGTCGTGCAGCGCGGCGACGCTCCGGAGGTGTTCGAGGACGGCCGGATGCTGCGCGACTTCGTGCACGTGGACGACGTCGCGCGGGCCACGGAGGCCGCTCTCGGCCGCCGCGACCCTGGGTTCCGCGCCTACAACGTCGCCAGCGGCCAGCCCCGCACGGTCGCCGAGATGGCGGCGACCATGGCGGAGGTGGCCGGTGCCCCCGCTCCGGTGGTGACGGGCCGCAGTCGCTTCGACGACCTGCGGCACCTCGTGGCCGCCCCGGAACGGATGGCGAAGGAGCTCGGCTGGCAGGCTCAGGTCGGCTTCGCGGACGGCGTCCGCGAGTTCGTCGAAGCCCCCATGGCGGACTGACCCCGGTCCCCCGGCGGCCGCTTCATCTCGAGCAGTGCCCGGAATGGAGGGGGGAACACCCCCTTGCTGAAGGCACGGCGAAGCGGCCGCAGGGGCAGGGGCAGGGCAGCCATGGTGGTCTCCACCTCGGCCACGCTCATGGGGGCCGCCCGATGCACCCGCCAGTCCGGAAAGCTTCGGCCGATCTCCTCGGCGCTGATCGTCTCGCCGTCCTCGTTGCGCGAGTTGAAGGACCACATCCACAGCAGAGCGCCCGGAGCCGCCACAGCCTCGATGGCCCGGACGTAGGCGAGCCGTTGCGCGTCGTTCAGGGCATGGAAGCAGCCGAAGTCGATCAGAAGCTTGAAATCGCCTCCGATACCGAGCTCGTCGAGCCGGGTCACGTCGCCGGCCACGAAGTCGACGGTGACTCCCTTCCGGGCCGCCGCGCGACGAGCCTGTTTGAGCGCACCGCGCACCAGGTCGACCCCGACCACCTGCCACCCGTGCGCCGCGAGATAGATGGCGTTGCGTCCCCGCCCACACCCGATGTCGATCGCCCGGCCGGGGACCGGCGCATCCGGCCCGGTGACGAGATCGATCAGTTCCCGGTCCCGGCTGAACGCATCCCACGGGGAGAGTCCGAGGCGGTACGCGGCCGCCCAGGTCAGGCGAGCCCAGCTCATCGTTGCCATGTTCCCAGTCTCCCGTCGGCCGGCTCAGAAGCTCGGCGCCGCGGACATCGCCCGCAGCGTGCCCAGGTAGGGGTGCCAGAGGTGCTCTGGGTCGTTCTCGACCACCTCGAGAACCTCGCGCATGGCCTTGAGCGCCGCCGGCTCGTCCTCGTCATAGACGCTGCCCTGGAGGAGCTTGAGCACGTCGATGCGGTAGCGCGAGTCCTGGACGAACGCGGTGAACAGGATGTTGAGCCGGTAGTAGATCGAGATGAACTCGTACCAGTTCTTGACGCCCCGGCGCAGCTTGGCCTCGAAGGTCGCGAACCGCTCCTTGGCGAAGTCGCCCGCTTCGAAGGCCTTGATGATGTCGGCGCAGGCGATCCGGGCGCTGTTGAGGGCGACGCTGACCCCCGTGGAGAAGATCGGGTCGACGAACCGAGCCGCGTCACCGATCAGGACGAACCGATCGCCGCACACCTGCGTCATCGAATAGCTGTAGTCGCCCTCGGGTTTGAGCGGACGTACCTGCCGGGCCTGCTTGAGCGCGTCGAACAGGTCCGGCCGGCTGCCGACGGTGTCCCAGAAGAACTGGTCCTGATCGGTGTGCGCATCGGTGAACTGCTGCTTCTGCGTGACCACACCGATGCTCGTGATCGTGTCGGTGATGGGGATCTGCCACACCCACGTGTCGCGGACCGGCAGGAAGTGAACGAAGATGTAGTCGGTCTTCTCCGGGGAGACCGCGAGCGCCGCCCGGTCCAGACCCTCGAACCAGGTGTGCAGGGCGTACTGCTTGAAGACCGGGTCGGAGACCTTCAGCTTGAGCTGGTTGCCGATCTTGGTCTGCCGGCCGGAGGCGTCGACCACCATGCGGACGGTGAAGTCGACCTGCTTCGACCCCATCGCGGTGGTGACCACGACGTGCTCGGGGTCGTCGAAGTCGACCTTCTGGACACGGACGCCGGTGAACACCTTCGCGCCGAGCCGCTCGGCGTTCTTGAGCAGGATCAGATCGAACTTCGAGCGGTCGACGTGGAAGGTGTGGTCCCGGTCGACGCCGGGTTGATCGCACTCGTCGAACCGCACGTCGGCAGCGCGAAACTCGTGCTGCAGGTTGGTGAATCCGTTGTGCGGGATGTCGCGCCGTTCGGCCGACGTCCAGGCCGCCCCGAACTTCTTCGGGAAGCCGGCCGCCTCGATCTCGGGCATCACCCCGATCTCGAGCAGCACCGGCGTGGTCGCGGGCACTAGTGACTCACCGACGTGCGGCCGGGGAAACAGCTCACTCTCGAACACCGCGACTGACATTCCCGCCTCGGCAAGGTAGGCGGCAGCGGTCGAGCCGGCCGGCCCGCCTCCGATGATCGCCACGTCGAAGTTGATTGCCACGCGAACCTCTCCTCCTCTTGGTAGCCGGTCGCCGACCCGCGACGGCGTCTCAGCGGCCGCCGGCGACGGTCAGCGCTTCACCGGTGATGTTGGTGTTGGTTCCGGAACCGAGGAAGACGACCATGCCGGCGATGTCCTCGGGGCTGCTCAACCGGCCCGTCGGCGTGGCCGCGACCTCTCGGTCGATCACCTCGCGCGGCAGCTTCGCGAGCACGTCGGCGGTGGTCGTCAGTCCGGGACAAACGACGTTGATCAGGATTCCGTCCGGTCCCACGTTCCAGCTCAGACTGCGGGCGAAGCCGTGCAGGGCCGCTTTCGCCGACCCCATCAGCTCCTGACCGGGATTGCCGCCGAGCGCGTTGTGCGACGACAGCAGGACGACGCGGCCCCATTTGCGGCGCCGCATCCCCGGCAGGACGGTACGGACGAGACGTACGGTCCCCAGCACGTTGTGTTCGATGACCGGCTCCCACTGCCCGTCCTCGATGTCCTCCAGCGGTGCCGAGGGGGCCCGCCGAGGCGGGCGGAGCGCGGCGTTGGCGACCAGAACGTCGGGGTCGCCCCACACCCGCCGGACGGCGGCGACGACCTCCCGCACGGACCCGGGCTCCGCCAGGGAATAGGGCACGGCAAGGACCTCGCCGCCCTGAGCCCGCAGCTGCTCGCACAATGCCTCGGCCCCGTCACGGTCCCGCTGATAGGTCAGCGCGACCCGGGCCCCCTCCGAGGCGAAGGCCCGGGTGATCTCGCGGCCGATCCCGCGGCTTCCGCCGGTGACGAGCACGGTCCGGCCCGACAGGTCGGTGTCCACAGCACGGCGCCGATCAGGCGGGCTTGCGGACGACGACCACGCGGTCGTTGGTGATCGTCTCCAGGTCGACGGCCTTGTCGAAGGTGAATCCGGCAGCCTCAGTCCACTCGCGGCACTCCGCGACCGAGTACTCGGAGCCTCCACCGCGGCTCAGCACCCGGCAGTTGAGGCTCTGGAGCAGGGCCGGTGCGTCGACGCGCTCGTCGTCGAGCATGGCGTCGTAGACGAGCAGCGCACCGCCCGGCCGGATCGCCTCGAATGTGCGGGCGATGACCTTCGCCCGATATTCAGGCGTCCAGTCGTGCAACACGTGACCGATGATGATGGCGTCGGTTGCGGGGAGTTCGTCCTGGGTGAAGTCGCCGGCATAGAAGGTCACCCGGCCGGTCGTGCCCTTCTTGGCCATGTGCTCGTCGAAGAGCGGCTCTACCGGCGGCAGGTCGTAGACGCCGCCTTGGAGGTGCGGAATCGCGGTGACCAGCTGCGCGGCGACGTTGCCCCGGGCACCGCCGAGGTCGACGAACGACTGGTAGCCGCTCCAGTCGATCGCGGTGGCCAGCTGCGGCCCGACGAAGCCGTTGTAGGTGTCCATGTGGTTCATCAGGTTGCGCACGATCTCGTGGTTCTCGTAGACCTTGAGGAAGGACTTCGTGCCGTACAGCACGTTCTCCTCGGCCGCGAGATCCTGCAGCGTCTCGGTCAGGTCGGCCCACAGGCGGTAGTGCTTGCGGGCGTGCTGCACGATGCTGCCGCCGACATAGTGGCCACCCGATGTGGTGAGGAACTCGCCGACGCCGGCGGCGAGGCCGTACTCACCCGCGTCGCGGGTGAGCAGCCCGAGACCGACCAGGGCGTCGAGGAAGTCGAGGGCCATCCGCGGCCTGATCTTCAGCTCCGAGACGATCGCCTCCACCGTCGCCGGTCGCTCGGCGAGCATGTCGAACAATCCCAGTTCGACCGCGCTCTGCAACACCTTCGACTGGAAGTACGCCGAGTTGATTTGCATGATCGTTCGAGCCTGCCGGGCAAGGTCAAACAGCGTGTCGCTCATCTGTCGACTGAGCCGTCCTCTCGGTGTTCGAAGCGATGACTGCATTGGTTCAGTCAGCGTCGTTCGCCACGTTCGAGGAGAGGTCGAGAGGCACTCAACCGCTACGACCCCGGACCGGCCTCACCCGCCGGCGGCCGGAGCAGCTCGAATCCGTCCAGCATGGCCTGCAGGCCCGCCTCGTACTCCACATCCGGCTGGTAGCCACCGGCGATCGCATCGGCCAGCTTCGGATAGCGCTCGGCGATCACGGCGGCGACCTCGTCCTGGGACGGAGCCGGGGCGCCGACCGGCTCGCTGAGCTCGGCGAAGGCGTGGCCGACGGTGAAAGTACGCAGGCAGTTCACCAGTTGCAGCGCTTGCTGCCCGGTGAAGCCGACCGCGCCGAGCTGGACGACCGCCCGCTCGCCGAAGCCGAGCACCGCGGGCGAGAAGACCGGTCGCGTCGCAACCATCGGCAGCATGTCGGGGTGGCGGCCGAGGACGGTGCGCAGCTGCCGCGCGAACGCGACCAGCGTGCTGCGCCAGGAATCGCTCGCTTCCCCGTCGACGTCGATCTGGATCTCCGCGTAGACCGCCTCGACGAGGCCATCGAAAAGTGCCTGCTTGTTGGGCAGGTAGTAGTAGATCGCCATCGGGTCCACGCCCAGCTCGGCACCGAGTTTACGCATCGACAGCTGGCCGATACCGCGCGTGTCGACCATCTCAAGGGCGGTCTTGATAATGAAATCGCGCGACAGCGCGGGGCGGACTGGCCGCCGGGCGCTGTCGCGCGGCTCGCTCGGGCCACTCAGGCCGTTCGCTGCATTTCGAATCACGTAGTTCCCACTTTGGTGTCCGAAGGCCGGAACCGCAGACCGGCCACCAGGGCAAAGCTTAGTCCGAACAGTGCCATGACCAGCAAGGACCCGGCGACGTCACCGAGGTTGCCGTGGTCGAGGGTGATTTTCTGCAAGGCCGCGATCGCCCAGTAAGCGGGACTGATGTGCGCCACCGCCTGCAGCCAGCCCGGCAGCGTGCTGGTCGGTGCCAGCGCTCCACCGATCCCGCCCATCAGCATGCCGCCGAGATTCCCCACGACCAGCGCCTGGTCCATGGTCGCGAAAAGCGCCACGAGCATCACCCCGAACGCCGCGACCATGGCGACGAAGACGGCGAGCACGACGACGAGCGCGAGGATCGATCCGTTCGGGCGATAGCCGAAGACCAGAACACCGGCGACGAAGAGCACCGCCATCTGGCCCAGCTGGACGACGTACAGCGGGGCCACCTTGCCGATCACGATGTCCAGGGTCGAGGCCGAACTCGACCGCAACCGCTCCCACGTCCCCCACGCGTGTTCCCGGAAGAACAGCGTGCCCACCAGCGAGGTGCCCAGCAGGGTGAACAACACACCGAGACCGGGAATCAGTTGCTGAGCCCCGCTCGCGTTGGCGTGCCCGGACAGGCTGAGCTGTGCCTTGGATGCCGGCGACAGGAACGCCGTCAGCAGCAGGGGCATGAGGATCGTGAGGATGAACGGCGCGGGATCCGCCAGGAGAAGCCGGATGCCGCTGCCGGCGATGACGAAGCTACGCGACGAGAGCACTGTCGGCCTCCGGGGTGATGGCCCGGCCGGTGATGGCCAGGTACGCAGTTTCCAGACTGGGACGAATGATCTCCACACCGGCCAGGGACTCGGCCTCGACACCGAGCGAGACCAGCGCCTGAGCCGCGGTCCTGGCCGGGTCTTCCGGAACCGCCAGCGGCGACAGGCTGCTTCCGTCGCTTCGCCAGCCCGGCAGGTCCGGCGCCGTTCCGGAGAAGTGCAGCACCACGTTGGCCACCGCGTACTGGCCGAGAACCTCGTCGAGGGAGCCCCGGACGACCACGCGGCCCTCGTGCAGCACGGCGATGTCAGCGTTGAGCTGCTCGAGTTCGGTGAGATAGTGGGAGGTGTAGACCACCGCGACGCCGTCGGCGGCGAGCGAACGCACCACCTCCAGGATGCTGGCCCGCGACTGCACGTCGGCGCCGACCGTCGGCTCGTCCAGGAAGAGCAGGGCGGGCTTGTGCAACAGCGCCATGCCTGTGTGCAGCCGACGCTTCTGGCCGCCGGAGAGCTCACCGGCCTTTTTGCGCATCCACTCGGCGAGCCCGACGGCCTCGGCGACCTGGCTCACCCGGCGCGCCGTGTCCGATCGGGACATTCCGGCCAGCCGGGCGAAGAAGGCCAGGTTGTCCGCGACCGTCAGCGTGGGATAGATGCCCAGCTCCTGCGGGGCGAGGCCGATGTGCTGGGCAGCCTGCCGCCGGTCGGTCAGCGCGTCGATGCCCGCCACCCGGACAGTCCCGCCGTCGGCCGGTCGAAGCCCGGCGACGATCGAGATCAGAGTGGTCTTGCCCGCGCCGTTGGAGCCGAGCAGGCCGACTATCTGTCCAGGCCGCACGGTCAAGTCGACGCCGCGCAGGACCTGATTGTCCCCGTAGGCCTTCCGCAGGCCGGTTATCTCCAGCATCAGATTCCTCTACGTCGTAGAACACTCCTCCGCAGACTAGCCCTCCGCGACCGGAGATCGGCAACCTCGGCGGCGATTTTTTTACACTGTAGGAATCGGCGCTGCCGGCTCGTCGCCGATCAGTGCCACGGCCCGGGTCCAGCCCGCTCCGGCCCCCGTGATCTTGATCGGGAAGCAGGACACCGTGAAGCCGGTCGGCGGCAACGCCGAGAGATTCGCCAGTCGTTCGATCTGGCAGTACGCGCGCTTCCGGCCGGCGAAATGGGCGGGCCAGAGCACGCTCCGGTCACCCGTCCGCGCGAAGCTCTCGATCATGGACGCGAACGGCGCGTCCAAACTGAACGCGTCGGTTCCGACGACCCGGACGCCCAGGTCGAGCAGGAGCTCGGTCGCCGGACCGTCCAGGCCCGCGAAGTCACTGAAGAACTCCGGGGTGCCGGCGTACCTCTCGGCGCCCGTGTTGAGCAGCACGATGTCGTAGGGCCGGGGGGTGTAGCCGATCCGATCGAACTCTTCCTCGAGCCGTTCGGCGCCGATGGTGCCGACCGGGGCGTCGGACAGGTCGAGCACCACGCCCGGCCGGTGGAACCAGTCGAGCGGCAGCTCGTCGATCGTCAGCGGTACCCCGTACGCGGCCCGCGATCCATAGTGCGAGGGCGCGTCCACATGCGTCCCGGTGTGCGAGGTGAGGCTCAGCGTGTCGAGGTTGAGCAGTTCGCCGTCCGGAAGCACCGACGGGTCGAAGTCGATGTCCGCATGCTCCTTCATCTCACGAGCCATGTGCACCGCGCCCTCCGCGGGTGTCATGATGTCGTGAGTGATCGGATTGGGCTCCCACGCTTTCGCGTCGATGGGTGACGACAGGTCGATCAGATGCATCCGGCAGGCCTCCAGCCGTGCGAACAGACAGATCAGGCGGTCAGGCTGAGCCCACCGTCGACGACGATCGACTGGCCCCGGATCCAGGCCGCTTCCGGCCGGCACAGCAGGGCGACGACGTCGGCCACGTCCGAGGCCCGGGTGAGACGGCCCGCGGGGGTACGAGCGACGATGCGCGCACCCACCCCGGCCGGGTCGGCGGCGGCACCCTTGTCGAGCTTGCCGACCGTGACCGCGTTGACGGTGATCGACCGGGAGGCGAACTCGACGGCGAGATAGCGGACGAGGCTCTCGACGGCGGCCTTGGCCATCGCCAGCCCGGCATAACCGGGAACCGCGACGTGGGCTCCCGTGCTCGAGATCGCGATGATCCGGCCGGAGCCCTCCGGCAGCATCGTTCCCAGGATTCCCACCCCGTGCAGCAACGGGCCCAGCGCGACCGCCATGTCCTGGCCGCACTCCTCGGTCCGCAGGTCATCGGCCCGCATCGGATGGAAGACCCCGGCGTTGTGCACCAGGATGTCGAGACGCCCGTAGGTCCGGCCGATCTGCTCGAGCAGCCGGCTCACGTCGGCGGGCTCACTGATGTCGGCCTGGATCGCCTCGACCTTGCCGCCGAGGCCGCTGAGCTGCCGCACCGCCGCCTCGGCCGCGTCCGTGTCCGCCGAGAAATTCACGATCACCTCGCACCCGCACAGGCACAGCTTGCGAGCGATGGCCAGCCCGAGGCCGCGAGTCGCACCAGTCACCAGCGCGACCTTGCCGGCCAGGTCCAATGGCTTGTCGTCAGTCGAGATCGTCATCAGTGCGCCTCCCCGTCCGTACCGGCCGCGACGCCGTCGGCGGCCACCAACCCGTACTCCCGGAGGCGGGCGCCGAACTCGCCGCCGCCGAGGAGATGGCCGACACCGGCCAGATATCCGTCAGGGCGGATCAGGGCGTAGCCCTGCGCGGGCGCCCCGAGCCGATCGCGGAGCACGCCGGAGGGATCACCCAGCGTCGCGGCGCCCGCGGGACCTCCGGCCGTGACCCGGCGCACCGACACCGCGCCGCCGAAGCGGTCGCTCACGTCGTCGAGAACCGCCAGGGAAAGAGCATCATCGCCGAATCCGAGAAGCGTCCACCGGGGATCACGAAGCTCCTCCGCCAGTTCGCGCCAGCCCGGGTGTGCGGCGAACTCGGCCTCGTTGCAGGCGACCCGGTGCCCAGGCGGGATGGTGCCCGGTCGCGAGGCCGGCCCGGCCGTCAGCGGGCTGTCCGCGTAGTGCAGGGCCAGACCGCAGAATCCTCGGATGATCTTTCCTTCGATCCGGCGCTTGAGCGGCTTCAGCGTGTTCAGAACGCGCGCGCCGATCGGTAGCGCGATCGGCGCGAGCGTGTTGCGCAGGGCAACCAGGCCGGTCGCGGTCCGGGTGGATCTCAGCAGCTTGGCCCCGATCGGCACCCGCTCGGCGCCGTACGTGTCGAGCAGCCGGGCGTCGGCGTAGCCGCGGACCACGTCGGCCAGCTTCCAGGCCAGGTTGTACCCGTCCTGGATGCCGGTGTTCATGCCCTGGCCCGAGGCCGGGCTGTGCACATGCGCCGCGTCGCCTGCGACGAAGCACCGGCCGACCCGCATCCGCTCGATCATCCGCTGCTGCACGGTGAAGACCGATACCCAGGTCGGCGACTCGACCGCGACCGGCCGACGCAGGGCTTGGGAGAGCTTGCCGGCCAGGCGGGACCGGATCAGCTCCCAGTCTTCCGCGCCGGAGACGTCGACGGTGTCGACCGCACGCCATTTGCCGGGCTCCGGGAACGGCACCAGAAGAATTGTTCCCTTGCCGGTGTGCAGCAGATGGTTGCTGTTGCGCTGCAGATCGGCGTCGATGACCACGTCCGCGTTCAGCCACGTCTGCGTCTGCTCACCGAGCAACCGCAACCCGAGCGCCCGGCGGACCGTACTGTGTGCGCCGTCGGCACCGACCAGCCACGGGACCCGAAATGACTCCGTCCGGCCGCCCGCATGCCGGAGCAGGACACCGGCCCCGTCGTCGCCGGGATCCAGCTCCTCCAGGCTCACGCCCTGCTCGACCTTGACGCCCATCTCGGCCAGCGCGTCACGCAGGGCCGCCTCCGTCTTGACCTGATCGACCATCAGGCTGAACGGGAACCGGGTCGGCAGCTGGGAGTAGTTCGTGTCGAAGCGAACCAACCGGCGGCCACCCATGTGCAGCGAGAAGTGCACCACCCGCTGGCCGCGATCCAGCAGGCGCCCGAGCACGCCCATCTGGTCGAAGATCTCCAGCGTGCGCGCGTGCGTCGCGGTCGCACGGCTCGTCACGGACGGCGCGGCGGCCCGGTCGACGATGCGGACGGCGACCCCCCGCCGGCTGAGCTCGTGCGCGATCGTCAGGCCGACCGGGCCCGCGCCGGCGATCAGGACCTGAGGCGTCGTCTCAGACATCCCGATTCTCCGCGAACGCCTTGGTCAAGGCGAGCGTCTTCGCGCTGTTGCCACCGATCGCCTTCTGCAGGTAGGCCCGCGCCGAGGCGACAGTGGCGTCAGCGCCCAGTACACGCGGCACCGCCGTCGCGTTGACGCCGAGGGTATGCGCCGAGGTCACCCGCACGCCGTCACCCTCCTCGGTCAGCCGCCACTCACCGACGTGGGCCGTCAGCAGCGGCGGCATCACGAGCTGCTTGTAGACGATGCGCGCGTCCCCCGGGAAGCACACCCGGATGGACTCCGTGGTGTGCACCGAGCCGTTCGCGGCCCGGGTGTCCATCGACATCCGCTGGATGCCGTCGGTGTCCTCACGCAGGTCCAGCCGGTCGACGTGCGGCAGCCGCTTCGGCCAGTCACCGGCCTCGTAGAGGAAGCCGTACGCCTTGGCGAGCGGGCCGTCAATCATGATCGAGTCGGCGAACGAGAAGATCAACTCGTCGCGCTGCGGCCAGCTCTCGGCGACCGCTTTGATGTTGGCCAGTTCGGTCTCGCTGTTGCTGTCGGTGGCGCGCCGGATCCAGTCCAGGCTCTCCGCATCGTCGTCCACCGCCGTGAAGTCGTGGGTCAAGGTCAGCTCGGTCGTCCCGCTCGCGGTCGCGACAGCCCGCCACTCACCGCCCATCGAGGCCACGGGTGGGGCCGACACCTCCTGCTGGAAGGTGATGTGCCGGGCGGCCGGATCCAGCGTCCGGCGGGAAGTCCAGGTCTTGACCGTGTCGTTGGCGAGAGCCCAGATCTGCAACCGCTCGCTGGATCCGGTGCTCTCCAACTGCTCGACGTGCACGGTCGGCCGGAACAACTGCGGCCAGTCGGTCGCGTCGGCCAAGACCTGGTAGACGGTGTCGGCCGGTGCGCCGACGGTGATCGAATGCTCGAGGTGGAGCGAGCGGGCGCTGGCCACGGTATGGAATCCCTCTCAGTAGTTGCCGAGTCCACCGCAGACGTTGAGCGCCTGAGCGGTGATAGAAGCCGAACTGTCACTGACGAGGTACTCGACCAGGCCTGCGACCTCGTCCGCAGTCGAATAGCGACCCAACGGGATCTTCTCCTGGAACTGCTCCAGGACGTCGTCCTCACTGATCTGCCAGACCTCGGCGTATCCCTGCCGGACCCGCTGGGCCATCGGCGTCTCGACATAGCCGGGACAGACGGCGTTGACGGTGATGCCGGAGCGGGCCAGTTCCTTGGCGACGGCCTTGGTGAAGCCGATGACCCCGGCCTTCGACGCGGAGTACGGGGCGCCCAGCGGAACGCCCTGCTTGCCGCCGGTGGACGCGATGTTGATGATGCGCCCGCGCGGCCCGGCGAGCCCTCCGGTGGTCAGCGCCGCCCGGGTCATCCAGAACACGCTGTTGAGATTCGTGTCGATGACGTCGGCCCAGAGCTCGTCGGTGATCGCGGCCGTCTTGCCGCCCCCGCTGCGACCGGCGTTGTTGACCAGCACGGTGAGCGGACCGTAGCGATGTACCGCCGCGGCGACGACCTCGTCGGCCAGCGCCGGTGACCGGAGGTCCGCGGACACGCCGTCGACGTCCAGCCCTTCGTCGCGCAACTCCTTGACGACCGAGGCGACGTTCTCGGCCGACCGGGCGCAGAGGAAGACCGAGAGGCCCCGTGCGGCCAGCCGCCGCACCACCGCGAGGCCGATACCGCTGGTTCCTCCCGTCACCAGCGCGACCGGAGCAGCGTCCTTTGTACTCATCGGCGTCCCTTTCGACGTGGTCACCAGTCGATCTGCCGCGAGCCTGTCGGGACGCCTTCGAGTTTCACCGGAACGTCGCTAGAGCGCCCCGCCGGGCAGTCCGTCCCGACGGGTCCGAGGTCGCCGGCGGACCGTTTCGGTTCCGTCTCCAGCCGCGCTCGAGCCGTTGTTGACATCTTCGGCGGGTCAAAGTCGCGCCGGCGGAAGGAACCGGATGTCTCCTCAGTACCAACTGGTAGGGAGCACCTTCGACACGGGGCTGTACGCGGAGGTGCAGCAGTTCTACAGCAGGCAGATGAGGATGCTCGACGACGGCGTGGTCGACGGCTGGGCCGAGTCGTTCACCGAGGACGGCGTCTTCAGCGCTAACGCGCATCCGGAGCCTGCCGTCGGCCGTGCAGCCATCACGGCCGGCGCCCGCCAGGCCCACGCGGCCCTCACGGAGCAGGGCATCCAGCGCAGGCATTGGCTGGGCATGTTGGACGTGGAGCCGCAGCCGGACGGCACGATCAACGCGCGTTCCTACGCATTGATCCTCAGCACACCGCGGGGCGGCACGGCCCAGGTCCAGTTGAGCTGCGTCTGCGAGGACGTGCTGGTCCGGGCGGACGGCCGGTTGCTCGTCCGGGAGCGCCGCGTCACCCGCGACGATCTGCTCGAGCAGTGAGCACCACCCTGGACACCATCCTGCGTACGGCCGCGGCGAAGTGGGGCGATCATCCCGCGGTGTTGTCCCCGGACGGTGACCTGACCTTCGGTGAGCTGGACAGCTGGGCGACCGAGTTCGCCTCGGCGATCGCCGCTCTCGCCGGGCCGCCTGGTTCGGTGGTGGCGCTCGCGCTGGAGTTGCATCCCATGTTCGCCCCGGCGTTCTTCGGCATCGTCCGCAGCGGGCGGGTCGCGGCGTTGGTCAATCCGCTGCTACGGGAAGACGCGCTGGTCCATGTTCTGGGCCTCGTCGGCGCCTCGACGGTCGTCGCGACCCCGGACATGGCGCTGCGCCTGATCGGGGTCCGGGATCGGCTGCCCGGCCTCGGCACCGTCGTGCTGACGCATCAGCCGGACCTGCCCACGCCGGAACTCGACGGGCTTCGCACCGTTGCGGACCTGCGTCAGGAAGCCTCACCGCGAAGCCACCCGGTCGACCCGCCCGTCGATCCGGACGCTCTCGCCGTCCTGCAGTTCACCAGCGGCACCACCGGACCGGCCAAGGCTGTACGGCTCACGCATCGCAATCTGACGACGAACGCGGAGCAGATCGCCTTCGCCCATCGGGTGTCGCATTCCTCGATCCTTTTCGATCACCTGCCGACGTTCCACCTGATGCACCTCACGACGCCGGTGACCGCGGGCGCGACCCTCGTGCTCTGGCCCGATCCCGATCTGCTCGGCTCGTTGGACGCGGCCGCGCGTTACGGCGCAACGCACTATTACAGCCTTCCCGTGCGGCTCTCGCGCATGGCCTCCGAGCCGGCCCTGGCCGGCCACCGCGTCCCGACCCTGACGGCGATGCTGTCCGGCGGGTCCGCACTCGCACCGAACTCCGCCGCGGTTCTCGCCCGCGAGCTCGGGGTGACGGTCGCCCAGGGGTACGGACTGCAGGAGACCTCGCCGTTGACCCACTTCGCCGACCTGGACGATCCGCGGCCGGGGTCCTGCGGGCTACCGGTACCCGGCACCGCCTGCCGGGTGGTCCACGTGGAGACGCGCGCGCCGCTGCCTCCTGGCGAGACCGGTGAGGTCCAGATCCGCGGCCCCCAGGTCATGGCCGGCTATCTCGGCCGGCCGGACGGCGCGCACCTGGATCCGGAGGGCTGGTTCTCGACCGGGGACGTGGGCCACGTGGACGCGGACGGGCATCTCTATCTCAGCGACCGGCTCAACGACACCTACAAGTACGACAACTGGCTGGTCTGCCCGACCGAGGTCGAGAACGTCCTGATGACCCATCCACTCGTACGCGACTGCGTCGTCCTGGACGTTCCCGACGAGCACAGCGGAGCAGTCGGCGTCGCCGTCGTCGTGCCGCGGACGCCCGGCACCGGCGAGGAGCAGTTCTCCTCGTACATCGCCGAGCGGCTCCCCTACTACCAGCACCTGCGTGCGGTGCGGATCGCCGAGTCCATCCCCCGGTCGCCCACGGGCAAGGTTCAACGCCGGCAACTCCGCGGCCAGTTCTTCGCCCACCTCATCAGCAGGCCCATTGCTCAAACCTCACAGGATCCGTCAGAAGGGAAGAACATGTTCATCCTCATCAACAGGTTCACGGTCACCGGGGACAACAAGGAATTCGAGGAGACCCTCGAGGGCATGACCGCGTTCATGACGAGCCATGCCGGGTTCCGCAGCCACAAGCTCTACCACTCGGCCAAGGACCCGCAGATCTACGTCGAGATCTCGGAGTGGGACGACCCGTCGGGGCACCGCCAGGCGATGGGTAGCGAAGAGTTCAAGGGCTGGGTCGGGAGGCTGATGAAGCTCGCGACCGCGGACCCCGCCCCCTTCACCGTTCTCAAGGACTACGCGGCAGCCGCCTGATCGACCATGACAAGGGCCGGCCGCTTTCGCGGCCGGCCCTTGTGGCGTTGGCTCACTGGTCCGCCGAGGGCTCGCACCTCTCGGCGGTGGCCACATAGTGGGCGGCGGTCTCGTGGTTGTCGAGGTGATCGGAGTAGCCGGGAATCGCGCGAAAGACGTAGCTGCACGGGTCGGGCACCGGCTCCCGGAGGCGGACGTCCGCCCACGACGCCAGCATTTCTGCGACCGGGTAGCTGAAGTCGACCGGCTCGCTGACGAAGACCGGTTCGCCGTCCTCGGTGCAGGCGCGCCAGCCCGCTCGCAACGGCACACCCGGCTGGTCATAGATCGGGCGGCACCAGCTCTCGTAGGCGTAGAGCTCAGTGGCGAAACCCTGCCACTGCGGCGGGAACGCCGGCAGGATGGCGGTCCGCCACCACTCGACGAGGAAGTCGTTCAGCTCGGGCGTGGCGGAGAGCCGGCGGAGTCCGGCCGCGATCACCGGCGATTCGGCGATCACCGGCGCCATCTGGCGGAACTCGGCGACCGCGGGATCGGTCGACGCCTCAGCGGCCTTCATCATGCTCCGGATGATCTGGGACTGGGTCAATCCGGCGAGATGCCGTACCGGCTCCCAGACGTGGCGCAGGTACTGATTCTCCCCCATGATCCGCGCCCAGAACATGAACTGCTGCATGTCCAGGTTCTCGGCCAGCGTCGACGTGCGGTTGGCCAGAACATATTCGAAGTCGTCGTTCTCACCCCGGATGGTGACGAACCCGTGCAGCTCTCGGTTCTCGACATACGAGGTATTCGGCAGGAGCAGCATCGGATAGACGGCGATCCGCGACACCTTGGTCGCCAGCTGGTCGTAGCCCTCGATGAAGGATTCGACAGTTTCGCCCGGGGCTCCCCAGATCAGCTCCGCGTAGCAGTCGAGGTTCTCCTCGCTCAGCCAGTCGACGAGACTCTCCCACTTGTTGACTTTCATGTTCTTGCGCTGCATGTCCATCAGCGCCTCATCCGCGAGAGTCTGCAACGCCAGGGTGAACGAGCTCTTGAATCCGTGGGCCTTGAGGTCCTGGACGATCCGATGAAAGCGCGTCGACTTGTTCTTGGCCCAGCTTGTCTCCAGGGCACGTGGATGACCGTACTTCTCCCGCGTCTTGATCAGGTCCTCGGTGAACTCCTCGTCGGACTCCAGGAGCCCGAAGTTGGAGTCGCACAGCACGATCGTCTGAGCTCCGTGGTAGGCGAAGTAGTCGAGTTCGGCGGCGATCCGCTCGCGCGAGAAGGCACGCATCCGCTGGCCGACCGCGCCACCCCAGTAGCAGAAGGAGCACTTGTAGGGACAGCCCCGGTTGGTTTCCATCAATGCCACGTCGTAACGGAAGTTCCCCGCGCCGTCGAGCATGGGCAGCGTCCCGGTCAGGAACGGCGACGGGATGATGTCGAGATCGTCGATCCGGGCACGCTCCGGGGTGGTCTCGACGGTCCCATCCTCGAGCCGGTAGGAGATGCCCTCGATCCCCTTCGGGTCCAGCCGGCCCGGGTTGGTCATCCGGTATTCGACGAGATCTCGCAGGACGAACTCGCCCTCGCCGTTGGCCACGACGTCGACGTACGAATGCTCGCGGAATATGCGTTCGCCTTGGTTGGCCACGTGGTTCCCGCCGAACACCACCAGCCCGCGCGGGTTGAGCTGCTTGAAGGTCTCGGCGAGCGCGGCGAAGTTGCGGTAGTTCCAGCCGAGGACCGAGAAGGCCACCACGTCGGGGATCCGCTCGCCGAAGAGCTCGCGGGCCATGGTCGGGAGCCCCACCCCGCCGCGGAAGTTGCGGATCCGCACGTCGACCTGGCCGCCGAGGTCGGCATCGGCATCAATGGCCGCTTTCAGATAGCCCGCGGCCAGCGGCATGGAGTCCAGGGGCATGTCCCAGGCGCCCTGCTGAACGATGTCAACGGTGAACACTGACGTCACACTCCTGACTCACTTCGATTGCAGCGGCTCCGGCGATCTCGTGCATGAGGACCGCACGGCGAAGGGTCGCCGCAGCCTCGTCATCGGCGACGGGCTGCGCGGGAGCTTCCTGTCCCGCGGCCCTGCGGACGGCGTGGCTGAAAGCACGCCACGTGTTGCGGTACTGGTCGTCCGCCTCGAGCACTCGTTCGGTGACGCCCTGCGCGTCGTGGATGCGGACGATCGGCCGGTGGCCGGCCTGCGGGGCGAAGGCGTGGTTCAGCACGAGGCGGCCGGTCGAGCCCCACACCTCGTAAGCGGCGTGGTACGCGTGCTCCATGCCGAACAGCAGCTGCGCCGGTACCCCGTCGTCATTGATCAGCAGGGCGGTGCCCGAGGTGTCGACGTTCGTCTCGGGATCCCGGCGCAACGTGGCCCCGACGACCCGGAACTGCCGGCCGAGGATGAGGCATGCGGCACTGATCGGATAGCCGCCGACGTCCGCAAGCGCGCCGCCGCCCAAGTCCGCGCGGAGCCGGATGTCACCGGCCGGTCGCGCCGGAACGGTGAAGGCGCTGAAGAAAGCGCGCGGGCGCCCGATCACGCCGGCCGCGAGGAGCTGCCGTACCTTCTGATGCTGGCTGTGCCGCGTGAACATGTAGTTCTCGATGAGCACGAGACCGCGTCGGCGTGCCAGAGCCAGCAGTTCCGCGGTCTCCCCCGGGGCCAGGGTCATCGGTTTCTCGGCCAGCACGTGCTTGCCCCGCTCCAGCGCCTGGCGGATCCACCTCGCATGCAGCGCCGCGGGCAGCGGCACATAGACCGCGTCCACGTCGGGACGGTCCAGGAGCCGCTCATAGCCGTCGACGGGGTCGCCCCCGAAACGCTCGGTGAACCGGACGGCCTTGTCGTAGCTCCGGCTCGCCACCGCGACCAGGCGCGCGCCCGGCTCGGCCGCGAGGGCCGGAAGTACCCGACGCCAGGCGATGTCAGCGCCGCCCAGTACCCCGATGCGGACCGGGCCTGGAGTTTCCGGAGATACCACGGCCGGGCCTAGGCGATAGGGTCCAGGGTCGGCGCGCGCAGCGTGCCGAGGTACGGATACCAGAGGTGGTCCGGATCGTTCTCGACCTCGGCAACGATCTCTTTCATCGCGGCCAGCGCCTTGGGCTCCTGACCGTCGTAGACGTCGCCCTGCAACATCTTGAGCACGTCGATGCGGTAGCGCGGGTCCTGCACGAAGGCGGTGAAGAGCACGTTCAGCCGGTAGTAGATGGAGATGAACTCGTACCAGTTCTTGACCGCCTGGCGCAGCTTGCCCTCGTAGACCGAGAACCGCTTCTTGCCGAAGTCGCCGGCCCGGTGCGCCGCCACGATGTCCTTGCAGGCGATCCGCGCGCTGTTCAACGCGACGCTGACGCCGCTGGAGAAGATCGGGTCGACGAAGCGGGCCGCGTCGCCGATCAGCACGAACCGGTCGCCGCAGATCTCGGTCATCGCGTAGCTGTAGTCGCCCTCGACCTTGAACGGACGGACCACCGTGGCCGCCCGCAGGGCCTCGGCCAGCTCGGGCCGGCTGTCGACGAACTCCCAGAAGAACTTGTCCCGGTCCTGGCCGGAGTCGGTGAAGCGGGCCTTCTGAGTCACCACTCCGATGCTGGTGATGGTGTCGGTGATCGGGATCTGCCAGACCCAGGTGTCCTTGATCGGCAGGAAGTGCACGAAGATGTAGTCCGTCTTGTTCGGGTCCGGCGCGAGCCTGCCCCGATCCAGACCTTCGAACCAGGTGTGCACGGCGTACTGGTTGAAGACCTCGTCCGGCACTTTGATGCGCAGCTGCCGGCCGAGCATGGTCTGGCGGCCGGAGGCGTCGACGACCATGCGTGCGGTGACAGTCGAGGGGCCCTCGGGTGAGCGGCAGTCAAGCGTGACCATGTCCGGATCGCTGAAGTCGACGTTCAGCACCCGCGTCTGGTAGCGCACGGTGGCACCGAGGCTTGCGGAGTGGTCGAGGAGCAGCTGGTCGAACCGGGCGCGATCGACGTGGAACGTGTAGTCCCGGTCGACCTCGGGCTGGTCGCGCTCGACGAACATCACTTCGGCCGCACGGAAGTCGTGGTCGAGGCCGGTGAATCCGTTGTGCGGAACGGGGCGTTGCTCCGCCGACGTCCACGCCGCGCCGTACTTCCTCGGAAAGCCGGCCGCGTCGATCTTCGGCATGGCGCCGATCTCGACCAGCACGGGCGTCGTCGCCGGGACGAGGGATTCACCGACGTGTTCCCGAGGAAAGGCCTCCCCCTCCAGCACTATCACCGACATGCCGGCCAAGGACAGGTATGACGCCGCGGTGGATCCGGCGGGTCCGCCACCGATGATGGCGATGTCGTAGTCGGTTCGCACGAGCCCTCCATGACCCTGGAAGTACTGGACCTTCGAAGCGTCCGCGACCGCGCTCGAGCGCTCGTCGAGCACGTTTCGGGCCATCAGGGGGCGCCCAGCAAGGCTTGAGCGCGCCTCGATGCCGACGCCCGAGGATCTGCGGATCAAGGGATTCATCAGCCGAGGCGGGAGAATCACGTGCAGCGGTTCACGATCGACGACTTGCGACGCATCCTGCGCCAGTGCGCCGGCGAGGAGGAGCAAAGCCTCGACGGCGACATTCTCGAGCGCAGCTTCGACGAGCTGGGATACGACTCCCTGGCTCTGCTGGAAACCACCAGCCGTATCTCCAAGGAGTTCTCGGTCAAGCTCTCGGACGACATCGCCGCCGAGGTCGACACGCCGGGAGAACTGCTCGCCTTCGTCAATGAGAAGCTCGCCGCGATGGCATGACGCAGCGGCGGGCCTCGACATCGAGGCCCGCCGCTGCCGGCGGGTCAGCCGTACGCCTCAGCGGTCCGTGAACTCCTCCGTCGCCACCCTGATCGCGGGGTTGTTGTAAGCGATCTGATGCAGGATCTTCCGATAGATCGGCGTCCGAGAGACCAGAGCGGCCATCTTCGGCTTGATCCAGGCCTTCGGGCCCCGGGTGGACAGCATCATCCCGCTCTGCGCCACCTGAAGCCGCATGACCCGCGAGATGTCCTTGCGGCGAGCCAGATAGGGCCGCAGAGCCGCGGCTCCGACGTCGCCCCGGCGTACCGCCTCGACCAGGATCGGATGCAGCAGCGCGGCGTCCTGCAATGCGAGCATGATGCCCTGGGCGCCGATGGGGCTGTGCGTATGCGCCGCGTCCCCGATCAGCACCAGGCCGGGCCGGACCCACTCCGGCGCGTCGCCGGAGAACACGTCGAGCAGGGTGACGTCCTTGAGGCTCTTGATCGTCTCTTGGATCAGCCCGGCGTACGGCGGAGCGGCCGCGCAGATCCGCTCCTTCAACGCCGGTAGTCCGTCCGCCACGACGCGGGCGTACTGCCCGTGCGGCAACGTCCAGCCGAGCTGGAGAGAGTCAGGCACGGAGACGTAGCTGAGCATCGGCTCCCCGCCCGACCGGAAGATCCGCACGTCGCGGGGGCTCGCACCGCCCAGCGGGATCTTGCACCACAGCACGTCGCGTTGGAACAGCTCCACGCGGCCGTCCGCGATGCCGGCGAGCCGGCGCACCTTCGAATAGCGTCCGTCGGCGCCGACGACGCAGCGGGCGTTCACGATCTCGTCGCCGGCCACGACACCCGTCGTCCGGTCGCCGTCCTGGAGAAGCTCGGTGACGCGATGACCGGACAGCAGCTCGAAGCCGTCGTACTTCTCGCATTTCGCGAGGAGCGTCTCCAGCACATGCCGCTGCGGAATGCTCAGCAGATAGTTGTACGGCTCCGGCAACGCCCGATAGTCGGCGTTGAGGAGTACCCGTACCCCGTCCTCCAAGCGGAATCGATGATGCTCGTACGCTCCTCGCGCGCGGGCCTCGCCGAGAACGCCGAGCCGGTCGAGAAGGGCCAGAGCTCCGGGTTGCAGGATCTCCCCCCGGAACTCACGGGCGAAGCCGCGGGAACGCTCGACGACGACCACGCGCACGCCCGAGCGCACGAGCAGAAGCGCGAGCGTGAGGCCGGCCGGACCGGCGCCGACCACGCACACGTCCGCCGTTCGCTCAGGCATCGCTGCGGGCCCGCTGCCCGAACCAGGCGGCCCAGGCCGTGCTCAGGCTCGCCCGCAGGGCCGCCTCGTCGGTCTCGGCGGACGCGGCCCAGGCCACGTGGCCGTCCGGTCGCAGCAGCAGGGCGCGCAGATCCGACTTCTCGACGGGATCGCCCGTCACGACGGTGCACTCCTGGCCGATCTCCGCCACTGTCGCGGCTTCCAGCGGTTCGCCGAGCAGCAGCAGAAGGCCCCGTCCCGGGCGGAGGAGTTCCGCGATACGGCGGTCGCCTTCGGGAGTGCTGACGGTCATCGCTGGGGCATACTCTCCGGTCAGCGGGTGCTGATCGGCGTCGGCGCTGTCGAGGGTGTATCGGAACGACGTGCCGCCGACCAGCCGGGAGAGGAACAGGTTGACCGCGTCGAGCGCGAGCAACTGCCCGATCAGCTCGCGCAGCGGGTTGATCCGCTCGTCCGGATTCATCAGGGCGACCTGGGCCTGTGTCTCGCGCAGGACGGCACGGGCCACGGGGCGCCGCTCCCGGTCGTAGGAGTCGAGAAGGCCCTGCGGCGCCCGTCCGGTGACCTCGGCGGCCAGTTTCCACCCCAGATTCATCGCGTCCTGCAGGCCGAGGTTGAGACCCTGCGCACCGATCGGGAAGTGGACGTGTGCGGCGTCGCCCGCGAGCAGCACTCGCCGGTCCCGGTATCGCTCCGCGAGCCGGGTGGTGTCGCTGAAACGGGACAGCCAGCGGGGACTGTTCATCCGCACCTCCTGACCGGTCACCGTCCGTACGCTGTCCATGAGCTCGTCGAGGGTCACCGGACGGTGCCTGTCCGCGTGCGGCACGTCGTAGGTCGTGGTCAGGATGCGGGTGACAGAGTCCTCGAGCGCCACCGCCATCAGCAGTCCGTTCGGCGTACGCATCGTGCCCGGGATGCCGGCCGGCAATTTCTCCGGCTCGTCGAGGATCACATCGCCCAGCAGCGCCGATACAGTTCCCGTGGTACCGGGGAACTCGATGCCGGTCAGCTTGCGGACGGTGCTCCCGCCCCCGTCGCATCCGACGACGTAACGCGACCGCAGCTCGTATTCGGTGTCGCCGTCGCGTACCCGCGACACGACGTGGTCGTCATTCTGCCGCAGGTCCAGCACCTCCTGGCCGCGCCGGATCTCCGCGCCCGCCGCCCTCGCGTGCGCCTCGAGCAGGCGTTCCGTCCGGGCCTGGGGAATGAGCAGCGAGTACGCATGCTCGCTGTCGATGGCGGACAGATCCAGCAGCGGGCTGAGACCGGCGAAGTGGGCCTTCGGCCACGACAGATTGTCCCGGCGGAACTCCTCGAGCAGTCCGCGGGCGTCCAGGATGTCGAGCGTGCGAGGCTGCAGCCGGAACGCCCGCGAATGCGGATTCGTATCGGGCAGCTTCTCGATCACGGTGACCGTCGCGCCGCCCAGGCGCAGCTCCGCCGCGAGCATCAGGCCGACAGGGCCGCCACCGACTACAACCACATCAATCAGCACAGCGGTATCCCCTTCGTTGTCCTTCGGGCCGGGCCGGCTCTTCGTCCCGGCCCGGCCGGCGCCGCCCACCAGCCTTCTTGCGATCACTCAAGGACCTGTCGTGAGGTGGTCGAGGCCAGAACCTGTGCACGAACCGGCTCACCGCCGGCCGGCGCGGACGTGGTGAGGCCGATGCGCGCCGCCCGGGGCAGCGAGCGCGGCAGGAGCGGCCCGGCCATCGCGGTGGTGACCAGGGCCATGATCACCATCATGGTGAACATGCGGCCGTCGAGCAGCCCCAGCGTGACACCGATGTTGAGGATGACCAGCTCGGTCAGGCCGCGGGTGTTCATCAGCAGACCGATGCTGTAGGAGTCACGCCAGCTCTGTCCGGACACCCTGGCGGCGGCCCCGGCACCGAGCAGCTTGCCGCTGCAGGCACACAGGATGATCAGCGCCAGTTCCCCGGCCTCGGCCCAGCCCAGTGCACCGAGGTCGACGGAGAGGCCGGTGACGATGAAGAAGATCGGCAGCAGCAGCCGGATGCAGTTCTCGAGCGGTTCGTGAAGGATGCGCCCGAGAAGTCCGGCGTTCTCCCGCGGCATGATGATGCCGAACGCGAACGCACCGAAGATCACGTGCACGCCGATCCACGAGGTGGCGAACGCGGACAGGAAGAGTCCAGCGCCGATCAACGGCAGCAGATGGACCGAGGCCTTCCCGTTCCGGGTGAGGGCGCGCACCGCGCGGTGCAGTAGCGGACGCACCACGAACGCCATGACCAGGACGTACAGCAGGAAGAGGCCGAGAACCACGGCCAGGGTCGCCCCGCCGGCGGCGGTGAAGCCGGCGACCACGACAGCCAGCATCGTCCAGGCCACAACGTCGTCGATCGCGGCCGAGGCCAGCACGATCGAGCCGACCCTGGTGTTGGTCAGATTGCCGTCGGACAGGATCCGCGCCAGCACGGGGAACGCGGTGATCGACATGGCCGCACCAAGGAAGACGGCGAAGACCAGGAACGACACCCGCGTGCCGTCGACCGTGTGGTGCCGTCGATAGAGCCAGGTCGCCAGCGCGAGCCCGAGACCGAAGGAGAACGCGATCGCGGTCAGCGAGATCGAGGTGACCGCACGCCCGGCGCGGCGCATCAGGCCGAAGTTGAACTCCCAGCCGACCAGGAACATGAAGAGCAACAACCCGACCTGGGCGATCATCGAGAGAAACGGCCGGGCCGAGGCGGGGAACAACGTCCCGGGCAGGTTACCGGGCAGCAGACCCAGGACGCTCGGGCCCAGCAGGATGCCGGCGACGATCTCCCCGATCACCGGCGGCTGCCCCAACCGCCGGAACACCGGGACTAGCAGGGCACTGATCCCGAGTACCACCGCGATGTCGGCCATCACGACGGCCACCTGGATATCGGTATGGGGGATGTCCATCAGACCCTCCGCGTCTGCACGGCCTGGCCGTGTTGCGATCAGACGCCGAGTCTCGACCTTGATCTTCGATGGTCAGTCGAGCCCTACTCTCAGCGGCGCACGAACTGCCAGACGTCGACCCGGCCGACAAGGCCGGGCACCAGCAGTTGCCAGGCCCGGTCGAGCGGCAGTTCGGCCTGGGCGACTATCGACGGCCGGTGCCAGGTCGTGCCGCACAGCCCGTCCTGAGCAGCGGGCAGGTCGAGCACCGCCGCCGCGGTCGTGTGCACCCGCCCAGCCGCAGCATGCGCGAGGACGAGCCGCAGAGCGTCGAAGCCGTCGTCGCCGCCGCCCTCGTGCAGATGCCGGACGTCCGCGCTCACGTCCGGCAGCAGGGCCGTCGGCCGCTGCGGGGGGTTGACGGCGAGCAGGTCGGCCCGCATGGGCCCGAGCTGTCGCCAGTCCGCCTCCCACAGCGTCAGGCGAGTGCGCGCTCCGCGCCCCAGCAGCCGTTCCACGTTGGCCGCGGTATCGGTCAGGCAATCGGGATCGAAGTCCTGGGCGATCACATGGTCGGCGCCGGACATGAGGGCGGCGACCGTGACGAGACCGGCGCCGCAGCCGGCGTCGACAACGACCTCGCCGGCCGTGCTCCGCATGCCCGCGGCCAGCAGCGCCGAGAACGGGGACGGCCGGTGCACCCGGGGACCGGCCGTCAGCGACTGCCCCAGGTTGAACCAGTAATCGATGTCCGATGGGGACAGCACAAGTGGCACGCCGGGGATCATACCGGCCTAAAATCCGACCCCCGGCGTACGCCTGCCACCGCGTGTTCTGTCGCCCTGTGCTACCGGGCGGCGGGGTGCGGGTCCCTGACCGGCTCCGGCGCCGGGAAGTTGTCCGCGGGATCGATGGAGACGTGCGGCAACACCCGGTCGAGCCAGCGCGGAATCCACCAGTTGGAACGACCCAGCAGATGCATGACGGCCGGCACCAGCAGGGTCCGTAGCACGAATGCGTCCAGCGCGACCGCCGCCGCCAGGCCGACGCCGAACTCCGAGGTCACCCGCTCGTCACCCAGCCCGGTGGAGCCGAACACGAGAATCATGATCGTGGCCGCTGCCGTGATCACCTGCCCGGTATCGGCCTGCCCCACCGCGACCGCCCTCCCGTTCTTCCCGGAGCGCAGCCACTCCTCATGGACCCGGCTGAGCAGGAAGACCTGATAGTCCATGGAAAGTCCGAAGAGGATGGCCAGCATCATGGCCGGCAGGTACGCCTCGATCGGGCCGGCCCGGCCGATCGTGATGAAGTTCATGTCCCAGCCCCACTGGAACACCGCGGTGACCACCCCGAAGGCCGCCGCCGCAGCCAGCAGGTTCATCACCGCCGCGGTGAGGGCCAGCACGATGCTCCGGAAGGCGACCAGGATGAGCAGGCACCCCAGACCGATCACGATGGCCAGGAACAGCGGCAGCTTCGCCGCGAAGATGTCGGAGAAGTCGTCGAACACCGCGGTCAGGCCGCCGACGTACACCTTGATGCCGGTGCCCGCGGTGGCCTGGGGAATGACCTCCTCGCGCAGCCGGGTGAGGGTCTCGCTGGTCGCTTCGTCCTGCGGCGCCGTGGACGGCACAACTTGCAGGATCGCGGCCGTCCCGGCGTCGTTCGGGATCGGCGTGCCGACCGACACGATCCCCGGGGTCTGCTTGACCTGCTCGGCCAGCCGGTTCAACGAGTCCGGCCCCGTTCCCGCCGGCAGGTCGGCCACGAGGAGCAACGGGCCGTTGAACCCGGGACCGAACCCCTCGGCGAGGAGGTCGTAGGCCTTGCGGGCGGTCTTGTCCGGCGGCAGGTTGCCCTCGTCGGCGGCACCGAGCCGCATGCTGGTGAAGGGCACCGCGAGGACGCACATGATCGCCAGGCCGAGCAGCGCGGGCCGGACCGGGTGCCGTTCGACCCAGTTCGACCAGCGTGTCCACCGGCTGCCCGCGGTGGACACGACGGGACCGTGCTCGGCCAGATGCTTGCGCTCCCGCCGGCTGAGCACTCGCTTGCCGATGACGCCGAGCAACGCGGGCAGGAAGGTGATGGCGCTGGCCACCGAGATCAGGACCGTCACGGCCGCGCCGATCGCCATCCCGGTGATGAAAGAGATGTCGAGGACGAACAGACCCAGCAGCGACACGATGACGGTCGCGCCCGCGAAGATCACCGCACGTCCGGAGGTGTCGAGCGCGTTCCCGATGGCCTCCTCGGCGGGGCGCCCCTGCTTCAACGCGTTGCGGTAGCGAGTGACGAGGAAAAGCGCGTAGTCCACACCGACGCCGAGGCCGATCAGCGCGGCCAGCGTCGGCGCGGTCGTACCGATGGTGATCGTGTTGGTGAGCAGGCCGACGGCGGAGATGCCCGCGCCGAGCGCGACGATGGCGCTCAGCAGGGGCAGCAGCATCGATGCCAGGGAGCCGAAGGCCAGGAAGAGTACGACCGCGGCCGCGATCAGACCGATGTAGATCTCACTACCGAAAGCGGCGCCGCCCTCGTTGGCGGAGATCGCGATCCCGCCCATCTCGACCTGCAGACCGCTGTTCCGGGCGGCCGCGGCCAGATCGAGCAGGTGCGTGATGTCCTCGGTCGGGATCTTGCTGGCGTCGTCATCGAAGTTGATCAGCGCGAACGCCGTCGCCTTGTCCGCGCTGATCTGCGCGGCACCGTATTCGCCATACGGGCTCAGCACCTGTGCCACATGCGGCGAACTCTCGATCTGCTGCATGGTCGCCGTCAGCCGGTCGCGAACGGCCGGGTCCGTGACGGCTCCTCCGGACGTGTGCCACACCAGGCTGACCGAGTCGCCGGACTCGCCGGGGAACGCCTTCTGCAGGAGATTGAGGGCCCGGGTCGAGTCGGTGCCCGGCAGGGAGAACGAGTCACTGTAGGCCGTGCCGACGGCGCTGCCCACGCCACCGAGCACCCCCACCATCGCGATCCACAAGGCAAGCACGATGAATCGGTGCCGGAAGCACCACCGGCCGAGCGTAGCCATCCTGAGGGCTCCTCATCGTAGGTCTGTGTTCTACAGTGCAGAGTAGCTCTACGTCGTAGAAAGTCAAACGGCCGCCGCCCCTTCAGGCGGTGGCCGTCGACGCGGCGCAGGGCCCGGAGCGGGTAGCTCCGGGCCCTGCGCTGTCGATGCCCAAGGCTGGCAGGTGCGGCCGGTCAGGGACTGGTGCAGGAGATGCTTCCAGGCGCCGTGCTGCTGCTCGCGTTGGCCACGAACCCGAAACTGGTCGAGGCGCTCGCGCCGAGCGAACCGTTGTAGTCGGCGTTGCGCACGCTGATCGCGCCGCTGGTGCCGGTGGCGACGCCGTTCCAGACGTTGACCAGGCTCTGCCCGCCGGCCAGCGTCAGGTTCACGGTCCAGCCGCTGAGTGTGGCGGAGCCGTTGTTGGCCACCGTGACCTCGCCCTGGAAGCCGCCGTTCCAGCTGTTGGTCGTGCGGTAGGTCGCCGTGCAGGCGCCCGGCTGGCTGCTCGGCGGGCTGCTCGGCGGGGTGCTGGGCGGGCTGCCGGGCGGGGTGCTGGGCGGGGTGCTGGGCGGGGTGCTGGTTCCGGGCACCGTGGTGGAGGCGGCGTTGAGCGCGCCGAGGACGGCCGAGTACGCCGGCTTGGGGTTGCTGTTGCGGTCGAACAGCAGCGGGTTCTCGCTGCCACGCCAGGAGTCGCTGTCCCGGATGCCCCACGTCGTGATGCCGACGCAGCGGGGGACGCTCGCGCATGCCTGGGTGAGACCCTGGTACTGGTTGGTCGCCGCGTTGGTGACGTCCGCCTCGGTCAGCGCCACGTCCACCCCGAGGGCCGCGAAGCTCGACAGCGTGGTCTGGAAGTTGCCCGGCAGCGAGCTACCGCCGGTGAAGTGGGTCTGCAGGCCGACGCAGTCGATCGGTACGCCGCGGGACTTGAAGTCGCGGATCATGTTGTAGACGCCCTGCGTCTTCGCGTACGTCCAGTTCTCGATGTTGTAGTCGTTGTAGCAGAGCTTGACCGACGGGTCGGCGGCGCGGGCGGTGCGGAACGCGACCTCGATCCAGTCGTTGCCGGTGGCCTGCAGATTGGACTGCCGGCGGCTGCCGTTCTCCGCGAACGCCTCGTTGACCACGTCCCAGTAGGCCAGCTTGCCCCTGTAGTGGGCCATCACGCCGTTGATGTGCTCGATCATCGCCTCGCGCAGGGCGCTGCCGCTGAGACTCCCCCAGAATCGCGGCTGCTGGGCGTGCCAGGCCAGGGTGTGGCCGCGTACCCGCATGCCGTGCTGGACGGCCCAGTTGTAGATGGCGTCGCCGGCGGCGAAGGTGAACTGGCCTCTGTTGGGCTCGGTGGCGTCGGGCTTCATCTCGTTGACGGCCGTCATCATGTCGAACTCGCGGTTCGCGATCGTGAGGAAACCCGAGTCGTTGAGGCGGTCGCCTCCCATGGCGGCGCCGAAATACCGGCCACTGCGCTCGGCCGCCGCCTTCAACGTCGTACCGGGCGGGCCGCTGAGATCGGCGTGCGCGAGGGTGGCCACGGCACCCGACGCCACGACGGTCACCGCGGCGACAGCACCGGCGATGAGCAGCCGGGCTCGAAGGCGCCGCGGGCGGGCGGGGAGTTCGTTCATCTGTCGCTTCCTTCTGGTCGTTTGTGCTCAACCCGCGGCGACGATCTTCCAGCGCTGGTTGGCGCTGGTGGAGTCGCCGTACTGACCGGCACTCGCGCCGGTCGCCGTGCGTCCCATGCCGTCGAGGTACAGGCCGGTGGCCCGGTTGCGAAGCCGGACGTTGTTCGCGTCGGTGAGCACGCTCCACTGCTGATTGGCCGAGGTTCCGGCGATGTATTGACCGGCGGCGCTGCCGTTCGTGGTCCGGCCCATGCCGTCGAAGTACAGGCCGGTGCCGACGTTCCTGATCCGTACGAAGGTGCCGGAGTTCTCGATCACCCACTGCTGGTTCGGACCGGAGCTGCCCGGGCCCTGCGCGACGTCGCTGCCCGCAGCGGTACGACCCCAGCCGTCGGCGTAGAGGCCGGTGGCGGCGTTCACGATGCGCACCGTGGTGCTGCCACCGGTGCCGATGCCCCAGGAGTAGCGCAGGCGGTTCAAGCCGGTCGGGTTGGTCAGCGTCAGGGTGAGGCTGGATCCGCTGCCGGAGCGTTTGGTGAGGCTGTACCAGTCACCGTCGCGCAGGCCGGGCCAGTAGACCCCTCCGACACCGAGCTCGCGCAGCTTGCTGCTGACGCCCCGGACGTAGTCGGCGAAGAAGGACCCGCTCGGGATGGAGTAGTCGATGGTGTCGTACGAGACCCCGTTCTTGGCGCCGGGACCCATCGGACCGCCCCATTCGGTGGCCACCGTCCGGGAGGCGTAACCGCCGATGGAGGCGGCGATGTGGTTGGCCCACGAGGTCTCGTCCTCGAATCCGGCGAAGAACGAGTAGTCGTGCACGGCGAGCAGGGTCTCGTTCAACCGGCTGTCCTGACCGACCGCGGCGACGTTCTGGGCGAGCCCGGCACCGTCCAGGATGACCCGGCCACGGGGCACGTCCGGGTGCCGGGCGAGCCAGGCGCTGTAGACGTTGTTCAGATCGGACGTGCCATATCCGTACGGTTCGTTGATGACCTCGAAATAGGCGTTGCTGTTGCCCCTGTACCGGGCCACGACGGTGTCCCACATCCGGTCGTAGGCGCCGACGTCCGCCGGGCGCCCGCCGGCGTGGGCCCAGTACGCCAGGATCACCTTGCCCTTGGTGAGCGCCTGGTCGACGGCGCCGGTGTACGTGTTCCAGTACGTCGCGACGGTCGGCTCGTTGATCGGCATGCGCACGGTGTCGGCGCCGGTGATGGAGGAGAGCTGGCCGACCACCCGATCGGCGACGACGGCCGCGGAGGCGTACGTGTCGGCCGGGCCGAGGCCCGAGACGTAGAGCACGCCGTCGACGAAGTTGTCGCGCTGATCCGCCCAGTTGACCCCGTGGAACTGCGTGGTATCGGCGCGTGCCGGGTCCTGAACCACGACGGCCCCGGCGAGGGTCAGCATTGAGGCGATCAGGATCCGGCCTGTCCGGCCGGCACGTGACATGCGCATCCCGACTCCCTCAGGCGCCTGGTGTGTGATGGCGAAGTTAGCGTTAACTATTACCCCAGCGCAATGACACATGTCGATACGTAATAGGAGTGCACCGCCACCCGAATCACATAACGCTTTTTCAGTGACTCGCTGATCGGATTTCATTGCGAGGCGCTCGATCAGGGCGGGAAGGGAGATCGGGGCGTCCCGCGTGCCGAGCGAGGTGTACCGGGCGGCGGCGTCGGGCGTCAGACGACGCCGAGGGCGGTTATCAGGTCCTCGAAGGCTTCCTCGGCCTCCACGTGATGCGCCCCGAGCGCCTCACGGACAGCGTCCGCGTCGGCGCTCAGCCCGGCCTCGGCCGCCCAGGAGACCGCCGCGCGCAGGACCTCGTCGGGGGGCATGCTCAGCGGCGGCGCGCCGTAGCGGTCGGCGACGTCGGGGTTCAGGTACGTGCGCCAGCGCTGCCCGCCCGGGGTCAGCGCCTCCACGTCGGCGACGTCGCTGTCCAGGACGAACGCCGAGACCGCCGGCGTGCCGGTGGCGGCGACCAGCTCGCCGAGGGCGCCCGGGACGTCGCCGTCGAGCTGGATCCAGCGCCAGCCGCCGGCTCTCTCCTCCTCGAACAGGGCGCCGGGGTAGGGGCCTGTGCGGGCAACCAGGATGCGGCCGGTGTAACCCATGCGCTCAGCCCTGCGCCTCGGCCGCGTCGCGACGGGACACGTAGTAGGGCGGGTCGTCCGGCGCGTCGGGCAGCGGCTCGCCCGGGCGCAGGGCGGGGGCGAGCACCGAGAACATCCGTTCGGCGACGGGCTGTCCGAAGTCACGCCAGTCGTCGGTGGCCAGCAGCCAGTAGCCGCCGTTGCTCAGCGCCTCCACCTGGGCGAACGCGCCGCTCGCGCGCAGCGCCGGGAGCCCGCCGAGGCGGTCGCCGACCTCCTGCGGGCAGATCGTCAGCCATGCGTACCCGCGCAGTGTCTGCCGGCTGGTGCGCGAGGTCTGGTCGGGCTGGCCGCGGAACACCGACTCGAACGCCGTACGGCCGCTCCCCCGGTCGTACGAGATCTCGCCGTACGCGAGGTTCCAGTCGTCGGCGAAGGAACGGACGAACGTGAGGGCCGACTTCTGGAACTCCGGGTCGTCGAGCAGCTCGGGCCCGAAGCGCACACTGAGGAACCACCAGCCGGGATCGTCGTCGTTGGTACGCAGCCCGATGGTCAGCGCCGGGAAGGCGTTGGGAAAGCCGGCGTGGTCAAGCGTGATCGCGGTCAGCTCGGCGCCGAACGGCGGAGCCGACAGCCCCTCGAGGAACGCTTTCCACGCCTTGGTGGAGTACGCCTTCGACTTCGTCCGTACCACGCCGCGGGCGCCCCGGGCCGAGGTGTGGATGGCACTCCACACCTCGCCCGGGTTGCCGTACGGCTCGTCGGCGGGCCGGCCCTTGAGGTTGTAGTCGGACATCGGCTCGGCGGCGAGCACCGCGGCGCGCAGCTTGCCACCCACCGCCTCGAAGGCGCCGGTGAACCAGGCCCGCAGCATCCGCGCCGCCGCCGCGTCGTCCGCCGGCCGCTCCACCGTCAGCTGGAGTTGCATCTGCCATGTCATCGGTTGCCTCCGGCTCCTTCCGCTCGCAGGAGTGCCATTATCCCCATGCGAACAGCGACCCGATGCCGGCCACGACGGCGACCGCGGCGACGGCGACCGGGGCGAGCACGATCGCGGCGACCACCACGACGGCCACCACCGCGACCACGGCTACCACCGCGACGACGGTCTCGACGTCGGGCGCGCCCACCTTGACTCCGTCGTTCGCGGGCAGTTCCGGCGCCCGGGCGCTCGTGGACGGGCTGGGCGTCCGCCCGCCGGGGCGCGGATAGTCGGTCGCTATCGGCGTCGGGGTGGACGTGGCGGTCGGCGTCGGCGTCGCCGCGGGTTCCTTGTCGTTGTCCTCGAACGAATAGACCTGGATGCCGTCCGCCGCGCCGTCCTCCACCAGGATCGTCGAGCCAGGTTTCGCCGGATTGGGAATGGAGGAGTTCATCGCCACGCCGAAGCGCGGGCCCTTCTCCACCTGTTTCTTGCTTTCCGCGGCGTACTTGGGATCGGTCTGGATCTGAGCCTGGAGCTTGTTCACGTAGCGGGTCAGCTGGGCCGGTCCCTCGGCCTCCGCCTGGCCGCCCTTGTGCTTCATCTCCCAGATGTAGATCCGGCCGCTGTCACAGTTCCAGCAGATGAGGTCGGCGTACCCGGGCTTGTTGTTGCCCTTGGACGATCCCTCCCGGATGAAGTTGTCGGCCTGGGTGACGGTGACCCGGGCGTGCGGCCACTTGATCTTGATCTGCCGCACCCGCTCGGCGATCGCGGCATCGTGCGGGATCTTGAAGACCTCCCACCAGCGGTCGCTGCCCTCGGAGTCGCCGCTGTCACCGCCGCCACCACCGCCGCCGCCGCCCTTGGCGGGCGGGTAGGCGGCCTCTCCGGGCTCGAGGTACGGCCGCTGGCCGTCCGGGTCGCACGACGAGATCGGGTTGTTGTCGGCGTACGAGTACCCGTTCATCTGCTGCGGGTCGGCGTTGTCCAGCACCGGGTCGACCGAGACGAACCGGGCGATGACCGGGTCGTACTCGCGGGCGCCGAGATGGGTCAGCCCGGTCGGATCGGCCTGACCGCCGAGGAAGCCGCGTTGGTTGGGCCACTGCGGCGCACTGCCCCGGTTGCCGCCGAACGGCGACTGGTAGCGGACCGTGGTGCGCTGGGTGGCCGCGTCGATGAGGAGGTTGGCGGTGCCCTGGTGGTCGTTGGCCAGCCAGGTGACGCCGCTGGTGGTGCGCATCGCGACGGTCTGGTCGGCCCACTTGTAGCTGCGCGTCTCGGCGATCGCGCCGGTCGCCCGGGTCAGCCGGATCTCGACGTCGCCCAGGTAGACCGTGGTGACCAGCGGGTCCTTGCGCAGCAGGCGGGTGCCGCCGGCGTCGTAGAGGAACGTCGTGGTGCTCGACCCGCTGGTGACCGACGCCAGATGCCCCTCGGCGTCCCAGGTCAGGGTCTGGTCGCCGGACCCGGTCGGGCGCCGCTTCAGATTGCCGATCTCGTCGTAGCCGTACGTGCCGGCCATGGCGCCGGTGGTGCTCGCCAGGGCGTTCTTGCCGTCGGCGATCTGATACTCGGTGAGGGCGTCGCCGGACGGCGTCCCGTGGTCGGTCTGGCTCTTGCGGTTTCCCGCGTCGTCGTAGGTCCACGACTGCCAGTACTTGGCCGGGCCGCCGAGTCCCGCCACGCTGCGCTTGGCCGGGTCGCAGCTGCCGTCGCCCGGTGTCCAGGCCTCGGTCAGGCGCTGGAGATAGTCCTGCGAGAAGCACTGGGTGTCGGCGTTGCCGCCGAGCCCGGTCAGCGGATCCGAGATGCGGGTGATGTTGCCGGCGTCGTCGTAGCTGTACTGCGGCTGGGACAGCACGCCCTTGGAGGTGGTGCTGGTCGTCGAGTGGTCGAGCCGGCCGGTGGACAGGTCGTACGCGTAGTCGCGGTAGGTCTCCACCGCACCGCGCTTGTCGGTGGTCAGCACGAAGCCGGTCGGCTGCGCGATCCCGGAGTACGACGTCGATTTCACGTACGCGTTGGCGCCCGGGTAGTCGCTGTCCACGCTGGACGGCAGGCCGCTCGCCGGGTCGTAGTTGTAGAAGATCGTCTCCGGCATCAGGTCGGCGCGGCCGCCGTACGTGTAGCCGGAGACGCTGCTGTCCGTCGCGATGTTGTAGCCGATGATGTACGAGTAATCGCCGGCCAGCGCTCCCTCGGATGCCGGCAGCGTGGTCGTGGTGCCCGTGGACAGCCCGCGGGGGTTGTAGCCGCGGATCGCGGTCTTGTACTCGTCCGACCCGACCCACCGGCTGGTCGACGCGACCTTGCCCTTGCCGCCGGGAGCCGTGTCGTACGCCCAGGTGGCCCGCTTGGCGTTGGTGGCCTTGTCGAAGATGCCGGTCTTGCGGCCCAGCCCGTCGTACGAGTACTTCAGCGCGGACGCGGCGCCGCGTGCGTCGGACACGGTGGCCATGCGGTCGGCGGTGTCGAACGTGTAGTCGACCGTACCCTTGTCCGGGTCCTTGGTCTGGACGAGCCGGCCCCGCAGGTCGCGCTTGTACTCCCACTTGGCGCCGCCCGGGCCGGTGACCAGCACCAGCTCGCCCTTGCGGTTGTAGGCGTAGCTGGTGACCGTGCCGCTGTCGACCCCGGCGCCGGGCTTGTACTGCTTGAGGGCGACGGTCTTGCCGATGGCGTTGGTGACGGTCTGCACCGCCGTGCCGCCCTGCGGCGGGATCTTGCTGGTGCGGTCACCGCCGTAGACCATCGTGGTGCGCCAGCGCTCGGTGCCGCGCGGCTGGAAGATCTGCGCGATCGTCCGGCCGGCCTGATCGTAGGTGGTCCGGGTCTGCGGGTAGACCAGGTCCGCCTCGACGGTGGCCAGGTCCTTGCCCGGCGGGTTGTTGTTGACCACCGGGCCCAGCTCGAGCACCGCCCTGCCGGCCGAGTCGTAGCGGGTCTCCGTCACCATGCGCGACTTCGCGGTCGGCGAGTCGGCCTGGGTCTGACGCTTGCGCAGCAGCGAGTCGAAGAGCGTGTAGCTGGTGACGTAGTTGCCGGCCGCGTTGAGCGTCTGGGTGCGGGTGGCGACCACGCCGTCGGTGCGCATCTCGTACGTGAACACGGCGTTCGCGCCGGCCGAGCGGCTCCGGCCCGGCTGCCACACCGCGGCCGTACGCCCCAGGGCGTCGAACGTGATGTCGGTACGGTTCTCGTTCTCGTCCACCGCGGCGGTCTGCGCGCCCCACGCCGGGTCGAACTCCGACGACGTCGTGTGCAGCTTCGAGTCGGCCACGGTGGTCTGCGTGACCTTGACGACGCCGCCGCCGGACACCCGGTCGTACGCGGTGGTGCGCTTGACGCCGGCCAGGTCCCACGCCTGATCGGTACGGCCGTAGTCGTCGTAGTGCGCCCGCTGCTGCGCGACGAACGTCATGCTCGTGGGGCTGCTCCAGGTGGCCAGCGACTCCACCCGGGTCACGTCGCCGTAGGTGCTCGGCGCGGCGCCCGCGCTCACCGAGTTGTCGAAGAAGTTGCGGGTGATCCCGATGACGTCGTCGGCGGTCTTCGGCGCGACCGCGCAGGGGCGCGCGTACGTCTCGACCTTCGACGGCCGATCCATGATCCAGATGGTGCTGTTGCGGGCGTACGTCGTCTTGACGCACGTCTCGTCGCCGGGAACGGTGTCGCTGCCGACCACCGCGTCGTCGCCGCCGTCGTCGGTCTGCACGAGCATGCCGCGGTCGTCGTACTTCATGGTCTTGGTCGTGCGGCGCCACGAGTCGTCCGCCGGGCGCAGGGTACGGCTGCGGGTCGCCGCGACGTTGACGAAGCGCGCCTCGGTGGCGACGTTGTCGACGGTCCGGGTCGCGGTGGCCGCCGACTGCCACGGTGTGGAGACGCTCGCCGAGATGACCTTGTCGTTGTCGTACGTGCGCTCCTCACGCACCATGCCCGCGAAGGCGTCCGAGTCCGCGACGGCCGGCGACGTGTCGATCGCCGGCAGGCTGATGTCGCGCCGCCCGCCCGTGGTCTTGTCGCCGTCCATGCCCCGGAAGTAGGACGTCTCGGTGCGGGTCTGCTCCCCCGCCTCGCCGCGCAGGACCCGTACGCCCTCGTAGCCGCGCCACTGGCCCCAGGTCAGCCGGGACTTCTTGACCAGGCCGTTGTACTCGTCGTAGTGCCAGGCCGGTTTGCCGAGGTACTCGTACTTGCTCTTCACCGAGGGCGAGCCGCCGGTCAGGTCGGTCTCGGTGACGGCGCGGAGCACGTACTTGTGGAAGTAGTCCACGATCGGGTTCTCGAACCCGTCCGGGGTCCACTTGACCGGGTAGCAGAGCAGCTGGTTGGTGTCGAGGTGGTCCTTGTCCGGCTCGAGCGTGTCCGCGACGCACTGCGGGTCGGTGTAGAAGACCGACGTCTGGCCCCCGCTCTCACTGCGGATCGCGGTCAGGCGAGGCCATGCGTACGCGTAGATGTCGTCGGAATTCGAGTCCACGCGGTTGTTCATCTTCGTGCCGGTCAGCACGGTCTCCGGCAGCGTGATCGTCCCGCCGACGTGGCCGGTGTGGGTGATGCCGGCGAGCCAGAGCCCGGCGTGGTTGCCGTCCAGCGGCTCGGTCCACGACGCCCGCAGCGTCCACGAATCGACCTTGCGGTAGCCCGAGCCGCCCCAGACCTGCGTGGTCACCTTCGCCAGCCGCTTGGTCGACCAGAACGTCGGCGAGAAGTTGTCCTTGCAGTCGGTGTTCTCCTTGCACCGCTTGTCCAGCGGGGTGTCGAGCCAGTTCTTCCAGTTGTCCTTGTCGTCGATGTCGCAGCCGGTCGTCTTGGAACAGCGGTCGTCCGGATCGAAGAGGACCTGCATCGGCGCCGTGCCGAAGATGTCATCGGTACGGGTGCCGTAGTCGATCCGGCTCAGCATGCCGCCGCGGGTGTACTTCGAGCGCTTGGTCGCGTCGTTGTTGCGGCCGTACCAGTTGTCCTCCGCCGCGTACCAGTACGAGAGCGTGTTCTGGTGCGGGTCCACGACGTAGTCGAGGTTCCAGCGCCAGCCCTCGTCGCAGAAGGAGTCGACGAAGGCGTCCTTGTGGCAGGTCTCGTCGGTGTTGTTGCCGGCCACCGGCACGGTCCAGACCGACTTGGTCTCGGCCTTGTTCGCACTCCAGCCGGGCAGCCGGTTGCGCCCGAACCAGTACTGCACACCGTCGGACGTGGTGGCCTTCCAGTACTCGCCGTCGTCGTCACCGTTGGCGAAGCTGGTGTCTTTCGCCAGCTCGACCTTCGTGCCGTCGTCCTTCTTCGGGTGCCAGTACTTGTCGGTCGCGTTGTAGATCAGCTCGTTCGTCGACCCGCCCAGCGAGAGCACCACGCTCGAGCCGTCCGACTGGCAGAAGTCGCCGGTCTTCTTGCTGTTGTTGGCGTTGCCGCCCATGTCGTCGAGGCAGCTCTTGTACTTGCGCTCGACGTAACCCGGCGAGTACTCGAAGCCCTCGCCCAGCCAGGACGGCTGGTTGTTGGTGGCCGACGTCCGCCCGTCGATGGACTGCGAGGAGTAGTTGAAGCTCACCTTGGGCGCCTGGCCACCCAGCGCGGGCGGCATCCGCAGCGGATAGCTCCAGGTGAAGTCGCCGGTGCTGCCGCCGGCCTGCCAGGTGGAGGACGGCGCGACGTCGGTGGCGCCGAAGTCGCCGGCCGGTCCGGACTCGCCGCCGACCAGCGCGACCAGCGAGGTGCCGGAGGCCGCCAGGGAGGCGGTCGTGGTGAGCACGCCGCGCCGGTAGTCGTTGGAGCCGGCGAGCGGCTTTCCCGCGCACGCCGCCGCGGACGGCGTGGTGAGGGCGCAGTCGGGCAGCGCGACCGCCCGCAGCCGGGAGGCCCAGTCCCCGCCGTAAAGGTTGCGGAACCCGCGGTAGTCGATGCTCAGCGGCACCCGGGTCCCGGCCACCGCGGCGGCCCGGGTCGTGGCGCCCGGGGCGGCGCCGACGCGCAGCAGCACTCCGGGCACCCCGGCCCGGTCGCTGGCGGCCCGGTCGAGGAACTCCACGCGCAGGGTGGCCGCCGTGGTCGAGGCGACCTTGACCGGCAGGGCGCCGGCTTTGGCGGGCCGGCCGGTCGCGGCGACCTCGGCGGCGCCGGTCGGCCACGCCGCGTCCGGCACCGCGCCGGTGAGCATCTTCGTGTTCGGCATGACGGCGGCGCGGACCGGCACCTTCGTCATCGGCACCGGCTTGGCGTCCTGCGGCGCCGGGTGGTCGTAGCCGGGGTCGGCGTACGCGGGCGCGCGGACGCCGAGGACCAGCGTGACCGACGCGACCATGACGCAGACGAGGGTCCTGCGGGCAGGGGCCATCCTCATGAGGGGGTCTCCCGGTTCGTGAAGGTGGTTCAGGAGCGGCGGATGAGGATGGCTTCGTGGTCGCGCAGGGTGTCGTCGTACTGGGAGATCGAGAGGCCGTCGGTACCGTCCGGGTTCTCGACGCCGGCCGCGCCGCCACCGTTGTTGACGAGGGCCGCGGTGATGTTGTCGTAGTTGAACAGCATCGAGCCGTCCTCGTTGAGGATGACCTCGACCGACAGCTGCGGGCCGCTGGGCGTGAAGCGCACGTTGCGCCACTCGATCACGAACTGCCGCCGGCCGGGCTCGCCGAGCACGCTGGTCCACATCGACGCGTCGCCGTCGAGCCAGAAGTCGCGGCCGAACGGGACGATGAGGGTGTTCATCTGGTCGGCGGTCGGGATCGGCGTCGACGTGTGGAACCACCAGTAGTCGGGGTCGTCCGGGTCCCGGAGTGAGGGCAGGACGCCGTAGACCGTGCCGTACGGGTCGTACCAGACCGATGTGCGGTCGGTGCCGTACAGGTTGAACGCGAACGGCAGGTCCAGCTTCTGGAAGTAGTCGTCGGTCATGGTGATCTGCTGGGTGCCGCGGACGAACGGGGTGTCCTTCTGCACCGTGCAGGCGTAGCCGTACTTGTCCTTCTTCCGCGCGACGGTGAAGTCACGGGTGTCGGACCACTCGACGTGCACGTTGAGCGCCGAGGCGATGTCGCCGCAGCGGGACTCCTCGCTGACGTAGATGTCGTAGTCGTCGCTCTCCAGCCCGGTGAACTCGTACCGTCCGTCGGCCTGCGTGACCGTCGCCGGTCCGCCCACCTCCGTGCCGAGCTTGACGGTCGTGCCCGCCGAGGGCGTGCCGTCCGGCTTGCGCACCGTGCCGGACAGCGTCCAGCCCTCGTCGCCCGGCGGGTGGAAGAACACCGAGTCGCCCGACCGGACGTCGGTGTCCTGGTACGAGTACTGGTAACCGGCCGTCCCGCCCTGGTTCTCGATGCCGATCGTGGCATCCGAGCTGCCGAGGGAGACGTCGGGCGCGGCGGTGTAGGTGAACGAGACCCCGCCGTGCTCGCCGAGCAGGACCTCGAACGAGAACCGCTCACCCGGGTTCCAGGAGAGCTGCACGTCCCGCCACTCGACCACGAACTGCCGGTTCGGCGCCTTGCCGATGGTGGCGGTCCGCACGCTCGACGAGGCGTCGACCAGCAGGTCGGACCAGAGGGGTGCGACCAGGTTGTTCGGGCCGGCCGGGTCGGGCAGCGAGGAGGACACCGGCTTGGACGCGCCCGGGTCGGCGAAGTACAGCACGCCGTTGGTGTCCACCCAGGCGGTCGAGTAATTGGTGCCGTAGAACGGGAAGGCGAAGGGCAGGGCGGTGCTCTTGTACGCGTTGTCGCCGGTCAGCGCGAGCGCGGTGGTCGCCCGGGTGAACGGCCTGTCCCGCGTGGCCTTGCAGCGGTATCCGGCCCCGTCGACCTGCCGGCTCTGGTGCAGGTCCACGACGGCGTCGGTGTCCAGGAAGACGTCACCCAGCGCCATGTCACCGCAGCGCCATTCGTTGTCGCCGTTGCTGCGCAGGTGGTAGTCGCCGGTCTCGAGATCGGTGTACTGGAACGATCCGTCGCGGCCCGTCCAGTACGAGACGCCCATCGGCTCCAGGCGGACCTCGTTGAACGCGTACGGGGCATCGTTGCGGTCCGTGACCTTGCCGGACAGCGACCACGAGCCGAGCGGCTGCGGGTTCTCCGGGTAGCGGAAGGTGATCGCCTGCCCGTTGGCCACGACCGGCTGGTTGTCCTGGAACTGCACGCCGTTGCGGCCGCCGGGACTCTCGATGCCCACCACGGCCTCGGACGCGGCGAGCTTGTCGACCGGCAGGTTCTGGTAGTTGAACGTGATGGACTGGTCCTCGCCGATGATCATCTCGACCGAGAACGTCGTGTGGGCGTCGTCGAGGCTGCGGTAGAGGTTGCGCCACTCCACGACGACCTTGCGGTTGGGCGCCTCGCCCACCACGGCGGTGTGGATGAGGTCGTTGTAGTCCTCGGCCTCGAAGTAGCCCCACAGCGGCGCGACGATGGCATTGACGTCGTGCGGGTCCGGGATCGAGTTCGGCCCCGCGAGCGACCCGCCGTTGTACTCGTTCGGCTGGTTGAACTGGGCGGCGCCGGCCTTGTCGACCCGGATCGCCGTGAGGTCGCGGCCGTAGTAGTTGAAGGTGAACGGCAGCTCGATCTCCGGGCTCTGCCAGTCCTCCATCGGGACCGCGGTGGTGCCGGGGATGAACGTGGCGGCCGCGACGGTGCAGGTGTAGCCGAACGCGTCACCCTGCGGCTTCAGCGCGAGGTCCACCCCGGCCGGGCCTTCCGGCAGCTCCAGGTCCGAGCCGGCGAACAGCGCGCAGCGGTTGGTGCCCAGGACCGCCGAGATCTGGTACGAGCCCGGCGTGAGCCCGGTGAACGCGTACTTGCCCGCGCTGTCGGTGGTCGCGACCGTACCCGTCGGCTGGAGGGTGACCGTGGCCCCGGCGACCGGCTTGAGCGTCGCCTCGTCGACGACCGTGCCGGAGACGCTGGTCGCCAGGTGCGGCCGCAGGTCCCAGCGTCCGGCGTCGCTCTGCGCCCCGGCGGTGGTGCCGTCGTCGTAGTAGGCGAACGCGCCCACGTACGCCACATCGCTGTCGGTGAGCGTGACCTGGACCGTGACCGGGGTGCCGTTCGCGTTGGCGTTGACGGTCCGGACGTCCGCGATGCTGGTGTAGTACTTGAACTTCTTGACGTTGGTGTCGCCACCCGAGCTGAGCGTCAGCGTGAACGCCGTCCCGACGGTGACGTCCGGGCTGGCCGTCGTGACGATCGGCGCGACCGGGTAGAACTGGGCCTTGGCGTCGCTCACGGCGGTGAGCCGGTTCCACACCTTGACGTCGTCGATCTGGCCGGCGAAGAAGGCGGTGTTGGCGCCGTTGAGCTTGGCGCGGCCGATCGCCACCCCGCCCCCGGCGTTCCACATGGCCACCGGCACGGCGACCGACTTGGCCAGCCTGCCGTTGACGTAGAGCGCCAGGGTGCGGTTCGCCGAGTCGTAGGCGCCCTGCAGATGGGTCCACACGTTGAGGGCGGCGCCGGCCGGACCGGCGGCGGTGGTCACGGCCGGGGCGGCGACGTCGGTCTGGTTGAGCGAGAACCGCCAGCAGTCGCAGGAGAGGTTGTACTCCAGGCTGAACGCGCTGGACTTGCTGCCGTCCTGGCTGACCACCGTACGGTTCGTGGTCTTCGTGGTGAGCTTGACCCAGGCGCCGACGGTCAGGCTCTGGTCGGTGCGTACGGGGGTGTTGCCGGTGTCCGTGGTGTTGCGGCCGGTCAGCGGGCCGGCGGTGGCGGCGAACTGGTTGGTGCCGTTGAAGCTGAGCGCCTTGCCCGCGCTCCCCCGGCCGGCGACCCAGGTGGCGCCGGTGATCGTCGCGGTGTCCGGGTGCGCCGTGTAGGCGTCGGCGGTGGAGGTTCCGGTGCCCTCGTCGAGCTTGAAATGCGCGGCCGGCAGGGAACCGGGCCCGACGCCGAACTCGTACTGGAAGAAGTCCGCATCCGTGCCGCCGGTGCCCTTGCTGAGGTTGCCGGCCTTGTCGACGCTCCACACCCGCAGCGTGTTGACGCCCTGCTTGGCCGGGTAGATCGTGGCCTGCCCGACGCCGTTCGCGTCCGGCGACACCTTCTTGCACGATGTCGAGTCGGTGGTGTCCGCGACGGTGTAGCAGAAGTGGTCGAAGTCGGTCCGCACGCTCGGTGGGTTGAACGTGAACAGGTCCGGCTGACCGAGCCCGCCGGCCGGGTTCGCGTCCTTGTACATGGTCGCGGAGACGCCGGTCGGTTTCGGCGGCGCGGTGGCGTCGACGGTGAACGGGCACTTCGCCGACCACAGCGAGTTGTCGATCTGGTCGTTCGAGCGCGACTGGAGGTAGTAGTCACCGTCGGCCAGGCTCGCCGTGGCGTTGCCCTGGGCGATGCCGGGGTTGCCGAGGTCGGAGCGGGTCACCAGCCGGCTGCTGCTGACGCCGGCGCTCGACGGCGACCAGTAGAGGCGGCCGGTCATCGGCTGCCCGGTGTCCGGGTCGGTGACGCGGGCCTTCAGCAGCGGCGTGCGCGTGCGTACCCAGAGCTTGGATCCGTTGTTGCAGGTCTTGCCGTCGACCGCCATCTGGTCGGGCTTGTTCGGGTACGAGTTGTACGTGATCGACAGCTGAGCGGTGTTCTTGTCGTAGCGCTTCCACGACTTCGTGTCCGACTCGTCCTTGGCACGCAGCCCGAGCGTCGCCACCGAGGCCCCGTCCCGCGCCTTCTTCTGCACGAAGCCGGTGGCGTCGAAGTCGGCTGGCCCCACCGGGCATTTGCCGCTGTTGAAGAACTTCAGCGACTTCGACGTGCCCTGCGCGCTCAGCCAGCCCGACCGGTCCTTGTTCCAGCCCGTGTTCCAGGTGGTGTTCTGGTCGGTGTTGTTCGTGCCCCACAGCTGCGTGACGCGTGCCGTGCTGTCCCCGCAGTGGCTCGACGACCAGGTCTGCTTGATGCTGAAGGTGGCCTTGCTGACGTTCTTGTTCTTCACCTTGGTGGTGTTGAACTCGAAGAACGTCCGCACCAGGAAGCCACCGTCCTCCGGCGACTTGCCGACCTTGATCTCACCGGCGTACGAGTTGGAGCTCGACGGGAGGCCCTGGTTGTAGAAGGCGCTGGAGGTGTGGCTGGCCACCGTGGACCAGTGGTTCAGGCCGACGCCGGTGATCTGCCAGACCGGGTCGATCATCACGGGGAACTTGGTGTCCCTGCCGCGCAACAGCTTCAGGTCGGGCACGATGGTCATCGCCCCGGAGCCGAGCTCGACCTTGACCGGCGCCTGCCGCGGCTCGATCTCCCCGCGCTTCCCGTCGCGGGTCCGCGAGTCCCACATGGTGGCGGTGCCCTGCATGCGTACCTCGCCCCGGCCGTCGACCGCGGCGATCACACCGGGCCCCTTGGCCGCCTTCCGCGTACGCAGCCCGCTGGACGACAGGGCCATCCGTACCCGCTCGAGGGCGGGGTTCGCGGCCGCCCGGCGGTTCTTGACCACCAGCATGTGCGTGAACCCGTCGACGCCCGCCTCGACCCGCAGGTCCACGCCGGGCAGCACCTCGCGGTAGACCGCCGCGGAGCCGTGCACCTCCGGCGTGGGCAGCTTCTTGCCCCAGCCCAGCCGGATCTGCTTGTCGTCCGCGCCCATCGAGGCGAACGCCGTGTCACCGCCACCGGAGAACCGCATCGGCGCGACGGCGGCCGTGGGCGACAGCGACCCGTCGGCGTTGCGCTTCAGCGTCGGATCGGTCGCCACCCAGCCTTTGCCCCGCTTGACGCGGATCGGCATCAGGCTCGACTCGAGGGTGAAGGAGCCGTTCGGGTTGGCCCAGAGCGTGGCGGTCTCGGTGCGCTCCCCGACCACCTCGACGCGGTGAGCGCCCTTGCGCGCGGCGTCAGAGGCCGCGGCGGACTCCGACGGCGGTGCGGATGGTTCGGCAACGGCCGGTGCGCCGGGCGCGAGGACCGCGGCCGAGACACCGAGAAGAAGGACTGTGGCGTACGTCGTGCGGACACGACTGAGCACACTGGAACGCACCATGATGTTTCCCCCGTGGTCGTGCGATGGCGCCAGCGTAGGGAAGACATTCACGATTAGCAATCAAAAGTTGATCAGCCCGGGCACAGCTGACGGCTCGGGATGGCCGGGAGATCCGGTAAGGCTGATTGCCCTGACGCGGGAAATTGCGCGCCGACACGTCCCAGTCCGTGTGACGGTGCTCGGGGGAACGCGCCGCGCGTGCCAAGGTGGACCGGTGAAGCGCACGATCGCCCTGGTGGCGGCGGTGGTCCTGGTCGGGGTGGCGGCTCCGGGCGGCGCGTACGCGGCCGCAGAGATCGCCTTCGACGGTGGCGCCCAGGTGACGGTGGCACCCGGTGGGAGCGCCTCGGTCGCGCTCACCAACGACACCGCGACCGCCCGCGAGGTGACACTCGGCGTGGTGGACTCCGACGGCCGGCCCACCACGAACGTCCAGGTTCCCCGGTCGGTCACGCTGCCGGCGGGCGGTGTCGCGACCGTACGCCTCACAGCCGCGCGCACGGACGGCGAGTTCACCGGCTACGTCCTGGCAACCACCGGCGCGACCGGCCCGGTGGCCCGGCAGAAGTTCGTCATCCGGCAGGCCCTCGCTCTCGAACCCCTGGTCGACAAGTGGCGAGCTACCTCCTACCGCATGTCCGGGAGCACCCGCGACGACGTGCTGCCTCTGAAGCCGGGCCAGAAGTGCCCCGGTGAGCCGGCGTCGACGGTGGTCGGCGGGCTGGTCCGTGACGGCGGAGGCGGGACCACCGTCACCGCGCAGTGCACCGCGGCCGGCGTCCGGTTGTCCTTCTCCGACCTGTCGGCGATCGGCGACTACACCGGCACCCTGGACCTGGCTCCCGACGACGACAAGAAGGGCGCGGTCACCCTCACCGTCCGGCGGACCGACACCTGGTGGCCCCCGCTGCTCGCTCTGATCGCCGGCGTCCTGCTCGCCCTGCTGGCCACGCGCCAGTCCGGGCGCCTGAACACCCTTGCCAAGGCCGAGGAGGAGCTGCTGCTCGTCGAGGCGACAGCTGCCAGGGCCGTCGAGCGGTTCAAGGCCCGGGCAGGAACCGCTGCCTGGTCCGCGTACGCTCTCGATCCGGCATGGGCCACGAAGGCGCGCGAGGTGACCGACTCGCTGAAGGGCCTCCGGCGCCGCTTCGGCGCCCTCGACGAGAAGGACGCGACGTATCAGGCCGTGGTGACGGACATCGCGACGATGCGCCGCGTGGCCGAGGCGTGGCCGGCTTTCGCCGATCGCCTGGCCGACCTGGAGCCGGCCCTGGCCGCGGTGACGACGCTGGCATCGGGCAACGCGCCACCGCGCAGCGGGCAGTCCGAACCCGCCTTCCTGGCTCCGGCGCGCGCGCTGCTCACCGGAGAGCCCTTGGCGTTCGACGCGATCCTCGATCGGGTGGCGGAGGTCGAGGCGACGGCGGCGCTCGCCCGGCGCTGGCCCGAGGACGCCGCCACCGTCCGGCAACTCGAGGAGCGCGCCGACGTCATCGAGGCGGCCATCCACGACGCCGGCCCCGACGCCCGGCCCGACCTGGGAAAGCTGAGCGAGGCCCGTCAGCTGACCAGCCAGGCCCGCCACACGATGTGGGAGGCCCGCACGCCAAAGGACTACCAGGTGGCGGCAGGCCTCAAGGCCGCCGACGCCCTGCTCGACGGCCTGAGCTTCTACCTGCACGACGACGGTGACCTGGTGCCGGCGGGCTTCGGCATCGGCCGCGTCTTCCGCCGCCGGACGGCTCCCGCTTCGGACCTGAGCCACACCCTGGACGCCCCGCTGCGCAAGCTGCGCCGCGTGTCCACCGTCCGCTGGGTCGGCAACCTGCTCGTCTTTCTGGTGACCCTGGCGGTCACGGTCGTCTCCGGGCTCGCCGTCTGGTACGAGGACAAGCCGTTCGGCACCTTCTCCCAGTACGCGACCCTGGTGCTGTGGGGCTTCACCGCCCAGGCCGCCCTGACCGCTCTGGCCGCCGCCCTCGATCCGCTGCTCGAACGTCGCCGGGAGCTGCCGGGATGACGGACGACGCCGTCTGGCTCCGCAGGCCCTCCGGTGGCGGCGCGACCCATGCCCTCGTCATCGGGGTGTCCGACTACCCGTACCGGCCGTTCGGCCTCGGTGATCTTCCCGGCGCCGCGACCTCGGCGCGCCTGTTCGCGGAGTGGCTGAGCGAGGAGTACCGGTCCCCCGATGCTCCCCTGGGCTCCGTCCGGCTGCTGGTGGCGCCCTCCGCCCGGGAGAAGCTCGATGCGGCGGGAACGCCGCGGCCCACGCGCGACAACGTCATGGAAGCCCTCGATGCGTGGCACGCGGACTGCTTCACCTCGGCGGCGAACGTCGCGATCCTGTACGTCTGCGGACACGGCCTGCTCGAAAGCACCGACGGTGGCGTCGTGTTCATGTCCGATGCCGGCCGTCTACGCACCCAGCGGCTCGATGCGGCGCTCGACATCGCCGGTGTCCGCGCGGGGATGGCCGGTCCCGGCAGCCCGGACCGTCAGTGGTACTTCGCAGACGCCTGCCGGGAACGGTCGGCGGAACTCGACGACTTCGCCGAGGTGCTGCGCGGGGGCATCAGCCTGCCGGCCCGCCGCGGCCCGCACGCCTCGCACCGGCCGATCTTCTTCGCCGCGCCGCCGAGCCGCAGCGCCTACCAGTCCGGCCAGGGCAGCATCTTCCTGCGGGCGCTGCTGCAGAGCCTGCGCCTGAACGCCCTGGAGCCACCGGCCGGACCGGACAGCCGATGGGCCGTCACGACGAACTCGCTGCTGACGGCGCTCACGACCGAGGTGGAACGGCTCGCGAAGAAGCACGGCGTCCGGCAGCGAGTGACGATCGGCGGCACCTTCCTGCCCCGCGAGATCCTCGTCCACAGCGACGAGCCACCCCAGGTGCCCGTGAGCCTCGTCGTCACACCCGCGGAGGCCGAGACCGTCGGGTCGGGCGGCGCGGAGATCTTCGACGGCAGGACGAACGTGCGGGTCCTGCCCCGGAGCGGGCTGCCCATCCACCGGGTGCCGGTGCCAGGCGGGCTCTGGACGCTCGACGTGACCTTCGATCCACCGCACCCGTCGTACCGCGACCTGCGCTCGGTGGCGTTGCAGATCCGCCCGCCCATGTGCGAGGAACCGGTGGACCTGTCATGACCGACGCACCGGACGCGACCCTCCTGGTGCGTGGCACCGCACTGCCCCTGCCGGTGGACGTCCGCGACGACCGCCTCCGGTACGTCATGACCGCGACCGTGGGCCGGCCGGCGCGGCTGCGACCGGGCCTGTACGCGCTCGAAGTGCCACTTCCGGGCCGCCAACCGTTCCGCACCGTCGTGACCGCGACCTCCGAGGGCACCACCGAGATCGATCTGCCTGAGCCTGCACCGGTGACCGGCCCCGCGAAGCGACCGTTCCGGCGACGCACCTGGACGCTGGAGGTCATCTCACCCGGCCCTGGCACCCTGCACGTTCACCCAACGGGCGACGACGACCTGCTGCTCGACGTCCGGGGCCGTCCCAGCTTCCTCATCGTGACGCACCACCGATGGGGCCGCCCCACCGAGTCGGTCGCCGTCGCTCTGCCGCACGGAAGCGAATGGGCGGTCCTGAGCCGCGACGGGCGGCGGGTGCTCCCCGGCCGACCCGGACGCGACGACCCGGCCCGGGCCGCCACCCAGCTGATCGAGCAGGGCCGGCTGGAGGAAGCCGGCCACCTGCTCGCCGCGCTGGACGCCGGCGACGACACATCGCTCGTCCTGAGAGGATTCCTGGCCCTGCATCAGCAGCGCCCCTTCCGGGCCCTGGGCATCGACGACCTCACCGTGATGCTCCACCTGCCGGGGGCCGATCCCTCGAGCCCGTTCGCGGCCTGGGACAGCGACGGCCTCGCCCTCGCTGCGGCCCTGTACCTGCGGCAGGACGAGCCGGCCCGCGCCGCGGCCGCGTTCACCGCCTCGGTGCTGAAAGGGCCACCATGCCTGTCGTGGGCGGCGGCAGCCCTCTTCGAGGTCATGCGGGACAACACCGAGCGCCCGGAGGTGGAACCGCGCCGCCTGGCAGCGCTGACCCGTCTCGTACGCCACGCGGACCTGAGCCGCCTGCACCTCACGATCCCGGGCCTGCCCCGGGACACTCTGCTCCGGCTCCTGGCCGACGCGTGGGGGCTGACCGGCCCGCGCCCGGTGCCGCTGCCGGGTCGGCAGAACCTCCTGGCCCGCTGGCTGATCGCCGAGGTACGACCGATGGCCGGTCCGGCCGTCCTGCGCCGAACCATGGCCCGGACGCGACGGACGGAGATTCTTGTCAGTCTGGCGGCGGAGCTCGCCGCCGGGGCCGTGCGGGCGCTGAGCGAGCTGCTCAGACGCCTCTTCGACCGCCGGTGAGGACGCCGGTCAGGAGCCGGCGGCGAGGATGCGGGCGACCGCCGTGCTCAGCACCCGTGAACGCATTCGACCGCCGCCTGGTGGAGCGGACACGCGCCGTCGTCTGCTGCACCGGCCTGCATACCCAGCGACGGATCGGCGACGATGGAGGGATGCGTCGCATCACCGTGGGCACCCTCTCCTGCCTCGTCTCCGGCGACGGGCCGCCGCTCGTGTTCCTGCACGGCCTGGCCGGCAGCGCCGGGGAGGCCCCCTTCGGCCTGCCCGGCCACCGCGTCATCGCACCCGACCAGCGCGGGCACGGGCGCAGCGAACGCCGGCCGGGGGACCTGTCGCGGGCGGCGTACGTGCGGGACGTGGTGACCGTGATCGAGACGCTGGCCGGCGGCGGGCCGGTGGCCCTGGCCGGGCAGTCGATGGGCGCGCACACCGCGATGCTCACCGCGGCGTGGCATCCCGGCCTGGTCAGCCGCCTCATCATGCTGGAGGGCGGGGTCGGCGGAAGCGAGGACGACTACCCCACCCGGCTGGGCACCTGGTTCGCGTCGTGGCCGGTCCCGTTCCCCACCCGTACGGCCGCGGCCGAATTCCTGGGCGGAACGCCGTTCGCCCGGGCACTGGCCGACGACCTGGCGGAGGGGCCGGACGGCTACCGGCCCCGCTTCGACGCCGACATCATGGAAGGCGCGATCCGCCCGGTCGCCGAGCACGCACGCTGGGACGAATGGGCGCAGATCAAGACCCCGACCCTGCTCGTACGGGCAGAGCACAGCCGCCTGCCCGACGCGGAGGTGCAGCGGATGGTGTCCCTGCGCCCGGACATCGAGGTCGCCACGATCCCACTGTCCACACACGACGCGCACCTCGACCGGCCCGGCGAGTGGCTCACGCTCATCACGGAATTCCTCGCGCGCGCGTGAGCCAGCGAGCTTTCATCACCGGGCCCGACTGCGGGCAGCAGGCGGAATCCGGCCTGGATCGTTATCGACCGGGGCAGCGGTCCACGTCCCTCACTTCCTAGGGTGGCGTCCATGATCACTCGCCTTCTGGTACTGGTCGTAGCCACCGCTGGTCTCACCGCCTGCACGGACGAGCCCGCACCCCGGCCGGCGCCGGACGCCAAGGCGGTCCTCGCCGCATCCACGGCCGGGCTCGCCACGGGGACCTACCGCTACCGGGTCGCCGTACCCGCGGTGTCGATCTCCGGGATCACCGACGTGGCGCGCCGCCGGGCGATGTGGACGACGACGTTCCACGGCGCCGACCCGAAGGTGATCGAGATCCGGCTGATCGACACCGACGAGTACACCCGTACCGGCGCCGCCCGGTGGCAGCACTTCGATCAGACCCGCACCCCCAAGATGGCGGAGCGGCAGGGGCTCACCTTCACCCACCCTGATCGCACCAGCGCGAACCAGATCGTGGAAGCCGTCACCGAGGCGACACAGGAAGGCCAGACAATCCGCGGCACGATCGAGGGCACCAGCGTACGCATCGCCGGCCTGACGCTGGACTCCATCGAGTCGAGGCTCGTCAAGCCCCTGCCGTTCGTCGCCGCCCTCGACGACCACGGCCGCCTCACCCACCTGGAAGTGCAGCTCCCACCCACCCCCGCGCCGAAGTCCGAGCCGGCCGCGCAGTGGACGCTGGACATCACCGGTTACGACGTCGCGGCCGAGGTCCGGCGGCCCGTGGGCAGCAAGGAGATGCCAGACAGCTTCTACTCCGGACTGGGCTGAGGGCCCACCGCAGCACGCGACCGCCGAGGACGTCCGGCGCCGAGGGATGCCGGCGTTGCCCCGCCGGGGCAGCGCCGGGCCAGCCGAGCGGCTGCTGTTCGCCGTCGCCGCCCTGGCCGCCGAGATGGAACGCGAGCTGATCCGCGAGCGCACCCTGGACGGGCTACGCGCCGTGGCGGCCGGCCCTCGGCCATCTCCCCCGGCCGGCTCGACTTCGTCCGGGCCCGGCGGCAAGTCGGTGACGGCAATCGCCGCGCATCGCGGCCGCGAAGAAGCCGAGGGCCGTCAGCCGGCGAGCATGTCGGCGAACGCGGCAGGGTCGATGATCGGGATGCCGAGCTGCGCGGCCTTCTTCGCTTTGGCCGTTGTCGTCTCGGCGGTGACCAGGGCCGTGGTGTTCGTCGAGACGCTGCCGCTGGCCCGGCCGCCGAGCTGCTCGATGCGTTCGCTGACGGTGGTGCGGGTGTAGCCGGGGACGCTACCGCTGACCACGTACGTCTTGCCGTCCAAGGGCTTGTCGCCCTCGGTGTCGGGGACGCTCATCGTGACCCCGGCCGCGGCGAGCCGGTCGATGACATCGGTCATGGCGGCGAGGCCGTCGACGACGTGCTGCGCCTTGATCAGGCCCATCTTGTCGATTTCGGCGATCTGTTCGACGGTGGCCGCACGCAGCGCGTCCATGGTTTTGAAGCGGGCGGCGAGCCATCGTCCGACGCTGCGGCCGGTCATCCGGACGCCCAGGCCGGTGATGACCCGGTTGAACGGCTGCGACTTGCTGCGCTCGAGCGATGCTACGACTTTGGCCGCGTTGAGCTTGCCGAGCAGGACGACACCGCCGGTCTTGGTGGTGCCCACGGGCAGCTCGGCCAGCTGCGCCTCGGTGAGGGTGTACAGGTCGGCGACGTCAGTGGCGAGACCGGCGTTGACCAAAGCGACGCACAGCGCCTCACCGGCGCCTTCGACGTCCATGGCCTCGCGGCTGCACCAATATTCGAGGGCGTTGGTGGCGGCACATGACGCGGTGTGGCAGCGCCACAGCAGGCTGGACTTGTCCCACGGCTCGCCGCACTGCGGGCAGGTTTCGGGCGGCGTCCACGGAGTGAGCCCGTGCGGCTGTTCACCGATGGGTGCGGTGACGCGCGGGATGACGTCACCGGCGCGCCACACGGCGACGGTCTGGCCGATGGCCAGCCCCTGGTCCTCGACGAACTTCGGGTTGTGCAGCGTCGCGTAGGTGATCGTGGTGCCGTCGACGAAGACCGGGTCGAGCACGGCGCGCAGCGCGATGCGTCCGGTACGCCCGACGCGCACCTCGATGTCGCGCAGCACGGTCGAGCCCGTGTCCGCCGGGTATTTGAACGCGGCCGCCCAGTACGGTGTGCGGCTGCCCGAACCGAGCCGCCGGCGCGTCGCCTCCAGGTCGGCGGTGAGGACCGCGCCGTCGATCGGGAAATCCAGGTCGCGGCGCAGCTCACCGATGCGCGTGATGGCGGCAAGCGCCGCGTCCGCGTCGGCTGCGACCTGGACCTCGCCGGTGGCCAGCCGCCCGGCCACCGGGAAGCCGAGCCCGGCCGCGCAGGCCATCCGCTCGCGGTGGGAGGCGAACTCGCCCGACAGGTCGTACGCGGCGAAGGTCATCGGCGTCTCGTACGTCCGGTCGGCGCTGCGGATGGACCCGGCGACCGCGCCGCGGGAGTTGATGAACGCCTTGCCGCCGGCTGCGACCCGGTTGGCGCCGGCGGTCTCGAAGTCCTCGACGGTCATGTAGATCTCGCCGCGTACTTCACCGGTCCACGCGGCGGCCAACCGGGCGGGTAGACCGGTGACGCCGCGCAGCACCTGGGCGGTGACGTTCTCCCCCGTGCTGCCGTCGCCGCGCAGCGCCGCCAAGGCGAGCCGGCCCGCGTCGTACTCGACGCGGATCGCGAGCCCGTCGAGTTTGACCTCGACGAGGCAGGGATCGCCGCCGAGACCCGCGACGAACGCGCGGACCTCGTCTTCGCCGGTGACTTTGCTCAGCGACATCATCGGCACCGGATGCCGCACATCCCCGCCACCGGACACCCCCGCCGCGACCCGCGTGGTGACGCCGTGGTCGTCCCACTCGGGATGGGCCGCCTTCGCCGCGGCGATGCGGTCGAGCAACGCGTCGTAGTCCGCGTCGGTCATCAGCACCTCGCCGGTGTCGTAATACGACCTCGCGGCGGCCTGCACCTCGCCGACAGCGGCAAGGAATTCAGCGTGAGTGAAGGCGGTCCCCGTCATGCCGACAACCTACGGCCCGGGTACGACAAAACGGCGGAGCTCGGATGACCATAGTCGCTGGGTGGGCGGCTTGCTCGTCGCGTACCGGGAAGAGTCGTTGATCTGGATTTCTCGCCCCGGCATTGCGGTCAGTCGTCGTGGGTGAGGTGTGGCCACAGGGCGGGCCAGTCACCGGCCGGGCCGGTGCAGAGGCTCAGGTCGAGGTGGTTGAAGTCGTTGTCGACGCGGTAGGGCGTGATGAACGTGCCCAGCGTCCGGCATCGGCCGAAGTAGGGCCGGAGCCGGTCGCTCGCGTCCACGGCGAGCACGCGGGCGTCGGAGGCCCCGCCCGGTCCCCACATGCCGTAGGCGTTGTGGCCGGACAGCACCGGCGGCAGGCCGGGCCCGCCCAGCACGTCGAGGGTGGACGCCTCGGCGTAGTTGCCGGTGAAGATCGACGTCGGCGGTGTGCCAGCGGCGGTCAACGCGGAGGTCTCGGCCGCGACCCGGCTCGCCAGCTGCGGCCAGCCGATCATGTTGCGCAGGTCGGCGCCGGTCGTGCGGGCGTGCACGTCGCGCACCGGCCAGACCGGCAGCACGGTGGGCAACGCCGCCAAGGTCGCGACGAGGACGGCGCCGACGACCAGAGTCCGCCGTACGAGGGGCCGCCGGCCCCAGGCGAACCAGCGCTCGGTCGCGACTGAGCCGGCCGCGAGCACCGCCGGCAGCAGACCCGAGGTGTAGTACGGCTTTCCCGGAACCCAGGCCAGCACGTACACCGCTGTCAGCATGACCGTGACCGCGAGGTAGCGCAGCTCGGGGGTGCGCCACAGCCGCACCACGCCGGCGATCAGCACCGGGGCGGTGAACAGGCCGCCGTAGAGGATCTGCGCCGGCAGACCGCCGACGTAGTCGCCCGCGGACGTGTTCTCCCGATGCAGGGACGCGGACATGGCGAACGCGGGCCAACCGTGCGTCGCCTGCCACACGACGTTCGGCGCCCAGATGACCGCGGCGATCCCGGCGGCCAGCCACGGCCAGCGGGTGCGGAGGACGTCGAAGCGCCGGGTGAGCAGCAGGCCGGCGGCGAGCGCCAGCAGCAACAGCGTGAGCAGATTGTTGGTCTGCAGGCCGAGGCCGGCCGCGACGCCGGCACCGAGCCACCACCGTGGCCGGTCCCGCGCGATCGCGGTACTCACGCACAGCACGACCAGCGTCCAGGCGAGAAGCGACGGGGGCGTGGTGTTGGCGATGTGGACGGCGCCGATGAGCACCGGCGCGCACGCCATGCAGAGCGCCGCCAGGACCCGGCCGATGCGGCCCGCGCCGAAGATCACGGCCTGCCGGGCGGCCAGCACGACGATCGCGCCGCCCTCCAGGGCCGGCAGCGCCCGCACCGCCGTCGGGTGCAACCCGCCGAGCGCGGTGGCCAGCCAGGCCAGAAGCGGGGCGATCGGCGGCTGATCGACGTAGCCGAATGCGAGGTGGCGGCCGGCCTGGATGAAGTAGAGCTCGTCCTGCTGGAATCCGTAGCCGGCGCTGAACGCCAACTCGACGGCCACGAACGCGGCGGCGATGACCCAGACCAGCGCCGGAAGCCGGTCGTCGCGGGCGGGCTCGGCCATCCACCCTCACCTCTCAGCTCAGACGCGCGACCACGCATCGGTTGCGTCCATGCATCCAACCTATTCACGGCCGAGAAGTGCCGCCAGCACCGGAGGCACGTCGTCCACCTCGACCTGGCGAACCGGCCAGCCATGATTGCCGATTCCGAAGTACCAGCCGAGTGACTGCCGGTGTACGCCGACGGCTGCCACCCCCTATTGACGGCGGCGCTTCCGACCCAAAGGAGTGCTGCTGCCCTCAAACGCCGGCTGTCCGACGTCATCCGCCGACGGATGGTCGCCGAGGCAAAGCGGCTCAGGACGGGCCCGGGAGGACACGTGGGGGCGACTCTGCAATCCAGCGCGGCCGACCTGAACCCCATGATCGACACTTCGGAGAAGTCACTTCCCGGACCCGCCGAACCCCAGCCTAGTTGACACAGAGGGGTGCCAGATCCGGATGGCCCTTCGATCGCCCGATGCGGGCCGTCGACCCGATGCCTCGGTGGCCCGCCGCTGTCGAGGCCGTGTTGACCCGTGGTCGCGCAGAAATGTAAGGCTCTGCGACGCTTGCACGATCAGGCCAGGGAGGTCGATGCCCTCGGGCGAACGCTCGTTATCGGCAGCAGATCCGTGCATCTGATCGCGGTGGCCGGCGTTCCACCTCCGCGCGACCACTGCTTACCGTGTCGTGCGCGCGCGTCGTACCGCGACGTAGCGGCGGCTCTTCTCTGCGGTTCCGCAGTCGTCCATGCTGCACCAACGACGGCTGCGGTTCTTGCTCTCGTCGCTGAACAGGAAGCGGCAACCTCCGCATCGCTTGATCCGGTCCAGCGCGCCCGTGGTGAGAAGCTGAACCGCGGCATGGACCACTGGCCGTAGGGGCCCCGGGCGAGCGTGTGGTCGTCCCGCCAGGACCATGCGAATGTGCTTTCGCGCGTGAGCTGCGCGTGGGCAAGGGCGTCCGCTTCGTCGTCGCGTAGCCGGGTCAGCGCGGGCAGGTCCGGGTCTCCGCCGGTGGCCAGTGGGCGGAACAGCGAACGCCTCATCCCGCCGTGGCGCAACAAGGACGGCGCGGTCACCCCCGAGCGAACGGGCCGCCGCTCATCCCGGTCCGCGCGCCCATCCCATAGGTGAGGACATTGACAAAGCGGGCAGTTTCCTTCGGGTCAGGTCGGTCATGGCAGGGCCCATCGCTGGTTGGTGCCGCCGTGGCAGCTCCAGATGATCAGTTGGGTTCCGTCCGCCGTGCTCGCGCCGTTGGCGTCCAGGCACTTGCCCGACTGCGGGTTCACCAGGGAGCCGTTGGCTCCCGCGGTCCAGCTCTGGCCGCCGGAGCCGGTGCAGGACGACAGCTGGACCAGGGCACCGTTCGCAGTGCCGCCGCCGGCGACGCCCATGCACTTGCCGAGCGAGCGCAGGGTGTTCCCGGCCACCGTCCACTGCTGGTTGGTGCCGCCCGTGCAGCGCCACAGCTGGATCTTCGTGCCGTCGGCCGAGCTCGCGCCGCTGACGTCGACGCACTTGCCCGCGGCGCTGGTGATCGGGCCGGTCCGGGGCGCCGTGCCGCCCAGCTCCTTGATCCGGATGTTGCGGAACGACACGTCGTCCCCGGTGCCGTGGTTCTGGATGCCGATGTGACCGGAGGTCAGCGACCGCGCCGGGTCCGTGTTGGTGAAGTCGTTGACCTTGACGCCGTTGAGGAAGACCTGCAGCCGCTCCCCCTCGACGAGCAGCTCGAAGGTGTTCCACTCGCCCGGCGGGTTCAGCGCCGCGTCGCGGGCGGCGAGGTCGGCCGCCTTGACCCCGTACACCGCGCCGGTGGTCCGGTCCGCCGTGTCGGTGGCATCGATCGGCACCTCGTACCCGCTCGTCTGGGCCGAGTCCTGGTCGCTGCCGGCCGGGAATCCGATCAGCACACCGGAGGTGTCGTCGCCCGGCATCATCCAGTCGAGCTTCAACGAGTACGAGCGGAACTCCGCGGCGCTGTACCACAGCATGCCGAGCCCGCCGGACGACGTCAGCGTGGCGTCGTTGTCGGCGAACGAGCCCGGCCCGGCCTGGGACCAGCCGGTGGTGGAGCCGTTGTAGAGAGTGGTGTAGCCGGTCTCCGGCCGGCAGTCGGCCTTGGCGCGGTTGGCCGCGTACCGGATGCCACCGAGGATCAGCGCCCGGAAGCCGGCCTCGGTGTAGCTGGCCTGGGTGTGGCCGGCGCCGGTGTAGAACGAGCGCCCACCCTGATAGGTCTTGCACCAGGTGTGCGGGTGGTCGCCGCCCATCGTGCCGCCGGAATAGCTCGACTCGTCCAGCGTCGACAGCACCCGGGCCGAGGATCGGGGGTTGGTGCGGAAGTTGTACCACTCGTCGGTGCGGGTCGCCGCCGGGGTGAGCCCGGCGGTGGCCGCGTGCGCCCGGTTCTCCGTACGCACGGTCGCCTGCTGGATCGCCGGATGCGAGGCGAAGTAGGCGCCGACCAGCTCGCCGTAGAACGGCCAGTCGTACTCGGTGTCCGACGCCGAGTGCACACCCACGTAGCCGCCGCCGGAGCGGATGTAGTTCTCGAAGGCGGTCTGCTGAGCGGCGTTGAGCACGTCGCCGGTGGTGTTGAGGAAGACGACCGCCTCGAACTGGGACAGGTCGGCGGCGGTGAACCGGTTGGAGTCCTCGGTCGCGGTCACCGTGAAGTTGTTGGCCGCGCCGAGGTCACGGATCAACTGGATCCCCGCCGGGATCGCGTCGTGCCGGAAGCCGGCGGTCTTGGAGAACACCAGCACGTCGTACGGCGCGTCCGCGGCGCTCGCCGGTGTGCCCGTGCCCGCGAGGGTCAGCAGCGTTGCTGCCGCCGCGCCGAGGAGGGTGCGGGTGAGGGGTTTCATGGCCGGGATTCCTCTCATGGCAGGGTCCAGCGTTGGTTGGTGCCGCCGTGGCAGGTCCAGATGATCAGCTGGGTGCCGTTGGCCGAGCTGCCGCCGTTGGCGTCCAGGCACTTGCCCGACTGGCCGTTGACCAGCGATCCGTTGGCGCCGGCCGTCCAGTTCTGCGTGCCGGAACCGGTGCAGGTCGACAGCTGCACCGCGCTGCCGTCGGCCGTCGCGCCGCCGGCCACGCCCATGCACTTGCCCAGCGACTGCCAGGTGCTGCCGGTACGGGTCCACTGCTGGTTGGCTCCGGCGTTGCAGGTCCAGAGCTGGATCTTGGTGCCGTCGGCGGTGGCGCCGCCGTTGACGTCGACGCACGATCCGCTCGCACCGACGATCCGCCCGGTGGGGCCGCCGCTCGGCGGTGCGGCGCCGAATGTGAAGGCGTCGACATCGAACAGCGTTCCCGAGCCACCCTGGAAGGTCAGGTACAGGGTGGTGGTGCCGGTCGGGGCGTTGGTCAGCGTCGTGGAGACATCGGTGAAGGTCTCATAACTTCCGGTGACCGGCACGGTGACGGAGCCGAGCACGGTGCCGGTGGCCGATCCGGCCCGGACCGAGATCGTGCCGCCGGCGCCGCCGGAGGACACCCGGGCGGTGAACCGGCTCTCGCCCGCGAGCGAGTACCGCTGGAACGCGATCCAGTCGCCGTTCTGGATGTCGCCGACGGTCTGCCCGCCCTCGGCCGTCGTCTTGCTGTAGAGCGCGGTGCCGGATTGGGTGCTGCGGTGCTCGGCCTGCCGGTGCCGCAGCTGCAGGATCTGCTGTTTGTGCGTGGTCAGCGCGGGCTGGCCGTCGGCGCCGCCGTCGGTGTACTCGGCGTCGAACACCGCGTACAGGTTGGCCGCCGTGTCGTGCTCACCGTCCACCGGGATCTGCAGCGTCCCCGAGCATCCGGTGCTCGAGCTGATGGCGTGGGCATGGTCGTCGTGGCCGAGGAGGTAGGTCAGCTTGACCCGGCTGCAGTCGATGGTGCCGTCCTCGGGATCCGACACCGAGATCGTGTACGGCACGGCGTCCCCGAAGGTGAAGAGCGCTCCGTCGGCCGGGGTGGTCAGGGTGACGGTGGGTGCGGTGTTGCCGACCGTGATGGTCACCGAGGCGGAGGCGGTGAGGCCGGCCGGATCGGTCACGGTGAGCGTCACCGTGCGCTCGCCGTTGCTGGAGTACGTGTGGCTGGGGTTGGCCGCGGTCGAGGTGCTGCCGTCCCCGAAGTTCCAGGCGTACGTCAACGCGCCGCCCTCCGGATCCGACGAGCCGCTGGAGCTGAAGCCGACGGTCAGGGGCGCGGCCCCGGAGGTGGGGCTGGCGGAGGCGCGGGCGATCGGGGCCTGGTTGTTGCCGGCCTGGTTGTACTCGATGCGGTACAGCGCGGAACTGGCGTCGCCGCTCCCCCAGCCGGTGCCGTAGTCCAGGACGTACAGGGCGCCGTCGGGGCCGAAGGCGCTGTCCATGATCTGCGTGCCGCGCCAGGGGAAGTCGCTGATCTGCCCGGCCGACCCGTCGGCGTTGACGTCGATGCTCTTGATCCAGCGCCGGCCGAACTCCATCGCGAAGTAGTGGCCGTCGAGGGCGGCCGGGAACTTGGCCCCGGACGGGTTGGCCGCGTCGTAGCGGTACACCGCACCGCCCATCGGCGACTCCGAACCGCAGCCGAACGCGGGCAGCGAGCAGTCGTCGTACTTGATCCACGCCGCGCGCGCAGGCGGCAGGTTGGTCAGCCCCGTGTTGCGCGGCGAGTCGTTGACCGGAGCGGCGCAGTTGAACCGGTTCCTCGACGGTCCGGACGGGAACACGTAGTCCACGTACGTCTCCGAGGTCGTGTTGGAGCCGGTGCAGTAGGGCCAGCCGTAGTTGCCCGCGGACGTGATCCGGTTGAACTCGACCTGGCCCGCCGGTCCGCGCGTCGAGGTGGTCGTGCCGGCGTCGGGCCCGTAGTCGGCCACGTACAGCGCGCCGGTCGGCTTGTCGACGCTGAGCCGGAACGGGTTCCGCAAGCCCATCGCGTAAATCTCGGGCCGGGTCCGCGCGGTGCCCGGCGGGAAGAGATTGCCCGCGGGAATCGAGTACGACCCGTCCGCGTTCACCTTGATCCGCAGGACCTTGCCACGGAGGTCGTTCGTGTTGCCCGCGCTGCGCTGCGCGTCGTAGACCGGGTTGCGGTCGCTGCGCTCGTCGATGGGCGTGTAGCCACCCGAGTCGAACGGGTTCGAGTCGTCGCCGGTGGACAGGTAGAGGTTGCCGGCGGCGTCGAAATCGATGTCGCCGCCGACATGGCAGCACATCCCGCGGTTCGTGGCGACCTCGAGGACGGTCACCTGGCTGCCGGTGTTGAGGGTGTAGTCGGCGTTGAGGGTGAACCTGGACAGCCGGTTCACGCCGTTCCACGCCGAGAAGTCCGTACCGTTCGCCGGTGCGTCGCCGCCGGGTGTGGACAGCGGCGGCGCGTAGTACAGGTAGATGAACCGGTTGGTGGTGAAGCCGGGATCCACCCCCACGCCCTGCAGTCCCTCCTCGTCGTGCGTGTAGACCGGCAGCGTGCCGATCACGGAGGTGACGCCGGAGGCGGTGGTCCGCCGGAGGACGCCGTTGCGGGCCGTGTGCAGCACCGAGCGGTCCGGCAGGACCGCCATCGACATCGGCTCCCCCAGTTCGCCGACGCCCCGGGCCAGCTCGACCTGCTGGAAGTCGGCCGCGTTGACCGGGTGGGCGGTGGCGGGGGAACCGGGACCGAGGATGGTCGCCACCGTGCCGGCGGCCGTGAGCACGGCGGTCGCTGCCGCCGCCATCGCGCGTCTTCTCATGGAATGGTCACCTTGTCGTCGGCCACGGGATCGGACCCCCTAGCGCCTCGGGCCGCGGACGGGCCACACCGGTGATCTTGTGAACGGTCACAATTTCGGGTCCGAACGATCGCTCAGCGATTCGTATGACGTCATACGCTAGGTAGTTCATCGAGGGTAGTCAATACTTGACGCAGCGTTCACCCTGCAGAAACAATCCTTCGATCCATCTCGATGTCCGGTCCCACCACCCGACAGGGAGCGTCATGATCCGACGAGAGATCGCATCCCGCATGGCCTTCAAGGCCCTGACCGGCGCCGTGGTAGCGCTCGTCGCGATCCCGCTCGCCCTCGTGCTCACCGCGTCCGGCGCGTCGGCCGCGACGAACCAGTTCCGGGGTGTGAACTGGGCCCGCGCCGGTGACAACTTCACCGGAGAACCGCTGGTGCTGTACGGGCTCAGCAGCGGCGACAGCTACACCACCGTCCGCGCCAAGGCGGATGCCGTCCTCGCCGGCTTCGAACGCAATCTCGGCGCGAACACCGTCCGGCTGCCGATCAACACCGCGTCCGTCGGCACCGCCTGGTGGAACTCCTACACCGGCGTCATGGATTCGGCGAGCGCCCGCGGGATGAAGGTCATCCTGTCGTTCTGGGAGGACGGACGGGCGGCCGCCGGTGGCCGGATCACCGACACCGCCGCCTTCAACACGATGTGGAACACCGTCGTGGCCAGGTACGGCGCCGACCCGCTGGTCTCCTTCGAGCCGATGAACGAGCCGGGCGGCTACAGCGCGGCCGAGTGGAAGAACGTGGCCGCCGCGTGGCTCGCCGCCCGGCCGTCCGTGCCCCGCAACCGCGTGTTCATCAGCGGTTCCGGCCTGAACCAGGACATCAGGACGATGTGTTCGGACAGCCGCTTCGACGGGACGTACCTGTCCCTGCACCACTACACGTTCTTCAGCGGCGCGAAGACGTACGACGGCTGGGTGAACTTCCTGCGCGACGCCATCGGCGGCTGCGCCGACCGGACCGTCATCGACGAGTTCGGCGCTCCCATGGACACCGGCCTCAACTACGACGACGCGGGCAGCACCGACAACTTCGTCCGCTACTTCCGCGCCACCACCCAGGTGCTCCGCGACCTCAGCATGGGGTCCGTCTATTGGCCCGGCATCGGCGGCAAGCTCACCGCCGGGCAGAACGACGACTGGTACGCCATGCAGAAGCTCCAGGGCAGCGGCACCAACCTGATCCTGACCACCCCCAACGTCACGGGCGCCGGACGGCTCCGGTACGCCTGGGGCCTCACCGGCACCGAACCGGCGCCCGGCAACCGGCTGCGCAACGGCGGCTCCGGACGCTGTCTCGACGTTCCCGGCGCCACCACCGTCAACAACACCCAGGTCGCCATCTACGACTGCAACGGCGGCACCAACCAGCAGTGGAGCGCCACCTCCGCGCGGGAACTGCGGGTCTACGGCACCAAGTGCCTCGACGCCCGCGGCCGGGGCACCACCAACGGCACACCGGTCGTCATCTACGACTGCAACGGCGGCACCAACCAGCAGTGGACCGTCACCGGCGCAACCGTCGTCGGCGTCGCCTCCGGACGCTGCCTCGACATCGCGCAGAACGGCACCGAGAACGGGGCCCGCGTGCAGCTGTGGGACTGTACGGGCGGATCCAACCAGTCATGGTCGAGCTCGTGACACCCTCGCCGGATCACCGCAGGCAGCCCGGTCCGTCGAGGGCCGGGCGGTCTGCGACGGCACGAGCAGGCGCCAGACGGAGGCGGCGATCGCGCTCGTCTCCGTCTTGGCCGTGAGGGACTCGGCGCGCGCTGCTCCGTCGTAGCCGGTCGCGTCCAGTACGGCGAAGCGGGGCCAGTCGAAGTGGTCCGCGCCCCGGTAACCGCGGTCGGTGCCACTGACCTGGACGTGCTTGAAGATCACCGCGCGCATGACACACGGACGCGCCGGAGACCCCCGTGGTGCGAGGGCCTCCGGCGAGGCGGTTCCGTTTGGTGGATCAGGATCCGCGGAGGATCAGGTTGTCGTTGTCAGCGGCGCCGCTCTGCGAGCCGCTCATTTCGCTGGCGCGTCTTGCGGCTTTATCCGGCCGGCGTTTCGTTCAAACCCAAACCACGCAGGACGTTGTCGCGGTTCGCGTTTCCGCGCAGCGCGGTCAAAGAATTCAAGCGGCCCAGCAACGTCGTGGAAGATGCGGGGCATTTCAAGTCTTGAATCGCCGACAAGGTCTTTTCGAAACGTTGGATGCGGCTCTCAAGGTCCGTTCCACTCGGAAGATTCCCATTCTTGAGCGCTACCTGCGCGTTCACTTGGGCTTGAGTGGGCGGGCAGCGACCGGGAACTTTCACCCCGGTAGGGCCGACGCGGTCGGCCGTCGCGTTCGGATCGCCCGGGCTGAAACCCAGCGCCGGCACCAAAGCGTTGATGTCACCGGAGCCGGGTCCGGCGTTCCCCGTCGCTCCACCCGCGGCCGCGTCACCGGATCCTGGGGCGGCGGCTTTATCCGCTGGCGTTTCGTTCAACCCCAGACCACGCAGGGCGTTATCGCGGTTCGCGTCTCCGCGCAGCGCGGTCAAGGACTTCAAGCGGCCCAGCAACGTCGTGGAAGATGCGGGACATTTCAAGTCCTGAATCGCCGACAAGGTCTTTTCGAAACGTTGGATGCGGCTCTCAAGGTCCGTTCCACTCGGAAGATTCCCATTCTTGAGCGCTACCTGCGCGTTCACTTGGGCTTGAGTGGGCGGGCAGCGACCGGGAACTTTCACCCCGGTAGGGCCCACGCGATCGGCCGTCGCGTTCGGATCGCCCGGGCTGAAACCCAGCGCCGGCACCAAAGCGTTGATGTCACGGGAGCCGACTCCGGCGTTGCCCTGTTCGGCGGCCTGGCTCATCCCCGTGCCGACCGCGAGCGCCGAGCCGAGCAGCGCTGCGACGGCACCTCCAATCACCAGCTTGCGCGTCCGGCTGCTGACTCCGCGTCGATACATGCACGGCTCCTCTTCGTCTCGGTACTGCTTGTGCCGAGATATACGAGCAATGAGGTGGCAGCAGTTCATGACGCTGAGCAAGCGTTCCTTAAAGTTTCTTTAGCGTGACTCCCGGGGCGTGCAGCCGCCGGCATCGTCGCGCCACGTCCGCGCGGCCCAGCTACGCCGCAGCGCCGAACCCCCACAACAGGGCGGCGATCTGCACGACCCCTGGGACGGCCTGTTCATCACCACCAAGAACGGCCGGATTGGTAGTGCAGTGCCAACGCTTCTTCTCCGGCCCCTCTCAAGAGCCCTCCACCAGCACCGATGCCAGGGTCAAGGGTGGTCGCAGGCCATCGCGAAGCGACGCGGGGCGTCCTTGACGCCTGGCACGGGTGCTGGACCATTGAGGCGAGAGGGAAGGCCGACCGAGTTGTCGCTCGCGCCTTCCGGGGTCCGCAGGACTGCCGCCGGCCGAAGTCGAGCTCCAGGAGCGAGGATGGAATGCCATGGTGCGGCCCGCGCGCCGGCCGATGCCAGCCGGAGGCCGCCAGCAGGCCGGGCGCGAGCGGGCACGGTCGCGCCGCGTCAGCGGCGCCTTGACACACAGAATGACCAAGTCGGCAGTAACACTTGCTTGCTGCGGATTTCTGGACCAGCAGTCAAAGTGCGCTACGACCGGCGCCACTTGACTCTTGTGGTCCCCACGAACGCGAAGAAGGCTGGACCAAGATCTAGACCAGCCTTCTGAACTGCGAAAACCTTCGGTCGTGCTGACAGGATTTGAACCTGCGAGCCCTTGACCCCCAGCACTTAGAGAGCCCAGCGCCGCGCTAACAACCGTTTACCAGGTCGTTTGAAAGTATACTCGGCCGAGTAAAGGGGTCCAACGCTGTCAGAACGAGCCGTTCAGTCACTGCGAAGCGAACAAATCCTCGAGCATCGCCTTTGATCTGGAAGGGACTTCTTCGCGGGGACAAACGGCTACAAGCTTCCAGTACCGCCTCGACGGTGGATATCCGGTCGACTTCGCCGCCACGGCCACCTGCGCAGGACCATGCCGCTTGTCAATGCCAATCAGTTCGCCACCTGCAAGTACCCAGCGCGGTCAACAGGGGAACCGGGCTGCCGTCGGCGCGGGCGAGCACCGCGGACGGTCTTGCCGTCGACGGCGATGACCTGCCGACACCGTGGTCGGCGGGCCGGGCCGCGGGTCGGGCCCGAGAGCGTAGCCAGCCGGCCAGGATGCGGCGAGCAGGTCGGCGTCCGAGCGGATCAGCAGCCGCCCCATCGTGGTCATGGCCAACACGCCGCGGACGAAGCGTCGCCGGACCGGCAGCGTACGGGCAGCCTCCGGCCACCGGCGTGTTGCAGCCGCTGACGGAATCGTCGGCACCGCCGGGTACGGCCAGGGCAGCGCGACGGTACCGAGGGCCGAACCGGGCCCGGTCGGTTCGCGCTGGCGTTCACGGATCGGATACCGGTTATGGCAACCACTTCCCCGTCGTGGTGTGTCCTCCCGGCGCGGTCATGCCCCCGGCAGGTCGCCGAGCGGCCGTCGGAGCAGGGCTGCGATCTCCAGTTCGCTGTAACTGGGCCTCGGGTCCGTCAAGGGCGGGTCCACGTCCGGCTGCGTCCATCGCAGTGCCTCGTCGACGCGCCGCCGGACGATCCCGGTGATCCAGGTCGTGGCGTCGACCTCCGGCGCGCGATGGCAACCGGCCAGCCACCACACCTCGACGTAGCTGGCCGCGAGGATCTGGCCGTGTCGGGCGTCGGGCAGAGTCGCCAGCTCGGCTCGGGACCTCGGCAAGGTCCGGTCGAACAGCGCGACGAACGCGGCCTCATGCCCCCGCGAGATCAGCTCGATCAGAGTGGAATCGCTGGCCTGGGCGAGACTGTCCATCCCGGGATCCGCTCCGGCGCGCACCGTTGGTTGGCGGTGACGACGATTTCCGATCATTGACGCTCCAGAGCTGCGGCCATCAGATGCCGCCAGGGGCTGGAGCGACCGGCTCAGGGGCTGGGAGCCGTGGCGCCAACGCTACGGCGTCGTGACGGGCGAAGCCACCCGGTCGTCCGTTCGTGGGCCGGTGCGTCGGCGTGGACGACGAAACGGCGATCCTGCGGGCCGACCGGGTCCCCCCTCTGACGGCGGCCCGCAGGATCGACCAACTTTCGAGACAAGCTGTGAATGCTCGTTCGCGGACCGGACGCGGACGTCAGCGGAACGTCGGTGTGACGGTGCCGCCCCGGGCGCGCCGGTCGCGGCTCGCAGCCCGCAGCGGGGCTCCGACGGCGTGGAGATGACGCAGCGCCTGCCGATATGACTCGATCAGGCTGGTTCCTCGTACGAGACCCCAGCCCGTTCGCAATACGCCCGCACGAGGGGCTGCGCCTTGGGCAGGTTCGGGGTGGGCATCGCCGGGAACAGGTGGTGCTCGATCTGATAGTTCAATCCGCCGAGGGCCACGTCGGTCAGCCGGCCGCCCTTGACATTGCGCGCGGTCAGCACCTGCTTGCGCAGGTAGTCCTCGGTGCCGTCCGGGTGTGGCATGCCCTTGTGGTTGGGGGCGAAGGTCATCCCCAGATAGACCCCGAACACGGCGTGGTGCACGAGGAAGAACACCAATGCTTGCAGGGGCGACAGCACCAGCAGCAGCGCGGCCGTATAGGCGATCAGGTGCAGTGCCATCAGGCCCGCTTCCAGTCCTCGGCGTTTCATGCCCGGCCGCCGCAGCGCTTTGACGCTGGAGATGCGCAGATCGATACCGAGGAGCATCAGCAAGGGGAAGAACAGCCCGGCCTGGTGGCGGTTGACGAAGCCCTTCATCCCTCGGCGCCCCCACGCCGACTCGGTGGTCCAGATCAGCAGCTCGGGTTGCACGTCCGGGTCGAGATCGTCATGGTTCGGATTGTTGTGGTGGCGGGTGTGCTTCTCCGTCCACCAGCCGTAACTCATGCCGACGGCGACGTTGGCCACGATCCGGCCTGCGATCTCACTGGGCCGTTTCGTGCGGAACACCTGGCGGTGGGCCACGTCGTGCGCCAGCAGGGCCGCCTGCGCGAAGATCAGCCCCAGCAGCGCGGCCACCCCGATGTTCCACCAGGACGAGCCGAGCAGGGAGAAGAGGAAACAGGTGCCGGCGAACAGAGCGAACACGACAGACGCTCGTACGGCGTAGTAGGCCGGCCGGCGTTCGAGCAGCCCGGCCTCGGCGATCTGCCGGTTCAGCGTGGAGAAGTCACTACCGGTGGTCTTCGGCCCTTGTCTCACTGATGCGCTCATCGCGCGACTCCTAAATACCTGCTGGCCGGCGCGTGGAGGGACCGGCGAGCATCAAGCTGACGAGGAGGCCGCGGAGTCTGGACGGCCGACACATCTCCGTCCGAGACGGTGAGTGCAGTACGCGAAGGATACCCGCTCAGCAGGGCGGCAAACAGGCCGTCCGGGAGTGGAGGCGCCGAGCGGTGACGGGCTCCGACGGCGCGACACGCACGGTGAAGGTGCCACCGTCGAGGCAGCGAACGGTGATCATCGACCGCGGCTGACCGGCCAGATAGCCGAGGCTGACGGTACGGTCGGCCAGCAGCACCTGATGCGGCCGGGTCGTCCAGCCCGCGGCGCCGAGCAGCAGACGTGCCACCGTGCCGCAGACCTGGTCGAGCGCGGGCAGCAGAACACGCAACTGCGCGTCGAGGTTGTCGCAACGAGGCCACCAGCCGTCATCGAGCAACAGGTCGTTGTCGTCGGCCGGCTGGAGCCCAGCTCGCGGGTGGGGAGCGGGAACCGGATCGGTTCGCTGTTCCGGAGGTGTCACTGTTGTTCCCCTCGTCGGGGACCGCCGTGGGCGCGGGTCCGACCCGCTGAACAGTCGAGGACGAGGCTCACGGAGGCCGTGAGGCACACGGTCATCGGCCGCGCGCGCCGGCCGAAGCCGATACCGATACCGATACCGATGACAGTGCCACCGGACAGCGTCCACAGTATGCATCGCCGCGGGAGGCGGAAGCGTACTGTGAAGGAATACCGGCTTCTCGACGTCTCTTCCGACGAGCGCACCGTGCCCGCCCTTCGATGGCGCGGACGTCGCCAACAGGAGGGGACTCCGATGACCAGAGCCACGAAGACCCGCACGCCACGAACACCGGACGACGCCGTACGCCTGCGGATGGACCCGGTTTCCTCCCGGGCCACTGCTCTCGACGGAGCCTGGTGGCCCCGGACGACCGACGCGGTGGTGGAACTCCCTGCTCTGGTGACGGCTCTGGCGAGCCTGCGCGGTGAGATCACACATGTGCTGTTGAGCTCCGCCGAGTGGGACGAGCCGCACCCCCGGCGGATCACCGTGGGCGGCCGGGGGGTGCGGCTCGGCTGGTTCACCTCTCAGCCGGCCGGGCTGATCACCGTCATGACCGACTTCGGGCGTGACCGTTTCGACCTGCTGGTGGTGCCGCCGGACGCGAGCCCTGCGGGAGCCGAAACCGTGCTGGCCGCCGCGGCCGACGGGGCTGACAACCGCCGTACGCCCGAACTGCTGGCCGCGGTCGGACCCATCGGCTGACCGCCGCTCGTCCACGCTCCCCCGGACCCGGGAGCCCGGACCCGGGCACGGTTGCCGTGCACCGTTTGAGCCCCGCCCGCGCGGGTAGTCACTGTCCGACAGCGACGAGTCACCATCGTTGATGTGGCCGGTCACCGGCCCCCTGCGTTCGCCAGCCGCCTGCCGTCGGGCACCGATGTTCTGATCACGGACTGGCCCAGGCCGGAGCCCGCGCCGCCGACAGCTTCCGGTCGCACCGGCCGGCGCCGCCACCACTATCCAGGGGACGCGGCGCTCGCTGTCTTCCGCCAGTTCCACCGACCGCGAGGACATCCAGCCATGCGTACACCGACCACCTCCCGGCCGCCACCACCCAGCGCTCTGCGGACAGCCGTCGTCGTCAACCCGACCAAAGTGGCCGACCGCGACGACCTGCGCCGCACCATCACCGGCGCCCTGAGCGCCGCCGGGTGGCCCGAACCGATGTGGCTGGAGACCACGGCCGACGACCCCGGCGCCGGACAGTCCGGTCAGGCCGTGCGAGACGGCGTCCAGCTCGTCTTCGCCTGCGGCGGCGACGGCACCGTGATGGCCTGCGTAACGGCCCTCGCCGGGACCGACGTCGCCCTCGCCGTCCTGCCCGCCGGCACCGGCAACCTGCTGGCCGCCAATCTGGGCCTCACCGGCGACGTGGCGGCCGCCGTCGAGGTCGTGCTGCAGGGCGGGCGTCGCCGCATCGACGTCGGCGTCGTCGGCGAGCAGAGCTTCGCCGTGATGGCCGGCATGGGCTTCGACGCCCACATGCTCGACGCGACCAACAGCACGGCGAAGAAGCACCTCGGCTGGCTCGCCTACGCTGCCGGAGCGGCCAAGCACCTGCGCGACCGTCCCATGCGGATCCGCATCACCCTCGACGACCGGCCCTCGTTCACCCGCCGCCCCCGCACCGTGATCGTCGGCAACGTCGGCCGCCTGCAGGGTGGCATGCGACTGCTCAACGACGCCCAGCCCGACGACGGACTGCTCGACGTCGCCGTCCTGAGCCCTCGGACCCTGCGACACTGGGTGTCGCTCGGCTGGGGCCTGCTGCGCCGCCGGGGAACCGTCGCCCGGATGGAGACCTTCACCGCCACCCGCGTGCAGATCCGCAGCAACCGGGTCCAGCCCCGCCAGCTCGACGGCGACCTCATCGCCCCAGCCCGGGAACTGCTGGTCACCGTACGGCCGAAGGCGCTCCTGCTCTGCGTGCCGCAGCCTGACACCGACCCTGACCTGGCCCACGACGCCGATGCGGCCCGACGCGAAGCGGGCGATATCCGAGAAGCCCTCGCGGCGCAGAAGTCGCCGTGACAGCACCAGCACCATCCTCGGAGAGGACACCACGTGATCACTCAGGCTGACCTGCAATATCTGAACGGGGCCGACGTCTACGCCGGCGACGGCGCAAAGATCGGCTCCGCCGGCCGGGTGTATCTCGACGACCGGACCGGCGCACCGGAGTGGATCAGCGTCCGGACCGGCCCTACCGGCGCCACGGAATCCTTCGTGCCGCTGGAGGGAGCGACCCTGGCCGACGACGGGCTCGAGGTTCCGTTCGATCAGGCCCGGATCACGGACGCTCCGCGGATCGACGCCGGCGGCGACCTCAACCCGGCCGACGAGGAGAAACTCTCCGCCTATTACGGCCTCGGCTCCGGCCCGGCCCGACTTCGCGAGTACGCAGTCACCGAGCAGCAGCCGGCTGCTTTCCCACACGTACCGGTCAACCCAGGCGCACCAGTTGAATGACCGTCACACCACGATCCGCACTCTGCACGGCCTCGGCGCCGCAGTCGGCATGGGCGGTTCGCTCATGGGCGCGGTCGGCCTCAACACCCGGACGGAGACACCGCATTCGGCGGAGGACGGCGGCGATGGTCGCCGGCGGCGCGACACGGGTAGCTTCACAACATGGCGACTACAGTGCTCCGCGTACGGCTCGTCGGCGGCGACCGCATGGACATAACGTGCAACGAACCCGGCATCTCCGACGAGGAGGAGCTGGTGGAACACGTTATCTCGACCCTGGCCCAGGATTCCGGAGCATTGCGTACCAAGCACGGCGATCGCCTCGTCGTCCTGTACAGCCGAGGCGTCGCTGCGATTGAGGTCGCGCCGCGCGGCGCTGTGACCTGAGAGCCGAAATCCGCAGCGGTGCTGCAGGCGTGAGCAGTCACCCGACCCGTCGGTTCGGTGGCGACGAACAAGGACGCCGAGCATCGACGATCTTCTCGTTCGTCATCGTCGCCCATGCCTCGGCATCTTCGTCCGTGCGCACCCGGCGGCGTATAGCCACGGTGAACGCCCGAGACGGTCCCTGCCCCGGCGCGTCGCCGAGCCGGCGCGCGCACTTCGACCGCGGCGGCCGATGACGCTCCGGACGGCGTTTCGGCGCCGTCGGCCCCGGTATCGGTGGTCACCGCCGGCGGTCGTCGAAAGTCACCGACCGCGGCCCGGCCCCGGCGACAGGCGTAGCATGAGAACTGTCGCTCCAGACTCCGGCGGCCTCACTTCACGCCGCAGGTAGATCCAGGAAGCAGACAATGACCATAGCCAAGGTAGACGTCCTCGCCATTCTTCGTGAGCGTGGTCAGCACCACCGGGCCGACTTCGTCGACCGGGAGCTACCCGATCGTATCGACCCCGCCCGGCACGGCGGCCTGTTGGCCACCCTCCGTCTCGATCCGGCCCAGTTGGCCGAGTTGGCCGGATCCGGACCCGCATGAGGGTCGGCCCGCTAGGGCCGGTCGCATGGCGGACCCCGCCGCGGGCGTACGGGCCCTGGGAACAGGTGACCGGCCGGCTCGCGGATGGCCTGGTGGCCGCGGGGTGTCGACGTGACGCTCTTCGCAACCTTGGGTTCGGTCACCGCGGCCCGGCTGGACGGCGTGTGCCCGCGAGGGTACGGGGACGATCCGTCAACGGGCGGCCGGACAGCCGAGGCGATGCACGCCTTGGCGCAGTCGCGCGAGTTCGACTTCGTGCACAGTCACCTCGGCTGGCTCCTCCTTGCCTTTGCGCAGCACTGCCCGAGCTCCTCGACGAGGGCGTCACCGGTCATCTCGTCCGAGTTGTCGACCAAGCGGTCGCGGCTGTGGCCCCCATCCACATGGCCGATCGGGCCGGCTGCCGCACGCGGGCCCGCGAACGCGTCAGCGCCGGCCGGATGGCCGCCGGCTACCTGGCCGTCTACGAACGGCTGCTCGTCGAGGACGGGCGCTGAAGCCCGCTCCGCTCTCTCGACCCGGCCGGTGAGCAACCGCTGCGGGCCGACGACCGAAAGGCACGGCACATGACGATCCGGTACGGATTCCTCAGCACTCACCCGCCCACCCACTGCGGCCTGGCGACCTTCAACTCCGCGCTGGCCGCCCAGCTGGACGAGACCGGCATCCCGGGCGGCGTCGTACGCGTCGCCGCGCACGGCACCGACCCGGCGCCCGCGCCCGGCGTGGTGCACACCTGGACAGCGACGACACCGGCCGGCTGGCGTGCGACGGCCGACGTGCTCAACACCTTCGACATCGCCGTCATTCAGCACGAGTACGGCATCTACCCCGGTCGCGACGGCGGCGAAGTCCTTTCTGTACTGCACCGGCTCACCGTGCCGAGCATCGTCGTCCTGCACACCGTGCTGACCCGCCCCACCCCGAGCCAGAGATCGCTGCTCGAAGAGATCGTGGCGGCCGCCGGCGCGGTCGTGGCCATCACCAAGACCGCGTACGACCGGCTCCTCGCCGGCTACACCGTCGACGCCACCAAAGTCTCTGTGATCCCGCACGGTGCCTCCGACTACGCCGGCGCCGAGCAACGGCGGTACGCCCAGCCTCATCTGCTGACCTGGGGACTGCTGGGCCCGGGCAAGGGCATCGAGTGGGCGCTGCGCAGCCTGGCGCTGCTGCGGGATCTCGAGCCGGCACCCGTCTACACCGTGGCCGGCCGGACCCATCCCAAGGTGGTCGAACTGCACGGCGAGGCGTACCGGGCGGGCCTGCACCAGCTCGGCGCATCCCTCGGCGTCGCCCACCAGGTGCGGTACGAGTCGGCTTACCTCGACGATGCGGAACTGCGGGCCCTCGTCCGCTCGGCCGATGTCGTGGTGCTGCCGTACGACTCCACCGAACAGGTCACCTCGGGGGTCCTCGTCGAGGCGGTCGCGGCTCGGATCCCGGTCGTCGCGACCGCGTTCCCGCACGCGGTGGAGCTGCTCACCGACGGGCCCGGCCTGCTCGTACCGCACAGGAAGCCGGTCGCTCTGGCGGCTGCGATCCGCCGGATCGTCACCAGGCCCGCGCTGGCCGCCACGCTGCTCGACCGCAACGGTCACGGAGGACCGGCGCTCCGCTGGCCGGCCGTTGCCCAGCGGTACCACGAACTGGCCGCGACGCTGCTCATCGCCGGCGCCAGCCCGGTCGCTGTGGCCGGCCCGTGACGGTCAGGACAGCGGTTGCCGCACCGGGAACCGGCCGGACCGTTCCGGTCCCCACCTTCGAGCATCTGGTCCGGCTCACCGACGACACCGGCCTCTTCGAACACGCCCGGCATGCCACGGCCCGGCGCGAGCACGGCTACTGCACCGATGACGTCGCCCGTGGCCTCGTGGTCACCAGCCGCGAGGCCGCCCCCACGGCCGAGGTGCTGCGCCTCGCCGAGTGCTACCTGACCTTCCTCACTCACGCGCAGGACGCCAATGGCGCCTTCCACAATCGACTTGCGTTCCACCGCCAGTGGACGGACCAGCCCGGCCTCGGGGACTGGTGGGGCCGCGCGCTGTGGGGCCTCGGCACCGCCGCCGCCCGCTGCCCGGTCCCGTGGATCCGCCACGAGGCCCTCCTCGCCTTCAACCGCGGGGCCTGGTGCCGGGCCACCGCACCGCGGTCCATGGCCTTCGCCGCGCTCGGCGCCGCCGAGGTGCTCCGCGCCGACCCGGGCAACGAGCCGGCGGCCGGGCTTCTCGCCGATGCCGGCGCCGTCATCGGTCATCCGGGTTCCGACCCGGGCTGGCCGTGGCCGGAGCAACGGCTCACCTACGCCAACGCCGCCCTCGCCGAAGCCCTCATCATCTCCGGCGACCTCCTCGACGACCCCCCGGACTTGACCGCGGGCCTGCGGATGCTGACCTGGCTGCTGCGCATCCAGACCCGCGACAACCACCTCTCGGTGCTTCCGTCGTCAGGCTGGCAGTCGGGCGGCCCTCGGCTGCGCCACGACCAGCAACCGATCGAAGTGGCGGCGCTGGCCGACGCCTGCGCCACCGCTGCGGCCCTCACCGGTGACCATGTCTGGCACACCGGCGTACGCCAATGCGTCGACTGGTTCCTCGGCGCCAACGACATCGGCGAGGTGATGTGGGATCCGGCAACCGGCGGGGGCTACGACGGGCTGACCCTGCACGGACCCAACCTGAACCAGGGCGCCGAATCGACCCTGGCTCTCATCTCCACCCTTCAGCACCGGAGCGCCGCCGGCGCGGGCGTTGTCGTCTCCCCCGCCAGGATGGTCCCGTGAAGCGCCCGCGTGCACCGACACCAGTTCGGCGAGAGCGCGATCGCTCACCCGGCCGTCCGTAACAGCGGCCCGGAGGGCGACGCCGTCGCCCTCGGCCTTCAGACCAGGGGTGAACAGCTCGACCGCTCGATCGCCGAGCTGGACCGGCCCGGCGTCGGGCACGCCGACGTCGACGACCGGTTCGCGGCCTTGTCCGACGCCCTGCGCGACCACTTCGCGGACCAGGAGAGGGACGAGTTCCCGCTGCTCCGCCGGCACGTGCCGGCACATGATGGCCAGCGCCATGCAGGACGCACGGATCCTCGCCCTCGGCTGAGGCGGATCGATCCGCTCCGGCCCCGGCGGCCGATGTTCGCTCCGGCCGGGCTCAGACCCCGTCGCGGCGCCGGCTGTCGAGCAGTGCGGAGAGTTCGCGGGCGAGGGCGCCCAGGCTTTCGCCCCGGTACACACCGGCCAGCTCGTCCAGCAGCCGGGCCGCCACGGTGGCCTGGGCCGCCGTCAGCAACGGGGCCTGCTCCACCGCCATGTCGTCGGCGACGAGCAGCTCCCGCAGCCGCTGGGTGTACTCGTCCCGGTTGAGCGGGTTGCCCGACGGATCCCGCACGGTTGCGGTCGGCCGGGGCGGGGTGTCGCCGGACGCCGGCACCGCGCTGAAGGTGGCGTGGCCGGGACAGTAGTCGGTCTGGCGGCCGGGGTCCGACGTCCAGCCGGCAGCGTGCTCCCGCGCCCACAACCGGGCGTCCGTGTCGTTGCGCCAGGCCTCGGTCGCCGGGGGCTCGACCTGGACGGGGCACCCCGCCACATCGCAGCTGAGCACGACCCGCCGCAGCGTGCCGCCCCTGGACAAGTGAATGCTCACTAACGCCCGCTCTCGAGGTCGTCCGACCCTGCGGCTCGAAGCATCGTGGACCGACGAACAGTCGCCGCATCGACAAATGTACCGCCGTTCATCGGTCGTCAGTTGGCCCGCCCCGGGGAGGTTTTTCGGAGTAGGTTGAACTCATCCGCTTTGCCGGTGCGTCTGCCATCCCGACGGCGCCGACCGCCAAGGCCTGAGGAAATACTTCGCCGCCGAAACGCACGTCCCTGACCGGCGCAACGGTGGCGGCCGGGGCACGCGCGAGACACGAGGAGCTCAGATGGCTGACAAATCCGCGCACAAGGAAGATCGAAAGAAGCAGGGCAGCACCATCAAGGAGAAGCGAGCGGCCAAGAAGGCCAAGGTCGCGGCGAAGTCGCCCTCGCACGTTCCGCCCACGAACCGCTGACCGCAGGCTTTCCCGAGGAGTCCCATCGGCTCGCGTGCCCGCCTTGTCAGCCGGGCCGCGAGCGTTTCCCGCCGGTGCCGTGGATCAGAACGGCGGCGCGTCCTCGCCCATCAGCGCCAGTGTGGCGCCGCCCTTACCGCTCTTGAGACTCTGCACGACGACTTTGCCCGTGCTGCCGCCGGGCAGCTCCAGCGCGAAGCTCTTTCCGACGGCATTCTTGCCGATCTCGACCGCGTCGTTCGCGGGGCGGAAATCACCGGCCCAGGGCGGATTCCCACCCTTGCGCCCGGGCTCGCTGAAGAGCGCGACGGTGCCCTGGGTCCGGGTGCCGTCCGAGGAAAGAAGCGTCGCGGCCGTGCGGTAAGTAGCCATATCCCGTAAGGATATCCCCGATTGCTCCGGTCGGCTGGACGAACATTGCGGGTATCAGCCCTCACAACCGCGATCGCGGGCGTTCGACGTTCCTCTGAAGATTGGACTCAGCGGGAACAACGGTCCACCAGAACCAGGCGACCCGCCACGTGAGCGGTCGCCCGGCCGGGCTGCATATCGGCGACATCAGCCGTGCGGGTCCGTCCTCCGGGTGAGCTGAACCTGGAGCCGGGCGGGATATCGTCATGGTGGGCGGGACGACTCATCGCCCCCTCCGGCTACCCCAGCCCCCGGTAGCGCACCCATCTGACTAGGTGCCGGGAGCGTTCATGGTCGTCGAAAAACCGACACACCCGCCCTCAAGAGACCTTTCTCCCGATCCCGCCGGTGACTCCCAGCGCCTCGACGACGGCTCCGGGGCCTCCGGCCTGGACCGGATCGAGCAGGCCACACCGCTGAGAGCTCCATACCTGCTGACAGCAGCGATCGGCGACGATCGGGTAGGGGTCACCATCACCGGTGACGCCAGCACCGCGGTGGTCGAGCTCCGTGCCCGGGGCCCGTGGACGGCACTGCTCGGCGAGCATGTCAGCATCCAGTTGCGGCTGTGCCTGGCCGGACCGTCCACCGTGATCATCGTCGATCTGCGGCACCTGGAGGATCCGCACGCGGTCAGCCTGCCCTTCTGGCTGGCGGCCTGGCGACAGGCCCGGCTCGCGCCCGCTCCGGCGCATGTGGTGTTCTGCCTGCCCGCCGAGACGGCGTTGAGCGGGCGGTTCCGCAGCCGGCAGGGACCTCAGCCACGCGTGTGCGCCACCCTGATGGACGCGCGGATCGCGATCACCGAACGGGCTGCCCGGGCCGACCGGCTCCACGCCCGCCTGGCGCCGCTTCCGGCCTCGGCGGGAGCCGCCCGAGACCTCGCCGTCCAGGCGTGCCAGACCTGGAACCTCGCGCACCTGAAGGCCGACAGCGCGCTGATCATGTCGGAGCTCGCCGCCAACGCGGTCGAGCACGCCGGCACGGATTTCATCGTCACCGTGACCCACGGCGGCACCGGCCTGCACATCGCCGTGCGTGACAGCGCCGCCCGTTTCCCGCAGCCGAGCGACCTGAAAATCCACGGCCCGCAACCCTCGTACTCCGAACGTGGGCGAGGGTTGCAGCTGGTGCACGCGATCGCCGCCGGGTGGGGCACCATACCGGCCCGCGGCGGCAAGGTGGTGTGGGCATCGGTGGATCACTCCACCGCCGCATGACCCGAGCCGCGACATTCACCGGCCGTTCTGGCCGACGTCGGCGGTGTCGTTCGCGGGACGGAAACACGGGCAACCAGGCCTCAGCGCAGATGAGCGGTCTCACCGGTCCGGAACCGCTGGATGGCGCCCTCGCGGATGCCGGACAAGCCGGCGCCTCGTCGCCGTGCAGGACTCGACCGGCCGCGTCGCGGCTCAGCCGGTTGGCTGGTGGATACGGTGGGGTGAGGTGCACAAGGGCGTGCTGGCTCATGTGCTGCCGACGGTGGTCCGAGCCGGCCGCCTGATGTCACGCCCCTGGACGCGCAGGGTGGCTGACGGTTCAGAGGACACGGCCAGATTGCCGGTTACCTATGGTGAGGTTGAGGACGATGGGCAGGTCTGGCCGGTCGAGGGCCTGGCGGACATGGACGAAAGCCTGTTGTTGGACCCGGTGTCGCAGAGCGACAACGTCCGCGTCGTCGTCGCTGCGCACGGTGATCGTGAGCCGGGGATCGGCGCGGGTGCCGTAGACCTTGGCTTGGCTCGTGTCGACTCCCCGGTAGGAGTTGATCTCGGCGGTGACGGCGTCGGCGAGGGCGTCGGCGTTCAGCGCTGTCGGTCCGGCTGCCCGTTCGGCGCCGATGGCGATGTCACCGACGCGCGGGCGGGGAGTCAGGACGGCGGTGAGCCAGCGCAACGCGAGCAAGGCCACGATCGCGCAGACGAGAGCGGCAACGGGCCAGAACCAGACGCCGTTGTCGCCGAGGTACCGGGCGATCGGGTTGTCGGTCAGATACCGGCCGCCGAGCTCGGGGCCGAAGACGCCGGTGCCGGCGAGAATCCCGGCGGTGCCGGCGGCGAGCAGCGCCACGCCGAGGAGCGTGAGCAGGGCGCGGGTGGTGCGGTCGGCGTACATCAGCGTTCCCGCGTGGTGATCCGGACGGACAGCACCGGAGGGTGCATCAGGTGCAGGGCGTCGAGCTGCCGACGGGCGGTCTCGGTCAGGCTCGTACGCAAGGCGCTCTCGCCGTTGTTGCCGGCGGCGCGGCTGGTGACGCTGATGCGGGCGCGATGTCGTCGGACGGTGACGTGGGCCCGGCTGACGCCGTCTATGCCGGTGACGGCTCGGCGCAGGGTGTGCGCGAGCCCCGCGCGGGTGATGGCGGCGTCGGTGGCCGGGTCGTCGGTGGCGATCGGGAGACGGGTCGGGCGTCGCGGTTTGAGTTGCGCGGTGAGCAGCAGCAGCCCGGCAGCCCCGAGACCGATGCTCAGCAGCACGACGGGTGCCGCCCCCCAGGTGGTGTGCGCTGCCCAGCGGTAGACGCCGGGCCAGTCGAGGAGTACGGGGCGGTGGCCGGCACGCTGCGCGATCACCTCGGTCACCGCCACGGCGGCGGCGAAGATCACGCCGACAGCAAGGAGCAGAGCCAGCAGTCGGTTGAAGACCCTCATGATTCCGCCCGGCTCGTGGGAGCGGGGCCGGCGATCAGGCCGGCGACGGTGATCCGGATCTCGGCGACGGTCAGCCCGGTCAGGTCGTGGACCCGGGTGCGGACGTGGTCGCGGACCCGCGTGCTGGTGTCTGCGATGGAGGCGGGCCAGCGGGTGCTGATGGTCAGGTCCAGATAGACGGTCCGGCCGTCGATGTCCACGGCGGCCTTCGGCGCCTGACGCAGGCCGGTGCGGCGGATGCCGAGGTGTCCGGCGCCGGGAATCGCGTGCCCGAAGACCCGCGGTGCGGCACCGCCGGCATCGGGGATCTCGAGGACGGCACGTGCGATGATTTTCTCGACCACCCGGTCGGCGATGGTGATCTGCCCGAACTCGGCGTCACCGGCCGGGGGCGCGATGCCGGGACGGGCTGGTTCGGTGGTGACGGTCATCGGGGGTTCCGCCGGCCCTGCAGGAGGCCGCTGAGGTCGAGGTCGCCGGCAACGGCCCGGGCGACCGCGAAGCCGAGGCCGCCGAACAGGGCGACGATGAGCATGGGGCCGAGACCGCCGAAGGCCAGGGCGAAGCCCAGCGCCAGCCCGACGACGGTTCCCAAGGTTGCACGGTTCATGGCGTTCTCTTTCTCGAACTGGTCCGTCATGGGGATATCCGCATGGGCGGCGGGTCTTCGATGTCGGCGACGATCACATCGACGCGGTGCAGCGGTGCCACCGCGCCCACCGCGGAACGGATCTGCGCGACGAGTTCGGTCACCGGCGCCCAGCGGCTGCGGACCTGGATCAGGACCGTGCCGGCGGTGACGGTGACGCCGTCGACCCGCCGGCTGGGGAGATAGGTGGCCGCGCCGGACGGCGAGCCGGCCACCAGATCCGCCACGGCCGGGCACCCGCGCACCGCCGCGGCGACCAGGTCGACGTCGACCCCGTCGACGACCGCTTCGTCCGGCCCGGCCACGACGGTGACGATCATGAGACGCGGGACTCGGTACGGTCCTCGGGCGCTTCGGGCATGTGTACGTCGTCGACGTTGATGTTGACCTCGACAACGTTGAGGCCGGTCATCCGCTCGATCGCGGCCTTGACGTTGCGCTGGATGCCGCGACCCAGGTCGGCGATGCTGATGCCGTACTCGACGACGATGTCCAGGTCGATCGCGGCTTCGGTCTCGCCGACCTCGACGCCGACACCCTGGGCGACGTTGGGGCCGTTGCTGCCCGGGATGCGCTCCCGCAGGGCGCCGAACGCGCGGGTGCCGCCGCTGCCCATGGCGTGGACCCCCGCCATCTCGTGGCAGGCGATTCCGGCGATCTTCTGCACGACGTTCTCCGCGACGGTGATCCTGCCCTCGGCCGTGTTGAGCCGGCTCTGGCGCGGCACTGGGAGAGCCTCGGCCGTGCTGCGGACCGGCGTCGTCGGTGTGGCTTGCTCGTTGTTGGTCAGTGCCGTTGTCATCGGAATGTGTGCTCCTTGGGAATCCGGCGCGATTGAGCGCCGGCGGCGGCATCGGTGAACGACACGGCCGTCCGGATGTGGGTCTGCTCGCGGGTGGAAGCGCGATCCACCGAACGTGACCCGTGGGTGGGGCCGAGCCGATGTTGATCGGCGATGTCGACCATCGCACTCACGTTCCTTCACGTGCGCCATCGAGCAGGTATCGCGCCGTCAGACGGTCGCTAACAGGTCGCTTCGAGGGTGCATCCGTGGTCGGTGTTCCGACCGCCATCGGCGACAACCCTCAACCGGGTGCGGCATCTGATTGACGGTCCGTCACCCGGTTCGGAACATCCAGCAGCGCCTCAACGGTTCGAGGGAATGCTGGGACCGGATCACCGGGGACCGGAGTGATAAGCCCAGCGTACGCCACATTGAGCTCCCCGCCACCGGCCAGATGCCAGATGGTGGCAATCGGGCCCAAATCCTGTTCGGTCCGCTGGCACAGCGGCCCCGGGTGACTGTCCATCTGTCCGCCACGCCGCCTCGGCCGCGAAACACCGGCGCCACGGTACGATCCTTGCGAATCTGCTGCCCAGGCCCTCGGCGGCACCTGAGCGAAAGGTGCGGCCATGCGACGCACGCCGACGAGCAGGCAATCGTTCCGGAGGGTGAGCGGGGCGGACCGCGACGGTGGAACCGATGGATGATCAGGCGCAGATCATCCGTCGTCTGGTCGCCGACTCCACGCGGGGTATGTCGACCGCCGTCTTCCTGCACTACGTGTGCCGGACTGCCGCGCGCGCGTTGTCGGCCTCGGGCGTCGGTATCAGCGTGATGACCGACGACGGCACCCGCGGGGTCTGCGCCGCGTCCGACCCGCTGAGTGAACGGGTCGAGGAGCTGCAGTTCGTCATGGGCGAGGGACCCTGCATCGACGCGTTCGCCACCCGCCGGCCGGTCCTGGTCGCCGACCTGGGCGGCAGCGCGACACACCACCGGTGGCCCGGGTACGCGGCGGCCGCCCTGCAGGACGGGGTACGGGCGGTGTTCGCGTTCCCGTTGCAGGTCGGCGCCGCCCGCCTCGGCATCCTGGACGTGTTCCGGCAACGGGCCGGCCCGCTTGCTGACACGGAGTTGCCGTTGGCGCTGACTTTCGCCGACGTGACCGTGGAGGCGCTGCTCGACCGGCAGCGCGATGCCGGGGTCGGCGCCGAGGACGGCACGGTGCCGCCCGGCGGTGTGGCCGCCGACGTCGGACATCGCGCGGAGCTGTTCCAGGCCCAGGGGATGGTCATGGTCCAGCTCGGTGTCAGCATCGGTGAGGCGCTGGCCCGGATACGCGCATATGCGTACGCCCAGGAACGCCGTCTCGACGACGTGGCGCGCGACATCGTCGCTCGCCGTCTGCGCTTCGACCAGGACCATCAATGATCGACCCGAATCTGCACGGCTAGCCGGGAGGCAGGCATGACCACCGTTTCCGCGGAGCGACTCGCGGCAATCCTCGTCGAGGTGGCCGACACTCTCGTCGACGACTTCGACCTCATCGATTTCTTGCAGATGCTCACCGAACGAGCCACCAGCCTGGTCGACGCCGCTGCCACCGGACTGGTCATGGCCGACCCGCGCGGGCGGCTGGAGTTCATGGCCGCCTCCGACGAGAGCGCCAAGCTGCTCGAGCTCTTCCAGCTGCAGAACGAGGAAGGACCCTGCCTGGAGGCATTCACCAGCGGACAACCGGTCATCAACGTCGACTTGGCGGCGGCCGCCGACCGCTGGCCTCGCTTCGCCCCCCGCGCGACCTCGGCGGGCTTTCAGTCGGTGCACGCCTTCCCGATGCGGGTCCGCCAGCAGGTGATCGGCGCGCTGAATGTCTTCGGCGACACCAAGGGCGGCGACTTCGTCGACACCGACGTACCGATCATGCAAGCCCTCACCGACATCGCCGCGATCGGTCTCCTGCAGGAACGCACGATCCGCCAGAGCGAGATTCTCACCGAGCAGTTGCAGGGCGCACTCAACAGCCGGGTCGCCATCGAACAGGCCAAGGGTGCGGTCGCGCAGGCGTGCGGGGTCTCCGTCGACGAGGCGTTCACCGCAATCCGCCGGTACGCCCGCAACCACAACAAGAAACTCACTGACGTCGCGCATGCCGTCACCACCGAACCCGGCCTTGCCGTCCGGATCCTCCCCCACTGATCATCCCTCGCCCCGGTGCAGGCAGGCGACCGGCCCGACCCGGCCGAGGTCTTCCCGCCATCGGCCGGGCCGGTCGGAGTCGAAGGGGGCGGCCAACCGGCCGACGCGCTGGTCACCGACAGTGCCAGGTCGTCCCGCACGGTCGGTGTCGAGGCCCTCTGGATGGTGGTGGCACGCAGGCGCCAGCGCCCACCTTGCGCCGCTACCCGATTGCCCGTTTCTTGCCGAGCTTCCTGGTGTCACCGGAGCGAGTTCCCACGGTGCCCAGCGGGCTGTCCACCTTCGCTTTCCCAGCGGTCCTCGCCGTTGGCAAGGCTTCGCTCGTCAGTAGTCGTTTCGGATTCGGGCCGGGGTTGGCCAGGCGGCCATGCGGGACTGATGAGTAGGACAGCAGACGTGCCGTCGGCGCAGAGCGCGGTGAGCGTAGCCGGCGGCTGATCAGGAAAGTAGCCGATGCCGATGGTGCGGTCGGCCACGACGATGTGCTGCGGTCGCGTCGCCCAGCCGGCGACACTCAGCCTCAGCCGGCAGACCGGACCGTTGATCCGGTCGAGAAGTGGGATCAAGGCTGGCAGCTCCACGGTGGGGTCCGCGGATCGCGGCCCCCACCTGCCGTCGAAGAGCGTCCGATGAAGCCGGAACGGCTCGAACCGTACCAGCGGCGGTCTGGACGAAGGTTGTACGTTCGGCGACGTCATGAGGACCTCCTCGTCGGGCACGGTGCCGGCGGTAGGCCGGTCAGCGTCGCCGCCGGCCGCCCGACAGGCGTGGAGCCGACAGGCGTGGAGCCGTCGGCACCCCGGCCTCGGCGCTCCCCGCGGTGACGGCGTGCGTCAGTGGTGCACTCGGAACTGGATTCGCTGCTCGAGGTAGTCGACGTTGTACAGGACGATGTACTCGGTGCCGTCGGGAACGTTGCGGGCCAGGACAGTTTGGCGCCGGCCGCATGCGGTGACCGGTTCGGTGTAAGTGAGGCTGCCGTCGACCAACGGGTAGAAGCCCAGCAGGAAGGTCTGGCACCGATCGGACGGATTGGCCGGATCCTTGATGTGGGACACGCTGATGGTCCGGCACCGGGAGTCCGGCACGGTGAGGACTTCGCTGCCGACGCGTCCGCCCTCGTAGAAGCCGGCTTCGGGCTGAACCGACACACACGCGCGGTGCCCGCGGGAGGCCGAGGCGGAGGCGGGTATCAAAGCGGTGGAGAGGATCATGGCCGAAATGGCCAGTAAGTAGCTCAGGCGTCTCATGGTCGAGCTCTCCATTCCATGATGGGGAAACACGGCTGGACGGTGGGTCAGCCGGTCGGTAGGTCGGGCGATCCTCACCCCGCCGGGGGCGCGATGACGGTGGTCGCCGGATCTTGGCCGCCGGCATCCAACCGGAACGGCGGGTAAGCGTCGGTCATCAACGCGGTGTACGCGGCAACCCGCAGCACCCACCGGTTCAGGCCCAGGATGAAGTCGTACAGGCCAGGCGGGTACCGGCCGGTGACGGCCAGAACGATCGCGGCGACCAGCACCAGCAGCCCGATCAGGCCGCCACCTGTCCAGCTGTAGCCGTCGGTGTCGGAGTTGACCGCGAACCAAGCGCCTCCGCCGGCCAGGATGCCGACGATCAGCAGATGCGGCAAGGCGAGCAGCCACCACTTCACCAGTACGAGCCCGCGCGACAAGTGCTCCGGGTAGGAGACTTCCAGGTGCGCCGGGTACTCGGCGACCTCGGCAAGGGTGAACGGGGGATACCGGTCGGTACCGAGCGCGCTGTAGGCGTAGTAATTGACCCGCCAGCTCCAGCGCATCACACCGACGTTGAAGTCGAACATCGTTCGGGGGTACCGGCCGGTGAACAGGATCGCGAAGAACGCGATCACGGACACCACGCAGAAGGCGATCCACAGGGCGAGCAGGACGATGAAGTGCGGAATCGCGAGAACCCACTTCACCAGCCACAGCCAGCGGGACAGGTGCGAGTCCAGGCGCGCGTCCACACGTACCGGATAGGCGGTCGCTGCGGTCATGATCGTCGGGCCTCCAACGGATCGGTCAGCGCCCTGGTCCTTCGGGCACGGAAGCACCCGACCGGATCAAACGACTGATGTGCCGACTCCGTCCGGAGCCCGTGTGGCGAGGGCTGATGCCCACGACCCGCCGCACCTCGCCGTCGAGACGACATACGGGTGAGGGTGGTTTGCCACCGCTCGGCCTCAGACTCGGCGGTGCCGCGTCTGGCTACCGAGGTCTGGGGTAGCGCGCCCGATGGGCGCCGGTCGTCACGTCAGCTGACGAACCAATCCAGCCTTGACGGTACGCGCTATCCGTATGCATGGTTCGTCGTTGCCCTGTCGGCTATTCCCGGACTCCGCGTAACCGCGCTATCCGACTCGCAGAGGTGGTCGAACGCTACAGGTTGCCGGCGGTGCTCGTCTCCGGGTCGGCGGGCGAGGCGTCTGGACGGGGCGCGCCGAAGCGTGCCGGGTACCGCCGGAACAGCGGCCGGTAGAGGTAGCCGGTGACCGCCGCCAGCAGCGCCGTCATCAGCATCGAGCCGATGAGGGTACCGGCGGACGCGTCAGGGTCGCTGCGGGCGGTCATGGTGAATGGCCATGCCGGTGACCGGCTCCGATCAAGGTTTAACGTCCGGATGTCGCAGGACGAACAGGCCGCCTGCGGTGGGACGAACCCAGCCTGGTCGGCACCGCGGCACTGGTGGTCAGTGAGCTGGTGAGCAATGCGTCGATGCACGCGAACACGATGATGACGTTGCAGATCGGGTTGCGGTCGGGTCACCTGCGTATCGCTGTCTTCGACGGCTCAGCCGCCCACGCCGTGGCCCGGCAGGCCGGATCAGACGGTGTCGGCGGCCGTGGCCTGCTGCCGGTCGACGCCGTCTCCGCAGCCGAGGGCTCGACGGCCCTGGATACCGGCAAGGTGGTGTGGTCGGCGCTGGGCCGCTCCGGAAGCTCCTGAAACGCCGGGGTTCGAGGTCGCCGGTTCACTGCGACCGCGAGGCGGCCCCGTCCACAGACAGCACGATCACCGCGACGCCGTCGTCGACCTCGGCGAATGTGCCGAGGTCGACCAGGCGCGGCTCGACCAGGATGCCGACCAGAGCGCCTCCGTCCGTGGCGTGGTAGGCGGCGGAGCCGTCGGCGCGCACGACGAGGGCCGGCGGATGGCCACCGTCGCCGAGGAAGAAGCCGGTGCGCACGGTCCCGCAGCGGTCCGGGTCATCGATCACACGGTCTCGCGCTCGCGGATTCACGCCTCCGCCTTTGCGTTTACCGGCCCGCACGCCGGGCACGCACCCATCAGGTGCCATCGGTTCATGCCACGTCCGGCACGTTCCGCGCTCCTTCTCCGATCGCGGTGGTCATCTCGTCCGACCGCGAGAGCCGCATCTTCTTCGCGTTCGTGGCCGCCTTCGAGCATTTCGTCGGCGGCACCGCCGGCAAACGCCAGGAGCTCGTCGTGGCGTGATCGGTGTCCGGCTCACGCCCTCACCGCACGACTGAGGAGACCGATATGACCCAGCTCCGACCCTCCACGATCGCCCTCCCGCGGCAGGTGCCGGCACCGGTCGCGGACGCCGTGGGCTGGACCGCCGTCGACGTCCGTGCCGTGGACACCGCCCGGCTGCTGGCCGCCGATGCCGTACAGAAGACCGGCAACGGTCATCCGGGCACCGCGATGAGCCTCGCTCCGCTGGCCTATCTGCTGTTCCACGACGTGATGTGCCACGATCCGAACGACGACCAGTGGCTCGGCCGGGACCGCTTCGTACTGTCCGCCGGGCATACCAGCCTCACCCTGTACACCCAGCTGTATCTCAGCGGGTACGGCCTTGAACTTGACGACCTGCGTGCGCTGCGCACTTGGAACTCCGCGACCCCGGGACACCCCGAGTACCGCCACACCCGCGGCATCGAGATCACTACCGGACCGCTCGGCCAGGGCCTCGCCAGTGCCGTCGGCATGGCCATGGCCGCCCGCCGCGAGCGCGGCCTGCTCGACCCGGACGCCGCGCCGGGACAGAGCCCGTTCGACCACCACGTGTACGTGATCGCCTCCGACGGCGACCTCATGGAGGGCCTCACCGCCGAGGCGAGCTCGCTGGCCGGCCACCAGCAGCTGGGCAACCTCGTCGTGTTCTACGACGCCAACCACATCTCCATCGAGGACGACACCGGCATCTCGTTCAGCGAGGACGTCCCCGCCCGCTACGCCGCCTACGGCTGGCACGTGCAGACCGTCGACTGGACCCGGACGGGAGCGTACGTGGAGGACGTCGACGCGATGCTGGCCGCCATCGACGCGGCCAAGGCGGAGACCGGCCGGCCGTCGCTGATCCAGCTGCGTACGGTCATCGGCTGGCCCGCCCCGACGAAGCGCAACACCGGTAAGGCCCACGGCGCCGCCCTCGGCGCCGACGAGGTCGCCGCGACGAAGCGGGTGCTCGGGTTCGACCCGGGCGCCACGTTCGCCGTCGACGAGGAGGTGCTGGCGCACACCCGCGGGGTCGTCGCGCGCGGGGCCCGCGTACACAAGGAATGGTTGCCGGGCTTCGAGGCCTGGCGCGGCAGGCACCCGGACCGGGCGGCACTGCTCGACCGGCTGCTCAAGCGGGAGTTGCCGGACGGCTGGACGGCGGCGCTGCCCACCTTCGAGCCGGATGCCAAGGGCATGGCCACTCGCAAGGCCTCCGGTGAAGTGCTCTCCGCCCTCGCGCCGGTCCTCCCCGAGCTGTGGGGCGGATCGGCTGATCTGGCCGAGAGCAACAACACCACGATGACCGGCCAAGCGTCCTTCATCCCGGCCGACCGGCAGACCCGCGAGTGGACCGGCGGCCCGTACGGCCGGACACTGCACTTCGGCATCCGCGAGCACGCGATGGGTGCGATCCTCAACGGCATCGCCCTGCAGAGCCTGACCCGACCGTACGGCGGCACTTTCCTGGTCTTCAGCGACTACATGCGCCCCGCCGTCCGGCTGGCCGCGCTCATGCAGCTGCCGGCGACCTTCGTCTGGACCCACGACTCGATCGGCCTGGGCGAGGACGGCCCCACCCACCAGCCCGTCGAGCACCTCGCCGCGCTGCGCGCCATTCCCGGCCTCGACGTCGTACGGCCGGGAGACGCCAACGAGACCGCGGTCTGCTGGCGCACGATCCTCGAGCACACCGACCGGCCCGCCGGCCTGGTCCTCACCCGGCAGAACCTGCCCGTCCTCGAGCGTGGCCCGCACGCGTACGCTCCCGCCGCCGGCGCCGCCCGCGGCGGCTACGTCCTGGCCGGAGCGGACACCGACGCGGACGTCGTCCTCGTCGGCACCGGTTCGGAAGTGCAGATCGCCCTCGATGCCCGCGAACTGCTCGCCGCCGACGGCGTCACCGCCCGCGTGGTCTCCATGCCGTGCCGGGAGTGGTTCGCCCAGCAGCCGCCCGCCTACCGGGACGAGGTCCTGCCGCCCACGCTGCGGGCCCGGGTCAGCGTCGAGGCCGGCATCGGTCAGAGCTGGCGCGAGATCGTCGGAGACGCCGGCCGCATCGTCAGCCTGGAGCACTTCGGCGCCTCCGCCGATCACCAACGGCTCTACCAGGAGTTCGGCATCACCGCCCAGGCCGTCGGCGCGGCCGCCCGCGACAGCATCCGCGACACCGGCGGTACCGTACGCCCCGGTGGCAACCAGCCGACCGCCGGGCCCACGACCGGCGGCACCGGCGACCGTCCCGCCTGAGCTCGCGACGTGGCCGCGCCGTCGGCGTAGGGTGACCCCTACTAGTTCACCATCGGACATGCTGCTGCCCTAGCCCTCGGCGGTTCCCCGAATCAGGGAGAGGCGCAGCCATGACAAACCAGTCACGTCCTCCAGCCGTATGGGTGCGGCGCGACCGATCACCCGGTGACCGTCGTGGATGAGCGCCTCGTCCACGTGAATCGCATGGTCGCGGACGAGCCGGCACGTCCCGGCGACGGCCCCGGCGTCGCCGGAGAGCTGCGCCGGTTGTGCAGCGCCGCCGGACGGACGCTGTCCGCCTCCGGCGCCGGGGTCAGTGTGCTGGCCGGGGATGGGATGCGGGGCGTGGCCGCGGTATCCGAGCCGGCCTTCGAACCACTCGAGGAGCTGCAGTTCTCGCTGGGTGAGGGTCCGTGCCTGGACGCGTTCGCCAGTCGTCAGCCGGTGCTCGTACCTGATCTCTCGGAGGGGGCGATGGGGCGATGGCCGGGGTACGCGCCGGCACTGCACGACAACGGTGTACGGGCGGTGTTCGCGTTCCCGTTGCAGATCGGCGCGGCCCGGCTCGGAGCACTCGATGTCTTCCGCAACGAGGTGGGCGCCTTGACGGCCGGGGAGTTCCGCGACGCGTTGACCTTCGCCGACGTGGCGGTGACGGCGCTGCTCGACGGTCAGGCGCGGGCGGCACCCGGAACAGCCGCCGACGGCCTGGACGACGAGGTGGTGGGGCACCGGGCGGAGCTGTTCCAGGCGCAAGGGATGGTGGCGGTGCAGTTGGGTATTTCCTTGGCGGATGCGCTGGCGCGATTGCGCGCTTACGCATACGCCGAGGACAAGCCATTGGGAGACGTCGCGCGCGACGTGGTCGCGCGTAGGGTTTCGTTCGACAGCGGCCAGTCGTGACCGCCGTCGACCCGGTATTCGCCAGAAGGGGCGGTACGCCGCTGTGACCACCGTTTCCTCCGAGCGGCTGGCGACGCTGTTCGTTGACGTCGCCGACACGCTCGTCGACGAGTTCGACGTGGTGGAGTTCCTGCAGATGCTCACCCGACGGGTGGCCGGCCTGTTCGACACCGGTGAGGCCGGTTTGATGCTCGCCGATCACCGCGATCGGTTGACTTTCATGGCCGCCTCCGACGAGAGCGCCCGGCTCATGGAGTTGTTCCAGCTGCAGTACGGCGACGGTCCGTGCCTCGACGCCTTCCGCACAGCCAAGCCGGTGACCAATGTGAATCTGGCTGCGGCGACGGAGAAGTGGCCCGCGTTCGCGCCACGAGCCGCTCAGGCCGGCTTCGAGTCGGTGCACGCCTTCCCACTGCGCCTGCGCAAGCAGGTGATCGGCGCGATGGGCGTGTTCGGCAGCACCACCGAGCTGGACGAGGCGGACGCCCACATCGTGCAGTCCCTGGCCGACGTCGCCGTGATCGGCCTGCTGCAGGAACGCGCCATCCGCCGCGGCGAGGTGCTCACCGGCCAGTTGCAGGGGGCTCTGAACAGCCGCATCGTCATCGAGCAGGCGAAAGGCATCGTCGCCCAGGCCCACGGTGTGAATCCTGACGAGGCGTTCATGCTGATCCGTGACTTCGCCCGCCGGAACAACCGCCGCCTCAGCGAGGTGGCTGACACCATCGTCACCGGGCTGCCGAGCCTGCCGGACCTGGGCCGCCGGTAACGGCGTTTCAGGCGGTCGGCGCGTTGACGGCCATGCCGTGTCGCCATGGGATGCGACACCGGCCGTCGTGACGACGGTGTGAGCGGCGCCGTCGATGGTCACCGCCGACACCCGGGCCAGGCGCCCGGCCACGCACTCGAGCCAGGGTTGCGGTGCAAGAACGGCTTCGCCGGACGCGGCCAGGGCCACGCGGCGATCCGGGCGACCGCACACAGGCCCGAGGGCCGGGTCGAAGCGATAGCCGCCTCCATTTGTCTCCCGGACAGGTTCAGTCCTGCGGGCCGACCAGTGTCCCCTTTGACGGCGGCCCGCAGGACCCCCACTGCCGAGTGAAGTGTGAGACTTCCGGCTGTCTGCGGAAATGGGCGTCAGCGGGACGTCGGCGTGAAACTGTCGACGGCAAGTCGCCGGTCGCGTCGAGCCGCCCGCAGCGGGGCTCCGACCGCATGCAGATGACACAGGGCCTGCCGGTACGAGGTGAGCAGACTCGTCTCCACATAGGCGATGCCGGCCTGCTCGCAGTACGCCCGGACTATGGGCTGCGCTTTGGGCAGGTTGGGGGTGGGCATCGCCGGGAACAGGTGATGCTCGATCTGATAGTTGAGCCCGCCGAGGGCCACGTCGGTCAACCGGCCACCGGTGACGTTGCGGGAAGTCAGCACCTGCTTGCGTAGGTAGTCCTCGCCGCCTGCCGGGTGGGGCATGCCCTTGTGGTTCGGTGCGAACGTCATCCCCAGGTATACCCCGAACACCGCGTGATGCACGGCGAAGAACACCAAGGCCTGCAACGGGGAGAGGACCAGCAGCAACGCGGCCGCGTAGGCGATCAGATGGCCGGCCATCAGGCCCGCTTCCAGGCCCCGGCGTTTCATGCCCGGATGACGCAGCGCCTTGAAACTGGAGATCCGCAGGTCGATGCTGAGCAGGGTCAGCAGGGGGAAGAAGAGCCCCGCCTGATGCCGGCTGACGCCGCGACGTCGTTGTCCACGCCGGTCGGCCAGGACGGCCAGGTCGAGCTGGGCGACACCCTGGGCGCTGACGACCAGGAATACGAGATGGTCGAGAGCCGGGCCGCGCTCGGGCGTGCGATGCCCCTCCTCGGCCAGCGGGACCGGGCGATCCTGATCCTGCGCTTCTACGGCAACCACACCCAGGCCGAGATCGCCGACCAACTCGGGATCTCGCAGATGCACGTATCCCGGTTGATCACCCGAGCGCTGCGACAGCTCCGCCTCGCGATGGAACCGGACAACCGCTGAACCGACCGCAGGGATCGAATCTCACCGAGGTGACACCGTGGTGCCACAGAACAGCGCGTGTGTCGTCACCATCGTCGCGCGCGACGACCGTACCGTCTGGATGCGTCTTCTCGGCGCGCTCGACATCGACGCCGAGCCGGTCCTCACCGCAGCGGTCACCCGCCTGGGTGAGCTGGCGCCGCGCCGGGTGGTCCTGGACTTCGCTGGGGTCACCTTCGCGGGCTCCGCGCTGTGCCACCTCCTCGTCCGGCTGCACTTGATCGCTCCCGGCGCGTCCGTCCTCATGCAGCACACCTCGCCGCAAGCGCGGTATGTGATGGCGGTGACCGGGACCGACGACCTCGTCGTCCACGGTGACGAACCACTCCCATAGAAAGCGTCCTGAACCGTTTGGGCCGGGCCGTACCGGGCATTCCTCTATCGACAACGGCAAATAATTGCCGTTCACCCGGGCTATTGTCCGCCCATTGCTTCCGCCAGCCGCATGCCGTCGAAAAGCGACGTGCCGGACGCGGTTTCATGGCTTTTGGAGATCTTCTTGACCAGTTCCAACGTGGAAACTTCCCGGCACGACGTCGCCTCGGTCAATTCGGCCGCACGCCGACCGGCCGAGACAAAGGCCGCCTTCAAGACCACCGAGTTCATCGCGTACGTCGTCATCACGGTCGCGATCCTCATCGCCTCGCTGGTCGCCGACGGCAACGGCAACGGCGACAACGGCAGCAGCGCCGACTACTTCCGCGCCGACCGCGCCTGGCTGTACATCACGCTGCTGACCATCGGCTACATGATCAGCCGCGGACTGGCCAAGGCGGGCACCCGCAGCACCGATCACTCCTGATCGCACCGGCCGCCGCCCCAGTTACGGGGCGGCGGCGTTCGCTGTTTCCCGCCACTTCCACCGACCGCGAGGACATCCCGCCATGCGTGCACCGATCTCGTCCCGGCCGGCGCAACCCGGCGCGCTGCGGACGGCCGTCATCGTCAACCCGACCAAAGTGCCCGACATCGGCGAGCTGCGCCGGACCATCACCCGGGCGCTGACGGCCGCCGGCTGGCCCGAACCGATGTGGCTGGAGACCACCGCCGACGACCCTGGCGCCGGCCGATGCGAGCGTGCGGTCCGGGACGGCGCCCAGCTCGTGTTCGCCTGCGGCGGCGACGGCACGGTGATGGCCTGCGTAACCGCTCTCGCCGGAACCGACGTCGCGCTGGCCGTCCTGCCGGCCGGCACCGGCAACCCGCTGGCCGCCAATCTGGGACTGACCGACGACGTTGCCACGGCCGTCGAGGTCGTCCTGCAGGGCGGCCGCCGGCGCATCGACGTCGGCGCCGTCGGCGAGCAGAGCTTCGCCGTGATGGCCGGCATGGGCTTCGACGCCCACATGCTCGACGCGACCAACGCCACCGCGAAAAAGCACATCGGCTGGCTCGCCTACGCCGCCGGAGCCGCCAGACACCTACGCGACAGGCCCATGCGGATCAGCATCAAACTCGACGACCACACGGCGTTCACCCGCCGCCCCCGCACCGTCATCGTCGGCAACGTCGGCCGCCTGCAGGGTGGCATGCGACTGCTCAACGATGCCCAGCCCGACGACGGGCTCCTCGACGTCGCCGTGCTGAGCCCCCGCACGCTACGGCACTGGGCCGCCCTCGCCTGGGGCGTCCTGCGCCGCAAGGACACCGTCGCCCGGATGGAGACCTTCACCGCTGGTCGCGTGGAGATCCGCAGCAACCGGGCTCAGCCCCGCCAGCTCGACGGCGACCTCATCGACCCCGGCACGCACCTTCTCGTCACCGTACGGCCGAAAGCGCTCCTGCTCTGCGTGCCGCAACCGGCGATCGACCCCGACCTCGCCCACGACGCCGACGCCGTCCGCCGCGAAGCGGACAAGGTTCGCACCCGGTAGCAGCGGCGACACCGGGTTCGCGCAGGCCGGCTGGGGGGACCCCAGAAATGTCAGAGCTTTCCGCCATCCGGCAGCAACGGAGGCGACCGTCCGATCTCAGCGGCCCAGCATGAGCGCCGCACCCACGAGCGGTCGTTCCAGCCGGATCCGCGGTCTTCCCCGCCTCGACCCGGCTTCGCCGGGCGCGCTTTGGTCGCCGGCTGACCCGCGCAGTCACACCTGTACGTCACACGGACCGGCCACCACCGGGCTGCACCCCATCGGCGCCGTCCGCAAGGAGCACATCGACTTCGACGGCGACTCCGCCCCCGGGCAACGGCGCTGATCGTCTCCCGCTTCACCGACGATCCACAAACGAAGGAGCATCAGATGAACGACCGTCACACCACGATCCGCACTCTGCACGACGTCGGCGCCGCAGTCTGGATGGGCGGTTCGCTCATGGGTGCGGTCGGCCTCAACGGCGCCTCGCAGGACGTCGCCGACGCCGGCGAACGTACGCTGATCGCTTCCAGCGGCTGGGCCCGGTGGGCCCCGGTGTCCGCCGCGGCGATCGCCGCGCACCTGGCCGGAGGGCTGGGTCTGCTCATCGTCAACCGG
>NZ_JADMLH010000029.1 GCF_016464385.1 Nucisporomicrobium flavum | reverse complement strand
CGTAGCCGGCGAAGTCGACGCCGCGTTCGGGGTCGAACTTGTCGACGGCTTTGATCAGGCCGACGGTGGCGGTCTGGACGAGGTCGTCGGTGGGCTCGCCGCGGCCGGAGTAGCGGTGCGCGAGGTGTCGGGCCAGCGGCAGCCAGGCCTCGATCGCCCGGTCCCGCAGCACGGCGCGGCGGGGGTCCGCCGGCGCGACGGCGCCCATGGCGGCGAGGAGATCGGCGGCACTGTCCGTGCTCGAGGGCGACGGCTTGCCGGTTCGCAATGCGGTGACAGTCATTCGAGGGAGGTCCTCCATCAGCGGGCAGAGAGCCGTGCCCGCACGCGGCGACCGTTCACTTGTCACCCCACGCTAGCCGCTCGGACCACCCTTGACTAGCCGAAAGTATGAGTCACGTTCCGTGTCGGGTTCGGCGACCAGGGGAAACATAGACGAACCGCCCCACCACGGGCGCCCCGGGCCCCGCGCGCGGTGCCCCGGCGCCGGTGGCACGATTCGACCACGGGTGTGCGTGGGTAGACACCTTCGAAACGCACGGAGACGGAGAACAGCAGATGGCCATCCTCGGCATCGACATCGGCGGGTCGGGCGTGAAAGGGGCACCGGTCGACACGGTGCGCGGCGAGTTGCTCGCGGAACGGGTCCGCGTACCGACGCCGCAGCCCTCGGACGTGGCGAGCGTCGTCGAGGCGGTCGCCGAGGTGGCCGGGCAGTTCGGCGACTACGAGCGGGTCGGCGTCACCTTCCCCGGCGTGGTGGTGGACGGCGTGACGCGGACGGCCGCGAACGTCGACAAGTCCTGGATCGACGCGCCCGCCGCCCGGCTGTTCGCCGACCGCCTGGGCAAGCCGGTCTCCGTGCTCAACGACGCCGACGCCGCGGGCGTCGCCGAGGTCGCCTTCGGCGCCGGGCACGACCAGCGCGGCCTGGTGATGATGCTGACCTTCGGTACGGGCATCGGCAGCGCCCTGTTCCTCGACGGCACGCTGGTGCCGAACACCGAGTTCGGCCACCTCGAGCTCGACGGCAAGGACGCGGAGCTGCGCGCCTCCGACCGCGCCCGCGAGCAGGAGGACCTGAGCTGGGAGAAGTGGGCCGGCCGGGTCCAGGACTACCTGCGCCACGTGGAGATGCTGCTGTCGCCGCGGCTGTTCATCGTCGGCGGCGGGGTCAGCAAGAAGTCGGACAAGTGGCTGCCGCTGCTCGAGATCCGTACCCCGATCGTGCCCGCCACGCTGCTCAACAACGCCGGCATCATCGGCGCGGCGGTCACCGCCGAGCAGGCCGCCGGGCACCCGGGCGCGGTGCAGACGCGGGCGGACCGGCCCGGCGTCCCCGGCGCGGCCTTCGCGGGCGGGGAGGGCTGAGCGCATGCCCCGCACGATCGCCACGAACACGAAGGTGAGCCGCGAGGAGCTGCTCGAGTTCCTGCGCCCGCGGCACCACGCGATCCTCATGACGACCCGTCGCGACGGCCGCCCGCAGTCGTCGCCCAACACGTGCGGCGTCGACGCGGAAGGCCGCATCGTCATCTCCACGTACCCGGAACGCGCGAAGGCGGCCAACATCCGCCGCGACCCGCGGGTGAGCGTGTGCGTGCTCTCCGACGACTTCGGCGGCGCCTGGGTGCAGGTCGACGGGACGGCCGAGGTGCTGGATCTGCCGGAGGCGCTGGAGCCGCTCGTCGAGTACTTCCGGGTGATCTCCGGTGAGCACCCGGACTGGGACGAGTACCGCCAGGCGATGCGCGAGCAGGGCAAGTCGCTGATCCGGGTGACGATCGAGTCGTGGGGCCCGATCGCCACCGGCGGCTTCCCGGCCCGGCTGGCCTGATCGGAGCGTCAGGACCGCAGCATCTCGGGACCGAACACCTCGTACGCGATCCGGTCGCCCGGTACGCCCCGGCGCAGCAGGGTGCTCCGGACGAGGTTCATGAACGGCAGCGGGCCGCAGAGGTGCACGTACGCGCCCGACGGCAGCGGGATGGCGTCGGGGTCGACCCGGCCGGCGTTCACCCGGGCCCGGTCGACGGCCACCGGCTCGGGGTCGGCGCTGTGCTCGTACCAGAGGTCGACGCTCAGCCCGGGCAGGCTGCGGCTGAGCCGTGGCAGGTGCCGGCGCAGCGCGTGGGTGGAGCCGGCCCGGTCGGCGTGCACGAGCACGACCGGCCGGTCCGGCCCGTGCTCGGCGAGGTGCTCGAGCGCCGACATCGCCGGCGTCACCCCGATGCCCGCGCTGACCAGCACCAGCGGGCCGTCGCCCGGCACGCTGCTGACGTCACCGAACGGCGGGCTGATGCGCAACTGGTCGCCGACGGCGACGTGCTCGTGCAGGTACGACGACACGACACCCTCCGGGGCACCGTCCAGGGCCCGGACCCGCTTGACGGTGATCTGCCAGGTGCCGGCGCCGGGCCGGCCGGAGAGGCTGTACTGCCGGATCTGACGACCCCGTCCGACCACCCCACCGCCACCCACGAACGGACTGAAGGCTGAGCCCGCGCCCAGCTCGGCCACGACGGAGACGTACTGGCCCGGGATGAAGTCACCGGCGGGCCGGCCGTCCGCCGGCGCCAACACGAGCGTCACCACGTCGTCGGTTTCCGCCACCCGGTCGGCCACTTGCCAGGAACGCCACACCTCGGCCGGGTCGCCGACGCCGGCGTGCTGGTAGAGGCGGGCCTCCCGGGCGACCAGCTCGCAGGCGAACAGCCAGTACACCTCGTCCCAGGCGGCGGCCACCTCGGCTGTGACCGCGTCGCCGAGGACCTCCCCCACGGCGGCCAGCAGGTGCCGCCCGACGATGGGGTACTGCGCCGGCGTGATGCCGAGCGACGCGTGCTTGTGGGCGATCCGCTCGAAGATCGGGGTCCACGGGACGCCGGATTCGCCGACGAGGTGCTCGGCGTACCCGACGACGGCCGCCGCGAGGGCCTGGCGCTGTCTGCCGGTCGCCTGGTTGCCCCGGTTGAACAGGTCCAGCAGCTCGGGGTGGGCGGCGAACATCCGGGGGTAGAAGGCCCCGGTGATGGCCTCGGCATGGCTGCGCACTGCGGGCAGGGTCGCTGTCACGACGGCTGCCGACGACGGTGTGAGCACGGTTCTCCTTCGGTCGCGCGGACGGGCGGACCGGATCACCGACCGCCCGGGCGACCGTATGGGCGCAGAACGCACCGGATGAGTGCCGAAGGTCCCGCCCGGGGCTTTTCGACCGTGATGTACCTCTCGCCGGGCGTGGAGAAGCCGGGCGCGGCGCGGCAATGATCAGCCTGCGGAGAGGCTGATCGTGAAGGCGGCGCCCTGGCCCGGGCGTCCCCACGCCTCGATCGTCCCGCCGTGGCCGGTCACGACCTCGCGGGCCAGCGCCAGGCCGAGCCCGAAGCGGCGCTGGTCGCCGTGGCCGCCGCGGGCGAAGCGGGCGAACAGCCGCTCGGTGTCGGCCGGGTCGAAGCCGGTGCCGTCGTCGCGCACCACGACGGTGACCACGGCGTGCTCCCGGCCCAGGCTCACGCTCACGTGCCCGCCGCTCGCCGTGTGACTGAGCGCGTTGTCGACCAGGGCCGTGAGCACGCGCCGGAGGGCGGCCCGGTGGCCGCGTACCACGGAGGGTCCGTCGGCGGCGGGGACGAGGGTGAGCTCCACACCCTGGTCACGGGCCCGGTCGGCGTGCTCGGCGACCACGTCCGCGGCGACCGCCCCCAGGTCGACCGGTACGCGCGCGTCGTCGCGCCGGCTGAGCTGGGTGGACAGCAGCAGGTCCTCGACGACCTCGCCGAGATGCCGGGACCCGGCGACGAGCCGGTCGACGTCGTCGGCGACGCTCGGCGCGCCCTCGCCGGCCTGCAGGTCCATCCGGAGCAGCTGCGCGCGGGTGTGCAACTGGGTGAGCGGGGTGCGCAGCTCGTGGCTGGCGTCGGCGACGAACCGGCGTTGCCGGGCCAGGGCGTCGGCCAGCGGGGCCGTCGCCCGGCGGGCCAGCAGCGTCGCGGAGAGCAGCGCGATGAGCAGGCCCACCACCTCCCCGGCGGCGAGCGCGCCGGCCAGCCGTTCCCGCTCGTCGTGCTGCTCGTGCCGGCTCATCACGACCTGCACCGCCCGCCCGTCCCGCCGCTGCGTCAGCACGAGGTAGCCGCCCTCACGCCCGTCGACCTGGGTGGTCTCGCTCGCGCCGCCCGCGCGGACCCGGTCGAGCGCGCCGCGATCAGGGAAGCCCCCGGGGCCGCCGGGGGTGGCCTCGACCGCGCCGCCGGCGCCCTGCCTGAAGATCCACACGCCCCGCGGCGGATCCTCCACGTCGTCGGCGGCCGCCGCAGTGTCCCGCAGCAGCGCCGTGGCGGCGGCGTTCTGGCTGCGCGCCACCACGATCAGCGCCAGCACGCCGACCACCAGCAGGCTGACGGTGATCGCGCCCGCCGTCTGCAGCGCGATGACCCGCCGGGCCCGGCGCAGCAGCACCTGATCCGGGTCCTGCTGCGCTCCCCCGGCCCTCACGGGCGGCCGAGCCGGTAGCCGACGCCGCGGACGGTCGAGATCGCCGCCGCACCGAGCTTGCGCCGCAGGTAGTGCACGTACGTGTCGACGAGCGTGACGGTGGTGGCGTCGGGGAACACCTGCGCGACGATCTGTTCCCGGGTGTACGCCCGCGACGGGTTGCGGGCCAGCAGCCGCAGCAGATCGCTCTCCCGCCCGGACAGCGCCACCACCGAGCCGTCCGGGCCGGTCACCGTCCGGCTGATCAGGTCGAACTCGGCGTCGCCGACCGCCAGCCGCTCCCCCGCCGTACCGCGCCGGCGCAGCAGCACGCGTACCCGGGCGAGGAGCTCGTCGACCTCGAAGGGCTTGACGAGATAGTCCTCGGCGCCGCCGTCCAGCCCGGCCACCCGGTCGGCGACGGTGCCGAGCGCGGTCAGCACCAGGGCGGGGACCGTGACTCCGGAGCGGCGCAGCCGGCCGAGCAGGTCGAGGCCCTCGATGGCGGGCAGGCCCCGGTCCAGGATCATCGCGTCGTACCGGCGGGTCAGCGCCAGGTGCAGCCCCGCCTGGCCGTCCGGGGCGAGGTCGGCCTCGTAGCCGGCCCCGCGGAACAGGCGGGTCAGCAGCGGGCCCAGCTCGCGGTCGTCCTCGACCACCAGCACCCGGGCCGGGCCCGGGACGGCATCGGTCATGGGTTCACTCTCGCAGGCCCGCACCGCCCGAGCGTCCGCGGGAGAGATGGGAGGATTCGAAGATTCACCGGCCTAGCCTTTGCGGCGTTCGTCCTCATCTGTCGTTCGGAAGGACTCCCATGGGCACCGTCAACGGGCTGCCGGCACACATCCTGCTCGTGCACGCCGTCGTGGTTCTGCTGCCGCTCGCGGCGCTGCTGCTCCTGCTGACCGCCGTCTGGCCGGCGGCGCGACGGCGCTTCGCCGGGCCGAACGCGATCCTGTCCGTGCTCGTGCTCGCGCTGGTGCCGCTCACGACCAGCGCCGGCGAGTGGCTGGAGGAACGGCTTCCGCGTACGGAGCTGCTGCACGAGCACGCCGAACTGGGCGACACCGCGGTCTTCGCGGCACTGCCGGTGGCGCTGCTGGCCCTGGTGATCTGGTGGCGGCACCGCGAGACCACCACGACCGGGCGGCGGACGTACCTGGCGCCGCTGTCGGTCACGGTCACCCGGATCGTCGCCGTGCTTGCCGTGCTCATCGCCGGGTTCGCCGCGGTCGACACGTACCGGATCGGCGACTCGGGGGCCAAGGCGGCGTGGACGGACAAGGTCAGCTCCACCCCCGCACCGGAGGGCCCGGACGGGGACTGAGGCTCAGGCGATGACGCCCGGGAGCAGGTAGACGAGGTCGTCGCGGTGCAGCTCCGCCACCGCCTCCAGCAGGTCGGGGTGGCGCAGCAGCACCGCGGCGGCGCGCTCGCGCTCGTCAGGGGCGGTCAGGCGGCGGAACTCCGCCGGCAGGTCGCCGGGACGCCGGCGCGGGCGCGGGCGGTCGCCGGCCGGGTCCTGCCCCGCCGGTACGGCCGCGGCCACCGCGTCGACGGCGCGCGCGGCCAGCAGCGGGTCGGCGAGCAGGCAGGCGGCCCAGCTCACCACGACCTCGTCGACCCAGGTACGCCAGCCCTCGTCCTCGGCCAGCTCGTCGTCGGGCTCGCTGCCCACCCGCCAGTCCAGCGTCGCCGAGCCGCCCGGCCCGGCGATGGCGACCAGCTCGGCGTCGACGGGTGTCGGGTAGCGCAGCCAGGCGGCGACCGTGACGGCCTGCCGGGCCTGGAGCTCGTTGAGGGTCACGGCCACCGGGTCCGGGCCGGTGCAGGGGTACGCGCGGACCAGCCAGTGCGTGCTGGCCGCGATGACGGGCGACAACGCGGTCGACGGACCCGCCATGGTGTTCCCCCAGGAATCGGTGCTCCCCTGCCTGGGGTGCGTCACCGCTACCACTCGGCGCGGCGCGGCGGGCCCTGAGTAGCCTGCCCCGGATGGCACCGCACGGCAACCGACGGGCAACGATCTTCGCGCGGGTGAGCTCGGGGACGGCGACCCTCGAGCCGGATCCCGCCCGGGGGCAGGGCTGGACCGTGTGCGTGGACGGGGTGCCGCAGTCGTACGTCGATCTCGGCGATCCCACGGTGCTGGCGTTCGAATACGTGCGCCGGTTGGCCACGGTGCTGCGGTTGTGCGCTCCTGCGGCCGTACCGTTGCGGGTTCTGCATCTGGGTGGCGGCGGGCTGACGCTGCCCCGCTGGGTCTCCGCGACGCGGCCCGGGTCGTCGCAGACGGTGGTGGAGCGCGATCCGTTGTTGCTGGCGGTGGTGGCGAAGCACCTGCCATGGCCCGCATCGGTGGGGGTGGAGGTGGCCGATGCGCGGGAGTTCGTGGAGGCCGGCGATCCGCAGAGTTACGACGTCGTGGTCACGGACGTGTTCGAGGGCGCGGCGATGCCGGCGAGCGTGGCCGGGGTGGGCTTCGCGCGGGCCGCGGCGCGGCTGCTGCGGCCCGGCGGCGTGCTCGCGATGAACCTCACGGACGTGCCGCCGCTGGCCTATTCGCGCATCCAGGCGGCGACGCTGCGGGCGGCGTTCGGGGAGGTCGCGATGATCGCGCCGCCGGGGCTGCTGCGCGGGCGCAAGGCGGGCAACGTGGTGCTCGCCGCGGCGGCCGTTCCCGGCGGGTTGCCGGTCGCCGGGCTGGCCGCCGCGGTCGCGCGCGACGCCGAGCCGGCCCGCGTCTGGCACGGCGACGAGCTGACCGTATTTCTGGGTGGTGCAAAGGCGCGCCTCGACGGGTACGCGTGAAGCCGCTCCGGTAGGTTGTGAGGCACCGGGTGCAAGGCCGTTTGCGGTTCCTCCATTGCGGAGAAACTGGCGAGGACGGCCGCTGCATTTCGCCCGTCGCCAGCCCGCCCCCGCGCTACCTGACTACGGTGGAGATCATGACCGGTCGCTTTCCCATCGAAGACGTGACACCGTCCGTATCCTGCGGCCGCTACCCCGCGAAGGCGGTGGTCGGTGAGCTCGTGCCGATCTCGGCGGTGTCCTATCGGGAAGGCCACCACGCGCTCGGCGTGAACGTGGTATGGCAGGGCCCCGACGGCGAGTCCGAGCCGTTCACCCGGCTCGATCCGGGCGAGCCCGGCCTGGACCAGTGGCACGGCGTGATCAAGCCGGACCGGGTCGGCCGCTGGACGTTCACCGTCGAGGCGTTCGACGATCCGTACCTGACCTGGCACAACGCGGTCACCAAGAAGATCGGCGCCGGGCAGGGCCTGGAGGACCTGGCGAACGACCTGGCCGAGGGCGCCGAGGTCCTGGACCTGGCCGCGAAGATCGTGCCGCAGGCCGACGAGGAGCGGGTGCGCGCGGCCGCCGCCGCGCTGCGCGACGACAACCGCTCGCTGTTCTCCCGGGTCTCCCCCGCGCTCGACCTGCAGCCGCTGCTGTGGCACAACCCCGTACGCCAGCTGGTGACGACGACGCGCTCGTATTCGATCTGGGTCGACCGCAAGCGCGCGCTGTTCTCCTCCTGGTACGAGTTCTTCCCGCGCTCCGAGGGCGCCGAGATCGGCCCCGACGCCACCCCGATCAAGCACGGCACCTTCGAGACCGCAGCGAAGCGCATCCCGGCCGTCGCCGCGATGGGCTTCGACGTGCTGTACCTGCCGCCGATCCACCCCATCGGCAAGATCAACCGCAAGGGCCGCAACAACACGCTGGTGGCCCGTCCGCAGGACGTCGGCTCGCCCTGGGCGATCGGCTCCGACGAGGGCGGTCACGACGCGATCCACCCGCAGCTGGGCACGCTGGAGGACTTCCGGGCCTTCATCCGTACGGCCGACGAGAACGGGCTCGAGGTCGCCATGGACCTCGCGCTGCAGGCGGCACCCGACCACCCCTGGGTCCGCGAGCACCCGGAGTGGTTCACCACCCGCGCCGACGGCACCATCGCCTACGCCGAGAACCCACCCAAGAAGTACCAGGACATCTACCCGCTGAACTGGGACAACGACCCGAAGGGCCTGCGCGAGGAGGTGCTGCGCATCGTCCTGCACTGGGTCGAGCAGGGCGTGAAGATCTTCCGCGTGGACAACCCGCACACCAAGGCGCTGAACTTCTGGCAGTGGTGCATCGCCAAGGTGAAGGCGGTGGAGCCGGACGTGCTGTTCCTCGCCGAGGCGTTCACCCGCCCGGCGATGATGAACGGCCTGGGCAAGATCGGCTTCACCCAGTCGTACACGTACTTCACCTGGCGCACGACCGCGTGGGAGATGCGCGAGTACGTCAACCAGCTCAAGTCCTCGATCGACTGGATGCGCCCGAACTTCTGGCCCAACACGCCGGACATCCTGCCGGAGCACCTCTGGCACGGCGACCCGCCGATGTTCAAGATCCGTACGGTGCTGGCGAGCATGCTGTCGCCGTCCTGGGGCATGTACTCCGGGCTGGAGCTCTTCGAGCACGTGCCGCGGCCGGGCTCCGAGGAGTACGTCGACAACGAGAAGTTCGAGCTCAAGCCGCGGGACTGGGCCGGCGCGGAACGGGCGGGACGGTCGCTGGCGCCGTACATCACCCGCCTGAACGCCATCCGGCGGGAGAACCCGGCGCTGCAGTGGCTGCGCAACACCGAATTCCACGAGATCGACAACAACGAGCTGCTGTGCTGGTCGAAGCGCGACCCGGAGACGGGCAACACCGTTCTGGTGATCTGCTCGTTCGACTCGGCGAACGTGCAGTGGGGCAACACCACGCTCGACATGCCGGCGCTCGGGATGGACTGGCACGAGCGTTTCGACGTGGTGGACCAGATCAGCGGTGCATCGTACGAGTGGGGGCAGCACAACGCGGTCCGGATCGACCCGTACGTCGAGCCGGCGCACATCTTCGTGGTGCACCCGCGCCGCTGACGGCGCATGCGATTCAGTTCCTGCGGGGTGGGGTAGGTGAACGTCTGATGGAGTTGACGAACAACCTCGGCGAAAGCGTCGAGCACGATCCCGCGGAGGGCAGTCACGTCGAGGACGGTGTGGTGGAGCACCCCACCGCCGACGACTTCGGGCACGCACGCGCGCTGCCCGCGGACCGGACCTGGTTCAAGCGCGCTGTCTTCTACGAGGTGCTGGTCCGGGCGTTCTACGACTCCAGCGCGGACGGCTCCGGCGACCTGCGCGGCCTGATCGAGCGGCTGGACTACCTGCAGTGGCTCGGCGTGGACTGCCTCTGGCTGCCGCCGTTCTACGACTCCCCGCTGCGCGACGGCGGCTACGACATCCGGGACTTCTACAAGGTCCTGCCGGACTTCGGCACGGTCGAGGACTTCGTGGCCCTGCTCGACGCGGCGCACAAGCGCGGCATCCGGGTCATCACCGACCTGGTCATGAACCACACCTCGGACTCGCACGCCTGGTTCCAGGAGTCGCGGCGCGACCCCGACGGCCCGTACGGCGACTTCTACGTCTGGAGCGACACCAGCGAGAAGTACAAGGACGCGCGGGTCATCTTCGTCGACACCGAGGAGTCGAACTGGACGTTCGACCCGGTGCGCCGGCAGTTCTACTGGCACCGGTTCTTCAGCCACCAGCCGGACCTGAACTACGACAACCCGGCCGTGCAGGAGGCGATGCTCGACGTCCTGCGGTTCTGGCTGGACCTGGGCATCGACGGTTTCCGGCTGGACGCGGTGCCCTACCTGTACGAGCGCGAGGGCACCAACTGCGAGAACCTGCCCGAGACGCACGCGTTCCTCAAGCACTGCCGCAAGGTGATCGACGACGAGTTCCCCGGCCGGGTGCTGCTGGCCGAGGCCAACCAGTGGCCGGCGGACGTCGTGGAGTACTTCGGCGACGCGGAGACCGGCGGCGACGAGTGCCACATGGCGTTCCACTTCCCGCTGATGCCGCGCATCTTCATGGCGGTACGCCGCGAGTCGCGCTTCCCCATCTCGGAGATCCTGGCCCAGACGCCCGCGATCCCCGACATGGCCCAGTGGGGCATCTTCCTGCGCAACCACGACGAGCTCACGCTCGAGATGGTCACGGACGAAGAGCGCGACTACATGTACGGCGAGTACGCCAAGGACCCGCGGATGAAGGCCAACGTGGGCATCCGCCGCCGGCTGGCCCCGCTGCTGGAGAACGACCGCAACCAGATGGAATTGTTCACCGCCATGCTGCTGTCGCTGCCCGGCTCGCCGGTGCTGTACTACGGCGACGAGATCGGCATGGGCGACAACATCTGGCTCGGTGACCGCGACGGCGTCCGCACCCCGATGCAGTGGACGCCGGACCGCAACGCGGGCTTCTCCACGGCCAACCCGGGCCGGCTCTTCCTGCCCGCCAACCAGGACCCGGTGTACGGCTACCAGGCGGTCAACGTGGAGGCCCAGCGTGACAGCGCGACGTCGCTGCTCAACTGGACCCGCACGATGCTGGCCGTCCGGCGGCGGCACGAGGCGTTCGCCGTCGGCACGTTCCGCGAGCTCGGCGGCTCCAACCCGTCGGTGCTGGCGTACCTGCGCGAGGCCGGGGACGACGTGGTGCTCTGCGTCAACAACCTCTCGCGCTTCCCCCAGCCCATCGAGCTGAACCTGCAGCACTGGAACGGGTACACCCCGGTCGAGCTGACCGGCCACGTGAACTTCCCGCGCATCGGTCAGCTGCCGTACCTGCTGACCCTGCCGGGGCACGGGTTCTACTGGTTCCAGCTGTGCGGGTCCGAGGAGAAGCAATGACGCTGCCCTTCGCCGAATGGCTGCCCCAGCAACGCTGGTACGCGGGCCGCAGCCGCACCCTGGTCTCCGCCGAGCCGTCCTCGGTGACCCCGCTGCGCGACGACATGGACCTGATGCTCGTCGACGCGGCGTACGAGGACGGCAGCACCGAGCGCTACCAGGTCGTCGTGGCATGGAACGACGGGCCGATCTCGGAGTACAGCACGGTGGCCACGATCGGCACCGACGGCGAGCGCACCGGCTACGACGCGCTGTACGACGCCGGCGCCGCCCGCTTCCTGCTGAGCCTCATCGACGAGTCGCAGACCCGGGGCGACATCGTCTTCACCCGCGAGCCGGACGCCGTGCTGCCGCTGGACGCGGGGCCGCGGGTCTTCGACGCCGAGCAGAGCAACACCAGCGTGATCTTCGAGGAGCAGGCGATCCTCAAGATCTTCCGGCGGGTGGACTGCGGCATCAACCCCGACATCGAGCTCAACCGGGTCCTCGGCCGCGCCGGCAACCCGCACGTGGCCCGGCTGCTCGGCTCGTTCGAGACCGCCTCGGACGGCGAGCCGTGCCCGCTCGGCATGGTCACCGCGTACGCGGCCAACTCCGCCGAGGGCTGGGCGATGGCCACGGCCAGCGCCCGCGACCTGTTCGCCGACCCCGACCTGCGTGCCGACGAGATGGGCGGCGACTTCGCCGGCGAGTCGTACCGGCTGGGCGAGGCCGTCGCGTCGGTGCACCGCACCCTCGCCGAGGAACTGGGCAGCGGCCCGTCGCCGTTCCCGGTCGACGCGGTGGTGGCGCGGCTCAACACCGCCGCCACGGGCGTGCCGGAGCTGCGCGAGTACGTGGCGGTGATCGAGGAACGATTCCGCAAGCTCACCGGCGAACAGGTGACCGTGCAGCGCGTCCACGGCGACCTGCACCTCGGCCAGGTTCTGCGCACCCCGCAGGCGTGGCTGCTCATCGACTTCGAGGGCGAGCCCGGCCAGCCGCTGGACGAGCGCCGGCTGCCGGACTCGCCGCTGCGCGACGTCGCCGGCGTGCTGCGCAGCTACGAGTACGCCGCGTACCAGCTGCTCGTCGACCAGGGCGACGACGAGCACCTGTCGGCGCGGGCCCGCGAATGGGTCGACCGCAACCGCGCCTCGTTCTGCGACGGGTACGCGGCGGCCGCGGGCGCCGACCCGCGCGAGCACGGGGCACTGCTCGCGGCGTACGAGCTGGACAAGGCGGTCTACGAGGCCGCATACGAGGCCCGGCACCGGCCCGGATGGCTGCGGATCCCGCTGCGGTCCATCGCCCGGCTCGTCGGCTGACACCCCGGAGGACAGATCCACATGATCGGCCAGACCACGCCAGCGTCGTCCCCGGTGGGGGGCGGCGACCAGCGGCTCATGCACGCCGTGATCTCCGGCGACACCCACGACCCGCACTCGCTGCTGGGCGCCCACCCCTCGGGTGACCGCACGGTCGTGCGCACGATGCGCAAGGGCGCGAAGGCGGTCGCGGTGGTGGTCGGCGACGAGCGTACGGAGATGACGCAGGTCCACCCCGACGGCATCTTCGCCGCCGAGCTGCCCGGGACCGTGCTCGACTACCGCATCGACGTGGACGGCACCGTCTGCGACGACCCGTACCGGCACCTGCCCACGCTGGGCGAGCTGGACCTGCACCTCATCGGCGAGGGCCGGCACGAGAAGCTGTGGACGGTGCTCGGCGCGCACCCCCGCGACAATGGCGTGGCGTTCGCGGTGTGGGCGCCGGGCGCGCGTGGCGTGCAGGTCATCGGCGACTTCTCGGGCTGGGGCCCGTACGACGGCTGGCCGATGCGCTCGCTCGGCAGCAGCGGCGTCTGGGAGCTGTTCATCCCCGGCGCGGCCTCCGGCACCAAGTACAAGTTCAAGATCCTCGGCCGCGACGGCGTGTGGCGCGAGAAGGCGGACCCGCTGGCCCAGCACACCGAGGTGCCGCCGGCGACGGCGTCGGTCGTCTTCGAGTCCTCGTACGAGTGGCAGGACGGCGACTGGATGGCGTCGCGGGCGACGAAGGAATGGCACCAGGAGCCGATGAGCGCCTACGAGGTGCATCTCGGCTCGTGGCGGCCGGGGCTCTCGTACACCGAGCTGGCCGAGCAGCTGGTCGACTACGTCGTCGACGCGGGCTTCACGCACGTCGAGCTGATGCCCGTGATGGAGCACCCGTTCGGCGGCTCCTGGGGCTACCAGGTCACCGGTTACTTCGCGCCCACGTCCCGCTTCGGCACGCCCGACGAGTTCCGCTACCTGGTCGACAAGCTGCACCAGGCGGGCATCGGCGTGATCCTCGACTGGGTGCCGGCCCACTTCCCCAAGGACGAATGGGCCCTCGCGCGCTTCGACGGCACCCCGCTCTACGAGCACGGCGACTGGCGCCGCGGCGAACACCCCGACTGGGGCACGTACGTCTTCGACTTCGGCCGCCGCGAGGTCCGCAACTTCCTGGTCGCGAACGCCCTCTACTGGTGCGAGGAGTTCCACGCCGACGGCCTGCGGGTCGACGCGGTCGCGTCCATGCTGTACCTGGACTACTCCCGCAAGGACGGCGAGTGGACGCCCAACCAGTACGGCGGCCGCGAGAACCTCGACGCGATCAGCTTCCTGCAGGAGATGAACGCGACCGTCTACAAGAACAACCCCGGCGTGGTGACCATCGCCGAGGAGTCCACCGCGTGGCCGGGCGTCACCCGCCCCACCCACCTCGGCGGGCTGGGCTTCGGCTTCAAATGGAACATGGGCTGGATGAACGACACCCTCTCGTACATGGAGAAGGAGCCCGTCTACCGCCAGTGGCACCACCACCAGATGACCTTCGCCACCGTGTACGCCTGGAGCGAGAACTACATCCTGCCGATCAGCCACGACGAGGTCGTGCACGGCAAGGGCTCGCTCACCGGCAAGATGCCCGGCGACCTCTGGCAGAAACTGGCCAACACCCGGGCGCTGCTCGGCTTCATGTGGGCCTTCACCGGCAAGCAGCTCCTGTTCATGGGCGCCGAGATGGGCGACGAACGCGAGTGGAGCGAGGAACGCGGCCTCGACTGGAACCTCCTCGCCGACGAGTCCCGCGGCGGCGGCATCCACCGCCTCGTCAAGGACCTCAACCGCACCTACCGCGAGACCCCGGCCATCTGGACCCAGGACACGAACTCGAGCGGCTTCCGCTGGATCACCTCCGAGGACTCGCAGCACAACACGTTCTCGTTCCTGCGCTTCGCCCCCAACGGGGACACCCTCGCCTGCATCGTGAACTTCGCGGCGGTCCCGCACGAGGGCTACCGCATCGGCCTCCCCCGAGCAGGCGTCTGGCGCGAGGTCATCAACACCGACAGCACGCTGTACGGCGGCTCGGGCGTGGGCAACCTCGGTGAGGTGCACGCCGAGGACGTCCCGTGGCACGGCCTGAACGCGTCGGCGTCGCTGCGGGTGCCGCCGCTGGGCGCGGTCTGGTTGCGGCTCGAGGGCTGAGGTTCGAGGGCTGAGGTCCGAGGGCTGAGGTCCGATCGCTCGGGCGGGCGGTCCCTGCAAGGGGGCGCCCGCTTTGCCGTGCCTGGGCGCGGGTCGGCGGTGACCGACCTGGCCGGCGGGCAGCGAAGCCCGGCGGCCGGGATCAACCCTCACGTGGGCCCGCTGCAGCAATGCCGGACGGATGCCGCCCGGACCGGCGGCCGCGCCGGCCTACGGCTGGGGTGAGGCGATGTTGACCATCCACTCGACGCCGAACCGGTCGCGGCACGTGCCGAACTCGTCGCCCCACATCTGCTTCTCCAGGGGCACCGTCACCGTGCCGCCGTCGGAGAGCTTGGCCCAGTAGCCGTGCAGCCGCTCCGCGTCGTCGCCGCTGAGGCTGATGGAGATGCTGCTGCCCGGTTGCACCGGCATGTCCGGCGGCGGGTCGGAGGCCATCAGCGCGAGGCCGTCGCCGGTCTCGAGCATGGCGTGCATGATCTTGTCGGCGATGGCCGGGTCCGGCGCGCCGAAGTCGCCGAAGGTGTTCATGGTGAGGGTGCCGCCGAAGACAGACTCGTAGAACTCCATCGCCTCGCGGGCGTTGCCGTCGGTGAAGGCGATGTAAGGGTTGAGGCGGACTGTCATGACCGGCTCCTTTGCCGAGGTCAGGGTGCCGATGGATCCCTCGCACCATAGCGCTCGCGCCGGGCCCGCGGGGATCGTCCGGCAAGGCCTGTGGACAACCGCCGGGCCGCGCCCCGGAACCCGGCCCGAGGGCACCCGGCCACTCCCGGAGCAGGAAGGCCCGGCGCCCGCCCACCCCCAGAGCAGGAAGGCCCGGCGCCCGCCACCCAGAGCAGGACGGCCAACGCCCGCAGAGCGGGATGGCAAAGCGCCCGATCACCCCGAGCGGGTCGGTGGCGGCCACTCGGCGGCGAGGAGGCCGTACAGGAGGTCGTCCGTCCACTCGTGCTTCATCCACGTGTGCTGCCGGCGCAGCCCCTCGCGGGTGAAGCCGACCCGTTCCAGCAGGCGCGCCGACCGTACGTTCCGGGCGTCACACTCCGCCGACACCCGGTGCAGGTGCCGGGCCCGGAAGAGGTGGTCGAGCACCGCGCGCACCGCCTCGGTCGCGTACCCGTGGCCCTGGTGGTCCGGCCGCAGCGTGTAGCCGATCTCGGCCTGCATCAGGTTGTCCGCCAGATTCACGCCCACGTCGCCGATCAGCGTCGCGTCGGCGGCCAGCTCGACGGCGTACTGGAACCAGCCGGGCATCGCCGGGTCGGATGCGACCATCGTCTGGACCGAGTAGCGGGCCTTGTCCAGCGAGTACGGCGCGGACCAGGACTGGTAGCGCGCGACCTCGGGGATCGACCGGTACGCCGCCAGCGCCGCCGCGTCCTCGAGCCGGAACCTCCGCAGCACCAACCGGTCGGTGGTGATGAGCACCCTCAGTCCTCGTCCGCCACCAGGTCGGCGACGATCACGGTGACGTTGTCCGGCGCGCCGGCCTCGAGCGTACGGGCGATCAGCTCCGCCGCGCACACCTGCCGGTCCGCGTACGAGCGCAGCGTCGTGGCGATCACCTCGTCGTCCACGTAGTCGCTGAGGCCGTCGCTGCACAGCAGGAACCGGTCCTGTGCCCGTACCGGGATCATCCGGCCCGCCGGGCGGAACGGCCCGCCCTGCACCGCCTGGGTGACCAGCGCGCGCTGCGGGTGCCGGCGGGCGTCGTCGGGGGTCAGGACGCCCTGGTCGACAAGCGCCTGCACGTACGTGTCGTCGCGGGTGAGCTGGGTCAGCGTCCCGTCGCGCAGCAGGTAGCAGCGGGAGTCGCCGACGTTGAGCGCAGCCACGCGGTCGCCGGTCAGCAGCAGCGCCGTGACCGTCGTGCCCATGCCGTCGCGGGCGTCGTCGTCGGCGACCGCCTCCTCGATGCGCTGGTTGGCCGTGCCGAGGGCGGCGACCAGGTCCTGCAGCGGCTCTCCCGAGTCGGGCATGTCGTCGACGACGGCGACCGCCTTCACGAGGATGTCGCTGGCCAGCTCGCCGGCGGGCAGGCCGCCCATGCCGTCGGCCACCACCAGCAGCCGCTCGCCGACGAAGACCGCGTCCTCGTTGTTGGACCGGACCAGCCCTTGATCGGAGGCGGCGACCGCACGTAGCACGAAGCTCATGACACAAGACTGCCGCGTTGCACGAAGGTCATGCGACAAGACTGCCAAAGGGCGGCGGGCATGTCTGTAGTACGTACTACGTAGTGTTGAGCGGTGATGCCGGTACCGATGGTCGGCCGGGCGGTCGCGCTGGAGGAGCTGCGGCACGCCTGGGAGCGGGTGCGCGGCGGCGGTCGATGCGTTCCCGCCGTCGTCACGGGGCTGCCCGGCACCGGGAAGAGCACGCTCGCGGCCGCCGCGGTGCAGGTCGCGACCCCGGAGGTGACGCTGGCCGGTTCGGCGCGGCTGCACTCGCCCGCACCGTACGACTGGCTCGCGGCGGTGCTCGCCACGATCGGTCCGCGCCCGGACCTTCCCGTGCCGCCGGACGCGCTGGCATGGCTCGCGCAGGACCCGGATGTCCCCCGGGAGCGGTACACGCCCGACGCGTTGCTGCGCCTCGCCGTCACCACCGTGCGGGGACTGGTGGGCGGGCGTCCCGCCGTCCTCGTGGTCGAGGATCTCCACGCGCTCGACCCGGCGAGCCTGAGCCTGATCGCCGAGCTGGCCGGCGCGGATCTTCCCGCGCTGCTGCTGGTCACCTCACGGCCGCCGGACGCGGCCGTCAACCCGGCTCTGACGGTACGCACGCTGGAACGGCTGGCCGGGTCCCCGGGTGCGGTGCGACGCCATCTGGGCCCGCTCGGCGCCGGCGACGTGCACAAGATCCTCGACCATGTGTACGGCGGGAGCGCCCCGTCCCGGGACGTCGCGGAGGCGGTGTGGCGGCGCACCGGCGGCAACCCGTACCGGCTGACCGAGCTGCTGGCGGTGGCCGGTGACCCGGAGCAGCTCGCCGGGGAGCTGCGTGAGCCGGTGGAACTGACCGCCCGGGAACGCGAGGTGCTCGGCTGCCTGGCCGAGGGCATGTCCAACAAGCAGATCGCGGGCGCCCTGGGCATTTCGGTGCGCACGGTCACAGTCCACGTCTCCAACCTGCTGCGCAAGACCGGTGCGGCGTCGCGGACGGAGGCCGCGCTCTGGGCCGTCCAGCCGCGGAGCGCCGCCTTCTGAAGGGTGATCATCGGCTCGCCGTGAGCGGGGTGCCGCGACAAGTGTCGGACCCCCCGGGCACAATCGTGCGGGTGACGACAGCCATCCATCAGCGCATCGCCCAGGAGCTCGGGGTCCGTGAGGGCCAGGTGGCCGCGGCCGTCGAGCTGCTCGACGGCGGCGCCACCGTGCCCTTCATCGCCCGGTATCGCAAGGAGGTGACCGGCACCCTCGACGACCAGCAGCTGCGCGTCCTCGAGGAACGGCTCGGCTACCTGCGCGAGCTCGAGGAGCGGCGCACCGCCGTGCTGGAGTCGATCCGGTCGCAGGGCAAGCTCGACGAGGCGCTCGAGGGCCAGATCATGGCCGCCGAGACGAAGGCCCGGCTGGAGGACATCTACCTGCCCTTCAAGCCCAAGCGGCGGACCCGGGCGCAGATCGCCCGCGAGGCCGGCCTCGAGCCGCTCGCCGACCTGCTGCTCGGTGACCCGGGCAAGGATCCGCGCGCCGAGGCGGAGGCCTACGTCGACGCCGGCAAGGGCGTGGCGGACGCCCAGGCGGCGCTGGACGGCGCGCGTGCCATCCTCATCGAACGCTTCGCCGAGGACGCCGACCTGATCGGTGAGCTGCGCGAGCGCATGTGGACGCGGGGCCGGCTGGTCGCCAAGGTCCGCGAGGGCAAGGAGACCGAGGGCGCCAAGTTCGCCGACTACTTCGACTTCGCCGAGCCGTACACGAAGCTGCCCTCGCACCGGATCCTCGCCATGTTCCGCGGGGAGAAGGAGGAGGTCCTCGACCTCACGATGGAGCCGACCGCCGACGAGGCCGACGCGCCGTCGTTCGAGGCCGCCATCGCCGGGCGTTTCGGCATCTCCGACGGGGGACGCCCCGGCGACCGCTGGCTGACCGACACGGTGCGCTGGGCGTGGCGCACGCGCATCCTCATCCACCTCGGCGCCGACCTGCGGGTCCGGCTGTGGCAGGCGGCCGAGGACGAGGCCGTGCGGGTCTTCGCGGCCAACCTGCGCGACCTGCTCCTTGCCGCGCCCGCCGGCACGCGCACCACGATGGGCCTCGACCCCGGATTCCGTACGGGGGTGAAGGTGGCCGTCGTCGACTCCACGGGCAAGTGCGTCGCGACGTCGACGATCTACCCGCACGTGCCGCAGAACAAGTGGGACACGTCGATCCACACGCTGGCGGAGCTGGCCAAACAGCACAACGTCGACCTGGTGGCGATCGGCAACGGCACGGCGTCGCGGGAGACGGACAAGCTCGCCGCCGATCTCATCAAGCGGCACCCCGAGCTGAAGCTCACCAAGGTCATGGTGTCGGAGGCCGGCGCGTCGGTCTACTCGGCCTCGGCGTACGCATCGCAGGAACTGCCCGGAATGGACGTCTCGCTACGCGGCGCGGTCTCCATCGCCCGCCGCCTGCAGGACCCGCTCGCCGAGCTCGTGAAGATCGACCCGCGCTCGATCGGCGTCGGGCAGTACCAGCACGACCTGTCAGAAGTGAAGCTCTCCCGCTCGCTCGACGCGGTGGTGGAGGACTGCGTGAACGCGGTCGGCGTCGACGTGAACACCGCGTCCGCTCCCCTGCTCACCCGCGTCTCCGGCATCGGCGCGGGCCTGGCGGAGAACATCGTGCTGCACCGCGACGCCAACGGCCCGTTCCGCAGCCGCTCGGAGATCAAGAAGGTGCCCCGGCTCGGCCCGAAGGCGTTCGAGCAGTGCGCGGGCTTCCTGCGCATCCCCGACGGCGACGACCCGCTCGACGCCTCCAGCGTGCACCCGGAGTCGTACCCGGTGGTCCGCACGATCCTCGCCACGGCCGGCACCGACCTGCGGACGGCCATGGGCAACGGCCCGATCCTTCGCGCGCTGCGCCCCGAGCAGTTCGTCACGGACGCCGTCGGCCTGCCCACGATCACCGACATCCTCAAGGAACTGGAGAAGCCGGGCCGCGACCCCCGCCCCGCCTTCACCACCGCCACCTTCGCCGAGGGCGTCGAGAAGATCGCCGACCTGCAGCCCGGCATGGTCCTCGAGGGCGTGGTGACCAACGTGGCGGCGTTCGGCGCGTTCGTGGACATCGGCGTCCACCAGGACGGTCTCGTGCACGTCTCGGCGCTGTCCAACACGTACGTGAAGGACCCACGCGAGGTGGTCAAGTCGGGCGACGTGGTCAAGGTCCGCGTCGTGGAGGTCGACGAGGCCCGCAAGCGCATCTCGCTGACGATGCGCCTCACCGACGAGCCCCGCCAGGGCGGCGGCGATCGGCGCGGCGCCGGCGGCGATCGGCGCGGCCCGGGCGGCGCCGGCGGCGCTGCCGGCGACCGGCAGGGGCAGGGCGGCGCAGACCGGCCCCGCCAGGGCGGCCGCGACGGCGCGGGCACCCGCGGCGGCACGCCGCGTGACGGCGCTGCGCGTGACGGCGGGCAGCGGGGCGGCCAGCCGCGGCAGGGCGGCGGCGCCGGCACCGGCGGTGGCGGAGACCGGCGCGGCGGCGGCAGTGGTGGCGGTGCTGGTGACCGACGCGGCGGCGGTGGCGGTGGTGACCGGCGCGGCGGGCAGCCCCGTCAGGGCGACCAGCAGCGGCAGGGCTCGTCCGGCGGCAGCTTCAACGGCGGCGCGATGGCCGACGCACTACGCCGGGCCGGGCTGACCAAGGACTGACGCACACGATCCGGGCGGCCCCTTCCCCGCGGCCGCCCGGATCGTCGATCAACAGACGTCGGTGGGCGGTGACGTCGACGGACTGGGCCCCGCGCCACCAGGACCGGGCGCCGATGGCTGCGAAGTCCGCTGAGATCCCGGCGTCACGGACACCGCCGGTGCGGCAGGGGCCGCGGAGATCGCCGGTCCGGCGGAGCCCGCGGACGGCGCCGACGTGGCCGACGGGCGTTCCGACGGCTCGGCCGATGGGAGGTCAGCGGGAAGCACCGCGTCGCGGACGTCGGCCCCGGTGAGCGTCACGCCGTCGAGATTCGCGCCGGAGAAGTCCGTTCCGCGAAGGCAGGCCCTGGTGAAGTCCGCGCCGCGCAGATCGGCGCCGCGGAAGACAGCCTCGCTCAGCTTCGAGCCGCGGAACGACGCCCCCTGCGCCACGGCACCCGAGAAGTCGCGGCCGGTCAGCGTGAGGCCTTCCAGCGTGGCGCCGGACAGGCGCGCACCTCGAAGGTTCTTCCCGCTCAGCTCCTTGATCTCCTTGCCGCGGAGGTCCGCACCGGGCTGCGGGTGGTCCGGCAGCCCTCCGGCCAGGGCGAGGAGGCCTACGGCGACGACGAACCCCACCCCGATGCCGAGCAGGCCGCGGACGGTCTGTCCCCGGCCCGCGTACAACAGCTCGCCCAGGCGAACGGTGCCCACTGCGGCGATCACCCCGATGATGACGAGTGTCCCCACCACGCCGAAGACGGCACCGGCGAGCGCTGCTGCGACCACGGCGGCGACACCCCAGGTCCACCAGGAGCGGGATCTCACGCTGTCGTCGGCGAACCGGTTCAGCCGTTGCAGCCAGGGCGGCTCCGGGGCCGCGCCCGGCCCGGTCAACCGGTGCCTCCGGGACGGGCGGCGGCATCCGGATTGTCGTGAGGGAGCCCGCTCGGCCCGGTTACCATGCATCGGACCGAAGGAGCCGCTATGCGCGCCGGTTCTTCCCCTTCGCCCGCCGCGACGGCGGGCCCTCTCGGGTGGAGTGCCGTCCTGCTCGCCATGGTGGTATTCCACCTCATGACCAATGATCCGCCGTTGCCGCCCCCGGGCATCCACCCACCCGGCAAGGGCATCGGCGGACCGCGCAAGCGGCATAACGTTCCCTCGTGCCAGCGCCTGCTGACCATCCGGAGGAACCGGTACTACTGCGACCGCCCCGGCTGCAAACGTTACGTACGCAACGACGAGATAGCGGACAGCAATCCGCTGGCGCCATGACAGGCCTGTTGTCGGGGGTCCGGCAGGCGATCGGACGGTACTTCAGCCTCGTCAGCCTCCTGCCGTCGGTGCTGCTGGTGGCGTACTGCTTCGTCCTGTTCAGCAGTGGCGCGTTGTCCGGGCCCCCCGATCTCGGCACTGTCCGGGCGGCATTGTCCGGGCTCGACTTCGGCGAAGCCGCCCTGCTCGCACTTGTGGCAATGGTCGTCGGCGTCGTCACGCATCCACTGCAGTTCATGATCGTGCAGTGGGCGGAGGGTTACTGGGGGCTGGGGAACCTGTCGCGGCGCATGCGGGAGCTGGCGGTCGACCGGCACCGCCGGAGGCGCGACGCCGTGGTCAACCTGGCGAAGGACGCCGCCGAGCTGCGGGAGTTGATCGACGACGCTGACGATCCGCCGGAGGATCGAGTGCAGCAAAGGCTCTTGACCCTGCACTACGAGGCGTCCCGGCTCAGTGCGTCCTATCCCGGGGCCGACGACGACGTGATGCCCACCCGCCTCGGCAACGTCCTGCGCAGGTACGAGGTCGGTGCCGGTGAACCGTTCGGCCTGCCCGCCACGGCGCTTCTTCCCTTGGTCGCGCTGGTGGCACCAGCCAACGAGCTCACCTACCTGAACGACCGGCGGTCGGCGATGGACCTGTCCGTCCGCACCGCCGCCAACTTCGGAATCGCCTTCCTGCTGACAGTCGTCTTCCTCTGGGACGACGGACTCTGGCTCCTCGCGGCTCTCGTCCCCTACACCCTGTCGTATCTGTCGTACCGCGGCGCTGTCGTGCAAGCTCACGACTACGGGAACGCCATGGCCAACGTCATCGCCATGAACCGCTTCAAGCTCTACGAGCGGTTGCGCCTCCATCTGCCGGACAACGTTCTGGAGGAACGGAGGCTGCACGAGCGCCTCCAGCCGATGCACGACCTGACGCCGTTGCAGAAGCTGGCGTTCAAGCATCCACCGGGCAACCAGCCGGTGGCCGTGCCCGGCGTGGATCAACCGCCGGCAGGCTGAGCACAGATTCTTCGCGAGACCGACATCGGACAGCGACCGCCCCTCGCGTACCACCCGCTGACGGTGTAGACCGGACCCCATGGTCTGGACACCGCCGCAGCCGTCCGTCGAGCCCTCCCCCCGCCGCGTCCGCGTCCGCCTCGGCGGCACAGTCGTCGCCGACACCCAGCGCGCCCAGCTGCTGATCCGATACGGCCCGCAGGGTTTCCCCACGTACTTCGTCCCGCTCGAGGACGTCCGCCCCGGCGTGCTCGTCGACGAGACCCCGGACGGCTGGTCCGTCGAGGCCGGTGGGCGCCGCGCCGAGGCCGCCGCGACCGTCGAGGACGGGTTCGCCGAGCTCAAGGGCCACGTCACCTTCTCCTGGGACACCCTCGACTGGTACGAGGAGGACGAGCCGGTCCACGTCCACGCCCGGGACCCGCACCACCGCGTCGACACCGTACGGGCGTCGCGGCGGGTGGAGGTGTTCGTGGACGGGGAGCGGCTGGCCCACAGCGTGCGCCCGGTGCTGCTGTACGAGACCAGCCTGCCGACCCGCTACTACCTGCCGTTCGCCGATGTGCGTACCGACCTGCTGACCGCGAGCGAGACCGTCACGGCATGCCCGTACAAGGGACAGGCGCGGTACTGGTCGCACGCCCGCGTGCCGGATGTGGCGTGGAGCTACCCCGACCCGGTGCCGGAGCTGCCGAAGGTCCGCGACCTGATCTGCTTCTACAACGAGCGGGTCGATCTCGTGGTGGACGGGATGCGGCAGGAGCGGCCCGAGTCGCCGTTCTGAGCACGGATCAGCGGTTGATGCCCCAGATCTTGATGTCGGTGAACGCCACCTCGTACGGCCCGTCCACCGGCGCGTACTGCTCGGTGTAGATGCCCAGCGCCACCCGGCCGCCCTGGATGTCGGGGTCCTGCACCGGCACCGTGCCCACCAGTTCGCCGTCGCGCAGCACCTCGAGGGTGGTGCCGTCCACGCTGGCCGTGATCGTCGTCGGGGGCGCGCCCACCGCGATCGGGGCGTCGTCGAGCGGGAACGTCTTGAGGACCTCGATGTCCGAGTTCTTGTGCGTGCCGACGTACACGTTGCGTTCGCAGACGCGTACCTGGTAGCCCTGGTTGCCGCGGAAGCGCAGCCAGATGGACGCGCAGCTGTCCGGGCTCAGCAGCCGCACCCCGACCTGGGCCTGCAGGTCGTCGGGTTCGGCGTCGGCCGGGCCGCGGCAGCGGTAGACGCCCTTGGTCTCGCGGCGCACCACCAGGCCGTCGGAGAACGAGCAACCGGCGCGCTCGTCGCGGTCGTAGTAGGCCTTCCACAGCCGTTGCTGCCGCAGCGAGTCCTCCATCAGCGGCGGCACGTCGGGTTCGGTCTGCACCGCCGGGTCGTCGCCGCCGCGCGGCCAGAACGTCACCGCGAGGCCGCCCACCGCGAGGATCGCCAGCACCAGCAGCGCCACCGCGACGGGCAGGACCCAGGGGCGGCGCGGGTGCGGGTCGTGGCTGAACGGGGTGGCCGGGCCCGCCGGGGGCACGGACACCGGCTGGGTGACGATCGAGTCCTCGTCGTAGCCGACCAGGTCGCCGGCCGGCGCGAGCGCGGTCAGCTGACGGCCGGTGTGGTAGCCGGTGGCGGCCTGCGCCTCCTCCGCGGCGACCCGCAGGCCGGGCTGGTGTGCCAGCGCCGCCGCGGCCGGTCCGGTCTCCTGCGGGCCGGTGACCAGCAGGTCGAGCAGCTCGCGGGCGGTGGGCCGGTCGGCCGGGTCCTTCTCGAGGGCGTGCGCGACGAGGTCGCGCAGCGGCCCGCTGAGGCCGCCGAGGTCCGGCGGCCGGGTCAGGATGCGGGCCGCGGTCGCCGGTGGGGAGTCCGCCTGGAAGGGGGTACGGCCGTTGCCGGCGTACGCGACGACAGCCCCCCAGGCGAACACGTCGGCCGCCGGGGTGAGCACCGAGGTGTCGTCGCCGAAGCGTTCCGGCGCCATGTACGCGACCGTGCCCACCATCTGGTCGGTCTGGGTGTGGCCGGTGGTGGACTCCATGGCCCGCGCGATGCCGAAGTCGATGACCTTGGGGCTGCCGGGGGCGAGCAGCACGTTGCGCGGCTTCAGGTCGCGGTGGATGATCCCGGCGCCGTGGATGGCGGTGAGCGCGGTGGCCACGCCGATCGCCACGCTGTGCAGGTTGGCGGCGGTCAGCGGGCCGCGCTCGTCGACGACTTGGGCGAGGCTGGGCCCGTCGACGTACTCGACGACGAGGTAGGGGTGCTCGTGGTCGGGGTCGGCGTCGAGGATCTCCGCGGTGCAGAACGGCGGGACCTGCCGGACCCGGGCGACCTCGCTGCGGAAGCGGCGCCGGAACGCGTCGTCGGGGGCGAGGTCGGCGCGGACCATCTTGACGGCGACCAGCACCCCGGCGGCGCTGCGCGCCAGGTAGACGGTGCCCATGCCGCCCTCGCCGAGCCGGCCGAGCAGCTCGTACGGGCCGAGCCGGCGCGGGTCACGCGGGCGCAGCGGGCTGGTCCGCTCGTCCGCCATGCCGCTGCTCCTACGCCCCCCCGGCGGCCTGTTCGCCGCCCGTCCCCGCGCCGGTGTCACGGCGCGGGTCGTTTCCCCCGTCAGGAAGGCACCCTATCGGGCGACATAGTGCCTGCGAAGCCCCGTACGCCGGTTGCCGCCCAACCGACACCACCGCCTACAACGAGCGGATGTCCACATCGGCGAACGTCACCGCGTACGGCGGGTCGGTGTCGAGCGCGTCGACGCTGATGCCGAGCTGGACCTCGCCCTCGTGCGGCCCCTTGACCGGCAGGTCGATCTCGCCGGCGAACTTGCCACCGCGGAACACCTCCGCCTCCCCCTCGCGCACGACGAGGTGCACGCGGGTGGGCTTCTGCAGCGGGATCCGGTCGGCGAGCTCCACCCGGTCGTAGATGCGGCGGTCGCCGGGCGTGTCGGCGGCGATCGAGATGTCGTCCTGGCAGATCCGCAGCACCTGGCCGCCGCGCTCGTCGTCCCAGTGGAACCAGATGCCCGCGCAGCTGCCGGCCGTCTGCAGCGCCGTGGTGACCTCGACGCCGAAGTCGTCCTCGATCTCCTCGCGGGGCCCGGCGCAGCGGAACGTGCCGCGGTCGGCCAGCTCGGCGCGCATGACGCCGTCGGTGAAGCAGCGGGCGTTCTGCTCGCGGATCTCGCTGTCGAGCCACTGGCCGGGCTCGCTGAGCGGGTCCTGGATGATCGGCTCCCCGCCGCGCGGCTCGAGCGGTACGGGCGTCGGGGTGCGGGTGCGGCTCGGCTTCGGGGACGCCGGCCGGGTCCCCTCGGGCTGGGCCGTCGCGCCGGTGGGCTCCACGTCCGGTTCCGCCTGCCCGGCGGCTTCTCCCCCGTCGGGCGGCGCGGTCGCGGTGAACGAGTCGCGCAGCTGCGTCTGCGCGTTGATCACCAGGCCGACCGTGGTGAGGCCGGCGACGACGAGCAGCACCGCCAGCGCGGCGAGCAGCTTGTGCCGGCGGGCGCGGGCCTCCCGCCCGGGCACCGGGTCGTACCCGTCGTAGCGGGCGTCCGCGGCGGCCGCCACCAGCAGATCGTCGCGGAACGGGCCGGTGGGCCCGGTCGAAGTGAGCGGACGGGCCGGGAAAGCACCACCAGACGGGTAAGCGCCGGACGAGAAAGCGCCGGGCGGCCCGGCCGGGACCCGCGGGCCCGCCGGGGCGCGGCGCGGCGCGGCCGGGACCCGCGGGCCCGCCGGGGCGCGGCGCGGCGCGGGCCGGTCACCGAGGAGCATGTCGAGCAGCTCCCGCGCGGTGGGCCGGTCGTCGGGGTCCTTGGCGAGCGCCAGCTCCACGACGTCGCGCAGCGATTCGGGCAGGCCGGTGAGGTGCGGCGGCTGGGTGAGGATGCGGGCGGCGGTGGCCGGGGGCGAGTCGCCGTGGAAGGGGGTGCGGCCGGTTCCGGCGTACGCGACCACGCAGCCCCAGGCGAAGATGTCGGCGGCGGCGGTCAGCGGCGTGCCCGGCTCGGACGAGAAGCGCTCGGGCGCCATGTACGCGACCGTACCGACCATCTGGTCCGTACGGGTGTGCTGGCTGGTCGCCTCGAACGCCCGCGCGATGCCGAAGTCGATGACCTTGGGGCTGCCGGGCGCGAGCAGCACGTTGTCCGGCTTGAGGTCGCGGTGGATGACGCCCGCGCCGTGGATGCCGGTCAGCGCGGTGGCCACGCCGACGGCGAGCGAGTGCAGCGCGGCGGCCCGCAGCGGCCCGCGGTCCTCGACCACCTCGGCGAGGCTGGGCCCGTCGACGTATTCGACCACGAGGTACGGCGGGTAGTGGTCGAGGTCGGCGTCGAGCACCTCGGCCGTGCAGAACGACGGCACCTGCCGGGCCCGGTCCACCTCGCTGCGGAAGCGGCCGCGGAACTCGGGGTCGTTGACGAGCGTCGCGTGCACGAGCTTGATCGCCACGTAGCCGCCGTCGCGGTCGCGGGCCAGGTAGACCACGCCCATGCCGCCGGATCCGAGCCGGCCGGTCAGCCGGTACTGGCCCAGCCATTCCGGATCGTCGCGGCGTAGTGGACTCACGCGGTACGCGGTGTCCACGATCAACTCCCCACTGAGGTACGGCGGCGACGGGACAGCAGGAGCGCTGCCAGCATGAGGACGACCAGCAGCAGGCCGAACCAGCTCGCGCCCAGCCGTCCGACCAGACCACTCAACTCGTGCTGGAGATTCGAGGCAAGATTCACCACAGGATCCTGCCCGGAAGTCCTCACATTCTTGACAATCCGCAGTTCATACCATCCGTAGTAGGCCACGTACGCTCCGGCGAGCACGAGGATCGCACCGCCCGCCCGGGGCACCAGAACGGCCGCCCTGCGCAACCGCGCCACTGCGGAGAGCCGCGCCAGCGCCACCGCCGTGGCCGTGACACCGATGACCAGACCCATTCCCGTGGCATAACTCACGAAGAGCGCCAGCCCTTCGGTGAGGGAGCCGGCCCGCAGGCTGGAGACCACGATCGCCAGGAACGGTCCGACCGCACAGCCCAGCGAGGCGACGGCGTACGCGGCGCCGAACAGCACCATCGACGTGGCCGAGCCGGTCAGCCGGGGCGCCCGCAGGCCCCGCCCCGGCGCGGGCAGCGACCGGCCGGCCAGCAGCCATCCGCCGAGCAGGGCCAGCGCCAGGCCGAACACCACGGTCAGCCAGGGCAGCCGCGGCACGAGCCGGCCCGCCAGGGGCGCCAGGACCAGGCCGAACGTACCGAAGACGGCGACGTACCCGAGGGTCAGCGCGGCCGTGCAGCGCAGCGCCCGGCCGACGGCCGCCAGGCTCGCCCGGGGCCCCTCATCAGCGGCGCGGTCCCCCGCCACCAGCACCGACAGGTACGCCGGCAGCAACGCGAAGCCGCACGGGTTCACGGCGCCGAGCATGCCGGCGGTCAGCGCGAGCAGCACCGGCGCCCGCACGGCTCAGGCCACCAGAGCCTTGACCCGGGTGGTCAGCTGCAGGTCGTCGAGGTAGCTCGTGACCACCACCCGGCCGGACCGGTCGAGGATCACGTACGTGCTCTGCTCGGTGACGCCGAACTTCTTCCAGATCGCGCCGGGCTGGTCGTCGAGGTGCGGTACGGCACCGACCTCCAGGTCCGAGACGAACTCGTGCATCTCCTTGTTCCCGCCCATGCCCGCGATGCCGACGATGTTCAGGCGGTCGCCGTACTCGTCGTGGATGTCCGCGATGGACATCGCCTCGCTGGCACAGGTGGCGCACCACGGTGCCCAGAACCAGAGGATCGCGGGCTTGCCGGCCAGCGTGGCCGCGTCGAACTGCGTACCGTCCAAGGTCCTGCCCGTGAAGGCCAGGGCCGCGGGAGCCGCAGCGGCCGCCGGCGCCGCGGGGGTCGCGGGGGTCGCACCCCGCACCCGGTCAGGAGGGCCACCGCGGCGATCGTCGCGAGCAGGACCTTGACCCTCACTTCTTGCCCGCCTCCGTCAGCCGCAGGGCCAGGGCCGGGCACACGTTCACGGCCTTGCGGGCGCCGTTCTCCAGCCACGGCGGCAGCGGCGTCTGCGGGAACGCCGGGAAGCCGTTCGCGTCCAGCCGGATGATCTCCGGGGCGACCGCCGAGCAGAGCCCGTGGCCGTCGCAGCGGGACCAATCAAGCGCCAGCTTCCGGGCGCCCTGCGCCTGGTGGTACGGCAGCGGGAGGATCCCGCGTACCTGTTTGCCGCAGCCCTCGCCGTTCGCGTGCAGCTCGACGTCGCGGGCGAAGACCTCCAGCGCGGACAGCGCGAAGCGGGAGGTGCCGTCGGGGTGGCTGCACGCGCCGCGGCCCTTCACCACGCCGGCCGCCTGGCGCACGTTCTCCAGCGCGCTGCCGCCCAGCGCTACCAGCGTCACCGCGCGGGCCAGGTCGGGCAGGCCGAGCCGGCACGGGCCGCACTGCCCCGCGGACTCGCCGGCGAGGTACTGCACGACCTGCGCCACCTCGCCCAGCGGGCAGGTCTGCGAGCCGATCGGGATCAGCATGCCGGCGCCCAGCGTGCCGCCGACCTTGGCGAAGCCCTTGCGGGAGATCGTCACGGTCTTGGCCGCCTCGGCGCTGATCCACTTGCCGTGGTAGCCGCCGACCAGCAGGCCGGGGCCGATGTCGGCGCCGCACATCTCCAGCACCTCCATCAGCGGGGTGCCGGTGGGCGCCTCCACGACGGCGGGCGCGGTCGACGACCCGCCGACGGTCAGCATGACCGTGCCGGGCTCCTCCGGGATGCCGACCGCGTTGTACTCCCACGGCCCCAGCCGGGCGGCGATCGCCAGCTGCGAGTACGTCTCAGCGTTGGACAGCAGCGTGGGCAGGCCTGCCACGCCGTTGTCGCTGGAGCGCACCTTGCGCCCAGGCGGGATGTGCGCCTCGCCGTTGATGCCGCGCACGAGCGCACCACCCTCGCCGGAGATGAAGCGGTGCGGCACGGTGACGATCCGGGTCGGCACCGGCATCCGGCGCTCGGCGAGGGCCTCGGCCAGCGAGTCCATCCCGATGCCGTCGTCGGCGACGCCGATGACGATCTCCTCGGCGTCGAGCGCGGCCGCGGCCAGCGCGGCGCCGTCGAGGATCAGGTGCGGGCCGCGGGTCAGGATCGCCTTGTCCTTCCACGAGGGCGGCTCACCCTCGGTGGCGTTGACCACGATGATCGGCGGCAGGTCCTGGCGGCGGCACGAGTCGAGCACCGCGCGCAGCTTGCGGGCGAACGGGAACCCGGCCCCGCCGCGCCCGCGCAGCTCGATGCGGTCGGCGAGCCCGATCAGCTCGCCGCTGGACAGCGCCGCGAACCCGCCGTGCACCTCCTGGTGCGCGAGCAGGTCGAGCCGCCCGTACTCATCGAAACCCGCGGTGATCCGCGGCGTCCCGATGGCGGTGACCGGTGGAACTTTGGCCGAGGTCACTGTGCTTCCCCTCGCAGCTGCGCCCAGTACATGTCGTCAGCTGCATCGTCGGCCGTGCGGCTCCGGGATCCCCTGCGGGCCCCCCGGCCCGATCCGGAACGCACGGGTTCCTGCTGTGCTGCCCTGCGGGCCCGGCGCTGGGCCATGTCGACGAGGGTGGGCGTCTCGTCGGGCTCGAGGTAGTTCGGGTCGGCGCCGGCGCCGGCCAGGTCCACGAATTCGCTGCGGCTGTGCCGCCCCGAGTCGGCGCGGTCGACGTCGGCGCCCCGGTCGCGCCGGGCCCGGGGCGCATCCTCGTCCTCCTCGGCGTAGCGGGAGGAGCGCGACGGGCGCGGCGGCTCGTCGTCGGCGTACCGGGCGGCACGGCGGCGCGGCGGGGCGTCGTCGTACCGGTCGTCGTCGGCGTAGCGGCGCTGGCGCGGGGCCGGCGGCTCGTCGTCGGCGTACCGGGAGAGCGGCAGGTCCTCGGCGGCCCGGCGGCTACGCGGGACGGGTACGACGTCCTCGTCCTCGTCGGCGTACCGGCGGCCCCGGGGGCGGGGAGCCGGCTCGTCGTCCAGGTCCGTGTCGGCGTAGCGGCGGGAGCGGGGCCGCGGCGCCTCCTCGTACTCGTCCTCCGCCCGGCGGCGGCCCCGGGGAGCGGGCACCTCGTCCTCGTCGTCGTAGCGGCGCGGGCCGTCCTCGAGGGCCCGGCGCGAGTAGGCGCCGGTGGGTTCGTCGAACCGCTCGGCGCGGCGCTGGCGGGGAGCCGGCACCTCCTCCTCGGCGTAGCGGCGCGACCGCGCGGCCGGCATGTCGTCCTCGTCCTCGAACTGCCAGTGCTGGGTCGGCGCGTCGTCGAAGTCGCGGCGGCGGCGGGCCCGCTCGTCCTCGTCGGGGCGCCGGCGCAGGGGGCGCTCGGCCGCGGGGGCGGCGCTGACCGGCGCGGGCGCGGCCGGGCTGACCGGGCGGGCGGGCGGCTCGGCCAGGACCGGCGCGGCGGTCCGGGCGGGCGCGGCGGGCTGCCACGGCTCGACGGCGTTGCCGCGGTCCGAGACGATCGGGTCCTCGCCGCGGCTGCGGCCCCGGCCGCGGCCCTTGGCGATCACGCCGGTGGTGGGGGCGAGCTTGCCGACCGGCTTCATGCCGCCGGTGCCGCCTGCGGTGCCGGCCTGCGAGGCGAAGTCCTTCTTGCGGTTCAGGCTGACCGCGAGGCGTACGGCGAGCCCGATGAGCACGCCGAGCACGCAGACGACGTAGCTGACGATGACCCAGACGGCGGCGGGGCGGCCGGCGTTGAGGCCGTGCAGCAGGGCGATCGGCCACGTCAGATACGAGATGCTGTGCACGGCCCGCCACATCCACGGCTTGCCGCGGCCGATGAACCGCGCCCGGATGATGCCGGTCCACATCGTCATCACCATGACGTACGCGGAGATCGTGCCGAACCCGACGAACATCTTGTTGAGGCCCGGGTACAGGAACGGGATGAACACGTCCAGCAGCCGGATGTGGCTCTCGGCGAACTTCGTCCAGAGGTGGATGAACAGGGCGGAGACGGCCATCACGCCGGTCGTGCGGTGCGCCGACTGGAGCAGCAGGCGCTGGCGGATCGAGAGCACGAGGCGGTCGGTGGAGACCAGCCCGATCATGATCGTGATCGAGAGCGACACGAGCGCGAGCACGCCCATGTAGTACTCGAGGTAATAGAAGATGTAGACGTACGCGACCCGGCCCTGCGGGATCAGCATCATCACCGACCAGACGGCGGCCAGGATCGACACCGCGAACAGGGCGATGGTGAGCTTCGACGGTGGTGTCCGGCCACCGGTGGCACCCATCTCGACGTCCACACGACTGGCGGATCGTTCTTTCGTCTTCGTCCGGGCCATGGCTCCTCGTTCTCCGCAGCGGTCTGGCGTCCGTCGTGGGCATTCGCCGACGCCGGCATCCGTGGGGGATGCCCCGCGCTCGTTACTGTCGGGCGGTCCGGTGCTGCCTTCCTCTCCATCACGGTCTGTCGTCCCCGGTCCCTGCCCTCCCCCATCTACGTGCGGGGGGCCGGATCGGATGAACGTTCGGGCACTCTTTTGCGGCGAAGTTTGCGCCGCCCTGCTACGCCACCCCGAAAAACCGGTCTTGACCAGGGAAGACACCGTCTCGAAACCGGGCGCTAAGGCAAAAATAATGTGGCCCGTGCCGGTGATCCTGTGCGAGCGGTGAACCTTTCGCGACCGCGCGCCGAACTACCTCACGTGCGGGCACTCCGGTGACATTCTGTGAGGAGATGATTGCTGTGCGGCATCGCGCTGCATTGGCGGCGACCGCCCTGGCGGCGGCCGCGGCGACGCTCGCCCTGCCGGGCCCGGCTTCCGCGGTGGAGCCCGGCTTCGCGGTACGCATCACCGAGCTGCCGGCGACCTTCGGGGCGGGCGCCGAGAGCCGGACGCTGACGGTCGTCGCGTCCACCGATCGGGTCCGCTGCCTGAAGGTGCGGTGGTCGCTCGTGCTGCGGGCCGAGGGTTCCGCCCTCGACCAGATCGAGGTGGAGCGGGTCGAGGAGAACGGCGCTTTCCCCGTACGCGTGCAGAGCAACGGGAACACCGCCCGCATCACCGACGTGAACGTCGACCCCGGTCAGCTGTGCCGGGGCCGTACGGTGACCGCCCGCTACCGGATCGGCTTCGACGACGACGCCGGCACCGGCCGGGTCGAGTTCCAGCCGCAGGCGTTCGACGCGGCCGGCACCCTGTTGCAGCAGGCCTCGGGGCAGAGCCCGGTCGTCGGCCAGCAACCCGCCGCCACCGGGGCGCCCACCGAGACGGCCGAGCCGACGCCCACGCCGACCGCGGAGGAGACGCGGGACTCCGGTGACGAGGCGATCGACGGCGGCGGCGAGGCCACCGCCACGCCCGGCCCGGCCGAGTCCGACGACCTCGGCGCGGTGCCCGCGTCCGCGAGCGGGGACGGGGACGGGCCGAGCCTGCTGGGCCCCGGCCTGATCGTGGGCGCGGTGCTGGTCTTCCTGGGCGTGGGGCTGCTGCTCCGCCTGCGGATGCGTGGCCGCGGGACCTCGCGGCACGGCGCCCTGCCCACCGGTTTCCCCGCCGGCCGATGACCCCGGCTTGGGGTAAACCTGCGGAAGACTTCATGCAGAGTTAAGAGACCGTCGCGGAACGTAGCCCTAGGGTGGGTCGAGCGCTACCCGAGACCTTTCCGAGGGGCCGGATGCCGGTGCCCCGCCGATGCGGCGGGGTGCCGGCATCTTCATCTCAGCCGCCCGTCCCCAGCAGCGCCGCGATCAGCTCCGCCCGCTCGTGCGGCTCCCCCGCCGGCCGCCACGTGCACGCGATGTCGAGCATGGCCACGCGGCCGGGGGGCCGGGGCCGGGCGGCCGCCGCCGCCCCCACCCCCCCCGCCCGGCCGCCCGGCGGCCGGTCGCCGGGATCGGGGCGCCCGCGGCCGCCACCTCCGGCCCGGCCGGGCCGTCCGGTGCCGGGAAGAGCAGGCCGGGCAGCTCACCCGAGTCCACCACGTCGACGTCCACGTGCACGATCAGCGGCCCTTCCGGCAGGTCGGCGGCCGACAGGTCGGCGACAGGGGACCGGCGTACGCGGCTTGCCTCCAGATACGCAGTCTCGGGCGGGTCGAGGTCGCGCGCACCGACCAGCACGACGCGGTCCTCCGGGACGGGCCGCATGCCCGAACGCTCCGCGAGCAGCTCCGGGTGCGCGCCCATGGCGAGCCGCAGCGACAGCCCGCCCAGGTAGCCCGACGTGGTGGTCTCGAGCGTGTGCACGTCGCCGTGGGCGTCGAACCAGATCAGGGCCGGGTCGAGCCCGGCCCGCTGGGCCCCGGTCAGCACGGCCGGAGCCACCAGGCAGTCACCGGACAGGACGGTCACCGGCAGCGGCGAGCTCGCCACCGTCGCGGCCACCGCCTCGTGCAGGGCCGCCATCCGGGTCCAGCGGTCGCCGGTGGGCAGCTCCGGGTCGACCACCGTGGGCGGCTCGGTGCCGGGCGCCGGGACCAGGCCGTCCGGGAGCCGGTCGTCATGGTGGTACGGGACCACGATCGTCGTCGCCATCGCGCCAGCCTACGGGCCGTCGAGGCGCAGCACCGTCTCCTCGATCTCCGTACCGCGGCCCGTCGCGTACGCCACCTCGGTGCCGACCTTGCGGAAGCCGGCCTTGCGCAGCACCGCGAGCGAGCCGGCGTTGTCGCTGGCCGCCCGGGCGGTGATCGGGCGTACGGCGAGCCTGCCCAGGTACAGGCGCAGCGCGGCGGTGGCCACGCCCCGCCCCCACCAGGACCGGCCGATCCAGTACGTGATCTCGGTGTCGGCGCCGACGGGGAAGCTGGCGATGGTCCCGGCCAGCTCGCCGCCGGCCGTGACGGCCCACAGGTCGATCTCGGGCGAGGTGCGCAGCCGGCGCATGTGCGCGTCGAACTCGGCCCGGTCGTCGGGGTCGTCGGCGGTGAAGGCGGCCATCCGCACGGCCACGGGATCACGCATCTGGTCGAAGAGGCTGTCGAGGTCGTCGTCGCGTACCGGACGCAGCTCGATCTCCGCCATGTGCTCCCCCGTCCATGATGTGGCGGCAGCCTACCGTTCCTCAGGGGCGGACGGCGGCCAGGTGAACGTACGCGGAGGTGCGGCGCGTCGGCTCTCTGCGGGCGACCAGCTCCCGGATGTACGCCTCCAGCCGCCGCTGTTCCTCCGGCGTGAGCGCGGCCGCCATCGCCTCGGCGTACGTGGGCGCCAGCGGGTTGGGCGCGGTGTGCCGCAGCGCCTCCCAGTCGGCGATCGGCGGCCCTGCCACGTCGGCCTCCGCGCGGTAGTCCATGACGACGTCGCGGAACCCCGCCTCCCGGACCAGCCGCAGCAGGTCCCGCTCGTCGAAGTCCACCATGGCCTCGACCACCGGGTACGCCGCGACGACCCGGGCCGCCAGCTCCGCCACGGGCGTCAGGTCCAGCCCGAACAGGCGCCCGCCGACGCCGAACCGGTTGATCGGCTCGAAGATGGACAGCCGTCCGCCGGCGCGCAGGACCCGCAGCATCTCGGCGAAGGCAGCGGCCTTGCCCGGCACGTAGATCAGCACGGACCGGGTCATGACCACGTCGACCGACGCGTCCGGCACGGCGCTCAGGTCGTCCGCGGCGGCGACCACGAAGGAGCACCGGTCGTCGCCCGCCGCGGCGCTGCGGCACGCCTCCAGCACGTCGGCGGAGATGTCGCTGAAGACGACCCGGCCGTTCGCGCCCACCCGCTCGAGCGCGCCGAAACCCAGCAGGCCCGTCCCGGTGCCCACGTCCAGCACGGTGTCGCCGGCGGCGATGCGGGCCCGGTCCAGCACCCCGTCGCGGTACGCGGCCAGCGCCGGCGCGAACCCGGCGCGGAGCCCGGCGTCACCCCCGTCGCGCCGGTGCTGCAGCCAGGCGGCCCACTTGTCCGTCGTCATCGGACCACGCTACGACCAGGGCCGGGACCCGGATCCCGCCCGCACCGGCATCGACGCCAAAAAGTTTCGCTGCCATTACGTATTGATGTCATGGGAGCGCTCCCATACTCTGAAGCCGTCGACGGGTCAGTGACACACTTCGATCCGGCGATCCCTGAGGCCGTGCCTGCCCCGGGCACAGCCACGTCTCCCAGGAGCGCTCGCGCATGAGACCTCGTCCCCACATGGTGCGCGGCCTGACAGCCGCCGCCGCCGTCACCCTCCTCACCGGCGCCGGTATAGCCGTCGCCAGCCAAGCCAGCGCCGCGGCCGGATGCCGGGTGACTTACTCGGTCAACCAGTGGAACACCGGGTTCACCGCCAACGTCTCGGTGACCAACCTCGGCGACCCGATCTCCGGCGGCTGGAACCTCGCCTGGGACTTCGCCGGCAACCAGCGCGTGACCCAGGGCTGGAGCGGCACCTTCACCCAGTCCGGCCAGCACGTGAGCGTCGCCAGCCCGTCGTACGCGAACAACCTCGCCACGAACGCGTCGGCCTCGTTCGGCTTCAACGCCGACTACTCGGGCACCAACGCCGCGCCGACGGTGTTCACGCTCAACGGCACGCAGTGCACGGGACAGGTTCCCACCTCGCCCGGCACGCCGTCGAACCCGAGCACGCCGCCGTCCAACCCGAGCACGCCGCCCAGCGGCCCGACCAGCCCGCCGCCGGCCGGCACCAAGGTCGACAACCCGTACGCGGGTGCCAAGGGCTACGTCAACCCGGAGTGGAAGGCCAAGGCGGACGCGGAGCCGGGCGGCAGCCGGGTCTCCAGCAACCCGACCGCCGTGTGGCTGGACCGGATCGCCGCGATCGAGGGCACCAGCGACTCGAGCTCCAACGGCGCGATGGGCCTGCGCGACCACCTGGACGCCGCCCTTGCCCAGGGCGCCGGCTACATCCAGCTGGTCATCTACAACCTGCCCGGCCGTGACTGCTCGGCGCTGGCCTCCAACGGCGAGCTGGGCGTCAACGACCTGCCGCGGTACAAGTCGGAGTACATCGACCCGATCGCCGCGATCGAGGGCGACGCGAAGTACAAGAACCTGCGCATCATCAACGTGGTCGAGATCGACTCGCTGCCGAACCTGGTGACCAACACCAACGTGGCCACCTGCGCCACGATGAAGTCCAACGGCGGCTACGTGCAGGGCGTCGGGTACGCGCTGAACAAGCTCGGCGCGATCTCCAACGTCTACAACTACGTCGACGCCGCGCACCACGGCTGGATCGGCTGGGACACGAACTTCGGTCCGACCGCGGACATCATGCTCGAAGCCGCCAAGGCCTCCGGCAACGTGAAGAACGTGACCGGCTTCATCACCAACACGGCCAACTACTCGGCGCTCACCGAGCCGTACTTCACGATCAACACCAACGTGAACGGCACCTCGGTGCGGCAGTCCAAGTGGGTCGACTGGAACTACTACGTCGACGAGCTGACGTTCGCCCAGGCGTTCCGGCAGAAGCTGGTCCAGGTCGGCTTCGACTCCGGCATCGGCATGCTGATCGACACCTCCCGCAACGGCTGGGGCGGCGCCAACCGGCCCGCCGCGGCGAGCACCTCCACCAACGTCGACACCTTCGTCAACCAGTCGCGCATCGACCGCCGGATCCACGCCGGCAACTGGTGCAACCAGGACGGCGCGGGCCTCGGCGAGCGGCCGCGGGCCAACCCGGCCACCGGCATCGACGCCTACGTCTGGGTCAAGCCCCCGGGCGAGTCGGACGGCTCGAGCAGCCTGATCCCGAACGACGAGGGCAAGGGCTTCGACCGGATGTGCGACCCGACCTACACCGGCAACGAGCGCAACGGCAACAACGCGACGGGCGCCCTGCCCAACGCGCCGATCTCCGGAGCGTGGTTCTCCGCGCAGTTCCGCCAGCTGATGGCGAACGCGTACCCGCCGCTCTCCTGATCGACTGAGCACGAAGAGGCGGCCCGGCATCACGCCGGGCCGCCTTTGCGTGTGCCTACTGGAACAGCTTGGCGGCGGTGATCGCCGTCTGGATCACGCCGTACCCGAGAAGCACGGTGACCAGCGCCCAGGAGAGCGCGATGCGGACCGGCGAGGTCTTCATGCGACCGCCTCCTCCTTCTCCGGCTGCTCGTGGAAGCGGGCGGGCACCGGCTGCACGAGCAGGTTGGCGACGAATCCGACGGCCAGGATCGCGACCATCGTGAACAGCGCCGGCTGGTACGCCGACGAGGTGAGCGTGCCCGGCTTGCCCTGCGCGTCGAGGAAGCCGTTGACGATCAGCGGGCCGGCGACGCCCGCGGCGGACCAGGCGGTGAGCAGGCGGCCGTGGATGGCGCCCACCTGGTACGTGCCGAACAGGTCCCGCAGGTACGCCGGCACGGTCGCGAACCCGCCGCCGTAGAAGGACAGGATCACGCCGGCCAGCACCACGAACAGGCCGACCGCGGTGTGCCCGACGCTGGCCAGCAGCGCGTACAGGATCATGCCGACGCCCAGGTAGAGCAGGTAGATGCGCTTGCGGCCGAGGACGTCGGAGGTCGTCGACCAGACGAAGCGCCCGGCCATGTTGAACAGCGAGAGCACCCCGACGAAGCCCGACGCGGCCGCCACGGCCACCGCCGACTTGCCGTCCGAGCCGCGGAAGAAGTCCTGGATCATCGGGCTGGCCTGCTCGAGGATGCCGATCCCGGCGGTCACGTTGCAGAACAGCACGACCCACAGCAGCCAGAAGCTGCGCGTCCTGATCGCGTTGGCGGCCGACACGCTGGCGGTGGTGATCAGCGCCTTCTCCTTGACCGAGGCCGGGTGGAAGCCGTCCGGCAGCCAGCCGTCGGCGGGTACGCGCATGTTGAGCACGCCGAACATCATGACGACGAAGTAGCCGATGCCCAGTGTCAGGAACAGCGCCACGAGCGCGCCGCCGGAGGCCACCGACGTCGACACGTTGGGGTCGTAGCCCGCGTCGTAGTACGACAGCAGCTGCCGCGACAGCGGGCTGGCGATCAGCGCGCCGCCGCCGAAGCCCATGATGGCCAGGCCGGTCGCGAGGCCGGGGCGGTCCGGGAACCACTTGATCAGCGTGGACACCGGGGAGATGTAGCCGATGCCCAGGCCGATGCCGCCGAGCACGCCGTACCCGAGGTAGACCAGCCACAACTGCTTCGTGCTGATGCCGAGCGCGGCGACCAGGAAGCCGGCGGTCCAGAAGCAGGCGGACACGAACATCGCCTTGCGCGGGCCGTTCGCCTCGACCCAGGTGCCGCCGACCGCCGCGGACAGGCCGAGCATGACGATGGCGATGCTGAAGATCACGCCGACCGCGGTCTGGCCGGCGTCGAAGTGCTGCACGAAGGAGTTCTTGTAGACGCTGGTGGCGTACACCTGGCCGATGCACAGGTGCACCGACAGGGCGGCCGGCGGGATCAGCCAGCGGCTGAAGCCGGGCGGCGCCACGGAGTGCTTGCGGTCGAGCGCGGACAGCATGACGGCGCCTCCCTGGGCCGATCACGGTGATCGATAGGACGCCATCATCAACCCACGCAAATATTGCCGCAACAAATAGCGGGCGGGCGGACATAAGCAGACGTGACAGCGCAGACCGAACGGCGCGACGACGACCTCGGCGACGAGGCCGGCTTCGCCGCCGCGTTCGACCGGCACTGCCGGGCCGTGTACAACCACGCGTTCCGGCTCACCGGCTCGTGGAGCGTGGCCGAGGACGTCACCCAGGCCACGTTCCTGCTCGCGTGGCGCAAACGCGGCGCCGTACGGCTCGTCGACGGCTCCGCCCTGCCGTGGCTGCTGGTCGTCGCCGGCAACTGTGCCCGTACGGAACACCGGTCTGCCCGCCGGCGCCGCGCGCTGCTGCACCGGGTGCCGTACGAGGACGAACGCGACCCGGCCGACGATGTGGCCGGCCGCCTCGACGACGAGCGCCGGATGCGCGAGGTGCTCGCGGCCGTCCGCAAGCTGCCCCGCGCCGAGCGGGAGGCCGTCGCCCTGTGTCTCTGGTCCGGCGTCTCGTACGCCGAGGCCGCCGCCGTCCTCGGCATCACGGAGGCGGCCGTCCGCTCGCGGGTCAGCCGCGCCCGGTCGCGCCTCACCGGATTCCTCGACCTCCAGGAGGAGCGATGAGCGACCTGCCCGCAGAACGCGACCTGCCGCCGGGCCGCGCGGATCGGATGCGCGACGACCTGCTGCGCGCCACCCGCGAGCGGCCCCGCCGCGCCCGCCGGTGGATGGGCGCCGCCGTCGCCACGGTTCTCACGCTGGTGGCGGCCGGCGCCGTCGTCGCCCACGTCCGCGACGAGCCCGGGGTACAGGTGCTCGCGATGGGGCCCGGCGAGCTCGACGGCACGCTGCGCCGCGCCGCGGACGAGTGCCTGGGGTGGGCCGGCCGGGACGGTGGCTTCCGCGTACGCCTCGGCTTGGGTGATCTCGCCGTGAGCGCCCGCCAGGGCGACCGGGCCGCCGTGCTGTTCCTGTCCGGCGCGGGCTACGCGGCCTGCGACTTCGTGCTCGGCGACCGGGAGTCGAGCGGCGGGATCAACGCCGAGCCGTGGGAGCACCGGGACTGGCTGCCCGGGCCGGTGCAGCGGCTGAGCCTCTCGTCGTCGGAGGCCGACGGCGGGGCGGTGTCGGTGCTGGGCCGGGTCAGCGCCCGGGTGCACCGGCTCGTGCTCGAGCACGGCCGCGGGCGGACCACCGACGCCCGGCTGCGCGACGGCGCGTTCGGCATCGTCACCCGCACCTCGGACGTCCGCGAGGACGCCGAGCTGGTCAGCTATGACGCCGCCGGCCGCGAGATAGACCGGCGGCCGCTGTTCCCCGGGCCCCGCCGGGACGAGAACTGCTGGACCGACCCGGCCGGCACGGTGATATACGGAACGCTCGGCGGGACATGTCGTCCCGCCGAGCGTTGGAACCGTTAGAGAGCGGTCAGTTGCCCGAGTCGTACAGGGCCTTGATCTCGGTGGCGGACAGGGCGCGGTCGTACAGGTGGACCTGGTCGACCGTGCCGTCGAGGTAGTCGACGGGGTTGCCGCCGTACTTGCCCCGGCCGATCACCGTGTTGCCGGTCGGCGCGGCCTGCGGCAGGCAGGCGCTGGTGCGCCCGGCCAGCTCGCCGTCGACGTAGAGGCGCAGCTCGCCCTTGACCGAGTCGCGCACGCCGGTGAGGTGGTACCAGCGGCCGGCCTCCGGCTTGACCGGGCCGAGCGCCCGGACGCCGGCGAAGCTCATCGCGAACCGCTGGTCGGCGCCGGAGTACTGCAGGAAGAAGTCGCTGGTGCTGGGACCGTCCTGGCTGACGATCGTCTGGAACGCGCCGTCGGCCTTGTCGAGCTTCACCCACGCCGACGCGGTGTAGTCCGAGGCGGTGTCGAGGATCGGCGCGCCGGTGTCGACGTACTGCGAGGAGCCGTTGAGGTCGAGGCCCTGGCCCTTCTTCGCGTCGACGTACTGCGGGCCGCCGACGAGGGTGCCGTCGTGGTCGCCGGCCGCGTCCTCGGCGGTGCCGTCGAGCGGGTAGAACGACACGCCGGTCAGGCCGGGCGTGCCGGCCGGCGGCTGCGGCACGTTGGACGCGCTGCCGTCCGCCTTGGCGATGATCTCCTGGTTGATCGCCCGGACCTGGGTGAAGTCCATCTTGGGCACCTGGCGGTCGTACGTCCAGAACCCGTTGAGCTCACCCTCCACGTCGGTGATCTGGGTGTAGATCGCCGCGCTGATACCGCACGACTGCGCCGCCGTGATGACCTTGCGCTGGTTCTCGACGTACTTGCGGGTCAGCGTCTCGGAGTCGGGCTCCATCTCGTACGCCTGCCCGGTGCCGAACCACATGTGGTTGGAGACCTTGAGGCCGTACCCGCCGTGCTCGCCGTCGATCGACACCCGGGTGGCGTCGGGCGACGGGGAGGCCGGGCCGCCGTTGTTGTACTCGTGGAAGTCGATGACGTCGCCCTTGCCCGAGTCACCCTTGGAGTTGCAGCAGTTCACGCCGCTGTGCGCGTTGACCAGGCGGCTCGGGTCCTGCTTCTTGACGTCCTCGGCGATGCGGCCGGTGGCCGTCCGGTCCCACTCGCCCCAGCCCTCGTTGAACGGGATCCAGGCGATGATCGAGGTCCAGCTCTGGTGCTCGCGGACCATCTCGTGCAGCTCGGCCTCGAACTGGTCGCGCCACTCCGGCGGGATCGGGCCGGTGTTGGCGGCCGGCATGTCCTGCCAGACCAGCAGGCCCAGCTTGTCGGCCCAGTAGTACCAGCGGTCGGGCTCGACCTTGATGTGCTTGCGGACCGTGTTGAAGCCCATGACCTTGTGCTGCTCGAGGTCGAACTTGAGCGCCGCGTCGGTCGGGGCGGTGTTCAGGCCGTCCGGCCAGAAGCCCTGGTCCAGCGTGGACATGTTGAACAGGATCTTGCCGTTGAGCGCGATCCGCAGCTTGCCGTCCGCGCCCTTCTTCGTGCCGATCTCGCGCATGCCGAAGTAGGACTGCACGGTGTCGAGGACGCGGGTGCCGTTGAGCAGCGTCACCTCGAGGTCGTACAGGTACGGGTCGTCCGGCGTCCACGGGTGGGCGTTCGGTACGGGCACCGTGAGCTGCGTACCCGCGGCGCCGGTGACCTTGCCGACGACCTTGCCCTTGCTGCGCGCGACCGCGCGTACCTTGAGGCCCTCGCCGCGGAGGGTGTTCGCGGTGAGCTTGAGCGCCGAGGCGGACAGGTCCGGCGTCAGCTTGAGGTCGGCGATGCTGGAGGCGCCGACGGGCTCCATCCACACCGTGCGCCAGATGCCGGAGCTGCCCTGGTAGAAGATGCCGCGGTCGCCGACCCGGCGCTGCTTGCCGATGGGCTGGCCGGTGGCGTCGGTGAGGTCCTCGGCCCAGACGATGAGCTCCTGCGGGCCGGTCTTGACCAGCGCGTCCGTGACGTCGACGTCGAAGCCGTCGTAGCCGCCGCGGTGGGTCGCGACCTGCTTGCCGTTGACGAAGATCTTCGAGTCGTAGTCGATCGCGCCGAAGTGCATCAGCAGGCGCTGCCCCCGGCCGACCTTCCAGTCCGACGGGACGGTGAACGTGCGCCGGTACCACATGCGGTCCTCGTGGCGCTCGATGCCGGACAGCGCCGACTCGATCGGGTACGGCACCAGCACGCGCTCGCCGAGCGACTGGCCGGCGGGTACGGCCTGACCGGTCTCGGCCTTGGCGAACTCCCAGACGCCGTTGAGGTTCTGCCAGCGGCTGCGCACCAGCTGCGGGCGCGGGTACTCGGGCAGGGCGTTGTCGGGACCCACGGCCGCGGTCCAGGGGGTGGCGATCGGCGGGACGCCCTTGTGCCAGGTGGGCTCGGCGGCCGCGGCGGCGGGCGCGGCGCCGGGTGCGGCGGCTCCCACGGCCAGGAGGGTGACGGCTGCCACTGTTATGGCGTGCCGCCGGCGGGTCCGGGGTCTGTTCACGCGCGTGGTCCCTTCGGAGCGGAAGTGACGCGGGCAGCGCAGATCGACACCCCACGGTGGACGATGGGCATCACCGCGAGGCGTGTCAGTGGACCACCCATGAGCTCACACATTTCAACAAGGTTGCTCAGGTAACGTCAAGATTTCGTGCGAAGAACTTCGATGCTTCGACACTTTCCAACATGGACGCGCACCACTGAGCGTTCGTCGTTCAGCTCGGTGTGCGACGATGCCGCCGTGCCGGAATCGATCTTGGAAGTCATCGCGCTCGACGTCGTGGACGCGCGGGCCGCGCGCGACGGCGGCGCCGACCGGGTCGAGCTGGTCGCCGACATGAGCCGGCAGGGCCTCACGCCCGCCGTCGAGACCTTCGTGCAGGTCCGGCAGGTCGCCGGCCTCGCGGTCCGGGTCATGCTGCGCAGCCACGACGGGTACGCCCTCAGCGACGCGCCCGCCCTCACCCGGGCCGCGGCCGAGCTGCGCGACGCCGGCGCGGACGAGTTCGTGCTCGGGTTCCTCGACGCCGCCGGCGCGGTCGACGTGGCCGCCGTCGAGGCGGTGCTCGGCGCGATCGACGGCTGCCGCTGGACGTTCCACCGGGCGCTGGACCACGCCGCCGACCGCGTCGCCGCGTGGGAGGCGCTGCGGGGTCTGCCCGGGCTCGACTTCGTGCTGACCGGCGGCGGCCCCGGGGGCGTCGGCGCCGGGCTCGCGACGCTGTGCGCCGAGGCCGGGCGCACCCCGCGCGTGCTGGCCGGGGGCGGATTGCGGCCGCACCACGTCGCGCCGCTGGCCGCCGCCGGCGTCGACGCCTTCCACACCGGGGGCGCCGTACGCCCGGACGGCCGCTGGGACGCCCCGGTGGACGCGGCGCTGGTCAGGGCGTGGCGCGACCTCCTGCCGTGACCGGGCCGCCGGGTCCGTCCGCGGCGCCGGCGGCCGGCGGGATGTACACGACGACCTGCGGCATCTCCGGCGCCGACGCCTGCAGCCGGACGGCGACGAGGCCGGCGGCGAGCAGCAACGCCGCCAATCCCGCGGTGAGGACGTGAACGGTGAATCGCATGCGGCGCAGAATGGCACCGCGATGTCAGGAACCTGTGCGGTTCCGGCCGGCTCAGTGTGAGCCGGAGACCGACAGGTAGCGGTAACCCAGCCGGGTGAGCCGCTGCGGGTCCAGGATGTGCCGGCCGTCCAGCACGACCGGCGTCCGCATGAGCCCGGCGAACTTGCCCCAGTCCAGGTCCTGGTACTGCGCCCACTCGGTCACCAGCACCACCGCGTCGCTGTCGTCGAAGACGTCCTCGACCTCGTCGGCCAGGTACGGCACCAGGTCCGGCTGCTCGCGCCGGAACCGCTCGGCGGCCACCGGGTCGTGCACCCGGATCCGCGCGCCCCGGTCCAGCAGCATCCGGGCGATGTCCAGCGCCGGCGCGTCGCGCAGGTCGTCGGTGTCCGGCTTGAACGCGAGCCCGAGCAGCCCGATCCGGCGGCCCTTGAGAATGCGCAGCTCCTCGAGCAGCCGGTCCACGACGAGGCGCCGCTGGAGCTGGTTGACCTGCCGGGCGGCGGTCACGATCGGCATCTCGTGGTGGTACTCGGCCGCCGTGGCGATCAGCGCGGCGGTGTCCTTGCCGAAGCACGAGCCGCCCCAGCCGATGCCCGGTTGCAGGAACCGCGGCCCGATCCGCGCGTCCAGCCCGATGCCCCGGGTGACCTGGGTGATGTCCGCGCCGACCCGGCCGGCGAGCTGGCCGATCTCGTTCGCGAAGCTGATCTTGAGGGCGAGGAAGGCGTTGGCCGCGTACTTGATCAGCTCGGCGGAGGCCAGGTCGGTGGAGACCATCGGCACCGCGCCCAGCTCGCCCGGGCGCGGCAGGTACGTCGGCGGGGTGAAAGTCTGGTTCAGCAGGGTGCGGTAGAGGCGGTTGAGCACGTCGAGGCTGCGGGGGTTGTCCGAGCCCACGACCACCCGGTCGGGGTACAGGGTGTCCTGGATCGCGGCGCCCTGGCGCAGGAACTCCGGGTTCGAGGCGACCGAGAACTCGCCGTCGCTGCGCCGCTCGTGCGTACGCTCGAACGACTCCCGCAGGATCGAGTCGACCCAGTTGCTGCTGCCGATCGGCACGGTCGACTTGTTCACCACGACCGTGAACTCGCCGGCGATGTGCTTCCCGACGCTCTCCGCGGCCGAGCGCAGGTAGGTGAGATCCGGGTTGCCGTCGGGCAGCGAGGGGGTCTGCACGGCGATGAACACGACGTCGGCGTCCGGCACCGCCGCGCTGTAGTCGGTCGTGAACGTGAGCCGGTCGGCCGAGTCCACCAGCAGCGCGTCCATGTGCGGCTCGTAGATGGGCGAGCGCCCGGAGGCGAGCAGGTCGACCTTGGCCTGGTCGAGGTCGACGCAGGTGACGTCGTGGCCGAGGAACGCCAGGCAGACACCCGTGGTGAGGCCCACATAGCCGGTGCCGACGACGCACACCCTCATGTCGTACTCCCTCTCGTGGTTGCCGGGCGCACGCGTGCCCGGATCCTGGAACGGTAATCCGTCGTGTCTCGCACCACGGCGCCGCCCGGATGCTCAGGCGCGTCGCCCGGCTGCCGATCCTTGGGTCCGTGACGGTCGGCAGCGAGATGCGTACGGGTGGTGGCGACCTCACCCTGTCCGCATCCCCGCTCGCCCTCGACGAGCAGACCCGGCTGCTGGCCGACCTCGTGGAGGTCATGACCCGCGACATCCCCTCGCTGGGCCACATCCTGGGGATCATCGACCGCCGGCTCAGCGACCCGTGCGGGATGACCGCGGCGACCGTCTTCACGCTCGACCCCGACGACGGCAGCCTGCGCCCCGCCGCCACCATCGGCTCGCCCGCCGGCGACGACCTGCGCATCGCGGGCCGGGTCTTCCGGGTCTCCGCCGGCGCCCCGCCCGTGCAGGTCGGCGATCGTACGGCCATCCGCCTGCGCATCGGCGGGCAGACCGTGGGCGTGCTCGTGCTCACCGGCACGGCCCTGGAGCACCTGCGCCCGGAGACCGCCGCCGGTACGGCCCTGCAGGTCGCGGCCACCCTCCAGGTGCTCTCCGCGGAGGTGCACCAGCAGTTCACCACCCGCGCCAACGCCACGATCCGCAGCCTCTTCGAGGAGGGCTCGACGGCCACCTCGGTCGAGGCCGCCGGGATGCTGCTCGCCAAGGCCACCGGGGAGGCGTTCCGTACCGAGTACGCCGCCGTGCACCTCATCGGCCCCGACAACACCATCCGGTACGTCGGCGGGGTCGGCCTGAACGAGGACGTGAGCGCCCGGCTGCGCGGGAACCTGCTGGGCAAGCTGGCCACGGACTCGCCGGTGTGGAAGGCGATGATGGCCACCAACGGGCCGGTGCTCGTCGGCGACGCCACCCAGGGCGAGTTCCGCCACGGCGGCTTCGTCGAGACGCTGCAGCTGCGCTCGTTCCTGTCCATGCCCCTGCTGTCGGCGGCCGGACCGGTCGGCGTGGTGATGTGCGGCGACTCCAGCGGCCCGCGCGCGTGGACCAGCCGGGACCAGACGCTGGCCCGCCAGGTCGCCATGGAGGGCGCGCTGATCGTCGACAGCGCCCGCATGCGCCAGCAGGAACAGATGCACGTCGCCGAGCTGACCCGGCAGGCGTACCACGACGCGCTCACCGGGCTGCCGAACCGTACCCACCTGCTGGACCGCGCCGAGCGGGAGGTCGACATCGCGATGGCCACCGGCGGCCGGATCGCGCTGCTCCTGCTGGACCTGGACGGCTTCAAGCGGGTCAACGACACCGTCGGGCACCACGCCGGCGACGCCCTGCTGCAGGCCGTCGGCCAGCGGCTGCAGGCGGCCGTACGGGACAACGACGTCGTCGCGCGGCTGGGCGGGGACGAGTTCGCGATCCTGCTGACCCGCAACCCGGACGAGACGTCGGCCGCCGCGATCGCCGGGCGCATCCACGAGCGGCTGCGGCAGCCGTACGACATCGACGGCGGCAAGGTGCACGTCGGCGCCAGCATCGGCATCGCGCTGTTCCCGTCCGACGCCGGCGACATGGCCACCCTGATGCGCGGCGCCGACGCGGCGATGTACCAGGCCAAGCGCAACGGCGGCGGGGTACGCCTGGCCGCCTGACGGGCCGCTCCCGGGAATCGTCGATACGCTTCGACGATCGAACGGGAGGAGACTGCTGTGCCGCCGATCCGGGTCACGGTATGGGGCGAGAACCGGCACGAGCGCGCCGAGGAGCACGTCCGCGCGATCTATCCGGCCGGGATGCACGAGACGATCGCCGCCGGGTTGCGCGAACACCTCGACGGCGAGATCCGTACGGCCACCCTCGACGAGCCGGAGCACGGCCTCACCGAGGACGTGCTCGCCGCCACGGACGTGCTGACCTGGTGGGGCCACGCCGCGCACGACGAGGTGTCCGACGAGGTCGCCGAGCGGGTACGCCGGCACGTGCTCGCCGGCATGGGCCTGGTCGCGCTGCACTCCGCGCACTGGTCCAAGGTCTTCACCGGCCTCATGGGCACCACGTGCACCCTGCGCTGGCGCAACGAGCACGACCGCGAGCTGATCTGGACCGTGGACCCCACCCATCCCATCGCGCAGGGCGTCCCGCAGCCGCTGGTCATCGACGAGGACGAGATGTACGGCGAGTTCTTCGACGTTCCCCCGCCCGACGAGCTCGTCTTCATCAGCTCGTTCAGCGGCGGCGAGGTGTTCCGCAGCGGCTGCACCTGGCGCCGCGGGCACGGCCGCATCTTCTACTTCCGCCCCGGTGACCAGGACTACCCCACCTACCACCATCCGGACGTGCGCCGGGTCATCGCCAACGGCGTACGGTGGGCCCGCAGCGACCGCCCCGGCCGCGACCTGCCGGCGCTGCGCCGCCACGCGACCGGGGACTTCACCTGATGGCGCTCCCGGTCGTCCTGGCCGGCGCCGGCGCGATGGGCCGGGCGTGGCTCGCCGCGATCGCCGCCGACCCGGCCGTCGAGCTCACCGGCGTGGCCGACCTCGACCTCGGCACGGCCCGGCGCGCGGCCCCCGGCCTGCCGGTCGGCACCGACGTGGTGGCGCTGGCCGCGCAGACCGGCGCGCGGGCCGTGATCGACGTGACCGTCCCGGAGGCGCACCACCCCGTGACCACGGCCGCGCTCCTCGCCGGCCTCCCCGTGCTCGGCGAGAAACCCGCCGCCGACACGCTCGCCCGGGCCCTGTCGCTGTGTGCGGCGTCCGAGGTGAGCGGGCAGCTGTTCATGGTCAGCCAGTCCCGGCGCTGGAACCCCCGGCTGTTCCGGCTCCGCGCGATGACCGCGCGGCTGGGCGGCGTCGCCTCGGCCGGCACGGACTTCTTCCGCGCGCCGCACTTCGGCGGCTTCCGCGAGCAGATGGCCCAGCCGCTGCTCACCGACATGGCCGTCCACGCCTTCGACGCCGCCCGGTTCGTGCTCGCCGCCGAACCGGTCGAGGTCAGCTGCCGGACCTGGAACCCGTCGTGGAGCTGGTACGCCGGGGACGCCTGCGCGGCCGCCGTCTTCGAGATGACCGGCGGCGCCCGCTACGTTTACCACGGCAGCTGGTGCACGCCCGGCTCCGAGACGTCGTGGAACGGCATGTGGCGGATCAACGGCGAGCACGGCACGGCGACGTGGGACGGCGAGAACGAGCCGGCCGGGCCCGCGGCCGACGAGCCGGCCGGGCCGGCGGTGGACGGGCCGGTGCCGCCGTACGAGGGGATCGCGGGCGCGCTGCGGGTCTTCGCCGACGCGCTGGCGACCGGGACCACCCCGATGGGCGAGATCCACGAGAACGTGCCGAGCCTGGCGATGGTGGAAGCGGCGATCCACTCCAGCGACCGCGGCCGCCCGGTGACGATCGGCGAGGTGCTGGACGACGCGTACGCGCAGGCGGTGACCGGGGAGCAGCATCCGGACGTCCGGGCCGCACTGCGCGGCTGGCCGTCCGCCCGGGACCGGCTAGGGCTCGGCTGACCGGCGGGCGACCAGGTACGCGGCTTGTGCTCCAGCTCGTCGCGCAGCGCCTCGTCGTACGCCCGCGCCACCGTGTCGTACGTGCGCCGTACGCTCACCGCGCCACCGCCTGCAGCGGGTGCGAGATGTCGTTCGCGTGGTCCGTGACGGCGGCGCCGACGACCTGTGCGCGTACGGGAAGAATCTCCAGGCAGCGGCGGACGGCCGCGCCCATCACGGGGTTGGGCACGCGCATCGAGACCGTGCAGTGCGGCACCCACCGCCCGGGCCGGTAATGGTCCCAGACCTCGACCCCGGCCGCGGCCAGCCGGTCGTGGACCGCCCGGTGATGCGCGAGCAGCTCCTCGGTGACGGTGACGCCCAGCCACAGCACGCGCCCGACGAACTGACCGGCGAAGTCCAGGTCGAGGGTCAGCCCGCGGCCGACCTCCATGCCCCGCAGCGCGGCGGCGATGGTCTCCGGCGGCAGCGTGCGCGCGGCGGCGAGGGACACGTGCGGGCGGTGGCGCTCGTGCAGCGACGCCATGGTCGGGACGCCCTCGGATTCCAGGGCCTGCCACAGCGTGCGGATGCGCCGGGTGGCGTCGACGTCCAGGTAGAGCTCGAGTGCGGCGACCACCGCCACACCGTACCGGCGGGCCGCGCGCCCGGTGAGGACGCGCGGCCCGGCGGCGGTGCTCAGCTGGCCAGGAAGGTGCGGACCTGGGTGAGGATCGAGGTGTCGGTCAGGTACGTGAGGTGGTTCTCGCAGAGCACGTAGTTGTTCGTCGCCCCGCTGAGGACCGTGCTGGTGTACGGGATGATCACGCCGTCGCAGGGCGAGTACCACGTGGCGTAGCGGGTGCTGCCCGGCGTCTCGTCGCCCGCGCTGAGGGTGGCGATGAACGAGGAGCCCGGGTACATCTGCTGGCAGGTGATGAAGATCAGGCAGGCGCCCGCCGAGGTGGTGCCGTGGTTGGCGCCGGCCAGCGAGGCCAGGTGGCTCACGTACTGGGCGCCGCCGAGCTGCTTGACGTACCAGAGGCTGACCAGGCCGCCCATCGAGTGGTTGACGATGTCGACCTTGGCCGCCCCGGTGCGGCTGCGGACCTGGCTGACGAAGGTGGCGAGGCCGCGGGCGTTGGTGACGTTGTCGCCGTAGGAGTTGTACTCGTACGCGTACAGCTCGCTGCTGCTGTAGCCGGCCGCCCGGAACAGCGATTCGGCCGTGGTCCAGTTCGAGGCGTTCCCGGTGTAGCCGTGCACGAACACGACCGGCGTACGGGCGGCCGCGGCGGCCGGGGTGGCCGGCACGGCGGCGAGCGCGGCCACGACGGCGATCACGAGAGCGAACATCCGGCGCATGGAACCTCCAGGGGATCGGGTTCCTCGCAGCCTGCGGCGGCAATGGTTTTGACACATCGGTGAAATCACCGGCCTTGCCGCCCGGCCTCGCAGCATCGACACTTGTCGACATGGTCTTTGCACCTCTAGTGCAGGAATCTGTGGCGGCGACGCTGCCGCCGGACCTGGCCGGCGCGCTGCTCGAACTGGCCGGCGGGGACGAGGCCGCGCTGGCCGACCTGGCCGCGGCGCTCACGCCGCAGCAGATCCGCGGCGAGGCGCCGCCGCCGGTGACCCTGCCGCCCGCGAGCGCCCTGGGCCGCCGGCTGCGGGCCGCCCTCGCCGCGCTGCCCGGGACCGTCCGCTCGGCACTGCTGATCGCCGCGGCCGATCCGCAGCACGCGGACGGCGAGCTGCGCCTCGCCGAGGACGCCGGGCTGGTCCGGGTGCACGACGACGAGGTGGAGTTCGTCCCGGCCGTCCTGCGGTGGGTGGTGTACTACGACGCTCCCGCGGACGAGCGACGCGCGGTCCACGCGTGGCTGGCCCACGCCGGCGGTCCACGCGCGCTGCTGCACCGCGCCGCCGCCACGCCGGGATGCGACGACGCGCTCGCCGGGGAGCTGCTGGCCGCCGCCCGCGCGGCCCCTCCGGCGTACGCGGCCACGGCGCTGCGCCACGCGGCCCGGCTGACCACCGCGCCGGACGTGTCCGCGGACGCCCTGGTCGCGGCCGCCCGGCAGGCCTGGATGGCCGGCCGGCCGCACGAGGCCGGGGCGCTGCTGCGCGAGGTGGCCCACGTCCCGCGCACGCAGGCCCGGTCCCGGCGGCTGACCGGCGAGATGGAGGTCCGCGCGGGCGGCCCCGGCGACGGCCTCGACGACCTGCTCACGGCCGCGGCCCTGCTCGCCGCGGACGACATCGCCGCGTCGCTGGACGCCCTGCTGCTCGCCGGCGAGGCCCTGCAGCGCGCGGGCGACCACGCCCGGTACGCCGAGGTGGCCCGGCGGGTCCTCGCGCTGCGCCGCGGCACCGAGCCGCCCGCGCTGGAACTCGCCTTCGACCAGGTGGCCGGCCTGTCCGAGCTGTACGCCGGTGACTACGCGACCGGCTTCGGCCACCTGCGGCACGTGCTGCGCCTCGCCACCTGCGGCACGTGCTGCGCCTCGCCACCCGCGTCGACGACCCGGCCGCGCTCGTCCGGGCCGCCACGGCCGGCATCCTCGTCGGTGACGGCCCGGCCGCGCACGCCCTGGCGGCGCGGGCCGTGCGGATCGCCCGTACCCGAGGGGAGCTGGCGCTCGTGCCGCACGGCCTGGAGATCGCCGCCTTCGCGGGCCTGGCCGCCGGCCACTACGACGCGGCGACCGCCGACGCCACCGAGGGCGCCACCCTGGCCGCGGCGACCGGCCAGCCCGGGCCGGCGCAGGTCCACTTCGGCATCCTGGCCGTACTGGCCGCCCTGCTGGGCGACCGGGAGACCGCGACGCTACGGGTACGCCAGGCCGGCACCCACGACAGCACGGCCGGGCCGGGCCAGGCGCGGGCGCTGTGCGAGTGGGCGCTGGCCCTGCTGGACCTCATCGAGGGACGCCCCGCCGCCACGGTGGAGCGGCTCGACCGGATCATGGTCGCCCGGTCCGGGCACGGCAACGCGGTGCTGCAGGTCGCGGCCACCCCACACCTCGTCGAGGCGGCGTGGCGCGGCGGCCGTCCCGGGCCCGGACCGCGGATCCTGGCCGCCCTCGTCCCGTTCGAGCGGTGGACGACCGGCACCGGGCAGCCGCCGTGGCTGGCGCTGCGGTCGCGGTGCCGGGCGCTGGTCGCGGCGGACGGCGACACCGCCGACGGCCACTTCCGGGAGGCGCTGGCCCAGCACCTGCGCGGCGACGGCGACTTCGCGCGAGCCCACACCGAGCTGCTCTACGGCCGGGAGCTGCGCCGCCGCCGACGCCCGGGAGCCGCCCGGGAGCACCTGCGCAGCGCGGCCGAGACGTTCACCCTGCTCGACGCGCGGCCGTGGGCGGCACAGGCCGATGTGGAGCTGCGCGCGGCCGGGGCCCCCGTACCCGATCGGCCGCCGACCGCGGAACTCACCGCCCAGCAGGAGCGGATCGCCCGGCTGGTGGCCGGCGGGGCCACCAACCGGGAGATCGCCCAGCAGCTCTACCTGAGCCCGCGGACCGTCGACCACCACCTGCGTAACGTGTTCGCGCGGCTCGGCGTCCGCTCCCGCACCGAGCTGGCGAGGCGGTTCTCGCCCTAGGCCGGCTGGAACGCCACGCTGCGGGCCAGGACGCCGATGTCGGCCTGGTCGGTGAAGAGGCCGTCGATTCCGGTACGCAGGAAGGCGACCTGCTCGTCGATGGCGCGCCCGTACGCGGCGGGGTCGGTGCCCACCCGGTAGTCAGCCGGCAGGAACTGGTTCTCCGCGCGAAACGTGTACGGGTGCACCACCAGCCCGGCCGCGTGCGCATCGCCGACGAGGCTGGTCGGCGTACCCAGGGTGCCGTCGGCGTTGCGCCCGATCACCTGGTTCTTGTCCGGCCCGATGCCGTGCGCGTAACGGGCCAGCTCGCGCAGGCCCGCCGGGGTGAGGTAGTCGGCGTAACTGCGCGGATCGCCGTACGGGGAACCGCTCGCGCTGGTCAGGAACACCATCGGCGTGCGCAGCTTGTACTGCTCGTGCAGCAGCCGCAGGTTCCCCGCCTCGAACGACTGCACGAACACCGGGGCGTCGCGGCGGTCCAGCCCGTTGCGGCGCAGCGTCCGCACCAGCGGCGTCTCCAGCTCCAGCCCGAGCCCGCGGAAGTACGTCGGATGCTTGGTCTCCGGGTACACGCCGATCTCCCGGTCCAGCTCGCGGGAGAGGCGTTTGCGCAGGTCCAGCACCTCCTGGAAGGTCGGCACCCGGAACAGCCCGTCGTAGAGGGTGTTGTGCTGGCGCACCTGGGGGATGCGCTCGGTGGCCCGCAGCGTCCTCAGCTCGGCGAGCGTGAAGTCGTGGGTGAACCAGCCGGTCGTCGTGACGCCGTCGAGCACCACCGTGCGCCGCCGCGACGCGAACTCCGGGCGGGACGCGACGTCGGTCGTACCGCCGATCTCCGGCTCGTGCCGGGCCACCAGCACGTGGTCCTTGGTGGCCACCAGGTCCGGTTCGATGAAGTCCGCGCCCATGCGGGCGGCCAGCTCGTACGAGGCCAGCGTGTGCTCGGGCCGGTACCCGGACGCGCCGCGGTGCCCGATGACCAGGGACGGCTGCCGGCCGTGGCCGGGCCCGTGCGGGTGCGGTCCGGCCGGCGCGGGAGCCGCGGTCGCTCCCAGCACCGCGGGCGCTCCGGCGGCCAGCGCTGACAAGCGCAGCACCTGTCGGCGGTCTGCCACGTTCTCCTCCTGTCCGCGGGCGCCGGCGCGGTTCGCCAGCCTCCCGCCAGGAGTCCAAACGATCACCGCGACCGGGTGGCGACGACGCCGTGACGGGTACGCGAACGGCGCGGAAAGGAATCGGCGGCCGGACGCCACGGTTGAGCCGGCCGTCCAGGGGGAACCAAATGATGGCGGTCATCGCCCGTTCGTCCGGTTGAGGCGGATCCGGACGCGGCTTACGGTGGTGGCCCGAACGCTCACCGTGATCAACCGTCGTGGAGTGTCACCATGGGTTTCCCCGAGCGTCGAGCCGAGCCTGGTTCCGAGCGTCGTGCCGAACAGCACGGGACGCGGGCCTCGCGCTCCGAGGACCGGTACGGCGCCAAGCCGGGCCCGCGTTCCGGCTGCTCCAACGAGCCCCTGTACGCCCCCAGCCAGCGCCCCACCCCGGCTCCGGCTCCGGCCGCCGCGCGGCGGGTCGGGCGTACCGATGTCACCCAGCTGCTGGGCCGCAGCGTGCTCGAGGCCCGCACCCAGCGGATCTGTGCGGAGTACGGCCTCGTGCCCAGCTCCGGGGCGGCGCTCTCCCGCTCGTACCTCGCCCGTGAGACCGGCGTGGAGCTCGCGGCGGACGCCCACGGCACGGTGACAACCGTGTTCCTGCATTTCCACGGCGACGATGGCTTCGAGGCGTACCGGGGCGAGATTCCCGGCGGCGGCGGGCACGTGGCCCGGCGCAGCAGCCTGTGGGCGATGCTCGGCCGCCCGGACGAGACGGGCGACCCGTACCGCGACCGCTTCCTCGGCGACTACGGTCCCTGGGACAGGTGGCTCCTGACCAGCTTCACCCTCCACGCCCAGTACGCGACCGACGCGGAGACCCTGGACCGGATCACCGTCTCTCCGCCGGACCACTTCCCCCGCGCCGCCTGACCACCGGCTCCCCATCGACGGCGGTTGGTCTACGCTGCACCGGTTCGTCGATCGATCACGGGGAGCAATGGATGTCCGTTCGTACGTTGACCGGAGCGGCGCTGGCCGTGACCGCCGGACTCGCGTCGGTGGCGCTCGGTTCGCCGGCACGCGCGGCGGAGGCGCAGCCCGACGTCAGGACCGCCGTCGCGTTCAGCCAGGAGACCGGCAAGGTCGGCGACACGGTGACGGTCACGGTCACGGTGTCCAACACCGGCACCGCGACGGCCGAGGACGTGTCGGTGCGGCGGGAATGGGACGACGCCCTGACCTGGACGTCGCCCGCCCTCGCCGGCGGCCCCGCCTTCGACCTCGCGGCCGGGGAGTCCAAGGTGCTCACCCGCACCGGCACCATCCCGGAGAAGGCGCTCACCGACGGGTACATCCAGGTGCTGTACTTCCTCGCCGCCGCCAACACCGACAAGAACATCAACGACAACATCGCGTACCGCAGCATCCGGGTCCCGGGCCGGGCCGGCGACTACACGGTCCACGTCGTCGACGCCGGGACCAACGCCGGCGTCCCCGGGGCCGTCGTCGAGTTCACCGAGCTCTCCAACAGCCCCGGCAACGTCTCGGCGCGGATCACCAGCGACGCCGCCGGCAACGCCCGGCTGACGGGCACCCAGGTCGGCCGGTACGACCTGAAGGTCACCGCGCCCGCCGGCTGGCGGACGGGCGAGGTGTCCCACGCGCAGGTCAACGTCAAGGTGGAGCCGGACGACTTCACCTTCAAGCTCGAGCGCACCGGCGAGCCGACGGCCGCACCGAGCGCGCCGACGCCGTCCCCGTCCGCCGGCGGTGACCAGCCGGGCGCCACGGCCGGCCCCTCCGCGTCGGCCCCCGCTCCCGGCACCGGCTCCGGCGGTGGCGACGACGGCGGCCTGCCGGTCACCGGCTCCGCCACGACGGTGGTCGCCGTGACGGGCGTGGGACTGCTGATGGCCGGAGCGGCGGCGTTCCTGCTCGCACGGCAGCGGCGGACCCGCTTCACCCCCGCCGACTGATCACCCCGCGACGATCCCCGGTCCGGAGGCTCCGCGCCGGGGCGGGGATCACGGCCATCGGCACGACGCGGGTCATCCGCCTGTGGAGCGGCGTCAGGCGATGTCGGCGGGCATGTAACCGAGGACGAGCCGGTCGAGCGCCGCCGGCATGCGCCCGAAGGTGGCGAGCCCGTCGATCACCGCGTACATCTCGCCGTGTTCGTCGAGGCCGAGGTTGGCCCACGAGTGGGTGTCACCGGCGAGCACCCCGATCGGAGCGATGCTGCGGCCGGTGCTGTGACTCCAGTCGACGAACCGGTCGCCCTCGCCCGTGCAGTCCGTCGGCACCAGCGACACCGATTCGCGAGCGCGCGTCACCCCCGGCCCGCCGTACGGAATCCGCAGCCCACCGTATTCGGCCAGGAAGGCGACCGCGAGGGGATGCGGCCGCGGGAATCCGTCGGCAGTCAATTCTTCCGTCCACGGTGACGTGTCGATGGAGCGCCCGGCGTGCCATCCGGCCTTCGTCAGGATGCGGCGGGTCCGCCAACGCACGGCTGAGCTGCTAGTCCGCGGCCGGTACGGGCTTGCGCGCGACGCCACCGTAGACGGAGACCTGGTCGTCGGCCGGCGCCGGCTGGTCACGGGGGTCGCCGAGGTCGGGCCGCCAGGCGGGCAGGATCCGCAGCCCGGGATCGACCAGCTCCAGGCCGGTGAAGAACCGCTCGATCACCGGCCGCGGGCGGACCTGCATGGTGACACCCTGGCGGCGGTAGATCTGCGCCACCTGCTCCCACGCCTCCGGCCGGAAGTCCCCGGTGAGGTGCGACAGGGCCAGGTAGCTGCCGGGCGGGAGCGCCGCCAGGAGCCGCTCCACGATCGCCCCCGGATCGTGCTCGTCGCCGATGAAGTGGAGGATCGCGATGAGCAGCAGGCCCACGGGCCGGTCCAGATCGAGGGTGTCGCGCAGCGTCGCCGAACCGAGGATCGTGTCGACGTCGCGCAGGTCCGCATCGATGTAGTCGGTCCTGCCGTCGGGGTGGCTGGTCAGCAGGGCGCGGGCGTGTGCCAGCACGATCGGGTCGTTGTCCACATAGACCACGCGGGACCGGGGATTGATCTCCTGCGCCACGTGGTGGACGTTCGGCGCGCTGGGGATCCCGGTGCCGATGTCGAGGAACTGATCGATGCCCTGTTCGGCCAGGAACCGTACGGCCCGGCGCAGGAACAGCCGGTTCTCCCGGGGCGGGATCCGGCTGTCCGGGTTGGCCTGCAACCCCCGCTGGGCCGCCTCGCGATCGGCCGCGAAGTTGTCCTTGCCGCCGAGCAGGTAGTCGTACACCCGGGCGGGGTGCGGCCGATCGGTGCCCAGGTCGACGCCGGCGCCGTTCGTCTCACGCTGCTCGGCCATCCGTGGAGCCCCCTTCGCCGCTACGTGCGGGCCTGATCTTCGCAGAAAGCATCGACGACGGCCATGGCGGGAGCGCCGCCCCCGTGGGCCGGCCGCAGGCCGCGCGTCAGGGCCGGGATCATCACCGCCGCGGCGACGAGGTGCAGCCCGATCAGTGCGGCGACAGTGGCGGCGTCCGACCCGGACAGTACGGGCGGGACCAGCGAGAGAGCCGTCAGCGCCGTCGCCGTCCCCAGGAACCGCCGTACCGGCCGGGCACTCCACCGCTGCAGGGCGCCGGCGATGACGAGGCCCACGACGGAGAAGAAGCCGGTCACCACCGCGAACCCCGGCAACGGGATCGGCTCGCCCCCGGCGGGCATCTCGAAGGTCACACCGGCGGCCCGGGCGAGCGCTGCGGCGAGGACGGTGGCTGCCATGGCCGCGAGCGTGGCGACGACGCCGCTGACGACGAGGCGGCGCATCACGCCGTACCCTCCGCCGGCAGCCGCTCCGGAAGGCCGAGCCGCGGGAACTGGTCGGCGTGGAACGTCACGATCTCCGTGATCGCCCCGCCGGTGATGCGCAGGACGTCGAGCGTCAGTGGCACGTACGCGCCCTCGTCCTCCCGCCACAGGTAGAAGCCGACGGCCGGCTGCCGGTTCACCGAGGCCGGTACGGCCCGCAGCGCCCCGAGGCTCTCGAAGCCGTCCTGGATCCAGTCGTTCACCACCGCGTCGCGGCCGAGGTGCAGGCCCGGTGTGGGCGGCATCGAGCAGCGCACGTCGTCCCGCAGCAGCGCGGCGAGCCCACCGACGTCCTTGGCCACGCTCGCCTCGGTGAAGCGGCGTACCAGCTCCCGCGTCCCGGCATCCTCCTCGCCGCCGGTCCAGTCCTGCCGTTCGGCGGGCAGATGCTCCCGCATCCCGGCCCGGGCCCGCTGCAGCGCGCTGTTCACGGAGTTGACCGAGTCCCCGAGCAGCTCCGCAACCTCCTTCGCCGGCCACCCGAGCACGTCCCGCAGGATCAGCGCGGCCCGCGGCCGTGGCGCCAGATGCTGGACCGCGACCAGGTACGCCAGCTCGATCGTCTCCCGCGCGACGGCGACGGCCTCCGGAGCGTCCGCGTCACCCGCGGGCACCTCGTCGAGCAACCGGTCCGGGTACGGCTGCAGCCACCGCACCTCGCCCCCGGTGGCGGGCTCCGGCCGCCGCTTGGCGAGCAGGTCCAGGCACGCGTTCGTGGCGATGCGGTACAGCCAGGCCCGGAACGTCGACCGCCCCTCGAAGGTCTCCCGGCGCCGCCAGGCCCGCAGGAACGTCTCCTGCACGGCGTCCTCGGCGTCCTCGAACGACCCGAGCATCCGGTAGCAGTGCACGTGCAGCTCCCGCCGGTGCCGCTCGGCCATCCCGGAGAAGCCCGGCTCATCCAACCCCATCACGTCGAGCTCCCCCACCCGCAGGTCCGTGTCCATCGCGCCATCCTTCCGCCTCACCATGCTCTGTCCCTGGTATGACGGGCGCGGGCGTCAGAACTCATCACCGCCGGCCACCGGCGAAACCGGGTGCCCGGGGATCGATGCCGTCCTCTAGCCTGGTGGCGTCGTAGCCGGGGGCGACGAGGACGGGTGGTGCTGATGCGAGCCGACGGAGACGAGCAGGACTCCCCGCCGGGCCCCGACGAGGATGCCCGCCCGGCCCCGCCGCGCAGCGGTTTTCTCCATCGGCTCGAGAACCGCCCCGGCCTGTCCGCCCTCGTGGCCCTGGCGTCCTTCGCCGCCCTGGGGGTCGGCGTGCTGGCCGCGGTGCCCGACTGGCGGGACATGCTCTCGAGCGGGGACCCACCACCCGCCGTCCAGGCGCTGCGACCGGAGGCACCGTCCTCCTACCCCGTGGAGACCGCGGCTGTCCGCGCCCTCGACCTGGTCGTCCGCGACCCGCTCCACACCGGCGAACCCGACGACCCGGACGCGCCCCTCACGCCGCCCGCCGTCGAGATCACCGTCCACAACAGCGGCACCCGCCGATCCGTGATCACCCGCGTGGGCATCACCGTCGAGGACACCGCGGTGATCTCTCAATGCGGCGCGCAAGGCAACTCCGTACCCGTGTCCGCGACGTACGACGTCGTCCTCCCCCCGGCCCCCGCCGCCGGCGACGTGTTCCGGGTCCCGGTGAGCCAGCAGCAGGCGGCCGACGAGGCGGACCGCTTCGCCCTGCTCCTCGGCACCTCCGAGCGCGCGACCCCGACCGCGGTCCACCTGTACCGCCTGCGTTTCGACCTCGAGGCCGACGGCAGCAGGACCAGAATTCCCGCCGGCACCGCGGTGGTGACCCTGCCGCTCTCGCTCCGCGAGGGCGACGGCTACTTCTGGAGCGAGATCTACGACAGCGGCGAGGCCACGGTCCCGGACAGCCCCGGGGTGGAGGAAACCGTCGCCTGCCTGAGGGACAACAGCCGGACGATCAAGCGGGTGCTCGGCTCCGGCGCGGAGCTCTCCCCCAAGCTCGCGAAGGCCGCACCCACCCTCCGTTGATCCCTGCCGCTGTTTCCGATCGCCGGCCGCCTGGACATCAATCGTGGATCATTCATCTCGCGAATTCGGCACTGCAGATCGGGCGCGGAGTCCGTTTCCGGGCCGCTGATACGAACAGTCACGAAAGATTCGCTGTCGACATAGCGGTTGTTGCTCGACGCCATTGATCGTTGACTTCCCTCATTCGCGTGGCGAAAGCCACGGCTGCGATCCCGGAAATGGATCCGGGACGAGGCGAACGAGGGGAGCTCCTATGCGATCGGGAAACCGTGAGACGTGGACGCGCTGGTGTCGCGGGAGCATCGCCGCGCTGACCGCGACGGCCGCCACCGCGCTGATCATGGCCGCCGCTCCGGCCGGCGCCGAAGCGGCAGCCCCGGCACCGGCCGGGGACGGCGCGGTCACCATGGTCAACGGTGCCGGCAGGACGATCACCATCCCGCCGTCGCTGGCCGCGGCGGCGCTGGCGAAGTCCTCGGCCGGCGCGGCCGGTCGTGCGGTGGGCGCCCGGGCCGGTGCCACCAAGCCGAACCCCGGCATGGCCGGCTCGGTGATCGGCGGCGATGACCGGGTGCGGGAGGGCGTGCCGGGGGACTACCCGTGGCGCTCGATCGTCTACCTGTCGACCAACCAGGGTCAGTGCACCGGCTTCATGCTCAGCCGCGACGTCGTGGTGACCGCGGGCCACTGCGTGTACGAAGGCGGCTGGGTGACCTCGTACACGGCGGTCCCGGGCAAGAACGGCAGCAGCCAGCCGTACGGGTCGTGCAGCGGCGGCATCAACGACGTGTGGACCACCTCGAACTGGATCTCCACGGGTTCGCCGGACTACGACTACGGGCTGGTCAAGCTGACGTGCGACATCGGCAACACCGTGGGCTGGTTCGGCTGGTGGTACAACACCGGTGAGACGCTGACCGGGCAGTACTTCTACGTCGAGGGCTACCCCGGCGACAAGCCGTACGCGACGATGTGGTGGGACGGCGACCCGATCTCCAGCCAGTCCGCGACCCGCCTGTCGTACCAGATCGACACCTACAACGGCCAGAGCGGCTCGCCGCTCTACCACTACAACTCCACCACGGCCGGGCTCTGCGGCGGCTGGTGCGTGACCGGCATCCACACCAACGGAGCGGTCAACAACCAGAACAGCGGCACCCGGTTCACCCCGGATGTCATGTCCTTCATCAACTACTGGGTGAACCAGCCGTAGCGGCGGTTGGTCCGGTGGGGGCGGGCCCCGGCCCGTCCCCACCGCAGTGTTTCCGCTGCTGATGGGGGGACGCCATGGCGACCTGGACGGGACGCACCTCAGTGGCCGTGCTGACGATCGCCTTACTCGCCGCGTGCACGGCCGATCAGCCCCGGCCCCCGGCGGCCAGCGCGGTGTGGGGAACCGTCACGGGCACGGTCCGCAACACCGCCGGCAGCCCTACTCCCGGCGTGCTCGTGGTGCCGGCGCCGGCCGACGCGTCCACACCTGCGGCGCCTGAGAAGGCGATCTTCACCGACGACGCCGGCCGGTACCAGTGGCAGCTGATGCCCGGCCGGTACGTCATGGTGGCCCGCCACGCGGATCGGGCGTCGGCGGGCGTGACGGTGACGGTGACGGCGGGTCAGCGGGCGTACGCGGACCTCACCATCGACTGAGCCGGCCATCGCGCTCCTGCCGACAGCGTGAAAGTGGTGGCCGGGACGACGTCATGAAGACCTCGAAGACCCTCGCCAAGCCGCGCTGCCGCCCACGTCGAGCCACGCCGGTCGCGCGAGCCATCCCGGCCCTTCACCACGTCGACGCCAACCGCTACGCAGGATGGGTTCATTGACATGCGTCGACAAGCCCTGTTCAATGGCGGCTCAGTGATCTACAAATCGGGGAGTGATATGTCAAGGCGTCTGAAATCGCATGTGATCGGATTTACTCGGTCCTGGTCGCTGGGCACGTCGAGCGCGGCCCGCGGGGGCGATGCCAAGCGGCGTGCCGCAGCTTGGTTCGCGGCGCTCATCCTGGGACTTTCCGGCAGCTTCGTTTTCGCACAGCCCGCCATGGCGTCGTCATTTCCTATCTCCGTGTCGTATTCTCACGCCGGAGGGGCACTGGCCGTCAAGGTGACGACCAGCGGAAACTTCCTGGAACGTTCCGTTTCTGTTGCCGGTCCGCACGGTTACTGCATAGCGAATCACCAATGCGAAATCCTCTTCGCGGCCTATGCGGATCCCGAGCTGAACAACTTGCTGGACAGTAAGACGTTCCTCATGGATACCCGGGGTAAGGGTTCGACGGACTACTTCTTCAATGGCTTCACCCTGGACGGCAGCTGTTGCCGCGGTGGGATCGGCGCCGTCGTCGTCTACGCCATCGACATAACGCACAACGCGAACACGGGAACCGAATACGGCAGGCGTTAGTCGACGAGTTTCTCCCGCTCCGGCGGCGCCCCGGCCGCGGCCGGGGCGGCGCCGCCGGGGCGTGCCGACGGGCGTGGCGATAGTCGGCTGCGCAGTCCGATGACTATCGCAACAAGGGTCAGAGCCGCAGCTGGGCCCAGTCCAGCAGCCCCTCCCCCAGATCCCGCACCGCCGCCAGCAACCCCAGGCGCGCCTCCCGGACCGCGGGCTCGTCGGCCATCACGTACACCTCCGCGAAGAAGGTGTTGATCGGCGCGGTCAGCGTGCCCGCGACTTCCGTGAACCAGCCCAGGTCGGGCCGCCCGTCGAGCCGCTCACGGACCTGCGACACCGCCTCGTGCAGCGCCACCTCAGCCGGTTCCTTCAGCTGCGCCGGGTCGTACGTGGCGGCCGTGCCGGCCGGGACGATGCGGCGGGCCCGCTGGATGGCCTCCGCCAGGTCCCGGAAGGTCCCGTCGGCGACCAGCCGGCCGAGCTGGGCCAGGAGGCGGTCCGCCACCGAGGGGCGGCCGGCGTGGGGCAGCACCGCGCGGACCCGGTCCACCGGGTGGCCCTCCTCGGTCAGCACCTGCTCGAGGCGGCGCGTCAGGAACTCCCGCACCTCGGCCTTCACCGCCGGATCGACCTCGACCGGCTGCAGCGACGCCGCCCGGTCCAGCGCTTCGAAGAGGTCGATGGCCGACAGGTCCGGGTGGGCGCGGTGCACGGCGAGCAGGCCGAGGACGGCCCGGCGTACCGCGAACGGGTCGCTGCTGCCGGTCGGCAGGCCGGTCGTCGCCGCCAGGCCCGCGATCAGGTCGAGGCGGTCGGCCAGCGACAGCAGGGCACCGGGTACGGACTCCGGCAGGTCGTCGCCGGTCTGGCGGGGCAGCTCCGTCTCGTGGAGCGCCTGCGCGACTTCCGGGGACTCGCCCGCGTGGGTGGCATAGTCGCGGGCCATCACGCCCGCCAGGCTCGTCATCTCCGTGACCAGGTGGGAGCCGAGGTCGAACTTGACCAGCTCGCCGGCCCGTGCGGTGGTCTCGGTGTCGGCCTCGGGCACGTCCGCGGCCGTGGCGAGGAAAGCGCTCAGCGTGGCGATGCGGGTCGCGCGGTCGGCCATCGAGCCGAGCTTGTCGGTGAAGGTGAGCCGGTGCAGCTTCTCCCGCATCTCGGCGACCGGTGTGTCGCGGTCGGCGCGGTAGAAGAACGCCGCGTCCTCGTAGCGGGCGCGCAGCACCGCCTCGTTGCCGGCGCGGACCAGGTCCACGTCGACGGGCCCGTTGGCGACGGTCACGAACATCGGCAGCAGGGCGCCGGCGTCGTCGCGTACGGGAAGGTATCTCTGGTGTTTGCGCATCACCGTCGTGAGCACCGCGCCGGGCAGGTCCAGGTAGCTGTCGTCGAAGCGGCCCAGCAGCGGGGTGGGCTGCTCGACGAGGTAGCTGATCTGGTCGATGAGCGCGTCCTCGGCGACCACGTCGACGCGGCCCTCGCCGTACACGAGGTCCTGGGCGCCGGAGATGATCAGCTCGCGCCGGTCGTCCGGGTCGGCGACGATGCCGTTGACCGAGATGGTCTCCATGAACGTCTCCGCGGAGGCGATGCGCAGCTGCGGCGCCTGCGCGGTGCGCAGCACGCGGGTCTCGCGACCGGCTTCGAGCGCGCCGACCGCGACCGGCACGACCTGGTCTCCCCAGAGCGCGACCAGCCAGCGGACCGGCCGGGTGAAGGCGAGGCGCGGGTCGTTCCAGCGCATGTTCTTCGCCGAGCGCAGGCCGGCGACGACCCGGGCCAGCACCGGGCCGAGCACGGCGGTCGCCGCGCCGCCCGCGACGTGCCGCCGGACCACCAGGTGGGCGACGCCGCCGACGTCAGCGGTTTCCAGCGACTCCAGGGGTACGCCCTGAGAACGCGCGAAACCTTCGCGGGCCTTCTCCGGCGCTCCCTCCCGCGGTCCCTTCACGGTGTGCGTGTAGTCCTCCTCGCGCGCCGCCACCCCCGTGACCACGGCGACGAGCCGGCGCGGGGTGGCGTGCACGCGGACGTCGCCGTGGGCGAGGCGGGTCCGGCCGAGCTGCTCGGTCAGGTCGCGCCGGAGCTGCTCGCGGGCCGTACGGGCCTCGGACGGCGGCATCTCCTCGGTGCCGATCTCGAACACCAGCGTCCGGGCGCGGTCGTCGCCGGACAGGGCGGGCGCGGCCAGCGGCACGGCGGCCTCCGGGAGCGGCTCCGCCTCGCCCAGCGGGTGCCCGAGCTCCTCGCGGCGGGCCTTCCACAGCCGGGCGACGTCACCCGCGAGGCGGCGCATCCGGGCGAACTCGGCGGCCCGGTCGGCGGTGGAGACGGCGCCTCGGGCGTCCAGCACGTTGAACGCCTGCGAGCACTTGAGGACGTACGAGTGCGCGGGCACCGGCAGGCCGGCGTCGATCATCCGCTGTGCCTCGCCCGCGTACAGCTCGAGCAGCCGGCGGTTGGCCGTCACGTCCGCGTCGTCCAGGTAGTAGCGCGACATCTCGTACTCCGCTTGGCCGAACACCTCGCCGTAGCTGACGCCGGGCGCGTACTCGATGTCCTTGAAGTGGGTGACGCCCTGCAGCGCCATGATGATGCGCTCCACGCCGTACGTGATCTCCACCGAGACCGGGTCGAGCTCGAGCCCGCCGGCCTGCTGGAAGTACGTGAACTGGGTGATCTCGAGGCCGTCGAGCCACACCTCCCAGCCCAGCCCCCACGCGCCGAGCGCCGGCGAGGCCCAGTTGTCCTCGACGAAGCGCACGTCGTGCGCGGCGACGTCGATGCCGAGCGCGGCCAGGCTCCCCAGGTACAGCTCCTGCGGGTTGCCCGGGTCGGGCTTGAGCACGACCTGGAGCTGCGTGTGGGTCTGCAGGCGGTTCGGGTTCTCGCCGTAGCGGGCGTCGTCGGGCCGCACGGACGGCTCGGGGTACACCACGCGCCACGGTTCGGGCCCCAGCACGCGCAGGAACGTGGCCGGGTTCAGGGTGCCCGCCCCGACCTCGGTGTTCATCGGCTGGACGACCAGGCAACCCTGATCACTCCAGTACGCGGTGAGCCGGGCGAGCGCGTCCTGCATGGTGAGCATGAGGCGGAAGTCTAATGAGCCCCCGGCGCGGGTATGACCCGATCATGTCCGAGCTGCTCGTGGGTGACCTCTACCGCTTCCAGGACCTGTTGAGCCGGGAGGAGGCGGACACCGTCGCCCGGGTCCGCGACTTCCTCGCGGCCGAGGTGATCCCCATCGCCAACGACCATTGGGCGCGCGCCGAGTTCCCGTTCCAGCTGATCAAGGGGTACGCCGGCCTGGGGCTGGCCGGGAAGACGTACTCCAACCTGTGCTCGGGCTGGCTCGCGCTGGAGATGGCCCACGCGGACGCCTCGATGGCCACGTTCTACGGCGTGCACTCGGGCCTGGCGATGGGCAGCATCGAGACGTGCGGCTCCCCCGAGCAGCAGGAACGCTGGCTGCCGCGGATGACGACGTTCGACCAGATCGGCGCGTTCGCGCTCACCGAACCCACGGGCGGCTCCGACGTGGCGGCCGGCCTGCGCACCACGGCCCGCCGCGACGGCGACCACTGGGTCCTCAACGGCGAGAAGCGCTGGATCGGCAACGCCACGTTCGCCGACCTCATCGTGGTCTGGGCCCGCGACGAGCAGGACAACCAGGTCAAGGGCTTCGTCGTCGGCAAGGACAATCCCGGGTACACGGCCACGAAGATCGAGAACAAGATCGCGTTGCGCATCGTGCAGAACGCCGACATCACGCTGACCGGCTGCGTGGTGCCGGAGTCCGACCGGCTGCAGAACGCCCGGACGTTCAAGGACACCGCGAAGATCCTGCGCCAGACCCGCAGCGGCGTGGCCTGGCAGGCGGTCGGGGTCATGCTCGCGGCGTACGAGATCGCGCTGGAGTACGCCAAGCAGCGCGAGCAGTTCGGCCGCCCGATCGGCAAGTTCCAGCTGGTCCAGGACCTGCTCGTACGCATGCTCGGCAACGTGACGGGCTCGCTCGGCATGTGCGTACGCCTGGCCCAGCTGCAGGACGCGGGCGAGTTCCGCGACGAGCACTCGGCGCTGGCGAAGGCGTACACGACGACCCGCATGCGCGAGGTGGTCGGCTGGGCCCGGGAGCTGCTGGCGGGCAACGGCATCGTGCTCGACTACGACATCGGCCGCTTCGTGGCGGACGCCGAGGCGCTGTACTCGTACGAGGGCACCCGCGAGATCAACAGCCTCATCGTGGGGCGCGCGGTGACGGGCCTGAGCGCCTTCGTCTGACGGGCGCGTCCGCTACCCGTGCGCTGATCGCGAGGCCGCCACCTCCACCACCACGGCCTCGATGTCCTCGTCGGCCCTGGTGGTGTGCTCCTCACCGGAGCGCCACACCACCGCCTGCCCGGCGCGCACGCTCTGCCAGTCACCATCGCCGGCCCGGACGGCGCCGCGGCCCCGCGTCACCACGAGAAGCTGATCCACCGGTGCGGGGTGCCGGCCGATCTCGCCGCCGGCGGCCACGCGCAGCACGGTGACCACCGCCGCGTCGCCCTGGAACAGCACCTGCGCGGTCACGCCGACGCTGCCGAAAGCCTCCATGGGCCGCGCTGCCGGCCCGTCGAACGACACGATCTCCACCCCGGCACAGTAGGGGGCCGGCGTACGCTCAGGCCGCCCGGCAGCCGTAGTAGCCGTACAGGCTCTCGCAGAACTCGCGCGGCTCCATGACGGTCGGGTCGTAGAGCGGCGCGTCCGCGACCTGGGCGCTCGGCAGCGCGATGCGGATTCCCTCGCCCGTGACCTCGTCCACGGCCTCGACCGGGATGAACGAGGGCGTCGCACCGAAGCCGACCACGCCGCCGTGCTCGACGCTGATCAGCCGCAGGCGCTGCGCCTCGGCGTCGACCAGCAGGTCGTCCACCGTGCCGAGCGGGTTGCCGTCGCGGTCGGTGACCCGGCAGCCGAGGATGCGGCCGGGCGCGGCGGTGCGGTGACCGGTCTCGGTCAACCTGATCATCGTGACGGTGCGGCGGGTCATCAACGTCTCCCCTCGTCACATCAACAGCTACCCGTGCCGGAGGGAGACAAACGACAGGAGCCGCGCATCGGCGGCCGCGACACGAAGCGCGGTCGCCTCAGATCTCGGCGTCGTGAATGCGGACCCAGTCGACGAGCACGGTGGCCGGCAGCCGGATCCCGCGGGCGTCGTTCCCCGGCCACCTGCCACCCACCGCGAGGTTGATCAGCAGGTAGAACGGGTGCCGGAACGGCCACGGCCCCGGTACGTCGCCCGGGGTCAGCCGCTGGTACTCCACCCCGTCGACGTGCCAGCGGATCTCGTCCGGCGCCCACTGCACGCCGTACACGTGGAAGCCGGCGCTCAGGTCCCGGCCCAGGTCGTACGCCGTGCCGATGCCGGCGCCGAGGCCCGCGTAGCCGGGGCCGTGCAGGGTGCCGTGGACGGTGGTGGGCCGGCTACCGACGTACTCCATCACGTCGATCTCGCCGCAGGCCGGCCAGCCCACCCGGTCGAGGTCCGCGCCGAGCAGCCAGAAGGCCGGCCAGACACCCGGCCCGGGCGGCACCTTGATGCGGGCCTCCACGCGTCCGTAGCGGACGTGCACGCGGTCCTTCGTGATCAGGCGCGCCGAGGTGATCGTCCCGTTCTCCCGCCGCGCGACCAGGGCGAGGCGGCCGTCGGCGGTGACCGACGCGTTGGCCGCGGCGTACACCTGCAGCTGGTCGTCACCCCAGCCGCCGCCCCCGGTCTCCGGCGTCCAGACGCCGAGGTCGAGCGGGCCGTCGAACTCGTCCGACCAGGCCTGTGGCATGCCGCCATTGTGCCCGCCGGGCCCGCGCGGAACGAGCCCGGCGGCGCCACCGGGACGCCGCCGCGGGGTGATCTCCATTAGCATGGCCGGGTTCGTCGGGCGGCTGAGATGAGGCGACATGCGGTGGTTCCGTCGGGGATCCGGCAGGCAGGTGGAGCACGATCCCGGCCGGCAGGAGGCTCTGCTGCTGGACATCCGGCAGCGCTTCGGCCCGCACGTCCAGGCCCGGTTCGACGAACAGGCCGCCGCCGTCGCCGGGCAGCTGCAGGGCGACGACGGCCTGGTGGTCGCGGCCGTAGCGCTGCGGGAGGTCGCCGACGCCGCCCATGCCGACCTGCTGGCGCAGGCGGCTGAGCTCTACCGGCGGACCGGCCGGCCGGTCACCGTGGACCGGCGCAACTACCGGCCGTTGTGGAAGGAGGCCGGCAGCGCGCTGCGGTGGCCGCTGTTCGCGCTCCCCGGCCGGCTTCATCCGTACATCCAGGTGCGTGGGGCCGTCACGGCCGTCGGTGGGCAGTCGCGGAGGACGGTACGGGTGCTCGATCCGTACCCGCTGCTCGGGCATCTGTTCGAAGTCCTCGACCTGACCATCGCCGGCTGGGAGTTCGGCCTCGTCCGGGTGGACGCCGACGCCGCAGCCCTGGCAACCGGGCTGATCGGCGCCGCACGCGACGTCCGCGCGGCGATGGACGACCCGCCGCCGCTGCCGCCCCCGGTCCGCGAACTGATGCGGCGCAACAACACCGTCGACGTGTACGACCTGACGGCCAACCGGGTAGCCGGCGGCTTCAACCCGGGCCGGACGATGCGCGAGCAGCTCCTGGCGTGAGGCCCTGAAGCGCGTCAGCCGGCCCGCAGGAAGTCGCCGACCCACTGGGTTCCGTTCCAGGTGCCGCCGTTCGCGTCGAGTTGCAGGTTGACCGTGCCGGACAGCAGGTTGAGGTCCTCGAAGTCGTGGTGCGGCTGACCGTCGATGGTGAAGGTGGCGTTCACCCGGATGCCGTAGATCGCCCGGGGGTCGGTGCGGTTCACGGTGATCACCGGGGAGCCGGCCGTGCTGCCCGAGGTACGCAGCAGGTCGCCGACCCACCGCGAGCCGTTCCAGGTCGCGCCGTTGCCGTCCAGGGTCATCGTCACCGTACGGTCGAAGGCGCCGACCGCCTCGGTGTCGTCGTGCCACTCGTCGTTGATCAGGAACTCGGTGCGGATCTGCAGGTCGGTGATGGCACGGGGGTCGGTCTTGGCGATGCGTACGGCGTCGGGCGTCTCGGTGCCGGCGACCCGGAGCAGGGCGACGCCGTGGGCCGGGACCGTGGTGGAGTAGCCGCCGGTGAAGCTGCCGCGGTCGGCGCGGGCGTGCAGGTCGCGTACGGTCGCCGCGCCCGTGCCGAGCCCGAGGTCACGCCAGTCCACGCGGATCGAGGCCGCCGACCCGCCGCGGTTCCACAGCGCGACCACCCGTACGCCCGATCCCTGGACCTTCTTCGACCAGACCTCCCGGTCGCCGAGGTCGCGGACCCGGCGGCCCTGCGATCCGAGCGGGTCCTGGTCGACGGCGATCACCTCGGGGTTGGTGAGGATCCGCCGGGTGGCGTCGTTCATGGCGGTGAGGTCGTTGCCGGCGATGAGCGGCGCCGACATGAGCGCCCACATGCTGAAGTGGGTCTGGTATTCGGTGTCGGTCATGCCGTTGCCGGCCGTGGCGCCGGTGCCGTAGTTGCCGACCTGCAGCATGTCCGGGTCGTTGAAGTAGCCCGGGTGGGCGTACATCGCGTAGTCGTTGTTGCGGTCGATGATCTGCTCGACGGACTGCAGCCCGGGTGCGGCCACCGTGTAGTCGTCGCCGATGTCGCCGGTGGTGCGCGCCTGGTTACCGGTCTTGGGCGCCCACGGCTTGAACTCCCACGCGCAGACGCTGAAGAGGATCTGCCGGCCGGAGGCGGCGAGCGCGTCGCGCATGGTCTCGTACTGGGTCTGCTGGTCGAGCGTCGCGTTGCAGTTGTCGTACTTGAGCAGGTCGACGCCCCATGACGCGTACGAGCGCGCGTCCTGGTATTCGTACCCCTGGGACCCGGGCCGGCCGGCGCAGGTGTGGGTGCCGCGGTCGGAGTAGACGCCGAACTTGAGGCCGCGGGCGTGCAGGTAGTCGCCGAGCGCCTTCATCCCGCTGGGGAACCGGGCCGGGTCGGCCACGATGTTCCCGGCGCTGTCGCGGCTCGTCTGCCAGCAGTCGTCCAGGTTGATGTACCGGTAGCCGAGGTCGCGCATGCCGGTGCTGACCATGGCGTCGGCCTGCCGGCGGATCAGCGCCTCGTCGATGCCGCACGTGTAGCGGTTCCAGCTGTTCCACCCCATGACGGGGGTGCGGCCGAGGCCGTTGTCGAGCGCGGCGGCCGGCCGGAACCGGGCGTCCACCGCGACGGTGGCGATCAGGGTGAGCATGGTGAGGAGGGCGGCGGTCATACGGCGGGTACGAGGCGACATGGCGACCATCCATCGTCAGGCGTCTATGTAGCCGTGAGTCTGCATGATGTCACAGAAATAAACAAGAAACCTCACAGTGCACCGTGGACGGTAGGGTCCGAACCATGGCGGTACGGCTCCTGCGACCCCTGGTGGCCGCCACGACGTATCGGCGTGGGACGTACCTGCTGCTCGGCGGGGTGGTCGTGATGCCGTACGCACTGGTCACCGTCGGCCTGGCACGCGTGGTGCGCGAGGGGTCGACCCCCGCGGCCGTGGTCGTGCCGCTGATCCTCACGGCGGCGGCGATCGGGCTCGTACCCCCGTTCCTGCACGGCACCCGGACCCTGGAGATCGTGGCCGTGCGCGGGCTGCTCGGCGTGGACCTGCCCGATCCGCCGGGCCGCATCGAGCGCGAGGCGCGGCTGCGGACGGCCCTGTGGTTCGGCGTGCACCTCGCCGTCGGCGCGGTCGTCGGCTCGGCGCTGTTCCTGGCCCTGCCCGCGGCGGCCGTGCTCGTCACCCGCCCCGGCCGGCTGATCCCGCTCGGCCTGATCCTGCTGCCCGCGACGGTGTACGCGATCGCCGGCCTCGGCGCGCTCGCCGCGGTGATGGCTCCCGTGCTGCTCGGCCCCTCGGGCGCGGAGCGGATCGCGGCGCTGGAGGCGGAGACGCTGCTGCTGGCCGCCCGCAACCGGCTCGCCCGCGAGCTGCACGACTCGGTGGGACACGCGCTGACCGTGACCGTGCTGCAGGCGGGCGCCGCGGGCCGGCTGCTCGGGCGCGACGAGGCCTTCGTGCGGCGGGCGCTGACCAGCATCGAGGAGACCGGGCGGGCGGCGATGGAGGACCTCGACCGGGTGCTGGGCGTGCTGCGGGACGGGGAGCTGACCCGTACGCACGGGCCCGGCCTGACGGACGTGGATCAGCTGACCAGCGGGCTGCCCGTCACCCTGGAGGCGAGCGGACCGCTGCACGAGGTGCCGGCGGCGGTGTCGCGGGAGGCGTACCGGCTGGCGCAGGAGGCCGTCACGAACGCGCTGCGCCACGACCCCGGCGGCCCGGTCGAGCTGCGCCTCGCGGTCGCGGCCCGGCGCGTCACCCTGGAGGTCGGCAACGCGCTGCGCGACGGCGGCGAGCCGGGCGGCTCGCGCGGGCTCACCGGCATGCGCGAACGGGTCACCCTGCTGGGGGGCGTGCTCGACGCAGGACCGTACGGGGACAGATGGCGCGTCCGCGCGGAGCTCCCGTGGTGAACGCCGCGCCGCCGGTCCGGGTGGCCGTCGTCGACGACGAGGCGCTCGTGCGGGTGGGGCTGACCGCGATCCTGTCCACGGCGGCCGACCTGACCGTGGTCGGCGAGGCGGCCGACGGCGCGGAGGTGCCGCCGCTGCTCGCCCGTACCCGGCCCGACGTGCTGCTCATGGACGTGCGGATGCCCCGCATCGACGGGCTGCAGGCCACCCGCCACGTGCTCGCGACCTCACCGAGCCCGCCGCGCATCCTGATGATCACCACCTTCGAGCACGACGAGTACGTGTACGCCGCCCTGCACGCCGGCGCGAGCGGCTTCCTGCTCAAACGCTCCCGCCCGGAGGAGATCCTGGCGGCGGTGCGAGTCGTGGCGGCCGGGGAGTCGCTGCTGTTCCCGGCCGCGATCCGCCGGCTCGCCGCCGCGTACGCCCGCCCCGCCCCACCGGCCGCGCTGACCGAGCGGGAGGGCGAGGTCCTGCGGCTCATGGCCGACGGACTGTCCAACGCGGAGATCGCCGGCCGGCTGGTGCTGGGCGTGGAGACCGTCAAGACGCACGTCGGCAACGTGCTGGCCAAGCTGGGCGCCCGCGACCGGACCCAGGCCGTGATCGCCGCGTACGAGACGGGTTTCGTCGTCCCCGGGTCCTGAGCCCCTCCCCCGCGCGAGGGAGAACGGTTCCCGCGCGGGCGGGAACCGCCGCGGCGGGCCGGCGGCGAGGCTGAACGCATGAAGAAAGCGATCCTGGCCCTCGCGGCCGCCACCGCCGTCCTGACCGCCTCCGCCTCCCCGGCGGCCGCCGCCACCCGCCCCGAACCCACCGAGGCCAGCCTCGTCGGCACAGCCACCCTGTGGCGTGCCACCGGCGACGACATCCGCTTCACCTTCGACGCGCACGGCTTCGGCCTGGACGTGCGCGGCACCTTCGCCGTCAGCCACTACCTCAACGGCGAGGGCGCCTGGATGAAAGGAAACATCGACTGCCTGGTGGTCGGCGGCGACGTCGCCGTCGTCACGGGCGTCATCACCGACAGCAGCCAGCCGCAATGGATCGGCGTGCGCCGCGGCATGACGGTGTACGACCACGGCCGCAAGGACCGCGTCGGCTACAGCTGGGTGCTCGACCCGGGCAGCACGGAATCGGTGCCGAAGTGCGTGAGCGGGGCGCCGTACGAGTACGTCGAGACGGGCGACTTCCGCGCGGTCGAATGGTTCCCCTTCCCCGGCCCGCCCCGCCACTGAGCGACCGCGGACGTCCGCCTCACCTACCTGACCCGCCCCCGCCGAGCTGACCGCCCGCCGGAGTCCGGTCCACCGCCGGTGGACTCCGGCGGACATGATGCAGGTTCACAATGTGGTCCGGTGGGCGGAGGTCGGGTGGCGGGGCGACGGAACCTGTGGTTGACGAAGCGGGCACGGCTGGCCGAGCCACCTCGCCGGCGGGTGCGGGAGCTGGTGCACGTCACGGTCGACGGCGTGACCGTGTCCGTCTTCGTCATCGTGTGGGACACCCCGTCCGGACCGGTGCTGTATTTCGTGCCGCTGGAGCCGGCGCCGTCCGTGGGCCGGCACAGCCTGGTGCGGCAGCTGTGCGAGCGGCTTCTCGATCCCGGGCAGTGGAAGCGGGCGCTGCTGCTGGAGCCGGTGCCGATCGACCTGGTTCCCGGTGCCGGCGGCCCGCGCGTACGCGTCCACCCGGCAGAGTCCAGCATGGACCCGGCACGGGCGCGGGCCCGCCTGAAGCGCGGCGACGACCACCCGGTCTCGGAGGTCGCCCGGACGTTGCGGGCCGTCCTGCCGGTCTGGGTCCGGGGCACCGAGACGGTGGCGACGGCCACCGTCGCGCCGGGCGAGTCGGGCAGCACCCTCAGCGTCGCCGACCCGACCGGGTGGCCGCGCACGGAGGCGTCGCTGCTGATGGCGCTGCGTGCAGGGTTCCCGCAGAGGTACCCGCTCGGGTGGGCGCTGCTGGCGGTGGAGGCCGCTGCGCAGCTCGACGAGCTCGTCGCCGCCCACGCGGAGCTGACCGACAGCGGCGACGGGTGGTACCTGGTGGCACGGCCCCGGCCGCCGGAACCCCCGGAGCCGCTGCGCCGGCTGCTCGCCGCGGCCCAGGCACCGTCCGGGTACGGCGAACGGGCGGTCGCCGACGTCGCCGCGTTGCGGACGGCCGCGGAGGCCGTCGCCGGTGACGATCCACTCCGCGACCTCTTGCGCCGCGCCGCCGAGAAGCTCGCGACGTCGGCCCTGCAGGAGCAGATGGCGCAGCTGGCTCAGCACGCGCCCCGCCCATCGGTGGGGAACCTGGACGCGGCGGAGATCGTCCCCGTGACCGCCACCTGGGCCGGGCCGGTGGTCCGCGAGTGGCAGCGCACCCTGACCCCGGTGGCGGACCTGCCTGCGACACTGCGGCTGCCGCGCGTCGCCCGCCTCCTGGAGTTCCCGGTCTCCAAGCGCCCGGGGACCGTACGCGAGGCGTACCTGGATCGGGCCGGCCGGCTGGTGCTGGTGCTGACCGACCCCGCGGAGGCGGACCCCACGCCGTGGATGTGCGCGGAGTGGCCATGCGATGCCACGGTGGCGGCCGGTTGGACCGACGACACGGTGCTGGCCCTGGACCGGCCGGTGCCCGGCGCTCCGGCCGGACCGTTCCTCGCGCTGACCCCCGGCGACGGCGGCGTCCGGATCGATCAGGTCCCCGCCCCGCCACGGTCGGGCGGTCCGCTGCAGTTCGATCCGGGCTCTGCCCGCCGGTGGTGGCTGACCTTCCGGCGGCTGCTGGAGCTGGCGCTCGACAACACCACCGCGGTTGAGGTGACCGAGCAGTTCGAGGTCTTCACCACGAGGCCGTCCACCGCCGCCGAGGTCGCCGACCGGCCCTTCGTCCTCGAGACGATCATCGAGGATGCCGGAATGACGCTGTGGCCCGCCATGACGGTGGCCGGCGACACGCTGCGGTGGCGGTGGGACACCGTACGGGCGGCCGCGGCAGCTGACCTCACCCGCGCCCAGCGCCTCCTCGCCCCGGACGCACCGAGGATCTACCGGTACTACGCCATCGCGCCGGACGACCACCCGTCCATCGACGAGGCCTGGCAGGTGGTTCGTGTGTCGGGCGTGTCCGCCGGCTTCTACGACGAGGAAGAGCTGGACCGGTCGGGAGGCTGGGAGCGGACCTTCATCATCGACGACATCGGCCGGTGCAAGCGGGACGACGTGTACCTGCGCCTGCCTCTGGAGGATGTCGACCGGGTCATCGCCAAGGTGCGGTCGAAGTGGACGCGATGACCGGCTAGGCGGGCTGGATCCAGTCGAAGGTCCGCTCGACCGCGCGCCGCCAGTTGCCGTACTCGGAGGCGCGCAGGCCGGGGTCCATCGCCGGGAGCCACTGCGCCGCGCGGTGCCAGTTGCGGCGCAGGTCCTCGAGGTCCGGCCAGTGGCCCACCGCGAGGCCCGCCGCGTACGCCGCCCCCAGCGACACCGTCTCCGCCGCCAGTGGCCGGACGACCGGCACGTCGAGGACGTCCGCGACGTACTGCATGAGCAGGTTGTCCGCGGTCATCCCGCCGTCCACCTTGAGGGTTTTCAGGGTCAGGCCCGAGTTGGCGTTCATCGCGTCGACGACCTCGCGGGTCTGCCAGGCCGTCGCCTCCAGCACCGCGCGGGCCAGGTGACCCTTCGTGATGTACGAGGTCAGCCCCACGATCACGCCGCGGGCCTCGGAGCGCCAGTGCGGGGCGTACAGGCCGGAGAAGGCCGGGACGATGTAGCAGCCGCCGTTGTCGGAGACCGTCCGCGCGAGGGTCTCGATCTCCGGCGCGGTGGTGATCAGTTCGAGCTGGTCGCGGAACCACTGCACGAGCGAGCCGGTGATCGCGATCGAGCCCTCGAGCGCGAACTGGGCCGGTTCCCCCTCGATCTGGTACGCGACCGTGCTGAGCAGCCCGTTGTCGGAGCGGATCAGGTCGGCGCCGGTGTTGAGCAGCAGGAAGCTGCCGGTGCCGTACGTGCATTTCGCCTCGCCCGGGGTGAAGCAGGTCTGGCCGAACAGCGCGGCCTGCTGATCGCCGAGCGCCGCGCCGATCCGTACGCCCGGGAACGCCTCCTTCGCCGTGCCCAGCACCGACACCGAGGGCCGGACCTCGGGCAGCATCGCCCGCGGGATGCCGAAGAAGTCGAGCGACTCCGGCGACCAGTCGAGGGTGCGCACGTCGAGCAGGTTGGTGCGGCTCGCGTTGGTCACGTCGGTGACGTGCAGGCCGCCGGTGAGGTTCCAGATCAGCCAGGTCTCCATCGTGCCGAAGAGGATCTCGCCGCGCTCCGCGCGCTCCTGCAGGCCCGGCGTGTGGTCGAGCATCCAGCGCAGCCTCGGCCCGGAGAAGTACGTGGCCAGCGGCAGCGCCGCGCGTTCCTGCACCTCGGCGGCGCCGGGGGCCTCGAGCAGCCGGTGCACCAGGGAGTCCGTACGCGTGTCCTGCCACACCAGCGCGCGGCCGACCGGGGCGCCCGTACGCCGGTCCCAGACGACCGTGGTCTCCCGCTGGTTGGCGATGCCGACGGCGGAGACCTGGTCCAGGGTGATGCCGGCGCGGCGCAGCGCCAGCGGCGCGAGGCGTTCGACGTTGCGCCAGATCTCCGCCGCGTCGTGCTCCACCCAGCCCGGCTTGGGGAAGTACTGCTTGTGCTCCTGCTGGGCGAGGGAGACGAGCTGTCCGCGCCGGTCGAACACGATGCACCGCGTCGATGTCGTTCCCTGGTCGATGGCGACCACGTAGCGCTCGGTCATGGGCGGTCCCTCCCCTGCCTGTGCTCTAGTGCCGGGCCGCCCCCAGGTCGCGGGAGACCGCCCGGGCGGCGTCCCGGACGTAGCCGACCAGCCGCGGGTGCGGCCGGTACCGGTTGTCGCAGATGCGTTCGACCAGGCCGGAGATGCCGATGGCACCGACGACGAGGCCGCCGTACCCGCGGATCGGCGCGGCCACGGCCGCCTCGCCGACGGTGTACTCCTCGATGTCGGTGGCCCAGCCGGCCTCCCGGACCCGGTCCAGGTCCGCGGCGAGCTCGCGGGCGCCGACGACGGTGCGGTGGGTGAAGCGGTCGAGCGACGCGCCCGGCCGGGCCGCCCGGTACGCGAGCAGCACCTTGCCGAGCGCGGTGGCGTGCAGCGGCAGCAGCGCGCCGATGTCGAGGGTCTGGAAGGTGTCGTCGGGGCGGAACACGTGGTGCACGACCAGGACCCGCCCCTGCAGGACCGTGCCGATCCGGACCGCCTCGCCGGAGCGGGCGGCCAGCGGGTCCGCCCAGTTGATCGAGCGGGACCGCAGGTCGTTGATGTCGAGGTAGCTGGTGCCCAGGTGCAGCAGGGCGGCGCCGAGCTGGTAGTGGCCCGACACCCGGTCCTGCTCCACGAAGCCGACGTGCTGCAGCGTGCGCAGGATGCCGTGCACGGTGCCCTTGGCCAGGTCCAGTGATCGGGCGATCTCGCCGAGGCCCAGCCGGCCGGGCCCGCCCGCCAGCATGCGCAGGATCGCCGCGGCCCGCTCGATCGACTGCACCGTGCCGGGCATGTTTCGGAGCCTATGCCAGCGTGTGACGCCCGGCACAGACGTCGGTGTTCGACAATGCCGAACGGCGTTCATTGTCCGGGCGGACCGCCGTCCATAGCGTCGCGTCATGGCAGCACAACGGAAAGTCCCGCCGCTGGCGGCCGAGCTGGCCGCCGAGTTCGCCGGGACGATGATCCTCATCCTCTTCGGCACGGGTGTCGTCGCCCAGGTGGTCGGCGGCGGCATCGGCGATCACGACTCCATCGCCTGGGCGTGGGGGCTGGGCGTCACGCTGGGCGTCTACGTCGCCGGCCGCATCAGCGGCGCCCACCTCAACCCCGCCGTCACCATCGCGCTCGCCGCCTTCAAGGGCTTCGAGTGGCGCAAGGTGATCCCCTACTCGATCGCGCAGACGCTCGGCGCGTTCGTCGCCGCGCTGCTCGTGCGGTGGAACTACACCGAGGTCCTGCACCAGGCCGACCCGAACCTGACGGTCAAGACGCAGGGCGTGTTCTCCACGCTGCCCGGCAACGGGACCTTGCCGGTCGGCGAGTGGGGGGCGTTCCGTGACCAGATCATCGGCACGGCCATCCTGCTGTTCCTCATCCTGGCGATCACGGACGTGGCCGGGACGCCGCCGGCGGCGAACATGGCGCCGTTCATCATCGGCCTGATCGTTGTCGCGATCGGCATGGCGTGGGGCACCAACGCCGGGTACGCCATCAACCCGGCCCGCGACTTCGGCCCCCGCCTGGCAAGCTTCTTCACCGGGTACGGCGGGGCGTGGCGCGACCAGACCGGCTACCTGTATTTCTGGATACCGATCGTGGCACCGGTCCTCGGTGGTCTCCTCGGCGCCGGGCTCTACCAGGTGCTGGTCGGGCGCTTCCTGCCCGTGGCGGAGCCGCCGGAGCCGGGCCGCATCCCCACCCAGGACACCCCCGAGACCATGGAGGCACGTCGTGGCTGACTTCGTCGGCGCAGTGGACCAGGGCACCACCAGCACCCGTTTCATGATCTTCGATCACGGCGGCAACGAGGTGGCCCGCCACCAGCTGGAGCACGAGCAGATCCTGCCGCAGGCCGGCTGGGTGGAGCACAACCCGGTCGAGATCTGGGAGCGGACCGTCTCGGTCGTGCGGACGGCGATGCAGAAGGCGAACCTGGGTGCGACCGACCTGGCGGCGCTGGGCGTCACCAACCAGCGCGAGACCGCGGTGGTGTGGGACCGGCGCAGCGGGCGGCCGTACTACAACGCGATCGTCTGGCAGGACACGCGTACCGACCGGATCGCCTCCGCACTGGACCGCGACGGCCGGGGCGACGTGATCCGGCGCAAGGCGGGGCTGCCGCCGGCCACGTACTTCTCCGGCGGCAAGATCCAGTGGATCCTGGACAACGTCGACGGGGTGCGCGAGGCCGCCGAGCGCGGCGACGCGATCTTCGGCAACACCGACAGCTGGCTGCTGTGGAACATGACCGGCGGCGTCGACGGCGGCAACCACATCACCGACGTCACCAACGCCAGCCGCACCATGCTGATGAACCTCGAGACCCTCGACTGGGACGACGAGCTGCTCGGCTTCTTCGGCATCCCGCGGCAGATGCTGCCGGAGATCCGGCCGTCGTCCGACCCGAACACCTACGGCATGGCCCGCTGGCCGGGCACGCTGGGCGGGGAGGTCCCGCTCACCGGCGACCTCGGCGACCAGCAGGCCGCCACGGTCGGGCAGGTCTGCTTCAACGTCGGCGAGGCCAAGAACACGTACGGCACCGGCAACTTCATGCTGCTCAACACCGGTACGGAGCTCGTACGGTCGGAGAACGGCCTGCTGACGACGGTCTGCTACAAGTTCGGCGACGCCGCACCCGTGTACGCCCTCGAGGGCTCGATCGCGGTGACCGGCTCGGCCGTGCAGTGGCTGCGCGACCAGCTGCACATCATCAAGGCCGCCTCCGACAGCGAGACGCTGGCCGCCTCGGTCCCGGACACCGGCGGCGTCTACTTCGTCCCGGCGTTCTCGGGCCTGTTCGCGCCGTACTGGCGTTCCGACGCGCGCGGCGCGATCGTCGGCCTGTCCCGCTTCAACACCGACGCGCACCTGGCCCGGGCCACCCTCGAATCGATCTGCTACCAGACCCGCGACGTCGTCGAGGCGATGGCGCAGGACTCCGGCGTGCGGCTCGACGTGCTCAAGGTGGACGGCGGCATCACCGTCAACAACCTGTGCATGCAGATCCAGGCGGACGTGCTCGGCGTCGCCGTGAGCCGCCCGGTGGTGGCGGAGACGACCGCGCTGGGCGCCGCGTACGCGGCCGGCCTGGCCGTCGGCTTCTGGAAGAACACGGACGAGCTGCGGGAGAACTGGAACGAGTCCCAGCGCTGGCAGCCGGCGTGGACGGACGAGCAGCGGGAACACGGGTACGGACGGTGGAAGAAGGCCGTGGAGCGAACTCTCGATTGGGTTGACGTTGACTGACACCGATCTCTCCCCCACCGGCCGCGACGCGGCGCTCGCCGCGCTGGCCGATCACGAGGTCGACGTGCTGGTCGTGGGCGGCGGCGTGGTGGGCACCGGGTGTGCCCTCGACGCCGTCACCCGCGGCCTGTCCGTGGGCCTGCTCGAGGCGCGCGACTTCGCCTCGGGCACCTCGAGCCGCTCCAGCAAGCTCATCCACGGCGGCCTGCGCTACCTGGAGATGCTGGACTTCGCCCTGGTCCGCGAGGCGCTCAGGGAACGCGGTCTGATCCTGCAACGCCTCGCGCCGCACCTGGCCCGCCCGGTGCCGTTCCTCTACCCGCTGCAGCACCGCGTGTGGGAACGGCTGTACGCGGGCACCGGCGTGCAGCTCTACGACCTCATGGCGACCACGCAGGGCGGCCTGCCCCGGCACCGGAACCTGACCCGCCGCGGCGCGCTGCGGGCCTGCCCGGCGTTGAAGAAGGACGCGCTGGTCGGGGCGCTGCAGTACTACGACGCCCAGATCGACGACGCCCGCCACACCATGTTCCTGGCCCGGACCGCGGCCGCGTACGGCGCGCACGTCGCCTCCCGCGCGGAGGTGGTCGGCTTCCTGCGCGAGGGCGAACGGGTCACCGGCGTGCGCGTGCACGACCTCGAGCACGACCGGACGTTCGAGGTCCGCGCGCAGCTCGTCGTCAACGCGACCGGGGTGTGGACCGACGACACGCAGGCGCTGGTCGGCGAGCGCGGGCAGTTCCACGTCCGCGCGAGCAAGGGAATCCACCTGGTGGTGCCGCGCGACCGGATCCAGTCGTCCACCGGCCTGATCCTGCGTACGCCCAGCAGCGTGCTGTTCGTCATCCCGTGGGGCCGGCACTGGATCATCGGCACCACGGACACCGACTGGCGGCTGGACAAGTCACACCCGGCGGCGTCCAGCACCGACATCGACTACCTGCTGGGCCAGGTCAACCACGTCCTCGCGACGCCCCTGGACCGCGCCGACGTGCAGGGCGTGTACGCGGGCCTGCGCCCCCTGCTCTCCGGCGAGTCGGAGTCGACCTCGAAGCTGTCCCGCGAGCACACTGTCGCCAGCCCGGTGCCGGGGCTGGTCGTGGTGGCGGGCGGCAAGTACACGACGTACCGGGTGATGGCCAAGGACGCGATCGACGCTGCGGTGCACGGGCTGGGCCGTTCCGTGCCCCGCTCGTGCACGGACCGCGTCCCGCTGCTCGGCGCGGAGGGCTACCAGGCGCTGTGGAACCGCCGCCGGGTCCTCGCCGAGGAGTCGGGCCTGCACGTCGCCCGCGTCGAGCACCTGCTCGGCCGGTACGGCTCGCTGGTCCACGAGGTCCTCGACCTGATCCGCGAGGACGCCGACCTGGGCCGTCCCCTCGAGGGCGCCGAGGACCACCTGCGCGCCGAGATCACGTACGCGGCGGCACGCGAGGGCGCCCGCCACCTCGAGGACGCGCTCACCCGCCGTACCCGCATCTCCATCGAGACCTTCGACCGCGGCGTCGGCGCGGCCCCGATGGTCGCCGACCTGATGGGAGACGTGCTGGGCTGGACCAAGGAGCAGCGCGAACGCGAGGTCGAGCACTACCGGCTGCGCGTGGAGGCGGAACGCGCCTCCCAGGAACAGCCGGACGACGAGACGGCGGACGCGGCGCGCCTGGGCGCCCCGGACGTCGTACCCCTGCAACTGCAGTGAACCTTTTTCAGTGACCGGCCCGCCGGCCCGGGGAACCCGCTACGGGGAACCCGGGCACGGCGGCGGGGTGCCGCCGGCGGTGAAGGTCCTGAGCGCGGCCAGCCCGTCGTCCACCGTGGCGACCTTGGCCATCGGCAGGCCGGGCACCGCGTTGCGGACCGCTTCCGCGCAGTTGTCCGCCGGCACCAGGAAGATCTGCGCGCCGGCCGCCTTGGCGCCGAGGAGCTTCTGCGGGATGCCCGAGATCCGGCCGACCTTGCCGGCCTCGTCGACGGTGCCCGTGCCCGCGATGATCCGCCCGCCGGTCAGGTCCGCCGGGGTCAGCTTGTCGATGAGCCCGAGGGTGAACATCAGGCCGGCGCTGGGACCGCCGATGTCCTCGGCGCCGAACGTCACCTGGAAGGGGCGGCCGACCTCGCGCCGGGCGACCGCTTCCGCGTTGCGCTGGGAGGTGCTGAAGGACTCCGCGTTCTTGTCCTCGACCTGCTGGTCGCTGAGGCCGGGCGGGTAGACCACGGTGCGCGGCACGAGCGCGCGGTCGTCGTCGGCCCACGCGCCGAGCGCCTCGGGGAGCGTGATCTCCGTGCGGACACCGATGGTGGTGAGCCGCAGCTGCCCGGCCGACGCCGAGGTGTCCGCGCCGGTCACTTTGATCACGTCCTTGCCCAGGGTGTCGACCGTCGGCCCGGGCTCCAGCACGACGTACGGGATCGGGTACGCCGCGACCCCGCCGGCCAGCAGCGCCGTGGCCAGGACGCCGGTCAGGAGCACGATGGCCCGTTTTCTCGTCACGGCGTGGATCCTCTCAGGCCGGCGAACACGACCGCCAACGTACGCGCCTGCAGTTCCGGGTCCCAGCCGCCGTGCAGCGCCCCGTGACAGAGGCCGGTGAGCAGGGCGAGCACCTCGGGCAGCGCGACGTCGGCGCGCACGGTCCCGGCCGCCCGGGCGTCGTCGAGCAGCTGACCGACCGGGCCCTCCAGGCCCTGCATGGCCGCGCCGAGGTCGACGCCGGTGAGGGTGATGACGGTCCGCTGCTCCGCCGCGCGGGCGAGGATCCCGGCGAAGAACGTGAAGAGCCCGTCGGGGCCGCCGAGCGTGCCGGCCTGTTCGACCAGCGCGGCGAGCATCCGTTTCATGATGGCGGTGAGTAGGTCGTCCTTGGCCGGGAAGTGCCGGAACACCGTGCCGACGGCGACGCCGGCCCGGCGGGCGACCTCCTCGGTGGAGGCGGCGGCGCCCTGCGCGGCGAAGACCTCCTCCGCGGCGTCCAGGATGCGCGCGCGGTTGCGCTCCGCGTCCGCCCGCATGACGGCCTCCATCCGCCGTGGTACAAGTTGAGTCGCCACTCATCTTAGCCGAGGAGTTTCAATGACCATGTCAAGCCGCGTTCGCGGTGAGCGGTGGTGAGGGATGGAACTCACGGCCGTCGCGCAGCAGGGCCCAAATAACGTCGATCAGGCGGCGGGCCAGGGCGATCACCGCTTGG
>NZ_JADMLH010000028.1 GCF_016464385.1 Nucisporomicrobium flavum | reverse complement strand
CCAGGCCATCGGCAACGGCAGGGCGGCCACTCCTCGGAAACCACCCAACGACAAGAAACCATCAGCCACACCCCACCGTCCCCGGGCATCCAGGGCATCACCCCAGACGATCAACAACCTTATGGAGATGCCATGACAGCACCGGTCATCGTCGTCGGAGTCAACGGATCCGCGACCAGCACCGCCGCCGTCCGCTGGGCGGCGGCCGAGGCTCAGCTGCGCGGGGCCGGGCTGGATGTCGTGGTCGCGTACCAGTGGCGGATCCCGGGGCGCAGCTTCGCTTCCCGCGGCGAGCTCGTCCGCACCACCGGCGCGCACGTCAGGGAGATCCTCGACGCCGCCGTGCACGAGGCCCGGTCGAGCGCTGCGGGCGTACCGGTGAGGGGTGCTGCGATCGTCGGCGACCCGGTGCCGGTGCTCCTCGAGGCGGCCACCGACGGGGACCTGCTCGTCGTCGGCGGCCGTGGCCGGGGGAGCCCCGGGCCGCTGCTCAGCCCGGTGACGACCCAGCTCGCCGCGTACGCGCCGTGCTCGGTCGCCGTGGTGCGTCCGGGATGGAGCGCCGGCCACCACACGGTCGTGGTCGGCGTCACCGACTCGCCCGGAGCGTCGGCGACCATCGGTACGGCGTACGAGGAAGCGAACCTGCGCCGGCCCGCGACGCTGCTGGCCGTGACCGCGCAGCCCGGGTCGGATCGCGTGCTGGACGACTCGCCATGGCGGGACAAGTATCCCGAGGTTCCGGTCGTCCGGGACGTGGCGCCCGGCGATCCGGGGGCCGTCCTCGTGGAGAGGTCGCGGGAGGCCGCCCTGCTGGTCGTCGGTGCGGGCGGCCACGAGGACTTCGAGGCGCAGCGGCTGGGGCCGGTCCGGCTTCACCTGTTGCACCACGCCGAGTGTCCGGTGCTGATCGCTCGCGATCGGCGGTGATGCACCTGGGCCCTGCCGGCTATGCGGTTCGCAGGTCCTGGACCGTGCGGGAGAGCACGCAGAACTCGTTGCCCTCCGGGTCGGCGAGCACCACCCACGTCGAATCCGGCTCCTGGCCGACATCGGCGTGGGTGGCGCCCTGCGCGAGGAGCCGGTCGACCTCCTCTGCGGCGGTGCTGCCGTCCGCGCGCAGGTCGAGGTGGAGGCGGTTCTTCAGGGTCTTGCGCTCCGGCACGGGCACGACGTCGATGGTGGGCCAGGCGGAGCCGGCCGGGCCGATGGTGATGATGCCGTCGGCTTCCTCGAGGACGGTCCATCCGAGCACGGCGGCCCAGAAGCCGGCGACCCGGCGCGGCTCCAGCGCGTCGATGACGATCGTGGCTATGCGGCTGGTCATCTCATGTGTCTATCACCCGGCGGCTGCCTTCTTCCCGTCGCCTTCGCTGCCTTCGTCCCGGCGCCTCCCGGGGGCGGAAACCGTATGAAGTCGGTAAGGAGTTGATCTCTTCCGTCCCGGGGCCCGGCCCGGTTGACTCGTTCACGTGATCCGACGACTTCTCCGCAGACCTACGACCTGGCTGGTGATCGCCGTGCTGGGCGCCGGCGCCGTGGCCGGCCTGTTCTGGTTCCAGCCGTGGCGACTCGTCACCGACACCACGGTGGCCGACCAGCTCTCCTCCGCCGAATCGCCGGCGTCGGCTCCGGTGTCGACGCCATCCGCGGGCTCCTCCTCGGCTGCGCCTCCCGCCGGGCCGGCGGTGGTGCGCAAGGGAACCTTCGTCAGCCACGAGCACGACACCACGGGCGCCGCCCGCCTCGTCCGCAACGGCGACGGCACCCATCAGCTCGAGCTCGTCGGCCTCGACACCTCGGACGGGCCGGACCTGAGGGTGTGGCTGACCGACCAGGAGGCCATCACCGGCTCCGAGGCCTGGAGCGTGTTCGACGACGGCCGTCACGTCGAGCTCGGCCGCCTCAAGGGCAACCACGGCAACCAGGTCTACCCGGTGCCGGCCGACGTCGAGCTGGACGCCTACCGAAGCATCAGCATCTGGTGCAAACGCTTCTCCGTCTCCTTCGGAGCGGCGCTGCTCCGATAGCACCCCGCTGTGTGGGTAACGCTGGGTGCCGTGCGGCCGGGGTGCCGCCGCAGCGGGAGCGGACTTGCTTCCGCTGCGGCTTGGCGGGGCGCGCCGACGGCCCCGGCCGGGGTACGACGCCCCTGTCGTGGGAATCAGGCCGCGAGGAGCTCGAGCGTGTCGATCACCCGGTTGGAGAAGCCCCACTCGTTGTCGTACCAGGCGACCACCTTGACGTGGCGGCCGTCGGCCCGGGTGAGGGCCGAGTCGAAGATGGCCGAGGCCGGGTTGCCGGTGATGTCCGAGGACACCAGCGGGTCGTCCGAGTATTCGAGGATTCCGGCGAGCGGGCCCTGCGCCGCGACGCGGTACGCCGTCAGGATCTCGTCGCGGGTGACGTCGCGGGAGACGGTCGTGTTGAGTTCGACGAGCGAGCCGACCGGGACCGGGACGCGGATCGAGTCGCCCGACAGTTTGCCGTCGAGTGCGGGCAGGACCAGGCCGATGGCCTTGGCGGCGCCCGTCGTGGTCGGCACGATGTTGACCGCGGCGGCGCGGGCGCGGCGGGGGTCGCGGTGCGGGCCGTCCTGCAGGTTCTGCTCCTGCGTGTACGCGTGCACCGTGGTCATGAAGCCGTGCTCGATGCCGGCGAGCTGGTCGAGCACCGCGGCCAGCGGCGCGAGCGCGTTGGTCGTGCAGGAGGCGTTCGAGACGATCGTGTGCCGGTCGGGGTCGTAGGCGCCGGTGTTGATGCCGTACGCGAGGGTGACGTCGGCGCCGTCCGACGGGGCACCGACGAGGACCTTGCGGGCACCCGCGTCGAGGTGGGCGCGGGCGGCCTTGGCGGACGTGAAGCGGCCGGTGGCCTCCAGGACGACATCGACGCCGAGCTGCGCCCACGGCAGCCGTGCGGGCTCACGCTCGGCGAGCACCGTGATGCGGCGGCCGTCCACGACGAGGGCGTCACCGTCGGCCGTCACCGGACGCCCCAGCCGCCCGGCCGTCGTGTCGTACGCGAGCAGCCGCGCCAGGGCAACGGGCTCGGTGAGATCGTTGACCGCGACGACTTCCAGCTTGCTGTCCCGGTCGAGCAGGGCACGCAGGACATTGCGTCCGATGCGGCCGAATCCGTTGATCGCGATACGAGTCATGTCCCCAGATTCGCTTCCGCCGCCCCGCCCGGGACAGCGGCGTGCGCGCCACGGTTCGCAAGGATCGCGCCAACGCACAGGAAGGGGGCGATGGGCGACGGCCGCCCGGGAACGGCCGACGGGCGGCGAGCGACCGGTGCCCCACGCTCCGCGCGAGACAGGAAGCGGGTCGGGTGACGTCCGGGGTCGGCGGCGGGATGGCCGCTGAGCCACTGGTGCCGCACGCGGGTCGGGTGGGGCCGCGGCGGCAACGCGCGTGCGCCGACGCGCGTGCGCCGACGCGCGTGCGCCGACGCGCGTGCGCCGACGCGCGTGCGCCGACGCGGGTGCCTGCGCGGGTGCGGGCGTGGGGAAGCGGCCGTCATGGTGGGATTCGACCTGCTAGTTCACGCTTTCGGGGTCACCCTTCGGGGCGGCGACTGTCGGGTATCTGTTCGCCCGCCGGCTGCGGATATGCGATCTTGCGGTATGCACCCGCACCGTACCGTCGCTCCCGGGGTGGCCACGCTGCTCGCCCTGTCGCTGCTCGCCGCCGGCTGCCAGCAGAAGTCGGCCGATTCGACCCCGGCGACGGCTGCGTCCGCGCCGCCCGCGGCTACGTCGGCCGCGACGCCCGCGGGCGATGGGGACGACACTCCGACCACCGCCGCCACGACGCCGGCCGTCTCGGGCGCGAAGCCCGCGACGGGTGGGAGTCAGGCCGCCATCGGGGACGGGCGGTGGCCCGCGTATGTGACCGCGGTCGGCGAGGGCACGCTGACGATGGACCTCGTGGAGTTCCTGACGGGTGACAAGGCCGCGAAGGAATGGAAGAAGCGGTACCCCGGCGAGAGCGACGAGACGCCGCCGAACGACTACTTCATCGTCAACGACAACAAGAAGAAGCGGACCCTGCCGCTGGCCTCGAAGGTGCCGGTGCTGGTGACCGACGGCGATGCGACCGCGGACACCGAGGTGGGGGTCGCCGGGCTGAAGAAGCGGCTCGAGCACACGCTCTACTGGCTGACCGTGAAGGACGGGAAGGTCGTCAAGGTGCAGGAGCAGTTCCTGCCCTAGCGACCGGTCACTCGCCGTTGGCGAAGGTGCGGCGGTAGTCGCTCGGTGTCGTTCCGAGGATCCGCTGGAAGTGCAGGCGCAGGTTCGCCCCCGTACCGAGGCCGACGTCCGCGGCGATCTGCTCGACGCTGCGCTGGGAGCGTTCGAGCAGCTCGCGGGCCATGTCGATGCGGGCGCGCAGCACCCACTGCATCGGCGTGTGGCCGGTGTCCTCGACGAAACGGCGGGAGAACGTACGGGGGGAGACCGCCGCGTGCCGGGCCAGGGTCTCCAGGGTGAGGGGTTTGCCGAGCCGGTGCAGGGCCCATTCGCGGGTGGCCGCGAAGCGTTCGCCCAGGGGCTCGGCGACGCTGCGGGGGACGTACTGGGCCTGGCCTCCGCTGCGGTAGGGGGCGGCCACCAGCCGGCGGGCCGCGTGGTTGGAGGCGGCCACGCCCAGGTCGCCGCGGAGGATGTGCAGGCACAGGTCGATGCCGGAGGCCGCGCCCGCCGAGGTGAGGACGCCGCCCTCGTCGACGAACAGGACGTTCTCGTCGATCCGGATGCCGGGGTGTTTCGCGGCGAGGGCCCGGGTGTAGTGCCAGTGGGTCGTCGCCCGCTTGCCGTCCAGGAGACCCGTGGCGGCCAGGGCGAAGGCGCCGGTCGAGATGGCTGCGAGGCGGGTGCCGCGGGTGTGGGCGGCGAGCAGCGCCGCGACGACGGCCCGCGGTGGGTCGTCCCGGTCCGGGAAGCGGTAACCCGGGATGAAGACGATGTCGGCCCAGGTGAGCGCGTCGAGGCCGTCGGCGACGTGGTACGAGAGCCCGTCGCCGCCGGTGACCAGGCCGGGCGCCGGGCCGCACACCCGCACCTCGTACGGCATGCTCGCCCGGGTCGTGAACACCTGGGCCGGGATGCCCACGTCGAGCGGTTTCGCCCCTTCCAGGACGAGGACGGCGACGCGACGCAGGCGGGACTCCGGCACGCGGCCCAGCGTAGACAGCGCTGGGCCGCGCAGGAATCCGGACGGGAGATGTCAGGCAGGCTCGATCCAGAGGTTGCGGTAGCGGACGTTGGCGCCCGGGTCGCCGTGGTCCTGCAGGCGGATCGGAAGGAAGCTCGGCCCCTCCGCCGCCCCGTTGCCCGTCGGGCCGTCGATCTCGACGTTGTTGTGCACCGTCGTGCCGTTCCACACCACGGTGACGCGGGCGTTCTCGGTCTTCGTCGAGCCGTTGTAGCGCGCCGCCCGGAACGTGACGTCGTACGTCTGCCAGGTTTCCGGCGCCGTGCCCGCGTTCGTGGACGGCGCCCGTTTCTGGTAGATGGCCGCACACTCGTCGTTGCCGAGGGTGGCCTTGCCGTACGTGTCGAGCACCTGCAGCTCGTACCGGTCCTGCAGGTAGATGCCGCTGTTGGCCCGTTGCTGGCCGGTCACGTCGGCGGGCAGGTTGGGCAGCCAGAATTCGGCGTGCAGTTTGAAGTCGCCGTACGTCTGCTTGGTCCGCAGGTCCCCGCCGAGCACCTCGGCCGAGCCGCCGGAGACCGGCCACGTCGGCGCGCTGCCGTCGGCGTTCTGGAACGCGGCCAGGGAGCCGCCGTCGAACAGCGTGACCCGGCTCGTGCCGTTGTGGGTCCAGCGTTGCTGGGCCACGTCCGCCCACGTCCAGATCTGGACCTGGGTGCCGTCCGCGGTGGCGCCGCCGGCCACGTCGAGCACCTTGCCGGAGGCCGGGTTGAGCAGCGAGCCGTTGGCCTGCTGCTGCCAGACCTGCGCGGCGCTGTTGTTGCAGGTGTAGAGCTGCACCTTGGTGCCGTCGGCGGTGCCGGCGTTGTCGATGTCGAGGCACTTGCCGAGCGCCCGGAGCGTGTCGCCGTCGCGGGTCCAGCTCTGCGCGGACGAATTGTTGCAGGTGTAGATCTGCACCTTCGTCTTGTCGGCGTTGGCGCCACCGGCGACGTCCAGGCACTTGCCGCCGATGCCGGTGACGGTGCCGGTGCGCGGGGCACCCGGCGAGGAGCCCGCGTTGCCCACGGTCAGGTTGTCGAGGTTGACGTGGCCGACATCGCCACTGTCCACCTTGTACGCGATGGTGTTGCCGCCGGCCCGCAGCGTCACGGTGTCGGCCTTGGTGGCCCAGGTGTCCCAGTTCCCGGTGTCGGCGAGGCTGATCTGGCGTACCTTGCTGCCGTTGACGTAGAGGCTGACGGTCTTCGCGCCCGCCGACGGGTTGGGGCCGTTGCTGAACCGCAGCGAGACCGGGTACGAGCCGGCCGCCGGCACGTTGACGCTGAACGTGGCCGCCGCGCCCACGGCACCGAAGCCGGCGACGAAGCCCGACCCGGTGTACCCGGAGTGGTCGGTCGCCACGCCGGCGCCGCCGCTGAGGCCGGAGTTCTCCGCCTCGACCTGATCCGTCTTCAGCGTGGTGCCGTCGACGAGGCTGTTGAGCGTGTACCAGGCCTCGGTGCTCCACAGCGACGCCCCGGACGTCGACGTGAACGGTCGCGGCGAGCGGACGTGCACGACCCGGCCCGGCTTGAGCCCGTTGAGCTTGAGGGTCACCTTCAGGCGGTCCGCCGAGAGGGTCGCCGACGCGACCGGCAGCGTCTCCTCGTCGACCTTCGGTCCGCCGTACGCCGGGGTCGGCACGTAACGCCACTGCTCGGCCCGGTAGCGGGCGGCCAGCTGCGCGGCGGTGTCGGCGGACACGGGCTGGGTGTACTCGAGCTCGAAGCCGCCCGAGACCGCCCGCATCGCCTTGATGTCGAAGACGCTGGTGCCGTTGGGTGTCAGCTTCTGCAGGCCGTACGTGAGTTTGCCCTCCTGGCCCCAGTTGCCGCCGGCGCCGAGCCCGCCGACGTAGAGCGCGCCGTCCGGGCCCAGGCTGGTGCGGAGCACGCCCATCTCGAGGCCCTGGGTCATGCGGAAGACCGCGCCCTGGTACTGGCCGTTGACCTTCTCCAGGGAGGCGCGCTGAATGCCGCCGTACGTGACGTCGCCGAAGATCATCTGACCGGCGTACGGGCCGGAGTCGAGCATCAGCGGGGTGCTCGGCGAGTTGGCGATCTCGTTCTGCGGCAGCCACAGCACCGGCTGGGTGACCGGCTGGCCGTCGTACGGTCCGTCCGGGTCGGTGTAGTGGCCGAAGAACCGGTCCTGCTTGATCTGCACGAGCTTCGAGGCGGGCAGCCAGCCGCCCTGGTTGTCGGTGACGAAGACGTCGCCCTCGGGGCCCCAGCCGATGCCGTCGGGGGTGCGCAGGCCGCCGGCGACGTACTGGACCGCGCCGGTGGACCGGTTGATCTTCAGGCTGGTGCCGCGGTTCGCCGAGCCCTGCGGCACCGTGGTCGCGCCGCCGAGATCGATGGAGACGGACAGGTTCAGGTAGAAGTAGCCGTCCTTGTAGAGCAGGCCGAACGCGAACTCGTGGAAGTTGCCGTCGAACGGCCACGTGGCGACCCGGCGGTACTGGTCGATGACGCCGTCGCCGTTGGTGTCGTTGAGCTCGGTCAGCTCGTGCTTCTGCGACACGTAGATCGTGCCGTCGACGATTTTCAGCCCCATCGGCTCACGCAGGCCGGTGGCGATCTTCTTGTACGTGACCTGGCTCGGCGACGTCGCGCCGGTGACGCCGCTGAGGACGTACACCTCTCCGGCGACCGTGTCGCTGCCGCCCCAGGTGGCGATCGCGAGGCGCCCGTCCGGGAACCAGTCCATGGCGCTGACCTGCGGCTGGAAGCCGCTGGGGCGCAGGTTCGTCAGCGTGTAGCCGGGGTGGACGGAGGTCAGCGGCAGGCCGTCGCCGGGGCTGTCGCCCGCGCCCTCGCACTCCTTGCGCCCGGGGGCGGTGACCCGTACGACGCCGGCGTCGGTGCTCAGCGCCGAGTTCGGTACGACCGCGAACGCGCTCGCGCCCGGCGGGCGCCATTCGAGGGTGAGTTGCTGGCCGCCGTCGCGTTCGAAGAAGTCTAGGTGCAGCGCGTGGTACCCGGTCGTGAGGCTGACGCTGCCCTCGACCGCGGTGGGGCCGTGCGCGCCGTCGTTGGTGATGACCGTGCCGCCGTCGAGCTGCATCCGGGAGCCGTCGTCGCTGGTGAGCCGGAAGGCGTACGAGCCGGCTGTGGCGATGTTCAGGTTGCCGATGACCTCGGACTGGAAGTGGTCCTCGAGGCCGAAGTCGCCCGCGGTGGTCCAGTTGACCGTGGGCAGGAGCTTGTCCACGTTGGGCGTCTGGCCGGTCTTCAGCGTGCAGAGCGAGTCGCGGGAGGTCTGCAGGTCGTACGTCCGCAGCGTCACCCCGGGTTCCTGGGGCGGGACGGCGGCGGAGGCGGGGGTGGCGGGCAGCAGTCCGGCCATCAGGACGGCGCACCCGAGCAGGGGCACCGGTAGCCAGCGGGGCAGCAATCGTTTCATCGAGCGCTCCAGGGTGCGCGGGCATCGACTCGTGTCGACGATCATCAATGGCTCGTTACGTTAGGACTCTTTTTAGAAACAGTCCATAACTTTGACGTCATCATTGAGAACTTTTGCATGTACAGCCGAAAGTGCCCCGGAGCGCGCCTACCGAGCGTCGGCGCTGTAAAGGACGACCTGGTCGGGGTGCACCCGCGGGCAGGCCACCCCGGCCCGTTCCAGCGCCGCGCCCGTGAGCACCCGGCCCGAGCGGTCCGCGCCCCACCAGCGTGGCGGGATCAGCCCCGACGGCGGACGGCCGACGATCACCGGCCGGAGGCGGTAGCGGCGGTCCGGACCGAGGCTGCGGAAGCGCAGCCGGGCCGCCGGGTCGGGCAGGATGCTGTCCGTCACCGCCATGGCGATCAGCGCACGGGACCGGTCCGGTGCCACGACGCCGTGCACGAGGATGCGATCGTCGTAGCCGTCCATGCGGATCAGGTCGCCGGCCATCAGCAGGCCGCGTTCCCGTTTGTAGAAGGCGATCCATTCGCCGAGGTCGGCCAGCTCCGCGTCGGTGGCCTCGGCGAGGTCCCATTCGATGCCGAGGTGGCCGAAGATCGCCGTCGCCGCGCGGTAGCCGAGGTCGTGGTGGCGTCCGGTGACATGGGAGCGGCCGGAGGCGATGCGCGAGCCGAGGTACTCCGGCGGTACGAGCTGGGCGGTCCAGCGCAGCATCCGCTGGCGGTCGTGCGGGTCGATGCTGTCCGAGACCCAGACCCGGTCGGTACGCTCCAGCACCGCCAGGTCCACGCGGGCGCCGCCGGACGAGCAGGACTCGATCTCCAGGTGCGGGTACGCGGCCCGCAGCTCGTCCAGGAGCCGGTAGAAGGCGAGCGTCTGCGCGTGCACACCCGGGCGGCCCTGGCGGGTACGGTCGCCGGCCTCCACCAGGTCGCGGTTGTGGTCCCACTTCACGTAGCTGATCGCGTACTCGTCGAGGATCGCGGCCATCTGGGACCTGACGTGCTCGTACGCCTCCGGGATCGCGAGGTTGAGCACCTGCTGGTGGCGGGACTCGACCGGCCACTCCGGGCGCGCCGCCATGATCCAGTCGGGGTAGGCGCGGGCGACGGCGGAGTCGGGGTTGACCATCTCCGGCTCGAACCACAGGCCGAACTGCATGCCGAGCCCGCGGACCCGGTCGACGAGCGGGTGCAGCCCGGCCGGCCACACGTCGCGGGACACCACCCAGTCGCCGAGGCCGGACCGATCGTCTCGCCGCGACGAGAACCAGCCGTCGTCGAGGACGTACCGTTCCACGCCGAGGGCGGCGGCGCGCTCGGCGAGGTCGAGCAGCCGGTCGGCGTCCTGAGCGAAGTAGACGGCCTCCCAGACGTTCAGCGTCACCGGCCGCTGCGCCGGGACGGGACGCTCGCGGGCACGCAGATGCCGGTGGAAGCGGTGGGCGACATCGTCGAGGCCGCGGCCGTAGGCGGCGTACACCCAGGGGCTCTCGTACGCCTCGCCGGTCGCCAGCCGTACCTCGCCGGGCAGCAGCAGCTCGCCGCCGCCGATCAGCCGTTCCCCGGTGAAGACCTGCTCGGCGTAGTGCACGTGGTTGCCGCTCCACGCCGTGTGCACCGCCCACACGTCGCCTCCGGCGAACCCGAACCCCGCCGTGCCGGCGTGCAGAAGGTACGCGCTGTCCGCGCCGGTGCGGCCCTTGCGGTTCTCGCGTACGTGCGCGCCGAAGCCGAACGGGCCGCGCTGGGGTACGCGTTCCAGGGTGTGCCGGCCGCCGAAGTCCAGCAGCTCGACCGCCTCGGCCGGTACGGGCAGCGTCAGCACCAGGTCGTCCACCCCGTACGGCTCCGGAGCCAGGTTGCGGACGGCAGCGCGTACCCGCAGCAGGCCCGGCGGCAGCATCTCCAGGGTGACCCGCAGCTCCAGACGGCCGGCGTCGTCGGACGCCGTGACCTCGAGCCGGGCCGCGCCGCCCGAGGTGAACCCGGTGACCGGCTCGCCGTCGAGGGTGACCGTCGTGGTGGTGAAGGCGGGCGACCAGCCTGCCCCCGCGAACGAGCCGCTCAGCCCGGGGCGGCCCAGCCAGCCGGTGCGGTGCTCGGGAAGCAGCGCCACCCGCGGCCGCGGCTCGGCGTCGTTCGACCCCGCCACCGGGACCGCCGTGGCTATCAGCGCCGCGGCCAGCTCCGCGTCCAGCCCGGGCAGCTCCGGACCCCAGTACGTGACCGCCGGCAGCTCATGGGCGCCCAGGTCGACGAGGACCGTCACCCCGCCCGCGGTGAGGGCCACGGCCACCGAGTTCTCCATCAGGGGCAGCATGCGGGGGTGGTACGGGCCCGTCAAGCGACACGGCGGGGTGGCGGGCGGGGACCTGGGGCGTCCACACTGGAGCGACATGCCGTGGCGAAACGGGGGAGTCCGAGATGGGTCTGTCCGTGCTGGTGGTGGGAGGCGGGATCGCCGGGCTGGCGCACGCGGTCGCCGCCCGGCGGGCCGGCCACGAGGCCGAGGTGCTCGAGGTCCGGCCGGGCTGGGAGGCGGCCGGCTGGGGCCTGAGCCTGACCGGCCCCGCGCTGCGGGCGCTGCGCACGCTCGACCTGGCCGACGCCTGCGCGGAGGCCGGCCATCCCGTCCACCGCACGGTGCACTGCGATGCGGAGGGCGTGGTACGGGCCGTCGTCGAACCGCCCAGCGTGCTCGGCCCCGGGGAGCCGGTCGAGGTCGGCATCGGGCGTCCCGCGCTGCACCGCATCCTGCGCGAGGCGGCCGCCGGTCTCGGCGCCACGCTGCGCACCGGCGTCTCCGTGGCCTCGCTTTGTCACGAAGACGGTCAGGTGACGGCACGGCTCAGCGACGGCAGCGCCCGTACTCCCGACTACGTCGTCGGCGCCGACGGCGTCCGGTCCCGCACTCGCGCCCAGCTCGGCCTGGACGTCGAACCCCGGTACGCCGGCCAGATGGTCTGGCGCGCCCTCGTCGAGCGCCCCGACTGGGCCTCCGACGTGCACGTCTTCGCCGGGGCCAGCGGCACCACCGGGGTCATCCCGATCTCCGCGCGGCAGGCGTACGTCTTCCTGACCGAGAGCGCCGTCGAGGCCCGGCCGGCGCCCGAGAGCGAGCTGGCCCGGCGCATGCGCGACCTGCTCGCACCTTTCGGCGGGCGGTTCGCCGACGTCCGCGACACCATCACCGACCCCGCCCAGGTCGTCCGCCGCCCCGTGCACACGCTCTTCCTGACCGGCCCGTGGCATGCCGGGCTCGGGGTGCTCGCCGGGGACTCCGCGCACGCGCCCTCCCCGCAGATGGTCAGCGGGGCGGCACTCGCCATCGAGGACGCGGTCGTGCTGGCCGCCGAGGTCACCGCGAGGCCGGACGCGCTGCCGGAGGCGTTCGAGGCGTACCAGCGGCGGCGGCACGAGCGGGCGAGGGCCGTCGTGGAGACCTCCGTGGAGATCGGCCGCCGCGAGCGGCAGGGCCGTCACGACGAGGTGCGTGCGCTCCACCAGAGCGGGCACGCCGCGATGGCTGCGCCGATCTGAGGCGTACGCGCTCAGCCGTGCCGCGACGGATCGGACAGGCTCGCGGTGACCCCGGCGGCAGTGAGGTCCCGGCAGATCCGGGCCATCGTCGCCGGATCCACCGGGAAGTCCTCGCGGATCCAGCGGACGAGCACCCCGGCCAGCGCGCTGCCGTGGTACTCCGCGATGATCGCCGCGGGATAGCGCGTGCCCACCTCGTCGAGGTGGACGTACAGGCTGTCGACCAGCGTCCGGTGCAGGTATCGCGTGGCGACGGTCTCGCCGCGGCGCCCGCACATGGCCCGGTAGAGCGCCCGGTGGCGGTCGGCGTGCTCGAACACGACCCGCACGGGACTGTCCGGCTGCACCTCGTGGCCGCCCGCGGCCAGCGCGTCGAGCTCCCGCCGGAGATCCTCGCGCAGGTCGTCGAAGCACGACTCGAACAGGGCCTGCTTGTCCCGGAAGTGCGCGTAGAACGTGGAGCGGCCCACCTCGGCCCGGTCGAGGACGTCCTGCACGGTGATGCGCTCGTACGCCCGCTGCACGAGCAGCCCGACGAGCGCCTCCTGCAGCAGCCGGCGGGTCCGGCGCACCCGCCGATCCGGCACACGATCGCGGCCGGTGTGCGGTACCGGACGGCCGGCGGCATCTGGTTGTTGAACATGCTGTTCGGGAACGGCCACGCTGTCCAGTATGAGGATCGCACTGCACGGGGCCTTCGCCCATGCCGACCGGTACGACACGATCACCACCAAACACCTGCGGGGCCTCGACGCGCGCGTCGTCGCGGACGTCTCCGCGGCGGGCCTCGAGCCGGGCGCCCGCATCCTCGACGCGGGCACCGGGCCCGGGCGGCTGCCCCGGGCGCTGGCCGCGGCGCTGCCGCAGTACCGGTACGACGCCGTCGACCTGTCGCCGCAGATGATCGAGCACGCCCGTACCGCCGGCGCCGGGATCGACGTCGCGTTCGCCGTCGCGGACGTCGGCCGCCTGCCGTTCGAGGACGCGACGTTCGACCTGACCGTGTCGTCGCTGAGCCAGCACCACTGGGCCGACGTACCCGGTGCCATGCGCGACCTGCGCCGGGTGCTGCGCCCGGGTGGCCGGCTGTGGATCTACGACGTCCGGTGGATGCTGCGGCGGGCGACCCGGGAGGCGCGGGCCGTCTTCGGTGCCGATGCCGTTCGCCGCGAGCCGGTCCGCCGGTTCATGGCCCGGTTGAGCGCGACCGCGCCGGGGCCGTCGTCCACAGGCTCGACCGCCGGCTGAGCTTTGTCCACAGGCTCGGCGTCCGGCCGAGCGGCCGGGGGCCGGGATAGGGAATCATCGGGGCATGCGGTTGCTCGGAGCCCTGCACGACCAGGCGGATCTCGATCGTGCCGTCACCACGCCCGAGGGCGTGCTGTCGCGGCACGAGCTGCTCGGGCGGGCTTCGGCGCTCGCGGCGGAGCTCGCCGGCGCCGGCACCGCCGCGGTGCACGCCGTGCCCGGGCTTCCGACGATCGTGGCCGTGACCGCCGGGCTGCTCGCCGGGGTTCCCGTCGTGCCCGTGCCGCCGGACGCCGGCGAGCTGGAACGCGCGCACGTGCTGCGGGACTCGCGCGCGGCGGTCCTGCTCTCCGACGAGCCGGCCGCGGCCGGGACCAGCGGGCTGCCCGTCGTGCCGATCTCCGGCCATACGCGATCCGCGTCGGCACCCGCCGAGCCGGCCGCCGACGCGCCCGCGCTGGTCCTCTACACCAGCGGCACGACCGGGCCGCCGAAGGGCGTGGTGCTCTCCCGGGCCGCGATCGCCGCCGACCTCGACGCGCTCGCCGCGGCCTGGGAGTGGACGGCCGGGGACACCCTCGCGCACGGGCTCCCGCTGTACCACGTCCACGGGCTGGTGCTGGGCGTGCTGGGCGCGCTGCGGACCGGGTCGCGGCTGGTGCACACCGGACGGCCCACCCCGCAGGCGTACGCGGCGGCCGGTGGCACCCTCTACTTCGGCGTACCGACGGTCTGGTCCCGGGTGTGCGCCGACCCGTCCGCCGCCCGTGCCCTGCGCGGCGCCCGGCTGCTCGTCTCCGGCAGCGCCGCGCTCCCCGTGCCGGTCTTCGACGACCTGGTCGCGCTGACCGGCCAGGCGCCCGTCGAGCGGTACGGCATGACCGAGACCCTGATCACCGTCAGCGCCCGCGCCGCCGGGGAGCGCCGGGCCGGCCACGTCGGGCTGCCGCTCCCCGGCGTCGAGACCCGCCTCGTCGACGACGCCGGCGCCCCGCTGCCCGCAGACGGCGCGGCCATCGGCCAGCTCCAGGTCCGCGGCGCGACCCTCTTCGACGGGTACGTGCGCGGCTCTGGGCTCGCCGGTGGGGGTGGCGCGCTTCTCAGCGGCGACGGCATCGCCCCCGCGCCGCTGACCGACGGCTGGTACGCCACCGGCGACGTCGCCACGATCGGCCCCGACGGCTGGCACCGCATCGTCGGGCGCGCCTCCACCGACCTCATCAAGACCGGGGGATACCGGGTCGGCGCGGGCGAGGTCGAGGACGCGTTGCTGTTGCATCCCGCCGTACGCGAAGCCGCCGTGATCGGCTCGCCCCACCCGGACCTGGGCGAACAGATCACCGCCTTCGTGGTCGCCGACGGTCCCGCCGCCCCGGACGAGCTCGTGGCGTTCGTCGCCGCGCGCCTCGCCGCCCACAAGCGTCCCCGCGTCGTGCATCTGGTCCCGGAGCTGCCGCGCAACGGCATGGGGAAGGTGCAGAAGAGCCGCCTCAGGGAGGCCTGACCGCAGCGGGCCCGGCGTTCTACTGTCGGGTAACCGCCTCGACACTGGTCAACTGGCTGGTGCGTGAGCAGGGTGGAGCACCGTACGGGGATGATCTGGGGGGCCGGGGGCCGGTATGACCACGACAGTGCAGTTCGATCGCGGGGGCGTGCAGAGCAGCGCCGAGCTGCTGCGCGAGGAGCGGCGGCGGATCGCGCGCGACGAGCCGGGCCTGGTGCCGAAGGGCGGCGGCTGGGAGCCCGCCTCCCGGGAGATGGCCGACCTGTGCGCCTGCCGGGTCGAGACCATCGGCGACGTGCTCCGCGGGCTGCGCAAAGCCCAGGAGATCATGGACACGCTCCCGCCTCCCGCGGCCAACCGCGTCGCATCGTTCAACTCGCTGTACTTCACCATCACCGACCGCGTCGCCGGCGCGCTCAAGAGCAGCGAGGTGCACGACGCCGACTTCCTCGAGATGCTCGACGTCGAGTTCGCCAAGCGGTACTTCGACGCGCTGCGCCTGTGGGGCGAGGAGAACCTGAACACGCCGGACGCCTGGGAGGTGCTGTTCCGCCGGGCCCAGGACAAGCGGGTCAGCCGGCTCGCCGCGGCGATGCTGGGCGTCAACGCGCACATCAACCACGACCTGGCCTGGGCGCTGGTTGCCACCTGGAAGAGCACCGGCGCGCCCGCCGAGGACGACCCGATCCACCCGGACTACCTGCTGGTCAACAAGATCTTCTACCAGGAGATCCCCCGGCTGCGCCGCCGCTACTCGACGTCCTGGCAGCTACGCATCGACGGCCTGGTCGGCGACCTCGACGACTGGAGCCAGCGGGTCCTCGTCGCCGCGACCCGGGCGCGCGCGTGGGAGCAGGCCCAGCGGCTGTGGGAGCTGCGCGAGGACGAGGAGGACCTGGCCCGCGCCGCGCTGGTGATGGACCGCGCCTCGGCGTACGTGGGGGAGCTGCTCATCACGAGCGACGGGGTGGTCAACCGGGCGGGCTCGGCCCTGCGCGCCGGGCGGGACGTGAGCCGCCGCGTGTTCCGCCGCTGACGACCGCCCCCGCCGCTCTTTCTGCTGCTTGCTGCCGGCGGTCGCCTTCCGGCTGCTTGCTTCCTGGTGGTCGCCTTCCGGCTGCTTGCTGCCGGTGGTCGCCTTCCGCGGCCGGTGCGCGGGCTTTACTCGGCGACCAGGCGGTTGCGGCCGGCGCGCTTGGCCGCGTAGAGGTTCTCATCGGCGCGGCGCACCACCGAATAGGCGTCGTCGCCGGGCCGCAGCACCGCCAGCCCGATGCTGGCGGTCACCCGCAGCCCGGCGGCCACGCTGTCCCAGGCGTGCGCATGGATCGCCGCCCGCAACGCCTCGCAGCGCCGCGCCGCCTCCGCCCGCTCCACGTCCAGGATGAGGATGAACTCCTCGCCGCCGTGCCGCCCGGCATGCCCGCCCGCCTCCGCGAGGATGGCGGCCACCCGGCGCAGCACCACATCCCCGACCGCATGGCTGAACGTATCGTTGATCAGCTTGAAGTGGTCGAGATCCAGCAGCGCGACGCTCACCGCCCCCCGCGGCCCGGCCGGCACCTCCATCCCGGGCCCCGCATCGCTCGCCCTCGCCACGGCATCGCTCGCCCTCGCCCCCGCATCGCGGGGCGCCGCCCCCGGGTCGCCTGACCTCGCCCCCGCGTCGCGCGGCGTCGTCCCCGCGTCGCGCGGCGCCGCCACCGCGTCGCGCGGCGTCGGCGCGGCCGGCGGGTTCGGCGCTGCCGGCGTGGCCAGGGCCGCCGCGAGGTGGGCGTCGGAGCGGCGCCGGTTCCACAGCCCGGTCAGCGCGTCCCGCTCCGCCATCTCCCGGAACCGCTCGGTGGTGCGCTGCGCCTCGTCGACCGCGTACTGGGCGTGCGCGACCCGGGCCACGACCTCGCTGCGTTCGGACCGCCGCAGGGTCCAGGCCTCGTGGAAGTCGACCATCTCCTGGTACGCGGCCCGGAAGTCGCCCAGCTCGGCATGGCATCCGGCGATCATCCGCAGCGCCAGGGCGTCGACGTCGGGCAGGTGGTCGCGCGCGGCCATCCGCCGGCATTCCTCGAGCGTACGCAGCGCCGTACCGATATTGCCGTCACGCCGTTGAATGTCGGCCAGAGTGATCAGCGCGGCCGGGATCGCGTCGGAGTCGGTGGGTTGCGCCGAGGCGACGGCCTGCTCGATGACGGCGGTGGCCTCGGCGGACCGCCCGGTCTCCAGCAGGATCCGCGCCACCGTGTCGGCGCAGGAGGCGTTCAACGGCTCGCCCGTCGCGACGCTGTGTTCCTGCATCCGCCGCACCAGCGCGGCGGCTGACTGCAGATCCCCGTGCGTGTACGAGCACCACGCCCAGTTGTTGAGGTTGGCCAGGATGAGCGCGGGCACCCCGGCGTCGTCGGCGAGCTGCTGCGCGGCCCGGAACTCCCCGTGCGAGATGCCGCCGATCCGCTGATCGTTGACCTGCAACGCCAGGATGATCGCGTGGTCGACCCGCAGCACCGGCGGATCGCCGTCCACCAGCATCCGGTTCGCCGGGTACGCGTGCCGCACCGCGTCGGCGTTGTCCCCGATCCGCCACAACCCACCGGCGATCACCGCGTGGGCGTGCGCGACGACGATCCGGTCGTCGGTGGCGGCGAGCACCTCACGGGCCTGGCGTACGCCCTCGGCGACCCGCCCGCCCCGGCTGTGCAGCTCGGCGATCACGAGCCTGCCCAGGTCGGCGTGCCGCCGGTCCCCGGCGGCCTCGGCGCGGCGTACCAGCTCGGCGGCCCGGCCGGCGAGGCCCGCGTGACTGACGTAGACGTCCGCGACCAGGCTCTCGATGGTGGCTTCCACGGTCTCGGCGCCCACGTTCACGCTCCGGTGGATCGGCACCCGGGCGACGACCCTGAGCGCTGACGACGCAACTCTCAGCGCATGACCCTAGTACGCCGGCGGCGGGAAGGGGAGGAATCGGGCGCCGGGCGGTCCGCTGCCGTCGGTGAACGGCGCGCGGGCATCCCGGGCGGCCGAATCGCCCGCCCGGGCGAAAGCGTGGCGGCCAATCTGCCCGCCGGACTGGAAGTGCGGTAGCCCATCTGCCCGCCGGGGCTGAAGGTGCGGCGGCCATCTGCCCGCCGGGGCTGGAAGTGCGGCGGGCGAACCGCCCTCTGCGTGGTCCTGCCGGGCGCGGTCGTGGGCTCCGCACCCGGCAAGGCCGACGCGCCGCCGCCGGGCCGCGACGGCGCGGGGGAGGGTTACCGATGTGAGCAATGGCGGCGGCCTGGGCCGCCGGCAGGGGACCGAGGTGAGCAGTGCCGGCGGCGTGGGCCGCCCGCGGGGCCGGGTGCACCGCCCGCCGCGGGGCCGGGTGGGCGCACCGCCCGCCCGGCCCTTCCAGGGCGAGGGTTCAGGAATGCGAGATGGCGGGCGCGTCCTGCGCCGTGCCCTCGAGCACCTGGCGGTCGTGCCCGGCGCCGCGGGAGATCTCGATGCGGCGCGGCTTGGCGGCCTCGGCGACCGGGATGGTCAGCGTGAGGACGCCGTCCTGCCAGGTCGCGGAGATCTTGTCGAGGTCGAGGCCGTCGCCCAGGGTGAGGCGGCGTTCGAAGGTGCCGGTGACCCGTTCGCGGCGCAGCCACTGCACATCGTTGTCGGTGCGCGGGGACCGTTCCGCGCGGATCGTCAGCACGTGGTTGTCCACGTCGACCTGGACCGAGCCGGGGTCGATGCCGGCGAGGTCGCAGTGCATGACGAAGTGGTCACCGGAGCGGTACAGGTCCATCGGCATCGCCACGGTGGGGGCGCCGGCGGCACCGGAAGCGGTGCCGAACATCTGCCCGGCCAGGCGGTCGAACTCGCGGAAAGGATCGAAAGTCAGCACCACGGATACACCTCCTCGTGAGGCCCGCCGGCCGTTCCGGCGGGCGCGTGGCGCTCGGCGATCGGATCAGCTCTGCCGAGGTCCGTGCAGCACACCCGAGGCGGTTCATCACCGCGGTTGAGCTGCAGCGACACTTCATTTTTTAGCACTGTCCAGGGTTGAGTGCCAAGCCCTTCGGCAAGATTTTTCGGCGGTCTGGAAGGATCGGCGGCATGACCTGCCTCGTCGACCGGTCCGGCCGCCGCTACCCGCTCGGCGAGCCTCGATGGCGCGGCGACGACGGCTCGCCGCTCATGCTCGAGCCGCTGCCGGGCATCACCCGTGACGACATCGACACGAGGGTCCGCTCGCAGTGGCGGTACGCCGCCGCGCTGCCCGAGGTCGGGCGGCCGGTGACGCTGGGGGAGGGCACGACCCCGCTCCTGCCGCTCGACGTCGACGGGCTGACGGTGCACGTCAAGCCGGAGTGGTTCAACCCGACCGCCAGCTTCAAGGACCGCGGCACGAGCGTCATGATGTCGGCGCTGCGGGCGCAGGGCGTCACCGCGATGCTGGAGGACAGCAGCGGCAACGGCGGCTCCTCGGTCGCGGCGTACGCGGCGGCGGCCGGCATCCGCGCCACGATCCTCGCCCCGGAGGGGACCTCGGCCGCGAAGATCCAGCAGAGCCGGATGCACGGCGCCACGGTGGAACTGGTGCCGGGCAGCCGTCAGGACACCTCGGACGAAGCCGTGCGGCGTTCGGCGTCGACGTTCTACGCCAGCCACAGTTGGCACCCGTTGTTCTTGCAGGGCGTGAAGCTTCTCGCGTACGAGATCTGGGAGGACCTTGATTTCACGGCGCCGGAGGCGGTCGTCGTGCCGTGCGGCGGCGGCAGCCTGGTCCTGGGTCTGCACCTCGGCTTCGGTGAGCTGCTGGCGGCGGGGGCGATCACCCGGCGTCCGCGGCTGCTCGTCGCGCAACCGCACCACTGCGGCCCGCTCGCGGCCGCGTTCGCCGCCGGATCGGAATCGGTCACGGTCCGGGAGTGGAGACCGACGGTCGCCGAGGGTACGGCCATCGCGCGGCCGGTCCGTGACCGCGAGGTCCTCGCCGCGATCCGGGCGTCGGACGGCGCCATGACCACGGTGACCGAGCCGGACCTCGTCGCGGCGACCCACGAGCTCGCGTCCCGGGGCCTCTACGCGGAGCCGACCAGCGCGATGGTGCTGCCGGCCGTGCGGGCCTTCCGGACCGCGGGGACGCTGCGGCCGGGCGGGACGACGGTCGCCGTCCTGACGGGTACGGCCCTGAAAGCGGCCGACACCGTGGCGCGCCTCCTGGCCTAGCAGCTGTCGCCGGCGGGGAGCGTCGGCAGGATCGTACGGCTGCGACCAGGGCGGGGGTACGCCTCGGCGGCGGCGGCCAGGCGGACGGCGTGGTCCCGTTGCTTCTGCCAGTGGCCGTAGAGGGCGCCGCGCTGCGACAACCGGTCCACCTCGGAGATCGTCTCCGGGGCCACGTCGCCGGCCGGGGCGTCGCGCCACGGCGTTCCCGGCAGCGGCATGAACGTGTGGGCGTGGATGCGCGCGCCCAGGTCGGCCAGCTCCCGGGCGAGCCGCAGCGAGTCGCCGACGTCGCCGGGGCCCTCACCGGGCATCCCGAAGATCATGTCCACGTTGATCCGGAACCCCTCCTCGATCCCCAGCCGCGCGGCCCGCTTGACCTCCTCGACGCCGTGCCCCCGCTTGGCCGCGTCGAGAACCCGATCGGATCCGGACTGCGCCCCCACGATGATGTTGGTGTTGTCGCAGTACTTCCGCACCAGGCGAAGAGCCTCCCGGCTGACATGCTCGGGCCGGATCTCGCTCGGGAAAGACCCGAAGAACACCCGCCCGCCCGGGCCGATCCCCTCCCGGCAGCTCGCGAGCAACTCCTCGACCGCGTCCAGGTCGGGCTCCTCGGTCCGGCTGCCGTAACTCAGCGCGGTCGGCGTGATGAACCGGACATCCCGCAACCCCCGCTCCCGCATCCGGTCGACATGCCACCGCACGTTCGCGATGCTGCGGTGACGGAACCGAGCGGAGAACATGAACGGCGTCTGGCAGAACCGGCACGCGTAGATGCATCCCCTCGTGATTTCGAGAGCGTTGAAGCGGTCCCATCGGAGCGAGAAGCCGCGGAAGTCGTCGAGCGCCCGGCGTTCGGGACGACCGGTCTTGATGATGTCGCCTGTGGCATCGCGGTAGACCAGACCGGTGACGCCGGCGGGCTCGCCGACGGCGTCGACAAGCTTGAGCAGGGTGGTTTCTCCCTCACCGACGGCGGCGATGTCCCAGCCGGCGTCGAGGGTCTGCACCGGTTCGGCGGTGGCGTGGACGCCGCCGGCGATGTGGAGCACGGAAGGGCCGTCCGCGAGCCGGCGGATGTGGGCGAGTTCCTCCGCGAGCGCGGCGGCGTCGGGGGAGTAGAAGGACCAGAGGACGAGCGCCTTGGCGCCGGTGGCGATCGCGGTCCGGATGTGCTCGGCGGTCGCTTCGGGGGTGTCGCCGAAGCGGACGTCGTATCGAGTGGCTGTCTCGTGCTCCTCGAGGGCGCCGAGAAGTACGTGGAAGCCATAGGTCACCGCTTTGCGGTAGCGCAGCACCAGGACCAGGTCAGGACCACCCATGCGGAAATTCTGCCAGTACGACAAGCGAGGTCCTGAATGTGGGCCGTCGCAGCCCACTATTTCGCGATGGCCCACCTCGAGCACGTTGCGCTAAAGCGGCAGCAGGTCGAGGGCGAGCGCGGCCTTGATGCGTTGCTCCTGCGGTGAGCCCGTCTCGTGGGGGAACCCGCCGTGGGCGAAGGCGTAGTTGAGGTACGAGACGAACGGTGTGGTCGTGTCGGAGACGAACAGTGCATCGGTGGAGCCGTCCGGCAAGATGATTCCGTACGGGGCACCGCCGCTGGTGTTCTCCTTGTGCAGCTGGTCCGGTGCGACGGGCAGCACGAACGGTCCAGGGGCGTCGCCGTCGTCGACATACTCCTGCCACTGCTCCCACTCCTCTATGACGTAGTCGCGCATCGACGACCCGGGGTGCCGGGAGCCTTCCACCTCGATGACGAGTGGATCGCCGGAGGCCGAGGCCGGCCACTCCGGGTGGGTGCCGACGAGCCACACGTCGCCGACCAGCCGCATCCAGGACAGGACGGTCATCGGAACATCGCCGAACCGTTCCTCGAGCCAGGCTGCGCTGTCGGCCGCCGTGGCGGTCGGCGGCATGTGCGGTGTCTGGGATATCTGATCGTCATCGTTGGAATGGAAGCGGTAGCCGTCGGCAGTGAGCCGCTCGATGATGGTCTCGACGTTCTGTCGAGCGCGGTGGGCCATCTCGTCGCAAACAAGCTGCGCCTCCCGCGCCAGCTCGGGCCGGCTGCGAATTGCGGGACCGAGCTCCCGCAATTCGCGCCAGACCTGTTCGCGGTGACCCATCTGATAACGGCGGAGCCACTCCGGTGATGTCATGGCGAAGATCGTGCCTCATCCGTACGCCACTTCCGCGCCTGTGGTCGTGAGCTGATCGACCCGGTGTGACGGCGCATCGCGCCTCGCGCGTGCGCAACAGTCGCGTAGGGCTGGCACACTGCGGTGATGAGCTGGTCCGTGCATGCCGTCCCGCTGCACGAACTGGCCAACGAAGACATGGCGGAGTGGGCGACTGCGGCGAGCTTCTCGCGCGGGGTACCGCAACGAGCGCCGAGTCCACTGCCCTTGCCGTCGGCAGCCGAGGTCCTTGCGGCCTTCCGGCACGCAGAGTGTCACGGGTCGGCCTGGTTCACCGTCAGCGGCATTGCGCCGAGGTGGCAGCTGCCCGAGTGTCCAGATCCGGACGGATGCTCACGCTCCGGCGGCCGGGATCTGGGCGAGGTCAGCCTGCTCGCCATCGGATCCGCCGACGGTGAGCAGCCGATACCGATGAACGCCGCGGTGAAGGGCGTGTCAGGCTCTTGCGGCAGATCGGTATGTCGCGTCGCCACTCCGGCCTGTCATCGACGATGACCGAACGGCGCACCGTCTCCTCGACCGATGGTTTCGCGACGCTGACCCGGCCCCAGCCGAATGGCGTCGGTCGTGCGGACGACCTCGCCTATTCAGGTGCCAGATTGCTTGAGTTCCGTTCGGCGGGGATCGCCGCTGGTCTTTGTGCTTCGTGGTCGGCGATCCAGCCGAGGAGCAGCGTGAGGAATCGGTCCGGTTGTTCCAGCGACGGCAGGTGGGCGACGTCCGGCCAGTCGACGCGGCGAACGTCGGTGAGCCCTGCGCACACCTGGTCGGCGGCCTCTCGGGTCGTGGTGAGATCGAAACCGCCGATGAGCACCAGCGTTGGAACAGTGATGTCCTGAAGCTGTTCCAGCACGGGTGGATCGAGCTCGACCTCGTCGACGTCCGCCCAGGACGCGGTCACCTCGAACGCCTGGCGCTGCATGCGTCGTACGAAATCTTGGATGCCGAGGTCGACCTGAGAGGCCTCCCGGCCGGGACCGACGACCCAGAAGGCGATATTGGCCTCGACGGCGGCATCGATGTCATCAACAGCGAGCGCGCTCCTCTCGGCGTCGAGGAAGGCTTTGAGGTCATCGGTCAGCGCGGCCAGCAGGCTGCCACCTGGCGGGCACAGCAGCAGGGATTGGACGAGGTGCGGCGCCGTCAGCGCCACTTCGCATGCGACGCCGGCACCGAGCGACGAGCCGACGAGGTGGCATCGGCCGATACCGAGATGGGACAGAGTCGACAGGACGTCATCGACGTGCGCCAGCGGCCCTTCCGGCAAAGCCGTCGATTCCCCGAAGCCGCGTAGGTCAAGCCGTACGATCTCGTGTTCGGTGCGCAGGTGCTCCCATTGGGGATCCCACATCCGGCGGTCGGCAACACCGGCGTGGATCAGGACGATCGGTATGCCGTTGGTGTGGGCGACGTGGTCGTAGGCGATTCCGAGCGGAGTGGTGGCCACAGGTCTCCTGGTACGGGTTCGGTGACGGGGTCTCAGGCAAGCAGGAGACAGTCCTCTGCGCAACAGGTTTGCCGATGCCGGCCCCCTTGGAGCTGCCACTGGCCGGAGAAGTCCGCATTGGAATGATCGAGTGCACTGATGATGCGGCTCAAACGGCGTACGGATGCCACGCGATCCGGCGCAACATCGCGGAATCGTGCCGCAGGAAGGCGTCGAAAGCGTCGATGACTTCGTCGACGCTCGTCAGCTCTGCCCGGTAGTGCTCCTGGGGGGTTCCGTCGCGACGCTCCAGGGCATAGCAACCGTGACGGGTGCCGGCGCGTTCGCCGTACCCGACCTGCATATACCAGTCATCGGATCTGGTCAGCACCGCGAAGTAGTTGTCCGCTGACAGCCGGGCCAGAACCCTTCGGACGATGTCGAGTTCGGGGTCTCGGAATACGCGACCGTGCGCCGACGTCAGCTCGAAGCGCCACGGCTGGGACCACGACGTGCGAAGCTGCTCCATCTGCGGGTCGTAGCAGTTCAACTCGTGCTGCTCGGCTACCTCGGCGGCCCAGGCTGAGACCTCGTCGCACCTGCTCCACACCATCGGGAAGTACACCAGCGGTCCGCTCGCCTCACTCAACAGCGGCCCGGTCGACCACGGGCTTTCCTCACCCGCGTCGGTGTTGATGTCCGGATAGCGATCCAGCAACGCCGCCACGTACCCCGCTATGCGCGCAGTGGGCTCAACCGACTTCTCCGACCCGATGAACCGGGTGTACAAGGCACCGAACTCAGCCGCCGCGGCAACGTCGTTCGCCGGCCGATCGCCTTCCCAGACAGCCAGGTCGTAAGACATCCCGGAATTCTTGCGCATGCCCAGGCCCGATCCACGCCCGGGCTTGCCGAACTGCCAGATCGCTGCGGGACGGACAATGCGAGGTCGGGTTCAGGGTGCGCTGGGTGCCTGACCGATTGCGACGAAGTTCTGGCTCATTCCGAGGATCGATGGTTCGCTCTCGAGTAGTCGCAGCAGATCGAGAACCCGCTTGCGTTGCTCGGGTTCTTTCAGCCGCTCGGGGAGTTGCGGCAGCAGTTTGACGCTGCCGCTGGCGCCGACGAGCGCGCGCATCTGTAGGCCGGCCTCCTGCACTTCCTCAGCGAGATCCTCAGGTCGGTGGAAGTAGGAGGTGGTGAACTGAGTCGGGTCGCCGCCAGGGTTGCGGTACTGCCCGTCGGCGAGGAACGCGATGTTCTTGTCGAATTCGTCCTGCTCGACCGGTGTGCCAAGGGCGATGTCCTCGAAGAGTGGGTAGAACCGGGACAGCGCCTTCGCCAGGACCACACCCCCCGGCCGAAGAACCCGCCGGGCCTCTCGCAGCGCCTTGATCCGGTCGTCCCTGCCTGTCAGATGGTAAAGCGGCCCGAGGAGCAGGACGGCATCCGCAGAGGCCTCTTCGACGTCCAACGCCCGCGCGTCTCCGACAGCGGTACTGGCCAACGGAGCGGACGCAGCGCGGGAAGCGGCCTCAGCCTGTTCCACGTGCAGCGGCACCGGATCGATCAGGTGCACCTCGTATCCGGCCGCGGCGAGCGGGAGCGCGTAGACGCCGGCTCCGCCGCCTACATCCAGTACTCGTGCAGGCGCTGTGGGCAGGTGCCGCTCCAGCAGGTCCCAGATCCGCAGGAACTCGATCCGCCGCTGATCGGCACTCAATCGCTCTTGTTCCAGCCCGTGCTCGTAATACGCAAGGATCTCGGGATCGATCATGTCGGCAGACTGTAGTCGGCAAGGTGAGTGCGGCCACCGAAATTTCGCTCTTGGGCGCTGGCACGACCGCTGCGGCCTCATCGCGGTCCACCGCATCGAAGAGGCCGCCACTGCGGCGGCAGACCGGGAAGTCCGTTGGATCAGCATTGAGCGCGGAGTCGCGAGCGTCGTTGGGTGTGGTTGGTGGGGGACGGGCACAATGGCTGACGTGATCGACACGGAGGACGCGGCTTCTGCGGCTGTCCAGAGGTGGCTGGACACGCTTCCCGGGTCGGGTGGCAGCTTTCGGGTCAAAGCGGTGGCTGACGGCGGTCCGGTGTGGCGGGCAGTGACAGGGAGGCCGGGCACTCACCTCGGGGATTTCGGCGCACGGGTGGACAAGGCGACCGGGCTGGTGCAGCCGGGCTTCGTGCCACAGATTGGCCCGTCGGCCCGGGACGGCTACGTGAGCATGATGCGGACAACGGTGGTACCTGAACTGCGGCGGCTCGGTTTCACCGGCTCGGGGCGCCGATTGACCCTGCAGACCCCGAGGCATCTGGGGACAATTGCGTTCCGGCAGTCGCAGGGCAATACGTGGATGGGGGTGAAATTCACCGCCGACGTCAGCGAGGCGTCGTCCTCCTCCGGTTGGACCGCCCGGCTCGGTTCGATCAGCCACCATGGCTGCGACCACTGGTGGACGGTCTGGGCAGGATTCCCGAGCGACGACGTGGCAGCCGACCTGATCACCGCGATCCGGGATCACGCGGTTCCGGCCATCAAAGGTGAACGCCATCCACCTGGAGTTTCAGCTGCCGACACCGATGTAGCGTCTCTCGGTCAGCGACTGCGCAACGCCGTCTCGCACCGCGTCCAACGCCGCCGCCCCCACAACGGACCCTGACCGGGACGAGGCACGGAGGCCGTACCGATCAGGGCGGGCCTGCTTCGCTGGAGTGGGGCTGTGTCTAGATTCATCTCGTGTCGCACTGACGTGGCGCGCGGTAGGTCGTGAGGATGTAGGAATGAGTTCATCGCGGCCCTCGCCGGCCCCGCGTTCGAGCCGGACACGACCGCAGGCGGGCCGGTGAACCCGCCCGGCCCCTCATCGCCGCGTACCCCTGGGTCTACCCCGGATCACCGCTACCTGCTCGACAACGCCAAGGTGGAGGCGGGCGAGCGGTTCAGCTGGCTGGCCGAGCTGTTCGACGGCGTCACACGCGGGCATGTCGACCGGCTCGGAGTGACGGCGGGCTGGCGCTGCTGGGAAGTCGGCGCCGGGGGCCCCAGCATTCCCGAGGCACTCGCCGCGGCCGTCGGACCGACCGGCCACGTGCTGGCCACGGACGTCAATCCTGCCTGGTTGGACCGGCACGGCACGTACCAGGTGCTTGAGCACGACATTGTCAGGGACCCGCCGCCGCAGCCAGGCACGTTTGATCTGGTGCACGCCAGGCTCGTGCTCGTCCACGTACCCGACCGTGCCCGGGCGCTGGCGGCGATGGTGGCGGCACTGCGCCCCGGCGGCTGGCTGTTGGTCGAGGATGCCGACACCGAGCTGCAGCCGCTGGCCTGCCTCGACGAGGTCGGCCCGGCACAGCAGCGCGCCAACCGGCTGCGGCGCGCCGTCCGGGAGCTGATGACCCGCCGCGGCGCCGACATGCGTTACGGCCGCACGCTGCCGCGAGCCTTGCGTACGGCCGGCCTCGTCGATGTCGCAGCGGCCGGCTTCTTTCCAGTCGGCGGAGCAGCCTGCGACCGGCTGGAGGCCGCGACGGTGCGCATGGTCCGCGCCGAGTTGCTCGCCGCAGGGCTGGCCGACGACGCCGAGATCGACGCCCACCTGGCCGCCATCAACGCCGGCGAGCTCGACCTCACTCTCGCGCCTCTGATATCGGCATGGGGACGCCGCCCGGAATAGCTCCCGCCATCGCCACCACAGCGCCCGCATAGATCGGTCCGGCGGACCCGAACGCCCGCCGCAAGGAACCTAAGTCCCTCACCCTTGCGCACGTGAGTAGATAGATCGCAACGAACCGCAGGTGTCGGTGTCAGGTGGTGAGGAGCTGTTGCCGTTCGCTGTGCAGCGCGTTCCAGCGAGCGCGGGCCGTCTGGGCGCGTACAGAAACTTCCCGGTGTATCCCAGCGATCAGCTGGAGCGACTCGTCCGCGTCGCGGCTCGCTCGGTTGATCTGTTCCCGGATGAGCATGTTCGAGAAGAACACCGCCTGGAAGCCGGCCGGCCGCGTGATCGGGCGCGGGACGTTGCCCAGCGGCTGGGCCAGGCCCACGTCGGTAAGCTCGGCGTGCAGGACGGCCAGGCAGCGGTCGGCGTTCGACGCCGCCCAGCCCACGGCGTCGAGCCAGTGCGGCTGGCTCACGGACACTGCCCCGCCGAGCAGGTTGTCGGTCGTCTGGCGGCTGGACGCCAGGTCGAGCTGACGTCGCAGCTCTCCTAGAGCGCCGAGCGCCGCTTCGGCCGCCCTGACCGCCTCGTGCAGTTCGCGCAGCTCCGCCTCGACCCGGCCGCGCTCGTCCGCCAGCGCCAGCAGGCGGGCGACCTGGGGATCGCCGCTGTCGAGCAGGTGGCGCTCCTTGTCGTCGATCGCCGCGGCGTACCGGGCCGGTACATCGGCCAGGGCGGTCAGCCGAGCCTCGACCGCCGCGCGTTCCGTCTGGATCGCGGCCAGCCGGCTCTCAGCCTCGGCGACCCGGTAGCGGGCCGCATCCGCCTCCGCCCGCTCACGGGACATCTCCTCGGAGTACGTGCCGCGCAATGCGACCAGGACTCGGGACAGCGAAACGCTCTCCAGCCGTTCCACGTCGCGGACCTCGCCGGCCCAGCTCCGCCGCAGCTCGGTCACGGCGGCCGCGTGCTCGGCGTGACGTCGGTCCAGCTCGGCGCGCCGGCTTCGGAGCAGCTCGGCCTCCCGGACCAGGGCGGCAACCTCGACGAGCCGCGCTTCGATATTCTCGATCATGGCCTCATTTGAGCAGGTCAGGGCAAGTATTCGGGCAGCGGGACGGCGTCGGGCGGGCGGTGGCAGTGTGACGGCGGTTGACGTCGCCGGGCCTGAACGGCTGTGGATGGGCGAGGATGGCGGTGTGCCTGTCATTGAGGCGACCATCGTCGTCCCCGTGCCGCCGGATGTCGCTTTCGCCGTGTCGCAGACCACCGTACCGGTGCGGTACCGGTGGGATCCGTTCGTGCGGGAGCAGCATTTCATCGATGGCGCCACCCGGCCTGGCAAGGGCGTACGCACCTTCACCCGGTCGCGGCACGGCATCACGATGATCAGCGAGTACGTGTCGTTCCACCCGCCCACCAACGTCGGCATGAAGATGGTGCGCGGGCCGTGGTTCTTCGAGATGTTCGGCGGCGGCTGGCGTTTCGCGCCCGCACCGGACCAGCCCGGCCACACCGTTGCCACCTGGCGATACAACTTCCGGTGCCGGCCTGCCGTGCTGCGCCCGGCCGCCGAGCGGATCGGTGGGTGGCTGCTCGGCCGCGACATCCGCCGACGGATCGCCGGGTACGCCCGAGGATGCGAGGACCCGATCGTGCTCGCCTCAGCCCGCCAGAGCCTCAATGACCAGCCCGGATAGCTTGCGCCGCCCTGACCCGACCAACGTGACGGCGAGCGTGTCCGGGGGACACGGCTGCGTATCGCCGCCCTGCCGACCCACGGAGGACGTAGTTGTGAAGGCGTACGACGTGGTGCCCGGAACGTACGAGAGTGCCCTGGCCGCCCACAGGGTCGGGCCGCCTCCGCAGCCCGCCGGATGGGCCGGTCCGGCCGGACCCGCGATCACCCCGGCTGCCTGGCCTCGCTCACCGAGAACCGGGCAGCCCTTCGTACACGACGCGACCATCGGCCTGCCGCCCGAGTACCGGCGCCGCAGCGCCGACCTCGTCGCCATCGCGGTCTTCGACTGGCCGGACGGGGACGGCATGATGCCCGCCCCGGCCGGCTTCGCTGCAGGCCTCGCGGGCGATCTGTCCCACGTCGCGCACCCGGACGACCCGTTCTGGGACGACGTCGCCGCCGCCCGCCCGCATCCGCATGCGAGCGTCGTCCGCGACCCGGACACCGGCTTCTTCTACGCCGCGCTCTGGCTCACCGCCGCCGAATTCACCGGTCCACGGACGGAACGTCCACGCCAGGGCCTTCAGCTGGCGGCCGACGAAAGTGACTGGCCGAGCGATGAGCGGGACCGGTTCGGCCGCTTCGGTGACCTGTGGCTCGTCGAGCGTGCCGATGATCCCAACGCCGGCCGCGCACCGGGGCATACCGGTTACGTAGACCTCATCGAGATGGACGACGATGTCTACACCGACGTGCAAGAGCGGTTCTCGCACGTGCACTTCGGCGGCACGATGATGGATTCGAACATCAGCGCCACCTTCGCGGGCTCGAGCGTCAACGACGGTAGCGATCTGTCCGTGTGGTACATGGAGATCCATCGGCTGGGCGGGATGTGGGTCGGCGACGACGGCAACCTGCTCCTCGACCTCGCCACCGACCAGGTCTTCAGCTTCCGCTGAGTCGCCAGGCAGGTCGCCGACGGCGGTATCCGTACGCGTTCTTCGTCCTCGGTGATCGGTTTCCCCGGGGCTGCTCACTGCAAGCCGTCGGCACGGCCCGTGGGAGAATCCCACCATGGCAGATCAGAGTGTGACCGGCAGTGTCGAACAGCGGGTCGCCCTCGCGCGCAATCGCAAGACCTCGCAGGAGAAGCTGTACAGCATGGTCGCGGACCCGTCGGTGCAGGTGCGTGCTGCGCTGGCCGCCCGCCCCGACGCCACGGCGCAGATGCTGCGCGCCCTCACCCGTGACCGGGACCGTGGGGTCCGGGAGATCGTCGCGCGCAACGCCGCCGCTTCGCAGGGCAACCTGCTGCGCCTGCTCGGCGACGCCGACCGGCGGGTGCGCTGGGCCGTCGCCACGAACCCGTCCTGCGACGAGCGCATCCGGGGCGTCATGCTGAAGGCCCAGGACAAGGAGCTGCGGGGCCTGCTCGCCGAGATGCCCGCGCTCGAGCCCGACTCCGCCGCCGAACTCGTCGGGGACGCCTCGTCCGAGGTTCGCGAGCGGCTGGCCACGCACACCGCCATTCCCGAGATCATCGATGCCCTGCTGGAGGACCGCGCCGTACGCGTGCGCAAGGGCCTCGCCGTCAACGAGTGGACCAGCCCGGAGCAGCGGCACCGACTCGCCACGGACTTCTCCCCTGAGATCCGGGCCACGCTGGTGAGCGCCCTCGACCTCGAAGAAGCCGACCTTCGTGCCCTGCTGGACGACCGGTCTGCCGACGTACGAAAGGCGATGGCCACCTCCGACCGCACACCGCAGCACATCCGCGAGGCTCTCATGGCCGACGCCGACGAGCAGGTCAGGCGAGCCGCCCTCACCTATCGGGCTTCGGAGCAGCCACCCGCGGCCGGAGCGCCGGCCGAGGAACGGAAGGTTAGCCTGCGTACCACTGCGCGAAAGCCTGTCGCCCGCAGGTTCCCAGGTAAGAACGCATGACCGGTGCGGAGTTCCCGCCGAGCCGGTCTCCGGCTCGGGCGTGAATGCCGGCACCGTCACCGCGGCCAGGTTCCTCAACCACGCGGGCGAGCTACGAGACGGCCAAGTCCGGCCCGTCCTGGCACCTCAACGTGCAGACTCCCAAGACATGGGCGACAACCACCCAGGTCTTCCGGATCACGCTGGTCGACGGGTCCACGTACGACGCGAAGTTCACCCTGACATGCAGTTCCTGACGTCCTTGGTGGTGCGAACAGCGGCGGTGCTGCTGCTCGCACCTCTGGTGGCGGCATGCACCGGCCCGTCACACGACGGCCTGACCGGCAAAGCGGTCGCCGTGGACGACACCGGGCGCGGTGATTCACCGATCGACGAAGGCTGGATCATCGCCGTACCGGCCGCAGCCGTCGACGACCTGTGGAGCACCACCGGCAACAAGCCGATCGGCCAGCAAGACCTGCCGTACATGGCTGCGCAGCTCAATCGCGACCAGGTGACCCGGGCCGGTGGCGTGGTCGCCCCCCTCGACGATGACGGCGAGTTCGTCCTACCCGCCAAGGAAGGCGAATACCTCCTCTGCCATCTCGAATCGGCCGATATCGGGGGCGGCGAGGTGATTCAAGGCTGCGGGTTCCTGACTCTCCCGGCGTCCGGCGAACTGGAGATCTCCCGCGGAGAAGGCGGCTTCCGCGCTGGGATCAAGGAGTAGTCGCAGGCGCGAACGCCCCGGCGACGACACCGTCGAGTGCCGAGAAGCGGCCAACTAAGGCGTGTCTCACAACCGTTCGCTGATGGTGGACTGATGCGAAGAAGCTCGTGGAGCGCGGGCCGCCGGAGCTGCCACCGCGTCCGGGGGCGGTCTCCTTTGGTGGGTACGTGATCCGAACTGCAACAATGACCGCGTGTCGTCCCCTGTGCAGCGCTACGTGATTGGTCGCCGGCATCGTCAGCTGGTGCTCCGGCTGGCCCGGGCCGCGGTGACCGAGGTGGCGCCCGAGGAGTTGGCGCTGTTCGACCGTACGGCCGGCGCTTTGTTCCGGCGCCGTGGCTGGCCGGCTTTCCGGCACCGCGACGTCTTGAGTTCCGGACTCGAGCTCACGCTGCACACGGTGACGGAGGTGGCGCTGGCTGCGGCGTCGGCCGGAGCCGGGGTGTTCCTGTCGACCGGTGCCGAGCAGCTCAGTGCCGGGTTCTGGGGGAGGCTGACCGGTCGGCTGCGCCGGCGCCGCACGAGCGGCAAGGCCGCCACCGTCGTAGCGTTGTCCGTCGCCGATCTCGAGCGCGTCCGCGACGCCGCGAGCGCCGCCGCTCGGGGCGCAGGCGTGGCCGAACCCACCGCGACGGTGATCGCCGAGGCCATCGTCGGGCGCCTGGTTCTCGGCGGGGGCGCCGAGGCGGTCGCCGCCGACGGCGTGGTCGGGACGGATGCGCCCAGCGCCGGCCCTTCCCCGAAGCTGGACGGCTGAGCGGGATGTCAGCCCCGCCCCTGCACGGCCCGCCCGCCGGGCCGGCAGCGGAGCGGCGGACCGTTCCCGGCACCGGGCCGTGGTCGTCGAGTACCACGGCCCGGTTCGCGGTCCTGGTGATGCTGATGCTGACGGTCACGGCGGGCATCGGATCGCTGTGGCGCGATGCCAGTCAGCCCTGGCTCGACGAGGGCAGCGCCTGTCACCGCACGCTGGTGGCCATCCGGTACGAACTGATCGGCGACCACCAGCGGCAGGCCATGCTCGATGGGCTCGCTTCGCCGGTCCGGACGCCGTGGGCGCCCACGTCAGGCGTCGGCTCACCGGCCGAGCAGACGACCTGGCTTCTGCTGCTGCCCACGCTGACCCGCGACGAGCTGCGGCGGCGCCAGCCGGACTGCTTCCGGACGCCGCTGCCCTTCGGGGATCGGCTGGAGTACGCCCTGCCCGCCGCCGTGGCCGCCGCGGGCCTGCTGTTGTACGGGCTGATGCCGCACTGGCGGATCCGCAGCCGGCGGCTTCTGCCCCTCGCCCAGGTGGCTCCCACCGAGGTCACCGCCGAGGTACGCAGCATGGCGGCGGCCGCCGGGTTACGCGCCCGCTTCCTGGTGCATCCGCTGGACCCGCGGGTGGACGGAGTGGCGTTCGGGCACGTGGGCCGCCGGTACGTGGCGCTCAACCGAGGTGTGCTCCGGCTGCACCGGGTCGACCCCGACGGCTTCCGGGCCGTGGTCGCGCACGAGCTGGGCCACCTGCACAACCGCGATGTGGACCTGGGCGGGCTCACCGTGGCGTTGTGGTACGCGTACCTGCTCGTCGTGGTCACCCCGACGCTCTTCCTGGTCCCGGACTGGACCGGCACGGAAGACCTTTTCTTCGGTACGCGCTCAGCCAGCCTCGGTGCCTGGCTGCACATGGCCGCCCTCACCGCGGTGATCTACCTGGCCCGGAACGGCGTGCTGCAGACTCGTGAGATCTACGCCGATCGCTTCGCCGCCGCCGCGTACGGTCAGCCGCTCGAACAGCTCCTCCGCCGGGCCGTGGCGGAACACGACGCACCCGTCGGCTGGAAAGCCGACGAAGCCCTCCCCGACGCGCGAACCCGGCGAGGCCCCGGCCACCTGTGGCGGCGTCTCGTACGCGTCCACCCCGCACCGGCGGACCGGTACCTCGCCCTCCAGCATGACCAGTACCGGTTCGAGTTCAGCCCCGGCGGCATGTTCGCCCTGAGCGTGGCCGTCATGCTCGTTTTGCCGGTCTGGCTGAACGAGACCAGCGTCCAGATCAAGAAGATCCTGCTGGCCCGGGGCGACCTCGCCGTGGAAAGGATCTGGAGCGAGGCCATGAGCGTGTACCCGGCGCTGGCGGTCCTGATCACCGTTCCGCTGGGCGCGGGCCTGGCGGTCGGTGTGACACGGATCGCCGCGACCGCACCGCGACGTGAGGCCGTACGCCACGCGCTCGCCCTGGCACTCGCGCTGGCCGCCGGGCTGGTGGTCGGGGAGCTGGTCACGCCGGCCGACACCCGGCTGGCCCCGCTGACACCGTACGCCGACGGCTGGCGGTGGCCGCTCCTGGTGGCCGCGGGCGCCCTCGCCAGCGTCCTGCTGCTCCTGCTCACAGCCTGGTCCTGGCACCGTACGACGCGAGGCCGCCGGCCGCGTCCGGCATCGATCCTGGTCGCCGCCCACGGCGCAATACTGATCACGCTGTGGCTACCGGGGCTGATCGCCGCCCGGTACACCTCGCTCGGTACGCGCGACACCTCCATCTCCCTCCCGGCCCTGGCCGACCTCGCCGTGGCATGGCTCCCCGACGGCCTCACCGGCTTCGCCGTCCTCGCCCTCGCCGCCCTCCCGGCAGCCGGCCTGGTGGCACCGCTCGCCGCCGCGGCCGCCGCGCGGGGCCGCTCTTCCCCGGTCGTCGGGCCGCCGCATCCCCCCGAGGGGAGCAGCCGGTGTCGTCGTGGTGGCTGCCAAGGGTGCCGAGCAGGGCGTTGAAGTCGTAGGTCACCACCTCGCAATAACACAGCACCGGGACCAGCTCGACACCGCATGCGGCGACGGCGTCAGCAGGCTGTCAGTTGTGTCTGTATGCCCCGGGCGGCGTCGGACTCGGATATAAGCTGCACTTATAATGAAGGTATGTGGGAGGTGCGGCTGCATCCTGAAGTCGAAGCGTGGTTTCTCGACCTGTGTCGTTCGGATCCTGAAACGGCTGATCTCGTGTCCGAGGCGATCGACGTGTTGACCGACCAAGGGCCGGCGCTCGGCCGGCCACTGGTCGACAGGTTGAAGGGCAGCATCTACCACAACATGAAGGAGTTGCGTCCGGGCTCCGCGGGGACCACCGAAGTTAGGATGATCTTTGCGTTCGATCCGGTCCGCGAGGCGGTCTTCCTCGTGGCCGGTGACAAATCGGGCCGGTGGCAGGCCTGGTACCGCGAAGCGATCGGGCTGGCCGATGCCCGGTTTGCCGAGCACCTGGCGGCCCTGAAGCAGGAGGAGCAGTCATGACCGACGCGGCCAACTGGCGCGACGTCAAGGCGAAGGCCCGCGCCGCTGATCCCACCTGGGACAACGCTGACCGTGTCGCCCGCCGGCAGCAGATGCGCGAACAGATGCTCGCCTCCGTGAGTGGCGCCAAGCTCGCCGAGATCCGGCAGCAGCTCGGCGTCACCCAGACACAATTGGCCGAGGCGACCGGCCTGTCGCAGGCGCGGATCAGTCAGATCGAGAACGGTGACGCCGTCGGCCTGGACACACTGCGCGCCTATGTCGCCGGGCTCGGGGGACACCTCGACATCGTCGCCCGGATCGGCAACATCCAGCTCAACGTGGCGTAGCGGGGGACGGCTCCGCCGACATCATGCCGCGAGCGCCAGACTCATCGTGCGCCACCACGTCGCCGGTCATGCCGCTCCCAGGGTTGTCTCACCGGGGCGGGGTCCCCGAAAGTGATGCCGCGTTATCACCGGGGAAACATGCGAGATCGCGACCCGAAATAGCAGCTGGCGAGCATCGGACGGTGACCGTCGACCAGATCGCCGATGCCGGGCCGCTTGCCGGCTTCACCGTGGCCGTGACCGCCGAGCGGCGGCGGGAGGAGCTTGCCGCCCTGTTGGAGCGGCGGGGGGCCCGGGTGGTGGTCGCTCCCGCCATCACGATCGTGCCGTTGGGGGATGATGAGGCGCTGCTGCATGCGACCGAGGCCTGTGTAGGGCTGGCGCCGGACATTGTCATCGCGACGACCGGGATCGGGTTCCGGGGGTGGCTGGAGGCCGCCGAGGGGTGGGGGATGGGTGACACCCTGCGGGCCGCGCTGGGGCGGGCGCGGCTGATCGCGCGGGGGGCGAAGCCGTGCGGGGCGATCCGGGCCGCCGATCTGACCGAGGAGTGGTCGGCCGCGACCGAGTCGTCGGAGGAGATCCTGGAGCGGCTGTTGTCGCAGGGTATCGCCGGGCGGCGGATCGCGGTGCAGCTGCACGGCGGGCCGCAGGCGGAGTTCACCGCGGCGCTCCGGGCGGCCGGGGCCGCCGTCGTGGAGGTTCCGGTCTACCGGTGGACGCTGCCGCCGGATCCGGCACCCGTACGCCGGCTCGTCGGGCAGCTCGTCGCCGGGCAGGTCGACGCCGTCACCTTCACCAGCGCCCCGGCCGTGCAGGCCCTGCTCGACATCGCCGCCGACGCCGCGGGGGAGGTGCTGGACCGGTTCCGGGGCCGGACCCTGGCGGCCTGCGTCGGTCCGGTCACCGCCGCCTCGCTGGTCGAGCAGCGGGTCCCGGTCGTCACGCCGCACCGGTCGCGGCTGGGGGCGCTGGTCAAGGTGGTCACCGACGAGTTGCCGCGGCGGGCCGTACGGCTGGCGGTGGCCGGTGAGGAGCTGGAGATCCGGGGGCACGCGGTGCTGGTCGGGGGGCGGTTGCAGACCCTCGCGCCGGCCGCGATGGCGATCCTCGGGGCGCTGGCCGCACGGCCGGGGGCCGTCGTCTCCAAGGATCGGCTGGCCGAGGCGCTGCCCCGGGGCACCGACGGGCACGCCGTGGACGTGGCGATCGCCCGGCTGCGGACCGCGCTGGGCGGCGGCGGGCACATCGAGACAGTCATCAAACGGGGTTACCGGCTGAGGGTGGACGAACAGTGAGCGTTCTGCTGGCGGTCGCGCACGGTACGAGGTCCGCCGCGGGCCAGGCGCAGATCCGCGACCTCGTGGACCGGGTCGCCCTGCGCCGCCCGGATGTCGACGTGCGGCTGGCCTACGTGGACGTGCAGCACCCCCGCGTCGGGGAGGTCGCCGGCGATCCCGGCACCGTGATCGTGCCGTTGCTGCTCTCGGCCGGCTACCACGTACGCGTGGACATCGCGGAGGCCGCGGCGGCCGGCGGGGCGAGAGTCGCGCCGCCGCTGGGGCCGGACCCGGTGCTCGTCGACAGCCTCCGCGGACACCTGACGGGCGGGGACGCCGTCGTGCTGGCCGCGGCCGGCTCCTCCGATCCGGCGTGGCGGGCCGATGTGGACCGGGTGGCCGCCGAGCTGGGCGCCACGGTCGCGTACGCCTCCGGCACCGAGCGCCGCGTCCCCGACGTCGTCGCCCGGCTGAGGGAACAGGGGGCCGAGCGGGTGACCGTGGCCGCGTACCTGCTCGCCGAGGGGCTGTTCTACCGGGCGCTGCACAACGCCGGAGCGGACCGGGTCACGCCTCCGCTGTGCGAGGACCCGGCCGTCGTCGACCTGGTGCTGGCCCGGTACGCCGATCTCACAATGGCCGCCGGCCGGTTGTAGGGAATTCCGTACGTCGGCGCAACCGAGCAGCGCCGGTGCGCGAAACGCCACACCAGCACGATCAGTGGCGTGACGGTGACCGAGACCCATTGCCCGTACTGCGCTCTGCAGTGCGGCATCCGGCTGACGCCCGAGATCCCGCGGGTGCGGCTCGAGCCCGCCGAGTTCCCGGTGAACCGGGGCGGGCTGTGCGCCAAGGGCTGGACCGCCGCGGAACTGCTCGACCACAAGGACCGCCTGCTCACCCCGCTGGTCCGCAAGGATCCCGCGGACCGCACCAGCCCGCTGCGCGAGGCCACCTGGGACGAGGCCATGGAGCGGATCGTCACGGCGATCCGGGCCAGCCAGGAGAGGTACGGCCCGGACAGCGTCGGCGCGTTCGGCGGGGGCGGGCTGACCAACGAGAAGGCGTACACGCTGGGCAAGTTCGTCCGGGTGGCGCTGCGCTCGGCGTCCATCGACTACAACGGCCGGTTCTGCATGTCGTCGGCCGCGACGGCCGCCAACCGGGCGTTCGGCGTGGACCGCGGGCTGCCGTTCCCGCTCGAGGACCTCGCTGGGGCCCGTACGGTCCTGCTGGTCGGCGCCAACCCGGCCGACGCGATGCCGCCGTCGATGCAGTACCTGGACGCGGGGCGGGCCGAGGGTGCCCGGCACATCGTCGTGGACCCGCGGCTGACGGCGACCGCGAAGGGCGCGTACCGGCATCTGCAGCCTCTGCCCGGCACGGACCTGGCGCTGGCCAACGGCCTGCTGCACATCGCGATCCGGGAGGGCCTGGTCGACGAGGAGTACATCCGCGAGCGCACGACCGGCTTCGACGCCGTCCGCGCCGCGGTGAACTCCTACTGGCCCGGGCGGGTCGAGCGGATGACCGGCGTTCCCGAGGCGCACCTGCGCGAGACGGTCCGCCTGCTGGCCACCGAGAAGCCGGCGATGATCCTCACCGCGCGGGGCGCCGAACAGCACAGCAACGGTACGGACACCGCCCAGGCCTACCTCAACCTCGCGCTCGCGCTGGGCCTGGTGGGCCGGCCGTTCTCGGGCTACGGGACGATCACCGGCCAGGGCAACGGGCAGGGCGGCCGGGAGCACGGGCAGAAGGCCGACCAGCTGCCCGGGTACCGGCGCCTCGACGACCCGGCCGCCCGCGCGCACGTCGCGAAGGTGTGGGGCATCGACCCCGACGAGCTGCCCAGGCCCGGCCGGAGCGCGTACGAGATGCTCGACCGCCTCGGCACCGACGGCGGCGTCCGGGTCCTGCTCGTGCTGGCCAGCAACATCGCCGTCTCGGCGCCGCACGCGAACCACGTCATCGACCGGCTGCGCGCCCTCGACCTGCTCGTGGTCAGCGACATCTTCCTCTCCGAGACGGCCGCGCTCGCCGACGTCGTGCTGCCGACCGCGCAGTGGGCGGAGGAGGAGGGCACGATGACCAACCTGGAGGGCCGGGTCATCCGCCGCCGCATCGCCCTGCCGCCGCCCCCCGACGTCCGCACCGACCTGCGCTTCCTCAAGGACCTCGCGGACCGCCTCGGCCGCGGCGAGTTCTTCAGCGACGAGCCGCGTGAGGTGTTCGAGGAGCTGCGCCGCGCGAGCGCGGGCGGGGTCGCCGACTACGCCGGCATCACCTGGGAGCGGGTCGAGGCCGAGCAGGGTGTGTTCTGGCCGTGCCCGAGCGAGGACCACCCCGGCACGCCGCGGCTGTTCGCCGACGGCTTCCCGACCCCGGACGGCAGGGCCCGTTTCGTCCGGGTCGAGCACCGCGACCCGCACGAGGTTCCCGACCGGCATTACCCGTACGTCCTGACGACCGGCCGGACGATGCAGCAGTACCAGAGCGGCAACCAGACCCGCCGGATCGCCGCGCTCAGCGTGGCGATGCCGGAGCCCCGCGTCGAGCTGCACCCCGATCTGGCGCGGCGGCACGGCATCGCGGACAGCGACATGGTCGAGCTGCGCAGCCGCCGCGGCCGGGCGTTCTTCCGCGCCCGGCTGAACCCGGGGATCCGCCCCGACACCGTCTTCGCGCCCTTCCACTGGGGCGGCGACAACGCCGTCAACGCCCTCACCGATCCCGCGCTCGACAGGCATTCCCGGATGCCCGCTTTCAAGGCGTGCGCGGTCGCGATCGCGCGTACCGAAGAACCAGAAGGGACCAGTTAGGTGCACTCCACTCCCCGTTTCCTGCAGGGCGTCTTCGCCTTCGAGGGCAAGGGGCTCGACCAGCCGTTGCCGCTCGGCGGTGCCCTGAGCCTCGTGGTGCCCGACGGTGTCGTGGCGCAGGCCGTCTACTTCCGCGGCGGCAACTCCGCCGGCGAACTCGTCTGCGTGGTGCTCATGCGCGACGGCAAGCCGATGCGGTACTTCCCGATCGGCGCCAAGGGCGACGTCCACGTGCCGCTGCGCGTGGTGGAGGACCTGGACTCCGGCACCTCCGTCGAGCTGTGGCTGGCCGCGCCGGACGGCGTGACCGGCACCGTCGTGATCGATCTCGGACTGGTGGAGGTCTGATGGCCCAGCGTCTGGTCGTCATCGGCAACGGCATGGCCGGCGCCCGTACGGTCGAGGAGATCCTCGCCCGCGGCGGGGACTTCGACATCACGGTCTTCGGCGACGAGCCGTACGGCAACTACAACCGGATCATGCTCTCCAACGTCCTCGCGGGCGTGGAGGACGAGTCCGGCATCTTCCTCAACGACCTGTCCTGGTACGCCGACAACGGCATCACGCTGAATGCCGGCGTCCGGGTCGCGCGCATCGACCGGTTCGCCAAGCAGGTGTACGCCGAGGACGGCACCGCCACGCCGTACGACAAGCTGATCATCGCCACCGGCAGCCGCGCGTGGGTGCCGCCGATCCCCGGCGTGCACCGCAAGGGCCGCGGCTACCACCAGGGCGTCTTCGCCTTCCGCACGCTGGACGACACCCGGGCGATGATCCGGTACGCCCGCGAGCACGAACGCGCGGTCGTGATCGGCGGCGGCCTGCTCGGCCTCGAGGCGGCCCGCGGGCTGCAGAACCACCTCGGCCACGTCACGCTCGTGCACGCCGCCGGGCACCTGATGAACACCCAGCTGGACGCGGCGGGCGGTGCGATCCTGCAGCGCAGCGTGGAGGCCCTGGGCATCGAGGTGGTGACCGACGCGCTGACCACCGAGATCCTCGGCAAGCACTCGGTCACCGGCGTCAAGCTCAAGGACGGCCGGACCATTCCCTGCGACGTCGTGGTCATCGCCGCCGGCATCCGCGCCAACGCCGACGTCGCCGAGGTGAGCGGCCTGGTGGTCGAGCGCGGCATCGTCGTCGACGACCAGATGCGCGCATTGGACGAGGCGGACATCTACGCCGTGGGCGAGTGCGCCCAGCACCGCGGCCAGACGTACGGGCTGGTCGCGCCCCTGTGGGACCAGGCCAAGGTGCTCGCCGACCACCTCACCGGCCGGGACCCCGACGCGGCGTACCACGGCTCCCGGATCGCCACCAAGCTCAAGGTCGCCGGGGTGGACGTCGCCGCGATGGGCATCCAGACGGCCGAGCGTGACGACGACGAGACGCTGGTCTTCAGCGAGCCGCGCAAGGGTGTCTACAAGAGCCTCGTCATCCGCGACGGGCGCCTCGTCGGGGCCACGCTCGTCGGCGACGTGCGCAAGTACGCCTTCCTCATGCAGGCCTTCGACCGGGAACTGGCGCTGCCCGAGGACCGCGTCGAGCTCATGTTCGACCTGGGCGGCCCGCCGGCCGAGGTCAGCGCCGCCGACATGGCCGACGACGCGCAGGTCTGCAACTGCAACGGCGTCAGCAAGGGCACCCTCGTCGAGACCGTGCACGGCGGCTGCAAGACCGTCAACGGGGTCATGGACAAGACCCGCGCCGGCAAGGGCTGCGGCACCTGCAAGAGCCTTGTCCAGCAGATCGTCGAGTGGGCCGCCGGGGGAGAGGTCGAGGAGGACCCCAAGGCGAGCTGGTACGTGCCCGGCGTACCGATGCCGAAGCCCGAGCTCATGGCGGCCATCCGTACCCATGGGCTGAAGTCGGTGTCCTCGGTCTTCGCCACGCTCGTGCCCGGCGGTGAGGAGGACGCCAAGAGCAAGATGGGTCTGGCCTCGCTGCTGAAGATGATGTGGGGCGACGAGTACGTCGACGAGCGCGACGCCCGGTTCATCAACGACCGGGTGCACGCCAACATCCAGCGCGACGGCACGTTCTCCGTGGTGCCGCAGATGAAGGGCGGCGTCACCACTCCCGCCCAGCTCAAGCGGATCGCGGAGGTGGCCGAACGGCACTCCGTACCCATGGTCAAGCTGACCGGCGGGCAGCGCATCGACCTGCTCGGGGTGCCCAAGGAGAAGTTGCCGCAGATCTGGTCGGAGCTCGACATGCCGTCCGGGTACGCGTACGGCAAGAGCTTCCGCACGGTGAAGACCTGCGTCGGCTCGGACTTCTGCCGCTTCGGCGTCGGCGACTCCACCGCACTGGGCATCGCCCTCGAGGAGCGCTACCAGGGCATCGAGGGCCCCGGGAAGATGAAGCTCGCCGTCACCGGGTGCCCTCGCAACTGCGCCGAGGCGTACGTGAAGGACCTGGGTGTCGTGGCGATCGACGGCGGCCGCTGGGAGATCTATGTCGGCGGGGCGGCCGGGGCGCACGTGCGCAAGGGTGACCTGCTGGCCACCGTGAGCAGCCCGGACGAGGTCGTCACACTCACCGGCCGGTTCCTGCAGTACTACCGCGAGAACGCCAACTGGCTCGAGCGCACCTACGCGTGGGTCCCCCGGGTGGGCATCGAGCGCATCCGCGAGGTCGTCGTCGACGACGCCGACGGCATCGCCGCCGACCTGGACGCTGCGATGGACGCCTCCGTGGGCGCCTACCGGGACCCGTGGAAGGAACGCGTCGAACCCGTGACACCAGGACAATTCCGTACCTCGCTGCCGCTGGTGGTCCTGCCCCAGGTGCCGGTCCGATGAGCATCCGGCTCGGGCCCGTGGCCGAGATCCCGGTGGGTGAGGGACGCACGTACGCCGTCGACGGCGACATGGTGGCCGTCTTCCGCCTGCGGGACGGCTCCCTGCGCGCACTGTCCGCGGTGTGCCCGCACAAGGGCGGCCCGCTCGCGGACGGGCAGATCGACATGAAGGTCGTGGTCTGCCCGCTGCACCTGAACGCCTTCGACCTGACCACCGGCTGCTCGCTGACCGGGCAGCCCGACCTGACCGTCTACCCCGTCGGCGTCGACGACGAGGGGCACATCGTGATCTATTCGGAGGTTCCCGCATGACTGACTGCACCGAGCAACGCCCGCCGCAGGCCGGAAACGGCCGTGACGGCGAGGGCCAGGAAGGCATGCGAATGGAGGGCACAGCATGACTGCCACCTTGGAACGTCCCGCGGCGAGAAGCGTCCGGGGCCACTGGATCGACGACTGGCGGCCCGAGGACCCCGCCTTCTGGGCCAACGGGGGCGCCGCGATCGCCCGGCGCAACCTGACCTTCTCGATCTTCTCCGAGCACATCGGCTTCTCCGTGTGGACGCTGTGGTCGGTGCTCGTGCTGTTCCTCGGGCCCGCGTACGGCGTCGACCCGGCCGGGAAGTTCCTGCTCACCGCGGTGCCGGCGCTGGTGGGGGCGGTGCTGCGGATCCCGTACACGTTCGCGGTGGCCCGGTTCGGCGGGCGCAACTGGACGATCATCAGCGCCTCCCTGCTGCTCATCCCGGCGGTGCTGGCCGCGTTCCTGATCAAGCCCGGGGTCTCGTACGGCACCCTGCTCCTGCTGGCCGCGGTCGCCGGCGTCGGCGGCGGCAACTTCGCCTCGTCGATGGCCAACATCAACGCGTTCTACCCGGACCGGCTCAAGGGCTGGGCGCTGGGCATCAACGCCGGCGGCGGCAACCTGGGCGTGGCGGCGGTACAGCTCGTCGGGTTGTTCGTGCTGGCGGTCTTCGGCGCCGGCCACCCCGGCATCGTGGCGGGCATCTACCTCCCGCTGATCGTCGTCGCCGCGGTGGGCTCGGCGCTGTCCATGGACAACCTCAGCCAGGCCCGCAACGAGAAGCGGGGGATGCGCGACGCCGCCCGGCAGCCGCACACCTGGATCATGTCGCTGCTGTACATCGGCACGTTCGGCTCGTTCATCGGCTTCGGCTTCGCCTTCGGCCAGGTGCTGCAGGTCCAGTTCGGCGACGTGTTCAGCACCCCGGTCAAGGCCGCGTACCTGACGTTCCTCGGCCCGCTGCTCGGCTCGCTGATCCGCCCGGTCGGCGGCGCCCTCGCGGACCGCCTCGGCGGCGCCCGCGTCACGTTCTGGAACTTCGTCGCGATGGCGGCCGGCGCGAGCGTCGTCCTGCTCGCCTCCCAGCTCAAGTCGCTGCCGCTCTACCTCGTCGGCTTCGTCGCCCTGTTCGTGTTCAGCGGCATCGGCAACGGCTCGACGTACAAGATGATCCCGCGCATCTTCGCCCTGAAGAACCCGGGCGACGAGCACGAGGCCCGCCGCCTCTCCGGCGCGGTCATCGGCATCGCCGGCGCGATCGGCGCCTTCGGCGGCGTACTGGTCAACCTGGCGTTCCGGCAGTCCTTCCTGGAGTACAAGACGGCCGACGCGGCGTACCTGGCGTTCATCGCCTTCTACGCGCTCTGCGTGGCCGTCACCTGGGCGGTCTACCGCCGGCCGGGGCAGAGCCTCACCGGCGTCTGACGGACGCGGCGATCTCCCACTACGATGGCGCGAGCAGATGCCACGGACACCCGGGGCATCTGCTCGCCACATTGTCACGGACGACAGGAGATCGTGGTGGGCACCGAAGGCGACCCCCGGCCGGGCGCGGTCCGGATCGACGCGACCAAGCCTCACCCGGCGCGACGGTACGACTACTGGCTGGGCGGCAAGGACAACTTCCAGGCCGACCGCGAGGCAGCAGAGGCGATCGCCTCGGTCTTCCCGCACATCCGCACCGCGGCCCGTGAGAACCGCGCCTTCATGCGCCGCGCGGTCCGCCACCTCACCGCCGAAGCGGGCATCCGCCAGTTCCTCGACATCGGCACCGGCCTGCCCACGGCGGAGAACGTGCACGACGTCGCGCAGGCCATCGCCCCGACGTCGCGGATCGTGTACGTGGACAACGACCCGCTCGTGCTCACCCACGCCCGCGCCCTGCTGACCAGCTCCGACGAGGGCCGCACCGCGTACATCGACGCCGACGTCCGCGACCCCGAGGCGATCCTCAACGACCCGGCCGTGCGGGAAACCCTCGACTTCTCCCAGCCGGTGGCGCTCCTCCTCGTGGCGATCCTCCACTTCGTCGAGGACCACGAGGACCCGTGGGCGATCGTGAAACGCCTCTTCGACGCGATGCCGGCGGGAAGCTACCTGGTCCTGTCCCATGCGACGTTCGACCCGCTGGACCCCGAGACGATCGCGGCCATGAACGCGGTCAACGAGCCGATCAAGCCCCGGTTCAGCCCCCGGCCGCTGGCGGAGGTGTCACGGTTCTTCGAAGGGCTCGACCTGCTCGAACCGGGCATCGTCTCGGTCTCGGACTGGCGCCCCGAACCGGGGCCGCGACCGACGCCGGCGGAGGCGACGGGGTACGGGGCGGTCGCCCGGGCTCACTGACCCGCTCCGCCGGCGGACGCGCCGAGACCAACAGGTCGCAGACCGCCTGGGTCAGGGGCTGCCCGGTATGCGCCTCGTAGTAGGTGAACACGGGCGAAGGGTTCGCCTCGAAACACAGCCACTTCCCGGCCTCGTCCCGCCGGAAATCGATGCCGGCCAGCGGCAACGACAGGCCGGCCGAGATGCGCAGGCACAGCTCACGCAGCCCGGCCGGCACCGCGACCTGGCTGATCGACACCGGGTGGCCGGAGCGTTCCGCGTATCGGTAGTCGTCGGCCGGGCTGACGACCATGCAGCCCAGGACGAGGCTGCCGATGACGTGGACCCGCCAATCGGGGCCGGGAACGTACGCCTGGAACTGGGTCGGGCACGCGGTCAGGTCGCGCTGGGCGAGCAGCTCCCGGAGGCTGCCGGTGGTGGCCGTCCGCGTCACGCTGCGTACGCCGCTGATCGACTTGAACACCACCCTGCCGTGGCGCCGGCAGAACGCCAGCGCCTCGGCCGGATCGGTGGTCACCAGCGTGGGTGGCACCGTCGCGCCGAGCCCTCGCAGCAGCCCGGTCTGATACGGCTTCGAGTTGTTCGACGCCGCGGCGGCGGGGCGCGTGATCACCAGCGCGGGTGTCGTCTCAGCCCAGTCGAGCACAGCGGGCCGGCCCTCGCCGGGCGCCACGCCGCCCGGCGGTGGTGGCCGGAGATAGGCCGCTGAGATCGTGTTGAGGGGTACGGAGCGACCGTGCACGACCAGCGTGCCGTGGCTGCCATCCGATGCGGGACGCACCGAGAACGGGTCGGCCGCACCGACCTGGATCACCGGCTCGGCGGATGCGCGGAGCCGGTCGCCGACGGCCCGGGCCGGCGGGTCCGACCCCCACACGAGAATCACGAGACCGCCTCGAACAGGGCCCGGCGGGCCGGTGCTCGCAGGGCCGGCCAGCACGTGGCCCCGGTGATCCGGCCGTCCTGGAGGGCCATGGTGAACGTTCCGGCGCCGACCCGTTCCGCCACGGCCGGGACGAACCACGAGCGAAGGGGCGCGGGCGCCCGCCGCTGGATCGTCCTGCCGGCGACCACGTCGAGCCGGCCGGTGAACCGGCCACCGTCGTCGCCCAGCACCGACCCGGCCGTCCGCAGCCACGCCGCCCGGCTGATGTCCGGCCCGGCGAGGTTCCCGGGCGTCGGACGGTTGAGGACGCGGGTGCCCAGGCCGGCCAGCCACGCCAGGAGAAAGGCGTGCGTCTCCTGGGCGGCGAACCCCCGGTCCGCCCTGCGCAGATGCGGCAGTTCGCCCGGCAGCACGACCGGGATCCGTACGTAGACCCCGAGGATGTCGTCTCCCGTGCCGATCCGGCCGCCGGCCGCCCAGCGGCTCGCACCGATGTCGCCCGTCCAGGCCCAGCCCGCCCGGCAGACATCCGCCGGGGTCATCAGGACGGCCGGGGCCCAGCGGTCCCACTCGGCAGCCAGGCGCGCGGCGGCCCGGTCGACCCGGCCGGCGAGCACGATACGCACGCCGGCCGGGCACCGGTCAGCCATCCGTCCGCTCCGCGGGCTCGGTGAACGGCGATGCTTCTCCGTCCGGTATCGCGGCCCGTGCCACCAGCCCCGCCGGGACGGCCCACGAACGGGATGCCCCCAGCCAGTGCGTTCCTTCCAGATGCACCGCCAGCTTCTCGCGCAGACTCTCCTTGTTACCCCACTTGGGATTGTCGCCGGGATCCGTCACCGGCTCCCCGACCTGGACGAGCACCTGCGGCGAGAAGTCGCCGAACCACGTCACGCCGTCCTGCACCATCCGCCACTGGAAGGCGTAGACGCCGGGCGCGGCCGGGGTATGTGCGTCGAAGGCGAAGGTGACCTCGTCGCCGGGGGCGACGTCGTGCGGCAATGCCACCCGGCCGTTTCCCCAGTGGGAGTTGTCCTGCGGGGCCTGGGCGCCGAGGGCGTACGCGGCCTGCGCCGTCCACGCCTGATTCGAGGTGTTCTTCATGGTCACCTGCACCGGGCTCGTCGAGCCGGGTTCCACCCGGGCCGGCGGGCTCACCTGCGACACCACGTCCGCCCCCGACCGGAACAGCTCGTAGCGCATCTTCGCCTCGGTGTCGCCCGCCCCGATGGTGGCGAACGCGACGAACCGGTGCGCCTGGGGGCCCAGCAGCTCCACGCGTCCGGAGTTCGCCCCGATGAACGGGTTGTCGAAGTGCACCCTCATGGTGACGGGGCCGGCCGCCCAGTCGACGTGCCCTTCGACCCCGGTGAAGACGGAGTTCGCCCGGCTGACCCCGCCGAACACCATGGCGGCCTTCGGGCCGAGAAGGTGTGCCGGCGTTTCCGCATAGTCGCCGTGCTCGAAGTGGTCGCCGCTCCTGGTCAACGTCAGATCGGTGTTGTTGTCCACCTCGATGATCACCGATCGTGGTCGGTTCACCAGATGGATCACCTCGACGATCCCCTTGATCTGGCCGGCGGTCGCGCTGATGCCCGCGAAGATTGCACTGATGGACATGATTTCCCCCATGGTTGAGTCGTTTCAAGATGTGGTTGTGCCCGGCCCGGGTCAGGAGATCTGCGCCTCCCAGGTCGCCCGCCAGGTTCGCGGTCCCACGACGCCGTCGGCATCGAGGCCCTTCTCGCGCTGGAATCGCCGGCAGGCGCGGGCCGACTGGTCGCCGTACCATCCGTCGGCCGTGATGGGCCATCCCCGCTGCCGCATGCGGGTCTGCCACATCCGCACATCGCCGCCGTGCATCATCGGATCGGTACGCCGAAGTTCCCGGCCCGGCCACGGCGGAGCCCCATCTGCGTCGCCACTGTCGCCGTAGTCCGGATACCCGTAGCCGACGATGTTGGCGCGCCGCACTCGCCGCGCCACCATGTCGCCGGTGTTCCCCTCGATCGTGACGATCGCCCCGTCGCCCCGAACGGCCTCCACGATCCCGACGTGATCGATGCCCGAGATGTCGTTGCCGCCCCGCCAGTCGAAGAAGACGATCGCTCCGGGCCGCGGGGTCCTGCCCCACCGTCCGTGCTGCCGGAACCAGCCGGCGTGGTGGACGGTGTAGGCGAACCTGCCGACCACGTCGATCAGGCCGCTGCGGTCGGCACACCAGGAAACGAACATGTCGCACCACGCGGCGTGGTTCATGCCGTACCACCGGCCGTACTTGGTGTCGTTGCGGGCGCCCTCCCGATAGCCCAGCTGGGATCGGGCGACATCGAGCAGTCGATCGGCGCCGCCGTGGCGGGCGCGATTCTCGCCGTCCGCGGCCGGACCCGGTTCCTGCGAGACGTCCTGCGGACCGTCCGCCTCGCGGATCCGGTTGTCGGTGCGCGCAGGGCCGGTGTCCACTCCCGGGCCGGGCTGGTCGGTGCCGTGTGTCGTGAACAAGGTGAGCTCCTTTCGTCGAGTGCAGGCAGCGGGAGCGGCCGGGTTGTCGCCTCGGCGACGTGTCCACCCTCCAGCGCCCGGTGCGGGGAGCGCATGAGACGGGTGTCCCGTCCGGATCGGGCGGAGCGCCCGGGTCGCACGGGCCAGAAATGCCTGCATCCCGGGCATATCGGCCCGCACACTGATGGCATGTGGCGACGGCTTGTGATCGGATCGGTCGCGCTCTCCTGCCTCGCCGCCGTCGTGATCGGCGCGGTGTGGCGTATCCGCTCCGATATGGCGTGGCCTTTCCCGGGTATACCCGCGGCTGTGTGGCCGCGCGCCCTGATCGCGGATGTGATCGTGACCGCCCTCGCCGCACTCGGCTGGACCGCTGCCGGTTGTACGCTCGCCGCGCTCCGGCCCCGGAACGTTCTCGGCTGGGTGCTTCTCGCCATGGGGGCGATCCAGTCGTACCTTCAACCGCTCGACGCGGTGATATCGCCCAACGGGCCGGTGATGGCGGACCCGCCGCCGTTGCTGTCGGGCCTCAGCTCGGTCCTGGACGGCGTGCTGTTGCTGAGCCTGCTGAGCGTGGTACTCGCCCTGTATCCGGATGGGCGCCTGCCCGCCCGCTGGTGGCGGTGGCCCGTCGGCGCGGCCACCGCCGGCATCGTGCTGCTGCTCGTGTACGACGTCTTCGAGTCGGTGCTGGATCGCTGGCGGCTGGACCTCTGGGACGACGTCGTCGGCATCTTCCTGTTCACCCCGGCCGCGGTCACGATCTGGGTCGGCACCTTCATCAGATGGCGGCACGCGGTATACCCGTACCGGCAGCAGCTGGCCTGGTACGTCGGCAGTGGCGTGGTGCCGACCGCGTTCTCATGGCTTGCGTTGCTCGTCCCACTCGACCATGTGGAGCTGGAAGCACTCATCAGCGCGTTGACCAGCCCCTGGCTGATGATGCCGTTCGGGATCGCCGTCGGGGTGCTTCAATACCGCCTGCTCGGAGTGCGCGCGGTCCTGCGCCGCGGTCTGGTGTACGCCGTGCTGACCGCTTTGGTGTTCGCCGTCTACCTGACAGTCAGCGCAGTGCTCAGCACGGTTCTGGAGCGCAGCGCGCTTCCAGCCGTGGTAGCCGCGGCGATCGTCGCGGTCGGCCTCGCTCCGGCGCGGGAATGGTTGCAACGGGCGGCGAACCGTGTCATCTACGGAGCCCGCCGGGATCCACTCCGGGCTCTGACGGACCTGAGCAACAGCGTCGCGGTCACTGACCACCTGGAGCTGTTGCCGGCAGCCCTCGCCGCCGTCGTCAGCGCGGTGCGCGCCGACGGCGCGACGATCGTCACTTTGGGAGGAAGGACCCTCGCGTCCGCCGGCGACGAACCGGCCCGGTATCTGGCGCTGCCGCTGCGCTTCGGGGGAGCGGAGATCGGCGAGCTGCGGGTGGCTCACCCTCCGGCAGGTGAGCGGTACGCCGAGGTCGAGGGGCGCCTGTTGACCGCCCTGGCAGCGCAGCTCGCCGTCGTCGTATCGGCGACAGAGCTGACCGAAGCCCTGGACGCGGAGCGCAACAGGGTTGTGACCGCGACCCGCGACGAGCGTGACCGTCTCCGCAGCGACCTGCATGACGGCCTCGGGCCCTCCCTGACCGGCATGAGCCTGGGGCTGCAGGCGCTCGAGGGCCTCGTCGGTGAGCCCTCAGCCGCGACGCTCGTGCGGCGGCTGCGCGAGGAAACAGACACTGCCGTGCGAGACGTCCGACGCATCATCGACGGGCTCCGGCCGACCGTTTTGGACAGCGCGGGGCTGACCCGGGCGATCGAACGGCATGCCGGCACCCTGGACGCGGCCCTGCCCGTGGACGTGACCACCGACGCCCTCCCCGTGCTGGCTCCCGATGTCGAGGTGGCGGCGTACCGCATCATCACCGAGGCGCTGACCAATGCGGCCCGGCACGCCCGCGCCGAGCATGCTCGGGTGGTCATCAGCGCCGATGACGCCCTGCACATCGCGGTCAGCGACGACGGCCACGGCATGGGCAGCCTCGATGCCTCGGCCGGGGTGGGGCTGACGTCGATGCGGCGGCGTGCCGAAGCGCTGGGCGGAGAGTTCGGCGTTCGCTCCACCGACGCGGGTACCACGATCACCGCCACCCTGCCGCTGAGGAGATCATGATGGAGGAGCCGGTCCCGGTACGGGTGGTGATTGCCGATGATCATCCGATGTTCCGCTTCGGGCTGAGCGCGGCCATCAGCGCCGTAGCGCAGATCGATCTGCTCGGCGAGGCCTCGTCCGGTGCGGAGTTGGTCGAGCTGGTGGAGCGTACCGTTCCTGACGTCGTCATCACGGATCTCGCCATGCCCGGCACGGACGGTACGCACGCCACCCGGCAGATCGCCGCCCGGCATCCGCACGTCGCGGTGCTCGTCCTGACGATGCACGAGGACGACGAGGCACTCTTCGGCGCCATGCGGGCCGGGGCACGGGGATACCTGCTCAAAGGAGCGGACCGCGACGACATCATCCGGGCGGTGCTCAGTGTCGCCCGCGGGGACGCCGTGTACGGCACCGGAGTGGCGCAGCGCATCGTGGACTTCTTCACCGGCGCCCACAAGGACTACACCGCCACAGTGTTCCCCGAGCTCACCTGTCGGGAACGCGAAGTCCTGGAGCTCGTCGCCGCCGGACACAGGAATCATGAGATCGCCCGCCGCCTTGTCCTGTCCGAGAAGACCGTCCGCAACCATGTCGCCTCGGTGCTGTTCAAACTTCAGGTCAGTGACCGCGCGGCGGCAGTGGCGCGAGCCCGCGACGCCGGCCTCGGCCAACCGCATTCTCCATCTCCGGGTCGGGCGGGGTAGGACAAAGCGTAGCTCTACGTATATACCGACGTGGACAGACAGCAATGCCGCTGGTACTAGTTATGCGTGCTGAGGGCCTTCGAATGGGTTGTGCTGGGGTTCGGGAGCGCGGCCGCCATCGTCTACGGCGTCCGTCGTCACCGGCCCGCCCGGGTCGGCCCCTGGCTCCTGCTCGCCGGGGCCATCGTGGCGAGCGCCGCCGGCGATGTGCTGACCGCGCTGGGCCGGCCCGGCGTGGCCGACTTCTTCTTCTACGCCATGTTCGTGCTGGTCGCCTGGAGTCTGCTGCGGCTGACCCGCGTCGGCGCGATTCTCGTCGACCGGGCGCGACTCATCGACCTGCTCGCGTTCGCGTGCTCCACGCTGCTGGTGGTCTGGGTGTTCGTCGTCGGCGACGCGGGCCGGATCGGGAACGTCTCCGGGGCGTACGTGATCGGGGCCCTGCTGCTCCTCGCCGTCGTTGCCCGCGTCCTCGTCGCCGTGGGGCGGAATCTCTCCGCCGTGCTGCTGGTCATCGGGGCGGTGGGGGTCCTGGTCAGCGACATCGTGCAGCCGATGTGGCCGGGGCGGCTGAGCGAGTCCGGGTTCGTGGTGCTCTACCTGGCCTGGGGCGCCGCGGCGCTGCACCCGTCGATGGTGAGGCTCACCGAGCCCGCGGCGCCGCGGCCGAGCCCGTGGCGGGCGCGCTGGGCGGCGCTGCTGGGCATCTCGGTCGCGACCCCGCCGGTCGTTCTGCTGATCGAGGCGATCCACGGCACGGTCAGCGACGGCGTGGTGATCGCCGCGGCCGGTGCGATCACGCTTCTGCTGACCATCACGCGCCTGACCGACTCGGTGACCCTCAACGGTCAGGCCCTGGCACGGGAGCGCGCCCTGCGGCAGGCGAGCGCCGCGCTGGTCGCCGCCGCCGACACCGCAGCCGTCGACGCGGCCGTCCGGGCCGCTGTCGCCCAGCTCATGCCACCGTACGCGATCCGCAGCACCGTCTTTTCCCTCGACGACCGCAGGGTCACGCCCGAAGCGGTGCCCGGCCCGGCGCACCGGAGCTGGTGGACCGAGGACTCGGACCGCGACTACGCCACGCTGGTCTGCCCGCTCCGGCTGGAACCGCTCGCCGTCGCCCGGCCCAGCGGCGGAGCCCTCATCCTGGAGGGCCGCCGCGACATCCTCACCGCCACGCGCGACACCCTCGAGGTCCTGGCCGGCCAGGCGGCGCTCGCGCTGGACCGCATCTCCCTGGTCGAGGCGGTCGGCCGCCGCGACAGCGACCTCTACCTGCGCGCGGTGATCCGCAACAGCGCGGACATCATGGTCGTGATCGACGAGGATCAACGCATCCGGTACGCCAGCCCGTCCCTGCGCGAGCTGCTCGGCACCGAGGACCTCCCGCCCCTGGCCACCCTCGACGAGCTGGTGCACCCGGATGATCGCGTACCGCTGCGTCAGGCGTTCCGCAGCTCCGGGGACGGGGTCGTCTACTGCTCGCTGGTACGGGCCGACGGGAGTCAGGTGCTGGTCGAGGCCACGTACCGGGACCTGCGCGCGGACAAGTTGGTCCAGGGCTTCGTCGTGACGATGCGGGATTTTACCCAGGGCCGTGAGCCGGACGAGCGACGGCCCGGACGCGACAACGTGGACGAGATGCCGGCGCGGGTGAACCGGCGCAGCGCCCGGCACAAGTTCCGCTATTAGCCGCTAGCGGCAGCCCGGCGGTCAGAGCCGCGGGATTCGCTCCTGGCTTAACGGCCGGGACCTCGGAAAGGCGGGGTCAGGTCCTAGGGTGGGCCTATGGCTGACCTGCGGCACACCGATGGGCATCGCCGGCCGCTGTTGCGCACGGTGGTCGGTGAGGTGCTGCGCCGCCGGCGGCAGGAGCAGCGCCGCACTCTCGCCGAGGTGGCTCGCGACGCGAACGTCTCCGTGCAGTACCTTTCCGAGGTCGAGCGCGGCCGCAAGGAGCCCAGCTCGGAGATCGTGGCTGCGGTCTGCGATTCGCTGGGCCTCGATCTGGTCGACCTGCTCGCCGAGGTGCGGCAGGACCTCACCGCCGGCCGGGCCGCCGTGCTCCGGTTCGATCAGGCCCGACTGCGCCGGGCCACTGCGGCGCCGGCCCCGATCCGGCCACAGCGCGGCGGCGACGTGATGCTGCTCGCCGCCTGATCCGTACGGGGACGGCCCGCGTTCTACGCGCTCAGGCGGTACGCGCGGGCGGGCCGGGTGGTGATCACCTGGTCGGCCAGGCCGTACGCGACAGCCTCCGCCGCCGTCAGCGCCATGCTGCGGTCGGTGTCCTCGCGGATCTTCGCTGTCGAGTGGCCGGTGTGGTCGGCCAGTATCCGGTCCATCTCGGCCCGTACCTTCGCCACCTCCTTGGCCTCGACCGCCAGGTCGGGCAGGGTGCCGCGGGCCTGGCTCGACGGCTGGTGCAGCGTCACCTTGGCGTGCCGCAGCACCGAGCGCTTGCCCGGGGTGCCGGCCGCCAGCAGAGCGGCCGCCGCTGACGACGCCTGCCCCACGCAGAAGGTCGTGACGTCACAGCGGATGAAGTTCATGGTGTCGTAGATCGCCGTGAGCGCACTGAACGAGCCGCCCGGCGAGTTGATGTACAGCGCGACCTCCTGCTCGCCGGCCGACTCGAGGTGCAGCAGCTGGGCGATCACCACGTTCGCGACGCCGTCGTCGATCTCGGTGCCGAGGAAGATGATGCGGTCGGAGAGCAGCCGGGAGTAGATGTCGAAGGCGCGCTCGCCGGTCGGCGTCCTCTCCACCACGGTGGGAATCGTGTACTGGCTCATGCGCTCAGCCCCATCGGCAGGCGCTGGACGGCGGGGCGCACGTCGTCGACGCTGCCCAGAATGTGGTCGATCAGCCCGTACTCCCGGGCCTCGTCAGCGGTGAACCACCGGTCCCGCCTGCTGTCACGCTCGACGGCCGCCAAGCTCTGCCCGGTGTGCTCGGCGGTGAGCCGAAGCAGGGTGGTCCCGATCCGTTCCAGCTGATCGGCGTAGATCTCCACGTCGGCGGCGGTGCCACCGAAGCCGGCGGAACCCTGATGCATGAGGATCTGCGCGTGCGGAAGGCTGAAGCGTTTACCGGGCGTGCCCGCGGTGAGCAGGAACTGGCCCATGCTTCCGGCCAGACCGAGGGCGAGGGTGCTGACGTCGTTCGGAATCAGCCGCATCGTGTCGTAGATGGCCAGCCCGGCGCTGACCGACCCGCCCGGCGAGTTGATGTAGAGGCTGATCGTGCCGAGCGGATCCTCGGCGGAGAGCAGCAGAAGCTGCCCGCACAGCCGGTTCGCCACCGGATCGTCAACCTCACTCCCGAGCACGATGATCCGCTGATGCAGCAGCCGCGCGGCCACCTGATCGTCGATGGACCCCGCGGTCCAGGGGCTGACCCCATTCGTGAGTTGCATGGTCGCTGTCTCCTCGCGTTCGGCGTTCCGGCCTCCACGATCGGCCGGGAAACGCCGACACCCCAAGGAAATCTGCTGTCAGCGGATGGACTCCTGGCGGTGGAGTTGCGCGCTTCGGCGTTACGTTCCGGAGGCCATCGAGCTCAGGACGGCGCTGCGAGCGGCGGCACCGCCGAACAGGTCCGGGACTGAGCCCACCGGCCTGAGCGCGGCCAGCAGCGCGTGCTTCGGGTCCGGGTCGAGCAGTCCGCGCAACGCGGTGACGAACCAGCCGTACCTGTAGCCCTGCGTTCGCTGCGCATCGCTGAGGCGGGCCCGATCAGGGCCGTTGAGGGAATCGCCCGCTCGTTTCTGGGCCGTCAGCCAGTCGCGGACGTGATGGCCCAGGCCCGAGTCCGCAGCCACGGGTGTGGCAACGCCCTGGGCGGCCGAGTCGAGGAAGTCCGTGAGCTCCGGGATCCCGTCGAGGCCGAGCGTCGCAGCCAACCGGGTCACCTCGGCCACCGCCGACGTCCGCTGTCTCGCAGGGCCGGCGCGTTCGGCCGCCGCGACCAGATCGCCGGTGCCCCGCTCGTACGAGTCGGCGGTCAGGCGATCCCCCGGACCGGGCGGAGTGACGAACCACGGCTCGATCTGCGCGGACAACGCGGCAGCGGTGAACGGGTCCGCGGGCATCCTGGTGCCGGTGACGAGCTCGGCCAGGACCAGAGCCTTGGGACCGGCCGGCTCCCACGAGTCTTCGTCGTCCGCGGACGAATCGGCGAAGCCGGCATCGCGCATGAAAGGCCTGAGGGCAGCTGGATCGCTGCCCCACATCCGATCGCCGGCGGAGAAGTCCGGGTCGAAACCGGCAACGACGGTCCCATCAATCGCGTACGCCACCTGCGGCGACGCGTAATCGTGCCGCAGAACCGACAGCGCTTCCGTGCCACGCGACAGCGACTCCAGCAGCGCGACATCTGAACCCTCGAAACCGTACGGTTCGACCACCACCGACCATGCCCCGAGAGCCAGGGCGGCGGCCATCCGCGGGTACCCCTCGTCGAAGTCGTCCATCAGCTCGTCCAGCTCCGCCTCTGACCGCCGGGCAAAGGTGTCCGCGTAGCCGCCCATCCTGCGCAGCGCTTCCGCCTCATCGACTCCCTTGATGAACGTCGAGCAGAAGATGTCGCCCAGGCGGTAGAACAACGCCTCAGCGCGCACGAGATCAGCCATGCGTCGACCCTAGGTCCCAGCCGGCACGGACGGGGCGGCAACGCCGTAGTTGACCACCGGCCGCGGACGGGCGCGCGAGGATGGAGAAAGCGGGGGGCAACGTGCCACCACGCCGGCTCGTTGACCGTCTGGGGTAAGGAGTTGGATCGGGCCTGGGGAGGCGCGTTGGAGCACGTCGGCACGGTGATATCGCTCGTGAACGGCGCGCGGAAGCTCGTCATGCAGACGGACGAGCGCACGTTGCGGCGAATCGAAAGCGCACTGGAGAAAACCATCGAATGCCAGCTCAGGGACTTGATGTTCGCCGTCCGGTGGAGCGGGCAGCCGCTTGCGTCGCCGAACCTCGATTACTTGAACGCCACCTCGGTCGGTCACGGGATCTGCGCCGCCATCGAACAGCGGTATCACATTCTGCTCGAGGTCATTGAAGCGGACGGGGCGGGTCTGCTGGGCAAGGCGAAGGCCGGCATGCGTCCAGAACGGTGGAGGGTTCGCTCGCGATTCCGGGCGGCTTACCTGGCGATGTCGATTGCCGCGGTACACAGCTTTTGCAGAAACACGCCAGGATGGCTCCTGTGGCAGCGGCGTAGCTGGGACCTGTTCACATCCGTCAGGGGCCATGATGCCACGATCGTTGAGCCCGCTCATCAGATACCGGACGGGATGACCGGCTATCCATCGTACAATATGCTGTGGAAGCCGAACCCGCGATATCTCAGCGACCTCAGGCGATCCCACGACCGGCTCGACGCCGGATTCGATTCTGCGCATCAAATGATTGCAGGATCCGCAGACCGGGAAGCGCTCCTTCGTTGCGCCTTGGACGCCTTACACTTCAAGGCGCCTGTTTCTTCAGGTATGCCGTTGCCGGGAACAACCACTATGTCGCTGCCGCGGACCGCCTGAACGGGGTTCCGGTCGAGGTAATTGCCGAGCACGGGTGCATCCAAGCGACGGCGGGCCGCTCCTGCCTGCTCTTCCTGATCGGTCCGGGCTCCCTGCCCCGGACGCGCTGGAAGGTTCAGCAACGCTGCGGACGAGAACGGAGGGGCGAACCCTTGGTGACCTGTCGTCTTCTGGAGCGTGGACTGGGGAGTTGTGCCGCTGGCGCCAAGCTCCGCCGGCTTCCTGGACATGCTGCACGCCTAGGTACGGCGCAGCTGGTTTCCCGGCTACCACCACGTCCAACACATGATCGTCTATGAAACACTAGGTTGATGAAAAACCTGGTCATCGTCGGCGGCACGATGGGGATCGGCAAGACCGCGACGTGTCGCGAACTGCAGAGGATACTCCCGCGGAACGTGTTTCTTGACGGTGACTGGTGTTGGGACATGCGTCCGTTCGTCGTCACGCAGGAGACGATACGGATGGTTGAGAGCAATATCGCTCACCTGCTCAACGGGTTCCTCGACTGCTCGGAGTTCGACAACATCATCTTCTGCTGGGTGCTCCATGAACAGCGGATACTGGACGATCTCATAGCGAGGCTGAATCATGGAAGCCGCACGGTCCACAGTTTCTCGCTCGTCAGCAATGAAGAGGCGCTGTCGGAAAGGCTGAGCCGCGACATCGCAGCGGGAAAGCGAGGCCCGGAAATTGTGGAGCTCAGCCTGGCGCGCCTGCCGCTGTATGACGAGATCGACACCGTCAAAATTGACGTCACTGATATCTCGCCGGCCGACGCGGCACATCGGATCAAGGGTTTCCTGAAGAGCTGAGCCGTGAAATGCGCCCGACGCGGGTCGTCAGGGTGGCGGCGCCGTTGTCATCTATGCGAACGCCGCTGGAGCGCGGCGGCCGGCAGGCGGTCGTGCTGCTGCTGCTTGCCGCCGGTGGTCGCTGACCGGGACTTGTCGGATGTCGCAGTCCCTGGTCACGGCCCATCCGCCGCGCGCGCCGGCCGCGCTGCTGCGCGTCACCACGAGTCAGCAGAGCTGCTATGACCGTACGGTCTTCGAATTCACCGGCGCGGCTGACGGCTACCACGTCGAGTACGCGGACGCGGTCCACACCGGCGGCGAAGGGTTGAACGTCACGCCGTACGCGGCCGGCGATGCCCACCTCGATGTCGTGCTGCTCGCGCCCGTCTACGCCACCGACGGGACCGTCACCTACAACCGGCGTACGGGCGACCATGCCGTCAATGTCCTGCGCTACCAGACGTTGCGCGACCTGCTCTATGCCGGCAGCTATGAGGGTTACACGAGCTTCGATCTGGGCGTACGCGCCCGGCTGCCGTTCCGGGTCACCGCCTCGACCGGCTCGGACGGGCACGGCCGGATCACCATCGACGTGGCGCACCGCTGGGACCAGTGAGCCGGTCCGCGGCTGCCCCTATTCGGCTCCGGACATCGGAAAGGCGCCCACCCGGAGGTGTGGCGCCTTTTCCGTACTGTCCATCAGGTAATGCTAGAACCAGACTTTTCGGCCACCGACCGGGCGGCCGACGGCGCCGAGGATCCACAGCACCGCGCCGATCACCAGGAGGATGATTCCGATCGTGTAGAGAATCGACACCTTCAGGAAGATGCCCAGCAGCAAGAGGATGAGCCCTACGATCAACATGGTGCGCTCCGTTTCGTCGGCGGGCATCTCCCGCGGGGCAGCCTGTACCCCGTACGTCGAAAAGCTAATCCAATCGATGGCTGACCCCGGACCGTCGGTCTGTGTCCCGTCCCCCGGCCTCACGACGATCGCCATGACGAACTGGCGATGATGGGCACAAGCTTGCCATTCCGGAGCGAAAGGGACTGAAGCCTGAAACCCAACCCCGCCGAAAAATCTCGACCCGGTATGCAACCTTTCCTCAGCCAGCGCGCCTCTAGGTGGCGACGAAGGGAGCACTACCGAGTGGATGCCGAAGACGACGAGGGCTTTCGCGAGTTCGTCCGCGTCCGGTTCGAGCCGCTGCGCGCTCTTGCGTACGTGACCTGCGGCGACTGGCAGGCCGCCGAGGATGCGGTCTCCGGTGCGTTGGCCAAGCTCTATCTGCGGTGGAACAAGGTGAGCACGCCCGAGGCGTACGCCCGGACCATGGTGATCCGGGCCGCGATCGGGGAGAAGCGGCGGCCCTGGCGGCGGGAGCGGTCGGCCGGTGACGCGCTGCCCGAGGTGCCGGTGCGGGACCGGTCCGGTGATGTCGACGAACGGCTGCGGTTGCACGCCGCCCTGCGCCATGTGGCGCCCAGGCAGCGCGCGGTCCTGGTGCTGAGGTTCCTCGAGGGCCTCAGCGTCGAGGAGACCGCGGAGGTCCTGGGGTGCCGGACCGGCACTGTCAAGAGCCAGAGCTCGCGGGGACTGGACACGTTGCGGGCCGTCCTGGCCGCCGAGGACATCACCCTGCGCGAGGAGGAGAGGGACCATGTCCTATCACGTCCGTGACGTGCTGGAAGCGGCGCGGGATTCCGCACCCGCGCCGCGTACGACCACCGATGACATCATCGTCCGGGCCGGGCGGATCCGGGCCCGGCGCCGCCTCGCCGCGGCTACCGGGGCCGGGGCGGCGTGCCTGGCGATCGCAGTGGCGGCGGTGTCGGGGCTGGGTTCCACACCGGCCGGCCGGCAGGCGACCGGGCAGTCGGCCGCGCAGCCCGGCGGGTTCACGCTGCCCGCCGGCTTCACCACCGTCTTCGGTGACGCGCGGGCCGGCGGGTACCGGATCGGGCCCGCCGGTGAGGTGACGGCCGGATACCAGGAGGTGCCGGTCTACCGCGACGGCGCCACCTGGCCCGGGGACGACGGCAAGAACTATCCGCTGGTCGACGGCATGATCACCGTCTACCAGCCGGGCGTCTACAACCCGGACAGCTTCCGCCGGGCCGATCCGCAGACGAAGGTGGGCCCCGAGTTCTCGGTCACGGTCGCCGGCCGGCCCGGCGTCGGCCACACGGTCTCGTACGCCTCGGCCATGGTGAACGTGCCCGGTGCCCCGTCCGCCAGTCCCTCGTTCGACCCGGCGGGCGGCTTCACGCGGGTGGCGCTGGCCTGGCAGTACGGGCAAGGCGCGTGGGCCACGTACGTCCCCCGCGACGCCCAGGTCAACCAGAGCACCGAGGACGCGGTGGCGGTCGCCGAGGCGCTGAGCGTGGTGCCGGAGCGGCCGGTGCGGGCGCCGTACCGGCTCGGTTACCTGCCCGCGGGCTGGCAGCCGATCGCGGTCACCGAGACGGACGCCGACCTGAGCACCACGGTCTCGGAGCTGTACCTGCACGACGGCCCGCTCGCGGACGACCGGGCCGCCGTGGTGGACGAGGCCACCCCCCGTACGGTGAAGATCTTCGTCTCCCGGAGCACCCTGAAGGACGAGGCGATCCGCGGCAGGAAGGGCGTCCACTGCTACGCGCAGCCGGTGTGCACCCGGGTCCTGGGCGAGTACTTCATCCAGGTCGACGGGATGTTCAGCAACGCCCTGCCGGCCGCCGAGGTCAAGAAGATCACCGAGGGGCTCAAGCCGGTCGAGGTGGCGGACCGGGCCGCCTGGGTACCGGTGAAGTAGCGGGACGCGAGGGCGCAGCCGGCGAACGGGTCGGCTGCGCCCGGCGCGCGGGCGGGGCGGTCAGATGCGGGCGTTGATCGCCTGGTAGCCGGAGTCCTCGCGGGTGCCACCCATGCCGTCACCCACCGTGCGGTAGTCGGCGATCCATTCCACGGAGCGGACGTACTTGACCATCTTGTACCCGTGGATCGACTCGACCCGCAGCCGCAGCGGGGCGCCGAAGGTCCACGGCAGGGGCTTGTCGTTCATCGACCAGGCGAAGATGGACTCGTCCTCCAGGCAGTCCGCCAGCGGGATGCAGGAGTAGTACGGCTCGAGCGGCCGGTCCCCGTGCATCTTCTGCGCCGTCCCGAACGACGTGACCAGGAGGTACTGGGCGTCGGCCGGCCGTTCCCCGCCCAGGGCCATCAGGTCGGCGACCTTCGGGCCCTTCCACTTGGCGATGCCCGTCCAGCCCTGCATGCAGGTGTGCATCGCGATCTGCTCCTGCTGAGGCAGCCCCTTGATCTGGTCGAACGTGACGGTCACCGGGTTGTCGGCGGGGCCGATCCGCAGGACATAGTCGCGGAACCCGTCCGCCGCGAGCGCGTGCCACTCGGGCGACTCCTCCGGCGTCGGATGCCTGCCGTTGCTCCAGTGGTACGGCGAGATGTCCTGCTCGGTGTACGTGCCCAGCTTGCGGGTGCGCGGGTGCATCCGGTTGACCGTGACCGCCCGGATGGGCTCCAGCAGGCGGAACAGGAACCGCTGGGTCGCGCGTACGTCGCGGATGCTGAGGTAGCTGATCGCGATCCAGGCGGCGACAACGAGGACCGTCGCCAGCACCATGATGGTCGTCGCCTGCGCCACCTTCGCCGGGTCGTACGAGCCGAAGACCATCTGCGTGACGTTGTGGTCGCGGTGGACGATGAACACCAGCGCGATGTGCATGACCATGAACGCGGTCAGGAACACCATCCCGAGGAAATGGATGGAGCGCGCCGCCTGCCGGCCACCGAAGACCTTCGGGTACCACGGGTACCGGCCGATCACCGCCGGGGACATGACGGGCCCGGTGGCGATCATCAGCGGGGCAGCGATGAAGACGACGGTGAAGTACAGCAGGTGCTGCAGGGAGTCGTACGGCGTGAAGTGCTCGATGCTCGGCACCCCGAACCCGGCGTAAATTTTCAGCGATTCCCACGCCTCGGGGACGATGTCCCATGAGGTGGGAACGATGCGACGCCACTCGCCGGTCAGGAACAGCAGGCCGACGTACGCCGCGCCGTTGAGCACCCAGAGCATGGAGACGAGCCCGTGCCAGTGCCGGCCCAGCCCGATGTTCTTCGCACCGGGCAGGGCCAGCCAGCTGGGCAGCGACGACTCGTCGTCGCGGGCCATGAACGCGCCCTCCTCGGGCGGCACCACCCGCCGGGTGAACTTGATCCACTCGGTGCCCGGCCCGCAGTCGTTGCGCCAGTAGAACCGCGGATGCGTGGCGATGATCTGCCAGCCCGACCGGATCAGCAGCCCCATCAGGAAGAAGTTGATCAGGTGGCTCGCCCGGAGCCAGAGCGGGAAGTCGAGCTCGGGCATCAGGCGAGCCTCCTGCAGGTCGTGTCTTGCCGGACCGCGTCGTTCCAACCCCCAGGACACTGTAGTAAGAAATTCCCTGACGTACTGCTGCTGCGGGCCTACCCCAGGTGGTCGTCCACGGCCGTCGCCAGCATGGGCCACAGCGGCACCCGGGCTCCGAGCGTCGCCTGGAAAGCGTGGTACAGGTCCGCCTTCCCGGGCCAGACCGTGGCCGTCGGCCGGTTCGCCGGGTCCAGCTGGTGGAACCAGGAGCCGTGCTCGTGGTCGATCAGGTACGCGTCCGTGTAGTCCCACCACGTGCGGTACCAGTCCGCGTACGCCTGCTCCCGGGTGTACGCGTGCAGCGCCGCCGCGGCGTTGATGCCCTCGGCCGCCACCCAGTGCATGCGGTCGCGGACAACGGGCCGGCCCGTCCAGTCGGTCGTGTAGACGAAGCCGGGGTTCCCGTCGACCGCCCAGCCGTCGGCGACCGCGCGGTCGAAGAGGTTGCGGGCGGCGGAGGCGAAGGACGGGTCTGCGACGGTCGGGGCCGACGCGGCGTGCAGAAGCAGGCGGGACCACTCGAGGCCGTGGCCGATCGTGGCCCCGTACGGCTTGAAGGCGTGGTCCGGTTTGTCGAGGTTGTAGTCGGGCTGGGGCGTCCACGTGGCGTCGTAGTGCTCGGGGATGCGCCACTGGTGGGCCGACGCGGCGGCCACGACGAAGCGGCAGATGCGCACCGCGCGGTCGATCCAGGCGCGGTCACCGGTCACGCTCGCCACCGACAGCATCGCCTCGACGGTGTGCATGTTGGCGTTGATGCCCCGGTAGTCGTCGAGGGTGGTGAAGGTGGTGTCCCACGTGTCGGCGCACATGCCGGCCTTCTCGTCCCAGAAGCGGTCCAGGAAGACCTGCGACGCCTCCGCGAGCAGGTCGTCGGCGCCGGGCAGCGCGGCCTGCACCCCGGTGGACGCGGCCAGCAGCACGAACGCGTGGTCGTAGCAGCTCTTGCCCGGCTCGGCGGTGCCGTCCTCGGCGACCGAGGAGTGCCATCCGCCGTGCTCGGTGTCGCGCAGCCGGCCGGTGAGCCCGGCCATCGCCTGGGCCGCGATCCGGCCGGCGCCGGGAACGCCGAGCAGCGCGCCGATGCCGTACACGTGGGTCATCCGGCAGCTGATCAGCGCCGAGGTGGGCCGGCCCGGCTCGGGTTCGCCGCGGTCGTCGAGCCAGCGGGCGCCGCCGCCCGGGTCGGCGGTGCGGCGCCCGAAGGCGAGCAGGTCGCGGCTGTGCTGGTCGAGCCAGCGGTGATGGGCGGGACTGGTCGGCCAGACGGACATGTCGATCACTCTAGGTCAGGCCGCCGTGCCGTCCGACGGCCGCCGCCCCGGTGCCCACACCGTGGCCTACTCGGTTAAGCGGAGGCTCCCGGCGATGCTCGGAGCGACGCCGGGAAGAGTCAAGCGGGATGCTCCGAGCGGGCCGTGAGGAACAGCCGGGCCAGGTCGGCGAACTCGTCGGCGCGTTCGATCTGCGGCATGTGCCCGGTCTCGGGGAACAGGTGGGACCGGGCGTCGGGGAACGCCGCCCGCGCCGCGGCGAGGTGCGTGGCCGGCAGGATGAGGTCCCGGTCGCCCCAGACCAGCAGCGTCGGGCGGGGGTGCCGGGCGGCCGCCGCGAGCAGCTCGTCCCGCCACGGCCGCCGGACGCCGCGGAAGCCGCCGAGGGCCTGCGCGGTCTCCAGGAACACCTGGGCGTACCCGGGGCGGGCGGCCACCCGCAGCGCGAACTCGACCCGTTCCGGGGTGACGAGCGCCCGGTCGACGAACAGGCTGCGTTCGACCCGGCGCGCCGCCTTCGCGTCCATGCGCCGCATCAGGCGCCGGCCGACGCCAGGGATCGCCAGGACCCGCAGGAAGAACGCGACCTCCTTGCCGAAGCCGGCGCTGTTGACCAGCGTCAGCGTCGCCACCCGGGCCGGCGCGGCGACCAGCAGCCGCATCGCGACCGCGCCACCGAGCGAGTTGCCCATGACGTGCAGCGGCCGCCGCTCGTCCAGCGCGTCCACCGTGGCCAGCACGCCCTGGGCCAGCGAGGCCAGCGTGATCGGCCCGGGCATCCGGTCGGACAGGCCGAAGCCGGGCAGGTCCACGCTGATCACCCGCCAGGAGTCGGACAGCCGCTCGTGCTGCGGCAGCCAGTCCTCCAGGCTGCGCCCGATGCCGTGCAGCAGCAGGATCGGCGGGTTCGCCGGGTCGCCGGTCTCGTGCACGCGCACGGCGGCGCCGCCTACGGTCAGATGCCTCATCGGGTCACCCGCGCCCGGGTCCTGCCGCCGCGCGCGGCGGCCTCGGTGAGCCGGTTGAGCACGCGCAGGTGCGAGCCGGGCAGCAGCCGGGCGAGCAGGTCGGGGACCTTGGCGCTGACGGCGATCAGGACCCGGCCGCGGCGGCGCCGCACACCCTCCAGGATGTCTGCCGCGGCCTTCTCCGGCGGGTACGTCAGCAGCGCGGCGAACTTCCGCTGCTCGCGCTCCACCTCGTCAGGGGACGCCGCGGCGGCTGCGCGGGCGCTCTCGGCGATCCGGGTACGGACCCCGCCGGGGTGCACCGTCGTCACGCCCACCCCGGACTCGAGCAGTTCGCTGCGCAGCACCTCGCTGAGCCCGCGCAGCGCGAACTTGCTCGAGCTGTACGCCGACTGCCCCGGCGGGGCGATCAGGCCGTACAGGCTGGAGACGTTGACCAGGTGCGAGCCGGGCTCCGCCTTCAGCGCGGGCAGCAGGTGGTGGGTGAGCAGCATCGGCGCGGTGAAGTTCACCGCCATGACCCACTCGAACTCCTCGACGCTGACCTGGTCGAAGCGGCCGCCGAGGGCGACGCCGGCGTTGTTGACCAGCAGGCCGAGCCGCGGGTGCCGCTCCCGGACACCGGTCGCGGCGGCGATCACGGCCTCCCGGTCGGCGAGGTCCACCACGAGCGACTCGACGGTCCGGCCCGGGTGCGCCGCGCGGATCGCCTCGGCGACGGCGTCCAGGCGCAGCGCGTCGCGGTCGATGAGCACCAGGTCGCTGCCGCGCCCGGCGAGGCCGTGCGCCAGCTGCTCGCCGATGCCGCTCGCGGCGCCGGTCACGACCGCGGTCCGGCCGGTGAAACGGTACGGGGTCAGACGCGTCAACGGATCTCCTCGAGGGCGGGGGCGGGTGCGGGGGTACGGCTGAACGTCATGTCCCGGCGTACGTCGGCGCGGGGTGTGGTGAGCACGTCCAGCAGGTAGTTCTGGCGTACGGTCCACGGGTCGCGGTCGCCCTGCCGCGGGAAGCTGTCCAAAGCGCGCTGCACGTACCCGGAGGTCAGGTCGAGCAGCGGCCGCCGGGGTCCGGGCTTCTCCTGCGGCGTGGCCGTGGTGTATCGATGTTTGTCCATGTACGCCAGCAGCCGGCACACGTACCGGTGGGAGAGGTCGGCCCGCAGCGTCCACGACGCGTTGGTGTAGCCGATGCAGTACGCGAAGTTCGGCACGCCGCTGAGCATCACGCCGCGGTAGGCGACGGTCCTGCCGGGCTCCACGGGCGTGCCGTCCACGGTGAGCTGCACGCCGCCGATGGCCAGCAGCGACAGCCCGGTGGCGGAGACGACGACGTCGGCCTCGAGCACCCGCCCGTCGGCGAGCCGGATCCCCTCGGGCACGAACCGGTCGATGTGGGCGGTGACCACCGAGGCGCGGCCGCCCTTGATCGCCTGGAACAGGTCGCCGCTGGGCACCACGCACAGCCGCTGGTCCCACGGCTGGTACGCCGGCGTGAAGTGCTCGTCGAGGTACGCCGGGTCGTCCAGGTGGTGGAGGGCGAAGCGCCGCAGCAGGGCCTTCACGCGCTCGGGTCGCCGCCGGGCAAGCTGGTAGAAGCCCTGCGAGAGCAGGATGTTCTTGGCGCGGACGACCTTGTGCGCCGCGCGGGACGGCAGCCAGCGGCGCAGCCTGTCGGCCACCGGGTCACGCTCGGGCAGCACGGTCATGTACGTGGGGGAGCGCTGCAGCATCGTCACGTGCCCGGCGGTCGTGGCCATCGCGGGCACCAGCGTCACCGCGGTCGCGCCGCTGCCGATGACGATCACCCGCTTGCCCGCGTAGTCGAAATCTTCGGGCCAGAACTGCGGGTGCAGATGCGTGCCGCGGAAGTCGTCGAGCCCCGGGAAGTCCGGCTGGTAACCCTGCGCGTAGTCGTAGTAGCCGGCGCACGCGTACAGAAAGCGGCAGGTCAGGACGCCCTGGCTGGTCGTCACCGTCCAGTGGCCGTCGGCCCAGGCGGCGGTCAGCACCTTGGTGTCGAAGCGGATGTGCGGCATGATGCCGCCGTCCTGCGCCGTCTCCCGGATGTACTCGCGGATCGCGTCGCCGGGAGCCATGGACTTCTCCCCGCGCCACGGGCGGAACGGGTAGCTGAGCGTGAACATGTCCGAGTCCGAGCGCACCCCTGGGTACCGGAACAGGTCCCAGGTGCCGCCGATCGCGGACCGGGCCTCGAGGATGGCGTACGTCGTGCCGGGCCGTTCGCGCTGCAGCCGCCACGCCGCGCCGATCCCGGACAGGCCGGCGCCGATGATGAGGACGTCGAAGTGTTCGGCCATGCGTCCAGTGTTCGCCCGGACGCCGGGAGCCACTTGCCTTTGCGCGACAGGGATTTATCCTCTTGCGACATGGAGTCGGTGGTGCGGGCCGCGGGCCTGCGCGGACTGCCCGCGCTGGTGGACAGCCTGGGCGGGGACGGCGCGGAGCTGCTCGCCCGTTTCGGGGTCACCTGCGCCGCGGTGGAGTCCGACGACGCGGTGATCCCGTCGGCCGCGGCGGGGCTGCTGCTGGAGGTGGCCGCGGCCGAGCTCGGCTGCCCGGACCTCGGCCTGCGCCTGGCCGGGCTGCAGAACGCGTCCGTGCTCGGGCCGCTCGCGCTGGCGATCGAGAACTCGGCCACCTTCGGCGAGGCGCTCGAGATCACCCGCCGGTTCCTGTTCGTGCACAGCCCCGCCCTCACGGTCTCGCAGATCCCCGACCCGTCGGGCCGGCCGGGCGTGATGGGCCTGCTCTACCGGGGTACGGACGCCGAGCCGCTCCCGCCGCAGGTCGCGGATGTGGGGCTGGGCCTGTTCCACCGGATCATCGTGCTGCTGCACGGCGGCCCGTACGGGCTGCGCTCGGTGCACCTGCCGCACGCGGCGCTGGCCCCGGCGGAGGCGTACACCCGCTTCTTCGGCGCCGAGGTCCGGTTCGGGCGGCCGGACGCCGTGCTGCGGGTGCCCGCCGGCCTGGCCAGCATGCCGGTGCGCGGCGGCAACCAGGTGCTGCGCGACATCGCCCTGGACTACATCACCAGCCACTTCCCGGCGCCCGGGCAGAGCGTCGCCGACCGGGTGCACCTGCTGCTCGCCCGGTCGCTGGGCTCCGCGCCGGTCGAGGTGGCGGCGATCGCCCGGATGCTGCGGACCCATCCGCGTACCCTGCAGCGGCGGCTGGCGGCCGAGGGCATCACGTTCGACGCGATCCTCGACGACGTGCGCCGGGCCGCCGCGTACCGGCTCGTGACCCAGACCGACCTGCCGTTCACCCAGGTCACGGCGATGGTCGGGCTGACCGAGCAGTCGGCGCTGAGCCGGGCGGTGCGCCGCTGGTACGGGGTCACGCCCCGGCAGCTGCGCTCCACGGCGGCCGTCCGGTCCCGGTGAGGCGGACGCCGCCCCACGGGTCGGGCTCGCCCAGCCGTGCCGGCGCCTCGCGCTCGCCGATGCGGACGGTCACGTCCCGCGCGCCGGCACGCAGCTGCGCGCTCAACGTGTCGTCGGGCGCGGCCCGGCCGCCCCAGCGGTAGCGTCCCTCGACCGGCTCGAACCGTACCGACAGCCGGACCGCGACGGTGACCGCCGCCTCCCCGGCCCGGATGACGGCCTCGCCCCGGTATTCCTCGTCGCTGTCGCTCACAGTCCCGTCGCCGCCAATCCGCCCGGTGTGTCCGCGGCGGCCCGGATGCCGGTCACGCCGCCCCAGAGAAACGTGGTCACGTAGGTCGCCAGCGCCTCGCGGCTGATCGGCTGCTGGTGCCGCAGCCACCAGTCGCCGACCGTCTGGACGTAGCCGACGATGCCGTACGCCCACGGCAGCGCCGGTCCGGAGTCGAGCCCGAGCGCCCGCAGCCGGTCGCCGAGGATCCGCGCGAGGCCGCTGGCGACCGTGTCGATCGCGTCGGCCACCACGTCGCGCTCGCGGGCGATGCCGCGCTGGTGGACCACGAATCGGTACAGGTGCGGGTCCGCCTCGATGTACGCCAGATACGCGTCGACCGCCGCGGCCACGACGTCGCGCTCCTCGCGTACGGCTGCCACGGCCGGGGCGACGGCCTCGACCACCGCGGTGGCGGCCCGGCGCCCGACGGCCTCCCACAGACCGGATTTGTCCTGGAAGTAGCGGTAGAGCACCGGCTTGCTGACCCCGGCGTGCGCGGCGACCGCATCGATGCCCGGCTCGGGGCCGAGCTCGCGGATCGCCTCGATCACCGCGTCGACGAGGTCCTCGCGGCGGCGTTCCCGGTGATCGGCCCAGCGTTTGCTGCGCCCGTCCGGCGATGTGTTGACGCCGGGATCGGTGGAGTTCATAGTACGAGAAGTAGCTGTTACTTCCGGTAACGTCAACCCCTCGCGGAGGCAGACGTGGTTCTCTCCGACCGTTCCCAGACCGCGACCCGGCTCCTGCGCTCGTCGGCGTCGCACTCGTACGACCCCGAGGTGGAGATCGACTGGGACGCGCCCCTGCTGCCCGACGCCTTCTTCGCGCCCGAGCACCGCTCCTCGCTGTACGGCACGCCGCTCTGGGACGGCCTGACCCCCGAGCAGCGCCGTACGCTGACGAAGCACGAGGTCGCGAGCATCGCCAGCCTCGGCGTCTGGTTCGAGACGATCCTCATGCAGCTGTTGCTCCGCGAGTACTACCGGCAGGACCCGACCGCCCCGCACGCCCAGTACGCGCTCACCGAGGTCGCCGACGAGTGCCGCCACTCGGTGATGTTCGGCCGCATGATCGAGAAGCTGGGCTGCCCGGTCTACCGCGTCGGCGCGTTCGACAACGGCCTCGGCAAGTGGATCGCCGCGACCGCCACCGGCCCCCGGATGTACGCGGCCATCCTCATCGCCGAGGAGATCCTCGACTCCCTGCAGCGCGAGGCCGCCGCCGACGAGAGCCTCCAGCCGCTGGTCCGCATGGTGTCGCGCATCCACGTCATCGAGGAGGCCCGGCACGTGCGCTACGCCCGCGAGGAGCTCGCCCGCCAGGTCCGCGCGGCCGGGCGCAGCCGGCTCGCCCACGACCGGATCATCATCGCGCGGGCGGCGTACCTGACCGGGCGGCGGCTCATCTCGCCGGAGGTCTACCGGTCGGTGGGCATCGACCCGCGGGTGGGTGCGCGGGCGGCACGGGAGAACCCGTACTTCCGGGAGACGATGCGCTGGGCGGGGGAGAAGGTCGTCGCGTTCCTGAAGGACCTGGACCTCATCGGCGGCCCCGGCATGGCCCTGTGGCGCCGCTCCGGCCTGCTCTGACCGGCGCGGCCCGCTCTGACCGGGCGCGGCCCCGGCCGGCTCAGGCGGTGAACTTCAGGTACTGCCAGGAGCCGGTCGCCGCGGCGTTCGTCGCGTCGCCGGCGAAGGTGGACCGCAGCCGCCAGCGCATTCCCGAGGTGTGCGAGCCGATCAGCTCCACCCCGCCGATGCTGTCGCCGTTGAGCGTGAAGCAGGTCTTCGTGAGGACCGTACGCCAGGCCTTCGACACGTACGCCTGGGCCTGGAAGCCGTAGCAGCCGCCCGGGCGCGCCGGCAGGATGCGGGTGAGCAGGAGCGGGTCCACGCTGCGGTGGTAGAGCTTGTCCTTGCCCGACGTGCCGTACTGACGGTCCAGGACCTGGGAGATCTGCGCGCGGGCGGTCGCCGAGGTGCTCACCGTGCGGGGCAGGTACCACTGGTCGCCCGCGAAGGCCGCGCTGAAGGTCGTCCGGCGGGTGATGCGGTAGGCGGCGGTGACCGTACCCGAGCCACACTTGATCTTGACCTTGGTGCCGCCCCTCGGCGTCGCGTAGAGACACACCGTGCGCACGTCGTGGGTCGTCCCCAGCTTCGCGGTGACCGTGGCGGCCGCGTGGTACGCGTACGTCGAGGCGTTGCGGGTGACGCTCAGCGTGGCTGCCCGGCGCGAGACCGTGACCGTGACCTGCCGGCTCACCGGCCCGTACGCGTCATCGCCCGCCCAGCTCACCGTGTACGTGTTGGCGCCGCCCACCGGGGGCTTGTCGTGCACGGTGAAGGCGCCCGCCGCGTCCGCGGTGACCGCGGCGAGCGGATGGGAGCCGGCCAGGTCCCGGCGGGTGACGCTCAGCGGGCCCGCGCCGGCCGACAGCGTGCCCGTCAGCGTGAGCGAGCCCAGCCGGGCCACCGTCGCGGGCGCCTCCAGCGTGAGCGACGCCGGGTCGCCGACCGCCGCGAGCGTCGCCCGGGCGCCGGTCCCCGGATCCGCCAGCGCCGCCACGGGTACGGTCAGCGCGGCCGCGCCCCCGGCGGCGACCACAGCGAGCCAAGCCCAGCCCTTGTTCAGCAACGTCTGACCTCCCGTACGGCGCCGGGCGGACCCCGGCGGCGAACCGTGCCGTCGGCAGGCCGGGGTTATATGTGAGCATTGTCAGCTTCATGTGGCCCGGACCACCGCTTTTCGCGGCGTCGGCTAGCGTCGTCAGGTCGGCGATGATCGAGTCGCGGTGCGAGGGGGAGCGGTGGCGAAGCCCGGGGGAGTGTTCTGCGTCGAGGGGCAGTGGGAGGACGACCTCACCGAGCGGGGTTCCGTGCTGCCCACCCTCGAGCTGCTCGAACGCCTCGGCAGCATCCGCTTCATCCACCGCGACACCGCCACCATCGAGGAACTGCACTACTACCTCGACACGTGGCTCTCCCGGAAGTACCAGGACTTCAAGGTCGGGTTCTTCGCCCTGCACGGCCAGCCGTCCCAGCTGTGCCTCACCGCCAAGACCACGGTCGAGCTCGACGAGATCGCCGCCTGGATGTCCGGCCGCTGCGCCGGCCGCACCCTGTACTTCGGCAGCTGCTCCGTGCTGCGCGCCTCCGACCGGGTGCTCAAGGAATTCCTCCACGAGACCAAGGCCGCGATGCTGTGCGGCTTCACCAAGGCCATCGACTGGGTGGAGTCGGCGGCCTTCGAGACCGTGGTGCTGAACGCGCTGGTCAACGGCGGCCGCATCGACAGCGTGGAACGGCTCGTCCGCTCGGGCCGCTGGGCGGCGCTCGCCGAGCACCTCGGCTTCCGCGTCGTGTACGCCAACGGCCGTACCGGCTGACCGGCGGACGGGACCCCGCCGCGAGGCCGTCCGGGGCATGATGGGCCGGTGACCTATCCACCTCCGCTGTACCACGGGGACGAGGGCGAGATCAGCGCCACCCACCGCCCGGACAGCACCGCACCGGAGCTCGTCTACCCCAACGGCACCCGCGTGCACTACCTGTCCACCGGCGCCTCGACCGGCGGCCTGTTCGGCCTCTACCGCTGGGAATGCGGGCCGGACGTGACCGGGCCCGACCCGCACTTCCACCACTCGCTGACGGAGTCCTTCTACATCCTGACCGGCACGATGCGCATCTACGACGGGCGCCGCTGGATCGACGCCGAGCCCGGCGACTACGTGCACGTCCCGGCCGGCGGCATCCACGGCTTCAAGAACGAGTCCGGGAAGCCGGCGTCGATGCTGCTGCACTTCTCCCCGGGTGCGCCACGGGAGGGCTACTTCGAGGGCCTGGCCCGAGTCGCGGAGATGTCCGACGAGGAACGCACGGCGTTCTACCTCGAGCACGACAACATCTGGGTCCCGAAGCGCTGACGCCCGGCCCAGCGGATCAGTCGAGCGCGGCGAGGACGCGCTGCCGCAGGAGTTCGTACTGGCCGCGGCCTCGCCGGGGGGCGTCCGGCGGGCGGTGCTGCACCTCGCCTCCGACCACGACCTCGTCCGGGTGGAACTGGTCGGCGGTGAGGTCCACCTCGCGGCCGTCGGGCAGCCGATTCCAGTAGTGGTACCCGGCCTTCGTGTCCCCGGCGAAGACCTCGCCGAGGATCAGGTCGCCGCCGAGCAGGTCCTGCACGACCAGCGCGGTCACCCCGCACTGGCCGCGGGCCGGGTTGCCGGGGTGCCAGTTCGGCATGTCGTGCGGGTCGCAGGTGTCGGCTCCCCAGGCGGCTCGCAGGATGGGACGCAGCTGTTCCAGGTCGGTCATCGATGGTCTCCTCACTCGCCACGCTGATCGGGCGTCACCGGTGAGGGTGGGCCCTCGACGTGGTCGAGGGTCAAGGGGCGGAGGGTACGCTCGGCCGGTGTTCTCGCCCCAGGGTCCGACTCTGCGCGAGCTCGGCGTCCAGGCGCTGTCCTCGGTGGAGCGCGGCTACGACCTCCTGGCCCCGAAGTTCGACCACACACCCTTCCGGACGCCCGGCTCCGTCATCGAGGCGACCGTGCAGGTGCTGTCCGGGCTCGGTCCGTTCGGCCACGGGCTGGACGTCTGCTGCGGCACCGGCGCGGGCCTGGCAGCGCTCGACTCGCTCTGCCAGGGCCGGGTCACCGGCGTGGACTTCAGCGCCGGCATGCTCGCGCAGGCGCACCTCGCCCATCCGGAGGCCACGCTCGTCCGGGGTGACGTCCGCGCGCTCCCGTTCGCCGGTGGCTTCGACCTCGCGGTCACGTTCGGGGCGCTCGGCCACTTCCTGCCCGCGGAACGCCCGGCGCTGCTCGAGGGCGTGCGCCGGGCGCTGCGGCCCGGCGGGCTCTTCGCCTTCCCGATCTGGGCGCCGCCACCGGTCGCCTCGGTCGACCACTGGGCGATGGCCGGGTTCGACCTGGCGATGCGGGTCCGCAACGCCGTCTGGCGCCCGCCGTTCGTCATGTACTACCGCACCACCGGGTTCCGCGCCCTCCGGGCCGACCTGACCGCGGCCGGCTTCACCGTGGCGACGCGCGCCCTGACCGCTCTCGGCCAGGCCCGCGACGGTACGCCCCGGTTCTGGCTCGTCCTCGCACGCTCGTGAACGTCGACGCGCTGGTGGAGTTCTGGTCGAGCACCGGTTACCGGCCTCGCCCAGCCCGTACCCGTCAGGAGCTGGAGTCCTTCGCGGCCGCGGTTCGCTCGCGCTTCGGTCTTGAGGTGCCCGACGACTACCGGCGCTTCCTGACGCTCACCGACGGCGGGCAGTACGACCACGCGTGGTTCCACGGCGTCGGGCCCGAGGACTCGGTGCTGGATCGCTGCGACGACCTGCGGACCGGGCGGGTGCCGGTGATCGGCGGCTCCGGGAACGTCGACGCGTACGTCCTGCGCCCGGACGGCCGTGCGGAGGTCGTGAACCTGTGGGATCTGGGCGAGGTCTCCGAGTCGTTCCCGTCCTTCACCGGCCTGCTGGAACGGCAGCTGATCGGCGTGCCGTAGCCGCGCCTGGGGAATTGGCTGCTGCCCGGCGGCGGGATGCGTGGATACCGTACGGCCATGACGGACAGCAAGATCGTCGGGTTTCTGGGGCTCGGGGTGATGGGTGAGCCGATGGCGCTCAACCTGGCCCGCGCCGGCACCCCGCTGCTGGTGTGGACCCGGGACCCGCGCCGGTGCGAGGCCGTACGCGAAGCCGGCGCAACCGTCGCGGCGAGCCCGGCCGAGGTCCTGCAGCGGGCCGGGGTGGTGCTGATGATGCTCGCGAACGGCGAGGCGATCGACGCGGTGCTGGGCCGCGGGACACCGGCGTTCGGCGCGGTCGCCGGGCGGCTGCTGGTCCACATGGGTACGACCGCACCCGGCTACTCCCGCGGGCTCGCGGACGACGTGGCCGCCGCCGGGGGCCGGTACGTCGAGGCCCCCGTGTCCGGGTCGCGCAAGCCCGCCGAGGCGGGGCAGCTGGTCGCGATGCTGGCCGGGGATCCCGCGGACGTCGCCGAGGTACGCCCGCTGCTGGCGCCGATGACCCGCGACGCGGTCGAGTGCGGGCCGGTGCCGCAGGCGCTGCTGATGAAGCTCGCCGTCAACCTGTACCTGATCAGCATGGTGACCGGGCTGGCCGAGGCGTACCACTTCGCCGAGCGGCACGGGCTGGACCTGGCGCGGCTGACCGCGGTGCTGGACGCCGGCCCGATGGCCAGCGACGTGTCCCGGGTGAAGGCTGCGAAGCTGCTCGGCCGGGAATTCGCCGTGCAGGCCGCCCTGCAGGACGTGCTGTACAACAACGAGCTGATCGCCGCCGCCGCCCGGCAGGCCGGGATCGCCTCGCCGGTGCTCGACGCATGTCACGCGCTGTACGCGGAGGCGGTGGCCCTCGGGCACGGAACCGAGGACATGGCCGCCGTCGTGAAGGCTCTCGAGAACCGGGACGGCTAGGGAAGCTTCCAGGACTGCGACGCGTCACCGGTGCAGGTGGACACCGTGGCGGTGCCGCCGGCCGAACCGGGGTCGGTGAGGCACTGCCCGGTCGCCGGGTTCACCAGTGAGCCGCCCGGCCCGGCGCGCCACTGGGCACTCTCGCGGTCGTCGCAGCGTACGGTTCGGACCTCGCCGTCGCCGGTGACCTGGGCGCAGCGTCCCGCGACCCGCAGAGTGCCGTCGGCCGCCAGGGTGAACGACTGGTAGCTGACGCCGCTGCAGCCGCTCACCTGGATGGGGCTGCCGTCGAGCCCGAGCAGGCCGCCGAGCGCGAGGCAGCGGCCGCCGGCCGCGGTGACCGCTCCGGTGCGGTCCGCCGCAGGTGGCGGGGCGAGCGTGGCCGACGGGGCAGCCGCCGACGCCGGCGCCGACGTGGTACCGGCGGGCGGGACGGCCTGCCCCGGCCGCGATGTGGACTCCGTGCGGGCCGGGGTGGTGGTGGACGGGCGAGGTGTGCGACCGGCAGCCGCGGAGGCGCGTGGGGAGCCGGGGGCGTCGCCCAGCGAGCCGGTGACCCCGGGCGCGGGCAGCGTCGCCTGGGTCTCCGGCAGCGGCGGCTTGTCGTCGCCGCCCGTACCGAGCAGCACGAACGCGGCCGCCGCGAGCGCGAGCACGAGGACTCCACCGAGGACGATGAGCCGCTGCCGCAGCGGGGTGACGCCGCGGCCGGGCGGCGGGGGCACGGCGGCCGGGGCGGCCGCGGGTTCGCCGGGTGCCGGCTCCTCGTCGGGCAGCATGGCCGTCTCCGGCCAGGTCTCCTCCGGACGGTCCACGGGCGTGGCGGGCTCGGTGCTGCTCGGCTCCGTCCTGATGTACGGGCGTACCAGCACGGGATCCTGCCGCTGGAGCTCGTCGTCCTCGTCCGCCATGTCGTTCCGCCTCGCTGTCCGCCCGTCGGCCGGTACGTCAAGATACGCGAAACAGGGCCGTAAAGATCATTGCGGTCCCGGGCGGGCAGCTACAGCGAGCGGATCCGGGCAGCGGCGAACAGGACCTCGCCGTCGCCGTACTCCGGGTCGCCGTTCACGCCGAGCATCACCCGGCCGGCGACCAGCGCGGGGTCGGTGACCGGCGTCTGGAAAGCGGGTTGCGCGTCGACCGCCACGGTGGCGACCCGGCCGCGCAGCTCGATCGCGATCCGGTGCTTCGCGCCGAGGGTGAAGGCGGGTGCGGCCACGGTGGTCAGCGTGGTCTCGTTGCTGTCGTCGATGAGCTGGAGCTTGAGCGTGCCCTCGCACGCCGACAGCAGGTAGCCGCTGGGCCCGGTCCAGCGGAACCAGATCAGCCCGCAGCTGCCCCGTTTTCTCAGCGTCACGTCGGCCGCGATGCTCTGATCGCCGGCGAAGGTGTCGTCCGGGCCGGGGCAGTGGATCTCCCCGAGGTCGCCGGTGCGCATCCGCAGGCCGTCGGCGGTGAAGGCGCAGGTGCCGTTGACGCCGGCGGTGGGGTACCACTGGCCGGGGCGGTCGAGCGGGTCGATCACCGAGGGGCCCCGGACCTGCCGCGGCGCCGGTGGTGCCACGGACATCTGCTGGACCGCGCTCTTGTCGTCGCCGGAGGCGCCGCCGTTCACGAGGTGCATGGTCAGGACGGTGCCGAGCACGGCGGCCACCACGGCAGCGGCCGCCAGCGGGATGAGGTGCCGGCGCCGTCGCCGCCGGGGTGGGGCGTCGGTGAGCGTACGGGTGGTCCGCCGCCGTCGCTGGTCCCCGGTGGAGTGCCGTCCCGAGTGCTGCACGGCCTCGGCGGCTTCCCGGAGCTCCGGGCGCTGCGCGAGGCCCAGCGCCTCCTGCGGCCCCGCGGCGAGCAGCATGTCGAGCAGCTCGTGCGCGGTCGGCCGCTCGGCGGGGTCCTTGGCCAGCGTGAGCGCCACGAGGTCACGCAGCGGCGCCGGCAACCCGGCCAGTTCGGGCGGCTGGGTCAGGATGCGTGCCGCGGTCGCCGCGGGGGAGTCGGCGGCGAAGGGCGTACGGCCGGTGCCCGCGTACGTGACAACGGCGCCCCACGCGAACACGTCGGCGGCCGGCCCGGTCGCGCGGCTGTCGGAGTCGAAGCGTTCCGGGGCCATGTACGCGACCGTGCCCACCATCTGATCGGTGCGCGTGTGGGCGCTCGTCACCTCGAGCGCCCGGGCGATGCCGAAGTCGATGACCTTCGGGGTGCCCAGGGAGAACAGCACGTTGCGGGGCTTGAGGTCACGGTGGATGACGCCGGCGCCGTGGATCGCCGCGATGGCGGTGGCCACGCCGACGGCCACGCTGTGCAGGTTCCCCGCGGTCAGCGGCCCGTTCTCGCCGACCACCTCGGCGAGGCTGGGCCCGTCGACGTACTCGACCACGAGGTAGGGCGTGGGGTGCTCGGGGTCGGCGTCGAGCACCTCGGCGGTGCAGAACGGCGGGACCTGGCGGGCGCGGGTGACCTCGCTGCGGAACCGGGCGCGGAACTCGTCCTCGTACGCGTACTCGGGCCGGATGACCTTGACGGCGACCAGCCGGCCGTTCGCGGCGCGGGCGAGGAACACCGTGCCCATGCCGCCCTCGCCGAGCCGGGACAGCAGTTCGTACCCACCCAGTTGCCGTGGGTCACTGGTGCGGAGGGGTCTGGTCACCGCGACGTCCGTCCTGAGACGCGGGCAGCCATGGGGACGAACACTACACTCAGGCCGTGGAGCGCACCGACGACCTGCTGCCCGGGCTGCTCGCCGACATCGAGGAGCTGGTGCGGTGCGAGTCGCCGTCGGTGGATCCGGAGGCGCTGGCGCGCAGCACCGAGGTCGTCGCCGCGCTGGGCGAGCGCCGCCTGGGCGAGCGGCCCGAGCGGGTGGAGTCCGGCGGCCGGGTGCACCTGCGGTGGCGCTTCGGCACGGGTCCGCGGCGCGTGCTGGTGCTCGGTCACCACGACACCGTCTGGCCGATCGGGACGCTGCTGACCCATCCGTACGCGATCAGCGACGGTGTCCTGCGCGGGCCCGGCTGCGTCGACATGAAGGCCGGGCTGGTCCTGGCGATGCACGCGATCGCCGGGCTGCCCTCGCGGGCCGGGCTGACCCTGCTGGTGACCTGTGACGAGGAGCTGGGCTCGCCGACCTCCCGGGCGCTGGTGGAGAGCGAGGCCGCCGGCTGCGCCGCGGCCCTGGTCCTGGAGGCGGCCGGGCCCGGCGGCGCGCTCAAGACCGAGCGCAAGGGCGTCTCCCGATATCGGGTACGCGTGCACGGCCGCGCCGCCCACGCCGGGCTGGAGCCGGAGCGGGGCGTCAACGCCACCGTCGAGCTGGCCCACCAGGTGCTCGCGCTGGCCGCCCTCGCCGATCCGGGGCGCGGCACCACGGTCACGCCCACGCTGCTCACCGCCGGTACGTCGGAGAACACCGTGTCGGCGACCGGGGAGGTGGCGGTGGACGTGCGGGTCCGGGACCTCGCCGAGCAGCAGCGCGTCGATGAGGCCGTCCGTACCCTGCGCCCGCTGCTTCCCGACGCCCGGCTCGAAGTGCTCGGCGGCCCGAACCGCCCGCCGCTGGAACCGTCGGCGTCGGCGGCCCTGTTCGCCCGCGCCGTCGCCCTGTCCGAGCGGCTGGGCCTCCCGGAGCCCACCGCCGCGGCCGTGGGCGGCGGGTCGGACGGCAACTTCACCGCGGGCATCGGTACGCCGGCCCTCGACGGGCTGGGCGCGGTCGGTGGCGGTGCCCACGCCGACGACGAGCACGTGCTGGTCGCGGCCCTGCCGCAGCGCGTACGGCTCGTGGCCGCCCTGATCGAGGAGACGCTGCGAGCGTGAGCATCGAGGTGCGTACGGTGTCCGAGCTCGCCGACCTCACGGCGGTGGACGGGCTGCTGGCCGACATCTGGAACGACGAGCCGGGCGGCGTGCTGCTGGGCACCGAGCTGCTGCGGGCCCTCGCCAAGTGCGGCAACTACGTCGCGGCCGCGTACGACGGCACCGCCCTGGCCGGAGCCTGCGTGGGCTTCTTCGGCCCGCCCGGGCAGCGCGAGCTGCACAGCCACGTCGCGGGTGTGGCCCCGGCCGCCATGGGCCGCGCGGTCGGGTACGCCCTCAAGAACCACCAGCGTGCGTGGGCCCTTGACCGGGGCGCCACGCTCATCAGCTGGACGTTCGACCCGCTCGTGGCGCGTAACGCGTACTTCAACCTCGCGAAGCTCGGCGCCGCCCCGGTCGAGTACCTGCCGGACTTCTACGGCGTCATGCACGACCGGATCAACGGCGACGAGGAGTCCGACCGGCTCCTCGTGCACTGGGACCTGGTCGGCGGCGCGCCGCTGCGCGACGACACGGCCGGCGGGGTCGTCGCCCTGGGTCGCTCGGGCGAGCGCGGTTCGCTCGACGGCGAGAAATTGCTGGTCGCCGTGCCGCACGATGTGGAGGGGCTGCGCCGCAGCGATCCCGCCGCCGCGCGCCGGTGGCGGGTCGCCGTCCGGGACACCCTGACCGCCCTGCTGGCCGGCGGCGCCCGGTTCACCGGGTTCGACCGGTCCGGCTGGTACGTGCTGAGGAGGCCCTCGTGAAGCTGGAAGGCGTCGAGCTGCGCCGCGTCGCCATGCCGCTGGTCGCGCCGTTCCGTACCTCGTTCGGCACGGAGACCACGCGCGACGTGCTGCTGGTCCGCGTGGTCACCGGCGCGGCCGAGGGCTGGGGCGAGTGCGTGGCCATGGCCGACCCCCGCTATTCGCCGGAGTACGCCGAGGCGGCCGCGGACGTGCTGCGGCGCTACCTGGTGCCGGCGCTGGCGGCCGCGCCGCGGCTCGACGCGTACGCGGTGGCGCCCGCGCTGGAGCAGTTCAAGGGGCACCGCATGGCGAAGGCGGCGCTGGAGACCGCGGTCCTCGACGCCGAGCTGCGCGCCGAGGGGCGGTCGTTCGCGCGCGAGCTCGGCGCGGTCCGCGACCGGGTGCCGTGCGGCGTCTCCGTGGGGATCATGGGGTCGGTTCCCGAGCTGCTCGACGCGGTCGGCGGCTACCTCGACGCGGGCTACGTGCGGATCAAGCTGAAGATCGAGCCCGGCTGGGACGTCGAGCCGGTCCGCGCCGTACGGGAGCGTTTCGGCGACGACGTGTTGCTGCAGGTGGACGCGAACACCGCGTACACGCTGGCGGACGCCCGGCATCTCGCCCGGCTGGACCCGTTCGGGCTGCTGCTGATCGAGCAGCCGCTCGACGAGGAGGACGTGCTGGGCCACGCCGAGCTGGCGAAGCAGATCCGTACCCCGGTGTGCCTGGACGAGTCGATCACGTCGGCCCGGACCGCCGCGGCGGCCCTGACGCTGGGGGCCTGCGCGATCGTCAACGTCAAGCCCGGCCGCGTCGGCGGTTACCTGGAGGCGCGGCGCATCCACGACCTGTGCGCGGCGCACGGGGTGCCGGTGTGGTGCGGCGGCATGCTCGAAACCGGTCTCGGCCGCGCGGCCAACGTGGCGCTCGCCGCGCTGCCCGGCTTCACCCTGCCCGGCGACACCTCGGCGTCGGACCGCTACTTCGCCACCGACCTGACCGCGCCGTTCGTGCTCGAGAACGGTCACCTGCCGGTGCCGGCCGGCCCGGGGCTGGGCGTCGAACCGCTCGCCGAGGTGCTCGAGGCGGTGACGACCGCCACCCAGTGGCTGCCGTTGCAGCGAGAATTTCCGCCCGCACGGGCAACCTCGGCGGCCCCGGCGGCCACTGAGGAGCATGACCCGGTTCTTCCGTTGTGACCCGCAGCGCGTACCCCGCAGGGACCCGTACCTGATGATCGCGGCGGACGTGCCCCAGCTCACGCCGCAGCTGCTCGGCGACGCGTACGAGTTGCTGCGCAGCTTCGACGCCGTGATCGGCCCCACCAGCGACGGGGGCTGGTACGCGTTCGGCGTCCGGGAGCCGGCGAAGGGCGCCGATCTCAACACGCTGACCGACTCCGGGGAGCTCACGATGGCGGCTTTGCGGCGCGGGATGCGGGTGGCGCTGCTCCCCGTTCTGCCCGCCGGAAAGTGAAGATCAAGTCACTCAAAAGGTGTAAACAACGTCACCTTTGACCCGGGAAACTTGGCCGCGCCCCCGGAGAAGTGGTTACGGTCGGCCGGTCCGCTCAGCGGGCCCCGCGGTCGGTAACGCCGAGTCCTGCCGCCGACCGGACCGGGACATCCAACGATCAGGCATGGAGCGGGGGACCCACACGTTCCTCGGCGCGCTGGTGCGCGCCTCGGGGTGAAGCCGCCACGTGCGGCCGGGCTCCTCGGCCCGAACCCGACAGCTGACCTCGTAGGCGTGGAGGGTTTCAAAATCATGGCACAGATCCGTAAGCAGTCCCTGCGCGCCCTCGGCCTGGCGGTCGCCGGTGCGGCCGGCACGATGGCCCTGCTCGCCCCGGCCTCCGCGGCCCAGGCGAAGTCCAGCGTCAACTGGGACGCGATCGCGCAGTGCGAGTCCGGTGGCAACTGGAGCATCAACACCGGCAACGGTTACTACGGCGGCCTGCAGTTCAGCCGCAGCACGTGGAAGGCGTACGGCGGCGGCAAGTACGCCGGCACCGCCAACAAGGCGAGCCGCTCGGAGCAGATCCGCATCGCCGAGAAGGTCCTCGACGGTCAGGGCATCGGCGCCTGGCCGGTGTGCGGCAAGAAGGCCGGCTCGTCCAAGTCCTACAAGGCGAAGAACACCGCCGGCGCCTCCTCGAAGTCGCACAAGTCGTCCTCGCACAAGTCGTCGTCCCGCAAGACCACGACGCACAAGAGCACCGCCAAGGCGACGAAGAGCACGGCGGCGCGCTCGACCGGCGGGACCTACGTGGTGCGCTCCGGCGACACCCTCGCGAAGATCGCCAGCAGCAAGCACGTCAAGGGCGGCTGGCGCGCGCTGTACCAGCTGAACCGCGGCGAGATCGGTGGCAACCCCAACCTGATCTTCCCGGGTCAGCGCCTGGCCCTCTGACGGGCCGGCAACAAGACGGCCCGGTCGCCCTCCCCCGTGGGGCGGCCGGGCCCCCGCCGCCGGCCCGTCCCCAGTGGACGCCGCCGGACCGGCATGATGGGTGCATGAGGCTGGTCGAGCCCGCCCCCGCGATGGTCGCCGCGGCGCTGCCGTGGTTCGACCATCCGCAGGTGCAGCGCTACCTCGGCGGCCGGGACTGGCTGCCCACCGCGCTGGCCGTCGCGGCCCGCGGCGGCGGCGAGGTCTTCCGCGGCAACCTCGTGGTGCGCTGCCACGCCTGGTTCGGCGTGGACGCCCCATCCGACCACCCCGCCGCCACCCACAACCGGACTGAAGGCCCCCTATCCAACCACCCCGCCGCCACCCACAAACGGACTGAAGGCCCGGCCGGCGAGGTCGGTTTCGTCGGCGGCGACGTGTACGCCGACGGCCGCGGAATGCGCTCGATGGGGCTCGGCTTCGTCGTCGACCCCCGCCGCTGGCGTGAGGGCCGCGGCCGCGCGCTGCTGCGCGCCGCCACGACGGCCCCCGAGGTGGCGGACGTCGACGAGTTCTTCTGCGGGATCGAGCCGGACAACACGGCGAGCCGCACCTGCTGCGCCGCCGCCGGCTTCGTGCCCGACCGCGACCTCACCGATGAAGGCTTCCTGTACTACCGGCTGCGGCCGGATCGGAAAATTTCCGCGGAGGCGGGCAACCTTTCCGGGCCCGGCGGCCACTGAAGGAGTGTTCGCCCGCGGGGAGGCCGTTTCCCGGACCTCACCGGCCTCCCCGCAGGCGAGCCGCGTACGACCTGATTGCCAGGGACTGCGACGCCGTGGAGGCGGTATCTTTCGGCCCTCCAGGAGCGGACCGCCGGCTGCCCCGGTCCCCATGCCCCCTTGCGGGGCAGCCGGCACCGTCGCCGCGCCGCACGTCAGGAAGGACCGCGTGACCGACCCCGATACTGAGCGTGCCTTCCGGCGCTTCTTCGACCAGCACCATGCGGACCTGTCCCGGCTCGCCTACCTCGTCACGGGCGAGGCCGGCGCCGCCGACGACCTGGCAGCGGACGCGTTCGTGGAGGTGTGGAAGCACTGGGAGCGGGTGGTGGCGGCGGACAACCCGCTCGCGTACGCCCGCGGCATCGTCGCCAACCTGGCCCGGCAGTGGATCAAGCGGCAGACCCGCGAACGGCACGGCCTGCTCCGCCTCGGCCTGATGCGCCGGGACCGCAGCGACCCGGACACCGCGGCGGTGCTGGACGTGCGCGAGGCGCTGAGCCGGCTGCCGGTGCGGCGCCGCGAGTGCGTGGTGCTGCGGTACGCCTTCGACGTGCCCGAGCGGGAGGTCGCGGAGATCCTCGGCATCTCGGTCGGCGCGGTGAAGAGCCAGACCTCGCGCGGCGCCGCGCAACTGAGCGTGTTCTTGCAGGAGCTACCGGTGGGCATAGGAGGCCGCAGTGCGGGAGCCTGAGGAGGACCTGCGGGTCCTGCTGCGCGAGGAGGCGGAGCGGCACCGCCCGGACCGGGACGCCATGTTCGACCGGATCGTCCGGGTCCGCGCCGAGTCGCGCCGGTCCACGCTGGTCCGGCTGCGCCCGCTCGCGGCCGCCGCGGCGGTCGGTCTCGTGGTCGTCGGGGTCGTGGGGGTCCGCGTCGCCGGCGGCGGTGAGGGTGAGGGTGACAGCGCACCTGCACCGGCGGCCGCACCATCCCTCGCCCCGGCCGAGCCGTCGCCGAAGCCGTCGCACCCGCCGGCCCGGCCCGCGACGAGCGCCCCGCCGAAGGCGTCGGTCTCGAGCAAGGCGGTGCACCGGCCCGGGTTCGTCACCGGCGCGGCCGTGATCGATCCGCATTCGAACCCGAACTGGTCGCAGGGCAACCTCACGCTCCGCCTCGCCCGGAAGGTCACCGCGCTGGCGGTCACGGTCTCCGTCGCGCGGACGGCCGGGGTGGCGAGCACCGGCCAGTGGAGCACCGTTCCGAACCAGCTGACCACCCTGAGCGTGACCGAGCGGCCCGACCGGCTCGTCTACCGGTTCGAGCTGGTCGAGGGCGCCACGCTGGAACCCGGCCACTACACCTTCGCCGTGCAGTACAACCACGCGGACGGGCGCTCGCCGGCCGCCGACACCTACGTGGTGACGGCGACCGGCGGCGGTGACCAGACCCGGACGGCCGGCGCGTTCTAGGTGTAGTGATCACGAGCGTTGTTGACGCGGCGTGTCGGCTTGAGATGTGAGAAGACCTCCGGCGAGGTGGAAGTTGCGACGCTTCACCGAACCGGAGGTCTCTATGGCCCACCGTAACGCCCGCCTGA
>NZ_JADMLH010000027.1 GCF_016464385.1 Nucisporomicrobium flavum | reverse complement strand
CCAAGCGGTGATCGCCCTGGCCCGCCGCCTGATCGACGTTATTTGGGCCCTGCTGCGCGACGGCCGTGAGTTCCATCCCTCACCACCGCTCACCGCGAACGCGGCTTGACATGGTCATTGAAACTCCAGGGGGTGGGGACGGGTGCGCCGCCGCGGCCGGACCGGCGGGGTCCGGGCACACGGCGGCATCGAGCCCGGCGGGGTCCGGGCGCGACCGTGCGGCGCCGGTGCCGGGTGCGGGGACACCCGGGGCCGGCTGGAATCGGGTTGGAGAGCGCTTTCCGAAGTCTTACGCTCCGGGCCGACGGACGTCAATACGCGGGGATGGTTCCGGAACTGGACCCAGGTTCGTCCGGTTTGGTCGCGGGCTCAGCTTTCCCTTGGACCGGCGCGCTTTCGCGTGGGCCGGCACGCTTCTTACGTGTGCCGGCACGCTTTCGCGTGGGCCGGCGCGCTGCGGAGCCGTGAGCCAGGCCTGCCCCGGTCGCTCCTCACGCACGCTCCTCGACTGCTCGGAGAGCACAGGTCGGAGAGCGCTCTCCGACCTGTGCTATAAAGCTTGCATGCACACCCGGAGCCCGGCCCGATGACCGCCACGAGCGGGCGCGTGCCCGTCGGGGAACGGCTGCCGACCCTGGAGGACGTGGCCCGGATCGCCGGGGTGTCCCGGGCGACCGTCTCCCGTGTGATCAACGGGATCCGCAACGTCGACCCGCAACTGCACAAGATGGTGTGGGACGCCGTCGACCGCACCGGGTACGTGCCCAACCGCCTCGCCCGGTCCCTGGTCACCCGGCGCACCGGCACGATCGCGCTGGTCGTGTCGGACTCCGAGTCGCACGACGACGACCCGTTCATGGGGCGGTTCTTCGCCGACCCGTACTTCGGCCGGGTCGTCGGCGGGCTGATGAGCGTGCTGCGGGCGGCCGGGATCCAGCTGGCGCTGCAGATCGTCGGCACCGAGCAGCAGCGCACCCGGCTCGTCGGGGATCTGCGGCACGGCCAGGCCGACGGGGTGGTCGTGCTGTCGCTGCCGGGACACGATCCGCTGCCCCGGATGCTCACCGACGCGGGCGTGCCCGCCGTGATGATCGGGCGGCCGGCGGAGCCCGTACCCATCAATTATGTGGATCTCGCCAACGACACCGGGGCGTCCCTCGCGGCCGACCACCTGGTCGGCCGGGGGTGTCAGCTCGTCGGGATGATCTCCGGACCCGCGGACGTCCCGGCGAGCAGCGACCGGATCGCGGGTTTCCGGCGCTCCATGGCCCGGCACGGGCACGCGTGGGTCCCGCAGGTCACCGGCAACTTCACCCAGGAGAGCGGCGAACGGGCGATGCACGAGCTGCTCGCCGCCCACCCCACGCTGGACGGCGTCTTCGTCGCGAACGACCTGATGGCGCTCGGTGCCCTGCTCGCGCTGAGGGCCGCCGGCCGCGAGGTGCCCGGTGACGTCGCGGTGGTCGGGTTCGACGACAGCAGCGCGGCCGTGGCGGCGAACCCGGCGCTCACGACGATCCGTCATCCGCTCGAGGACATGGCGGCCGAGGCGGCCCGGCTGCTGATGACCCGCATCGACGACGCGGCCATGCGGGTGTCGTCGGTGATCTACGAGCCGACGCTGGTGCGGCGCCAGTCGGCCTGAGCGGTCCGCCGCCTACCGGGTCCCTATCGCTTTCTGTCAAGCGGCGAGGGCAAGCTCTTCCGCGGGTTTGTGCTGGCAGAGGTTGCGGGTGCGAAGCGTGGCGTGCAGGACGTTGACGCGGCGGCGGGCGAGACACGGCCACCGGCCCCGGCCTCCAGGGCGCCTGATCTTGCGGCTCAAACGGGCACGCGGGACGAAACGGATCATGCTAGGTTCACGACGCGTGCGACCGACCACATAGGAGATTGTTTATGCATCGTGCCCGGTTCCTGCGACGTACGGCCATCGGAGCGGCAGTCGCCACCCTCGCTACCGTGCTGGCCCCGGTTGCCGCCCAAGCCGCCGAAGCCACGCCGTTCATCGCCTTCGGCTACGGCGAGCTCTACCAGAATGGATTCTCCGAGGGCAGCATCAGCTGGTCCAACCGCACGGCCTATGTCGGCGGCGACGTGCACGAGGGAGTGATCGACGGCGACGTAGCGGTCTACTTCGAGGCGTTCACCAACGACACGAAGGTCGGCCCCACGGAGCACCGCACGGCCACAACGGGCAGCCTCCACTTCGGATTCACCATCGGCGATCCCGACAAGCCGGGCGGAATCAACAACATCCGGGTCACCGTTTGCGGCGAGCCCGGACACTACTGCGGACCCCGGCGCAGGTTCAACAAGCCGTAGCAGTCCAGCCCGCACCCTGCGGGCATCGGACCCATGGCAGGCAACGGCGGGTTCGACCACGGATGACCATGTGGTGATCGAACGGCGCCCGCCGTTTCGGTACCAGCCGAACTGAGCATCACGAGCAGCCCCGGGCCTGCCTTTCCACAGGCGGTGCGGGGCTTCTCGTATCTGCGCGCCTGCCGCCGGGCCGGAACCACCCTGCCGAAGCGCTGCACCCGCGCATGGAGGAGTCGGAGCGGAGGGCGTGAGATTTCCACCCCACGGAGACGCGGAACGCCTCACTGGCGCGGGACCGGCCTGGAACGCTGACACCGAGGTACGCCGACGCGACCCGAGCATGTGCTTGTCATCGAGGTGGTCTCCCCCGGGCGCGAGGGCCGGCATTCAGTTCTCTTGGCGTGTCGAGCAGGCCGCCCACCGGGGTGTCGCTGGAGGAGAGCGGCGGATCGAGGTCCCGCCCGCGACAGCGCCGCGGCAGCTACGGGCTCGCGGCCAGGAACAGGAAGACCGCCAGCAGCCCGACGTGGATGCCGCCCTGCAGCACGTTCGCCCGTCCCGGTACGACCGTGAGCGTCCCGACCACGACCGTCAGCGCGAGCAGCACCATCTGGGTGCCGCCGAGGCCGAGCAGCAGCGGCCCGTCCAGCCAGATCATCGCGATCGCGATCGCCGGGATGGTCAGGCCGATGCTGGCCATGGCCGAGCCGAGCGCCAGGTTCAGGCTGGTCTGGATACGGTCGCGGGCGGCGGCGCGGACCGCCGCGATGGTCTCCGGCAGCAGGACGAGCAGCGCGATGATCACGCCGACCACCGACTGGGGCAGGCCGGCGCCGGCGACCGCGGACTCGATCGCCGGGGAGACGCCCTTGGCGAGGCCGACCACCGCGATCAGCGCGACGAGCAGCAGGCCGACGCTGGTCAGCGCCGCGCGGGCGGTGGGCGGGTCGACGTGCTCCTCCTCGTCGATCACCTCGCCGGCGGTGGTGATGGGCAGGAAGTAGTCCCGGTGGCGGCGGGTCTGGACGGTCACGAAGAGCAGGTAGAGGCCCAGGGAGGCCACGGCGGCGAACACCAGCTGGGCCGGGGAGAACTGCGGGCCGGGGCGGCTGGTGGTGAAGCTCGGGAGCACCAGGCTCAGCGTGGCGACCGTGGCGACGGCGGCCAGTGCTCCGCCCGTACCCTCCGGGTTGAAGACCGCGATGCGCCGGCGGATCGCTCCCACCAGCAGGGACAGGCCGAGGATGCCGTTGCAGGTGATCATGACGGCCGCGAAGACGGTGTCCCGGGCCAGCGACTGGGTCTTCTCGCCGCCGCTGATCATCAGCGTGACGATCAGGGCCACCTCGATGACCGTCACGGCGACGGCGAGCACGAGCGAGCCGAAGGGTTCGCCGACCTTGTGGGCGACGACCTCCGCGTGATGGACGGCCGCGAGCACCGCGCCCGCGAGCAGGGCCGCGCTCACGATCACCAGGGCCGCCGCCAGGTCGCGGCCCCAGGTCAGGGCGAGGGCGGCCACGGCGACGACCGGGACGTAGATGGTCCACCGGGCCAGGTACGTGCTGATCTTGGCTGCCATCCGTCAACCCTGTCAGACGAACCGGGCCTACCGCCCGAGACCGGCCTCTCTCGCCCGCACGATCGCCTCGGCGCGGTCAGCGACCTGGAGCTTGGCGAAGACGTTGGAGACGTTGTTGCGGACGGTCTTCGGGGACAGGTACAGCGCCGCGGCGATCTGGGCGTTGGACCGGCCCGCCGCCAGCAGCTCGAGGATCTCCCGCTCCCGGGCCGTGAGCTGGGGGAAGGCGGAGGTGGGCGTCGGTGGCCCGGCCGCGAAGAACTGCGCGATGCGGGCCGCGAGGGTGGCGCCGAAGACCGCGCCGCCGGACGCGACCGTGGTGATCGCGCGCACGATCTCCTCCTGCTCGGCGCCCTTCACGAGGTAACCGCGGGCGCCCGCGCGGACCGCCGCGAACACCGTGCCGTCGTCCTCGCTCATGGTGAGCACCACGATGCCGACGCCGGGCGCCTCGGCGGAGAGCCGGCGGGTGGCCTCGACGCCGTTGAGCTCGGGCATCTGCACGTCCATCACGACCACGTCAGGCAGCAGCCGGGTCGCCGCGGCGACCGCCTCGAGACCGTTGGCCGCCGTGGCTACGACCTCGATGCCGTCGACGGAGGCGAGCAGCATCGCCAGCCCGTCCCGGAAGATCGGGTGGTCGTCGGCCACGACCACCCGGATCGCCTCAGCCATGCGCCACCTCCAGTCCCAGCGGCAGCCGGGCCCTGACCAGCGTGCCGCCGCCGTCCGGGCACTCTATCCGGCAGTGCCCGCCCAGCTCGGCGGCGCGCTCGCGCAACGACACCAGGCCCACCCCGCTGGGCGTACCGGCGGGGATGCCGGTGCCGTCGTCGGAGATCTCCACGACGAGCTCGCCGGCGGCGCGGGACAGCAGCACGCGGGCCGAGGCCGCGCGGGCATGCTTGGCCACGTTCGTCAGGGCCTCCGAGACGATCCGGTACGCCGCGACCTCCACCGCCGCGGGCAACCCCTCGAGCTCGTCGCCGTCGACCGCGACGGTCAGGCCCGGTGCGCGGAGACGATCTGCCTGCTGGCGTACGGCGCCCAGCAGGCCGACGTCGTCCAGGGCCGGCGGGCGCAGGTCGTGCACCAGCCGCCGGACGTCCGCGACCGCCGTGGTGACGTCCTCACGCGCCTGGCGCAGCAACTTGTCGGCCTCCTCGGGCCTGTGCGCGGCCAGGTTCCGCGCGGCGTCGATGCGCAGGCCCACCCCGCCGAGCGTCGGCCCGAGACCGTCGTGCAGGTCGCGCCGCAACCGGCGGCGTTCCTCCTCGCGGGCGGCGACGATGCGCTCGCGCCCGCGCTGCAGCTCCCCCGCCAGGTACGCGGTCCGCGCTGCGATCGCGGCCTGCCGCACCATGTCCCCCAGCAACCGCTGGTCACGGGCCGACAGCGCCGCCCGTTCCGACGGCAGCAGCAACCGGCCCACGGTCTCCCCCCGGTACGCGATCGGCAGCACCTCCACGCCGTCCGGAGCGGTGCCGTGCGTGGCGACGACGCTCTCGCCGCCGGGCCGGTCGACCTCGACGGCCACGTACGGCACCCGGAACGCGGCCGCGACGCCGCGGGCCACGGCGAGCAGCTGCTCCTCCGGGCTGTCGCGGTGTTCGAGCTGCTCGGCCAGGCCCGCCACCACGGCGTACGGGTCGTCGCGGCGGCCCAGCACAAGCCGCCGTACGAGCAGCCACAGCCGCTGGCGCAGCGGCCCGTACACCGCGGTGACCAGCAGCAGCGCCAGTACGGCGGCGTCGCGTTCGGCGAGCCGCCCGCCGAGGAGCGCGCCCGCGACGCCGAGCACGCACGCGTCGACGAGGAGCACGGAGATGGCCATGGCCGCGTACAGGACCGTGCCGCCCAGGAGCCGGTCGATGTCGACCGCCTGCGGGGCGATGATGCCGATCGCCAGTGCGACGCCGGTGAGCGCGACCGCCGTGGTCAGCGCGACGGACGTCCAGCCCTGCGGCAGGACGGTGGTGGAGAGCATCACCAGCACGTCGACCAGGGCGGCCCAGAGCAGCCAGCGCATCCGGGCGCGGCGGCGGGCGTCACCGGCGGAGCGGCGGTAACGGCCGACGACCACCGCGAACGGTACGACCAGGCTGAGCGGTACGAGCGCCCCGGCCACCGCGAGCAGCCCCCGCCACACCCCGTCGGGCAGCGGCAGGCTCGCCGGGTCCAGGTCGAGCCCGGCGAAGGGCGCGGGCAGCGGTCCGCCCGCATCGGCCTGCGCGATGCCGGAGGGCGCGAACAGCAGCACGATGGGCAGCAGGGCCGTGCTGGCCAGGCCGGCGATCGAGGCGGCCCGCCAGCGTCCGCGCGGCAGCCGCCCGTCCGGGTAGAGCAGCAGGATCAGCGGCAGCGACAGCAACAGCGCGGCACCGAGCCGCTGGTAGATCCAGAACGCCGCGGCCGCGCCGGGCCGCGCGGGGTGCTGCAGGGTCGCGTACCCCAGCCACGCGCAGGCCAGGCCGTCGTACGCCCAGTGCACCCCGGTCACAACCAGGACCCACGCGACCGGATGCCGGGGCAGCCGCCGCAACAGCAGCGCGCCCGGTACGGCGAGGGAGACCCCGGACATCGCCGCGACCCAGCCCAGGTCCAGCCGGGCGACGGCGCGGTGCGATGCCGGTACGGCGATGTCCAGAGCGGCCGCGCCGGCGAGGGCGGCGAGCGTGAGCGCGACGGCGACGACGCCCACGACGGTCGGAGCGGCGCGGCGGCGCGCGGGTGCCTGCGGTGTCACCGGGACATCGTCGCAGCGCAGGTGTCCCGTGGGCCCGAGGACCGGTGTCCCGGATCTCCCGGGACATCCTTCGGGACGGCGGCGGGGGCGCGCGGCCCTGCCGGCCCGGGACGCGTCCCCGGAAGAGTTCTCCCCGTCACCGACGAACACCACTTCCGCAGGGAGAACGACATGAGCATCACCACCACGCCGGCCCCGGCCCGTACCGACGCCGCCGCCCCGGCGCCGGCCGCCGCGACCGCCGGGCAGGCCCGCCGGACCGGGTTCGCCGTCGCCGGCGGCGCGCTGGTCTGGGCCGCCACGATGGCCGCCTTCAACCCGCAGGCCACCGACAACCTCAGCATCACGGTCACCGACCTGGGCGCGCTGCCCTTCCAGGCCTCGCTGTTCGCGCTGGTCACGCTCCAGCTGCGGACGGCGGCCACGGGTACGTCCCGGGTGGCCCGCGGCATGCTCCGGGTCGAGTACGCGCTGCTCACCCTCGCCACCCTCTGGACCGTCGCCCACGGGTTCGTACCGGCGTTCCGCGACGACGCCTGGCTCGCCGTGCTGGACGCGTTCTGGCCGCTGTCCATGCTCGGCATGTTCATCATCGGCGTGAAGATCGCCTTCGCCGGCCGCTGGTCGGGCCTCGCCCGGGTCTGGCCGCTGGTGGCGGAGAGCTGGGCGGTCGTGACGGTGCCCGCGATGGGCATCCTCGGCGTGACGGCCGGCCGCTTCGTCGGGACCGGGCACCTGCTGATCGGGTACGTCGCCCTCGGTCTCATCCTCGCGCTGCGCCCGCACCTGACCGGCGCCCGCGACTGATCCGGTCCCGGGAGTGACCACTCACGCAGGCTGCAGGGTGCGGAGAGCCGTTCAGGAGCCCCCGGGCGACTGGCTCTTCGCACCCGGCCTCGGCGTGAGCGACGGTCTGCACTACCCACCCCGCTACGACATTTTCCTTTTCAAATCGCCCGGTACGGGGAAGATGACACCATGGCCTACGTCTCCACCACCGGTGAGTTCAGCCGCGACCAGCGCTACATCGCCACCCGCGTCACCGCCGACGGTCGTGACGGCTACCCGGTCGAACCGGGGCGATACCGGCTGGTGGTGAGCCGCGCCTGCCCCTGGGCCAACCGCGCGATCATCGTGCGCCGGCTGCTCGGCCTCGAGGACGTGCTGTCGATGGGGATCGCCGGCCCGACGCACGACGAACGCAGCTGGACGTTCGATCTGGACCCCGACGGCCGCGATCCCGTGCTCGGCATCGAACGGCTCCAGGAGGCGTTCTTCAAGCGCTACCCGGACTACGACAAAGGCATCACCGTGCCGGCGATCGTGGACGTGCCGAGCGGCAAAGTGGTCACCAACGACTTCGCCCAGATCACCCTCGACCTGTCGATGGAATGGGCGGACCACCACCGTGAGGGTGCGCCGGAGCTCTACCCGCCGGAACTGCGCAACGACATCGACGCCATCAACAAGTACGTCTTCGCCGACGTCAACAACGGCGTCTACCGGGCCGGGTTCGCGGGTTCCCAGGAGGCGTACGAGAAGGCGTACCACCGCCTCTTCGACCGGCTCGACCAGCTCTCCGGCCTGCTGTCGGCCCAGCGCTACCTGGTCGGCGACACGATCACCGAGGCGGACGTGCGGCTGTTCACGACCCTGGTGCGCTTCGATCCCGTGTACCACGGCCATTTCAAGTGCAACCGCAGCAAGCTGACGGAGATGCCGGTGCTGTGGGCGTACGCCCGGGACCTTTTCCAGACGCCCGGCTTCGGCGACACGATCGATTTCGTGCACATCAAGCGGCACTACTACGAGGTCCATCGCGACATCAACCCGACGGGGATCGTGCCGGCCGGGCCGGAGCTGGGGAACTGGCTGAGCGAGCACGGGCGGGAGAAGCTCGGCGGGCGGCCGTTCGGGGACGGCACTCCGCCCCCGCCACCGAAGCCGGAAGAGGTCGTGCCGGAGGGGCACGGCGCTTCCTGAATCGCCTTCCACGCCTTCCGACGCGGTGGCGGGAGGGGTCAGCGGAGGTCGGCGTTCTCCACGATCCGCGTCGGGAAGCCCGTGCGCGCCGCGCGCAGCATCGCCTGCCCGAGCCGGTCGGTGGTCGTCGCGTACCGCGGCAGGTAGCGGACCAGCAGGGGCGTGAGCGGCGCGACGGCCGCATAGATCGTGCGGTAGAGGCGGGTCTTCGAGGTCGCGCCGTACGTGGGCTGGATGAAGCCGGGGCGGAAGCCGTACCCGTGCGGGAAGAGCTTGATGACCTCCAGCTCGGTGCGGCCCTTCACCCGGGCCCACATCGCCCGTCCGTCCACATCGGTGCCCGCGCCCGAGACGTAGACGAAGGTCAGCTCCGGGTTGAGCTTCGCGAGCGTGCGGGCCGCCGCAACCGGATAGTCGTACGAGACCCGCGTGTACGCCGCCTCGTCCACGCCCACGGAGGAGACGCCGAGGCAGTAGAAGCAGGCGTCGTACCCGTCGAGCCGGTCCTCGATCGGGGTGAGGTCGGCGAAGTCCCGCAGCGTCACCTCGGTGAGCTTGGGGTGGCGTACGCCGGTCGGCCGGCGCACCACTGCGAGCACCTGCTCCACGTCCCGCGCCAGCAGGCTCTCGCGCAGCGCGCCCTGGCCCACCATGCCGGTCGCGCCGAAGATGATGACCTTCATCCCTCGTCCTCCGTCGGGAGCCGGACGGCATGCCGGGCCGCCGAGATGACCTTGATCGGCCCGCGCCGGCCGCCGGTGTCCTCCGCCCCGCCGCCAGCCTATGCGACCGACCCGCCGGTCACCCCGTTTCGGGCTTGTGACCTGGGCCGTCACCCGTCCGGCGGAAAACGTCGTACCCGGCTTCTACAGTGCTCCGGTGTCCGTTGAACGATGGTCCGCAGCCCAGGTCACCGCCGTCGCCCCCGACGCCGGGTCGCTGAAGGGCGCGCGCGGCGTCAGCACCCCCGGGAAGTGGCAGGAGTGCGGCCTCCTCGACGACGTGCTGTGGGGGCTGTGCAAGGGCAGTGGCAAGAATCCCTACCAGGTGTGCGTGGATCTTTCCGGCCCGGCGTACAAGTGCTCCTGCCCGAGCCGGAAGTTCCCCTGCAAGCACGCGCTCGGCCTGCTGCTGATGTGGGCCGAGGGCGGCGCCGTCGACCCCGCCACGCCACCGCCCGCGTTCGTCGCGGAATGGCAGGCCGGGCGGGCCGCGCGGGCGGCCAAGGCGGCCGCGCCGAAGGCCGCCGGGCCGGTCGACCCGGCCGCCGCCGAGAAGCGGGTCCGGCAGCGGGAGGACCGGGTCGCGGCCGGCATGGCCGAGCTCAGCCGGTGGCTCGACGACCAGGTGCAGCAGGGGCTGGCGGCCGCCGAGCAGGCCGGTCACCGGCCGTTCGACACGATGGCCGCCCGCCTCGTCGACGCCCAGGCCCCGGCGGCCGCCTCCGCGGTGCGCCGGCTGGGCAGCGTGGCCGGCATCGGGCCGTCATGGGCCGACCGGCTCCTCGGCGACCTCGCGATGCTGCGGCTGCTGGTCGCCGGCTACGACCGCCTCGGCACGCTCCCGCCCGAGCTGGCGGCCACCGTGCGGGCGAGGATCGGTTTCCCCGTCGCCACCGAGGACGTGCTCGCCACGCCGGCCGTGCACGACCATTGGCAGGTGCTCGGCCGGACCGACAGCGACGACGGCACGATCACCACCCGCCGCACCTGGTTGCTGGGCGTCGACAGCGGGCGATTCGCGCTGCACCTGTCGTTCGCCGCGCCCGGGCAGACCCTCGCGGCCGATCTGGTGCCCGGCACGTCCTTCGACGCGGACCTGTGCTTCTACCCCGGCGCCGCACCGCTGCGCGCGCTTCTCAAGGACCGGCAGACCGCGCCGCGCCCGATGGCCGCCCCGCTCGGCGCGACGAGCCTCCGGGAGGCGCTGAGCCGGTGGACTGCCGTGCTCGCCGCCGAGCCTTGGCGCTATGACGTACCCATGCTGCTCGCCGGCGTCGCACCCAGCGCGGACGGGCACCTGACCGATGCGGCGGGCGAGTCCCTTCCGCTCGCCGCCGGTCACCGCGAGCCGTGGTGGCTGCTGGCCGCCGCCGGTGGCGCACCCGCGACGGTCGCCGCGGAATGGACACCGGCCGGGCTGCGGCCGCTCGCGGCCTGGATCGACGGGCGGTTCGTCCCGGCCGCGCCCGGCGTCTTCGACGGCAGCGCGCCCCGGGCACCCGAGCTGCCACCCGACCTGCTGGCGACCGCGCTGGTCGGCACGGCACGACGCCCGTGGACGTCGTCCACAGTGGTCGTCGGCGACCAACCGCTGACCGTCGGAGCCGGGAGTTCCCTGCTGGAGGCGGCCGCCACCGCGCTCGTCTACCGCCGGGCGGGCACCACCCCCGCCACCGGGCGCCCCGCCGTCGAGCCCTCCCCCGGCGAGACCGACCGGCCGTTGCCGGCCGCGGCGGGCGCGCGGTTGCTGCGGCTGCTCACCGACGGCGGAGCGCCCGGTGGCACCCAGCAGGTCCAGGAGCTGCTCGCCCAATGGCTCACCGCGGCCGCCGCGCACCGCGGGCACGTGCCACCGGAGTCGCTGCCGGCCCTGCTCGACGCCGGGCGCCGCAACACCGTGATCCGGCCGGCGATCGGCCGGGTGGCCGGTCAGCGCGGCTCCTGGCTGGCCGCCATGCGGCCCGACTGGCGATGGTTGCGCGACGAGGCGCCGGGCACGCCCGCCGCGGAGGACCCGACGATCTGGGAGACGGGTACGGGCGGGGAACGGCTGGCCCACCTCACGCGGCTACGCGGCGCCGACCCTGCCGCCGGGCTCGCCCTGCTGCGCAGCACCTGGCGCACGGAGGCGCCGGAGGATCGTGCACGGTTCGTCGGAGCGTTGCGCACCGAGCTCTCCCCGGCCGACGACGAGTTCCTCGACGGCGTGCTGGACGACCGCCGCAAGGAGGTCCGCGAGGCCGCCCTGGACCTGCTGCAACGCCTGCCCGGGTCGGCTCTGGGACGCCGGATGACCGAGCGGGCCCTGGCAGCCGTCGGGCTCGAGCGCCGGACGTTCGGCCGCGACCGGCTCGTCGTCACACCACCTGCCGAGCTGACCGCCGAGCTGCGCCGCGACGGGGTGGCCGCGCAGCCCGCCCGGGGCACCGGCGTGCAGGCGTGGCTGCTGGAGGAGGTCCTCGCGGGCACGCCGCTGTCCACCTGGACCGAGGCCTTCGGCCGGGACGCCCGGGCCGTCGTGGAGCTCGCCCGGGGCAACGACTGGGAGACGCCGCTGCTGCACGGCTGGGCCAAGGCGGCGATCGCGCAGGGCGACTCGGCGTGGGCCGCGGCGCTCGTGCGCAACGACGCCCGCGAGGACACCGCCGGGCTGCGCGAGGCGGTGCGGTGGGACCTGCACCTGCTGCTGCCCCCGGCCGACCTCGCCCGGATCGCGGCCGACTTCCTGCGCCGGGAGGACCACCTCGCCCATCGGCTGCTCGCCGTGCATCCCGGCGTGTGGCCCGACGAGCTCGCCGTCGCCGTCGTCGAGACCATCGCGCACCGTGCCCGTACCGACCGGCACAGCTGGCAGCTCGCCGAGCTGTGCCGGGCCGCCGCGCTCGCCATGCCGCCCGCGTACGCGAGACACGTCGCCACGCTCGCAGCCCAGCTCGACCAGGACTCCGCCGACCCCTCGCGGGTGCGGCCGGTGGCCGAGCTGGCCCGCATCCTCACCTTCCGCCACGAGATGCTCCAGGAGTTCCAGTGACCGACCGCACCGAACAGCACCTCCCGCAGGCCCCCGCCGCGGAGGACGTGTCCGGCAAGCACGGCTCGACGGCTCTGCGCCCGCACGCCGAGGACCAGTACGCCGACGAGCTGGCCCTGCTCGCCGCCACAGACGAGCGGCCGCGCCCGCCGGGCTGGCGGCTGTCCCCGCAGGCGGTCGTGACATACCTGCTCGGCGACGGCGCGAAGATCACCCCGAAGTACGTGGGCCCGCGCCGGCTCATGGAGGTGGCGGTCTCCACCCTGGTCACCGACCGCGCGCTGCTGCTGCTCGGCGTCCCCGGCACGGCCAAGACCTGGGTGTCCGAGCACCTCGCCGCGGCCATCAGCGGAGATTCGACCCTGCTGGTGCAGGGCACGGCGGGCACGGCCGAGGAGGCCATCCGGTACGGGTGGAACTACGCCCGCCTGCTCGCCGAAGGCCCGTCCGAGGCCGCCCTGACGCCCAGCCCGGTCATGCGCGCCATGCAGACCGGCGCGATCGCCCGCCTCGAAGAGCTCACCCGCATCCCGTCCGACGTGCAGGACGCGCTCATCACGATCCTGTCGGAGAAGACGCTGCCGGTCCCGGAGCTCAACACCGAGATCCAGGCTCAGCGCGGCTTCAACCTCATCGCCACCGCCAACGACCGCGACCGCGGCGTCAACGAGCTGTCCAGCGCGCTGCGCCGCCGCTTCAACACGGTCGTGCTGCCGGTGCCCGCCTCGGCCGATGACGAGGTCGAGATCGTGGCGCGGCGCGTCGCCCAGATGGGCCGCTCGCTCGACCTGCCGGAGGTGCCCGCCGCGCTGGAGGAGATCCGCCGCGTGGTGACGGTCTTCCGCGAGCTGCGCAGCGGCATGACCGAGGACGGCCGCACCAAGCTCAAGTCCCCGACGGGCACGCTCTCCACCGCCGAGGCCATCTCCGTCATCACCAACGGGCTGGCGCTGGCCGCCCACTTCGGCGACGGCAACCTGCAGCCGGGCGACGTCGCCGCGGGCATCGTCGGCGCGGTGGTCAAGGACCCGGTGTCGGACAGCGTGGTGTGGCGCGAATACCTCGAAACGGTGGTCCGCGAACGCACCGACTGGCGCGACTTCTACCGCGCGGCCCGCGATGCCTGAGACGTCCACACCCCCGTCTCCTGCGTCCCCGTCGCCCGCGTCCCCGGCGAGCGGGCGGCCCGGGACCGGCGAGCGGCCCGCGTCGCCGGCCGGCGCGCGGCCCGAAACCGGTGAACGGCCCGCGTCGCCACCTGGCGCGCGGCCCGTGACCGGCGAGCGGCTCTACGGGATCCGGCACCACGGCCCCGGGTCCGCCCGCGCCGTGGTGGCCGAGCTGGAACGGCAGCGCCCGTCGATCCTGCTCGTCGAAGGGCCGCCGGAGGCCGACGACCTGGTGCGCTGGGTCGCCGACGAGGGCCTGCAGCCACCGGTGGCTCTGCTCGGCTACGCGGCGGACGACCCGCGGCGCTCGGCGTTCTGGCCGTTCGCCGTGTTCTCCCCGGAATGGCAGGCGATCCGGTGGGCGGTGACGAACGGCGTCCCGGTCCGGTTCTTCGACCTGCCGTACGCGTACCGGCTCACCGACGCCCGCACCCCGGACACCCCGCCCGCCGCCGGACCACCGGCCGCCGAACTACCGGGCGCCGGGTCGCCGGACGCTCAGCTGCCGGAACCGCGGGCCGACGAAGCGCCGGGCGCGGGATTGCCGGGCGCCGGGCTGCCGGAATCGCCGGCCGAGCTGCCGTCCACTTCGGATGGTCCGGATGCCGTTGCCGAGCGGGCACCGGGCCGGGTGCGGCCCGTTGATCCGATCGGCGAGCTGGCTCGCGCCGCCGGGTACGACGATCCGGAGCGGTGGTGGGAGGACGTCGTCGAGCACCGGGGCATGCCGGCGTTCGAGGCGATCGCTGAGGCGATGACCGCGATCCGGGAGTCGTCGCCTGAGGAGCCTGAGGACCTGGTGCGCGAGGCGTACATGCGGACCGTGCTGCGGGAGGTCCGGCGTACGCACGAGAACATCGCCGTCGTGTGCGGTGCCTGGCATGTGCCCGCGCTGGCTCGCAAGGTGCCGGTCAAGGACGATGCTGCGCTGCTCAAGGGGCGGAAGAAGACCAAGGTGGCGTTCACCTGGGTGCCGTGGACGTACGGGCGGCTCGCCTCGTGGTCCGGGTACGGGGCCGGGGTGCGCTCGCCGGGCTGGTACCACCACCTGTTCGCCAACGCGTCCGACGTGGTGCCGCGGTGGCTGGTGGACGCCGCGGGGGTGCTGCGGGCGGAGGGGGTGCCGACCTCCTCCGCGCACGTCATCGAGGCGACCCGGCTGGCCGAGGCGCTCGCCACCCTGCGCGGGCGGCCGCTCGCCGGGCTCGCCGAGGTCACCGAGGCCGCCGAGGCGGTGATGTGCGACGGGGAGCCGCTGCGCACCGAGCTCATCGGGCGGCGGCTCGTCGTCGGGGAGCGGCTGGGCGCGGTGCCGGACGACATGCCCGCCGTACCGTTGGCCAAGGACCTGGCCGCGCAGCAGCGGGCCGTACGCCTCAAGCCGGAGGCCCTGGAACGGTCCCTCGAGCTGGACCTGCGCCGCGACATCGACCTGGCACGCAGCCGGCTGCTGCACCGGATGCGCGCGATCGGCGTGCCGTGGGGCGAGCCCGACACCGCGCGGCGCGGCACCGGCACGTTCCGGGAGCAGTGGAGGCTGCGGTGGCTGCCCGACTTCGCGGTGCAGTTGGTCGAGGGCAGCATGTACGGCACCACCGTGGCGGCGGCCGCGACCACGAAGGTGACCGACGCCGCCCGGGACGCCGAGACGCTCGGGGACGTGACCGCCCTCGTCGAGGTGTGCCTGCTCGCCGACCTGGCCGACGCGTTCCCGCCGGTGCTCGCCGCGCTCGACGCCCGGGCCGCGCTCGACGCCGACCTGAACCATCTGATGGCAGCGATCCCCGCGCTCGCCAGGACGCTGCGGTACGGCGACGTGCGCCGTACCGATGTCGCGGGTCTCGAATCGGTGGCCGCCGGCCTGCTCACCCGGGTGTGCGCGGGCCTGCCCGCGGCGGCCGGTTCGCTGTCCGACGAGGCCGCGAAGGAGCTGCGCACCCACCTCGACGGGGTGCACCGGGCCGTCGGCCTGCTCGACGACGATGACCTGCGGGAACGCTGGCTGACCACGCTGGCGTCGGTGTCCGGCCGGGCCGACCTGCACGGGCTGCTCGCCGGCCGGCTGACCCGGCTGCTGCTCGACGCGGGCCGGCTCGACGCCGCCGAGGTGCGGCGGCGGCTGCGGTTGCCGCTGACGATCGGTACGCCGCCCGCGCACGGCGCCGCGTGGGTGGAGGGGTTCCTGTCCGGCGGCGGGCTGCTGCTCGTGCACGACGACGCGCTGCTGGCGCTGCTCGACGAGTGGCTCGCCGACATCCCGGCCGACGCCTTCGACGACGTGCTGCCGTTGCTGCGCCGCACCTTCGGGGCGTTCGCCACCGGTGAGCGCCGGGCGATCGGCGAACGGGTCGCCGGCGGCACGGGACGCGGCGACGAGCAGCCGGTGGAGCTCGATCACGAACGGGCGGCGCTCGTGCTGCCCACCCTGAACATCCTGTTCGGCAGGGAGGTCGGATGACGGACATCGACGACCCGGCGCGGCGCGAGCGCCTGCGCCGGTGGCGGCTCGTGCTGGGCGGACCGGCCGACGAGTCCCTGGGTACGGCGGAAGGCCGCGACGCGCAGATGGACGCCGCGCTGGCCGCTCTCTACGACGGTACGGGCGAGAACGAGGGCACCCGTACATCGCGGTCCGCGGGGCTGGGCGGGTCGGCGCCGAAGGTGGCGCGCTGGCTCGGCGACATCCGCGAGTACTTCCCCAGCACGGTCGTGCAGGTCATGCAGGCCGACGCGATCGAACGCCTCGACCTGACCCGGCTGCTGCTCGAGCCGGAGATGCTCGAAGCGGTCGAGCCGGACGTCCACCTCGTCGGGACGCTGCTGTCGCTCAACCGGGTCATGCCGGAACAGACGAAGGACGCGGCCCGCCAGGTGGTCCGCCGGGTCGTCGCCGACTTGGAACAGCGGATCAGCCAGAAGACGCGTGCGGCGATCAGCGGGGCGCTCAACCGGGCGGCGCGGATCAACCGGCCGAAGCTGACGGACATCGACTGGGACCGTACGATCCGCGCCAACCTCAAGCACTACCAGGCCGAGCACCGTACGGTCATCCCGGAACGCCTCGTCGGCTACGGCCGCCGCACCACCGCGATCCAGCGCGACGTCGTGCTCTGCGTCGACCAGTCCGGCTCGATGGCGGCCTCGGTCGTGTTCTCCGGCGTGTTCGGCGCCGTGCTCGCGTCGATGCGGTCACTGAAGACGTCGCTGGTCGTGTTCGACACGTCGGTCGTCGACCTCACCGACCAGCTCTCCGACCCGGTCGAGGTGCTGTTCGGCACCCAGCTCGGCGGCGGCACCGACATCAACCGCGCCATCGCGTACGGCCAGCAGCTCATCACCCGCCCCCGCGACAGCATCTTCGTGCTGATCAGCGACCTGTACGAGGGCGGCGTCCGCGACCAGATGCTGCGCCGGGTCGCGGAGATGACGGCCGCCGGGGTTCAGGTCGTGGTGCTGCTGGCGTTGTCGGACGAGGGCGCGCCGGCGTACGACCACGAGAACGCCGCGGCGCTGGCGGCCATGGGGGTGCCGGCCTTCGCGTGCACGCCCGACGCGTTCCCGGACCTGATGGCGGCGGCCATCGAGCGACGCGACCTCATGGCCTTCGCCCAACGACTCGCTGAGCGGTAAGCCAGGCAAATCTTCGCGGCGTGCAGCGCGGGCGGCGCGGGGCCAACGCGGGCTCGGGCGGCGCGGCGCGGGGCCAACTCGGGGCCGGGCGAAGGAGGCGTTATTGCTGGAACAGCCAGGAGATCGCGCTGAGGCTCTTCGTGGCGTACTCCTGGCGGCCGGTTTCGAGGCCGTAGGCGAGGTCGGCGATGAGCCCGCACCGCGCGTAGAACCAGATGCGCCGGGCCAGCGCCTGATCGTCCCGCGGCGAGGCGGCCGCCAGTGCGGACGGGCCGAGGTCGCGCAGGATCAGGCCGTAGTCCCGGGCCGGGTCGCCCACCGCGGCGTCGCTCCAGTCGATGACGCCGGTCACCTCGCCCGTGCCGGGGTCGACGAGGACGTGCTCGATGCCCAGGTCGTGGTGGGAGAAGACCAGCGTTGCCGCGGGCGGCGGCTCGGGGGCGGGCTCGGCCAGGAAGGCTTCGACGGCCGGACGGTACGCCCCCGGCACCTGCCCGGCGACCGACGGCCACTGCTGCCGCGCCTCGTCCAGCCAGTCCTCCGGCGGCGCGTCGTCCAGCTCGGCGAAGTCGGCGGCCTGCTCGGGCGGCACGGCGTGCAGGGCCGCGAGGAGGGCGCCCAGCCGCGCCGCCACGCCCAGCCGTGCCGCCCCGTCCGGGCGGGGGTGGACGCCGATGAGGGGCACGCCGGGCAGGTGCGGCCAGGCCATGCAGCCACCGACCGGGTCGACGAAGGTGGGCCGGGGCACGGGCACCGGCGAGAACCCGGCCACGAAGTCCAACAGCCGCGCCTCCGCTGCCACCCGCTCCGCCTCGGCCGGGTCGCGCCGGAAACGGATCACGAGGGTGCCGTTCACCAGGTACGCGCTGTGCTCCGTTCCCGCGCCCAGCGGCTCCACGGTGGGAAACATCGCCCGACCATAGCCCTGCCGCGCGCCGTCAGGGGCTGACCAGCCCTGTCTGGTACGCGATGACCACCAGTTGCGCGCGGTCGCGGGCACCCAGTTTCACCATGGCCCGGCTCACGTGCGTACGGGCGGTCGCCGGGCTCAGGAACAGCGCAGCCCCGATCTCGTCGTTGCGCAGCCCCTGACCGACGAGGGCCACCACCTCGCGTTCCCGGTCGGTGAGGACGGCGAGCCGGTGCGCCGCCGCCCGGTCGGCCGTGCGCCGGGCGGTGAACTGGGCGATGAGGCGGCGCGTGATGCCCGGTGCGAGCAGGGCGTCCCCCGCGGCCACCACGCGGATGGCGTGCAGCAGTTCCGCGGGCCCGGCGTCCTTGAGGAGGAACCCGCTCGCGCCCGCCTCGAGTCCTTCGTAGACGTACGCGTCGGTGTCGTACGTGGTGAGGATCAGGATGTGCACACCGCTCAGGCCGGGCGTGGCGGCGATCTCGCGGGTGGCCTGGATGCCGTCCATCGCCGGCATCCGGATGTCCATGAGGACGACGTCGGGGCGCAGGGCGCGGGCCTGCGTCACGGCTTCGGCGCCGGTGGTGGCCTCGCCGGCCACGGTGATGTCGTCCTCGGTGTCGAGCAGCAGCCGGAAGCCGGACCGTACGAGCCGCTCGTCATCGGCGAGCACCACCCTGATGGGGTGGTCGGGCCCGGTCATGCGTCCACCGCCCCGGCCGGTGCCAGTGGCAGCCGGGCGGTGACCGCGAACCCGCCGCCGGCCGGGCGGGCGTCGAGGTCGCCGCCCAGCAGCCGGCATCGTTCGCGCATCCCGGAGATCCCCCGGCCGGTCTCACCGGGATCCGGACCGCCGGCATGCTCCTCCCGGGGGCCGTCGTCCGTCACCCGGATCCGGACGGCATCGGCGTCGCAGTCCACGGCCACCGTGACGCGGGTGGGACCGGCATGGCGGATCACGTTGGTGATCGACTCCTGCACGATCCGGTACGCGGCGCTGCCCACGGCGGTCGGCACGGCCGGGGGTGGGGACGGCGCCCTGAGGTCGACGTCGAGCCCGGCCGCCCGCGCCGCGGTCGTGAGCTCGCCGATCTCGCCGAGCCCGGGGTGCGGGGCCCGTCCGTCCTCGGCGCCGTGCAGCACCCCGAGGATGGTCCGCATCTCCCGCAGCGCCCGGGAGCTGGTCTGCTCGATGATCTCCAGGGACTGCCGGGCGGGGTCGGGTGGCGGCCCCCCGTCCGGCAAACCGCCGCCACCCGCGCCCGCAACGCTGCCGTCGGCAGCAGCACCAGAAACCCCACCGCGCGCGAGGACGTGAGCCGTCACTCCCGCCTGGACGTTGATCACCGCGATGGCGTGCGCCACGGTGTCGTGGACCTCCCGGGCGATCCGCAGCCTCTCCTCGTCGACGCGGGCGCGGGCCTCCCGCTCCCGGGTCCGTTCCGCCAGCTCCGCCCGCTCCACGGCTTCGGCCGCGATGACCTTGCGGGTACGGACGCTCTCTCCCAGCGCCGCGCTCATGACGGACGCGCCGATGCGGAAGAACACCCAGCCGATCGCGGCCTGAGGTTCGATGTCGGCGGCGGCGATCAGCCAGGCCGGGGCGAGGACGGCGATTCCCGTACCGGCGATGAGCAGCGAGCGGCGGCCGTCGCCGAGGGCCGTGACGGTGTAGAGGGCCACGAACAGGCCGAGCCATCCCGGGCCGTCCGGGAAGTCGAGTGCGTAGTAGATGAGGCTGCTCAGCGCGGCCACGGCGAAGACCGCGACGGGCCGGTGGCGGCGTACGGCGACGACCGCGCCACCCGCGATCAGCAGGAGGTAGCCCAGGTTGCCGAGGTCGGTGAGCGGACGCTGCACCGACTCGGGATCGCCGTGCGTACGCGAGACCGTTCCCTGGACCTGCATCACAGTGACGAAGAGCGCGAGCAGCACGTCCTGTGCCCAGGCGGGCGGGCGGTACGGCATCCCGTGAGTCTAGGAGCCCGGACCGCAGACCGGATCCTCCCGGCGGCGTAGCGGCCTACGTCGAGCTGCGTATCCGCTGTCGCCCTCCGACGGGCGACGGGGCGGCTTCCCGGGCGTGACGATCGTCGGCAACTGCTGTCGAAGGAGGCAAGCCATGTCGTACGAACTCGGCGAGGGCCGGCTGGTTCCCAGCATCGCCGCCCTGATCGCGCTGGCCGGCGTGGTGGTCGGCGGGTGGGCGCTGGCCCGGACGGGCCGTGCCGGTGCCGAACGGGCGGCGGCCGCGGCGATGACGGCCGGGCTGGTCAGTGCCGTCGTCGGCGGCTTGCACGCCGCGAACGCCGCGGGTGGGCTCGGCACGGGCAACGGGCTGGCCGGGGCGGTGGTCGCCCTGGTCCTGGGAGCGATCGCCACGGTCATCGCCGGCCTCGCCCTGCTCCGCACCCGCCGCCGCGTCAAGCAAGGCTGACCAAGAACGCCACCGCGCCAAGCAACGCCGACCACGGACGCCGCCGCGTCCCGCAAGGACAGCACGGTCAGGGAAGGACGATCGCGGTCAGCACCAGCCCGTCCACCACGAGGTACCGACCGGCCAGCGACGAGAACGGCCCGTCCCGCAAGATCCGCGCCGTGAACCCGGCCGCCCCCGGGTCGAACGTCACCTCGGCCTCCTCGAACCCGAGCCACTCCCCCGTACGCGGGAACCAGACCTTGTAGATCGATTCCTTGGCGCTGAACAGCAAGCGTTCCCAGTACGTCTCCGGGTGCGAGCCGGCCAGCTCCGTCAGGTGTTCGCGTTCCGCCGGCAGCGCCACCAGGCCGAGCACACCCGCCGGCAGTGGCCCGTGGGTTTCGGCGTCGATGCCGATGCCGGTCACGTCCGAGGCCCGCGCGACGGCCGCCGCCCGGTAGCCCGCGCAGTGGGTGAGGCTGCCGACGATGCCGGGCGGCCAGACCGGCGCGCCGCGGTCGCCGCGCAGGATCGGCGCGGGCGGGATGCCGAGGGTCGAGAGGGCCTCGCGGGCGCAGTGGCGTGCCGTGGTGAACTCGTCGCGGCGCTTGGGCACCGCGGCCGCGACCAGGGCGGCTTCCTCCGGGAAGAGGGTGGCCGCGGGCGGGTCGGCGAGGGCGTACGCGGATCGGACGTGCGGCGGCAGGATGCGGTCGATCATGCGGGCGAGTCCTCGAGGAAGCGCACCAGCGCGTCGTTGACGGCCGACGGCTGCTCCAGATAGCCGTAGTGACCCGCGCCGGGGATCTCCACGAACTCCGCTCCCGGGATGGCCGCGGCCAGTTCGCGGCCACACGCGGGCGGCGCGATGAGATCGTCGGCGAAGGACATGACGAGCGTACGGACACCGATCGCGGCGTACGCGGCCCGGCGGTCGGTGTCCATTGTCACCTGTGCCTGGGCGCGCAGGCCGGGGTCCGGCCAGTCGGCCGGGGACATCTCGAGGATGTCGAGCCAGTCCTGGGCCGCCTCGGGGTCGGCGAGGGTACGCGGCGAGAGGTTCTGCAGGGCCCGGTTCACCGCGTCGTACGCCGGCGGCAGCGCCGTTCCCGCCTCGGCGAGCTGCCGGTCGGCCGCCGCCAGCGCGAGCGAGATCGGGTCGGGGCGTGCGCGGGAGGCCATGAGGACCGCACTGGCCGTCAGCTCCGGGCGTACGAGAAGAAGTTCCTGGGTGATGAACGCCCCCAGCGACGTGCCCACCACGTGGCAGGGACCACCCGCGACCCGCTCGAGCACGGCGGCCGCGTCGGCGACGAGGTCGCCGACGGTGAGGCCCGGCGCGGCCGGCCCGCTCTTGCCGGCGCCGCGGTTGTCCAGGGCGATCGCGCGGTGACCGGCCGCGACCAGCGCGGGAATCTGGTGCAGCGCCCAGGTCCGCCCGCGCGCGCCGGTGCCCGGCAGCAGCAGCACGGGGTCGCCCCGGCCGGCCTCCTCGTAGTGCAGGGTGACGCCGCCGGCGACGATCGAAGGCATGGCCGAACCCTACCGGGCGGATACTGTCCCGGTGGGTCCCGAGATCCGGCGCATGATCGCCGCACTGCCGTCGTCGCCCGGCGTCTACCGGTTCCGCGACGAGGGCGGCCGGGTGCTCTACGTCGGCCGGGCCACGGGGCTGCGTTCGCGGGTGGCGTCGTACTGGGGTGGCCTGGGCGACCGGCGGCATCTGGCCCGGATGGTGCCGCGGGTGGCCCGCATCGAGGCGCTGACCTGCGATTCGGTGCACGAGGCGGCGTGGCTGGAACGCAACCTGCTGGAGGAGTCGCTGCCGCGGTGGAACCGGACGCGCGGCGGGCAGGAGGTCCCCGCGTACCTGGTGCTGGATGCGCGGCCGGCGACCGCGGGGGTGCGGGCCGTTCACGAGCCGGTGGCCACGGCGCCGGGCGTGAGTGTGTTCGGGCCGTACCTGGGCGGGGTGCGGGCCCGGGCGGCGGTGCAGGCGCTGCACCGGGTGCACCCCTTGGCGTACACCAGGACCGGCCTGACCGGCGCCGAGCGTGACCTCGCCGCCCGGCGCGGGGTCACGCCGGCGGATCGCGAGGACCTGGCCGCGGCCGTCGCGTCGGTGCTGCACCGCGAGGCCGTCGCGGTCGCGGCGGCGCAGGCTCTTCTGGCGGGGGTACGCGACAGAGCGGCCGAAGCTCTCGCGTTCGAGCTGGCGGCCCGCGTCCAGGACGAGCTGCGGGCGCTGGAGTGGGTGACCGCGCCGCAGCGGGTGACGACCCGCGACGCGGCGGCTCTCACGGTCGAGGGCTGGTCGGACGGCTTCCTGGTCTCGTTCACGGTCCGCGACGGCCGGCTGCGGACGTGGACGCAGCGCCGCACGACCCGGCCGGCCCGGCCGGCGCCACCGGGCTGGGCCGCGTTCGCCGCGCGCAACGCGACCCTCGCCGCGACGCTGGCCGGCTCTACGCTTCAGGCGTGACGATCACGTACGGCTGGCGGGCCGCCTTCGGCAACGCCGAGCTCGACGCGTTGCACGCCGCGGGTTTCGGCACCGAACCGCAGGGCACCGACTGGGTGGACCGGGTACGCCGGCACAGCCTGGGCTGGGTCTGCGCGTACGACGGCGACCGGCTCGTCGGTTTCGTCAACGTGCCGTGGGACGGCGGGCAGCACGCGTTCGTGCTGGACACCGTCGTGGCCGCGGACGTGCGCGGCGCCGGCGTCGGCACGGCCCTGGTCGCGACCGCCGCCGATCGGGCCCGCCGGGCCGGCTGCCGCTGGCTGCACGTGGACTTCCTGCCGGAGCTGTCGTCGTTCTACCTGCAGGCGTGCGGTTTCCGGCCGACCGCCGCCGGACTACTAGCACTGTGAAGGGATCACCATGCCACTGACCGGCGAGTACGCCCCCAGCCCGTCCGACTGGGCGCGCGAGCAGGCGGAGAAGTTCGAGGCCAGCCGCGGCGCCGAGGCCAACACGCTGCAGGGCGTGCCGATCATCCTGCTGACCACGGTGGGCGCGAGGTCCGGCAAGCTGCGCAAGACCCCGCTGATGCGCGTCGAGCACGACGGCGAGTACGCGGTCGTCGCGTCCAAGGGCGGCGCACCGACCCATCCGGTCTGGTACCACAACATCGCCAAGAACCCGCACGTCGAGCTCCAGGACGGCGCGGAGAAGCACGATTACACGGCCCGCGAGGTCTCCGGCGAGGAGCGGGAGATCTGGTGGGACCGCTCGGTCGAGGTGTGGCCGGCGTACGCGGACTACCAGAAGAAGACCGACCGCCAGATCCCGGTCTTCGTGCTCACCCGCATGTGACGTCCACCAGCACCTTGCCGACCGCACCGGCCTGGACCGCCCGGTGCGCGTCGGCGGTGCGGTCGAGCGGGAATCGCAGGAGCGGCAGGCCGTGCTCGGCACCGACCGGCAGGGCGCCGGCGCGGACCGCCGCGGCGACGTCCTCGACGGCCGCGGCGCGCGCCTGCGGACCGGCGGTGAACAGCACCAGGAACTGAAGGCGGGTGTTGAGCACCAGGTTGCGGCCCACGTTCAGGTCGACCGGCGCGCCACCGTCGTTGGCGTAGACGGAGATCGTGCCGCGCGGGCGCAGGACGGCCAGGTCCAGCGGGAGGTTCTCGCCCAGCGCGACCTCGGCCACGATGTCGACGCCGTCCGGCGCGACCCCGTGGATGCCCGCGGCCGGGTCGCCCTTGTAATTGATCACGTGATGGGCCCCCGCGGCGGCGGCGAGCCGGGCCTTCTCCGGGCCGCTGACCGTGGTGATCACGGTGGCGCCGGCCCATCGGGCGAGCTGGATCACCGCGTGCCCGACCGCCCCCGCGCCGCCCGCGGCGAGCACGACCTTCCCGTCGAGCGCACCCGGGTGGAGCCGGCGCGGGCCGTCCTCCGCGACGGTGAGCGCGCGGTGCGCGGTGAGCGCCGGGACGCCGAGCGAGGCGCCGACGTCGAAGCTCGCCTCGCCGGGCAGCGGTACGGCCTGGTCGGCGGGCACGACGGTGAACTCGGCGGCGGTGCCGGTGGGCCGTCCCGCGGCGGCCAGCAGCAGCCAGACCCGTTCGCCGGTCCGCGCGGGGTCGACGCCCGCGCCGACGGCGTCGATCACACCCGCGCCGTCGAGGTGCGGGGTGACCTCGGGGAACTGCTTGCGGTGAGCGACGCCGGAACGGGCCTGCCAGTCGGTCGGGTTGACCCCGGACACGGCGACCCGGACCCGGACCTCCCCGGGTCCCGGCGCCGGCAGGTCCCGGTCGACGAGCTGCAGTACGCCGGCATCGCCGGTCTCGCGGTAGATGATCGCCTTCATGGTGTGCCCTCGCCCGGCTCGAGAATGTTCGATGCAGATCGAACGGTACGATGACGATCGAACGTTGCGCAAGATTCGATTACACTTCGGCCGGTGAGTGACGTGCCGGAGCCCGCCCTCGAAGCCGTACCGATCGACGTCGTGCTGGCCGCGCTCGCCGACCCCGTCCGGCTGAGGTTCGTCCGGGCGCTGGACGCCGCCGGCGACTGGGTCTGCGGCAGCGACGCCCTGCGGGAAACCGGCGTCACGATCGGCAAGTCGACGCTGTCGTACCACGTCAAGGCGCTGCGCGAGGCCGGCCTGATCCGCACCCGCGTGCAGGGCACCCGGCGGCTGGTGACATTGCGCTACGAGGAGCTGGGACAACGCTTCCCCGGGCTGCTGGACCTGATCCGGGACCGTTGACCATAGGTTGATCAATTACCTATAGTGCGGGCATGGCCATGCGAGAGCCCACGTTCCTCATCCTGACCGCGCTGGCCGAGGGGCCACGGCACGGGTACGGGATCATCCAGGAGGTCGGCGAGCTGTCCGGCGGACGGGTGAAGCTGCTGACCGGCACCCTCTACACGGCGCTCGAGCGGCTCACCGCCGAAGGACTCGTCGTGCTCGACCGGGAGGAGCGGGTCGACGGCCGCGGGCGCCGCTATTTCCGGCTCACCTCCGACGGGCTCGGCGCGCTCCGGGCCGAGACCGTCCGCCTGCGCGAGCTCGCGGCCGCGGCGGAGAAACGGCTCCGCCGGGCGCCGCGGCCGGGGGTGGCGTGATGCCGTACGGGTGGATGCTGGTCACCTATCCGCGGGACTACCGCCGCGAGCACGGCGCCGAGCTGCTCGAGCCGCTGCTCGCCGAGGGACGCCGCCCGGCCGTGCGCGAGGTCGTCAACCTGCTCGGGCACGGGCTGCGTACCCGGATCGGCCGGCCCGGAAGCCGCGCGGCGGTGGTGTGCGCGGTGCTCACCACGGTCATCGCCGGCGTGTTCGGCGCCGCTTTCGGCTCGTGGGCGGGCTGGCGCACCTCCGGCCCGCTGCCGGAGCCGGGATGGGCCCGGGCGCTGCTCGCCGACGTCGCGCCCGGCAGCGACGTGGAGACCGTCGAGCCGCCGTCCTCCTCCTCGTCGTCCCGGTTCGCGCTGCTGAGCCGCGGGCTGAGCTGGGACGACGTCGACGGCGTGCTGTTCGCGAGCGTCACCGAGCACCGGGCGGCGACGGCGGGTGCGCGGGTCGGGCTACCGTCCGGCACAGACCCGGAGACTCCGGCGCGGGAGGTCACCGCGCGCCTGGTGCTCACCGGCTGGACAGTCCACGCGCCGATCCGCACCGACGTGCCCGGCGATCCGGCGGCGGGCGCGCGGTCGATCCGGATCGAAGCCGTCCGCGACGGCTGGACGCTGACCCTGGAGGCGAGGCCGGCACACGCCGATCGGGCAGCCGTGCTGACGGCGATCGTGCGCCGCCCCACGCCGGCCGCCGCCTGGATCGGCGGCGTGGCGGGCGCCCTGGCGGCCGGGGCGATCGCGTTCCTGCTCTTCGCCTGGGCGAGCCGGCGCACCGGCCGGCCCGGCCACCCGGCGCGCGTTGCGGTCATCGTCCCGTTCGGACTGGCCATGATGTTCTGGTGGGTGCCGACGACGGCCGCGGTCGCGCTGGTCGGATCGTCGCTGCGCAGTGAGCCGCAGGTCCGGGGCACCCAGCTGTGGGAGTGGCTCGGCCAGCCGACGATGTCCGCGCTGTTCCTGGCCGGCGCCGCCCTCGCCGCCCTGTCCCTGCTCCTGGCCGCCCTGCCGCCCGGCCGCGAGCTCCCCCGGACCGGCCCGGTCACCGACTGGTAGCACCAAGCCGCGACCCGCTCCGGCCCTGCCATCGGCCGGCAGCGTCAAGCCGCGCTCAGCGGGTCAGGCGACCGCCCCGGGCCGACCGGGCGGCCGGTACCACGAGCGGCGTGCCGGTCTGCGGGTCCGGGATCACCTCGCACGGCAGCCCGTACACGTCGTGGACCAGGTCCGCCGTGATGACCGTGCCCGGGTCGCCGGCCGCGACCACCCGCCCGTCCTTCATCGCGATGAGGTGGGTGGCGTAGCGGCAGGCGTGGTTGAGGTCGTGCAGGACGGCGACCAGCGTGCGGCCCTGCTCGTTGAGGTCGGCGCACAGGTCCAGCAGGTCGATCTGGTACGCGATGTCGAGGTACGTCGTCGGCTCGTCGAGCAGCAGCAGGTCGGTCTGCTGGGCGAGCACCATCGCCATCCAGACCCGTTGCCGCTGGCCGCCGGAGAGCTCGTCGACCGCCCGGTCCGCGAGCGCCGTCACGCCGGTGGCCTCCATCGCCGCCGCGACCTGGTTCTCGTCCTCCGGGGTCCACTGGCGCAGCAGCTTCTGGTGCGGGTAGCGGCCGCGGGCGATCAGGTCGGCGACCGAGATCCCCTCCGGTGCCGTCGCCGACTGCGGGAGCAGGCCGAGACGGCGGGCCACCTCCTTGGCGCGGTACGAGCCGATGTCCTTGCCGTCCAGCACCACCGACCCCTGCCGCGGGGCGAGCAGCCCGGCGAGGGCACGCAGCAATGTGGACTTGCCGCAGGCGTTGGGGCCCACGATGACGGTGAACGAGCCGTCGGGGACGGTCACGTCGAGGCCCGCGGCGACCACGCGCTTGTCGTACGCGAGGGTCAGCTCGGACCCGGACAGCCGTGACGTCATCAGCTTCCCTTCCGCCATTGCACGCTGAGCAGCCAGGCCAGGTACGCCCCGCCGACCGCGCCGGTGACCACGCCGACGGGCAGCTGGGCGGGGGCCAGCAGCCGTTGCGCGACGAAGTCGCTGAGCACCATGACCAGCGCGCCGGTGACCGCGGACGGCACGAGCTGCAGCGAGGCGGAGCCGGTGAGACGCTTGGCGATCTGCGGCGCGGCCAGCGCCACGAACGCCACCGGGCCGGTCGCCGCCGTCGCCACCGCGCAGATCGCCACGGCCAGCAGGACGAGGATCAGGCGGGAGCGGTTCACCCGTACGCCCAGCGAACGGGCCGACTCGTCACCCATCTCCAGCATGCGGAGCCGCCGGCCGAGCAGGAGCAGCGGCGGGGTCAGCACGAGCAGCGCCAGGGCGAGCAGGCGGACGTACTCCCACGTGCGGCCGTTGAGCGTGCCGACGAGCCACACCGCGGCGGCCTGGGCGGCGTCGAGGCGGGCGCGGCCGATGAGGTAGCTGTTGAGGGCGACGAGCATCGCGCTGATGCCGATGCCGACGAGCACGATGCGCCGGATCGCGCCGCCGCCGACGGATGCGAGGGCGTACACGATCAGGGCGGTGAGGATGCCGCCGATGACCGCGCCGACGGCCGCGCCACCGGGGCCCGCGCCGCCGACCAGGATGGCGAGGACCGCGCCGGAGGCCGCTCCGGTGGTGAAGCCGACGATGTCCGGGCTGCCCAGCGGGTTGCGTGACAGGCTCTGGAAGACCGCACCGGACAGGCCGAACGCGGCGCCGGTCAGCACGGCCAGGGTGACCCGGGGCAGCCGCAGGTCGAGCAGGATGAAGCGGTCCGAGCGGCGGCCGCCGCCGCGCAGGATCTCGGCGATGTCGGCGAGCGGGAGGCGTACGCCCACCGCAGCGACCGTCCACACCGCGACGGTGGCCGCGGCGACGACCAGCAGCGCGGTCACGCCGAGGGTGCGCAGGTCGAGGCGCAGGGCGACACCCGGCGCGCGCAGGGTCAGCCGTCTGCTCACAGCGGCACGATACGGCGGCGGAGGATGACGGCGAGGAAGACCGGCGCACCGACGAACGCCGTGACCAGTCCCGTCTGCAGTTCGCCCGGGCGCATCAGCACCCGGCCCGCGATGTCGGCGAGCAGCAGCAGGGCCGGGGCGAGGACCAGCGAGTACGGCAGCAGCCACCGCTGATCGGGCCCGACGAGCGTACGGGCGATGTGCGGCACGGCGAGCCCGACGAACGCGATGGGCCCGACCGCCGCGGTGGCCGCCCCGCACAGCAGGACGACGGCCACGGCGGACAGCAGCCGGGTGCGGTTGAGGTTGGCGCCGAGCGCCCGGGCGGTGTCCTCGCCGAGCGCGACGACGTTGAGCGACGGCCCCAGCGCGAGGGTGATCAGCGTGCCGGCGGCGATGAACGGCAGGACCCCGTACAGGACGGAGAGGTCGCGTCCGGCGAGCGAGCCGACCTGCCAGAGCCGGTAGCGGTCGAAGGTGGTGGCGTCGAGCAGCGAGACCGCGTTGACGACGGCGAGCAGGGCGGCGCCGACCGCCGCCCCGGCCAGCGCGAGGCGTTCCGGGGAGGCGCCGGAACGGCCGCGGGTGCCGAGCAGGTAGACGACGGCGAACGCGCCCGCCGCGCCGGCGAACGCGAACCAGATGTAGCCGGTGAGCGAGGCAACGCCGAGGACACGGATCGCGAGCACGACGGCCGCGGCGGCGCCGGCGTTGATGCCGAGGATGCCGGGGTCGGCGAGCGGGTTGCGGGTCAGCGCCTGCATGAGCGCGCCGGCCAGGCCGAGCGCGACGCCGGCGGCGAGGCCGATGAGCGTCCGCGGGATGCGCAGGTCGAGGACGATGCGGACGTCCTCGGCGCGTCCCGGGACGCTCGCGTGCCCGTCCAGGGCGTCCCAGACGGTGCCGAGCGGGATCGACTTGGTGCCGACCGCGACGCTGAGCGCCGCGACGGCCGCCAGTGCCGCCACCGCGGCGACGAGCCCGAGGCCGCGCGTGGTCAGCCCGCCCCGGGCGCGGACGCGCGCCTGCAGGGCGGGGTATCCGGCGCGTTCGGCGGCCGCGTGGTCCCGCTCGGCCACCGCGGTCACGCCAGGGCGTCCTTGACCATCGGTACGAACTTCTCCAGCGTGTACGGCGTGCTCAGCACCGAGTTGGTGGAGAACGCGTTGACCAGGTCGGCGTCGTCGATGATCAGCAGCCGCCCCGCCTTGGCGGACGGGATGCTGTTGAGCACGGCGTCCTTCTTGAGCTCCGCTCCCGCGCCGATGCCGAAGATCACGGTGAGGTCGGCGTCGAGCAGGCCGACGCGCTCCTTGGAGACCTCGGCGTAGAAGTTCGCCGGCTTCAGGTCCTCGATCTTCCGGGAGTTCTGGAAGCCGAGGGCCTCCATGAACTGCACCCGGCCGTCCCCGCGGGTGTACGCGCCGTACTGCCCGTTGAACGCGGCGGCGACCACGACGCTCTTGCCGGCGAACCCGGGGTTGGCGGCCTTGGCGTCGGCGAGCGCCTTGTCGTTGGCGGCGACCAGCGCCTCGCCCTCGGACTTCCGGCCGAGCGCCTCGGCGATCAGGATCGTCTGGTCCTTGAGCGTGGTGCCGTACGGCTGGGTGCCCGCCGGGCCGCTGAGCGTGGGCGCCAGCTTCTCCAGCTGCTCCCACGTCGCCTTGACGTTGTCGCTCTTGGTGAACGTGACGAGGTCGGGCCGCAGCGTCGCGACCTGCTCGAAGTTGATCTCCGGTCCCTTGAGGACCGTCGGCTTGGCGCCACCGAGCCTGGCCTGCGCCCACGGGCCCACGCCGACCGGCCAGGCCTGAAACCAGTCGAGGATGCCGGCCGGGACGACGCCGAGCGCGAGCAGCACGTCCGCGTCGGCCCAGCCGAGCGAGACGACCGTCTTCGGCGCCTGCTCGACGGTCGTGGTGCCGAACTGGTGGGTGACCGTGGCGGGGAAGGATCCGCCGCCGGCCGGTGCCGACGCGCCGCCGGCCGCGGGGGTGCCGGTGTCATCGCTGTCGCCGCACGCGGCGAGCAGTCCGGCGGCTGCGACGCCCGCTGCGCCGAAGAGCAGACCACGGCGCGAGATGAGCGGGTGGGTCGCCATGTCGGGGCCTCCTGGTGATCGGTTAGGTAAACCTCACCTTACCCGCGATCGTTGATCTTGGAAAATGCAGCCTCGCAGGTCACGGGTCCCGTTCGGGCCAACTGGCCGAAAACGGGATGACCGCGGGCCCGGTTGAGCCGATCATGGATGGATGCGTACCCCCCACCAGTCCGTCGACCGGCTCGGCAGCCGCGCTGTGGAGCCGGCGGTCGCCCCGCCCACTCCCAGCCCGCTGCCGCTGGCCGGATCCGTCGATGACGGCGACCGGCTGGTGGACGTGGTCGATCTGCTCGCGCTGGACGCGTTCGTCACCGGCCGCGAGCCGTTCGGCCGCACGACCTACCTGGAGAACGTCCGCGCCGACGCGCCGCTGACCACCGACGACGCCCGGGTCGTGCGCGACGCCCACGAGGAGGACAGCCACGGCCGGCTCTCCACCGGCGACGGCTGGACGCTGCACGTCACCCGCTGGAAGCAGAGCCGCCGGGCCCGTGTCACGGTCACCGCGGTCACCGCCGAGCTGGCCGAATCCGTGCTGGCCACGGCCACCGCCGACGCGGTCGAGGAGCCGGAGCCCGCCGCGGACAGCGTGCCGATCGGCTTCTGGCACTTCGGCCCGCACGGCCCTCGCCGGGTCCAGCGGGAGATCGACGCGGCGCCGTGGGACAAGATCCGCGGCAACTACGCGGCGCCGGTCGCCCGTACGCTCGAGCAGCTGATGACCCTCGACGGCAGCGCGGTCAACGGCCGGCTGCTGCTCCTGCACGGCGAGCCGGGCACCGGCAAGACCACCGCCCTGCGCGCCCTCGCCCAGCAGTGGCGCACGTGGTGCCAGGTGGACTGCGTGCTGGACCCGGAGCGGCTGTTCGGCGACCCCGCGTACCTGATGAGCGTGGCCCTCGGCGGTGGCGACGACGACGAACCGCGCTGGCGGCTGCTCATGCTCGAGGACTGCGACGAGCTGATCAGCGGTGAGGCCAAGGCGAGCGCGGGGCAGTCGCTGTCGCGCCTGCTCAACCTCACCGACGGGCTGCTCGGCCAGGGGCGCAACGCGCTGATCGCCATCACGACCAACGAGGATCTGGCGTCGCTGCACCCCGCGGTGGTCCGGCCGGGGCGGTGCCTCGCCAGCATCCAGGTCGGGCGCCTGCCGTACGCGGAGGCCACCGCCTGGCTCGGCACCCTGCAGGGCATCGGCCCGGACGGCGCGACGCTCGCCGAGCTGTACGCGCTGCGGACGGGCGCCCGGCCGGTCACCGTCCCGGCGACCGACCCCCCGACCGGCATGTACCTCTGACTCACCGCTTCACTGAACCGTTTCAGGTCACCTCGCTGACCTGCCAGGGCCGCCCGGCCGGCACGTGCCGGCCGGGATGGCCGACGAACAGGCCGCAATCCAGCTCGTCGCGGCTCGGCGCGGCGGGCTCACCGACCGGGCACCAGGTGTACGGGTTGATCTCCGACGCGCTCAGCGTCCACTGGATCCACCACATCGTCGCGCCCACCTGCGCGCCGAGGGCCGCGTGCGAGCCCTCGTGCCCCCGCTCCAGCTCGCACCCCAGCTCGGACTGCACGCTCGGCGCCTCCGCCGGGAGGCTGCCGAAGAAGCCCAGCTGGGCCGCGTCCAGCGTGATACGGGCGGGACAGATGACCGGCTTCTCAGCATCAATAGACATGCCTCCATGCGTTTCCACGGCGGCGGGTTCCTACACGTCTCGACTGAACCGGTTTTTCCAGCATCCGGCAGGACACGCCCTAAGCTTCCCTCATGCGTCGAGTGGTGGTGATCGGGGCGACCGGCCATGTCGGCACCTATCTGGTCCCGCGGCTGGTCCGCGCGGGGCACGAGGTGGTCGCGGTGAGCCGGGGCGGCCGCGCGCCGTACCAGGACGCCCCCGAGTGGCGCGCTGTGCGGAAAGTGACCGCCGACCGGGAAGCCGAGGACGCGGCCGGCACCTTCGGGGAGCGGATCGCCGGCCTGCGCCCGGACGCCGTGATCGACATGATCTGCTTCACGCCCGAGTCGGCCCGGCAGCTCGTCGACGCCCTGCGGCCGTCGCGCCCGCTGCTGCTGCACTGCGGCACCATCTGGGTGCACGGGCGCGCGGCCCGGGTGCCCGTCACCGAGGACGAGCCGCGGACGGCGTACGGCGACTACGGCACCGGCAAGGCGGCGATCGAGGAACTGCTGCACCGCGAGACGCTCGCCGGCGGCGTGCCGTCGATCGTTCTGCACCCCGGCCACATCAGCGGGCCGGGGTGGCCGGTCATCACGCCCGCCGGCAACCTCGACCCGGACGTCTGGCGGCGGCTCGCGACCGGCGAACCGCTCGCCCTGCCCGCGCTCGGCCAGGGTGTGCTGAACCACGTACACGCCGACGACGTGGCGCAGGCGTTCGAGCGGGCGCTGTCCCGGCCCGCCGCGGCCGGGTCCAGCTTCCACGTGGTCGCCGAGCAGGCGATGACCTGCCGCGGCCTGGCGATGGGTGCGGCCGGCTGGTTCGGCCGGGAAGCCGTCCTCGACCTGGTCGACTGGCCGGAGTTCGAGCGCCGGGTCGGGGCCGAGCACGCCGGCACGACCCGCGAGCACATCGAGCGCGGCATCGCGGCAAGCATCGACCGCGCCCGGGCCGTGCTCGGCTACCAGCCGCGATACTCCTCGCTGGACGCGCTCCGCGAGGCCGTACGGTGGCTCGCCCAGCACGACCAGCTCGACCTTGGCGGGGCCGTTCTTTAGGCGGCAACAGCCAGGCGTTTGTCGGCGCGGTCGGGGCCCCACGACTCCAGCCGTACCGGCGCGCCCAGCAGGTCACCGATCTCGCCGGCCCAGTCCACCGGGCGGTGCAGGTCCCGCGGGCGCGCACCGGCCAGCGCCCCGGTGAGCCGGGCCTGGTGCTCCAGGACCTGGAACGGGCCCGGCTCGATGCGGTCCCAGCGCGCCCCGGCGACGTCGTACGAGGTGCAGACGCGCAACTGCGGGCAGCGGTCCGGGGCGTCGAGGTGGGTGACGGCGAGTGCGTCCACCCCGCCGGCCACCTCGACCGCGTACCGGTGCGCGACCGCGTCGAAGTGGCCGACCCGGAACGCGCCCTGCCACTCCCCCACCCCGTTGTGCCGCTCGGGCAGATCGAGTGGTGCCTCGGTGACGAACGGGCCGGCGCCGTGCCGGGTCGTGTACGTGCGCACCACCCCGAGCCGCTCGAACGAGTCGCACAGCGCCGCCACGTTGTCGAACGTCGTCGTGGACCACGTCGTGTACGGGTGCCAGCCCCGCCACTCGTCCAGCAGCACGCCCTGCGCCCCCTCGAAGACACACGGACCCTGGCCGAGCAGGTCATCCAGGTGACTGCCGTCCACGATGGACACCGTCGCGCCGAACGCGGTGAAGGCGGCGGCCACGTCCTCGAGGGGCGGCGCGTCCAGCTCGCCGTACGACTCCGTCAGCCGGTCCCGGACCGCGGCGAGGCGGCGGCGCAGGCGGGCGGGCGACAGCACGTCGGCGACCCGGGGGGCGTCGGCGTGGCTGAGGGCGTACGCCATGGTCTGCCCGATGCCCATGCCGCACGAACCGTGCCGCGCCCCGCCGCGCCGGCGCTCGGCGGCCTGGTTCGCGGCCCGGTGCCACGGCGTGGCGAGCAGCGCCTCGCCGTCGACGGTGAGCAGGTGGAACGGGTTGCCCAGCGAGGCCGCCTCGGCGGCCAGCGCGAGCGGGTCGACCACGACGAACCGGGATAGGTGGGTGGGCACCCCGTGAAAGGTGCCCGCCCCGAACTGCGCGAACGTGTGGTGCCGTCCGCCCGCGACGACGTTGTGCGCGGCCTGCGCTCCCCCGTTGAACCGGATCACCGCGGCGATTCGGTTCGAAGCGCAGATCGCGTCCACCACCGTCCCCTTGCCCGCATCGCCGTAGCCGAGGTCGGCGACCGCGATGTGCCCGTTCACAGCCGCTCGTTCCCCGACCCGGCCGAGCCGGTGTCCACGCTGGACCGGACGACGGCACCCCGGCCCGACCCGATCGGCGCGAGCGCCCGGCCGACCGAGGCACCCGCGGCGGAACCGACGTCCACCAGGTCGGCCAGCCCGGCGTCGAGGTCGATCGCGTCCTCGCCCAGCCCGACGGTGAGCGCGATCGTCTCGCACACCGCGTCCAGGTCGTCCAGCTCGATGACCTGCTGGCCGAGCAGCCGCTTCCAGTGCGCCAGGATCTGCGCGTCCCCGCCCCAGCCGGCCGCGGTCGGCACGATGAAGTACACGTCGAAGGTGCGCTGCAGCTCCGCGATCATCTGCTCGACGCCGATCGGCTCGCGCAGGTCGTCGCCGATGAAGCGCCTGACCTCCTTCGGCTTGACCTGCCCGTACGGCATCTCGTCACCGATCAGGAACAGGTAGCCCCGCCGGCCGCGCTTCGCCACGCTGTCGAGGCTGGTGTGCCGCGCCATGAAGTACATGGCCAGCTCGTACGACTCGGTGCGCTGCCCGCCCCCGCCGCCCTCGAGCACGATGCGGGCCAGGTCGTCGTCCATCCGGTTGTCCGACTCGAACTGCCCGACCTGCAGCGGCACCCGGTCACAGGTGGCGTCGCCGACCGCGCCGAACATGATGTGCGGGTCGGTCGCGTACCCCTTGCGGGTCAGCAGGCCCAGCAGCTGCGGCAGCTTCGTCTGCAGCGTCCGCGGGACGGTGCCCATCGAACCGGTGACGTCGAACAGCACGGCGATGGGCGTGCTGTCCGGGTGCTCGTCGCTGTCCCGGCTCTCCCGCGCGGCGACCCCGAGCGGGTCCAGGGCGGGGTGGGCCTTCCGGGCGCCGCTGTCGCTGTAGGCGAAGGCGCTCGTGCCGGTGGCGGCGCGGTAGGAGGCCGCGGCCGAGTACACGTCGGTGGACCAGCGTCCACTTCCCATGATGATCTCCTCTGCTATCGGGTCGGCAGGGCGAACGGACGGAACGTCCGCGGCCCGTACAGGTCTTCCAGCAGCTCGTCGAACTCGGCGAGCAGCTTCCACGCGTCCCGGGGGCGCATGCGCGGCGAGTCGTAGCGGCAGCCCGCTGCGAAGCGCCGCATCCGCGCGGGCGGGTCGTCGATCAGGCGCAGCATCAGCCCGGTCGCCATGAAGATGTCGGTGGCCGCGGTGGCCGGCCGCTTGCCGAGCACCTCCGGCGGATACGCGGCGCGGTGCCGCGCGACGACGGCCGGCACGGTGCCGAGCGGCGCCACGCTGTAACACCAGTCGACGAGCACCAGGCCGTGCTCGCCCGGGTGGATCAGGACGTGCTCCGGCAGCACCGCGCCGTGCACGACGCCCGCGCGGTGCGCCCAGCCCAGGCCGGTCAGCAGCCGCCGCCACATCCACGCCACGTCGCGCGGGTCGAGGCGGCGCTCCAGGCCGGTCAGCGGCACAAACCCCCGCTGCCGTTCCAGGATCGCGGCGGTGCGCCGGCAGCCCTTGTCGTCCTCGTGGGTGAAGGACTCGATCAGGCGGGGCGCGTAGGCCCGGTGCCGCGGATCGCCGTCGCGCCACAACGTGGTCAGCGCGGTGACCTCGGCCCGCATGAGGTCGTTGTCGCCGGGCTGCCGCGGGAGCTTCAGCAGCGCGTCGTCGCCGGCCTCCCACAGGTCGGCGAGGTCACCGCTCGCGAACCGGTCACCCAGGCGGTAGGTCGCCCGCCGGGTGGTCAGGGTCCGGTTCTGCGCCCGCGCCCACAACGTGGAGAGCTTCGCGGCGGCCTCCGTCGCGGTCGCCCGCCGAGCGGCCGGCACGACATCCGGGTGCACGATCTTGACAAGCATCCGGTACGCGTAGCCCGGGTCGACAACCGCAAGCTCCCCGCTCAACAGATCAGGAAAGGCCCTGGCGCGCCCGATCGCCCGCACAGCGTCCTCGAAGGACATCACTGAGTCTGCTGGGTGTGTCCTCCTGGCCCTCGCCGTCACGGCCGTCCCCCTCTTACTTGAGCGATGCTCGGTGCAGTCGGACATCACCGGATCCCGTCCTCCCTGGCCGGACGCAGAAGCGCGGGGTGCAGGAGACGCGCGTCGCCGGCGCGGTAGAGGCGGGGCTTGGGGCCGCCGCGTTCGCCGGCGCGGGGTGCTGTCTCGCCGGTGCTCTCGACGAAGCCGGGAACGGAGAGCACCTTGCGGTGGAAGTTGCCGGCGTGCAGCTCCTCGCCCCACACCGCGGCGTAGACCGCGCGCAACTCGGCGATGGTGAACTCGGGGCCGACGAACGCGGTGGCCAGCGGCGTGTACTCGAGCTTGGCGCGGGCGCGGTCGAGCCCGTCGGCGAGGACGGCGGCGTGGTCGAAGGCGAGCTCGGCCACCTCGTCCACCGGAACCCAGAACGCACCAGCGGCGTCGCTGCCGGGCCGGGGATCGGGGAGGCTCGGCGCGAACGCCAGATACGCCACCGAGATGACCCGCATGCGGGGGTCACGCCCGGGGTCGCCGTACGACCGCAGCTGCTCCAGGTGCACCCGGTCGAGCGCGCCCTCGCCGGGCCGCAGGCCGGTCTCCTCGGCGAGCTCCCGCAGCGCCGCGGCGTCGAGCGTCTCGTCGCGCACGAAGCCGCCGGGCAGCGCCCGCCACCCCGCGAACGGGTGCGCGCCCCGCTCCACCAGCAGCACGTGCAGCCGGCCGTCGCGGATGGTCAGGGCGACGACGTCCACCGTCACGGCGACCGCCGGGAAGCCGGCCGGGTCGTAGCCCTCGAGGAACGTCCGCTCGTCCATGCTCGCCTCCCAGGTTGTTCTCAAAGTCAGTACAACTCGATCCGAGAAGAACTTAGCTTGTTCTCACACTGAGGTCAACCCTCGCCGCGAATCCGGCCCCGGAACCGTACGAAGTTGTCAGAATGGGGGCAAAGACGTCCGGGGGGTTCGCGCATGGCCGAGGGACGACCGCGCGGGCGCCGGTCGCTGGCACTGGCCGGCTTGACCGTGATCGCGGTGCTGTCGGGGCTCGGCGTCGGCGTCGCCACCACGACCCCGGAGGACACCGCCCTCGAGGGGCCGCCCACCCCCGCCCCGTCCGTCAGCGCCTCAGGTCCGCCGCCGGCCACCGCATCGCCTCGGGCATCGTCGTCGCCGACGGCTGCCCGTACCGTCGGAAAAGCGGATCCCCGATCGGCCCGGCAGCAGCTCGCCCTGCATCGCGCGAACGGTGCCTGGCCGGGGGCGGACGGCCTCTCCGGCGTCAACGGCGATCCGGTCCTGGACACCGCCGCGGTCCGGGCCTTCTGCACGGCGCGCGGGCGCCCCTGCCGGGTGGCGCAGACCTACACCGACCGCAGCTCGTGGGAGACCATGACCAGCGGTACGGGCTGGACCTTCGACCTGTTCTCGGACTTCGACGGCGTGCTCGTCGTCTCCCAGGGCCTGGTGCCCGACGGCGCGAAGGACGACCTCGCGTCCTGCGCCGCCGGCGACCACGACGAGCAGTGGCGAGCGTTCGGCACGCTGATGCGCCGCCACTACCGGGGCGACTCGGTGGTCCGCCTCGGCTGGGAGTTCAACGAGCAGACGTCGTCCTGGCGCGCCGACGACCCGCGGACCTGGCTCGCCTGCTACCGGCGGGCCGCGGACAACATCCGGGCCACGAACCCCGACGTGCTGCTGGACTGGACGATCAACGCGCACAACACACCGGCGGGCGTGTGCGGCGGGGTGAGCACCAACTGCTACCCCGGCGACGACTACGTCGACATCATCGGGATCGACAACTACGACCACTACCCGTGGTCGCCGTCGAAGGCCGCATTCGACCGTACGGCAGCCCGCCCGGAGGGCCTGACCTGGCTGTACGAGTTCGCCCGGGCCCACGGCAAGCCGTTCGCGGTCGGCGAGTGGGGCGTGGTGCCCACTGCGGACGCCGGCCGCGAGAACCCCGACTACGTCCAATGGATGCACGACTGGTTCGCGGCCCACGCGGCCCACCTGGCGTACGAGGCGTACTTCTCCGACTGCGGCGAGGGCGGCGTCCAGTCCAGCCTGTTCCGCACGGACGACGCATGCCGCAAGAACCCCCGCTCAGCGGCGCGCTACGCGGCCCTGTTCGGCACGTAGGGTGCAATTCCACTGAACTTTGTCACTCTGCGCAATCCCCCGCATACGTCAAGTTACGCTCCCTGCTGAGACGGCCCGGCACTGGTTCTCACGCGCGGGCCCACCCACCCAACCGACGCGGTCACTGTTGACCGTAGGAGGACCTCGCATGCCCAAGTCCACGTCCACACGATCGCGGCTCGCCCGAGCCGGGATCGCCACCGGGGTGATCGCGGCCGCCGTGCTCGCGACCGCCACGCCCGCGTTCGCGGCCGACGTCGCGGTGGTGCTCAGCCCGACCACCGGACCTACCGGCGGCGGCAACACCGTGACCTTCAGCGGCACGGGCGTCTTCACCGGCTCCGCGACCTACAGCGGTCGCCTGACCCCGAGCGGCGGCTCGTGTGCGGCCGCCCCGGGCACCTCGAACACCACCACCAACGTCGCCGTCGCGGTGACCCGCGTGGGCAACGACAACGACGGCAGCTTCATCGCGCCCGCCCTGCCCATCGGCGCCTACAAGCTGTGCCTCTACAACGCGGCGACCACCTCCACCACGGGCACCGTGATCGGCCACTCGAGCAACACGTACACCGTTGCGCTGGCCTCGCCGACGCTCAGCCCGTCCGCGGGCCCCGGCGGAACCGCCACCACCATCACCGCCACCGGCTCGCCGGCCGGCAACACGTTCATCGGCACGGCGACCTCCGTGGGCGCCACGTTCTCCACGGGGGCCTGCCCGACGACGTACACGACCACCGGTGCCAACATCGTCGCCACCGCGACGAAGGGCGCGACCGCCGCTACGGCCACCATCACCGCCCCGACCGGCCTGACGGCGCCGAACAACTACAACGTGTGCCTCTACAACGGCACCGCCGGCACCAGCACCCTGATCGGCACCGGCACGTACAGCGCACTGCCCTCGGTCACGCTGAGCCCGGCGGTCGGCCCGAGCGCCGGCACGAACACCATCACGGTGTCGTCCACCAACGCCTTCCTGAGCGGCGTCGCCCAGCCGAAGGTGACGTTCACCCGGGACACCTGCCCGGCGACGTACCCGCAGTCGGGCACGATCGTCTCGTCGGCGACCGTCAACAAGATCACTGACACCAAGGTCGCGATCCTGGTCCCGGCCGGCGTGGCGCTCGGCGGTGGCGAGACCACGGCCTCCTTCAACGTCTGCATCTACAGCGGCACCGGCCCGACCGCCGCCCTGCTGGCCGTGCCGGCCAGCTATACGGTCGCCCCGGCTCTCACGGTCGACGCGACGATCACCCCGGCGCAGGGTCCGGCGCAGGGTGGCAGCCTGGTGACCATCACCGGTTCCGGCTTCCCGACCGCCGCCGACGCGGTCGTCACCGCGTCCGTGGGCGGCAGCCCGCTGACCCGGGTCCGCGTGATCGACGGCAACACGCTCACCGGTTACACCTCGGCGCACGCGCCGGGCACCGCGAACGTGAGCGTCACCACCGCTGCAGGCACGAAGGTCGCCACGGGCACGCCGTACACCTACACGTACGGCATCACGGTCGCGCCGAACACCGCGCCGAAGGGTACGCAGCCCTATCTCGACATCCTCGGGGCCGGCTTCTCGAGCCTGACGTTCAGCGACACCCCGCTGGACAACGACACGCACGTGTTCCTCGTGAACGATGCGTACGACCCGGCCGAGGCCACCGTGGGTTCGGGCACGTACCTCAACCCGCCCGTCACCCAGTGCACCGGCGTCACGGTCATCAGCGACACGGAGATCATCTGCCAGCTGGACCTGCAGAACACGATCACCGCGAGCGGCACTGCCAACACGAGCGACCCGGCCAACGGGACCTACACCGTCGCGGTGGTCACCGACGCCGAGCCGGGCGCGACGCTGGGTGCCAACGCCACGTCGATCATCTCCAGCGGTTCGACCTTCACCGTCGCGCCGTACTGATAGGCCGGTACAGCCTCATCTGACCCTCATGACAGCGCAGAGCACGAAACGGTGGCCCGGAGCATCCGCTCCGGGCCACCGCCCGTTCGGCCCGGAGGCGGACGCCGGCCGAACGAATCGGCCGGCCCCGTTCCCGGTGCCGGCCGATCGCGTACGGAGGATCAGGAGAGCGCCGACCACGCCTTGTCGATCTGGGCGACACTCGCCTTGACGGACGGCTTGCCCGTCAGGTTCACGGCGACGGTGTAGACGCTCCTGCTCGCGCTGGTCCGCCAGCAGAGCAGCAGCGTCGGGCGCAGCCGCGCCGGCAAGTCCGGGCTGACCCGGATCTTCTGGGTGCAGCTCGCGCTTCCGGCCTTCTCCCCCTTGCCGGCGACCCAGCCGAGCTCACGCTGCCCGGTCAGGTCGAGCCGCGCGGACACCACCTTGATCGTGGCCTTGTCGTCCTTCAGCGAGCCGATCGTCGTGACGGTGAGGTCCTCGTCCGCGACCGCGTCCACCGCCGCCGCCAGGGGCCGCCGGATGCGCTGGGCAGTGTTCTTCGCGGCCGTGCCCTTGACCGCCTCGATCTGTTCCTGCGTGGTCTTCGGCTTCGCCGCGGCGGCCGGGGCCGACCCGGCGGCGGCCGGCGAGGCCGGCCCGGCGGCGGCCGGCGAGGCCGGCCCGGAGGTGGCGTCGGCGGCGCTCGACGAGGAGGTCGCGGCCGGCAGCGGCGCCTCCGCGGCAGTGTCGTGGGACCGCGTCTCAGCGGTCACCTGCGACGTCACGGCGAACGCCCCGGCACCCAGGACGGCCAGGCCGGCCACCCCGGCCAGTGCTTGCTTGCGGCGACGGTTGCGGCGTGCGACCACCGAGTCGAGGACGGCCGGGTTGTCGTCGTGCACTTCGTTGCGCATGCTCAAATCCTTTGCGGGTCTCGGCTGGGCCGAGCGCGCGCGGTCTCGCGGGCGCACGGCCCCGAACCGCCATCGTCGCAAAGAAAACAGACATAGCTGGCCGAAACCAGCAAACCCCCGGTGCGGGATAGTGGGCACATGGAGAAGCGTGCACTCGTGCTGGGCGGTGGTGGCGTCACCGGGGTCGCCTGGGAGATCGGCCTGCTGCACGGCCTCGCCGAGCGGGGTCTCGACCTCACCACCGCGGACCTGTTCGTCGGCACGTCCGCCGGGTCGGTCGTCGCCGCCCAGCTCACCGGTGGCACCGGTGTCGCCGAGCTGTACGAGCACGAGCTCGCCGACACCAGCGGCGATCCGAACGCGACCATCGGTTCCCGGGTGCTGCTCGGCTTCGTGCTGGCCGCGCTCTGGCCGGGTGGCCGCGCGAGGGGCCGGGCGCGGCTGGGACGGGCCGCGCTCAAGGCCCGTACGGTGCCGGAGTCGGAGCGGCGCAGGGCCATCGCATCCCGCGTACGCCGCGACGAGTGGCCCGCGGCCCGGCTGCTGGTGCCGGCGGTGGAGGCGGTGACGGGCGAGGTGGCCGTCTTCGACGCGCGGAGCGGGGTGTCGCTCATCGACGCGGTCGCCGCCAGTTGCGCGGTGCCGCTGGTGTGGCCACCGATGACGGTGGCGGGCCGGCGTTACGTGGACGGCGGCGTCCGGTCGGTGGCGAACGTCGACCTGGCCCGGGGGTACGACCGGGTCGTCGTGGTCGCGCCGCTGGTCGCCGCCGCCCGGCGCGCCGACCGTCCGGCGGCGCAGGCACGGGCGCTCGGGCCCGGCGTACGGTCCGCCGTGGTCAGCCCGAGCGACGCAGCGCTGACCGCGATCGGGCGCAACCCGCTCGACCCGTCGCGCCGGGCCCCGGCCGCGCGGGCGGGCCGGGAGCAGGCGGCGGACGCGGCCGAGCGGGTCCGCGAGGTGTGGGGTTAGCCGACGGCCACGCCGGAGTTGCCGTCCGGCAGCGCCTTGCCGGCCGCGTCGAACGCCTTGAGCCCGGAGACCGAGCCGGCGTCAGGGGCGAACCAGAACGCCTTCACCGTGGCGTCCTCGCTCCACGCCGCGGTGGAGGCGGTGACCGTACGACCGCCGGCCCGCCCGGTGATCTTCTCGACCGGGCCGACGTAGTAGCCGAAGGTGGGCGACGGCTCGCCGTTGACCTCCATGTGACCCTCGACGGCGTGGAAGCCGGGCGCGCGGTCGGAGCCGGTGGTCTCGTTCGTCATGATGTCGGCGGTGACCGCGCCGCTCGCCTGCCGGCGGCCGGCCATGACCCCGAAGGACGTGCCGGGGATGTCCTTGACCGGTACGAAGCTCAGCACCCAGGTGCCCTGCTTCGCCGCGATCCCGGTGTCGACGACCTCACCGATCGACTTCGGGGCGGGCGGGGGCGCCTGCGTCGTGGACGGGCGGCCGGGGGCCTGCGACGCCGTGACACCAGCGGGATCCTGGGCCGCGTTGGCGGCGACGGCGCCGGCGATCGCCACCGCGACGGCCACGCCGGTCACCCCGGCGGCGAGGATCCAGCGGTTCCGGGAGAGATTCATGGGCTGCGCTCCTGCAGGATGGGCGGATGGTACGGACCGCAGAACGAGACGGCTGGGGAACGCGGAAGGTTGCTGCAACCTTTTCCGCCTCCCGCTCGTCGTTGACGCCGTGAGATCAGGCCGACGAAGCGACGAAGAGTTCGTCGAGTTCGCGCGTGCGAACTCGGCGCGGCTGCAGCGTGCCGCATACCTGCTGACCGGTGACCGGCACCAGGCGGAGGAGGCGGCCCAGGCGGCTCTCGTGCGCGTGTACGCCTCCTGGGGCCGGGTACGCCGCAAGGACCCGTACGCGTACACCCGTACCGTCCTGGCCAACCTGCTGACCGACCAGTGGCGCCGCCCGATGCGCGAGTACGCGACCGAGCAGCTGCCCGAGCAGCCCGTCGCCCGCGACGTGGCCGACGACGTGACCCGCCGCCGGTGGCTGATCGGCGCGCTGAAGGCGCTGTCGCCCCGCGAGCGCGCGGTCGTCGTGATGCGGCACTTCTTCGACATCACCGAGGTGGACGTGGCCCGCGAGCTCAACCTCTCGCTCGGCACGGTGAAGAGCCTCAACTCCCGGGCGCTCGCGAAGCTGCGGGTCTCGATCCCCTCGCCCCGGCACAGCATGGAGAGCGGAGCCATCCGATGAACGACCTCGAGGACCTGAAGGACGCCATGCACTCGACGCCGGACTTCGAGCCGCGCCCCCTCGATCTCGACGCCGTCCTGGCGCAGGGCGGCCGGTTGCGCCGCCGTCGCCGGTTCGCCGTGGGCGCCACCGCGGGCGTCGCCGTCCTGGCCCTGCTCGTGGGCGGTGCGCAGGTGGCCCGGCTCGGGCACGACGGGTCCGGCTCGGGCTCGGTGGCCGCCGCGGGTTCACCGAACCAGGTGGCCGCCTCGCCCGCCGGCGACGTGCTCGGCGACGTCATCGAGACCGGGCTGCGTACGCCCGAGGGTGAGCAGGTGCTCTGGGTGAAGCCGCTGGAGGACGAGGCGCTGCCGGGGGTGACGTTCGGCCTGGTGCTGGGCCGGCGTACGGCGAACGGCGGCCTGGTCAGCGACATCCTGATCAACGAGACGCAGGGCTCCGACCGCGCGCCCGGGTTCCACTCGCCGGAGGGTCCGATGGAGGTGAACGGTGTTCCCACGCCGGCCTTCGGCTACTACGCCGGTGCGGACGCGGCGAAGATCACCGTGACGGCGGACGGCCGCCGGGTGCAGGCGCGGACGGCGGTGTGGAGTGAGGATCCGTCGATCGTCGTGTTCTGGTTCGACCCCGCCAAGGTCAAGTCCGGGACAAAGCTGACCAAGCTGGCCGCGTACGACGACCAGGACCGGCTCCTGACCGGCTCGGGTGCCACGTTCGGCGTGGGGTGACCCTGTCGCGTCGTGTGATCTTGGGGTTTACTGCTCGGCATGAGCATCATCTCTCCCGGCTTCGGCGGGCGGCGGCGCTCCTCGGCCCCGGACCTGCCGCCCGGGCAGTACCTCACACACGACTTCCCGGTGCTCTCGGCGGGGCCGACGCCGCGGATCCCGCTCGAGCGGTGGTCGTTCACCATCACCGACGAGACCGGCGCGAGGACGAGCTGGTCGTGGGACGAGCTGAACGCCCTGCCGCAGGAGGACTTCACGGTCGACATCCACTGCGTGACGAAGTGGTCCAAGCTGGGCACGACGTGGCGCGGCGTCTCGCTGGACACGCTCTTCGAGAACGTGGAGAGCACGGCCGACTTCACGATGGTGCACAGCTACGGCGGCTACACCACGAACGTACCGCTGGAGGACCTGCTCGACGGCAAGGCGTGGATCGCGCACACGTTCGACGGTGAGCCGCTGCACCCGGAACACGGCGGCCCGGCCCGCCTCGTCGTCCCCGCGCTGTACTTCTGGAAGTCCGCGAAGTGGGTCAACGGCATCGAAATGCTCCAGCAGGACGAGCCCGGCTTCTGGGAAGAGGCCGGCTACCACATGTACGGGGACCCATGGCGCGAGCAGCGGTACCAGGGCGACTGAGCTGGCGGGCCGCCACCGTGACCGAGGCCCGGTGGGAGACGCCGTCAGCACGCACACTGGTCCTCGACGTCCCGCAGTGGCCCGGTCACCTGCCGGGCCAGCACATCGACGTCCGGTTGACCGCGCCCGACGGGTATTCGGCCCAGCGCAGCTACTCCATCGCGTCCGCATGGCGTGACGGCGGCACGGTCGAGCTGACGATCCAGCGGGTCGCTGACGGCGAGGTGTCGTCGTACCTGACGGACGTGCTGGAGCCCGGTCAGCAGCTCGAGCTGCGCGGCCCGGTCGGCGGCTGGTTCGTCTGGCGCGGCGCGCCGGCTCCGGTGCTGCTGGTGGCGGGCGGCTCGGGCGTCGTCCCGCTGATGGCGATGATCCGGGCGCGCGGCGACGCCCGCGGGCGCCAGCCGTTCCGGTTGATCTACTCGGTCCGCGCCCCGCAGGACACGCTCTACGCGACCGAGCTGGCCCGGCGGGTCCGCGACGACCCCGGTCTCGACGTGCACCTCGCCTACACCCGCAAGACGCCGGACGACTGGCTGGAGCCGCCGGGCCGGATCGGCGTCGCGACGCTGAACACGCACGGCTGGCCGCCGGACTTCGCGCCCGACGTCTTCGTCTGCGGGCCCACCTCGTTCGTGGAGGCGACGGCGGACATCCTCGTCGCGCTGGGCCACGACGCGTCCAGGATCAGGACCGAGCGATTCGGGGGTACGGCATGACCACCGGTTTCGAGCTCGACGGCAACGCGATGGCCGGCGACCTGCGGGAGATCTTCGCGGTCGACCTGACCGAGGCGGTGGCGACCTGCGCGGGGTGCGGGCGGCCGAGCGCCGTGGCCGCCCTGCTGGTGTGGGGGCCGGCGCCCGGCCTGGTGGCCCGCTGCCCGGGCTGCGAGGATGTGGTCCTGCGGCTGGTCCGCGCGCCGGGGCGGGCCTGGCTCGACGTGCGCGGCGCGGTGTCGCTGCGGATCGCGCTGCCCGAGGAGTCAGTCGCGGAAGGTCCGGCGTAGCCGCTCGGCCAGGCCGGCCGGGCGCGGGGCCGCGGGCACCGGCTCGGGCCGCGCCGTACGGGTGGGACGGGACCGGCCGATGGGCTGGTCGTAGTCCGCGGCGGCGACGGCGTCGATGAGCTGCTCGTCGGTGAAGTTCTCGGAGCCGGGGATCGACGGGACGAAGCCGACGAGCACCCCGTTGCGCATGATCTGCGCCTCGAGTCCCGCGGTCCCGTCGTTGTCCCAGATCGCCTCGCGGCCGTCGGGCAGGACGACGCGGATGCCGTACTGCGTGATGCCGGCGTGCGGCAGCTTCACGTGCGCGAAGACGTTGCGAGCGCGGAGCGTCTCGACCACCCGGCGGGCCCTGTTCTCGTCCATGCCGCCGACGCTAATCCGCGCGACTGTGCACACGCTGACAAACGGCTGTGGGTTGTCAGCGGAGCGCGGACAGCAGAATGTAGAACCGGACGGTGGTGCCGCCGTCGCCGACGTGCATCCGGACGAGGTCGGCGACCATGTTGACGAGCAGGATGCCGCGGCCACTCACCTCGGTCGGCGGCACCGGCCGGCGCCCGGCGAGGACGTCCGCGATCCGGCCCGTGCTCACCACCTCGCAGATGAAGTGCCGGTCGTCGGTCCACGACCGCAGCAGCCCGGCACCGCCGCCGTGCACGACCGCGTTGGTGGCCAGCTCGCTCACGGCGACCGCGACGTCGTTCAGGCGGTCCGGCGGCGTCCCGCCGGAGCGTGCCCGTTCCACCACGATGCGGCGCAGCCCGTGGAACGTGTCCCCGTCGAAGGCGACGGTGACCGCGGTCTGCGGCACAGCGAGCTCGAGGTTCATCGCGAGCAGGGCCACGCCGGGCGCGTATCGATCGTTGCGGCGCGGATGCCGGCCGTTCATGACCGTCGGGTGGGTCAGCCACGCGTCCGCCAGGGCGGCGTGTGGCAGGCGTGTGGCGTCGTACGGGCACAGGACGCTCACCGACCGGCCGCTGAGGGCACGGTCCACGAGCGCCTCGTGCTGGACGCAGGCGGGGTACTCAGCTGTGCTGCGTCCCGTCCAGGTGGACTCGGCGACGATGCGGACCGGGCCCGCGGGACCGGCGTCGGCGACGGCGCAGAGCACCGACGGGATGATCCGGCCGGGGTTGCGGCCGGCCTCGGCCATGTCGATGAACCGCACGTCCCGCCCGGCAGGACCGAGCGCGTCGCGGACACATTCGAGACGGGGCGGTGGTACGGCCACTGCCACCCGCGCGCCGGCCGTCAGCCCGGCGCGGAGGAAGGCGAGCGTTCCGGCGACGTACTCGTCGAGGTCGGCGTAGAACAGCGCGGCGTGCCCGGCGGCGCCGGCCGACGGGCTCACCCGTCCACCGGCCGAGCCGCCACCGGGCATGCGGAGCATCGAGTCACCACCACCGGCCGATCACCCCAGAGAGCCTCGGGCCAGACCGCCGCGGCGAGGGCCTGGCTCTTCCACCATGAGCTCACCTGCATCGCAATACGAAGGCGCGCGGCCGTGTCGCACCGGGAGTGCGAACGACGGCGATGGATCCTGCTGTGAAATGTGTCGAAGCGGCGCAGGAGAGGCGTGCGGCACGGCGAATGCCCGTGGGGAGGAGTTTTGATGGACCCGGCTGACCGAGTCCCGCCGACGCAGCTGACCGTCGAGCGCCAGGGCTGCGGCGGCGGTGTGGTTACCCTGGCCGTCGCCGGCGACATCGACATGACGACCGGCGACCGCTTCGTCCGCGCGCTCACGGAGGCGCTGGACGAGCCGGGGGTCACCCGTCTGCTGGTGGATCTGGCGGCGCTGCGCTTCGTCGACTCGAACGGCGTGACGGCGCTGCTGCGGGCCCACCGGGCAGCCCGGCGGCGGGAGGCCACGTTCGTGGTCTTCAACGTCAGCGAACCGGTCCGCAGCGTCCTGAGCATGCTCGGCGTCTACGACATCCTCACCTCTGCCGATGCCGCGCCGTGAGCAGTGGGCCCGGTCCGCGGCCCTGCTGCTGGACGCGGTGGAACATGCCGTCATCGTCACGGACCTCGACGGCCTCATCATCCACTGGAGCGCGTACGCCGAGCGCCTGTACGGCTGGACGGCTGCCGAGGTTCTGAACCGCCCCATCACGGAGGTCACGGTCTCGAGCGCGACGGCGCTCGAGGCGCAGGAGATCATGAAGGCCCTGGCCCGGGGCGAACGGTGGCGCGGAGAGTTCGAGGTGCGCCGCAGGGACGGCACCACGTTCATCGCCGCGGTCGTCAACGGCCCGCTCATGGCGGACGGGGAGCTCGTCGGCATCGTGGGCGTCTCCAGCGACGTGTCGGCGGCGGTCGCCGCACGGGCGGCGGCTCGGCGCCGGGAACGGTGGATGCGCGACCTCTTCGACGCCATGGACGAGGGTTTCTGCCTGTGCGAGATGGTGGTGGACGACGACGGGAACCCGGTCGACTACCGCTTCCTGGAGATCAACGCGCTGTTCGAGGAGATGACCGGCCTGCGCTCGCCGGTGGGCAGGACGGCTCTCGACCTGGTGCCGGACCTGGAGAAGGTCTGGATCGACACGTACGCCCGCGTCGGGCTGGGCCGCCAGACCCTGCGCTTCGAGCAGGAGTCGGCGGCCATGGGGCGCTGGTTCGAGGTGTTCGCCACGCCGATGGAGCCGTACGGGCACTTCTCGATCGTGTTCAAGGACCAGACCGCGCGGCACCTGGCGCAGGAGTCGTTGCGCGAGAGCGAGCAGCGTTTCCGGGACATGACCGACCACCTGCCGCTGCTCGTCTGGCAGCACGACGTGCACGGCGCCCTGACCTGGGTCAACACCACGTACTGCGAATTCTTCGGGGTCACCCGGGAGTCCATGCGCGACGACCGGTGGCAGCTGTTGCCGCATCCGGACGACACCCGGTACACGGAGGGCTTCCTCACCGCTGTCGCCGAACGCCGCCCGTTCCACGGCGAGGTCCGCGTACGCGGGGCCGACGGCAGGTGGCGCTGGCTCGAGTCGTGGAGCCAGCCGCGCTATGGCTCGGACGGCACCTTCCTCGGCCACCTGGGTACGAGCGCCGACGTCACCGCCCGCAAGGAGGCCGATCTGGCCCTGCGCGCGTCGGCGGCCGCGGACGCCTACCGTGCGCTGCTGTCCGACACGCTGCGGAGCCTGGCGGATCCGGTGCAGGTCCAGGTGGAGTCGGCCCGCATCCTCGGCGAGCACCTGAGCGCCGCCCGCGTGCACTACGCCGAGGTCGACGACGACGGCGCCTGCGTGACCGTGCTGGCGGACTATCATCCCGGGGTGCCCAGCGTCCGGGGACGGCACCGCCTCGACGACCACGGCGTGACGGTCATGGACGACTTCCGGGCGGGCCGTCCGGAAGTCGTCGACGACGTCTCGCGGGACTCCCGCCTGAGTCCCGCGCATCGGACCGCGACGTCGGCGCTGGGTGTCGGCGCCTACGTTCTGCTGCCGCTGATGAGGGACGGGCGGCCGGTGGCAGCGCTCGCCGTCCACGACGCCGGCCCGCGCCGGTGGACGCCCGAGGAATTGACGATCATCGCGGATACCGCGGAACGCACCTGGACCGCGGTGGCCCGGGCCCGCGCCGAGGAGAAGGTACGCGTCCAGCGCCAACGGGCCCAGCTCACCGCCGACCTGCTCAGCGCGCTCGAGCGGGAGACGACGACAGCGGCCCAGGCGCAACGGCTCACCGACTCGCTGGTGCCGGGCATCGCCGACTACGCCACGCTCGAAGCCCCGTACGCTGAGGCCCATCTGCTGGCACTGACCCATCACGACGGGGAGAAGGCGGAAGTCCTGCGCCGCTTGCGTCGCCACCACCGGCTCGGCCCGGATGAGCGGTACTCGCTGCACCGTTCCGCCACCGGCGGCGTGGAGCTGATAAGTCAGGTGACGCCCGAGTTGCGCACCGGCCTCCCTCGCGACGAGGAGGCCGCGGGCCTGCTCGAGAAGCTCGGCACCCGTTCCCATCTGGCGGTGCCGCTCGCGCTCGGCGATCAGCGCGGCGTCCTCATGCTGGGCATCACGGAACCGGACCGGCCGCTGTTCGGCGACGACGACGCGGCGTTCGTGACCGATCTCGGGGCCCGCGTCGCGCTCGTCCTGGCATCCACTCGCGCGCGGGAGCAGCAGCACCACATTGCCGCCCGGCTGCAGCGCGCATTGCTGCCCGACCGGCTCGTCTCCCACCCACGGCTCGCCATCGCCGCGCGGTACCGCGCCGGCAGCGCTCTGCTCGATGTCGGTGGCGACTGGTACGACACGTACACCTGGCCGGACGGCAGGATCGGCGTCATCGTCGGCGACGTCGCCGGCCACACCATGGACTCGGCCGCCGCCATGGGACGGCTGCGCGCCGCGACCGCCGCGTTGGTCGCGTACACACCCGCCAGCCCAGGCGCGGTCCTCGACGCCCTCAGCAGCTGTGCGCGCGGTCCCAACGGCACCGAACTGGTCACCGCCGCCTGCATCGTCATCGACCCGGGCACGGACACGCTCACCTACGCCACGGCGGGACATCCGCCCCCGCTCGTGCTCGCGCCCGGCCGGCCGCCGCGGCGCCTCGACGACGCGGCCGCCCCGGCGATCTGCGTCCATCACCCGCAGCCGCGGGCCCTGCGGCCGGTGGGCCGGTCGGCACTGGCGCCCGGCTCGCTGATCGTGCTCTATTCCGACGGCATCGTCGAACGGCGGGGGGACACCCTCGAGAATGGCATCGAACGGCTGGCGCGCGCCGCAACGCCATTCGCCGGGTGCCCGATCTCCGATATCGCCGAACAGATTCTCGCCGCCATGAACGACGACGATTCCACCGAGGACGACACCGTCATCGTCTGCGTCCGGATGGAGGAATAGGCCTCCCGGCCACGGTGCACCCCGGACGGAATGTGCGACATCAGGTCGCTGCGCGCCAGATACGATTCGCGCGGTCCGGGTCCTCGGCCAACGATGCGAAGCTGCCCTTGGGGGGTCGCGTGCGCAACCTTTCTCACGATACCGACAACGCTCTCTCGACAAGTATCCGATTTCTTTTCACTTTCCCTTTCGACCGCCGTTCTCTCGGCATCGTCCGCCGGGAACTGGTCCGGCACGCGCGGGCCGGCGGGCTCGACGAGGTGGCGGTTTTCAACTTCGTCCTGGCGGTCAACGAGATCACCACGAACGCCGTCCGGCACGGCGGCGGGCGCGGCCGGATCCAGCTGTGGCGCGAAGGTTCCGCCCTGTGGTGCCAGGTGAAGGACGAGGGGCCCGGCATCACGTCCGAGCGGCTGGACGAGACGCTGCGCCGCAAGGCCGGCCACATCGGCGGGCACGGGATCTGGCTGGCGCGGCAGATCTGCGGAGGGCTCCACATCGACACGACGCACGGCGCGGGGACACGCGTTTTGATCAGCTGCGAGCTGCCGACCACGTCATAGCGCTCCGCACACGAGACATGACTGCATGGCATAGATGCAGGTCACATCGACGGATGTTACTACGAGGTAACCGGAAAGTCACCGTGTTTCTTTCCCTGGACCCTTGACTTACTGTTCGGTAACCGGAGCGCTCCGGCCCCCATCCCCCGCGGACCGGAGGCCACCCGATGAGCAGACGTACCACCGTCCTCGCCTGCTTCGTCTTCTCGACCCTGCTGACCCTCCTCACGGCGGCTCCCGCGGCCGCCGCCTCCTCATCCCCCTCGGACTGGGACTACGTCGCCCTGGGCGACTCGTACTCGTCCGGCGTCGGCTCCTCCGGGCAGAGCGGACTCTGCCTGCGCAGCCCCAACGGCTACCCCGGCCTGTGGGACGCCGCGAACGACCCGAAGTCGTACCGCTCGGCCGCCTGCAGCGGGGCCACCACCGACACCCTGCGCGCCACCCAGCTCTCCGCGCTCTCCAGCGGCACCGACCTCGTGACGCTGACGATCGGCGGCAACGACGTCGGCTTCGCCCCCACGATCATCACCTGCACGCTCGTCAGCGACGCGGCCTGCGCGGCGACCGTCGACATCGCCATCAAAGCGCTCTCCGACGACATCCCGGCCAAGCTCGACGCGACGTACCGGGACATCCGGCGCAAGGCCCCGACCGCGCGGATCGTCGTGCTCGGCTACCCCATCCTGTTCGACGAGACCGCGCCGAGCTGCGGCTTCGCCGGCATGAGCATCCCCAAGCGCAAGTCCATCAACAAGGGCGCCGTCGAGCTCAACCGGGTCATCGCCGAGCGCTCCCGGGCCGCGGGCGCGACCTGGGCCGACGTCACCGACGAGTTCGCCGGGCACGGGATCTGCGGCGCCAGCCCGTGGCTGCACGGCCTGACAGTGCTGCCGCCGACCGACTCCTTCCACCCCACCGGCAACGGCTACCGGTACGGCTACCTGCCGGCGCTCACCTCGGCGCTGCGCTGAGGCGTGACGGTCCGGCGGGGAGTCCCCACCTCGCCGGGCCGCGCGCTCGCCGGCGGCCTGTTGAAATCGAGACATATTGATGAAATGCTGCCCCGGGAGCGCTCCCACGCTGCCATGGAAGGGAGGGGCGGCCATGAACCGCACCCGGGCCAGATGGGCGGCAGGGATCGTCCTGGCGGCGACGGCCGGCACGGTCGCGCTGGTCACCACGACCGGATCGGACGCGCACCGCGCGGACCTGCCGGCGCAGATCACCGACCGGATGCGCACGACCCTCGAGCGGTCGGACCCGGCGCAGCACCACCACGCCGGGCACCAGCCGGCCGGCGCCGCGGACGAGAAGCCCGCAGTGATCTGCGGCGTCCGGGTCTACGGGTACGAGCCTGCCAAGGCGACCGAGCTCGCCGACGTACGGACCGTCTACGGCTTCCACCTGTGCGGCGTCGCCGAACAGGGCCGCCCCTGGGACGTGGCGGTGAAGCTCGCCGGCCCGGTCATCCTCGACATGTCCACCGAGCCGCCGGGCATCCAGGTGGTCGAGGCCACCGACGGCGTCCCGTACGCCGAGCGCCTGCGGCAGATGTTCCCCGGCAAGTACGCCGAGCTCGCGCAGAAGGAGGCGCTGACCGACGGGGAGATGGCCGACCTGCGGCGCCGGTACGACGCCGCGGCCGGCCTCTGACCCGGCCGGGGTTCAGCCCACCGGCGTCGGGGTGGTCGACGGCTCCCACGTCGGCGGGCTCGCCGCGATCGCGTCGCGCAGCGTGGAGTACCGAGGGCCGGCCACCCGCGCCCCGGTGGCCGCGCGCACCGCGAACCGGACCAGATGGTCACGCATGACGGCGACGTTGGCCGTACCGTGCTCGTTCTCCGAGTGGGGGCCCCGGACCAGCACCAGCTCCGCCCGGGCGGCCGCACGCTGGTACGCGCTGAACGTGCCGAGCGGGCCCTCGTACTCGTCCCAGATGCCCTTGCCGATGAACACGGCCGGCCAGTCCCCGATGCCGGCCAGCGGCTCGGACGTCGGCGTGTAGATGGAGTGGTTGACCTCCGCGTGCGCCGCCGTGTAGACAAGGTCGCCCGGGTCGCCGAACGGCATGCCCCACAGCGTGGACAGCAGCAGCGCGCCGCGGATGTTGCGGTGACCCCACGGCGGCGAGCAGGGACGGCCGGGGGTGTCCAGCGCGCACCAGCGGTGCAGGTTGGCGTCCATCGCCCATTGGGTGGCGTACGCCCCCTGGCTCGCCCCTCCCAGCAGGATCGGCATGGTGCGGGCGTCGGCCGGGCCGGTCATCCGCCGCACGGCGTCCCGGCCGGCACGGGTGACCCGGTCCGGGCCCAGCGCGCGCACCCCTTCGCCGTCCGCCAGCGCGTCCACCATGCGCAGCATGTCCAGGCCCTGCTGGAGGGTGTTGTCGGCGCTGTGGCCGCCGGAGATCCCGTGGCCGCGTTTGTCCACAGTGAGCACGTCGAACCCGGCTCGGCGCAACGCATCCAGGTACTCACGCCACTGCCGCGCACCCCACTTCTCGGTGCCGTGCGAGGGGTACGCCACGCCGGCGTGACCACCGGCGGCGGTGGGCTGGTACAGCGGGTCGGCCGGGTCCTGCACGGCGGTCGTCTCGATGGTCCGGCCGCCGAGCAGCACGGCCAGCGCCCGGGTTCGCCGCCCGCTCCCATCGCGTACGCCCTCACCCCGCAGGTACCAGCCCCGCAGCCGCACCGGCGCCGTGATCCCGCGGTTGATCACCTCGTACGGCTCGGCGGGCACCGTGAACTCCACCGTCCACGCCCCCGGCTCGGCCCCGGCGATGCGCTCTCCGTACGGCGCCCGCGCGAAGAAGCCCGGCCGGCGGATCCGCGTCAGGTCGAGGCCGGAGGCGTACGGATCGACCTTGCCGAAGCTGACGATCTCGCCGGTGCTGCGGAACTCGTCGGGCTGATAACCGGCCACATCAGACAGTGCCGTGCACGCCGGATCGGCCTTGCACGCGTCCAGCCGGCGCTCGGCCGCGGCGAACGAGAACTCGCGCACCCGGTAGTCCCCGCGATATCCGGCCGGCGCCCAGTCGATCCACGTGAACGGTACGCAGACCCGGCTCCCGTCCGCCCCGGGCACGGCGTACCCGGGCAGGTCGGTGTCTTGGTGGTAGCCCACATGGGCGGTGCAGTCCGTGGCCGGCACGGCGGCGCGCTCGGACGCGGGCGTGCCGGGCGGGCGGCTCCCGCGCGCCGGGCCGACCAGCGCGAGGACGAGGACGGCGGTGGTGGTGACGGCGATCAGGGCGCGTTTCATCGGCACGGGAACCATCCCTCGGGTCGGGTCGGGCCGGGTCAGGCGGTCGCGGCCATGGCGGCCACGAACTCATCGGGTGTGATCGTGAGCTGGAAGAGTTGCCGCGTACGGTCCAGCAGGACGGACGCGACCGGCCGTGGCAGGGCCTGGTCCCAGGCCAGGGTGAAGCTGGGCGCGGCCACGGCGAGCCGGTGGACGAAGCGGGCGAATTCCGCGTGCGGGCGCCCGGCCAGCCGGGGCTCCAGGTCCCGGACCGCCGGCACCTCGCCGGCGGCGAGCAGCCCGTCGAGGAACGCGTCGGAGGTGACGGTCCGGGCGACGAACTGCGCAGCCTCGGCACGGTACGGGCTGCCGGCGTCGACGGAGAGGTAGTTGGCCGGCACCCCCACGAGGTCCGCCGGGTCACCGGCACCGCCGGCCACCGCGGGGAACGGTGTCCAGCCGAGCCCCGTGGCGGCGAACGTGGGATCGGAGGCGGCCTGGGCGCCGTACTCCCAGCTGCCCATGAGGTGCATGGCCGCCTCACCGCGGGTGAGCATCCCGGTGGCCGCGCTCGTCTCGAGGTTCAGGGCGTCGCCGGGTTCCCCGAAGGCGCCGCGGCGGACCAGTTGCTGGGTGAGCCGCGCGGCCTCCCGCACCGCGGGGTGCCGCCACGCGCCCGACCGGCCGGCCGCGATGTCGGCGAAGACCTGCGGGCCGCCGAGCCGGTCGGTGAGGTACATCAGGTACATCAGCGCCGGCCAGCGCGCGGCCCCGGCCAGCGCGATCGGCGTGACCTTGCGGGTCCGGAAGGTGTCCACGGCAGTGAGCAGCTCCGCGTACGTGCGCGGCGGGCTCAGGTGGGCCTCGGCGAACAGGCGCTTGTCGTAGAAGAGCACGATCGGCTGGGTACCGGTGACGGGCAGCCCGTACTGCCGGCCGTCCACCCGGCCGCCGGCCATGACCCCGGGCAGGAAGACGTCCGCCGCGCCACCGGCGACGTCGGTGAGGTCGGCAACCGTTCCGGCCTGCGCCTGCCGGCCGAGGTCCGCGCCACCCCAGTTCTCGAAGACGTCGGGTCGCTGCTCCGGGGCAACCGGAGAGGCGAGAAGCTGCTGGTACGTGTCGTTGTCGAAGGTGCTCAGCTCGACCGGGACGTCGGCGTCGTCGAGGCACCCACGCAGCCCGGGATTGCGCTCCACGTCGGTGAGGGTCCACATGCGCAGGTGGCCGCCCGGAGTGGCGGTCGGCGCGGGCACAGGGCGCAGCGCGATCGAGGACACCGTCAGGGCGAGCATGGCGGCCACCGCCGCAGCAACCGCCCGCAGCCGCCGGCGACGCACGAACCGGCGGCGCACACCCGCGACCGTGCCGGCCGGCGCGTACGGCAACGCCTCCCCCGCCTCGGCAAGCGTCGCGGCGAGCCGGTCGGCGAGGTCACGGTCGGCGTTCACAGCGCGTACCTCATCGTCCAGCTGTCCTCCGCGGTCGGCTCCCCGGTCCCCCGCAGCCGGTTGTCCTCGGCCCCCGGCAGCCAGCCACCCTCAGTCCCCCGCAGCCGGCCATCCTCGGCCCCCGGCAGCCGGCCACCCTCAGTCCCGCGGAGCCGGCCATCGTCAGTCCCGCGGAGCCGGCCATCCTCAGTCCCCCGGAGCCGGTTGGCCTCGGTCCCCTGCAGCCGGTCATCCTCGGTGCCCCGCAGCCGGTCGCGCAGCGTCCGCAGCGCGCGGGAATACCGGCTCGACACCGTCCCCCGCGGCTCACCGGACATCGCGGCGACCTCGTCGAAGGTGTACCGGTAGAGAACGTGCAGCACCACGACGGTGCGTTCCGGCTTGCCGAGGGCGTGCAGCGCCTCCCACAACACCGGATCGGTGACCCGGCCGCGCGCGGGGTCATCACCGTCGCGGTCAGCGATGTCGGCAGGCACCTCGCGGCGCCACCGCCGCCACCGGCTCACGTTACGGGTGACGATGACGCGGCGGGCGTACGCCTCCGGGTCCACCCGTACCGACGACCAGCGCCGCCACACCTCGACCACCGCCAGCTGGGCGAGGTCGTCGGCCTCAGCCGCGCTGCCGCAGATGAGGTACGCGAAGCGCCGCAACGCATCCAGCCGGGTACGCGCGAACTCGTCGGCTCCGTCAGCCTCGCCGTCCAAGTGCCCCACCCCCTCGCCGGGCAGACGCCGATTGTCATCGATACCGCTGCGTCCGCGACTGTCGCGTAGCCGACAGTCGCCGATGCAGCGGAAGCCGATCCCGGGGCGTTTCTCCAGTGCGTGGCGCCGGCCGGGAGCACGGGACGAACGGGGGGGGACCCGGCCGGCCTACCGCGCTTTCCCGCCCTACCGCGCCGGGCCACCCCGCCCTACCGCGCCGAACCACCGTGCCTGCCGCGCCGGGCCACCTACCGCGGCCGCCCGGCTTACCGCGGCTGGCAGGCTTTCCGCACCGCCCTGCCCTACCGCGCCGGCCCCCGGCTTACCGGGCCGACCCGCCCGGCCCACCGCGCCGGCCCAGCCCACCGCGCCCGGACCAGCCCACCGCGCCCGGCCCTGCCGCGACCCGCCCGCCCCGCCTACCGCGCTGGCCCGCCTACCGCGCTGGCCCGCCTACCGCGCCCCGCCCCGCCTACCGCGCCCCGCCCCGCCTACCGCGTTGGCCCCCTACCGCGTTGGCCCCCCTACCGCGCTGGCCCCGCCGCGACGCGCCCGGCGCCCGAGCGTCGGCCGTTCGTGGGACCACGCCGGGCGGCGGATTCTGCGACCATCTCCGCCATGATCCGCCTCTACTCGCTCTTCATGCTCCTTGACCTGGCGCTGCTCGTGATCGCCCTGATCGACTGTCTTTCCGCCGAGGAGTACGCGATCCGCGCCCTGCCCCGCATCGCATGGGTCTTCATCATCCTGCTGTTCTCCCCGATCGGCGCGATCGCGTGGTTCGTGGCCGGTCGCCCGCCGCGAGCCGTCCGCATGAGCAACGGCGAGATGTGGCGCCCGGGCAGCGGCTTCCCCGAGGCCGAGCGTCCCCGCAAGGGACCCGTGGCTCCGGACGACGACCCCGAGTTCCTCCGCAACCTCGCTCAGAACCTCAAGGAGGACGAGTCGATGATGAAGCGTTGGGAGGCCGACCTGCGCCGGCGCGAGGAGGAACTGCGCAAGCGGGACGAGCAGCAGTAAGGCGTCTTGTCCCCGTCCGTTGCCTCATCGACGCGGGTCCCAAGCGAAGACCCTCACCGCGCACGGCGCCAGCGCCGCACTCAGGGAGATGACCGCGACGATCGCTGCGAGCACGCCCGGACCGCCGTCCCATGCCGCGCGGGCAAGCTGAGTCACCGGCACGCCGGGAACGGCGAGCATCCACCACGAGACCTCGGCCGGCGGCGTACGGACGGCCCACAGGCCGCCGCCGAAGAATGCGAGAGCGATCGGTGAGGTGGTGAGCTGAGCCAGCTCCGGGGTGGGTGTCACCACTGCGGTCGCTATCGCCAAGACGCTGCCGGCTGCCGTGCCGGCGACGGCGGCCACCGCCAGCAGCCACGGCTGGGACGGCCCGTGGCCGGCCGCTGACAGGATGCCGACCAGGAGAGCCGCCTGCACGAGAGTCAGCGCTCCCAGCGGGAGGATCACCGCGCCGAGGATGGTCGCGTCCCGGGCACCGGACATCCGCAGCCGCTTGAGGACGAACTGCTGGCGGCGGGCGGCGAGGGTGGTGGTGCCGCCCGTGTACGCCGTGAAGGCGACCAGGGTCACCAGCAGCAACCCGGCGGCTCCGCCCCACCCCGCCCGGCCGGTGTCCTGCTCGGCCCACACGATCAACAAGCCCACTGCGGTAGGCAGCAGCCCCGCCATCACGATGGCGAACGGGCTGCGCGCCAGGAGGCGGAACTCTGCGCCGGCGAGGGCCCTCATCGGACGATCTCCTCGACGCGATCGGCGTGCAGGACCGCCTCCTCGTGCAGATGGGTGGAGAGCAGCACCGCCGTGCCCTCGCAGCGGCGACGCCGCAGCAGCTCCCACATCAGCGCTCTGGACTCGGGGTCGAGGCCGGTCGTCGGCTCGTCCAGCACGAGCAGGCTGGGCTCTCCGATCAGCGCGACTGCCAGGTCCAGCCGGCGCCGTTCGCCGCCGGAGAGCTGCCGCACCCGGAGGTGTGCCCGGTGCTCCAGCCTCACCTCGGTCAGTGGGCCGGCATCACCAACGGGCCGCCGGAGCAGGCGGTGCCACATCCGCATGGTCTCGGCCACCGTGAGGTCGGGTGCGCACCCGCTTTCCTGGAACACCGCGCCCATGGCATGCACGAGCCGGCGCCGCTCGCGGTACGGCTCACGCCCGAGCACCCGCACAGTGCCCGAGGTGGGCCGCCGCAAGCCGAGCAGCACCTCCAGCAGCGTCGTCTTTCCCGCACCGTTCGCCCCTGCGAGCGCCACGATCTCGCCGCGTCCCACATCGAGGTCCACGTCATGCAGGGCTTCATACGCCCCATAGGAGAAGCCCACTCCGCGGCAGGTCACCGTCGTCGTCATGAGGCGAGTTTCGTGTGCCGGGCCGCCTCGGCAGTAGTGGCAGACCTCAGCATCTCTGATGACAGATGTCATCTCGGCAAATGGCTGCTCAGGCAGCATCATGGTGGCGTGAACGCGCCTCCCGACGGACTTCCTCTGCTGCGCCGCCTGACATGGTGGACGCTTCTCGGCTGTCTGGTCGTGGTCGCCCTCCTCATCGCCGCAGAGGCAGTGCGTTTGCCGTGGAGAGCCGCGGTGATGACCTTCGCCGCCACCGCGGTGGCGATCACGGTGGCGGCCGTGCTCTTCGCGCGTCCCCTCCGGGATCCCATCCTGGTGGCGGGAGCGCTCGCGGGAGCGGTGGTGGTTGCCGTGGCCCGGGTGAACGACACGGGCGCCTTTCCCTGGGTGCTGCCCTTGGCCTGCGTCACCGCCGCCGCGTGGGCGAGGTGGACGCCACCCGTCGTGCCTGCCGCAGGGTCTGGCGTCGCGTTCCTGGCCGCGCTTGCCGGGTCGCGCGGTGCGGTAACTCAAGCACTCGTCGACGCGGCCATCACCGCGCTGGGTGCCGGGGGACTCTACGCACAGATCTGGGTTCTGCACGTCGCCGAACGTCTCGAGCGGGCCCGCACCCTGGAGCGTGCCGCCGCAGTCTCGGAAGAGCGGCTGCGTTTCGCGGCAGACCTGCACGACATCCAGGGCGCTAGTTTGCACGTGATCGCGCTCAAGAGCGAGTTCGCCCAACACCTCGTGACCGGCGACCCCGCGCGTGCCGTCGCCGAGCTGCGCGAGGTCCAGGAGCTGGCGCTGCGCGCGCTGACGGAGACCACCGACGTGGTGAACGGCTACCGGAACGTCTCCCTGGACAGGGAGATCGTCAATGCGGCGCGGGTGCTGCGCTCGGCTGGGATCGCCGTCACGATTCCTGAGCTGCCGGACATCAAGGAACCCGCGAAGGCTCTGTTCGGCCTCGTGGTTCGAGAGTGCACCACGAACGTGCTCCGGCACAGCGCGGCCAGCCGGTGCGAGATCAAGGTGTTTGTCAACGACGGCCTCGCCGAACTGCGGTTGACGAACGACCGTCCGCTGGACCCGGCGCCCGCGCCCGCGGGCGGGCTGGCCGGACTCGCCGGCAGGCTGACCGCGGCGGGTGGCGCACTCGACTACGCCGGCACGCCCGAGAACTTCACCGTGCGCGCCACCGTTCCGGTGACCGCATGATTCGGCTCGTGCTCGCGGACGACGAGGACCTCATTCGTGGGGCCCTCGCGGCGCTGCTCAACCTCGAGCCGGACCTCGACGTCGCCGGAGAGGCCTCAGACGGCGACGCGGCGGTGAGCGTGGCGCTGGAGGAGCGTCCTGACCTCGTCGTTCTCGACCTGGAGATGCCGCCCAGCGACGGCCTGACGGCTGCGACCCAGATCCGCGCGCGGCTCGGCGTACCCATCGTGCTGGTCACCCGGCACGCTCGTCCGGCGATCCTGCGCCGGGCGCTCGAGGTGGGCATCGGGGGCTTCGTGCCGAAGACCACACCGGCGTCCCGGCTCGCGGAGATCATCCGTACGGTCCACGGCGGCCGCCGCTACGTCGATCCCCAGATAGCGGCGAGCGCCATGGCAGAGAACCCCTGCCCGCTGACGGACCGCGAACTGGAGGTCCTCCGCATCGCCCGCACCGGCGCCACGATCGCTGCGATCGCCGCCGCGGTCCATCTGGCACCGGGGACGGTGCGCAATTACCTGTCACACGCCATGGCCAAGCTGAACACGGCCACCCGCCACGCCGCCGCCCACCGAGCCTGGGAGGAGGGATGGATCTGATGCGGCTCAGCCTCGGATTGCTGATCGCGTTGTGGCTGTTCACCACCGAGCACCCGCGCTCGGCGTCCACCGGGCCGGGAATCGCCTGGGGCGCGGCGCGCAAGGGGCGGCCCCGGCCTCGTCGGGCGACCGGACCGGGACGTCCCGGCCTCGGACAGCACGGCGCCCGTCGGCGACGGGCCCCGGCGCCCCGCCTCGCGGCCGCGTCACGGCACCCGCACCCCGAGGAGAGGGCGCGGCACCTCGCCGGCAACCGGACCCAGCGCCCCGGCCTCGGGGCCGCGCCACGGCACCCACACCCCGAGGAGAGGGCGCGGCACCTCGCCGGCAACCGGACCCAGCGCCCCGGCCTCGGGGCCGCGCCACGGCACCCGCGTCCAGAGAGGATGGCGCCGCACCCCCTCGGCGACCGGACCCGGGCGTCCCGGGCTGAGGGAAAGGGCCGCCCCTCGCGGGACGGCCCCCTCGTCAGTCGAGCACCTCGGTCACCGTGCCGGCGGCGACCGTACGGCCGCCCTCGCGGACCGCGAAGCCCAGTCCGGCCTCCATCGGCACCTCCTTGCCCAGGTGCACGGTCAGGTCCACGGTGTCGCCCGGCATGACCATCGGCAGGTCACCGAGGTCGATCGCGCCGGACACGTCCGTGGTCCGGAAGAAGAACTGCGGGCGGTAGTTCGCCACGAACGGCGTGTGCCGCCCACCCTCCTCCTTCGTCAGCGCGTACATGTGGGCCCGGAAGCTGCGGTGCCCCGTGACGCTGCCCGGCAGCGCCACGACCTGCCCACGCTGCACCTGGTCGCGCTTGATGCCCCGCAGCAGGACCGCCGCGTTGTCGCCGGCCTCGGCCTCCGGCAGCGACTTGCCGAAGGTCTCCAGGCCGATCGCGACCGTGGCGATCGTCGGGCCGAGACCGACGACCTCCACCGGCTCGCCGGCGCGCAGCGTGCCGCGCTCCACCTTGCCGGTCACGACCGTGCCCCGGCCGCTGATCGTGAGCACGTTCTCGATCGGCATCAGGAACGGCTCGCCGAGCTCCCGCGGCGGGATCGGCACGTACGTGTCGACCGCGTCGAGCAGCTCCCCGACCGACCGGGTCCAGCGCGGGTCGCCCTCGAGGGCCTTGAGGGCGCTGACCCGGACGACCGGCACCTCGTCGCCGGGGAAGCCGTACTCGGTGAGCAGGTCGCGGACCTCCAGCTCCACGAGCTCGAGCAGCTCCTCGTCCTCGACGGCGTCGCTCTTGTTGAGCGCCACCACCAGGTAGGGCACCCCGACGCGGCGGGCGAGCAGCACGTGCTCCCGGGTCTGCGGCATGGCGCCGTCCTGCGCCGAGACGACGAGGATCGCGCCGTCCACCTGTGCCGCCCCTGTGATCATGTTCTTCACGTAGTCGGCGTGCCCCGGCATGTCGACGTGGGCGTAGTGGCGGTGCTCGGTCTCGTACTCGACGTGCGAGATGGTGATCGTGATGCCTCGGTCGTGCTCCTCCGGGGACCGGTCGATCCCGTCGAACGCGACGTACCGGTTGGCGGCCGGGTCGCGGTCGGCGAGGACCTTCGTGATGGCGGCGGTCAGGGTCGTCTTGCCGTGGTCGACGTGCCCCATCGTGCCGATGTTCAGGTGCGGCTTGGAACGGACGAACTGGCTCTTGGCCATGGGAATGTCCTTACTGGATGTAAGAAACGGAAAGGGATGCCGGAACCCGCGCAGGGACGAACCACCCTTCCCCCGGTGGTGCCGGACTTGCGGCAGGGGAAGGGTCAGATTCGGGTATCGGCGCCGCCGCGGAGCACGCACGCGGGAGCCACCGACGGGGAGAACCCCGCGGGCAGCTGCAGACCGGGCGCGAACATGGCGATCACGGTAGGCCGGAACGCCAGAGTGCGCGAACTTATTTCACACGCGTCCGATGTCGGCGAGCGGCGCCATCACGATGCGCGGGGTCTTCGCCGGGTCCAGCCACTTGAGCACGGCGATGAGGTCGGCGCGCTTGAGCGAGACGCAGCCCGCGGTGGAGCCCGAGCCGTTGATGTGCAGGAAGATGGCCGAGCCGCGCTTGGTGTTCGCCGGCCTGCTCGTCTCGTACTGACCGTGGGCCGGGTTCCACGTGATCGTGGAGCCCCAGGGGCGGTTGAAGTCGATGACCGCGGCGTACTCGTACTGCTTCGGGTAGGAGGCCAGGCGTTCGGCCTCCCCCTTGCGCCAGGTGCGGCCGGCCGAGGCCGACTTCTGGAACAGGTTGTACGTCTTCGCGTCGCGGTTGTCGCCGACCCAGTAGTCGTTGCCGTCCGCGTGGGTGTACCGCACCTTCGTGCCCGGGTTGGCCTTGAGGCCGAACGCGGACGTGATGCGGAACGTGCCCATCGGGGTGGTGCCGGTGTCCTGGACGCGCTTGCTCGCCCACTCCCACCCCGCATAGCCGTTGCGTGCGGCCATGCCGGCCCACTTCTGGCTCCACGAGCCGTCCGCGTTCTTCTGGTACGCCCGCAGCGTCGCGTACGACGACGTGCGGCCGTTGCCGGTGACCACGACGACCTGCTTCGAGTCGCCGATGTTCCGCAGCCTCGCCGGGTGGTACGCCGGCACCGCCGCGGCGTCCGCGGAGAGGGCCCACACCACACCCAGGCCCAGCAGCACGGCGGAAAGGGCGAGGCCGGCGGCCAGTGTCTTGCGCACGGTGCGGAACCCTACGCCTCAGAACGAGAACTCGTCGCCCCTCGCCGAACCGCTCTGCAGGTGTCCGTCGCTGCTGACGCGCCAGGACATGACGACCTGATAGCGGCGTCCCCGCTGCGGGCTGACGGTCAGCGTGCGGCAGTCCTGGGTACGCGCGCCCTCGGTGAAGAAGAGCCGGTTGCACGTCTTGGTGGAACCCACGGTCGATCCGGCTGCCACGTCGCGCAGGCCCACCGAGATCGTGCCGGTCCCGTAGCCCGGAGAGGAGAGCTTCGCCGCCAGCTGGACACTCTTCCCCACCCGGCGGCACGGCATCGCGATCATCGGGTTCCGGAAGTCCCAGGAGAAGCGCTGGTTGCACTCCCACGGGCTCTCCGTCTTCTCGACGACCGGGGCCTTGGTCCGGGCCGGCTTGGTCGCCGGCCGGGCGCGCGGCGTCGTCATCGCGCGGGCGGCCGCGGCGTGCGCGTTCGCCCGGAGCTCGTCGACCACCGCGCTGCCTGCGCCGTTGCGACCGCCCGCCGGCGAGGCCGATGCGACGACCGAGGGGGTCAGCGCCGGGCCGGCGGTCTGCACCCCGGCGAGCGGGGCGGAGGTCCGCGGCTCCCCGTCGGCGTGGCCCATGTGCCAGGCGGTGGTCGCCACGCCCGAGGCGACCATCGCCGCGCAGACCAGGCCGACCATCGCCCACGGCCGGGCCCATCGCCAGCTCGCCGGCTGGTTGCGCCGGCGTGGCACCGGCAGCTTGCGCATGCTCGCGAGCGAGGGGTGCAGCGGGGGCTCGGAGGCGGGCGGCTCCGGGTCGGGCGTACGCGACCGCTGGGGCCTGGCCTCCTTCCGGACGGCCGGGGCGGGCAGGGCCGGCGCGTCCCCTATGGACCGGGCGGCCGTGTCCAGCTCGGCGACGAGCTCGGCGGCGGACGGGCGCAGCCGCGGCTTCTGTTCCAGGCACCCGGTGATGACGGTCCACAGAGCGTCCGGTACGCCCGCCCGGCGCTCGGGGTTGCCCACGAGGTGCAGCTGCATCAGCTCGGTCACGGCGTCGCTGTCGTACGGCGGACGCCCGGACACCATCTCGTAGAGCAGCACGCCGAGCGCGTACACGTCCGCGGCGGGGCTGGTGCTGGAGCTGTGGAACGCCTCGGGCGCCATGTAGTGCGGGGTGCCGACCACGGCGTTGGTCGTGGTGATGCTCGGCATGGTGAGCACCCGGGCGATGCCGAAGTCGGTGAGCCGAATGTCGAGGCGCCCGTCCTCGAGGTGCAGCAGGATGTTGTCCGGCTTGAGGTCGCGGTGCACGATGCCCAGCTCGTGCGCCTCGGCCAGCGCCGCCGCCACCTGGGCACCCAGCCGCGCCGCCTCCCCGGGCGCCAGCGTGTGGTGCTCGCGCAGGTGGTCGCGCAGGCTGCCGCCGGGGACGAGGTCCATCACCAGGCCGAGCGACTCGCCGACGCTGAAGAGGTCCCGGACCCGCACCACGTTGCGGTGCCGCAGCATCAGCAGAATCGTGCGCTCCTGGACGAAGCGGGTGACGAGCCGGGGCTGGCGCAGCAGGCTCTCGTGCAGCAGCTTGACCGCGACCGGCTCACCGGACGCGCGGTCGACCCCCCGCCAGACCGTACCGGTGGCGCCCTGCCCGATGGGGCGGATGAGGATGTACGAGCTGCCGACGCACCGGCCGCTCAGATCGAGGGTCGACGCGCCGTCGGAATCCGCCCGCGCGCCGCTGCTCGTGGGATCCTTGTCCACCTGTGGTCGTGTCCTTCCGCCCCGCCGCGTTCCCACGGCAATCGACTCGGCCGACCGGAATGATGCTGTTTGTCCGTATCAATGTGCAACTCTTTGCGTCGGAGTTCGCACGACAGGACGTGATCCGCGCGAAGCCGTCACCACCGGGCCGCCGCCTCGTTCCAGCCCACAAGAGGGTCAGTGAGCTGCGGAAACGCCCGGAGTGACGGAACGGGCCGATGGGACCGGTGGGATCGGGCTCGGCCAGACGGTTGCATTCCTTGTGAACCGCCCGCACCGCCCGGCAGTTACGCCGATAGTTGCCACATGGGTGTCATGGCTTATCCCCTCCGGTACGCACTGGCCGACCTGGCGCTGGCGTTGAGCCGCGTCTCGGAAGACACCGGGAAGGTGTGCTCGACCGCCGCGCGGGCCGCCGCGGACATGATCGGCGACGGGGCGGGCGTGCAACTGCTGCGCGACGACGGGCGCTACGACGCGATCACGTACCACCACGCCGACGACAGCCTGGCCGAGCCGTACGCCCACCTGCTCGACCGCGCCGGCGAGCTGCCCGACGACGAGTTCTCCACCAGCCTCGCCGCGAGCCGGCGGCCGGTGGTGCTGGCCGCCGACGGCGCCGAACCGCTGACCGAGCTGCCCCAGCCGCGGCACTCCGCGTACGTGGACCCGGGCACGCCCACGCCACCCGTGCACGCCGCCGTGCTGTGCCCGGTCATCGTCGACAACACGTACGCCGGATATCTGGCCCTGACCCGCGCCACGCCCGGCACGATCTACTCGCCCGCGGAGGTGGAGCTCGCCCGTGACATCGCCGGCGAGCTGTCGCTGGCGCTGTCGTCGGCCCGGGCCATGGAACGGCTGCGGGCCAGCGAGGAGCGCTACCGCCGGGTGCTCGAGACCATCCCCGAGGGGGTGCTGCAGCTCGACGAGACCGGCGTCGCGACGTACGCCAACGAGCCCATCGGCGTGGTGCTCGGCCTGCCCCGCGCCCAGCTCGTCGGCGTCTCCCTGCGCGGCTTCCTCGACGAGCACGGCCAGGCGGACCTGACCCGGCGGCTTGCCGAGTGCAAGGCGGGGCGCTCCACCGTGGGCGCCACGAGCCTGCTGCGCGCCGACGGCTCCCGGCGCAGCGTACGCATGAGCATGATGCCCCTCGAGGACGGCGGGCGGCACCGCGGCGTGCTGTGCATGGTCACCGACACCACCGACCACATCGACGCCAAGGGCCTCAAGCGCCAGCTCGACCACCTGCGCCGGCTCGACAGCATGGGCCAGCTGATCGGCGGCATCTCGCACGACTTCAACAACCTCATGACCGTGGTCGCCGGCTCCGCCGACATGATCGCGACAACGACCGCCGAGGGCACCCCGCAGCACCAGATGGCCCAGGACATCCTGCAGGCGGTCGCCACCGGGCGGACCCTGACCCATCAACTGCTCGCTTTCGGGCGTACCGAAGGCAACCGGCCCGAGATCATCCCCATCCCGGACCTGCTCACCGACGTCCAGAGCCTGTTCAGCCGGACCCTCGGCGAGCGCATCGGTCTCGACCTGGCCTTCGGCCCGGACGTCTGGCCGGTACGCGCGGAGCGCGGCCCGCTGGAGCAGGCCCTGGTGAACCTGGCCGCCAACGCCCGCGACGCCATGCTGCACGGCGGCATGCTGCGCGTCGCCGCCACCAACGAGATGGTGGAGCCCGGTCAGCTGACCGAGGGCGCCCCCGCCGGCCGCTGCGTGCACCTGGTCATCCAGGACACCGGCGTGGGCATGAGCGACGAGACCCGCCGGCGGGCGCTCGAGCCGTTCTTCACCACCCGGCCCACCGCGGCCGGCCTGGGCCTGGCCACGGCGGCCGGCATCGTGCAGGGCCTGGGCGGGCACATCACGCTGGAATCGCAACCCCGCATGGGTACGACGGTCCACCTGTACCTGCCGGCGGCCGAGGAGCGCCCCGCGTCCGCGGTGGACCGGCGCGTCACCCCCGCGGTGATCGGTCGCGTCCTCATCGTCGAGGACCAGCCGGAGGTGGCACAGCTCGTGCAGCGCCTCATCGAACCGGCCGGCTACGAGATCACAGTGGCCACGGACGCGCTCACCGCGGTCAGCCAGGTGGCCGCGGGCGCGCACCCGGACCTACTGATCACCGACGTGGTGATGCCGACGATGACCGGGCCGGAACTCGCGTCGGCGCTGCGTACGCATCGTCCGGACCTGCCGGTCCTGTTCATGTCCGGCTACACCGCGGCGTCGCTCGGGCCCCAGCTGCACCTGGACGCGAACAGCATGCTGCTGGAGAAGCCGTTCACCCGGTCCACGCTGCTCGGCGCGATCCGGGCGCTGTGCGGTCCCCAGCCGCCGAAGCCCACGCCCTGACGGCAACGGAGCAGGTGTCAGGATCTGGCACCTTCTCCGGGCAGAATCGCCGTCATGCCGAAGACGTCCGCCCGCCTGCTGGCTCTGTTGTCGCTGCTGCAGAGCCGGCGGGACTGGCCGGGCACGCTGCTCGCCGAGCGCCTCGAGATCAGCCTGCGCACGGTACGCCGCGACGTGGACCGGCTGCGCGAGCTGGGCTACCCGATCGCCGCGGTCAAGGGTCCCGACGGCGGCTACCGACTGCGCGCCGGCACCGAGCTGCCCCCACTGCTGTTCGACGACGACCAGGCCGTGGCGCTCGCTGTCGCCCTGCAGCTCGCCGCCACCACAGCCGGCACGGGCGGCCTCGCCGAAGACGCCGCCCGCGCGCTGGCGACCGTACGCCAGGTCCTGCCGTCCCGCCTGCGCCACCGCATCGACACCGTACGGGTCACCGCCGTCGAACGACCCACCAATCGCCCGGCCGCAACCGTCGACGGCGACCTGCTCGTGGCACTCAGCTCGGCCGTCCACGCCCGGGAAACCCTGCGCTTCGACTACGGCTCGGAGACCACCGACCGACCACCGCGCCGGGTCGAACCGCACCACCTGGTCACTTGGGACGGACGCTGGTATCTGATCGCCTACGACCTCGACCGCAACGACTGGCGGACGTTCCGAGCCGACAGAATGCTGCTCCGAACCCCCAACGGCCCACGTTTCACCCCGCGTGAGCTGCCGGGCGGGGAGGTCGCCGCGTACGTCACCAGCACGTTCCGTGGCTCCGCCGACATGACGGGCGACTGGCCCTGCCGAGGCACGGTGATCCTCGGCGCGCCGGCCGCCACGATCGCGACGTACACCCGGGACGGCATCGTCGAGGAGGCCGGCCCTGACCGCTGCCGGCTTACGCTCGGCTCGTGGTCCTGGGCGGGTTTGGCCGCAGCCGTCGCCCGCTACGACGCTGAGATCGAGGTGGTCGGGCCGCGGGACCTCGCCAAGGCTTTCGCCGAGCTGGCCGGGCGCTTCGGCAGGGCAGCAGCGGGCGCGGGCTAGGGCGCACCCGGCTGTCGGCCCGGCGCGGCCGAGCTCGGCGCGGCGCGGCGCGGCGAGGCGCGGCGCGGCTTCGCGCTGCCGGGCTCGGCCCGGCGGGGCTTGGCGCGGCCGGGCCCGGCGGGGCTTGGCGCGGCCAGGCTTGGCGGGGCTTGGCGCGGCCAGGCTTGGCGCTGCCGGGCTCGGTCCGGCGGGGCTTGGCGCTGCCGGGCCCGGCGGGCTTGGCGCGGCCAGGCTTGGCGCTGCCGGGCTCGGCCCGGCGGGCTTGGCGCGGCCAGGCTTGGCGCTGCCGGGCTCGGCCCGGCGGGGCTTGGCGCGGCCGGGCCCGGCGGGGCTTGGCGCGGCCAGGCTTGGCGCGGCCGGGCGCGCTTCTGGTGGTGGGCCGGCCGGTGATGCTTTTGACAGGTGAGCGAGTGCCAGTGGCGCCGGCCGACAACATCGCCACGCCGAGCGAGAGTGGTGCCTCCGCAATGGCGACGGACCTCGCCGACATGACCGGGTCGATGTCGTGGTCGACGTCATTTCCGCAGGCGACATGGCAGGATTGATCGATATCGCGCCATTCGCCGGCAAGGAGCTGGCCGGAGAGACGCCATTCTGCGAATGGCTGGACTGTCGGTGACACGAATTTGCGGAACTGACGGTCGCCGCAGAGACGATGTTGGCAGAAAGTGATCCGTGATGCGGTGAAGAATTGTGGTCGGTGACGGATCTCTGCGCCATCAACGGTGATTTCGTTGCCGGGTCCGAGGCGGCGCCCGTTACCGGTTCGATGGTGGTGGCGCCGACCGGAACCGCCGCCGGTCCGGGGGTGGCAACCTCCGGGGAAGCTGCCTGTCCGACCGCAGTGACGCCTCGCACCGCTGCCGAACCGGCGGGCGTGACGTCCCGGCCGGCTGCGGGCTCCACCACGGCGACACCTCGCACCGCCGCCAACCCCGAGGCGGCGACCTCCGAGGGCACGGCAGGCTCGACCGTCACGACGCGTTGCACCGCCACCACCTTCTCGGATGCCTGTGGCTCCGCCTGTTGTGCAGACTGCACCGCTGCACACGGCGACAGGGGTGCAGCCACCGGACGGCCAGCCATCGCCGGCCCGTCCGTCGACGGCGCCACCCTGCGGAGTGTCCCCGGCTTCGCCTCGCAGTCCACATCGGCCGGCCGGCCCCCACACTGATCACCATGCAGACGGCGCAGCTTCGTGGCGTGCCGTTGGGCCAACCCCCACGTCCGACGACGAGCGTGTTCGCGGCGAAACTCCTCGCGCGCAGCACAATAGCGACGTGACGCTGTCCGATCGCGCATCGTCGCCAATTCCTGCGTCGAGAACAACTGAAGCTGCCGCATACGTATATTGTCCCGCGCCTCCCTCCGCAGCGACACTAATCGATCATCGCGGAAAAGCGATGAGCGCCACAGTGAGACAGCCCCCTGAAACCGGCAAGAATAGGCAGTCCGACCCCGGCCCTGAAATGGAAGCACCTGTCGGATACAGGGATGCACGAGCACGGGCGAGAGGAGTCAACCTTGGGCGGAATCGGCCATGCTGGATCGCAGAGTCGCCCCCGCGTGCGCTCCGGACCCGTCCCAAGCCGGCAGGCGACGAGCGTCGGCCGACGTGCCACCAGGCCTCGCCGCAGCCCTCAAAGCCCAGACCCTCGCCACCCGGCCCCGCCGCAGCCTCGAGAGCCCAGACCCTCCCGGCCCCGCCGCAGCCCCGAAAGCCCAGACCCTCCCGGCCCCGCCGCAGCCCCGAGAGCCCAAACCCTCGCCACCCGGCCCCGCCGCAGCCCCGAAAGCCCAAACCCTCCCGGCCCCGCCGCAGCCCCGAGAGCCCAAACCCTCGCCACCCGGCCCCGCCGCAGCCCCGAAAGCCCAAACCCACCCGCCCCCGCCGCAGCCCCGAAAGCCCAAACCCACCCGCCCCCGCCGCAGCCCCGAGAGCCCAAACCTCAGGACTCTGCAGCGGCGAGCGCGAGCAAGTGGAAGGCCTGCGCCTCACTGGACGCCCCCGGCCGGTCGAAGTGCGGGGAGCCCGCCGCGCCACGTACGACGCCGTACCTGTCAACCCGCCGGGTCGCCGCAGCGAGGAGGTCGTGGCCGGTGGTTGCGTACGCCGCCGGGAGCCAGCCGTCGGCCGCGCCCATGAGGGCCGCGTACGCGAACATCTGGGCCGCGTTGGTTTCCGGGAAGGTCGATGGGTCGTCGAGGACGTCGTGGAAGAGGCCGTCGTCGCGGCGCAGGCGCAGGCAGGCGTCGAGGACCTCGCGGGCGTGCGCGGCGAACCGGTCGCCGTCCGGGAATGCCGGGACCAGGTGCAGCGTGCGGGCCGCCGCCGCCACCACCCAGCCGTTGCCGCCGCCCCACCGGTCGGCGCGGCGCAGGGTGCCGGTCTCCTCGGACCAGATCGCCGCGTAGAGCCCGTCGTGGCAGAGGCGTGCGCGGTGGCCGTCGATCTGCTGCCAGGCCAGGTCGGGGCGGTCGCTGAGCGCGAGGAACGGCACCACCATGTAGACGGTGTCCGCCCAGGCCTCGCGGCCGCCGAGCAGGTGGAACAGCGTGCCGTCCGCGGCGCGGGGCGCGTCGGTGGCCAGCCAGGCGAGCTGGCGGCGGGCCGCTTCGGCGAAGATCCGGTCACCGGTACGCGCGTACGCCGCCAGCACCGCCTCCCCGCAGCAGGCGCCGTTGACCGCCCCCGCTTCCCCGTCCACGTCGCCGAGGCGCCCGTCGGGGCTCTGCCGCGCCACAGCCGCCTCGGCGAGCAGCACGGCGAGGTCGTCGTGGCCCAGGTCGAGGGCGGCCTGCGCGGCGACGCCCTGCTCCCACGACTGGCGTTGCATCGCCAGGAGCGCGGTGAGAACGGGTGTGCTCATGTGAACAGCGCGCTGACGGATTCTCCATTGTGGATGCGGCGGATCGCCTCGGCCAGGGCGGGCGCCACCGACAGCACCGTGAGCTTGTCCGTACGGTTCGCCGCCGGGATCGGCACGGTGTTCGTGCAGACGATCTCCTCGATGTCTTTCTCCGCCGACAGCCGCTGCACCGCGTCGGCGGTGAACAGGCCGTGCGTGCAGGCCACCCGGATGCTGCGGGTGTTCCGTTCGCGCAGCCGGCCGAGCAGTTCGAAGACCGTGCTGCCCTTGGCGATCTCGTCGTCGAGGATGATCACGTCGCGGTCCGCGACCTCGCCGATGACCGAGCTGATCACGACCTTGTCGTCGGCGTACCGCTGCTTGGCGCCGGCGGCCACCTCGATGCCGAGCATCCGGGCGAAGGCCGCAGCCTCCTTGGCGTTGCCCAGGTCCGGTGAGACCACGACGGTGTTGCTCAGGTCGTACCCGCGGAAGTGGTTGGCGAGCTCGCGCAGCGCGTGCAGGTGGTCGACCGGGACGCTGAAGAAGCCGTGGACCTGCGGGGAGTGCAGGGTCATCGCGAGGATGCGGTGCGCGCCCGCGGTCTGCAGGAGGTCGGCGACGAGGCGGCCGCCGATGGAGATGCGCGGGGCGTCCTTCTTGTCGCTGCGGGCGTACGCGTAATGCGGCAGCACGACGGTGATCCGCCCGGCCGAGGCGCCCCGGGCGGCGTCGAGCATGAACAGCAGCTCGACGAGGTTCTCCTGGACCGGGGGCACGAGCGGCTGGATGAGGAACACGTCCCGCTCGCGGCAGTTGCCCTGCAGCTGCACCTCGATGCAGTCGTTGGCGAACCGGGACGTCTTCGCGGGCAGCAGCGGCACACCGAGGTGCTCGCAGATCTCCGCTGCCATGTGGGGGTGGGCACTTCCGGTGAACACGGCGATGTCACGCACGGCCACACCCTAATGTCCGAGGTCCCGACACGGACGGGCGACCACCGGCTGCTGTGATCCACCACCGTGGGCCCATGAACGGACTGGCCGTGGCGTGCCGCCGGGTGCTGACCTGTGCAAGCTCTCCGCGCCGCTGCTGGTGGACGAGCCCACGAGCCGCCTCGACACGGCCGGCCGCGACGAGGTCATGACGGCGCTCGAAACCGTCAACGCCGAGCGGCAGACCACGATCGTTGGGGGACCGACGACAACGAGGTGGGCGCCCGCCCCGGCCGGACGGTGACGACCCGCGACGGCCGTCGGCGCGGTGGGCCGCGACGGCCGTCGGCGCGGTGGGTCGCGACGGCCAGGGCTTCGCCGTGGTCGCGACGGCCAGGGCTTCGTCGTGGTCGCGGGTGACAGCACGGTGCAGCTGGCGTGACCCGACCCGCCGGCTGACGACAAGCCGGCGCCACCGATCGGATCAGGAGTCTTCAGCGACCTGCGTCACCTTCGCCGCGATGGTGATCGTGGAGTTGAGCGAGTTGGCGATGTAGCACTCCTCGTGGCCCTGCTCGACGAGCCGCAGCACGAGCTCCTCGTCCGTGCCCGGCGCGACGGTGATGACCGGGTTCAGCTCGATGCGTTCGATCCGGGCGCCGCGCAGGTCCTCGCTGAGGTGGCCGGTCGCGTCGTCGGTGTAGCGGACCACGTCGAGGTGTTTGCGGGCCGCCAGCGACAGGAACGACAGCATCTGACAGGAACTCGCGGCCAGGACCAGCAGCTGTTCCGGGTTGAGCAGGTCGGCGTCGCCGCGGAAGTGGGGGTCGGCGCTGAGCCGCAGCGAGACGTCGGCGGGTGGGGCGGTCGCCGTGTGGGCCCTCGGGTACGCCCGGTAGCCCGCCCCGGTCGAGCCGTCCCATTCCAGCCGCGTGTGGTGTGAAAGTCCCATGCCGGCCACCCTAGGACTCAGAGCCAGCCGCGGCGCTTCAGGTACGCGTACAGACCGCCGGCCGACAGCACGATCAGCGCCGTGCTGGCCACGAACCCGGAGACGTGCTCGTACCCCCAGTACGGCACGTTCTGGCCGAAGAAGCCGGTCAGTGCGGTGGGGACCGCGATGATGGCGGCCCACGCGGCCAGTTTGCGGGTGACGTCGTTGAGCTGGTTGCTCTGCTCGTTGAGGTCCGCCTCGAGGAGGCCGTTGATGCGCTCCCGGGCACTGTCGATGGTCTCCGTGGCCCGCCGGGCGTGGTCGTCGATGTCGCGGTAGTAAGGCGCCAGGCGCTCGTCCACCAGCCCGGTCTCGGCCCGGAGCACCGTGGCGATGAGGTCGGCCATCGGGGCCACCGGGCGGCGCAGGGCGGCGATGGCCTTGCGCAGGGCGAAGCCGTACATCCGTACCGGGCGGGGCGCGCCGCCCTCCTCCAGGATGGCGTCCTCGGCGTCGTCCATCGCCTCGTCGAGGGTCTGGGCGGCCGCGAACTGCCCGTCGACGACGACGTCGAGCAGGCCGTAGACGAGGAACGCGACCCCGCCCTCGCGCGCGAGGTCGCTGTCCTCGTCCCAGCGCCGCAGCACCGCCGACAGGTCGCTCTCGGACTTGCGTACGGTGATCAGCGCCCGATCGGTGATGAACGAGCTGATCTCCGCCTTGTGCACCTCGGGGTTGGCGCCGGTGGTGACGTGCACGGCGTACACGTTCATGAACAGGTGGCCGGGATACCGGTCGATCTTCGGCCGCTGGTGGTCGTGCACCGCGTCCTCGACGGCGAGCGGGTGCAGCCCGAAGTCGGCGGCGATGGCCTCGAGGTCCGGCAGGTCCGGGTCGAACAGGTCGAGCCAGACCACGCCCTTGGGGTGTTCCTCCAGCAGCCGCGGGACGTCGGCGGCGCCGAAGCCCTCGGCCACGACGCCGCCGTCCTCGTAGAGCCGGGTGGTGGTGGGACAGGTCTGTGTCACAACACAGCACTATGCCCCCTCATCCCGGGTTCAGCTGTGCGAGACGGTCAGCGCGTAGAACTTGACCTTCGCGCCGTTGGTGGTGCTCTCCGACGACGACTGGTTGTACGAGCCGGCCTTGAAGTACTGCTTGTACGGGTTGAACGACGACGGGATGGAGTAGCTGGTCCTCGCGCCGTTCACCGTCAGGTTGATCCGGTTGCCCGACACGTTGATGACGTAGCTCCACGTCTTGCCCAGCGGTACGTTCCCGACCGGGTGCAGCGTCTGGCCGCCCGCCGGCGAGTTCTCCGTGCCGAGGTGGATGTCGCCGTTGGGCCGGTAGTAGAGCTCGAGCAGCGGCTTGGTGGACGAGCCGCCCGAGCCCAGGTGCACCTGCCCCACGCAGACGTTCTTGGTCACCTGGGGAATGCGCAGGGTGGCGCTGAGCGTGTGGTTGCCGGCGAGCGGCCAGTCGGCGGCGCTGCCGTTCGCGTTCATCTCCCGCAGCTCGGAGCGCGCGTAGTTCGAGTTGGGCGTGGTGACGCCCTTCTCCGGCGCCCAGAACGTCATCGAGCCGTCGTTCTTGTCGGTCCAGAAGTACGCCGGGTTCGTGTACCCGCCGGGTCCCTTGAGCTGCGCGGGCGGGATGGTCGTCGGGGAGCCGGGCGAGCCGATCGGCAGCTGCAGCGACCATACGGCGAGGTTGAAGTTGCCGCCGGGCGCCACGGTGGGGTCGAGCGCGGCGGCGCGGACGGCGGGGGCGGTCGCGGCCGTCGCGTTCGTGACGCCGAAGGCGGCGAGAGCGGCGGCGACGGCCACCGCGCCGGTGACAGCGAGGATCCGTTTCATGGGGACCTTCCGTGGGGACGGGCCGCCTCCGGGCGGACAGGTGGGGGAACCGTCCCGGAATTGGCAAGTTGTCGAACAATTAACCCGGTCCCGCGCCGGCTGTCAACGGGTCTAGAGTCGCCCCTCGATGAATACCGACCTCTACGACGTCATCAGCCGCCGTCGCGACGTCCGCGCCGAGTTCACCGGCGAGCCCGTACCGGCCGAGGTTCTGCACCGGATCCTCGCCGCCGCGCACGCCGCGCCCAGCGTGGGGCTCTCGCAGCCGTGGGACTTCGTCCTCGTCCACGACGAGCACATCCGCCGCCGCTTCCACGACCATGTGCAGGCCGAGCGCGAGACCTTCGCCGCGACGCTGAGCGGCCCCGAGGCGGACCGCTTCGCCCGCATCAAGATCGACGGGGTGCTGGAGGCGGGACTCTCGGTGGTGGTCACGTACGACGCGCAGCGCGGCGCGCCCGCGGTCCTCGGCCGGCACGCGATCGCCGACGCCGGCCTGTACTCCGTGTGCCTGGCGATCCAGAACCTGTGGCTGGCCGCCACCGCGGAAGGGCTCGGCGTGGGCTGGGTGTCGTTCTACCGTGAGGAGTTCCTCGGCGAGCTGCTCGGCATCCCGGCCGGCGTACGGCCCGTCGCGTGGCTGTGCCTCGGCCCGGTGACCCACCTCGAGGCCGTACCCGACCTGGAGCGGCACGGCTGGCGTACGCGCACCCCGCTCGAGGGCCTCATCCACCACGACCGCTGGTGACGAGGCCGGGTCAGGCCTGGCGGATGGCCTCGCCGGCGATCTCGATGCGGACCTTCTTGCCGACCAGGACGCCGCCCGTCTCCAACGCGACGTTCCACAGCAGACCGTAGCTCTCCCGGTCGATCTCGGCATGCGCGGTGAAGCCGAAGATGTCCCGGCCGTACGGGTCGCGCCCGGCGCCGCCGAAGTCGACGTCGAGGTCGACCTGCCGGGTGACGTCCCTGACGGTGAGGTCCCCCGCGAGCACGAACCGGCCGGGCGGCCGGGCCACCGGCGCGGGCGTCGCCGGCCCGGGGGCCCGGCGCCGGCTGAGCGGGTTGTTGCGCAACTGCGCCCACAGGAAGATCGCGTCGTCGCCGCCGAGCCACTTGAGGCCGGTGCTACGGAACTCCAGCACCGGGTACGCCGCCACGTCCAGGAAGTCGGCGCTGCGCAGGTGCGTGTCCCGCTCGGCGTTGCTGGTGTCGATGCTCGCCGCCTGGATGGTGGCCGTCAGCGACGTCTGCAGCGGATCCTCGTGCACGACGATCGTGGCCGTCGCCTGCGTGAACTCGCCCCGGATCAGGCTGACCATCATGTGCTGGGCGTGGAACCCGATCCGTTTGTGCGCGTCGTCCAGGACGTACACGCCGGGTTCCGGGATGGTGAGGCCGTTCCACTGCCGGGTCGGGCGACCGGTCATCGCGCTGCTCCCCCATGTCGCTCGCTGCGTCGAGCGGTTGATCTTAAAAGTGCATTGATTCGACGAGATTTCCCTGCGTGCGACCATGGCGCGCGTCACGTGGGACGCACGAGCAGCAGCGCGATGTCGTCCCGCCGGCTCGGCGCCGCAGCGAGCAGCAGGGCGCACAGCCGGTCACCGGGCAGATGCCGGTTCGCGTCGAGCAGCTGGGCGATCCGGTGGATGCCGGCGTCGACGATCTGCCCCGGCTCCTCCACCAGCCCGTCGGTGTAGAGCAGCAGCGTCGACCCGGCCGGCAGCGCCCGGCGATGGGTGGTGCGCCGCGGGCAGGGCACCGGGCCGAGCAGCGGTTCCGGGCTCTCCCACCACACCTCGACACCGCCGTCCGGGCACGCCACCAGCGGCGGCAGGTGCCCGGCGCTGGCGAAGCCGACGCTGTGCCCGCGCCGGTCGGGCACCATCCGGGCCAGCAGCATCGTGGCCATCACCGGCACGGCCATACCGTCCACGGCCGAGTGCACCCGCTGCAGCACCGTGCCGGGCTCGTCGTTCCTTCCGTACGCGGTACCGCGGACCAGGTTCCGCAGCTGACCCATCGTGGCGGCGGCCTCGACGTCGTGGCCGCACACGTCGCCCACCGCCAGCATCACCGAGCCGTCGGGCTGCTGGAACGCGTCGTACCAGTCCCCGCCCACGCCGGTGTCCGGGCCGGCGGGCAGGTAGCGGCCGTGCAGCTCGATCCCGGGGATGGCCGGCAGCGTGCCGAGCAGGCTGCGCTGCAGCACCTCGGTGACGTGCCGGTGCCGGCGGTGCTGCCGGATGCCCTGGACGGCCGGCTCCACCGGCGCCCACTCGCGCGGGTGGCTGCCGATGGCGCACAGCGCGCCGAGCATCCGCCCGTCGACGTCGACGTCGCTTCGGGTCATGGGGGTCCTCCGCAGTGCCTGCGACAGCACCTGCACATCGGCGCACCCACGCCTCGGCCCCCACCGACAGGTCGCGCAGCCACGTTACCCGCGGACGGCCGCGCCCACGATCACCCGTACGGGGACGCCTCAAGCGAGCGTGCAGGCGGCCCCGTTCAGCGCGAAGGCGGCCGGGCGGGGGTTGCTGCCGGTGGAGGTGCCGTTGAACCCGAAGCTGACCGTCGCACCGGGAGCGAGCGTGCCGTTGTACGTCGTGTTCCGGGCGGTCACCTGCGTACCGCTCTGGGTGACGTCCGCCGACCACGCCTGGGTGACCCGCTGCCCGGCGGTGTACGCGAACGTCAGCGCCCAGCTCGTCGCCGCGGTGGGCCCGTTGGTCACGGTCACCGTCGCGGTGAAACCGGTGCTCCAGTCGTTGGTGCTGTACGCGACCCGGCACCCGGCCGGCTGCGACGGTGAGGGGGACGGCTGGGAGGGGGACGGCGACGGCTGCGAGGGCGAGGGCGAAGGCTGCGAGGGCGACGGGTCCGGGCCCGGGGTGGCGGTGCCCGGCTCGGTGCCCCACACCCGCGTGCCGCCGTCATAGAGCGTCACGCCCGGGTTCGGGCCGGCCGCCGCCTGGTACGACGGGTCGTCGGTGGGGTCCCACGTGCCGCCCTCGACCACACCGATCTTGAGCTGCACCTCCATCCGGTGCGCGGACTGCCCGGCCGGCGCGATGGTGTAGCCGGTGCAGTCCACCTCGACGTACCAGATGTCGCCGGAGTACTGCTTCGCCGCGGTCGGCCCCGGGCAGCCCTGCGTGTACGGCGAGCTGACGCTCAGCGCCGCGTCGCCGTCGCGGGTGAAGTAGTACCGGAACTTGCCGGCGGTCAGCGCCCGCGCGGGGAACGCGGACTTGTTGTAGACGACGACCTTCACGCCGGTGGACCGGGTCTCGTTCTGCATGACGGTCGTCTCCACCGACAGCTCCGCCATGTCCGGCTTCTCGGCCTGCGGGAAGTTGGCCAGCGGAGCGCCGCCGTACTCGCCGTAGAGGCGGGCCACGGCCGAGGTGAATCCGGCGTTGTAGTCGGTGGCAACCTCGTTCATCACGTAGTCGCCGCGGCTGTCGGTGTACTTGTCGTCCGGCGACGAGGGGCCGCCGACCAGCGCGCCGTACAGGGTGTGCCGGGTCTGCTCGGGCACCTGCTGGCTGTCCCACCACGAGCCGTGCGCCGTACGGTGATGGGGGTTCTTCGGCGCGTTGGAGCCGAAGCCGATCACGTAGCTGGAGTTGCGCGGGTTGTCGCCCAGCGCGTAGTTGATCTGTTTGACGGCGAAGTCGTGGTAGCGCTGCTTGCGGGTGGCGTCGGCGAGGTGGTCACTGTGGACCAGCGCCACGAACGCGGTGTTGGCGGCGTAGCGCAGGGCGCCCCAGCTGTCCACGACCACCATGCCGCCCGGCGACGTACGGACCTTCTCGCCGTTGACGCCGACGGTGAACCAGTCGAGCCAGCGGTTGGCGTCGTCGAGGTACTTCTGCTTGCCGGTCAGCTGGGCGAGCAGAACGTAGGTGCCGTACTGCTTGTTGTCCCAGGAGATCGTCCACTTGTACATCTTGGTGCTGGTCTGGTTCTCGTTGCCCTGGGCGTCGTAGCCGGCCTCGGCCTTGGCGAGGTAGGAGGCGTCACCGGTGGCGCGGTGCAGCCAGATCGCACCCCACACCAGCTCGTCGGCGTAGCCGCTCCAGGACTTGTAGAACGCGGTCGCGTCGGTGATGCACTCGTGGTAGCTCTTCCGGACCGTGTCGGCGAACGTGTAGAGCTGCTTGGCGTGGGTCAGCAGAGTGTCCGCATAGGTCGGGTCGGTGGCCCGGAACACCATCGAGCTGGCTGCCATCGCGGCCGCCGTCTCCGCCGCGAGCTCCGTGCCGCCGCAGCTCGCATCGATCTTGTACGCCGGCCGCGCCATCGGCAGCACCTCGGCGGGACCCCACCACTTGTGGTCGTCGTCGCCCTTGCCGACCTGGCCGTACAGGACGTTGGGCGAGGGGTGCGCCTTGATGAAGTAGTCGTTCGGTACGCGCAGGTTGTTCAGCAGGTGGGTGAGCTGGCCGGAGCTCGCGTACGCGTCCCGGTTCTCCACCGCGCCCCAGGCCAGCATGGTCGTGGTGAACGCCATCGGCAGGCCGAACTTGACGTGGTCGCCGGCGTCGAACCAGCCGCCGGTGAGGTCGAGCCCCACATCGGAGCCGTCGCGCATCGCGGAGTCGCCGCGCCAGGAGACGCGGTTCCAGGCGGGCTTCTTGCCCGACACCTGAGCCTCGTAGAACAGCAGCGACTTCTGCAGCGCCTCGCCGTAGCTGTGGGCCGGAGCGGCGGACGCACCCTCGGGGGCGACGATCCAGGCCAGGCTCAGCGCCAGCACCGCCAGCAGGGTACGCACTCTCATGACCGGCTCCTCGCGAGGCAACGAAGTGACCGTCATCGTTACATGGGAGCGCTCCCAAAGACAACAATCGTCAGCTGACCAGCGGATCGCCGAGCAGCCGTTCGAAGGCCAGCTCCGCCGCGCCGATCAGCGCCGCGTCCTCGCCGAGCCCGGGGGTCCGCAGCCGGACCTGCTCCCGGCAGGCGGGCAGCGCGACAGCGTTCATGCGGCTGCGGATGTGCGCCGCCGCGGCCAGGTAGACGTCACGCAACGTCCCGCCGAAGATCACGGCCTCCGGGTTGACGATGTTCGCCAGGTTGCCCACGCCGAAGCCGATCCACCCGCCCACCTCACGGATCGCTGACTGGGCCCGCGCATCGCCGAACATCGCCGCCTTGACTACCCCGAGCACGGCCTCGCGCCCGGCCGCCCCGGAGCGGCCCGCGTGCTGCAGCAACGCCCGCTCGCCGATCTCCGTCTCCCAGCAGCCGCGCGACCCGCACGGGCACTGCCGCCCGTACGGGTTCACCACCACGTGCCCCACCTCGCCGCCCCGGCCCAGCGTGCGGCGGCCGTCCGCGATGATGCCGGCGCCGACGCCGATGTCGCCGTACAGGTAGAGGACGTTGTCGCAGCCCGCGGCGGCGCCCCGGCTGTGCTCGGCGAGCGCCGACACCTCGGCGTGGTTGCCCACGCTCAGCCGGCCCGGCACGCCGAGGTCGCCGGCCGCGAAGTCCTCCAGGTGCTGCCGCGGCACGAGGACCGCCGTACCGTCCGCCGCCCGGGACCGGCCGACGACGGCGACGCCGGTGCCCACGAACCGCCCGTCGCCCGGGACGTCGCCGGCCATCTCCCGGACGAACGCCGCGAGCGGCCCGGCCGCCTCGGGTACGGCCATGCCGGGCGGGCGCGGCACCTCACGGCGGTCGAGGATGCGCCCGCCCAGCCCCACGCGGGCCGCCCGGAGCCGGTCCACCTCGATGCTCAGCGCGTACGCGTAGACCGTGGCCGACCGGGGCCGGACGACCAGCGAAGGTCGCCCGGCCCGGCCGGTGTCGCGCTGGGTGCGCTCGAAGACGAGCCCGGCCGCCGTCAGGTCGGCCGTGAGCGCGCCGATGGTGCTGCGGTTCAGGCCCAGCCGGGTGGTGAGCTCCGCCCGGGACGTCGCGCCGTGCACGTGGACGTACCGCAGCACCGTGCCCAGGTTGTGCCGCCGGACGTCCTCCTTGCCGGGCGCGGCCCTCATCGCGTGCCGGTGGCAGCCGCCCTGCGCCGGGCCAGGGCGTCGACGCTGGCCGCGACGAGCAGGATCAGTCCCGTGAAGATGAACTTCTGCCCGGACGAGAAGCCCATCAGCCCCATGCCGTTGTCGATCACGGCGATCACCGCGCCGCCGATGACGGCGTTGACGATCTTGCCCTTGCCGCCGAAGAGGCTGGTGCCGCCGATCACGGCCGCGCCCACCGAGTACAGCAGGATGTTGCTGCCGCCGGTGTTCGGGTCGACCGAGCTGGCCCGGCTGACCTGGAGGATGCCGCCGATCGCCGCCATGAACGAGCCGATCACGAAGACCGAGATGCGGATCCGGTCGACCGGGATGCCGGCCCGGCGGGCCGCCTCGGTGTTGCCGCCGACCGCGTAGACGTGCCGGCCGTACGTGGTCCGCCCCAGCACGAACGTCCACAGGATCAGGAACGCGGCGATGATCGGCACGACGATCGGTACGCCCTTGAGCGAGTTGATCGCCGGGTTCACGGCCCGCTCCTGCGTCAGGACGGCCGTCGTGGCGAGCACGACCACCGCGAGCCCGCCGATGCGCAGCAGCACGACGCCGGCCGGGTCGGTGACCAGGCCCCGCGCCGCCCGCGCACGCCGCCGGTTGAACTGCACCAGCGCATAGCCGGCCACCGCCACGACGGCCAGGACCCAGCTCCACAGCACCGGGATGTTCTTGTTGTTCAGCGCGATCACGAACGAGTCGCGGATGGAGATGTTCACGCCGCCGCTGAGCAGGACCAGCAGGAGGCCCTGGAAGCCGAGGAACGCGGCCAAGGTCACCACGAACGACGGGATGCCGACCTTCGCGATCAGCAGGCCCAGGACCAGGCCGATCACCACGCCGGTGAGCAGGGCTGCCGGGATGGCGCCGTACCAGGGCCAGCCGTGGTTGGTGAGCAGGATCGCCATGACCGCGCCGCAGACGCCGCTAGCGAAGCCGGCGGACAGGTCGATCTCGCCCAGCAGCAGGACGAAGATCAGGCCCATCGCGATGAAGACGGTCTGCGCGCCCTGGTTGAACAGGTTGGCGAAGTTGAGCGGGCTGGTGAACGTCTCCCGGGCGACGGAGAAGATCAGTGAGAGCACGATCAGGCCCAGGACGGCCGGGAGGCTGCCCAGGTCGCCGCCGCGGACCCGCTGCCAGTACTCGTGCAGATGGCTCGCCACCGTGGGCTGGGCGACCCGCAGGCCGCCGGCCGTCGTGGTGGTGGGGGTGGCGCTGGTGGTCACTGGTCGCCTCCGGGCGTGATGTCGACGGCGACGCCGTTCCCGTTGCCGTTGCCGTCGGGTCGCTCCGGCGGCAGGCCGACCGTGCCGCTGCGGCCGGCCGTGATCAGCTCCACGACCTGCGAGTGGGTCACCTCGCTGGTCTTGACCTGGGCCGCCATCCGGCCGAGGTAGAGCGCGGCGATGCGGTCGGAAACGGCGAACACGTCGTTCATGTTGTGCGAGATGAGCACGACACCCAGGCCGCTGTCGGCAAGGCGGCGGACCAGCTCGAGGACCTGGGCGGTCTGGGCCACGCCGAGGGCGGCGGTGGGCTCGTCGAGGATGACCACGCGACTGTTCCAGAGCACGGCCTTGGCGATCGCCACGGTCTGCCGCTGGCCGCCGGAGAGGCTGGCCACGAGCTGCCGCAGGGATTTCACCGTACGCACCGAGAGGCTGGCGAGGGTGTCGCCGGCCATCTGTTCCATGGTCGGCTCGTCGAGGACGATGCCGCGTACCTTCTCCCGTCCGAGGAACATGTTCTGGACGATGTCGAGGTTGTCGCAGAGCGCGAGGTCCTGGTAGACGACCTCGATGCCCAGTTCGGCGGCGTCACGGGGACTGTGGATGGTCACCGGCCGGCCGTCGAAGGAGACGGTGCCGGCGTCGATCGTGTAGATCCCGCTGACGCACTTGACCAGGGTCGACTTGCCGGCGCCGTTGTCGCCGACGAGCGCGGTGACCTCGCCGGCGTACGCGGAGAGACCGACGTCGTGCAGGACCTGGACGGGACCGAAACTCTTGTCGATCCCGCTCAGCTCCAAGAGGGGTGTGGCGGCCACGAATGCTCCTTGTCGATGCGGCGCCGCCCACGCACTGTGCACGTGGACGGCGCCGTGGTGCTGGAGAGGGTTCAGCCGACCGGCTCGGGGGTCAGCTGATGCCCGCGGCCGTGCAGGCCTTGGCGTAGTCCCCGGTGCAGAGCTGCTCCTTGGTGACGAACTTGTCGGCGATGACGTCCTTGATGTTGTCCTTGGTGATCGACTGCGGCTCCAGCAGCACCGAGGGGACGTCCTTGCCCGACTCCGGGTCCCGGGTGACGCCGGTGGCGGTGCTCGGCTTCTGGTTCTTGGCCAGAGCGATGGCCAGCTCGGACGCCGCGTCGGCCTCCTTCTTGATCGCCTTGTAGACCGTCATGCACTGGTCGCCGGCGAGGATGTTCTGCAGACCCTGGACGGTGGCGTCCTGGCCGGTGACCGGAACCTGCCCGTTGAGCCGGTTCCGCTTGAGCACCGAGATTGCCGCGTTGCCGAGGCCGTCGTTGGCGGCGAGCACGCCCTTGATGTTCTTGTTCTGGGTCAGCATCTGCTCGAAGATCGTGCCGGCCTGCGCGTTGTCCCACTCCGGCACGGACTGGTCCGGGCCCTTCTGGAACTCGCCCGAGTCGTACTTGGGCTTGAGGACCGAGTCGTAACCCTGCTTGAAGAGGGTCGCGTTGTTGTCGGTCGGCGACCCGTTGAGCTCGGCGACGACCGGCTTGTCGTACTTCTTGGCGGCCAGGCAGTCGACGAGGCCCTTGCCCTGCAGCTCGCCGACCTTCACGTTGTCGAACGACACGTAGTAGTTCGCGCCACCGTTGAGCGTGAGCCGGTCGTAGTCGATCGTGGCGATACCGGCGCCCCGGGCCTTGTCCAGCACAGCCTTGCCGGTACCGGAGTCCAGGTTCACGATCATGAGCACCTTGACGCCGCTGGAGATCATGCCGTCGGCGATGGTCTGGAACTGCGTCTTGTCGCCCTGAGCGTTCTGGATGTCCGCCTGCACGCCGGCGGCCGCGAACGCCGCCTTCAGGTACGTCAGGTCGGCGGTGGCCCACCGCGCCGAGCTCTTGGTGTCCGGCAGGATCACGCCCACCTTGCCGGTCGACGAGCTCCCTTTGGTGCTGCCGCTGTCGGACCCGCCGCTGTCGCCGCAGGCCGCGATGCTGCCCGTGGCCAGCAGCCCGGCGGCAGCAAGGGCGAACACTCCCTTACGCATGGTGACCCCTCCATGATCGAGACATCGGTTCCGAAAGTTTCGGGGCGTCGATGATCGATCAGATCAGAAAGTTTTGTTGTTTCGGAAACGGTCGACCATCAGGGGCCCCAGCACAAGCGCTCGGTCCTAACTGACCCGCAGACCGGGATAACAATTCGGCAACACGGGCGTGATCGCGGCGGCATCCCGTCTCCGGAAATTCCGGCACTTTTCCGGAGCGAATCGCACCGGGCTTGGCTGCGTCGCCGGCACCCGGTATGGTGCCGCCACCGTGGCTGACGAAAGGGATGTTTCGTGGATGGGCTCTGGAGCCGGGTCGGTGTTCGCGCCACCTCCGTCGGCCTGCTGGTCGCAGGCGTCATCGGCGGCGTCCATCTAGGACAGATGCGCGACGACCGGCAGCAGGACGAGCGCACCCGGGTCGCCGTCCAGGCCGAGGCCGAGGAGCTGCAGTTCCTCCAGGTCCGCCGCACCCAGCAGATCGCCGCGCGCGCCTGGCGGCACGCGGCCACCAGCGACGCGGCCGACGAAGCCGCGGACCAGGCCCGCTCCGCGGCGACGAAGGCGCGCAAGCAGGAGAAGAAAGTGATCGCGCGCAAGGCGGCCGAGGAGAAGGGGACGGTGGCCTTCGCCGGCGAGATCCCGACGTCCTGCAAGGAATACAGCGGCAACCGCGCGATCGGCTGCGCGCTGACCCTGGAGGCCGGCTTCGGGCTCGCCGAGTTCCCCTGCCTCAACAAGCTGTGGAACCACGAGAGCGGCTGGAACGAGCGCGCCGCCAACCCCAGCGGTGCGTACGGGATTCCCCAGGCCCTGCCCGGCCGCAAGATGGGCTCGGTCGGCTCGGACTGGCGGACGAACCCGGCCACCCAGATCAAGTGGGGCCTCGGCTACATCAAGGGCCGGTACCACACCCCGTGCGGGGCCTGGTCGCACTTCCAGAGCAACAACTCGTACTGACGCCCGGAACTTTCGGCACCTATTGACGGCTTTCGCTGCGCTCCTTAGCGTACGGGAAGAGCAGCCGCCCTGAAACTTTCGGCGGTTGCCGCCCCATCCCCTGAGGAGAAGTCATGCCCGAACGCCGTCTCCGTGGCCGGGTCACCGCACTGCTCGCCGCCTCCACCCTCGCCGTCTTCGGCTTCACCGGAACCTCCGAGGCCGCCGCCCACAACCGGCCGTGCCACAACGGGTACGTCGGCCTCACCTACGACGACGGCCCGAGCGCCACCACCGGCGAGCTGCTCGCCGCGCTGCGCGCCAACCACCTGCGCGCTACGTTCTTCAACCAGGGCAACCACACCCTCGAGCAGCCCGACCTGGTCCGCGCCGAACTGCGCGCCGGGATGTGGGTGGGCAACCACACCTACAGCCACCCCCACCTGACCCAGATCGGCGAACCGGCCGCCTTCCAGGAGATCGCCAGCACCCAGTGGGCCCTTCGCGACGTCACCGGCCGCGAACCCACCCTGTTCCGCCCGCCGTTCGGCGAGACCGACGACCAGGTCCGCGCCGACGAGGACCGCATCGGCCTGCTCGAGGTCCTGTGGACGGTGGACTCGCGCGACTGGGCCGGGGCGACCGCCGAGGAGATCGCCGCGGCGGCGCGCACCCTGCAGCCGGGCGGCATCATCCTCATGCACGACTGGCCCCCGGCGACGATCGAGGCGGTGCCGCTGATCGCCAGGGACCTCGCCGAGCGCGGGCTGTGCCCGGGCCGCATCGCGTACACGCCGAAGGACATCCCGTACGGCAACCAGGTCTTCCACGCCCAGGCCGTACGCCCTTGACAGCCGTTAGGCTGGCCGCATGCCTCCCGACCTGGACCTGCGGCTGGTCCGGTACTTCACGGTGGTCGCCGAGCGGCTGAGCTTCGCGCGTGCGGCCGAGGAGCTGCGGGTCGCCCAGCCGTCGCTGAGCCGGCAGATCCAGCGGCTGGAGGACACCCTCGGCGTCCGCCTGCTGGAGCGCACCAGCCAGGGCAGCCGGCTCACCGCCGCCGGCGCGGCGTTCCTTCCACAGGCCCAGCGCCTGCTGCACGCCGCCCGCCAGGCGGTGAGCACCGCACGGGCCGCGGCACCGGCACGCGCGATCACCGTCGGATACGCGGACGATCTCGTCATCACCCCCGCCGTCCGCGACCTGCGCCACCGGCATCCCGACGCCCACGTGCGCACCAGCCATCTCGGCTCCCCGGACGCCGGCGCGCTGCTCGACCGGCGCGTCGACGCCCTGGTGATCCGTACGCCGCTCCCCATCCCTGCCGACGACCTCGACGTGACCGTCCTGCGCGCCGAGTCCCGGGTCCTGCTGGTGCCCGCCACCCACCGCCTCGCCGGCAAGGAGTCGGTCACCGCCGCGGACATCGCCGCGGAATCGCTCGTCGGGTGCACCGGCATGGACGCCGCCTGGACCGATTTCTGGCGGCTGGAGCCCCGACCGGACGGCAATCCCGCCCCGCTCGGCCCGGCCCTCGCCGAGGCCTATGAGGACAAGCTCGAGGCCGTCGCGGACGGAGCCGTCGCCCTGGTCCCTGCCGGCGACCGGCGCTTCAGCCTCCGGCCCGGTCTGACCGCCGTCCCCGTGGACGACATCGAGCCCTGCCACGTCGTCGTCGCCACCCGCGCCGCGGACCCGAACCCGCTGGTCGCGGAGTTCGTCACCTCGGCGACGAACCTTCTCGGGGACCGTCATGCACGTCTGACATGACGGGTTGCGAAACAGGTCTTGGACGGCGCCGCGAGCAGACCGTTGGCTGGTCCCATGACCGTCGACTACCGCGCACAGACCGTTCTGCTGACCGGCGCCACCTCCGGCATCGGTGCCGCCTTCGCCCGGGCCCTGGCCGCACGCGGCTCGAACCTCGTGCTGGTCGCCCGTCGCGCCGAGCGGCTGGCCTCGATGGCGGACGAGCTACGCCGTACCCATGACGTCCGGGTCGAATCGATCCCCGCAGACCTCGCCCGGCCGGCCGCCGCAACCGGCCTCCACCGCGCGGTCGCCGACCTGGGCTTGCGGGTCACGAGCCTGATCAACAACGCCGCGGTCGGCTCGTTCGCGCCGGTCCTCGACGCCGACCCCGGCCACCTCGCCATCGAGATCGCCGTCGACGCCGCGGCCCCGGTCGAGCTGACGGCGGCATTCCTGCCGGAGATCACGAGCGCCGGGGGCGGCTTCATCATCAACGTCACCGGCGTCTCCGCGTACTTCCCGTCTCCCCGGATGGCTGTCTACAGCGCCACGAAAGCCTTCATGCTCAGCTTCACCGAGTCACTGTGGACGGAGCTGCGCGGCAGCGGTATCAGGGTTTTCGCGGTGTCCCCGGGCGCTACGGACACCGCTTTCGCAAGCGGGATGGGCCCGGAGGCGGCGGTCCTGACCGCCGGCAAGCTGCGCCGGCCCGAGGACGTCGTCGCCACGGCGCTGCGCCACCTCGAGAGCCGCAACCCGGGCCCATCCGTCATCGACGGACGCTCCAATCAGTTCGGCGTGGCCATGACCCGCATCCTGAGCCGCCGTCAAGCTGCGTCGATGATGGCCCGCATCCTCGACCCCAGCCGCCTCCAAAGGTGAAGCGGGAGCACCCACCGGGCACCCCCGCTTCCTCGGTCAGCGGACTTCAGGGCACCTGCCCTGGGGACTCACGCCCGAACCCCACGACCACTCAGGCCGTCCCTGCCGGTGATGGGTCAGACGGGGTCGATCGCGAGGTCGGTGACCTGGTCGTCTCTGATGCCGAAGACGAACGCGAAGGACAGGGGCCCGCCGGGGAAGTCACCGTCTCCGGAGGCCACCAGCCGGTCGTCCGCGAACGAGGTCGGCGTGATCACGATCTGGGGGTTGATCAGGTGCCCCTGGATCCATTCGCGGATCTCGGCCTCGCCGGCGTAGGTCTTTCCGTCATCACGCACGGTGGCCCCGTCGGCGAAGAGCGCGGTCAGCGCGTTCGCGTCGTGCGCGTTGGTGGCCGCGATGAAGTTCTCGATTGCCTTGGGAAGAGGAAGATTGTCCATCTCTGTTCTCCGTTCTTGTCGGGTGGGGGCGCGTCAGGGTCGCGGCAAGGCGACTCAGCGCGCGTTACCGGTGCAGCCGCTGATGACAGGCTCAGAAGTCCGCTGAGCGCGAGAGCTTCTCGTTCGCGCGCAGCTCCGCGAGGGCGTTCTCGTGCATCGCGACGACGGCGTCGTAGCCGGAGTTGCCGAGCACGATCCGGTGCGGTGCAACGGGTGCGTTCATCGCGCTGATCACGGCCTGCACGCCACGAACAGGGTCACCTTCCTGCTTGCCGTCAGCGTCCACGAATGCCGCCTTGACGGCCTCGACCATCGGCACGTAGGCGTCGACGGACTCGTTGACGGGCTCGTTCCGGAAGTACGAGAAGGCACTGGTGCGGAACGCTCCCGGCTCGACGACGAGCACGCGCACGCCGAACGGCTCGACCTCCTGGCGCAGTGTCGCCGACAGTCCTTCGATCGCGAACTTGGCCGCAGCGTAGTAGCCGAACCCCTGTGCGCCGACGAGGCCGGCCACCGATGACATGTTCACGATCCAGCCGCTGCCGCGGGCCCGCATACCCGGAAGGACCGCGCGGATGACCTCGACCACTGCGAACAGGTTGAGGTCGAAGGTGCGGCGGATCGTCTCGCCGGGGGCACCCTCGATCGAGCCGTACCAGCCACGGCCCGCGCTGTTGACGAGCACGTCGATCCGCCGAACCGTTCTTCCGCCGTCGTGACCGCCGCACGCACCTGGTCGGCATCGGTGACATCGAGCTCAAGAACCAGGACACGCTCACCATGCGGTTCAGCCCACGTCTGCAGCTCGGAGGGCCGACGCGCTGTCACCACCACCTGATCGCCCTGCGCGAGTGCAGCCTCGGCATAGGTCAAACCGAATCCTCCGGGCGTCCCACCGGTGATGAACCAAGTCCTCATGGACTTCTCCTCTCGCTATAGAAGCGAATGTAGCGCTACATGCGCTAATGTAGCAAGCATGCAGAACGCCAAGGACCGACTCCTCCTCGCCGCAGCCGAGTTGCTGGAGAGCGGCGGCACGCTGTCCACGAGAGCGGCGTGCGAACGCGCCGGGGTGCAGGCCCCGACGCTGTATCACCACTTCGGCAGCAAACAGGGCCTGATCGACGCCGTGGCCAACCACGGCTTCACCCAGTACACGGCGGTCGAGAATTCCGGCGACCCGCTGGACGACCTGCGCCAGGGCTGGGACAGGCATGTGCTGTTCGGGCTGGAGCACCCCTCGTTCTACGGGTTGCTCTACGGCCGTGCCGAGCCGGGAAAGCCCTGCGCGGTCACCGCCCCCGCGCACGCCGCGCTGCGCGAGCGATTCACCGCCGCCGCCACCCAGGGCCTGCTCAAGGTCCCGGCGGCCGATGCCGCCGAACAGGTGTTCGCCGCCAACGTCGGCATCACGCTCACCCTGATCACCCAGCCGGAGCCGGACTTCGGGCTGTCCGAACGCGTCCGCGAGGCCGCGCTGGCCGGAGTCCTGCACACACCCTCCACGGACGCCCCTGCGACCCGCGCGAGCGCCGCATTGACGCTGCGAGCGCTGGTCGGGAACGACCCGGGCGACCTCACCCCCGGCGAAAACGCGCTGCTCGGCGAACTACTGGACCGCCTGGCCCGCTAGAACAAGGCCGGCTGCATGCTTCCGACCGACCCGAGCGCTCACGAACGCCTGCATCCGCCGGCCGGCACCGGCTGCCGAGCCCTCCTCGCGTCGATCGGTTCGGCTCCGGCACAGCCCGACGTCCAGGCGCAGCGGGCCGGGAGGCCAGTTCGCCTCGGTCTGGGCAACCAAGCGGCAGGCACGCCGGACGGTGGGGTGGCCCTTCAGCTAGCGTTCGTGGTCGGGCCTCGCCGCAACTGGGCGAACCTCGGGAAGCCCACCATCGACTCGCTCGGCCCGCTTCTGGGCCGCGACCCCGGCGCGCGGGAATGGAACGTACGCGACGGCCGCATCGTCGACCTCGGATTGCACTGCGTGGTCGATCCGGCCCTGCGGTACGAGGTCCTCATCGCCGTCCGGGGCTCTCCTTCAGGATGAGGGCGACGGTCCCGGTGGTCCGCGACGGACATGCCTCGGCCGCCCCACCCGGTGGACGGGCGAGGCGGCCGGACAGTGTCAGCGCTGGCGGGTCAGCAGGCCCGGCCGGTACGGCAGGAGCCCGTAGTCGCCGCCCGAGCTGGGCGAGCGGCCCTGGTACAGCAGTTGCAGGTTGCACGGGTCGATCGTCATCGTCTGATCCGCGCTCGTCCGGATCAGCTCACCGTGGCTGATGTCGTTGGTCCAGGTGGCGCCGCTGTTGGCCTTGCCCGCGAACGGGTTGCTCTCCGTCGCGGCCTGCGGGGTCCACGTACCACCCAGGCTGGTCGCCGTGAACGAGCGGAAGTACCGCCCGTTCGCGCCGATCGCCTCGACGATCATCAGGTACTGGTTCTGACCCTGCACCTTGTACACCTGCGGCGCCTCGAACAGGTTGTTCGTGCTGTCACTCATGATCGTGGTGTACGACGACCCGAAGCTGCCCGGGAAGTTCCCGATCGGCATGCTGGCCCGGTAGATCTTGCCGTTGTCCCCGGCGAAGAACAGATACATGTTCTGTCCGTCGCCGATCAGCGTCTGGTCGATCGGGCCGGTCCCCG
>NZ_JADMLH010000026.1:17586-101941 GCF_016464385.1 Nucisporomicrobium flavum | reverse complement strand
CACGCCCTCCGGCGTGCTCGCCGGAGTCTTCTTCTTCGCCACCGCGGAAGTATCCACGGCATCCGTCATGACGGTCATCAGGTGCGTCTCCTTGATCAGGAGTTACACCGTTCGTTTTACAGTCCCGCTGTTCGCGTTCCGCGTGCGGCGCGGAGATCGGCCACAACAACCTGCGTTCAGCCGACGCTGTCGGGGTACTGCCATCTTCGGGCTCGTGCCCTGGCCGGCCGGTCCGGCCGGGGCGGAGGCGGAATCCGGCGGGAGGGCGCCCGGCCCCGCCGTACGGGGCGCACTGCCCAGCGCTTACCCAGAGCAAACGGCAGCCGGAGGTCCCCACCATGAAGTCCCGCATCTCCTCACGGATCGGCATGCAGGTCTTCGCCGACTGGCTGCGGACCGAGCTGTGGCCGTTACCCGCCCTTGCCATCGCGGGCGCGATCGCGCTCGGTGTGGCCATGCCGCAGCTCGATGCCCGGGTGGTGGACGACCTGCCGCCGGCCGTCACGGCATACCTGTTCACCGGTGGTCCGGAGGCGGCCCGCAGCGTGCTGCAGACGGTGGCCGGTTCCCTGATCACGGTGACGTCGCTGACGTTCTCTCTCACCGTGGTGACCCTGCAGCTGGCGAGTGGTCAGTACTCACCGCGCCTGCTGCGCACGTTCACCCGGGACCGGACGGTGCATACGGCGCTGGCTGTCCTGCTGGGCACCTTCACCTACGCCCTCACCGTTCTGCGTACGGTACGTGGGGAGCACGGCGACCTGGCCGCCTTCGTGCCACAGCTGTCCGTGACGGTAGCGTACGTGCTCGCGGTCGCCAGCGTGCTCACCGTCGCGGGGTTTCTCGCCCATCTCGCTCAGCAGATCCGGGTGGAGTCGATGCTGCGCGACGTACACGCCGACGGCACTCGGACCATCCGCCGTACGATGCCCTCGGCCGCCGACGACGCACAGCAACCGGCGGCGGTCGCACGCTCCGGGCCGGCCGCCACGCTGAACGCCCACCGGTCCGGCTTTCTGGCCTCAGCCGACGGCCGGGCACTCGTCGAGGCTGCCCGCGCCGCCGGGGTCGTTCTCCGTGTCGACCGGTTGCCCGGCGCGTCCGTCATCGCCGGGACACCCGTGGCCACGGCATGGCGTCCGGACGGATCCATGATCGACGCCAAGACCCGAGAAGCGTGCGAGGAGCACGTGAACAGCGCCCTGCAGCTCACCTTCGAACGCACGGCGGCGCAGGATGTGGCGTTCGCCGTACGCCAGATCACCGATGTCGTCGTGAAGGCCCTGTCGCCGGGCGTCAACGATCCCACGACCGCCGTACACGCCCTCGGTCACGCTTCGGCGCTGCTCTGTGAAGCAGCAGAGCGCGCGTGGGGCGATCGGAGTCTGACCGACGACGCGGGTCAGGTCCGGGCCGTGCTGGCACGGCCGACTTTCGCGTCGCTGCTGGAGCTGGCGGTCAGTCAGCCTCGCCGGTACGGCTCCGCGGAGCCCGCGGTCCTGGCCCGGATCCTGCAGCTTCTGAGGGAGGTCGCTTGGGTCGCGCGCGATCCGTCGCACCGGGCACCTGTCCTCGATCAGCTCGCGCGTACCCGGACGGTGGCCGACCGGGAGGACTTCGACCCCGCTGAGCGGTCCGGCCTGGCCGAAGACGCCCGCCTCGTGGACGCCGCGCTGGCGGGCAGTTGGCCGTCCGGCGGATGAGACATCAGCATGCCGCCCGCCTGACGGGAGCCGTGGGCCAACGCACGGGCGTCGCGAAGGCGGGCCGGGGCGCCGGGCACCATGACCCGGCCGGCGCAGGTCGTGTTCCGGTCGGGCCGGCGGGGCCTGGGCCCCTTCGTCATGACCCTGTCACGTCTTCGTGCACCGATCGCTCCGGCGGGCGACGGACTCTCGTGGTGAGGCGGGCGTGAGCACTCCGCAGCCGGCCACCTGTGAGACGGAAGGAAACGACGATGGCACCGGAAAGCACCACCGCACTGATCAAACTCAGCGACAGCGACAAGATCCTGGCCGACCCGGCCGACGACATCCGGGGCCGCCCGGTACGAGATCCCCACAGCGACGATCTCGGCACGGTCGAGGACCTGCTGATCGACGACGGCGAGGACAAGGTCCGCTTCCTGCGTGTGGAACACGTGGGATCCTCGGCTTCGGCGCGACCCCATCCTTCATTCCGGTCGACGCGATCAGGGAGATCACGGACGACGCCGTCACCGTGGGTGAATCGCGGGAGCGGGTGGCGGGTGCCCGCGCTACGACCCCTCACTGATCGAAGGCGATGAGTACTTCACCGAACTGTACGGCTATGACGGGTACATGCCGTACTGGCGTACGGGTTATCTGTATCCAGGACTGCCCTACCGGGGCCGCTGAGCGCCACCTCGGCCCACCGTCCGTTTGTCATCCGACTGTCATGCCGCTGGGCAGGTTCTGACGAGTTCGCGCGGCACGTTGAGATGTACCGCCGGTCCGCGCTCCGCGGGAGCACCACACGTGAAGGATCCCGCCCATGACCCTCAGCAGCCTGTTCACTGCCGTGGCTCTGGGCGTCGTCGTGGGCTTCTGCGGTGGATGGTCGGTCCCAGCCGGTCGCCGCCTGCCCTTCTGGGTGCCCCTGGCCGTGGCCATGTGCGCGGCGATGCTGGGCTCCGTCATCGCCGGCATCGCCGGCATCGACACCTCCGGCGTGACCCCGGTGGAGTTGGTGCTGCAAGGGATCTTCGCCGCAGCGGCGGTGAGCCTCGTCGCCGGAACCGCGGAGCGACGCACGCCGGGTCACCGCTACGACCCGGGAGGCTCGCGGTGACCGCTGTCCCGAGCGGCGCAGGAATCCTGCGTTCCCGAGTCTCGAGGCGGCGCCGCGGGCGATACGCCGGCACACCGTTCAACCGCATGCGGAGACCATCATGTTCATGCGCATCTTCCTCGTCACTCTCGCCGTCGCCGGAGCGGTCGTCGCCGCTCTGGGGGTCCTGCTCTCCGTCGGCGCTCTGATCCTCATCGGCGCAGCGCTGCTGGTCGTCGCCCTCGTCATGGGCGCTCTCGCTGCGCCGCGCACCCGACGCGGCCGGTGACTCGGGTGCTTCGAACGCAACGGGGTGGGTACGCGACAGGAGGTAGCGCCCTGCATGACGACGGCCCGTCCGGCTCGTCGCGTGCCGAGGCGGAGGAGAGCTCATGCTGTTGCGGAGCGACGGACGCGCATCGTCGTCGAGACCCCTGATCCATGCCGCCAGGACCGTCGCCGCAGTGCTCGTGCTCGCGGTCGCGGCCTACGTGACCGCGCGGATCCTGGCGAGCCTGGCTCCGATGACCATGGCGATCATCGCGGCCCTGCTGCTGACGGCGCTCATCGCCCCGTTGACCATGCGGTTGAAGAGGTGGCATCTGCCGGCGACAGTCGCCGCGCTGACCACCGTCGTCGGTCTGCTCACCTTGCTGGCGGAGCCTCGTACCTCATCGGGCGGCGTGCCACCTCCGAGCTCGATGATCTGCAGAGTCAGGTCGTCGAGGGTCTCGACCGGCTGAGGCAGACCGCGCTGGACACCCTGCCGGGCCTGGACGCCCGCCGCCTGGACGAGATCACCAACGGCGTGGCGGACGCCGTCCGGCAGGCACTGCCCAGCCCTGTCGCCGGAGCGACCAGCGCCGCGGAGATCCTGGCCTCAGCGCTGCTCGCCGTGTTCTTGCTGTTCTTCTTCCTGCGCGACGGCGAACAGATGTGGTCCTGGATGATGCACCGGATGCCGGCATCACGAGCCGGGCGCATCGACCGTGCCGGCCGATCGGGCTGGCAGACGCTCATGTCGTACACCCACGGCACCGCAGCCGTCGCAGCGGTGGACGCCATCGGCATCGGCGCGGCCCTGTTCATCCTGCAGGTCCCGCTCGCGCTGTCCCTGGCCCTGCTGACCTTCATCTCAGCGTTCGTGCCGATCATCGGTGCGACCGTGGCCGGCGCCGCCGCAGCGCTGGTAACGCTGGTCACCAACGGATCACGAGACGCCCTCATCGTCCTGGCGGTCGTGGTGATTGTCCAGCAGGTGGAGGGCAACCTGCTGCAGCCGGTGGTGATGCGCCGGGCGATCCAACTGCACCCGGTGATCACTCTGCTGGCAGTCACGGCGGGCACTCTCGTCGCGGGCGTCGCCGGAGCCCTCATCGCCGTACCGCTGTGCGCGGTGATCTATCACGCCGTGCTCGGCTACCGCGACGACGGTGGCCGGCAGCCGGACAAGCAATCAGCGGAGCCTGCAACCGCCGGCGATGAACCGCGGCCGGCCCAGCCGGTGGCGAAGTCCGCGAGCGGATAGGCACATGGCGGACGACACCGGGGTTACCGCCCGGGGTCCGGGCGCCGCTGCGTCCTGGCCAGCATCACCGCCACGCCGGTAGCGGCGAAGAAGAATTGCATCGAGAGGTCCAGCGGCAGGCTGCCGACTGGCGCCCCGGCGAGCCAGGCCGCGACGGTGCCGCAGACCGCCGCGGCAGCGCCTATTGCCGGCGGCAGCCACAGCGGCAGGCCGCGCCGCACGGACACGCTGATACCCACGGCGAACCCGACCGCTATGCCAACGGCCGCCGCGGTGATGAGGCTGGTGAACGACATGGATGTCCCTGCCCTCGATGGCGAAAACGGATGGTCGCGTGGCGTCGTGGTGAGACCGACAGATCGGGTTCGGCGGACCCGCCGTACCCGGTCATCCCACCGCGGATCGCCACCAGCATCGGTATTCCTGGGCTCAGGCGAACCGCCGCCCGAGGGAAGGGTCGGCATGAGCGTCGAGATCAGCCAGCGACGTGATGCCCAGCTTGTCGGTGACGTATCCCGGCACGGCCGGAGCGTACTGCGTGCCCGTGAGCACCGTGCCGATCACTTCGGCCTTGCCGCTGTCGAGCACCGGCTGGAACGTCTCCTGCTGACTGGGCCACCAGTTGCCGAGATAGGCGTCCGCCTGGCTGGTGGAGAGCGCCTGCGCGCAGCGCGGAGACCACAGCACGGCCAGCGTTCTTCTGAGCATGGTCGGCTCTTTTCCGTTCGTGTAAGTACGTTGTCGGGCTTTCCGCACCAGGGTCGACGTGCGTCGAATCTCCACCGGTCCCGCGAGGACACCGGCGCCGAACTGCTCCGTCCTGCGCCGGACGCCGGGGTACCGGCTGGTTCCCGCATCGCCCTCTCGCCTTCAGGTCTCGCGGCTCAGCACTCAGGCTTCCGCCAGCCCCGCCCAGGGACGCTACACAAGGCGACCGCCGCTCCCGGGCCGACAAATCCATTCTTATACGTTTCTGTCGCGTGGGTCCTCGAGGTACGTCATCGAACAGATCGAAGGCGGTCATCAACCTGTCATGTTCGGCGTACGCCCGGGCATGAATAGGGGCCACCGCGGCTGGAGCGGCGGATTGACGATCGGGTGATGACGGCTACCGGACGAGCGTCCCGCTGACCATGTCGACCAGCAGGCCGCCCAGTGTGCCGGCCAGAACGGTGCCGGCGCCGGCGCAGGCCGCCACGATCGAGGCGGCCCGGGCGCTGCTGTGCCCCTTCGATTCCTCGGACGAGGCGGCCGGTGCCGCCGAGAACGCGGGAGCCAGCCACCGCAGGTAGTAGTACAGGCTTGCGACAGTGTTGATCGCGGCCAGCACCACGAGCCAGGCGAGACCGCCCTCCCAGGCGGCGCTGAAGACGGCGACCTTGCCGACGAAGACGGCGGTGGGCGGGGTTCCGACGAGTCCCAGCAGGCAGACCACCAGGGCCGCGGCCAGCATCGGCCGACGGCGTGCCAACCCGCGATACCCGTCCAGGGTGTCACGGCCCGGAGATGCGGCCACCACGGCGAAGGCGCCGATGTTGGTCACCGCGTACCCGATCAGATAGGCCAGCAGCGCCGGCAGAGCCCGACCGCCCGTGCCGGCGACCGCGACGGCCATGAGCAGGTAACCCACCTGGCTGATGGTCGAGTACGCCAGCAGTCGCTGCACCGACGTCTGCCCGAACGCCGCGAAGTTGCCCAGCACCATGGTGACCGCGGCGACGGCCGCCAGAAACGCCGGCCAGCCGCTGCCGGACGGCACCACCTCGACCAGGCGGTACGCCGCGATCAGGGCGCCGATCTTCGGCACCGTCGTCAGCAGCGCCGCTGCGCCGGTGGTGGCGCCCTGCACGGTGTCCGGGACCCAGAAATGCACGGGTGCGGCGCCGGCCTTGAACATCAGCCCCGCCAGCACCGCCACGATTCCGACGGTTACCACGCCGCCCGGTGCGGCGGGCAGGCCGGCTGCCAGCTGCCGGTAGCCGGTCCCGCCGGCACCGGCGTAGAGCAGGCTCACGCCAACCAGCATGATCACACCGACGAGCGCCCCCATCAGGTACAGCTTCAACGCCGCCTCTCCCCCGCGGGCGTCGCGGCCCCAGCCTGCCAGCCCGTACAGCGGGATGGTCGCCAGCAGGTATCCGACGGCGAGCAGGATCAGGTCGGATGCGCCTGCCATGAGGACCGCACCGAGGGTGGCCAGCAGCACCAGAACATAGAACTCGCTCTGCCGGCGGTCCCCGGCGACCCGAGCGGTCGCCAGGGCGATGACCATCAGGGCCGCCGCGGGCGCGGCCACGCGGGCGGTGCTGGTCGCCACGTCGATGGCGTACGTGTGGTCGTACACGGTCTGGTCGGCACGGCCGACGACCGCCACAGCGATCGAGCCCGCCAGCGCGAGAGCGGAAAGGACTCCCGCGATGCCCTGCCGGTGGCGGGGCAGGAACGATCCGCACACCAGGGTGGCGACCGCCCCGACAAGCAGGAGAATCTCCGGCAGCAGCGCCAGGGGCTTCTCGTTCACCGCGCCACCAGGTCCACCACGTTGTGAGCGGCGGGCTCGATCAGGTCGAGCAACGGCCGCGGGAAGATCCCGATGACCACGGACAACGTCAGCAGCGGGGCGATCGCGGCGATCTCGCTGCCGGTCACATCTGCCGGCCGCGACAGCGCATGTCTGGACGGCCCCAGGAACAATCGGTGCAACGCCCACAGAAACAGCGCAGCAGTCAGCAGGATCCCGAGCAGGGCGATTCCGGCGCCGACCGGCGCCGGGCCGAAGCTGCCGGCGAAGATCTGGAACTCGGCGATGAAGCCGCTGAAACCGGGCAGGCCGAGGGAGGCGAACGCGGCGATCACTGTCAGCGCGGTGAAGCGCGGGGTGTCGGCGGCCAGCCCGCCGTATGCGTCCATCTCGTAGGTGCCACCCCGCTCGTAGAGGATGCCGGCGAGAAGGAACAACGCGCCGGTGATGAGACCGTGGCTGACCATCTGGGTGACCGCGCCGGTCAGCGCGACGGCCCGGGCCTGCGGATCCGTGCCGGCGACCAGACCGGCGGCGCCCACGGCGAGCAGGATGTAGCCCATGTGGTTGACCGACGTGTAGGCGATCATGCGTTTGAAGCTGGTCTGCGCCAGTGCTACCAGGGCGCCGTAGAGGACACTGACCACGCCGACGACGACGGCCACGACCGCATAGCGTCGCCAGGCCTCGGGCAGCATGGGCATCGCGATGCGCAGAAAGCCATAGGTGCCCATCTTCAGCAGCACACCGGCCAGCACAGCGGAACCCGCGGCGGGGGCGTCGGTGTGCGCGGGTGGAAGCCAGGTGTGGAAAGGGAATGTCGGGGTCTTGACGGCAAGGCCGACGCCGATGGCGAGAAGCACGAGCCCTCCGGCGACGCCGCGGCCGTTCAGCGGTGCCTGCGCGGTCAGCGCCAGCATGTCGAACGTGTGCGGGCTGGCCGCCAGGAACAGGCCGATGAACCCGACGAGCAGCGCGAGCGAGCCGATGAAGGTGTAGAGGAAGAACTTCAGCGCCGAGCGTGCCGCCTGGGCGCCGTGACCCCAGCCGGCGATCACGGCATACATGCCCACGATGGACAAGTCGAAGAAGACGAAGAAGACGAGCAGGTCCAGGGCCGCGAACAAACCGATGCAGGTCGTTTCCAGTGCCAGGAACAGCGCGGCGAACCGGCGCGGCCGGTCGCCGTGGCGCCGGGAGTAGATCGCACACATGCAGAAGACGACTGCTGTGAGCCCGATCAGCGGCAGCGACAGGCCGTCCAGCCCCAGGTGGTATCGCGACCCCACCCCTGGGATCCACGGCGTATCCACCTCGTACCCGATACCGCCGTCGTAGCCTGCCCACAGCGCGGCGACCGCCGCGACCTCTGCCCCGCTCACCAGGATCCACACCCAGTGGACCGCGCGGTCGGGCGGCTTCGGCCACAGGAGCAGAATCACCGCGACGCATGCGGGTGCGAACACCAGCAGGGAGAGCATCGTCACCTCACCAGGAGCAGCAGCAGAGCAGCGGCAGCCGCGAGGACCACGACGGCTTGGGCGTAGTACTGGTGCACCTGGCCGGTCTGCGGATATCGTGCCAACTCCCCGAACCGGCGCGCACCGGCGGCGATCCGCGTCACCAGACCGTCGAGCCCGGCATCGTCGAGCCGGGCGAACACGGCGGCCGTACGGCGCCCGGCCGGTGCCACCGCCATCACGGCGCGGTCGAGCACCCGGTCGTCGAAGGCCGCCAGGCCACGCGACAGCGCCAGCACCGGGCGCACGACGCCGCGATCGGCGGCGGCCGCCAGACCCAGCCAGGCGCGCGTCCAGCCGGGCGCCGGCAAGCGCGGCGCGAGCAGGACCGCGACCACCAGCACGACGACGGCCAGGCCACCGGACAGGGCCATCGCGACGCCGGTCGCCGACGGCTGCGCCGGTACACCGAGCAGCCGTTCGAAGGAAGCCGCAACCGGTGGCAGTGCCGGCAGTTCCAGCAGCACGGCGCCCACAGCGAGGACCATCAGCGGGATCTTCTGCCATGCCCCGATATGGCGGGTGCCACGGTCCTCGGTGTCGTAGCCTGCGGGCGCGTCGGCGCGCAGCGGCCGTAGCACCAACCCCAGGGCCTTACCGGCGTAAGCGGCCGACAGTGCCGCCGCGATCAGTGAGACGACATACAGCGGCCACGAGTACTCCTTCGTCGCTGCGAGCACCTCGTCCTTGGTCGCCCACAACGCCAGCGGCGGCACCCCCGCGAGCGACACCGCCCCGGCCGCGAACACCACGCCGACCCACCGGTAGCGGCGGCCGGCGCCCCGCAGCGCAGCCAGCTGCCGCGTACCCAGCGCGGTGAGCCACGCCCCGGCAGCGAGAAAGAGCAGCGCCTTGGTGGCCGCATGCCCGATCAGATGCGCGGCGCCACCGGCTACACCGCCGGTCGCCGCGCCGAGCACCACGAAGCCGAGCTGCGCCGCGGTCGACGCGGCGAGCAGTTGCTTGAGGTCTGACTGGCCCACCGCGACGACACCGAGCACGAGCGCCGTGATCGCTCCTACCCACGCTGCTGTGGCAGCCGCCCACGCCGTGGCGGCCAGCAACGCGTGCAGCCGCAGCAGCAGATAGCCGCCCATCGCCACCATCGCCGCCGAATGCAGCAACGCGCTCACCGGACTGGGGCCGAGCATCGCCTTGGACAGCCAGAACGAGAAGGGCAGCTGCGCGGCCTTGCCCAGCGCCGCCGTCAGCACCCCGGCCGCCACCACCTCCCGCCACGGGCCGGGCAGCTGTACCAGCTGGTCCAGGCCCAGGCCTGCGCCCGCCGCCAGCGCCGCCCCGGCGGCCAGGTACAGGCCCAGATCACCGAGGCGGGTGGTCAAGAACGCGGTCGTGCCGGCGGCCAGACGGTCCGGGTCGCGCCAGACGAACGCGATCAGCCCGTACGAGGTCGCACCCATGACCTCCCAGCCCAGCAGCAACGCCGGCAGCGTTGCCGCGGTCGTGGTGAGCAGGACGGCTGCCACGAACACCAGCATCAGGCCGAAGAACCGGGCGCGCCCGGACCGGACGTCTCCCACGGAGAAGACGAGCACGAGCAGGGACACCGCGGCGACCGCCACGACTGTCACAGCGGCCAGCCCGTCGACCCTCAACGCGAAAGCGGCGCCGGCCACGAACGGGACGCTCACCGCGGGCCGCGTCCACGCCGCACCGAGCGCAAGCACCAGAACGGCGGCGGCGGTGAACACCCCGACGGCCGGAGCGGCCCGGCCGGCCCCGCGTCCGCCGAGCGCCAGCACGGCACCGGCCGTGGCGGGCAGGGTGACCAGTGTCCACAGCACCGCGGTCATCGGCGCAGCTCCCCCGCCATATCGGTCATGTCCACATCCTTGGCGCGGAACAACAACGTCGTCACGGCGAAGCCCATCGCCATCTCCACGGTCATCGCCGCCAGCACCACCAGCACCAGCACCTGCCCGTCCGCGCGGGCCGGAGACAGGAAGTACCAGAACGCGGCCCCGGCGACGACCAGGCCGTTGATCATCAGCTCGAGACCCATCATCACCATCACGACCGCCTGCTGACTCAGCGCGCCGTACAGGCCGACCGAGAACAGCGCCGCGGCCAGCAGCAGGCACATCTCCAGCGTCATGAGCCGGCCTCACCGGTCGGTGCCGCCGGCTCCGGCGGGTCATAGCGGCCGCGTCCGGTGGCCAGCACCAGCGCCGACACGATCGTGGCGAACAGCACCGCCGACACCGCGATCATGACCAGCATCTTCGACCCCATGATCGCCTCGCCCAGGGCATGCGTCGGGTCGGCGGGCACGCGGCCGCGACGCTGCGGCCACGGCGTCATCACCACACCGGCCGCCAGCAGCCCGAACATGCCGATCGAGATGGCCCGCGCGCCACGCTTGTTGTGCACCATCGACATCGGCATCAGCCCTGCCGGGTTCATCATGTACATGATCATGAAGACGACCATGACGGCCATCTCCATCAGCATCATGAGGATCGTGATCACCCCGAGGTACGGGGCGTCGAGCAGCAGGATCACCGCGCCGACCGCCACGAACGACGCCGCGAGCGCGACGGTCGCCCGGGCCATCGAATCGACCACAAACACCGCGATCCCGGCCCCCACCGCCGCCAGACTCAAAGCCAGAAACGCCACCAGTCGCATGTCAGCTCCCCCCATAAGTCAGCACGGAGACCACCAGCAGCTGCACCAGCGTCAACGGCAGCAACACCAGCCAGGCCCGCTTCATCACCCGGTCAGCCCGCAGGATCGGCAGCCGTCGGCGCATCGCGACCAACACGGCCAGCACCGCGAGGATCTTCAGCCCGCTCCACAGCCAGCCCGGCAACAGCGGTCCGGCCCCGCCGCCGAGGAACAAGGCCGTGGCCATCCCCGCGCCGGCCGCCAGCAACGCGTACCGGCCCGTGAGCAGCAGCAGCCGGTCCACCCCGGACGGCTCGGCCAGCACGCCCGCGGCGACATCCCACCCGGCCGGGTAGCTCAGCGGCCCCCACACACTGAACCCGGTCACCGCCAGCAGGAACACCAGGAAGGCGACCGGCGCCCATACCACGAACCACACACGGTCCTGGGCCGCGACCACCTCGCTGAGGCGCAGGCTCCCGGCCGCGACCGCCGGAGCCGTCAGCGCGAACATCAACGGCAGCTCGTACGCCAGCGCCTGCGCCACGAACCGGTAACCGCCCACCAGCCCGTACACACTGTTGGCGCCCCAACCGGCGCACCACCACAGCAGCCACAACGCCACATCGAAGGCGTTGAACCAGACCACCCCCACCACAGGGTCGGTCACCGCCCGACCGCCCAGCGGGATGACCACCGCCATCAGCAACGCCACCACGAGAGGACCCGACGTACCGAGACGCCACAGCAGCGCGTCCGGTGCCACCGTGGTCCGCCTCCGCTGGCGCAACAAACGCGCCGCCTCCCACACCGGGCGACCGACCCGCTCACGCCAGCCACCGCCACGCCTCGCGGAGTCGAGGACGGCGTCCAGCACCGCAGCGGTGGCGGTGAAGCTCATCAGCACCACGGCGGCGACAGGCACCGTCCACACCGGGTACGACATCAGTCCTCCACCCGGCGTGGCACCGCGACCGCGATCTCGTCGGGATCCGGGTCGAACGAGGCCAGCACGATCCGCGCCGCCGCCAGGTCCAGACCCACCATCAGCCGGCAGGCCGCATCCAGCAGCGCTGCTGACGCGGTGCGGTCCCCGCGGCCGCGGCCACGCGGACCGACAGCGGGCCCCGGATCGCGGCCGGCCAGCACCGCGTCGGCGTCGGTCAGCCAGCACCGCCACCGCGCCGTCACGTCCCCGCCGTCGTCCGCCGCCCGCGCCGCCGGACCGGTGACGTCCAGGCGCCGGGCCATCTGCGGCGTCAACACGCCCAGCCCGTCAGTGGCCCACCGCAAGGTCCGCGACCGTCGCAACCGCCGATCCACCACCGCGAGCCGGGAACGGACATCGCTCACCGGCCCTGCCCCCAGGGCGGCGTCGCGGACGACCCGCACCCGCTGCGCCATGGCCGGCCATCCCACCACGGCGAGCAGACGGGCCAGCGAGTCCAGATGGGCCGCCGCCCGGCGGCGGCCGTCAGCGCCGTCCCAGAACGACGGCACCGCGGTGCTCTCAGCGCCGACGACGCGGGCGTCCACCTTCCGCACCACGTCACCCTGCACGGCGGCGGTCACCACCAGACCTGCCGGCCAGTCCGCCAGCACCGGACCCAGGGTCACCTCCAGCACGTCCAGCTTCAAGCCGTCGCGGTCGTCGGCACGCTCGGCCATCATCAGCCCGCCCGGCATCGGCATCGACTCGCCGTGGCCGCCGTGCTCCGCGTGACCACGGTGGCCGGGAGATTCATCGGGGTCGCCGTCGTTCCGGTGATCTGCGCCGGTCCGCCATTCGTCGTGGCGCCGGAGCGCCTCGGCCCGCTGTCCGCCACCGGACAACCCGGCGACCGCCGCACGGATCGCCGCGCCGGCCGCAGCCGGATCCACCACCTGCGTCCGCACGCGGGGACCGGGCAACTGCCGCCACACGTCGCCGATCGCATCGGCCATCTCCTCGCCGGGGTATCCGACCACCACCAGGACGTCGGCGTCCGCCGGACTGGCCGTCACCACCGCCCCGACGTCGACGAGCGCGTCCTCGGTGGCCAGCCGCGCCGCCGTTGCGCCCGGCGTGATCGCGAGCAGCACGTGTGGCCGGCGCGCGGCCAGCCGATCGAGCCAACCGTCTACGACCATCGCAGTGCGCCCTCGCGCCACGCGTACACAACCCCGGCCATCAGCACGCCGAGGAAGGCGAACATCTCCACGATCGCGCCGGCGCCTTTGTCAGCGACGACCAACGCCCACGGGTACATGAACAACATCTCCACGTCGAAGGCGAGGAAAAGCAGCGTCACCGTGTACCAGCGGACATGAAACCGCGACATCGCGTGCTGCGCCGGAGGGCTGCCGGACACGAACGGCGACGCCCGCAGCGGATCAGCCGCCACGGCGGTGACCTGGTGCACCAGGTACAAGCCGGCGATGCCTCCGGCAGCCAGCGCCAGCATGGTCGCGACCGCCGGCAACGCGTCCATGACCACCTCCCTCCGTAGCGCGGCTGCCCTACCCGGCACTGCCGGGCTCAAACGATCCCCGCAGCAGCGGCTGGACCTCGGTGGGCCCCGAGGGCTGCCGTGCCGGCCTCGCCGTGGTGAAGAAGGGTTCAGTGCTTCGCGTACCGACAAGCCGGAGCAGTCAGGTCCCTACCGTTCTCGGCGGCATGCCTCACCGGGTCCGAACAGTTGTCCGCACCCGGGTCAGGGCCGTACGGCCCTGACGACCAGCACGGCGGTGAACAGCACCATGGCGGCGAGGCCGGCGTAGGCACCCCAGCCCACCTGCTGGCTCAACCCGTCGATGTGGATCAGCACCAGGTCGTCGCGCACAATGTCGCCGACGCCACGCGAATCGGCGCTCGCCGCGGACCAGCCCATCCCTTCACCCATGACCAGGGGTGGGATACGCGCCCAGGTCACGACGGTGACCGCGACGGCGGCCACGGCAAGACCCATGGCGCCCCAGCGCAGCACAGTCGCCGATCGACCCGGACGAAGGCCGGTCAACGCCGCCCCGGCCGCAACCAGGCAGGCGGTGACGGCGGCCGCCCACCAGGTGGACGACGCCCAGGCAGTAGCCGAGTTCGTGGCCCAGCCGTCCCCTTCGGCCCAGCCGGTGCGGAACCACGGCAACAGGCTTGTCGCGAGCACGAGCCTGGCTGCGACGGCTATCGGCCACCCCCGACGCATCAGGTCCATACCAGCGAAGTATCCGGGTTTGCTGCTCACATTTCCCGCGGCGCTCACACCTGGCCGGCAGCGCCACCCGAGAGGCAGCTGACCGCGTGCCGCCGGTCCGGGTACTGGGGGAATGCGGTGTCGAGCATGGCGCCGGACAAGATGCGACGTACCGCCGGGCTCGGCGCCACCAGGCACAGCCGGTGTCCCCGACGATCCGCCAGCTGGCGGCTCTCGAGGAGGGCACCCAGCGAGGCACAGTCGATGAGGGTGACATCGGCCAGGTCCACGAGAATGTCCGCGTTCAAGTCGACACAGTCCCTGAGACAGTCGCGCAGCAGTTCGACACCGTCGACGTCGACCTCGCCGTGCAGCTCGACGACGGTCGCCTCCACCTCGGAAGCCACGCGTACGGGGGTAACGGGTCGCTCCACTGTTCCTCCCAGGACGTGTCCTGTGCTTGCCGGCCCACGCTGTCACGCCGGCTTGGCGAACCGGCCGCAACCGTATGACAGAGGCGTGAAACTCGGACCGCCGGCGAAACCGTGCCGCCCGGCGCCGTAGCCGGGCCGGGTTTGTCACGGGTCTGTCATCACTCTGTGCAGCGGCCGCGCCGGTGCCGGAAGGACGCTGGTGGTGGGACCGGCGGCGACCACCGGCGAACCGGTCCGGCCCGAGGGCAGAAAGGAGAACTCGATGGCATCGCGAGGAACTACGTCACTGATCAAATTGAGCGACAGCGATCAGATCCTGGCCGATCCGGGTGAGGACATCCGCGGGCGGCAGGTGCGTGACGCTGACGGGGACGATCTGGGCACGGTCGACGATCTGCTGATCGACGACGGCGAAGGAAGGGTCCGCTTCCTGCGCGTGGCGCACGGGGGGATCCTGGGCTTCGGCGCCACGGCGTCGTTCATCCCGGTCGACGCGGTCACCCGCATCACCGACGACACCGTGTACGTGGGTGAGTCCCGCGACCGGGTCGCCGGGGCGCCCGGGTACGACCCCGAGCTCACCGAGGGATCCGAGTACTTCGAGCAGCTGTACGGGTACTACGGCTATATGCCGTACTGGGGTGGCGCCTATCTGCACCCAGGATTCCCCTACCGCAGTACGTGAGCGGCCGCGGAAGGACCGTGAGTCCCGCGGAGGTGACCTTCCAGGTCGTCTTCGCGGCCGCCGGGGTGAGCCTGGTCGCCGCCACCGCCGACCGCCGGCCCGAGGTCCAGCGCTTCGACGGTATGGGTGGGTCCCGATGACGGCGATGTGGTGTGGCCGGTCGTCTCCAGTCCCTGCTGGGCCGGGTCGATGAGTGCCCGTGGTGGCCCTCGACCACCGCGGGAGGTGGCGACGATCAAGATCACGGGAACGCTGACGGGCGCCGGCGGCAATCGGTGGGGGCGACTGATCCGCGACGCCGCCGAGCGGGCTCCGCGGTGTCTTGTCCTCGACCTGAGCGAGACCCCACGCGTCGACGAGACAGCGCTGGTGATGCTCCTGCAAGTACACCGCGCTCTGGAATGCAGGGTCGGACTGCTGGTGCTGCAGGCCCCACGGCCAGCGGTCCGGAACATGTTCCGGCTCGGACGGATAGACAGCGTCCTGCACATCGAGGACGCTGTCTAGGGCGCAAAGTGTCATGGGATTGTCACCATGCCGGGGGCTGTTCGTCGTGTCGGCATCGGAAAGTGGTGCCCGGTGCTGAACTCACCGAGCAGGTGGTGTGCGGGCGTACCGGTGCGGGCGCCCGCACACGACAGCGGCCCAACCGCACCGCCCGGTCGGTGAGGGCATCAGGCGCCGTGGACGTTGCCGAGCGCCGTCCGGCTGCCGGCCTGCTGGTGAGGTATCACGCTGAAGGTGCCATCGGTCTCAAGCACCACCGCCGCCACGAGATCGAGGTCACCGATTCCCTGCGACCGGACGGCCTGCAGCACCTCGTTTGCCGTCACTCGCTGTCGCCGCATCGCGCCTTCGTTCATCCGCCCGTTGTGCACCAGCAGCGTGGGGGCGGACTTGAGCAGATGCCGGATGCTGCCACTGCGCACCGACAACCAGGTCGCGACGAACTGCAGGACCACCAGCAGCACCAGTGCCGCCAGCCCTTCGGACAGGGTGACGTCCCGCGAGAGCAGGATTGTCGCCAGCGTGGAGCCCAGCGCCACCGTGACGACGAAGTCGAAGGCGTTCATCTTCGCAAGGGTCCGCTTACCGGAGATCCGCAGGACCACCACGAGCAACGCGTAGGTCAGAACACCGATGACAGCGACGCGCCACAGGTCTTGCACCGAGTCGAAGAACATACGGGCGAACTACCCGCCCGGCCGGTCATGGACGCCCGGCGCGGCTCGGAATTCGGAGGACGTCACGATCCGCGGCCGTGGCACGGTTGACGCCGCCTTGAACCCTCGGTGGCGGAGCGACCGGCGCGAATACTCCACGAGCCGCGATTGAGATATGCGTCCGCCGGTAAGACGCTGCCGGATCGTTCGACCGGCAGAGAGAGACGCATAGATGAACAGAACCAGGATCCGAACTCCACTGGCCGCCGTCATGGTGGCAATGCCGCTGATGCTCGGAGCCTGTGGCGTCGGCGACGGTATCGAGGTGCCGACCACCGCGCCGCTGCGCCCGAGCCCCGCGATCGGCGCCATCACCGACCCGTACTTCAGCAACGACGATTACATCGGGCGGACCGTCACGGTCACCGCCACGGTCAGCAAGGTGATCACGGACCGGTCCTTTGTCCTGACCGGCGACGAGTACGGCGACGACTCGATCCTCGTACTGTCCGCTCCCGGCATCGCGGCCGAACGCGGCAGGCAGGTCACCGTGACCGGTGTCGTGAGTACGTTCACCTACGGCGCCTACTTCGACGACTACGACCTGGGCGGCGCGGACTCGTACGAAGACTTCGACGCCGAGGAGTTCCTGGTCGCCACCGGCACTCCCTCGTCCGGGACGTCACCGTCGACGTGACGCCCATGACGTGGCCGACGGCGGCGGGTCATGGACGAGGTCGGGGTCGGTGTCTCATCGCTGCAGCTTGTATCCGAGGCCGCGGACCGTGACCAGATGGCGGGGCGACCCCGGGCTCTTCTCGATCTTGTGACGCAGCCGCCCGACGTGCACGTCGACGAGGCGTTCGTCGCCGGTCTCATATCCCCAGACGCGTTGCAGCAGCTGCTGCCGGGAAAGAACCTGCCCGGGATGCTCGGCGAGCTCGCACAGCAGGCGGAACTCCGTACGCGTCACAGCGATGGCCGTTTGGTTCAGCCGGACCTCCCCCGCTTCCGGCAGGATCTCCAGGTCGCCGAAGGTCACCACGGAGATGGCCGGCGCGGCGGCCCGGGCCCGGCGACGCAGCGCCCGCAGACGCGCGGCCAGCTCCTTCACGGCGATCGGCTTGACGATGTAGTCGTCGGCACCGGCCTCGAGGCCGGCGACGATGTCATGGGTGTCGTCGCGGGCGCTGACGACGACGATCGGTACGTCGTCCTCCCGGCGGAGCTGGCGGATGCATTCGAACCCGTCCATGCCGGGCAGCATCAGATCGACCAGCACGGTGTCCGCCGGATCGCTGCGCTGACTGGTCAGGCCCTCCTCGGCCGTCGCCACGGCGTGCACGGCGTAGCCCTCGTCCTCCAGGGCCATCGTCAGCGACAGGCGGATCCGGTCGTCGTCCTCGATCAGCAGCACGGAACTCATAACCGCATGATGCCTTGCCCATCCATCCCCGGCACGCAGCCCACAGTCCCCGTGCGGTTTGTCATCCGACTGTCATGGAACTGCGGGCAGGGCGCGATACGCACGGGAAACCCTGAGTCTCGACGCGCCGAGCCGGAACCCACAGGACAGGGAGGGACCGATCCGTACCTCCGAGAACGTCGTAGCGGTGACGGGTCCCCTGACCGTCTCCACGGTCGAGGTGTGGAGCCGCGTACTCACCCGAGCTGTGGCCACCGGTCCGGCCCGGCTGATCATCGACATGACCGCCTGCACGAGCATCGACACGTCGGCGATGGTGACGCTTCTCCGCGTGCACCGGCAGATGGAACGATCCGGGGGACAACTTGTTCTTCGCCGGCCCACACCCGACGTCGAACGCATGCTCTACGTCGCACGCGTCGACCATGTCTTCACGATCGAACGACCGCCGGCACCGGAACGGTGATCAGCCGCTCCCCGGGTGCTTCCCGGACGCCGGCATCCCGTTCCGACCGGCGTACGCCGTGACGCGCGCTGCTGTCATGGCCTGGGGGACGGTGCCGAACGTCGCGAAGACGCTGTCCAGCCGGCTCGCCTGCAGCACGTCGAGCAGGAGTCTCGAAGGGGCCGCCAACAGGAGGTCACCGTCGCGACGGCGTGCCGTCCGGAGTGCCGCCAGCAGGGTACTCAAACCGATGGAGTCGAACGTTCCGGCCCGGGCGAGGTCGACGATGACGCGCGGGTGTGCCCCGAGAGCCGTCTCGAGCACCTCCCGCACGCGGGACGCCGTATCCAGGTCCACGTCACCGACGACCTGTACCAGGGCGGCACCGTGGAGGTGGTGCAGCGACACGCGGTCGTCTGCCGGTACGACTGTCATGGACGCAAGATGTCGCTCATCGAGCCGGTGGGGCTGCACCAGGCCAGACTGGAGCGGCCACATGGCGGTATGCCTGCGGGTCCATGACGGATCCGTGACAACGCGAGGGTTATCCCTCACTTTCCCGCTCGGTGTGCGGCCGCCCGGCCGGGGTTCGACGCCCGCGGCTGAGTCCGGTGGCGATCGCCTCGATGGTTTGTTCGAGGTAGTTGAAGTCCGGGACGGCGACCGCCTCGGCGCGGGCATGCAGGGTGGCTGGCGTGACGGTGTCGTCCATCCGGGCTACGTGGTGCTCGCCGTTGTTGTCCATCTCTGCTTCTTCTCCTTCGGCAGACCTCCGTGAACCACACGCCCTTATCCGTCTGCGCCGCTGCGTAAAAGCTGCCGGGGCCAGAAATGCGGCGGTGCTTCGCTATGGTCGTCCGATGGCCGGTGTTCCCGACACGCCGATCGACGACCTGACGCGATTGGTCGCGACGGCGATGCCCGCGCTCGAACGGCGGATTGCCGCCTCGCCTGCCCGGCTGCTCGGGCGTCTGGGCGCCCCGGAGGCCGTGGACCGCCACGCTGCGGGCAACCACTGGCCGCAGCTCCCGGCCGATGACGAGCCTGCCTGCCTGACAGCGCTCCGCATGCTCGGGCCGCTGCCGGTGGAACGCCTGCTGGGTGCCCTGGAGCTCACCGTGGCCGAGCTGGCCGGCGCGGCGGTGCCGGATCTGCTGGCAGATCTGCCCCAGCCGCCGGACGGCCGGTACGCGTGGATCGCTTCCGGCGGGCACGACAGCGAGGCGACCTCCGCCGCCCGGCTGCTGGAGGGTCTGCGCCCGGGCTTGGCTGACCACACGGTTCACCTGGTGCGCCGGGTCGCCGCGCATCCAGCGCTCGCGGAGTCGCTCCTCGTCGCGCCGGACGCTGTCGACGAGCCGGCGATCGCGGCCGCACACGGCGCCGCTCACCTGGCGCTCGCGGTGGCGGTGGCGGTGGCGGTCGTGGATCAGGCCGATCCGCCGGTCATGGTGGAACGGGCCGCCGCGACCGTGGGCCTGGGCGTCGGTGCGGCGGCACTGCTGCTGCGGGAGACCGCGATGCCGGATGCGTACGCGGCCGCGCTGCTTGCCAAGATCCGCGCGGACTATCTTCTGCCGCGTCATTCATCGACCTCGGTGGAGGTGACGCGACACCGCTTCGCCCTGGTCGAGCATGCCTTTCCGGGAGATGCCGACTTCTCCGCCAACGGACTGGTCGCCGTGGCCGACGGCGGGCTCGTGATCCACACCGGTGTCGGGCGAGGCCGGGTGAACGTCGAGCTGGAGGTGCTGGAGCAGGCACCCGATGAGCTGGAGCCGGGCTGGGAGGAGGCGGTCGAGGTCAGCTGGCACGCTGCCGAGGGCCACGCGGGGCTGGCGGGGCCGGACGGGCCGGAGGGTCGCGGGCTGGACCGGCAGACCCCTCCCTGGCCCGGCGACTACCGGGTCCGGGTCCACGCCCGCGGCCGCGATGACAACGATGCCGAGTACGAGCGTCACAAGCTCGTCGTCTGGGCGGCGCCTGCGGCACCGGAGATCGTGTACAGGCGTACAGACCGCCTGGGGCACCGGCTGCGTGGTGAGCCGGAGCCGGTGCGGCCGCCCCGGCCGGAGCACGCGTACCGGTGGGTGCGCCGCAGTCCGCTCGCGATGGCGGCAACGATCACCGTCGTCACCGGCGCAACCGTCGATCAGGTGCTGCAGGCCTTCGGCGCCGATCCGCACCGGCCCGAGCCGATCGACGCCATTCAGCGCGACCTGTCGCTGCGATCGTCGACCGACTCGTGGGTCAGTGTGCTCGCCGCCGGCGATGCGGTGCTCGTGGTGGAGGAGAACACCTGGCGGGGTACGGATCCGGAGGTGCTCGTCGCCGCGTCGGCAGGCGGGCGGGCGGGCAGCATGTTCTGGAACGTCAACGCGCTCACCCAACTGTCCCTGGCCGAGCACGGCCGGGTGCTCGCCTCCTTCGAACCGTGGGGCGGCGAACAGGTGCCCGCGGAGGTGGCGGCGGCCCTCGACGGGGTCGACTTCGCCGAGCCGGGCGACCGCATCGAGAAGGGGCTGGTCGCGGTGGAACGGTTCACCGGCACCGGCATCAGCGCGGCCGACCTCGGCCGGATCCGGGACGCCGGGATCGGGTACCGCGTCCCGGCGTAGCGCTCGACGCAGGCGGCGATGCCTGTGCCGCCGGCGCGCGCACAGTCAGCCGCTCACACCGGTTCTCCGGGCCTGCTCGGCGATCATCGCGGTCGGTTTGCCGACCAGGGCTCCGGCGACCAGCCGATCGGCGAGCGGCAGCCCGGCCAGGGCGAGGGAGGCGCGACGCAGCCACCGCTGGGTGCGGGTCGCGGGCAGGAACCAGCGCCTGCTCTTGCGGCCGGTGGCCTGCTTGTCGAGCACCACCGGGCGTAGCGCCCGCTCGTAGCCGGCCAGTCCCGCCTCGATGGACGCGCCTCGGGCGAGCCGTTCGGCCAGCACGTAGGCGCCGGCCACGGCCAGGGACGCTCCCTGCCCGGCCAGCAGCGAAACCGCGTACGCGGCATCGCCGAGCAGCACCGTCCGGCGTCGGGTCCAGGAGGGCATGACCACCTGCGCGACGCGGTCGTAGTACACCTGCTCCGACGGCGGGCAGGCGGCCAATGCCCGCGGCGCGATCCATCCGAGAGCGCCGTACTCGGCGCGCAGGGCGGCGCGCGGGTCGGCCGGCAGCGTGTGCTCGGCGCTGGGGTGTACGGCGAACACGGCGACCCGCCCGTCGCGCAGCGCGTAGAAGCCCATCGTGCGGTGCAGCGTGTCCGTCAGACAGAACCGGCCCGCCACCTCTGCGTGAGCCTGCGGGTCGTCGAACGTGAAAGCCGCGGTGTGCAGCCCGAGGTCCCGGACGTAGTCCGCATCCGGCCCGAACACCAGCGCCCGCACCCCGGAATGGACGCCGTCGCAGCCCACCAACAGGTCCGCGGCCAGGGTGCTGCCGTCGTCGGAGGTCACCGTCACGCCGTCGGCACGGTTGTCCACCGCGCTGATCGTGGTGGCGTGGCGCAGATCGACGCCGGCGGGAAGGTGATCCCGCAGCACCTGCTCCAGGTCCGGGCGCCGGATGCTGACCACCCGGCCGCCGGCGGCCTTGGCGAACCTCGCGTACCGCAGCCCGGCGCGGCGGCGCCCGGAATCGTCGCAGTAGGCGAGTTCCTCGACCTGATAGCCCAGCCGCAGGATGCCGGGCAGGATGCCCATCGCCTCCGCGGCGTCGTAACCAGGGCCGAAGAAGTCGAGCATGTACCCGCCGGTGCGCGGACCCGGCGCCTTCTCGATCATGGTGACCTGGGCGCCGTGCGCGTGCAACTGACGGGCCAGGGCCAGCCCGGCGATGCCGGCACCGGAGATGATCGCCTTCATTCCGCGGCCTCCGATCGCGATGATTGCAGACGGTCCGCCCGCCGCCCGAGCACGGCCATCGCCACCCACACCAGGCCGGCGACCACCTTGGTGACCGGCCCCGGCTCACGGCGCGGTGGCGGCAGCACCACCCCTTCCGGCGGCTCGTCCTGCTCCACCGGTATGCCGGGGAAGGCCGTCGTGGCAGCGTCGAGCGCCTCCTGCCGATCGAGGAACACCTCGTTGCTCGTGAGGTCGTCGCCGGACCCGTGCCACCGCCACCGCCACGTGTCGTCCGGGTTGCGCCACAACCGGATGTGCCCCGCCGGATCCGGGGTCTTCTCCGGCGACTCCTCGATGCCGGTCAGGCCGGCGTGCAGATCCTCGCGGGTCAGCTCGCCCACGGTCGTCGCAGAGCCCGCCCGCAACGACCGTGCGACGACGAAAGCGGCGGCCGCAACGGCCAAAGGCAGGACCAGCACCAGAATTTGCAGCGTACGCAGAATGCCGGTCACCGGTAGCCCGGTCAGCCGGGCGATGATGTCGTCGGCCGCGGTGATCAGCAGAACCGTGAAGAACGTCAGGGCGTACGCGCCGACCGCCACCCGTCCCGGCCGCTCGCGGGGTCGCTCCAGGATCTGGTGCGACGCCTTGTCCCCGGTGCGCCACCGTTCCAACCACGGCCAGGCGTACAGCAGCAGGAACGTGACCGTGCCCAGTCCGACGGCGGGGAAGAACGGCGCCGGCACGAGGTGACCGGCGATGTGGACTTCGATCGGCGGGAACAGGCGCAGAGCACCGTCGCCCCAGGCCACGTACCAGTCGGGCTGGGCGGGCGAGGTGGCCTGCGCGGGATGGAAGGGTCCGTAGATCCACACCGGGTTGATCTGCACGAGGCCGCCGAGTGCGAACACGGCGGCCAGGACGCCGGCCAGCAGGCTCAGCGACCGGACCGCGTACGCGGGCCACAGCCGGGAGCCGACGACGTTGTGTTCCCGGCGGCCCGGCCCGGGGAACTGGGAGTGCTTCTGCCGGATGATCATGACGAGGTGCAGCGAGATGAGGGCCAGGAAGATCGCCGGCACGATGAGCACGTGGCTGATGTACAACCTCGGCGTGGTCTCATCGCTGGGGAACTCGCCGCCGACGGCCAGCATCGCGATCCACGAGCCCACCACCGGGACGGACAGCACCGTCGAGTAGATGATCCGCAGGCCGGTCCCCGACAGCAGATCGTCGGGCATCGAGTAGCCGGTGAATCCGTTGAGCAGTGCCAGCGCCAGCATCGTGACACCCACGACCCAGTTCAGCTCGCGTGGCCGGCGGAACGCCCCGGTGAAGAAGACCCGCAGCAGGTGCACGACGATCGCGGCGACGAACAGCAGGGCCGCCCAGTGATGCGCCTGCCGCATCAGCAGGCCCGCGCGCACGTCCCAGCTCAAGGCCACCGTGGACGCGAAAGCACTGGACACCTTCGAGCCGTCGAGCGGCTGGTAAGCCCCGTCGTACACGGTCTCGGCGGTGCTGGGTTCGAAGAACAGGGTCAGATAGGTGCCGGTCAGCACCAGCGCGAGGAACGCGTAGATCGCCACCTCGCCGAACATGAACGTCCAGTGGTCCGGGAAAACCTTGGCCAGAGCCGTACGGCCGGCCGACGTGGTGCCGAGCCGGGCGTCGAGGGCGCGGTAGAGGCGTCGGGTGATCATGGGTAGCTCCAGAACCCGGCGCCTGGCGGGGAGGTGAAGTCGCCGCGGGCGCGCAGGAAGCCGTCGGCGTCGACCTCGATCGGCAGCCCGGGCAGGGCCCGCGCGGCCGGCCCGGCGATCGGCGCGGCGTCACGGTTGAGGTCGAACGCGCTCTGATGGCACGGGCACAACATGCGGGCGGTGGTCTGCTCGTACAACGCGACGGGGCATCCGGCGTGGGTGCACAGCAACGAATACGCGACCACGTCGCCGGCCCGGCCCGCCGCGGGTTGACGGCGCAGCCGCTCCGGATCGAGCCGGACGAGGAACGCGGGGGCGTCGCCGTCGCGGGTGTGGCCCTCGGGGACCACGATCTGGATGGTCTCCGGGCCGACGTCGGTGAGCCGGACCGGCGTCCCCTCCGGGGTCACGAGGCGGACCCCGGGCTCCCACGCCGTGTGCCGCAGGATGGTGACCGGGTCCGGTTTGCGGAAGGAGAGCAGCGACCGCAGCGGGAACAGCAGTGCGACACCGATGGAACCGACACCGAGCATCAGCATGCCCATCAGGCCACGGCGCCCGAGCGGGCTCTCCGGGCCGTTCATCGCCTCGGCGAGCAGGTCCCGCCGCCGGGGCGGGGCGCTCAGTTCGGGCATCTCCTCGACGTAGCCGCCGGTCGGCAGCAGCCGGCGGCCCCAGGCTGCCAGGCCGTACGCCAGCCCCGCGAAAGCGATGCCCAGGCTGATCCCGAGCAGTTGGGTGTTGCCGCCGAGGCTGTAGGTCACGGCGAACCCGACGGCTCCGAGCATCGCCACGCCGAAGGCGAGACGGATGCGGCGGACGGCGCCCTTCTCCCCGCTGATCGGCCCCTGTGCGCGGCTCATCGAACCCGGCTCCCGAGCCGGCGGGCGAGCAGCAGCAGAGCCCCGAGTCCCAGCACCCAGGCCACGGCGCCCTCCGGGAACGGGCCGAGGCGCCCGAGGGACCACCCGCCCTGGTCGATCTGGCCGCGGTCGTCCTGAAGGACGTCGACGTAGGCCGCGATGTCGTCCACCTCCTCGCCGGTCAGGATGCCGGGGGGAAAGGCCGGCATGAGGCCGGGACCCACCCGCACGGCCTCGCCGACCTGGGTGGGCGTGGCCTCGAAGAGCGATGGCGCGAACCGCCCGTTGGTCAACGTCGCCCCGACGCCGGCAGCCGAGTGGCAGGCCGAGCAGTAGGTCAGGTACAGCTCACGCCCGGACTGTGTGTTCCCGCCGCCGACCGTGGGGATCGGCGGTCCACCGCCGGGCGGGAAGGAGGCGACGTGCTGGACCAGCGCCCGGATTTCGGACTCGGAGAACACGGGCTCCTGGTGCACGTTGATCTGTCGCTCCTCGCGCAACGGCATGCGGCCGGTGCTGAGCTGGAAGTCCACGGATGCCGGCCCGACGCCGGTCAACGACGGCCCGCGATGGCTGCCCTCACCCTGCTGCCCATGGCAGCTCGCACAGTTCCGCTGATAGAGCACCGTGCCGGAGTCGTCTGCGGCGATCGGCGGCGGGGACGCAGCCGGCGGCGGGGAAGACGGCGACGGTCTCGGCGCCGCCAGCGGCAGGCCGAGCACGCCGAGGCCCGCCGCGGCTGCCAGGACCCGACGGCCGCGGCACGGTGTGGGGGGTACGTCGGTCACGGTGTGCCCCTCAATCCAGAGTGAACAGGTAGGCGGCGATGTCCTGGGCGTCGGTTGCGGTGACGCCGATGTCGGGCATGGCGGTGCCGGGCTCGACCGCCTGCGGGTTCCGCACCCACTGCTGCAGGTTCGGGCCGCTGTTGACGAGCTCTCCGGCGATGTACGACCGTTTGCCGAATTTGGTCAGCGGTGGCCCCACCAGTCCGTCGGCTCCCTTGATGCCGGGCACCGTGTGGCAGGAGCCGCAGCCGTACGAGTCGATCAGCCGGGCGCCGCGGGCCGGGTCACCGGCGGGCACCTCCGGCGGCGGCGCAGGGGGCACCGCCGCACAGGCAGCGGGGGCGAGGAGCAGGGCGGCCGTCGCGGCCACCGGCCAGAGCACGCGCAGACGACGAGTGATCATGCCGATATCTCCTCTCGGCGGGGCCGCAGGTCACGTCCGGCGGGGCTGCTCCGGTCGAGCGCGAGCATCCAGCGCAGGAAGAGGGTGACCGCGGTGACGAGCATGACGACGTCCATCGGGACCCACATGACCAGACCGGCGAGCTGCTGGTCGGCGAGCGGGTCCGGGCCGGCCAGTGTCCCGGCGGGGTAGATCGGCCCGGAGGCCAGCGTGAGGACGGCCCCAAGTGCGGCCGCGGGCATGCCGGTGGCGAACAGCAGCAGGAACGACGCCGGGCCGCCGAGGCTGTTGGCGTGCGGTGTCAGCACGGTGGACCAGAGCAGCCAGGCCGCCACCAAGAACGAGGTGTGTTCCGCCGCGTGCACGATGGCGCTGTGCTCCGCCCAGCCGTACGGGCGCGGCAGATGCCACCACCACAACATCGCCGTGTGGATCCCGGCGGCGACCAGGGCCAGGTTGAGCGGCCGGCGCAGCCACCGGCCGGGCGGTCCGGACCGCAGGCGCGCCACCGTCGTCCTGACCCGGCGGGGCGCGGCGAGTGTCAGCGGGAGCCCGGCTCCGCCGCAGGCGAGCAGTGGTCCCGCGCCGAGCATGAGGACCATGTGCTGCACCATGTGCCCGGCGAACGACCGTTCGGCCAGCTGGTCCACCGGGCCGCGCTGGGCGAGCAGCACCACGACCAGCCCGGCGGCGAATGCCGCGGCACGCCACTGCGACACCACGGCACCCCGGCCGCGTCGAGCCCACAGTTCATGAACGCCGCGGCCGTATGCGGCACCCAGCCCCGCCAGCGCCAGCAGGGCCACCACCTCGGTGCCCGCGCCGGCGCGTCCCGCATCGGCGTGGGCCAGGATCACGGTCGTCGCGGTCACTGACATGGCGCCAGCACCAGGACGGCGGCGCCACCCGCGAGAATGATGGCCAGGAACAGGGCGTCGGCACCCAGACCGATCAGCAGCAGCATCCCGGTGCGTTGCATCCGGGGACTGTCGTCCTCGCGCGCCGCAGCCGTGGCCCGCCGCCAGCCCCGCCAGGCCAGCAGCAGGGCCGCGAGCGTGACGAGCGCCGGAACGACCACCCCGGCGCCGACGATGCCGCGCACCGGGACACCGCCGACGCTGGTGTTACCGGCCTGACACGTCAGCTCGTCGACGCCCCAGGCGACGAACAGATGCACGGTCCAGGCAAGAGCGCCACCCAGCACCGCGAACCACAGGAGGAAACCGCCGGCCCGGCGGGTCTGTGTCGGCATCACAACCTCGGCGAGAGATAGAGGCACAGGAAGATCGCCACCCAGACGACGTCCACGAAGTGCCAGTAGATGGCGGTCAGCCGGACCCGCTCGTGCCGCCGGTAGCCGAAACTGCCACGCAGCGAGGCGGCCAGCAGCCAGCCGGCCATCAGCAGCCCGACCGCCACGTGGAACCCGTGCAGGCTGGTGGTGGTGTAGAACAACGAGCTGTACGCGTCCGTGGTCAGGGTGTGCTTCTTGAGGTCCTCGGAGTACTCCCACGCCTGCATGCCGAGGAAGGCCAGCCCGAGCACCATCGTGATGGCGAGCCCGGTGCGCAGCCGCCACCGCTGTCCCTTGCGGATGCCCCGTTCGGCCCACATGACGGGCACGCTGCTCGGCAGCAGCAGCGCCGTCATGATGACGACCTTCGTGAGCTTCGGGTCCTCCAGGGGCGGCGGCGGCCACTGCGGGCCGGACTGGAAGCGGATGTAGAAGTAGCTGCCCAGCAGGGCGGCGAAGATGGTCGCCTCGGTCGTGACGAACAGGACCATGCCCCACCAGCCGGTGGTCCGCCCCGAGGGCATCTCGGCCGACAACAGCCGCGGCGCCATCGCCTTCTCGGCCACCGCCGTCATGACGCCACCCCCGCTTCCTCGGGCGTGCGTTCCGGTGGCCACAGCCAGCGCGCGAGCGCGCCGAAGATCAGGAGCGCGCCGGCCCCGGCGAGCCAGTACCAGCCCGTCCAGTACCACGCCCAGAGCAGTCCGAGGACGGCGACGAGGATGCCCACGGCGGCCGCCAGGGGCAGCAGCGACGCCTCCGGCATCTCGATTGCGCCTTCCTCCCGTCCGTCCAGCTCACTGGTGGTCATCGCCTGGTGGCCGGGCAGCGGTTCGCCGGTGGCCAGGGCGACGGTGGTGCGCTCGTCCCACATCGGATGCAGGCTGTGCACCCGCGGCACGGCGGCGAAGTTGTACGGCCGCGGCGGCGAGGCGGTCCCCCACTCGAGGGTGTCGCCCTGCCACGGATCGTCCGGCGCGGGAGCTCCGCGGCGTACGGCGTGGACGACACCGATGAGCACCAGCAGCAGGCCGACCGCGAGGATGTACGCGCCGATGGTCGATATGAGGTTCCACAGGTCCCAGCCGAGGCCGCCCGGATAGGTGTAGATGCGCCGCGGCATGCCCAGCAGACCGGAGACATGCATCGGCATGAAGGTGGTGTTGAAGCCGGCGAGGACGAGCCAGAAGGCCCAGCGGCTCAGTTTCTCGGCGTACATGCGGCCGGTGAACTTGGGCAGCCAGAAGTAGATGCCGGCGAGCATCGGGAACACCGCACCGCCGAACAGCACGTAGTGGAAGTGCGCCACCACGAAGTAGGAGTCGGTCACCTGCTGGTCGAAGGCCGTGATGGCGAACATGACGCCGGTGAAGCCGCCGAGCACGAAGGTCACGATGAACCCGACGACGAACAGGAACGGCGTACGCACGACGATCCGGCCGCGCAGCATCGTGAACAGCCAGGCGAAGATCTGGATGCCGGACGGGATGGTGATCAAAGTGCTGGCCGCGCTGAAGAAGCTGTAGGACAGCTGCGGCAGCCCGGTGGCGAACATGTGGTGCACCCAGACGCCGAAGCTGATGATCGAGATGGTGACGATCGCCAGGACCATCAACGGGTACGCGACGACGCCGCGGCGGCAGAACGCGGGCAGCACCGCCGAGACGATGCCCAGCGCCGGCATCACGATGATGTACACGTCCGGATGCCCGAAGATCCAGAACAGGTGCTGCCACAGCAGGGTGCTGCCGCCGTGCCCCGGGTCGAAGAAGTGGGCGCCGAAGCGACGGTCCAGGAACAGCATGGCGTTGGCCAGGTTCAGCGCCGGTAGCGCGAAGATCACCATGAACGAGGTGCCGACGATCGCCCAGACGAACAGCGGCATCCGGTTGAGCGACATCCCGGGTGCGCGCATCTTGACCACGGTGACGATGAAGTTGATCGCGCCGGCGGTGGTCGAGACGCCGAGGAACAGCAGCCCGAGCGAGTAGACGTCGAGGTTGATGCCGGTCGAGTACGGCGTGTCGGTCAGTGGCACGTAGCCGAACCAGCCGCCGTCCGGGGCCCGGCCGACGAGCTGGCTGGTGAACATGACGGTCCCGGCGAACACGAACACCCAGTAGCCGAAGGCGTTCAGGCGGGGGAAAGCCATGTCGCGGGCGCCGATGAGCAGCGGCACCAGGAAATTGCCGAAACCGAAGAACATCGGCGTCGAGAACAAGAAGATCATCGCGGTGCCGTGCATGGTGAACAGCTGGTCGTACGCCTCCGGCGACAGCACCGTCGCGTTCGGCCGCGCCAGCTGCGTGCGCAGGATCATGGCGTCGGTGCCGGCCAGGATGAAGAAGACTCCGGCGGTCACCATGTACCGGCGGCCGATGCGCTTGTGGTCCACCGTGCTGAACCAGCTGCGCAGCGACGGCCGTTCACCCCAGTCCTGCTCGAGCTCGGCAACGGCCTCGTCGCGAGAGGTGGAGCGCGACTGTTCCTCGGTGTCGACGGACATGCGGCTCCTACTTCAGTGATTGCAGGTACGACAGCAGGTCCTGGAGGTCCTGCGCGGGGACGGGCTGCGGCGGCATCTTGTTGCCCGGCTTGATGGTCTGGGAGTTGACGATCCAGCCGCCGAGGTGGCCGGCGTCGTTCGGGGCGGCGCCGGCGCCGATGCTCCAGCGGGAGCCGATCGTGGTCAGGTCGGGCCCCACCTCGCCGGTCGCGGGGGTCCCGCGCACGGTGTGGCAGGACGCGCACGAGCTGCGCTCGAAGACCTCCCGGCCGCGTTGCTGGGCGGCGCTCAGCGTCGTCGTCGCGGGACGCGCGAGGGATGCCACCCACGTGTCGAACTCCGCGCGGGGCTGGGCAACCACCATCAGCGCCATGAACGCGTGCTGCTTACCGCAGTACTCCGCGCACTGGGCGCGGTACTGCCCCACGTTGTCGGTCTTCAGCCAGGTCTGGTTCACCTTGCCGGCGATCAGGTCGGTCTTGGGCATGAGCTGCGGCACCCAGAAGCTGTGCTGCACATCCGCCGTCCGCAACCGCACCCGGACCGGTTCGCCCACCGGGATGTGCAGCTCGTTGGCGGTCACGGCACCGGCGGGGTCGGTGTATCGGATCTCCCACCACCACTGGTGCCCGATCACCTCGACGGTCGCCGAGGGGTCCTGACGCGGCGCGGCCAGGGCGTTGAGGTCACGCAGCCCGAGACCGTAGACGGTGACCAGGATGGCGAACGGGATGACGACACCCAGCACCGCGATGCCGCCGATGGCATCGCCACCGCGGATCGTCGCCCGGGCCCGGCGGCGGCGCCACAGAGCCCAGCCGAGCAACAGCATGACCTCGGCGAAGACGGCCATCGCGATCCAGAACATCAGCCACCACAGGCCCTCGATGCGCTGGGCACCCTCGCCCGAGGCCTGCAACGTGGACTGCTGGTGGCGCGCGCAGCCGCCGAGGACCAGCGCGCACCCGACGGCCGTCAGTCGCCACGGTGCACGGGCCCCGCGCCGCGATGGGTCACGCCGCATCCGTTCCTCCTCTCGTCGCGGGGCGCACCCCTGCCCCGCACCGCCGACGCTCAAAACGGCCGGTCGACAGAAATTCAGCCGCCGGGTTTCGCCGGGCCCGGCCGTTTGAGCCGCTGTGGCCGGGGCAAGGGCGCGCCCCGGAGATTCGCGGAGGAGCAACCATGCCGAACAACTTGCCGACACCGCTGCTCGACGGCCGCCGGGCGGCACGGGACCGGCGCAACCTCGGCTGGGGTGCGCTGGGGCTGGGCGTGGCGGGCGCGCTGACCGGCCTGACCGTCGCCCCGCCCGACGCCGCCCAGGGCCAGGCGCAGCGGTTGATGTACCTGCACGTGCCCGCGGCGTGGACGGCGTACCTCGCGTTCTTCGCCGTCCTGGTCGGCAGTGGGGCGTACCTCGTCTGGTCGGATCCGCGCTGGGACCGGGCCGCGCGTGCCGCGGCCGAGATCGGTCTGGGCGCCACCGCGGTCACCTTCGCCGCGGGGACCGTCTGGGGACGAGCGACCTGGGGGGTCTGGTGGGCGTGGGATCCGCGCATCGTCAGCACGATCGTGCTGTTCCTGGTCTACGCCGCCCAGCTGACCCTGCGCTGGTCCAAACCGGATCCGCACCGCGGCGCCCGGCACGCGGCCTGGCTCGGCGCGGCCGGCTTCGTCACCGTGCCCGTGGTGCACTTCTCGGTGGTCTGGTGGCGGTCACTGCACCAGCAGGCCACGGTCCTGGCGCCGAGCGTGAGCCCGCCGATCGACACCATCATGCTGGCCTCGCTGCTGGTGTGCGCCGCAGCCGCCAGCATCACCGCGGCCTGGTTGTTCCTATGGCGCCTCGCCGTCCTGGAGGCCCGTACGGGCGTCCGCGCCGCCGCACCACACGCGGTACCGGCGGGCCGCCGATGAGCCCGCGACGCAGCCGTGCGCTCCTGCTCCTGCTCGTGGTCGCCGGCATCGCCCTGCTGATGACAGCCGGCCTGCAGAACACCCTGACCTTCTACCGCTCCCCCAGCGAGGTCACCCAGGGCTCCTCCGCGCACGAACGGGTCCGGCTCGGCGGGCAGGTGGTGCCGGGGTCGCTGCGCACCGACGCCGGTCTCACCCGGTTCCGGATCAGCGACGGCACCACCGAGATCCCGGTCGAACAGGTCGCCGATCTGCCGGGCACCCTGCGCGAAGGCCAGCAGGCCGTCGTCGAGGGCACCCTCGACGACCGGGGCGTCTTCCGCTCCGACACGGTCATGGCCAAGCACGGCAACGAGTACCGGCCCGCCGAGGCGGGCGGACAGGACAGCCGGTGATCGGCCAGGCGGGCAGCGTCGTGCTGGGCGCCGGGCTCGTCGCCGCGGTCGCCACCACCCTGTTGTGGTCACGGGTGGCGCTGCTGGGCGTCTCCGCCCGGCCGGCCCGCGCGGCCACCTGGACCACCCTCGCCATGGCGGCCGCAGCCTGCGGCGTGCTGGAGGCGGCGCTCATCGGTCACGACTTCAGCGTCCGCTACGTCGCCGAGAACGGCGGCCGCGACGTCCCGCTGTACTACACCGTCACCAGCCTGTGGGCGGCGCTGGACGGATCGCTGCTGCTGTGGCTGCTGATCCTGGCCGGCTGTGCCGTGGCGATGGGCGGCCGACGGCCCGGGCGGGCGGGTCCGCTGCGGCCGTACGCGATGGCCGTCGCCGGTGCCGCGACGGTCTTCTTCTTCGCCCTCACGTACTTCGCCGCGAACCCGTTCACGGCAGTGTCCCCGGTCCCGGCCGACGGGCCCGGGCCCAACCCCCTGCTGCGTGAGCACCCGGCCATGGGCGTCCACCCGCCACTGTTGTACGCCGGCTACATCGGCATGGTGGTGCCGTTCGCGTACGGTGTCGCCGCCCTGCTCGCCGGGCGCACCGACCGGCTCTCCGTGGCGCTGATGCGCCGGTGGACGCTGATCGCCTGGGCGCTGCTCACCGCCGGGATAACGATGGGCGCGTGGTGGTCGTACGCGGTACTCGGCTGGGGCGGCTACTGGGCCTGGGACCCGGTGGAGAACGCCTCGCTGCTGCCGTGGCTGACCGCGACCGCCCTGCTGCACACGCTGGCGGCACGACGCCGGACCGGCGCCCTGCACCCTTGGACGGTCGCGCTGGCCTGCAGCAGCTTCCTGCTGGTGCTGATCGGCACGTTCCTGACCCGCTCCGGCGCCGTGGCAAGCGTGCACGCGTTCACGACCTCACCGCTCGGCCCCATGCTGCTGGGCTTCGTCCTGGCGAGCGTCGCCGGCGTCCTCGGGCTGCTGGTCTGGCGGTCCCGCGAGCCCGATTCGGTTCCGGCGTCGCCGCTGCTGGCCCGCGAGTCGGTGATGACGGGCAACGCCGTGCTGATGGTGGCCCTGGCGGCGATCGTGCTCACCGGGACCCTGTTCCCGTTGCTGGTGCAGGCGGTTCAGGGCGATGCGGCGTCCGTGGGGCCGGGGTACTTCAACCGCTCGGCCGTACCCGTGGCGCTGGTGGTGCTGCTGCTCATGGGCGTGGCGCCGCTGCTGCGGGCGGACCGTGCCGCGGACCTTCGGCGGCTGGCCATGCCGGCGGCGGCAGGGCTCGGCGCCGCGGCCGTGGTCGGATTGCTCAGCCGGCCCGGAGTCCTGCCGCTGACAGCCTTCGCGCTCGGCGCCTACGTCCTCACAGGACTCCTGCAGGCGGCCGTCCGGCAGCGGAGGAGCCTGCGCCGGTCGGGTTGGCTGCTCGCGCACGCCGGGATCGCCGTCGTGGCCGTCGGGGTCGCCGCGTCGTCGGCGTACACGGTCAGCACCGAACAGCAGCTCAAGGTCGGCGAGACAGTCACCGCCGGCGATGTGACCGCCCGGCTGGTGCGGGTCGACCGTACGGCCGGACGCGGCGACATGAGCAGCCGCGTCCACCTGGAGCTCGGTGGCGGCGCCGACGGCCGCAGCGAACCGGCGTTGCGCTACTACCCGGCCCGGGACCTCACCGTCAGCGTCCCGGCCATCCGATCGCACATCAGCGGAGACGTGTACGCCACCGTCCTTGCCGCCACACCGGACGGGACCGCGGCCACCGTACGCCTGGCCGTGAATCCCCTGGTCTGGCTCGTCTGGCTCGGCGGCGCCCTCACCGCCCTCGGCGCAACGGCGGCGGCGCTACGGCCACCGTCTCGGCGGCGAGCCCGAATCCCGGCGGCGGATGCCGAGGCACCGGTCGGTGCGGCATGAGGCGGGGACGGGTTCTCTCGGCGCTGCTGGCGGCTGCGGCCGTGACTGCCCTGGGTGTCACGTTGGCGTCCGGCGTCGGGCGGCCCTCAGGGGATGCGGCACCGACGGCGGCCGGCCCGGTCACCCAGGCGCGCAGCGGAACCGCTCCGGCCCTCACCGGAACCACCCTGACCGGCGCCACGTTCGATGCGGCGGCGCTGCGCGGCAAGGTGGTCCTGGTCAACGTGTGGGCGTCCTGGTGCGACCCGTGCCGGCAGGAACTGCCCGTGCTGGCCGCCGCCCAGCGCCGGTGGGCGGCCCGCGGGCTGGCGGTCGTCGGCATCGACATCCGCGACAACGCGGAATCGGCCCGGGCGCTGCTCTCCGGCCTCGGCGTGCAGGACCTGCAGAGCATCGCCGATCCCCAGGGCACCACCGCGGTCGCGTGGGGTGCCCGTGGGGTGCCGGAGACCTTCGTGGTCGACCGGTCCGGGCAGGTGCGCTGGTGGGCTCAGGGTGCGGTGGACGCCGCCTGGATGGAGCAGCGGGTCAGCCCGCTGATGAGCTCATGACCCTCCGCCGGTTCCTCACGCTCGGCCTGCTCGTCGTGCTCCTGGGCGCCGCCGGAACGGCGGTGTGGCGCTCGGCCGGACCACGGCCCGAGAGCGCCCACAGCATCGCCGAGCAGCTGCTCTGCCCAACCTGCCAGGGCGAGTCCGTGGCCCAGTCCCAATCCCCCATGGCTGCCGCCATGCGCGACACCATCGATCAACAACTCGCCGCCGGACGAACACCGGAGCAGGTCCGCCGGTTCTTCGTCGACCGGTACGGACCGGACGTGCTGGCCGAGCCGTCGTACCGCGGTCTCGGGCTCCTCTTGTGGCTGCTGCCGGGGCTGACCGTCGCGCTCGTCGCCGGGCTCGCCCTCCGCCGGCGACGACGAAAGCCCGACGGGCCCTCGCCCGCAGAGGCCCCCGCCGAGGCACCGCCGGCACGCAGAAGACCGTCACGCGCCTGGGACGCCGTCGCGGTCGCTGTGATCGCCCTCGTCGCCGCCGTGGCCGTCGCGAGCCCGCACCGCGCCTCCGACACGCGGCCCGCTCCGACGGCCGACCGAAACACGTCCCTGCAGTCGCTGGCACAGTCGCTGGAAGACCAGGGACGCTACGCCGAAGCAGCGGAGGTGTACCGCGACGTGGTGACCCAGCGCCCGGACGACCGCACGCGGCTCAAACTGGCGTTCGCCCTGCTGCGCGCCGAGCGGGCAACGGAGGCCGCTATCACCGCCGAGCAGGTGCTCCACGACTCCCCCACGAGCACCGACGCCCTGCTGATCCTCGGCCTGGCCCAGCGCGCCTCCGGATCACCCGCGGCGACGGCGACGCTGCGCCGGTTCCTGAAGGCCGCACCCGCGGACCCGGCCGCCGCCGAGGTCCGCCGGCTACTCGCCGCACCCTGAGGGCCGCGCCCGCGTATCCGCACCCTGGCAAGGTCGCCGCGGCGCGACGGGATGCACGAGCACTGCCGGATCTGCGCGGACACGTGCCGCCGCTGCGACCAGGCGTGCCCCGACCTCCTCGGCGCCATGAGCTGACGCCGCGCCGCGTACCGGGGTGTCTGCTGCGTACCGATCAGCAGGCGTCCGGTACGAGCATGTTGCAGACGTCCTGCACGCCGGGAACCGCCCACACCCGGCGTCCGGCTGCCTCCCGGATGTCCACCGAATCCACCATCCCCTCCAGGATGACGACGCCGTTCTGCACGGTCACCTGGACGTGGCGGCCCCGGATCCGGGTGTCGGCCACCAGCTCGTCGGCGACACACTCCACCAGCTCCTGGTCGTACTCGTCCCACGGTCCGGACGGACACGGGTTCATCAGCGACTCCTCGTACCGGAAAGCGGTGGCGCCACGGACCCGGGACGCCACAGCGAAGAATCCTCGCAGGAGGACATCGCAGCCCCCGGGCGACCATATGACGGTTGTATGACAGAACGCGGTCAGGCCGACCGGAGAACCATGAACGCGGTCGACTCCAGGCCCCGGACGATCGCGGTCAGGCAGGCGAAGTCGACCGGCTTGGTGGCATACCCCTGCACCGGGAGGAACTCGGCCCGCACGATATGTTCGGCGGCACTGGAGTCGACGAGGATGATCACCGGCGTGTGCGCCGTGTCCGGGCGCTCGCGAAGCTGCCGCAGCAACCGGCGGCCGTCGTGGCCGGGCAGGTTGAGGTCGAGCAGCACGACGTCGGGCGGGCGTGCCGTCTCGTACGGCGGCTCCCGGTCCAAGTAGGCACGTGCCTGCCGAACATCCCGCACCGCATGCACCGGGTTGGCCACCTTGTGCAACTCCCACGTCTCTCGGAGGAAGAGCACCTCGGCCGGGTCGTCCTGCACGAGGAGGAACTCGACGGTCCCGCCACTCACCGCGCCTCCCCCGGAATACGTGCACTGATGCACGAAAGGCGATCGTAGCGTCAGAACCGGGTGCGCAGGTACAGCCGGGCCCCGGTGAAGAGGGCGAGCGCGGCCATGGCGGCCAGCACGGCCCAGAGCACACCGGTCGACAGCGGCGGGTTGATGCCCGCGTTCGCGCGGGCCATCGCCAGCGAGGAGGTGTCCTGGGCGGCGGGCAGCGCCGCCGGCGCGAGCATCTCGTAACGCACCAGGCCGGTGCTCTCCAGCATCTTCATGTGGTTCATCACGAAGGTGTTCGCGTCGTCGGCCAGCTTGCGGACCACGGGATCGCGGGTGGCGGCCCGCACGGCACCGATCACCGGGAAGATCTTGCCGTGCGCGTTACGCAGGCGCGTCACGAAGATCTGGTCGAACTGGCGGCCACGCGCGTTCTGCATCTCGTTCAGCCACCCTTGCTGCTGGGTGGTTGCGGTGGCCGGCAGGACGGCGCCCAGCTTGTTGGCCGCGTCCACCACCAGCTGGTCCAGCCGTACGTGCTGGTCAGCGATCATCTGCCCGACCTTGCGCACCTGGGCGCTGCCGCCGCGGGTGGCCGCCATCTGCCCGGCGGGTATCTCCCAGAGGCCGGCCTGGCGCACCCCGTTGAGCAGCAGCATGTCCGCGGCGTTGAGCTGCGTCGGACCCACCGGCGCGGCGGCCGCGGCCCCGGCGGGAACGGTCACGAGCACCACGACGGCGGCCAGGACGGCGAACAGGCGGGTCATCAGCACCTCCAGGAGATTCTCCCAGAGGTACGCGCCGCGCCGCCGAAGGGTTCACATGTGCACGTAAATTCTCGGCGGGGTCATACGGACTCCGCCCACCGCCGCCACCACTGGGCGTCGGTCACCTCACCTGACGCCTCCACGAGCGCCTCCACGACCGAAGCGAACGCCCGGGGCCGGGTCATCGACAGGTCACCCACCAGGCGAGCGATCTCGGTCGCGCGCCGGCGCATCACGTTCCCGACGAGGTCCCGCCCGGCGGGCGTCAACGTCACCCACGCGGCGCGCCGGTCGTCGTCGCGGTTGCGGCGGGCCACCAGCCCCTTGCGAACCAGGCGGTTGCACATCCGGGTGGCGGTCGAGGACGTCACCCCGAGCTCCTGCGCCAGATCGACGATCCGCTGCGGCCCCGGGGACACCAGCAGTACGAGCGTCCGGTACTGCGCCAGCGTGACGTCCTCGTCCAGGCCGGCGAGCGAGCGCGCGGCCAGGCCGACGAACACCCGGCTGAGCGCCAGCAGCGCCGCTGTCACCTGCTCTTCGGCCTCGTCGCGCGGATCGGCGGCGGGAACGGTCATGGGCACACTGTGGCACAGCACGCAGGGGTCACCCGGAACGGGCGCCGCCACGACGGTGGGCCCGGGTTCGGGCTGCTGGGTCATCCATCCGGACTCACCGCTGCAGGATCCGGCTGGTGCCGAGCGGACGGTCGAGCCGCGTCGATCCGCTCCCGCTGGGGTACGACGGTGTAGCGGGGGTCCGTCGCGGAGGCCGTCCCGGCGTGGAAATAGCCGAGCCGGGCGAACAGGGAGCCGGCCGCGAGAGCCAGGCCGCCGGCGACGTCCAGGGCACGGCTACGGCGCATCGCCGACACTCCGAGCAGGACCGCGCCCGCGCGGGTGGACCACCGTGACGCCCGCAGGTAGCGGCCCGCGCGGCCCTGCGACAGCGGCTCCGCGACCATACCGAGGCGCCGGTGCACCGCCCGGTCGGCCGCCTGTTCCACGACCGCACCGAGGATGCCGGTCAGCCGAGCAGGACCGGCCTGCATGAGCGGGGAGGTGGCGGCGACCAGCCCGCCTGAGCAGTGGATTGCCCAGCCAGTACGCGACGACGGCGGCGATCGACGCGCCCCGCCGCCGCAGACCCACGGCCACCGGAGCCGTGCAGCAGGTGCACATCATGGACGGGGTACCAGCCAGGCCGCCGGCCAGGGCCGACCGCAGCCGCCCCCGCCGGTTGAGCAGGCGCGGCAACCACGCCCGCGGCACCAGCGTCTGCAGGGCGGCGCTGATCAGCAAGGCGGCCAGCAGTGCCCGCCAGACCGCCCGGGCGTACGCCCCCGTGAAACTCGTCGCGGCATCCCACGACGGAGCATCGCCGGCCTGCACTCCGCCGGTTCGCAGAATGTCGGAACCCGGCCAGACGCCGCTACCGGCCAGCCCGGGAATCTTGGCCCCGTACGGCACCCACTTGGCCCACAGCAGCAACGCCGTGGTGAGCACCGCGGCGACGATCACGCCGACCGCGAGCCGGACCCGTACGGCTCCGGCAGCTGCGGGCTCGACGACCTCTTCCATGTGTTCTCCTCGGTCCGGGCACGCCTCGACGCGGCTTTCCTGATCCGCCCCCGGCCAAACCTGCGCGGCACCGTGTAGTCCACGACGGATGAGGGAAGGCACCGCCGCGTGACCACACACGCCGCTCCCCGCCGCAGAAGCCGCCCCCCGCGCTACGACGCCGTCGTCATCGGCGCCGGGCACAACGGGCTGGTAGCCGCCAACCTCCTCGCCGATCAGGGCTGGAGCGTCCTGGTGCTGGAGGCCCAGGACACTCCTGGCGGGGCCGTGCGCTCCGCGGAGGTGCTCGCTCCGGGATACACCTCCGATCTGTTCAGCGCTTTCTATCCGCTCGGCGCGGCCTCCCCGGTGCTGCGCGGGCTGCAACTTCAGGAGCACGGGTTGCAGTGGTCGCACGCGCCCACCGTCCTGGCCCATGTGCTGCCCGACGGCCGCTCGGCGGTGCTGTCCCGGGACCTCGACGAGACGGCGGCGTCGGTCGACGCGTTCGCCCGCGGCGACGGTGAAGCCTGGCGGGACCTGGTGCACCGCTGGGACCGGGTGGGCGACGCCGTGCTGGACGCGCTGTTCCAGCCGTTCCCGCCCGTACGCCCAGGCCTCGACCTGCTCCGGCGGCTCGGGGCCGCCGACGCCGCGCGCTTCGCCCGCTTCGCCACCCTGCCGGTGCGCCGGATGGGCCGGGAACAGTTCCGCGGTGAGGGAGCGCAGCTGCTGCTGGCAGGGACGGCGCTGCACTCCGACATGTCCGCCGACGAGCCGGGCAGCGCGATCTTCGGCTGGCTCATGACGATGGTCGGCCAGCGTTACGGTTTTCCCGTTCCGCGCGGCGGCTCCGGCATGCTCACCGAGGCACTGATCCGCCGGTTGCGCGCCGCCGGCGGCGAGCTGCGGTGCGGCCGGCCGGTCGAGCGGATCCTGGTGCGCCACGGCCGCGCCCACGGCGTACGGATCCGGGGCGGCGAGATCGTGCTGGCGCGCCGAGCTGTCCTGGCCGACGTGGACGTGCCCACGCTGTACCGGGAACTCGTCGGTGAGCGCCACCTCCCGAGCCGGTTCCTGCAGGACCTGCGCCGGTTCATGTGGGACCCGTCCACCGTGAAGCTCAACTGGGCGTTGACGGGCCCCGTGCCGTGGAAGGCCGGCGAGGTGAGCCGCGCCGGCACGGTCCACCTCGGAACCGACCTGGACGGCCTCACCGACTACACGGCCGCGCTCACGACCGGCCGCCGGCCCGAGAGGCCGTTCGTCCTGCTCGGCCAGATGACCACAGCCGACCCCACGCGGTCACCGCGGGGCACGGAAGTGCTGTGGGCGTACACCCACCTTCCCCGCAACCTGGCCCGCGACCAGGCAGCCGTACGCCGGCAGGCGCAGACCGTGGAGGATCTCCTGGAACGCCACGCGCCCGGCTTCCGGGACCTCGTCTCCCGGCGGCTGGTGCAGAGCCCCTCCGTTCTCTCCGGCGCCGACGGCAACCTGGTGGGCGGTGCCATCAGCGGCGGCACCACCAAGCTGTTCCAGGAGCTCATCTTCCGGCCGGTGACGGGCCTCGGCCGCGCCGAGACCCCGATCCGCAACCTCTACCTGGCCTCCGCCGGGGCGCACCCCGGCGGAGGCGTGCACGGCGGTCCCGGCGGGAATGCCGCCAGGGCCGCCCTGCTGCATGCGGGCTTCCGCGGTTCGGTGCGCTCAGCAGGAGTACGGCTGGCGCTGCGCACGATGTACTCGGGCGCCGACCGCGGTGTGCTGCCCCCGCCGGCGCCGACCACGCCGGGCGACTGAGCCCTGGTGGGTTGTCACGGCGCTCTGGTCCGGCGCCCGGCCCGTCGTCCCGTGGTCGGCCGGCGGGCGACCGCCGAGGTGCGGGTCGCCATGGGCGGCCGTCGGCGGACCGATGGCAGGACCATCCACTCGGCTGAGACGTCACATGGCCGGTGGGGCTGCACCGTGGCGTCCGCGAGAGGGCGATGCTCGTCCTCCGAGGGAAGCGATGCGCTCGCCGCGGGGGCGCAGAGAGGCCGGCACGGCACCAGCCGGGTGACCCCGAGCCGGCGCAGGACGTCGTAGAGCTCCGGGGGCACGTCCACTGCGGCGAGGCGCGCTCCGCTGGAACCGCTGGCCCGGTATGCGTCGACCAGTGCCCGCGCGGTCACCGCTCCGGCCGTCGCCGCCTGCCGCAGATCCACGACGACGCGCCCTCGACGGGCACGGACGACCGCGTCCACGAGCGCCCGGCGCAGCACCGACGCGTCCACATCGCCGTGAACTGTCAGGACGGACGCGTCCCGGGTGTGGTTCATGCTGATGCCGGTGCGCGCGCAGGACGGTTCGGCGGGTCGTTCCGCCCCGTCGTCGAGCCCGCGGCGGAGCTGATCCAGGATCCGGCGCAACAGCCGGGAGACGTTCATCTGGGACATGCCGAGGACGGCAGCTATGCGGTCCTGGGTCATCTCCGCGAAGAAGTACAGACTCAGGATGTGACGATCCCGCTCCGGCAGGTCCTGTACCAGCCGGCGCAGGACGAGCTTGTCGCACACCGACATGAGAGCAGCGTCTTCCGCGCCGATGAACTCCTGCCGTTCGGCGGCGTCATCCTCACCGGACACCCTGGCGTTCAGGGAACTGACGTCGTAGACGGCGGCGGCGCCGAGCGCCTCCACGACCTCGTGATCGGCGATTCCGAGCACCGCACCGATCTCGGCGGCGCCGGGTGCTCGCCGCAGGCGCTGGGTGAGCGCGGACTGCGTCCGGGTGACCTCGAGGTAGCGCTCCTGCAGCCGGCGCGGCACGTGCACATCCCACCCGTGGTCCCGGAAGTGACGCTTGAGCTCACCGGTCACGGTCGGGACGAGGTAGCCGAAGAAGGGCTTGCCGCGGGCCGCGTCGAACCCGTCCACCGCTTTGACGAGCCCCAGTGCCGCCACCTGCCGCAGGTCGTCGGCGCTCTGCCCACGGTTGAGGTACCGGTACGCCAGCCGCGTCGCGAGCGGCAGGTTCAGCTCGATGATCCGCGCCCGGATCCGCCTGCGTTCGTCGCTGCTTGCCGCCGCGTCCTCCATCTGCCGGAACAGAGCCGCCGTCGCGCGTTCCCTGTCGTCGACGGAGCCGTGCTGCGGCCGCTCATCGGCGGTCGCGGGCAGGGCAACAGCATGGTGAAGCGTCACGGATCTCCTCCGAGCGACAGGGAGAAGCCCGCCGGACTGCATCCGCGCGAGCCAGGGAGGCGTGGGCAGGCCACGAGAGGAAGGAGCCGACGAGTCGGCGGAGAAGGCGGCCAAGCAGGGCACGCCGCTACGACACCGGCTGTCCGGGCTCGTCCATCGGGTGCATCCACGGGGACGCATGGCGCCGCTGTCTCGACGCCGTGGTACGAGCTCGGCGCAGGGGATTCCCCCGCCTCCCGTTGTCAAACATGGGATCGGATCGAGTTTTTCAGCCCACCGCGTCCCAGCCGCGTCCGTCCGCGAGGACCAGCCGGTGCAGGGCACGCCGGTGCTCGGCCGTGGCGTGCGCTCCGGCCCAGGACGTGCACGCTTGTCTCCCCGCCCTCGTCAGCGGGAGAGGGAGCCGAGCGTGACCGGGATGTCGGTGACCGTTCCGTTCCGGTCGACCTTGACGGTGGCTTTCACGCCCGGCTTCACCTTCCGGAGGGCGGCGTAGACGTCACCGACGGTGCGTACGTTGAGGTCCTCGAAACCGACGATCACGTCGCCGGCCCGGATGCCGGCGGTCGCCGCCGGGCTGCTCGGCTGGACCTGGCGCACCAGGGCACCGCTGGTGACCTTCATGCCGAGCGCCTGCGCGATCTGCGGGGTCACGGTGGTCAGCACCACCCCGAGATAGGGGTGCGCGACTTTGCCGTCCTTGAGCAGTTGCTCGGTCACGTCGACCACCGTGCTCGCCGGGATGGCGAAGCCCAGAGACACGGCTCCGGCCGACGGCGGAATGTACGCCTCGTTGATCCCGACCAGGCGGCCCCGGGCGTCGACGAGCGCACCGCCGGAGTTGCCGGGCGAGATCGGCGCATCGGTCTGGATCAGGTCGACCAGCGGGCGGCCCCCCGTGGCGGAGCCGGGGATCTGCCGGCTGATCCCGGAGATGATGCCTTGGGTGACGGTGTTCTCGAAGCCGAGCGGGCTGCCGAGCGCCAAGGCCGTCTCGCCTTGCCGGGGCAGTTCCTGTCGTACCGTGACGGCGGGCAGCCCGGTACGGCTCACCTTCACCACGGCGAGGTCGGTCAGGTCGTCGGAGCCGGTGACCTGGCCCGGCAGCTGCGTACCGTCGGCGAAGGACACCTGCACCCGGGTCGCCGCGCCGACGACGTGGGCGTTGGTGACGATCACCCCGTCGGCGCGGTAGATGACACCGCTGCCGAGGCCCTCACCGGTATGGATCGTGACGACCGAGGGCTCCACCGCCGAGACCATGTCCACGATGCCGTTGTCCGCCGCGGCGGCCGCCGATGCCGACGGCGCCGCCACGGGCGAGGTTGCGTCGTCTGTGCAGCCGGCGGACATTGCCACGGTCATCGCCGCGATCATCGCCGCCGCCGCGGCACGCTTGGTCCTCATCGGGTCTCCTCCTCGGGATGGAGCGCTCCGGCGGTGTGTCCGCCGCGATGCCGTCCTGCCCGGTGCGGGGCCGCGAACCCGGTGCGGTCCTGTGACGATCTCGTGACAGTCCTGCGTCGGCGCGGGCTGCCGGCGGCTCCCCGGCGGCCGCTGCGGGCGGCCAGGCGGGTCGCGTACCCGGCAACCGGCACGGCTAGGGCGGCTCCGGGCGTGCCGTAGCGGATCACCAGGAGCGGCGCGAGGCATCCCAGGGCGAACGCGAGCAGCAGCCGGTGCCACGACATCCGGGCCATCGCACGGACGATCCGCCGCCGGCCCGCCCCGGTCACCCCGCGTCCCGCCGGGTGTGCTGGACCGCGGGCTCCGCAGACGTCCGCGTCGAGGTGCCGCTCAGCAGCCGCGCCGAGTTCACCAGGCCGACCAGGCTGAAGGCCTGCGGGGTGTTCCCGAGCTGACGTCCGGATCCCGGGTCGTACTCCTCGGACAGCATCCCGACGTCGTTGCGCAGCCCCAGCAGGCGTTCGAACATCCGCTCGGCGTCATCTCGGCGGCCGACCGCGTACAGGGCATCCACCAGCCAGAACGTGCAGGCCAGGAAGGCGCCCTCGGTGCCCGGGAGGCCGTCGGCGCCCTCGTGGCCGGTCCGGTAGCGCAGCACGAAGCCGTCCTGGCACAGCTCGCGCCGCACCGCCTCGACGGTGCCGGCCACCCGGGTGTCGGAGCCTGGCAGGAATCCCACCCGCGGGATGAGCAGCAGCGACGCGTCCAGGGCCGGCGATCCGTACGATTGGGTGAAGGTGCCGCGATCGCTGTCGAAACCCTTGGCGCAGACCTCCGCGTGGATCTCGTCGCGCGCCGCCCGCCAGCGGTCCACCGGCCCGTCGAGGCGGTGGCGTTCCACGGCGGTCACGGCCCGGTCGAACCCGGCCCAGGCCATGACCTTGGAGTGCACGAACTGCCGCCGGCCGCCGCGCACCTCCCACAGCCCGTTGTCCGGCTGCCGCCAGGCGCCCTCGAGGTAGTCGAGCAGGGCCCTCTGCAGGTCCCAGCCGGCATCGGTGGCGGCGATGCCGGCCTCGCGTGCCAGGTGCAGACCGTCGAGCACCTCGCCGTAGACGTCCAGCTGCAGCTGGCCGGCCGCGGCGTTGCCCACCCGGACCGGGCTGGAGTTCTCGTACCCGCTCAGCCAGTCCAGCGTGTACTCGGGAAGCCGGCGGGTGCCGTCCAGGCCGTACATGATCTGCAGATCGGCGGGATCGCCGGCGACGGCGCGCAGCAACCACTCCCGCCACGCCTTGGCCTCGGCGACGTATCCAGTGCCCAGCAGCGCCTGCAGGGTGAACGTGGCGTCGCGCAGCCAGCAGTAGCGGTAGTCCCAGTTGCGCGGGCCGCCGATCTGCTCGGGCAGCGAGGTGGTCGCGGCGGCCACGATGCCGCCGGTCGGTGCGTACGTCAGCGCCTTCAGCAGGATCAGCGACCGGCGCACCGCCTCGGGCCAGCGGCCGTCGTAGTCGCAGCGGGCGATCCAGTCGTGCCAGTACCGCCGGGTCTGGGTGAGCGCCCGGAACGGATCGGCCTGCTCGGGTCGCGGCAGGTGCGAGATCTGGTGGGTCAGCACGAACGGCACCTTTTCCCCCGCCCGTACGGTGAAATCGGCGACGGTGGTGCGGTCCCGGCCGCGCACCGGCGCGTCGGTGCGCAACCACACGGCATCGGGGCCTGCAACGGCCTCGAGGTCGTGACCCTGGCGGCGGACCCACGGCACCACCCGGCCGTAGCCGAACCGCAGGATGAGGTCCATGTGCATGGGTACCTCGCCGGAGAGGCCCTCCACGATCCGCACGACGTCGGCGGCCTCGCCGCGCGGCGGCATGAAGTCGAGCAGCCGCACGACACCGTCGGCGGTCCGCCACTCGGTTTCCAGCACCAGGGTGTCGTCGTGGTACCGGCGGCCGGTCGCCGCCCCGGCCCCGGCCGGGGCGATGCGCCAATGCCCGGCCGAGTCGTCGCCGAGCAGAGCCGCGAAGCAGGCGGTGGAGTCGAAGCGCGGCAGGCACAGCCAGTCGATGGAGCCGTCCCGGCCGACCAGCGCGGCGGACTGCAGGTCACCGATGAGCGCGTAGTCCTCGATGCGTCCAGGCATGCGATCCTCCTCAGCCGGCCAGATCCAGTACGACCTTGATGTCGTCGGGGCGGCCCCGCAGGGCTTCCTCGAATCGGGCCAGTGGCACCCGGCGGGTGATCAATCGCGACAACCAGTCGAGGTCCGCCTTGGCCAGTGCGTCGGCCGCGGCGGCATAGTGGCTCAGGTTGGCGTTCACCGACCCGACGACCACGTCGTTCTCCAGCACCATCTCCCGGTTCGCGGCACCGACGTCCACGGAGATCTTGCGGCCCACCGGCGAGACCCCGGTGAGGCACACGATCCCGTACGACGCCGTGCCCGCCATCGCCTCGAACACCAGGCTCGACACCCCCGTGGCTTCGATGATCACGTCCGGTGCGACCCGCTGGACCACCTCGGCCATGCCGGCGGAGTGGTACTGCGCGCCCAGCGCCTCGACAGCCTCGGGCTTCGGCCCCTCGGTGGCCAGGTCCAGGACATGGACCTCGAGCCCGCGCTGAACTCCCAGCAGCACCGCGAGGAGCCCGATGGGCCCGGCGCCGGTCACCAGGACGCGGCTCGGCTCGTACCATGCACGGGAGCCGACCCGGTCCACCTGCTCCCACGCCTTGGCCACCACAGTGGTGGGTTCCATCAGGACGCCCACGTGCTCGAGCCGTGGGTCGAGCTTCACCGCGTAGCCGGTCTCCACAGCCCACAGCTCGCTGCCGTACCCGTCGATCTCCTTGATGCCACGCTCGGTGTAGCGGCCGTTGCGGCACATGTCGAACTCGTCGTGGGCACAGGCTCCGCACGGCACGGGGTCCGGCCGGCGGACGACGCCCACGACGAGGTCACCGGCGGCGAAGCCGCTGCCCGGCGGCGCGGTGCGGACCCGCCCCAGCGACTCGTGGCCGAGCACGAGCCGGTCGCGGCCGGGCGGCGCCCACCCGTACTCCCCGGCGACGATCTCGCGGTCGGTGCCGCAGATGCCCAGGGCGAGTCCCTCGACCAGCATCTCCCCCGGCCCCGCCTCGGGGTCCGGCACGTCACGGACCTCGGCGGAGCCGGACGTCAATGGTTCCACGGTCAACGCACGCATGTGACTCTCCTCAGCGGGACGGGTGGGCGAGTTCGGGGGCGTCGCTGTCCAGCGGCACGGCCGGCCCCGGCACCAGACCGAGCTGCACCGCCGGGCGTGATCCCACGGCGGTGAACAGCCAGTCAGCCGCCGTACGCACCCGGTTGGCCGGCAGCGCGGTGAGGTGGTATCCGCGGGTGACCAGCCGGGCCGCCGGTCCGGACAGCGGCACGTGCAGCGGATCGGCCGCCGCCTGCCAGCCGCCCAGATCGACCACGAACCCGAGGCCGCGATGGCGGTACGGCCGGCGCCGCCCGGAGCCGTACGAGGCCGCGATGTTGTGCGCGGCGAGCCGGCCCTGGCGCAGGGCGTGCTGCGCGGTCATCGGTGTCGGCTGCCCGGGACGGGCGGGATCGGGCACGGCGGCAGCGTCGCCGCAGGCCAGGATCTCCGGGTGCCCGGGCACGGCCAGGTACTCGTCGACCCGCAACCGGCCGTCGGTCATCGGCAGGCCGGTGCTCCGCGCCAGCGGGTCCGGCCGCACCCCGACGCACCACACCAGCGTGCGCGACTCCACGAACCGTCCGTCGGTGAGCTTGACCCCGGTGCCGGTGGCCACGGCGACCGACGTGCCCATCTCCACCTCGACGCCGCGCTCCCGCAGCACGCGCTCCGCCGTGGCAGACAGTCTCTCGTCCATGCCGGGCAGGACGTGGTCGGCGGTGTCCAGCAGCATCCACCGCGCGGGGGTGCCGGCCAGCCGGGGATGCCGGCTGAGGACGTCATGCGTCAGCAGCTGCATCTGCGCGACGACCTCCGTACCGGTGTAGCCGGCGCCGACCACGACGAAGGTCAGCCGGGCGGCCCGCTCGGCCGGGTCGGTGGCCGCGTCCGCCAGCTCGATCTGGCGGATGACGTGGTCGCGCAGGTGCAGCGCCTCCGGGATGCCGCGGAAGCCGTGCGCATGATCGGCGACGCCCGGGATGGGCAGAAGCTTGTTGACGCTGCCGGCAGCCAGCACGAGCCGGTGGTAGCCCAGCGCTCCGCGTTCGCCCTCCGGCCCGGTGAACGAGACGGTACGAGCGTCGACGTCCACGCCGTCGGCCTGGCCGAGGATCAGCCGTACGCCGGGCAGGGTGTCGCTCAGCGGCACGGTCACCCGGCGCGGGTCGAGGACTCCACCGGCCACCTCCGGCAGCAGTGGCAGGTAGAGGAAGTAGTCCGCGGGGTTGAGCAGCACCACCTCGGCGGCGCCGCGGGAACGTCGTAGCAGTGTCCTGGCGGCCTCGTACCCGGCGAAGCCGGCCCCGACGATCACGATGCGCGCTCGCGCCATGCCGTGCCCCGATCATCCGTAGCGTGCGGTCCCGGGCCCGCCTACCCTGCCGCGGTGTCCGGAAACGGTGAACGGGCGGCTTCGCCGTCCACCGTCACCGTCACGTGTTCGATGGCCGGATGACGGAGCAGCTCGGAGCGCAGCTGGGCGACCCGGCGGACCAGGTACGCGGCCGGCTCCCGGCAGGTCGCCCGGGCCGGGGTGACCCAGGCGTTCACCAGCAGGCTGGACGGTCCCACGTACACGGCGTGCAGCTCATGGACCTCACCGACCCAGTCAGCCTGCGCGACCTGTGCCCGGATCGGCTCCAGCACGTCCGGCGGCGCCGACTCGTCGAGGAGCAGGGTCTTGGAGCGGCGCGCCAGCAGGAACGCCACGACGATGAGCAGGACGCCGATGCCCATGCTGCCGACCGCGTCCCACCCCGCCCAGCCGGTTGCCGCGTGCAGCAGGAGCGCCGCCAGGGCCACGACCAGGCCGATCAACGCCGCGGTGTCTTCCAGGAACACCGTCGTGGCGCTCGGATCCGACGCGCGTCTGAGGTGCTCGACCAGGGACCGTTGCCGCTGCTGCGACTCCGCTCGCAGCTGTTTGCGCGCGGTGTGCCACGAATAGCTTTCGAACCCGAAGGCGATCACCAGGACACCGATGCCGACCCACAGCGACTCCAGCGGCTCGGGCGTCAGCAGGCTGCGCACGCCCTCGCCGATCGACAGGGTCCCACCGACCAGGAAGATGCCGAGCGCCGCCAGGAACGTCCAGAAGTAGCGTTCCTGGCCGTACCCGAACGAGTGGCGGGAGTCCGGCTCCTTCTTCGCCACCGCGATCGCGAGGTTGGCGAGCACCGCCACGATCACCGTACGGGTGCTACCGCCATCGTTGTTCTCCTCAGCCACGGCGGCGGCCTACCCGGTCCTTCCGGGGTCGAACCCGCTCAACCGGCCTGGGACAGCGCGAACGCCACCAGGAAGCCGGCGACCGTGATCAGGCCGATGAGCAGGTGCGCGTTCTCGAAGGCCTCGGGGATCATGGTGTCGGCGATCATCGCGAGGATCGCGCCGCCCGCGAGCGCGGTGATGGCGGCGAGGACGGCGGCAGGTGCACCACCCAGCAGCGTGAAGCCCGCCACGGCGGCGAGACCGCTGATCACGGCGATGCCGGTCCACAGCCCGAACACGTACGCCTTCGACCGCCCGGCGTGCCGCATGCCGGCCGCGCTGGACAGGCCCTCCGGCACGTTGCTGATGAAGACGGCGGCGACCGTCACGACGCTGATCGCGCCGCCGCCCAGCAGGCTGGTGCCGATCACGATCGACTCCGGTATGCCGTCGAGCAGCGCGCCGAGCGCGAGCGCCAGGCCCGATCCGCCCTGTTCGTCCTCGGAGGGCTGCTGCTCACCGGACCGTTTGCGGTGCCGGGCGCCCCGCCGGGCGAGCAGGACGTTGCAGCCGGTGTAGATCACCGCGCCGGCGACCGCGCCGAGGGCGGTGGGGGTCAGTCCAGCCTGCTCGTGGGCTTCCGCGATGAGCTCGAAGGCCACGGCCGACAGCAGCACCCCGGCGCCGAACGCCATCACGGAGGCGATGATCTTCTGAGGTACGCGCGCCAGGTAGCCGACTGCCGCGCCGACCATGAGGGCGGAGCCGGCCAGAAGTCCCCAGCCACCCGCTTGCAACCATCCAGGCATGCGGCCGCCCTTGCCCCGCGTTCCGGCGCGCAAACGCCACCCGCGATCTTGCCCTGGCGCTCGATCGCCGGAACCGCGGCGTGAGCGCCGCGATCGATCGGGTGAAAGCCGGAGCCGCGGGGTATCGCGGGTCGACGACGGCGTCGTGAACCAGAAGCCCTTGCCCGGATCCTGCGTCTGCTGCAGGAGGTCGCGTGGCCGGGGGGCTCCGGACGGGAGGAGAGGCAGTGCGATTGGGTCTGACGTGGGGCGGCGCCGCTGCGGTGATCGTCTCCACCGTGTGCCTGTACACGGCGTTCCTGCTCATGCTCCGAGTGGTGGGGCAGCGGGCCTTCGCAGCCATGTCCAGCTTCGACATGGCCGCCACGATCGCGTTCGGCGCCGTCATGGGTCGTGCCGTCCTCGGGTACACACCGACGCTCGCGGCGGGCTTGCTCGGCATGGCAACGCTGCTGGCTCTGCGGGCCGTCTTCGGCGTCTTGCGACGCAACCACCGCATCGATCGTGCGCTCACCAACCTGCCGGTCCTGCTCATGGCCGACGGTGCGGTCCTGCACGACAACCTGCGCGCAGCGCACGTCATCGAGGATGAGCTGCGGCAGAAACTGCGGATGTCGGGCATTCACCGGTACGAGGACGTCGCCGCGGTCATCCTGGAACGCACGGGTACGATCAGCGTGCTGCGCCGGGGCGAGACCATCGCGCCCGAGCTGCTCGGCGACGTGCAGGGCCGGGAGCTGCTCGCCACACGCAACGTCCGCCCGTGACTGTCAGACCTGCGGCGTCTGCTGATGCACGAGCAGGCGCCAACCCTCGGGACGGCGTACGTAGGTGCTGCAGATGATCGCCCGGTACGGAGGTTCGCCGGGCCGGGCGGCAGTCGCCTCGTAGACCACCACGGCGGCGTCGTCGCCCAGCGGTGTCACGCGGCGTTCGACCAGGTCGTACCTCTGCCAGGGCGTCACACCGTCCCAGGACGCCAGCGTCCGGCTCTTGTCGAGCAGGGCGCCGGGCACGACGACGATCGCGTCGTCGGCGAACATCGTCGCGTAGAAGGCGGGGCCCTCACCCCGGCTGAGAGCCGCCCAGCCCGCCCGCTCCAAGGACATCAACTCGTCGGTGTCGGTTCCGGTCATCGTCGGCCGCTACCCGCACCGCATCGTGGCAAACGGGGACCGCCTGCCGCTGTCGCCTATGCCGAGCGCCACCGCTCGGCGTCGGCCTGCCGGAAGACCAGCCCGTTGCCCGGCGAGGAACGGTCGACGGCCACGGCGCCACCTTCGGCGCCGGCCGCGCCGTCGAAGAGCATGCTTTCGATGCGTACGTGGTCGTGGAACCACTCCAGGTGGCGCAGGTTCGGTGTCGCCGCGGCCACCGCCAGGTGCTGGTGGGGTGCGCAATGCCCGGACACCTCGAGGCCGTGCGCGGCGGCCACGGCGGCGGCCCGCTGGAAGCCGGTGATACCTCCGCACCGCGTCACATCCGCCTGCAGGCAGTCGACGGACGGCGCCAGGCGCTCGAAGTCGTCAAGGTCCCAGCCGTACTCCCCCGCCGCCACGTCCGCGCGGACGGAGTCACGGACCTGAGCGAGTCCCGGCAGGTCGTCGGAGCTGACCGGCTCCTCGTACCAGCGCACGTCGAGATCGGCCGCCGCATGCATGACCCGGATCGCCTGCTTGCGCTGGTAACCGCCGTTGGCGTCGACGAACAGCTCCGCCTTGCCGATGGTGGAGCGGGCAGCGGCCATCCGGGCCAGGTCCCGGGACACGTAGGTGCCCCACGATTCACCGATCTTGATCTTCACCCGTGGGATGCCCTGCTCGTACACCCAGCGGGAGAGCTGGGCGTGCTGCTGCTCCGTGTCGTAGGTGGTGAATCCCCCACTGCCGTAGACGGGTACCTCGGGACGGACCGTGCCCAGCAGGCGCGTCAGCGGCAGGTCGTGGCAGCGTGCCTTCAGGTCCCACAGGGCGTTGTCGGCAGCGGACAGCGCCAGAGCCCCGATGCCGCGACTGCCGGCGTTGCGCAGGCGCCGGTGCATCGCCGTCCACGCCGCCGGCACGTCGTCCGGGTCGATGTCCTCGACCGCCGCGGCGAGCATCCCGGTGACGACCTGCACGGTCGCGGCGGGGCCGTAGGTCCAGCCCAGGCCCGTGTGCCCCGACCCGGCGGCCCGGACGAGCACCAGGGTGGTGCTCGTCCAGGCCAGGGTGCCGTCACCCTCCGGCGCATCCGTGGGAACCGTGTAGGCGGAAGCGGTCAGCGCCGCCATCGCCGCCACCCGTATCCCAGCGTGGCCGCGGCCGTCGCGGCGACCACGGCGCTGGTCAGCCATCGCACCGGGCGCCCCGGGGCCGTGGGGCGGTCGGCCCATCTCTGTTCCGGCACGCCGCGCCCGTCGTCGCCGTCCAGCCCGGCCGCCAGCAGCTCGGCCAGGTGCACGCCGCGCCGCGCCCCGGAGTCGCTCTGCTCGACCTGCGTGCGGCAGCTGAACCCGTCGGCCAGGATCACGTCGCCGGGGTCGGCGTCGCGCACCGCCGGCAGCAGCACCCGTTCCGCGCACGCCTCCGACACCTCGTAGTGCCCCTGCTCGAAGCCGAAGTTCCCGGCGAGGCCGCAGCATCCGGAGTCGAGGACGTCGGCTTGGACGCCGGCCGCCGACAACAGCTTCGCGTCGGCGTCGTACCCCATGACCGCGTGATGGTGGCAGTGGGTCTGGATGTGCGCGGTCCGTCGCACGTGCGGCGGCTCCCAGCCGGGCGTGTGCTCGATGAGCAGTTCGGCCAGGGTCACGGTCTGCCGGCGCAGCCGTTCCACGTCCTGGTCGTGCGGGAACAGCTCTTCGGCGTCGCTGCGGAAGACCGCGGTGCAGCTGGGCTCCAGGCCGAGGATCAGGTGCCCGGCGCGCAGGTGGGGCCGTAGGACCTCGACCGTACGCAGCAGCACCCGTTTGGCCGTGTCGAGCTGCCCGGTGGAGATCCAGGTGAGCCCGCAGCAGACCTTCTGTCCGGGGACGACGACCCGCCAGCCGGCGTCCTCGACGACCTGTACGGCGGCCCGTGCGATGCCCGGGTCGAAGTGGTTGGTGAAGGTGTCCGGCCACAACACCACCTCGCCGCGCTCCCCGGAGCGGCCGGGGGTGTGCCGGGCGAACCACTCCTGGAAGGTTTCGGCCGCGAAGACCGGCACCTCCCGGCGGGTGTCGACACCGGCCGCCTTCTTGGCCAGCCAGGCGAGCCCTGGCGCGTGGGACAGCACGTTGACCAGCCGTGGCGCCGTCGCGGCCACGGCGGCGGCAGCAACCGGCAGCCAGCCCATCGAGTAGTGCGCGCGGGGCCGCAGCCGTCCCTCGTAGTGGTGGGAGAGGAACTCGGCCTTGTACGTCGCCATGTCGACGTTGACCGGGCAGTCGGCCTTGCACCCCTTGCACGCCAGGCACAGGTCGAGGGCGTCCTTGACCGCGTCGGAGCGCCAGCCGTCGCCAATCGCCCCGCCGCGGGCGGCGCCGTCGAGCATCTCGAACAGCATCCTGGCCCGGCCCCGCGTCGAGTGCTCCTCCTCCTTCGTGGCCATGTACGACGGGCACATGACACCACCCTCGTGGCGCCGGCACTTCCCGACGCCCACGCACCGCAGCACGGCACGACCGAAGCTGCCCTCGTCGTTCGGGTACTGGAAGTGCGTGGCCACGTCTCCGTGGTTGTAGTCCACGCCGAGGCGCAGCTGACCGTCGAGAGGATTGGGCGCGGTCACCTTGCCGGGGTTCATCCGGTCGTCCGGGTCGAAGATCGCCTTGAACTGGCCGAACGCGGTCACCAGCTCCTCGCCGAACATCACCGGCAGCAGCTCCGCGCGGGCCTGGCCGTCCCCGTGCTCGCCGGACAGCGAGCCGCCGTAGCGGGCCACGAGCTCGGCCGCCCGGTGCATGAAGGACCGGAACTGGGCGATGCCGTCGCTGCTGGTGAGGTCGAACGGTATGCGGCAGTGGACGCAGGCCTGACCGAAGTGGCCGTACAGCGACGTCTGCTCGTAGCCGTACTCGGCGAACAGGGCCTGGAGGTCACGCAGGTAGTCGCCGAGGTCGCCCGGGTCCACCGCCGAGTCCTCCCAGCCCGGCCAGGTGTCGGGCAGCCCCGGCACCCGGGCGGTCGCGCCCAGCCCGGACTCCCGCACCTCCCACAGCTGCTTCTCGTGCCGTTCGTCGTCGAAGAACGCCACCCGTACGTCGTCCCGGTCCAGTCCTAGGGAGTCCAGCACCCCGTCGGTGGCGCGGTCGACGTCGGCCTTGCTGTCGCCGCCCATCTGCACCATGAGGTACGCCCGTCCCTCGGGCAGCAGCTCCAGGGCGTCCGGGTGGAGATGCTTGGCCCGTTCGAAGTGGATTAGGTTGTGCTCGATGCCCTCGAGGGCGATGGGCCGGTGGGGCAGGATCCGGGGAACCGCGTCGCCCGAGGCGCCGACGTCGGGAAAGCCGATCATGACGAGGCTGCGCACCTTGACGATCGGCACGAGCTTCAGGCGCGCGCGCAGGACGGTGACGCACGTGCCCTCGGTGCCGACCAGCGCCTGCGCCACGTGGAAGTTCTTCTCGGGCAGGAGGCTGTCGAGGTTGTAGCCGGAGACCCGACGCGGGATGTCGGGGTACCGGGTCCGGATCTGCGCCAGGTACCGGTCCCGGAGGGTCCGCAGCTGCCGGTAGATCTGGGCCGGTCGGCCGCCGGCGGCGACGATCTGCTCGTACTCGTCCGTGGGCGTCTCCCCGACCCACATGCGGGTGCCGTCGTAGAGCAGCACCTCCAGCTCGACGATGTTGTCGACGACCTTGCCCGTACGCTGCGCCGTCGCCCCGCACGAGTTGTTGCCGATCATCCCGCCCAGGGTGCAGTGGTCGTGCGTGGCCGGCTCGGGGCCGAACTCCAGGCCGGTGTCGCGGAGCTGATCGTTGAGCAGGTCCAGCACGATGCCGGGCTCCACGAGGCAGGTGCGGCCCTCGGCGTCGACATCCAGCAGCCGGTGGCAGTACTTCGACCAGTCGATGATCACGGCGACGTTGGTGCACTCCCCGGCCAGGCTGGTGCCCCCTCCGCGGGAGGTGATCGGGGCGCCGTAGCGCCGGCACACCGCTACGGCGGCCACGCCGGCCTCGACGGTGCGGGGCACCACCACGCCGATGGGCACCTGCCGGTAGTTGGATGCGTCGGTGGAGTACGCGGCCCGGGACCCGGCGTCGAAGCGGACCTCGCCGTCCACCTCGGCCGTCAGGTCACGTGCCAGCGCGGCGACGTCGATGTCGCCGCCTCGGGGAACCCGGACGACGGGCGCGGGGAGCTTGACCGTGGTCATGCCCGAAGCTCGTTGATCTTGTCGCGGACCACCGTCGCCATCGTCGCCATCTTGTGCGGCTGGCCGCGCAGGAAGGCCTCGGTGAAATGCTTGGCCTGCTCGTACTTCACCTTGCCCGGCATCGGCGGCTCGTTCGGGTTGACGTCCACGTCCACCAGCGCCGGGCCCGGGTGCGCCAGCGCTTCCGCGATGGCGCTGCGCACGTCGCCCGGCTTGCTGACCTTGGCGCCGTACGCTCCGCAGCCGCGGGCCCAGGTGGAGAAGTCAGCCTCGGGCTGCTGGTGCCGGACCGCGTACTCGGGATAGCCGAGCACGATCTGCTCCCAGAGGATCTGCCCGTACGAATTGTTGTTGTTGACGACCACCTTGATCGGCAGCTCGTGCCGCACGGCGGTCAGGAACTCCGCCATGAGCATCGCGAACCCGCCGTCGCCGACGTACGCGACGACCTGCCGCCCGGGGAAGGCGTGTTGCATCGCGATCGCGTACGGCAGCCCCGGCGCCATGGTGGCGAGGTTGCCGGACAGGTAGAACTGCCGGTCGCCGCGAATCGTCCAGTGCCGCGCGGACCACGTCGCGATCGTGCCCGAGTCACAGGTGAGAATCGCGTCGTCGGCGGCGAGGTCGTCGAGCACGCCCATGACGTACTGCGGCGCGATCGGGTCCCGGCTCTCGTCCTCGAGCGCGGCCATGTCGGCGCGCCAGGAGTCCATCTCCTTGCGGTACTTCGCCAGGAAGGACCCGTCCCCGCCGGTCAGCATCGGCAACAAACCCTGCAGCGCCTTCTTGGCGTCTGCGGCGACGGGCGCGTCGATCGGCATGCGCAGGCCGATCAACGTGGCGTCGGAGTCGATCTGCACCACCTTCACCTCCCCGGGCTCGGGCAGGTACTTCCCGTACGGGAACGACGTGCCGACCATGAGCAGCGTGTCGCACTCCTCCATGGCTTCCTCGCTCGGCTTGGTGCCGAGCAGGCCCAGGCCGCCGGTGGTGACCGGGTGGTCGTCGGGGACCACGACCTTGCCGGGCAGGGTCTTGACCACCGGGGCGCCCAGCCTCTCGGCCACCGCGATGACCTCGTCGCGGGCGTGCTTGGCGCCGACACCCACGAGGATCGCCGGCTTCTTCGCGGCGTTGAGCACCTCGGCGGCCGCCCGCAGCTCGCGCTCACCGGGGGGCAGCTGCGGCCTGTCGAGAGCAGGCATGCTGGTCGTGGGCCGCCCTGGCCCGACATGGCGGTAAGGATCCTCACCGACATCGGCCACCTGGATGTCGGTGGGGAACGTCAAGTGGGAGACGGTCCGCTTGATCAGTGCGTTGCGGATCGCCAGATCCACCACTCCCGGCACCTGCTGCGGGTTGCTGATCATCAGGTTGTAGTCGGCCACGTCCTGGTAGAGCCGGTCGAGATGCACCTCCTGCTGGTACCGGCTGCCCAGCATCGACGTCTCCTGCATGCCCGTGATCGCCAGCACCGGCGCGTGGTCCAGCTTCGCGTCGTACAGACCGTTGAGCAGGTGGATGGCGCCCGGGCCCGAGGTCGCCGCACAGACGCCGAGCCGGCCGGTGGCCTTGGCGTAACCGGTCGCCATGAACGCGGCCGCCTCCTCGTGGTGCACGAGGACGAACTTCAGCCTGTCGGAGTGCCGCCGGAAGCCCTCCATGATCCCGTTGATCCCGTCGCCGGGGAGCCCGAAAACGGTGTCCACCCCCCAGGCGATCAATCGCTTTGCCAGGCTCTCCCCCACGATCTCGGGCATGGGTAACCCCTTCCGTCACGACGGTCGACATCCGGTACGACGACCGGCCGGCGGCGCACCTACCCGGGCGCGCGCCGGGCAAACGGCCGTCCCGGAAGCCCGCGCCGCCTCACCGCTCGGTGAGCACCCGGACCGCGTGATCGGCCAGATCAGCGTCGACGAGCACGTCGTAGTGGGACGCCGTCAGCGTCGGCGGGGTGGAGAAGGACCGACGCCCACGGGTGGCGGCATAGCCCACCAGGGCGATGGTCGCGCCCAGCACGGCGCCCAGCGCGGCGGCGTTGACGACCAGCCACCACGTCGACACCGACGACGTCACCAGATCGAAGAGCCCGAGAAGCCATCCCGTCAGGGCGCCGACGATCAGACCGGACACCGCCCCCCGAGCCGTCACCTCCCCGGTCGACAACCGCCCGGTCCCCCGGTCGGCGAAAGTGAGGCCGCGGCCCACGATGCTCGTGCGGCCTGCCGGGATCCCGGCCTCGGCGAGAGCCTGGACGGTGCGCTCGGCCTCGGCGTGATCCTCGTGCACCGCGATCACCCGCTGGGCCACCCCCAGCTGGGCCGCGCTGCGTGCAGGCTGATGGTCGTGGATGGTCATCGTCGCCTCCCTCATCGGTACGAAGCGGCAGCCCTACCCGGAAGCCCAGCGGTGAAATCGCTGGATCGGACGCCTGACGTCGCGTCCACCTCATGTTCGGGCGGTCGTTCGTCAGCGGCTCGCCCGGGCGAAGGTCCACGTCAGGTCCGGGCCGTTGGCACGCGTCCGCAACCGCAGCGTCTCCCCCTGGCACTCGTACGTCCCGCCGCGCAGGATCGGCTGCACGTCGACGGCGCCGCTGGCGCCCGGGAGGGCGTCACGGTCGATGTCGGCGAGGCTCACGTCGTCCAGCAGCGTCACGTCGAACGGCTTGTCGAGCCGTACGGTCGCGCTGAGATCACTCCAGCTGATCTTTCCCTGCGGATCCCACCGGCCCGTGCCGTTGTCCCCCTGGAACGCCACGGCGCCCCGGAACGAGCCCTTGTAGGCAACCTGGCCACGGACGTCGGCTCCGGCGGCCTCGGCGGTGAAAGTCAGCGGCCGGGAGGCCTTGAAGTCCACCTCGGTCCGGCCGTCGTCGCCCACGGTCAGCACGGTGCCCGTCCCGCCCGCGATGCGGCCCCGCACGTCGCCCAGGTCGCCGGTCGACGCGACCCCGGTCGCCCGCCACCGGCCGGTGACGCAGGACGGCGCCGTACCGGCGGGGGCGCTCGGGGGCACGGAGGGTTCGGCCGCCGGTGAGCTCGACGTGGCCGGCGCGGTGGTGCCGCCGCTCGCCGACGGAGTGTTCCCGCTGTCGTCGCTGCATGCTGCGGCACCGGTCAGCAGGACCGCTGAGAGCACGAGCCTGTGCACGTTCATGATGGTCACCCTCTTCGGAGTCAATCGATGGAAAGGCGGATGTCGATGCCCGGGACAACCGCCGTTTCTGTGACGGCTGCATGACGATTTGTTGACCGTTCGCCGGGTCGGCCGTCGTTTCCGCCGTCTGCCTCTCGGGTAGGCGCGGCACGAAGCCCGCACGACAACCGGGAGGGACCATGATCAGGCTGGAGACACGCCGCGATGACGCGAGCCGATGGCGACTCGTCGTCCGGACCTCGTCCAGGGCTGACGTGCTCGCCCACGAGGCCGGCGGACGGGACCGGCCGCCCTGGCCGGAGGCGGTCGCGCAGTTACGGGAGGGAGCAGGCGAGCTGGAGGTCGTCCGCGACGAAACCATGCACTTCCGCTGGCTCCTGCACGCTGCGGACGGTTCCGTTGTGGCCGAGTCGCCTGCCGTGCACCGTGACGCCGGCCTCTGCCGGATCAGCTACGCCAACGCCCGGCGCGCCGCGGGTACGGTGCTCGGACGGCTCCGGCCGACTGTCTCCGGTGCCCGGTCCGGCAGCTGACCGCGCGCCTCACCTGCTGCTCCGGCTCTCCTGACGGCATTGCTCGGCGAGGCGGTCGACGTCGGTCTGCGCGTGCTGAAGATCGTTCAAGATTCTCTGCAACTTCGCGGTCTGCAACCTGCGCAGCGCTCCGGCGGCCTCATCACCGCCCGCCAGTGCTGCGCGAGCCCGCTCCAGACCCTGAGTGCAGCTGGCCGGAACGGTGATCTGGCCCCCGCTGGGTGCGACGCCGACCGGGATGTCACGCGCAGGCCCGGAGAGCTCGGCGTCCGCGCCCGGCCGGATCAGGGCGAAGACGGCGGCGCCCAGTACGGCGCCGACAAGGAAAGTCAGAACGGGCACGAGCCACCGGGCACGCCGGCCTGCACCGGATCCGTTGTCGGCCATGACGAGTCCTCTCCGCGGGGACCCGGCCATACCCCGGCATGCGAAGCCGCAAGCGGCCGTGGCGGTGTGTGAGGCAGGCCCGTTGAGGGGTAGGACCGGCCTCGATTCCGGCGGCCTGGCCCTTCCGGGCGCGCCGCCGGACGAACGGAGGTCGCCATGTCGTGCCCGGTGCGCTCGTGAGCCGGCGTCCCGATGCACCGGACGGGCCGGCGCTGGGCTTCGCAGGGCGCCTGATCCGCGCCCGGTGGATCGTCGTGGCCGTCTGGGCCGTGCTCGCTCTGACGGCAACCGGTGTGCCGTCCGCAGGCGGCGGTGTGGACGGCTTCGTGTCCGCGGACAGCCCGCCGATCCAGACCGAGCTGCAGTCGTTCGAACGCTTCGGTTTTCCCCTGCTCAGCAGGGTGGCCGTGGTCCAGCGCGATCCGGCGGGTCTGACGAACCTCACCCAGGCCGAGGCGGTGGCCCGGGCAGCCGCCGTGACCCAGCAGCAGTACGACGACACGGGACCGATCCTCGGTGCGATCCCCGTACCCAACAGCTTCGGCTGGTTCCCCGGCAGCCGGGAGAGCGGCACCACCATCATGACGCTGCTCTTCATCCCGCCGGACGTCGGCTTCTCCGCGCAGTTCCGCGCGGCGCAGACCTTCGCCGAACGCCACTTCGGCCCGGAGGACCACGTCGTGGGCGTCACGGGAACCGTCCCGGCGCGGGTCGAGCAGGGCGAGGTGGTGGGCCGGTCCCTGCCCACCGTCGAGCTCGCGACCCTCGCGGCCGTCCTCCTGATCGTCGCGGCGGCCTTCCGTTCCCTGGTGGCACCCCTGCTCACGTTGATCACTGCCGGGGTGGCCGTCCGGGTCACGCTCCAGGTCGCCGCGATGGCCGGCGCGGCGCTGCACGTCGACATCCCCAGCGAGGTCGAACCGCTGCTGGTCGCGCTCCTGCTCGGCGTGGTCACCGACTACATGATCTTCTACCTGTTCGCGCTGCGCCGCGAGCTGGCCGACCACGACCGGCTGGCGGCCGCCCGCCGGGCCACCCGCAGCACCGGCCCCATCGTCGCCGTCGCAGGGCTGACCGTGGCGTGCGGCACCGGCGTGCTGGTCGTGGCCGAGTCGGCCCTGTTCCGGGCCTTCGGACCCGGCATGGCCCTGGCCGTCCTGGTCGGTATGGCGGTGGCGACCACGCTGGTACCGGCCCTGCTGGCCATCCTGGGGCCCGCCCTCTTCTGGCCGGGCGGGGGCAGGATCACCACCGGACGCCTCGCCCGTACGGCGCTGGACCGGCGCCGGCGCCGCATCCGCCGGCTCGTCCGGCCCCGGATCGCCCTGCCCGTCCTGCTGGCCGGACTTGTCGTGCTCACGGCCGCCGCCCTGCCGGTGCGGAACATGGACATCGGCCTGTCGTTCGTTCCGTCGCTACCCGCTGACAACGAGGTCAGCCGGGCGGCGGCGGCCGCCCGGGCGGGATTCGCCGACGGCATCGTGTCGCCCACCGTGCTGCTCGTGCAGGGCAAGGACGTGGCGCAGCAACGCGAAGCGCTAGCACGCCTGCAACGGATGCTCGGCGGGCGCTCCGGTGTGGCGGGTGTCATCGGCCCGGCCGACCAGCCGTCTCGCGAGGCGGTGGGGTTGGTGCTGGCCCGGGACGGGGACGCCGCCCGTTACCTCATAGTCTTCGACAGCGCGCCGCTGGGAGCGACGGCGATCGACACGCTCGCGGCGCTACGTACCGATCTGCCGGCGCTGCTGAGCGCCGCCGGGCTTTCCGATGTGACCGCCGACCTGGCGGGCGACACGGCGATCGGCGAGATGGTGGTCCGGCAGACCACCGACGACCTCGAGCGCATCGTGGTGGCCACGCTGCTCGTCAATCTGCTGATGGTGATGTTCTTCCTGCGGGCGCTCGTGGCGCCGGTGCTGCTGCTGGGGATGAACGTGCTCGCGCTCGGGTCGGCCCTCGGGATCACGACGTGGTTGTTCGACACCGTCCTGGGCCATGACGGGCTGACGTTCTATGTGCCGTTCGCCGTCGCGGTGCTGCTCGTCGCGCTCGGGTCGGACTACACGATCTTCACGGTGGGTCACGTGTGGCAGGAGGCTCGGCGGCGCCCGCTGCGGGAGGCGCTGGTTGCGGTCGTACCGCCCTCCTCGCGGACCGTGACCACCGCGGCGGTCACGCTCGCGGCCACCTTCGCCCTGCTGGCGGTGGTGCCGCTGCGCCCGTTCCGGGAGATCGCTTTCGCGATGTCGCTCGGCGTCCTGATCGACGCCGTCCTCGTCCGGTCGCTGCTGGTGCCGGCGATGCTGGCGCTGCTCGGCCGAGCCAGTGGGTGGCCCAGCCGGCTGCGCTGAGGCGGATCAGCGGCGCCGCGCGAGGCCGAGACCGGCGAGGGCCACGGCAGCCGCGCCGGCGAGCGCCTTCCGGTGCATCGACGTCCACGACCACATGTCGCGTGACTTCGCCTTGGCGTCGAACATGCCGTGCGCGCCCCGGTCCGCTTCGTCGTCGCGCGGCTCGAAGACGTTGCTCCCGTACCGTGGGCCCTGCGCCGCCGTGAGCTGGCCGCCCACCGTCTTGCGGGCCATGTACCAGTCCAGGAACCACGGCGCGACCCGGTTACCGAGGATCGTGTACGCCGTGGAGACCCCGACCCACATGTTCCGCCTCGGGTGTTCGGCCAGGAAACGGACCGCTCGCGCGGCGATCTCCGGCTGGAACACCGGCGGTACGGGTTGCGGGTGCTCGTCGAAACTCGTCGCGTTCCAGTCGAACTGGACGGTGTTGACCCCGGGAAGCTGCACCATGCAGACCTTGACCGCGCTGCCGCAGTGCTTCAGCTCCGTGATCACGCTCTCGGTGAACCCCTTGACCGCGTGCTTCGCCCCGCAGTACGCCGCCTGCAGGGGGATGCCGCGGAACCCCAGCGCGCTGCCCACCTGCACGATCACTCCGCGGTCACGCGGACGCATGTGCTCGAGCGCCACCCGCGTGCCGTTCACCTGACCGAAGTACGTGACCTCGGTGATCCGCCGGTACTCCTGCTCGGGGATCTCCCAGAAGTACCGCAGGTCCCCGGCGAACGCGTCGTTCACCCACAGGTCGATCGGCCCGAGCTCGCGCTCGACCGCGGCGGCCGCCGACCGGACCTGCGCCAGATCGGCCACGTCGGTCGGCACGGCCAGGCCGCGGCCGCCGGCGGTCTCGACATCCTTGACCGCGCCGTCGAGCCCGGCACGGCCCCGGGCGAGCACCGCGACATCCCACCCGTGCCCGGCCAGCTCCCGGACGACGGCGCGGCCCACACCCGCGGATCCGCCGGTCACCACAGCTGTTCGACGCTCAGCCACTTCGTCTCCTCCTCGATGAGCGGTTCGCATGACGACGCGCGTACCCGGCGGCAGCCACCGTGACGCAGCTCCGGTCGTTTCCGGATCCAGCTCCCGGGTACGGCCCCGCGGGCCGGAACGGTCCGACGGAGGGGGTAGAAGCGTGCATGTCCTGGCTGACCGGTACCGGCTCGTCACGCCGATCGGCAAGGGCGGCATGGCCGCGGTGTGGCGGGCCGATGATCTGGTCCTGGACCGTACGGTGGCCGTCAAGCTCCTCAGCCCCGGTCTCACCACCGATGCCGTGCCGGGTGACCTGATCCGCCGGGAGGCGCGAGCGGCGGCGAAGCTGTGTCATCCGCACATTGCGGCGGTCTACGACTACGGCGAGGAGGCCGTCGGGGACGCCATCCAGCCGTACATCGTCATGGAATACGTTCCCGGGTCCACCGTGGCACAGCGAATCGCACGCGACGGGCCGATGGAGTGGCCGGATGCCGCCGCTCTGGGCGCCGAGGTGGCGAGCGCTCTGGCGGCCGCACACGGCATCGGCCTCGTGCACCGCGACGTCAAGCCGGGCAACGTGATGCTGACGTCCGCCGGGGCGAAGGTGGTGGACTTCGGCGTGTGCGCGGCCGCCGGCGACCGGCCGACCGACGCGGCGGGACGCATCTGGGGCACGCCGGCCTACCTACCGCCGGAACAGCTGCACCAAGGCGAGGCACTGCCGGCCGGCGACGTGTACGGCCTCGGCCTGCTGCTGTACGAATGCCTCACCGGCCGCCCGCCGTGGCGCCTGACGGGCGTGGACGAGGTTCTGGCCCAGCGCCGCCGCATTCCCGTGCCGGAGCTGCCGGAAGCACCCAGCCTTCCTGCCGACGTGACCCGTCTCTACCACCGGTGTCTCGCGGCAGCCCCGCAACACCGTCCGTCGGCCGAGCAGGCCGCGACCGTGCTGGCGCTCGCCGCCGAGGGACGGCAGGTCCTGCGACGCGGCGTTCCGGCGATCGCCGCCCAGGCCCACGGCATGGCGGCCACTGTCGCGCACCGGCGCCCGGCGCTGTCGCGCAAGATGGCGGTGACGGTGGCGGCGCCCGTCCTCGTGGCAGCCGGGCTGCTGGCCGTGCAGCTACCCGGCTCGGGATCGCCACGCGACGTTGCTGAGGCCGACATGCCGGCGCAGGACCGGACGGCCGCGGTTCCGTCGTGCGCCGCCGAGTACACCGGCCGCCGCGACGGCGCCGGTTCGTTCACCGCACGGTTGCGCATGACGAACACCGGCGAGCGCACGATGCGGCACTGGACGTTGCGGTTCATGGTGCCGGACGGGCAGCAGGTCGCCGAGACCTCCGGCGGGACGTGGACGCAACACCGCGGCACCGTACGCATCAAGGCCGCCCAGCCGGTGGCTCCCGGCGGCACCGTCACCATGTCCCTCTCCGGCACCGTCGACGCGCACAGCGACGAGGTGCCCGACGGCTTCGCCGTCGACGGTGTGGCGTGTGCCCGCGCGGTGACCCGGGTGCGAGCGTCGACAACCCCTCATGCGGTACGGCCGGCCCGGGCGACACACACCGGCTCCTCCCCCGACGGTCCACGACGGCGGGCCACGCGCTCCACCACATCCCCGCCGTCCGCCACCGATCCCACCGCGCCGGTCTCCCCGACGAGCCGGGCACCGGAGCCTGATCAGTCATCCGGTTTCCCCTCCCCGGAGCCCCGGCCGACGAGGTCGGCCGGGGCTCCAACGGTCAGCCCGTCCACCGGCGCCACTGTCCCGGACGACCCGCCGGCCACGCGTCCGGAGCCGAGCACCTCGGCTCCGGCCCATGAGCCTGACAGCGCTCCCTCCACCGGGCCGCCCCGACCGGCCACCGAGAGCCCGAGCCCTCGATGACCGGGCGCGATCAGACCCTTCCCCACCGGTCCGGTTCACACGGCGCGCAGTCGCCCCTGCGGCACGCTTCCAGCTGGGCGCAACAAGCAAAGCCGAAGAACAGCGCCGTGCCGGTGGCATTCGCCCACAGAAGCAGAGCCATCACAGCGGTCAGCGGTCCGTAGATGTCACTGAAGGAGAGTCCGCTACCGACATATGTCGCCAGGAGTGAGGACAGCCCGAACCACAGAACCGTCGTGATGAGGACGCCGGGCATGAGACCGGCGGGCGAGGGCTGACGCCGGCGTGGAGCGTGGCGGAACAGCAGGGTGGTGCCGAGAACGATGAGCAGGACGGCAAGCGGAAGGTGCAGATGCCGCCACAGGATGCCGACCGGCACCGCCCAGTCGTAAGCCTGGTCGAGTGCGGCGTCCACCGCCGAGCCGGCGACCACCATGACGAAGCCGGCAACCGTCGGCACGCCCGCCACGATGGCGAGCACCAGAGCCCGTACGTACTTGTGCACGCTGGGGCGGTCCCGCTGGACGCCGTAGATACGGTTGGCGCCACGCTCGACCTGCGCGGTAGCGGCCGTCATCGCGACGGCGCCGGTCAGCAGCCCGAGCACCTGGGCCACTTCTCCGCTCTCGCCGGACGTGCCGGACAGCAGCCGCCGTACGAGGTCGTCGCTGCGGCCGGGCGTGAGTTCGAGGGTGACCCGGACGACGAACTGGCCGCCCTCGTCCACGCCGGCTTCGTCGGCGAGCCCGGTGAGCGCGATGAGCAGGGGCACGACGGCCAGGCAGAGCAGCAACGCCAGGGCACGGGCGTGGCTGAAGGCGTCGCCGTACCGGAAACGCAGGGCGCTCTGCCGCAGCAACGACACCGCTCCGTGATCTCTCACGATGTCACGCAGGGACGGCTCAGCTCGTTCCGTAGCCGGTGCCGATGGGACCGGGCGAACGCTGCTCATCGTGAACCTCGCCATCGGACGGCTGGACAGAGCAGGGAGTGGCCCGCGCGGCGCGGCGGAGGCGGCCGAGCCCGGCCGAGGCGGCGTCGCCGGTACGGTGGCCGCGACGCAGCTGCCGTTCCGGCAGGGGCCACCAGCGGCTGTCGCCGTCGCGGCACCTCGGCCGGCGGCGATGTCCGCGCGACAGCGGCAAGCGCGAACCCGCGCCGGTGCACTGGCACGGCGGCGAGGCCCGGCGAGGCGGTGACCTCCGGAGTGGCGGCCGGCCGGCGCGAGGTTCCCGCGCACCGCCGCGGGCCGGTAGGCGGTTTCCCGCGCCCGCCGGTCGCGGTAGCGCGCTGCGGTGCCGATCCGGCAGCCTCCGCGGGTACCGGCCCCGCATCCGCTTGGGCCTCCGGGCGGCGCGACGCGGCGACACCCCGGCACGGCATCAAGCGAGTGACACCGGTGCGCTGCAGCAGCGCCAGCAGATCGGCGGCGATGTTGACCACGCAGAGCCGCGCCCCCACGTGCCCGGCGGCGCTGTACGCCGCCATCAGCGCCTGCGCGGTGGCGACGCTCGGCTGCGTGAGCCGGCGCAGGTCCACCACGAGCGTACGGGGACGCCGGCTCACCAGGGTGTCCACCAGCGCGTACCGCAGCTCACCGCCCACCGGTGCAGCGCCGCCGACCACCGTGGCGACCACGCAGCCCACCTGCGCCTCGTACGTGTGCACCCGGACGTCCCCATTCGCGGACTCCGGCGTCGCCGGGGCGAGGCGGGACCGTAGACGCGCAAGCGCCTGATTGAGCAGGCGGGAGACGCTCATCTGGGAGACGTGCAGCTCGGCGGCGATCTCGTCCTGGGTGCGGTTGTCGAAGAAGTACCGGCGCACGGCGTAGCGGGCGCGTTCGGGGAGGCTGCGGAGAGCCGGTTCCAGCAGGACGCGGTCGGGAGCCGACTCCAGGCCGGGGTCGATGGCACCCAGCAGTTCCTGCCGCTCGCAGGGATCATCGGCCGAGCCCACGGGCCGGTTGAGCGAGTCGGCCCGGTAGGCCGACGCACCGGCCGACGCGGCTCGGACATCCGCCTCCGCCACGCCGATCACCTCCGCGATCTGCGCCGCGGTCGGTTCGTGGTGCAGCTGTTGCAGCAGATCCGTCCGGGCCCGAGCGATGTCGAGGCACAGTTCCTGCAGCCGCCTGGGGACATGCACGCTCCAGGTCCGGTCCCGGAAGTGCCGCTTCAGTTCACCGAGGATCGTCGGGTATGCGTACCCTGCGAAGCTGGTGCCCCGGTCGGGGTCGAATCCGTCGACCGCCTTCACCAGGGCCAGGGCAGCGACCTGCACGAGGTCCTCGATCGGCTCGCCGCGGTCGGCGTAGCCGTGCGCCAGGTGGCGGGCGAGCGGCAACTCCCGGCGGATGGCCTCCTGCCGCAGCCGTTCACGCCGTGCCAGCGGGCAGCCGGGATCGCGCATCGAGCGAATCGCGTCGATGGTGGCACGGTCGCGCCCAGCCGGATCGGCGTGGGTCGAGACGGCGAGCGAGGACATGGTGCCTCCTCCAGGAATTCACACGGGACGTCCACTCGGCACCCAGACACGGGCGCGGGCGAGGGACCTGGCAGCGGAGCGGCGGCGCGGACAACACCGCGGCAGCTCGTGGCTCCGATGCCGCGAAGGTGGGCCGGTACGGCCCGGGTGCCGGGGCTTGACACCGGCGGCCGGAGCTTCAGGTCCCGGGATAACCCCGGCCCGGCCCGGGAAACCCGGGACGCCTCTTCGTCACGAAGCTGTCATGAGTCCGTGTCGCAACGGCTTCAGCGGACGACGGATGCTCGTACGGTGGCCGTCCGGCGACCCGCGGGCGCTGATCGCGCCATGACGATGGCCTTCTCGCCCTCGAACGGCCCGTAGGCCTGCCGTTCGGCGAGGTCGTACTGCCGCCGGTACGCCTCATAGGTGAACACCTGAACATTGCCGTCGAAAGTGAGTGTCTGACCCTTGGCGAGGCCAGGCCGGCCGTCGCTCAGCACGAGCAGGGACAGATCACCGAACCGGTCGGCCGCCATGACGAACGATTCCGAGGTGAGGATGCTGATGATCTTTCCCGACACCGTGACGGTACGGCCGATGACGTCACGGTCCCCGAGTGCCACCGTGGGCCGTGCCGGAGGCACCTCCTCCGATCCGGAGGCGCATCCGGCCATGCCGGCCGGCAGCGCAAGAATGCAGGTCACAAGGCCTGCCTGCCAGGTTTTGCGCGCTGACATGAATGGTCCCCCGTTCCTGGGTGCGCGTCGGCGTTCCGGTCGGGGCACCGTCTTCCCCCTCGGGCCGTCTGCACACGGCCACACCGGTATTTCTCGGACGAATCGCATTCCCAGCGCAGCGTCATCAGCGGCAGTACGCTTCGTCGAGGTCCGCCCGGCGACCAGGCGGACTCCGGTCGCCAGGCCGACATCACGGCGGGAATGAGAGGGGCCCAGATGCAGCGCCGCGCCCCCGGGAAGCAAGCGGAAACGGACGTTGAACGTCTGACCACCGCCGTTCAGCGTCTGCAAGCGGAGGTTGAGGGCCTCCGGCGGTCCCAGCGGCACCGAGCCGTCATCGAACAGGCCAAAGGTTTGCTTGCGGGCCGGTTGGGCTGCACGCCCGACGAGGCCTTCAGCCACCTGTCCCAGATCTCACAGCGCAGCAACATGAAGGTGGCCGAGGTGGCCGCCGGCCTGCTGGGGATCGCCGCACCGATTCCGGAGCCGGCCTCTGGGCCATCCGACGAAGACGGATTCCGCCCGGAGCGCTACGTGACCGCGCGCCGCGGCACCACACCACCCCGGGGCGAAGCAACTCCTCCCCTGGTATCGCTGCTTCCCGAGGAGATCACGGCGCGGTACCACCTCGCCTGCGCAGCCCTGTCCGCCGCCGCCGACCCGTCCGAGCTGGCGGAGGTGGCCTGGTCGGAGGGGCTGCGCCACATCGGCGTCACGGCTGTGCTGCTGGCCGTCCTGGAGCCCGACGGCGCGGTCCGCCTCGTCGGCACCCACGGGCTGCCCAAAGGCCTGGCGAGCGCCTGGCAGCGCGTGCCGGGAACGCTCAAAGTGGCGTTCCTGAGCGCCGTGGTCAGCGGCCGCCCGCTGTGGATCGACCGCAAGGGAGCCGCCGAGCTCGGCTACGAGCTGCTCGGCGAGGGCGACCTGCGAGCGTGCATCCCGCTGCGGGACCGGGACCGCACGTTCGGTGTGGCCTCGATCATCTGGGCCGAGGGCGAACTACCCGAACCGGGCATCCGGGCCTACGTCAGCGCGGTCGCCGAGGCCTGCGGACGCCGGCTGTCCCAGCTGTTGCAGGACGGCCAGGGTGCGCCGGTGGCCTCACCCGCTGCCCACTGGGTGGAAGCGATCCTCGAGACCCTGCCCGGATCCTTCGCCCTGCTCGCCCCGGTACGCGACAGCGCAGGGGAGATCGTCGACTTCCGGTTCGACCGGTGCAGCCCGGCAGCCGTCGACGCCGGCGGGCGTCGCGCCGATGAGTTCTGCGGACGGCGGCTGCTCGACCTCTACCCGCACGTGACCGGCACCGGCGTCTTCGACGGATACCTGCACGCGCTGCGCAACGGTGAGCCGTTCCAGCTTCCACCGACGCCCATGTCGGTGCCGACCGCCCAGGGAGAAGTACTGACGGTGGTGAGCATGCGCGCCGCACGGTTCGGTGACGGGCTGCTCGTGAACTGGCAGTTCCACGACGCCGAACGACGGCTGACGTCCCATCTGGAACGGCTCCAGCGGGCCGCTGAAGCCGGCTGGGCCGAGTGGGACCTGGTGCAGGGCCAGGTCACCTGGTCGGCGGAGGCGTACCGGATCCTGCAGCGCGACCCCGGCCGGGGGCCCATCAAACTCGGGTCGCTCCCCCGCTACGTGGCCCCCGAGGACTCCGCCACACTGACCGCCGCCATCCAGCGCCTGACCGGCGCGCAGGAACCGCTCGACCTCACCGTGCGGCTGAATCGCGGCGGCACGCCGTCGGTGATCCGCCTGGTCGCCGACCCCGTGGTGGCGAACTCCGGCCGGGTGGTGGCGGTGCACGCGACCATCCGCCTGGTCAGCGGCGGCGTTTCTTGACCGCGAGGGCGTTGCACACGTCTCGCACACCCGGGACGGACCACGCCCGCGCCACGGCCGCGGAACGGCTCGCCTCGGTGTCGGCCTCGCCGTCCAGGATCACCACGCCGTTCTGCACGCTCAGGTCGAACTGCCCGCCTGTCACCGCGGCGTCGTCGAACAACGCCTCGGCCACCGCCCGGGCCAAGCGTTTCTGCGGGTCGGTGACATCACGCCCAGCCTCCGGTTCGCCGTCCGGCCGCGAACGCCCGACGTACGACTGGCCGTTGTACCAATCGGGGTACCACCAGGAATACATGGCGTTCTCCTGCCGTGGTGAATCATCGTCATCAGCGACGATGGCCGTCCGGTATGGCAACAGACACGCGACGGCATGACAGTTCGATGACGTGCGGTGACCCGAGGTCAGGCCGGCGCGATGAGACTCGCGTAGTCACCGGCAGCCAACGGGTCTCGCGACAGAGACCCGTCACCGCGCGGCACCTGCAGGACCTCACCGTCGCGGGTGAACACCACCGTGCTGACGTCCATGCGCGACGTGAGCGTGCAGACGATCTGTCCGTAGGCCAGCGTCTCATCGCTGCGCGCGTTGCCCTCGTCGGTCTCGGGGACCTCCACCCGCGCCTGCGTGGTCCCGGCCGGCACATCCACACTCAACGACGTCGTAGCGAGCGCCGTCGTGAGGCCGTTGGCGCGCTCGGCCTCGGTGGGACCGGCGGCGAGGGTCTCCAGCTGGCGCTGCACGGTGGGCGGCGCGCCGACCCGGCGGACCGCCTGCACGATGCGGGCGTCACGGACGAGGCAGAGCACCTCCACCACCTCGCCAGGCGCCTCCGTGCCGGCGGTCGTCGCCGTGGGGCTCGTCAGCGGGCGTCTCGGGAGGTCGGCCCGGCGCGGCTCGTCCTCGGGCGGCAGTCCGCAGGCGGCACTGAGCAGGCAGGTCACGAGTCCGGCGGCGAGCCGGCCGAGGCGGGTCGTCATGGGAACTCCATCCGGAACCGGGCGCCGCCACCGGGACGGTCACCGACGCTCACGACGCCGCCGTGGGCGGCGGCGTGCTGCGCCACGATGGACAGGCCGAGCCCCGTGCCGTCGCCATCCCCGCGGGCGTTCGCCGCCGAGCCGCGGACGAACCGGTCGAAGATCACCGTACGGTTCTCCGGCGCCACACCCGGCCCAGCGTCGTCGACCTCGATGACATGGCGGTCGCCGGCGCGGCCGAGACGCACCGCCACCGGCCCCCCGCCGTAGCGCACCGCGTTGTCCACGAGATTGCCGAGCGACTGTTCGATCCGGCGGCGGTCCACCGGCCAGACGCCGGGCGTCCCTGGCGCCACCTCAACCAGGTCCTCGGACAGAGCGCGGCTACGGCAGACACGCGTGACCAGCTCACGCATGTCGGTGGGCTCCCGGTGGGCCGGCTGGTCACTGCGGGCCAGCTCGAGCAGATCATCGACGAGGTCCTGGAAGCGGCTGATCTCTTCCGTGATGAGGCCGATGGCCGCGGCAGCCTTCGGGTCCAGCCCGTCACGGCGCCGGTCGACGACGCTCGCGGCGGCGGACAGCGTCTGCAGGGGCGAGCGCAGCTCGTGGCTGACGTCCGCCGCGAACCGGCGATCACGCTGCAGGCGCCGGGACAGCTGGTCGGCCATGTGGTTGAAAGAGATCGACAGTTGCGCCAGGTCCGGTTCGGTATCCGGGTCCAAGCGCGTGTCGAGGTCACCGTCGGCGATGTTCCGGGCGGCAGTGGCCACAGCGGTCAAGGGCCGCAGCGCGTGGCGGGTGACGTAGAAGCCGAGGGCCGCACCGCCGGCGGCCACCATGATCGCCACCGCGGTCAGCACGAGCGCCAGAAGCTTCAGCGTGCGCTCCAGCTCGGTGAGCGCCACCACCTCGTAGAAGACGCCCGACGACAGGGGAATCCCCACGACCAGCGCGGCCTGCCCGTCCTCGACGATGCGCTGCAAGCCGGCTTCGCCCTGCCCGGTCATCTCCTGCAGGGCCCGGGGCACGGCGGCACCGGCGGAGGGGTCGGCACTGCGCGAGTACCACTGGCCGTCGCGATGCAGCAGGACGTACCGATCCGCGCCCGTGTCCAGGGACCGCAGCACCTCGCCAACATCGGAGGAACGGCTGGGAAGCCCCGCGTCGACGACGGTCGCGTCGAAATACGTCGCGCGTAAGGCGGTCCGTTCGCGTTCGTGGATCAACGTGCTCCGAGCGAGCTCGTACGAGACCATCGAGACGCAGGCGGACAGCAGCAGCGCGCCGACGGCGAAGGCGGCGCTGACGCGGGTCCGCAGTCCGACCTTCATCGCCGCGGCTCGGCGTTCAGGCCGTCCTCGTCCTCGCCCGGTAGCGCGAATCCCATACCCGCATGATGCCCCGGGCAGCCGCGGGCCACATGCACGGCACCGTCCGCCGCCGCATTTGTCACCCGACTGTCATACCGCCGGGCATGTTCTGCCGAACCTGCCGGGCAGGCTCGATGCTGACCCGAAGCAGCCGCGGCATCGAAGGACGACGCTCATGACCACCAGCAGCCTGGTGACCGCCCTCGTGGTCGGGCTGATCCTGGGCCTCAGTGCCCGATGGATCGTGCCGACCCAGCGTGACATCCCCTTCTGGGTACCGCTCGCCGTCGCCGTCGGCGCCGCCATGTTCGGCACCGTCATGGGCAGGTTCGCCGGCATCGGCACCGACGGAGTGACCGCCACGGAGGTGATGCTCCAGGTCATCTCGGCCACCACGGCGGTGGTCCTGGTCGCCATCTCGGCGGATCGGCGGCCGCAGGACAACCGGTACCCCGGCGCCGGCCGGTCGCGATGACCGTCGTGCCCGGCGGCGACGGGACCGCGGTCCTCATCTGCGACGCGTGCGGCAGCGACGACAGCGCCGTCGACGCCACGCGGGACGGTGACCTGGTGTGGCCGGTGGTCACCGCGCTCGGCTGGACCGGATCGGCATTCGCGACCGGGCCGCACCGGTGCCCGCAATGCAGCCACGCAGCCGCGCCGCCGCAGGAAGCGGCCGGCGAGAGCCGGCCCGCCCACCACAGCGCCTCCTACAGCATCCAGACCCACGACGACGTCGACGTGACAGCCATCACGCCGCTGGCTGACCTGGATGCCGCACTGGCCGAGCGGCTGCGCGACGACCTCATGCGGGCGGCCGCCGTCCGTCGCCACGTGGTAGTGGACCTGCACGCGGCCCACTTCATCGACTCAGCGGCTCTGGGCCTGCTGGTGCGGGCACGGCAGGAGGCCAGGCAACACGGCGCGACGTTCGATCTGGTCGCGCCGTCACGGTTCGTACGCACGGTCCTGCACACGATGCGCCTGGACGGCGTCTTCCGGACGTTCCCGGACCTGCGTTCGGCGGTGAACGCGATGTCTCCCGCGGGCGGGCGCCGATGAGCGGGCAGGGATCGGCATCCGGGCAGGGGCGCGCACATCCGTCTCCGTAAGGCCTGCCGGCAGTCCGGACGCCGTCGTGGTGCAGCAGCTGGCCGACCGCCGAGGATCGCGACTGACCTGCGGGCACCACGCCCTATGACATCCGGCCGACCCGGGTACGCCGATCGCCATGACGACGAAGAGAAGACCATGGATGGCGTGTGCGGCGGTTGTCATGGCAGCCGCGATGAGTGGATGCGGCACGGAGGTCCCGCGGACCATTCCCGAGGACCGGCACCCGCCCTTTCAGGAAAGCGTGATGGGCGCCAACGCGCGCATCGGCTCGATCCTGCTGCGCAGCGTTCACATCGAGGCACCGTCCGACGTCCGGTACCGTGCGGGCGCCGACGCACGCGTCTGGTTCACGGCGTTGAACGAAGGGCCTTCCTCGGATGTCCTCCGTTCCGTCACGAGCCCGTACGCCCGCGCGGGCCAGATCCGCTGGGACAGCAACTGCGACGGATCCGCCACGGTGGTGCCGGCCCTCGTGCTGCGGCCGGTGAAGCCGAACCTCGCGGAATCTCCGCCGGGCGTGCCGCCGTTCGACGCCTACCACGCACGCCTCGTCGAGTTGAACCGTGCGGTGCCGGCCGGAACAACCGTCCCGGTCACGTTCACCTTCGACCACGCCGGGTCCGTCACGGTGGACGCCCTGGTCCAGCCGAGCAACGCGGTACGTCCGGAACCCAGCAACCGCTGCCATGGCGGCGCGTCGGCGGCACCGTCCCCGTCCTGACAGCTCCCATGTCATGCAACCGTCACAGCCATGCGCAACGTTCGCCGAAGACGCCACCTAGCCTTGGTCACGCGTCGACCCCCTGTCACCGCCGGCAACCGGAGATCCGATCGGCTGGGTGATCACGAATGGCTTCATCGCGTAATCGGCTCACCGCCGTGCAGCGGGTGACTGCAGGGGCGATCTGCGCCTTGCTGCTCGTCCTCGTGAGCGGCTGCACGTCCGCAAGGCGCCACGAGGACGCCCCCCGGCCCCGGAGCACCACACTGCTGAACACCATCGAGGCCAGCAACGTCGGTACGCGGATCATCATCACCGCCGGTGTCTCGGCTGTGCTGACGAGGCAGTCGTTCGTCGTCCGCGACGCCGACCTGCCCGGCCAGGGACTGCTCATCCTCGGTGATGGGGCCGCGGGGCTGGAGCCGCCGAGTCTGGTGACCGTGTACGGCGTCATCGACCGCTTCAGCTACAGCCACTTCGTCACCACGTACGACCTCGGCCCCGAGCCGGTGTACGAGCGGTACGAGGGCCGCAAATTCCTCGTCGCCGCGGACATCACCACGCGGGCCTGAGAAGTGCACTCCGCGGCCGGCCTCGGCCAATCGCGCACGAAAATATGACAGTTTGAAGACCACCTTTCCGGGGTCGCTGTTCCGGCCCATCATTTACGACCGAAATGGCGGGGCAAAACAGGCGTCCCCGCAGCCGCAACAGTGCCTAGAGTCGCTCATGCCTTTCTTCTCCACGAAAATCCTGGGCCACGCGGCGCTGGTCTCCGCAATGGCACTCGGGTCCGTCTTCGCCATGAACGACGTCGCGGCCGCCGCGAAGCCGCAGGCGACGCCGTCCTTCAACGGGCCGGTGTACGCGGTCGCTTACAGCGGCACCACCGTGTTCGTGGGCGGCTCTTTCACCGCGGCCATCGTCGGCGGAAAGAAGGTCAGCCGTCAGCGACTGGCTGCCGTGGACGCACGGAGCGGTAATTTGCTGCCGTGGGCGCCCTCCGCCGACGCGACCGTCCGGGCACTCGCAATCTCCGCCGGTGTCGTCTACGCCGCCGGCGACTTCTCCGCGATCTCCGGCAAGAAGCGCGACTCCCTCGCCGGCATCACGGCCGCATCGGGGGCCGTGACGTCCTTCCAGCACAAGGTGTCGGGACAAATCAACGCCCTGAGCGCCGGCAGCGGGCGCCTGTTCGCCGGTGGCCGGATCACGGCGATCGACGGCAAGGCCCGCGCGAACCTCGCGGCATTCGCCCTCCCGGCGGGAACGCTGAAGAATTGGAAAGCCGGAACCGACGACACCGTCCACGCCCTTACCGTCGCGGGCAGCCGCCTCTACGTCGGCGGCCGCTTCCACAAAGTGAACGACGCCCGTTCCACCCTGCGCCTCGCCGCGGTCGACACGTCCACCGGCGCGCTGCAGACCGGCTTCCGTCCGGCAGCCGCCTCGGCCGTGTACGCCCTCACGGCGGACTCGACAGGCGTCTACGCAGCACACGGCGGTCAAGGCGGACGCGCCGTCCGGTACAACGCCAAGGGCGTGATCAAGTGGAGCCGCGTGTTCGACGGCGACGTGCAGGCGATCACCCGGCTGGGCGGTATCACCTACGTCGGCGGGCACTTCGACAACGCCTGCACCACCGCACGGAACGCGGCCCAGGGGGTGTGCAGTGACGGCTCCCTGCGCCGTATCAAGTTCGCCGCTGTCGGCACGGACGGAACGCTGACCGGATGGGCGCCGGAGGCCAACGGCGTCGTGGGCGTACGCGCCCTGGCCGCCGCGCCTGAGCTCGGCCAGATCAGCGCCGGCGGCGACTTCACCGTGGTCGCCGGCACCTCGACCAAACGCTTCGCGTCGTTCTGATCCGTCGGGCGCGAGTCGCCGCTCGAGCGATGGTCGCCCCATCGCTCGAGCGGCCCAGCGCGCGTTGCGGACCCCTCAGCCGGGTAGGGCCGCCGGACCTCATCCGCCCCCCGGCAAGGGCGACGCGTACGGCAAGGCACTGCAGGCCATGGCGGCCGAAGACGGCGCCGCCCCCGCCCGCGCCGGCGACTACGTCGTCGCTTTCGTCAACGAGGACGCCGAGGGAATGTACGCATGGCAGAACGGCCACCTGATCTGGCGCGAGGCCGCCGAAGACGCCACTCCGTTCCTCTGGCATCCCCTTCCTGCACCACTACGGCTGCAACGCTCAACTGCCCGGCACCGGACCGTACGACGTGACGGTGCGCATCGACCCGCCGACCTACCAGCGCCACAACCCGGTCAACGGAGCCCGGTACGCCGAGCCGGTGGAGGTCCACTTCGACAAGGTGACCTTCAGCAACGGGCGCAGCCCAGCCCCTGCGCGCAACGTCGAGGGGCAGACGCCCCGACGGTGCGGTACGACGCGGCAGCCTGAGACACCCCCCGGCCCAGCCACGCGCGGCGGGCGGAACACCGCCCGCCGCGACCTTGGTGGCACAGACCGGCCTGGCGCACGAGGACGCCTGCGGCGTCACACAACCGTCACATATTCGCGGACTGGTCGCGATGTCGGCACACCAGGCTGAGCCACAACGAGTTCGCGTGTGGTGCCCGAAAGTGAGGAGCTCTTCGTGACCGCTGCAACCGCCGCCCGACGATGACGCCGTGAGAAGCCCCGACGAGTCCTCGACAGTCGCGTCGGCCTGCACACCGACGCGGCGGGCGTGGTGTGGATGGCGTTTCTTCTCTGTACGTCCGCACCGGTACAGACCGCCCAGCGGCGTACCCCGGCGCAGACCACCGACTCGCCGCCCACGGTGACCTCAGCGGGGCCGGCATGCCGACCCGCCTTCACGACTGTTCAGCGTGAGACAGGCGACGGTAACCGCTGCCCACCGTCACCGCCGCAGCGAACAACGGCAAGTATTCCCATGCATGGATGCCCGGCGCCGACCCGATGCCGGGTGCCACGAGAAGAAAGGCACCCCCCGACATCCCGAGGGCGCCCACCCGCGCGCGCCAGTCGGAGAACAGGGCGGAAAGGCCCCCCGCGCCGACCGCCATGAGCAACGCATCCGCGGCCACGGCGGCGTTCGTCATCAAACCTCGCTGCGTCAGCGCCAGCACGACGACGACCGCAGCGGCGACTGCCAGCTCCCGCACGAGGACGGTCGCACCGTCCTCGGCTTTCCCCTCCGGCCCCATCGCGCTCCACAGGTTCCCGGCTGCACAGCCACTTCCAGTCAACACTCCGGATGCCACAGTAGCGAGACGCTCCCACACAGCGACCTGCTGCTAGGTTGATCTAGGTGTGCCGGGAAGTCTGGTCGGCGGTCGACGAGGGCTGCGCGGATGCGGGAGTGCACATGACGGAACGGCCACACCGATGAGCGCCATGGCGTGGTTCGCGGTGCTCGTTTTCGCCGCGGCCTACGTGTTGATCGCGACGGAGAAGATCAACCGGGTCGCGGTCGCGGTCGGTGGCGCGTCCATCATGCTGGCGGCCGGCGCGACGAACGCGGAGCGCGCGTTCTTCTCCGAGGACTCCGGCATCGACTGGAACGTCATCTTCCTGCTGCTGGGGATGATGCTGATCGTCGGCGTGCTCAAGCGCACGGGCCTGTTCGAGTACATGGCCATCTGGGCGGCGAAGAAGGCGCGGGGCCGTCCGTTCCCCATCATGGTGATCCTCGTTCTGGTGACCGGCGTGGTCTCGGCCGCCCTCGACAACGTCACCACCGTTCTGCTGGTCGCGCCGGTCACCCTGCTGGTGTGTGAGCGGCTCGGCGTCCCGCCCGTACCGTTCCTCATCGCCGAGGTGCTCTCCTCCAACATCGGTGGCGCCGGGACGCTGGTGGGCGACCCGCCCAACATCATCATCGCCAGCCGCTCGGGGCTGACCTTCAACAGCTTCCTGAGCGTGCTGGCACCGTTCGTCGCGGTGGTGCTGGCCGTCCTCGTCCTTCTCTGCCGGATCATGTTCCGCGAGGCGTTCCGGTACGACGCCGAACGGGCGGCGCGGGTGATGGCTCTGCGCGAGCGTGACGCCATCCAGGATCCCCGGCTGGTCACCTTGAGCCTCTGCGTCCTCGGGGCGGTGCTGCTCGCGTTCGGCCTGCACACCCTGCTCGGTATCGAGCCGTCGGTGGTGGCCCTGCTGGGTGGGCTCCTGCTGCTCGCGCTGTCCCGGCTGGATGCCACCGAGGTCGCCAAGGACGTCGAATGGCCGACCCTGGTGTTCTTCGCCGGACTATTCGTCATGGTCGGCGCCCTGGTCACCACCGGTGTCATCGACGACCTGGCGCACGCCGCCACCGGCGCGGTCGAGGGCAAGCTGTGGCCGGCCACTCTGCTGCTGCTCTGGGCCTCCGCCGTGTTGTCGGCGATCGTCGACAACATCCCGTACGTCGCCACGATGAGCCCCATCGTCGCGGAACTCGTCAACGCCGAAGGCGGTCTCGACAAGGCTCAGGTGCTGTGGTGGGCCCTGGCCATCGGCGCCGACCTCGGCGGCAACGCCACCGCGGTCGGGGCGTCCGCGAACGTGGTCGTGCTCGGCATCGCCGAACGCGCCGGACACAAGATCACCTTCTGGGGTTTCACGAAGTACGGCCTGATCGTCACGGCGATCTCCGTGACGCTCGCCGTGCCGTACCTGTGGCTGCGCTTCTTCGCCTTCTAGGCGCCCAGCATGCGGTCGAGCAGGCTGTCCAGGGTGATCGCCCCGGTCATCACCCGTTCCCTGTCGACTACGGCGACCACCGGCACGTTGGCGCGTGCCATGACCGCCGCCACCTCGAGCATCGTGGCGTCCTTGCTCACCGCAGGCAGCTCCGTACGGTGCTTGGGCAGCAGGTCCGCCACCGTGCGCTCGCCGATGCCCTCGAAGATGACGTCGGCCGCGGCCTCGTCGATGACGCGGGCCAGGGCGGGATCGTCCTGGCAGTACGACGGCAGGGCCATCCGCAGCACCTGGGTTCCGGCGAGCACCGTCAGCGGGCGCCCGCGACCGTCCACCACGATCAGCCCCGGCAGGTCCTGAGCGGCCAGCACCTTGACCGCCTCCCGGGCCGGCATCGTCTCCGCCACCGTGGTCATCTGCATCGCCACGTCACCAGCACGCATCTGCGGCCTCCTGCCTCGCCCGGTTCACGATACGCGGATCACCGGCCGCGGACGGCGGCGATCCGGCGGCGCAGCACGCCGTGCCAGGCCGGGGTCTCGTGCGCGTCGTCGAAGCCGCGGGCCACGACCACGTCCGTCGACGAGTGGAGCATGATTGACAGCACGATGGTCAGCGCCACGAGGTGGAAGATCTCGTTGGCGGCAATGATCCCCGACTCCAGGACGAGCAGGCCGTAGACGACCGACGCGAAGCCCTTGGGTCCGAACCACATCGCCGCGGCCTGCTCCCGCAGATCGAGGCCGGAGCGCAGGAACGACAGCCACAGCGCCACGGGACGGGCCACGAAGATCGCGAGGACCGCGAAGATCCAGCCGGTCCAGGAGATCTCGGCGAGGAACTCCAGCGAGATCAACGCGCCGAAGACCAGCAACGCGGCCAGCTTGAACAGCTCGGCGAGGTTCTCGCCGAAATGCTCGAACGCGGCCCGTTGCCGTGGTCCGAACGTCGCCACCGTGATCCCGGCGGAAAACGCCGCGAGGAACAGGTTGGCGTGCGTCACCTCCGCCACGCCCAGCACGAGCAGGCCGATCGCCACACCGTTGAGCGGCTCGTACGCCGTCGACGCGGAGAAGAAGCGGCTGCGCTCCAGCAGGATCGCCGCCATCGGGATGGCCACACCGATCAGGATCCCGAGCGACACCTCCAGCGCCAGCTCGCCCAGGTGCAGGTCGTCCGAGCCGGCAGCGACCGCGAGGAACACGATGACGAACGGCAGCGCCAGACCGTCGTTGACACCGGACTCCACGTTGAGCAGGTGCCGCAGCCGCGCCGGGACCTTGTCGTTGCCGACCAGTGCCGAGGCGAACACCGGGTCGGTCGGCGCCAGGATCGCCCCGATCAGCAGCGACTCGGCCCAGCCCAGCCCGGCCACGTAGTGCGCGGCGACTGCGGTCACCACCAGGGTCAGCGGCAGCCCCCAGCCCAGCGCCCGTCCCGGCAGCTGCCAGGCGCTGCGCAGATCCGCCCACCCCACCCGCATACCGTCGGTGAACAGCACCGCGAACAGCGCCAGCTCCGCAAGCGTGCCGACGATCGGCGAATCGGCCTGCACGTCGACGATCCCCGTGGTCTCCGGCCCCACGAGGAAGCCGGCGACAAGGAACAACACCGCGGTGGACAGGATCGTGCGCTTGGCCAGGGCAGACACCAGCACGGCCAGCAGCAACACGACCGCGAAGGTCAGAAGAAGCACAACAATCTCCTGGTACGGGCTCAGCCCTGGTAGACGTCGGGAATGCTGTCGTTGTCGCGGTCGATCCGTTCCGCCTCGTGAATCTGGCGGTAGACGCGGTTGCGCAGGCGCAGGATGACCGCCGCCAGCAGGGCGGCGACCAGTGAGCCGGTCAGCACAGCCACCTTGACGTGGTCGTCGCGCTCGGTTCCGATACCGAAGGCCAGCTCGCCGATGAGCAGCGACACGGTGAAGCCGATGCCGGCCAGCGTCGCCAGCCCCACCACGTCGATCCACGCCAGCCCGGCATCGATCTTCGCGCGGGTGAACCGGGCCGTCAGCCAGGTGGCGAGCGTGATGCCGACCGGTTTACCGATCACCAGGCCGGCCATGATGCCGACCGCGACCGGGTCACTCAGCGCGGACCTCAGCCCGCCGAACCCGCCGATGGTCACCCCGGCCGACATCAGCGCGAAGACCGGCACCGCGATCCCGGCGGAGATCGGACGGAAACGGTGCTCCAGGTGCTCGGCCAGCCCCGGCCCGGCGTCCGGGCCACCCGCCGCGGCACTGCGGACCACGGGTACGGCGAAGGCGAGCAGCACCCCCGCGACGGTCGCGTGCACCCCGGACGCGTGCACCAGCGCCCACGTGGCGAACGCCAGCGGCAACAGCAGCCACCACGAGCGAACCCGGCGCTGCACCAGCACGGCGAACAGCCCCAGCGGCACCAGAGCCCCGAGCAGCGGCAGCACCGCCAGGTGCGCGGTGTAGAAGACGGCGATGATGAGGATCGCCAGCAGATCGTCCACCACGGCCAGCGTCAGCAGGAACGTTCGCAGCGCCGACGGCAGCCACCGGCCGATGACGGCCAGCACGGCGAGCGCGAAGGCGATGTCCGTGGCCGTCGGGATGGCCCAGCCTTTCAGCGCACCGCTGAGGTTGAAGCTCACGTACACCAACGCGGGGACGACCACACCACCGACGGCGGCCGCCACCGGCACCGCGGCACGGCGCACATCCCGCAGGTCACCGGCCACGAATTCGCGTTTGAGTTCCAGCCCGGCGACGAAGAAGAAGATCGCCAGCAGGCCGTCGGCGGCCCACTTCGCCAGGGACAGGTCCAGGTGCAGCGCCGACGGACCGACGGTGAAGGCCAGCATGTCCTCGTACCGGTCCGACCAGGCAGAGTTCGCCCAGACGAGCGCGACCAGCGCGCCGACCAGAAGCAACGCCCCGCCGATCGTCTCCTTGCGCAGGACGTCAGCGATCCGGCTCGCCTCGGCCCACGAGCCGCGACCGAGGACGGGATAGACAGGACGGGACTTTTCAGGCACAGGTGCTCCGTTTCGGAGGGTCGGGCCAGCACTTGCCGACCAGACTTCCCGGCGCACCGGATTCAACCCTACCGGAGCCGTCCCGACCAGCACGGGAATCGCCGGCTCCGGCGGCAGGGCAATCCTTACCGTCTTCTGACGGCTGTCGCGCGACCCGTCCGGACCCGGGCAGACCGCCGTACCGCTGCCCGACGGCCGAGCGCGGCCGTCGACGCCTCGATCCACAGGAGGACCAGCGTGCGAATTCCCCGTTCACGACAAGCACTGTTGCGATCACGCCACGCCAGGATCGGCATCGCCGTCGCCGTCCTGGCCGCGACGGGAGCCCTCACCGTCACGTTCGTGTCCGCGGGCGGCAAGAGCACCGCTGATGCGGCCACGGAGCTGCAGCAATACGTTGCCATCGAGACCGTACGGCCGAACGTCACGGATCCGCGGATCCGCGCGAACGGCTCGCGTGGCCGCTTCATCGTCGACTGCGGCACGAACGCCAACGGTAAGTTCAGCCCGGACAACCCGGTCGCGCAGCCGGGCATCAAGAACGGCGCCAAGCACGTGCACGACTTCGTGGGCAACCTCGCCATCACCGCGAACTCGTCCGATGCCGACCTCGACGCCTCCGGCACGACCTGCAGGAACGGCGACAAGTCGTCGTACTTCTGGCCGGTCGTGCGCATCGACAAGTCGGTACGGTCCGGCGCCGACACCCGCCGGGCCCTCGCCGCGACCACCCCTACCGTGACGTGCCCGAACGTGCGCGACCGCCTCCCCGCCGTGCCGACCGGCGCACGCACCGCCGTGTCGGAGAAGCTGCGCAGGCTCGACGACGCGACGGCCCGGGCCGACGACCGCATGGCGGCCAACCGGGGACGCATCGACGCCCGCTCCAACGACACGTTGCTGACAGCCCTGCGCGCCGAACGGGCCCGCCTCATCAAGGGCATCAGCGACAGCATCGCGGTGGCCGGCGGCGGCCGCAGCTCAGGGCTCGTCTCGCTCGTCGAGTGCGACGTGAGCTACGACGGCATGCACGCCGCCATGCGGCACACCGCCGCCGACGTCAGGGCCCACACCGTCGCGTCACCCCAGGTGCGATGCCCGACCGTACGCGACAAGCTGCCGGGCGTCCCCCCGGCCGCTGTCGCCGAGGTCAACCGGAACCTCACCGAGCTGGACCGGCAGATCGCCGAGGCCAACGAACGTCTCGTGACGACCCGTGGACAGGGCGGCCCGGACTTCGTCGCCAACGCCGTCGTCGGACCGCTCAACGCCCGGCGCGTCGCCGTCCTCGACCGCATCGCCACGGCCATCGGCCGCCACGCCGACCGGCCGGGGGGTCTCAGCGGCCTCGCCACCTGCGCCGTCAGCGGGCTGAGCAGCGTACCTGTCACCCCGCAACCCTCCCCCGGCGCCGCCGCCCCGCTGCCCGACCCACGGGGGCCCAACCTCGAGCTGCCCAACAACACCGGCGGAATCGTGCGGCCCGCGTCCGTGCTGATCGAGTACCGCGGCAACCCCACCAGCAAGGTCGTACCGATGCCGAAGTTCCTTCGCGCGCTCACCGGCGACGCCAAACCCACCAGCCGGGGCCCGGCCAACGCCCGCGCCGCCTGGACCTGCTCGGGATTCGCCGACCGGCTCTCCGACCGGTACCCGATCTGCCCGGCGGGCCGGCAGGTGCAACGGGTCCACGACTTCCCGGGCTGCTGGGACGGCAAGAACACCGACAGCACCAACCACCGCAGCCACGTCGCCTTCGCCGACAAGACGACCGGCGCGTGCCCGGCGGGCTTCGTGGCCATCCCCCAGCTGCGGGTCACCATCTCGTACGCCATCCCGCGCGACGTCCAGAAGAAGGGTCAGTACGCGCTGGATTCCTTCCCGGAAGAGGATCACAATCCCTTCTCCGACCACGACGACTTCGTCAACGTCAACTCCGCCCGTACGATGCAGCGCATCGCCACCTGCATCAACACTGCGCGCACCTGCCCGGGCCGGTGAACGCACGGTCTCGCGCCGCCGGGTCGTGCGTTGTCGCCGGCGGCGCGAGACCGGCCGTCGTCCGCATCGACCCGCGGCCCTCGCGAGTGTTCAGGACCGTAGATCGCGGCGGCGATATCCGCCGAGACCGGCGCCGATCAGCACGACGGCTGCCGCCAGCATGACCGCCGAGGCGACCGGGTCGACGTCGGTGAGCGGCACCGGCGCCACGTGCGCGAACGGCGAGATGTCGCGCACCCAGGGCGGCGCGGCGATGCTTTCGGCGAGGATGAGCAGCAGGAACCCGCCGATGCCGGGGAGGCCACCGATCAGTCCTGCCCAGCGTGGCGCCCAGCCGACCGCGAAGACCGCCGCGCCGAGGCTGAGCAGCACGATCGGCAGGACGTTCCAGCTGCCCCGCAGCGCCGCATCCACGGCGAACTTCCCGCCCGTGGCGGTGACGCCGGCCCAGGTGAGCAGGCCGGCCCCGGTGACCAGGACCGTTGCGGCGGCAGCCGTGGCGGCGGTCTCGGCGGCGAGCAGGCGGATCCTGGTGACGGGCTGACTCGCGAGCAGGGTCAGCCGGCGGTCGTTCTCGGCGCCGAGGAACGCACTCATCCGGGCCGCGGTGAAGCCGCCGACAGGCAGGGCGAGGATGGCGAACAGAGTCGCGGCGAACCCGGCGATGCTGCCCAGCTCGTCGAATCCCGCCTGGGCGGCCTCACCCGCCAGGACCGGGTTGTCGCTCAGGAAGTCGGTGACCGACACGGCCGTCAACCCGATCAGCAGGTAGTAGGCGCCGACACCGAGCATCCAGCCGGTCAGGGGCCGCAGCATCCGCCGGATCGCGAAAGTCTCCACGCTCGCCAGCAGACGCGTCCGGGGCCGCCGCCCTGCCGCTTCCGGGATCAGGCCGCCCTGAACGTCGCGACGGCCCGCCGCGACCAACGCTGCGGCGGTGACGACCGCAGTGACCGCGGCCAGCAGCAGGAGCGGCGCCACCCGGTTCTGCACGTAGGGACCGCTGAGCGCGAGCAGGCCGAACGGTGAGAGCCAATGCAGCCAGCCGAGGGTGGCGACTCCGTCGCCGATCATGCGGGCGAGCAGGCCGAGGCCCAGCACCGCCACGGCCGTGCCGGTCGCCGGCGATCGGGCCGGGAAGATCTGGGCGGTCAACCCGGCCACCGCGGCGAAGAACATGCCCAGCAGGCCGGTGCCGGCACCGTGCAGCAGGGCACCGGCCGGTGCCGTCCCGGCTGCCAGCAGGACGGGCGGGGGGGGGGGGGGGGGGGGGGGGGGGCCCCCCCCCCCCCCCGGGGGGGGGGGGGGGGGGGGCCCCCCGCCCCCCCCCCCCCCCGCGCCCCCCC
>NZ_JADMLH010000026.1:0-17576 GCF_016464385.1 Nucisporomicrobium flavum | reverse complement strand
CCAGCAGGACGGCCGTGCGGGCGGTTGCAGTGGCGGCTGCAACCGCCATCACGGCGGCTATGTGGCGGATGAGGACCGCACGTACGGCAGGACGCCCGGACAGCAGCAGAGCCCACCGCCCGGCGTCCTCCTCGCCGCGGGTGATCCGCGTGACCGCCAGGATCGACCACGCCCCCAGCAGCACGGCGATGACGGTGCCGACCCGCCACACCGTGAACCCGCCGGCGGTGCCGAGCCCGACCGGGGCGCCGAACAACGTACGGATGGCCGGGTTCCCGGCCAGTGCCTGCAGACTGCCGGCCGCCGCCGGGTCCGTCATGACCTGCGCGTACGTGGCGACGACGAGCGCCGTCATGCCTGCCGCAAGGCCGGCGACGATCAGGCCACCACGCCGGACCTGCCGGATCGCCAGCCAGGTGACGGCCCGGCCCGGAGCGGGGGCCGTCACGAGCTCCGTATGCGGTGCGGCGGCGAAGGTGCCGAGGCTCATCGGACACCCTCCGTCCCGTAGTAGTCGAGGAAGATCTCCTCCAGGCTCGGTTCACGCACGGTCAGCGCAGCGACCTCCGCGGCGGCGAGCGCCCGCAGCGCAGGGCCGGGCGGGCCGGCCAGGGTGAACCGCAGTTGTCGCTCGCCGGCCGGATGGACCGCCGCGACGCCCGGGACGGAGTCCAGCTCGGGCGCCGTTCCGGTGTAGGAGATCGTCACCTCCGACCGGTGCAGGGCCCGCAGCGCGCCGATCGTCGACACCTCGGCGAGCCGGCCGGCGCGCAGAATTCCCACCCTGTCGCACACGGCCTCCACCTCGGCGAGCTGGTGCGAACTCAGGAACACTGTCTGGCCGCGGTCGCGGGCATGCCGGACCGCCGTACGGAACTCACGTTCCATCAGCGGGTCCAGTCCGCTGGTCGGCTCGTCCAGCACCAGGAGCCGGGCCCGGGTGGCGAACGCGGCGATCAGCGCCACCTTCTGCCGGTTACCGGTCGAATACGTGCGGGCCGGCCTCGACGGGTCGAGGGCGAACCGTTCGACGAGTTCGTCGCGGTACGCCCCATCGATGCCCGGCCCGGTCCGCGCCTGCAGGTGCAGGATCTCGGCGCCGGTCAGTTGCGGCCACAACGCCACATCGGCCGGCACGTACGCCACCTGCCGGTGCGCGCGGGCCACGTCGGCGGCACCGACGCCGAACACCTCGGCGCGCCCCGCGGTAGGCCGGGCCAGACCGAGAAACAGGCGGATCGTGGTGGACTTGCCCGCGCCGTTGGGGCCGAGGAATCCGAACACCTCACCCGCCGGGACGTCCAGGTTCAAGGAGTCGAGGGCCGTGAGGCGACCGTACCGTTTTGTCAGCTCGACAGCGCGCAGCGCTACATCGCTCATCGTGGGAGAGTCCTTCCGGTCGGCGTCGATCAATGACCGCCGACCAGACTTCCCGGCACACCTGAGGCTCACCGTACTCGCTGCCCGCACCTCGCGGGAAGGTCACCACGACCTTCACCTGTCCACGCCTGCCGCGAGCTTCACCGAGCCGTGCGGCCCTACCGCTCAGCGTTCGTGCCTGGGTCGTGGTCCAACCACACCCGATCGCGCAGAGGGATGCCGTCAATGACGATCTGCTGCGGGTATCCGGTCGCGGGCGTGAACGCATCCCGCTCGATCGACCGCATGCGTAAGCCCTGCCGCTGATAGAAGCGCAGGTTTCCGACGTCGGCAGCCCCGTGGCGACCAGAAGCCTGACGCCCGCCCCCGACCCGACCAGAGCAACGGCCGCCCGCACCAGCTCACGGCCGACTCCACGCCCTTGGCAGCTCTCCCGCACCGCCATGTTCTTGATCTCGAACACTCCAAGACCGTCGCCGTCGACCAGCTGCAGGTGACCGACCATCTCGCCGCCCGACAGCGCCACCAGGACCCGGCCATCGTGGAGATAGGAGTCGAGCTATGCGGCCGAGTCCTCGGCCAGCTCGAACAACGGCCGCAGGGCGTCACGAGATCCGGTGTACAGCTCGATCCGCACATCGCTGACGGGGATAGCGTCCACAACCGAACAGTACGCTCAACACAAGGTCGCCCTCGCCTGCCCAGGAGCATCGTCCGAGGTCGGTAAGAATTGCGCTGCTCACCATCCGGGACTCCTTTGACCACCGGTGGTGGCGAGACGCGCACAGTCTTCGTCAATCGGATGACGGCCAAGAACAACCGCCCGGCCGATCCCGGTTGGCCGAGAGCGTCATAGCGTCTTGTGCGTGGGATTTTCGGTGAAGCTTGCCCCGGGCATTCGCATCAGGGCATCGTCGCGCGGCATCCGTACAAGCATCGGTCCCCGTGCAGCGCGGGTACATATCGGCGGGGGCCGAACAGGGGTATCGGCCGGAGTGGGGCCGGTCGGTTTCTACACCCCGCTGGGCGGCGGGCGTCGAGCTGGCGCCGGCCGAGGCGGCAATCGAGCTGGCGGCTCCGCGCAGGCCGCGTATCAACGGCAGTTGGCGGCGCAGCAGCGTCAAGCCGCCCAGGCCGAACGGGCGGCCATGGCGCAGCAACTGGCTGATGCCTTCCTACGCATCTTGAACCTGCACCGCGTGGACTTCCCGGCCGCTCAGAGACCTGTCGCTCCTGAACCGGGCCCACCGGACCGTGCAGCGATCTATCGACACTACGAGCAGCAGACCCTCGCCGGTACAGGCCTGTTCAAAAGAGCGGAACGCAGCGCCGCGAAGCAACAAGCAGCAATGTGGGCGGACGCCGAGGCGACGCGACAGTGGGCCGTTCTCAAGAACCAGCAGGCGCAGTGGCAACAAGCTCTGGACCAGCAATGGCGTGCACTGCTGAGCAATGATCCCAGTACCGTCCTGCAGGCGCTCGCAGTGGCGTTCGAGGACAACGAGGCCGCCTCCGCCGCCGTCGGTGTTGCCGGGGACGAGGTTTCGCTGGTGGTGGTGGTACCGACGGCCTCCCGGGCGATCCCTGAGCAGATGCCGGGCCGAACGGCTGCCGGAAATCTCTCGCTCAGAAAAATCACCCAGTCGGACAGGGCGGACTTCTTCAAGCAATTCGTCTGCGGACAGATCCTCGTGACGGTGCGAGAAGCTTTCGCCGTGGCACCGGGCATTCAGCGCGCCCGAGTGATAGTGCTTCGCAATGATGGCCGAGACCCGTACGGACGCCCCACCATGCCGTGCCTGGCCGCCGTATCGGTGACTCGACGAGCGCTGGACGGGGTGCGTTGGCACGAGGCGGACGCGATCGACATCCTCAACGCAGCAGCGCACGAGAAGCTGATGAACCAGAAGGGACGGAGCAAGGACCTGAGCCCGCTCGATCTGAGCAGCGAACCCGAGATCACTGCGCTCATTGATGCCGTCGACCTCGACGACCTGAGCACCGACGCCTCGAACTGACTGCGTCCGTGGCGGCCGACTCGCGCCACCCGACGATGCGAGCAGGCCGCTACCTCCTCCTCGGGATGGACCGTCGTACACGGTGGCGAGTGCCTCGCGGAAGATGGCCGGCAGAGCCGCGGGAGCGCGCCGCCGCGCGATGAGACTCGCGCTGCTGGTATGCGGTCGGGTGCACCGACCTGTGACCCTGCGGCGGCTGCCTCGGCCTGCCACTCGTCGCGAGGCGGCTTCATGGCGCCGGTGAAGACGACGAGGTCGCCCGGTTTCGGCTCCCACCGCTGTCGCTGAGCCTCTTCACCAGGCTGAGCAGACTGCGTGCCAGCTACTGCCGGTACCGCTCTACGGAGTCGGCAGAAAGGCCGGGAAGAGCCGCCACGGCGTCGAGGTCGTGGCGCTCCCCCACGGTCAGCACCTTGTCGGAGAGAGCCACCCGAGCGAGTTGGGTGAGGTATTGCTCATACGGACACGCAACGTCTGTGCGGGCCAACCCCAGCATCTCAGCGGTCTCGACACTGTCCTCGACGCCGGAACACCAACCCGTTCCCGGTAGCGGCGGGACACACCGCTGACGATTCGGCACCATGCGATGTCGCTACTCCGCCACCCCACGTAGGTACCTGCCGGTCATGGAACTGTCACGGCGGTGCGAAGGGACTGCCACATGACCGGTGGAAGCTGGGGCTTCGGGTACCGAACCCACCCGCCGATCCGTGTGCGGGTCGCCAAGCCGGCGCTCGCACACGGACACCGGGCGGCTCCCGGCACCGTACGCATCACGCTTCACCGAGCCGACGCCGCGCAGAGGGCTGCGACCCTCGGGAAGGAGAACGCCATGAGAGCGGACGGCGCTGACCGCGATGTCATCGAGCTGCTGGTCGGGCACCACGACCGGATCAAGTCCCTGCTGGAACGGACGGAAGCGGCACATGGTCCGGACAAGCATCGATGGTTCGACCAGTTGGTGCACCTTGTCGTCATCCACGAGAACGTCGAGGAGCAGATCGTTCACCCGGCCGCCCGAGCCGCCGTGGGCGACGATGTCGTCGATACGCGGTTGCGCGAGGAGGACGAGATCAAAACCCAGGTGGCGGAGCTGCACGAGATGGGCACTGACGACCCGTCGTTCGACAGCCAGTTCGCAGCGGTGGCGATAGAGGTCCGCACCCATCTGGACCACGAGGAGCGCGACGAGTTCCCGGGTCTGCGCCGGGCGCTCGACCCCGCCAAGCGTGAATACATGGCCCGTGCCGTACGTGCCGCCGAGGCCCTCACGCCCAGCCATCCCCATCCCCAGGCGGGCGTGCACCGCTTGACCAACGTTGTCGCCGGGCCGCCGGTCGCCGCCTTCGACATGGTCCGGGAAGCGTTGGGGCGGTGGCGTCGCTCCGCCGGTCACTGACGGGAGCCGCCGTACCCGGCAGAGGTGTCTCGCCCTCGGTGTCTGGTACGCGGCAGACGAAGAAAGCGACCGCGAGCGCCGCCATGACCGTCCAGAGGACGAGGAGGGCATGAGACATGAGGACGAACGATGCAGACGGCGAGCCGGTGCGGCCCGACGTACCGGTGAAAGAGCCTCCGCCGGCGCACGGCACGATGCCCGACGAGGCCGACCCGGACCTCCCGGAGGCCGAGCGGCGCGGACGTGTCGGATCGGCCGGAGGCGGGCCGTACACCGCAGGTGGCACCCGGACCCACCCTTACGAGGGGTGAGCACTAGCACACCCGACGCTGCCCGGTGGATCAGCCCTAGGCATGCCCGGCCGCACACCCCCACCACACGTTCGAGCGGCACGCCGCGTGGTCCAGGTGGCCCGATGCGTCGACCCGGCAGGGACGTCGGGATGCCCGCAACCGACGTGCCCGCGACTCCGCCGGACGCCCCCGAGGTGGCACAGGACCCGGCGCCGGGCGGAACCACCCGCCTGCCACTCAGGAGTGGCCTCGAGGCCCGGGCGGTGAAGGACACCGTGGCCCGCACAGTCCTGGATCGGCTGGCGGAGGCGTCGATCCCATCGCCTCAGCGATCCATGACCTGACCGTACGCCCCGCGGGCCCTGCTACTGACGGTTGCAGCAGTTCGGCTGCAACCAGCCCTTGACCGACCCGCGACTCTGCCCCGCGACCGCCGATCCGGTGCTCCTCGACCCTCGCATACAGATCAGTTCAGCGCCGCCGTCAGGCGCGATCCGACCGCAGCGGCTGGGTACCTTGATGCGGCGCCGGGTAGCGCACTGGCATGGACACCATCACGAAACGTGCGCTCGGCACTGCCGGCATCGCGGGTGACCTGGCGCGGGTGGCGGCGGTGGCGGCGCTGCTATGGGCGATCATGGCGCAGTCACCTGCGAACATCGCCCGGTTCGCTGTCGTCGCGCTGCTTCTGCTGATCCCCCGCATCACCGGACTGGCCCGGCCGTTCGACGCGGCGTTCGGCTGGACGCTCATCCTCGCCACCGCCGCGTCGGCGGCCGGCTGGTATCAGACGATCGCCTGGATCGACTGGGTCATCCACTGCGTGACCACCGGCGCGGTCGCGGCCATGGCGGTGCTCGTACTTGCCCGTTACGACCTCGTGCCGTCGCTGCACGGCCCGGGCCCACGACGCAACCACGCGGCTTTGATCCTGCTGACCACAGCCACCGGCCTCAGCATCGGCGTGGTGTGGGAGTTCTACGAATGGCTGGCCTCCGAGATCTTCGGCATCACGATGGTGGTCGGTTACACCGACACCATCGCCGACCTCGCCATGGACGGCCTGGGCTCGATCATCGCCGGCCTCGCCCTGACCGCCTGGGCGGCCCGTGGATTCACCCGCCACCGGGCGTCGCTTGGCGGGTGACCCCGCAGCGCCCCGATCGCCATGGCTCGCGAGGGCGCGCAGGCCACCACGGAATCTCGCCGGGGCTGACGGATGGCTGGGCGGCGTGGGTGAGAGAAGCGAATTGTGTCGTTGTCCGGGTGCCCTCGGTGCATGACGGGTAGGTGCGGGGCGTGCGGGCGCCGTCGGGCACGACCGCACCGGCACTGGCCGGCGGCCCCATCGGGGCAGATCGAGTCCGGTAACCGGCAGCGCAGACATACGCCCCGCGCCAACCTCAAAGGAGAAGTTCCATGGCAACGCAGCGGAACCGCATATCCATCCGAGTGTCGCTGGCGACCGCGCTGCTCATCGCCCCGCTGGGCCTCGCCGCCTGCGGCGACGACGAGGACGGCGCCGCGGGCCCGGCGCCGGCGGCCACCACGGAGGCCAGCCCGGAGGTCGGTGACATCACCGACGACTACTTCAGCGACACCTCGTACGTCGGTAAAACGGTGACCGTGCACGGCACCGTCACCAAGGTGCTCAAGCCGAACGCCTTCGTGCTCGACGGCAGGGCGTACGGTGACGAATCGCTGCTCGTGATCTCCGCGCCCGCGAAAGACGTCACGGTGGGACAGGACACGCAGGTCACCGGCAAGGTCGAGCAGTTCTCCTACACCATTCATGGCGACGAGTTCGGCCTCGCCGATCCCAGCCTCTACGGCGACTTCGAACGCGAAGAGGTCCTGGTCGCCGGCGGCTCCGCGGCTTCGGGCACCCCATCGGCGTCACCGTCGTCCGACTGAGTACCGCTGCGCGAAGTCCCGGCCGACGGCCGTCCCCAGACGTTCGACCACGGAGGTGGTGCGGACGTCACCAACAGCAAGGCGCGACCTCTCCGGCCGGGGGGATGCCCGTCTGCCACGCGAACACGGCTGCCGCTGCGGTGTGAGCGGGAGCGCTGTCGCAGCCATGCCTCTCGGATGTGGCACGAGAGGGCGGTGGGCGCTCGCTGGTCGACCTGTCATGGGAGTGCAGTCATTCTGATCATCGACCGTCACAGACGCTGGGAACTGATGAGGGATGACGACGGTCGCAAGACCTGGCGGCCACCGACCCGAAGGGATGTCCGATGACCTACGTGATCAACACACGGCGGTTGCCCGAGCCGACCATGGCGATCGGGATCGAGCCGCAGGGCGAGATCCGCTCGAAGACGGCCGCCGGCCTGCTGCGTGACCGCTTCGTCATGGTGCTGGCGGCCATCCGGCCGGAACGGATCGTCGTGGACCTCAGCGCCGTGCCGTCGATCTCCGAGGACGGGATCGAGGCGCTGCGGTCCGGATGCGACAAGGCTGCCGTCAACGAGGCGCGGGTGGCGGTGGTTCACTCCGCACCGGAGGTGCGCGAGCAGTTGCGCCGCCATGGACTCGACGAGCTGGTGGCGTCTTGAGGACCAAGCCATGTTTCATAGCCAGTCGTCGATGGCGATGGGGGGTGAGGACGGCTTGGAAGCGTACGGCTCACTTGGCGTAGCGGGTGACGACGCCGCGGTGACGTTTCAGCCACGCGATGCCGTTTTCGACAGCGTGGCGTAGCCGGTAGACCTACAGATCGAACTCTGGTGGACGCCCACCGTGGGACCCCCGGGCTTTGCGGTGGGCGTCCTGATCGGTCGGCGGTTGCTGCGGCTGGTGCAAGCCTTGTCGGCCAGCACCAGGACCCGGGCGCGGCTCCGTGGCCCCAACGCAACAGATCGTGCAACGGCTGCACCCGTCTACCGGCCATGCTGGCACCCATCGCCGACACCCGGCGGCCCGATCGGTCAGGTTCTGACGCGCCGTCAGTACATGCCCATGCCGCGGGTGGCGACCATGGGATACGGCATAGTGGATGCGGCACCGGGCGTGCCGAAAGGCGGGTATCCGTAGTAGCCGTACACCTGGCCGTAGAACTCGGTCTCGCCGGTCAACTCCGGGTCGTAACGCGGTCCCTCGGCGACTTTCGCTCCGGCCTGCCGCAGATGGACGTCGTCGTCGGTGATCCGGCTGATGGCTTCCACCGGTACGAACGACGGCGTCGCCCCAAAGCCGAGGATCCCGCCGTGTTCCACCCGAAGCATCCGGACCTGATTGTCGTCGGTGTCGATGAGCAGATCCTCGATCTTGCCGATCTTCTCACCGTTGACGTCCCTGGCCGTGCGCCCACGGATATCCTCCGACGGATTCGCGATGATCAGGTCGGTATCGCTCAGCTTCAGCAACTGCGGAGCGTGGTTCGTCATTGTTGATCCTCTCGTTGGCAGGTCTTTCGCCTGGCAACCAACCGATGTGGTGCGGCGTGACCGCGATGGACCGATTGCTGTCACCGGTGTCCGGGATCGTCAGTAACCAGATGGCGCGGCGAACACCGCGCGTCAACCTCTGATATGCCTACCCTCACTCGTCACGAGCCAACGTGACACTTTGATGACGGGACGCTGTACCGACACGTCCAGCTCGACCGGCTGGATTGAAGTGACCTCGGTCGGGCAGGGCAGCACCGGCCAACCAGCCGCCGGTGCACGGGGTGATGCTGAACGTCCGGCAGCAGCCGGTCTCGTTCACCTGGCCACGCCCGAACACGACAGCTGCCGGCGGAGGTGCCGGGCCCCCTGGACGTTGCCGAGCGCTTTCGCCCACCGGCGTTCTGGTGCGGGATCACGCTGAAGGTCCTCCTCGGCAAGATCCGTGAGCGCGATGAGCGGCGGCACCACGGCGAGGCAGAGCAAGAGGGCCAGCGCTCGGGCGTGGCTGAAACCGCCGCCGTAGCGGAACCGGCGGAACGAGTCGGCCGGCAACTGGGGACGCCGGACCGGCGCACCGCGGCGAGAACGGTGGCCGGTCGGCCGGCGCCTCGCGCGGGCAGCTCCGCGACAGTACGAACGGTGCTCACGTTGTCCCTCTGTCGGTGGACGAGCGAGCGGCCGCCGACGGCGTCGACGCGCCGCACGTCCCGTCGCCCGCGACGGTCGAGGCGGGCGGTCATCGCCTCGCCGGCGCCGAGCGGTACGCCGCCAGTGCCGCCCGGACCTCCGAGGCGACCAAGCACGATGCCCGTCACCGCCAGCGCTGCGTGGCGAGGACCGGGTCGCTCCCCACCGGTCGGAATCGCCCGGTCACCGACCGGCGCTTGTCGCCTCCGTGTAGCGCGGGGCCACGCTGTCCTGCCCGTCAGAAGGGTCCACGCGCTTCTGGTGCCGAACCCGCCCGCCGGTCGCTCCGCTGATCACCGGTGAGGCCCATGCGGGCGAGCTCCGCGGTGGCGAGCGTCCCCACCCGGCCGTGTGTCAGGTCGCCCCACGGGTCGGCGGTCAGGCGTTCCAGCCGGTGCAGGGGCACCGTGTCGACGGCGCGATGCGCGAGGTAGACGTCGAGGGACGCCCGGCGCTCCGGATCGCGGAGCAGCCGCCGTACGGTCTCGACCTCACGGCGCCGAGCGAGCCGGGCCGGCAGGTACGGCAGCAGCACCGGCACCACCGGCGCCAGCCCGATCGACACCGCGAGGAGCACGGCCAGCTGCCGACCGTACGCCAGGGCCTCCTGTCCTCGGTCGATGATGTCGGCCCCCGTCGCCCGCACCTGGGTGCCGAGCTGCTCGGGCACATCGCCGATCAACGGGATGTCGCCCGCGCGCTGCAGGGCCTGGCCCGCGCTGTCGAGCGTCTGACCGGACTGGACCAGCGTGTTCCCCACGTCCGCCAGCTCCCACAGCGAGAAGCCGACCCAGCCCGCCAGCGCGGCCCATAACACCACCCAGAACACGACGAGGCCGTCGACCATCCTCACGAAGCCGGCGTCGGCCCGGCGAATCACATCAGTCACCCCCGCCCGCTACCCGCAAGCGCCACACCATCCACGGCCCAGCCACGTCATTTCGGCGGCGCCTCACCGGCGCACGGAGTCGAGGACGAACTGCACCCGTCGCGCACCGTCCTCCTGCGCGTCGAGAATCCTGCCCTCGAGCACTGCCCCGGTGCCCTCGGCGATGAACAGGTGCCCGTCGTGGACGGTGTCGCCGGGGTGCGGCGCCGGTGACACGGCGATGTACAGCGAGGTCCGCCCCGGTTCGGCGGCGATCCGCACGCCACCGCCCGGTGGCATGCCCGAGCTTCTCAGGATCCTGCGGATGGCGACGGTCGCGTTGTCCGACACGGTGAACACGACGATTCTCCTTTCACGTCTCCGCCTGTGCCGGGCGGGGACCCCCGGCTCCACTGCGGTCCTGCTCCCGGCGGCGTTCCCGGGCCTGGCGCCGGCCCGTCGCGGTCGACGCGTCCGGCCGGAAGTCGTCGATCGAGGCGTTGAGCTCCGCGCCGATCAGCACGGCCAGCGCCGTGATGAAGAAGAAGATCAGCACGGCGATGGGTGCGGCCGCCGCGCCGGCGTGGCCCCCGCCGCCCGAGGCGAGGTAGAAGCGCAGCCCGGCGCTGCCGCCCAGCCAGAGCAGCATGGCCACCACCGCGCCGGGCAGATCCCGCCGCCAGCGGGTCCGCACCGGGACGGCCACGTGGTACAGCGACGTCAATCCGACGAGCGCGAGGACGGTGACCAGCGGCCAATAGCCCGCCGTGACGAGCCACGTCAGGTGTCCTCCCGCGACTCCGGCGAGCAGGTCGCCCGCGGTGACCGGGCCCAGGACCAGCAAGGGCAGCAGGACGGCCCCGATCACGAGGGAGGACAGGTAGACCGCAAGGCTCAGCAGACGGGTACGCCAGAAGCTCCGCAAACCGTCCATGTCGTACGCCAGCGTGATCGCCGAGATGTACGCATTGACCGCCGCCGACCCGCTCCACAGGGCGAGCACCAGGCTCAGGGTCAGCACCCCGGCGCCGCCCTCGCGCAGAGTCGTGGTCACCAGCGGACGCACCACGTCGTGCATCGTGCGATGGGTGAACACGCCGTCGGCCCAGTCCACCACAGCGTTCGCCACCGGCGTCGCCATGTCCGTGCCGAACACCGCACCCAGCTCACCGATGAGAGTGAGCAGCGCCAGCAGCAGAGGCGGCAGCGACAGCATCGTCCAGAAGCTCGCCTCGGCGGCAAGCCCGTGCACCCGGTCACGCATCGCCGCCCGCGCCATGCGCCCGCACAGGTGGCCGGCCACGCGCAGGCCGTCCCGGGCACGGCCGGGCCACCGGCGCACATCCCGCAGGGCCACGCTGCCGTTCATCGCCGCAGGTCTGCGGACGGGGTCGAGGTCATCGGTGTTCTCCCGCCGGTCGTCGTCGCGGCGCGGGCCCTACCCGGCGATGTCGTTCTCCAACCGCCCGCCGGGAGGAGACCGGCCGGCCCGCCGGCACAGTGTCCAGGTACGGACGTGCCCTGGGCGAAGCCCGAAGGTGGGCGGTCGCACGGCTATGCCATCGAGCGCTTCCGGGTAGGGGCGCTGCCACGACGACGATGAGAAGAGCGACCTGGGCCGTCGTCGCGATCATCGATGACGTCGGTGAGCGGAGGTCAGACCACGTGCACCTGGTGAACCTGAACCGGGAGGTCCCGGCCGGAACCACGATCCCGGTCACCTTCATCTTCGCCCGCGCCGGAGCCGTCACGTGAACGCCCTGGTGCAGCCCGGCAACGCCGTCCGGCCGGAGCCGAGCAACCGGTGCCACGACGAGGCGTCGGTGCGCCCGTCGGCGTCCTGAGACCGCGCCGGGACGGCAGCGTCGGTCGGGTGGGCCATGCCGGCCTGCTGGTCGGCGCCGCCGCCCAAATCAGGAGAAAAACCGTGATTAGTACGCGCCGACCGGGTAGAGCGGGACCGCCGCCCGGATGCCGGTGGGTCCCCGCGACCGTACCGCTTCGAGCTGCGGCCGCGGGTGACGCGGCAAACGCGGCGGGCAGGGCCCCGACAGCTCTGCCCGCCGCGACCTGCTCCACCGGTCCCGGAACGGAACCGGACAGCAACGTCGCAATCCGTATTCCGAGGAGGCGGTCATGTCCCGGCCCGATCAGTCATCCGCCATGCAGGTGGGCACCGGAAACCCGCGGCAGCGACGGTGGTTCTGGATCGTGCCCGCGCTGACCTTCGCCGTCGGGCTGATGCTCGGCGGGACGCTCATCGCCGTCGCCGACGGACCCGACGGCGACTCCACGCCCGCCACGGCGCAACCGGCTCCCACCACGAGCCAGCCGGCGCAGGCCGCCCCCGAGGACCGGACGCTCACGATACCGGCCAGCTGTGAGCAGGGCCTCGAACGGGCGCGTACCGCCATGACGACGGTGGGCGAGGCCGTCCGGGCCCTTCGCGACCTGGACACCGGCCGGCTGCAGGAGCTGCTCGACCGGTTGCAGGACGCCCAGCGCGAGGTGGAGGCGCTCGTCGACCGGTGCCGCACGGAAGCAGTACGCCAGAACCGACCGCAGGCGGGATGAACCCGCCCAGAGCGCCGGGAGGGACCGATGCTCGACCACGGACGACCGCGGACCGCGCGCGGCCTGGAGCGTTTCGCCTCGCGATCCACGGTGGGGCTGCTCGCGCTCCTGATCGGCAGTTTCGGCTTCCTGCTGCTGCTGGTGCTGGTCCGCACCTCCTGGGCACCGCTGTACCGAGCGGATCAGCGGGTCGCCGACACCCTGAACGCCTGGGTGGCCGGCAAGGATCTGCTTCTCGCCGTGCTCACCGGGCTGACCGACTTCGGTGGTCACACCATCCTGCTGCGGGTCCTGGTGCTCGCCACCGCGTACCTGCTGATCCGCCGCCAGGTCCGGCTCGCCGCGTACGTCGTCGTCACCACGCTGGGTGCCCTCATCCTGGACCCCACGCTGAAGCTGCTCGTGGGCCGGCTGCGTCCGTTGGTCGACATGCCCGTGGCCTTCGCGCCCGGGATGAGTTTCCCCAGCGGGCACGCCCTCGGCTCGTTCGTGTCCTACGGGGTGCTGGTGCTGGTGTTCCTGCCGGCGGTGCCGCGCCGCTGGCGTACCCCGCTCGTCAGCGTCGCGGTGCTGCTCGTCGCCGTGGTCGGCTTCACCCGCATCGCCTTGGGGGTGCACCACGTCAGCGACGTGCTCGCCGGATGGCTGCTCGGCGCCGCATGGCTGGCGATCACGGCCGGCGCGTTCCGGCACTGGCACGGCGACCGCCGCCCCGCAACCCATGACATCGGAGCGGGTCTCGCGCCCGAAGCCCGCGACGAGCTGCGTCCCGCGCCGGCCGAGGGCCCGGTTCTCGTCCGTCCGTGGCGGGTCGCCGCCGAGCTCGCCGTCGCGTGGGTCATGGTCCTCGGCCTGGTGTACGGCGCGGGACTGCTCGTGACCGACGTGCTGTCCGGCTCCGCGCTGGTGGCCGCCGACGAGGCGGCCGTGCGGTGGTTCGTCGAGCAACGCCGGCCCACGCTGGACCCGCTCGCCACAATGGGCAGCCGGATCGGCAACACCCACAGCATCCTCGCTGCCACGCTGGCCGCCGTGGTCCTCATCGTGGCGTGGCGTCGCCGTCTGCGCCCGATCGTCTTCCTCGCCGCGGTGATGCTCGGTGAGGTGACGCTGTTTCTCGTCACCTCCAGCGCCGTCAACCGGCCGCGGCCGGTCGTACCGGCGCTGGGACCGGAGATCCCGCCGACGGCCAGCTTTCCGTCCGGGCACGTCGCCGCGCCGCTGTGCCTGTACGGCGCTCTGGCGGTGCTGATGTGGCAGTGGTCGGGCGGCTGGTTACGGTGGGTCGCCTTTACGGCCGCCGTCGTGCTCCCGATCTATGTCGGGCTCGCCCGGCTGTACTGGGGCGTCCACCATCCCCTGGACCTGGCGGGAAGCCTGCTGCTCGCCGCCGGTTGGGTGACAGCCTGCTGGTACGCCGTACGCCCCGAACACCGGCCGGAACGATGCCACCGTCCCCGTTAGGGATCGCCATAGCGGGCGCCGAGGCCGGCAGAAGCAGGAGTGACCACCTTGCACGTGGCGACATTGACGCGGGGACGCGCCATGGCCGACGGCCTGCGCCACCCAGCTCTGGCAGATGCCGGCGGCCGCCATCGCGGCAAGAATTCGACGAGGCGGGCGGACCTCGGCCGGCGCGCGGACCTCGGCCGGCGCGCGGACCTCGTCGAGGCTGCCCTGGACGGGCGTAGGCCCGAGGACGACCGACCGGCCCGGCGCTGCCCTGAGCCGGTGACCGGACCGGTTCCCGCCATACGTCCCGTGGCACCCGTGTCCGTTCCCGGCTTCCCGGGTAGGACCCGCGCTCACCCATCCATCGGAGCACCGGAGGCGACTGTGAAGCGAGGAACTGTCCGCCGGTGGGCCGCGGCGCTCGCCGTTCCCGTTCTGCTCGGCGCCTGCGCCACCACCGCCGAGGACGCCGGTGCGCCGGAGCCGGTCAAGACGCCGACACCCACGCCGACCCTCGTGCTGCGCATCCAGCGAACGGGAGGCCTGGCGGGTCCGGCGGTCGAGCCCGGCCGAGTGCCGGCCCTCAGCGCCTACGCCGACGGCCGCGTCATCACGCCGGGGCCGCAGATCGCCGTCTACCCGCCGCCGGCGCTGCCGGCTCTCCAGGTGCAGGACGTGGGAATGGACACGGTGGCCAGGCTCGCGGTGAACGCGGTGGCGGCCGGGGTGCAGCCGCAGAGCGACTTCGGCGATCCAGGCGTAGCTGACGCCACCACGACCGTGGTGACTGCTGTCACCGGCAACGGGGTACATCGCGTGCGGGTTCCCGCCCTGATCGAGGCGTCGCTGCGCGACCCGGACCTCACCGCAGCGCAGCGCACCGCACGCAAGCGGCTCAAGGACTTCATCGAGCGAGCCCGCCGGCTGCCGGCGAACGACCGCCTGCCGGAGCCCGAGCCGTACCGCAGCGACTCTCTGGCGGCGCTGGTCCGGCCCTACGCACCGACCGGCGAGGCGCCTCCCAGCCCCGCCCCGGCACATCGGTGGCCCGGCCCTCCCCTGCCAGGTTCCGCCGTGGCGTCCGGCGGCGGCCTCAGCTGCACCGTTGTCACCGCCGCCGAGGCCGACCGGGTACGGGAGGCCGCCACGCACGCGAGCGTCCTCACACCGTGGCGATCCGCCGGCAGGCTCTGGGACGTCACCTTCCGCCCCCTGCTCCCCGACGAACACACCTGCGCGGACCTCCCCGGGTTCTGATCGCCGGCCGTTTGAAGCGCCGGTCGGAGGGACAGGCGGTCGATCGGGTGGCCGACGCCGTGAGGAGTGCGACCCGCGGCTGGACCGAAGCGGGCGGCAGCCTCGACGACCGGCTCGGTCGCGCACGCCTGTGGTGACTGCAGCCGGGCAACCACCGCCTGTCGACCTGCTCCCGTCAAAGGCGCCAGGCCCTCGCCGGCCCCCGGGTCACCCGTGCTCTTCCACGTAGGACTCCGGGTCCTTATCGATCGGCGCGATCCCGTACGCATGCTCGTTCTCGAAGGCGATGAACGCCAGTGCGATGTCGTGACGGGTCTGCAGGTCGGCGTGCCGGCGGAAATCGGCCAGATCCTGGCGCTCTTCCTCGGCCATGTGGTCGCTGTTGGCGATCCGCGCCTCGGTGACCCGCTGCCACCAGGCGGCGCTGCCCGTCTCCAGGCCCGCCACCTTCCGGACGGCGTCGCGGATCTCGTTGTGGTCCTTGACCGCGTCCTTGGTCTCATCGCGGGCGCTGTCGGCGTCGGCGGCCCCGCGGCCGATGGCCAGCAGTATCGGATAGAAGAACTTTTCTTCAGCCGCTGCATGAACCTCCAGCAACACCTCCAGGCGGCTCCAGATCGCCCCGAGAGCAGCCACGTCGTCGCGGGGCACCTCATCGAGCAACGCGAAGGTGCGCCGCTGCTCATGATGCTGGAACAAGATGAGTTCGGTGATGTCCATGCCGCGGCCCTACCCCACGTGCCGCCCCGCGAAAAGGCAACGGCGCATGGGATACCCGGGGGTACCGCGATGGACCACGGCCGGGACGGTCGGCGCACCTTCGCAGCCGTTGCCGCGGTCGGGCCGGTCCGAGGGCGCCGCTACAGCTTCCGGTCGGCCATCCGCGCCTCGATCACACCCATGACGACGGCGACCCCGAGCGCGTTCAGGCCGAGGATGAGCAACCACGTGAGGGCCTTGAGGAACAGCCCGAGCAGGATGGGAACGATCGCCACGATGCCGACGGTCCACAGCAGGGCACGCACCCGAGCCTCCGTTCGGATCGCCGTCGGCCACGAACTCAGCGGCGGCGACACCGTGCAGGGCCCCAGCCTGCAACGTCTCGCGTCCATGACTTCCACCATCACCTCGGCATTGATCGTCAGCCGCCACGTCTGTGGGTGGTTCATGCGCGCAGCATGAAGGCAGCCCGAGCCCCGCGGCCAAGGAGGCACCAACGTGGATATCGGCTGGCGGGTTCGCACTAGTCGCCGTCCCCGAGTCAGTGACCCGGCCGGTCGGCAGACGAAGTGAGCAGGTCGGCGATGTGATTGGTGGCTTGCAGGCGCCGCGTTGCGGTGACCCGGGCGTAGTAGCGCATCAGGGTGGCGGGATCGTGGCCCAGCCGTTCAGCAACCTCATGGATGCCGAATCCAGCGTCGAGCAGATTCGACGCCCAAACCTGGCAGATGTCGCGCACCCGATCAGTCAAACGCGGCTGCGGATGCAGCGCGTCACGCTGCCGGCACAGCCGCTCGTACTCCGCCAGCGCCACCTTCTCTCGGACAAAGCCAGTCCGCCGCGCCTGCCGCCTGATCCGCTGTCATCGCGTCCCAGCTCCAGCCCGAACCCGAACAACCCCGTGACCTCATCCTGAACGATCGCCTCGGGTACGGACATGACCTACACCTCAAATCCCGCCACACGGCCCTCAGACGAGAGGAGCCTTCACTTCTCTCCCCATGAAGGAAGGCTCTGGACACACAGGCAACAGGTCAGACGCCACATGCCCCTCGACCGAGGCACCGATCCTGACCGAACGAGCGAGGGTCACCGTACGAGCGTTCGTGTCGCGCAGGTGCCACGATCATCCATGGTGGACAGCCAAGCAACTCGTCAGCCTTCGAGACCCGGCCAAGTCCGCAGTCAGCGAACCAGGACATATTTCGCCTGGTCAGCGGCGCATCAGAAGATCAACACTTCCCGGGAGCCGCGATATCGGGCACCTCGCCCGTCAACTCGGGACCACCGGCGGAAGGACTGGACGAGAAAGAGAACAAGCGTACGGGCAAAATCAAGTGTCGCGCGACACGACATAAATCTAAGCCGAAAAATGAAAAAGGCCAGCTGAGCTGGCCTTTTACCACGTCGGGCTGACAGGATTTGAACCTGCGACCCCTTGACCCCCAGGACATGAAAGGTCCAGCGACGTGCTAGCAAACGTTTTACCAGGTCGCTGACAAGTATACCCGGCCGAGTAAAGGTGTGGCTGCC
>NZ_JADMLH010000025.1 GCF_016464385.1 Nucisporomicrobium flavum | reverse complement strand
GTGTTACTCACCCGTTCGCCGCTCGAGTACCCCCGAAAGGGCCTTTCCGCTCGACTTGCATGTGTTAAGCACGCCGCCAGCGTTCGTCCTGAGCCAGGATCAAACTCTCCAACAAAAACTTGAAAAGCGTCCCGGCAACAAAAAATGCTGCCAAAGGAATCCAACCAGACAAACAAACACGCCTGGCCGGGGTAAATCATCAATTGGCACTGGCTTATCAAGCACCCTGTTGAGTTCTCAAAGAACAACCACACACCGTTCGGAACCGCCCGTTAAGGCGACCCGCTCGGGGCAACCGATCCAACCTACCTGGTCGACTTCGCTAGCGCAAGACCGGAGTCTTGGAAGATCCGAGGATCTTCGTAGCATCGCCCAAGTGTTTCCGCGCTGACGCTCACGCCCGTGAAGGCGCGAGTGCTGTCGGATGGCCTGGCAGCCGTCCGGAGATCATCTAGTGATCGATCCGCCCGGTTCCTGCTGGCCGTTGTACTCTACCCGGTCGTTCTCGCTGGCGCAACTTCGCTCGCCTGCCTCGCCCGGTGCCTTCAGCGAGGATAACTCCTGCTTCCGGCTGCCCTCGGGGACTTTGGCGAAGCGTCACTTTCGTGCCGTTCCGTCCGGGTTCCCCTCGGGCAGAGAGAAAGTTACGCGACCCCTCACCCGGAATGCAAATCGGGGTGGAGGCGTACGCGCCGTTTGGGGCGGGACCGTGCCAGAGTGGCAGGCATGGTTGCTGACCCGGCGCTTGCCGCCGATGCTCTGTTCGACCAGTTGATGCCCCTGTCTCAGCTGGTCATCGGCATTCTGGTGCTGGCGGCGGTCGTTGTGTCGGTACATCGCCTGATCATGCGGGGACCCTCGCGGATGGGTGGAGCCATGCTTCTGGCCGGCGGTGCTGTGGTGTGCGTCGCCGTCGTGAGCTACCTGGTGCAGAGCTTCTAGGTGGATCGGCCGGTCGGTGAGGGCGGGATGTCCGGACTGGAGACGCGGGCCGGCCTGGAGCGTTGGCGTAGCTCGGGCGGGTGACGGTCGGCGGGACGGCACTCAGCCAGGTGAGGAACCGGGTGGGCGTAGGGGCACGGCGGTCCCGATGGTGGTCAGCGGTAGTCCCGACCCGGCTTAGTTAAGGGTCTCGATGACATTTCGCAGCGGTCCCGGTGAGGGTGCACCGCAGTCCCGGTAAGGGTGGGCGGCGGTCCCGGCGAGGGTGCGCGGCGGTCCCGAAGTGGGTTCGGGGAGGTTCCGAACAGGGGTCAGCAGCGGTGGTGATTTGGGTCAGAGGCGGCGGTTGGCGAGGCTGGGGAGGTCCGTACGGAGCTGGTCCAGGCGGGCGAGGTCCAGGTCGGCGACGGTGATGCCGACGGTGTCGGGGGCCTGGGCCAGGACGGTGCCCCAGGGGTCGATGATCATGCTGCGGCCGTAACAGGTGCGGTGGGGGTCGTGGTCGCCTATCTGGCCGGCGGCCACCACGTAGCACTGGTTCTCGATCGCCCGGGCGCGCAGCAGGACCTCCCAGTGGTCGCGGCCCGTATGCATCATGAAGGCCGCGGGCACCACGAGGACCTTGGCGCCGTCGATGGCGAGGCGGCGGTACAGCTCGGGGAAGCGCAGGTCGTAGCAGATGGACAGGCCGGTCGGGACGCCGTCGATGTCGGCGATCACCGTACGGTCGCCGGGGGCCACCGAGCGGGACTCCTGGTAGGACACGCGGCCGGGGATCTCCACGTCGTACAGATGGATCTTGCGATAGATCTCCACCAGCTCACCCGCCGGGTTGAAGATCAGCGAGGTGTTGAAGGTGTGGTCGGCGTCCGGGCCGGCCTCGTGGAACGAGCCGGCGTGGACCCACATGCCCAGGTCGCGGGCGGCCGCAGCGAAGAACGTCGCGAACTCACCGTCGACCGGCTCGGGCTCGGGCATGCCGGCGCCGGGCCCCAGGTAGTCGACGTACTCCGGGAGGACCGCGAGGGTCGCTCCGGCTGTGGCGGCCCGGTCCAGGAGGTCGCGGGCCACGGCGAGGTTGTGCGTACGGTCCTCGCGGGCGTTCAGCTGGCAGACGGCGACGCGCATGCGAGTCAGCGTACGGCTGGACGGGCGACCGGGAAACGACCTCAGTCGCCGTGCGGGGTGAGCAGGACCTCGCCGCCGACCGGCCGGTAGCCGGCGGCCAGGAAGGCGCGCAGGCTGGCGGCGTTCCCCGGGGCCACCTGAGCCCACACCGGGCTGTTCCCGGGCACGAGGTGGCGCGCTGAGCGGGCGAGAGACCGGCCGAGGCCGGCGTTGCGGGCCTGCCCATCGACCTCGATGGCCGCCTCCCAGCGACCCGCGAGGCCGCGACCGATCACGAGGACCGAATCGCCGGCCGTCCAGACGCGGACATCGCTGCGGAACCGGCGCGCCCGGACCACTCGCGGATGGTTGCTGTCGTCGAGGGCTGTGAGGTCGAGCGGTGGCGGCCCGGGCAGCGGGTCGGCCAGAACGACGGCGTCGATGCAGCCGCAGACCAGCCCCAGGAGATCCTCGAGCGCGGTCAGGAAGCGCGGCGACAGGGGTGCCGCGAGATCGCCGTCCACCAGTCGCTCGTCGAGCCACGGACGGTCGACGTCCGCCGCGACCACGATGTGCCCCGGAAAGGCGGTCACCGCCGCCTTGTCAGGCGACGGTGACGGCACAAGATCGAGCCAGGGATCTGTCGGGAGGCACTCGCCACGCTCCACCCGGGCCAGGACCTCCGGCAGACCGTACGAGGGCGTCAGGCGGACTTCTCCTCGCGGTCACGGCGGGCACGACGGCCGACGAACTCGCGCGGAACGATGGTCGGTATCACGTTCTCGACGACGACCTCGCGAGTGATCAGGACTCGGGCCGCGTCGGGGTTGCTGGGCACCTCGAACATCACGTTCTGGAGGACTTCCTCCATGATCGCCCGCAGGCCCCGGGCGCCGGTGCCCCGCAGCATCGCCTGGTCGGCGATGGCCTCAAGCGAGCCCGTGTCGAACTCGAGCTCGACGCCGTCCAGCTCGAAGAGCCGCTGGTACTGCTTCACGTACGCGTTGCGGGGCTCGGTGAGGATCTTGATGAGCGCCTCGCGGTCGAGGTTCCGCACGGTCGTGATGACCGGGAGCCGGCCGATGAACTCGGGGATCAGGCCGAACTTCAGCATGTCCTCCGGCATGACCTTGCTGAAGATGTCGTCGGTGTTGCGCTCCGACACCGAGCGCAGGTGGGCACCGAAGCCGACGCCGCCCTGGCCGATGCGGGACTCGATGATCCGGTCCAGCCCCGCGAACGCACCGCCGACGATGAACAGCACGTTCGTGGTGTCGATCTGGATGAACTCCTGGTGCGGGTGCTTGCGGCCTCCCTGCGGCGGCACGTTCGCGACCGTACCCTCGAGGATCTTCAGCAGGGCCTGCTGCACGCCCTCGCCGGAGACGTCCCGGGTGATCGACGGGTTCTCGCTCTTGCGGGCGATCTTGTCGACCTCGTCGATGTAGATGATGCCCTGCTCGGCGCGCTTGACGTCGTAGTCGGCGGCCTGGATGAGCTTGAGCAGGATGTTCTCGACGTCCTCGCCGACGTAGCCGGCCTCGGTCAGCGCCGTGGCGTCCGCGATGGCGAACGGCACATTGAGCATCCGGGCCAGCGTCTGCGCCAGGTGCGTCTTACCGCAACCGGTGGGGCCGATGAGCATGATGTTGGACTTGGCCACCTCGACGTCGCTGCCCGCACCGGGAGCGCCGCTCGACTCGGCCTGGATCCGCTTGTAGTGGTTGTAGACCGCGACCGACAGGGCCTTCTTGGCCTGTTCCTGCCCCACCACGTAGTTGTCGAGGAACTGGCAGATCTCCATCGGCTTGGGAAGCTCTTCCCACTTCACCTCGCCGGTTTCGGCCAGCTCTTCCTCGATGATCTCGTTACAGAGGTCGATGCACTCGTCGCAGATGTAGACCCCAGGGCCCGCGATGAGCTTCTTGACCTGCTTCTGTGACTTCCCACAGAAGGAGCACTTCAGTAGGTCGCCGCCGTCACCGATCCGTGCCACCTACGTTCTCCCTGCGCTCATCGGCCGGCTGACAGCCGGCCCCGGCCTTGAGGACGATCTTCCTCGTCGCCACATCATCGTCTTGCAGAGTTCATCGTCTGCCGACTCGCGTTACTGAGGTTGCCGACTCGACGTTACCCGCTGAGGGGCAGTTCTCCGACCCCCCAAAACGGGCGTGTCAGGGGCCAGTCAGTCTAGCGTGACCCGACCGGCCCCTGACACCGCGTGCTCAACCCGGGCCGCCCGCCCAAACTGGCGGGCATGCGCCGGACGCGTCAGCTACCCACGCCGGCGGCCTGCAGGCTCTTCTTGCGGGTGGCCAGCACGGTGTCGACGATGCCGTACTCCTTGGCCTCGTCGGCCGTCATGATCTTGTCGCGATCGATGTCCTTGCTCACCTGCTCGGGCGTCCGCTGCGAGTGCTTGGCGATCAGCGTCTCGAGCTGGGTGCGCATCCGCAGGATCTCGCGCGCCTGGATCTCGATGTCCGAGCCCTGGCCGTAGCCGCCCTCGGTGGCCGGCTGGTGGATGATGATCCGCGAGTGCGGGAGCGCCATCCGCTTGCCGGGCGTGCCGCCGGCGAGCAGCACCGCCGCCGCGCTGGCCGCCTGGCCCAGGCACACCGTGCTGATGTCCGGGCGGACGTACTGCATCGTGTCGTAGATCGCCGTCATGGCCGTGAACGAGCCACCGGGCGAGTTGATGTACATGAGGATGTCGCGGTCCGGGTCGGCGCTCTCCAGCGTCAGCAGCTGGGCCATCACGTCGTTGGCCGACGCGTCGTCCACCTGCACGCCGAGGAAGATGATCCGGTCCTCGAACATCTTGTTGTACGGGTTCGACTCCTTCACGCCGTACGACGTGCGCTCGACGAACGAGGGCAGGACGTAGCGGTTGTGCACCGGAGCGAACCCGGGAGGCATGGTCAGGTCTGTCATAGCTCAGCTCCTCAGTTCAGCGTTCCGGCGCCCTCGGGGACCTGTGTCGCCCCGGTGATCACCTTGTCGATGAAGCCGTACTCCTTGGCCTCCTGCGCCGTGAACCAGCGGTCCCGGTCGGAGTCGGCCTCGATCGTCGCCTGGTCCTGGCCGGTGTGGAAGGACACCCGCTCCTGGAACATGCGCTTGGTGTACAGCATCTGCTCGGCCTGGATGGCGATGTCCGCGGCGGTGCCGCCCATGCCACCGGACGGCTGGTGCATCATGATCCGCGCGTGGGGCAGCGCGTAGCGCTTGCCCTTGGCTCCCGCACAGAGCAGCAGCTGACCCATCGACGCCGCCATGCCCATGGCCACCGTGGCGACGTCGTTGTCGATGAACTGCATGGTGTCGTAGATCGCCATGCCGGAGTAGACCGAACCACCCGGCGAGTTGATCCACAGGTTGATGTCGCGCTCCGGGTCTTCCGCGGAGAGCAGCAGCAGCTGCGCACAGATGCGGTTGGCGACCTGGTCGGTCACCTCACTGCCGAGGAAGATGATGCGCTCGCGCAGGAGGCGGTTGAAGACCGAATCGTCGAGGTTGCCACTGAGGGAGTCACCACGCAGCGTGGGACTCGCTGGGACGTGCAGATCGGTCATGGCAGCCCTTCACAGCTGACTGTGCCGGCCGAGGGATCCAGCCGGCAGGTTCTCCGTCGTACGACCAACCTAACCGGTCAGATGCGCATCAGCTTCCCCCTCGGGCAGGTGTTCGCTGACAGCGCACCGGGCCCGCAGGGAACACCGAAAGGGCCGCCGCGGACGCGCGGCGGCCCTTCAGGAAACCGTCAGTGGTTGTGCCCGGCGTGCTCGTCCTCGCTCGCGGCCCGCAGGTCGTCGAGCGTGAGGACGTTACCCTCGGCGTCCTTCATCTCGACCTGCTCCATGACGTTCGCCAGGGCCTTGCCGCGGCGCACGTCACCGAAGACGGCCGCGGCCGCCCCGGACTGCACGAGCTGGTCGTAGTACTGCTGAGGCTGCATCTGGGCGCGCTGGGCCCGGTGCACGATCTCGTGGCCGAACTCGTCGTCGGAGACCTGGATGTCCTCGGCGTCCGCGATCGTGTCGAGCAGCAGCTGGATCTTGACGCCCTCGGTGGCCGCCTCGGTCAGCTCGGTGTCGATCTGCTCCTCGGTCTTCTCCTCGGAGGCCAGGTAGTCCTCCAGGGTGGCGCCGATGCGCTCGAGCTGGTCGGTCATCGCCTGCTTACGGCCCTCGACCTCGTCCTTGACGATGCCCTCCGGCGCCGGGATGTCGGCGGCCGCGACGAGCTGCTTGAGCGCCTCGTCCCGGGCGGCGTAGATCTGCTCCACCTTCTTGACCTTGGTGAGCCGCTCCTTGAGGTCGGCGCGCAGCTCGTCGAGGGTGTCGAACTCGCTCGCCATCTGGGCGAACTCGTCGTTGATCTCGGGCAGCTGCTTGTCCTTGACCGTACGGACAGTCACGGCGACCTCGGCGTCCCGGCCGGCGTAGTCGCCGCCGACGAGCTGGGTCGTGAAGGTCGTGTCCGCGCCGGCGACCAGGCCGACGAGCACCTCGTCGAGGCCCGGGAGCAGCTGCTTGCTGCCCACCTCGTGGGAGATGTTGGTGGCCGAGCCGCCCGGCACCTCCTCGCCGTCGACCGTGGCGCGCAGGTCGAGCTGGACGTAGTCACCCTCGGCGGCCGGACGCTCCACGGTCTTGAGCGTCGCGAAACGCTCCCGCAGACCGTTGATCTGCTCGTCGATCTCGTTGTCGCCGATCTCGACGGCGGGCACCTCGACCTTGATGGTGGAAAGGTCGGGGATGGTGATCTCGGGGCGTACGTCGACCTCGGCCGTGAACTTCAGCGGCTCGTTGTCGGCGAACTCGGTGATCTCCACCTCGGGACGGCCGAGCGTCTTCACCTCGTGCTCGCGCACAGCGGCGAGGATCTGCTGCGGGATGGCCTCCTGCACAGCCTCGTTGAGCACCGCCCCGCGGCCCACGCGCTGGTCGATGACGGCCGCCGGGATCTTGCCGCGCCGGAAACCGGGGATCTGGACCTGGGAACCGATCTCGCGGTACGCCTTCTGCAGGCTCGGCTTGAGCTCATCGAACGGCACCTCGATGGCGAGCCGCACCCGGGTCGGACTCAGAGTCTCGACGGTGCTCTTCACAGGCGTACTCCTTGCGGATCTCTTCGTGTGTTGGTGAAAGTCGGGGTGGCGGGATTTGAACCCACGGCCCCTCGCTCCCAAAGCGAGTGCGCTACCAAGCTGCGCCACACCCCGAGGCCGCAGGCAAGTGTATGCGGTCGCCGGTGTGGCGTGTGCCTCGGCGTCGCCCGGATGCGCCACGCGGGGGAACCGGTTCGCGTCCGGCGAGGGGATTCAGTACTCTAGCCACGGCGTCGCACCCAGGTGCGGCGCTGCGCGGGCGTAGCTCAATGGTAGAGCCTCAGTCTTCCAAACTGATTACGCGAGTTCGATTCTCGTCGCCCGCTCAACTCTGGGACTCCCAGGTCAGCAAAGTGCGCTGACCTGGGAGTTTCGCCATATTGGCCGTGGGGGCCGAGCCCCCAGACCCCACGGTGCGGGGGCGTTCCAGGTGGGTATGTCGATCTTGCGGGCCATTGGCGGGCCAGTAGCTCAGCGTTCGGGCCGCTCGTCCTTCTTCTTCCGGCCGCCGGCCTTCTTGCCCTTGGCCGCCTTCTTGCCTGCCTGTTTGGCGATCCGGCGGTCCATCGCCGAGGCGATCTCACGGTCCCGCTCGCTCGTCGCGTGTTGATAGATGAGTGCGGCGCGCATGGTCGAGTGGCCCATCCGGTGCATCAGCTCGCGGGTGCTTGCGCCCGAGGACGCGGCGAGCGTGTTCCCGGTGTGCCGGAGGTCGTGGAAGTGGAACTCCGGAAGGCCGAGCCGCGCCACGGTTGCCCGCCAGCGGACCGCACTGCCGAAAGAACTCGACCGCAGCACTCCCCCTTTCTCGCCGGTGAAGATGAGAGCGTCGGGGAAGTCGTCGACGAACGCCGCCAGGTGCGTCCCGAGCGCTTCCACGGCCGCGGCCGGCAGCGCGACCACCCGGACACCGGCGTCGGACTTCGGCGGGCCGAACTCGATCCGGCCGTTCAGCACGGCCAGCTTGCGCGGCACCCGAACGAGTCCCGCCGCCAGGTCGACGTCCTGGCGTCGCAGCGCGGCCAGCTCACCCCAGCGGAGACCGGAGAGCGCGGCGACGACGATCAGAGCGGAGAACCGGGGCGGCATGGCGTCCGCGAGTGCGAAGACCTGGGTGACGGTCGCCGTAGGTCGCTCGGGGGTGTGGTAGCGGTCATAGCCAGGGATTCGGCACGGGTTCTGCCGAATGATCTCGTCCTCCTTCACGGCCGTACTGAAGATCGCCCGGAGCAGGGCGTACGCCTTGACCGCCTGCGGCTCGGGGGTTCCGCCGGCGAGGAGCTTGCGCCGCCAGGCGCGGATCGTGGCCGGCTGGACCGCGCCCAGCGTGAGCCTGCCCAGGTGCGGCTCGATGTGAAGCGAGAACAGGTATTCGTATCCCTGGCGCGAGCGCGGAGCCAGCTTGCGTTCGGCGATCCACCGCTCGCCGTACGAGGAGATCATCACCTCGCCAGCCTCCGGAGCCTGCCAGTGTCCCCGGATGATCTCGGACTCGATGAGCGTGAGCCACTGCTCCCCGTCGCGCTCGGTGGCGAAGGTGTTCGGCGCGGAGTGCATCAGCCCGTCCGGGCCGAGGTACCGCGCCTGCCACCGGCCGGAGTCGCGCTTGCGGAGGTTGCCGAAACGCCGGCGGCCCGGCTTGCCGGCCATCAGGCGGCCCGCCGAAGGTTGAGGCTGACCTCGGTTCGGTTGATCGGGACGACCCGGTGCGCCTCGATGTAGGCGGTGACGGCGCCCTCCTCGAACCGCACCAGGCGACCCACCTTGACGTAGGTGATGCGCCGCTCGGCGACGAGGCGACGCACGAAGCGGGGCGTCGCGCGGAGGCGAGCGGCGACCTCATCGGTGGTCAGCAGCTCGTCGTCCATTCCGTTCCTCCTCTGCTCGGGTTGTTCATGCGGCACGGGTGGCCTCCGCAGGTCCGGTTGCCGAAAGCCGGCGGGCTGCATCGACCTGGGATCGCCACCGGATCCGGGCTGAGACGGCCCGCAGGATCCGGTGTTCCAGGGGAAGGACATCAGGGTCGTCGGGACGGGCCAGCTCGAAGCGGTACCGCTCGGCGCTGGTCTCCTCGGGCTCGGCCAGGTCGCCGCCGAGGACGGCGCGGATCCAGGCCCGGTTGTCCGCGCGGTGGTCGGCGAGGGTCTTGCCGGACCACTGCCGGGAGACCAGGACGCGGCGGCCGGTGAACCCGAGCGTCGAGCGCTGGTGAACCTTGCCGGTGCAGCGGCCAGGAACCAGGCCGGCCTTGGGTCGATCGGGCTGGACGCCGTACAGCAGCCAGTTCGCGCAGGTCGGCGAGCACGGGAGCACCGCAAGTTCGGCGTGGAGCCGGTCGGCGTGGGCCTTCTGCGCCGACGACGACGGGTTGGCGTGCTCGGTCAGATCCTTGGTGACGTACTTGGTCACGTACCGGATCGACCGCTCGGCGTCCTTCGAGCCCTGGGCGATGCCCCGCGCGTCGGTCCGGCCGAGCCGGGCGACGTAGGCCGGCCGGGCGTCCGGGTCATCGAGAGCGTCCAGGGCCTCGCCCCACGTAGGCAGCGACTCTCGCGTGGTCGGGTCGACGTAGGCGTCGGCCTCCGGATCCCAGACCGGCGGGCGGTCGACGCGGTAGGTCATCTCATCGAACGGCGGCCACCACACCTGGTGATAGGTCGCCGTAGCGACCATCGAGACCAGGCGGCGCGGCAGCGTGCCCCGCACGGCGAAGTGCGCGTGCGGGGCGAGCCGCCGCTGAAGTTCGACCGCGCCCGCGTACTGGACGTTCCAGCCGGCGGCCCGGCGGAGGTTCTGCCACCAACGGTCGAGGACACGGGCGAAGTGGATGGCGTCGAGGGCTGCCCGTCGGTAGTCGTAGGTGGCCGGGTCCACCGGCGTACCGAGCTTCGGGTCATGGATGGAGTGCCGCTCGCCGCAGGGGCACGGTGCGACGTAGGCACCGCGGCGTACGTGGGAGTGGACCGGGCCGTGCGAGTCCAAGGTGAGCGTGAGCAGCATCGACGGGCGGAAGGTCTGGCCGGCCTTGCCCTGGAAGGTGCGGCCGACGGTCCGGGGATCGATGGGCAGCCGGGGCAGGTCGGGCGAGTCATGCCGGCGACGGGTGGAGCGCTGGCGGCGCGGTCGTTCGTTCCGTTCCTTCGGCGTCAGGTGCCCGCGCAGGTCTGTCTCGCCCAGCGCTTCGTCCACCTCCGCAATCTGGGCGTCCAGGGCGGCGAGGCGCTCGGCTCGCTCGTTGGGCGTAATCGGCTCGTAGCGCAGGGCTTCCCGGTCGAACTCGAGGTGTGCGCGAGTCTTCACCAGGTCCAGAACATCCCGTGAGGGCTGCTCCGGCCGTACCGCCGGCTCGTCCTCCAGATGCCAGCCCTCGCGGATCTGCTGGATGCGGAGGCGGCGGTTGCGCTCGGCGCAGGGCTTGCACTTGGCGGCCAGGCGGGCGCCGCAGGGCACCTCCACGACCTCGGTCAGGCCGGTCACGGTGTCGGTCCGTCGCAGCGGGAGCGGTCGGACGCAGACGCCGTTGCGCTCGGCGAGCAGCCGCATCGCGTCCTTGGCGAGAGGCTGCCGCATCCGGGCGGCGCGCGAGCCGGGCCGGGGTTCCGACAGCAGAGCGGTAGCAGTCACAGCGTGGCCTCCTGAACACCGGAGCGGGCGAATGCTTGGGCGGGGACCGGCACCAGGCCGGGACGAAGGGGTCGAGGTGCCTTCTGCGGCGGTTCTTCGCTCACCAGAGCGACAGGTTCCGTCTGCGGCGCGGGCGTGGCCGGTTCGGTGTTGAGGAGCAACTTGGACAGCCCCAGGAACGCCAGCGCCGGGACGGCCGATAGGAGCCAGCCAGACAGCCCCGGCTTGGCGACCGCGAGCTGTGCCGACAACGACAGGGCGACGGCGGAGACGAGCAGAAACATCGGGTAGCCGATGGAGCCGCCCTTTCGGCGACGCTGGCGGATGGTGAGGAGCGCGGCCATGGGGATGAGCTCAGAGATCACCGCGTTGGCCCAGCCGAACCACTCCCCCGTGCCCGCCGGGGAGTTCGCCATCGTCCAGTCCTTGACGTGGGTGAACGAGGCCGCACCCGCGAACCCTCCGACCACGAGCAAAACGGCGATCAACAGCAAGCCCTCAACCCGTTCGGTACGGGTTCCGCCGACCATCACTGGTCGCCACCGATCTGCGGACGTGCGTACGTGACAGCCAGCTCGGCGATCTCGTCGTCGTTCAGGTAGGAGAATCGGACTCGCACGGGCTCCCGCACCCCGTCGAGGACGACGTATCCGACGCCCGGCATCGTTTCCGGGATCTCGTCGCACAACGCCCCGCGGTCCCGGGCACCGTCGTTGAGAACCAGGTCGCAGTGCCCGGGCTCGGTCAGCCTTAGCGCGATGCGTGTGGGGAACAGGTCGCGGAAGGGCAATACGTCCTTGCGCGGATCCTGCAATGCGGCCACGACGTGGATGCCAACTGCCCGGCCTTGCGACAGCAGCAGCGACAGCGATTCTTTGATGCGGTCGCGCACCTTGCGGTCGGTCAGGTAGGCCGTCAGCGCGGCCAGCTCGTCGATGACGATCACGATCAGCGGGTCGTCAGCCGTGGGCACGTGCTGCCGGGTGAACCCGCGCAGTCGGGCGGCCCGGCTCTTCATCCGCTTGACCGCTTCCTCCAGGACGCCGGCCATGCTGTCCGGGTCGTCGTAGGCGAACCGCGCGAAGAGTGGACCGCCGGCCGCGAGTTCCATGCCTCCCTTGGGATCGAAGGCCCATACCTCCACGACACCTGACGCAATCCCGGCAGCCATCGAACGCAGCAGGGACCAAACCACCGAGCCCTTACCCGAGTCCGTCGCGCCCGCGATCAGAACGTGAGATCCGGTCAGACGGAGCCGGTACGGATCACCGTCTTCCCGTACACCAAGGGTGAGCCCGGCGAAGTCAGGAACCTCGGGTACGGGCAGAGGGCCCACGAGCGCGGCAAGCGGATCACGGCGAACGAAGTGCAGCACCATGCGGTCGGGCCGATCGGTCGTGAAGGCTCGGGCTTCCCTCAGACAGAATGTGTACGCGAGTCGCGGCGCTGCGGTGGCCCAGTCGTCCGGGTGCTGGCCGGGCAGCAGCCGGACCGTTACACGGTCGCCCCACTTGTTCGATCGCACCGTAAGCAGACGGGGAATCCAGCGGCCACCGCCATGCACGCCAACGAGGCCACAGGCCGTCATAGCGGCGGTCCATCCGCGCCGGTAGACCCAAAGCCGGCGGATGCGGCCAACGGCCGGATACCAGCCGAACTGGAGCCAGGTCGACGGGTGAAGACGCCACCAGGTGCAGCCCGCGACGAGGAGGACCAGGGCGACGCCGAGGGCGACCTTCCACCCGTACCTCTCCGAGACCCAGGCGCCAGCGAAGGCCGGACCGGTGATCCACCAGTAGCGAACGGCCAGGACGACGGACCTTGCCGTGCCGCGTGCCAGCCAGACGAAGAGGAGCAGCCAGCCGGGGATGCGCCACACCGGAAGGCGGGTGTTAAGCGGAGCCGTGGGGATCTTCTCCCCAGGGATGACGTTGATCAGTGGCATCTACTGGCACCCCGCCCGCAGTCGGGCAGCCTCGTCACGGGCGCCTTGGGCCAGGTCGGCGGCGCCGGCGGCGTCGAGGAGCGCGGCTTTGCGATCGAACCAGTCCGCACGTTCACCGACAGGGGTGGCTGCCCCCGGGAGTTCCCGGAGCAGCGCGGAGAGACCAGCGGAGAAGTTCGTCGTCGGGGCAGCGTGATCTACGGTGGGCACGAAGGCCCTCCTTCGCAGCGTCGAGGGGTTGAGTGGTCGCGCGCGGGACGGGCCGGGACTCTTGGCGGGGAAACGGCCCGCCCGCGCGATCAGCGGTCGATGCAGCTCAGGCGGCGACTGCGGCGCGGATGTTGTCGGCGCGCAGCGAGTAGGCCATCCGTGCTCGACAGTTGCCGCTGCTCTTGCAGCGCTGCGAGTCCACGTACGGCGTCAGGGTCAGGCCGTCGAACTCGATCGACGGCGGGTAGCCCGGCACGGCCGACGCCGGGGGCACGGGCTGCTGCGGCGCGACGACCTTCACCTTGACTTCCGTCGTACGGCCGAACTTGCCGGCCTGCGGATCGAGGTCCAGCACGCGCACGACCCACATACGTTCGCCGGTCTCCTTGTCGCGGGCCTGATTGTCGGGGTCGTTACGGCGCTCGAAGTCCACGGCAGCGTCGACGCCCAGGCAGAGCGCTCCAGCCGGGAAGACGTACTCGAACGGAACGGGGACCTTCAACGTCAGCGGAACCATCTAGCTGCCTCCTGGTCTGACGAATGTCAACCTGACATCCTCTTATGCTTACAAGCTAGGTCAGCTTGTAAGCACAGGCCAAGAGACAAGATCCGTATTTCAGATGGTGAATACGAAGATCAGGAGAGGGGGTACGTGTCCTCGATCTCGTGCCGACTGCCGGGCATCACGATCAGCGAGGCCAGGATGGGTGCGCCGGTCGACTGATACGCGGTGATGACCACACTGAGGACCGCCTCGTCCTTCGGTACGCCCAGGGCGTCCACCTCGGATGGATCGACCTGGCGGGCGGTCAGCCGCTCGGTCGCGTAGTCGGCGCGCAGGCGCTTCCGGCTCGCAATGTGGTCGAGGATGCTGCCTGAGATCGGGTCCGGCTTGCTGATGTCCGTACCGACCGCGATGTCCACTGGGACGAAAGTGCTGATCAGATCGATCGGCCCGGCGGCCGACACCGTGCGGCGCCGGCGCTCGTAGACCGGGGTGCCTTCCGGGACGTCGAGAGCGGCGGCAACTCGCGGCGTCGCCAGGACGGCCCCGACATGCAGGATCTCCGTTTCAGCGCCCTCATCGAGATCGACCGCATCCCGCGCGTACTGGGGCGCAGCGCCACCCGACGGCGGCCGTCCACGGACAAAGCTGCCCTTGCCCTGATGAGACTCGATCCAGCCGTCCTGCTTCAAGATGCCGAGCGCTCGCAGCACAGTCGGACGGGAGACGTCGAACTCCGCGCATAGCTGGCTCTCCGACGGCAGGCCGGCGCCGGGTGCATAGGTCCCGTCTTCGATACGGGCGCGCAGCGCGTTCAGTACGCGCAGGTATTTCGGCGTCGGAATCTCGTACGCCATGGGTCCACCCACCAGGGTCTATGTCGGTCCCAGCATGTCAATACAGGAGAGTAATGCCTGTCAGGATGACCCAACAAGATGGCTCAGTCAGTCGGGTTGGCGACCCGTGGCGTGTTCCCGAGCCACCCTGACCAGACGACGGCCCCCGTGACGGTCTCCGGCCGGGTGGCACCGGGCCATCGTCGTGGCAGGCAGCCGTAGCGGCCGAACACCCGGAGCGCGGCGCGCCGGATCGCACAAGGGTCCTCTCCGGAGCAGGCTGGGCAGTGAGTGTCGCCGCTACCTGCGGTGTGCTGATCGAGCTGAACTTGTGCGGCACGCAGCTCTGCGCGGACCGCCGACGAGAAGAAGATGGTCATCTCACACCCCCGCTGCTCGGTTTGTTGAGACGCAGGCCGGCCAGGCACACGAAGATCTCGCGGCGTTCCATGGCGGCTCCGGTGTCGTCCAGCGCATAGCCGGTCAGCCAAGCCCAGCCGACGTAGGTTGGCCGCCGGCTCATCGAGATCACGCGGAACACGAGCCGCGACGGACCCGCGAACTGCACAGATGCCGCGTGATCGATGTCCAGGACATCGCCGGGTTGTGGGATCACACCGCCTCCGTGTTGGAAGGGCACCGGAGCGGGCGGGCATCGGTTCGCCAGCACCCGCCCCGGTGCCGTCTCAGAGGCCCGTGACCACTCGCTGTCCACGTCCGCCGCAGTCCATGCAGGAGCGTCGGGCCGTCAGCCGGCTGCTCCGGCACGACTGGGCGACGGTCCGCAGGGCGGTCCGGTGCGTCGTGTACTTCCACCCGACGCCGGCGCAGGAACGACAGGCATCGGGGGCAGTGGATACGGTGGGCTCGGGCATGCGACACAGGTTGTAGCCAGATCCGGCCCGGAACCCGGAAAATCATTCCGAGGTCGTCGATCTCGATCGGGGGATGCTCACCGCATGCGCGGAATGATGACGAAGCTGACCATCGGCGAGCGAGTGGCCTGGTACCGCCGACGCCGCGGCATGTCCCAGGAGGTTTTGGCGGGACTCGTCGGCCGCACGCCGGACTGGCTGGGCAAGATCGAGAACAACCGGATCGAGCTAGACCGGCTCTCCGTCATCACCGCCCTGGCAGGCGTCCTCGACGTGGCGCTTGGTGATCTGCTGGCCGAGCCCTCTCTGCTCGACTGGTCGAACGAGTCCGGGCTGGAGACCGTGCCAGCATTGCGGTCGGCGCTGATGGACTACCGCGGCATTACTGCGCTGGGCACTGGCGAGATGGATGTCGAGCCGCCCAACCTATCCGAGCTGAGGAGCGAGACGGGCGGACTCTGGGAGGCGTACCAAGGCTCGCGCTTTGGACTCGTGACCAACCGACTTCCGGCACTCCTCAAGCACGCCCAGGCCGCCGTGTACGAGTTCGAGGGCGAGGACCAGGACGACGCGCGACACCTGCTCGGGCTCACGTACCAACTTGCGGCCACCCAACTGACAAAGCTTGGCGAGACCGACCTCGCATGGATCGCGGCGGAGCGAGGGCTCTCCGTCGTACGGGTGACCGGAGATCCAGTAGTCGCCGGTTCCCTCTTCCGGTCAGTGGGACACGCGCTGAACGCGACCGGCCGATACAAGGACGCCGTACGCCTTACGAACGACGCGGCCGGCTATCTCGACCAGTTCATGACCGACGCGACGCCGGAAATGCTTTCCGTGTACGGGACGCTACTGCTCTCCGGATCCGTTGCTGCGGCCCGCGCTGGCGACGCCGAGACGGCGCGTACCTTCCTCGCCGAAGCCGATGACGCCGCGTTGAGACTGGGCCGCGACGCAAACCACCTCTGGACGGCATTCGAGCCTACCAACGTGGCCATCCACCGAGTCGCGGCGGCCGGCGAACTCGGGGATATCCAGGTCGCTATCGACCTCGGGCCGCGCGTCGACACAGCCGGGATGCCGATGGAACGCCGCGTTCGTCATGCTCTTGAGGTCTCGCGGGCGTACAGCTCGTGGAACCGGCAGGAGGAAGCACTCGCCACGCTCCTGCACGCCGAGCAGATGGCGCCCGAGCAGGTTCGGCATCACTACCTCGGACGACAGCTCGTGCTCACGTGGATCCGTCAGCAGCGCACCAAGCCGTCGGCCGCGCTCGTTGGCCTGGCACGTCGCCTCCAGGTGCTCGACTGATCCACTCGCTCTACGCTGCTCGGTGTGACGAGTCCCGAGACCCCGCCCATGGCCACCCCCCGCGTCGCCGCCGGCGCTCTCTTCTTCGACGGAGAGGGCCGCATCCTGCTCGTCAAGCCGGGCTACAAGGACGGCTGGGAAATCCCGGGCGGGTACGTCGAACCCGGCGAGTCGCCGCGCGCAGCGTGCAATCGCGAGATCGCCGAGGAGATCGGACTTTCTGTGTCCGTCGGCGCACACCTGGTCGTGGACTGGGCGCCAATCGACGCTGAAGGCGACAAGATCCTCTTCATCTTCGATGGAGGAGTGCTCAGCGAGCACGACGGCGCGGCCATCAAGTTCGCGGACGGTGAGCTGACCGAGTGGCAGTTCGCCCATACGGATACCCTCGATGGACTCATGCCGGCCCGGTTGGTCCGCCGCATCCGGACCGCCATCGCAGCTAAGCGCCGCGGTGTGGCCGTCTATGCCGAGCACGGCGTTGAGCCGATGAACCAGGCCGGCTGAACGGCGCCTTACGCTAATTCGTTCACCGGCGCGCAGCCGGTCTCAGACTAGATCTATCAACCACGAGGCGTGCTGTCGTTAGCGCTTCGTTCAAAGCTTCCGTGCGTCTTCAAGGCGGCCCGAACCGGGCCGCTCACGCCGCCGCCTGGGCGCGTGGCCGGCACTTAGCTGTCGCACGCGCTGGTCACGCAGGCAGCCCGTCGGCTGGCGTGGAAAGCGGGAAGAGGCCGGCCCTGCCGAAGACCGTCAGAGTTCCCGGTGTGGCGACTATTGGCCCAGCAGCCGACCCGACACGGTTTGGGCAACGCGGTCCAGCTGCCGCGTCGGGCCGTAGCGCGTGTAGCGGGCCGACGGGTGGGTTGCGGTCACTGCGCCTCCGGCGGGGGCACTCCGGCTCCGGGATGCCGCCCACCCCGTCGCCCTCGTCCCGGGCAGGCCGAGCAGACCCCCGCCGGCACCCACCAGCCTGGATGCCTACTGTCAAGGCCGTCTTGACGCGGCGGGCGCCGGCGGGGGCCCGCTCCCCCGGTGGGCAGGTCGAGGGCGACGGGATGGCTTACATCGCAGTGAGTTGGTCACCCTGTTCTGCCATAAGGCGGTCCACGGGAACCTTGCCTCGAATGAAGCTAGTGAAGCGGTCTCGAGCGTTCCACGTACCGACGTAAGCCACGCTGGACAGCAATCTAAGCTGCGTTGTGCTCCACGACGGGGTCGACTGATCGTTCACAATCACGAGTTTACGGTCGCGAGCCAGGGTCCCATTCACATCAGAGAAGGCCGTGTAAGCATGCTCAACTGCGGTCTTGCGGGCCGGAGCTGAGTTACCGGCGACCGCCTGAACGTATACGAGGCGATCGTCGGTTCCAGCGGCGGCAGTGAGGCGGTACTCAGTCCCACTTTCACCCCGCAGATCGGGTCTCTGCTGAACCTTTGGGAACTCGGCCCGCAATAGCGTGACAAGCTTGTCGGAGAAAGGCATGTCGCGCGGGATTGGGGCTAGGGCGCGGAGTCCATCCACGCCAGCCAACGTATCGAGCATGACGCGAATCAGGAAACCGGCGTCGTCGGATGATCCTCGCAAAGTAATCCGGCCGTTACGATACTCCACCTGATTCGATCTCAAGAGTCGCATCCAGGCTTCACGCATTCGACCCGCATCGATGTTGATGCCTGACATTTCGAGCCGCGCTACCGCCTCGCCACCATCGCTAAGAATCAATCCACCTTCCGACCGCTTCACAAGAAGCTCGATGGCATCGCCGTCAGAGTAATATCGGGGCGAGATGAGTAGCACCGTATTGTCATCCACTGCCCGACACGCCCACTCATCGGCTTCCTGCCCGGCGGCAAGCGCAACGAGCTCCCGGCATCGCATCATCATCGTCACCTCACTCCTCCCCATCGAGCGTCAGTGAACCCATGCCCACGGGCGGTGAAGCCCATACGTAATTATGGGTGAGTCCGATACCGCATTCTCCGCAGAAAGCCTCGAAGACACTACGATAGTGCTCGCCCGTGACGTCCGAAAGAGGGATCTCAGGGATGTCCGTTGGTGTATATGCTTCGGAATCACCGTACTGATCCGAGAATCGATGCTTATGGGTTCTTTCCACCCATAATTCCCGAACGCCCATTTTATTACGATGCGACCCATTTACGTCTAGACGACGAATGTGCGTATTGTAGAGCGAAAGGTACAGCGTAAACTTCCATGGCTTCGCCGTAATTACTTGGGCACCCAGAATCAGTGGCAATCCGTGGGAGTTATGCACGACTGTCTCGGCGCGCAAAGTGGAGTTGCGGTCTTTCCACACCAGTGGAACACGCAACTCCAGACACGCAGCAGGATCCATGACGGCTGCGGCGAGCCTGTCGTCGAGCTGCACAATCGCTCCGTCTTGATGTTGGACATACGGTGACCCTCGATTGTGCCTGACGTTCGGCGGGGAGGCTCCGCTGGATGCATACACGTTCGGGTGACAGCAACCGGCCGGACCGCGACGACCGAGCAGGTGTAGCGGTGGAGGTCCTTTCAAGCTTACGGCCCGGCACGTACAGCGTCGGACCGGCCCGCCAAGGACCTGCAAAACGAGTAGTCGACACCAGCCTGCTCCCAAACATGATCATTTGTTCGGGGCGGCGCAGGGACATGCCCGTTCTCTGCCCGATCAGCCCAGTCAACAAGCGGTAGCGCCAGCCGCCAGGCAGACGACCCGCCACTCCGGAGGATGCTTCGCCATTGCTCACAGCAGTTGTGGAGGTCGCCGAGGCGGAAGATCAACGCGATTCCCAGGCTGATGTAGCTACGTGTCGAGGAAGTCCCACTCAGACCCGAGTACCCATCGGAGTGCAGACAGCTTACCGTTCCACATACCCCACTCGAAGTCGTCTTCGTTGATTCGAACGTGTGGCCGCTTCTCGCGCTCGGCATCGAGCCGCTCGTTGATCAGCGCTTCACTCTCCTCATCGGTGAGGTCACGCCTTAGCTCCTTGGCCCGGTCTCGCAATGCAAAAACCAAGTGCCGGCCGAACCAGACTAGGTCGAAATACTCCTGCTCAGCCTGGAGGATCTCGTCCAGTCGGCGCGGCTCCTCGGTAAAGTCCGACTCCTCGACAAGCTCTTCGAACTCTTCAGCGAAGTGGAGCCGTAACGCTTCAATCAAGCCCTCAAAACCGAGGTAGTAGTCGGAGCCGTCGCCGGTGAATATCTCGGCGATGTCCCCGTGAGGTTGACGCCTATCGCCGGAGATTACCGAGAAGTCCTCATGGTTCGATGTGACGAAGCCGTAACGGTCGCCTGCTAGGTCGCCAGCGTTGATTGCCGCATTGTATTGTTCGATCAACAGGGCATCTGCCACGCTGTTCTTATGCCGGTGTAGCGGCGCCCGCTTGTCAAGTCCCCGCTGGACGACTGCTGCGTACTGCTCTGGCCCGGGCATAAGTTCTTGGCCCTGCTCCAGCAATTCGAGGATCTCCCGGAAATTGCGCGTGGTCATGGCGCCGATAAGCGGCACGTGGTGAGCAAGAGCGTCTAGCCACTCCAGCGCCTCCGCCCGGTCCTCGCCGCCGTAGTCGACAATGTCACGGCGTAGTAACCGGAAGCGCTGAGCCACGCTGCCCGTCATCGACTCTTCAATACGCGTCCTGTTGCGCCGGAACTCGTCCAGCAGGACCGGAGGCACGAGAAGCTGAAGCTCACCCTGGTGAATAAGAACCCGTATCGGCACGATCCACTTCTGACCGTCACGCAGACGGGCGAGGTCAAGCCAGACCGACGTATCCACCAGGAGGCGTAGCATGTGGACGACGTTACGCGGTCATGCATCCTTCGCCGCGTCTCAGGTCGAGTCACTAACTGGGTGTCAAGGTGGAGGGCTTACGACGGGCACCTACAGATGCCACCGAACCGTTGCAGTAGCTCAGCGCCGGTGGCTCGCTGGTTGAGCCGGGTGTTGGTTCCCTCGGCGTCAAGGAGCATGTCAGCTCAGCACGAAGTCCTTGATCCCAGTTGCGACGGCGGAGACAGTCCCGATGCCGCCTGACACAGTGGCCAGGATCGCAGTCGGGGAAGCCCACATGCCCCGGGTGAATTGAGCCCAGCGCTTCGAGTAGAACAGCATCTTGAACTTCTGCCAACGGTGCTGACGAAGGTGACATCCGAGCAGGAGGCCTCGTGAGTTGTTGATGCAGAACTTGCCGTTCCGGTTCGCCGCGCCACACCAGGCCGGCGCCCAGAACAGTGACCAGACCACGACGAGCCCGGACAGGATCATCAAGGGGGCGGGACCCGTCTCGGCCGTCCACCAGATGGTGAGTAGCAAGATCAGGGCGACGAGACCCCAGTACTGTCGAAGAAACCGCATTAGCCACAGGTAGCAGGACGGACGCTCTCGGTGAAGTCAATCGTCGGGTATGAGCAAGTCGGCCCGGTTGAAGCCAGGCAGCACGGCTTGCCGGATCGGCTGCCTCCAGGAAGAGGAATCGCAGCCGGACGATCTTGAGTAGGCCCGTACCGCCGACTGGACAGTCACCTGGACCCACTCTGACCGCAACAGTGACAGCAACCGACCCAGATGATCTCGGCCGAGGCTATGCACCATTGGGCGGCTCTCCGAGGCCACGGCCACAGACGGACAACACCGGACGAGCCGCCCAGGACTTACAAGCGAGAGGTCCGGTGCCCGAAATAAGGGCTCCTAACTATTTCTTGCGCAGATCGTCAGTAAGCGTCTGAAGCTCCTTGTAGAGAGCAGGGTGCTTCTCTTTGCGGCGGAGATCTTCAATGAAGCCGCTGTAGGCGTCAAAAGTTTTGCATAAGGTGGTGCCCATGGCAGCCTTGATGACTGCGAAGTCGAGAATTCTTTGGTTCGCGCCAGTGGCAAGGTATTCATTGTAGTTGAGGAATGAAAAGATCAAACTCTTGACGGCCGGCTGACTGTGTGACTGATGGATGAACTTCGCTGTCCCCTCAGCATCCTTCGGAGAAGGGATTTCCTTCAGAAATGTAAGTCGTTGCTCAAGTGTCGCTGACAAAAACTCTAAGGTGGCGAGCTTTCGCGCTCTCGCGCGCTCGTCCTTGTAAGTGGTGCGACCGTGTTCAAGCTGCTTGCGCAGAAGCCGGATTTGAGCCACTACAAAGAATATGGCAATTGCATTCACTGCTACTCCCGCCACTCCGGCGAATGCGGCAATTGCTTCGGTCGTGGATTCCTCCATGGCGCAACCCTTTCAACCGGTGTGTTGACAAGAGCACAACGATCAAACGCCTCGTTGCGGCACGCCGAGTCACTCTGTGACACGAAGATCACGGTCGCCAGCTGAGTGGATCATGGGCCGGTGCAGTCCTGGCAGCATGAGTGTCTAACTGGGTGACAACCGGAACCAGCAGCGATGGACGACCACGGACACCGGCGGACCATTTAAGCAGCTCAAGACATGCCCAGGCCATCGTCAAGGCGCCTTGATCGTCCTTGACACGGAAGCGGTCGACACCACCCCTCGACAGGTTGTCTTACCGTGTATGCGTGAGCCTGGACAGCTTCGGCAATCTTGGGGACGGCATCGGCGGATTCGCCACGGCGGTGCTCGCCGTCTTTGCTTTCATGGGCGGCAAGTCGGCACTGCACGACTGGCGCGAACGTCAAGCGGCGGAAAGAGACTTGGCGGCGGAGCAGGCGAAGCAGATTCGCCTTGACCGAGAGCGCAACTACTTCGGTTGGATGCCCGGAGCGTTGTCCGTCTACGGCGTCGTCAACGTGACGGACCCATCCGAAGTAGCCAGAGCTACCGATGAGCTCTCGGCTGGTGAGCCGACCAGTTACGTACTTCTACGGGTGACGGACTCCAGCGATCGAGCGCACAGCCTACGGCGACTGGTCAGTGAAGATGGCTTTGTTGCGAAGGCTCCGACCGCTGCCGAGTACGAGGTTCTCCAACGGGGCCGCCCAACCGATCAGCTATCAAGCATCGAATGACTTGGAGCCGTCGGCTTGCGCAAGTGGGTGACTAGCTGACCGGCAATCGCAAGTGATTCTGCCGGACGTTCATGCACACTGACGGACTGAAGCCGCAGGTCGCTGGCCATGCGTTCCCAGGTCACGGTCGGCCATGGTTTGCCAGGGGTCAGGGGGTCAAGTAGAGCTAAATCCCGAGGTCATGCCGAATTTTGGCGGTAATGAGATTCTGGACGATCTGCATGACTGGCGCTGATGTCAAGAATGACCCACCCCGTTGCTTGATTTGAGCCCAGATCTGGCGCTCGCGCTTATCGTCCACGTCGTCAAGAGCCCGAAGTTCTGCAAGTCGGTCGTGAAGGAATACCCTGTCAGCTTCGTCAATTTGCTCCTCATCGAGGATATTCTCTAGCTCGAAGATCCGCTCCTCACGGGTTGCCCACGGGTGCGCTGCTCCGCAGCCATCACAGAATGTCGGGCGCTCCCACTCGGGGTCAAGGCTGTGTTTATCGGCCATGTACGGCTCGATGTGGAATTTCCCTCGGATACGGAGCCCGCACGAGGTGCAACCGAGAAGCACTCGCGCGCCGCACTTCGGGCACTTCGTGTCGTCTGGATATAAGTCAGAAGGCGACAGCGTGGTTGTCTGCTCGTGCCCCCGACGGCAGACGGCCGCGGCGTGGTGGAAGCGGTCTGGCTTGCGTCGGTACCGCTCAAGATCCGCCTCAGGGAATCTGATCATTCCTGCTCTTCCGCCAGGTTCATCGGCCCTGCTCCGCCGAGGCTCGGCGGCCGGTGAATCATACAAGCGAGGAAGTCTGCCGGCGAGCTACGCCGTGCCCAACCCTGATCCGACCGCACCGCCGCGGCTCGATCGGTCACGGGATGAGTAGACAGCAGTCCCGAACAGGCCGAATCAGCCACGAAGGCAGAAGGGAGCTGGAATTCTAGACGCATGGCTACCCCCGACAATTCCGATGAGACGCCGGAGCAGAAGCTAAACAAAGCGGCGGACGACCTTCAAGCCTCAACGGCGTCACTTCGCGCCCAGATCGCCGAGATGCGGGCGATGATGACCGAGGAAAACTTGACGAAGCTAGACCACTGGTGGGGCGGCCTCGCCGAAGATGATCGTCGGCTGCTGCTAGTGCACCGCGACGATGATCCCGTTCCTTCGGGCGCCATAGACATCCTCAGATCCATAGATTTGCCCATTGTCTTTGGGTCTGGCTTCCAGCAAGACTCACAGGTCCATTGGCCCAGTAGCTTGCACCTGTTCCTTCAGATCAAGGCCGCCGAGCGTTGATCGATCCCCTTCTGCTATCGGACGCGGGTTGGCGGTCAAGATGGACTTGTGCAGGCAGGGCGACGTCCCACCAAGTCGCATACCTATCCCTCCCCGGCTCGGACCTGCATCCGAAAAGTTGCGGCATTCTCGCTGTCCCTCTCGCGCCGCTTCAGCTCTACTCTGCCGAATCGTTCTCTTTAGGATCGAATCGTTCTCTTTAGGATCAAGGCGCCGCGCAAGCGCGACGCGGGCACTCGTGGGCGCCCTGCGGGCGGCCTCCGGCCGTCCTCGCGCGCCCACGGCGCCTACGCCTACCGTTGAGCGGTGGTCATCGATGACGATCTGGGTTCTGCAGGTCTGCGGCTGGTTCACTTCGGCTACTCCCCCGACAGCGGCTCCCAGCAGCTCCTACTCCTCAACGGCAGCTACAAGGCCGGCTGGCTGAACTACGACATCTGCTCTGCATGCCGACGAGGGCACGTTTGGAAGCTGACGATCGACGACGAATATCAGTGCCTGGGCGTGGGATCTCACATGCTCGACGTCGTTAGGCAGCGGACACCTGGACTTCGGTGGACTACCAGCGGCCAACGGAAGGAGGCTGTGGAGTTCTGGGCAAAGGTGGGCGCCCGCACTGGTCTCGGCTACCAAGCGGAGAAGCCGTGCCCGTGTCTGAAGAATGAGATAAGGCCATGGCGCCGGCGGTTCGAGGTCTGGAGGCACAGACGGGTCACCGGTCGGTAGCGGCCGTGACGATCGCCGAGAGTGTCCCTGTCCGGAGATCGGCACGGCGATCGCTGCCGCGCCGCTCCGCGGCTTGCCACCGAGTGTCGTAGTTCCGCCTCTAGAGTCGGCCCAGCGCTGCCGTATGCCGTCGTCGAGAGACTCACACTGGGTGCTCTACCGAGGTTCCTCGGACGATGCTTTGGGCGGCACCAGGACCACGTGAGTGCCGTACTCACGCGCGGCCCGGAAGAGGATGTCCAGACCTGTCTCATCGCCGTCCAGAGACCGCGAGAGCGGGAGCCACCAGGACTTAGAGCCACCGTCAAAGTCGGCTCCGCTGCTCTTGATGAGCGCAGTCTGCTCGCTGAACCTCGGATCGTCGATAGGCGCGGACCAGATCCGCAGCTGGTACCCAACGAGATGATCACTGTTGATGTCTACCACCAGCCCGAGGCTACGGACGGAGCGCGCCGCATCGAGAAGCTGAGCCACGACCCGACGTATGACGCCAAAGCATCGCCGCACCATTGACCAGCGGGCTGACGCTAGGCAAGGCGCACGGCGGAATCGGGCATACCGCCGACCGCCGGTGGGCCATTGGCGGGCCAGTAACTGGTTGCGGACTGCGGGGGTGCGGGCCGGGGTGCTTGGGGGCGGCCGGGGTGGGGTGGGTCAGCCGGGGTTGAGGTTTTCGGTGACGTCGCTTTGGAGGCGGGTCATGGAGTCGGCGAGGAGGGTGTTCGCGCGCTCGTTGTCGGTCCAGGTGTCCGGGAGGATCAGCTCCGCTTCGAGGATGCTGCCTCCTGCGGGTGCGTCGTGGACCTGGGCCGTGGCGGTGAGGCCGGTGCCGTCCGGGCGGGCCCATTGGACCCTCAGGCGGGACGGGTCGGGAGCCAGCGGTAGGTGCGGTCCGGGTCGGTGAGGAAGCCGAAGACCACTTCGGGCGGTGCGGTGAACGGGAACGAGCCCGTGATGCGGGTCGTCATGTCAGCTGACCGGCTTGCCGCCGGTGACGCCGAGGACCTCGCCGGTGGTGTAGCTGGATTCCTGCGAGGCGAAGTAGACGTACGCGGGGGCGAGTTCGGCGGGCTGACCGGCGCGGCCCAGCGGGGTGTCGGAGCCGAACGACTCGACCTTCTCGTCGGGCATCGTGGCCGGGATCAAGGGTGTCCAGATCGGTCCGGGAGCCACGGCGTTGACGCGGATGCCCTTGTCCGCCAGGTCCTCGGCGAGCGCCTTCGTGAACGCGACGATGCCGCCCTTGGTGGTGGCGTAGTCGAGCAGGGCGCTGGAGGACTGGTACGCCTGGATCGACGCGGTGTTGATGATCGACGAGCCCGCGGGCAGGTGTGGGAGCGCGGCGCGGCAGAGCCAGAACATCGCGTACAGGTTGGTCTTCATGACGCGGTCGAACTGTTCCGTGGTGATGTCGCTGATGCCGCCCGGCTGGGCCATCTGGAACGCCGCGTTGTTGACCAGGATGTCGATGCCGCCGAGGTCGCCGACGGCCCGGTCGATGATGGCCTGGCAGTGGGCCTCGTCACGGATGTCCCCCGGTACGGTCACGGCGGTCCGGCCGGCCTTCTGGATGAGCTGCACGGTGTCCTGCGCGTCCTGCTCCTCCTCCGGCAGATACGAGATCAGCACGTCCGCTCCCTCGCGGGCGAACGCGATCGCCACGGCCCGCCCGATGCCGGAGTCCCCGCCGGTGATGACCGCGCGCCTGCCGGTCAGCCGGCCGCTCCCCCGGTACGTCTCCTCGCCGTGGTCGGGCTTGTCCGGCATCGTGCGCGTGTTGCCCGGATGCGGCTGGTCGCCTCCCTTCAGCTCGGGGGACGGGTACTGGGAACGCGGGTCCTGAAGCGTGTACTGGTCCTGGGTCATGGGGTCACGCTTGCCCACGTGGGTCGTGGTTAACCGCCACGGATCGGTTCAGAGCGGGCTGGCGAAGTCCTGGGTCCAGACGAGCGCGCCCTGGGCGTCCGCCGCCACGCCGACGCCGAGGTTCTTGAAGCCGCAGTTGAGGATGTTCGCCCGGTGGCCGCTGCTGTTCATCCACGCGGTCATGACCTCGGCGGGGGTGCGCTGACCCTTGGCGATGTTCTCGCCGGCGCCGGACCAGCGGTAGCCGGCGTTCGTGATGCGGGTGGCGAACTCCACGCCTTCCGGGGTGGTGTGGTCGAAGTAGGTGCGGGCCGCCATGTCCGCCGAGTGACCGCGCGCGGCCGCGGTCAGCCGGTCGTCGGCGGTCACCGCCTTGCAGCCGGCCTTCGCGCGTTCGTCGTTGACGATGCGGACGACCTCGGCCTCGAGGGCGGCGTTGCCGGTCGGTGCGGGGGCAGGGCCGGCGGTGGGGGTTGCGGGCGACGTGGCCGGCGGTCGGGTCGTCGCCGGAGGGTCCGTCGGATCTGCCGTGGCCGTCGGTTCCGCCGGGGCCGTCGGCTCGGCGGTCGCCGGCGTCGCCGGGGGTGACGTAGGCAGCGTCGGCGGCAGGGACGCCGGGCCGGTCGACGCGGTGGGGTTCGGCGCCGGCGGTGCCGTCGCGGTCGCGCCGGGGTCACCCGAGGCGGTGGCCGTGGGTACGGGCGTGGGCGGCGTCCCGTCCGTCGTGATCACGAGCTTGTCGATGTCCGGCGCCGGCCCGACCGGGTTGCTGAAGGCGAGGGTGTTGTCGCCCGTCCTCAGGGTGGCCGTGATCCGCAGGGTGGCCGGGCGGCCGGAACCGCGCGTACCGGGGAAGAGGATCGCGGTGGGCACCGCGCCGTTGACGCTGATCTGGGCCGTACGGGTGCCTTCCGCGGTGTACGTGACTGCGAGCTTCGTGGGTCCGTCCTGTTCGGCGACGACACCGGCGATGGTGAGTACGCCGTTCCGGCCGATGCCGGTGACGCGGGTGCCGCCGGAGCAGCGCCGGCAGTCGACGGTGGTGGCTCCGCCGCTGAGGGTGTTGACGGTGGCCTCGGCCTCGTACGTGGTGGTTCCGGCGCTGGCGCTCGCCGCGACGGCGATGCCGGCGACCACGGTGACGACGGCCATGCCGCCGACGATGAGGACGGGTCTGCGCATGGTGATCCGAATCGTTGTGGGGGGTGGGGGCAATCCGGCGGAGACCCTAACGTCGGCATTAGACGAGCGTCTATTAGCCGGTTCTTAATTCTGCGGAGCCGCGTGTACGCCGCCGACGGAGAGCGTTCGTGAGTAACACTGTCAGTTATGGCGTACCCATCTGAGCAGTGGCCGGTGCCCCACGCGGACCCGGACCGGACGACGGACGCCGCCCCTCCCCTGCCGGACGAGCTGGCGCAGACGCTCGCCGGCCTCGGACCCGCGGGTGAGGCGCCGGCGCGACGCGCGGGGAACCGGCGGCCCGGCGCGGGTGCCGCGCGGCCGGCGGTCTGGGCCGGAGCCGTCGCCCTGCTGGTGGTGATCGTCTTCGTGGCGCAGAACACCGGCGGTGTCGACATCGCGTTCCTGTGGATGCACGGACGCGTCTCGCTCGCGCTCGCCCTGATCGTGGCGGGCATCGCCGGGGCCGTGATCGGCCGCGCGCTCGCCGTCGCTCTGAGGCGGCTCCGCCGGCCGGCACGCCGCCGCTGACCTCGACCTCGGCCGTCCCGCAGCGTTCCCGCCGGCCGGCGGGAACGTGACCTCCATTCGCACCCGGGCGCTTCAGGCCTTGACATGTGACCTTTTGGTCACCTAACTTTGCGTCATGAACGACGACGACCGGGTGTTCAAGGCGCTGGCCGACCCGACCCGTCGCTTCCTGCTCGACCTGCTCTTCGCCCGGGACGGACGCACCCTCACCGAGCTGGAGTCCGAGCTGGAGATGACGCGCTTCGGCGTCGCCAAGCACCTCAAAGTGCTGGAGGAAGCGGAGCTCGTCGTCGCGCGCCGGTCCGGCCGGGAAAAGCTGCACTTCCTCAACCCCGTGCCGATCCGGCTGATCCACGACCGGTGGATCGACAAGTACACCGAGCGTCACGTCACGGCGCTCGTCGATCTCAAGAACGCGCTGGAGGACGAGACATGACCGAGCCGCTGACCACCCAGATCTTCCGAGTCTGGATCAGGACCACGCCGGAGAAGATCTGGACGGCCATCACCGACCCCGAATGGACCGCGAAATACGGGTACGCCGCCCCGGCCTCCTTCGAGCTGAAGCCGGGCGGGTCGTACCGGTCCGAGGCGACCGACGAGATGCGCGCGTTCGCCAAGGAGAACGGCTTCCCGATGCCCGACACGATCATCGACGGCGAGGTGCTCGAGGCCGACCCGCCGCGGCTGCTCAAGCAGACCTGGCGGATGCTCATGGACCCGACGACGGCCGCCGAGCCGTTCACGACGCTGACGTACCTGATCGAGGAACTGAAGTCGCAGCCCGGGGTGTGCCGGCTCACGATCACCCACGAGCTGGAGGGTGCGCCCGCGACCGCGACGATGGTGGCCGGGTCGCCGCTCGACGAGGCCGGCGGTGGCGGCTGGGCGTGGGTGCTCAGCGACCTGAAGTCGCTGCTGGAGACGGGTACGGCGATGAGCGGGCGCGGCTGACCGGCGTCACACGGCGTGGCCGGGGCTGCGGGCCCCGGCCACCGACCGTCACCGGAAGAGGTCGACTATCCAGTTGAACGCGGTCATGACCCACTCGGTCTGACGGAGGTGGGCGATGCCGACGCCCGCCAGGAACAGGCCCGCGACGATGTGCGAACCCTTGGCGGTACGGCGGGTGCGGCCCAGCTGGCGTTCCAGCACGAGCCGGCCGACCAGCCGCGACAGGGCGAACACACCGCCGGCGACCAGCACGGACACGAAGAAGACGATGATCGGGGCGGTCAGGTCGCCGTCCGACGAGATGGCCCAGATGCCCCAGCACACGAACGCGAACAGCAGGCCCGCGAAGCTCCACTCGCCGCCGCGGCGCAACTGCGCGATGTGCCAGCTCAGCGGGTGGTGCTGAGCCGGGGGTTCGGCGCCGGGCCAGCCCGTACCCGTCGGCTCGTGCTCGGTGAAGTGCTGCGGCTGCGCCCGCGGGGTGACGGCAGCCCGGCCGCTGGAGAACGGCGACGGCGGTGCCGGCGGGGCACTCGGCTGCGCGACACGGGTCGGGTCCGGGGCCGGGCGCGCGGTGGCGCGGGTCGCATCCGCTGGTGAGCGGGGCGCCGCGCGGGTCGGGTCGACGGGCGAATGCGGCGCGGCCTGGCCGGGGTCCGCGGCGTACTGGCGCGTGGGCTCGTAGTGCGGTGCGCCGCCCGGGCGATGCGCGCGGGCAGGCATGTCCGTCGTCGGCGGATCGGCCCAGGGATCCTGCGGCGGCATGTCGAGGGTCCGTTCGGACCACTGCGGTTGCTCCGGCATCGTTCCCCTCCCCGGCACGGCCCGTCGCCGCCCTGCTTCGAGAGTAACGAGCCAACAAATCGCTCGCCCTCACGCACGCCGTCCGTTACACAAACAGCATGGACGCCTCCGGCATCACGATCAGGATCGGCACGGCGGAGGACTGGGAACCCATCTCCGACCTGCTCGGCTACGTCTTCCACCACACCCCCACGCCCGAGGAACGCGACGTCGAGGGTTCCGTGTGGGAGCCCGAACGGACGCTGGTCGCCGACGACGCCGGCACCGTCGTCGGGCAGGTCGCGGCGTACACGAGAGAACTGACCGTGCCCGGAGCGGTCGTCCCCGCCGCGCACGTCACGCTGGTCGGCGTCGCGCCGACCCACCGCCGCCGCGGGCTGCTCACCCGGATGATGCACCGCCAGCTGCGCGAGATCGCGGACGCCGGCCGCGAGGCCGTCGCGGTGCTCTGGGCGAGCGAGACCAAGATCTATCCACGGTACGGGTACGGGCCGGCGGCACAGCGGCTGCGCATGGACATCATGACCCGCGAGGTGACCCTGCCGGCCCCCGCGGACACCGGCCGGCTCCGGCTCGTCCAGCCCCTCGAGGCGATCGGCGAGTTCGGCAAGGTGTACGAGCAGCTGCGCTCCACCCAGGTCGGCTGGTCCAGCCGCGACGAGCGGTGGTGGCGGTTCGTGCTCTCCGACCTCGAGTCGCAGCGCGAAGGCGCGACGGTCCAGCACGGTGTGATCCACGAGACGGCGGACGGGCCCACCGGGTACGCGGTCTGGCGCACGAAGGGGCGCTGGGATGATCACGGGCCGAACGGCGAGGTACGGATCCGCGAGGTCGTGGCCGCGGACCCGGCGACGTACCTGACGCTGTGGCGCTTCCTGCTCGGCATCGACCTGGCGCGCCGGGCCTCCGTCGACTTCGCCGCCGTGGACGAGCCACTGCAGTACCTCGTCGACGAGCCGCGCCGGCTGGGCACCAGCCTCGCGGACGCGCTGTGGATCCGGATCGTCGACCTGCCGCGGGCGCTGGCCGCGCGGGCGTACGCGGCGCCGGTGGACGTGGTCCTCGACGTGGCGGACGACCTGCTGACCGAGAACGCCGGCCGGTGGCGGCTGACCGTCGACGGGGCCGGGGCGGCGACGTGTACGCGTACCGACGATCCGGCGGACCTCGTGTGCTCGGTGCTGGAGCTCGGCACGGCGTACCTCGGGGCTGTTTCGCTGAGCGCTCTCGCCGATGCGGGCCGGGTCCGGGAGGTGACGCCGGGCGCGCTGCGGGCGGCGGCGACGGCGTTCGGGTGGCATCGGAAGCCGTACCCGACCGAAGTCTTCTGAGGTGTCCCCCGGCCGCGGCTCGACGGTAGGTTCGGCGTCATGGGCGAACCTACCGAGCGTCGACGCCGCCGCGTGCGTCCCTCCCACACGGCGGCCGTCACGCCCGCCACGCCGCCCGACGCGCCGCCCGACGCGGCCGCCGAGCCGGCCGGCGGGATCGCGGCGGGCGCCGATTCGTCTCCCTTGACCGATTCGTCTCTCCTGGCGGATTCGTCTCTCCTGGCGGATTCGTCGGGAGTGGCCGATTCGTTGTCTTTGTTCGAGCCGGGGGCGGCTTCGCCCGGCACGGGCTCTGCGGGCGCGGATGCCGGGGTGCCGGTGGGTGGGGTCGTCGCTGAGACGGCTGCGGTCCACGATCCGGAGGACGAACCGGCGCCGGTTCGTGCCGATCCGGGGGCTGTCGCCGCTCGCAGCGCCGGGCCCGGCGGGTGGAAGACGCCCCGGCCCGGGCCGGGTGGCGCCGGGTCGCGGCCGGCGACGGTCGAGGGCATGCGTAATCGGCCCAGCTCGGGCGATGGACCGCCCCGGCCGACCTCGGGGGCGGGGGGCGGGTCCGGGCCCCGGGTTGCTTCCGGAGGTGCCGTCCGGGCCGCGTCCGGTGCCGGAACCGGGAACCGTGCGGCTGCCGGGCCGCGGAACGGGGGCGGCGGGGACGAGCCGGGTGAGCGCGGGCTGCGAGGGCTGGTCGGGTCCGGGTCCTCGCAGGTCAGCGTCGCTGCCGCGATGCGGGCGCGCGATGCCGCGCGGCCGACCGACGAGCATCTTGCCGCCGCGGAGAACGAGCTGGTGATCGTGCGGCGGAACTGGGTGCCGCGGGAGGACCTTCCGCGCGGGCGCTAGACCGTCCGGCTGGGCCGGGCCGGGCCGGACTGGGCCGGGCCGGACTGGCCCAGTCCGGACTGGGCGGGCCCGGCCGGGGTGCAGCGCACCAGGCCGCACCGGCCGAGCCGGGTCAAACCAAGTCAGGCCGCGCCAGCCAGGCCCGGCCGTACAAGGCCGGGTCGCACCAGGTTGGGCCGCACCAGGTTGGGCCGCTCCGGACCAAGCCGGGCGGGGCCGCTCGGCCAAGCCGGGCCCAAGCCGGGCCGGGCTGGCCGGCTCGGCTCGGCTCGGGTTGGTCAGGACGCGGGGAGGGGCGGCAGTTCTCGGGACGTCTCGTACTCGGCGAGCTGGCCGATGCGGCGGGCGTGGCGTTCGTCGCCGGAGAACGGGGTGGTCAGGAAGGCTTCCGCCATGGCCGACGCCTCGTCGAGGGTGTGCTGGCGGGCGCCGAGGGCCAGGACGTTCGAGTCGTTGTGCTGGCGGGCCAGCTGGGCGATCTCCACCCTCCAGGCCAGCGCCGAGCGGACGCCGGGGATCTTGTTGGCGGCGATCTGCTCGCCGTTGCCGGAGCCGCCGATGACGATGCCCAGGCTGCCCTGGTCGGCGACGACCTTCGCGCCGGTGTTCAGGCAGAACGCGGGGTAGTCGTCCTCCGGGTCGAAGACGTGCGGGCCGACGTCGACGACTTCGTACCCCTGCTTGGCGAGGTGGTTGACGAGGTGGCTCTTCAGCTCGAAGCCGGCGTGGTCGGAACCGAGGTAGACGCGCATGACCGCAGTCTGTCAAACGCCGATCGGAACGTCAGCGCGGCCCGCGGACTCGGCGCGATGGGATCGGCCGCAGCGTCGCGCGGCGCCAGGTAAGGACCCCGCGGCGGGCCAGGGCGCGCGGGGCGGCGGGGCAGGGCGCGCGGGGCGGCGGGTCAGAAGGTGAGGGCGGCGCGCAGGGTTGCCGCGATGTGGTCGGCTGCCGAGCGGGCCGCGTCGAAGATGGCGAGTTTGCGGGCGAAGCCGTGGTTGACCCCCGCGTACCGGACGTGGACGACCGGCACTCCGGCCGCGAGCAGCGCGTCCGCGTAGTCGGCGCCCTCGTCGCGGAGGACGTCGTACTCGGCCGTGATCAGGAGGGTTGGCGGCATGCCGGTGAGGTCCTCGGCGGCGAGCGGTGCGACGTCGGGGCTGAAGCGGTCGGCCGGTGATGGGACGAAGGTCTCCCAGGCCAGCTTCATCGAGGCGCGGTCCAGGCCGTTGCCGGGGACCTCGTCGTACGACTCCGAGGCGGTCATCGGGTCGATGGCGGGGTAGATCAGCACCTGGTGGTCCAGCGGGGTGGCGGCGTCGCGCTGGCGCCGGGCCGCAATCGTGGCGAGCTGGCCGCCCGCGCTGTCGCCGCCGATCGCCAGCCGGGACGGGTCGACCCCGAGATCTGCGCCCTCCTTGCGGACCCAGGTGAGGACGGTTTCCACATCCTCCAGGGCGGCCGGCCACACGTGCTCGGGGGCGAGGCGGTAGTCCACGGACAGCACGGCGCAGCCCGAGCGGTCGGCGATGCGGCGGCACAGCCGGTCGACCGTCTCCACGCTGCCGTAGCACCAGCCGCCGCCGTGCACGTACACGAAGACGGGGGCGCCGACCCTGCCCGCGTACAGGCGGCAGGGCACGCCGTCGGCGTCCACGTCGGCCACCACGGGCAGCGGGATCGCCGGGCCGCACTCGGCCTCGTTGGACTCCTCCATCGCGCGGCGGGCGAAGAGGAGCTGCTCATAGGGGTCCGCGGCCATCGCGTCGGCCGGTGGGCGCCGCCGGATGGCCAGCGACGCCGTCACCTGCGGATGCAACACCGTCAGTCCAGCTGGGCCAGGACGAGGCCGCCGCGGGCCTTCGGCGTGAACCAGGTGCTCTTGCGGGGCAGCTTCTGCCGGCCCAGGTTGACGGCCACGAAATCGTCGACGGTGACCGGGGCGATGAGGATGGCGAGCTCGGCCCGGCCGGCGTCGACCTCGCCGCGCAGCCACTCGGCCGGGTAGTCGCCGCCGACGTACGAGATGCGCTTGTCGCCCGGGTCGAGGCCGAGCGCGTCCCGCAGCAGCACCCGCTCGACCAGCGCGTGGTCCAGGCTGTCGACCGCCGACGCGCCCTCCGCGGCGGGCAGGACCACCGCATACGACGTGCCGTGCGCGTACAACTCGATGGTGCCCTTGGCGGGGATGGCCGCCGGTCGCGGCAGCTCCTCGACCCGCGCGCCGGCTGCGGTCAGCTGCTGGACCAGGTCGGTCGCCGGCAGCTCGCTGACGAGGCGGTTGTAGGGCTGGATGGCGACGGACGCCGGCGTGGTCACCACGGCGAGGAACCTGGGCAGCCCGCCGGTCTGCGCGGCCAGGCTGCGGTGGTTGCCGTCGGCGACGACCAGCTCGCCGCCGCCGGCGAGGGCGGTCAGCTCGTCCTGCAGCGGGCCCTCGGGCACGAGCCAGATCGCGTGCGTGCGGCCGCTCTGGTCCACGTCGGTAGCCGCCGGCGCGCCGGCCTTGTCGGTGGCCTCGGCGAGCGCGGTGTGCAGCTCGTCACCCTTGCCGGTCTGCAGCAGCAGAACCGGCGACAGCAGCGTCTGCAGCGCCTCGGCCAGGGCGACCCGCTCGCGCACCTTGGCGATGAACACGTCCTCGTTGCGGATGACGAGGCCCGGCTCGTCGGCCCGGGTGGAGATCTGGTCGGTGTCGACCATCGCCCACAGACCGTACGCGGCCGGCTCGCCAGGCGCGCTGATGCGATACAGCACGACGACCTGCTCGGCGGGGGTGTAGCTGCCGTCGGCCTTCTCCTCGGCGAGACGCGCGGCGGCCTCGGGCAGGCAGTCGAGGAACGACCTGCCCACCGACTCCGGCGCCCGGTGGGGCATCTCGATGGCCAGCGCGCTGTGCGGGTTCTCCGCGATGATCGCGGTGATCTCCGCGTCGTCGGCGAACTCGTCGTAGTTCTGCGCGCCGGTGCCGCCAGTGGTGATCCAGGCCCGGCTGATCGGGTGCACGACCGTCATGCCCACGACGCTACCGAGAGGGTCCGACAGCCCTGTGACGGGCCCGCTCCCGTCCCACCCTTCAGGTCGTGCCGCGGCGGTGCCGGCCGTACGCCGGAACGGACGGCATGTTGCCGCGGAACCGGGCCTCGCGGGCCCGGCGCCGCACGTCGGTGGCACCGGGCGCGTCGGTGACCGGGAAGCTGGACACCGTCACGGGCGGCGCGACCATCGCGGCTACCTCGGCCGGCAGGGAGGGGCAGACGGACTCCCAGGCACCCCGGTGCACCGCGATGGTGGTGGTGGCGACGCTCTCGGACTCGGTCATGGCAGCCTCCGGGCGGGGTGACGGTTATCACCTTCTCAACGACCGTCATCCCCCGGACGTGATGACTTCAGTCGAAGATCGGGCCGATGTCCCGCGAGCGCTTCAGCTCGTAGAAGCCCGGCGTACCCGCGACGAGCAGCACGCCGTCCCACAGCTTGCCGGCCGCCTCGCCCTTGGGCGCCGGGGTGACGACCGGGCCGAAGAACGCCACGGTCTCCCCGTCGACCGGACCGGGCGCGTGGATGACCGGCGTGCCGACGTCGGTGCCCACCGGCTTCATCCCGGCGTTGTGGCTGGCCCGCAGCGCGTCGTCCCAGGCGTCGCTGGTGGCGGCATCGGCGAGCGCCGGGTCCAGCCCGACCTCGGTGAGCGCCTCCGCGTAGAGCTTCTCGCCGGGCTCGTATTTCTGCAGGTGGATGCGGGTGCCCAGCGCGGTGTAGAGGTCGCGCAGCACCTGCGGCCCGGCGGCCTCGGCGGCGGCGATGCAGACGCGTACGGGTCCCCAGCCGTTGTCCAGCAGCTTCCTGTACTCCTCGGGCAGGTCGCGGCCCTCGTTGAGCACCGACAGGCTCATCACGTTGAACCGGACGTCGACCGGACGGAGCTTCTCCACCTCCAGCAGCCAGCGGGAGGTCATCCACGCCCAGGGACAGATCGGGTCGAACCACATGTCGACGGCAGCGCGCTCAGTCATCCCCCGATCCTCCACCCGCCGGGGCGCGCCCGGCGGTGACATGCGCCACGCGTGAACCACATAGGCTGGCGTGGAAAGCTCGAGGCCGGAGGCGGAGCCGCCCCGACCAGCATGGAGGAGAGTGATCGTGGCCGGAGTTCGTAACCTGACCCAGGTCGAGGCCGCCGAGCGGGCCCGCCTGCTCGAGGTGACGGGGTACGACATCGCCCTGGATCTGACCGACGGGGCCGGAAACCCGGGCGACGGCACCTTCCGGACGGTCACCGAGGTCACGTTCCGCTGCACCGAGCCGGGCGCGCAGACCTTCATCGAGGTCGCCGCGGCCTCGATCCGCTCGGCCGAGCTCAACGGCACCCCGGTGGACACCTCCGCCTGGTCGGCGGAGACGGGACTCACTCTGACCGGCCTCGCGGCGGAGAACACGCTCGTCGTCGACGCCGACTTCCACTTCTCCGCCAGCGGTCAGGGCCTGCAGCGCAGCGTCGACCCGGTGGACAAGGAGGTCTACCTCTACAGCCAGTTCGAGACGGCGGACGCCCAGCGGGTGTACGCGGCCTTCGACCAGCCCGACCTCAAGAGCGTCTTCACGTGGCACGCGACCGTGCCGGCGCACTGGAAGGTCATCTCCAACATGCCGGTGGACAGCACCGAGGCGGCCGAGGGCGGCGCCAAGACGGTGCACTTCACCACGTCGCCGCGGATGAGCACGTACATCACGGCGGTGTGCGCGGGGCCGTACCACGAGGTGCGGGACAGCCACGACGGCATCGACCTGGGCGCGTTCTGCCGGGCGTCGATGGCGCAGTACCTCGACTCCGACGACCTGTTCCTCATCACCAAGCAGGGCTTCGACTTCTTCCACGAGCAGTTCGGGGTGCGCTTCCCGCTGCCGAAGTACGACCAGCTGTGGGTGCCCGACTTCAACGCCGGCGCGATGGAGAACTTCGGCTGCGTCACGCACGCCGAGGCGCACTACATCTTCCGGTCGCAGGTCACCGACTACGAGTACGAGCAGCGCGCCAACACGATCCTGCACGAGCTGGCCCACATGTGGTTCGGCGACCTGGTGACCATGCGCTGGTGGAACGACCTGTGGCTGAACGAGTCGTTCGCCGAGTGGGCGAGCCACTGGTGCAACACCAGCGCGACCCGGTTCACCGACGCCTGGTCGACGTTCCTGTCGGTGCGCAAGACGTGGGGCTACCGGCAGGACCAGCTGTCGTCCACGCACCCGGTGTACTGCGAGATGCCCGACCTCGAGGCCGTGGAGGTCAACTTCGACGGCATCACGTACGCCAAGGGCGCGAGCGTCATCAAGCAGCTCGTCGCGTACGTGGGACTGGAGTCGTTCGTCGCCGGGCTGCGCGCGTACTTCCAGCGGCACGCCTGGGGCAACGCCACCTTCGATGACCTGCTGACCGAGCTGGAGACGGCGTCCGGCCGGGAACTGCGCAAGTTCGCCGCGCAGTGGCTCGAGACCGCGCAGGTCAACACGCTGCGGCCGATCGTGACCGTGGGCGCGGACGGCACGTACGAGAGCGTGGTCGTCAAGCAGGAGGCGCCGGCCGAGTATCCGACGCTGCGCACACACCGCATCGGCGTTGGCCTCTACGACGTGCAGGGCGACCGGCTCGTCCGCCGCGACCGCCTGGAGATCGACGTGTCGGGCGAGGAGACGCCGATCGCCGCGCTCGCCGGGGTGCCGGCCGCCGACGTGCTGCTGCTCAACGACGACGACCTCACGTACGCGAAGCTGCGCCTCGACGAGCGGTCGATGGCCACCATCGTGCGCCACATCGACGGCTTCGAGTCGTCGCTGCCGCGCGCGCTGTGCTGGGCGGCGGCGTGGGACATGGTCCGCGACGCCGAGCTGGCCGCCCGCGACTACGTCGCCCTGGTGCGCACCGGCCTGCCCAAGGAACGCGACATCAACCTGACGACGGCGACGCTGCGGCAGGCGCAGACCACGCTCACGATGTACGCCGACCCGCAGTGGGCGCCGACCGGCTGGGCCCAGCTGGCGGAGACCGCCCGTACGGCGCTGATGGCGGCCGAGCCGGGCAGCGGGTTCCAGCTGGCGTGGGCGCGCGCGTACATCGGGTCCGCCCGGGGCCAGGAGGACCTGGCGACGCTGCGCGGCTGGCTCGAGGGGCGCGACATCCCGGCCGGGCTCACCGTCGACACCGAGCTGCGGTGGTCGCTGCTGGAGGCGCTGGCCGCGCGCGGTGCCGCCGGCGACGAGGAGATCGGTGCCGAGCTGGAGTCGGACCGGACGGCCAGCGGCGAGCGGGAGGCGGCCCTCGCCCGCGCCCTGCTGCCGACCCCGGAGAACAAGGCCGCCGTGTGGGCCAAGCTCACCGGCGGCGAGAAGCTGCCGAACTGGCTGAACCGGTCGCTGCTGCAGGGCTTCCAGTCGTCGACGCAGGTGGAGCTGACGGCGCCGTACGCCCCGAAGTTCTTCGAGGTCGTCGATGACGTGTGGGCACGCTCGGACAGCGAACCCGCCCAGGAGTTCGTGATGCTGGCGTACCCGGCGTACCAGGTCAGCGAGGAGACCGTCGCCCTGACCGACGCGTGGCTGGCGGCCGACGGGCATCCGGCGTCGCTGCGCCGGCTCGTGGCCGAGGGCCGCGACGGCGTGCTGCGGGCGCTGAAGGCGCGTGCGAAGGACGCCACCGCCTGACCGATCTGCCGAGTTTCGCGGGCTGCGGGGATTCTGTTCCCCGCGGCCCGCGTTTCTTACGGCCGGGAAACCCGGCGGAAACAACGCTGCGTGAGTACGCTGGCACTCCGCGGTGTTGGAGGTGGTCCGGTGGCGGTGATCGGTCAGAGCTCCCCGGTTCGGTGGGCCGCTCCCGACGGGCCATGGACCGAGCCGGATCTGCACCTGTTCCCACCGGACGGCCACCGCTACGAGATCATCGATGGCAGCCTGTACGTCACCCCGCCGCTCGACAAGGAGCACGAGAGCCTCGTCGCGGCGCTGGTCGGCACGCTGCGCAGCGCGGCGCCCGCCGGCTGGTGGGTGTGCGACCGGCTCGGCATCGAGATCGGTGGCAGCAACCTGATCCCGGACGTGACCGTCCTACGGCCGCACTCGTCAGGGTCGGTGTGGGCGGAGCCGGCCGACGTCGCGCTGGTGGCGGAGGTGGAGACGGAGCCGAGCCGGCGCTGCGACCGGCTGCTCAAGCCCGCGGTCTACGCCGAGGCCGGGATCGCCCGCTACTGGCGGATCGAGCGGGCCCCGGAGCCGGTGCTGCACGCCTACGCCCTGGGCCCGGACGGCTACGAACCGCGGGGAACGATCCGGGGCGCCGACCCGGTGAAGGTCGACGCCCCGTATCCGCTCCGGGTGGCCCCGGGAAGCTGGTCGTAGCGGTTCAGTGCCGCCCTGCTGCGTCGTAGCGGTTCAGTGCCGGCCGGCGTGCGAGGCCAGCTGGTCGATGCCGGCGAGCACACCGCCCGCGAGGTCCCCGCCGGCGAAAGAGGCCGCCATCGACAGCGCGGCGAGCTTCGCGTCGCGGTCGCTGATGCGCCTGCGGGCGTCCGGGCCGGTGACGATCTCGAGGACCCGCTGGTTGGGCGAGACCGCGATGAGCACCGCCGTGGCGGCGCCGTCGAGCCGGCGGTGCAGCGCCTCGGCGTTCTCCCGGGTGGGCTCCTCCAGGTCGCCGAGGTAGACGCTGAACGTGAGGCCGGTCTGCTGGTCGGCCACACGCAGCGCCTCGTCGAGGCGCAGCAGCTGCCGGGTCGTGAACGGCCCGTCGAGCGCCGCGGCGCCGTCGTCGCTCATGCTGAGCTCGGGCGCCTCGCTGAGCGTGGGGCCGCCCGGCTGGTCGAGCGCGGTCAGCGGCTGCTCGCCGCCGCCGGTTGCGATGGCCTGGTGCTCACCAACGGTCACTTGCGCCTCCAACCACTCCGGCCGGCACGGGGCGACCCGACTGCACCGGGACGGCGCCGGACTCCAGCGCCGGGGGCTGCGCGACGCCGCCGGCCGTGCGGCCGCCGTACGCCGGGCTCACCTGCGAGGGTGACGCCAGGAACCACATCGGCTGGAAGTCGTACGGCCGACCGGGGCGGTAGCGGCGGTCACGCCGGGTGCGCCGGCCACCGGCCGCAGCGAGGGCCGAGATCACGACGATGGCCGCGAGCGGAATCCCCGCGAAGATCAGGATGGTGCTGAATATCGACAACCTCAACGCCCCCAGGCGTCATAAGGGACCGGGCCAAGTCACTGTGTTCCCAGTGATCCGAACGTCAATCACGGTAGCGGAGTGCGGGCGGTCGCGGGCCGCCGGGTGTCAAGACCCACTACGTGGGATCTCCGTGGCCACGCGAAAACGGTCGCGAGGTGCGAAAATCACCCTCACACGTCGTCCGCGCCCCACCGCGGTGGACGGCAGGAGGGGGAAGGTCATGCGTCCATCCGTCCCGGCCGCGCTGGCAGCGCTGGCGCTGGCCACCGCCGTCGCACTCACCGGCACCCCCGCCCGGGCGGCCGCCGTCTTCGTGGAGGCCAACCCGAGCACCGTACGCGCCGGCGACGAGGTCGGCCTGCGCGCCAGCTGCAGCGACAACCTGGTCGCCGCGACGGTGACGTCCGACCCGCTCGGGACGGTCACGGTCTCCCCCCGGTACGGCTTCCTGACCGCGACCAAGCGGGTGCCCGCGACCACCGACCCGGGCACCTACTCCATCAATCTGCGCTGCCCGGACGGCAAGACCGCGAAGAACACGCTGCACGTGGTGGTGAAAGTGGAGCCGGCCCGCGGCCCGGCCACCGGGGGTGGCGGCACCGCGGGGGGACGCTCGGCGCCGATGCTGATCGGCGGTGGGGTGACCGCCGTCGCGGCCGGCATGGTCCTGGGCCTGGTGGCGCTGCGCCGCCGGCGGGTCGGCTGAGGCTCGGCCGATGTCCCGCCCGGTGCGGCCGGAGCCGGTGGTCCGCGGCCCGCGGATGCCCGAGTCGGTTGTCCGGCGCCGCCCGGCCCCGGCCGTCGTCAGCGCCCCGGTCCCGCGCGTGCCGCGTCCCCGCCGGCTGCCCGCTCCCCCACCGGTACGCGGGCGGCGGCCCCTTCCGCTGGGCCTGATCGCCGTGCTGCTCGTCTTCGCCGGCCTGTTCGCGGTGGGCGCCGGTCTCGGGGCCGCGACCGGCTTCAACCTGGGCGACCTCTTCAAGGGACCGGACAAGCCGCCCCCGCGCGCCTTCCCCGTGCTGGAGCCGAGCCGGCCGCAGCGGCTGGTCATCCCGGCCATCAAGGTGGAGGCTCCGTTGCTCACCGTCGGGTTGGCCAAGGACGGGTCGGTGGCCGTACCGCCGCTGGACCGCCACAACGAGGCGGGATGGTTCGAGGAGGGGCCGACGCCGGGACAGTTCGGGCCGGCGCTGATCGTGGGGCACGCGGACACCCGTACCGGTCCGTCGGTCTTCCATCGCCTGCACGAGCTCCGGCCGGGCCAGAAGATCGAGGTGGTCCGCGCCGACGACGAGACAGCGGTCTTCGAGGTGAACTCGGTGGAGCACTTCGGCAAGGCGAAACTGCCGGTCAAACGGGTGTACGGCGACTACAGCAGACCGTCGCTGCGCTTGGTCACCTGCGGCGGCACCTGGCTCGGTGGTGGCAAGGGCTACTCCGACAACGTCATCGTCTTCGCGTCGCTGGTCGGTACGAAGGAGGTGTAGCTCAGGCCGCCTCGGCCTCGACCGGTGTGGGCAGGTCGAGCCAGTCCGCCCAGCGAGGGTCGGGCGTACGGTGCCCCAGCACGCGCCATGCCACCCCGCGCGGTGCCTGCGGCGCGGCGTGCAGACGCCAGCCGAGCTCGGCCGGGGTCTTGTCGCCTTTGCTGTGATTGCACTTCGCGCAGGCCGCCACGACGTTCTCCCAGGCGTGCAGGCCGCCACGGCTGCGCGGGAAGACGTGGTCGATGGTCTCGGCGGAGCCCCGGCAGTACGCGCAGCGCCCGCCGTCGCGGGCGAAGATGGCGCGGCGGGACAGGCCGACGTGCGTGCGGTACGGCACCTTCACGTACCGGGTGAGGCGGACGACGGACGGAACCGGGAGGGTGTGGCGGGCACTGTGCAGGATGCCGTCCCCGTCGGACACGCATTCGGCCTTGGCGGTCAGCACGAGGATGGTCGCTCGACGCACCGATACGACGCACAGCGGCTCGTAGGTGGCGTTCAGTACCAACGCGGAGGAGCCCACTGTGGGTCGTATGTCAGGCATCGAGGTCACCCTTCGGTGTAGGTGCTTGTACCGCTCCCAGTTGTGCTTGTCGTCTCAGCAAAGTTCGCCGGGGACCGCTGATGGGCGAGTCCTCGTGCGCCAATAGTCCCTGATGAATGACGAATTGGCGAGCACAATCTGTGGCCGGGGCGTAAACGTCTGAGGTCTCGTGGGAGGATGTCCGGTTCTCGGCCGGGGACGACCGGCCGGTACGGTGGTCCCCCGTGATTCCGCTCGCGCCACCCACCCCAGGACCATCCGGCAGCAGCGCCCCGCCCATCTACGGCACCCCGAACGTCTCGGAGAGCTGCAAGACGGACGCGCTGTGCACCTGGATCCTCGACAAGACCGAGATCCAGTGGCTCGCCAACGGCAGCTACGTCTTCATCGTGAAGCCGCTGCGGATCCTCGCGATCATCGTGATCGCGATGCTGGTCCGCTGGGCGCTGCACCGCGCGATCCGGCGGCTGACCACCTCGACGTCGCGCGCGGAGATGCCGGCGCTGCTCAAGCCGTTGCGCGAGCGGACCGCCAAGGTGGAGGCGGCGGACAACACGTTCATCCCGGAACGCCGCAGGCAGCGGGCCGAGGCGATCGGGTCGGTGCTGCGCAGCTTCGTGACGGCGGTGGTCTTCACGATGGCCACGCTGCTGGTGATGGGCGAGCTGGGCTTCAACCTGGGGCCGCTGCTGGCCAGCGCCGGCATCGTCGGCGTCGCGCTGGGCTTCGGCGCGCAGAGCCTGGTGAAGGACCTGATCGCCGGCCTGTTCATGCTGCTGGAGGACCAGTACGGCGTCGGCGACTCGGTCGACCTGGGCGATGCCGTGGGCGTGGTGGAGACGGTCGGGCTGCGGGTCACGACCGTACGGGACATGCGCGGCGTGCTCTGGTACATCCGCAACGGCGAGATCGTCCGGGTGGGCAACAAGAGCCAGGGCTGGGCGATGGTGGTCATCGACATCCCGATCGGCTTCGTGAACTCCGAGGAGGCCATCTCGGTGCTGCGTACCGCGGCGCTGGCGCTCGCGGACGAGCCGGAGCACTCGACCGAGTTCCTGGAGCCGCCGGACGTGGTCGGCGTGGAGCAGCTGACCGTCGACGGCGCGGTGATCCGCACGATCGCGAAGACCACGGCGGACGGTCAGCCGATCCTCCAGCGCGAGCTGCGCCGCCGGCTCACCGAGGCGCTGGAGACTTCCGGCATCGCCGAGCGCATCGCCGTCTCCCGGATGCTGCCCCGCTCGGCCGTACCGCCGATGTATTCACCACCGTCGGCCGATTCCTCCTCGGGTGCGCCCGGAGGTGCCACCTGAGCTGCTGATACGGCATAGTGGGGGATGTCCGCCCTCGACCGAATGGCCGACAATCCCCCCGTACGCCCTAGCCACGGCTCGGACGATCGGGCAGAATCGTGCAAGAAGCATCTGCACATGCAGCGTCACGTACGCGACGACGGTGACCACCCGGCCGGACGCGTTCGTGACCGGCCGTCGGCGATCCCGCCGGCCGTCGCGATCGATGGAGGGCCCTGGTGTCCGACGACCGACCCGCCGGGCGATCCGCCGACGCCGGCGGTGGCGCGACGGAGCCGGAACGCCTGGTGACCTTCCGGGACGTCTTCGCGGTCCGCGAGTACCGCGCGATGTACATCTCCCTCATCGTCAACTGGGTCGGCGACTACCTCGCGCGCGCGGCGATCATCGTGCTCGTCTACCAGCAGAGCCACTCGGTGATGCTGTCCGCCGCCTCGTTCGCGATGAGCTATCTGCCGTGGGTCGTCGGCGGCCCCGTGCTGGCGGCCGTCGCGGAGCGGTACCCGTACCGCCGGGTCCTGATCGTCTGCGACCTGGCGCGCGCGCTGCCGGTCGCCCTGATCGCGCTGCCCGGCATGCCGATACCCGCGGTCCTCGTGCTGATGTTCGTGGCGATGCTGGGCGCGCCACCCACGCAGGCGGCCCGCTCCGCGCTCGTGCCACTGGTCCTCGAGCGCCGGCAGGTCGTCACGGGCCTGGCGCTCAACGCCTCCACGTCCCAGGCGGCACAGGTCTTCGGCTATCTGGCCGGTGCCACGCTGGCCGTGGGCTTCAACGCGCGGCTCGGTCTCGCCCTGGACTCCCTCTCGTTCCTGATCTCGGCGGCCGTGATCGCGGCCGGCGTCCGGCCGCGGCCCGCGGCGACCAGCCCGGCCCAGCGCCGGCACCTGCTGCGGGAGACGAGCGAGGGCTTCCGGCTGGTCTTCGGCACGCCGCTGCTGCGGGCCATCGCGCTGATGGTCTTCGCGCTCACGACGTTCACGATCCTGCCCGAGGGCCTGGCCGCGGGGTGGGCCGCGCTGTTCCGTGACGACCCCGCCGGCCGGGGCTTCGACCAGGGCCTGCTCATGGCCGCGGCGCCCGTCGGGTTCGTGATCGGCGGCCTGGCCGCCGGCCGCCTCGTGCAGCACTCGCGCAAGGACCGGCTGATCCGCCCGTTCGCGCTGCTCGCCCCGGCGGCGCTCATCGTGACCATGTGGGCGCCGAACGCGGCCACCGCCGCGACCCTGGTGATGGTGTCCGGGGTCGCCCAGGGCGTCCTGATGCCGACCCTGAACGGCATCTTCGTGCTGGCGCTGCCGCACGGCTTCCGCGCCCGCGCGTTCGGCGTGATGCAGGGCGGGATGCAGCTGACCCAGGGCGCCGCGGTCATGGTCAGCGGCGCACTCGCCCAGCACTCCTCGATCCCCCGCGTCGTGGGCCTGTGGAGCCTCGGCGGCCTGCTGCTCATGGCGGTGCTGACCGTACGGTGGGACAGCCGGCCGGCCATCCCGGAGGCCGAGCCGCCGGCGCCGACCGAGGCGGACGCCGCCCCGGCCCCCGCGCAGGCCGCCACCGAGCTTCCGCCCTCGCCGCAGGATCCCCCGGCCGGCACCCCGGTGCGCCCGCCCGAGGCCCGGCCCGGCGAGACCGCAATGCGCGTCACACCGGCCCGGGGCCGGCACTCGGCGGCTGGCAGACTGGACGGGTGACCGAAGTCAGCTTCTTCGAGGCGGTCGGCGGCGAGCCCTTCTTCCGCCGGCTCGTCGACCGGTTCTACGAGGGCGTCGCCAAGGACCCGCTGCTGCGCCCGATGTATCCCGAGGAGGATCTCGGACCGGCCGCCGACCGGCTGACGCTGTTCCTCATGCAGTACTGGGGCGGTCCCAGCACGTATTCCGAGAACCGCGGCCACCCCCGGCTGCGCATGCGGCACGCGCCGTTCCGCGTGGGCCCGGAGGAACGCGACGCCTGGCTGCTGCACATGCGCGAGGCCGTCGACTCGATGCAGCTGCCCGAGCCGCACCGCACCGCCCTGTGGGACTACCTGGAGCGTGCGGCGTACTTCATGGTCAACACCATGGAAGCGCAACCCGGAGGGCCGGCCGTTCGTTGATCGGGTGACTCGTCCCGATCCCTGGAGCTGCCCCCATGCGACGCCGCTTGTTCGCCGCCGCCGCCATGACCTGCGCCGTCCTGCTGGGCGCAAGCCCCGCGACGGCCGACCTGGCCCACCCGTCGGTTGTCTCCGCCAACCCGGTCGACTTCACTCCGCACGTGGTCAAGGGCACCGTCTGGGCCACCGCCGTCGTCGGCGACACGGTGGTCGTCGGCGGCAGCTTCACCCAGGTCCAGGACAGCACCGGCAAGCTGACCTACAACCGCAAGAACATCTTCGCGTACGGCCTGAGCGACGGTGTCGTGCGTCCGTTCGCCCCCGAGGTGGACGCGCCCGTCTACGCGCTCGCGCCCGGCGCCGGCAACTCCGTCTACCTGGGCGGCGCCTTCCGCACCGTCAACAAGGTGGCCCAGCGCGGGCTCGCCCGGGTCGCGCTCGGCAGCAGCGACCGGGTCGCCGGGTTCGGAGCGAAGATCAACTGGGGTGACGTCCGGGCCATGGCGGTCCGCGGCAGCCGGCTCTACGTCGGCGGCACGTTCTCCGCGATCAACGGCGTGAGCCGGGTCGGCCTGGCCCGCCTCGACACCACCTCGGGCGCGGTCGACGCCGGCTTCGACGCCAAGCTGTCGGCGCCGGGGCTGAGCCGTACCCGGGTGGAGCACTTCGACCTCACCCCGGACGGCAAGCGGCTGGTCATCATCGGCGCGCTGCTCAAGGTCGGCACGGTCAGCCGTACGCAGGTCGCCATGTTCGACACCTCGGGCACCGCGGCGACCGTGCTGAGCTGGTACACCGACGCGTACAAGCCGGAGTGCATGAAGGGCTTCGACACGTACCTGCGGCAGGTGAAGTTCTCGCCCGACGGCCGCTACTTCGTCATCGTGTCCACCGGCCGGGCCTCCTCCCCCACGAAGCTCTGCGACTCGGCGGCACGCTTCGAGACCGCCGGCGGCGGCAAGCACAACCCGACCTGGGTGCAGCGCACCGGCGGCGACTCGCTCTACGCGGTCGCGGTCACCGGCAGCGCCGTGTACGTCGGCGGGCACCAGCGCTACCTCGACAACCCGTACGGCAGCGACGCGGACGGCCCCGGCCCCGGCGCCGTGGAGCGGGTCGGCATCGGCGCGCTCAACCCGACGACCGGCCGGGCGCTGGCGTGGGACCCGACCCTCAGGCGCGGGGTGGGTGTCCGGTCGTTCCTGGCGGTGCCGCAGGGGCTGATCGTCGGCTGGGACACCGACCGGCTCGGCGGGGAGCACCACGGGCGGATCGGCATGTTCCCGGCCGCCTGACCGCGGAGACAAGGAAGGCCGGGCCCGTCGGGCCCGGCCTTTTCCTGTGCGCGGGGCTTACAGCAGGGCGCCCTCGTCGTGGAGCCAGTCGACGAAGGACGTCGCTACGGCGGCACCGCAGTCGAGCATCTCGACGAGGAGCGCGTCGTGCGCCCCCGAGGCGAGCGGCACCTGCAGCTCGGCGTAGATCGGCAGCTGGCCCCGCTCGGTCGGGTCGCCGACGTACGCCTTGCAGAAGCGCCGGGTGTGGTTCCATTCGTTGACGACCCGGTACGCGCGGTCGGCCCAGTCCGGCGGGACGGTCGCGTGCGGGCGGGCCCGCATCACCAGGATCTCGTCGTCGGGGCCCTCGAGCGTGAACAGCACCGCGTGCCGTTCCCACATCGCCAGGAGGCTTCCGCCACCGTCGGCGAGGAACCGGATGTCGAGCAGATCGAGGGCCTTGCCGATCCGGCCGAGGTCGACCGGGACGACCTGGTCGTGCTCGTCGATCGAGGACAGGTCGGCGGAGGACATCGCGGACCGCTCGGGCTCACGCTGCGTCGGCACGCCGACACGGACGCTGCTCTGCAGCGCGACCTCGCCGCCGCTGTCGGGTTCGTTGTCTCCGGACGAACCGGGACGCCATGACCACCACGGCATCGTTGTGCACCTCACTCCCCAGCAGGTCAGCCGCCGGACGTAGCGGTAGACCCGGGGGCGACGGTACCCGTACAGGTCGCGGAGGTCATCCCCTCAAAGGAAGGGCGAAGCCGGACGGCCGAGGCAGCATCACCCTTTCGGGTGATCCCCTATAGACATAACGGTCAAATTCTGGACCGGCTGTAGCCACGCGACTCCATATGGTGCAGAAAGACCCACCCACCGTCCCGCTACGCACACGCGCGTACCCGGACTGTCCACATCGGCCGGTCCGAGGAAACCCATCCGCGAGACCGCCTGCACGAGGCGCTGCGGCACCTCCACCGAGGCACCGCCGGCCGGCGTGACGAGCAGGGCAACATGATCGAGAAGCGCGTCGCGAACCGCCCGCTGCCCGACCGCGCGGCCGGCGAGCCCGCCGGCCGTCACCTCCCGCAGCGTGCCGGCGGCGGCCGAGGCCAGGCGGCTCAACTCCGTCGACGCCACCGACTCCACCGTCTCCACCCGGGCCGGCGGCAGCGCCCAGCGCCACTCCGCGTCGCGCCGGGCCGGCAGCTCGTCGCCGCCGGACGCGAGCACGGCCAGCAGGTCGGCGGCGGACACCGTGGCATCCCCCGGGCCCGAGCCGGCCACGTCGCGGGTGACGAGCACACCCCAGGGCAGCCGGGCCCACAACGCCGTGCGGCCCGCGGCTCCCGAACGCAGCCGGACCGGCAGCGAGCGGTCGAGCCGGGTCAGCCGGGCGAGGAAGGCGCCGGCATCCGGCACCCCGGTGAGGCCGTGCGCCGCCACGGCTCAGGCCTCCAGGTACGGCTTGAGGAAACCCCGTTCGGCCTCGGTCAGGCGGCGCGGGAACCCCTCGGTCAGGTTGTACGGCACGCACACCGATTTCGCCCGGCTGGCCAGCACGTCGCCGTCGAACAGCTCGTACGAGACCGTGAACGCAGCGGTGCGCAGCTGGGAAACCCACAGCTCGATGCGTACGGGGTCGCCGTAGTCCACCGGGCGCAGATAGTCGATCTCGTGCCGGGCGATCACGATGCCGTCCTCGAACGACGTGAGCCCCTGGGCCCGGGCGCCGACGAAGAACATGGCGACGCGCGCCTCCTCGTACAGGGTGAGGAAGCGCGCGTTGTTGACGTGGCCGTACGCGTCCATGTCGGACCAGCGCACGGCCACTTCGTAGATGAACCTCTCAGTCACGGGTTTCCCTTGGGTTTTCCGCCGCGGGAAGACTCAGTCACGTGTGAGCTTGCGGTACGTCACGCGGTGCGGGCGGGCGGCGTCGGCGCCGAGGCGGTCGATCTTGTTCTTCTCGTACGCCTCGTAGTTGCCCTCGAACCAGAACCAGTTGTCCGGGTCCTCCTCGGTGCCCTCCCACGCGAGCATGTGCGTCGCCACGCGGTCGAGGAACATGCGGTCGTGGGAGATGACCACGGCGCAGCCGGGGAACTCGAGCAGCGCGTTCTCCAGGCTGGACAGCGTCTCGACGTCGAGGTCGTTGGTCGGCTCGTCGAGCAGGATCACGTTGCCGCCGATCTTCAGCGTCATCGCGAGGTTGAGCCGGTTACGCTCGCCGCCGGAGAGGACCTTGACCGGCTTCTGCTGGTCCGGGCCCTTGAAGCCGAACGCGGCCACGTACGCCCGGCTCGGCATCTCCACCTTGCCGACCATCATGTGGTCGAGCCCGTCGGAGACGACCTCCCACACGGTCTTGCTGCCGTCGAGGCCCGAGCGGTTCTGGTCGACGTACGACAGCTTCACCGTCTCGCCGACGCGCACCGAGCCCTCGTCCGGCTTCTCCAGCCCGACGATGGTCTTGAACAGCGTGGTCTTGCCGACGCCGTTCGGGCCGATGATGCCGACGATGCCGTTGCGCGGCAGCGAGAACGACAGGTGGTCGATGAGCACCCGGTCGTCGAAGCCCTTGACCAGGTTGTTCACCTCGATCACCGTGTTGCCCAGGCGCGGGCCCGGCGGGATCTGGATCTCCTCGAAGTCCAGCTTGCGGGTCTTCTCCGCCTCGCTGGCCATCTCCTCGTAGCGCTCGAGGCGGGCCTTGGACTTGGTCTGGCGGGCCTTGGCGTTGGAGCGGACCCACTCGAGTTCCTCGGTGAGGCGCTTCTGCAGCTTCTGGTCCTTGCGGCCCTGCACCGCGAGGCGGGCGGCCTTCTTGTCCAGGTACGTCGAGTAGTTGCCCTCGTACGGGTACGCCCGGCCGCGGTCCAGCTCGAGGATCCAGGTGGCCACGTTGTCCAGGAAGTACCGGTCGTGGGTGATGGCGATGACCGTGCCGGCGTACTTGGCGAGGTGCTGCTCCAGCCACTGCACGCTCTCGGCGTCCAGGTGGTTGGTGGGCTCGTCGAGCAGCAGCAGGTCGGGCGCCTCGAGCAGCAGCTTGCACAGCGCGACGCGGCGGCGCTCACCACCGGAGAGCTGGGTGACGTCGGCGTCCGGCGGCGGGCACCGCAGCGCGTCCATCGCCAGCTCGAGCTGGGAGTCGACGTCCCAGGCGTTGGAGTGGTCGAGCTCCTCCTGGAGCTTGCCCATCTCCTCCATCAGCTCGTCGCTGTAGTCGGTGGCCATCTGCTCGGCGATCTTGTTGAACCGCTCCAGCTTGGCCTTGGTCTCCGCGACGGCCTCCTCGATGTTGCCGAGGACCGTCTTCGCGTCGTTGAGCGGGGGTTCCTGGGCCAGCATGCCGACGGAGTAGCCGGGCATCAGCCGGGCCTCGCCGTTGCTGACCTGGTCCGCGCCCGCCATGATCTTCAGCAGACTGGACTTACCGGCGCCGTTCGGACCGACGACACCGATCTTGACCCCGGGCAGGAAGTTCAGCGTCACGTTGTCGAGCACGACCTTGTCGCCGTGCGCCTTGCGCGCCTTCTCCAAGGTGTAGATGAACTGGGCCACGGTGCGGCCTACCTCCGTGATCGTGATTTCCGGTGCCGGAATGAGAGGACAATCTTTCCAGGTCGCTCCCCGGCCACTTACAACAACCCCGTCCGGCGCACAAGGATTCCCCGCCGGGCGTCACTCCGGTTGCACGTCGTGGGTCTCCGTACGGTTCTTGGTGACCACTTTGAGCTGGTGGTCGTTGACGCTGAACTTGTTGCCGTCGTGGGCGACCGCGGTGTACGTGTCGCCGTCCTGCTGCACGCCGCTGAGGAACAGAGCAGTCTCCCCCTCGACCCATTTCGCCGTCTCGTCGCCGCGGTTCGCCTGGTAATAAAGGCTGCCGTCGGGGTCCCGGCAGATCCAGACCACGGTCTCCGAGTCGGCGGAGCGTACCCGGAGGACCTGGGTGAGGGTGCCCGCGAAGCCCAGCCGGCGGGCGGTGTCCTGCATCTGCGCCGGGCACTCGACCGCCTGGTCCTCGGGGGGCGTGCCGTTGTCGGGAAGGGGTCCCACGGACTGCCCGCTGCCCTGGGCGTCTTTGTGGCGCGTGCCGAGGGCGAACCCCGCCGACATCCCGATGATGGTCAGGAAGACGGTGGCGATGACCACAGGGAAGAACAGTGGTCGCCGCGGCGGGGGAAGATCATCGGACAGGCTCACCGGCCAAGGATGGCACCTGCCAGCCAAGAGCGGTGCCGCACGGCGGGTACATGCCTCAGCACGCCCCGGCTGGCTACGCACAGTAGGCTCGACAGCGGGGACCCAGACCGACCCGGAGGTGCTCTCAGCGTGGCCGAACGAAGTTCCTTCGTCGTAGTCGCCAACCGGCTGCCCGTGGACGAGGTCATCGTCGACGGGGAGCGGCAGTGGCGCCCGAGTCCCGGCGGTCTCGTCACCGCCCTGCATCCGGTGCTCGTGCAGCACCGCGGCACCTGGATCGGGTGGGCCGGCGGTGACGGCGAGGCGCCGGAGCCCTTCGAGCTCGAGGGGATCAACATCCACCCGGTGCCGCTGAGCGCGGAGGAGCTCGAACGCTATTACGAGGGCCAGTCGAACGCGACGATCTGGCCGCTGTACCACGACGCCGTCGAGACGCCCGTCTACAAGCGGCGCTGGCGCGAGGCGTACCGGGTGGTCAACCAGCGCTTCGCCAAGGCCGCGGCCGAGGTGGCCGACGAGGGCGCGACCGTCTGGGTGCAGGACTACCAGCTCCAGCTCGTGCCAGCGATGCTCCGGGAGATGCGCCCCGACCTGCGGATCGGGTTCTTCCTGCACATCCCGTTCCCGCCGATCGAGCTGTTCATGCAGATGCCGTTCCGGGCCGAGATCCTGCGCGGCCTGCTCGGCTCCGACCTGGTCGGCTTCCAGCAGCGGCTCGCCGCGCAGAACTTCGTCCGGCTCGCCCGGCACCTGCTCGGGCTGCGCTACGAGGGCCAGTCGATCCAGGTCGACGGCCGCAAGGTCAAGGCCGGCGCGTTCCCGATCAGCATCGACACCGCCGAGATGGAACGGATGGCGGCCGACCCGAAGGTCCAGGCCCGGGCCAAGGAGATCCGCGCCGAGCTGGGCGACCCCGAGACGATCATCCTGGGCGTCGACCGGCTGGACTACACCAAGGGCATCGAGCTGCGCCTCAAGGCGTTCCGCGAGCTGCTCGCCGACGGCAAGCTCAAGGTGCCCGACGCGGTGATGGTGCAGGTCGCCACGCCCAGCCGGGAACGCGTCGAGCACTACCAGACGCTGCGGGTGAAGGTGGAGCGCGAGGTCGGCCGGATCAACGGCGAGTTCGGCAAGGTCGGCATGCCGGCGGTGCACTACCTGCACCAGTCGTACAGCAAGCAGGAGCTCGCGGCGATGTACGTGGCCGCCGACGTCATGATGGTGACGCCTCTGCGCGACGGCATGAACCTGGTCGCCAAGGAGTACGTCGCCTGCCGCTCGGACCGCGGCGGGGCGCTGGTGCTCAGCGAGTTCGCCGGCGCGGCCACCGAGCTGCGTCAGTCGTTCCTGTGCAACCCGCACGACCCGGACGGCGTCAAGGACGCGCTGCTGCGCGCCGTGGCCGCCGAGCCCGCCGAGCTCAAGCGCCGGATGCGGGTCATGCAGCGGCACCTGCGCACGCACGACGTCGCCGAGTGGGCCCGGTCGTTCCTCAACGAGCTGGGCGTGCCGGAGACCGGCGACGACAAGTCAGAGGAATAGGCAGAAGGGGTGGCCGGCCGGGTCGAGGTAGACCCGGACGTGCTCCTGCGGCTGGTAGTCGGCCCGGGTGGCCCCCGCCTTCTCGGCGTGCGCGCAGGCGGCCTCGAGATCGTCGACGCGGATGTCGAGGTGCACGCTCATCTGCGGGTCGTCCGGGCCGGCGGGCCACACCGGGCGCACGTACGCGGACTCGGTCTGGAACGACAGCCCCGGACCGCCCGCCGGGGCGCCCAGCATGACCCAGTCCGGTTCGTCCTCGACGGCGTTCCAGCCCAGCAGCCGCTGGTAGAACGCCGCAAGCTCGTTCGCGTTCGGGGCGTCGAGGACCACCCCCGCAAGCATCATGCGCGGTCGCTCACTCATGTGAATGCGTTACCCCGTCCGTAGCGTGACTATCCCAACACGGGAACGACGTCGCCGATCACCACGACCGCCGGCGGTCGCAGCCCCGCGGCCGCCGTCGCGGCGGCCACCTCGCCGAGGGTGCTGTGCAGAACCCGCTGGGAGGTCGTCGACCCCTCCTGCACCACGGCGGCCGGCGTGTCCGCGGCGCGCCCCTCGGCCAGCAGCCGCTGCGCGATCTTCGGCAGGTTCTTCAGGCCCATCATCACCACGAGCGTGCCCCGCAGCCTCGCCAGCGCCGCCCAGTCCACCAGCGACTGGTCGCTCTCCGGCGGCACGTGCCCCGAGACCACCGTGAACTCGTGCGCCACGCCGCGGTGCGTCACCGGGATGCCGGCCAGCGCCGGAGCGGCGATCGAGCTGGTCACCCCGGGCACGACCGTCACGGGTACGCCCGCCTTGGCGCACGCGAGCGCCTCCTCGCCGCCCCGGCCGAAGACGAACGGGTCGCCGCCCTTGAGCCGTACCACGAACTTTCCCTCGAGCGCGCGCTCCACGAGGATCCGGTTGATCTCCTCCTGCGTGGCGGACGGCCCGTACGGAATCTTGGCGGCGTCGACCAGCTCGACCTCGGGACGCAGCTCGTCGAGGAGCATCCCGGGCACCAGCCGGTCGGTGACCACCACGTCCGCCCGGTTCAGCAGCCGGCGGCCCTTGACCGTGATGAGCTCGGGGTCCCCCGGGCCGCTGCCGACCAGGAAGACCTGACCCGGGCCGGCGGCGCGCGCGGTCAGCTCGTTGTTCTCCAGCGCGGCGGCGATGAGGTCGCGCAGCGCCATCGCGTTGCGCCGGTCACCACCGTCGGTCACCGCGACCGTGATCTGCCCCTGCCGGGTCACCGCAGGGGTCCAGGCCGTGGCGGCGTCCCGGTCGTCCGCGCGTACGCAGAAGACCCGGCGCTCCTCCGCGGCGAGGCTGACCTGTGCGGCCGCCGCGGGATCGTCCACTGCGACCTGGACCAGCCAGGCACCGTCCACGTCGGCGGGCTCGAAGCGGCGCTCGTGCCAGGTGAGGCGGCCGGCGTCCACGTACGCGCGCAGCGCCGGGGTGAGCACGGGCGACACCACGTCGACCCGCGCACCCGTCGCCAGCAGGGCGGCCATCCGGCGGGTCGCCACCGCACCGCCGCCGACCACGAGGACCCGCCGGCCCTCCAGCCGCAGCGCCAAGGGGTAGAGGTTCACTTCTCCGAGACCCCCGCCGAGTCGAAGGTGGCCACCTCGCGCAGCACCCGGACCGCGCCGGCGACGACGGGCAGCGCGAGCGTGGCGCCCGTGCCCTCGCCGAGGCGCATGCCGAGATCCAGCAGCGGGGTGAGGCCGAGGTGGTTCAGCGCGACCGTGGCGCCGGGTTCGACGGACCGGTGCCCGGCGATCATCGCGGCCACCGAATGCGGGGCGAAGGCCGCCGCCACGACCGCCGCGGACGCGGCGATGACCCCGTCGACGACCACCGGCACCCGCCGGGCGGCCGCGCCGAGGATGAAACCGGCCAACGCCGCGTGCTCCAGGCCGCCGACGGCCGCCAGCGTCGCCAGCGGGCGCGACGGGTCGGGCCGGTGCAGCTCCAGCGCGCGGGTGACCACGTCGATCTTCTTCGCGTACGTGTCGTCGTCGACGCCCGTGCCACGCCCGGTGACCTCGGCCGGCGCGGCACCCGTGAACGCCGCCACCAGGGCTGCCGCCGGCGTGGTGTTGGCGATCCCCATGTCGCCGGTGACCAGGCACTTCGCACCGCCGTCGATGAGCGCCCCGGCCACCGAGATGCCGGTCTCCAGCGCGGACCGGGCCTCGTCCTCGGTCATCGCCGCGGTGACCGTGAGGTCCCGGGTCCCGCGCCGGACGTTGGCGTCGAGCAGGTTGTCGCCGCCGTGCAGCGGGATCGCCACGCCGACGTCGACCACCATCAGCGACGCGCCGGTCTGCCGGGCGAACGCGTTGATCACCGCTCCCCCGGCGACGAAGTTCGCCACCATCTGCGCGGTGACCTCCTGCGGCCACGGGGTGACGCCCTGCGCGTGCACGCCGTGGTCGCCGGCGAAGACCGCGATCGCCGCGGGCTCCGGCATCGGCGGCGGACAGGCTCCGGCGAGGCCGGCGAGGCGTACGGACAGCTCCTCGAGGGCGCCCAGCGAGCCGGCCGGCTTCGTCAGCCGGGACTGCAGGTCACGGGCGGCGGCCATGGCCGGCTCATCGGGGGGCGCGATGGCGGCGAGGGTCGTCTCCAGGGTCACTGTCGCTCCTTCAGCACATCGGTCAGCGTCGCGAGGAAAGCATCGCTGGTGGCAGTGTCGCGCACCGCTACTCGCAGCCAATCGGCGCCCAGCCCGGGAAATGTGTCGCCGCGCCGTACCGCGTACCCACGTTTGCGCAGCTCAAGGCGCACCTGGTCGGCGCCGGGCAGGCGCAGCGCGACGAACGCGGCGGCCGGCAGACCCGCGACAGTGACTTCCGGCACGCCGCGCAAGCCGGCGACCAGATGGTCCCGCTCGGCCGCCAGCGCCGCGGCGATCTGCCGCTCGGCCGCCACGGCCGCCGGCGACGCGCAGGCCTCGGCCGCCGCCAGCGCCGGCGTCGACACCGCCCACAGCGGCTGGGCCCGGGCGAGCCGCTCGATCATGCCGGGCGCCGCGAGCGCGTAGCCGATCCGCAGGCCGGCCAGGCCCCACGTCTTGGTCAGGCTGCGCAGGACGATCAGGCCGGGTACGTCGCCGCGGCCCGCCAGCGACTCGGGCTCGCCGTCCTCGCCGGGCCGCCACGTGGTGTCGGCGAACGCCTCGTCGACGACAAGCACCCGGCCGGGCCGCGCCAGCTTGACGATGTCGGCGGCCGGGTGCAGCACGGAGGTCGGGTTGGTGGGGTTGCCGACGATCACCAGGTCGGCGTCCTCCGGGACCAGCGCGAGATCGAGCCGGAAGCCGTCCTCCTCGCGCAGCAGCACCCGCCCGACCTCGCGGCCGGCGTTGCGCAGAGCAGCCTCGGGCTCGGTGAACTGGGGATGCACGACCACGGGCCGGCGCGCGTCGACGGCCCGCGCGATGAGCACGAAGGCCTGGGCCGCTCCCGCGGTCAGCAGCACCTCGGCGGGATCCCGGCGATGCTTCGCGGCGGTGGCCGCCGTGGCCCGCGTCGCGTCCGGGTAGGCCGCGAGGTCCGCCAGGGCGGCGGCGATCGGCTCGGCCAGCCAGGACGGCATCGGCTGCCGGCGTACGTTCACCGCCAGGTCGACCAGGCCCGGCCCGACCTCGGCGTCCCCATGGTGGTGGAGGTCCATCTCCTGAAGGCCACGCTCGTTCTCCACGGGGTCAGCATGACGGATGCGAAACGGGAGTTCACTTCGGCCGTTTTGTCATACCTTCGAGGGGTGACGAAGACCGGACTCGCCAAAGCTGGACGGCTCGCCCCGCTCATCCGCGCCGGGCTCATCGCCGGCGTCGCCATCGCCGGTCTCGTCTTCCCGCTGGTCGCCCTCGCCGGCGTCGGCGCCAAGACCGGGGCCGACGCGCTCGCGAGCATGCCGGAACAGCTCACGGTGGTGCCGTCCGCGCAGACCACCTACGTGTACGCCAACGACGGCAAGACGCTGCTCACCATGTTCTACGAGGAGCATCGCAAGCCGACGAAGATCGAGGACATGTCGCCGTACATCACGAGCGCGATCGTGGCGTCCGAGGACACCCGCTTCTACGAGCACAACGGCGTCGACCCCAAGGGCGTGGCGCGCGCCTTCGTCGCCAACCAGCAGGCCGGCGGCGTCTCCCAGGGCGCCTCCACGCTGACCATGCAGTACGTCCGCATGGCGCTGCGCGACGGGGCCCGGACGCCGAAGGAGGCACTCGAGGCCACCGAGCAGACCACCGCCCGGAAACTTCGCGAGATGCGGCTCGCCATCGAGCTCGAGAAGCGCGTGTCGAAGGAGGAGATCCTGCAGCGGTACCTGAACTCGGCGTACTTCGGGCACCGTGCGTACGGCATCTTCGCCGCCGCCGAGGTCTTCTTCTCCAAGACGCCGAAACAGCTGACGCTCACCGAGGCGGCACTGCTCGCCGGGCTGGTCAAGGCGCCCACGGCATACGACCCGGCCGTCAACGACCGGACCGCGGCCACCGAACGCCGCAACTACGTGATCGACCAGATGCGCAAGATGGGGTCGATCACGGCGGCGCAGGCGGACTCGGCGCGCAAGACGAAGATCAAGCTGAAGCTGACCAGCCCGCCCAACGACTGCGTCTCGGTGCCCAAGAAGCACAACGACTGGGGCTTCTTCTGCGACTACCTGCGCAACTGGTGGATGGAACAGCCCGCCTTCGGCGCGGACCCCCAGGAACGCCTCGAGAACCTGCGCCGCGGCGGCTACCGCGTCGTCACCACCATCGACCCGAAGATCCAGGCCTCGGCGATGGAACACATCCTGGACAAAGAGAAGAAGAAGAGCGTGTACGCGCACGGCGAAGTCGTCATCGAGCCCGGCACGGGCCGCATCAAGGCGATGGCCGTCAACCGCAGGTACTCGCTCGACCAGAAGAACAACGGCGAGCACAGCGACCGCCGCAAGCGCGACGACATCCGCGGCAACTACCCGAACACCGTCAACCCGCTCCTCGGCGGCGGCGACATGGCGGGCTACCAGGCCGGCTCCACCTTCAAGATCTTCACGATGCTCGCCGCCCTCGACGAAGGCATGCCGCTGACCACCGCCTTCAACGCACCCCAGCGGTACGTCAGCAAGTACATCACCGCGCCCGGGCCGGCCACCTGCGGCATCCACTGGTGCCCGAAGAACTCCAGCGCCTCCATGACCGGACGGCAGACCATGTGGAGCGGCTTCGGCAAGTCCGTCAACACGTACTTCGTCCAGCTCGAACAGAAGGTGGGCGCGGAGAAGGCCGTACGCATGGCGGAACGGCTCGGGCTGAAATGGCGTACCGACGTCGACCGTGAACTCGCCACCCCCGAACACGCCGGCGGATGGGGCGCCTTCACCCTCGGCGTCAGCGACGCCACGCCCATCGAGATGGCCAACGTCTTCGCCACCCTCGCCGCGGAGGGCACCTACTGCGAACCCATCCCGGTCCGCCTCATCAACACCCGCGACGGGGCAAGCTACGAATACAAAGGGAAGAAGGTGGCCGGGCCCCGCTGCCACCAGGAACTCCGCCCGGAAGTCGCCCAGGCCGCAACCGACGCCGCACGGTGCGTCACCGGCTACGGAGCGGCGAAGGGCGACTGCGGAGGCTGGCAGACCTCCCCGATGGTCCACGCGACACTGCACCGACCGGTCGCCGGCAAGAGCGGCACGACGGACAGCAACCGGAGCGCCTGGTTCTGCGGATACACGCCCCAGCTGGCGGCGGCGGCCTTCGTGGCGGACCCGGACAATCCGGAGAACACGGTGGGGACCAGCCGGGGCACCATCTCGAAATACACCGTGGCGGAGACGCTGAAGGATGCGCTGAAGGGCAAGCCCAAGGAGAAGTTCAACCCGCCGCCGGACTTCATGGTGCACGGGGACTGAAGGGCCGGGATCGGGCCGGGCCGCCGTTGGCGGTCCGGCCCGGTTCTCGTTCGGGCGACAGTGCGGGCTCGGATCGCGGCTGGCCATCAACCACCACCGGCCGCTGATCGCAGCCCGGCCGTCAACAACGGCCTGACCGTCAAACCGCGGCCCGGCTGTCAACCCGCGCTCCGAGTCGCGACCCGGCGTCAACCACGCTCGGAGTCGCAGCCCGGCGTCAACCCGCGCTCCGAGTCGCGACCCGGCGTCAACCCGCGCTCCGAGTCGCGGCGCGGCGGCGATCGCTGTCCGGCGGTCAACCGCGGCCCGGGCGGCGATCGCTGTCCGGGCGCCAATCGCAGCCCGGGCGCCGACCGCCGTCCGGCCGTCAGCCGCGGACCAGACGCCGATCGCTGTCCGGATCGCGCCGGGCCGTGGGCGGCGGGTGCGTTTGCCGGGTGGGTGTCAGTGCGGGGCCGAGAGCGGGCGCCAGTGCGGGTTTCGGCCGGCGAGCGCCACCGCCTGGTCGAGGAGCGTCGCCTCGTCGTCCGTGGGGAAGACCGGGCCGAGGAATCCGGGGGTGCCCTCGGCCGGGCCCTGGGACAGGAACTCGATGATGGTCTCGAGGATGCGGGGATCCGCCGCATACTCCTGGCCGGTGGCGCGGGCGAGGTCCCAGCCGTGCATGGTCACCTCGTTGATCGCCACTGTGCCCATCGCGGCGGCAGGCATGGTGACACCGCCGGCCCGGGCCGTGCCCTCCCAGGCCGTGGGGTCCTTCCAGGCTGTCGAGAGCTCTTCCAGGACCACGGGGAGGCGGCTGCGCCAGTGCCGTGAGAGGTTGGCCGCTGAGGGTTGCGGCGGGGCCGTGTCGGTGCCGGGGGCGTCCGTTCGCTTCTGGGCCGCCTGGGTGAACGCCCAGGCGAGGCTCATGATGTGATCGAGCAGGTCGCCGACCGTCCAATCCGGACAGGGGGTCGGCGCGGTGAGATGGTCGTCGGTGATGCCCAGCAGCAGTGCCCGGATCCGACGCACGGGTGGGTCGAAGTCCAGGGGCACACGGTCGGCCACGGTTGTTCTCCCTTCACGCGGGGCCCCCTCACCGTAAGGCCGCCCTGCGACAATTGCCGTCCGGCGTGTCGCCTGACGGCACGCCGATGCGGTCGTTGAGCTGGGATTCGCGCCCGGACCGGGTGCCCCGGACGGGCGAGTGCCACGCGGCCGGACGCCGAGCGGGCGGACGTCGAGCGGGCGGACGTCGAGCGGGCGGACGTCGAGCGGGCGGACGTCGAGCGGGCGGACGTCGAGCGGGCGAGTGCCGCACGAGCCGAGTGCCGCACGAGCCGAGTGCCGCACGAGCCGAGTGCCGCACGAGCCCGACGTCGAACGGCCGGGTGCCGCGCGAGCTTGGAGAAAGCACAGGCCGCGGGTCGGCGCTGGGCGTGACTCACTCGCCTCGGTCAGGCAGCCGGGCGGTCGCGAGCTTTGGTGTCACTGCGCCGGTGTGGCCGTACCTTGGTCCTGGTTGTGGATTGTCAGGGCCGAGAGCGACAACGTGGCCTCGCCCGGATCCTCGTCCGGGTCCGCCGGCGGGCCCGGCGGCTGCGCCGGCACCGCGGCCGCGTGGCCGGCCACCGGCGAGACCGCCGCAGCGTGCCCAGCGCCCGGCGGAACGGCCGCAGCGTGACCGGCGCCCGGCGAGACCGCCGCAGCGTGACCGGCGCCCAGCGAAACGGCCGTAGCATGCCCGGCGCCCGGTGAAACCGCGGCCGAGTGACCCGCGGACGGCGAGACCGTCGCGTGGGCGGCGATCGGGGTTGCCGGGACGCGGCCTCCGGCCGGGATGGTCGCCGCGACCAGGCGGCGGGCGATCTCCGGGGCTCCCGCCCAGTGCAGGCCCAACTGCGAGGCGTGGACCTGCCGCCAGACGAAGCCTTCCGGGTTGCCGCCCGACCAGGTCCAGGCCGGCACCTGCCCGGCGCGCGGCCCGACGATCGCGCGGTGCTGTTTGTAGCCGGTGATGCGGGCTCCGGCCGGCGCCAGGACCGAGGTCGACGGCGCTGTGGCCTCGCGGTAGCCGGCCACGGTCTGGGCCGCGGTCGTCGCCGTCGCGTCGAGGATGCCGCACATCGGGCGGCCGTCGAAGTCGTGGCCGAGCCAGGGCAGGCCGACGCCTTCCGCGATGATCGGGCCGCCGTCGTGGGCGAGGCGGGACACCGCGGCGTTGAGGCGGCGGTTGGCGGACAGCTCCTCCGCGTAGCTCTCCGGGAGGCCGGCGCCGATCATCAGGCCGCGGGTGCCGGGCGGCAGCGTCTCGTCGCGGAGCGGGTCGATCACGACGACGTCCGCTCCCGCGGCCGTGAGGAGCTCCGCCGTCTCGACGTACGTGTAGGGCGCACCGGGGCCGCCCGCGAGCGCGATCACCGGACGCTGTTCCGGCGGGACAGGCGGCTCGCCGGTGGCCTCGGCCAGGGCGTCCGTCGGTGACCAGGCGGGGGCGGGCAGGGCCGGGGCGGTGTCGGCGAGCGCCATGATGCGGTCCAGGTCCAGCGCGCCGGCGACGGCTTCACCCAGACGGCGTACGGCGCGGATCGCCTCGACCGTGCGGTGCGCGACCGGGACCGGCCCCTGCGACCGCGCCGGCAGGACCGCGGGGAGATCACCGCGACGGAGCGCACCGAGTACGGGCATGCCGATATCGTCCAGGGCCGTACGCAGCATCTCCTCGTGCCGTGGCGACGCGACGCGGTTCAGCACGACGCCGCCGAGGTGCACCATCTCGTCGAACATGCGGAAGCCGTGCACCAGCGCGGCGAGCGAATGCCCCATCGCGGCGACGTCGACCACGAGCAGCACCGGGGCGCGGAGCGCGGCCGCGACCGCCGCGGTGCCGTCGATCTCCGGCTGCCCGGTCAGGCTGTCGAACAGGCCCATCGCACCCTCGATGACCGCCATCTCCGAGCCGGCCGCGCCGTGCGCGAACAGCGGGGCGATACGGTGCGAACCGACCAGCCGCGGGTCCAGGTTGCGGCCCGGACGCCCCGCGGCGAGGCCCAGATAAGCGGCGTCGGTGTGATCGGGTCCCACCTTGAACCCGGCCGCCGGAACGCCCCGAGCCGCGCAAGCAGCCAGCAGTCCGACCGCGATGGCGGTCTTGCCGTGCCCGGACGAGGGGGCGCTCACCACCAGGCGGGGTTGGCTGGACATCAGTGGCTCCCTCGGGGATACGGAAAGCGGCGGCGACATGATATTGACGCCCCGGATGTCGCACCCTACCTGCCAGCCGCGAGCGCCGGTGGACACCCGGGTAGCCTCGGACCGTGTACCGGTTCATGCTCACCCCACGGTGGCTCACCGCGACGGCGTTGACGGTGATCGCGTCGGTGATCATGGTCATGCTCGGCAACTGGCAGCTGCACCGGTACCACGAACGCGACGCGGTCAACGACCGCATCGACGCGGCCGACTCCGCCCCCTCAGTGCCGCTGACCTCGGTGCTGGTCAAGCCCACTGCGGCCGGCAAACTCGGCGAACAACCCGGCAAGAGCAAGGCCTGGACGAAGGTCACCGTCACCGGACGGTACGACGCCACGCACGAGATCCAGGCCCGCGGGCGTACGGTCGACAGCAAAGTCGGCTTCGAGATCGTGACCCCCCTCGTCCTCGCCGACGGCACGGCAGTGCTGATCGGCCGGGGGTGGGTACCGTCCGCCAACGGCGACGCCATCTCCGCACCGGTCGCCACCCCACCACCCACGGGCGACGTCACGGTGGTCGGCCAGCTCCACCTCTCGGAGAGCCGCCCCTCCGGCATCGCCCGCCGCGACGGCCGCATCGACACCCGCCGCATCTCCCTGCCGCACCTGGCGGGCGAGCTCCCGTACCCGGTGTACGGCGCGTACGTGCTGGTCAGCGACCCCTCGCCGGGATTCTCGAAGGTCTCGATCGACCACGAGGACTCCTGGCAGAACGGCGGGTACGCGATCCAGTGGTGGCTGTTCGCAGTCATGGCGCTGATCGTGTTCGGGCTGCAGGTACGCAAGGAGGCGCGCGGGGACGCGCCGAAGAAGGAGCGGGTGGACCGGGTGGCGGAGGCCGATGAGCGGGTGGTGGCCGCGCCGGTGGACCGTCAGCCGGATTGAGCGGATGTCTGTCGCGTCGGCCGCGGGTTGAGGGTTGGCGCGCGGCCCGTGGGTTGAGGCTTGATGTGGGCGCTTGGCGCGCGGCCAGCGGGTTGAAGCTTGGAGCGTCACGGCTGGTCGGGTTGAAACTTGGCGCGCGGCCCGCGGGTCAGGGCCGGACGCACGGCCGGCCGGTTGGGGCTTCGTACGCCGCCCGCGGGTTGAGGCCCGGCGCGCGGCCGGCAGCCTGAGGCTTGGAGCGTCGCGGCTGTCGGGCCGGGGCTTGACCCTCGGCCCGCGAGTTGCAGCTTGGCGCGGGGTCCTGCGGGTTGGGCTTGGCGTGGGCGCGGGAGTTTCGTGCCGTTGTGGGCACGGCTAGGGTTTTGCAGGTGACGTTTCCCCAGGATGCGAACCCGAGTGACCCGTGGAGCGTGCCCATACCCGCGGTGCCGCCGCCGGACGTGCCGGCCACCGCGGGCCCGGTGATCGTCCAGATCGGGGACATGGGCATCACCTCGACGGTCGTGCACACCCCGGCCGGTGACATCCCACTGGCGGGGTCGACCTGGACCGTGCACGACTACTGGCACAACGAGACGAAGATCCCGACCTGGGCGATCGTCGCGGCCATCGCCGGGTTCTGCGTGCTGACGGTGTTCAGCTTGCTGTTTTTGCTGGTCAAGGTGACGATCCCGCGTGGGACGGTGCAGGTGACGGTGACCAACGGGACGCGGCAGTACGTCGCTCGGATCCCGGTGACGGACCAGGCGCAGGTGACGTTCGTCCATCAGCAGGTGAACTACGTGCGGTCGCTGGCCGCGCTGTAGCGACGGTCGGCGGGGCGCGCAGCGGCGGCGGTCGCTGCGCTCGGCGGGTGCCCGGCAGCAGGCGGTCGCTGGCCGCGCTATAGCGACGGTCGGCGGGGCGCGCAGCGGCGGCGGTCGCTGCGCTCGGCGGGTGCCCGGCAGCAGGCGGTCGCTGGCCGCGCTGTAGCGACGGTCGGCGGGTGCCCGCCGGCGGCGGTCACTGGCGCCCCGCAGCGGCGGTCGGAGACTGCAGCAGCAGCCGGCGGCGTGCCCGGCAGCAGGCCCGGCAGCGGTTACATCGGCAGGCCGGGCTGATCTGCGGCTGGGGGCAGGCCTATCGCCTTCACCATGTCGATCGTGTCGGCCTCCTCTGCTCGCTTGTCATCGCGGTAGCGCAGCACGCGGGCGAACCGCAGCGCCACGCCGCCCGGGTAGCGCGGGGACGTCTGTACGCCGTCGAAGGCGATCTCGACGACCTGCTCGGGGCGTACGGTGACGACCCAGCCGGAATCGTCGACGGCCAGTTCCTTGAACCGCTCGGTCTGCCAGCGCAGCAGCTCGTCGGTCAGGCCCTTGAAGGTCTTGCCCAGCATCACGAAGCCGCCCGTACGCGGATCGCGCGCGCCCAGGTGCAAGTTGGACAGCCAGCCTTTGCGCCGGCCGTGACCCCATTCGACTGCGAGGACGACCAGGTCGAGCGTGTGCCGGGGCTTCACCTTCACCCAGGCGGCGCCGCGGCGGCCCACGTCGTACGGTGCGTCCTGGGCTTTGATCACGACGCCTTCCTGACCGGCGGCAAGGGCCTCGGCGAACGCCTCCTTGGCCTGCTCCTCCGTCTCCACCGTGCGGCGACCGACGATGAGCGCCCGCGGCAGGGTGTCGGCGAGCGCCGACCAGCGGACACGGCCCGGCTCGTCGAGCAGGTCCGTGCCGTCGAGATGCAGCAGGTCGAAGAAGTACGGCACGAGCGCCGGCCCGGATGTCGGCCCGTCCTTGGCACCGCGCCGGGCACCGCGGGTGGCCGCCCGGCTCGACGTCTCCTGGAACGGCCGCGGGCGACCGTCGGCGTCCAGCGCCATCGCCTCGCCGTCGAGCACGACGTCGCGCACGGGAAGGGCGCGGACCGCGGCCACCACCTCGGGCAGCCGCGGGGTGATGTCGTCGAGGCTGCGGGTGAAGACGGCCACCTCGTCGCCGGAACGGTGCACCTGGATGCGGATCCCGTCCAGCTTCACATCGACGGTCGCAGGCGCCCCTGTAGCGAGCAGTGCGGCACCGACGTCGGGCGCGCTGCCGGCCAGCATCGGGCTGAGCGGAGTGCCCACCCGCAGGCTGATGTCGGCCAGCGCGGGCGCTCCCCCGGTCAACGCGGCCACCGCCACCTGCTTGAGATCACCGGACAGCAGGAGGGCCCGGCGCACGGCGGTGAGCGGAACCTCAGCGGCCCGCGCGATCGCGTCGGCGAGCAGGCCGGCCTGGGCGCCCTGACGTAACTCGCCGCCGAAGAGCCCCACGAGCAGCCGCTGCTCCTCGGCGGTGGCCCGCCCGAACAAGGCGGCGACCAGCTCCCGCCGTCGGGCCTGCGACCCGGCGCCCGAGACCACGGAGATCGCGGCGATGCGCTCGTCCACCTCGGCGACGGTCAGGCTGCCCTCGGCGGCGGGCGCGGGCAGGTCGCGCAGGGCGGCGTAACCGACGCCGGTCTGCCGCTGCCGCAGCTCGCCGGCCAGGTAAGCCGAACCGGCTGCGATCTCAACCTGCTCCAGCCGGCGCAGGGCGTCGGCGAGCAGGTCGACCTTGGCCTTCCGGCCCGAAACGGCGGCGACGGCTGCCGAGGTGGCTGCCAGATCCAGGAACTGCACGGACCCATCCTGGCAGCCACCTCCGACATTTTCCGGGCCGTCGGGACGCACTCCCCCGTGAAGCGGTCACCACGGCCTGGATCCCTCCGCCAGGACCGCGTGCCGGGCGGGTCCTGGCGGAGGGAAGCGGGTGGGCGGCGGATCGGTGGCTTCGATCCGCTGCGAGCGGACGGCCGCTGCAGGCGGGCGGACGGCCACTGCAGGCGGGCGGACGGCCACTGCAGGCGGGCGGACGGCCGGTTCCGGCCGCGGGCGGACGGCCGATGCCGGCTGGGGACGGCGCTGGCTGCGGACGGCGCTGCCGGGAAAGCCAGCGGCCGGGCCACCGCGTCGGCGCCGGCGAAGCGGGCCGAGCAGCCCGCCCACACGCCCGCCCGGCAGTGTCGGCGGGCGTGGGCGGCTGAAGCTTGCCGGGCCGGCCATCCAGGGACATGGGGCCGGCCCGGTCGCCGCCGGGTCGGGGAGAACCCGGCAGCGGCACCTGCCATCCCCGCGGAAGCCTCGTGGCGACGAACCTTCCGGGGCGATGACAGGCGTTGCGCCGCCGTCCAGGCGTTGCGGCCCGGACGAAAGGCGCGCCGTCCAGGCATGGCAGCCGGACGGAAGGCGCGCCGTCCAGGCGTTGCCGCCCGGACGGAAGGCGCGCCTGCCGGGGCACGCGAACCCTGGGGCGAGGGCTCGGGTGGCACGGCAGGGTGGGACACGATCAGGTCAGGCGGCCAGCGGCTCGGTGATGCGGAAGCCGCGGGCTCGTACGGCGTCGGCGACGCGGCTCAGTTGCGCGTCGAGCTGGCACAGGGCGGCGGAGAGCTCCGCCAGTTGGTCGGTGAGCATGGTGTCGTCCCACCCGGAGACGTCCACGTCCCCCAGAGCACTGCCGGCGGCGCGGAGCGCCTGAATGGCATCATTCGAACTCATGTTCGAATCCTAACAGGATTGATCTCCGCGGCGCAGCAGACTCACCCGTTCGGAACGTCACGCCCTTCATCGCCGACCTCAGCGGAGGACCCCGTGGACGCCGGAGCAGGCGCGTCCGCATCGGAGGACACTGTAGAAGCCGGAGCAGGCACGTCCGCACCGGAGGACACCGCAGAAGCCGGAGCAGGCGCATCCGCGTCGGAGATCACCGCAGAGGCTGAAGCCGGTGCGTCATCCGCAGAGGCTCGAGCCGGCGCGCTGCCGCCCGGAGGTGGCATGGCGCGGCGGAACGTCTCGGGGGCCTCCCCCGGTGGCGCGGCGGCCGCCACGAACCCGTCGGGGCGTACGAGGTAGAGGATCCCAGGCTGCAGGCGTGTCTGTGGAGCCGCGTCGAACACGTGCACCGGCAAGCCGAGATCCGGGATGGGGCCGGGATTCCCGTACGCGTGAACCTGCCATTCCAGCGCCCGCAGAGCCGCGAAGTTGTCGCCGGTCCACGCGAGCCGCCGGCCCACCACGGGGTCGCGGGGCGTGTCGGGGAGCATCGGGTAGCGGATGCGGGTCTGGCTCACGTACTCGAAGAAGCGGGAGCCGCCCGACACCCGCGGCAGGAGCCGTACGGCGATCGGGGCGACGAACGGCACGGCGGCCCGGCGTACGGCGCGCAGCCACACCCGTTGCGAGGTCACGAAGCCGAACAGCCGGTCCGTGGTCGCGACGAGCGTACGCGCCACCGGGCGCCGTTCCGCCGCATAGCGGTCGAGCCATGCCTCGCCGGCCCGCCCGTGGATGACGTCGGCGAGCTTGAACGCCAGGTTGTGTGCGTCCTGCAGGCCCGTGTTCATGCCCTGACCACCGACCGGCGAGTGGACGTGGGCGGCATCGCCGGCGAGGAAGAACGGGCCGTCGCGGAAGGTCGCCGCCACTCGGTGATGGACCCGGTACGTGGCGAACCAGCGCGAGTCGGCGTACGTGACGGCGAATTCGCGGCGCATCCGGGCGCGGGCGTCGTCCTCCCCCACCTTGCCGTCGCCGTCGTCGTCGCGGACGAGCCCGATGAGCCGCCAGTTGCCGCGACCGTTCATCGGGAAGGCGAGCAGGAAGTCGCTGCCGCCCGGTCGCACGTTGATCGAGCCGTCGACGAGGCCACCGACACCCACCGCGTCGATCACGTAGAACAGGTGCGGGTTGGTGACCCCCTCGAAGCCGATGTCGCGGGACTTACGCACGATCGAGTTGGCGCCGTCCGCGCCGACGCAGTAGCGGGCGGTCACCGTCTCGCCGCCGACGACCGCCTCCACGCCGCCCGGCCCGGCCGTGAGCTCGGTGACCGGCGACTCCCACCGGACCGAGCCACCGAGGGCCTGCAGGTTCCCGTAGAGGATCTCCTCGTTGCGGCTCTGCTCGAGAACCTGGATCCACGGGTACGGCGTGACGGCGCCGCCCAGGGGTCCGAGCGGGATCCGGCCGAACACGCGGTCCCGGAAGCCCGGCGCCAGAGCCTCGGCCCGGCGCGCAGCCGCGAGGACCTTGTCGGCGATGCCGAGCTGGTCGTACACCTCGATGCTGCGCGCCTGCACGACCAGGGCGCGGGACTCGCGGGTCGGGCCCTGCTTGCCGTCCGCCACGATGACCCGGACGCCGAGCTTCACCAGCCAGTTCGCCAGCATCAGACCGGTGGGTCCGGCGCCGACCACCAGAACGTCGCAGCTGTGCCGGGGAGCGCCCGGATCCGGGGCAGTCATGTCACACGCCGTCCCCCGAAGCCGCCGCACCGCCGGACGGAGCCGCCGGGTCCCCGCCACCAGCCGCACCACCGGAAGAGGCGTCGGCGCCGGCTCCCAGCGCGGCAACGTTGTGCAGCAGGAGGGCCTCCGCGAGGCAGACGCGGGCGAATTCACCCAGGTGCAGGCTCTCGTTGGGGCCGTGCGCGTTCGCGTACGGATCTTCCACGCCGGTCACCAGGATCGCCGCCTGCGGGAACAGCTCCTGGAAGGTGGCGATGAACGGGATCGAGCCGCCGACGCCCATGTCCACCGGTTCCACACCGTCCCAGGCGGTCGCGAAGGCCGAGCGCGCCGCGTCGTACGCCGGGCCGGTCGCGTCGATGACGCACGGCATGCCGCCGCTCTCCAGGGTCACCTCGACGTGCGCGCCCCACGGCACGTACTTCTCGAGGTGGGCCCGGACCGCCGCATACGCCGAGGACGGGTCGTCGCCGGGCGCGAGCCGTACGCTCAGCTTGGCCTTCGCCTTGGGCACCAGGGCGTTGGGCGCCTCGTTGGTCTTCGGGGCGTCGATGCCGAGCACCGAGATCGAGGGCTTGGTCCAGATGCGGTCGGTGAGCCGGCCGCTGCCGATGAGCTTGACCCCGTCGAGGACCCCGGCCTCGTGCCGGAGCCGCTCCTCGGGATAGTCGACCGTGGCGGCCTCGCGCCCGACCAGCCCGTCGACCGCGACCTCGCCCTGGTCGTCGTGCAGCGTGCTGATGAGGCGGGACAGCACGGTGAGCGCATCGGGCACCGGGCCGCCGAACATGCCGCTGTGCACGGCGCTCTGCAGCACGCTGACCTCGACGAAGCAGTTGACGAGGCCGCGCAGCGAGGTGGTCAGCGCCGGCGCGCCGATGTCCCAGTTGCCGGAGTCGGCGATCACGATGACGTCGGAGCGCAGCAGCTCCTTGTGGGTCTGGAGGAGTTCGTCGAGCGAGTCGGAGCCGTATTCCTCCTCGCCCTCGATGAAGAGCACCACCCCGACCGGCAGCTGGTCGCCGAAGGCGCGCAGCGCCGCGACGTGCGCCATCACGCCGGCCTTGTCGTCGGCGGCGCCGCGCCCGTAGAGGCGTCCGTCGCGCTCGACCGGCTCGAAGGGGTCGCTCTGCCACAGCGCGGGGTCGCCCGCCGGCTGCACGTCGTGGTGCGCGTAGAGCAGCACGGTCGGCGCACCGGCGGGCGCCGGCCGGTGGCCGATGACGGCGGGCTGGCCGCCGCCGCGGACGATCTGGACCTCGAGGCCGCACCCGCGCAACAGCTCGGCGACCGCCTCGGCGGACCGCTCGACGTGCGAGTGGTCGAACCCGTCGAACGCGATCCCCGGGATGCGGACCAGCCGTTCGAGGTCGGCGCGGACTCCGGGCAGCTCCCGCGCGATCGCGGCGCGCAGGTCGTCTTCAGTGAGGCTCATGAGCCGATCCTAGGCCCGCGCGCCGGGCCGGTGCGGGGCCGAGCGAGCGGCCTGTGGATAACTCAGTTGGGTGAGGACGGGGGCGGCGGAGGGGCGTCGTCGTCGCGGCGCCGGCCCGTGCCGGAGGCCCAGTCGCGAGCGCCGCGCGCGGCCGAACCGGCCAGGTCGGCCGCCCCGTCGCCGAGCTTGCGCAGCAGGCCCACGAGCGGGTCCTGCGAGGTGCTGAACGTCTCGCGGTAAGAGTCGGCAGCGGCCTTGATGTCCTCGGTGACCGAGGCGTTGCCGTCGGAGTCGCGACGCGGGTAGTCGCCGCCGAGAATCCTCGCGTAATCACCCGAGTCGACCCATTTGCGCAGCTCAGACGCTCGCGCCACGGGCACGGGGTGGCTGCTCCACGCAGTCATGCCGATCTTGTGGATGCTGTCGCGCAGGTCGCCGCCGCTCTCGTACTCGACTGCCTGCTCGAGGAATGCGGCGGTGTCGATCTGCGAGAGGTCGCCGCCGCCGGCCAGCTTCATCAGCAGTCGCGTGGACGCCGCAGGGTCCTGACCGGCGAGCAGCCCGGCCCGGTCGGCGGACAGTTCGGCCTTGCGCCACCATTCGAACATCGCGGCGATGATGGCGCGCAGAGCGATCGCGCCGACCGGCAGCCAGCTCAGGTTCGCGGCCCACCGGGTCAGGATCATCATGATTGTCTTGTAGACCGCGTGGCCGCTGCGGACGTGGCCGATCTCGTGGCCGAGCAGCGCGCGCAGCTCGTCGTCGTCGAGCTTCTCCACGGCGCCCGTGGTGATCACGATGAACGGCTTGTCCATGCCGATGGCCTGACCGTTGATGATCGGATCCTGGGTCACGTACAGGTCCGGGAGCTCGGCCACGTCGAGGGTCGCGGCGGCCTCCGTGAAGCGCTGGTAGACGCGCGGATACTGCCGGTGGTCGACGCGGATGGAGCTGGCGAGGAACTGGAGGCGGAAACCGCGCTCGTTCCACATGCCGAAGAACGTCTTCACCACGTCGTCGAAGCCGCGCAGCTCCCGCAGCGCTGTCAGCGCGCCACGGTCGGCGGGGTGCTCCCACGCGCGGGAACTGATGCCGGTCAGCGTGACCCGTCGCCGCGTCGGCCGGTTGTCGTCGGTCGTCATCGTCCGTCCCCGTTCCCGCTGCTCAGGCAGCTGATCGTGGCCCATTGCGGCGCCGGGAGGCTACAGCCGTTCGTACCCCTCGCCGGACCCTTCCGACGCCCCGTCGACCACCAGGTCAACGTGCGCGGCGGTCGCTTCGGCGGCGAAGTGCTCGTCCTCGGCGGCGCGCCAGCGCTCAAGGTACGCCCGGTAGGCAACATCATCCGAGCCGTCGCGTGCCAAAACCCGTCTCCACCGCAGCTCGACGGGCGCGGTCACGAAGATCGAATATGACAGCTCGGGACGGATCGCCCGGCGCGCGGACGTCACCCCTTCAACAAGTACGGCCGCAGCAGGCTCGACGATCACCGGAACCCCGCCGAACGCCCGCCGATGCCAGAGGTAGCGCAGGTACGTGGCCGGCCGGCCCCGCCGCAACGGCTCCAGCACCTGCTCCTCGAGGCGCGGCCAGAAGGTGAACTGGTCCTCCCAGCCGTCGAGCAGGTCGTCGGTGTGCACGACCGGCACGTCGGCGGCCTTGGCGAGCCGGTCGGCGAACCAGCTCTTGCCGGCGCCGCTGGGCCCGTCGATCGCCACGAGCCGTACGGGCCCCAGCCGCGGTTCGGTCCCCAGGATCCGCGCGGCGAGCTCCGCGAAGCTATCCACCGGGGGCTCCCGGCGGCACGAAGGGCAGACCGGCAACCGGGCCCTCCTCGATCAGACGCCACAGCGCGTCGGTGTCCAGGTGTTCCTCGACCAGGTCGCCCAGCGCGTCGAGGGCGCGTTCCCGCACCTCCGCGAAGCGCGTGTCCGGTGCCACCTCGAACCCGTGCCGTCCTGCCGCGCGCGCGGCTTCGGTGAGGAAGCGGCGCCGGAACTCGTCGGACTCGAAGGCGCCGTGCCAGTGCGTGCCGCATACCGAGCCGACCACGGCGCCCTCGGGCGTGCCGTCCGCGTACCGCAGGAGGGGCTCGGGTGCGCCGGTGGAGACGTACCCGTGATGGATCTCGTAGCCGCTCACCGGAACCGCACCCCAGGCCGCGCCGCGCGACCGCGCCAGGGTCTTGCGCTCCCCGAACGTGATCTCGACGGGCAACAGGCCGAGCCCGGGCACAGTGCCGCGGCGGCTCTCGACCGCGTCGTGGATGGTCTCGGAGAGCATCTGGAAACCGCCGCAGATGCCGACCAAGGGCTTTCCGGAGGCGGCGTGGGCACGAATAGCGTCGGCGAGACCGGTCTCGCGCAGCCACGCAAGGTCGCTGACGGTCGCCTTGGAGCCGGGCAGCACGACCAGGTCCGCGTCGGCGATCTCGGCCGGCTCGATGGTCAGCCGGACCTGCACCCCGGGCTCGGTGGCGAGCGCCTCGGCGTCGGTGGCGTTGGAGATCCGGGGCAGGCGCACCACGGCGACCCGCAACCATTCCGTGCCGCGCGGCGGCCCTGGCCGGCCGAGCATCCGCCCGTACGCGAGGGAGTCCTCGGCGTCGAGCCACACGTCGAGGTCGAACGGCAGCACGCCGTGCACCGGCCGCCCGGTGGCCGCGGTGATCATGTCGAGTCCGGGCCGCAGCAGGCCGAGGTCGCCCCGGAACTTGTTGATGATGAAGCCGTTGACCAGCGCCTGATCCTCGCGGCTGAGCAGCGCGACCGTACCGAAGAGGGCCGCGAAGACGCCCCCGCGGTCGATGTCGCCCACGACGACCGCGGGAAGGCCGGCCTGCCGCGCCAGCCCCATGTTCACGAAGTCGCCGTCCCGCAGATTGATCTCGGTGGGACTGCCCGCTCCCTCGCAGATGACGGCGTCGTATTCGTTGCGCAACTCGGCCAAAGTGGCGTGGGCGACCTCCGCGAGCCGCGGCCGCATGCTCCGGTAGTTGCCGGCGGTCACGGTGTCGATCGCCTCGCCCAGCAGGACGACCTGGCTCGACAGGTCACTCCCGGGCTTGAGCAGCACCGGGTTGAAGCGGATGTCCGGCGCGATCCCGCACGCGGCGGCCTGCATGGCCTGAGCCCGCCCGATCTCGCCGCCGCGCCCGTCGGCGCCGACCACGACGACGGAGTTGTTGGACATGTTCTGCGCCTTGAACGGCGCGACCTTGACGCCCCGGCGGTGCAGCCACCGGCAGATCCCGGCCGTGACGACACTCTTGCCGGCGTCGGACGTCGTCCCGGCCACCAACAGTCCACCGCTCATCGACGTCCCCTTCCCGCGCGGGCCAGTGCGATGCCGGCACCGATGACGGCAGCGGCGAGCCCGACAGCACCCGACACCCGCGCGGCCTTGCGCACGTGCGTCGCCGACGGTCGGGGTCCGTCGCCGAGGAACGGCCGGGTTTCCGTACGCCCGAAGTAGACGTTGCGTCCCCCCAGCCGCACGCCCAGCGCCCCCGCCATCGCGGCCTCGCACTGCCCGGCGTTCGGACTGGGGTGATCGTTGCGATCCCGGCGCCACACCCGCGACGTCTCCGCGAGCCGACCGCCTGCCACGGGAGCGGCAACGATCGTCAGGACACCGGTCAGCCGCGACGGCACCAGATTCAGGACGTCGTCGAGGCGCGCCGACGCCGTGCCGAAGCGGGCGTACCGCGCGGAGCGATGGCCGACCATCGCGTCGAGCGTGTTCGCCGCCCGGTAGCCGAGAAGCCCCGGCAGACCGGCCACACCGCCCCAGAACAGCGGAGCCACCACGGCGTCCGACGTGTTCTCGGCGACGGACTCGACGGTGGCACGGGCCAATTCCGGCTCGTCCAGTGCCGATGGATCGCGCCCGCACAGGTGACCGAGCCGTCCCCGCGCCGCGCCGAGGTCGCCGCGTTCCAGGTGACCGGCCATGACCGCGGCCTCACGACGCAGCGTACGGCCGCCCAGCACGGTCCACGTGGCGGCGGCGACCAGGGTCGCGCGTGCCCACGGCCACCGCCGGGTCGCTCTCGCGAGCGCGGCACCGGCCACGACGGGAACGCCGGCGGCGATGAGGGCGTACGCGGTCCCGGCGCGGCGCGTCGGAGCGTAGAGGCGCCCCTCCACGGCCGCGGCCGCCTGCCCGAAGCCGGCGACGGGGTGGAAGCGGCGGGGGTCACCGAGGACGGCGTCCAACGCGTACCCGGCCAGGATGCCGGCGGCGTCGGCTGTCACCGCGGCTCGCCTTGCTCGTTCCATCCGCATCACCCTAGTGAGTCGTTCCCGCTCGTCCGGTGCACCACCTTGCGAGGTGGCTTCAGGTCACATGCCGCGCTCACCTGCCGCCGACGCGCCGTCGCGGGCCGGATGGATCAAGCTCCGGTCCGGCCCGCGTGCCGGCCGCCGGCCCGCCATCGGGGCCGCCGGCCGGCGGTTTTCTGCCCGCCCGGCCGTTCTGCGCACGTTGCCGGACAGGCCTGCCGCCACCGCTGCTCGGGGGACAGAACGGTGGGGCGAGCGGACGGACGCCGACCATCGGCAACCGTCCGCTGCCTTGGGGCGCCGACGGGCCACGAGGACGCGCCTCGCGTCGTTCGCAGCCGCCCACGCCTGGGGACCGGCCGCCGCCGGGTGCCAGTGCGGCGACGGCCGGTCGGGTGCTGTCCCCAGGCACCGCGCCGCCTTGCCGAGGGGCGCGGGCTCTTTCCCCGGATGCCGATGCCGATGTGGGAAGGGGACAGCTCGGCCGGTGGGCGTCGTCCTCACCGCCGACTCCACCGGTCGTTCAAGGGGTGCCCGGTCGCCGCCGCGCGTGGGGCGGGCAGCGACGACCGGGTCCCGGCCGCTCGCCCGCCCACGGGCGACGAGCGGCTATGCCGTCCGGGTGGGTGCGACCACCGGGGACCCACCCGGACGGGCCGGTCGCCCGCGCTCGACCCCCAGCGCAGGGCTCCCGGCTGCCAGCCCTCGAACCACTCCCCCGCCGGGCCGGTCGGCGGCTGCCGCGGAGGCCGGCGCGCACCGGACCGCCGGGCGTGAACGGGAAGGGGTGGGGCTGGTTCGGTACCGCCGCTCCGCGCGTCCACGGGGAGAGGTGCCTCGCGGAGCGGCGGCGCTCAGGCCGCGACCGGCTGGCGGCGCGGGGCTCGGGCGCGTACCCGGCGCGGCGACGGCGCCTCGGCAGCCGGCGGACCGGCGTCCGGGGCCGGCTCCGCGCCGGTCGGCTCGACGGTGCTCGACAGCTGCAGCTGTTCGACGACGGGCCCGGCGGCGGCAACAGAGTCCGGGGCACCTGTGGCATCCGCCGCTCCGGGCGGCAGGGTGATGCCCGTGTCGAACGGCTCGAACCCGCCGCCGCGGAGCGCCGCCACCGGGTCGAAGCCCTCCGGCGACCGCGCCGGGACGTCCTCGAAGGTGGGCTCCTCGCCGTCCGGCACGCCTTCGCCGTACACGGCGGGGCCTCGCTGTCCGGGATCGGGGCGGCCGCCTCGCCGCGGATCTTCGCCTCCGCCTCGGGGCTCTCGACCGCGGCCGTCGCGGCGGCTTTGCTCCGGAAGAACTTGGCCCGGCCGCGGGACAGGTCGTGGCCGACGGAGACGGCTTCCATCTCGTACGTCGTGCGCAGGGTGCCCTCGTTGTCGGTCCAGTCACGCGTGTAGAGGCGTCCCGTCACGATCACCGGGTCGCCGACGGTCACCGAGGAGGCGACGCCCTCGGCGAGCCGGCGCCAGCAGTTGACGCGTACGCGAAGGTGGTTGCCGTCCACCCACCGGCCGGTCTCCCGGTCGAGCCGGCGTGCCGTCGACGCGACCCGGAAGTTGGCCACGAGCGTGTTGGAATTCGCCGTACGGCGCCACTCCGGAGCGGTCAGCACGTTGCCGATCACGACAATGTTGGTGTCGAACATCGCTTCTCCTCAATCGGTCGAAGTTCGTGGGGTGCAGCCTGCCCCGGGTGGCGGCCGGGGCGCCGGAGAAGATGCGCCGGCCTGTGGACAACGCCGCGATGTGGAAAAGTCCGCAAGATCGTCACAACCTGGTATGGCGCAGGTAGCCCTACGCGTGGGTAACCTGGCGACGTGGAGATCGATGTTCTGGGCCCGCCGTACGAGCGACACACCATCGACCTCGGCACCGACGACGAGGGTGCGGTCGTCGCGACCCTGATCCGCCGCCGCGCCGAGACCCCGACGCGGCGCGCGGTGCTGTACGTGCACGGCTTCGTCGACTACTTCTTCCAGACCCACCTGGCCGACTTCTTCGTCGAACGCGGCTGGGACTTCTACGCGCTCGACCTGCGCAAGTACGGCCGCAGCCTGCTCCCGCACCAGACCCCGAACTTCGCGCGCAGCCTCACGGAATACTTCCCGGAGCTCGACGAGGCGGCCCGCATCATCCGCGAGGACGACGACCACGACCAGATGCTCGTCGCCGGCCACTCGACGGGCGGCCTGATCACGTCCCTGTGGTCGCACGCGCGCCACGACCGGGGCATCGTCGACGGCCTGTTCCTCAACAGCCCCTTCTTCGACTTCAACGTGCCGTGGGTCCTGCGCCGTCCGCTGATGAGCATCGTCGGCAAGACCAGCTCCCGGAACCCCTACCGCGTCCTGCCGATGAGCACCCTCGGCCTCTACGGCCAGAGCCTGCACTCCGAGCACCGCGGCGAATGGACGTACGAATTGAAGTGGAAACCGGTCCTCGGCTTCCCCGTCCGCACAGGCTGGCTCGAAGCAATCCGTCGCGGTCAGGCCCGGCTGCGCGCGGGACTGTCGATCGACGCCCCCGTTCTGGTCGCGTGCTCCACCCGTACATTCCGGGGTAGAGGCTGGAGCGAGGACGCCAGGGTGACCGACACGGTTCTCGATGTGGAACACATCGTGCGCTGGGCGCCGCGACTGGGACCGCGCGTGACGATCGCCCGTTTCGACGGCGGCATGCACGACCTCACACTGTCCGGCCGCGAGGTGCGCGACGAGGTCTTCCGCGAACTGGGCCGCTGGGTCGACGCATTCGTCCCCCCGAAGGGAACCCCACAGGAACACATCCCGCCGGCACCGGAAGACACCCCGGAAGGCATCGCAGCCGTCGAAGCCGAGGTCGCCGCATCCATGGGTACGCCCAGCAGCGACGCGCAGCCATCGGAGAAGCGGCCGGGCGGCCCAGGAGACAAAGCGGACGCCACGACGGCCTGACATCCGGCTCGCCACGACGGCGGCGGGACTCTAGGATGTGCTGGCCAGGCGCTCGTAGCTCAGCGGATAGAGCAACGGACTTCTAATCCGTCGGTCGCAGGTTCGAATCCTGCCGGGCGCGCTTTCTTCCATTCCTGCTCAATCGGCCTTTCGGCTTTCCGCCGTACGTTGTCGAGGGCCGGACCGATCCTCGCGCATCCCCGGCCTCATCCAGACGGTCTGCGAACGGGTCCAATCGCCCTTGCAGAGATGAGCCTCGAAGCGCTACTGGCCAGTCCACTTCTCCGGTATCAAGGCAACCCGCTAGCGTGCCGCGGGCTCGGCCAATCCGCTGGGTATCCCAGAGAGCCCGACCCGGCGGCATCACGAAGCCGACGTTCCCGGCCGACAAGGTTGATGCCTCCGGCGGGAGCGCTCAGGCTTCTGGGACGGCGATGAAGAACGCGGGCATTCGCTGGGCAACCACAGCGCATCGGTGCAGGAAGAGGCTCAGCCTCCGATCACGCGTTGCAGCTCAACAAGCGCCGTTACCAACGCTGCCAGGGTGGACGCCAGCGCCGCGCCCAAGGTCACTAAGCGTTCCCAGCGCGGTTGCTTCTCACTCGGCTTGTCCGTCATAGCAGTTCCTCCGTGTCGCCATCTGGCCATTACACGGAGAAACCCCGGCCGCCGCGTGGGGCTCCGCCGAGGTTTCGTCACCTTCTTTTCCACAAGCGCCGAACGCCGGTCAGGTATTCCCAGGCGAGTACCGCCCCGACGGCAGCCGGCGGGCAGACAACCCGACGGGTGACATCGAACGGATTGACGACGCGGCCAGGGCTGGTCATCACGCTCGGCACGGCGAGACACGGATGGTTCCGCGAAGGGCCGTATGACCTCGGGCGCGCGACGGACGGCTCTTCTTCCAAGCCTGCCCGGCGCGCATTCTGGGTTCGTACGCACCGATGTGAAAGCTCGGTGGTGGACGATGACTCGTACGGATCCGAAAACGCCGCCCGGCGCCGGCTGGTATCCCTGTGGGCAGGCCTTGGACAGGTACTTCGACGGCCGGCAGTGGACGACCTATACGCGCCCGTCGGCGCAGCCTGTCCGTGCAGGCCCTGAGCCCAAGCCGCAACGACGCCGGTCCGGCCGTGTGGTGACGACCATCATCGCCCTCGGGATCTTCTTGTTCGCTCTGTGCGCCGGCGGCTACGCGATCATGAGCGGTCAGCAGGTCAAGACGATCGAGGGCGGGAAGATCGAGTTCTACGCCAACGATCGGGAGTATTCGTCGCAGGACATAGCCGACAAGCAGTCGACGATGCAGCAGGAGGCCGACAGCGCTCAGCAAGCTGCGGAGGCGCGCAGAGCGCCGGTGGAGTCGTCACTTCCCGGCCTTGCGGGCCGGTGGTCCGGCAGCACCGGCTATACCTATGTGGTCGAGCAGTACGGCGATCAGCTGGTGTTCCAGGAGGAGTCGCCCTACGGTGTCACGACCGTCGGGCAGGGGGCTTTGTCCGGGCGCCGCGTCACCTTCCGGTGGCAGGCGTTCAACGGTCTGACCGGTTCCCTGACTATGACGATCAGCTCCGGTGCGGACGTTATGCGGGGAACGCTCGAACCTGATGGCTATCCGAGCCAGCCGTTCGAGATGAGACGCCTCTGACGTGCCCCCTCCGGTTTGCACAGGAGAGGGCACGACCGGAGTCAGCCGGCGTACGGGGCCGCCACGTCGAGGATCCACGTGACGCCGAACCGGTCCGTGAGCATCCCGAACCCGGGCGCCCACTGCGACGGCCCGAATTTCTCGATCACGTCGGCGCCGTCGGCGAGCTTGTTCCACAGCTCCCCCACCTCTTCGGCGGAATCGCCGCGGACGGACACGAAGAACGGCTGCCCCGTCAGCGTCATGCCGTTCTGCCGAACCGTCGGAGAAACAGGCGCCGGAGCCGAAGCGGAATCGCTGGGAATGTCGTACGCCATGATGCTGAAGCCGTTGTCCGCCGTCACCTGACCGAAGACGACCTTGTCCGCGTCGGGCGCTTCCTGGGGCATGCCGAAGTCGCCGTACGCGACGACCGTGAGCCGGCCGCCGAACACGGCCTGGTAGAACTCGAGCGCCGCGCGGGCGTTGCCGCGGAAGTTGAGGTGGGGGGTGGTGGTGATGGCCATGGTGGTGACTCCTCGAAGGTGATTGCCGGCTTCGAGAGCAAGATTCGCAGCAGTAGGTGCCAGGATGTGGCACCTACTGCGGACCGATTGCCGGCAGCCGCAGGGTGAAGGTCGACCCGCGGCCCGGCGTGCTCGTCACCGCCGCCGTTCCGCCGTGTGCCTCGATCAGTTTGCGCACGATCGCCAGGCCGAGGCCGCTCCCGCCGGTCTGCCGGCTGCGGGACTTCTCCGCCCGCCAGAACCGTTCGAAGATCAGATCCTGCTGATCCGCCGGGATTCCGGATCCGGTGTCGGCCACGTCGATGACCAGGTCGGATCCTTGCGTACGGGCGGAGAGCGTGACCGAACCGCCGGGCGGCGTGTGCCGGATGGCGTTGGCCACGAGGTTGCCGATCGCCTGGCGCAGCCGGATCGGGTCCGCACGCCAGATCGTGGGCGGCGCCTCGGCTCGTAGCGACACCCCGCCCGCGGTGGCGGCGAAGCCGTCGGCGATCGACGTGAGCAGCTCGGACACCTCCACCTCGCGAAGGTGCAGGCGCAGCTCCCCCGCGTCGGCCGCCGAGAGGTCCTGCAGGTCGTCGATGACGTGCTGCAGGAGCAATGCCTCCTCGAGCAGCGACCCGATCAGCTCCTTGTCGAGCGGCACCACGCCCTCGTCGGCCGCCTCGAGCCAGCCGCGGACGTTCGTCACCGGCGTACGCATCTCGTGGGCGATGTCGCCGACCATGGCCCGCCGCAGTCCCTCGATGTGGCGGCGCTGCTCGGCCATGGCGTTGAAGGCGCTGCCCAGCCGGGCGATCTCGTCGTGCCCGGTCACGCGGACGAGCGCACCGGTGTCGCCGTCCCGCAACCGGTCGGCCGCGGTGGTGAGGGCGCGGAGCGGGCGCACGACGCGGATGCCGACCAGCACGGTGACGCCGATCGTGACCAGCAGGACGAGTCCGGCGACGCCGGCGATCCGCGCCTGGTTGGCCGGGGACAGGTCGAAGCCGCCGGCGGGGGACGGCGAGCGCGGGTCCAGCACGAACAGCAGCGCCGGCGGGGCCACGTACGCTGTGAGCTGCTCGCGACGCGCGCCGGCAAGGCAGGACTCCACCGCCCGGTCGTACGCGGAGCCGTCGCCGGTCACCTGCGTGGTGCTCCACCTGCCGCCCAAGCTGATCGCCACGGGGGCCCGGCGTTGCCGTTTGAGGCAGGCGTTGGTCAGCGTGCCGAGCTGGGTGAGCGCGCGCTGCTCGGCGGCGGTGGGTTCGGCGAGCTCGTTCAGCTCGTCGGCGCAGCGGGCCGGCGTCTGCGGATCGCCCGTCTCGACGCGGGGGCGACCGCTCAGCTCGCGGACGATCGTCGCCCGGGCGACGGCCGCCTGCACGACGGCGCCGTCCGTGGGGGCCGCCCCGGTTCTCGGCGGTCCGTTGAGACAGGTCACGGCCGCGGCGGCCAGGCGGTCGAGGTCGCGGCGGTCCCGGCCGGACAGCAGGAAGGGCCCGACGGCGCGCCCGTCGATGCCGTCCGCGAGCGGGTCGACGGTCGCCGACGCCTCCTCGGGCAGCTGCGCGGCGGCGGACTCGACGAGCGGGCGCCGGTCCCGGCCGGTCACGACGATGCGGCGGCCGGTGCTGTGCGCCAGCTCGCGCACCAGCGGGCCGGCGGCGGCCCAGTCGCGGTGCGTCGCCGCGTACCCGAGCAACTCGTCGTAGACCCTGGCGCCGTCGGCGACGGCCTGGCCGCGTTCCTGCTGCACGGCCCGGGTGGTGACGCGCGCGGCGAGCCAGGCGGTGGCCGCCACGGAGAGGACCGACACCACGATCGACACTGCGAGCAACCGTACGAGCAGGCTGCTGCGGAGCCGCCGGTCAGCCATCGGCGAGCTTGTAGCCGATGCCGTACACGGTGAGCAGGCGCACCGGGGTGCCCGGAGCCGGTTCGATCTTGCGTCGCAGGTTGAGCACGTGGACGTCGACCGTGCGTGCCGTCACGTACGAGTCGAAGCCGTGCAGGTGCCGCAGGAGCTGGTCGCGGGTGAAGACCCGTCCCGGCTCGGCGACCATCACCTCGAGCAGCCGGAACTCGCCCGGGGTGCAGCCGACCTGCCGGCCGTCAACGCGCACCTCGTGGCGTACGGGATCAACCTCGAGCCCGCCGACCCGCAGCACCGGCGACGCGGCGACCGGAACCCGCGTGCGGCGCAGCAACGTACGGATCCGGGCGGCCAGCTCGCGGGGGCTGTACGGCTTCGTGAGGTAGTCGTCGGCACCCAGGTCCAGGCCCAGCAGCAGGTCGTCCTCGCTGCTGCGGGCGGTCAGCATGAGCACCGGCAGCTCCGACTCCCGCCGCAGCACCCGGCACACGTCCAGCCCGTCGACCCGCGGCATCATCACGTCGAGCACCAGCAGGTCGGGCGGGTTCCGGCGGATCTCGTCGAGGGCCGCGCGACCGTCGCCGACGACCGTCACCGCGTGACCCTCGTGCTCCAGGTAGCGACGCAGCAGCTCCGCCTGCTTGGGGTCGTCCTCGGCAACGAGCAGCTTGGCAGTCACGGCGGCGAGTCTAGGACCGGCGCGGTACCGCACCGGGCGGCGAACGGAAGCACTACGCGATCACAACAGGACCATGACAAGTCGCCGCCAGACTCCCTGCCCATGAATCGCCTCCGTCAGACGTCGTTCGTCGCCGCCGCCCTGGTACTCCTGAGCAGTTGCTCGTCAGGCAACGCCGATCATCAGCCGCCGAGGGTGGCGACGCTGGAGAGCGCCCCGGCGGCCGCGCGAACGTCCCAGGCTGCCGGGACCCCGCGGGGCGTTCAACTGCGCCTCGACATGACCGACGACGAGAAGGCCCGGTTCTGGGACGCGTACCAGGACTGTCTGTTCTCGCACGGCGTCAAGGAACGGTCGAAGGAGAAGGACGTCGCGGCGCCGGCTGTCGGAACGGGCAAGCGCCTGCTCGACAGCAGCGGTGAGCCGAAGGCCGCGTACACCGCCTGCGCTCCGCAGAAGCCGCTCGAACCGGTGGAGACCGACCCGGACCGCAACCCGGACTTCGCGGCGCAGTGGCAGGAGAACGTGCGCTGCCTGCGCGCCCACGGGCTCATGGTGCACGTGACCAAGCCCGGCGAGTGGACGTACGACAGCAGCGACACCCCGGTTCCCGAGAATCAGCAGCAGCTGGAGCGGCAGTGCATGCTGGAGGCCTTCGGTGCGAAGAAGGACTAGCCTGCTGGCCGTCGCCCTGGCCATGGCCGGGGCCGGCGCCGGTACGGGCGCGGCCGTGGCGACCCTGCGCACCGGGCCGCCCGCGCCACCGCAGGTGATCACCCCGTCGGTGGCCACGACGACGGTCCAGCGCGGGAACCTCTCCGACAGCAGGCTGGTGCCGGCCACGCTCGGCTTCGGCGCGGCCCGTGAGGTGCGTGCCACCGGGAGCGGTGTGCTGACCCGGCTGCCGAAGCCGGGCGCCGCCGTACGCCGCGGCGCCGAGCTGTTCCGCGTCAACGATCAACCCGTCGTGGTCCTCTACGGCGACACCCCGGTGTTCCGCGCGATCGACCGGGTCGGCCTGACCGGCAACGACGTGCTGCAACTGCGCCGCAATCTGCGCGCACTGGGCTATCCGAGCCGCGCCGGCAGGGCGGACACGGTGGACCAGCCGATGCTGGACGCGGTCAAGAAGTGGCAGCAGCGGCTCGGGGTGACGCCTCCCGGCACGCTGCGACCCGGCCAGGTGGTGGTCGTGCCCGGGCCCGCCCGGGTCAGCGAGGTGATCGCCGACCTCGGCGCCCCGGCGGACGGGGTCGTGCTGCGGACGACCGCGAAGACCAAGGTGGTGACGATCCCCATGACCGCCGGGGACGCTCGTACGGTCCGGCTCGGCGCGAAGGTCGCGGTGGTCCTGCCCGACGGCCGGGAGGTGCCCGGCAAGGTGAGTGCCGTCAGCCGGTCCATCGTCGCGGACGCCGGTTCCCCCGGCTCCGCCGAACCGCCCAAGCGCACCGTGACGGTGAAGCCGTCCGCCGGCAAGAGCCTGGCCGCGCTCGATGCCGCGCCCGTCCAGGTCCGCTTCACGACGGCGGCCCGCAGGAACGTGCTCATGGTCCCGGTCACCGCGCTCGTCGCGCTCCGCGAAGGCGGGTACGCCCTGCAGCACCCCGGCGGCGGTCTGGTCGCCGCCACCACCGGCGTGTTCGCGGGCGGCATGGTCGAGGTCAGTGGCGCCGGCATCACCGCGGGCCTGACGGTGGTGGATGCCGGATGACCGAGGTTCTCGCGCTGGAGCGGGTCACCCGGGAGTATCCGGGCGGGGTGCGGGCCCTCGACGACGTCTCGCTGGTCGTGACCCGCGGCGAGCTGCTGGGGATCGTCGGCCCCTCCGGCTCCGGCAAGTCGACGCTGCTCAACATCATGGGAACGCTCGACCTGCCGTCCCGGGGCACCGTCCGCATCGGCGGTGAGGACGTCACGCGGCTCTCCGACCGCCGCCTGTCGGACCTGCGCGGCGCCCGGCTCGGCTTCGTCTTCCAGCAGTTCCACCTCACCGAGGGCACCACCGCCGTGGAGAACGTCGCGACCGGGCTGCTCTACGCCGGGGTTCCGCGCCGCAGGCGCAGACGGCTGGCGGAACAGGCCCTGGAGCGGGTCGGGCTGGGCCACCGCCTGCGGCACCTTCCCCACCAGCTGTCCGGCGGCGAGAAACAACGGGTCGCGATCGCCCGCGCTGTGGTCAACGAGCCCGACCTGATCCTCGCCGACGAGCCGACCGGCGCGCTGGACACCGCGACGGGAGATTCCGTGCTGAACCTGCTGACCGGGCTGCACGCCGACGGCGCCACCATCGCGGTGATCACCCATGACGCGGACATCGCCGCGCGCCTGCCCCGGCGCGTCACCGTACGCGACGGCCGGATCGTCTCGGACCATGCCGAGGGCGGCACACCATGCGCCTGACACCGGTGGACGTCGTGCTCCTGGGACTGCACGGCCTGCGTACCCGGAAGGCCCGCGCCGCCCTGTCGGCCCTGGGCATCGCCATCGGGATCGCCACGATGGTCGTCGTGACCGGGGTCCCGGCCTCGAGCGGGCGGGCCCTGGACGCGCGGCTGGCCACGCTCGGCACCAACCTTCTCCGGGTGCACCCGGTCACCGTGGGCGATCAGCCGGAGCCCCTGCCGGCGGAGTCGATCGGCATGGTCCGCCGAATCGGGCCCGTCGCCGAGGTCAGCGCGGTCGCCAACCTGCACACCGTGGCCCGCCGGTCGGACCGCGTCGACGAGCATGACGCCTCCGGACTCACCGTGCTGGCCGGCCGTACGGATCTGCTTCCCGCGATCGGCGCACGGCTGAGCTCGGGGCGTTTCCTGACCGAGGCCACCGCGCGCTTCCCGGTGGCGGTGCTCGGGTGGGAGGCGGGGTCCCGCCTCGGCGTCGCCGCCGTGCGTCCCGGCGAGCCGCTGCCCCAGATCACCATCGGCAACCGCCGGTTCGTCGTCGCCGGGGTCCTCGCGCCGGCGCCGCTCGCGCCCGACCTGGACACCTCGGTCGTGGTCGGGTGGGAGGTCGCCGAGCGGGCCCTCGGCTTCGACGGCCACCCCACGGTCCTTTACGTACGAGCGGCCGAGGCGAACCTCGAGGACGTCCGTGCCGTGCTGCCCGCGACCGTGAACCCGCGCCTGCCGGGGATGGTCGACGTCTCCCGGCCCTCGGACGCCCTCGCGGCGAAGCGGGCGACCGCGACGACGTTCGGGTCCCTGGTGCTCGGGCTGGCCGGCGTGGCGGTGCTGGTGGGCGCGGTCGGGGTGGCCAACACCATGGTGGTCTCGGTGCTGGAACGACGCCGCGAGATCGGTCTCCGCCGCGCGCTGGGCGCCCGCCGTGGCCACATCCGCCTCCAGTTCCTGGCCGAGTCGACGGCGCTGTCGGTGCTGGGCGGGGTGGCCGGCACAGCGCTGGGCTCGGGCGCGGTCGTCGCGTACGCGATGGGGCACTCCTGGCCGGTCTCGATTCCCTCCTGGGTCGCGGCGGCCGGCCTCGGAGGCGCGACGCTCGTGGGAGTCATCGCCGGCGTCTACCCCGCGGTACGCGCCGCCCGGCTGCCTCCCACCGAGGCGCTCGCCTCCCCGTGACGCCGACAGGTCACTGCAGGAGCTCCACGTACCCGTCCGTTCCGTGCACGCGGATCCGCTGCCCGTCCCTGATCAGCCGGGTCGCGTCGGCCACGCCCACCACGGCCGGCAGCCCGTACTCCCGGGCGATCACCGCCCCATGGGTCATCAGCCCGCCGACCTCCGTCACCAGGCCGGCGACCGCCACGAACAGCGGTGACCAGCTCGGGTCCGTGTACGCCGTGACCAGGATGTCCCCCGCCTCGAGGTCGGCCTGCGTCAGGTCGAGGATGACCCGGGCCCGTCCCTCGACCGTCCCGCCGGACACGGCGATGCCGATCAGGGCACCCGCCGGCGCATCGTCGCGCCGGTACGACCCCGACAGGGCCTCGCCGTCGGAGGTGAGCACCCGGGGCGGCGTGAGCTCCTGGGAAGCGCGGAACTCGTCCTTGCGCCGGCGGATGAGGTGGTTGTCGGCCCGCCCGGTGGACACGGCGTCCCGCAGCTCCTGGAACGTCAGGTAGAAGGCGTCTTCCGCCGTGCCGAGCCCGCGGGCGCGTACCAGCCGCTCCGCCTCCGCCATCAGGGCCCGCTTGTAGATGAACAGGCGGCTGATGATCCCGTACTTGGGGTATTCGCGGTAGCCGATGAAGGTGCGGACCCGGTCGATCATCCGCTCGGTCTCGCCGGCTCTGCGCTCCCCGTCCGGCAGCGCCCGCAGGCGTTCCAGCACCTCCTGCCGCTTCTTCTCCGCCGCCTGCTGTCCCTGCTCGAACCGCCGTACGGCCGCGCCGGGCTCGAACAGCTTGATGTTGTCGAGGATCAGCGGTACGAGCGTGGCCGGTCGTTCGCTCCAGCGCGGCCTCGTGATGTCGATCTCCCCGACGCAGCGCATGCCGTACCGGTCCAGATAGGTCTCGATGGCGTCGCGCGCCTCGAGCCCGCCGGGGATCGTCGGCAGTTCCTCCAGGAAACCGTCGTCCTCAACGTGCTGCAGGAATGCCGTCACCTCGGGATGCGGCCGGATCGCGTCCGCGACGTCGAGCAGCGCCAGCCCCATCTCCGACGTGATGTTGCCCGGGGCGGACAGGGTGAGCGTGTCGGCCGCGTTCTTCTCGCCCAGCCATTCCCGCAGCCGGTCGTTGAGCCACCAGGTGGCCCCCATCCCGGCCATGATCGCCTGCATGCTCAGCGGATCGCTCAGGACCCGCTTGTGCTCCGGGAACGCCTCGTCCATGAGGTAGTCGAAGAGCGCCGGTCCCGTCTTCGTGCGGATGTCGTGCCCCAGCGCGGCGATCGACTTCTCGCTGCGTTCGATCAGCTCGGCGACGATGGCGGGATCATTCTCGATCGGCGCGGACGACCCACCGGTCGGCGGCGGGGCCGTGGCCGGGTCCGGGACGGCCGGGAGGAAGTCGTCGTTTTCCAGGAGCGTCTCCAGCGCGTCCCGCATCAGCGGGTCGGACCGCCCGGCCAGGTCGAGGAAGGCGGCCCGGCCCGCGGGCGTGGCCAGGCGGCCGGTGGCGTCGACGAACAGCCGGCCGCCGGCCTCGAGCATCGGCGCCATGGCGATCAGCTGCCACATGGCGATGCCCAAGGGCTTCATCGCATCGGTCATCATCTGCTGATGGCCGACGGAGAGAAAGACGTGGTTCTTCCCGTCGGCGGACGCCGGTACGGGGAACAGCGTGGTGATCGGCCGGCTCTGCACGATGTGGAAGTCGCCGTCGGCAAGGCACCACTCGATGTCCTGGGGGCGGCCGAACCGCTCCTCGATCCGCCGCCCCAGACGCACGAGCCGCAGAATCTGCTCGTCGGTCAGCGCCGGCTGCTCCTGCCGCTCCGGATCGACCGGCACCACCCGCGTTCCGCCCTCGGGCAGGGCCAGGACCAGGCGCTGTTTGGCGGCGACCGTCCTGGCGACGATGCCGCCGTCGCGTACCCGGTAGACGTCCGGGTTCACCAGGCCGGAGACCAGGGCCTCGCCGAGCCCGAAGCCGGCGTCCACGGCAGCGACCTTCCGGTTGCCGGTGACCGGGTCCGCCGTGAAGAGAATGCCGGCCGCCTCGGCGGACACCATCCGCTGCACCACGACCGCCATCCGGACCTTGCGGTGGTCGAAGCCGTTCCGCAGCCGGTACGTGACGGCCCGCTCGGTGAACAGCGAGGCCCAGCACCGTACGACGTGCTCGAGCACCGCGGCCGGGCCGATGACGTTGAGGTAGGTGTCCTGCTGGCCCGCGAAGGAGGCCGTCGGCAGGTCCTCGGCCGTGGCGCTGGACCGCACGGCATACGCGTACCGCTCGCCCAGCCCTGCGACGGCGGCGACAACCGATCTCGCCAGGTCGTCCGGGACGTCGACCGTTTCCAGGGTCCGGCGAAGGTCCGCGCTGACCGTTCGAATCGCGTCGCGGTCGTGGATCGTCAGGTGGGACAGCCGATCGAGAAGATCCTCGATCGCGGGCGTCGACGCGAGAATCCGCCGGTACGCATTCGTCGTGACGCAGAAACCGGCCGGCACCCGGATACCGTCGATCCGTGACAGCTCCCCCAGCTGAGCGCCTTTTCCGCCGACGAGCGCGACCTGGGTCCCGCCGACGTCGTTCACATGCATCACGTCCTGCACGTAGTGCCCCCGTAGTCGCAGATTGTGCCCTCAGCCGACGATTCTGCGCGACGACCGGGGCCTTGCCGCAAGCCCACCGGTCCGATATACGTTGAAGTGGGAGCGAGCCACCCGTGGTGGAATATCCGGGTGCGAAATTGGATCGCCGGGATCGGCATCGCCATCCTGTGCCTGCTGGCCAGCTGGGCGCTGCTCATCCTGCTGGCCCGGCGCCTGCCGCCCGGCCTGCTCCGGGACCTCGCCGCGTTCATCCCCGACTGCGTGACCACCGTCCGGCGCCTGCGCAAGGATCCGCGCGTGCCACGCCGGGCGAAGATCGCCATCGTCCTGGCCGGCGTGTGGGTGGCCAGTCCGATCGACCTGATCCCGGAGTTCATCCCGGTCATCGGTCCGCTCGACGACATCGTCGTGGTCGCGCTGGCACTACGGTACGCGGGACGTCAGGTGCCGCGGGAGGTGCTGATGGCGGCGTGGCCGGGCGAGCCCCGCCTCATCGAGCGCCTCCTCGGGCCGCGCGAGCCGGAACGGTAGAGGAAATGGCCGAGACGCATTTCGACGAATGGATCGCCGCCCACTACGAAACGCTGTGGCCGGAGCTGTTCGACCCCGCCGTCATCGGCCCCGCCGTCGATTTCCTGGCCGCCCTCGAACTCTCCACGGCTCTCGAGATGGGCATCGGAACGGGCCGGATCGCCCTTCCGCTGAGCCGGCGCGGCGTCACGGTGCACGGCATCGAACTGTCGCCGGCGATGGCGGCCGAGGCGCGTTCCCGGCCGGGCGGCCACGACATAGCGATTCACGTCGGCGATTTCGCCACCGCGATCGTCCCGCACGTGTTCGACCTCGTCTATCTCGTGCGGAACACGATCACGAATTTGACCACCCAGGACGAACAGGTGCGGGCCTTCCGCAACGCGGCGGCCCATCTGCGGGCGGGGGGCTGCTTCGTCGTCGAGAACTACATTCCCGAGCTCCGCCGCCTGCCGCCGGGCGTGACGACGCACGTCTTCGCGGACACCCCGGACCATTTCGCGTATGAGCGCTACGACGTCGCCAACCAGATCGCGGTGTCCCATCACCGCTGGACGATCGACGGCGACGTACGCACCTTTGCCTCGCCGCACCGCTACGTGTGGCCGTCCGAGCTCGACCTCATGGCGCGGCTGGCCGGGATGCGGCTCCGGGAACGCTGGGCCGGCTGGGACCGTACGCCGTTCACCGCCGACAGCCGCAGCCACGTCTCCGTGTGGGAGCGCAGCCCCGGCGCCGAGTAGCCGTCGACGCCGGGGCTCAGCCCGTCAGGCCGCGGCCAGCGCCTCCGTCGGGGGGAGGCGGGCCGCCCGTACGGCCGGGTACCAGCCCGCCACCGCGCCGATCAGCACGGTCGCTCCCACTCCCCCGGCGAGCGCCCACGCCGGCACGACACCCGGCCAGCTCTGCGCCGCGGCGTACGCGAAGGTCACGGCCGTCCCGATGAGCACGCCGCCCGCGCCGCCGAGCAGGGACAGCAGCAGCGATTCGGCGATGAACTGGGCGCGTACCTGGCCGCGGGTCGCGCCCAGCGACCGGCGCAGGCCGATCTCCGCCCGGCGTTCCAGCACCGAGATCACCATGGTGTTGGCCACGCCGATCCCGCCGACCAGCAGCGCCACCGCGCCCAGGCCGAGCAGGAGCTGGGTGAAGGTGTTGTCCGTGGCCTGCTGCGCCTTGAGCGCGTCGGAGGGCCGGGACACCTTCACCTCGTCGGGGTTCTCCGGGTTGGCCGTGGCGGCGAGCACCGACTGCACGGCGCTCACCTGCGACTCCTTCGATCTGGTGTAGACGGTGGTGGCGTGCCCGTCGAAGCCGGCGTACGTGCGGGCCGCGTCCCAGCCGATGAGCGCGGCCGAGTCGAGCTCCGGGGCCAGCGGCACCGGTTGCAGCACGCCGACGACGGTGTACCGGCGGCCGCCGATGAGGACCGCCGGCACCGAGCCCAGCCGGCGGGCCGTGGTGGCGCCGAGGACCACCGCCGGGTAGCGGCCGGTCGCGGCGTTCAGCCAGGTGCCGGAGGCCATCGCGGCACCGACCGTGGCGGGCAGGTCGAGCTGGGCCGCCAGCACGGAGATGCCGCCGGTCTGCGCCTTCGGGATCCGGTCCGTGCGGTAGACGGACGTGTCCTCCACCGTGCCGGTCGCCGAGGCGGCGGTGACCGGGCCGATCCGTTTGATCATCGGCACGGCGTCGTCCGGCAGCGTCGCGTCCTCGCCGAACATCGTGGAGCCCGGGCCGGCGGTCAGCAGGTTCGTGCCGAGCGCCGCGAGCTGCCGATCGAGGTCGGCGCGGCTGGACGAGGAGATGCCGACCACCGCGGTCATGGCGGCGATGCCGATGGCGATCCCCAGGGCCGACAGCACCGCGCGCAGCGGGCGGGCACGGATGCCGGAGCCGCCGACGCGCATCAGGTCGCCCGGGCGCAGCCGGGCCGGGCTGAGCTCGGTCATCTCACATCACCCGGCCGTCACGCATGCGGATCTGCCGCGGCAGGCTGCCCGCCAGGTCGCGGTCGTGCGTGATCACCACGACCGTGGTGCCGCCGGCGTTGAGCTCGGTCAGGATCTCGACGACCTCCGCGCCGGACGCCGAATCCAGGTTGCCGGTCGGCTCGTCGGCCAGCAGCAGCGCCGGGTCGCCCGCCACCGCGCGGGCCACCGCGACGCGTTGCCGTTCGCCGCCGGAGAGCTCGTGCGGGCGGTGCCCCAGGCGGGCGCCGAGGCCCACCCGGTTCAGCGCGGCGATCGCGCGCCGCTCCCGCTCCCTCCGGGGTACGCCCGCATACAGCAGCCCGTCCGCGACGTTGGCGACCGCGGTACGGCCGGGAGCCAGGTGGAACTGCTGGAACACGAAGCCGATCCGCCGCGCGCGCAGGGCGGACAGTTGCCGGTCCGACAGCTCGGCGACGTCGTGCCCGTCGATGCGCACGGTTCCCGCGGACGGGCGGTCGAGCGTACCGATCAGGTGCAGCATCGTGGACTTCCCGGAGCCCGAGGGGCCGACCACCGCGGTCATCTCGCCGTACCCGATGGAGATGGTGACCGAGTCGAGCGCGGTGACCCCGCCGGGGTAGGTCTTCGTCGCGCCGCCGAGCTGGACCACCGCGCTCATGCCGGCGTTCCCACGGTCGTGCCGTCGGTGATGCCGGCGCCGGAGACCTCGACGCGCCCGTCGGCGAACATCCCGGTGCGCACGGCGACGATCCGACTGGTGTCCCCCTCCACGACCTCCAGCCCGTAGCCGCCCTCGGCGAGCGCGAGCAGCGCGGCCACCGGCACGGTCAGGACGTTGTCACGCTTCGTCGCGGTGAAGTCGACCGTGACGGCCGCGTGGTCGAGGGCGCCCGAGCTGAAACCGCCGACCGTGACGTCGAACGTGGTCGTGTCCTCCTGCTGCCCCTCGCCGGGCGTCACGGTCGTCTCGACGTCGACGATCTTTCCCTTGGCCTGCTTGCCGTCCGGCAGCGTGACGGTGACCGCGGCGCCCTTACGGGCCAGCCGCGCGTCGGAGGCCTCGAGGGAGACGGTGGCCACGCGGCCCGTGCCGGTGGTGCTGAGCAGCGCGGCGCCGGGCTGCACCACGTCGCCGGGGGCGGCCTGCCGGGAATCGACGCGGACCTTGCCGGCCGCGTAGACGATCCGGGCCGGGTCGACCCTGCCGGTCTCCGGCACCCCGAGGTCGTCCTGCCAGTCGCGGACCGCATCCGCGGTGGCAGACGTGTACGACTTGTCGACGGTGAACCCCCGATATCCGAGCGCCCAGAGGTTGGCCTCGAACTGCTTCACGTCTCTTCCGTCGTCGCCCGGGGACAGCGTGCGGTACGCGGGCAGCGTCCCGTACAGCAACACGACCGGGTCGTTGTCGATGCGGTACAGCGCCCGTCCCCGGCTGACCGTCGAACCGGAGGCCGCCAGGGCGGTGACCGTGCCGGACAGGCGCGCCTTCTGCTTCGTGGCGTCGCCGTACCCGAGCTCGCCGTCCACCGACTGGGTGTCGACAAGCGTCTGCTTCGTCACGCGCGCGGTGCCCGGCGGCACGGATGTCGCCTGGGCGGCGTCGTCACCGCCCGACGGAAGCCCGGCCGCCACGAGGGCCGCGGCACCGACGGCGGCCACCGCGCCGGCGATGAGGTAGCGGCCCCTCATGAGCCCGCCCTGCCCGCGATACCCGGCCCGTACTTGTCGCACGCCTCCATGGCCTTGTCGAACGTCGGGTCGCCGGGCCCCTTGTCCCCCAGCATCCGGATGTTGCCGTCGGGGTTGGGGTCGGGGAAGTCCTTGACGCCGTGGTCCCGCATGCACTGGGCCATCTGCCGCGCCTTCTCCAGCTCCTCCGGGTTCAGCTTGCGGGGTTCGCCGCCGTTCGGGGCGTACTTCTTGCAGGCCTCCATGGCCTTCTGAAGCTTCGCCTGGTCCGTGCCCTTGGGGATCGACAGGCGCATCCCGTGCCCGACCGGCTCCGGATCGGGGAACCATGTCAGCCCCTGCTCACGCATGCACTTCGAGAACTTGAGCGCGGCGTCGGCCTCCTTGTCGGCCGCCGCGGCGCTGCTGGAGGGCGTCGCCGTACCGCCGGCCGAGGCGACCCCGCCACCGTCGTCCTTCGCCTTGCCGCACCCGCCCACCGCCAGTGTGAGCAGCAGGCCGAGCGCGAGGACCGTTCTGGTCCGCATCGTTGGTCTCCGTCCCGGCGGCCGGGCGGCCGCCTCGGCGCCGAGTGAAGACCCCCGGGCGTTTCCCCGCCGTCAGCGAAAACGGTGACGCCCACGTGACGCGATCACCGGTCACCATGGGAGGCATGCGGATCCTGGTGGTCGAGGACGAGCGCCTGCTCGCCGACACGGTCGCGGACGGCCTGCGCCACGACGCCCACGCGGTCGACGTGGTGTACGACGGCGCCGCCGCGCTGGAACGGGCCGCGGTCAACGACTACGACGTGCTGGTCTTGGACCGGGACCTGCCGCTCGTGCACGGCGACGACGTGTGCCGCGAGCTGGCGCAACAAGACGGCAGCCTGCGGATCCTCATGCTGACCGCCGCGTCCGACGTGGACGATCGCGTCGACGGGCTGGCCCTCGGCGCGGACGACTACCTCGTCAAGCCGTTCGCCTTCCGCGAGCTGGCGGCCCGGGTCGCCGCGCTGGGCCGGCGCTCCCGGCCGGCCACCCCGCCGGTGCTGCGACGGGCGGGGATCAGCCTGGACCCGCACCGGCGCGAGGTCTACCGGGACGGCCGCTATGTCCCGTTGTCCCGCAAGGAGTTCGCGGTGCTCGCCGAGCTGCTGCGGGCCGACGGCACCGCGGTCTCCGCCGAGCAGCTGCTGGAGAAGGCGTGGGACGAGAACGCCGACCCGTTCACCCACGCGGTCCGCATGACGATCCTGAAGCTGCGCCGGAAGCTGGGCGATCCGCCGGTGCTGCTCACCGAGCCGGGAGTGGGGTATCGCATCGGATGAGGCTCAAGCTCACCATTCGGGGCCGGCTGACCCTCGTGTACGGCGGCCTGTTCCTGCTCGCCGGGCTCGTGATGCTGGGCGTGACGTACGTTCTCGTGTCCCGGCAGCTCCCGACCGGGGTCGCCGGGCTGGCGACGTCGGTCGACGTGCAGCGCACCCGGTTGCTCGACGGGTCGGAGCCGGACGTGGTGTTCCGGAGGGCCGTCGAGATCACGCGGGACGACGCGCTGTCCGCGTTGCTGACCCAGGGCGGCATCGCGCTGCTCGTGGTCGGCGCGGCCGCGGTGGCCCTGGGCTGGCTGGTGGCCGGGCGGATGCTGCAGCCGCTGCACCAGATCACCGACACGGCCCGGCGCATCGCCGAGGCGCCGGCCGCCGACCGCGGCCTGCACGAGCGGATCGCGCTGAAGGGTCCGGACGACGAGATGAAGCGGCTGGCGGACACGTTCGACGTGATGCTGGCGCGCCTCGACCGGTCGTTCGACGGGCAGCGTCGGTTCATCGCGAACGCCTCGCACGAGCTGCGTACGCCGCTGACGCTGAACCGGACCCTGCTCGAGGTGGCGCTGGAGAAGGACGCCTCGCCGGAGGTGACCCAGCTCGGTACGACGCTGCTCGCCATCAACCAGCGGCACGGGCGGCTGATCGACGGCCTGCTGCTGCTCGCCCGGTCGGAACGGGAGCTGACCGAGCGCTCGTACGTCGACCTGGCCGACATCGTCGAGCACGCGGCCGCCGACGACGTGAAGACGGACCTGGCCGAGGCCGCCACGCTGGGCGACCCGGTGCTGCTGGAACGCCTCGTGCAGAACCTGCTGGACAACGCGGCCCGGCACAACCTCAGCTCCGGCGGCTGGGTCCGCGTCAGCACCGCCACCCACAACGGCTGGGCCACGCTGCAGGTCGCCAACAGCGGCCCGGTCGTGCCCCGCTACGAGGTGGCGTCGCTCCTCGAACCATTCCGCCGGCTCACCGGCACCGACCGGCTCGCCGGCTCCGGCGGCGCGGGCCTCGGCCTGTCGATCGTGCGCGCGGTGGCCCGCGCCCACGGCGGTGACGTGCACCTCGAGCCGCGCGACGAGGGCGGCCTCGTCGTGACCGTCGCCCTCCCGGCCGCCCAGGCCTGGTCATAGCCCTCACGGGCGGCCCGGCTCAGCTTCAGCCCGGCTCAGCTTCAGCCCGGCCGCTTCAGCGCCGCCGCGCCGGCCGGGTCGGGCGGGTTCGGCGGCGCCGGCCCATCGGGGGCGGCGCTGCGGCGGTGGGCGAGCCGCGCGGCGTGGCGATCGACCATGCCGTGCAGACGCCGCCGCCGCCGATCGCGCCGGTCGGCGGCAGTCAGGGCCTGTGCCCGGCGCAGCTGCTCGGAGCGGGCCGCGAGCTGCTCGCGCCACGCGTCCACGTCGGTCACCGCGCACCCTTGCGGTTGTAGAGGCGCATCGTCAGCGGCCCGAAGACGAGCAGCAGGACCGCGCTCGCCGCCAGCACCCACATCGTCTCGCCCGTGTCCCAGTCGCCGGCCATGAGCGCGCGAACCGCCGCCACCACATGGGTGATCGGGTTGACCTCGACGAAGCCCTGCAGCCAGCCCGGCATCGTGCCCGGGTCGACGAAGACGTTGCTGAGGAAGGTGAGCGGGAACAGCACCAGCATGCTGACGCCCATCACCGACTTCTCCGAGCGCAGGAACAGCCCGAACATCGTCCAGATCCAGGAGAAGGCGAAGGAGAACACGACCAGCAGGCCGATGCCGGCGAGGACACCGATCACGCCGCCGCCGGGGCGGAAGCCGAGCACGAGGCCGACCACCATGATGGTCGTGGCCGCGAGGACGTAGCGCAGGACATCGCCGAAGATCATTCCGACCAGCGCGGCGGGACGCCAGACCGGCAGGGTCCGGAAGCGGTCGAAGACGCCCTTCTCGATGTCGGTGTTGAGGCCGACGCCCGTGTACATCGTGATCATCACGACGCTGGTGACCATGATCCCGGGAAGCAGGAACTGCAGGTACTCCCGCGTCGAGCCGGCCAGCGCACCGCCGAAGAGGTACGTGAACATCAGCGTCATGATGATCGGGAAGGCCGTCACGTCGAAGAGCTGCTCCGGGACGTGCTTGATCTTCAGGATCGCGCGCCAGCCGAAGGTCAGCGAGGCCGACCAGGCCCCGGCGCGTGGCGGACGCGCCTCGCGGGCCAGCACCGCGCCCAGGGCATCGGCCGACGGCGTGTAGACGGTGGCCGGTTCGTTCGTCGTGGTCGTGCTCATGCCACCGCCTCCGGCTTCCGGTCCGTCAGCGCCAGGAACACCTCGTCGAGGCTCGGCTGGCCCAGCGAGAAGTCGTCCACCAGGATCCCGGCGTCGGCCAGCGCCGCCAGCGCGCGCGATGCGTGCTCGGCAGCACCACGCTCGGAATCGGCACTGCCGGCGCGGGCCGTCAGCGCCACCGGGTCGGTCCCCGCCTGGACGCTCGTGCCGAGGACGGTGGTGAGCAGGCGTTCCGCCTCCGGTCTCTGCGCCGCGTCGCGGAGGCGTACGTGGACGGTGCCGGAGCCGATGGACGCCTTCAGCGAGCCCGGGGTGCCCTCGGCGATCACCTTGCCGTGGTCGATGACGGCGATCCGGCCGGCGAGCCGATCGGCCTCGTCGAGATACTGCGTCGTGAGCAGCACGGTGGTGCCGTGGGCGACGACCACCCGGATGATGTCCCACACCTGGTTGCGGCTGCGCGGGTCGAGGCCGGTCGTCGGCTCGTCGAGGAACAGCAGGTCGGGTGTGTTGAGGATGCTCGCGGCGATGTCGATGCGCCGGCGCATGCCGCCCGAATACTTCTTCACCTGACGGCCGGCGGCGTCGGTGAGCCCGAACGCCTCGAGCAGCTGCGCGGCCCGGTCGCGGGCGGCGCGCTTGCCGTGCCCGAGCAGGCGGGCGAGCAGGACGAGATTCTCCGTGCCGGTGAGGTCCTCGTCGACGGAGGCGTACTGCCCGGTGAGGCTGACGCGGCTGCGGACGGCGTCCGCCTCGCGCACCACGTCGCGGCCGAAGACCCGGGCCTGGCCGCCGTCGGGTCTCAGCAGGGTCGCGAGGACGCGGACCAGCGTCGTCTTGCCCGCGCCGTTGGGCCCGAGCAGCCCGTAGACGGTCCCGTGCGGGACGGTCAGGTCGACGCCGTCGACCGCGCGGTTGTCGCCGAACGTCTTGACCAGACCGGATGTCTCGATGGCCGGTGCGCTCATCTCATGTCCCTCCGTTGGGCATGGCGGCATCGTCCCGCGCCGGTACGACATTTTCGCCGTTCGGGCCGGCCACCCGGGAAGTCCGTTTCCGAACCGCGACGCGCCTGCCAGGATCCTCCCAGGTGATCTCGCGTGACGGGGGCGATGCGATGACGACCATCCGGGCGGCCGGCGTCCGTATCGGCTGGCACGACCTGCCCGTCGCCGTCCACGGGCGGGTCGAGGACGTGCTCGGCGACCGGGTCGTGGCGGCCGAGTCGCAGCGGGGCGGCTTCTCCCCCGGCACCGCCGACCGGGTCCGGACCGCGACGGGCGGCCGGGCCTTCGTCAAGGCGGTCAGCACCGCGCTCAACGTGACCTCCGCCGAGATGGCCCGCCGCGAGGCCCACGTCACGCGGCAGATGCCCGGGGACGCGCCGGTGCCGCGGCTGCTCGGCTACTTCGACGACGGCGAGTGGGTGGTGCTGGTCCTGGAGGACATCGCCGGCCGTCATCCCCGTACCCCCTGGGTGGAGGACGAGACGGACGCGGCCGCGACCGCCCTGCGCGACCTCGCCGGAACGCTCACGCCGTCGCGCATCTCCGGCGTGCCGCAGGCTGCCGACGTGCTCGCGGACCACTTCGCCGGCTGGGCCGCCCTCGCGGACGACCCGATGGAAGACCTCGATCCCTGGGCCGCGGTCCGTCTGGGTGAGCTGCACGCGGCCGCGATGCGCGGCCTGACGGTCCTGCGGACCGGCGAGACGGTCGCGCACGGTGACATCCGGGCCGACAATCTTCTGGTACGCCCGGACGGCGCGATCACGGTCGTCGACTGGCCGTGGGCCTGCCTGGCACCGGAGTGGCTGGACACCCTGCTGCTCGCCATGAACATCACCGTGTACGGCGGCCCCGGCGACCTCCTCCTCACCGGCGTGGACCACGCGCAGGCCACCGACGTGCTGGCGGGCTTCACCGGTTACTTCATGCACCGCTCCCGGCTGCCCTCGCCCGGCATCCCGCACGTGCGCGAGTTCCAGCGCGCCCAGGCCGACGCGCTGCTCCCGTGGCTCGCGGCCCGGCAGGTGGGACCTCCGGCACACCCGGGAGGTCCGGGCAATCCGGGGCATTAGGCTGGGACGCTGTGAGCTGGGCTTCGGCGTGGCGGCCCGGACGATCGACTCCCCATGAGAAACGGAAAGTGATGATCGACCAAGCCAAGGTACGAGTTCTGCTGCTCGAGAGCATCCACCCCGACGCGGTGTCCCGGCTCGAGGCAGAGGGTTACCAGGTCGAGTCCGTCCGCAACGCCCTCGACGAGGTCGAGCTCATCGAGCGCATCCCGGGCGTCCACCTGCTCGGCATCCGCTCCAAGACCAAGGTGACCGCCAAGGCGCTGGAGGCCGCGGACAGCCTCGTCGCCATCGGTGCGTTCTGCATCGGCACCGACCAGATCGACCTGGCGCACGCGTCCCAGGCCGGCATCGCCGTCTTCAACGCGCCGTTCTCCAACACCCGCTCGGTCGTCGAGCTGGCCCTCGCCGAGATCATCGCGATGACCCGCCGGCTCACCGAGAAGAACGACCTGATGCACAAGGGCGTCTGGGACAAGGCCGCCAACGGCAGCCACGAGGTCCGCGGCCGCCGGCTCGGCATCGTCGGGTACGGCAACATCGGCACCCAGCTGTCGGTGCTCGCGGAGAACCTCGGCATGCACGTGTCCTTCTACGACACCGCCGACAAGCTGGCGCTCGGCAACGCCCAGCGGTGCAGCACCCTGGAGGAGCTGCTGGAGTCGGTGGACGTGGTCACGCTGCACGTCGACGGCCGCCCGGGCAACGCCGGCTTCTTCGGCGCGGAGCAGTTCGCGAAGATGCGCGAGGGCTCGCTGTTCCTCAACCTGTCCCGTGGCATCGTGGTCGACCACGTCGCGCTGCGCGAGGCGCTGACCAGCGGTCACCTCGCCGGCGCCGCCGTGGACGTGTTCCCCAAGGAGCCGAAGGGCCGCGGCGACGAGTTCGTCTCCGAGCTGCGCGGGCTGCCGAACGTCATCCTCACCCCGCACATCGGCGGATCCACCGAGGAGGCGCAGGCGGACATCGGCGACTTCGTGGCGAACAAGCTCGTCCACTTCGTGGAGGAGGGCAACACCACGCTGAGCGTCAACCTGCCCAGCATCGCCCTGCCCGCCCAGGGTGGAACGAGCCGCATCGTGCACGTGCACCTCAACACGCCCGGCGTCCTGGCGCAGGTCAACAGCATCCTCGCCGAGCACCAGGTGAACGTCGAGGGCCAGCTGCTGAGCACGAAGGGCGACTACGGCTACCTGATCACCGACATCAGCGGCCACTACAGCGCCGACGTGCTCGACCAGCTCCGTGCCATGAGCCAGACCGTACGGCTGCGGGTGCTCTCCTGATCGGCGGCCGCCGGCCGGCCTGACCGGCCGGCGGACTCCGGCCCGGCCCCGGAGCCCGGGTGCCCTACTTGACGGTTTCGACCGACAGCAGGGTCACCCGGGCTTCGGCGTTCACGTCGTACCGGTCGTTGGTCGCCCAGTTCTTCGGGGTCAGCGTCGAGCCGGGTGCCACGTCCCGCAGGGTGCGCGCACCGGCTGCGACGGTCTTGGCCCCGCCTTTCACCTGCACGCGTACGGGGTTGCCGGCCGGCGACGTCATCGCGAGTTCATCGACGGCTCCCGTGACCGTCAGCGGCACGGTTCCGGCGGCCGCGGGCAGCTGGATCGCCGTACGCCGGGCCCCGCCCAGCATGTCGATCCCCGCCACCCGGCCACCCTGCAGGTTGAGGATCTGCTCGTCGGCGGCGCCGGAGAAGCGCAGCGTCCAGGTGACCCGCGTCGTCAGCACGACGTCCACCGCCCCGGTCGCGTTGCCGTCGCCGTCGGGCGTGAGGTAGAGCTGCACCTTGTCCTGCGCGAGCACCGGCTTCGGCAGCACGCCGGAGTCGTCCGCGGTGGTGACGCTGAACAGCCGGTCGCCGAGGTCCTCGCTGCGTACGGTCACCCGCGTCACCGCGCTCACCAGGTCGAAGCCGGCCGCGGTACGCCCCTCCACGGCGGCGCTGGCCGTACGCTGCTCCGCCTTGTCGCCCGCGCCCAGCTCCAGCACGGACGTCAGGTCCTTGTCCGGCCCGGAGAAGTACGCCACCCCGGCGACGGTCGCGCCGAGCAGCACGGCGGTGGTCAGCGCGAGCCCGGCGAGCAGGACGCCACGGCTGCGCCGGGGTGCCTCGGGCAGCCCGGCGGAGGCAGCCGGCGCGGTGGGATGGGCGGGGTGCCGGGCGGCCCGGTGCGGCCGGATCTCCCGTCCCGGCCCGCCGATGAAATCACCGACACCCTCGTCGTGCTCGACCGGCGGCGCCGGCCGGAAGCGATCGGTAGCGGGTGCAGGCCGGAAGCGGTCGGTGGCTGGCGCAGGCCGGGAGTGCCGGGCCGGCTCGGGCACGGCCCCAGCCGCGGACCAGACCCCAGCCCCGGACCCGGCCCCGGCCCCGGCCCCGGCCCCGTAAGGCTGACCGGAGGTCGGCCGCCCCGCACCGGCAGCGTGCCCGAAGGCAGGCTGCCCCGCACCGGCTGCGTGCCCGGAGGCCGGCTGCCCCGCACCGGCGTCGCGGCCGGCGGTGGTCCACCCGGCATAGCCGGTATCCGCGTCGGGGGCCGTCCGGATGGGCAGAGCCCCCGGACCGCCGCCGGCCGGGGAGGTCGGAGCGTCGGTGCGCCAGTTGCCGCTGATGGGTCCGGCCGTGACGCCGAACGCCGTCCGCCCGCCGGTGGCCGGCGGCGCGGGTCCGAACTCCGGCTCCGGGGAATGCTGCGTGCGATCCGCCGGCGCGCGATCCGCCTTCGGCTCCTGTCTCCCTTTGGACGGCGCGGCGAAGGCGTTCCAGCTTCCGGTGTCGGACATGTCTTCCTTTTCGTCACGCAAGGGGGTCGCCGCGGGCGGCCGCCGGTACGGGGCCGCGGGCGTCCCCGGCCGACGGTAGAGCGATTCCCGGTCCCGATTCGCCCAGTCGGTGCCGGAGTTCGACGGGCCGACCAGCGCGAGGGACACATCGGACGAATCAGCGAATGGCGGTTGCACGCGAAGCCCTCCAACTCGCGCCGGCGCCGGCATTTCCTCCGGCGCTCCAGCGAGTGGTACGGATCCCGCGGCGTAGCGGATGAGTGCAGACGCGAATTACTCTGCGTTATGACCGTCGGGGCGCAGCAGGCCCCGCCGGGTGGCCACCGCGACGGCCTCCAGCTGGCTGTGCGCGCCGAGTTTGCCCAGCACAGCCTTCACGTACCCGCGGCAGGTGTGCACGCTGATGCCGAGCCGGCGGGCGATGGCGCGCGGGTCGAGCCCGGACCCCATGAGGACGAGCACCTCGTGCTCGCGGGCGGTGAGCCCGCCGGCGCGCGGGCCGACCACCGGGGCGGTGCTGCGCAGCAGCCGGGCGAGGATGTCGGTGGAGACGGTCATGCCGCCGCCGTGGGCCGTGCGGATCGCGTTCATCACGTCGCCGAGCGGGCCGTTCTTCGACAGGAAGCCGGAGGCGCCCGCCGCCGTGGCCCGGCCGACCAGCGCGGACTCGTTGTTCGCCGTGAGGATCACGAACCGGGTGTCGGGCAGGCGGTGCCGCAGCAGCTCCGCGATCGCGATGCCGTCCGCGTCCGGCAGGTCCGGGTCGAGCAGCACGACGTTCGGGCGCAGCTCCTGCACCATCCGGATGGCCTGCTCACCCGTGCGTGCCTGTCCTACGTAACGCAGCTCCGGTTGCCCGGTCAGCGCCACACCGAGCAACTCGGCGAACGTCTGATGCCCGTCCACCACGAGCACCGTGATCGCCTCGCCCACCATTCACGCCTCCTGATCCGCCAGCGCTGGAAGTCTATGTGTCCCTCGAGCGAAGCCAAGGCGTACCAACAGTCTGACAGCGCATCCAAGCCAAACCGATCGCGGTGGCCACCCGCCGGGCGGATGAGGCCGAGCGGCTCGGCGTGACTCGTATCTTCGGCCGGTCCGCCCCCTCGCTTTCGGGGTGCCGACCGTCGCGCCGGAGGCTTGTCGCGCGACCGTCCCGCATCCAGGGTCTAACCCCATGTACGAGATCCAGCTCTTCGGCCCGCTCGAGGTCCGCACGCGCGGAGTACGCCTCTCCGGCGGCGACCTCGGTGACGACCTGCCCCGGCACATCCTGGCACTGCTGGCGCTGCGCGGGAAGGTCCGGAAGGCCGAGCTGGCCGAGCTGTTGTGGCCGGAATGCCCGCCGGCCGGCCATCTGACCATGATGGAGGGTCAACTGTCCCTTTTGTGCCGTCGGCTCGATCCGGCCGCCGAAGCCGGTGACTCTTTCGTCACCATCAGCGACGACGAGTTCGCCCTCGCGCCCGACCGGGTCCGCGTCGACGTGGCCCGGTTCGACGAGCTGGTGGCCGCGGCGGCCGGCCGGTCCGGCCGCAGCGCATTGCGCCCCCTCGTCGCGGCTGCACACCTGGCCGGGCGTCCCCTGCTGGAGGACCTGACCGGCCCCGAATGGGTGACCCGGGCCCGGGAGCTCTACCGCGACCGGGCCGCAGCGGCAGCGGTGAGAGCGGCCGCATTGACCCAGGCCCGGCGCGGTGAGGCTCGTCACGCATTGTTCACACGAGCACCAGAATTCGCCGCATAAGCGACGTCGGACGCGGTAAATAGGGCGCAGGGCGGATCCGCGCGACGAAGAATCGGGGTCGTGCAAACCGCTCTGCTGCCCGTACCCCTCGCTCCCGAGATCTCGCTGCACCTGGCCGGCGATCGCGTCGGGTTGTTCGACTCGGCGGACGGGCAGTTCCGCAGCGACGTCCCGCCGCCGTTCTGGGCCTTCGTCTGGGCCGGGGGCCAGGCGCTCGCGCGCTACGTCCTCGACCATCCCGAGCTGGTCCGGGGGCGGCACGTCCTCGACGTCGCGTCCGGGTCGGGGGTGGCGGCCATCGCGGCGGCCCGGGCCGGCGCCGCCCGGGTCGAGGCCCTCGACCTGGACCCCGCCGCGGCGGCCGCGACGACCCGCAACGCCGAGGCCAACGGGGTGACCGTGCACGCCCGGGCGGCCGACATCGGCGACGCCGGGCCGGCGGAGGTGATCCTGGCCGGGGACGTGTTCTACACCCGCAGCGTGGCCGACCGGATGACCGCGGCCCTGCGCCGGGCGGCCGCCGCCGGCGCGGTGATCCTGGTTGGCGACCCCGGGCGTGGGTATTTCCCGGAGCGACTCTTCGTCCGGCGGGCCGAGTACACCGTGCCGGTGCCCGCCTCCCTCGAGGAGACCGAGGCGCTGGCGACCGGCGTGTGGGAGATGCGCACCACAATCACGCTGCGTTGATCGAGTGGAAATGCTTTCACCAACCAACCAGTTGTACGCTGCATACATCTGAGGGGGGTGCAGCGTGGCAGCGGACGACACCGGCCGGTTGGCCGACGAACTCATGCGGTTCTTCCGCGTGGGAGCTCGCATGAAGGGCATGCTCAATGCCGGGGATCTCGGAGCCGAGACCTCCGCGCTGATGCTGCTGTTCCCGCTGCGTCACCTCGGCCCGTTGCGGGTCACCGATCTGGCCGAGGTCAAGCACGCGGACCCCTCCACGATCAGCCGCCAGGCGGCCCAGCTCGTCAAGGCCGGACTCGCCCGCCGGGAGGCCGATCCGGCCGACGGCCGGGCCTCCCGCCTGGCCATCACGGAGCCGGGCCACGCGGCCTGTGCCCGCCTGGACGAGGCGCGGCACGCACTGCTCAGCGAGGCGCTGAGCGACTGGCCGGCCGAGCGCGTCGCCGCGTTCGCCGGCCTCTTCGAACAATTCAACAGCTCCGTCGAGGCGCTCCTGCGCAGCGACCCAGCCGTACCAGCACGGGAGAACGCGTGAGTAACTCGAGCACCACAGCACCGGCGGAGGCCGGTCCAGGGGGCGGCGCCCGAGGCCCCCAGGCCTCCGCGGACTTCACCCACCGGCAGATCCTCACGGTTCTGATCGGCCTGATGATGGGCATGTTCCTGGCCGCCCTGGACCAGACGATCATGGCAACGGCGACCCGGACGATCGCCGACGACCTCAACGGCTTCAACCTGCAGGCCTGGGCGACGACGGCGTTCCTCATCACGTCGACGATCTCCACGCCGCTGTACGGCAAGCTGTCCGACATCTACGGCCGGCGGCCGTTCTTCCTGTTCGCGATCGGCGTGTTCATCGTCGGCTCGATGCTCTGCGGCCTGTCCCAGAACATGTACGAGCTGGCCGCGTTCCGGGCCATCCAGGGCATCGGCGCCGGCGGCCTGATGTCGCTGGCGCTCGCGATCATCGGTGACATCGTCCCGCCCCGCGAGCGCGCCAAGTACCAGGGCTTCTTCCTGGCGGTGTTCGGCACTGCCAGCGTCATCGGCCCGATCCTCGGCGGGTTCTTCGCCGGCGCGGACACCATCCTGTGGGTCGACGGCTGGCGCTGGGTGTTCTACCTCAACGTGCCGATCGGCATCGTGGCGATGATCGTGGTGGCGCGGGTCCTGCACCTGCCGCACCAGCGCACCGACCACCGCATCGACTGGCCCGGCGCGGTCGCGCTGATCGTCGGCCTCGTGCCGCTGCTGACCGTGGCCGAGCAGGGCCGCGACTGGGGCTGGGGCTCCGGACGGGCGCTGGCCTGCTACGTGATCGGCGCCGTCGGCCTGGTCGCGTTCGTGCTGGCGGAGCGGGCGTACAAGGACGAGGCGCTGCTGCCGCTGCGGCTGTTCCGCAACCGTACGGTCGCCGTCGGCGCGACCTCGAGCACGATCCTGGGCATGGCGATGTTCGGCGGCCTGATGACCGTCCCGCTGTACCTGCAGATCGTCAAGGGCAGCTCCCCCACGGTCGCCGGCCTGCAGATGATCCCGTTCGTGGTGGGCATCATGGGCGGCTCGATCGCGGCCGGCCAGCTCATCGCCAAGACCGGCCGCTACCGGATCTTCCCGATCGTCGGCAGCATCCTGATGGCCGCCTCACTGGCCCTGTTCTCCCTGGTCGGCGCCGACACCCCGCTGTGGCGGACGATGCTGATCATGGTGCTGATGGGCCTCGGCCTGGGCGGCAACATGCAGCCGATGATCACGGCGGTGCAGAACGCGGTGTCGCCGCGGGAGATCGGCGTGGCCACCAGCTCGGTGACGTTCTTCCGGTCCATGGGCGGCACGCTGGGCACCGCGATCTTCCTGTCGGTGCTGTTCAACGTGCTGCCGGGCAGGATCTCGGGGGCGTACACCGACGCCGGGGTCCAGCTCCCGCCCGGCCAGTCCGGCGGCGGCGACCTGAGCGACACGTCGTTCATCAACAAGCTGCCGGACGCGCTCGCCCACCCGTTCAAGGTCGGCTTCGCCGACGGCATCCACGTGGTCTACCTGCTGGCGCTCGCCGTCATGCTGGTCGGCCTGGTCGTGGTGTTCTTCCTGCCGGAGATCCCGCTCGCCCAGCGCTCGGCGCAGGCACAGCGCGCCGAGGACGCCGCGGCCGCGGCCGCCCCCGCCGGGGAGCCGGTGGCCGGGACCGAGCAGGCGCCGGCGGCTCCGGGCCGTTCATAACCCTTCGAAACCGCACAGGGTACGAGCGCAGCACGCGCTCGTACCCTGTCGCTGTTTCAGGCGTTGCGGGCGGCTGCCGCGATGAGCCGCTCGGCGACGTCCTCCCAGGGCATGCCGAGCCGCTGCGCGGTGTCCCGCAGCACGTCGTAGGCCTCCCGTACGCCGCAGCCGCGCTGCGCGATGATGACGCCGGCGGCCCGGTCCACGATCGCGCCCTGGCTCAGCCCCTCGCGGCGGCACATCTCGCCGAGCAGGATCTCGGCCTGGTTGACCAGGGCCATGGCGGTGAGCAGCCGTTCCGAGCCGACGCCGCCGGGCGGGCCGACGAAGAAGCTGACCGAGCCGACCGCGGAGCGCTGGACGTCCACCGGGATCGACACGACCCCGTGCACGCCCTCCTCGCGGGCGCACTCGGCGAGCTCGGGCCAGCGGGGGTCGCCGGGCAGGTCGTCCACGCTGACCACGGCCCGCGTACGGGCGGCCTCCAGCCCGGGACCGTCGCCCGACGCGTACTGGACGTCGTCGAGAGCCTGCGCCTGCGGCCCGGAGACGGCCAGGGTCAGCGGACCGCCCTCGCCGATGAGGGCAACCGAGCAGCGCAAGGTGCCGGGTACGGCGCCCGCGGCGAAGACGGCGAGGCGGTCCAGGGCCTGCCGGAGGTCGTCGGCGCTGAGCAGCCGCGCCGACAGCTCGTGCAGCAGCCCAGCCACCTCGACCGGATGCGGCCCGTCCGGCTCATTCCGGCCGGACGCGGGTCTGCCGGCGCCCTTGGCCCTGACCGGCCGGCGGTTCTTCCGTCCGCGGCGACCACGGCGGCGGCGTCCCTCCCCCACCGGCGAATCGGCGGAGGCGACGTCACCGGCTGAGGCGGTACGCGGGGAGCCACTGGGGTCGGACGGCGACGCGACGGAGATCGTGATCTCCGACGTGTTCACCACCCGCCGCCCGGTGCTCCGTTGCGGGGCAGACATTTGCCCGATATTGCCATGCGGATCCGGGAACACGAAAGTGGTGTCCTCTATCGGGTACCGTCCGCGGGCGTAACCGTGCGGTCCGAGGAACGATGTTCCACGAAGGTGCTCGGCGCGCCCTCGGGCACGTGCTCCCGCTCGTCCGACTCGGCGAGGATGGCTTCCGCCTGCAGTTCCGGGTCGGCACTCCCGGCGGCGCGTTCCTCCGGCAGCAGGTCGGCAGCGCGCCGCTCGACGCGATCATCACTCATGATCGAGGGGTACCCCCGAGGAGCGGGGTCGAAAACAAACGCCGCCCCCGGCGAGGCCGGGGGCGGCGGATGTAGGTGCCGGTGTGCAGGTCGCCTCGCGGCGAAAGGCTCAACGCGGCTCCAGCCGAACGGTATTCCGCGAAGGCAAAGGGTGAGGCCCGGGGACACTGGTCACACCGACATCTGTTCTCAACCGTCGGCCACCCGACCCCATTCCGGCAGCATATGTGACCTGGACCACACCGTTTGCCGGGCCGCCGGCCGGGTAGTCGACTGCCGTGAGCGACGACTTCCGCGTGCTGGACGAGTACCTCGACGACGCCTACGCCGCGCAGGAGAGGCTCAGCAGCGCCGACCTGCAGCGTGGCGCCGTGGCAGCCGGCCTGCCGGCCTCCGCGCTGACCCGGATCGACGCCCTGCCCGAGGGCGAGTACGCCCAGGACGAGGCCGCCGAGGCCCTCCGCACTCTCGACTGAGCCCAGAGGAGCAGTGACATGACGCAGCAGAACGAGCGCCTTCCGGCCTTCGGCAACTCGGAGCTGGACCCGCAGGACCAGCCCGACTTCGCGAACGAGCACGGCGACACCGCGGTCTCGCCCGACGTGATCGACAACGACGACAGCGGCGAGCCGGAGAGCCCGCGCGGCTGGTCGGGCATGGAGAAGGACGGCCCGGTGTAATCCGCGAAGCAGACGGCGGCGGGCCCCG
>NZ_JADMLH010000024.1 GCF_016464385.1 Nucisporomicrobium flavum | reverse complement strand
ATAGCCCGCCTCAAACGCCACCGCGGCGTCGCCACTCGCTACGACAAGTTAGCCGTCCGCTTCCAAGCCGTCCTGACCATCACCATCATCAGCGAGTGGCTCTGACCGGCTTTTGAAACACGCCTTAGTGAGAAATAAGGCGTTGTCGACCGGCCTTCCCAGTGGTTAACGTGGCCGTACACGTGAAGGGAGGTGGTCCGAAGTTGTATAGCAACGGGACTCGTGAGGTGGCTGTCCGCTAGCCGCTGTCCTCGACAGCTTCGAGAAATTTTGTAGGACGTCGAGACCGTGTGGCAGCGGTCAGGCGAGTACCAGGCAGCCACCCGACCCCCGGGGATCCGGCCTTGTCCGACCGGACCATCGCGTGCGACAGCGCTCGGTGGAAGTCCCCGGGGGTCGCTTAATTTCTCCGGTTCTTTGTCCGGCGGGCGGGGGCGACGTGCGCGAGCTGACGATCCTGGGCAGCGCCAGCCAGGTGCCCACCCGCCACCGCAACCACAACGGCTACCACCTGCGCTGGGACGACGAGGTGATCCTCTTCGACCCGGGCGAGGGCACCCAGCGCCAGATGCTCATGGCCGGGCTCGCCGTGACGCCGCTGCGGCGCATCTGCATCACCCACTTCCACGGCGACCACGCGCTCGGGCTGCCCGGCATCATCCAGCGGATCTCGCTCGACAAGGTGCCGCACCCCGTCCACGTGCACTACCCGGCCGGCGGGCACGAGTATTTCGACCGCCTCCGGCACGCCACGACCTTCTACGACGTCGCCGACCTCGTACCCACGCCGGTCGGCCCCGGCTTCTCGGTGGAGACCCCGGCCGGCACGCTCACCGCGCTGCCGCTGCGGCATTCGATCGAGACGTACGGGTACCGCCTCGCCGAACCGGACGGCCGACGCATGCTGCCCGCGCTGCTCGACGCGTACGGGATCAGCGGGCCGGTCGTCGGCGAGCTGCAACGCACCGGCCGGGCTGGCACCGTCACGCTCGAGGACGTCAGCGCACCGCGACCGGGCCAGCGGTTCGCCTTCGTGATGGACACCGGCCTGTGCGACAGCGTGTTCGCCCTCGCCGAGGGTGCCGACCTGCTGGTCATCGAGTCGACGTTCCTCGCCGAGGACGCGGTGATGGCCGCCCAGGTCGGCCACCTGACGGCCGGCCAGGCCGCGTCGGTGGCCCGGCAGTCGGGGGTACGCACGCTGCTGCTCACCCACTTCTCCCAGCGGTACGCCGACAGCACCCGGTTCCTCGACGAGGCGCGCGCGGAGTTCGACGGCGACATCGTGATCGCCGAGGACCTGATGCGGGTCCCGATGCCTCCGCGGATAGGTTCGTCGCATGAGCGTGCTCCTGCGGCCGGCCGGTGAGGACGACCTGGCCGGCATCGGCGACCTGCACTACCGTTCGCGCGGCGCGGCGTACGCCGGCATCGTCTCCCCCGCCGCGCTGACCTTCGGCTCCCCGGCCGCGCTGGGCGAATGGTGGGCGGAGCGCTGGAAGTGGGAGCAGGAGACGCACCGGCTGACCGTGGCTGTCGACGGCGGGCGGCTCGCCGGGTTCACGTACCTGGGTCCGAGCGAGGAGGACGGCATCGCCGAGCTGTCCGCGATCCACGCCGATCCGGCGTACGTGGGCCGGGGCGTCGGCCGCGCCATGATGATCGACGCGCTGGAAGCCCTGGCGCGGTACGGCGACCGGGCCGTGCTGTGGGTCCTGGCGGACAACGCGCGGGCCCGGCGCTTCTACGAGCGCGGCGGGTGGGTCGCGGACGGGCAGAGCCGCGTCGAGCCGATCGGCGACGAGCCGGTGACCCAGCTGCGCTACGCCATCTCGCTGAGCCTTGCTCAGCGCAGCACGAGCAGATCAAGCACGTCGAGCACCGGGCCCTCGGCGGCCGGCACGGCCGCCTGGAGCCGGTCAACGCCACTGGCGTAGGCGTCATCGCTGATCAGCTGCAGCAGGGTGTGCGCCTCGCGGCGTAGCCCGGCGGCGGCCTCCGCCAGGGACGGCGCGGAGACCTGGGCCACCCGGTCGAGTCCCGCGGTGGCGAACCCGGCACCGGCGAACGCGGCCTCGACGGCGGTGACGGCCGGGTAGTTGTCGTCCAGCGCGGCCCTCGTTTCCGGCCAGAAGCGGCACAGGGTGATGCCGTCGTGCCGGCCCGGGAACGCGGAACGGATCAGGACCGGGGCGCCGGGCTTCAGCACCCGACGGAGCTCGCGGGCCGCGGCCGGCAGGTCGGGAATGTGGTGCACCACCGTGGAGAGCCAGACCGCGTCGATGCTCGCGTCGTCCGCCGGGATGCCGGCGGCGTCACCGGCGAGGACACCGGGGACGACGGACCGCTCACGCATCGCGGCGGACGGTTCGACCGCGAGGACGTCGGTGCTGGGCCACCACGCGCGGAAGGCCCGTGACCAGCTTCCGGTTCCGCAGCCGAGGTCGAGCAGGCGCATGCCCGGCCGCAGAGTCACGTACCGGGTGATCGCTTCCCGCCACGCGCCGAGCGCGTCGTCGCCCAGATGACGGGTCGCCTCGAACGCGGCGGCGTCGGCGTGGTCGTACGCGATGAGCGCCATGCCCCGAGCCAAGCCGACGGCGCTGCCCCTGCGCAAGCCCGGAGGGAGGGCGGGAGCGCGTGACCGATTGAATGCGGGGGAACCTGTGGTCACGCACTCCCGCCTACCACGCCCGCCCTTACCGGATGTGCCTGGCCGGAGGCGCCGACCGGCGGAGGCGTGCCGGTCGATCGGTATGGGCGGGTCCAGTTGCGGGACACCGGCGAGCTGGCGGGGCAACGGCGGTGTCACCGCGGGGGTGGCGTCTGCCGGGCCGGACCCTTGCCGGGGGACGGTCGGGCCGGCCGGTCGACGCCGGATGGGGTCAGTCGAAATAGCCTCGGTTCAGGTCGTCGGTCTTGCGGACCTCGCGGCGTACCCGGTTGTCGTCGAAGACGCCGGGGATGTCGCGCAGGCTGTTGAGGTCGTGCCGCAGCGTCCACGCCTCGCGCCACGGGCGTCGGGACGCGGTCTCGGCGCGTTCGGCGAGGCGCCGTGGCGCGCACGGCCACCGCCATCCGCACCAGACACAGTTGCCGTCGTGACCGGCTTCGGCGTGCCGCCCCAGCATCTGCTGGGCGTCCTGCCAGAGCAGCCGGTCCACGATGCCGGCCGGCATGTTCTGGTCGACGATGGCCATCTTCTCCGAACCTCCCGGGACGAGTGCAGCTCTGTCGCACCCCATACAACCCCCGGACGCCACCCGCCGATCGGACTGAGTGTGCGACCTTCGCGACTATCTGTGACGGCCGATGTTCGCCGTGGGCGGACGGCGTACGGACATCGATGCGGCGGCGGGGGCGTTGACGATGCCATGGACACCGAACACACGGGCGCCGAGAGCGCGGCGCTCGACGCGTACAGCCGGGTTGTCACCGGCGTCGCCGCCGGTCTCCTGCCGTCGGTCGCCGCGCTCAGCGTGCGTACCCCGCGGGGCGCCGGGGCCGGCTCGGCGGTGACGTTCACCGACGACGGATTCCTGCTCACCAACGCCCACGTGGTCGCCGGCGCGAACGCCGGCACCGCCTCCTTCGCCGACGGGACCGAGACCCGCTTCGACGTGGTCGGCGCCGACGTGCTGTCCGACCTCGCGGTGGTCCGGGTGCACAACCTCGGCGCCCCGGCCGCACCGCTCGGCGACGCCGAGAACCTGCGCATCGGCCAGCTCGTCGTGGCCGTCGGCAACCCCATGGGCCTCGCCGGCTCCGTGACGGCCGGCGTCGTCTCCGGCCTCGGCCGGTCCCTGCCGGCCCGCGACGGCCGGCGCGTCCGCATCATCGACAACGTCATCCAGACCGACGCGGCGCTCAACCCGGGCAACTCGGGCGGCGCGCTGGCCGACTCCGGCGGCACGGTCGTCGGCATCAACACGGCGGTCGCGGGGTACGGCCTCGGCCTGGCCGTACCGATCAACCGGACCACCCGCCAGATCATCGGCGAGCTCGTCGGCGCCGGACGGGTCCGCCGGGCCTGGCTCGGCGTCGCGGGCGTCCCGGTCCCGCTGCCGCCGCCGCTGGCCGAACGCCTCAACCAGAAGCTGGGCCTGCGGGTCGTGGAAGTCGTCCCCGGCAGCCCGGCCGGCACGGCGGGCATCTACCTGGGCGACATCCTCATCACCGCCGGCGGCGAGCCGGTGCAGACCGTGCAGGCGCTGCAACGGCTCATGCTCGGGCCCGCGATCGGCAAGAACCTCCCGATCACGGTCCTGCGTAAGAATGCGCTGGTCGACGTCGTGTCGGTCCCCGAAGAACTGCGCTGAGGAAGCGCGCGGCCGACGCAGCCGCGCGCTTCGTCCATCAGCTCAGGTGGGCGAGCAGGTCCTGGCGGGTGAGGACGCCGGCGGGCTTGCCGTCGATGAGGACCATGGCCGCGTCCGCGTGCTCCAGGAGGGCGACCGCCTCGCTCACCGGCTGGCCGCCACCGATCATCGGCAGCGGGTCGCCCATGTGCCGCTCGATCGTGTCGTGCAGGTGCGCCTGGCCGGTGAAGAGCGCGTCCAGCAGCGCCTTCTCCGCTATCGAGCCGGCCACCTCGCCGGTCACCACGGGCGGTTCCGCCTTCAGGACCGGGAGCTGGCTGATGCCGTATTCGCGCATGTAGTCGATCGCGTCGCGGACCGTCTCGGTCGGGTGGACGTGGACGAGCGGGGGCATCGTGCCGCCCTTGGACTCCAGGGCCGTGGCGACCGTGGGGGTGCCGTCGCCGGTGGAGAGGAAGCCGTAGCGGGCCATCCAGGTGTCGTTGAAGATCTTGGAAAGGTAGCCGCGTCCGCCGTCGGGGAGCAGGACCACCACGACGTCGTCGGGGCCGGCCTTGCGAGCGGCCTCCAGCGCCGCCACCACCGCCATGCCGCAGCTGCCGCCGACGAGCAGGCCCTCCTCGCGGGCCAGGCGGCGGGTCATCTCGAACGAGTCCGAGTCGGACACCTCGATGACCTCGTCGCAGACGCCGCGGTCGTACGTCTCCGGCCAGAAGTCCTCGCCGACGCCCTCGACCAGGTACGGCCGGCCGGTGCCCCCGGAGTAGACCGAGCCCTCGGGGTCGGCGCCGATGATGCGGACGTTGCCCTGCTCCTTGAGGTAGCGGCCGACACCGGAGATCGTGCCGCCGGTGCCCACGCCCGCCACGAAGTGCGTGATGCGGCCCTCGGTCTGCTTCCAGATCTCCGGGCCGGTCTCCTCGTAGTGCGAGCGCGGGTTCGCCGGGTTGCTGTACTGGTCGGGCTTCCAGGCGCCGGGGATCTCACGGGCCAGCCGGTCCGAGACGTTGTAGTAGGAGCGCGGGTCCTCGGGGGCGACGGCGGTCGGGCAGACCACCACCTCGGCACCGTACGCCCGCAGCACGTTCTGCTTGTCCTCGCTGACCTTGTCCGGGCAGACGAAGACGCACCGGTAGCCGCGCAGCTGGGCGACGAGGGCCAGCCCCACGCCCGTGTTGCCGCTGGTCGGCTCCACGATGGTGCCGCCCTCTTTCAGGATGCCGGCCTTCTCGGCGTCCTCCACCATCCGTACGGCGATCCGGTCCTTCACCGACCCGCCGGGGTTGAAGTACTCCACCTTGGCGAGGACGGTCGCGGAGATACCCTCGGTGACGCTCCGCAGCCGGACGAGGGGGGTGTCCCCGATGATCTCGACGACGTTGTCGTAGTACCGCACGTCTTTGTGCCCTTCTCGGTGCTGGCCAGTGCAATCTCAGGCCAGCCTACGGCTCACGGCACCACGGTCCCGGGCAGGACGGCGTCGCGTTGCTTCTCCCACTGGATGAACCGCTCGGTCTCGCTCAGAACGGAACCCGCGAGCCAGGCGATCATCGCGGCGTCGTCGACGAGCCCGAACACGAACAGCGCGGCCTCGGGGATCACGTCGATCGGCGAGACCACGTACGCGGTCGCGGCCGTCATCATGATCACCCGCATGCCGCCGTCGTACTCGCCGCGTGCCGTGGCCTTGAGCATCCGCGGCAGCGCGGCCATGCGCTTGCCGAGGGATGGGCCACCGCGGGCCCCCGACACGAGTGCCTTGGCGAGCGCGCCGAACGCGGAAGCCCGTCGCAACGTCTTGGCCATGGTCGTCCCCTTTCGCTCTCTCCAGCATGACGTCCACCTGCCAGTTGTGCCCGCTCGGCGCAGAGTTCAGACTTTTGTCGCACTTCCGCGCTAGCCTCGAAGACCCCACCATCGCTGTACGCCGGTGCTGTGAGACACAGATGTGGTGCTGCATCGGCTGAAGGGCAGGTTCCCGCCGAGCGAAAGCGAGGGAGAGCATGCACAAGGCAATGACCTTGACGGAGGCGGAACGCCGGCGGATCAAGTTCGCCGGTCAGGTGGCCGGCGGTGTCACCGGAGCCGCGGCGGGCCTCACTCTCCTCTCGGCGGGAGTGCTGCTGCGCCAGGCGGCCGACGCCCGCCGGATCATCCCGATGGCCGAGGCGCCGCCCCCGCGCGGCGACGGGGTGTACGGGACGAAGTTCCCCGGCAAGCCCCTGAGCATGGTCGTCCTCGGTGACTCCACGGCCGCCGGCTACGGCGTCCACCGCCCTCGCGAGACGCCGGGAGCGCTGCTGGCCACCGGTGTGTCCCGGCGGCTGCGCCGGCCCGTACGTCTGCACCGGCTCGCCGTGGTCGGCGCGGTCTCCGCCGGCCTGCGCTACCAGGTCGAGGCGGCGCTCGAGCACGACCCCGAGGTCGCGGTGATCATCATCGGCGGCAACGACATCACCCACGTCTCCGACCGCTCCTCGGCCGTGCGCCACCTCGGTGACGCGGTCCGGCGGTTGCGCGCGGTCGGCTGCAAGGTTGTCGTGGGCACCTGCCCCGACGTCGGCGTCATCCAGCCCCTCAAACCGCCCCTGCGCTGGCTGGCCCGGTCGTGGAGCCGCCAGCTCGCGGCGGCGCAGACGGTCGCGGTGGTCGAGGCGGGCGGCAGGACGGTCTCGCTCTGCGACCTGCTCGGCCCGACATTCGCGGCGGATCCGGTACGCATGTTCGGCGCCGACCGCTTCCACCCGTCGGTCGAGGGGTACGCCCGGGCCGCCGCGGTCATCATGCCGACGCTGATGGCGGTGCTCGGCGAGGACGACCGCGCTCCCGCCACCGGGCCGGACGGGGTGCGTACGCTCCCGCAGGCCGCCCACGAGGCGGCGCGTGCGGCGGGCACCGAGGTCAGCGGGGCACGGGTCGACGGGCGCGAGCGCGGGCCGGCCGGGCGCTGGGCGCAGCTGCGCCGGCACCCCTGGTTCGACGAGCCGCGCAGCTGGTTCCTGCACCGGGCCGCGCCGCTGCAGCCGGTCGGCTCGGCAGAGCCCTCAGCTGCGGAAACGGCGCGGCACGCGGCCGTCGCGGGATGGTCCGACGGTTCCCAGGCGCTGCGCGGCGCATGGCGGCGTGCGGGTGCGCATGTCGCGGGCCGGATGGGTACTCGTGTTACCGGCGGGACCGGCCGGTCGCGTCCCGGGGCCGTAGGCTGGACCTCGGAGGATCATCAAGCGGCCGTCGAGTGACGGACCGGGCAGCGCTCGCCCCCGGGCGGGCGCGGGCACTGCGGCAGGGAGGCGACATGACGGGCCTGACCGGACGGATCGGCAAGGCGACGGCCACGACGCTCTTCGCGTCGGCCGTGGGCGGCGTCGCCCTGCTGGCCGGCGAGGCGATAGCCGCGCGCACCCGGCGGTACGCGAAGCCGACGATGGGCCTGGCCCTGCGCACGTCGATGGGCCCCTCGGCGGCGCCCGCGCTGCGGCTGGTGCTGCTCGGCGACGCCGCGGCGATCGGGGTCGGCGTGGAGTGGCTCTCCGAGACCGTCGGCGGCCAGCTCGCCCGGCTGCTCGCGGACGGCACCCCGGAGACCGGCCGGCGGCATGTGCTGCTGTCCAGCGTCGGGGTGGCCGGCTCACGCTCCGCCGACCTGACGACCCAGGTGGCCCGCGCGCTGCTCGGCGACCGGCCCGACGTGGCGGTGGTGCTGGTCGGCGCGCACGACGCGACCGTCCTGCGCAGCCCGGAGGAGTCCGCCGAGCACCTGTTCAACGCGGTCAAGCGGCTGCGCGACGCCGGCGTCCAGGTCGTCGTGGGGACCTGCCCCGACCTCGGCGCCGTACGCTCCATCGCCCAGCCGCTGCGGCAGGTCACCGGCTGGCTCGGTCGGCGGGTGGCGAAGGCCCAGGCGGAGGCGGTGTCCAAGGCCGGCGGCGTGGTGGTGGACCTCGCCGAGGAGACCGGTGCGGTGTTCCGGGCGGACGCGGGGACGCTCTGCTACGACGGCTACCACCCCTCCGCGGACGGCTATCGGGTGTGGGCGCACGCCCTCTATCCGGCGGTGTTCGACGCGGCTCAGGCGGCCGGGCGGCGCTCGATCCAGGAATGACGAATGACGACATTCCGGTGTGACAAAGTTGCGCTACCGCCATAAGTTACCGGCGCGTTAACGTTGGGCCATGCCGGAAGCCGTCATCGTCGCCACCGCCCGCTCCCCGATCGGCCGTGCCGTCAAGGGGTCGCTGAAGGACCTGCGCCCCGACGACCTCGCCACCACCATCGTCGACGCCGCGCTGGCCAAGGTGCCGCAGCTCGACCGGACCCTCATCGAGGACCTCTACCTGGGCTGCGGCCTGCCCGGCGGCGAGCAGGGCTTCAACATGGCCCGCGTGGTCGCCACCAAGCTGGGCCTGGACGGCCTGCCCGGCGCGACCGTCACCCGCTACTGCTCCTCGTCGCTGCAGACCACCCGGATGGCGTTCCACGCGATCAAGGCCGGCGAGGGCGACATCTTCGTCTCGGCCGGTGTGGAGACCGTGTCCCGGTTCGCCCGCGGCAGCTCCGACGGCCTGCCCTCCGAGGCGCAGGCGCTGGTCGGCGGCGGCTGGGAGAACCCGCAGTTCGACGAGGCCCGCGCCCGCACCGCCGAGTACGCGCAGGGTGGCCGCACCTGGCACGACCCGCGCGAGGACGGCAAGCTCCCGGACATCTACATCGCGATGGGCCAGACCGCGGAGAACCTCGCCCAGCTCAAGGGCGTGTCCCGCGAGGAGATGGACGAGTTCGGCGTACGCAGCCAGAACCTCGCCGAGAAAGCCATCGCCAACGGCTTCTGGGCCCGGGAGATCACGCCGGTGACCACCCCGGACGGCACGGTCGTCTCGCTCGACGACGGGCCCCGCCCCGGCGTGACGATGGAGGGCGTGGCCGGCCTCAAGCCGGTGTTCCGCCCCGACGGCCGGGTCACCGCCGGCAACTGCTGCCCGCTGAACGACGGCGCCGCGGCCGTGGTCATCATGAGCGACACCAAGGCCCGCGAGCTGGGCATCACGCCGCTCGCCCGGATCGTCTCCACGGGCGTCACCGCGCTCTCCCCGGAGATCATGGGACTCGGCCCGGTCGAGGCGTCCAAGCAGGCGCTCAAGCGGGCCGGCATGGGCATCGGCGACGTCGACCTGGTGGAGATCAACGAGGCGTTCGCGGCCCAGGTCATCCCGTCGTACCAGGACCTCGGCATCCCGATCGAGAAGCTCAACGTCAACGGCGGCGCGATCGCGGTCGGTCACCCGTTCGGCATGACCGGCGCCCGCATCACCGGCACGCTGCTGAACTCGCTCGACTGGCACGACAAGAGCATCGGCCTCGAGACGATGTGCGTCGGTGGCGGCCAGGGCATGGCGATGGTGCTCGAGCGCCTGAGCTGACACCCCAGAAACGTCCGCCGGGTCCGGCTGCGCTCGACGCGCCGGGCCCGGCGGATCTCATAGTGCCTTGCGTACGGCGAGCACGTCGGCCGCCGCCCGGGCCAGGACGTCGTCGGGGGCGCCCGCCGCGAGCAGGTCGTCGGTCATCACGCGCAGCTGGTCGGGCAGGATCATGTCCGGCTCCCGGGGCACCGGCCGCGGGGTGCGGTGTTCCGCCTGCGCGCCCAGGTCGGCAAGGCGCTGGACCAGCCCGTACACGTGATCGGCGCGGGTGCCGCCGGACGGCCCGGCGGCCTCCCACCGGCCGGTCTCCCAGTGGCCGACCTGGCTGAGCAGGCGCTGGACCGCGACGCGGAGTTCTTCGGCAGACACCCGGCCACCCTATCCGCGCCGCACCGGCTAGGGTCGGGGGCCAGGAGCCACGAGGAGCTGAGACATGCCCGGTCGTTGAGCACGCGTTGACCGTTGAGGCCGCCATCGGCCTGTCATCGCGTGCTGCCCTTGAATCGCGCGGCACAGCGAGCGCCACCACCGATCGTCGACGGTCGGTGGGCCTTGTCCGCAGCCATCCAAGGGATCACTGTGTCCTCCGTTCGACCCTCTGCGCCGCAGCTGCGGCGCGACGCCGATTTCCGTACGTTCTGGGCCGGCCAGACCGCCTCCCAGCTGGGCGAGCAGACGAGCCTGACGGTCCTGCCGCTCCTCGCGGTCTTGACCCTGCAGGTCGGCGCCGATCAGCTGGGCGTCCTGCGCGCGGTCGGGCAGGCGCCGCAGCTGCTGCTCACCCTCTTCGCCGGCGTGTGGGTGGACAGGTGGCGGACCCGCACCGTCATGACCCTGACCGACCTGGGCCGTGCGCTCGTGCTGGGCGCGGCCGCCGTGGCGGCCCTGGTGAGGGGGTTGAACCTGACGGCCCTGCTGATGGTCGCGTTCGCCGTCGGTTCCCTGTCGGTGCTCTTCGACGTCGCCTACCAGGCCGGCCTGGTCCGCCTCGTCCGGCGTGAGCAGCTCCTGCAGGCGAACAGCGCGGTCGAGGCCAGCAGGTCGGCGGCCCAGATCGGCGGTCCCGCCCTCGGCGGCGCGATGACCTCCCTGCTGTCCGCACCCGCCGCCGTCGCGGCCGGCGCCGCGTTCTTCGTGACGTCGTTCGTGTCCATCGCCCGCATGCGGCAGCGCGAGGAGCTGCCCCCACGCCCCCACCGCCGCCCGCGGATCCACCGGCAGATCCACGAGGGCCTCCGCTTCGTGGCCGGCGACGCCTCGCTGCGTACGGTGTGCCTCGCCTCGGCGGCATTCCAGTTCTTCTTCGCCGCCACGATGACGGCGTACCTGCTGTTCCTGCCACGCGAGCTGCACCTGTCCGGCGCGACCATCGGACTGACGCTCGCCGCGACCGGGCCGGGCGCGCTGATCGGTTCGCTGCTGGCGGCTCGCCTCCCGAGCCGTCTCGGGTACGGGCCGGTGCTGGTCGTCGCCGCGGCCGTGGGTGACGGCGTGATGCTGTGCGTGGCGGCGTTGCACGGCGGATCGGTGGGTACCGTCGTGGCGCTGATCGCCGTGAACCTGGTCTTCGGCGCCCTCGGTCAGCTGGTCAATGTCATGATCATGGCTGTTCGGCAGGCGCTGACCCCGGGGGCGCTGCAGGGCCGGGTGTCCGCGACGATCAGCTTCGCCGGCATGGGGCTGGCGCCGGTCGGGTCATTGCTCGGGGGCTTCCTCGCCGCGCAGACGGGGTTCCGCACGGCGCTGGTGGTCGCGGCTGCGGGCATGCTGGTGTCGCCTGTGCTGATGGCGTTGTCGCCGCTTGCGCAATTGGGACGAAGCCTGCCGTCGGTGAACCCGGACCACCACGACGGACCCTGACCGCCGGGCCGCGGGAACCGGGGGGCCGCGGGTCTTGAGGAGGCCGGCCGCGGCAGGCGGCTTGGGCGGCGCGAGGACTGGGAAAGCGGTCCGCGGACAGCCCCACGCCCGGCCCGCCGGCGCGGGCTGCGCGGGCAGGCGGACCGGCTGCGGACAGCGGAACGCCCGGTCCGCGGGTGCGGGCCGGGCGTTCGCCGGTGCCGGGTCGTCCCGGCGGGGTCAGTCGTCGCCCTGCAGGAAGCTGAGCAGCCGCAGGATCTCGATGTACAGCCAGATGAGGCTGACGAGGATGCCGAACGCCGCCGTCCACGAGTACCGCTGCGGGAGGCCCATCCGGACCCCCTCCTCGATCTCGTTGAAGCTGAGGATGAAGCTCAGCGAGGCGACCACGATGCAGACGATGCTGAAGATGATGCCGAGCGCGCCGTTGTCGCGCAGGCCGGTGTGCACGCCGAAGAGCGACAGCACCAGGTTGATCAGCATGACCGCGAAGAGGCCACCCATGACGGCGATCATGCCGCGTTGGAACTTCGGCGTCGCCCGGATCACGCGGGCCCGGTACAGGAACGCCATGAGGAAGAAGACGCCGAAGGTGGCGATCACCGCCTGCAGCACGATGCCCTGATAGCCGGCGATCTCCTGGAAGAACTTGCTGACCAGGCCGACGAAGGCGCCCTCGACCACCGCGTACGCGACGACGAGAGCGGGGTTGGCCATCCGGCTGAAGCTGATGATGAAGCCGAGCACCAGCCCGACGACCGCGGCGCCGATCCACGCCGCGCCGAGCAGGCTCTGCGGGATGAGGTTCCAGGCCGCGACGGCGGAGACGCCGGTGATGCCGAGCAACGTCACGGTCTTGACGACGACGTCGTCGATCGTCATGGGCTGCACCGCGGGGGCCGCGGCCGGGAAGCCCGGGCCCGACGGGTACGGCTGACCGTAACCCGGCTGACCGGCGGGCGGTCCGTACGGTCCGTATCCGGTCGAGCGCTCCCGCTCGGCCGCCTGGCCGAGGCGCGAGAGCACCGGGTTCGAAGTTCTCACTGTGTCCAGCCTCCCTTTGAGGTTGAGGCACGTAGGGGTCGTGCTTACCCCAGGGTATGCCGAGGACCAGCACAAAACCGCCTGGGGAACCTGTGAACGACCTGAAAAAGCCCGCTCGAGCCAGGTATCTGCGGGCTCCTCATGCGCCGGTGTATGCAAACGGCGCCCAGAACCGCGGCTGGGCGTACGCATGATCGCCCGGCGGAGGCACCACCTCCGGGACCAGCGCGGCGAGATCGGCGCGGGTGGCGGTGCGCAACCAGTGCCGGGCCCGGTGGAGGGCCACGGCGGGCTCGTCGCCGTCGACGCACCAGAAGTGGTAGAAAGCGGTCATCAGGTACGTGGTGGCCAGGTCGTCCACCGCCCAGCCGGTGGCGATCACGCCCGCGAACCCGATCTGCAGCAGCGCCGACGGCAGGCCGACCACCTCGTTCGGCATGGCCGAGCCGACCAGATTGGTGTGGCAGGCGGACAGCACCGCCAGGCGGCGCGGGTCCGGCCTCAGCTCGGCGGCCACCTCGGCGAGCGTCACCGCACGATCGGCGAAGAACAGCCGGCTGGCGTAGATGTCCTCCGGTTCGGCGTCGCCGTGACAGGCCAGGTGCCAGACGGTGTGCCGTACGGCGGCGTCGCGGAACTCCGTCCAGGTGCATCCGTGCACCGCCGTCGCCGCCCGGCCGGTCCAGCGCCGGGTCACCTCGGTCGTCTCCCGGGCCACGTGCTGCAGGTGGCTGCCGTGGCCGTCCGGGGCGTCGACGGCCAGGAGGGTCTGCTCGTTCGTCAGCAGTCCCGCGGCGGTCGCTCGGCAGCGGGCCAGGGTACGGACGTTCGGGGCGTACCGGATCGCCGAGAACTGGGCGATGTGCCGGTGGCCGCCTTCCTCGGCCGGCTCGCCGGCCGCGTGCAGGGGCAGGAGATTGAGCAGGCCGACCGGGATCAGCGTCACCACCCGGCCGCGGGCGCTCAGCAGGACGAGGTCGTGCAGGCCGTTGCGCCACAGCAGCCGGAGACCCTCGGCCATCGGGTCGGCGGCCGCCGGAGCGGGCGCGGCGAGGTCGCGTGCCAGCCGGGTCGAGAAGCCCGCCGGGTCCGGCGGCCGGCTGGTCAGCGCGGCGACCGTGGGGCGGTCGAGGCCGGGCAGATCGATGTACTGCGGGTCGTGCGTGGCGGCCACCACCAGGGCATAGCCACCGGCCTGCGCCGCCGCCAGGTAGACGATGGCGCCATCGCCGGTCTGCGCGGTGATGTCCTCGTAGCCGACCTCACCCTCCCCTGACGACAGGGCGACGGCGCGGCCCCTCTCGAGCGCCAGCACCGCCTCCCGGAAGCGGCCGGCGCGGGCCAGCCAGTAGCCGGCCTCCTCGGCATACTCCTGGGCGGCGAGCAGGACCCGGTCCCGGGCGCCGGCGCCCCGACGTGCGGTGGCGTCCCGGGCGGCCAGCGCGACGAGCCGTTCGTACGCCTCGGCGGCGAACTCGGGCACGTCGGTGCCGGCGGCCCACTCGGCCCAGGCCAGGGCGAGCCGGGCCTGGGCGGCCGGGCTGCCGGGCGCGTCCGCCGCCGTACGCCAGGCCGCCTGCCGGTGCTCCGCGGAGCCGCGACCGGTCAGCGCGTCCCGGGCGGCGAGCACCTCCTGGCGCAGCAGCGGATCGTCCACGTGACGGACCAGCCGGACCGCCTCCGCGAGGTCGCCGCCCCCGGAACTCTGCGCGCTGCCCTCGGCGCTCAGCGCGCTGCCCTCGGCGCTCAGCGCACGGACGAGGAGGAGTCGGGCCAGCGGGCCGTCGGCCGGCGTCGTGCGGCGCCACCACGTACGGCCGGCGCGGCGGCCCGCACGGCACAGGTCGATGCCGCGGTCCAGGTCCTCGCGGGCGACCAGGAGGCCACGGGTCGCGAGGGTCTCCGGCCGCCGGTCCGTCAGCTCGCCGAGAGCGGCCTCCAGGTCACCGCGGAGCACGTGCCGCCGGGCCCGCAGAAGGGGTGTCCCACGGCGGGCGATCAGGTCGTCCAGCGGGCCGAAGTCGTCGTGCAGGTCGGCGTGCTCGATCGCCGCGTCCGCCTCGGGGTCACCGATGGGCGGCAGACCCTCCACCCGTTCCGCCCTGGTGCGGCGGATCGCGGCCCGGAAGCGGCGGCGGTCGCGCAGCTCCCGGATCCGCTGGAAGCTCCGCTGGTGATGGTCCGTCAGCACGCCGGCGGCCCGCCGGGCGATGTCGCGCATCGCGGCGTCGATCTCGGCCGCACGCGGGTGCCCCGCGAAGGACTCCCGTTCGAGCAGCGCGATGCACATCGAGAGGAAGTGGCGTGCCTCGGTGCGCCGCTGGTTGTGCTCCTCGAGGTCGCGGGTGTCGATCAGCGGATGACGCTCGAGCACGTACTCGGCCGCGCCGTCGAAGTCCTCGAAATCGGCAGCCAGCATGACCATCTCCGGCGCCAGGAAAAAGGGGTCCGGGACCCTGCGCCACGCCTGCCACGCGTACCGCAGCCCGGCCCGGTCGCCGCGGTAGCCCGCATCCTTGTACGCCCACACGTGCGCCTGGACCCGGGCGATCTCCCGGCGGGTCGGGCTGGTGTCGTACGCGGTCCGGTGACGGTACTCGTAGATCACCGCCTCGTGCTCCCACGGCTCGGCGAACCAGGGGTCGGCCGGATGCCCACACTCGGGGCACGCGTACGGCCAGGACGCGGGCGGCGTCTCTTCGCGCACCCCGCACCCGTCGTTTCCGCAGTACCAGCCACGTACCTCGGCATCGGGTGGCGACTGATAGCCGTACGAGGTTCGCGGCATGCCGTTCTCTGACGGACCGGTCCGTCAGACAGAGCCATGCGAATGTTTCGCCGCACTGCCCGGTCCCGGTTCCCCGCCGACATGCTCCCGTGGCTGGAGACCCTCGGCCGTCACCGGCTCGACACGCTCAACAGCCGGGTCGACCCCGCCGCGCTGTGGGACCGCATCGCGCAACTCATCGAGGACGCCAAGCAGGACCGGGACGGCTTCCTCGCCGACCTCGCCGCACTGGTCGAGAACGACCGCGGTGGTTTCGCGACCCTCGGCGCTGCCGGTGTCGTGTGGGAGCTCTACGGCGGCGACGCATTGCGCATCCCGGGTGCGCTGGTGCTGGTCGACGCCGGCATCGCCGTCAAACAGGCGCGGGGCCTGCCCGGCGCCGGCTTCACCGGTTACGAGTGGCAACGCGTCCAAGAGCTTCGCAACCCTCCCGAAAGGACCTGACAATGGAAGGCTTTCTCTGTTTCCTCGCGGTGGCCGGCCCGATCGGCATCTTCGCCTGGCAATTGGTCGAAACACGCCGGGCGGTGGCGACAACGGTCGTCGACACGCCGCTCAACCCGAACGAGGCGGCCCGCGTAGCCCAGGAGGCGTTCACCGGGCCCCGCGCCGTGCTGTGGACCTCGACGGCCGGCCCCGGCACGATCAACATGCGCCGGCGGGGCATCCACCGGGGCATCACCATGTCGATCACCATCCGGCCACGGGAGAACGGCGGCTCGGAGGTGTCGATGTGGGCATCGGAGACCGTCGTCTATCTGGGCATGCTGGTGAACTTCGCCGGCGTGGTCAACCGGCGGAAGAACGCGATCGGGCGGGCGATGATCGCGGGGGTCCCGGCTTGACCTCGGCGGGGCCGGGCCGTTGGCCGCTGTGCGTGCCCGGGGTGGGGCACGCAACGAACCTCAAACAACGGCCGATGATCTTCATGCGGATCTTCAGGGTGCCCGGGGCGGGTCTCGAACCCGCACGCCTTTTGGGCAGCCGCTTTTAAGGCGGCCGTGTCTGCCGTTCCACCACCCGGGCCGGTGCGCTGATGCTCACCGTAGCCGGTGCGGACCAGCCGGCACGACGCCGGATCGGCCGGAATCGGAAGGATCACGCTCCGGGAGACGCAAGCGCAGGGATCGGTCGGCCGGGCGGAACCGGGCACGGACCGGACGGCCACGATCGCGAACCGGGCACGGACGGCCGGTCGGGACCGCGGGGTAGGGGCCGGATCCCGCCCGGCACATGGCCGGGCGGGATCGGGGCGGGTCGTCAGCGGCGGCCGGCGGCTACCGGTTCGCGGTTGTCGGTCAGCGGCGGGGTCACGTCGGTGAACTCCTCGCGGGGCTCGTGCAGCTGGCCCAGCGAGATCACCTCGCGCTTGAGTACGAACGCCAGCGTCCAGTCGGCGAGGACGCGGACCTTGCGGTTGAACGACGGGATGCGGCTCATGTGGTACGTGCGGTGCATGAGCCAGGCCGGGAAGCCCTTGAGCTTCACGCCGTAGATCTTCGCCACGCCCTTGTAGAGGCCGAGGCTGGCGACGCTGCCGGCGTACTTGTGCTTGTAGTTCTTGGGGGTGCCGCCGTAGACGACCTGGCGGATGTTGTCGGCGAGGACCGCGGCCTGGCGGACGGCGTGCTGGGCGCTCGGCGAGCACCAGGCGCCCGGGTTGGTCAGGTCGGGTACCTGGGCGCAGTCGCCGGCCGACCAGGCGCCGTCCAGGACCCGGTCGCCGTCGACGACCTGGAGGGTCGGCAGGCAGGTGATGTGCCCGCGGGGGCCGCGCGGCAGGTCGGTGTGGTCGAGCATCGGCGACGGTTTGACGCCGGCGGTCCAGACGATCGTCTCGCTGCGGAACACCTCGCCGTCGGAGAGGTGGACCTCGCCGTCGACGCAGGATTCCATGCGGGTCTCGAGGCGGATGTCGATGCCGCGCTTCTGCAGCTGGCGGGCGGCGTACGCGCCCATCTCCGGGCCGACCTCGGGCAGGATGCGGTTGGACGCCTCGACGAGGATGAAGCGGACCTCGTCCTTGTCGAGCTCCGGGTAGTACTTGAGGCCGTCGCGGACCACGTCCTCCATCTCGGCGAGCGCCTCGACGCCCGCGTAGCCGCCGCCGACGAAGACGAACCGCAGCGACGCCTTGCGCACCTCGGGGTCGGGCGTGGCCGCGGCGACGTCCAGCCGGTCGAGGATGTGGTTGCGCAGGTAGATGGCCTCGCCGATGGTCTTGAAGCCGATGCCGCGCTCGCGCAGGCCGGGGATCGGCAGGGTGCGGGAGACCGAGCCCGGCGCCACGATGATGTGGTCGTACGCGATCTCCTTGACCGGCCCCTCGATCGGCTGCACGGTCACCGTCCGCCGGGCGTGCTCGATGCGGGTGACCTCGCCGGAGACGATGTGGCACCGCTTCAGCTCACGACGCAGCGGCACGACCGAGTGGCGCGGCGAGATGTTGCCGGCCGCGGCCTCCGGGAGGAACGGCTGGTAGGTCATGTGCGGCTGCGGGTCGATGACGATCACTTCCGCGCGCCGCGGGTTGAGCTTCTTCGACAGGCGCAGAGCTGCGTAGAGCCCGACGTGTCCTGCCCCGACGACCACGATGCGTTGCGGTTTCACATGTTCATTGTCCCGCCGGGACCGGTCCCGTGCCCGGTTCTGTGACCAAGGACAACCCCGGAAGTCAAGAGTCGTAACGCCCGTATTTCGGTTTCATTTCGCTGGGAACGTGCTGCGCGGGGGCGGTCACGGACGGCGCAGGAGCCGGCCCAGCAGCAGGGCCAGCCCCACCGCGGCTGCCAGGCCGACCAGAGTCGCCAGGACGAACGCGCCGCCGGCGAGCTCGGCGGTCAGCCCCAGCGCCAGCACGGTCAGCACCGCGGAGATCAGGATCGTCAGACCCGCCCGGGTCAGCCAGCCGGTGAGCACGTCGGCGTTCACCATCGAGTCGTACGGCAGCACCGCCGCCAGCGCCGCGAGGGTGTGCCCCGCGTACGTGAGCGTGGCGATGGCCAGCACCCGCCAGAGCGCCGTACGGGCGTCGTACCAGGTGGTGTCGATGATCCAGCCCGCGACCACGGCGACGATCGCCACCGTGGGGCCCCGGCCGCGCGGCGCGAACGCCGGGTAGACGGCGACCGGGGCGAACAGCACCAGGTAGCGGCTGACCACCAGCGTCACCGGCCAGGCGACCGTCATCGCGGCGAAGAAGGCCAGCCCGATGCCGCAGCGCACCACGAGCGGCAGGACCGTCGCCCGGGTGACGACCGTACGGGTGCGGGCCAGGCGGTTGGCGATGCCGTCGAACATGTCAGCGCCCCCGGGGCGCGGATGCCAGCCGGGCCACGTCGCGCAGCACGAGGTCGAGGCTGCCCGCCCCGGCCCAGGTCACCACGGGTACGCCGTGCTCGCGCAGCCGGCCCAGCACGTTCTCCCGTTCCATCCGCCACAGCCGGGTGGCCAGCGGCGTCCACTGGCTGCGCTGCGGCGGCGCGGCGCCCTCCGGCAGCGTGTCGACGGCCACCGTGTAGCGGCCGGACTGCACCAGCCCGGCCAGCATGTCCGCCGCCCGGGGATCCACCAGCGGGGTCAGCACCACGACGAGGGCGTCCGACGAGACGTTGTGGGCGCCGAAGACGTGCTCGTACGGCTCGCTGTCCGTGGTGTCCGCGCGGACGTCGAGCAGCCACTCCAGCACCGTCAGGTACTGCCGGCGGCCGGTTGCGGGGCGCAGGCGGCGGGCGGAGGAGCCGTACTCGGCCAGCGAGACCCGGTCGCCGCGCTGGAGGTAGTGCTCGGCGATCGCGGCGGCCGCCCGTACGGTCGTGTCGAGCACGGACGCCTTGCCCTTCACGCCGCCGGACGCCCCCGCCTCACCCAGCACGTCGAGGAGCAGCAGCACCTCGGCGTCGCGGTCGGACAGCGTCGACGCCACGTGCAGGTCGCGTGTGCGCAGGGACACCCGCCAGTCGATGCGACGCAGCCGGTCGCCCGGCGCGAACGGGCGTACCCCGGCGAGCTCGCCGCCCTCGCCCGGCCGCCGCGACCGGTGGTTGCCGACCAGGCCGGCCGCCGCGGGCATCGCCTCGGTGGCCGCGAACGGCTCCGTCTCCGGGTAGACCCGCACGCCCCGGGCCGGGACGACGACCGGACGGCAGGCCAGCAGGCCGCCGCACGCGGCCACCCGCGCGGCAGCCGGGCCCACGGCGTGCCGGCCCCAGCGCAGCGCCCGGCCGGGCAGCTCGACCGCCGTCCAGCCGTCCGGCGCGACCGAGATGGCGAACGGGCGGTCGGCATCCTCCAGGTCCAGCCACGGCGAGGTACGGGTCCGCAGCACCACCAGGTCGTACGCGATGACGTCCGGGTTGGCGACGGTCACGCCGGCGGTGACCTCACCGCCCTCGACGATGTGCTCCTCGTCGGCGTCGATCCGCAGCTCCGGAGCGGAGCGCGGCATCCGGCGCAGCCCGATGGCCGCCCCGATCGCGAACGGCGCGGCCAGCAGCACGAGGTCGACCCGGCCCAGCGCGACGCCGAGCACCAGCAGCAGGCCGGTGAGCAGCACCGTCCGGCCCAGGGCACGGGTCGGCACCCAGGCCGGGGGCGCCCAGCCCTCGTCGGCCGCCGCCCCGGCCGGGGGCACCGCGGCCCGCAGCGGCGGCGGGTCGATGAGTGTCACTGCTCGGCGTACCCGCCCGCGTACGTCGGCAGTGCCCCGCTGGCCGGCGCCGGCACGTTCTGCAGCACCTCCTGCACCACGAACGACGGGTCGACGCGGCGCAACCACATCTCCGGACGCAGCGTGATCCGGTGCGCAAGCGCGGGCACGGCGACGTCCTTGACGTCCTCCGGCACCACGTAGTCGCGGCCCACCATCGCCGCTCGGGCCCGGGCGAGCAGGAGCAGGGCCAGCGAGCCGCGCGGCGACGAGCCGACCAGCGCCGAGGCGTGCTCCCGGGTCGCCGAGGTGAGCGCGACGATGTACCGGCCGATGGAGTCCTCGACGGCGACCGACTCCAGCGCGCCCTGCATCGCCTGCAGCGTGCGGGCGTTCACGACCGGCGCGAGCTGCGCCTCCTCCTGGCGGCGGGACATGCGGCGGCGCAGGACGTCCCACTCCTCGTCCTGGGTCGGGTAGCCGAACGAGACCCGCAGCATGAAGCGGTCCAGCTGCGCCTCGGGCAGCGGGTACGTGCCCTCGTACTCGATCGGGTTGGCGGTGGCGAGCACGTGGAACGGCGGGTCCAGGCGGTACGTGACGCCCTCGACCGACACCTGCTTCTCCTGCATCGCCTCCAGCAGCGCCGCCTGGGTCTTCGGCGGCGTCCGGTTGATCTCGTCGGCGAGCAGCATGTTCGTGAACACCGGGCCGGCCCGGAAGGCGAAGTCGCCCTTGCGCTGGTCGTACAGGAAGGAACCGGTCACGTCCGCGGGCAGCAGGTCCGGGGTGAACTGCAGGCGGCGGAAGTCGAGCCCGAGCGCCTGCGCGAAGCAGCGGGCGGTCAGGGTCTTGCCCAGCCCCGGCAGGTCCTCCAGCAGCACGTGGCCGCCGGCCAGGATGCCGGCCAGGACCAGCTCGAGGGCGTCCCGCTTGCCCACCACCACGCTGCCGACCGAGTCGAGGACCGCGCCGGCCAGCCGGCCCACCTCGTAGGGCGGCAGGGCCTCCACGCTCGCGTCCGTCACCGATCCACCCTTCTCAGATCTTCTCCAGTGCGTCGACGACCGCCGACATCTCCCGGGCCTTCGGCGGCCGCCGTCCCGGGTCGTGCAGCACCTGCCACAGCGGCTCGCCCAGCAGCTCGCGGGCCCGCCGGGGATCCGAGGCCTGGGTGACCCCGTGCCGCAGCCGCAGGCGCTCGTCGGCCAACTCGGTGAGCGCGGGCAGCACGATACGCGAGAAGCGCTCGGCGTCGTCGTGCGACCAGTCCAGTTGCTGCTCCCACCGGCGTACGGCGATGCGCAGCGTGTCGTTGCCGGCCCAGCGGTAGTCGGCGCTCTCCTCACCCCTGCGGCTGCGGGCCCGCGGGGGCGGTGGCGGGGCCACTTCGGACACCGCCAGCATGAGCAGCCGCAACGCGGCGAACGCGGCCACGATGAGCAGCACCGACACCTTGATGCCCTGGGAGCGCAGGACCGCCACGGTCACGGCGGTCGCGACGGCGACGAGCAGCGCGTTGCGCAGCACCCAGCCGACCCGGGAGCGCGGCTTCGCGGGGGCTTCCGGCGCCTCCTCGGCCGGGCGCTCGGCCCCGCCGGCGAACAGGTCCTCGAGACCACCGTCGTCCCGGGTCATAGGGCCACCCCCGCCCCGAGGTCGGCGCGCAACTGTTCCAGCGCGGTGCGGGCCTGGTGGCGCATCTGGTTGTCGACCGTGTGGGTCGCGTACCGGGCCTGGCGGTAGACGTCGGCGAACGGGGTCAGCACGGCCGCCTCGACCCGCTGCTCGGCGAGGAGGCGGGCGACCAGGTCGGTGGGGCTGTCGCCGGCGTGCCGGGGCGTGCCGGCCGCCGCCGCGGCCTGCTCGAGGCGTACCCAGCAGGCGATGACGGCGCGGCGAGGGTCGCGGTCGGTGTCGGACAGCTCCTGCAGGCCGGCGTCGAGCGCGGCGACGAGGTCCTCGGCCGTACGGGCGTCCGAACGCGGCACGGCCCCGCGGGCGCCCCGCCGCACGCGACGCCGGCTCCGGTCACGGACGACGGCCCAGGCGACCAGCAGGATCACCGCCAGCCCGGCGACCACGATGACGATCCAGGCCGCGGTACCCAGCCAGTCGGGCAGCCCGCGGGCCGCCTCGACCGGCTCGTGGGTCGCCGTCTGCGCCGCCTCAGGCGTCGGCGGCAGCAGCGGCGCTGCGGTCTCGGCGGCCGCCCCGTCGGCGTCCGGGTTGAACCGCTCCAGCTGCGGCGCCGACCGGGTGGCCGCCAGCGAGGTGACGAAGAGCAGCGCGAGGACGGCGGCGAGCGGCCACCAGCGACGCAGTGCGGCGAGATCCAATGCGCAGGCCCTGATCCGTGTGCGGGAGGAAAGTCGGCAGGACACGAATCATGCCAGGCCCGCCAGCCGTTTCGCACTGTCGAAGACGTCGTCCAGCATGGCCGGGGTGAGCCGGCCGGTGAACGTGTTCTGCTGCGACACGTGATAGCAGCCCAGCAGGTCCGGCGCGCCCGGCACGGACACCCGGGCGCCGTGCCCGAACGCGGGCCTGGGCACCGGCGGCTTCACGCCGTACACGGAGGTCAGGGCCGGCCACCACGCCGCCCAGGCGAAGCCACCCAGGGCGATCACCACCCGCAGCGTGGGTTTGATCAATGTCAGCTCGCGCCGCATCCAGGGTGCGCAGGTGTCGCGCTCGACCGGGAGCGGTTTGTTGTCCGGCGGCGCGCAGCGGACGGCGGCGAAGATGCGGGTGTGCAGCAGCTCCAGACCGTCGTCGGCGGAGACACTGGTCGGCTGGTTCGCCAGGCCGGCACGGTGCATCGCGGCGATGAGCACGTCGCCGGAGCGGTCGCCGGTGAAGATCCGGCCGGTCCGGTTGCCGCCGTGCGCGGCCGGCGCGAGGCCGAGGATGGCGATCGGCGCGTCGGCCGGGCCGAACCCCGGGATGGGCCGCCCCCAGTACGTCCAGTCCCGGAAGGCGGCACGCTTCGTGGCCGCGACCTCCTCACGCCATGTGACCAGGCGCGGGCAGGCGAAACAATCCGCGACGCCGGCGTCCAGCACGGTGAGGTCCGGCGCGGCGGCCGCGTGGGCGGCGACGTCTTCAGGGGTACGGCTGAGCACCGGTCAAGTATCCCGGGGCGGGCTCAGCGCCGCCGGGCGAGGCAGAGCAGGTAGCCGTCGCCGGCCGTGCTGCTGTAGACGAAGTACTCCTCGTTGGCCTGGAAGTACGTCTCACAGGCGGTGGTGCGCGGGTCGCTCTGGCCGTCGAGCCGGCCGACCACCGTGTACGCGGCGTACGCGGAGCCGCACCCGACCACCTTGGCGTCGGCCTCGGCGTCCTCGCCGACCCGCACGGTGACCGGGGCGGCGAGGCAGTCGCCGACCGCCGCGTCCGCCGCCTCGTCCCCGCCGCGGAACACGGTCAGGACCAGCACACCCAGCAGCGCCGCCAGAAGAGCGACGCCGAGGAGTTTGTTCACACGGGTCTCAACGACCCTTGGCGCTCGGCGTCGTCGTCGGCTCCACGCTCGCCGACGCCTTCGGAGCGGCGCCGGGCATGCGGAACGGAGCCTTCTCCGGACAGTACGGGTAGACGCCCGCGTCCGATTCCTCGAGCAGGTTGCCGTACTCGTCGTAGCAGTACGCGCTGCCGAGGTGGATCGGCTCGCCGTTCTGGTCGAAGAGGCGCGCGTTGTCTATCAGGCGTCCCTGCTCGTCGTAGACGAACACGTCCTCCACACCGCTGTACGGGTTGTCGTAGTTGACGTCCGAGTAGTACGAGTCCCGGGTGCTGCTGTCGGCCTCCACGAACCCGGTCAGCGCCACCATGACCAGCACGAAGGACCCCAGGTACAGGGCGAGACGCGGCCACCACCGCAGCCGCAGCGACCGGCGGCCCAGCCAGATCGAGCCGAGGACCGCGGCGCCGAGGAGCAGCAGCGCCACCACGTCGCTCCCGCCGATGCGCGGCAGCAGGCCGATCGGCTGCCCGGTGCCGTCCAGCATCACGGCCACCACCATGGCCGCCAGGTAGCCGCGCACCACCCACCAGGCGGGGCGCAGCAGCACGAAGAAGTCCCGGGCGCGCGGGTAGCCCAGAAGCTTTCCGAGGCGCTCGTCCACCACCCGCAGCAGGGGGTAGACGTGCTCGCGCAGCTGCGGGACGAACTGCTCGCGCAGCTCCGCGAAGGGGTTGGCAGACCGCGGCGGGTCGGGGAAGCCACCCACGAACGGCGCCGTGCCGCGCAGCTCCGCGGCGTACGCCTCAGGGCTGCCGAGCCGGTCGATGAGCGACCCCTCGCCGTCGGCCATGACCTCGGTCAAGTGCTCGGTCAGGTCCTCGAGCAGCTCGTCGCGCTGCGCCTCGGGCAGGTCCCCGAGGGCCGCGCGGACCGCGAACACGTACGCGATGATCTCGTCCTGAGCCGTGGAATTCACGCCGTCTCCCGCTCGCGAAGCAGATCGTCCATCGTTGATGCGAACCCGTGCCAGATCTTGCCCGACCGCTGCAACTCGTCCCGCCCGGCGGCGTTCAGCGAGTAGTACTTGCGGTGCGGCCCCTCCACGCTGGGCACCACGTACGTGGTGAGCAGGCCGGCGTTGAACAGCCGGCGCAGCGTGCCGTAGACCGAGGCGTCGCCCACCTCGCCGAGGCCGGCGGTGCGCAGGCGGCGCAGGATGTCGTAACCGTAGCCGTCCTCGTCGCGGAGGGCGGCGAGGACAGCCAGATCCAGCACTCCCTTGAGGAGCTGGGTCGTATCCACGGGGAGCACAGTAGTGCGCGATGCGAAGTAGTGTCCAATCGATGGATCGTCCGCATGTCGCCCGCAGGTCAGGCCAGGGAGAAGGCGATCCCGTCCAGGATGTCGTGCTCGCTGGCGACCACCGACAGCTTCCCGGACCGCTCCATGATCACCCGCAGGATGAGTGCCCCCGCGCCGATCACGTCGGCCCGGCCCGGATGCATCACCGGCAGGTCCCGGCGGTCCGCCACGGTCGAGCCGAGCAGGTCGGCCGTCACCTTCGCCACGTCGTCGTACGGGATGCGGGCGTGATGGATGCGGGCCGCGTCGTACTCCGGGAGGCGCAACGCCAGCGCCGCGACCGTCGTCACCGAGCCCGCGAGTCCCACCAGCGTCATCGCGCCATGGCCCGAGACCTTGCGCAGCGCCGCGTCGACCGTCCTCGTGATGTCCGCCTCCGCGGCCGCCACCTCCGCCGGGGCGGGCGGGTCGCCGTGCAGATGGCGCTCGGTCATGCGGACGCAGCCGATGTCCACCGAGACGGCGTGCTCCACCCGCTCGAAACCGACCACGAACTCGGTGGAGCCGCCGCCGATGTCGACCACCAGGTACGGCGGCTCCGCGTTCAGGCCGTTCACGGCGCCGGCGAAGGACAGCCGGGCCTCCTCCTCGCCGGAGATGACCTCCGGCTCGACGCCCAGCACCGCCCGGACCATCGACCGGAAGTCCTCCGCGTTGGAGGCGTCCCGGGACGCAGACGTGGCGCACATGCGGACCCGGTCGACGCCCAGCTCGGCGATCTCCGCGGCGTACCCCAGCAGCGCCGTACGGGTGCGCTCGATCGCCTCCGGCGCCAGCCGTCCGGTCCGGTCCACGCCCTCGCCCAGCCGGACGATCTCCATCCGCCGCGAGACGTCGGTCAGCGCCCCGCCGGCCACGTCGGCGATCAGCAGTCGGATCGAGTTGGTGCCACAGTCGATCGCGGCGACTTGCACGCCGGGCCTCCTAAAGGTGGAGCAACATCCTCGTGTTGCCGAGCGTATTCGGCTTCACCCGCTCCAGGTCGAGGAACTCCGCGACACCCTCGTCGTACGAGCGCAGCAGCTGCTCGTACACGGCGTGCGGCACCGGCGCGCCGTCGATCTCCGCGAAGCCGAACGACGCGAAGAAACGGGTCTCGAAGGTCAGGCAGAAGACCCGGGCCACGCCGAGCTCCCGGGCCGCGTCCAGCAGCTCGGTGACGAGACGGTGGCCGATCTTCTGCCCCCGGTACGCGGGATCGACGGCGACCGTGCGGATCTCCGCCAGGTCCTCCCACATGACGTGCAGCGCGCCGCAGCCGACGACCCGGTCCTGGCCGGCGTCCACGGCCACCCAGAACTCCTGGACGCTCTCGTACAGGGTGACGGTGGCCTTGCTGAGCAGGCGCCGGTCCGCGGTGTACGTGTCCACGAGCGCGCGGATGGCCTTGATGTCGGACGTGCGGGCCCGGCGGATCTCGATCGGCACGGCCGTCACGCTTCTTCGGTGGGCCGCACGCAGGGGCCGTCGGCCCACCACGGCTCGACGGCCGCCCGGACCTCGTCGCCGAACGGGTTCACGCCCGGCCCGGCGGCCAGCGCGTGCCCGAGGTGCACGTGCAGGCACTTGACCCGGTCGGGCATGCCGCCGGCGGAGACCTTCTCGATCTCCGGTACGTGCCGCACGGCCTCGCGGCGGGCCAGATAATCCTCGTGGGCGGCGCGGTAACGCTGCGCCAGCTCCGGGTCGGTGGAGAGCCGTTCCTGCATGTCCCGCATGACGCCGGCGGACTCGAGGCGGCTGCACGCAGCCGTCGCCCGCGGGCAGGTCAGGTAGAACATCGTCGGGAACGGGGTGCCGTCGTCCAGGCGGGGCTCGGTCTCCACCACGTCCGGGTTGCCGCAGGGGCAGCGGTGCGCGACGGCGCGGGTGCCGCGGGGGCGGCGGCCGAGTTGCTCGGCGACGATCTCGAGATCGGTCTCGGAAGGAGTCGTCATCTACTTTCGGGATTCTGCATTGGCTGCTGCGACGCTTCCCCACAGTGTGTCGTACCACCGGTCGGGGGCGCCCACCACGGGCCGGCCCGCGTCCCGGGCGGCACCCGCCGGGTCGTTCAGGACCAGCAGCGGGACCTCACCCGGGCGGACGTAGAAGAGCCGGTCACGGGCCTGGATGCGGACGTACTCGGGGTCCTTCCACTTCTCCACCTCCTCCTCGAGCCCCCGGATGTCGTCCTGCTGCTTGGCCTGGTCGGCCTGCATCTGGGCGATCTGGGACTCCTGGGCGAGGTAGACCCGCACCGGATAGGTGTACGCGAGGGCCAGCGCGACCAGCACGACGATCAGGACGGTGGCGCGACCGGTGAAGGCCTTCGGGCGGGTGGCGACCGTACGCTTCGTGGTCCCCGACGCGGCCGCCCGGCGCGCGGCGGCGGGCCTGCTGCCGGACCGGTTGAGGCTGCCGGTGGTGCGGGTCCCGACCGTACGGCGTGGCTCGATGCGGGTGGCGCCGGTGTCGCGGGTGCGCGCGGGCCGGGCGCCGTTGCGGACCCCCGGACGCCCCGCATGACCGGTGGAGCGGCGCGACGGCCCCTGCCCACTCGGTGTGCGGCGCTGCGTCATCCCTGCCCTCCCCCGGCACTCGCCAAGACCATGGAGTTGCGGCACCTGCTCTGCGGACACTATGCCCACAGGACGCGGAGCCACAACTCCATGATCCGTGACCGGGCGTTACGCGGTGCGGTAACGCGGGAACGCGCCCGCCCCGGCGTACCGGGCGGCGCTGCCGAGCTCTTCCTCGATGCGCAGCAGCTGGTTGTACTTCGCGACGCGGTCCGAGCGGGCCGGCGCGCCGGTCTTGATCTGGCCGCTGCCGACGGCCACGGCCAGGTCGGCGATCGTGACGTCCTCGGTCTCGCCGGAACGGTGGCTCATCATCGTCCTGAAGCCGGCCCGGTGCGCCATGTCGACGGCGTCCAGGGTCTCGGTGAGCGAACCGATCTGGTTGACCTTGACGAGCACGGCGTTGGCGGCGCTCTCCGCGATGCCCCGGCCGATACGGGTCGGGTTGGTGACGAACAGGTCGTCGCCGACGATCTGGAGCTTCGAGCCCAGCTGCGCGGTCATCGCCGACCAGCCGGCCCAGTCCTCCTCCGACAGCGGGTCCTCGATCGAGACGATCGGGTACGTCTCCGCCAGCTTGGCGTAGTAGTTGATCATCTCTTCGGTCGACTTGGGCGAGCCCTCGAAGACGTACGCGCCGTCCTTGTGGAACTCGGTCGCCGCGACGTCCATCGCCAGCACGATGTCGGTGCCCAGCGTGAAGCCGGCGGCCTGCACGGCCTCGGCGATCAGGTCCAGCGCGGAGGCGTTCGACGGCAGGCTCGGCGCGAAGCCGCCCTCGTCGCCGAGGCCGGTCGACAGGCCCTTCTTCTTCAGGACGGACTTGAGCGCGTGGTAGACCTCCGCGCCGGTCCGCAGCGCCTCGCGGAACGAGGGAGCGCCGATCGGGGCGATCATGAACTCCTGCACGTCGACGTTCGAGTCGGCGTGGGCGCCACCGTTGAGGATGTTCATCATCGGCACCGGCAGCAGGTGCGCGTTGGGGCCGCCGAGGTAGCGGTACAGCGGGAGCTCAGCGCTCTGCGCCGCGGCCTTCGCCACCGCCAGGGACACGCCCAGGATGGCGTTGGCGCCCAGCTCGGACTTCTCCGAGGTGCCGTCGATGTCGAGCATCTTCTCGTCGATCAGGCGCTGCTCGCTGGCCTCGTACCCGAGCAGCTCGTCGGCGATCTTGTCCTCGACGTTGCTGACCGCCTTCTCGACACCCTTGCCGAGGTAGCGGCCCTTGTCGCCGTCGCGCAGCTCGAGCGCCTCGAACGCGCCGGTGGACGCGCCGGACGGGACCGCGGCGCGGCCGATGGTGCCGTCGTCCAGACCGACCTCGACCTCGACGGTCGGGTTGCCCCGCGAGTCGAGGATCTCCCGGGCGACGATCGCTTCAATGGTGGCCATGTGTCGTGTCGCTCCTCATATTCGTACGGATGAAACTCGGACCGCGACCCTGCGGCCGACCACGACCCTGAGGGTATCGAGCCGGGGTTCCCCGCGTGGCGGCGGCCGGTGAACTTCCGGCGGCACTTGCCTCAAGCCGGTACGCGCTCTGCCGATTTCCGGGGTTGCCATGACTACCACCGCGCACCTCCCCGATGCCGGCTCGTACGTCGAGATGACCGCCTCCGACGAGCAGGCCGCCCGCGTCCGCGTCGTCCACGCCGAGGGCGCGGGCCTGACCCTGTCGGCGCCGCAGGCCGCCGTGCCCCCGGTGGGCACGCCGGTCACGCTGCGCTGGTCCGCCGCCCCCCGCGGCAGGTACGCGCTCCCCTGCGCCGTCGTCGGCATCGCCGAGAACCGGGTGGAGTTGCAAGCCTCGGGTACGGCCGAGATCGAGCAGCAGCGCCTCTTCGTCCGGGGCGGCGGCGGCGAACGCATCATCATGCGCCGGCCCGGCTGGGAGGACGCCCACGGCTGGATCCGCGACATCAGCGAACACAGCATGCGCGCCCACTTCGAGGGCACGAACGTGGTCGCGGGCGAGGAACTGCAGCTGTGGATCCAGCTGGGCAGCGAGATCGTCGACATCTCGGCGGTGGCGGCCCGGGTCGCGATGCTGCCCCAGCAGGTGCCGCCGGGGCCGATGTCGGTGGAGATCGTCGCGATCTTCGCCACGGACGAGAGCCAGGCCCGCGTCATCCGGCGGTACGTGATGCGCCAGCAGCTGCTGAGCCGCACTCGCGCTTGAACGCTGCGCTGCGCTTGCTCGGGAACGCTCGTGCGGCTGCGGAGAGCGACGGGGTGAATACCGGTTTGCGCGCGCTTGCGCACATCGGCAAAGGTGGGCTCGTGCCCTCCACCCGTCTCCGTCTCACGACGGCCGCTCTGCTCGCGCTCGCCGCCACGGCAGGCTGCTCGGACCTCGACGACCCGGCGGCGCAGGGGCTCAGCCGCAACGACCTGGTCGCCGACCTCGCCGCCCAGCTCTCCAACGCGACGGCCCTCACGTACGAGGCGACGTACCAGCTCCCCGGCGGCAAGACGGCCACCATCGCCCAGGCGCAGAAGCCGCTCCGGTCCGCCTACGTGTACCCGGGCGGCAAACTGATGGTGACAGCGGACGCCACCACGGAATGCCGCACCACCACCAAGCCGGCAACCTGCACGATGACCGCCCCGGCCACCCCGACCAGCCCACCCCCGCCCACGGTGTTCCGCGGCGCCGACGCCAGCGGCATGATCACCCCGGCCACGCTGCTGACGCTGCTGAACAAGGCGGTCCTCGACCCGGACGTCCAGGTCGACCAGCACGACACGACGATCGCCGGCCGCCATGCCACCTGCGTGGAACTGATGGGCGTCGACGGCGCGGCGGCCCGCGACTTCCGCACCTGCGTCACCAATGAGGGCGTGCTGGGCAGCTTCAGCGGAACGCTGAACCGGACCACCATCGACGTGGCGATGACCCACTACGCGGACCAGGTCGCGGAAGAGACCTTCAAGACGCCCCCGGCCGCCAAACTGATCGACCGCCGCGGCACCTGAAGCCACGCGGTCGGACACCTGCGGTCAGGCGCTGGCCAGCCCATCCAGACCGGCTCGTGCCAACTGGCCGGCTGTCTGAAAGTAGCGCGCGTGCGTACGCCGAAGCGCCTCAGGCGATTCCGCCCCGAGAATGACGACCTCCATGTCCGCCGAGACGCCGTCGGCGCGCTCCGTCTGGAAACGAGCTCGGAGTGCGCTCGCGCGGTCGAGGAACTCCTCCTCGCGGAGCACTTCACCGCGGATGCGGTCGAAGACCACCAGGTAGTGCTTCATCGGGGATTCACCTCTCTTTCCAGCATGTCGGCAACCATTGTCAACAAGACACGAAGTCTCTTGTCCAGGCGCGCCTCGTCAGCCTTCAACTCCAGATACGTGGAGCGTACCCCGCGAAACTCGACAGGCACGTCCTCCTCGACAGTCGCGAACCCCACCCCGGCGTTCCGCAGCAGCGCAGGAATCCCCCACCCCTCGATCTTGGCGCCCCTGGCTTCATGCTCTTCCATGAGGCCGCTGATCTTCATCATGAGGTCGACGATGTCCTGCCTACGAGCGGCGCGGTCGGCACTGTCGCCGCTTGGTGCGCCCCCATACCTGATCTGCCTGCCCCAGACATCGGCGAGCCTCTCGAAGAGCTGAGCCCAGCGGTCCTGCAGCTCGGTACGAAGTTGCACCTCGACAGGGATTCCGCCGATCTTCAAGATCATATGAACGGCTCGGTAGCCCGCTCGAGGATCGGACCGCCGGTCGATGACGAGCGGAGGGACAGGGGCGTCCGAATATGCCTCCGAGATCAAGCGCACTGCGGCATCCTGAGCCCTCAGCGATCCGGAGAGCACGATGCGGGCACCGGCCAAGTCATGGATGGTCTTCAGACTTGAACTTCGCTCGCGGCGAAGCTTGTCGACGATGGTGCCGGTGGTCTTGAGTCTCACGGTCGGCTCGAAGCCGAGCTCGCGAAGCGTCTCTCTGACCTCTTGCAGCGCCTCGTCATAGGCACCGAGAACGGCTTCCAGCATTTCGAAGTCTTCCGCGGCCGGACTGCCGGCGTCGCGTAGGCGATCCCCGAGCTTGTCCAGCTGCTTCTTGCTGATCGGCAGTCCCGGCACCGGCCGAATTTACCGCAAGCGGGCACCGTCTTCGTGAAGCGGAAAGCCAGGCGCGGGAGAGAGAAAGCGGCCGTCAGACGCCGAGGAGGGTGCGGAGGTGGCGGGGTGGCGGGGAGCCGTGCGCCAGCATCGCGTCGTGCCAGGCTTTGGGGGTGGCGCCGAATGGGCGGGCTGCTGCGATTGCCGCGACTTCGGTGTAGCCCACGAAGTAGGTCGAGAGCTGGGTCGAGGTGAGCAGGGCGCGCTTCCATTTGCCCGCCGCCTCGCCCTCTTCCTGGAAGCCGCGCGTGGTCATCAGCGCCATCGCTTCGGACTCGGGGAGGTCTTCGCAGTGGACGAGCTGGTCGATGACCGCGTTGAGGCTCATGCGGAGCTGCATCTTGAGCTGCTGGAGGCGTACGGGCAGGCCACCGAACCCGAGGCCGGCCATCAGCTCCTCGGCGTAGACCGCCCAGCCCTCCACGAACGGGCCGGAGAAGCCGAGCGCGCGGACCCGGGTGCCGGCGCGGAAGCGGCGGGAGTGGGCGAGCTGCAGGAAGTGGCCGGGCATCGCCTCGTGCACGGTCAGGTTGCGCAGCATGTGGTCGTTGTATTCGCGGTAGAACGACTCGACGCGGTCGCGGGGCCAGTCGGCGGGGGCCGGGGCGATGCAGTAGAACGTCGGGACGTCCGCGGTCTCGAGCGGGCCGGGCGGGTCGCAGTAGGCGACGGCGACGCCGCGGGCGAACTCCGGCATCTCCTCGATCAGGCACGGGTCGTCGACGAGCGTCATCAGGTCGTGCTCGCGGACGAACTCGGTGGCTTCGGCCATGGTGACCTTCGCCAGGTCGACGATGGTGGACTCGTCGGGGTGCTCGGCGGCCAACGTGCCGAGGGCGCGGCGTACGGTCTCGTCGGTGGCCGGACCGCCGACCAGCTCGGCCGCGGCCTCGCGCAGGGCGGCGCCGACCTCGTCGAGGTTGCGCTGCGCCCGGGCGAGGACCTCGGCGGCCGGCAGCTCGGTGTCGAGCGTGTGCCAGAGCCGGGCTTCCCAGAGCGGGCGCCCCAGGCGGGGGTCGCGGCCCGGCTCGCCGCTCTCGAGGTTGGCCCGCAGCCAGCCGTCGAACTCGGCCAGCGCGTCCAGCGCGGCGGCGGCCACCGGTTCCACGGCCGGGCGCAGGCCGGGCGCCTCGGCGAGCAGCTCCGGCACCTGGGTGCGGATCAGGGACGCCGCGCCGGCGAACTGGCCGACCGCGATCTCGGCGTGCAGCCGGGGCACGTCGCGCAGCACCGCGCGGGCGGTGGCGAGCGCGTCGGGGACCGCGGCGAGGCGGCCGCCGAGGCTGGTGAGCCGCTCCTCGGCGGGTGCGAACGGGCGGGCGAGGAGAGCGTGCAGCAGCGGGGCCGGGTTGTGCGCCAGCGGGTTCCACTCGTGCTCGCGCACGTCGGTGAGCTCGAACAGGCCGCGCTCGACGACGGCCGACAGGATCGCGTGGTCGACCTGGTCCTGCTCGCCGAACGCGTCGGGGTCGATGCCCGCGAGGGCGTCGGCCGCGTCGCGCAGCATGGTGACCCGTTCGGCCACCGCGCCGGGCGAGCGGTCGGGCAGCCGGTCGTCGTAGCGGTGGTCGCCCGCATACGACGCCAGGGCGGGGTCGCTGGCGAGGATGGCGTCGACGATGCGCTCGGCGAGCGGGACGAACTCCGGCATGGAGCGAAATCTACTCGGCGGGTCCGACATTCTCTCGGGCCCGCACGTCGACATTCTCTCGGGCCCGCACGTCGTCGGCGTACGCCAGCGCGGCCTGGCGCAGCAGCGCCTCGGGGTCGAGACCGTCGGCACGGGCCTGCGCGACCAGGCGCAACAGGGCCGCGCCCAGGTCGTCGCCCGTGGGCAGCTGCACGGTGAGCCCGGCCCGCTCCGTACGCTGGAGGATCTTCGCGGCCAGGGACAGTGCCGGCTGGCTCAGCGCGATGCCGTCCAGGACCGATTCCCGGGCCTTCTCCTCCTTCTTGATGCGCTCCCAGTTGTCGATGATGGCCTGGACGCCGTCGACCTCCTCGCCCGCGAAGACGTGCGGGTTGCGGCGCACCATCTTGTCGACCAGCCCGCCGGCCACGTCGTCGACGGTCCAGCGCTCGTCCTCGGGCAGGTTCTCGGCGAGCCGGGCGTGCAGCACGACCTGCAGCAGCACGTCGCCCAGCTCCTCGCGCAGGGCGGCCAGGTCCTTCGACACGATCGCGTCGTACGCCTCGTAGCTCTCCTCGAGCAGGTACGGCGCGAGCGTCTCGTGGGTCTGCTGCCGCTTCCACGGGTCGCCGCCGGGCGAGGCGAGCCGGTCCATGACGGCCACCGCGTCGAGCAGCCGGGCGCCGGGCGGGTCCCAGGAGCCGTAGCAGAGCTCGAGCTCGGCCAGGGACGGTTCCCGGGCGAGCCGGAGACCGAGCCGGCGGGCGAAGTCCTCGTCCCCGGCGGCGCCGGCGAGCCACACCACCGTGGGGTGCGTGGCCAGCGCGGCGACGAGCAGCTCAGGGTCGGCTTCGACGACCGTCACGGGCACGCCGGCCGAGCGCAGCGCGGTGGCCTGCTCGCTGTCGGCGGCGGCGTACACCGGGGAGCTGCGGACCAGGTCCCAGGCCGCCGCCGTGAGCAGCCCGGCCGGGAGCCTCGGGGAGGTGACCAGCAGGACGATGCGCCCGGCGCCGGGCATCAGGCGACGTCGGCCACGGCGGAGACGTCGGTGACGTACGGGTCGCCGGACTCGTCGTCGCCGGCGAACGGCAGCACGATCAGCGGCACGTCCTTGCCGTCCGAGCCCTGGGCCGACAGCAGGACGACCTCCTGGTTGCCGTACCGCGGGTTGAGCTTGACCTTCTCGTCCGCCACGATCTTCGTCAGCTCGCCGCGCATCGCCGCGTACGTCTCGAGCAGCGACTTGTTCTCCGGCGACAGCGTGTTCTTGAACTGCTCGAAGGTGGTGGAGGGGTCGGCGATGCCGCCCTTGACCAGCCGGCTGTGCACGTCGCGCAGGTCGGCGTCGGTGAGCGTGGCCGGCTTGACGGCGCCCTGCAGCGCGGTCCGCAGCCGGTACGTCTCCGTGTAGAGCTTCGTGTACTCCCACTGGGGCGAGTAGTTCCGCGCCTGGGCGACCTGCTCGACGGTCGGCGAGTCGGCGGCCTGGAGGTTGTGCTCCTTGGCCGACTTGCGGAGCACGTCGACCGTCAGCAGCGTGTTGAGCACGTCCTGCTGCTTGATCGGCATGGTGAGCGGCGGCAGCGGCTCGGCGGAGGCGCCCTTCTGCTGCTGGGCCTGCTCCCGCGCGGCGGTCAGCTCGTCGCGGACCTGGTCGTAGATGTCCTGCACCCGGTCCTCGGTGATGGTGCCGCCGCCCACATAGGCCGCCACGTCGGGCGACTGCTGGCAGGCGGCCAGGCCGGTGATGGCGAGGACGGCGACGACGGCCGTGGATGCGAGTCGGCGAGCACGCTGCATGGTCATGACTCTCTCACGCTCGGGAGGCACCCGGCGTAACCGGGGCCGGGATGTCACCCAACACGTCCTTGAGCAGCTGCGTGCACCACTGCAGCAGCGCCTGGTCGCGCAGCGGTTCGCCGCCCACCCGGCGGGTCGTCGGGCGCGGGACGCTCACCTGGTCGTTGGCCGGCTTGTAGACCGAGTCGGGGTGGTAGCGCTTGAGCCGCATCTGCTTGGAGTCCGGCAGCGGCAGCGGCGAGAAGCGCAGGTGCTTGCCCTGCACGGAGACGTCGGTAAGGCCGTACGCCCGCGCCACCAGCCGGAAACGGGCGACCGCGATGAGGTTGGCGACCGGCTCGGGCGGGGTGCCGTACCGGTCGGTCATCTCGGCGACCACCTCGTCGAGGCGGGCGCCGTCGCGGGCCTCGGCGAGCTTGCGGTACATCTCGAGGCGCAGCCGCTCCACGGAGATGTACTCGGTCGGCAGGTTCGCGTCGACCGGCAGGTCCACCTTGACCTCGGGCTCCTCCTCGGGTCGCTCGCCCTTGAAGGCCTGCACCGCCTCGCCGACCATGCGCACGTACAGGTCGAAGCCGACGCCCTCGATGTGGCCGGACTGCTCGCCGCCGAGCAGGTTGCCGGCGCCGCGGATCTCGAGGTCCTTCATGGCCACGTACATGCCGGCGCCGAGCTCGGTGTGCTGGGCGATGGTGGCCAGGCGCTCGTGGGCCGTCTCGGTGAGCGGCTTCTCGCGCGGGTAGAGGAAGTACGCGTACGCCCGCTCGCGGCCGCGGCCCACCCGGCCCCGGATCTGGTGCAGCTGGCTCAGGCCGAGCAGGTCGGCGCGCTCGACGATGAGCGTGTTGGCGTTCGGGATGTCGATGCCGGACTCGACGATGGTCGTGCTGACCAGGACGTCGAACTCCTTCTCCCAGAAGCCGATCATCACCTTCTCGAGGGCTTCCTCGCCCATCTGGCCGTGCGCCACGGCGACCCGCGCCTCGGGCACCAGCTCGCGCAGCTTGCGCGCCGCCCTGTCGATGGACTCGACGCGGTTGTGCAGGAAGAACACCTGGCCGTCGCGCAACAGCTCGCGGTGGATGGCCGCGGCCACCTGCTTCTCGTCGTACGCCCCCACGTACGTCAGCACGGGGTGCCGTTCCTCGGGCGGGGTGGCGATGGTGGACATCTCACGGATGCCGGTGATCGCCATCTCCAGCGTGCGCGGGATCGGTGTGGCGGACATGGTGAGCACGTCCACCGACGCCCGCAGCGCCTTGAGCTGCTCCTTGTGCTCGACGCCGAACCGCTGCTCCTCGTCCACGATGATCAGGCCGAGGTTCTTGAAGTGCGTCGACTTGGAGAGCAGCCGGTGCGTGCCGATGACGATGTCGGCGGTGCCGTTGGCGGCCGCCTCCAGGGTCAGCGCCGCCTCCTTCGGCGTCTGGAACCGGGACAGCTGCTTGATCGTCACCGGGAACTGGCCCATCCGCTCGGCGAACGTGTTGTAGTGCTGCTGGGCCAGCAGCGTGGTGGGCACCAGGATCGCGACCTGCTTGCCGTCCTGGACCGCCTTGAAGGCCGCGCGTACGGCGATCTCGGTCTTGCCGTAGCCGACGTCGCCGCAGATCAGGCGGTCCATCGGCACGGCCAGCTCCATGTCGTGCTTGACCTCCTCGATGGCGGCCATCTGGTCCGGCGTCTCGGTGTACGGGAACGCGTCCTCCAGCTCGCGTTGCCACGGGGTGTCGGGCCCGAACGAGTGGCCCTTGGACGCCTGACGGGCGGCGTACAGCTGGATGAGCTGGGCCGCGATCTCGCGGACGGCCTTGCGGGCCCGCGCCTTGCTCTTCTGCCAGTCGGAGCCGCCCATCTTGTGCAGGCTGGGCTGCTCGCCGCCGACGTAGCGGGAGAGCTGGTCGAGCTGGTCGGTCGGGACGAACAGGCGATCGCCGGGCTGGCCGCGCTTGCTCGGGGCGTACTCGATGACCATGTACTCGCGCTCGGCGCCGTTGACCGTGCGCTGCACCAGCTCGACGTACTTGCCGATGCCGTGCTGCTCGTGCACCACGAAGTCGCCGGGCTTGAGTTCCAGCGGGTCGATCGTGTTGCGCCGCCGGCTCGGCATCTTGCGCATGTCCCGGGTGGACGCCCCGCGGCCGCCGGTGATGTCGTTGCCGGTGATGATGGCGAGCCGGGAGCCCTCGTCGATGAAGCCGTGGTTGAGCCCGCCGCAGGTGACCAGCAGCTGCCCCGGCTCGATGCCGGTCTCGATCGCGTCGACCGGGGTGACGCCGAGCCCGGCGTCGCGCAGCAGCTCGGTGGCCCGCTGGGCGGTGCCGTGGCCCTCGAAGACCAGCGCGATCGCCCACTGCTCGCCGGCCCACTGCCGCAGGTCGCCGGCGAGCTTCGCGGTGTCGCCGTGGTAGAGCGGGACGGGCTGGGCGTGCAGGGCGATCGCGTCGCCGAGGTCCGGTGACACGTCGACCTCGGGCGTGTCCAGCCACGGCGTGTCCGACGGCTGCTCGCCGGCGTCGGCCAGACCGAAGGGCGAGACCGTCCACCACGGCTGGTGCAGGGTGGCGGCGTGCGCGCGGACGTCCGCGAGGGTCTTGAAGGCGGCGGCGCCGACGTCGATCGGGGCCTGGCCGCCGACCGCGGCCGCGGCCCAGCTGGCCTCCAGGAACTCGTCGGAGGTACGGGTGAGGTCGTGTGCCCGGGTCCGGATCCGCTCGGGGTCGCAGAGCAGCACGTGCGTGCCCCGCGGCATGCAGTCGATGAGCAGCTCCATGGAGTCCGTGCCGTCCATGAGCGCGGGGGCGAGCGACTCCATGCCCTCGACCGGGATGCCCTCGGCGAGCTTGTCGAGGATCTCGGCGATCTCGGGGTGCTCCTGGGCCAGCTCGGCGGCGCGGGCACGGACCGGCGGGGTCAGCAGCAGCTCGCGGCAGGGCGGCGCCCAGAGCCGCTCGACGGGGTCGATGGTGCGCTGATCGGCGACGGCGAAGGTGCGGATCTCCTCGACCTCGTCGCCCCAGAACTCGACCCGGGACGGGTGCTCGTCGGTGGGCGGGAAGACGTCGAGGATGCCGCCGCGGACGGCGAACTCGCCCCGCTTGGTGACCAGGTCGACGCGGGCGTACGCCATGTCATTGAGCCGCCGCGCGACGTCCTCGAGCTCGGCCTCTCCCCCGGCGCGCAGCTCGACCGGCTCGAGGTCGCCGAGGCCCTTGAGCTGCGGCTGGAGCATCGACCGTACGGGCGCGACGACGACCTGCAGCGGCGCGCCACCGGACTCGGCGGGGTGCGCGAGGCGGCGCAGCACGGCCAGCCGGCGGCCGACGGTGTCCGAGCGGGGCGAGAGCCGCTCGTGCGGCAGCGTCTCCCAGGACGGGTACACGGCGACGCGGCCGGGGTCGAGAAGGCAGCCGAGCGCGTTGGCGAGGTCGTCGGCCTCCCGGCTCGTGGCGGTGACGGCGAGCACCGGACGGCCGGCGCCGCCGAGCTCGGCCGGTCCGGCGACGGACGCGACGACGAACGGGCGCAGCGCGGCGGGGGCGGTCAGGTCGAGCGCATCGGAGTCCACCCCGCCCTTGCGGGCCAGGTCACGGGCCCGCGCCAGCCCGCGGTCACGCAGGGAGGCCGGGATGAGGCCGCTGAGTTGCATGAAAAAAGCTCTCCCGACAGGCACATCGAAAACCCCCGACGCCAGTTGGACGGGGGGTACGCCCCCAAGCTTAGTCCGCCACCCGGGGACGTCGGCGCGGCCGACCGTTATCGGACAGCAAGTCCGACATCGTGCCAATCGGGTGGTCCAGACTGCCGGGCTGTTGTGGGGGATTGTCTGGGGAGGCAATGTGCGGGTTCTACTGCTCGTGTCCGGGTTCAACGGCTTGAGCCAGCGCGTCTGGTGCGCCCTGCGGGAGGCCGGGCACGACGTCGGCGTCCTGCTGGCCACCGGCGCGCAGGACATGATCGACGGCGTCCGCGCCGCGCGGCCCGAGCTGATCGTCTGCCCGTACCTGAAGGACCGCGTGCCGGCGCAGGTCTGGCAGAACTGGCGGACGGTGATCCTGCACCCCGGCCCGGTGGGTGACCGCGGGCCGTCCTCGCTGGACTGGGCCATCGCCGAGTCCGCGCCGACGTGGGGCGTGACCGCGCTGCAGGCGGTCGAGGAGATGGACGCGGGCCCGATCTGGGCGACCCGGACGTTCCCGATGCCGGCCGCGGCGCCGCGCAAGTCCTCGCTCTACAACGGACCGGTGGCCGACGCGGTGCTGGAGTGCGTCTTCGAGGTCGTCGCGAAGGCCGCCGACCCCGCGTTCCAGCCGGTGCCCGCGACCGAGCTGACCGTGGAGGTGCAGGGCGCCCGGCCGCGGCCGGTGATGACGCAGGCCGACCGCGCCTTCGACTGGTCCGCGCCGACCGACCAGATCCTGCGCAAGATCCGGGCCGCGGACGGCGCGCCGGGCGTCCGCACCGAGCTGGCCGGGCTGGAGGTCTTCGCGTACGACGCGCATCCCGGCCTGACCCGCGGCGCCCGTCCCGGTACCGTGCTGGGCCGCCGGCAGGGAGCCGTGCTGGTCGGCACCGGCGACGGCAGCGTGTGGCTGGGCCACCTGCGGGACGGCTCCGGCCCGGGCCACTTCAAGCTGCCCGCCACCACGTTGCTCGGCAAGCGGCTGCGCGGTGTGCCGCACTCCCCGCTGCCCGCGGGCGTCGAGCCGGAAGCGCCGTCGTACCGCCAGATCCGGTACCGGCGGGCCGGGTCGGTCGGCTGGCTGGCGTTCGACTTCTACAACGGCGCGATGTCCACCGGGCACTGCCACCGCCTGCTGGCCGCCCTGCGCCACGCGGCCGCACAGGACACCCGGGTGCTCGTGCTGCGCAGCGGCAGCGACGCGTTCAGCAACGGCATCCACCTCAACGCCGTCGAGGCGGCGGCCGATCCCGCCGGCGCGGCGTGGGCGAACATCAAGGCGATCAACGAGGTGTGCCGGGAGATCATCACCTGCACCCGGCAGGTCGTCATCGCCGCGTACGCGGGCAGCGCCGGAGCCGGCGGCGCGATGCTCGGCCTCGGCGCCGACATCGTGGCGGCCCGCGACGGCGTGGTGCTGAACCCGTACTACGACATGGGCCTGTACGGCTCCGAGCTGCACACGTTCACCCTGCCCCGGCGGGTCGGCGCGGACACCGCGCAGCGGCTCATCGACGAGAAGCTGCCGGTCAGCGTGGCACAGGCGCAGTCGATGGGCCTGGTCGACGAGGTCGGCCCGCGTCGCCCCGAGGCGTACGCCGAATGGCTCACCGCGCTGGCCGGACGGCACGCCGACGCCCGGACCGCCCGTCGCCTGCAGGCCGCGAAAGCCAAGCGGCTGGCCACCGAGCGGGTGCCGCTGGAGGTGTACGAGACCCGCGAGCTCGCCGAGATGAGCAGCGACATGTACGGCGACCGCTCCGGTTTCGCCGCGGCCCGGCGTGCCTTCGTCACCAAGGCCCGGCCCGCGCACACCCCGGCCCGGCTGTCGCTGAGCGGGGCGTCGCCGAGCCAGCCGGGACGCCAGCGCCAGGCCACCCGGACGCGCAACGCCGGGCCCACGGCCGACGCTCCGGCGCGCGTACGCCCGGCCGTGCCGCTCTCCGCCTGACCGTCCACACCGGACGCCGGTCGCGACGCATCCCGTCGTGCCCGGCGCCCGTTGCCATGCCCGGGTCCGATGTGAGAGGACGCCATGCGCGACCCTGCCCACCCTTCCACTGAGATCCCCGCGCCGAGAACCCCCGCCGATCAGGCGCTCTCGCGGGCTCTCACCGCCCCGACCGTGCTGTTGCCCGGCAGGTACGAGTACAGCGGCTACAGCGTGCTGGCCGGCCCCGCCGAGCTCCCGGACGGCGACGGCCCCCAGCCGGTACGGATGCGTCCGCTGGCCCGCCGCCGCCCGGTGCTCACCGTGCTGATCACCCTGTTCGCGTTCGCCTTCGAGAGCACGTTCTTCGGCTGGCTGCTGTCGTCGCTGCAGGTGCCCGACCCCGGCCTGGACGTGTGGCTGTACGCGGCCACGATGTTCATGATCGTGGCGACCGCGCTGATCGAGTTGTTCCGGCTCGTCAACGTGGTGACCCTGTGCCTGGCGACGCTGTGGGCCCGCGACCCGGTGCCGATGGTCCCCGACGCCGGCCTGCGCGTGGCGTTCCTGACCACGATCGTGCCCGGCAAGGAACCGGTCGAGATGGTCGAGCGGACCCTGCGCGCGGCCAGGGCGATCCGGCACGCCGGGCCGTACGACGTCTGGCTGCTCGACGAGGGCAACGACGACGGCGTCAAGGCGATGTGCGCGCGCATCGGCGTACGGCACTTCAGCCGCAAAGGGATCGAGCGGTACAACACCGAGGCCGGCGCGTACAAGGCGAAGACGAAGCACGGCAACTACAACGCCTGGGTGGACGCGCGCGGCGACGGCTACGACGTCTTCGTGTCGGTCGATCCGGACCACGTGCCGATGCCGAACTTCTGCGAGCGGCTGCTCGGCTACTTCCGCGACCCGGACGTGGCGTTCGTCGTCGGCCCGCAGATCTACGGCAACTACGACAACGTCGTCACGCGCTGGGCGGAGTCGCAGCAGTACCTGTTCCACTCGTTGCTGCAGCGCGCCGGCAACCGCCTCGGCATCTCGATGCTGGTCGGCACCAACAACGCCGTACGCATCTCCGCCCTGCGCAGCATCGGCGGCCTGCAGGACTCGATCACCGAAGACATGGCCACCAGCCTCGCGGTGCACAGTGGACGGAACCCGGAGACCGGCAAGCGGTGGCGGTCGGTCTACACGCCGGACGTCCTGGCCGTGGGCGAAGGGCCGTCGTCCTGGACCGACTACTTCAGTCAGCAGCACCGGTGGTCCCGCGGCACCGACGAGGTCGTCCTGCGGTCGTTCGCGCGGTTCGCGTGGCGGCTCGGGTTCCGGCGCGGGCTGCACTACGCGCTGCTGATGTCGTACTACCCGCTGACCGCGCTGGCCTGGCTGCTCGGCGCCGTGAACGCGATCTGCTACCTCGTGCTCGGCGCGAAGGGCGTGCAGGTGCCGGCGGAGGTCTGGCTGATGCTGTACGTGGACGCCGCCCTGTTCCAGATCGGGCTGTACCTGTGGAACCGGCGGCACAACACCAGCCCGCACGAGGAGGCCGGGTCGTCCGGGCTCGCCGGCATGGTGATGTCGACGCTGTCCACGCCGATCTACGTGTCCTCGTACATCGGGGCGCTGTTACGCCGCAAGGCCGGGTTCGTGGTCACGCCGAAGGGCGACTCGGCCAGCCCGGACCGGCTGCTCACCTTCCAGCAGAGCCTGCGCTGGGCCGCCTTCTACGTCGCGCTGCTGATCGCCGCGCCGATCGGCGGGCACGTCGACGGCGCGATGTGGCTGTGGCCCGGCCTCAACCTGATCGTCTGTCTCGCGCCGCCGGCCATCTGGGCCGGTCAGGAATACCGGCGCCGCAGAACCGCCCGGCGGACCCCTCCGCCGGAGACCCCGCAGCAGAAGGAGACCGAAGCACCCGTGGAGACGTACGCATGAAGCCCCGTCCCCGCACCTCGACGCCCCGCCGGCTGCTCAGCGCCGGCATCGGCCTGGTCGTGCTCAGCGTGCTCGTGTTCGTGAACCGGCCGATGGTCGCGTTCGGCGCGGACGCCCTGCACGACTTCAGCATCAACCGGGAGTCGTACAAACAGAAGTACGGCCACTGGTCGCGGCTGCCCGTGCCGCAGGGTTTCCGGGTCAACGCGATCCACGCGGCGCTGCTGAACACCGGCAAGGTGCTCATCGTCGCGGGCAGCGGCAACAACCGGGACAACTTCGAGGCGGGAACCTTCCGCACCGTCCTGTACGACCCGGCGAAGGACTCGTTCTCCGAGGTGCCGACGCCGACGGACGTGTTCTGCGCCGGGCACACCTTCCTGCCCAACGGCAACCTGCTGATCGCCGGCGGCACGAAGTCGTACGAGGTGCTGGAGAAGAACATCACCCACGCGGCCGGCGTCATGAAGATCAAGAACGAGTCCGCGACCGGTGGGCCGCGCGCGTTCCCGAAGGGCACGACGCTGCTGTCGGCCGACGGGACCGCGTACCGGACCCGGGACGACCTGACCGTGCCGGCCGCCACGACGATGAAGCACGGCGACGAGGTGATGACCCACGCCGGCGCCGCCGAGGTGTGGGTGGACGCCGTCGAGGAGGGCGACGGGCCGATCGTCGACCACCCCGCGCAGTACACCGTCTCCGGACTGACGGGCGCGGACAAGCGGAACATCTACGGTCTCGCTGACAAGATCACCCGGGAGAAGCAGGAGTACGGCGGGGACAAGACGTCGTACGAGTTCGACCCGCGGACCGAGCGCTACGTGCGTACCGGGGACATGGTGGAGCACCGGTGGTACCCGACGCTCGCCGAGATGCCCGGCGGCGACGTGCTCGCCGTCTCCGGCCTCGACGAGTTCGGCCGGATGCTGCCCGGGCACAACGAGCGCTACCTCAAGGACCAGCGGCGCTGGGTGGACGCCCCGGAGCTCAAGCGGGTGTTCCCCACGTACCCGGCGCTGCACCTGATGAAGGACGGCAAGCTGTTCTTCTCCGGCTCGAACGCCGGCTACGGCTCGGACACCGAGGGCCGTACGCCCGGCCTGTGGAACCTGAAGAACAACACGTTCAAGGAGGTTCCCGGGCTGCGCGACCCGCGGATGACCGAGACCAGCTCGTCGGTGCTGCTGCCGCCGGCCCAGGACCAGAAGGTGATGATCTTCGGCGGGGGCGAGGTCGGCGAGTCGGCCGTCTCCACCGCACGGACCGCCGTCGCGGACCTGGACCAGCCGGCGCCCGTCTACGAGCCGGGGCCCGACCTGCCCCACCCGGCCCGGTACCTGAGCACGGTGATCCTGCCCGACGACACCGTCTTCACCACCGGCGGCTCGTCCGGGTACCGCGGCGGGCGCTACGGCGACAAGACGCGCAGCGACCTGTTCAACGCGCAGATCTACCGTCCCGGCACCGGGAAGTTCGAGACCGCCGCGGAGTCCTCGGTCGGCCGCAACTACCACTCGGAGGCGTTGCTGCTGCCCGACGGCCGGGTCATCACGATGGGCTCCGACCCGCTGTACGACCCCAGCGGCCGCAACCCGGGCACGTTCGAGCAGCGGATCGAGGTGTACTCCCCGCCGTACCTGTTCAAGGGCGACCGTCCGGTGATCGGCGGCGCGCCGGAGGCGGTGCAGCGCGGCACCACGTTCGCGGTGGCCACGCCGGACGCCGGCCGGGTCCGTACGGCCCGCCTGGTCCGGCCCAGCGCGGTCACCCACGTGACCGACCTGGACCAGCGGTCGGTGGCGCTCGACATCACCCCGGCGACCGGCGGGCTGGCGCTGAGCGTGCCCAAGGCCAGGGGGCTCGTGCCCTCCGGCTGGTACATGCTGTTCCTCACCGATGCCGAAGGTGTGCCGTCGGTGGGCCGCTGGATCCGGGTGCGCTGATGTCCCGGCACGCCCTGCCGGCCGGCCGCCGGTGGCCGTTGGCCGCCGCCTGCACGGCGCTCGTCGTCGTCCTCGCCGCCATCGTGGTGCTCTCGATGCGCGGCGAGGAGTCGCCGGTGGTGGCCGGCCCGGCCGCGGTCCAGGCCAGCGTGGCAGCCCCGGAGCGGGGCGGCCACGTACCCGGCCGGGAGCTCTACGTCGACCCGAACGGGGCCGCCGCGGAGCAGGTCCGGGAATGGGAGGCGGCCGGTCGCACCGCCGACGCCGCGGCGATCCGGCGGATCGCCGACCGGCCCGCCGCCACCTGGTTCGCCGACGCCGAACCGGGCTACGACCGGCGGGCCCGGCAGCTGGTCACGGCCGCCGCGGCGGCCGGCCGGCTACCGGTGCTGACGCTCTACAACATCCCCGGCCGGGACTGCTCCGGCCAGTCGGCGGGCGGCGCCGAGGACGCGGAGGCCTACCGGGATTGGGTACGCGCGATAGCGGCCGCGCTGGAGGGCAACGAGGCCCTTGTCGTGCTGGAGCCGGACGCGATACCGCAGGCGGTGCAGGGCTGCCTCGACGAGGAGCACACCCATGAGCGCTACACGCTCCTGGCCGAGGCGGTCGGCGAGCTGCGGGCGGTCCCCGGCGTGCACGTGTACCTGGACGCGGGGAACCCGACGTGGATCACCGACACCGGCCCGCTCGTGACGGCGCTGCGGAAGGCGGGGATCGCGCGGGCGTCCGGCTTCTCGCTGAACGTGGCGAACTTCGAGACCACGGCGGACAACGTCGCGTACGGGCTTCAGCTGTCCGCGTTGCTGGGTGGTGCCCACTTCGTTGTGGACACCAGCCGCAACGGCAACGGGCCGGCGCAGAAGGGCGCCGGGGACCGGCACTGGTGCAATCCGGCCGGCCGGTCCCTGGGCGACCCGCCGACCACGCGGACCGGGGTCGCGGTCGTCGACGCGTATCTGTGGGTGAAACGGCCGGGCGAGTCCGACGGCGCGTGCGGGAACGGCGCTCCCGCGGCCGGCCAATGGTGGCCCGGCTACGCCCTCGAACTCGCCCGGTGAGGATCAGTCCAGGCCGTGCACCGACGGCACCTCGAGGGTACGGGCGCCCGGCGTGCCACCCAGGCGGATCTCCCGCAGGGCGGTGTTGTTCGACGTGCTCAGCTCGCTGAGCTTGTTCGACGGGTTGGCCTTGACCTCGATGTAGTACGTGCCGTTCGGCAGGTCGGTGATCTCGAAGGACTGGCCCGGCCGGTCCTGGGTGTACGTGTCACCGTTGCCGATGTCGAGCACCTCGCGCACCGCGACGGCCGTGTTCTGCCCGCAGGAGCTGGAGAGGTCGGTGTTGCCCGGGCGCCACTTGGCGTTCGGGATCGTGTAGTCGACCGAGTCCGTGTTGGCCAGGCAGAAGGCCTCCTTGCCGCTGCGCACGGCGAGCTTCTTGTCGGCGCCGAGCAGGTTGTACTGCGCGAAGTCGGTGAAGTGCCAGTGCCGGTGCCCCTCGCGGGCGTCCCACTCCATCGTGCCGGCCGCGACCGAGCCGACCTCCTTGCCCTTGGCGTCGAAGAAGTACTGGTACGCGTCCATCAGCTCGGTGCCGGTCCGCCGGAAGCCGTCGACCAGCAGCGGCGAGGTGCCGGCGTTCCAGACGGTGGCGCCGAAGTTGACGAACGTCTTGCCGTCCTCCTCCGACATGGAGATGCCCCAGGCGGGAAGCGAGCGCAGGTCGGGACGCGGGCCCGAGGCGATGCTGGAGAGCTTCATCGCGCGCGGGGCCTTCGCCGGCGGCCGGAACGCCGGGTCGTACGCCGCCACCTGCAGCGCCTTGTCGCCCTGCCCGGCGTGCTCGCCGTGCTGGGCCGCGGCCACCTTGGCGGAGGTGTCGTCGCCGGCCTTCGCCGCCTTGACGCGCGCCTTCGCCGTCTCGATGCCCCGCTCGTCCTCGCGGACGGTCTCCACCGTGAGGTTGACCTGCGCGGTGCCCTGGTCCGCCGGGATCTTGAAGTAGTCCCGGTACTTCTGGTTCAGGGTGACCGTCGCGGTGTACGAGCCCGCGGCCAGGTCGAAGTTCTCCTTGTTCGGCATGCTGGCGACCCCGGCGTTCCACCCGGCCTGGATGCCCCACACCGCGCCCAGATTGAACGGGTTGTACCCGTTGCAGCCCTGCGGGTACGGCGTGTCAGCGGGAGCATCGCGCCGGGTCCGCGTGGAGCTGTAGTCGTTCGGGCAGAAGTCGGTCTGGTAGCTCGCCACCTGGGCGCCCGACGCGTCCTTGATGGTGATCGTGGTGAAGTCCTTGAGCCCGTTCCAGTCGGTGACCATCCCGGCCGGCAGGGCCACGGCCTTGCGCTTCCCGTTCTTCACGACGTACTGCTGCGCCACGATCGGGTCCGCGTACGACTTGCGGGTCGCCCGGACCTCGAACGGGTCCTTGCCGGCGATGACGTTCACGCCGAGGTCCAGGTACAGGTACACCTCGTCGCCGTACACGTAGCGCTCCGCCGTCACGTTCGGCGTGGCCAGTGAGAAGGCCAGCGGCGGGGTGTCGGCCGCCGCGCCGGCGATGCCCACCCCGACGCCGGCGAGGGCGACGGCCGCGGTCACGGCACCAGCCGTGAGCAGTCGGGTCCTGCTTGTCATGCTTTTTCCTCCCCAGAGGTTTTGTGGCGCTCAGGTAAACCGGAAAGGTGTGAAGCAGACGTAAGGCGCTATGAGACTTGCCTCAAATCAACCGGCCGCGGCACGGCACCGATACGATCGCGGGGAGTCGGGACAGCGCCGTCCTCCGCACGTCTTGAACTTGCAAAGGAGCGACCCGGTGTCAGACCACCACGGCCAGCTCGACCCCGACGGGCCCGACGCCGCCCTGCGCGCGGACATCCGCCGGATCGGCACGCTGCTGGGCCAGACCCTCGCCCGGCAGGAGGGCAAGCCGCTGCTCGACCTGGTCGAGGAGGTCCGCGCCCTGGTGCGCGCGGACGCCCCGGCCGCCGCCGAGCGCCTCGCCGCGATGGACGTCACGACCGGCACCAAGCTGGCCCGCGCGTTCTCCACGTACTTCCACCTGGCGAACATCACCGAGCAGGTGCACCGCGCCCGGGACCTGCGCCGGCGCCGGGCCCGCGACGGCGGCTGGCTGGACCAGGCCGCCAAGCAGATCGCCGAGAAGGGCGTGCCGGCCGACGAGATCGCCGCCGCCGCGCGCCGGCTCGCCGTACGGCCGGTCTTCACCGCACATCCCACCGAGGCCGCCCGGCGTTCGATCCTGTCGAAGTTGCGCCAGCTCGCCGACTCCCTGGACGCCGAGGCGAGCGCGGCCGTGCTGTACGGCGCCAAGGACACCACCGCCTCGACCCGCCGCTTCGCCGAGCTCATCGACCTGCTCTGGCAGACCGACGAGCTGCGCCTCGACCGGCCGGACCCCACGGACGAGGCCCGCAACGCCGTCTACTACCTCAAGGACCTGTACGCCGAGGCTGCCCCGCAGGTGCTCGACGACCTGGCCGAGACGCTGCGCCAGCTGGGCGTGGAGACCGCCCCGACCGCGCGCCCGCTGACCTTCGGCTCGTGGATCGGCGGCGACCGCGACGGCAACCCGTTCGTCACGCCGGCCGTCACCCGCGACGTGCTGATCATCCAGCACGAGCACGGCATCCAGGCCACCGAGGCGGCGATGGACGCCCTCATCGACGAGCTGTCGGTGTCCCGGCGGCTGCGCGGGGTCTCCCTCGACCTCTCCGCCAGCCTCGCGGCGGACCTGGACGCGCTGCCCGAGGTGGCGCCCCGGTTCCGGCGGACGAACGCCGAGGAGCCGTACCGCCTCAAGGTCCGCTGCGTGAAGGCGAAGCTGGCCAACACCCGGCAGCGCCTGCGCCAGGGCACCGCCCACGTGCCGGGCCGCGACTACCTGGGCAGCGACGAGCTGATCGCCGACCTCGAGCTGATCCGCGCGTCACTGGCCCGCAACTCCGGCCAGCTCACCGCGGTCGGCACGGTCGCCTCGGCCATCCGCGCCGTCTCCGCGTTCGGCCTGCAGCTCGCCACGCTCGACGTGCGCGAGCACGCCGAGAAGCACCACGAGGTGCTGGCGCAGATGTTCGCCCAGGTCGGCGAGGTCGAGGACTACACCACCCTGAGCCGCGAGGAGCGCACCAAGCTGCTCGCCACCGAGCTGACCGGCCGGCGCCCGCTGGCGGCCGCGGACGTCCCGCTCACCGAGTCGGCCCGCAAGACGTTCGACGTGTTCGGCACGATCCGCGAGTCGCAGGACCGCTTCGGCGCCGACGTCATCGAGTCGTACATCATCTCGATGACCCTCGGCGTGGACGACGTGCTGGCCGCGGCGGTCCTGGCCCGCGAGGCCGGGCTCATCGACATCCACACCTCACGCGCGCGGATCGGCATCGTGCCGCTGCTGGAGACCCCCGCCGAGCTGGACGCCGGCGGCGAGCTGCTGGACGAGATGCTGTCGCTGCCGGCGTACAGGGAGATCGTCCGGGCCCGCGGTGACCTGCAGGAGGTGATGCTCGGCTACTCCGACAGCAACAAGGAGGCCGGCATCACCACCAGCCAGTGGTCGATCCACAAGGCGCAGCGCGCGCTGCGGGACGTGGCGGCCCGGCACGGCGTACGGCTGCGCCTGTTCCACGGCCGCGGCGGCACGGTCGGGCGCGGCGGCGGCCCCACCCACGAGGCGATCCTGGCCCAGCCGTACGGCACCCTCGACGGCGCCATCAAGGTCACCGAGCAGGGCGAGGTCATCTCCGACAAGTACACGCTGCCGGCGCTGGCCCGGGAGAACCTCGAGCTCACCGTGGCGGCCGTGCTGCAGGCGACCCTGCTGCACACCGAGCCGTCGGTGGACGCCGCGTCGCTGGTGCGCTGGGACGCGGCCATGGACACCGCCTCCGGCGCCGCCTTCCGGCGCTACCGGTCGCTCGTCGAGAACCCGGACCTGCCCGCGTACTTCTGGGCGGCGACGCCGACGGAGCTGCTCGGCGCGCTGAACATCGGCTCCCGGCCGGCGAAGCGCCCGAACGCGGACGCCGGGCTGGGCGGCCTGCGCGCGATCCCGTGGGTGTTCGGCTGGACCCAGACCCGCCAGATCGTGCCGGGCTGGTTCGGCGTCGGCACCGGCCTCGCGGCGGTCCGCGAGGCGGGCCAGGGCGACGCGCTGCACGAGATGTACGCGAACTGGCAGTTCTTCCGCACCTTCATCTCGAACGTGGAGATGATGCTGACGAAGACCGACCTCACCATCGCCCGGCGCTACGTCGAGACGCTGGTGCCGCCGGCCCTGCACCCGATCTTCGCCCTCATCGAGCAGGAGTACGCCAAGACGCTCGAGGAGATCCTGGCCATCACCGGCCACGAGGAGCTGCTCGCCTCCCAGCCGGAGCTGTCGCGGACGCTCAACGTGCGCGACACGTACCTCGAGCCGCTGCACCACCTGCAGGTCGCCCTTCTCCGGCAGTACCGCGACCTGGGCGACGCCGACCGGCAGCTGCCGACGGCACCGGGCGCCCGCCGTCCCCCGTCGGACTCCACGGCGCTGGAGCGGGCCCTGCTCACCACGGTCAACGGCATCGCCGCCGGCATGCGCAACACCGGCTGATCAGACCCTCAGGGCAGAGGCCGGGCACCCCCGTGGTGCCCGGCCTCATCTCATCTCAGGTCGCTCGCCGCCGCCCGCGCCTCGGCGAGCGTGGCCAGGCCCTCCAGCCGGTACGTGACCACGCCGCCGGACCAGATCAGCGTGGGCGCGGCGAGCCGGCCGGTCTCCGTACGCTCCGACCCCTGGCGGTCGACGTAGCGGACCGAGTGCGGACCGGCCACCCAGATCGCCGCCTCGCCCTTGACGTCGGTCCACTCCGCGCTGCCCCCGGAGGCCTTGAGGAACATCGGCGAGATCGTCCCGTCGAACTGGTCCAGCCGCACCGCGCCGCCGCGGAACGTCATGGTCACGACGCGTGGGGCGCCGGCCGGATCCGGGTCCGCCAGCTTCACCTCGTCCGGCACGCCCAGCGCCGCGGGGACGCGTACGGGAAAAAGCGCCGCCCGCTTCGCCTCGTCGAGCCGGGCGATCCGGACGCCGGGCAGCGGGCTCGGCGTGGCCGGGAGCGCGCCGGGCGTACGGTCCTGGCGTACCTCGATGCCGACCACCCGCAGGACGTCACCGACCGCCTCGACCACCGCCGCGCGGGCCGGCGCCACCACGCCGACCGCCCCCACCAGCGCCGCCAGGCCCGCGACGATCCACCGCGCGCGGCGCCGGGGCGCGAGCCGGGCCCGCACGGCGGCGCGCTGGTCCGCGGCCGGTGGCACGTCCAGCCACGCGTCGAGGGCCCGGAGTTCCGCGATCAGCGGATCGTCGTCAGGCACCGGGCACCTCCTCCACGGCCAGCAGCGAGCGCAAGCGGGTCAGCGCCCGCGACGTCCGTGATTTGACCGTCCCCTTCGGTACGCCGAGCGTGTCGGCGGTCTCGGCCTCCGACAGCTCCAGGAAGTAGCGGCAGACCAGCACCTCCCGTTCGCGGGAGTCGAGCAGGCGGATCCCGTCGACGAGGCGCTGCCGGCGTTCCGTGGCCAGCACGTGGTCCGCGGGGTCGGCATCGGTGGGCGCCGGGTCCTCCTTGGCGGCGGCGCGCAGCACGAGCCCGTCCCGGCGCTTGCGGGAGCGGTGCAGGTTGCGGGCCTCGTTGGCGACGATCGAGAAGAGCCACGGGCGGAACCCCGAATCGCCCCGGTAGCGCGCGAGCTGCCGGTACGCCTTCACGAACGCCTCCTGCACCACGTCGTCGGCCTCCGCGCCCGCGCCGAGCAGCACGGCGAACCGGTGTGCGGGCGCGGTCCAGCGGGCGACCAGGACGTCGTACGCGTCCAGGTCACCACCGCGCGCCCGCTCCACGGCGGCCGCGTCGTCGACTTCGCCTGCCTCGTCCAGCCCCGACACCTCCACAGCGCCGACACCGCCCGGGCCGCCGAGGTTCCCGGATCCCGGAACCTTTCCGCCGGCCGCGGTGTCGGCCGGGTATGACCACGCGGCGTGACTTGCTCATTCTCGCCGGTGCCGTCGCGGGCCTGAGCGCCTGCGATCCGCCCCGGCGCACCCCGGTGACCGCGGTCCCGGACCGGCTGATCGCCCGGACCACCGGTGGCCTGGTGACCGTCGACGGCTCGACGACGCGTCGATGGGGCGAACGGTCCGCGGTGAGCCCCGACGGATCGTTCGTCTACGCGATGAAGGACGGCACCCTCACCGGACCAGCGGCAAACGCACAGCTCGAAGCCGGCTGGGCACCCGAGGTCGTATCGGCCGACGGTACGGCCTGCGTGCTGCGCCGGCCGGGCTCGCTGCTGGTGACCCACGGCGAGAACCAGACGCGGCTCCCGGTGGCCGGCAACATCCAAGCGGACGCGTTCACCACGGACACCCTCGGGTTGTTCGTGCTCGAATGGCTGCCCGCGGAGGCGCCGGACCACTACCGCGTACGCCTGATGGACCTCGGGACCGGCGCCCTGAGCCCGCTGCTCACCCGCGACAAGAGGCCGGTCCCGGCGGGCGCCGAGGAGGAGATGCGCGGCGAGGGCCGGCAGGCGGTGCTCTCCCCCGACCGCCAGACGCTCTACACGCTCTACACACACCAGCCGGGCCACCAGCACACCCGGAACCTGCTCGCGGGCACCCGCAGCGACGTGCACGCGTTCGTCCATGTGCTGCACCTGGAGCAGCGCTGGGCGTACTGCCTCGATCTGCCGCACCCGTTCGGCGAGGGTCCGGCGGAGTCGCACGCCATCGCCATCGACCCGGACGGGAGGCGCCTCGCTGTCGTCGACCTGGCCTCCGGCTCCCTCGCGTACGCCGACACGCACCGCCTCGCCATCACCTCGGTGATCTCCGTTCCGAAGGGTGCCGGGACGGCCGCCGTGGCCCTCGACGCGAGCCGGACGTTCCTCGGCGCCGGCCGGACCGTGACGCTCCTCGAAGGCGGCGGCACCAGCCGCTGGACCGTCCCGTCCCCGCTGCGCGGCCTGCACCTCAACCACGCCGGCGACCTGCTCTACGCGGGCGGCACCGACGAGATCGTCTGGCTCGACGCCGCCTCGGGAGCCATCCGCGGCCGCGTCCGGGTCCCCGGCCTGCAGACCCTGCGCCACGTCCTCGGTTCTCAGGGGCGAGTCGGGGGTTCACCTGATCCCGGGACGTGACACGTCTCCCTAGGCTGACCCCGTGAGCCTCATCGTTACCCAAGGGTTGACCAAGACGTACGGCGGGCGGGTGACCGCCCTGCACGACCTGACCGTCTCCGTCGAGCCCGGGATCATCGGACTGGTCGGCGCCAACGGCGCCGGCAAGTCGACCTTCATCAAGATCCTCCTGGGCCTGATCCCGCCGTCCGGCGGCGGCGTCAGGGTCTTCGACATCGACCCCACGGTCGACCCGGACCGGGTACGCGCGAAGGTCGGCTACATGCCCGAGCACGACGCGCTGCCGCCGGACGTGTCCGCGGCCGAGTTCGTGACGCACCTCGGGCGGATCAGCGGCCTGCCGCGGACGGCCGCACGCGAGCGCGCCTCCGAGGCCCTGCGCCACGTCGGCCTGTACGAGGAGCGCTACCGGCAGATCGGCGGCTACTCGACGGGCATGAAGCAGCGGGTGAAGCTGGCGCAGGCGCTGGTGCACGACCCCGACCTGCTGCTGCTGGACGAGCCGACGAACGGCCTGGACCCGGCCGGCCGCGACGCGATGCTGGCGCTGATCCACCGCATCGGCACCGAGTTCGGCATCTCCGTCGTGGTCTGCTCGCACCTGCTCGGCGAGGTCGAGCGGATCTGCGACTCGCTGGTCGCGATCGAGGGCGGCCGGTTGCTGCGCGCGGACCGGATCTCGGCGATGACCGAGGCCAGCGACGTGCTCGCGGTCGAGGTGTCGGAGGGCATGGAGGAGCTGGCCGAGGCGCTGACCCGGCTGGGCCTGCCCGCGCAGGCGGACGGGCGGTTGCTGCTCGTACCGCTGGACCGCGAGGACACGTACGACCGGATCCTGCAGGCCGTGGCCGACCTGGACCTCCCGCTGCACCGCCTCGACCAGCGCCGCCACCGGGTGGCCGAACTCTTCGCACCGAGGGAGACCGCCGATGTCTGAGGCGAGCGTCATCCATGACATCGGGTACCAGCGCTACACCGGTCCCCGGCTGGGCCGCGGGGCCGTGTTCGGCGCGATGTACGTGCACGGCCTGCGGGCCGCGTTCGGCCTCGGCCGCTCCGCGAAGGCGAAGATCTTCCCCTGGCTGGTCGTCGGGATCGTCACGCTGGTCGCGGTGATCCTCGCGGCGGTCCGCTCCCAGACGGGCATCGTGCCGCTCACCTACCTCGGGTTCGCCGACGCGATGAGCTGGCTGATCATCTTCTTCGCCGCGATCGTCGCGCCGGAGCTGGTCTCCCGCGACATGCGTGCCGGCGTGCTGCCGCTGTACTTCAGCCGCCCGTTGCGCGCGGCCGACTACGTGGGCGCCAAGGTGGCCGCCATGGTGACCGCGATCTGGGCGCTGCTGGCCGTACCGCAGTTCATCATGTTCCTGGGCGCCGCCTTCACCACCAAGAACGGGATGTCCGACGTCTGGGACGAGCTGGGCGACCTGCTGCCCGGCTGGGGCTACAGCCTGCTGTGGGCGTTGCTCTTCACGGGCATCGGCCTGCTCATCGCGTCGCTGACCGGCAAGCGGGCGTTCGCCGCCGGCGGCATCGTCGCGGTGTTCCTGATGACCACGCCGGTGGTGGGCGTGCTGTCGATCCTGCCGTCCTCGGACGCGCAGCAGCTGGCCGGGCTCGCCAGCCCGATGACGCTGATCAGCGGGGTGGGCCAGTGGCTGATCCCGACGGCCAACTCCGGCATGAACGTGGGCAACTTCGGCCCCGTGTACGCGATCGAGGCGGTCACGCTGATCGCGGCGTGCCTGCTGCTCCTACTCGCCCGCTACCGGAGGGTGGCCGCGCTGTGACCACAGTGGACCTGCAGAACGTGTCGCGCTGGTACGGCAACGTCGTGGCCGTCAACGACATCAGCATGAGCCTGGCCCCGGGCGTGACGGGCCTGCTCGGCCCCAACGGCGCGGGCAAGACGACGGTGCTGCACATGATGGCGGGCTTCCTGGCGCCGTCGCGGGGCGAGGTCACCATCGACGGCACCCCGACCTGGCGCAACCCGGCCGTCTACCGCCAGCTCGGCCTGGTCGCCGAGCGCGAGGCCGTGCACGGCTTCCTGACCGCCCGCGAGTTCATCATGGCGTCGGCCAAGATGCAGAAGCTGCCGGACCCGAAGGCGGCCACGGACTGGGCGCTGGAGATGGTCGAGATGGCCGCGGCGGCCGACCGCCGCATCGAGACGTACTCCAAGGGCATGCGGCAGCGCACCCGGGTCGCGGCGGCCCTGGTGCACAACCCGCAGGTGCTGCTGCTGGACGAGCCGTTCAACGGCATGGATCCGCGCCAGCGCATGCACATGATGGCGCTGCTGCACGACCTCGGCGACCGCGGCCACACGATCCTGTTCAGCTCGCACATCCTCGAGGAGGTCGAGCAGGTCTCCGGCACGGTCCAGGTGATCGTGGCGGGCCGCCTGGCCGCGTCCGGCGACTACCGCCGGATCCGCCGGCTGATGACCAACCGCCCGCACGTCTTCGCCGTGCAGTCGTCCGACGACCGCCGGCTGGCGGTGGCACTGATCGCGGAGAAGTCGGTCAGCGGCGTGGAGATCGACGGCACCGGCATGACGGTACGGGCGTCCGACTACGGCAGCTTCACCCGCGCCCTGCCCCGGATCGCGCTGGACTCGGGCATCCGCCTGCGCAAGCTGATCCCGTCCGACGAATCCCTGGAGAGCGTCTTCTCCTACCTGCTGGAGGCCTGACATGTCGACAGTCGCCTGGATCACGGCGCGTGGCCTGTTCGGCCGCCGGCGGGCCCTGCTCCTGCTGCCCCTGCCGCTGCTGCTCGTCGGGCTGGCCACACTCTGCCGCGCGTACGACGTCCGCCCGTCGGACTGGGGCAGCCCGGTGATCGTCGGCCTCGGCCTGGCCGTGGTGCTGCCCGTGGTGTCGCTGATCGTCGGCACGGGCGTGCTCGGCTCGGAGATCGACGACGGCACGATCGTGCACATCCTGACCAAGCCGCTGCCCCGCCGCGACATCATCCTGGCGAAGCTGGGCGTGGCGGTCGTGGTCAGCGCCCTCACCTCGGCGGTGCCGCTGTTCATCGCCGGCCTGCTCGCGGAGTCCGCCCGCACGGGCGCGGCCCTCGCGGTGGCGGCGACGGTGGGCGCGCTCGCCTACTCGGCGCTGTTCCTGCTGCTGAGCCTGCTGACCCGGCGCCCGGTGCTGCTGGGCCTGGTCTACATCCTGGTGTGGGAGGGGCTGCTCGGCCAGTTCGTGAGCGGCACCCGGGTCCTCTCCATCCAGCAGTACGTGATCACGCTCGCGGACAAGATCTCTCCGACCGGGCTGCTGGAGTCGAAGGTCTCGCTGACCGTCTCGATCGTGATGGGCGCGATCTTCGTCGTCGGTTGCGGTTTGGCATCGATCGATCGGCTTCGGTCGTTCTCCATGGCCGGCGAAACCAGCTGACCGTGCGGGCGTCCGCTCCCCCGGGGGCGGGCGCCCGGCGAGGGCAAGACCCTGAACGGACGGCGGATGACAGCGAGTGACTGAAGACACATATGTCGGATCTTCGGTCAAAAACGCCCAGACGGGCGCATCGTTACATCCCCTTAGTGCGTTTTATGCGGAAAAGGCGTCCCCCTGCGGCGGCTCGCACAAGATGATGCACACCGTCGCCAATCCGTTCGCTGTTCCGGGTCGTTCCCTCGTGGGCACGTCCTATTCTGAAATGAGCTCCTCGCGCGGCATTGTTTGCCTCACGAGCCTGACGACGGGATAATCCGCCCGCGGACGGGCGCGGTGTGGCTCCGGTCGTGTGACGAAGCTGTCCGAAGTCGGAGGATCCACAGTGACCCAGCCCGCCGCACGACCACCCGCCGCGATCACCCCTGTCATCTACGACGGGGCCACCGTGCAGGACGTCGCGAACGCGGACTGCGATTGGGACCATTTCGATTCGGCGTCCTACTTCGAGCACAATTACTCGACCGCCCGCGAGGCCGACATCCGGATCGCGCGCATCATCGCGCGCCACTTCGCCGAGACCGCCCGGCTCTATCCGACCGGCGGACGCGCCATCGACGTCGGCGCCGGCGCCAACCTGTATCCCGCGCTGGCCATGCTCCCGTTCGCCGAGGACGTGCACCTGAGCGAGCGCGCGGAGAGCAACCGCCTCTGGCTCGACGCGCAGATCGAGCAGCCCGCTCCCTCGTGGACGGACTTCTGGCGCGTCATCAGCAGCGGTCGCGAGCCGTACCAGCGCGTCGCCAACTTCCAGCAGTCGCTGCGGCGGCGGGCTCATGTCCAGGCGGGCGACGTCTTCAAGCTGCCGACCGGGGTCTACAACCTCGGCACGATGTTCTTCGTCGCCGAGTCGATCACCACGATGAACAAGGAATTCCGCAGGGCGATCAATGCCTTCGTCGGCTCGCTGAAGGTGAAGGCACCGTTCGCCGCCGCGTTCATGAAGGACTCCTCGGGTTACCGGGTCGGCGGACGCGACTATCCCGCGTGCCCGGTCGATGAGTCGGATATCAGACGCAGCTTTGCCGAGATCGCGCACGATGTGAAGCTGGACACCATCGAGGACACTGAGGTGCGGTCCGGTTACGCAGGGATGATCGTCGTCACCGGCCGCGCAGGAAAGAAGAAGTAGCCTTCGCGACGGGCGGGTGACGGCACTCCCATGCAGCTTCAACCGCGTCAGCAGTTACTGGAGATCTGGCGGGCCACGGCCCGGTCCTCCTACGCCCCACCGGAATGGCACTGGGGCGGGCGCAACGAGAAGAATTCGATCAGCGACGCCGAGCAGCTGCTCTGCCTGCTGGGCCCGGCCACCGAGGTGCCGGTCTTCCGGCTGGACCGTCCCGACGAGACGGCCGACGACGTCATCGCGGCCCTGCAGCGCATCGGCGACAGCGTCGAGATCCCCAAGCTCCTCATCCGGGTGCTCACCGACTACATGCGCGAGTATTCGGCGGCGGACGGGACGCCCCTCTTCGCCGGCAGCTCGTACTTCGCCGCCCCGGACGGGCAGGTTCTCGACGACGACCAGCTCGGCCTGGACGTGGTCGACTCGTTCTCCATCTCGGTCACGCTCACCGTCGCGGTCATCGGCTTCGTCCGGGTCTTCCGCGGCGTCCTGACCCGGGAGAACCTGCGCGCCGAGGCCGACGAGCTCGAGCGGCTGGCCAGCCGCCGGCTCACCGCCGCGATGGTGGGGCTGTTGCGCAGCTTCGCCGTCAACGTGTTCAGCGCGGACTCGGAGTTCGGCGTCGAGCTGTGCCGCATGGTCAACCAGGAGGGCCTGCCCGTCCGGCAGATCGTGGACGAGCTGCGCGAGGCGTTGCGGGAGATCAACGCCCGGCTGCGCGACGACGTCCAGATCGGGTCCGGCGCCCGGGAGGGGTCCGAACTGGACAACCCCAACCGCCTCTTCGAGTGCGGCTGGTCCTGGGGCATCGTCAAGAACGCACCGCCGATCGACCTCGCCGCGGACGTCGACGTGGGCGTGCAGCGCGAGGGGGTGGCGCAGGCGGCGCCGTACCTCTACTTCACCGTCGTCGCCCTGGACGCGATCCAGACGCTGTTCTCCGAACGCACCCGGCTGCTCGGCCTGCTCGACGAGACGCAGCTCAAGCTCGCGCAGTCGCTGCAGCTGCGCTGGGAGCTCACCCAGTCGTACTGGTCGACGATCGCGACGTTCGGCAGCGGGCGCTGGCCGCTGGAGGACGTGCCGTGGCGGACGACCGACGGCGTCGACTCCGACTACCTGTCCCTGCTCGTCAGCGGCATGGTGATCCAGGACCTGGTGACCAAGCGGGCCTCGGACGCCGAGCTCAGCAGGGTCGGCGCGGTGCTCGAGGACCTCGCCGGCCGGGCCCGGATCACCCGCCGGCCGTTCGTCGGCGACCCGGCCCTCCAGCTGCACCATCCGGGCTTCCGGATCGGCCTGGAGCTGCAGGACCAGCCCGGCAAGGAATACCTGGGCTGGACCGCCGCCGACTTCTCCCCCCAGCTGCTGCGCCGCTCGCTCAACCTGGCCCGGCTCATCGCGGACAACGCCGGGCGCAGCCGCTTGCTGGATCTCTCCGACGAGATCTGGGCGCACCTGTTCTCCCGGCGCATCCCCGAGGGTGAGGCGCGAGGGCTGTGGGACCGGCCGTCGCTGGCGTACGCGCAGCTGGACGACGACCCCGATCCCGCCGCGTCGTGGTACTTCACCAAGCGGGTCGTCGACTGCCTGGTGGCCGCCGCCCGGCTGATCGACAGCCCGCCGCAGCGCAGCGACCAGCTCACCCGGCTCGCCGCCGCCCTCATCGTCGAGGCCGACCACCTGTTCGACCAGGAGATGCTGAACGGCTCGTCGGACAGCGGGCGGCCGCTGCAGGCCGAGCGGGAGCAGATCCAGGTGCTGCTGCAGCGGGCGCGGAGCGTACGGCGCACGCAGCCCGGTACGGCCGTCTCGATCACCCAGGCGGTGCTGCGCCGGCTGGACAAGCTCTCCGCCGCCCGCCGGCCCGCCAAGGGGATCAACTGACATGCTCGTCTTCGCCACCTCGGACAAGGGCGGTACGGGCCGATCGGTCACCAGCAGCAACGTGCTGTACCGGTTCGCCCTGCAGGGCCAGGACGGCTGCTACCTGGACTTCGACTTCGGCTCCCCCACCTCCGGCGCGATCTTCGACCTGCCCGGGGCGCTGGCCGGGGTGCCGGGCGGTGGGCTGCACTCGTACCTGCGCGGGTCGTCGCCGCAGGCGCTGGCGCTGGACGTGTGGACGGAGTCCGAGCGGGGCTCGCTGCGCGGCCGGCCGGCGGGTGCGGGCCGGCTCGTGCTGTACCCGGGCGACGTCGGCGGCGGGGAGTTCCCGTCCAGCCCGGAGATGGTCGAGCGTTGCACCACGCTGTTCCAGCGGCTGGACGAGGAATTCGACCTCTGCGTCGTCGACCTGAGCGCCGGCCGCTCGTACGCGACGGAGATCGTGCTCGCCGCGACGGCCTCGCCGCGGCTCGCCCACGTCGCCCGGCGCTGGCTGGTCTTCCACCGCTGGACCCGGCAGCACATCATCGCGGCGAGCGGGCTGGTCCACGGCGAACGCGGCATCCTGGCCGCGGGCGAGTCGCACGGTCACGACCCGCGGGAGCTGCGCGACTCGATCCGCTTCGTCCGCACCGCCGTGCTGGACCTCAAGTCGTCCGAGATGGAGGGTCTGCGGCCGGAGCAGGCGACCTGGCTGGAGCTGTGCGACCGGCGGCTGCAGGAGCTGGCCAGCCGGCACCGGGTGGGCCGCACGTCGATGCTGGGCCAGATCCCGCTGGACCCGGTGCTGCAGTGGCAGGAGCAGCTGCTGTCCAACAACGACGTCTGGCTGCACCGTACGGCCAACGAGGCCACCGTGACGGCCTTCGAGAACCTCGCCAAGCAGATCATGAACGACGCGGCGTGGGAGGGCCTGTGACCTCGGTGGAGGGGGTGTTCACCGAGGCGACCGCCGTCCCGAAGGTGCGCTCGGTCAAGCTGTCGCACCTGTCGATCGAGCTCGGCCATCTCTACATGGACGATTTCAAGGCCGGCCGCGACCGCCTGGTGGACAATTTCCGCAGCGTACGGCCCTGGGCATTGACCGCCACGGAGGCGTGCGGCACCTCGGTGCGCGGCCGCCCCCGGATCAGCACCTGCTTCCTCATCGACGACTACTTCACCCGGTTCAGCTCGCCCGCGGAGGTCATCCCGGCCCTGCTGAGCGCCGCCGAGGAGACCGGCCTGCAGATCGACTACATCGCGCGCGAGTCCGCCTGCGCGCAGGCCGACGGCGTCGACCTGGCGACGCTGGTGCAGCAGCGGCTGGTCGAGGAACCGCCGGTGGGCAGCAACGGCAGCCGGCCGCCGAGCGAGGTGAGCGGGTGGCTCTGCAACGGGGAGCGCTCGCCGTCGGACCGGGCCGCCGAGGCGATGGCCGCGCCGGCGCAGTGGCGGCCGCCGCGGCAGAGCGCATTCCGCAACCACTCGATCTTCATCGACGTGGAGTTGTGGCGCGACGAGGGCGGCCGGCGGCTGTGGTCGTGCCCGTTCCTGGCCGCCGTCTGGCAGCTGCAGCGGCTGGGGCTGCTGCGCCACCACGGGGAGCCGGTGGGCGAGCCGCGCCCGATCACGGTCGCGGAGCTGCCGGCGGAGTGGGACGCGCTGCCCCCGGTGGTCCAGCTCAACCCGGGCGCAGCGGCGTTCCACGCGTACCGCACGTTCTCCGCGCTGGGGTCCCGGTTCCTCGGCATCGAGGTGGCCGTGCGGACCATCCTCAGCCAGGTGTCGGTCGACTCCGCGGTGGCCGCCCAGGTCGCCACCCGCGCCGCCGGGGAGGGCTTTCCGCTCCCCGACGAGGTGGTCGAGCGAATCGGCTACGCGTTTCTCTGAGCCGGTGCGACCGCGTCGCCGGGCTCGCGGGCGGCGCCCCACAGGGCCTCGAAGACGCGTACGCGGTCACGGACGCGGTGTTCCCGCAGCACGAGCTGGGTCTCGGCGACGGCGGGCCGGTCGGTGTCGGTGACCGCGGCGGCCGGCGTGGTCTCGTAGCTGACCACCTCGTCGAAGATGATGAAGTCGAGCACCTGCACCTTGAGGGCCGCGGGAATGCGGCTGCGCTCGAGCACGCGCACGTGGATGCCGACCTTGCGCTGTTCGTCGCAGGCCCACCCGATGTCCGCGTCGTCGTCCGGCTCGAGGATGAAGATGCGGCGCACCGCGACCTCGCGTTCCACCGCCTGCCGCTGCGCCTCCATGTACCGCTGCCCGATCTCGCTGTACCAGAGCCCGCGGTCGACGCTGGCCAGGCTGATGGCGTCGATCGACGTGGTCGCGTACGTCGTCAGCCCCAGCAACCAGTCCCGGTCCTCGCCGTAGTACGTGACCGTGCCACCCTCGGACAGCTGCTTGAGGCATTCGGACATGTCCTGCAGCTCGGCCTGCACGAACTGGTAGACGATCGACGGCGAGTGCGGCGTGATCTTCGTCGAGTGCCGGACAAGCCCCTCCACCAGGCCCTCAGGCAGCTTCGACGCCTCGATCAGCCGGAACAGCTCGGTGGCGTCGTCGATCTTCGCGAACGCCTCGCTGACCAGGTTCTCCATCCGCTTCTGCCCGGCCCGCGAGAGCGCCTCCACCACGGCCAGCCGGCGTTCGAAGTCGACCAGGAAGCGGACCATCAGGAAGATGCCGCCGATGAGGATGGACAGGGTGACGCTGGTGGCCACGGGCTGTTCCAGCGCGTTGGTGATGAGGAACGTCAGCACCCCGGAGGCGGCCGTGTAGAAGATCTTCCGGGAGACGGTGGACGGCGCGACCACCACCTCGCCCGTGGGCTTGCTGTCCGTCATCGCGCGTCCGCCTGCTGCGCGGCGAGGGCGGTCACGGCGCCGACGGAGAGCTGGTCGCGGATGCGGCGGACCAGGGTCTCCCATTGCCGGGTGAAGCCGGGGCGGTTCTCCAGCGCCTGCCAGACGGCGGCCAGCTCGCCGGTGAGCCGGGCGCCCGGCATCCACAGGTGCAGCAGGTAGTCGATCGCCGGTACGAGCCGCTGGACGGCGGTGCGGCGGTCGGTGACGCCGAGGGCACTCTTGCGGACGAGGTCGATGAGGACGGTGAGCAGCCAGTCGTGCACGGCGATGTCCTCGCACAGGGCCGCGACGCCGGCGAGCGGCAGGCCGCCCGCGCGCAGGCGCAACGTCCGCAGCCCGCGCGGCTCGACCCGGAACTCGACCTCGGCGGGTGCGGACACGTCGCCGGTCCACGCGGCCCAGCGCAGCCTCGTCCGCGCGGCCTTGACGGGCGAGCCGCGGACGAAGGAATCGGACTGCTGGAGGCGGTCGAGGACGCGGGCGGCGATCGCGCCGAGGTCGAGCGTGCCGCCCTGGTCGCCGCCGAGGAACGCCGCGGCGGCTTCCGGGCCGGGCGTACGGCCGACGGCCTCCAGCGTGCCGGGCCGGGCGAGGTAGTGCGACCACGGCAGCCGATGCGTACGCTCCGTCGCGGTGATCTCCGCGTGCGCCGACCCCTGCACCACGTGCCCGCCGGTGAGGATGGCGCGGGCCGTCACGGCGCCGATGACGCGCACGGAGCGGCCGGAGGCGGCCGGCAGGTCGCAGTCCACCCCGGTGAGCAGGGGCGGCGACTGCACGAACGGCATCGGCCGCTCCGAGACGAGCACGGCCTGACCCGGCACGAGCTCGAGCAGGCGCGCGGCCTGATCGGTCTCCAGCGGGCTGCGGGTCTGCAACAGCCCGGTGTGCACCTCGCCCAGGATCACCATCGTTCTCCCCACCCCGTGGACCGGCTCATTCCAACCCATGAGGCCGAAATTCGCAACGGTACGTGTTGGGCGCATAAACCATACGTCACTTCGGAACAACCCTCCGGCGCCCGGTCTTCGGATGCCGACCATTCACGTCTTTCACTGTCCGCCGCCCTGTCAACCGCCGATAGCGTGCAGATCATGGCGAGAGTCCGACCCGACGCGCTGATCATCGGGGCGGGTGTCTCCGGCCTGACGACCGCCGTCCGCCTCGCCGAGCGCGGGCTGACCGTCCACATCGTCAGCAAGGAGCTGTCCGCCTGCACCACGTCCGCCAACGCGGGCGCGATCTGGGACCCGATCTACGCGACGCACGAGGACGTGCCGCGGTGGAGCGCGGAGACGTACGAGGTGCTCTCCGCGCTGGTCGGCGTGCCGGGGACGGGCGTACGGATGGTCAGCGGCGTCGAGGCCTCCCGCGAGGTGATCCCCGCGCCCGCCTGGGCGCGCCAGCTTCCCGGGTTCCGTGAGTGCCGGCCGGACGAGCTGCGCAAGCCGTTCCTGAGCGGGTGGCGCTACACGGCGCCCATTGTGGACATGCCTGTCTACCTCGACCACCTGCTGCGCCGCCTGACCACGATGGGCGTCTCGCCGGCCGAGGGCGCGGTGTCGACCCTCGACGAGGTGACCGGGCAGGCGGACGTGATCGTCAACTGCACCGGCATCGGCGCGCGGGACCTCGTCGGCGACCGGGCACTGACCCCGGTGAAGGGCCAGCTGGTGGCGATGACCAATCCCGGCATCACGGAGTTCTTCGCCGAGCACACGACCGAGCTGACCGAGGAGCCGGACATCACGTACATCCTGCCGCAGGGCCCGGACGTCGTGCTGCTCGGCGGCAGCGCCCAGGACGGCGTGGACTCGCTCGCCCGCGACGACAAGGTCGCGGACGGCATCGTCGAGCGCTGCGTGGCGGTGGAGCCGGCGCTGGCCGGCGCGAAGGTACTGGGACACCGGATCGGGCTGCGGCCGAACCGCGTACCCGTCCGGGTCGAGCTGGAGCGGCACGCCGGCGCCACCGTGGTCCACAACTACGGCCACGGCGGCGCCGGCGTCAGCCTGTCCTGGGGTTGCGCCGGCGACGTCGCACGGCTCGTCACGGGGCGGTGAGGGCGCGCTACGGCAACGCCGGCGCCACCTGCACCTGGAAGATCGGCAGCTTGCCCAGCTTCCGGTACGCCCGCAGCGACTCCGGGGTCGCGTCCACCGACGAGGCACGCCCCTCCTGGTTGTGCGGGGTGTCGAAGTGGACCATCGCCCGGATGCCCGGGAAGTGGCCGATCTGCCGGCCCACCTCCTGGTAGAACTCCGCCTTGTGGCCGGGGTTCTTCTTCGACGACCACACGCCCCACTCCGCCACCATCAGCGGCTTGCCGGGGTGCCGTTCGACGGCCCAGTTGTAGAAGCCGGGCCACGTCGGTCGCGCCGACGACTGCCGGTTCAGCAGCTCGGCGAAGTCGCCGTGGCCGTAGCCGGGGTCGCTGTACGCGTACGAGTCGAAGCCGATCCAGTCCACGACGTCGTCGCCGGGGTACATGTCCGAGAACCACTTCTGGCTGGTGTGCGGCACGTACGCCATGTGCACCAGGACGGTCACGATGTTGTCGGCGCCGTGGGCGCGGAGGCGCTTGACGACGTAGCGGTACATGGCCGCGTAGTCCTTGGCCGTGTAGCCCGAGCCGGCCTTCTCCCGGACGTTGTCCTCCGCCTCGTGGTGGACGGTGAAGAAGAACTGCTCCGGGAAGTCGTTCTTGAGGTGGGCGGCGAGCCGGTCGAGGAACTTGTCGGTGTCCTTGTCGCCCTTGGCGATCTTCGCCCAGGAGGCGCCGCGCGGCTTCCAGTTGAGGAACAGGATGCGCTCGCGGCCGGGTTCGCGCGCGATCGCGATCTCGCTCTTCGTCGGGAAGAGCTGCGTGTTGCCCCGGTGGTACGCGTGGTAGATGTCCTGGTGCCGTTCCGTCTTCTCCTCGAAGCGGGCCAGCGCCTGTTTGCCGCGGCTGTCCGTGAACGCCCCCGGCGCCACGCCCCAGAGGATGCCGCAGGTCGGGACGAGCTTCCGGCCGGTACGGCAGGGTCCCCCGCCGGGCGCCGCGAGGCCGGGCGCGGGGGTCGCGGTGGCCCGCGCCGCCGACCGGGCCGACGTGGACGGCGACGCGGTGGCCGAGCCGGTCGGCATCGCACCGCCGGGCAGCATGGGTACGCCGGGCTCCGCGACGGCCGGCGGCTCGGGGCGGGAACCGGGGCCCTTCGTCGCGGCGGCCGGCCCTGGCAGCACGACCGGGCCGGGCCCGTACGGGAGGCCGATCTGGTCAACGCCGCCGGTGTAGGCCCACGAGAGCGTGGCCCCGGCCGAGATGGTGAAGACCGTGGTGATGGCGGCGAGGTGCAGGAGCCGGCTGCGATGAGGACGACGTCGACGTGTCACGATCGCCCAGTATTCGACCTTAAGTCCGTTTTGTCGACTACCCGACTGGGTTACGTCCGGCGCGCCGGATCGATCACAGACCCGGCTCGACCCGGTGGAGTCCGGCTGCGAAACTGTCCTCCAAGTCACTGCAGGGGGAGTCTTTGGTGAACGACGGTTCTGTGCTGCCCGAGGACGTGTTGCGTGACGCGCCCTCGTACACGCCGCGCGCGCACGAACTGGCCGACCTGGAGCTGCTGCTCTCGGGGGCGTACGCGCCGCTGACCGGTTTCCTGGGCCGGGCCGATCTGCAGGCGCTGCGCCGCCGCGGCCGGCTGGCCGACGGGACGTCGTGGCCGGTCGCGGTCACGCTGGAGATCCCCGCCGAGATGGCCGCCGCGCTCGACCTCGACGACCCGCTGCATCGGACGGTCGTGCTCACCGACCCCGAGGGCGCACCGGTCGCGGCCATCGAGGTGAGTGACGCGTGGCCCACCACCGACGGGCTCTCCGCCGTCGGTGGCACGGTGCGCCGGATGGGCGACGGCGGGCACGGGCCGTTCCAGCGCCTGCGGCGTACCCCCGAGGAAGTGAAGGCCCTGCTGCCGCCCGGCCGGGTCCTGGGCGTGATCGCCGACCGGCCGCTGCACCGCCCGCAGCTCGCGCAGATCGCGCACGCGGCCCGCACGCTCGCCGCCCACCTGCTGATCTTCATCCCGGTGACCGGCCCCGGCCCCGACGGCCTGCCGCCGGAGGCGCTGGTCCGCTCGGTCTTCGCCGCGCGCGACCGGATGCCGCCCGCGACCATCGTCGCGGTGCCGCTGCTCCCCCGCGGCGACGAGATGCGCGACGCGCTGCTGCGGGCCCGGGTCGCCGCCGCGTACGGCGTGACGCACGTGCTGTCCACCGGCGACATGCTCTCCGGCGGCGGCCTGCGGGTGCTCGTGCCGCGCGAGCTCGCGTACGACAACCGTGACGGCCAGTGGCGCTGGCGCGACGACATCCCGCCGCGCAACCGGCGCCTGGCGATGTCCGCCGCCGAGATCAACGACCTGCTCGACCGCGGCTTCCCGCTGCCGGAGTGGCACACCCCGCCGGCGGTCGCCAAGGAGCTGGCCCGGGTGCGCCCGCCCCGCCGGCACCGCGGGCTCGTCGTGTTCTTCACCGGCTTCTCCGGCTCCGGCAAGTCCACCGTGGCCCGCGGCCTGGCCGACACGCTGCGGGAGAGCGGCGAGCGGACCATCACGTTCCTCGACGGCGACGTGGTGCGCCGCGAGCTCTCCGCCGGCCTCGGCTTCAGCCGCGCCGACCGGGACCGCAACGTCCGGCGGATCGGCTGGGTGGCGGCCGAGGTGGCGCGGCACCGCGGCATGGCGATCGCGTGTCCCATCGCGCCGTACGCGAACGCCCGCGCCGCCGTCCGGCAGATGGCCGCCGAGGCCGGGGCAGGCTTCATCCTCGTGCACGTCGCGACCCCGCTGGAGGTGTGCGAGCAGCGCGACCGCAAGGGCCTGTACGCGCGCGCCCGCGCCGGCCAGCTGCGCGGCATGACCGGCATCGACGACCCGTACGAGGTGCCCACCGACGCCGAGCTGGTCCTCGACACCACGGACATGTCGGTGCCGGAGGCCGTCGACCTCGTGCTGGCGTACCTGGTGGACAGCGGCTGGGTGGAGCCCGAGATGAAGTAACCGATCGCGGCGGAGTAGTTACGCATCGGCGCACGGGCCGTTTACCCCTCGGGGGCTGGCCCCCGCGTCGTGACCCGCTACTCCGCCTGCGAAAGGGCCGCCGTACCGATGGAACCAACCCGCCCGGTGACCGCCGACCTCTCGCACTACGTGGGCGTGTTCCGCCGGCATTGGTGGGTGGTGCTGGCCGCGACCGGGGCCGGACTCGGGATCGGCGCCGCGGTGACGCAGGCGCTGCCACGGGTCTACGAGTCGTCCACCTCCGTGCTCGTGCAGGCCGTCGACCAGGACACCAACGCGTCCGGCGGGCGTACCAAGGGCGCGATCAACCTGGACACCGAGGCCCAGCTGGTGCCCTCCGGCGCGGTGGCCGCCAAGGCGGCGGCGCTGCTGCGATCGCCGGTGTCGCCGATCGAGCTGGCGCACGACGTGTCGGTCGAGGTGCCGGCGAACACGACGGTCCTCGTGATCAGCTTCGAGGCGGACAACCCGCGCGACGCCCAGGCCGGCTCGCACGCGTTCGCGGAGGCGTACCTGCGCAACCGCGAGGAGGCCGCCCGCTCGGTGCTGGACCAGAAGATCAAGACCTTGAACCTCAAGGTCCGGCAGCTCACCACGAACCTGACCAGCATCAACAGCCGGCTCGCCAAGGCGCCGAGCGGCAGCTCCGACCGCAGCAACCTGGAGAGCCTGCGCAGCAACTCGCAGAACCAGCTCAACAACCTGACCGGCAAGCTCAACGAGCTGACCACGGCGACCGTCGACGCCGGCAGCATCATCAGCGACGCCCGCGAGCCGGAGGAGCCGACCAGCCCCAACGCGCTGCTCAACATCGCCACCGGCACGATGCTCGGGCTGCTCGCGGGGCTCGCGCTGGCGTTCATGCGGGAGCGGTTCGACCGGCGCCTGCGGACGGCGGCCGACGTCCGCGACCGGGGGCGCATCCCGGTGCTCGCGGCGCTGGACGAGCGGACCACCCCGCGCTTCGACGACGTGCTGCAGCCGTACGGGCCGGGCGGGCGGGTCTTCAACCGGCTGCGCAACGAGATCCTGGCCAGCCTCAGCCCCGGCGACCAGATCATCGTCGTCACGGGTGCCAGCCGGGGCTCGTCGACCACGCTGGTCGCCGCGAACCTGGCCGCGGCGCTCGCGCGTACCGGCAGCGACGTGGTCCTGGTCGGCGCGCATCTGCCGGACAGCGTCGTGGACGCCGCGCCGCTGGCCCGGATGCTCGGGGTCACGGCGATGCCCGGCCTCTCCGAACTGCTGGCCGGCCGGATCGGGCTGGAGCGGGCCATGCAGCGCACCCCGCGGATCCCGTCGCTGCGGGTGATCACCACCGGCGGCGCGGCGACCGCGGCCGGCCTGATGCAGTCGCAGCGGCTGCGCGACACCCTGCAGGCCCTGCGCCAGCAGACCGGGTACGTCGTCATCGAGGCCCCGTCGACCAGCAGCAGCGCCGACGCGCAGAGCCTGGCCAGCCTCGCCGACGCCGCGATCCTGGCGGTCGAGCTGCGCCGCGCCAAGCGTCCGGCGCTGCTGGACGCGGCCGAGCAGCTGAGCCGGGTCGGCACGCCGCTGCTGGGCGCCGTGGTGCTGCCCCACCTCACCGGGATGGCCCGCAGCACCGCGGCGGACAACCTGCCGGCGGTGGCGCTCAGCGCGCAGAAGCCGGACGAGACGGCCGTCCTCGACGACGACCGCACCCAGCCGATGCGGATCCCCACCGGCCCGCCGGCCCGCCCGCCGCGCCAGGGTGACGGCAGCGAGGAGGTCACCGCGGTGATCGACCTGACCACCGGTACCAGGCCGGCCGGCGGTCCGAAGGCCGCCTCGAGCCCCGAGAAGCCGGCCGAGAAGTGACCCTGGTCGTCCCCCGCACGCAGCGGGCGGCGCACAGCGCGGCACCCGAGCGGCCCACCCGGCTCCCGGCCTGGCCGGTGGCGGGCATCCTGGCCCTGTACCCGCTGTGGTGGGCGCTCGGCCTGGGCGTGCTGATCTTCCCGATCATGGCCGCGCCGATGCTGGTGCTGCTGGTCCGGCGGCGGGCAGCCGGACGGCCGCTGCGGCTGCCGCCCGGCTTCGGCTGGTGGGCGCTGTTCCTGGCCGCGGTCGTCATCAGCATCGCGGCGCTGGGCGCCGACCCGGCCGGCACGGTGGCCGAGGCGGCGACGGACCGGCTGGTCGCGGTGATCTACCGGCTCGTCATGTACGCGGCCCTGACCGTCCTGCTCGTCTACACCGGCAACCTGACCGAGCTCGAGCTGCCCCGGCGGCGCCTGGTCAAGCTGCTCGGCTGGCTGTTCGTGGTGACCGTCGCCGGCGGCCTGCTGGGCATCCTCGCCGGCACGTTCGAGTTCACCTCGCCGGTCGAGTGGCTGCTGCCGGGCGGCGTACGGTCCAAGGGCTTCGTGCAGTCGCTGGTGCACCCGTACGCGGCACAGATCATGGACCTGGTCGGCGGCGAGAAGCCCCGCCCGGCCGCGCCGTGGGGCTACACGAACACCTGGGGCAACAACTTCTGCCTGCTCATGGGCTGGCTCGTGGTGGCCGCCTGGGCGACCCGTAACGCCGGGACCAAGCTGCTCGCGGTGCTGTGCCTGGCGGTCGCGGTGATCCCCGCGGTGGTCTCGCTGAACCGTGGACTGTGGATCGGCATCGGCGTCGTCGTCCTCTACGTCGCCGTCCGGTACGTGCTGATGGGCCGGCTCTGGATCATCGCGGCCGTGGTGCTGGCCGCCGTGGGGCTGGTCGTCGCCCTGATCGCCACGCCCCTCGGCGACGTGGTCGACGCCCGGCTCGACAACGGCAAGTCCAACGGCGTGCGCTCGTTCCTCGTGCAACGTGCGGTGGACGGCTTCGTCGACTCGCCCGTCATCGGCTACGGGTCCACCCGCAACACCATCGGCGGCCGCAACTCGATCACGGTCGGCGAGAGCGCCAGCTGTGAGCGCTGCGGCAACTTCACCGTCGGCGGCAACGGTCAGCTGTGGCAGCTGCTGTACGCCCACGGCGCCGTCGGCACGATCGCGTACCTGGGTTTCTTCGGCTACGGCTTGTGGCGGTTCCGGCGCGACCGTACGCCGATCGGCATCGCAGCCGGCGCCGCCATCGTCAGCTCGTTCACCGCGATGTTCTGGTACAACGCGATCCCCACCCCCCTGGCGTTCATGTTCCTGGCCTACGCGCTGCTGTGGCGCAACCAACTCGAGGGGGACGCTGATGCCCGTTAAGACCGCGCCGGCGGAGCTGACCGCCGGCGACTCGGCGCTGCGTACGCAGTACCTGGCCGAGGTGCTCGAGCTGCTCTATCCGGCGCCGTGCAGCACCGAGGACCGGCGGGGCGAGGCGATCGCCGAGTACGTGGTCGTCCCGGACGCACGCCGCCCCCGGCTGCTGGTGCCCACGACGTCGCGCCGGGTCTCCGCGGCGGCCGTACGCCGGTACGCCGAGCCGCAGTCGCGCGCCGCCCGGCTCAAGCGGGACGCCGTCGTGGCCGCGCTGCGGACGGGCGCCTCCAGCGTCCTGCTGCGCGACCGGATCCGGATCACCGGCCCGGCCGCCGGGAGCATCGACGGCTACCTGCGGGAGGCGCTGGGCCGCGAGCTGTCGGTGAGCATCCACATCGGACCGGCGCGCGCCAACCGCAAGCCGGTGCTGCAGCTGATCAGCCCCGAGGGCGAGACCTTCGGCTTCGGCAAGATGGGCACCGGCCCGCTGACCCAGCGCCTGGTCAAGGCGGAGACCGCGGCGCTGACCGCGCTCGGGACCGTCGGCCTGAGCAAGCTGACCGTCCCGCGCGTGCTGCACGCCGGGGTGTGGCGCGGCTCGCAGGTGCTCATCCAGTCGGCGCTGCCGGTGTGGCTGCCGCGGGCGCCGCTGACCCCGCGCCGGCTCACCGCCGCCATGCTCGACATCGCCGGGTGCTGCGGCTACACGAGCGGGAGCCTGGTCGGCAGCGCGTACTGGGCGGAGCTGCGCGGGCGCCTCACGGCCGTCGCGGACCGGCCGGAGGGGGCCGCGCTGGCGTCGGCCGCGGAGCTGCTGGCCACGCACGCCGGTCACACCACCCTGCGGTACGGCGCCTGGCACGGCGACTGGGCGCCGTGGAACATGGCGAACCTCGCGGACGCGCTGCTGGTGTGGGACTGGGAACGGTTCACCAAGGGCGTGCCGACCGGCTTCGACGCGGTCCACCACGAGCTGCAGCGCCGCATCCAGGCCTCCGGCGACGCCGAGGGCGCGGTGGAGGCGACCGTACGCCGCGCCGGCGAGCTCCTCCAGCCGTTCGGGGTCGCGCCGGACGCGCAGGAGCTGACCGCGCTGCTGTACCTGGTCGACCTGGCCGTGCGCTACCTGACCGACCGGCAGGCCGAGGCCGGCGCGCGCCTGGGCGTGCTCGGCACGTGGCTGCTGCCCGTACTGATCCGAAGGGTCGAGCAACTCTGATGGACGTTCGCAAAGTTCCCGCGCCGGTCAAGCGCGTCGTGCACCTCGGGTCGAGGTCGTACGGCCGGCTCACCGCGCCCAGCCGGATGATCCCGTCGTTCCTCATCTGCGGCGGCCAGCGGTGCGGCACCACGTCGCTGTACCGGGCGCTGTCGCAGCACCCGGCGGTGCTCAAGGCCGTGCTGCACAAGGGCGTGCACTACTTCGACGTCTCGTACGAGCGCGGCATGTCCTGGTACAAGGCGCACTTCCCGCTGCAGCGCCAGGCCGACAAGGTGTACGAGCGTCACGGCGTACCGGCGCAGACGTTCGAGTCGAGCCCGTACTACATGTACCACCCGCAGGCGGCCGCCCGGATCGCCGCGGACCTGCCCGGGGCGAAGCTCGTGGTGCTGGTCCGCGACCCGGTGGAGCGGGCGTACTCGCAGCACCACCATGAGGTGGCCCGCGACTTCGAACCGGAGCACGACTTCGGCAACGCGCTCGCGCTCGAACCGGCGCGGCTGCACCGCCAGGAGGACATGCTCGCCGCGGACCCGAAGTACTACTCGTTCGCCCACCAGCACCACGCCTACCGCGCCCGCGGCGAGTACGCCCGCTACCTGAGCGTCATGGCGCAGCACGTGGGCCGGGAACGCATCCACGTGGTGGAGAGCGAGCGCTTCTTCAGCCAGCCGGAGCAGGTGTACGACGAGGTCTGCGCGTTCCTCGGGCTGCCGATCAACCTGGGGCACCCGGAGTTCGAGCGGCACAACGCCCGGCCCCGGCAGTCCGACATGGACCCGGGGATCCGCCGTGAGCTGACCAACCACTACGCGCCGCACGACGACGCTTTGATCACGTGGCTGGGCCGCGTACCCATCTGGCGCCAAGCGTGACGGCCACTCTCGAGGCCCCCACCGCATCGAAGGCTCGAGGGGTCGCCCGCGGGGGTCTCGCCAACATGGTGGGGTCCGCGCTGGCCGGCGGCACGGGCGTCGTGGTCACCTGGGTGGTCGCGCGCGCCCTCGGCGCCGAGCAGGCCGGCGCGTTCTTCGCGGCGACCGCGGCGTTCGTGCTGGTCGGCGGTCTGGCGAAGCTCGGCACCCAGACGGGCCTGGTGTACTGGCCGGCCCGGCTGCGCGCCACCGGCCGCGACCACCTGCTCGGCGCGTGCCTGCGTACCGGGCTGACACCCGTGCTGGTGCTGGCGGTCGTGCTCGGCGTCGCCATGTGGCTCGCCGCGCCCGCGATCGCCGGGCTCACCGCCGCCGACTCGCCGCACGTACGCCACGAGCACATCGCCGGGCTGCGCGTCCTGGCGCTGTTCCTGCCGTTGCAGGCGATGACCGACGCCCTGCTGACCGCCACCCGCGGGTACAAGGCGATGCGGCCCACCGTCACCCTCGACCGCGTCCTGCGCAGCACGCTGCAGTTGCTGTGCATCGGGGCGGCGGGGGCGGCGGCGATGTGGACCAGCGCCTCGCTGCCCGCGTTCGCGCTCGCGTGGGTGGCGCCGTACCTGCCGGTCACGGTCCTGGCCGCGCTCGCGCTGCGCAAGATCTACCTGGCCGGCAAGCCGGAGCGGTTCCGGACCCGGCGCAGCGAACGCCTCGACCTGCGCCGGGACTTCTGGCGGTTCACCGGCCCGCGCGCGCTCGCCAGCGTCGCGCAGCTCGCCCTGCAGCGGGTGGACGTGCTGCTCGTGGCGGCGCTGGGCGGCCTCGTCCCGGCCGCCGTGTACGCGGTCGCCGGCCGGTTCGTCGTGCTGATCCAGTTCGCCAACCAGGGCATCTCGCAGTCCGTGCAGCCCCGCCTCGCCGAGGCCCTGGCCGTCGGGGACCGCGCGAGCGCGAACCACCTCTACCAGACCGCGACGGGCTGGCTCGTCCTGGTGACCTGGCCGATCAACCTGCTGGTCATCCTCTTCGCGCCGCTGTACCTGCGGCTGTTCGGCGAGTCCTACGTCGCCGGTACGCCCGTCGTGGTGGTGCTGGCCTGCGCGATGCTCGTCGCCACCGGGTGCGGCATGGTCGACATGGTGCTCGCGATGGCCGGGCGTACCTCGTGGAACCTCTACAACGTCCTGGTCGCGCTCGTCGTCACGATCGGCCTCGACGTGCTGCTGATCCCCCGGTACGGCGCGCTCGGCGCCGCGATCGGGCTCGCCTGCGCCATGGTCGCCAACAACCTGCTGCCGCTCGTCCAGGTGGGCCGGGTGGCGCGGCTGCACCCGTTCGGTCGGGGAACGCTCGCTGCGGGGGCGCTGTCGGTGGCCTGCTTCGGCGTACTCCCCCGGGCCGTGACGGTGCTGACCGGGACCGGCACGACCGGTCTGGCGCTGGCGGCCGGCGTGGCGGTGCCCGCGTTCGCCGCGGGCGCCTGGCTGCTGCGCCGCCCCCTCGCACTCGACGCCTTCAAGCCACGCAAGCTCATGTCAAGGAGGACCGGTTGACCACCGAATACACCAAGGTGTTCCAGGACGCCGACGCCGTCGCCAAGTACGAGCACGTCACGTACGCGCCGGACAGCTACGCCTCGCAGATCAACGAGCGGCAGCAGGCGTACCTGCGCAAGCTCGTGCAGCGCGAGTTCGGGGCGAAGCAGCCGGTGCAGCACGACTTCGCCTGCGGGACGGGCCGGGCGATCCGGACGCTGCACGGGCTGGTCCGGGAGGCGCACGGCTACGACACCTCGGCCGAGATGATGGCGAAGGCGGAGGAGGTCGGCTCGCGGGCGCAGTGGCACCAGATCCCCGCGGACGGCCCGGTGCCGAACCCCGTGCCGGCCGGGCACCCGGCGATCGTCACGATGTTCCGACTGCTGCTCAACGTGGACGAGACGGTCCGCGAGCGGGCGATCGCCTTCGCCGCCAAGGCGCTGCCGACCCGGGACGCGGGCGTGCTGGTGGTGGAGAACCACGGCAACGCCGGCTCGGTACGGCACCTGCGCGCGCGCCGGCACTCCGGGCAGCGCTGGTTCGCCGAGCTGTCGCACGCCGACGTCGAGGCGCTGCTGGCCCGGCACGGCTTCGAGATCGTCGAGCGGCGAGGCTTCTCGATGCTGACCGAGTCGCTGAACAAGAACCCGCTCGCCCGGGCGGCGGACGCGGCGGCCCGGGCCCTGCCCGGCACCGACGGCTTCGCTGTGAACGTCGTCTACACGGCGCGCCGGAAGAAGTAACCGCCGTGCGCCGCCCTGTCGCCCTCCTGGGCGTCGTCGCGCTCGTGCTCGCCGGCTGCACCTCGCACCGGCGGGCCGAGCCCGAGCCGACGCCGTCACCCGACCTGACCAGCCCGCCGGTCGCCGTCGCGGTGAACCCGGGACCGTTCGAGGCGGGACCGTTCGAGGCGCCCGCCGAGGGCGCGTACGTCGGCGCGTGGATCAAGCCGGACGAGTTGACCCACGAGGGCCGCCTCCAGGCGGTCGACGGGCTCGAGGACGACCTCGGCCGGCGGCTGGACATCGTCAACACGTACCGCCGGTTCGAGCAGATGGTCGGCACCGAGTCCGACGCCGACCTGCTGGACCAGGGCGCGACGCTGATGGTCAGCTGGGCGACCGGGGACAACCGCTCGATCACCGCGGGCGAGCACGACCGGCTGATCCGCAAGCAGGCCAAAGCGATCCGCAAGGTGAAAAAGCCGCTGCTGCTGCGGGTGCGCTGGGAGATGGACCGGCCCAACCTGCGGGCGACGATGTGGTCCGGCGAGGACTACATCGCCGCGTACAAGCACATCCGCGGCATCTTCGCGCAGGAGCGGGTGAAGAACGTCTCGTGGGTGTGGTGTCCCACCGCGGAGGGGTTCATCCGCGGCGACGCCCCGGCGTTCTACCCCGGCGACGACCAGGTCGACTGGACCTGCGTCGACGTGTACGCCGGCAACCTGTTCCAGCCGATCGGGCAGCTGATGGGCCCGTTCCTCACCTGGGCGGCGCAGCGGCCGAAGCCCGTCATCATCGGCGAGTTCGGCGTGGCCAAGGCGTGGGGCTCGGCCGGCCGGGCGGCGTGGCTGCGGGACGCGCAGCGCACGTTCAAGGCCAACCCGCAGATCAAGGCGGTCGTCTACTTCGAGTCCGATCCGGAGGGCAACGGGCCGAAGCAGCAGTTCCAGCTCGCCGGGGACCGGCCGGCGTTCAAGGCGTTCACCCGGCTGACGAAGGACCCGTACTTCAACCCGCAGTGACCGGCCTTTGTCATTCCGCGGAAAGCGGTTGCAGGAACTCGAGCCGGTTGCCGTGGTCGTCGAACGAGTAGAGGCGGCGGTGGCCCGGGAAGTCCGGATCCCAGTCCACCGGCCGCCCGGCCTCGCTCAGCGCGGCGGCCAGGGCGTCGAGGTCGTCGACGAGGACGCCCGGGTGCGCCTTGCGCGCGGCCACGAAGTCCTTCTCGACGCCCAGGTGCACCTCCCAGCCGCCCCCACGGAACCAGCAGCCGCCGCGCTGCCGCAGTGACTCCGGCTTCGCCAGCTCGGTCATGCCGAGGACGCCGCCGTAGAAGGCGCGGGCGACGTCCTCGCCGCCGGGCGGGATGGCCAGCAGGACATGGTGGAGACGCTCGAACGTGAATGCCATGCCGCCACCCTAACCCAAACCGTACGTCCGTCTTGTTAGCGGCGGCGCGCCTGGGCGAGCAGCCGCAGCGCGTACGGGGCGTCGTGCTTGAGATAGCGCCCCGCGAGCCGCCGCGGTTCGGTGCCGAGCCGGTGCGCCCACTCGAGGCCGGTCCGCTGCATCCACCGCGGCGCCCGGTCCACGTCCCCGGCGACGAAGTTGACCGCCGCCCCGCAGCCGATGAACCACGCCCGCGGCATGAGCGCGCGCAGCCGGGTGATGACGGCTTCCTGCTTGGGGAAGCCCAGGCCGACGAAGACCATGTCCGGCTCGGCGCCGGCGACCTTGCTGCAGAAGTCCGCGTACGCCGCCTCGTCCCGCTCGAAGCCGAAGGCGGGGCAGAGCGTGCCGGCGACGCGCAGCCCCTCACACTCGGCGGCGAGCCGGTCCGCGGCTCGGGTCGCACCGTCGGTCACGCCGTCGGCTGCCGGCGTACCCCCGATCACGAAGACCGACCGGCCGTCGTGGCCGAGCCCGCGCGACAGCGACCAGACCAGGCTGCTCCCCGCGACGCGCTCGGGCAGCGGCGTGCCGCTCAGCCGGCTGGCCCAGACCAGCGGCATGCCGTCGGCGACGATCAGGTCCGCGTCGGCGAGGTACCCGCGCACCTCCGGATCGCCCTGCGCCTGCCGCATGATGTCGATGTTCGGGGTGAGGATCCGGCCCCCGCGACCGGCCGCGATCGCCTCGCGGACCAGCGCGACCACCTCCCCTTCGGTGATCGGGTCGAACCCGGTCCCGTCGAGGTGGACGCGGTCGAAAGCCTCGATGGACATCGCGCCTCCTTCCAGCTCGTTCGCTCGTTATAGGAGCGAAACGAGCGAAGGTGGGCAGAAGTGGCACGCGTTGTATATCTGGGCGGATTAGGGCGAAGCGGAACGACGCTCGTGGAGCGCCTGCTCGGTCAGCTGCCCTCGGTGTGCGCGCTCGGCGAGATCGTCCACCTCTGGCAGCGCGACATCCGGGACAACGAGCGGTGCGGCTGCGGCGCACGGTTCGCGGCCTGCACGTTCTGGCGGCGGGTCGGCGAGCGGGCGTACGGCGGCTGGCACAACGTCGACGTCGACCGCATCCACGCGCTGCGCAACGCCGTCGAACGCACCCGTTTCATCCCCCGTCTCGCCGCCGCGACCCTGCCCCCGGCCCAGCTCGCCGACGTCCGCGAGTACGCCGGCTTCTACGCCCGCGTGTACGCCGCCGCCGCCGAAGTTTCCGGCGCCGAGGTGGTCGTCGACTCCTCCAAGCACAGCGCGCTCGCTCACGTGCTGCGCTGGGCGGAGGACGTGGACCTGCGCGTGGTGCACGTCGTCCGGGACGCCCGCGGGGTCGCGTACTCCTGGACCAAGACCATCTCCCGGCCGGAGACCGACGGCAGCGACGAGATGACCCGCTACTCCCCCGGCCGCTCGGCCCTGCTGTGGAACGCGCACAACGCGGCGTTCGGTCTGCTCGCCCGCCGCGGCGTGCCGGTGAAGCGGATCCGCTACGAGCAGTTCCTCACGGACCCGCGCGGCGCCCTGCGCGAGCTCGCCGACTACGCGGGCGTCCCGGCCGGCGAGGCCGACCTGAGCTTCCTCGGTGACGGGTACGCGGACCTCGGCGTGGGCCACAGCGCCGCGGGCAACCCCATGCGCTTCACGGTCGGCCGGCTGCCCCTGCGCCGCGACGACGCCTGGGTGCGCTCGCTCCCCAGCAGCCAGCGGCGGCTCGTCGGCGCGGTGTGCGCGCCGATGCTGCGCGCGTACGGGTACCCGCTCAACCCCGCAGAAGCACCCCAGGAGGCGTGATGAACTGGCCGTCCGTCGGCGTTGTGATCCCCACCCGCAACCGCCCCGAGCTGGTCCGCAAGGCGATCGCCTCGGTACGCGGCCAGCGCTACCCCGGCGAGGTCAAGGTCGTCGTCGTGTACGACCAGACCGAGCCCGACTACCTGCTCGCCTCCACCGAGGGCACCCAGGTGCTGGTGCTGACGAACTGGCGTACGTCCGGGCTGGCGGGCGCGCGCAACACCGGCATCCTGGCGCTGGACACCGAGCTCGTGGCGTTCTGCGACGACGACGACCGCTGGGACCCCGACAAGCTGCGCCGCCAGGTCGCCGCGCTGGTGGCCGAGCCGGACGCCGAGTTCGCCACCTGTGCGATCGAGGTCGAGTACGAGGGCAAGTGCACGCCACGGCTGGCCGGGCGCAGCCGGGTCACGGTCGACGAGCTGGCCCGCTCCCGGATGGCGATGCTGCACTCCTCGTCGTTCCTGGTCCGCCGGGAGGCGCTGCACGAGGACGCGATCGGGCTCGTGGCCGAGGACGCGCCCGGCAGTCAGAACGAGGACTGGGACCTGCTGCTGCGGGCGGCCCGGCGCGCGCCGATCGTGCACCTCGACGAGCCGCTCGTCCGGGTGCTGTGGGGCCGGACCTCGCACTATGCGTACGAATACGCCACGAAGATCTCCTCCCTGCGCTGGATGATGCAACGTCATCCGGAGATCAGCGGCTGCCGGCCCGGCGCGGCGCGCGTCTACGGACAGCTCGCCTGCTGGTCCGCGGCCACCGGCAACCGGTCGCAGGCCTGGCAGTTCAGCAAGGAGGCGGTGCGCGCGAACTGGAAGGAACCGCGTACGGCGATCGCGCTCGCGGCCATGACCGGCGCGGTGAAGGTCGAGAATGTGCTCTCCGCCCTGCACAAACGCGGACGAGGTATCTAACACACTCTTTTGCGCACACCCGATCGGCGGGTAGTGTTCGCACGTGTTCGAAATAGTGCGGTTCACACGGCCGACGGCGGCGGGTCTCTGATGCTGGCCCAGCAGCGCCAGGCGGCGATCCTCGATCGGGTACGGGCGGCCGGCGGCGTCCGGGTCAGCGAGCTGGCCGCCGAGTACGGCGTGTCCGACATGACCATCCGCCGCGACCTCGAGTCCCTCGCGGACCGGGGTCTGCTGGCGAAGGTACACGGCGGCGCGACCACGGTGAGCCCTGGTTCGACGCACGAACCGGGCTTCGCGGCCAAGTCGGTGCGCCAGCGCACCGAGAAGGCGGCCATGGCGATGCGCGCGGCGGCGCTGGTGTCCCCCGGCGACGCGATCGCGCTCTCGGCCGGCACCACGACCGCGGGCCTCGCCCAGCGCCTCGTCGACGTGCCGGCGCTCACCGTGGTCACCAACTCGATCCCGGTGGCGGACATCTTCTACCGCGCCGGGCGGCCCGACCAGACGGTGGTGCTCACCGGCGGCACGCGGACCCCCTCGGACGCGCTCGTCGGCCCGGTGGCGGTGGCCGCGATCGGCACGCTGCACCTCGACATGCTCTTCCTCGGCGTGCACGGGATGAGCGAGCGCGCCGGCTACACGACGCCGAACCTCATGGAGGCGGACGTCAACCGGGCCCTCGTGGAGGCGGCGGAGCGGCTCGTCGTGCTCGCCGACCACACCAAGTGGGGCACCGTCGGCATCTCCTCCATCGTGCCGCTGAACCGCGCCGACGTGGTGATCACGGACGACCAGCTCGACGAGAGCGCGCGCACGATCCTCGCGGAACAGGTGAACGACCTCATGGTGGTGAGCGCTCAGTGAACCATTTTCAACCTGGCATCGAGCCCGACGGCGCCCAGCCGTCCAACGGCGGCGGCCAGGATCGGCCTCGCCACGTTGAAAAAAGTTCAGTGATTGAGCAGCGGACGGCGATCGAGCTGTCGGACGGCCGGGAGCTGATCTACTTCGACGAGTCGACGGGCGTGGACCGGACGAAGTGGCCCGACACCCGCCGGCTGCCGCCCCCGCCGCCGACCTCGCAGCTGCGCTACGACCCGCTGGTCGACGAGTGGGTCGCGGTCGCGGCGCACCGCCAGACCCGCACGTTCCTGCCACCCACCGACAAGTGCCCGCTGTGCCCGTCCACACCGGACTTCGCCAGCGAGATCCCGGCCCCCGACTACGACGTCGTCGTGTTCGAGAACCAGTTCCCGTCGTTCAGCGACCGGGTCAAGCCCGACGAGATCACACAGCTCACCGAGATGGTTCCGGTACGCCCCGGCGTCGGGCGCGCGGAGGTCGTCTGCTTCACCAGCGACCACACCAGCTCGTTCGGCGCCCTCTCACCCGCGCGGGTCCGTACGGTCGTCGACGCGCTCGCCGACCGCACCACCGAGATGTCGGCGCTGCCGGGTGTGGCGCAGGTCTTCCCGTTCGAGAACCGCGGCATCGAGATCGGCGTGACGCTGAGCCACCCACACGGCCAGATCTACGCGTACCCGATGGTCCCGCCCCGCACGACGGCGATGCTGGCAGCCGCCCGCCGCCACGCCGACCGCACCGGTGGCCGCAACCTGTACGCGGACGTCCTCGCCGCTGAGCAGCAGGCCGGCATCCGGGTGGTGGGCGCCAACGAGCACTGGACCGCGTACGTCCCGGCCGCCGCGCGCTGGCCGTTCGAGGTGCAGCTGGCGCCCAACCGCCACGTCCTGGACATCCCGGCGCTGACGAACGCCGAACGTGACGCGTTCGCCCCGCTGTATCTGGACATCTTGAAGCGCTTCGACGCGCTGTTCGACAAGCCGATGCCGTACATCGCCGCCTGGCACCAGGCGGTCATCGGGGAGGGGCGGGAGCTGGGCTACCTGCACCTGCAGCTGTTCAGCATCCGGCGGGCGGCGGACAAGCTGAAGTTCCTGGCCGGGTCGGAATCCGCGATGGGCGCGTTCATCAACGACATCGTGCCGGAGAAGGCGGCACAGCTGCTCCGCGACGCGATCTGACTGTCCCACCCCCGGCGCTTCACGCCGGAGCCGGCGCCGCATCCCGCGGCGCTGGAGCCTCTTCACGCCGGAGCCGGCGCCGCATCCCGCGGCGCTGGAGCCTCTTCACGCCGGAGCCGGCGCCGCATCCCGCGGCGCTGGAGCCTCTTCACGCCGGAGCCGGCGCCGCATCCCGCGGCGCCGGAGCCTCTTCACGCCGGAGCCGGCGCCGCTTCTCGCGGCGCCGGCTCTTCGCGGCGGACATAGGGGGCGGGGGGCCCGGGACAAGGCCCCCCGCAGGGAAGGGACGGCAGGCGTGCACACCTACTGGTCGGCACCGCTTGCGGAGAGCCGATCGGCGCCCGGGACAAGGCGGCCAGATCGGCGGGCGACCTCCGTCATGCGGCGGACCGTCATCCGTTCTGTCCAGTGAAACGAACGGCCTACCCCTCGGTTACGGATCCTAAACATCCCCTTTGATGCATTCTTACTTTTCGTCGACACCGGTCCCGAAATAAGCGTCGCGCATGAGGCGCTGCAGGTCGGCGAGCATCGGCATCCTCGGGTTCGCCGGGGCGCACTGGTCCAGGTAGGCGTTCATGGCCTGCTGGGGCAGGGCGTCCACGAACTCCCGCTCGGGGACACCGATCGCCTGGAAGGACGGCGGGATGCCGACGGCCGTGCGCAGCCGCTCCACCGCTGCCGCGTACGACTCCACGCCCTGCTCCGGGGTCTCCGCGGGCAGGCCGAGCATCCGGGCGATGTCCTGGAACCGTTCCGGCGCCACGTACCGCTCGTACTTCGGCCAGCCGGTCAGCTTCGCCGGGACCTTGCCGTTGTGCCGGATCACGTGCGGCAGCAGCACCGCGTTGGTACGCCCGTGAGCGATGTGGAACGTCGCCCCCAGCGTGTGCGCCATGGCGTGCACGATGCCCAGGAACGCGTTGCCGAACGCCATGCCGGCGATGGTGGCCGCGTTGTGCATCTTCTCCCGGGCCGCCGGGTCCGCCGCGCCCGCCACGGTCGCGCGCTCCAGGTTGCCGAAGATCAGCTTGATGGCGTGCAGCGCGAGGCCGTCGGTGTAGTCGTTCGCGTAGACCGACACGTACGCCTCGGTCGCGTGCGTGAGCGCGTCGAAGCCGCTGTCCGCGGTCACCGCCGGCGGCAGCGCGGCGGCCAGCTCGGGGTCGACGATCGCCACGCTCGGGGTGAGCGCGTAGTCCGCGAGCGGGTACTTCTGGCCCGTGGCGGTGTCGGTGATCACCGCGAACGGCGTCACCTCCGCGCCGGTGCCCGAGGTCGTCGGCACGCACACCAGCTGGGCGAGCTTGCCGAGCGTCGGGAAGCGGAAGGCGCGCTTGCGCACGTCGACGAACTTCTCGCGCATGTCGGCGAAGACCACGTCCGGGTGCTCGTACAGCAGCCACATCACCTTGGCGGCGTCGATCGGCGACCCGCCGCCCAGCGCGATGATCGTGTCGGGGCGGAACGAACGCATCACCGCGGCACCGCGCTGCACCGTGTCGATGCTCGGCTCCGGCTCGACGTCGTCGATGACCTGGACGGTCACCCCGCCGCCGCGCTGGCGCAGCACCTGCTGGATGCGGTCCACATAGCCCAGACGGGTCATCGTCGGGTCGGTCACGATGGTGACCCGCTCCACGCCCGGCATGTCGCGCAGGTATCGGATCGCGTGCGGCTCGAAGAACGTCTTCGACGGCACCTTGAACCACTGCAGGTTGTTGGTGCGCCGGCCGATCCGCTTGATGTTCAGCAGGTTCACGGCCGACACGTTGTCCGACACCGAGGTACGCCCGTAGCTGCCGCAGCCCAGGGTCAGCGAGGGCACGAACGCGTTGTAGATGTCGCCGATGCCGCCCTGCGAGGCGGGGGCGTTCCAGATCACGCGGACGGCCTTCACCCGGGAGCCGAACTCCTCGACCAGGGCGTTGTCCCTCGCGTGGATGACGGCGCTGTGGCCCAGGCCGTTGAACGCGACCATCTGCTCGGCGTACCGGATGCCCTGCTCGTCGCTGTCGGAACGGAGCAGCGCCAGGACCGGGCACAGCTTCTCGCGGCTGAGCGGCTCGGCGGGCCCGACGGCGGCGACCTCGGCCAGGATGAGCGAGGTGTCCTCGGGTACGGCGAAACCGGCCCGCTCGGCGATCCACGCCGCCGACTGCCCGACGACGGCGCTGTTGAGGCCGCCGTTCTTCTCCGGCGGGAACACGTACCGCTCCAGCAGCGCCTTCTCCTCGGCACTCGCCACGTACGCGTGCAGCCGCCGGAACTCGGCCAGCGCCTCGGCGGCGATCTGCTCGTCGAGGATCACGGCCTGCTCGGAGGCGCAGATCATGCCGTTGTCGAAGGTCTTCGACAGCACGATGTCGTTGACGGCCCGCCCGACATCCGCGGTGGCGTGCACGTACGCCGGAACGTTGCCGGCACCGACACCCAGCGCGGGCTTACCGGCGGAGTAGGCGGCCCGCACCATGGCGTTGCCGCCGGTCGCGAGAATCGTGGAAACCCCGTCGTGGTGCATGAGAGCCCGGGTCGCCTCGAGCGACGGCTCCTCGATCCAGCCGACGCAGTGCTCCGGGGCACCGGCGGCGATCGCGGCGTCGCGCACCACCCGCGCGGCGGCGGCACTGCAGCGCTGCGCGTTCGGGTGGAAGGCGAAGACGATCGGGTTACGGGTCTTGAGCGCCAGCAGCGCCTTGAAGATCACGGTGGCGGTCGGGTTCGTCACGGGGGTGAGGCCGGCCACGACCCCGACCGGGTCGGCGATCTCGACGATCCCCTCGATCTCGTGCCGCGCGATCACACCGACCGTCTTGAGCCCCGCCATGTGGTGGGTGACATGCTCGGCGGCGAACATGTTCTTGACGGCCTTGTCCTCGAAAACACCCCGCCCGGTCTCCTCGACGGCCAGCCGCGCCAGCTCACCGTGCTGGTGCAGGGCGGCAACGGAAGCCTTCGCGACGATGTGGTCGATCTGCTCCTGCGTGTACGAGGCGTAGTCGGCGAGCGCCTTCTCCGCGGCCGTCACGAGCGCACCCACCGCCTGGTCCACCACCGTCGGCGCAGCCTCCGCGGCCGTCGCAGTCTTCGCGGCTTCGGCGGTCTTCGCGGCCTCCGCGGCCGGTGCTTTCTCCGCCGTCTTCGCGGCCTTCGCGACCTCCGGAGCCGGTGCGGCCTTCGGGGCATTCGCGCCTGATGCGTCCTTCGGGGCTTTCGCGGCCGGCGTCGTCGGCGCGGTGGGCTTGACGGCCGCGGCCTGCTCGGCAGGTGCGACCGGTTCGGCGGCTACGGCCTGCGTCCCCGCTGCCGGAACTCGTGTGGCATTCCTGTGGCTCATCGTCGGCCCCTCGTGATCGGCTGGCGGCCCATCCGCCGAGATCATCCTCGCTGGCCGGGCCCGTGCGGCGATGCGGCGCAAGGGCACGACCATCCGGGCCGAAGGTCCCGGTCAAGTCCGGCCCTCCGGCCGGGCAGGCCTCCGACCAGGCCCGCAGCGCCCGGGCCGGCCGACCCCCCGGACACTTCAGCCCGGGCCGGCCGACCCCCAGACGCTCCAGCCCACGCCGGCCGACCCCCAGACGCTCCAGCCCACGCCGGCCGACCCCCAGACGCTCCAGCCCACGCCGGCCGATCCCCAGACGCTCCAGCCCGGGCCGCCTGGTCCCCCGGGACCCTCCGACCCAGGCCGGCCGACCCCCCAATCCTCCGACCCAGCCCGGCCGATCCCCCGAGACGCTCCGGCCCGGGCCGGCCGGTCCTCCGGACGCGCGAAGGCCCGCCGGCGCAGGTGCCGGCGGGCCTTCGTCGAAGCTGTCGGATCAGGCGGCGAGCTTCCGCGCCAGGTTCTCGTCCAGCGCGTTCATGAACTCGTCCGTCGTCAGCCACGGCGCGTCCCGGCCGATCAGCAGCGCCAGGTCCTTGGTCATCTGGCCGCCCTCGACGGTGTCGATGCAGACCCGCTCGAGGGTCTCCGCGAACTGGGTGACCTCCGGGGTCCCGTCCAGCTTGCCGCGGTGCTTGAGGCCGCCGGTCCAGGCGAAGATCGACGCGATCGGGTTCGTCGACGTCTTCTCGCCCTTCTGCCACTGCCGGTAGTGCCGGGTGACCGTCCCGTGCGCCGCCTCGGCCTCGACCGTGCTGCCGTCCGGGGTCATCAGCACCGAGGTCATCAGGCCGAGCGAGCCGAAGCCCTGCGCCACCGTGTCCGACTGCACGTCACCGTCGTAGTTCTTGCAGGCCCAGACGTAGCCGCCCTCCCACTTCAGGGCCGCGGCGACCATGTCGTCGATGAGGCGGTGCTCGTACGTGAGGCCGGCCTTCTTGAAGTCCTCGGCGAACTCGGTCTCGAAGATCTCCGCGAACAGGTCCTTGAAGCGCCCGTCGTACGCCTTGAGGATCGTGTTCTTGGTCGACAGGTAGACCGGGTAGTTGCGGGCGAGGCCGTACCGGAACGAGGCGCGCGCGAAGTCGCGGATCGACTCGTCGTAGTTGTACATGCCCATCGCGACGCCGCCGGCCGGGAAGTCCGTGACCACGAACTCCATGGGCTGCGAGCCGTCCTCCGGGGTGAAGGTCATCGTCAGCTTGCCGGGGCCGGGCGCCACGAAGTCGGTGGCCTTGTACTGGTCGCCGTGGGCGTGCCGGCCGATGATGATCGGCTTGGTCCAGCCCGGCACCAGCCGCGGGACGTTCGACATGATGATCGGCTCGCGGAAGACCACGCCACCGAGGATGTTGCGGATGGTGCCGTTGGGCGACCGCCACATCTTCTTCAGGCCGAACTCCTCGACGCGGGCCTCGTCCGGGGTGATCGTCGCGCACTTGACGCCCACGCCGTGGCGCTTGATGGCGTTGGCCGCGTCGATGGTCACCTGGTCGTCGGTCTCGTCGCGGTACTGGATCGACAGGTCGTAGTACTCGAGGTTGACGTCGAGGTAGGGCAGGATCAGCTGCTCACGGATCTGCTTCCAGATGATCCGCGTCATCTCGTCGCCGTCGAGCTCCACGACCGGGTTGTTGACCTTGATTTTCGCCACCATCGGCCGGCGCTCCTCTCCCGGGACACATGCTTAGCAGTACGAGCGTACTGCCTGCCGGTTGAAGATCGCCGCCGGGCCTCACGTGGCGCGAGGGTTCTACGCTTTCTGACGATGTCCAGCGCGCAGCCTCCGCTCCCGCCCCACCGGACCAGCCCGATCCTGGTCACGGTGGTTCTGGCTGCCCTCGTGCTGGCCGTCACCGTGAACGCCGTGTGGCTGGTCGCGGCCGCTGTCGTGCCGGTCGCGGCGCTCGTGCTGCGGGAGACGACGTCGGAGGGCTCGGCCACCTCGACCGTGGCGACCCTGGCAGCCGCGACCGGGCTCATCCTGCTCGGCCTGGGCGTCGCACACAGCTGACGAAGGCCCACGCACGGCTGACGAAGGCCGGCGCGCAGCTGACGAAGGCCGGCGCACGGCTGATGGAGGCCCGCGCGCAGCTGACGAAGGCCGGCACACGGCTGATGGAGGCCGGCGCGCAGCTGACGAAGGCCCGCGCGGGCGCCCGCTGCCATCCGGCGGACAGCCCTCGTGAGGGCGGCACAGCACCTCATCCTCAGGCCGCCGGCAGCCCTCGCGACGGGCCGATCATCGATCTTCATGCCCACGAGGCTGCCCGTCGGCCCCGGCCGCCCGCAACGCCGCACCGGCGTTCCTGTGGACAGAGCCCTGATGTGGATAACTCCGGCCGGGCCCGGCCGCCATCGATAAAGTCGCGGCCATGACCGACGCCACCCGCAAGATCGGGCCCCTGACCGTGATCGCCCTCGACGACGCCCAGGGGCCGCATTTCGATCAGCGCGAGGACGCTTTCCCCGCCGCGACCGCCCAGGACTGGGCCGCCGCCGACGCGCTCGACCCGGGTTCGCTGACCGCCGACGGCCGATGGTGGTTGAGCTTCCGCAGCTTCGCGATCGGAAGCGCCGACGGCCGGGTCACCCTCGTCGACGCGGGCATCGGGCCGGCCGGCTCCCTGGCCGCCGACTGGGCGCCGGTGCCGGGCCGGCTGCCGTCCGCGCTCCTCGATGCCGGTCTCGACCCGGGCGCCGTCGAGGCGATCGTGCTGACCCACCTGCACACCGATCACATCGGCTGGGCCGTGCCGGCGGATTCACCGTTCGTGAACGCCCGGGTGGTTGTGCAACGGGCGGACGCGGAGGCCTTCGCCGCGCGAGCGCAGGAGGACGTATTGCTGCGTCCGCTCCGGGAGCAGGGCCGGCTGCAGGTGGTCGACGGGGACACCACGCTGTCACCGGAGGTGCGGATCGTCGCGACGCCGGGTCACACGCCGGGGCACCAGTCGGTGCTGGTGGAGTCGGGCGACGAGTCGTTGCTCGTGACAGGGGATCTGCTGGTCCACGCCGTGCAGCTGGTCCGGCCCGAGCTGGCGTACGGCCATGACCTGGACCCGGAGTCGGCGCGGCGGTCACGGATCGCGGCGCTGCAGCGGGCCGCCTCCCGTGGCTCGGTGCTGGCGGTGTCGCATCTGTCGACGGTGTGGGGGCGGGTGGGAAAAGAATGAGGGCCGAGCCGAAACGGCCCGGCCCTCATCGCGATCTGTCAGAGGTCGGCGACGTCGGCCTGCTTCGCGCGAACCGCCTCGGCCGCCTCCTTGAGGCCCGCCAGCTCGGAGTCGGTGAGCTCGGTCTCCACGACGCGGCGCACGCCGGTCGCGCCGATCTCGGCCTCGACGCCCAGGTAGACGCCGGAGATGCCGTATTCGCCGTCGACCCACGCGCACACCGGCATGACCGCGCCGGAGTCCTCAGCCACAGCGCGGGCCATGCGGGCCGCGGCCGCCGACGGGGCGTAGTACGCCGATCCGGTCTTCAGCAGCGCGACGACCTCGGCGCCACCGTTGCGGGTACGGGTGACGAGCTCCTCGACCTTGTCGGCGGGCAGCAGGTCGGTGAGCGGCTTGCCGTTGACCGAGGACTTCGACGGCACCGGCACCATCGTGTCGCCGTGCGAGCCCAGCGTGAGGGTCTTCACGCTCGCGACCGGGACCTTGAGCTCCTCGGCGACGAAGTTCGTGAAGCGGGCCGAGTCGAGCATGCCGGCCTGGCCGAGCACCCGGTTCTTCGGGAACTGCGTGGCGATCTGGGCCAGCGCGGTCATCTCGTCCAGCGGGTTGGACACGACGATGACGACGGCGTTGGGGGCGTACTTCGCGACGTTCTCGGCGACCTGGCGGACGATCTTGGCGTTGACGCCGAGCAGGTCCATGCGGCTCATGCCGGGCTTGCGCGGCAGGCCGGCGGTGATCACGACGACGTCCGAGCCCTCGATGGCCTCGTAGCCCTCGCCGTTCGGGCCGGTCGTGGCGCCGACGATCTTTGTCTCGAAGCCCTCGATCGGGCGCGACTGGTTGAGGTCGAGCGCGAGGCCCTCGGGCTTGCCCTCGACGATGTCGGTGAGCACCACGGTCTCGAAGATGTCGTACTCGGCCAGACGCTGTGCGGTCGTGGACCCGTAGAAACCGGCGCCTACGACGGTGACCTTCTTGCCCATGCTCTTACTCCCAGTCCGCGGGACGGTTTTTCCGGACCGTATCAGTCGGTTAACGGCGCATTACCCGGCAGGTCCGCCCGGCGGGAGATAAGCCACTCGCGTTCAGCCCAGGATCGCTCCGTAGGCCTGCGCGACCAGCCCGGCCTGGGAGATGTCGATCTTCGCCCCGGTGAGGTCCACCTCCCGCAACGCGACTCCGTCGAGGTCCGCGCCGCGCAGGTCGGCGCCCTTGAGCACCGCATCCTTCAGCCGCGCGTAGGAGAGGTCCGCGCCGCGCAGATCGACCCGGGTGAGGTTGGCTCCCTCGAAGTCGGCCTCCCGCAGCCGCAGGCCGCCCAGCTTCGCCGCGGTCAGGTTCTGCCCGCGCAGCGACACGAAGCCCCAGTCCCCGCCGTCGACCGTCAGCGGTCGCAACGAGCAGTCGAGGAACTGGGCGCCGGTGAGCTTGCAGCCGGTCAGCGTCGCGTCGAAGAACGAGCAGCGGCGCAGGCGGGACTGGATGATCGCGCAGGTCGTCAGCTCCGCCGCGTTGAAGCGGACGTTGCCGAACTCGCAGTGCCGGAACGTGCAGCCGGTCAGGCGCGCCTCCGACCAGTCGACGTCGTGGAACGCGCAGTCCTCGTAGACCGCGCGTTCCACCTCCGCCAGCGCCCAGTCCTTACCGGAGAAGGTCTCGTTGCGGATGACCTCGACGTCGGACACGTCAGTGGTAGAAGTGCCGCGTACCGGTGAGGTAGACGGTCAGGCCCGCCTTCTCCGCCGCCTCGATCACCAGGTTGTCGCGGATCGAGCCGCCGGGCTGGACCACGGCCTTCACCCCGGCCGCGATCAGCACCTCGAGTCCGTCGGGGAACGGGAAGAACGCGTCCGAGGCCGCCACGCTGCCCTTCGCCCGGTCCGCGCCGGCGCGGTTGACCGCCAGGTGGGCCGAGTCGACGCGGTTGACCTGGCCCATGCCGACGCCGACCGTGGCGCCGTCGTGGGCGAGCAGGATCGCGTTGCTCTTCACCGAGCGGATCGCGCGCCAGGCGAAGGCCAGGTCGCGCAGGTCCTCCGGCGAGGCAGCCGGGCCGGTCGCGAGCGTCCAGTTGGCCGGGGCGTCGCCCTCCGCGTCGATCCGGTCGGACACCTGGACCAGCACGCCGCCGCCGATCTGCTTCACCTCGGCGGGCGGCGGGTTCCATGCCGGCGCGACCAGCACGCGCAGGTTCTTCTTCTCCTGGAAGACCGCCAGCGCGTCCGGCGCGTACGACGGCGCGACGATGACCTCGGTGAAGATGCCGTCGAGCTGCTGGGCGAGCTCGAGCGTCACCTCCCGGTTCACCGCGATGACGCCGCCGAACGCCGACACAGGGTCGCACGCGTGCGCCTTGCGGTGCGCCTCGGCCACGTCCGCGCCGATCGCGATGCCGCACGGGTTGGCGTGCTTGATGATCGCGACGCAGGGGTCGGTGAAGTCGTTGGCGCTGCGCCACGCGGCATCCGCGTCGACGTAGTTGTTGTACGACATCTCCTTGCCGTGCAGCTGCTGCGCCTGGGCGAGGCCGGCCGGCGCGTTCGGGTCCACGTAGAGGGCCGCCTGCTGGTGCGGGTTCTCGCCGTAGCGCAGCGCGCTCTCCCGCTTGAGCGCCAGCCCGGTGAACTCCGGCCATTCCGACGGGGCCAGCGTCGTGGCGCACCAGTTGGCGACCGCGACGTCGTACTCGGCGATGTCGGCGAAGGCGCGGGCCGCGAGCAGCTTGCGCTGCGTCAGCGTGAACCCGCCGTCCTTCACGGCCTCCAGGATCAGCGGGTACGCCGACACCGACGTGACCACCGCGACGGAGGGGTGGTTCTTCGCCGCCGCCCGGACCATCGCGGGCCCGCCGATGTCGATCTGCTCGACGCACTCGTCCACGCTCGCGCCCGACGCGACCGTCTGCGTGAACGGGTACAGGTTGCTGACGAGCAGGTCGAACGGCTGAACCTCCAGCTCGGCCAGCTGCTGCTCGTGCGCCGGCAGCCGCAGGTCCGCGAGGAGGCCCGCGTGCACCTTCGGGTGCAGCGTCTTCACCCGGCCGTCGAGGCACTCCGGGAAGCCGGTGAGCTCCTCGACGCGGGTCACCGGCACGCCGGCGCCCTCGACGGTCGACGCGGTGGAACCCGTGGAGACGATCTGCACCCCGGCGGCGTGCAGGGCCTGGGCCAGCTCGACCAGCCCCGTCTTGTCGTACACGCTGAGCAGTGCCCGCTTGATCGGACGACGGCCGTCGGCGCTCATGGGATGGTGACCTTCCTGTCCGTGATGGTCCAGCCTTCGCGGACCAGCCGGCCGACCTGCTCGACGAGCTGCCGACGCTCGGCTTCCTTGATCCGCTCGGTCAGCGTCTCCTCCGTGTCGCCATCGAGCACGGGGACGCTGACCTGGGCGATGATGGGTCCGGTGTCGACGCCGGCGTCGACGAAGAACAGCGTCGCGCCGGCGATCTTCACCCCGTACGCGAGGGCGTCGCGCGGGCCGTGGATGCCCGGGAACGCCGGCAGCAGCGCATTGTGGGTGTTGACGTACCGGTCGCCGAACGCGTCGAGGAACTGCTTGCCGACGAGCTTGAGGAACCCGGCCGAGATGACCAGGTCCGGCTCGTGCTCGGCGACGTGCGCGGTCAGAGCGGCGTCCCAGTCGTCACGCGTCGGGTACGCCTTGACGGAGTCCACGAACGTGGGCACTCCGGCCGCGGCGGCACGGTCGAGGCCGGCGATGCCGTCCCGGTCAGCCCCGACGGCGACGACCTTCGCGCCGTACGCGGGATCCGCGGCGGCGTCGAGCAGGGCCTGCAGGTTGCTGCCGGAGCCGGAGACGAGGACGACCAGGCGGGCGGGCGCGGGGTCTGTCACCCGAGCACCCTATCGTCGCGCCCCCGCCCAGCCGCACCCGGGCCGAGCGCGCCCGCCGGCGACGGCACCCCGCCGGACGAACAGGGTTCAAGCCGGTCGACCCCACGGCCGGACGCCCCGCGAAGACACCACCGGGCGCGCCGAAGGACACCAACGGTCGCCTGGCGAAGGCACCGCCGAGTGCGTCGCACGCAAATCGTCGGGCGTCCCGCCAAGCCACCACTGGTCGCACCGCGAGGACACCGCCGGGCGCGTGAGGCCCGCCGCCGGGCGCGCCGGGAGGACACGGTTCGTTCCGTGGACAGCGAAAACACCTGATCATCGGTTAGGCTGCGGGCCGCTCACGCGATGGTCCGCGTGCGCATGGATTGCACACCCCCCGCCTGAGCGCGGAATTATCTGGAGGATTCGCCCGTGACGCCACCGCCCTACTACGGACAGCAGCCGCCGCCCGCCGCGGGCAACGACAAGACGACGCTCTGGGGTGTCCTGGGCATCGTCTTCGCGTTCTGCTGCTGGCCGCTCGGCATCGTCTTCGGTGTGCTGAGCCTGCTCGAGGCCCGCAAGGTGGGCAAGCAGCCGACGCTGGCCTACGTGACCTTCGGCGTCATCGTGCTGGCCCTGATCATCAACATCATCCTGGCCGCGACGGGCACGCTGTCGAACCTGACCTCTCCCTGATCGACCAGGGCCCACGACGGGCGTTCCGGCTCCGGCCGGGACGCCCGTCGTCCGTTCCAGCACGCCCCACCGCACCCACCCGCCACCCGGGCCACAAAGCACCGACCGACCGACCGACCGGCGCAGCGCAATCACCGCCGCAGCCCAGCGCAGCGCAATCACCGCCGCAGCCCAATGACCGCCGCAGCCCCACGCAGCGCCATGACCGACACAGCCCAGCGCGGAGCACCGACTGACCGACACGTGCTCCGCCGCGGCCGACCCCCTCACCGAACCGCGAACAAGCACGCTGATCGCTGACGGGCCGGCAGGGCCTACTTGTGGTGGACCGGCGCCCGGAACGCTCGCCCGGCCGCCGCGCCGATGCACGCCGACACCGTGACCACCACGGTCGCGATGAATGCCACCTGCCACGGCACCGGTCCGATCTCCGCCATCCGGCCGTTGCCCAGCGGGCCGCCCGACAGCCACGACAGGACGCCGAGAACGAGGCCCGCCACCGGACCGGCCAACGCCGCCGAGGCGAGCACCAGGTGCCATGCCGGTTCGGCGGGGGCTGTGTCGCCGGATCGCGACGGGTGGCGGCCATCGACCAGGTGACCGTCCACCACGTGGTGCACGCCCATGAGCCGGCGGGTCAGCAGCCAGCCCGCGGCCATCGCGGCGAGGACCGGTACGGCGAGCAGGGCCGCTCCGCTCGCGCCCATCGGGCCGTTGGGCAGCCCGGCGAGCAGTGGCAGCGTGGGCAGCGGGCCGACGGTCAGCTCGGTCAGGCGTACGGCGGAGTCGGTGCCGAGCGAGAATCCCGGGCCGAGCAGGTACGCCGCCGCCCACACCACGCCGTTGGCCCCGTACGCGAGGCTGACCAGGGTGATGCCCGCCTGCCCCGCCACCCCGGTGCGGTACGCGCCGATCATGTCGGCCGCCTGGCCCCCGCCGATCGCGACCGACAGGCCGGCGAACGCAGCCCCGGCGGCGAGGATCAGCAGGGCCGCCACAACGCCGGTACGCAGGCCGTGCCGTAGGGGCGGCGGCATGCGCCGGGCGACGACCACGAGGGCTTCCGTGCTGCGCAGGGAGCCGATGAGTGAGAAGACCAGCCCGGCCAGGAAGAGGTGGAGCGCGGCGCGGCCGGGGGTCACCGCGGTGCCGCGGCCGTCGACCACGAGGGCCGCCAGCGTGCCGAGGATGGCGTACGCGATCCCGATCGTGGCCGCGACCAGCAGCGCGGCCCGCGGCGAACCGCTGCGCCGGGCCCCGATGGCGCGGGTGACGTGCAGCCCGGCGCGGTTGAGCCGCCACCCTGCGAGCAGTGTGAGCAGCAGCGGCGCGAGGCCGAGCGGGCCGATGGACGTGCCGATCGGTACGCCGTGCCCGAGCAGCCACCCGGCGAGCCCGGCATGGGCGGCGCCGCCGAGGCCGCCCTGCCCCTCGAGCGTGCGGGCGAGCCCGATGACCGCCGCCACCGGCACGTACGACAGCAGCGCGGCCCACAGAGTCGCGAAAGCCGCGGCGACCGGCAGGGGTGCGCGCCGGCTCCGGTACTCCGCGGGGCGCCGCTGACCGGGAAGCTTGACCGTCTGGTGATTGCGCGGGTCGACGCGGACCGTGGGCCGGTTCCGCGGATCGATCCCGACCGTGGCGTGGTCGCCCCCCGCCCCGGAACCGGCGGCCGCCGAGGCACCGTCGGCGGGACCAGCCGAGGCGTTCCCGCCAGCAGGACCGGCCGAGACACCACCGGCGGCGGGGCCGGGTGCGGCGGGCCGTACGCCGATCGACACGGTTTCCCGCGCGATGGCGAAGTCGTCGTCGTCGACGTCGTCCCCACGCAGGGGCGTGCCCGGACCGGTGGCGGGGTCTGCCCACGGGCCGAGGGCAGCGTCGTCGGTGGCCTCGGCGGCCTCGATGGGGTCCCCCGAGCCGGCGGGTCGACCGTCGGGACGGTCGGGTGTGGTCGGCATCGCCGACTACTTTTCCACGCCGGGCGGCCTGCGGCGACGCGAAAACCGCGACGCGCCGCCACAAGCCCCGGCCGACGCACCGCCACAACGCCCCGGAACAGCCCGGAACGAAGGGGCGCCGCCACGCCGGGACGGAAAAGGCGACGCGCCGCCGACCGGACCGGGCTGGTCCGTGCGGCGGCGCGTGCGTGGCCGTACCAAAATCAGCTCATGACCTCGCGCATGAGGCGCGCGGTCTCGCTCGGCGTCTTGCCGACCTTGACGCCCGCGGCCTCGAGGGCCGCCTTCTTGGCGTCCGCCGTGCCGGCCGAGCCGGAGATGATCGCGCCCGCGTGGCCCATGGTCTTGCCGGGCGGGGCGGTGAAGCCGGCGATGTAGCCGATGACCGGCTTGGTCACGTTCGCCTTGATGAACTCGGCCGCGCGCTCCTCGGCGTCGCCGCCGATCTCGCCGATCATCACGATCGCGTCGGTGTCCGGGTCGTCCTGGAAGGCCTTGAGCGCGTCGATGTGGGTGGTGCCGATGATCGGGTCGCCGCCGATGCCCACGCACGTCGAGAAGCCGAAGTCGCGCAGCTCGTACATGAGCTGGTAGGTCAGCGTGCCGCTCTTCGAAACCAGGCCGATGCGGCCGGCCGGGGTGATGTCGGCCGGGATGATGCCCGCGTTCGACGCGCCCGGGGACGCGATGCCGGGGCAGTTCGGGCCGATGATGCGGGTCTTCTGCCCCTGGGCGATGTTGTGCGCCCAGAACGCGGCGGAGTCCTGCACCGGTACGCCCTCGGTGATCACCACGGCGAGCGGGATCTCGGCGTCGATGGCCTCGAGCACGGCGGCCTTGGTGAACGCCGGCGGGACGAAGATGACCGACACGTCCGCGCCGGTCTCCTTCATGGCCTCGCCCACGGAGGCGAACACGGGCAGCGAGGTGCCGTCGAAGTCCACCGTCGTGCCGGCCTTGCGGGGGTTCACGCCGCCGACCACGTTGGTGCCGGCGGCCAGCATGCGGCGGGTGTGCTTCGAACCCTCCGAGCCGGTCATGCCCTGGACGATGACCTTGGAGTCCTTGGTGAGCCAGATAGCCATGTCGTCACTTCCCCGCAGCCGCGAGCTCGGCGGCACGCTCGGCCGCACCGTCCATCGTGTCGACCCGCTCCACGAGCGGGTTGTTCGCCGAGTCCAGGATCGCCCGGCCGGCCTCGGCGTTGTTGCCGTCGAGGCGGACCACGAGCGGCTTGGAGACGGCCTCGCCGCGCTCGCCGAGCAGGGCGAGGGCCTGGATGATGCCGTTGGCGACCTCGTCGCAGGCGGTGATGCCGCCGAAGACGTTGACGAACACCGACTTGACCGACGGGTCACCGAGCACGATCTCGAGGCCGTTCGCCATGACCTGGGCGCTGGCGCCGCCGCCGATGTCGAGGAAGTTGGCCGGCTTGACGCCGCCGTGCGCCTCACCGGCGTACGCGACCACGTCGAGCGTCGACATGACCAGGCCCGCGCCGTTGCCGATGATGCCGACCTCGCCGTCGAGCTTGACGTAGTTGAGGTTCTTCTCCTTGGCGGCCTGCTCCAGCGGGTCGACCGCGGACTGGTCCACCAGCGCCTCGTGGTCGGGGTGGCGGAAGCCGGCGTTCTCGTCCAGGGTGATCTTCGCGTCGAGCAGCAGCACCCGGCCGTCGCCCACCTTGGCGAGCGGGTTCACCTCGACCAGCGTGGCGTCCTCGGCCACGAAGGCCTGCCACAGCTTCTGCGCGATCTCGACGATCTGCTCGGACACCTCGGCCGGGAACTGCGCCGCGGCGACGATCTCGCGCGCGACCGCCTCGTCCACGCCCTTCACGGCGTCGATCGCGATCTTGGCAACCTTGTCCGGCTGCTCCTCGGCGACCGTCTCGATCTCCATGCCGCCGGCGACGCTGGCGATGCAGAGGAAGGTGCGGTTGGCCCGGTCCAGCAGGTAGGAGAAGTAGTACTCCTCCTGGATGTCCGCGGTCTCCGCGAGCATCACCTTGTGCACCGTGTGACCCTTGATGTCCATGCCCAGGATGTCGGTCGCGCGGGCCTCGGCCTCGTCGGCGCCGTCAGCGAGCTTGACGCCGCCGGCCTTGCCCCGGCCGCCGACCTTGACCTGCGCCTTGACGACGACCTTGCCGCCCAGGCGCTCGGCGATCGCACGCGCCTCCTGCGGGGTCTCGGCGACGCCGCCGCCCAGCACGGGCAGCCCGTGCCGTTCGAACAGGTCGCGCCCCTGATACTCGAACAGGTCCACGTGTCTCCTTTCGCTCGCGACGCTTGCCCCGGCAAGCCGCGTACCTGCGTCCCGACCTGTGTGCGCGGCGCGTCGTTGCGTCGCCGCCAGCGTGAGAAGAAATGTCGGCCCGGTGGTGCCAGCGGACCTCGTTCGAAGCCTAGCCACACCGCCCGTGACGACAGCCTCGCGGGTGGTCCGTGTGCACCAACCCACAATCCACTTCATCGGGGGGCGTGCACCAAACCACGATCCACTTCATAAGTACGGACTTCATAAGTACGCCGAGCGGCGTCCACAACCGCAGCAGCCGGGCTGGACCGCCTCCGGCGGCTACCGCGGCCGGCCGGGCGGGTGCCCCAGGCCGTCCCCCGCCGCCGGCCCGGCCCCAGCCCGGCCCCGGCCCCGGCCCGGAGCCCTGCGCAGGCGCCGGGCCACCCGGGCAAGAGCTGGACCGCCACGCGGGAGCCGGACCACCGCGCGGGAGCCGGGCCACCGCGCGGGAGCCGGGCCACCGCGCAGGAGCCGGACCACCGCGCAGGAGCCGGACCGCTGGGCCGTCGGCGACGGCTTGGGCCGGCGGGGGGCTTCGGTCGGCGGGCCGCTCCCGGCCGGCGGGCCGCTGGGTCGGCGGCGGGGGCGGCCGGGACCACCGAGGGGCCCGGCGCGGTAGCCGCCGGAGGCGGTCCAGCCCCGGTGCTGCGGTTGTGAACCCGGTCCCGCGTACTCGTGGAACGATCTTGATTTTCGTCGTAACCGCCCACGGAGCGCGTCGTTGAGTGTGATGTCGGAGCGCTGAGCGACGACGAAAGCGGCCGATGCCCTGTCGGTCGAGGGGTGGCGGCGGGGCATCGTGCATGAGGGGCCGGACGTGTGAGGGGTGCGTCCGGCCTCTCCCCTTAACTCTTCGCAGTTATGCGGTGACTATTCGCGTCAGGAAACGGGTGCGGCGACATTGGCGCGTACCCATTCGATGATGGACGCGGTCGTGGCACCCGGCGTGAATATGCGGGCGACGCCGAGCTTCTCCAGTTCGGCAATGTCGTCGGCCGGAATGATGCCGCCGCCGAATACCACGATGTCTGATGCGTCACGTTCGGCCAGCAGTTCCAGAACCCGGCGGAAGAGCGTCATGTGCGCGCCGGAGAGGACGGACAGGCCGATCGCGTCGGCGTCCTCCTGGATGGCGGTCTCGACGATCTGCTCGGGCGTCTGGTGCAGCCCGGTGTAGACGACCTCCATGCCGGCGTCACGCAGGGCGCGGGCCACGACCTTCGCGCCCCTGTCGTGCCCGTCCAGGCCCGGCTTGGCCACCACGACCCTGATCCGTGCTTCCATCTGCGACCCCTTCGGCGCGCGACGACTGACGACCTGAACGAACGGTAACCCGGCCCGGTTGAACCGTGGTAGCCGCCGCTCCGTACTACCGCCCGGCACAGACCACCCCGGCGATCCAGCGCAAGCACCGTTTACCGTATTCCACGTCACATGACTTTCCGTTTCGAGTGCCGTTACTCACAGACATCACTGCGCGACCTCCGAAAAGATGACCAACTCGGACATTCGCCCCCGAAAGCCCTGAGGGAACTGTCAGGGAATTGGCGGTGCGACTTGTGACCGGCGTTGCGTTTCGTTACCGTGGCTCCCGGCTGTCAACCGGTTAACGCCGGACCGATCGCCCGGCAAACCACCGTTCAGTTTCAGTTCCCCCACGGTGGAAGCCGTTCTTTGCCATCGACGGAGGGTTGTTCGTGCGTCAGCGCTTGTCGTCTGAGCCCGACCGCTATCGCGGCCGTCGTCGCGTCCCCACACCTCCGCGCAGCCGGTATGCGGCCGTCGTCACGTCGGCCTTCGTCGGTGCCGGAGTCGTGGCCCTCGGAGCGGCATCACAGCTCCCGGACGCCAAAGCAGTCAGCCCCACGGTCCTGCAGAACCTGGAAGAGGCCTCGGCCGCCCAGGACGCGCTCGCGGACCGCTCCGCGGACAACGACCGCGCCTCCCGCAGCGAGGACCGCGGCGTCAGCACCAAGGTCAGCGAGGAGGAGGCCGCCGAGCAGGCCTGGCTCCTCCCGCTCGGGGACTACGAGTTCACCTCGGCGTACGGCGTCCGCTTCGGCAAGCTGCACGCCGGCATCGACCTGGCGGCCCCGGAGGGCACCCCGTACAAGTCGATCCACGCGGGCACGGTGACGTCGGCCGGCTACACGGGCGGCTACGGCTACGCGGTCACCGTCAAGCACGACGACGGCACCGAGATCATCTACGCCCACTCCCGCCGCCTCTTCGTGAAGGCCGGCGACACGGTCAAGGCGGGCCAGGTCCTCGGCCAGGTCGGCAACACGGGCTACTCGTACGGCACCCACCTCCACGTCGAGGTCCACGTCAACGGCGCCCCCACCGACCCGATCGTCTTCCTCCGCAACCACGGCGTCGACATCAAGCTCAAGATCGAGTCCGTGCTCGGCACGCTCGCCGCCTCCTGAGCCCTCTCCCCCGCCCGGCCGCGACCTCCCGCGGCCCCGCCTTTCGCCGCGCGGCCCCCGCCTTTCGCCGCCCGGCCCCGCCTTTCGCCGCCCGGCCCACCCTTCGCCGCCCGGCCAGCCCGCAAGCGCGGCTTCCCCGCGAGTGGCCTGCCGTTCGTCGGCCGCGCTCCCCGTAAGCGGCGGGCTCCCCGCAAGCGCGGCTTTCGCGGGTGCTTTCTCGCACTCCTGACCCTTCCTGGTCTCCTGGTGCTCGGCGACGCGATCCCTCTGTCAGAGGCTCCCGGGCCGCCCTCTGATACCTCCCCGCAACCACCCGGGTAGCAGCTCCCCCACCCCGCTCATCATCGGCCGGAGCGTGCCGACAGGCAGATGTCGAACGACGTCGCAGCCCTGGAGGATCAGCCCGCCGTGCAGCACCGAGCCCCCCGGCACACCACCGGTCGCCACCGCCGTACGGCACCGCTGCACAGCCACCGCGCGCCCCGCGAGCCGATCGCCGACAAGGGCCGCTACGCCGTGGCCGCCGCGCTGGTCGCCGGCGTGAGCGTGGCCGGGGTGTCCGCCGCCGGCGACAGCGCGTCCCCGGCCGGAGCCGTCGCGAGGAGCGCCGCCCAGAACTCCGCCGCCCAGAACTCCGCCACGACCCCGTCGGCCGCGCCGGCTCCCACCACCTCCGCCGACGCGAACGGGAGCGCGATCGCGGGCGCGTCCACCGGATCGGCCGCGGCGTCCACCGGAGCAGGCGCGGCGTCCGCCGGACCCGGCGCGGCGTCCGCCGGACCCGGCGCGGCGTCCGCCGGACCCGGCGCGGCGTCCGCCGGACCCGGCGCGGCCGCCCCCGGATCAGGTGCGGCGGCTGGAGTGCCGGCGGGACCGTCCGCCGCGGGCATCAGCGCGACGGCCGGTGACAAGACGGCGGGTGACGTCCTGTCCTTCATCCCGCAGCTCCGCAAGGCCAAGCCGCTCCCGCAGTGGGTCAACCCGATGCCCGAGGGCGCGGTGACCTCCTGCTTCGGCCAGCGCTGGGGACGCCTGCACGCCGGCGTCGACCTCGCCGCGCCGAGCGGCACCCCGATCCACGCGGCGGGTGCGGGCATTGTGGTGTCGGCCGGCGTCGAGCAGGGCTACGGGAACGCGGTGCTGATCGACCACGGGAACGGCTACCTCACGCACTACGGCCACATGTCCGCGATCACGGCGACGCTGGGCCAGCGCGTACGACCCGGCGACGAGATCGGCAAGGAGGGCTCGACGGGTCACTCGACCGGCCCGCACCTGCACTTCGAGGTGCACGAGGGTTCGTACAAGAACCCGATCGAGCCGACGGCCTGGATGCGCGGGCACGGCGTCGACATCCCCGGCTGCGCGAGCTCCTAGATCTTCTCGATCGGGGCGTGCCGCAGCACCAGCCACATCACCTGGTCGCCGAAGTCGATCTGCGCCCGCGCTCCCGGCCCGTGGCCCTCCACCGTGACGACGCGGCCGAGGCCGTACCGCTGATGGTTGACGCGGTCGCCCGGCGCGACCTTGGGGGTCTGCTTCATCTCGCTGGCGGTGGTCAGCTTGCTGGCGTCCACCCCGAGCCGTTCGGCCAGCCGCTGTGCCTTGGGCGTACCCCCGGCGAAGCCTCCGCCGCGACCGTAGTCGCGGCCGTTGTCGCCACCGCGACCGCCCACGCCGCCGCCCGTGCCGGACCATGACGTGTACGAACCGGCCGTACGCTCCCAGCGCACCAGCTCCGTCGGCAGCTCGTCGGTGAACCGCGACGGCGGGTTGTACTGCGGCTGCCCCCACGCGGAGCGGGTGACGGCGCGGGACAGGTAGAGCCGCTGGCGGGCGCGGGTGATGCCCACATACGCCAGCCGGCGCTCCTCCTCCAGCTCGGTGTTGTCCCCGAGCGCGCGCATGTGCGGGAAGACGCCGTCCTCCAGGCCGGTCAGGAAGACGACCGGGAACTCGAGGCCCTTCGCGGTGTGCAGCGTCATGAGCGTGACGACGCCCTGGTGGTCGGGGTCGTCGCTGGGGATCTGGTCGGCGTCCGCGACGAGGGCGACCTGCTCGAGGAAGCCGGCCAGCGTCGCGGCCTGGGCGTCGTCCTCCTCGGCCTGAGCCTCGACGCGTTCGGTGTACTCGCGGGCGACGCTGACGAGCTCCTGCAGGTTCTCCACGCGGCCCTGGTCCTGCGGGTCGAGGCTCTCCTCCAGCTCGGACAGCAGGCCGGAACGCTGCAGCACCGACTCGAGGACCTCCTCGGGCGGCGCGGTGCGGGAGAGCTCGCGCAGGTCGTCGAGGAGCTGGACGAAGTCGGTGATGCTGTTCACCGCGCGGGTGGAGATGCCCGGGGCGTCCTTGGCGCGGCGCAGGGCCTGACCGAAGGAGACGCGGTCGCGTGTGGACAGTGCCTCGATGCAGGCCTCCGCGCGGTCACCGATGCCGCGCTTAGGGGTGTTGAGCACCCGGCGGATGCTCACGGTGTCGTCGTCGTTGACCACCGCGCGCAGGTACGCCAGCGCGTCGCGAACCTCCTTGCGCTCGTAGAAGCGCACGCCACCGACCACTTTGTACGGCAGCCCGACCCGGATGAACACCTCTTCGAAGACCCGCGACTGGGCGTTCGTACGGTAGAAGACCGCGACGTCTCCCGGACGCACCTCGTGGTTGTCGCAGAGCCGGTCGATCTCGCGGGCGACCCAGTCGGCCTCGGCGTGCTCGGTGTCGGCCACGTAGCCGACGATCTGCTCGCCGGCGCCCTGGTCGCTCCACAGCCGCTTGGGCTTGCGGCTGGTGTTGCGGTCGATGACGGCGTTGGCCGCGGAGAGGATCGTCTGGGTGGAGCGGTAGTTCTGCTCGAGCAGGATCGTGCGGGCGTCCGGGTAGTCGCGTTCGAACTCGAGGATGTTGCGGATGGTCGCGCCGCGGAACGCGTAGATGGACTGGTCGGCGTCGCCCACCACGCACAGCTCGGCCGGGGGCACCTCGCCGCCGGACGGGCCGACGAGCTCGCGGACCAGCGTGTACTGCGCGTGGTTGGTGTCCTGGTATTCGTCGACGAGCACGTGGCGGAACCGGCGCCGGTACGCCTCAGCGACGTGCGGGTGCGACTGGAACAGGTGCACGGTCGCCATGATGATGTCGTCGAAGTCCAGCGCGTGCGCCTCGAGCAGACGGCGCTGATACAGCTCGTACGCCTCCGCGACGGCGCGCTCGTTGGGGCCCTTCGCCTTCTCCTTGAAGTCGGCCGGGTCGACGAGCTCGTTCTTGAGGTTGGAGACCTGGGCGGCGAGCCCGCGCGCGGTGTAACGCTTCGGGTCCAGGTCGAGCTCGCGGGCGACGAGCTGCATCAGGCGCCGGGAGTCGTCGGCGTCGTAGATGGAGAACGTGCTCTTCAGGCCGGCGTGCTCGTGCTCGGCGCGGAGGATCCGGACACAGGCCGAGTGGAAGGTCGAAACCCACATCAGCCGGGCGCGGGGGCCGACGAGCGCGGCGACCCGCTCCTTCATCTCCCCGGCCGCCTTGTTGGTGAACGTGATCGCGATGATCTCGCCGGGGTGCACGTCACGCTCGGCCAGCAGGTAGGCGATCCGGTGGGTCAGCACCCGGGTCTTGCCCGACCCCGCGCCGGCCACGATGAGCAGCGGCGACCCGGCATGGGTCACCGCGTCGCGCTGAGGGCCGTTGAGGCCGGTCAGCAGCGACTCGGGGTCGAGGCGCCGGGCGGCCGGCCGCCGGGGCGGCTCCTGCTGGACCGGGGGCACCGCGAACAGGGGCTGAGGATTTTCCGGAAGGACTCGCATCGCGCGGACAAGTGTATGCCCGGGGTCCGACAATCCGAGGAGGGCTGCACCGAGGGGAGGATCCGCACCAAATCGCCGTACGCCGATGCAGGCGCAACCAACCTGTCACTCGGAAGTAGTAGCGCTGACCAGCATCGATACACCAGGCTGTCGAGGTTGGTTGAACCGTAACCCGACCGGGAGACCGAATACTATGGATCACCCCCGCCGAAGCGGCCGGGCTGTGCTGCGCCACCTCGCCGTACCAGCCCTCGCACTGGCTGTCATCGCCACCCTGCCGATGACGCGCTCCGAGCAGGCGCAGGCCGCTCCGCAGTACCTGCCCGGCATGGCGCCCGCCGCCGTGTCCTACGGGCTGCCCGCCGGGCCGGCCGTCAAGGGCCAGTTCCTCAGCTACAACGACTTCCACGGCGCCATCGACCCGCCCGGCGGGTCCGGCGCCGTCGTGAACGGCACGCCCGCGGGCGGTGTCGAATACCTCGCCACGTACCTGCGCAACCTGCGCTCCCAGGCCGCTCAGGAGGGCCGCTCGACGCTGACCGTCGGCGCCGGTGACCTGATCGGCGCGAGCCCGCTGGTCAGCGCGGCGTTCCACGACGAGCCGACGATCGAGCTCATGAACGAGGTCGGCCTGCAGGTGTCCTCGGTGGGCAACCACGAGTTCGACGAGGGCGTCGACGAGCTGATCCGCATGCAGCGCGGCGGCTGCCACCCGGTGGACGGCTGCCAGGACGGCGACGGGTTCGGCGGCGCGAAGTTCAGCTACCTCGCCGCGAACACCATCAACAAGAAGACCGGCCTGCCGATCCTCCCGCCCATCGACATCAAGTTCGTCAAGGGCGTACCGGTCGGCTTCGTGGGCCTCACCCTCGAGGGCACGGCCGGCATCGTCAACCCGGCCGGCATCCAGAACGTACGCTTCGCCAACGAGGTCGAGACCGCCAACAAGTGGGGCAGCCTCCTGAAGCTGTTCGGCGTCAAGGCGCAGGTCCTGCTGCTGCACCAGGGCGGCCAGCAGAACGCGTCGGACCCGGTGCCGGGCGTCTCGGACTGCACCAACTTCACCGGCCCGGTGGTCGACATCGTCAAGGGTCTGAACCCCGAGTTCGGCCTCGTCGTCTCCGGCCACACGCACCGCTTCTACTCGTGCACGCTGCCCAACGCGAAGGGCTCCTCGGTGGTCACCAGCGCCGGCACGAACGGCCAGCTGGTCACCGACATCGACTACAGCATCGACCGGCGCACCGGCCGGTTCGCCGAGATCTCGGCGAAGAACGTCGTGGTCGAGAACGGCGTACCGGACGGCAAGGGCGGCTGGCAGAAGGACGCCAACGGCGTCTTCCTGAAGAACCCTGACACCGTCGACCCCAAGGCCAAGAAGGTCGCCGACAAATACCGTACGGCGGTGGCCCCGATCGCCAACCGCGTGGTCGGCACGATCACGGGCGACATCGTACGGACCGCCGGCGCCAACGGTGAGTCCCCGCTGGGCGACGTCATCGCGGACGGGCAGCTCGCCTGGACGAAGAACAACGGGGCGCAGATCGCGCTGATGAACCCGGGCGGCATCCGCGCCGACTTCGACGCCGAGGCGTCCGCGGGCGGCGAACCCGACGGCAAGGTCACGTACGGCGAGGCCTTCACCGTCCAGCCGTTCAACAACCTGGTGGTCACCCAGACGTTCACCGGGGCGCAGCTCAAGGACGTCCTCGAGCAGCAGTTCGTCGGCTTCGGCGGGCAGACCACCCAGCGCATCCTGCAGGTGTCGGCCGGCTTCACGTACACGTGGACCAGCACGGCGGCCCCGGGCTCGAAGGTCTCCGCGATGGCCCTCAACGGCACGCCGATCGACCCGGCCGCCACGTACCGGGTCACGACGAACGACTTCCTGGCCAACGGCGGCGACGGCTTCACCAACCTGAACGTGAAGGTGGACCGCACCACCGCGCCGGGCTTCGACATCGACGCCCTGGTCGGCTACCTGGGCGCCGGCACGCCGGTCGCGCCGGGCCTCGCGAACCGCATCACCAAGGCGGGCTGAACGTCCTGATCCGACGGCCCGGGTCGCGTCCTCACGGGGCGGCCCGGGCCGGGATCCCACGCTTCGGGCCGTTTCCTTGCGGGGCGGCCCGGGCCGGGGGCATACTCGGTCCGTGATTCAGACCGCGCGATTTTTTTACTACGGCACCGGAGGTCCGGCGGCCGTAGGACGCGTCTGAACGACATTCCTGCATCAAGCCCCGGGCTTCCCAGCCCGGGGCTTGATGCTGTCCGGGCCGGACCGACCGAGGCGCCAGCACCCGAGGAGCACGACATGACCGCCGACCTGATGGACCAGTCGACCGGTGCCGGAGCGCCCCCCGCCGCCGAGGAGATCAAGGCGATGCGGGAGCGGATCGACGAAATCGACCAGGCGATCATCGACCTGTGGCTGGAACGCGCCCGGCTCTCCCAGGAGGTCGGCAAGACCCGCATGGCCTCCGGCGGCACCCGCCTGGTGCTCTCCCGGGAGCGCGAGATCGTGGAACGCTTCCGCGAGGCCCTCGGCGCCGACGGCACCCAGGTCGCGCTGATGATCCTCCGCGCCGGCCGCGGCCCGCTGTAACAGCCCGGCCCGCGCGGCAGCTCAGCCCGCGCCCGCGAGCCGGCCCGGTAGCGCGGCCCTGGTCCGGCGGCGCGGTGCCGGAAACGTCGAACGGCCCGCCCCCGTTTCCGGATGGCGGGCCGCTCGGGCCGTACGTCAGATCGCTCTCGCGTCGTGGGTGACCACGACCTCGCGCGGTTCGGCGAAGTGGCAGGCGCTCGGGTGGTCGCTGCCCCGCCGCTCCACGAGCTGCGGGACCTCGGTCGCGCAGATGTCCTGCGCCTTCCAGCACCGCGTACGGAAGCGGCAGCCGGACGGCGGGTTCACCGGGCTGGGGACGTCGCCGGTGAGGCGGATGATCTGCTTGGTGTGCCGGACCGTCGGGTCCGGCACCGGCACCGCCGACAGCAACGCCTGCGTGTACGGGTGGGTCGGCCGCTCGTAGATCTCGTCCTCGGAGCCGATCTCCACGATCTTGCCGAGGTACATGACCGCCACCCGGTCCGACAGGTGCCGGACCACCGACAGGTCGTGCGCGATGAAGATGTACGCCAGCCCGAACTCGCTCTGCAGCCGGTCCAGCAGGTTCATCACCTGGGCCTGGATGGAGACGTCCAGCGCGCTGACCGGCTCGTCGCAGACGATGATCTCGGGCCGCAGGGCCAGCGCCCGGGCGATGCCGATGCGCTGCCGCTGACCGCCGGAGAACTGGTGCGGGTAGCGGTTGATGTGCTCGGGGTTGAGCCCGACCACCTCGAGCAGCTCCTGCACCTTGCGCCGGCGGCTGCCCTTCGGCGCCACCTCCGGGTGGATCTCGAAGGGCTCGCCGATGAGGTCACCGACCGTCATACGCGGGTCCAGCGACGTGTACGGGTCCTGCATGACCAGCTGGATCTGCCGGCGCATCCGGCGCAGCGCCGCGCCCCGCAGGCCGGACAGCTCCTCGCCGCGGTAGTGCACCGAGCCGCTGGTCGGCTTCTCGAGGTTCATCAGCACCCGGGAGAGGGTCGACTTGCCGCAGCCCGACTCGCCCACCACGCCGAGCGTCTCGCCGGCCTTGAGGTCGAACGAGACGCCGTCCACCGCGTGTACCTGGCCGATGGTGCGCCGGAAGACCACCCCGCGGGTCACGGGGTAGTGCTTCACCAGGTTGTCGACTTTCAGGATCGTCTCAGGCACGGTTCACCAGGTCCTCGGCGAAGTGGCAAGCGCTGGCCCGGGTGGGGCCGATCTGCAGCAGCGGCGGCACGTTCGGGATGCAGATGTCGTCCACCCGCATGGGGCAGCGCGGGTGGAAGGGGCACCCCGAGGGGATCCGCATGAGGTTCGGCGGCAGGCCCTTGATGGTGCGCAGCTCCTGGCCCTTCTCATCGAGCCGGGGAATCGACTGGAGCAGGCCGATCGTGTACGGGTGGGCGGGCTTGGCGTACAGCTCGTAGACCGTCGCCTCCTCCACGATGCGCCCGGCGTACATGACGGCGATCCGGTCCGCGACGTCGGCGACGACACCGAGGTCGTGGGTGATCAGGATCATGCCCATCTGCCGTTCGCGCTGCAGCTCGCTGAGCAGGTCCATGATCTGGGCCTGCACGGTCACGTCGAGCGCCGTGGTGGGCTCGTCGGCGATCAGCACCTCCGGGTCGAGCGCCAGCGACATCGCGATCATGACGCGCTGCCGCATACCGCCGGAGAACTGGTGCGGGTACTCGTTCACCCGCTGCTTCGCGAACGGGATCTTGACCTGGTCGAGCATCTCGATCGCGCGCTTCTTGGCGTCCCCGCGGCTGAGTCCCTGCCGTACGCGGAACTGCTCGGCGATCTGGAAGCCCACGGTGAAGACCGGGTTGAGCGCGGACAGCGCGTCCTGGAAGACCATGGCGATGCCGTTGCCCCGGATCCGGCGGCGCTGCTCGGGGCTCATCGTGAGCATGTCGTCGCCGTGGAAGCGGATCTTGCCGCCGGTGACGAAGCCGGGCGGGGTGTCCAGGATGCCCATGATCGCCTGGGCGGTCACGCTCTTGCCGGAGCCGGACTCGCCCAGAACCGCAAGCGTCTCACCGGCGTTGACGTGGTAGGTGACACCGTTGATGACCTTGGCGACGCCGTCCCGGGTACGGAACTCGACACGCAGATCCTCGACCTCGAGCAGCCTGCCGGAGGGTTTGCCCGCACTGGCGTACCGGGGGTCGGTGATAACAACTTCGGACAAGGGGATCTCCTACCGGAGTTTCGGGTCGAGGGCCTCGCGGACGGCCTCGCCCAGCATGACGAACGCCAGAACCGCCGTCACCAGGAAGGCAGAGGGGAAGAAGAGCAGGAAGGGCGAGACCCGGATGTAGTTCTGCGCCTCGTTGATCATGATGCCCCAGGAGACCACCGGGGTCCGCAGACCGACGCCGAGGAAGGACAGGGTGGCTTCGGCGCCGACGAACGAGCCGATCAGGATCGTCGAGTAGACCAGCAGCGGGGCCAGGCAGTTCGGGATCAGGTGCTTGAAGATGATCCGCCCCGGGCCGGCGCCCATCGCGCGGGCCGCGACGACGTAGTCGGCGTCGCGGACGGCCAGCACCGACGAGCGCATGATACGCATCGACACCGGCCACGTCAGGACGACCAGCGAGGCCACGACGATCGCCATGATCGCCCACGGTCCGCGGTTGCTGCCGGGGCCGTTGAACGTGAAGAGGATGACGATCGCGCCGAGCACGAACGGGATACCGGAGAAGACTTCGCCGAGCCGGGACACGAGGCCGTCCACCCAGCCGCCGCGGTATCCGGCGATGACGCCCATCATGCCGCCGAAGAGCACGGTGCCGAGCGTGGAGGCGAGCGAGACGACGATGGACGCCCGCGCGCCGTAGATGACCCGGGCGTAGACGTCGCGGCCCTGCACGTCGTAGCCGAACCAGGCGTCCGCCGACGGGCCGACCCGGCTGCGCGACAGCACGCCGTCGGAGGGGCTGGCCGACGTGAACAGGAACGGCATCGCGGCCATCAGCACGAAGAGCACGATCAGCGCGGCGGAGATCCAGAACAGCGGCTTCCGGCGCAGGTCACGCCAGGCGTCGCCGAGCAGGCCGCGGGGCTTGTCGTGCGACCGCTTCTCCTGCGCGTCCGCCTCGAGTGCGTTCCCCACGGTCGGGTCGCTGGACGGCGGCGACGTCACCAGCGACGGGGGCATGGGCTCACTCATAGCGGATCCTCGGGTCGAGCGCGGCGTACAGGAGGTCGACGAGCAGGTTCGAGAGCAGGTACACGAGCACGAGGATCACGACGATCGAGACGACGGTCGCGCCCTCCTTCGTGACGATCGCACGGTAGACCTGCCGGCCGATACCGTTGATGTTGAAAATGCCCTCGGTCACGATGGCGCCACCCATCAGCGCGCCCAGGTCGGTGCCCAGGTAGGTGACCACCGGGATCAGCGAGTTGCGCAGCAGGTGCACACCCACCACCCGCTTCATCGGCAGACCCTTGGCGATCGCCGTACGGACGTAGTCGGAGCGCCGGTTCTCGGCGATGCTGGTGCGCGCGAGCCGGGCGATGTACGCCATCGACGCGCTTCCCAGCACGAAGCCCGGCATGAGGAGCTCACCGAAGCTGGGCGGATTGGAGACCGTGGGCTTGACGATGCCGAGGTCGACGCCGAGCCACTTCTGCAGCAGGAAGCCGAGCACGAAGATCGGCAGCGCGATCATGAAGAGCGTGGAGACCAGGACGAGGTTGTCCAGGAAGCCGTTGCGGCGCAGGCCGGTGAGGACGCCCGCGGTGAGGCCGATGACGGCCTCGATGATAAGCGCGACGATCGCCAGCTTGATCGTGTTCGGGTACGCGTCCGAGATGAGGTCGCTGATCTGCCGGCCGCCGAAGGTCTGCCCGAAGTCGCCTTGCAGCAGGTTCTTCATGTACGTGCCGTACTGCACGATGATCGGCTTGTCGAGGTTGAACTTCTCGGTCATGAAGTCGACGTACGACTGCGGGCACGGGCGCTCGCCGCACTTGCCCGCGAAGGGGTCGCCGGGCACTGCCCAGACCAGGTAATAGATGAGGAACGTGGTCCCGAAGAAGACGGGTATCAGCTGGAGCAGCCGCCTCAGCACGTATCGGCCCATGGATGTTTCTCCTAGAACGGGCGTTGGTGACGCCCATGACGAAACCGGAGCCGTGCGGGGGTCGGCAGGACTCCGGGCGTGGGAAGAACTCAGGTCCGGCCCACCCCTCGCAGGGTAGACCGGACCTGAGATTCGCGCCTTACTTGAGCTGCACCGAAGAGAGGTCGATCTCTCCCACGTTGGTCGTCTTCACACCGGTGACGCGGTCCGAGACACCCGACTGCTGGGTGACCTCGAACATCGGGATCGCCGGCACTTCCTGGTCGATGATCTTCGTCGCGTCGGCGAACTTGGCGTGCGCCTCGTCAACGGAGGGCGCCGCGGTGCCCTCCTTGTAGAGCTTGTCCACCTGGCCGTTGCTGAACAGGCCGTCGTTCGAGGAGCCGCCGGTCACGTACAGCGGACCGATCCAGTTCTCGACGTCGGGGTAGTCCTGCTGCCAACCGGCGCGGTAGATGCCCTTCATCTTGTGGTCGTTGATCGTCTGGCGGAAGACCGCGAAGGTCGGGATGCCCTCGGCCCGGACGTTGATGCCCAGGTTGGTCTTGATGCTCTGCGCGGTCGCCTCCATCCACTCCTTGTGGCTGGCGTCGGCGTTGTAGTAGAGCACCAGCTCACCGGTGAAGCCACCGGCCGCCTGCAGAGCCGCCTTGGCGGCCGCCGGGTCGAACTTGCAGACCGTGCAGTCGTTGTCCGTGTGACCGGGCGCCAGCGGGCTGGACCAGCTGGTGGCGGCCTTACGGGTGTTGAAGAAGATCTTGTCGGCGATCTCCTGGCGGTTGATCGACAGCGAGATGGCCTTACGCAGGTTCGCGTTCTGGAACCGCTTGTCGTAGATCGGGATGCCCAGGATCTGCATGACCGGGATCTGCGCCTCGATGGCGCGGTCGCCCAGGTCGGCCTTCCACTTGTCGCCGGCCAGCGAGGAGACCGGGACCTGCTGCTGGAAGTCGAGCGTGCCGGACACCAGGTCGTTGTACGCCGCGGTGTCCTCCTGGTACATCTTGACCGTGACGTCCTTGATCTTGACCTTGTCGTCAAGGTTGTAGTCGTCGAAGCGGGTCAGCTTGACCTCGACGTTGTCCTGCCACGAGACGAACTTGACCGGGCCGTTGCCGATCGGCTTCTTGCCGAACTCCTCCGGCGTCTGGGAGAAGAAAGCGTCGGGCAGCGGCATGAAGGCGCTGTAGCCGAGCTTGGTCGGGAAGATCGAGAACGGCGCGTTGAGGGTGACCTCGAACGTCGTGTCGTCGACGACCTTCAGGCCGGACATCGTCTTGGCCTTGGGCTCGGGCGCCTTCTTCGGGCCGTCGCCGTCCGGGTCCTCGGTGTGCACGTCGGCGAAGCCGGCGATGTCGCTGAAGAAGCTGCCGTTCTGCGCGCCGTTGGGCGAGTACGCCGCCCAGTTCCACGCGTCCACGAAGTTCTTCGCCTTGACGACGGTGCCGTCGTGGAACTTGGTGTCCGGCTTGATCTTGATCGTGTAGACCTTGGAGTCCGTGGTCTTGATCTCCTGAGCGACGGCGTTCTTGGGAGCACCACCGTCGTTCGGGTACTGGACCAGACCCGTCCACAGGAAGTCGACGATCTTGCCGCCACCGGTCTCGGTGGTGTTGGCCGGAATCAGGCCGACCTCAGGCTGAGTGCCGTCGATGGTGATCGCACCGTTTGCGGTATCGCCGCTGCCCTTACCGGTATCGCTGTCGTCGCTACCGCTGCAACCAGCAGCCACGAGCGCGACGGCGGTGGTCAGCGCGACCACGCCCGCCCGCTTCGAGACTCTCATTGTGAAAGGCCTCCTCTAAAGGTTCTTACCTCGTGGGCTCATCGGAGCATTTCCGCGGACCCGCCACCGGCCGGTGGTGCCGCCCGGTGAGGTGCAAGCTACCGCAGGTGCGTCTCCATACCGTTCGACTTCGGTGGGTCGCCCGGCCGACCACGACGGCCGACGGGCACTCGTCCGTCGGTGCCGCACAGCGCACCGCCATTGGCAGCGATGACTGATCGAGCTCCGCGGAAGACACGGGCGCGAGGTCGAAGCAACTCTGACACCCCCCGCCCATCTCGGAAAGGCGTGTTATCAACCCGATACGCGACGAGGGGCTGTAACAGGGACGACAAGCAATCAGCTCGCACCCCGGCCACCATCGGTCTGGGCTGTTCGCCCAGCTCCGCGGCTTTTTGCCCGCAAGAGGCCCGCCGCCGCGCCCGCCCACCGCCGTTCCACCCTTATCCGACTGGAGTCTGCGCAGGTCAAGCCCCCGAGCGCGGCCGATCGCCACATTCGTCACTCTTTTGGAGTGCATCCCATTCTGCCCGAACAACCGCGGGACGATCGGCATATCCACAGCCCGGATTTCACCGCGTTCCCCGCCATTTCGCCGCCGGGAGGGTGCACTGCGCGGGGCGGCGGGGAGGGGCCGGGGGCGCAGGGTAGGGCTTAGCGCGCACCCGCGCTGCGTATTTTCTTGAGCCCGCGCAAAGCGTCCGCGTCCGGGCAAAGCACTCCAGCGCCGACCGGCCAAGCGGCCCGGCCCGAGCGAGCGGCCCGGCCCGAGCGAGCGGCCCGGCCCGAGCGAGCGGCCCGGCCCGAGCGAGCGGCCCGGCGCGGGCAACGCGGGCGCGCGGCAAGGCGCGGCGGCAAGGCGCGGGCGAGCAGCAGGGCACCGCGCGTCACGGCGCGGCACGGCACGCCGCGGGCGGCACGGCACGCCGCGGGCGGCACGCGCGGGGCGGGG
>NZ_JADMLH010000023.1 GCF_016464385.1 Nucisporomicrobium flavum | reverse complement strand
AGAAGGGCTATTACCACTACGGGATGTTCGCTGACCTGCTCGACCGCAAGCCGGCCAACGGGATGAACTTCTATGACTGGGCGACGACCAAGCACGCGAGCAAGCCGTTGATGGTTGCTGAGTGGGGCGTGTACCACCGGGTCGGCAAGGTGACGGACAAGACTGCCGGGTTCAAGAGCGTGCTGCCGGAGCTGGCCAAGCGTCCGAACATCAAGGCGATCGTGTACTTCGACACCTCGCACGACGACCAGGGCGACCGCGACATCAGCATCGACAGCACGAAGGCCAACCTGGCCGCGTTCCGTACGCTGGCCGCCAACCCGGTCTTCAACGTCACGCTGCGCTGATTCCCCACACCGACCACCCGAGCCGCCCGGCAGACCTCTGCCGGGCGGCTCGTTCGTGTGCACCCCTGGAGGGGTGTGAAACGGACTTAATGGGCAAAATAGCCCTGTCCGATTCCAGTGCTGAGAGGGAGTCTTCATGGCCATCAACGCGAACCGACTGCGCCGCCGGATGCTGGGTGGGGTGGGCGCCGTTCTCGCGGCCAGCTCGATGATGCTCGCCGGCGTGTCCGCCCCGGCGTACGCGGCGAACCCGTACACCGCGAAGGGCGTCTGCGGCAGCGGCTACAAGGTCCAGCGCTCGCACGCGCTGCCCGGAGCCACGACCTACCAGCTCTACAACGGTACGACGACCTGCGTCGTGACCCTGAAGACCGCGTCGCTGGGCAAGGCCACGAAGGTGACCGCCGGGCTGCAGGTCAAGGGTGGCTCCTGGGCGTACGACACGGGCGCGTACACGTACTACGCCGGGCCGGTGAAGCAGCGGAGCAAGGGCAAGTGCGTCCGCTACTTCGGCTACTCCAAGGGAACCAACTTCACCAGCACCTGGGCCAACTGCGGGTAAGCGAGCCTGCGTCGCGGCCCGCGAGACGTTCCCTGGCCCGTCGCCTTACCGTTCGTGAGAAGAACCCGTCTCGGCGCAAGCCGGGACGGGTTCTTCTTTGTTGGTTGATGCAGAAAGTGGTTGGTCGAGGTCAGGACGGCAAGGATGCGATCTTCGCGGCGAGGGACCCCGCCTCAGGATCGTCGAGATTCGTGAGCAGGTCGTGGGCGAGCTGCCAGCTGGAGCGCGCCGCAGCGAGCTGGTCGGTGGCGAGGTACGAGGTCCCGATGTCGCGAAGCGCGAAGCTGAGGTGCCGATGGTCCTTGAGGCCCTCGAAGATCTCGATGGCCGCCTTGAAGTCCTCGATGGCCTGGAGATGCCGGCCCTGAGCGGCGTGCACGCGGCCGATCTGGTTCGACACCATGCCGGGGATCCAGGGGTTTGCGATCCGCTCACACACCTGAAGCGCCTCACCGTACTTCGCCAGGGCTTCGTCCAGGCGGCCGAGGCCGCTCAGGCCGTTGCCGATGCTCAGCAGGCTCATCGCCTCACCGCGCGTCTCGCCGATCAGCCGGAAGACTCCGAGAGCTTCCTCGGAACGCGCCGTCGCTTCGGCGAAATTGCCCAGATCCTGGTGTACGAGACCACTACCTCTGAGCGCGAAACCCTCGGTCCACCTGTCGTGAGCGTCCCGACTGGCCGCCACGGAACTTTGGTACGTGGATAACGCATCATTCAGGCGTCCGCGGAACCAGTACGCGTCACCCAGCAGCATCAAGACGAAGCCCTCGGCGGCTCTGTCCCGAAGGCGCCTCGTCGCAGCGACCGCCTTCTCATGACTCAGGATCCAGTCGGTCCGGTATGAGAGGCGCTCCAGAAAAGCCATGCACGACACGGCAATTTTCCACACCAGGTCGTCGAACCGTAGATCCTCGGCCATGGTGATCGCAGCCATCAGGTTCGCATGCTGGCTTTCGCACCACTTGAGCGCCGAAGCTTGATCGGTGAACACGGGCAGCGTCGCCGCGTCCCGGCCGAACTCGACCTGTGCGAAGAGCCGACCCTGCGGCAGGATGGCCCGGTAGCTCTCGTAGGCAGCCGCGAAGAACCAGTCCAGCAGGCGGCGGCTGGCAGCCAGGCGTTGCGCCTCCGGCTCCTCGGTCTCGAAGCGTTCGACGGCGTACGCGCGGAGCAGGTCGTGGATCCGGAACCTGTCGGCATCGGTACGGACCAGCAGGTGAATGTCCGAGAGAGCACTGAGGCTTCGTCGTGCTTCGTCAACGGGCAGTTGAGCCAGCGCGGCGACTGCGGGAGTGTCGATGTCAGGCGGGATGTGGGCGCCCAACAGCCGGAACACGCGTGCGGCATCGCCGGGAAGCGCCTGGTATGACCAGGAGAAAACCGCACGTATCTCGGACAGGTCATCGTCCACAGCGAAGGCATCGAGCCGCCTTCGCTGGGACGCCAGCTGGTCCGCCAGCTCGCCGAGCGCCATACCAGGTTCCGCGCCGGCCTTCTCGGCGACTATGCGCAGGGCGAGCGGAAGGTACGCGCATTGCTCGGCAAGGAACCTCGCACCCTCAGGGTCTGCCCGGATGCGGTCCGAGCCCAAAATTTCCCCCAGCAAGGTGACCGCCTCGTCAGGGGTAAGAGCATCAAGAACCATACGGCCGGCTCCCTCCCGGATGACCAAGCCTGACAGTCGGCTGCGACTCGTGATCACCACAACGCAAGATCGTGTTCCCGGCAGCAGCGGGCGTACCTGCTCCGCGTTGGACGCGTTGTCCAGCAGCACCAGCATCCGCCGTCCATCGAGCAGAGAGCGGTAGAGCGCCGCCTGCTCATCGAGGTTCGCCGGAATGCGGCTGGCCGGAACGTCGAGGGCGCGCAGGAATGATTCGAGCACCTGCTGAGGCGGGGTGGGCAGGGCGGCGTCGTATCCACGCAGGTTGACGAACAGGTCACCGTCCGGGAATCTGTTGCGCGCGTGATGAGCCCAGTGCACCGCCAGAGCGGTTTTTCCTACACCGGCCGGTCCGGAGAGAGCCGATATGACGACCGCGGAGTTCTCCGCACCAGAGGCGCCAAGCGATCGATCCAGAGCGGCGTCCAACCTGCGCAGGTCGAACGTACGGTTGACGAAGGCGGGCACCGACGGTGGTAGCTGCCGCGGCCGCGGAGAGCCGAGCTTGCGCGGCATCTGCAGATTGAAGGTGCCGCCCACAGTGCCAGCCTGAACGACTGTATCGGCCCGCCCGGAGAAGTCGTTCCGCAGCGGCGGTGTGACTGGCGATCCAGTGTCGAAGTCAGTCATCTGAAGCCTCGCCGCTGCCAAACTTTCTTCTGAACTCGGTGTCCAGAATGCCCATGACGACCACGTCGCAGTAACGGCCTTGAAAGAACTCCTGCTCTCGGAGGCGTCCCTCGTCGACGAATCCAAGCGACCCGTGCAAGGCGATCGATGCATGGTTGAAGTCGTAGATCGAAACCGTGCACTTGTGATAACGGCGCTCGTCGAACATGTACCGAAGCAACAGCACGGCTGCCTCAGAGGGGAAGCCTTGCCGCTGGTGCGACCTCTCGATCGCCACGCCGTACTCAAAGCTGCCGGCTCTCGGGTCGACCTTTCGGGTGGAGCAAGCGCCGACGAGAATGCGCTGGTCGTTCCGCTCGATACCGAGCGCGAGAGTGTCTCCGCGCGGGAAATTATCGGCGACTTCGGTGGCCTCGCGCCGGTACGCCTCGTCGGATTTCGGTGGCTCGATCATGTACACGCTGCGTGAATCCTGAGAGCTGGCGTTGAAGCGCCTGTAATACTCCCAGTCAGCGCCGGACATTGCGCGCAGGGTGATGAGTTCTGCGGTCCAGACAGAGGTCACCTATGCCCAATTTTCTGATTGTTCATGATGGACAGGTACGCCTGGTATGAAAGTGCGTTTCGCCACGCCACTTCGCGGGCCGAAGCGTACGGTGCCACTTTTACCGGATCGGTAATCGGTTTCGTCCCACTGAACTGATCGTCGTCATTGAAGTTCAGGATGAGGACAGCGCGAGCGTCAAAGAGCCAGAAGTCTTCGTTCGGGAGCGCGAGTTCCTCTGCGGCGCCTCGCGGCAGATAGCGAATGTCTTCTCCCGCCTCGAGGTTGTAGGGCGTGACGGACAACTCGAAGCGCAGGAAGTTGCTTGGAGGTTCGTCGACGACCCGTACCCGCTCGATCCTCCTACCGGCTGCGGTCTTCTCTCGGACGCCGCCGAGCCAGTCGCTCAGCCAATCGGCTCCTGGATCGTCGCCGGCTAGAAATGTCTGGAAGGCGGCGTCTTCCGACGGGATGCCGTACGACCTCCGGACCTCCAATCTGAAGGCGGCTGTGCGGAAGTGTTCCATGAGATATTCGAATGACGTCGGGTCTTCCACTTCACTCCTTGTGGGGAAGGTTGCTCAGCAACTGTCGCGGCACGCGGACGATGCTCTCGCCTGCGGGCACGACGCCGATCTCGCCCATGGTGCCGGAGTCCTCGACCACGAATCCTTGGACGATGAAGTCGCCGGATTCGGTCTCGTAGACGGTGGGGCAGGTCCCACCGTTGCACCCGGTCGTGCTGACAACCTTCAATGTCATTGCCGGCTCCTCGCGCAGGGCTGACAGGTATCGATAAGAACTCCCTAAGTCACCGCGTGAGAGGATGTCAAGGTTCCGGTGTTTGTTTGCGGCCAGTAGCCACATTGGACTGCTGATCTTTTACCCTAGCGAGTGGTCTGCTGGCGGATGCCGTCTGGGTGGTGTGGGCTTGGTAGGGTGTATGGACATCTCGCCGTGGGAGTTCAGACGTGGGAGAAGTTCATGGACCCGGCGCTGCTGGCAGCGATTACTTCCGCGGTGACTGCCACTGCTGCGGCCGCGGGAACGGACGCCTGGAAAGCCTTTCGCACACTTGTTGATCGCGCGACGGTCGGCCGGCAAGATCGACCACAAATCCTGGCCCAATGTGAGACAGAGATCGTTGGTGAAGAGGCGACACGCGTCATCTCGGCCGTCTTGGCGGGCCAGGCCGAGAGTGATCCGGTTTTCGACGCCGACGTGAGAACGTGGCTGAAATCCGCCTCGTCGACGAGTGACGTTCACAATGTGGTGAGTGGATCGGCGCAGGTGAGCGGTCCAGTATTGCAGGGTCGAGACTTCAGCGGCACGTTCCATTTCGGCCCGGCTCCCGAGCCGCGAGGCAGCATCGGACCCGCGTCGAGCTGATTCGAGCCCACGTCGCCACGCGCAGCTGACGTGCCTGGCCGGCAGGAAATCGCGGCGACCGAGCCGGACGGTGACAGGCCGGAGGAACGCCACTGGCCCGCAACCCCGGGTGGGATGCGGGCCAGCTTGCTGCTCAGCTGAGGGTGTCAGCTGACCTTGCGCCGACGCATGGTGCGGCGGGTGATGACCGTGCTGCCGGCCAGGGCCAGCACGCCCAGGCCCGCGGCTGCGAGCCAGGCGCCGTTCGGCTGCGACTCACTGCCGTTGACCGACACGGGCGTGTTCTGTACGCCCGTGGTGGCGCCGGTCGTGAAGGACGCGCGGCGGATGGTCCAGCCGCCGCCCTTCTTCTTGTCGATCACGTAGACCGCTGCCGAAGCGCTCTTCTTGGAGCTCTTGCCCTTGGCCGTGATGCAGAGCATGCCGGCGGCGAAGGTCTTCACGTTGTACGTGAACTTGCCCTTCTTGTCGGCGTACACGGAGGTCGTCTTGACGGTCCGCCAGCGGTTCGAGTTCTTCGGGCGGAAGGTGATGGTGATGGACACCTTCTCCTTGCCCTTGTACTGGCGGCCGGTGGCCTTGACGACCACGCCGTACTTGACGACGCCCTTGTTGACCACCAGCGACGGCGGCGGCGGGGGGTACTGGCCATAGCCACCAGGCGTGGCCGACGCCGCGGTCGCCGTGAAGGCCGTCAGCCCCATGGTCAGCGCCAGGGCGGCGAAGACCGAGGTGAGAAACGCGATAGCCCGATTGCGGCTCATAGCTGCCTCTTCCGAATGATGTAGTAACGCTCAACGTTCAACGGGCTCGAGCCCGTACTCGTTGCGATGTCAGCCGTTCGAGTGCACCGGGAAAGCTCATGTCCCCCGATCAACTCCGGTGCCGGGCCTCACCCCCCCTCCCGGTCGAGGGGACGTACCGCCGGCCGCCCACCGGCGGGACAGAAGATCGGCGCCGGATATCGGTTCATCACCATTCCGGACACGACCGAATGCCGATCACCGGCCACGGTGATCGGCTGTTCGTCAAAGCGCAGGTCACACACGGGTGTCAATCGGTTGCGTGTGGCCACAACGGCCCTGACCAGCGGTTTTGCCTGGCCTCAGCGGCGCTGGCAAATTCATGCTGCCTCTTATGGGTGAATCCCGGAATCCGTCGGAGTTTCTGCGCGGCAAACCATCATCGGAAGCGCTATGGGGCGTTAACCGTGATGAGCCCCGGTTGTGCACGCGGGTTCGTACGGGACAACGCGCAACCGATGACCCCACACATGCGCAGTTCGGCCGGTTCCGGCTGACCGGACGGCGGATACCGGGACACGAATAGAGGAGGCAACCGGATGGACCTGCGCGATTACCTGCGCGCCGTACGGAAGAGATGGTGGCTGGTCGCAGGGGCAATCGCGGTGTCGGTCGGTGTGGCGGTCACCGTCACCCTCCTCACCCCGCCGAAGTACGCGGCGTCGGTCACGTTCTTCGTGAGCACCCGCGGCACCGAGGTGACGCAGGCGTTCCAGGGCGGGCAGTTCGCGCAGCAGCGGGTGAAGTCGTACGTGGACGTGCTCACGAGCAACCGGCTGGCGCAAGCGATCGCCGTGCAGGAGTCCACGGGCCTGACCGCCGAGGAGATCCAAGGCGAGGTCACCGCGCAGGTCGTGCCGGACACCGTCCTCGTCGAGGCCACCGTGACGGACACCGACCGGGCCCGGGCGCTGCGCCTGGCCCAGCGGCTGGCCGCCCAGTTCCCCGAGCTGATCAGCAAACTCGAGACCCCGCCCGGCTCGAAGACATCCACGGTCGGCGTACAGATCATCGCGGAGCCGAAGCTGGCCGATGCGCCCGTGTCGCCTCAGCCCGTACGCAATGTGGGGTTGGCCGTTGCCCTTGGTCTGATCATCGGTGTCGGCGCGGCGGCCCTGCGGGAATCGCTGGACAGCACGATCCGTACGCCGGAAGCACTGCACGACGCGGCGTCGGCGCCGGTGCTCAGCGCCATCCCGTTCGACCGCAAGGCGGAGAAGGCCCCGCTGATCACCGAGGGCAGCGCGCAGTCGACCCGCGCCGAGGCGATGCGCCAGCTGCGCACCAACCTCCAGTTCGTCAACGTGGACCGGCCGCTGCGCAGCCTCGTCGTGAGCAGCGCGCTGCCCGGCGAAGGCAAGTCCACGACCGTGTGCAACCTCGGCATCGCATTCGCCGAGGCCGGCAAGCGGGTCATCATCATCGACGCCGACCTGCGCCGCCCGCGCATCGCCGAGTACCTCGGCCTGGAAGGCGCCGTCGGCCTCACCAACGTGCTCGCCGGCCAGGCGAAAGTCCGCGACGTGGTGCAGTCGTGGGGCAAGAGCGGCCTGTGGGTGCTGCCCAGCGGCTACGTCCCGCCGAACCCCAGCGAGCTGCTCGGCTCGGGCAACATGGCCGACCTGCTGACCGCACTGGGCACGGCCTTCGACGTCATCCTCATCGACACGCCGCCCCTGCTGCCGGTCACCGACGCCGCGGTGATGTCGACGCTGGCGGACGGCTGCCTCCTGGTCTCCCGCCACGCCAAGACCACGGTCTCGCAAGCCGCCACGGCAGCGGCCGCGCTGGCCAAGGTCAGCGCCAAGCTGCACGGCTGCGTCCTGAACATGACGCCGGCCAAGAGCGCCGGCTCGTACGCCTACTACAGCTACACGACCGAGACGTCCGAGGCGCCCGAGGCCGTGGCCGCGCCCACCCCGCGCGTGCCGGCACCGGCGACCAACCAGCCGCTGCCCGCCTCACCGTTCCGGCGGGACTACAACCCCATCCCGGTCCGAACCGAGGTCAGGCCGTCACGGCATCAGCGCACAGTGGACGCCATCGACACCCCCACGACCGACCTGAGCATCTACCGCAAGGTCGAGGACGGTCACTACGAGGGCACGGCCGCCGTACCCCCGATCAAGCGGCACCGATGACCCCGACGATCGTCCGCAACGACCCCCAAACATCTTCCGCGCAGACGCGGAAGGCGTCGATCGGCTGGTTCACCGGGTCGGGAAGATCATCCGCATCCCCGGGTACGCCCGGAGCAAGGTGCCGGCTGGCATTGACCTCGCCCACCAGCCGCCGCAGCCGACCGGGAACCGTGCCGTCGGTGATGGGCGGCACCGCAGCGGCGAAGCGAGCGAACTGCCGCAGCGTGAAAATGCGACGGACGGCGCTCGGCTCGAGCGTGAGGCAGGCCGACCGCTGGTCCCGCGTGGCGGTCAACACCAGGTCGGCGCCCCGCAAGATCGCGGCATTGACCGTACGGCTGACGAAGCCTTCCGCATCGACGCCGCACTCAGCCAGCACCTGGGCGCTGCCACGGTGCATGGGCGAGCCATCGTACGCCCTCGTGCCGGCGCTCGCCGTGACGACTTCGGCCGCTGCAGTGCCGAACGCGTCGTCGAAAGCACGGCGCGCAAGCCGCTCCGCCAAAGGTGAGCGGCACAGGTTCGCATGGCACACGAAAAGCATTCCGAATCGATCGGCCGTCAACGGCTTCCCCTTCTCTGAGCGCTCCGGAAAGGATGCACCACGATGACCGGACGAATCCTCCTGTCCGCCCCCGACGTCGGTGAACTCGAGGAGGCATACGTCGTCGAGGCCCTCCGCTCCGGATGGGTCGCCCCGGCCGGCCCCGCGGTCGACGCCTTCGAACGCGAGGTCGCCGCCCGCGCCGGAGTCGCCCATGCCGTCGCGGTCAGCTCCGGCACGGCCGGCCTCCACCTCGCGCTCCTCGCGTGCGGCGCCAGCGCAGGTCAGGCGGTCATCGTCCCCACGCTGACGTTCGCCGCCACCGCCAACGCAGTCGCGTATACCGGGGCGGACCCAGTCTTCGTGGACTGCGATCCGCAGACCGGCAACATCGACCCGGTTCTGGTCGCGCAAACCATCGCGGAGCTCCGCGCCGAAGGCCGGACCATCGGTGCGGTCATGCCGGTCGACCTGTTCGGCACCTGCGCCGACTACAACGAGCTAATCCCTTTGTGTGACCAGTTCGGCGTACCCCTCATCGAAGACGCGGCCGAATCTCTCGGCTCCTCCTATCGGGGTCGACCGGCCGGCTCATTCGGCGCAGCCGGCGTGATTTCCTTCAACGGCAACAAGATAATGACAACGTCCGGCGGCGGAATGCTGCTGTCGGACAACCGCGCGCTGATCGAGCGCTGCCGGCACCTGTCCACCCAGGCCAGGCAACCGGTCCCGCACTACCAGCACGAGGAGATCGGCTACAACTACCGGCTCAGCAACCTCCTGGCCGCCCTCGGCCGGGCCCAACTGAGCCGCCTGGACGAGATGATCGCCCGCCGCCGCGCCCTGCGAGACGCGTACGCGAAGGTCTTCGCCAGCGTTGATGGTGTTGAGCTGCTGGGCGCGGACGACGAGGCCAACTGCTGGCTCACCAGCATCGTCGTCGACCCCTCGAGGGCCGGATGGCAAGCCTCGGACCTGGCCCAGCACCTGGCCGGCCAGAACATCGAAACCCGGCCGGTCTTCAAACCCATGCACCTCCAGCCGGTCTTCGCCGGGGCGCGGGCCGTCCTGAGCGGGGCGTCGGAGCGGCTGTTCGAGCAGGGCCTCACGCTTCCCAGCGGCTCGGTCCTGACCGAGCACGACCGGCAGCGAATCCTCGAGACCATCACGGAGTTCCTGGGGAGGAACTGATGATCGACCGCGTACGCCTGCACGACCGGATCCAGCGAACGGTCGACATCGTGGTCTCGCTGGCGATGCTGACGCTGACCGCGCCGCTCATCCTGGCGGTGGCGGTTCTGGTCGCCTGGCGGCTGGGGACGCCGGTCTTCTTCCGCCAGGCACGGCCTGGCCTGCATGGCCGGGTCTTCACGATGGTCAAGTTCCGGACCATGCGGGATGTGGATCATGCCCGTGGGCTGATTACTGACGCTGACCGGATGACTCGGCTGGGGCGGATTCTGCGGGCTACCAGCGTGGATGAGCTGCCGACCTTCATCAACATCTTGAAGGGCGACATGAGCTTGGTCGGGCCTCGACCGTTGCTCGTGCGGTATCTCGATCTCTACACGCCTACGCAGGCTCGCCGACATGAGGTGCGGCCTGGGCTGACGGGGCTGGCTCAGGTGCGGGGCCGGAACTCCCTGTCCTGGGAGGACAAGTTCGACCTCGACGTCTGGTACGTCGACCACCGGACGTTGCGGCTGAACCTCCGGATCATGGTCGAGACCTTCACGACCGTTCTTCGCCGAGATGGGATCGCGGCGGAGGGAGAGGTCACCATGCCGGAGTTCACGGGAAGCCGGGGACGGTTCCGCGGGGTGGCTCGTGTCTGAGCCGTTGGTCATTGTGGGGTGCGGCGGTCACGGCCGCGAGATCTACGGCGTCGTGCAGGCGATCAACGAGGTGTCGGGGGAGCCGTGGAAGGTCCTCGGCTTCGTGGACGACTCGCCCAGTGAGGTCAATCTTGGCCGGCTCGAGCGGCTAGGAGTTCCGTTTCTAGGGGATGTCGGGCAGCTCGCCGGGATGCCCGACGAGGTTCGATACGTCATCGGGATCGGGGATCCTCGGGTGCGTGCGAAGGTTGCCGCAAAGATTGGCGCCTCGCGGGGCGCTACCGCACCGCTGATCCATCCGGATGCGACCGTCGGGCTGGGCAATGACTTCGCCGAAGGTGTGGTGCTATTCGCGGGTGCCCGCGTGACGACCAACGTGACGCTCGGACGCCACGTCCACCTCAACCAGAACGCGACGGTGGGGCATGACAGTGAGCTGGGCGACTTCGTCCAGGTCAATCCACTGGCGGCGGTGTCTGGGGATTGCCGGCTGGGGGAGCGGGTCCTGATCGGTACCACAGCGGCGGTGCTTCAGGGCCTGGCTCTGGGAGCCGGCGCGACGGTTGGTGCCGGGGCATGCGTGGTCAGACCGGTGCCGAGCGACACGATCGTGAAGGGCGTACCGGCCCGCTGAGGCAAGCCGCTCAATTCATGTGAGGGTGAGGGGCACCGAGCCAACCATGCAGCCGAAGTATTTCCGGTGCGGCCTGCAACTGCGCGCCCCTCACCCTCGGTGGCACCCACCGGCAGGGCATCTATTCACCAACCTACGAAGAGCACACCGGCACAGGAACGTCCCGGATACCGTCTGTGCGGACACTTCAATGACCTTTTAGCGTCCCTCAAAGGTCCACTACCGTGCCTCTATGAGCCAGCGACTTCGCAGCGCCTTGCTACGCAAGAACCTCGACCCGTCCGGGCTCGCTGCCGCCGTCGGCGTTGACACCAAGACCGTCACCCGCTGGCTCTCCGGCCGCGTGCCCCGACAGCGCACCCGCCTGGCTGTCGCAGACGTGCTGGGCGAATCTGAAACCGACCTGTGGCCGCAAACCCGCCCCGATCAGGCACCCGGCGCCGATGCCACAGCCGAGGTCGTCGGCGCCTGGGGGCACCGCGCTGACATCCCCCAGAGCTTGTGGACCGCACTGCTGTCCGGCGCGACCGAACGGATCGACATCCTCGGCTACGCCTACCCGTTCGTGTTGGAACTGCTGCCCGACACCATGCAGCGGCTGACCGACAAAGCCGCCGCCGGAGCCCGCATCCGCCTCGCCTTCGCCGACCCCGACAGCGCGCACGTGGTCGAACGGGACGCCCTGGAACAGATCGGCGGGACTCTGCCCGGCCGGATCCGCAACGCGCTCAACTTCTGCGAACCATTGCATCAAGTGGACGGCATCGCGATCGGGCTGCATGCGGTGCACCTGTACAACTCGGTGTTCCGCTTCGACAACCAGATGATCGTCACGCCGCATCTGTATCGCGCCCGCGGGTACCAACACCCCGCGCTGCATCTGCGCGAACTATCGCCGTACGGCATCTTCGCCTCGTTCGCCGACCAGTTCGAACAGGTCTGGCAGACCACTACCGCCTACCCGCCGGAGGCGGCATCGTGAGCAGCCGGCGCGACTACTACCACGATCCGGCCGCACCGCGAGCCAACAGCCTCGTGCCCGGAGGTTCCGCACTGGTCGTCGACGACCAAGGCCGAGTGCTGCTACAACGCCGCGCCGACTCCGGGAACTGGGCGCTGCCCGGCGGCACAATGGACATCGGCGAGACCCTCAGCGAATGCGTGGTGCGAGAGGTCAAGGAGGAGACTGGCCTGGAGATCGAGATCGCCGGACTGCTCGGCATCTACACCGACCCGCAGCACGTGATCGCCTACGCCGACGGCGAAGTCCGCCAAGAATTCAACATCACGTTGTACGGCAGAGCCATTGGTGGCGCCCTGGCCGTCAGCGACGAGTCCACCGACGTGCGGTTCGTTGACCCATCCGAGTTCAGCCGCATCCCCATCCACGACACGGTCCGACTACGGCTCCGTCACCACGTCGAACACCGCGCAACACCTCATATCGGATGATCTCTAACTCTGGGAAGGGAACAATCGTCCGAGAAGAAGCGGTTAGGTGGTAGGGCGAATCGGTGTTCGCCGGTTCACCGGGGTCGGCGGACGAAAGGACAATATGTTAACAGGCTGTCCGCCCAAGCTTAGCCGCTCTGATTGCGTTAGAGCGCATACTGCGCCGACGTAGGACTATGAGTGCAACGAGAATCGGGCCTGCTGACACCATGCTTTGTATGAAGGCAGCGATCGAGTCTGGGTATGTGTTTGTCCATCCAAGAGGCCCGGCGATCGCTAGACTCAGGATGCATAATTTGACCGCTCCGGGGCCAGGATTTCCGGTTCTTAGGAGCAGCAGGACGATGAATGACCACAACGCGAAAAAAAGGACCACGCCGTCGGGTCCGTCGAGGAAATATATCGTTCCCAGCGGCAAGAACGTATACGACGAGGTCTCATCGCCGCCGAGATAGCTATTAATGCGAGCACCAGTAGAGAGAAGCGGCCGGTCTGCGTCCAGGAAGCGAGGGATAAGGCCGTACCTCAACATCTCGTCGACCCCAGGCCGGCCCGGCACGGGAGCAGGAACCTTGAACTTGGCCACACCGGCGATCTGTAAGTCAAACCTGAGTCGGTCCTCAGCAGACACGTCCTCAGAGACGGCAACGCCACCCTTCTCGCGGATCTCATTCCGTATTGCGAAGACCGTAGGCCAAACGAGGAGTATAACAACTACTCCGATCATCATGAACCGTAGGCGCACCACGCCCAACAGCAAGCCGAATAGTCCGACGAAAGTAAGGAACCCAATAACAGGTTGAGTTCGCGCGGTGAGGGCGGTGACGAAAACTTGACATGCTACCAACGCTATTAGCCATCGATATACAGAATTGCGGGGAGCCGACTTTCCTAGCGCCACAGACATGAGCAGGCCCACCGCCACGTACTTCCAGCTCGACAATAGCGATGTCGCGCTTACTACAGGAGAGCTGGCAGCTTGTCCAGAGACCTGCGTAAATACCGTACCGCCTCCGAACCATGCATTCGCCGCATCAGCCGCGATGCTCACCGAGCAAACCGCCCGCGCTACTGTCATTGCTTGGCCATACTTGCCGTTTGCGGACGTCGCGTCCATGGCGCTTCTGTAAGGCGAGCGTACAAGAAAGAAGACGGTCTCCAATCCGGTAGCCCCTAATACAGCAAGGCCAACGAGCCAGAAGAGGAATGACGTCTCCGGATTCTTGTACATAAGTGCTTGAGGAAGAATTAGCGCGACGTAAGGAGCCAGCATCACGACGGTGACTGGGTAACGTTGGAGAAGCTTGGTCATAGGTCGCTGAAGTGCGGCGTGGTCGTCCGCCGCAGAGCCCCATAAGCGAATACCGGCAAGTTGACTCACAGCTACTCCGTTTTCAGGCGACCCGTGACGTGACCGAGTGGCGTCTGGGTTCAGGAGGACGGGGAGGAAATGGCCTGGCTGGCTCGCTGTTTGACGTTCCAAGCTAGGCTAAGGCCCTGATATTTGAGAGAGCCGACAGAATTCAATGTGGTTCTCGACCGTCCAACGTGCCCTTCGTCTATGGCGTTCAGCCAGTCGTAAACTACGCGCCGGGAAGGCGGCACGGAGGGGTCATCCGCGATCGGCCTCAGCTTGGTGTCAAGGACTTCGAGACCCCGGTATGGCTTTCCGAACATACTGGCCGTTTTAGGCGCGTAGAAAATCGGATACATTGGAACGTCGGCGGCGCCCCACACTGCACTTGAATGGAGCTTCATCGATATTGCAACGCTGCAGGCGTTCATGTCCCTTATGAAATCTACAATCTCGGCGCCGCGATACTTACGCAAGGTCGTACGCCTGTGGCGCAGATGAGCCATCACCGCTTCGGTGAATGGGACATCAGGGCCTCGGTCTCCTGGCGCTTCTAGAACGTAAAAATTGATCGAATCCACGTCTTCACGTGTTGCAACGTTATCTATGTGCGCAGCCAGCGTGCTTGGCCCTAATCCGGGCCAGGCACGGACCGCGACGCCAAGTCGGCGGGCGGTATTGTCGTGTTGAGAAGAATGAACGAGACCGAATTGTCGAAGAAACGCTGCATCTACAAAATCGTGACAACGTTGGGCCTCCCAACCGAGTCTCGTCCGCGCGTATTCGATCGACTCAGCATCCCGAAGGTAGCAGTCAGTAAAAGGTGATCCTAGACTCCTTAACTTAGCTTGCCACTTCCGCGTGAGTGGACCGATTCCGATTCCGACTGCAAGAACCGGAATCAAAGGCTTCGTGCGTGGCAAGTACCTAAGCCAATGATACGGCCTGTACGGATGGTGGCTTGTCTCGAAAAGGCCTCCGCCCCCAAAGAGTACGACATCGCAATCCGAGAACAGCCGAGCGTCTTGCTGAGAGCCCGGGAGATCTCGACTGCTTCGTTTGGCATGCGGCGAGAGATCGGTGCCCAATTGGGTGGAGATCGAGGGCCAGTCGAGCCGGTATCCGTAGCCCGTGAAAGAGATTTCAGAGTCGGTGAGAGCGGACGTAATTGCTTGACTAATTGCGATCAAAATCAAGTCGTCGCCGAAGTTTCCGGCTTCTCCTAGGCCGACTACTCCGACCCTTCGGACTGTCATGCGTGCCTTCCTTCGCTAAGGATTCTCGTATAGCTCCACCACCAGACCAAAGCACCTACGGCTGCCGTGGCAGCCATGGCTATGCTTGCCCCTAATGCACCTGCAACGACACCGCTGATCGCGATCGCAGTAATTCGAGCGGGGGCAATGCACAGCCGGACGATGAGTGTTCGTCGGCTGGCCGCCTCAATTCGATGGCCAGCAAAAGCAACGGCACTGACCGCGGCGAGGATTACTTCGAGGGCGAGCGCTGGAATCAAAGGTGCAGCGAATTGCCAACTTATCCCTGCGATCTGGTATCCAAGGAAATCTGGCAGAAAAATTAGGCCACCCGCGATTGGAACGATCGGGGTTATAAGCAAACAGGTGGCTGTCAAGGCCGCTCGAAGCCTTGCCTGTGGCGGCGCATCGCGGACGCGTGCGAGATATGGAATAAGCAAGCCCCGGGCCGTGCCTAAAAGCAGAGTAATCGGACCGAGCAGAGTGCCTGCGGCCCGCAAAGCGCCCACGGTGACCGTACCAGCAACAGAAGCTAGGATTGCGGTAGTCAGCTGTGCGGAGCCGGCTCCTGCGAGGTAGTCGACTCCGAAGCTTACCGAGGTGCTCGTGTTGTCTTCAGTTTGTGGCCAACCCGGCTTGAGGGAGAAACCGATTCTGTGTGCGCTCGCACATCCAGCGACACACCCAACCAGCGACCAGGCAATGAACACCCCAATACCTGTAACGTAGCCAGTGAATGTTAGCCCAGAAAACGTGAGGACTACTGCTGTCCACACGGACTCTTGGGTCAGAGCAACACGTGCTTCACCAGTGGCTAGGCTCATAGCCTTGACATAGTCATATAGGACAAGCCCTGGGAGACAGAGGCCGAGCGTAAAGAAGAACGTCGACCTGCCCCATAAAGCCATGGCAACAAGAAGCGCACCGCCGACTGCACCTATCAGGAGAGCGCGTCGTGCACCTGCATGCTGCTGCGGCCGACAGGCCCGTCGGGCGAGGAGCGACTCTGCGACCAGGGCTTGTGCTAGTCCAACTGCGAGCGTGTAGACCGAAAACGCCACCGCAAATTTGCCGAGGTCATTGGTAGAGCTGCTGCGCGCGATAGCGATAGCGAGAACAAGGTTGCCGATGCTTGATAGCACGTTAGTGAGCAGCGCCGTCCGAGCGCGCCAGGAGCTGGCGAGCCTGCGAATCTCGGCGAGTGCAATCATGCGACAGGTAACATTTGGCGAAGGTTCGAGAAAATCAGGAGACTACGCATTGAGCAGGCTGTCGTACGTGCGCGTGAACGCCCTCAGAGTTGCGTCCGACGAGAATAGCTGAACGCAACGCTCACGCGCCATCCCGCTCATTTTTTCTCCATCAACCTCGAGGACTTCCTGGATGCGCCTAGCAATACCGCAAACGACGGCATCCTCGGAAGTCTGCTGCACCAGGTGGCCAGTGAGCTCTGGTTCCACCATTTCTCTCGCGCCATGGGTTTCAGTAGAGACCACCGGAAGTCCGCTTGCCATCGCCTCCAATGCGGACAGCCCCAATCCTTCCTCGTGTGAGCCCTGAATGAAGACGGACGCGGAGCGATAGAGATTGGGAAGTTCGGTGGGATGAACGTCGGCTCGAACTAAAACATGGGGTCCCATTCCCAGTGCTTCAATCTGTGCTCGAAGGTCATCCGGAAAAGGTCCACGGCCGGCGAGTACCAACCCGGGTGCGCCTTTAAGGCTGCGCCGAACCTTCGAGTATGCGTTCAGAAGGCGGTCTAGACCTTTGCGGGGATCACTCAAACGGCAAACCGAGAGAATTGGCCCACTCTTCTGCCATCCCGCTGGATGAGGTGCGAAAGTCGACACATCCACACCGGGTGGGGCGATCATCACCTTACTTTGGCCAGCGGCCTGGACGTATTCCAGCATCGATGAGTTCTCGACTAGAACGGTGGATGCCATACGAACCGCGGAATCCTCGATGCGAGTCGTTGCGGCAGTCATGCTTCGGCGCCAGGGTCGGGAAAGGCCGTTCCATGAACCGATCTGTGACTTGCGCTCCCAGACGGCCCTGGTTGCGACTTGTAGAACGACCGGCACATCGACCTTCGCCGCAACTGCCCCCCATGCAGGCGAGCCGGCGACCACCTGAACTAGATCGAATCGGTTGAGTTTCGCTGTCAGTTCTTTGCGCGGCCTGTAGCGCATGAACTCGAGCTCGACGCTGTTGGCTCCCCAATGGCGTTCCTCGGCTTCGGATGACTGGATGCCTTGGAGGCTCTGACGCATCCATGATCGAGGACGGGCAAGACGGCGGCTGAGGCCGTCGTTGCTCGAGGTCGCGAGGTCGTAGATCTCGACGCTGTAATGGCCGGTAGCTTCGAGTGAATCTCGCAGCCACCTCGCTACCGAAGGTACGCCACCGCCTAAGCGGTAGCCGTGCGTGAGTAGGGCGACCTTCGTCATAATTAGGAGGAAAATCCTTTGCTGTTCAAGCGCCGGACTGCGCGCTCAAGGATATTTACGTCGTTCGTGTGGTGCCGCCATCGCCGGTATGAATCGCCGACTCGAATTCGAAGATCGCGTCTTTCGTCCGCCGTCATCCGGGAAAAGCGTTGAATTTCCTTCGATAGCAAATCTGCGCTGGGGCTACTCAACGCGATTCCTCCTCCGCCCGAAAGGACGTCACTCCACGGAGTTTTGTCGGAGCAGATGACGGCGCAGGATGCAGAGAGGCTTTCTGCTATTACGTGTCCGAAATTCTCACCCAAAGTTGGGAAGATGAACAAATCGTACTTCGTGAACGTTTCCCGGACGGCTCCCGCTGGAAGTACCCCCCGGTAGCATACATCGATGTTGATCGGTATACCCTGAATGATTTCTAGGCATTTATTCCAGTACGCCTCGTCCTCGATTGGTCCGTATATTGAGAATGTTATCGGATCAGTGCACAGAGACAGGGCTCTCAGCGTGGTGTGAAGATTCTTCATCGGAGATATTCGGCTGATGAAGACGGCTTTTAGCGGCGCTTCCGGCATGCTTTCGGGTATTGCGGGTTCGAGCGGTAGATCAATTTGATCCTCGACGACCTCGATCATTGCTTTCGGCCATACTCGCCGAATGTCTGCTGCCTCCAGGTCGGTCGAGGCGTGCCACAGAACCGCGTCGGACCTTAGCAAAGGCTTCCATACCGCTAAGAATGATCTTTTTTTTCTTCTCTTGAGTCCGAGTGCCCCAGGCGAAAGTTCCCCGCGTGGCGCGAGTAGGATCCGTCGGACAGGGATTAAGCCCAATCTCGCTGCCAGAATGGGAAGGACCGAAAAGTGCGGCTCCCACAAACTGTTGCAATATATAAACGTGAATCGCTGTCGCTGGATCTGCTTTATGAGCTTAAACCATTGTCGCACGCTCGACGTATTGAGATAAAATACTTTTGTCGATCCGCGCGAGACCCACTTTCCGCTGAGTCCACTGTATGGCGTTGGTGAACCCAGATCTCGATCGCGCGTCAAGGTCTTGATCGTTATGTGGCTTCCGGCGGTGTCTATGATTCGCGAGATCGAACGAACCGGTCCGCCGGCGCGATTTCCGGGCTCAAAATACGCGGTTGTCAATAACACATTGCAGGAGTTCTCGCGTGTGTTGCTCATCGTTTTCCGCGCCTAATGCCCTGCCAGTGGTGGTGTCGTCGCACTGTCGACAAAATGAAGTGCAGCACTCGCCCAGAGGTATTGTCGACTTCATAATCTGCGGGAGGGTTGGGGATTGAGTCCGACTCTGTAATCGTAGCAATGGCCTCGATTAAACCGGAAGCTTCAAGGCCGGTCATGACGATTGATCCAGCGTCCAGAGCCTCGGGGCGTTCGATTGAGTCCCGAAGCGTTATTGCAGGAAAGCGGAGAATAGCCGACTCTTCGCTGACAGTGCCGCTGTCCGATAGGGTGCACTTGGCCTTCGTCTGAAGGTGCACGTAGTCGAAGAATCCGAATGGCTCGTGGAAGACGATGTTCTCCATCGAGGCCGGGTCGTCGGTCCGTTCCTCAAGCCGCTTACGCGTCCGGGGATGGGTCGACACCAGGACCGGCAGACCCCACCGGTCGCGGACCGCCCGCAGGCAGTCGAGCAGTTGCCCAAGGCGTTGCGGGTCGTCGACGTTCTCCTCGCGGTGGGCACTTACCAGGAAGTACTCGCCGGCCGTCAGGTCCAGCCGCTCAAGCACGTTGCTGGCCTCGATCTTCGGCCGGTAGTGCTCCAGGACCTCGCGCATCGGCGAGCCGGTGTGCATGATCCGCCGCGGATGAAGGCCTTCGGCCAGCAAGTTCCGCCGGGCGTGCTCGGTGTAGACGAGGTTGAAGTCGCTGACGTGGTCGACCATTCGCCGGTTGGTCTCCTCCGGCACGTTCAGGTCGAAGCACCGGTTGCCGGCCTCCATGTGATAGACCGGCACCTTCATTCGCCGGGCCATCAAGGCCGCGATGCAGCTGTTCGTGTCGCCCAGGACCAGGAGCGCGTCGGGCTGCTCCTCCTTGATGGCCTCCTCGACGCCGGCCAGCACGCCACCGAGGACCCGGCCGAGCGACGAGGTGTCGACGCCGAGGAAGCGGTCCGGCTTGCGGAGTTCGAGTTCTTCGAAGAAGACGTCGCTGAGCATGTGGTCCCAGTTCTGGCCGGTGTGGACCAGGACGTGGTCGACGGTTTCGTCGAGTCGGCTGATGACCCGGGAGAGGCGGATGATCTCCGGGCGGGTGCCGACGACGGTCATCACCTTGGTCATGGCTTTCGCTTTCCGGTTGCGGCGGCCTCGGTCAGCATTTCTTCGAGCTGGTCGATGCCGGCTTGGCGGGACATCCGGGTCTGGTAGACCGTGCGGGCGCGACGGGCCATCTGGGCGCGCTCGTCGGCGGGGAGCTTTGCGGCCTGGCGGAAGCGGTCCGCGAGGAGCCGCCAGTCGTCCGGCGGGCAGGCGAGACCGACGCCGTTGGTCTCCACGAACGATGCGCAGTCCCCGGGTACGGAGACCACGACGGGCGAGCCGCAGGCCAACGCTGACTGGAGTTTCGACGGGATCGTGCCCTGGAAGATCGGCAGATTGCGGAGGCTGACGAGCTGGAAGTCTGCGGCTCCGTAGAGGGCTGCCATGTCGGCGATCGGGCGGCGGCCGAGGAAGCGGATGTTGTCCGCTCGCAGCTCGGTGGCGAGGTCGCGGGCCGCCTGTTCCTCGGTGCCGGAGCCGGCCAGGACCAGGTCGATCTCGCCGCTGGCGGAGAGGCTGGCCGCTGCTCGTACGGCCCCTTCGATGTTCTGGAACGGGCCCATGGTGCCCGAGTACATGATCGTGCAACGGTCGCGATAGCCGATGTCCTGCCGCGCGGCGGGCGTCGCGGCGACCGGGTGGAACAGGCTCTCGTCGGCCCAGTTGAGGATGACCCGGGTGGTGGCCGGATCTGCTCCGCGGTCGACGACCATCTCGCGCATGGTCGGGGCGATCACCGCAACGCCGGACGCCGCGCGGTAGATGCGACGCATGACGGTGTGGAGGGTGCGTTCGACCGTACGGCCGACCGGGCCGGACGGCGCCATCGAGGACGAGGTGACCGACTCCGGCCAGATGTCCTGCACGTGGATGACCGTCGGGATTCCGCGCAGGGCCTTCAGCAGGGCGGGCGCGGCGAAGACGGTCGCCGGCGTCAGGTAGACGTAGACGACGTCGGCGTCGCCGAGGAAACGCATGGCCGCCGAGCTTGTCGCCGCATAGGAAAGGTAGTTGGCCGCCCGGCGGAGGCCGGACGAGTCGTGGTTCGCGTAAAGCGGTACGCGCCGGATGGCCACGCCGGCCTCGTGCGACCGCTCGTTCCAGCGCTGTCGGTAACCGGGGTAGATCTTGCCGTCCGGATAGTTCGGGAAGCCAGTGAGAACGCGGACCTCGTGACCTCGGGCGACCAGGTCCTCGGCGAGATTGCCCGGGATGACGACCGGTTCGGGGGCGTACCACTGGGAGACGATGCCGATCTTCATTCGACCGGCTCCGCGTACGTGTCCGGGTTGGCCGGGTCGAAGAGGTCGTTCGACCAGAACAGCGTGGTCAGCTCGCCGTCGCCGACGTTGGTGATGTTGTGGGCCCACATGGTCGGCATGTCGACCACCGCCGGCTCCTTGCCGGAGACTCGGAAGCGCAGCACGTCATCGTGCAGGACCCGTCGCAGGCAGATCTCCGCCTCGCCGCGCACGACGACGAAGCGTTCGACCTTCGCCAAGTGGAAGTGCTGGCCGCGGGTGACGCCCGGCACGGTCGACGAGCAGAAGGTCTGGCCGCCACCGCCGTGCACCTTGACCGTCTCGACGAGGCTGCCCCGGGCGTCCGCGTGACGGGTGAGGCCGTACGGCGCCGGCGCGAGGTGGGATCGGTACGTGTTGAAGAGGCGTACGTCGAAGCGGTCCGCGAGCTCGGGGATCTCGGCGGTCCGGTAGGTCGAGGCGAAGCGACCCAGCTGGTCGGCCAGCTGCCGGACGGTGCGGCGCACCGTCGGCTGATCGTCGGTCGTGCCCAGCAGGATCGCGGCCGCGTCCGTGGCGTGCAGCAGGTCGAGCTCTCGGTCGCCGCTGACTTGCGGCGTCCCGCCGTCAGCCAGGACGCGGCAGAAGGTGGCGACGACCGAGTTGTAGTGGGGGCGGCCGTGTTCGCCGAAGAGGTTGGGCAGCAGCACGTCGACGAAGTCCGAGCCGAGCCAGCGGGTGGTCTCGGAGAGCAGGACCGCTGCGGCTGCCTTGCCGTCACCGTACGGCGTGTTGTTGCCGGCCTGGATGGAGTTGGCGAACACCACCGCCTTTGGTGGGGTGCTGCAGGCCCGGAGTCCGGCGCAGAGCTGGCGGGACAGCTCGATGTTGCCCGCGGCGACCTCGTCGGGTTCGCCGCGGTTGATGCCGGCGATGTGGATTACGCGGTCGGTGCCGTCGAGGGCGTCCGCGAGGCGGGCCGGGCTGGCGAGCGTCGACCGGTCGATGGTGGTCGGTTCCGGCAGGCCGAGGCTGCGGGCGAGGACGCGGACGTGCCAGCCCAGGAAGCCGCCCGCGCCGGTCAGGACGAGGGATGCGGTCATGCCGTCACCGATTCCGGGAGGCGGTCGGCGGCGGCCAGCTGGGCGCGGACCTCGGGGAGGCCGAGCAGTACGGACTCGATCTCCGGCACGGTCAGGCGGGGCGCGTTGGACGAGTTGAAGTCGAAGACCTGCTCCCGCTCGACGTCGCCCTCCTCGAAGTAGAGGGCGTAGTTGAGGTCGCGGGTGTCGAGGGGTACGCGGAAGAAATCGCCGAAGTCCTGGGCGTGCTCGAGCTCCTCGCGGCTGGCCAGGGTCTCCGCCATTTTCTCGCCGTGGCGGACGCCGAGGATGTTCATCTTGAACGGGACGCCGAACAGGTTGCAGAGGGCTTCGCCGAGGTCCGCGATGGTCGAGGCGGCCGCCTTGCGGATGAAGATGTCGCCCGGGGTGGCGTGGGTGAACGCGTGCTCGACGAGGTCCACCGATTCGGCCAGCGACATGAGGAAGCGGGTCATCTTCGGCTCGGTGACCGTGATCGGCTGGCCGGCGCGGATCTGCTCGATGAAGAGCGGGATCACCGATCCGCGGGAGTACATGACGTTTCCGTAACGCACGCAGGAGACGTTGGTGGCGCCGTTGGGGTTGTTGCGGGCGTGGGCCTGGGCCACCTTCTCCATCAACGCCTTGCTGATGCCCATGGCGTTGATGGGCTGCACGGCCTTGTCGGTGCTGAGGAAGACCGCCGAGGTGACGCCGTTCCGCTCGCAGGCCTCGATGACGTTGGCGCTGCCGAGCACGTTCGTCTTGACCGCCTCGAGCGGGAAGAACTCGCAGGACGGCACCTGCTTGAGGGCGGCTGCGTGGAAGACGTACTGCACGCCGCGAGCCGCCTTGGTGACCGACTCCAGGTCGCGGACGTCACCGACGTAGAACCGCACCCGGTCGTCGCGGAGCCGGCGGCGGAGGTCGTCCTGTTTCGCCTCGTCCCTGCTGAAGACCCGCACTTCGGCCGCACCGGCGGCGAGCAGACGGGCCACCATGGTCTGGCCGAACGACCCGGTGCCGCCGGTGATCAGAAAGTGTTGGTCCTTGAGCGAGGGCAGCAAAGGGTCCTCCGAGCATCGCTGAGAGACGATCGATTCACCCGGGGTCAACGACGGGTCCGCACCCGGGTGTCGGACTGCGCACGAAGGATTCGGCCGTCTTGGGCGTTGGCCTGGAATTCACTACAAGGGGGTAAGCCGAACACCCCCGGACCCGGTGTTCCGTTAGTCAGGGATGGCCGAAGTTCGGACACTCCCGGCGGTGATTGCTTGCGTCGGGAATTTTCGGCTCGTTAATCAGTCTGCGACCGCCTGTCGGCGCTTCACTTTTTTCTTGAGGAATCTTTCGCGTGCCCAACGAAGATCAGTCATCGCCGCCGAGCGGTCCGGATCGGTACTCCTTCACGCCGCCGCCCGAGGCCGAGTCGCACATTGAATTCAAGAAAGTGCGGCGGGCGTCCGACGGTGCGACCGCGCCTCGGCCGAAGCAGCGGCGTCCGGGCCGGCGCAAGGCGATCATTTTGACCGCGGCCGGGCTGGTCGTCGTGCTGGCCCTCGGTGTCGGCTGGGTCGGCATTCAAGGGGTGCGGGCGAAGGGTCACCTGCAGACCGCCGCCGGGCTGTTCGTGCAGATGCAGCAGCAGATCCGGGCGGGCGAGGTGAGCGCGGCGAAGGGCACGTTGGCTGCTCTTCAGCTGGAGACGAAGGCGGCGCGGGACGAGACCGACGGGTTCGGGTGGTCGATCGCAGGGAAGACGCCGCTGCTCGGGGATGATCTGACTGCTGTGCGTACGGTGGCGAAGGTCTTGGATGACCTTGCCGTCGACGGCCTGCCGGCGCTTCTCGACGTGGCGTCCGGGCTGGACCCGAAGGTGTTGGCACCGCGCGACGGGCGGGTCGACCTGGCGTCGCTGTCCACCGCCGCGCCGAAGATCGCGTCCGGGCTGACGGTCATCAAGCACGCTCGGGCCGAGGTGGACGGCATCGACTCCGACGGGCTGATGGACCAGGTGGGCGCGGCGGTCGGGCAATTGTCCGATGGGTTGGCCAAGGCCGACCAGCTGGTCTCCACGGCGGATCGTGCCGCGCGTCTCCTGCCGCGGATGCTGGGGGCCCAGGGGCCGCGGAACTACCTGGTGCTGTTTCAGAACAACGCGGAGATCCGGGCGACCGGTGGCATGCCGGGTGCGTACATCGTCGTGCATGCCGACGGCGGTGCCGTCACTATTACCGACCAGGGCACGGCGGCCAGCGACCTCAAGGTGTTCGACCCGCCGGTGCAGCAGCTGGAGCCGGACCTGACCGCGCTCTACACCGACCGGCCGGCGGTCTTCCCGGCCGACGTGAACCTCACGCCGGACTTCCCGACCGCGGCCGGGCTCATGCGGGCGATGTACCGCAAGCGGTCCGGCGTCACCGTCGACGGCGTACTCGCCACCGATCCCGTGGCGCTGTCGTACCTGCTCAAGGCGACCGGCGCGGTGAAGATGCCCGAGGGGGAGCCGCTCACGGCGGACAACGCGGTGCGGGTGCTGCTGTCGGAGGCGTACGCGAAATATCCGAACCCGGCCGACCAGGACAAGTACTTCGCCAAGGCGGCTCGGGCGACCTTTGAGGCCCTGATCAAGGGGCAGGGTGACGCCAAGGGCATGGTCACGCAGTTGGCGCGGGCCGCTGGTGAGCGCCGCCTGCTGATGTGGTCGGCCGACCAGGCCGAGGAGACCGCCCTGACCGGGACCGTGCTGGAAGGTCGCCTGCCCACCGATCAGGCAAGCCGGCCGACGGTCGGGGTTTTCCTCAACGACGGCACCGGCGCGAAGCTGGACTACTACCTCTCGCACGCGGCCGAGCTGTCGGTCGGGGATTGCGACGAGGAGGGCGGCCGCGAGTTCCATCTCAAGCTGACCCTCGGGTCGACCGCGCCGACGGCGAACCTGCCGGATTACGTGACGGGGCTTGCTCTTACGGGGGACAAGTACACCTCCCGGACGAACGTGATGATCTTCAGCCCTACGGGTGGTGGCGTCGTCGAGGCGACCTCGGACGGCAAGGAGGTGCCGTTCGGCACCGGCCTGGAACGCGACCGGGTCGTCGCCGTGTTCACCGTGGAACTGCCGCCCGGCACTACGAAGACGTACGACGTGACGATTCAGCCCGGGGCCGCACCGGAGGACGGCGATGCGGTGCGTCCGGAGCTCTGGACCACGCCCGGCGTCCGTCCGTGGCAGGCGTCCGTGCAGCCGGGAGTTGCCTGCTCCTAGCATGGGAAAGCGTTGATGAAATGCCTCGCCGCGTCGCGCGGCGAGGCATTTGCCATTCACGCTCAAGGACTAATCCGTATCCGCCGGACGGTCACCGTGTCCCGGCCGATCTGCGCATATGTCCGAGCCGTCCACGCGCGTTGTCTCTATCGGATCGGTCGCCTCGCACCGGACCTCGAGAAACGCCCGTCCGCTTTTCATGTTCGTCAGCGGTGCGGAGTCCCGTCGAAAGTCGAAAACTTCTCTGAAGAGGCCGTATGTCATTCGCAACGCGGATTCGGCAGTCTGAACACCCGGCACCACGCACCCGAGTCCTCGGTCCGTGGCTGGTGGACGCCGGAGCGTGGGCCTTCGGCCTGCTCGCGGCGATCCTCGCCCGCTTCGACGGTGAGCTGACCGCCGCGCCCATGGCCGCGACCGGCGTCGCCGTGGCGGCGGCGGTGCTGCTGCACACGGTCATCGGCCACCAGCAGTTCCTCTACCGCGGCCGGTACGGCTTCGGCACCTTCGAGGAAGTCCGAGCCGTTTCCATGACGGTGCTCATGGTCGCGCTTCTGCTCTTCGCCGCCGACCTGGCCATGCCGCAGCGTCCGCTGCCGCTGAGCGTCGCGCTGGTCGGCGGTCCGGTCGCGCTGGTCGTCATGTTCGCCATGCGATATGTACGGCGGTTGCAGCACGAGCGGGGGCTGCGGCCGGACGCGCAGCAGGCCACCCCGGTGCTGCTGTTCGGTGCCGGTACGGCCGGCCAGCGCCTGCTCCGCTCGCTGATGCAGGATCCGCACAGCCAGTACGTACCCGTGGGCCTGATCGACGACGACCCGCGCAAGCGGCACTTGCGGGTGAACGGCATCCCGGTGAAGGGAAGCCGGAACGAGATCGACGCGGCCCTGGCGGCGACCGGCGCGAAGACGCTGATCTTCGCCGTGGCCAACGTGGACGCCGCCGTGATCCGCGACATCCGGCGCCGGACGCTCGATGCCGGCGCGGCCTTCAAGGTCGTGCCCTCGTTCAGTGAGCTGCTCGACGGCACGGTCAGCGCCTCCGACGTTCGGGACGTGAACATCGCCGACCTGCTCGGCCGGCACCAGGTCGACACCGACCTGGACGCCATCGCCGGGTACCTCAAGGGCAAGCGGGTGCTGGTCACCGGGGCCGGCGGGTCGATCGGGTCCGAGCTGTGCCGGCAGCTGCACCGGTTCGGGCCGGCCGAGCTGATGATGCTGGACCGGGACGAGTCGGCGCTGCATGCCGTACAGCTGTCTATTCACGGGCGTGCATTGCTCGACAGTCCGGAGCTGGTCCTCGCCGACCTGCGTGATGCCGAAGGTATCGCGGCGATTTTCGCCGAGCGCCGCCCGCAGGTGGTGTTCCACGCGGCCGCGCTCAAGCATCTGTCGCTGCTGGAGAACCACCCCGGCGAGGCCGTGAAGAGCAACGTCTGGGGTACGCAGACCGTGCTCGAGGCGTGCGCCGCCGCCGGCGTCGAGCGGTTCGTGAACATCTCGACGGACAAGGCCGCGAACCCGACGAGCGTGCTCGGCTTCTCGAAGCGGATCACCGAGCGGCTGACCGCGCACGCCGCCACGACCGGCTCGGGCACCTACCTCAGCGTGCGGTTCGGCAACGTGCTGGGCAGCCGCGGTTCGGTGCTGACGGCCTTCGCCGCGCAGATCGCCGCGGGTGAGCCGGTGACCGTCACGGACCCCGAGGTGACGCGGTACTTCATGACCGTCCAGGAGGCGGTGCAGCTTGTCATCCAGGCGGCCGCGATCGGGCGCGACGGTGAGGCGCTGGTGCTGGAGATGGGGCAGCCGGTGAAGATCGCGCAGGTTGCCCGGCAGCTCGCCGAGCAGTCGGACCGGCCGGTCGAGATCGTCTACACCGGCCTGCGGCCCGGCGAGAAGCTGCACGAGGACCTGTTCGGCGAGGGCGAGAAGGACGTACGGCCGCTGCACCCGCTCATCTCGCACGTCGAGGTGCCGGCGCTGAACCCGTACGAGACCAAGATTCTCGCTCCCTACGCGGAGCCGGAGCAGATCACCAAGGAACTGGCGAGCCTGTGCGAGGCCCGCGAGCCCGTTGCCGCGGCGGCCGCCCACATCGGACGTCAGCCCGGACCCATCGACCTGCGTGCCCCGCACGCCGTCTGAGCCCTCTGATACGGAGATTTGATCACTGTGAAGGTCGGAGAAGCAGCGCTGCCCCGGTTGTCGCGTCTCGAGATGCCGATCCAGCGCCCCGCCCGGACCAACCCCTTCCGGTACGACGTGGCGGTCGTCGGTCTCGGGTACGTGGGTCTGCCCACCGCACTCGCCCTGCGGGCGGCCGGGCAGCGCGTCGTCGGCATGGAGATCAGCTCGGAGCGGATCGCCGAGATCCGTGCGGGCTCCGCGGACCTGCTGGACTCGGACCGGGCCCGGCTGCTCGACGCGCTGGACGACGGGGACGGGTTCCGCATGACCACCGAGCCGGCGGAGAGCGCCACGGCGCGGGTCGTGCTCGTGTGCGTACCGACGCCGATCGACCACCACCTGGCCCCGGACCTCGAGGCGCTGCGCGCGGCCTGCCGCAGCGTGGTCAAGCACGCCGTGCCCGGTCAGACGCTCGTGCTCACCTCCACCACGTACGTCGGCTGCACCCGGGACTTCCTGGTCGAGCCGCTGCGGGAGCGCGGCCTCGAACCGGGCAGGGACGTGTTCGTCTCGTTCGCGCCCGAGCGCATCGACCCGGGCAACGAGCGGCACGTGCAGAAGCAGGTCCCGCGGGTCGTCGGCGGGGTGACCGCGGAGTGCGTGCGCCGTACCACCGACCTGCTCGAGGGCTGTGCGAGCTACGTGCACCCGGTCAGCAGCGTCGAGGCGGCCGAGCTGACCAAGCTCTACGAGAACACGTTCCGGACCGTCAACATCTCGATGGCGAACGAGTTCGCCGACATCAGCCGGGGGATGGGATTGGACATCACCGAGGTCATCGACGCGGCGGCGACCAAGCCGTACGGCTTCATGCCGTTCTACCCGGGGCCGGGCGTCGGCGGGCACTGCATCCCGTGCGACCCGCACTACCTGCTGTGGCAGCTGCGGGGCGACCGCGTCAGCTCCCCGCTCATCGAGACCGCGATGACGCAGGTCGCGGCCCGCCCGAGCAGGGTGGTGCAGCGTCTCGTGGAAGTCCTGGCGGCCGACGGCAAGGCGCTCGGCAAGGCCAAGGTCCTGGTCGTCGGGGTGTCGTACAAGCCGGGCGTCGCCGACGTCCGGGAGTCACCGGCCCTGGAGATCATCGACCGGATGCGGGACGCCGGCGCGTCGGTCTCGTTCACCGACGACCTGGTGGACTCGATCCTGGTCCGGGGCGGTCGCATGTCGTCGGTCCGGGTCACCGACCCGGCGGAGTGGGACGCCGTGCTGGTGCACACCCTGCACCCCGGCGTGGACCACGCGTGGCTGGTGGATGCGCCGGTCGTGCTCGACGCCACCTACCGGCTGAACGAGGTGGCGCACCGCGCCGTGCTCTGACGAGGAACGCAGGCGGCGGTCACCGGGGTTGCCCCACCGGTGACCGCCGTTCCGCGTCGTCCCTGGACAGGTAGACCACCGCCGCGGTGGCGACGGCGGCGAGGAACGTACCCAGCACGTTGTTGCGGATGTCCGTGATCGAGCCGGCCCGCCCCGGGATGGCGTACTGAATCGTCTCGATGGTGAAGACCAGGAGGAAGCCGGCCAGCGTCGCCCGGGTCGTGCTGCGCAGCAGCAGCCGGCCGAAAACGCCGAGCGGGACGTAGAGCGCGATGTTGGCGATCTGCTCCATGTCGGAGGGGGCGGCGATCAGCTTCGCCAGGATCAGCCGGGGCTCGTCGAGCTGGGTGAGGAAATGCGGCGGTATCGCCGCGAACGAGGCCGGGTCCGCGTAGCTCGGGGTGGCGGTGAGGGCGACGATCATGCCGGCCGACGCGACGAACAGGGCCGCGACGATCCGCCTGCGCCTGTCCCGGCCGGCGAACCGGCTCAGAGGCCACGCGACCGCGAGGAAGATCGCGAAGACGACCTGGGGGACGGGGTTGCTGATGAAGGTGATGAAACTCTGGGTCGTCATCGGCGGAACGGTGCCCTCAGTCGCATAACCATCACGCTACGCACCATAGAGCCGGCGGCGGCGCGTCAGGTCTAGTTCTGGTCCGGGACCTTCGCGCGGGCGACCCGGTCCGGGCCGAGCTGGTACGTGCTGAGGTTGAGCAGCTCCTCGGGCAGGTGGTGGCGGCCGGTGTCGGACAGGTCGTCCCAGTCGTCCGAAGCGGACAGGCCGTCCAGCCACAGGCGGTGCGCCTCCTCCAGCGCCTCCGCGTCCGGTGCTTCCGCGGCCGGTGCGGCGGTTCGCTGTGCGGGGATCGGAGGGCGAGTTGCCCGGTGGCTGCGCCAGTACAGGATCGCGACCAGGACGGCCAGCGCGCCGAAGGTGGACCACAGGATCGTGAGGATGGTTGTCAGCGAAAGCTCCACGGCTTCGACGGTAGTCAAAGCGGACGCAACCGACACCCGCTGCTCACCGTTTCGGGTTAGTCACCTCGGGTGAGCCTTGTGGATGAACGTCGGGCAGCCCCATCTATGCCAGGCCGTCGACCACGCCCGCACTCCAGGTCGTCCCGTCGTCGGCGCTCACATGCAGCTGCTGGCGGCCCTTGTCGGCGTAGACCTTGCTGCGATTCAGGACGCCGTCGCAAGGCCAGGTGTCGACGTCGCGTTCCTCGTTGTACTTCACCGTGACGCTGCCCTTGCCGTTGCAGCGCAGGAACAGCGTGTACCCCTCGGCCTGCGGTGTAAATGCCGGCAGGGTGGCGTCTCCGGTCCTGCGTACGGTCGGCACCAGCTTCTTGTGGCCCTCGGGCAGGACGACATCTTCACGTGGGGGCGGCTGGGCATCGTCGTGGCTGGGCTGGCTTGAGCATCCGCTCAACGCGCACACCAGCACGACTGCGAGAAGGACCGGCGATCTCATGGTCGGTAGAGCTCGGCGATCTTGGTGAGCTGGCCGTTGCGGATCGTCACGTGTACGGGTGACCGGGCGTCCGCGAGGTCGCTCATGTACTCCCGGCTGACCGAACATTTCGCCCCCTCGGTCATGTCCCCGATGCACTCGGGCTCCCCGGTGCCCACGCCGAGCAGCTTCACCCCCTTGGCCAGCGGGAACGTCACCTTCGTCTTGCTGCCGTCGATGACGTACTCCTGGGCGCACCGGCGGTCGATGGGGTCGAGCTGCAACGCCTTGCAGTAGTCGATGCCTGGCAGGAAGAGGGCCGGTTCCACGATGGCCGCCCGGTCCTTCGGTTCGAAGGACAGCAGGAGGGCGATGGCGTCGCCGTCCTTGGTCACGTCCGGGAACGGGTCTTTCGTCTCGGTGATGCTGGGGGAGGGTGCGGCCGGCGTTGGGGTCTCGTCGGCGCTGCAGGCGGCGACCGACAGAAGCAGCAGGGCCGGCAGGAGAAGCAGGCGCATGGTCTACATCCTCAGGATGCGGCCGTCGGGGAGCCGGTTGCCGGATGCGTCGTACGCGGCCAGCTGGGCCCAGCGGTCGTCGTCGTGGACGTCGGCCGGGTCGAACCAGAAGACGGTGATGGTGGGGTCGTGGCTCCAGCGGGCGAGGTGGGCCTGGATGGGGCGGCCCGCCTCCTGGACGGTGATGGTGGCCGGGGTGCCGGCGTAGTAGCCGTACGCGGGCTGCACGGAGCCGTCGCCGAGTTCCTTCTGGCCGTTCATGGGGTGGAAGCCCGGTGCCGAGGGTGAGCCCACCCATTCGGTGAGGGAGTCGTCCGCGGTGACCTTGTTCTTCGGTTCGCGGAAGCCGATGGCGAAGCCGAAGTCCTTGGGTGAGCGGGGTCCCCCGCCGGTGATGCCGTAGATGACGTATTCGTCGCCTTGCGGGTCGTGCAGGCCGGTGGGGATCAGGGCGCCGACCGGGCCCTTGAGGCCGTTGGGGCTGTCGATCGTCAGCTTGGGGCCGGGCGATGCCGGCGTGGCGGGCGGCCGCGAGGGCGGGACGACGGCGTCCGCGACCGGGTCGCGGTCGGCGTCGGCGCAGCCGGCGGCGAGCATGAGCACCGCCGTCGCCAGGGCCAGGATCCGCATGGCTATCGATCATGTCAGCCGCGTGCACGCCACCTCCCGGCGGCCACCTCATCCAACAGGTTTCTGACAACCGCCGCCCATCATCGTCGGCATGATCGGTGAGGGATTGCGGTGGGCCGCTCTCGGTGTGGCGGTGGTGGGCCTGGTCGCCGGGTGCTCAAGCGGCGACGATGACGCCGGTGGGGGCAAGGTGGCCACTCTCGCCAGCGCCGATGGGCCGAAGCCGTCGGCGTCCGTCGGTGTGGATGATCAGCGGCCGGTGATCCGGTTGGACGCCACGGAGGCCGAGCGGGAGCAGCTGTGGCACATGTGGGAGGCGTGCCTCGTCAAGGAGGGCGGCTCCGAGTTCCGGGGGCAGAAGGGCGTCTACCTGGAGAAGCTGCACGGCGAGGACCCCACGTACAAGCCCGTCTTCGCCAAGTGCGCCGCCAAGGAGCCCGAGGACTACGTGAGCCGGCTGGAGCGTACGGACCCCGCCGCCTCGAAGGACGCGTGGCACCGGCTGTACCTGTGCGTGAAAGGCAAGGTTTACAAGGTCAACTCGCCGGAGCCGGACACCGGCGCGTTCGGGTTGTCCGAGATCGGACCGCAGGGTGACTGGGGTTCGCGGGGGATCAAGGACTGCGAGAAGCAGGTGTACGCGCAGGGTAAGTAACCCGACCGGGTTGCGCGTCCCGGGCCCGTATCCAGGGGAGATCACTTAGCGTCAGTGCGTCATGCTCCGCCGTTATGTGCTGCCCGAGATCGTCGGCACCGTCCTCGCCGTCGCCGCCGCGTCGGCGCTGCACCGCACGTCGCCGTACGCGGCGGCCTGGGCGGGCAGCATCGCCGAGGGGATCGGTTACTACGGGACGCTGCTGTGGCGCGACACCCGCGGGCATCGCGGCGCGGGCCGGCTGCGGGCCCTGGTCAGGCAGGTGCCGGGCACGCTTGTCGAGTTCGGTACGGCCGAAGCACTCGACACCCTGCTCGTCCGCCCCGCGCTCATGTACGCCGGCCCGGTGCTCGTCGGCGACCCGACGCTGGGCGTGGTGGCCGGCAAGCTCGCCGCCGACCTCGTCTTCTACCTGCTCGTGTTCGGCGGGCGGCTGGCGCGGCTGCGGCTCGAGGCCGGGTCAGAAGCCGAGGCCGTTCAGGATCTTCAGGACCGTGTCGCTCGCCCGGCCGCCCGGGCGCTGATCGGCGCCACCGTCACCGTCGGCGAGGAGCAGGATCACGTCGTCGACCCGGGCGACGACGTCGGCCCGGCCGGCCTGCTCCGCCGCCTGCCGTAGCTGGGCGGCGATCTTCAACATGGAAGTGACCCGCGGATCTTGCGCGTCCATGCCCCCCACCATAAGCCCGCGCTCACGTTTGGGTGGGCACCCGCCGGGCACGACCGGCAGATGACCGACTCACCGACGCTCAAAGCCCTCGTCCTGGGGTGTTCCCTCAAGACCACGTCCGACGAGTCGAGCAGCGAACTGCTCGGCCGTCAGGTTCTCGACGCGCTCGCCGACCACGACGTCGAGGGCGAAGTCCTGCGCGTCGCCGACCTCGGCGTCAAGTTCGGCGTGAGCACCGACGAGGGCGACGGCGACGGGTGGCCCGCCGTACGCGAGAAGGTCCTTGCCGCCCACATCCTGGTCATCGCCACGCCGATCTGGATGGGCCAGCCGTCGAGCGTCGCCAAGGTGGTCCTCGAACGTCTTGACGCCGAGCTGTCCGAGACCGACGACCTGGGCCGCCCGTCGATGTACGGCAAGGTCGCCGTGGTGGCGGTCGTCGGCAACGAGGACGGCGCGCACCACGTCTGCGCCGAGGTGTTCCAGGCGCTCAACGACGTCGGCTTCACCATTCCCGCGGCGGGTGGGACGTACTGGGTGGGGGAGGCGATGGGCAAGGTCGACTACAAGGACGCCGGGCCGAAGCCGGACACCACGGGGGCGGCCGCGAAGACGCTCGCCGCGAACGCCGCGCATCTGGCCCGGCTGCTGGCGGCCACGCCGTACCCGGCTTCGTGACCGCGGACCGCCTGCTCCAAGAGCTCAGGAGTGAGCTGGCGGAGGCCGGGACGCGGGCCGAGGACGCCCTGCTCGCGCTCGGGCAAGGCGGCGACCGGCGGGTACGGCTCGCCGCGGCCATGCGGGCGCTGCTGCGGCACCGCCGGCCCGACGCGACCATCTGCCCGAGCGACGCCGCCCGGGTCGTCGGGGGCGACCAGTGGCGTGACGTGATGGACACCGCGCGAGACGTGGCCGCCGAGCTGGCACGCGACGGCGTTCTCACGGTCCGGCAGCGCGGCGCCGAGGTCGACCTCGCCACCGCCGTCGGGCCCGTACGCCTCGGTCGTGGCCCGGGCTGGATCAGCGGGAGTCGCTGCTGACCAGCGCGAGGTCCGCCTGGCCGGTGCGGTGCATGCGGTGCCAGCGCTGGCGGTCGCCGAGCAGGGCCGCCACGGTCGCGTGCACCACCACCAGGTACATCAGCTGGCGGTACACGATCTGCTGCAGCGGGAGACTCCACAACGGTCCGTAGCGTTCGCCGTCGAGGCGCAGCGCGTACGCCGCCGTCAGGGCCTGCAGCAGCTGGAAGCCCGCCCAGGTGGCGAGAAGCTGCGGCCAGGGCAGGAAGATCATCCCGTACGCGGCGGCCACGTCGACCGCCGGCGCGGTGAGCGGCAGCAGGACCTGGAACAGCAGCAGGTACGTCAGCCCGCGCCGGCCGAGGCGGCCACCGTCGCCGCGCTCGATCACGCAGCGGCGGTGCTTCCACATCGCCTGCATCGTGCCGTAGCACCAGCGGTAACGCTGACGCCACAGCTGCGCGACCGTGCCCGGCACTTCGGTCCACGCGACGGCGTCCGGCTCGTACACGACCCGCCAGCCGGCCCGGATCACCGCCATGGTCAGGTCGGTGTCCTCGGCCAGCGTCGCGTCCGGCACCCCGCCCACGTCGGCGAGGGTCTCCCGGCGGAACGCGCCGATCGCGCCGGGCACCGTGGGCATGCAGCGGGCCAGGTCGAACATGCGGCGGTCGAGGTTGAAGCCGATCACGTACTCGAGGTGCTGCCAGCGGCCCAGCACGCCGCCGCGGTTGGCGACCTTCGTGTTGCCGGACACCGCGCCGACGGAGAAATCCGCGAACGGCTGCACCAGCCGCCGGATCGCGTCGGGGGCGAAGACCGTGTCGCCGTCGACGAGTACGAGCAGATCCCCGCTCGCCGCGCGGATCCCGGTGTTGAGGGCCGCGGGCTTGCCGGCGTTGGCCTGCCGGATGACGTGTACGCCGGGCAGGTTCAGCCGCTCCACGATCCCGGCGGTGTCGTCGCTGGACCCGTCGTCCACCACGATGATCTCGACCGGCTGGTACGTGCTCGACCGCAGCGACCGTACGGTGTTCGCGATGTTCGCCGACTCGTTGTACGCGGGCACGACCACGGTGACCGTGCCGAAATGGGCGTCACGGTGCCGGCGGATGCGCGTACGCCGGATGTGCCGCCGCGAGTAGTACACCTGCAGCAACAGCCGGGCGACGCCGAGCACCACGGCCACGATCAGCAGCACGCCCATCGCCGCGGCCGCGTACCCGCCGAGGCGCTGCAGTCCGGCGATCGCGTGGCCCCGCAACGTCAGCGCGGCCGGCGTTCCCGTGAAGCGCGGCAGGTCCAAAGCCGTGGAGACCGTCTCGAAGCGGTAACCGGGGAGGCCGGTGAGGAGGCGGTCGACGGCGGCGACGGTCTGCGTACGGTCACCGCCGCTGTCGTGCAGCATCACCACCGCGCCGCGGCCCGCGGCCGGGGTGCCGGCCCGGACGATCGCCGCGGCGCCGGGCCGCCGCCAGTCCTCGGTGTCCAGGTCCGTGAGCACGTTCAGATAGCCGTCCGCGGCCGCCCGGTCCAGCGCGGACCCCTGCGGCGCGGTCACCGCGCCGGGCGTCGACGAGTACGGCGGCCGCAGCAGCCGAGTGCGCACTCCGGTCGTCGAGGCGATCATCGACTGGGTCGCCGCGATCTCGGCCCGTTGCCGCCACGCCGGAAGGGTGGCCAGGTCCGCGTGGGTGTACGTGTGCACGCCCAGCTCGTGCCCCTCGGCCACGATGCGCCGGGTCAGATCCGGGTACCGGGCCACGTTCGCGCCGAGCACGAAGAACGTAGCGCGGGCGTGGTGGCGGCTCAGCACGTCGAGGATCTGCGGGGTCCAGCGCGGGTCCGGCCCGTCGTCGAAGGTCAGGGCCACTGTGCGCGGCGGCATCCGCAGGCCCCGCGTCGCGCGGTCGGCCGTCAGGCCCTGCACGGGACCGCCGGCGCGCATCGCGGGGGCGGCCGGTTCGGGCGTACGGACCCCCTCGGCGCCGATGTGGTTGACGTAGCCGTTGGCGCACAGGCTCACGAACAGCACGGTGAGCACGGCGCCCAGCAGGACCCAGTGCGTACGCGGCGTCCGCGTCACCGGTTCCGCCCGGGGTTGCTCTGGCACGGCGACGGGGACGCGGTCGGCCTGGCCCGGCGCTGCGCGGCCCGCTCCTGACCACGGTTGCAGGCGGCCCGGCCGTGCGTGACCTCGGCCTCGGGGGACGCCGACGGCGTGACTGCGGGCGCGGGGGACGACGCGGGCGGTGCGGAGGTCGGGACGGCGGTGGTGGTGACGGCGGTCGTGATGATCAGCGGGGCGCTCGTCGGCACGGGCGACGCCGGGGCGTGCTCCTCCGGGTGGAGGACCACTGTCGTCCGGGTGATCAGCGGAACCCGGACCGGCACCGGCGCGGGGGACGGGCTCGTCGTGGCGCCGCGGGTGGTGGCCGGCTTGCGGGCCGACGGGGCGTCCGGCAGCGACAGCAGCGGCAGCGACCCGTCGCCGGCGAAACCGATCAGGGCGGCGAGCGCCGCGCCGGTGACCGCGAGCAGTCCGGCGCGGCCGGCCAGCACCAGGCGCCGGCGGCGGCGCCCGGACGGGTCGACGAACACGGGGGGCTCGCCGCCCGGACCATCCTGAGTCACCCAGACCTCCGAAGAATAGGGGCAATCCGCCCATTCAACGAGGGTCAGGGGGTGCGGGCAGCGGCTCAGCGCGCCGAGGCGCTCCGGCGCAGCAGGGCCTGCACGTGCGTACGCAGCGCAACCGGGCTGAACGGTTTCTCCAGCCAGCGGTCCTCAGTATGGGAGAAGCCGCCTTTCCCGGTGTGGGTTTGACCCAGAATGCAAGCATGCTTGCTCGCGCCGGACGGCTGCCCCGTGGTGCCCACCTGTCCGCCGAGTCCTGGGCGGCCCGGCACCGGATCAACACGGTGCTGCTGTGGTGCCACGTACCGGTCTTCGTCCTGCTCGGTCTGCTCGGGCCGCGCCCGGCGTGGGAGGCGCTGGTGCTGCCGCTCGGCATCGCGGTCATCGCGGGCCTGTCCGCCGCCGTACGCCCCACCAAGGCGAAGGCGTCGGTGACCAGCATCGGGCTGATCGCGTGCACGTTCGTGGCGATCGAGCTGTCCGGCGGTGCCCTGTCCTGGCACATCCACCTGTACGCAATCCTCGTGTTCGTCGCGCTCTACCAGCAGTGGGAGCCGCTGCTGTGGGCCGTGGTGATCGTGGTCCTGCACCACGGCACGCTCGGCCTGATCGTCCCGGAACGCGTCTTCGGCATGGACCACATGAGCGCCGTCGAAGGTCTCGGGATGGTCGCCCTGCACGCCGGTCTGGCGGCCGTCGAGGTGACCGGCATCGTCATCCTGTGGCACTTCGCCGAGCAGGCGGAGCGGGACAACGAACTGCTCGCGGTGGAGGCGCAGTACCAGCGGCGGCTCACCGAGGAAGCCGAGGAGCAGGCCCGTCAGCGGGCCGCCGACGACCTGCAGGTCCGCTCCGCCGAGGCGGCCGACCGCGCCCGGCGCGTCACCGCCGACGTCGCGGTGATCGGCGGGGAGGCCCGTGCGGCGATCGATGCGGTGGCTGAGGTCGACCGGCAGCTGGCCGCGCTGGCCGCGTCGGTGCAGGACATCGCCGCCCGCTCCGGCCAGGCGGCGACGACCGCGGCGACCGGCAAGGACGCGGCCGCGTCGGCGGCCGACAAGGTCAAGGCCCTGGAACGCTCGGTGTCCGAGATCGCCGACGTCAACGCGCTGATCGCCTCCCTCGCCGAGCAGACCAACCTGCTCGCGCTGAACGCCACCATCGAGGCCGCCCGGGCGGGCGAGGCCGGCAAGGGGTTCGCGGTGGTGGCGAGCGAGGTCAAGGACCTGGCGAGCGAGACCGCCACCAGCGTCGACAAGGTCAACAAGGTGATCACCGCCATCGTCGCGGAGACCGACGAGGTGGCGCGGACGTTCGCCTCGACGGCCGGCGCGGTCGGGGAGATCACCGAGCTGCAGACCGACATCGCGGCGTCCGTGGAGGAGCAGGCGGCGGTGCTCGGCCAGGTCACCGCCCAGCTGTCGACGGCCACGACCGCGGCGGGCCAGGTGCTGACCGGCCTCGACCGGCTCGCCACCCGCGAGGAATAGCTTTACAGCAGCGGCTCGATGTGGTGGCTGGGCAGCGCACCCGGCTTCGCGATGTAGTAGCCCTGCCCGTGCCGTACGCCCAGCGAACGCAACTGCTCGTGCTCGGCGTACGTCTCGATGCCCTCGGCGATCAGCAGCGCGCCGACGCTGTCGGCGAAGGTCACCAGCGCGCGGGTCAGCGCGATCCGCACCGGGTCCGTGTCGATGTCCCGGGTCAGGCCGATGTCCAGCTTGATGATGTCCGGCCGCAGCTGCAGGATGTGGCTCAGGCTGGCGAAGCCGGCCCCGGCGTCGTCGACGGCGATGAGGATGCCCGCCGCGCGAAGCCGGTCCAGCACCTCGCCCAGCGCCCCGTAGTCGCGCACCGGCACGTGCTCGGTGACCTCGACCGCGAGCCCCCGGTGCGCGTGGGCCAGCAGCATGGCGACGGTCGCCGGCGCGAGCAGCGCCTCGACCGACGCATTGAGGCTGAGCCACGCGCCGGCCGGCAGGTCGTTGAGGCGCAGCAGCGCCCGCCGGATCGCCAGCTGCTCCAGCTCCACGCCGAACCCGGCCGTCGTCGCCGCGGCGAACGCCTCCGCCGGGTTGGCGAAGTGGTCACGCTCGAAGCGGGCGAGCGCCTCGTAGCCGCGCACCATCCCGTTGTCGAGCTGCACGATCGGCTGGAAGGCCGTACCGACGGCCTCCGTACGGAGAACCTCGTGCAGGGCACCCAGCTGAGGGGTGGTCACGTGCGCCATGGTCATGCCGTCCTCGTTCGGCCGGAAACCTCAACGCCGCCTCCAGCACTGCTATGGTTCGCTTATTTTCCGGCAGAACTAAAGCGGGGGAGTGCATGGGCTTCGTCCACGTCGAGGGCCGCGAGATCGTGGATGCGGCCGGTCGGCCTCTGTTGCTGCGCGGCGTCGGGCTGGGGAACTGGCTGCTGCCCGAGGGGTACATGTGGAAGTTCGGCGATGGCCTGGCCTCGCCCCGGCAGATCGAGGCCCGCATCGAGCGGCTCGTCGGCCCTGAGGCGGCCACGGACTTCTGGAAACGGTTCCGCGACGTGTTCATCGCCGAGGAGGACATCGCGCGGATCGCGGCGCTCGGGTTCGACCACGTACGGCTGCCGATCAACTCCCGGGTCGTGCTCGGCCCTTCCGCGGCGGACGGCTTCGCGCTGATCGACCGGGCCGTCGAATGGTGTGAGCGGCACGGGCTGTGGATCCTGCTCGACCTGCACGGCGCCCCGGGCGGGCAGACCGGTACCAACATCGACGACTCGCCGAACGGCAAGCCTGAACTGTTCATGGACGAGCGCTACCGGAAACAGACTGTCGACCTGTGGCGCGAGATCGCCCGGCGCTACCGCGACCGTACGGCGGTGCTCGGGTACGACCTGCTCAACGAACCGCTGCCGGAGGAATGGCAGTACGTCTACCCGCGCGAGCTGATGGCCCTCTACGCCGAGCTCACCGCCGCGATCCGCGAGGTCGACCCGGACCACCTGATCATGTACGAGGGCCCGCAGTGGTCCACCGACGTCTCGATCTTCACCGAGGTGCTCGACCCGAACTCGGTCCTGCAGTTCCACCGTTACTGGTGCGCGCCGGAACGAGCCGCGATCAGCGACTACCTCGAGGCTCGCGACCGCCTCGGCATTCCCGTCTACATGGGCGAGGGCGGCGAGAACACCGCGGAGTGGATCTACACCGCCACCCGCCTGTACGAGCAGCACGGCATCGGCTGGAACCTCTGGCCGTGGAAGAAGCTCGACACGCTGACCTCCCCGGTGTCCGCCCCCACGCCCGACGGCTGGTCCCGGATCGCCGACCCCGCCGACGACGTGGACGCGCGTACGGCCCAGGGCATCCTCGACGCCATGCTCGACAACGTCGCCCTGGACCGGTGCGTGCAGCGCGACGACGTGCTCAACGCCCTGTTCGCCCGGGCGCCCCTGCACCTGCCGGCCTGGGGGTACGCCGAACCCGACCCGGCCGCCCCCAGCCGCTTCGCCGGCCACGACCCCGCCACGCTCGACGCGATCTGGCACCACACCGCGGGTGAGCCGTACGCGGAACCGCTCGGGATCGCCGCCGGCCCGGGGCAGGAATTCCGCTTCCCGCTGGCCGATCAGCCCCGCGCGTGGACGATCCAAGCGTCCGACCCGGCCGCGTTCGACGCCGAATGGTCCGGTGGCGCCCTCGTCGTACGCGCGAAGGCGGACGGCGTCCTGCACAGCGTGCAGCTCGCTGACTAGGGTCGGAGGCCTATGAGCGTGAGTTTCAGCTCGGGGCGGCAGCGCCTCGTCGTCCCCGAGGCGTCCACGGTGACGTCGCTGCGGCACCGCAACCGCTCGCTGGTGCTGCGGCACATCATCCTGGCCCGGGAGACCACGCGCGCGAAGCTCGGCCGGGTGTGCGACCTCTCGCCCGCCTCCGTCACCAAACTCGTCGGCGAAATGATCGCCGAGGGGCTCGTCCAGGAGAACGGCTCGGTGTCGTCCCGCGGCGGGCGGCCCATCGCGCTGATCGGCCCGCGCCCGGAAGCCGCGTACTCCATCGGCGCCGACATCGGCGAACGCGGCGTCGCTGTCGAGCTCTTCGACCTGACCATGAACCGGGTCGACCGCGAGTTCCGCGGCGGCCGCGAGGAGGAGTCCGCCGACACCATCGCGCACGACCTCGGCGAGGCCCTCGACGCGCTGCGCGACCGCAACCCGGAGGCGTGGACCCGGCTGCTCGGCATCGGCCTCGGCCTGCCGGGACTCGTCGAGACCGACGCCGCCGGCGAGCAGATCCTGTACGCGCAGACGCTCGGCTGGCCGCCCGTACCCGTCGACCGGCTGATCTCCACCACCCTGCCGGTCTTCGCCGACAACGGCGCCAAGACGCAGGCCAAAGCCGAACTCTGGTTCGGCGCGGCGCAGGAGGTCGACCACTGCCTGGTCGCCCTCCTCGGCCGCGGCGTCGGCCTCGGCATGATCAGCGACGGCCGGATGACCCACGGGTACGCCGGCAGCGCCGCCGAATGGGGCCACACCAAGATCCAGCGCGGCGGCCGCCGGTGCCGCTGCGGCGGGCAGGGGTGCATCGAGGCGTACGTCGGCTCCGACGCCATCCTGACCGCCTGGCAGCGCGAGGGCGGCACCTTCGACGGCACCGGCTGGCGCGCGATCGGCGCCTTCCTCGAGGCGGCGGAATCCGACGAGGTGGCCGCCCGCCTACGCGACGAGGTCGTCGACGTCGTGGGGATCGGCCTGGCCAACCTGGTCAACCTGGTGAACCCGCAGCGGATCATCATCGGAGGCTGGGTGGGGCTGCGGCTGATGGAACGCCTGGGGGAGCGGCTGGAGCAGGCCATCCGGGCGCACAGCCTGGCCCGGCCGGGCGCCCAGTTCGACCTGCGGCCGTCGACGTTCGGCGGTGACGCGGTGGCGCTGGGAGCGGCCATCATGCCGGTCGAAGCCATGATCGCCGCCGACACCACCACCGGCTGACCGGCCGGCCGCCTGCGCTCGGTACTGCAAACTGCAGCGTTTTCGCTGTACAACGCAGTCGTGCGTGACAGACCTGGGTCAGGAGACCGCAAGGGCCTGGCGGCGGGGGCGGGGGCCCTCGTCGGCGTGGGTGGCCGAGACCGTCTGCGTGGACCAGCGCATGGCGTCCATGACCGCGCCGGTCAGGTCGTTGCCGGCCGGGGTCGCGCCCATCAGTGCGAGGTCGCCGTGCTCGTACGCGTCGACCACCCGCAGCATCCGTCCGAGGCGGCCCGTGCCGCGGGTCAGGGCGGCGCTGATGTCGCCGGTCAGCGGAAGGTGGTTGACCAGCGAGGATGCCGTGATGCCCAGCAGGTCCGCGACCGCGGTGACGAGCCCGGCCACGAATGCGGCGTCCGGGTCGACCTCGAACCGCGGGGCGAGGTTCTGGCAGAGCCGGGCCCGCATGAGCGCGTCCGTCAGCTGCGCCTCGGTCGCCTCCGCCACGTCGTCGACCACCATCAGCATGGCCCAGCGGCGGATGTGGGCGAGGCCCAGCATGACGACGGCCTGCCGGATCGACGACACCCGCCGGATCGTGCCCACCGCGGCGCTGTTGCTGGCCCGCAGGACGCGCATGGTCAGCGCCGGGTCGCTGGAGATGATGGAGACGACGTAGTCGATGTCGGCTTCCGCCGCGCTCAGTGCCCCGAGCAGCTCCAGCCGGCGCAGCTTGAACGGCGTGATGCACGCGGCCGTCATCACCTGGGGGCGGCTCAGCACGAAACCCTGGCGCAGCTCGATGCCGTACCGGTCACACAGGGCAAGGTGCTCAACCGTCTCCAAGCCCTCGGCGACGATCTCCACGCCGGGGAAGCTGCGGAAGAACGCCAGCTGGCCGGGCAGCTCCGCCTCGTCGGCGGAGGGCAGGTCGAGTTTCACGTACGAGGCCAGCGGGAGCAGCCGCTCGTGGCCGGACTTCCACACGAAGTCGTCCAGCGCGATGCGGTAGCCGGCCGCCACGAGGTTCGACACGCCCGCCACCACCGCGTCGTCGACCTCGACCGTCTCGAGCACCTCCAGCACGACGTTCTCCGGCCCGAACGGCAGGATCAGGTCGCCGGTGAGGAACTCGCGGGTGAGGTTGATGAAGCACATGCGGTCGCCGACGACCTCGTCGAGGCCGAACTCGGTGAACGCGTTGACCAGCACCTGGCTGGTCGCGTACGCGTCCCGCCGCCCGGCCTCGACGGCGCTGGTGTTCCCCCGGAACAGCAGCTCGTAGCCGGCGATGTCACCGGAGGCGTCGAAGATCGGCTGCCGCCCGATGTGCACGAGGCGGGTGCCCGGCTGAGGGAACCGCGACTGGTTTTCCACGGCGGAACGATCGGCGGCCTTGATCTTGCCTTGAGGATTCCGTGCGGAAAACTTGAGCCCGGCTCAGCGGGACCCGCCGTTGTCGCGCTTGTGCCGCCGGGTGGTCGGCGGGGCGCCGGACTCGTTGGTGCCCGGGTCGCGCTTGGGGGTCCAGGCGCCGGTGTTGTCGCCGCGGCCGTAGTGTTCCCGGACGGCTTCGAGGTCGGCTTCCTGACACGGCCAGGGCAGCCCGCAGCGGCAGCGGCGCAGGCGCAGCGGCCACCATCCGGTTCGTGGTGCGTGCATCCTCCGAGTCAAACGCACCGGGCGCCGGGAGCGCTCCCGCCGCGCGGGTCGTTCCGTGCAGACTCCATGCTGCATTGTTCCGCCGCATCGACTTAACCGCTTCGAGTGACGGCGGGCCCGGGGGCTCAGTAGCTGCCGACCGCGATCACCTCATCGATCGGCTTGCGGGTCACCTCGTTCTTGATGAGCTTGCGCGAGGTCTCCTTGCCGTCCACGAGGACGACCTCGTACGTGCGGGTGCGCACGCCGTCGATCCCCTCAGTGCGCTTCTCCTTGGTGCCCTTGGGCAGCCAGTTGTCCTTGATGGTCCGCGTCTTGAACTTGATCGGCTCGGTCTTCTTCTCCGTACGCTTCTGCTTGCCGGCGACGGTCTGCGTCTCCGCCGCCTCCGCCGACGCCGAGCCGGAGGGCTGCTGGACCGGCTGTTCCACCCGGCCCACGACCTGTGCGGGCTCGTCGTCGCCGAGGGCCGCCGTCACGCCCAGGGCGCTGCCGCCGGCCACGGCCAGCGCCGCGACGATCAGGCCGGCCTTGTGCCAGGTCTTGAGCCGGGACCACATAGATGTCTGGTTTGCCACCCGAACAGTGTGGACGCCGGGTCCGTGGCCCGACTCATCCGTTCGGGTGATCCGGCGACCCGAAAGAGCCTAGCTGCCCACACATCTTTCGAGCTCAGGATCCTCCGGTGGAGACCGTGACGTCCGAGGACGACGCCGGCGACGGCACCGGGCGGTCCGGCGACCCGCGCGACACGCCGAAGGCCAGCAGGCCCAGGAGTCCCACGAGGAGCAGGGTCGCAATGGCAAACTCGAGCTTCTCGCGCGGCCGGGCGCGCCAGAGCCCCTGCTGGGGGACCTCGTCGTACCACCGAGGCTGGTGATCGGGCACGGTCTCAGTCTTCAACGGAACCCCCGGGCTGTGATCGGCGAAAGAAGCAAAAGAATTTAGCCTCTTACCGGACCACTATATGTCCCTTCGGTTCGTCATCGCACGCCCCTTCTTGCCCGGGTGCTGAGCCGGCGATGAGGTTGCATTGAGGTTGCGGCCCGATCTCTGGGGCATGAGCCAGCCGAACCTCCTCGCCGTGCCGCCCGTGGTCGTCGCCGGGCCCGCCCGCCACCTCACCGTCAAGCCGTTCCCCTACGCCGTCACCGCCGTCGAGCTGAGCGTCGTCGTGCCGTTCCGCCGCCCGGACGAGCGCCTGCTGACCGTCCTGCGCGACGTCAGCCGGATCCTGCACGCCCAGGGCATCTCCTTCGAGCTGATCGCCGTCCCCGCCGGCCGGCTCGACGGCGACCCGGCCCTGCTGGAGAAGCTCGCGTACACCCGCGTCGTCCGTTCCCGTGACCAGCAGGACAAGGGCGCGGCGATGGAGGTCGGCTTCGCCATGGCCACCGGGGCCTGGGTCTGCTTCCTCGACGCCGAGGGCGACGACGAGATCGACGCGTACGAGCTCGCCGAGCACTTCCACCGCGCGCGCGAGGGCGACGCCTGACCGTGCTCTGATGGGCGCATGGACGAGACCCGGTTGCTCGCTGCCGCCCGCGGCGGGGACGCCGACGCCTTCGGCCGGCTGAGCGGTGCGTACCGGGCGGAGCTGCTCGCGCACTGCTACCGGATGCTGGGCTCGGTGCACGACGCCGAGGACGCGCTGCAGGAATCCCTGGTCCGGGCCTGGCGCGGGCTCGGCACGTTCACCGACGGCTCGATACGGGCCTGGCTCCACCGCATCGCCACCAACCGCTGCCTCACGCTCATCGCCCGCCGGGCCCGCCGCGAGCTGCCGGCCGACCTCAGCCCCGGCGCCCCACTGAGCGAGGTCGCCTGGCTCGAACCGTGGCCCGGCCGGACCTCCGCCCAGCGCAGCGCGGAGGCCGCCGCCGAAGAGCGGGAGAACGTCGAGCTGGCGTTCGTGGCCGCGCTGCAGCATTTGCCCGGCTCGCAGCGGGCCGTGCTGCTGCTGCGCGACGTGCTCGGCTTCACCGCAGCCGAGACCGCCGGCCAGCTCGGGACCACCGTCGCCGCCGTGAACAGCGGACTGCAACGGGCCCGGGCCACCCTGGCGCGGCGCCGCCCCACCCCGGCGCGCCGCCCCTCCGACGACACCATCAAGGCCCTCACCCACCGGTACGCGGCCGCGTGGCACGCCGGCGACGTCGACGCGATCGTGGCGCTGCTCGCCGAGGACGCCACGTACTCGATGCCGCCGCTGCCGCAGTGGTTCTCCGGCCGTACGCGAATCCGTGCCTTCCTGCTGGAACGGCCCCTGCTCCACCGCTGGCAGTTCCTGCCGGCCCGGGCCAACGGCCAGCCGGCCTTCGGCACCTACCTGTGGGACGACGCGAGGGAGCGGTGGACCTGGGCCGGGCTCGACGTGCTGCGCCTCGAGGGCGAGCACGTCGCCGAGGTGGTGTCGTTCCTGCTCGCGCCGCCGGGAGATTTCGGTCTGCCCGATGAGTTCGTGACGCCGCCGGGGTTGTAGGGGGACGACCCCTGCGAAGGAGACCCCATGCTGCTCGAGCACAAGAACGCGATCATCTACGGTGGCGGCGGCCGGATCGGTGGCGCGATCGCCCGCGCGTACGCCCGCAACGGCGCTTACGTCTTCCTCGCCGGACGCACCGTCGAGCCCCTCGAGAAAGTGGCCGGCGACATCCGAGCGGCCGGCGGGTGCGCCGACACCGCGATCGTGGACGCCCTCGACGAGCGGTCCGTCGACCCCCACGCCGACGAGGTGGCCGCCACCGCGGGGAGCATCGACGTCTCCGTCAACGTCATCGCCGACAGCGACGTGCAGGGCACCCCGATGGCCGACATGTCACCCGCGGACTACCTCAGCCCGGTGCTCACCGCCGTACGGTCCAAGTTCCTGACCTCGCGCGCCGCGGCCCGTCACATGCGCGCCCAGCGCTCCGGGGTGATCCTCGCCTTCGGCGGCTCGGGTGACCACACGGCCGCACGCCGCCACGCGCTCGGCGGGCTGCTGACCGGCTTCGAGGCCGTCGAGGCGATGCGCCGCCAGCTCGCCACGGAGCTCGGCGGGCACGGCATCCGCGTGATCACCCTGCGGACCGGCGGTGTGCCGGAATCGATTCCGCACGGGTTCGAGGGTCGCGACCGGATCGAGGCGGACCTGGTCACGCGGACGCTGCTCGGGCGTACGGCGACCCTGGAGGACGTGGGCAACGTGGCGGTGTTCGCCGCCTCCGACTGGGCCCGCACGATCACCGGCGCGGCGATCAACATGACCTGCGGCGCGGTCCTCGACTGAGGTCAGGGGCGGTGCGCCTGGATCAGGAACCGGTGGGCGGTCACGGTGAAGTGCCCGTACGTGCGGATCTTGGCGTCGATGCGGCGCAGCTCGCGGTCGTAGCGGGCCGGGTCGAAGCCGCGGACCTGCCACGGCACCGCCCGCAGCTGGTAGACGAGCGCGCCGATGTCGTGGAACGTCAGCGGTGGCCGTTCCTCGCGGACGTCGCTCACCTCGAGCCCGGCCGCGTGCAGCGCCGCGACCGCCTTCTGCGCGGTCCACGTGTGCGGGTACGGCGGCGGCGCGCCCAGCTCGGCGTTGAGGTCCGCCAGGTCGTCACTGCCCACCTGCTGGGTCAGCACCGTGCCGCCGCGCTTGAGCAGCCGGGCGATGTCGGCTGCCGGGAGCCGTCCGTGCCGGCTCAGCACCAGGTCGAACTCCTCCTCGCCGCCGGGCAGCTCGGTGAGCACCGACACCCCGAACGGGGTGAGCCGGTCCCGCGCCACCGGGACGTTGGGCGCCCAGCTCTCCACCGCGACGGTGTGCGCGGGCAGCGGCGCGAGCTCGGCGAGCAGCTCACCGCCGCCGGTGTCGAGGTCGAGCACGCTGCCCGCGCGGCGCAGCAGGGGCCGGGCCAGGCCGGGGAAGGACCAGGAGGGGTCGGAGCCGACGGCACGCCCGTCCAGCCACGCGAACTCCCAGCCGATGATGGGCACACCGGCGGCCTCGTCCACGAGGTGGTCATAGTGCCGTCCGGAACGCATGGCCCGACCGTAACCGGGCGCTGACGCCGGTAGCCCGCCCGATACGCCGTCGTTACGGAAGCTTGGCCGTTATGGAAGCTGCGCCGTCATCCGGCCCAGGATGGTGGGCCAGCCGCCGCCCATGCCGCGGAAGGCCCGCTCGTCGGTGAACCCGGCGTGTTCCAGGAACAACCGCGTGCCGTCGCCCTCGGGGACCAGCCGCCAGGTGATCGTCGTGTCCAGCGTGCCCTCGGCGAACGTGTACCGGAGCAGGCGGCCGGCCTGCACCTCCAGGACCTCGCACGGCTGCTGTCCCCACGAGCCCATGTCCAGCGTGAAGCGGTGCCCCACGATCGGCTTGATGTCGCCGGTCGCCCACCAGCGCGCGAGCAACTCCGGCTCGGTGAGCGCCCGCCAGACCACGTCCGGGGCGCGGGCGATGAACTGGTCCAGCTCGATGGTCCTGCTCACAGGAAATCCTCACTCTCGGCGACGTTCTTGAGCGCGGTGAGCCGGTCCCGCCAGTACCGCTCGAACGGCAGCAGCCAGTCCTGCACCTCGGCCAGCGGCTCGGCCGCCAGGTGGTAGTAGCGGTGCCGGCCGCGCGGCTCCTCGCGGACGAGGTCGGCGTGCCGCAGCACGGCCAGATGCTCGGAGACCGCGGGCCGGCTCAGGGCGAACAGCCCGGCGAGTTCGCCGGCGGGCCGCGGTCCGTCGCGCAGGGCGACGAGCAACTGCCGGCGTACGGGGTTGGCGAGCGCTCCGAACACATCCTCGGTCACCCGCCCATAATGCGTCGGAAATCTCCGACACGTCAAGCGCTACTTCGTCGCAGTGCCGCCCGGCGCCCGGTGCGCGGGCGGCGGTTCGGTGGTGCACGTGAGTGGCACGCCGGTGGGCACGAGGCGCTCGACCGAACCCGGGTTGCCGCCGACGGACGCGAGCTGCGCCGGAGACAGGTAGCCGATGAACAGCTGTTTCCCGTCGGGCATGGCCGCGGGCGTGAACACGAAGGTCACCTTGCCGTCGCTGCCGCGCTCGCCGCGCATCACCTGGTCGACCCCGGGACCGACGCCGCTCGGGTTCAGGGCGCCGTCGTCCTGCGGCCCCCGGCAGAACTCACCGGTCTTGATGAGTACGGGGAAACCAGCCGCGCGCAGGGCCTGCTGCAGACCCTCGTGGTCCTCGAAGTAGCGCTGCTTGTCCCACGTCGCGTGGACCGTACCGTCGTCCTGGCTGTCCACCGTGAAGGCGACCGTACGGATGTGAACGCCGGTGGCCGGGGTGTCGGAGATGCTGAGCGTGAGACCGGTCAGCGCCGCCGTACCGGCCACCACGCCGGCCGCCGTACCGAAGAGGCGGCGGCGCTGCCGGGCCCGGCCGGCGGACACGATCCGCTCCGCCGGGGTGGACATGCCGACGTCGCTGAACGACTCCCGCAGGGCGTGCAGGACGGCGCCCGATTCTGTGTCGTGCTCGCTCATGGCCCAACCTCCAGTTGTTCCTCGTCGACCAGATGTGCGCGCAGCGACGCGACGGCCCGGGACAGGTGTGCGGTGACCGTGCCGGGGGCGATCCCCAGCACGGTCGCGGTGCCGGCGGTGTCCAGGTCCAGGAACACCCGGCACGCGAGCACCTCCCGCTGCCGCCGGGGCAGCCGGCGCAACGCGGTGAGCAGCGCCGGATCCAGGCCGGAGTCCCCGGCGGAGACATCCTCGACCTCGTGGGTGCCGTCCCACGCGACCTCCCGCCGCTGCCGACGCCACCGCGAGACACGGACGTTCAACGCCGTACGGACGATCCACGCGCGCGGGGCGGGATGGCGGCTGACCTTGTGCCACGACGTCCACGCCCGGGTGAACGCCTCCGCCACCAGGTCCTCGGCCAGCTGCCGGTCACCCACGCTGACCAGCACGGCCCGTAAGCACGCGGCCTGGTCCGACCGGTAGAACTCGGTGAACTCTCGCTGCTTCACATCGGGTACACGCCGGAGGGAGCGCATCCGCTTACCTCACTCGAGCAGAAGCGCCAGCCGGGTGCGGCTGTGCGGGTCGTCCAGCACCTCGCTGATCCAGGCCGTCGCGGCCGCGCGGTCCGGGGAGCGGGGACCCGGGTTCAGCCAGTCCGACGCCGCCGCCTCGGTGATGTGCCCCAGCTGGGCGATCAGCATCGAGAAGTCGCCGCGCCGGCTCAGCGTCGCCGGACCGCCCGCCGATCGGTACGCGGCGGTCAGCGCGCGGACCCGGCCCCGGTCGTGGCGGGCGAACTCGAACAGCGCGCACGCCAGCTCCTGCGCCGGGTCGGCGGCACCGCTGTTCTCCCAGTCGATGACGCAGATTCCGCCGTCCGCGGTGGGCAGCACGTTGTCGGCCCACAGGTCGCGATGACAGGTCTGCAGGTTCGCGGGCGGCTCGATCCACGACTCCAGCGCCACCAGCTCGTCGCGCAGCGCGGCCAGGCGATCGGCGAAGGGCGCGCCCTCCCGGCGCAGCGAGGCGACCAGCTCATCCCACCGGTGCGGACCGACCGGTTCGGTGTACCACGGGTGCACCGGGCCGGCGGTTTCCACGCGTACGCGGTGCAGGGCTGCGAGGGCCGTTCCGACCAGTTCGGGGTCCAGGTTCGGGTCGGGGGCGCCCAGGTCCACCCACTCGTACACGCGTACCCGAACACCGTCCACAGAGGCGAACACCTGGCCCTCGGCCGTGCGCCGTACCCGCGGAGCCGGAACGCCGGCGGCGCAGGCGGCCTCCTGGAAAGCAGCGGACCCGCCGTCGTCGGCGGGGTGGAACGGCACCTTGACCGCCCACCTGCCGTCGGCCGTGTCGAGCCGCCAGACGACGCCCTGCTTGCCGCGCGCGACCGGGCCGTCGGACAGTCGGGTGGCGGCGCCGAGGCCGAAGAGCCGGGCGATGGCGGAAGCGTTCATCCGCCAGCTCTACCACGCCTCACCAGTGGCGGGCCTCCGTAATAAGCGCCTCGCGTACCGCCCGCGCATGGTCGTCCAGGGTCGCGCCGGCGCGGTGCGCCAGGTAGATGGTGTTGATCGGAGCATCGGCAGGCTCGTGCAGAACCCGCAGGTCTCCGGCCTCCACCTCGGCGGCGCACAGATAGCGCGGCAGCACGGTGATGCCCGTCCCGGCGACGACCGCCGCCAGCACCGCCCGCAGGTCCGGCACCACGAGGGCCGGCCGCGACGGCGGGCGCCGGTGGAACACGTGCCGCCAGTAGCGGCGGACGATCGGCAGGTCCTCGGCGTAGCTCACCCAGGGCAGATCGTCGAGAGCCGGCCCGTCCTCCGCGAGCACGCCGATGCTCTCCGCCCATCCCGAGCCCGCCACCAGCACGAACTCCTCGTCCATCAGCGGCACGGCGGCGACCGCCCGGCCCCGGGGGCGTACGGCCGACAGCACCAGGTCGAAGCGGCCGGCCCGCAACCCGTCGAGCAGGTCGTCGGCGAGCCCGGTGGTGACCCGTAGCGCCACGTCGCGGGCCACGAGCGGGGCCAGCGCCGGCAGCACGCGTACGGCCAGCAGCTCCGCCGGCCCGCCCAGATGGACCGGCTGTTCGGCGCGGGCGCCGGCCGGGGTGGGTTCGGCCACCGCGGCCAGCTGGTCGAGGGGCTCGGCGACCTGGGCCGCGAGGCTCAGGGCGACCGACGTCGGGGTGACGCCGTGCGGCAGGCGCTCGAACAGTTGCCGGCCCAGGCGCTGCTCCAGCGCGCGGATCTGACCGGTCACCGTGGGCTGGGAGAGCCCGAGCAGGCGTGCGCCCGCGGTCAGCGATCCGGCCCGGTGCACCGCGAGGAAGGTCCGCAGCAGCATGAGATCGAGCGGACGCCCGTCCGGCCCATCAGGTTTTCGATCGCTCACCACGGCAAGGCTATTGGTTGGGCGGGGATGACCGGGCCTACGGTCGAGGAAACGAGAGAGGAATGACGCAGATGTCCAAGATTCTGTTTGTGATGACCGGTGCGGACCACCTGACGCTCAAGGACGGCACGCGGCACCCGACCGGCTTCTGGGCCGAGGAGTTCCTCGCGCCGTACCGGGCGTTGATCGCCGCGGGTCACGAGGTCGTCGTCGCCACCCCGGGCGGGGTCGTGCCGCCGGTGGACAAGGGCAGCCTCGCGCCGCAGGCCAACGGCGGTGACGAGGGGGTCGCCGACGCGCTCGCCGCCGTCACCGAGCTGAAGGATCCGCTGCGGCTGGAGGATGTGCGGCTCGCGGACTACGCGGCCGTGTTCTACCCCGGCGGCCACGGGCCGATGGAGGACCTGGCGCGCGACGAGGCCTCGGCCGCCCTGGTGCGCAACACGCTCGCCGACGGCAAGCCGCTGGGCCTGGTCTGCCACGGGCTGGCCGCACTGCTGCCGGCCGCCGGCGGCGACGGCACCTGGCCGTTCGCCGGCTACCGGATGACCGGCTTCACCGATGCCGAGGAGACCGCCGCCGGCCTGGCCGGTTCGGTGCCGTGGCTGCTGCAGAGCCGGCTGGTCGAGCTCGGCGCGCAGTTCGACGAGGGTACGCCGTGGGCCTCGAACATCGTGGTGGACCGCAATCTCTACACGGGCCAGAACCCCGGCTCGTCCGCCGACCTGGCCGCGGCGCTGGTCGACGCGCTGAAGGAGGGCTAGCTCTGCCGGGCGCCGCGGGGCTGCCAGCCGGCGGGCGGGTCCTCGCCGACCCGCCCGTCGACCGCCTCGCGCAGCAGGTCCGCGTGGCCGGTGTGGCGGCCGTACTCCTCGATGAGGTCGCAGACGAGCCGGCGCAGGCTTGCCCGTTGGCCGTCGGGGCCGCTGATGTGGGTCGGCTGGTCGAGCCCCCCGTCCGCGAGCGCGGCGGTGAGCGTGGCGCGGGCGCGTTCCACCGCGCCGTCCCAGAGGGCGTACAGCTCCGCGGGGGAGTCGTCGGCGGCGGACGTGAAGTCCCAGTCCTCCTCCGTCGCCGCCGGACGCCAGATCTCGCCCGGTGACTCACCGCGGAACTTCGTGTGGAAGGTGTAGTCCTCGACCAGCGCCAGGTGCTTGAGAAGGCCGCCGAGGGTCAGCGCGGAGGAACCGAGGCGGGCGCGCAGGCCGGCCGCGTCGAGCTCGTCCGCCTTCCAGCGGAACGTCGTGCGCAGCCGGTCCAGGGCGCCGGCGAGGTGCTCGGCCTCCGTGCCCGCGAACGGCGGTTCCCACCAGAAGTCGCTGCCGGTCATCGCGTGACCGTACCCTCTTCCGCCTGTTCGACCTGCTGGATGAGTTGCTTGAGCTGGGCGATCTCGTCGCGCAGGGCCGCCTCCCCGGCGGGAGTGAGGGCGACCCACGTGCGGGGGCGTTTGCCCTCGTAGCCCTTCTCGATCCGGATCAGCCCGGCCTTCTCCAGCACGGTCAGGTGCTGTCCCAGGTTGCCGGCGGTCAGCTGCAGGGTGGTGCGGAGGAATCCGAACTCGACCTGACGGGCCTGGTGGGCGACGGTCATGATGCCGAGGCGTACGCGCTGGTGGACGACGTCGTCGAGGCTGTTCGCGGGGTGCTCGGTCGTCACGCGCGAGCCTCGGTGCGCGGTCGGAAGGCGGCGAAGGCGGCCGCGCCCAGGAGCAGCACCGCCGCCGGAACGAGCAGGTACGGCAGGAAGAACCACGGCGACGACGACCGGATGACGTGGTTGCCCTGCACCATCCCGATCGCCAGGTAGACGACGGTGTACGCCAGCAGCGCCCAGTGGCGCTCGACCCAGGCGAGCACCAGCAGCGCCAGCCCGATCACCGCGAGCGGACTGGCCAGCCCGTTGATGAGCCAGCCGGCGGGTCCGGCCTCGAGCTGCGCCGGGTCCGCCGAGAACGGGTCGGCGGGCGGGGGGAGAACGGGGTGGAACGTCAACCAGATGGACACGGCTGTCATGAGGATGGCCAGCACGACGCCGACGACGACATAGGGGCGGATCGGGGTGCCCACGCCGCGTCGCCGGGACTGCCGGATGTAGAAGGCCGCGATCGCCGTGTAGGCGAGCAGCAGCGCGACCGTCCAGTAGCCGAGCTCCGTCGGGCTGGGCGTCGGGCAGACCTTCTGGTCCGGACGGGAGCGGCAGGTGCCGAAGACGTCGAGATAGGGGGCGTACCGGTAGACGGGGATCGCGAGCAGGGTGATCGTCGCGAAGACCAGCAGCGGGAACCAGGTGCCGCGCTGGGCCGCACGAACGCGGCGCGTCAGGTCGCGCATGGTCGCCAGCAGCTCCTGCGGGCTGGCCGGCTGCGGAACAGATTCGTCTGCCATGAAGTTAGCTTTGCATTACAGACCTAACTGCGCAAGAGACTATGTCGCGCGCGGGCGCGGGTCTCTACCGTCAGGAGGATCCGGCGAGACACTCCTGACGGGAGGACCGTGATGATTCGTCGAACCCTGGCCACGCTCGTTGCGGTGTGCGCGCTGCTGGCCCAGCCGGCCGCCGCGTACGCCGGCAGCGGGCACCGCGTCACCCCGCTGCCCCAGGCGCACGCCCACAACGACTACGAACACGACCGTCCCCTGTACGACGCCCTGTCGCACGGCTTCGCCAGCGTGGAAGCCGACATCTATCTGGTGGGCGGGCAGCTGCTCGTCGGCCACGACCCCGGTGACCTCGAGCCCGGCCGTACGCTGCAGAGCCTCTATCTGGATCCGCTCGCCGACCGGGTCCGCGCCAATCACGGGCGGGTCTACCGTGGCAGCTCACTGTCGCTGCAGTTGCTCGTGGACATCAAGGCCACCGGAGCCGCCACGTACGCCGAGCTGGACCGGGTGCTGCGTGACTACCGCCGGATGCTGACGTCGTACCGGTTCGGGCGCGTCTCGCCGGGTGCCGTCACGGTGGTGATCAGCGGGGACCGGCCACGGGAGCTGATGCAGGCGCAGCGCGTGCGGTACGCGTTCTACGACGGGCGCAGCACCGACCTCAACTCGGGCGCGCCGGCGTCGTTCATCCCGTTGATCAGCGACAACTGGACCAACCTGTTCACCTGGCAGGGCGTCGGGCCGATGCCGGCCGCGGAGCGCGCGCGGCTGCGGCAGTTCATTGAGGACGCGCACGCCGACGGGCAGCGGGTGCGCTTCTGGGCCACACCGGACCAGCCGGGAGCCGCCAGGGAGGCGGTCTGGCAGGAACTTCTCGACGCCGACGTGGACTACATCAACACCGACGACCTGGCCGGCCTGGAGGCTTTCCTGCGGGCGAACGCGGTCGCGGCGGCAGCGTGAGAGGTGTCAATTCGCGGTAACCCGCCGGTAACCTTGGTCACCTCACGGCCATCCGGGGGCCCGGCGGGGGTCTGCGACCTCTGTCACAAATTGATCAAGTTCGCAGGTCAGGACCGGTATGGACGATCGATCGCTGAGTTGACATGTCTCTCTGCCATCGTGGAGCATCGTCGGACGCCACCCGGACGGGTGACGGGCCGGGAAGCAGAGCTGTTGCAGCACGGGGGTGTCAGTGCAGCCGACAAGCGTCGCGGACGATGACGTTATAAGACCACATGAGACGGCCGTTCTCGGGGTGCCCGATTCGTTCCGCATCCCGCGCCAGCGCGGCCGGCAGGACGCCGTCCCGTCACCCGGCAAGCGCCCCACCTACGCCCCGGTGCCGCTCCCGCCCACCGACACCGAGAAATACCTGTACGCGAAGCGCCGGCTCGCCCCGATGACGCTCGTCTCCCTGATCAGCTTCGGTTGCCTGCTGGTCAGCCAGGTGGCGTTCGTGCGTACCGCGCCCTGGCTGCTCTTCCTGCTGCCGCTGACCACGTTCACGGTCATCTACTACCTGGTGTCGCTCGCGGTGAACGCCTTCACCAAGGGCTTCGACCTGCAGCAGCACCTCGCGCTGGTGCGGGCGTACAGGCCGGCGCGCTGGCCCTCGGTCGACGTGTTCCTCCCCGTCTGCGGCGAGGCGCCGCACGTGCTGCAGAACACCTGGGAGTCCGTGCGCAGGATGGCCCTGGAATACCCCGGCGCGGTGGACGTGTACGTCCTCGACGACTCCTCCGACACCGTCATGGAGCGGATGGCGCTGCGCTTCGGGTTCATCTACCAGCGCCGGCCCAACCGAGGGTGGTACAAGAAGGCCGGCAACATGCGGTACGCGTTCGAGCGGTCGATGAGCGACTACATCCTCGTGCTCGACGCCGACTTCGCGCCGCGGACGGACATGCTGCAGGAGATGCTGCCGTACATGGAGCGCGAGCCCGACCTGGGCATCGTGCAGTCCCCGCAGTTCTTCCGCGTCCACCCCGGACAGGGCTGGCTGGAGCGCGGCGCGGGCGCGGTGCAGGAGCTGTTCTACCGCTCGGTGCAGGTCTCCCGGAACAACCACGACGCCGCGATCTGCGTGGGCAGCTGCGCGCTGTACCGGCGGGCCGCGCTCGCCGAGATCGGCGGCAACACGCTCATCGACCACTCCGAGGACGTGCACACCGGCTTCGACCTGCGGCGGGCCGGGTGGCGGCTGCGCTACATCCCGGTCGCGCTGGCCGCCGGTGTGTGCCCGGCCGACGTCAACTCGTTCTTCACCCAGCAGTACCGCTGGTGCGCCGGCTCGATGAGCCTGCTCGGCTCCAAGAAGTTCTGGCAGCAGAAGCTGTCGCTGCGCGGGCGGCTCAGCTACATCTCCGGGTTCTGCTACTACCTGCACACCGGCATCTTCACGCTGGTCGCGCCGATCGTGCCGCTGCTGATGCTGCTGGTCTTCCCGGAGAACGTCGGTATCGCCAACTACCTGCTGATCGTGCCGAGCATCCTCTACAACTTCGTCGTCTTCCCGCTGTGGCACCGCTGTCGGTACGGCTTCAGCTCGTTCACCGTCAAGATGATCTACGGCTGGTCGCACCTGTTCGCCGTCGTGGACATCCTGCGCGGGCGGCGCATGGGCTGGCAGCCCACCGGCGGAACCAAGAAGAAGAGCAAGACGCGGCGGCTGTGGATCGCCATGTGGGCGTTCTCCGGCGGCACCGGCGTGCTCTGGGCCGGCGGCGCGGCCTACCGGATGATCACCGAGGACCCGATCACGTACGCGCCGCTGTTCCTGACCGGCATGTTCTTCCTGACGATCACTGCGCAGGCGGTGCTGGTCGACCCGGAGCACGATCGCGCGGAGGTGCTCTAGGTGCGCACCCGGCACCTGCTGATCGGCTCGGTGATGTCCGCCGTGGCCGTCCTCGAGTTCGCCATCGCCCAGAACATCACCTTCCACGCCGACCCGGCCGGCCCCGGCAAGAGCTCGGCCTCCGGCGCCGCGGCCCCGGCGCCGCTCCCACCCGTGTACGACATCAAGCCCCTGCTGCGGCCCAAGGGCAAGTTCCTGGGCGTCTCGCTGGGCGGCGACCCGACGGCCGTGGACAACGTGAAGGCGTACGCGCAGCGCATCGGCAAGCAGCCCAACATGCTCACGATCTTCGAGAGCTTCGACGACCAGTTCGCGGCGTCGCAGGTGCGGACGGCGTACCAGCAGGGGGCGCTGCCCGTGGTGCGGTGGGAGCCGTTCAACGCCAAGCTCGCCGACATCGCCGCGGGCAAGCACGACGCGTACATCACGGCGTTCGCCAAGGAGATCCGGCGGGTCAACGTGCCCGTCGCGATGACCTTCGCGCACGAGATGAACGGCAACTGGTATCCGTGGGGCGCGAAGAAGGTCAAGCCCGGCGTGTACGTCGCCGCCTGGCGCCACCTGCACCAGCTTTTCGAGGCCGCCGACGCGCGCAACGTCATCTGGACGTGGACCCCCAACGTGATCAACCCGGTGCCGTCGGTCAAGCTCAAGCCGCTCTACCCCGGCGACAAGTACGTCGACTGGATCGGCATCGACGGCTACTACACCCACCGCGGCAAGCACACGTACGCGGAGCTGTTCGGGCCGACCAAGCGGGCCGTACGCCGCTTCACCGACAAGCCGTTCCTCATCGTCGAGACCGGCGGCGAGCCCGGCAGCGAACGGCCCGGCTGGGTCCGCGACCTGGCCCGCGGCGTCGCCCGGGACGACGACATGCTCGGCTTCGTCTACTTCAACCAGAACGGGTCCGCCCGCTGGAAGATCGACGCGGACTCCGCCGCCCAGCAGGCCATGCGCGACCGGGTGGACAACAAGACGTTTGGATTCACGGTCCGATGACAGTTGCCGCCCCCGAGAAACCCCAGGTCGCCCGGATCCCCGGCGCCCACGAGCCGCGCCGCACCGGTCCGGCGGGCTGGACGGCCTGGCTCGCGCTGCTGCCGGCGGTGGTCATCGCCGCCGTCAGCCTGATCGGTGCCGACCAGCGCGAGATGTGGGAGGACGAGTACGCGACCTACCACGCGATCTCCATCACGTGGTCGGAGCTCGGGCGCCTCTTCACCCACCTCGACATCGTCCACGCGCTCTACTACGTGCTCATGCGCGGCTGGATCGCCGTCGCCGGCGACTCCCTGACCGCGCTGCGGATCCCGTCGATCGCCGCGCTCGCGCTCACCGGAGCGATCGTCGTCCTGATCGGACGCCGCCTGGTCAGCACGCCGGTCGGGGTGGTCGCCGGGCTCCTGCTCGCCGTGATCCCCGCCTTCTCCCGGTACGCCCAGGAAGTGCGGTCGTACGCGCTCGTGACGCTGCTGGCGACGCTGTCGACGTACCTGTTGCTGCGGGCGCTGGAGCGTCCGGTCGGCCGGCGGTGGGCCGCCTGGGCCGCGGTGACGGCGGTGACCGGCCTGGTGCACTTCATGGGCATCACGGTCGTCGGCGGCCAGCTGCTCTACCTGCTGCTGGCCACGTCGCGCACCGACGAGGTCCGCCGCTGGCGCTTCGCCGGCGCCCTCGGCGCGGTCGTTCTCGTGGTCATCCCGCTGCCCGCCATGGCGCAGCACCAGTCCTCGCAGGTGTCCTGGATCAGGGCCGACCTCGACACGGCCCGGGCCTTCCTCGGCCGGGTGTTCCTCTCGACCGGCCTCGCGTGGGTCCTGGTCCCCCTCGCCCTGCTCGGCGCGGTGATGCTCTGGCAGCGCAACCGGCCCGCGACGGCGATGCTGCTGGCGTGGTCGGCGGGACCGATCGTCTTCGGCTACGTCACGGTCTCGGTCCTGCACCTGTTCGTCGGCCGCTACATGCTCTTCACGCTGCCGGCCTGGGCGCTGCTCGCCGCCACGGCGATCTGCCACGTGGCCCGCCCGCTGGGCCGCAGACCGCACGGCACGTGGTGGGTGCTGGGCGCGGCGCTCGCCCTGCCCGGCCTCACGTACCTGTCGCTGGCGGACCATCGGGAGGTCCGGGAGAGCCCGGTCGGTGGCCAGCCCGACTACCGCACGGCCCTGTACTACGTCCGCGACCACGCCCAGGCCAAGGACGGCATCGTCTACAACGACAAACTGGGCGGCCGCAGCGACCTCGCCCGCGCGGCGGCCGAGTACGAGCTCCGCGACGGCGGGCCGAAGGACGTGCTGCTGTACCGGACGGCCGGCCAGACCGGCTACTTCGGCGCGGCCGAGTGCCCGGACCCGGCGCCGTGCCTGTCCGGGAACAACCGCCTGTGGCTGGTCAGCACGTCGACGTCGAAGAACGCCTGGGACGGCATGAAGCCGGCGGCCGCGGACATCCTCAGCAAGAACTTCCAGGTCAAGGAGGACAAACGGTTCCCCATGGTCCGCGTCGTCCTGCTCGTGCGGACGGGCGCTGCGAAGAAATAGGGAACCGCTCGGGCGTCCCCGGAATCACGGACGTTCGGGCAGAAGCGTTTACTTTCCGATCTTGGCGTTCCAGGGTGGGGGCCATGTCCGTCACCTGGCCCGACGAGGTGCAGTCGGTGTTCGCCGGCGACCTGGTCACCGTCTCCGCCTACCTCACGCCCGCCGGCGGCGCAGTCGTCGTCCCGGTCAGCCCGATCGGGCTGGTCGACCGCGAGGCCGGCAGCCTCGCCCTGACGACGTCGCTCGCCTTCCCCGCCAAGGTGCGGCGCCTGCTCCAGGAGCCGCGGATCGCGATGGCGTACCACACGCGTGACCAGGGCTTCGCCACCAGCTCACGGTTCGTGCTCGCCCAGGGCACCGCCGTCGTGCCCGCCGAACCGTCGCCCGAGCGGCTGGCCGTGGTGACCGAGCAGGCCGAAAAGTTCTTCGGCGACCTGCCCACCGGCCGGTTCTGGACCTGGGCGATGCGCGAGTACATCGAATACCGGCTGATCATCGACATCCCGGTGAGCCGGATCGTGAGCTGGCCCGACCTCGCTGCCGCCGGCACGCCGGAGGTGTTCGGCGCCGTCCCGTCCGGGCCGCCGGAGCCGCAGGACCCGCCCGCCAAGGGCACCGGCCCCCGCGTCGACACCGCGAAGGTCGCGCGGCAGGCCGGGAAGATGCCGCACCAGGTGATCGCGTACCGCGGCGGCGACGGCTACCCGGTCATCGCACCGGTACGGGTCACCGGCCACAGCGACCGCGGCCTGCACCTCGACGTCACCCCCGGCCTCCTGCCCCCGGGCGGCCGCCGCGCCGGGTTCGCCGCGCACGCGTTCCGCCCCCAGGCGGCCGGCGTGTCCAACCGCGTCGGCACCGGCTGGCTCGAGGTCACCGAAGGCGCGGCGGTGTGGGCGCCGCACACGGCCGGCGGGTTCAGCTCGCCGCCCAACAAGACACTCCACCTGCTCGGCAACGCGCTGCTGTCCAAGTACCTGATCCGCAAACTCCGCCGCGACGGCACCCTCGACGCCCTCGACCGCCTGCGCGCCGAAGCCCTGTCCTGAGCCGCCACTCCGCGGCTACGTGGATCACCGTCGAGTCCGGACAGAGCGGCAGGCAGGCTTGAAGGGCTCGATCACGGAAGGCCGGTGTGGCACAGTTCTCGCACGTGGGGCGGATCGAATCAGGAAACTGGAAGACGAAGGTGCGAAGCCAGGTGCGCGCGCCACGCCATTGGCTGGCCATCGGCATCGGGACGGTTGTGCTGGTTGCCGTCGGCGCGTGGCTGTTGTGGCCGGACAGCAACGCAACCTCGCAGTCCGCGACGCCGGTTCACAACGTCGGAGGCAACTTCCGTGCCTGCCTGCTCGCCGGGACTGACGGGGCTACCGCCTCGCAGGCGTCCGCCGATGCGGCGATCTGGACCAGTTTGACCCAGGCGGCGGTTTCGGGCCGGATCAACGTGCAGCGTTTCCCGGTGCCGACATCCCCGGCCGCCGCCGCGATGCCGTATGTCAACGGGGTCGTCGTGCAGCACTGCGATGTGATTGTGTCGGGCCCGAGTACGGCCACGGTGGCGACGAAGGCGGCCAAGGAAAACGCTGCTCAGCAATTCCTTGTCGTCGGCGTGGTCACGCAAGGCCGCAACGTCACCTCGGTGGCGGCCGGCGAGACCCGCCCTGCGACGATCGGCGAGATGGTTCGGGACCGGATCGTGCAGATCGCCGGTCAATGATCGGCTGTCGGGGACGGCGCCATCGGCGGAGTGCCATACCGGCTCCCGCCAGTGCCGCAAGGCCAACGCTGCCGTAGACCACCAGGAGCAGCGGTCCGGTTCGCCCGCGATGTGGCTCACGCGGTTGAACCGCTGCGGCCGCTTGGGGCGCCTCGAACAGCGGATTCGCTGTATCGGGGGAAGGCACCTCGGTGGTCAGTGCCCGGCCGGCGTCCATGATCCCGTAGCCGACCTCGCCGGTGCGATCGGCGGCGTGATCAGCGGTGCTGGTCAACCGAGTAATGATCTGTGTGGCGCTTTCATTTCGATACCGGGAGCGCAGCAGGGCGGCGGCTGCGGCGACATGAGGCGCCGCGAAACTGGTGCCCGTGACAGTGACGTACGACCCCTGGCGGCCCGTGGTGTAGATGTCTACCCCCGGCGCGGTCAGGCCGATGTAGCTTCCGGTTTCACTCTTGGCCCAGCGATGGCCGTTCACGTCGGATGCGGCCACAGCGAGGACTCCGGGCAGGGCAGCGGGGTACTGGGGCGAGTTGCCGTCCAGGCCGTCGTTTCCCGCGGCGGCGACAACGACGATGTCCTGGCGGATCGCTTCGGCCACCGCGTCGCGAATCTGTGGATGAATGATCGGCGTGCACAGCGAGATATTGATGACTCTTGCGCCATGCGTTGTGGCGTAGTCGATGCCCTGCGCGACCGCGGTGAGATCGCTTACAGCGCCGTCGGCGACGCGAATCGGAAGGATGTCAGCTTCGGGGGCGAGGCCGGTTACGGCTGCACCGGCCCGGTTGCGGCCGGTTCCGGCGATGATGCCGGCGACTGCCGTGCCGTGCGAGTCCGGCGACACGTCCAGCCGGCCGTCCGCGGCGTGACCCGTGAAGTCGGCGCCGGGCAGCACTCGCGTACCGAGATCCGGATGGCCGGCGTCCACACCGCTGTCCACGACGGCGACCGTCACGCCGTCACCCTTGCTGCGCTCCCAGAGGCGGGGGCCGTTCAGGTGCTGGGTGTCGAGCGCCCACTGTCGAGCCGCCGGCACCGAAGGTGCGGCTGACGCCGGCAGAGAAGTGACCGCAATCCATGCCGTGGCAACGGCAGCCAAGCAGAGACGCCCGAATCTCACCACGTCACGATAGTGAGCAGAACCCGAGAAGCTGTGTGGCATGTCTCACACATTTAAGGCTCCGTAAAGACTCCCATGAATGGCACTGTCCTCGGTGGACCGCCATCGATCACGGCGACTCCGTCGATGGTCCTCCACGGTTGGTCCTGGTCTCTTGCGGGGGTTTGTTGTGGCGTTGCTGAGTTCGCGTGCGTGCCGGGTCGCGCTGTCGGCGTTGATGGTGACCACGCTGATGGTGACGATGGCCGAGGTTCCCGCCACCGCGGCGCCGACCCCCGGTGCAACGGCTGCCACCCCGGACACTCCCGACCAGGTGTGGGGGACGGCGGCCGGCAAACCGCACCGGGTAGCGGCCACGGAAACAGCGCCGCGCAAAGGTGCGAAGACGGTGGGTGGCCATCCCCGACGACCTCGTGGGTCCGTGCCTCAGTTCACGACCCATCGAGCGAAAACCCGGGAGAAGGACTCGGGATCCACGGTGCACCGCGACCCCGTGGTGAAGCAGCACCCCGCGCGGCGGGTACGCGGCTTCGATCCCGCGTCGAGCAAGCCCCGGCCCGATCTGGGTTCGGCGACGACGACCGTCTTCGAGAACGCCGACGGTACGTTCACGGCCCAGATGCACCGCATACCGGTCAACCGTCGGACCGCCGACGGCCAGTGGGTCGCCGATCCGACGCTGGCTGCCTCGGCCAAGGCCGGCGGCGCGGCGCAGGCGGCCGGCATCACCAACCCGACGGGTTCGCGTACGACGTCCGACAGCACCTACGTCAAATCAGGTGTCACCCAGAATTTCAGCTCCGACAACGCCCTGTACGTGGGGGCGCACGAGGGCTACCGCTACAACTCCTTCATCAAGTTCGACGGGTTCGCGAGCCAGTTCCCCAACGCCTACGTCGTCAGCGCGAAGCTCTATCTCGACACTGAGTATTCGGGTCTCGGGAGCCTGCAGACCTGCGAGTCGACTCCGGTGAGCGTGGCGCCGGTGACCAGTTCGTGGAGCCCCACGACGTTGAAGACGTTCCCGGGCCCGAGCACCGGAGCGGTGATCGGTACGGGCAGCTGGGCCGCCGGCGTCAACTGTGCCCAGGGTAGGCAGTGGGGCGCAGTGCCGTTGAATCCGCGGACGCTGACCAACTGGGCACACGGCTACGCGCCCAACTACGGCTTTGCGGTCACCGCTGCCTATGCCGAGGCGTCGTGGAAGGAGTTCAACCCGGACAACGCCTACCTGTCCATCGAATACGCCGCAGACGGCGCCGGCGCCTCGTACGCCGAGACGCTCTACACCTCACCGTGGAACAACAAGACCGGCTGGGCGAACGTCACCATCCAGAACGAGGGATCCGCTACCTGGACTCCCTCCAACGGCTACCAGCTCGGATACCAGATCTACACGGTGGCCAACGGCACGCGGACGCTGTTCTCGACGTCGAACTATCTGACGCCGATGCCGAAGACGGTGGCACCCAACAAGTCCGTCTCGGTCACCGCCACGTTACCCGCACTGACCCCCGGCAAGATTTACGAAGTCTGCTGGGACATGGTGCACAGCGGCCAATACTTTTCCGGGCTGGGCATCCCACAGACCTGTTACGCGCTGGACGTGGTCAACAACGCGCCCGTCGTCGACGCGTTGTTCCCCTACAACAACTCGACGCAGTTCACGCTGACGCCCGCTCTGTCGATGTCCGCCCGGGACGTCGACGCCTACCCGGGCAACGCCCTGACCTATACCTTCAACCTGTACGCGAACGGCTCGTCCACCGTTCTGGCGACATCCGGTTCCAGTACCGCCTCGACCTGGGTCGTGCCCGCCGGCAAGCTGGCGTGGGGTGGCGTCTACTTCTGGTCCGCCCAGGTCAGCGACGGCAACAAGGCGTCCGCCTGGTCGCAGCCCGCATACTTCACTGTGCCGGCGCCCGCGCAGCCGTTGGTCACCGGGCATCTCGGGGTCGTGGCGGCCGATGCGACGGTGCAGGGTGTGTCGCCGGCAGCGGGTAACTACTCGACGCAGGCGGTGGACGCTTCCGTCCCCGGTATCACGGTCGGCCCCCAGTTGGAGATCCGCCGGACCTACAACAGCATGGATCCCCGGCTGGCGAACGCCTTCGGCAGCGGGTGGTCGTCGTTGCTGGACATGCGCGTCGTGCCGGACTCCGACGGTTCCGGCTCCGTCGTCGTGGTTATGCCGGACGGCCACGAGGAACGGTACGGGCGGAATCCCGACGGCAGCTACACCCCGCCGCCCGGTGGACGACGCGTGCTCACCGATCAGGTCGGCACCGACTACACCTATTACTGGGTGAGGGATCCGTCCGGTCTCACCTACACGTTCCGGGCGGCGTCGACCGACCTTGTCACCGGCACGCCCGTCGTGCGGATCTCCGAGGTCTCGGACGACGACAAGCATGTCGTCCAGTTCTCCTACAAATCGGTGTCCGTCCCGCAGCCCTCCGGTGGCACACAGGAGTACTGGTTGCCGTCGGACATGGACCGCGACCCGAATGACTGGTGGGGCACGGGCTTGCTGAGTGCCGTCAACTTCACGTGGGGCAGCGCGCAGATCGCCACCAGCACCGGCGCCACGGTGGTCGTTCCCCACATCAGCGCCGTGACGCTCCAGCAGAACGATCTGCGTTACCGCACATGGAGCTACGGCTACGACACCCAGAACGCCCTGACCTCGGTGTGCGCTCCGGCGGCTCCGGACTGTACGCGGTACGGCTACACCACCGGCACCAATTCCGGGTCGCGATTCACCTCCATGGTCACGGACTCGAATCCGAAGGCGTACTGGCGGCTCAACGACGCCCCCGGGGCCACGCGAGCCGTCGACAAGGTGGCTGTCAATGTCGGCACCTACGACGCCACCCTGAGCAACGTCACGCTCGGGCAGCCCGGCGCTTTGGCCGGTTCACCTGCCACGTCCGCCGGTTTCAACGGCTCCAGTTCCCGGATGGCATTGCCGGACAATCTTGTGGCCGGCAGCAACCCGACGGTCGCCATGTGGTTCAAGACCACCCAGGCCGGCGGGACCCTGTTCAGCTATCAGGGCAAGCCCGCCGGTACGACGGCCACCTCCGATTTCGTACCGGCGATCTACATCGGCACGGACGGCAAGCTCCGGGGACAGTTCTGGAACGGCTCTCTGTCCCCCATGACCTCGCCTGCCGCTGTCAACGACGGGAAATGGCACTACGTCGTCCTGTCCGGGGCAGCCACGAACCAATATCTCTATCTGGACGGGGCGCGGGTCGCCACGCGCAGCGGAGGAACCATCGCGGCCAGCGGGATGCCGTACGTCACGGTGGGCGCAGGCCAGCTCGGCGGCGGATGGCCCGCCATTCCGGCCGGTAACGCCCTCGGCTGGTTCTCGGGACAGGTCCAGGACGTCTCCTTTCTCAACCGTCCCCTCGGCCTGCCGGCGGTCCAGCAGCAGTACGCGGCAGGGAGGGTCGCCGTTCGCGAGCTGACGACGAACACCCTTCCGTCCGGCAAGACGGTCGCCACGATCGGTTATGACGTGGTGGGGGACCGAGTCACGTCCCTCACCACCGGCGCCGGCGGTACCTACCAGTTCGGAGCTCCGGTCACGACCGGGTCGACCGGCTACTACCGCGGTGCCGTCGTGAGCACGCGCCCGAATCTGGGCTACCCGATGAGCGAGGCCTCGGGAACGATTGCCGCGAACTCGCTGGGACTCGACCCTGCGGACGACGATCCGAAGGACGGTGTCTACAACGACGTGGTTCTCGGCGCCCCAGGCATCTTCGGTGCTTCGGGTGACACCGCCGCGGCCCTGAACGGGAAGTCGTCCTACGTCGCGCTTCCGTCGAAAGCGATCGACGACACCACGGGAAGCGCCTCCGCCGTGCTGTGGTTCCGCACCACCACGGCCGGCGGGGTCCTGCTGTCCTACCAGTCCGGGCCCATCGGCACGACCTTGACCGGCAGCTACGTACCGGCGCTCTACATCGGCAACGACGGCAAGCTCCGCGGGCAGTTCTGGGACGGCGCGCTGTCACCGATGGTGTCCGGCAAGGCCGTGAACGACGGCGTGTGGCACATGGTCGCGCTGACCGCCTCCGGCAGCAACCAGACCCTGTGGCTCGACGGGCAGAGCCAGGCCACCCGCACGAAGAATGCGATCACGGGTCAGGCTGCGAGCGCCGGCCTCACCACGGTCAGCATCGGGGCCGGGTACATCGCCGGCGGCTGGCCCGCGCAGCAGGCGGGTAACCCCCAGGGGTACTTCGACGGCCAGATCGCCCAGGCCGCCCTCCACACGCTGGACATCGACAAGGTCGCCCCCGGCGCGGCCGCGACGCTGTTCCAGGCCAAGGGATCCGCCACAGCGCCGACCCCGGCGACCACGGTGGCCATCACCGAACCCGGAGGTGGCCGAGCCACGATCACGCTCGATCCGGGCAACGGTATGCGGACCACAGCGGTCACCAACGCGCTGGGCCAGACGACCGGCTATACGTTCGACACGCGCGGACATCAGACGAGCGTCACGGACCCTAATGGGCACACCACCAGTCGCGTGTACGACACCAACGGCAACGCGATCCAGCGCACCACGTGCCAGACCGCCGGATCCTGCCAGACCACGTACAGCAGCTTCTTCTGGAACGCGGCAGACCCGAGCGACCCGACCAACGGCAAGATCCGCTACTCGGCCGACGCCCGGGCCGGAAGCACCGGTACGGCGAACACCGCTTACCGCACGAGCTACACCTATACCCCCGCAGGACGGGTTGCGACGGTCACCGGCCCGCCGACCGCCGAGGCGCCCGCCGGCCGGACCACGACGTACACCTATACCACCGAGTCCACGCCGGCGATCCCGAACGCGCCGGGGCAGTCCCTGACGGCGCCACCTGGCCTGCTCGCTTCCGTCAAGGATCCCCGCGGGCAGGTCACCTCGTACCAGTACTACGACGACGGGCAGCTCGGGACCGTCACGGAACCCTCGGGTCAGGTCACCCGGTTCGACTACGACGTCTACCGGGGAACCCTCCTCAAGCAGACGGTCACCTCGGACGCGTACCCGGCCGGCCTGCAGACCTTCTTCAGCTACGACGATCAGGACCGGCGCCTGACCCGGCGGTCCCCCACCACCACCGACGCCGTGACCGGGCGCGTGCACACGCCGTACCAGACGCTCAGCTATGACGCCGACGGGAACGTCAGCACGGACTCGACCGCCGACTGGGGACAGCTCACCGAGATCTATGTCGCGGACGGCAACGCGCTCGTCAAGAAGGTCGTGCCGGTGGAGGGCCAGACCGGCCTCGACCCGACCCGCACCACCACCTACACGTTCACGGCGGGCAACCAGTTGGAGTCCGTCACCGATCCGCTCAACCGCCGGACCAGCTACGGCTACGACGGCTTCGGTCGCAACACCAGCCGGACGGCAGCGGACGGCACCGTCTACCGCTACGGCTACTCACCCGTCGGTGACCTGGAGACCACCACGCTCGTCGGATGGACCGGAGACCCCGCCGCCCCGACCGCCCCGACGGACCTCGTCCTCGAGTCCCGGGCCTACGACCCCGCGGGCCGCCTCGCCTCCGCGACCGACGCGATGGGCCGCACCGCCAGGTACACGTACTTCGACGACGATCGGCTGCAGTCGGTCACCGATGCGGCGGGGACCGCGGATTCCGTCGTGACCGCGACGTACACCTACGACGCCGCCGGCCACCAGGCCTCGGAATGTGCCAACTGGACGCCGGAGGACGGCTGCAGCCGGCTGACCCAGTACACCGTCGACGCGGCGAACCGCATCACGAAGACGGTCGTCGACCCGTCCGGTGTCAACGTGTCGACCAGCCGTACGTTCGACCGCAACGACAACGTGCTGACCGAGACGCTGACCGGGGGCGGGGAAAGCCGCCTGACCACCTACGGGTACGACACCGCGGGACGCCTCGCGTCCCAGAAGGTCACCAACGGCTCAAAGACCCTGACCACCACGATGGCCTACGACCAGCGTGGCTTGCTCACATCCCGCACCGATCCGCGCGGGAACGAGACCGGCGCCTCGCCCGCCGCCTTCACCACGACATTCCGGTACGACGAGGCGGGTCGGCGAATCAGCGTCACGACCCCGCCCGCCCCCACCGAGAACGTCGGTGGCACGTCGGTGTCCGCCGTGGCGACGGCCCTCACCGGCTACAACACCTTCGGCGACACGGTCGAGACGCAGAGCCCCACCGGCATCATCGAGACGAACACCTATGACACCGGCGGTCAGCTCAAAGCCACGGCCTGGCCGCCGTACAAGGCGCCCGACGCGGCCGGTCCGGTTACCGCAGTCGTGCAGTACGGCTATGACGAGGTCGGTCAGCTGAAGAAGCTCACCGATCCGCTCGGCCACGACGTGTCCTTCACGTACGACCAGCTCGGCAACCGGGTCGCGACCACGCGGCAGGACGGCCGCGTGAGCCGGACCAGCTTCAACACCGTCGGCGAGGTGCTGTCCACGACCGACGCGACGGGCGCGCGTACCGAGGCCACCTACAACGCCCTGGGTCAGCAGATCACCTCCACCCAGATCGTCCGCAAGCCCGCACCGGCCGCGTACACCGCCACCTATGGCTACAACGCGGCCGGTCGGATCGAGTCCGTCAAGGATCCGCTCGGCAAGACGACCCTCCAGACCTACAACAGCCTCGATCTGCTGAAGACCGTCACGGATCCTCTGGGACACACGACCCGGTTCGACTACAACCTCGTAGGCCAGCCCACGAACCGGCTTGCGCCCGACGGCACCGCCTCGGTCAACGTCTACGACCAGGCCGGCCGGCTGACCGCCGTCAAAAACCTCGACAAGGCCGGCGCAACGCTGCGAACCGTGACGTACGACTACGACGCCGCCGACAATCAGGTCACTGTCACCGACCCCCGCAACAAGACGGTCACGTTCGACTACGACGCACTCAACCGGGTCAGCCGTCAGGTGCAGCCCGGCAGCCCGGGCCAAACCATCACCACGACGTTCGGGTACGACGCCGACGGCCACCGGACCCGCTACACCGACCCGAACGGCAACATCACCACCTACACCTACAACGTCCTCAACCTGCGCGAATCGAAGATCGCCCCGAGCGTGGCAGGGAAGACGGCCGCCGCCGACCGCACCACGGTGACCCGATACAACGCCGCTGGTAGCCCCATCTCGGAGACCCGGCCCGGCGGTGTCACCACCACGAACACCTACGACGACACCGGCCGCCTCCGGATCCAGACCGGCGCCGGAGCCGAAGCGGCCACGCCCGATCGCTCCTTCGACTACGACGACGCGGATCGCCTGATCACCGCCAAGGCGGGCGCCACCACCGAGACGTTCACGTACGACGACCGTGGCTTGATGCTCACCTCGAGCATGCCCGGGTGGAATTCGTCGTTCGGCTACGACGCCGCGGGCCGCGTCAAGAGCCAGACCAACCCCTCCGGTACGAGCACCTTCGACTACGACGACGCCGGGAACCTGGCCACGCAGGTCGACGCGCTGAGCGGCAAGACCCTCACTTTCGGCTACGACACGGTCGACGCTCTCAAATCGATCAGCTACGGCGCGTCCGGCCCCACCCGCGCCTACGGCTACAACGATCTCCATGAGCTGACGTCCGACGTCCTCAAGAACGCGGCCGGCGCCACGCAGTCCTCGGTGACCTACGACTACGACGACGCCGGGCACGTCGAGTCGAAGACGACCACGGGCTTCACCGGGAGCGCCGCCAACACCTACACCTACGACGACGCCGGACGGCTGGCCTCGTGGACCGCCGGGTCGGTGACCACGCCGTACACGTACGACCCTGCCGGGAACCGCACCCGCGCCGGTCCCACGACGTACGGGTACAACGAGCGCTCCCAGCTCACCACGGCGACCACCGGCGACAAGACCGCCACGTACACGTACACCAGCCGGGGCACCACCGCGACGGTGTCCGCGAACGGGTCCACCACCACGTACGGATCGGACGCGTACGACCAGCAGGTAACGGCCGGCAATGCGACGTACGGCTACGACGCGCTCGGCCGTCTCACCACGCAGACCACTGCGGCGGGGACGCGCTCGCTCACGTACGACGATCTGACCAACACCGTCGCGAGCGACGGCACGCAGACGTTCAATCACACGCCCGGCGGAACGGCCATCTCCGTCCGGGAGAACGGCAACAGCGCCTTCACCAGCGTCGACCGCCACGGCGACGTGACGGGCAGCTTCGGCCTCAGCAGCGGCACGCAGCTCAGCTCCGCCACCTACGACCCGTACGGCAACGTGGTCGCGAGCAGCGGGAACCGTCCTCGGATCGGCTACCAGGGTGGCTGGACCGACGTCACCACCGGCTTCGTGAACGCGGCCTCTCGCTGGTACAACCCCGCCAACGGCGCGTTCACCAGCGCCGATACCCAGGAGAACGCGCCCGCGCCGGCGGTCAACGCCAACCCGTACGCATACGGCAACGACGACCCACTGGGCAACAGCGACCCGACCGGACACGATGCGTGCAGCGCGCAGATGGAAGCCGCAGCTCGCATCCTCCGGGACAGAGCCAGGGTTGCCGCGGCATTGCTGCTCGGCACGCTCTTGATGGAAGCGCACGCCCGTGCAAACTTCCTGTCCTTCATGCGCCTGGCCCGGGCCCGGCAACTCCAGAACGCCCGGGAATGGGCAGCTCACGAAGCCGGGCTCAACGCCTACATCCGGTCGTTCAACGCTTCGGTCCGGGGAGGCTTCGGCAGCTCCGGCCACTCTTACTACGGCCCGTACCGCTCCGGAAGCAGGAGCGCCTCGGCCTACGACGCAGGCATGACGGGACTCCAGAACTCCCGCCCTTCGAAGGGTGGCTTCTCCATCACTCTCATCAGTGAGAACGTCGGATGGGGACTGTTGGGAGTCGCTGGGGTCGGCTTGGCGATCGCCGCGTGGCCCGCCACGGTCGCTGGAGCGGGGGCCGCGGCAGCCATCGGAGTGGCTGCTGACTATGCGCTCGCGGCGTCCGACAGCAGCTGCACCGCCGCCAATGCCCCGCCCAAGCCCAAGGATGTTGCACCGGAACGCGGCAAGGGACCTGCCAAGGCGACCGGCCAGACGAACTTCGCGAATCAGGCCGATCCGGGGCTGCCCGCTTCGGTGACCGCTCCCGACAACGCACCCGAGGCAGATGCCCTCGCCGCCCCCGCACAGGCCCAGCTCGACGATGCCTGCTTCACTGGAGCGCTCCAGCGTTCGGACGGGACTCGCTCGGCCGGAGTGTGGGAGTGTGGTGCCGGGGAAGGTGAAGGGCCGGAGTCGGCGCCGCAGGATGAGTCGCCTCCGCCCTATAATCGCGACGAGTACGACGACGTGCCTGAGGGTATGCGTAACCACATCCTCACGAATGATCCGGTGTGCCTGTACTGCCGCGATGCTCGGTCAACTCAAGTGGACCATATCTATCCGCTGAAGGCCGACTGGCTGAGCGGTGGATACAAGGATTCCCGGGAAGTTCGCAGCGCCCGAGTGAACGCTGAGAGCAACCTCGCCGGTGCGTGTGGACCGTGCAATGCGTCGAAGGGGGCGAGGGAGTTGTGGGTGACCTGGCTGCCGCCGATGTTCCAAGAATATTTCTGAGCGGGCCAAGTGATACGGACGGAATTCATGTCGCTTCGAGATGCCGTGGCAAAACACTATTCAACGAAATTTGGCGAGCCGGCCGAAGTGCGGCCATACAGCAGCGGCGACGCTGACATCGCAATCTCGAAGTGGGATGTGTCGCCGAGCACGGGCGGAACGAGTCTTTACTGTACGAACGGCTGCTCGGTATTCCGGGACGACGAGGGAAAGTCGGTGGAGATTCTCGTCGGCCTGTTGCCGGAGTGCGACGAGGTCTACAACTCCTTGGCCGACATGGCGGGCACGATTGTCCTCGGCCAGAGCGTCCAGCACGGTGGGACGTGGAACATGGGAGGGCCGCTGTGGAAGGGCACCCAGCTGAGCTTCTTCATGACGCTGCACCAGCACACCACCCTCGATCCCCTCGACGAAGGCGACACCCACGTCGAGTTCTACAACGGCATTCTGCTGTTCGAATACGAGGCCGAGCTGAAGCGGGAAAAAGGGCTGGACGCGTTGAAGCAGCATTGGCGGGAGGGTCGCGTCAGGTTCTGGGATCCCCGGCGGCTCCCAGCCGGCTGACATACGTGGGAGGCCGACCGGGTCAGGTGACGATGCCGCGGCGGTACGCGTAGACCACTGCCTGGACCCGGTCGCGCAGGTCGAGCTTCGTCAGGATGCGGGAGACGTACGTCTTCACCGTCTCCTGGCTGATCACCAACGCCGCGGCGATCTCGCTGTTGGAGCGGCCGTCCGCGATCAGGCGGAGCACCTCCAGTTCGCGGGGGGTCAGCGCGTCGTCCGCCGCACCCTCGGCCGGGCGGATGCGGGCCGCGTACCGGCCGACGAGCTGGCGGGTGACCTCCGGGGCCAGCAGCGCCGCGCCCGTTGCCACGGTGCGGATGCCGTGCAGTAGTTGCGCCGGTGGGGCGTCCTTGAGCAGGAAGCCGCTCGCTCCCGCGCGCAGGGCCTCGTACACGTATTCGTCGAGGTTGAAGGTTGTCACCACCAGGACCTTCACCGGGTTCGTGACGCCCGCGCCGGCGAGCTGGCGGGTGGCTTCGATGCCGTCGAGGATCGGCATCCGGACGTCCATCACCACCACGTCGGGGTGCAGGCGGGTGGCCAGGTCCACTGCGGCGCGCCCGTCGCCGCACTCGCCGACCACCTCCATGTCCGGCTGGGCGCCGATGATGGTCGTGAAGCCCGTCCGGATCAGCTCCTGGTCGTCGGCGACCAGCACGCGGATCGGCGCGGTCATGACGGGCTCCCGGCCGGGATGCGGGCCCGGACGACGAAGCCACCGCCCGGCCGCGCGCCCGCGTCGAACTCGCCGCCCAGCACGCCGACCCGTTCGCGCAGCCCGGCGAGGCCCCGCCCGCTGCCGCCCGGGGACGCCGCGGACGACCCCGTCCCGTCGGTGCTGACCTCCACCGTCATCTCCTTCTCGCCGTGCCGGACGTGAACCGTGGTGGGGCGGCCGTGGGCGTACTTGAGGGCGTTGGTCAGCGCCTCCTGCACCACCCGGTAGGCAGCGGCCTCCGCGCTGCCCGCCGCGGTCGTCGGCTGCCCCTCCTCGGTGAACTCGACGGGCTGCCCGGCCTGCCGGGTCTGCTCGACCAGGTCGCGCAGCTCACCGACGGACGGGGTCCGCGGCTCGCTGCTGTGGTCCGGGTTCAGCAGGTCGAGCAGGTGCCGCAGGTCCCCGACGGCGCGCCGGCCGGTGTCGGTGATCGCGGTCAGTGTCTTGTCGAGGCGCTCCGGCGCGGCGGTCAGATAGCGCGCTGCCTCTGCCTGCACCACCATGGCGGTCACGTGATGGGTGACGACGTCGTGCAGCTCGCGGGCGATGCGGGTGCGTTCGGCCGCGCGGGTCGCCTCGGCGACGTGGCGGCGGCGTTCCTCCTCCACCAGGCGGCTCTGCCGCAGCCACCCGCCCATGGCCCATGCACCGGCCAGCAGCACGAAGAACGTCGCGAAACCGGCGAAACCCTCTCCGGAACCGAGCCGGTCCAGCGCGACAGACAGCGCCGCGTACGCCGCGATGGCGACAGCCATGACGATCCGCCGGTGCCGCTCCACGTAGGCGCCGGCGGTGACCAGCGCGAACGCCAGGCCGGTGCCGGCCACCGAGTGGTAGGCGCGGAGCTGGTCGATCGCGAACCCGAGCGACACCAGCGCGAGGCAGACGGTCGGCCACTTGCGGCGTACGGCCAGCGGCAGGGTCTCGAACGCGACGGCGACGACGGCGAGCCCGTCGAACGGGCGGGCGGGCAGGTCGCCGACCTGCGTGCCGTGGTTCTCCGCCACCGGTAGCCACGAGGCGACGGCCAACACCAGCGCCAACGGGAGATCCCGGACCGTGACGTCCAAACGCCGCCACGTGTCCGGGAGCCTCCGGAGGTCGATCACTGGGAAACCATAACGGCCGGCGTCTCGCGGACCGCCCGGCGGCGGCGCGGAACGATGTGACCGCGGCGGCGCGCCAGCATCAGGAACACCACCGTCAACAGCACCCCCGCCGCCAGCGTGTAGAGGCTGCCCTCCGGGCCGAAGTCGCCGCCGGTCAGCGCGGCGGGGCCGGACATGGTCGCCTCCAGGAGGCCCTTCGAGTCGCCGTTGCCGGAGACCACGACGCTGAAGATGCCGCCGGCCGCGAAGTTCCAGCCGAAGTGCAGGCCGATCGGCACCCACAGGTTGCGGGTGGCGGCGTAACAGGCGGCGAGCATGAAGCCGGCCTCGATCGCGATGGCCGTCGCGCCCCACAGGGTGGCGTCCGGGTTCGCCAGGTGCATGGCGCCGAACACCAGGCCGGTCAGCAGCAGCGCGATCCAGGTGCCCGTACGCTCCTCGACGATGCGGAACAGCACCCCGCGGAAGAGCAGCTCCTCGGTCACCGCCGCGGCCGCCATGAACCCGAGCAGCCCCAGGGCGCCGCTCACCGAGCCGAGCCCCTTGACGTGGTAGCCGTCCAGGAACGCGATGTTGGCGATGACCGCGGCGAACATCGCGAAGCCGATCAGCACCCCGCGGGTCAGGCGGGCGGCGGCGCCGGTCCGCGTCAGCTCCGTCACCTCCCGGCGTTCGGTGCGCCCGACCACCCAGCGGTAGACGAGGACCGCGAGCGCGGCCGTGACGATGCCGAGCACCAGCGTGAGCCACGGGTTGCCGGACACCGCGTTGACCGCCTGACCACCCACGGCGGCGATCGCCACCACCGCGAGCAGCTGCTTGATGAACCTCATGACGCCTCCTTCGTGACCCGCGGCCGGGGCGCCTGGGGTCACCAAGAAAGTTATGGATTTCCGGGCCGGGAATCGTCACCGCGCGGTGGACACTTCCGGGTAGCTCGCACGGGGGACAATCCACGACGGACATCAAGGAGGTCCGATGATGAGACGGCACGCTTCCGTGCTTCTGGTCGCCGTGGGGATCGGTGTGGCCGCCGGCCTGCCGTACGCGCTGACGGCCGCGAGGAAGTCCCCGACCGCCCCGGAGGCGGCCGGCACGGTGACGGTGCAGGACCGGTACGGCGTCGTGCGTTACGACACCGCCAAGCACCGCTGGGTCGTCGCGGGGGAGTCGCCCCTGCGCGGCAGCGGCCTGACCGGGGTGTCGTGCTCCACGACCACGGGCAAGCTCACGGTGTCGTTCACCCCGCTGAGCACGATCGGCACGTTCACGGTGGACGAGGACGACGTCTACGCCGGCCGCTATGCCGCCGGCGCCACCGTGACGACGAAGAGCCTGACGATCACCGTACGCAAGGTCTCCAGCGGGGCCGTGGTCTCGTGCAACTCCACGCAGCTGCGCTTGGCCGGAAGCAGCCTCCAGGTTTGGGTGCGTGGCAGCGTCGTGAGTACATCCCCGCCGACGACTGCGCCGACGCCACCCGCGCCGTCGCCGACCCGGCCCAGCACCAGCCCGACGGCCCTGCCGCCTACGACAGTTACGGCTCCGCCGCCGATCACCGACTCCGATCCGCCGGACTCAGCCGTCGGCTGAGGCGGCCAGGTCGCGCCACTGGTGCCAGGTGTCGAGGCGCTGGGCGTACGCCTTCTCCGCCACCGGGTACGGGTACGTGCCCAGGAACAACCGCAGCGGCGGCTCGGGCAGGTCCACGAGCGCGAGCATCGCCTTCGCCGTGTGCCCGGGGCCGGCCGGTTGCCGCCCCGCCGCCGCCGACCGGCGCGCCTCGCGGACGGAGTCGTACGCGGGCAGCGGCTCGGCCTGCACCGCGGAGCTGCCGGACCAGTCGGTCCCGTACGGCCCGGGTTCCACGACCGTGACCCGCACGCCCGCCGGCGCGACCTCCTGGGCGAGCGCCTCGCTGAACCCCTCGAGCGCCCACTTGCTCGCGTTGTAGATGCCGAGCAGCGGGAACGCGGCGACGCCGCCGATGCTCGACACCTGGATGATGTGCCCGCCGCCCTGGCCGCGCAGGATGGGCACGGCGGCCTGCGTCACCCACACCGCGCCGAGGAAGTTCGTCTCCATCGGGCGCGGACCTGGGCCTCCGTCACCTCCTCGGCCGCGCCGAACAGGCCGTACCCGGCGTTGTTGACGACGACGTCCAGCCTGCCGAAGCGTTCGTGGGCCTCCTGGACCGCGGCCAGGGCCGCGGCCCGGTCGGTGACGTCGAGCGGGAGGGCCAGCGCGGAGTCCGGGTGCGCGGCGACGAGATCGTCGAGCCTGCCGACGGTACGGGCGGTGGCGACCACCCGGTCGCCGCGCTCCAGTGCCGCCTCGGCCCACACCCGGCCGAAGCCGCGGGACGCGCCGGTGATGAACCAGACCTTCGAGTCCTGAGATGTCATGCCTCGATCGTCTGCCGGGCCCGCGAGGGCTGCCAGTACCCCGTCACGGTCACCATCGCGCCTTCGAGGAGCCGGTCCGCCGAGCTACAGTGCGGTCGTGGCGGGCGACAACCGGTTCGGTGAGTTCCTGAAGGCGCGCCGGTCGCTGGTCACGCCCGAGGAGGCCGGCGTACGCACGAACGGCCGTCGCCGGGTCGCGGGCCTGCGCCGCGCCGAGCTGGCCGCGCTCGCCGGGGTCAGTGAGCCGTATCTGGTCCGCCTGGAGCAGGGTCGTGACCGCAACCCGTCCCCGCAGGTGCTCGCCGCGCTCGGCCGGGCGCTGCGGCTCGACGAGGACGGCGTGGCGCACCTGCGCCGGCTGGCCGCGCCGGAGCCCGTCCCGGTCGCGCCGGAGCGGCTGGCCGACGGCATGCAGGAGCTGCTGGACGCCTGGTCGGGGGTGCCGGCGTACGTCCGCGGCCGGCACTTCGACGTGCTGGCGAGCAACGCGCTCGCGCAGGCCCTCGTGCCCGCCCACCGTCCGGGGCGCAATCTCATCCGCGACGTGTTCCTCGATCCGGACACCCGCGACCGGTACGCCGACTGGCCGGCGGTGGCCCGCTCGTCGGTGGCGGCCCTGCGCGCGGCGATCGGCACGGATTCGGACGATCCGGTGCTGCCCGCGTTGGTGGAGGAGCTGTGCGCGGCCAGCGCGGCGTTCCGGGACCTGTGGGCGCGGCACGACGTGCACCCGACCCGCGACGAGACGAAGGCCTTCGCGCATCCGGTGGCCGGCCGGTTCGCGCTGCGCCGGCACGTCCTGCACGTCGACGGCTCGCACGGCCAGGTCGTCATCGCGTACCGGCCGGAGCCGGACAGCCCGGCCGCCGCCGCGCTCGCCCGCCTGGCCTGAGCTTTCAGAAGAGGGTCAGCGGTTCGGTTTCCGGCAAAGGCTCCAATCCGGGTACGCGGGCCCGCACCTCCTCGTGGAACCGGCGGGCCAGCGCCGGCGCGTCCGCGTTGTCGGGCGTGTGGATGAACACGGTGGGGGAGCGCCCCTCCCGCAGCCAGCCGGCCGTGACCGCCACCCAGCGCTGCCAGCCCGCGACCGTCTCCTGTTCGGCGTCGCGCCCGAGGTAGCGGACGATGGGCCGGTCGGTCAGCGCCCGCGTCCGCAGGGACACCCGAGGCTTCTTCGTCCAGGCGTCACGTTCCCCGTCGCTGGTCGGCGGCGTACGGAAGAACGCGGTGGTGTCGAACGGGATCCACTCGGCGCCGACCGTGGCCAGCACCTCCTCCAGCTCGGCCGTCGCCCGCCGGTCGTCGAAGAACGCGGGATGCCGCACCTCCACGGCGTACCGGTGGGAGGCGGGGAGCCGGGCCAGGAAGGCGGCGAGCGCGGGCACGTCCGGAGGTCCGAAGGAGCCGGGAAGCTGGATCCAGTACGCGTGGACGCGCGGGCCGAGCGGTTCCATCGTGTCGAGGAAGACGCGCAGGGGCTCGTCCGCCCCGGCCAGCCGGTGCTCGTGCGTGATCACCTTCGGCAGCTTCAGCACGAACCGGAAATCCGGCCCGGTCTGCTGCGCCCACGACAGCACGGTCTCCCGCGCGGGTGTCGCGTAGAACGTCGTGTTGCCCTCGACCGCGTTGCACCAGCCGGCGTACGCCTGCAGCTTCTCGTGGGTCGGCAGCGGATGCGGGATGAAACGGCCCTGCCATGCCTTATGTGTCCACATCGCACAACCCACATGAAGACGCATGGGAAAACGGTACGCGCTCGCGCGGAAACCGCGTTGCGGGGCGCAGGCGGGGCGGCACAGACTCCCCGCATGAGGCATGTCGCGCTGGTCACCGGCGCCAACCACGGCATCGGCGCGGCGACGGCGGAGGCGCTGGCGGCCCAGGGCGCGGCGGTGGTGTGCGCCTACTGGACGGTCGAGGAGGAGCCGGACCCGGCGGTGCCCGCGGCGTACCGAACAAATCGGGCGCAGACCGCCGACGCGGTGGTGACGGGCATCCGCGAGCGCGGCGGTGACGCGGTAGCGGTCGCCGAGGACCTCACCGACCCCGAAGCGGCGCGGCGGCTCTTCGACCGGGCCGAGGCGGCGTTCGGGCCCGTCGACATCCTCGTCAACAACGCCTCCGGCTGGGTACAGGACACGTTCAGCCCGGCCACCGTCGACCAGCACGGCCGCACCCTGCAGCCGGTCACCGCGTCCACCTGGCAGCGGCAGTTCGCCGTCGACGCCATGGCGCCGGCCCTGCTGATCGCCGAGTTCGCCCGCCGGCACGCCGCCCGCGGCGCCGGGTGGGGCCGGATCGTCGGGCTCACCTCCGGCGGTGACCTCGGCTTCCCGCAGGAGGTCTCGTACGGGGCGGCGAAGGCGGCGCAGAACAACTACACGATGTCGGCGGCGGTGGAGCTGGCCCCGCTGGGCATCACCGCCAACGTGGTGCACCCGCCCGTCACCGACACCGGATGGGTGACCGACGAGGTCCGCGCCTTCGTCGAGCGGAGCACCGCCCACGTCCACGTCGCGACGCCCGCCGAGGTGGCCGGCGTGATCGCGTACCTGGCCTCGGACGCGGCGTCACTCATCACCGGCAACCTCATCACGCTGCGGTGATGCGGTGCGCACAAGCGCGTGAGCGGCCCCGAAGGTTGCAGCCGTGGGCAAGGTGAGATGTATGTCTCGGACGGCTTTCCGCCGCAACTCCCACCTATGTGCCACGTCGCCGGGAAATGACCCGGCTTCGCCGGCTCCCGGGCCAACCTCTTCCCCGGTAGTGATCACGTAGGGGAGGGCCAGATGAGTGTCGTGACGCCGATGCCGCGGTTGTCCGTCGTTGTTCCGGTGTTCAACGAGGAGGACGTCCTGCCGCTGTTCGCGGAGCGGCTGCGCCCGGTGCTGGACGGGCTCGGTGAGACGTACGAGGTGCTCACCGTCGACGACGGCAGCCGGGACGCCACCCCCGCGGTGCTGGAGAAGATGCGCCGCGAGTGGCCGCAGCTGCGGGTCGTCCGGCTGCGCCGCAACAGCGGGCACCAGAACGCGCTCACCGCGGGGCTGCAACGGGTCCGCGGGCAGTACGTGGTCAGCATCGACGTCGACCTGCAGGACCCGCCGGAGGTCATCGCCGAGATGCTGGGCCTCGCCGAGCGCGAGGGCCTCGACGTGGTGCACGGCGTCCGGACCGACCGCACCACCGACAGCCCGTTCAAGCGCTGGACCGCGGGGATGTACTACCGGCTCATCCGGCGCGTGGTGGGGACGTCCGTACCGCACAATGCGGGGGACTTCCGGCTGCTCAGCCGTACGGCCGTGGACGCCCTGACCGAGCTGCCCGAGCAGGGGCCGGTCTACCGCCTGCTCGTGCCCTGGCTGGGGCTGCCCAGCGGCGAGGTGACGTACGCCCGGGAGCGGCGCGCCGCCGGCCGGTCCAAGTACCCCCTCGCCAAGATGATCCGGCTCGCGCTGGACAGCATCACCGGCTTCTCGGCCGCCCCGCTGCGGGTCGCGACCTGGCTGGGCTGCGCGGGGGTGGCGCTGTGCGTCGTGATGGGGGCGGCCGTGCTCGCGGCGTACCTGTGGGGCAATGTCGTTCCGGGCTGGACCTCGATGTTCGTGGCGCTGGTCTTCCTCGGCGCGTTGCAGCTGCTGTGCCTCGGGCTGCTCGGCGAGTACGTGGCCCGTATCTTCACCACGATGCAGGGGCGCCCGGCGTACGTGGTCACCTTCGACTCGGCCGTGACCAAGCGGACCCGCCCGTACGCGACCACCGGCCGGTGAGCTCCTTGACCGTCACGCTTGACCAGCCGGCGACCATCAGCCCCGCCATACCCGACGTTGCCGAGCCGCCGGTCCGCAGCCCCTGGCGATCGGCGTTCCTCGCCGCCCTCGCCGTGTGGTCGGCCACCCTCGTGGTGCACCTGCTCGTCAGCGTGCTGGCGTGGGTGCCGCGCGGCGGCAAGGCCCCGGACCTGTGGCACGTCCTGCTCATGTGGAACAAGTGGGACGCCGGCCACTACGTACGCATCGCCGAGAGCGGGTATCACCTCGGCCCCGGCTTCCCGGCGTTCTTCCCGCTCTACCCACTGCTGATCCACGTCGTGGACGCGGTGCTGCCGGGCGGCGCGCTGATCAGCGCCCTCGTCGTCGCCAACGCCGCCGCGTACGGTGCGATCGCCGTGCTGTACCGGCTGGCCGATCACGAGTTCGGCCCCCAGGTGGCCCGCCGCGCCGCGTGGTACCTGGCCGCGTTCCCGATGGGGTTCTTCCTGTTCATCGGCTACAACGAGTCGCTGTTCCTGCTGCTCGCGGTCGGTGCCCTGTACGCCGGGCGCCGCGGGCACTGGTGGCTCGCCGGTTCGCTCGGGGCGCTGTCGTCGGCCACGCGGCTGTTCGGCGTGCTGCTCATGGCCCCGCTCGCGTTCGAGTACCTGCGTCAGCACGGCTGGCGGCTGCGCCGGATCCGGGCGGACGTGCTGGGGATCGCGCTGGTGCCGCTGGGCGTGGTGGCGTACAGCATCTACTGCCTGGTGGAGCTGGGCAGCCCGCTGGCGTTCAGCATCGCGCAGGACCAGTGGGGCCGGCGGTACACGTTCCCGGGCGAGGCGTGGCTGATCGCCGTACGGCAGCCGGGCGGCCACAGCCTGCTGTCCCCGACTACGCTGGGCGCTGCCCTCGACGCCGGTACGGTCCTGGTCGCCGTGGTGCTGCTCGTGTTGTGCGTCGCCGGTCCGTACAAGTTCCGCCGCGACCAGATGTACCTCGTCGTCCAGGGCGGCCTGACCCTCGTCATGTTGATGTCGACGGAGGTCGGCGGGCGAGCCATGCAGTCCTCGGCCCGCTACGCCATGGAGGCCGTGGCGATCTTCCTCGTGCTGGCCCGCATGGGCGCCAAGGAGGCCGTCGACCGGTCGGTGCTGGTCGTCGGGATGGCGCTGCACGCGGTGTTCCTGATCATCTTCATGGCCGGGACGTGGCTGGTGGCGTGACCCGGCGGCCGGTGTGCAGCAGGTACTCCCACTCCATCGCGCCGCCGCCCACGTCGTGCCGCCGGGCGAGGTCGGCCAGGTCCGCGTCGAGCGCCGCCCGCCGCTCCCCGTCCGCGCCGACCGCCCGGTACACCGCGATCGTCGGGCCGTAGTTGGCCCGGAAGTAGTCGCGGAACTCCTCCGCCGTCCCGAACCGGTCCACCCGCAGCACGGCCCGCCGCGCGGTGACGTCGGTGAGGCGGTCGCCGAACAGCGCGCCGACGTGGCCGGGGTCGCCCCACAGCGGCGGCGGCTGCGCGGACGGCGGCGCCGGCGGAACGTACGGCTTCATGGCCGCGAACAGCTGACCGATGAAGCCCTCCGGTGTCCAGTTGATCATCCCGACGACGCCGCCCGGCCGGCACACCCGCACCAGCTCGTCGGCCGTGCGCTGGTGATGCGGGGCGAACATGGCGCCCACGCACGACAGCACGGCGTCGAACTCCCCGTCGTCGAACGGCAGCGCCTCCGCGTCCGCCTCCTGCCAGCGCACCTTGACGCCGCGGCGCTCGGCCTGGGCGCTCCCGGCCGCGAGGAGCTCCGGGGTCAGATCGGACGCGGTCACGTCCGCGCCGGCGAGCGCGGCGGGGATCGCGACGTTGCCCGTACCCGCGGCGACGTCGAGCACCCGCTGCCCCGGCCCGACGCCGCACGCCTCGACCAGCACCGGCCCGAGGGCCGGGATGACCTCGGCGGCGACGGTGGGATAGTCGCCGAGCGCCCACACTGCCCGAGCCGTCATGTCTGTGCCCCCTCGCGTGCGGTGATGCCCCGACCGTAGGGGCCGTGGGGAGCAACGAACCAGTACAGGATCTGTACTGGCCCGCGCGGTGCGGGCGGCATACCGTACCGGCATGGGCGCGTCCTACCAGCAGTTCTGTCCCGTCGCGAAGGCCATGGAGGTGCTCGACGAGCGGTGGACGCTGCTCGTCGTGCGGGAACTCGTGGCAGGCAGCCGCCACTTCAACGACCTGCGGCGCGGGCTGCCGCGGATGTCACCGTCGCTGCTGTCGAAACGGCTGCAGCAGCTCGTCGCCGCGGGCGTCGTCCGCCGCGAGCCCGCCGGCACCGAGGTGCACTACCTGCTCACCGCCGCCGGGCGCGAGCTCGAGCCGGTCGTCCTGGCGCTGGGCGCGTGGGGCGTGCGCTGGATCGGCGAGCTGGGCGACGCGGACCTCGACCCGCGGCTGCTGCTGTGGGACATGCACCGCCATGTGGACCACGCCGCGCTGCCCGCCGGCCGTACGGTCGTGCACTTCCGCTTCCCCGGCACGGCACCGCGGCTGCGCGACTGGTGGCTGGTGCTGACCGCCGCCGCCGCCGACGCCGACGTCTGCGACGCGGACCCGGGCCACCCCGTGACGGTGACCGTGACGGCCGGGCTGCGCTGCCTGACGCAGGTGTGGCGCGGGGATGTCAGCTGGCGGCAGGCGCTGCGCTCGAGCGACCTGCGGATCGACGGGCCGGAGACGCTGCGACGAGCGCTGCCGGGCTGGTTCCGCACCACGGCGTTCGCCGAGGTGCCGCGCCCACCGGTCCCGGCATAGACATCGGCCGCATCCCCGGTGCGGGTGATGCGGCCGACTGCACGAACCGTGCGTTACTTGGTGGCGCGGCCGGTCAGCTTGTCGCGGAGGCGGTCCACCAGCCCGACGCCCGGCCCCACGAGCTTGTGGAACACCTCGTTGTTGGGCGCGCCCGGGTGCGGCCGGGTCGGGGCCAGCTTCTTGGCGGTCTCCACCTTGCCGGCCAGTTCGGTGAGCTCGTCGGCGGGGATCAGCCGGCGCAGCTCCGGGAACTGCTCGCTCTCCTCGTCCTGCACGTGGTCGGCCAGCACCGTCTCCAGCTTGCGCAGCGCGGTCTCGAACTCGGCGCTGGACACGTCGAGGTCCTCGAGCGCCTTCATGGTCTGCTCGAGCTCCTTGTGCTCCTCGACGTCGTGCTCCACGGCCTTCTCGCCGTCGGGCAGGTACTTCTTCATGGCCGGGTAGACGTACATCTCCTCGGCGACGGCGTGGCGCACCAGCTCGCTGATGGCGGTGTCGGTGAGGTCCCGCCGGATCATCGGGTCCTTGATCGTCCAGATCTCGCCGATCAGCGCGGTGACGTCGCGGTGGTCGCTGGTGAGGACATCGATCACGTCCCTGCCGGTCTCACTAGTGCTCACGATTCCTCCAGGATCAGCCGGCCCACGACTGGGCAGCCGTGATGACGAGTGCGTCGTACCCGCGAAACCGGCCACCTACTCCTGGGCGGGGCGTGCGAGGTGGGCCGTCAGCCAGGGCACGAGGATCGGCAGGACCGTCCGCGCCTGCATCGCCGCGATGTGGTCGGCGCCGGGGACGAGCTCGACGGTCCAGCCCCGGGCGGCCAGCTCGTCGCGGTGCTGCTTCAGCCCGTCGGCCAGGCCCACATACGCGTTGCCCCAGCGTTCGCCGTACTGAATGTTGTCGTTCTCGCCGGCGAAGGCGAGCCGCGGCACCACGACCTGGTCCAAGGCGGCTAGCTCGTCGAAGCCGCGCAGCGACTCGTAGAGGGTGAGGTACTGCCCTGCCTGCTCCGGGCTGAGGGTGACCTCGGTGGCGTCCCAGTCGCCCGGCTGCACGTCGGCGGCTGGAGCCGGAGGATCGTCGCGGTTGGCGAGGGCCATACGGTAGGTGGCCTCGGTGACGGTCAGCATCGGCTCGTAGGGGCCGCCGAGCGGCGGGAAGCCGCCCATGGCCAGCGCGGTCAGGCGGTCGGTGCGGATCGCGAGCTGGAGGCCGGCCAACGCGAGCCACGAGTAGCCGTAGTAGGCGAACCGCTCGGCGCCCGCGGCGTCGGCGATGGTGAGCAGGCCCTGCGCGACCTGGGCGGCGGTGAGGGTGTGGTGCTGGGGATGGGCGGCGAGATGACCCTCGTAGTCAGCCGCGACGACCCGCAGGCCGGCATCGGCGAGGGCGGTGGCCAAGGTGCGGCCGAGCGCGGGGTCGGCGCCCCACGCCCGCATCTGTTCCGCGGCCTCGCCGTCGGGAACCCGCGTGCTGACCGGGAGCAGAATCGCTGGTCCGTCGCCCAGGATGGTGAGGTCGAGGGCTGCGTCGTCGTGGAGCCGGGCCGTCGTCATGGAAACACTATACGATGTAAGGAGTATGATGGGCGACCCCTCCGAGGCGCATGCCCGCCGGCTCTGGCGGCACCGGGGCGCGACCGTGCCCGGCCCGAGGCGCGGCCCGCAGCGGCAGCTCGACCTCGACGAGATCCTGCGGATCGCCATCGAGATCGCCGACCGGGAAGGCCTGGCGGCGGTGACCACCCGCTCGGTCGCGGCGGTGGCCGGCAGGACCGCGATGGCGCTCTACCCGTACGTCGGCACGAAGGAGAACATGCTCGCGCTGATGCAGGACCACGCCTCCGCGATGCCGGCCTGGGAGGACCCGGAGGCCGGGCTCGCGGAAGGGCTGCGCGCGTGGGCGGAGGCGCTCTTCGAGGTGTACGTCGCGCACCCCTGGCTCGCCGGGAGGCCGTGGTCGCAGGCCAGTCAGGGCCCCAACGAACAGGACTGGCTCGAACGGCTGCTGCGGATCCTGGACCGGTGGGACGTGCCGCGGCAGGCGCGAGCTGTGGCGGTCACCATGCTCTATGCGACCGTACGGTCCACAGCGGAAACCGCCGCCGCGTACGCCAGGCTCGACCGGAACGGCGTGGAGGAGTGGACCGCCCAGGTGGAGGCCACCCGCGCCGTGATCCCGGACTTCGCCGAGCGGTACCCGTTGTCCACCTCGCTCGAGCCGGTGACGCCGGACTGGCGGGAGGCGCCCAGGGAAGCGCTGCGGGGTTCGGTGCGGTTGCTGGCCATGGGGCTGTCGGGGACCTGAGGCCGGGTTTTGTCGTACCCGCGTGGGACGCTGCCGCCGTGGAAGTGGTTTTCGAGTCGGAGCTGTGGCTCTGGGAGGCTCGCAAGGTGGAGAGCTGGACGTTCGTCAGCCTGCCGGTCGACGTCTCCGCGGAGATCCGCGATCGGGCCGGTGGGCTGAGCCGCGGGTTCGGATCCCTGCGGGTGCGCGTGACGATCGGCGGGAGCACGTGGCGCACGTCGATCTTCCCGGATGGGGGGCGGAAGGCGTATGTGCTGCCGGTGAAGCGGGCCATCCGGAAGGCGGAGTCGCTCGAGGCGGGGGACATCGCGGCGGTCACCGTGGAGGTGGTCGACCTCTGAGCGCGCGCCGGCCCGGCGGCCGTGCCCGGTCCGGCGGCCGTGCCCGGTCCGGCGGCCGTGCCGGGATCGCGCGGCGTTACTGACTCGGTTCATTGACAGCGATCTCTGGGCGGCGGAGTATGGGAGCGCTCCCACACCCGACCTCAGCTCCGGGAGATCACTGTGCACATGGCCCCCGTGGGGCCCCCCCCGCCCCCCCCCCCGCCCCCCGCCGCGGCCCCCCCCCCCCCCCCCCCCCCCCCCCCCCGGCCCCCCCCCCCCCCGCCCGCGCCGGCAGCCGCTGCCGGCACCGCCGACGTCACCGTCGATGTCGACGTGCGGTCCGGGCTCGCCACCGTGCCCACCACCGCCATCGGCGTCAACCACGCGATCTGGGACGCCGAGCTCGGCAAGCCCGCCGTCTCCGACCTGCTCAAGAACGCCGGCGTCCGGATGCTGCGCTACCCCGGCGGCTCGTACGCCGACATCTATCACTGGCGTGACCACACCGCTCCCGGCGGCTACGTCGCGCCGGGGACCGACTTCGACACGTTCATGGCCGGCGCTCAGCGCGCCGGTGCCGAGCCGATGATCATCGCCAACTACGGGACCGGGACGGCTCAGGAAGCCGCCGACTGGGTGCGGTACGCCAACGTCACCAAGGGGTACGACGCCACGTACTGGACGATCGGCAACGAGAACTACGGCAACGGGCACTACGGCTCCGCGTGGGAGGCCGATGACCACGCCGACAAGAGCCCGTCCCAGTACGCGTCCGAGGTGGTCGCGTACTCGCGGGCGATGAAGGCGGTCGACCCGGACATCAAGGTCGGCGCGGTCCTGACGATGCCGGGCAACTGGCCCGACGGCATCGTGGCGGCCGGCGACGACGGCACGTGGAACCAGACGGTGCTGCGGCTGGCCGGAGCCGCGATCGACTTCGTCGACGTGCACTGGTATCCGGGGGGCGGCTCCGCGGCCGAGGCGCTGAGCCGCACCGAGCACATCGGTGACGCCGCGCAGCTGCTGCGGGAGCAGATCGACCGGTACGCGGGTCCCGGCGCCGGCCGGATCGGCATCAGCATGACCGAGACCAGCGTCGGCGTGGGCCCGGACACGCAGCCGGGCGCCCTGTTCCTGGCCGACGCGTACAGCGGACTGCTGGAGAACGGCGTGTTCACCGTGCAGTGGTGGAACGTGCACAACGGCATCGGCACCGTCTCCACCGTCGCGGGGCAGACCGATTACGGCGACTTCGGGCTGCTGTCCAGCGGCGGCTGCCTGGCCGACGGGTCGGTGTGCGAGCCGGCCCTGAACACGCCGTTCGCGCCGTACCACGGGCTGGATCTGGTGGCCGACTTCGCGCGGCCGGGTGACCAGCTGGTCCGGGCCGGCACCGGCAATCCCCTGGTGACCGCGCACGCGTCGCGGCGGGCGAACGGTGATCTCGCCGTGCTGCTGGTCAACAAGGATCCGGACCGGGCGCACACCGCGGCCCTGCAGTTCCACGGGTGGACGCCGTCCGCCGCCGCCCCGGCCGTCTCGTCGTACCTCAACGGTGGCGCCGCGGTGCAGACCGGCGGCACCGGTGACGTCTCCGGTCAGGTGCTCCCGGCGTACTCGCTGACGCTCCTGACCTTGCACCCGGCCCGCACGGACGCCGCGCCGCCGCAGCAGCCGGGCCGACCGGTGGCCGGCGCGGTCACCGACCGCACCGCGACGATCTCGTGGCCGGCCGCGCGGGCGGGGTCGCGCCCGATCGCCAAGTACGAGGTGTACCGGCAGACCGCCGGCGCGAGCGAGCAGCTCGGCGAGACGACCGGCACCTCCTTCACCGCCCGCAACCTCGAGCCGGGCCGCCGGTACACCGTGACCGTGGTGGCCCGCGACACGGGCGGCACGGCCTCGTGGTCGTCGCTGCCGCTGACGTTCACGACGGCGGCCCCGGCGCAGTCGGCATGCACCGTGCGTTTCGCCGACACCAACGACTGGGGCAATGGCTTCGTCGGCTCGGTGGACATCACCAACAACACGGCCTCGCCGGTGGCGGGCTGGACGCTGACGTTCACCTGGCCGACCGGCTGGCAGAGCGTCAGCAGCGGCTGGAACGCAACATGGCAGCAGACCGGCACGACCGTACGCGTCACCAGCGACGCCGCCATCGCCGCCAACGGTACGACGTCGGTGGGCTTCGTCGGCTCCTACAGCGGCCCCAACGTGCTGCCCGCCGCGTTCACCCTGAACGGGACGGTGTGCTCGGCCGGCTGATGCCGACGGTCAGCCCGGGAGATCGAGGTCGAGGTGCAGCCAGTGCGCCAGGTCCTCGATCTCCCGGCGTACGGCGGCCGCCAGGGTCTTGCCGAACGGGGCGTCCTCGTGCACCGCGTCGACCCGGAGCATCCCCGCCCTGCGGTCCGCCGTGGCGTCGAGCTTGCCGACCAGGCGGTCCCCGTACAGGATCGGGAGCGCGTAGTAGCCCCAGCGGCGCCGCGCGGCCGGCTTGTACATCTCCAGCGTGTAGTCGAACTCGAAGTACTCGGCCATCCGCTTGCGGTCGAAGACCAGGCGGTCGAGCGGGGACAGCAGCGCCGCCCGTCCGGAGAAGTCCTGGTCCAGGTACGCCGGATCGACCCGCCAGACGCCCTTCACGCCCTCGACCACGGCCGGCTCGCCCGCCGCGCCCACGTCGGACGGCTCCACCGGGCACTCCGGGCCCCGCGGCCGGGCGATCCCCAGCGCCCGCAGCCGCCGCTCGTTGCGCAGGCGCAGCGCCTCCTCCTCGGGCACCATGTCGTCGGGGTAGATCCGGGTCGCCAGGTCCCACAGCCGCTCCCGGCCGCGCCGGCCCGCGCTCGCCACCTCGCCGCGCTGCACCATGAAGTCCAGCAGCTTGGTGACGTTACGGTCGTCGTTCCAGCCCGACGACTTCCACCGTACGGCGCACGTGTCGGGCAGCTCGGACACCGGCAGCGGTCCCTCGGTCTCCAGGCGGCGCAGGATGTCGCGGCGGCAGTCGTCGTTGGCGTCGACCCACTCGCGGACATCCTCCTCCCACGGGCGCAGGCCGGTGCGCGTCGCCCAGCCGGCCATCTCGGCCCGGTAGAGCGCCACGTCCTCGCGGGGCAGGATCCGGCCGCGCAGCTCGATGAGGGTGTGGTCCGCGAGCGCCGCGGCCAGCTCGGCCGGGTCGTACGCGGAGCCCAGCCGGCTCCACAGCACCAGGTCCGCGCTGGGTGCGACCGCGGCGGTCTGGTCGACCTGCAGCATCGTCAGGTGGCGTACGACCTCCGGCATCGTGGCCGGCCGAGCGCGGTGCAGCAGTTGGGCCCGTACGGCGATCCGCCGCGCGTCACGCCGGGTGAGCTGGTGGGCGGTCACGGTCAGTCACACAGCCCCGTGAGGATCTCGGCGATCGCGGCGGGTTTGTGGCGCAGCGTGGCCCGGCCCACCGAGAGTTCGGTGCGGACCACGCCGGGGTCCCCGGTCGTGATCGCGCTGGGCCACACCCACAGGCCGGTCTCCTCGGCGAGCCGCTTCGCGTTGATCCGATAGGCCTCGGCGGACGTCGCGAACAGCAGGTGCATCATCGGCGTCTGCGGCGGGTCCGGCACGACGCGGATCTCCGGTACGCCGGCCAGCGCCTCCGCGATCGCCCGGGCGTGGCGCATCCGCGCCGGCATCTCGTCGAGCGCCGCGTCGAGCAGGGTGAGCGCGGACGAGGCCGCCGGCCACATGCCGTACAGGGTGCCGCCGAGCCGGCCGCGCCACTCCCGTACCTGGTCGACGTCGTTCTCCGAACCTGCCACGCAGCAGCCCGGCAGCGCGCCGACGCCCTTGTAGAACGACACGTACGCGGTGTCGAACAGCGCGGCGATCTCCGCGGAGGAGCGTTCGTAGCCGGCCGTGGCCTCCCAGAGCCGGGCGCCGTCGAGGTGGGCCGCGGCGCCCCGGTCGCGGGCCCAGCCGGTCTGGGCGACGAGGTCGTCCCAGGGCGGGAGCCGGCCACCGAGGTCGCGCTGCGGCAGTTCCAGCAGCAGCGCGGCGACCGGTTCCGCGACGGCCCGCAGGTCGCCGAGGGTGAGCGGCCGCTCCAGCTCGCCCGCGTGCCGCCCGACGAGCTGGTGCAGCCGCTGATGGGCCTGCCCCTCGTGCCGGTCGAGGTGGCAGTACGGATGCCACACCACGGTCCGGGGGCCGCGGGCGTCGGCGTGCACCCGCAGGGTCGCCGCCTGCGCCATCGTGCCGCTGGGCAGGAAGACCGCGGCGGGCTTGCCGAGCAGAGCCGCGACGTGCCGTTCCAGCTCGGCGACGACGCCGCCCTCGCCGTACGTGTCCGGCACGGCGTCCGGGTCGACGGTGGCGATCAGGTCCCGGGGCCGGACGAGGCCGTTGCCGAGGAACGAGTCGGTGCAGGCGGCCCACCGGGCCCGGGTTGCCTCATCCACGCCCCCAGTCTCGCGGGTCCGCGGCGACCTGTCAGGCCGGTCGGGCGCTAAAGGTCCATCGTCTCCTCGATGCGGCGCAGCTGGTGCCGGGCCATCGCCAGGTTGGCCTTGGCCCTGTTCAGCGCCAGGTAGAGGAAGAGGCCGGCGCCGCTGCGCGAGGTGAGCGGCCGGACCAGGTGGTACTGCCCGTCCATCGTGGTGAGGATGTCCTCGATGGAGTCGTCGAGGCCCAGCATCTGCATCGTGCGCAGCTTGGCCCGTACGACGTCGGTGGTGGCGGCCGCGGCGACGGTCATGTCGAAGTCCGCCGTCCCGCCGACGAGCCCCAGCGCCATCCCGCTCCCGGAGTCGACGAGCGCGGCGCCGAGCGCGCCACTGATCTGCATCGCGTCCTTGAGGGCGACGTCCATCTCGGGCATGGGGTCCTCCTGTCATGACTGGTGTCGATGCCGAGGATGGCCCGGACGGCGGCGCCGGGATCGCACCCGATGTGCGAACTTCTTCAACTGCTCAATTCAGCAACGTACGGCCGTCGCACCCGGCGTACGTCGTCCCGGGCGGCGTTCTGCCATGGTTCAGGCGTGTCCAAGCCCCTCTACCAGGCGAAGGCGGAGCTGTTCCGGACCCTCGGGCATCCCGTCCGCATCCGGGTGCTGGAGCTGCTGCAGGACGGTCCGCTGCCCGTACGCGACCTGCTCGCCGAGATCGACGTCGAGGCGTCGAACCTGTCGCAGCAGCTGTCGGTGCTGCGCCGCGCCGGCATGGTGACCTCGACGCGGGAGGGCTCGCTGGTGGTGTACGCCCTCAGCACCCCGGACGCCGCGGCGTTGCTGGCGGTCGGCCGGCGGCTGCTCGGCGCCGTGCTGACCGACCGGGACGAGCTGCTCGTCCAGCTGCTCGGCGGTGTCGCGGCGCCCACCGGCGAGCTGGTAGGCAGGAGCCATGCGACTTCGTCCGTACGCCGATGAGGACCGTGGGCTGACCCTGCGGCTGGAGACCGACCCGCAGGTCGTGGGACATCTCGGCGGCACCGGTGACGAGGAGCACGCCGACCGGGTGCACCGCCGGCGGCTGGCGGAGGTCGCCGCCGGGGATCTGATCTTCACGATCCTGCCGGAGGGTGAGGCGGCGCCCGTCGGGGTCATCGCGATCTGGCGGTCGGAGTGGGAGTCCCGGCCGATCCACGAGCTCGGCGCCATGCTCGTGCCCGGGCATCAGGCGCGCGGCGTGGCCTACGAGGCGTTCCAGCAGCTCCTTCCGCGGGCGCGGGACCGCGGGGTCGGGCTGTTGCACGCCTTCCCCGCGGTGACGAACGGCCCGTCGAACGCGATCCTGCGCAAGCTCGGCTTCACCCGCGGCGAGGACTGCGACCTCGACTACGAGGGCCGCCCGCTGCGCTGCGCCCATTGGGTCCGCGACCTGCGCGCCGATCCCGTCACCGGCGACGCAGCACCCCGTTCAGCTCCGTGAGCGTGGCCAGCAGCCGGTCGATCTGCTCGTCGGTGTGCGCGGCGGTCATCTGGATGCGGAAGCCGACCTGATCCTTCGGTACGCCCGGGTACGGCGCGAGCGTCACGTAGATGCCCCGCTCCAGCAGCGTCTGTGCCACCTCGGGCAGGTTCTCGCCGTCGGTGAGCGGGATCTGCACGAGCGGGTAGCCGGACACGTTCGGGGTCTGCACGCCCATGCCGTCGAGGTGGTCGAGCACCCGCCGGGTCTTGCGATACAGCTCCCCGCGCAGCACCTCGCCGCGGGCGTCGTTGACCTCGAGCCCGGCCAGCACGGTCGCGAGCGACGCGGTCGGCACCGGCCCGGAGTAGAGGTACGGCGGAGCGGCGATCTTGAGGTGCTCCTTGACCGGCGTGGTGCAGGCGACGAAGGCGAGCATCGACGAGTACGCCTTCGAGAAGCCGCCGACGAGCACGACGTTGTCGTAGTCGAGCCCGTAGTGGCGGATCACGGCGTTGCCGCGGCTGCCGTACGGCGAGGTCTCGTCGGGTGTGCGCTCGCCGATGATGCCGAAGCCGTGCGCGTCGTCGATGTAGAGGGTGGCGCCGTGACGGCGGCACAGCTCCGCGAACGCGGGCACGTCGGGGGTGTTGCCGGTCATGCTGTTGACGCCGTCCATGCAGACCAGCACCGGCTCGCCCGCGGGGATGGCGGCGAGCAGCTCGGCGAGGTGTTCCACGCTCTCGGAGCGGAACCGCTGGACGGTCGCGCCGAGGGCCCGGGCGTGCACGCACCCGTCGTAGATCGTGCGGTGGGCCCGTGAGTCCATGAGCACGTGACCCTTGCCCGCGAGGGCCGGGATGACGGAGAGGTGGATCTGGCTGATCGTCGGCAGCACCAGGGTGTCCGGCGCGCCCAGCAGCGCGGTCAGCCGCTCCTCGATCATCGGGTAGAGCCGGGGGCTGCCCAGCATCCGCGACCAGCTCGGGTGCGTCCCCCAGCGCCGGACCTGGACGTCGATCGCCCCGATGATCTCGTCGTCGAGGTCGAGGCCCAGGTAGTTGCAGGACGCGTAGTCCACGAGCCAGCGGTCGCCGATCCGGATGGTGCGACCGTCGATCTCGTCGACGACCTGGTCCCAGAGCCCGGCGCGGGCGAGGTCGGAGACGCTGCGGTAGGCGGACTCAGCGGCGGGAGAAGACGAGGTCGGGGCGGGGAGGAGCATCCGCGATGCTGACATGGGGAAGGATGCATCGTCCAATTAACAGACCTTAATGTGACGATGGGCTCAGTGGGTCACGCGTCCGGTCCGTCCGCCACCCGCCGGTGGGCATCCTCCTCGGCCAGCGGCCGCGCGAACAGGAAGCCCTGTCCCAGCCGGCAGCCCGCCTCGGCCAGCAGCCGGTGCTCCTCCGCCGTCTCGATGCCCTCGGCCACCACGTCCAGGTTCAGCGTGCCGGCCAGCTGGATGATGCCGCGGACCAGGTCGAGCTGCTGCTGCGAGCCGGTGATGGTGTCCACGAACGACTTGTCCAGCTTCAACGTGTCCACCGGCACCCGGTGCAGGTAGCTCAGCGACGAGTAGCCCGTACCGAAGTCGTCGATGGACATCTTGATCCCGGCCCGGCGCAGGCGGGCGATATCGGTGTGGATCCGCTCGTGCTCGCCGAGCAGCAGGCTCTCGGTGATCTCCAGCGTGAGCAGGTGCGCGGGCAGCCCGGAGCGGGTCAGCTCGTCGAAGACCTGATCCACGAAGTCCGGCGAGCGGAACTGCCGGACCGAGACGTTCACGCTGATGTACGGCGTGTCCCGCGGGTGCTCCCGGTGCCAGGCGGCGGCGGTGGCCACGGCCGTCCGCAGCACCCAGGCGCCCAGCTCGACGATCAGTCCCGACTCCTCGGCGAGCGGGATGAAGGTCGCCGGGGACACCATGCCCCGCTCCGGGTGCTGCCAGCGCAGCAGCGCCTCGAAGCCGACCGTACGCGTGCTGCTCAGCTCGACGATCGGCTGGTACGCGAGCCGGAACGCGTCCTCGGCGAACGCGCGGTCGAGGTCCTTGCGCAGCTGCATTCGGTCGAGGACCTCCTCGTGCAGGGAGGCCTCGTAGCGTCGCCAGCGCGGCCCGTCGCCCGCCGACACGGTGTCCAGGGCGACGTCCGCCTGACCGACCAGCTCCTTCGCGGTGTGGGCGTCGGCGGTAGTGGACACACCCGCGCGCAGATACGCGGCGACCAGGCTGCCGCCCGCGTGGAACCACTCGGTGGACACGCCCACCACCTGGTCCGCGAGCTTCTCCAGGTACGCCACGTCCGGCGCCTCGCGGACCACGATGCCGAACTCGTCGGCGCCGAGCCGGGCGACGCTGCCCCGGCCGGCGAGCGCGGCGGACAGCCGTTTGGCGACGGCGATCAGCAACTCGTCGCCGACCTCGTGGCCCATCGTGTCGTTGACCGTGCGGAACCCGTCGATGTTGCAGACCATGACGCCGCAGGTGCCGCCGTCCCGCCCGGCGGCCGCCGCGGCCACGTCGTCCTGGAACTGCAGCCGGTTGCCCAGCCCGGTGAGCGGATCCACGTACGCCCGGGCGAGCAGCTCCTGCTCGAGGCGGCGCCGCTCGGTCACGTCGCGCAACGTGATGACCAGGCCGTGCACGCCGGGCTCCGAGCGCATGTCGCCGATGGCCGCCTCGGTGTAGATCATTTCGCCGTCGGTACGGCGTACCCGCCACAGGTTCAGCGCGTCCCCGGGCGGCCCGCTGCGGGCGGCGTCCAGTTCCCGGCGGACCTCGTCGCGCTGCGCCGGATCGATCAGGTCCAGCACGCCGGTGCCCACGAGGCCGGCCGTGCCGATCACCGGTTCCGCCGCGGGGCTCGCGTACGTGATCGTGTTGTCGTCGCCGACGATGGCGATCACCTCGGTGGCGTTGAGCACCAGCGTCCGGAAGTACGCCTGGCTGTCGCGCCGGCTGATCTCCCGGTTCAGCCGGATGCGGTCGATCATCGTGGCGGCCTGGCCGGCGAGCACCGGCAGCGCCTCCTGCAGGTCGACGATCGCCCGCTCCTCGGTGCCGACGTACAGGTCGCCGATCCACGTACGGCCCACCGCCAGCCGGCAGTGCAGTGCCAGCTCGAAGGCCGCCAGCGGCTCGGCGGCCTCGGGCGGCAGCGTCACCACGTACCGCAAATCCGGCGCGCCACCCGGCGATCCGGCGGGCGCCGGGTCGGCCGGGGTGACCTCCGGGTCGTCGTGCACCCTCAGCACCACCCGGTGCAGCGTGCCGGGCGGCAGCATGTGCCCGACCGCGCGGCGCAGGACGTCGGTCGCCTCCTCGGTCCCGGTGCAGACCAGCAGGGCCTCGCACGCCAGCCGCAGCTCGCGTTCCCGGGCCAGCGTCTGGCGCAGGCTCGTGGCGACGGCCGAGATCCGGGCCAGTGACAGCAGGATGAGCGCCGCCGACACGACGGCGATGAGGATGCCGTCGGTGACCGGGCCGCGCAGCGCCTGCACCAGCAGCGCGACCGGGGCCAGCAGCGACGCCACCGTCAGCACGGCCCGGCGCAGCGAGATCTGGGTGCTGCTGAGCACCTGCGGCTCGGTGGCGCGGATCATCGACGGGTGCAGGGCAGCCGCGCCGCCGGCGATGCAGAACAGCAGCCAGCCCACGTCGCTGGGGCTGCCCAGCTGCCAGAAGCCACTGAGGCGGCTGAGGCCGTACAGCGTGTCCGCGGTCAGCAGCGCGGCACCGGAGATCAGCAGGAAGACCAGGCTGGTGTTGCGGGTCGCGCTCACGCCCAGCCGGGCCAGGATCGCCAGGACCAGCAGATCCGTCAGCGGGTACGCGATCGAGACCGCCTTCTCCAGCGGGCTCAGCGTCGGGTCCTGCAGGAACGGATTGATCAGGAACGTCCAGGCGAGGAACCCGACGCCGACGGTGAGGATGACCGCGTCCAGCATGCCGGCGCGGTCGGGCAGCCGGGCGCCCGACCGGGTCAGCCCGAGCAGGCCGGCCACCAGCAGCGGCGACGAGACGCCCAGGAACACCAGGTCGGCGGGGGAGGGGAACTCGCCCGCATTGAACAGGGCCACCACCGTGCCCGCCACGAAGGCGACGTACCCGCCGCTGAGCAGCAGCCACGGTGTGCGGCGCCGGGGGGAGTTCAGCGCGACGCCGACGGCGAAGGCGGTCAGGGAGGACAGGACGATCAACGCCCACGCCGCCACCACGGGTCCCGGGAACGCCAGGTAGACGCCGACGAGGCAGAACGAGAGGACGAGGTGGGCCAGCATGGCCCGGCTCAGCAGCGCATCCCGGCGCGTCCGCTCCGCGTCGGTCCCGGCCCCCGAGCCGGCCGCCTCGAGACGGCGCAGGACGCCGAGGTCCGGACCGGGCCCCGCGCCGACCGGCCGCTCCTCGACCGGGACGGCCACGCCCGCCGACGAGCGCCGCCCGGCGGCACGCCAGCGGCGCGCGTCGCCTGGGCGACCCTCGACGGAGAAGCGCTCGTCTGTACTCAAGGCAACCTGCCCGGGCCGCATCTGTGCCTGCCGGTGGTAACTGGCGTCACTACCTCGTGATCGGCATCGGGGGTTCAGGACTGAAGTTCTCGGGATCGTACAAGCCGGCCTGCGACGACGCTACAGGTTCAATGGCGTACCGGCATGAGAATGGAGAAGCCCGTGGTGCCGCGGACGGCCAGCGGCTTGATCGGACCGTCCAGTTCCAGCACCAGCTGGCCCGGCCCGCCCGCGTCCAGCGCCTGCAGCAGGTACTCGCGGTTGACCGCCACGTGCGCCTCGGCGTCGGCCGCCCAGGCGTGCGCGTCGGCCGTACGCAGCTCACCGGCCGGGCCGACGGTCAGGATCGCGACCTCGAACTCGCGGCCCTCGTGCTCGCGGGTCACCGTGGTGGCCGCACCGAGGGTGGCGCGCAGCTCGGACCCGTCCACGGTGAACCGCCGGGCGCCGGGGGCGTCGAGCGTCACCAGGCGGCGGTGGTCCGGCCAGTCCACGTCCAGGGGCCGAGCCTCGACGCGGCCGCCGGGCGTCTCCGCGACCAGCGTCCCGTCGTCCAGGTGCAGGGTGACCGTGCCGGTGAGCAGCGGGCGCAGCTCGTCCGCGAAGGACAGCGGCGCGGCGACCCGGACCGGCGGCCCGGCCACCGTGGCGGCGGCCTCGGAGACGGCGAGCCGGAACCGGTCGGTGGCGGCCACGGTCAGCACGCCCTCCGCGTCGGTCTCCAGCAGCACGCTGTTGATCATCGGCAGGGCCGGGTCCGCGCAGGCGGCGAAGCGGACCGCGTCGAGGGCGGCGGCGAGCGCGGCGGCGGGCAGGGTGATGCGGGTCATGGTGGTCTCCTCGGCGTCCAGCAGGTGATGGAGTCGGGAGAGCTCGCGGCGGGCGTCGGCCAGGCCGTCCTCCAACCGGCGCAGGTGCTCGTCCAGCAGCTTGCGGACGGCCCGGGGGTCGGGCAGCTCGGCGACCGCCCGGCCGATGTCCGCGACCGGCATGCCGACCCGGCGCAGCCCGGCCACCAGGCGGGCGGCGAGGATCTGCTCCTCGCTGTACCGCCGGTAGCCGGTCGTCGGATCCACCTCGGCCGGCACCAGCACGCCGGCCCGGTCGTAGAACCGCAGGGCGCTGACCCCCAGGCCGCTGGCCCGGGACACCTCGCCGATCCCGCGCATCTCGCTCTCCACACCGCAGAACCCTGGTGCCTCGACAAGGTCGAGGGTCAAATCCCGCACGTCTGTGTCATCGTGCACGTCATGGCACGTGAGTCGAGATCGTGACGGGCCGGCGGCGCGAGGGCAAGAGCGACGACCTGCCGCTGCTGCGCCGCGCCCGGGACCGGATGGACCGCGAGTACGCCGAGCCGCTCGACGTCCCCGCGCTGGCGCGTACGGCGCACATGTCCGCGGGTCACTTCGCGCGCCGCTTCCGCGCCGAGTACGGCGAAACCCCGTACTCGTACCTGATGACCCGCCGGATCGAACGCGCCAAGGCCCTGTTGCGTCGCGGCGACGTGAGCGTGACCGAGGCGTGTCTCCGGGTGGGCTGCACGTCGCTCGGCTCGTTCAGCTCCCGGTTCACCGAGCTGGTCGGGGAGACGCCGAGCGCCTACCGCGCCCGCACCCACGACGGCGTGGCCGGCATACCCGGGTGCATCGCCCGTGGCCTGGGCCAACCGATCAGATCCGGAGAAGCGCCCGGGGCCCGCAGCGCCCTAGCGTGAGCGGCATGACGATTTCGCTGTCGCACTGCTTCCTCATCGTGCACGACTACGACGAGGCCCTGACGTTCTACCGCGACATCCTCGGTCTCGAGGTGCGCGCCGACGTGGAGTTCGAGGATAACCGGTGGCTGACGCTGGGGGCGCCGGACCAGCCCGGCGTCGAGATCGGCCTGGAGATCCCGGGCTACTTCCCGCACACCTCCGACGCCGACCGGCGGGCCACCGCGGACCTGCTGGCGAAGGGGTTGCTGCCGGGGATCATCTTCCGCACCGACGACTGCGACAAGACCTTCGACCGGGTACGGGCGGCCGGCGCCGAGGTGCTCCAGGAGCCGATCGATCAGCCGTACGGCGTCCGCGACTGCGCCTTCCGCGACCCCTCCGGGAACATGGTGCGGTTCTCCCAGTACCCGGAGGGGTGACGCGGCGGACGGTCAGTCGCCGGTGACCGTACCGGTGACCGTGCCGAGGCCGTTCTCCTCGCTGAACTGCAGCTGCACGATCTCGTCGGACTCGGCGGCGCTGTCCGTCACCGTCGGGACGGTGATCTCACCGCTGGTCTTGCCCGGTTCGATCGTCGTGTACGGCGTCAGGTACGTCTCCGACAGCGGCCGGGACGGCTCGGGGTCCTCGTACGCGTACTCCTGGAACCAGGCCGGGTCGACGTCGGTGCTGGACAGCTCGGTGCCGCTCGCCGGCTTCTGCGGCGACGCCCAGATGTCGAACGGCGTCTCGGCGGGCGCGGACAGCTTCACCTGCCAGCGCAGCGTGCCGCCCTCGGCCACCTTGTCCGTCGCCGTGCCCAGGCTGAGCTTCGGCGCCGGGTCGTCGTTGCGGACGTCGATGCCGCCCTGGTAGTCACCGATCACGAAGCCGCGTTCGGCCTTGGCGCCGACCATCTTGCCCTCGTTCTGGCCGTACAGGGTGTCGCCCTTCACCTTGACCGGCACCGGGATGGTACGGGCGCCCGGCCGCACGGTGGCGAGCCACGACGTGCTCTTGTACGTCACGGCGTCCATCATGAACAGCCGGACCGTGCCGCCGCCCCGGCCCGTGATCTTGACCGGAACCTGGTACGTCTTGGTGCCGGAGTTGCCCTCCTTGACCTTCAGGCTGCCGATGTCGATGCGCGGCAGGGAGGTCTCGCGCGGGTCGGGGGTGCCCGGGTCCCAGCCCCAGGCGTCGATCAGGAACGCCCGCCCGCTCGCCGTCCGCGGCGTCAGCTCCAGCTTCGCGACCTTGCCGCGCAGGCCCTTGAGCGGTACGCGCAGCTCCTGCGCCCACCACGACGTCGTGTACTCCGTGCCGGGCAGCCCGTCGGCGCGGACCTCACCCAGCTGCGTACGGTGCCCGTCCGTGCCGATCACGGCGACGCCGAAGCGGTTGCCGGTGCTGTTCGGCGCGACCATGAGCCGCAGCGTGAGGGCCTTGTGCCCGGCGAGCGTGACCGGCTTGGGTGCCTTGAGCGTGACCGGCTTGTCCGCCGTGGTCCATGTCAGGTCGGCCGCGTACCGGCCGGGCTCGGGCGACACGCCGTTGAACGAGACGAAGTGCGCCGAGCGCTCCGTCCAGTTGTCCGGCTCCAGGCAGGCGCTGGCGTCGTCGGCGATCTCGGCGCAGATCCGGGCACCGCTGGTGGCGACGGACGGCGACGGGATCAGCGCGGCGGTGCGCTTGGCGCCGATGGCGTGGCTGAGCACCCGCGCGGGGTCGGCCGACGGCGCACGGACGCCGCTGCCGTCGAGCAGCGGGCGGACCCGGTCGTCGCGGCCCACGAACAGGCGGGCGGCGGCCGCGATGTACGTCGCACCGGCCTTCTGCTCCTGCGCGGCGGTCAGCCGGGTCGGCGCGCCGGGCGAGCAGACCGGGTCGGGCTCCTCGCTCCAGAAGTCGTCCCACGCCGGTGCCGCAGCCTGTCCGGGCGTCCACTCGGTGTTGAAGTAGTTGTGGTTGGCGCCGACCACGTACAGCGAGCTGTGCAGCGCCTTGCCCCGGCTCACGCCGCGGGTCTCGTCGATGAAGATCTGTCCCTGCAGGTCGGAGACGTCGCCGTCACAGCCCGGCAGGATCGTCGCGGACGGCACGTCCGGCACCGGGTTGTGCCCGAAGATCGTCGGGCCGATGAGCAGCAGGCCGCGGATCGTCCAGCGGACCTTGCCGTGGTAGCCGTCCTGCGCGGAGGGCGGCGGGGTGAGCGTGTCCATCGCGGCGCGGCTGACGCCCTCGCCACCGCGGGAGTGGCCCATCAGGAACACCTTGGACAGGTCTGCGCGCGGCGCGGAGCGCACGATCGAGGGAGCGCCGGAGCGGCCGCTGCCGGCCCAGGCGGCCCACTTCGCCAGGTGCTGGCGGACCAGCGAGGAACGGGCCTGCGCACCGCCGTCCTCGGCGGCGTAGTCCTGGCCGTTGATGCCGTTGGCCGAGATCGACACCGTCACGTAGCCCTGCGAGGCGAGCAGCTCCTGGGCCTGCAGGTAGCCGCGGTAGCTCGGGATCGGCTTGGTGCCCCGGGGGCACGGCCAGTCCTGCGGGGCGTCCTCGTCGGCGCCGTTGTAGCAGATCGAGTGCCGGCCGTGCAGGAACAGCGCGAGCGGCCGCTTGCCCGGCGCGCCCTTGGGCGCGACGACCACGGCCTGCATCTCGACCTTCTTGCCGAAGTCGGGGAGCTTGACGCCGGCCAGCGAGTACTCGCCGCGGACCGTCCGGTAGGGGCCCTTGACGCCCGGGTCGACCGGGTTCTTCGCCTGCGGCGCCGGGGTGCTCACCGCGGGCGCCGCGGATCGGCGGCCGGCCGACGGGGCGGCCTCGTCGAGGCGCTTGCCGCCGGCGCGGACCTGCAGCGAGTCGAGGCTGGACACCTCGCCCAGGTCCAGCCGGAACGTGCGCTGGTCACGCTGGGCGAGCGGCCGCCCCAGCAGCCTGTTGCCGGCCCAGAACTCGACAGCGGCGTCGCCCATCGGCACGCGCTTGTCGGAGTGCCAGGTCAGGTGTCCGTCCTGGACGGACCAGCCGGCCGGAAGGCCGGCGGAGGGTGAGGGGTCGGCCGGCGGGGCGGCCCAGGCCTGCCCTCCGGATCCGATCACCACGGCCGCGGCGAGCGCGGCCGACACGAGAAGTCTGCGCATGCGCCCGTGTTTACTCGATACGTGCAAATCGGTCGATGGCCGTCTAAACAAGCAGGGCGATGCCGAGGGCCGCCATCACGGCCGCAATCAGACCGTCGAGCACCCGCCACGCCCCGGGGCGCGCCAGCACCGGCGCCAGCCGCCGCGCGCCCAGTCCCAGCCCGGTGAACCAGACGGCGCTGGCCGCGGCGGCCCCCAGGCCGAAGAACCAGCGGTGCGGATGCTGCTGCGCGACCGCCCCGAGCAGCAGGACGGTGTCCAGGTACACGTGCGGGTTCAGGTACGTCAGCGCGAGGCAGGTGAGCAGGGTCGCCCGCAGGGTGGCCGGGCCGCGGTCGGTGGGAGACAGAGCTGCCGGCCTGAGTGCACGCTTCGCGGCTATGGCGGCGTACGCGAGCAGGAAGGCGGCCCCGGCCCACCGGATCACGGTGACGGCCACCGGGCGCGCGGCCACGACGGCGCCGAGGCCGGCGATGCCGGCGGTGATCAGCGCCAGGTCGGAGACGGCGCAGACGACCACCACCGGGAGTACGTGCTCCCGCCGCAGTCCCTGGCGCAGCACGAAGGCGTTCTGCGCGCCGATGGCGACGATGAGCACGACGGACGCGGCGAAACCGGCGAGGGTGGAGGTGAGCACGTCCTCGACGCTAGGGCGGTGCCATGCTGTTCTCCAGCTAAAGAATCTTCAGGAAGTTAAGGAGAACTGATGGACGCCGTGCAGCTTGCCACGTTCCACGCGGTGATCGGCGAGGGCAGCTTCGACGCGGCCGCGCGGGCGCTGCACGTGACCCCGTCGGCGGTGAGCCAGCGGATCAAGGCGCTCGAGCAGGCCGTCGGTCAGGTGCTGGTCCGGCGCACGAAGCCGGCCGAGCCGACCGAGGCGGGCCAGGCCCTGGTACGCCTCGCCGGCCAGGTCGCGTTGCTGGAACGGGAGGCGCTCGACGCGGCCCGTGGGGCGCTCGGCGGCGGTGGCCGTACCCGGATCGCGGTGGTGGTCAACGCCGACTCCCTGCACACCTGGTTCCTGCCGGCGCTGGCCGCCCTGCCCGGGGACCCGGCGCTCGGCTTCGACCTGCACCAGGACGACCAGGACCACACCGCCGACCTGCTCCGCGCCGGTACGGCCATGGCCGCCGTGACCGCCCAGCACACCGCCGTGCAGGGCTGCAGGGTCGAACGGCTGGGCGCGATGCGCTACCTCGCCGTCGCGGCGCCCGGGGTGTTCGACGACTTCGCCACGACCCCGATGATCGTGCTGAACCGCAAGGACCGGCTGCAGCACCGCTTCCTCGCCTCGGTGACGCGCCGGCACCTCGACCCACCGGTCCACTACGTCCCGGCGGCGGCCGCCTTCGTCGACGCGATCCGGCTGGGCCTGGGCTGGGGCATGGTGCCGGAGCAGCTCGCCCGCCCCGACCTGGCCGCCGGCCGGCTGGCCGAACTCACCCCGGGGCGCCACCTCGACGTGCCGCTGTACTGGCAGTACTGGCGCCTCGAGTCGGCGATTCTGACAACCTTGACCGCAGCCGTCCGCGCCGCCGCCGAAGAAGTTCTGCGCTGACCGGCGAGATTCGCATCGTGCCGGACAGGAAGGGGCAACCGAGGGCGGAGGAACCCCATGACCGAAGAAGAATTCAACGGGTTCTTCGCGGCGAACTTCACGGACGTGTGGGGGTTCGCCCGCCGGCGTACGGACTCCGGTTCCGACGCCGACGACGTCACGGCCGAGACGTTCGCCGTCGCCTGGCGCAGACGTACGCAGATACCGCCTGTCGACGGCCGGTTGTGGCTGTTCGGCGTGGCCCGCAATGTGCTGGCGAACCACCGGCGCTCGGCCCAGCGGCAGCGCGACCTGCACCTGCGGCTGGCGACCATGCACGGCGAACCGGTCGCGGACCAGCAGGACGGGCTCGTCTGGGAAGCGCTGGCCGAGCTGTCCGAGGAAGACCGGGAATTGCTGCTCATGCGCGCCTGGGACGGATTCAGCGTCTCGGACATGGCGACCGTTCTCGGCGTCACGCCGGCGAATGTGTCGTCGCGCCTCTACAAAGCACGGGCCCGTCTTTCCCGCGAACTCGAGCGGCGAGATTCTCCGGATGCCGCACAGGTACGGACCGAATCCCGCGGAAAGGGGAGTGATCGCTGATGACCGCCGACGACGACCGTGGAATCGAGCGGCTCGGCGCGCTGGATCCCGTTCTCCGTGACGCCCCTCCGGCGCCGGGATCAGCCCGTTACCGAGCCATTCTGGAGAAGGCCATGACCCAGACCACCACACCGATCCGTGCCGCCGAGACCCCCGCGGCGCCGCGGCGGGGAAAGCGCCGCGCCCTGTTCGCCGCGATGGCCACCGGGGTCGCCGCCGCGGCTGTCGCGGTGACCGTCGCCGTCACCGGGAACTCGCAGCCCAGTGTGTCGCCGACCACCTCGCTCCCGTCGATCCTGCTGGCCGCCGCCGAGAAGACGCAGAACGTCACGTCGCTGAAGTTCAGCGAGGCCGTACACGGCGGCGGCGCCTTCAGCGCGGAGGGCGAGGTGAACGGCGACGACTACCGCATCGTCACCAAGGGCGAGGGAACCTCGGAGACCATCATCGTCGTGGGGAATCAGCAGTACACGACGCCGGCCGGCGGCAAGACCACGCGCACGAAACTCTCCGCCGACGAGAAAATGGTGCCGTTCACCAAGGCGGCAGGTGATGTCGTCCGCGCCGCCGTCAGCGACGGAAACGTGCAGAAGATCGGCACGGAAAGCGTCCGCGGCGTGGAGGCGACGCATTACCGCCTCACCATCGCGGAGCGTACGAGCGACGCCGACCCCGCCGCCGCCCTGACGAAGCTGCCGGACACCGAGCTCGGCTGGTTCGGCCTCGACGGGGTCGCCGGTTACAGCTCCCAGGTGACGGTGGACATCTGGGTGGCCGACAACCTCGTCCGTCGCATCGGCGGCACGATCCAGGGGCAGGACCCGCTCGCCACCATCGACTTCTACGACTTCAACAAGCCGGTCACCATCAAGGCGCCGTAACTCGTTCAGTCGTTGGCGTGCAGCGCCGCGTTGAGCTCGATGCCCGTTCCCTTCCGGGGGCGGGCCTCGAGCGCGCCGGTGACGGAGTTGCGCAGGAACAGCAGGTTGTCGACGCCGGACAGCTCCCGCGCCTTCACCACGCGGCCGTCCGGCAGGGTGATCTTCGAGCCGGCGGTGATGTAGCAGCCCGCCTCGACCACGCAGTCGTCGCCCAGCGAGATGCCGATGCCCGCGTTGGCGCCGAGCAGGCTGCGCTCGCCGATCGACACCTTGTCCTTGCCACCGCCGGAGAGCGTGCCCATGATCGACGAACCGCCACCGATGTCGGAACCGTCGCCGACGACGACGCCCTGCACGATCCGGCCCTCGACCATCGACGTGCCCAGCGTGCCCGCGTTGTAGTTGCAGAACCCCTCGTGCATGACGGTGGTCCCGCTCGCCAGGTGGGCGCCGAGCCGCACCCGGTCGGCGTCGGCGATGCGTACGCCCGAGGGCACCACGTAGTCCGTCATCCGCGGGAACTTGTCGACGCCGTACACGGACAGGTGCCGGCCGGCCGCGCGCTCGATGAGGCGCAGCTCGTCCACCCGGTCCGGCGGGCAGGGGCCGGCCGAGGTCCACGCCACGTTGGCGAGCTGGCCGAAGATGCCGTCGAGGTTCTGCTCGTTGGGGCGTACCAGGCGGTGCGAGAGCAGGTGCAGCCTCAGGTACGCGTCCGCGGAGTCCTTGATCGGGTCGGCCAGCGAGGCCACCTCGGTGCGCACCTCGACGGTGGCGAGCCCGGCGAGCGCCTTCGGCCCGACGAGGCCGGCGGGCAGGGTGGGTGCGTCCTCCGGCAGGGCGCCGAGGCCGAGATGGCCGGACGGATACCAGGTGTCGAGCACCGTCCCGTCGGTGGTGACGGTGGCGAGGCCGATGCCCCAGGCTGCCGAGGTCGAGATCGCGCTACTCACACCGCGGAACACTACTAGGGCACGTCCGGCCGGTAGTGTGCGGCTCATGGGCAACCCCCTGACCCCGGACGTGCTCGTCGACCCCGTGGTGCTCACCCGCACGCTTGTCGACATCGAGTCTGTCTCGCGCGACGAGAAGGTCATCGCCGACTGCGTGGAGGACGTCCTGCGGCAGGCGCCGCACCTGAGCACCGAGCGCCACGGGAACACGGTGATGGCGCGGACGGACCTCGGCCGCGACCAGCGCGTCGTGCTCGCCGGGCACCTCGACACCGTCCCGGTCAACGGCAACCTGCCCTCGACCGTGGTGGACGACCTCATCTACGGCTGCGGCACCGCGGACATGAAGTCGGGGGTGGCCCTGGCACTGCACCTCGCGGCCACCCTGCCCGATCCCCGCTACGACCTGACGTACCTGTTCTACGAGTCGGAGGAGATCGAGAGTCAGTTCAACGGGCTGCACCTGCTCTCCCAACACCGTCCGGAGTGGCTCGCCGCCGACTTCGCGGTCCTGCTGGAGCCCACGTACGGGGTGGTCGAGGCGGGCTGCCAGGGCACATTGCGGGTGACCGTACGCACCCGCGGGCGCCGGGCGCATCCCGCGCGGGCGTGGCGCGGAGTGAACGCCATCCACGCGGCGGGGGAGGTGCTGCGACGGCTGGGCGACTACCGGCCGCGCACGGTCACCATCGATGGGTGTACGTACCGTGAAGGGCTGAGCGCCGTACGGATCACCGGCGGCGTGGCCGGCAACGTCATCCCGGACGAGTGCGCCGTCGAGGTGGACCTGCGCTTCGCCCCGGACCGTACGGAGCAGCAGGCCCTCGACCACCTGCACGAGGTCTTCGCGGGCTTCGAGCTCGAGGTGACCGACTCGGCGCCCGGGGCGCTGCCGGGGCTGGACGCCGCCCCGGCCCGCGACTTCGTGACCGCGGTGGGCTCGGAGCCGGCCGCGAAGCTGGGCTGGACCGACGTGTCGCGGTTCTCGGCGCTGGGCGTGCCCGCGCTGAACTACGGGCCGGGGGACCCGATGCTGGCCCACGCCCCGGACGAGCACGTCGAGATCGGCAAGATCCGCGACGGTGCCGCCACGCTGCACCGCTGGCTGGCGGCGTACTGAATCGGCGGCCCTGCCGGGATCTCAGGCCTGCTGCGGCCGCGGTATCTCGACCGTGGTCTCGGGGTCGAACGCCGGGTCCGCCGGCGGCCGCAGGGCGAGCGCCAGGCGGCGTTCCTCGACGACCTGCCGGATCCGCCGCTGCATGCGGCGCTGCATCTTCATGCGCTCGTAACGGGTCATCACGGTGGCTCCTTCGCCCAGATGCCCGGCCGGAGCCGAGCGCCGTGCCTGCCGTGCGGGTGGGTCGGTAACTGTACAGACGTCGCGGAGCTACCGTCCGTGGCTTCAATCTGGCAAAAACGCCGCGGGGCCGCAATCCTCTTGCCGAAACCCAACCGGTTATTCACCGGTTACGGACCGTCCGCACTACCGTGGGTGCCATGACGGACAGCACCAACGGCCGTGAGCGCGTACCCCAGGAGCGTCATCGCGGCGCCGTCACGCTGCGGCGTGATTCGATACCGCCGAGCACGGCCGACGAGAAACTGCTCGACTCGCACCACCGGGGTGAGTGGAAGACGAAGGACGCCTGGCGCGCCCTGCGGATCCTGTCGGAGTTCGTCGAGGGCTTCGACACCCTCGCGGACCTGCCGCCGGCGGTGAGCGTCTTCGGCTCCGCCCGCAGTTCCCCGGACAGCCCCGAGTGCGAGCTCGCCACCCAGTTGGGCGCGGCCCTGGCCGGGGCCGGCTACGCGGTGATCACCGGCGGCGGCCCGGGCGTGATGGAGGCGGCCAACCGCGGCGCCACCGAGGCCGGCGGCATGTCGGTCGGGCTCGGTATCGAACTGCCGTTCGAGCAGGGGCTCAACGACTGGGTCGACATCGGCATCGACTTCCGCTACTTCTTCGTCCGCAAGACCATGTTCGTCAAGTACGCGCAGGCCTTCGTCGTGCTGCCGGGCGGCTTCGGGACCCTGGACGAGCTGTTCGAGGCGGTCACGCTCGTACAGACCCGCAAGGTGACCCGGTTCCCGGTGATCCTCATGGGCACGGAGTACTGGGGCGGCCTCTTCGACTGGATCAAGCAGCGGCTGCTCGCCGACGGCAAGGTGAGCGCGGACGATCTTGACCTCATCACGGTGACCGACGACGTCGAGGAGGCGGTCAAGATGATCGTGGACGCCGACCGCGCGGCCAACGGCAACGGGAAGCGGTGACGTGGCGGCCATCTGCGTTTTCTGCGCCTCCTCGTCCGCGATCGACCGCAAGCACCTCGACCTGGCCACCGCGTTCGGCAAGGCCCTCGGCCCGCGCGGGCACACGCTCGTCTCGGGCGGCGGCTGCGTCGGCATGATGGGCGCGGTCGCCGACGGGGCCCGGTCCGGCGGCGCCCACACCCTCGGCGTGATCCCGCAGTCCCTGGTGGACCTCGAGGTCGCCGACCCCTCCGCCGACGAGCTGGTCGTCACCACCGACATGGGCGCCCGCAAGAACATCATGATCGAGCGCTCCGACGCGTTCGTGACCCTGCCGGGCGGCCTCGGCACCCTGGACGAGCTGTTCGAGGTGTGGACGACCGCCACCCTCGACCTGCACCGCAAGCCGATCGTCGTCCTCGACCCGGACGGCTTCTACGGCGGACTGTGGCGCTGGCTGGGTGAGATCACCGGGACCGGGTTCGTCCGCGGGCCCGCGCTCGCCCAGGTCACGCTGGTCACCTCGATCGACGCCGCGCTGGACGCCGTCGAGCGGGCGCTGACGGCCTGAAGGGTTGTCACGCCGGGGGCGGTAGTCATCCGTCCCCGGCGTGACCGGGGCCTCGGCAGCCCGCCGGGCGACGCGGTGGGCGCGCCGGGGCATGCTCTCACCGGACGCGCGCCCCGGTGCGCGACGCTCCCGCGCGGCCGGCGGCTTGACGCTGCCGGGCCGGGTTCTCGTCGCCGCGGTGCCACGGCGGCCCGCGGCGGCGAAGGGGCGCCGCGGATGCCGGCGGCATACCGGCCACCGCCGCCCGCGGGTACGGGGTCAGGCGGGTCCGTGGGGCGTCCCCGGCCCTGCCGAACCGGTGCGACTGCGGCTGCCGGCTCGGCAGGGGGTCTGCTAGATGGGTTTAGCGCTGACGCTCCTCGCTTCCTTGCCGGGCGTCAAGGGTTGTCGATGTGCCAACACCTGCGTGAAGTTTCGCGAAAGGCGCGGAGCCGCGTCGGCGCCGTGGACCGCGCGTGGAACACTTTGCGCCATGCCTCAGCAACGGGCCACCCTGCTGCAGGTCGCACAGCGGGCCGGTGTGTCCCGCAGTACGGCGTCCTTCGTCCTCGCCGGACGCCACGTCGACATGCGGATATCCGAGGACGCCCGGCAACGGGTGCTCCGCGCGGCCCAGGAGCTCGACTACCGGCCCAACCTCATGGCGCGGAGCTTGCGGACCAAGGTCACCAAGACCGTCGCGCTGGTCTCCGACACCCTCGCCTCCGACCCGTACGCCGGCCGCGCCATCCACGGCGCCCTCGCCGCCGCGGTCGCCCACGGACACCTGCTCTTCATCGGCGAGACCGAGGGCGACGCGGTCGTCGAGGAGAAGCTGATCTCCGACTTCCTCGACCGGCAGGTCGACGCGTTCGTGTACGCGAGCATGTTCACCCGCTACGTCCGCATCCCCAAGGTGATCAAGGGCCACCCGGTGGTGCTGCTCAACTGCCTGACCCGGGCGGCGAGACCGGCGTACCACTCGGTGATCCCCGACGAGGTGGGCGCCGGCTGGAGCGCCGCCAAGACGGTCATCGAGGCCGGCCACCGCGACGGCATCCACCTCGTCGGCAGCCCCGCCCAGCACGTCTTCGCCGGGCGCGAACGGCTCGCCGGCATCCGCGAGGGCTTCGGTGCCGCGGGGGTCAGGCTCGCCGGCACGATCGACTGCGACTGGTGGCCCGAGCCCGCGTACGAGGCGGTGCGCGCCGCGCTGGTAAACGGGCTGAAGCCGCGGACGCTGATCTGCCTGAACGACCGGATCGCGCTGGGGGCGTACCAGGCGTTGCGTGAGGCCGGACACGCCATCCCGGACGACGTGTCGGTGCTCTCCTTCGACGACTCCGACCTCGCGGCGTGGCTGCGACCCCAGCTGACCAGCATCTCCCTGCCGCACTACCAGCTCGGATGGAAGGCCGTGGAGCTGCTCCTCGGCCCCCCGGGCGAACCGCAGGTGCACCGCGTGCCCATGCCCGTACGCCTGCGCGCCTCGATCGGGAAACCCTGAAGCGGATTTTGTCGTAGCTGCGTGGTGTCATTGGTGCCGTGACTTCGACCCCCGCGGCAGTGCGCCGGCCCGCGTACCGGCTGGTGCGCCGCCCCGCGCCCGCCGCGGCGCCGCTGCTGGACGACCCGGTGCAGCGGTATGTCGCCGGTCATACGGACGGTCCGCTGCTGGTCGTCGGCGGCCCCGGCACGGGCAAGACCACGGTGCTGGTCGAGGCGGTCGCCGAGCGCATCGCCGCGGGCGTCGACCCCGAGCGCATCCTGGTGCTGACCTTCGGCCGCCGCGGCGCCACCGCGCTGCGCGACCGCATCGAGGCCCGGATCGGCGGCGCGACCTACCACGAGCCCTTGGTACGCACCTTCCACGCGTACGCCTTCGGCCTGCTCCGCCGCGCGGCCGCCGAGCGCGGCGAACCGTCCCCCCGGCTGCTCACCGGTCCGGAGCAGGATCTCATCATCCGCGAGCTGCTCGAGGTCGTCGGGGACGACCAGGCGCCGGACACGGTCCGCTGGCCGGAGGCGCTGCGCCCGGCCCTGCCCACCCGCGCCTTCGCCCAGCAGCTCCGCGACCTCATGCAACGAGCGGCCGAGCGCGGCATCGGCCCGGTCGAGCTCGCCCGCCTCGGCGAGAGACTCGGCCGCGACGACTGGCCCGCCGCGGCCCGCTTCCTCCGCGAGTACGTGGCCGTCCTCGCCCTGCGCGACGTCACCACCCGCGGCTCGACGGCCTACGACCCGGCCGAGCTCATCCGCGCGGCCGCCGGCCTGCTCACCGACGACCCGGGCCTGCTGGAGGCGGAGCGCCGCCGCCTGGCGTACGTCTACGTCGACGAGCTCGCCGACACCGACCCGGCCCAGATCGACCTGCTCACCCTGGTGGCGGGCGGCGGCAAACCGCTGGTGGCGTTCGGCGACCCGGACTCCTCCATCTACGGCTTCCGCGGCGCCGACCCGGAAGCGATCGACACCTTCCCGGCCCGCTTCCGCACGGCATCGGGCGCGCTGGCGGAAGTCATCACGCTGCACACCAACTACCGCGCCCGCCCGGGCCTGCTGGCCGCCACGAGCCGGGTCGCCCGACGCATGCGCGGCCGGGTCCGCCACCGCCCCATGCACCCCCCGGCCGCACACGCACCCTCCGCGCCCGCCGCTACGCCGGCTGGTCCTGCTTCCTCGGCCGGATCCGCCTCGCCGGCGCCTGAGGCGGTCGTGCGTACCTTCCGCTCGCCGACCAGCGAGACCGCGTTCGTCGCGCACGCCCTGCGCGAGGCCCACCTGCTGCACGGCGTCCCCTGGTCCCGGATGGCCGTGGTGCTGCGGTCCACCAGCCTGCAACTGCCCTCCCTGCAGCGCGGGCTCGCGGCCGCCGGCGTGCCCACCGTCACCCATGCCGAGGACATGCCGCTGCACCTGCAACCCGCGGTCGCGCCGTTCCTGCTGCTCCTGCGCTGCGCCCTCGACCCCGCGGTGCTGGACGAGGAGGCGGCGGTCGCGCTGCTGCACTCGCCGCTGGGCGGGGCGGACCCGCTGGCCGAGCGGCGGCTGCGGCAAGGACTGCGGGCGCTCGCGCTGGCGGCCGGCGACCGCAGGCCCTCCGGCGAGCTGCTCGTCGACGCGGTGCGCGACCCGGCCGGCCTCGACATGGTGGAGCGACGCTGGGCGGCGCCCGCGCAGAACGTCGCCCGGCTGCTCGCCACCGCCCGGGAGGCGGCGGCCGCGCCGGCCGCGACCGCCGAGCAGGTGCTCTGGTCGGTCTGGCGCGCCGGCGGTCTCGCCGAGAAGTGGTACGCCCTCAGCACCCGCGGCGCCCCGGCCGACCCCGGCGGCGAGGGCGGCCGGGCCCGGCAGTGGCGCGCCGAGGCAGCCGACCGCGACCTCGACGCGATGGTGGTGCTGTTCGACGCCGCCGCCCGTTTCGTCGACCGGCTGCCGGGTGCGCGTACGGAGGTGTTCCTCGACCACGTGCTCGGCCAGGACCTGCCCGCCGACTCCATCGCCCCGAGCGCGGACCGCGGTGAGGCCGTACGCCTGCTCACCGCGCACGCCGCCAAGGGCCTGGAGTGGGATGTCGTGGTGCTGGCCGGCGTCCAGGAGGGCATCTGGCCGGACCTGCGGCTGCGCGGCAGCCTGCTGGGCTCGGAACGCCTCGTCGACGTCCTCGCGGGCCGGGCCGCCCCGGACACGGCGGCGATCGCCGGTCAGACCTCGGCGCTGCTCGACGAGGAACGCCGCCTCTTCTACGTGGCCACCACCCGGGCCCGGCAGCGGCTGGTCGTGACCGCGGTGGCCTCGGCCAGCGTGGGCGGCGCGGACGGCGAGGAGCAACCGAGCCGCTTCCTGAGCGAGCTGGCCATGCCGGACCGCCGCGGCGGAGGCGACCCACCGCCCGCCGGCCCGGGCGGCCCAGGCGGCCCGGGCCCCACGGAACCGGGCCCGGACGACCCCGGCCCCCCGGAACCCGAACCCGACGACGACCCGGACGCCCGCGAGCCGGACCCCACCGACGCCGGCGCCGGCGAGCCGGACCCCGGCAACGCGGACATCCAGAAACCCGGGGAGGGCGAGGGTGACTTCGAGCTGCCCTTGGGCCGCCCGCCCCGCGCCCTCACCCTGTCCGCGCTGGTCGCGGAGCTGCGTACCGTCGTGGTAGCGCCCGACGCCACGCCCGCCCGGCGGCATGCCGCAGCGGCCGAGCTGGCCCGGCTCGCCCAGGCCGGGGTGCCCGGGGCCCATCCCGACGAGTGGTGGGGGCTGCGGCCGCTCTCCGACGACCGGCCGCTGGTCGACGACGGCGAGCCGGTGAAGGTGACGCCGTCGGCGATGGAGAGCGCTCTGCGGTGCAGCCTGCGCTGGCTGCTGGAACGCCATGGCGGTGCCGCGCCGGCCGGACCCGCGCAGGGGGTCGGCAACCTGGTGCACGCCGCGGCGATGCTGGCCGAGGACGCGAACGCCGACCGGGAGCGGCTCGTCGAGTACGTGTCGGCGCGGTTCGACGCGATCGAGCTGGCGGCGCGCTGGCTGGCCGGGCCGGAGCAGGAACGCGCGCAGGGCATGGTGGACAAGCTGCTGCGCTGGCTGGCGCGCAACCCGCGGCGGCTGCTCGCGATCGAGCACGAGTTCACCGTGCGCCTCGACGACCCGACGCGGCCGATCCAGCTCACCGGGCGGGTCGACCGGCTGGAGGTGGACGAGCAGGGCCGGCTGGTCGTCATCGACCTGAAGACCGGCAAGAGCACCGCGGTCACCGCGAGCGAGGTGGAGGAGCACGCCCAGCTCGCCGGATATCAGGCCGCCGTGGACGCGGGCGCGTTCGACCAGCTCGCCGAGGGCGCCGGCAGCGGCGGGGCGGCGTTGGTGCAGCTCGGGCCGAGCAAGGAGGCGCGCGAGCAGATGCAGGTGCCGCTCGCCGAGGCCGACGACCCGCAGTGGGCGTACGCGATGGTCCGCCGCACCGCCGACACGATGGCCGCGGCGACCTTCTCAGCCGTCGCGAACGCGAAGTGCCGGGTCTGTCCGGTGCGGACCAGCTGCCCGGTCAGCGGTCAGGGCCGGCAGGTCGTCGAACCCGGCCCCGCGCCGTCCACGCGCGCCGGCACCGTCGGCGGGCCGGCGTCCGGTCCGCCCGCCGCGGACCAGCGAGGGTAGAACCGTCCACGATGACGCAACCGAGCCTTTTCGCCGACGCCGAACCCCGGCCGCGGCGGCGCGCCGATGCCGGGCCGCGCTACACCCCGCTGGAGCTCGCCCGGCTGCTGCGGCTGCACGCGCCCACCCCGGAGCAGGCCGCGATCATCGCGGCCCCGGTCGAACCCGTCCTGGTCGTCGCGGGTGCCGGGTCCGGAAAGACGGAGACGATGGCCTCGCGGGTGGTCTGGCTCGTCGCCAACGGGTACGCCCACCCGGACGAGATCCTCGGCCTGACGTTCACCCGTAAGGCCGCCGGCGAGCTGGCCCATCGCGTACGGACGCGGCTCGGTCAGCTGGTCCGCCGGCTGGGGCAGCAGGAGGCGCTGGCCGGGGAGCCGACGGTCGCCACCTACCACTCGTACGCGGCCCGCGTGGTCACCGAGCACGGCCTGCGCGCCGGGTACGAGCCGTCCGCCCGGCTGCTCACCGAGGCGGCCCGGTGGCAGATCGTGGACTCGCTGGTGCGCTCGTACACCGGGGAGATGACGGGGCTGAACCGCGCGCCCGGCACCGTCACCGACGACGTGCTGGCGCTCTCCGGCGAGCTGGCCGAGCACCTCGTCGGCCCCGACGACCTGGCCGCGTGGACGGGACGGTTCTTCGCCGACGTGCAGTCGCTGCCCGGCCGGGTCTACAAGGACGTCGCCGACATGCTGCAGCGCCAGCGGCACCGGCTCACCCTGCTGCCCCTCGTACGCCTCTATGAGCAGCGCAAACTCGACCTGGAGGCGATGGACTTCGGCGACCAGATGGCCCGCGCCGCGCTGGTGGCCCGGAATCATCCCGAAGTGGGTGCGATCGAGCGGGGCCGCTACAAGATCGTGCTGCTGGACGAGTACCAGGACACCAGCCACGCCCAGGTCGTGCTGCTGAACGCGCTGTTCGGCGGCGGCCACCCGGTGACCGCGGTCGGCGACCCCTGCCAATCGATCTACGGCTGGCGCGGTGCGTCCGCGGGCACGCTTGACCGTTTCCCCGCCGAGTTCACCGGCCCCGGCGGTCGCGAGGCGTGGGTGCTGAATCTGACCCGGAGCTGGCGCAACCGTCCCGAGATCCTCCAGGTCGCCAACGCCCTCTCGCGTCCGCTGCGCGCCGCCGGCGCCCGGGTTGCCGAGCTCGTCCCGGCCCAGCGGGTGGCTGATCGCGTCGGTGGCCGCACGGTGGCGTGCGCGCTGCTGTCCACGTACGCGGAAGAGGCGGATTGGATCGCGGACTCGGTGCTGGCCTCGTGGCGGGCGGCGGCCCGGCTGCCGGAGGCGGCGCCGGCGGACATCCCGCTGGAGAAGCGGCCGACCAGCGCGGTCCTGGTCCGGGTGCGCAGCCAGATCCCGGCGATCGAGGAGGCGCTGCGTGCCCGCGGCCTGCCCGTCGAGGTGGTGGGCCTGGGCGGCCTGCTCGACACGCCGGAGGTCCGCGACGTCGTCTGCACGCTGCGGGTGCTCGCCGACCCGACCGACGGCGCGGCCCTGCTGCGCCTCCTGACGGGCGCCCGCTGGCGCATCGGCCCGCGCGACCTGGTGGCGCTGCACCGCCGGGCCCGGGCGATCGCCTCCGCCCGCGCCGCCGCGACAACCGGCCCATCGACGACGGCGCCCGGCTCCGGCTCTACCCCGACGCCCGGTTCCGGCTCTTCTGCGGCGCCCGGTCCGGATGATGCGCAGCAGATCTTCGGGGACCGGCTCGAGGACGCCACGCTCGTCGAGGCGATGGCCGACCTGGGGGCACCCCAGCAGTACTCGCAGGAGGGCTACCTGCGGCTGCGCGCGTACAGCAGGGAGCTGGCGGAACTGCGCCTGCGCCTCGACCAGCCGCTGCCCGACCTGGTCGCCGACATCGAGCGCACCACCGGCCTGGACGTCGAGGTCGCCGTACGCGGCTGGGGCGCGGGTGACGCAGGCCTGGCCCGAGGCCACCTCGACGCGCTCGGAGACGTCGCCGCCCGGTACGCGGGCGAGACCGACGGCGGCACGCTCGCGGGGTTCCTCGCGTTCCTCGCCGCGGCCGAGGAGGAGGAGCGCGGCCTCACCCCCGGCCAGGTGGACGTGGTCGAGGGCGCCGTCCAGATCCTGACCGCCCACGCCGCCAAGGGCCTGGAGTGGGACGTGGTCTCCGTGGCGGGTCTCACGAAAAACGTGTGGCCGGGCATGACCCGGGGCTCGGACAACTACCTGGGCGGCATCGGGGTGCTGCCGTTCCCGCTGCGGGGGGACTCCGACGGGCTGCCGGAGCTGGACCTGGCGGAGGCCGTCGACCAGAAGGACGTGGCCGCGGCCGTGACGGCGTTCGGGCGGGCGTGGCGTGAGCACGACGAGCGGGAGGAGCGGCGGCTCGCGTACGTGGCCGTCACCCGTCCGCGCCGGCTGCTGCTGGCGTCGGGCTACTGGTGGGGCGACGGCGTGAAGCGGCCCCGCGGCCCGTCGGTGTTCCTGACCGAGATCCGGGACGCCTGCGGCGAGGGCGTCGGGGTGGTCGAGCACTGGGCGCCGGAACCGCCCGGAGACGCCGCCAATCCCAGCGCCGAGTTGGTGGCGTCGGCGGAGTGGCCGTCGGACCCGCTGGGCGCGCGCCGCCCGGCGATGGCGGCGGCCGCCGACCTGATCCGGCGGATGATCGCCGCACCGACCCCGGAGGCGGCGGCCGCGTTCGCCGAGCTGGCGGAGTCGGACGCCGAGGTGGGGGCGCGCGCCGGACTGGCCGCCGACCTGACCGGGCTGGCCCCGCCCGCAACCGAAGCCCTCCAGGCTACGGCTCAGGCCGCGGAGGGCCGGCCTGCGGAGCCGCAGCCCGCGGGTGCGGAAGCCGAACCTGCCGAGCCGGCCGCCGAGGTGGATCCGGACGTGCAGCGGTGGCGGCAGGAGGCGGCGTTGCTGCTAGCCGAGCGGGAGGAACGGGTCCGGCGCGACGGCCCGCTCGAGGTGGCGCTGCCGCCGCACTTGTCGGTGTCCCAGCTGGTCGTCCTGCGCCGCGACCCGCAACTGCTGGCCCGCTCCCTGCGCCGGCCGCTGCCGCAGCGGCCCGCGCCCTTCGCGCGGCGGGGCACGGCGTTCCATGCCTGGCTGGAGCAACGGTACGGGTCCGTACGCCTGCTCGACCTCGACGAACTGCCCGGCGCGGCGGACGACGACGCGGCGGCGGACGAGGAGCTGGCCGCGTTGCAGGAGGCATTCCTGGCGGGGGAGTGGGCGGACCGTACGCCGGTCGAGGTCGAGGTCCCGTTCGCCACCACCGTGGCCGGTGTGGTGATCCGTGGCCGGATGGACGCCGTCTTCGCCGAGCCCGGCAACCGCTTCGACGTCATCGACTGGAAGACCGGCCGGCGCCCCGCCGCAGCCGACGCCGCGGCCGCCACTGTGCAGCTCGCGGCGTACCGGGTGGCATGGGCGGCGCTGGCGGGCGTGCCGGTCGCACGGGTACGGGCCGGCTTCCACTACGTCCGCGACGGCGTGACCGTACGCCCGGCCGACCTGCTCGACGCCGACGGCCTGGCCGCGCTCATCGCCGAGCTCCCCGAGGCCGACCCGGGCCGGTGAGCCCCCGGGAGCCCTGGCCCCCGGTCAGAGGCCGGCAGCGGCCAGGAGATGCAACAGAGCCGCCGCGTACGCCTCCTCCGGCGACGCCGCGGTGAACGTACGGTCCTCACCCAGCAGGGTGATGCCGACCTCGTAGCCCGCGTCGCCCCGTCGCAGGCTGCGGAAAGTCCCGCCGAGCAGGTCGCGCAGCTGGTCCTCCCGGGGCAGCCAGAGCGCCTCGTCGAGCTCCACGTCGTCGAGCGCCCACTCGGTGGTGCCGTTGAAGCCGATGACGCGCCCCTCGGGCACCGGGTACACCTCGATGGTCATGTTGCTGAGCACGAAGGTGTCCTCGTCCAGGTCTCGGTCGGGGATGGCGAAGCTGTCCCCCGGGGCGGGCTTCCACCCCAACCCTGCCTCCCTGAGTTGCCGTGCCACTTCCACGCCGATCACGAGCAGACCCCCTTGTGCGTGCTAGGCTCCTACGCGTTGTGTCAGTTTGGTTCCCAAGTACTCAGGAGCGCCTGTGGGGAAGTCTGCCCCAGGCGCTCTTTGTCGTAACCCGGGGTTCTCCGGTACGGGCGATCAGTACGGCAGCACGAGTCCCGCGAAGTGCGAGACTTATTACCTCGTTCCCGTCCATAATGGTCGGGAGCGATCGACCGTCGAGGAGACGATCATGGTTACCGGCGTAGTGAAGTGGTTCAACGCGGACAAGGGCTTTGGGTTCATCACCCCGGACGACGGCGGCGCCGACGTCTTCGCCCACTTCTCCGCCATCCAGACTTCCGGCTACCGCAGCCTGGACGAGAACCAGCGGGTCGAGTTCGAGGTGACCCAGGGCCAGAAGGGCCCGCAGGCGGCCAACATCCGCCCGCTCTGATTCCAGCCCAGCGCTGACGCGCCGGCGCCGGCCCTCCGCGAGGAGGCCGGCGCCGTCGTGCTTTCCGGCCGTTTCGCCCGCCGCCCGCTGCCCGCTGCCCGCTGCCCGCTGCCCGCTGCCCGCTGCCCGCTGCCCGCTGCCCGCTGCCCGCTGCCCGCTGCCCGCTGCCCGCTGCCCGCTGCCCGCTGCCCGCTGCCCGCTGCCCGCTGCCCGCTG